>NZ_FODT01000028.1 GCF_900110435.1 Rhodopseudomonas pseudopalustris
GTGCCGGAGAACGACTTGTACTCGCCTTCCTGCTTCAGCAGCAGCGGAGTGCCGGAGAAGCTCTGGTACTCACCCTTCTGCTCGAGGATCAGCGGGGTGCCGGAGTAGCTCTTGTACTCGCCTTCCTGCTTCAGGATCAGCGGGGTGCCGGAATAGCCTTCGTACTCGCCCTTCTGCTCGAGAATCAGCGGAGTACCGGAGTGTCCTTTATATTCGCTCATGTTCAATTCCTTTACTTAGAGAGCACTGGCAGGCCCAGCCAGGAGGAGAAGATGGTCGGTTTGTTGATCAGTAGCGGCTCGCCCGAATAGGATTTGTACGGACCGCTGCTGTCCAGCAACACGGGAGTCCCGGAGAAGGACTTGTAGGGACCGCTGCTGTCGAGCAGCAACGGTGTTCCGGAAAACGACTGATACGGGCCCTTGCTGCTGATGACGAGCGGCGTACCCGAGAAGGTCTTGTCGCTGTCGACGAGCAGCCAGTCGCCGGAATAGGATTTGTACTTGCCCGAGGTGTCGAGCAGTGCCTTGGCATGAATCATGTTCGAAAACGGCGTCGCCTCGCTCATTTCCAAGCCGGCCGACGACGATGATTGCATGCTGATCTTGTTCGGGCCGTAGCTGTCGAGGATCGTCGTCGCCTTGGCGGCGAATCCGAACTCGGCCTGCACGGCGACCACGACGGCGCCCTTCTTGACGTAGTCCGCATAGGTCCGGGCGTCGCCGCGCGACACATAGGCCCTGCCCAGAGCGGCGGCGATGTCGTCGGTGGAACTCGCCTTGCCGGCCTGATAGCCGGTGACGACGGAATATTTGTAGTTGTTCTTCTTCAGGTCGGCTTCCAGCGCAGCGAGCTTGCTGCTGGAATCGTACAACCGGGTGATGATTTGCGTCATGTCGACTCCGTTTTGGTCTCAGGACCGCGTCAGGTGGCCCTGCATCAGTAGAGTGTCCCGTCGCCTGATCAGCGGGACCATCGTCACGAGCGTCGCGAGCAGCAGCAGCAGTTCGAGGCAGTAGACGAAATTGTAGCCAGCCGCGGGGCCGAACTGCGGTGCGAAGGCCGTCACGAGGTCACGAAGAATACCGCCGAGCGCGATCGCGACGCCGGCTGCAGAAGCCTGCACCGCACCCCAGGCGCCGAGCGCGAGGCCGGCCTGATCCTTCGGCGCGGCGTTCATCGTCGCGGTCAGCGTGCCATGGCCGAACAGGCCGGCGCCGAAGCCGATCAGCGCGGTGCCGCAACCGAATGCCAGCACCGATGCGGTCCCCTGCAGTTCGGCGGCGAAGATCACCGCAAGGAAGGCCGGAATGCCGACCATCGAGCCGAAGCTCGCCATCCGGAACGGATCGGCGCCGCGGCTCAGCACGCGCGAGGCGAGACCGAAGCCGAGCAGGCCGCCGATCGCGAGCGCGGCGGTGAGCTTGGTGGTGTCGCCGACCGACATCGACAGGATCTGGCCGCCATAGGGCTCGAGCAACACGTCCGCCATGCTGAACGCCATGGTGCCGAAACCGACCGCGATCAGACGGCGCGTCGCGTCCTTGCCCTGGATGAAAACATCCCAGGATTCGCGGAAGCTGGCCGACGGCGCCCCCGGATGCGCGGTCGCCTGGGTCGCGCCCGAGCTGCGACGCGCTTCCTGCTTCCAGACCGCGATGCCGTTGAGAACGATCGTGACCACGGCCGAGCCCTGGATCACCTGGATCAACCGGCCGGGCGAGAAGTCAGCAAGCAGCATGCCGAAGATGATCGCGCTCGCGATCATGCCGAACATCAGCATGGTGTACATCAGGCCGACGACTTTCGGCCTGGATTCCGGAGACGCGAGGTCGGTCGCGAGCGCGAGCCCGACCGTCTGCGTGGTGTGAACGCCGGCGCCGATCAGCAGGAAGGCCAGCGCGGCGCCGAATTGCCCGATCCACACCGGCGCATGTCCAGCCTCGCCGCCGCCGGACAACACCAGCAGCGCGAACGGCAGGATCGCCAGGCCGCCGAACTGAACCAGGGTGCCCTTGTAAAGGAAAGGCACGCGCCGCCAGCCGAGCACGGATTTGTGGACGTCGGATTTGAAGCCGATCAGCGCCCGGAACGGCGCAAAGATCAGCGGAATGGAGACCATCACGCCGACGATCGAGGCCGGCACGTTCAGTTCGACGATCATCACCCGGTTCAGGGTGCCGACCAGCAGCACCAGCGACATGCCGACCGCCACTTGAAACAGCGACAGGCGCAGCAACCGGGACAGAGGCAGATCCGGCGTCGCCGCATCCGCGAAAGGCAGAAAGCGAGACCCGAGCGAGGCCCAG
>NZ_FODT01000026.1 GCF_900110435.1 Rhodopseudomonas pseudopalustris
CCTGCGCGCGCCGTTCGCGGGAACGCTCAAAGCGATCAAATGCAAGGTCGGCGACATCGTCCAGGAAGGCGTCGAACTCGCCGAGATCGAACCGGCTCAGGACGCAACGGAGGCGCAATGTCCATCGTGACGGGGTTCGCATCGTTGAACTCGGCCTGCGCGACGAGCTGCACAACGCCACCACGCTGCTGAGGGTTGAGGCGCGGTTCGCGTCGAATGCGAATCCAATGAAAGTCGTGCTGCATCAGATTCGGATCGTCGGCGACGGGCCCCTCTCGTCGCAGGAAATCGGCAGGGACAGGCGCCAACGAGCAATCGGGGCCATCATGAGCCTGCGCTCCGCAACGGATCCCGCGCCACCCAGCGTTCGTCCTGCTTGCGGTACTGTTTCTTCACCGCCGCCCATGCGACGCGGTGTGCGCTGCTTTCCTGTTCCTCGGGGCCGCGGTCGGCGTTGTCGGCGAAGGCGTTGTTGAAGGCGGCAAGGTAGATCGACTGCGCGTGCAGGGGCAGCCGCACCTGTAGCGATGGAGGGAGGTCGTCGATCGAGCTATAAGGCATCCTCAGACCTCCGGCGCGGAACGCGGCGTAGGGGAGACGCTCGCATCCGAATGAGGCGGCCTCGCGTCGCGCTGAAACGGCGTGCGGCCATTGGCCTGATGCGGAACAAGGACTTGATGCTTATCAATCGAGCCGCGCCGGGCGCTTCTAAGCTGGGCGCACCGTCGGCGCCGGGGGCGTTCGTGTCGGGATCAGGACGGCTCAACGACCGTCGACACCAGGGGAGCACGACCATGATCAAGGATCTCATCGTCAATCTCGAACGAAACCCGGCGCGCGACCAGATCGCCGACGTCGCGGTTGCGATCGCGCAGACCTTCGACGCCCATGTCTCGGGCGTCTGCTTCGCCTATGAATCGCTGCCGAGCTTCGCGATGCCGGACTTTCCGTCCGATCTCCTCACCAAGATGCTGGCCGAAAGCGAGACCTCCGCGCGCGCCGCGGTCGAACGCTTCGAGGCGGCGTGCAAGCGCGAGGGGGTCTCGGCGGAGCATCATCTGCTGGAGACGCCGTACGGCACGGCCGGCCGGTTTCCGCGGATGGCACGGCGGTTCGACCTGTCGGTGATCATGCAGTCCGATCCGGACAACGTCGACAACGATATTCTGATCGAACAGGTGCTGTTCGATTCCGGCCGGCCGGTGCTGATCGTGCCCTATATCCAGAAGGCGCCGCTCAAGCTCGACCGGGTGATCTGCGGCTGGGATGGCAGCCGCGCCGCCACCCGGGCGATCAACGACGCAATGCCGTTCCTGCGCCGCGCCGGCGCGGTCGAGCTCCTGATCGTGCGTGACCACAAGGTCCGCGACGAAAAAGAGCTGCGCGGCATCGAGATGGCCAACCATCTGGCGCGCCACGGGATCAAGCTCGACATCAAGATGATCACCGCGCCGGATGTCGGCGTCGCCGCCACGATCCTGTCGCATGTCGCGGACTCCTCCGCCGACCTGCTGGTGATGGGCGGCTATGGCCATTCGCGCCTGCGCGAATTCGTGCTCGGCGGCGTGACCCGCGAGATGCTGTCGTCGATGACGGTGCCGGTGCTGATGTCGCATTGACGCGCCGGACGGCGGTATCCGTGGCCAGGTCGGCCGGGTGCGGCGTCGCGGCGCGCAGCCCGTTGACGCGCGTCAACGGCAGAACCGGGCGCGCGCGTCAGACTTGACCCAACAGCCGGCTGCTTCGATACAGCCGGCCGCATTCGCTCGCCCCGAGCCGCGCCGGTCCTCGGGCCTTTCCCCTGCAAGCCAGAACTGGAGACCACCTGCGATGGTCGAACTCGTGACCCTGACGCCGAATCCGGCGATTGATCTGTCGACATCGGTCGAGCGCATGGTGCCGAGCCGCAAGCTGCGCTGCGCGGCGCAGCAGCGCGACCCAGGCGGCGGCGGCATCAATGTCGCGCGGGTGGTGAAGCGGTTCGGCGGCGACGTCGAGGCGATTTTCCCGGCCGGCGGCTTCACCGGCCAGTTGCTGCGATCGCTGCTCGACCGCGAGCACATTCCCAGTCGGGTGGTCGATGCGGTGGCCGAGACCCGCGAGGATTTTTCCGTCACCGAGGCCGCGACCGGCCAGCAATTCCGCTTCGTGCTGCCCGGCCTGCCGCTCGCCGAGGGCGAATGGCGCGGCTTGCTGGAGCTTCTCGCCGGCACCACTCCGGCGCCGAAGATCGTGGTCGGCAGCGGCAGCCTGCCGCCCGGCGTGCCGCATGATTTCTACGCCCAGGCCGCCGCGGTGGCGAAGCGGATCGGCGCGCAATTCTTCCTCGACACCTCCGGCGCCTCGCTGGTGGCCGCGCTCGACCAAGGCGTCACGCTGATCAAGCCGAATCTGCGCGAGATGCAGGAACTGGCCGGACGTCCGCTCGAAGGCGAGAAGGATTGGATCGAAGCCGCGCGGCAACCGATCGCGGCCGGCAAGGTCGAAATCGTCGCGCTGTCGCTCGGCCATCTCGGCGCGCTGCTGGTGACCAAAGACTTGGCGCTGCGCTCGCCGGCGCTGCCAGTCAATCAGGTCTCCACCGTCGGCGCCGGCGACAGTTTTCTGGGCGCGATTGCCTTCAGCCTGGCGAAGGGCCGGCCGATCGAGGACGCCTTCCGCCTCGCACTCGCCTCGGGCTCCGCGTCGCTGACGATGCAGGGCACCGAATTGTGCCGGCCGGCGGATGTCGAGCGGCTGTGTGCGCAGGTCGTGATCGAGGCGCTGTAACCGGCGTGGCCGTAAACTGGCCATTGTCGGATCAAAGGAAGCCAGTTCCGCCTTGGCGAGCGCGCCTGCGAAAAGGCCGTTCTCCATCGTCAGCGCTCCGATTCTGGCGCGCAGCGATCTGACGTCGATGTCGGGCGCCGCCGGCGCCGTGCCTCACGGCCCCAGCCCCGAAGTCGCCCGCTCGAGCTGCGCTTCCACGTCTTGATCTGGCTGGGCTGAGAATCGAAATGCGGCCGGCGGTGGGGTTATCGTCCGATCGCCCTTGATGGTGCCGACGCCACTTGGCCTTGAAGCTCCGCGGGTGCTTCCGGCGCGGGCGCCTGCCCGTTGTCTTCCCTGTTCATGGCCACGATCGCCGCCGTCGCCAGAAGCTCGAAGCATCTTTCTGTCAGAATTTCAGCGACCGGCTCGCTCCAAACGAGGGTCGAAGCCCAGCTTAACCCCCGTAATCAGCAGGCTTTCCGCCCCGCCAGGCGCGAAATCAAGAAGTTCGCGAAACTTTCATTTCTCCGCTTGCAGTCCGCTGAGGGGCCGTCTATAAACACACCTACGCGCTGCCCGCCGGTCGGGCGCTCCTTTGACTTTCACGTCGAGGGATAAGTTCGCGTCTTTGATGCTCCTCACTTCGATGAGTGACGCAACAGCCGATAGGTGTCGGTTGGGGTCGTTCATTGACGCTGAAGGGTGACGCACCTCTAAAGGGTGTGTGAGGTCTTTTGGCCTCGGGCTGTTTGACAAGTGAAGATGAAGAAAGAGAAACGTGGACGGCGAAGTCCTTGCGGGTCTTGATTGTGAGAGGGCTTCGGCTCTTGATCGTTGAGACCGGACGAAAGACTTCGGCGGTTACACGTTTCAAAGGTTACACCATGACGTCTTCGGATGTCGTGTCGATCGCGATGTGAATCGTTGGTCGGCGTATATGGTGGGACCTCGTCAAAACGTTGTGATCAGCCGGTTCAAAGTTTCAAGTCCAACT
>NZ_FODT01000025.1:2500-3914 GCF_900110435.1 Rhodopseudomonas pseudopalustris
GCTGGCCCATAATACAAAAGGTACGACGTCACCCAGAACGTATCTTGGGCTCCGTCTGTTTGTAAGTGTCCGGTTTCAGGAACTATTTCACTCCCCTCGTCGGGGTGCTTTTCACCTTTCCCTCACGGTACTGGTTCACTATCGGTCGCTGAGGAGTACTTAGGCTTGGAGGGTGGTCCCCCCACGTTCAGACAGGATTTCACGTGTCCCGCCTTACTCAAGGATACATCATCGCATTACCCGTACGGGGCTATCACCCTCTAAGGCCCAGCTTTCCTGACTGGTTCCGGTTGTCTTTGATGTACCACTGGCCTGGTCCGCGTTCGCTCGCCACTACTAACGGAGTCTCTGTTGATGTCCTTTCCTCCAGGTACTTAGATGTTTCAGTTCCCTGGGTTCGCTTGAAACCCCCTATGTATTCAGGAGTCTCATACCTTCTCTTGATAACCGGAAATCCAAAATCTCGCCGTCCTTGCGGACAACAAGACCTTGGAGTTCCGGCTATCGAAGGTGGGTTTCCCCATTCGGAAATCCACGGATCAAAGCTTCTTCGCAGCTCCCCGTGGCTTATCGCAGCGTAGCACGTCCTTCATCGCCTCTCAGCGCCTAGGCATCCACCGAACACCCTTAAGGCACTTGATTGCTCTCATTATCAATGTCCACACACTCGGCAGAATGTAGTCCGCAGCGCACCCCGAAGGACGCCTTCCACGAACGGACATTGATTTGAAAAGACCAGTTATTGCTTCGTAAGATCGACCCGATGGCGATGCGGTCAAGCGTCGCCAACAAAGACCATTTTACAACACGCTCACCTTGCGATGAGCATGCGCCGAAAATGATCTGGAGATACGCGCCCGAACCCCGCGAATTGCTTCGCTGGATCCAAACCCGGATCGATCTCCTCTTTACGATGTCAGAAAACCCGCGGACCTTCATTGAAGAAGGTCGGCGAATACAAGTCTCGCGGACGTTAACGATACAGAGCGCGCTTTCAGTAAGCGCGATCAAGCAGGCAAGGGTCATGGTGGCCGATCAGCCATCTGGTGGAGCCAGACGGGATCGAACCGACGACCTCATGCTTGCAAAGCACGCGCTCTCCCAGCTGAGCTATGGCCCCGTAACCAGAAGACGAATGCTGCGCTCGATCAAATGGTGGGCCTGGGAAGACTTGAACTTCCGACCTCACGCTTATCAAGCGCGCGCTCTAACCAACTGAGCTACAAGCCCTCAACACGAGGAGCATGCGCGCGCGCACCGACAAGACCAACCAAATGGCCCATCGATGGATCGCTTGCGCGCCGCCCCAGGCGCGTGTTCGTCCGCGAAGAAAGAGAAACGAAGACGGCGAAATCCCGCCAAGTGGGGTTCATTATGACTTGAACCCCTGATGTTTCTAAAACAGGTCGATAAC
>NZ_FODT01000024.1 GCF_900110435.1 Rhodopseudomonas pseudopalustris
GAAACCGCCGATCGCAGCCAAATCGCATCACGCCATCACCCCTCCAGCGGCAAACTCGCCAAATCAACGAGTTTCGCAGAGGTCTCGCAAGCGGGGGAGGGAAGGGTGGGGGCCGGGCAGATCTGGCTGCTGACCGGCCCGAACATGGCCGGTAAATCGACTTTCTTGCGCCAGAACGCGCTGATCGCGCTGTTGGCGCAGACCGGCAGCTTCGTGCCGGCGAGCCGCGCCAGAATCGGCATCGTCGACCGGCTGTTCTCCCGCGTCGGCGCCGCCGACGATCTCGCGCGCGGCCGCTCGACCTTCATGGTCGAGATGGTCGAGACCGCCACGATCCTCAATCAGGCGACCGAGCGCGCGCTGGTGATCCTCGACGAGATCGGCCGCGGCACGGCGACCTTCGACGGCCTGTCGATCGCCTGGGCGGCGATCGAGCATCTGCACGAGCAGAACCGTTGCCGCGCGCTGTTCGCGACGCATTACCACGAGCTGACCGCGCTCTCCGCCAAGCTGCCGCGGCTGTTCAACGCCACGGTGCGGGTCAAGGAATGGCGCGGCGAGGTGGTGTTCCTGCACGAGGTGCTGCCGGGCTCCGCCGACCGCTCTTACGGCATTCAGGTCGCCAAGCTCGCGGGGCTGCCGCCGTCGGTGGTGGCGCGGGCGAAGTCGGTGCTGGCCAAACTCGAAGCCAACGACCGCGGTCAATCGGCGCGGACGCTCGCCGACGATCTGCCGCTGTTCGCCATGACCGCGCGCGCGCCGGTCGAGCCCCCGCCGCCGAGCGAGGCCGAGCAACTGATCGAAGCGGTAAAGGCGCTGCACCCCGACGAGTTGTCGCCGCGCGAGGCGCTCGACGCGCTGTATGCCCTGAAGGCGAAGTTGCCGAAGGCAGATTGAGGTTGGTGGCGGGATCGAAAGCGCCTCACCGCCAGACGTCGGCCTGCACCACCGCATCCTCGCGCCAGGCCTCGCGTGCGGCCTTGTTGGCCATCCAGTTCGGCAGGAAGGTCAGCGCCTCGTCGAGAATATGCGGGGTGTGCAGCCCCGGCGAATATTCCAGCGCGCGCTTGTAGTATTCCTTCAGCGCCGGCTTGAAGGTCGGGTGCGCGCAGTTCTGGATGATCACTTTGGCGCGCTGCTTCGGCGACAGGCCGCGCAGATCGGCCAGGCCCTGCTCGGTGACGATCACCTGGACGTCGTGCTCGGTGTGGTCGACATGCGAGGCCATCGGCACGATGCAGGAGATCTTGCCGCCCTTCGCGGCCGACGGCGTCATGAAGAACGACAGATAGCTGTTGCGGGCGAAATCGCCGGAGCCGCCGATGCCGTTCATGATGCTGGTGCCGGTGATGTGCGTCGAGTTGACGTTGCCGTAGATGTCGGCCTCGATCAGCCCGTTCATCGCAATCACGCCGAGCCTGCGGATCACCTCGGGGTGGTTGGAGATTTCCTGCGGCCGCAGCAGGATGCGCTCGCGGTAAAAGTCGAGATTGCGCAGGAATTCGTCGTAGCCGTCGGGCGACAGCGACAACGCGGTGGCCGAGGCATGGGCCAGCTTGCCCTTGCGCAGCAGGCTGAGCATGCCGTCCTGCAGCACCTCGGTATAGGCGGTCATGTTGTCGAACGGCCCGTCCTCGAGCCCGGCCATCACCGCATTGGCGACATTGCCGACGCCGGACTGCAGCGGCAGCAGGTTCGGCGGCAGCCGACCCTTTTTCACCTCGTGGCCGAGGAATTCGAGAATATGCTCGGCGATCGCCTGCGAGGCCTCGTCGGGAGCGGAGAACGCCGAGTTGCGGTCCGGCAGATTGGTCTCGACGATGGCGACGATCTTCGAAGGATCGCAACGCAGATATTGCTCGCCGATGCGGTCGCCCGAGGCGACGATCGGGATCGGCTTGCGATGCGGCGGCAACTGCGTGCCGTAATAGACGTCATGCATGCCTTCGAGGCGGATGTCCTGCCAGGCGTTGACTTCGAGGATCACCTTGTCGGCAAGATCGAGCCAGGTCTTGTTGTTGCCGATCGACGACGACGGAATCAGGCTGCCGTCCTCACGGATGCCGGCGACTTCGACGATCGCGACGTCGAGCTTGCCGAGGAAGCCGAACCAGACGTGCTGCGCGACATGCGACAGATGGATGTCGATATACTCCATCCGCCCGGCATTGATCCGCTTGCGGCAGGTCGGATCGGATTGATACGGCAGCCGCATCTCGATGCCATCGACCTTGGCGAGCGCGCCGTCGAGCTCGGGCGCGGTCGAGGCGCCGGTCCAGACGCTGACCTTGAACTTCTGGCCGCGGGCGTGATGCGCATTGATGCGCTCGGCCAGCGCCAGCGGCAGCAGCTTGGGGTAGCCGGACCCGGTGAAGCCGCTCATGCCGACATTCGCGCCGGAGGGAATCAACGCGGCGGCGTCGGCTGCGGTCATGATTCTCGAGCGAAGATGGGGGGCGAGGACGCGGGAGGCGGAGGCGACCATTACGGCTCTTTCTGATCGCGGGCAGGCCCGCCCGCTGATGTGAGTGATTCGATGCGTCTAGGGCAGGATGCCTTGTCTTCGAACTGTCATCGCGCTCTAGGTTCTTGTTTGAGCAAGATCTTTTCCGAAAACCGGCGTCCACTTTTCGGGATCATGCTCTAACCCCTTCGCCGAAAAGAGCCATCCAACAATCGATCGAAGCAGCTCCACGGCTGCAACGCGAGATTTCGCGTTGGCCTTTCCGATCGCGGCGACCGATCCGAACGGCAACGCTAGCTCGTTGATTTTTCGACAGTATTTGGCAGGATGGGCGGACGTCACCGCAGCGCGATCATCATCGCCGCCCACGATATGCTGCGCTTGCAATGCAGGGCCGCAAGAATTGGGCGCGGCAAGGTGGTGGTGAGAATGACGTAGAAGGAAATGCCCGTCCCGGCGGGACCAAGGTGAGGAGGCGACTTGGCTCGTCAATCACCATGACGCTCGGCAATGGTTTCGCGTCAGCGGGGTTCGCACCAGGCGTTTCGTATCAGGGGGATGACGCGTCCGGGAATACGCGTCAGGGAGACCGAAAGTCAGGGAAGCCAATAACTCGAAAACCTCCGGCAGGGCATTGCCGGAGGTTTCTTGGAGGTATTACATTTCAAAGAAAAGAGTCTGTGCGATCTCCTTCGCTTGGGCCGACAAATCAGTCGACAAAGAATTATATGACCATTTTGATTGAGTTCAATAGCTGAGTTAGTCATCGATTGAAATTCGATCGGCCCTTCCGTGGTGAGCACGTGGTGCTCGCCACGGCGCCCGCAGCGGACTTGAACCGAGGCGACGCCGATAGCACCTGGGGCCGCGTAACGTCAGTCGTGCGTCAAGACAAAAAACCCCGGCGGTCGCCCGCCGGGGTTTTCGAGATGCGCTCCTCGCGGAACGATCAGGATCAGAAGGTGCGCTGAACGCGCAGGCTGCCGGTCCAGACGCCCTGGTCCTTCAGCTCGTAGTTGGCGGTCGGCTTGCCGAGCGCCGGGATCGCCGAGACGTTCACGACACCGGTGTGGCTCTGGTCGAGGTAGGTGTACAGCACTTCGCCGGAGAAGGTCAGGTTCTTGACCGGGGTCCAGCGGGTGACGGTGCCGACCTGAGCAATGCGGAAGTCCGGATTGCAATTGAAGCCGGCAACCGGAGCGCCCAGACCAGCGCAGATCAGAGCAGACGCGTTGCCGTTATAGTCGATCGAGGTGTAGGAGCCGAACAGAGAGCTCGACCAGTAGGGGCTCCAGTTGTGGTTGAACGCACCACGGACACCCCACGCATTGGTCTTCTCGATACCGGTACCGAACACGTTGTTCGCACCAGCGAACACGCCGTCAGCCGCATGCGCGAAGGCAACGCTCTGATAGGTGCCCGGGATGCTGCCGTTGTCGTAGATCAAGAACGACGCCGGGGTCGTAACACCACCGATCACGTAACGGGTCGCGCCGTTCGAGTAGGTCGCGGTGATGTTGATGCTGTCGCCGGGGCCGGTCGGCAGGTTCTTGAGCGACAGAGCGCCCTGCACCGCGTAGCCCCAAGTGTCGCCCGGATGACCGGAGGTTTCCAAAGCCGGGGTGTAGTAGCTGGCGCGGACCTGATGCGCGGCGGCCGACACCTGGAACAAGCCCCAGGCCTGGTCGACGCGGATCTTGCCGACGATGTCCGGAACCGAGGTGCCAGCATAGGAGTTGGCGCCGTAGCCGAGCACGGTGCCGCCGACGTTGGTGTTGTACAGATTCGACTGCAGGTAGGCCGACTGATCTTCGAGCGAGACCGAGGCCGACACGCCGTTGCCGAATTCCGAAGTGTAAGCCACCTGGTTGATGCCGGTGACGTTATCGTAGCCGCCGATCAGGTAGGAGGTGTTGTTGCCCGGATAGCCGGTCCAGGGCGTATCGAACTGCGACACGGCCTTACCGAAGGTGAACCCGGCGAACTGCACGAAGGCGTAGTACACGCCGAGCTCGCCGCCGGCGATGCCCGAGTTCGCGCCGCCGGTGGTCCAGCTGAACACCGCGTCGAAATAGGTGCGAACCACGCCGTATTCGGTCGCGGTGCGGGTGTCGACGTTGATGTCCTGACGAGAACGGAAGATATAGGAGTTGGCGTTGCGGTTCTTGGCGCCCGAGGCACCGTTCCAGGCCGGCGCGTCATAGGCGTTCGAACCGTTGAACGTCACGTCGGCGCGCACGTAGCCGCCGAGCTTGATGCAGGTGTCCGTACCCGGGATGTAGTAGAAGCCGGCGCCGTAGATCGAGCAGATCTTGACGTATTCAACGGCCTTGGCCTTCAGCGGAAGATCGGCGGCCTGCGCGCTGCCGATGGCAAAGAGTGCCGCGGCGGAGCCCAATGCCAGTCGCTTAATCGAGTTCATTACAGCCCTCCAGGGTCCTGTGTGGAAGGGTCGATTCTTTGGCCACAGCCGCAGGCGACCCTGTGCTTCGATAGGTGCCGGCGTTGTCTGCCGAGCACACTTCTCAACGGGACGATTTGGTTTGCCCCACCCGTCTGCCGACATCATGATTGATTTCATTAGTTGATGGAAATTGTTTATCTAGTCATGGAACTGTTTGCGTTCTGTCGTTGTATTTGCGCAACAGGCAGATTTGCTCGACCGCCCCGATTTTCAGTCATGCCACCTTGCCGTCGCGGGACTGCGAGCCGTGACAAATAAATACCCGCGCCATGTCCAATCATCAGCTCGTGGGGCTTGGCGAGCGATGCAAAAGTCGAGATAACCCAAGGCACTGACGCGCTGACCGGGATGGGCTGCGCGCTGGTAAACGAGCGCTAATTGACATTGAAAGCTATGCGCAACAGATGATAAGGTCTACCTTCAGTAGAGCCTCGGAGGTGGAATGCCCAGAAAGGCAAAGCTAGGTCTCGCGGTCCAATCGATCGCGGTGGACCCAAGCACC
Source organism: Rhodopseudomonas pseudopalustris (assembly GCF_900110435.1). GTDB lineage: Bacteria > Pseudomonadota > Alphaproteobacteria > Rhizobiales > Xanthobacteraceae > Rhodopseudomonas > Rhodopseudomonas pseudopalustris. The sequence continues at coordinate 5,431 of NZ_FODT01000024.1, forward strand.
GTCGGGGAATTCGTGACGGCAATCGGCAGTATCGCCGTCTATCTCGATGAAATCCGACAGTTTCGCGCCAAGAGCCTCGGCATCAGCGGGCCGCAATTCGCCATGCTGACGACAATCCGGGGGTTGGACGAGGGCGACGGCATCTCTGTGCGCCACGTCGCAAAGGCTATCCACGTCGATTCCTCCTTCATCACTACCCAATCGAAGATTCTGGAGAAGAAGGGCCTGCTGCGCCGTCAGACCGACGAGACCGACGCAAGGGTCGTGAATCTGTCGTTGACCGACAAGGCCTACAAGCAGATCGCGGGCCTTGCAGCGGACGAGCAGTCGCTGAACGAGTTCATCTTCGCGGACCTCTCCCGCGATGCGTTCGAAGGCGTCACGGCGCAACTCACCGGGCTCAAAGCCCGTCTGGAGAAGGCCTGCCTGAAGATCGCCGGGGGCTTTTAGAGCGTTTTCGAGCGAAGTGGAAACCGGTTCGCGTGAAGAAAACGCGTCAGAACAGAAAGCTAGAGCTCCGGTTCTGATTCTATCAGAACCGGAAACGCTCTAGCAGGCTGTTGAAAAAGGCACTGGCGGCAGGCCTCTCGGCATGATTCCCTTCGATGCGAATGCTTCGAGGGGAAGACGATGCGTGGAAG
>NZ_FODT01000010.1 GCF_900110435.1 Rhodopseudomonas pseudopalustris
CTTGAAACAGCGACAGGCGCAGCAACCGGGACAGAGGCAGATCCGGCGTCGCCGCATCCGCGAAAGGCAGAAAGCGAGACCCGAGCGAGGCCCAGGCCTTCATCACTTTCTGACTGACTGTGTTCATCGTGGCGGCCCAATGACGACGAGCGAACGGATGAGTAGAGTTCAGATTGAAATTGTCACCTAGCGGCCGAAGAGAGACAAACGACGGGAATTCGTACTCGGATGATCTCCCGCTCCCTTCGGTCCGCCAAGCAACTGGGTCGGGACCCTTGGATCCCGCTCCAACCGCGACAGCTTCAACGAAGCTGAATTAGCCGAGCTTGACCGAGCTCTCGATCGCCGCGGTCTTGCCGTTCATGAACTTCGCGACCCAGGTGGTGTGGGTGAGAACGGCGAAGTGAACGAGAACGACCATCACGGCGACGCTGCCGAGCAGCAGCGGGAGACCAACGGTGGGCTTCACGACAGTCCAAATGCGACCTTGATTCATCTTCGATACTCCTTAGTGCAGCCAGGGCGAGTAAACATACGCCAGGAAGTGCGCAACGATCGCGATCGCGCCGAAAATGCGCGTACCGTCGATGACGTGCTTGTGGAGTTCTTCCGACTCCGCGATCGTCAGGCCAGTCGGCCAGACCTTGTTGGGATCGTCTGCCATAGTAAAAACCTCCTAAGAGACTTTCGATATTGTCGTGCTGAACCTGCACGCAGGTAGTCTCGCTGGGACGCCGAACAGTCGTTCGCCAGATCTCAGCTTTTGCCGTTGTGATTACTTCGCCTGGATGATCGGACCACCAACAATGGGTGGAGCGCGCCAGATGCGAAGTTCTCACCCGATCGCGCGTTGGTCCCTTACGGGGCGTCTTCACGAACGAGTGATCGTCAACCTAGGCTGACACACGTTTATGTCAATTTGGGCTGACAGAAGTGGAGCGTCCGTGTAACGCTGGAGATGGATGTTTTCTGGTCAGGAAATCCTGACGGAAATAATTGATTTGAGCCAAGTCTCACGTTGGGCCGATGGATTATTGAATCCTGATGTCGACACACATCACGGCTCGCCGCCTCTTGGCGCAACACGCGCTATCGACCGGGACGCTCGTCGCGATGTCGACCTCGAATGCAGGTGACGCATGGATCAGGTGCTGACTAAACATCCACTCGGACCGCGTCTGCGCGTTTTCCTCGCGGACGATCATCCGATCGTGTTGAGCGGGATGAAAATGCTGGTCGCCGAGGCTCCAGAACTCGAATTGGTCGGCGAGGCTAATGACGGACCGAAGGCGCTGCGGCGCGCCATCGAACTCAGGCCCGACGTTGCGGTGTTCGATTTGTCGATGCCGGGCATGAACGGAATTGACGTCACCGAGAAATACCTCGATGCAATTCCGAAGGCGCGCGTTCTGGTCTTATCGGTGCATGAGGATGGCGCCTATTTGCGGCGGCTCCTCAAACTCGGCGTCGGCGGTTATATCCTCAAGCGTTCTGCAACTGACGAATTGATCCGGGGTATCCACGCCGTTGCAAGCGGCGGCTTGTATCTCGATCCCGCGATCGCGGGTCGCGCGATCGGCCGCGGCGTGCAGAAGGTCTCCATCGACAGCGAAACGAGTCCGATCTCCGAGCTCAGCACACGGGAGCTCGAAGTCCTGCGCCTGGCTTCGGTCGGCCACAGCAACAAGGTGATCTCGGCCAAGCTGCAGGTCGGGTCCAAAAGCGTCGAAACCTACAAAGCCCGTGCCATGGACAAGCTCGGCTTCACCAACCGAGTCGAGTTGATCCGCTTCGCTCTGAGCATGGGCTGGCTGGAAAGCGCCGAGCCGTGACCGGCCTCGACCCGTTATTGTTCGATCAGAAGCCTCGTTGACAAACCTTGCTCGTTACTTCGATACGGCCGATTTGATCTATCGCAACATCGGTTGCGGCGGTCAGCGCAAGGTTCTCTTCAGTCGTATCGACGGCACTGGGGCAATATCGCTGTGCGGCTGGTGGATCGCTGATCTTCAAGGCCGGCGGCATCCAACAATAACACTTTCATGAGGTGCGTAAGGTGGCGATGCATGCGGCTGCCGGTGACGTCGATCTGACGAACTGCGACCGGGAGCCGATCCACATTCCGGGCTGCATCCAGCCTCACGGATTGCTGATCGCGTTCAACGACGAATTGAAGGTTGTCGCCGTCAGTTCGAACATTGGAAACTTCGTCGACCTCGAACCAGACGAGTTGCTGGGCCAATCGCTCGACAAGGCGCTCGACTCCGACAGCCATATGCGCTTGCGCAAAGCGATGCGAGAGCCCGTTGATGCGAGCGGATCACCGATCGCCATCCGCCTGCATGGTCACGACGCAGAATTCACCGGCCTTTGGCACCGCCACGGGGGACTAGCTTTCCTGGAACTCGAAGTCCCGCTGCACGAGGCGGCCGAGTCGCACGCGTTCTTCTGCCGGACCAGCGGCGCAATCAAGCGACTGCAGGCGGCGCAGACCCTGCAGGGCGCCTGCGCCGCGGCGGCTCGCGAAGTGCGGGAGATCACCGAATTCGATCGCGTCAAAATTTATCGCTTCGCTTCCGACTACAGCGGCGAGGTCATCGCGGAGGACCGCACCGAAGGGGTCGAGTCGTTCCTCGGTCTGCGTTTTCCGCCGTCGGATATTCCAGTGCAGGCGCGCCGGCTCTACACGATCAATCCGATTCGTATCATTCCCGATATCGACTACATCCCGGTGCCGATCGTGCCCGGCACCGATCCGTCGACCGGGCAGGCCATCGATCTGACCTTTTCGGTTCTGCGCAGCGTGTCGCCGGTTCATCTCGAATACATGCGCAATATTGGAATGCGGGGCACGATGTCGGTCTCGATCCTCCGCGGCGACAGGCTGTGGGGACTGATCGCCTGTCACAACCGGCAGCCGAGATATGTTGGGCACGACGCCCGGCAGGCCTGTGAGATGGTGGCGCAGGTGCTGGCCTGGCAGGTCGGCGTGATGGAGGAGCAGGCGGCGACTCGCCAAACCTTGAAGGGCAAGGCGATCCAACGCAGCCTGATCAGCGACATCGAGCAATTGCACGACCATCGTGCCGGCCTGATCCGGAACAGCGAGGCACTGCTCGACATGATGGGCGCGTCGGGCCTGTGTCTGTTCGGGCGCGAAGGCATCACCGCGATCGGCAGCACCCCGCCTGAATCGGCGATCGAGAAGGTTGCCGGCCTGGTCGGGCGCAACGACAGCACCGAGTTGTTCGAAACCGATCAACTGTCGACCCTGTTTCCGGAGGCCAAAGCTTTCGCCGACGTCGCGAGCGGGGTGCTGGCGGTGCCGCTGTCGCGGACGACGCCGCGTCGCGTGATGTTGTGGTTTCGGCCAGAAGTCGCGCAGACGGTGCATTGGGCCGGCAACCCCGACAAATCGGTCACAACCGAGGCTGGCCGGCTGCGGCCACGCACGTCGTTCGCCGCGTGGACCGAGGAAACCAGTGGCCGCGCACTCCCTTGGCAGCCGCACGAGATCGCCGCGGCCGTTGAAATAAGGGACCTCGTCATCGACGTCATCCTGCGCAACACCGAGAAGCTCGAACGTGTGAATACCAAGCTCGCGCGCAGTAATGAGGAACTCGAGGCCTTCGCCAATGTCGCCTCGCACGACATCAAGGAGCCGTTGCGCCATATCGAAGCCTTCGCCGGCCTGCTCGGCGAGTCGATCCGCGAGATGGGCGACGAACGGCTCGGCCTGATGGTCAGCGGAATCGAGAAATCATCTCAGCGGCTGCGAATTCTGATCAACGATCTCGCCGAATTCTCACAGCTCGGGCGCCGCTCCAAACCGCTCACGCAAACCTCGCTCTTGGAAGTCGCGCAGGAAGTCGTGACCGATCTTCATCAGCGGATCGACGAGGCATCAGCGATCGTCGAGATCGGTGATCTGCCAGTCGCGCGTTGCGATCGCAACCAGATGCGCCAGGTGCTGCAGAACCTTGTGTCGAACGCCTTGAAGTACCGACGACCCGGTCGCCCTTGCCGAATCCGCGTGTTCGCAGAATCGCGGACCGAGCCGAGGCCGCGAGGGGAGGTGGGGGATTCAACGATCAGTACCCGAGTCTGTGTCAGCGACAACGGCATCGGCTTCGATCCCAAATATGCCGAGCAGATCTTCGAACCGTTTCAGCGGCTGCACGGCCCCGACGAATATGAAGGCAGCGGCATCGGGCTCGCGATCTGCCGCAAGATCGTGCAGCGGCACGGTGGCCGGGTGGGCGTCGACACCATTCCGGGCTCGGGGTCGACGTTCTGGTTCACCCTGCCGATCGCGGCCGATCCATCCGCCGAACCGAACAGGGGATCGTGATGAACGAGCGGAGAACGCCAGCGGCGTCCGATCCCACCGCCTTTATCCCGGGCGACGACGTTCTGGCGGCCGACCTCACCGAATGTGATCGCGAGCCGATTCACATCCCGGGCTCGATCCAGCCTCATGGCATGCTGATCGCGCTTGCCGAACCCGAGTTACGTCCCGTCTCGGTGAGCGCCAACATTCAGGCGATGATCGGAATTCCCCCGGAGACCGCGCTGGCAGAGCCGTTGTCCGCCTATATGACCGCGGAGAGTTTCGCGCTGCTACGCGCCGCGCTGTCCGACGACGACGTCGCCTCGACCAACCCGATCCGCCTGGAGTTTTTGACGAAATCTGCCCCGATCGCTTTCAACGGCATTCTCCATCGACATGATGGCCTCTGCATTCTGGAACTAGAGCCGCGAGGCGCGACCGAATCCTCGAGCGAGTTCTTCCGCAGCGTTCGCGCGGCGATCCGACGGTTGCAGAAGGCGTCCAGCGTCCTGATGGCCTGCGACATCGCAGCGCGCGAGGTGCGGCGGATCACCGGGTTCGACCGCATCAAGATCTATCGATTTGCAGCGGACTGGAGCGGCCAGGTCATCGCCGAGGACCGCGTCGACAGTATCCCGTCGCTGCTGGATTTCCACTTCCCCGCCTCTGATATCCCGGCGCAGTCGCGCGCGCTCTACACCAGCAACACCATCCGGATCATCCCCGACGTCGCCTATCGCCCGTCTCCGCTGCTCCCGGATCGCAATCCGGTGACGGGCGGGCCGATCGATCTGAGCTACGCGGTGCTGCGCAGCGTCTCGCCGGTCCATGTCGAGTACATGGTCAACATGGCGGTGTACGGCGCGATGTCGGTGTCGATCGTCCGTGAGGGCCGCCTTTGGGGAATGATCTCGTGCCACAATACCTTGCCCCGGTTCGTCCCCTTCGAAATCCGGCAGGCTTGCGAACTGATCGCCCAGGTCCTGACCTGGCAGATCAGCGTGCTGGAAGAAGCCGAGATCGTTCAGCACAGCGTGCAGGTGCGCGCCATCCAGAACAAGCTGCTGCACCAATTCGGCGACGAGCAGAACCTGCATGAAGGGCTGACCCGCATCGGCGATGAGATGCTCGCGCTGATGAGCGCGTTCGGATTCGCTCTTTGCGGATTCGACGGCATCACGTCTTTCGGACGAACGCCGTCGCCGGCCCAGTTGCAGGACCTCGCGAACTGGATCGCCCGGAATCAGCCGAGCGGAGCGTTCGAGACGGACCGGCTCTCGACGCTCTACGCCGATGCCTCAAGCTATCGGGAGATCGCCAGCGGCGTGCTTGCGATCCCGCTGGGCCGGGCATCGACGAGTCTGTTGTTGTGGTTTCGACCCGAGGTCGCCCAGACCGTCACCTGGGGCGGCGATCCGCACAAGCCGGTGCAGATCGGTCCGCGCGGCCGACGTCTGCAAACCCGCGCGTCGTTCGATGCGTGGCGCGAAGAGGTGCGTGGCCGCGCGATTCCATGGCGCAGCCACGAGATCGCCGCTGCCATCGAGATTCGCGATTTGGTCGTGGACGTCATTCTCGGCAAGGCGGAGCAATTGGAGAGGGCGAACCGCGAACTATCCCGGAGCAACGACGAGCTGGAATCTTTCGCCTACGTCGCCGCTCATGACCTCAAGGAGCCGCTCCGCCACATCGAAGCATTCGCCGGCCTGCTGAGCGATCTCCTCGCGCCCGAGGCCAAGACCCGGCTGAATGTCATGGTCAACGGAATTGAAGCGTCGTCCCGGCGCCTGCGCGCCCTGATCAACGATCTCGCGGAGTATTCGCGCGTCGGACGACAGGCGCGGCCGCTCGCTCCGATATCGTTGAACGAGGTTTTGTCCGAAGTCCTCGCGGACTTGAAGCCGAATTTGCAGGATACCCGCGCGGCGGTGTCGGCGGACGATCTCCCAGTGGTGCTGTGTGATGCCAGCCAGATCAGGCAATTGTTGCAGAACCTGATTTCCAACGCGCTCAAATATCGCGATGCGTTTCGTCCGCCGCAGATCGAGATCAGTTCTGCGGTGGATACTGAGACCAAGGATAGTCACGATCGTCATCCACGCGTGAGAGTCACGATCTCGGATAATGGAATCGGCTTCGACCCAAAATATGCCGAGCAGATCTTCGAGCCCTTTCAGAGGCTGCACGGCCCGGATGAATACGAAGGCACCGGCATCGGGCTGGCGATCTGCCGCAAGATCGTGAGCCGCCACGGCGGCTCGATCACTGCGACGAGCAAGCCCGGAAGCGGATCGGCCTTCAGCTTCACCCTTTCACTGCGCGGCGCCGACGATGTGGAGCAGACGTCATGAACCGCGATCAGGCGCCACCGACCATTTTGGTGGCCGAGGATCACGACTACGACAAGCTGATTCTGACGGAGGTCTTCGCGCGCGCCCGGATCGAGGCTGATATTCGATTTGTCGGCGATGGCGAGCAGATGCTCGACTACCTCAAGCGCCGCCATCGCTATGCCGACGACGGCTCGGCGCCGACGCCGGCTCTGATTCTTCTCGACCTCAACATGCCCCGGCTGGACGGCCGTAAGGTGATCCGCATCCTGCGCGCCGACGAGGCGATCCGGCACCTTCCGGTGATCGCGCTGTCGACGTCGGAAAGCCCGAAGCATATCACTGAGGCCTATTCGATCGGGATCAACGCCTATCTCGTCAAGCCGGCCAGCATTCCCGACTATGTGTCCGCGATTGAATCGCTCTGGCAGTTCTGGATGAAGACCGCGTCTCTCCCGATGACCGAGAGCATTCGGTCATGAGCAGGCTGGCGACACGGATTCTGCTTATCGATGATGCGCGGATCGAATTTCTCGCCTTCGAGCGGATCCTGCATAAAATTCCCGACTATCGGCCGACGCTCGACTGGATCTCGACCTATTCGGACGCGCGCGCGGCCCTCGAGCAAGACCAGCACGACCTGTATTTCGTCGATTTCCGGCTCGGTCCGGACAACGGTCTCGACCTCGTGCGCCACGCAAGGTCCCGCGGCATGACGAAGCCGATCATCGTCCTGACCGGTCACGGCAATGCGGCGGTCGATCAGGCGGCGACCGAGGTCGGCGCCAACGACTATCTGGTCAAAGGCGAATTCGACGCCGTTTTGCTGGAGCGCTCGATGCGCTACGCCGCTCGCAATGCCGAGGCGCTCGCCGAACTGGATCGCCGCCTTGCCGAAAGCAAGGCGAATGCGCGTGAGCTCAGCGCACAGACCAAACGCCGCGCGGCCGCGGAGGCCGACGTTCTCCAGGTTCTCCGGCAGACGATGGTGGATCAGGAAGCCGAGCGCCAGCGCATCGCGCGGGAGATGCACGACAATCTCGGCCAGTCGGTGACGCTGGTGCAGCTCGGGCTCGACTCAATCGCACGCAATGCGCCCGCCCAAAGTGACATCGCCGACAAAGCTACGTCGTTGAAGCGCATTACGCACGACATGAGCAAGAGCCTGCACCGCATCGCCTGGGAGGTTCGTCCGACGGCGCTGGATGCGCTCGGTCTGGAGGATGCGGTCGGTCAGCTCGTCGCGGACTGGGAGCCGCATTGCAGCCTGACTTTCGACCTTCATCTCGGCATCGGCGACCTTCGGCTGCCGCCGGATGTCGAAAGCGCTTTGTATCGCATCATTCAAGAAGGCATCACCAACGTGGTGCGGCACGCCAACGCGACGCGCGTAGGGGTGATCCTGGAGAAGAGGGGCAGCGATCTGATATGTATCGTCGAAGACGACGGTTGCGGCGTGCCGGAGACAAAAGCCGGGTCCACGGAAAATGCCTCCCGTCGTCTCGGCCTGCTCGGCATGCGCGAGCGCATGGCTCTCGTCAACGGCTCGGTGGAATTGGAGTCTCATCCCGAGAAAGGAACAGCGCTGTTCGCACGTGTTCCACTGTAGGCGAGTAGTACTTGCACCACTCCTCGACACTCGATCAAATCATCTCTGATTGAGAAACCGTGTTGTCTTTGACCCGCTGACCTGAGACCGCAAAAACTGGACCGTTTTTGGCTAGCATGCTGTTGAAAAAAATGGCACTGGTGGCAGGCCTCTTGAACCGCCCCGGGGCTGCCGGAGGCTGTTTGGTTTAAGTTACGCGGCCATGGCTTGCTGTTCCAGCATGGCGCAGTAGCGTCGCTCGGCTTCGGCCGGGGGATGTTGCCGATCGGCTCCAGGAGCCGTCGGTTGTTGAACCAGTCGTCCCATTCCAGGGTGGCGACTCGACGGCATCGAAGCTGCGCCATGGCCCGCGCCGATGGAAAGCACGAGATCCTTCGGCGTTGTCCGGACGGGGCCCTTATCAAGCCATCGACATAGGCGGCTACGATGGTGGCGGCTTCGAAATCCGGAGCCGTGCGCAACGTGCTTTCGTGCTTTAGGAGGGCGGTGAAGGTCGTGGTCGATCCGACCGCTCCCGATCAGTGGGCGGCATCGAGCTTGGCAAATAGCTGACATCACTTCCGCCGTAAGGTTGTAAAACCCACGTCGCCCGTCAACATATTTTGTAAAATACAATCAACGGTTTATGGCGGAAGGGGTGGGATTCGAACCCACGGTGGGCTTGCACCCACGCCGGTTTTCAAGACCGGTGCCTTAAACCACTCGGCCACCCTTCCATCCAATTGAAATTGTTTAGCTATTGTTGCGGAGCAGAATGGCAAAAATGGCCGTTTGCTACCGCTTTGCTACCCAATGCTTTTGGTGCGCTTGTTTATGGCGTCACGCAGCGCATCGTCAACCCGCACCACAGCGTCGGCCTGCATTCCGGGCAGAACATGGGAATACAGGTCCAGCGTGATTCCCACCTTGGAGTGACCCAGGCGCTCGCTGGCGATCTTCGGATGAACGCCGCTTGCCAGCATATGGGTGGCGTGAGCGTGCCGCAGGTCGTGGAATCTGATGCGGGGCAGGGCAGTTTGGCCGAGCAGGCGTACCCATTCATGGGTGATGCTCGTCGGCTTCAATGGGTGGGCGTCCGCTTGTGCAACCACAAAGGAATCATCGGATAGGCGGACGCCGAGCCTTAAAAGCTCTTGCGCCTGCCGTGCACGGTGCGCCTTCAATTCATCGATCATTGTTGACGACAGCGCCACGGTGCGCGCCCTGCCGCTCTTGGGTTCCTTGTAGCGGACGCCGTCTTTGGTTTCCTCGGCACTCTCGACAACCGCGATCTGACCGGCTGTGACATCGACGTTGCGCCAACGCAGGGCGGCTATTTCGCCGCGGCGCAGTCCGCATAGCACCGCCAGCAGGGCGGGCACCAACATCCGCGTGTTGCGCAGGGCGTCTATGAGCTCTGCCGTCTGCGGCAAATCAAACGTATGCATCGAGACCCGCTCGACCTTGGGAGGGTCGACGGCATCGCAGGGATTCCGATTGAGCAGTTCCCATTTCACAGCCTGCCCAAGAGCCTGTTTAAGAACCCGGTGCATGTGATGCACGGTGCGAGGCGAAAGACCGCCCTTGCCGTCCCGGCGCCCGCTGGCGAGGGCGGTTGTGTAGGATGCTGCGATCTGCGCAGGCCGCAGTTTGCTCAAGACGATACCACCGAGCAGCGGCGCGATGTTCTTGCGTGCCAGGTCGGCGTAGCGTTCATGGGACCGGGGAGAGACGTGCGCCTTGATGTGGTGGATCCAGCGATCCAGGAACGCCGCAAGCGTCGTCTTGTCCGGCTCTAGGTAGGTGCCGCCCTTCATCGCCGAGATCAGGCGCGCGCACTCGACTTGTGCCTGCCGTTTGGTGCCGGTGAAGCTATGCCATTTGCGGCGACGCTTACCAGACGCTGGATCCGGTGTGTCAAGAATGATGGCCCAATGGCCGGGCGAGCGCTCGCGAATCGAGCCTTTCATGTTGTCCTCCCCAATCTAGAACTGGCATGGGGTAGCAAGACCCGATGGCAGGGTGCGCGTGTGGATAGTGGCCATTACTTGCCCTTCCTCTGCTGCGCGATCTCTCGGTTGGCCCGATCGACCATCTCGGAGAGCTCGTTAAATTCTTCATCCGTCAGCGTCGACTCCTCCGCGGTCGGGATCGAATCGATGAAGGCCGTGAGACGTGAGATCATCTGCGCCTTCACCGATGGTGAGATCGCGAAGTACCTACCATGTTCGGGCGGCTCGTAGCGGGGCTCCTTGCCGATCGTGTGCATGACGAGCGCGCTGATAAGTTTGTCGCTTTCTCGCCGGAACGACCCCGCCAAGCGCTCGGCTGCATCCTCCGACAGTGTAAGTCTTTTCTCAGCGGCCGACGCCTGCAGCTTTTCGTAAAGGTGATCGTGGATCCGCAGCGCAAGCACAGGCCGCTTCAACCCGCTGCTCGGTCGTCCAGCTTTTTTCTTCGGCGCAGGTTTGTTTTCCATCGTTATCCCAATCGGTGGTAATTTGTGTTACTTTATCATAACAAAAATTCTTTACAAGAGGTATAAACCGCCATATCTAGGTTCTCGTTACGTTTCAATAACGGAAATGGAGAGCGGCATGGATTCGGCGGTGCGGGATGCGCTGATTAAAGACCTCACGGTGTCGGTGGAAACTGCGGGCAAGGCGTTCGGGATCGGTAGAAACGCGGCTTACGCAGCGTGCGCCAATCTTCAAATTCCCTCGGTCCGCATTGGAGGCCGGATCGTCGTTCCGACGGCCCCGCTCCGAAAAATGCTCGGCATCGACGTTGGCGCGCAGTGACGGTGACGCCCTAGAGCCATGGCCCCCGTCGTCGACATGGATGATGCGCGCCGCAAGCGCGATCTCGCGAGGGACTTCACCGCGCTGAAGTTGGCCGCGCTTGATCAGGCTGCCATCGACCCGCGGCTAACGCACCTTGATTTCCGGCACTACTACTATCTGGCCAGCGCCGCCGACCGGCTCACCCAGGTCGCGCGGAGAAAACAACGGATCATTGCCGACGCGCTCGGCGTGACGCCCCGCGCGGTGCAGATAAGCGCCGAACGCCTGAGCGAGTTTCAGTACATCACCATCATCACGAAGGACGGCGGCAGCTACACCAAAGGCTATCAGATGGTCCTCGTAAAGGCGAACGAGGTTTCGCCTTCCGAAAACACAAAGGCGAACCCAGCTTCGCCTTGTGCCGAAAAAAGGCGAACGAGATCGCCAAAAAAGGCGAAGCAAAACGATGAAAAAGGCGAAGCGCCATTCGCACCAATCTTACCCTTTAATTCCCTTGAAATCCCTTCGCGCGCGCGCGGGCCAAGCAGCCCTGACGGGCTTGGCCTCGCAGGCGCGCTTCTGCGGCAGCGCCTGGGCGACGACGTATTCCGATCGTGGTTCGGCAAGGTCAGCCTCGTCTCGGTGGTAGACGGCATCGTCACCCTGTCGGCGCCGACCAGCTTCATACGAGACCGGATCATCAGCGACCATGACCAGTTGCTGCAATCGGTCTGGCAGGCGGTGGACCCCAACATCGTCCGCGTCAACGTCGTCACCGGGGGTGTCCGATGAAGGGGCAACCAACCATTCACATGCCTGTCGAGGCATTCATCGGCGGCAATGGCGACGTGGTCTTGTTGCAGGAGATCACTCAGCCCGATGGCGAGACGTTCATCCGCATCATGGTCGACCCCAAGAATTGCGCGGCGTTGTGCGCCGCCATCACTGCGGCAGCACGCGAGGGAGCAGAAGCGCATGACTGACGGCATAACCTACCCGGACAGCCCGGGATTCAAGGCGCACGGCCCATCGGAAGATGCAGCCGCGAAGATGGCACCGCGCGCGCCGCGGATTCGCAACACGGTTCTCGACGAGATCGCCAAGCATCCGGCCGGCGTCACCGCCGATGAGATCGCCGCGGCTCTGGGCCTGTCCGTGCTGACGGTCCGCCCTCGCGTTTCAGAATTGCGCCGGCTCGGAGAGATCAGGGCAACCGGCGATCGCCGTTGCAACGCCAGCGGCATGACCGCCGGCACCTGGCGGATGGCGCCGCCACTTCCGAATGATCCCAGCGCGAAAGGTGAAGCATGACTAGCGAAATCGAGACCAGCCTCATCGAAATTTGCCTCGGTCCCGTCGATCGCGTGGTGATCACCGCGGGGCACATCGTCGAAAGACACCTGCCATTCGAGCAATGGCCGTTCCGCTATTTCGTCGACCTGATCGAGGAAGGCCCAGACGGTGGTGACGCCATTCTCTGGAATGGAGCGACTCATACGGAGGCGGTGGTCGCGGCGCGTGAGATCAGTCGAGACTGGGGCAACCTTCCGATCATCGACCGCACTGCCGGAGACGCTACGCAATGAGCAGCACCCGCCAGCTTCCGGACCAGCTCGCGAACTTGTATCCCACCAGCAATGATTGGGTGCGGGCATTCCCCTGGCAATACGCCAGCGGGCGCGTTGACCACTACCAAACCGTTTTCCGCCGGCTGGTTTTCCTGGCCGGTGCCGAGCACCCGATCGAGCAGAAGGTGTGCGTCGCCGTTCCGCGTTCGATTTTCCACAACTCGCACGCGGCGCTCTGGGACATCGCAGGCCAGATCCGGCGGGCGAATAGCAGCAAGGCGCGGTCCAGGGACGGAAAATTCAAAAGGGCCGGTGGGAGGCCGCGCTGATGCCGCCGCGCAAAGGAACGCCGCAGCGTCCGAAGGTTCGTCAGCCACCGGTGGCTGACCACTTCGCCACGATCGTTGCCTTGTGCGAGGCGGGGTCAACATTGGCCGCGGCGTGCGGGGCGGTGCCGCACGGGCCAAACCTCAACGCGGTTCGGCGGTGGGTGCGCAACAACGCGGATGCAGCCGAGCAATTGAGGGCGGCGCGGATGGCTGCAGGCGGCACCACGCGGGCGCCGTCAAGGATTCCACCGGAAGCATGGGAGGCGGGACTGCAGGCCGTCGCGACCTATGAGGGGGCGCTGACATCGCTGCGCGTTCCAGGCCAGCCCCATATTGACGATCTTCGTCGGCGCGCCGACCGCGATCCCGGCTTCGCTGCGCGGCTGAAGGCGGCGTTTGAACGGCGCCAAGCGCTAGGACTGCGAAAGGCGCGGTTCAGCCCGGCGGACTATTCGGCGGCAATTGAAAAACTCAAAGCTGACCGGTCGCGGAACATGACAGAAATCGACGCCGACTTGCGGCGCGAGAACTTGCCGGCGCTGGGAACGATCTATGTCCGGCGCTATCGCGACGCAGATCTGGCGAAACAGTACGCGGAGAGCATCACCGCGACGCGTGGCATTTTCCATTTCAGCGAGGAGGCCTACGACGAGGCGCTGGCTATATTGCGATCGGACCCGGCGAAAGCGCGCCTCATCATCAAACGCGCGAAGGGAAGGCTTCCCAGCTTCAACGCAATCGTTTCGCGCGCCAAGACCGATCCCGCCGTTGCCGCGATTTTCGGTGACGCCAGACTGAAGCGCCGCGCCGCGAAGGCCCATGCCAGAACCGACAAGGCGAACAAGCCTGTCTACCAGGACGGCGTTCTGCGCTCCGGGTTGTTGCTCGATGACCTGTACAGGGAGGCGAGCACGTTGTTTCACCGTGGTCTACCGGATCGTGACGACATGATTTCCGAGGTGGTGCTGGCGGTTCTGCAGGGCGAATTGAAACGAGAAGAGATCAGTACCAAAGGCGTCAAGCTCGGCTGGGCGCGCGTCAGCCGGTTCAACAAAGGTACCGATTCCCTTGACCGGCCGATCGCCAGAGACGGCGGAAGCTCGACAACGGTGCTGGACATGGTGAAGGCCGACCACTGGTCTTTTGAGGACGCGATATGAGCTACGTTGGCCAGATGGTGCGGGCAGGCGGCAGCGCCCCGATGAAGGTCGTTGATATTTCGAACGACATTGCCGAATGCGTCTGGATCGATGGCAACGGCGTAATCCGGCGGCGCTTCCATGAGGTCGACCACCTCACGCCGTTCTGGATGTCGCTCGGGCCAAAGAGCCTTTGGCCCGACATGACGCAGATCGACCTGATCGAAATCGAGAAAGAGGAGCGGGTGGCCGCGGCGCAGAAGAAGGCGCAGCGCGAGGTTGCAAAGAAAGCGAAGAAGTCGAACAAGCTCAAGCGCAAGGTGTCGGCATGAACGGGGAAAACGGATGGGTTAACCCAACGGTTATGGTCACCGACAAATCGTGGCGCGATCAGAAGCTTTGGGGGGCCAAAGCCATTGCAGATTTTGCCGAGGTCAGCGTTGATACTGTGTATCGCTGGGAGCAGTTGCCGGACTGTCCGGTCAGCAAGCCAGGCGGGCGTTACTTCGCGCTCCGCACGGCCTTGTCGCGGTGGATGTTGAGCAAGGCTGCAAGGTCTTGCGAGAATGTGCCAGATAACTCACGATCATGCGGGGTAGACCGTGCCGGTGGTTCGGCCGCATAGACTGATGATGCGGCTATGGCCAAGGCGAGCAGTCGAGATCAAGGCGTCGCTGGCAAATCCGGATCCCGAGTTGCTCAGCATCTTCGGGGCAGGTTTGCCGGGCGCGATTACGCGCGCTCAGGCCCTTGACGTTCCGGTGGTCAGCACCGCGATCCGAACGCTCAGCGAAGCCGCGGCGACGCTCAGTATCAAGGTTGTCCGCATCAACGATGACGGCACCGAAACCGACGACGCCAAGCATCCCGTCGCCAAGTTGCTGCAGGATCAGGTCAACGACTGGACCAGCGCCTTCGAACTGGTCCGCGACCTGGTGGTGCAGGCGCTGACCTGCGACGCGGGCGGCATTGCTTGGATCAACCGCGTCGACGGCAGGCCGCACGAAATCATCATCTACCAGCCGGGCAAGATTTCTGTTTCCTATGCCGACACTGGCGAGCCGAGCTATCGCATCGATAGCCGTCTGCTGGACGCTGCCGACGTGATCCATTTGCGGTCGCCGTTCAGCCGCTGCCCGCTGACGATGGCGATGCGCGCAATCTCGGTGGCGTGGCATTTGGAGAATCACGCGCTCAACCTGTTCAAGAAGGGCGCCCGGCCGGGCGGTGTGATCAAGTTCAAGAAAACCCTTGGCGACGAGGGGCTGAAGAAGATGAAGGCCGGCTGGCGCGCGGCGTTCTCCGGTTCGGACAATTCCGGCGAGACGGCCGTTCTGTGGGACGACGCCGATTTTCAACAACTCACGCTCAACAGCACCGACAGCCAATTTTTGGAGAACAGGAAATTCCAAATCCTGGAGATCTGCCGGGCTTTCCGCATCCCGCCGGGCATGGCCTATGAGCTGGACCGCGTCACCTACAACAACGGCGAACAGCAGGGCCAAGAGTTCCTGAGCTACAGCCTCGAGCCGTGGCTGCACGCGCTGGAAAACTGTTTCCGCCGGGCGCTGTTCTCCACCGACGAACGGGCATCCTATCGCGTCGTCTTCGATCGCGACGACCTGACCCGCGCCAGCCTGACCGAGCGCGCCGCGGCGATCAACAGCTTGCGGGCGTCGAAGGTGCTCAACGCCAACGAGGGCCGGTCATGGATCGGGCTGCAGCCCTATGAAGGCGGTGACGTTTACGAAAATACGAACATCAGCACCGACACCCCGGCGGCGGACGGTTCGAACCCGCGCGCGGGCAGCACCCCGCCGAAACAGAAACTGCAGGCGGCAGCATGAGCAACGCTCTGGATCGGGCTTATTTCACGACCAAGATCATTGCCGACGATGCCGGCGTGGTCTCCTGTCTTGCGTGGCCCTACGGCAAGCCTGACCGTGTCGGCGACGTGATCGAGAAGGGCGCGTTCGGAGACATCGATCTGCCGCTGCCCATGCTGGCCTTCCACGACATGAAAAGCCCGATCGGCGCGTGGAGCCAGGCGATCGACAAGGCGGACGGCCTGCATCTCTCCGGCAAGATCCTCGTTGGAAAGGTCGCCATGGCAACCGAATGCCATGAGCTGGTCATGTCCGGTGGCATCCGCGCCGTCTCCGTCGGCTTCATCACCAAGAAAGCGAAACCCCGCAAGGGCGGTGGCCGTACCATCAGCGAAGCCGAGCTGATCGAGTGCAGCATGGTCCCGGTGGGAATGCATCCCGGCGCGCGCCTTACCAGCGCAAAGTCGGTCATCGAGGCGCTGGCAATCGCCCAGGCCATCAACCGCGCCACGGCGGCGCTCACGGCAGGAACATCGAAATGAAGAACGTTGCTAAGAACGCGCTGCTTGGCAGCGTTGCTCTCGATCTCACCATCAAGGAAGGTGATGAATCCGATCCGGCCTCGATCATCACCAAGGCGCTCGGCGACTTTTCGACCGAGTTCGAAAGGAAGTTCGACGATCGGTTCAAGGCGTTGGAGGCCAAGGCGCCGGCCACCGATCCGAAGCTGACCGAGCGGCTGGACAAGATCGAGGCCAAGGTCAACCGCCCCGGCGCCACGGACAAGACCAAGGACGAACAGGCCGAATCCGAAAAGAAGGCCTTCCATTCGTATTTGCGCCAGGGCGATCGGGCCGACCCGGTCGAACTCAAGACCCTGATCGTCTCCAGCGATCCGCAGGGCGGCTATCTGGCGCCGACCGAATTGTCGACCGAGTTCATCCGCGACCTGGTCGAATATTCGCCGATCCGCGGCCTCGCCACGGTGCGCAGCACCACGTCGCCGGCTGTGGCGTATCCGAAGCGCATCGGCACCACGAACGGCAAGTGGAAGGGCGAGCTCCAGGCGCAGGAAGGTTCGGAGCCGAGCTTCGGCCAGGTCGAGATCCCGGTTCGCGAGATCAACACCTTCGTCGACATCTCGAACCAGCTGCTCGCCGACAGCGCGGGCGTTGCCGAGGCCGAAGTTCGCATGGCGCTCGCCGAAGACTTCGGACAGAAGGAAGGCGCCGCCTTCGTCAAGGGCTCCGGACCGCTGATGCCCGAGGGCCTGCTGACCAACGGCGACGTCGTCTCGGTCCCGACAGGCAACGCGGCGACGCTCGGCACCGCGCCCGCCGACCTGCTGATCAGCGTGTTCTACTCGCTGCAGGCGGCATATCGGCAGCGCGGCACCTGGTTGATGGCGGGATCGACGCTCGCCGCGATCCGCAAGCTGAAGGATGGCCAGGGCAATTTCCTGTGGCAGCCCTCGCTGCAGCTTGGGCAACCGGAAAGCATCTTGGGCCGCCCGGTGGTCGAAGTACCCGACATGGACGCCATCGGCGCCGGGGCAACGCCGATCGCCTTCGGTGACATCGCGACCGCGTATCGGATCATCGACCGACTGGCGCTCAGCATCTTGGTCAACCCCTACCTGCTCGCCACCAACGGCATCACCCGTATTCACGCCACCCGGCGCGTCGGCGGCGCGGTCATTCGGCCCGCGGCGCTCAAGAAGATCACCTGCGCCGTCAGCTAAGAAGGAACAGCACCATGCGCGATCTTGCTTCAAACATCGGCGTCGTCCTGGCGCTGTCTCCCGCGGTGCAGGCCGCGACCATCAAGGGCAACGCGGTCGATCTGCAGGACTATGAAGGCGCGGCCCTGATCCTCAACAGCGGTGCCGTCGTCGGAGCCGGAAGCTTTGCCGCCAAACTGCAGGAGGCCGAGACTACCGCGGACGGCGACTTCACCGACGTTCCGGCCGATCTGTTGGTCGGTGTGTTGCCGGCGGCGCTGGCGGCCGATGCCACGGTCAAGCAAAGCTACATCGGACATAAGCGCTATGTCCGGGTGGTGGTGACCAAGAACAGCGGAACGTCCGTCGCGCTCGGCGCGGTGTTCGTGCTGGGCAACGCCCGCAACCGCCCGGTGGCCTGATCGAGGAACGGCCATGCCGATGCGCGCACCATCCATCCGTGGTTGCTGCGGGCGTCGGCTGCCCAAGGAGGTCATGTGCCCGTGCCAGCAGGCCAGGAAGCGGGAAGCCGACAAGGCTTATGATGCTGGGCGGCCATCGGCCTCACGGCGTGGCTATGACGCCGAATGGCGGACCCTGCGCAAGGCCTATCTCGCAGAGCCTGGTCACCAACTCTGTGCATGTGGAGCGCCAGCCACGCTTGTCGGTCACATCGTCAGCATCAGACAGGCACCAGGCCGCAGGCTGGATCGGAGCAATTGGAAGCCATCCTGCACGCCCTGCAACCTGCGTCAGAACATTCGCTGTGAGGGCGGCTTCGGTAAGGCTACCCGGGGGTAGTCGACGTCTTCACGAAATCGCGTGGGGACCAGTGGTTCTCAGTCCCGCAAGAGATCCCCGAATTGAGGTTTTTTAGATGGCGATCGTCACGTTGGAAGAGGTCAAGGCCCAGCTGAATCAGACGCTGGACGTCGACGACGAACTGATCGAGCGCAAGATCTGTGCCGCGCAGTGCCATATCGAACAGCTGCTCGGCTTCAAGATCTCCGATCAGTACACGCCGACCAAGATTCCGGCGCCGTTGAAGGAATGCGTCTGCCAGCTGGCAGCGCATTGGTACGAAAACCGCGAGGCGGTGCTGGTGGGTGTCAATGCGCAGTCGCTGCCGATCGGTGTGGCCGACATCGTGAACGAATTTCGGAACTGGAGCTGGGCGGGCTGAGCCATGCGTTCCGGCAACCTCGACAGTCTGATTGAGATCCAGCGTTTCACCGTCACGGGTGATGACGGCATGGGAAATGAAATCCAGGAATGGGCGCCGCTCGCCACGCTTCGCGCTCAACTGATTCAGGCCGGGACCGAGGAGTTCATCCGCAACTACGCCACCAGCCAGGACACCGTTATCGTGTTTCGCACGCGCTACCTGGAGGGCGTCACCAACATCGATCGCGTGGTCTATGACGGCGTCGTCTACGACATCAAGGAGACCAAGGAGATCGGCCGCGCGCGAGGCCTGGAGATCAGGACGATTTCGCAAGGGCAGGTGGCCTGATGCGCGGCACGAAACCGACGCTGGTGGTCGACAACGGCACGGTGCTGCGGGACATCAAGGCGCCGTCGTGGATGTCGAAGGACGCCAAGGCCGAATGGCGGCGCGTATTCCCGATCGTCCGCAAGCGGCGCATCCTAACCACGGCCGATCTGGGCTCACTGGAAAATTACTGCATCGCGCTCGGCACCGTGCGGGAAATGGAACGGACGCTGCAAGCCGAAGGCCACGTGTTCTCCGGCGACTCCGGTCCGAAGCGGCACCCGGCTGTTGCCATCCAATCAGATGCTATGACGCGCGCGCTGCGCCTTGCCTCGGAGCTCGGTCTCACACCTGTAAGCCGATCGCGGCCGGCAGTGCGGAAAGATGATGATGACGAAGACGTATCCCCACTGGATTTTTGACGGCAGCGAAATCGCTGATCCGCTAGGCCACGGTGAAAGAGCCGTGCAGTTCTTGCGCGCGCTACGTCATCCCAAGAGTACGTTGCCAAAGCGAGCCTTTCGGCTGGATGAATGGCAGGAGCGCATCATCCGCCGCATTTATGGACCCCGCAATGAGGACGGCACCCGTGTCGTCAAGACAGTTGTATTGGTAATTGCTCGCGGTAATCGCAAGACGTCATTGGCCGGCGCGCTGTCGCTGCTGCACACCATCGGCCCGGAGCGGGTGCCGGGCGGCGAAAACATCCTCGCGGCATCCGATCGCAAACAGGCCGGCTATGGCTTCCGCGAGGCCGCCGGCATCGTGCGGGAAGACAAGCGCCTGGTCGCGGCGACGCGGATTTACGACGCGCACAATTCGGTGAAAACCATCCACTTCATTCGGGACGGGTCTTTCCTCGAGGCGATCAGCGGCGACGCCGGGACGCAGCACGGCCGGACCCCAGCCTTCGTGTTTGCCGACGAATTGCACATCTGGAGAAACGCCGAACTCTGGAAAGCATTGAAGTCGGCGATGGTGAAGTCGCAGGGTTCGCTGTTGGTGGTGGCGACGACCAGTGGCCGCGGCCAAGAGAATATCGCCTTCGAGATCGTCGATCGCGCGCGCAAAGTCGCAAGCGGCGAGATTATTGACCCAACCATGCTGCCGATCCTGTTCGAGACGGCGGCGGATGCCGACTGGAAGGATGAGGCGCTGTGGTACGCCGCAAATCCCGGTTTGGCTCTCGGATACCAGGATATCGAAGGCCTGCGCCAGCTTGCGCGTGAGGGCGAAACCAGCATCACGGCTCGCGAGACGTTTCGCCAATACAATTTGAATGTTTGGCTCGATCACTCGACCGACCCGTTTGTGGACATGCAGATTTATGACCGGGGCGGCGGCGCGTTGCCGGACGGCCTAGACGGTCTGCCGTGTTGGATCGGGGTGGATATGTCGACCACGACCGACCTGACCGCGGTGGTGGCCTGCATCCGCAAGGACGACGATTTTGTGGTGTTGCCGCATTTCTTCTGCCCCGGCGACAATTTGCGCGCGCGCGCCGATCGCGACGGTGTCCCGTACCCCGCTTGGGCTGCGGCCGGCCACCTGGCTCCCACGCCGGGCAACGTGATCGATTACAGCGCCGTTGAGGCCTGCATTCGTGGTCTCAATGAGCGGTTCGACGTGCGGGAGATCGGTTTCGATCCGGCGTATGCGCAGGCGGTGATGGGGCCGCTGACCGATGACGGGCTGCCGACCGCGACGATTCGTCAAGGCTGGGTGACGCAGTCGCCGGCGCTCAACGAACTGGAGCGCGTCATCCTGGCCGGAAAGCTGCTGCACGGTGGTCACCCGGTCTTACGGTGGTGCTTCGACAACGTCGCCATCCACACCGACAGCGCCGGCAACCGCACCATGCACAAGGGCAAGTCGCGGGATAGAGTGGATGGCGCGGTGGCGACGTGGATGGCGGTGTCGCGCGCTGCGGCTTCGGAGACGCGGTCGTTCTATGATTCCGATGCCTTCACCGAGGATATGGCGAGCTTTTGAATAGAAACGAGATGGCAGCACCCCTGCCAAGTGCGCGATTCGCTGTAACGGAGATCGGGCTATCGCGGAATGCGGTTTGCCCGCCACATCTTCTCGTAAACCTGATCGCCTTCCACTGTTCTGCGATAGTGCATGTCGGCTACGAAAGGAGTGTTCGGTGACTTTTCGACAAGGCCAAACTGTATCAGTCTATCGACGGACGGTTGTCCGACCCCGGGCATATTGCTGAGTGGTTCGTCCATGGAAAGTCTATCGAGGCAGCGACGCTCCGGCACTGTCAAATCCCAGAAGGTGATTGCCATCCTACACGACTCCCTATGTGGAGCGCCGACGTCGCGGAAATCGGCCCCGATCCAAAATCTTCCATCCAAGCGGGCTCAGGCGATAACCGACTTTCATGCCGATGGCGAAGTACCGATCAGAAGACCGACCCTTTTCGGCCAACCCAAGTGACACGAGTCTATCGGCCACAACCTCGCCAAGGTTGCCGCGTTTCGCCAGGGGTTCAAAGATATCGATTGCATTGGCGAGTTGGCCTACACCACGCCATTCGTGAGCGTCGAGCGCAGTTTCCGCGAGGAACACCTTCTCCTCTTCGTCGGTCATTTGTTCCAGTTGCCTTTCGAGTGCTCGCGAAAGAGCGCCAAAGGCCGCCGCCTGTTGTCGGCGGTCAGTAGCGGACCGTAACAATTCCAGATTTGCCATCTTCACGGTCGCGGTAATTGACCGTGATTGCTGATAAGAGGCCATCGGAAAACACCGACTGTATTGAATCAACGTCAATGCGTGGCTCATAGATCGAGAGCGCCTTTTTTGCGGCGGCCTCGATGGCGTCGGAATCATAGCCGTGACGAGGTTTTCCGGATTCGTCCAAGATCTCAAATCCGACGTCTCTCCGCATAACTCTTGTTCCCAGCGGCGTTGTCAAAAGAACCTCGATCGATTGGATAATGTGCTGGGTGCGATCTATGACTTTTCCGGTGTTACGGTCGATGCCAACCATGTCGGGACTCACTTATCCTTGAGGATGAATTACTATATATGGGTTTGGATACTGCTAACCACTGACCATCGCCATGAAGTCGGTTTCTCCGACGATCTTCATTGCATGTCCCCTGGTGATCATCTCCTCCGCCTTACGGTGCTTCGAGCTTTTCTCTTGCCCGCGGGTGAAGCGGAGATCCTGATCGCCGACGACGAGAATCGTGACCTTTCTCGATATGCTGTCCACCACGTCGCAACCGGCCCCAGCGGCAGCGCGGGCGGCCTCAGCCCGGGGAATCTGCAGCGCGCCCGTGAAAAGTATGGTTTCGCCCGCCAGCGGTCCGGTAGCCGCGCCTGATTGAGCGCACTTCGTCGCATAGCTCGGCCTCGTCCGTCGCAACGGTTTGCTGGTTGCGGTCGATTCATAGCCGAGCTCATCAACCCATTGCTGCAGTGTGACACCACCCTCGCTAATCGCCCTAAGCAACACCAGGCCTGCGGCCCGGGCATCCTCCGCGGCGTCGTGGTGTTTGAAGTGGATGCCGAATGCGCGGGCCAGATTGGCTAACCCATAGCCGCCGTCGTCTCGAAGCCCGGTCCACGTTCGGCGAGCAACCTGTAGGCTGTCGAGCCACGTACATGGCAAACCGCCCGTGCCGTATTTGCCAGCTGCGCGGGCAAGTGCAGTCCGATCGAACGGGCTGTGATGGACAATGGCCGTGTCCTGGAGCGCGGTGCTAATGACGGGAAAAACCCGCGCCATCGTCGGCTTTCCCGCGACGTCTTCAGGGCGGATTCCATGGATGCCGATATTGACCGGATCGAAATCGTCTTCCGGGTCGACCAGGATCGTAAGCGATTTGAAGACCTCTCCGGCTCGGAAATGCACGAGTCCGATAGAGCATATGCTGCCGAAGTCGGCATTCGCCGTCTCGACGTCCAGCGCGATGAAGTCCGTAACTTCGGACATCCGATGTCCCCCAATGGCACGGCATAGTTTCCGCAACCAGAGCGGGCGCGCAAGGGGCGCGGCAATCGACTTTCGGCGCGGTGGTGCCGGCGTGTCCTGCCACGCGGCCAACGTCATCCCAATCGGCCGCGGGGCCGACATGGTGCCGCCAGGCATGGAATCCGAGGCGGTGCATTACCAGTGCGCCGCGGCGGTGGTGCTGCTGAGCTTCGACCAAATCGGGTAGGTGGTGCGAAACTGGGGCAACTTGCCCCACTTTCCGCAGCAAAGGGTGTTCGAGTCTGGAACACCTTGCCGCCGCGAGGTTTCGCGACAAGTTGTCGCGAAAGGTGGGCAACTTGCCCACGTTTCTGGCGGCAAGGGCAAGGTGTTGCAAGTTGCAACACCTTTGCGTGGTCGGGATTCCGGCCTCGCTGCCGTCACGGGTTTCTGCACAACTTGTGCGGAAACCAATTGGTGAGGTTAACCCTCGGGTTAAGGTCGGATCGGCTTTCATTCTTCGCAGGTTGCGACGATTGAAAAAGCGCATCCGACCGTAACGGTCACCGTAACGGTCACCGTAACGGTGGACGTAACGTTTCGTCAGCTCGTCACACGTCCGGCGCGGTGGGCTACGCAAAATTCGCGAACGCGCTCATCCAGCAGCGCCACAACATGACGAGCGTCGCGATATGCTTGCATCTCGCCGCGAATGAAGTGGTCGTTCGAATCGAAGTGCGTACGAGTTCGGTCGCGGATCAGTTCGGGAAGTTCCAGAAAAGTCATAAGCCTATTCCTTGTGTGAGAATGCCGTTGCGCGGCTTCAAATTTAACACCGCGCAGGGATCTGAACCTTGGAAAGAGGCAGCCATAAGACGCGCCGAAGCGCCCCGAGAAGGGGTGGATTTCGTTTAGCAAATCGGCTTATCGTGTCCGTGGGTGTCAGAACCCGGACTTGGACTAAGGCGGCCCTTGGCGGGGCCTGCCCGAATGCGCGTAGGAGACCTTGGCGGGTTTCCTCAGGCGCTCATCGGTAGCGCTTGGCGGCGCACCAACTCGGCTAATATGCCGGGGGCGGTGCGCTATGTCCAGAGCTTAGCGGCTTAAAAGCGCTGCCGACCAGTCGTCCAGGCTGGTTCTGACCCCCCGGCTGCCGCCCCGATGGCGGTAACGGCTGTCAGAAGCCAAACCCTGGACCATCACCATGAAAACCCCAGCACGAAAGAACGCCGAGGCGTCATTCCGCGCCCTGACACAATTTTCAAAATTACCACCCGGTCACAAGACCCTGCGCGTCCCCGATGATTCGTCGGCGCCACATCTGAACGAGCGCGAGTTCGCGGTGGTGGACACGACCGACTGCGACGTTCAGCACGGCGAATTGTTCGTGGTCCAGCACGAAACCGGCAACCGTCGACGGGAAATCGTCCAGGTCCGGAGCGGCCATTGCCAGATCACCGAGACCGGGCCGGAGCAACTGGTCTGGTGGACCGGAGAACTCCGGGGTTGGCGCCAGATCGCTGGCGGCTCAGGCGGGATTCCCGTTTACAGCGGCTTGTCAGACGGCCCCTTTGAGGCGCAGGGGCTCCAATCCAGATTGCTCGGGCGAGTGGTCGGTTATGCCGCGACCGCGCTTGGCGACCTCCTGGCGCCCGCGGCTGGCTGGGAGAACGAGGAAGCGGGTAACGCCGCCTTCGACCCGGGCGAATATCTCGACGCGCTGATCGCCGCGGGCCACCAGCCGTATGTGATCCAGCGCGACGGCAGGACGATTTATTACGAGCAGTACCCTGAGCGGCGCCAGACCAACGCAGAACGAGAGCGGGTACTAGCGGCGCGCTGGCGGTGGGTGAAGGCATCCACGGCGCTGGCGCGGACCAAGGTGGAGTGCCTGCAGCGCGGGCTGGTGTATGAGGGGCGCGCGGCATGAATGACGATCTTGCCAGAGAAATCATCACCGCATGGCGCGAAGCTGATCCGCAGACGCAAGCGCAGGTGCTCGACCTCTTGAGGCGGGCATGTTCGCCTGACCCGGCAATCCGAGCAACGGCGATCGTGGAGGCCAAGGCCGCGGCGGCAAGGTGCGACTGAGAGAACAGCCGGCGAACAGATTGCTACCATTCTGCAACCCAACTCCGTAACAGACGACGACATAGGGCGGGATCAACAGGTCCCGCCCTATGCGTTTTCCCTTATGAATTGGGACTTTATGGGAAAGAACGAGACGGGAACGGACGGCCGTTAGCGAATTTCAAGACCGGTGCCTTAAACCACTCGGCCACCCTTCCGCGTTGGAATGACAGCGGCTTAGCAAAGCCCAACCATCGGGGAAAGGGCCATGGTGGTTTACCCGCGACGAGGCTGGTCTCCGAACCGCCATTCTGAGATTCCCCGCTTGATCCGTGCGCCCGGGGACGGTCCGCGCGAGTTGCTCGAGCAGCACCGCTCCGCTTCGCAATTGCGGCATTTTTGCATCAGTTTTCCGTAAATTCCTCAGAAGAGCAGTCTTTGGGCGACTGTGTCCGGAATTGAGCGGTCGAAACTGCGTCTAAATACTAGGTTCCCGACGGAGCTCCTGGCGGGCTGGCCATCACGACGGAGTTTTCACTGCATGTCAGATGTCTCCTCGAGCGCCATTGAGTTGAGCTACCCGCTCAACCGGTCACCGGTTGTCCACACCCGGAACACCGAAGAGATGCGCCACGCGATGATCAATTTCTACGGTGCGCAGGCGTTTTCCGCCGCGGCCGAGGGATTCGAGGGGTTCGGCAGCTTCGTGAATCTCGATGCGACGGGATTCGGTTTCTGCCGCTATGCGGCTCCCGCCGTCGCGAGCTTTCCCGAGACGGATTTCGCGCGGCTGCAGATCGCGCTCGGCGGATCGGCGCGGACATCGTCCGGCGCTTCAGCCGTCGACGTCGACCAGGACTGCATGGGCGTTTCGACGGCCGGGATGCCGTCGCGGCTCGAGTTCGGCGCCGGCTACGAGCAGATGGTGATCCGTTTTTCCAACGCGAAGCTGATGGCCACGCTCGAAGCGATGCTGGGCGTCAGGCCGCGGGGCACGCTGGTGTTTGTGCCGTCGACGCGGCTCGACCATCATGGCGCGCGCGCGCTGCGCGATTTCGGTATGTTCCTCGCCCAGAACGTCGATCAGGAGCAGGCGCCGCTGCCGCCGTTGATGCTGCGTGAGTTGGAGCATGCGCTGATGGTGTCGTTCTTGAGTGTGGTGCGGCACAATTTCAGCAATCAACTCGATCGCGATGCGCCGGACACCGCGCCGGACTATGTTCGTGTCGCCGAGGAATACGTCGCGGCGAGCTGGAACAGGTCGATCACGATCACCGACCTCGCCGCCGTGACCAATGTCGGCGTGCGCAGCCTGTTCAAGGCGTTTCAGAAACATCGCGGCTACTCGCCGATGGCGTTCGCCAAGGCGGTGCGGCTAAACAAGGCTCGCGAGATGCTGATGCAAGGCGACCCGTCGCGCTCGGTGACCTCAGTGGCTTTCGCATGCGGTTTCAGCAATCTCGGCCATTTCGCCCATGATTATCGCCAGAAGCACGGCGAGTTGCCGTCTGAGACGCTGGCGCGGGCGCGCTGACCGCTCCGCCGCGGCCGCAGTTCCGCGCGCCGGTTAGCCGAGTTGAGCATAGGCAGTCGCGGCGGCCTCCGCTAGACGAGGGGCCGTGACTTCGTTGAAGCGCCTGCGGGCGCAAGCGGCAGGGCCGGCGCAATTGACCTCAGCAGGGGGCATCGGTCATTCCACGAATCTCCTCGGCGTGCCGATGGAGTTTCTCACCGACGTCGCGTTCAACGACCAGCCGGTGCCGCTGCACATCGCCGGGGTGCGCGAGATGAATCCGAGCCTGTTCGAGATGCTGGACCAGGCCCGCGACCTCGCCGACGCAGGCGAAGCGTTCTCCTGCTACATGGCTGCGTTGTTCGGCATCGATCCGGAACAGCGCCTGCGCAACGTCAACGGCCGCGGCCGCTTCCGTTCGTCGTTTCTCGATCTGATCAAGGGCTGGGGCTTCGACAGCAACGGCGCAGAAGGCGCCGTTCTGAAGGGCTGGGTCGAAAGCCGGTTCGGGATCTTCCCGACCTTTCACAAGGAGGCGATCCGGCGGATCGCGAGCCCGGCGTGGACGACCTATGTCGAAGAGAAGATGTCCAGCCGCTTCCACAACAACGCGATCTACGTGCAGCTCGATCTGCTGTTCGAGTTCTGCCAATGGGCGCTGGCGCATTTCGCCGCGGCCGGCAGCACCCATGTCACTCTGTATCGCGGCGTCAACGCGTTCGACGAACACCAGATCGTGCAGCGGTTCGACAGGCGGCACGTCGTGATGCGGCTCAACAATCTGACTTCGTTTTCGTCGGACCGCAGCATCGCCGACTGTTTCGGCGACACCATTCTGACAGTGCGGGTCCCGGTGCCGAAGATCCTGTTCTTCAACCGGCTGCTCTCAGCGCATCCGTTGAAGGGCGAGGGCGAGTATCTGGTGATCGGCGGCGCCTATCGCGTCACCGCGAGCTATTTTTGAGGGCGCGATGACGATACCCCACATCGAGGATCGGGCGCTGGCGGCCTATCTCGGCTTCGCCATCGGGGACGCGCTCGGCGCCACCGTCGAATTCATGACGCCGTCGGAGATCATCGAGCGTCACGGGGTCCACAAGGACATCATCGGCGGCGGCTGGCTGCGGCTGAAGCCGGGGCAGGTGACCGACGATACCGACATGGCGCTGGCGCTCGGCCGCTCGCTGATCCGCTGCGGTGGCATGGATGTGCGCGATGTCTGCGAGGAGTTCGCCGCCTGGCTGAAGACCGGCCCGGTCGATGTCGGCAGCACCTGCCGGCGCGGCATCCGCCGTTACATCACCAATGGCAGTATCGAAGGGCCGTATTTCGAAGGCGACGCCGGCAACGGCGCCGCGATGCGGATCCTGCCGCTGGCGCTCGCGACGTTCGGCCGGCCGGCGGAAGCCGAGGCCTGGACGGTGGCGCAAGGCCACATCACGCATCATCATCCGTTGTCGGACGCCGCAGCATTGGCGCTGGTGCGGATGCTGCAGGCGCTGCTCGCCGGCGAGGGGCGTGATGCCGCCCGCGCGGTCGCGGACGAGTTGGTCGAGACCCACCGCAGCTTCAAGTTTGCGCCGTATCGCGGGCAATCGTCGGCCTATGTGGTCGATACCATGCAGACCGTTCTGTATCATTACTTCAGAACGGAATCGTTCGCCGACTGCGTGATCGCTACCGTCAACCACGGTGGCGACGCCGACACCACCGGCGCGCTTGCGGCGATGCTCGCGGGTGCGACCTATGGCCTTGCGGCAATCCCGAAGCGTTGGCTCGACCGCCTCGACCGCAGCATCGCCGCTGCGGTGCGCGAGCAGGCGCCGCGTCTGCTCGCATTGTCGACGCTTGGCCGCAGCGCCTGAAACAGCAAAGGCCTCGCATCGCGCGAGGCCTTCACTGTCCGTCTCATTTGATCGAACGGCTGCTCGATCGACCGCTTATACTGTTCAGAGCATGATCCCAAAAAGGGGATGCCGGCTCTTGGAGAGGATCGTGCTCAAACAGCAAGCTTAAGCGGAATGACTTGACGGTAATTCATCCTGCTTTAGCGGCGATCGATCTCGAGCAGTTCGATGAACTGCACGAGGAAATTGTACATGCCGCGATAAAGGGCGCTGTGATTGTCGAGTTCAGCCGACACGTGTGCGAGCGATGCCATGACTGCCTTCCTGCCTGTTGAATCTATCCGCAAGGGACGTTGTTCGCCCTCGCTGACTGCAGCCTCGCCCAGGAGCCTTAAAAAGTAGTTGGAGATCGGCTTGGCCAGTGGCTTCGCTTACGACATCGTTAGTGGAGGCTGAAGGAGATGCGTTCAGTCGTTACGGTGGCGTAGATAATTACAACGTTCGCTGCGTCCGATCGCGTTTGCGCGGTTCAGTTGCGTTCAATGCACTGCTACGCGGCAGATGATGTTTGTGAAACATCGATCACGCGGATTGATGAAGCGTTCTGCACATTATTGTCATTGGCATTTTGTGCTGGCTTTGCCATACTGGATGCGTCTTCGCGCCGTCCCGGCATTCACGGGCTGCGAACGCTCACCGCGCTCCGCCAACTCGAATGATACGGAGGAGTTCATGCGCCCCCGTCCGCCTTGTAGTCCGAAGCCTCTCAATCAACGTCTGACCGAAGAAGCGGGCGTATTTCGTGATCGGGCCGAAGCCGCGCCGGATGCCGAGCGTGAACGGCTGATCAAGCTTGCGCGTCAGCTCGACACTGCGGCGAACATCGAAGGATGGTTGTCGTCGCCGGAACTGAAGCCGCCGAGCTGAACGATCAGGTCCGCGATCGCGTGGACGATGCCTGCGCGCTAGATTGGTTGCTATAACACTTGGAGAAGAACGCGCGCTGCTCAGCGTTTCATTTGAAGAAATTTGACGCCGATCTCGTCGCCATTGATCCACGCCAGCTCGCAGCGCCGATAGGCAAGCCCGGTCGAGGAGAGTAGGAGGAAGAACTCCTTCTCTTTGAGCTTCTCCATTGACGCGGGCTTTAGCCGCGCGCCTTGCGCGGATGCGTCGCGCATCTTGCATCTGAGGCGCCAGGTGCCGTCGATTGACATGATCCAAGCATCGACGCCGCGTTCGAAACCGACCCGCGGGAATTTGCGCTTTTCCGGAATGGCCATGCTGATCCCATTGCTGATCTGCATTCGATCGGGCGGCCGACGTGGCCGCTTGGAGCGGTCGAAGGGCGGCTCAATCCCCGATCCGTGTCAGAATGGCGCGAAGCGCCAAGCTTGGCGTCTCCCGTGCGGCGCCTTCGATCGAGACATAGCCGTTCTTGGCGAAGCCGTCGAAGCTGACCTCGGTCGGGTCGATACCGAACACCGAGGAGTGATCGGGATCATCGGCGTTGGCGTGGCGGACGCCGCGCAGGGTGCCCGACACGGCGAAGCCGTTCTGGGTGTAGGAGCCGAAATAGGCGAAGGCGGAATCGCCGCCGCGGATCTGTCCGTCATGCAGCACAACGACACCGTGGGCCTTCTTGCGCGCGGTCTCAAACTCGGCTCGATAAAATCCTTGAAGATTATCTGTCATATCGTCCTCAAATACGTTCAATCCCGGCGGTCTACCACCTTCAGTTTACATCTTTGCTAATTGCTGAACCGGTCGGATGTGGGCGCGATTAAGCCGAAAGAAACACTTTCGCCGACGCAGCGAAGTGGGGCTTCGCGCCGGGGCCAATCGATTGTGACCGGAGCTGAAAACGGCCTCGGCAGGGCTTACAGGCGGCGGGCGAGGGCTCCTTGATGCCGCGACGGTGGAGCCAACTCCTCCGTTCGGCTGCTGAGCGCGAGAATCATCGTCCGTGGCGGCCAGTCGTCGCGGGCGATAACATCCGGGAATTTGCCTGCCCGGACTCCGGCGAAGTGATGACACCGCAGGCCGACGCTGCGGTGCAGCCGTCGCGCGCTGACGCGTCAGTCGTGGGTGTGCTGCTCGTCATCCATGGTGGGGATGGTCACCAGCCGGCCATAGCGCACGCCGCGTTCGGAAAAGATATGGTCGGCAAAGTGCTGCAGCTCGCTAGCCTTGCCGTCGAGGATTGTGACCTCGAGACACTGATCGTGGTCGAGATGCACATGCATGGTCGCGCGCGACAGGTCGTGATGATTGTGGAAGCTCTGCGTCAGCTTGCGCGGCAAATCGCGCTTGGAATGATCGTAGGTGTAGACCATCGCACCGACGCAACGTTCGCCGCTGTCGTGCGCGGACGTCTGCTGGATCCCAATCCGCGCCAGATCCCGGATGGCCTCGGAACGATTCTGGTAGCCACGCACCGCGATGATGGCGTCGAGTCTCTCCATCAGGTCGTCGTCCAAAGTGATCGTCACGCGGTGCATCGCTTGGCCTCTTGGTGGTATGCAGTTTTGTTGACATCGTCATACTACGCGTGGCACGCTAAGCGTAGGGGCGTTCTGCCGGGACCGCCAGCGATAGCAGATCAGGGCGGGCGCGTCTTGCAAAGCGAGGCGCGGTGGTGGCGATGTGGTAAGTCACGTATCTCGGCGAGTGGTAGTAAGATGCGGCGCAGCCGGCTGTGTGATGTTCGGCCTCGGTGCCATGTCGGCAGCGGCGCAGGCGCCGACGCAGCAGACGCAGGTGCAGTCGCTGCCGGAAATCGCGATTGATGCACCGTCCCGCGGGACGCGTGGCGGCGTGAGTCACTCATCTCGGCGGACCGCCTCGCAACAGGCGCGCTTGCCGGCGTCGGCTCCCACCGCTGCTGCGGCGTCGACTTCCGCCGGCGCAGCGTCGACGCCGATGAGCGCGCCTCAAGATCAGGCAGCAAGTGCGCGCATCATCAGTGGCGCTGAGCTGAACGCGGTGCCGTTCTCGCGCGTCGGCGAGGTGTTGGAAGCCGTGCCCGGGCTGGTCGTCACCCAGCACTCGGGAGAGGGTAAGGCCAACCAGTATTTCCTGCGCGGCTTCAATCTCGATCACGGCACGGATCTGGCGATTACTGTCGACGGGATGCCGGTCAACATGCCGACGCACGGCCATGGCCAGGGCTACGCCGACATCAATTTCATGATCCCCGAGCTGATCAGCGCGATGACGCTGCGCAAGGGGCCATATTTCGCCGATATCGGTGACTTCGGCTCGGCCGGGGCGGTCAGCATCGATTACTTACGTGCGATGCCGAAGACTCTCGCCGAGGTCACGCTCGGCAGTTTCGGCTATCGCCGGCTGCTCGGCGCGGGCTCGACCAAAGCAGGCGAGGGGACGTTGCTCGCTGCCTTTGAGGCGAACAGCTACAACGGGCCATGGGATGTGCCGGACAAAATCCGCAAGCTCAACGGCGTGCTGCGCTACAGCCAGGGCACGCCGACGGATGGCTTCTCGCTGACCGGTATGGCCTATGCAAACCGTTGGACCTCGACCGACCAGGTGGCGCAGCGCGCGCTTGATCAAGGCATCATCGGTCGCTACGGCTCGCTCGATCCGACCGATGGCGGCATTGCCAACCGCTTCAGCCTGTCCGGCCGGTTCGCGCGCTCGAGCGACATCGGCCAGACCGACATCAATGCCTATGTGATCCGCTCGTCGCTGCAGCTCTACAACAATTTCACCTACTTTCTCGATGATCCGATCAATGGCGATCAGTTCAATCAGTACGACCGTCGAACGGTGGTCGGGCTGTCCGGCGCCCAGCGCTTCGACTATCGCTTTGCCGGGTTGCCGGTGGAAACCCGCGTCGGCCTGCAGAGCCGCGCCGACGCCATCAGTCTCGGACTTACCAAGACGTTGCAGCGCGACTGGCTGTCGACGGTGCGCGCCGACGACGTGCAGGAACAGTCGCTGGGATTATGGACCGACACGACGGTGCGCTGGACCGACTGGCTGCGCACCAGCGCCGGCGTGCGCGAAGATTTCTTCAACGGTCGCGTCAGCAGCGATACGCCGGCGAATTCAGGCTCGGCCTCCGCGTCGATGACCAGCCCCAAAGTCGGAATCGTACTCGGCCCGTGGGTCTCGACCGAGTTCTACGGCAATGCCGGCACCGGCCTGCACAGCAACGATATCCGCGGCGCCACCATCACCGTCGATCCGACCGACAAGACCACGCCGCTGGACCGGGTGCCGCTGCTGGTGCGGTCGAAGGGGGCCGAACTCGGCGTGCGCAACCGGTCGATCACCGGGCTCACCACCGCGCTCGCGGTGTTCGTACTCGACTTCGATTCCGAGTTGCTGTTCGTCGGTGACGCCGGCACCACCGAGCCGAGCCGCCCGAGCCGGCGCGTCGGTGTCGAGTGGACTAATCAGTACAGGCCGCTTCCGTGGCTGGGCGTCGATCTCGACCTTGCGTACACGCGTGCGCGCTTCACCGATGTCGATCCGGCCGGCAACATGATCCCCGGCGCGCCGGCATGGGTTGCTAGCGCCGGTCTCACATTCGGGCGCGAGACCGGCTGGTTTGGCGCACTCAAGGGTCGTTATTTCGGCGTGCGACCACTGGTCGAGGACGGCAGCGAGCGCTCGCTGGCGTCGCTGATCTTCAATGCCCGCGCCGGCTATCGTTTTGACAACGGCCTACGCCTCCAGCTCGACGCGCTGAACCTGTTCAATGCCAAAACCAACCAGATCGAGTATTATTATCTGTCCCGGCTACCAGGCGAACCGCTCGGCGGCGTCGGCGATCGTCACGTCCATCCCGCCGAACCCTTGGCCCTGCGGCTGACGCTGGCCGGGGCCTTCTGACAGGCGGCGCCCCAACCGGTGAATCCCGTACCGCAAGGCTGCGGTTCAGATGCTGGAGGGGAGAAGCTTGCAGACCATCGACAATCCGTTCGGCACGAGATTGTCACCCATGTCTTACATGCGATCATGTCTTAGGTGCGAACCGCCCCCCCAATCTTTGGGCAGGACAGATGTCTTCGGGCAGGACAGAGGTGGGCCTGGCGGAGACGGAGGGATTCGAACCCTCGATAGGGCTTTACAACCCTATAACGGTTTAGCAAACCGCCGCCTTCAGCCACTCGGCCACGTCTCCGGCTACGCCCGATATGCCCGACGCGGCAGCAAGCTGCAAGCACGATTGCATGCATGACGACCGCGACTTCCGGCCTGGGCGCCGACCGCTCGCAATAGTCGCAGGGGAGCGACGCGGATAGGGCGTTCAGCCGGAGCGGAATGACCTATCTTCGGATCGTCATTCCGCTCCGACTCCGTATCTTTATCTGACACCGACGCGCACTTTTCGGGATCATGCTCTGAGCCGACGCCTGCCGGTTCGTCCTCGGATTCGCCCGGGCAGAGATTCGAATCTCGGCTGAATGCGGGGATCTCGGCGGAAAACCTGCGTGGAACTCCCATCTCGCGCCATTGCACCGACATTGTGCATTGCGACACAAGCGCGCGTGCGCGTTTGAAAAAAAATCTTATATTTCAGAGAGTTGTGAGTGTTCCCTCGGTGACCTTCGAGTGCCATTTCTGCAACACCACCCCGAAAACGGCGAGACTCAAGCGCTTCTGAGGCGTTCCTTTGTTGCGTGTGCATCACGCTTAGGTAATTCTCGTGACTGCGACGGAGGGGGGCATCCCGAGGTCGTCCCGTTATAGGTGGTTCGCTTAAGTCCCTCGCGTTCAGCGGGTGTGTCCGAAGGCGCGAAGCGGCTAGGCGGGTTTGAATGGGACTAAGGAACCACCCTGCTGGTGCCATGTGCATCCTGCGGTCCGGAACCTTCCCTAGAGAGCAAACTTGGAGGTTTACATGAACATGGTTAAGAGCCTTTTCCTAGGCTCGGCGGCGGCTCTCGTCGCCATGAGCGGAGCCCAGGCGGCTGATCTCCCGTTGAAGGCCAAAGCGGTCGAATACGTGAAGGTCTGCTCGATCTACGGCGCCGGCTTCTATTACATCCCGGGTACGGACACCTGCATCAAGCTCGGCGGCTACCTGCGCGCCGACGTGACGATGTTCGGTGCTGGCGCCTATAACGCGCCGGCCTGGAACGGCGCTGCTGGCGCCAAGAGCCGCCTCGCGAACAACACCATCTTCCGTTCGCGTCAGGACATCAACATCGACACCCGCACCGCCACCGAATACGGCGTTGTCCGCACCTACTTCGATGCGACCTTCAGCTGGACCTCGGGCGACGCTATCGCCGGCGGCACGCTCGGCGTCTACTATGCCTTCATCCAGTTCGCCGGGTTCACCTTCGGTAAGGCCGTGTCGCAATTCGACACTCCCTGGACCGGCTATCCGGGCAACAACACCTCGTTCCTGATCGGCGGCTACGACAACGTCACCGGCATCAACCAGGTGGCTTACACCGCGCAGTTCGGCAACGGCGTGTCGGCGGCGATCTCGCTCGAAGACCAGTCGTCCTATCTGCAGTCGGCTCTGTACAACACGTCGAACCTGACCGACGCGGGCTTCGCTACGGGCGTCTACGGCACGAACTCCTATGCCGGCACCCAGATTCCGGACATCGTCGGTCAGTTGCGCGTCGACCAGGCCTGGGGCCTGTTCCAGTTGTCGGCCGCCGCTCACCAGGTGCGCGCCAGCTACTACAACACCGCTCTCGAGACCTCGGGTCATCCGAGCGATACTTGGGGCTATGCGGTGCAGGGCGCCTTGTCGCTTAAGAACCTGCCGACCGGCCCCGGCGACAGCTTCAACATCACGGCGACCTACTCGGACGGTGCGACCCGTTACGTGCTGGGCGGCGTGACGGGCAACTCGTTCGCGATCTACGGCAACTCGGGCGGCGCCTATCAGAGCCTTGCTCTGGCCGGTTCGGCTGACGGCGTCTTCGCCGGCACCAACAACATCAACGGCAGCGGCATCACGAAGACCACTGCCTGGGGCGTCCGTGGCGCGTTCAACCACAATTGGAACCCCTTCTGGTCGACCTCGCTGTTCGGTTCGTACACCGCGCTCGACTACAAGGGCACTGCCACTGCCCAGATCTGCGCAACGGCTGTCGGATTCACTTGTAATCCGGACTTCCGCATCGCTCAGATCGGCACCGTCACCCGCTGGACTCCGGTCAAGAACCTGACCTTCTCGGGCGAAGTGATGTACACCTATCTCGACCAGAGCCACGCCGGCAACATTTCCCTTCCGGCGGTCACCGCAGTTGCCAAGCCGGCGGCGGTCTACGAACTCAAGGACCAGGGCGTCTGGAGCGGCAGCCTCCGCGTTCAGCGCACCTTCTGATCCTGATCGTTCCGCAAGGAGCGGTCTCGGAAACCCCGGCGGGCAATCGCCGGGGTTTTTCATTGTGGATGGTCCGTATGCACGTGCTGCAGCGGGCGATCGGCGTACGCTGCCGATTCGGGGGCGTCAGATGAGTAACTGTGCGTGCTTCGGCAAGCGAGGCGCGCAGGGATGATCCGAAGCGTCTTCGAGCGATAAGGTTTCGGTCTGCGTGAAAACAAAACCCGCCGCCACGACACTCTTCGGTCCAGTCTGATTCGATCGGGATCGAAGTTGCTTTTGGACTGGTCGACTACTCGGTCGCCGCGCCGCGGCGCAGGTCGGCGTCGATCTGCAGCCGGGTGCCGCCGCCGAATCGCGCGCGATAGACCTGCAGATTCTCGATGATCCGCTGCACGTAATTTCGGGTCTCGGAGAACGGGATGAGTTCGACCCAATCCACCGCATCGACCTTCGGATCGCGCGGGTCGCCGTAGCGCTCGACCCACTTGCGCACGCTGCCGCGACCGGCGTTGTAACCGGCGAAGGTCATAATATAAGAACCGCGGTAGTCCTCGATCAGCCCGCCGAGCTCGGCGGCGCCGAGCGTTGCGTTGTAGACCGAATCGTTTTTCAGCCGCTGGACGTCGTAAGTGCAGCCGTGCCGGCGACAGACATACTTCGCTGCATCGGGCGTCACCTGCATCAATCCGTAAGCCTGCGCCGGCGACACCACCGCGGGATTGAATCCGCTCTCCTGCCGGGCGATCGCATAAACGATGCTGCGCTCGACTTCCGGGCCGATCTGCTTGAACTGCGGAATGCCCACGATGGGATACGCGTAGTGATCGAACGGCAGGCCGCGATTGAGCGCCGCCTTGCCGACCAGCAGCATGGCACGTGCATCATTGTTGCGGGCGGCGAGTTCGGACAGGCCGAGCAGGGCGTCGACATCGCCGTTTTCGCCGACATCGGCGAACATCGGGATCGCGACTTCGCCCTCTCCGATGGCGTAAAGCAACTGCACCGCGCGCACGACTTCGAGCCGCTCGACGCCGCGGCCCTGGCTCGATGGCGCACCGTTCAGATCGAGCTGCGGCAGGCCGAGTTTGGCGCGCGCCAACTGACCATAATAGCTGGTCGATTGCGCGGCGGCGGCCGAATAGGCGGCGCGGGCGTCCTGCGTGCGGCCGACCGCTTCTGCGGCGCGGCCCTGCCAGTAACCGCCGCGCGCACGCGCCGTCGGGTTGGTCGTGTCGTTGCCAATCCGCGCGAAGTGTTGCGCGGCGGTCGCCGGGTCCTTCAAGAAGCGAAGCGCGATCCAGCCGGCGGTGAATTCCTGCTCGGTCTTGTAGACCTCGCGGGTCGGCGTCGCAGCGTTGCGTGCGACCAGATAGGCGAGGCGATAGTCGCCGATATCGATCAGCTTGCGCGCGAGCAGCCGCCGCTCGATCCACCATTCGTCGAGATTGTAGAGCCGGTTCGGATCGCGCGGCACCGTCAGCATCAGCCGCCCGGCCTCGGCGATCTTCTCTTCACGGCGCAGCAACTGGATCTTGCTGAACATGTAGCCGGGGTCGCTTTGCAGCTCGTCCGGCACGTCATCGAGCAGCGATTTGCCCTGCGCGGATTTGTTGTCCACCGCGAGCCGGGCTTTCGCCAGCGCAAGCTGCGCAGCGCCGAGCCGCCTTGCGGCGCGAAGCCCGGGCTCGTTGTCGTTGCCGTAAAGAAACGCGTCCATCCGCGCCTTGTGATCACCGGGGGCGATCAGCGCGCCGAACATCTCGATCGCGGTCGTCTCGGTCGCCGCCGACATCGTATCGCTGCGCCAGGCGTCGCGGACGAGCTGCTCTGCGGTTCGTCGGTCGCCACGCGCCAAGGTCGCGCGCGCCAGCGCCAGCTTGCCCTTCGCCGACAGCGGCGTCTCACTGTTGAAATAAGCGAGGACGGCGGAATCGTCGCGATTGTCGTCCCACAGCGCCGCTTCGGCCCTGCGTCGGAGAAAGGTCTGCGACGGCCAACTCGGATTGGCGCGGACGAAAGCGCGGTAGCGTTCGACGCTGACGCCGTTGTTCTCACCACGCAAAATGATCCATTCGGCGAGCTTTCGCGCCAGCGGATCTGAAATCGTATCCGCGATCTGGATCGCGTCGGCTGCCTTGCGCTTGCGAACCTG
Source organism: Rhodopseudomonas pseudopalustris (assembly GCF_900110435.1). Classification (GTDB taxonomy): domain Bacteria; phylum Pseudomonadota; class Alphaproteobacteria; order Rhizobiales; family Xanthobacteraceae; genus Rhodopseudomonas; species Rhodopseudomonas pseudopalustris. The sequence continues at coordinate 37,937 of NZ_FODT01000010.1, forward strand.
CTCGATGACGCCCTCCAGCGCCTCGGCGTCGGCCTGCGATGTCTGCGTCGTGGTTGCGACAGCCGAGCGCGTGGCCTGCTTGCGCGTGACCATCGCCGGCGCCGAATGCGGACGCGTGGGTTCGATGACGGGCGCGGTCGGCGCCGCGGTGGCGAGTTGGGCGGATGGTTTGGGAATCGACGCGGTCACGGCCGGTGTCGTCTTCGGCACGATGCTGCGCGAGATCGGTCGAGGTTTCGGCAGTGGAACGTTCTTCGGCGCCGCCATGGCCTCGATTGCGAACCCGCTGAGTCCGATGCTCAGCGCCAGCGTCGCCGTCGAGGCGCGCAGCACCGATGCGAAGGCGGTCACGGGGGTAATGGGTCGGATGTCACGCAATCGCGGAGGTCCCCGGTGAGCGGATGATTCGGCCGATTCTGTCAGCAACGGTAGCGTAAGTGAAGACGTCGGGGCGTCACGGAACGTACGCCGCGGGCATCTTGCAGCAAAATGCGGCTAAAAACCCGCAATTCAGGCAAGTCGGCGCGACTCTGCTGCGCTGCGACGAAATCGCCCGGTCGTTGGCGAACAGTTTCCGGATGGCCGCGGTGTTGAATTTCCGTCATCCTGGATTCAACGAGAATGCCCGGGGGCAACGCCAGAATGACGACGTTTCACGATGCGGCTGCGCGCGGCCGGATTTCGCCGCTCGGGCTGTTTTTTCTCGGCGTCGCGTCGATCGGCTGGGGCCTGAACTTCCCGATCATGAAGAACCTGATGACCGAATGGCCGCCGCTGTCGGCGCGCGGGTTGTCCGGGATCATCGGCGCGCTGGCACTGGCGCTGATCGCGACATCGCGCGGAGAGACACTCAGGGTGCCGCGCGCGATGTGGTCGCGACTGATCCTGGTGTCGATGCTGACGATCGGCGGCTGGGTGGCTTTCATGGGGCTGGCGTTGTTGTGGCTGCGTGCGAGTGACGCGGCCGTGCTCGGCATTTCCATCCCGCTCTGGGTGGCATTGGTGGCGTGGCCTGTGCTGGGCGAGCGGGTGTCGCCGGTGCGCGCGATCGCGCTGCTGATCGCGCTCGCCGGGATCGCTGTGCTGATCGGCGGCAGCGGCTTCGACGCCAGCCTCGACAAGTTGCCGGGCATTCTCTGCGCCTTGGCGGGCGCGGTCTGCGTCGCGTTCGGCACGGTGTTGACCAAGCACTTTCCGCTGGCGTTGCCGCCGCTGTCGCTTGCCACGTGGCAGATCGGACTCGGCTGCATTCCGGTTGCGGTGGCGGGACTGGCGTTCGAGGATCCGCATGTCGCAGCTTTGTCGGCGATCGGTTGGGCGTCGATGATCTATATGACGCTGGTGCAGTTCTGCGTCTGCTACGTCTGCTGGTTCGCCGCACTCGAGCGCTTGCCCGCCGCGACAGCGTCGATCGGCACGCTGCTGGTGCCGGTGGTCGGCGTGCTGGCCTCGGCAGCGATGTTACAGGAACCGTTAGGGCTGACCGAAGTGATCGCGCTGACGGTGACGCTGGCGAGCGTGGCATTGGCATTGCGGTCCTGAATGCCAACAGCAAAACGGCGCCACGCGGGCGCCGTTCGTTTTCAGAGCTAGCTTGATGCCTTACGGGCAGGCATGACGGCGGCCGTCATAGCCAAGATACGTTCCTGAACCCGGGTCGTACGACTTGAAGCGCCGTGCGCAGTAAGCATCATCGCGACCGCCGCCCGGCACGACTGCAATCATCGGCTCGTCGTAGTTGCCATAGTAATAGGGGTCATTATAGTAGTATTGCGACGCCAGCGCTCCGCCAACCACTGCTCCCGCATACGCGCCCGGCCAGTAGCCGCCGCCGCGCCATTGCCGACCGCCACCATGCCATCCGCCACGGTGACCGCGATGGTAACCGCCGCTCGCATAGCCCGGGCCGCGGTAGCCGCCGCCAGCATATCCCGGATTACGGGGGCCGGCTCCGATCATGCCGCCACCACCCATGCGCGGACCGCCGCCGCCGATCACGGCGCCACCGCCGCCCCGGCCGATGCTACCGCCGCTGATGATGCCACCACCGCCGCCGCCGCCCATTGCAGGGCCACCGCCACCGCCACGGCCGATGCTACCGCCACCGATGCTGCCACCGCCACCACCGCCACCACCGCCACCGCCACCGCCACCCCCACCAGCGGCTCCACCGCCACCGCCACCGATGCTGCCTTGTGCGAAGCTTAAGCTGGTGGTGGCCAGCGGCAGCGCTATCGCCAGCGCAGCCACGGCGGTCAACGTTTTGAGATTCAACATCATGAACTCCATCAAAGGGAAATTGTTTGAAACCGTTCCGCTACCCCAACCCGCTCGACGGATGGTCGTTCCGATTTGTTCCACCCAACCGCCGGAAGTTTGGCAAGCCGCCAGTGTATCTGGCCTGAATGAATTGCGTCCAATTTGCGGAACCGGCTTGCGTCGATGTTCGAAACCATTCGCAACGGCTGGACATTCGGGCCCGCGGGTGGCATCACGGAACGCTGTCGTCGCCGATGGATGCGCCCATGAAACTGTTTCTGCTACGGATTTTCACCTGGTGGTCGGGTTACACGTTCGGCACCCAATTTTGGACATGGCGGTTCGGCGAGCTTGTCGGCACCGACGAGACCGGAAACCGCTATTTCCGGACCAAGGGCGGCAAGATTGATCCGACGCTCGGCTTCGAGCGGCGCTGGGTGCTCTACAACGGCTATGCCGAAGCGACGCGAGTTCCGCCCGACTGGCACGGCTGGCTGCACCACATCGTCGACGTGCCGCCGACCGAGGAAAACTATCAGCCGCGCGAATGGCAAAAGCCGCATCAACCGAATTTGACGGGCACGCCTCTGGCGTATCGTCCGGCGGGCTCGACTCTGTCGGTCGGCCGCAGGCCCAAGGCGACCGGCGACTATCAGCCCTGGACTCCAGGAAGCTGAGACGACCGGAAAAGCGGCGCAGCGGCAAATAGAGCTTTTCCGGTTGTGATAGAATCAGAACCGGAGCTCTAACTTTTTAGTCTGACGCGTTTTCTTCACGCGAACCGGTTTCCACTTCGCTCGAAAACGCTCTGACTGGCTCGTTAGGGTTGTCGATCTACCCGACGGCGTGGCGTTCGATCCTTGCAACCATCGTGGCGTTGTCGTGCAGACGCTCGGCGTCGGCGTTGAGCGCCGTCATCGCCTGCGTCAGTTCGGCATAGACCTCGTCAGCGATGGTGACGACGCCGTAATTCGAGTTCTCGCCGTCCCAGCGGCCTTCGGCGGGCTGGTCGGCGTGCAGAAACCAGTGATAGCCGATCAGGTTCGGACAGCGCAGCGCCGCGGTCGCGTAGCGCGAGAAGCCCGCGGCGCGCTCGGCTTGTGTGGCCACGCGCGGACCAGCGCCTTGCGTATTCGGCATTCCGGCATCGTCGCTGCGGAACGAGAATTCGCCGATCAGGCACGGCCGGCCGGCAGCGGCGTAGGCGTCGATCACCGCATCGGGCAGGGCGTCGTAGCAATTGATGCTGATGACGTCGACGTGGCGGGCGGTCGCGGCGACCACGTCCGGTTGCGGCACGTAGGCGAAGCGGCTACCGAGCACGAGATGATACGGCGCGGCGGCGCGGATCGCCGCGGCGCTCACCGCCATGTAGCGCTCGGCGAGCAGCCCGGCGAAGGCGTCGCAATCGGCGAAGTAACGGGCGCGTAGCGGGTGGCGTTCCTGGGCGCGATCGTTCGTGAAGAAATTGCGGGTGAAGGGCGGCGGGGTGACGGGCTCGGTCTCCAGCGCGTCCCATGACGATGCGGTGTTTCCCCACACCGCATTGAATTCATCGACGCTGCTGTAGCGACCACGCAGCAGCTCGACCGCCACCCTGCGCGAACAGGGCGCCGCGCCGTCGCGCAGGATCACCGGCAGCAGTTCGTTCTCGCCGCGCCAGTCCGGTCCCCATTGCAGCTCGTTGTCGATGAACCAGCCGAGCACGGTCGGGTCGTCGCGCCGCGGCGCGCAGATCTCGCGGGCGCGTTGCTGCGCAAAGGTCTCGAAGGCGGAATCGAACAGATCGGATTGAGGCCAGCCGCGGCCGTCGCTGTAGGCGGTGGCGAGATAGACCACGCCGGCGGCAGACGCGAGCGGCGTCGGGCCGGCATGCGCGATCTCGGGCTCCGACCATGCGCCGAGCGTGTTGAAGCCCCACGACGCAAGGCGCCGGGCGGCCGCGCCGCGCCATGCGTCGCGGCTGCCGTATTTGCGCAGGCAGGCTTCGCGATAGGGATGCCGCTCGGTGTCCTTGATGTTGTCGTGATCGAAGTTGACTGCGGTGACGCCCTTCGACAGAAAGCGACCGCCGTCGGGATCGACGAACCACCACACGCCGTCGATCGGTTCGACGCGGAAGAAGCCGGTGGCTTTGGCCTTGCGATCGGCGAGGCCGCCCCAGCGGGTTCTTGAAATCTCGGTCATCGAACGTCGTCGCGCCCCGGCGCGCTCCTCTCATTGCGGAAGAGAAGCCTCGCCGTTTCGTCGCGCGATCACGTTGACGCCGGTCAATGCTCGGCGGCTACAGCGCCTTCAGCCAGCCGCCGATCTCGGCGACTGCGACGTTCGCCTGCTGCAGCACTTTGCCCATGGTGAAGAAACCATGAAATTGGCCGGGATAGGTGCGATGCGTCACCGGCACGCCGGCATCCGCCAGGCGTCGCGCGTATTCATCGCCTTCGTCGCGCAGCGGATCCGCGCCGGCGGTCATGACGAAGGCCGGCGGCAGGCCTGCGAGCGTTTCGACCCGGGCCGGCGAGGCGCGCCAATCCTTTTCGTCATGTGCGCCGGTGAGATAGTGGTCGCGAAACCAGCGGATGACCGAATGCGTCAGCAACACGCTGGTCTCCGGCTCGTGATGCGACGGATGGTTCATCGCGAAGTCGGTCGCGGGATAGATCAGCACCTGGCCCGCCAGCATCGGACCGCCATGGTCGCGGGCATGGATCGTCACCACCGCCGACAGATTGCCGCCGGCGCTGTCGCCGCCGACGCTGAGCTGTTCGGCATCGATCCCGAGCGTGCGGGCGTTGTCGGCGATCCATTGGGTCGCGGCGATCGCATCCTCCACTGCGGCGGGAAATTTGTGCTCGGGCGCCAGACGATAGTCGACCGAAACGACGATGAGCTGGCCTTCGTCGGCGATCGCGCGGCACACCACGTCGTGGGTGTCGAGATTGCCGATCACCCAACCGCCGCCATGAAAGAACACCAGCGCCGGCGACAGCCCGTCGTCCTGTCGCAGCGTCTTCGGCGTGTAGACGCGGGCAGGGATATCGCCCGCGGGCCCCGGGATCGCGATCGACTGCACCGAGGCGAGTTCGCGCGGATCCGGATTGCTGACGACGCGGGCGGCGAGGTAGTACGCGCGCGCTTCGTCCGCCGAGAGGTCTTCATAGGCGGGGCGACCGGCGTCCTGAAACGCCTTGTAGACGGCTGCGGCATCTGGATCGAGTTGTGCTGGCATGGTTGACTGAACCTGTTGAATTGGCCGATCGGCCTTTGATCGGAAGAGTAATCAGCTTGCAGTGCGTCCACCGTCGACGGTGTAGGCTGAGCCGGACACGTAGCTCGCTTCGTCGGAAGCGAGGAACGCCACAACCGACGCCACCTCGGCGGCATGGCCGAGCCGGCGTACTGGTATCCGCTCGACGATCCTTTCGGTCGGCACCGGTGTGGGGCCGGGATTGCGGCCTTCGACGATCGCACTGAGCATCCGGCTGTCGATCATCCCCGGGCAGACGCAGTTGACGCGCACCTTGGTGCCGCTGCATTCCAGCGCCGCGGTCTTTGTCATGCCGATCACCGCGTGCTTGCTGGCGGTGTAGGCGATGATGTCGTTGGAGCCGATCAGTCCGGCGATCGATGCGGTGTTGATGATGCTGCCGGAGTTCTGCTGGTGCATCACCGGCAACACATGCTTCATTCCAAGAAACACGCCGATGACGTTGACGTCGAGCACGCGGCGGAAGCCGTCGAGCGAGGTGCTGACGATCGGGGTGATGTCGCCCTCGATTCCGGCATTGTTGTAGAACACGTCGATTCGGCCACAACGTTCGACCGCGGTCCGGACATAGCCTGCGACCTGATCTTCCTGGGTGACGTCGGCGGTCAGCGCCAGCGGCTGCGTCGAGGCGGGCAGGGCTGCAACCACCTGATCGAGCGCTCGCCGATCGCGGTCGATCGCGACGATGCGGGCGCCGCGTTCGGCGAGGAGTTGGATGGTCGCGGCGCCGATGACGCCCGCGGCGCCGGTGACGAGCGCCACCCTGCCGTCCAGCCGAATTCGGTCGGTCATGCCTGTCGTTTCCCCGGTTCCTTCCGGTTCAATCCGGAATGGTACGGCGGCGTCGGGTTCGTCCCGCGCTTGCGCCTTCGCCGATTATTTCAGGTGTGACGGCGGATGGCCAGCGGGCAGGGCCGGGGTGGTCGCCCTTCCCCCGCCGTATTCGGCGTGTTAACCGGGACCCAATGCAAGCGGCCCGAAGCTGTAGAATGTCGCAAGCCTGATTCGTCATTGAAGCCGCGCGGAATGTCCCGAAGCCTCTGTTTTGTCGGTCTTGCGGCGCTGATCGCCGCTCCGTTGATCACGCTCGCGCTGCCCGCGCAGGCGCAGATCGGCAATATTTTTTCCGACCCGGCGCCGCGTCCGCCCGGAGCGATCCCGCGTGGCGGGCTGCCGATGGAAGATGAGGAAGAGGTGCCGGACCTGCCGCCGCAGGGCCGCGTGCTTCCCGCGCCGACTCGCCCGCCGCAAGGCTCGGCGTTGCCCGGTCCGGTCCAATCGCAGCCATTGCCGCCGCCGCCGGGCACCACCATCATTCCGCAGAACCCGCCAGCGACCGCCAATATGCCGCCGGCCGCCGCTCCGCAGCCGGGTGCGCCGGCCCAGCCCAACAACGGCGTCGCCGCCGCGCCACCGGGCGGCAATCCGCTGCCGGGACTGGCTCCCGGCCAGCGTCAGCCCCGCGGCGCGCCGCCCGCGCCCGCGACGCTGCAGCCCGGCGACGAAATCGTCACCGAGCCGCCGGCGCAGAAGATCGTCAACAAGAAGGCCAGCTTCACCGGCCTCGACAAGATCACCGGCCGCACCATCAGCTTCGATGCCGATATCGGCGAAACCGTGCAATTCGGCGCGCTGCGGGTGAAGACCGACGCCTGCTATACGCGCCCCTCGACCGAGGCCGCCAACACCGACGCCTTCGTCGAGGTCGACGAGATCACGCTGCAGGGCGAAGTGAAGCGGATCTATTCAGGCTGGATGTTCGCCGCGAGCCCGGGTCTGCACGCGGTCGAGCACCCGATCTACGATATCTGGCTGACCGACTGTAAGAACCCCGAAACGACTGTGGTCAACGCCCAGCCCGAAGCGCCGAAGCCGGCCGCCGCGCCGCCGCAGCGTCGCCGGCAGCCGCCGCCACAGCCGCGCCAGCCAGCCCCGGCGCCGCCTCCACCGCAGTTTCCGCAGTTCAGGTAGCGGGTCCCGAGTCTGAGCGTGCTGTGCTCGCTCGCCGTTCCGTGAGCATGGCTGAGGAAGCCGTGGTCCGGCTCCCATAGCTGCGACGGGGGCCGTCCGCTGCGGCGATCAAGTCGGCGAGCTAATTACAGAGCACCTGGACCGTGAAGGATTTGGCCAGATCGGCAATCGCTTCCGGCGGGAGTTCGCGCGTGCTCACCGTGCCGCTGGGCAGCACGCCGCTGCTGTCGAGGAAGTTCGTCGCGATGCCGGATTTGATCGCGAAATTGACGTTCTGCGGAATGTCTTTGGTCGCGGCGGCGATGTTCAAGGCGTTGAGCTTCGATACGATCACGCCGACAACGTTGCCGTATTTGTCGAGCAACGGACCGCCGCTGTTGCCCGGTTGAACCGGAGCGGAGATCTGGGCGAGGCGGGTGTCGTCTTCCATGCCGGTGGTCGCGGTGATCGCGCCGGCCGTGAAGTTTCCTGATGTCGACAGGATGCCAGCCAGGGGAAAGCCGAACACGTACACGGCTTCGCCCAACCGCATCTGGGTTCTGAGTCCAGGAACCGCCGGCGGCGACGACGACGTCTTCAGAATCGCGAGATCGTTGGTCTTGTCCTTCGCCACGAGAGTCGCGCGCAACGGCGCCCCGCCGGGGGGAATCACATTGATCGCCGAGCATTCGGCGATGACGTGGTTGTTGGTCACGATGTGCCCGTTCCCGGAGACGTAGAATCCCGTGCCTGAACTCCTGGCGTTGCGCTTTGGCTTGGCCCCGGTCGAACCTTCGTCGCGTGTGTCGCTCTGGGCCGTCATGAATGCCTTCTGGCAAGACAGCACGGCTTCGAGGGCGCGGCGGGAGCCGTCGAGGGAAAGCGCCGCGATGCGATTTCGATTCAGGAACACACCGACACCGCCGGACTCGGCCAGCTCGACCATGAACTCGGTCTTGAGACCGGCAGAGAAAACGCCCCTCTCGTTACCGCGCGTGAAGCCGACGAACTGACCGTTCCACCGCGTGCGGCGCATGACCAGTTGCAGATCGTACTGGCCATCGACCTCGACGGACGCCCAGCGCGGGTTGGTGAAGGCGATGTAGGCGCTCGGCTTGTCTCCGGCAAAGCCGAACCACACCGTCGTCCGGTCGCGATAGGTCGCTGCGGCCAGACAGCCGCCGACGTTCTTGCTGAACCCCACGTCCCAACCCGAGACCGATCCGAATGATTTGTCGATGTTCAGACCGTCTTCGGAGCGAGCCGCCGGCATCAATGCAAGTGAGAGGACGGCGATCAGAGCTCCCATCGACCACGACCGCCCTGCGGTCCGCCGGACTGCTGCGGAGAGTCGGCAGACAAATCGGGACGCAAACGGCTTCTGCATCATCGGTCTCGATAGGCAAATTGCGTGCTGCTGGCGCGTTCGGCTTGGCTGCTCGACCGCGCGACGATCAATCCCTCGCCGGGCGGGTCTTCGAGGCGGCGACGCCAGCGAAGGGATCCGCCATCGACGCCTGCGAGGCGGCCGGGCGCGAGCGATGCGAAACGTGCCGCCGAGGACGCGCGCTCCGATAGGCTCGCGGCTGCTGCTGTTGCGCGATGCCGTTCGCGATGATCGCGGCGGCGGCGACGCCGGCAATCGCACCGAATACGGCAGCACCATCCCGTGCAACGGAACGAGTCGGGAAGGAGATCAGCGAGATAGCGAACGCCGCAGCCAACAAGGCTGGTGAGAAGCGCAACGACTTTCGATCGAGTTTGAAATTCAGCATGAATGCCCCCAGATGCCCTGCCTCGATTAGTAGAAAACGAAGTTGCGCCGGTCAAGTAATGACCGTAATGCGAGTGCTGCGCGTTGTCGTCGTCAGAGGCTGTGGGAGCCTGGATGTGCAGCTAGTTCTTCGCGATGATCTCCAGTGCTTGCGCGCCCGAGACCGGCTGATCCACTGGCAGCGCGCCGAAGTCGGCGACGCCGTGGAGGGCGTCGTCGAGCAGCGCGCGATAGCGTTGCCGCGGCACTTCGATTGCACCGAAGCTGCGCAGATGCTCCGTCACGAACTGGGTGTCGAGCAGCTCGTAGCCGCCCGCGAGCAGGCGGGCGACGAGATGCACCAGCGCCACCTTCGAGGCGTCGCGGGCGCGGTGAAACATGCTCTCGCCGAAGAAGGCGCGGCCGAGGCTGACGCCGTACAGGCCGCCGACGAGGTCGTCGTCCTGCCAGACCTCGACGCTATGACAATGCCCGATGCCGTGCAGGCCGATATAGAGCTCGCGGATGCGGCGGTTGATCCAGGTGTCGTCGCGGCCAGGCTGCGGCGAGGCGCAGCCGTCGATCACGCCCCTGAAGTCGCGGTTGACGGTGACGGTGAAGACGTCCGAGCGCACGGTGCGGGCGAGACGTGAGGCGACGCGGAAGCCGCCGAGCGGGATGATGCCGCGCAGCTCCGGCTCGACCCAGAACAGCGTCGGGTCGTCGATGCTCTCGGCCATCGGAAAGATGCCGCACGCGTAAGCACGCAGCAGCACTTCGGGCGTGATGTCGGCATTGGCGGAGTCGCGGGAAGCCATGCCCGAGCATAGCAGGCCGCGGTGCTGCTCGCGACCTGCGAAGCGACGTTCGGCCGCCCGATCGCCGCGGTGCGCAGCTTCAGCGGATCGGATCGGGATGCCAGCCGATCAGCGCCAGCATCACGAAGAATCCGAGGAAGTAGGCGATGCCGACGTGCCAGCCGAAGCGCAACCACAAATAGACCGATTTGCCCTCGGGAAACATGTTGGTGAGGGCGACGCCGGCGGACGAGCCGAACCACATCATCGAGCCACCGAAGCCGACCGCATAAGCGAGAAAGCCCCAATCGTAGCCGCCTTGTTTCAGCGCCAGCGCGGTCAGCGGAATGTTGTCAAATCCCGCAGAGACGAAGCCGAGGCCGAGCGCGGTCTGCCAGCTCGCCGCGGGCAGTTGCTCGACCGGCATCATCGAGGCGGCGGTGACCAGCGCCAGCAGGAAGACGGTGCCCTTGAGGGTCGAGGGCATCAGCCCCCAATCCGGCTGGCGGATCGGCGCGGTCAGCAGCAGCACCGCCCAGACGGTGAGGCCGAGCAGCGGCAGTTTGTCGAGCAAGGCGGGATAGTTGGTGTTGGCCGTGATGTTGGCGGCCAGCGCCGCGATCAGGATCGCGGCGACGATGCCGACGCGGACCCATTCGATCTTCAGACCACGCGGCGGGTCCTTCATGATCGGCGAGAAGTTCTGCTGCTGGATCGACGCCGGAACGGCGAACAGCAGCAATGCGGTGCCGGCCGCGACATAGGCCTCTACAACGCTGAGCGGACCGACGCCGGCGATCCACATCATCGTGGTTGTGGTGTCGCCGACCACGCTCCCGGAGCCTCCGGCATTCGAGGCCGCGACGATCGCCGCGAGATAGCCGATGTGAACCTTGCCGCGAAACACATGCCGCGCCACCATGCCGCCGATCAGCGCGGCGGCAATGTTGTCGAGAAAGCTCGACAGCGCAAAGACGAGGACCAGCAACACCACCGGGCCCTTCCAGTCGTCGGGCAGCAGCGCTGGCATCTCGTCGGGAATGCCGCTCTTTTCGAAATGCGCCGAGAGCAGCGCAAAACCCATCAGCAGCAGGAACAGGTTCGCCAGCGTCACCCATTCGTGCTCGAGATGCAGCGTCAGCCCGAGCAGGCCGGGGCCGGTTTTGAAGCCCGCGAAGATCAGCTTGTACAGAGTGATGGAGGCGAGGCCGGCGAGCGCGATCCCCAGCGTTTGGCGATGGAAGATCGCCACCCCGAGTAGTGTTAGCGCGAACAGGACGAAATCGAGCGGAATTCCCAGAACCACCACAGGAGTATTCACGAGCCCTTAGCCCCTTCGCGCGAGCACGCGACCGGAGAGCTGTTCAGCTCAGGCCCGGCGGCGACGCGGCAGCGCCGCTCATGCCGATCCCCAAGGCGATGATCCCCGATGCAATTGAAAGCGACCGCCGCGCTCCCCCTGAGGCGCCGATCAGTGCGCGCGGAAGCTGCCCGACCTGCGACAAAATGGCAAGGTCGGGGCAGGCGCGGGGCGATAAGTCTTTCGGCGGTCAGCTCCGCACGGCGAGCCAGATCCAGTGCCGGGACCCGCCGCGCTTGCCGACGGCGCGCACCGGCACTTCGTTGACGGCGAAGCCGCTCCGCCGCAATCGCCGGGTGAAGTCGTCGTCCGGCCCCGAAGACCACAGCGCCAGAACGCCGCCGTCGCGCAACGAGGCGCGGGTCGCGGCGAGGCCGGCGACATCGTACAAGCGGTCGTTGGCTTTTCGGGAAAGTCCCTCAGGGCCGTTGTCGACGTCGAGCAGAATGGCGTCGTAGCGTCCAGCTCCGTCCCGGATCAGTTCGCCGACGTCGCGTGCGACGAGGCTGACGCGCGGATCGCTGAGACTGTCGCCGAACAGGCCGGCCATTTCACCCCGGCCCCAGTCGATCACTTCGGGGACCAGCTCCGCCACCTCGATGGCGGCGTCGGCGCCGAACACAGCGAGCGCGGCGCGCAGCGTGAAGCCCATGCCAAGCCCGCCGATCAGCACGCGCGGCCGGCTGCGTCCGTCGAGCTTCTTGCAGGCGAGGGTGGCCAGCGCCTCCTCGGAGCCGCCGAGCCGGCTGTTCATCAGCTCGTTGGCGCCGAGCCTGATCGAGAACTCGTCGCCGCGCCGCATCAGCCGCAATTCGTCGCCGCCGGGGATCGGCGCGGTGGCCAGCTTGGTCCAGGGGAGCATGGCGGATGACTCTCAGGCCGCCGCCGGGGTCGGCGCGGGCGCGTTGGTGCGGCGGAAGCGCAGGATCATACGGGTCCCCGAATGCGTTGGGTCGCGCTCGACGCTGGCGTCGAGCTTGGTCGCCATCGCATTGACGATCCGCTGGCCCATCCCGGTCGATTGCGGGTTGGCCTTCACCGCGAGGCCCACGCCATCGTCGGAGATCGCCAGCTCGAGATCGTCCCCCTTGGCCTTGAGCACGACATGGATCGGACCCTGGCCTTCCGGATAGGCGTATTTCACCGCGTTCATCACCAGCTCGTTGACGACGATTCCGATCGCCACCGCGCGATCCGGATCGATTTCGACGGCCTCCGAGCTGAGCGTCAGTCGCGACATCCGGTTGCCCTCGGCCGATCGCCGCAGATCCTCGAGCAGTGCTTCCAGATACTGGTTCAGCATCACGCTCTTGAGGTCGTGCGAGGTGTACAGCCGGCGGTGGACTTGCGCGACCGCGGCGACGCGGCCCATCGCATTGGTGAGTGCTGCCTTGACCTCGCTCTCCTTGCTGGAGGAGGCCTGCAGATGCAGCAAGGAGGCGATGATCTGCAAGGAATTGCCGACGCGGTGGTTGACCTCGCGCAGCAGCATCTCGCGCTCGGCGGCGAGCGCGGCATAGCGGTCGCGCGAGGCTCGGACTTCGGCCTCGGCGTCGTCGCGCGCCTTGCGGATGACTGCCTGACGCAGCGCCTGATCGGCCGCGACCTGCAGAAGAAGGACGAAGTCGCCCTGGGTGTCTTTGACCAAGTAGTCCGCGGCGCCGGCCTTGAGCGCGGTCACCGCAATGCTGGAATCCTGCGAGGCGGTGACGAAAACCACGGGCGGAGCATCGGGGATATTCTGGATCTGCTCCAACGTCTCGAGCCCGTCGAGACCCGGCATGTACTGATCGAGCGCAACGACGTCGATGCCGCCCTTGCGCAAGCGTTCCAGTCCGACTTCGCCGCTCAGCACATGTTCGACGCAGAACCCCTGCCGCTTCAAGCCGCGCGAGACCAGGCGCCCGAGCGCCTCGTCGTCGTCGATGTACAAGAGGGTCGGCGTCGCAGCGGTCATGTCGCCTCGGTTTGAGGAACCTGGATCACGGAGAAGAACAAGCCGAGCTGGCGGATCGCGTTCGCGAAGCTTTCGTAGTTCACCGGCTTGGTGATGTAGACGTTGCACCCGAGTTCATAGCAACGCTTGATTTCCTGTGCGTCGTCGGTGGTGGTCAGCACCACGACGGGCGTACATTTGAGATGATCATTCTCCTTGATACGGCGGAGAATATCGATGCCGCTGGCGTCGGGCAGGTTGAGGTCGAGCAGCACCAGCAGCGCGCGGTTCTGGTGTTCGACACCGGAGCCGTCAGGCCCGAACAGGTAGTTCAGCGCCGTTGTACCGGAGGTGAACGGGATGATCTCGTTGTTGACGCCGGACCGGCGAATGTTGCGTTCGATCAGGCGCGCGTGGCCCTCATCGTCCTCGATCATGATGATGGTGACTGGATTGCTCATGAGCGCGGTTCCCGATTTGTCGCTGCGGTCCATTTCGCTGGCAACGTGATAGTGAAGGTCGACCCCTCGCCGAGCGCCGAGGACACCGACATGGTTCCGCCCAGCCGCCTGACGAGCGCACGGACATGGGCGAGCCCGATGCCTTGACCGGGCCTGTCCTGTGTACCGGCCCGGCGGAAAAGATCAAAGATTCTCTGATGGTCCTTCGGGTCGATCCCCCGGCCATTGTCGGCGATCTCGAAGATCACGAAGCCAAGTTTCTGCCGGGCACGGATGCGGATGTCGCCCGGAACTCCGCTCCGGAGATATTTCAGAGCATTGTCGATCAGGTTGGAAAAGATCTGTTCGAGTGCAAGGCGGTCGCTGACGATCTCCGGCAGCGGCTCGATCCGGATTTCGGCGTTGGCCTCGGCAGCCTGATGCGCCACGGTGGAAACGATGTTCTCGATCAATTCCCTCGTGTCGATCGGCACCGGCTGGAATTGGCGGCGTCCCTCACGGGTGAGGTTGAGGATCGCGCTGATCAGCCGGTCCATCTTTCCGATCGATGACTTGATGAAGCCGAGCGCTTCGGTGAAGTCCTCCGAGAGTTGCTTGTCGGGAGCCTCCAGCTCCGGTTCGCCGTCGCTGTCGGCCTTCTCCGGCATCTGTTTGTCGGCGACCTCGCGGCTGAGCGTTGCAATGCGACGGAAGATGTCGCCGCGCAATTCCTCGAGCTCGCTGGTGAAACCCATGATGTTGACCAGCGGCGAGCGCAGGTCGTGACTGACGATATAGGCGAAACGCTGGATTTCCTCGTTGGCCTCGCGCAGATCCGCCGTCCGTTCCGAAACCGTGGTTTCGAGATTGACGTTGTTGTCGCGCAGCAGCGCTTCGGCTTCATCGCGGGCGCGCGCCGAACGTCGCACCAGGAAGATCGACAAGCCGGCAAGCACCAACACCAGGCCCGTGCCGGTCGTCGTGACGATTGACGCCAGCGACTGGCTACGATCGGCGGCAGCCGTGCGCATTGCGAACAGTTTGTTTTCCTCAGCTCGCATCGCCGCCATATGGCTGGCGAACTGGTTCATCGACTCGCGGTCGGTCTCATCGCGGACGATCCGCCGGGCTTCTTCGGCGCGGTTGGACTGCGCCAACGCGATCAGCTCTCTGAATCTTGCAATTCGGGCATCGGCGATCACGATCGCCTTATCGACCAGCGGGCGCTGCACCGGGTTGTCGGCGACGAGTTGCTGCAACCGCCCCAGCATCAGAGGCACCTGCGCCGAGGAGTTCTGGAATTCCGACACGAATTCCGGCTGACCGGTCAACAGAAAGCCTCGCTCGGCGCTTTCCGAGCGGCGCATTTGCAGTTGTGAGAGCGAAATCTGGTTCTCGACTTCCAGCGTATGCGCAACCCAGGCGCTGTCGTCGCGCGCCTTCTGCAACAAGAACACCGACGCCAAGCTGATCACGACCAGGACGACGAAAGAGAGTGAGAGCAGAGTGATCTGGATGAATGCGCGTCGGCGCGTCGATTCCGGCGTCACCGCGCGCCCTCGGACAGATCTGAACGAAACAAGAACATCCCCCGCAAGACGTTCGAATGTGAACCGACTGAACGCGCGAGCATGGAACCGGTTCCGTCCGGCCAGAACTCTTTTAGCGGGCGTCCAGCGCTCCGCCGGCCAGATACTGCTCCAGCCAATGGATGTGATAGTCCCCGTCGATGATCGCCGGTTCCCGCACCAGCGCGCGGAACAGCGGCAAGGTGGTCTCGATGCCATCGACCACCATCTCGTCCAGCGCCCGACGCAGCCGCATCAGGCATTCGCCGCGGGTCTTGCCGTGGACGATCAGCTTGCCGACCAGAGAGTCGTAATAGGGTGGGATGGTGTAGCCTTGGAACACGGCGGAATCGATCCGGATGCCGAGCCCGCCGGGTGGGTGGTAGCGGGCGATTTTGCCGGGCGACGGTCGGAAGTTGACCGGGTTCTCGGCGTTAATGCGGCACTCGATGGCGTGGCCGTTGAGCACGATTTCGTCTTGCGAGACCGGCAGGTCGCCGCCAGCCGCGATCCGGATCTGCTCCAGCACGAGATCGATGCCGGTGATCATCTCGGTGACCGGATGCTCGACCTGAATGCGGGTGTTCATCTCGATGAAATAGAACTCGCCGTCCTCGTAGAGGAATTCGATCGTGCCGACGCCGACATAGTTCATGTCCTGCATCGCCTTGGCGCAGATGCCGCCGATTCGGGCGCGGGCTTCCGCGCTGATCACCGGGGAGGGGCTTTCCTCCCACACCTTCTGATGCCGGCGCTGCAGCGAGCAGTCGCGTTCGCCGAGATGGATTGCGCCACCGCGGCCGTCACCCAGTATCTGGATTTCGATGTGGCGCGGCTTCTGCAGATACTTCTCCAGATAGACCGAGGCGTCGCCGAATGCAGCCTTGGCCTCGTTGCCGGCGGTGGAGATCGCCATCGACAGATCTTCGGCGGTGTGCGCGACCTTCATGCCGCGGCCACCGCCGCCGGCCGCCGCCTTGACCAGCACCGGGAAGCCTATTTCCTTCGCGATCGACATCGCGTCGTCGTCCGGGCCGACCGCGCCGTCGGAGCCCGGCACCACGGGAATGCCGAGCCGCTTGGCGGTCTTCTTGGCCTCGATCTTGTCGCCCATCAGGCGGATGTGCTCGGCCTTGGGGCCGATGAATTGCAGATTGTGATCGGCAAGAATCTCGGCGAAACGCGCGTTCTCCGACAGGAAACCGTAGCCGGGATGCACCGCGTCGGCGCCGGTGATCTCGCAGGCCGCGAGCAGAGAGGGGATATTGAGATAGCTGTCCTTCGACGGCGGCGGGCCGATGCAGACGCTTTCGTCGGCGAGGCGGACATGCATCGCGTCAGCGTCGGCGGTGGAATGCACGGCAACGGTGGCGATGCCGAGTTCCTTGCACGCGCGCAGCACCCGCAAGGCGATCTCGCCGCGATTGGCTATCAGGATCTTGTCGAACATCGGGCTACCGAATTGTGAGGGCCAAGGGGGCGAATGGCGAATAGCAAATGGCGAATGGAGGAAGGCCGCAATCGCCGCGTTTTCCTACTCGCTACTCTCTCATCGCTCTTACTCGATCACCACCATCGGCTCGCCGAACTCGACCGGCTGGCCGTCTTCGACGAGGATCTGCGTGACGGTGCCTGCGCGCGGCGACGGGATCTGGTTCATCGTCTTCATCGCCTCGATGATGAAGAGCGTCTCGCCGGCTGACACCCGCGAGCCGACCTCAATGAACGGCTTGGCGCCGGGCTCCGACGCCAAATAAACCGTACCGACCATCGGAGAGGGCACGACGCCGGGGTGCTTGGCGACGTCGATCGCCGCACTATCGGCCGGCGCCGCAATCGCGGCGCCAACCGGGGCTGCTGCATAGCCGGCCGGAATCGAGGCGGCGATGCTGACATTGCGGGCGACCCGCACGCGGAGGCCGGCGCGCTCGATCTCGATCTCGGTAAGATTGGTCTCGTCGAGCAGCAGCGCGAGTTCGCGGATCAGCGCGCTGTCGCCGGTTGCCTTATTGTCAGTCGTCTCGGCGTCCTTCGGCTTGGCGGCGGTCTTGTTGTCAGGCTGGCGGGCCATGTGTCGATCCAGATGTCTTGAGTGAACGGGGCGCTGGTCAGGCCTTGGCGCCGGCGCTGAGTCTTGCGGCCAGGCCGGTGATGGCCAGCCGATAACCGTCGATGCCGAAGCCGCACAGGCTGGCAAAAGATGCCTTCGCGATGAAGGAATGATGGCGGAAGCTGTCGCGCGCGAAGATATTCGAAACGTGAACTTCAACCGTCGGGATCTGCACCCCGACCAGGGCGTCGTGCAGCGCGACTGACGTATGAGTGTAGCCGCCGGCATTGAGCACAATCCCAACCGCCTGTTCGGCGCGGGCCTGGTGGATCCAGTCGATCAGCTCGCCCTCGTGGTTGGACTGCCGGCAAACCGCGGTGAGGCCGAGGCTCGCCGCGGTCTCGGCGCACAGCCGTTCGACATCAGCCAATGTGGCGTGGCCATAAATTTCCGGCTCCCGGGTCCCGAGCAGATTCAGGTTCGGACCATTGAGCACGTAAATCGTTTGAGGCATCCGAAATTCCGGCAATGTCAGCGAAGGTCTCCGGCGGACGCGCCGTCCGGGCCAAAAATCCAGCTCTGCAGAAAGCCGGCGTTTCGGGCGAAATTCACTTGATTGCGCGCGTTATAGGTAACCTCGCGGCTGAGGGGAAGCCTGAACACGTTCCAATACCGCATGAATCGGCTGCTGCTTTGGGCGAGCATCCCGGAGCAAAACTCCGCAATGGTTTGCGATCCGTTCGCATTGGGCGCCCGTCCGGCCATGTCGCGCCGTTCACCGCACGAAAAAGAAAGGGCGGCCCGTCGCGAAGGCCGCCCTTCTTGTGTCGCTGCGCGCCGGACCTAGGCGTCGAGAACCGCGACGATCTCGAGCGTGCGCGGGTTGACCACGATGATCTCGTCCCGGACCAGGAAGAACTCGTAGCCTCGCCAATCCGGATAGATCGTCACGATCTCAGTCGGCAGCGGATGGAACCGGACGTCGCGCGGAACCCGGGTGCCGACAGAGATTGAGAAGTTGATGTTGGTCTGCGGCTCGATGCGCTGGTTCTTGATCACGGTGGTGATCTTGGTTCGCTGCTCGGTGGAGAGTTTGCCGCCAGCGCCGGCCTGACCGGTGGTGGCGCGGTCGCGGTCGTTCCCCGCGTTGCGGTTCGCCGGATCGCGATCCTTGTCCGCATTGCGGTTCATCTGATCGCGATCGTTGCCGGCCTTGCGATCGATATTGCGATCGTCGTCCTTGCCGGCCTTGCCGCTGTCGGAACTCGCGCCGCCCTTCGGCGTGCCGTCCTGCGCGCGCTGGTCCCTGGCCCCGCCCGGAGCCATTTTGTCGTCGCTCTGGCCCGATTTCATGCCAGAGCCCTGGTTCATGCCGGAGCCCTGGCCTTCAGAGCGATCCATCTGCGGTGCGGAGCCGCGCTCGGCAGGAGCGGATGAGCCCGCCGATGGCGAGGCGCCGCCAGAACCACCGGTTGCGCCGCCGGTTCCCTGCGCATTCGCCACAACGCCACTGGCAATCAGGGCGGCTGTGGCCACAGAAACGAACAAGCGATTGGTCATTGGTGTTTCCTCCCGTTAACTCTGCCCGGGGCGACAACAAGACCCGCACAGCGCCGTTCCGCCGGTGATGGAGTTCCCGCGGTTTTGTTTTGGCGACTCGGAGGTGCTCGATCCGCAGCGATCCTTGGAACCAATGATGCGGCGCGGCGCTTAAGCTTAGGTCTGCCCGACCAGGATCTGCGTCCGACGCGCCCTTTGTCAGGCGTGCCGCTTGGGCAGGCATGCCGCTTGCATCGCGAAATCGCTCAACCGGGGGGTGCTATGGCTCGATACATCGTGCGATTTATGAAGGACATCCTCGGCGACAATGGTCGGCAGGCCGAGGTCTGCCAGAGCGCGCTGGAAGTCGAGGCGGCGAACAGCCGCGACGCGACGGAACTCGCCAAGCAGAAGTTCTGCGAGAAAGAACGATTGAAGGAATGGTCGCTGCACGCCGACCGCGTCCACGTCGCCGAGACCGATTGTCGGTCCTAGAGCTGCGGTTCCGATTGGGTCAGTGCCCACTTCCCTCGAAAGCGCTTTCGAGCATGCAGTGCGATCGCCGCTTCGGCGATCGCAGGAGTGAGCTTCTCCCGATAAACGGTTCGGGAGGAGCGGCAGTGCTCAGCACTTCTCCTTGCCGCAGCGGGCGATCGCCACTTTCTGGCGCAAGATGTCGAGGCCGACCGCGCCGACCACCACCTGCTTGCCGATCACGTAGCTCGGCGTGCCGTTCATGCCCATCGATTCCGCGAGCTTGAAGCTTTCCTCGATGGTGGCGCGCACTTCCGGGCTCGCCATATCCTTCTCGAGCCGCGCCATGTCGAAGCCGGCGTCCTTGGCGGCGGCGATCGCACGCGCCTTGTCGGCCTGGCCGCGGCCGCCCATCAGCTTCTGGTGGAAGTCGAGATATTTCTTGCTGCCCGGATCCTGCATCCGCACGGCGATCGCGACCTGCGCGGCCTCGACCGAAGGCGGCCCAAGAACCGGGAATTCCTTCAGCACGACCTTCAGCTTCGAGTCCTCCTTGAGCAACTCGAGCATGTCGGTCATCGCGCGCTTGCAGTAGCCGCAATTGTAATCGAAGAACTCGACGAGGGTGACGTCGCCGTTCTTGTTGCCGATCGCCACACCCCGCGGCGAATTGAAGATCGCCTCGGCGTTGTCGCTGATCGCGGCCTGATGTTTCTCCGCGGTGGTTTTCGCCTGCCGCTTGCTCAGCTCGTCGGACGCCTCTTCCAGCACTTCGGGGTGGGAGACCAGATACTCCTTGATGATGCGTTCGATCTCGCCGCGCTGTTCGTCGGAGAACTTCTGCGCCGACGCGGCTCCCGGCGCGCTGATCAAAGTGAGCGCGAGGAGGGCGGCAGCAAACGGACGGAACGACGGCATGGGCAATCCCTTCAAGCAGACAAACGGTCGATGGCGCGCGGATTCGCAGGCTTCATAGCGCTTTTCCAGCCCAATTACGCGCAATTTGTGAACACGTTTCGGTCAGCCGCGCAGTCGGGCGCGGTGCGAGGAGGGCAGCCTGTGTCGAAGCTTGTTGTGCCGACGCTCGCATGGAGCGCCGGCACTTTGTCTTGCAGCGCGGCGTGACGCCGCAGCGCACTACTTGACGGTGGTCAGGCGGAGATAGGGACGCGGCGCGTCCCACCCCTGCGGGAACGCCTTGACGGCAGCGTCGCCGGTGATCGACAGCGGGATGATCACCTTGTCGCCGGCGCGCCAGTCCGCGGGGGTCGCGACGCTGTACTTGTCTGCGAGTTGCAGGGCGTCGATCACCCGCAGGATCTCGTCGAAGTTCCGACCCACATTCATCGGGTAGGTCATGGTCAGGCGGATCTTCTTGTTCGGGTCGATGATGAAGATCGAACGTACCGCGGCCGTGCTGCTCTGGTTGGGATGGATCATGTCGTACATCCGCGCCACCGTCAGCGAGGGGTCGGCAACGATCGGAAACTGCAGATCAGTATTCTGGGTGTCGTTGACGTCGGCGATCCACTTCAGATGCTCGGCGACAGTATCGGTCGACAGCCCGAGCGGCTTGACATTGCGCGCGGCGAACTGCTCCGCGAGCTTCGAGGTTCTGCCCATTTCGGTGGTGCAGACCGGCGTGAAATCGGCGGGATGGCTGAAGAAGAAGACCCACGACGCACCGGCCCACTCATGCAGCGAGATCGCGCCGTTGGTCGTGTCGACGGTGAAATCGGGGGCGGTATCGCCGATATGAAGGGACATTCGTACTCCTGTTGTGCTGTGAAATAGAGAATGCTCGCCGCGGCAAGGACTCGCCGGGCGGCGGGAGAGGCTCTCTGTAGGGGGAGCGTATCGACAGCGGCTTGAGCCGTGTCAAGGCAGAGAAGGCGAGAGCGGTGTGCGATCGCCGGTTGTCGAGATGATCGATCGCACAACGCTCCGGTTCAGTTCAGTCTAGTTCGAACTTGATCGTTCAAGTTGTGACGGATCGCTTACGGGCACGAACGCGCCCGACCGTCCTTGCCGATATAGGTCATCGTCTCCGGATTGAAAGAGCGATAGCGCTGCGCGCAATAGCCGACCGCATCACGGCGGCGTGCATCTTCCGCGGCGCTCGCGGCGATCGCCCCGCCGATGATCGCGGCGCCGATGCCCAGTCCGATTGCGGCGCCGGCATCGCCGCCGCCCCAACCACGGCCACGCCCGCGTCCACGCTGGGCGTGAGCGGGCGTAACGCTCGCCGTCATCGCCAATCCGGTCGTTGTGATCATGCCGAGGCCGTACATCGCCAGCAACACGCCGCTCGCCAATGCACGGGTGATCATCTTGCGCGCAGTGCCGCTGCCTTGCAGTCTGGATTTCATCATGGATGTTCTCCTGTCGCCTGTCGCCGCGCGACTCTAGGTGCATGGGCACGGCGAGGCAATCATGGGACACCCCGCGCGGCCATAGCGGATTTGACCTGCGTCAAACGATGCCGACGTGGGGCGAATCCGGCGCCGAACCTGCGATTCCGGCGTACGTTATTTGGCCGGCGGCTTCGCTGCGACGATGTCGTCGGCCTTCACCCAGCCCGGCGAGCCGACCGGAAAACGGGTTTTGGCGCGTGATGCGAGTTCGCGCGCGGTCTTGTTGTCGCCGCGCAGGAAGGCCGCCTGCGCCGAGGCGAGATCGGCTTCTGCGTAGTCGCCCTTGCGGCCATAGGCCATCGCGAGCTGGCTGTAGCCGAGCGGCGCCTCGCCCTCGCGCGACAACGCGGCGCGCAGAATCCGGATCGCTTCTTCGGTAGTGGCGTTGTTGTTGCTGGCCACCAGCGCTTGGCCGAGCAGCATCTCGATCAGCGGCGCGCCGCGCGTCAGCGACAACGCCTTGCGCAGCGGCGCGATGGCTTCCTGCGGCCGGCCGCCTTCCAGCAGCGCCTGGCCGCGCAATTCGTAAAAATAGGGATTGTTCGGCTCGGCCTGGATCAGGCCATCGATCTGCGCCAACGCCGATCGCGGATCGCCGCGAAGATAGGTGGAGATCGCGCGGGCGTAGCGCGCGGGCAGGCTGGTGTTGGACAGCGGATAGCGCCGGTACACGGTGTCGGGCCGCTCCATGAAGCCGGAGGTCTTCGCCCGCATCATGTCGTGGCGAAGCTGCAGCGCGGCGTCGTCCTTCTTGTCCCAATTCGGACTTGAACGGGCCAGCTCCTCGAGTGCGCGGACGCGTTCGGCCGGCATCGGATGCGACTGCGCGTAAGGGTCGGCACCTCGCGCAGCGAACAGGCTCTCGTCGGTGAAGCGCCGGAAGGTCTCGTACATGCCCTTCGCCGATTGGCCGGTGGCGTCGAGGAATTTCACCGCGGCGCGGTCGGCGTTCTCTTCCTGCTGACGCTGATAGGACAGCAGATTGCGCCGGATCAGCTCTTGCGGAGCCGAGATCGCGGCTGCGCCGATATTGGCGGCGCCGCTGTTCGGACCGGCCTGGGAGCCCGCGACCATCGCGCCGACGCCGAGCAGCATCGCGACGATCATCTGCGTCTGCGCCTGCGCAAGCTGGGTCCGGAGTTTGGACAAATGGCCGCCGGCGAGGTGGCCGGTCTCGTGCGCCAGCACGCCGATCAGCTGGTTCGGCGTCTGCGACTGCATCAGCGCGCCGTAATTGACGAAGATGCGGCGGCCATCGGCGACAAAGGCGTTGAAATTCGGATCGTTGATGATGGCGATCTGGATATTCTGCTTTTCGAGGCCCGCGGCGCGCAGGATCGGCCGGGTATAGTCGCGCAGCAGATTCTCGATCTCGGTGTCACGCAGCAGCGGCGGGCCCTTCTGCTGCGGCGCCTGCGCCAGGCTCGGGACCGGGGCGAGCGCCAGCGCTGCGGCGCTCACGATCGCCACCAGCCGCATCACCATCACGCGGGCGATCCGGCGCAAGCGGCCGGGCAGGTCTTCAACCATCACTTTGGGCATTGGCCGAGGTTCGAATACCGGATATTCCCCTGATCAGCCCAGCATTGCGGCAGCAGCGCGACGCCTGCCGGGCTTCGCCGGAATCGCGCGGGAGATAACAGATTTCGATGCTCGATGCGACCAAGACAGCGGCGGCGCGCAAATTGTTGACCGCCTCCACCCGGAGCGACGTACCGCCTTTCATGGTGATGGATGTGATGGCGGCAGCCGAGCGGATCGAAGCCGCCGGCGGTCACGTCATCCATATGGAGGTAGGTCAGCCGGCCGCATCGGCGCCGCGCACGGCGCTCGCCGCCGCACACGCCGCGCTGGAGCAGGGCCGCATCGATTACACCTCGGCGCTCGGCATTCCGTCGCTGCGCGCGCGGATCGCCCGGCATTATCGCGAGACCTATCGCTGCGAGGTCGATCCGGATCGCATTGTCGTCACCACCGGCTCGTCCGGTGCGTTCATTCTGTCGTTCCTGGCCTTGTTCGAACCGGGCGATCGCGTCGCGGTGACGGTGCCCGGCTATCCGCCGTATCGCCACATCCTCAATGCGCTGGGTTGCGAACCCGTGTTGATCGAGACCCATAGCGAGACGCGGCACGCATTGACCGGCGAGGCTTTGCTGGCCGCGCATCGCAAGGCGCCGTTGAAGGGTGTGCTGGTCGGCAGTCCGGCGAATCCGACCGGCACGATGATGACCCGCGAGGCGTTGACCGAACTGATTGCGGTCGCCGAGAGCGAAGGCATCCGATTCATTTCGGACGAGATCTATCACGGCCTCGACTACGCGTTTCCTGCGGTGACCGCGGCCGAGCTGTCGCCGAACGCCGTCGTCATCAACTCGTTTTCGAAGTACTTCTGCATGACCGGCTGGCGGGTCGGCTGGATGGTGTTGCCCGAGCCGCTGGTGCGGCCGGTCGAACGGCTGCAGCAGAACCTCGCGATCTCGGTGCCGACGCTGTCTCAGATCGCGGCCGAGGCGGCATTTGACGGCCGCGACGAGATGGAGGCGGTGAAGCGAGGTTACGAGGAGAACCGCAGGATCCTGATCGAGGGCCTGCCGCGGGCCGGGCTGGTCGATTTCCTGCCGGCCGACGGCGCGTTCTATCTCTACGCCGACGTCTCGAAATTCACCGCGGACAGCTTCGACTTCACCAAGCGGATGCTGGCAGAAGCCCATGTCGCCGCGACTCCGGGAACCGATTTTGACCCCGCGCGCGGCAAGCACTTTGTCCGGTTCTCCTACGCCCGCTCGGCCGACGACATGCGCGAGGCGGTGCGCCGCATCACGGCCTGGCTGGGCCAAATATCGCGGTGAGATGACGGACTTTCCGAATCGAAGCTTGATCTCAGCGGCATTTCGTCGCTATAGGCACCTGCGAAGAATTCCTTCCGGAAGAATTTCGCTGCCGATCGGTTCGTTGATGGCGTGAAATGAGGCAGTGCGACGTTGCTCGCTGATCTCGTCGCGGGCGCTGTCGGCCTGCCTTGTATTCGCCGGCCCGGTGGGCGGCTCGCGCCGCTGCGGGGCCGGCTGCCGGTTAACATGCCGGCCTCGTCGTCGTCGCCTTCATCGTCGTCAGGCTCGCCTTTGTCATGCAACCCGGCGTTGTGAAAGCGCGGTCGGCTGGTGTGGCGTCGGTCCTGCCGGATCGCTGATCAAGATCGCGCTCGGCGCGATGATGCTGCCGACGGTTCGACGCGTGCAAGACGGCCGGCGAGGGTAAGCGCAGGCGCTGCGTCCAGATCTGGATCGACTTGGCCGACCGGTCTGCCTGTGGTCGTCCTGACGTCATCAACAACGACAGGCACATCAAGATCAGTGGAGTGATGGTCATGTCGACGATGACCGATATCGGTGCTTCCGTAGCGTTGCATCGCACCAGATCCAAGCCCTGGTACAAGGTGCTCTATGTCCAGGTTCTGATCGCGATCGTGCTCGGCGTGCTGCTCGGCTGGGTGTCGCCGCATTTGGCGACCAACCCGTGGATCAAGGCGCTCGGCGATGGTTTCGTCAAGCTGATCAAGATGGTGATCGCGCCGATCATCTTCTGCACCGTCGTCTCCGGCATCGCGCATATCCAGGACGCGCGAAAGGTCGGGCGGGTCGGCGTCAAGGCGCTGCTGTATTTCGAAGTGGTGTCGTCCTTCGCGCTGATCCTCGGCCTCATCGTCGGCAATCTGGTGCCGGTCGGGCACGGGCTTGCGGCCAAGCCGGACGCCGGCGCGGTGGCGAAATACGTCGACCAGGCCAGCCACATGAGCTCGGTCGATTTCTTCCTGAACATCATTCCGGAGAGTGTCGTCGGCGCGTTCGCGAAAGGCGACATCCTGCAGGTGCTGCTGTTCGCGATCCTGTTCGGCTTCGCACTGATGGCGCTCGGCGAGCGCGGCCACCGACTGCGCGACGTGATCGACGACACCGCCCACGCGGTGTTCGGCGTGATCGCGATCGTGATGAAGGCCGCCCCGGTCGGTGCATTCGGCGCGATGGCCTTCACCATCGGCAAATACGGCCCCGCCGCGCTGGGCAATCTGATCGGCCTGGTCGCGTTGTTCTACGCGACCGCGGCGCTGTTCGTGTTCGTGGTGCTGGGGCTGATCGCGAAATTCGTCGGCTTCAACATTTTCAGGTTCGTCGGCTACATCAAGGACGAGCTGCTGATCGTGCTCGGCACCTCGTCGTCCGAAAGCGCGCTGCCGCAACTGATGGAAAAGCTCGAACGGCTCGGCTGCTCGAAATCGGTGGTCGGTCTGGTGGTGCCGACCGGCTATTCGTTCAACCTCGACGGCACCAACATCTACATGACGCTGGCGACCTTGTTCATCGCCCAGGCGCTCGGGATCGAGCTCACCTTCACCGAACAGGTCACCATCCTGCTGGTGGCGATGCTGACTTCGAAGGGTGCGAGCGGCGTCACCGGGGCGGGCTTCGTCACCCTCGCCGGAACGCTCGCGGCGGTGAACCCGGCGCTGGTGCCGGGGATGGCAATCGTGTTTTCGATCGACAAGTTCATGAGCGAGGTGCGCGCGCTCACCAACATCACCGGCAACGGCGTCGCCACGGTGTTCGTGTCGTGGTGGGAGGGTGAACTCGACCACGACCGGCTGCAGGCCAATCTCAACCGGACGATCGATCCGTCCGACGTCGAGACCGCAATCACCACCGGCTGAACTGCCGACCGACCAAAAAGAAACCGCCCGGCTTGATGGCCGGGCGGTTCTTTTTTTTGGGGGTGATTGGAGCGGTTAGCTTCCGCCACCGAAGCGGCGGGACCACCAGCCAGCGCGGCGCGGCGCTTCCTGCGTGGACTCGTCCGCCGCCTGTGGCACCGGGGCAGGGGCCGCAGGCTCGGGCTGCGGGGCCGATTCGGCCGCCGGCGGCATCGAGACTTCCGGCTTCGGCTCGGTCGAACCGAAATTCACCTTCTCGCGGACGGTGGAGCGGCGACGTGCGGCCCTTTCGGCCGCAGCATCGTCCTGGGCCTGAGCGGACGAAACCGGCTCGCTCTGCGGAGCCGCACTCTGCGGAGCCGCAGGCTCGGCCTTTTCCGGTTCGCTCACGGTGACGGGCGCAGCTGCGACCGACTCGGCAACCGAATGATCATCATCATCGTCTGCATCAGGCTCGTGCCGCTTGCCCAGCAACTGCTCGCCTGACGATGCGCCGTCCATATCGGCGACGGCGTCGGCAGCCTCCGAGGTCTCCAACTCGCCGAGTTCGTCGGAAATCGAGCCGGATGCGCCGTCCTCGAGGCCGCCTTCCGCAGCGCCGCGCCGGCGGCGACCGCCGCGGCGGCCACGGCGACGCGGACGACGTTCGCCGGCCTGATCGGCGCGTGCTTCGCCTTCGCCCTCGGCGCTGTCTTCGCCGTCTTCGCTATCGTCCTCGGCAGCGGCTTCCGCGCCCTCGGCAACGAGCGCAGCTTCGCCATCCTCGCGCGGCGCGCCCGCGTCACGGGCCTCGCCGGTGCGCGGCCGGCGGCGGCGGCGGCGCTTGCGCTTGCGGGCGTCGCCTTCGCCTTCGGCTTCGATGCTGTCGCCGGCCGACTCGCCGGTCAGGCCGACGGTTTCGTCGGTCTCGATCTCGGCTTCGAACTCGTAGCTCTCGTCGTCCTCATACGGCAATTCTTCAGGCTGCGCCGGAGCAGCCGCAACCTGCGCCGCGAGCAGCGCCTTGGCGGCTTCCAGCGTGTGGACCTGCTCGCCGCGATCGATCACGAACGACTGCTGTCCGGTCACGGTGGAGTCAGCCATCACCGACAGCGTCACCTTGAAGCCGGTCTCGAGGTCGCGAAGGTGGCCGCGCTTCTGGTTGAGGACGTAGAGCGCGACGTCGTTGCGGGTGCGCACGATCAGATTGTGGGTCGCGCCCTTCATCAGGATCTCTTCAAGGCCGCGCAGCAATTGCAGCGCCACCGAGGAGACTGAGCGAACGTGGCCGCTTCCGCCGCAATGCGCGCAGGGCTCGGTTGAACTCTCGAGCACGCTTGCGCGAATCCGCTGGCGCGACATTTCGAGCAGGCCGAAATGCGAGATGCGTCCGACCTGGATGCGGGCGCGATCCTGCCGCAGGCAGTCGCTGAGCTTGCGCTCGACTGCGCGGTTGTTGCGCTTCTCGTCCATGTCGATGAAGTCGATGACGATCAGGCCGGCGAGGTCACGCAACCGGAGCTGCCGCGCGACTTCTTCGGCGGCCTCCATGTTGGTCTTGAGCGCGGTATCCTCGATATGGTGCTCGCGGGTCGAGCGGCCGGAATTGACGTCGATCGAGACCAGCGCTTCGGTCTGGTTGAGGACAATGTAGCCGCCGGAGCGCAGTTGCACGGTCGGCGAGAACATCGCGTCGAGCTGACTCTCCACCCCCATCCGCGAGAACAGCGGCTGGCCGTCGCGATACAGCTTCACCGCGCGGACGTTGGAGGGCATCAGCATGTGCATGAAGTCGCGCGCTTCCTGATAGCCGGGCTCGCCCGCCACCTGGATTTCGTCGATTTCCTTGTTGTAGAGGTCGCGCAGCGAGCGCTTGATCAACGAGCCTTCCTCGTAGACCAGCGTCGGCGCCTGCGATTTCAGGGTGACGTCGCGGACCGTCTCCCACATCCGGATCAGATATTCGAAGTCGCGCTTGATCTCCGGCTTGGTGCGCGCGGCGCCAGCGGTGCGCAGGATGATGCCCATGCCTTCCGGCACGTCGAGGTCCTGCACCACTTCCTTCAGGCGCGAGCGATCCTGCGCCGAGGTGATCTTGCGGCTGATGCCGCCGCCGCGCGCGGTGTTCGGCATCAGCACGGCGTAGCGTCCGGCCAGCGACAGATAGGTGGTCAGCGCCGCGCCCTTGTTGCCGCGCTCTTCCTTGACCACCTGCACCAGCATCACCTGGCGGCGCTTGATGACTTCCTGAATTTTGTACTGGCGGCGGGGCCGGAAAGCGCGCTCCGGAACTTCTTCCAGCACGTCGTCGCCACCAACGGATTCGACGATGTCTTCTTCGGCCTCGTCGTCGTCCTCGTCGTCCGCTTCGTCGTCGCCTTCGGAGTCGGCGTCGCTGTCGATCAGATCGTCACCGGCGTCATGGTCGTGCTCGTCGTCGTGATGCTCGGCGCTGACGGTCTCCGCGATCGGGAACGGCGCATCCTCGGCGTAGCCGCCCTGGTCTTCGGAGCCGCGCTCATCGGAATCGGTTTCCGGCGCGATCGGAGCGGAGGAGGTCAGCGGCGGAGCGTCGGGCGCGGCCTCGGCGACGATGCTCGGCGCAGCCGCCGGCTCATCGTGCCCGTGATCGCCCGCGTCGGCATGGTTTTCCTGGTGGTCGGGACCGCCGTGGGCGTGATCGCCCTCTGCGTCGGACGACGAGGCCTGAGGCGCGTAGCCGGACTCGTGCTCCACCAGCTCGTGCATCGGCCGTTCGTGGTCGGGATGCGCTTGTCCGTCGTGGTGATGGTCAGCGGAATCGACGTGCGGCTGATCGGCCGACGCGTCGACGATCTCGCTCTGCACCCGCTCGCCATTGCCGCGGCGGCGGTGGCTGCGATGCCTTGAACGGCGTCGGGTGGAGCGCTGCTCGCTCTCTTCCTCGGCCTCGCGATGGGCGCGCTCGTCCGCCTCGATCAGAGCCTGACGGTCTGCAACCGGGATCTGATAGTAATCGGGATGGATTTCGCTGAAGGCGAGGAAGCCGTGACGATTGCCGCCGTACTCGATGAAGGCGGCCTGCAGCGACGGCTCGACCCGGGTGACTTTGGCGAGGTAGATGTTGCCGCGCAGTTGTTTGCGCTGGGCAGTCTCGAAATCAAACTCTTCGACGCGGTTGCCGCGGACCACGACCACCCGGGTCTCTTCCGGGTGGGTGGCGTCGATCAGCATCTTGTTGGGCATTTTTCAACTCTTGGCGGCGGAATACGCGCGTGACGGCCGGCGCTAGGGGCGCGGTCGGGGTACGCGACGGTCCACCTGATTCGGGGGTGAGGGGAAGGCCGAAACGCACTTCACCGCGGCGTGCCGGTTTCGAACCCGAGGCGGTGCGCGTGGCGAAGCTGTCGCTTCGCGGCGGCGCGGCCTTTGCGTGGGTCCGGTTCGGCATCGCAATATGGCGCATCAAGCGTCGGCCCGTCTGAACGAGTGGCGGCAAAGTGTCCGCCTTGTCATCTTGCTGAAGGACCGGCGCCGCGCCGAAGCGCTCACCGGCAATAATCATCCGACCTGGAGGCCGAATTGGTCGGTCATGAAGAGTCTGAACCGTCCCTGGTACAAGAAGGCCCGGGGACGCCGCTCGGGCTGAACCGACGCTCCTGCCTGGCCGCGCACTGCGCTGGCTCGGAGGGGACGGAAAAACGCAAAATCCCGCTGCTCAGGTGTTGAGGGATTTGGCGCTGCGCCGAATGGCTGAACGCGACACAACCGGAAGATTAGACCGTCAGCACTCGATACATACGTGGATTGGGTCGCGCTTGCAAGGAGAGCGTCGCTGTCCGGCAACACCGGAATTTATTCGAATCGCGCCCCTTAAGGCGCGATTAACCACGCAGTTCTATTGCGGTAAAGCAACTATGAAGAGGGGTCGGGATTCGTTGTCAGTGCGCGCAAATCATTTTGTTTTGTTCCGCGCAATCCTAGCGTGCGCTGCAGCATTGCTGTGCGCGGCGCCGACCGCAGGCGTGGCGGGGGAGGCTGTGGCAACGTCCGCTCCGGCGCCCACCAGCTTTCCGATCGCCGCTGAAGTTCGATTGGCGGGCGACGATACACAGACCCGTTTCGTTATCGATCTCGATCGGACGGTTCCGATGCGGGCTTTCGCGCTGGCGGATCCGTATCGCGTGGTGATCGATCTGCCGCAGGTCAATTTCCGGTTGCCGGCGGCGTCCGGCGGCACCGGCAGGGGCCTGATCAAGGCTTATCGCTACGGGCTGGTGATGCCGGGCGGCTCGCGCGTCGTGCTGGAATTGTCCGGTCCTGCCAAGATCACCAAGGCCGACATGCTCGAGGCCGCCAACGGTCAGCCGGCGCGGATGGTGATCGAACTTGGTTCGGTCGACCGCACGGCCTTCGTCGAGTCGTTGGGCGTCGAGAAAGGGCCGGAGCTGAGGCCGGCGATCGGCGCGGCCGACGCGACGTCCTCGGTGCCTCATCGCATCGAATCGCCGAAGCTGGATGCGGCAAAGGACGATTTGCGTCCGGTGATCGTGCTCGATCCGGGCCATGGCGGGATCGACAACGGCACCCAATCGCAGAGTGGCGTCTCCGAGAAGGCGCTGGTGCTCGAGTTCGCGCTGGCGCTGCGCGACCAGATGGAGAAGGGCGGCAAGTACCGCGTGGTGCTCACCCGCACGGATGATACGTTCATTCCGCTCAACGACCGGGTGAAGATCGCGCGCGCGCATTCCGCAGCGCTGTTCGTTTCGATTCATGCCGACGCGTTGCCGCGCGGCGAGGGCGACGCCCAGGGCGCGACGATCTACACGCTGTCCGACAAGGCGTCCGACGCCGAGGCGCAGCGCCTGGCCGATGCGGAAAACAAGGCCGACGCGATCGGCGGCGTCAACCTGACCGAGGAGCCGACCGAGGTCGCCGACATCCTGATCGACCTGGCGCAGCGGGAAACCAAGACGTTCTCGAATCGGTTCGCCCAGACCTTGATGCGTGAGATGAGGAGTGCGACCCGGCTGCATAAGCAGCCGCTGAAATCCGCCGGGTTCCGGGTGCTGAAGGCCCCAGACGTGCCGTCGGTGCTGCTCGAGCTCGGCTATGTCTCGAACAAGGGCGATCTCAAACAGCTGGTTTCGGAGCAGTGGCGGACCAAGACCGTGGGCGCGGTCGCCCTGGCGATCGATTCGTTTTTCGCCAAGCGGCTGGTCTCGGCAGGTAAGCCGGACTGAAGCTTTCCGGGTTCAAACAGCGTCGGATATCGGCCCAAGCCCTAGTTTGGCCACAGCGGAAGCACTATAAGACCCGCTCTGCAGTTCGCGATTTCGGTTGGAATTGAGGCCGGCCCGGCGGCGATGATCGCCGGGTTGCGGACGGAGCCAATCTCGTTCAAGGGACATTTCGCCGCGTCACGCGGTCCTCGGTGAAACGGAACACAACTGATGCGATTGCTGCTGCGGTTTTTCGGCTTTCTGTTCGCAGCCGGGACGATCGTGTTTCTGGTCGGCGTCGCCGGCGCGGCCGGGATGATCTGGCACTTCTCCAAGGACTTGCCCGACTACTCTCAGCTCCAGGATTATGAGCCGCCGGTGATGACACGCGTCCACGCGTCGGACGGATCGCTGCTCGGCGAATACTCCAAGGAGCGGCGGCTGTATCTGCCGATTCAGGCCGTGCCGAAGCCGGTGATCAACGCCTTCCTCGCCGCCGAAGACAAGAACTTCTACGAGCACGGCGGCATCGACTATTCGGGCATGGCGCGCGCCGCGATCCTGTACGCCCAGAACATCGGCTCCAACCGCCGTCCGCAGGGCGCTTCGACGATCACTCAGCAGGTCGCCAAGAACTTCCTGCTCACCAACGAGGTGTCCTTTACCCGTAAGATCAAGGAAGCCTTGCTGGCGATGCGGATCGAGCGCGCCTATTCGAAGGACCGCATCCTCGAACTGTATCTCAACGAGATCTATCTCGGTCTCGGTGCCTACGGAATCGCCGCCGCCTCGCTGGTGTATTTCGACAAGTCGGTGAACGAACTGACGGTGTCGGAGGCGGCCTATCTGGCCGCTCTGCCGAAGGCGCCCGCGGTGCTGCACCCGATCCGCAACCACGACCGCGCGGTCGAGCGTCGCAACTACGTGATCGACCGCTTGCTCGAGAACGGCTGGGTCAAGCAGGCCGACGCCGACAAGGCGCGCAAGGAGCCGCTGACCGTCACCAGCCGCAGCACCGGCGCGCACACCTTCGCCGGCGAATACTTCGCCGAGGAGGTTCGCCGCGACATCTTCGAACGCTACGGCGAGAAGAAGCTTTATGAAGGCGGGCTGTCGGTGCGCACCACGCTCGATCCCAAGCTGCAGGTCGAGGCGCGCAAGACCATGACCGCCGGCCTCGTCAAATTCGACGAGGCGCAGGGCTGGCGCGGGTCGGCGTCGAAGCTCGACATCAGCGGCGACTGGGGCGTGAAACTCGCCGACGTCAAATCACTGTCCGACATCTCGCCCTGGCGGATGGCCGTGGTGCTGGACACCTCCGATCAGTCGGCGCGGATCGGCTTCCAGCCGGGCCGTGAACTCGGCGGCGCCGTATCGAAGCAGCGCGAGACCGGGCTGATCACGCTCGACGGCGTGAAATGGGCGAAACCGGCGGCCGGCCCGCAGCGCGGCCGGACCCCCGGATCGGTCTCGCAGGTGCTGGCGGCCGGCGACATCATCTATGCCGATCCGCTGCTCGACAAGGAAGGCAAGCCGGTCGAAGGACAATACCGGCTGCGCCAGATCCCCGAAGTCTCGGGCGCGATGGTGGCGATGGACCCGTGGACCGGCCGCGTGGTGGCGATGGTCGGCGGCTTCTCGTTCGACCAGAGCCAGTTCAATCGCGCCACCCAGGCTTATCGGCAGCCCGGCTCGTCGTTCAAGCCGCTGGTGTATTCGGCGGCGATGGACAATGGCTATACGCCGTCGACCGTGGTGGTGGACGCCCCGATCGAGATCGATCAGGGCCAGGGCGCCGCCGTGTGGCGACCGGAGAACTATTCGACCGGCAAGTATTACGGCCCGCAGACCCTGCGCAACGCGCTGCAGAAGTCGCTCAACACCGTGACGGTTCGATTGGCCCAGGATGTCGGAATGCCGCTGATCGGCGAATACGCCAAGCGGTTCGGCGTCTATGACGAACTGCCGAACTATCTATCCTATGCGCTCGGCGCCGGTGAGACCACGGTGATGCGGATGGTCACCGCCTATTCGATGTTCGCCAATGGCGGGCGGCGGGTGAAGGCGACGCTGATCGACCGTATCCAGGACCGCTACGGCCGCACCATCTTCAAGCACGACGCCCGCGAATGCCGCGGCTGCGACGCGCCGGAAGGGTGGAAGAACCAGGCCGAGCCACAGCTCATCGATCGCCGCGAACAGGTGCTCGATCCGATGACGGCCTACCAGATCACGTCGATGATGGAGGGCGTGGTGCAGGCTGGCACCGCGACGGTCCTGCGTGAGGTCGGCAAGCCGATCGCAGGCAAGACCGGCACCACCAATGACGAGAAGGACGCCTGGTTCATCGGCTTCTCGCCGGATCTCGTGGTCGGCATCTATTTCGGCTACGACAAGCCGCGCAATCTCGGCCGCGGCGCCACCGGCGGCCATCTCGCGGCTCCAGTCGCCAAGGACTTCTTCAAGCTCGCGCTGGCCGACAAGCCGGCGGTGCCGTTCCGCGTGCCGGCCGGCATCAAGCTGATCCGCGTCGACGCCAAGAGCGGAATGCGCGCCGGCCCGGGCGACGGCGGCCGCACCATCCTCGAGGCGTTCAAGCCGGGCACCGCGCCGCCGGACAATTATTCGGTGATCGGCGTCGCCGACGCAGATGGCCGCCAGCAGCAGATGGCGCCGCCCGACGATCGCGGCTTCATGCGACCGGGGACAGGCGGCCTCTACTGACGGGCCGCTTGATCGGGGCGATTGCGCTTTGCCGCGCCGCCCGCTAAATCGCGTCTCACACCTTTGCGGCCACCCTTGCGGTCGCGCTGCCCATCAGAGATTCCATGCGCGCAGAAATCGAACGCCTCGTTGAAGAGATCAAGCAGTCAGTCGGGCTGCTGAGGAGGCATCTTTGACGTCGACCAGTCGACCGTCCGCCTCGCGGAGCTGAACAAGCTCGCCGAGGATCCCGACCTCTGGAACGATCCGCAGAAGGCCCAGAAGCTGATGCAGGAGCGCACCTCGCTGGAGGATGCGCTGACCGGCATCGGCAAGGTCGAGCGTGATCTCACCGACAATGTCGAGATGATCGAACTCGGCGAGGCCGAGGGCGACGACGGCGTCGTCAGCGAGGCCGAGGCGGCGCTCAAGGCGCTGAAGAAGGAAGTGGCGCGGCGCGAGCTCGAGGCGCTGCTGTCGGGCGAGGCCGACCGCTTCGACAGCTATCTCGAAGTCCACGCTGGCGCCGGCGGCACCGAGAGCCAGGACTGGGCCTCGATGCTGTTGCGGATGTACACGCGCTGGGCAGAGAAGCACGGCTTCAAGATTGAATATCTCGAAGAGTCCGAGGGCGAAGAGGCCGGCATCAAATCGGCGACGATTCAGATCTCGGGCCACAACGCCTATGGCTGGCTGAAAACCGAGGCCGGCGTGCATCGCTTGGTTCGCATCTCGCCGTTCGATTCCAATGCCCGGCGGCACACCTCGTTCTCGTCGGTGCAGATCTTCCCGGTGATCGACAATTCGATCAAGATCGACATCGCGGAATCCGACGTCCGCGTCGATACGATGCGCTCCGGCGGCGCAGGCGGCCAGCACGTCAACAAGACCGAATCCGCGGTGCGGTTGACGCATATTCCCACCGGCGTCGCGGTGGTCTGTCAGGCCGGCCGCTCGCAGCACAAGAACCGCGCCCAGGCGTGGGACATGCTGCGCGCGCGATTGTACGAGATCGAACTGAAGAAGCGCGAGGAGCAGGCCGCCGCCGATCAGGCCGCCAAGACCGAGATCGGCTGGGGCCACCAGATCCGGTCCTACGTGCTGCAGCCCTATCAGATGGTCAAGGACCTGCGCACCGGCGTGCAGACCTCCGACACCGCCGGCGTGCTCGACGGCGACCTCGACGAATTCATGGCCGCGACCCTGGCGCAGCGCGCATTCGGGACCGGGCCGGGCAGTGTCGAGGATGTGGAGTAACGGCCTCTGCGACTATTAGTTCAGCGGTTGGGCGTTTGGACCGCAACGCCATCGCTGCGCTGCAATTCGAAGGAGCGCATCCTTAAATCTAGCTGGAATGTGGTCGCCAGCCAGACGTCTGGTATCAACGTACAATGGAATGGATCGGGGGAAGGGTGACTTGGTTAGTCTCAGCTCACCTCCCTCAATTCGCGTCCCATCGATTTGATTCATTAGAATTTTCTCATCGTCTGACCACCTGGGCGCATCGAAAGTTTCATCCATGGGTCTGACAATGGTTTTCAGCGCGGTCGATGAGCCTTTCTTTTCTCCAATTCCGGCGATCAGTAGTCCGCAGAATATGCCGTCGGCTTTTGATCCCGACGTGATGTCAATGCCGGATCGATTTGGCGAGGGCTTTCCCTTCCTGTGGACATACCACGTCCCACGTTCGAGCTGCTGCTCGGCCCAATATCGAACGCCGTGAGTAGTGCAGTCACGCCAAAGGGTGGGATGGTACAAATACAGCTCAATCGCTTCGATCGGCCACTGCCTTGTGCCCCGCTCGATTTGATAGTCAAGAATGAGCGTTTGTGCCGCGCTGTAGAAACGATCGCGGATTTCGTCGAATGAATTCGAGTTTCTGAAATCAGGTAGGACGCTGTCAATATCCATGCTTCTGCACTTGGTTGGTTGTCAACTAACCCACCATTTTCCAAAAGTGCCTCTCAGTCAATTCCATTGCTACTAACCCGCCCCAGCCAGCCTCACCCCCGCGCGCAAAAACTTCTGCGGGTCGACGGCTTCGCCGTCGATGCGGGTTTCGTAGTGCAAATGCGGGCCGGTGGACCGGCCGGTGGAGCCGACTTCGCCGATCACCTGGCCGATCTGGATGCTCTGGCCGACCTTGGCGATGATCTTCGACAGGTGGCCGTAGCGGGTCGACAGGCCGTTGCCGTGGTCGATCTCGACCATCTGGCCGTAGCCGCCCTGCCAGCCGGCATTCACTACCTTGCCGATCGCGGTGGCGCGGACCGGGTCGCCGGATGAGGCGCGGAAATCGAGGCCGGTGTGCATCGCCGGGCGGCCGAGAAACGGATCGCTGCGGACGCCGAAGCCGGACGAGAATTCGACGTTGCCGATCACCGGCTTGCGATACGGCACCAGCGACAGGGCCCGGTTGAGGCGGTCGAGCTGGGCGCGGCCGAGGTTGATCCGATAGAGCTGGCGGTCGAACGAGCTGGCATTGGTCGACGGCGCCTTCAACGGCACGAACGGACCGCCGATGCCGGCGCGCGGTGCAGCGGCTTCCAGCCCGCGGGTGTCGAGGCCGAGATCGGTGAAGACGCCGCGCATCCGGCGGGCGCGGGTTTCGTAGGATTCTTCGACGGAGCCGAGCGCCGCGATCTGCCGCTTCTCGACCTGATCGAGCGACTGCTCGAGCTTGGAGAGCGCGGTGTCGAGGCCCTGCGCCTTGGCGTATTGCGTGGTCGGCAGCGCCGGCGCGGCTGCGGGAGAACGCGACTCCAGCCGCGCCTCGCGGTCCGGCGGCGCGACGAAGATCACGGTGTCGTTGATCGGCGAAGGCTTCAGCGGCCCGGCCGGCGCAGTGTCGGTCGACGGCGTCCGCGAGCTCTTGATGCTGCCGGTGACCACGACGTCGGGCAGGGTGTTCAGCGCACTGGCGCGCGACTCCAGCATGGTCTGGCGTCGCATCACCTGATCGAGCTTCTGGTCGAATTGCTCCTGATCGAGCAGCTGCCGGCTGGTAGTGCGATCGACCTTGGCGCGCAGCTCGGCGATGCGATCCTCATAGGCGTATTGCATCTCCGCCTGGCGGGCGATCAGCCTCGTCAGCACATCGTCGCGGAATGCGAAGTAAGTGGCGGTGGCCGCCGACCAGCAGCCCAGCGCAACGATGGTGCCGACCACGATCCAGAACACCACCGGCCCGATCCGGACCTGCTTGCCGGCATGGGCGATGGTGTAGCTGGAGGCCTCGGCGGGGACTTCAGGAGAAGGCCTTTGCCCCGGATGCGGGCGCTGCGCCCGGTGCGGCTGCGGCCGGCCGTAGTTCGGGGCGTGGTTGGGATGGTGTTCGGAAGGGTGACCGGAACGGTAGGACATCGATACTCCCGCGCCTGACGGAAACAGTCAGTCGGCTCAACGCGCGGGCAGATTTGACCCCCTCATGGTTAATTTTCGGAGAATGGATTCACAACAATTGCGCTGCTGCGAGGACCTGGTCGGCATGGCCGTCGACCTTCACATTTCGCCATACACGGGCGACCTTTCCGTCGCCGCCGATCAGAACCGTGCTGCGAATAACCCCTTCGAACTTGCGGCCATACAACGATTTCTCGCCCCAGGCGCCATACGCTTGGAGCATCTCATGGGTGGGGTCGGAGAGCAGCGGCGTCGCAAGGTCGTGCTTGTCGCGAAACGAATCCTGCGCCTTCACCGAATCCGCGGACACGCCGACCACTGCGGTCCCGCAGGCCTCGAACGACTGCTTGAGGCGGGTGAAGTCGATCGCCTCCTTGGTGCAGCCCGGCGTGTTCGCGCGCGGGTAGAAGAAGATCACGAGCTTTCTGCCGGAGAAGCTTGAGAGCGTTACGGAATCGCCGCCGTCGCGGGGCAGGGTGAAGGCCGGCGCCTTGGCGCCCTCGGCGAGACCGGCGACGGTCGGGGTTGCGAGCTTCGCCGCAGTCGCTTTGCCGGGGGCTTTGGCCTTGGCCGCAGCCAATGGCTTCGCCTTTGCAGCGGCAGTCTTGCTCGCGGATGTCGCGGCGGACTTCTTGGCCGGGGCCGGAGATTTCGCCGCCGGCTTTTTCGCGGTCGCCGATTTCGGGGATTTGTCGCGCGATTGCTTGGACATACGCCTTCCTTTCGTCGCTTTCGGCGGGTCAAACAAGGGTTCGCGGAAATTGCTGCGGCACCGCTGCTGCTGGGCAAATCCGCCGGCCTCGGGATATGGTTGCAAGGATTCGGTGCCCGGGCCACTCGATTGTGAGAAGGCCGGCCAGCCCGGCGGCGAGTCAACAGTTCAACCGAGGATAGGCAGAAATGCCGCCACAGGAGCGTATCCTGCGCGTCGGCGCGCAATCCTCCCTCGGCGATCAAGCTGCGACCGAGCACGTACATCGAGAGGCTATGGCCAGCTACCCGTCGCCCCGCGATTCCGGGCAAGATTCGCAATCAGATGAACATGTAGCCAGGAATTGGCAGGACGGCGGCTGGGACCCCGAGCCCGAGGAAGCCGGCCGCCACCGTGCCCGCAAACTGCTGTCGCGCAGCAATCTCGGGTTTCATCGTGTCGATGAATCGATGCGCCGCTGGCGCCATTGGCTGACCGATGAGCCGTGGCTGAAGAGGGTTGCGATCGCCGCCGTCGTCGTCGTCTTGGTGCTGACGGCAGGCTTCGGCGGCCTATGGCTGCGGCTCGGCGCCGGGCCGATCAATCTCGATATGGCGACTCCATGGCTGGCCAACGCCATCGAGGAGAATATTGGCCACGGCAACACCGTCGAGGTCGGCGGCACTCAGATCGAACGGGAGGGCCGAATTCGCATCGCAGTGCGGATCCGCGACATCGTGGTGCGCGATCGCGACCACGTCATCGTCGCGACTGCGCCGAAGGCGGAAGTTCGGTTGTCCGGCTGGGCGCTGCTGATGGGCAAGCTGCGGGCCGAAAGCCTGCGGCTGGTCGATGCCGAACTGGCGATCCGGATCACTCCCGACGGTCAGGTCACGGTGTCGACCGGCGACACCGCGCGGCCGCTCGCCACCGGCGTCGCATCGGCCCGCAGGCCGCCGGAATTTACACTGCCGGGCCAGGCGCCGACCGCCGCGGCGCCTTCAGGCCAAGGTGACGCGGCATTGCCAGCGCCGCTCGGCAAACCGGCGACCACCGATGGCGACGACGGCATGAAGAGCTTGCTCGCCGGGCTCGACTGGCTCGACAGCCTGAGCCTCACCGGACTCGACGGCCAGAACCTCAACGAGATCGGCCTGAAGAACGGCAACCTGGTCGTCGACGACCAGCAGCGCGGCAATCGCTGGAATTTCGAGAATATCAGCCTCAGCCTGCGAAGGCCGACCCGCGGCGGCGTCGCGCTCAGCGTCGGCGAGGAGGGCGCCAAGGCCTGGTCGCTGCGAGTCCTGGTCGGCCCGGCGCAGGACGGCGTGCGCTCGGTGGAGCTGCATGCCAATCAGGTGCCGACCCGCAACATTCTGCTGGCGTTGCGGGTGAAGAATTTGACCTATGGCGCGGATTTCCCGCTGACCGGCGATCTCAAGGGCGAACTCGGCCGCGACGGCCTGCCGACCTATTTCCGCGGCAAGCTGGTCGCCGGCGCGGGCACCGTGATCGACTACGACACGCCCGACTATCCGATGGCGATCGATCAGGCGGAGTTCAATTTCGAGTGGGACGCCAACCGCCGCGTGCTGGTGGCGCCGTTGAAGGTGATCGCCGGCGCCAACCGCGTCACGCTGCTTGCGTCGGTCGAGCCGCCGAACGGCAACGCGGCTGATTGGCGACTCAACCTGTCCGGCGGGACCATCGTGCTGCCAGGCGCAGCGGACGAGGCGCCGCTGATCTTCAATCGCATCGCCGTCCGGGTTCGCTTCGACACCGACAATCGTCGGGTGCTCCTGACACAGGCCGATATCAGCAACGGCGAGATCGGCGTCGCAGGCTCCGGCAGCATCGACTACGGCGCTGAGCCGCGGCTCAAGCTCGGCTTTGCCGGCACGCCGATGTCGATTTCCGCACTGAAGCGGATGTGGCCGGTCCTGATTGTCCCGGAAGTGCGGGAATGGGTCAATGAGCGGATCGACAAGGGCTCGATCCAGAGCATCGACATTGCGGTGAACTCGCCGGTCAAGAACCTGTCGCGCCGTGGCCCACCGATCCCTGACGAAGGGCTGCTCGTCAACATCATCGGCAGCGGCGCGACGATCCATCCGGTCGACGGTATGCCGTCGGTGCGCGACGCCGACATGCGGGTTCGTGTCACCGGCCGCACCGCAACGGTCGCGGTGGCGCAGGCCAATGCCGAGAGCCCGAGTGGACGCAAGATCGCATTGTCGGACATTCTGTTCGAAGTGCCGGACATGGCGCCGAAGCCGTCGCCGTCGCGGATCAAGTTCAAACTCGACGGGCCGGTTCAGGCCGTCGCTGAAGTGCTGTCTTCGGGCCGCCTCAGCGATGTCAGCAACGTGCCGATGGACCCGAATTCGAGCAAGGGGGCGGTCAGCGCCCAGATCATGCTGGGAATGCCAATCCAGCGCCAGCTGACCAAGGCCGACACCGTCTATTCGATCAACGCCGACGTGAACGGCTTCTCCGCCGACAAGCTCGTGATGGGCCAGAAGCTCGAAGCGAACACGCTGAAGGTGATCGCCAACAACCAGGGCTATCAGGTCAAAGGCGACGTCAAAATCAACGGCCAGCCGGCGACGCTCGACTATCGCAAGCCGGCGGAGGGCGAAGCCGACGTCCGGCTGCAATCGACGCTCGATGATGCAAGCCGCGCCAAGCTCGGGCTTGATCTCGGGAGCGCCGTCACCGGCCCGGTGCCGGTCAAGCTGGCCGGCAAGATCGGCGATGGCG
Source organism: Rhodopseudomonas pseudopalustris (assembly GCF_900110435.1). GTDB lineage: Bacteria > Pseudomonadota > Alphaproteobacteria > Rhizobiales > Xanthobacteraceae > Rhodopseudomonas > Rhodopseudomonas pseudopalustris. Next base: position 79,186 of record NZ_FODT01000010.1, read on the forward strand.
ATCAGGAGACCAAGCTCGGCATCGACGCCGATCTCACGGCGGTCAAACTCGACAATGTGCTTCCCGGCTGGACCAAGCCGCCCGGAAAGGCGGCCCGCGCCTCCTTCAACGTGCTGCAGAAAGGCCAATCGACGCGGTTCGAGGACATCCAGGTCGAAGGCAGCGGGACCTTGATCAAGGGCGCGCTCGAAGTCGATCAGGACGGCGACCTGATCAACGCCACCTTCCCGGTGTATTCGCCGTCGGAGGGTGACAAGACCACGCTGAAGGCCGATCGCGGCCAGGACGGCGTGCTCAAGGTGGTGATGCGCGGCGACGTGTTCGACGGCCGCGGCGTCATCAAGTCGGCATTGTCGGGAACGCAGTCGGATCCGAAGAGCAAGACCAAGGGCATCGATTTCGACCTCGACCTCAAGCTCGGCGCGGTCGCCGGTTTTTACGGCGAGGCGCTACGCAGTGTCGACGTCAAGCTGGTCCGCAGGAACGGTGCGTTCCGCACCTTCAACCTCGCCGGCAAGCTCGGCCGCGACACCCCGATCACCGCCGAGCTGCGAGGCAAGAACCGCGGCCGCGAAGTGATCTATCTCGAGACCAACGACGCCGGCTCTTTCTTCCGCTTTTCCGACACCTATTCCAAGATATACGGCGGCCAGCTCGCGCTGGCGGTCGAGCCGCCGACCGTCGAGCCCCGCGAGAAGGAAGGGCTGATCAATGTTCGGGACTTCACGGTGAAGGGCGAGGCGGCGCTCGAGCGCGCTGCCGCCGGCGCTCCCGGAGGCACATCGGCGGGACTTGCATTCTCGCGGCTGCGCGCCGAATTCACTCGGCAAAACGGCCAGCTTACCGTCCGCGACGGCGTCGTGAAGGGGCCGACCATCGGCGCGACGATCGAGGGCTCGATCGACTATCCCGCCAATCAGGTCCGGATGAGCGGCACCTTCGTGCCGATGTACGGGTTGAACAACATGTTCGGGCAGATCCCGATCGTCGGCCTGTTCCTCGGCGGCGGCAGCAACGAGGGTCTGATCGGCGTGACCTATGAGGTGGTCGGAACCCCCGGCCAACCGGTGTTGCGCGTCAACCCGATCTCCGCGATGGCGCCGGGCGTGCTGCGCAAGATCTTCGAGTTCAACACCGGCCGACAGAACAACGGCGTCGATTTCCCGACGCCGCCGAACTGATTTCGAATTTCGCGCCGTAGCGCTTAGTCCTTGGCGCGCAGCCACGGCACCATGCGGCCGAGCGTGGAGTCGTGCCGAACGTACTGATGCCACAGCGCCCCGACGACGTGGATGAAGACCACGATGACCGTCGCCAGGAACAGCGGTCCATGTGCCGCGTGCAGCGCGCAGGCCACTGCCTTGTCTGCTTCGAGCAGTGGCGGGATGCCGAGCAGATCGACTCCGCGACCGGAAAACAGCGTCATTCCCAGACCGGTCGCCGGCAGGGCGAGCAGCAGCAGATATAACAGGCCGTGGCTGATCCGGGCGATCACCTTGCTGAAGCGCGGCGACGGAACCAAATCCGGTGCACCGTGGATCTTGATCCACAGAACGCGCAGCACCGCCAAACCCAGTACCAAAGTACCGATCGCCTTGTGCCAGTCGTAAAACGTGCGACGGAGCGGGTCGGCCTTGTCCAGTTCTTGCGCGTAGTTCATTGAGGCGAATAGCGCGATCACGGCGAAGAAGATCACCCAGTGAATGGTGACGGCGAGGGCGCCGTATTCACTGGGACTTTTGTCGGCAGAATCGAGGGTTGTCGTGGTCATGATGTCTCCGAAACGAAAGCGCGGCGCGAGCAGCCTAGGGTGAGCAGCTCGCCGGGCGATGGTGCCCGGCTTCGTGGCCTGGGCGATGTGATCGAGCGCAAATCCGCCGAACACATTTTGCTGATCGCAGGAGCGTGCGTGCCGCCAGCGCGAGGTCTATGCCACGCAGCGATTGCGAATTCATGACGGGAATTTGCAAGCGAGTAGCAACAGGGGCGGCAACGGCAGGCGCTCAATGGCGTTCGCGCAGCGCCGGCACCACCAGAAAGGGAATCATGCCGATCAGCACGCTGACCAGCGCGAAGCCGATCACCGGGTCATAGCTGTTGCTGAGATCGTGGATCAGGCCGCCGCACCATGAGCCGAACGCCGATCCGAGCCCGCTGCCGATTGCGATGGTGCCGTAAATCAGGCCGACCTGCTTGCCGCGAAACACCTTCATTGCGGTCGCGGTGATCAGCGGACCGCGCGAGCCGATCATGCTGCCGAAGCACAGCACAAAACCCGTCAGCAGGAAGTAATTGGGGTACCACTTCACCAGCCACAGCATCACGATTCCGGTGATCGAGATTGCGTAGCTGAACAGGATCGACGGCCGGCGCCCGATCACGCCGTCGAGCCAGCTCACGCCGAGCATGCCGACCACCAGCACGACGCCGGAGAAGCCCCAGGCGGTGGCCGCCTGCAGCGGCGGAAAGCCGGCGTCGACCAGATAGGCGACGACCTGCGGTGCGATCGCGTACATTCCGATCGCGGTGAAGAAAAACGTCGCGAACAGCGCCCAGAACGCGTGGTGACGAATCGCATTGCGCAGCGTCCAGCCGTCGTCCGCAGGATCGGCCAGCGCCGACTGCGCCAGCACCTCCGAGCCGCCGGCATAGCGGCGCCACGGCAGCACCAGCAGCGGCAGCAGCAGGACCAGCATCGCGGCGCCGAAGCTTTGATAGGCGCCGCGCCAGCCGATCTGGTCGATCAGAAGCTGCGCGATCGGCAACATCACCAGTACGCCTGCGCCGGTCGCCGAATACACCACGGCCATCGCGGTGGGCAGCCGTGGACCGAACCAGCGCCCGAGCAGAATGGAATTCGGCACATTGCCGGTGAAGGTGATGCCGAGCCCGACGCACAGGCCGATCGCGATCTGCAATTGCCAGAGCTGCTGCGCGAACGCCGCCGCCAGAAAGGCGCCGCCGAGCAGAACCATGCCGAGGGTGTAGACCGCGCGTGGCCCGGAGCGGTCGAACAGCCGGCCGACCAGCGGCGAGGCGAGGCCGCTGCACAGTGCAGACAGCGAATAGATCGACACGACCTCGGCGCGGTCCCAGCCGAAGGATTGCGAGATCGGCAGCAGAAAGACAGTGAAGCTCTCGCCGAGACCGCGTCCGAGCATCGCCAGCACAAAGCACAGGCCGAGCACGACGAGGCCGGTCCGCTGCGAAATGCGCTGATCCAAGGGGCGATCCTTCCCGGGAGACGTTGGCTCCATGGAGCGCGTTTCCGCGGGAAAGAACAGCGCCTGCGACGAATGGGGCTATGCAGGCCGCAGTAGCACGTGCTTCTTCTTGCCCATCGACAGCTTGATTACGCCGTCGGCGGTCAGATCCGCCGCGGTCAGCGCCATCTTCTCGTCGGTGACCGGAACGTCGTTGACCTTCAGCCCGCCGGCCTTGATCTGCCGCCGCGCTTCGCCGTTCGAGGCGACGAGCCCGGATTTCTCCGCGAACGCCGCCAGCACGCTGAGGCCGGCATCGAGCTCCGCCCGCGCGACGTCGACGCTCGGCAGATCCTGCGCAGTGCCGCCCTGTTCGAAGGTGGTTCGTGCGGTCGCCTCGGCCTTGTCGGCGGCGTCGCGGCCGTGCACCAGCGCGGTCGCTTCGGTGGCCAGGATCTTCTTCGCCTCGTTGATCTCGGCGCCCTGCAGCTTGGACAACCGCTCGATTTCGTCGATCGGAAGCAGCGTGAACAGCTTGAGGAAACGGCCGACGTCGGCGTCCTCGGTGTTGCGCCAGTACTGCCAGTAGTCATAGGCCGGCAGCATGTCGCCGTTCAGCCAGACCGCGCCGGCCGCGGTCTTGCCCATCTTGGCGCCGGAAGAAGTCGTCAGCAGCGGACAGGTGAGGGCGTGGAGCTGCGGCGTGCCCATGCGGCGACCGAGGTCGACGCCGGTGACGATGTTGCCCCACTGATCGGAGCCGCCCATCTGCAGATTGCAGCCGTGGCGCCGCGACAGTTCGACGTAATCGTAGGACTGCAGGATCATGTAGTTGAATTCGATGAACGACAGCTCCTGCTCGCGCTCGAGCCGCATCCTCACCGAGTCCATCGTCAACATGCGGTTGACCGAGAAGTGGCGGCCGAGGTCGCGCAGCATCTCGATGTAGTTGAGCTTGGTCAGCCAATCGGCGTTGTCGACCATCAGCGCCTTGTTGCCGTCGTCGCCGAAGGTGATGAAATTGGCGAACACCCGCTTGATCGAGACCTTGTTGGCTTCGATCTGCTCCAGGCTGAGGATCTTGCGGGTCTCGTCGCGGCCGGAAGGGTCGCCGACCCGGGTGGTGCCGCCGCCCATCAGCGCGACCGGCTTGTTGCCGGTCGCCTGCAGCCAGTGCAGCATCATGATCGACAGCAGATGACCGACATGCAGCGACGACGCGGTGCAGTCGTAACCGACATAGGCCACGACCTCGCGGCGCGACGCCAGCGCGTCCAGCGACTCGGGGTCGGAAATCTGATGGATGAAGCCCCGCTGCTGGAGCACATTCATAAAATCAGACTTAAAAGCGGTCATCTTTGTGGATCTCTTATCACTGTTATTTCACGCTCCGCGCAAATCGGCTGCGCGGTAAGCCCAAGAGGGCTTTCGATTGCGTTGCCGTGTGGCATTATAAGAACTGGGCGTTTGACACAAGTTTGACGTTCCGCACGAGAAAGACGGCCTTCAATGATGCTGACGGCGATCGGACTGATGAGCGGGACCTCGCTCGACGGGGTCGACGTCGCCTTGATCAAGACCGACGGTCGGCGGGTGGCGGCGCTCGGGCCTTCGGGCTACCGGCCCTATACCGAGAGCGAACGCGACCTGCTGCGGCAGGCGCTGGCGGAGGCAGCCGGCCTCGACCGGCGCGACGCACGGCCGGGCATCCTCGCCGAGGCCGAACGCGCGGTGACGATCGCCCATGCGGAGGCGGTGGCGGCCTTCACTGCGCAGAACCGGATTTCCGCGGACGCCGTCGACATCGTCGGATTTCACGGACAGACCGTGCTGCACCGTCCGGCCGCGAAGTTGACGGTGCAGATCGGGGATGCGCAGGCGCTGGCGAAGGCGATCCACATCCCTGTCGTGTATGATTTCCGCGCCGCCGACGTCGCCGCCGGCGGGCAGGGCGCGCCGTTCGTCCCGGTCTATCACCGTGCGTTGGCGCAATCGCTCGGCCGCGACGGTCCGATCGTGGTGGTCAATATCGGCGGCGTCTCGAACATCACCTTCATCGACGGCAACGAAACGCTGATCGCCTGCGACACCGGTCCCGGCAACGCGTTGCTCGATGACTTCATGTTTCGCACCATCGGCAAGCCGTTCGATTGCGAGGGGCGACTGGCGGCGCAGGGCGTTCCGGATGAGGGCTGGTTGGCGGATGCGCTTCAGCATCCGTTTTTCGCCAAGCCGCCGCCGAAATCGCTCGACCGCAACGATTTCGCGGCACTGGCGCTGGGCGACTGGTCGCCGGCCGATGGTGCTGCGACGCTGACGGCATTCACCGCAAGGTCGATTGCGAAGATCGTGCCGTTATTGCCGAATCCTGCGCACAGCGTCGTGGTCACCGGCGGCGGCGCTCGCAATCTGACGATGATGCGGATGCTGCGCGAACAACTGGCGCCGGCGCAGGTCGAGAGCGCCGATGCGCTCGGCTGGTCGGCGGATGCGATGGAAGCCCAGGCGTTCGGCTTCCTCGCCGCGCGGGGGCTGAAGGGCCTGCCGCTCAGCTATCCCGCGACCACCGGCGTGGCGTTTCCGATGACCGGCGGGCTGATCGCAAGGCCCTGATTGATTGGGGTTTTCGTGGCGAGGAGCGAAGCGACGAAGCAATCCAGAATCAGGCGCTCGCGCGCTGGATTGCTTCGCTGGGCTCGCGAGGACCGATCAGATCAGCGGACGTTGGCCAGCCGCATGTCGAGATAGGACGTCACCGTCTCCATCAACGGCTCCATCTTGTCTTCGAAGAAATGGTTGGCGCCGGGGATGGTCTGCTGGTCGATGATGATGCCCTTCTGGGTCTTCAGCTTTTCGACCAGAGTGTTGACGTCCTTGGCGGGCGCGACGATGTCCTTTTCGCCGTGCACGATCAGGCCGGACGACGGGCAGGGCGCGAGGAACGAGAAGTCATAGCGGTTCGGCTCCGGCGCGATCGAGATGAAGCCCTCGACCTCGGGCCGTCGCATCAAGAGCTGCATGCCGATCCAGGCCCCGAACGAGAAACCGGCGACCCAGCAGGCGCGCGCTTCGGGGTTGATGGTCTGCGCCCAGTCGAGCGCCGACGCCGCGTCGGACAATTCGCCGGTGCCGTGATCGAACGAACCCTGGCTGCGGCCGACGCCGCGGAAATTGAAGCGCAGCACCGAAAAACCACGCGCCACGAAGGCGTAATAAACCTGATAGACGATCGGGTGGTTCATGCTGCCGCGGAACTGCGGATGCGGGTGCAACACCATCGCGATCGGCGCGTTCTTCTGTTTCGCGGGATGGTAGCGGCCTTCGAGGCGGCCTGCGGGACCGGTGAAAATGACTTCAGGCATCAGCGATCCTTGGTAGATTTGGATTTGGCCGGGCGCGCGCGGGCTCTGCCAATCACGGCCGTCGGTCGCCGTCCGCAGATCAGGCAAGACGGCGGGATGAACGGGGAGCTGCGTTCTAGCATGGAGCGCAGGGCCAATTGCAAGCATATTGAGCGCCATTGCGTTTCAGAACCGAGACTGCGCCGCTGGTTCCGGCAATGGAACTGTTCCAGTCAGTTGCGGAGGGTGTGAGTTCGTTATGGCTGACCGGGTCTATCTTGATTGGAATGCGACAACGCCGTTGCGGGCGGAAGCGCGGGCGGCGATCGCGGCGGCGCTGGATCTGGTCGGCAATCCATCCTCGATCCATGCCGAGGGCCGGGCGGCGCGCGGGATGGTCGAACAGGCCCGCGCGGCGGTGGCCGCGGCGATCGGGGCCGAGGCGCGGAGCGTCGTGTTCACATCGGGAGGCACCGAAGCCAACACGCTGGCGCTCATGCCCGGACTCCGGATCGGTTCCCAACCGTCTGAACAGCTTGTCAATTCGGCGATCGAGCACGCCTCGGTGCTGGCCGGCGGGCGGTTTGCGCCAGAGCATATCGATACCGTTCGGGTGACGCGAGATGGCGTCGTCGATCTGGATCATCTGCGCAGCCTGCTGGCGGGCCGGCCACCGGCGCTGGTGTCGGTGATGCTCGCCAATAATGAGACCGGCGCCCTCCAGCCGGTGACCGATATCGGCGGTATCGTCCATGCAGCTGGCGGCGTCCTGCACGTCGACGCAGTGCAGGCGTTCGGAAAAATAACATTCAATATCAATGATCTGGGCGCCGATCTTGTATCGCTTTCTGCGCACAAGATCGGTGGTCCTAAGGGCGTCGGTGCGCTGGTTCTCGGGTCCAATCTGGCCGGCCTCGCGCCGTTGCTGCGCGGTGGCGGTCAGGAGCTGGGCCGGCGGGCCGGGACGGAGAACGTCGCCGGGATCGCTGGCTTTGGCGCGGCGGTTGCGGCGGCGATTCCCGCCATGGCTGCGGACATGAGCCGGATCGAAAAACTGCGAAATCGGCTCGAAACAGGCCTGAGGCAAACCCAAGGCAGCGAAGGCGGAATTGTGATCGCCGAATCCGCGCCGCGGCTGGCGAACACGACGCTGTTCGCGGTGCCGGGATTGCGCGCCGAGACCGCGGTGATCGGATTCGACCTCGCCGGAATCGCGGTGTCGTCCGGGTCGGCCTGCTCGTCGGGCAAGGTCCGGTCGTCGCATGTGCTCGAGGCGATGGGGTTCGGTCCGGAACTTGCACAGTCGGCGATACGGATCAGTCTCGGCTGGTCGAGTAGCGAAACCGACATTGATCGCTGCCTTCAGGCTTGGAGAAAGCTTGCGGGCAACCTAACTAAGAGGGATCATGAAACAGAGCTTGAACGGTTCTAAGAGGGTTTCATCCCGCGCCGGATCGTGTAAGCATGTTTTAGTAGATCCACCGCGGTCCTTGAAACCGCGAGCGGAGGTTTAAATGGCTGCCGTACAAGAAACCGTCGATCGGGTTCGCCAGATCGACGTCGATCAATATCGCTATGGATTCGAGACGCTGATCGAATCCGACAAGGCTCCCAAGGGGCTGTCGGAAGACATCGTCCGATTTATCTCCGCAAAAAAGAACGAACCGGACTGGATGCTGCAGTGGCGGCTTGAAGCCTATCGCCGCTGGCTGACCATGACGGAGCCCACTTGGGCGCGGGTCAACTACCCCAAGATCGACTTCCAGGACCTGTATTATTATTCGGCCCCCAAGCCGAAGAAGACCATCGGTTCGCTGGACGAGATCGATCCGGAGATTCTCGAGACCTACAAGAAGCTCGGCATTCCGCTGCGTGAAGTCGAGGTGCTCGAAGGCGTGGTTCGTCCCGAGGGCGAGCGGCGCATCGCGGTCGATGCGGTGTTCGACTCGGTGTCGGTGGCCACCACCTTCCAGGCCGAGCTGAAGAAGGCCGGCGTGATCTTCATGCCGATCTCGGAAGCGATCAAGCAGCACCCCGAACTGGTGCAGAAATATCTCGGCACCGTGGTGCCGACGACTGACAATTACTATGCGACGCTGAACTCCGCGGTGTTCTCCGACGGTTCGTTCGTCTATGTGCCGCCGGGCGTGCGCTGCCCGATGGAGCTGTCGACTTATTTCCGCATCAACGAGCGCAACACCGGCCAGTTCGAGCGCACGCTGATCATCGCCGACAAGGGCTCCTACGTCAGCTATCTCGAAGGCTGCACCGCTCCGCAGCGCGACGAGAATCAGCTTCACGCCGCGGTCGTCGAGCTGGTCACGCATGACGACGCCGAAATCAAATATTCGACGGTGCAGAACTGGTACCCCGGAAACTCCGAGGGCAAGGGCGGCATCTACAATTTCGTCACCAAGCGCGGCGACTGCCGCGGCGCCAACTCGAAGATTTCCTGGACTCAGGTCGAGACCGGTTCGGCGATCACCTGGAAATATCCGAGCTGCATTTTGCGCGGCGATAACTCCCGCGGAGAATTCTACTCGATCGCGATCTCGAACGGCTATCAGCAGGTCGATAGCGGCACCAAGATGATCCATCTCGGCAACAACACCACCAGCCGGATCATCTCCAAGGGCATCGCGGCCGGCCGATCGCAGAACACCTATCGCGGTCTCGTCACCGCGCACCGCAAGGCCAAGGGCGCGCGCAACTTCACCGCCTGCGACTCGCTGCTGATCGGCGACCAGTGCGGCGCGCATACCGTGCCCTATATCGAGGCGAAGAACACGTCGGCGCTGTTCGAGCACGAAGCCACCACGTCGAAGATCTCCGAGGACGTGCTGTTCTATTGCGTCCAGCGAGGCCTCAGCCAGGAAGAGGCGGTCGGCCTCGTGGTCAACGGCTTCGTCAAGGACGTGCTGCAGCAACTGCCGATGGAATTCGCGGTGGAAGCGCAGAAGCTGATCTCGATCTCGCTCGAAGGCTCGGTCGGCTAACACCAAAGCCCTCGTCCTGAGGAGGCCGCGAAACCGCGGTCTCGAGGACGGAGATGACAAAGTGAACCAGCTCGTCCTTCGAGACGCGCGCAACGCGCGCTTCCTCAGGACGACGACACAGGAAGGCTGGCAATGTCCGCACTGCTCGAAGTCAAGAATCTGCAAGTCAGCGTCGGCGATCGTGAGATCCTTCACGGGCTGACGCTCAGCGTGAATCCCGGCGAGGTGCACGCGATCATGGGGCCGAACGGCTCCGGCAAGTCGACGCTCAGCCACGTCATCGCCGGCAAGCCGGGTTATGACGTCACCGGCGGGCAGATCCTGTTCAAGGGCGAGGACCTGCTGGAGATGGCGCCGGATGTGCGCGCCGCCAAGGGCGTGTTTCTGGCGTTCCAGTATCCGGTGGAAATTCCCGGCGTCGCCACCATGACCTTCCTGCGCACCGCGCTGAACGCCCAGCGCAAGGCGCGCGGCGAAGCCGAATTCTCGACTCCGGATTTCCTCAAGCGGGTGCGCGAGGTCGCGGCCTCGCTGAACATTCCGCAGGAAATGCTGAAGCGCGGCGTCAATGTCGGCTTCTCGGGCGGCGAGAAGAAGCGCAACGAAGTGCTGCAGATGGCGCTGTTCCAGCCGAGCCTGTGCATCCTCGACGAAATGGATTCCGGCCTCGACATCGACGCGCTGCGGGTCGCGTCCGAAGGCGTCAACGCGCTGCGTACGCCGGATCGGGCGATGGTGGTGATCACCCACTATCAGCGACTGCTCGACTACATCGTCCCCGACCACGTCCACGTGATGTCGAAGGGCAAGGTGGTGAAGAGCGGCGGCAAGGAGCTCGCGCTCGAGCTCGAGGCCAACGGCTACGCGCAATATCAGGAAGCGGCGGCTTAGAGCCGATCGGACGGGTCATGATGAGTATCGCAGTGGCGAAGACAGAGAAGGCGGACGTGGCGGGCGCGAATTTCGCCAGCATCGTCGCGCGCCAGCCGGGCGCGGGCAAGGTTGCGGACGCCCGCCGTGAGGCGTTCGACGAATTTCAGCGCATCGGTCTGCCGCATCGTCGGATCGAGGATTGGAAGTACACCGATCTGCGCGCGCTGATGCGCGAGGTGCTGCCGGTCGCGCCGACGCCCGACGCGGCGGCGCTGGCGCGCGCCGAGGCGGCGCTGAAACTGCATGCGATCGAAGGCGTCCGCCGGCTCGTGCTGGTCGACGGCGCGCTGGCTGTGGCGCTGTCCGATCTGTCGGCGCCGGAGGCCGGGCTGTCGATCCGCAGCCTGCGCGAGGCGCTCGACGCCGGCGACGACCGGCTGTTGTCGCTCGACACCGGCAATCCGATGACGGCGCTGAACACCGCGCTGATGACCGATGGCGTGGTGATCGACGTCGCGGACGGCGCCAAACTGGCGAAGCCGCTGTACATCGTTCACATCGCTTCCGGCGGCGCGCCATCGGCGATGTTCACCCGCTCGCTGGTCAGCCTCGGCAAGGAGTCGGCCGCGACAGTGGTCGAGAGCTTCGTCGCAGGCGAGGGCGCCGGCGTCTATCAAGTCCACGACACGGCCGTGATGACGGTCGGCGACCGCGCGCGGCTCGACCACGTCCGGCTGATCGAGGATTCGCGCGACGCGTTCAACATCGCCTCGGCCGAGGTGCGCGTCGGCGCGCATGCGCATTACAGCGTCGCCGGCGTCACCACCGGCGCATTGGTCAGCCGTTATCAGCTGGTCGTCAACATCGCCGGCGAATATGCGCGGGTCGAGACCAACGGCGTCAATCTGCTCAACGGCAAGCAGCACGCCGACACCACGCTGGTGATGAATCACGACGTGCCGCATTGCGTCAGCCGCGAGGGCTTTCGCGCCGTGGTCGACGATCGCGGCCATTCGGTGTTTCAGGGCCGCATCAATGTGCGCCAGCCGGCGCAGCAGACCGACGCCAAGATGATGACCCGGGCGCTGCTGCTGTCCGACGAGGCCGAGGCCGACAACAAGCCGGAGCTGGAGATCTTCGCGGACGACGTCACTTGCGGCCACGGCGCCGCGATCGGCGCGCTCGACGATCAGCTGCTGTTCTATCTGCGCGCCCGCGGCCTGGCCGAGAAGGAAGCCGAGGCGCTGCTGATCCAGGCGTTCGTCGGCGAGGCGATCGAGGCGATCGCCGACGACAATCTGCGTGAACTGGCGATCGCCGCCGCGACGCGCTGGCTGGAGGCGCGGCGATGACGACGCACCCGGCGGTCAGCAACGGCAGCTACGATGTCGCGCGGGTGCGCGAGGATTTCCCCGCGCTGGCGCTCAAGGTCTACGGCAAGGATCTGGTCTATCTCGATAACGCCGCCTCGGCGCAGAAGCCGCGCGCCGTGCTGGAGCGGATGACCAAGGCGTATGAGAGCGAATACGCCAACGTGCATCGCGGGCTGCATTATCTCGCCAACGCCGCGACCGAAGCCTATGAGGGCGGCCGCCACCGGGTGCAGAAGTTTCTCAACGCCAAGCGGCCGGAAGAGATCATCTTCACCCGCAACGCCACCGAGGCGATCAATCTGGTCGCGTCGTCGTTCGGCGCGCCGAATATCGGCGAGGGCGACGAGATCGTGCTGTCGATCATGGAGCACCATTCCAACATCGTGCCATGGCACTTCCTGCGTGAGCGGCAGGGCGCGGTGATCAAATGGGCGCCGATCGACGACGACGGCAATTTCCTGATCGACGAATTCGAGAAGCTGCTGTCGTCGAAGACCAAGCTGGTCGCGATCACCCAGATGTCGAATGCGCTCGGCACCATCGTGCCGGTCAAGGACGTGGTGAAGCTCGCGCACGACCGCGGCATTCCGGTGCTGGTCGACGGCAGCCAGGGCGCGGTGCATCTCACGATCGACGTCCAGGACATCGATTGCGACTTCTACATCATGACCGGGCACAAGCTGTACGGCCCGACCGGAATCGGCGTGCTGTACGGCAAGTACGATGTCCTCGCCAAGATGCGGCCGTTCAACGGCGGCGGCGAGATGATCCGCGAAGTCGCGCAGGACTGGGTGACCTATGGCGACCCGCCGCACCGGTTCGAGGCCGGCACGCCGGCGATCGTCGAGGCGGTCGGGCTGGGTGCTGCGATCGACTACGTCAATTCGATCGGCAAGGAGCGGATCGCGGCGCACGAACACGATCTTTTGACCTACGCCCAGGATCGGCTGCGCGAGATCAATTCGCTGCGGCTGATCGGCACCGCCAAGGGCAAGGGACCGGTGATTTCCTTCGAAATGAAGGGCGCTCACCCGCACGACATCGCCACCGTGATCGACCGCCAGGGGATTGCGGTGCGCGCCGGAACCCATTGCGTGATGCCGTTGCTGGAGCGGTTCCAGGTCACGGCGACGTGCCGCGCCTCGTTCGGCATGTATAATACCCGTGAGGAAGTCGACCTACTCGCACAGGCGCTGATCAAGGCGCGGGATCTGTTCGCATGACCGACACGATCGAAGCCAAGGCCAATATGCAGACCGTCTCGGCGCTGCCGCCCGAGGAGACCGAGCGGCTCGGCACCGAGATCGTCTCGGCGCTGAAGACGGTGTTCGACCCGGAAATTCCGGCCGACATCTACGAGCTCGGCCTGATCTACAAGGTCGAGATCAAGGACGATCGCACCGTCGACGTCGAGATGACGCTGACGACGCCAAACTGCCCGGCGGCGGGCGAACTGCCGACCATGGTCGAGAATGCGGTCGCCACCGTGCCCGGCGTCGGCGTGGTCAATGTCAGCATCGTCTGGGAGCCGGCGTGGACGCCGGAGCGGATGAGCGACGAGGCGCGCCTCGTCCTGAATATGTGGTGAGTCCGTCATTGCGAGCAGCAGCGTGACGAAATGACGGGGCCTGCGTAGAACGAATAAGTCACAAACGGGCGGCCTTGAACCGCCACGAGGATGTGAACCGATGACGGAGACGACACCGCTTTCCACGCCCGACAAGCCCGCGCGCCGGCCGCGCCCGCAAGTAATGCGGCTGACCGAGGCCGCCGCGACGCGCGTCAAGGATCTGATGTCGCGCGCCGACAGCGAGATCGTCGGCCTGCGCGTCGGCATCAAGAACGGCGGCTGCGCCGGTCAGTCCTACACGGTGGAATACGCCCACGACATCAAGTCGAACGACGAGACGATCGAGGACAAGGGCGTCAAGATCCTGATCGACCCCAAGGCCGTGATGTTCCTGCTGGGAACTGAAATGGACTACAAGTCCGAGAAGATGCAGGCGCAGTTCGTGTTCAACAATCCGAACCAGATCTCGGCCTGCGGCTGCGGCGAGTCGGTCGAACTGGTGCCGGCGAAGATCGACGGCTGACGTTTCGGACGCGCCGCGCGTAGCACGGCGTTACGCGACCTTGGCTGGCTCCACGCCGCGATATTCCGGGTCGGTTTCGCAGATCACCCGGTTGCGGCCATTGCGCTTTGCGGAATACAGGCAGGCGTCGGCGCGTTCGATCAGCGCGTCGGCGTCGTCGTCGGGCTTCAGCGTCGACACGCCGGCCGACAGCGTCACCCGGCCGAGGATCTCGCCGGTCGACTTCTTCTTCAATTCCTTCGACATCACCGTGCGGCGGATATCGTCGGCGATCACCAGCGCCTGTCGCAGCGGGGTGTTCGGCAGCACCACGGCGAATTCCTCGCCGCCGTAGCGCGAGGGAATGTCCTTGTTCTTGATGGTCTGCTTCAGGGTCATCCCGACCAGCCGCAGCACCTGATCGCCGGTGAGGTGGCCGTAATTGTCGTTGAACGACTTGAAGTGATCGATGTCCATCATCAGCAGCGACAGCGGCAGCCGGGTCGCGGCGGCGCTGCGCACCGCCTCGGTGACGACGCGGTCGAAATGCTTGCGGTTGCCGAGACCGGTCAGCGGATCGGTCAGGCTCTCGGCGCGGATCTCCTCGAGATTGGCCTGCAGATTGGTGATTTCCTGCTTGGAGGTCGACAGCCGCTGTTCGAGCGCGTTGTTGGCATCCTGCATCTCGCGGGTCGATGCGACCAGCCGCTCGACGATCGCGGTGATCTGTTCGCGGTCGGTGGTGAGCGACAGCTTATGACTGGCGCCCTTCAGATTGTCGCCGAAGCTCGCGGTGGTCCCGAGCGCATCGGCGAGCAGCGACATCATGTCGTCGATCTCGCTGACGACGCGCGCGCCGATCCGGTCGATGCGTTCGTGAGTGCGGCCGTGGGAGAGATAGCAGTCGTGCAACTGCTCGAGGTCGGCGTCCGTCAGCGTTCCGTGGAGCGCCAGCGCCTGGTTGATCGCCTTGTTGAGGTCGGCATTATAGCCGGTGGCGTAAACGTACCAGATCTCGTAATTGCGCGGCATCGCACCTTGCCGCAACGCACGAATCTGGTTCAGCGCAACCTCGGCAAACGCCATGGTGCGCTCGTGTTCTTCTTGAATAGAACCCACCGTGTCCCCCCGGGGGACCAGCCCCCAACCCTCCATCGAAGGTCGCAAGGCTACGGGGTGACAGTGAATCCCCGGTAAATAGCCGAGGGGAAATGGAACCTGGCGTCAGCCGCGAGCACGCACCGGACGCAGCAGGAAGGCGGGCAGATGTGAGTGATCTGCGGGCTCCGAGGCCGATTCGCGTTCACGCGACGGCGGCGCCGATCCGAACGAGGCGTGGGCGGCCGGGGCGGGAACCGACGCCGGGCGCGGCTCGCGCCGCGGCTTGCGGGGCTCGCGCGGTTCACGCCGCGGCTCCTGGACCTCGACAGTCTCGCGGGCTTCGCTCGGCTCGGGGGCTTTGCGCGGCTCGCCGCGTCGCGGGCGTCGCGGTTCGCGTGCTTCGCGCGGGCCATCTTCGCCCCGCGGCGCGCGACTGCGCGACTCGGACGGGCGCCGCGACGAACGTGCGGGCCGCTCGGTCTCTTCCTCGGCGTCGCCGGCCGGGCCGGCGTCCGCGTGAGGAATTTCCTTGCCGATCAGCTTCTCGATCGCAGCGATCGACTTCTGGTCGGAGGGGGCGACGATCGAGATCGCGGTTCCGAGACGACCGGCGCGGCCGGTGCGGCCGACGCGGTGGACGTAGTCATCGGGGTGATGCGGGACATCGAAATTGAAGACGTGGCTGACTTCCGGAATGTCGAGGCCGCGGGCCGCGACGTCGGAGGCGACCAGGATCGGCAGCTCGCCTTTACGGAATTGATCAAGCGCCGCGGTGCGGGCCGACTGGTCCATGTCGCCGTGCAGCGCGCCGACGCTGAAGCCGTGCTTCTGCAGCGACTTCGCCAGCAGCGCGACTTCGCGCTTGCGGTTGCAGAAGATGATCGCGTTCTTGAGATCGGTGGCGGCGCGGATCAGGCGGCGCAGCGTCTCGCGCTTCTCGTGCGGCTCGCGCCCGCAGGGCACCTGCGATTGCGTCACGGTGACGGCGGTGGAGGCCGGCTTGGAGACTTCGATCTTTTCGGGATTGTGCAGGAAGGTCTCGGTGATGCGGCGGATTTCCGGCGGCATCGTCGCGGTGAAGAACAGCGTCTGGCGGGTGAACGGCACCAGCTTGCAGACCCGCTCGATGTCCGGGATGAAGCCCATGTCGAGCATCCGGTCGGCTTCGTCGATCACCAGCAGCTCGACGCCGGTGAGCAGCAGGCCGCCGCGTTCGGTGTGGTCGAGCAGACGGCCCGGCGTGGCGATCAGCACATCGACGCCGCGGGTCAGCTTGACGTCCTGGTCGCCGAACGAGACGCCGCCGATCAGCAGCGCCACGGTGAGCTTCTGGCCGGCGCCGTATTTGTCGAACTGCTCCTTGACCTGGGCGGCGAGCTCGCGCGTCGGCTCCAGGATCAGGGTTCGCGGCATCCGCGCCCGGGCGCGGCCCTTTTCCAGCATCGTCAGCATCGGCAGCACGAACGCAGCCGTCTTGCCGGTGCCGGTCTGGGCGATGCCGAGCACGTCTCGCCGGGCGAGCACGTGAGGGATCGCCTGTTCCTGAATCGGGGTGGGGGTCGTGTAACCGCTGGCCGCGACAGCGGCGAGGACCTTGTCTGAAAGGCCGAGATTGGAAAAGGACATTGAGCCTCTGTTATGGGCGCAACCTGACCCGGATCGAAATATCGGAGTTCGGGATCACGCCATTGGTCGAAACCGCCGCCTGGAATCTGGAAACAGGCTGTCGCGCCCAACCCCGGAGCGGCATGCATAGTTGCACGGGGAAGTCTGATCGCAGACAGACGGCACAACGGGCATCGCGCTTCGATACCGGGCCGCTTCAAGCGCGGAACATAGGCCTGAATCGGCCAAAGTCAATGCGGCAGCGCATGAAACCGCTCAAAACATAATGAATCAGCGGTCTTGGCGGCTTTTTGGGCAACCCGGCCTGGCCGCGCGGGGAGGTTGGGCGAAACCGGGGCGACCGCGGTCCTGAAACTCGCCGTCAGGCTTTCGGGCGCTGCCGCCGCAGCGTCTCGGTGGGCGGCTCGCCGAACGCCTCGCGATAGTCCTTGGCAAAGCGGCTCGGATTGGCAAAGCCGCAGCGCAGGGCGACGCCGACCAGCGTGGTGGCCGATCCGCTCTCCAGCAGATCCTTCGCGCGGGACAGGCGCACGCGCTTGATCAGCGCGGCCGGCGAGCAGCCACGATGTTTGATGAAGGCGCGCGTCAACGTCGAGACGCTGACCCCCGCGGCGCGCGCGAGGTTCTCGGCGGTGAGGTCGGCCTCGCAGCGGGACTCGGCGTAGTGCTCTGCCTGCAGGACATAGGACGGCGCCGACTGGCGAGTGGTGGCGTCCAGCAAGTGACCGAGATTGTGTCGGCTGCAGCACAGCAGCGAGGTGATGCAGGCCTGCTCGAGCTGCACCAGGACTTTCGAGGGCCAAGCCGAAAAAGCAGGATCGAGCCGGTTGGCGAGCAGTCTCAGCAGATCCCGAAAGCCCAGATAGCGGGGAGTGTTGTTCGCGATCGGGGGATCGAAGGCAATCTGTTGCTGCGGTGAAAAGCCGATCAGCGACGTCAACGTGCGTTCGAGGACCTGCTCGGGAACCCGGAGAACGAGCTGTCGGAAGTCCTGTCCCAGATCGAGTTGCACGCGGCGACGCGGCGGGCACACGAAGGCGGTGCCTTTCGTGAATTCGATGCGATGCGCACCACTGGTCAGGCGCGCGTGGCCGTGCAGACAGACGTGCACCAGCGCGATCGCGCGTTCGGGAATCAAGACTTTAGTAGGTGCCGCGTTGCCGGTGAAATACAGCCCCACATGCGGGAGCTCGACGAGATTTGTCCGCATGAAGAAGCCTTCGCCGGTGCCGGCGATCACTTCGACGCCGTGACGCCGCATCACGTCACGCGCTTCGATTGGGTCATGGCTTCGCAGAATTGAAAAATCCTGCAGCAGCTCCGGCTCGTCATCCAACAACTCGACGTTCATGCGTGACCAACTACGCCGAACCTGCGCGCATGCCTACTCGTGGACCGAATGCGACAGGTTCTTTTTCGTTCTGTCCTGAATGACTGAATTTGTACTTACCGCCGTTTAGCAGTCTTAAGATAGATAACGACGTGTTGTGCATGTAGCGGTGAGCTGATCTGCAAAATGACTGCGGCTCGGGACGTCGGGTCCGAGCTCGGCGCCCCGAACAGGCGGCGTTCGCCGCGCGCGGAGTCCTGCTGCGGGACGGTTTTCCGGTGCGAACAATACACGCAAGCATGCGCCTTGCGGAGTGCGACATGTAGGCACGGCTATCGAGGTAATGGAATGAATATCTCCAACATGAAGATAATCTACAAAATCGCCGCGTGCTTCCTGCTGCTCAGCGTCGTGGTCGGAGTTGGTATCTGGCACGCCGCTGCGAAGATGAGCGAAATCGACCGACTGTATTCCGACATGCTCGACAACGACTTGCAGGGCATGAAGGCTAACATCCGTGCCAATACGCGCCTCTACAATATAGGCCGTCTGTCATGGCGTGTCATCGCCGAGACCGATCAGGCCGAGTTTCAGAACGTCCGCCAAGAGGCAGCGGCGAACCGCAAGGAATTCATTGAATACATCGCGCAGGCCAAGAAGGGGCTTCCGGCCTACGCAGATGATTTCGACCGGATTGTCCGACAGTTCGAGGACGTCGTGACGAGGAAATACGCGCTCGTCGAAAAGGCTGCGATTGCCAACCAGAAGGACGAGGCCGTCCGACTGGCGAAGAGCATGGGCGAAGACAATCAGGCATTGCGTGAGGCGCAGAGCGCGATCACGACCCGAGTCGACAAGGACCTCGCCGAGCGCAGGGAAGCCATTTCCGCAGACGTCTCGAACACCGTCCGCCTCACTGTGCTGACGATCGGCGGCGCCTTCGTGGCGGTCCTGGCGATCGCCTTCGCGATCGTGCAGTTCGGCATTGCGCGTCCGATCGGGCGATTGGTCGGCGATCTGCAGAAGATGGCGCGCGGCGAGAGCGTCGAGGTGTCCGGCACCGAGCGCGGCGACGAGATCGGACAGACCGCCAATGCGGTCGAAGGAATCAAGCTGATGCTCGACGACAAGGCGAGACTGGAAGCCGGGGAGAAGGCCGAGCAGGATCGCCGGCTCGCGGCGCAGCGCAAGCAGGACTTGGCGAAGCTCGCGCACGATTTCGAAGCCGCGGTCGGCGAGGTGATCCAGGCGGTGTCGTCGGCCTCGACCGAACTCGAAGCGTCGGCGACGACGCTGACCTCGAACGCACAGCACGCGCAGGAAGTGACGACGTCGGTCGCCGCGGCCTCAGAGCAGGCATCGGCCAACGTGCAGTCAGTGGCGTCGGCCACTGAGGAAATGGCGTCCTCGGTCACGGAGATCAGCCGGCAGGTGCAGGAGTCCGCGCGCATCGCCCAAGAAGCCGTGGGGCAGGCGCAGACGACCAACGAGCGAGTCGGCGAATTGTCGGCTGCGGCGGCGCGGATCGGCGATGTGGTCGACCTGATCAACACCATCGCCGGCCAGACCAACCTGCTGGCGCTCAACGCCACCATCGAGGCGGCGCGCGCGGGCGATGCCGGACGCGGATTCGCGGTGGTCGCCAGCGAAGTGAAGGCGCTGGCCGAGCAGACCGCCAAGGCCACCGGCGAGATCAGCCAGCAGATCAGCGGCATCCAGGCCGCGACCGATCAGTCGGTGTCGGCGATCCGGGAGATCGGCGCGACGATTTCGAAGATGTCGGAAATCGCCTCGACGATCGCCTCCGCGGTGGAAGAGCAGGGCGCCGCCACGCAGGAGATCTCGCGTAACGTCCAGCAGGCTGCGCAGGGCACGCAGCAGGTGTCGTCCAGCGTGATCGACGTTCAGCGCGGCGCCAGCGAGACCGGCTCGGCGTCGAGCCAGGTGCTGTCGGCGGCGCAGTCTTTGGCCAATGACAGCAACCGTCTCAAGCTCGAAGTCGGCAAGTTCCTCGAGACCGTCCGCGCCGCGTAGAGCGTGACAAAGCGTATTCCGCGAGCGGTGCTCCCGGACTACGCGCAATCCCCGCGATAGCAGAGTCCGGTCTCACGCCGGACTCTGCATCACCGTCTCCCGCCCCGTGCACGGACCCGCCGGGTTGTCAGCACCCCGGCCGGATCGCCGCCGACCCCTCGATGCATATTTGATTGAACCATGCACAGGTTCTGGCCGACTATCGCCCAGGCGGTCGGATCCGGCCGCAGGGTGTCGAGGGACTGATTGATGCGATCGAACTGGCTCCGGGCGCTGTCGGCGATCGGCGCCGGCGCCATTGTGCTGGCGCTTGCGGCGCCCGCCGCGGCGGCCAAGCGCGTCGCGCTGGTGATCGGCAACAACGATTATCGCAACGTGCCGAAGCTGCAGAAGGCGGTGAACGACGCCCGCACCATGGGCGACGCGCTCCGCACGCTCGGTTTCCAGGTGATGGCCGCGGAGAACCAGAGCCGTATCGGCTTCAGCCAGAGCCTGCTGGCGTTCGACAACGCGATCGAGCCCGGCGACACCGCGTTCTTCTTCTATGCCGGGCATGGCTTCGAGATTTCCGGCCAGAACTTCCTGCTGCCGACCGACGTGCCGGCGGCGACCGAAGGCCAGGAAGAACTGTTGCGCGACGCCTCGATCCTCGCCGACCGCATCGTCGAGCGGCTGCAGAACCGCGGCGCGCGCACCGCGATCCTGGTGCTCGACGCCTGCCGCAACAACCCGTTCGAGCGCCGCGGCACCCGCGCGCTCGCCGGCCGCGGTGGGCTCGCGCCGATGACGACGCTGCCCGAGGGCGTGTTCTCGATCTTCTCGGCGGGGCCGCGGCAGACTGCATTGGATCGGCTGTCGGACACCGACGCCAATCCGAACTCGGTGTTCACGCGGGTGTTCGCCAAGCAGTTGCTCGATCCCGGCGACAATCTCGTGCAGGTGGCGCAGCGGACGCGGCGCACGGTGAGCGAAATGGCCGAGACTGTCGGTCACAAGCAGGTGCCGGTGTATTTCGACCAGATGGTCGACGACGTGTTTCTGAGCGGCGCGCCGAAGCCGGGCGCGGCCGCGCCGGCCGAGCCGCCGCAGAAGGTCGCGGCGCTGCCGCCGGTGGCGCCGTTGAAGCCGCCGACCTCGGAGAGCCTCAACGCGCCGATCGCCAGCTTCTCGCGCCACAATGGCGGCTGGACGGTGTCGTTCTCGATCGCCGATCCGACTCTCGGGATCTCCTGGCGGCTCGGCGACAGCGGAGAATTCCGCGAGACGGGTTTCATGGACGTGCTCGATCCGCGCACCCGCAAGCGGATGCCGAACCCTTCGATCCAGTTGCCGACAGACGCGGCGGCCGCGACCCTCGAGGTGCGCTATGTCGATGCGCAGGGCGAGCTGCAGGGGCCGTTTCCGATCCGCTTCGAGCCGGAGGCCGCGCTGCTGCGCGACCAGCGCAAGATACTTGACATGACCGCGACGAGCTGGCTGTCGTTCCGCGAGTTCAATGGGCTATTGGTCTACTACACACATCTGATGTCTTATCGTTGCGCGATCCGCGAGGCGCGGATCGGGATCGACAGCGCGGTTCCCGACAAGGTGCTGAAAATGCCGGCCTGCGACCTACGCGATCCCGTCGCGATCCCGCACGAGGCGACGCCGTATCTGAAGCTGTCGCCGAACGTGAAATCGGTGTCGGTGGAATTGACCTATCGCGACGGCTCGGTGTCGGAGATCAAGAGTTTTCGGCGTTGACGCGCACCCTGTTGGCTGCCGTCGCGCGGCCGCTTTCTACCCCCACCTTTAGGTCCACACAGGACCGTACTTTCACGCCGGCAGTTCGGTCGTGACCATCGAGGAGATAGAGATGAGTCTGAATAAGTACGTCGCTGAGTTGATCGGCACCTTCTGGCTGACCTTTGCCGGTTGTGGCAGCGCGGTGATCGCCGCGGGATTTCCCGAGGTCGGGATCGGCCTGGTCGGCGTGTCGCTGGCGTTCGGCCTCAGCGTCGTCACGATGGCCTATGCGATCGGCCATATCTCGGGTTGCCACCTCAACCCCGCGGTGACGCTGGGCCTCGCCGCCGGGGGACGTTTCCCGCTCGGGCAGATCGCGCCCTACATCATCGCGCAGGTGCTCGGCGCGATCGCCGCCTCGGCCTTGCTCTACCTGATCGCCAGCGGCGCGCCCGGCTTCGACCTCGCCAAGGGCTTCGCCTCCAACGGCTACGCCGCGCATTCGCCCGGCCAGTACAATCTCGTCGCGTGCTTCGTGATGGAAGTCGTGATGACCATGATGTTTCTGATCGTCATCATGGGCGCCACCCATGGCAAGGCGCCGGCCGGCTTCGCGCCGCTGGCGATCGGACTTGCGCTGGTGATGATCCATCTGGTCAGCATTCCGGTCACCAACACGTCGGTCAATCCGGCGCGCAGCACCGGACCGGCGCTGTTCGTCGGCGGCTGGGCGATCGGCCAGCTCTGGCTGTTCTGGGTTGCGCCGCTGATCGGCGGCGTGCTCGGCGGCGTGATCTATCGCTTCCTCAGCCCGCAGCCGACCGGCGTGGTCGAAGGCGTCAAGCCGAAGTAACCGCGGGAGTGGCGCCACCGCGGAGCGCGGTGGCGTCGTGCGCCACTGCGTGAGTGCGCAAGCGTGACATGCGTAAGGTGAGGCGACGGCGCGGTGGCGCCGCGCCCGCCATCGTCACGCCGCCAGTTCGGCACAGCGGTTGGCGCGCGCCGCGCGAGCCGGCCTGCCGCGCGACGATCCGCGGTTCACGCCTCGATCGGGACCACCTCAACCCTATCTTGCCTTGAAATAGAAACCCTGAGCCGACAACTGCCCGTAGGTGAACGGCTCTTGCTTCTTCGCGGTGCTGGCGTAGACGTCGTCATGCACCATCCGGAATAGCTGGTTGATCTCGAGACCCGGCGCGTCCATGAGCCGGACCAGCGACGTCGCGAACGGGCTGTTGTCGCCGGAGCCGTCGGTCGCGTAGTGGCCGTGCTTGGTGGCAAACGCCACCAGCGTGCCGCTTTCGGGTTCGATACGCGCGAGGCCTCTGCCGACCGAGAGTGATTTCTTCTCTGCGGCGAAGGGATTCTCGCGGCAGGCGTCCAGGATCACGAGACGCATCTTGTCGGCGGCGCCGACTGCGTTGAGGACCTGATCGAGGGCAACGCCTTCGTTCGGAATATTGGCATCGTTCTCGAATTTCGCGTCGACCGGAACGAGATAATTGCTGCCGTCGAGTTCAATGCCGTGACCGGCAAAATAAACAACCGACCAGTTGGCGTTTTTACTCTCGTCGGTGAAGGTTTTAAGTGCAGCCAAAAGCGAGTCCCGGTTCACGTCTGTCAGCAGCTTGACGTTCTGGAAACCGGATCTTCCGAGCGCGTCGGCAATGGCAGCAGCATCCCGTTTGGGATTTGCAAGCGTGTCGAATGCCTCATATTTCGAATTGCCGATCACCAGAGCGATACGCCCACCGGTTCGCTCCGTGCCCGGACGGGTGGCGCCCATTTTGGCGTCGATCCGCTCGATGCCCGCGGCTGCGACGGGGTGCGAAGGAACCAGTTTCAACGCGTCCTGAAGGTCGGCTTGCGCCTTCGCGAAATCGCGCGACCGTTCGAACGCCTGCGCGCGCTGGAGCAGAGCGGTTATGTTCTTCGGCTCGATCTTGAGTGCCTCGTCGAAATCCTTGATTGCCGCCGACAGATTATTGGTCGCGATATAGGCGCGGCCGCGGTTGATGTAGGGGCGGGCAAATCTGGAGTTGATCGCGATGGCCTGCGAAATATCGGTGATCGCGCGGTCATACTCGCCGAGACTAAACTGGACATAGCCTCTGCCGCTGAGATAAGCAGCGGTGTTTGGCGCCAGCTCGAGCGCCCTGTTGTAAGCCGCCAGCGATTTTTCAAACTCCTGCAGCTTGCTGTAAACTGATCCTAATCCTCCATGAGCGGGGGGCAGGTTCGGATTCAGCTTTACGGCTCGGGTCAGGTCGGCCAATGCCTTGTCTTGGTCGCCCATGTCCGAATAGATCATTCCCCTGAAGGCGTAGGGGGCGGCTGCGGTATTGTCGATCTCGAGGGCCGCATTGACATCCGCCAATCCCTTGCCGTTGTCACGCAACGCAAAGAACGCGTTCCCGCGTTGACCCAGCGCGAACGCATTGCGCGGATCCAGCTTCAACGCCTCGTTGAAGTCAGACATGGCTTCGTCGAATTTTCCAATCCGCATTTTGGCGACACCGCGCCAAGCGTAGGCAAAGGGAAATTTCGGATCCTGCTTCACGGCCCGATCGAGTTCGACGATCGCTCCGGCATATTTGCCCTGTTCGATCAGCGATCGCGCTTTGCCGACCGCCGGCCCCGCGACCGAACGCGGCTGGTTCAAGCCACCGGGGCCCTGCCTGCCTGCGCCGCCGGGGCCACCGCCCATGGCGGCCTGGACGCAGGCCCTGACCTTCGGCGTTGCCAGCGCACGGCAGGACTCCAGCGTTCCGCCTGCCTTCATGCAAGGCATGACGATCGGCCTGCCTACGGTTTCGCGACAGCGTTCCAGCGCCTGGCCTTGCGAGAAGGCCGGATTGGCAAGCAGCAGGACCGAGGCGATTGCTGCGAGAGTTGAAATCGAACGCGAAAGAACTTTGCTATAGCAATTGCTGCGCGCCCACATAAAATCTCCCATTAAATAAACTTGCCAAGTAACTTTATAAATGTACCAGCGAGCCGAGAGATCTCAACTATGATCGCCCGATTTTAAGGTTTGTCAATACCGCGACATCGCCTTGGTCAGCGTGATAAATAGCAATTCTTGCCACATTTAAAATGAGGGCATGGGAATGCACGGTCGGACGCTTCGCTTGTTGTTTGCCGCTTCGATTGCCGGTTGCCTGCTCGTTAGTTCGGTAGACCCCGGCTTCGCCGCCAACGTCATTATCACCGAGGAGGAGGGGAAACTCCCGCCTCCGAGGGAAATGCCGGCGCCTTCCGACCGCGGTATTACCCGCGGTCCAAAGATCGAGCTCGACGCCGACGACAAGGTCGTCCTGCGCGCGCCGCTGCATTTGAAGCTGAAATTCAAAACCTACGGCGGCTCAGCGATCGATCTCGGCGCCCTTCAGGCGACTTACATCAAGGAGCCGGCCGTCGATCTGACGACGCGGCTGAAGCCGTTCGCCCAGCAAACAGGCATCGATATTCCCGATGCGCAATTGCCGCCCGGCGAGCATTTCATTCAGATCCTTATCAAGGATTCGGACGGCAGGGCCGTCACCAAGGTTTTCAAGCTCAAGGTTGCTCCCTGACATTTCGGTCGGATCTGCATCGAGGTTCAGAATTTGAAGTGTTATTTCTGCGCGTTCGAAACCGAAACGGGGGTGCTGGTCTGCAGCGCCTGCTCGCGTGATATCGTCGCGCCGGCGTCGGTGATCGCGGAACGCGATGACCTCGTGCGGAAACTCGCCAGCGCGCGCGAAGAGCTGTTGAGGACAAAGGAAGAGATCAAAGCTCTGACGCGGCGCGGCGAGGGTGGCGAAGGCTGATGGAGTGCCCGTTCTGCGTCGAAACAATCAAGGACGAGGCTCTCGCCTGCATGCATTGCTCGCGCGACCTTCGGGTCATTCGCCCGGTGCTGCTCGAGATTCAGGAGACAGTGCTCGAACTCGACAAGGTCAGGCAGGAGCTCGACCGGGAGCGGGCGCGGCTTGAACGCCTCAAGCATCCGTGGCGCACCTTTCTATCCTACGCAGTTCTCTACGTTGCGATCCCGGTCGTGCTGCTCGTCATCGCGCACGTCCTGATCACCATCGCATTCAATATCTCGCCGCTCTATCTGCGCATCGCTTCGGTCCTGATTCCGTTTCCCTTCGGCTTCCTCGCTTTCGTGGTCAGCCGGCTCGGTTTGCGCGGCGCCTTCGCGATAGGGCTTTCGACGGCGACCATCGCGGTCGCGCTGATGCTCGTCATCACCGGCGTCAACGATGCTGTGCCGATCATCCCGACGACGCGCGGGGAGTGGCGGGAGGTCACGGAATACATCGCCAGCGTTTGTCTGGCGTTCGTCACCGGCAACATCCTGAGCGCACTGATCTTCAAGATATTGCCGGGTACGCTGGCGGGTGGCGGGCGACCGAACCCGGCCGCGTTCAAGGTTGCGCTTCTGCTCGGCCGGCATGTCGGCGAGGATCAACTCCGCCGGCGGGCGCGGCTGATCCAGAACATGATGCAGACGGCGGGGCCTCTGGCCGGTGTTGCCGCAACGGCAGTCGGATCGATCTATGCAGGATTGAAAGGCGTCGTCGGACAATGACGGCCGCCAAGCGCTCTCAATATCGTGTCCCTGATAGCGCCAAGCGCTGTCCGCTCTGCCATCCTGTTATAGCGTTTTCGAGCGAAGTGGGTACCGGTTCGCGTGGAGAAAACGCGCCAGAACAAACAGCTAGAGCTCCGGTTCTGATTCGATCAGAACCGGAAAAGCTCTAGCCTGGTGCTCTCGCGGAGCGGCTATCTCTCACCATGTCCGCTGGAGTGTCGTTTTCGGTTCCGTCCCGCATATTCTATCAGTGAGCCCGGGAGGTAGCTGTGATGAAATGGCGACTAATCATGATGGCGTTGACGATGTACGGCCTGACAGGCGCTCTGAATGCCGAGCAGCAGCCGGTGCATCGTGATAGACTGCCCTCCGAGATCGTCCGCCGGGCTGCAACCTATGCGACCGATCTGACATTTCCCAATCATCCGGAAACGTCCGCCGACGTCGATCCGCCGCGTATGGCGTTGCTGAAGCCTGCCGGGGATGGACCGTTCCCCGCCATTGTGCTGGTCCATCAGTGTAGCGGGCTCAACCCAGCGGTGTTGGCGTGGGTACGGCGCGCGATCAGCCGGGACTACGCGGTGCTGCTGCTCGACAGCCTTACCGCACGCGGCGTCACGAGCCTCTGTCATGGCCCGAAAGCCGGCGTCAATCTGATCCGGGGCACCAGGGACGTGCTGCAGGCGGCGCAGTTCTTGCGGAAGCAGTCATTCGTGGATGGCGAGCGCGTTGCCCTCGTCGGCTTCTCCTGGGGCGGCATGATCGGACTGCTGGCGTCGAGCCGGCATTATGTCGGCGCATTGGAATCCGGGCCCGGATTTGCAGCTGTCGTCAGCTTCTATCCAGGGTGTTTTCGAATCACGCCGCCCAACGGACAACCGTTCGAATTGGTGAATTCCGATATCGCCCAGCCGCTGCTGGTGTTGATGGGAGAGGCAGATACCGAAACACCGGCCGCCGACTGCGTCAGGAATCTCGATCCGATCAAGGCGGCGGGTGCGCCGGTCGAGTGGCACAGCTACCCGTATGCGACGCATTGCTGGGATTGCCAGCACCTCGACGGCTTCCGCAAGATCGATGTCCGCGGCAACGAGGTCGCTTTCACGTACCAGCAAACTGTGGTCGACGATTCCGAGCGGCGGCTGTTCGAATTTCTCGACCGCCGACTGACGCGTCCTTGATCGGCGCAGACGACCAGGTGACGCCCCAGTCAGCCCGCAGGCCGACGGCATCGAGAAACATTGCACCCGATCGGCGGTTCACGCCTTCCGCGAGATCAAGATCAGCACCAGCCCGCCGATCGCGGTGGTGGCGCCGTAATACGCCCACTGCGTCTGCTTCAACATGAAGCTCGA
This sequence comes from Rhodopseudomonas pseudopalustris, assembly GCF_900110435.1. Taxonomy (GTDB): domain Bacteria; phylum Pseudomonadota; class Alphaproteobacteria; order Rhizobiales; family Xanthobacteraceae; genus Rhodopseudomonas; species Rhodopseudomonas pseudopalustris. Next base: position 106,797 of record NZ_FODT01000010.1, read on the forward strand.
CTCCGGCCAGTTGATGTAGCCGAGGCCCTGGCCGGTCCAGACCAGCCCCATCAAGACGGCGATGATTCCGATGGTGAGAAACAGCGTGCGCATGATCGTGTCTCCGGTCCGCGGATGGATTTCAGCATGGCGCTCGGCGTGGCGAAGTCAATCGGTCGTTCGTCCGCAGGGCAGGCGGGGGCGTGCTTGCGCGAGTGTCAGCGTCGTCGCGTCTTTGGTCGTGCTGACGCTGCTTGATGCGCCACGCGGCTCTTCGACACGCGCGGAGAGGGTTGGGACCGCGTTTCCTGGCTTGCGATCGACGCTGTTGCGACATCGACGAAATGAGCAGCGAGCGGCGACAGATTGTCGTCATGCCACGCCAGCACGATGTCGAGCGTCACCGAGGCGTCCTCGATTTCCAGTGATCTGATTCCGGGCGGCAGCGTCGGGATGAACGAGGCATCGAGGATGGTGCAGCCGAAGCCCGATCTGACGAGCTGCAGCAGCACCGGGACGTCGTCGGCTTCCTCGACCACATTCGGCGTCAGACCTTGCGCCCCGAACATGTCGTCGACGAGCTTGCGGAAACCGCGCCATCGATTGGCCGTTCCGATCACGATCGGAACCGTCGTCAGCCGCTGCAGCGATATCGCATGATCTGCCGCCCAGGCGTGATTGCTGGGCACCAGCGCGATCAGACGCTCCTTCGAAACAGCCACGTTGCGCAGCGGCGCGGCCGCCAGGTTCGACATCATGAAGCCGACGTCGATCGCGCCCTGGTCCAATCCGGTGACTTGCTCGGAGGATGCCAGAAGGCGGAGCGCGACGGTGGCGTCCGGATATTTTCTGCGAAAATCGATGATGATGTTCGACATCGGACTCATCGCGGCGAATGTCGAATAGCCGACCACGACGGTCCCGCTGAGACCCTGCGCCACCTGGCCGGCGCGGGCGCAGGCCCGAGCCAGACGCCGCACCGCATCGGCGCCGTCGCGATAAAGCACCTCGCCGGCCGGGGTCAGCGCCACATGCCGGGTCGACCGTTGAAACAGCTGGAAGCCGAGCTGCTGCTCGAGCTGGCGAATGCTGCGGCTCAGGGCAGGTTGCGCAATGTGCAGCGCCTGCGCCGCCTTGCGAAAACTGAGCGTCTCGGCGACCGCCAGGAAGTACGGGATTCTTGATTGAACGGAGGGGTGGATCATCGCAGGCCCGTCAGATTGATGCCGATAGGGTATCAAAGAGCGTCTCATTGGTATTGGACGGACATTAATGCGGCCTGTCAAATGCGGGCCTGCAGGGTCGCCCGCCGAGAGGCGCGGCTCGCATATCGGCCGTGGCGGCCGCAATCAGACCACGAGGAACGCATGGCAAAACCAACGGCGATGATTGTCGCGGCGCAGGCGGAAGCCGCCGAAGCGGGGGCCTCGATCCTGCAGGCCGGCGGCAACGCCGTCGACGCCGCAGTCGCCTGCGCCCTGGTCCAGGGCGTCGTCGATCCATTGATGGCCGGCATCGCCGGCTTCGGCAGCGCCAGCTTCTATCTTCCCGGACAACAATTTCACAAATACCTGGATTTCCATGCGCCTGCGCCCGCGGCCGCGCGCCCGGAGATGTGGGAGCATCTGATCGAAGGCGAAGCGCGCGACGGTTACGGCTTCATCCTCAAGGGCAAGGTCAACGACATCGGCTATCAGTCGGTCTGCGTCCCGGCCTCGCTGAAAGCGCTCCACGCGGCGCATGTCAGGTTCGGCGCGCTGCCGTGGCGTGACGTCGTGGCGCCCGCGATCGACTGGGCCGAGCGTGGCTGGATGGTGCGTCCACACGTCGAACTGTTCTGGTCCGATCCCGGCACGATGGGACGCGCCGCGGTCGTCGACCGGCTGACGTTCTCGGCCTCTGGCCGCAGGCTGTACTGCCGCGACGACGGCACGCCGAAGCGCGTCGGCGATCTCGTTCACAATCCCGACTACGCCAATACGCTGCGCATGATTGCCGACGGCGGCTCGGACGTCTTCTACAAGGGGGAGCTCGGCCGTCGCATCGTCAGCGACATGCGTCAGAACGGCGGACTCATCACCGCCGAAGATCTTGCGGCGTATGAACCCAAATGGTTCGATCCGTTGCGTGGCAGCTATCGCGGCCACGACGTCACCACAAACAATCCACCCGGCGGCGGGCTGATGCTGATCGAGATGCTCAACATCCTCGAGCAGTTCGATCTCGCCGGCATCGGACACAACAGCGCCGAGTACATTCGCATCGTCTGCGAAGCGATGAAGCGCGCGACGGTCGACAAGGACAACGCCATCGGCGATCCGTCATTTGTCGACGTTCCGGTCGCGCAACTGGCTTCGAAGGACTATGCGGCGGAGGTCGCCCGGAACATCGTGGCGGGCGGCAAGATCGAGGTTCCCCGGTTCAATTCGGGGTTTCCGTCGAAAGATACCACGCACGTGTCGGTGGTCGATCGCGACGGCAACTGTGTGACGATGACGCATTCGCTCGGGATGCCGTCGGGCGTCATCACCGAGGGGCTCGGCTTCTTCTACAATGGCTGCATGGCCGTGTTCGATCCGAGGCCCGGACGAGCCGGCAGCATCGCGCCCGGCAAGGCGCGGTTCACGTCGGTTTGTCCGTCGATCGTCTTCCGCGATGCGAAGCCCTATCTGGTGATCGGCGCGCCGGGCGCGACACAGATCGCGATGGGCGTGCTGCAGGCGATCCTCAACGTGATCGATTTCGACATGACCATGACGGAAGCCGTGAGTGCGCCGCGCTTCTCGGCGACCAGCAACAGCATCGACGTCACGAACCGGATCACCCACGGCGTCGCGCGTCAGCTCAAAGCCGACGGCTACGAGGTCATTCGCAGCCCCTACACATTCGGCATCGCCGCCGTGCATGGCATTCGTATCGACGGTGACAGGCTGGACGGTGGCGCCGATCCGGGACATGACGGCCTCGCCATCGGGGTCTGATCGTTGTGGCCGAACCAATTCAATCAAAGGGAGAGAAATTGTGAAGACCAGAACGCTGCTTGCCGCTGCTGCAATGACGATGTCTGTAACGACGGCGGCGCGCGCTCAGGTCTCTGATGATGCAGTCAGGATCGGCGTGCTGACGGATCACTCCGGCGGGTTCGCCCACCTCGTGGGCAAGCGCTCGGTGGACGCCGCGCAGATGGCGGTCGATGATTTCGGCGGCACGGTGCTCGGCAAACCGATCTCGGTGATCACGGCGGATCATCAGAACAAGGCGGACATCGCCTCCGCGCTCAGCCGGAAATGGTTCGAGACGGAAGGCGTCGACGCCATCACCGACGTGGCCGGCTCCGCAGTGGCGTTGGCCACTCAGGAAATCGCCCGGTCCCGCAACAAGATCGTCCTGGTGTCGGGCGCCGCGACCACCGAACTGACCGGCAAGGCCTGCTCGGCGACGACCACGCAGTGGAGCTATGATACTTACGCGCTGGCGAAGGGCACGGCGGCCCAGGTGACCAAGCAGGGCAATGGAGCGTCGTGGTTCTTTCTGACCAGCGACTACGCATTCGGCCATTCGCTGCAGAATGAAGCCAGCCGTTTCGTCGAGGCGAATGGCGGCAAGGTGGTCGGCGCGGTGCGTTTTCCATTCGGGTCGTCGGACTTCTCGTCGTTCCTGCTGCAAGGTCAGGCCTCGAAGGCGAAGGTGATCGGACTGGCGATGTCCGGCGCCGACCTCATTTCGGCGATCAAGCAGGCGGGCGAATTCGGGATCGTCCAGTCCGGCCAGAGCCTCGCCGGCCTCGCGATCTACATCAACGATGTCGAGGGACTGGGGCTGAAAACGGCGCAGGGCCTGACGCTGACCACCTCGTTCTATTGGGATATGAACGACGAGACCCGGTCATGGGCCAAGCGGTACATGGAGCGGTCGGGCGGGTTCATTCCCAATTTCATTACCGCAGGCACCTACGCTTCGGTGATGCACTATCTCAAGGCGGTGCAGGCTGCGGGGACGGACGAGGGCACGGCGGTCGCGGCCAAGATGCGGGACATGCCGGTGAACGATTTCTACAACAAGGATGTCGCAATCCGCGTCGATGGTCGGGTCATGCACAAGACCTTTCTGATGGAGGTCAAGAAGCCCGCCGAATCGAAGTATCGCGGCGATTACTACAAGGTGCTGGCCGAAATGTCCGGAGACGAATCCTTCCGGCCGCTGTCCGAAAGCCAGTGTCCGCTGGTCAAGGCGAAGTAACCGCGACGACAGCGTCACAGCCCAGCGCAATGGCGTAACTGTGTGATTGCCGAAAGTGGAAGGTGTGGCGACGGCGCGCTTGCGCCGCGCCCGGCAGCTTCGCGGCGACCTGCTGTTTTTGCCTTCCGCGAGATCAAGATCAGCATCAGCGCGCCGCGCGCGGGCGGCGTCAAAATTCAGTCGACGGCGATGATGACGTGATCCGGATCGAACGTCGCCGCGGCTTCCGAGCCTTCGACGATACCGAGATCCTCGATCTGGTGACGCTGGACCACTGCGACGAGCGTCTTGCCGTTGCCGAGGTCGAGATGCACCTCGGAGTGAACTTCCGCATCGATGCGCTGAATCACCGAGCCGCGGAACAGGTTGCGCCGCAGTTTCGCTGCGTCGTCCGGAGATACCAGGCGCACGAAGGGAGCTTTCACAATCGCCAGCGCCTTGCGGCCGGGCACGAGGCCGAGCTGCTCGGTCGCGGCATTGGTGATGATCGCGTGAATCGCGTGGTCGTCCGAGACTTTGAGGATGACTTCGACGTCGACCGGCCAGCGCCGGATGTTGACCACCTCGGCATGGAAGATGTTTCGCGCCGATATTTTGAATCCGGTGCCCCACATCAGCGCGTCGCCGATGTCTTCGAGGCCTTCTTCGGCGATCAGCGACGATATCTTCGTGAGCTGATCTTCCAGGCGATGGAACACGGAAATCAGCCGCCGGCCTTCGTCGGTGATCTCGGCGGCGCCGCCGACGCGGCCGCTGGTCCGGGTCACGAATGCAGGCGTCGGCAACAGATTGTTGATCGCGTCGACGGCCTCCCACGCGGTCTTGTAGCTGATCCCCGTCGCCTTCGCGGCCTTGCTGATGCTGCCGTGTTCGGCGACCGCCTCCAGCAGGCGGATGCGATCACGGCCGACCAGAACACGTCCGCCGCTCCGCAGCACCAGATATGCGTCGATCTTGTCTTCCGCCATCGCGTCGGGTCGCGTGATTCAGATTGTTGATGGAGCATGATCCTTTGCAGGAAGCGGTCGCAGTTTCGGGATCATGCCGGAGGGCCGCAACCCTAGGCGATCCCGGCGCGGGGGGGAAGCGAGATGCAGCAACAGCGAAGGCTCCGCAATGCCGCATCGGCTGAGGCGCGGTCTGACTTGGCCGTCCGCTGACAGGTTCAGCCGTTGCTCGCCCGGCGTTGCGCGGCGAGGGCGTCGAACCAGGCGACGATGGCGTCCTGATCGCAGCTCAACTCCGTCCAGTCCGCGCCCGCGAATGCGATCCAGCCCGGCAGCATCGATTGCTCGACTGCAACGAGCGCGGGCGTCTGGTCGGCGACGGCGAGACCGACTTCCTCGCGAATGCCGCGTCCGGCGAGTTCTTCCTTGGCGAAGCGTCCGAACAGAACAAGGTCGGGCTGCGTGGCGATCGCCGCGGCGAGCCGCACCCGCGCCTGTGCGAGGCCATCGGCGCTGAGGATGCACGAGGTCGATCCCGGGCCGAGATCCTGCGACAGAGCGATGGAATCGCCGCGCGTGACGTCGTCGAGCCACAGCGAGGCGCGGCCGTTTGAATGCGGCGCGCCATTGCGGGGGACGACGCCGGCGATCCGGGCGCCGGGCCGGGCGAGCAGGCGGTCCCGGACGGCGGCGAGCATTGTTTCGAGGGGATCGCCGGCGCGATAGACCACGACGGCGAGAGGAAACACCCCGCCGGGTCGTTCGGATGCGTCGGCGTTGGTCGCGGCGCGGTCAGCGTCATCGGCGCGATCGTGGCTTTGGTCTGGTTTGTTGCACGACATCTCTTACACCTCGGAAACGGCCTGTGGGGGAGCGGGTGAGCGCGTCACTACACGACGCCCTGAGGGGGTCGATTCGAGGCAAAGCTCGACGCCATAGAGGCTGCGCAGACGAGGGGCGGTCAGGATGTCGTCGACAGCGCCGACTTCGAAGCGCTGCATCCGGCCGAGGACGGCGACGCGGTCGGCGATCGCGAAGGCCTGCTCCGGCTCGTGGGTCGACACCAGCAAGGATAGTCCCCGCGCCGCCAGCGCGCGGACCTGATCGAGCAGAGCGAGGCGATTGCCGATATCAAGGCTGGCGGTCGGCTCGTCCATCACGATGATGTCGGTGTCCTGGGCGAGCGCGCGCGCGATCAACATCAGCTGCCTCTGACCGCCCGAAATCCGATCGGCGGTCCGGTCGGCGAGGCCGGCGATGCCGAGCGCGTCCAGCGCGCGTCGGGCGGCGGCCATATCGTTGCGGCCCGGCGTCTCGAACAGGCCGAGCCGAGCGGTGCGGCCCATCACCACGATGTCGATCACGGTGTGGCTCGGATCGCCCTGGTAGGCCTGCGGCACCAGCGCGATGTGGCGGGCGATCTGCTCGCGGCGCATCGTCGTGATGTCGCGGCCGCCGATCAGGATCTGGCCGCGCAGCGGCGGCAGCAGGCCGAGGATGGTCTTGAACAGCGTCGTCTTGCCGACGCCGTTGGGTCCCATCAGACAGGTGGTGCTGCCGCCTGTCAGATCGAGGTCGATGCCGTCGAACAGCGTCACGCCGTCGTAACCGATCGCCACGTTCCGCAGGGAGAGGCAAGCCGTCATTCGCGCCTCCACAGCGCGCGCGTACCATGTCGGGTGATCAGCCAGACGAACAGGCCGCCGCCGACCAGCGCCGTCAACACGCCGATCGGAATTTCGATCCGCGCAACGGTTCGCGCCAGGGTGTCGACCACGACCATGAACGCCGCGCCGAGCAGGATCGACACCGGCAGCAGGCGGTCGAAGCGCGGCCCGACCAGCAGGCGCGCCAGATGCGGCACCATCAGGCCGACCCAGCCGATCACGCCCGACACCGCGACGACGCTGGCGGTGATCAGGGTTGCGGCGGCGATCACCACCTGCCGGGTGCGGCGTGCGTCGACGCCGAGCGCGCGGGCGTCGTCATCGCCGAGCGACAGCACGGCGATCCGCCAGCGCAGCAGGAATAACGGGACCAGCCCGATCGCCACGGTCGGGATCACCACCGCAAGGTCTTCGGGACGGATGCTGGCGAGGCTGCCGAGCAACCAATAGGTGATCATCGGCAGTTGCGAGTAGGGGTCGGCGACGATCTTGACCAGGGAGATCGCCGCCGCCGCGATGGCGCCGACGACGATGCCGGCGAGGACCAGCATCAGAATGTCGCCGCGTTCGCGCAGCGACCAGGCGAGGGCGGAGACCAGGACGACGGTCAACGAACCGGTGACGAAGCCCATCAGTTCGATCACCGCGATCGGAAAGCCGAACAGGATGCCGATCACCGCGCCGAACCCGGCGCCGTGCGAGACGCCGAGAATGTCGGGCGACACCAGCGGATTGCGGAACAGACACTGATACGCCGCGCCGGCCGCGGCCAGCGCAGCGCCGACGCAGATCGCGGCGGCGATGCGCGGCAGACGAACCTGGAACAGCACGATCGCGGCCTGCCCATCGTCGCGACCGCCGGCGAGCCGATCCAGCATCGCGGCGATGACCTCGCCCGGTGCAATCGGGTAAGGCCCGGTTCCCGCGGCGATCACCACGACGAAAGCCAGAACAGCGGCGAGACCGATCACGACCGGCGTGATCCTCTGGCTTGCCACGTCAGTGACCAGAGCCTTTGAGAAGGTTTTCAATCTCCGCATCCGAAACGTCGACTTGATAGAACAGCCGATAGAAGCTGCGTAGTTCGGCCTCCCGCGCCGTCTTGGTGCGGTCGGGATAGAGCGTGTGGAGGAGGAGCGGCAAGCCGATCAGGCGATTGACGGAGGGCGGCAGATCGATGCTGCCGAACGGCTGGTTCGGAAGCAGAAACACCCGCTTCATCTTCACCGCCGGGACGACCTGCCATTCGGGGCGTTCCAGGATCATGCGGTGGACGGCGGGATCGATGGTCACGATCGTGTCCGGAGCCCATGCGATGACCTGCTCGGGCGAGACGCGCGCAAGGCCGCCGGCCTCGCGGACGCCGTCGACCACATTGACGGCGCCGACCCGCTCGATGATCTCGGTGTTGATCGATCCACGTGATCCGGTTTCGAATCCGTCGAGGCCGCGGGCGAGATAGATGCGCGGCCGCGCCGCCGGCGGCACGGTCGCGACGACGCGGTCGACCTCGGCGAAGATCGTTTCGCTGGCGCGGGCGAGGGCTTCGCCGCGTTCGCTCACGCCCAGAATGTCGGCGAGCAGCCGCAGCGCCGCCGGCGTGTTCTCGAAGCGCCCGTCGATCAGCAGATAGGGAATCCCGGTCTGCGCCTGGATGCGCTCGGCGATCGATCGGTAGGTTTCATTTGTCGCGCCGAAATCGATGATGACGTCGGGCCGGCTCGCCATCAGGCGCTCGGTGCTGATGGTGTCGCCGCGTCCGGTGAGCCGTCCGAGTTCGGGGAGCTCATGCGTGGCCGGCAACAGGAACGGCTTGTCGATGTCGCGGGGCGCGCGCCCCCAGCCGATCATCTTGTCCGGCGCGACGACATAGAGCAGCACGCCCGCCGGCGGCCCCGACGCGAAGACGCGTGTGATGGTGTCGGGGACTTCGACGCGGCGGCCGGCGGAGTCGACGATGCTGCGGGCTTCGGAGTGAGATGCAGCGCCGAGGCTCAGGGCTGACAGGACCGGAACGATCAGCAGGATCTTGCGCCATGCGACGCCGATCATGGTCACTGCTCTCCCACGTGGAAATCGCCGGGCTTCTCCGGCGCCTGTGGGATGAAGGTCGATCGATCGGGCTTCAGATCCACCAGGGGCGTGCCGTCCAGGCAATCGAGGCCACGGACGAGAAGATTGGCGCCGTCGCGACCTTCGAGGCGCACGACCGACGTTCCGATCGGGTTTGGACGAATAGGTGAGCGGAGCGAAAACGTGCCGCGTGCGTCGCCGTCATCTCGGGGGCACTGCAGCAGCAGATCGCGCCGCGAGCGATGCAGCCAGTAGAACACTTCGATCAGTGCGTCGTCGCTGATGCCGGCCAGCGCCGGCACCCAGGTCTCGAACAGTTCGATCCGGCAGAGCGGTCCGTCCGGTCGGCCACGGCGCGGGCAGGCGCCGAGGTCCGTCCAGGGCGTGTGGATTCGGCCGATGAACACCAGGCTGGCGTCTGTGCCGCCCCGCCAGTCCGTCGCCACTTCTCCCATTCTGATTTCGTTGTCCGCTTTCATGTCGTCGTCCAATCCGTTCGCGGCGCCGGCCACAGCCAAGCTCGAGAGCATTGGGCGTTCAGCCGGACCGGCATGAAACAATATATGTACATTTTCTACATTAACGGAACTCCCGGTCAATGGAATGCCGGGCGCTGCCCGATCGCGGGAATGAGTCGATTATGTGTCTTTTTGGTCGCATTTTGGCCGAAAACTGGCTCGTTCAAGCGGTAAATCGGGGCGAAATCGCATCCAAACACCGTAAATACACGTTTAAAGTGTATTTTGAGGGATTGATCGCTGTTGGACGGTTGGCAAGTCGTCCCCAATCCCCAAAGATCATTATATGTATTTCGGTTACCTAAATTGTGATGAGGCGCGTCCTCTCGTTTTCCGGGTTCGTCGGCCCAGTCGGGCCATCTTCATGTCGGCGGCCGGCCGATCGCGCGGCGCAGTCCGAGGGACGCAGCCGCGCGGGATCCCGCGGATCGCGCCGACATCGCTGACCACCTTCCGATTTCGCACTGACAGTCGACGGCGCGAGCTGCGGTGCTTTCTTTCGACGCGCGCAATCCTGGACTGGGGGCAAAATGAAACGGATGAAGGGTGTTACCATTCTGCTGGCGAGCGCTGCGACGGTCACGTCCGGTGCGGGGTACGCCGGCAACGAAGGCAAGGGGGCCTATGAGCTCGGAATGATCCAAGTGACTGCGCCGGTGGATGAAGGTTCCGAGTTCGGCGACTACGGCGGCAGCACGATCTCCAACACGCAGACCGAGACCTACAACAAGCCGACGCTCGACAAGGCGATCGACCTCGTGCCCGGCGTCAATGCCGGCAATACCGGCAGCCAGCGCAACGAAACCAACATCTACGTCCACGGCTTCGACCGTCTGCAGGTGCCGCTGTCGATCGACGGCGTGCGCATCTACCTTCCGGCCGATAATCGCCTCGACTTCTCGCGCTTTCTGACCGACGACATCGCGCAGATCCAGATCGCCAAGGGCTACGCATCCGTGCTCGACGGGCCGGGCGCTCTGGGCGGGGCGATCAATCTGGTCTCCAAGAAGCCGGTCAAGGCGCTGGAGGGCGAATGGCGCAGCCAGGCCGAATTCGGCAACACCGGCGTGTTCGACGGATTCAAGAATTACGGCCGCGTCGGCAGCAAGCAGGACCAATACTACTTCCAGGCCAGCGGCACGTGGCGCAAGGTCGAGGGTTGGGAGCTGCCGTCGAGCTTCACGCCGACCGCGGTCGAGGACGGCGGTCGGCGCAACTTTTCGGACTCCAACGATTGGAGCGTCAATCTGAAGGCCGGCTGGACGCCCAATCCGACCGATGAGTACTCGATCAATTTTATCAAGCAGAACGGCAAGAAGAACGCGCCGTACAATGTCGAACCGACGGCGTCGCCAAGATACTGGTCGTGGCCGTCTTGGAATGTGCAGATCTTGTCGGCGGCGACCAAGACCGAGATCGGCGACGACGCCTACGTCAAGACGCGGACGTTCTGGGAGACCTTCGACAACGCGATCGACATGTGGGACAACGCGGCGCAGACGCAGCGATACTCCACCAGCGCGGCGCGGTCGATCTATCAGGATTGGGCGGTCGGCAATACGGTCGAGGTCGGCAAGGAATTCGGCAGCTTCGACACCCTCAAGGTGGCCACGCATGTGCGGCGTGACAGCCATTCCGAATGGAACGAGCTGTTCACCGACCGCTTCGGCCTGAATGCGACCACGACGCCGAAAAGCTCCTCCTGCAACACCAGCGTCACCTCGAGCGGGGTCTGCTTCAACGAGCCGACCCAGACCTCCGTCGAAGACACCTATTCGGTGGCGACGGAAAATACGGTGCACATTACGCCGAGCTTCGACTGGGTGCAGGGCGCCAGCTATGACTGGCGGCATCTCAGCAAGGCCAACGACTACGTGCTCGGACAGTACAGCAAGGGCGCCTATTACGAGCCGTCCTGGATCAACTACAAGCTGTTCGACGATTCGGCCTTCAACTGGCAGTCGGCGGCGATCTGGCGTTACTCGGACACGGCGAAGCTGTTCATGAACATCTCGGACCGCACCCGGTTTCCGACATTGTTCGAACGCTACAGCTCGCGCTTCGGAACGGGCGCGTCGAACCCGCAATTGCTTCCCGAACGCGCGGTCAACTATCAGCTTGGGTGGACCAATGCCTTTGCCCCGAAAAGTCAGGTGTCGGTGCTCGTCTATTATGCCGACGTCAGGGACATGATCCAGTCGGTCGCGACCGGCCGCACCTTCGTCGACCCGGTTTCCGGGAGGGCTTCCACGATCACGCAGAACCAGAATGTCGGCAATGGCTATCGCTATGGCGTCGATTTCGCGGTCGACTATGCGGTCGGCGCCACGCTCGTTCTGGGCGGAAACGCCTCCTACATCCACAACGTCCTGACCCACCCCACCGATCCGACGATCCAGCAGACCGGGATTCCGACCGTCAAGGGAATGCTCTATGCGAGCTACAGCCCGATCGAATCGGTGACCCTGACGCCGAACCTGTTGTTCGCCGACGATCGCTGGTCGCAGAAGAACCAAGTGATCGCCCAGAAATCGGTTTCCAGCTACGTCAAGACCGGCTCCTATATGCTGGCCAATTTCACGGCGGATTACCGGATGCGGGAGAACCTCACCTGGTCCGGCGGGGTGAGAAACATCTTCGATCAGGAATACTCGCTCGCCTGGGGCTATCCCGAAGCCGGGCGAACCTACTACGTGGCCATGAAGGCGACATTCTGAGATCGGCCGATCAACCAAGGGCCCCCGCTGGCGGCGGGGGCCTCACCGACGGCAGCTGCACGCCGCCGCCCGGTGGCGGCTGTCGTCTGGCGTGGGAAATCTCGACCTTAACTATAAGGGGAAGTTCGTGGTCTATTTTGGCCGGGAACGCCGCGGTCGGCTGTTCGACTTTTTCGAGGGGCGGGGCCGTGGTCCGAAGTATCGCTTCGTTTTCGCGGATATTCCCGGCGAGGTCACAACGGAAAAACTTGCCGGTTCTGCTCTCGACGCGCCCTTGCTCCAAGTATTCAAGCGGCGCGTCAATGGCGACGTACCACAGCCGGCCGCCGCGTCGCCAACCGTGGTTGCACTAAATCCGCGCTGAATTCCGATCTTGCACCAACGAGTGGTTGAAGGGACCAATCTGCCAGGTGCAATGACAGACGAAATGCCGCTGTTCGTGTGTGTGGGGGCAACGCAGGCTGCTCAACAGCTTCCTCACACGTCCAGCAGATCCTCGCTCGCGAACTCGGCCTTGTCGCTGATGAAGGCGAACCTTGCTTCGGCTTTGGTGCCCATCAGGCGCTCGACGGAATCCGCGGTGCCTTCGCGGTCGTCGGGCAGCAGGACCACGCGGAGCAGCGTGCGCTTCGCCGGGTCCATGGTGGTTTCCTTGAGCTGCGCCGGCATCATTTCGCCGAGGCCCTTGAAGCGGCCGACATCGACCTTGGCGTTGGCGTTGAATTCCTTCTTCAGCAGCTCCGCCTTGTGGGCGTCGTCGCGGGCGTAGACGGTCTTGGCGCCGTGGGTCAGCCGATACAGCGGCGGCACCGCGAGATAGAGGTGGCCCTCGTCGATCAGCTTCGGCATCTGCCGGTAGAAGAACGTGATCAGCAATGAGGCGATATGCGCGCCGTCGACGTCGGCGTCGGTCATGATGATGATGCGCGCGTAGCGCAAATCTTCCTCGCGGTAGTTCACGCCGGTGCCGCAGCCGATCGCCTGCATCAGGTCGGAGAGCTGGGCGTTCGCCACCACCTTGTCCTTGGTCGCCGAGGCGACGTTGAGGATTTTTCCGCGCAGGGGCAGCACCGCTTGCGTCTTGCGGTCGCGCGCCTGCTTGGCGCTGCCGCCGGCCGAGTCGCCCTCGACGATGAACAGTTCGGAGCCTTCGGCGGCGGTATTGGTGCAGTCGGCGAGCTTGCCCGGCAGACGCAGCTTCTTGACCGCGGTCTTTCGCGAGATTTCCTTTTCCTGGCGGCGGCGCAGCCGCTCCTCGGCGCGTTCGACGACGAAGTCGAGCAGCTTGTTGGCCTGCACCGGATTGCCGGACAGCCAATGGTCGAACGGGTCCTTGATCGCCTGTTCGACGATGCGCTGGGCTTCGGCGGTGGCGAGGCGGTCCTTGGTCTGGCCCTGGAATTCCGGCTCGCGCACGAACACCGAGAGCATCACCGCGGCGCCGACCATGACGTCTTCGGAGGTGATCGACGAGGCGCGCTTGCCCTGGCCGACACGCTCGGCGTGGTCCTTCAGGCCGCGGAGCAGGGCGCTGCGCATCCCGGATTCGTGGGTGCCGCCATCGGGCGTCGGCACGGTGTTGCAATAGGACGACAGGAAGCCGTCGGCGTCCGCGGTCCAGGCGACGGCCCATTCGCACGCGCCATGGGCGCCGTTGCGGCCGGACTTGCCGGAGAAGATGTCGGGATGCACCAGCGTGTCGGCGTGGATCGCCGCGCCGAGATAGTCCTTGAGGCCGCCGGGGAAGTGGAACGTGTCCTCGGCGGGGACGTCCTCGAGGCCCTTCAGCAATTCGGGATCGCACTTCCAGCGGATCTCGACGCCGCCGAACAGATAGGCCTTCGAGCGCGCCATCTTGAACAGACGCTGCGGCTTGAACGCCGCCTTGGCGCCGAAAATGTCGGCGTCGGGCTTGAAGCGGACGCGGGTACCGCGGCGGTTGTTGATCTTGCCGAGGCTCTCGAGCTTGCCCTGCGGGATGCCGCGCGCGAACACCATGCGGTAGAGCTGCTGGCCGCGCGCGACCTCCACTTCAAGCAGCGACGACAACGCATTGACGACGCTGACGCCGACGCCGTGCAGACCGCCCGAGGTCTCGTACACCTTGCTGTCGAATTTGCCGCCGGCATGCAGCGTGCACATGATCACTTCGAGCGCGGATTTTTTCGGAAATTTCGGATGCGGATCAACGGGAATGCCGCGGCCGTTGTCAGAGACAGTGAGGAAGCCGTCGGTTGTCAGCTCGACCTCGATGAAGGTGGCGTGGCCGGCCAGCGCCTCGTCCATCGAGTTGTCGATCACTTCGGCGAACAGGTGGTGCAGCGCCTTTTCGTCGGTGCCGCCGATATACATGCCGGGGCGGCGGCGAACCGGCTCCAGCCCTTCCAGCACCTCGATGTCGGCGGCGGTGTAGCCGGCCTCGGCACCGCCGGTCGGCTTGGCGGCCGGGCGCGGCGCGGCGGATTTCGGCGCGGCCCCGAACAGGTCACCCGCGGATTTCGATTTGCTGCTCGGCTTCAATGCCTTGGCCATGAGTCCTGGATTAGGTCCTGAGGTCTAACTGGGTGGCGCCAGGGTGGCGCGCTGTGCGAATCGGTGTGCCTGACTATGCCATGGAAGGCTGCGGATGTGACGCCGGCTGCGGCTCCTGGCGGCGGCGGCCCGGCGCGCCGCCCCCCGGGCGCTGCGCGAGGTCACCGCCGGAACGGGCATATAAGGCGGAGCCGGTGGGATGGAAAGGGCGACGCCGAGCTGCCAGTCCGACATCGGGCCGTGGCGCGCGGTCGCGGTTGTGTGACGTGCAACTTGCCGGCGAGCGGCGCAGAATCCGTCCGGTTCTCACGCAGGCCGCCGCATTCAGGCCATTTCGATCTGCTCTTCCGGCCGGCCCGGGCAATCCGTCACGGTGCATAGCGCTTGTCGACCAGGCGGGGGGCCGTGCTATGCGACAGCGGTGTGAACCGCCGGCGGGCGCGCCGGCAGGTCTGAAGGGACAATGGAAGAATCTTTTCGCGGCATTATCGATTTCGTGCGCGAGCACCAGGCCTGGGCCGCGCCGGTGGTGATGGCGCTGGCGTTCGGGGAATCGCTCGCTTTCATTTCGCTGGTGGTTCCAGCCTGGGGCGCGCTGGTCGCGATCGGCGCGCTGATTGGCGTCTCCGGCATCAGTTTCTGGCCGGTGTGGCTCGCCGGTGCGGCCGGCGCGGCGCTGGGCGACTGGCTGTCGTACTGGTTCGGCTATCGCTACAAGGACAACGTCGCCCAGATCTGGCCGCTGTCGAAGTTTCCCGGGCTGCTGCTGCGCGGCGAGGCCTTCGTGCAGAAATGGGGCGTGCCGAGCATCTTCATCGGCCGCTTCTTCGGGCCGCTGCGCGCCTCGGTGCCGCTGGCCGCCGGCATTTTCGAGATGCCGTTCTGGAGCTTCCAGATCGCCAATGTGCTGTCGGCGCTGGTGTGGTCGGCGGTGCTGCTGCTGTTCGGCGACGGGCTGTCGATCGCGGCGAACTGGATACTCCGATCGATTTGACACCAGCGGCTGCGGAATATGGCGCGGCCCCCGGTGTTGGCGTCAATTGGGCGTGCGATGCGCCCGATCGCGCGATCAAACCGTTGTTAGAACTCGCCCCCCGCCTCAAAAACCAACCCATCGAGGATACGCCATGGACCTGACCCGACGTCACGCCCTGACCGCTGCCGCTGGCGCGCTCGCCGCCGCACCGCTGCTGCGAAGCGCCCCCGCGGAGGCTGCCGCGCCGGTCGCCGACAAGCAGGCTCCCAGCTTCTATCGCTACAAGGTCGGCGACGCCCAGGTGAACGCGATCGCCGACGGCGCCAACACCTTTCCGCTGACCGACGGCTTCGTCGTCAACGTCAAGAAGGACGAGATCAACGCCGCGCTCGAGCAGGCCTTCATGCCGAAGGACAAGATGACCATCAACTTCACCCCGCTGGTGATCAACACCGGGGGCAGGCTGGTGGTGGTCGACACCGGCAACGGCGAGGCCGCCTTCGCCTCCAGCAAGGGCAATGTCGGTCAGTTCGCCGCCAACATGGCCGCGGCCGGCTTCGACCCCAAGGCGGTCGACATCGTGGTGATCTCGCACTTCCACGGCGACCACATCAACGGCCTGCTCACCGCCGACAACCAGCCGATGTTCCCGAATGCCGAGGTGCTGGTGCCGGCCGCGGAGTGGAAATACTTCATGGACGAGGGCGAGATGAGCCGCGCGTCCGGCGAGCGGCTGCAAAGCGTGTTCAAGAATGCCCGCCGGGTGTTCGAGGCCGGGCTGAAGAAGAAGGTGACGCCCTATGAGTGGGGCAAGGACGTCGCGCCGGGCCTGCTGGCGGTGGAGGCAGCCGGCCACACGCCGGGCCACACCTCGTTCGTGCTGTCGTCCGGCTCCGACAAGGTGTTCATCCAGTCCGACATCACCAACCATCCGGCGCTGTTCGTCGCCAATCCCGGCTGGCACCTGATGTTCGACCAGGACCCGGCGCAGGCCGAAGCCACCCGCCGCAAGGTCTATGACATGCTGGTCGCCGAAAGGATGCGGGTGCAGGGCTTCCACTATCCGTTCCCGGCCAACGGCTATGTGCAGAAGGACGGCAACGGCTATCGGCTGGTGCCGGCGCCGTGGAGTCCGGTGATCTGAGACGTCTCGGGTCGAGCGAACGAGCAGGGCGGCGTGCGCAGCGCCGCCTTGGAGCCTGAGCGCAGTCCTGGCGCTTCGGTTCTGATTGAATCAGAACCGAAGCTCCACGTCACGATCACGTCTTGACGGTATCTCATTCTGCAACTATCAAGTCCCGCATGATCAACGCCGCCGCCAACGCCAAAGCCCGCCGCCGCATTTTCGCGGTAGGAGCGGCTGTTCGCGTCTGACAGCGTTGCCCCTGCCGCCGGTTTCGGTCCGCGGCAGGTTGATGATCCCCCACCCAAGCGAACTGATCCCGGCGGCTCCGTCTTCAACCAGGAGTCAGCCGATGTATGTGCCGCCGCCTTTCAAGCCCGATCGCTCCACCTGCCTCGCTTTCGCGGCGGCGCGCGGTTTCGGCCTGGTCTGCGCCCATGACGGCCGCAAGCCGGCGGCGTCGCCGCTGCCGTTTTCGATCGACTACGCGAGCGACGGCACACCGCTGCTGTCGTTCCACGTCGCGCGCGGCAATCCGCTGGCAGGGCTCGCCGACAGCCGCACGCCATGGCTGATGGCAGTGACCGGTCCGGGCGCCTATGTCTCCGCCGATTGGTATGCGTCGCCGGATCAGGTGCCGACCTGGCTGTATCAGAGCGTGCATCTGACCGGGCCCGCGGCGGTGATGTCGGAGGGCGAACTCGACGGCCATCTTGACGAGGTCAGCGCAGTCTTCGAAAGCTCGCTGGCGCGCGAGCTGCCATGGACGCCGGCGAAGATGACCGCCGGACGGCGCAGTGCGATGAAGAAGGCGATCGTCGGCGTGATGATGCGGGTGGACGTGGTCGAAGGCAGCTTCAAGCTGAACCAGCACAAATCCGACGCCGATCACGTCGCGGTGGCCAATGCGCTGGCGCGGCAGGCCGATCCGGCCGCGCAGGCGATCGCCGCGCAGATGATCGCGCTGCGGCCGCAGTTGGACTACATAGAAGCCGCGGCCGTCCTCGAGCCCGCATCGTGAAGGAATCCGAGATGACCCTGACTGACACCACGACGAACCAAGCGGCTGCGAGCCAACGCGCCAAGCCGGTCGTGTTCATCGACGGCGCCGCCGGCACCACCGGCCTCGGCATTCGCGAGCGGCTCGGCCGCAACGGCGAGGTCGTGGTGAAGGACATCGCCGACGACAAGCGCAAGGACGTGGCGGCCAAGCGCGCGCTGATGGCCGAGGTCGATCTCGTGATCCTGTGCCTGCCGGACGACGCCGCGAAAGAAACCGTGGCGCTGATCGACGTCATGGGCGGCGATGCGCCCAAAGTGCTCGACGCCTCGACCGCGTTCCGGGTGGCGCCCGACTGGACCTACGGCTTTCCGGAGCTGGCGCCCGATCAGGCGGACAAGATCAGCGTCGCGCGAAAAGTCTCCAATCCCGGTTGCTATCCGACCGGCGGAGTCGCGCTGCTGCGGCCGCTGGTCGACGCGGCGCTGCTGCCGGCCGACTATCCGGTGACGATCAACGCCGTCAGCGGCTATTCCGGCGGCGGCAAGGCGATGATCGCGGCCTATGAGGCCGGCACCGCGCCTGCGTTCGAACTCTACGGCCTCGGCTTTGCGCACAAGCATCTGCCGGAGACCCAGCTCTACGCACGGCTGACGCGGCGGCCGATCTTCGTGCCCTCGGTCGGCAATTTCCGGCAGGGAATGCTGGTGTCGGTGCCGCTACATCTCGACACGCTGCCGGGCAGACCGGCGGTCGCCGATCTGCAGGCGGCGCTGGAGCAGCGCTACGCCGGCAGCGCCTATGTGTCGGTGCTGCCGCAGGGCAGCGCGCCGATCACCGACGGCCGGATCGAGCCGGAGGCGTTGAACGAGACCAACAAGCTCGAACTCTGCGTGTTCGGCAGCGATGCGCATCGCCAGGCGGTGCTGGTGGCGCGGCTCGACAATCTCGGCAAGGGCGCGTCGGGCGCCGCGGTGCAGAACATGCGACTGATGCTGGGCTTGCCGGACGCGCCGGGCCTCGAATAGAGCGTTCGGACGGTTCTCGCTTCGCGCCAGAGCACTGCTGCAGCCAACCCCCTTGAAGCGGTTGTCCGGTCCGCCGACCGGGGACCCGCGCGATCTGGATTGTGACCCCATGACCGACGCCTTCGACGCTGCGACGCTGCGGTTCTACCGCGGCAATGCCGACGCCTATGCCGAGCGCAAACCGCCGCTCGACGGTCCGCTGACCCGGTTCCTCGCCGAGCTGCCGCGCGGCGCGGCGATTCTCGAACTCGGCTGCGGCGCCGGCTATCAGGCCGAGGCGATGCTCGCCGCCGGTTTCGACGTGCATCCGACCGACGGTTCGGCGGAAATGGCGGCGACCGCTTCGCGGAGGCTCGGCCGCCCGGTCGCCACCCTGCTGTTCCACCAGCTCGACGCGGTCGAAGCCTATGATGGGGTGTGGGCCTATGCCTGCTTGCTGCATGTGCCGCGTGACGAACTCGCCGGCGTGCTGGCGCGGATCCGGCGCGCGCTGAAGCCGGGCGGGCTGTTCTATGCGAGCTTCAAATCCGGCGAAGACGAGGGCCGCGACCGGCTGGCGCGCTACTACAACTATCCGTCGGAACCCTGGCTGCGGCAATGCTACGCCGAGGCCGGTCCGTGGGCGTCGATCGCCGTCGATACCTCCTCGGGCAAGGGCTTCGACCAGGAGCAGGCGCATTTCCTGCACGTCACGGCGCGCAAGCCGGAGTGACGGGCCGCCGGTATTTTGCCCCTGCGGTACGGAAATAGTCCTGTGATATGACAGTCAGCCTGTCTCAATTGTCTGCTGATCGTCCAGATAGCGCACTCTTAGGTAGCATTCCGCCAGCCTGCGATTAGTTTGCAGAGATCGTCCACTTAGTTCGGGGGCGATCAGCTTGCAATTCGCCCGACGCCTGAGCCAAGCTGCGCCGATGCGAGCGGGGCCGGGGAGCCTCGTGTCGCGATCCGTCGCAGTTCGAGGGCAAGGCCATGATCAGTTCACAGCAGGCGACGCCGGCGCGTAGCGAGCCGCGTGCCGCAAAGCGTTTCCAGATCGCGCTGATCAAGCCGTCGCATTACGACGATGACGGCTACGTCATCCAGTGGTTCCGCTCGTTCATTCCGTCGAATTCGCTGGCGGTAGTGTACAGCCTGGTCGAAGACTCCCGTCAGCGCAAAGCGCTCGGCGACGGGATCGAGATCGACATCACCGCGGCCGACGAGATCAACACCCGAACGCGCATTCCCAAGATCATCGAGCGCTTCCGCGCCCACGACTTCTTCGGGCTGGTGTTCATTGTCGGCGTGCAGTCGAACCAGTTTCCGCGCGCGCTCGACATCGCCCGGCCGCTGCGCGCCGCTGGCGTGCCGGTGGCGATCGGTGGCTTCCACGTCTCGGGCTGCATCGCGATGCTGCCGGGCATCCAGCCGGACCTGCAGCAGGCGCTCGACCTCGGCGTCACGCTGTTTGCCGGCGAACTCGAAGGTCGCTGCGACGACCTGCTGCGCGACGCCGCCAGCGGCGCGCTGAAGCCGATGTACAACTATCTGAACGAACTGCCGGCGCTCGAAGGCGCGCCGACGCCGATCCTGCCGCGGCATTATCTGAAGGGCACCTTCAGCCTGCAGACCTCGTTCGACGCCGGCCGCGGCTGTCCGTATCAGTGCTCGTTCTGCACCATCATCAACGTCCAGGGCCGCAAGTCGCGCGGCCGCAGCGCCGACGACATCGAGCGGCTGGTGCGCGCCAACATGGCGCAGGGCGTCAACTGGTTCTTCATGACCGACGACAATTTCGCCCGCAACAAGGACTGGGAGGTGATCCTCGACCGCCTGGCCGCGCTGCGCCGCGAATTCGCCGCCGCCGGCCAGAAGGACATCAAGCTGGTGATCCAGGTCGACACGCTGTGTCACAAGATCGACGGCTTCATCGAGAAGGCGCGGGCAGCCGGGGTGGTGCGCACCTTCCTCGGACTCGAAAGCATCAACCCGCAGAACCTCGCCGCCGCCAACAAGCGGCAGAACAAGATCACCGAATATCGGCAGATGCTGCAGGCCTGGAAGCGGGCCGGGGTGATTACTTACGCCGGCTACATTCTCGGCTTCCCGCACGACACGCCGGAGAGCATCGCCGAGGACATCGCGATCATCCAGAAGGAGCTGCCGCTCGACATTCTGGAGTTCTTCTGCCTGACGCCGCTGCCGGGCTCGGAAGACCATCAGCGGCTGTTCCGGGAGGGCGTCGCGATGGATTCCGATCTCAACCGCTTCGACATCGAGCACGCCGTCACCGCCCATCCGAAGATGACCCGCGCGCAATGGCAGGACGCTTACTTCAACGCCTGGGACCTGTACTACTCGGCCGAGCACATCGAGCGGCTGCTCCGCCGCGCCGGCGCCACCAATTCGGGCGTCTCGCGGCTGGCGGCGATGATCTATCTGTTCTCCTCGATGGTGAAGATCGAGAAGGTGCATCCGCTGCAGGGCGGCATCGTCCGGCTGAAATATCGCGCCGACCGCCGCCCGACGCTGCAGTTGGAATCGCCGTTGCTGTTCTATCCGCGGCTGGTGGCCGAGAACGCGCGCAAGCTGGCGCAGAACGTCCGGCACTGGTTCTGGATCGACGGCCTACGCCGAAAGGTCCGCGACGATCCGAACCGGTTGAGCTACACCGACACCGCGATCACGCCGGTCGACGCCCATGACGTGGAAGAACTGGAGCTGTTCACCCACAGCCAGGCGGCGCAGGACGCGGTCGAACACATCCGCAAGATCAAGCAGCTCACCACGGTGAAGTCGGTGGCGTAGCCCGCCGATGGCGGTGGGCTGGGCATCGATGATGTTTCCGAAACTCCGTCGGCTGGCGTGCCTCGCGAGCCGCAGATGCTTGCCGCGTGCGCGATACGCGGCTCCTCGGATGCGGGCAGGTGATCCCCTACCATGATGCCGTCGCGACTGCGTCTCATGTGGCTCTTACCACCTGCGCTGCGCCGTGCTTAGATCGCCGCCGAAAGCAGATGTTTGTTCGGAGGTGGAATGACGGCGACCCCTGTGCTGGTGATCCTGAGCGCCGCGACGGCGCTCGGCCTGTATCTCGGTCTGTTGTATCTGCGCGGCGAGCGCAGACAGGGGCTGGTTGCGCTGCATCTGCTGCTCGGCTTCGGCGGGCTGGAGACGCTGGTGATGCTGCTGCACGGCACGCCGGACGGCGCGGCGGCGTCGGGAAACATCTCGTTCGGCAAGATCGCTGCCGGTCTGTTCGCCGTGTCGGCGTTCTCCGGCTTCATCGCGGCGCTGGCGCGGAAATCGCCGGTGGCCGCCAACGTCCTGCTCGGCACCCACGTCACCGTCGGGCTCGCCGGCTTCGCGCTGGTGCTGGCGTGGATTTCCGGGACCTGAGCCGGACGGCTCAGGAGCGGACCCGGACGTAGCTCCCAGGCGCGTCCTCGATCGGCGGATAGGCGTCGTTGCCGATGGCGCGGGCAGGGACCTGCTCGGGGTCGAATTGCTCGACCCATTGCCGCCAATCCGGCCACCACGAGCCCTTGTGCTCCTGCGCGCCCTTCAGCCATTCGGCGACCGAACCGACCTGGATGTTGTCGTTGGTCCAGTACTGATATTTGTTCGCCGCCGGCGGATTGATCACGCCGGCGATATGGCCGGAGCCTGACAACACATATTTCACCGGGCCACCGAAGAACTGCGAGCCGTACAGCACGGATTCCGCCGGTGCGATATGGTCCTCGCGGGTGGCGAGGTTGTAGATCGGCACTTTCACCTTGGCGAGATCGAGCGCGGTTCCGTCGAGCACCATGGTGCCCGCCGACAGCTTGTTGTCGAGATAGCAGTTGCGCAGATAGTAAGAGTGGTTGGCCGCGGGCATCCGCGTCGCGTCGGAATTCCAGTGCAGCAGGTCGAACGCCGACGGCGGCTTGCCCTTGAGATAGTTGCTGACGACGTAGGACCAGATCAGATCGTTCGACCGCAGCATGTTGAAGGCCATCGCCATCCGCGCGCCTTCGAGCACGCCGGTGGCGCGCATGTCGCGCTCCAGCGCCGAGATCTGGCCCTCGTCGACGAACACCATCAGGTCGCCGGCATGGGTGAAATCGACCTGGGTGGTCAGGAAGGTCGCCGAGGTGACGCGCTGGCGGCGGCGATCGGCCAGCCACGCCAGCGTCGAGGCGAGCAGGGTGCCGCCGACGCAATAGCCGATGGTGTGCACCTTCATCTCGCCGGTGATCTTCTCGATCACGTCCATCGCGGTCAGTGGCCCGAGCTTCATGTAGTCGGCGAAGCTCTTGTCGGCGAGGCTGCGGTCGGGATTGACCCAGGAGATCACGAACACCGAAACGCCCTGGTCGACGCAGTATTTGATGAAGGATTTTTCCGGCTTGAGATCGAGGATGTAGAACTTGTTGATCCACGGCGGAACGATCAGCAGCGGCGTGCGCAGCACCGTCTCGGTCGCAGGCTGATACTGGATCAGCTGCATGATCTCGTTCTGGAAGATCACCTTGCCGGGCGTCGTCGCCATGTTGACGCCGACCTCGAGATTGGACGGGTCCGACTGGCGGATCTTGAGATGGCCGCGGCCGGCCTGGATGTCCTCGGCCAGCATCTTCATGCCGCGCACCAGATTGTCGCCGCTGCTCTCCAGCGTGCTCCGCGTCAGCTCCGGGCTGGTCGGTACGAAGTTGGAGGGCGCCAGCGCGTTGGTGATCTGCTGGACGTAGAACGCCGCCTTCTTCTTGGTGTGCGGGTCGAGGCCATCGGCCTTCTCGACCAGTTCGCTGGCCCATTGCGACGTCAGCAGATAGGCCTGCATGACGAAGTCATAGAACTGGTTGGAGCGCCATTCCGGATCGGCGAAGCGCTTGTCCCGTGGCGGCGGCTCGATCGTCGGCTCGACCTGGTCGCCGGACAGTCGGCGCGAGGCGCTGCCCCACAGGTCGAGATACGACTTGCCGAGACGGTTTTGCAGCTCGGCGGCCCGGGCCTGATCCGACATCCAATAGTCGGCGACGCTGGTGAGCGTCTTCACGATTTCGGTGAGTTCGGTCGGCTGATTGTTGCCGTCCATCGTTTCGCGCGGCTTCAGCATGGTCGCCAGCGCTTGGCCGCCGGCCTCCATCGCCTGCGCCAGATTACGCGCGAAAGCCTCTGGATCGAACTTTTTCGCAGACGCTGTTTCTGGTAGCATGTCGGTCATCGGCGGACGTTTTACCCTGTTCGAATATCTTATACGATTTTGTCGTTGTCGGGCTGATGATGACATAGTTCGGTAAATGTCGCTGAACTCGATGTGCTGCACTGCGATAGATCGCGCTTGATTTAGCCACATTGCCACCCCACTGACTCGCCGTGGGCGGTGCGGATCGAACAAAAGAGGCAAGGTTTTGCGGTCGTTCGGGTTCGAGGGTGCGACGATTTGGTGCGCCGGCGCGCCCGGCCGCGGTTGTAAATGCGGTCGCGACTGCGGTCGCAAGTGAAGGATGACAGTTTGCGGGTGATGCGGAAGGCGGGGCGGATGCCCGGACGGAACAGCAGCCGAGATCGACGACGCCCGCGCGGGGTCGTGATCGCGTTGCTCGCCGGGCTTGTGGCCGGACCGGGGCTCGGCGGCTGCTCGATCTCGCTCTCCGACATGCCGCTGATGGGCAGCAGCGAAAAGGTCGAGAAGCCGAAGGAGACCGAGGCCTTTCCGGCGGTCAACGATCTGCCGGCCAACCGCGGCGAGGCTGTGCTGGCGCCCGCCGAGCGCAACAAGATCGAGCAGGAATTGATCGCGGCCCGCGAACGTCAGGCGAACGCCAATGGCTCCGCCGCGGCCAAGCCAGGCGCGACCCCGTCGTCAGCCGCGAAATAGCCGCGCGGCTCGCCGTCGCTGCAACCGGTGGCGGGCCACCTCTCGCCGCTGCGGCCCTTCGGAATGCGCGTTCTATCGAAATCCGCCGTAAATTCGTGCGATAGGAAGCGCTTCTAAACGCGAATCGGATTCCCCTCCGATCAAGAACGCGGTAACGATCCAGTCGTTACCCGGAGTCGAGGACCATGGAAGAATTTTACCGCATCCGCCGTTTGCCGCCTTACGTGTTCGAGCAGGTCAACCGGGCCAAGGCGGCCGCGCGGAACGCCGGCGCCGATATCATCGATCTGGGCATGGGCAATCCCGACCTGCCGGCGCCGCCGCATGTGCTCGAGAAGCTCAAGGACACGCTCGGCAAGCCGCGCACCGACCGCTATTCCGCCTCGCGCGGCATTACCGGGCTGCGCAAGGCGCAGGCGGCCTATTACGACCGCCGCTTCGGGGTCAAGCTGAACCCCGACACCCAGGTGGTGGCCACGCTCGGCTCCAAGGAAGGCTTCGCCAACGTGGCCCAGGCGATCACCTCGCCGGGCGACGTCGTGCTGTGTCCGAATCCGAGTTATCCGATCCATGCTTTCGGCTTCCTGATGGCGGGCGGCGTGATCCGCTCGGTGCCGTCCGAGCCGACCCCGGATTTCTTCGCCGCCGCGGAGCGCGCGATCATCCATTCGATTCCGAAGCCGATCGCCCTGATCGCCTGCTATCCCTCAAATCCGACCGCCTATGTGGCGAGCCTTGATTTCTACAAGGATCTGGTCGCGTTCGCGAAGAAGCACGAGATCTACATCCTGTCCGACCTCGCTTACGCCGAAGTCTATTTCGACGACGCCAACCCGCCGCCCTCGGTGCTGCAGGTTCCGGGCGCGATGGACGTCACCGTCGAGTTCACCTCGATGTCGAAGACGTTCTCGATGGCCGGCTGGCGGATGGGCTTTGCGGTCGGCAATGAGCGGATCATCGCGGCGCTGGCCCGGGTGAAATCCTATCTCGACTACGGCGCCTTCACGCCGGTGCAGGTCGCCGCCACTGCGGCGCTGAACGGCCCCGACGATTGCATCCGCGAGATGCGCGAAACCTACAAGAAGCGCCGCGACGCGCTGGTCGAGAGTTTCGGCCGCGCCGGCTGGGAGATCCCGCCGCCGTCGGCGTCGATGTTCGCCTGGGCGCCGCTGCCCCCGGCGTTCCGCGAACTCGGCAGTATGCAGTTCGCGACCCTGATGGTGGAGAAATCCGGCGTGGTGGTCTCGCCCGGCGTCGCCTTCGGCGAGCATGGCGAGGGCTATGTCCGCATCGCAATGGTGGAAAACGAGCAGCGCATCCGTCAGGCGGCGCGCGGCGTGCGGCGCTTCCTTGAAAGCGGCGTCGAAACATTGCACAACGTGGTTCCTCTCGCCACACGGCGATAGGGCCAGGTTCCCGGAGGCCGCTTTCGCCGGCCTCCGATCTCACATCAGCTTTTGACTCGGCAGGTTCGGCGCCAGATGGACGCGCTCAGAGTGGGTATTGCGGGTCTCGGCACCGTCGGCGCCGAAGTGGTCCGTGTCATCGAACGGCAGGAGCGGACGCTGGCGGCGCGCTGCGGCCGGCCCGTGCGTGTCGTCGCCGTCACTGCGCGATCGAAGGCCAAGAAGCGTGGCCTCGACCTGCGCGGCATCAAATGGGCGAAGAACCCGCTGGCGATCGCCACCGATCCCGAGGTCGACTGTTTCGTCGAGTTGATCGGCGGCGTCGACGAACCGGCGGGGCCGGCGATCGAGGCGGCGCTCGCCGCCGGCAAATCGGTTGTCACCGCCAACAAGGCGCTGATTGCCAAGCACGGCCTCAAGCTCGCGGCGCTCGCGGAGAAGCACGGCGTCGCTTTGAATTATGAAGCCGCGGTCGGCGCTGCGATCCCGGTGATCAAGACGCTGCGCGAAGGCCTCGCCGGCACCGATATCGACCGCATCTACGGCATCCTCAACGGCACCTGCAATTACATCCTGACGCGGATGGAGCAGGAGGGGCTGTCATTCGACGAGTGTCTCAAGGACGCGCAGCGGCTCGGCTATGCCGAGGCCAATCCGGCGTTCGACGTCGATGGCCACGACACCGCACAAAAATTGTCGATTCTCGCCAGCCTCGCCTTCGGCACCAAGGTCGCGCAGAGCGCGGTCTATGTGGAAGGCATCACCTCGATCACGCCGGAGGACCTGCGCGCCGCCGCCGATCTTGGTTATCGCCTCAAGTTGCTCGGCGTCGCGGTGCGCACGCCCCAGGGCATCGAGCAGCGCGTTCATCCGACCATGGTGCCGCGGTCCTCGTCGATCGCCCAGGTGATGGGCGTCACCAATGCTGTGACCATCGACGGCGACGGCATTCCGCCGATCACGCTGGTCGGCGCCGGCGCCGGCGCCGCGGCGACGGCCTCGGCCGTGGTCGCCGACATCGCCGACGTCGCGCGCGGCATCCGCGCCGAGCCGTTCGGCCGGCCGGTGGCGAAGCTCGCCGCGATCAGCAAGGCGCCGATGCAGCGCCACGAGGGCGGCTATTATCTGCGCCTGATGGCGCGCGACCACGCCGGAACCGCGGCGACCATCGCGACGCGGCTCGCCGAGCAGGACATCTCGATCGAATCGATCGTGCAGCGCCAGCCCGACCGCGCTGCCGACGGCAACGGCAAGCCGGTCAAATCCGCGCCGGTGCCGGTGATCCTGATCACCTATGCGACCAGCGAGGACGCGGTGCGCCGCGCGCTGCAGGCGGTGCAGCGCGACAAGGTGATCAGCGGCCGGCCGCAGGTCATCCGGATCGAAAAGAACTAGAACGCGTCAGCGAAAGTGCGCGCGCGCCGATGGGGTGCGGGCGGAGTGTTTGAGGAGAGGGCCGATGTCGACCACCATTTCCGTTCCGCCGCAATTGTTGCTGGAGCGCATCCTGACGCTCGAGATCGTGCGCGTGACGGAGCGTGCTGCGGTGTCGGCGGCGAGGCTGCGCGGCCACGGCGACGAAAAGGGCGCCGACCAGGCCGCGGTGGACGCGATGCGGCGCGAGCTCAACAAGATGCCGATCGAAGGCACCGTGGTGATCGGCGAGGGCGAGCGCGACGAGGCGCCGATGCTGTTCATCGGCGAGAAGGTCGGCGCCGGCATCGACGCCGGGCCGAAGGTCGACATCGCGGTCGATCCGCTCGAAGGCACCACGCTGTGCGCCAAGAACATGCCGGGTTCGATCGCCACCATGGCGATGGCCGAAGGCGGCACGCTGCTGCACGCGCCCGACGTCTACATGCAGAAGATCGCGATCGGCCCGGGCTACGACAAGGGCGTGATCGACATCGACGCGCCTCCGGAGGAGAACATCCGACGTCTCGCGCAAGCCAAGGACGTGCCGATCCACGGCATCACCGCGCTGGTGCTCGACCGTCCGCGCCATGCCGAACTCATTTCCAAGATCCGCGCCACCGGCGCCGGCGTTCAGCTGATCACCGACGGCGACGTCGCGGGCGTGATCCATTGCGCCGATCCGGAGAACACCGGCGTCGACATCTACATCGGCACCGGCGGCGCGCCGGAAGGCGTGCTGGCCGCGGCGGCGCTGCGCTGCATCGGCGGCCAGATGCAGTGCCGGCTGCTGCTCGACACCTATTCGAAGCGTAATCGCGCCGAGTCGATGGGGATCGAGGATCCGAACTTCGTCTACCAGATCGAGGACATGGTGAAGGGCGACTGCCTGTTCGCCGCCACCGGCGTCACCGACGGTTCGCTGCTGTCCGGCGTCAAGTTCCGCAAGAACGTGATCCAGACGGAGACCGTGGTGATGCGCTCGGTCACCGGCACTGTCCGCTACATCAAGGCCGATCATCGCCAGTTCGAGAAGTTCCACCTCGACTGAAACCCCGGGCTCCGACTTGATCGGAGCCCGAGTTTTCGATTGTCTGTTTGACGCGTTTCGTCACGCGAACCGGCGCCCACTTCGCTCGAAACGCATTGTGAGGAGAACGCCCGATGGCCGTCGAGATCCGTCCCGTCGGCCCCGACGAGCGCGACGCCTGGGAGCCGTTGTGGAACGGCTATCTCGACTTCTACCAGGCGACCCTGACCCCCGGCACGAGCGACGTGACCTGGGGACGGTTTCACGATCCCGCCGAGCCGATGTATCTGCTCGGCGGCTATGTCGACGGCAAACTCACCGGCATCGTGCAGTTCCTGTATCACCGATCGTGCTGGACGGCGGGCGACTACTGCTATCTGCAGGATCTGTTCGTCGCCGACAGCGCGCGCGGGCTCGGGCTCGGGCGGAAGTTGATCGAGGCGGTATACGATCGCGCCAAGGCCGACGGCTGCAGCCGCGTGCATTGGCTGACGCAGACGAGCAACGCGACCGCCCGACTGCTGTACGACCGCATCGCCGACGATTCAGGCTTCATGCAGTATCGGAAGCTGTTTTAGGCTCGTCATCCGGGGCGCGCGCAGCGACGCTGTGGGCGAGCCCGAATCTGAAACCGGCACGCGAGAGTCCGGGCTCGTGCTTTTCACGCGCGCCCCGAAACGACCGCGACAACAACAAGGGAGAAAAACGATGGCCGAAAGCGCCGCACCGACAGCCGTCAAAGCCCTGATCTTCGATATCTTCGGCACCGTGGTCGACTGGCGGTCCAGCCTGATCGAAGACTTCACCACCTGGTCGGCGACGCGCGGCGTCGAAGGCGACTGGGCCGGGCTGGTGGACGCGTGGCGGCAGGCCTATGTGCCGTCAATGGACGCGGTCCGCCGAAATCCTGCGCGCGGCTTCATCATCCTCGATGATCTTCACCGGCGCTCGGTGGAAAAGCTGGTGGCCGAGTTCGGCATCGAGGGACTCACCGATGACGATCTCCGCTACATGACGGAGGGGTGGCACCGGCTGAAGCCGTGGCCGGACGTGGTCGCGGGCCTGACCCGGCTGAAGACGAACTACATCATCAGCCCGTTGTCGAACGGCAATGTGGGACTGCTCACGCGGATGGCCAAGAACGCCGGTCTGCCATGGGATCTGATCCTGGGCGGCGATGTGTTCGGGCACTACAAGCCCGATCCCGAGACCTATCTGGGCGCCGCGCGTCTGCTGAATCTGCCGCCCGAGCAGGTGATGATGGTCGCCGCACACAATAACGACCTCGGCGCAGCGCAGAAGCTCGGCCTGAAAACAGCCTTCGTGCCGCGGGTCGCCGAATACGGGCCGCTGCAGAAACACGACCTCGAGGCCACCGGCGACTGGGACATCGTCGCTGCGGATTTTGGCGGGATCGCCGACCGGTTGGGGTGCTGATCCCTCATTCGTCACGAAGAACCCCGTCATCGTAAGGTGCGCGCCGTTGCGCGCCTCGAAGGATGGACCGCGGGCACGGCGCGCGTCGCCCCATCCTTCGAGGCTCGCCCTGCGGGCGAGCGCCTCAGGATGACGACTTGGTGCAGGTTGCCGGCGCTCGTGATGTGTCCATGTGTGGATCGACGCGGCCGGTTTGCCCTGCGCCGACTTCATGCTTATCTGCTCAGACCATGACGTTGCCCGCATCCGCATTGCCGCCCGAACCGGTGTCGGCGTTTCTCGGCGTGACCCGTTCCGCCACCGGCAAGCTGTGGCGCGATCGGCTCGATCCGCGCGGCACGGCGAAGGCGCAGGCGATCGCGCAGCGCTATCAATTGCCGGAGATGCTGGCGCGGGTGATCGCCGGCCGCGGCGTCGAGATCGACGCGGTCCCGGATTTCCTCGATCCGACCATTCGCAAGCTGATGCCCGACCCGTCGTCGGTGACGCAGATGGAGGCGGGCGCGCAGCGCATCTCCGACGCCGCGATGAAGCGCGAGACGGTGGCGATCTTCGGCGATTACGACGTCGACGGCGCGACCTCGGCGGCGCTGCTCACCTGGCACCTGCGGCATTGCGGGCTCGATCCGCTGATCCACATTCCCGACCGCATCTTCGAAGGCTACGGCCCCAATGTCGACGCCATCCGCGGGCTTTCGGAGAAGGGCGCGACGCTGCTGATCACGGTCGATTGCGGCACCACCAGCCTCGAGCCCTTGGCCGAGGCGCGCAGGCTCGGCATGTCGGTGGTGGTGATCGATCATCACCAATGCGGCGACGAACTGCCCGAGGTCGAGGCGCTGATCAATCCAAACCGGCCCGACGATCTGTCCGGCCTCGGCCATCTCGCCGCGGTCGGGCTGGTGATGATGACGCTGGTGGCGGTCAATCGCGAGCTGCGCCATCGCGGCTTCTGGACCGTCGAGCGGCCGGAGCCCAATCTGCTCGACATGCTGCATCACGTCGCGCTCGGCACCGTCGCCGACGTCGCGCCGCTGATCGGGCTCAACCGCGCTTTCGTCGCCAAGGGTCTGATCGCGCTGCGCCGGCGCGACCATGTCGGCCACACCGCGCTGATGGACGTGGCGCGGCTCAACGGGCCGCCGGACGTGTTTCATCTCGGCTTCATGCTCGGGCCGCGGATCAATGCCGGCGGGCGGATCGGCCGCGCCGATCTCGGGGTGCGGCTATTGCTCGAAGGCGACGTCTCGGAGGCGGCGCGGATCGCCGCCGAACTCGATCGCCTCAATACCGAGCGACGCGTGATCGAGCAGATGGCGGAAGCGCAGGCCGAAGCCGAGGCGATGGCCTCGCTCGGGCTGGAAGACAAGGGCGCGGTGATCGTCACCGCGTCCGAGGGCTGGCACCCCGGCGTGGTCGGGCTGGTGGCGTCGCGACTGAAGGAGAAGTTCGGCCGGCCGGCCTTCGCGATCGCGCTCGAGCCCGGCGGCATCGGCACCGGTTCGGGCCGATCGATCGGTGGCGTCGATCTCGGCCGTGCGGTGCGCCGCGCGGTGAGCGAAGGCCTGCTGATGAAAGGCGGCGGCCACGCGATGGCCGCGGGCGTGACGCTGCGCAAGGAGCGACTCGCCGAATTCCGCGGCTGGCTCGAAACCGCGCTCGCCGCCGACGTCGCGAAATCCCGCCATATCAACGAGCTGTTGATCGACGGCGCGGTGTCGGCGCGCGGGGTGACGACGGAGTTCGCGGCGACGCTCAATCGCGCCGGCCCGTTCGGCGCCGGCAATCCGGAGCCGGTGATCGCGCTCCCGGCGCATCAGCTGATCTATGCGGACGAGGTCGGGCAGGCGCATCTGCGGCTGCGCTTCAAATCCGGCGACGGCGCCATCGTCAACGGCATCGCGTTCCGCAGCGTCGGCCAGAAGCTCGGGCAGGCGCTCACGGAAAATCGCGGCCAGTCGCTGCACGTCGCCGGCTCGCTTTCGATCGACCGCTGGCAGGGCGCCGAGCGCGTCCAGCTACGCGTGATCGACGTCGCGGTGCCTGATCCCGGACCTGCGATGATCAGGTGACGATGATCAGGTGACAGAGTCATTCCGGGATGCGCGCTCTGCGCGCAGACCCGGAATCTCGCGGACGTGGAATGCGTTTCGGATTCCGGGTTCGTGAGCTTCGCTCACGCCCCGGAATGACTGCTCCGCTACGTACAGATCTCGCCCTGTATCACCATCTCGCGGAACAGCTCGACGGCCTTGGGATTCAGTGCGCCTTCGTCGGGCAGCACCAGCGGCAGATCGGGCGGGGCGAGGATGGCGAATTGGCGGCCCCATTCGTAGACCCAGGCGAGGCCGTCCTGGAACATCGTTTCGTCGTCGAATTTCGGCAGCCGTCCGGAGCGCGCCTCGGCGAAGCCGCGGCGGAAGGCGCTGTTCCAGACGATCTCATCGAGCGGAGCCTGGAAGGTCTCGGCCTGCGGGGGAACGTCTGTCACGGCGCGATCCAGCAACACATCCGAAGGTGGGGGCGATGGCGGGTATTATCCCACGCCGCGCGGCGATCCGCACCCGGACTTTCGGTGGATTTGCTCACGGCTGCCGCGGCGCGCGATCCGGCACCAGCCGGAGCGGCGTCAGTTTGCGGATCGCCGGCCGCACCAGCCGGCGGAAGGCGGCGTTGTGCAGCAGGATGCCGCCGATGAAGCCGACCAGACAGCCGAGCAGGGTGTCGATCAGCCGCGCCTCGATGATGGCGCTCGGGGCTTCCTGGCCAAGCGTGGCGGCATCGGCGAGGAAGATCGTCAGCGGCGTGATGAAGATCACCGCGAAGCCGTAGTGCCGGATCACCGCGGTTTCGATCACGAAGCTGAGCCCGAGCACCATCAGCGCGATGCTCCATTTCTCCAGCGGCAGCGCCAGCAAGGCCGCGGCGAGCACCAGCCCGAGCACGGTGCCGAGGATACGATGCAGCTGCCTGTTCCAGATCGCACGCACCGACAGGCCCTGGATCACCGCGAGGCAGCTCACCGGCACCCAATAGGGGCGTTCCAGTTGCAGCGCCTGCGCCAGAGCCAGCGAGACGCCGACCGCACAGCCGATCAGCACCGAGTCGAGCACGACGATCTCGAAATCCGCCGGCGCCAGCGGCTCGATCGGCAGCGGCTCGCGGATGCGCAAGACGAACAGAGTGTAGACGAAGGCGATCAGCGTCGCGAGCAGGCTGCCCATCCCGAATAGCCCGACCTTCAGCGGCACCTGCATCAGGTTTCCCGGCGTATAGGCGGCGATCGAGGCCGCCATCACGAAGAACAGGCTGCCGGGCGGACCGACACGGTAGAACCGGCACACCATCGTCACCATGATCGCGGTGAGGGTGATCGCCGGCACCAGCAGCCACGGCAGCAGATGCACGATCAGGCCGACCGTGTAGCAGGCGAGGAAGCCGAACGACGCCGCCATCATCCACACCATGCGATGATGCAGCGGCGTGCGCGGCAGATACAGAAACGCCATGCCGCCGAGCGAGGAGATCAGGCCGTAGTCGAGGTGATCGAAATAGGCGCCGATCAGCATCGGCGCGCCCGCGGCCAGCGCGACGGAGGCCGGCATCTGCCAAGGCCGGTCGCTCGGATTGATGGTGACCAGCGCGCGCCACTCTTCGCGCGCCAGCGCCTTCACCCTGTGCCAGGTCCAGTGATGCCGCATCGCAGGCGGCCTACGGACCCTGCCGCAGCCGCGCCAGCAGCTTGAGCCCGCCATAGCCGTCGGCCGGTTGCATCCCGGCGCGGGTCTGATAGTCGCGCACCGCCTTCATCGTATCGTTGCCGACGCGGCCGTCGGTGCCGCCGGTGTCGAAGCCGGCGCGGGTCAGCCGGGTCTGCATCTCCTGCACCTCGGCCAGCGTCATCGTGCGCTCCGAGCCCGGGAACGGCTGGGCGAACGGGCCGCCGCCGAGAATGCGATCGCCGAGATGGCAGATCGCCAGAGCGTAGTTCATCGACGGGTTGTAACTTCTCACCGCGTAGAAATTCGGTCCCAGCAGGAATTGCGGGCCGCCCTCGACCGGCGCCCACATCTGCGCGCTCGCCTGCGGATCGGGAAACGGTTCGCCGTCGACGCGGGTGACGCCGGAGCGCGACCAGGCCAGAAAAGAGCGGCTGCCGCTGATCGCGCCGCCCGGGCCGCGCACCTCGTAGCCCCAATGTTCGCCGCGGTGATACTTGCCGCGATTGACCAGGAATTTCGCGCTGGAGCCGAGCGCGTCGTCGGGGCGGCCGAACGGCGAGACCCGGCCGTCGCGGTCGTAGTCGATCCCGACATTGAGCCAGACCTCCGGCATCCATTGGGTATGCCCCATCGCGCCGGCCCAGGAGCCGCGCATCTCATCGGGCGTCGACCAGCCGCGGTCGACGATCTTCAGCGCGTTGATCAGCTCGGTTTCCCAATAGGCGCGGCGGCGCGGCTCGTTCCAGGCCAGCGCGGCCAGCGAGGGAAACACCGGGCGCATGTGGTTCTGCTGCACCAGCGGATCGCCATAGGCGCTCTCGACGCCCCACAGCGCCAGCAGCGTGCCGCGCTCGACGCCGAAGTCGCGCTCGATCCGCGCGAACAGCGGCTCGTTCTTCTTGAGCGCCTCGCGGCCATTGGTGATCCGCCAGTCGGAGACGCGGCGGTTGATGTATTGCCAGAGCTGCTCGTTGAATTCCGGCTGCTTCTGGAAGTTCTTGAAGACGCTCATGTCCGGCTCGAGCCGGGCCATCGCGCGATCCCAGGTCTGCGGCGAGATGCCCTTGGCGAGGGCGCGGCTGCGGAACTTGTCGCGCCAGTCGTCGAAGCCGGCCGGGGCTGCGCGCGCCGCCGCAGGTAGCATCACGGCCGCGCCAAGCGCGGTCTGCAGCAGGCGGCGGCGGGTCGGCGTGAAGCGGGAATCGAACTGGGTCATGGCGAGCAGTGTAGCGCCTGGGACCGGCGGCGGGCAAAGGCCGCCGTGAAATTGCCGCCAGCGGAGGGGAGTTCCAGAAGCGGGTCCGCCGGGCCGATCAGGGGGCTTCAAACTGCTCGCCGCCCTCGCGCTCTTCGGCGGCGCGGGCCGCGCCCTCCGGATTGGCGTGGACCTCGATCGCGACCGGCTGCCCGTCCGGCAGGATCTCCCGCCCGCGACCGCCGAGCAGCCGCTCATAGGCGGCGATCAGCGTGGTGTAGGGATTGACCCAGAGCCAGCCGTCCGGCGTGAACACCTGGACGTCGAAATGCAGATGCCGCGTCGTGCCGTTCGGGAAGTCGAGATAATTGCCGACGACGCCGAAGCGCTCGCCTTCGGCGACACGGCGGCCGCTGAGAACGCCGTCGGCATCGAGCTCCCACGGATTCATGTGCATGTAGCGAAAGCGGATGTGCTCGCGGCCGGTGTTGACCTGCAGCGTCACCGCCTGCTGTTTCGGCGAGCGGATCAGCACGCCGTCGCGCACCGCGACCACGCTCTGCCGCCTCACATCGCAATCGGATTGTCCTGGCAGGCAGGCGCCGGGACTGATGTCCTGGCCCTGATGGCCGAGGCCGGTGGCGCACTGGCCGACGCCGAAACTGCGGCTTTCGCAGAAATTGTCCCGCCACGGATAGGCAAAGGCGCTGCCGCCGTTAGCAGGGCGATGCGGCACGTAGGATTGCGAGCGCGCATAGGCCGGCTGCTTCTCGATCGGAAACCTGATCTGCGCATAGACCGTGAGGTCGGGCCGGCCCTGCTGCTTGCGGAAGCCCGAATTGGCGATGATGTCGCCGCTCGGCCGATAGGTGAAATCCGGCGCCAGCGCATTCGGCCGTTCGGCCACCGCCGCGTCGATATCGCTGCGCGGGCGATAGGGCCGGCCGCCGGCGATGCGCAGCGCCTTCAGGAAGCGCTCGGCCACCGGGTAGCTTTCGCGGCAAGCGAGGCGCTGCGCCTTCGCTATCGAGTCGAGGCACTGGATCGACACCACATAGGCCACGCCGAACCGGGTGAAGGCGTAGCGCACATGGCCTTCGCGGATGAAGCGGCGCAGGTCGGGATATTGCGCGGCCAGCGCCTTGACCGGTTCGCCTTTGCCGCCGAGCGGATCGGCGATGTCGTAGATCAGGTTCGAGCCGGTGATCTGCACCTCGACCGGCTTCGCGAAGACGCGCGGCGGCAGGTCGTCGCCGGCGCCGGGCTCGAGCGCGAACAAGGCGTCGTAGCCGGCGGGACCGGCGTCGAACATCTCGACCGGGCGGAAGCCGGACTGCACGCGCGCCAGCTGATCGCGCGCCGGCGTGGCATTCGGGTCGGCGTCGAGCAGCGCCGCGGCGTCGAACGGCAGCAGCACCGGCACGGCGCTCTGGCCGATGCCGGGGAAGAACCGGGCGGCGATGGCGTTGAGCCGGATCAGCGCCGGGATCTGGCGCGGATCGGAGGGCGACAATCCGCGGCGGCCGCTGAAGCTGAATTCGGCGGCGACAACCGGGTAGGCGTTCAATTCGGAGCGAAACTGGTTCAGCGCCGCGCGCCAGTCGACCCGCAAGGTGGTGACGGTCGGGGTCCGGAACTCATCGGCGACCGCGGCAGGCAGGGCAGCGGCCGCGAATCCGAACATCAACAGCAGTGGCAGTCCGCGCAGCATCCGCAGAATGATCTGGCCGATCCACCCCTGGTTCAACGTGACGCGCCTCCTCACGATCCGAAGGCAAATCTATCGGTGTTTCAGCCTTGGGGCCAAGCCCGGGCCTTACGGGGGGCTGTGCTGGCGGTCCACCCACGAAAAAAGCCCGCCGGGATGCGGCGGGCTTTTGTCGAATTCAGATGATCGTCGGGCGTCTCAGTCCTTGGCGCGCTCGACGTAGGAGCCGTCCTCGGTCAGCACCACGACCCGGGTGCCGACGCCGACATGGGGCGGCACTGCGGTGCGGACGCCGTTCGACAGGATCGCCGGCTTGTAGGAGGAGGAGGCGGTCTGGCCCTTGGTGACCGGCTCGGTCTCGACCACTTCGAGGGTGGCGCGCTGCGGCAGCGTGATCGCGACCGCGGTGGTGTCGTGCATCGACAGCTTCACCACCATGTTCTCGGCCAGATACGGCGCGGAGTTGCCGACCACATCCTTCGTTACCTGGACCTGGTCGAAGGATTCCGGCTCCATGAAGTGGAAACCTTCGCCGTCTTCGTACAGGAAGGTGTAGTTGCGTTCTTCGATCGTCGCCTTCTCGACCTGGTCGGTGGTCTTGTAGCGCTCCGAGACCTTCACGCCGTCGCTGATTCGGCGCATTTCGATCTGGCTGACCGGAGTTCCCTTGCCGGGATGGATGTTTTCGGCAGACAGGACGACGTACAGCTTCCCATCTTGCTCGAGGACGTTGCCCTTGCGAATAGAACTGGCGATGACTCTCAAAGGAATATTTCCTGTGGTTCAGGTCCGGGCCCGATCCGGGCGTTGGCATCCCGAGGCCTGCGAAACGGTTTCGGGGCGCAACATACCCATTTGGCCCGCTTATGCCAGCGTTTTGCGCTTCCACGCGGGGGCTACTTGAGATGCAGGGAGGTACTTTCGCGTCGCCATGGTGGGACCCGGCCAGGTATCTGGACCGGAAGCCGTTTCTGCGCGCGCGCAGCGCGGTGACCCGGGCCGCGCGCGACTGGTTCGCCGCCGCTGAGTTTGCCGAGGTCGAAACCGCCATCCTGCAGCTTTCGCCGGGCAACGAGACACATTTGCACGCGCCCCGCACCGAGATCAAAGGACCCGACGGCGAGCTCCGGACGCGCTTCCTGCGAACCTCGCCGGAATTCGCCTGCAAGAAACTGCTCGCGGCCGGCGAGGAGCGGATCTTCGAGTTCGCCCGGGTGTTTCGCGACCGCGAGCGCGGCCGGCTGCATCTGCCGGAGTTCACCATGCTGGAATGGTACCGCGCCGGCGCGGGCTATCAGACGGTGATCGCCGATTGCGTCGCGTTGATCGCGCTGGCGGCGCGGACCACCGGCATCGGGCAGTTCTCGTTCCGTGGCCGGACCGCCGACCCGCAGGCGGAGCCGGAGATGCTGACGGTCGCCGCCGCGTTCGCGCGCTTCGCCGGGATCGATCTGCTGGCGACCATCATCGGCGGGGAAGGCGATCGCGATGCCCTGGCGTGCGCGGCCGCCGCGAAGGTGCGTGTCGCGGACGACGACAACTGGTCGGACATCTTCAGCAAGGTTCTGGTCGACCATATCGAGCCGCGGCTCGGCGAGGGGCGGCTGACGGTGCTATGCGAATATCCCGCGCCGGAGGCGGCGCTGGCGCGCACCAAGGCGGACGATCCGCGGGTGGCCGAACGCTTCGAGGTCTATGCCTGCGGCGTCGAACTCGCCAACGGCTTCGGCGAACTGACCGACGCAGCCGAGCAGCGCCTGCGGTTCACGGCGTCGATGGACGAGAAGGAGCGCCGCTACGGCGAGCGCTATCCGCTCGATGAGGATTTCCTCGCGGCGGTCGATCGGATGCCCGAGGCGAGCGGCGTCGCGCTCGGCTTCGACCGGCTGGTGATGTTGGCCGCGGGTGCGATGCGTATCGATCAGGTGGTGTGGACGCCGCCGGCAGGCGAGGCTTCATGAGCAAGGTCACCCGACTGCAAACGCCTGCGGCGGCGACGCTGCGCCAACCCGCCGAACTGATCGCGCAGGGCTTGGTGCCGGCCGACGCGCAGGACGATCTCGAGCAGATCGCGCAGCGCTACGCGATCGCGGTGACGCCCGACATCGCAGCGCTGATCGATCCGGACGACCCGGACGATCCGATCGCGCGGCAGTACATCCCGCGCGCCGAGGAGCTGGCGACGCTTCCGATCGAGCGCGACGATCCGATCGGCGATGGCGCCCATTCGCCGGTTGAAGGTATCGTGCATCGCCATCGCGACCGCGTGCTGCTCAAGCTGGTGCATGTCTGCGCGGTGTATTGCCGGTTCTGTTTCCGCCGCGAGATGGTCGGGCCGGGCAAGGACAATTCGCTGTCGGGCGACGCGACCGCAGCGGCGCTCGGCTACATCCGCGCGCATCCGGAAATCTGGGAAGTGATCCTGACCGGCGGCGATCCCTTGATGCTGTCGCCGCGCAGGCTCGCCGACATCATGGCCGAGCTGGCGACGATCGATCATGTCAGGATCATCCGCTTCCATACGCGGCTGCCTGTGGCCGAGCCGGCGCGGATCAGTGCGGAGCTGGTGCGGGCCTTGCGGGTCGAGGGCAAGACGGTGTGGGTGGCGCTCCATGCCAATCATCCGCGCGAGCTCACCGCGGCTGCGCGGGCGGCGTGCGCGCGCATCATCGACGCCGGCATCCCGATGGTCAGCCAATCGGTGTTGCTGGCCGGCGTCAATGACGACGCAGCCACGCTGGAAGCGCTGATGCGCACCTTCGTCGAATGCCGGATCAAGCCGTATTACCTGCATCATGGCGATCTCGCGCCGGGCACCGCGCATCTGCGCACCAGCCTCGCGGAAGGGCAGGCGCTGATGCGAGCGCTGCGCGGCCGCGTCTCCGGTCTGTGCCAGCCCGAATACGTGCTCGACATTCCGGGCGGCTACGGCAAAGCACCGGTTGGCCCCAACTATTTGGCCGCGGATGATGGAACGGCAGCGGATTCGCGCTATCGTGTCTCCGACTATTGCGGCGACGTCCATCTGTATCCGCCCAAGCCGGCTTGAGCGACCGAGAGCCGCAAGCGGAGGACGGCAACTGCAACGTCGAGAACGCGTTGTAGCTGGGATTCCCGCCGTGCTGGTCGCGGCAGGAACCTGGCTGCTGACGACGATGGCGGAGGTGCGCAAGGTGCAGGACTGTGCCGGGCAGGGCCGCCGTAACTTCGAGGCGATCGCGCTGCCGGAACGCAGCCGATAGACGCCTCTCTCTGAAGGAGGCGTTCCATGAAAAGACTCATCATCGCGACCACGATTTTCACCTTGGCCAACGGCGTGTTCGCGGTTGCGCAGACCGGGTCCGGCGGCACGGGCGGTGCTGGTTCGGGCGGGATGAGCGGCGGCGCCGGCGGTCTCGGCGGTCCAGCCAATCCCACGGTGCCGCCGGCGTTGACGCCCGACCAGCGCGTCACCGGCCAGGCGCCGATCGGTCATCGCCAGCCGCGCCGCTCCGATCCAGGTAGCGCAGGCAGCGATATCGGCCAGGTCGATCCGGCCGACGCAGCGCTCGACCGCAAGATCAAGAGCATCTGCCGCGGCTGCTGAGCCGCGGCCGTTCTCGACGCTTCGGTCGTCAGGTCTTGTTGCGGGCGGCGAGTGCCAGCGCGATCAGCGACGATCCGCCGAACACCAGATTGATGCCGACCAGAAGGCCGATCACCCAGGCTGCGGTGCCGGGCCATCCGGAAATAATGATGAACGCCACAAGGATGTCGATGACGCCGGCGGCGAGCATCCAGCCCCAGCGCTCGGACAATCGTCCGCGATGCTGCAGCGCGTACATGATGGTGGCGACGCCTTCGGCGAGGAAGTAGATCCCAACGACGAAGGTCAGCGTCACGATGCCTTGCACCGGCATCGCGATCAGAATGATGCCGGCGATCACCGCAAGAATGGCGGAAGCCAGCGACCACCAGAAACCCGGCGCCTGCCGCGCCCAGAAGCTGAGGACGATGCCGGCCACGCCGCTGACCAGGAACATCCAGCCGAGCACGATGGCGATCGCGAGGCTCGCCAGCAGCGGCAGCACGATCGCGGCAAATCCGAGGATCAACAGCAGGATGCCTTCGATCAGATAGGCCTTCCAATGCTTGCGGATGGTGGCGTCGACCGTGGCCTGCAGCCGGTTCGGGTCGTCTGAGAGCGTCATGGGAATCTCCTGTGCCGTGAACACGGCGGAACCATACCCTGCGCAACGTATCGCGGCGCAAAATGTTCGGCGGTATTTTGCCCCGTCGGCCCTGCCGCCAAGGCCGCGCCAGCCATACCTGGCACTGTCGTTATTGTCGGGTAAACGAGACACGCCTTGACGGACCCTCGGGGCGCAATGCGGGCAGGGCGCATCTGGCGCGGCCTGGTGATTCGACCGGGCATGCTGCCCGTCGATGGACGCCCGGGAATCAGTTAGTTGTTGGCGGACAGGTTGGTTTTTCTCCGACCGGAGCAGATGCGATGATCCCATCCTTGTTGCAGCTGGTCGCGCTCGGCTTTGCGATCACGGTGTTCGTTTTTGCCTAAGCCGGAAGACGCTTCGGCGTGAGCCACGCGTTCAGGACGACGCGCAGCGCCGCCGCTGGGCGCGTTGCTGTCGGACGCCTCGCGATTGATCGGCTCGGCAGCGGATGGCTTGCTCTGTGTCAACCTTCGTCGATGCGATCGATGGCATGATGAGCGACATACGATCGGCTTGCCGCCGGTCGCTTTCTTTTTAAGTGGGCGAGGGCTTCATGGGCCAGCAACGACGGCCGGCGTGCACGGGATGCGGAGAGCGGACTGCGCTGGCGCGGATTTCCCCAATCGAGAGCATTCACGAACTGCGCACCTTCGAATGCGTGCGCTGCGGCCAGGTCGACCGCTACGCCGTCAAGGCCGACCCGCGATCCTATTGGGTGCTGTTGCGCGATCTGAGCAATCCGGTGGAGTCTGAGGCGTTGGACGCCGGCTGCAGTGGAAACGCCAGGTGATGTAAAGCGTATCGGAAAGCTAAAATCGCCCAAGTCCTTAGGGTCCAACCCGGGCCCGATGGAGCAGCACCGCTCTACATGTACGTCCTCGCATTTCCCGTCGTTCCCGTGGATCGCGGCGAACCAGCTTCGTATGCATGGCGGTTCCTTGCCGAGACGCCGCGTGTAACGAGTTCGTCCTTCAGGCTGCTGCACCGACTACGCGCCGCCCGTATATCCGAGGGACTTATGAAGAATGGCAAGGCAGTTGTCCTCGTGGTCGAAGACGGCGCCATGATTTGAATGGGCGCCCTGGATCTGGTGCTGGCTGCCGGCTACGAAGCGCTGGAAGCGCGCAATGCGGACGAGGCAATTCGCGTGCTTGAAACGCGCGACGACGTCGACCTGGTTTTCACCGACGTTCAGATGCCTGGCACCATGAACGGCATCAAGCTGTCGCACTACATCCGCGATCGGTGGGTGGCCGCCGGTTAAGCTGATCGTGGCGTCAGGCGACGCCATCCTCGAGGAGAGCAGCCTGCCGACCGGAAGCAGATTCTTCTCGAAGCCCTACGATGAACACACCATCACAGACGCGATGGTGCGGCTGTTTTCGAGCGAAACCTGATCGGCGGCACTCGTCGGCGCGTTTCTCAGTGTCCCGGATTGCGCTGATACCAGCAACATTGTCCCCGAAATCACGCGCGACTACCGTCCCTTCGGCCGACATTCGGAACGTTGCGACAGCCGAATGATGACTCAAAGAAGGATTGCAATTGAGGCGCGACCAGGTTCCTTGTATGCATTCACGCATGGCGTAAGGACGTATGGGCGGATGAGAGATGGCGTTATCTGTCGACCGGAGGCTGATCTACGACCTTGGGCTTCACGAAGGACACGACACTCGGTACTATCTGGATAAGGGGTTCCGGGTTGTCGCCCTGGATGCCAACCCTCGTTTCTGCGAAATGGGACGGGCATCGTTCGCGAACAAGGACTGCGTTGTCGTTGAGCGAGCTTTGTATTCCGAAGCAAATAGCGAAGTCACTTTTTATGTTCGTGACGACTCCGATGGCTGGAGTAGCGTGTTCCAGGGTGTCGCCGAGCGTGATGGTCGGTCGAGCACTACCGTACGCGTGAAGACGACGACCCTCTCGGAGTTATTCGAAGCGTACGGGGTGCCATACTACGTCAAGTGCGATATTGAGGGCGCGGATACTATTTTCGCCTCCCAACTGGTCGGGGATGGACGGCTCCCTCCCTTCGTCTCAGTGGAAATCGACAGTCTGGAAGTTCCGGAAAAGCTTCGAGCCGCTGGGTATGATCGATTTCAGATCGTAAATCAGGCGCACCTTTCGCTTTACCGATCGCCCAAGCCGGCGCGAGAGGGGCGTTATGTTCCGATCACGTTCCACGGCAAGATGAGCGGTCCCTTTGGGCGTGAATTGCCTCGAAGACGTTGGGTTACCTTCGAACAGGCAGCAGCTCAGTTCCGCACATATGAGGCTCTACCGAAATTGAGTTGGCTGCGACGCAAGGTCCTCCGGCGCTGGGGAAAGTTGACCCATCGCGGATGGCTGATCGGACAAAGTTGGCTGGACCTGCACGCGACAACCGTCGCAGAGCTTGGACGAACCGCCGATCTCCCTTGTCACGATTAGAGCAGGATGACGTCTCTTCGAATCGTCATCCTGCTCTGGATTCTGAGCCCCCGCGGTTCCGGCCACCTTTTTGGTTCTGACGATCCGTTTGGGCATCAGCTCATCCTTCTTGGACAGCCTCAGAGCCTTCCAGATCTCTCTTCAACTAGCCGAGCGGTTTGTCGACCATCCCGTTGGGATCGCGGGCCATGCGCGAGGACGAGGACTGTCGGGGAGTTTGAAGCGGAAGTTGACCAGCTATTCCGCCATACGAGATGCGTCATTCGCGCGGCCATAATTGCAATATAATTCTAGATATCACCGAAGGCTCCGGTGCGAAAAAAATCCTCTTCCGTCGCGTGCGTTTGTCGGAGGTTCGGGGCGCCGGAGGGACTCGTATTACCCCGGGCCCCAGGAGGGAGTATGATTGCCCGATACTATGATCCAGGAGCCTCACTGGATAACTTCGGCGCAATTTCTCTCGAGAACGGGCAGCCCAAATCTTTTCCGCCCTGATCGATGTTGCACGCGGCACCGAAGAAGCGCTTCGGGCGCTGAAGTGCGTTCGCGCAGTGCCGCACTGGCTCCATTCTCGGCCATCAGCATAAAAGCACCAGATATCACCACTGCTAGCCGACCCAGCAATGGCCGGAGCGGCTTGTCTTGGAGCAGTCCGTCTTGGAGCAGTCAGTTGTAGCGCTGGTTATTTACCACTGATAGCGCGCGACGCCCTTGCCCGCATAGCTGCGGGTGACGTCGGAGAACTCGCCTTCGAAGATCGCCGCGAGCGAGAAGCCGCTGCGCCACTTCACCTCGGCGGAGGCCGTGGTCAATGCGGCGTCGCTGGCCTGCCGTGCGCCGTTGACGACGAACGACGCGCCGGGCACGGACTGGAACGTGGCGGCGACGCTGCGGTCGGGATTGAACTCATGCGCCCAGGCGAAGCGACCGCGCAGGGTCAGGATGGAATCCGTCAGCGCATAGGCCTTGTCGGTGCGGACACCAAGCTCGCTGCGTGTCGAAGTGATACCCTTCGCGTCGTAGTTCAGCGCGAAGATGCCGGGACCGGACAAGACCTGCTCGCGATAGCCCGGCAGGTCGAACGCGGTGGCCTGCACCGCGGCGTAAGGCGTCGCGCCGATCTCCATCCATGGCGTGACATAGCGGTTACCCGCCTCCAGCCGTCCGGAATAGGCATTGACGTTGAAGCGCGCCTGCAACTGGTCGATGCCGGCGACGTTGCGGTCCGTCGTCACATCCTGCCACGCATAGCTCAGCGCAGCGGTCAGATAGCTGGTCCCGATGGTGTGGCGCACGAAGCCACCGACCTGGAACAGATCCGACCGGCCGTTGCCGCTGTTGGCGACCGAGAAGGTGGTGCCGCCGCCAGACATGGCGAAGCCCGCCAGCGTGTTCGGTGAGATGCGATAATCAGCGCCGACCGCCGCGCCATAGATGCGGCTGGTGGAGGTGTTCGATCCCGTCGCAGTAT
Organism: Rhodopseudomonas pseudopalustris; assembly: GCF_900110435.1. Lineage (GTDB taxonomy): Bacteria > Pseudomonadota > Alphaproteobacteria > Rhizobiales > Xanthobacteraceae > Rhodopseudomonas > Rhodopseudomonas pseudopalustris. Next base: position 151,473 of record NZ_FODT01000010.1, read on the forward strand.
TGCCATCGGTGGTCTGCGAACCGCCGAAGCCGGTCGCCCACACGTTCCAGCGCTGCGCGAACGGATCGGCTTTCACCGGCATCGCCTTACTGAACATTGCGTAGGCGCTGCGCGGCGAATGCTCTTCGACATAGGATGAGACGCGCGCCGACGGCGAGACGCTCTCGCTTCGGCCTGCCGCGAACGGATCGATCATCGCGCCCATGAACAGGTTCATCGCATCGAAAGTCGTCTGCTGCGATCCGACGCTGGTCTCGCCTGACGCCTGCGAAAGACCGGCCGGCGTCAGCGCGCCGAACACGATCGGGATTGCGCCGCCGGCGTTGAAGGCATTGATCACGGCGTTGCCGACATTGCGCTGGTTCTGATTCAGCGGCGTAAAGACCGGAGCCGTCGGATTTGTCGGCTCCGGCTTCGGCTCCGGCGTATAGTTCAGCGCCAGGTTGAGATACACGTTGTTGGCGTCGTAGCCGAGAGAGGTATGGAAGTTCGTCGGCAGGTTGGTGGTCTTCACCGTCGGGTCGAAGGTGCCGATCCGGCCGTCTGTCGTGGTCAGAATGGTGTAGGTCTTGCTGATATAGCTGCCATTGGCGAACACGGCATTCACCGTCGCGCCGCTGTCGATCGTCACCATGCCGGGCGAATTCAATCCGGTGACCACCTTGGAAAAGGATGCCGTCAATGGATCGATCGTCACACTGTAGAAGGCGCCGGACTGGAAGGCGAGCGAGCCCTCGACGATGGTAGAGCTTCCCGGCGTGCCATCACCGGGCTTGAACGTGCCGCCGCTGTAAATGGTGACTGAAGGCGCAACGATGATGCCGGCTCCCGTCAGCGTGGCGCCATCATACACGCCCACCGACGAGGTCCCCGTGATCGTGCCCCGCACATCGAGTGTGCCGCCATTCACAACGGTGGCGCCGCTATATCTGTTGATGCCCTGCAGCGTCGTCGTGCCGTCCTCCGTGGTCAGGCTGGCGGTGCCGCCGAGATCCTTGATGGTGCCGCCGTTCGAAAACACGGACGCATTCAGATTGCCGTTCTGAAGCATGCCGCTGTAGAGATTCACCCTGGATTGCGTCTGGGTGGTGGTGCCAAGATCGAGCGTGCCGCTATGGACGGTCGTCGTACTGGTTGCATTTCCCAACGTACCGGCACCTGAAAGCTTCAGCGTGCCGTCGTTGATGACCGTGCCGCCGGAATATGTATTGGCGGCAGAGAATGTGATCGTGCCTGACCAGTCCTTTGTGATCGTTCCGCCGCCGGTGATGACATTGTCGATCACCGTACCGCCCGGTAGGCCGGGTACACCATACAGCCACAATGCTGCATTGGATCCGAGGTTGATGTTGCCGGACAATTGCGACGTCGGGCCGGTAAAGCGCAAAGCACTCCGGCCATCCGTGAAGTTGATGGCGTTCGCCTGCGTCACGGAATCGCCGCTCATGCCGCCGGCGATGCTGCCGCCGGCGAGCATCGTGACGTCCATCGACGCGCCCTCCAGGCCGACCCCGCCGAGACCAGCGGTGCGGAGACCATTGAGGCCGCCATTCGCGCCCGTAGCACCGCCGTTGCCGCCGGAGACGCTGTTGCCGATGATCACCTGCTTGTTTGCAGTGTTCGTGAACCGCAGACCTACGCCACCGCTACCGCCGCTGCCAGCAGCGGCGTCATTGAGAGCGTCGCCTCCGGCGCCACCGGAGCCGCCATAGACAGAGGTGGTCAGCGTGCCGAGGAGGCCGGATCCCGTAACTACAGCACCATAGCCACCGGCTCCGCCGCCGCCAGCCTCGGCAGCATCGTGATCTATTGGACTTGTATCACCCAAGCCTCCCTTGCCGCCGGCACCACCTCTGACACCCGATGTCGGCAGGGCGGCTCCGACATAGCCGTGGGCACCACCGCCGCCACCGCTTCCAAACCCCCAAAAGTCCATGGAACCGGCAGCACCGTCAGCGCCGGGAGTGGAGCCTCCTGCTCCCCCCGCATCGTATAGGCTTGTACCGCCTTGGCCGCCGGTCGTTCCAGCGCCGCCGCCGCCGCCGCCGCAACATCCTGAGCCATCCTCGCCGGGCGATCCCGGGTCCGTCAACTGATCATCGCCACCCCTTGCGACCCAGTGGGCATAGTGTCCCGATGCGCCGCCCCCGGCGAATGCTGGCGCTGTGAGCGCCGTGCTGAAAAGGAGAGCGGCGGCAAAGCCACTGATGCGAAGGGTCCGATGAATGACTTTGTCAGCGTCCAGAGCTATCACCCGCAGTTCGGAAATCCCCATGCTCTACCCCAATCACGCTGGTGCGCCCCGCATCCGCGAGCGTCTCCTTGAGAGTCGAATTCTTGATTCCGACTCGATTGAACTCTGCTTACCTCCCGTCATGTCAGATTTGTCCGGCCATCTGGTCGCGCGTTGTAAATGGATGTAAAGACGCCGCTCGTCTCTGCCCGTCATCCCCATCATTGTGAATGCGATTGCATGCCGGCACTTGTGCCGCGGGCGGCTGCGTGTTTCACAGCGACTTGCGTCCTCTTCTCGAATACAGCGCGCATGTCAAAGGCCGCTATTGGCAAAGCCCTGTCTGACCTCCATGCGATGTCGATCATTTCGGAATACGTTCGCGCAGGAGACAAACAGGGGACGCATTTTCTGCGGCCTGAACGCCTGTCGCCCTGGCAAGTGCGTATGATGACTGGCTCGCTACCTGCTTTCGCCGCGCGTCTGCGCAGTGCGGCCATTCATTTGCTGGTGTTCGTCACACTCATCGCAGGATCGTCGTCTTGCAGTCTCGCAGCCGCTGTCGAAGACGGCGTCGATCTGGCGCGCGTCACAGATCATCTGGCGCTGGAACAGTCGCTGTCTATTCTCGAAGATCGCGACGGATATCTCTCCGCCGGAGAAGCGCTCAGGCATTCGGGATGGGTTGCAGCGTCACTGCGAACGCTGACCCAGGGATTCACAAGCTCTGTCTTCTGGCTGCGCGGCGCATTTTATAACGGCAGCGATCAACCGGTTACGCGGTGGCTGTCCGTGGGTGTCGTGCGGCTGGAGGATGTGCGTTATTTCCGCTTCGCCCCCGGCGAGGACAAGCCCTCCGAAACACTGCTCGCGGGCAATCGAACGCCTCTCGACAGCCGTCCGGTCAAAGCGGCACGATCCGTGTTTCCCATCACGCTCGCGCCAGGCGAGCGGACGATCGTCGCCCTCCGTGTGCAAAGCCGTTCTTCTGTCAGTATCGAGGCCAGCCTGTGGAGCCCCGCCAGCTTTCAGGAGGCAGACGCACCCGATCTGCTCATCGAGATGCTGCTCGTCGGATCGATGGGCACCATGGCGCTCTTTAGTCTGGTGCTGGGCCTGGCCCGGCGTGATCGCGTGTTCCTGGCACTCGCGGCCGGAGCTATCGCCGAAGTCATTTACGACTTGGCCTTCCAGGGGTTTCTGTATCGTTTCATCCTGACCGGTGGCGGCGATGTTGTCTTGCGTGCCCCGGGCGTCCTCGGCCTGATTGCCCATGTGCTTCTGTGCACGATGGCAGCGATGTTCATCGGAATCGATCGTATCGCCATTTGGTGGAGAACGCTCTGCACCTTCAGTGCCATCCTGCTGGCAGGCTCTTTGTTCGCCGCGTTTGGCGACTACAGAACCACAGTTTCTATCACGACGGTGCTACAAGTGGTCTACGAAGCCCTATGGATCATCGCAGTGCTGGACAGCTGGCGCCGCGGCTTCGGCAATTCCCGACTGGTTCTGCTTGCAAGCGGCCCCGCAGTCGTCAGGTTCTTCCTGTATCTGGGACATATTCTAGGCATCTGGCCAGCTTCCTGGTCCGTGGGATCAGAGATTACCTGGAACAATCTGTCCATCATGCTTCTGCTCCTTTTCATTGCCATCGGGCGCCTCCGCGAAATCGAGAGCGCCAGAGACAAGGCACAGCAGGATCTGGTGGCCTTTCAGGAACACGAACGCGAGCGTTTGCAGCGCGCGGTCGATGAACGTACCCGTGAACTTCAGACTGCGCTCGTCGCAGCAGGCGAGGCCAATCGCGCCAAGTCGGAGTTTCTTGCAGTGATGAGTCACGAGATCCGCACGCCGATGAACGGAATGCTCGGCGCCATCCATCTGCTCAAATCGATGCCGCTGCAAGGCAAGGTGCGCACCGCCGTGAACGTCGCCGAACGCACCGGCGCCGCAATGCTCGCGACCATCGGCGGCATTCTCGACTTCGCGAAAATCTCCGACAGCAAGCCGGAACCCAGCTACGCCGCGTTCGACCTTCACACGCTGCTTGCTGATGTTGTGGCGATCATGAGCCTGCGCGCGGAGCAGAAGAATATATCGCTGAAACTTGTCGTCGATCAGGTTTTGCCGGCGACCGTGATGGGAGATGCCGATCTCCTCCGTCAGATTTTGCTCAACCTTGTTGGTAACGCCCTGAAATTTACGGAAACGGGCGAGGTCTGCGTGTCCGCTACGCCCGATTCGATCCATGTCGACTGGATCCGGCTGGAGGTCGAAGACACTGGCATCGGTATTCCTCGGGACAGGCTGGACCGGTCGTTCGAGCCCTTCGTACAAGCCGATTCCTCGATCGCCCGACGATTCGGGGGGACCGGCCTCGGCCTGGCGATCTGCCGGCGGCTGACCGAAGCCATGGGAGGCTGCATCACGGCGGATAGCCAACCGGGGCAGGGCAGCAGGTTTCAGGTCCGATTGCCATTACCGCCGACGGATGCAGCCGAGATCGACATCCAGGCTGCTGCACAACAGGGCGATGCCATACGCAAAACCCTCAGCGTTCTCGTCGTCGACGACGACGAGAACAATCGGTTCGTTCTCTCCGGCTTGCTCGATGTGAAGGGGCATCGTGTCCGGGAAGCCGCGGACGGTGTACAGGCGCTGGCGCTACTAATCGAGCAGCCGGTGGACGTGGTACTCGTCGATCTCGAAATGCCGGGCCTGAGCGGAATAGAACTGGTTCGGTACATTCGTGCCCTGGGAGGAAAAGGTGCGACTGTTCCAATCGTTGCCATTACCGCCAATGTCACGGCGGGCGTGGTCGAGCGTTGCGTACAGGCGGGGATGGATGGCTACCTGTCCAAGCCGATCATGCCCGAGGAGCTGCAACGCACGATCGATGCGGTCTGTGCAGGACGACCGCCCGCTCAGTCCGACTCGCAAATGCAGCGGGACGATTTCCTTCCATCCTTGCAGCAGGAGCTTGGAGCTGAGACCGTTGATCGACTCGTCGGGCAAGCCCTGGCGGCGGTGGAACGGAGCACGGCAACGATCGAGGCTTCCATACAGCGCGGGGACCGGCAGGCCGCCCGCCGTGCTGCACATCAGCTGGCCGGCGCGGCGGGGCTTGCCGGACTGATACCCTTGAGCGCGGCCGCTGCAGCGCTGGAAAATCGGCTAGCTCAATCGTCGACAGTGGAGGACACGGACATCCGTACTACGCTTGCGTTGGCGGAGCGCGCTGCCGCAGATCTCCGGGGCATTCATCCCGGACTGGCGCACAAGCGGTAGCCGACGCTGGGTACGGTGACGATCAAACGGGGCATACGCGATGGATCGCCTAGCTTGCGCCGCAGGCTGCTGACAATCACATCCACCATGCGCGACGACGCACTGCTGCTGTCGGACCCAATCGCATCCAGCAGATGCGCACGCGATATCGTACGCCCTTCGGCGATCAGCAGCGCCGCCAGCACATCGAATTCAGCGGGTGTCAGAGGAATGGGCTGCCCTTGCGGATTCGTCAGGACGCGAGCACCGTTATCAAACGACCATCCTTCAAATCGAAGCGGCGAGCTCTTCTCACTCTTCCTGCCCAGCAATAGCATCAGGCTGGCAACGAGTTGTCGCGGGTGGAACGGCTTCACAAGATAGTCGTCGACCCCCAGCTCAGCCGCGACGGTCCGGCTGGCCGCGGAGTTGTCCCGCGTGGTGATGCAGATCGGTATATTCAGCCGAGTCCGCAACTGCCGGAGGAGGGCGAGCCCTTCTTCGTCGGGAAGACCAAGATCGAGCGCGATGGCGTCGATCGGCTGACCTGGCAATCGCAACGCCGCGCGCATTTCGGCCGCAGTAGATGCTACCGTCACCGAGACGCTCTCCTTCTCCAGATACGCCGCCAGAAGCGTCTGGACAAAAGGTTCATCCTCCACAAGGAGGACCGATGGGCGCCGCTCTGCCATGATCAATTTAGCCAGCCTTCATCGAATCGAAGGCCGCCTCTTGTGGCACTCTTTAGGTGTTCCGGTAAAGATCGGCTCCTTGCCCAAATGTCCATAGAACGACCCGGCGAAATCGCAAGTCACGCGAACTGCCGGTTCTCGATCTTCAGACCCAGGGGTTCGAGGACGCCCGCTCAGGATCGCAAGCCTAAATCGCGATAATATTTGGGTTGAATCGTCATCACGCTTGAGCGCGCCCGGCTCCCGGTTCGCAATTTTGCTCGCAATGATGGCAGAATGGCGCGCCGGTCAGAATAGAGCTGCGAACACATATGTCATTGAAATGGCGATATAAATTATCCGTCCATCTTGCAGTGCCCAAGCTTGGAATCCAGTTCGGGGTTATAGATCCCGTCGGTTGGCGCATCCGGAGCCTATTTCCAGTCGTCGACCGCCGTCTCGGCGTGGCCGATCATGCGAGTCAGCGGGAAACCGAGCGCAGTACCGGACTTCAACGCCTCCTGGATGAGGGTGAGCATGGCGTCCTTCCAGGCTAGCCCCTTGCAAGCTTAGTTTTGCAACATCTTTCTCAGTGCAGCCGGGGCAAGAATGCTGACACGGCGATAGGACAGCGCCAGGTGCCCCTCCGCCTCGAGCTTGCGCAGGATGGCGCCTGCCGTGGTCCGTGCGACGTTGGCCATATAGGCGATCTCTTCATGAACGATATCGATCTCGATCGCTTGCCCGCTCGGCGGATCGGCGACGCGACAGTCGCCAAGGCGAAGCAGGACGGCCACGAAGCGCTTGAAATGATCGCGGATCATCAGGTCGTTGGAGCTCCCCATCGAGAGATCGAGATGTTCGATGGTTATGAGGCCAAATAACCGCCAAGCGGCGGGATCGCACCTGACGATTTCGTCCAGCCCATGCAAAGGCAGATGCAGCAGGACTGTCGGCCGGGTCGTAGTGAGGCCGACCCGCCTGGGCTGACGGGTAAAGGCTGATATCTGGCCAAACCAGCTGCCGGGCATCGCCAAATGCCCTGTGTAGGGACCATTTTCCCGAGGAGCGATTGCGATGCCGAGCGCCCCTTTGACCAGCCCATAGAGGCCGCCCGCCTCATCGCCGATCACATAGACCGGCACGCCGGCACCAAATTCCTGCAGCTGGCAGCGCTCGAGCACCGCGCCTCGAAACGCGGCCGGTGTCAGGCTGAGCCAGCCCCGGGTGCTGACGACCTCATAGGCAGCGTCACGGGCCAGCATTTTTCACCTCAAAAGGTCGCCGGTGATCAATCTCAGCCGAATTTTTGTTCCATCCTCCCAGCGAGCCGATTGATCGGGCTCAAACCGAGCGGCGAAAAGACCGCCAGCACATGGACGGAACGCCAAGATGAGACAGCGGCGCAAAACGACATGCAGCCTCGTCGCCAGCGTGGCGCTACTTGCGCTGATGGGGCCGGCCCTCGCGCAACGCATTACCACCGCTGCCGCCGCCGATGGCTCCGTGTTGCCATTTCCGGGCTCGCCGTCGGCCAGCATCGCGGCTCCCCGTTTGCAGGATTCCAAACACGTGCGGCGGGTCGAGCCGAGCCATCTGCGCAAGGATGCGCCGAATGTCCTGATCATCCTGCTGGATGACGTCGGCTTCGGTCAGGCGGCGACCTTCGGCGGCGAGGTCAACACGCCGACGCTGAGCAAGCTCGCCGAGCAGGGCGTGAGCTACAACGCCTTCCACACCACGGCGATCTGCTCGCCGACCCGCGCGGCGCTGTTGACCGGCCGCAACCATCAGCGCGTCGGCAACGGCACCATCGCCGAGCGCGCGGTCGATTGGGACGGCTACACTGGCGTGATCCCGAAAAGCTCCGCCACCATGGCTGAGGTGATGCGGCACTATGGTTACAAGACGGCGGCGATCGGTAAGTGGCACAACACTCCCGCCGACCAGACCACCTCGATGGGCCCGTTCGATCGCTGGCCGACCGGACACGGCTTCGACTACTTCTATGGCTTCCTCGCCGGCGAGACCTCGCAGTGGGAGCCGCGGTTGGTCGAGAACACCAACCAGATCGAGCCGCCGCACAGTGAGACGTATCACTTCAGCGAGGACCTCGCGCAGCGCGGCATCGATTGGCTGCGTCGCCACCAGGCATTCGCTCCCGACAAGCCGTTCCTGCTGTATTGGGCGCCCGGCGCCGGCCACGGGCCGCATCAGATATTCAAGGAATGGGCCGACAAGTACAAAGGCAAGTTCGACAACGGCTGGGATGCCTATCGCGACCGCGTGTTCGCGCGGCAGAAACAGCTCGGCTGGATTCCTGCCGACACCCAGCTGACGCCGCGCACCGCCTCGATGCCGTCCTGGGACAGCATTCCGGAAGCGCAGCGGCCGTTCCAGCGGCGGCTGATGGAAATCTTCGCCGGTTTCGTCGAGCATGTCGACGTGCAGGCGGGCAGGGTGGTGGACGAGCTGGAGCGTCTCGGCATTCGCGACAACACCATCATCATCTACATATTCGGCGACAACGGCGCCAGCGCCGAGGGACAGAACGGCACGATCAGCGAATTGCTGGCGCAGAACGGCATTCCGAACACGGTCGAGCAACAGCTTGCCGCGCTGGACCGGTTGGGCGGGCTCGAAGCGCTCGGTGGTCCGAAGACTGACAGCATGTATCACGCCGGCTGGGCCTGGGCCGGCAACACGCCGTTCCAGCACACCAAGCTGGTCGCCTCGCATTTCGGCGGTACGCGAAATCCGATGGTGATCTCCTGGCCGAAGGGCATCAAGCCGGACAAGACGCCGCGGCCGCAGTTCCACCATGTCAACGACATCGCGCCGACGATCTACGAACTCGTCGGGATCAAGCCGCCGAAAATCGTCGATGGCGTCGCGCAGGATCCGATCGATGGCGTGAGCCTCGCCTATACATTCAACGATCCGAAGGCGTCGCCGCGCAAGACCTCGCAGTACTTCGACAACAATGGCAGCCGGGCGATGTATCAGGACGGATGGATCGCGGCGACCTTCGGTCCGCTGGTGCCGTGGTTGCCCGGCGCGCCCGGCCTCGCCGGATGGGACTCCGCCAAGGACAAGTGGGAATTGTACCGAATTGACAAGGACTTTTCCGAAGCCAACGATCTCGCCGCGAGAGAGCCGCAGCGCTTAGCGAAGTTGCAGAAGGCATTCGACCAACAGGCCAAGGCCAACAAGGTCTATCCGCTCGGCGCCGGCATCTGGCTTCGCCTGCATCCGGAGGACCGGATCAAGACGCCGTATACGCGCTGGCGGTTCGATGCGACCACCACGCGGATGCCGGAATTCACCGCGCCCGGCATCGGCCACGACAACAACACCGTCATCATCGACGCGGAGATCGGCGACAACGCGTCGGGCGTGCTCTATGCGCTCGGTGGCGCGGGCGGCGGAGTCACGCTCTACATGGACCAGGGAGATCTGGTCTACGAATACAACATGATGATCATCGAGCGCTACATCGCACGCTCCGCGACCAAGATCACGCCCGGCAAGCACCGCATCGAGGTGACGACCAGGCTCGAAAGCGCCAAACCGCTTTCGGGAGCGGACGTCGTTGTGAAGGTCGACGGCCAGGAAGTGGGGCGCACCACGGTGAAACGCACGGTGCCCGCCGCCTTCTCCGCCAGCGAGACCTTCGATGTCGGCGTCGATCTCGGCTCGACGGTGTCGACCGACTATTTCGACCGGCGGCCGTTCCGCTTCGACGGCAAGATCGAGAAGGTCGAGGTCAACTTGCAGTAAACTTCAAACGGCCAGCCTTCGGAGGCGACGATGTCATTCACCCTACAGGGCTTCGGGCCGTTCCTTCACTGGCTCACGCTCGTCATTCTCTGCGTGTTGCCCGTCGCAATTGGTGTCGTGCTGTACAAGCTTGGCGGCCTGCCGGGTTCGATCGCTGCGGCGCGGGGGCATCCGGAGGCGGCTGCAATCAATATCTGCGGCTGGATGGGACTTGTCACGCTGGTGCTGTGGCCGGTTGCGATGGTCTGGGCGCACCTGGATCGAGCACCGACAAGAGGCAGCCCATCATCCGACAGCTCCCGGTCCGTCGTCGGCAAGCTGCAACAGGTCTCGCAGCGGCTTGCGGCGATCGAGGCGGAGTTGACCAGAACAACCACAGCGCGGGGAGGCTAGTCGTGCTCTGGGCCATCGCAAGCTCCGCCTTCGTGATCTACCTCTACCGCAAACTTAACGCGGCGCCCGCAGAAGTTGCGGCTCCTGAAAACGCCATCGATATCGAGCTGGACAAAATCAACAGCCGCATCGATGTCCTGGAGGCCATGGGGAAGACGCGGAGGATTGCGCCATGATGATGGCCATCTTCGGCGTCTACATGCTGCTGATCTGGCTGATATTCGCCAAGCTGAAACTTATTCGACTCAGCCTTCCTATCGCACTCGTTCTGGCAGCAGTTGGCCCTGCCTTCGCATTCTTCATTCTGCTGTCGATGAACAACTATCACCCATCGTCAGCCGACGCCCGGGTGTTCCAGCGCATTGTTCAGATCGTCCCGCACATCACGACGCCGGGGCGGGTCGCGGAAATCGTCGCGCAGCCGAATGCGCCGTTGAAGAAGGGAGACGTGATATTCAGAATCGATCCGCAACCATTTCAATTCGAGATCGACCGGCTGCAAGCGGCGCTGGCGGCGGCGCAGCAGAACGTCCCGCAACTTAAATCTTCGTTCGATCAGGCCTCCGCGGGAGTCGAAAAGGCGACCGCGCAGTACAATCTGGCGAAGGCGGATCTGCAGCGGCAGCAGGACTTGTTCAGCAAGCAGGTGGTCGCGCAGGCGGCCCTCGATCGCGCCCAGCGCAATGCCGAAACTGCAGAACAGGTCGTGGCCGAAGCCAGCGCAGCCGAAAATCGGGCCCGGCTCGCCTATCAGTCCAACATCGGCAGCGACAATACGGCGGTGGCGCAGGCACGCCAACAACTCGCGGCTGCAACATATAATCTCGACGAGTCGATCGTTCGCGCGCCATGCGACGGCTATGCGGTCAATTTGCAGCTTGTGCCGGGCGCCATTGTCAGCGCCGCCGCGTCGGTGCTGCCGTTCGTATGCGACCGCGACCAGGCCAATCTGGGCATGGTGGTCGCATCCTTCATGCAGGGACCGTACCTTCAGATCAGGCCCGGCGAATATGCCGAGGTGATATTTCCGATGTATCCCGGCCGTGTTTTTCCCGGGAAAGTGGTCAGCACTATCGACATCGCCAGCGAAGGACAATTGACGGCCACCGGGCTATTTCCGGGCATCGGCAGCCCTGGCAATACGCGGTTTGCCGTCCGTATCCGGCTCGACGACGCAGAAGGTCGGAGATTGCCGGCGGGCATGCAAGGCGACGCAGCGATCTACAGCGGCAGCGTTCAAATCGCTGGCGTCATACGGATGGCGCTAATGCGAATGACCAGCTGGACGAACTATCTCTACTTCACCTCTTGACGAGATCAGCAACGCCGCGGCCCAGCCGTGGTGGAAGGACGAGAGACATAGTGTGAAACTATGATCGCAGGCGCGTCTGCACCGGCTCAAGGGTATTGCGTTCTGTGACTAGAGAACTGCTCAAAGCAAAGGATCGATAGTGAAAAAGCCGGTTGCCGAATTCTTCGGGACATTTGCACTCGTCTTCTTCGGATGCGGTGCCGCGGTCATTGCCGGGATGGGAGCAGGGTCAACTTCTATTGATGTGCTGGGAATTGCGTTTGCGTTCGGGCTCGCCATCGTCGCGATGGCTTACGGAATTGGTCCCGTTTCAGGTTGCCACGTCAACCCGGCCGTGAGTTTTGGAGTGTTGCTCGCGGGTCGATGACAATTGATTTGTTCAGTCCCGCTCGATGCGGGCTTCACGTTTTGGCCGCTCGGAATTGACGGAAGCGTCATTTATTCTTTTGCGGCCTTCTCGCCGGCCGAATAGACCACATAGTACTTATAGATGTTCCCGATATAACCGACGGTCTCTTGGCCGACGATTGCTGCCGCCCCGGTTTCGACGTTCCCAAACCATCTGTTCGGGTCGAGGCCGTGCTTGGTCGCGTAGTCGCGGAATTTGCGAAGATTTCCGGGGCCGGCATTGTAAGCTGCGAGCGCCATCAACACCTGCTCGCGTGGCGCGACACCGGGGTCCTTGATGTAGGTATCAGCAAGAAACCGCAGGTATTTGGAGCCAGCGTGGATGTTGTCTTCCGCGCGACTGACGACGTCGGTGATGGCGATCTGTTTTTCCCGCGCGGTGCTGGGCTTGATTTGCATCACGCCAACCGCGCCGGATGCGTTCCTCATCTTCTGATCGAACCCGGATTCCTGATAGCCCTGGCCCGCCAGTAACATCGGATCGATGTTGTATCGCGTACCAAATTCGCGGAAGGCGAGCAGAAGACCTTTCAATTTCTTGGCCTCTGCGTCAGCCAGCGCGTTCTTGATGGTCTTCGCACTGCGTATGTAACGGAGCCGCAGGTCGTTTCCGAACGCCGTGCCAATCTTGTGTTCGGATACGAAGGCCGCCAGTTCCTTTTGCAGCAGAGGGCTGTTTTTGCGGACGGCCCAAGCCATTTGCCCGCCTTCGGCTACGGTGGCTTCGTCCCTGATTGTGATTCCATTGAGGAGTCCGCTCCAGGCGCGGGCGGTATATCGATCGACAATGGTCCAAGGCAGCAGGCCGCCGCCAACCATTTCGAGAAGGTCTTCGTCCTGCAAATTCTCGTCCGCCGGCACCAGGTCGATCAGCGGGCGCCCGGCTTGTTTTCGCTCCTCGTTCAACGTTTGCAGATGTGAGAAGTAACTGCTGGAGCGTCGAACCGTAACGGTTTGACCGCCCAAATCATCGACCGAATGAATTTCGGGTGCGGTTGGTCCCGTCACCAGCACTTCCTTGATGCCTGTCACCCACGGAGCGGCGAAATCAACGATGGTCTCGCGTTCCGCGGTCACCGTGAGATTGCCGGCGGCAATGTCACCCTTGCCATCGCGCAATTCAGAGAACAGCTTTTCGCGCGGCGTCGGTATGAAGGCGACGTGAATGCGATAGGGCTTCTTGCCATAACGCTTGTTCAGCCAGGTCTCGAATGCCTGCCCGAGTTCGGCTTCGAAACCCAACGCCACGCCCTTGTCGAGAAAGAACGACGTCCTGCTGAAAGGCACTAGAATCCTGACCACGCGCCGCTTCAGCATCTGGTCGAAATCGCCGGGCCAGGCTGCAACACTCGGCAGTCCTATCACCCTGGGCGCGTCTGCCGCAGCGCACGCTGGCGACTGCAAACAAACGGCGAGCGCGGCGAGACCCGTTAACGTCGAAAGCCTTCGTCTGCTTGCGCGCCGGAAAGTCGTCATCTCAGAATCGCTTTCGTTTTGCTGATTTGAATGATCGGGTGTCGATGGGTCCGGTAATAAAATGCCGTCGCGAGCCTGTGGCGATCTGAACCGCATCGTGGAAACGAAAGCTGTTTCTATCACTCGTTTGCAGACGCAATTGTCCGCCGGTGAACAATGTGAGGGAAGCCACTGTGATAGCAAAGATCGACCTGTAATCGGTGGTCTCGGGAGGACGGGCATGAAGATAACGACGTTTGTAATTGGGCTGGGTCTTGGCTCCGCGACGCTTTTCGCGGCTATTTCCGAACTTAGGGCTCAAGTGCCTCTGTCAGCCTATACGGACGCCAAAGGATATATCGACGTGCAGGCGTTGACCTGTGCGCAGCTTGCCGCGACTTTTCAAGAAGACGCCGACATGCTCGCGGCTTGGTACAGCGGTTGGTACAATGGGCTTGCGAAGAAGCATTTCGCCCATATCGAGCGGGTGAAGCCTGGCGAGCATCAGGTGATCCTGTATTGCAAGCAGCATCCCACCGAAAAAGTCATTCACGCCATCGATCTCCTCCTCAAGCAACGGGACTAGATATGGCGTCGGCCAGTCGCGGGACAGAGTCTGGCCAACCAGGTCTGGATCGCTTGGTAGGCCAATAGGCCGCCCGTGAACAATCTCAGGCAAGTGAATTTGCTAAAGCTAGTCGGTGGCCGACCCGTGTCTTTTGACGCGCACGCGTGAACTGACAGGTGTCGAGAAGCGCGATCAAAGATGAAGCGAGGGAGCTGCGACATGGAGTTCTTGCGAAAGACGCTAGCAGGCGCCGTCAGCCTATCGCTGGCGGTAATGTTCTCGCCGATCGTCAATGCCCAGGAAATCCTGCCGTTTCCTCCGGCGCCGTCGGGCTCCGTTGCCGGCCTGACGATCCAGGACTCGGTTTACAGCAAACGCGTCGAACCAAAACGGCTCGCCGATGGTGCACCGAACATTCTGATCATCCTGATGGACGATGTCGGCCCGGCGACGCCGTCGACCTATGGCGGCGAAATCAATACGCCCACGCTTGATCGCGTCGCCAACATGGGTGTTTCTTACAACCGCTTCCACTCCACGGCGATGTGCTCGCCGACGCGTGCGTCACTGCTCACCGGACGCAACCACACCTTCGTCGGAAATGGCCAGATCGCCGCGATTGCCAATGATTTCGACGGGTTCAGCGGGACTATCCCAAAATCATCCGCGACGGTTGCAGAGGTGCTGAAGAACTACGGCTACAATACCGGGGCTTGGGGCAAGTGGCACAACACTCCCGAGGAGCAGATCACTTCAAAAGGTCCCTTTGAATATTGGCCGACCGGTTATGGCTTCGAATATTTCTACGGCTTTCTCGCCGGCGAAGCTTCGCAATATGAACCGACCTTGGTGCGAAACACTACTCAGGTCACCGAAGAGCCGCGAAAAGGCTACCACCTGACTGACGATATCGCGGCTGACGCAATCAAATGGCTGCGCGAACAGAAGGCTTACGCACCGGACAAGCCGTTCTTCATGTACTGGGCGCCAGGTGCTTCGCACGGCCCGCATCAGATCATGAAGGAGTGGGCCGATAAGTATAAAGGCAAGTTCGACGACGGCTGGGACGCTTACCGCGAGCGCGTGTTCAAGCGCGCCAGGGAGAAGGGCTGGATCCCGCAAAATGCTCAATTGACGCCGCGCCCGGAATCGATGGCCTCCTGGGACTCGATCCCCGAGGATGAAAAGCCGTTCCAGCGCCGCCTCATGGAAGTCTTCGCCGGTTTTACCGAGCACGCTGACTACAACGCAGGCCGTGTGATCGATGAGATCCAGCGGCAGGGCAGACTCGACAATACGTTGATCTTCTACATCTGGGGCGACAACGGCTCCTCGGCAGAGGGTCTCAACGGCACCATCAGCGAGCAACTGGCACAGAACGGCATTCCTACCAAGATTTCGCAACACCTCGAGGCGTTGAAGGAGCTTGGCGGGCTTGAAGCACTGGGTGGTCCAAAGACCGACAATATGTACCACGCGGCGTGGGCCTGGGCCGGAAGCACGCCCTATAAGTCGACCAAACTCGTCGGAGCACATTTCGGAGGCACACGCCAACCGATGGCGGTTGCATGGCCGAAGGGCATCAAGCCGGACCCGACCCCTCGACCCCAATTCCATCATGTGATCGACATCGTCCCAACTATCTACGATCAGCTCAAGATCACTCCGCCCCGCGTGGTCAATGGATTCGAGCAAGATCCGATCCACGGCGTGAGCATGAGCTATACGCTCGCCGACGCCACGGCGCCGGGGCGACGGAAGACGCAGTTCTTCGACATCATGGCGAGCCGCGGAATCTATCATGACGGCTGGTTCGCAAGCGCCCCCGGACCGCGCGAGCCTTGGGTAGGCGGGATACCCAAGGGCATTCGGGAATGGTCGCCTCTGACCGACAAATGGGAGCTTTACAATCTCGACAAAGACTGGAGCCAGGCCAACGATCTTGCTGCCGCCGAACCGCAAAAACTGGCGGAGATGAAGTCGTTGTTTCTGATCGAATCCACCAAGAACAAGAACCTGCCGATTGGTGGCGGTCTGTGGTCCACGGCGCTGTACCATCCGGAAGATGCTCCGGCCTCAAATCTCACCGAATGGACGTTCGATGGTCCGATGATGCGGATGCCGGAATCCGCCGCGCCCAAACTCGGCAAGGTGGACAGCCTTGTCAGCATGGAGGTGGACCTGCCAGCGAACCCGAACGGCGTGCTCTATGCGCTGGCCGGATTCTCCGGCGGCGTCACATGCTACGTCAAAGACGGCATTCTCAGCTACGAGTTCAACCTGTTCGAGATCACGCGCACCAAGATCAGGGCGAAGGAAAAGCTGGCCGCCGGCAAGGCGAAGATCGAGGTCGAGTCGAAACTCGTCGACAAAATCGGCGGGGCGATGAACGTCACGCTGAAGGTCAACGGGAAGGCGGTAGCGCAGGGCCAAGTGCCAGCGGCGATGTCACTTCACTTCACGTCGAATGCCACCTTCGACATCGGTAGCGATCTCGATTCGCCGGTGTCGCTCGACTATTTCGACAAGGCACCGTTTGCCTTCAACGGCACGATCGGAACGACGAAGGTCACCTATTTGAAGAAGTAGCAGCGAACCGTCGGACCTTGAAGGGTGGGGCGGAGACATTTCGAGCCGTACCGGCAAAATGTTCAGCTGGTCGTTTGCACAGTGGAGGAAGAACGATGCCGAAGCGATATAGGATATTGGTCGGATTTGCGTTTGGAGCAGCGCTGCTGACGGGGGCGGCCGATCCAAGCGCTGCGTTGCCGGCCGTCACCAACGGCGCGGTTCTGACCCAGGATCGTTCTGATGGCGTTATTGTCGTACGTGCGGGAGGAAAGAACCGGAACGTCAACGTCAATCGAAACGTCAACCGAAATACCAACATCAACCGGAACGTGAACCGCAATGCCAATGTCAATGTGCGGAAGAACACCAACGTCAATGTCAACGTGCGTCGGCCCGTGCGCGTCTGGGCGCCTCGTCCGTACTATGGGACGATCGTCGCAGGCGTTGCCCTAGGAACGGTCATCTATGTCGCGGCTGCGGGCACGCCGCCAGCGGCGCCGTCGTCGACGCTGTGCTGGTATTGGACCGACCCCGCGATGACGGGCGGATACTGGGACTACTGCCGCTGAGCGGCGACAGTCCCAAGCTGAAAGCAACGAGCATTTCCTCACGACTGAAGCGACCGCCAGCCTGGCTGACGGTCGCAAACCGTTCCGTGGTGATGCTGATGAAACTGGAGTCAAAATGGTTCGTCGCATCCTGTTGCTGATCTTGGGGATATTCCTCACCAACGTCGCCGCTGCGAATGCGGCCGACGTCATCGATCGGATTCAGGTTGATGAAAAGCTGATCCTGCTATCGTCGCCGCTTCCCGTGCTTGCCTACGTTTTCCGACCTCAAATCGCGGGCCCGCTGCCGCTCGTGGTGATGAATCATGGTGAGTCGCTCGATGCGACCGAGCGCAGCTTTTTTCCGCTGGTCGAGTTTCGTGCCGCGGCGCTGTGGTTCGCACAGCGTGGCAACATGGTCGTGGTGCCGATCCGGCCTGGGTTCTCGCGCACCGCGATCGAACTGCCCGAGCGCGGTCTGTTCGGGTTGTATTTCGGAGAGGTCGGCGATTGCTCGAGCCCCAATTTTCGTGATCCCGGCATTGCGATCGCAACAATCAACCAGTGGGTGATCGATCACATGATTGCCCAGAAGGAGGTGTTGCCGAAGGGTGTCGTGGTGGTCGGACAGTCCGGCGGCGGCTGGGGCGCGATGGCGCTGTCGAGTCTGAAGTCGACCTCCATCCGAGCCATCATCACCTTCGCGGCCGGCCGCGGCGGGCATCTCGACGGCAAGCCCAACAACAATTGCGCGCCGGATCGCCTGGTGGCTGCGACCGGACAGTTCGGCAGCACCGCGAAAATTCCGATGCTGTCGATCTACGTGCAGAATGATTCCTTCTTTGGGCCGGTCCTCTCGAAGCAGATGCTCGATGCCTATCGAGCCGCCGGAGGGGATGCCGAATATCATTTGCTGCCGGCGTTCGGCAATGAAGGCCACTTCTTCCTGCATTCAGCCGATGCGATCCCGATCTGGTCGCCGATTGTCAGCCGCTTCCTCGATCTGCATCCCTAACCGCCGGCGGGAGACCATTATGCGGAATCACACCTCGCGGCGTATCGCCTTGTCGCTGTTCTTCCTGGCCGAGTTCGTTCTCCCGGCAATAGCGGAAGACAAGCGGCCGAGCACCCCTGCGGCAACCGAATCGCCCGTTTCCCTCGTCGAGGCCCGAGGCGAACGCCAACTCAGGCATCTCACCTATTCCGGTTGGCGCAAGCTTTGTTTCCGGCCGTCTCCGGCGGCGGCGATCTGTCGGACGACGATCGCAGGTGTCTCGGAGACCGGCCAGGAGATGTTGCGGATCGACTTGATCGAGGGCGATCCGCAGGGCGGGGCGCGTCTGCAGATATATCTCCCTCCGATGCTGTTTCTGGAAGCCGGCGTGAGGATTGCGATCGATGGAGAAGCCGCGGTTCGTCTCCCGTTTGCCTGGTGCTTCTCCAACACCTGTGTTGCGGCCCATGCCGTGGATGCGGCATTCATCCGCCGGATGAAATCTGGGCGCGAGATCACGCTGAAGGTGGTCGATGCCCGTGTTTCGACGGTGACAACCTCGTTGCCGCTCGATCGGTTCGCAGCGGTCAATCGGGGAGAGCCGACCCTGACGTTTGGCGAGAGTCTCGAAGCCGTGGCGCCACAGAAACAGGAATAGTGCCGCGTCATGTCGGGCCATTCACGATCGCGATCGATCGGGCTGATCGCCGGACTCGCCCTGGCCATCGTGCTGGCCGGAATTTCCGAACGGCTTTTCGCTGAGCCCGTAACCCGACCCGCGCCACCGAACTTCGTCGGCAGCGAAAGCTGCGCCGGTTGCCACCCGGGCCAGGCGGCGCTTTGGCGCAAATCCCAGCACAGCCACGCCATGGCGCATGCGACCGAGACGACAGTGCTCGGTGATTTCAACGATGCGCGTTTCGAGCATTTCGGCGTGCCATCGCGGTTCTTTCGTCGGGATGGCAAGTTCATGGTGGAAACGGACGGGCCGGACGGCAAGCTGACGACGTTCGAGGCGAAGTACACTTTTGGCATCGATCCGCTGCAGCAATATCTGATCGAATTCCCCGACGGTCGCCTGCAGGCGCTGACGATTGCCTGGGACGCACGGCCGAAGGACAAAGGCGGGCAGCGCTGGTTTCATCTCTATCCGGACGAACGCATCGGGCACGACGACGTGCTGCACTGGACCAGGCTGAACCAGAACTGGAATTTCATGTGCGCCGAGTGCCATTCCACCGGCATTCGGAAGAACTACGATGCGAAGGCTGATCGCTTCGCGACGAAATGGGCCGAGATCAGCGTCGGCTGCGAAGCCTGTCATGGCCAGGGCTCAAATCACGTCGCATGGGCGCACGCCCGGCAGAGCGGGTGGCCGTCGGAAAAGTCGCTCGACGATACGATGGGCCTGCTGGTGCGCTATGCCGAGCGCAGCAACATCGGCTGGACGCTCGATCCGAACACCGGAAACTCCGCGCGGAGCGCGCCGCCCGCGATGCTCCGCACCGAAGTCGAGGCTTGTGGACGATGTCACGCTCGGCGCGGCCAGTTGTTTGAGGATTGGGTGCCGGGACACTGGCTGTCCGACAGCCACGTCGTCTCGCCTCTCGGCCGTGGGCTCTATCACGCCGATGGGCAGATGCGCGACGAGGTCTACAACTACGGCTCGTTCAAGCAGAGCAAGATGTATGCTGCCGGCGTCACGTGCAGCGACTGCCACGATCCGCACAGCGGCAAGCCGCGGCACAGTGGAGACAATCTCTGCCTGCAATGTCATTCAGCGGACAAATTCGCCATCGCGTCGCACCATCGCCACGCGGCGGTGGATCCGCCGCTCGGCTGCGCGTCTTGCCACATGCCGGTCCGGACCTATATGGGCGTCGATCGGCGGCATGATCACGGTTTCCGCGTCCCGCGTCCCGATCTGTCCGCGCAGTTGAATACCCCGAATGCCTGCAACGATTGCCACGCCGATCGGACGCCGCAATGGGCCGCCGCGGCAATCGATAGCTGGCACGGACCAAGCCGCAAGGGGTTCCAGACCTTCGCGCCGGCATTGGCCGCGAGCTGGGCAGGCCGCGCCGATTCATCCAAATTGCTGGCTGCGGTGGCGGCCGATCACGCCACCCCCGACATCGTCCGCGCCACGGTTCTGACCGAGCTCAATGCGTACGTATCCGCGGAAACGATGGAGCAGGCGAAGGCCGGTTTGTCGAACCCCGATCCGATGGTGCGGATCGGAGCGCTCGATCTGCTCGAAGGCGGGCCGCCGCTGCAATTGTGGGCGATCGCTTCGCCGCTGCTGTCTGATCCCATTCGCGGCGTTCGCATTCGAGCGGCCTCGCTGCTCGCTTTGGTGCCCGCTGCGCAGCAGCCTGTTGCTGACCGCCCGCGGTTCCAGAGCGCCGCCGAGGAGTTCGTCGCTGCGCAGCGTCTCAACGCGGATCGGCCCGAGGCGCGATCGGCGCTGGGACGCTTCCTGCTGCACCGCGGGCAGATGACTGAGGCCGAGACGGAATACAAAGCGGCCCTGCGCTTCAGCCCAGCCTATGCTCCTGCCGCGGTCAATCTGGCCGATCTGTACCGCCAGGGCGGCCGCGAGCCCGAAGGTGAAAGTGTGTTGCGCACAGCCCTGATAGCCGCACCGCGGGACGCCGAATTGCACCATGTTCTCGGGCTGACCTTGGTGCGGTTGAAACGGTATGACGAAGCGATTGCCGAATTGCGCCAAGCTACCGAGCTTGAGCCCGACCGGGCACGGTTTGCGTATGTCTACGCCGTCGCTCTACACTCCGCGGGCCGCATGGCCGACGCCATCTCCATTCTGAAACAGATCGCCGCCCGGCATCCGCACGACCGCGACACGATGATGGCGGTCATCGCCTTCAGCCGAGACGCGGGAGACATCGACACAGCGCTCGACTACGCCGAGCGTTTGGCCGCCGCCTTTTCGCAGGACGCTGGCCTCGATCGCCTCGTTCGGGAGCTTCGACAACGGCTTCCAAATCCCACCGCACGATGATCGACAGATTGTTCGCAAAATTGGCGTGGACGACTCTGAAGTCGTCCGGCAGAGGGCGCGTGTATACGCGGGCAATCGATCGAGGTTGGCAGGCCCGAAGACATCGCGCTGCGCCTTGACGCCATCCGCCTAGCGGAAACGCCGAATGATCGTCGTCTCGCAGTGAGGCTGGGTACCGCCATTGCGGGCTCGGATGGACGTCTGCCAGTGCCCCTTGGCCCGTTGGCGACCTGACACTCTGAGCTGACGTCATTCGGTCTTCATGTGGCGCAGAAGTTTTCGCGAACGGGTCAGCTGGTTTTCGCACCGCACCAAAATGTTCGCCGATAAAGGCTCAGGTGCAATATTCGCGGTTTTGTTCTGAATGGTGACGAAATGGCGCTCCCTAGCGGAATCGAACCGCTCTCTCCACCGTGAAAGGGTGGCGTCCTAACCGATAGACGAAGGGAGCGAAGCCGCCTGGCTCGCGAACCGGATCGGGGCGCGGGCCTGCGGAAACGCACAGTCGTACGTCGTATTCCCTAACCAGATCAACACATTGCGTTGATTGGCGAGGCCGCTGGCCAACGGTCCAAAGTGTCCCGGGCGGCAGCGGCGGGCGAACGTATAGTGGCGTTTTCCGGGCGCGGCAAGTCCGCTTCGCGAAGAAGCGCGAACACCTCGAAATTTCGATCAAGTTTGCAACGTTTTTTCAACGCCGGAAGGCCTAGACCGAGACGAACGGAGTAAGCCATGGCCAGAGAACGAGACAAGCGGAACCCGCGAAAATCGGTGCGGCAGAGCGGCTGGATCACGCTGGACGGCGGGTTCGCGGCACGGCCTTGCGAGGTCATTGATCTGTCGACCACGGGCGCGAAGCTGACCGTGGCCGAAGCGGCCTCGCTGGGGCCCAAGCTCCGGCTGGCCTTTTCGCGCGACGCCCGGACGGGGCGCAATTGCGAAGTGGTCTGGCGACGCGGCGCGACCGTCGGCGTCAGATTCGTCTGTTGAAGCGGGGTCCCGTCTTCGACGAATCGGTGTCTTCAACCCTGCAACCCTGTCGGGGCGTATGCGCCTCGAACGAGCGGATCTCAAAAGCAATCAAAAGCAAACAGGCCCCGCAAGGCGAGACCTGTTGCTGTTCGAATCAAGTCCTGATCATCGGCCGAAGAACAGCCAAAGCAGGATGATGACCGGAATCGGCACGCCGATCAGCCAGAGAAGTAGTCCTCGTCCCATTTTCAGCCTCCGTTAATTTGCACCAACAACGCCACGCATTGGCGCCGGTTCCGGGAGGCGGATGAGTTTTCAGCGGCGTTTTCGCTGGAACAAAACGCTGGTCGTGGTTCGCGCGATCACCTCGTTATCAAGGCCGCGCGGCGACTACCAATGGCCGGTGTTCGGCATCGAGGCCCACGGCTCTTGCGGCGGGAGCGCATCGCCCTTCTGCAACAGCTCGACCGAATGCAGATCGGGCGAACGCACGAACGCCATCTGGCCGTCGCGCGGCGGGCGATTGATGGTGACGCCGAGCTTCATCAGCTTCTCGCAAGTGGCGTAGATGTCGTCGACCTCATAGGCGAGATGGCCGAAGAAGCGGTCCTCGCCGTAGCTCTCTTCGTCCCAATTGTAGGTCAGCTCGACCAGCGGCGCGCCGCGTCCCTTCGACTGCCTGACCAAATCTTCGTCCTCGGGCGCGCACAGAAACAACAGCGTGAATTTGCCCTTGTCGTTGTCGATGCGGCGAACCTCCTTGAGGCCGAGCGCGCCGCTGAAGAATTGCAGCGCGGCGTCGAGATTGCGGACGCGCAGCATGGTGTGCAGATAACGCATGATTCTGGAGTCTCCGTGAGGCGGGTGGCGGCGATCTTGCGTTGAAAGTGCGGGCTTGAAAAGCGCGGCGCTTGCAGGCGCGACCGGCGCTTGCGATTGCGCTGACGAAGGTCGGGCGAGCCTCGTCGAACGCGTCATGCCTCGCAACGGCACAGACCGCAAACACAGGCAATCAAAACATCGGCTATGAAACCATAGAGGCCCCGGAGCGATGCTCCGGGGCCTCTTGCTTGTCGATGATCGCATGCAGGGGAGCGGCGAACGTGACGAAATTCGTGGAGCGACCCGCTGACGAAAAAGAGCCCCGCCTTGGAGGTCGCGGGGCTCTTTCCGGGGGGAGGTCATCCGTAGAGTGCTTCGACTATCGACGCGGCTTGCCCCTGTTGCAATTCAAAAAAATGTGCGTTGGAATCGCTGCATCGTGAACTCGCGCAGTTTGGCGCGCGACGTTCGTCCAGGGCATATCCGGCGCGCGCGGGGCGGCCTTGCGTCGCAAGCGGCAAATTGCGATGCGTCGGACGTTTTTCGGATTGTTGCAGCCATGATTGCACCCAACCTCCGCAGCGGGGTGGAACAGCTCGGCGACATGATCGCCAACGCATCGGTGATCGTGCCGTTTACCGGCGCCGGGATCTCCACCGAGTCCGGCATTCCGGATTTTCGGTCCCCCAACGGTCTGTGGACCCGAAACCGGCCCATTCCGTTCGACGAATTCGTCGCGCGACAGGATGCGCGCGACGAGGCCTGGCGGCGGCGCTTCGCGATGCAGGACACTTTCGCGGCCGCCCGGCCCGGGCGCGGCCATCGCGCGCTCGCCGCGTTGTACAAGGCCGGCAAGGTCCCCGCGGTGATCACTCAGAACATCGACAATCTGCACCAGACATCGGGCATCGTCGCTAACGATGTGGTCGAGCTGCACGGCAACACCACCTATGCGCGCTGCATCGGTTGCGGCAAACGCCATGAACTCGATTGGGTGCGTCACTGGTTCGAACGGACCGGCTATGCGCCGCATTGCACCTCATGCGACGAGCCGGTGAAGACCGCGACGATCTCGTTCGGCCAGGCGATGCCCACCGGCGAGATGCGCCGCGCCAGCGAACTGGCGCAACATTGCGATCTGTTTCTCGCGATCGGATCGTCGTTGGTGGTGTGGCCCGCGGCGGGATTTCCGATCCTCGCCAAGGAGTCCGGCGCGAAGCTTGTGATCATCAACAACGAGCCGACCGACCAGGACGAGATCGCGGATTTGGTGATCCGTTACGACATCGGCGAAACGCTCGGACCGTTCGTCGGCAACTGAATCCCCGTATGATTCGCAGGTATTCAAGGCTGTTCATAGCTGTCGCATCACGCGCTTTTTTGTCTTTGCGACGGGCATCGGGGTGTTATCTTCGAATCAACAGATTCGCGGCGGCGCAATCCTGATCAGTCACGACCTGATTAGTCATGGAACTGGGGCTCGCGAATTGCTGTCGTCGCTGAAGCGGGGCAGTCAGCATTTTTTGACGTACGGGGTCCGGGGTCATGGGGTCGGACGGTTTTGAGTCCAAGAAGCCAGGCATGCCAGCAGGCGGCGCTGCGGCGTCCGTCGCCGTGGAGTTCGCGCAGCGCGACTTCGCGCAGCGCGATAGCGTCGGCAGCGCCTTCGCCGGGATCGGCGAATCGACCAACCTGGTCGAGATCGGCGGCGTCATCAAATGGTTCGACGCCTCCAAGGGCTATGGCTTCATCGTCCCGGACAACGGCGCGGCGGACGTTCTGCTGCACGTCACCGTGCTACGTCGGGACGGCTACCAGACGGCTTACGAAGGCGCCCGCATCGTCGTCGAATGTGTGCAACGCGCCAAGGGCTACCAGGCCTTCCGCGTCGTCTCGATGGACGAGTCGACTGCGATTCATCCGGCGCAGATGCTGCCGCCGCGCACCCATGTCAGCGTCACGCCGACCAGCGGGCTCGAACGCGCACAGGTGAAATGGTTCAACCGGCTGCGCGGCTTCGGCTTCCTGACCTGCGGCGAGGGCACGCCGGACATCTTCGTGCACATGGAGACGCTGCGCCGCTACGGCATGACCGAACTGCGACCCGGCCAGTATGTGCTGGTGCGGTTCGGGCCGGGCTCCAAGGGCATGATGGCTGCCGAAATCCAGCCGGAGAGCGGCGCTCCCGGATTGTCCTCGCACTAGCGAGGACTGCCGCCGGCGAATCCTGCCGCCGGCGAGTCCAGTCGCGGCGTTTCAGTCGCTTCGACGCGGCATCCGATATCCAGGTCGTGAATCACACTCGGAGCGCGTGCCCGGCCGGTCCGCCATTTCGTCAGGCGACTGGCCATGATCGCCACGCGAGAGATGGCCGAGCCGAAATCCGATGCATCTTTGCAGGATCAGACTCCGGCTTTCCATCGTTTGAGCATGATCCCGTCCGAAAACCGGTGTCCACGTTCCGGGATCATGCGCTAGGGTTGCGCCGGTTTTGAATGAGGCGGACGGACAGGTTGCGTCGATGACGAGCTTTCGAATGGGATACGCCGCGCGGGCGCTGACGGCGCTCACCATCGCGCTCACGCTGTGCGCCTTCGCGGTACGCGGCGCGCAGGCGGCGAAGATGGAAACGCTCGAGATCGTGACCAGGACCGGCGTACACGTCTTCAGCGTCGAGATCGCGACCTCCGAGCAGGAGCGGGAAACCGGCCTGATGTATCGCAAGCAACTGCCCGAAGGGCAGGGGATGCTGTTCGACTTCCGGCCGGAGCAGCAGGTGTCGATGTGGATGAAGAACACCTACATCCCGCTCGATATGATTTTCATCCGCGCCGACGGCCGGATCCTGCGGATCGCCGAGAACACCGAGCCGATGTCGACCCGGATCATCTCGTCAGGCGGGCCTGTGACCGGCGTTCTGGAAGTGATCGGCGGCACCGCGAAAAAGCTCGGCATCGCGGCCGGCGACCGGGTCGGGCACCCGTTGTTCAAGGGCCGCTGAACCGGCCGCTTGCCGGTCCCGGCGTAAGCGTGTATCGACGGCGAACCAACCGGCATCGGGGTATAGCGCAGCCTGGTAGCGCGGCAGTTTTGGGTACTGCAGGTCGTTGGTTCGAATCCAGCTGCCCCGACCATTCCCCAAGCGGCGGGCAGATTTCGCTGCTTGCTTTGATCCGGCTTCAGCTTTCCCGTCTTAATTCTGGCCCGTACCCGCCGAGGGCACCGACTGCGTCCCGGATGGGGCCGGCCCGGCTGGGCCGCCTGCGGCCTGAGTCGTGGTCCGCGCTTCGGGCTCGATGCCGGTCGCAGCGACGGAGGCGGCCGCTGCGATGCCGGCGGGCTGGTCGGGCGCGGCTTTCGCGAGCGCCGGCTTCAGCGGCTTGTCCTGCTTCTTCGACCAGGTGATGTAATAGGCCACCATCGTCATCAGCGCGATGCCCGTGACGCTGACCACGATCTGCGCCAGCAGCGTGCCCCAGCTCAGCATCAGGGCGAAATGCCCGACGAAGGACAGGAACACGCCGACGCAGAACACCGCGAGCGATTGCTGGCCGCATTTGATTAGCGGGTCGAAGATCGGCGATTCCAGCCCCTTCCAGTCCTTCGGAATGAACCTGATCACCAGCACCACGAGCACCGCAAAGTGCAGGAAGCGGTAGGGTGCGAGATTGGTCTTGTCGTTGGGATTGAAGGCGTCGAACAGCCATTCCGGGAACATCTCGCCGAACCCAGGAAACCGGCCCGCCATCGTCATCACCAGCGCGAACACCAGGTAGGTGATGCAGAACCACAGCATATAGCGCGAGTTGATGATGGAGCGCGAGCGCGTGGAGCCGCCGAGCGCGCACCAAGCGCCGAACACGAACAGCAGCTGCCAGCAGAACGGGTTGAAGTACCAGGTGCCGGCCGGATAGGACTGCAGATTCCAGTCGAAATAACGCGCCGTGAAATACAATGCGAAAGACGCGATCATCACCATATCGGGTCGTCGCAGCATCAGCCACAGCACCGGCGGAAACAGGCCCATCAGTACGATGTAGAGCGGCAGCACGTCGAGATTCACCGGCTTGAATTTCAGTAGCAGGCCCTGCCGCAACGTTTCGATCGGGTTGTCGACGAGACCGGCGACGTTGAACTCGTTGATGATGTCGGGATCGCTGAAACGCAGCGCGACATAGCCGATCGCCACGATGTAGATCACGAACAGCACAATGTGGGCGACATAGAGCTGCCACACCCGCTTGGTCAGCCTTGTGCCGCCGACGATGAAGCCGCGCTCCAGCATCATCTTGGCGTAGACGAACGAGGCGGTGTAACCGGAGATGAAGACGAACAGGTCGGCGGCGTCGCTGAAGCCGTAGTTTCGGGTGGTGATCCAGTTCACCACATTGTCGGGGATGTGATCGAGGTAGATCGCCCAGTTAGCCAAGCCGCGGAACAGGTCCAGCCGGAGATCGCGGCCCTTGCCGGGGAGAATGGCCTGAATTTGCATGGAGGCGTTCGTCCGTATCGTTTCTGGAAACCGCTGCCGCCCCCGGGCCTGCTCGATTGTCACGACGCCGGGGACCGAATATACCCAATCAGGAAACCAAACCGCCAAGCGACGGAATCACAAGTGGCCGGGAAACGATCACGAATCACCCAGTTTCGCGAAGCGAAACGTGACGCTTCGAAACGGCCGGCCTCGAAACGTTACACTATGGCCACCGCTTTCACCAAACCGCAGCAATGCCGCACCTGACAGGCCCGAACCTTCGATGACCGCACGGATTTTCAAGCCCGCCAAGAACGCCATGCAATCCGGGATCGCCAAGACGCGGGACTGGCAGCTCGACTACGAGCCCGAGCAGCCGCGCATGATTGAACCGCTGATGGGCTGGACCTCGTCCGGCGACATGCAGCAACAGGTCAGCCTGCGCTTTGAAACTCGCGAGGAAGCGATCGCCTATTGCGAGCGCGAAGGCATCCCGTATCAGGTGCTGGAGCCGAAAACCCCGGTGCGTCGGCGAGCGGCCTATGCCGACAATTTCGCCTTCCGTCGCGGCGAGCCCTGGACGCACTGACCGGACGCACTGCCCGGATCCACTAACCGGACGCATTCCGACCGATCGGCTGGATTCAGCAGCGGCCCGGACGCTGTCCGATCGCAACCACAACCTCTCCGCGCAAGCCGGCGACGCTCCTGGCCTTTATCCGCTAACGCCTTGGTCGGATATAGGCAGGTTAGGGTTGCTTCCCGCGCCGGAGCGATGACACCATACGCGGAACGCTTCCCTTCAGAGGCGAGCCTCAACCGCCGGAAACGCCATGTCCCTTCATTCCAAGATCGATCCGGGCTCAGCCGAGTTCGCGCGCAATGCCGAGACGATGCGCGCGCTGGTCGGAGAGCTGAAGGACAAGCTCGACAACGTCGCCGGAGCCGGCGGCGAGGCCTCTCGCGCC
>NZ_FODT01000005.1 GCF_900110435.1 Rhodopseudomonas pseudopalustris
TCGCCAAGGTCAAGTTGCGAGGCCGCGACCGGGTCGACGCCGCCTTCAACCTGGCGCTGGCGGCCTACAATCTGATCCGCCTACCAAAGCTCCTGAGAGCAGCGGCGTGAAGCTCCCCAAGACAGCGAGGCCATCCGCACTCAAAGCTGAAGCCGTCGCATGTCGAACGACTGCAACCTTCAATCCCAATGAATGCAGGACTTCTTCAACAGTCTGCTAGCTTTGTAAGGCGTACTTCCGTTGTCTCTACAACGAGTATTGTCCAACAAGCTCAATCCCAAGCGTTTTACAGCTGCAACCCGTCAGGTTACCGAACATGATATTTTGTGAATGCACCCGTCCATTGGCAAGTCCGCCACATCTCGGCATGGTCAATGTTCAGCGATGCTCGATTCAGACTTATTAGAATGTGGATGGTAAAATGGCGCGCCTAGAGGATCTTCAGCCGAGTGCATCTGTTCGCGGCATTCTCCCTAGCGGACTAGCTTCCGTTGTCAGCGTGCAGTGGTTTGGATCAGAAGCGCTGGAACTGACGTACAAAGATGCGGCTGGCAAAGTCGCTAACGAATTACTCTATCGGTATGACGAGCCTCGCATCGAAATCGTCGAACAAGGGCAACCCTGGAGCTTTGATGGCGATGGCGCTTTATTTCGCCTCGTTTCAGAAGCCCAACGCATCCGCTTGGCTCATCTATTTGATCCAGTGTTAGCCGTTCACACGTCCGTTGTTGATCCGCTTCCCCACCAAATCACTGCGGTCTATGAATCGATGTTGCCTAGGCAACCTCTAAGGTTCCTGCTGGCCGACGATCCGGGCGCGGGCAAGACAATTATGGCTGGATTGTTGATGAAAGAGCTAATTGCGCGCGGCGATCTTCAGCGTTGTCTCGTCGTGTGCCCAGGAAGTTTGGCCGAGCAATGGCAGGACGAACTGTACAAACGTTTCAATCTGCCCTTCGAGATATTGACCAACGATAAGCTTGAGGCAGCCCGCACCGGAAACTGGTTTCTTGAAACAAATCTCGTCATCGCCAGGCTCGACAAACTTTCACGAAACGAAGATGTTCAACTGAAATTGCAGGCGCCTGATTGCGGCTGGGACCTGGTGGTCTGCGACGAGGCTCATAAGCTCTCGGCAACCTTCTTCGGCGGCGAGGTCAAATACACAAAGCGTTACCGGCTTGCTCAACTTCTTTCATCACTGACACGGCACTTTCTGTTGATGACTGCAACTCCCCATAACGGAAAGGAAGAAGACTTCCAACTCTTTATGGCGTTGCTCGATGGGGACAGGTTTGAGGGCAAGTTTCGCGACGGTGTTCATGCTGCGGACGTATCCGATCTCATGCGCCGGATGGTGAAGGAAAACCTGCTCAAGTTCGATGCAACGCCGCTCTTTCCGGAACGCATCGCCTATACCGTTCCGTACAAGCTGTCTGATCACGAAGAGGCGCTCTATAAGGCGGTAACCGACTATGTACGTGAGGAATTCAATCGAGCTGAAGCACTTGAAAACGACAAGCGCGCCGGAACAGTTGGATTTGCACTGACCATCTTGCAGCGCCGACTAGCGTCTTCACCAGAAGCTATTTATCAATCCCTACGCCGCCGCCGCGAACGTCTCGAAAGCCGGTTGAGCGAGCTGGAAACCCTTCAGCGCGGGGGCCACGCTCTGGCGGCGATGAGCTCAAGTTCGGCAGCGCTAGATGCTGATGACGTGGAGGATCTCGAAGACGCGCCCGAGAATGAAATCGAGGAAGCCGAAGAGCAAGTTCTTGATGAGGCGACAGCAGCGCGCAGCATGGCGGAACTCCGCGTTGAGATCGAAACGCTGAAACGCCTAGAAGCAATGGCGCTCTCGATCCGGCGCAGCGGAGACGATAAGAAGTGGCGCGAGCTTTCTTCCCTCCTTACTGAAATCTTTACGACCGCCGCAATATCGAACCAGCTTGCCGAAGATCAAGAGCCTTACAATGCTGGCAGACCAGAAATTCCCAGACCAGTTCCGTCGCCTCACCAGAAGCTAGTTATATTCACTGAGCATCGCGATACGCTGAATTATCTTGAAACGCGCATCGCCACGCTTCTTGGCCGCCGCAGCGCGATTGTTATGATCCACGGCGGAATGGGTCGCGAAGATCGCCTGAAGGCACAAGAGGCCTTTAGACACGATCCCGAGGTTCAAGTGCTTCTTGCAACAGACGCCGCAGGGGAGGGCATTAACCTTCAGCGCGCGCATCTCATGGTCAATTACGATTTGCCCTGGAATCCCAACCGGCTGGAGCAACGTTTTGGACGCATCCACCGCATTGGTCAGACCGAGGTCTGTCACCTTTGGAACTTGGTCGCAGAAGGCACGCGCGAAGGAGACGTTTACCGGAAGCTTCTCGAAAAGCTTGAACAGGCTAGGCAGTCCCTTGGGGGACAGGTATTCGATGTGCTCGGCAAACTCCATTTCGAGGGACGCCCGCTCAGAGAACTTCTGATTGATGCCATCCGGTACGGCGAGCAACCTGACGTGCGTGCGCGACTGAGTCGCGTTGTCGAGAACGCCTTCGACAAGGAAGCGATACAGGACATGCTGGAGGAACGCGCGCTGGCACACGATGCGATGGACGCCAGCCGAGTTTATCGTATCCGCGAAGAAATGGAGCGCGCTGAGGCTAGACGCCTCCAACCACACTACATTGAATCGTTCTTCCTGGAAGCCTTTCAGCGCCTTGGCGGCACCGTCAAGAAGCGTGAACCGAGTCGTTTTGAAATCACCAACGTGCCGGCCCCCATCAGGAACCGAGACCGGCTGATAGGCATTCGTGAGCCCGTCCTCCCAAGATATGAGCGCATCGCATTCGAAAAAGGCCTGATCGCTCCCCCCGGACAACCTCTCGCGGCCTTCATTTGCCCCGGGCACCCCTTGCTCGATGCCGCCATAGATCTGACTCTCGAACGTCACCGCGACTTGATGCGCCGTGGAACGATCCTTGTCGATGAGCGAGATTCGAGCACCACTCCGCGGGTCTTGCTCTATTTGGAGCACGCCCTTCAGGATGCCAGTCTCACCAAGAGCGGAGAGAGACGCGTTGTCTCAAAGCGGTTGCTGTTCGTTGAAATTGACCAGAGTGGTTCCGCCCGGCACTTGAACTACGCCCCTTACCTCGATTATCGCCCCCTCAACGACGGCGAGCCGGGTCTTGAAAAAATTCTAGCGCGGCCCGAGTGCCAGTGGATTAGCCGAGATTTGGAAGTGCGCGCCCAGGGCTACGCGATCGCTCACGTTGTTCCCGAGCACGTAACAGAGGTCCGGACGCGTAAACTAGAGCTTCTCGATAAGACAGAGGCAGCCGTCAAGGACCGGCTCACCAAAGAAATCAATTACTGGGACTTTCGCGCGGAGCAACTTAAAGAGCAGGAAGCCGCCGGCAAGGTCAACGCACGCGTCAATTCCGGCGAAGCACGTAAGCGCGCAGATAATCTTCAGGGTCGGCTGGAGAAGCGGATGGATGAGATCAAGCGCGAACGCCAGATTTCACCGTTGCCGCCCGTTGTGCTTGGAGGCCTATTGGTCATACCCGGCGGGCTCATTGCAGCAATGGAGGGAGCTGCAATTTCAAGGGTTTCTTCGCCTGTTGACACACAGGCTGCCGCCGCTCGGGCCCGGGAAATCATTATGGAAATCGAGCGCGGACTTGGCTTCATTCCGGTCGACCGAGAGTTTGACAAGCTTGGCTACGACATCGAAAGCGCCATTCCCAATACAGGCCGCCTCCGCTTCCTTGAAGTGAAGGGGCGCGTGTCGGGTGCCGCGACAATAACGGTTACGCGGAACGAAATTCTCTATTCTCTCAACAAGCCGGACGACTTTATCCTCGCCATCGTTGAATTCTTCGATGGTGGAACGCACAAAGTTCACTACGTTCGCCGCCCATTTCAACGCGAGCCGGATTTCGGCGCTGCGAGCGTGAATTATGAGTTCAAGGAGCTGTTGGCCGCCGCGGAGCACCCTAGATGAGTGCGCAACCGGCTTACTTCGAGGCCATCAGAAAGAAGGCTGCAAGTCGATGGGACCAGCTAGAACAAGACCCGGAATTGGCCGGGCCGTGGTATCAGCTCTTCAGTCAGGTTCAAAGCCCTCGGCATATACTCTCTGAACTTCTCCAGAACGCCGATGACGCTGGTGCGAGCGAAGCATCCGTTCGAATTGAGGATGATGCGTTCGTTTTCGAGCACAACGGCGAGGATTTTGCGCCCGAGCATTTTGCTTCACTTTGTGGGTTTGGCTATTCCAACAAACGTGCGCTGCACACAATCGGGTTTCGGGGGATCGGATTCAAGAGCACGTTCAGTCTCGGCGAGACTGTGGAGCTCTTTACGCCGTCTCTCGCCGTTTGTTTTCAGCGGCGGCGTTTCACCGAGCCGCACTGGCTTTTAGAGAAGGCCGCCACGGGAAATCTGACACGGATCCGGGTCAGGCTCAGCGATCAAAAGCGCAGAAAGGAAGTTGAAAAAAATCTTGATGAATGGCTCAAGAGCCCCGTCTCCCTTCTCTTCTTCCGGAACGTACGATGCATCCATATAGCGGGGAGCGAGGTCCGCTGGGGGAGCCTAGGTCCAGGCCCGATTCCCGACAGCGAGTGGATGGCCCTATACGATAAGCAAGATGACGCCTATTTGCTTGTCCGTTCGCCCGATGAACCGTTTCCTGCGGACGCGCTTGCAGAGATTCAGCAAGAGCGCATGGTTGGAAGCGGCGACAGCTCAGAGTTCCCCCCGTGCAAGGTTGAGATCGTTCTTGGAGCCAAGGGCCGACTATATGTCGTGCTCCCGACCGGAGTTGAGACCGGTTTGCCATTTGCATGCAACGCGCCCTTTATCCAGGACCCTGCTCGCGTCAAAATCAAAGACCCTGAGATTTCACCGACCAATCGATGGCTGCTTGAACGAGCTGGCAAGCTGGCCGCTTCTGCAATGCTCACGTGGGTCAGAGATGCAGACGCATCGATCGCCGAGCGCTCGCGTGCTTACCGCTTGCTGCCAGATGTCAATCGGGAGGATAACTCGCTTGAAGGTGTGTGCGGCACCGCTGTCGAAGAATCCTTTGCCGCGGCGATTGAGGGCGTCTCATTTCTATTGAGCGAAGATGGAAGCCTTGTACCGCAAGGCGATTGTACAGCCATTCCGGGCCCTCTCTTTGATGTCTGGTCCCCAAAGCAAGCGGTGTCTCTGCTTGATGAAACTGGCCGTCCGGTTCTCGCCCGGCATGTGGAAATCGGCGACCGGCAGAAAATGGTTCGCTGGGGTCTGGTCGAGGAAATTGACAAGCAAAAGCTTCTCACAATCCTCAAGAGCAAGCATCTGCCAAGGCCTGACACCTGGCGACAACTAATGAACCTGTGGGCCTATATCACACCAGATATTGCTGGTTATCGCTACTTTGCAAATCCAGAAGACGTTCGCATTGTCCCTGTTCAGGGCAAGGATGTGCTCTATGCCGCTAGTGAAGTTGTGCGCCTCGGCGAAAAGAAGCTTCTGCAGTCGGACGACGATTGGGAGTTCTTGGCGTCACATTTGCTTGTCCTGAATCAAAACTGGCCGCGCTTTCTTGCCGAAGAACGCCGCAATGCGGTGGAAAAATCGGACGCCTTGACGCGAGAAGCCGTCGAACGGACCTATAACGTCCTAAAGACAATCGGGCTCGACGACACCAGCGACGTGAACAGAGTAATCGATCAGGTCGCGCAGGGAGTGTTTGCCGAGAAAAGCGTTCCCCTGAAGGGCTGCGTTCAGCTGGCGCAAATTGCGGCGAAGCTTGGCACCAGCGTCACGGAGGCGTTTCGTTTCGCAACGAGAGACAGGCGGCTCAGGGCTATAAGCTCGCCAATTTACTTTGACGAAGATGGAAAGCTCGAAGATCTCCTGCCCGATGAGCAACTTGAAACAAACGTTCTCCATCCAGACTACACGTCGACATTTCATTCATGTTCGAGTGAAGACTGGCAGAGATGGGTTGCTTCCGGCCGCGCCGGGCTGCTTACGTTCGTTCCACTGGTCCAGAGCGATATGCGCCTTTTTGGAAAACGCGCAATTGAACAAGAAGCCCGCAAACGCGGCCACCATGCCGAGATGAACTATCCATACGTTACTCATGAATTCATCATTGAAGATTGGGATTTCGAGAGTGATGTATGGAGCCATTGGCGTAAACTTGCTTCGCAAGATGAAGTGCTGTGGTGCAAAGTTGTAGATCGCCTGATCGCGCAGCGCGATTCTTATTGGAGTTCAGCCAAGAGCGCCCGTTTCCTTCAGGTTGCAACCACGGGCCGAAGACAATCCATCACGCATCTTCAGGCTATGCCGTCATGGTGCCTTCGCCTTCGAGAGTTGCCATGCCTATCTGATAGCCGGGGTTTTCGCCGCCGACCCGACGAGCTTCTGAGACGCACGCACCAAACAGAAGCGCTGATGGATGTCGAACCATTTGTTCACGCACTCCTTGATCGGGAGACAACGCGTCCTTTGCTCGATCTGCTGGGAGTTCGGAGCACGCCGACCGGACCCGATGGGATGTTGGACCGCTTGCGCGCAATTTCTAAGGCCGAAAGGCCTCCGATCCATGAAGTCGATAAGTGGTATCGTCGCCTTGACCAGTTGATCGAAACATGCTCCTCGACGGACCTTTACAGGATTAGGCAGGCCTTCCGGACGGAGGCGCTGATCTTCACGCAGGAAGGCGCATGGACGAGTGCCACTGCCGTTTTTCTTTCGTCCAATGATGATGACGTTCCTGAGGCCGCTGTCATACGACAGTCGGTCACCGATCTCACGCTTTGGCGAAAGATAGGAATTGCCGAACGGCCGACAGCTGAACTCGCCATTGCATGGCTGGAGACGCTGCCTTCCGGCAAAGTACTCTCTCAAGAAGATGCACGGCGCGTGGGAGCCTTGTTGGTCCGATACCCGATCCGAATATTAGATGAATGCAAGCATTGGCTGAGCCTTGCGGGGGGATGGGTTCCGTTTGAACAACTGTCCTACGCGCTCACTATGCAATCCCTGACCGCCTGGAGCCATTTGCATCAATGGGTAAAGGTAAAAACGGCAGACTTCCGCCGTTTGCCTGTGGAGGTGACCAGCAACGCTCCATTTTCTGAGCTTCCCTCTCTCGTAAGCCGCGTCGAAGAACGCCTTCACCGCGAACTGTTCCCATGCGCTGCGCCAGAGCACAAAGAATGGCTTGCCGTGCTTGGCGAAGAGTTGCTCCGGGTAGAATTGGAGCGGGACGACGAGACCCAACGGGTTCGCGCATTGGCGGTTGCCCTTGCCGAAACCCAATGGCATACGAAAGATGAATTGGAGATCATTCCCTACATCGGCGGCACGCCTGCGGGAACGCCCCGAAAGGCTGATGTGGTTTGGCTTGGTCGCGCATTGTATGTCGGTAACCAGCCGCTGGCGAAGCTCGCACGACGCGTTCCCGAAGAGGTTGGAAAAGCCTTCGGCCGTCCGGACATTAAGGCTGCTCTAGACTACAGCTTTGAACGATCTCCTCCGGATATACGCGACTACCTCCAAGAAAATTTCATTCTGGCACCCCGCGCCGCAGAGCCAGCAGATCCTGTAAACCCGTTAGACGACCAGCAGCCTGAGCGTCCAAGGCCGGACTTACATCTTGAGCCGCCTACTGAAGCCGCGAACACGAACCAGCTCGACAATGAGAACGTTATTGTTGAATTCAATGGTGGCGAGGAGCCCTTCTCAGAAAAAGAGGGCGATGCGTTGGCGAGCGACACTGTAGCGGAGACGCCTGAGTTGCGTCCGCGACACGCGCCAAAACCGGCCAGGCCGAGCCTGATTGAGCGCTTCGCTAAGGCCGAAGGGTTCAAGAAAGATGGAGAAGAGCGTTTCTTTCATGAAAACGGAAGCTGGATCGGTCGAGCCGAAGGTTCGATTTTCCCCTGGGAACTACGGAATCGCTCAGGTGACTTGGTTCGAACCTATCTCCCGATACCGTGGTGTCTTGAGCGCGACCCTTTGGAGATCAAAGCTGAAGTTTGGGGATTGCTAAATCAGCACCCAAACACTTACTCGCTGATCGCAACACGCCCTGACGACTCACCCACCGAACTCACCGGAAACGCGCTGTTGGAATTGCTCCGCGCTGGTAGGGTGAACCTGTTTCCTGCGACTTATAGGCTAGTTCATGACGCTGCAGAATAAGATCAATAAGAAGCTGATTGAGGTGGCATTGCCGCTTGAGGCCATCAACATAGCCTCAGCACGCGAGAAATCCATCCGGCATGGGCACCCGTCGACGCTGCATTTATGGTGGGCGCGACGTCCGCTAGCTGCAGCCCGCGCCGTCATCTTCGCTCAAATGGTCGATGACCCAACTGCTTATGTGGATACTCTTCTTGGAGAGCCGACAACGAAGCGTGCAGCACAACGTGAATTGAAGAAACGTTTAGAGCTTTGGCAAAAGAGAACATCCGCTTTTCAGGCTGCGACAGGAGGGGAGGTTGTTGCGGTACCAGAGCCTGGACCGAA
Organism: Rhodopseudomonas pseudopalustris; assembly: GCF_900110435.1. Taxonomy (GTDB): domain Bacteria; phylum Pseudomonadota; class Alphaproteobacteria; order Rhizobiales; family Xanthobacteraceae; genus Rhodopseudomonas; species Rhodopseudomonas pseudopalustris. Next base: position 8,542 of record NZ_FODT01000005.1, read on the forward strand.
GCCGACACTTGAGGACTGCGCGGCTGACATCGAACGCGAGCGGCTATTCGGAATCATCGAACAATTAGTCAAATGGGAAAGTACGACGAACGAAGTTGTACTCGATCGCGCCCGCGCCGAGATCTGGCAAAGTTGGCGAAGGACGTGCGCTGCAAATGCTGATCATCCTCGCGCGAAAGAACTATTCGATCGCAATAGGTTGCCAGCATTTCATGATCCTTTTGCAGGTGGGGGAGCTTTGCCATTGGAGGCGCAAAGGCTTGGCCTGGAGAGCTATGCAACGGACCTGAATCCAGTCGCCGTAATGATCAACAAAGCTATGATCGAAGTTCCTCCAAAATTCTCCGGAAATCCCGCTGTCAACCCGGAAGCGAGGAAGGAAGCAAAGCATGGGGAGTTGCGCAACTGGCAAGGCGCACAGGGACTTGCGGAGGACGTGCGATACTATGGTCGCTGGATGCGCGAAGAAGCAGAAAAACGGATTGGTCATCTCTATCCCAAGATTGAAGTTTCGGCAAAAATGGCGGCCGTAAGGCCCGACCTCAAGGTATTTGTAGGAAGCAAACTTACTGTAGTCGCTTGGCTTTGGGCGCGAACGGTGAAGAGTCCGAATCCGGCTTTTGCAAATATAGACGTGCCGCTTGTATCCAGTTTCATCTTGTCACCAATGACCGGGAAGGAAGTCTTCATTGAACCAGTAATTCATGGCGACAGCTACACCTTCGTAGTAAAAGTCGGAAAGCCTAAAGATGCCGACGAAACGAAGCTTGGTACAAGTGCCGGAAAGCGTGCGGCATTCCGTTGTATTATGTCAGACGTCCCAATTGGATACGATTACATTCGAGCCGAAGGCAAGGCGGGCCGAATGGGCACCCGGCTCTTAGCTGTGGTTGCGGAGGGCGACAGAGGTCGCGTCTATCTTTCCCCAACGGACGACGTAGAGGCTATCGCCCGATCGGCCGTCCCAACTTGGCGACCTGAAGTCGATTTGCCTATCAATCCCCGTGACTTCAAGACGCCAAATTACGGACTAGATACCTTTGCGGATTTGTTCACTCCACGTCAGCTTGTCGCGCTAACGACATTTTCGGATTTGGTCCGCGAGGCACGGGCACTAGCCTTGGTTGATGCTCAAGCAGTAGCGTTGTCAGAAGACAATAGATCGCTTGCAGAAGATGGTGTCGGCGCGGCCGCCTACGCGGACGCAATCTCCATTTATCTCGGGTTTCTCGTAAGCAAGCTCGCGGACAAAGGGTCGACTCTTTGCACGTGGGATGCAGGTCCTTCATCCAACAAGACGGCGTCCGGTCGGTCTGCACGCGTTGCAACTGTACGTGTCACGTTCGGTCGGCAGGCTCTTCCAATGGCGTGGGATTTTGCTGAGGTCAATTTCTTCAGTGATTCCGTTGGCAGTACTGATACCGTTCTTAAAACCCTTTGCGTGCCGCTGGATTATTTTTCGCGAAGTGCGCGTGTCGGCTACGCTAACCAGGCTGATGCACAGAGGCAGCGTGTCAGTCAGTCGAAGGTAATTTCGACCGACCCCCCTTACTATGACAACATTGGATATGCTGATCTTTCGGATTTTTTCTATCTTTGGTTACGCCGCACGCTCCAGCCTGTCTTTCCCGATCTCTTCAGCACACTTGCCGTTCCGAAAGAACAAGAGTTGGTCGCGACGCCATATCGCCACGGTAGTAAAGAAAAGGCCGAAGCGTTCTTCTTAGAGGGAATGACGCAGGCTATGAACGGGCTTTCGACTCAGGCCCACCCAGCTTTTCCGACGACGATATATTACGCCTTCAAACAATCTGAAACAGATGGAGCTGACGGTACAGCCAGCACTGGGTGGGAGACGTTCCTCGACGCGGTGATTCGTGCCGGGTTTGAACTAACCGGTACATGGCCCGTTCGAACTGAACTCGCAAATCGAATGATTGGATCAGGCAGCAACGCGCTGGCGTCAAGCATTGTGCTCGTGTGCCGTCCGCGTTCCCTAAGTGCAACTACTGCAACCCGACGTGAGTTTATGAACGCATTGAAAGCAGAACTTCCAACTGCGTTGGCCCACCTCCAGCGCGGAAACATAGCACCCGTCGATCTAGCACAAGCATCGATCGGACCAGGCATGGCTGTCTATACGCGCTATGCGAAAGTAGTCGACGCGGAGGGTAATATTGTCACCGTGCGTGAAGCGCTCGCACTGATCAATCAAACTCTCGATGAGGTGCTTGCCGAGCAGGAAGGTGATTTTGATGCTGATAGTCGATGGGCCGTCGCGTGGTTTGAGCAGATGGGGTTTGCCGAAGGTGATTTCGGAATCGCAGATGTGCTCGCGCGAGCCAAAGTGACGGCTGTTGCCGCGCTTGCACAGGACGGGTTTGTCGTCTCCAAAGGTGGCAAAGTGAGATTGCTAAGACCTTCCGAGCTCTCAACCGATTGGGACCCTGCTACCGACGATCGGTTAACAGTCTGGGAAATGGTTCACCACCTGATCCAAGTCTTGGAGTCGAGCGGTGAGACGGCCGCAGGAGAGCTCGTTGCGAAGCTCGGAGCAAAAGCGGAGGTTGCGCGTGAACTTGCTTATCGTCTTTACACAATATGTGAGCGAAAGAAACGGTCGCCAGAGGCGCTTGCATACAATGCCCTCGTTCAAAGCTGGCCAGAAATCAACCGGCTAGCGCGGGATAGTGCGGTAGCCACGGGCGAGGCCTCCGCTCAATCCGAAATGTTTGGGAGGGCCTAGTCATGGCAGTTACGAATCAGGAACGCGTCGGAAAGGCTCTTGATCTCCTCAAGGCGGGACTTCGGCCCTTTGTCGAACGCGAGATGAATTCGAAGTTTGGTGCAAAGTGGCCTTCGGAAGCGCAGGACATTTTGCGCGATACGCGCCTCGGCACCAGCAAGGGAGACGTGCTCCAGGACGTTTCGGTTCAGCTTGTGATCATGGATCGGAAGTGGGCGGATGTATTCCGCAACACCCTTGGGAAAGCAGAGCGCAGTCTCATCAATGAATTGATTGATATTCGCAACCGCTGGGCCCACCAACAGCCGTTTACAAGCGATGATGCTGACCGTGCGCTCGATTCCATGGCGCGATTGCTAACGGCGATCTCTGCTCCTGAAGCCGACGAAATCGGCAAGATGAAAATGGAGCTGCGGCGACTTATCTTCGACGAGCAGATGCGCTCCGAGCGCCGCAAGGGAGCCGGGACCGCTATTGAAAGCCAGGTTACCGGCAGCCTTAAGCCATGGCGCGAGGTCGTGAATCCGCACAAGGATGTGGCCAGCGGACGTTACCAGCAAGCCGAGTTCGCCGCCGATTTGTGGCAGGTTCATATTGGCGAAGGATCGGACGAATATCGCAACCCGGTTGAATTCTTTCGGCGGACTTATCTCACTCATAGCTTAAAGGAGCTTCTTGCAGGCGCGATGCGGCGCTTGACGGGTAATGGCGGTGACCCGGTTGTTCAGCTTCAGACAAACTTTGGTGGCGGCAAGACGCATTCAATGCTGGCGCTTTATCACCTGTTCTCGGGGACCAAGCCAGGTGACCTTGCGGGGATCGATCCGGTTCTGGCAGACGCGGGCATCGGGAAGCTGCCCGAACACGTGAAGCGCGTGGTGCTTGTCGGCAATAAGATTTCGCCGGGTAATCCGTCGGTAAAAGCGGATGGCACGATCGTCAAGACTTTGTGGGGTGAATTGGCATGGCAATTGGGCGGCAAACCTGCCTTTGATAAAGTTCGCGCTGACGACGAGCGGGCTACCAGTCCCGGGGATACTCTCCGGGAACTGATGAATGCCTATGGCCCTTGCCTCATTTTGATTGACGAGTGGGTGGCCTACGCGCGCCAACTTCACGACGATTCCGATCTCCCGGCCGGGAGCTTCGAAACGCATTTCTCGTTCGCACAAGCGCTGACCGAGTCCGCCAAGCTTGCCAACCACTGCCTCTTGGTTATCAGTCTGCCGTCATCGGACACCGCCATATCCCCACATGCACAAGGCGACGACGAGGAAGTTGGAGGCGCGCGCGGGCGCGCAGCACTCGCCCGCCTTCGCAATGTGATCGGGCGAGTTGAGTCGTCCTGGGCGCCAGCCAGCACCGAGGAAGGATTCGAAATTGTCCGCCGCCGGTTGTTTGAGCCTTTGATCGAAAAGGTTCAATTCGTCGCTCGTGACAGCATTGCGCGATCATTTTTTGATCTGTACCGGACGCAACATCAGGAATTCCCGCCGGAGTGCCGCGATTCAGACTATGAGAACCGGCTGAAGGCCGCTTACCCAATTCACCCCGAAGTCTTCGACCGCCTCTATACGGATTGGTCGACCCTTGTGAAGTTTCAGCGAACACGCGGCGTCCTTCGGCTTATGGCGGCTGTCATCCACAGTCTTTGGGAAAAGGGCGATCGCAATCCCCTAATCATGCCCTCGAACATACCCATTGACGACCCACGCGTTCGCGACGAGTTGACCCGGTACTTGCCCGATCAGTGGAAACCCATCATCGAAAAAGACGTTGACGGGCCGAATGCCTTGCCGTTGCGGATCGACGGCGAAGTACCAAACCTCGGCAAATTTGCTGCGTGCAGGCGTGTTGCGAGGACCATTTACTTAGGATCAGCCCCTACTTCAAAAGCTGCCAACCGCGGCGTCGAGGATCGGCGTATCAAGCTTGGCTGCGTGATGCCGGGTGAATCACCCGCTGTGTTTGGCGATGCCTTGCGGCGCTTGAGTTCGTCCGCGACGTTCCTATACCAAGATGGCGCTCGTTATTGGTATTCGACGCAGCCGACTGTGACAAAGCTGGCTGAAGATCGCGCAGAACAGCTAAAACGTAATACCGATCCGGTCGTAGCAGCGATTGAAGAGCGGCTGCGAACTGACTTACGGGTAACCGGGGATTTCCGCCGCATTCACCCCGTTCCGCACTCCGGTGCCGACGTGCCCGATGATATGGAGGCACGGCTTGTCGTGTTGGGGATCGATCACCCCTACAGCAAGGACGCTGCCAACAAGGCCCAAGCTGCAGCGATTGAGATCCTTCAACAGCGCGGTAGCGGACCCCGTATTTTCCAGAACTCACTGGTATTTTTGGCGATCGATCAAACTCGCCTGCAAGACCTCGATGAGTCGGTCCGGCGATATCTCGCCTGGTCCTCCGTACTCGATGAGAAGGATGGCCTCAACCTCGATCCCCACCAGGTTAAGCAGGCCGAGACACAGTTGAAAGCGGCGGACGGAGCAGTGGTCGCGCGGCTTCCCGAAGCCTATCAGTGGCTCCTCGTTCCCGTGCAGCGCACGCCGCAGGACCCATTGCAATGGCAAACCTTCCGTTTGACTGGACAGGATGGCCTTGCCGTGCGCGCAAGCAAGAAACTTCGCAGCGAGGAATTATTTGTTCCATCATTGGCAGGCACACGGCTCCGGATGGAACTCGACCGCGTTCCGCTGTGGCGGGGAAATCATGTTCCAGTGAAACAGCTAGCGGAGGACTTTACGCGCTATGTCTATCTGCCACGCCTGCGTGACCCGGCTGTCCTTACATCTGCAATTCAGGACGGGCTTGGCCTGCTTCTTTGGTACCAAGAGTCGTTCGCTTACGCGGATGGATTTGACGAAGCGACCGGGCGGTATCGTGGCTTACGTTGCGGCCAGCGTGTCGATGTATTTCATGATACCGGCGACGGCTTAATTGTTCGAGCAGACGTCGCGCTTAAGCAACAAGAAGCAGACGTTGCAAGCGCAAGACCCCCAACCAGCACCGGAGTGGGGGCAGCCGGAGCGCTGAACAAGGACAGGGAAGCCGATCCCGGCGTCCAAACCACAGGCGCGGGTATCTCGCCCACGATGCCTTTGAAACCGCAGCGCTATTTTGGAACTGTGGCTCTAGATGCCTCCCGGGTTGGACGAGATGCGGGTCGTATTGCTGAAGAGGTCATCGCACACCTTTCGGGGCTAGTGGGATCTGAGGTAACAGTTACTTTGGAGATTGAAGCGAGAGTGCAGGGCGGCGTCCCGGACAACGTTGTGCGAACGGTCACAGAAAACAGTCGCACATTGAAATTCAAAAACCACGGATTTGAGAGCGAATGAGGCTGGCACGTCTGCCTTCAGTCTTGTGCGCCGGTCTGCTCGAAGCCGACAACCAGACGATCTCTAGGTACGTCGGCCAAATATCAAACTTGATCGTGGGCACTGTGAAACGGTCGGCCTTCTCATGGCAACGCCCTCGTGACAAGCAGGTTTGCCATGCTTCTCTAGGAGCAAACACTTTCACTTGCGCAGAGACTTGTGCTGCAAAGAGGTCGGGATTGAGATTTGTCTCGTGAAGAGCCGCGGCGAATGTGGATGTTAGGTCGGCCTGATCTTCGATCCGTCTGCAACACCGTGGTGCGACCTGCAATTCACTCGACCGACCCGTCCTCACGCTTACCGGTCGCGATGATGCGAAGGGATGCATCGGGCAGGGGCCGTTGCAGCTTCGGGATGTCTGCCGCCGGAGCTGTGAGCCATGCGTCGATTTCGACCTCGGTGCGAAGGATGACCGGCATAGCTTTGGGATGCACCGCGCCAACCTCTGCATTTGCATCTGTGGTCAGGAAGCCAAACAACTGATGTTCGCCTTCAACCGGATTGGCCTTGGTACCACGCGTACCGTTCCACGGCGTCCAGATTCCGGCAAAGACCGCGAGCGGACGCCTCTCGTCGAAGGCGAACCAGCTTGGCGTCTTCTTGGGTTTGGTGTCCGCGTATTCGCAGAACGACGTGAACGGCACGACACAGCGGTTCGCCGGGTTGAGCCAGCGCCGCCAATGCAGGCTTTTGACGTTACGGATGTTCGTGACTGGCGCACCGCCAAATTGCGGGGGACCCGGCATCCCCCATCGCGCCATCGCCAGTTCGCGTACGCCGTCGGTGGCGTTGCGCACCACCGGAGCCAGATAGTCCGGAAATACGCCGGGGAAAACCGGAAGATTGCCAGTGATGTCCCGCATGGCGCGCGTCAGGGCAATGATCGCGGCCTGTCCCTTGGTAAGGCTGTAGAGATTGCACATGCGGCCATTGTAGGCGAAGCCCAAATGCTTAGGACAGCATTACCGTTCAAAAGCTGTCCCCTTGCGAGGCGGAATTCTGGTTCCTATATTAACAACAACAGCTTCGGGGGTGGGTGTCGGCGCAAATCCGACCACATGGTTTGTTGCGGTCGCCTTTCTGACAATGGTTCGCTTTTGGATCGACAACAGAAAGGAGGCCTCTATGAGAACAACGAAAACTTGCCGCAAGGCGCATGTGAAACTTGGTTTACTTCGAACAATGCTCGCTTTTAGTGAAACGCTATGGGCGATCGCAACGAACGTAGTGGCTGGGTTTGTGACCCCTCCCATCCATTGGAAAGGCGCTCCCGGTAACGGTTGAGCGCCTTTTCCATCTTGGGCGCACGTTCTCCCCTGCGGCAGGCTGTCATGGCCGCGGCACATTTCGGTAGTCTGCCGGGCATTCGAGTAGGCAGGCTCAAGGCCGTTGAACCCGGTAGTCGGCCTGCGGGACCTGTTTTCGCAGCTCCCAATCTGGAAAGATGAGCTTGCCTTCCTTCCTCAGACGAGCCGTAATCCTGTTTACGTCAGTCTTCCTCACAACGCATTGCGCGAGAATCAGCGGCCAAAGCTTCTTGTAAAGAATTGCATTGGGTGCGGTCGGAGTGAATTCCAGAAGCAGTAATTCCGCCTTGCTGCGATGCTCTGCAAGAAGTGGCGCAACTTCTTCGGAGTTCATATCGTTCAGCGACTGGAATAGTTCAGTTTGTCCAGTCTTTTGCTCAGCGTGGTCTATCTTAGTAAGCCCGCGGGTGATGGATTGTGTCTCCAACGCCTTCACTTGGCAATCGCGGAATACTTCGAGGCCCGTCTCATGTCGCGTTGCATAGAATAGGCAATATAACGCTCGGTCCTTAAGCGGCCTTAGAATTGTGGTCTCGCAAACATGGGCATAGCCTCCCGCCTTCTTCAGGCATTCGCTGAACGTATCGGTCAGGATTGCCTTCCGTTCCTCGGCGTTATGCGCCCCGTCCAACCGGGTGCGCCAGTCGCCAGATGGGATGAGTTCATCCAATCCAGCAACGATGTTTGCATCCTTCATACTTGCAGCACGGTTGATAAATTCAAACATAAAATTGAAAATGATTTCCGATTTCGGCCGTGTCAGCAACGGTTGCAATTTTTTTAGCGGGATGTGCCAACCTTTCGGATCAATCAGGAAGAAGGCAAACGCATCGTGCGGTATGTCTTTTAAGATAGTCGGAATTAGTTCGATGAAGTCTCCCTTGTAAGGCTTGACTGCGATTTCAGGAAATTTGGAAGGGAGCGCCTGAAGCTTGCTGAACGCGGTTGAATTACGTTCGACAAGCAGGGCCGTCATCTGAACATCTCTTCCTCTTTCTTTCCAAGAAGCTTTTGCCCTGCGCAATTTGTCAAGGGCAATGCCGAAGGATGTGTCCTTAAAATCTTCGTTCGCGCTCTGCCACGGGCCTGCAAACCCGTCTACGTAAACGATTTTCGGATATGCGCTTGCTGTCTTGTGGATCAGGGCCTCAAGATATTGCTCAAGAAGTACGTGCTTTACGTAAGATTGCTCGCGCCCTTTGTAATCTTCAAAGGAAACCATGTTATTCCGCCGCAACGGCACAGCTTGAAGTGACTTTCGGAAACTGGTTCCACTTTCGCCCATCGAGGTTGCGGCCACCGGATTTTGGTCTAAAGCCGCCCCACTGCTTGAAAAAGAATGCGACACCGGATGCTGTGCATTGGTCGCGTATTTCGCGTACCCACTCAGCATCCATGGGCCGTGCCCGAGGGCCGCTTTCGCCGCCAACAATTACCCAGTCAATTCCTTGCAAATTGAGCTGCCCCACGGGAGCGATCAACGGTTCAAGCGACAGGAAACGCACACCGGCGGGACTTTCCCTCAAATGATCGATGCGTGATTTCCTTGAGCCGTCTTCCACCGATACGCCAAACCACATGTGCTTTGGCCCACGCGACGACCCGTAGCGTGTGCGCAGGAATTTGCGCATGATCGAGGAGCGCTTCGTCAGGATCTGAAATGTGTGCCATTGCGCTCGCTCCATCGTGTCGAACACGCGCGAAACAAACTCGGTAGGGATCTCTTTGTGAAAGAGATCGCTCATCGAATTCACGAATATCATTCGCGGAGTTCGCCAGCGAAGCGGCTGATCCAAACGCTCCGGACGTAAAGTGAGATCGAAGCCGCTCTCGAATGGATGGCCCGGCACGTTACGGAAACGCTCGGAGAAGCGTTCCGCATAGCAGTTGTCGCAGCCAGCACTTATCTTTGTGCAACCCGTGACAGGATTCCACGTCGCGTCAGTCCACTCAATTGCAGTTGCGTCGGCCATGCCCAACTCTAGAACAAATAAAGAACATAGCACAGGGGAATTTATCCCCCAAGCCAAAAATCCCAGTCGCAACGAATAGGGCAAAGGAAGCGTGGGAGAAAGGTGGGGCCTTTCGCGCTGACTTGGAGGTCTGTCCTTTAGTGAGTCCGCTGAGATAGCCTTCGAAGCCTCTTGTCACACAGGTGGTTCAGGCCACTGGTATCCCGGCGATCGCCTGTTGCGTTTCTTGGGAGGAGCCTCCCAGCCGACTTTTTGCCAATCGTCACCTTGCCACCAACGCCACCAAACTGAATCGGAATCGGCTCTGAACTCAGTGAAGGTATGTCCGGTCGTGGGTGGGAGGACTTTTGCCTTGCGAAGGACGAACGAAATCATGCAATCGACTGAAAACTGATCAGCCGTGCGTCCGCTTGGCAGGGTTAGACTTGGGTTGTCGAAATGGATGAGGATTTGAACCGGTTTGCCGTCATAGAGAAAGCGCGTCATGCCAGCCCGGAATTTCGGGGAAGCCCGGAAATGCCCGAGCCGATCAAAGATCGCCTCTTCGACCGCGTCGCTGATCAGCGGAAGATAGCGCGCCCGAAACAGCCCGTTGAGCCATGCCATGCGCGGCTCTCCGAAGGCCTCTTCCAGCGTCGGCATCGCCAGTTCGCTTGCGACGGCGGGAGCATGGGGCAGGGCGGCGGTTGCCACTATTCCGCCCAGACCCGCCAGGACCTTTCGCCGTGAGATGCTCATGCGTTTAAATACTGGCCCCAATAGGCCAGTTTGAAGCTGTAGAGCATCGGGGAGCGAAGCCAGTACCGGTCGTCCGATGGATCATGCCAACCGGCCTTTTTCCAGTCGTCACCGCGCCACCAGCAAATCCGCCATGGGTAGGGTTCCGGGACGCTGTCTTCAAATTCAGGATCGATCATCTCAAATCGATGAAAGACCATGATAAGGCTTTCCTCGATCTTCGCTTGAACATAGCGCTGACCGTCGGATGCCTCGATCAGGTCGTCAAAATCCACAAGCTGCTCGAATGGCGTGTCATGCAGCACAAACTGCACCCACTTGTCCCGAAAATCCTGTGACACGCGGAAGCGGTTGTGGTCGTCCAGCAAAGCGGTCTCATTGATCGAGTTGATGATCCTGTCGTCTTGCGCCCTGAACATCTCCCGCAGCGCGACCATTCTCTTCGGGCCAAGCAAGCCTTCGACCGAAGGGCGGGATGGTCTGTAGGACGCCATGGGAGTTGCGGGCAGTGCCGTGGACAGCGCCGCCGCGCCAAGGCCGGTTAAGACGGTTCGTCTTGATAGAGCTGACATCATGGCTCCTGCCGCTGACGCGGCCCTCCTGCCAGATCGTGCAATTCCTGCATGCTGATGTAGCGGCCAACCGGCGCGGGCAGGTTTGCCGGGCGTGACGGTGCTGCGCGCACAGGGCGCATGAGCGACAGCGCCCCGCTCGGGCCAAGCATTTGGTAAGATCGAAGGGGCTCGATCACAAATTCCTTGCGCGCCAGATCCATCACCCACCAGTCACGCGTCAGCAACAGCACAATGGGGTGGGGTGGTTTGGCCAGTTCGCCGACATAGCCTTGAACCACGGGGCCGAGGAATCTGCCGAACGCCGCTAGTAGCAGGGCGTAGGTTTGATGGTGTTCCGGCTCCGCCGGGCACAGCGCGTCCTCGCCGTCATTGAGCAGCTTTGCCAATGCATAACGGAATGACGGAGAGAGATTGAACCGGTCGTCTTCAGTGAACAGCTGTGGCGCATGGCCCCAATCGGCGTCGGTGGCCTTTGCCCCGATCCAGCCGAGCCGCAGCCGCCGCATGACGTCCGCCGGAAATATCGCTTCGATATCAAGGGGAGGCGGCGGCAGCGCCGCTCCCAATTCCGACGTCGAGGCGGCGAACAGCGCCGCCGTTTCCCAGTTTTCAGGCGCAGTTGTTCGTGTGAGGCCCGGCATATCGCCCCCCATCCATCTGAAACAAATTGGTATTTCGAAAAATCTGCGTCGTGCGCGGCACGTCCTGCCGAATGAATCCTACAGGGCTCTGGAATCTCCCGTAAAGAGTCGAAACCGTGAACAGACTAAGAAATTCTGTTTCGTCGGTTTTGGGGTGGTAGCAGAGTCCCGAAGTTGATTAGCGACGACGCGGCGGCTCTTCGCGGTAGCGTGGCGGCATCCCATTCACCAGATTGCAGACGACGCGGTGAATCTCATAAGTGCCAACCTTCTCGAAACGCTCTGCAATCGGCTCCGCCCAGAAACGGGCCGTGGGATAGCCCTTGTCGTGCCAGAATTTCTCCAATCGTTTGGCCAAGGCCATTGAGCCCTTGCGGCTAAGCGTGTCGGGCGCGCGGGGCTTTCCGACGGGACCAGCGACATCGGGAGCAGAATGATCGGCCTGTTCGCCGCCGCCGCCTTGTGTGGTGGACGGTGCAGCGGGAGTTTCGTCCGGCCGGGCGCTCTGACGCGCACAAGTGGCTGCGGCGCCCTCAAGACGCACTTGCTCAGGCTGCCCTAATTGACATGCCCGCCCGGCCGGTGGGAATTCCTTGGAAGCCGTGCCAGACGGCGCGTTTCCGGTGATTGTTTCGTGCTCGACCATCACATACCTTTCCCCGCTGCTTATGCGGTTTTGAAGGGGGGTGATTGCCGACGGAACGGACCGGAGGGCTCCGTGGTCGTGGGTTTGATCTTCGTCATCTTCAGCGCAAATGCACTCCCTCACGCAAGTGAAACCGCTTTTAGAAAAAACGTTTCTGGTCTGCATCGTCATAAGTTGTTGTTTCAGCTAACTGCATGAATGCATCGATTGCGAAACGATCAATTGCATGAGCGTGCTATTGCATGCAGGTGGTGGTCACGGTCGCAATAGTTGCCGATAGCCAACAGCTGTCATCCATCGTGCGCGGGCCAGGTGACTCTCAAAGCTGCGTCGTGACGCGGCGGGATAGCGGTCCGGGTCGAGATGCAGGACGATCTTTGCAACTTCGCGCCAGTCAGCACCTTCGGCATCGGCATCGAGCAGCCGCAGGTAGGTGGTCAGATGAAGCTCATCGTAGGGCGTCACCCGGTCGTGAGTGGGAGCCTCACCATCCACGTCGGGATCGAGTTCTGGCCGTAATCTCATTTGCCGCCCCTGCGGACTATTGAAATCTGCCCCCAGCTTTGTGCCGCTTGATGGCGGTTTGTAGTCGGCAATGGGTCGCGATGAGCGAAAAGTCTCCCGTCGCGAAGGGCGAGGGCGCGCCCGCAAAAGAGCGGGCCGGGCTTTCGTGAACCGAGCCCCCGGCAAAGAGGCCGGGGTCTCGGCCCTTCGGGCTTCAATCCCTCGCGCAATGTTGAGCATGGCTTAGGCCATGCACCTGGTTTGTTGAAGGGCTAAGGGGCGCCGCCCCTCGCGCGCGCAAGGCATCCACGCAGGCGCCGCCGCCTCCACACGTATCCCCGCACATTTTGATTTTTTGAAGAAGTGCGGGGCCCCTCGTGCGGACCCTCGGCGTCGCCAGCGCGGAGCCTCCTTGCACTTGCTACCCCCGTTCTCGCCGAAGGGCAGGGGTGCAGCAGCAGCTGCACCCCAAGCCCAAAGGAGAAGAACATGAAACTTCTAACCAACACCCAGACCGAACAGTTACTCAACAATGGGCGCGTCAATGCTGCCCATATCGGCGTCGACGGCAAGACCGAAGACTTCAAACCCGTCGTGAAGATCTTCTGCCCGTGGACCGGAGCCACATGGCTCATCAGCGAACTGGACCCCGAAGACCCGGACCTAGCCTTCGGCCTCTGCGATCTCGGTTTCGGCTGCCCCGAACTCGGCAATGTTCGCCTTTCGGAAATTGAAGGCGTGCGCGGCCCCGGAGGCCTCACCATCGAACGCGACATTCATTTCAACGCCACCAAGACCCTGACCGAATACGCCGATGAGGCTTATCGGGCAGGCGCAATCGTCGCCTGAAGGAGTCCCAACATGCGCAAGGACCTCTATCAGAGCATCACCGACCAGATCGTCGAGCAACTGGAGCAGGGCGTGCGCCCGTGGCTCAAGCCATGGAGCGCCGCCCATCTCGCGGGGCGCGTCTCGCTTCCGTTGCGCTACAACGGCACCCCGTATCGCGGCGTCAACATCATCGCGCTGTGGATGCAAGGCATCGCCAAAGGCTACAGCGCGCCGCGCTGGATGACCTTCAAACAAGCCCTTGAGCTCGGCGGCTGCGTCCGCAAAGGCGAAAAGGGCAGTCTCACGGTTTATGCCGACACCATCACCCGCACCGAGACCGACGCCGCCAGCGGCGAGGAGACCCCCACCGAAATTCACTTCCTCAAAGGCTATACCGTTTTCAACGTCGAACAGATCGACGGCTTGCCCGATCAGTATTATGACCGGCCCGCGTTACGGTTGGAACCCTTGCCGCGCATTGCCCGTGCTGATGCATTCTTCGCTGCAACCCGCGCCGAGATCGTCCATGGCGGCAGCAACGCATGCTATATCGAGCGGCACGATCATATCCACATGCCGTGCATCGATGCATTTGAAAGCGCGGAATCCTACTACGCCACGCTTGCGCACGAATGCACGCACTGGACCAAACACCCCTCACGCCTCGCCCGCGAATTCGGGCGCAAACGCTGGGGTGATGAAGGCTACGCCATGGAAGAACTGGTCGCCGAACTCGGCGCGGCCTTCCTTTGCGCCGGTCTTGAACTTACGCCCGAGCTTCGCGAGGACCACGCCAGTTATCTGGCGCACTGGCTCACCGTCCTGAAGAGCGACCGCCGCGCAATTTTCACCGCCGCCGCTCACGCCCAGCGCGCCGCGGACTTCCTGCACGGGCTCCAGCCCCAGCAAGCGCAAGCGGAGGCCGCATGACCTCCCGCACCGACCAACTGGGCTTCGGCGATCTGCTCGCCGAGGCCGAGCGCCAAAACGATTGCCAGCGCCAAGACCGTGAGACCGCGCATCTGCCCGGCACCATGGACGAGGCCGTGCCCTACCTGCACGGCCTCATTGCCAAGCATCATGCGGCGATGCTCGCCGCTGATGCGGCCACCGCCATGGCTCTTCGCGCCGAGGCGGATTTGCTGGCCACCAAGCTGAACCGCTTCGAGCTCGGCATTCTGGCAGGTCCCGATGCGCCCGGCTGCAGGCTCGACCGGGAAACAAGGGCAAGTGATGGCACCGTGCCGCTTTGGGGGCAGGCGGGGTGCTTTGAAATCTGCGTGCTGGACATGCGCGTGCTGATCGAACTTGAAGGCCTGTTCGGGATTTGCGCGTCGGTTTGTCCGTGGCCGGGCTTTGCGGCGCGCGCCATCGACTGGAACAGACCTTTCCTTAGCGAAACCGGCTATCGCAGCTTCCTTGGTCTGTCCGGCGACTTGCAGCCCAACCTCACGCCGGACCAGTTCGTGCGCAACGTGATAACGGCGCACATCGTCCGGGACCTCAAAGGAAAGCTCCTGCCGATCAAGCCACAATATCGAGACAGGCACCAACAGACGGCGCTGCCACCAAGCAATGCCGGGCACTGTGTCGCGGAGGAAAGCGGCGGCAAACGGGACCGGTAACAGAAAACCTGAATTCGGCTCCCCGGTAGTGCGATCCGCACCTGCGATATCAAGCTTAACAAGTAAGTCTTGTTGCCAACCGCTGGATTCAGAATAGCCTTAAGCACCGGGCAATTTGAGCAGGTCCGGGTCCACCATGCCAAGGCCGTCAGGCAAAAAATACTCTGCTTGGCGGCCTTGTTGAAATGCTGAACGGTCACGCATGCCGGCTATTTGTTCGAAAGATATTTCCCGGTTCGAGATTGTCTGTAGGAAGTGCGGTGGACTCGGCATCGCCATTGATGGCCGGACAAACGCTCCGTCTGACACTTCAATAAGTTGCCGCCATTGCGGTTCGCCCCGAGGCACGCTCGCGGCGCTGCGGCAGCTTTCGCTGTACGGCAAACACGACCAGTTCGAGTTCTGAAGCTGAGGTCACTTTGCGTGTTGTGCACGATTGCCGTCCGGGCCGAAGGGGTTCGAGCAGCCTTCCTTTCATAAGTGCTTTACCTGCTACACCTGCCGTCACACTAATCAGTGTTGCCGCCACGCCCATAGAATGGAAGAAACAGGGCCCTTTGGTCGGTTCCGCTCTCATCGTCAATCATTCCCGGCGCATAAGAAGCTTCGGCCAGCACCCACGTCGTGGCCGTCGGACCAAACCGGAGAGGCAAGGCAAAGAACTTTTCTTCGTCTTCCTCGACGCACGCGCCGAAAGCGTCGTCGATCAGCCTTCCGGCCTCGCTCATCACTTTCACCTCTGCAATGAACGTTGGAAACCGGTCGATATCGCTAAGGTCAAACTGCGCGATGAAATATCTCCCGTCTACGTCACTGATGAGAATGCTCGGCATGTGCTCGCGCATCATGTCCAACATCAACGCAGCTGATCGGATCGGCCTCCGGCTCTTTCTAAGCATTGACGGCCTCCATACTCTACGCAACACCACTGGTCAGGAACGTAAATGCGCGATCCGGACTTTTTTGAGTCAGGAATGATCAGGAGCGCGCCGCCATAATTTGTTTGAAGAAGCGGGCTGTCTTGTGCGAGGGGCCGGTCTTGAGTTGTGCTGGCATGGACACTTCCAACAAAGGAGAGACCATGACCGACACGTTCACCATTGGAAAACGACTGATCCCACGCAACCAGCTGGCTTTCGTTGAGCCCTACGTTCCCACCGATCCGTCGCCGATCCAGACCAGCCGCAGCTTTCAGGCTCGCGTTGTCCTACTCAATCGCGACAGTATCCTGATCGAGGACAGCGTCACCGACTTCGCCGTCGCCAATCGCTTTCTGCTCCTCCCTGAGGATCAGACCGCGATCAACCCCGCCATCCGCTTCGGCGTCGAATTGTTCGCGCCCGGCGAGGACTTTCGTCCGTCAAAGCCCTTTTGTTCGCGGCTGCGCTGGCGGGACCTCGATGGCAACGACCAGAGCAAGCTGTTGCTGACCAGCCCCGAGATGGTCCTGGAGCTGATCACCGACGGTACGCCGCTTGCCGATGCGCCGTCTGCTGGCAGCGGCCAAGCGACGAAATCCCGGCGCAGCAAACGACCGGCACGCGGCAAGCTACCCGCAGGGCAGCCTTCGTAGTTCTCCCGCCCACTGCGCCATCGCGCTTCTCCAATGGAATGCCCAAGCGTTATCGCTTTGGGCATTTCAAACCTGCCTTGGCCATCACCGCCGGGTCACAAGGAACGGGTAAGCGTGGCACGACCTTGCCGGGGACAAAGAGCGGGAACGACGTGGACCACAGCACAAGAACTTCCGGATAACGGCGCAGATCAACCTCATAGGGCGCGCCAGCCGGAAAGGCGATGCGCAAACGATCGGGCGCATAGCCCCAGGGCGCAAAGGTTATGCTGTCGATAATGAAAGCTTGGGGGGCGTCCTTCTCCGGCGTGAACCCAAAATAGGCCTTCACCTTGCTTGCGCTAAATTGGTCGCTGAAGGCCAGCTCCGCGCCATCACGGCTATCCACCACCGAAATCTTCCGAGGTGCCGACGGCGCGTAAACCAGCACCATCGGCTGATTGTCGGATTGAACGAGCGCGACACGCACATCGCCCACGCCGGGCAGATCGACGCGACGCTGGACCTTCAACTTACTGACAAAACTGTCCAGAACCGTGAAGCGTGCGTCTTTAACAACGGGTGCCGGTGGCGGCGCTGTCGTGACAGGCGGCGGCGAAGGCCGCTCGGTCGATGGTCCGCCTGGCCACAGCCACCATCCGAGTAACACCAGCGCTGCCGCTCCCAGAAGAAATTTGGTTCGCAGCGACAATCCTGCAGCGGGTGCAGGCGGCTCGATTACCGGCGCGGGCGGCGGCAATAGCACAGGCTCCGGGGCAGGTGGTGGCAACAGTTTTGGCGCCATCAGCAGCCGCGCAGGCCTCCAGTGCTCAAACCGCCGCCGCTCCCAGGTGTTCGCCGGGTTGCGCCCCACCGTCCCCAGCACCTCCTTCAAGCTGAATTCCGGCAGGCTCGGAAACACGTCCCAATAGGGCGGACGCCAGCTTTGCACCCCGTGCATCGCCCGGAAGATCATGAATTGCTCGGAGGCGGGCAGACGCCGCACCTCATCCGGCGTCCGCAACGGGCGCGCCACCTCACTGACGGACTCACTCCAGTTCTGGGACGTGGTTTCCGACTGGCTGTCGGAAAAGCCCTGCGTCATGTTGCTCGGGTACGGATTGCCGTCGCCGCCAATGCTCCTGGCATTGAAGCCACGCGAAACGCCGTGGCTGGTGCCCTGACTTTTCGACTCTCCAATACTCCGCCCGTGGCTTTCCACCGTGGCGGTGCCAAGCATCTTGGAAATGTATTCGGCGGTGAACTGGACGTTCACCGCGAACACCCTCTGGAATGAATTGTTGATGAAGCTTTCCCAACCCTCGCCATAGACCGCCCGGAGCTGGGGGAGGTCCTGCACGGTCAGATGATACTTGACCTCGTAACCGCGGGCGATGGCCACCTCGGTCAGCAGCATGCGCATCTGGCCGAGGCTCGGGAACTCGTCGATGATGATGTGCCGCCAGCGCTTGTGAAGCGGGCGGTCGGCGGATGCCTTCACCCGCTTGAAAGCACGCGCAAAGGCCGTGACGCACAAACGGAGCCATGCCCGGTGCGTCATCACATAGTCCGGCGGTATCACAATGAAATATTTGCCGCCGCCCCGCGCCGCCGCCCCCAAATCCAGACTGGTCCCCCGCAGCGTCCGGGTCATGCTCGGACTGTCGATCCACGCCGTCTCACGCTCCAGAATGCTGATGATGCCGGAGCGCTCCTTGTCCTCGCGGTTCAGCATGCTCGTGAAGCTGCGCCTGATCACGCCGCCGCCCAGGTCATTCTCCATATAGCTGTAGAGCAGGGTGGAGAGGTTCTCCTTCGCCTTGCCGACATAGGCTTTCGGCATCGCCCATGGCTGCGTCACCAGCTCGCGCAGGCGCACCAGATCGCGCTTGCCTTCCTCCGCCGGGTCCAGCGCCAGATAGAGCAGGAGGCCGGTCAGGAAGTTCCGCGCCGTGTTTTCCCAATGGCTGTCTTCCGCCCCGGATGGAATGATCATCGCATCGGCCATCGCCCGCGCATCATCCGTGCAGTTCGGATTGTCCGCCGTCAGCTGGTCAAGAAATGTCAGGACCGCCGTCTGGCCGGTGTCACAAATGTCCCAGGGATCGAGGAGATGCACCGACGGCTCGTCCTCAAAGGGCCGCTGGAAGAACGGCCCGGCGAGTTTGGCAATCTCGCCCTTGGGATCGACGACCACGACGGCCTGATCCTCAAGCCCGCTGCCCAGCAACAGCGGCGCGATGCAAGTCGTGAACTTACCGCCGCCGATACCGCCAACGATCAGCTGATGCAGGTCGCCCTTGTAGGTAATCGGAGCGAATTCATATTCGTTTTCGTACCACCAGCCGACCAGCAGGCCTTCGGGCACCGAACCCGGCTGCCACGGCGAAAGTAGCTCGGCCGCTTCCAGCTCCTGGCGGAACGCAAAGCGCGCAGTCCCATGCACTCCCATAGCCCCAACCCCTACCTGCCAGCCGCAGGAGTATGCCAGACGATCAGCAACCGTGCAGGGATCTGAAACAAATTCGGTGGGAGGCATCCGGCTCCGCAAAAGCTGCGCCGGACCGGGCTCTATGCCGCTACGCCTTCGGCTACGCGGCACCGAGTCTCCGGCTCCGCAAGAGCTACGCCTCCGTCTCGGCCCTTCGGGTAACGATCCCTTGCCCGGCATGTATACGCGCAGACGCGCGTCAGTGCTAAGGGGCGCTGCCCCTCGCGCGCGCAAGGCATCCAGACACGTCCCGCCGCATCCACACGCATCCCCGGCACCCCTGTCGGGGTGACGGGGCCCCTCGTGCGGAGCCTCGGCGGGCCGCGTCCGGAGCCTCCTTGCACTTGCTACCCCCGGTCTCGGCGACGCCAGGGGTTCAGGCGCAGCGAAGTGCTGCGCTGAACCCCTGACCAATTAGGAGACCTCCAAATGTTACTCTTGACCCAAGAACAAAATACCCGGCTGCGCGCCAACGGCCAGTTCAATGCAACCCGCACCTCCGAAGGCAAACCCGAAACGGACTTCATGCCCGTGGTCAAACTGTTCTGCCCATGGACGGGCGCAACGTGGCTCCTGACCGAACTCGACCCCGAAGACCCCGACATCGCCTTCGGCCTCTGCGACCTCGGCCTCGGCTTCCCCGAACTCGGCAGCGTCCGGATTTCGGAACTGGAAGCCGTGCGGGGACCGGGCGGCCTTCGCGTCGAACGCGATCTGCATTTCCGGGCCGACAAAACTCTCTCGGCCTACGCCGACGAGGCACGCCGCAACGAACGCATCGTCTGTTGAGGGGGACGCCATGACCAGCACCCTCCGCGAAGAGATGCGCACCAACGCCGTGGACGTGACCCGCCGCAGGGTCCAGCGCAGCTACCAGCCTCTCTGCAAGGATATCGAGGAAGCCACCCACGAAGCCCCGGACGAGCAGGAAGCCCCACCGGAGGAGGTGGACGAGGCATCGGAGGAGGAGGATGTTTTCGATCCCTGGATTGTCGCCTCGTTCGGAGAACTGATCCGCTCCGCCTTTACCGATGCACCGTTTGCCCTCGTCCCCTGCCGGGTCAATGGCGAGCCCTCCGCCTGTATCGCCCTCACCAAAGGACGGGGGCGGAAGCTCTGGGTGCAGCCGCTCTTCGTCGCCGTGACCGCCTCCATCGCGGTGACCGGGCGCGACGATCCGCCGGAGCCGTCCGACACCGGCTGACGCCAACGGCATCACCGGCGATCAGCAGCCTGCGGTACTCTGGCGCGGGCTGTTGTCGTCGGGGGCGGTCGCAGAGCGGGATGGCTGGCGATGGCTGACAAAGGCGCTGGTGACACAAACGGAAGACCGGGCGGGGTAGCAAAGAACGGGATCGAAGCAACAGACTAACGGCAATATCGCGGAAATATGCTAAGGTCATTTCGGGAGCGGAATTCGTTCAGGCGCACTTATGGGTTTGAAGAGGGGCGCTGATTTTTCAGGCGTTTTTTGATCGAGCAGGGGCCAGGGGTCAATGGCGATTTTCAGCCTCAACCACAGCTTCATCGGCCGGAGCAAACACCCGCCGAGGGCCGCCAGCTTTTACGCCCGGTACATTTCTCGGCCCGAGGCCTGCACCCAACTGACAGGCGAGCGGATGCCAACCGAGCGCCAGGAGTTGATGGCCTGGCTCGATGAACAGGAGCAGGGCGATCGTAAGAACGCCCGGGTCATCGACAAGGTCATCGTCGCCCTACCGATCGAGCTCTCGCACGAAGACAACGCCAAGCTGCTTCACGATTTCTGCGACCGGATGACCGAGGGGCGAGCCTCCTGGGTCGCCGCCATTCATGACGGGCCCGGGGATGCCGACAATCCTCACGCTCACATCATCTTCCGGGATAGAGACCCTGATACCGACAAACGCGTGATGCTCACGACGGAGAAGGGCAGCACGGGGCGCCTCCGGGAGGGCTGGGAGCAAGAGGTCAATATTGCCCTTGAGCGCGCCGGACTGGACATCTCCGTCGATCGCCGCAGCCTGGAAGAGCAGGGCATCGACCGCGAACCTCAAATCCATGTCGGCGCCGCAGCGATGGAGCTGGCACGGCAGAATTACGAGTTCGAGAGCAATCAGAAGGAAGTCACCCGGATCATTTCCGGGGAGCCGACGACCGTCACCATCAATTATCCCGCGATCGATCAGGGGCGGACCCGGTTCGACGAAAATGAAGAGCGCATCGCTCGCAACCGTGCCCGCGAACTCCCTGCAAATGCCGAAGATGCCGACTGGACGCATCGAGGCGGAATGGTCGCTCAGCAGTGGTCTGCCATCTCATGGGTGCATAAGGCAAACGAACGTGCGGAGCTGCTCTACGAGCGCATGAGCAATGGTCAGACAACGGATGACGCTGATCCAGCGGATGCCATGCTCGTCCGCGAACACATGACGGATAGGGCTGTCGAGCGTGTGAATAAGGAAGCTCGACGTGAAACTACGGACTCGAAGGCTGAGATTTGGGAATCGCGAATGTCGGACATGGGGCGTGCCATGCGCGAGACGATGGAGCAGCAGCGCGAGCGCGATCACGAGCAAGGACTTGAGATCGACCGCTGATCAACTTTCACTCTTTAAAAAGCGAACGTGCTCACACACACGCAGCCAAATCGGTAAAATGAAGCTGCGTTGAGTTTGAGAGCAGGCAAGCCATGCGCCGTCAGCCGTTCGCCGGATGACAGCACGCTTGGCAAGGGGCTCCGCCCCGTTGCATCCCCCGTAGGCCGCCTGCTGCACTTTTTGGCATGAAGGGCTGACTATGAACCGAGTTGAGGGGCTCACTCGCCGGTCTCGTATCACGATCCGTCTCTCGACCGAGGAACGGAACAGGCTCGACGCAGCTGCCAACAATTCCGCCATCAGCCTGTCTGACTACGTTCGCTGCGTCCTCACGGATTTGCAGCCTCTTCCTGCCATGAAGCGGCCGACAGTGGAAATGACGTTGCTGGCCAGGGTCCTCTCCGAGCTCGGCAAGCTTGCCAGCGATCTGACGGCGGTGGCCAGGGCAGCGCGCGACCCCGAGCGCCGCGGTATGCTGACGCCGTTCCTTGAGCGCGATCTGCTTCGCGTTATCAACGATCTCAAACCGTGCCGGACGTTGTTGCTTGAGGCGCTAGGCAAGAAAGCGCTCGACCGATGATCATCAAGGGACGAGCAAGAGGGCGTTCGCAGCAGTTGGCTAAACATCTCCTTCGAATTGACCAG
Organism: Rhodopseudomonas pseudopalustris; assembly: GCF_900110435.1. Classification (GTDB taxonomy): domain Bacteria; phylum Pseudomonadota; class Alphaproteobacteria; order Rhizobiales; family Xanthobacteraceae; genus Rhodopseudomonas; species Rhodopseudomonas pseudopalustris. The sequence continues at coordinate 30,787 of NZ_FODT01000005.1, forward strand.
AATGAGACGGTGCGACTGTTTGAATGCCGTGGAACGGTTTCGGATGAGGTCGCCTCGGGACTTGCCGAGATGGAAGCGCTTGGCAAGGCAGTAGCCAGCAGGCGGCCTCTCTATCATGCCTCGATCAGTCCGGAGAAAAACGCGCCGCTGACGGATGAACAGGTGCGCATTGCCGCCGACCTTCTGGAGAGCAAGCTGGGGTTTCGTGAACAGCCACGAATGATCGTGCTTCATCGGAAAAACAGGCGCGACCACGTGCACGTCGTCTGGTCGCGGGTCGATGTGGAGAAGCGTTGTACGATTTCGGACTCCTGGAACTATCGCCGGCATGAGCAGGCGGCGCGCGAGCTGGAGGAGTTGTTCGGGCACCGCCATTTGCAAGGATCGCGGTCACAGCACACGCGCCGGCGTCGGAGCATCAAGGATTATGAGCTGCAACAGGCGGAGCGCTCGGGGGTGCCGTCGCAACAAGTGAGCAAAGAAATCTCGGCTCTTTGGCTGGCGTCACCAGATGGCGCGGGATTCCGCAAGAGGCTTGCCGATGCCGGTTATATTCTCGCTCGGGGGGATCGCCGCGTGTTTGTCGTGATCGATAGGGCCGGAGAGGTGCATTCGTTAACACGGCGAATTGAAGTTGCCGACGCCAGAACGGTCCGAGCGTCCTTGGCGGGAGTAGAGCTCAGCGAATTGCCCTCGGTATCGGAGGTCCGGAAGACAGTTCATCGCGACAGGAAGCGGAAGACTTTTCGTATGACCTACGCAAGAGCGGCGCGCGAAGTCGGATTTCGTCCGGTGCGCCGGGAAGTCGTCGAGTTGTCACTTTCCGACGAACCAAAGGTGACCGGGAGGGGGATGTCTCCTGAAGCAGTCGTTCACTACCGGTCAATCCGTGCGATCGTTGTTGCCAGCTTCGCGGCACGAATTGCCGAGGCGTTCGAGAATGCACCTCGCGACCAACTGGCGGACATCCTCGCAGCTTTGAAGCAGGAGCGTTCCGCAGCGCTTAAGGCGATCGCACGCGACGAACGAAGCGAGGGGAGACAATCGACCCGAGAGGTGTCTCGCAAAGCCAGGTCGCGGCGGAGACAGGTATCGGTGCGGCTTGCCCGCTTCCTGGATCGAAGGACCCGACGAAAGGATGGCAAGCTGCCCGGTTAAATGCGCCGCGGACGTGTCGCGGGCAGAAAACTCTCGGTGCGACGTCGATTCCGGGAACACCAGACGTGAAACACATTGTAGAAGGCCGGATCTGCCTTCCGCAAATCGGCCTGCGTCATACCCTGCGCTACATGTTTCGCGTAAACACGGCGGAAGAACTGGTCGGGCGTCTCTCTTTTATTCTTTCGATCAGAATAGAGTTCGACGCTCGACGGAAACGTGAAGCCTTTCGCCCGCTCCGCGACCACAAAAGCAATACGCGCATCAATCTCGGTCTTCAACTTGCGCAAAGTGTCAATCACGGCGCGCTTGGGTCTCCGATGATCGAAGGTTAGTGTGTCCAGCAGATCGTTGAAGTTGTCGAGATCGTCGGCCCAATTCAATCCGGCTCGCTCGCGAGCGAGTTTGACGGCAACCAGCGCGATGACTGTCGCGTACAGATCGAGCGATCTCGACTGGGCCAACTCCCTGAGCTGATCCTTGAGCCGATCAGGTAGCTGTAACGTCGTGGCCGCGCCCTTGGGCGGCGTCATAAACAACCAGACAACTTCGTGCAGGGCCATCTGACTGAGTGTCAGATCGCGGCTTGTTACGGGAGGCAGAGGTGCAAGGCGGTCGCGGCTGGTGACAAGCTCACTGTACAGAGTGAGGGCTTGTTCGTTGAACAGTCGGTCGCCGGATATTTGCTTTTCCGATCGGCGCCCAATTACCTGAGCGGTTCTCTTCGCCATCTACCCGAAATCCGCATCTGAGCCGGCTGTAAACGAGTTCTCCCGAACCAGCTCCCAATCTTACAGGGCGTGTCTGACAATCAAAGACGTCGGGACACGCTTCGCCCGGAAGAAAGTTGTTTTCAACAAAGCATTCGATTGAAGCAGGGTGTCCCTATCCATTGTGATGTCCGGACCAGGTTCTGGTTCGCAAGACAACCGAGGGATGACATGGCTTCGAGGGGCGGCAAACGGCGCAGGAGGAAGGTAGCAGAAGTGCTGCATTCTGATGCGCTGTGCCACCCGGTTCACGCCGGTATCAGCGCTGTCCCAACACCCTTTCTCGATAAAACGATCGCATTTTGGCAGCCGTACTACGGCCGACCCCTCAGTCGGGAGGATGCTCGCGAGATCATTCACAACGTCTCCGGCTTCTTTGCTGTTTTGGCTGAGTGGGAGAAATCGGAGAGGGTATTTCCAAAAGACGAGACTGCGTCTCCGGTCAAAACGCAGGCGTCACAATTGTGCCCCGTTTCGGATGATGACGCTCAACCCTGAATTTGCTTCCCCCCCGTGCACGTATTTCCTATGATTCGACCCGGCTTTTGAACGGGGAGCACAACTATGACCAGCAGAAAACCGATCTCCGGTAACGTGCTTCCTGTCGCGAAGAAAGCGCTCTCCTACGCGCGCGTATCATCAAAGGAACAGGAGAAAGAAGGCTTCTCCATTCCTGCCCAGCAAAAACTCTTGCAGGCCTACGCGGTACAGAACGGCATCGCCGTTGAACGCGAATTCGTCGATGTTGAAACGGCAAAGCAATCGGGCCGCCTGAATTTTGAGGAGATGGTACGCTTCCTGAAGCGGCACGATAGTATTCGCATCGTGCTCGTTGAAAAAACCGATCGCCTTTACCGAAATCTGAAAGACTGGGTGACCCTTGATGAGCTCGACATCGAGATTCACCTTGTCAAGGAAGGCGTCGTCCTATCGCGGGATTCCAAGTCGTCGGAGAAGTTCGTTCACGGCATCAAGGTGCTGATGGCGAAGAACTACATCGACAATCTCTCCGAGGAAACGCGCAAGGGGCAACAGGAAAAGGCAGAGCAGGGCATCTGGCCCACGAGGGCGCCGCTCGGTTATCTCAACACGACTGGTCCGGACGGCAAGAAGATCATCGTTCCTGATCCAAAGAAGGCCGGTGCGATCACCCATCTTTTTGGGTGGTATGCGACAGGCACGCTCTCGGTAAAGGAATTGGCGAAGCAGGCGCAAAGAGCGGGCCTATGTCATGAGCGGGCGGGAAAGGCGCTTCCGCAGAGCAGCATCCATGCCGTTCTTCGCAATCGCATTTACATGGGCGAATTCGAATGGAGGGGCCGCCTTTACAAAGGGCGGCATCAGCCTCTGGTTCCGCGGGAGCTTTGGGAGCGCGTCCAGGGCATTCTGGATGGCCGCAATGCCAAGAAGCCAAAGAGCGGTAAGCCCGAATTTGCGTTCGTGGGCCTGATCACCTGCGGGCATTGCGGGTGCGCTATGACCGCCGAGATCAAGAAGGGGCGGTACGTCTACTATCATTGCAGTGGCTGGAAGGGGAAATGCCCCGAACCCTATGTGCGGGAGGAGGTATTGTCAGAGCGGTTCTCCGCTCTCCTGACCCAACTCGACTTCGGAGAGCCTGTGGTCGACTGGCTGAGTTCCGCTCTCCTGGAGAGCCACGCCGACGAGCGGCGCGAGCACGACGCAGCCATTACTCGCCTTCAGACCGAATACGATCGGCTCCAGCACCGGATCCACGGAATCTATGTCGACAAGCTGGACGGAAAAATCGACAGCGCCTTCTTCGAGCGCATGTCTGCTGAATGGCGCTCGGAACAGGACCGCTGCCTCCGGGAAATCGGCTGGCACCAGTCGGCCGACCAGTCATACCTGCAAGAGGGCGTCCAGCTCCTGGCCATCGCCCAAAGCGCCGGGAAGCTGTTCGCCAGGCAAACCGCTCCGGAGAAGCGTCGGCTTCTCAATTTCGTAATATCGAACTCGGTCTGGAAGGAAGGGCAGCTCAACGCGACCCTCAGACAACCCTTTGACCTGATTTTGGAAACAGCCGTCGCCGTTGCCGCGCAAGGCGGCTCAAAAGGGCGGAATTTTGCTGAGAATACAGTTTGGCTCCCCGGGCCGGATTCGAACCAGCGACCAACCGGTTAACAGCCGGTTGCTCTACCACTGAGCTACCAGGGAACGAGCCGAAGCGAACTTCGCGGGGCAGCCTATAACAAAGCCGTCCGACAATGGAAAGCGGAAATCCGCACTTCGTGAACAATCAATGTCGCGGCTCCCGATCGCGGGGGCCGGCATCCTTTGATGTCGGCCCCCGCGATCGGGAGGCGGCGCAGACCTGGATTCTCCGGTTTCGCCGGTTGTTGCGTTTTCAACTGCATTGCATCATGGATGGCCTCGCATCCACCTCAGCAGGGAACACCGATGTTGGATTTCGCGCGCGCGCGCCAGAACATGGTCGATGGTCAAATCAGGCCGAGCAGCGTGACGGATTGGCGGATCATCGATGCGATGCGAGCGGTTCCGCGCGAGGCCTTCGTGTCCGACGCGCAGAAGGCGATGGCCTATCTCGACCTCGATCTCGATGTCGGCGGAACCGGCGCGAATCACCACTTTTTGCTGAATCCCACCTTTACGGCGCGCATGCTGCAGGCCGCCGAGATCAGTCAGGGCGACCGCGTTCTGGTCGCCGGCGGCGCCACCGGCTATGTCGCCGCGCTGGCGGCCAAGCTCGCCGAGCGTGTCGTCACCACGATCGACGACGAATCGATGGCGGCGCGGGCTACCGCGACACTGGCGGCGCTCGGCCTTCGCAACGTCGTGGTTCGGGTGGCGCAGTGCGCCGACGGGGCTGCGTCCGACGGGCCGTTCGATGCGATTATTCTCAACGGCGCCACCGAGATAGAGCCGACCAAGCTGTACGAGCAGCTTCGAATCGGCGGCCGCCTGGTCGGCGCCTTCGCCACCACCCGGCCGCAGCGGGCCACCGTGGTTACCCGTTCGCATTGCGACTTCGGCACCCGGGTCCTGTTCGATGCTTCGGTTCCGGTGCTGCCGAGTCTGACGCGGGCGCCGGCCTTTGTCTTCTAGCGCGGTCGACCGATTTCCTGTTTCGAATCATGAGTGTGGCCCGAAGGCCCCATCGCACAAGTTTCACTCGGAGAGTGAAGCCAGGGGTTCCTTCGTTGGATTGCGTGCCTTATTGTGCAATGGGACTCACTTCGGCTGACGCGGCTCGCTTGATATCTGCGACCGTCAGCTGGGCGACAAATCGAACTGCAAAATTGGATGCCAGAATGGATGGGGTGAAGCGGTTCTCCGGCCTTGTGACTGCCGGCATCGTTCTGGTGTGTCTGGGCCCGGCCCCGGTCTCGGCCGAAACGATCGAATCGGCGCTGATTCGCGCCTATCAGACCAATCCGCAGCTCAACGCGCAGCGCGCTTCGGTGCGCTCGACCGACGAACAGGTTCCGCAGGCGCTCTCGGGCTACCGGCCCAAGGTGTCGATCACCGCGAGCGGCGGCTACCAATACACCGACGTCAATTCGCTCTTCGGCGGCAACCAGATCCATCTGAGTGGCAGCAACTATCCGCGCACCGTCGGGGCGACGGTGTCGCAGACGCTGTTCAACGGCAACCAGACTGCGAACCGGACCCGCGCTGCCGAGAGCCAGGTGTCGTCGGCGCGTGAAGGTCTGCGCGTGCTGGAACAGTCGGTGCTGTTGTCGGCTGCCACGATCTACATGGACTATCTGCGCGACTCGGCCACCGTCGAGGTGCAGAAGTCCAACGTTCGCGTGCTCGAACAGACCTTGAAGCAGACCAATGATCGCTTCAACGTCGGCGAGGTCACCCGCACCGACGTGGCGCAGTCGCAAGCGCAGCTTGCAGCAGGCAACACCCAGCTTCTCACCGCCGAGTCCAATCTCACCACCACGCGCGCGAACTATCGCCGCATCATCGGCAGCGAGCCGACGGGGCTGGCCCCCGGGTCGCCGGTGGATCGCTTCCTGCCAGCGACGCTGGCGCAGGCTGTCGACCTCGGGCTGACCGAAAATCCGAACGTCACTGCGGCAATGTTCGGCATCGACGTCAGCTATCTCAACGTCAAGATCAACGAAGGTGCGCTGTTCCCGACCGTCTCGCTGCAGGCCAATGCGCAGCAGGGGTACGAGCAGTCGATCACGTCGCCGAGGCAGTTCGTCGCTTCGGCGATCGCCCAGGTGTCTGTGCCGATCTTTCAGGGCGGCGCCGAATACGCGCTGATCAGACAGTCGAAGGAGTCGCTGTCTCAGCAGCGTCTCAATCTCGAACAGGTCCGCGACCAGGCCCGCGCCAGCATCGTGCAGGCCTGGGGCCAGTTGCAGGCGGGCCGGGCGCAGGTTGCCTCGGCACAATCCCAGGTCAAGGCCTCGGAGATCGCATTGAACGGCGTGCGCGAAGAGGCGAGGGCCGGGCAGCGCACCACGCTCGACGTCCTCAATGCGCAGCAGGCGCTGGTCAATGCGCGTGTGTCGTTGGTGACTGCCCAGCACGACCGCGTGGTGGCGTCTTACGCGGTGCTGAGCGCCGTCGGCCGGCTTGCGCCCCAGGTGCTCGGACTGAAGACCGACATCTATGATCCCAGCGTTCACTATCAGCAGGTCCGCGACAGCTGGGTCGGCGTTCGCACGCCAGACGGTCGCTGATCTCCTGCGCCTGAGGCGCGCCGATTTGGCGCGCTTTACCGGCGATTACTTGCAATCAATTCGTCGCGTGCCGTAGCGTGTTTCGCAGGATCAGGGCGATTCGTGCCACCGATGCGGGGCGCGGCTCGCCGCGCGAGCGTCACGATGCGCAATGTGTTAGCGGCGGATGATGCGGCACTCGAGCTTGGGACGAGACTTGAGCTGGGGACAAGTCGGGCGTTCGCGGATGAAAGCCGCGCGCGCCGATCCGGAACCGGGCCATCCTGCAGAGCTTTGGTATACAACGCCGACCAGGGCGTGATGATGTGGAGTCGGATATGACGCAGCCTGCAAAGGCCCAAGAGCCTTCCATGGAGGAGATTCTCGCGTCGATTCGTCGTATCATCGCGGATGACGAAGCCAAGCCCGCGACTGCGGCCAAACCGCCGGTCGCCGTCGCCCCGAAGCCGGAGCCGCCAAAACCGGCTCCAACGCCGAGCAAGCCCGCGGCCATGACCCCACCTCCGCCCGCACCGAGTCCGGCTCCACAAGCTGCTGCGCCGAAGCCAGCCGCGCCACCGAAGCCGGCGCCGGCGCCCGCCGCGGCCGAGGTGAGCAACAGCCAGGACGACATCGACGCGCTGCTCGCAGGGCTCGATTCCTCGACCACCGAGCAAGAGGTGCGGCCGCCGCAGCCTGACGGCGACGTGTTCGAGTTGACCGACGAGATGGCGCTGCCCGATCCGGAGCCGGAGCCTGCTCCGCCGCCGCCGCCCCCAACCCCGACCCCGCTGCCGCAAGCAGCGTTCCAGAGGCCGATCGAGGACGATCTCGAATTCGCCGAGGCCGCTGCGCCGAAATCGCGGCCGCAGGAGCCGGCCTATCAGCCACCGCCGCCGTCCTGGTCCGCGGAGGAACCGCAGCCGCCGATCATGTCGCGCGCGACCGTCTCGGCGGTGGAATCGGCGTTCAATTCGCTCGCCAATACGGTGCTCAGCAACAACGCCCGCACCCTCGAGGATCTCGTCAAGGAAATGCTGCGGCCGATGCTGAAATCCTGGCTCGACGACAACCTGCCGACCTTGGTCGAGCGGATCGTGCGCCAGGAAATCGAGCGGGTGTCGCGCGGACGCTAGAGCAATTTGGTTCTGATCGAATCAGAACCAAAGCTCCGGCTTGTTGTCTTGACGCGTTTTCTGCGGGCAAATCGGTGCCGCTTCGTTCGAAAGCGCTCAATTCCGGGTGAGGATGACCGGGGCGCATACGGCGGACGCCGGTACGAACGGCTGGTCCCCCCATTGTTGACTTGCGGCGTTGACTTGCGCCGTTGACTTGCGGCGCGCTGGAAGGTTTCTAGCCGCGTAACGGATGCGTGCGTTCGCCTTTGGCGAAGCGCCCTTTTTTGATTGCATGGCCATGATCGAGAAAACCTACCAGCCCGCCGAGATCGAAGGCCGCATCGCGCGCGCCTGGGAGGACGCCGACGCCTTCAAGGCCGGACGCCCCGACCGCCGCGACGCCGAACCCTATTCGATCGTGATCCCGCCGCCGAACGTGACCGGTTCGCTGCATATGGGACACGCGCTCAACAACACACTGCAGGACATTCTGTGCCGGTTCGAGCGGATGCGCGGCCGTGACGTGCTGTGGCAACCAGGCACGGACCACGCCGGCATCGCGACTCAGATGGTCGTCGAGCGGCAGTTGATGGAGCGGCAGGAGCCGGGCCGTCGCGAGATGGGCCGTGCCAAGTTTTTGGAGCGGGTCTGGCAGTGGAAGGCCGAGAGCGGCGGCGTCATCGTCAACCAGCTGAAGCGGCTCGGGGCCTCCTGCGACTGGTCGCGCGAGCGCTTCACGATGGACGAGGGGCTGTCCCGCGCCGTCGTCAAGGTGTTCGTCGAGCTGCACCGGCAGGGGCTGATCTATAAGGACAAGCGGCTGGTCAATTGGGACCCGAAGCTGCTCACCGCGATCTCCGATCTCGAAGTGCAGCAGATTGAGGTCAAGGGCAATCTCTGGCACCTGCGCTATCCAATCGAGGGCGTCAGTTTCGATCCGGAGAATCCGGCGAGCTACATCGTGGTGGCGACGACCCGGCCGGAGACGATGCTCGGCGACACCGCGGTGGCGGTGAATCCGGACGATGAGCGCTATGTCGATCTGGTCGGCAAGCACGTCATTCTGCCGCTGGTCGGCCGGCGGATTCCGATCGTCGCTGACGAATATTCCGATCCGGAGAAGGGCTCCGGCGCGGTGAAGATCACGCCGGCGCACGATTTCAACGACTTCGAGGTCGGCAAGCGGCATCATTTGCCGCAGATCAATGTGCTCGACATCGAGGGCAAGATCGCGATCGCCGACAACAGCGCCTATCTCGAAGGCCTACCCGAGGGCGCGCGGGAATTCGCCGAAGAGATCGATGGCACCGACCGCTTCGCCGCGCGCAAACTGATCGTGGGGCGGCTCGACGAATTCGGATTCCTCGAAAAGATCGAGCCCAACGTCCACATGGTTCCGCATGGCGACCGCTCCGGCGTGGTGATCGAACCCTATCTGACCGACCAGTGGTACGTCGACGCCAAGACGATGGCGCAGCCGGCGATCGCCGCGGTGCGCTCCGGCGCCACCACCTTTGTGCCGAAGAACTGGGAGAAGACCTATTACGAGTGGATGGAAAACATCCAGCCGTGGTGCATCTCGCGGCAATTGTGGTGGGGCCACCAAATTCCGGCCTGGTACGGCCCCGATGGCAAGGTGTTCGTCGCCGAGACCGAGGAAGAGGCAATCGGCAACGCGCTCGGCTATTACGTCGAGCAGGAAGTCATCACGCCCGCGCAGGCGCACGAGATGACGCAGGACGCCAGCAAGCGCGACGGCTTCATCACCCGCGATGAAGACGTGCTCGACACCTGGTTCTCCTCGGCGCTGTGGCCGTTCTCGACACTCGGCTGGCCCGACGAGACGCCCGAACTCGAGCGCTACTACCCGACAAACGTTCTCGTCACCGGCTTCGACATCATCTTCTTCTGGGTCGCCCGGATGATGATGATGGGCCTGCATTTCAAGAACGACGTGCCGTTCCCGACGGTCTACATCCACGCCCTCGTCCGCGACGAGAAGGGCGCCAAGATGTCGAAGTCGAAAGGCAACGTCATCGATCCTCTGCATCTGATCGACGACTACGGCGCCGACGCGCTGCGCTTCACGCTGGCGGCGATGGCGGCACAGGGCCGTGACATCAAGCTCGCGTCGAGCCGGGTCGAGGGCTATCGCAATTTCGCGACCAAGCTGTGGAATGCCTGCCGCTTCGCCGAGATGAACGCCTGCGCCGCGCCGACCGGATTCGATCACACGACGGCGAAAGAGACCCTGAACCGCTGGATCGCGCACGAGACGGTGCGGGCGGTCCGCGACGTCACCGAGGCGATCGAGTCGTATCGCTTCAACGATGCCGCGGGCGCGGCCTATCGCTTCGTCTGGAACGTGTATTGCGACTGGTATCTCGAACTCGCCAAGCCCGTCTTGATGGGCGAGGACAGCGCGGCGAAGACCGAGACCCGCGCGATGGTGGCGTGGGCGCGCGACGAGATTCTGAAGCTGCTGCATCCGTTCATGCCGTTCATCACCGAGGAATTGTGGGCGGTGACGGCCCAGCGCGACGGCCTTCTGGTGTTGGCGCCGTGGTCGCGCAAGGCCGAACTCAGCGTCGAGGTGTTCGCGAGCCCAGTGCTCACCGATCCGATGGTGCCGCCGGTGATCCTGCCGGCGCGGCAGGACGCCGAATTCAGCGATCCGGCTGCGGAAGCCGAGATCGGCTGGGTGGTCGATCTGGTCACCGCGATCCGCTCGGTGCGCGCCGAGATGAACATCGTGCCGTCGACACTGACGCCGCTGGTGCTGGCCGGCGCGTCGGCGGAGACCCGCGCCCGTGCCGAACGCTGGAGCGACGTCATCAAGCGGCTGGCACGGGTCGGCGAGATTTCTTTCACCGATGCCGCGCCGCAGGGCGCGGTGCAGCTCCTGGTCCGCGGCGAGGTGGCGGCGCTGCCGCTGAAGGGCGTGATCGATCTTGCCGCCGAGCAGGCGCGGCTGGACAAGGAACTGGCCAAGGCGGAGGCCGACATCAAGCGTGTCGACGCCAAGCTCTCGAACGAGAAGTTCGTCGCCAACGCGCCGGAGGAGATCGTCGAGGAAGAGAAGGAAAAGCGAGAGGCCGCCGTCGCGCGCAAGGTCAAGATCCTCGAAGCCTTGCTGCGGTTGAAGAACGCGACGTAACCACATCGCCGTTATCACGGTGCCCAGCCGTCATCCTGAGGTGCGCGCGTTGCGCGCCTCGAAGGATGACAGCTGCGGGCGTGCGGCCGATCCTTCGAGGCATGCCGGGACCTGCCAGAGCGCGGCCCGGCATGTACCTCAGGATGACGTTCCGGGATGGTAGGCAGTCGCGCTTTGCTGAGCCGCGTTGATCGGCGGCAAGGACGTCCGTGACCCGGCTGTCCTAGTTTCTGAGGCTCCACGGGATGCCTCGCCATGCTCGCCTTCTTCAAGATACTGATCTCCTTCGCACCGTGGCTGTCTTTTCTGATCATCGCCCGCGACTCGCTGCTGCGGGTGGAGATCGGATTGTCGGTAGCACTGGCGCTGACGGTGCTGATGGGCCTGCTGCGGCTGCATCGCGGCATCATCCTGTGGGTCGGCGTGGCGTTCTTCGGCGGCGCGACGATCGCGGTGATCGGGTTCAACGACAGCTGGACATTGCGCCATCTCGGCGTACTCGCCAATGGCGCGCTCGCGCTCGGCGCCTGGCTGACGATCGCGCTCGGCAAGCCGTTCACGCTCGACTACGCCAAGGAGCACGTCGATCCGTCGCTGTGGAACGATCCCAAATTCATCCGCATCAACGTGCTGATGACCGCTGTCTGGGCGTCGGCCTTCACCGTCAGCGCCGTGCTGGCGTTCGGCAAGATGGAGCAATTCGCATTGTCGGAGCTTGGCTACGAGCTGATCTCCTACGCGATCCTGATTAGCACGGCGATCTTTACGGCTTGGTATCCGGAGCACCTGCGCCGCGCACGGGCTGCGTTATAACCGCACCGCCGTCACCCTCCGCGAAAGCGGAGAGCGCAGTACTGCAGAGCGCTTCGGTTAACAATGAATGCTCTGAAATGTTGAGTCGTCCGGTCAAGCCGGACGATGACCGCGTTCAGCTTGGAAAGGCCTTGCTCAAAAACGCGAGCATTTCAGCCCATAGCGCCACGGCAGCTCGATCGCCTTGCTGATGCCGATGCGTTTGCCGGTGATGATGTCGGACTCGGTGGTCCGCCGATGGATCGCGAACGGCTCTTTATCCAACGGCGCGCCGTTGTGCGCGATCGTGATGCCGAGCGCCTGGGTGAGCTTGCCGGAGCCGGCCTGTCGCCGGCATTGGTGCTTCAAGGCGTCGAGCCGTGCTGTCGTCGACGCGTTCTGGCATGCGGGCCTTACGACCGGCGGCACCGATCAGGGTGCAGCTGGCTTGCGCGACTATCATCAAGTGACTATGCGGCGCTTCTAGCCGATCGATGGTAACCGGCTTGAGACGGTCCGCCATACGCTTGGAATGAACCCGCTGAGCTTCCACAATCGGTGGCCGGCGCGCTGATCGTCCTTCTGTGTCAATTCCGGAAGCCCGCATCGCCGCGAGGCCGACAGGACATGCGTCCTCGTCGTTCCGCGAATGGCGCAATGGGGTGTGGCACAGGGATGAGCAGTGCTGATTGATTGGTAATCGGTGACCAGTCTCTGAAATCAGGAGCAAGCGAACTAATCATCGATAATCGGTGACGTGCCGTTCTGTTCGCTGCTTTCTGCTAGCTTGTCGTCGGATGATCCTGTGCTAGCCTGAGCTCATCGCTGGCGGAGGCCTCGATCGCCGCAGCGGTGCTTCGGTGGAGGATTTCATGATCAATTTGAGACTTGTGCCGCAATGCCTCGCGGCGGTTTTTGCGCTGGCGGCGCTCTGGCCCTGCAGTCCCGCCTCGGCGCAGCCGGCCAACCATGGAATTTCGGAACAGCAGGCGGAAGTGTCGCTTCGCGAGGTCGTTGCTGATTTTATCGCGAAGCAGAAAGAGCTGGCGACGAACGACTTCAGCAGTCCGCGCGTCCGGCTCTACAATCTTGTGCGCGTCTACAATCCCAAGATCGGCTGGATTACTATCGCCGAGTTCGACGGCGCCCTGGTCTCGAAGAAATGGATGCCCGGCGAAACGCAGAAGTTCTACCACGGCATCATCAAGATCGCCGCGGACGAAAGCGGAATGCCGCAGGCGCCGGTGATCAACGAAGGGCAGGGCCTGTGGGAGAGTGAATCCAAGGTGGCGGATCTTCACAAGGAGCTCCAGGAGGATGTCGGACAATGGAGCGACTGGTCGGGCAACCCGTTAGCGCCGCCGAGCACGCCCGCCGGGACCGCTCCTGTGGTCCCGAAGGTCACGGCGCCGGGCCCACAAATCATTCCGCCGCCAGTCCCGCCGAGTCGGTCGAGTGGCGGCAACGAGGCGATCACTAAGAAATACGCCGAATTGAACGCGTTAAATGCGAGATGCCGCGATCGGAACAACCCGAATATGCAAAAGGATTGCGCCGAGTATCAGAGGCTCTATCAGGAAATGATGAAATACTGAGGCCCTGTGCGGGCGGCGTCGACGGGCGGCCTATGACTTGCAAAATCCCGGGCTGGAGTCTGTGTCAGACCCGGCCCTGGGTGGATCGGGAACGTCAGATTCAGCCATCAACCTGGAAGGGCCTTGCTCAGAAACCGCGAGCCCTTCAGCCCATAGCGCCACGGCAGCTCGATCGCCTTGCTGATGCCGATGCGCGGGCCGGTGACGATGTCGGGCTCGACGGTTCGCCGATGGATCGCGAACGGTTCTATATCCAGCGGCGCGCCGTTGTGGGCGATGGTGATGCCGAGCGCCTGGGTGAGCTTGCCGGGGCCTGAACAGAGACTGCGCTCGTCGTCGAGGCCGCGGTGCTTGCGCATCACGCCGAGCCCATGGGTCGGCGCCAGCGCCCGGATCAAAACGGCGCTGGCGGAGCCTTCGGCTTCGCAGACGAAGTTCACGCACCAATGGATGCCATAGGAGCGGTAGACATAGGCAAAGCCCGGCGGCCCGAACATCACGCGATTGCGCGGGGTCTCGCCGCCATAGGAATGCGCCGCCGGGTCGGTGTGGTGATAGGCCTCGACCTCGACGATGAGGCCGCCGACGCCTGCGACCAGCAACGTCGCGCCGATCAGTTCGGGCGCGACCTCGTGGACGCTGCGGGCGAAGAAGCGGCGGCTCAGCAGCGGACCGAGCTTGGCGGGCGACGCAGCGGCCGGAACACGGGAGCGGGCCATCGATTCACTGGGCGGATCGGATGATGCGCGGGGCGCGTTGATCGGAATTTCAGCATTATTCCAAGGGATAACCGCCAGCAAGCCGGGCGGGTTGCGGGACGCTGGCGGGCGGATTAGGTAGGGTTCTCGCGCAACCGGATCCAGCATGGTCGTTCTCGTCGATACGGTCTCATCCACGCCCGTCCGCCCCCGGCATCCGGAGAAGGCGGCGCGCCCGGATTCGCTGTCGCCGAAGAAGCCGGACTGGATTCGCGTCCGGGCCCCGACCACCCGCGGCTACGGCGAGACGCGTTCGATCGTCAAGGAAAACGGCCTCGTTACAGTGTGCGAGGAGGCCGGCTGCCCGAATATCGGCGAGTGCTGGGACAAGAAGCACGCGACCTTCATGATCATGGGGGACACCTGCACCCGGGCTTGCGCGTTCTGCAACGTCAAGACCGGGCTCCCCGGCGCGCTCGATCCGAACGAGCCGGCCTATGTCGCCGAGGCCACCCGCAAGCTCGGCCTGGAGCATCTGGTGATCACCTCGGTCGATCGCGACGATCTCGCCGACGGCGGCGCGGCGCATTTCGCCGCGACGATCCGGGCGGTGCGCGAGCATTGCCCAACCACCACGATCGAGATTCTGACGCCGGACTTCTTGCGCAAGGACGGCGCGCTGGACGTCGTGGTCGCCGCCAAGCCAGACGTGTTCAACCACAATCTGGAAACCGTGCCGTCGCGCTATCTCTCGGTGCGGCCCGGCGCGCGCTACTTCCATTCGATCCGGCTGCTGCAGCGGGTGAAGGAACTCGACCCCACGATCTTCACCAAATCCGGCATCATGGTCGGGCTCGGCGAGGAGCGCCACGAAGTGCTGCAGGTGATGGACGATCTGCGCTCCGCCGAGGTCGATTTCCTCACCATCGGGCAGTATCTGCAGCCGACCCGCAAGCATCACGCGGTGATGCGCTATGTCACGCCGGACGAGTTCGGCGGCTACGGCAAGACCGCCTATGCCAAGGGCTTTCTGATGGTGTCGGCGAGCCCGATGACGCGCTCCTCGCACCATGCCGGCGACGATTTCGCCAAGCTGCGGGCGGCGCGCGCGGCGCTGTCGCGCTGAGTCCGGGACGATGCCGCAATTTTCCAGCAAGCGCCGGGTGCCGCACAGTGCGGAACAGATGTTCGACCTCGTCGCCGACGTCGAGCGCTATCCGCTATTCGTGCCGCTGTGCAAGGCGCTGCGGATCCGCCAGCGCACGGTGCAGGATGACGGCACCGAAGTGGTGATCGCCGACATGACGGTGTCGTTCAAGCTGGTGCAGGAGACCTTCACCAGCCGCGTCACGCTCGACCGCGCCAATCTGAAGATCCTGGTCGAGTATCTGCAGGGTCCGTTCAGCAATCTCGAAAATCGCTGGACCTTCGTGGCGAAGACCGAGCGCGCCTGCGACGTCGGCTTTTTCATCGCCTACGAGTTCAAGAGCCGGATTCTGGCGACGCTGATGGGGGCGATGTTCGATACCGCGTTCCATCGCTTCGCCGAGGCGTTCGAGACTCGCGCCGATCAGGTCTATGGCGGCGCCCCGAAGCTGTCCCGGGTTTGATTGATGTTTGCTCCCTCGTAGCGAGGAGCGAAGCCGCGGAGCAATCCAGGCTGCACACGTCGTCTCGATTGCTTTGCGCCGCTCGCAATGGCGGAGGTGGTCGCCGGACTACGTCTTGTCCGGCTTCGGCTTGACCGCCTTCTTCGGCTGAGGCCGTTTCGCCGCCGCGCGTCGTGGCGAGCGGGCGACGCGCTTGTGCAAGTCGGCGGCCGGCGCGCGCTTTGTTTTCGGTGCCGGCTTCGGGCCGCGGGCGACGTCCAGCAGCATCCGCAGCGCTTCCACCACCGAGCGCTGTCGCACGTTGCTGCGGCCGATCGCGCCGAATCGCTGCTCACGATGCGCGATCCTGCCGTCGCGCGCAGCGACCGCGAAATGCACCAGCCCGACCGGTTTGCCGGGGGTCGCGCCGCCTGGACCGGCGATGCCGGTGATCGACACTGCGAGATCGACGTCGGCATTCTCCAGTGCGCCGACCGCCATCGCCAGCGCGGTTTCCTTGCTGACCGCGCCGAAGGTCGCAAGCGTCGCGGTGTCGACGCCGAGCATCGCGTGTTTGGCTTCATTCGAATAGGTGACGAAGCCGCGGTCGATCACGTCCGACGAGCCGGGAATGTCGGTGAGCGCGCCGGCGACCAGGCCGCCGGTGCAGGATTCAGCCGTCGCGATGGTGAGTTTGCGCGAGCGGCAAAGGTCGAGCAACGCGCGGGCGAGGGCACGGGCGTCGTTGCTGCTCATCTCAGCCGGCCAGTCCTTCGGCGCCCCAGGGCAGCCGGATGGTGGCGGACGCGGTGGCGGCGATGCCTTCCTCGCGCCCGGTGAAGCCGAGCCTTTCGCTGGTGGTGGCCTTGACCGCGATGCGCGACACGGTAAGCCCGGTGATCTCGGCGATCCTGGCGCGCATCGCCTCGCGCAGCGGGCCGATCTTCGGCCGTTCGCAGATCATCGTCACTTCGAGATTGGCGATGCGGCCGCCGCGCGCGGCGACACGCTCGACCGCGTACTTCAAGAACTTGTCGGAGGCCGCGCCCTTCCATTGCGGATCGGTCGGCGGGAAGTGCGAGCCGATGTCGCCGTCCGCCAGCGCGCCGAGGATCGCGTCGACCAGCGCGTGCAAGCCGACGTCACCATCGGAATGCGCAAGGAAGCCGCGATTGTGCGGCACCTTCAGCCCGCACAGCCAGACGTGATCGCCGTCGCCGAAGGCGTGAACGTCGTAGCCGGTGCCCGTGCGGATGTCGCCGAGCAGCGCGGTGAGGCGACTCTCTTCGCGGATGAAATCGTCCGGCGTCGTCAGTTTCATGTTGGCAGCATCGCCTTCAAAGGTTGAGACCGTCAATCCTGCCCACTCGGCGATCGCGGCGTCGTCGGTGAAATCGTCGCGGCCGTCGCGCGCGGCGCGGCGATGCGCATCGAGGATGACGTCGAAGCGGAACGCCTGCGGGGTCTGCGCGATTCGCAACCGCGCGCGGTCCGGCGTCGCCTCGACGCAGCCTTCGGCGTTGATCTGCTTGACGGTGTCGTTGATCGCGACGACCGGCAGCGCGGCGCCGGTCTGACCTGCGGCGACGATCGCGCGCGAGATCAGATCGGGCGTGACAAAGGGACGCGCTGCGTCGTGGATCAGCACGATGTCAGGGTTCAACTCCGCCAGCGCCTCCAGCCCGGCGCGAACCGAGCCCTGTCGGGTCGCGCCGCCGCCGACCGCGGGACGGAAGTTCAGGCCTGTCACGGCGTCGTTGAAGATCGCGGTGTCGTCCGGGTTAGTCACCGGCTGGACCGCAAACACCTCCGGGTGAGTGCAAAACGGCTGCAAAGCACGTGCGATAACCGGTCGGCCGGCCAGCGTTCGGTATTGCTTGGGGCCGCCCGCGCCTGCGCGGAGGCCGCGGCCGGCGGCGACGATGATGGCGGCAGTGCGGGGGGGATTCGGCATAGGTGTCGGGATCAGCTTACTGAAAGTTGGAATTGGAAGCGTGGTGGACAGCCCTTACCACGACCGGCGTGGATTCAGCATGTTTCCGTCTTCTCCCACAGGAGGGAATTGCTGCAATGCACTTGCATGTCTGCAATTACTGGCTAAACTGTAGGCAATGGCATAACATGCTCAAACATTGAGCTAGGCCAGTCGCAATCATGCGGTGGCGACAGAATGAGCAGCTTGTGATCCACCCAACAGTAACAGCTTTGCCGGCTTTGAGGATTGGCAATATTGCGGTGGCCAATCGGGTGCTGCTGGCGCCGATGTCCGGCATTACCGACGCTCCTTTCCGCAAACAGGTCGCAGCTCTCGGGGCCGGATTGGTGGTGTCCGAGATGACCGCGAGCGAAGACCTTGTCCAGGGGCGCGCAATGTCGGTCCGCCGCTGCGACGCCATCGACGGTGCCCCGCACGTTGTCCAGCTCGCCGGCTGCGAACCGCACTGGATGGCGGAAGGCGCCCGGATCGCTGAGGCGGGCGGCGCCGACATCATCGACATCAATATGGGCTGCCCGGCGCGGCATGTGACCGGCGGCCAATCCGGCTCGGCGTTGATGCGTGATCTCGATCACGCACTGACGCTGATCGAGGCCACGATCGACGCAGTGCGCGTGCCGGTGACGCTGAAGATGCGGCTCGGCTGGGATGAGCGCTCGCTCAACGCGCCGGAATTGGCGCGGCGGGCTGAGGCCGCCGGCGTCCAATTAGTGACGGTTCACGGCCGCACCCGCAGTCAGTTCTACAAAGGCGAGGCCGACTGGCGCGCGGTCCGCGCCGTTCGCGAGGCGATCAGCATTCCACTGGTCGTCAACGGCGATATTACGACGTATCACATGGCGGTCGAAGCGCTCGACCAGTCCGGCGCCGACGCGGTAATGATCGGCCGCGGTGCGCAGGGGCAGCCCTGGCTGCCGGGCCAGATCGGCCGGCGGCTGCAGACCGGGATCGCCGAGGCGATGCCGTCGCTCGCCGAACAGTTCGACTATCTCCGCAGCCTCTATGACGGCGTGCTGAGTTTGTACGGACAACGCATTGGGCTGCGCCACGCTCGCAAGCATCTCGGCTGGTCGCTCGACGTCGCCGCAGCGGCGAGCGGCGCGCCGCCGGCGGCGCTGAAAAGTTGGCGGGCCCAGATCCTGACCGAGGAAAATCCGGTCCGTGTGCATCGTGCGCTTGCCGATGCCTACGACGATTTCGCCTGGAGAGCCGCAGCATGACCGTGTTCCTTGAACAGCGCCACGCCAAGCCGACCGAAAGCGATGCGATCCTCAACGCGCTGCCCAATCCCGTGCTGCTGATCGGGCCGGACGGCAAGATCATCGATGCCAACATGGCGGCGGAATCGTTCTTCGAGATTTCGACGCAGCTCTTACGGCGGCAATCGCTGACAGAGCTGGTGCCGTTCGGCAGTCCGCTCCTGGCGCTGATTGACCAGGTCCGCAGCGGCAATTCGCCGGTCAACGAGTACAAGGTCGATCTCGGCACGCCGCGGATCGGTTCCGATCGCCAGGTCGATCTGCACGTCGCGCCGCTGAACGAGCGTCCGGGGCATATTGTCGTGATGCTGCAGGAGCGTACCATCGCGGACAAGATGGACCGGCAGCTCACCCATCGCAGCGCCGCGCGCTCGGTGATCGCGCTGGCGGCGATGCTCGCGCACGAGATCAAAAACCCGCTGTCCGGCATCCGCGGCGCGGCGCAACTGCTCGAGCAGCAGGCGTCGTCGGAAGATCGGATGCTGACGCGGCTGATCTGCGACGAGGCCGACCGCATCGTCACCCTGGTCGATCGCATGGAAGTGTTCGGCGACGACCGCCCGGTGGCGCGCGGGCCGGTCAACATTCATTCCGTGTTCGATCACGTCAAACGGCTGGCGCAGTCCGGCTTCGCACGCAACATCAAATTCGTCGAGGACTACGACCCGTCGCTGCCGCCGGTGCTCGCCAATCAGGATCAGCTGATTCAGGTGTTTCTCAACCTGGTGAAGAACGCCGCCGAAGCCGTGGTCGATCTCGGGAGCGACGCCGAGATTCATCTCACGACCGCGTTTCGTCCCGGCGTGCGGCTGTCGGTGCCGGGCAAAAAGACTCGTGTGTCACTGCCGCTGGAATTCTGCGTCAAGGACAACGGTCCCGGCGTGCCGGAAGACCTGTTGCCGAATCTGTTCGATCCGTTCGTCACCACCAAGGCGTCGGGATCCGGGCTCGGGCTCGCGCTGGTCGCCAAGATCGTCGGCGATCACGGCGGAATCATCGAGTGTGAATCGCAGCCACGCAAGACCTCGTTCCGCGTGCTGCTGCCGATGTTCAGCACGGCGAAGAACGGCAATCAAAGCAACGGCGAGGACGTGCCGGCGTCATCCCATGCCTCTCAGACTGCAAGATGAGGACTAGCAATGCCCGCAGGTAGTATTCTTGTCGCTGATGACGACACCGCCATCCGGACGGTGCTCAACCAGGCGCTGTCGCGCGCCGGATACGAGGTGCGGCTGACCGGCAACGCGGCGACGCTGTGGCGCTGGGTCAGCCAGGGAGAGGGCGATCTGGTGATCACCGACGTGGTGATGCCGGACGAGAACGCCTTCGACCTGCTGCCGCGGATCAAGAAGATGCGGCCGAACCTGCCGGTCATCGTGATGAGCGCACAGAACACTTTCATGACCGCGATCCGCGCGTCGGAGAAGGGCGCCTACGAGTACCTGCCGAAGCCTTTCGATCTCAAGGAGCTGATTGCGATTGTCGGCCGCGCGCTGGCCGAACCGAAAGAACGCTCCAGCAACCAGACCGACGAAAACGAATTCGACTCGATCCCGTTGGTCGGCCGCTCGCCGGCGATGCAGGAAATCTACCGCGTGCTGGCGCGGCTGATGCAGACCGATCTCACCGTGATGATCTCGGGCGAATCCGGCACCGGTAAGGAATTGGTGGCGCGGGCGCTGCACGACTATGGCAAGCGCCGCAACGGCCCGTTCGTCGCGGTCAACATGGCGGCGATCCCGCGCGACTTGATCGAGTCGGAATTGTTCGGCCACGAGCGCGGCGCGTTCACCGGCGCCAACACCCGCGCCTCCGGGCGGTTCGAGCAGGCCGAGGGCGGCACCCTGTTTCTCGACGAGATCGGCGACATGCCGATGGAAGCGCAGACACGTCTGCTGCGGGTGCTGCAGCAGGGCGAATACACCACCGTCGGCGGCCGCACCCCGATCAAGACCGACGTCCGGATCGTCGCCGCCTCCAACAAGGACCTGCGAATCCTGATCCAGCAGGGCCTTTTCCGCGAGGATCTTTTCTTCCGCCTTAACGTCGTGCCGCTTCGGCTGCCGCCGCTGCGCGAACACATCGAGGACCTTCCCGATCTGGTGCGGCACTTCTTTGCGCTGGCAGAAAAGGATGGGCTGCCGGCCAAGAAGCTCGACAGCGCAGCGCTGGAGCGGCTGAAGCAGCATCGCTGGCCGGGCAACGTCCGCGAACTGGAGAATCTGGCGCGGCGTCTCGCGGCACTTTACCCGCAGGACGTCATCACCGCTTCGGTGATCGATGGCGAGCTGGCGCCCCCGGCCGTCGTGTCCGGCGGCAGCGTCGCCCACACCGTCGATAATCTCGGTGGCGCGGTCGAAATGTACCTGTCGTCACATTTTTCGGGTTTCCCGAATGGCGTGCCGCCGCCGGGCCTCTACCATCGCGTGCTGCGCGAGATCGAGGTGCCGCTATTGACCGCCGCTTTGGCGGCCACCCGTGGCAACCAGATTCGGGCTGCCGATCTGCTCGGGCTCAACCGCAATACGCTGCGGAAGAAGATCCGGGACCTCGATATTCAGGTTTATCGGACCGGCGGTTGACCGTTCGGCGGTTTCTTTGCCTGTGGACCGCGTAGTCGCCCGAGGTGTTGTGGGCGGCACGCCGCGATATTGTCGCAATTGAGCAACAATGTTGTAGGAATGCATCACCGCTAGCTCGGCTGCGGCGGCCCGTCGCATTCATTGATTATTGCCAGATGACCAGCGCAGAGACGTCGACCCAAACCGTTGACGACCCGTCGATCGCCGAGCCGCGCACGGCGACGTGGCGTAGGCTGTTGCCGCCGATCGCCGTGGGCGTGGCGCTGCTGTCGGCGTTTCTGACGTTCGTCGTCCTGACCGGGCTGGCGCCGATCTCACCGACCCGGGACGTCGTGGTGACGTTCCTGCTGATCAACGCCGCCACTGTTCTGCTGCTGGTGGCGATCATTGCCGGCGAAGTCTGGAAAATTATCCAGGCCCGGCGTCGGGGCCGGGCAGCGGCGCGGCTGCATGTCCAGATCGTCAGCCTGTTTTCGGTGATCGCGGCGCTGCCGGCGGCGCTGGTGTCGATCGTGGCCAACGTCACGCTGGACCGCGGCCTCGACCGGCTGTTCTCCGGGCCGACCCGCGCGGTGATCCAGAACTCGCTGATCGTCGCCAACGCCTATCTGCATGAGCACGGCCAGCTGATCCGCGGCGATATTCTCGGCATGGCGAGCGACATCTCACATGCCCGACCGCTGTTCGATCAGGACCGCAAGTCGTTCCGCGAATTCCTCACCACCAATGCGGCGTCGCGCAATCTTCCCGGCGCGATGCTGATCGATAAGGACCGCAATATCCTGGAATCGGCGCAGACCGGCATCCAGCGCGATTTCGATACTCCTGCGCCCGAGTTTCTCGGCAATGTCGACGACACCGAGCCGCAGATCGCCGTGTTCATCGAGGCCAACTACGTCGCCGCGGTGATCCGGCTGAAGAGTTTCGACGACACCTTCCTTTATGTCGCCCGGCTGCTCGACCCGCGGGTGGTGGCGCAGCTGCGGCAGACCCAGGCCAGCGTCGCTGAATATGCCGAGATCGAAGCGCGCCGGCTCGGCGTGCAGGTGGCGTTCGCGCTGATGTTCACGGTGATCGCGCTGACGGTGCTGATGTCGTCGGTGCTGATCGGGTTGAACTTCGCCAATTGGCTGGTGGCGCCGATCCGCCGCCTGATGGGCGCGGCCAAGATGGTCTCGACCGGCGATCTGCACGTGCAGGTTCCGGTGTTCAAGTCCGAAGGCGATCTCTCGCAACTCGGCGAGACCTTCAACAAGATGACCAAGGAACTGCGCACCCAGCGCGACGAGCTGGTCAGCGCCAGCGACCTGATCGACAGCCGCCGCCGTTTCATCGAGGCGGTGCTGTCGTCGGCCAGCGCCGGCATCATCGGCGTCGACGGTTCGCTCAGCATCGGCATTCTCAACCGTTCGGCGGAGAAGCTGATCGGGCATTCGGAGTCGGAAACGCTCGGCCATCCGCTGTCCGAGGTTCTTCCCGAACTCGACGAGATGATGGCGGCTGCCTGCGACGGCGCGCAACGGCTGGTGCAGGGGCAGATCACCATCACCCGCGACGGCCGCGAGCGCATCCTGTCGGTGCGGGTCACGGCCGAGCAGACCGGCCATACGCGGGACAGCTACATCATCACCCTCGATGATATCACCGAGCTGGTCTCGGCGCAGCGGACCTCCGCCTGGGGCGATGTCGCTCGCCGGATCGCACACGAGATCAAGAACCCGCTGACGCCGATCCAGCTCTCGGCGGAGCGGATCAAGCGCAAGTTCGGCAAGGTGATCATCGAAGACAAGGGCATCTTCGAGCAGTGCACCGACACCATCGTCCGCCAGGTCGACGACATCCGGCGCATGGTCGACGAATTCTCGCGCTTCGCGCGGATGCCGAAGCCGGTGATCGAGGGCGAGGATGTCGCCGACACCATTCGTCAAGTCGTGTTCCTGATGCGCGTCGGGCATCCCGACGTCGACATCGAAGCAGAGATCAAGGACGATCCGCTGCGGGCGCGGTTCGACCGCCGCCTGATTTCGCAGGCGCTGACCAACATCATCAAGAACGCGACCGAAGCGATCGAGGCCGTGCCGCCCGAGGAACTCGGCAAGGGCAAGATCGAAGTGGTCGCGGCGCGCGACGGCGAAGACGTCGTGATCGATGTGATCGACAACGGCATCGGCCTGCCCAAACAAAGCCGCTCGCGGCTGCTCGAACCCTACGTGACGACGCGCGAGAAGGGCACCGGACTCGGGCTCGCGATCGTCGGGCGGGTGCTGGTGGATCACGGCGGGGGAATCGAACTCAACGACGCATCCGATATCAGGCCCGGGCAACGCGGCGCCTGGATGCGATTGCGATTCGCGATGTCCGGGCAACCCGTGGCACCGCCAGCCGGTGAACCAAAAAGCAAAGTCGGCAACGAACCAAGAATAGAAGCTGCGAGCAGCGGTTGACATTGACAGGCGTGACACATGGCTAATGACATCCTGATCGTTGACGACGAGGCGGACATTCGCGATCTCGTCGCCGGGATTCTCGAGGACGAAGGCTTCACCACGCGCACCGCGCGGGACAGCGATTCCGCGCTGGCGGAAATCTCGAATCGTCGTCCGAACCTGATCTTCCTCGACATCTGGCTGCAGGGCAGCAAGCTCGACGGCCTGCAGTTGCTCGAACAGATCAAGAAGGATCACGCCGAAGTTCCAGTGGTGATGATCTCCGGCCACGGCAACATCGAAACCGCGGTGGCTGCGATCAAGCGCGGCGCCTACGACTTCATCGAGAAGCCGTTCAAGTCCGACCGGCTGATCCTGGTGGCGACACGGGCGCTTGAGACTTCGCGGCTCAAACGCGAAGTGCGCGAGTTGAAGCAGCAGGCGCCGTCCGCCTCGACGCTGATGGGCCGCTCCGCCTGCATGAATCAGCTCCGCCAGACCATCGAGCGCGCCGCCAAGGCCAACAGCCGCATCCTGATCGTCGGCCCGTCAGGCGCCGGCAAGGAACTCGCCGCTCGCACGCTGCACAACGCCTCGGGCCGCACCGACGGCCCGTTCGTGGTGATCAACGCCGCCGCGATCACGCCGGAGCGAATGGAGGTCGAGCTGTTCGGCGTCGAGCCGAACGGCGAGCATCCGCGCAAGGCGGGCGCGCTGGAAGAAGCGCATGGCGGCACGCTGTTCATCGACGAAATCGCCGACATGCCGCGCGAGACCCAGAACAAGATTCTGCGTGTGCTGGTCGAGCAGACCTTCCAGCGCTCGGGCGGCACCGCCAAGGTCAATGTCGACGTCCGTATTGTCTCGTCGACTGCGCGCAATCTCGAAGAGGAGATCGCGGAAGGACGCTTCCGCGAGGATTTGTATCATCGTCTGTCGGTGGTGCCGATCCGGGTGCCGCCGCTGTCGGAGCGGCGCGAGGATATCCCCGAATTGATCGAATACTTCATGGAGCAGATTTCGGCGGCGACCGGCCTGCCGAAACGTCAGATCGGGCAGGACGCGATGGCGGTGCTGCAGTCGCATGTCTGGCCCGGCAACGTCCGCCAGCTCCGCAACAACGTCGAGCGCGTGATGATTCTCGCCGGCGGCGGACCCGACTCGGTGATCACTGCCGACATGCTGCCGCAAGACGTCGGCTCGATGGTGCCGACGATGCCGACCGGCAACAATGGCGAGCACATCATGGGCCTGCCGCTGCGCGAGGCCCGCGAAGTGTTCGAGCGCGATTATCTGATCGCGCAGATCAGCCGGTTCTCGGGCAACATCTCGCGCACCGCCGAGTTCGTCGGCATGGAGCGCTCGGCGCTGCATCGCAAGCTCAAGGCGCTCGGCGTCGGCTGAGCATCGTCCATCTGAACGCACCACCGGATCTGTTTGATGTCGCGCATCGCCTATGTGAACGGCCGTTACCAGGACATGCGCGACGCCAGCGTGAACATCGAAGACCGCGGCTATCAATTCGCCGACGGGGTTTACGAAGTCTGCGAGGTGCGGACCGGCAAGCTCGTCGACATGCCGCGGCACCTGACACGGTTGCAGCGATCACTGCGCGAACTGCGGATCGCGCTGCCGATGCCGCTGTCGTCGCTGGCGGTGATCCTGCACGAGGTGGTGCGGCGCAATCGTGTTCGTTTCGGCATCGTCTATCTGCAGATCAGTCGTGGCGTGGCCCGACGCGATCATGGATTTCCGCTGAAGCCGGTGAGGCCGAGCGTCGTGGTGACCGCGCGGACGATCGACCCGGCCAAGGGCGCCGCCAATGCGGCGCGCGGTATCAAGGTGATCACCGTTCCGGAGAATCGCTGGCCGCGGGTCGACATCAAATCAACGGCGCTGCTGCCGAACGTGCTGGCGAAACAGGCGGCGCGCGAGGCCGGCGCCTATGAGGCGTGGTACGTCGACGGCGACGGCTTCGTGACCGAAGGCTCGTCGAGCAACGCCTGGATCGTCACCAAAGAGGGGCGTGTGGTGACGCGCCCGGACAGCTCCGGCATTTTGTCCGGGGTCACCCGAGGCGTTCTGATCGAAGCGCTGGAGGCGCTGCAGATCCGCTTCGAGGAACGTCCGTTCACGCCGGCCGAGGCGGTTGACGCAGCGGAAGCGTTCATCACTGCGTCGAGCATGATCGTGATGCCGGTGGTCACGATCGATGGTCATGCGATCGGAAGTGGCAAGCCGGGGCCGGTGGCTCGCCGCCTGCGCGAGCAATTCCATCGCTTTTCGGCCTTTTCCTGATTTTTGCAGCCAACGCGGCACAGCTTCCGATTTAGCTGCTTGCCTAAAAAGCACGCGTGCCGTCTAATCTCTCCGTCAGTTTCCGGAGGGGGATCTCAGGGGAACTGACAACCGAAATGGAGCTCCGCAGAGAGACGCATTTCGGCAAGAAAATACCCATTCCAATTGCGGGAATAAAAATGGCGGCAGACCGCGCACAAAACCTACAAGACACCTTCCTGAACCATGTTCGAAAAACGAAGACTCCTCTGACGATCTTCCTGGTGAACGGAGTCAAGTTGCAAGGCATTGTCACCTGGTTCGATAATTTTTGCCTGTTACTGCGGCGCGATGGCCATTCGCAGCTGGTCTACAAGCACGCGATCTCGACGATCATGCCCGGTGCGCCGATCCAGTTGTTCGAGGGCGGCGAGGATGCACCAGCTTGAGACGGCACTGATTGGAACCCCGGACCTTTGACGGGGGCTCCGACCGCCCGCGGTCGGCAGCAGATGGGCAAACCGGGCGAGTGATCGTCGTCGGGCCGTACCTTCGTGTGCGCAAGACCGACCCCGATGCCGCCAGCGTCCGTGCAATTCGTGACAGCGACGCCCGCCTCGACGAGGCGGCGGGGCTCGCGCGCGCCATCGATCTGGAGATCGCCGAGGCGGTGCTGACACCGATCAGCCAGATCCGACCGGCGACCTATCTCGGCAAGGGCAAGGTCGAGGAAATCCTCGGGATCATCAAAGGCCACGAAGCCGACCTCGTGGTGATGGATTGTGCGCTGTCGCCGATCCAGCAGCGTAATCTGGAGAAGGCCTGGAGCGCCAAGGTGCTCGATCGCACCGGGCTGATTCTGGAAATCTTCGGTCGTCGCGCCAAGACCAAGGAAGGCTCGCTGCAGGTCGAGCTGGCGCATCTGAACTATCAGCGCTCGCGGCTGGTGCGGTCGTGGACCCATCTCGAACGCCAGCGCGGCGGCTTCGGCTTCATGGGCGGCCCCGGTGAGACCCAGATCGAAGCCGACCGCCGGCTGATCGGCGATCGCATCACGCGACTCGAGAACGAGCTGAAGAAGGTGCAAGCGACACGGCGGCTGCATCGCGCCGGCCGGCAGCGCGTGCCGTATCGCGTCGTCGCTCTGGTCGGCTACACCAATGCCGGCAAATCGACGCTGTTCAATCGGCTGACCCGGGCCGACGTCCAGGCTGCCGACATGCTGTTCGCGACGCTCGATCCGACGTTGCGCGCGCTCAGCCTTCCGCATGGCGGCAAGGCGATGCTCTCGGACACGGTTGGCTTCATCAGCAATCTGCCGACGCAGCTCGTTGCGGCGTTCCGCGCGACGCTGGAGGAAGTGCTGGAAGCGGATCTGATCCTGCACGTCCGCGACATCGCGCATGAGGACGCCGAAGCACAGGACCGCGATGTCGATGCGGTGCTGCGTCAGCTCGGCGTCGAGGCCGACAGCGGCCGGATTCTCGAAATCTGGAACAAGATCGATCGTTTCGAGCCGGAGCAGCTCGATGAGCTTCGCAACATCGCGGGGCGGCGATCGCCCGATCATCCGTGCTTCCTGGTGTCGGCGGTGAGCGGCGAGGGGGTCGACGACGTTCTGCTGGCGATCGAGCAACGGTTGGCGATGGCGCGCACGGTGCTCGATCTGACCATCGACGCCGCCGACGGCGCCGGCGTGAGCTGGCTGCATCGCAACGCCGAAGTGCTCTCCAAGGAACTCCAGGACGGCAGCTATACGATGACGGTGCGGGTCGACGAGACCAAGCGCGACATCGTCGTCGAGCGTTTCAAGGCAGTGCCGCGCGACGACTGAGCAGGCCGCGCGGCCGGCGTTTCCGGCGGCTCCGCGAGAGCGGACGAGGCCTCCCTCGAAACCCCGGTTAAGTCATTGGAAAATAGGCGGGAAAAAGCCGCGAAAAGGGGCGGGCGAGGGTGGCTTGCGCGACCTCGATGCGCTATATGATTCTTATCAGAATCTGACCGGAAACCACCCTTGTCCGACAAAGACGACGAGAAGCCCGGGGAGCCCAAGGCGCCCTCGGATATCCGCCCCATATCCATTCTCGACGAGATGAAGCGCAGCTATCTCGATTACGCGATGAGCGTGATCGTAGCGCGTGCGCTGCCGGATGCGCGTGACGGATTGAAGCCGGTGCATCGCCGGATTCTGTTCGGTATGTACGAGAACGGGTTCGAGTGGAATAAGCCGTACCGGAAGTCGGCGCGCACCGTCGGCGACGTCATCGGTAAGTATCACCCGCACGGCGACCAGTCGGTCTACGACGCGATGGTGCGCATGGCGCAAGACTTTTCCATGCGCGTGCCGCTGATCGACGGTCAGGGCAATTTCGGCTCCGTCGACGGCGACGCGCCGGCCGCGATGCGATACACCGAATCGCGGTTGACCAAGATCGCGCAATTGCTGCTCGACGATCTCGACAAGGATACGGTCGACTACCAGGACAACTACGACGGCTCGTTCCGCGAGCCGCGGGTTCTACCGGCGAAGTTCCCCAACCTTCTCGTCAACGGCGCCGGCGGCATCGCCGTCGGCATGGCGACCAACATTCCGCCGCACAATCTCGGCGAAGTGATCGACGCCTGCATCGCGCTGATCGAAGATCCGGCGCTCGGCATTGACGATCTGATCAACATCATTCCGGGACCGGACTTCCCGACCGGCGGCATCATTCTCGGCCGGGCCGGCATCCGTCTCGCCTACCACAGCGGCCGCGGTTCGATCGTGATGCGCGGCAAGGTCGAGATCGAGACCGTCCGTAAGGACCGCGAGGCGATCATCGTTTCGGAGATCCCGTACCAGGTGAACAAGGCCACCATGGTCGAGCGGATCGCCGAGCTGGTGCGCGAGAAGAAGATCGAGGGCATCTCCGATCTGCGTGACGAGTCCGACCGCGACGGTTTCCGGGTCGTGATCGAACTGCGGCGCGACGCGGTGCCGGACGTGGTGTTGAATCAGCTCTACCGCTTCACGCCGCTGCAGACCAATTTCGGCGCCAATATGGTGGCGCTGGATGCCGGCCGTCCGCATTTGATGAACCTCAGGGATCTGCTGACGCTGTTCGTCGCGTTCCGCGAACAGGTGGTGACCCGGCGGACCAAATATCTCCTCGGCAAGGCGCGCGACCGCGCCCATATCCTTGTCGGTCTCGCGATCGCGGTGGCGAATATCGACGAGATGATCCGCGTCATCCGCAATTCGCCCGATCCGAACACGGCGCGCGAAACCCTGATGTCGCGCGACTGGCCGGCGGCCGACGTCGCGGCGATGATCACGCTGATCGATGATCCGCGGCACAAGCTCAATGAAGACGGCACCGCGCGGCTGTCGTTCGAGCAGGCCAAGGCGATTCTCGATCTGCGGCTGCAGCGCCTGACGGCGCTGGGCCGCGAGGAAATCTCCGAAGAGCTCGACAAGCTCGCCCTCGAGATCGCCGACTATCTCGACATCCTGCGTTCGCGGGCGCGGGTGCAGACCATCGTCAAGGATGAACTGATCGCGGTGAAGACGGAATTCGCCACGCCGCGCAAGACCATGATCATCGAGCAGGAAGGCGAGGTCGAAGACGAGGACCTGATTCAGCGCGAGGACATGGTGGTGACGGTGTCGCACGCCGGCTACGTCAAGCGCGTGCCGCTCTCGACCTACCGCGCTCAACGCCGCGGCGGCAAAGGCCGCTCCGGCATGGCGACCCGCGAGGAGGATTTCGTCAGCCGCCTGTTCGTCGCCTCGACGCACACGCCGGTGCTGTTCTTCTCGTCGCGCGGCCAGGTCTACAAGGAAAAGGTCTGGCGGCTGCCGATCGCGCCGCCGAACGGCCGCGGCAAGGCGCTGATCAACATTCTGCCGCTGGAGCAGGGCGAGCGCATCACCACGATCATGCCGTTGCCCGAGGATGAACAGTCCTGGGCCGCGCTCGACGTGATGTTCGCGACCACCGGCGGCAATGTTCGCCGCAACAAGCTGTCCGACTTCGTCGATGTGCGCCGCTCTGGCATCATCGCGATGAAGCTCGACGACGGCGAGGCGATCGTCGACGTCCAGATCTGTACCGAGCGCGACGACGTGCTGCTGACCGCCGCCGGCGGCCAGTGCATCCGCTTCCCGGTGCCCGACGTCCGGGTGTTCACGGGCCGCACCTCGATGGGTGTTCGCGGCATTGCGTTGGCTTCCGGCGACAAGGTGATTTCGCTCTGTATCCTGCGCCATTTCGAGGCGACGCCAGCGGAGCGCACGACCTATCTCAAGCAATCCGGCGCGTTCCGACGCGCTGCGATCGGGGAGGATACCGATGTGTCCGAGGTCTCCGAGGTGACGGCGGAGGCCGAGAGCGAGGAGGCGGAGGGCCTGACTGCGCTGTCGTCGGATCGCTACGCCGAGATGTCGGCGTCCGAGCAGTTCGTGTTGACGATCTCCGAGAACGGCTACGGCAAGCGCACGTCGTCGTTCGAGTACCGCACAACAGGCCGCGGCGGCAAAGGCATCGGCGCGATGTCGGTCAACAACCGCAACGGCAAGCTGGTGGCGTCCTTCCCGGTCGAGGATTCGGACCAGATCATGCTGGTGACCGATAACGGTCAATTGATCCGCTGCCCGGTCGAGGGCATCCGCGTTGCCGGCCGCTCGACCCAGGGCGTGATCGTGTTCGACACCGCCGATGACGAAAAAGTGGTCTCGGTCGAGCACATTCCGGAGGCTGAGGAGGCCGAAAACGGCAACGGCGGCTGATTGGCCGCCGGGAAACTCGCTTCCACGAATCGAAAGGCCCCCGGCGGGCACACCGGGGGCCTTCGAAGAGCGCTCCTGGAGGGATAGCGCTTGGGTGGTTCTGAGATGCTAACGCAAAAACCTTACGGACGTTCCGCGGTGACCAAGCGGGCTTGGCGCACCGGGGCTTTGCGACTTTCCGCGTTCCGCAGGCAGGACGGCTCGAAGTTCGGCCAGGCCTGTTCCGAGCAATTGGAGCCGAGCGCGCGGATGTCCAGCCGGTCAGCCTTGGCGAGCGCGACCGGAACGCTGGCTTCGACCCGCGGGGCAAAACCCGGGAGAATGGTGAGGGCAGCAGCCACGAACGCGGCAATGGCAACTGCGGAAAGAGCCTTGATCATGACGGACCCCTGTCGGCGGGCCTTTTGACCCGGTTATTGTCGCTTCCCAATGTCGCGGGTTTACCCAAGCCTGGTTTCAGAATGTCTTCTTCCCGCCTAATTCAGGTTTCGTCGCTGAGGGGGTTTGTTTCTCCGGCAAAGTTCCGTGAAACAATTCGCTAAAAACCATCATGTTTTCAGCGGCTCAGCTCTCCTGAGACAGACGCGCCAACCCCGCTTTCGGTTCGATCCGTCCAGTGAAATAAAATGCCGGATCCGGCTGGAACCAGATCGGCTTGCGGCCGTCCTGCCGCCGCGCTAGACGGAAGTATGTCCCGTATCGCGCTGTATCCCGGTTCCTTCGACCCCGTCACCAACGGCCACCTCGACGTCGTCCGCCACGCGGTCGCGTTGTGCGACAGGCTGGTGGTCGCGATCGGAATTCATCCAGGCAAAAAGCCGCTGTTCACGACGGAGGAGCGGCTGATGATGGTAAAATCGGTGTTCGAGCCGGTCGCGAATGCGGCCGGCTGTGCGTTCGATTGCACCACTTACGACAATCTCACGGTCACCTCGGCGCAGCAGGTCGGCGCCACCCTCATGATCCGCGGCCTTCGCGACGGCACTGATCTCGACTACGAAATGCAGATCGCCGGCATGAACGAGACGATGGCGCCGGAGATCCACACCGTGTTTGTGCCGGCCTCGGTCGGGGTACGCCCGATCACCGCCACACTGGTACGGCAAATCGCTGCCATGGGCGGCGACGTCTCCGCCTTCGTGCCGCCGGACGTCGCGGCGAGCCTGAAATCCAAATTCGCCGGCTAGCCGGCTTTTCCAATTCGGAGTTTCCATGATCCGTTTGATGGGCATCATCGCCGCGCTGGTGTTCGCGCTGCCCGCGCTGGCGCAGCCGCTTCCCGCCAGCCTCGACAAGCAGAACGCCATCGTCATCGACAGCACCAAGGGTCGCATCGTGATCCAGCTCCGGCCGGACATCGCTCCGCAGCACGCCGAGCGGATCAAGCAGCTCGCCCGCGACGGCTTTTACAACAACGTGCCGTTCCACCGCGTAATGGCCGGCTTCATGGCGCAAACCGGGGACGGCCAGAACTTCAACGGCACCGGCGGTTCGAAATATCCGAATCTGAAGCAGGAGTTTTCCAAGGTGCCGTTCAAGCGCGGCATCGTCGGCATGGCCCGCCGCGGCGACAGCGTCGACACCGCCAACGCGCAGTTCTTCATCATGTTCGACGACGGCCCGAGCCTGAATGGGCAGTACACGGTGATCGGCGAAGTGGTGTCCGGCATGGACGTCGTCGACAAGCTGAAGAAGGCCTCGGCTGGCTCGCCCGGCGGCTCGGTGACCGACCCCGACAAGATGGTCAAGGTCCAGGTCGCCGCTGACGCAAAGTAACCGGCCACAATGCCGCCGCGCCGACAGGTTGCTGTCGCGGCGGTGTTGATCGCTGTCGCGATCGGCCTATCGAGCCGGGTTGCGCTTGCGCAGGCTACGCCGATCGACAATCTGAACGAGTTATTCGCGGCGCTGAAACAATGCTGGCGTCCGCCTCAGCTCACGCCGGGCGATCCCGGCATGCAGATCACGGTGCTGGTGAGCTTCAAGCGCGACGGCGAGATCCTCGGCAAGCCGCGGATCACCTTCGAGAGTGCGAATACGCCGGGGGCCGACAGTCTTGTCTATCGGATCGCGGTGATGGAAACTTTGCAACGGTGCACGCCCTTGCCATTCACGAAGAGCATGGGCAACGCCGTCGCCGGACGCCCCTTCACGCTGCGGTTCGACGATCGCAGAACACTTCCCAAACCAAACGAGAAGAGAGCATGGCTGACAACGAGAACATCCTGATCCTCGAAACCACGCAGGGCGCCGTCAAGATCGAGCTTCGCCCCGATCTGGCGCCGAACCACGTCGCCCGCATCAAGGAACTGGTGCGCGAGGGCTTTTACGACGGCATCGTGTTTCATCGGGTGATCGAGGGCTTCATGGCCCAGACCGGCTGCCCGCAGGGCACCGGCACCGGCGGCTCGGGCAAAAAGCTCAAGGCCGAGTTCAACAAGGAGCCGCATGTTCGTGGCACCGCCTCGATGGCGCGCGCCGCCAGCCCGGATTCCGGCGACAGCCAGTTTTTCATCTGCTTCGACGACGCCCGCTTCCTCGACAACCAGTACACGGTGTGGGGCAAGGTGATCGAGGGCATGGAGAACGTCGACAAGATCAAGCGCGGCGAGCCGGTGCAGAACCCGGACAAGATCGTCAAGGCGCAGATCGCTGCCGACGCAGCGGCCTGATCCGCGGACGGCCTCAGCAAGAAAGGTGTCATGCCCGGGCTTGACCCGGGCATCCATCATTTTGAGAGCGATGGATTGCCGGGCGAGCCCGGCAATGACGGGTCCTTACGATGCGCACCGAATTGTTCGATTTCGATCTGCCGGCGAGCAGCATCGCGCTGCGGCCGGTAAGCCCGCGCGATGCCGCGCGGATGCTGGTGGTGCGTCCCGGCGCGACCCTCGAGGATCGCGCCGTGCGCGACCTGCCGGCGCTGTTGCAGCCCGGCGATCAGCTCGTCGTCAATGATACCAGGGTGATCGCCGCGCAGCTCACCGGCCGGCGGATCGGTCGCGCAACAGAGCCCAGGATCGAGGCGACGCTGATCAAGCGGCTCGACGGCTCGCGCTGGCAAGCGCTGGTCAAGCCGGCCAAGAAACTCGCAGAGGGCGACGTCGTTCGCTTCGGCCATGACGGCCGGGTCTGTCTGCTCGGCCATCTCGACGCGACCGTCGAAGCCAAGGGCGACGCCGGCGAGGTGACGCTGGCGTTTACATTCCATGGGCCAGCGCTCGATCAGGCGATCGCCGAACTCGGCGCGACGCCGCTGCCGCCTTACATCGCCTCCAAACGCACGCCCGATGATCAGGATGCAGCCGACTACCAGACGATGTTTGCGGCCAATGAGGGCGCTGTCGCAGCGCCAACAGCGGGATTGCATTTTACCCCGGAGCTCGACGCGGCGCTGAAGGCGCGCGGCGTGACGCTGCACCGCCTGACGCTGCATGTCGGGGCAGGGACGTTCCTGCCGGTGAAGGTCGACGACACCGCCGAGCACAAGATGCACGCCGAGTGGGGCACGATCAGCAGGGCCACCGCGGACGCGCTGAACGCGGCGCGGGCGCAAGGCGGCCGCATCGTCGCGGTCGGCACCACCTCGCTGCGCCTCCTGGAGAGCGCCGCGCGCGAGGACGGCACGATCGCGCCGTTTGCCGACGAGACCGCGATCTTCATCACCCCCGGCTACAGATTTCGTGCGGTCGATGTGCTGATGACCAACTTCCATCTGCCGCGATCGACGCTGTTCATGCTGGTGTCGGCATTTTGCGGGCTCGAGACGATGCAGGCGGCCTATCGCCACGCCATCGACTCCGGCTATCGCTTCTACTCCTATGGCGACGCCAGCCTGCTGTTCCGGGAACCTGCCTCCAGATGAGCGTACCGAACCATTTCGAACTGCTCGGTCGCGACGGCGCGGCGCGCACCGGTCGGCTGACCACGCCGCACGGCGTGGTGCGGACACCGGCCTTCATGCCGGTCGGCACCGCGGGTGCAATGAAGGGGCTGCATTGGCGCGAGGTGCGCGACGCCGGCGCCGATATCGTGCTCGGCAACACCTATCATCTGATGCTGCGTCCCGGAGCGGAGCGGATCGCGGCTCTCGGCGGGCTGCAGCGCTTCACCACCTGGAACGGACCGATGCTGACCGATTCCGGCGGCTTTCAGGTGATGTCGCTGGCGCAGCTGCGCAAAGTCTCAGAGAAGGCGGTGAACTTCCGCTCGCATATCGACGGCGCCGCAATCGAATTGTCGCCGGAGCGCGCGATCGAGGTGCAGCTGCTGCTCGGCAGCGACATCGCGATGCAACTCGACGAATGCGTACGACTGCCGGCGGAGCGCGCCGACATCGAGCGCGCGATGCAATTGTCGCTGCGATGGGCCGAGCGCTGCAAGCGCGCGTTCGAGCAAGCGCCGGACGGCCACATGCTGTTCGGCATCGTGCAGGGCGGCGACGTGCCGGAGCTGCGCCATGCCAGCGCACGCGGTCTGGTCGACCTCGGCTTCCACGGCTACGCGATCGGCGGTCTCGCGGTCGGCGAGCCGCAGGAGGTGATGCTGGCGATGATCGAGGAGGCGGCGCCGATCCTGCCTGCCGACCGGCCGCGCTATCTGATGGGCGTCGGCACGCCGGAAGACATTCTCGAAGCGGTAGCGCGCGGCATCGACATGTTTGATTGCGTGATGCCGACCCGGAACGGACGCCACGGCGTCGCGTTCACCCCGTTCGGACCGGTGAATCTGCGCAACGCCCGCCACGCTGACGATCCGCGGCCACTCGACGAGGATAGCGACTGGCCCTCGACCCGCAACTGCTCACGGGCCTATCTGCATCATCTGGTGAAATCCGGCGAGACGCTGGGCGCGATGCTGCTGTCGGAAATCAACATCGCGTACTATCAGCGGCTCATGCGCGATATGCGTGGCGCAATTGCAGACGGCTCATTCGGGACATTTCGCGCTCAGACCCGTGCGGGCTGGGCGCAGGGCGACATCTCACCACGAGGCAGCGCGTAAAGATGACGGCGGCCAGGCCGCAACTAGTTGCAGGCGAACCGCTTCAGCGAGTGCTTCGTCACGAAGCCGTAACCGCAGGTGTCGCAGGTCCAGAGATAGCTGACGATGCTCTCTTTCACAAATGCGGAGGCTTCCGCTGCGACCATCGAATCTGCGCAGACCGGGCAAGTCGGCAGATCGCTTCCACGCGGTGCAGGACGAGAGGCATTGGTCGACAGGACTTCAGCAATTGCTGGCATCGTGACCTCCTCAGCATTCAGTGGTCGAACTATCCGAGTTGCACGAACTATACACCAGGAACTCTGACGATGTCGCAACACAAATGCGTTCGTTCTGAGAAATCGATTCTGCAATGCAGCGCCGATGTGACCGCGTCGAAAATGTTGCGATCCTGTGAGCTGCGTGCACCCATCGATGTGATTCATCTGGCCTTGCCGCGTGCAATGCATCGTGAACGGTTCGTTACCACGTCAAGTTGTGACCGCAGCAACGCGTGCGCAGACGCGTCTTTGCTCCGTCAATTCGTCAGTGCTTCTGACTCAATCACTCAGTGAAGAGGACTCCATGTCTCAGCCGCCACGCCGCCCGCGCACATTGAACGATGCCCGCACCGAAGCGGAAGCCGCCTTCAAGAAGGTGACGACCAAGCCGGTGGAAGCGCCTTCGGTGAAGAAACAGGCGCTACCTGGGATCAAGGAAATGGTCTCGCTGCGGATCGATCAGGATGTGCTCGAGCACTTCCAGGGCGACGGTCCCGGCTGGCAGGACCGCATCAACGCAGCGCTGCGCAAGGCTGCCGGGCTTTAACGCAGCCACTAGCTGCGGTCGCGCGCGGTCGCCTCCGGCCGGACAGTGCGCAGATTCAGCAGATTGCCTGTGAGGATCAGCGCGGCGCCGAGCACGGTGTAGGCGTCGAGACGCTCGCCGTAGATGAGCCAGCCGGCCGTCGCGCTCAGCGGGACCCTCAGGAAGTCCATCGGCACCACCACGGTGGCGTCGGCATAGGACAGCGCCCGCGTCAGGCAGTAATGCGAAAACGTGCCGCAGAATGCGATCACGACGATCCAGGCCCACACATAGGCGGACGGCCACTGCCAGACATACACCGACGGCAGCAAGCCGAGCACGGACTGGATGACCAGCATCCAGAAGATGATCGTCATGGTGCTCTCGGTTCTGGTCAGTGATTTGACCAAGGTGATCGAAACCGCAAAGCCGACCGCCGCGGCGAGGGCGATCAATTGGCCCGGTTCGACCGCGCCCGTGGCGGGACGCACGATGACGACGACCCCGACGAGGCCGAGCGCGACAGCCGCGATCTTCCAGAGGTTGAGACGCTCACCCAGGAAGCTCGCCGCCAGAATCGCGATCCAGATCGGCATGGTGAACTCGATCGCGACGACCTGGCCAATCGGAATCAGCGTCAGCGCGAAAAACCATCCGAGCTGGGCGCCGTAGTGGACCAGATTGCGGGCGAGGTGCGGCAGCGGTCGGGTCGTCGCCATCGCGGCGAAGCCGCCGGCGCCCAGGATCAGCGGAACCATCATGACGAAGCCGATCACCGAACGCAGCTCCATGATCTGGAACACGTTGAGTTCGCGCGACGCCTCGCGGCCGGCAACCGCGATGATCACCATCAGGCTGAGCCAGCCCGCCATCCATAGCGCGGCCAGGCTTTTCGAAGGCTGTCGGGTCATCGGCGGCTGTTCTGCAGTTTTTTTGCCAAGCGTTTCCTGCTGCTCTATCGGCGAGCCCGCTGCCCTTGGCAACCCGCTGCGCGGATCGTGATGGTTGATTTCCTGCTGCTGCTGTGCCCCGATCGGTAGGAAGAGCCGCGCAAGCCGGCTCGCAGGTGACAAAGGGAGGACGAGTGATGCGGACCTTGCAGCCGGCCGATTGGTCAAAACCCCGCGGCTTCTCGCACGGCGTTGCGTTCATCGGCCCGGGACAGTGGCTGGTGCTGGCCGGCCAGACCGGCACCAATGACAACGGCGAGTACGAATCGGACGACCTCGCCGCCCAGGTCGGCGCCGCGCTGAAGCGGATCGTGACGCTGCTGGCCGAGGCGGGCGCAGGACCCCAACACATCGTTCGGCTAACCTGGTATCTCACCAGCCGCGACGACTACGCGGCTGCGGGCGCTGGCATCGCCGCAGCCTGGCG
The DNA here is from genome assembly GCF_900110435.1 of Rhodopseudomonas pseudopalustris. Taxonomy (GTDB): domain Bacteria; phylum Pseudomonadota; class Alphaproteobacteria; order Rhizobiales; family Xanthobacteraceae; genus Rhodopseudomonas; species Rhodopseudomonas pseudopalustris. The sequence goes on from NZ_FODT01000005.1 coordinate 68,803, forward strand.
CGACACGCTGGGACGGCATTTCCCGCCCTCGACCCTGCTCTATATCTCCGGGCTGGTCGATCCGCGCGCCAAGGTCGAAATCGAAGTGACGGCGTTCGTGCCGGCCAGATAGCGATGCTGCGGGCCTTGCAAGGCGGGCGGGTTTCGGCCAACAAGCCGCCTGATTGCAAGGAGTTCGATCGATGACGCAGCGTTCCATCTCGGCCAATTTCGTGACGGCCTTCGCCACCGGCTGGCCGGAGAATCAGCCTGACGTACTGATCCTGTCGCTGACCACGCAGAACGGCGTGCAGGACTTCGCGCTGACCAAGGAACAGGCGCTGCTGGTCGCCAAGACGATGAAGCGCACCGCGACTCAACTGGTCGCGCCAAAACGTCAGGCGTGAGCCGCAGGCCTCTCGGCGTGGAGCTTTTCGATCAGCGTGATGGGTGATGGAGCGGCGCGCGTTTCGACAAGAATCGGTCGACCGTTCGACTCCTAGAGATCTTCCGGTTTTGATAGAATCAGTACCGGAGCTCTAACTTTTTGTTCTGACACGTTTTCTTCACGCGAACCGGTACCCACTTCGCTCGAAACGCTATAGTCCCGATTGATCGGGTCGTATCAATGTTTGGAAATGATATTTTCTTTTGAACGTCCGGATCTGTTCAAGGTCTGAGGCTCTCGATCGTGCGCCCCGGAGGTTTCATTCCTGGGCGCATTTTTCTTGCGCACCATTCTTGCAGACCATGGCAGAGCTCAAAAGGCCGCTCTCAAAAGCAAAGACCGGGCTCCATGGGAGCCCGGTCTCTTGTCGCGTAGCTCGATTGAGCCGTATCAGCCGACGTTGACGGTCGACGTGATCGCGGCGGTCTTGCCGTTCCAGTACTTCGGGAACCAGGTGGTGTTGCTGAGAACAGCAGCGTGCACCAGGATCGCGATGACAGTCACGCTGCCGAGCAGCAGGGGCAGGCCGACGGTCGGGCTGACCACAGTCCAAATTCTACCTTGATTCATGGTCAATCCTCCTTAGTGCAGCCAGGGCGAGTAAACGTAGGCGAGGAAGTGAGCGACGATCGCGATCGCACCGAAAATACGGGTGCCATCGATCACGTGCTTGTGGAGCTCTTCGGACTCCTCGACCGACAGACCGGTCAGTGTCTTTTCAGCCATTTTAATAAACCTCAATACTGAGTTGTGCTGTGAATCGAACAGCCGCACTGCAGCGCTCGATGGGGGCACTATGATCGGAACCATCGCCAAGAACATTGCGCAGGAACAATTTTTCGTGATTTCAAAAGTCGTAGATCTGGTGACGCCGGTATTTTGGTAGGTAATCAGCCGATTAATCGTGGCGCCTGGGTCGCGAACTGCTCGTCCTGGGGCTCGGCGGGCAGGGCCGTATGGGTCCGGGCGTGCTCGATCACACGCGCTAGCAAAGAGAGACCGAGCGGCGCCAGCGCGCGCTCCCACAGTTCGCGGGCGGTCTCGCCCTTGTGCACAAAGCACCATTCCTGCAACGCAATTGCGCCGGCGTCCATTCGGTCGGCGAGGTGGTAGACCGTGCCGCCGGCAATCGGGTCGCCTTCGCGAATGGTCCATTCCACCGCGGCAATTCCGCGATGTCGAGGCAGCAGCGACGGGTGATAGCCGATTCCGCCCAGCCGGGAGGCCGCCAGCGCATCGCGGCCGACTCTTGCGTGGCTGTGAGCGGCGACGATCAAATCAGTGTCCGGCGCGATCTCCGCGGCGGTCACGAGCTTCGGGCTTGCTTGCACCGTGACAGCGATTCCGGCCGCCTCGGCCGCCAGCGCCAGACGGTCGCCGCCATCGGCGACCACGACCCGCGGCACAGCAATGTCGCGCCCGCGCAGCATCTCCAAGGTGGCCACGCCAAAATGTCGTGAGCCGACGAGGGTGATGCGCATGAGGTCTTTTATCTTTTGTTGAAACGGCAGGACTGCGCCGGCGCAAGGCCGGGCAAGGCAGCAATGGTGAGCGCGGAGGGACTCGAACCCTCGACCCCATGATTAAAAGTCACGTGCTCTACCGTCTGAGCTACGCGCTCACGTGCCGCGCTGTGTAGGGGGCTGGCACGGCTTGGTCAATAGCCGAGGGCCGAGCAAATGCACCCCTGTGGCGCCGGATTTGGTCAGGCGCACAGATATTTACGGCCTAATCCTCGTCCAACCATTCAGCCGTCGATGACGGCTGAAATCTTCTCAGGCGGCGTCGTGGTGGATTTCCTGGGCCACCTTCTGCCGTGCCGGGAGCGCCGGCGGCAGCGCCACCGGCCGCAGGCCGATCAGCTCGGCGGTGCGGACGCGGGTGTCGGTCCACCACGTAAACGCGTTGATTCGCGAATTCTCGAGGATCGCGATCGCCACCGCCGACAGGAACGGCAGGCTCTGCAGCACCAGCACCCCGGCGAAGATGTAGATCTCGTGGATCTGGCGGAAGGAGTTGGACGCCACGAGCACCCCCGCGCCGATCAGCAGCAGGACCCCGATCACGGCCTCCCAGAACGCCTGGAACTCGACCGACATCAGCGTCAGGCCGCCCTTGGAGGTGCGGGCGAAGGCGAGGTGTTCGGTGATCAGGCCCTGTGCGACGGCGCGGGACACCGTCCACTGCACCGACATCGCCGCGATCATCGCGCCCAGCATCTGCGGCACGTTGATCTTCACCCGCAGCCGGTACAGCACCAGGAAATGCGCCAGCGTCACCACGAACGAGGCGATGATCGGCAGGGTCAGGATCTTGTCTGGGATGGCGATGTCTGCGAAGGCGACGATCGGCACCCAGATCAGATTGAGGATCGCCACCACCACGCCGAGGCTTTCGGCGCCAAGCCAGTTCAGCCAGCCGAGGCCGAATTCGCGCTTCTGGTCCTGGCTCAGCCGGCTGTTGCCGGGCAGGAAGCGGCGCCAGTGCTTCTTGATGATCTGGAAGCCGCCATAGGCCCAGCGATGGCGCTGCTTCTTGAACGCCTCATAGGTGTCCGGCAGCAGGCCGTAGCCGTAGCGCGTGTTCGTATAGTGAGTGAGCCAGCCGTGCTCCATGATCTCGAGGCCGAGGTCCGAGTCCTCGCAGATCGTGTCGCTCGACCAGCCGCCGGCCATGTCCATCGCGGCGCGGCGAATCAGGCACATCGTGCCGTGCACGATGATGCCGTTGGATTCGTTGCGCTGGACCATGCCGATGTCGAAGAAGCCGGCATATTCGCCGTTCATGATGTAGTGCATCAGCGAACGGTCGCCGTCGCGATGCTCCTGCGGCGCCTGGACCAGGCCGACCCGCGGATCGTCGAAGGCGGGCACCAGATCTTTCAGCCAGTCCGGCGTCACCACATAGTCGGCGTCAATGATGCCGATGATCTCGGCGTCGACGGCGGTGCGCTCCATCGCGATCCGCAGCGCGCCGGCCTTGAAGCCCTGGACCTTCTCGGCGTTGATGAACTTGAAGCGCTCGCCGAGTTCGCGGCAATGGTCCTGGATCGGCTGGGTGAAAGCCGGATCCGGGGTGTTGTTGATGATCACGACGCATTCGAAGTTCGGATAATCGAGCTGCGCGACCGCATCGAGCGTCTGCTTGAGCATCTCCGGCGGTTCGAAATAGGCCGGGACGTGGATCGACACCTTGGGGTAGCTGACGGCGCCGGAAGCCTTCGCCTCAGCCTGCTGGGCGTCGGTCATCGCGCGCGTGATCAGCCGGCGCGGCTTGTGACCGAATGCAACGACCGAGATTTCCTCAATGCGCGCCAGTGCGATCAGCACCAGTGGAACCAGCAGGGTCATGCCGAGCGTCAGCGCGAAGGCCGAGCCGAACACGAAATAATGCCCCGTCCAATAGGCGAACACGGTCGCAGCCCAGGCGCCGACGCCGTGCGCGGCCGAGGACAGCAACAGGGTCTGCATCGCCGTCGGGGTGGCGAGCTGCAGAATCGGCAGTGACAGCAAGATGCCGACCAGCAGCGCGATGCCGGCCAGCTTCCAATACGCCGGATCGACCACCGGACCGGTCCAGGCGAATTTCGGGTGCCGCGACGCGTCGAGGATGCCCCAGTACGGACCGACGCCGCCTTCGAAGTACTTCCAGGGCTGATCGATCGCTTCGACGATGTTGTATTCCATGCCGATGGCTTCGGCGCGGCTGACGAAGTTGCGCAGCGTCACCGCCTGCTCGAACGGCCCGGGGATCGCCGCCTTGAGATTGTAGCCGGCGCTCGGCCAGCCGAATTCGGCGATCACGATGCGCTTGCCGGGGAAAGCGTCGCGCAGCTTCTGGTAGATGATCAGCGCCTGATCGACCGCCTGCTTGTCCGAGAAGCCTTCCCAATAGGGCAGGATGTGCGCGGCGATAAAGTCCACCGACGACGCGAGCTCGGGGTTCTCGAGCCAGATGTTCCAGATCTCGCCTGTGGTGACCGGCACATTGACCTGGCTCTTCACACGCTGGATCAACTTGATCAGATCCTCGACCTTCTGGTCGGCGCGGTAGATCGTTTCGTTGCCGACGACGATGCCGTTGACGTTGCCGTTGCGCTTGGCGAGGTCGACGGCCGCCTGCATTTCCCGTTCGTTGCGGTCGCTGAACTTGTCGATCCAGGCGCCGACCGTGACCTTGATGCCCACTTCGTTGGCGATCGGGGGCACCAGCTCAACGCCGCCGGTCGACGAGTAGAGACGGATCGCCCTGGTCATCGGCGCCAGCGTCTTCAAGTCGCTGCGGATGCGCTCGGCGCTCGGGATATTATCCACGTCGGGGTGGGCGGAGCCGTCGAACGGCGCGTAGGACACGCTCGGCAGCATGCCGCTGAAGTCGGGGGCTTTCTGTTTGTCCCGGAGGATACCCCAGAGACCAGCGTGAGCGGCGGTGACGAAAAGCAGAACAGCGACGACGGCGCGCATCGCGACTAAACCATACGGGGCCTAGATGGCTGGTCAGCGGACCCGTCCCCGAGGTCCGACCAAGGCGGTAGCAATTCAAGCATACAGCTCGGCCCCGTCGACGATGAATTCATACGACGCCGTGGCGAATTAAGGGCGGTTACAAGCCAACCGCAAAAATTTCTGAACGTTCCGAAACTGCGCCGGACTATTTCGCCGGCGCAGAAGAGGGAGCAGTCGCAGGGGCCGGCGTCGCGGGACCGGGCACAGGAGCAGCAGGTTGCGTGTTCGCGGCCGGCTTCCCGGACGGCGCTGCAGGAGCAGCAGTCGCTGCCGCCGGCTGCTGTTGCGCGGTCGGATTGATCCAGCAGGCGTGGACACGTCCGCTGAGGCCTTCCGGCACCTTCGGATCGATCGGTCCGGAGCGGACAAGGCAGCGGAACGCGGCCTGGATGTGGCCGGTCGGGCAACCGAAGCGGTCGTACAGATCGAGATGGCGGAACGCGGTGTCGAGGTCATCGCGCCACATCAGCACCACCACGCGGCGGCCGAGCCAGACGCATTCCGGATTGCCGGCGGGACCGTTGATCGCCTGCGCGGCCTCGACGAATTCGTCGGTCTTGCGCTGGCTCTCCTTGAGAGGGTCCGCGGGCGGTTGGGCGGGCTGGTTGGCGTTGGCCGGCGGCTTGTTGTTCTGGTCCTGAGCACGCAGGTCGCCGCTCTGGGCAATCGCGCCGCCGATCCCGATCAGCAGGGCAAGTCCGGTCGCGGCCAGGCCACGCAACAGCGCGTTCTGGAACTCAAGGAATACTCGTCGCATAGCGTCCCCGATCTGTTGTCCGGGTCACAACGGCCTCGGTCCCCATCCGCCCGACGCCGCCGCATTTCGTCGCCGATGCGGCGTGACCCTGCACGATTTCCCATGACGGACATTTCAGGATTTGTCCAGCAATGACAATTGATCGCCAGCGACATGACGACGAATTCACGTTGCTTAACATTCGTTCATTCCGGTCCGGGAAATTTTGCGTCACCTTATGCCCTTGGCAGATCGCCTGCGAGCGGGTAATCGACGATGCTTCTGGAGGACGGAACCCATTTCTTTTCGCACGCCGCTGGCGCTTCTCCCGATTTCTCTCGGCATCATCTTCGGCGTCTGGTGGTGGATCGCCACGCCGGTCACATTGGCACGCGCTCCGATCGACCCGAGCGACAAGCTCGAATGCGTCTCGTATGCGCCATTCCGCGGCGAGCAGACGCCGCTCGATCCGACGACTCGGATCGGCGCGGAACAGATCGAGCAGGATCTGACGCAACTCGCCAAGATCTCGAAATGCGTGCGGACCTACTCGGTCGACAACGGCCTCGAGCAGTTGCCGGCGATTGCCGGAAAGGTCGGACTCAAGGTACTTCAGGGCATCTGGCTCGGCAACGAACGCGCCAAGAACCTGGCGCAGATCGCCGTGGCGGTCGGCCTGACGAAGGATCATCCGAACGTCATCAGTTCGCTGGTGGTTGGCAACGAGGTGCTGCTGCGGGGCGAAATGACGGCAGCAGACCTTGCCGCGACGATTCGTCTGGTGAAGTCGCAGGTCAAGGTGCCGGTCACCTATGCGGATGTCTGGGAATATTGGCTGCGCAATCGCGATATCTACGACGCGGTCGACTTCGTCACGATTCACATCCTGCCTTATTGGGAGGATCTGCCGATTCGCGCGCGCAATGCCGCGAGCCACGTCGATCAGATCCGCAAGCGCGTCGCTGTCGCATTTCCGTCGAAGGAGATCCTGATCGGCGAGACCGGCTGGCCCAGCGCCGGGCGGATGCGCGAGGGCGCACTGCCGTCTCGCGCCAACCAAGCGCGCGTGGTGTCGGAAATCCTCGGCCTTGCGAAGCTCGAGAACTTCCGCGTCAATCTGATCGAAGCCTACGATCAGCCTTGGAAGCGGGAGCTCGAGGGCACCGTGGGAGGCTATTGGGGTCTGATCGACGCCGACAATCGGGAGCTGAAATATCCGGCGGGCCTGCCGATCAGCAATTTCCCGCAGTGGAAGCTGTCGATGGCTGCCGGCATGGTGCTGAGCGTGCTGGTATTCGCCGCCGCGATGCTGACGCTGCGCCGGAAGCCGTGGCCGCCGCGGCTGGTAGCCTGGCTCGCAGTGGGGGCGTCCGCGACCGCGGGCGGCGTGCTGCTCGGCGTCGCCGTCGACAAGATGCTGGTCGAGAGCTACGGCTGGGGCCGATGGCTGCAATGGGGCTTGCTGCTGGCGAGCGGGGTGCTGACGCCGATCCTGGCCGCCATTGCGCTGGTGTCCGGACGGGCGCTGCCGACTTTCCTCGAACTGTTCGGTCCGCGCGAAGATCGCAGCCGGTCGTTCCTGACCTATGCGCTCGGTCTGTCGGTGGTGGTGACCACCCTGATCGGCGCGCAGAGCGCGCTCGGCTTCACGTTCGATCCGCGCTATCGCGACTTCCCGTTCGCCTCGCTGACGATGGCGGTGCTGCCGCTGTTTCTGCTGATGCTGCTCAATCGGCCGCAGCAGGGCGTGCGGCCGATTGCCGAAGCGGTGTTCGCCGGGGTGTTCGCAGTGTCCGCGCTCTACACGGTGTTCAACGAGGGGCCGAAGAACTGGCAGTCGCTGTGGACCTGCGCGGTCTATGCGATGATGGCGCTCACGCTGTGGCAGGCGCGGGCCGCGCAAACCCCAAAATAAGCAGCCCGATCGCGATCCCCGACAGGCCGATATTGTAGAGCACGATGCCGAAGCCGGCAGCGACGAGTCCCGCGGTCAACAGCACGATCGACGGCCGGATGAAGTGCAGGATGGCGATCACCACCGCCGCGATTCCGAAAACCGAATTGCGGAACAGGTAGGTCATCAAGAGCCGGGTCTTGCACAGCATCGATTGCAGACCGGCGTCGCAGGCGAGCGCCACGGTCGAGAGTTCGATCGCAAGATAGCGCAGATACAGCGCATAGCCGACGGTGAGGAATCCGACGATCAGGAGCCACTGCACCTGATACGGGGAGAGGCGGAACGGTTGTTTCTTCATGGCGCGATTATGCTGCGGATTGCCGCCCTGAACAACCCGCCGAAGCGCGGCTTGTCAGCCTGATTTTCAGCGGAGGCCCAGAATCGACGTCAGCGACGCCGGCTTCGGAGCCGGGGCGGGGGCCGGCGGCTCCGGCGCGGCGGGCGGCTCCGGCGCGGCGGTCACCTTGGGCGGTCGCTTGCGCTGAGTCCGCGCCGGCGGCGTCGTCGAAATCAGCGGCAGACGCTGGCCGTCGAACAGCGAGGTTTCACAGGAGTGGTCGGCCGCGTCGATCATGGCGCAGAGCCTCGCCGCCGCAGCGGCGTCGTTGAGCGGTCCGGCCACCAGCCGGAGCTGTCCGCCGCTGGCGCTCTCCTTGACCATGATGATCGGCCGCATGTCCTTCAGCTGCTTGTGAGCCTTCGACACTCGCCGCCACAGGCTGCGCAGCCCCTCCACCGAATTGGCCCCCCCCAATTCGACGCCGAATTCGGTGTGGGGCACGGCGACCGGCGTCTCCTCCGCGGAATCGACCTCTGGCTCGGCCGCCGGGCTGACCGGGGGCGTGGCCGCTCTCGGCTCGATCAGCTTACCGGCGGCGGAATCCGGTGGCGCCAGCATCGAGCGTGGCGGCATCAGGGGCATGGCCGGTGAGATCGCGGCCATGGCGGCCTTGTCGCCCCGCTTGGTCTCGGCCTCCTGGGCGGGCGGCAACGCCGGCATCGCTGCGGACCATGATGCGGTAGGTGGCGCCGCGGGGGGCGGTGTTGTGGAAGTCGGAGCCGAGGGAGGCGGCACTGCGGCGAGGATCGGAGCCGGTGGTTCCGGCGCCGAGACTGCTGCCGGCGGAGTGGCCGATTCCGTAGCGTTCACCGCGGCTGGACGTTTCGATGCAGAGGGCGTCGGCTGCACCAAGCTGGTCGAGGACGGCGCAGGCAGACTCGCCTTGGAATCGACAGCGGCGATCGGCGGGGCTGCATGCGCTGGTTCTTTGACCGGGATTTCAGGAAGCGTCGCCACAAAAGCCTTGTCGGACTTTTCAGAGCCGGAGGGCTTGGCCGCAGCCTGCACCCGCGCAATCGAGCCCGTCACCGAATCGAGTCCCTGCTCGATGGAGCCGAGCCGTGCGTACAGCCGGTCGCGGTCGCCGTTGAGCGTCTCGATCGCCGCCGCGAGCCGGCTGGCTTCGCTCTGGCTCTGCTTGGCGAGTTGCTGGATCGTCTGAGACTGCCGCGCCAGGTCGGCGGCGGCGACCTGGTCGCGCCGGCGGTCGGTCGCGGTCTGGCTGGCGAGGATCGCGATCACCAATGCGCCGAGCGAGCCGGCCGCCCATGACGCCAGCCGCCACTTGGCTTGGTTGTCGAGTTCTTCCTCGTCCGCCAGGAAACGCGTCAGCCAGCCGCCCGATTCCTCGGTCGCGAAGCTGTCCGCCAGATCATCGCTCTTTTTCCTCGCCATTCGAACGTCCAAAGGTCCCAGCCGCCGAAGCGAATCATATGGCTGACATTAACAGGGAAATCTCCGCTCGATGCCGCCAACGAGGCATTTTCGCGTCCCGAAAGCCGTTTCCCCTTCGCCGGAAAACCATTTATGAGGGCTGCAAACAGACCTCACGGGATTTGATATGACGACGAGAACCAGCCTGACCATCGTGCTCGCCGCCGGCGAGGGAACGCGGATGCGGTCGTCGCTGCCGAAGGTTCTGCACCCGGTGGCCGGCCGGCCGCTGCTCGCTCACGTGCTCGCCGCCGCGCCGCACGGCGCAGACGACAAGCTCGCCGTGGTGATCGGCCCAGATCATCAGGCGGTGGCCGATGAGACCAAACGGATCCGGCCCGATGCGGAGACCTTTGTGCAGAGCGAGCGGCTCGGCACGGCCCATGCGGTTCTCGCGGCGAAGCAGGCGATCGTGCGCGGCGCGGACGATCTTCTGATCGCGTTCGGCGACACGCCGCTGATTTCGGCCGAGACCTTCGTCCGGCTGCGCGAACCATTGCGCAACGGTTCGGCGCTGGTGGTGCTCGGCTTTCGCGCCGCCGATCCGACCGGCTATGGCCGGCTGGTGGTCGAAGGCGATCAGTTGGCCGCGATCCGCGAGCAGGCCGACGCCAGCGCGGACGAGCTGAAGATCACGCTGTGCAATGCCGGTGTGATGGCGATCGACGGTCGTATCGCGCTCGACGTACTCGAGCGGATCGGCAACGCCAACAAGAAGGGCGAGTACTATCTGACCGACGCGGTCGGAATCATGCGCGAGCGCGGCCTGCGCGCGAGCGTGATCGAGACTGACGAAGACGAAGTCCGAGGCATCAACACCAAAGCGCAACTCGCCGAAGCCGAAGCGGTGATGCAGACGCGGCTGCGGCAGGCGGCGATGACCGCCGGCGTGACGCTGATTTCGCCGGAGACGATTCATCTCGCGGCCGATACGAGGTTCGGCAAGGACGTCACGATCGAACAGTTCGTGGTGATCGGCCCCGGCGTCAGCATCGCGGACGGCGCGGTGATCCACTCGTTCTCGCACATCGTCGGCGCGTCGGTCGGCAGCAACGCGTCGGTCGGCCCCTATGCGCGGCTGCGGCCGGGCACGTCGCTCGGCGACGGCGCCAAGATCGGCAACTTCGTCGAGACCAAAGCGGCAAGGATCGACGCCGGCGCCAAGGTCAATCATCTCACTTACATCGGCGATGCGCATATCGGTGAGGGCGCGAATATCGGCGCCGGAACGATTACTTGCAACTATGACGGCTTCAACAAGCATCGCACCGAGATCGGCGCAGGCGCTTTCATCGGGTCCAATTCATCGCTGGTCGCGCCGATCAAGATTGGTGTCGGCGCGTATGTCGGGTCGGGCTCCGTGATCACCAAGAACGTGCCGGACGATTCCCTCGCGGTCGAACGCAATGATCAGACGGTCCGTGTCGGTTGGGCGAAGCGGTTTCGCGAAACCAGTGCGCGCGCCAGGAAACCAAAGACCAGTTGAGTTCGGTCGAGTTCGGACGCGTGGTTAACGCGATATCGCTTCAGATGTCGTAATCCGCAATAATTCTTGACTACCTTTGTATTTGCGGAACTCGCTACATATCAATGACGCCGGGCATTGCCGGCCTTCGGGAGATAATCAACCGCATGTGCGGAATCATCGGGATTTTGGGACGCGGACCGGTCGCCGATCGACTGGTCGATTCATTGAAACGGCTCGAGTATCGCGGTTACGATTCCGCCGGCGTTGCGACACTCGAAGGAACGCATCTCGAACGGCGGCGCGCCGAAGGCAAGCTGAAGAATCTCGAGGCGCGCCTCAAGAAAGAGCCGCTGAGCGGTCATTCCGGAATCGGCCACACCCGCTGGGCGACGCATGGCAAGCCGACCGAGACCAACGCGCATCCGCACGCGGCCGACGGCGTCGCCGTGGTTCACAATGGCATCATCGAGAATTTTCGCGAACTCCGCGCGGAGCTCGAGGCGGACGGCGCGAAATTCGCGAGCGAGACCGACACCGAGGTCGTCGCGCATCTGGTGAACGCCGCGATCCGCAAGGGCGCATCGCCGGTCGATGCGGTGAAGGCGGCGCTGCCGCGGCTACGCGGCGCATTCGCGCTGGCTTTCCTGTTCAGGGATCACGACGATCTGATGATCGGCGCCCGGAAGGGCTCGCCGCTGGCGATCGGTTATGGCGACGGCGAGATGTATCTCGGCTCCGACGCGATCGCGCTGGCGCCGCTGACCGACGATATCAGCTATCTGGACGACGACGACTGGGTCGTGCTGACCCGGACCGGTGCGGAAGTCCATGACGCCAAGGGCGATATCGTCCATCGCGGCGTGATGAAGTCCGGTGCGTCGTCGTTCGTCGTCGACAAGGCGAACTATCGCCACTTCATGGCGAAGGAGATTCACGAGCAACCGGAAGTCGTTGGTCACACGCTCGCGCGCTATCTCGACATGGCGACCGAACGGGTGTCGCTGCCGGCGAAACTGCCGTTCGATTTCAAGGATATCCAGCGCATCTCGATCACCGCCTGTGGCACCGCGAACTACGCCGGCTATATCGGCAAGTACTGGTTCGAACGGTTCGCGCGGCTGCCCGTCGAGATCGATATCGCGTCGGAGTTCCGCTATCGGGAAGCGCCGTTGCGCAAGGGCGATCTGGCGATCTTCATCTCGCAGTCGGGCGAAACCGCCGATACGTTGGCGGCGCTGCGCTACGCCAAGGAGCAGGGGCTGCACACGCTGTCGGTCGTCAACGTGCCGACCTCGACGATCGCTCGCGACAGCGAAACGGTGATGCCGACGCTGGCCGGGCCGGAGATCGGCGTCGCCTCGACCAAGGCGTTCACCTGCCAGCTCACCGTGCTCGCTGCGCTCGCCGTAGCGGCCGGCCGGGCGCGCGGCGAATTGTCGGAGGAGGACGAAACCAAACTGGTGCACGGCCTGATCGAACTGCCGCGACTGATGGCGGCGGCGCTCGCCACCGAGCATCAGGTCGAGCGGCTGGCGCGCGACATCGCCAAGTCGCAGGACGTGCTCTATCTCGGCCGCGGCACCAGCTATCCGCTGGCGCTGGAAGGCGCGTTGAAGCTCAAGGAAATCTCTTACATCCACGCCGAAGGCTACGCTGCCGGCGAGCTCAAGCACGGCCCCATTGCGCTGATCGACGAGAAGATGCCGGTGGTGGTGATCGCGCCCTACGATCGGGTGTTCGACAAAACCGTGTCGAACATGCAGGAGGTCGCCGCCCGAGGTGGCCGAATCATCCTGATCACCGACGCCAAGGGGGCCGAGGAGGCGACGGTGGATTCGCTGGTGACGATCGTGCTGCCGGACATGAACGCGGCATTCACGCCGCTGGTGTATGCGATCCCGGTGCAACTGCTTGCCTACCATACGGCCGTCGTCATGGGCACGGACGTCGACCAGCCGCGCAATTTGGCGAAGTCGGTGACCGTCGAATAGGCAGGCGCGGGCCGTTCTATCCACACCGGCCTGTTGTTGAGGCGGCGCGAAGCGCCTATATCGGAACATTCGACGTCGGGGTCATCGGGCCTCGTCCGGGTGGTTGGGTACGATCGACTCGAACGGAGCCGGTCATTCTCTGCCTCACGTGACGAGTTCTGCTAGACTGGACGCGCGCATCGCGGCTTTGCCGCGAATTTGGATGTTACCGACCTGGACGCCTGATGAACGATCAACCTAGCCCGAATCTCGGTGAGACCATACCGGACCCGCCGCGTGGATTCATGGGGCGCGTCCGCAATTACTTCCTGACCGGCATTGTGGTCGCAGGCCCCATTGCGATCACCTTTTATCTGACCTGGTGGTTCGTGAACTGGGTCGACGGCTTCGTCCGGCCGTTCGTTCCGGTCGACTACCGTCCCGAAACCTACCTGCCGTTCGCGGTGCCAGGTTCAGGTCTGGTCGTCGCCTTCGTGGCTTTGACGCTGCTCGGCTTCCTCACCGCCAATTTGATCGGGCGAACGCTGGTCGATCTCGGCGAACGGCTGCTCGGTCGGATGCCGGTGGTGCGCGCGATCTATCGCGGCCTGAAACAGGTATTCGAGACGCTGTTCTCGGGCAATGGTTCGAGCTTACGCAAAGTCGGCCTGGTGGAGTTTCCATCGCCGGGGATGTGGTCGATCGTCTTGATCTCGCTCCCGCCGAACGAAGAGGTCGCGTCTCGGATTCCCGGCGGGGCCGAGCACATCTCGGTGTTCCTGCCGTGCGCACCGAACCCGACCACCGGCTTCTTCTTCTACGTCCCGAAGAACAAGGTGATCCCGATCGATATGAGCGCCGAAGAGGCTGCGACCCTCATCATGTCCGCAGGCGTGGTGCAGCCGGGATCCGATCCGCAACGGAAGATCGCAGCGCTGGCAGCCACCGCACTCGCCGCGAAGAGGGCCGCCGGTGAACCCGAATCGGCATTCTCCCGCCGCAGGATCAAGGCGCCCGACAAGGTCGATTAGTTCCTCAACGCGTCATGCCTGCGTTCGTCGCCGGCATTCAAATGTTGCCTCGGCGGATGGCGCCTAACAGGTCGAGAATGAGCGCCCTTGGCATCGTTCATTACCCCGCGCCGATCAGCGGCAGTGCTTCATCGCGTTCGTAGAGATACAGCAGGCAACGCAGCGCTTCGCCCGAAGCGCCTTCGAGCTTCGGATTGTCCTTCATGATGCGCAGCGCTTCGTCGCGGGCCTGAGTGATGAGCTGGCCGTGCACATCGGAGCGCGCAATCCGGTAGCCGGGCAGGCCGCTCTGGCGGGTCCCGAGGACGTCGCCTTCGCCGCGCAGCTTCAAATCCTCCTCGGCGATCCGAAAACCGTCGGTCGTCTCCCGGATCACCCGCAGCCGCGCAGCCGACATCTCGCCGAGCGGTTCGCGGTACAGCAACAGACAGGTCGAGGCCTCGCTGCCGCGGCCGACGCGGCCGCGCAACTGATGCAGTTGCGCCAGTCCGAACCGCTCGGCGTTCTCGATCACCATGATGGTGGCGGCGGGCACGTCGACGCCGACTTCGACCACTGTGGTTGCGACCAGCACGCTGATCTCGCCGCTGGCGAACTGCGCCATCACGCGATCCTTGTCGGCGCCGCGCATCCGGCCGTGGACCAGGCCGACCTTGTCGCCGAAGCGTTGTTGCAGGCTTTCGAAACGTTGCTCGGCATCGGTGAGCCGGACGTTCTCGGATTCCTCGACCAGCGGGCAGATCCAGTAAACGCGTTTGCCGGCGGTCACGGCGCGGCCGACGGCGTCGATGACCTCGGGCAGGCGACCGTCGGACAGAGCGCGGGTGTCGATCGGCTGACGCCCGGCCGGCTTCTCGCGCAGTTCGGAGACGTCCATGTCGCCGAAATAGGTCAGAACCAACGTGCGCGGGATCGGCGTGGCGCTCAGCACCAAGACGTCGACGGTGTCGCCCTTCGAGGTCAGCGCCAGGCGCTCGCGGACCCCAAAACGGTGCTGCTCGTCGACCACCGCCAGCGCCAGCGACTTGAACACGACGTCGTCCTGGATCAGCGCGTGAGTGCCGACCAGAAAATCGATCTCGCCGGCGGCGAGGCGCGCCAGCAGGTCGCGGCGCTCCTTGCCCTTTTCGCGGCCGGTCAGGATCGCGACGCTGAGCCCGGCGCGCTCGGCGAGCGGAGCGATGGTCTTGATGTGCTGGCGCGCGAGGATTTCGGTCGGCGCCATCAGTGCCGCCTGCTTGCCGGCCTCGGTGACGGCGGCGGCCGCGAGCAGAGCGACCACGGTCTTGCCGGAGCCGACGTCGCCCTGCAGCAGCCGCAGCATCCGGACCGGCTGGCGCAGGTCCTCGGCGATCGCGGCGGCGGCCTCCTGCTGCGAGGTGGTCAGCGAATAGGGCAGCGCGTCGATGATCCTGTGCCGCAGCCGGCCGTCCCCGGCGTTACGCGTACCCGCAGGACGTCGAAGCTGCGCCCGCACCAGCGCCAGCGCGAGCTGGCCGGCGAGCAGTTCGTCATAAGCGAGGCGGGACCAATACGGCCCGTCCGGCAGGATGTCGGTCGGTTCGACCGGCACATGAACCCGATTCAAGGCGTCGGCCAACGACGGAAACCGGCAGCGCCGCAGCACCTCCGGGCTGATCCATTCGGGCATCGCCGGCAGCTTGGTCAGCGCCTGCGCCTCTGCGCGGCGCAGCGAGCCGATCGCGAGCCCCTCGGTCAGCGGATAGACCGGATCGATCTTCGGAAGCTTGGCGAAGCCGGCTTCGTCGACGACGCGATCCGGGTGCACGATCTGCAGCGTGCCGTCATAGAGTTGGCCCGTACCGGAGATGTAGCGCTTCTCGCCGACCGGCAGCAATTTCTCGATGTAGTCCGCTTTGGCCCTGAAGAACGTCAGGATCACGTCGCCGGTGTCGTCGCTGGCATAGACCAAATAGGGCGCGCGCGAGCGGCCGGGCGGCGGCGGACGATGGCGGTCGACATGGACTTCCAGCGTCACCACGGTGCCGGGCTCGGCGTCGCGGATTTTGGGCCGGGAGCGGCGGTCGATCACGCTGACCGGCAGGTGCAGCAAGAGGTCGACCAGCCGCGGGGTCTCGTTTCGCCCGAGCAGATAGCGAAACAGCTTGTCCTGCTTCGGGCCGACCCCGGGCAGGGTGGTGATGGGCGCAAACAGAGGATTGAGCAAAGCGGGACGCATCGAACCGGCTCGGACTGGTGGGTAACGCAGTGCAGGCTTGGATGCATTTTGCGGCAATTGCAATGCACCGACGCGGGCTGACATTGCCATCGGGCGGGGCTATATCAACCCCGCCCGGCATGTCCGGGCTTTCGGCGTTCAGCAAGGTTTCCAACGATGACCGGTACGACACGATCGAGCGGCGGGCTCGACGACCGCCGCAAGCGGCTTTTGTTCCGCTGCTGGCACCGCGGCACGCGCGAGATGGACCTGATTCTCGGTCAGTTCGCCGACGCCGAAATCGGGACGCTGGAGGACGCCGAGCTGGACGAGCTCGAGCGGCTGATCGAGCTCAACGATCACGACCTCTACAACGCCGTCGCCGGCGCGGACACGCTGCCGGCCGAATTCCAGGGCGGCCTGTTCGAGCGGATCAAGACTTACGGCCATCGGGATCACGAGGCATGAAGACGCCGCATCGATCGCCCGCGGAACTGCTGACGACCGGCAAGGCGCTGACCTTCGCCAATGTCGCCGAGGGCGCCGAGGGGCTGATCATCTCCGATCTCGCGCGCGCAGTGGCGGCGCGGCCGAAGCCGCCGGCGGTCAGCCTCGCGGTGATCTGCCGCGACGGACCGCGGATGCAACAGCTCGCGCGCAGCCTCGAATTCTTCGCCCCCGACGTCGCGGTGATGCAGTTTCCGGCGTGGGACTGCCAGCCCTATGACCGGGTCTCGCCGCATTCCGGCATTCTCGCGCAGCGCGTCACCGCGCTGGCGCGGTTGTCGCGACTTGCCGGCAGCGACAAGCCGCTGATCGTGCTGACCACCGTCAACGCGGCGGTGCAGCGGGTGCCGGTGCGCGAGGTGATCGCCGCGCAGGCGCTGTCGGTCGCGCCCGGCAACGTCGTGCCGATGGATTCGATCGTCGCCTGGCTCGAGCACAACGGCTATAGCCGCGCCTCGACCGTGCGCGAGCCCGGCGAATATGCGGTGCGCGGCGGCATCCTCGATCTGTTTCCGGCCGGGCTCGATCAGCCGGTGCGGTTCGACTTCTTCGGCGACCAGCTCGAATCGATCCGCACCTTCGACGCCGAGACCCAGCGCACGCTGCACGCCATGCGCGGCCTCGATCTCGTGCCGGTGTCGGAATTCCAGCTGATCTCCGAGACCATTCGCCGCTTCCGGATGGGCTATGTCGCCGCCTTCGGCGCCCCGGATCGCGATGACCAGCTCTACAGCGCCGTCAGCGAGGGGCGTCGCCATCCCGGCATGGAGCACTGGCTGCCGCTGTTCCAAGAGCGGATGGACACGCTGTTCGACTATCTTCCCGGCGCGCCGGTGGCGATCGAGCCGCAAAGCGAGGATGCGGCACGCGAGCGGTTCAAGCAGATCACCGACTATTACGAGGCGCGGCGCGAGGCGATGGACCAGCCTGGTTCCGGCGCGATCTACAAGCCGTTGCCGCCGGATCAGCTCTATCTCACCGACAGCGAATGGACCGCGCGGCTGGAAGGCGCGTCGCTGGCGCGGCTGACGCCGTTCGCGGTGCCCGACGATGGCGGTTCGGTGATCGACGCCGGCGCGCGGGCCGGGCGCAATTTCGCGCCGGAGCGCGCCGACACCGCCGTGAACGTGTTCGAGACGCTGGTCGCGCATGTGCAGGCGCTGCAGGCGACGCGCAAGAAAGTGGTGATCGCGCTGTGGAGCGAAGGCTCGCGCGACCGCATGGCGAGCATGTTGAAGGACCACAAGCTCGTCCATCTCACCAGCGTCAATTCCTGGCGCACGGTGCAGGCGACGCCGCGCAATGAGGCGATGCTGGCGGTGGTCGGCCTCGAATCCGGCTTCGAGACCGACGCATTCGCGGTGATCACCGAACAGGACGTTCTCGGTGATCGCCTGGTGCGGCAACGCAAGTCGAGCAAGAAGCTCGACAACTTCATCTCGGAAGTCACAAGTCTCGCCAGCGGCGACATCGTCGTCCACGTCGAACACGGCATCGGCCGCTTCATCGGGTTGCAGACACTCGAAGTCGGGGGCGCGCCGCACGACTGCGTCGAACTGCACTACGCCAACGACACCAAACTGTTTCTGCCGGTCGAGAATATCGAGCTGTTGTCGCGCTACGGCTCCGACGGCACGAATGTCGAACTCGACAAGCTCGGCGGCTCGGGCTGGCAGGCGCGCAAGGCCAAGCTGAAGAACCGCATCCGCCAGATCGCTGGCGAACTGATCAAGGTGGCGGCCGAGCGGCACCTGCGCGAGGCGCCGAAGCTGCAGGTCGAGCCGCATCTTTACGACGAGTTCTGCGCGCGCTTCCCGTACGACGAGACCGAGGATCAACTCGCGGCGATCAACGCTGCGCTCGGCGATCTCGGGCGCGGCATGCCGATGGACCGGCTGGTGTGCGGCGACGTCGGTTTCGGCAAGACCGAGGTCGCGCTGCGCGCTGCCTTTGCGGTGGCGCTCGACGGCAAGCAGGTCGCCGTCGTGGTGCCGACCACGCTGCTGGCGCGGCAGCATGCCAAGACCTTCGCCGATCGTTTCCGCGGCTTCCCCGTCAACGTCGGCCAGGCGTCGCGGCTGGTGTCGCCGAAGGAGCTGACGCAGGTCAAGAAGGGCATCGCCGATGGGCAGATCGACATCGTGGTCGGCACTCACGCGCTGCTCGGCAAGGCGATCAAGTTCAAGGATCTCGGCCTGGTGGTGGTCGACGAGGAACAGCATTTCGGCGTCACCCACAAGGAGCGGCTGAAACAGCTTCGCGCCGAGGTCCATGTGCTGACGCTGAGTGCGACGCCGATTCCGCGCACGCTGCAGTTGGCCATGACAGGCGTGCGCGACCTGTCGATCATCGCGTCGCCGCCGGTCGATCGGCTCGCGGTCCGCACCTTTGTCGCGCCGCATGATCCATTGATGATTCGCGAGGCGCTGTTGCGCGAGCGCTATCGCGGCGGCCAGGCGTTCTACGTCTGCCCCCGGATCGACGACCTCGCCGAGGTGAAAGACTTCCTCGACAAGCACGTGCCGGAGATGAAAGTCGCGGTCGCCCACGGCCAGATGCCGCCGACGGTGATCGAGGACATCATGTCGGCGTTCTACGACGGCAAATACGACATCCTGCTGTCGACCACGATCGTCGAATCCGGCCTCGACATTCCGACCGCAAACACGCTGATCATCCACCGCGCCGACATGTTCGGTCTGGCTCAGCTGTATCAGCTTCGGGGCCGCGTCGGTCGCTCCAAGCTGCGCGCCTATGCGCTGTTCACGCTGCCGTCGCAGCACAAGATCACGCCGCAGGCGGAGCGGCGGCTGAAGGTGCTGCAATCGCTGGAGACGCTCGGCGCGGGCTTCCAGCTCGCCTCACACGACCTCGACATCCGCGGCGCCGGCAATCTGCTCGGCGAGGAACAGTCCGGCCACATCAAGGAAGTCGGCTTCGAGCTGTATCAATCGATGCTCGAGGAGGCGATCACCAACCTCAAGGCCGGCGTCTCTGAGCCGGTCGCCGACCGCTGGTCGCCGCAAATCACCATCGGGATGCCGGTGCTGATCCCGGAGGAATTCGTCAACGATCTGTCGGTGCGGCTGTCGCTGTATCGCCGGCTCGCCGATCTCGACACCGACGAGGAGATCGAGAACTTCGCCGCCGAGCTGCGCGATCGGTTCGGGCCGCTGCCGGACGAGGTGCGCTATCTGTTCAAGGTCGCGGCGATCAAGGCGTATTGCCGGCGCGCCAATGTCGAGAAGGTCGATGCCGGGCCGAAGGGCGTCGTCATCACCTTCCGCGACAATTCCTTCGCGCAGCCCGATCGTCTCGTCACCTTCATCCGCCGCCATGGCGAGGCCGCCAAGGTCCGGCCGGACATGAAGGTCGTGTTCTTCCAGGTGTGGAAGACGCCGGAGGAGCGGCTGGCAGGCACCACCGACATTATGAAGCAGCTCGCCGAGCTCGCCGAAACCCGCAAGGCGGCCTGACGGCCGCCTGCGTGGCGTCAGGACGCCGCGCGCCGCGTGTCGAGCTTCGTCAGACGGGCGAGGATCGCGCGGGCAGAGTCGCCTGGCATCAGTGTTGCCAACGCCACATCCGGATCGATCCGCCCCTCGCGCCGGCTGGAATGCGAGGTCTGCTTCATCACAGCCGTGAGACGCCGCGCGATTGCCTGCGCGCTGCGCAGATCAGTCTCGGCAAACACCACGACGATGCTGCTGTCGGCCTGCAACACACCGAAATCCATCTTGCGCATCAGCCGGCTGACGATGCGCGCGGTGTCGAACAGCGCGCGGTGATCGGCGCGGTTGAGGGTGAACTTCGCCACCGACAGCCCATCGCCGCGCGACTGCGCGTGATAGACGGCGGTCGCGAAATCACGTTCGAATGCAGCAGGGGTGAGCAATCCGCTGCGCGGGTCGATCAGGCCGCCGGCGTCGAGCGAGCGCAGCGTGCGTCCGAGCCTCGCCTCGAAGGCGTGCTGACGAATCAGCGGCAGCGCATCGCCGACGATCCGCGCCGGATCGCCCTGGGTGAAATCGAGATTCGGCAGGTCGAAGCGCCGCTCCGGTGCCGGCACGGTGACCACCACCGGCAGGCTGCGGAACCGGGCGTCCTCGGACAGCACGGTGAGAAACGCATCGACCACGCGCGGGCTGAAGCCTTCAGCGAGGATGATGCCATCGAGATCGCGAGCATTGAGATGCTTCGCCGCCGCTTCGATCGACAGCGCGCCGACCACGCCGACGCGTTCGCCGAGCGCAACCGAAAGCGCCGGGTAGGCCGCGCCGCGCCCGATCAGCAACACCGTGGCGTCCTGGATCGGGTCGCTATCCGGTGTGCGAGGGAGATCGCCGGCGTCGAGCAACCTGCGCAGCGTGGTCGCGTGCAAGCTGCGGACGCGGAGCGCTGCGCTCAGTCGGGCGATGAGACGATCGAGATCGCCGCCTTCGAACCCGATCGCATTGTCGGGCAACGCGCAGCGCGGATCGAGCGCGATCAGCGGCACGTAGGGTTCGATCGCTGCGACCTGTTTGGCGAGCGTCGCGAGCGACGAGCCGGCCGCTTCGGTCGCGATCACTGCCGACGGCTGCAGCCGTGCGACAGCGTCGCCCGCTTCGGACCAGCCGGCAGTCACCGCTGGAAAGAGTCGGGCTGCCGAGAGGGCCGACAGGATCGGCGAGTTTTCGTCGTCTGAGACGACGAGGATGGGCGCATGATACGACATCTCTGAGAGCCGGTACTCCGCTGTCGATAGCGTCCGACCCTAGTTCGGCACCCTTAATGCGGCGTCAATGCTGACCCGCGATTTCCTCGCTGCGCGCCGGACCATCCCGAAAGGCCTCGACCATTAGAGGGTTTAGGCCGAGTTCTGAAAGTGCTTCACGAGCTCGTGCGTTGTCCTGGGCGCGGCCGGCGAGGCGATATCCGCTCCAGCGATCGGGCAAAGCGGTGAGCAGCGCGCCCTGACCGAGCCGCTTCGCCCATTCCTGCAGATCCTGCGCGAGGAAGCGATAGCCGCCGACGGCCAGCACGCCGGAGGGCGGCGCGGTGATGCAGATTGTGCCAGTGGCGCGGTCGAGACGGGCGGCGAAGCCGGTGTCGACATAGTCAGGTGCCGGCGGCATCGGCGTCGCGCTGTTGAGCGGAGGCAGCGGCGCGTAGGCGGCCAGCGTGACCATCGGACCGCGCAATCCCAGCGTTCCGTGAGGCGTGATCAGGGTTTCGCCGGCAGCCGACGATCCGGGCTGGTCGCGCGGAGCCGTGTGCGGGCCGGGCATGATCGCAACGGGGACGCCGTTCGCGCCGCGACGCGCGCCGAAAAGGCCGGCCTCGCCGAACAGGTAGATGTCGGTGAAGGTCGCGGGCGTAGCAGTCCAGGCCGGACTGGCGGCGACTTGTTCAGGCGCCCGCCACAGTCCGATCAGGTTGCGCAGCGTCGGCATCCCGGCAGCCAGGCCGGTCTCGCCCAGCCGCAACGCCAGCGGCCCGGGAGCCACCAGCGTATCGCAGCCGAGGTCGCGGATCTGGGCCTCGAGCACCGCCTCGTCGAAGGGGTGATGCAGCGCCAGCGTGCCGCCGCTCAACAGCCAAGTCACCATCGACGACGCGAGGCCGGCGAAGGAGGAGAGGGTTTGCGCCGACAGCAGCATAGCGCCCTGCGGCACGCGACCCTCGAGGAAAACCGCCAGACCACCGGCAATCATGTGCAAATGCGTGCGCGGAACCGTTCTCACGCCCTCGGGCATGGAGTCGAATGAGATGATCGCGGCGCGGCGCGCATCTTGAGCGAAAGGCGCAGCCGCCGCCGGAACATCCTCGGTCATTGCGATGTCGAGCGACGCCATGCCTTCCGGCAAATCGTCGCCGAAGCCGCCGACATAGCGGATCGAGAACGCCTCGGCCGCGGCGTTCATCGCCAGATCGGCATGGCTGACGCCATCGATCCAGCGCGTCGAGACGATCGCGCGCGCGCCGGTGCGGTTCAGCGCCGTGGTGATGTCCGCCTGTCGCCAGAGCTGCGGCAGAAGGGCGACGACCAGCCCGGCGCGGTGCGCGGCCAGGATCGTCAGCGGAAACTCGATGGTGTTGGGAAGTTGCAGCGCAATCACCGAATTCGCCGGAAGGCCGGAAGAGGTGAAATGCGCCGCGAGCGCGGAGATCGCTCTGTCGGCCTGCGCATAAGTGAGACGGGCCGGCGGCTGGCCGGTGACGCGTTGCTTGTCGGCGGGATCGATCAGCGCAATCGCATCCGGCTGACGCGCCAGAATGCGCCGGAACAGTCCGTCGAGTGTCGGCGAAGCGTTGGGCTGGCTCACATCATCACCTTTGCTGCGTCGGTGGCCGGGCCCACCAGGTCTCGGGCAGGTAGCCGGTCAGTGCGTTCGCTTTCGGCCGTTCTATCCGATTCCAACGCGCGATCCATTGTTCCTGGATGTTGTAGAGCGGGATCACGTAGAAGCCCGAGGTCAGGACGCGATCGAGCGCCCGCACCGCATCGACGAATTCCGGATGCCCGCGCGCCGCGATCATGGCCGCGATCATGGCGTCGATCGCTGGATCCTTCGCGCCCATGTAGTTGCGGGTGCCCTGGGTGTCGGCCGCTTCCGCACCCCAATAGAACGATTGCTCATTGCCCGGCGACAGCGAATGGTCCCAGCGGTTGGGGATCATGTCGAAGTCGTAAGAGATCCGCCGCTGATCGAACTGCACCGCGTCCACCACGCGGACCGAGGTTTGGATGCCGACACGCTTGACGTCGCGGGCGAAGGCCAGCGCGATGCGTTCCTGATCGCGCGTGGTGACCAGGATTTCGAAGGTCAGCGGCTGGTGATTGTCGCGCCGCCGCAGCACCGTGCCGTCGAGCTGATAGCCGGCCTCCGCCAGCAGCGACAGCGCCCGGCCGAGCGTGGCGCGATCGCGGCCGGAGGCGTCGCTGACGGGCAGGCGGTAGCTGCCGTCGATGACGTCGGCGCGCAGTCGCGCCAGATAGGGCTTCAGCAGTTGAAGTTCGCCGGCTTCCGCCGGGCGGGTGTAGGCGGAGAGCTCCGAACCCGCGAAGAAGCCACCTGCGCGCGCATACAGGCCGAAAAAGTAGTTGCGGTTGATCCATGCGAAATCGAACAATTGCAACAGCGCTTCGCGGACCCGGATATCGGCGAATACCGGACGGCGGGTGTTGAACACCAGAAATTCGGTCGGCTGCGGCATGCGGATTTTGAAGGCGTCGCGGATCACGTCGCCGTTGCGGGCCGCCGGAAAGTCATAGCCGTCATGCCAGCGCAGCGGCTCGTTTTCGACGCGGTAGTCATACAGCTCGCGTTTGAAGGCTTCGAAATGTGAGTTAGCCTCACGGAAATAATCGATCCGGATCTCGTCGAAGTTCCATAGTCCGCGATTGATCGGAAGATCGCGCCCCCAATAGTCGGGGTTCCGGATCAGCGTGACGCTGGCGCCGGCCTTCACCGCGCCGACACGGTACGGACCTGACCCGATCGGCGGCGCCAGCGTCGTCTCCTCGAAGGTGTCGGGGTTGACCGCGTGTTTGGGAAAGATCGGCATCAGGCCGAGGATCAGCGGCAGTTCCCGATCGTTCACGTCGCCGAAATCGAACCGCACCGTGCGCGGATCGGGCGCCTCGGCGCGCGCGACCTTGGCGTAGTAGATGCGATGATTGGGGCGGCCCTTGTCGCGCAGCAATTGCCAGGAGAACAGCACGTCTTGCGCCAGCACCGGCTTGCCGTCCGAGAACCGCGCGCGCGGATCGATGCGAAAGGTGACGTAGCTGCGCGCATCGTCGGTCTCGACCGATTGCGCCAGCAGGCCGTAAAGCGTGAACGCTTCGTCGTTGCCGCGCGCCAGCAGGCTCTCGACGACGTAGCCGCGCATCCTCTGCACCGCGATGCCCCTGACAATGAACGGATTGAGGCTGTCGAAGGTGCCGAGTAGACCTTCCACCAGACGACCGCCTTTCGGCGCATCGGGGTTGATATAGGGCATCGCGGTGAAGTCGGCAGGCAGAGCAGGCTCGCCGTGCATCGCCAGCGCATGCGATGGTTTCGCCGCGTCCTCTGCTCCGGCCTGCGCGACGCCGCTGAACAAAGCGACGACGCCAACGACCATCACCGCCGCCAGCGCGCCCGCGCGCAGGGCCATCAGGTGCACGAACCGGCGGTTTGATTCGTTGTTGTCCACCGCTGGAATTTACCACAAGGGAGTGATGAAACGGGCCGGGGATGATTGTCGCCATTGATCTTTTCGTGCGCCGATGTATTGAAGGCGATCACGCGGCGTAGCTTGATCGGCTTGTCACGTAACTGCCTCAATTGGCTCCGAGACACCGGCCAAACGGCACGATGTCAGCTCCCGCGTCGCCGCGGGGTGCGCGACCGTTTCAGAAAGGGTTTTTTGCAATGAAGTCTTGCAACTTGGTCGCGACGGCCGGGCCGCGCGGGCAGGCATTCGCTCTGCTCACGGCAGCGGCCTTTACCGCTCTGACCGTCGCTTCCGCAGCGCAAGCGCAAGCCCCGCAGCCGCAGCAGCAGCCGGCCGCTCCGAAGGCGGCAGCCCCCGCCCAGCCAAAGGCTCCTCCGAAGGCGGCTCCGAAAGCCGGCCCCGCCGCGCAGGCGCCCGCCGCCGCGCCGCAGCCGGACCAGCAGGTTCAGCTGATTTACGCGCCGTGGACCAAGTTCTGCCTCAAGGGCCAAGACGCCAATGCGAAGCAGGTCTGCTTCACCGGCAAGGACGGCCGCATTGAGTCCGGCCAGCCGGTGATTGCGGCGGTGATCATCGAGCCGGAAGGCGAGCCGAAGAAGATCCTGCGCGTGACGCTGCCGCTCGGCATGCAACTCGTTCATGGCACCCGAATCATCGTCGACAGCAACGCGCCGCAGCAGAGTCCTTACGTGATCTGTTTCGCCAACGGCTGCATGTCGGACTATGAGGCGACCGCGGAGATGCTGGCCAGCATGAAGAAGGGTCAGAACCTGGTCGTGCAGGCGATCAACTCCAACGGTGCGCCGCTGACGCTGCCGCTGCCGCTGGCCGAGTTCGCCAAGGCCTATGACGGTCCGCCGACCGATCCGAAGCAGTTCGAAGAGACCCAGAAGAAGCTGCAGGAAGAATTGCAGAAGCGCGCCGAAGAGCAGCGCAAGAAGCTCGAGGCGCAGGCCCCGGCAGGCGCCAATCCGGCCCCGAAGTAACAAGCGTTTTTCCGCAGAACGAAAAGGGCGCCCCGGTCGGGCGCCCTTTGCGTTTGGGTTGCTGTGTTATTCGGGGGCTTTGTCGGATTGCTACGCTGGATGGGCGTGAAGCAATGCGCCGAACTAATTCAACGACGGATTGCGCGGGCGATAGCCGCCGGCCTTGTCCTTGACGAAGATTTCGGCGACCTGCGAATGCCGGATCGGCTCGCCGGAATCGTCCGGTAGCAGGTTCTGTTCCGAGACATAAGCGACGTATTCGGAATCGGCGTTCTCGGCGAGGAGGTGATAGAACGGCTGGTCCTTGTGCGGCCGGACCTCTTCAGGAATCGACAGCCACCATTCCTCGGTATTGTTGAATTCCGGATCGATGTCGAACACCACCCCGCGGAACGAAAAGATCCGGTGGCGAACGATCTGGCCGATCTGAAACTTGGCGGTTCTCGTCTTGATCATCTGAGTCGCATAGACCAGGATTGCGGCTGATGCTAGTGCGAAACCGGGTTTCCGTTCCCATTGGCCCGGCGCCGATTTCCCGGTTACCGGTCGTTTTTCCCTGACCGACGGTCCCTTCAGCGGCCCCCCATGATCGATATTTTAAACCTCGCGCTACCGTATTTCGGGCTGATCTTCGTCGGCTTCGCCTGTGGCCGGCTGAAGCGGCTGCCGGAGAATGGCCTGGCCTGGATGAATTTTTTCCTGCTCTACGTGTCGCTGCCGGCGCTGTTTTTCCGGATCATGTCGAAGACGCCGTTCGAGGAACTCAACAACCTGCCATTCGTGCTGGCGACCACGCTCGGCACTGCGTGCGCGTTTTTCGTCTCCGGGCTCATCGGGCGGGCGGTGGGCGGCCTGTCGCTGCGGGAAGCGACGATGGCGAGCCTCGCAGGCGGTTACGGCAATATCGGTTACATGGGGCCGGGGTTGGCGCTCGCCGTGCTCGGAGCCAAGGCCGCGGTGCCGGTCGCGCTGATCTTCTGCTTCGACAGCATTTTCCTGTTCTCGATCGTGCCGCTGGCGATGGCGCTGACCTCCGGCGAACGCCGCCCGCTGCTGCCGACCATCGTCCATGTGGCGCGCGAGATCGTGCTGCATCCCTTGATCGTCGCCGCCTATTGCGGC
The DNA here is from genome assembly GCF_900110435.1 of Rhodopseudomonas pseudopalustris. GTDB lineage: Bacteria > Pseudomonadota > Alphaproteobacteria > Rhizobiales > Xanthobacteraceae > Rhodopseudomonas > Rhodopseudomonas pseudopalustris. The sequence continues at coordinate 95,670 of NZ_FODT01000005.1, forward strand.
GCTGCGGCCGCGGCGTTGCATCTGCAATTGCCGGTCGCGGTCGACAGTACGCTGCAATTTCTGCAGAACGCCGCGGCCCCGGTGGCCCTGTTCACGCTCGGGGTGACCGTGGCGCTGCGCCCGTTCGGTCGGGTGCCGTGGGAGGTCCCCGCCATCATCGGTGTGAAGCTGCTGCTGCATCCGCTGATCGTGCTCGGCCTGATGCTGGCGTTCGGACCGTTCACCCTGGAATGGGCGGCCACCGCTGTATTGATGGCGTCGTTGCCGCCGGCGCTCAACGTGTTCGTGATCGCCCGGCAATACAACACCTGGGTCGAACCGGCCTCGGTCGCGGTGCTGATCGGCACCTTCGTCTCGGTAGTAACCCTGACGACGGTGATGTGGCTGATCAGGACCGGGCAGATGCCGCTGCTCTAAATCGTTGTCGAGCGAACTAGAGGCCGGTTGTCATGAAGAGATTGCGTCAGAACAGGAATAGAAAGTTGCGGTTTTAATTCAATCAGAACCGCAACTCTCGCACTCACAGCGATCGCCAGAACGGGGATAGCCCTTCGCGCATCGCCAGACGCCGCAGCGGCCCGACCGAACTGATCAACTGCATGCCGACCGCGCGCGCGGCCTGCGCCGGCAGCAGGTCGCTGAGCAGGGTGCGGTTGGCGATGTCGATCGCGAAGGTGCGGCTGGCGACATCGGCGCCGCGGGCGCGGCCGAACCGCCCGATCACAGCATCGCTGCCCACGTCCTGGTCGCCCGCCATCGCGTCCTGGACGATCTCGGCGATATCGCCGGCATCGCGCAGACCCATATTGAGGCCTTGGGCGCCGATCGGCGGCACGACATGAGCGGCTTCGCCGACCAGCACGATGCGGCGCCGTCCGTAATGGCTCGGCTTCTCGATCGCGAGCGGAAACATATTCCGGCCGGGCTCGACCGTGACGCGGCCAAAGATCGAATGCGACTGCTTTTCGGCGGCCACAGAGAGGGCGTCGTCGTCGAGCGCCATCAACCGCTGGGCCTCTTTCGGCGCGGCGACCCAGACGACGCTCATGCGGCGGCCGGGCAGGGGCACGAACACGCAAGGTCCCTCGGTCGTGTGAAACTCGGTCGAGACGTTTTGATGCGATCGGGCCGTGGTGACGTTGAAGGTCAGCGCTGACTGGTTGAGCGCGCGGCTGCTGACAGTGATGCCGGCTGCTTCCCGGCATCGCGAGTGACGGCCGTCGGCGCCGACCACCAGGCACGCCGACAGGGTCTGATCCTTCCGGGTGCGGACCAACGTCGACTCATCGCCGGGAGCGACGGATTCGGCCTCATCGTCGAACCGGTCGAGATTGGCGATTTCCGCGGCGCGCTCTTCCAGTGCAACCATCAGGTTGCGGTTCTCGATGTTATAGCCGAACGCATCCATGCCGATTTCGTCTGAAGCGAACCGCACCTCCGGCGCCCGGATAAGCCGGCCTGTGTCATCGACCAGCCGCATCGTCCGCAGCGCGGCGGCCTTGCTGGAGCAGCGGCGCCAGACGTCGAGTTTCTCCAGAAGGTCGATGGAATCTCCGAGCAGCGCCGTCGTGCGGTTGTCCGCATATGGCACTTTGCGGGCGATCAGGGCCGTCATCGCCCCGGTTTCGGCGACCGCGATCGCGGCGGCCAGACCGGCGGGACCACCGCCGACAACGATGACATCGTAACTGTTTGGCTCGAGCAGGCTTTGGGTCATAGAAAGACAATCGTCAGTCGCCGCCTCGATTTCAAGCCCGGAATGAAACTTTAGCGCTTCCCGCAGGTTGCGCGACCGAACGTCGCGAACTTTAATGATGTGAACATTGATATGCAGGCGCGACCGAGTCCTGATATGCAAACCGCCTGATGACCCCGTTGGACCCGCCACGATCCCCTCCGGCATCGCGCGTCGAGCGCATGGCCGCGTTCTCGGTGCATCTGTTCACCGCCGCCGGCGCTGGCGTCGCGCTGCTGGCGCTGCTGGAAGCCGTCCGCGAGCATTGGGCGGCGATGTTCGGCTGGCTCGGCGTGGCGCCCTTGATCGACGGGATTGACGGGCCGTTGGCGCGGCGGCTGGATGTGGCGCGGCTGCACCCGGATTGGTCGGGTGACGCGCTGGATTTAGTGGTTGATTTCGTCACCTACGTGTTTGTGCCGGCCTATGCGATCACCGCAAGCGGCTTGCTGATGCCGATCGCGGCTCCCGTGCTCGGGGTGGGGATCATCATCACCTCGGCGCTGTATTTCGCCGATCGCCGGATGAAAACCGCCGACAACCACTTCCGAGGTTTTCCGGCGTTGTGGAATGCCGCGGCGTTCTACCTGTTTCTGCTGCATCCGCCGCCGATCGCCGCGAGCATCGGCATCGCTGCGCTGATCGTCTTCACCTTCGTGCCTTTCAACGTCCTGCATCCGGTCCGAGTCGTGCGGCTACGTGTGCTCAACCTCACGCTGATTGCTGTCTGGGCGATGCTTTCGGTCTATGTGATCGTACGAAATTTCGACGTGGCGGCCCCGGTCACCGTCACATTGTGCGCAATTGCGCTCTACATTGGCTGCGCTGATGCAGCCATTCGGCTGTTCCAGAGAGTCCGACAATGATTGATCTGATTTACAGTCCGGAAGCCTGGGCTGCACTGCTGACGCTGACGGCGCTCGAAATCGTGCTGGGCATCGACAACATCATCTTCCTCTCGGTTCTGGTCTCGCGCATTCCCGAGCCGCAGGCGACGCGGGCGCGGCAGATCGGTCTGGCGCTGGCGCTGATCTTCCGCCTCCTGCTCCTGAGCGTGCTGGTCTGGTTGATCGGGTTGACTGCACCAGTGTTCAGCATCGCCGGGCAGTCGTTCTCCTGGCGCGACATCATCCTGATCGCCGGCGGCCTGTTCCTGATCGCCAAGGCGACGCACGAGATTCATGCCGAGGTCGAAGCGCGCGAGGCCGGGCACAAGGGGCCGGACGTGCGCACTGCGTTCGCCTGGGTGATCGTCCAGATCGTGATCGTCGATCTGGTGTTCTCGATCGACTCGATCATCACCGCGATCGGGATGGCCAAGGACATCGAGATCATGGTCGCCGCGGTGCTGATCGCGATGCTGATCATGTACGTGTCGTCCGGGCCAGTGGCGCGGTTCGTCTCCGAACATCCAACCACCAAGATGCTGGCGCTGGCTTTCCTGGTGCTGATCGGCGTCGCCTTGGTCGCCGACGGCTTTGCGTTTCATATTCCCCGGGGATACATCTATTTTGCCATCTTGTTTTCGGGGGCGGTCGAGTTCTTCAACGTGCTCGCCAAGCGTAACCGCGTCAAACCGCAATGATGTTGTGCCATGGCTTGCCGCGCGGGCTAGCCGCGGTCGGTTGACAACGCCGCGAGGATGGCATTCGTTGCGCGTTGCGTAGATTCCCCAGGGGGCGATGATGACGAAAGCGGTGCGGGTGCATCAGGTGGGCGGTCCGGAGGCGCTGGTCTACGAGGCCATCGAGCTGCCGCCGCCCGCAGACGGCGAGGTCCGCATTCGTCAGTACGCCGTCGGCTTGAACTTCATCGACGTGTACTTTCGCACCGGCCTGTACAAAGCGCCGACGAAGCCGTTCATCGTCGGTAACGAGGCGGCCGGTGAGGTCGTCGCGGTCGGACCGCACGTCACTAATTTCCACCCCGGCGATCGCGTTGCGTACTACTCGAACCTCGGTGGTTACGCCACCGAGCGGAACATTGAAGCTACCAAGCTGGTGAAGCTTCCCGACCACATCACCTACGAGCAGGGCGCGGTGCTGATGCTCAAGGGGCTGACGGTGTGGTACCTGCTGCACAAGACCTTCAAGGTCGAGCCGGGCCATCGCGTGCTGATCCACGCCGCGGCCGGCGGCATCGGCCTGCTCGCCTGCCAGTGGGCGCGGGCGCTCGGCGCTCATGTGATCGGCACCGTCGGCTCCAAGGCCAAGGCCGATCTCGCGCTCGCCAATGGCTGCGATCACGTCATCCTCTACAACGAGGAAGATTTCGTCGCGCGGGTGAAGCAGATCAGCCGCAACGAATTGTGCGACGTGGTCTATGACGGCGTCGGCAAGACGACGTTCCCGGGATCGCTGTCGTGCATCAAGCCGCGCGGGCTGTTCGTCTCGTTTGGAAACGCCTCGGGCCCGGTGCCACCGTTCGCGCTGGCTGAACTGAACAACCACGGCTCGCTGTTCGCGACGCGACCGAAGCTGAACGACTATGTCGGCACCCGCAAGGAACTGATCGAGGGCGCGGACACGCTGTTCTCCGCGGTGATCGAGGGCAAGCTGCATGTTCCGATCAACCATGCCTATGCACTGAAAGACGCCGCGAAGGCGCATATCGATCTGGAAGGCCGCGTCACGACCGGCGCGTCGATCCTGAAGCCGTAAGTATTCCGCGGCCGCATGGTTGATATCTGCCGTCATCCCCCGCGAAAGCGGGGGGTCCAGTATTGCAGAGAACTGGTGGCTGATACTCGGCACTCTGGGATACTGGGTCGCCCGGTCGAGCCGGGCGATGACTGATGGTTGTGGGATGACGGCCGTGCGTCACGCGCCGGCGCGATCCTCAGAACCCGCTATTCGCTTCAGAACCCCGCGACCGTCCCATGCAGATCATACGCGTCGGCGCGGTCGATCCTGGCGGTGACGATCTCGCCGACGCGGAGCGGGCGTCGGCTCGAGAGATAAACGCTGCCGTCGATCTCCGGCGCGTCGGCCTTGGAGCGGCCCTTGGCGACGGTCGGCCCGACTTCGTCGATGATGATCTGCTGGCGGGTACCGACCTTGCGCTTCAGCCGCCGCGCCGAGATCGCCTGCTGCCGCGCCATCAGCCGATTCCAGCGCTCCTGCTTGACCTCGTCGCTGATCTGGTCGGGCAGGGCATTCGACGGCGCGCCGGCGACCGGTTCGTATTTGAACGCGCCGAGGCGGTCGATCTCGGCCTCGTCGAGCCAGTCGAGCAGGAACTCAAAATCGCGTTCGGTCTCTCCGGGGAAGCCGACGATGAAGGTCGAGCGTAGCGCCAGATCCGGGCAGTCCGCGCGCCAGCGCTTGATGCGGTCGAGCGTCTTGTCCTGCGCCGCCGGGCGCTTCATCAGCTTGAGCACGTCGGGGCTGGCGTGCTGGAACGGGATGTCGAGATAGGGCAGCACCTTGCCCTCGGCCATCAGCCCGATCACTTCGTCGACATGCGGGTAGGGGTAGACGTAGTGCAGACGCACCCATGCGCCGAGTTCGCCGAGTTCGCGCGCAAGATCGATGAATTTGGCGCGGACCGTGCGATCTTTCCGCGGGCTTTCGGCGTATTTCAGATCGACGCCGTAGGCCGAAGTGTCCTGCGAGATCACCAGTAGTTCCTTGACGCCGGCGGCGACCAGCTTCTCGGCCTCGCGCAACACGTCGTCAGCGGAGCGTGACACGAGATCACCACGCAGCTTCGGAATGATGCAGAAGCTGCAGCGGTTGTTGCAGCCCTCGGAAATCTTCAGATAGGCGTAGTGCCGCGGCGTCAGCCGGATGCCTTGCTCGGGCACCAGATCGAGATGCGGATTGTGCAGCGCCGGCTTGGCCCGATGCACCGCTTCCAGCACGCTCTCATATTGCTGCGGGCCAGTGATCGACAGCACGCCCGGATAGGCGGCTTCGATCTGCTCGGGCTCGGCGCCCATGCAGCCGGTGACGATCACCTTGCCGTTGGCGGCCATCGCTTCGCCGATCGCAGCGAGCGATTCCTGCTTGGCGCTGTCGAGGAATCCGCAGGTGTTGACGATCACCAGATCGGCGCCGTCATGCTGGCGCGCGAGCTCGTATCCCTCGGCGCGCAGCCGGGTGATGATCCGCTCGGAATCCACCAGCGCCTTGGGGCATCCCAGCGAGACAAAACTGATCTTTGGCGCGGCGGCCTGCTGCATTGGTTTGAAACTGCCTGATTGATGGTCCCGAGCTAAACCCGTTCGGAGGCGCTGACAAGGCGGTTCCGGGCCGGAATCCGTGAGAATGAAGGCCGCGGCCTCGGTTCCAAAAGAGAGAATTTTTGCCGGTTCCGGGACCCGGATGGCATGGACGTTGTTATTTCGTCGGCCGCCTTGCGGGTCGGCGCGTTCAGGCTTTTCTTGTTCCGCACGAGCTCGGGAGTCAAACGATGCGACTGCAAAATCAGGACCATACCCGAGGCATCCGCCGGGCCCTGGCCTGGCCGGCCTTGTTCCTCACTGCCGACATCATCGCTCTCGGCGCGGCGCTGGGATTGATCGCAGCCGTCGCGTTCGGCGCTCCGCAACTGCGGCTGCTATAGTTCCTTCTTCGGATCTCCCTGGCGCGTTTCAGCGCCGCGCAAAGGGGACAACGGTGGCCCCACGCTCCTCAAGGGCCAAGCGAACCCCCCGCGCGATGTCCACGGCCCCGGGCGTATCGCCGTGGATGCAGACCGTGTCGATCCGCATCTTGATGATCTTGCCTGTCACCGACACGACTGCGCCGTCCTGCACCATTCTGACCACCCGCTGCGCGATCTCTCTTGCGTCGTGCAGCACCGCGCCCGGCTTGCGGCGCGACACGAGATTGCCGTCATCCTCATAGGCGCGATCGGCGAACACTTCGTGGGCCATTGCCAGGCCGGCGGCTTCGCCGGCATCGACGAGCTTCGAGTTCGCCAGCACCACGAAGATCAGTTTCGGATCGACCGCCTTGATCGCCGCCGCGACGGCGCGCGCGGTCATGTCGTCCTCGCAGGCGACGTTCGACAGCGCGCCGTGCGCCTTGACGTGGGTCACCTCGTGGCCGGCGAGCGCCGCGACCGCCTGCAGCGCGCCGATCTGATAGGCGACGAGATTCTCGATCTCCGCAGCGGTGATGCCCGGCACCGGGCGACGGCCGAAGCCGTGCAGATCGCGGAAGCCGGGGTGCGCCCCGATCGAAACGCCAAGCGCCTTCGCCATCGTGACGGTCTTGTGCATGATATCGGGATCGCCGGCATGGAATCCGCAGGCGATATTGACGCTCGTGGCGATGCTCATCATCGCCGCATCATCGCCCATTTGCCACGCGCCATAGCCTTCGCCGAGGTCGCAATTCAGATCGATCTTCATCGTCGTCTTCCCATCGGAACGTTGGATCACTCAGCCGTCGAGCGCATTGGCCGCCGCGCCCGCGACGTTGGCGGTGAACAGCGCGTCGAGGTCGAGCATCCCCTGTTGCGCATCCTGCAAACGATCTGGCAAAGCGCGGATCAACTTCGCCATCGCACGATACTCGGCCTGCGCCTCGTCCATGCTCACCGCCTTGAAACGGAACGGCCGCCCGGGCTGGAATTGCGCGAGACGACCGAGATCGGCGGAGATCACGGTCGCGATCTTCGGGTAGCCGCCGCTGGTGCCGCGGTCGGGCATCAACACGATCGGCTGGCCGTTGCCGGGAACCTGAATGCTGCCGTCGACGGTGCCGTCGGAGACAATGTTATGGCCGTGCAGATGCCTGATCTCCGGCCCTTCGAGTCGATAGCCCATCCGGTCGCTGGTCGCGGAGATTTTCCATTCGCCATTGAGAAACGTTGCGACGGCGTCGCCGAATTCATCGTCCTGCGGACCGAGCACGACGCGGATCGGCGCCTCAGGCGGCCTCGGCAGATCGAGACGGCGTTCGGCAGCGATCGTCGCTGGCTTTGCCGGAATGACGTCGCCGGGCTGCAGCGGCCGCGAGTAGGGGCTGCCGAGACCGGCGCGGGCATTGACCGCGAGACTGCCGAACATCGGTTCGCCGCTGATGCCGCCTGCGATCGCCAGATAGCTGAACACATGGTTGCGCGCGACGCCGAGCGTCAGCGTCTCGTCCTCAGCGAGCAGAAACGACCCGTTGGGCGCAATTGCTCTGCTGCCGATCGCGGCGGGACGTTCCGCGCCGCACAACGCCAGCCGCACCGCGCCGTCGCGCGCGGTGAACGCCGCGCCGAGCGGCCCGAGTTCGATCGCAGCGGCGAATGCGGGGTTGCCGACCAGCGTGTTCGCCGCGGCTAACGACCATCGATCCATCGCGCCGCTCGGGGTCAGCCCATAGCGTTGCGCGCCGTGGCGGCCCGCATCCTGCACGGAGGTGGCCGGGCCGACGATGTCAATGACGAGCCTGCTCATGAGGCCAACAACTCGGCGATGATCTCGCCGTGCTCGGCGGCACGATCCTGCTCAGCAAATTCCTTGGCGTCGATCCGGCTGAAGCTGATTGCGTCGCCTGGCTCGAGCAGGAAAACCGGATCGCGATGCATCTGATACGTTCGCACTGGCGTGCGTCCCAACAGGTGCCAGCCGCTCGGGCCGGGAAGGCACTGCACGCCGGCCTGCGCGCCGCCGATCGAAATCGTGCCCGCGGGGGTGAGCACGCGTGGCGCCTGTCGCCGCGGCAATGCAAGCGCCGGATCGAGACCCGACAGATACGACCAGCCGGGGGTGAAGCCGATCATCGCGACGCGATAGTCACCGCCGGCGTGACGCGCGACGAGGGCGTCGGGTGTCATCTTCAACGCGGCCGCCGCGTCCTCGAGATCGATGCCGTGTTCGCCGCCGTAGCACACCGGAATCCGCCAGCGACGCCGGGTCGTCGCTTCGGCTTGAACGTGCGATTGCGCCAAGGTGTTCAGTCGTTCAGCCAGCGCAGCGAAGCCGATCTGCTCCGGGTCGTAGTGCACCAGAAGCGAGCGATAGGTCGGAACTGTTTCACGCACACCTGCGATGGCGTGCCGTGTCAGTATGTGGTCGAGTGCGAGTACGCGCTGATTGGCGTCGTTGCTGATCTCGCGGCCGAAGTCGACCGTGATTGCGGCGTCGCCGCTGTGCAGTATGCGTGGGGTGGTGAGCGCCATGTCCCTCTGATCTCATCAGCACCAGATCTAGCCATAGCGCGTTTTGCACGCGCGTGAAAATCACTTCCCGCTCATACTGTTAGCGATAAAGCGCCGCCGAGCCGGCCGATAAGGCGTGATGATCAGTCAATCCGCGAAAGGCTGCCGGGCGTGGCTTGCGACTTGACGGGGGAGGTCGCGCCAGCAAGATGCAGCGCAAATCTCTCGAGGAGCTGCGTGTCCATGTCATTGACCCCCGAAGCCATTGCCACCCTTGCGCGCGTTTCGACCGCGACCATCACCACGGTGTTGCTGAAGAAGGGGCTGCGCAATGTCTGGCTGCGTGGCGCGCGGCCGCTGCGGCCGGGCCAGCCGCGGCTCGTCGGCGAGGCGTTCACGCTGCGCTTCGTGCCGGCGCGTGAGGACCTTGCGACGCCGGAATCCTGGGCCTCGCCGATCTCGACCCGCGCCGCGATCGAGGCGATGCCGGAAGGCTGCATCGCCGTGATCGATGCGATGGGCGTCAGCGACGCCGGCGTGTTCGGCGACATTCTCTGCGCGCGGATGGTGAAGCGCGGCATTACGGCGCTGATCACCGACGGCGTGGTGCGCGATCTCGAAGGCGTACTCGGCACCGGCCTGCCGGTGTGGTGCAACGGCGCCGCGGCGCCGCCCTCGGTGGCGGGGCTTACATTCGTCGGTTGGGGTGAGCCGATCGGCTGCGGCGGGGTCGCCGTATTCCCGAAGGATGTGATCGTCGCCGACCAGGACGGCGCGGTTCTGATCCCGCAGGCGCAGCTCGACCATGTCCTGGCGGAAGGCCCGGAGCAGGAGCGGATGGAGGGCTGGATCGTCGAGGAGGTCAACAACGGCGCGGTGCTGCCGGGGCTTTATCCGATGAACGCAGAAACCAAGGCCCGCTATGCCGCGTTCAAGGAAAAGGCGGGCAAGGCGTAACCCCGGAGGTCGGAAACATGGATATCTTCTCAGCCGGTTCGCGGCCGACCCTCCGCGCGCCGAAGGATTATTTCACCGGCACTGTCTGGCAGGACCCGATCGTCTCCGCGCCGGCTCCGGCGCGGCTGGCGGCGACCCGTGTGGCGTTCGAGCCCGGCGCGCGGACGGCGTGGCATACCCATCCGCTCGGCCAGACGCTCTATGTGGTCACCGGAATCGGCCGCGTTCAGACCGAAGGCGGACCCGTCCGGGAGATTCGCGCTGGGGATGTGGTCTGGATACCGCCAGGCGAGAAGCACTGGCATGGCGCTTCGCCGACCAATGGCATGACCCACATCGCGATGCAGGAAGCGCTCGACGGCAGCTTCGCGACCTGGATGGAGCATGTCTCTGATGCGGATTATGCCGCCGTCCCATCGGCCTAACGGCAACCGCGGAACTGGTTTGACAAGGGCCTTGCCGCGACGGCAGGGCCCTTGTCGTTCTGGTTCAAGATATCGCGCTAATCGTCTGCTAGTTCACGCGACTCCAGGTCTGGCCGCCGCAGAACATGCCGCCGAACGCGCAGCCTTGGACTTTGAGCCGATCCGGGCCCTTCAGGGCGATTGTCGAGTCATAATTGCTGCCGCTTTTCGGGTCGTGGATCCGGCCGCTCCATTTGTTGTCGCCGCCCGGCTTCATGTTGATCAGGATCTTCTCGCCGTTCTCGTTCGACCGGGCGTTGACCGAGTAACCGCAGAGACTGGCTCCGCATTGTTCGATCCGGACCTTGCCTTCCTTCTCCTCGGTCAGCCAGACGCCGAGCGGCGAGAGCTTGTCGGGCGCCGCCGGGGCCTGCTCCTGGGCCGGGACTGACGGGGGCGCGGCGGCGACCACCGGGTCAAGTCGCTTGGCTGGCGCGCTGTCCGGCGGCGCCGGATTTGCAACTGAGGCGGCTGGCTCCGATGCGCGACTGGCGGCCGGCGCCGGAGCGGGTTCCTGGATCCGGCTGGCGGTCGTTGCGGGAGCGGCCGGAGGCGCCGGCGCGACCTTGGGTGAGCCTTTGGCCGGCTCCAGCGCTTCCTGCGTTGCCGCCCTGTCATTGGCGGTCGCAGGCTGGCCGGGCGGTTTGCGCGTTTCCTGAACCGGCTTCTGGGTGGCCGGGCGTTCATCGACGTCGTCGTCCGGCTCGATTCGCGGGCGCTTGCTGCGCTTCGGGCCGGATTCGTAGACACCAGGGATCGAAATCGAGACGCAGGACGCATCGTTGCAATCGCGTGGCTTTTCGATCCGGACCGAATGACCGCCGATGTCGAACGAATAGGTTTCCCCAGCCTGTGCCGCCGTGCTTGCCACAAGCAGCGCCGCCAGCGCGATCAAGCTTTTCATGACTTCCTCCTGCAATCGCGTGAAGTGCCGCCAATCTGCGCCCGGACGAAGTTTTCCAGCGTGATAGGGATCACGCATCGAGGATGAGACGTGGCCGCCCGGCAAAGGTTCAAAGACCGGTCGGCAAAGGAAAGGCGCTCGGCGCGCCGCTGCCTGGCACCCGCGAAGCCTGGAACTCGTCCCGGACGGCCGAATCCGGGCCTTTCGCGGCCGCTCTTGACCCGATATGAAAGGCCAACAGATTGGGACTGCGCGTCAGGAGAGCACTATGGCAGCCAAGACGAATTTCCGGGGGTCGTTTACCGCCTTGGTCACGCCGTTCAAGAACGGTTCGGTCGACGAGCAGGCCTTTCGCGATTTGGTCAAATGGCAGATCGCAGCAGGGACCAACGGACTGGTGCCGGTCGGGACCACGGGCGAGAGCCCGACGCTGAGCCATGACGAGCACAACAAGGTGGTGGAATGGTGCGTCGAAGAGGCCGGGGGACGGGTGCCGGTGATCGCCGGGGCTGGATCGAATTCCACCCGTGAGGCCATCGAGCTCGCCAGACATGCCGAGAAGGCGGGCGCGGATGCGGTCCTGGTTGTGACGCCTTATTACAACAAGCCCACCCAGGAGGGCATGTATCAGCACTTCAAGGCGATCAATGACGCGATCGGGATTCCGATCATCATCTACAACATCCCGCCGCGATCCGTGGTCGACATGTCGGTCGACACCATGAGTCGCCTGTACGAGTTGGAGAACATCGTCGGCGTCAAGGACGCGACGGCCAATCTGGGCCGGGTGTCGCAGCAGCGCCACGCGATGGGGGCGGATTTCATCCAGCTCTCCGGTGAGGACATGACCGCGCTGGCCTATATGGCCGCGGGCGGCCACGGCTGCATCTCGGTGGTGTCGAATGTGGCGCCGAAGCTCTGTGCCGACCTGATGGCGGCTGTGTTTGCCGGCGACTATCCCGGCGCGCTGAAGATCCAGGACCGGCTGGTGCCGTTGCACGATGCGGTCTTCAAGGAGCCCGGCGTGGCCGGCGCCAAACATGGCTTGACGCTGCTCGGCCGGATTCAGGAAGAAGTGCGGCTGCCGCTGATGCCGGTGACCGAACCGACGGGCAAAGCCATCCGCGCCGCCATGATTCACGCCGGGTTGCTGAACTAACGGCTGCTGACCCATTCACGCGGACCTGTACCAACCAGGCCGCTCCACAAAGAAACTGCGAGGGTCGATGCTCAAGGAGTTCCGCGAATTCGCGATGAAGGGCAATGTCGTCGATCTTGCGGTCGGCGTCATCATCGGGGCCGCGTTCGGCGCCATCGTGACCTCGATGGTCGGCGATCTGATCATGCCGGTGATCGGCGCGGTCACCGGCGGCCTCGACTTCTCGAACTACTTCACACCGCTGTCGAAGGCGGTGACGGCGAATTCGCTGGCCGAGGCGAAGAAGCAGGGCGCGGTGCTGGCGTGGGGCAGTTTCCTCACCATCACGCTCAACTTCCTGATCGTCGCCGGCGTCCTGTTCGGCGTGATCCGGGCGATGAACCGGCTGAAGCGCAACGACGAGGCCGTCGCAGCGGCGCCGCCGAAGCCGACCCGCGAGCAGGAACTTCTCACGGAGATCCGCGATATTCTGAAGAGCGGCATCCGCACGCAGGTCTAGGCCTTCGGCGGAGCGGCGTTAACGAGGTTCAGCCGCAATGGCCGACAAGAACGAACGCGCGATCAAAGTGGTCGCGGAGAACCGCAAGGCGCGGTTCAACTACGCAATCGAAGACACGATCGAGGCGGGCATCTCGCTGACCGGCACCGAGGTCAAGTCGGTCCGCAGCGGCAAGTCGACGATCGCCGAATCCTATGCGGATTCCCGCGGCGGGGAGATCTGGCTGATCAATGCCAATATCCCGGAATATCTGCAGGCCAACCGCTTCAACCACGAGCCAAAGCGGCCGCGCAAGCTGCTGCTGCACCGAAAGCAGATCAACAAGCTGATGGGCGCGGTCGAGCGTCAGGGTATGACTCTCATTCCGCTGAAGCTGTACTTCAACGAGAAGGGCCGCGCCAAGTTGCTGCTGGCGCTGGCCAAGGGCAAGCAGCTGCACGACAAGCGCGAAACCGAAAAGAAGCGCGACTGGAGTCGCGAGAAAGGCCGGCTGTTGCGCGCGCGCGGCTGATGCGACGTGATTTGGTTCGCAAGAGGAATGCGTATCAGTCCACAATTGGATAGCTTCGGTTCTGAGCTTGTCGGAATCGCGAATGATCCAGCTCGACCGTGGGGAGCAGAAGCATGAATCAAGGCCACCTGACCGACGTCGACTGGACCCTGATCCCTGCGCCGACCGATGACGGGGGCGCAGCGCATCTTCCCGGGCAGATGCTGCCTTCGATTGCATTGCCGGCGACAGACGGCAGCAACGTCGATCTGTCGGCGCTGCACGGCCGGACCGTCGTATTCGGCTATCCGCGGACCGGCCAACCCGGCAAGATCGCGCCGGTTGACGGTTGGGACATGATCCCCGGCGCGCGGGGCTGCACGCCGCAGACTTGCTCGTTCCGCGATCTGTTCGCCGAGCTGAAAGCCGCCGGCGCGGCTCAGGTGTTCGGGCTGTCGACCCAAGGCACCGACTATCAGTCCGAAATGGCGACGCGGCTGCATCTGCCGTTTCCGGTGCTGTCGGACGAGAAGCTGGCGCTGAGCAGGGCGCTCAATCTGCCGACGATGCGCGTCGCCGGGCTCACTTTGCTCAAGCGGATGGCGATGATCATCGATGACGGCCACATCACCCACATATTCTATCCGGTGTTTCCGCCGGATCGAAATGCCGGCGACGTGCTGGCCTGGCTGCGGGCCAATCCGCGCTGAGGCTTCGCCGCGAGCTTCAAGGCTTTGCCACGCGGGTTCATCATGCTGAGGTGCTCGCCGCGGGCGAACCTCGAAGCAAGCGACCGGCGGGCCGAAGCCCGGCGCGCGGCCATCCTTCGAGGCGCGCGACGGCTAGTTCGGCTGGTCCAGATCGGCGCGAACGCGGGCGAACACCGCGTGGAACATCTTCGGGGTGAGCACGCCGGTGTTCGTGTTGTAGCGTGAGCAGTGATAGCTGTCGTACAGCCGCAGCGCGCCGGCCTGGTGGACCGCGCCGTGCCCGAACGGCGCTTGCGATGCTCGAAGGCCGACGGCTTTCAACGTCGAGTCGTGCGCGATGCGGCCGAGCAGCACCAGCGCGCGCAGCTTCGGCATGGTTTCGATCGTCGTCGCGAGAAACCGCCGGCAGGTGTTGATCTCGATAGGGAGGGGCTTGTTCTGCGGCGGCACGCAGCGCACCGCATTGCTGATCCGGCAGCGGACCAGCCGCAGCCCGTCGTCCGGCCGGGCCTCGTAGTTGCCCTTGGCGAAGCCATACTCGATCAACGTCGCGTAGAGCAGGTCGCCGGCGTAATCGCCGGTGAATGGCCGGCCGGTTCGGTTGGCGCCCTGCAAGCCCGGCGCGAGCCCGACGATCAGTAGCGTTGCGTCGTCATCGCCGAACGAGGGCACCGGCGCATTGTGCCAGAGGGGCTCACGCAGCCGCTGCTCGCGGCGGAATGCCGCGAGCCTCGGACAGTCTGGGCAATCACGATCGGGTTCGGCGATTGGACGAGATACCGCGGCGAGGGGGCCGCGCGTTGCAGTCATGTCAGTCTTCGAAATCGTCGTCCGCGCCCCTCGGCGCCATCGCCACCGAACGCTGCAGGAATTGCGGTGCATGACGCGGTTCGCGCGGCGGCGGCCGATCGGCCGGATCACGACCGATCTTGGACTGCAGTTCGACCAGGTCGGTGAAGGTGTCGGCCTGACGGCGCAACTCGTCGGCGATCATCGGCGGCTGGCTGGAGATCGTCGAGATCACCGTGACACGGACGCCGCGACGCTGCACTGCCTCGACCAGCGACCGAAAGTCGCCGTCACCGGAGAACAGAACCATCTGGTCAATGTGCTCGGCCAATTCCATGGCGTCGACCGCGAGCTCGATATCCATGTTGCCCTTGACCTTGCGACGGCCGCTGGCATCGATGAACTCCTTGGTCGCCTTGGTGACCACGGTGTAGCCATTGTAGTCGAGCCAGTCGATCAGAGGACGAATCGAAGAGTATTCCTGATCCTCGATGATGGCGGTGTAGTAGAAGGCGCGGATCAAAGTCCCGCGACTCTGGAATTCCTTGAGCAGTCGTTTGTAATCGATATCGAAACCAAGGGTTTTTGCAGTCGCATAAAGATTGGCGCCATCGATAAACAGCGCGATTTTGTTGCTCGCAGAGGTGGACATCCAGATCTCTCGTTTTTCAGTCGTTAGGTTTTTGGCGCGACAGAAATGGTCGCGCATTAAAGTCAATTTGCACGAATAGCCGTCGGCTTTGGCAGCCGGCACAATCTTCAACCGCACGAAGCATCGACCGGTATTCTATACTTTTCTTTCTGAAAAGAAGCCTTTTCTTGTCATATCCGTGTTTGTCCCAGTGATTGGTTGCGCCCATCGCCGGACTTTTGGTGCATTATCAGAGTGTGGGTTCACGGCCAAATGACAATTTGGTTCTTGCGCATCGCGTCAACCCCCTATACCTACGGCCGATAACCCGCATTTTGGTCCTTTTGAACGGAGCGACTGGCGATGGCGCGCGTCACCGTGGAAGATTGTATTGATAAGGTCGACAACCGGTTCGACCTGGTCCTGCTGGCGGCGCACCGTGCGCGGATGATTTCGTCGGGTTCGCAGCTCACAATCGACCGTGACAACGACAAGAATCCCGTTGTTTCGCTGCGTGAAATCGCCGAGCAGACGGTGTCTCCCGAAGATCTCAGGGAAGAGCTGGTGCACTCCCTGCAAAAGTTCGTCGAAGTCGACGAGCCGGAGCAGGACACCGTTCCTCTCATCGGGTCGGTTGGCGCCAGTGTCGACGCAGACGATACCGAGGTCGCGCTGGAGCGCATGACCGAGGAAGAGCTCCTGAAGGGCCTGGAAGGCCTCGCGCCGCCGGAAGAGCAGCCCGAGGAAGACGAGTAACGCTCGTCTCCTTTCACGTCAGACGTTACGAAACAGCTTCGCGGCCCGGATCAGTCCGGGCCGTTTGGTTTTTGCCGCGAGAGATCCTTGCGATCGATCAAACCTTTGCCACATGGCTGGTTTTCGCGATCGTCCATCTTCCCATCATGGCAAAAGCCTCTACTGTTGGCGGCTCGGATTTCCAGCAGATCTGAAGCAATTCACCAGTGACATTTGCGGCGCATTGCGCCGCAATCGAGGTTCGCAATATGGCGCCAGGACGCCGCATTCCGAGGCAGATGGAGGCCATGGCCGATTCGGCAGCAACTGTGGCAGGGCCAGCTTCGGCGCAGCCGAAGCCGCGTGGAACGCGGGCCCGAATGATGCGACAATATGACCTCGTCGAGCGGGTCCGGAGTTACAATCCGAATACCGACGAGGACATGCTCAACCGCGCCTATGTCTACGCGATGATGGCGCATGGCGAGCAGACTCGCGCCTCAGGCGACCCATACTTCTCGCATCCGCTCGAAGTCGCCGCGATTCTCACCAACCTGAAGCTCGACGACGCGACCATCGTCGCAGCGCTGCTGCATGACACGATCGAAGACACCGAGGCGACCCGGACCGAGATCGACAAGCTGTTCGGCCATGAGATCGGCGCGCTGGTCGAGGGCCTCACCAAGCTGAAGCGACTCGAGCTCGTGTCGCGCGAGGCCAAGCAGGCGGAGAATCTCCGCAAGCTGCTGCTGGCGATCGCCGACGACGTCCGCGTGCTGCTGATCAAGCTCGCCGATCGCCTGCACAACATGCGGACGCTGGACTTCGTGCCGCCCGCATCGCGCCAACGGATCGCCGAGGAAACTCTCGATATCTACGCGCCGCTCGCCGGCCGCATGGGTATGCAGGAGATGCGAGAGGAGCTGGAGGATCTGTCGTTCCGAACGCTCGATCCTGAAGCCTTCACGGTGGTGATGCAGCGGCTCGATGCGCTCGCCGAACGCAACCGCAATCTGATCGGCGAGATCGAAACCCAGCTCTCCGCCAACCTCGGCAAGAATGGCATCACCGCGGAAGTGACCGGCCGGCGCAAGCGGCCGTTTTCGATCTGGACCAAGATGGAGCGCAAGTCGGTCGGCTTCGAGCAGCTCTCGGACATTTACGGCTTTCGCGTCGTGCTGAATGACGTCGAGGCCTGCTACCGCGCGCTCGGCGTGGTGCATACGACCTGGCCGATGGTGCCGGGACGGTTCAAGGATTACATCTCGACGCCGAAGCAGAACGACTATCGCTCGCTGCACACCACGGTGATCGGCCCGGGCCAGCAGCGCGTCGAGCTGCAGTTCCGTACACAGGACATGAACCAGATCGCGGAATACGGCATCGCGGCGCACGCCTTCTACAAGGACGGCGTCGGCTCGCCGACCGAATTGCTCAACCGCGAATCCAATGCCTTCGCCTGGCTGCGTCACACCATCGAGATGTTGTCGGAGAGTTCGAACCCGGAAGAATTCCTCGAGCATACCAAGCTCGAACTGTTCCACGATCAGGTGTTCTGCTTCACGCCGAAGGGCAAGCTGATCGCGCTGCCGCGCGCCGCCAACGTCATCGACTTCGCCTATGCGGTGCACACCGACGTCGGCAACAGTGCGGTCGGCTGCAAGATCAACGGCAAGTTCGCGCCGCTGTCGTCGGAGCTCCAGAACGGCGACGAGGTCGAAGTGCTGACGTCGAGCGTGCAATCGGCGCCGCCGGCGGCGTGGGAGTCGCTGGCGAGAACCGGTAAGGCGCGCGCAGCGATCCGTCGTGCCACCCGCACCGCGATGCGCGATCAATATGCGGGTCTCGGCCGCCGCATCGTCGAGCGCCTGTTCGCACGCGCCAAGATCGAATACGCCGACGACAAGCTGAAGGGCGCGTTGCCGCGGCTGGCGCGGGCCTCGATCGAGGACGTGATGGCCTCGGTCGGCCGTGGCGAAATGAAAGCATCCGACGTCGCCCGTGCGATGTATCCCGACTACAAGGAAGAGCGCACCGCGCGGTTCGGCGGCAAGAAGCCGGACAAACCCGTGACGAGATCCGCTGCGGAGCCGGGCAAGATCGGCGCTGCGATCCCGATCGGCGGCATCCACTCGGGACTGCCGGTGAAATTCGCACCGAACGGCGGCGCCGTGCCGGGCGATCGCATTATCGGGATCGTCACGCCGGGCGAGGGCATCACCATCTATCCGATCCATTCACCGGCCTTGAAGGATTTCGAGGAGATGCCGGAGCGCTGGCTCGACGTGAAATGGGACATCGACGAGACCACGCCGCAACGCTTCCCCGCGCGGCTGTTCTTGCAGAATGTCAACGAGCCTGGCAGCCTCGCGCAGATCGCCAGCGTGATCGCCGAGCATGACGGCAATATCGACAACATCAATATGAGCCGCCGCTCGCCGGACTTCACCGAACTCACCATCGATCTCGAGGTCTACGACCTCAAGCATCTCAGTGCGATCATCGCCCAGCTCCGCGCCAAGGCGGTCGTGGCCCACGTCGAGCGCGTCAATGGATAGCATTCGGTCGCTGAGCTTTCCGTAACTACGTCGCTCCGCTAATACGTCGTTCCGCAAGTACGTCCCGCAGGTCCAACATGCCGAAAACTCCTCCTCTGCGTCTCGGGGTCAACATCGATCACATCGCGACCGTGCGTAACGCGCGCGGCGGTCGCCATCCCGATCCGGTGCGCGCTGCATTGGCCGCGATCGAGGCCGGCGCCGACGGCATCACCGCGCATTTGCGTGAGGATCGCCGGCACATCCGCGACAACGACATGGAGCGGCTCAAGGCCGAGATCTCGAAGCCGCTCAATTTCGAGATGGCGGCGACGCCGGACATGGTCCGCATCGCGCTCGGCATCAAGCCTCACGCGGTTTGCCTGGTGCCCGAGCGGCGCGAGGAGCTCACCACGGAAGGCGGCCTCGACGTTGTCGGCCAACGCGAGTCGCTGGCGCCTTCGATTGCGCGGTTCAACGACGCGGGCATTCGGGTGTCGCTGTTCATCGCCGCCGATCCGGCGCAGATCGAGATGGCCGCGAGGCTGAAAGCGCCGGCGATCGAAATCCACACCGGCGCCTGGTGCGACGCGATCACCGATGACGAGCCGGCGAAGGCGGCCGAGGAGTGGCGGCGGATCGTCGCCGGCGCCGCGCTCGCGCAAGCGGCCGGGCTCGAAGTCCACGCCGGCCACGGCCTCGACTACGCCACGGCCGAAACAATCGCGGCGCTGCCGCAGATCGTCGAGCTCAACATCGGCTTCTACATGATCGGCGAGGCGCTGTTCGTCGGCCTCGGCGAGACCGTCAAGGCGATGCGGGTGACGATGGACCGCGGCCGCGCACGGGTGATCGCAGCATGATCATCGGCATCGGCTCGGACCTGATCGACATCACCCGCATCGCCAAGGTGATCGAACGACACGGCGAGCGGTTTCTCGACCGGATCTTCACCGAAACCGAGCGGGCGAGGGCCGGGCGGCGCGATAAGCAGCCGAATTTGGTGGCCGCTACCTATGCCAAGCGGTTCGCCGCCAAGGAGGCCTGCTCCAAGGCGCTCGGAACCGGGATCCGCCAGGGCGTCTGGTGGCGCGACATGGGAGTGGTCAATCTGCCGGGCGGCCGTCCGACCATGGCGCTGACCGGCGGCGCGAAAGCTCGGCTCGATGCCCTGACGCCGGCCGGGATGATCGCCCAGATCGACCTCTCGATTACCGACGAATGGCCGCTGGCGCAGGCCTTCGTGGTCATTTCGGCGATTCCTGCGACGGCATCCTGACGGCTGCC
Organism: Rhodopseudomonas pseudopalustris; assembly: GCF_900110435.1. Lineage (GTDB taxonomy): Bacteria > Pseudomonadota > Alphaproteobacteria > Rhizobiales > Xanthobacteraceae > Rhodopseudomonas > Rhodopseudomonas pseudopalustris. The sequence goes on from NZ_FODT01000005.1 coordinate 115,668, forward strand.
GCAGCGCCCCCGCGGAACGGAAAAGGCGCTGATTCGTCATAGCATTAGCTAGTTTTGTCTGGACGGTTGATTGCGCGCTTCGCGACAACGGTCTACAACCGCGCGGAACCCCTTCGCGGGTCGAATCTATGGCGAGCGGCGCCTTCACTTCGGGCCGTTCCTGCCAAATTGAGCTTCTCATCGCGAAGCGGATCCGCTTCACCTGAGAATAGTCGTCCACCGCGCGGCATTCGCGACGGGAATCGGGAAAGCGATGAGCGTGACATCCGGTACGAAATCTGAGAGCGGCATCGGCGAAACGATCCGCGTCGTCATCCATGCCCTCATCATCGCGCTGGTGATCCGGACGTTCCTGTTCCAGCCCTTCAACATTCCGTCGGGCTCGATGAAGGCGACATTGCTGGTCGGCGACTATCTGTTCGTGTCGAAATACTCCTACGGCTACAGCCACTATTCGATTCCACTCTCGCCGCCGATCTTCTCCGGCCGGATCTTCGGCTCCGAGCCGAACCGCGGCGACGTCGTGGTGTTCCGGCTGCCGAAGGACGACTCCACGGACTACATCAAGCGCGTGATCGGAATGCCGGGGGACCGCATCCAGATGCGCGAAGGGCTGCTCTACATCAACGACAAGCCGGTCGTTCGCGAGCGGCTGCCCGATTATGTCGGCGAAGATCCGTGCGGCTCGGATGCCACCGCGCGCGTCAAACGCTGGAAGGAGACGCTGCCGAACAACGTCACCTATGAAACGCTGGATTGCGTCGACAACGGCTTCTACGACAACACCAACGTCTACACCGTGCCGTCCGGACACTTCTTCATGATGGGCGACAATCGCGACAATTCCACGGACAGCCGCGTGTTGTCGGCGGTCGGCTATGTTCCGTTCGAGAACATCATCGGCCGCGCCCAGATGATCTTCTTCTCCATCGCCGAAGGCGAGCACGCTTGGCAGATCTGGCGCTGGCCGACCGCGGTCCGCTGGAGCCGAATCTTCTCGATCGTGCGATGATTGTGGACGTGACAGACATCGACAGTTCGTCGACCGCGACAGACCCGACTCCGCCGCCGCCGACAGGAGAGCAGCCTGCAGGCCGCAAGCGGCGTAGCAAGTCGAAGGCGAAGGCGACAGCGGAGGTGATCGAGCAACGGATCGGACATACCTTCGCCGACCCGTCGTTGCTGAACACTGCGTTGACCCACGTCTCGGCGCTGAAATCGGCGCGCAATCGCGCCGATAGCTATCAGCGGCTGGAGTTTCTCGGCGACCATGTTCTCGGCCTGGTGGTGTCGGACATGCTGTACCGCGCTTTTCCGAATGCCGACGAAGGCGAGTTGTCGAAGCGGCTCGCGGACCTCGTGCGCAAGGAGACGTGCGCGGACATCGCGCGCAGTCTCGATTTGCTCGATGGCATCAAGCTCGGCACAGTCGGCGCGGGCGCCGGCGCGCGGCTGCGCAAATCCGTACTCGGAGACATCTGCGAGGCTGTGATCGGCGCGGTGTTTCTCGACGGCGGCTATCCGGCCGCGGCGGATTTCGTGCAGCGCAACTGGACCGAGCGAATGCGCAAGCCGGCGCGCTCGCTACGCGACCCCAAGACCGTGTTGCAGGAATGGGCGCAGGGCAAGGGGCTTCCAACGCCAATGTATCGCGAAGTCGAACGAACCGGTCCTCACCACGATCCGCAATTCCGCGTCGCCGTCAGCCTGCCGGGGTTAGAGCCCGCGGAAGGCGTCGGCGGCAGCAAACGCGCGGCCGAAAAGGTCGCAGCTTCGGTAATGCTGGCCCGCGAGGGCGTTAGCACTGGCGGCAACGATGCCTGAAACCACTGACGCGGCTCCGGCCGCCACCCGCTGCGGCTTCGTCGCGCTGATCGGCGCTCCGAATGTCGGCAAATCCACGCTGGTCAACGCGCTGGTCGGCTCCAAGGTCACCATCGTGTCGCGCAAGGTGCAGACGACGCGCGCCCTGATCCGCGGCATCGTGATCGAAGGCGGCTCGCAGATCGTGCTGGTCGATACGCCCGGCATCTTCGCGCCGAAGCGCCGGCTCGACCGCGCCATGGTCAAGACCGCATGGACAGGCGCGCATGACGCCGATCTGGTGTGCGTGTTGCTCGACGCACGCAGCGGCCTCGATGAAGAAGCCGAGACGATCTTCGGTAACCTCGCGAATGTCGGCCATCCGAAGGTGCTGGTCATCAACAAGATCGATCTGGTGCCGCGCGAAAAGTTGCTGGCGCTGACGCAAACGGCCAACCAACGGCTGCACTTCGACGAGACGTTCATGGTGTCGGCGTTGTCCGGAGACGGCGTCGACGATCTGCGCCGCGGATTGGCCGCGCGGGTTCCGGCGGGTCCGTTTCACTATCCTGAAGATCAGATGTCGGACGCGCCGCTGCGCCATCTCGCGGCCGAGATCACCCGCGAGAAGATCTTCCGCAAGCTGCATCAGGAACTGCCGTATCAGTCGACGGTCGAGACCGATAGTTGGACTGATCGAAAGGACGGCTCGGTGCGGATCGAGCAAACGGTCTTTGTCGAACGCGAAAGCCAGCGCAAGATCGTTCTCGGCAAGGGCGGCGCCACCATAAAGTCGATCGGCGCCGAGGCCCGCAAGGAGATCGGCGAGATCCTCGAGCAGACGGTCCACCTGTTCCTGTTCGTGAAGGTGCGCGAGAACTGGGAGAACGACCCGGACCGCTACCGCGAAATGGGCCTCGAATTTCCGAAGGAATAGCGGCGCCGCGATGAGCGTTCCCAAGAATGTGTACTGGTTCGAGGTTCTGCTGCTGGTTTCGCTGATGCTCGATTGCATCTCCGTGGCGTTCCAGGACCGCACGATGGACGCCGAGTTGTCTTCCTCCGTCGTGGCCGCCGCCAACACCATCGCGGCCGGGCTGATCATGCTGCTGGCCTATCTGGTCTGGCTCGCTGCTCATGGCCGCAAGAACTGGGCGCGGGCTGTGCTGACGGCGTCGCTGGTGTTCTCGGTCGTGGCGCTGGCGCAGATCGTCGGCGACAGCGGGCTCGATGCCGGCCTGTTGATTGATATCGTCTCCTGTGCCTTGACCGGAGCGGGGATCTACCTGTCCTACACCGGCGACGCTCGCGGCTGGTTCACCGGATAGCGCCGCAGCCGCGGCTGCGCGCGGACCAGAAAGCTTGTACGATTCGCAGATGGAGTGGAGCGACGAAGGGATCATTCTCGGGGTGCGGCGGCACGGAGAGGCCGGCGCGATCGTCGAGCTTTTGACCCGCAGCCATGGCCGTCATCTGGGCCTGGTGCGCGGCGGCGCGTCGTCGCGGATGCGGCCGTTGCTTCAGCCGGGCAACAGTGTGCTCGCGGTGTGGCGGGCGCGGCTCGACGAACATCTGGGATACTACCAGCTCGAAGGCACGCGGATGCGCGCCGCGACCATGCTGGCGTCCTCGCACGCGGTCTATGGCGTCACCCATCTCGCCTCGCTGGCGCGGCTGCTGCCGGAGCGCGACCCGCACGAAGACATCTACGAGATGCTGGAGCGCACGCTGGACGATTTCGACGACGTCGGCGACGCGGCGACGCATCTGATCCGGTTCGAACTGGCGATGCTGGCCGAGCTCGGCTTCGGCCTCGATCTGTCGGCCTGCGCGGCGACAGGTGCGACGGTGGAGCTGATCTATGTCTCCCCGAAATCCGGCAGCGCCGTGTCGCGCGCCGCCGGCGAGCCGTGGCGCGACAAGCTGCTGCGGCTGCCGGCGTTCCTGCGCGACGACAATGACGGCCGCAACGGCTGGTCCGATCAGGATCTGCGCGACGGGTTCGACCTGACCGGCCGGTTCCTGCTGCGCAACGTGCTGGAGCCGCGCGGGCAGGGCCATTCCGACGCCCGCGACGGCTTCATCAACGCGGTGACGCGGCATCTGGCGCGGACCGCGATCCCCTGATTCCGCTCCGTCTGCGCTGGTCTGCGCCTCCGGACCGGTGGAGGCTGACGCGGGCTCGCGATTCGTTTCTTGCCCGATTCGCAACCAGAGGCTAACCCGTCGCCATGGGAAAACGACTGATTCCGCCGGAGCCGGCGGAGATTCACGACGTGCAGCTTCGCGAGGCGCTCGAAGAGCGCTACCTCGCTTATGCGCTCTCGACCATCATGCATCGCGCATTGCCGGACGCCCGCGACGGGTTGAAGCCGGTGCATCGCCGCATCCTCTACGGGATGCGGCTGCTGCGGCTCGATCCCGGCACGCCATTCAAGAAATCCGCCAAGATCGTCGGCGACGTGATGGGTTCGTTCCATCCGCATGGCGACCAGTCGATCTACGACGCGCTGGTGCGGCTCGCTCAGGACTTCTCGTCGCGCTATCCGCTGGTCGACGGCCAAGGCAATTTCGGCAATATCGACGGCGATAATCCGGCCGCCTATCGCTACACCGAAGCGCGCATGACCGACGTCGCGCGGCTTCTGCTCGACGGCATCGATGAGGACGGCGTTGCGTTCCGGCCCAACTACGATGGCCAGTCGAAAGAGCCGATGGTGCTGCCCGGAGGCTTCCCGAATTTGCTCGCCAACGGTGCGCAGGGCATCGCGGTCGGCATGGCGACGGCGATCCCGCCGCACAACGCCGCCGAACTCTGCGACGCCGCGCTGCATCTGATCGAAAAGCCGGACGCCAAATCGAAGGCGCTGCTGCGCTTCGTCAAGGGACCGGACTTCCCGACCGGCGGCATCGTCATCGACTCCAAGGAGAGCATCGCCGAGGCCTATACGACGGGCCGCGGCGCATTCCGCACCCGCGCCAAATGGGCGCAGGAAGAGGGCGCGCGCGGCACCTGGGCGGTGGTGGTCACCGAGATTCCGTGGCTCGTGCAGAAATCTCGACTGATCGAAAAGATCGCCGAACTCCTCAACGAGAAGAAGCTGCCGCTGGTCGGCGATATCCGCGACGAATCCGCTGAGGACGTCCGCGTCGTGATCGAGCCGAAGTCGCGCACGGTCGATCCCGAACTGATGATGGAGTCGCTGTTCCGGCTGACCGAGCTCGAGAGCCGCATCCCGCTCAATCTCAACGTGCTGGTCAAAGGCCGCATCCCCAAGGTGCTCGGCCTCGCCGAGTGCCTGCGCGAATGGCTGGACCACCTGCGCGACGTGTTGCTGCGCCGCTCGAACTATCGCAAGGCGCAGATCGAGCACCGGCTGGAAGTGCTCGGCGGCTACCTGATCGCCTATCTGAACATCGACAAGGTGATCAAGATCATCCGCAACGAGGACGAGCCCAAGCCCGTCCTGATGAAGACCTTCAGTCTCACCGACATCCAGGCCGAAGCGATCCTCAACATGCGGCTGCGCAGCTTGCGCAAGCTCGAGGAATTCGAGATCCGCACCGAGGACAAGAACCTCCGCGCGGAGCTCAAGGGCATCAACGCGATTCTGAAATCCGAGACCGAGCAGTGGGCCAAGGTCGGCGAGCAGGTCCGCAAGGTGCGCGAGATTTTCGGACCGAAGACGCCGCTCGGCAAGCGCCGCACGCAGTTCGCGGACGCGCCCGAGCATGATCTGGCGGCGATCGAGGAGGCCTTCGTCGAGCGCGAGCCGGTCACTGTCGTGATCTCCGACAAGGGTTGGGTGCGCACGCTGAAAGGCCATGTCGAAGATCTGTCGGGGTTGAACTTCAAGCAGGACGACAGGCTCGGGCAATCGTTCTTCGCAGAAACCACCTCGAAGCTGCTTCTGCTGGCGACCAACGGTCGCTTCTACTCGCTCGACGTCGCCAAGCTGCCGGGCGGCCGCGGGCACGGCGAGCCGATCCGGATGTTCATCGACATGGAGCAGGACGCCGCGATCGTCGCGGTGTTCGTGTACAAGGGCGGCCGCAAATTCCTGATCGCCAGCCATGACGGCCAGGGCTTCATCGTCGGCGAGGATGATTGCGTCGGCACCACCCGCAAGGGCAAGCAGATCATCAATGTCGACATGCCGAACGAGGCGAGGGCGCTGACCGTCGTCGGCGAAGGCAGCGACAGTGTCGCGGTGATCGGCGAGAACCGGAAGATGCTGATCTTCCCGATGGATCAGGTGCCGGAAATGACCCGTGGCCGCGGCGTGCGGCTGCAGAAGTACAAGGACGGCGGCCTGTCCGACATCGCCACTTTCGTGTCCAAGCAGGGTCTGAGCTGGCGCGATTCCGCCGGACGCGAGTTCAGCGCGACCATGAAGGACTTGGCCGAGTGGCGCGGCAATCGCGCCGACGCCGGCCGGTTGCCGCCGAAGGGCTTCCCGAAGTCGAACAAATTCGGCCGCGGCATCGAGTGATCGCGGCGCCAGCGGCGTGATCACTCTTTAGGGCATTGGCTGTTTTGAACTTCGGCTATTTGGAATGTGGAGCGCTCGCCGGCGGCGGAACGAGGGTGGGATGCCGGTTCGGCTTTAGCGTACCGACATAGAACGACAGACCGCCGACCAGCACGACGCAGAGAAAATAGACGACGTAGGATTGCGGGGGCGTGATCGCCCAGCGCAGCAGGCCGCCGAAGGATATGGGCTGGTCGGGCTGGTTTTGCATGGCCGCTGTTGTGCGCAAAAAAGCGCCTCGAGGAAAGCGCAATGGCGTCGGTGAAAACTGCGCGCGAATGAGCGTTCGTCGCTCAAGCAACTCAGGGCCCCTCGCAATCGTTGTTGCGGATCATTGAACTGCACCGGCGGGTTTACCACCATGTTCGGACGAATCGCGGGTCAAATGGAAGGATAGGTATTCAGTTGCAGTTGCAAGTCACTTGCAAAAAGGATCAGAATCATCCAGTCTGATGGGATGGACGCGCGAACGCCTCGACCGAGCCCGGATCCGCCGCTGCTGCCGCCTGAGGCTGCACCGGGCGGGTGGCGCTCGGCTCGCAGCGAGCCGTCGCTGTCGGGCATGTTCGGCTCCGTCCCGACCCGGGCGAGCGGCTCGTTCGGACGCAAGCTGATCGCCTTTCTCGGCCCCGGCTATCTGGTCGCGGTCGGCTATATGGACCCCGGCAACTGGGCCACGTCGCTCGCCGGCGGCTCGAAGTTCGGCTACGCGCTGCTGACCGTCGCTTTGGTCTCCAACATCATGGCGATCATCTTGCAGTCGCTGTGTACGCGGCTCGGGGTCGGCGCCGGACGCGATCTCGCCCAGGCTTGCCGCGACGCCTATCCGAAATGGGCGTCCTGGCCGCTATGGCTCACGGCGGAAATCGCGATCACCGCGACCGATCTCGCCGAGGTGATCGGCACCGCGATCGGGCTCAACCTGCTATTCGGCATTCCGCTCGAACTCGGCGTCATCATTACGGCTGCCGACGTGTTCCTGATCCTGGCGCTGCAGGCGTTCGGCTTCCGCTGGATCGAGGCTTTCGTGGTCGCGCTGCTCGGCGTGATCGCGGCCTGCTTCGCGATCCAGATCGCGATGGCCGATCCGGATTGGGGCGCGGTGATCCGCGGCTTCGCACCGACCACACAGATCCTGCGCAATCCGGAGATGCTGTATCTGGCGCTCGGCATCCTCGGCGCCACGGTGATGCCGCATAATCTGTACCTGCATTCCGGACTGGTGCAGACCCGCGGCTATCGCGACGATGTCGCGTCGAAGCGCGAAGCCATCAAGCTCGCGACCATCGACTCGACGCTGGCGCTGTGCCTTGCGCTGACCATCAACGCCTCGATCCTGATCCTCGCGGCGGCGACCTTCCACCACGCCGGCAAGACCGACATCGCCGAACTCGATCAGGCGCACGCCTTCCTCGCGCCGCTGCTCGGCTCGACGCTGGCGCCGACGCTGTTCGGCATCGCGCTGCTCTGCTGCGGCCTCAACTCGACGATCACCGCGACGCTGGCGGGGCAGATCGTGATGGAAGGCTTCATCGAGATCAAGATCGCGCCGTGGCTGCGCCGGATGGTGACGCGGATGATCGCGATCGTGCCGGCTGTCGGCGTGACGCTGTGGGCGGGCGAGAAAGCGACCGGCCAGTTGCTGATCCTCAGTCAGGTGGTGCTGAGCCTGCAGCTGCCGTTTGCCGTGGTGCCGCTGGTGCTGTTCACCGCAAGCCGGGCCAAGATGGGCGTATTCGTCGCGCCGCGCTGGCTGACAGCCGCTGCGGTCGTGATCGCCGTCATCATCATCGCGCTGAATATGAAGCTGGTCTACGACTTCGCCACCGGCGGGTCGTGACACTGTGCACATCGTCATCCTTGAGGCTCGCTTCGCTCGCACTTCAGGATGACGCCGCGCAAATGCGCAGCGAGCGAAATTGATTGGTATCAGTCCTGCGGCTCGGGATACTCGCCCGATGCATCGACCCGGATCCAGCCGCTCGGCGCGAGCCGCTGTTGCGGCAGATAGCGGCCCTTGTAGTCCATCTTCTTCGAGCCTTCGATCCAGTAGCCGAGATAGACGTAAGGCAGGCCGAGCCGGCGGGCGCGGGCGATGTGATCGAGGATCATGAAGGTGCCGAGCGATCGGTTTTGTTCGCCGGGCTCGTAGAACGAGTACACCATCGACAGCCCGTCATTGAGCACGTCGGTCAGCGCCGCCGCGACCAGATCGCCGCCGCGGCCGGTGATGCCGGTGTCGAGGGTGCGCTTGCGATATTCGATGATCCGGGTCTCGACGTGGCTGTCCTCCACCATCATCGCGTAGTCCAGAACAGTCATGTCGGCCATGCCGCCATGACGATGGCGCTGGTCGAGATAGGCGCGGAACACGGAATATTGCTCGGAGGTCGGCACCGGATTGCGCTGCTCGCCGACGATGTCGGCATTGCGGGCAAGAATTTTGCGCTGGTTGCGCGAGGCCCGGAATTCGTTGGCGATCACCCGGACCGAGACGCAGGACCGGCACTGGTCGCAGGCCGGCCGGTAGGCGATCGACTGGCTGCGCCGGAAGCCGCCGTGGGTGAGAAGGTCGTTGAGCTCGCCGGCCTTGTTGCCGACCAGATGGGTGAACACCTTGCGCTCGTGCCGGCCCGGCAGATACGGGCATGGCGAGGGGGCCGTCAGATAGAACTGCGGGGTGTCGCGCGAGTGCTGAGTCACGTCGGTCCGTCAACCTCCAACGTGACACAGCATCGCGCCACGGCCGTGTTCGGTCAATCGCCTTTGCGGCTCAATATGAGCGCGCGGTCTGCGGCGCCAGCGCCGTGCTGTTGATAATTACGGTTCCGAGCAAGATGTCGTGCAGCAGCCGGCGGCGGCCGTTGAACAGTCCGACCAGCAGCACCAGCGGGGTGAGCATCGACAGCGACAGCCAGAACAGGAAGGCGTGCACGGCGCCGAGCACGAAATAGCCGGGCTCGCCGGTCCAGGTCGCCATCTCGATGCCGAGCGCCCGCATCCCGATCGTCGCTGAATGCGGCCCGCCGAGCGAAGCGCCGTAGTAGATCAGCGCCCAGATCACCGAGGCCGGCGACACGATCCAGAACAGCGTCCAGCCCAGGCCCAGCGTGATCACGCCAAACACCGTGATGAAGACGATTGCGAGCACCACCGGGATCGAGAGCACAACCAGATCGATCAGGAAGGCGAATACGCGCTTGCTAAGCACGCCCTGGAACAGCTCGGGATTGCGCCAGGGATCGAAGGCATCCGACCGCCCGTCGTCTTCACCGCCGCTCCAGCCGGCATTTCCACGCGCACCAGGCCCGTTCGAACCGTCGTCAGACATGACCCTTGCTCCCCGCTAGGAAAACGACAACGCCGTTCGACATGGCGACGGCCCGCACACCTTGCAAGGCCGTCACAACATTACAAAGCAGCAATCGACCGCGGGAAACCGGACGCGGGAAGCAATCAATCGGGAGTTCAGCCCTGCTTCTTCAGCTTCTCGGCCGCTTGCGGGGCGAAGTAGGTGAGCACGCCATCGGCGCCGGCGCGCTTGAAGCCGAGCAGGCTTTCCATCATCGCGCGCTCGCCGTCGAGCCAGCCATTGTTCGCCGCCGCAGCAATCATCGCGTACTCGCCCGACACCTGATAGGCGAAGGTCGGCACCGCGAAGGTCTCCTTCACGCGACGCACGATGTCGAGATAAGGCATGCCGGGCTTGACCATCACCATGTCGGCGCCCTCGGCGAGATCGAGTTCGACCTCGCGGATCGCCTCGTCGGTGTTGGCCGGATCCATCTGATAGGTGCGCTTGTCGCCGGTCAGCGCCTTGGCCGAGCCGATCGCATCGCGGAACGGGCCGTAGAACGCGGAGGCGTATTTCGCCGCATAGGCCATGATCTGCACGTCCTGGAAGCCGGCGGCGTCGAGGCCTGCGCGGATCGCACCGATGCGGCCGTCCATCATGTCCGACGGCGCGATCACGTCGCAGCCGGCCTCGGCCTGCACCAGCGACTGCCGGACCAGCACCGCGACGGTCTCGTCGTTGAGGATGCAGCCGTCCTGGATCAGCCCGTCATGGCCGTGGCTCGTGAACGGGTCGAGCGCGACGTCGCACAGCACGCCGAGTTCGGGGAATTCGTTCTTGATGGCGCGCACGGTGCGGCACACCAGATTCTCGGCGTTGGTCGCTTCCGTGCCGTGCTCGTCACGCAGCGTCGGGTCGGTGTAGGGAAACAGCGCGAGGCAAGGGATCTCCAATCGGACCGCGCGCTCTGCGGCACGCACCACCTGGTCGATGCTGAGCCGCTCGACGCCGGGCATCGAGGGGATCGGGACGCGCTGGTTGCTGCCTTCGACGACGAACAGCGGCCAGATCAGGTCATCCGTGGTGACGCAATTCTCGCGAACCAGCCGGCGGGCCCATTCGGTCTTGCGATTGCGCCGCGGGCGCACAGTCAGATCGAGGGCAGGGGCGGACGGCCGGGGGGCGGGGTCGCGCATTTCGATGGGACGGCCGAATTTGATCGCCATGTTGCCAACTCTCCCTGCAGGCGTCCAACTGATGCTTCAAACTAGCATTTTGGCATTGCCGCGTCACTGCGCTGTTGATTTGGCGCAATAGGCCGCGCCCGCTGCGATCACAGCCGATTGATTTTGCCGCCACGGCGGGCCAAGACTCGCCCATCGACCACCGCCGAGCAGCGAGCCGCATGTCCGAAACCCAGTCGTCGTCGCGCGAACACGCCCCGCGCGACCCCTCGATCGGGGTCGCGGCGATCGCGCCCGAGCGCGACGAGCAGCACGAGAACGACTGGACCCAGCGGCTCGTCCTGTTCCTGCGCGTGATGGCGGTGATCTCGATCTGCAAGGGACTCTATCACTGGGCGCAGATCACCGGCTTCATCGGCGGCGAGGATGACGCCTTCGAGGTCCAGTCGATGGCCTGGCAGACCGCGACGGTCTATTTCGCGGTGATCGAACTGGTTGCCGCGATCGGGCTGTGGCTGGCGACGCCTTGGGGCGCCGTCGTGTGGCTGACCACAGTGGTGTCGATGGCGGTGATCGAATTGATGTTCCCGGCGATCTATGGCGGCAGCCTGCTGATCGTCTCGGCCGAGGCGCTGCTGCTCGCGGCCTATCTGGCGCTGGCCTGGATGGCCGCCCGCGAACGGCCGCCATAGAGCTCAAGCGATGCATTCCGCCGCGGCCGCAACGTACCGGGCGGCACGGACAACAACAATTCACAAGAAGAAAAGGGGAAGGGCACCATGAACCAGCTTCATTCCGGCGGAACCGGCGGCAGCCTGATCGTCAACGCGGTCGCGCGCTATGGCGACCGGCCGGCGATCGCCGACGACAATCTGCGCTGGACCTATCGCGAATTCGGCGAGGCCGTCGGCCGCTTCATCACGCTGTTCCGCGCCGTCGGCCTCACCAAAGGCAGCGCGCTGTCGATTCTGTCGTCGAACCGCGCCGAATCCTGGGCTGCGATTTCGGCCGCGACGGTGATGGGCCTGCGCTACACGCCGCTGCATCCGATGGCCGCCGAGGACGACCACGCCTTCATCATCGAGGATGCCGAGATCGACGCGCTGATTGTCGAGAGCGGCAAGTTCGCCGCGCGCGGGCTGACGATCCGCAGCCGTGTGCCCGGTCTGAAGCATCTGTTGTCGTTCGGCGCGGTCGAGGGCGCGCGGGATCTGCTGGCCGGCTTCGACAGCGTCGAAGCGGCGCCGCTGGTCGACGAGAGCGTGACGTCGGATATCGCCTGGCTCGCTTACACCGGCGGCACTACAGGCCGCTCCAAGGGCGTGATGATCCCGCATCGCGCGCTGACGACGATGGCCGTGATCCTCTATACCGACTGGGACTGGCCGGCGGAGATCCGTTATCTCGCCGCGACCCCGATCAGCCATGCCGCCGGCGTGACCGTCTATCCGGTGATGATGCGCGGCGGGTTCACACGGCTGGTGCAGGGCTTCGAGATCGAATCCTATTGTCGTGTCGTCGCCGAAGAGAAGATCACTGCCGCCTTCCTGGTGCCGACGCTGATCTACGCGCTGATCGACGCGCCGCAGGTGAGGGCGCGCCATGATCTGTCGTCGCTCGACATGATCGTCTATGGCGCGGCCCCGATGTCGCCCGACCGGCTGCGCGAAGGCATCAAGATCTTCGGTCCGGTGTTCGTGCAGCTCTACGGCCAGACCGAAGCGCCGCAATGCATCACCACGATGCGCAAGATCGATCACGATGATTCCAAGCCCGGCCGGCTCGGATCGTGCGGACGTCCGAGCCCGCTGCTCGACGTCAAGCTGTTCGATTCCGAGATGCGCGAGGTCGGAATCGGCGAACCCGGCGAAATCTGCGTGCGCGGCACGCTGGTGATGGACGGCTACTGGAAACGTCCCGACGCCACCGAAGAGGCGTTCCGCGGCGGCTGGCTGCACACCGGCGACGTCGCTGTGAAGGACGCCGATGGTTACTTGTACATCGTCGATCGCACCAAGGACATGATCATCTCCGGCGGCTTCAACATCTATCCGCGCGAAGTCGAGGACGCGCTGATGGCGCATCACGCCGTCGCCTCCGCCGCGGTGATCGGCGTGCCCGACGACAAATGGGGCGAGGCGGTGAAGGCTTACGTCGTGCTCAAGCCCGGCGCCAACAACGACGCCGCGGAACTGCAAGCGCATGTGAAGGCCAAGCGCGGCGCGCCGTGGTCGCCGAAATCGATCGAGTTCGTCGCGACGATTCCGGTGACGGGTCTCGGCAAGATCGATCGCAAGGTCTTGCGCGCGCCGTATTGGGAAGGACGCACGCGCGGCGTCGCGTAAAGTTTTCGTCGAATTGCGAAAGGTAAGGTTCCGGTCACCTTAAAGGGTTCGGTCATGTCCGTTACAGGAATCTTTCGAATTCGAATGAAGCTGTTCTCAAATGCGACAGCGGCGGCGATGAGACCCTCGAATCCGGCCTCATCCGTCAATGAAAGGTTGCGAGAAGTGGCCGATTTGCAGGCTTAATCCGCGATTCACTCTCTTAAATTCATGATCTCTTTATTGTCTTATTTAAGCTGATGTTCAAACGCGCCCCTTAAGTTGGACCTATCAGACGGGACACAAGTTTCGTCGAATAAGTCGATCAAAAAAGACGACAGGGGACGTGTCATGATCAAAGCCGTTGCCACGGCAGCCGAAACCGCCGCGCCTGCAGTTGCAGGACAAGCGCCGGTCCAGCCGCTCTATCTCGAGGCTCTCACTCTGGTGGAGCGGCTGCACCGCCGGCTGCTCGACGTCATCAAGGACGAGTTCGATCGCCGCGGTCGCGCCGATATCAACTCGGTGCAGGCGCTGCTGCTCTACAACATCGGCGACAAGGAGCTGACCGCCGGCGAACTACGCACGCGCGGTTACTACCTCGGCTCCAACGTTTCCTACAATCTGAAGAAGCTGGTCGAACTCGGCTTCCTCGATCATCAGCGCTCCCGCGTCGACCGACGCTCGGTGCGGATCCGGCTGACCGCGCAGGGCCAGGAGGTCCGCCACATCGTCGACGCGCTGTATCAGAAGCACGTCAGGACGGTGGAGCAGGTCGGCGGCATTTCCAGCGAGGAGTTCGCCACGCTGAACAAGTCGCTGCACCGCCTCGAGCGGTTCTGGACCGACCAGATTCTGTACCGCCTCTGAGTCTCCCGATCCGGGAGCGCGCCGACGCCGCCGGCATCACGCCAGGCGCTGCCCAAACGAGGCAGGCACGCGCGCTCTCGTTCATCTCCAGGTCCGTCGTCTTCGTCATCGGCTCTCCGCAAGGGGAGCCGATTTTTTCTTGCGCCGCGGAAATTTCCCGGGCCCCGGACGGGAACTTTTCGGGCCGCCGAGGCTTGTCAACTGCAAAGCCGCTGGAGAGGGCGATGCTGGTCGAACGAGGATTGCGGATCATGAACATCGATGTGATCGGACGAGCATATGACATCGCGGCCAATTATCTGCGCCGCACCGGAGCGATTGCCGACAACACGACAACCTTCGATCCGCTGCTGGAGCTGATCGTGCAGATGTTCCATCGCGGCGAGACCAACCCGATCAAGCTGGCCAACAAGGCCATTTCCGTTTTCGAATCCGCGAAGATCGCGGCATGAATTGAGAGGCGCCTGCATGCAACGAGCTATCGACCGCGTGATCCAGACTTACGGCCTGCTGACCAGCAGCGAAGCCGCGCAGGACGCGCAAGCCAAGGTTGAGAACTACATCCGCACGCTGTTCGAGGCCGGAGAAACCGACGACAATCGTCTGACCGTGTGCGGTCTCGTGTATCTGCGCGAACTCGACGGCAGCAATGACCCGGTCAAAGCTGGCTACACCGGCCTCTAAACCGGTCACCGTGATATGATGATGCGTCTGGTCGCCGGGTTGGTTGAAATCCTCCCGGCGATCGGCGTCTTTGCAGGAGCCTCGACTGAGGCGCTTCAAGAGCGCTGTGGTGGCCGATTGCGCGGCCCATCCTCTGAGGCCCGCGGCAATCACGCCTGATGATGACGGCGTGGTCGGGCGGGCGCTCGACACGATCGCGATCAGATTGTCAAACAGCCATGCCGAAGCCTTCCCGCGGCTCTGATGAGCCCGAGGTTTGAACCCCTCGCAGTCGCGAGGGGCGGGGGGCGCGCCGCGAGGCGCGGATGATGGTGGTTCTCGCGATCGGCTCGAGAGCCTTTCGCGCTCGCCTCGACGGCGCGCCCACCGCGGCTTTTTCCGGCTTCGGGACGGTTCTTCCGGCCGCAGCGTCCCGACAGGTTTCCCCGCCGCTTGCTGGGCGCGTACAGCCATCGTGAGTGGCAGAGCCTCAATAGTGGGCCCGGACCGCTCCCCAAAGCCGCCGGGGATCATGCTTGCGAGGCACGACCGCAGGCGCCGCATCCAACCAGGCTTCGCCACAGATGGCTCCGCCCGGCCATTGACCCGGCTGGTTGCCCAGCCGCGTGATCTGTCCCGCTTCACAAGCGCCCTCGAGAAGCGCCCCTCACGGACACGACAATGGGTAAATAATCCTAGTTTGCGCCGTCTGTCAACCGGATTTCGTGACGCCGCCCGAGATTCATGCCGCGCCGTCGCATCGGTGCGCTAAAAGGCCCGGGACATTTCAGGAGCAAGGTTGCGGCATGGACAAGAAGGCGATGCGCGAGGAGGCCGAACGGCTGATGCGCGAGGCGATGGCGAAGCGCAACGTGACGGTGAAGCAGGGCGACACCGTGCTGATGGTGACCTGCGGCAAATGCGGCGCGCCCAACAAGGTCAAGGCGCCGAAGGGCGTCACCCGCGTCGCCTATGTCTGCAAGGAATGCGGCGCGAAGCAGGAAACGATGTGAGGCCGCGCCGCGTTGGATGCGACGGCCGCGGCGTTCGCGCGGCCCTCCGCCGACATCCCGGAAGGTCCCCATGCTGACGCTTCACCATCTCAACGATAGCCGCTCGCAGCGCATCCTCTGGCTGCTGGAAGAACTCGGCACGCCGTATGAGCTGAAGCGCTATCAGCGCGACGCCACGACCCGGCTGGCGCCGCCGGAGCTGAAAGCGGTGCATCCGCTCGGCAAGTCGCCGGTGATCACCGACGGCGATCTGACGCTGGTGGAGTCCGGCGCGATCGTCGACGCCATCCTGCGCCGCTACGGCGCGGGCAGCGGGCTGCGGCCCGCGGAAAGCACGCCTGCGTTCGAGGCCTATCAGGAATGGCTGCACTACGCCGAGGGCTCGGCGATGCTGCCGCTGATGCTGCAGCTCTACACCAGCCGCCTGAAAGACGCCGCCGCCCCGCTGCAGCCCCGCATCGACAGCGAGATCGCCAACCACCTCGAGTTCATCGAGGGAGCGCTGAAGGGCCGGCAGTTCTTCGTCGGCGACAGCCTGACCGGCGCCGACATCATGATGAGCTTCGTCGCCGAACTCGCCGGATCGTTCGGCCGGCTCGGGACGTATCCGGAGCTGGCCGCCTGGATCGCGCGGATGCACGCGCGGCCGGCGTTCCGGCGGAGCGTGGAGAAGGGCGGGGCTTATCGGATGGGGTGAGGGGCGTGGCGCACACAACGTTGGCGTAACCCATCAATTCCGAGAGTCGGTTTGAGTTATTGCCGAAGGGGTAGGTCAGAAAACACAATCCTGTCCTCGCTTATGCGGGCTACGACATTCACACCCAATTCTCCGTCCGCACCCCCGGCATTCGCGCAAACTCCCGCATGTTGTTGGTGACAACGATCAGTCCCTCGCTGCGCGCGTGGCCGCCGATCTGCATGTCGTGAGGGCCGCAGGGCGTGCCGGCGCGTTCAAGTTCGGCGCGGACCTGGCCATAATGCGCGGCGGCCTTGTCGGCGAAGGGCAGAACTTCCAGACGCGCCGTGAAATGTGCGATCGTGGTGAGATTCTCGGTACGACGAGCGGATTTCTCCGCGCCGTAGAACAGTTCGCCGAGCGTAATACTCGAGATGCAGAGCTGCTCCGCCAGCGCGTTGAATTTCTCGCGCAAGGAGGGTGGGTGGGTCTTCATCACGTAGATGCAGATATTGGTGTCGAGCATGTAGGTGAGCATCACAGCGGCTCGCGCTCTTCGGCCTGCGGCTGCTCGCGCTCGATGAGAAAGTCGCCGCTGGCACGCGGGCCGTTCAGGAAGAAATCGTCCCAGCGTTGCCCTTGCGGAACGATCACGCGACTGCGGCCGATCTTGAGGATGTCGACCTTGTGCACGCCGTCGGGGAAGGCAACGCCCTTGGGCAGGCGAACCGCCTGACTGCGGTTGCTGGTGAAAACGGTCGAACTGGCCATTGCCGATCTCCGTGGCATATCCGTACGGGATATACCTACTCCATGTGCGCTCGCCCGGCAAGAGATCGCGGATATTTCACCCCTCCTGCAAGCCCCTCTCATCCACCATATCTGGGCTGCGTGGGGCTGGTTGCCGCAAATGCTTGGTTCCGTGTCCTTGGCCCGCCGGTCCTTCTATGCTATTGCGCAGCCGCCGCTTCCGTACCGCACCTGATGACCGCCCGCGCCCCGGAGGGGCGGCGGCGGTGGAGATATTTGCCCATGAGCAATTCAGCCGAGACCGCGTCCGCGCCCGACAGCTTCTTTTCCGCCTCGCTTACTGAGGCTGATCCCGAGATCGCCGCGGCGATCAAGGGCGAACTCGGCCGTCAGCGCCACGAGGTCGAGCTGATCGCCTCCGAGAACATCGTCAGCCGCGCGGTCCTGGAAGCGCAGGGCTCGGTGATGACCAACAAATACGCCGAGGGCTATCCGGGCGCGCGCTATTACGGCGGCTGCGAATTCGTCGACGTCGCCGAAAATCTGGCGATCGAGCGCGCCAAGAAGCTGTTCGGCGCGAATTTCGCCAACGTCCAGCCGAACTCCGGCAGCCAGATGAACCAGGCGGTGTTCCTGGCGCTGCTGCAGCCCGGCGACACCTTCATGGGCCTCGACCTCGCCGCCGGCGGGCATCTGACCCACGGCGCCACCGTCAATATGAGCGGCAAGTGGTTCAAGCCGGTGCACTACACCGTGCGCCGCGAGGACGGCATCATCGACATGGACGCGGTCGCCAAGCTGGCCGAGGAGGCCAAGCCGAAGCTGATCATCGCCGGCGGCTCGGCCTATTCGCGGGCCTGGGACTTCAAGCGCTTCCGCGAGATCGCCGACAGCGTCGGCGCCTATTTCATGGTCGACATGGCGCATTTCGCCGGTCTGGTCGCCGGCGGCGCCCATGCCTCGCCGGTGCCGCACGCCCATGTCTGCACCACCACCACCCACAAGTCGCTGCGCGGCCCGCGCGGTGGCCTGATCCTCACCAATGACGAGGCACTGGCCAAGAAGTTCAACTCGGCGATCTTCCCCGGCCTGCAGGGCGGCCCGCTGATGCATGTCATCGCCGCCAAGGCGGTGGCGTTCAAGGAAGCGCTCCAGCCGGACTTCAAGGTCTACGCGAAGAACGTCATCGAGAACGCTAAAGCGCTTGCGGAAACGCTGCGTGCAGCAGGCTTCGATCTGGTCTCGGGCGGCACCGACAACCATCTGATGCTGGTCGATCTGCGGCCGAAGGGGCTGAAGGGCAACGTCTCCGAGAAGGCGTTGGTCCGCGCCGCCATCACCTGTAACAAGAACGGTATTCCGTTCGACCCGGAGAAGCCGTTCGTGACCTCGGGTCTGCGGCTCGGGACACCGGCGGCGACCACCCGCGGATTCGGCGTCGCCGAGTTCAAGCAGGTCGGGAACCTGATCGCCGAAGTGCTGAACGCCATTGCACAATCCCCCGATGGCACCGCGCCGCTGGTGGAGGCGTCGGTGAAGGAGCGGGTGAAGGATTTGACCGACCGGTTTCCGATTTATCAGTAAGAGCTGATGGGACGCGCATGCGTCGCCGCATGGACTGCGTCATGCCCGGACTTGATCCGGGCATCCATCTCTCTTCCCAAAATGATGGATTGCCGGGTCAAGCCCGGCAATGACAGCAGGGGTTAGAAGATGCGCTGCCCGAACTGCAACAGCCTCGACACCCAGGTGAAGGATAGCCGGCCCACCGAGGATTCCTCGGTGATCCGGCGGCGGCGCGTCTGCATCGCCTGCAACTTCCGCTTCACGACGTTCGAGCGGGTGCAGTTGCGCGAGCTGACGGTGATCAAGCGCAACGGTCGAAGGGTGCCGTTCGACCGCGACAAGCTGGTGCGTTCGGTGCAGATCAGTTTGCGCAAGCGGCCGGTCGAACCGGAGCGGGTCGAGCAGCTGGTCTCGGCGATCGTGCGTGAACTCGAGAGCAGCGGCGAGGCGGATATCTCGTCGGAGACCATCGGCGAGATCGTGATGGACCATTTGCGCAAGCTCGACGACGTCGCTTACGTCCGCTTCGCCTCGGTCTATCGCAATTTCCGCGAGGCGAAGGACTTCGAAGCCGTGCTGGGCGAATTGTCCGGCGAGGAAGAGGCCCGTCCGACGCTGGTCCGCAAATGATCTTCCGGATCCTCGAAGACCAATATGCCGAACGCGCCAGGGTCGAAAAGGCCGGGAAGGCGGCAGCCGCCGCGGCCGATCTGCGCTTCATGCAGCTTGCGCTGACACTCGGCCGCCGCGGGCTCGGCCGCACCGCCACCAACCCCGCGGTCGGCGCGGTGATCGTGAAGGACGGCGTCATCCTCGGCCGCGGCTGGACAGAGGTCGGCGGCCGGCCCCATGCCGAGGTCGAGGCGCTGGCGCGCGCCGGCGAGGCCGCGCGCGGGGCGACGCTGTACGTCACGCTGGAGCCATGCTCGCATGTCGGCCGATCGCCGCCCTGCGCTGACGCCGTGATCGCGGCAGGAATCACCCGCGTGGTGTCGGCGATCGAAGATCCCAATCCGCTGGTGGCAGGCCAGGGCCACGACAAGCTCCGCGCCGCCGGGATCGCGGTCGATGTCGGCCTCTGCGCCGCGGAGGCCGCGCGCGATCACGCCGGGCATTTTCGCCGCGTGCGCGACCGGCGGCCGCATGTCGTGCTCAAGCTCGCGGTGTCCACCGACGACAAGATCGCGCGCGCCGGCCACAAGCCGGTGGCGATCACCGGCGAGGAGACCCGGGCGCGGGTGCACCTGCTGCGCGCGCAGTCCGACGCGATCCTGGTCGGGATCGGCACCGTGCTGGCCGACGATCCGGAATTGACGGTGCGGCTCCCCGGGATGGAGAAGCAGTCGCCGATCCGCGTGGTGCTCGATCCCAGCTTGCGGATTCCCGGCGGCAGTAAGCTGGTGCATTCGGCGCGGCAGACGCCGCTGTGGCTGATCGCCTCCGAGGTCGCGGAAGCGGCGGCCGCAACGCGCCTCGGCGCGGCCGGGGCGCATGTGATCCACGTCGCCGACCGGCCGAGCATTACAGACGGACAGAGCCGGCCCGGACTCGATCTCGCCGCGGTGCTGGCGGCGCTGTCGGAAAAGGGCGTCACGCGGCTCCTGGTCGAAGGCGGCGCGCGGGTCGCGAGCGCCCTGGTCTCGGAAAACCTCGCCGACGAAATCTGGCTGCTGCGCGGCGAGACCACGATCGGCGCCGACGGCGTCGACGCGCTGGACCGGCTGCCGCTCACGACCATCACCCAATCGTCCGGCTGGCGGGTGCGCGACAGCGAGCGCCTCGGGCCCGATACCCTCACGATTTACGATCCCACCTGAGAGCCCGCATCTTATGTTCACCGGCATTGTCACCGACATCGGCGAGATCGAAAAACTGACGCCGGTGGCGCAAGGCCAGCTGCACCGGCTGCGCATTCTGTGCAGCTTCGACCAGAGCACGATCGCCGACGGTGCCTCGATCGCCAGCAACGGCGTCTGCATGACCGTGGTCGGCTCCGGCGTCGCCGGCGGCCGCACCTGGTACGAGGTCGACGCCGGCGCCGAGACGCTCGGCCTGACTACCGCGAAGCATTGGGGCGTCGGCACGCGGCTCAATCTCGAGCGCGCTCTGAAGATCGGCGACGAGCTCGGCGGCCACATCGTCACCGGCCATGTCGACGGCATCGCCACCATCGAGTCGCGCGAGGAGCTGCCCGACATGGCGCGGTTCACGCTGTCGACCTCGCGCGAGCTGGCGCGCTTCATCGCCGCCAAGGGCTCGGTGACGCTCGACGGCACCTCGCTGACCGTCAATACCGTCGACGACACACGGTTCTCGGTGCTGATCATTCCGCACACGCTGAGCGCGACGATCCTGTCGGGCTGGCAGCAGGGCAGCGAGGTCAATCTCGAGGTCGACCTGATGGCGCGCTATGCCGCGCGGTTGAGCGAAATGAAATAGGTGGCAGCCGGAACCCGGCTCGTCATGCGCGGGCTTGACCCGCGCACCCATCCTCTTAACAAGAACGCATCATACTCTTTCCGAACAAGATGATTGCCGGGTCGAGCCCGGCAATGACGATCAAAGGCAAGGCACCAGAATGGCAGACGCGCGGCGCGCCCCCCTGAAAGACCAGACCGACATCTCCGGCGCACGCGTGCTGATCGTCGAGGCGCGGTTCTATGACGACATCCAGGACGCGCTGCTCGAAGGCGCGGTGGCCGAGCTGAAGGCCGCCGGCGCGAGCCATGACGTGCTCACCGTACCGGGCGCATTGGAGATTCCCGCCGCCGTTGCGATCGCGATCGACGCCGCCGAGGCCCACGGCAAGCCCTATGACGCAGCGATCGCGCTCGGCTGCGTGGTGCGCGGCGAGACGATCCATTTCGAGATTGTCTCGATGGAATCCGCGCGGGCGCTGATGGACCTGTCGGTTGCGCGGAAGTTCCCGCTCGGCAACGGTATTATCACCGTCAACACCGACGAGCAGGCCTGGGCGCGGGCGAAGCCAGGCGACCTCAACAAGGGCGGCGACGCCGCGCGCGCCGCACTGGCGATGCTGCGGATCAAGCGTCGGCTGGCGCGGGGCTGATGATGGTCGAGCCGAAAAAGCCGTTCATGCGCAAGCCGCCGCCCAAAAACGGCGACAAGAAGCCAGGCGACAGGAAAGCCAACCGCCGCGGCGCGGCGCGGCTCGCGGCGGTGCAGGCGCTGTACCAGATGGACATCGGCGGCGCCGGCATCGACGACACCTTCGCCGAGTTCGAGAGCCACTGGATCGGCAATGAGGTCGAGGGCGATCAATATCTGCCGGCCGAAGCCGCGTTCTTCCGCGACATCGTCTCCGGCGTGGTCCGCGACCAGACCAAACTCGATCCGTTGATCGACGAGGCGCTGGCGAAAGGCTGGCCGCTGGCGCGGATCGACGCCATCATCCGCGCGGTGATGCGCGCCGGCGCCTATGAGCTCGAACACCGCAAGGATATTCCGGCCCGCGTCGTCGTCTCCGAATATGTCGACGTCGCGCACGCCTTCGTCGAGAAGGACGAAACCGGCATGGTCAACGCCGTGCTCGACCAGATCGCGCGGCAGTTTCGTGCCGATGAGTTTACGAAGTAATCGATCCGAGCGCATTTCGGTTGTCATTCCGGATTGCGAGCGAAGCGAGCAAGTCCGGAATCCATAACCCCTGCAGGGAGTATGGATTCCGGGCCTGCGCCCCGAGGGGCGCATCCCGGAATGACGACGTGTTTGTGGATGTGTCATGCCCTCCGGTGAAGACGATCTGATCGCCCGATACTTCAAGCCGCTCGCCACTGCGCCCGGCGCGCTGGGGCTGATCGATGACGCCGCCGTGCTGTCGGCGTCGGGGGACGATCTGGTGCTCACCACCGACGCCATCGTCGAGGGCGTGCATTATCTGCCCGGCGATCCGCCAGACGCGATCGCCCGCAAGGCGCTGCGGGTCAACCTGTCCGACCTTGCGGCCAAGGGCGCGGAGCCGGCGGGCTTTCTACTGACGCTGGCGCTGCGCAATGTCGACGAGGACTTCCTCGCGCCGTTTGCGCGCGCGATCGGCGAAGATGCCGAGAGCTTCGGCTGCCCGCTCCTCGGCGGCGACACGGTCTCGACGCCCGGACCGGTGATGATCTCGATCACCGCCTTCGGCCGGGTGTCGCCGGGGCGCATGGTGCGACGCAACACGCTGCGCGCCGGCCACCGTATCGTCGTCAGCGGCACGATCGGCGACGCCGCGCTCGGCCTCGACCTGCTGCAAGGCGCTGCCGCCAACATCTCCGAAGATCACCGCGCCTTCCTGGTCGGACGCTACCGCGTGCCGCAGCCGCGGCTGCAACTGGCGCAGGCGGTGCGCGACCATGCCGGCGCGGCGATGGACGTCTCCGACGGGCTGGCGGGCGACCTCACCAAGATGTGCGCAGCCTCCGGCGTCACCGCCACGATCGATACGAGCGCGGTGCCCGTGTCGGCCGCGGGGCGGGCGATGCTCGCGCGCGATCCAGCGAAGCTGGCGCGCATCCTGGGCGGCGGCGATGACTATGAGGTGCTATGTGGCGTCGATCCCGCGCAACTCGATCAGTTCCTTGCTGCAGCGCAACGTGCCGGTGTGCCGGCGACGGTGATCGGTACGGCCGAGGCTGGAACCGCAGCGCCCCGCTGGTTCGACGCCGACCGTCGGGAAGTCTCGCTCACCGCCCTGTCATTCAGTCACTTCTAGCGCTTAGTCGCAGGTATTCCGGCGCAAGGGATACGGCTGAAATTCGCCTGGATCGCGGGAAAAGCCCCGCTTAGTCCCTTCGCAGCGATTGCGGAGCAACCACGATTTTGGCATGGTCCGCCGCGATTTGGGGCTGCTCCGCGAGAGAGCAAGCCATCTTTTTGCGCGCTTGCGGCATCACCGCCGGAGGCACGGGGGTGAAACTCGGGACTGAGGCATCAGTAATGACAGCATTATGGGTGATCGTGCTCTGCGGAGCGCTTGCGATCGTATACTCCGCCTGGGCGACCACGTCGGTGCTCGCTGCCGACCAGGGCAATGCGCGGATGCAGGAAATTGCCGCCGCGGTGCGTGAAGGCGCGCAGGCCTATCTGAAGCGCCAGTACATGACCATCGCCGTCGTCGGCGTGGTGATCTTCGCGCTGCTCGCGTACTTCCTCGGCTTCCTCGTCGCGGTCGGCTTCGCGGTCGGCGCGATCCTGTCGGGCGCTGCCGGCTTCATCGGCATGAACGTCTCGGTCCGCGCCAACGTCCGCACCGCGCAGGCCGCGACCACCTCGCTCGCCGGCGGCCTGGAACTCGCGTTCAAGGCGGGTGCGATCACCGGCCTGCTGGTGGCCGGTCTCGCGCTGCTCGGCGTGACGCTGTACTTCATCTACCTGATCCACTTTCTGGGTCTGGCTGCGAACAGCCGCACCGTGATCGACGCGCTGGTCGCGCTCGGCTTCGGCGCCTCGCTGATCTCGATCTTCGCCCGTCTCGGCGGCGGCATCTTCACCAAGGGTGCGGACGTCGGCGGCGATCTCGTCGGCAAGGTCGAAGCCGGCATTCCGGAAGACGATCCGCGCAACCCGGCCACGATCGCCGACAACGTCGGCGACAACGTCGGCGACTGCGCCGGCATGGCCGCCGACCTGTTCGAGACCTATGCGGTGACCGCGGTCGCCACCATGGTGCTCGCCGCGATCTTCTTCGGCACCGCCGACAAGATGGCGCTGCAGAATGTGATGACGCTGCCGCTCGCGATCGGCGGTATCTGCATCATCACCTCGATCATCGGCACCTTCTTCGTCAAGCTCGGCGCCTCGCAGTCGATCATGGGCGCGCTCTACAAGGGCCTGATCGCCACCGGCGTGCTGTCGCTGTTCGGCGTCGCCGGCGCGATCTACTGGCTGGTCGGCTTCGGCGCGCTGCCGGGCGTCAGCTACACCGGCATGGCGCTGTTCCAGTGCGGCATCGTCGGTCTCGCCGTCACCGGCCTGATCATCTGGATCACCGAGTACTACACCGGCACCGACTTCCGTCCCGTGAAGTCGATCGCCCAGGCCTCGGTCACCGGCCACGGTACCAACGTGATCCAGGGCCTCGCCATCTCGATGGAATCGACCGCGCTTCCCGCGATCGTGATCATCGCCGGCATCCTGATCACCTACAGCCTCGCGGGCCTGTTCGGCATCGCGATCGCCACCACCACGATGCTGGCGCTGGCCGGCATGGTCGTCGCGCTCGACGCCTTCGGTCCGGTCACCGACAATGCCGGCGGCATTGCCGAAATGGCCGGCCTGCCGAAGGAAGTGCGCAAGGCCACCGACGCGCTCGACGCCGTCGGCAACACCACCAAGGCGGTCACCAAGGGTTACGCGATCGGCTCCGCCGGTCTCGGCGCGCTGGTGCTGTTCTCGGCCTACAATGAAGACCTCAAGTTCTTCATTGCCGCCAAGAACCCATACTTCGTCGGCGTCGCGCCCGACTTCTCGCTGACCAACCCCTACGTCGTGGTCGGTCTGCTGTTCGGCGGCCTGCTGCCGTATCTGTTCGGCGCGATGGGCATGACCGCAGTCGGCCGCGCCGCCAGCGCGATCGTCGAGGAAGTGCGTCGCCAGTTCCGCGAGAAGCCGGGCATCATGAAGGGCACCGACAAGCCGGACTACGGCAAGGCGGTCGACCTGCTGACCAAGGCGGCGATCAAGGAAATGATCATTCCGTCGCTGCTGCCGGTGCTGTCGCCGATCTTCGTCTACTTCGCGATCTACGCGATCGCGGGTGGTGGGCCGGCCGGCAAGTCGGCGGCGTTCTCCGCAGTCGGCGCGATGCTGCTCGGCGTCATCGTCACCGGCCTGTTCGTCGCGATCTCGATGACCTCGGGTGGCGGCGCCTGGGACAACGCCAAGAAGTACATCGAGGACGGCCATTTCGGCGGCAAAGGCTCTGACGCCCACAAGGCCGCGGTGACCGGCGACACCGTCGGCGACCCCTACAAGGACACCGCGGGCCCCGCGGTGAACCCGATGATCAAGATCACCAACATCGTGGCTTTGCTGCTGCTGGCGGTCCTGGCGCACTAAGCGTCAAGCAAACGCTCCAAAACAAAACCCCGCGGCGCGAGCCGCGGGGTTTTTGTTTTGGGCTGGACTGATAAGATGCGCACACTCGCAGGGAGGCGCGCGGTGGTGCCGATCGAAACCAGGCGACTGGAGGCCAATGGCCTGTATTTCGCCATCGACGAGGCGGGACAGGGCAGCACGGTCGCGCTGCTGCTGCATGGTTTTCCGGAATGCCGCGCGTCGTGGCACCTGCAATTGCCTTTTTTGGCCGAACTCGGCTGGCACGCCGTCGCGCCTGATCTGCGGGGCTATGGCGGCTCGAGCCGGCCGCACGGCAGGGCCGCCTACACGATCGAGCGCCTCACCGACGACGTTGCCGCGATGTTCGCGGCGCTCGGCGGCAAACACAGGGTGCTGATCGGCCACGATTGGGGCGGAGTGATCGCGTGGCAGACCGCTCTGCGCGGCAAGATCCACCTCGACGGGCTGATCATTCTCAACGCGCCGCACCCCGACGTGTTCGCCCGCGAGCTTCGCCACAGCTGGCGGCAGAGACTGCGGTCCTGGTACGTCGCCTTCTTTCAGCTGCCATGGCTGCCGGAATGGCTGATGACGCGGGACGACGGCGCGGCGCTGGTGAAGATGTTCAGGAGCCAAAGCCGCAAGATCCCGGCCGAGCAGCTCGAGATCTATCGCCGCAACGCCATTCAGCCCGGCGCGGCGACCGCGATGCTGAACTATTACCGCGCCAACATCTCCGGTCTCGGCGGCGGCGCGGGCAGCAATCCGACGATCACGGTGCCGACGCTGATGATCTGGGGCAAGGATGACCTCGCGCTCGACATCGCACTGACGGACGGCAACGAGGCCTATGTCGAGGACTTCACCCTGCACAAATTGCCGCGCGTGTCGCATTGGGTACAGCAGGATGCGCCCGACGAGGTTAACGCACTGATCGCAGATTGGGCACGGCAAAAGGGGCTGGCGTGAGCGGCGCAAACGCGGCGATCTGTCCCCACAGGCGACGCCGCAATTTGCGGGCGGCTCTGGAGAAAATCGATCCGCACAAGTAGTTGCGGCGGCTGCGATACCGGAGCCGGGCCGGTACGAGGAGCGGTCGATAGCGCGAGCCCGCTGGGTTCGGGTGCGACGTCATGGTCCGGCGGCGTTCTTGTGTTGGACACATTTTCGTTGCTAACGGCTGTGGCAAGTCGACATCTTGGCGGCGCCGGCGATTCAGGTTGTTGTGCGGCGACATTCGGCGGTGCGATAGCCCTCGGTGGTCCACTGAGAGGTTGCGTGCCTCGTCGCGATTGAGGCCGACGCTGCTCGACCAAACATATCGATCACGGCAAACCTATTCAGGTGACATGTTGAAAGATCATTCGCGTCGTTCGACCGGTTTAATCGCTTGCGCGATCGCCGTGATGTCGCTGACGTCCTGCACCGACCAGGGCGCTGCGCCCACCGCGACTGCAGCGGCTCTCCCCGAGGTCGGCGTCGTCACGGTCGAGGCGAGACCGGTGACACTCACCAAGGAGCTGCCCGGGCGCATCACGCCGATGCGAATCGCAGAGGTCAGGCCCCGCATCACCGGCATCGTGACCGAACGCGCCTTTCAGCAGGGCAGCCTGGTCGAGGCCGGGACAGTGCTGTACCGGATCGATCCCGCGCCATTCCAGGTTGAACTCGACAAGGCCCGCGCGGCGCTCGCGAAGGCGGAAGCGGTGCTGTATCAGGCGTCCCGCCAGGAAGACCGTCTGAAGAACCTTCTGACCGGGCAGGCCACGACCCAGGCGCAGTACGAACTCGCGGTCGCCTCCGAGCGCCAGGCCGAGGCCGAGGTGTCGGCCCAGAAGGCCGCGGTCGACCAGGCGCAGCTCAACCTCAATCTGGCGACGGTGAGGGCGCCGATCAGAGGCCGCATCGGACGGGCGCTGGTCACCGAAGGCGCGCTGGTCAACCCCAACGAGACCTCGCAGCTGGCGACCATTCAACAGCTCGATCCGATCTATGCCGACTTCACGCAATCGGTCGGCGAGCTCAGCCAACTCAAGCACGATCTCGCCGAAGGCCGTCTGAAAAAAGTGTCTTCGGAAGCGGCGCGGGTCCGCTTGGTGCTCGACGACGGCACGCCCTACGATCACGTCGGCCGGCTGCTGTTCTCGGACGTCAGCGTCGATCCCGGCACGGCCAGGGTGACGCTGCGCGGCGAATTCCCCAATCCCCAGGCCGATCTGCTGCCGGGCATGTATGTGCGGGTGCAGATCGAGGAGGGGATCGACATCGACGGCATCGTGGTCCCGGCCCAGGCGGTTCAGCGGACAACGGCTGGCTCCGCCGCAATTTTCGTCGTCAACGATGTCGGGCGAGCGATGCTGCAGCCGGTGCGGGCGGGCCGGACGCTCGCAAACGGAATCCTGATCGAGGAGGGGCTGAAGCCGGGCTGGCGGATCGTCGTCGACGGCTTTCAGAAATTTTCGCCGGGCGCCGCGGTCAAGCCGGTGCCGTGGGAGAGCGCCGGCGCGGATGCGCGGAGCAAGCCGAACTGACCGCAGCCCCCATCCCCGGAGACTATCCCGATGTCGCGCTTTTTCATTGCCCGTCCGATCTTCGCCTGGGTCGTTGCGATCTTCATCTGCCTCGCCGGGGTGCTGGCGCTGCCGTTCCTCCCGGTCGCGCAGTATCCGATCATCGCTCCGCCATCGATTTCGATCGCGACGGTCTACCCCGGCGCCTCGACCCAGAACTTGTACTACGGCGTCACCCGGCTGATCGAAGAGGAGCTGAACGGCGCCGCCGGCATCCTCAGCTACGAGTCGACCAGTGACACCACCGGCGAGGTCGAGATCATCGCCTCGTTCCAGCCCGGAACGGACATCTCAAAGGCGTCGGTCGACGTCCAGAATCGCATCAAGCGGATCGAGCCTCGGCTGCCGGAGCCGGTGCGCCAGGAGGGCATCGCCATCACAGAGGCGAGCAGCGCCATCCTGCAATTCGTGACGCTGACCTCGAGCGACAACAGTCTCGACGAGATCGGCCTCGGCGACGTCGCCACCCGCTATGTGCTGCCGGAGCTTCGGCGTTTGGCCGGCGTCGGCCGCGTCCGGCTGTTCTCGACCGAGCGGGCGATGCGCATCTGGCTCGATCCCGACAAGCTGCTCGGCCTCGGCCTGACCGCCCAGGACGTCGACGCCGCGATCGAGGCGCAGAATGCCCCGGTCGCCTCCGGCCAGCTCGGGGTGCAACCAACGCCGACCCGGCAGCGCCTGCAGAACATGGTGCTGGTGAAAGGCCAGCTGGATTCCCTCGACGAGTTCGGCGACATCGTGCTGCGCGCCAATCCGAACGGCTCGACCGTGCGCCTCGCCGACGTCGCGCGGCTCGAGGTCGGCGGCCTGTCCTATTCGTTCTCGACCCGTCTCGACGGCCGCCCGGCCGCCGCTGTCGCCGTTCAGCTCGCTCCCTCCGGCAACGCCCTCGCGACTTCGGCAGCCGTGAAGGCCCGGATGACGGAATTGGCTGCGTTTTTTCCGCCCGGCGTGAAGTACGAAGTGTCCTACGACGTCACCCCGGTGATCGCCGCATCGGTCAAGAAAGTGCTGCTGACTCTCGGCGAGGCGGTGGTGCTGGTGTTCCTGGTGATGTTCCTGTTTCTGCAGAACATCCGCTACACCATGATACCCACCATCGTGGTGCCGATCGCGCTGCTCGGAACCTGCGCGGTGCTGTTCGCACTGGGTTTCTCGATCAACGTGCTCACCATGTTCGGAATGGTGTTGGCGATCGGCATTCTGGTCGACGACGCTATCGTGGTGGTCGAGAATGTCGAACGCATCATGTCCGAAGAAGGACTGTCGCCACGCGCCGCGACCGAGAAGGCGATGGAGCAGATCACCGGCGCAGTGATCGGCATCACGCTGGTGCTGATGGCGGTGTTCGTTCCGATGGCGTTTTTCCCGGGCTCTGTCGGCATCATGTACAAGCAGTTCTCGGCGTCCATGGTGGTGTCGATCGGCTTCTCGGCGTTCCTGGCTTTGTCGCTCACGCCGGCGCTGTGCGCGACCCTGCTGAAGCCGGTTGAAAAGGGCCATGGCCACGCCACGCGCGGGTTCTTCGGTTGGTTCAATGGCCGGCTCGATCGGGCGACCCGCAGCTACGGCCGTGCGACCCGCTGGATGGTGGCACGGGGTGGGCGCTTCATGCTGGTCTATCTGGCGCTGCTCGTCGGAGTCGGCTTTGCGCTGTGGCGTCTGCCCGGCGGCTTCGTGCCGATCGACGATCAGGGATTCGTGATGGTCGACGTGCTCGCTCCGCCCGACGCCAGCGCGAACCGCACGGCCGATGTGGTGCAAAGCGTCGAAAAGACCCTCGCGGCCACGCCCGGCATCGACAAGATCACCTTCATCACCGGCTTCAGCTTTTTCGGCCAGGGCGCGAACACGGCGCAAGCCTTCGTCACGTTGAAGGACTGGTCGGAGCGCGGGCGAAACGAAACTGCCGACGCGCTGATCGCCCGCGTCAATCCGGAATTCGCCAAGATCCGGGACGCCGATGTGTCGATGCTGGCGCCGCCGCCGATCGACAATCTCGGCACCACCAGCGGCTTCAGCTTCCGCCTTCAGGACCGTTCGCAGCGCGGCTACGAAGCGCTGATGGGCGCCAAGGACGCATTGCTCGCCGCGGCAGCCCGCTCGCCGGTGCTGACCAATGTCGCGGTGGAAGGGTTGCCGCCCGCTCCACAGGTCCGTCTCGATATCGACCGGCGAAAAGCCGCGGCGCTCGGCGTCACGTTCGCCGCCATCAACTCGACGCTCTCGACCAATCTCGGATCGAGCTACATCAACGACTTCCTCAATCTCGGCCGGATGCAGCGTGTGATCGTGCAGGCCAACGACGACAAGCGCGTCAAGCCTGAGGATCTGTTGAGCTACAGCGTAAAGAACAGTACCGGCGAGATGGTGCCGTTCTCGTCATTCGCCCGCGTCGCCTGGGTGGTCGGGCCCACTCAGGTTGTCGGCTTCGACGGCTATCCGTCGGTGCGTCTCACCGGCAATCCGGCGCCCGGCTACAGTTCGGGCGACGCCATCGCCGAGATGGAGCGGCTGATGCGGGCGTTACCCGGCGGCTTCGGCTACACCTGGACCGGGCAGTCGTTGCAGGAGAAGCTCGCCGGCTCGCAGGCGGCCTTCCTGCTCGGACTGTCGATCCTGTTCGTGTTCCTGTGCCTGGCGGCGTTGTACGAAAGCTGGTCGATCCCCTTCGCGGTGATGCTTGCGGTGCCGCTCGGCGTGGTCGGATCGGTCGCCGCGGCGATGCTGCGCGGCTTGCCCAACGACGTCTATTTCACGGTCGGAATCGTCACCATCATCGGCCTGTCCGCAAAGAACGCGATCCTGATCATCGAATTCGCCAAGGAGCTGCGCGCCAACGGAACCCCGCTGGTGGAAGCGACCATCACCGCAGCCGAACTACGTTTCCGGCCGATCATCATGACCTCGCTCGCCTTCATTCTCGGCGTGGTGCCACTGGTGATCGCCAGCGGAGCCAGCGGCGCGAGTCAGCAGGCGCTCGGCACCGGCGTGCTCGGCGGCATGATCACCGCGACCGTGCTCGCGGTGTTCTGGGTCCCGGTGTTCTTCGTCGTGGTGATGCGGTTTTTCACGCGGCAACAGGACGCGCAGGCCTCGAGCGCGGACGCGTTGCCGACATCGCCGAGCCAATCGTCGTGATCGGGAGCCGGGTGGGCACCTCGCGAGCTAACCGCCGCGGCGGCGCCCACCAACACCGGTTCTGATCGAGAGAGAACCGGTGCGATGCTGGCTGCGAGCCGATCGGCCGCTCGAAAACGCTCTAACGGAAGCTGATCAGCTTGAACAGCGGCGCCAGATAGCTCATCTCCTGACCGGAGGTCGGCGTGGTGCGGCTGATGAAGTCGAAGATCTTGCCGTCCTGCATGCCATAATTGGCGATGCGGCGGACCTGGCGGTTCTGATCGAAATAGATCGCGATGACCCGCTGATCGACGACCTTCTGGGGCATGAACGCGACCATGCGCTCGGCGCGTTGCGAAATGTAGTAGAACACCTCGCCGTTCAGCGTCGCCACCGTCGACGGCGTGCCCATCACGATCAGCACCTGATCCTGGCTCGCGCCGATCGGAATCTGTTCGAGCGCGCCATTGGGCATGATATAGCCCTTCTGGAATTGCTCGGAGGTGCAGGCCGACAGTCCGGCGCCCAGCAGCGCCAGCGCCAGCGCCGGGCCGAGCCGACGACGGGCTATCGCGCGGAGGCCGTCGGGACGGCGTCGTTCGATCGAATGTCTCATTCGGAAGCTGGCTCCATCCCCTTGCAACGCGCAGGGCGTTGACGTACCGGGCAGACATTCGGATTGCAATCCCGAAGCGACTGCGTCAGGAACCCGTAATGATTTGGCCGTTCAATCACTTCCGTATGCCCCGGACGCCGCCGCGCGGCACCATTGAAGCGATCTATGGCATGATCGTGACGCAGGCGCGAGAACCGGCGTTTTATCAGCACTATGGCGTCGCCGATACGGTTAATGGCCGATTCGAGATGCTCGTCGTGCATCTGTGGCTGGTGTTGCGTCGGATTCGCGCCATTAAGGACGCCTCGACCTTCGCCCAGGCGCTGTTCGATTATTTCTGCAGCGATCTCGATGCGAATCTGCGCGAAATCGGCGTCGGCGACCTGACGGTGCCGAAGCGGATGCAGGCGTTCGGCGAGGCGTTCTACGGCCGCTCGGCGGCATACGATCTGGCGCTGACCGAGGGCGACGAGGCGCTGGCGATGGCGCTCGACCGGAACGTTCTCTACGGCGCCGACATTGAAAACGCGCGTCGGCTCGCGGCCTATGTCGGGCAGGTCATCAAGACACTCGACGGTATCGAGCCGTCCAAGCTGCGCAGCGGCGAATTGCGGTTTCCCAAGCCGCTTGCGGCCTGAGCGCGGAAGGAAAGATGATGAGCGGCGATAATCCCTGGCGCGTGCCGATCGTGGTGATGCAGATTCCGGAGATCGGGTTGCATCGCGAGATCGAGGCGGGCGAGGCCGAACGTGCGGCGATGGCCGTGCTGGGCGATCTGCGCGAGATCGTATCGGCCAGGGCTGCGTTCGATTTGACGCCGGAGAGCGGCGGCCGGGTCCGGGTCACCGGTCGGGTGCAGGCGAAGGTCGGTCAGACCTGCGTGGTGACGCTCGATCCGATCGAGAGCACGATCGACGAGACGGTCGACCTGACCTTCGTGCCGCCGGAGCAGATTCGCGAATTGTCCGAAACGGTCGATGACGACGGCGAGCCCGATCCCGGCGATCCGCCGGAGGCGATCGAGCGGGGCATGATCGACCTCGGACGGGTCGCCGCCGATGCTCTGTTTCTCGGCATCGATCCTTATCCGCGCAAACCCGCGGCGGTGTTCGAGCCGATCGTCGAGCCGGATGACCCGGGTGAGCACCCGTTTGCGGCGCTGCAGGCCCTGAAGACACCCGCAAAGCCGCCGCGCTCGCGCAAGCCGAAGGGCGATTGACGCCGGCGCGGACGGATAACCGCGTCGAACGCGTCGAATTCGCAAGTGAGGCCGCATTTTCCACAGGCGAATGCGACTTAAATCTGCCCGCTCAAGATGTTGTATCGGGGCGGAGAACGGCTATTGTCCGGCTCAATCGGCGTGCAGCGCTGCACGCTCGAGCGCCCCTCCGGGGTATGATCAAGTCGCGGCCAAGCGCATCAGGCCGCAAGCGAACGGGTTTCCGAAACGCATGCCCCAGAAGGTTCGAATCGCGCTTGACGCAATGGGTGGTGATTTCGGTCCATCAGTCGTCATTCCAGGAGCCGCCATCGCGCTCGGCCGTCACCCCGACGCTGAATTCCTGCTGTTCGGCGACAGCGCGCTGATCGACAAGGAACTGGCGGCGCATCCGGCGCTGAAGAAAGTGTCGCGCGTCGTCCATACCGACGTCGCCGTCAGCATGCACGACAAGCCGAGCCAGGCGCTGCGTCGCGGCCGCAAGGTGTCGTCGATGTGGCTGGCGATCGAGGCGGTGAAGAAAGGCGAGGCCGACGTCGCGGTCTCCGCCGGCAACACCGGCGCGCTGATGGCGATGGCGCGATTCTGCCTGCGGACGCTGCCCGGAATCGACCGCCCGGCGATCGCGGCGACCTGGCCGACCGTGCGCGGCGATTCGGTGGTGCTCGATCTCGGCGCCACGATCGGCGGCGACGCGGCGCATCTCAAGGCGCTGGCGGTGATGGGCGCGGCGATGGCCAGCGTGCTGTTCGACCTCGAGCGACCGACCGTCGGCCTGCTCAATATCGGCGTCGAGGAGATCAAGGGCGGCGAGGAGATCCGGGAGGCCGCCGAGCTGCTGCGCGCGATGCAGTCGCCGCCATTCGAGTTCATCGGCTTCGTCGAAGGCGACGGCATCGGCTCGGGCGCCGCCGACGTGATCGTCAGCGAAGGGTTCAGCGGCAATATCGCGCTCAAGGCGGCGGAGGGAACCGCCCGACAGATCATTCAATTGCTGCGCGATGCGATGTCGCGGACGTGGAGCGCCAAGATCGGCTATCTGTTCGCGCGCGGCGCTTTCCGGGCGCTGCGGGACAAGATCGACCCGAATAAATCCAATGGCGGCGTCTTCCTCGGACTTAACGGAATCGTGGTCAAAAGCCACGGCGGAACCAATGCCGACGGCTTTGCCTATGCGGTGGATGTTAGCTATGACATGGTCCGCTACGATCTCCTGACCAAGATCAATCAAACGCTCAATCGTGAAACTGGCGCGCTGGTCTCGACGCCGTCCGCGCAGGAGGCTGTCTCGTGACGATGGTTCGTTCGGTTGTCCTGGGCTGTGGTTCCTATCTGCCGGAGAAGGTCCTCACCAACGCCGAACTGGCCGCAAAGGTCGACACCTCGGACGAATGGATCGTGCAGCGCACCGGCATTCGGGAGCGCCACATCGCCGCCGAGGGCGAGTACACCTCGCATCTCGCCATCAAGGCCGCGCAGGCGGCGCTGGAGAATGCCGGCATCGACGCGCAGTCGATCGATCTGATCGTGCTGGCGACCTCGACGCCGGACAATACCTTTCCCGCCACGGCAGTCGCGGTGCAGGCTGCGCTCGGCATCCACCACGGCGTCGCGTTCGACCTCCAGGCGGTTTGCTCGGGCTTCGTTTTCGCCGTGGCGACCGCCGACAACTTTTTGCGCGCCGGATCTGCAAAACGCGCGCTGGTGATCGGCGCCGAAACGTTTTCGCGCATCATCGACTGGAACGATCGCGGCACCTGCGTGCTGTTCGGCGACGGCGCCGGCGCGATCGTGCTGGAAGCGCAGGAAGGATGGGGCACCTCCGCCGATCGCGGCGTGCTGACCACGCATCTGCGCTCCGATGGCCGCCACAAGCACAAGTTGTATGTCGACGGCGGACCGAGCACGACGCAGACCGTCGGGCATCTGCGGATGGAAGGCCGCGAAGTCTTCAAGCATGCAGTCGGGATGATCACCGGCGTGATCATCGACGCCTTCAACGCCAGCGGCACAAGCGCCGACAACGTCGACTGGTTCGTGCCGCATCAGGCCAATAAGCGGATCATCGATGCTTCGGCGCAAAAACTTCATATTGCACCGCAGAAGGTGGTGATGACCGTCGACCGCCACGGCAACACTTCGGCAGCGTCGATTCCGCTGGCGCTGGCGGCGGCGGTCGCCGACGGCCGCATTCAAAAGGGGCATCTGGTGCTGCTGGAAGCCATGGGCGGCGGCTTCACCTGGGGCGCCGCGCTGCTGCGCTGGTAGTTGAGCGTGTAAGTTTTTAACAGCATTTCCATTGCGTTCCATGCTATTCTGAATGTCGGCGGAGGTTGACCGCCGGTGGTTAAACTCATAGTTTCAGTATAGATTTTTCTTTCGCCGTGAGGTGGGCAGGCGATGACCGGGACCGGACGAACAGTCACACGTGTCGATCTTTGTGAGGCGGTCTACCAAAAGGTAGGTCTGTCGCGCACGGAGTCGTCGGCATTTGTCGAACTGGTACTGAAAGAGATCACTGATTGCCTCGAGAAGGGCGAAACGGTGAAGCTGTCGTCGTTTGGTTCGTTTCTGGTTCGGCAGAAGGGACAGCGTATCGGCCGTAATCCCAAAACCGGGACTGAAGTGCCGATCTCGCCGCGCCGTGTGATGGTGTTCAAGCCGTCCGCGATCCTCAAGCAACGCATCAACGCCAACGGTTCCGCGCCCTCGATGTCGTCGTCCGCCAGCGCCGTGGATGATGACAAATCCGAGTCGGCATCCAGGACCTGACGAGGAGATTGCATTTGGACAAAGCGCCGGATGCATTCCGAACCATCAGCGAAGTCGCGGACGAACTGGACATTCCGCAGCATGTGCTGCGGTTCTGGGAGACTCGGTTCGTTCAAATCAAGCCGATGAAACGCTCGGGCGGCCGGCGCTACTACCGGCCGGACGACGTGGACCTGCTCAAGGGCATCCGCCGGTTGTTGTACGGCGAGGGCTACACCATTCGCGGCGTGCAGCGCATCCTCAAGGAACATGGCATCAAGTCGGTGCAGCGGCTGGCCGACAACGAAACCAGCGCCACCTTTGGCGCAGTCGAAGAAGCGATCGGCCGCACCGTCGCCGAGGAGGATTACGAACCGTCGGCGGGAGGCGGCGTCGATCTCGACGATGACGATTACGAGGGCGACCATGCGGGGGCTGACCTCCATGCGATGATGGAGGAGCCGGACCTGCGCGCCGCGCCCGCGCCGAACCGCGGCGGCGAAGCGCCGGCCGCGCGACGTGCCCCGGCGTTCGAGCCGGAGGACGAGGATGATCTGCCGGCGATGGCGGCGCCAGCGCCGCGGCTCAATCTCCCGCCGCTTGAATTGCCGCCTGTCAATGACGCACCCGCGCGCCCGCCGGTCGATCTGGCGCCGCTGCGGGCCGTATTGCACGACCTGATCGCCTGCCGCGAGGCGCTCGACGCTGCGATCAAGGACAGCTGAGGCCCCCGGATTCACCCGCCGGAAATCAGCGATTTGACGCCGCGCGCCTTGCGCGCAACGTCGATCGAAGCTACAGCATCAGGGCCGAAACGGCATCGGAGCGTGGCGCAGCCCGGTTAGCGCACTAGTCTGGGAGACTAGGGGTCGAAGGTTCAAATCCTTTCGCTCCGACCATTTCGCCACCGGCGGCGATCGCGCAACTTTAAACCCAATCACCGTGATCGCTGCATTGTTTCCCCTGTTGCGGGTCATCGTCGACGTTCGCGCAGCTTCCGCGATTCATCAAAATGTCATAGCGTCACCGCCTTCGCCGCCTTCAGGAGAACAAGCGATGCGACTCCGTGTGCGAAAGGCCGCTCATTTTCTCGAACGCACCGGGCTGGCGCTCGCAGGGGCGGCGTGCGGGACGTTCGTCGGTGCGCATGTCGGCACCAGTGTCGGGGCGCTGACCACGGTCGCGTTTCTGCTGGCGATGATCGCGGTCGGCGCGATCGGGTTCTACCTCGGTATCGATATTCCGCCGCTGCCGTTCCAGGCCGGCGAGAGCGAGGCCGAGCACGCGGAGCGGGGCAAGGTCGACGCAGCCGAATTCCTCAGCGCGGTAGGCACCTTCTTCGCGACGCTCGCGGCGTTCGCGTCTGTCAGCCTGGTCGTGCTGCACCTGTCCTCGCACGTGTTCTGGACCGGGCTGATCATCATCGGCTGGCTCGGCGGCGTGACGATGCAGATCGTCGCCGGCGCCATCGCGCGGATGCGACGCTGAATCGCGACGGCCTTCTGCGCGCGGAAATTCCAGCCGACAACGAACCGCCCTCGCGAGGAGGGCGGTTGTCAGAACCAAGCCGGGGAGGACGCCCGCCGCCGCGATGAAAAGGGGCGGACGAGCGGTGGCGTTGGCTACTTCTTGCCGAGGAAGCCGGTCACCGCCGCCGGCAGCGGGATCCGGGCGACGAGTTGCGGCGCGAACACCACCGCCGCGATCCCCAGCGCAATCAGCACCGGCAGCAATTCGAGTTCGCTGACCTGCACCACCAGCCAGATCGCCACGATCAGCGCCGCGAGTTCGGCGGCGAGATACAGCAGCACCGTCGTAAAGCCGGGCCGCGACGAACCGGTCAGAGGCGGGGCGGTGAAGGCGATGAACACCGCGACGGTCAGAACCGCGACCAGCAGCAGAAACAGGAAGGCCGCGGTCTGAAAGGTGGCTGCCAGCATCGTCAATCTCCTCGCTACGAACAGAGGTGAAGACTAGGACGATTCCGTACAGCGCGGAAGCAGCGGCGATGTCAGGAACGCGCCTGACGACGAACGGCAGGCCGGCGCGCACCCCGATCCGCCCCACGGAGCTTGCGATGGACTCGCGCGCTCCGACCTTTAAGCTGCGACCCTGCAGCCGCGGCTCGAATCGCGGCGCGACGACATCAGGGGAAGGAAACGCGCGGCCATGAAGGATGTTGCCGGCAGGATTGCTGTGATCACCGGCGGCGGCACCGGCATGGGCCGCGAACTCGCCCGCCATCTCGCCGCAGCGGGCTGCCACGTTGCGATCTGCGATGTCTCGGCCGAGGCGATGGCGGAGACGAGACGGCTGTGCGAGGCCGACGGCCTGCCGCAGGGGCTGCGTGTCACCACCCACCTCGTCGACGTCGCGATCGAAGCGCAGATGACGCGTTTCCGCGATGAGGTCGCGGCGCAGCACCAGACCGACTGCATCCATCTTCTGTTCAACAATGCCGGGATCGGCGGCGGCGGCAGCATGATCGCCAACAGCCGCGAGCAATGGGAGCGCACCTTCGCGATCTGCTGGGGCGGCGTGTATCTCGGCACGCGGATCTTTCTGCCGATGCTGATCGCGGCGGACGAGGGCCACATCGTCAACACCTCGAGCGTCAACGGCTTCTGGGCCTCGATCGGACCGACCACGCCGCACACCGCCTATAGCGCGGCGAAATTCGCCGTGAAGGGGTTTTCCGAAGCGCTGATCGGCGATCTGCGGCTCAACGCGCCGCACGTCAAATGTTCGGTGGTGATGCCGGGCCATATCGGCACGTCAATCGTCGCCAACTCGCGCAAGATCCAGAACAACGCTGCCGCCGATGACCTCAGCGCCGACGAGATCGCCGCCGCCCGGCGCCGGCTGTCGGCGGCCGGAATGGACCTGTCGCAGACCTCCGACGACGACATTCGCGCGATGGTGAACGAGCGGGCGCGCAGCTTCCTCGAGGACGCGCCGACAAGCGCAGCGGCTGCGGCGCGCAGCATCCTCGACGGCGTGCGTGAGGAGCGCTGGCGTATCCTGGTCGGCGACGACGCGCATCTGCTCGACCAGCGCGTGCGCACCGCGCCGGAGCGCGCCTATGAAGTCGATTTCTACCAGAGTTTCGCGACCGAAGTCGGCTGGAAGCTCGGGTAATGCGGTCGGGCTACGACGTTCGCTCGAAATCCGTATGAGAAGTACAAAACCCGACAGGATGGTCCCCGTTCATTTCACCTCGGTGCCCCCCTTGTCAGCAATGCGTCGTGAGACGTGCGATACTCAGGTCGATCGACTTGACTATAGCTGCCGCAGAATACGGCACTGACGTTTCAGAGGTTCCTTCGATGAGCGACGCTCTCTCCACGCCGCAGGTCGCATTGCCGGCCCAACGCCCGACTCCTTTCCTGACGCTGTCGCTCGGCTCGATCGGCGTGGTCTATGGCGACATCGGCACCAGCCCGCTCTATGCGCTCAAGGAAAGTCTGAACGCCGCGACCGCCGGCAACGCGCTGACGGAAGCCATGGTGCTCGGCGTGATGT
Source organism: Rhodopseudomonas pseudopalustris (assembly GCF_900110435.1). Classification (GTDB taxonomy): domain Bacteria; phylum Pseudomonadota; class Alphaproteobacteria; order Rhizobiales; family Xanthobacteraceae; genus Rhodopseudomonas; species Rhodopseudomonas pseudopalustris. The sequence continues at coordinate 155,204 of NZ_FODT01000005.1, forward strand.
CGCTGATGCTGTGGACGCTCGTCATCATCGTCACGTTGAAGTACGTGCTGCTGATCATGCGCGCCGACAACCACGGCGAGGGCGGCACACTGACGCTGATGGCGCTGCTGCAGCATGTGATGCACCGGCGCTTCGCGGCGATCTCGCTGCTCGGCATGGCCGGCGCCGCGCTGTTCTACGGCGACGCCATCATCACGCCGGCGATCTCGGTGCTGTCGGCGGTGGAAGGTCTCAAGCTGGTCGCGCCGGCGTTCGACCCGTACATCCTGCCGCTGTCGATGGCGATCCTGATCGGCCTGTTCGTCGTTCAGTTTCGCGGCACCGCGGCGGTCGCCGCCTGGTTCGGGCCGATCATGTTGCTGTGGTTCACCGTGATGGCGCTCGGCGGCATCATGAACCTGATCACCGATCTCTCCGTGCTGCGCGCGATCAATCCGCTGTATGGCGTCGACTTCCTGCTGCATCACGGCCGCGCCGGGCTGCTGGCGCTCGGCGCGGTGTTCCTCACCGTGACCGGCGCGGAAGCGCTGTATGCCGACATGGGACATTTCAGCCGCAGGCCGATCCAGTTTGCATGGTTCGCGGTGGTGTTCCCGGCGCTCGCGCTTTGTTATCTCGGGCAAGGCGCGATGCTGATGTCGCATCCGGAACGACTGGAGAACCCGTTTTTCTTCCTGTTTCCGGAGTGGGCGCTGCTGCCGATGGTCGGGCTCGCCACAGCGGCGACGATCATCGCCAGTCAGGCGGTGATCTCGGGCGCCTATTCGCTGACCCAGCAAGCGATCCAGCTCGGATTGCTGCCGCGGATGGAAATCCGCCGCACCTCGGAGACCGAGAAGGGCCAGATCTACATTCCGCGCGCCAACTGGCTGCTGCTGATCGCAGTGCTGTATCTGGTGTTCGCGTTCAAGTCCTCGAGCGCGCTGGCCTCGGCCTACGGCATCGCGGTGACCGGAACGATGGTGATCACCAGCGTCATGGCTTACTTCGTGATGCGGAAATGCTGGAAGTGGTCGGTGGCCACCTCGGCGCTGATCATCGCGCCGTTCCTCACCGTCGACCTGATTTTCCTGATGGCGAACATGCTGAAGATCTTCGAGGGCGGCTGGATTCCTCTGGTGATCGGCGGCGGCCTGATGGGCGTGATGATCACCTGGCGACGCGGCACCAAGATCGTCGCCAAGAAGACCGTCCGCGACGAAGTCGATCTCGGCGATTTCATCAAGTCGATCTCCGGATCTTCGTCGATCAGCCGTGTGCGCGGGGTCGCGGTGTTTCTGACCGGCAACCCGAACTCGACGCCGACCTCGCTGATGCACAATCTGAAGCACAACAAGGTGCTGCACGAAAAGAACGTGATCCTGCGCGTCGTGACAGAAGACGTGCCACGCGTGCCGGAGGCCGAACGATCCTCGGTGGAGATCGTCAACGACCTGTTCTCGCGGATCGAACTGCGGTTCGGCTACATGGAAAGCCCCAACGTGCCGAAGGCGCTGGCCGCCTGCGCGGACCGTGGCTTCAGCTTCGACATCATGAGTACGTCGTTCTTTCTGTCGCGACGGGTGATCCGTCCGGCTGTGCCATCCGAGATGCCGCGCTGGCAGAGCCAGCTGTTTGCCAACATGGCGAAATGGGCCGACGATGCCAGCCTCTATTTCCGAATTCCGACCGGACGCGCGGTCGAGGTGGGGATGCAGATCAATGTCTGACGATGCGGCGACGATGCAGGACGAAACTTTCGACTTCGCGACGATCGTCGCCGACCTCAACACGCTGCTGCGGCTGAAAACCACCGTGATCGGGATGAAGATGTTCGCGACCGCCGCCGAGATGGAGGCGATCCCGAAAATCCGCCGGCCGAACGCGATCCACACCACGGATCAGATCGTCAGCATGGCGTCGCGGCTGGGCTGGACCGTCGGCATCACCGGCGACGATCTGGTCGGCGCGCAGTGCCGCGCGGTGATCGGACTGGGGCCGCAGGACGAGCAGTGGCTCGCCGGGCGCTCCTATGTCGGCGTCTGGCACGCCACGAAGGACGACGCGAGCAAGCGGCAGCACGCGCTGAGCGTGGTTCCGTTCGGCAAGTATCAGGCGATGGCGGTTTCGCCGCTCGCAAGCGGCCGGCTGAACCCCGACATCTGCCTGGTCTACGCCACGCCGGGACAGATGATCATCCTGATCAACGGCCTGCAATATTCCGGCTACAAGAAGTTCGAATGGGGCGTCGTCGGCGAGACGGCTTGCGCGGATTCCTGGGGCAGGGCGCTGCTCACCGGCGAACCCAGCCTGTCGCTGCCGTGTTTTGCCGAGCGCCGCTACGGCGGCGTGCCGGACGAAGAGATGCTGATGGCGCTGCAGCCGGCGCATCTCGTCAAGGCGATCGACGGGATGAAACAGCTCGCCAAGAACGGCCTGCGCTACCCGATCGCGCCCTATGGCATCCAGGCCGATGTCCGCGCCGGCATGGGCGTATCGTATGGGGAAACGTAGAGCTTTCTCGGTTCTGATAGAATCAGAACCGGAAACGCTCTAATACGCGTTCTCGCCCTTGAGCAGCGCCCACGGCGTCTTCAGCAAGATGAAGAGATCGAACAGCACCGACCAGTTCTCGATGTAATACAGATCGAACTCGACGCGCTTCTGAATCTTCTCTTCGCTGTCGACCTCGCCGCGCCAGCCGTTGATCTGGGCCCAGCCGGTGATGCCCGGCTTGACCCGGTGCCGGGCGAAGTAACCGTCGACCGCTTCGTCGAACAGCCGGCTCTGCAGCTTTCCCTGCACCGCATGGGGGCGCGGGCCGACCAGCGACAGATTGCCCTTGAACACCACGTTGAAGAACTGCGGCAGTTCGTCGAGGCTGGTGCGGCGGATGAATCGGCCGACGCGGGTGACGCGCGGGTCGTTCTTGGTGACCACCTTCGACGCGGTCGGATCGGCCTGGTGGTGATACAGCGAACGAAACTTGAAGACGTCGATGCGCTCGTTGTTGAAGCCGAACCTCTTCTGGCGAAACAGCACAGGGCCTGGGCTGTCGAGCTTGATCGCCAACGCGACCAGCGCCATCACCGGCGCGGCCGCGAGCAGGATCAGCCCGCCGACGACGTGATCGAACAATCGCTTGGTGACCTGATCCCAATCGGTGATCGGTGCCTCGAAGACGTCGAGCGTCGGCACGTTGCCGAGATAGGAATAGGCGCGGGGGCGAAAGCGCAGCTTGTTGGTGTGGGCCGACAGCCGGATATCGACAGGCAGCACCCACAGCTTTTTCAGCATATCGAGGATGCGGGTTTCGGCCGAAATTGGCAACGCGAACAGTACCAGATCGACCCGGGTGCGCCGAGCGAATTCGAGAATGTCATCGATCTTGCCGAGCTTCGGCGCGCCGGCGCAGGTCGCGAGCGCCCTGGAATCGTTGCGGTCGTCGAACACGCCGAGAACCCGGATGTCGGTGTCGTCGTCCTGCTGCGCTCGCAGCGCGTTGATCAACTTCTCGCCGTTAGCATCGGAGCCGACGATGATGGTACGTCGATCGAGCCGGCCCTGGCGCGCCCAGTGCCGCACCATGTTGCGCAGGACAAGGCGCTCGGCGATCAGCACCGCGAGGCCGAGCAGATAGAACGACGACAACCACAGTCGCGAGACTTCGCCGCCGAGCTTGGCCAAGAACGACGCGCCGATGAACAGCAGAAACACCAACGTCCACGCCGAGATCATTCGGGTCACCTGCTTCAGCGTGCCGCGAAACACCTGGACCTCGTAGAGGTCGGCGGCCTGGAAGCTGATCACGGCGGTGATCGTCATGCCGAGAATCGCAGCGATGTATTCCCATTGAAGCCCGTCGCGACGGGCGACATAGCCGAGGTACAGCGCGATCCCGACAGCGGCGATCAGCACGAAATCCGTCAGCCGCACCAGGCCGGCGATCACGATCGGCGAGTAGGCGGGCTGCACTTTCTCATTGGCCACAGCGAGCGCGGCCGGCGACAGCCGTTTGCGCCGCTCGACCATCGGGCGGTTGGGTTCGATCGTTGCCGCGGCACCTGCGGCGGCTTCGATCATGGAGCGGGCGCTGATCGGTTCCACGTCACGATTCCGTTGTCACACCGGCGCGCGACAAAGCCGCGCGCGAATTCTCCGCGACCGGGTTAAACGGTAAATTGCAAAAAACCGTTAGCGCAGGCGCTAAAGCTTAACGATCTGTGAAAGCGTCGCGATATCCGGAAAGCACGCCCTCGACCATCGCCTTCTGGGAAAAATGCAGGAAGATCCGCTCCCGCAGAACGCGGGCGCGCTCCTGCGCGGCCGGCAGATGGTCCAGCGCGGCCGTGATCGCGTCGGCCATCGCGGCGTGCTGGCTCGGCGCGAACAGCGCATCGGCGTGCTGCGGGCCGAAGATCTCCGGGATGCCGCCGACATTGGCGGCCACCATCGGCACGCCGGCGGCGGCGGCTTCGATCACGACATAAGGCATCGAATCGCCGCGCGACGGCACCACCAGCAGCCGTCCGTTGGCGAAGCCGGCGCGCGCCTTGACGTGACCGACGAAGCGCACCGCCTCGGTCAGGCCGAGTCGCGACACCTGCGCGTTCAACGCTTCGGATTCCTCGCCGTCGCCGCCGAGCGTCAGCGTCAGGCGGAGGCCATCGGCGCGCAGCTTTGCGATCGCATCGATCAGGAGGTCGGCGCCCTTGATTTTGCGGAACTCGCCCACATAGGCGACGTCGGTGGCGTCTTCAGCGAGCTTGATGGGATCGAATTCGCCGGCGGTGACGCCATTGAAGACGCATCGCACGAGGCCGTTCGGCGTGCCGATCATGCGCTCATAGGTGCGGCGCGCGAACTCGCTCTCGAACAGGAACAGTTCGGTGCGGTTCATCAGCAGCCGCTCCATCCGGCTGTAGAGCTGCCCCTTCAGAGTCGTCTTCGGATAATGCAGCGAGCCGCCATGCGGGGTGTAGACACGGATCGCATGCGGCGGCCTGGGCACGATCCGCATGAACACACCGGCCTTGGCGCCGTGACCGTGCAGCACGTCGGGCTTCAACTCGCCGATCAGGCGCGCGAACCTGCCCCACATCACCAGATCGCTCGGCGACGGCTCGCGCCGGATCGGCATCCGGTAAAGGCCGAGTTTCAGGCGCGGCGCGATCTCGGCGAGCGCGGCTTCGGCGCGTTCGCCGCCCGTGAGACTGTCGGTGATCAGCGCAATCTGGTGGCCGCGATCGGCCTGGCCGTTGGCGAGGTCGAGGATATGGCGGATGATGCCGCCCACCGGAGCACGCACCGCGTGGACAATCCGCAACGGCTGGTCTGGTCGGGGCGTCATGTCAGAACCAGCGCTCCCCGACGAGGACGGTGTCGCCGGGTCTGAGAGGGGTTCCGAGCGGCACCGTGGCGCGAACCGCGGCGCCGCCCTCCGGGTGAGTGAGGACGACACGATCGCGTTGCGCCCGCGGTGTAAAACCGCCGGCGATGGCGACGGCGCTTTCGACACTCATATTGGGCACATAGGGGTACTGACCGGGAGCGGCGACCTCGCCGAGGATGAAGAACGGCCGATAGGACTCGATCTGCACTGCGACCGATGGCTCGCGAATGAAGCCGCCGCGCAACCGCGCGGCGATCTCGCCGGCGAGACCGGAGGCGGAGCGTCCACTCGCCGGCACCCGGCCGATCAGCGGCAAGGCAATCGAACCGGACGCGTCGATTGCGTAAGTATTCGTCAGCGCGTCCTGGCCGTAGACGACCACGCGCAGCCGGTCTCCGGCGCCAAGCAGATAGTCCGGGGACACGGCCACGGAAGAGGGCGGCGCATAGGCCATCGGCTGGACGACCGCAACCGGAGCGGGACGTCGCATGCAGCCGCCGAGCGCGAGCGCGCCCAACAGACAAACGACGAAGGTGCGGCCACGGTGCATCGGAGGAGTCCGGACAGAATTCTCGATTCGGATTAAGGGCTTTCATGGTTAATAAACGATGATTTTGACCTCGCGCGGTACAGGTTTCGAGCCGGGCGAGAGTGTGATTTTAACGCCCCAGCAACCTTAATCGTTTGTAATCGGACATCATCAGAGCTCTTCGCGTCGAGTAGGAGTGTGCAATGCGGTTCGCGTTCTGGCGCCGGACGAAGGACAAGGCGGAAAGCGGCGATGCCGCGTCGCCGGGCAGCGCCGTCGCGGCCGCTCCTTCGAAATCCGAGCGCATCAAGGCTGCGGCCAGAGAGCCGGTGTTCAGCAAGGCGCTGACCGAACAGCCGATCATCACGCGAACCAAGCCGAGGCAGCCTCCGATCGCGCCACCCACCAACGGCGACATCGATCTGCGGCTGATCGGCCGGGCGATGGCGCGCAAGAAACACCTGATCATCGCGCCGACGCTGCTGGCGTTGGTCGTGTCGCTCGCCATCGTCAACCTGATCACGCCCCGCTACAAATCGGAAGCGCGCATCCTGATCGACGGCCGCGAAAACACATTCTTGCGGCCGACCGGCGAGCGCGACGAGCAGCGCAACGCGATCGATCCGGAGGCGGTCACCAGTCAGGTGCAGTTGCTGCTGTCGCGCGATCTCGCGCTCGATGTGATCAAGAAAAACAAGCTCGCAGAGCGTCCTGAGTTCGACCCCGTGCTGCAGGGAATCAATCCGCTGAAGTCGTTGCTCGCGCTGGTCGGTATCGGCCGCGATCCGTTCTCGATGACGCCCGAAGAGCGGGTACTCGATGCCTATTACGAGCGGCTGTCGGCCTATGCGGTCGACAAGTCGCGCGTCATGGTGATCGAATTCCAATCGCGCGATCCTGATCTGGCTGCCCGCGTGGCCAATTCGATCGCCGACAACTATCTGGTGCTGCAGCAGAACGCACGGCAGGCGCAGGCGCGCGCCGCGGGCCAGTGGCTGTCCGGCGAAATCGATTCGCTGCGCAAGAAGGTGGCCGAAGCCGAATCGAAGGCCGAGGATTTCCGCTCCAAATCCAGCCTGTTCATCGGCACCAACAACACCTCGCTGTCGAATCAGCAGCTCGGCGAACTCAACACCCAGCTCGGCAATGCGCGCGCCTTGAAATCAGATGCCGAGTCCAAAGCGCGGCTGATCAAGGAAATGCTGCAGGGTGGGCGTCCGATCGAAGCCTCCGAAGTTTTGAACTCCGACGTGATGCGCCGGCTCTCCGAGCAGCGCGTGACGCTCCGCACCCAGCTCGCCGAGCAATCCTCAACGCTGCTCGACAATCATCCGCGGATCAAGGAGCTGAAGGCTCAGCTCAATGATCTCGACCGGCAATTGCGCGACGAGGCGATGAAGTTGTCGCGCTCGTTCGAGAGCGATGCGCGGATCGCCAGTGGCCGCGTCGAGAATCTCACCGCGAGCCTCGAACAACTGAAAAAGCAGGCGTCTTCGACCAACGGGCAGGACGTCCAACTTCGCGCGCTCGAACGCGAGGCGAAGGCGCAGCGCGATCTGCTGGAATCCTACCTCGCCAAATATCGCGAGGCGACCACGCGCGAATCGATCGATCAAGCCCCGGCCGATGGCCGGATCATCTCCCGCGCCATCGTGTCGAACACACCGGCCTATCCGAAGAAGCTGCCGATCGTTCTGATTGCAACGCTCGCAACGCTGATGTTGAGCGCGGGCGCGATCGCGACCGGCGAACTGCTGCGGATGACGCAGCCTCGCGATGCCGAGACGGCGGCCTCGGAACCCGCCTTCGCGCCTGCCGCACCTTTTGCGGCGGCCACCGTTGCAACGCCCGCGTCGCCACCCGCGCCGGTGTTTGCGGCAAGTGAGCGCATCACCGAGCAGGCTGCTGGGACGGACCAGATCGAGGCGTTGGCGCAGCGGCTGAGAAGTGAAGGCAACGCGGCGCGCAAGGTCGCGGTGCTCGGCACCGGTGATACCGACAATGTCACCGCGGCGGCGTTGACCCTGGCGCGACGACTGGCCGGCGAGGCCAAGGTGGTGCTGGTCGATCTGTCGGAATCGTCCGCGATGCTGAAGAGCGCTTCGGCGGATCCTGTTGCGCCGGGACTGGCCGAGTTGATGCAGGGTGAGGCATCGTTCGGCCAGGTGATTACCAGGGATCGCAGCACCGCGCTGCACCTCGTCAGCGCCGGCCGACCGGGGTTCGACCGTGCGCTGCTGCAATCGCCGCGGCTGATCCTGGCGTTGGACGCGCTGCTGCGGGTGTACGACCACGTGCTGCTCGATGCCGGCACCGCGGCCGATCTGCCCGCGGAGCTGCTGACCGCGCAGGCCCAGGCTGTGGTGGTGCCGGCGCCGACGATGCCCGCGGACGCGCGCGCCAAGATGGCCGAGCAGCTCGCGGCGGTCGGCTTCTCGAAAGTCGCGATGGTGACCGCGCTGGTACGCCCCTCAAGCACGGCCGTTCCGGGTGAACACACCGTCGCCGCCTGAGCCGGATCGTCCCTTCGTCAATGGCAAGCAAGATGCCCGGGCAGGTCCCGGGCATTGTTGTTTGTCGTCCGCGATCATACTCGTGAGTTTCGTCGGAAACGACGAATGGATGCTCAGCGATACAGCGCGCCGCGCAGCGCCTGCGCCATCTGCATCAGGGCAGGGGTCTGCTTGACCGTGCGTTTGGCGCGGTCGATCGACGCCATCGCCGAAGCCGCAATCCGGCCGCGCGGCGTCAGGGCGACGAAGCTGTCGAAGATCGGCTCGTCATCCTTGCAGAACTGCTTCTTGTAATCGTCGGAGCCGATGCCGAGATCGAGCCGACTGTAGCCCAGGTCGGCATAGTGATCGATGATCGAGCGCATCAGGATCAGGCCGGGGCTGTAGCGCGCGGCTTCGGACAACGTGTAGGTGTTGAACATCATCGAATAGCGGTGGCCGTCGGCGACGCCGGCGAACATCGCGATCATATCGTCGTCGGATTCCAGCGCGTGGATTTCGATCGCACGGCCGCCGCCGGCGAGTTCGGTCTGGCACGCCCGGCGGATGAAATCCTCGACGCCGGGATCGGCGAACACGTTCGGCAGCTTCTGCGCCGCCATCCGGACCGGCTTGATCCGGAAGAACGCATCGAGCACGCGCCGAACATCGTCGTCGCTGGTCGCCTGACTGTAACGATAGCCGGGCAGCGCCTGCAGCTTCTTTTCCTTGGTCTTGAGACGGCGGCGAGACGCATTGCTGATGCGATCGCTCGGGGACGCTGCGGGATCGAGCAACAGCACCGGACATTCGTTGACCGAGGCTTGATGCGGTAGTTGCGCCAGCGGATTGGCGAGGTCGCGCCAGCGCAGTGGCTGCTGGCGGAGCGCCAGCACGTCGGCGCCGTCCGGCTGTGCGCGCAGGCCCGCGATGAGCGCATCGAGTTCGCGCGAATCGGCAGTCTGCGCCGCGTCGCGACGCCACAGCGGCATGTTGAACGTGGCATGTTTGCCGCCGAGGAAGCGCGCGATGCGCAGGCCGAAGCGGCGCTCGAGTCCGAGCGGCAGCAACATCAACGGCCGAAGCTCGGCATCACGCGCCACCACGATGAAGGGTTCAAGTTGTTCCGCAACGCCGACGTGCCGCTGCCAGGCATCGAGGAAATCGAAGCGCTGATAGGGCGTGAAGAACTGCTCGGGTTGCTCGAGCGAACGCCAGATCGCTTCCGCCGCCGCCATCTCGCGGACAATTTCGACACGCGCAATCCGGCCGGGCTGCGCCGACGACGCCGCGTGGCCCGCGGACCGGCCTTCGCTCAGCACGGCCATCATCGTCATCGCAAATCCTTTTAGACAATTCTTTACGCTTTTCGGCTTGTGCGGACCTTTACAAAGAAATCTCAACAAACAGTAATGACAATCCATCAAGCGGGGCGGGGCGCCGTGCAGCCGGGGAGCGTTCGTTGTCATCGCGTGGTTGGTGGGCGGCGGCCGGGCTGGAGTTGGCCTATTTCAGCGGGCTCGCGCGGCTCGCGCAATTCGGCAGCGGCGGCGCCGGCGTCATCCTGCGGTTCGAGCGCGTGCGCCCGACACGCAAGGACAGGTTTCAGCCGCTGCGCAGCCACGAGATCACGCCGCAATTCCTGGATCGCCTGCTACGCGCCCTGCGACGCTGGGATTGCGCCGTCGTTTCGCAGGACGAAGTCCTCGATCGCATCGCGCGCGCGGACATTGGGGGCCGCTTCGTCTGCCTCACTTTCGACGGCGGGTCCCGCGACCTGATCAGCTATGGTCATCCTGTGCTGGCTCGGCACGGCGTGCCTTTCACCATCTATCTGCCGACGGCTTTTCCCGACGGTCTGGGCGAAGCATGGTGGCTCGCGCTGGAGCAGGTGATCGCCGGCAACGATCGCATCGCTCTGATGATCGACAACAGCGAGCGGCGGTTCGACACCGCGAGCACCGACGACAAGTACCGCGTTTTCCACTTCCTCGGCACCTGGCTGTGTGCGCTGCCGCCGCCTGATCTCGCCGCGGCGATCCGCGATCTCTGCGCCCGCTACGGCGTCGACATCGCAGGACTGACGAGCGAAGCGGTGATGAATTGGGAGGAGGTGGCCAGGCTCGCCGCCGATCCGCACGTCACGATCGGAAGCGCCACGGTGAACTACCCGCTGCTCGCCAATGCGAGCGACGTGGTCGCGCATCGCGAAATCGCGATGGGCCGCGCCGTGCTGTGCGCAGCGCTCGGCCGCGACGCTGTGCATTTCGCCTATCCGTATGGCGAGCGCGGCAGCTTCACGCCGCGCGACGTGAAGATCGTCGAGGAGGCGGGCTTTGCCAGCGCGGTGACCGCCATCCCCGGCGTGATCCATCGACGCTCGCCGTCGCAGCCTTGGATGCTGCCGCGGATCGCATGGGACGGCCGCCGCCGCTCGCTGCGCGGGCTGCGGGTGGTTCTGTCGGGATTGATGCCGGGCGCGGCGGCGCAGCTCGGCCGGCGCTATTGAGGGTCGGGCCGCGACATCCAGGTCACGATCGGCATCGCCGGCGCCACCCAGCCGAGCCCCGCGACGGCGTAATAGGCCACCTGCACCCACTTCGACTCGACGATCAACGGCGCTTGCGCAATCGCCATCGCCATCAGCGACCACACGATCGCGAGCACCAGCAGTGCGATGGTTCCAATCAATTTTCGGGTTCGGATATTCATGATCAGGTCACACGCGCTTGATGCGTTCTCGCGCCGCCTTGCGCGTCGGAACGGCCGGACTATAAGGATCGCAAAAATCCGTTCAAGGTATGCTTTATGACCGCTGCCGCGGAGCTTCGTCCTCGCCGCGTTCGTCCGGTCCGGATCTGGCTGACGCTCGTCGCCATGCTGATCGCGGTCATGGTCCTGGTCGGCGGCGCCACCCGGCTGACCGAGTCCGGCCTGTCGATCGTCGAATGGAAGCCGGTCACCGGAACGCTGCCGCCGCTCAACGATGCCCAGTGGCGCGACGCGTTCGAGGGCTACAAGACCATCCCGCAATATCGCGAACTCAACGCCGGAATGACGCTCGGCGAGTTCAAGACGATCTTCTGGTGGGAGTGGGGCCATCGCCTGCTCGGGCGGGTGATCGGCATCGCCTATCTGCTGCCGTTGCTGTGGTTCCTGTGGCGCGGCGCGATCGACCCGGAATGGAAGCGCGCGCTATGGGCGATCTTCGCGCTCGGCGCGCTGCAGGGCGCGGTCGGCTGGTGGATGGTGGCGTCGGGGCTGTCGCAGCGGACCGAAGTGTCGCAGGTGCGCCTCGCGATCCATCTGACATTGGCGTTGGTGATCTACGCCGCGATCGTCTGGACGCTGCGGCGGCTCGCGGGCAACCCGCCGATCGTCGCGGCGGCGCGGCTGAAATTCACCGCGATCGCGCTGCTGGCGCTGACGCTGGTTCAGCTCTTCCTCGGCGCGCTGGTCGCGGGGCTGCGGGCCGGGCGGATGTTCAACACCTGGCCGCTGATCGACGGCGCAATGATCCCGGAGGCTTCGCGGCTGTGGTTCGAACAACCGTGGTGGAAGAACCTGTTCGACAATCACCTCACCGTGCAGTTCGATCATCGCATGATGGCCTATGCGCTGTGGGCGCTGGCGGCGTGGCACGCGATCGACGCGTTGCGGGCGCGGGCCGGTGGCGCGGCCGGCGGCGCATTGTGGCTGTTCGCGGCGCTGTCGCTGCAGGCCGTGCTCGGCATTCTGACGTTGCTGTATCAAGTGCCGATCGGTCTGGCGCTGGCGCATCAGGCCGTCGGCATCGTCGTGCTGACGCTCGCTGTGTTGCAGGTCGAGCGGTTGACCGCGTCGAAATCGAACGAGGCGCCGCGCGTGATGCCGACGCCGGCCGGCCAGCGCGGCTGATCGAGAAACACCGGCCTTACGGCTGCTCCGATGCGGAGCCGAGAGTCTTGCGCCGTTCGATGTAGGCGCTGATCATGGGCGACAGAAACGCGACCGGCCAGATGAACTTCGGCCAATGCGGGTTGATCAGGCACGCCAGCAGCGCGGCGCCGAACAGCACCAGCGCGAAGGCCGGCGTGATCAGCGTCAGCCAGTCTTGCCGCCGCGCCACGGCGATCGCCCACAGCGCGGTGTTGAACAGTGCGATCAGCAGCAGATTGAGGCTGTACAGCGTGGTGACGTTGGGGGAGTCGTAATTATTGCCGTACAGCCCGCAGGTCACCGGCAGCAGGATGATCGAGAGCAGGAAGAACAGGTTGACCAGCACTTCGACGCGGCCGGCGTGGGTCGCGTAAGCGAGCCGGCGCTGGTGGCTGTACCAGAACATCCCGGCGACGATGAAGCTGAGCAGCAGGGTCGACAGATAGGCGCCGTACAGATGCCAGATCTCGCGCCATTGCGGATCGGCGCTCGTGAATTTCTCGCGCGGCGCCTGATAGGCGAGGAGAGTCATCGCAACACCGAACACGGTGTTGCTCAGTGCCTCCAAGCGTCGCATTTCGAGATGGCCGCCGCTCATGGCCGCCTCCGGCCGCGGCCCGGCGTCAACCGCCGAGCGCCTCGTCGAGATCCGCGATCAGGTCTTCCTTGTCCTCGATGCCGATCGAGACGCGCACCATGTCGGGCGCGGCGCCGGCGGCGGTCTTCTGCGCATCGTCGAGCTGGCTGTGGGTGGTCGAGGCCGGATGAATGATCAGCGAACGGGTATCGCCGACATTGGCGAGGTGTGAGAACAGCTTCAGCTTCGAGACCAGATCGACGCCGGCCTGATAACCACCCTTGAGGCCGAAGGTGAACACCGCGCCGGCCCCCTTCGGCGCGTATTTGCGCGCGAGCGCGTTGTACTTGCTCGACGCTAGCCCCGCATAGTTCACCGAGGACACCGCCTTGTGGGTCGAGAGGAATTCGGCGATCGCCTTGGCGTTCTCGCAATGCTTCTGCATCCGCAGCGGCAGCGTCTCGATTCCCGTCATGAGCAGGAAGGCGTTGAACGGCGACAGCGCCGGACCGAGATCGCGCAGGCCGAGCACGCGGCAGGCGATCGCGAAGGAGAAGTTTCCAAACGTCTCCTGCAGCTTGAGTCCGTGATACTCCGGCCGCGGCTCGCTCAGCATCGGATATTTGCCGTCGCGCGACCAATCGAAGGTGCCGGCGTCGACGATGATTCCGCCCAGCGAATTGCCGTGGCCGCCGAGAAATTTGGTCAGCGAATGCACGACGATGTCGGCGCCATGGTCGATCGGGCGGATCAGATAGGGCGTCGCCAGCGTGTTGTCGACGATCAGCGGCACACCGGCGTTGCGCGCGACCTCGGCGATCGCCTCGATGTCGGTGATGCTGCCACCGGGATTGGCGATCGACTCGATGAAGATCGCCTTGGTCTTCGGCGACACCGCGCGCTGGAAGCTGCCGAGATCGTCGGGATCGGCCCACACCACGTTCCAGCCGAAGCTCTTGAAGGCGTGGGTGAACTGGTTGATCGAGCCACCGTACAGTTTGCGGGCGGCAATGAACTCGTCGCCGGGCCGCAGCAGCTGCTGAAACGCCACGAGCTGCGCCGCATGGCCGGACGCGGTCGCAAGCGCCGCGGTGCCGCCCTCGAGCGCGGCGACGCGCTCTTCCAGCACCGCGGTCGTCGGGTTGGTGATGCGGGTGTAGATGTTGCCGAACGCCTGCAGCCCGAACAGCGAGGCGGCATGGTCGGCGTCGTTGAAGACGAACGAGGTGGTCTGGTAGATCGGCGTCGCTCGTGCGCCTGTGGTGGGATCGGGCTGCGCGCCTGCGTGGACCGCGAGCGTGGCAAAACCCGGGCTGCGTTCGGTCATGGTCGATCCCTCCGGTCTGGTTGATGGTTTCGCGATATCTGAGCGCAACCCGACGGAACGTCAAGCAAGCTCGCGCCGACGCCGACGAGGCGGCAGGGAGCGGCGGCCGGGCTCAGGTCGGTTCGCCGCGGTTGCGGGCGGCGCGGTCCGAGGCGGCGGTATCGGCGCCGGCGAGGCTGGTGCGGTCGAGCGACAGCCGCATCCCCTTGACCGGAGCCGGCGCGCGTTTCGAACTCAGCGTCCGGGAATTGACGCCCATCCAGGAAATTTCGGAGGACAGCCGGCCGTATTCGATCTTGGGGCAGCGATTCATCGCCACTTTCAGCCCGGCGGCTTCGGCCAGCGCGGCGGCCTCATCGTTGCGGACGCCGATCTGCATCCAGATCACCTTCGGCAGCGGCGTCATCGCCAGCGCCGCCTCGATGATCGGCATCACATGCGCCGAGCCGCGGAAGATATCGACCATATCGACCGGGCGGTCGATGTCGCGCAGCGAGGCGACGAACGGCTTGCCGAGCAGGCTGTTGCCGACCTGACCGGGATTTATCGGGATCATATCGTAGCCGCGCTCGGCGAGATATTTGAACACGAAGTAGCTCGGCCGCACATTCAGCGGCGAGGCGCCGACGACAGCGACCGTTTTCACGTCGTTGAGGATTTCGCGGATGTAGCTGTCGGGATATGCGTCGTGGTTCACGTCAAGAAACCGTCATTGCGAGGAGCGAGGCGACGAAGCAATCCAGAATGCGGCGGGTGGCCGCATCAGCAGTCTTTCCATTCCGGCTTGCGCTTGTCGAGGAAGGCGCCGATGCCTTCTTCGGCGTCCTGGGCCATCATATTCTCAGCCATCACTTGCGACGCGTAGTGATAGGCGTCGGCCAGGCTGAGCTCGGCCTGACGATAGAACGCTTCCTTGCCGATCTTGATGGTGTGGGACGACTTGCTCGCGATCTGACTGGCGAGCGCGATCGCAGCGTCGCGCTCGCCGCCATGCGGCACGACACGATTGATCAGTCCGATCGCACGGGCGTCCTCTGCGCTCACCGGCTCGCCGGTCAGCAGCATGTGCATCGCGTGCTTGCGCGGCACGTTGCGCGTCAGCGCCACCATCGGCGTCGAGCAGAACAGCCCGATATCAACGCCCGGCGTTGCGAACGTCGCTTGCTCGGAAGCGACCGCGAGATCGCAGCTCGCTACCAGCTGGCAGCCCGCCGCGGTAGCGACGCCCTGAACCGCGGCGATCACCGGCTTCGGCAGCAGAACGACCGCCTGCATCATCGCACTGCATGCGGTCATGATCCGGGTGAAGCTGGCGCGTCCGCGATCGGCGTCGTTGCGATGCGCGGTCAACTCTTTCATGTCGTGACCGGCCGAGAAAGCCGGCCCGTTGGCGGCGATCACCACCGCGCGAACGCCGTCGTCGCGACCGATCAGATCGAGCGCGGCGTGCAGATCGTTGATCAGTTCGAGTGACAGGCTGTTGCGGGCGGCCGGGCGGTTCAATGTCAGCACAGCGACGCCGCCGTCGATTGTTTCGCGCAGCAGAATTGGCGACGGCGAGGTCGCCGTGAAGGCGGGCAGAGCAGTCATGAAACCATCCGGGGCGAGAATCCAGCGCTGGGAATAGGCGTCACCATATTGTAACAAACCCGGCGAAGCGAGTGCAGGGCGGGAACGACATGACACATGCGAGAATGAGTGTAGCCGAAATCGAGGATCTCCTGCATCGTGAGTTCCCGCAGGCTTTCAGTCACGGCGATATTTCAATCGAGACCGCGGACGGCCGCACCAGCCTGCTGCGGCAGCGCTTCAACGACCGCATGTTGAGGCCCGGCGGCACGGTGTCGGGACCGACGCTGATGGCGCTCGCGGATTTCGCGATGTACGTGGTGCTGCTGTCTGCGATCGGCCCGGTGGCGCTCGCGGTCACGACCAATCTCAACATCAATTTCCTGCGCAAGGGCCAGCCCGGGCAGGATGTGGTCGCGGTGGCGCGACTGCTGAAGCTCGGCAAGCGACTCGCGGTCGGCGAGGTGTCGCTGCTGTCCGGAACGTCGCCCGATCCGATCGCACACGTCACATCGACCTACTCCATTCCGATAGTTTGAGCTTTTTGAAGGTAATATAGCACCATATTTCTAAGCCGATGATTTCGCTGCATATTTTTGCATGACGGGGGATTGACGACGGCGTGGGGCTTATCTACAAGCGCGCCAAGTCCGGTGCACTGCGCCGAATTTCCCCCTGTCATGGATCATTCTCATGAAGACGTTTTCGGCCAAGCCCGCCGAAGTCACGAAGAAGTGGGTCATTATTGACGCCACCGGTCTCGTGGTCGGCCGGCTCGCCACGCTGGTCGCGATGCGGCTGCGCGGCAAGCATCTCCCGACTTACACGCCGCATGTCGATTGCGGCGACAACATCATCATCATCAACGCCGCCAAGGTGGTGCTGACCGGTCGCAAGCGCGACAACAAGGTCTACTATCACCACACCGGCTTCATCGGCGGCATCAAGGAACGCACCGCGAAATCGATTCTCGAAGGTCGCTTTCCGGAGCGCGTCGTCGAGAAGGCGGTCGAGCGCATGATCCCGCGCGGGCCGCTCGGTCGCGTGCAGATGGGCAATCTGCGTGTCTATGGCGGCGCTGAGCATCCGCACGAGGCCCAGCAACCCGAACCGCTCGACGTCGCCGCGATGAATCGCAAGAACATGAGGGCCGCATAAGATGTCCGAAACCATGCAGTCTCTCGATCAGCTCTCGGCGCTGAAGACGACGCAGCCGGACGCCCCGACCTACACCAAGAAGGTCGACAAGCAGGGCCGCGCCTACGCCACCGGCAAGCGCAAGGACGCGGTCGCCCGTGTCTGGATCAAGCCGGGCGCCGGCAAGGTCACGGTCAATGCACGTGAGGTCGAGGTCTACTTCGCCCGTCCGGTGCTGCGCATGATGATCCAGCAGCCGCTGGTCGCCGCGGCGCGTGCCGGCCAGTACGACGTGATCTGCACCGTGGCGGGCGGTGGCCTGTCCGGTCAGGCCGGCGCGGTGCGCCACGGCATCTCCAAGGCGCTCACCAATTTCGAGCCCGAGCTGCGCGGCGTGCTGAAGAAGGGTGGCTTCCTGACCCGCGATTCGCGTGTCGTCGAGCGCAAGAAGTACGGCAAGGCGAAGGCCCGTCGTTCCTTCCAGTTCTCGAAGCGCTGATCCTTCGCTTCATCGTCATTCGGAAAGGGCGTCCTTCGGGGCGCCCTTTTTGTTTGGGCGCACTGCACCGCAATTTTTCGCTTCATTTTCAGAAATTTCGCCACCAAAGCGAAGAGTTGAAGACACCTGATCTCAACGCGGCGGGGCCAGATTGCAACGAGCAGGGGCACCTCTGCCGCTTCGGCAGCGTTGCAAAACCGCACATTCGGCTACTCCCGGGTCACCCGCATCATGTCGCTCGATTCTTCTACGTTATTCCTGGTCGCGACGCTGATCTGCACGCTGCTCGGAGGAATGCTGCTTCATTTCGGCCGACAGGAGAAGATCCCGGCGCTCTACTGGTGGGGTTGCGCTTATCTGATCGGCGCGGCTTCTGTGGCGCAATGGCAGATCCTGGGTGCATTTCTGCCCGAGAACGTCGTGCTGTCGTTGGCCGGCGTGGGTTTCATCGCCTGCGGCATGATGTGGAACGCGGCGCGTGTGTTCCATGGTCACAAACCGAATTGGCCGGGCCTCGTCCTCGGCGCGATCGCCTGGGTCGCGGCGGTCGTCAGCCTGCCGCCGGAACTGTCGTGGCTGCGCATGAATATCGGCGCCGGACTTGTCGCGATTTATGCCGGGCTGACCGCGAGTGAGCTGTTTGCCGAGCGTCGCAAGTCAATGACGCGACGCTGGCCGGCGATGCTGGTGCCGCTGCTGCACGGCGGCGTGCTGATGCTGCCGATCGTGCTCGCCGAACTTCTGCCGGCACAAGGCACAAGCTCTACCAATAACGTCTGGATTATGATCTTCGCGATCGAGCTGGTGCTCTACGCGATCGGCACGGTGTTCGTGATCTTCATGCTGGTGTCGGAGCGCACCGTGCGCGCCCACAAGACGGCGGCCTCGCTCGATCCGCTGACCGGCCTGTTCAACCGCCGCGGCTTCTCGGAAGCGACCGGCCGGATGATCGAACGCGAAGCCGAAGCCGGGCGTCCGGTCACGGTGATGATCTTCGACCTCGATCACTTCAAATCGATCAATGACCGCTTCGGCCACCCGGCCGGCGACGAGGTGATCAAGCTGTTCGCGACGATCGTCTCTGGCTCGCTGCGGATGTCCGATCTGTGCGGCCGGATCGGCGGCGAGGAATTCGCGGCGCTGCTGCCGTGCTCGATCGAAGAGGCGATGACCGCCGCGGAGCGGGTGCGTGAAGCATTCGAGGGCTGCGGCCTGGAAGTCGATGGTGCGCCGATTGCAACCACGGTGAGCATCGGCGTCGCCGGTGGACCGGCCAATATCGAGCTCGAAGTGCTGCTCGCCGCGGCCGACACAGCGCTGTATCAGGCCAAGCGTGGCGGTCGTAACCGCGTGGTGGCGACCGCCGAACAGCCGCTGTCGCTGGAGCAGGGTCGGCGCCGCGCCGCCCAGCGCGAGGAACCCCGCCAGCCGGTGATCGTCCGTAGCGCGATGAGCATCGGCGCCTGACAGGGGCCGCGCGGTCGGCTTCAATTGCCGCGCGGAGTGCGATAAGACGCTTGCCCGACAACACATTGAGGGTGGAGCGCATGATCACCGAAATCGCACAGATCGACGTCAAGCCGGGCAGCGAGGCCGACTTCGAAGCAGCCGTCGCCAAGGCCGGCGCTGCGTTCGGCCGCTCCAAGGGTTTTCACGGTTTCGAACTGCACCGCTCGATCGAGAAGCCGCAGCGCTACCGGCTGCTGGTGAAGTGGGAGACGCTCGAGAACCACACCGTCGATTTCCGCGGCTCCGAGAACTTCACCGAGTGGCGCGGCCTGGTCAGCGGCTTTTTCGCCGCGCCGCCCGAGGTCGAGCACACCAATACGGTGGTCACGATTCCGGGGTAGCGGCGAGCACGATCGGCGGCGCCGTCGTCACCACCTCGTTGGCGGGGCCTTCTGCGCGCAAGTGATTGATCACCACCTTGCCGATCGCCATCAGCGGCAGCGCCATCGCCAATCCCCACAGGCCGAACACGATGCCGAGCAGGATCTGCATCGCGAACAACGTCGCCGGTGGAATGTCGATCGCCTGGCGCTGGATCAGCGGCGTCAGAATGTAGCTTTCCAGCGCGTGGACGCCGAGGAAAAGCGCGAACGCGCAGAGCACGGCGAACCAGCCCGAAGCGATCGCGGCCAGCACGATGATCAGGCCGCCGAGAATCGCGCCGACGGTCGGGATGAAGGCGAGCAGGCCGGCCTGGATGCCGAGAATGAAGGCGCCGGGAATCCCGATCATCGACAGGCCGGTCGCCGTCACCGCGAACACGGCGGTCATGGTGATGAGCTGCGCCAGCAGCCAACGCTTCAGCATCTCGCCGGTGTCGTTGACGATTCGGCTGGCCTGCGGGCGATAGCGCAGCGGCGCGACCCGCTCGAGGCCTCGGCGGTAGACGTCGGGCTGCGCCGCGAAGGCGAGGCCGAGAAACATCACGATGAAGAAGTTGCCGACCGCGCCGATGGTGCCGAGGATCAGCTTCAGCGTCTGGCTGACGATTGCGCCGCCGCCGGAAGCGAGTTCACCGGCGCTCGGCAGGTTGCGCGGCTGTGGCGGCGCCTGCGTTTCCGCCGAGGGCCCGCCGGCATTGGCCAGGCTGAGTTCCATGAAGCTGGTGTCGACGCCCTGCCTCTCCAGAAACGTCTTCACGTTGACGATCTGGGTTTTGATCGTCCCCGACAGCGCGGTCGCCTGCTGGCCGATGGTGCTGCCGCCGAGCACCGCGATGCCGACGAACATCGCCGTCAGCAGGAAGCAAACCAACCCCAGTCGCAGGCCGTGCGGGCCGCCAACGACCTTGCCGGCGAGTTCCGTCAGCGCGTTGAGAAATACGCCGAACAGAATGCCGGCGAAGATCAGAAACAGCGTGCCGGCGAAATGCCAAGCGGCATAGAGCAACGCGCCGAAGGCGACGGTGCTGATGCCGCCAACGGCGATCGCCCAGGCGAGATCGTTGCGAGCCTGAACACGATCGAGCAAAGGGATGGTCACGGGCTGTTCCTTTTTTGGTCGGCCGAGCATTCCGTCAAATTGCGTACGAAGCAAGCCGGCCGCGCGACAGTGGAGGGCGCTCGCGAGGGATGATTTTTAGTCGCACATTAACCATGTGGCAGGCGTCCCCATTTTCGCCGTGATCGGTCTGCGATATGGTCAAAGTTCGGTGCCGATGTGGGCAAGGCAGCGACGGCGCGGCTCGTGCAGGTCCGTAGTGGGCAGCTGGCCGCGGCAATGGTATCTGGGGATCTATGGGGATTCGCGAGCGAGATTCGTATGGCCGCGCCGCGCGAGCGGTTGCCGCTGCGGGTGCGTGCTTGGTTCTCGCCAACTGCACCCAGAACGGCAAGCTCAGCCGTGTCGATCCGAAATACGGCGTATCATCGAGCCCGCGTGTGGTGGGTCCGGGCGAGCCGGTGCCGAAGGGCGGCGGGGCCTATCGGGTCGGAAAGCCCTATATGGTTGCGGGGCGGATGTACGTCCCCGAAGAGAACACCAGCTATCGCGCCGAAGGTCTGGCCTCCTGGTACGGCAACGATTTCCACGGCCGCCTGACCGCCAATGGCGAAGTGTTCGACATGGCGTCGCTGTCGGCGGCCCATCCGACCCTGCCGATCCCGTCCTACGCCCGCGTCACCAATCTCGGCAACGGCCGGTCGCTGGTCGTGCGCGTCAATGACCGCGGCCCGTATCACGGCAATCGGCTCATAGACGTGTCGAACCGTGCCGCGGATCTGCTTGATTTTAAACGCAATGGTACCGCGCGCGTGCGGGTTGAATATGTCGGCCGTGCGCCGCTTGAAGGCTCCGACGATCGCCAGCTGGTCGCGACCTTGCGCAGCAACGAACCCGCGCCAGCGCCGTCGACCGTTCGGATCGCGTCGGCGAGTGCGTTCGTCCCGCAGTTCGCCGGCGGCGGACATGCGGTTCGCGGCGACGTTCCGCTCCCGGAAGGGCGGCCGTATTCGCTCGGCAACACGTCGGTGGACATGGCGTCGGTCAGCGCAACTTCGGAAATCTCCGCCTCGCGCAGCTCGCGTTCGGCCGGACGGACGCTGGCCCGCAATCAGCGCGCGGTGTCCTACGACAATGACGGCAACTATGCCGACGTCGCGTCCCGCGCGACCGAGAGCGAGACGCCGGCTCGCGGCAATGACGAGATCGGCAGCCTGCTGTCGGCGCGCGGGCTGTACTGAGCAGGCAGGCTCACAGCACCTTCTTCAGAAACGCGATCAGCGCCGCGTTGACCTCGTTCGGCCGCTCCTGCTGAATCCAATGGCCGGCGCCGTCGATGATCAGCTTCTGCTGGATGTTCGGCAACACGCGCTCGATTCCCGCCACCTGCTTGCCGCTCATCGCGTCCGAAATCACCGGATCCTTCGAGCCGGCGATGAACAGTGACGGCTGACGAATCTGGGCGCCGTGCCACGGCGCGGTCAGGTCCCAATTCCGGTCGATATTGCGATACCAATTCAAACCACCGCGAAAGTCGCTCGCCTTGTAAGCCTCGACGAAGAGCGCCAGCTCGGCTTCGCTGAGCCAGTCGGGCAGGGACCGATCGGGCGCGACTTCGCCGAGGAAGCCGCCGCCTTCGGGGATGAACAGCGAGCGCACCGGATCGGAGAAGCCGCCGCCGAGGATGCCACGCATCGTCAGCGCGACGTCGCGCTCCAGTTCGGATTCGGCAACGCCCGGCGCCTGGAAATACTGCCAATAGAAATTGGTGACGCCACCCTTGCGGAGCGTTTCGAGCGGGCGGCCGCGGCCGCGCCAGGGCGGCGGCACACTCAAGCCCGCGACCGCGGTGAACAGGTCCGGCCGAAACAACGCCGCATGCCACGCGACGGGCGCGCCCCAGTCGTGGCCGATGATCGCCGCGCGCGTCTCCTTGAGCTCCGCCACCAATGCGACCATGTCGCCGACCAGATCGAAGATGCTGTAGGCCTCGATCGGCTGCGGAGCGCTGGAGCGGCCGAAGCCGCGCATGTCGGGCGCGACGACGCGAAAACCGGCCTCGGCCAGCGCAGTAATCTGATGCCGCCACGAATACGACAGTTCCGGCCAGCCGTGGCACAGCAGCACCAGCGGGCCTTCGCCCTGTTCGCGCAAGAACAGCTCGATCCCGTTGACCGCAACGGTCCTGGTCGTTTCCATCGCGTTTCCGCCCTGAATTGATTGGAGTTTATGTGGAAGCCCAGCGGCGCGCACGATAGGATCGATCAGCCGTCGCCACAATCGAAAACGGTCCGCCGCTACCACTCCGCCGGATAGGTCGGGATGGTCCGCGCGCCCGTTGAAAGCCGCTCCGGAACACACTTCATGGCTCTGTTCGCACCATCATTGCCCGTCCGATCGCGCCGCCTGCGGGGCTGGCGCGTGCTGCTGGCCGGCGTGCTGGCGATGGCGATCGGCTCGGGCGCGGTGTACGCCGCGAACCAGAGCGTGCAGGGCGCCAAGAAGGAAGAAGTTGCGGGTGGTTACGAGACCGAAGCGCCGACCGCGATCCTGATCGACGCAGAGAGCGGCAGCGTGCTGTTCGAGAAGAATGCCGACGAGCTGCGCCCGCCGTCGAGCATGCTGAAGCTGATGACGGTCGAGCTGGTATTTCACCTGCTGAGCAAAGGCGAGATCAAGCTGACCGACGATTACCGGATCAGCGAGAACGCCTGGCGCCGTGGCGGCGCGCCGGCCGGCAGTTCGACGATGTTCGCCGAAATCCACAGCCGCGTATCGATCGACGACCTGCTGCGCGGCGCGATCATCCAGAGCGGCAATGATTCCTGCATCGCGCTCGCCGAGGGCATCGCCGGCAGCGAACAGGCGTTCGCCGAGCGGATGACCAAGCGCGCCCGGGAGATCGGGCTCGCGCAATCCACCTTCGCCAATTCCAACGGTCTGCCCGACCCCGGCAACAAGATGAGCGTGCGCGAACTCGGCCGGCTCGCGCGCCACCTCATCCAGACCTATCCGGACTACTACAGGCTGTTCGGCGAGAAGGAATTCACCTGGAACAAGATCCGGCAGACCAACCGCAATCCGCTGCTCAACACGATGCCCGGTGCCGATGGCCTGAAGACCGGCTACACCAAGGACGGCGGCTACGGGATGGTCGGCTCCGCGGTGCAGAACGGGACGCGGCTGATCGTGGTCGTCAATGGCGTCGAGGACGCTGACGACCGCGCCAGCGAGGCCAAGAAGCTGCTGGAATGGGGTTTTCGCAACTTCGAATCGCGCCCGCTGTTCGCGGCCCAGGCCACTGTCGGCTATGCGCGGGTATTCGGCGGGGAGAAGCGCTATGTCGGCCTGACGCCGGTCGAGCCGGTGCGGGTGATGGTGCGCAAGAACGGCAGCGACAAGCTGCTGGCGCGGATCGTCTATACCGGGCCGATCGCGGCGCCGGTCGAGGCCGGCCATCGCATCGGTGTGGTGCGGGTGTGGCGCGGCCCCAACCTCGCGGTCGAGGTGCCGCTGCAGGCAGCCGAGGTCAATCCGGTCGGATCGACGATGCGGCGGGCGCTGGACGGCGCCAGCGAGTTGATGATCGGGGTGTTCCGGGCGGGAATTGCAAAGCTCTGAGAATGGTTGAAAAAACTCCGAGAACGAACTCAACGCACGGCCGTTTCATCACCTTCGAAGGCGGTGAAGGCTCTGGCAAATCGACCCAGATCAAGCTGCTGGCGAAACGGCTGGAGGGGGCCAATTTGCGCAGTGTGGTCACGCGCGAGCCGGGCGGCTCGCCCGGCGCGGAGATCGTCCGCCACTTGCTGCTGGCTGGCGTCGGCCGGCTGATCGGCGGCGCGGAGGCCGAGGCGCTGCTGTTCGCCGCCGCCCGCGACGACCACGTCCGGACGCTGATCCAGCCGGCGCTGGAGAGCGGAGTCTGGGTGCTCTGCGACCGGTTCTTCGATTCCACCCGAGTCTATCAGGGCCGTCTCGGCGAGGTCAGCCCTGCAATGCTGAACGCGCTGCAGGACGTGACGATCGGCGCCATGAAGCCGGACCTGACCGTGATCCTGGATGTGCCGGTCGAGATCGGCCTGGCGCGGGCCGCTGTGCGTCGCGGCAGCGAAGCCCCCGACCGGTTCGAATCGGAGAGCATCGATTTTCATCGCCGGCTGCGCGACGCCTACCGGCAGATCGCCGCCGCCGAGCCGGAGCGCTGCGTGGTGATCGACGCCAATGCCGAGCCGCATGTGGTCGCCGCCCGGATCTGGCTGACGGTGCAGGAGCGGCTGCTGGGGTGGCCGCAGGCCAAAGTGGAGGTCAAGCCCGAGGCAAAGTCCAAGGCAGAATCCAAGGCAAAGACGAAGTCCAAGGCAAAGGCGAAATCGGCATGAGCGCGCGCAAGGCTGCGACCGACATCGTCGCAAAACCGCCACGCGAAACCACGGCGCTGTTCGGGCATCACGTCGCCGAGCAGGCTCTGCTCGACGCCTATCGTGGCGGCCGCATCGCCCATGCCTGGCTGATCGGCGGCGCGCAGGGCATCGGCAAGGCGACGCTCGCCTACCGGATGGCGCGCTTCGTGCTGGCCCATCGCGATCCCTTGGCGGATGCGGTGCAGGGTGCCGCGTCGCTCGACCTCGACCCATCGCATCCGGTGGTGCGCCACGTTGCCGCCGAGGCCCATGGCGGGCTGCTGACGCTGGAGCGCTCGGTCAACGACAAGGGCGTGCTGCGCAACGTCATCACCGTGGACGAGTCGCGCGAGACCATCGGCTTCTTCGGCTCGACCGCGGCGGTTGAAGGCTGGCGAGTGTGCATCGTCGACACCGTGGACGACCTCAACGCCTCCTCCGCCAACGCACTGCTGAAGGTGATCGAGGAGCCGCCGCAGCGCTCGCTGTTTCTGTTGGTCAGCAATTCGCCGGCGCGGGTGCTGCCGACCATCCAGTCGCGCTGCCGCAAGCTGATGCTGCGGCCGCTCGCCACCGCCGATGTGATCGCCGCCGCCGTGGCAGCGACCGATCTCGCGCCCGGCGATCCGAAGCTCGCGGACGCCGCCGCCGCGTCGGAGGGCAGCGTGTCGCGGGCGCTCACGCTGCTCGGCGGCGATGCGCTGACGCTGCATCAGAAGACCACGGCGCTGCTCGACAGCCTGCCCAATGTCGATCCGCGCGCGCTGCATGCGCTCGGCGAGGCGATCGGCGGCACCGACCGCGCGACGCTCGCGGCCTTCGTCGACGGCGTCGACCGCTGGATCGCGCAGCGGCTGCGCGCAGGCGACGCCAACGCGAACCTGCCGCGCCTTGCACGGCTGGCGGAGGTGTGGGAAAAGATCGGCCGCGCCGCGCGCGACACCGAAGCCTACAATCTCGAGCGCAAGCCGCTGGTGTTTTCGGTGTTCGGGCTCCTCGCGGAGGCGGTGCGCTGATGCGCTTGGGCGATCACACCGACTGATGGTCAGCGCCGTCGCCCTCACTCGATCCTGTTGTTGAAAGGCGTCCGCGCACATGGCGCAGCGAAATTCATTCTACATCACCACCGCGATCTCCTACCCGAACGGCGCGCCGCATATCGGCCACGCCTATGAGGCGATCGCGACCGACGCGCTGGCGCGATTCCAGCGGCTCGACGGCAAGGATGTGTTCTTCCTGACCGGCACCGACGAGCACGGGCTGAAAATGATCCAGACCGCGCAGAAGGAGGGGATCGAGACCCACGTTCTCGCCGCCCGCAACGCCGGCCGCTTCCGCGACATGGACGATCGCTTCGGCGTGTCCTACGACCGCTTCATCCGCACCTCGGAGGAGCAGCATCATCGCTCGGTCCAGGAGGTCTGGAAGCGGATGCAGGCGAACGGCGATATCTATCTCGACAGCTATGCCGGCTGGTACTCGGTCCGCGACGAGGCCTATTACGCCGAGGACGAAACCATTGTCGGCGAGGACAAGGTGCGCCGCGGCCCGCAGGGCTCGCCGGTGGAGTGGGTCGAGGAGAAGAGCTACTTCTTCAAACTGTCGGCCTATCAGGACAGACTGCTGAAGCTGTATGAGGATCAACCGGATTTCATCGGCCCCGACTCGCGCCGCAACGAGGTGATCAGCTTCGTCAAGGGCGGGCTCAAGGACCTCTCGGTCTCGCGCACCACTTTCGACTGGGGCGTCAAGGTGCCGGGCGACCCCGAGCATGTGATGTATGTCTGGGTCGATGCCCTGACCAACTACATCACCGGCGTCGGCTTCCCCGACGAGACCGACGCCAACTGGCGCTACTGGCCGGCCGACGTCCACGTCATCGGCAAGGATATCATCCGCTTCCACGCGGTGTACTGGCCGGCGTTCCTGATGTCGGCGGGCATCCCGGTGCAGAAGCGCGTCTACGCCCACGGATTCCTGTTCAACAAGGGCGAGAAGATGTCGAAGTCGGTCGGCAACATCGTCGACCCGTTCAATCTCGCCGACCAATACGGCGTCGATCAGGTGCGCTACTTCTTCCTGCGCGAGGTGCCGTTCGGCTCGGACGGCAGCTACAATCACGAGGCGATCGTCAACCGCATCAACGCCGACCTCGCCAATGATCTCGGCAATCTGGCGCAGCGTTCGCTGACCATGATCGCCAAGCAGTGCGAGGCCAAGGTGCCGGAGCACGGCGACTTCAGCGACGCCGACAAGGCGATGCTGGCGATGGCCGACGGCATGATCGCGCTGGCGCGGACCGCGATGGCGACGCAGCAGATCCATCAGGCGCTGAACGCGGTGTGGGCGGTGGTGGCGGAAGCCAATCGCTACTTCGCCGGCGAAGCGCCGTGGGCGCTGGCCAAGACCGATCCGCCGCGGCAGAAGACGGTGCTCTACGTCACCGCCGAGGTGCTTCGCCAGATCGGCATTCTGGCGCAACCCGCGATTCCCGGCTCGGCGACGAAGCTGCTCGACATTCTCGGCGTCGCCGCGGATGCGCGTGACTTCGCGGCTCTGGCGACACGGATCAAGCCCGGCACGCCATTGCCGGCCCCGACGCCGATCTTCCCGCGCTATGTCGAGCCGGCGACGGCGTGACGCGATGCTGATCGATAGTCACTGCCATCTCGACTTTCCGGATTTCGCCGACGACCTCGACGGCATCGTCGCGCGTGCGGCGGCGTCCGGCGTCGGACGGATGGTGACGATCTCGACGCGGGTGCGCCGGCTGCCTGAGCTGCTGGCGATCGCCGAGCGGTTTCCGAACGTGTACTGCTCGGTCGGCACCCATCCGCATCACGTCGACGAGGAAGACGGCATCAGCGCCGACGAACTGGTGGCGCTGGCGCAGCATCCGAAGGTGGTCGCGTTCGGCGAGGCGGGGCTCGATTACTTCTACGAACACGGCGCGCGCGACGCGCAGGAGCGGGGATTCCGCGAACACATTTCCGCCGCACGCGCCACAGGTTTGCCTCTGGTGATTCACACCCGCGAGGCCGACGCCGATTGCGGCAAGATCCTCGCCGACGAGATGGGGAAGGGCGCGTTTCGCGCGGTGTTGCATTGCTACACCGGCGGTCGCGACCTCGCCATGCAGGCGATCGATCTCGGACTGTCGATCTCGTTCACCGGGATTCTCACCTTCAAGAAATCGCAAAGCCTGCGCGACCTCGCCGCCGAGCTGCCGGCCGACCGCGTGATGGTCGAGACCGACGCGCCGTATCTGGCGCCCGGCAAATATCGCGGCAAGCGCAACGAGCCGGCTTACGTCGTCGAGACCGCCAAGGTTCTGGCCGAAATCCGCGGCGTCACGCTCGACGAGATCACGCGGCAGACCACGGAGAATTTCTTTCGCCTGTTCGGAAAAGTGCCGGCGCCCACCGCAACCGCATGACCAGATCCGGATGAACTTCACCGCATGACGCTGACGCTCACCATTCTCGGCTCAGGCTCTTCCGCCGGCGTGCCGCGCCCGGCGCTCGGCTGGGGCGCGGCTGATCCGAGCAATCCCAAGAACCGTCGCCGCCGCTGTTCGCTGCTGGCCGAGCGTGTGACGCCGGACGGCATCACACGGGTGCTGATCGACACCTCGCCCGATCTGCGCGAGCAACTGATCGACGCCGACGTCGATCATCTCGACGCGGTGTTCCTGACCCACGAGCACGCCGACCAGACCCACGGCATCGACGATCTACGCTCGGTGGTGCTGCACATGAAGCAGCGCATCCCGGTCTATCTCAACAAGTCGACCGCGGACCACGTCCTGCTGCGGTTCGCCTATTGCTTCACGCGAGCGCCCGGCAGTTCCTACCCGCCGATCCTGGACTCCCGCAGCATCGAGGCCGGCGAGAGCCGCAGTATCGCGGGCGCAGGCGGCGAGCTGACGCTGACGGCGTTCCTGCTGCAGCACGGCGACATCCCGGCGCTCGGCTTCCGGATCGACGCCGCCGCCTATACGCCCGACGTCCACGACATTCCGGAATCCAGCTTTGCGCAGCTCGAAGGCCTCGATCTGTGGATCATCGACGGCCTGCGCTACAAGCACCACGCCAGTCACTTCAACATCGAAGCCGCGCTGAGGTGGATCGACCGCTTCAAGCCGAAGCGCGCGGTGATCACCAACATGCACGCCGATCTGGACTACGAAACGCTGCGACGGGAGCTACCGGAGGGCGTCGTGCCGGGGTTCGACGGGATGCGGCTCGACGTCGCGGGCTGATCGCTCCGGCCCCGTCATTCCGGGGCGCGAGCGTCGCTCGCGAACCCGGAATCTGGAACGCGCCACGCGCCGCCGGACTGCCCCACACAACAACCTCGAGATCCCGGGTTCGCGCTCCGCGCACCCCGGAATGACGCGGGCGTTAGTCCGAAATCGCCTTCGCCGACTTCACCTGATCGCGCAGCATGAATTTCTGGATCTTGCCGGTCGAGGTCTTCGGGATGGCCGAAAACATGATGGTCTTCGGCGTCTTGAAACCGGGCAGGTGTTCGCGGCAATAGGAAATGATCTCGGCCTCGGTGGCGCTAGCGCCTTCCTTCAGTTCGACGAAGGCGCAGGGCACTTCGCCCCATTTCGGGTCTGGCTTGGCGACCACCGCGGCGAACAGGATCGCCGGGTGCTTGTAGAGCACGTCCTCGACCTCGACGGATGAGACGTTCTCGCCGCCCGAGATGATGATGTCCTTGGAGCGGTCCTTGATGATGACGTAGCCGTGCGGATCGAGCACGCCGAGATCGCCGGTGTGAAACCAGCCGCCGGCGAGCGCTTCCTTGGTCGCCTTCTCGTTCTTCAGATAGCCCTTCATCACGATGTTGCCGCGGAACATCACCTCGCCGATGGTCTCGCCGTCGCGCGGCACTTCCTGCATCGTCTCGGGATCGAGCACGGTGACGGCTTCCTGCAGCGGGTAGGGCACGCCCTGCCGGCGCTTGAGCTGGGCGCGATCAGCGACGCTGAGATCGTCCCAGCCGGGCTGCTCGGCGCAGACCGAGGCGGGGCCGTAGACTTCGGTGAGGCCATAGACGTGGGTCAGCTTGATGCCGATCGATTCCCCGCCGGCCAGCACCGCGACCGGGGGCGCCGCACCCGCGATCAGGCCGACCACCGGACGCGCAGCCGCGCCCTTCGGCGCCTCGGGTGCATTGATCAGCGCGTTGTAGACGATCGGCGCGCCGGCCATGTGGGTAACGCCGTGGCGCCGGATCAGGTCGAAGATCTTGGCGGGATCGACCTTGCGCAGGCAGACATTGATGCCCGCCGCCGCGGCCATCGTCCAGGGAAAGCACCAGCCGTTGCAGTGGAACATCGGCAGCGTCCACAGATACACCGGATGCGCGCCGAGATTGGCCGCAAGGATGTTGCTGACCGCATTGAGATAGGCGCCGCGATGATGGGTCACCACGCCCTTCGGGTTGCCCGTGGTGCCCGAGGTGTA
Organism: Rhodopseudomonas pseudopalustris; assembly: GCF_900110435.1. Lineage (GTDB taxonomy): Bacteria > Pseudomonadota > Alphaproteobacteria > Rhizobiales > Xanthobacteraceae > Rhodopseudomonas > Rhodopseudomonas pseudopalustris. The sequence continues at coordinate 185,452 of NZ_FODT01000005.1, forward strand.
GCCGAGCGCGATCGCGTCCCACTCGTCCTTCGGCCGCTCGCCTGCGAACGACGGATCGCCCGAGGCGACGGCGTATTCGTATTCGAGCTCGCCGATGCGGTGGCTGCCGGGGAACATCTTGTCGTCGACATCGATCACCAGCGGCTTCGGACCCTTCATCTGTTTCAGCGCGTCGGCGATCACCGCGGCGAATTCCGGGTCGACCAGGATGATCTTGGCGCCGCCATGCTCGAGCTGGAATGCGATCGCCGGGGCGTCGAGCCGGATGTTCAGCCCGTTCAGCACGGCGCCGGCCATCGGCACAGCGAAATGCGCCTCGACCATCGCCGGCACGTTCGGCAGCATCGCCGCCACCGTATCGCCAGGGCCGATGCCGTTGCGCACGAGCCAGGAGGCGAAGCGGCGGCAGCGCGCGCGGGTTTCCTTCCAGGTGTAGTGCCGGCCCTCATAGACCACGCTGGTCAGGTCCGGATAGACGTTGGCGGTGCGCTCTAGGAAGCTCAGCGGCGACAGCGGCACGTAATTCGCCGGCGTCTTGTCCAGCCCGATGCTGTAGTGACCTTGCGGGGAGCTCATGACGACCTGCCTCTCACTTCACAATGGCGGCGCTCCGAAACACCCGCAGCGCCTTACAAAAATCCGATCGAAATCCATGGGAACGCTGCGACGATGATCAAGCCGACCAGCAACGCCAGCATGTATCCCCAGATCGGACGCACGCCCTCGGCCGGATCGACCCGGCCGATCGCACAGGCGGCATAATAGCCGACCCCGAACGGCGGCGCGAACAATCCGATGCCCATCGCCAGAATAACCACCATGGCGTAGTGCACCTCGTGGATGCCGACCGCACGCGCGATCGGAAACAACAGAGGCCCGAACAGCACGATCGCCGGAATACCTTCGAGCACGCTGCCGAGAATGATGAAGGCGACGATCGACACTGCGAGGAAGGCCGCCGGGCCGCCGGGCAGGCCGGTCATCGCGGTAGCGAGCGCCCGCGAGAAGCCGGATTGCGTCAGCCCCCAGGCCATGGCGGTGGCGGTGCCGATGATCAGCAGGATCGCGCCGGACAGCGCCGCGGTGTCGATCAGCATCGGCATCAAGCGCCGCCAGTCGAATTTCCGATAGATCAGAAGCCCGGCGAGCACGGCGTAGACAATGCCGATCGTCGACACTTCGGTCGCGGTGGCGACACCTTCGACAACGGCGGCGCGGATCACGAACGGCAGCGCCAGCGCGGGCAGGGCAATGATCAGGGTTCTGCCGATCTGGCTCGCCGAGGCGCGCCTGATGTGGCTGAGGTCCTCGCCGCGATAGCGCCACCACACCAGCATCGACAGCGTGATCGCCAGCACCACACCAGGCAACAAGCCACCGGTGAACAGCGCCGAGATCGACACGCCGGTCACCGAGCCGATGGTGATGAGCACCAGGCTCGGCGGAATGGTCTCGGTTTGGGCGCCGGTCGCAGCGAGCAGGGCGACCAGATCGCCCGGCTTGGCGCCGCGTTCCTTCATCTCTGGAAACAGCACCGGCGCCACCGCCGCCATATCGGCGGCCTTGGAGCCGGAAATGCCGGAGACCAGATACATCGCGCCGACCAGCACATAATGCAGACCGCCGCGGACATGACCGAGCAGGCTGGCGAGAAACGCCACCATCGCCCGCGCCATCCCGGTCATCTCGATCAGCAGACCGAGGAACACGAACAGCGGCACAGACAGCAGGATCAGGTGGCTCATGCCTTCGTCCATCCGGCCGACCAGCACCATCAGGGGCGTCCGCGTCGTCAGCGCCAGATAGCCGTAGATCGACAGCCCGAACCCGAACGCGATCGGCACGCCGGCGAACACGCACAGGCCGGCGACGCCGACGAAGAAGATCAGCAGGTTGATGTTGCCAAGCGGCTTCAGCAACGGCTGCGCCAGCCAGAACAGGCCGATCAGCACCGCGACGGTGAGGGCGGCGCCCACCACCAGCCGCCAATCGCCGAACCGCACCAGTCGCAGCAGCGCGAACATCGCCATCAGCGCGGTGCCAACCGGCAGCGCGGCGGCGCGCCAGATGTTGGAGAGCGAAAGCGCCGGGGTGGTGATGTAGCTTTCCTCATAGGCATATTCAGCCGCGGGCGCTGCGATCAGCAGCAGGAATGCCAGCGCCGCGCAGATCGCAACGAGATCGAGAAACGCACGCATCCGGGGCGAAGCGCTGGCCACCAGCGCGGTCATCCGCATGTGCTCGCCGCGGCGGAACGCCACCGCCGCGCCGAACATCGCCAGCCACAGGAACAGGATCGAGGCCAGTTCGTCCGACCAGATCAACGGACTGTGAAACACGTAGCGCGACACCACGCCGGCAAACAGCACGACGATCTCCGCGACCACCAGCATGGCCGCGGGGATCTCGACCAGCAGACCGAGCGTGGATTCCAACGTGCTCGTCAGCGACTTGCGCGTTGGAATCGTGAGCGGGTCGCCAGCCGCCAGCTGCGGGAGTTCGGCGTGGGCCATCGTCGCGGATTACGCGAGCTTGCCGACGGACTTCTCGAGCAGCGACCACGCCTGGTCGCCGTATTTGCCCTTCCACTCGGCGTAGAACCCGGCCGACCGCAGCTTGTCGCGGAACGGCGTCACCGTCGGCTGATTGAAGATCAGGCCCTTGCCGGCGAGTTCCTCGCGCACCGTGGCATTCAGCTTGGCCGTGTCCTCGCGCTCCTTGACCGCGGCGGCGTTGATGTTCCTGGCGACGATCTCCCGGACGTCGACCGGCAGCCGCTCCCAGGACCGGCGGTTCGCCAGGAACCAGAAGCCGTCCCACATATGGTTGGTGAGCGAGCAGTACTTCTGCACTTCATAGAGCTTGGCGGTGGAAATCAGCGCCAGCGGATTCTCCTGGCCCTCGACCACCTTGGTCTGCAGCGCCGAATACACTTCGCTGAAATTGATCGAGGCCGGCGAGGCGTCGAACGCCTTGAACATCGAGGTCCATAGCGGCGAAACCGGCACCCGGATCTTGAAACCCTTGAAATCTTCCGGGCCGTTGATCGGTCGAGTCGAGGAGGTGGTCTGGCGGAAGCCGTTGTCCCAGATCTTGTCCATCACGACGAGGCCGGCCTTGGTGATCTCGCCACGGACATGGCCGCCGAGTTCGCCGTCCATCGCCTTCCAGACCGTGTCGTAATCCGGGAAGGCGAAGCCGATGCCGTTGATCGAGGCCGCCGGCACCAGGGTCGACAGGATCAGGCCGGATAGCGTGAAGAACTCGACGCCGCCGGAGCGGATCTGGCTCAGCATGTCGGTGTCGGAACCGAGCTGATTGTTCGGGAAGATCTGAAGGTCGAACCGGCCGTTGGTCTCGGCCTTGATCGCCGCCGACATCTCGCGCGCACGGACATTCAGCGGATGGGTGTCGGGCAGGTTATTGGCATATTTGTAGACGAACTCAGCCTCCGCCGCGCGCGCGACGCTCGGCATTCCGATACCACCCAGCGCAGCCGCTGCCGCCGATGCCTTCAACAACGTCCTGCGTGAAACGCTCATTCCGATTCCTCCTGCCAGATGGTCTTGTCGTCAGAACCGACCCACCAAGTCGACTGGTCTCTGGTCATCATTTCGGCCCGGCGGGGTCAAGCGATTTCCCGCGGCGGTCAAAGCACAGGCGCGGCCGGCAACTGGCTGGAAGGGCGGGAGTGTCGCGGTCGAGGCCCGGTCGGCGACCCTGGCGATGGATATCCGTTTGGGCTGCACGGCAAGGTGAAGCAATTCACGCAGTTTATTGAAATAATTCGCATTATCGGTTTTTCGTACTGACCGCGTGTCCGCGTCGGGACGTGGCGAGTTGATGGCTGTCGCCGGGCAGGACGCAGCATTTGGCGAAGTCGGAAGCCGCTGGCCGCTCAGCGCGGCCGCACCCAACAGCAACCAGCACTGCTGTCGCCATGACCTGCATGATTTGCAGGCTGCATACACCCACGTCAGTTTAAATCTGCTGGCTACCTCAGAGTGATCTAAGTCACTCAAATCTCACTCAGATTTACTATAACCGCCCATCCCCCAATAAAACAGACTCAGCATTCGATTTAATCGTATAAAACACCCTGGAAATTTTACTTAGTAGAATGAGTGTCAAATGGCCTCATCTGTTGCGTGTTGCGTATGCGTCGTCGGCACCCGTCCCGAAGCCATCAAATTAGCCCCGATCATCAAGCTGCTAGCGCGGACACCTTGGGCAAAACCGGTGACTGTCACCACCGGTCAGCAGAGCGACCTGTTGGACAACACGCTCTGCGGTTTTGGCATTCAGTCCGATGTGGGCATTCCATACGAAACGCCACTGGACCTCGGATCCAATCTCGCCCGGATCATCGAGCGACTTGATCAAACATTCCAACGGATTGGGCCGCAGATCGTGATCGCGCAGGGCGACACCACGACCGCGCTGGCCGCTTGCATGGCGGCGTTCTATCGGCGGATCCCGTTCGTTCATGTCGAGGCCGGGCTGCGCTCGGGCGAACTGAATTCACCATATCCCGAGGAGTATCATCGGCGAATGATCGCGATTTCGGCGGCAATTAACTGCGCACCGACCGAAAGAGCCGCCCAGAACCTGATCAACGAAAAAGTCAGCAGGGATACGATTCACGTGACCGGCAACACGGTGATCGACGCGCTGCTGCAGACGGCGCGGGCCAAGCCGCCGATCCCGGCTCAGTTTCCGAAGGGCGACAAGACCATCCTGCTGACCACGCACCGGCGCGAGAGCTTCGGCCAGCCGATGCGCGAGGCGCTTTCGGCGGTGCGGTCATTCCTCGATGCCAATCCGGACGTGTCGGTGTTCTTTCCGGTGCACCCCAATCCGACCGCGCGCGACGTCGCGCTCGATGTGCTGGGGTCGCATCCGCAAGCGGTGCTGAACCCGGCGTTGTCGTATCGCGACCTGGTCGCATCGATGCAGAAAAGCTGGGTGGTGCTGACCGACAGCGGCGGGTTGCAGGAGGAGGCGCCAGCGCTGGGCAAGCCGGTGCTGATCCTGCGCGACAGCACCGAGCGGCCGGAAATGGTCGAGGCGGGCGCGGCGCGCATCGTCGGAACGCGGCGAGCCAGCGTGATCGGCGCGCTCAGCGAACTGGCGCAGTCGAGCGCCACCTATCAGCGAATGGCGCGGCCGGCGTTTCCCTACGGCAAGGGCAACTCCGCCGGCCGGATTGTCGGGCTGCTGCCCAGCATCCTCTAGCCGATCGTTCAAGCGCCATGGGAAGTCTCACTACCAGCATTGTCGCCTTCCGCGATGTCGTCGAGATCATGCTCGTCGTCACGGCGGTCCTCGTCGCGCTGTCGAGCATCGACGATCTCGTCGTCGACCTGCTGTATTGGGGCCGGCGCCTGACTCGGCCCAATGCGTTCGATGCCACGGCGGATCTCGCAACCATGGAGGCGATCCCGCAGGCGCCGATCGCCGTGATCATCCCGGCCTGGCAGGAGCATGAGGTCATCTTCTCGATGCTGGCGGCCAACCAGGCGACGACGAAATACGACAACTATCATTTGTTCGTCGGCGCCTATCAGAACGATGCGGCAACGCTAACGGAAGTCCGCCGCGCGGAGGCGCAGTCGAATCGCGTGCATCTGGTCGTGGTGCCGCGCGACGGGCCGACCAGCAAGGCGGATTGCCTGAACGTGGTCGCTAACGGCGTGTTCGCGTTCGAGCAGGCCAAGGGGATAAAATTTGCCGGCCTCGTGCTGCACGACGCCGAGGACCTGATCCATCCTTACGAGCTGGTCTTGTTCAACTTCATGGCCCATGACAACGACTTCATTCAGTTGCCGGTGTTTTCGTTCAAGCGGCCGCTGCGTGAACTGGTCGGCGGCGTCTACATGGACGAGTTCGCGGAATCGCACCTCAAGGACATTCCGGTTCGGCGGATGATCAGTGGTCTGGTGCCCTGCGCCGGAGTTGCCGCGTTCTTCGGCCGCGATATCGCGCTGCGGACGATGGCCGACAATGCCGGCAGCCTGTTCAGGAGCGACAGCCTGACCGAGGACTATGATTTCGCCTTGCGGCTCGGCCTGCTCGGGGCGCGGGTCAACTTCGTCATCGCGCCTGCATCCTATACGATCGATATTTCGAGCAGCACAGATCTCCCCGAGATCGTCGGTCGAAAGCTGCCGATCGCAACCCGCGAGTTTTTTCCGAACAGCTTCGTGGCGGCCCAGCGTCAGCGTGCGCGTTGGCTGATGGGAATTGTTTTCCAGGGGACGCGGTCGTTCGGCTGGCGCGGGACGACGGGAATCAAGTACGCGCTCCTTCGCGACCGGAAGAGCATCCTGACCGCTCCGCTGATCATGCTGGCGTATCTGGTGCTGTTTGGCCTGGTTTCGGTGAACTTGTACTTCCGGTGGTATCTGCCTGATGAGGTGAATCGATTCCCCCTTCTGCAAGAACCGCTGGTGCAGCAATTGCTGTGGTTGAATTTCGCGTTTTTGATCTGGCGTCTGCTACACAGGTTTTATTTTACCAACCGGATTTATGGACTGCGTCACGGTTTAATGTCGATCCCGCGGCTACCGCTGGGCAATTTCCTCAACTTTTTTGCCGTTGCGCGTGCTTGCCGGCTGTATTTATCCCATAGTTTGTTGGGCACGCGGCTGGTTTGGGATAAAACCGAACATCAATATCCGACCGGATTGCACGCCTTCGATTTGGGGCCCGGAACGAAGCTGCGGGAAGCCGACAGCGCCAAATAGCGGATGCCATTACGTGACGAGACCGATCGACGCCGGGCGCGCTGAGTTCAATCACGGTCGATTAGCATCGATCATCGGGCTGGCGTGTGCGGTGTTTCTGATGGCGCCGCCGGCGGTGCAGGCGCAGCCGAAGGTGCGGACCGCGCAGGCTCAGGCGCAAGCGTCGCAACCGCTCAATCAGCATCTCGATGCCGCTCAAGCAGCGCTCGATCGAAAGTCGTTCGATGAGGCCGTTCGTGAGGCGCGGCTGGCGCTGGAAATCAAGCCGTCCTCCACGGCCGCGATCAGCATTCTGCTCAACGCGCTGATCCAGAACGGCAACGAAGCTCAGGCGTTGTCCGAGGCAGACCGGTTGATCCCGGCGTCCGAGGCCAGCGGCGTGCTGCTGAGCCAGCGCGGTTTTCTGCGGCGCAAGGCCGGCCGGCTGGAAGCGGCAGTATCAGATTTCGAGCGGGCGCGGCGAGCAGGCAACGGCAACCTCACGGATGCACAGCGTCGGACGCTGGATGAAGCGATCGCAGAGGCCAATACCGCAATCGTCGCGGGCGACATCGCAGCCGCGCAATCGGCGTTCGACGGCAATGATTTCGCCGCGGCCGAAGCCAGGGCCGCCAAGCTCCGGGAGCGGTTGCCGGAGTCCGAGCCTGTCAACCGGATCCTGGTCGAGTCGCTGCTGCGGCAAGGCCGGACAGCCGAGGCGCTGGCGGCTGCTGACCGCTTCATCGCGAGCGGCAGAGCGGGCGCGCAATTCCGCGCGGAGCGCGGCTATATTCGCCGGCGCGAGGGCGCGTTGGCGGGCGCAGCCGAGGATTTCCACATCGCTGCTCAAGACCCCGCGCTGAGCGACGAGGAGCGGCGGCGCTACGCTGCAGCGGAAGCCGAGGCGAACGATGCGCAGGATCAGGCGACGCTCAACGAGGCGACACGCGCGCTGAACGACGACCGACCGGGCGAGGCGATCGAGCGCGCACAGCGCCTGCTGGCGCGCAAACCCGATTCCGAGACCGCACGCAGCTTGCTGAGCACGGCGCTGGCGCGCCAGAACAAGATCAAGGAGGCGATCGCTGAACTCGACGCGATCCTCGCCCGCGACCCCGGCCGTGGCGACATCTACGCCCAGCGCGGCTACTACAAGCGGCGTATCCAGGACCTCGCCGGCGCGCGGGCGGATTTCATAGAGGCGCTCAACCGGCTGACCGACGCCGCGATGGTCGACAACGTCAAGAAGGCGGTGGCCGAGATCGACACCGCCACGGCGCCGGGACAGCGCACGGCCGCCGTCAGCAAGGAAGACGAGGCGCTGAAGCGGATCGCACAACTCGCCCGGCAGAAACGCTACGATGAGGCGCTGCGCGGGCTGGCCGCCATCGAGGCCGAGGTCGGACCGAAGGGGTGGATCCTGGTCCAACGCGGACTGATCTATCGCGAGCAGAACCGCTTCGCCGAGGCCGCCACGGTGTTCCGCCGCGCGCTCGCGTCGCATCTGCTGGAACCCGGCCAGATCCTCAATGTGCAGTTCTGGGAGGCCGATTGCCGCGCCGAACTGCGCAAGCGCGCCCACGACATCGAAGGCGCGCTCGCGATCTATCGCAGCTTCGTCGCGGCGCATCCGAAATACGCCGATGGCTGGTACAAGCTCGGCTATCTGCTGCTGGCCGAGAAGCGCATCAACGAGGCCGGGCCGGCGCTGCTCAACGCCATCAACATCAAGCCGACCACGTCCGGCTATCTGGACGCCGCCGGCACCTTCATCCTGACCGACGCGCCGCTGGCGTCGAAGCTGTTCCGCAACGGCCTCGACGGCGTCGCGCAGAAGAAGCCGGAAGACCCGCCGCGGACCGCGACAGAGATCGAGCAGATCAAGAACAATGTGGTGCGGGCCGACCAGAGTTTTCGCGTGACGTTGTCGACGACGGGCATCACCAACCGGCCCTATGGCGCCGGCGGCAGCGCGTTCGATTACGGCGGCGAGGCGACGGTGCGGTTCGACGGCCGCTATCTGCCGGCGATCGAGGGCGTCGAGGCCTATCTGTCGGGTTATCACGGCCAGGACCAGACCGGCTTCGCCGAGACCAACGCGCAGATCGGCGTCCGCTGGCGGCCGTTCCGCGACATCGACTTCTCGATCGGGCCTTCGCTGCTGCAGCGATTCGAGCCGGACGTGAGGACGCAACTCGCGCTGAACTGGGGCCTCGGCCTCGGCGGCGCGGCCTATCCCTATCAGGCGAAATTCGAGGGTGCGGCGACCGATCCGTATTGGGACTTCGCCATGCTCGGCACCTGGCGCACCGCCGATCACCGCTACCTGCAGGATGCCGTCGGCAATGTCGGCGTGATGTTCGGCGCGCGATCGGACAAGCTCAAAAGCGCGATTGGTCCCACGCTGTGGGGCATGGCCGCCTATGACAGCGCCGCGACCGATCCGTGGGCGTTCGGCGTCGGGCCGAGCCTGCTCGGCCGGATCTGGATCGGCGGCGACCAGTACCGCTCCTATGACGGCCTGCTGCAATTCCAGCTCGGCTACGTCACCGCGGTCGGCGACACCAAGCGCCAGCAGGGCTGGCGCGGCAAGATCATCCTTTACTTCTGATCTTCCTGATCCGGATCGAGAGCCCGACCGGATCGCTGCATGCGACCGGCGGGGCCCAATTTTCGGCGCGCCGTCGGCGCTTTTCGTCAGCCTGCCGTGCGAACTACCAACTGCCCCGGCGCGGGTTGATCTGCGAAATATCGATCGGGCTGGGCTCTCCGACCCGCTCCCGCAACGGCTTCGGCGGCGGTTCCGACTTCTGCTTCGCAGCCTTCAAGATCGCCTCGGCGAGCGGCCCCGCCGCGACCGGTGCGGTCGGCTGTTGCGGCTGGCCGTTGGGGGCAGGGGGCGCCTGGAGCGCGATCGGCTTGTCGAGCCGGCCGGGGCGAACGCGGACGCCGGCGACCGTCGATTTCTCGACGTCGAACGCGCATTCGTACGACACCCGCACCCATTCCTTTTGCGGGCTCATGAAGCGGATCGAATCGCCGCGATAGGTGACGATCGCGTCGCCGCTCGTTGAAGGGTCGGCCTGCTGGAAGATCCCGGTGAACGGCCGCGTGATCCATTCGAAATCAGCCGGGGCTTGCGCCTCGATCTTGCGCGCGCAGATCGCCGACGCCTTGTCGGTGCTGGCGCGAACGCAGGCCTCGTTGCATTTCGGCGTCTCGCGCGCGGCCTGATCGGCCTCGGCCGACGGCGCTTTGTCTGCGGGGGCCGGCGATGCAGAGGGAGCGACCTCGGGCGACGGCTGCTGCGCCAGGGCCGGGACCACGCTGAGGATGCAGCCGACCATCGCAGCTGCGGAGAACAAAGATCGCATCTCGAACACTCCTCGGGCAAATACGAAGTTTTCTCTATGCCGGTTAGTTGGTTCGCGCCACCCCGATCTTGGTTTTAACCGTCTTTAACCGGATATGACTGTCAACCGCGGTGACCATTACTGTAACTAGGCAGTACACTCGATTTAATTTTCAGTCAGAGCCGCGGAATTTTAAATATATACGCTGACATGTATAAAATTGCATAGATTCGGGAGAAAAAACGCCTACCCCGAGATTCATAATGGCACACTTTAACCATTGTTTAACCTTTAAAAACAGTTTAAAAAGCCATCGTTCCGAAGCGCCAATTCAATCGCCCCGGACACAGGCGTGATGCTTTCAACAGGGAGTGTTTTCAATGAAGCGTAACCTTCTTCTCGTCTCCGCCAGCGTTCTGGCGTTTTCCGCCACTGCGGCGATGGCCGATTCGAACACGGTGTATCTGAATCAGTACGACTCGAGCCAGGACGCCACGATCACCCAGACCGGCGACGACAACTCGGTCGGCGCCTACAACAACAACACGGGCTTCGATCAAGGGAATGGACAAAGTGGTGGTACTGGCGACAATAAGCTCGCCATCACCCAGACCGGCAACGGCAACTCGGTTGGCAAGGACAAGAAGGGCTTCCAGTCCGGCTCGACCAACTCCGCCGCCATCACTCAGCAAGGCAACAACAGCGACGTTGAGCTGCAGCAGGTCGGCACCAACAATGGCAACGTTCCCTTCGGCTCGGTCTGGACCAATTCACAGAGCACTAACGTAATCTTGCAGGACACTACGTCCAACCGGAGCAAGGTCGACCTCGGCCAGAACGGGAACGGAAATAGCTTCGATATCGGGCAGGGTGGCTCGCGTAACCGCACCACGGCGTTCCAGAGCGGAAACAATGGCCAGCTCTTCGTTCGCCAAGCGACCACGGTTACGTCGGATATTATTGCGCTGGAGTCCGCCGGGGGCGGAAGCAACAACACCATCGACGTCTCGCAAACGATGACCTCGAACAACTGGAACTATATGGCCCTCGCTCAAGGCCGTGGAAGTTTCAACTCGATCAACGCCAGCCAAACCGGAGGGAATCTTGGTCTCGACGTGAACCAGAAGGGCAACGCCAACAGGTTCACATCGGTTCAGACCGGAAGCTGGAATCTCGCGGGTCTCACTACCGGTGCGGGCCTTGACACTCCGATCGTCCAAGACGGTAGCGCGAACTCGTACAACAACAATCAGTCGGGAAGCCGCAACCTTGCAAACGGAACTCAGACGGGCAGCTTCAACTCGGTGACCAACAATCAGTCGGACACCAACAATACTCTCTACGGCACGCAACGCGGCGCTGGTAATAGGGTCGATACCTCCCAATCCCACAACGGTAACAGTCTGACTTACAACCAGGACGGTCAGAGCTCGTTTGGCGGCTGGAATTATATCTACAGCAGTCAGTACGGAGACACCGCGCGGGCTACCATCAACCAGAGCGGTAGTTTCAACGTCGCCTACAACTATCAGGGTAGCGATGCTGCGGTATTGACCGCAAACTCCACGGGCTTTGGTAACTATCTCTACAACAGTCAATCGGGTGGCGCGACAGCAACGGTCACCCAGAACGGTACGTGGAACTCCAGCACCGGCACGCAGAGCGGCGGCACGGGCAATACTGCGACGATCGATCAGTCGAATGTCGGCAACCAGTCGACCTATGTTCAGACCGGCAGCACCAACGTCCTCACTGTGACGCAGACCAACAACGCCAACCTGTCCAACGTCAATCAGAACGGCAGCGGCAACATCGCCACGATCACTCAACACTAATCGCTGATCTGGCTCGGGGGGTGAGGCGTGCGCGCCTCGCCCCTCGTCCGGGCGCGGGCGGCCGCGTAAGCGATCGCCTCTCGTCCGCGCTGCGTAGTGTGAGTTTGTCCGGGAGTGATTGCTGTGAAGCGTTCGTTATTCCTGATTTCGGCCAGCGCGCTGGCGCTGAGCGCCGCGGCGGCTTTCGCCAACTCCAATACGATTTATCTCGACCAGACCGGCGACGGCCAGACGGCGTCTGTCGACCAGTCGCACTCGGGCAATCAGATCGGCACCTTCGCCGATCGGTTTGCGCAACTCAACGGCGGCGGCAACGGCGGCAATTCGCTGACGGTGACCCAGTCCGGCGACAACAATCTGCTGGGCGTCAACAAAGCCGGCTTTCAGTCCGGCAGCGGAAACTCCGCCAACATCTCGCAGGCCGGCTCAGGCAGCAGCGTCGATCTGCAGCAAACCGGCACAGGCAACGGCGTGAAGAACATCGGCTGGACCAATGGCCCGATCTTCGACGGTATTCGCCAGGACCAAACCGCGCAGGCCAGCGCGGTCGATCTCAGCCAGAACGGCGCCAACAACGTGTTCGACATCGCCCAGGGCGGCGCCTCGAACCGCACCACCGTCAAACAGAGCGGCGCCAACGGATTCGTTTATGTCCGTCAGGGCACCTCACTCGCAGACACGAATTTCCCACCTCAGAACGGCTACGCCTCGTCCTACGGCAGCAACAGCACGGTCGACGTCAATCAGACGACCATTGCGGGCTGGACCTACGCCGCCGTGGCGCAGGGCGGCGGCAGCGGCAACATCGTCAACATCGGTCAGAACGGTTCCTATCTCGGCGCGGGCGTCAGCCAGTCCGGCTTCGACAACCGCTTTAATGCGGTCCAAAGCGGCGACAGCAACAATATCGGCCTGCAGGGCAATGCCGGCCCCGACACGCCGATCCGGCAATTCGGCGACCGCAACTCCTATCTCGCCTACCAGACCGGCTACGGCAACCGCGCCAACGGCTCCCAGACCGGCAACAGCAACGACGTCTGGACCAGCCAGACCGGAACGCGCAACGATCTGTCGGGCAGCCAGACCGGCTTCGGCAACGGCGTGACCTCGTTTCAGAGCGGAAACGGCGAAGTGCTAAGCTACTCGCAGACCTCCTATCTGATCGGCAATACCATCCGGAGCACGCAGTCGGGCGGCTCCGACCATGCCGATCTCACCCAGATCGGCAACAACAACACCATTGTCGGCGCGCAGGCCGGCGGCCTCGGCAACCTCGCCACCGTCATACAGAACGGCAATGGCAATATCGGTTTGTATACGCAGATTGGTAGCGGCAACGTTCTGACGCTGACCCAGATCGGCAACGGTAATCTCGCCAATACCAGCCAGACGGGATCGAACAACAGCATCAAGATCGTTCAGCATTAACGACGGGTCGCCGCACCTCGGTCTTGCACAAAGGTACCGAGATGCGGCCTCCCGATATCATAGGAGGCTGTCGATGGTTGCTGATCAGGCTCCGCCCGCGCTGCACTGCGAAGTCGACGCCAACGTCAACGGCGACCACGTCACCTTGCGCGGTCTCATCACCGCCGTTCGCGGCGGCGCAGGCAGCTACACGCTGATGGTCAAAAAATCCGGCGCCTCGGGTACGTCCACAATTAAACAGGCTGGCGGATTTAACACACAGGCCGATCAATCGGTGTCGGTCGGTTCGGTCGTTCTTGACTACCAAAATGGCACTCGATACACGGCAGAACTGGACGTGTCATTCGAGGGCGCCGTTTTTAAATGCGACCTCGCTCCCAGGAGTTTGAAATGATTACGTCATTTTATTACGAGACGCGGTTTCGGATGATTCGGTTCAAGGCATTTTCGATCGCGATGATGGCGCTGCTCGGCGGCGTCGAAGCCTGCCCGGCACAGAGCAGGGACCCATTCACCGATCTCTCCGGCTACCTCGTCGCACCTTCGGGACAGGTCATCCCGAGCGAGACCGTGTACTCCGGAAATTCAGCGGGACAAAACTCCGCGACCGTGACGCAGGTTGGAAGTAACAACTCCGCAGTGGTCGACGTGCAGGGCTCGCGGAATACTACGCTGCAGACCCAGACCGGGGTCAACAATGAGTCGAGTATCCTTCTGACGGGAAATCAGAACAGAGTACGAGAGACTCAGATCGGCAGTGGTAATTCAGCGGACATCACGGTGTCCGGGAACAACAACAATATTACCAATACGCAGATAGGCAGCAATCTCGGCATCGGCGTGAATCAGATCGGCAACGGCAAGTCCGTCTCGATCACCCAGATTGGAGTTGGTCGATGAAGCGTGCCGGCATCTTCGCCGTCCTGGCAACTTTGGCGAGCGCAGGAACCGCGATCGCCGGAAGTCTGGTTTACACACCGGTCAATCCGGCGTTCGGAGGCAGCCCGCTGAACGGTTCGTGGATCATGCAGCAGGCGACGGCCGGCAATCACTTCAACCGCGCTTCGACGACGACGTCGACTCAACTCACCCAGTCGCAGATCTTCGCTCAGCAACTGCAGAGCCAGCTCTACGCATCCCTCGCCAACCAGATCACGCAGGCGATCTTCGGGGTCAACGCGCAGCAGAGCGGCACATTCAGCTTCGAAGGGACGACGATCAGCTTCACGAAGGCCAATGGGCAGACCAACATTACCATCAACGACGGCACGACAATCACGCAGATCAGCTTGCCGACCGTGAACTGATCGGACGAATTGGGGAATTCGAGGGTGGGTTTGAACTTCCGATCATTCATTGGGCTCGCGGCGGCGCTTGCGTTGCTGGCCGGCTGCACACGGCCGGGCTTTCGCGAAGCGCTCGAGGAAGCGCCGGTGGTGACGCCGCCGTCGCCGACCGCGGTCAATCTCGAAATGCTGCCGCCGCCGCGGCAAAAGATCGACATCGCCATTTATCAATTCCCGGATTTGACCGGCAAGAACGAACCGAACGACAATGTCGCGGTGTTCTCGCGTGCCGTCACCCAGGGCGGCGCCGGCCTCGCGATCGACGCGCTGAAGCGCGCGGGCAACGGCAGCTGGTTCCGGGTGGTCGAGCGCAATGGTCTGAACGACCTGCTGCAGGAGCGGCAGCTGATCCGCGCCACGCGCACCGAATTCGACAAGGAGGCCGCCAAGCCGCTGCCGCCGATCCGGTTCGCGGGCCTGATCATCGAAGGCGGTATTCTCACCTTCGACGCCAACTATCTCACCGGTGGCATCGGAGCGAACTATCTCGGCATCGGCGCCGACACCAAGTTCCGCCGCGACATCGTCACGGTCGGCATGCGGGTGATCTCGGTGCAGTCCGGTGAGGTTCTGGTCAGCGTGACGACCACCAAGACGGTGTATTCGGTGGCGCTGCAGGGCAGCACCTACAAATTCGTCGCGATCGACAAGCTGCTTCAGATCGAGGCCGGCATCACCAGGAACGAACCGACCCAGCTCGCGGTGCGGCAGGCCATCGATCTTGCGGTCTATTCCACGATCATGGAAGGCGCGCAGCGCAAGCTGTGGCGCTTCGCCAATCCGACCGCACAGGCCGATCTGATCCGCAACTACCTCGAACGCGACAAGCCGCAGCCGGCTTTCATGAAGCCGGGTCTCGCGCCGGAAGAGCGTATCGAGCGCTGGCGCGCCGACCAGCCGTCCGAGTGGGATCCGCCGCACAGCTGACGATGGCCAAGTTTTTCGCGCCCAGGATGATCCTTGCCGTGGCGACCGCCGCCGCAGCACTGATCGTCGCGAACGGCGCCGGGCAGGCTCAGGAAAGGCTGTCCGACGCAGCCGCCTTGCTGGTCGTCTCGACGCGGCCGGCCGCGCCTTCGGCCTTCGACGCGGTCAGCGTGTCGGCGCCGTGGGCGGCCACCATCGAACAGGCCGCGGGCGAAAACGGCCTGCCGCCGGTCTTCCTGCGCAGGCTGCTCCATCAGGAAAGCACGATGTTCAATCTGGCGGTGAGCCGCGCCGGCGCGATGGGTATTGCCCAGTTCATGCCGCGCACCGCTGCAGCGCGCGGCCTCGACGACCCGTTCGATCCGCAAAAGGCAATCCCCGCCGCCGCGCGCTATCTCAGCGATCTGCGCCGTCAGTTCGGCAATCTTGGCCTCGCAGCCGCGGCTTACAATGCAGGATCGGGGCGGGTCAGCGCGTGGCTGAGCGGCACGTCGGAATTGCCCGCCGAGACGCGGGCCTACGTGATGCGCATTACCGGCTTCAGCGCCGAGGATTGGGCTGCGAACAAGCCGGATGCTGCCGCGCTGCGGGCCGCGCCGCCATCAGCGGCGATCCCGCAGCTCCACGCGCTGAAGGCCGAAGCGGGACCAAAACCGTCACCAAAGAAGAAGACTACGGAGGCCGAACTCTGCGCCGCCGTGAGCACCGCAGCGCGCGCTTGCATCCTTCAGACCGTCTACTGACTATGGCGGCTGGCTGCGTTTCGGAAAGGTCGTCGGCGAGCTGCTGTCGAGCCTGCGATAGGGATCGGGCTGCGGCGGAGCAGGGGTCTCGCTCGGATACTGCGCCTCGGGCTGCGACAGCACGCCTGCCTGCGCCTCGAGGCATTGGCGAAGCAGCGTCGGGTCCGTGAGCTGGGTGCAGTCGTTCACAGCCCGGGGCGAGGGCGTGAGCTGCGCCCACGCGGGCGTGTTCAGCGAAACAGCCGTCAGGATGAATGCGGTCCAGGCAATCTTGCGCATAAGCGTGAATCCGTCCGTCGTCGCGTGCGAAAGCATATCTTAATTCGCCGTCCATAGCATGTGGGAAGCACAGGTTCCCACATGGCGCTCATTCTCGTATTGATGCTATCCATCGTCGTGGCGTCGTCATGCCGCGCCGAGGATTTTGGCGGCTATTTACTGATTCGCACGGATCAGCAATTGACTGCCGAGACCGTTGTGCAGCAGTCGATGACCGGACCGAACGGTTTCAGCGTTGCGCAATCCGGACAGAACAACATGGTGGTGCTGTCACAACTCGGAAGCGCAAACCTTGCCGTCGTCAATCAGAGCGGCGCCGGACACCTCGCCATCATCAGCCAGCGCTGATCCGCGTCAGCCGCGCGCGGAATCGGATCAGCCTGCAGTCGGCGTCCAATGCAGGACTTCGTAGCCATCCACGACCTTCTCCGTGGGTTGAAAACCGGCGGTATCGCGTAACGGCTCGACGATCATGCGCGCCACCGCGACCGTGTTTGGCTCCGCGTATTTCTGCATGTGACCGGCGATATCGATGATCCGGTCGGACATCTGCTCGAGCGGCGTGTCCGGATCGAAATGCACGTAGCCGGCATTGACGCCGCAGCGCACGGCGAACTCGCGCTTCATCAGCCGGACGTTGGCGTTGAAATGCGCCAGGCCGCGGATAACGTCCTTGCCTGCGGCGACGGCCTCGTCAACGCTCGAGAAACAGGCCATCACGCCATCCGGAGTCCACGTCGACTTCAGCACGCCGTTCGACTTGAACACTTCCTCGACCAGCTTCCTGTATTCAATGAAATCATACTGGACGGCGGCTTTGTCTTCCGTTTCCTTCATGGAGGTCGAGCCGACCACGTCGATCGCGAGAAAGGCCATCTCGCGGCCCCATGCATCAAGCTTCTTTTTGGTATCGGCGAAAATTTTCAATAGTTCGGACCGGCTCGACGGCGGCGCCTCGCCAATCCGCTTGATCTGCCGATCCAGTTCGAGCGCCGCTTTCGAGTTGTCAGCGATGTGCAGATCGCGCTTCCAGGCAGCGACCTGCCGGCGAACCTGGCGGGCCATCGACGCGCGTTGCACGCGGCCGCGGATGGCTCCGACGACGACGATCGATGCGAGCAGGCCGGCAACGAGGATCCAGACGGTCTGATCCTTACCGCCGATCCGCGTCGGTATGGTTTGCCGGACGAATGGAGAAACGGTCTTCAGAATCTTGTCGCTCTGCTCCAGAACAATCCGGGTTGCCGGGTAACCTCGCGCATTCTCGACGTAGGAGAGGGGGAGCGGCGCGACGATCAGCAGGATCAGGACGAACGCGGCTAATTGGATCAGGACCAACACCGATGCCAGCGCCGACGTCAGTTTCGATTGCCCGGGCAGATTGAATTTATCCTGCATGACAGATCTTCACTCGGCTGGATGATGGCCTCCCGCAGAGTGGATCGAAAAATATACGACTGTAAATAGCCGCGCAGTGAAAACCGCGGATTTAAGAGGCCATTCGGACGCGTCCTCTCAACGATTACACTTGTCCCGGCCAGTGCGCGGGGGCGCCGCTCGGTAGGAGCCTACAATACGCCAAATACGAAACGCAGCAGCCACCGGCGGCCGCGGTCTGTCAGCACGGACCGGCCCAGCCAGTCGCGGGTCATGCGTCTGAAATGCGTATCAGACGATAATCAGCTGACGCAGCCCGGTCGCCCGATCAACGGGCGCCGTTCGATTGCGTGTCCGATACCAAGCCTCAGGACGAGGCGAGTGCGGTCTCGACTTGCGCGCTGGTGCTCTGTGACGCCCGGCCAGCGCTTCGACGCACCACCAGCCCGAGCCCGAAGAACAACAGCGCCATCACCTGAGCCTCAGGAGATCCGCTGAGAATGAAAAAGGCAATCCATCCGGCTGCGATTACAATCGCGTCGCCGATCAGATTAGTACGTTTGTCCATCGACATTCGATTTTCGACAATCGCGCAGAACGTATGGTTGGCGCGCGCGGCCTGGTCTTGTGTCGGTGAGTACATGACGCCTCCTTTTGTTGCGCGCAGGATGGCGGGCAGTGCTCATCGAAACCTTAAGTCACGGGGGGGACCTACAAAGGCGGGTAACCAACCACTGAGACGAAGGTGAAAATGCAAGACACCAACAGAACCAATCGGTAACCGTCGCGGCGCCATGCGATGCCGACGGCTCGTGACGAGATCGGCGGAGCCGATTGCGTGGGAAGATCAGTGATTGCGGTTTCGGAGGATGTGCCCGGAGCCGACGTGTCGGCTAGCGACTTCGGGGGTTGAATTCACCGATGCACCAGGACCGTTGACCACTGCGTTCGACTTGATATCAGAGCCCGGTCCCGAAAAGTGGAATGCCTGTTTTCGGGAAAGATCAAACTCCAACATCAAGCTCGAACCGGATGACAATTCGAAGATAAATCATCCTTCTCTAACGACGCTTCTTGCGCACATTCGAAGGCTTGGCGCGGATCAAGAAATCATCAATCGATTTTCCGGACTTTAGTTCGTCAATCAGCCAAAGCGGCTGCTTGCCGCGGCCCGCCCAGGTCAAGGAAGGATCCTTCAAGCTCCGATATTTCGGATAAACCTTGGGGTAGGGCCGTCGTGCCGGCTTCGGACCTGATTCGTCATCGGACTGTTGATTTGCGCCGCTGGTCACTCCGAGCCGCAGCCGAGACAGGTGACCATCCAGTTTCCGCTGCTCGGATTGGATTTTGTTGCACAGCACCTGGCTGATCCGTTCGTGAATCTCCCAGAGCTCATCAACCGTCATTGCGTCTGGGTCGATATCCTTCACGGCTCCCTCCAATCGGCTCGGGATTAAATCCGCTGACCGATTTCTGTTCATGACATTTGAACGCTGCCCGGCGCCGCGGTTGCTACCAGATTTTTCGGAATCGCTATCGATCCTGTGACCTTCCAACTGAATCGCGATCGACCTTTTCGATTCACTCTTTTTTCCTGGATTTTTCACGAGCTTTTACGGTCTATTTGTCCAATTCAAGATTGACGCACCTTTTTCAATCTGAATTCCCCAGAATTCTCGGGTTGTAAATGGGCAGATGCGCATGAAAATCAATAAGCAAGATTCGCAATTCATGGGCATTAATTGCGCTAAAAGTACGGAATTTGTACAGTAGCAAGACTTGGTAGCGTCCGTCTATGTTTCTAAGTTTGAAAGCCGTCGTTCTTGAAAGTTTTGGCTTTTGAACGCCTTGGCGAAGGTTGCACCGACGTCGGCGCGGGTGACCGGCTCATGCCGAGCGGAATCAGCGGTGAACGATCGTGTCCGCTGCTTCCCAAATCGGGCGGCGCTGGTCCCGAGGCGCAAGCATGGGGCCGTGACGAATGCCCCGCCATTTCCCAGGTCGAGCCCTTGCCGCCCATATCGAATTCATTGTGGGCTGGCTTACAGGATGCCGACGAAGGGCTCGATGTCCAACTTACAGCCAGCCAGGAGCTCCGGAGGGACGCGATCCACCGCCACCGTGCCGGCATTGAGCTTCATCTTAACGTCGGCCAACTTGCGCGAAGGCGCCGCCCGCCGATCGACGCCTTGCAACGGTGTCCATGAGGAGATCGATATGAGAGCACCGATGCAGCGGACTGCGGCTCCCAACGAGGTCTTAGATCCTGCTGGAGGTGTCCAAGATTCGAAAACGTCAACAATCTCAAGACGCTAGATAATTCCATAATATACCTTATGCGAATCCTGGATTGTCGCCCGGCCAGGCCATCGGATCTGGACCGCTGCAGCGAGAAGCCTGAAGCCTGACAATCAGGTCGCGTCTTCGCTCCCATCTTGCGCATCAGAGGACTCAGCGGACCTTCACCGTGATCTCGCTGACCCTGTTACGGGCTGGTCGACTCTGGCGAGAAAGCAGCTATTCGCGCAACGCCGAGGCGCGCCGCCGCTCGGCACGAACAGGACGCCAACTCCTTGTTGACGGGCCGCGGCGAGCGCATGGAGCCAGGAAACTGCGAGCGAGATGATCATGACTTGCCTCCTGCGACCGGACCTCGGTCCGCTGGAGGCAAGCAGCGCAGACCTTCAGGTCCGCGCGCGGCTCGCTACAATCATGGTGGCATCGACTGGCACTTCACCGCACCCGATGCAGAACGGCTTCGTCGAGAGCTTCAAACGAACCTTCGCGCGAAGGATCTCAACATCCGCTGTTTTCTGAAGCTTGAAGACGCCCGGACAAAATTGGAAAACCGGCGCCGATACGACAACGACGAACGCCTACATGGCGCAATCGGGCAAAGATCGCGTGTGCCGGGCTTGAGGCTAATCAAGTGTCGCAGCCGGTTGCAGCCTATGATAGCTTACACCCGATAGATTTAGCCTGTGGACGGGCTGGACGGAGACGCGCTTCAACGCATGCGGCTGTTTCGGACCATACTCGCGCTGATGATCGCGATCTCGCTCGCGGCGCTTCCGGTCGGGTCATCGGCCATGGCGGCGACGGGCGGGGCCATGTCGGGAATGGCCGCCCACGACATAACGAGCTATCACGACGTAACGGGCCATGGTTCGGGCATGTCGGCGGTGGCAGAACCCTGCCATCAGGCCGAGCTCGCACCCAACGCCAGTCCCGCGCCTGCTCCGAAGCATGACTACAAGTGCCCGCTTGGTTTCTGCTGTGTGGGGAGCGCAGCTGCGCTCGGACCGACCGTCGTCGTCCCGTTCAAGCTGATGTCCTTCAAGGAAGGCCCTTTGCCTGCGGTGACGGATCGCTTCGTCCCTTCCCACGCCGGCAGTCGCCTGTTCCGGCCTCCCCGCGCCTGATCTCTCCCAACCCTGAACGCGGACCATTGGTTGGCCCGCATTTGGATGTCGCACGCCACGCGGCCGCGGCTCGAGATCAGACACGTTTGGAGACCATCATGATTGCGAATTTTGCCAGCGCTGCGGCTGTTGCCGTGGCGATCTGCCTGTCCATGTCCGCCGCAGAGGCGGCTGCGACCGACTACGCGTTCGAGGCGGTCAAGCCGGAAATGAAGAAAGGCGACGACGTGACGGTCGCCGTGCGCCTGACCAACAAGGCCACCGGCAAACCGGTGGCCGACGCCGTCATCTTCCGGACTCGCGTCGATATGGCGCCGGACAACATGGCGGATATGGAATCCGCGGTGACGCCGCTGCCTGCGCCGGAGCCCGGCGTCTACGCCTTCAAGACCGATCTGCCGATGGCCGGGCGCTATCTGATCACGCTCTCCGCCAAGATCCAGGGCGAGGCGGAGACGGTGACCGGCAAGGTCATCGTCAAGGCGGTCAAGTAGGCCGGAGGGCGCCGCCCGCCGCGGGGCGCCCTTTCCTTCCGGATTTCAATTCAGCGCGCCCTCGGGGCGCTTGACGGTGCATGCCATGGTTTTGCTGCGTCCATTCACATTGCTCGCCCTCGTCGGGCTGGGGCTCTCTTCGTCGGTGGTGTCGACCGCGCAAGCTGTCGATCGACCGCCGTTGTACTACCGCGATCCGACCGGCGCGCCGCAATGGTCAGCGACGCCAAAGAAGGATGCCAGCGGCCGCGACTATGTGCCGGTTTACGACGAGGACGACACGTCGTCTCAGTCGCCCAAGCCGAAAGCCGCTGCGGCCGATCCGACGCGGAAGATTCTCTATTACCGCAATCCGATGGGCCTGCCGGACACCTCCCCGGTCCCGAAGAAGGACCCGATGGGGATGAACCACATCCCCGTCTATGAGGGCGACGACACCGACGACGGTACGATCAAGCTCTCGCCCGGCAAGATCCAGCGCGCCGGCGTCAAATCAGAGTTGGTCCAGCGCCGGCCGGTGCTGGTCTCGGTGAAAGCGCCGGGTGTCATCCAGCTCGACGAGCGCCGCGTCTCGGTGATCGCGATGCGCAGCGAGAGCTTCGTGCGCAAAGTCGAAGACGTGACCACAGGGACGCGCGTCAAGGCCGGCCAGCCGCTGATGGAGATCTACAGCGCCGCAATTGCCGCGGCAGCGGCCGATTATCTGTCCACCATCGCGTCCAAAACGACCGCCGGCAATGAAACCTTCGGCCGCGGCTCGCGGCAACGCCTGATCAATCTGAACGTGCCCGAAGCGGCGATCGCCGCGCTGGAGCAAACCAGGATCGCGCCGGTCACCGTGCAATGGACGGCGCCCCGCGACGGCGTCGTGCTCGAACGCAGCGCGATCGAAGGGATGCGCGCCAATGTCGGCGACGTGTTGTTTCGGATCGCTGATGTGTCGGCGGTGTGGGCGGTGGTCGACGTCGCCGAGCGCGACCTCGGCAGCATCGCGGTCGGACAAGCGGTGAGGATCCGCGCGCGCGCTTTCGCCAACCGCATCTTCGCCGGAGCGGTCAAGGTGATCTACCCGCAGGTCAGCCGGGAGACCCGGGCGGTGCGCGTCCGGATCGAACTCGATAATCCGGATCTCGCCCTGCTTCCCGACATGTATGTCGATGCCGAGATCGACATCGCCGATCCGGGCCCGGTGCTCACCGTTCCGAACTCCACAATTCTGGACACCGGCACCCGTCAGGTCGTGCTCGTCGACAAGGGGGACGGACGCTTCGAACCGAGGGCCGTCAAGCTCGGCCGCCGCGGCGATGGCATGACCGAGATCACGGAAGGTTTGCAGGATGGCGAGGCCGTCGTAACCTCCGCTAACTTCCTGATCGACGCCGAGAGCAATCTCAGGGCCGCGCTGAGTGGATTCGCAGAGGCGGCTAAATCCGCTGCAACGGACGGCCGCTCCGATGCAGGAGCGCGGCCATGATCGCCCGCGTCATCGCGTGGTCCGCGCACAATCTGCTGCTGGTGCTGTTCGGCGCCGGATTCGCCGCAGCGGCGGGCCTCTACGCCCTGCTCCATCTCCCGCTCGACGCGATCCCCGACCTCTCCGACACCCAGGTCGTGATCTACACCGAGTATCCCGGCCAGGCGCCGCAGGTGATCGAGGATCAGGTCACCTATCCCTTGACCACGGCGATGCTGACGGTGCCGAAGTCGAAAGTGGTGCGCGGCTTCTCGTTCTTCGGCGCGTCGTTCGTTTACGTGATCTTCGAGGACGGTACCGACATCTATTGGGCGCGTTCGCGCGTGCTCGAGTTCCTCAACGGCGCCGCGGCGCGATTGCCGGCCGGCGTCGCTCCGACGATCGGTCCGGACGCCACCGGCGTCGGCTGGGTGTATCAGTACGCCGTCGTTTCCAAGGAGCTGAATCTCGCCGATACCCGCAGCCTTCAGGACTGGACCCTTCGCTTCGCGCTCGCCAAGGCCGAGGGCGTCGCCGAAGTTGCGAGCATCGGCGGCTTCGTCAAGCAGTACAACGTCGTGCTCGACCCGCAGCGGATGCGCGATCGCGGCATCACCATGCAGCGGATGCGCGAGACGATCCGCTCCAGCAACGCCGACGTCGGCGGCCGCACTGTCGAACTGTCCGAATTCGAGTATGTCATTCGCGGCAAGGGCTATCTGAAGGACATCAACGATCTCGGCAATATCGTGCTGAAGACCAGCAACGGCACGCCGGTGCTGCTGCGCGACGTTGCACGAGTCGAACTCGGCCCCGATGAGCGGCGCGGCATCGCCGAGCTGAACGGCGAAGGCGAGGTTGCGAGCGGCATCGTGCTGCAGCGCTTCGGCGTCAATGCGCTCGACGTCATCGAGAACGTCAAGAAGCGCTTCAAGGAGATCGCGAGCAGCCTGCCGAAATCGGTGGAGATCGTTCCGGTCTACGATCGCTCCAACCTGATCTACGCCGCGGTCGAGACCTTGAAGACCACGCTGTTCGAGGAGAGCCTCGTGGTGGCGGCGGTGTGCATCGTGTTCCTGTTGCACGTGCGCAGCGCGCTCGTCGCCATCCTGATGCTGCCGGTCGGCGTGTTGATGGCGTTCGGAGCGATGAAGCTGATCGGCCTCGGCTCCAACATCATGAGCCTCGGCGGCATCGCGATTGCGATCGGCGCCATGGTCGATGCTGCGATCGTGATGATCGAGAACGCCCACAAGCATCTCGAGCGCGCCGAGCCGGGCCGCTCGCGCGTGAGCGTGCTGATCGAGGCCGCGTCCGAAGTCGGACCCGCGCTGTTCTTCAGCCTGCTGATCATCACCGTGTCGTTCATGCCGATCTTCACGCTGGAATCGCAGGAGGGCCGGCTGTTCAGCCCGCTCGCCTTCACCAAGACCTTCGCGATGGCCGCCGCCGCGCTGCTGTCGGTCACGCTGGTGCCGGCGCTGATGGTGATCTTCGTCCGCGGGCGGATCGTCCCTGAGCACAAGAACATCATCAATCGCGCGCTGATCTTCGTCTATCGTCCGGTGATCAGCGGCGTGCTCCGCGCCAAGGTCGCGGTGATCCTCCTCGCGCTCGTTGTGCTCGGCGTATCGATCTGGCCGGCGCGGCAGCTCGGCACCGAATTCATGCCGGCGCTCGACGAGGGCACGCTGCTGTACATGCCGACCACCCTGCCCGGCATCTCGATCACCAAGGCGGGCGAGCTGCTTCAGATGCAGAACCGCATCATCCGCGGCTTCCCGGAGGTCGCATCGGTCTACGGCAAGGCCGGCCGGGCTGCGACTGCGACCGACCCGGCGCCGATCGAGATGTTCGAGACGGTGATCAATCTGAAGCCGAAGGAGCAATGGCGCAGCGGCCTCACCACCGATGGTCTGATCGCCGAACTCGACAAGGCGCTGCAATTCCCCGGCGTGTCCAACGCCTGGACCATGCCCATCAAGGCCCGCATCGACATGCTCTCGACCGGCATCCGGACGCCGGTCGGGGTCAAGGTGATGGGCACCGATCTGGTCGAGATCGACAAGCTCGCCAAGCAGATCGAACGGGTGCTGAAAGCCGTGCCGGGGACGTCATCGGCCTATGCCGAACGCGCGATCGGCGGCTATTACTTGGAGATCACCCCGGACCGCGCAGCGCTGGCGCGCTACGGTCTGTTGATCCAGGACATGCAGGACGCCATCGCCATCGCACTCGGCGGTCAGACGGTCACCACGACAGTCGAGGGCCGCCAGCGCTTCAGCGTCAACATGCGCTATCCGCGCGAGCTACGCGACAATCCGAAGGCGATCGCCAGCGACGTTCTGGTGCCGCTGCCGGGCGGCGGGGCGGTGCCGCTCGGCGAGGTCGCGACGGTGACGCCGACACGCGGACCGACCTCGATCCGCACCGAGAACGGCCAGCTTGCGACCTACATCTATGTCGACATCCGCGACCGCGACCTCGGCGGCTACGTCGCCGACGCAAAGCAGGCGGTTCAGGCCAACATCGCGTTTCCGCAAGGGTCATACGTCGTCTGGAGCGGCCAATACGAGTACCTCGAGCGCGCCGCGGCGCGGCTCAAGGTCGTCGTGCCGGTGACGCTGATGATCATCTTCCTGCTGCTCTACCTGAATTTCAGGTCGCTGACGGAAACGCTGATCGTGATGCTGTCGCTGCCGTTCGCGTTGGTCGGCGGGCTTTGGATGATGTGGGCGCTCGGCTTCAACCTGTCGGTCGCGGTCGCCGTCGGCTTCATCGCACTCGCCGGCGTGGCGGCCGAGACCGGCGTTGTGATGCTGATCTATCTCGATCACGCACTCGACGCGATGAAAGCGAAGCGGACCGCGGAAGGCCGGCCGCTGTCGCTGAGCGATCTGCACGCAGCGATCATGGAGGGCGCCGTCGACCGCGTTCGTCCGAAGATGATGACGGTGGTCGCGATCATGGCCGGCCTGCTGCCGATCCTGTGGAGCACCGGCGCCGGCTCCGAGATCATGCAGCGCATCGCCGTGCCGATGATCGGCGGCATGGTCTCGTCCACCTTGCTGACGCTGATCGTCATCCCCGCGATTTACGGCCTGATCAAGGGATTCCGGCTGCCGAAGCAAGGCAACGCAGCGGCGTGAGGAGCGCCGTGCGACTTTGGGGGGCGTCCAGCGACCATTCATGCCCGAGGCAGGCGCGGTGTCGAGCTAACCTGGCTGGAGAGCAATTGGACGATCCGGCGCCGCTGAGCGGCGCCGGTGGGTGTTGCGCGGCGTTGCGGAACCGCCGGGGCGGCGTCTCAGTTCTTGGCGGCAGCCTCGCCCGGCTCGCCCTTGGGACCCGCGGGACCCGCGGGACCGGCCGGTCCCGCATCGCCTCTCAGTCCTGCAGGACCGGCAGGACCAACAGGACCAGCAGGTCCTGCCGGACCGGCCTCACCCTTGGGTCCGGCGGGGCCAGTCGGACCAGCCGGGCCTGCGGAGCCGGCAACCCCCGCTGGTCCTGCCGCGCCCGGTTCACCCTTCGGCCCGCGCGGTCCGCAATTGGCGATCAGTCGATCGGTCAAGGTCTCGGCGCCGGATTTGAGGTCGATCTTGCAGGTCTCCGGCAAATACGACAGGGCGAACCGGAACCGTCGCGAGGACGAACTCTTGACCTTGTCACCGGTGCCGACGACTTCGACTTCCTGGTTGGGTTTGGTGGTCTTGCCGATGATCAGCAGCCGGCCGCTCTCGATCGACAGACTGTCGAGCTCGAGCGCCATCGCGGTCCCCGAGGTCATCATCAGAATCGCGGTCCCAACGAGAATGGATCGTCTTGCCATAAAGCTTACCCCCTGCGTGGTTCGACCGGCGCCGAACGCCAAATGCGCGTTGCCTGACGGGCGCGGCTCATCCGCGACCGCCGCGATCGAGGATAACCGAACGCTGCCGCCAGCATAGCCGCGCGAACGCGACATTTTCGATACGTCACGCAAGTTCCGTGGATGACGGCGCAGTGCACTGCGCCGGGCCATGAACGGCGTTGCGAACAAAGCAGGAATCAGGGAGCGTCGGCCTTCATCCCGACAGGCGCTGATTCGTGTCTCTGCCCGCAACCTATCTCGACGGCCTCAATCCGGAGCAGCGTCGCGCCGTTGAACATGGCGTGGGTGCAGGTCCCTGCCCGCCGCTGCTGGTGATCGCCGGCGCCGGCTCCGGCAAGACCAACACGCTGGCGCATCGCGTCGCGCATCTCGTCGTCAACGGCGCCGATCCGCATCGCATTCTGCTGATGACATTCTCGCGACGCGCCGCCGCCGAGATGACCCGGCGTGTCGAGCGGATCGCGCGCCGCGTGATGGGCGATGGCGCACGCGGAGGTTACGGCGCGCTGAGCTGGGCCGGAACGTTCCACGGCATCGGCGCGCGGCTGCTGCGCGAACATGCCGAGCGCATCGGCCTCGATCCGGCCTTCACGATTCACGACCGCGAGGACTCCGCCGACCTGATGAATCTGGTCCGGCACGACCTCGGTTTCTCGAAGACGGAAAGCCGTTTCCCCGCCAAGGCGACCTGCCTGTCGATCTACTCGCGCTGCGTCAATGCCGGGCTGCCGCTCGATCAGGTGCTCGGCGCGAACTATCCGTGGTGCGCCGGCTGGGCTGCCGAGCTGAAGCAGTTGTTCGCCGGCTATGTCGACGCCAAGCAGCGCCACAACGTGCTGGATTACGATGATCTGCTGCTGTACTGGGCGCAGACCATGACCGAGCCGGCGCTGGCCGACGAGATCGGCAGCCGGTTCGACCATGTGATGGTCGACGAATATCAAGACACCAACGCGCTGCAGGCGTCGATCCTGCTGGGGCTCAAGCCCGAGGGCCGGGGCCTCACCGTGGTCGGCGACGACGCGCAGTCGATCTATTCGTTCCGCGCCGCCACCGTGCGCAACATCCTCGACTTCCCGAAGGCGTTCAGCCCGCCGGCCCGCATCGTCACGCTCGACCGCAATTATCGGTCAACGCAAGCCATCCTCGGCGCGGCGAACGGCGTGATCGATCTCGCCGCCGAGCGCTTCACCAAGAATCTCTGGACCGACCGCGCCATCGGAGCGCGACCGCAGCTCGTCGGCGTGCGCGACGAGGCCGATCAGGCGCGCTATATCGTCGAGCGCGTGCTCGAGCATCGCGAAAGCGGAACCACGCTGAAGCAACAGGCGGTGCTGTTTCGCACCTCGTCGCATTCCGCGCCGCTCGAACTCGAACTGACCCGCCGCAACATTCCCTTCGTGAAGTTCGGCGGGTTGAAATTTCTCGACGCCGCACACGTCAAGGACATGCTGGCGCTGCTACGCTTCGTGCAGAACCCGCGCGACCGGGTCGCCGGCTTCCGGGTGATGCTGCTGATACCCGGCATCGGCCCCGCCTCGGCGCAGAAGGCGCTCGACGCCATCAGCGCCGCCGCCGATCCGCTCGCCGCGCTCGCCAATGTCCCCTCGCCGCCGCGCGCCGGCGCCGACTGGCGCGACTTCATCGATGCGGTGCGCGAGTTGCGCGACGGTGTCGCCGGCTGGCCGGCCGAGATCGAACGCGCACGGCTGTGGTACGAGCCGCATCTCGACAGGATTCACGACGACGTCGCGACGCGCCGTGCCGACCTGGTGCAGCTCGCGCAGATCGCCTCCGGCTATCCGTCACGCGAGCGCTTCCTCACCGAGCTGACGCTCGACCCGCCGGACGCGACGTCCGATCAGGCCGGTGTGCCGCTGCTCGACGAGGACTATCTGATCCTGTCGACGATCCATTCCGCCAAGGGCCAGGAATGGAAGTCGGTGTTTGTGCTCAACGTTGTCGACGGTTGTATGCCGTCCGATCTCGGCACCGGAACATCCGCCGAAATCGAGGAGGAGCGCCGCCTGCTCTATGTCGCGATGACGAGGGCGCGGGACGATCTGCATCTCGTGGTGCCGCAGCGCTTCTTCACGCACGGCCAGAATGCGATGGGCGATCGCCACGTCTACGCCGCGCGCAGCCGCTTCATTCCCGACAGGCTGCTGACTCTGTTCGAGCGCGTGAGCTGGCCACACGTCGCGCCATCCACCGCCGGCTATCCCACCCGGCAAGCGCCGCCGATCGATATCGGCGCGCGGATGCGCGGAATGTGGCGCTGACGTGGGCTTTGCGCTTCAGGCCGCAGCCGTGATCGTGCCGCTGGATGCATTGTCAACGATCACCGGGCTGTCGAACCAGGAGATCACCGGCTCAGCGCCATAGAGCTGCGCCACCCGCGCGCGCCATTCGCCAGCATAAACCTTTTCCGCGGCCTCGCGCGATTCCCATAGATACACGCCGCCGGCGGTGCAGCCGTCCTCTGAGCGGATATAGTATTTGCGGATCAACCCCGGAAGCTTGTGGTATTTCGGCGCGCTGCTTTGAAAGCGCTTCGCCGCCTCCTCCAGGCTGATCGGTTCGGCCAGCGCAAACTGCACGATCGTCGTGATCATCAAAACCTCCCCAGTTCGTTTGCACCCATCCTAACGCAGAATCCGCGGCGTCGCCGCTCACTTTTCGTGAAACTGTGGTTTGCTGCGGTTGCAGGAAGGCTGCGACCCCCTCCTTGTGGTGCTCGCTCATACCCGCGAGCGCGAACTGGCCGATGTCCATGTGGCTGGCGAGATCGTCCAGCGCGTGCGCCAATCAGCTGACGGTCAGCTTGGTCATCGCCGCCGCCATCGGCGGCTGCGCCGCCACCGTGTCGGCAAGTGTCATCGTCACGGCGAACGCTTGCCCGGGATCGGCCGGTTGCTCGACCAGTCCCCATTCGCAGGCTTGGTCCGCGCCGATCTTGTCTTCGGTGAGGATCGCCCATGCTTGGTTCGCGCCGGCCGATCAGAAGCGGCATCATCGGAACGACGTTAGCAGAGTCCGCGCTCGACAGCGCGCCACACTTCCGCCTATCCTTCGGCATGTCCGGACACGATCATCACCACGACCATGACCACTCCGAGTTATCGGAGACCGAATTGCGGGTGCGCGCGCTCGAGACGATCCTGACCGAAAAAGGCTACGTCGATCCAGCCGCGCTGGACCTGCTGATCGAGACCTACGAGACCCGGGTCGGCCCGCGCAATGGCGCGCGCGTGGTGGCGAAGGCCTGGGTTGATGCCGCGTTTCGCGAGCGGTTGTTCAAGGACGCCACCGCCGCAATCGCCGAGCTGGACTACACCGGCCGTCAGGGCGAGCACATCGTCGCGGTCGAAAATACGCCGGCGACGCATAACATGGTCGTCTGTACGTTGTGCTCCTGCTATCCGTGGCCGGTGCTTGGTCTGCCGCCGGTCTGGTACAAATCCGCGCCGTATCGCTCCCGTGTGGTGAAGGAGCCGCGCGCGGTGCTGGCCGATTTCGGCGTCACGCTGCCCGACGACACAGCGATCCGGGTGTGGGATTCGACGGCGGAAATTCGCTACCTCGTCATCCCGATGCGACCGGCGGGGACCGACGGCTTCAGCGAGGAGCGTCTCGCCGATCTCGTCACCCGCGACAGCATGATCGGCACCGGCCTCGCGCACGCTCCGGCGGAGACCGCGTGATGAACGGCGCGCACGATATGGGCGGCGTCGACGGCTTCGGCCCGGTCGTGCCCGAAACCGACGAGCCGATGTTTCATGCCGAATGGGAACGCCGCGCCTTCGCGTTGACGCTGGCGATGGCGCGGCCCGGCGGCTGGAACATCGACATGTCGCGGTACGCCCGCGAGAACCGCGCGCCGCCGGACTATCTGTCGAAGAGCTATTATCAGATCTGGCTCGCCGGTCTCGAGCGGCTGATGGCCGAGCGCGACCTCGTCGCGCCCGACGAGATCGCCGCCGCGCGACCGCTGCATCCGCGCCGCAATGTTGCGGCGCTATCTGCCAACGACGTCGCGCCGATGCTGGCGCGCGGCGCACCGACCGATCGCCCGGCGACAGCCCCTGCCCGGTTCGCGATCGGGGACCGCGTGCGCGCCAGAAACATCCATCCGCCGACCCACACCCGACTGCCGCGCTATGTCCGCGGCCATGTCGGGGTGATCGAGCTGCTGCACGGCGTGCACGTCTATCCCGACAGCCATGCGCTCGGCGCCGGCGAACAGGCGCAATGGCTCTACACCGTGACGTTCGACGGCCGCGAATTGTGGGGCGACGATTGCGACGCGTCGGTACGGATCTCGGTCGACGCCTGGGACTGCTATCTGGAGCCGGCCTGATGACCGCCGATACCGAAGCAGCGGCAGTTACGGCGCAGGCTGTGCCGGGCGTGCCGCGCGACGACGACGGCCCGGTGTTTCGCGAACCGTGGGAAGCCCATGCCTTTGCGATGGCGGTGACGCTGCATGCGCGCGGCTTGTTCACCTGGCCGGAATGGGCGGCGGCGCTCGCCGACGAGATCAAGCGCGCGCAGCAGCGCGGCGATCCCGACAGCGGCGATACCTATTATCAGCATTGGCTCGCCACGCTGGAACGGCTGATCGCCGACAAGGGCGTCGCCAGCACGGCGACGCAAATGCGCTATCGCCATGCGTGGGATCACGCCGCGGATCGCACGCCGCACGGTCAGCCGATCGAACTCCTGCCGGGCGATTTCATCCCGCAGCCATGATCGCGACGCGTCGCGCCGGTCATTTCGGGGCGCGCGCGACGTCATACCGCAGAGCAGCCGGCTTCGGCAAAAGCCGCGTTAACGTTGCTGATGCAAAATTGCTCCAAAACCGTACCGGATCAACGACGATCGGTAAATCATCCATCATTGTGCCGGTTTCGCCGGCCATAAACCGATCCGGCAACTGCGGTGAGACGGGTGCGGACGGTGCAGATCGAAGCGTGCGAGCGAACCATCGACTGGGTGGCTGAGACGACCGACCGCTATGTTGCGGAATGCACGCGTGACGTCGGCAGGTTCCTGGGCCGCGCCGCAGCGCTCGGCCCGCAGGCGGCGGTGACGCCGTTCCAATCCGAAAACTGGCTGTCGCCCTGGCTCAAAGGCCTGGCGCCAGCCGCCGATGTGGAACCGCTGCTGATTACCGTTCGCGACAGCGTGCGCGGTGAGATCGCGATGCTGCTGCCGCTGGTGCTGCGCCGGTTCTATGGACTGACGCTCGTCGAGTTCGCCGATCTGTCGGTTTCCGATTACAATATCCCGCTGCTCGGCCCCGCGGCGCCGACCACCCCGGAAAAAGCCGCCGAGGCGTTCGACGCCGCGCTGGCGGTGATGCCGCCGGTCGACGTGATCCGGCTGTGCAATCTCCCGCTGGCCGTGAACGGCCGCATCAATCCGCTGGCGCTGCTGCCCGGTTTGTCGCAGGGCTCGGTGCGCAACGTCACCGCCCTGCCCACAAATTGGGACGATTATCTCGCCTTGCGATCGCGCAAATTCCGAAAGGCGCTGCGCCAGCACCACCGCGCACTCGATGCGCTCGGCGGCGCGACCGCGCGGATGATCACAAGCGGCGCCGAAGCGGGCCGCCTGCTGGACCGTCTCGACAGCTTGCAGCGCGCGCGGATCGCGGCGCGCGGCAAGCGCTACGTGCTGGACCGCCCTGCCTATTCGAATTTCTATCGCAACGTGTTCGAGCACGGCCGCGCGGATCGCTTCGCGATGCTGTCGGTGCTCGAATCCGGCGACACCGTCGTCGCGATCGCCTACAGCCTGTTGCATCAGCGGACCTGCACCACCGTGCGGCTCGCCCATCTCGGCGAGCAATGGAGCCGCTGCTCCCCGGGCATCGTTCTGGCGAGCGAGATGATCCGCTGGATGATCGAGAACGGTGTGGAGACATTCGATCTCGGCGCCGGCGGCTATGACTACAAAAAACGGCTCGGCTGCGAAGCGCAGCCGCTGCTGGCGCTGGAAAAAGCGATGAGCATCAAGGGCCGCATGGCGCTGTCGGCCTGGACCACTTTCGCCGGCCGGCGATCGCTGATTCAGTCGCTCGCCGCCAAGGCGTCGTAGACCAGCTTCTTGAACGCAGGCACGACGCGCCCGCGCTCGCTCTCGGTCTGCTGCATCAGGATGAAGATCAGGTCCCGCTTGGGATCGACGCCGAAATAGGTCCCGCTGCCGCCATCCCATTTCAGCTCGCCGATCGAGCCTGGAGGTGGCGGTTTCGCCGCGCCCGGTTCGACCCGCACCGCAAGGCCATAACCGAACCCGAAGCCGTCTCCGGGGAAATAGAAGTAGTCGCGCGCGACGCCCGACTCGGGACCGATTTGATCCGTCGTCATCGCCTTGAACGCCGCCGGGCTCAGATAGCGCCTGCCGTCGAGTTCGCCGCCGTTGAGGATCATTCGGGCGAAGCGCGCATAGTCGATGATGGTCGTGACCAGGCCGCCGCCCCCGGACTGCCACTCCGGATGGGCGCGGCGCTTGCGCTCGGAGACGACCAGGACGGTGTCGCCCGGCAGCGGCTCGGCCATCCTTGCGCGCTCGTCGTCGCTGTCGAGGACGTATTTCGTGCTGGTCATGCCGAGCGGATCGAAAATGTGCTGCTTTTCGAACTGATACAGCGTCTGGCCCGAGACGATCTCGATGACGCGCCCGAGCACGTCGGTGGAATGGCCGTAGCGCCACAGCGTGCCGGGTTGCCGCGCCAGTGGAAGCCGCGCAATCCGCTCGGCGAAGGCGGCGTTGTCGAACGCGCCGGCGAAGATGTCGGCGTCCCGATAGGCCTGCCGGATCAACGGGCCGCCGATATAGCTGTAGGTGATGCCGGAGGTGTGCCGCAGCAGATCCGCGATCGTCACCGGCCGGTTCGCGGCGACGCGCTCGAGCGCGGGCTTACCATTGTCCGCCATGGATTCGAAGCCGACCTCGACGTCGGCGAAGGCCGGGATGAATTTCGAGACCGGATCATCCAGCGCGATCTTGCCGGCGTCGATCAGCATCATCGCCGCGACGCTGGTGATCGGCTTGGTCATCGAATGCAGCGCGAAGATCGTGTCCGCCGTCATCGGGCTGTGGCGCGTCACGTCGCGAACGCCGAAACATTGCAGATAAGGCGGCTTGCCACGCTGCTGGATCAATATGACGGCGCCGGGCAGTTTTCCGGTTGCGACCTCATGATCGAAGAAGGCGTTGATCGGTGCGAACCGGTGAGCCGGCGGCGAAGGCGCATCGGCCATGCAATCAGCCGCCGCCGCAGGCGCGATCGACAGCCACGCCGATGCCAACATCGATTGGCCGATACGCATCACGGCGCGGCCGATCAGTCGGGCCTCAGACCCGCCGCCTCTCGGCATCCTAACGAGCCTTCGCCGAATATTCGCGCCACCCCTTGGCGCGCAGCGCGCAGGCCGGGCATTCGCCGCAGCCATAGCCCCAATCGTGCCGCGCACCGCGTTCGCCGAGATAACAAGTGTGCGAGTGCTCGACGATCAGGTCGACCAGCGCGCTGCCGCCGAGATCTTGCGCGAGCTGCCAGGTCGCGGCCTTGTCGCGCCACATCAGCGGCGTGTGCAGTTTGACGTCGCGGGCCATGCCGAGGCTGATCGCGCTTTGCAGCGCCCGGATGGTGTCGTCGCGGCAATCCGGATAGCCGGAGTAATCGGTCTCGCACATCCCGCCGACGATGTCGGCGATGCCGCGTCGATAGGCGAGCGCCGCGGCGAATGTCAGGAAGATCAGATTGCGGCCCGGCACGAACGTGTTGGGCAGGCCATCGGCGCCCATTGCGATTTCGACGTCGCGGGTCAGCGCGGTGTCGGAGATCGCGCTCAGGGTCGGGATCGCCAGCGTGTGGCTGTCGCCGAGCTTGGCGGCCCATTCGGGACTGATCGCGCGAAACCCATCGAGCAGCTTCGCCCGGCAGTCGAGTTCGACGGCGTGGCGCTGGCCGTAGTCGAAGCCGATCATCTCGACCCGCGCAAAGCGCGACAGCGCCCAGGCGAGACATGTCGCGGAATCCTGGCCGCCGGAAAACAGCACCAGCGCGGTGTGATCTGAAGATGCTTCGGTCATGCGGTTCGATCTAGCATCGCGCGCCGCGCCCGCCAAATCGCCGCGGTTTTCGCTGGGACGGACGGCCTGGTTGCGGCATAGGAGGCGGACCCACTCAAGCCCCGGACGCCATCATGACCCCTTCCCGCGACATCGCCCGCCTGCTCGAGATCATGGCGCAGCTGCGTACGCCCGAGACCGGCTGCCCGTGGGATCTGGAGCAGGATTTTGCGACGATCGCGCCCTACACCATCGAGGAAGCCTTCGAGGTCGCCGAGGCGATCGCCCGCAACGATCTCGACGATCTGCGCGAGGAACTCGGCGATCTGCTGCTGCAGGTCGTGTTTCATGCGCGGATCGCCGAGGAGCGCGGCGCGTTCGCGTTCGGCGATGTTGTCGAGGCGGTGACCGGAAAGATGATCCGCCGCCACCCCCATGTGTTCACCGACAGCGAGGGGCGGCTGGCCCCGTCGCATGTCGAGGGCGTGTGGGACCGGATCAAGGCAGAGGAGAAGGCCGAGCGCGCTGCTCGCCGCGGCGAGCCGGTGGCGCCGCAGAGTTCCGTCCTCGCCGGCGTAAAGGCCGGGCAGCCGGCGTTGTCGCGGGCGATGGAGCTGCAGCGCAAGGCGTCGAAGGTCGGGTTCGACTGGAACGATCCGCGCGAGGTGCTGAAGAAGATCCGCGAGGAAGCCGACGAGATCGAGGTCGCGCTCGATCGCGGCGACAAGGACCACATCGCCGAAGAGACCGGCGACCTGATGTTCGCGCTGGTCAACCTCGCCCGCCACACCGGCGCCGACCCGGAAATGGCGCTGCGCGGAACCAACGCCAAATTCGAACGCCGTTTCAGCTATATCGAGCAGGCGCTGGCGGCGCGGGGGAAGTCGCCGGACACCGCCACCCTGGCCGAAATGGATGCGCTGTGGGACGAGGCGAAGCGGGCCGAGACGCCGGGCGAAAACCAACGATAAACCCGGCCCGCCCGGTTCCGTTCGGGCCAGCGGCCCCCTATCTGTCTCAGCAGTGTGACCAACAAAGGGGGCGGCGCAAGCGCCATGCTATCGGTGGAATTGGCAATCGTTGTCGGGTTGATCGTCGCCAACGGATTGCTGTCGATGTCTGAGCTGGCGATCGTGTCGTCACGCCCGGCCCGGCTTGCGCTTCTGGCTCAGAAGAACGTGCGCGGTGCCCGGCAGGCGATGAAGCTGGCCGAAGACCCCGGCAAATTCCTGTCCACCGTCCAGATCGGCATCACTTTGGTCGGCGTGCTGTCCGGCGCGTTCTCCGGCGCCACGCTCGGCCAGCGCCTGACCGAACAACTGAGCGAGCACAATGTGCCGTTCCCGGACGTCATCGGCTTCGGCCTGGTGGTCACGCTGATCACCTACGCGACCTTGATCGTCGGCGAATTGGTGCCGAAGCAGGTCGCGCTGCGCGATCCCGAAGCTGTGGCGGTCAAGGTCGCACCGGCGATGACGTTGATCGCCAAGGTCTCGCGGCCGGTGGTGTTCGTCCTCGATCTCTCCGGCAAGGCGATCCTGAAGATTCTCGGTCAGGGCGGCGCAGCCGAGGAGAAGGTTTCCGAGGAAGAGATCCACAATCTGGTGATGGAAGCGGAGACCGCCGGTGTGCTGGAGCCCGGCGAGCGCGAGATGATCGCCGGCGTCATGCGGCTCGGCGACCGGCCGGTCGGCGCGGTGATGACGCCGCGGCCGGATGTCGACCTGATCGATCTCGGCGATCCGCCCGATGTGATCCGCGACGCCTTCCTCAACAGCCCGCATTCCCGGCTGCCGGTCACCGACGGCGATCGCGACAATCCGATCGGGATCATCCAGGCCAAGGACATGCTGGGAATCTATCTGCGCGGCGACAAGCCGGATCTGCGCGCGGCGGTGCGCGACGCGCCGGTGATCCCGTCCTCCGCCGACGCTCGCGACGTGCTGGCGACGCTGCGGCAATCGTCGGTGCATATGGCGCTGGTCTATGACGAATTCGGCGCGTTCGAGGGCGTGGTCACGACCGCCGATATCCTCGAATCCATTGTCGGTGCATTCGGGTCGGAAGACGGTCCGCCCGAGCCCGCCGCGGTGCTCCGCCAGGACGGTTCCTATCTGATCGCGGGCTGGATGCCGGTGGATGAATTCGGCGATCTGCTGCCAGTCTCGATCCCGCCGAATCGCGACTACCACACCGTCGCGGGCCTCATTCTGCAGCATTTCGGCGCGCTGCCGGTGGTCGGCGACAGGTTTGACTATGAGGGCTGGGAGATTGAAATTCTCGATCTCGACGGCCGGCGGATCGACAAGATCATGGCGACCCGGAGCGCCAACGCGGAGGCTGTGGCGTGACACCGCCGCTGCCTCCCGGCACGGCCGGGAGCAGCGCCCGGGCGCTGACCGCAGTGCGCGCGCTGCACGCCGTGATCTGGGCGTTCTTCGCCAGTTCGATCGTACTGATTCCGATCGTCACCCTGCTCGGCCAGCTTACCGCTGCGCTGTGGATGAGCCTGTTCGTCTGGGGCGAGGTGCTGGTGCTGCTGCTGAACGGGATGCGCTGCCCGCTGACGGCGGTCGCGGCGCGCTACACCGAGGAACGTGCCGACAATTTCGACATCTATCTGCCGATTTGGCTGGCCCGCCATAACAGGCTGATCTTCGGCACGCTGTTCGCCGCAACGCAATTACTGCTGGGGCACGCGCTGATCACCGACTGACCGCCCCCCTGAAACGGCAACGGCCGCCCGGTTGCCCAGGCAGCCGCGCAGGTCCCCACCCGCCGAAAACTCAGAACGGAATATCGTCGTCCATATCGCTGCCACGGCCGCCACCGCCGCTCGCCGGCACCGGACGGCGCGGCGCGCTGCTCGACGGACCGCTGGAGCCGAAATCGCCTCCGGACGAATCGTCGGCCCCGTAGCCGCCTCCGCCTCCGCTGCCCCCGCCAGCACGACCATCGAGCATCGTCAGCACCGAATTGAAGTTCTGCAGAACGACCTCCGTGCTGTAACGCTCGGCGCCGCTCTGGTCGGTCCATTTCCGTGTCTGCAGTTGACCTTCGAGGTAAATCTTCGAGCCCTTCTTGAGGTACTGCTCTGCGATTTTGCAAAGCCCTTCGCTGAAAATCACCACGCGATGCCACTCGGTCTTTTCCTTGCGCTCGCCGCTCGCGCGGTCGCGCCAGGTCTCCGACGTCGCAATCCTCAGGTTGGCGATCGGCCTTCCGTCCTGCGTCCGCTTGATTTCCGGATCAGCGCCGAGATTCCCAACCAGGATCACCTTGTTCACGCTTCCCGCCATCGCCGTCTCCTTCGAATCGAACCCAAATCGCCATCGCACCAGCGGGAGCTGCGCCTCTCGCGCCCCACGGATTGTCCCGGTAGCGCTTACGCTGTCAGCCGCGCGCCGCCCATCCTGTTGGGGCCGCAAAGATCGCGCCTGCCCCCGTTATCCACCGGGTTTGCACGGAGTATGTTCTATTTTTGTTCGTGGCAAAAGCGTAAACCGCGAGAGTCATGGGGATTTTCGATTTCGAGGGCGCTCGCCCCCGGGGCCGAGCGCCTAGTAATTGGTACTTAGATGCCGAGACAGGTGAATTATCCTAATCAAATCATCGCGTTCCGCGATCTCACTTCCTCCGCCAGTGTGACTTTTGGGAGACGGCATATTCCGCAGACTCGCGTATAGTTCCATCATGGAATTGAGAAGGCGCTCGCGCCGGCCGTATCTGCAGCGGGGACAAAGCAGAGCGGAACCATTCACGGATAACCGGGGACATTACCATGAAGAAATTTTTGCTGGGTAGCGTTGCTCTGATTGCATTGGGTGCGGCGCCGGCGATGGCTGCCGATCTCGCGGCTCGTCCGTACGCCAAGGCTCCGCCGATCATCGCCGCGGTCTATGACTGGTCGGGCTTCTACATCGGCGCCAACGGCGGTTGGGGCACCAGCCGCAAGAGCTGGGATTTCTATACAGTTGGCGGCTTGGCCGCTGAAGGCTCGCACGACGCGTCCGGAGCGACCGCCGGTGGCCAGATCGGCTACAATTGGCAGGCTGGCAGCTGGGTGTTCGGTCTGGAAGCGCAGGGCAACTGGGCCGACTTCAAAGGCTCGAACGTGACGCTTCTCGGGGGTCTCTTTGACAACCAGTCCCGGATCGACGCTTTCGGCCTGTTCACCGGCCGCGTCGGTTACGCCTGGAACAACGCGCTGCTGTACGCCAAGGGCGGCGCTGCCGTGGTCAACGACAAGTACGACTTCATTCGTCGCGCTGATGGTTTCGTGACCGGCACGGCTTCGGAGACCCGTTGGGGCGCGGCTGTCGGCGCCGGCTTCGAATATGGCTTCACGCCGAACTGGTCGTTCGCGGTCGAGTACGATCATCTGTTCCTCGACAAGAAGGACGTGACCTTCACGAACACGGCGGTCGAGCGGATCAAGCAGGACGCCGACATCGTGACCGCCCGCATCAACTATCGCTGGGGTGGCCCGGTCGTCGCGAGGTACTGATCTTCGCCAAACTAATTTGAGACACGAAAGGCCGGCCTCGCGCCGGCTTTTCTGCGTTTGCGGCTCGGTGTTCGGGCCAACCGTCTCAACCGTGTCCACGGTCATTTTGCTGCAACGATCGTCGATCGTGGTGGAACGGCGCTGGGCGGCACGGCTTTGGTGGTCGCGGCCGTCAACAATCGGTTGATGGCGGTATCCAGGCTCTGGAAATCGCTTGCCGTTCTTCCTATGTTCCAGCTTCAGCTCCCCACTGGCGTCGGCCCGGATGATCCGGCGACGACACCGCAACCTGCGCGTCTTCGCGTCTGGACATCCCGCATGGACGAAGTGATCAAGGCGAAGCGCCAGCAGTCCCAACAACAGGCCGTGGCCTCGAGCCGGACGGCCATCACCATTCGCGGCGCCCGCGAGCACAATCTGAAGAACGTCGACGTCGTCATCCCGCGCGACAAGCTGGCGGTGTTCACCGGCCTGTCCGGCTCCGGCAAGTCGTCACTGGCGTTCGACACCATCTACGCCGAGGGCCAGCGCCGCTACGTCGAATCGCTGTCGGCCTATGCCCGGCAATTCCTCGAGATGATGCAGAAGCCGGACGTCGACCAGATCGACGGGCTGTCGCCGGCGATCTCGATCGAGCAGAAGACCACCTCGAAGAACCCGCGCTCGACCGTCGGCACCGTCACCGAGATCTACGATTACATGCGGCTGTTGTGGGCGCGCGTCGGCGTGCCCT
This sequence comes from Rhodopseudomonas pseudopalustris, assembly GCF_900110435.1. GTDB lineage: Bacteria > Pseudomonadota > Alphaproteobacteria > Rhizobiales > Xanthobacteraceae > Rhodopseudomonas > Rhodopseudomonas pseudopalustris. Next base: position 226,033 of record NZ_FODT01000005.1, read on the forward strand.
ATTCGCCGGCGACGGGCCTGCCGATCGAGAGCCAGACCGTCTCGCAGATGGTCGACCGCGTGCTGGCGTTGCCGGAAGGCACGCGGCTGTATCTGCTGGCGCCGGTGGTGCGCGGCCGCAAGGGCGAGTACCGCAAGGAGCTCGCCGAGTGGCTCAAGAAAGGCTTCCAGCGCGTCAAGATCGACGGCGCGTTCCACGAGCTGGCCGAGGCGCCGACGCTCGACAAGAAATTCCCGCACGACATCGACGTCGTGGTTGACCGCATCGTGGTGCGGCCGGACATCGGCCAACGCCTGGCGGAAAGCTTCGAGACCGCGCTGAAGCTCGCCGAGGGGCTGGCGGTGATCGAATATGCCGATGCGCCGGCCGCCGCCTCCTCGGCGCCAGCCGAACCCGGTCAGGACGAGCCCGGCGACAAGAAGAAAAAGGCCGACAAGAAGGTCGCCAAGATTCACGACAAGACCGGCGCCGAACGCATCCTGTTCTCGGAGAAGTTCGCCTGCCCGGTGTCCGGCTTCACCATTCCGGAGATCGAGCCGCGACTGTTCTCGTTCAACAACCCCTATGGCGCCTGCCCGGCTTGCGGCGGGCTCGGCATCGAACAGCATATCGACGCCGATCTGGTGGTTCCCGACAAGGAGCTGACGCTGCGCAAAGGCGCGATTGCGCCGTGGGCGAAGTCGTCGTCGCCTTATTATCTGCAGACCCTGACGGCGCTGGCGAAGTACTACAAATTCACGCTCGACACCAAATGGAAGGACCTGACCAAGAAGGTCCAGACCGCCCTGCTCTATGGCTCGGGCGACGACGAGATCAAGTTTTCCTACGAGGACGGCGTCCGCTCCTACGACACCAAGAAGCCGTTCGAGGGCGTGGTCACCAACATCGAGCGGCGCTTCCGCGAGACCGAGAGCGAATGGGCGCGCGAGGAGCTCGGCAAGTACTTCTCCGACGTGCCCTGCGACGCCTGCCATGGGCACCGCCTCAAGCCCGAGGCGCTGTGCGTCAAGATCGGCGGCAAGCACATCGGCGACATCAGCGAATTGTCGGTGAGGCGCGCCGGTGAGTGGTTCGAAGCCGTGCCGGCCTCACTCAACAAGCAGCAGAACGAGATCGCCACCCGGATCCTGAAAGAGATCCGCGACCGGCTGTCGTTCCTGCTCGACGTCGGCCTCAACTATCTGACGCTGGCGCGCGCCGCCGGCACGCTCAGCGGCGGCGAAAGCCAGCGCATCCGCCTCGCCTCGCAGATCGGCTCCGGCCTGACCGGCGTGCTCTACGTGCTGGACGAGCCGTCGATCGGCCTGCACCAGCGCGACAACGCCCGTCTGCTCGACACGCTGAAGCGGCTGCGCGACCTCGGCAACACCGTGATCGTGGTCGAGCACGACGAGGACGCCATTCGGCTGGCCGATTTCGTGCTCGATATCGGCCCCGGCGCCGGCGTGCATGGCGGCCACATCGTCGCGCAGGGCACGCCCGCCGAGGTGATGGCCAATCCGAAATCGCTGACCGGCAAATATCTCACCGGCGAACTCTCGGTGCCGATCCCGGAGCGCCGGCCACCGAACCATCGCCGCACCCTCAAGCTGGTCAACGCCCGCGGCAACAATCTCAAGAATGTCACCGCCGAGATTCCGCTCGGCCTGTTCACCTGCGTCACCGGCGTGTCCGGCGGCGGCAAGTCGACGCTGCTGATCGACACCTTCTACAAGGCGATTGCGCGCAAGCTGAACAACGCGAGCGAGCCGCCGGCGCCGCACGACCGCATCGAGGGCCTCGAGCACATCGACAAGATCATCGACATCGACCAGTCGCCGATCGGCCGCACCCCGCGCAGCAATCCGGCGACCTACACCGGCGCGTTCACGCCGATCCGCGAGTGGTTCGCCGGCCTGCCCGAGTCCAAGGCGCGCGGCTACGAGCCGGGCCGCTTCAGCTTCAACGTCAAGGGCGGCCGCTGCGAGGCCTGCCAGGGCGACGGCGTCATCAAGATCGAGATGCACTTCCTGCCCGACGTCTACGTCACCTGCGACGTCTGCAAGGGCAAGCGCTACAATCGCGAAACGCTGGAAGTGCTGTTCAAGGGCAAGTCGATCGCCGACGTGCTCGACATGACGGTCGAGGAAGCCGCCGATTTCTTCAAGGCGGTGCCGCGCGTCCGCGAGACCTTCAAGACCCTGCACCGCGTCGGCCTCGACTACATCCATGTCGGCCAGCAGGCCACCACATTGAGTGGCGGCGAAGCGCAGCGCGTCAAGCTCGCCAAGGAACTATCAAAGCGCGCCACCGGCCGCACGCTGTACATTCTCGACGAGCCGACCACCGGCCTGCATTTCCACGACGTCGCCAAACTGCTCGAAGTGCTGCACGAGCTGGTGGCGCAGGGCAACACGGTGGTGGTGATCGAGCACAATCTCGAAGTGATCAAGACCGCCGACTGGGTGATCGACCTCGGACCCGAAGGCGGCGACGGCGGCGGCGAAATCGTCGCCTGGGGCCCGCCGGAAGACATCGTCAAGGCGCCGCGGAGCTACACGGGGAAATTCCTGAAGCCGGTGCTGGAGAAGAAGGGACCGGCGGCGGGGAAGCGGAAGACGGACGAGGCGGCGGAGTAATCAATCGACCAAGCAATGCATTCCTCTCTTCGATAAGAGTCTCGCCATGCTCGGCAATTGCATTTTCAGAAATCCAGCCACCCTTCAAGGGACGTTTGATAGAGGCTCACTCTGCGAAGCGCTTCTGTTCTTTGAACGCGCACACCTTTTGATCGACTTGGCGACTCTGTCGCATATGGCTCAAGACAACTTCCTCGACGACCTCATCATACTGCTGAAAGACGGGCGCCTCACAGGGAATTACTCTCCCCAAGCAGCCGTAATGCATACCAACAACGAGAACGGAATACGGGAACATTTCTTCACTGTCGTAAGGTTTGGTGGAGATCAATCCAACCCAAAGATGCGCAATCCGGAGCTGCTCGAACAACAACTTCAACGACAGTGGAACGATAAATCAAAAGCAAGGAGGTACTTCAGGCAGCTAGCAGACTTGATAACTTTCGATGACCTTGGGGACAATGGCGTTCCAACCCTAGGGCGCAGCGATCTCTGCGACCCACAAATTGCGAAACAAGTCGCCACAATGGCATTGTTACGCCACGGCGTACCTCCACAAGAAATTTCTTTTTCGAAGATTGACGTTCTTCCTCTTGGTGATTTCAAGTTTGCTATCTCCACAGATATCGATTTCGATCGACTTCGACGCTTTATTCCTGAAGCGGACCGCGCTGAATTCGGGCCTCATTATCTGTTCCCAGCAATAAGCGATGCGCGGTTTGATGTGGGATTGGCCGCGACCCATAACGCTGCCTTCGTTGGCAATGAACAGAATCAATTAATCGTCAGTATGATTCTGAACCGCAGCCTTGGAGGAAGCTTCAATAGTCAAAAGGCCTGTAGAGAGATCTATGACTTTATATCCCTCTCTGTTCCGAGCATCAGGGAAGTGATCAATAGCAATGAACGCAGTACTGCAGAATTTATCAAACTGTTGGCAAACGCAGACTCGTTTCGGGGTTGGATGGCAAAACAGAACCCTAACGCTGATCTTGTGAAAGAGATGCTTAGAGAAAAGGCTCGCGAGAGTTGGCTGGATTCCTTACCTGTGAAAGCTATGCGCTTCGGGCTTTTCAACGGCGCCGGAGCCGTAGCCGATGTGGTTTTCCCTGGCGCCAGTGTAGCAACAGGACTCGTTGATAGTTTCTTGGTTGAGCGGCTGGGAATGAAGTGGAGGCCTCATTTTTTCGTAGAGAATCATCTGAAGGGCTTTCTCGACAAAGAACAAACGGCTTAGTGGCGAGCGTAGGCTCTTGCCGTGCGATCGCGGCGAGGATCGCCGGCAGCGTGCCGGTGACCTCCTGCCCACCCTATCCACGCGTCATGGCCGGGCTCGTCCCGACCATCCATGTCTTCTACCGTGTTCGGCCTTCAAGACGTGGATGCCCGCGACAAGCGCGGGCATGACGACTCTTAGTTAACGGTTTGCGCACTCATTCCGCCGCGATGATCGGGTGATCCGCCTGCCGTGCTGCGAAGGCCAGCGCCGCGTCGATATCGGCGTCTTCCAGATACGGATAGTCGCACAGGATATCGTCGCGCGACGCTCCCGAGGAAAGCTGTGCCAACACGTCGGAGACGCTGATCCGCATGCCGCGAATGCAGGGGCGGCCGTGGAGCACGTTCGGATCAATGGTGATGCGTGCGAGAAGGTCCGACATCGAAATCCTCCGCACCAACCTTAGCATCGGCGGTGACGATTGTCAGCGTGGCGACGAGGCCGCCGTAGCCCGGGTGAGCGCAGCGACACCCGGGGCTTCGGCGCTCCCGCATGTCGCTGCGCTCATGCGGGCTACTGGCCGCGACCGCACGCCACCCCCGCGCCGCACCCGAATTTGAATCGCCCTCCCGCCCCCGTCCGTTTACACTCCCCCGATGACCCGCCTCACCTCCCTCACGCTCGCCGTCGCCCTCGCCCTCCTCCCCCTCGCCGCCTCGGCGGCTTCGCCCAAGAAGGCCAAGCGGGCGCAGAGCAGCGGCCTGCCCGGCTATGTGCAGCCGCCGAGCAATTCGGTGCCGCTGTTCATGCAGAAGCTGTCCCGCTCGCAGCGGGCGATGCTGCGGCCGAAGCGGCCGTGGTACATCGACCCGACGCCGGAATATTATCGCTGGAACGGCGGCTGGGCCGGCGAATGGCGTTATCTCGGCCGACCCGGCTTCTATCGCGGCCGCTACAATGGCGGCAGCTTCGGGCCGTGCTGGACCCAGACGCCGATCGGGCCGATCTGGAACTGCGGCTGAGGGGATCAGCCGAGAGCGGCTTGGTAGGGCATCAGGCGCGCAGCGCCGTCATCCGCCACCGCCTCGCGACGGGGAATAGCTCTCGGCGTATGACGCGCTTCGCGCCTGATCCGCCCCACGGCGCTGGGTATCAATCAGAAACCCCATTGCCTCCCCCGCCCCCTCCGGTCCAATACTGCCGCCATGGCCTATGCCGAATTCAGGACCTTTCTGCGCGAGCTCTATCAAGGCGCGTCGCCGCGTGGGGTGGCGTTTCGCTATGGCGTGCTGGCGTTCGACATCGTCACGGTGCTGTTCATCGTCGGCACCTCGTTCCTGCCCTCGAACGACATCGTCGAAGCGCTGGATGTGGTGTTCGGCGGGCTGATCATGATCGATTTTGCGGCGCGGCTGCTGATCAGCCGGCGCCGGCTGCACGAGTTCACCAAGCTCGCAACCTGGACCGACATCGTCGCGATCGTGTCGTTTCTGGCGCCGCTCACCGGCGAGGGCGGCGGCTTCCTGCGCATCCTGCGCACGCTGCGGCTGCTGCACGATTACCAGATGCTGTCGCGGCTGCGCAACGACAGCGACTTCTTCCGACGCAACGAGGACGTCGTGATCGCCGTGACCAATCTGGGGGTCTTCATCTTCGTGATGACGGCGATCGTCTACGAGACCCAGCGCTCGCACAATCCGCAGATCGCCCACTACGCCGACGCGCTGTATTTCACCGTCACGGCGCTGACCACGACAGGCTTCGGCGACATCACGCTGCCGGGCACCGCGGGCCGCCTGATCACCGTGGTGATCATGATCTTCGGCGTCACGCTGTTCTTCAATCTGGCGCGCGCGCTGCTCAGCCCGAGCAAGGTGCGCTTTCCCTGCCCGACCTGCGGCCTGCAGCGTCACGATGCCGATGCGGTGCACTGCAAGGCCTGCGGCACCGTGCTGAACATTCCGGACGAAGGACTGGCGTAGCGGCCCGCGCCTGTCCGGCTCTGATCGAATCGGAACCGGCATGGCCTGGACTCGATCGACGCATGGTCTTCACGCGCGAACCGGGCTTCCCGTCGCGCGAGAACGCGCTACCGCAGCCCCGTTCCCTTGCAGCGCTGGCAGGTCACCACCTTGTCGCCCTTCTTCAGCGTGCCCTTGCCTTCGCAATTCTTGCATTTCTGCTTCTTCTTGATGTTCGGGCCCTTTTCATTGGCCATGGTGATCTCCTGAACGATGGCGGCCGGCGCGGCGCTGGCGTGCTCATAGCATCGATGCGGCCGATGCGGGAGATATCGAACAGCCAGCGCGTTTGCGGTATAAGCGCCGCGTGATCCTGTCCGAGGTCGACCATGCTCAGCCGCCGTCTCCTTTTGATCTCCACTGCCTCGCTCGCGACCCTCGCTTGTCCCGCCGCCGCGCTGGCGCAGGCGAAGCCGCCGGCCAACGATCCCGCCGCGCTTTTGACCGCGCTCTACGCCAAGGCAGCGAAGGACAATGCCGGCGGCGATTTCGTCAACGCGCCGAAATCGCGGGCGAAGTATCTGTCGAAGGCGTTCGCGGCGCTGTGGACCAAGGCCGAGGCGAAAACGCCCAAGGGTGACGTCGGCCCGATCGATTTCGACCCGGTGAGCAATTCGCAAGACCCCGACATCAAATCATTCGCGATCAAGGTCGAGACGCAAGACGACAGCAGCGCGACGCTGGCGGTCGCACTGATCGGCAGCCAGCCGCGGAGCAAACCTAACGACAGCGTAATCCGTTACGATTTCGTCCGCGACGGCGGGCATTGGCGGATCGACGACATCCGCGGCGCTGTCGATGGCGAGCCCTGGTCGATCCGCAAGCTGCTGGCCGACTCGCTCAAGAGCTGAGGCCCGGGATTGTCCGGATCGTATGTACGGTATCCCCTCAGGGATTTCACGGATTGCGTCCGGCATTTTGCTATGGCTTGAAGCGCGCGGATGTCGATCTACAGCAGCGTGTGCCGCGGCGGCGGTCTCGTAATGCCGCACCACTCTTGAAAACCACGGGCGCGACAACACCTGAAGGCCATTGGCGCTGCCGGGGTGGCAGATCAAGCAATCAACCAAGAAAAGGGGGACGCCATGAACGGCACCACAACCGCAGCCGGCGTGCGCAACAACAAGGCGATGAATCGCTTCGAACTCGATTCCCATGGCGAGGTCGCCTTCGCGAATTATCGCCGCGCCAATGGCCGCGTGATCATCACCCATACCGAGACGCCGGAGCCGCTGCGCGGCCGCAGCATCGCCTCGCGACTGGTTCGGGGCGCGCTGGATCTGATCCGCGCCGAGGGGCTGAAGGTCACCGCCGGATGCGGTTTCGTCGCCGACTACCTCGACACCCATCCGGAATATGCCGATCTGACCCGATAGCCCGTCATGCTTGACCCTCGCGTCGTTGCCCGCCGCGCGCTGCTGTGGCATCGCTGGGGCGGGCAGCGCTGGGGGCATCACCATGACGACCAATCCGCCGGACGGCTTTCAGCCGTTCGCCGTCGCGGACGGCTATATCGGCCATAACGGGCCTTATTACTGGCGCCAGAACGCCGACGGACGGCCGGAGTTCGGCTTTCTCAGTGACGACCGCCACGGCAATCCGAACGGCGTGCTGCACGGCGGCGCGATCGTTGCGTTTCTCGACACCATCCTCGGCTATACCGTGGTGCTGGCGGCGCAACGCCGCTGCGCCACGGTGTCGCTCGACAGCCGTTTCCTCGCGACGATTGCGCCGGGCGGTTGGATCACCGGCCGCACCACGATGAAGAAGATCAGCCGCACCCTCGCCTTCATCGACGCCGAAGCCTGCGCTGACGACAAGCTGCTGGTCACGACCAGCGCGGTGTTCCGGATTTTCGAGTCGTAGAGCAGGATGACTTATCTTCGAATCGTCATCCCGCTCTAGCTTCTTGTTTGAGCATGATCTTTTCCGAAAACCGGTTCGCGTGAAGAAAGCGCGTCAGAATAAAAAGCCCTAGCCCGGCATTGCGATCCGCTCGGCGACGCGCGCGATCATCTTCGACGGATCGGAGGTCTGCCGCACAGCGCCGTCGATGGCGCGCCGCGCGCGATCGCGTGCGACGCCGCATCGGGAAAGCCTTATGCGGCTTGGCCGAGTTGCACGAGATGGCCCATGAAGTCGGTGCCTTCGCCGCCGGCGTTGATCGCGTCGAAGTAATCGTGCCAGCCCGATTGCGCGATGCCTGAGACCAGCGCTTCCAGCGCCGCATCGTCGGGACAGCGCCAAACGGCGAAGAACGCGTGCTTCGACGCATGTAGTTTGGATTGATCGACCTTGCCGAGCGAGAGGGCTTCAACACCGAGCGCCGACAAAGCGGGCATTGCCGAACCTACTCGGGCAAAGAACTGCTGACGCTCTGCTTCCGAGAGATCGAGCCAAGCCTGTTTCGGGGTGTAGAGTTCGGCGAGGTAGTGGGCCATGGTTTGGTTTCCAATCGACATCAGGGTTTGGGACGGATCGACCTGAGTGCGCGTTTGCAGATGCGCGCCGTCTCGGGCGTGGCGCTTTCGGCGGACCAGCGGGCGCATAGGCTTTGCACCCAAGCGGGACGGTCCTTGCTGGCGTCGTTCAGCCAGTTGGCGACGGAATCCTGCACATAGACCGACGGATCAGCGCGCAACGGTTCGAGGACGGGCAGCGCGATGTCAGGCTGCTGCTTCAACACGCCGATATGCGCGCACCAGACGCCGCGCGGCCGGATCGCCTCCGAGGCGAAGCGGCGAATGCGCTCGGAGGGGTCCGCCGTCCATGCGGCCAGCAAGTCAATTGCCGCCTCCAGTTCGGCGGAGAGATGCGGGCGAACCGCCATCCATGACCATTCGCGCACCCCGAAATGCGGATCGTCGGCATAGGGCCGGATCGCGGTGAGCCGCGCCGAAAGGTCCATCGCCCCGTCTCGGCCGATCATGAAGCAAGCCCAACCGCGCGCCGTGTCCGACGGATGCCGCGCTATCTGTTCGAGAGCGGCAGGGCCGAACCGGTCGGTGATCACGCTGGCCGCCAACGACATGCGTCGCAGAATCCCGGTCGACGCATTGTTCCTGATTTCCGCCAGGGCGTCGTTGCCGATATCGGGCAGGATGGTTGCCATCAGCACCGCGAAATCGACCGCGAGGCATTCCGTCAACGTGGCTGCTTCGGCGCCGGCGTTGAGCTGCGCGAGACGTTCGGCGGCAATGTCCTTGACGCCGCGTCCCTTCGCCTTGAGCGCGGTCATGTCCGCGTCTCCGGCCTTGGCGTATCCGCAGGACCGGTGTCGAGGTTGCGCCGGATACGCTGCAGAAAGCCGTTAAGCGTGCTGCGCTCGTCAGCGCCGAAGCCGGCGAACAGAGCCGCGATCCATTTGGCGTGTTCGTCGAACAGCTCGTGGGCCGTCTTCCGTCCGAGATCGGTCAGCACGACTGCGATCTTGCGCCGGTCTTCAAGGCCGGAACGGCGGGCGATGAAGCCATCGCGTTCAAGACCATCGAGAAGGCCGGTGATGGTCGCTCGCGTCACACCGGCTCGATCCGCCAATTCATGCGGCGACAGACCCTCGGACTGGCCGTGCAGAAGAAACAGCAGCACGAACTTGCCTTCGGACAGCCGATGCGGTGCGAGCCGCGCGGCACAATCCCTGTCGATCGCGCCGGCCAATGCCAGCAACTCGAAGCAGGCGCGCAGATTGTCGGTCGGCGCGACGGCTCTCCGCTCGGCCTCTTCCAACAACGCCAGGTGCTTCTGTTCCATCAATTTCATAAGGCAACATATAGTATGGCACCTTATTATCGTCAATGAGCCTGAAACTGCTTTGACCTAAAGCCCCCTTGCCGCCCCAACAGACACGCATCGATCCGCCCTCAACGATACCGCTGAGCGCGCGGCCTAGCTGCCGGTCGATGACGGGCGCCAATGGAAAGAACTCGTAACCCTGCGCGACGATGGCGAACGTGCCGTTCGATCGTTGCACCGCTCGGGCCCGTTCCATGAACTACGTTCGCATGATCGCAGGCAGGCGGCGCTGCCTCCGGCGTAGTTGGCTTCAACATCATCCGAGCTATCAGCCTCGTCGCCGCTGCTACCAAGTGAACCGGCCGCATGAACCAAGAAAAAGGCCCCGGAAAACCGGAGCCTTTGACTTTCAACATAGCCCGCCGAAGCGGGCCTGAAACGCGGACGGACGCTGCCGGATCAGTGCTTGATGTCGGCCGGCAACTTGCCGCCATTGGCGGCGAGCTTGGCCATCACCTGCTTGTGCAGCCAGATGTTCATCGTGGCGCTATCTCCGGTGTCACCGGTGTAGCCCAGCTCCTTGGCGAGTTCCTTGCGCGCAGACAGGCTGGAATCGATGTCCAGCGCCTTCATCAGGTCGACGATCGAGGTGCGCCATTCCAGCTTCTCGCCTTTGGCCTTGACCGCCTGGTCGAGGATCGGACCGACGTCGACGGTTGCGGCCGAAGTCGCCTGCCCCGGCGCGGTTCCCGGAGCAGTCGTTGCCGTACCCGCGGTGCCACCCGGCGCGGCATCCGCGCTGCTGCCGAAAATGGCGCTCATGATCTTGCCGAAAATGCTCATTCGTCTCTCCAGGTAATGGACTCGTGGCCGGATCTCGTCGACCCGACGCGATCCGCAAATGAAGCTACCGCGTTGCAGTGAGCTTGCCAAATATGGCAGAGCGATGAACGCCATGCTGCTGTGCGATACTAATCATCTGTTCGCACTTGCACGCACAGGTCGCACCAACCGTCGCGCCAACTAATTCTGCTGGCAACTAACAAAACAGGCCGCACCTAGCAGCTTCTCACCGAAGCGTGAGCAACCGACGGATGCGATCGGCGTTAGGTTAGCTTGACAGGTCGCGGCAAGTTCTCAGGTCACAAGACCAGTTGGTTCGTTGCTCTCGCGTCTGGTCGTCCTGATCGTTTCCGCGAAACAAGGCCCGGCCCGCCGTCGCACGGCGAAGGACCCGGTTCGCTGTGTCAACATGGGAGAAACGAACATGGCCACAACCTACCCTGCTAAAGCCCCCAATGTCCGCCCGATCGGTGCGGCCGCAGAACCGCCGGTCCGCCGCATCGCGTTCGCCGACCTTCACGATGCGCTGCGGCGCGGCTGGGACGACTTCAAGGCGGTGCCGAGTCACGCCGTCGTCTTGTGCGTGATCTATCCGGTGCTCGGTCTGGTGCTGGCGCGGCTGGTGCTCGGCTATTCCGTGCTGCCGCTGCTGTTTCCCCTTGCCGCCGGCTTTGCGCTGATCGGACCGTTCGCAGCGCTCGGCCTTTATGAGTTGAGCCGTCGCCGCGAGATCGGCCAGGACGCCTCGGCATGGCATGCGTTCGATGTGCTGCGCTCGCCATCGTTCGGCGCCATGCTCGGGCTCGGCGCGATGCTGCTCGCAGTCTTCGTGGTCTGGATCGCTACCGCCCAGGCGATCTACGTCTCCACTTTCGGCAATGCGCCGGCGGCCGCGATCCCCGACTTCGTCACGCGCGTTCTGACCACGCCGGAAGGCTGGACGCTGATCGTCCTCGGCTGCGGCGTCGGCTTCCTGTTCGCGGTCGCGGCACTGTGCGTCAGCGTGGTGTCGTTTCCGATGATGCTGGATCGCCATGCCGGCGTCGGCGAGGCGGTAGCCGCATCGCTGCGGGTCGTCGCCCGCAATCCGCTTGAAATGGCCGCCTGGGGTCTGATCGTCGCCGCGCTGCTGGTGATCGGCTCGCTGCCGGCGTTCCTGGGTCTCGCGGTGGTGATTCCCCTGCTCGGCCACGCCACCTGGCATCTCTATCGCAAGGTGATCGAGCCCAATCCAAATCCCCCGGCGATTCCCCAGCCGAACCCGATCAAGCGCTCGGCCGCGGATTTTCCGGCGACCCTGTTCCAGTGGAAGCGCGACAAAGGCTGAGGTCCCACCAACGCGCTTCGCACTCCAGCCGTCGGCCGCAGCCGGCCGGCGGCGCTATTGTGCATTGCGATAGATCAAGACAGGGAAGTCGACTGAATGAAAATTCATATTTAATCGGCTTCGCGCGATTATGCATAGGACGCGATCGAAAATTACTCACTCCGGTAGTGCTTGTGGTCCTTCATGCTCCGGACCATGAATTGGAAGAGAATACGAAACGCGCCGCCTCCTCCCGATTCTGCACTATATTGCTATTATTCTGAAGCATAACGCGACTGCAACCAGGTTTCATTCTCGCGGGTGACGGGCCGGCGACTTCGCCGCGCGGGATCGAAGTCTTAATCATTTCTTGCACTCGGTATGCGCGAACCGCTTAGCTGCGGTGCAGCATTTACGCTGCTGAATCCACCGACTCTCCCCTATATTGCATTCAACGGTTCGGGCCTTCCGTAAGGACTGAACCGCCCACTAAGGAGAACTGTCATGTTGCTTTCGCTCATTCGCGCCCTTCGGGCGTTTCGGGATTATCAGCGGAATCTCGCTGAACTCTCGCAGCTCAGCGATCGCGAACTGGCCGATATCGGACTCGACCGCTCGGACATCCCGCGCGTGGCGTCCGGTCACTATCACGGCTGACCGTCCGGACCGACCTGTTCACGGATAACGCCCGCATCATTGCGGGCGTTGTCGTATCCGGACCTCGCTCATCTGCCTGCGGGAACTCGGCCGGCGCCGCCGAAACGGATTTGCCCCGCCGCCGAAACGCGCTAGCTGTAGCGCATGATCAGCGCTGTTTTGACTACCCAACCCGTCCACATCATTGGCGCCGGCCTCGCCGGCTCGGAAGCCGCTTGGCAGGTCGCGCGCGCCGGCATTCGCGTCGTGCTGCACGAGATGCGGCCCGACCGGATGACGCAGGCGCACAAGACCGACGGCCTTGCCGAACTGGTCTGCTCCAACTCGTTTCGCTCCGATGACGCCGCCAACAATGCGGTCGGCCTGCTCCATGCCGAGATGCGCAAGCTCGGCTCGCTGGTGATGCGCGCGGCGGACGTCAACCAGGTGCCGGCCGGCGGCGCTCTTGCGGTCGATCGCGACGGCTTCTCCGCCGCCGTGACCAAGGCGCTCGCCGAACATCCGCTGATCGAGATCCGCCGCGAGGAAATCGGCGGCCTGCCGCCGGAGGATTGGGGCAACGTCATCATCGCCACCGGCCCGCTGACATCCGCGCCGCTGGCGGAAGCGATCAGGGCGCTGACCGACGAGTCAGCGCTGGCCTTCTTCGACGCCATCGCGCCGATCGTGCATCGCGACTCGATCGACATGTCGGTCGCCTGGTTCCAGTCGCGCTACGACAAGGCCGGCCCGGGCGGCAGCGGCGCGGACTACCTCAACTGCCCGATGACGCGCGAGCAATACGACGCCTTCGTCGATGCGCTGATCGAGGGCGAGAAGGTCGATTTCAAGGACTGGGAGCGCGACACGCCGTATTTCGACGGCTGTTTGCCGATCGAAGTGATGGCCGAGCGCGGCCGCGAGACCCTGCGCCACGGGCCGATGAAGCCGGTCGGGCTGACCAATCCGCACAATCCGCTAGTCAAGCCCTACGCCATCGTCCAGCTCCGCCAGGACAACAAGCTCGGCACGCTGTTCAACATGGTCGGCTTCCAGACCAAGCTGAACTACGGCGCGCAGCAGCGCGTCTTCCGCACCATCCCGGGCCTGGAAAATGCTGAATTCGCAAGGCTTGGCGGCCTACATCGCAACACGTTTCTGAACTCGCCGAAATTGCTCGATCCGCAGCTCCGGCTGCGCGCCGCGCCGCGGCTGCGCTTCGCCGGCCAGATGACCGGCTGCGAGGGCTACGTCGAATCGGCCGGCATCGGCCTGGTCGCCGGGCTCTGCGCCGCCGCCGATGCGCTCGGACAGGCGCTGGCGACTCCGCCGCCGACAACGGCGCTCGGCGCCCTGCTCGGCCACATCACCGGCGGCCATATCGAGACCATCGACGCCGGCCCGCGCTCGTTTCAACCGATGAATATCAATTTCGGCCTGTTCCCGCCGCTGGCGACGGCCCCGACCCACGGCCCGGACGGCAAGAAGCTGCGCGGCCCGGAGAAGTCGGTCGCCAAGAAGCAGGCACTGAGCGCCCGCGCGCTGGCCGATCTCGACGGCTGGATCGGCGACAGCCTGAAGCTGCCTGCTGCGGCCTAACCTCCGCCGACGCAACTGCATCGATGGCCGCTGCGCCGATCACGCCGTCATCCTTCGAGGCTCGCCGGAGACGGCGAGCACCTCAGCACCACGACTCCGTGCGTGTCATGATTGCCGGAACGCCTTCGTCCGCGACGCCCGCCACAGCGTCCACAGCGTTGCCAGCCGCGAGCGTTCGTGCGGGGCGAACAGGTCGGTCTCGGACTGCGCCATGCGGTCGAGATCGCGCCGCGTCAAAGCGAGCGGCAGCATCGCGCGGCGCGCAGCCGGCGTCAGCTCGCCGAGCAGCCGCTGCGCGATGTCGAGATGGCGCAGCGCCTCGGCGATCAGCTCGTTGAGCGCCAGCCGCAAGGCCGGCGTCTCGCGCCCGGCATAGGCGTCGGCCTCGCCGCTGCCGTTCTTCTCCAGAAGCTCCACCGGCACGAAACATTGCCGCCGCGACGCGTCCAGCGGCAGCCGTGCGATCACCCGCGCGAATCCCTGCGCCAGCCCGGCATGGCGGGCGAGATGATCGACCGGCTCAGAACCCTGGTCGAGGATCCGCGCCGCGAGCGCGAACAGCGCGCCGTCGGTGTCGGCGGCATGGGCCTCGAGCGCCGCCATCGTCGGCATCGGATCGTTATAGAGGTCGAACAGATGCGACTCGATCAGTTGCGACAGCGCGGCCACCGGCAACGCGTGCTGCTGGACCGCGCGCAGCAATTCGGCCGCGACCGGATTGCCTTCGACGCCGCCATGCGCGGTGCCGGCGAGGGTATCGGTCCACCATTGCAAGCGGATCTCGCCGGGCAGCGGCTGGCTGACCTGATCGCGGACGCGCACGATCTCGGTATTGAAGGCGTAGAGCGCGAGCAGCGAGCGGCGGCACGGGGGGTCGACGAACAGCGTCGCGGCGTAGCGATCGAAATCATGGCTGCGCACCAGCTCGGCGCAGAACGCCGCCGCCGCGTCGCCGTCGCCGCTCTCGCTCATGGCACCGCGATCAGCGCCGCGGCGACGCGGCGGCGCTCGCCGATCATGATGTTGTAGGTCCGCACCGCCGGCCCGGTCTGCATCGGTTCCAGCACCACGCCCGCAGCGCGCAACTGATCCCGCAATTGCCGCGGCGCAATCCAGACGTCGGTGCCGGTGCCGATGATCAGCGTGTCGATCGCGTTGGCGTTGTCAAACACGCGCTTCAGCGAGGCGCGGTCGATCTGGTCGGGGCGCGTGACGTCCCATCCCCACACCGCCTCGGGCAAAAACAGCAGCGAGCCGACATGCGACATGTCGCCGAAATAGAACCCGCCCTTGCCGTACGCCTCGACCGAAGCCGTACGCGGAAAGTGCGGGATTTCGGAGCGTTCCGCCAAAGTTCAGCGCTTCCTGGACTTCGCAGCCTTTTTCGACTTTTCAGCCGGCGGCGGCGGCAGCGCCGCGACGGCCTCGACCTTTTCGAGCTTTTCGGCCGGCTCCGGCTTCGCCGGCTTGTCGTCCGGCTCGTCCATGCGGTGGGTGCCGACGCCGAGATAGATCAGGATCGGCGCGGCGATGAAGATCGAGGTGTAGGTGCCGACCAGCACCACGCCGAACATCATCACCGCGGTGAAGGAGTGGATCGCATGGCCGCCGAACAGCAGCAGCGCGAACAGCGCCAGCGTCACGGTGACGTGGGTGATGATCGAGCGCGACAGCGTCGAGTTGATCGACTCGTTGAGAAGCTGCGGCATCGGCATCTTCTTGTAGCGCCGCAGCATCTCGCGGATACGGTCGTAGATCACGACGGTGTCGTTCAGCGAATAGCCGAGAATCGTCAGCAGCGCCGCGATGCTGGTGAGGTCGAAATCGACCTGGCTGATCGACATGAAGCCGATCGTCAGCACGATGTCGTGGACGTTGGCGATCATCGCGCCGAGCGCGAACTGCCATTCGAACCGGAACCAGAGATAGACCAGGATGCCGAGGATCGCGAGCATCAGGCCGAGCATGCCGTAGGCCAGAAGCTCGCTGGAGACGCGCGGGCCGACGACTTCGACGCGGCGATAGTCGACGGAATTTCCGAGCGCGCCGCGGACCTTCTGCACCGCCTCCTGCTGCGCGGCGTCACCGCCGGGCTGTTCAGCTACGCGGATCAGGACTTCGGCCGGGCCGCCGAACTGCTGGAGCTGGACGTCGCCGAGCCCGAGCTTGCCGAGCGTCTCGCGCATCCCGGGAATATCGGCCGTGCCGGAATGCGCCCTGACCTCGAGCAACGTGCCGCCCTTGAAGTCGACGCCGAAATTCAGCCCGTGGGTGAAGAACAGCGTGATCGCGGCGATCGACAGCACCGCCGAGATCGGAAAGCTGATGCGGCGGAACTGGGTGAAGTCAAAATGAGTATCGTCGGGCACGATCCGCAGCGACGGCAGCCAGTCCATGATGCTGACGATTGTCAGCGCCACGATCAGCACGCCCAGCCCGATCAAAATCCACTGTGTCGATGTCACTTGCAGCTCTCTCGGATGGGGGACGTCAGATCGGCACGGTCTGCGGCCGCTTCCACCGCACCCAGGTGGCGACGATCAGCCGGGTCACGGTGAAGGCGGTGAACACGGTGGTGATGATGCCGATACCGAGCGTCACCGCGAAGCCGCGCACCGGGCCCGTGCCGATGTAGAACAGCACCGCGGCGGCGATGAAGGTGGTGATGTTGGAATCGAGAATCGTCGACAGCGCCCGCTTGAAGCCGGCGTCGATCGCGGAGATCGCGTTGCGGCCGGCACGAAGCTCTTCGCGGATGCGCTCGTAGATCAGCACGTTGGAATCGACCGCGATGCCGACGGTGAGCACGACGCCGGCGATTCCCGGCAGCGTCAGCGTCGCATTGAGCAGCGACAGCACGCCGAAGATCATCGCCACGTTGACCGCGACAGCGAGGTTCGCGAACACGCCGAACAGCCGGTAGGTCAGCAGCATGAAGATGATGACGAGAATCGAACCGACATAGGCGGCGAGTTCGCCCTTCTCGATCGAATCCTGGCCGAGGCCGGGACCGACGGTGCGCTCCTCGATGATCGTCAGCGGCGCCGGCAATGCGCCGGCGCGCAGCAGAATCGCGAGGTCGTTGGCCTGCTGCACCGTGAAGCTGCCCGAGATCTGGCCGGAGCCGCCGGTGATCGGCTCGCGGATGACCGGCGCCGAAATCACCTCGTTGTCGAGCACGATCGCGAACGGCTGGCCGACATTCTCGGTGGTGGCGCGGGAGAATTTGCGCGCGCCGCTGGTGTTGAAGCGGAAGCTGACGATCGGCTCGCTGGTGCGCGAATCGAAGCCGGGCTGGGCGTCGGTGAGATCACCGCCGGACACCAGAATCTGCTTCTTGATCACATAAGGCTGCTTCGGCGTCTGCGCGCTCATCAGCACGTCGGAATCCGGCGGCGCCCGTCCCTGCTGGGCCTGATCCGCTGACACCGAGGAATCCACCATGCGGAAGTCGAGCTTGGCGGTCTTGCCGAGCAGCTCCTTCAACCGGGTCGGGTCCTGCAGGCCCGGCACCTGGACCAGAATGCGGTCGGCGCCCTGGCGCTGGATCAGCGGTTCGACGGTGCCGAGTTCGTTGACGCGGCGTTCGACGATCTGGATCGACTGATCGACCGACTGGCGGATGCGGTCGGCGATCGCCGCCGGCGGCACGGCCAGCCGGATCACGCCGCCGCCGGCGTCGGAGACCTCGAGGCTGCGCTGCCCGTTGGAGCCGAGCAATCCGCCGAGCGGTTGCGACAGTTCGCGCAGCTTGGTGAGCGCTGCGGGAACCTCGGTGTCCTTGCTGATCTTGACCTCGACGACGTCGCCCTTCTGCGCGAGGCCGGTGTAGGCGATCCGCGCTTCACGCAACACGCGGCGCGCATCGTCGCGCACCGATTCGAGCTTGTCCTTCTTGACCGAATTGGCGTCGACCTCGAGCAGGATGTGCGAGCCACCCTGCAAGTCGAGGCCCAGCACCAGATGGCGCTGCGCCCATTTCGGCCAGGTCTTGACGGTGCTCTCCGGGAAGAAATTCGGAACGGCGCAAAGGCACACCGCCAGCGCCGTCAGAATGACCGCCAGCGCCTTCCACCGAGTGAAATACAGCATCGAGTTGTCCCGTCAGAAACCGGAGAGGCGGCGTATCGCGTCAGCTCGACGCGGTGTCGTCCTTGGACGCTTCAGTCTTGGAAGCTTCAGTCTTGGCCGTCTCAGTCTTGGCCTCGCCATCCTTGCCCTTGCCCTTGCCCTTCTCGGGAACGTCCTTGACCGGCTCGCCCTTGGTGCGGACGCCGGTGATCATCTGGCGCATCTGCCGGACGCGGACGCCGTCAGCGACTTCGAACTCGATCTGGTCGTCGTCGACCACCTTGGTGACCTTGCCGACCAAGCCGCCCGACGTGATGATGGTGTCGCCGCGGCGAATGTTCTTCACCAGCTCGGCGTGCTCCTTCACCTTGCGCTGCTGCGGGCGAAGAATCAGGAAATACATGATGACGAAGATCAGGGCGAACGGCAGCAGCGACATCATCATGCTGTTGGCGTCGCCGCCGGCGGCAGCGGCCTGAGCAAACGCAGGAGTAACAAACATCCGGATTCCCCGTGAAAAAAAGCGAGCCGGCGCGGCGCGGGGGCGACGTCCGGGGGGCGCAAATTCGCGCGGACTATAGCGGCCGCGGTCCCAATTGCAACGCTGCCAACCCTCTCATTTGCCCCTCATTTCCGCGGCTTGCCGGGGCTGCAACAGCCCGATATGGCTGCCGCAACAGGAAGTGCAAGCATGGCCAAGAAAACCAAACCCAAACCTTCCCGCCCGGCCCGGCCCACGGCGAAAAAAGCAGCCGCCCGTCGCCGCAGCCCCGCGGCCAAGACGGTGGCCCCGCTACCGGATTCGACCACGCTGGACCGGATTGCCCGCGCTCTGGAAGGCATTTCCGCGCATTTGGCGGGGAGTTCCGCGCAACCGGCCGACACCGCGCTGGCCGGCGCGGAGGCTTTCGTCTGGCATCCGGAAGGCCGGCTCGCACCGGTTCCCAAGGTCAGCCGGGTCGATCTCGACCTGCTGCAGGGGATCGACCGGATGCGCGATACGCTGATCGAAAACACCGAACGGTTCGCAACCGGCCTGCCCGCCAATAACGCTTTGTTGTGGGGCGCCCGCGGCATGGGCAAATCGTCGCTGGTCAAGGCCGCCCATGCCAGCGTCAATGCGCGGCCCGATGTCGCCGGTACGCTGAAACTGATCGAGATCCATCGCGAGGACATTGAAAGCCTGCCCGCGCTGATGACGCTGCTGCGGGCCTCGGCGTATCGCTTCATCGTGTTCTGCGACGACCTGTCGTTCGACGGCAACGACGCATCCTACAAATCGCTGAAGGCGGTGCTGGAGGGCGGCATCGAAGGCCGGCCCGACAATGTGATTCTCTACGCCACCTCCAACCGCCGGCATCTGTTGCCGCGCGACATGATGGAGAACGAGCGCTCGACCGCGATCAATCCCGGCGAAGCGGTCGAGGAAAAGGTGTCGCTGTCGGACCGCTTCGGCCTGTGGCTCGGCTTCCACAAATGCAGCCAGGACGAATTCCTCGCGATGGTGCGCGGCTATTGCAAGCATTTCGGCGTCGCGATCGACGACGAGCAGCTCGAGCGCGAAGCGCTGGAATGGTCGACGACGCGCGGCTCCCGCTCCGGCCGCGTCGCCTGGCAGTTCGTGCAGGATCTCGCCGGCCGGCTCAGGGTACGGCTCGAAACCAAGTAATCGTCCCACATCCGTTCTGCTTCGCAAACGACGCCGTTCGCCGCAAACTGCCCCCTCGATTCGAAGGCGAATTTTGGGGACGTCCGCCATGCGCAACTCCATGACCTGTCTTTCCGCGGTGCTTTTTGCCTCGTGCGGCACGGCCCACGCAGCGGATATCGCGCGGCCGCCGGCCGCCGATCCGATCGCGGCCTTGAACTGGACCGGCTTCTATCTCGGCGCGCATCTGGGCGCCGGATTTGGCACGACGAAGGTCGATAATCCCTACGGCCCGTCGATTTACGGCGATACGGTCCGCGTGCCGAAAGCGCTCGCAGGCTTGCAGGCAGGCTACAATTGGCAGGCGCCGGGCACGGCCTGGGTGCTCGGTGTCGAGGCGGATGCCTCGGCGCTCGATGCCGACGGCACCGACACCTGTCTGGCTTACTCAGGCCAATTCGTCTCCGCGAACTGCCGTGTTCGCGAGCATGTCCTGGGCACCCTGACCGGGCGGATCGGCCACGCGTTCGGATCGCAGGGTCGCTCGCTGATGTATGTGAAAGGCGGCGCTGCCTTTCTCACCAGCGACCTGACCATGACCACCAACGCGGTCGACTATCTGAACCGGCCAGCGGCGGAACTCAAAGAGACGCGCTGGGGCTGGACAGTCGGCGCAGGGATCGAGCACGCGCTGTCCTCGGGTTGGGCCGTGCGAGCCGAATACGACTACGCCGATTTCGGAACGCGGGGCATCGACAGCCCCAATGGCGGATTTCTTCAGATCCCGAGCAACCCCAACAGTCTGATCGATACCCTCGGCGCGCCGACGCGCGCGCGGCAGGATGCGCATCTGATCAAGCTCGGATTGAACTACTATTTCGGGCGCACCGGCGTCACCGCCGAATCGGCCGCACTGCTTCCGGTCAAAGCGCCGGCGGCGCGCCCGTGGTCGGCGTGGCAGTTCGATGTCGGCGCGCGATATTGGTACAGCCACGGCCGTTATCAGAATGATCTGACGCTCAACACCATCACGCCGCAGCAGGAGCATCTCGTCTCGCGCCTCACCTATGAAAGCGAAGGCCATTCGGGCGAAGTGTTCTGGCGGATCGACAGCCCGAGAAAGCTGTTCGTGAAGGGATTTGCCGGCGGCGGCGGGTTGGTCGCGGGCAAGATGAACGACGAGGATTGGTTTCCGACCGACCCGGACTTCGCAGCCGCCTATTCGAACACCTATCACGGCAAGGTCACCGGCACGATCGCCTATGCCACTTTGGACGCCGGCATCGATCTGCTCGGTAATTCCAATGGCAAGATCGGCGTGTTCGCCGGCTACAATTTCTATCGCGATCGAAAGGATGCGTTCGGCTGCCAGCAGATCGCGCTGGTCGGGCTCCCCTCACCCTGCTCGGTCGCATTTCCGACGACCCAGATCGCGATCTCCCAACACGAAGATTGGCACTCGCTGCGGATCGGCGCGAATGGCAGCTTCACCGTCGCGCCGGGCGCCAGGCTCGCACTCGATGCCGCCTATCTGCCCTATACGCATATTGCGGCGCTCGACGTCCACCACAACCGGACCGATGTAGCCAACAAGGACTCCCCGGCCTGGGGCGTCGGACAGGGCGTTCAATTGGAAGCGATCCTCACCTACGACGTCACGCCGCGTTTCAACGTCGGTGTCGGCGGCCGCTACTGGGCGATGTGGGCGACCGATGTGCTGACGGCGGGGTTCGGCAGCCCGGTGCCGACCCAGTTGCTCCCGATCCGGGTGGAGAGATACGGCAGCTTCCTGCAGGCCTCCTACAAGTTCGACGTCCGCTAACCTGACGTTGCCGTCCTCGACGCCGTCGCCGGCCGGGAAACGCTGACCTATCCGGCGACCGGCGCTGCGCGATTCCGGGCCCCGACGCGGTCGGATCGCGGCAGCTTTCGCCGCAACAGAGTTTCAAAAAAAATGCCCGGCCTTTCGGCCGGGCATTTGTCGTCGTCGTCAGGTCGTCTCCAGACGGCGTTGCTCAGGCGCCGTTGAGGAACTTCAGCGGATCGACCGGGGATGATCCCTTGCGGATCTCGAAATGCAGCTGCGGTGAGCCGACTTCGCCCGATTGTCCGGATTTCGCGATGGTCTGGCCGCGCTTGATGGTCTCGCCGCGCTTGACCATCAGTTCGCTGGCATGGGCGTAGGCGGTGACGTAGCCGTTGGAGTGGCGGACCAGCACCAGATTGCCGTAGCCCTTCAGCTCGTTGCCCGAATAGGCCACCACGCCGTCCTCGGCCGCCTTGACCGGAGTGCCTTCCGGCACCGCGAGGTTGATGCCGTCATTGGACTTGCCGTTGGTCTTGGCGCCGTAGGCGGTGATGACGCGACCGCGGACCGGCCAGCGGAAGCTCGGCAGCGCGCCGGTCGCTTCAGCCGACTTCACCGGCGACGCCTCGGCGGGTTCGGCCGCAGCGGGTGTTTCGGTCGGCGCGACCATGCGCGCCTTCTGCACCGGATCGGCCGGCGCGGCGACCGCCATCCGCACCGGCGGCGCGGCGGAAACCGCCGGCTGCGCGGCGGGCTGAGCCGTCGCCGGGGCAGCCAAGGGCGGCGCGGCCAGCGCGGCGGACTGGGCGCCCGGCACATTGATCTTCATGCCGGGCTGGAGCCTGGCGTTGGCGTCGATGCGATTGTAGCGCGCCAACTCGGCCGCCGAGATGTTGTTGCGGCGGGCGATGTTCATCAGCGTGTCGCCGCTGTTGACATAGTGCACCCGCGGCGGGGCTGCGGCAGCCACCGGCATCGGAGCGGGCGCAGCCGCGAGCGGACGCGCCACCGGCGGCGCTGCGACCGGAGCCTGCAGGCTGGCGGTCCGCTGCGGAATCACCAGCGACTGACCCGGCTGGAGGCGGCGCGGCCCCTTGTAGCCGTTGGCTTGCAGAATGTCGGCGGTGGCGACGTTGTAGCGCCGCGCCAGGCCTTCCAGCGTATCGCTGGTGCCGACGATGATGGTGGTGCCGGTGGCCGGAACAGCGGCCGGCGCGGGCGCCGGGCGAGCTGCCGCGACCGAGCGCGGTGCCACCGTGCCGGTCGTCTCGATCGGCGCGCGTTGCGGCGGTTCATAGGACGCGACGCCGCGTCCGCCGCTGGACACGCCGCTACCCCCACCCGCAACCGGATAGGACGGCGGAGCCGCGATCGGCGGCAACGCCTGCGACTGGTATTGCGGCTGGGCGGGCTGATATTGCGGCTGCGCAGACTGATATTGCGGGCGCGCATATTGCGGGAGTTCGCGGCGCTCGCCGTAACGCGGCTGCTGCACCGACCCGGTGGTTTCGACCGGCCCGAACGGGGCCTGCTGAAAACGGGTCTGCATGTCCGCGCTGCACGCGCTGAATCCGACCGATATCAACGTCAGCACCGCCATCTGCGGCGCTCGACGCGAGCAAAGCAACTCGACTACGCGGGACATGGTTACTCACTCATACGCAACACAAGGTAAATTGAGTAAACACGTTCCCAGTAAACAAGCGTTTAACCTTGCGGCACGAGGGGTATTGACGTGCGGCCGTCAGAGCTCGCGCGCGATCCCGGTCAGCGCCGGCACGAAGCGGACGTCGACCAGCGCCTTGCGGATAAAACCGTCGTCCTTGCGCTCGACCCGGATCAGCGTCTGCCTCCCATTCGCCGGTCCGATCGGCGCGATCAGGATGCCGCCGGGGTCGAGCAGATCGAGCAGCGGCTGCGACAGTTCTGTCATCGCCGCCGTGACGATGATGCGGTCGAACGTCCCTGCCCCCTCCGGAATCGCGAAGCCGTCGCCGAGCAGCACCTCGACATTGGCGTAGTTCAATTCCTTCAGACGGGCGCGGGCGCGATCGGCGAGCGTCTTGAAGCGCTCGACGCTGACGACATCGCGCACCAGACGCGACAGCACCGCGGCGTGGTAGCCGGATCCGGTGCCGATCTCGAGCAGGCGATGACCGGCCTCGAGGCGGAGCTGCTCGGTCATGTAGGCGACGACGAAAGGCTGGCTGATGGTCTGGCCGCAGGCGATCGGGAGCGCGGTGTCGCGCCACGCGCCGTCGCGGTGGACCGGATCGACGAAGCGGTCGCGCGGCACCGCCTCCATGGCCTGCAGCACGGCGCGATCGCTGATGCCGCGACGCCGCAAGCTCAACTGGAACATCATTTTTTCAGGGGGCGGCGCCACGGAACTAACCATCGTCCTTTCGCTCGAGCCGGTGTGGCGCGGCGCGAGTTCCATCGCCGACTCGCCCGATAAGATCAAATTGTTGGATTGCCGCCGGATTTCTGGCAAGCCTGTGATTCACTGCATTGTGACGGTCGCAGGTTGCAATTGCTTTGCACCGTCATTTTTGCGAGCTTAATGCCGAAAAGGCGACCCATCGTCCGGGTCGGCGCCAAGGGGGCAGCTATGACGATCAACAAGACGACCGGCTCCGTCTTCCTGGTGGAGGACGAGACCATGATCCGAATGATGGTCGTCGACATGCTGGAAGAGCTCGGTTTCAGCGTGGCGGCCGAGACCGGCGAGATCAACGAAGCCCTCATGCTGGCCGGCACGACCGAGTTCGACGTCGCGATCCTCGACGTCAACGTCAACGGCAAGGTGATTTCGCCGGTCGCCGATGTGCTCAAGGCGCGCAATCGCCCGTTCATTTTCGCCACCGGCTACGGCACCCAGGGCGTGCCGGAAGGATATCGCGACCGCCCGGCCTTGCAGAAGCCGTTCCAGATCGAGTCGCTGAAACAGGCCCTCGCCACCACGCTGCGCGGCGCGGCCTAGTTCAGACGCTCAACGCATTCGACATCATCCTGAGGCGCCGCCGCTGTTGCGGCGGCCTCGAAGGATGGGCCGCCGCTCCGCATGTGTCGCCGTCTCCTTCGAGGCTCGCTGCGCTCGCACCTCAAGGACGACCGCAAGAACTATCCCAGCGTCTTCGCCAGCGTCGCCGAAAACGCTTCGTCGGTGCGGTCGAGCCGCAGCGGCGTGACCGAGACGTACTTCGCGGCGAGCGCGGCGAGATCGGTGCCTTCCGCCGGCATGTCGACGACGGCGATGCGTTCGAAGCCGATCCAGAAATACGGATTGCCGCGGCCGTCGTGGCGTTCGTCGATTCGCAGAAATCCCTGATTGCGCTTGCCCTGCCGCGTCACCATCACGCCCGCGACCTCGTCCGGCGCGCAGGCCGGGAAGTTGATGTTGATCACGGTATTCTTCGGCACGCCGGCTTTGATCGCCTTGCGCAGGATTTCCGGGCCATGCGCCTTCGCCGTGTCCCACAGCGGCGCGTTGCGGGTCTCCAGCGTGAATTCCTGCGACAGTGCGAATGACGGCAGGCCCAGAATGGTGCCTTCCAGCGCGCCGGCGATGGTGCCGGAATAGACCACGTCTTCGGCGACGTTGCGGCCACGGTTGACACCGGACAGCACCAGGTCCGGCGCCTTGTCGGCGAGAATGTGCCGCGCGCCCATGATCACGCAATCGGTCGGCGTGCCGCGCACCGCGAAGTGCCGCGGGCCGACTTCGCGCAGCCGCAGCGGATCGTTCAGCGACAGCGAGTGCGACACGCCCGACTGGTCGAGCTCCGGCGCCACCACCCAGACGTCGTCGGACAGCGCCCGCGCGATCTCCTCGACCACCTTCAGCCCC
Organism: Rhodopseudomonas pseudopalustris; assembly: GCF_900110435.1. Taxonomy (GTDB): domain Bacteria; phylum Pseudomonadota; class Alphaproteobacteria; order Rhizobiales; family Xanthobacteraceae; genus Rhodopseudomonas; species Rhodopseudomonas pseudopalustris. The sequence goes on from NZ_FODT01000005.1 coordinate 251,383, forward strand.
GGCGCGTGGATGCCATCGTCATTGGTGCACAGAATCCGCATGTCGCTCGGCGCCTTTCCGGTCGTTGATCTGGGCGCCGTCTTATCCGCACCGGGTGCCAGAGGCAAATACCGGCCGGAATGCCGATGCCGACTGGTCCGCATTGCCGGACAATCGTCGCTCGCCGGTCCGCGTGACCGGTATCACAGTCCCCGGACCGCGCGCGTGGGAGGCTCTGCCATCAACAGCCGCAACCAGCGGCCAGGCAAAGGGACCGCGACCATGACCGCCACCCGCACCAGCATGATTCGCCGTATCGCATTGTCGCTGATCGTCGTTGCGATGCTGCCGGTGACCTCGACCGCGAGCTTCGCCTACAGCTCGGAAGCCGCCCAGATGTGCACCGACGACGCTTTCAAACTGTGCGCCTCGGAAATCCCGAGCATCCCGAAGATCACCGCCTGCATGCGCAGCAATCGGACAAAGCTCTCGACCGGCTGCCGCGCCGTCATGGACCGCGACCTCGCCGCCGAGAAGGCGCACAAGGTGGCGGCGCAGTAGTTCGATGTCGCTGCGCCGCGAGAACGGCGCAGCGCTCAGCGCTGCAATCGGGGTGCCGCGCTCAGATACACATCCCCAACATCCGGATGGTGCAGTCGCGCGGCGCAGTCGGCTTCGGCTTGCTTGAAGCATCCTTGCCGGCCTTGTCTTTCGCGGGCTTGGTCTTGGGATCGGGTTTGGGTTTCGGCTTGTCATAACCGCCGGCGATCACCATTGCCCAATAGGTCTTGCCGCTGGCGCTCTTGGCATTGGCGATGCCGACTTTCGAGGCGCCTTTCAGCAGCAGATTGCGACGATGCCCGGACGAATTGATCCACTGCCCGAGCGTTCGTGGAAAATCGGCGTAGCCATAGGCGATGTTCTCGGCCGCGCTGGCAGCCTTCGATCGCGCGACGCGCGACGTAAATCCGCCGGCGACGTCGTGATCCAGCACGTCCTTCGCCGCCATCGCCGCGGCCTGCTCCTGCGCGATCGCGTTCAGCGTCGCGTCCATCGTCACCGCGCCCTCGCCGTTCTTGGCGCGGAACTGCGAGATCAATTCAGCCGGCGAGGATTGCGCCAGCGCCGGCCCAGGCGGCGCGATCAGCAAGGTGAACAGCGCCAGCGAAGCCAGCCCCAGGCGCAGCGTTGTGCGAAGAATCCTCACGCGGCCGCGATCACTTTCAGCCCGCCCATATAGGGCAGCAGCACGTCGGGCACGGCGATCGAGCCGTCCTCTTGCTGATAGTTCTCGATCACCGCAATCAGCGCGCGGCCGACGGCGGTGCCGGAGCCGTTCAGCGTGTGCACGAAACGCGGCTTGCCGTCCGGGCCGCGCGACCGCGCATCCATCCGCCGCGCCTGGAAGTCACCGCACACCGAGCACGATGAAATCTCGCGATACGCGCCGCCCTCACCTTGTCCCGGCATCCAGACTTCGATGTCGTAGGTTTTCTGCGACGCAAAGCCCATATCGCCGGTGCACAGCGTCATCACCCGGTAGTGCAGCCCGAGCCGGCGCAGCACCTCCTCGGCGCAGCTCAGCATCCGTTCGTGCTCGTCCTTGGACTTCTCCGGCGTGGTGATCGACACCAGCTCGACCTTGGTGAACTGATGCTGCCGGATCATCCCGCGCGTATCACGTCCCGCAGCTCCCGCCTCGGCGCGGAAGCACGGCGTCAACGCGGTCAAGCGCATCGGCAGCTCTTTCTCGTCGAGGATGGATTCGCGGACGAGATTGGTGAGCGAGACCTCGGCGGTGGGGATGAGCCAAAGACCTTTAAACATCAGCTGTTCGCGAAACTTGACGTAATCATCCATCGTTCCCGCAGCCATATTGGACTGCTCTTCGAGGTCGAGGCCCGCTAGTGCCGCAAGGGCCATTCGAGCTATTGGTTCAGGATTTTTCTTCAGCTCTTGCGACAACTCATCAAATAACACTTCCCTTCCCAGAGGCGCCCGCGCGAGATACTGATCATCCCGAAACTTCGGCAACTGAGCCGTGCCGAACATCGCGTCGTCTTTCACCAGCAGCGGCGGGTTCACTTCCGTATACCCATGCTCGCCGGTGTGGACGTCGAGAAAGAATTGACCGATCGCGCGTTCGAGCCGGGCGAGGCCGTTCTTCAGCACGACGAAACGCGCGCCCGAGAGTTTCGCGGCGGCTTCGAAGTCCATCATGCCGAGCGCTTCGCCGAGATCGTCATGCGGCTTCGGCGTGAACGTGTAGCTGCGCTTGGCGCCGAAATGATGCCGCTCGACATTGCCGTGCTCGTCGGCGCCCTCGGGCACGTCGGCAAGCGGCAAATTGGGGATTTCCGACAGCGCTGTCTTCAGCGCCTCGTCGGCCTCGTTCACCGCGGCCTCCAGCGCCGGCATCGTGGTCTTGAGCTCGGCGACCTCGGCCATCAGCACCTCGGCGCGCGCATTGTCCTTGGCCTTCTTGGCCTCGCCGATCTCCTTCGACGCCGCATTGCGCCGCGCCTGCGCCTGCTCCGAGGCGAGAATCGCCGTGCGGCGGGTCTCGTCGAGCTTGATCAGACTGTCCGCGATCGGCGAGAGCCCTCGCCTCGTGTAAGCGGCGTCGAACGCAGTCGGATTATCGCGGATCGCTTTGATGTCGTGCATGGGTCAAGTCCTGAAGGCGCGTCGGCCAGAGCGGCTCAAGTACCCCGAATAAGCGGGATTTGAAAGGCGTCAGCCGCACCTTCTCCCGTCATCGCACGCGAAGGCGGGCGACCCCGTATCCCAGAGCGCCCGACTTCAGCCGCACCGCTCCGCGGTAATGGATGCTCCGCATCCGCGGAGCATGACGACCGAAGATCGAGCCTTACTCGGCCGGCTTGGAGTCGCTCGCTTCGGCCGTCGCCGCTTTCGCCTTCAGGTTCTTCTCGACGATCGCGACGGCGTAGATCGAGCCCTCGTAGAGAATCATCAGCGGCAGCGCCAGCGACATCTGGCTGATGACGTCGGGCGGCGTCAGCACGGCGGCGATGACGAAAGCGCCGACGATGAAATAGCGCCGCTTCTCGCGGAGCTGCTTCGAGGTCAGCACGCCGATGCGGCCGAGCAGCGTCAGGATCACCGGTAGCTGGAACGCGAGGCCGAAGGCGAAGATCAGCGACATCATCAGCGACAGATATTCGCCGACCTTGGGCAGCAGCTGGATCTGCGCGGTCTCGTCGCCGCCCATCTGCTGCATGCCGAGCGAGAACCGCACCAGCATCGGCAGCACGATGAAATACACCAGCAGCGAGCCGAGCACGAAGAACACCGGCGTCGCCACCAGATAAGGCAGGAAGGCGTTCTTCTCGTGCTTGTAGAGGCCCGGCGCGACGAATTTGTAGATCTGGGTCGCGATGATCGGGAACGAGATGAAGCCGGCGCCGAACATCGCCAGCTTGAGCTGGGTGAGGAAGTACTCCAGCAGCGCGGTGTAGATGAATTTCGAATTCTCCGCCCCGGCGACCCAGACGAACGGCCACACCAGCACGTTGTAGATCTGCTTGGCGAAGAAGAAGCAGAAGATGAAGGCCACGCCGAAGCCGAGCAGCGCCTTGATCAGCCGCGAGCGCAGCTCGATCAGATGATCCATCAACGGCGCCTTGGAGGCCTCGATATCCTCGGCGCTCATGAAGCTTTGGCGTCCTTGGCGGGGTCGGGATGAGTGGGTGCAGGATGGGCGAGATCGGGCGGCGCCAGATCGGGCGTGGCGAGCGCGTGGGTTTCAGCCGGCACCGGGAGCGTGCTGTGCCCGGCCGTCGAAGCGGCCTGCGCTTCGCTGACGATCGCGAGCGGCGCGCCCGCGGTCGCCTGATGAGTCTCGGCTTCGATGAAAGTCTCGGGCGTCGGCGGCTCCGGCGTGGTCGGCATCACCGGCGGCGTGTCGATCGTGTCCTTCTTGTCGATCGCCATCGCACTGGCGACGTCGTCGCTGAGCTTGGTCAGCATGTTGTTGGTGGACAGGCCGGTGGTGGCTTCCTTGACCTCGTCGAAGGATTTCTTGAGGTCGGCCATTTCGGCTTCGCGCATCGCTTCCTGAAACTGGCCCTGGAATTCGGAGGCGAGCTTGCGGGCCTTGCCCATCCATTGCCCGATCGTGCGCAGCACGCCGGGCAACTCCTTCGGGCCGATCGCGATCAGTGCGACGACGCCGATCACCACCAGTTCACTCCACCCGATGTCGAACATGACAAATGCCGAACATGCCAAACTGCGCTTGCGGGCCGACATCGGCAGCCGCCTCAGCGATCACTCCTGCCCGAGGCGGCCTTCAACCACAAGAGCCGTCGACAACAAGAGCCGTCAACGACAAGTAACCTCGACGACAAGTGCCCTCAACGACAAGTGCCTCGACGACAAGTGTCGTCTGCCACAAGCGCCTTTGCTTCGCCACACCGCCGTCGCGCCACTTCAGGGTGGCCCGGCGCCGCCCGGCGAGCGACGCCCGCGTCAGACCGCTTTGCTGCCGACGTCGGTGCGGGTCGGCGCAGCGGCGGTCGGCGCGTTGTGGTCGATCGACTTCACCGGATCGGGCTTTTCGGCAGTCTTTTCATCGTCCTGCAAGCCTTTCTTGAAGGACTTGATGCCCTGCGCGACGTCGCCCATCAGGTCGGAGATCTTGCCGCGACCGAACAGCAGCAGGACGACCGCAATCACGACGATCCAGTGCCAGATACTGAGTGAACCCATCCTGCAATCTCCCGAAACTCGACCGGCGTGCCAGCCCTTGCCCTGTCGAAGAAACTAGGGGCAAAGGCCGCCAAAAACAAGGATTTAAGCCGCGACAACGTCGACGTGATCACCATCGCGGCAGTGGTTCCGGATCGCAATCGACGGTAATCAGCTCGGCTCGTGATCGCCGTTGCGCACGTCGTCTTCGTCGTCGCTCGCAACTGAGTCCGGCTCATCGGTATCAGGCTCCGCCGGCTCCTCGTCCACTTGCTCGGACTCCGCAACTTCGCCACCGGAGAGATCGTCATCGAGCGACTCGAACGCAGCCTCTTCCGGTTCGGCGGCTCCAGCAACCTCGTCCGATTCGGCGTCATCAGTCGCGGCGAGACCAATCCCGGCATCGGCCGACGCCTCATCGACCGTCTCAACCAAGCCGGCCTCGGCGTCGCGGACCTCATCGTCGACGATATCCCCGTCAACGGCCTCGGCGAATCCGGTTTCCGGCTCGGCGGTTTCCGGCTCGGCCGCTTCAGCGGTCCCGATCGACGCTGTCTCCACCTCCCCCTCGGCCTGCCCGGCCTCGGCGGTGGCGCCACCGGCAGCCGCCTCATCGGTCTCCGGGTCGGCGATCGGCGCGAGCGCCAGTTCGAGATCGCCGGATTCCAGCGGATCCTCGTCCTCACGCAACGTCGGATCGTCCGACGGCGTCGGCACGTTGAAGCCGGTCGGCAAGCGGGTATCGAGCAGGCCCGAACCCTTCAGTTCCTCGAGCCCCGGCAGATCGCCGAGCGCCTCGAGGCTGAATTGCGACAGGAACGCTTCGGTCGTGCCGAAAGTCAGCGGCCGGCCGGGCGTCTTGCGGCGGCCGCGCGGGCGAATCCAGCCGGTCTCCAGCAGCACGTCGAGCGTGCCCTTCGAGGTCACCACGCCGCGAATGTCTTCGATCTCAGCGCGGGTGATCGGTTGATGGTAGGCGATGATCGCCAGCATTTCGATCGCGGCGCGCGACAGCTTGCGGGTTTCGGTGGTCTCACGCGTCATCAGCCAGGCGAGATCGCCTGCGGTGCGGAAGGTCCATTTATTGGCGATGCGCACCAGATTGACGCCGCGATGCGCGTAGTCCGCCTGCAGTTGCGCAAGCGCCGCCTTGATGTCGACGCCGTCCGGCATCCGCTTGGCGAGGGCGGACTGATCGAGCGGCTCGGTCGAGGCAAACAGCAGGGCTTCGAGAAGGCGCAGTTCCTCGGGCCGGGTTTGCGGCTGCTGTTCGGTGCCGGCCTCGAATTGTTCGACCTTGGGTTCGAACTCCACGATGCGCTTCTCCGCCAGACTTGCCATGGCTCGCTCTCCTTCTTCCACTCACTACCCTGCCGGAACTTCCGGCACGGCTGCCGCTTCCATCGCTGGAGACGGCGGACGCTTACGAAAATACAAAGGCGCCAGAGGCCCGGCCTGATGCAGCTCGACCTCGCCCTCGCGCACGAGTTCGAGCGCCGCGGCGAAACTCGACGCCAGCACCGTCGCCTTCTGCGTCGGATCGGCCAGGTAGCGGAGCAGATATTCGTCGAGCCGGCTCCAGTCTTCGGCAAGGCCGACCAGACGCTCCAGCGACGCGCGCGCCTCGCTCAACGACCACACCGTGCGCCGCGCCAAATGCACGCTCGCGAGCACGCGCGACTGGCGCTGCGTCGCATAGGCGCTGAGCAGGTCGTACAGCGTCGCCGTGAATCTCGGATGCCGGACCTCGTCGATCGCTTCCGCCATGCCGCGCGGAAAGATATCGCGCTGCAATTGCGGCCGCGTCATCAGCCGGTCCGCCGCTTCGCGGATCGCTTCAAGCCGGCGCAGCCGGTTGGCGAGCGCGGTCGCCATCTCCTCGGCGCTCGGGCCTTCCGCCGCCGGCGGCTCCGGCAACAGCAGGCGCGATTTCAGGAACGCCAGCCACGCCGCCATCACCAGATAGTCGGCGGCCAGTTCGAGGCGGATTTTGCGCGCTTCCTCGATGAACTGCAGATACTGGTCGGCGAGCGCCAGGATCGAAATCTTGTGCAGGTCGACCTTTTGCTGTCGGGCGAGCGTCAGCAGCAGATCGAGCGGACCTTCATAGCCCTCGACATCGATGACGAGCGCATCTTCCTGTTCGACCTGCTCAGCGGGCCGCCCGGTTTCAAACGACAGAATTTCAGCGGTCATGCGCTCATCCCTGCGCGGCCGATCAAGGCTTCGAGTTCGGCGCGCGCGGCGGCGCGGTCGAACATCTGCGGCGGCTTGCGCGACGCCAGCGCCGCCTCGGCGCGTTGCAGCGCCTGGCCTGCCAGCTCCGGCGTCTCGGCGGCGACCTGCCGCATCTCGTCGAGCTTGCCGTTGCAATGCAGGACGACGTCGCATCCCGCCGCGACGATGGCCCGAGTGCGATCGGCGATCGTGCCTTCCAGCGCATTCATCGAGACGTCGTCGCTCATCAGCAGTCCCTGGAACCCGATTCGTCCGCGAATCACCTGATCGATGATTGTCGCAGATGTCGTCGCGGGTTGGGCGGGATCGAGATCGCTGAACACAACATGTGCAGTCATCGCCATCGGCAGATCGGCGAGCGGCTGGAACGCCGCGAAGTCGGAACGCTCGAGTTCCTGGCGCGCCGTATCCACGGTCGGAAGCCGGAAATGGCTGTCCGCCGTCGCCCGTCCGTGGCCGGGGATGTGTTTGAGAACCGGCAACACCGAGCCCTGCTCCAGGCCCTCAGTCACCGCGCGGGCGATCGCCGCCACCTTGGCGGGGTCGGTTCCGTAAGCGCGATCGCCGATCACCGCATCGGCGCCGGCGATCGGCACGTCGGCGAGCGGCAGGCAGTCGACGGTGATGCCGAGATCGGCCAGATCGGCTGCGATCAGACGCGCGCTGAGCCGCGCCGCGGTGAGCCCGAGCTGCGAATCGATATCGTATAGCGCCGAGAACACCGCGCCGCGCGGATAGACCGGCCAATGCGGCGGCCCGAGACGCTGAACCCGCCCGCCTTCCTGATCGATCAGGACCGGGGCGTCGGGCTGGCCGACTTCCTTGCGCAGTTCACAAACCAATCCAGCGACTTGCGCGGGATTGTCGACGTTGCGTTTGAACAGGATGAAGCCCCACGGACGGGTTTCGCGCAAAAACTCGCGCTCCTCGTCGGTAAGGCCCAGGCCGGAGATGCCGGTGATGAAAGCGCGCGAAGTCATAAGGGCCGCTTAGCCCGCGCGCGCCTCCAGGGTCAAGGAAACGGCCGTTAATTCCTCTGGACGACGCACTGTCCGCCGGCACTTTTTAGGTTGCCGCAGAGTTGCTGGGCTTCGTCGGGGCTTCCGAACGGGCCAACCATGGCGCGGTAATACACGCCCTTGCTGCCGAGATCGGCGCGCTTGATCAACGGCGCGCGCGGACCGAGCACCGATGGGAACTTGCTCTGCAATGCCCGATACGACGCCTTGGCGTCGGCCTCGCTCTTCTGGGACGACACCTGCACCACGTAGCCACCAGCTCCGGCCGATTCAGCAGGCGGCAGCGAAGCGACGCGCTGGTTGGACGACGGCGCAGGGGCCGCGTTCGGGGCCAGCGACAGCGGCGCGTTGCCGGCCGACGCATTGGCGTCCTCGACCTGGCGAGCCGCCGGACGTTGCGCGGGAGCAGCCGGAGTCGGCGGCGGCGTCCGCGCTGCCTGCCGCGCAGGCGCAGCGGCGTTGACCGGCGCCGCGGCCTGATCGGCCTGATCCGGACGGATGCTGAAGGTCTTGATCTTGCGCGGCTCCTCGCCGGAGATCGTGCCATTGTTCGGCGGCAGGTTCGGCTTCGGTCCCGGCGCGACGCTGGCGACGCCCGGCGGATTGGGATTCTGATTGAGCTGAGGCAGCACCACCCGCGCACCCTGCCCGGCACGCGACGGATCGGCCGGCTTCTCTTCGCGCGACACCAGCGCTTCGATGTTGTTGGCGGCCGCGAGCCGGTCCTGGATCGGCTTGCCGGAGGCGTCCGCGGAGGCCGAAGGCGTCGCCATCACCTTGGTCGGGCTCGTATCGGCCTTGATTACAGGCGGCTCACCGCTGCGGCCGCCGCCGCTGAACGTGCGATAGGCGAATGCGCCGCCGGTGCCGATGACGGCAAGCGCCAGCACCGCGGCCACGGTCATCATGTTGTTGCGGCGGGGCTTGTAGGCGCGGCTGTCCGGCTCCTCGGCATAGCCGTCGTCATAGCCGTAAGGCGCTTCGGGATAATTCGCGTCCGGGCGCACCTGGGCGGGATCGAGCTGGCCATATAACGCGTCGTCATATCGACCTTGCGCATAATGCGGCTGATCCAACGGCAGCGGCAGCGGCGGTTGGGTAACGTGCCGCGGATCGAAATGACTCGGATCGAGAGGGCTGGAATCGAAATGGCTCTGATCGAGACGGCTCTGATCGAGAGGACCTTGATCGAGAGGACGTTGATCAAGAGGACCTTGATCGAGAGGACTTGGGTCGAACGGCGTCTGAGCGTAGCCGCCCGCATCCGCCAGCCGCGGCGCGGCGGCGGTGACGAAGGACGGCGGACGGCGGAAATCGGGCTCGGGCTCCGGCGCCGGTTCAGGAGTGGCGGCGCGGCGATGCTGCATCCAGGCCGGCATCGGCGGCGGCGGCGCATCGTCCTCGATCGGCGGCGCCTGATTGCTCGGGCGGAAGTCGGTCGCGCGGGAGTGCTGCCGACCAGCCGCAGCTTGATTGCCGAACGGATCGTTCTGACCGATCAGGCGGGCGAGTTCGGCGAGCGGGTCGGTTTCGGTCTTGCGTTGCGCATGAGCCGAGCCGGTCTCGTCGTCGTCCGCCGGGTAAGGTCGGTGCTGATATCGATCGGTCATGTGTTGTTGCGTCCCATTCGGGAAAGCCGCCAAACCCGCTACTGCAGAAGATAGACTGCTCTCAAAAAGCCGCTCCAGATCCCCATCTGACCGGCTGTCCCCCTACCGCATCTCGTCCGGCGCTGTGACGCCGAGCATGGCAAGCCCAGATGCCAGAACCGAGACGACGCCCTGGACCATCGCCAGTCGCGCCTTGGTAATCTCTGCATCATTATTGATAATGAAGCGTAAATGAGGCAAATCGCGGCCGCGCGTCCAGAGCGCGTGAAATTCGCTGGCGAGATCATACAGATAGAAGGCGACCCGGTGCGGCTCATGGGCCAGCGCCGCGGCCTCCACGGTGCGCGGGAACAGCGCCAGCCGCCGCAGCAGATCGAGCTCCGCCGGGTCGGTCAGCCGCTCCGTCTTGGCATCCTTCAGGAACGCGATCCGGGCGTCGGTCGATTCCGGCAGGTCCGGGAACGCCTCCCGGGCGTTGCGGAAGATCGAATGGCCGCGGGCATGGCCGTACTGGACGTAGAAAACCGGATTGTCCTTCGACTGCTCGATCACCTTGGCGAGGTCGAAATCGAGCACCGCGTCGTTCTTGCGGAACAGCATCATGAAGCGGACGGCGTCGGAACCGACCTCGTCGACCACCTCGCGCAGCGTGACGAAGTCGCCGGCCCGCTTCGACATCTTCACCGGCTCGCCGTTGCGCAACAGCCGGACGAGCTGGACGATCTTGACGTCGAGCGCGCCCTTGCCTTCGGTCACCGCGGTGATCGCCGCCTGCATCCGCTTGATGTAGCCGCCATGGTCGGCGCCCCAGACGTCGACCATATTGCCGAAGCCGGCGTCGAACTTCACCTTGTGATAGGCGATGTCGGAGGCGAAGTAAGTGTAGGAGCCGTCGGACTTCAGCAGCGGACGATCGACGTCGTCGCCATAGGCGGTGGCGCGGAACAGGGTCTGCTCGCGGTCCTCATAGTCCTCGACCGGCGCGCCCTTCGGCGGCGGCAGCCGGCCCTGATAGACGTCGCCCTTGGCGCGGAGAAAATCGATCGTGTCGGCGACGCGATTGCGATCACCCTCGATCAGCGAACGCTCCGAGAAAAACACTTCGTGGGTGATCGCAAGCGCGGCGAGATCGCCTTTGATCATCTCCATCATCATCGCGATCGACTTCGCGCGTACCAGCGGAAGCCATTGCGGCTCAGGCATTTCCTTCAACGCCGAGCCGTGCTCGGCAGCCAGCTCCGCGCCGACCGGGACCAGATAGTCGCCCGGATAGAGCCCGTCCGGAATGGCGCCGATGTCTTCGCCGAGCGCCTCGCGGTAGCGCAGGAAAGCGGAGCGCGCCAGCACGTCGACCTGGGCGCCGGCGTCATTGATGTAGTACTCGCGGGTGACGTCATAGCCGGCCGCGTCGAGCAAATTCGCCAGCGCGTCGCCGAACACCGCGCCGCGGCAATGGCCGACATGCATCGGCCCGGTCGGATTGGCGGAGACGTATTCGACGTTGACCTTCTCGGCCCCGCCGACCCGGCTGCGGCCGTAGGCGGAGCCCTCGTCGAGCACCGCGCGCAGCGCCTGCGCCCACACCGCCGGTTTCAGGGTCAGATTGATGAAGCCGGGACCGGCGATCGCAACCTCGGCGATCTGGTCCTCGGCCCGAAGCTTCTCGGCGATCTTGTCGGCGAGATCGCGCGGCTTCGCCTTGGCGTCCTTCGCCAGCACCATCGCGGCGTTGGTCGCCATGTCGCCATGCGAGGCGTCCTTCGGCGGTTCGACCACGATGCGCGCGAGATTGATCCCCGCGGGCAGCACGCCCTCGTCGGTCAGCACGGCGCAGACGGCGTGCACGCGCGCGAGGACATGGGCGAAAAGATGCGTCGAGATCGGTTGATCGGGCATGGCTGCAGTTTTGATTGGGGGATGGCCATTGTCGGCCGGTCCGGCCGCCTAACGCAAATCCGGAGTCGAGTCAAAAAGCCGCTGGTGTTCGGTCAGCGCATAGCGGTCGGTCATGCCGGCGATGAAATTGCGGATCCGTCGCAGCCGGTCGGCTTCGCACTCGGCGACCGGCCCATCGGTCGGCAGCCAGTCCGGCGGCAGATCGGCCGGATGGTCGCAATAGCGCTGGAACAGGTCGGCGACGATCGCCTCGGCGTCGCGCATCACCGCCATGACGCGGTTTGCCCGATACATGTGGGTCCAGAGGAATGCCTTGATCTCGGCTTCCGCGGCGGCCGTCTCGATCGGGAACGCCACCATCGCCGAACTGGCGTGACGCACCTCCTCGGCCGAGCGCGGCGCGGCCTCGCCCAGTCGCCGCATGGTCTCGGCGGTCACCGCGCCGATCAAATGCGAGATCAGCTCGCGCACCAGCTCGGCGCCGCGCCGGCTTTCGTCGAGCGCCGGATAGCGCCGCGCGATGCCGTCGATGATCGATGCGATCAGCGGCACGGCGCGCAGATCGTCGACGCGGAACAGCCCGGCGCGCAGCCCGTCGTCGATGTCGTGGGCGTCGTAGGCGATGTCGTCGGCAATCGCCGCGACCTGGGCCTCGAGCGAGGCAAAGCTCCACAGCTCGAGGTCGAAGCGCTGGCTGAACTCGACAATCCCGATCGGCACGCCGCGCTCGGCGTAGCGCGGCAGCGGCCGGCCGGCGCGATCGGTGAGCGGGCCGTTATGCTTGACCACGCCTTCGAGCGTTTCCCAGGTCAGGTTCAACCCGTCGAATTCCGGATAGCGGTGCTCGAGTGCGGTCAGCACCCGCAGGGTCTGAGCGTTGTGATCGAAGCCGCCATGGGCGCGCAGGCAGGCGTCGAGCGCGCGCTCACCGGCATGGCCGAACGGCGGATGGCCGAGATCGTGCGCCAGCGCCAGCGTCTCGGTCAGATCCTCGTCGAGCCCGAGCTGGCGCGCGATCGCCCGGGCGATCTGGGCGACTTCGAGGCTGTGGGTCAGACGGGTGCGGTAATGATCGCCCTCGTGGAACACGAAGACCTGGGTCTTGTGCTTGAGCCGGCGGAAGGCGTTGGAGTGGATCACCCGGTCGCAATCACGCCGAAAAGCACTGCGGTTGTTGCTCGGCGGCTCGGCGAACTGCCGGCCGCGGCTGCGGTCCGGATCGCAACCATAGGCTGCGCGAGGAGCTGCCATTCCGACCGACACGCTGAAGCTATCCCTGACCTGTTTGATTCTGCGGCACAGTGCACTTAACTATGGCTTGCACGGAAATCCAATGACGGCACAATCCCCTGCAGGGATATGGAGCGACAAATGACGGACAGCAGCGTCACCATCAGCGAACGGGCGGCGCGCCGGATCGGCGAAATTCTGAAAGGTGAAGGCAACGGCGCGATGCTGCGGATCAGCGTCGAAGGCGGCGGCTGCTCGGGCTTTCAGTACAAATTCGACGTCGATCGCGCCCAGACCGACGACGATCTGGTGATCGCGCGCGACGGCGCGGTGGTGCTGGTCGACTCCGCCTCGGTGCCGTTCCTCGCCGGTTCGGAAGTCGACTTCGTCGACGATTTGATCGGCGCGTCGTTCCGCGTCAACAATCCGAACGCCACTTCCGGCTGTGGCTGCGGCACCAGCTTCTCGATGTGACACAGTAAGTTGGACGCCGACTTGAACGCCGCGACGCAGCGCGGCGTCCGACTGCCTTGATGGTCCGAAGGCCGCGCGCCGAAAGTTCTTCGACGTTGAGACGCTGGGTCAAGAGAAACGACGCGTCTGCATCTCCCGCGCTTGCTGATGGTTCCCGCTTCCATTATGGCGGAACCCAAACAACCCGCCCATCGATCATCGCCAGACAGCAGGTTTGACGGACACGGCTTGCGTCACCCGCGCAGGCCGATGACGGGTCTTGCGTGGTGGAATTGTCGATGTCGATGTCAGTGACCTCTGAGGTTTCGCAGCGCCCCCGCCTCCTCACCGGATTTCGCGTCGGCTTGATCACCGCGCTGGTGCTGTCGCTTGTGTTCGGGGCGATGATCGCGATCACCTTCTCGATGCAGAACGAGGTGATCGCGCATGACCGCGACGATCAGATGGGCGCGATCAGCCAGGCGATCACCGCGGCGCTCGACCAGGCCGGACGCTTCGCGCTGACGCAAGCCGAGACCACCGCGCGGCATGCTGCCGTCGCCCGAGCCCTGGCGGCCGGCGATCGCGCCGCGCTGTCGGAGCTAGCCGGCGGCACTTACGCCTACCTCAAAACCCAGGGCGTTCCGGTGTTCGGCTTTCACGCCGCAGACATGACCTACCTGCTCCGTCTGCATCTGCCGGACAAGTTCGGCGACGACCTGACCAAAATCCGGCCGATGGTGCTCGCGGCCAACAAGACCGGCCGCTCGCAGGTCGGCCTCGAGATCGGCATCGCCGGCACCTTCGTGCGCGGCATCGCCGTGGTCCGCGACGGCGACCGCTTCGTCGGCACGGTGGAGACCGGCCTCAACCTCGAACCGATCCTGGAGCAGGTGAAGGCGCTGACCAACGCCGATATCGCCGTGGTGCTCAGCCAGTCGCTCGCAGATCTGCCGCCACGCGGCGCGAGCCAGAACGGCGCGGGCGAAACATTCGGCGACCTGATGGCGCTGGCCTCCACCGACACGCAGCTTTTCAACGGCCTGTTGCGTGACGGCGCGATCCGGCTGACGCGCACCCGGGACGTCAGCGCGCACCAACTCCAGGGCGGCAGCGCCGCCGTCCTGGTGCAGCCGCTGATCGATTTCTCCGGCCGGATGATCGGCAACATCGCTGCGGTGAAAACCTTCCCCGCGCACGGCGCCGCGCTGCAGCGAACTCGCACCGAACTGATCGCGGCGGCGATGATCGGCGCTATTCTCGCCTTCGTCGTTTTCTCAGTCCTGGCGCGGATGATCGCGATGCGCGGTCAGTCTTAGGATGCGGACGGTTCTCGCGCTGCTGCTGGTGTTGGCGGCCGGACTGCTCGCCGGTCCGGTTCGGGCCGGCGCCGACAAAGAAGGCTTGCCGGACGGCGTCGAATTGCCGGTGCAGGTGCGGATCGGACTGCGCGTCCTGGACATCACCGAGGTCAAGGAAGTCGCCGGCCGCGCCCGGCTCTCTATCGAGGTCACCCAACGCTGGACCGACCCGCGCCGGCGGTTCGACCCGATTCAGGTCGGCGCCGCGCGGATCGATCGCGTCGGCGACGAGGCGGCGCAGTTCATCGCCTCGATCTGGACGCCGGGTGTCGCGATCGACAACCAGATCGGCGAGCCGCGCTCCAAGACCGAGGCGGTCTCCGCTTACGCCGACGGCGGCATCGTGCTGGTCGAACGTTATGAGGCCGACTTCCGCGTGCCGATCAACATGTCGGCGTTTCCGTTCGATCGCCAGAAACTGCCGCTGTCGTTTTCGCTGCCGCGCTACGCCAAGCAGGATGCGATGCTGGTCACCACCGAATCCGACCGTTTGTTCTCGCGGATCGAAAGCAAGCTGTCGGTGATCGACTGGCGGCCGCTCGATCTGAGCTTCTTCTACGACGAGGCCGCCGGCTGGAACGCGCGCAGCTATTCGCGGCTCAACGTCACGGTCGGCATCGAACGGCTGTCGGAGCGCTATCTGCTGCGGCTGTTCATTCCCATCGTGTCGACGCTGGCGGTGTCGCTGTTCGTGCTGTGGATTCCCGGTACGGCGCCCAAGGACCATGGCGGCCTGGTGTTCTCGGCGCTGCTCGCGCTCGCAGCGATCAGTTTCACCTATGAGGCGAGCTTCCCAGGCTCGATCTCGTTGAACACCCCGATCGCGAAGATCATCTCACTCGGCTATTTCTATCTGGTGATCGTGGTGCTGATCGACGCACTTCTGTGGAAGCCGCGCTCCGATCCCGCTTCGCGGTTTCACGAACTCGCATCCGGCTTACGCTCGCATAGCCGATGGGCGCTGCCCTCGATCATGGTGATCGTCTGTCTGGCGCTGGTGGTGCGCGGACTGCCTGCGTGAGCTGGCCGCGAACGAGACAAAGCCGGGAGCCTTGATCAGGTGCTCCCGGCGATAGTCTATGGCGGTTTAGCTGCGCAACGGGCGACAGCGTAGACGGGTCTTGCGGACGCTACGAAAACGTACCCGTCGTCCCCGCCAGCGCCGTACACATCGCGCCCTTGTAGGGGCCGCCGGTCGGCCCGACCTGATACTCCTTGAACACCGCAAGGCCGCCCGGGTTGTTGAGGTTGGTGATCGTCGTGGGCAGATTGAAGTTCCCGGCAGTGCCGGTCGAGATCACGCCGGTTCCGGCTTCGTTCAGGACCTGCGCATTGAGCGCGTCCGCCAGGACCCGCCCGAAGGAATTGACGGACCGCTCGACCAGGCCCAGCGCGCCGTTGGCCAGTTGGCTCACCGCCATGTTCTTCACCGTCCAGGTGCCGTCGATATTGTAGGTCACGTTGAACGTCGTGAAGCCGGGAGTCGCGTCGCAGATCGCGGCGTTGATCGACGAGTTCGTGAAATTCATCACGGTGCCCGCCGTGTAGGTCCCCGTCTGCACGTAGAACTTGATGACCGGCTGACAGTCGAGATTGGAGGTCGGCTGAGCCGTCACGAAGTTCGACAGGGTGATCGCGCCGGACAGCGACTGCACGGCCGACCCCGCATTGTAGTTCGCGAGCACCGGATTGAAGGTCGGCGTCACGATCCGGAACGACCCCGACTGCGGCCCCGCCGTCCAGGCCGGAACGGACAGCCCCAACGAGGGCGAGACGGTCATATTCGTAGTGTTGTTGGTCTGCGGACCGCCGGCCGCCGAAGTCAGATTGATCGCCTGAATGGCGGCCAACTGACCCGAGGGTTGTCCGACCTCAGGCGGCGCCACCTGCTGTTGGACGCCTGCATAATACTGCAGGATCATCGTGAAGGTGAGCACCGCGCCCGACGTGCTGTAGGGCAACAGGGCCTGGCTATACAGGCTGTTGGTGTAGACCTGCGGCCCGCCGGAATACGACGCCGGCTGTTGGAAGAAGAAGAAGTTCTGCAGCGAGTTACTGTTGTTCGTCACATTGATGGTGATGGTCGTCGTCATTTGTACCTCCCGCCGGCCCCGCCGGCCTCGGTTCCCTCCGGTCGGAATCAACCAGAGGTTGTGCAACTTTAACGAGAATATTTAGGGTTAACGCCACTCTGAGTTGCACGTTGAGCAAGTTGCATCCGAAACCACTTGCGCCAGGCGCAAGGGCCGGCTCGGTCAGGGCCGACTGCTTTCGCGGTCAGGGTCGACCGCGTTCGTCCAGGAGGGAGTTGACGAAAGAGACCAGCAGCGCGCTGGATTGTTCGGTGAGGGCCGCTTCCGCGCGGCGCATACACGACAGGAAGCTGGATTCGCCTTCCGGCGTCTGCTGCTGTCGGCACGGCCTGACGGCATCTATCCGGCCTGCCCCGGTCAGCAGCCAATCGAGCGAGACATCGAGTGTCCGGCACAGCAGCACGGCATGGTCGATCGACATCGGTCGGTTGTTCTTCCAGCGGGTGATCGTGCTTTCGTTGACGCCCATGGCGAAGGCCAGCGCGTGCTGCTTTGTCATCCCCCGCAGTTGCATCGCCTCGACCATTCTCTCCCCTCGATTCGACATGCAAATACTCCGCAGCCTGCTCATCGCGTTCGAACTGAGATTATTACGCTGCAGCCACCGACCAAGTCGTCACGCCCGAGACAACGACGGCGCGCCAATAGGTGGGTGAGACAGATATGCGTGGGCAAGTCATCGCGGAGCGTCGGGCCGATTTCGCGGCCGCAACACCTGCTGCACGGCCGGCTCGAGACGCCGCTCCGCGGATCGGCACCCGGGCTCGCAAGCCAGAAGACCGGAGCCGGTCCTACTCCGCCGCGACCGCGCGCCGCCGCTCGCCATCGGCCAGCTCCTCGAGCTGCGGTTCGAGCCGGCGCTTCAGCTTCCGGTCGATCTTGTCCAGATAGATGTAGATCACCGGCGTGATGAACAGCGTCAGCAATTGCGAGACGCACAGGCCGCCGACCACGGCGACGCCCAGCGGCTGACGCAGTTCGGCGCCGGCGCCGGTGCCGAGCGCGACCGGCAGCGTGCCGAAGATCGCCGCGAAGGTGGTCATCATGATCGGCCGGAACCGCAGCAGCGCCGCCTCGCGGATCGCGTGCTCGGCGGACAGCCCGACGCGCCGCCGCTCCAGCGCGAAATCGACCATCATGATCGCGTTCTTCTTGACGATGCCGACCAGCATCACGATGCCGATCATCGCGATCACCGACAACTCCATGTTGAACAGCATCAGCGTCAGGATCGCGCCGATGCCGGCCGACGGCAGGCCGGAGATAATCGTGATCGGGTGGATGAAGCTCTCGTACAGGATGCCGAGAATGACGTAGGCCGCGAACACCGCGGCGAGGATCAGCACGCCCTGCCCGCGCAGGCTTTCCTGAAACACCTGGGCGGTGCCGGAGAAGCCGGTCACGATCGTCACCGGCAGATTGGAGGCCTGCTCGATCTGCGTGATGCGGTCGACCGCAGCGCCGAGCGACTGGCCTTCGGCGAGGTTGAACGAGATCGTCACCGCCGGCTGCTGGCCCTGGTGATTGATCTGCAGCGGACCGACGCTCGGCACCATCCTCGCCACCGCGTCGATCGGGATCGTCTGGTTGTTGGCCGTCTTCAGATAGAGCTTGGAAATGTCGTTTGGATCGCCGCGGAACTCCGGCTGCACTTCGAGAATGATCTGGTAGTCGTTCGACGGCATGTAGATGGTGCCGACCTGGCGCGAGCCGTAGGCGTTGTAGAGCTGGTTGCGCACCTGATCGACGGTGATGCCGTAGACCGCCGCCTTTTCGCGGTCGATCTCGACCGTCATCTGCGGGTTCTTGATGTACAGGTCGGTGGTGACGTCGAGCAGCCCCGGCAATTTGGCGATCTTGTCGCGCATCTCCGGCGCCAGCCGGTACAGCGCTTCGGTGTCGCCGCTCTGCATCACGTATTGATACTGGCTCTTGGAGATGCGGCCGCCGACCGACAGGTTCTGGATGCTCTGAAAGAACGCCTGCATTCCCGGGACCTGCCCGGCCTTCTGGCGCAACCGGGCGATCACCTTGGCGGCGTCGTCACGCTCCTTGATCGGCTTCAGCGCGATGAACAGCCGGCCGTAATTCGCTGTGGGATTGGGACCGCCGGCGCCGACGGTGCTGTTGATGTAGTCGACCGCGGGATCGCTCTTCAGTACCTGCACCAGCGCGAGCTGGCGGTCCTTCATCGCCTCGAACGAGGTGTCGGTCGCGGCCTCGGTGACGCCGATCAGGAAGCCGGTGTCCTCCTGCGGAAAGAACCCCTTCGGCACGATCATATAGAGATAGATGGTGCCGCCGAGCGTCGCGAAGGTCACCAGCAACATCAGGAATTTGTGCGCCAGGACGTGGTCGAGCGCCCATTCATAGCCGCGCAGCCAGGCGCTGAACATCGCCTCGAAGCCGCGCAGGATGATGTTCTCCTTCTTCGCCGGATCGTGCGCCTTGAGCATACGGGCGCACAGCATCGGCGTCAGTGTCAACGACACGAAGCCCGACACCAGGATCGCCACCGCGATCGTCACCGAGAACTCGCGGAACACGCGGCCGACGATGCCGCCCATCAGCAACACCGGAATGAACACTGCGATCAACGAGAAGGTGATCGAGATGATGGTGAAGCCGATCTCGCGCGCGCCCTTCAGCGCCGCCTCGAACGGCCGCATCCCGTGCTCGACATGGCGCATGATGTTCTCGAGCATGACGATGGCGTCGTCGACCACGAAGCCGACCGACAGCGTCAGCGCCAGCAGCGTCATGTTGTTGATCGAGAAGTCGAGCATGTACATCACGGCGAAGGTGCCGAGCAGCGAGATCGGCACCGCGAGCGCTGGAATGAAGGTCGCCGAGGCCTTACGCAGGAACAGGAAGATCACCATCACCACCAGGACGACGGCGATCGCCAGCGTCTCCTGAACGTCGAACACCGCCTGGCGCACCGACACCGAGCGGTCCATCATCACGTTCATCTCGACCGAGGGCGGGATCTGCGCCCGCAACGACGGCAGCATCGCGCGGACGCCATCGACGACGGCCACGGTGTTGGCGTCGGGCTGCTTCTGGATCGCGAGCACGATCGCGCGCTCGCCGTTGAACCAGGTCGCGAGTCGGTCGTTCTCGACGCTGTCGTAGATCTTGGCGACCTCGTCGAGCTTCACTGGCGAGCCGTTGCGCCACGCCACCACGACGTGGCGATAGTCCGCAGCCTTGTCCATCTGGCCGGAGGCCTGCAGGGCGATGTCCTGCTTGGGCCCGCTCATGGTGCCGACCGGCGTCGAGGAGTTGGCGCGCGACACCGCGGTGCGGATGTCCTCGAGCGACAGCCCGCGGGCCGCCGCCGCAACCGGATCGGCCTGAACCCGCACCGCGAATTTCTGCGTGCCGTAGATCACCACCTGGGCGACGCCCGGGATTTGCGACAACGCCTGCCCGATCGTGATGTCGCCATACTCGTTGACGGCCGACAGCGGCAGCGTCGACGAGCTCAGCGCCACGAACAGCACCGGAAACTCCGCCGGGTTCACTTTGCGGAAGCTCGGCGGCGTGGTCATTTCGATCGGCAATCGCCGCTGCGCGATCGTCAGCGCGGTCTGCACGTCGAGCGCGGCGGCGTCGATGTTGCGGCCGAGGTCGAACTGGATGGTGATGACCGAGGTGCCCTGCGACGAACTCGACGACATCGAGGAAATGCCGGCGATGGTCGAAAGCTGGCGCTCGATGATGCCGGCGACCGAAGCCGCCATGGTGTCGGCGCTGGCGCCGGGCAACGTCGCGCTCACCGCGATGGTCGGGAAATCCACCTTCGGCAACGCCGAGACCGGCAGCAGGCGGTAGCCGAAAATCCCGAAGACGATGATCGACGCCGTGATCAGCGTGGTCATCACCGGCCGGCGGATACACAGCTCCGAGAGGGTCATGGTCTCAGGCTCCGGCCTTGCGGCTGCGGGACTCGACCTTGGTGCCCTCCGACAGCAGCAGTTGGCCGTCGGTCACGATATCCTCGCCGCCGGCGAGGCCTGCGGCGATCACGGTTTCGCCCTCGAAGGTGCGGCTGACGGTGACCGGCTGAACATGCGCGGCGCCATCCTTGACCACGAACACGAAGTTGCCGGTCTGGCTGCGTTGCACCGCGACGGTCGGAACGGCGACGGCGTCCTCGGTCCGGATCGTCAGCTTGGTATTGACCAGCGTGCCGGGCCAAAGCGTCTCGTTGCCATTGTCCATGATGCCGCGGACCGTGACCATGCCGGTGGTGGCGTCGACGCTGTTCTCGACCATCGCCATTTTGCCGACCTCCGACCGGCCGCTGCCCGGAATGGTGGCGACAACCTTGGTGGATTCCGCCTTCATCGCGTCGCGCAGATCGACCAGCACGCGCTGAGGTACCGCGAAGGTGACGTAGACCGGCGCCATCTGGTTGATGGTTGCCAGCGACGCGGTGTCGGCGGGGCGAACGAAGTTTCCAATCTTGACGTTGGCCGCGCTGATACGGCCGGAGAACGGCGCGCGGATCATCGTGAAGCTCTTCTGGACCTTGAGATTGTCCAGCGCCGATTGCGCCCCCTTGATCGTGCCGGCCAGGATGTCGGCCTGGGTTTTGGCGTTGTCGAGATTGACCTGGGTGGTGGCACCCTTCGCGATCAGTTCGCCATAGCGGCGCAGATCGCGTTCAGCGCCGGCGAGCTGCGCGCGATCGCGGGCGAGATTGCCCTCGGCCTGTTCGATCTGGGCGTCGATCTGCCGTGCGTCGAGGGTGAACAGCAGGTCACCTTCCTTGACCCGCGCGCCGTCCTCGAAATGCACAGCGAGGATCGTGGTTTCGAGCCGTGATTTCAGCGCCACGCTGGAGATCGGCGTCACCGTGCCGATCGCGTCGACGTCGACCGGGACCGGTTTGCGCACCGCTTTGACCATGTCGACCGCCACCACGCGCGGACGCTGCGCGCCCTTGGTCGCGATCTGCTTTTCGGAGAAGTACGGTCGAAGCGCGACGAAGGCGACGGCGGCTGCGCCCAGCACGATCGCAATGATGATCCAGCGACGTATTCTCATGCCACCCCGCGTTCTTGCCGCGCCGGGCGGCATCGCCCGTATGCGCGCTCCCAGGGCGTCAATCCGCCCGATTTTTCTGAGACTTACCACACCCCCGACAGGCGTGGTATGCCAGCGTTCGGAAATTTTGATTCAACGGATCACGACATGCGGATAGCCACCTGGAACGTGAACTCGGTCAGGCAGCGGATCGATCATCTGGTGAGCTGGCTGAAGGCGTGCGAGCCGGACGTGGTCTGCCTGCAGGAGATCAAATGCGTCGACGAGGCGTTCCCGCGCGAGCCGATCGAGGCGCTCGGCTACAACATCGTCACCCACGGCCAGAAAACCTTCAACGGCGTCGCGCTGCTCTCCAAATATCCGCTCGAGGAAGCCACCCCGCGTCTGGCCGGTGACGAGACCGACGTCCACGCCCGATTCCTCGAAGGCGTGGTGTCGCTGAAGCGCGGCGTGGTCCGCGTCGCCTGCCTCTATCTGCCCAATGGTAACCCGGTTGAAACCGAGAAATATCCTTACAAACTCAGCTGGATGTCGCGACTTCTTCAGTATTCAAAGGAACGACTGAAGACCGAGGAGCCGCTGATCCTGGCCGGCGACTTTAACGTCATCCCGCAGGCCTCGGATGTCTACAATCCGGCCGGCTGGGTCGACGATGCGCTGTTCCGGCCGCAGACCCGCGAGAGCTTCCAGGCCCTGCTCGGCCTCGGCCTCACCGACGCCCTGCGCGCCACCACCGACGCCCCGGGTCAGTACACTTTCTGGGACTATCAGGCCGGCGCCTGGCAGAAGAATTGGGGCATCCGCATCGACCACCTGCTGCTGTCGCCGCAGGCCGCCGACCGGTTGGTCGGGGTCGGAATTGATAGCCACGTTCGCAACTGGGAAAAGCCGTCGGACCACGTGCCGGTGTGGGCGGATTTCGATTTCGAAACCGCTTGAGCGTCCAGTTTCGAATGTCGAACGAGACACTCGGGGCGACAGCGACCGCTCTAGGTTATTGTTTGAGCATGACCTTTTCCGGAAACCGGTATCCACTTTTCGGGATCATGCTCGAGTTCAGTCCCGCCGTCCCTGCACCCAGTGCTCGAGCATCTGCAGAGCCATGGCGCGGTCGTCGTCGGAAGCCTTGGCGAAAGCCCTGTTGTAGCTTTCCCTGATCCAGATCTCGTCCGGCGTCGCGCTGTCGCGGGCGAGGGTCAGCCACATCAGACCGCGAGCGGCCTGCCGGGGCAGCTTGTCTCCATTGAACAGCAACTGGCCGAGCATCGCCTGGGCCTGATGCTGGCCCTTCTGCGCCGCGAGGCCGAGCCAGCGCGCGCCATAGCGGAAATCGCGCGGCATACCGATGCCGTCGATATACAGCCGCGCCAGATCGTATTGCGCGTCGGCATTGCCGAAATACGAGGCGGCGTAGGAGAACATCTCCCGCGCCCGCTCCGGGTCGCGCTTGATCTTCGAATTGGGGATGCCGTCGAGGTAGTAGCGGCCGAGCGCGACGAAGGCATTGGCGACCACGGCAGCCTGCGGCGCGGACGGGCTGTCCTCGGCGTGGGCATTGGCGATCTTGCTGAAATAATCGAAGGCGCGCAGATCGTCCTGCGCCACGCCGTTGCCGTCGGCATACATCCGGCCGAGCCGCCACTGCGCGATCGGGTGGCCGCCTTCGGCGGCGTATTGCAGCGCGGTGAGCGAGGTCGTTGTGGTCTCCGACGGGATCGCCTTCTTCAGCGCAGGCGCAGTGCCGGGCTGCGACGAGGCCACCGGGATCGCGGTGTTCTCCGGATTGACCGGAGTGCCCTCGAAGGCGAAAGCCGGCGCCATGGCGGCCGTGGCAGCCATCACCAACGCAACAAGACTGGTACGCTCAAACATCCGCATAGCACTGCTTCTCGGCCGCCCCGCCCGGATGAGTCACAGCGCCGCTGACTGCGGGCCCGACCTGCTGGGCATATTTCCAAAGCGCACCCGACGTGTGGTTTGTCGCGCGATGCGCCCATTCGGACTTGCGCGCGGCCAGTTCGTCGTCGGTCAAATTTACGTCAAGCGTTCCGGCCTCGGCGTCGATGACGATGATGTCACCGTCGCGCAGCAGCGCGATCGGACCGCCCAGCGCCGCTTCCGGGCCGACATGGCCGATGCAGAAGCCGCGGGTGGCGCCGGAGAACCGGCCGTCGGTGATCAGCGCGATCTTGCCGCCCATACCCTGGCCGGTCAGCGCCGCAGTGGTGGCGAGCATTTCCCGCATTCCGGGGCCGCCCCGCGGCCCCTCGTAGCGGATCACGAGGACCTCGCCTTCCTTGTAGGTCCGCTTCTGCACCGCCTCGAACGCGTCTTCCTCGCGATCGAAGCAGCGGGCAGGCCCGGAAAACTTCAGGTTCGACATTCCCGCGACCTTCACGATCGCACCTTCTGGTGCGAGGTTGCCCTTCAGCCCGACGACGCCCCCAGTCACGGTGATCGGATGGTTCGCCTGCCGCACCACGTCCTGATGCGGATTCCACTTCACGGCTTTCAGATTCTCGGCAATCGTCCGTCCCGTGACGGTCAGGCAGTCGCCGTGGAGGAAGCCATGATCGAGCAGGGTCTTCATCAGGAGCGGTATGCCGCCAACTTCATACATGTCTTTGGCGACATAACGGCCGCCTGGCTTCAAATCCGCGATATATGGTGTCTTTTTGAAGATTTCGGCGACATCAAACAGATCGAACTTGATACCACATTCATGCGCGATCGCTGGTAGGTGCAGCGCAGCATTGGTCGAGCCGCCGGACGCTGCTACCACCGCGGCTGCATTCTCCAGCGCCTTGCGGGTGACGATGTCGCGCGGCCGGATGTTGGCGGCGATCAGCTCCATCACCTTCTCGCCGGCCGCCGTGCAGAACGCATCGCGAATTTCGTAAGGAGCAGGTGCGCCGGCCGAATACGGCAGCGCCAGGCCGATCGCCTCGGACACGGTCGCCATGGTGTTGGCGGTGAACTGCGCGCCGCAGGCGCCGGCCGACGGACAGGCGACCCGCTCGATTTCGTCGAGGTCGTCGTCCGACATCTCGCCGACCGAGTGCTTGCCGACCGCCTCGAACATGTCCTGAACGGTGACCTGCTGGCCCCGGAAGGTGCCCGGCAGGATCGAGCCGCCATAGATGAAGATCGACGGCACGTTGAGCCGGACCATCGCCATCATCATCCCGGGCAGAGACTTGTCGCAGCCGGCCAGCCCGACCAGCGCGTCATAGGAGTGGCCGCGGATTGTGAGCTCAACGGAGTCGGCGATCACCTCGCGCGACGGCAGCGATGAGCGCATGCCCTCGTGGCCCATGGCGATGCCGTCAGTCACGGTGATGGTGCAGAATTCGCGCGGGGTGCCGCCGGCGGAGGCGACGCCCTTCTTGACCGCCTGAGCCTGCCGCATCAGCGAAATGTTGCAGGGCGCGGCCTCGTTCCAGCACGACGCCACCCCGACGAACGGCTGGTGGATCTGCTCGGTGGTGAGGCCCATGGCGTAGAGGTAGGAGCGATGGGGCGCGCGCGCCGGCCCTTCGGTCACGTGCCGGCTGGGGAGCTTCGACTTGAGCGTTGTCTTCGCGTCCATCGCTTACCCGCTTCCAGACCCGTTCTGGTCTGGCCCCGCCCGAGACGGGGATGATTTAATCAACCGCCTAAGCCGCTTTGTTGCTCGGCTCTGCTGGGGATGATGATCTCATTGAGCGGTGTGGCTAAAAAGCGGCGCACGCAAGAGCGACCGTCGAAGACGGTTAAATGATCAGGAACTGTGGCGTGTCAGCAACAAGCGTTGCCGCGCGGACACCCTTATGTACGGTTAGTGACGGATAGCGTCAGGCGTTGAGCACCTGGCCGTAGGCGTCGAGCACGGCTTCCTTCATCATCTCCGACAGCGTCGGGTGCGGGAAGACGGTGTGCATCAGCTCTTCCTCGGTAGTTTCGAGGTTCATCGCCACCACATAACCCTGGATCAGCTCGGTGACTTCGGCGCCGATCATATGCGCCCCGAGCAACTGGCCGGTCTTCTTGTCGAAGATCACTTTGACCAGGCCCTGATCCTCGCCGAGCGCGATCGCCTTGCCGTTGCCGGCGAACGGGAAGCGGCCGACCCGGATCTCCCGCCCCTCCTCCTTCGCCTTGGCCTCTGTCAGGCCGACAGAGGCGATCTGCGGATTGCAGTAGGTGCAGCCCGGGATCAGCTTCTTGTCGAGCGGGTGCGGATGCAGGCCCTTGATCGCCTCGACGCAGATCACGCCCTCATGCTCGGCCTTGTGCGCCAGCATCGGCGGGCCGGCGACGTCGCCGATCGCGTAGATGCCGGGCACGCTGGTTCGGCCCAGACCGTCCGTGACGATGGTGCCGCGCTCGATCTTCAGGCCGAGCTTTTCCAGCCCGAGGTTCTCGACATTGCCGACCACGCCGACCACCGAGATCACCCGGTCGAATTCCTGCGTCTCGGGCTTACCGTTGCCGGGATCGATCGTGGCGACCACGCTGTCGGCCTTCTTGTCGAGCCGGGTGACCTTGGCGCCGGTCATGATGGTGATGCCCTGCTTCTCGAACCGCTTGCGGGCGAGCCCCGCGATCTCGGCATCCTCGACCGGCAGGATCTGCGGCAGCACCTCGACCACGGTGACCTTGGCGCCCATGGTGTGGAAGAACGAGGCGAACTCGATGCCGATCGCGCCGGAGCCGACCACCAGCAACGACTTCGGCATCTTCTCCGGCACCATCGCCTCGAAATAGGTCCAGACCAGCTTCTGGTCCGGCTCGAGCCCCGGCAGCACCCGCGGCCGCGCGCCGGTGGCGAGGATGATGTGCTTGGCCTGATAGCTGCCGGGTGGAAGCGCGCCCTTCGGCGCCTCGGTCTTGGACGCGGCGACCGTGACCTTGCCGGGCGCGTCGATCGTGGCCGCGCCCCAGATGATGCTGATCTTGTTCTTCTTCATCAGGAAGCCTACGCCGTCATTGAGGCGCTTCGACACCCCGCGCGAGCGCGCCACCACCGCCTTCGGATCGAACGAGACGTTGTCGGCCGACAGCCCGTAATCCTTGGCGTGCTGCATGTAGTGATAGATCTCGGCCGAGCGCAGCAGCGCCTTGGTCGGGATGCAGCCCCAGTTCAGACAGATGCCGCCGAGATACGACTTCTCGACGATCGCGGTCTTAAACCCGAGCTGCGCCGCCCGGATCGCCGCGACATAGCCGCCGGGGCCGGAGCCGATGATGATGACGTCGAAGGCGGTGTCGGACATAACTACTCGCTCTTTGTTGTCTTCCCCTCTCCCCTTGTGGGAGAGGGTGGATGCGCGCCGTCAGGCGCGCAGCCGGGTGAGGGGTCGGGCACGGCATCCCAAATCGACTCGAGCACGGCCTGCGAACGCGCGAGGATATCGTTGTTCCAGAAGCGAAGGATGCGAAAGCCGCGATCCATCAAGTCCTGATCGCGCGCTTGATCCCTCTCGCTATCAGCGTGCTGACTTCCATCGGCTTCCACGATCAACCGTTGCTCGAAACAGACAAAATCGACTATCCAAGAGCCAATGGGCACCTGGCGGCGAAACTTCAGGTGAGCCAGCCGTCGCGACCGCAAGAGCCGCCAAAGAGCGCGTTCCGCATCGGTAGCGCCCGCGCGAAGCGTCTTCGCAAAAGCTCTTTGTTGATGCGGCACACGCTGGATCATGCCCCCTCACCCGGCCGCCTGCGGCGGCCACCCTCTCCCACAAGGGGAGAGGGAAGAAAAGCTACACCATCATCATCACGGGATTTTCGATCAGCGTCTTGAACGCGCCGATCAGTTCGGCGCCGAGCGCGCCGTCGACGGCGCGGTGATCGCAACTCAGCGTCACGCTCATCATCGTCGCGATCTCGATCTTGCCGTCCCGGACGATCGGGCGCTGCTCGCCGGCGCCGACCGCCAGGATGGTGGCGTGCGGCGGGTTGATTACCGCGGTGAAGTCCTTGATGCCGTACATGCCGAGGTTGGAGATCGCCGTGGTGCCGCCCTGATACTCGTCCGGCTTCAGTTTTCGCGCGCGGGCGCGGGCTGCGAAATCCTTCATCTGCTTGGAGATCGCCGACAGCGACGCCGTCTCGGCGCTGCGGATGATCGGGGTGATCAATCCGCCCGGCATCGCCACCGCGACGCCGATGTCGGAATGCCTATGCTTGAGCATACCGGCTTCCGTCCACGACACATTGGCGTCGGGAATGCGTTGCAGCGCCACCGCCATCGCCTTGATGACGAAGTCGTTGACCGACAGCTTGTAGGCCGGCTTGCCGTCCTTGTCCTTCGGCGAAGCGGCGTTGATGTCTTCGCGCGCCGCCATCAGCCGATCGAGGTTGCAGTCGATCGTCAGGTAGAAATGCGGGATGGTCTGGGTCGATTGCGTCAGCCTCTGCGCAATCGTCCGCCGCATCCCGTCGTGCGGCACGACCTCGTAGCTGCCCTCCGGATACAGCGCGCGGATCTGCTGGTCCGACATCGACGGCGCGACCGCCGACGCAGCGGACGATGCCGCCGCCGCGGGCGCCTTCAGTCCGCCTCCCGCCTTCGCCTGCTCGACGTCGCGGGCGATCACCCGGCCGTGCGGGCCGGTGCCCTCGACACGCGCCAGATCAATGCCCGCATCCTTGGCGAGCCGCCGCGCCAGCGGCGAGGAGAACACCCGGGCGTCGCTGGATTGCGCGGGTTTGGCCTGCATGGCGTCGCCCTTCGAGACGGGCGCTTTCGCGCCCTCCGCAGGCCGAGGGGCAGCATCTGCAGCGCCCTTGCCGCCCGCACCGCCGTCATCCTGAGGAGCCCGCGCAGCGGCCGTCTCCGAGGATGACGCCGCGGGCTTCTTCACGTCCTCGGCCTTTGCAGCCTCAGCCTTCGGCGCCTCCGTCTTGCCGGCCCCTGCCCCGGCCGCCTCGACGTCCTCGCCGTCGCCGGCGAGCACGGCGATCACGGCATTGACCGCGACATCCTGGGTTCCTTCCGGGACGAGGATCTTCGCCAGCGTCCCCTCGTCGGAGGCCTCGACTTCCATCGTCGCCTTGTCGGTCTCGATCTCGGCGATGACGTCGCCGCTCTTGACCTTGTCGCCCTCCTTTTTCAGCCACTTCGCAAGGTTGCCCTTCTCCATGGTCGGCGAGAGCGCGGGCATCAGGATGTTGATCGGCATGACGGGGAACCTTACTGCGGCCGTTCGGTGGTGCGACCCGTATCGGACGGGCGCGAGATCTCGGATTCGAACATCTCGACGATGCGCTCGAGCGCCTCGTCCTCGGTGTAGTTGCTCTCGCGCGAATAAGCGCGCGCGGCGTGGCGGGCGATATCGACCAGCAGAAGCCCCCACATGTCGGGCTCCTCGAAGGCGCGCATGAACGCAATCGACAGGCCGCCGTCGAGCACGAAGGCGCGCAGCACCTCGGTGGCGTCCTCGCGGCCCTCGACGTCGGGCGGCAGCGGCTGTTGCTTGGGGCCAGCCATCGATCTACCGATAGCAGACGGCTTTGGCCGCCTCGACGACTTCGGCGACGCTGGGCAGCGCCAGCTTCTCCAGATTGGCCGCATAGGGCATCGGCACGTCCTTGCCCGAGACGCGCGCCACCGGCGCGTCCAGATAGTCGAACGCGTGCTCCATGATCCTTGCTGCGATCTCGGCGCCGACGCCGTTCTGCTGCCAGCCCTCCTCGATCGCGACAGCGCGGCCGGTCTTCTTCACCGACGCGATGATCGTCTCGGTGTCGAGCGGCCGCAACGTGCGCAAATCGATCACTTCGGCCTCGATGCCGTCCTTGGCGAGTTCCTCGGCGGCTTTCAGCGCGTAGCTCATGCCGTGCGACCACGAAATCAGCGTGACGTGCCGGCCCTGCCGCGCGACCCGCGCCTTGCCGATCGGGATCACGTAGTCGTCGAGCTTCGGCACTTCGCCGGATTGCCCGTACATCATCTCGTGTTCGAGGAAGATCACCGGATTGGGATCGCGGATCGCGGCCTTGAGCAGACCCTTGTAGTCCGCGGCGGTCGACGGCGCGACCACCTTGAGGCCGGGGATCTGCGCGTACCAGGACGAGTAGTCCTGGCTGTGCTGGGCGGCGACACGCGACGCCGCGCCGTTCGGGCCGCGGAACACGATCGAACAGCCGAGCTGGCCGCCGGACATGTACAGCGTCTTGGCGGCGGAGTTGATGATCTGGTCGATCGCCTGCATCGCGAAGTTGAAGGTCATGAATTCGACGATCGGCTTCAGCCCCGTCATCGCCGCGCCGACGCCGACGCCGGCGAAGCCGTGCTCGGTGATCGGGGTGTCGATCACGCGGCGCGCGCCGAATTCCTGCAGCAGGCCCTGCGTCACCTTATAGGCGCCCTGATACTCGGCGACCTCTTCGCCCATCACGAACACGTCGGGATCGCGCCGCATCTCCTCGGCCATCGCGTCGCGCAGCGCTTCGCGGATGGTGACGGTGACCATCTCGGTGCCGGCGGGAATGTCGGGATCGTCCGCCACCGACACAGCCGGCGCTTCCGGAGCGTCCTGCGCGGGCGCGGGCGCGGATTTCGCCTCGCCGGTGTCCGGCGCAGCAGCGGGCGGCGCCGATTGCGCGCTCTTGTTCTGCGCCGCAGGTTCGGCGGCCTTGTCGGCGTCCGAGGCGCTCTCGCCGTCGCCGAGGATGGTGGCGATCGGGGTGTTGACCGCGACGTCGTTGGTGCCTTCGGGGATCAGGATCTTGCCGAGCGTGCCTTCATCGGCGGCCTCGACTTCCATCGTCGCCTTGTCGGTCTCGATCTCCGCGATCACGTCGCCGCTTTTGACCTTGTCGCCTTCCTTCTTCAGCCATTTCGAAAGGTTACCCTTCTCCATGGTCGGCGACAGCGCGGGCATCAGAACTTGAATTGGCATTTGGGCTCCGCAGTCATTCAATCATGCGCGTGATCGCCGCGTGGCGGCACGAGAGCGCTGTCAGCGCGAGATACGTCAGCGATAGACATCGGTGTAGAGTTCGGACGGGTCGGGCTCGGGATCGTTCTGCGCGAAGTCGGCCGCCTCGTTGACGATCTTGCGCACCTCGGCGTCGATCTTCTTGAGATCGTCCTCGGTCATGTCCGAGCCGAGCAGACGCTGGCGCACCTGTTCGATCGGATCCTGATCGTTGCGGATCTTGTCGACCTCCTCGCGGGTCCGGTACTTCGCGGGATCGGACATCGAGTGGCCGCGATAGCGATAGGTCTGCATCTCGAGGATGTAGGGTCCATTGCCGGCGCGGCAATGCGCCACCGCCTTGTCGCCGGCGGCTTTCACCGCACGGACGTCCATGCCGTCGACCTGCTCGCCGGGAATGTTGAACGACACGCCGCGCTTGGAAAAGTCGGTCTGCGCCGAGGAGCGCGTCACCGAAGTGCCCATCGCGTAGCGGTTGTTCTCGATGACGTAAACCACCGGGAGCTTCCACAGCTCCGCCATATTGAAGCTCTCGTAGACCTGGCCCTGATTGGAGGCGCCGTCGCCGAAATAAGCGAGGCAGACGCTGCCATTGTCGCGATAGCGGTTGGCGAAGGCGATGCCGGTGCCGAGCGAGACCTGCGCGCCGACGATGCCGTGGCCGCCGTAGAAGTGCTTCTCCATGCTGAACATGTGCATGGAGCCGCCCTTGCCCTTGGAGTAGCCGCCGCGGCGTCCGGTCAGTTCCGCCATCACGCCCTTGGCGTCCATCTCGCAGGCGAGCATGTGGCCGTGGTCGCGATAGCCGGTGATGACCTGATCACCCTCGCGCAACGCCATCTGCATCCCGACGACGACGGCTTCCTGGCCGATGTAGAGATGGCAGAAGCCGCCGATCGCACCCATGCCGTAGAGCTGACCGGCTTTCTCTTCGAAGCGGCGGATCAGCAGCATGTCGCGGAACGCGTGCAGCTCCTGCTCCTTGGTGAAGTCCGGGACCTTCGACTTGGTCGATCCGGAGTTCCTGTCCTGCCCCGTCTCTTTCGCGGCGCTCTTTTTTGGTGCGGCCATGGCTCGTCCGATGAGAGAGTAGATGAGCCTCTCTAGCGTAACTTATTCGGCCGTGAAAGCATCGCTGTGCCGCGTTACGCAAATCAGTATGCCGCACTGCAACGAAGTGAAACTTTCGAAATCGTTCGTGCGGGTTTTTGGAATATGCGGATCAGCGCGCCGGAATCTTGCGGACCAGATCGGCGGGATTGGCGAAGTCGAGCTGATAGCGCACGCGTTCGTCGAGCATATCGGGGTCGAGTCGTTCGGACCGCAGCAGCGCCACGCGCTTCTCGCCCTCGGCCCGCTCGTTCTTCAGCCGCACCAATTCGGAGGTCAGCGCGATGATCTCCTGGTCGAGCTCCTGCTGCGCGGTGAGCCCGTAGCGCCCGGTATAGGCGTTGATGCCGAAATAACCGATCGCCGCCGCGGCGATCGCGTAGAGCGCGATTCCGGCGAGGATCGATTTGAGGCGGCTGCGGGAGACCATGGATCGACCATGGAACAGCGCGGTTAATGCTGGGCTAACGCCGCCTTGCGAGCGTCAGCGTTTCGGGGGAGCCTGG
Organism: Rhodopseudomonas pseudopalustris; assembly: GCF_900110435.1. Classification (GTDB taxonomy): domain Bacteria; phylum Pseudomonadota; class Alphaproteobacteria; order Rhizobiales; family Xanthobacteraceae; genus Rhodopseudomonas; species Rhodopseudomonas pseudopalustris. The sequence goes on from NZ_FODT01000005.1 coordinate 283,570, forward strand.
TCAGCGCCTGCGCGATCTCGATCACCTTGACCACGGCGAGTGGCCCCGCCATTTTCATTTCCGTTTCGATATCGTTGCGTCGGTCGGCGCGGCACTGTTTCCGCGCCGGGACGAAGACTGCAAGTCCATTTCACGAGCGGAACCACAGCCATGGTCAGTCCCGAGTTTCTCATCACCTCGTTGATCGTCGTCGCCTCGCCCGGGACCGGCGCGCTGTATACGGTGGCGGCCGGGCTCTCGCGCGGCTCGCGCGCCAGCGTCATTGCCGCGTTCGGCAGCACGATCGGGATCGTGCCTCACATGGCCGCGGCGATCCTCGGCCTCGCCGCCCTGCTCCACACCAGCGCCGTGGCGTTCCAGACCTTCAAATATCTCGGCGTCGCCTATCTGTTGTACATGGCGTGGAAGACGCTCGGCGAGCGCGGGCCGCTCAGCATCGAGAAAGAGGTCGGCGCGCGCTCGGCGCTGCAAATGACCGTGACCGGCGTGCTGATCAACATCCTCAATCCGAAGCTGTCGATCTTCTTTCTCGCCTTCCTGCCGCAATTCGTCGCCGCCGACGAAGCGCACCCGCTGGGGCGGATGGTCGAACTCAGCGGCATCTTCATGCTGATGACGTTCGTCGTCTTCGCGATCTACGGATTGTTCGCCGCCTGGCTGCGCGACCATGTCATCACCCGGCCGAAGGTGCTGACCTGGATGCGCCGCGGCTTCGCCGCCGCCTTCGTCGCGCTCGGCGCGAAACTGGCGACGGCGGAGCGCTGACAGCGCTGACTACCTGCTCGGATCGATCAGGAATTTTTCGCCGGTCGCGCGCTTGTTGTACACGGCGATCGCGTCGAGCGTAAGCGCCTGCTGCAGTGACACGACCTGCGTGTAGTTGCTGGCGAAGGTGGTCTTGATCTCGGCGGCGACGCGGGCGCGCAGCTTCGCGGCGTCGGCGGCGCCGATCTTCTGCAGGAACGGAAACAGCAGCCAGCCGCCGACCGCCCAGATCATCCCGAAATTGCGCACGATCTCGGTCGGCCGCGTGTCCAGGCCGCCGTAGATGTAGACCTGCTTCATCACGTTCGAGCCGTAGCGGCTGTACTCCTTGGCGGATTTGCTGATCGCCGCTTCCATGCAGGTCAGGATTTGCCCGGCGAGCCTGCCGCCGCCGATCGCGTCGAACGCGATGGTCGCGCCGGTGGCTTCCAGCGCCTTGGTGAGGTCGGCCATGAAATCGGGCGACGTCGAGTCGACGACGTAGTTCGCGCCGATGTCGCGCAACAGCTTCGCCTGCGCTTCGCTGCGCACGATGTTCACGAGATCGATGCCGTCCTTGAGGCAGATCCGATTCAGCATCTGGCCGAGATTGGACGCCGCCGCGGTGTGCACCAGCGCCTTGTGGCCTTCGCGGCGCATGGTCTCGACCATGCCGAGCGCCGTCAGCGGATTGACGAAGCAGGATGCGCCTTCTGCGGCGGTGGTGCCCGCCGGCAGCGGCAGGCAGTCGGCGGCCCTGATCAGGCGAAATTGCGCGTACATCGCGCCGCCGATCATCGCCACCGTCTTGCCGAGCAGCGCCTGCGCCGCGGCCGAGCTGCCGGCCTTGACCACCGTGCCGGCGCCTTCATTGCCGACCGGCATCGCCTGGTCGAGCCGCCCGGCCATCGCCTTCATCGCCGCGTCGGGAACCTTCGCAGTGATCACCGGCGCCTGCGGCGAGCCGGACGCCTTGGCGGTGGTCATGTCGGCCGCGCCGAACAGCAGGCCGAGATCAGACGGATTGATCGGCGTCGCCTCGACCCGGACCACGACCTCGTCTGCACCGGGCTCCGGGATGTCGACCGTCGCCAGCGACACTTCGAGTTCCCCGCTGGCCTTGATGAGCGAGCGCAGTTGCAGTCCGGTGGTGGCGTCGGTCACGCGTCTTCTCCCTGTTGTTGTCAGCGCGGCCGCAGATTGCTGCAGCCGCGCCCAGGGTTCAAGACGATGCGACCGCCGCGGCGATCACATGTCGCGCCAGCGCCAGCGCTGTCAGCGGAACGCCTTCAGCGCCGCCTTGCCGGCGTAATGCGCCTGCGCGCCCAGCTCCTGCTCGATCCGCAGCAGCTGGTTGTACTTCGCCGTACGGTCGGCGCGCGCCAGCGAGCCGGTCTTGATCTGCCCGCAATTGGTGGCGACCGCGAGATCGGCGATGGTCGAGTCTTCGGTCTCGCCCGAGCGATGCGACATCACCGCGGTGTAGCCGGCCTTGTGCGCCATCTCGACGGCGGCGAGCGTCTCGGTCAGCGTGCCGATCTGGTTGACCTTGATCAGGATCGAATTGGCGTAGCCATTCTTGATGCCGTCGGCGAGCCGCGTGACATTGGTGACGAACAGGTCGTCGCCGACCAGCTGGCACTTGTCGCCGATCAGGTCGGTGATCGCCTTCCAGCCTTCGATGTCGTCTTCGGCCATGCCGTCTTCGATCGACACGATCGGATAGCGCGCCACCAGATCGGCCAGATATTTCGCCTGCTCCTGCGGGCCGAGGCTCCTGCCCTCCGCTTCGTAGACATATTTGCCGTTCTTGAAGAACTCGGTGGAGGCCGGATCGAGCGCGATCATCACGTCCTCGCCGGCCTTGTAACCGGCCTTGCCGATCGCGGCCATGACGAAGTCGAGCGCGGCGTCCGCCGACGGCAGGTTCGGCGCGAAGCCGCCCTCGTCGCCGACATTGGTATTGTGGCCGGCTTTCTTCAGCTCGCCCTTCAGGGTGTGGAAGATCTCCGAGCCGCAGCGCAGCGCTTCGCTGAAGCTCGCGGCGCCCACCGGCATGATCATGAATTCCTGGAAGTCGATCGGATTGTCGGCGTGCGCGCCGCCATTGATGATGTTCATCATCGGCACCGGCAGCGTCCGCGCCGAGGTACCGCCGACATAGCGATACAACGGCAGGTCGTAGGACGACGCGGCCGCCTTGGCTACCGCGAGCGAGACGCCGAGAATGGCGTTGGCGCCGAGCCGGCCCTTGTTCGGGGTGCCGTCGAGCTCGATCATGGTCTGGTCGATCTGCACCTGCTGCTCGGCGTCCATGCCGCCCAGCGCGTCGAACAGTTCGCCATTGACCGCCTCGACCGCCTTCAGCACGCCCTTGCCGAGGTAGCGGGCCTTGTCGCCGTCGCGCAGTTCCACCGCCTCGTGGGCGCCGGTCGAGGCGCCGGACGGCACCGCGGCGCGGCCGACCGAGCCGTCTTCGAGCACGACATCGACCTCGACGGTCGGGTTGCCGCGGCTATCGAGAATTTCGCGGCCGATGATGTCGACGATGGCGGTCATGGAAGCCTCACTGCGGATTGGGGGACTAGGTTTGCGCCGCTTCTACAGCATGGTTTCGGGCCGGAAAAGGCCACCGCACAGATGACGCGCGCGTAACGAAAGGCTAAGACCGCGGCAACGGAGACGCGTATGTCCAGATCACCCCGCAAAACGCCGAAATCCCCTTCCCTGCAGCTCGGCCAGGCGGTCGAATGGCCGGCCACGCCGGACGCGGCCAGGCTCGACCGCGTGCCCAATCCACAAGCCGGCACCGATTATCTGGTGCGGTTCACCGCGCCGGAATTCACCTCGTTGTGCCCGGTCACCGGCCAGCCTGATTTCGCCCATCTGGTGATCGACTACGCGCCCGGCGCCTGGCTGGTGGAGTCCAAATCGCTGAAGCTGTATCTCGCCAGCTTCCGCAACCATGGCGGATTTCACGAGGACTGCACGGTGTCGATCGGCAAGCGGATCGCGGCCGAGATCAAGCCGAAATGGCTGCGCATCGGCGGCTATTGGTATCCGCGCGGCGGCATTCCGATCGACGTGTTCTGGCAGACCGGCAAACTGCCGAAGGGCATGTGGGTGCCTGACCAGGGCGTCGCGCCGTATCGCGGGCGGGGCTGAGCGGCCCGGTTCGCACGCCTGGCGCGCGCGTTCGTTCGATACGCTCGGTACTTCGCCCGGCGGCTGCTACCAGCTCGGTTGCCACCCCGGCTGCCAGCCCTGCTGCTGCATCGGCTGCGGATAGCCTCTGCCGCCGCGCTGCTGCCGCGGGTTTCGCGGTTGCGGCTGCGGCTCAGGCGCGCGCGGGAAGAAGAACGAACCGAAACCGCCGTCCCAATGGTCGTCGCGGTCGGCGACGACGACGTTGGGCGTCGGCTTGCGGGTGATGAAGCCGCCCTGCGGCTGATGGCTCAGCACCGCGACGAATTCGGTGCGGTAGTTGGTTTCGGCGCTCAGCGGCTCGTCGGAAATGACGATCGAGCTGCGCGGCAACGCGGTCGGGCCGATCCGGTCCAGCACCTCCGGCGGAATGGTGACGCGGTCGAGCGCCTCTCTGGCGTCGTCGGGACCGTCGATGGTCACCGCGCTCCAGCGCAGGCCGGCGTCGCTCTTCGCCATCGCGGTGAACACATGGGTGCCGATCGGTCTGTCGGATTCGCGGATCGTGACCGGAACCTCGATGGTCGCGTCGAACACCTCGCCGCCGCCGTCCGGCGCAGGCTTGTGGGTGTTGCGGCGGACGTAGAGCTTCTGCGTCGCGCGGCTGATGTAGATCGAGACCGGCTCCTGCGCGAGCTTCGCGTCCAGCGCCGCCTTGGCGGTGTCGGCCTTCTTGGCCTCGGCAGCCTTGGCGGCGTCCCTGGTCGCGTCCGCCAGCGCCCGCTTCGCCTCGGCGTCCGCCGTGGCGGTGGCGAGTCGCGCCGCGGCCTCCCCGGCCTGCTGCGCGGCGTTCTGCTGCAGCGCTTCGGCCCGCGCCTTGGCCTCGTCGGTTTTCGCGCCGGCAAGCAACCGGTCGGCGCGCGTCAGCTCGGCATCGGCGCGCGCCTTGGCCCGTTCGAACCCGCGGAGCGTGGCCTTGAGCGGCGCGATTTCGCGGGCCGCGGCCTTGGCGGCCTTCCTTGCGTCGTCCGCCGCCTTGGTCGCGTCCTCGGCCTCGCGGCTCAGCGTCACGGCGCGCGTCGGAACGGCGGCGATCGCGGCCGGGTCCGGCGTCAACAGCGCGGGATGCGCGATATCGACCGGCGCCGCATCGTTCGGCGAGACGATCACCCGCATCCCGATCCGGGTCCTGTCGAACAGGTTCTCCGCAAAGCCGTAAGGCATCCGTACGCAGCCATGCGAGGCGGCGTAGCCCGGCAGCGGGCCGCCGTGCAGCGCGACGCCGTTCCAGGTGATGCGCTGCATGTTCGGCATCCAGGCGTCGTCATACATGCTGGAGCGATGGTCCTTGCGCTTCTCGAGGATCGCAAACACGCCGGCCGGCGTCTCCCGCCCCGAAGTGCCGGTCGACACCGGCGCGCGCAGGATCCAGCCGTCGGCATCGTACAGCGTGACCTGCTGCGACTTGATCGAGACGATCGCCATGATCGGCTCGCCCGCTTCGCGCGGCGCCGTCGCCTCGACCGGCGGAGCCGGTCGCGCGCGCTTGGCGAGCGCGTCGCCGGTCAGCGCGATCCACGTGACCAAGGCGGCGAACGTTGCGACGGCCGCAATTCCGATACGCCGGTCCGTCATGGCGTGCAGCTTAGTGTTGGATCGAATCCCCACGCCTTGCCTCGATTGGATTGCCCGCCGCATTGGCCCTGCAAGAATGACAGCTCGCGATCGTTGATTGGCTGAACACCGCACGATCGACGACGCCGACTTCGAGGAGAACGGCACATTCTAGTCGCGATTCTCTCGTCGACGACAGCCCGCGCAAGCGGTTCGCGGCTGAAATCAACCTCGAGGGAGGTTAGCTGGCCCGCTCGGCGGTCCCCACTGCATCCCCCGGCGGCCTTGGCCGCAGCAGCGCGGCCAGCGCCAGGCCGAGCGCCAGCATCGTCACCCCGGCGATCAGCAGCGTCGGCGTCTTGCCGAGATGCGCGAGGCCGAAGCCGTAGGCGATCGGGCCGGTGGTCTGACCAATGAAGAAGAAGAACGAGTGCAGCGACATCGCGGTGCCGCGCGCGGTCTCGCTGAGTTCGCTGGCGAACACCTGCACGCAGCCGTGCAGCATGTAGAAGCCCATGCCCATCGCGATGAAGGCCAGAGCCTGCGCCTGCCACGGCGGCCCGAAGGCGATGATCGCGAGTTGAAGCCCGACCAGCGCGCCGCCGCCGATCATCATGCCGTTGACGCCGAGCCGCGGCAGCAGCCGGCCCACGGTGAGCGTGTAGAGCAGCCCGCCAACGGCGAAGCCGGCGATCACCAGCCCGGCGATCGCGAGCGACTCCTGCCCGAGTTCGTGCAGAAACGCTGCGACATAGGGAAACGCGCCCATCACGCAAGTGCCTTCGACCAGCACCGCGGCAAAGCAGATCAGCGCATTCGGATTGCTGAAGATGGTGCGATAGCCGCGACGCAGCGACGCCAGATCCATCGGCGCGCCTGGGCGCATCGGCTTGTTGCGAAATCCGAACGCCACCGCCAGCGCGGCGACGATCACCAGCAGGCCGAGCACAAGCAGCACGCCGCGCCAGCCGAGCACGTCGCCGATCACGCCGGAGGCCGAGGCCCCGAGCAGATTCCCGGTCATCGCGCCGCCGAGCACGCGTCCAATCGCGACCTGCCGCCGCTCCGGCTCGACCAGATCGGCGGTGAGCCCGAGCGCCACCGGAAAAACCCCGCCCGCCCCGATGCCGGCGAGAATCCGGCACAGAAACAGCACCTCGAACGACGACGACATCCCGCCGAGCAGGCTGGCGAAGCCGAGCAGCGCGAGGCAGACGATCATCAGCCGCGCCTTGCCGAACAGATCGGCGAGCGCGCCGATCGCCGGCTGCACCACGGCGAAGGTGAAGGCGGTGATTGCCGCGAGACCGGCGGCGGTGGCGATCGAGACCGAGAATTCGGAGGCGATCCGCGGCAGCACCGGGTCGAGCGCACGCGTCGACAGGCTCGCCGCGAAGCCCGACAGCGCAATGATATTGAGCGCGGGCGGCAGGCCCGGCTGAACGCCTGCCACGCCGCCCTGCGGCATCAGATCGTTCCGGCCCCCGGGCGCTTCTTGGCCAGCGCGTCGAACTCCATCAGCGTCCGCAACAGCGCCTCGAAGTCGCGCAGCGGCACCATGTTCGGGCCGTCGGACGGCGCGTGATCCGGATCGGGATGGGTCTCGATGAAAACGCCAGCGACGCCGACCGCGACCGCTGCGCGCGCCAGCACAGGCACGAATTCGCGTTCGCCGCCGGACGAGGTGCCCTTGCCGCCCGGCTGCTGCACCGAATGGGTCGCGTCGAAGATTACCGGCGCGCCGGTGGTCCTGGCCATGATCGGCAACGCGCGCATGTCGGATACCAGCGTGTTGTAACCGAACGACGCGCCGCGCTCGGTCACCAGCACCTTTTGGTTGCCTGCGGTGGTGATCTTGGCGACGACGTTGCCCATGTCCCACGGCGCCAGAAACTGGCCCTTCTTGACGTTGACGATCCTGCCGGTGGCGGCGGCCGCCAGCAGCAGATCGGTCTGCCGGCACAGGAACGCCGGTATCTGCAGGATGTCCACCGCCTCCGCGGCGCGGGCGCATTGCTCGGCCTCGTGCACATCGGTCAGCACCGGAAGTCCGACGCTGTCGCGGATCTCGGCGAAGATCGCCAGCGCCGCGTCGAGCCCGATGCCGCGCGCGCTCGCGGCGCTGGTGCGGTTGGCCTTGTCGAACGACGTCTTGTAGACGAGGCCGATGCCGAGCCGCGTCGCGATCTCCTTCAACGCCGAGGCGACCTCGAGCGCATGGGCCCGGCTCTCGAGCTGGCAGGGCCCCGCGATCACCGACAGCGGCAGCGAATTGCCGAATTTGACGTCCCCCGCGGCCACCACCGGCGCGGGCGCAATGCTCTTGTTCAACGGACCATTCCTTGTTCGAAGATCAGCGTCGCGCCGCACAGATCCGGCGCGATCAGCCGGTCGATGTGGCGCGTCGCCACGATCCCGTTCTGCTTCAACAGGCGTTCAACCACGGCGAGGTCCTCCACGGCAATCCGCAATCCGGCGAACCGCGCGCCCTCGGCGTCGGTCGCAAGGCTGACGCCGTATTGGTCGCGGAACGACACCGGCTCGACGATGTCGATGTCGCCGCGTTCGGTCCGCGCGGTCACGCCGATCGACGACGCATGCAGATCGCGCAAACCTGTGAAGGCGCCGAGGAAGATGTGATGATCGGTCGGATTGTCGGCCACCATCGCCACAGCCGCCGCTGCGCATGCGCCGTTGGCGTGGGTCTGAAACGACGGGTTCCAGAAATTCTCGGGATGATGATGCTGACACGCCGCGAAGCCGGCGTCGGGCGACAGAGGATCGCGCGCGAAGGCCAGCGAGAAGCCGAGCTTGACGACGCTGCCGTCGGGCCGCTGCCCGTCGCGTCCGAAGCTGAACACCTCGTCATCGCCGATCCCGGCCGCGGCGTAGGCCATTGCATCCGCCTTGGCATCGGCGCTGGCGAGCAGCAGCATCGACAGCCCCTCGCGCCGCGCCAGATAGTCGCGGTGGAACGCACCGAATGAAAATGCGCGCGCGCGATGCGGCGCGATCTTCTCCGGTTCGGCGACCGTGAGGATCTCGACGAAGAACCCGTCGACCTGCACGATGCGATTATGCGTGCCCCAGGGATGGCGGTTACGCGCGCCGACGGTGAACCCGAGCCGCTGATACGCCTCCGCCGCGGCATCGAGATCGCGCACCGCATGAACGATATGGTCGAGTCCGCCGGGCATCAGATCAGCGCTTTCATCGTTGCGGTCGGCGATTACTTCATCGCCGAAACCGCGGTCGGCGCCCGCAGCGCCGGCAGACGGCCGGGCACGCAACGACACGTCGGGGATTCGTGGATCATGGCGAAACCTCCCGCGATTGTCGCCACGCGCGGCCCAAGCCGTCTTGTGGCAACAATTGCAGGCAAGGTCAAAGCGATGGGCGCGGCGGACAGCACCGCGCCCGCTGCATGACGCGCGGACCGATCGCGGCCGCAGCACTCGCGTCGATTTTCACCGCGCCTTCGGGGGTGGAATCTCCGCGGCCGAGCCGGCGATATGCGGATCGACCAGATTGACCTTCGCGACGGGATCGACGCCAAACAGCCGCTTGAAATTTTCCGGCCCAAGCAGCTTCGCTGCTTCGTCGATCAAATGCTGGTTGCGGGCGTTGAGCGCCACAGCATGGGGTTGGCTGGTCCCCGGCCAGGCCCGCGCCGCGAATTGCTGCACTTCGCCGCGCAGATGCAGCAGGCGGCTCAGTTTGGCCGGGTCGTCCGCCAGCACTTCGGCGGCCCGCTTCTCGAACTCGTCCGGCTCAGGGGCGTCGCTCGCCATCGTCAGTCCTCCAGACCGCGCCGTCCGCGCCGCCAGATGGGCCCCGGTGCACGACGCAGCCTTGGCCGCCCATGAGATGTGACTGAGGCCATAGGTTCCATAGATGAAGCTGCTCAGCAGATAGCCACGCGCATTGCAGACCGTCAGGGGGGGCGCATGGGAGGCGCCGTCCCGGGTCGCGTACAGCACCTGATTGGCCAATTGGTGGCAAACGCCCTCGACGCCGTAGACGAAGATGGTTCCGCGCGCCGCAAGCGACGTCCGCGAGTCGACGTTGGGGAGCACGAGGCACTGCGCAACTGAGAGGTCGCCGGCTTGCTGACCCAAGGCGCCGTCGGGATCGACCGGCGTGCCCCCGGTGGCGTGGAACGATCCCCAGCAATACCAGAAGAATTGGTGAGCGCCCTTGACCTCGTCGATCGTCGGATAACCGTTGATCCGATTGTCGTAGCTGGTGACCCAGGTATGATCGACAGGCGATTCCGACTCCCAGGCAGGAATGGCCCACGCGTAGAGCTTGCCAAGCAGTGTCATTTCCAGTCCCCGACCAATCAGCCCAATACACGCACTGGTTGAATTTCAGATCATCCCCCACCATTGAGCGAATGTCTGCCCAGAAAGTCGGAATTCGGCGTTCGAACAGCGTGAATTCGAAACAATCCGGGGTAATCTTGCACCGTGCCGGTCAGTGAATACCTGCTTGATACGATGCGATCGCTTGGCCGCAACAGAGAGCAATGCCGATGCGCAGCTTCCCTGGCCTCGCCCTGCTGGTATGGGCCATTGCGCCGGCCGCGGCTCAGACGCCGGGCATGATCACCGGCGGCAGCAAGGACGTTATGGTCAACGGTAAGCCGGCAGCCCGCGCCGCCGACACCACCTCTGACGGCGCGGTCGTCGAGGGTTCGAACAACGTGTTCATCAACGGCAAGCCTGCCGCGGTCATCGGCGGCCAGACCCATTGCGGCGGCGGCGGGATTGGCGGCGGCGTGATCGTCGGCGGCGGTGGCGGCAACGTCTTGATCAACGGCAAGCCGATGGCGCGCGCTGGCGACGCCACCGCGGGCTGCCCGAAGTAATCGGTCTCAGACCAGCCGGCTACGCACCAGCGCCGCCTCGATGAACGAGGAGAACAGCGGGTGCGGCTCGAACGGCCGCGACTTCAGCTCGGGGTGGAATTGCACCCCGATGAACCACGGATGATCTTCGTATTCGACGATCTCCGGCAGCACGCCGTCCGGCGACATGCCCGAGAAACGCAGGCCGTGCTGTTCGAGCCGGTCCTTGTAGGCGGTGTTGACCTCGTAGCGATGGCGGTGGCGCTCGGAAATCTCCAGCGCGCCGCCATACACCTGCGACACCCGGCTGCCGCGCTTCAGCGCCGCCGGATAGGCGCCGAGCCGCATCGTGCCGCCGAGATCGCCGGCCTGCGACCGCCGCTCCAGCTCGTTGCCGCGCAGCCATTCGGTCATCAGGCCGACCAGCGGCTCCGACGTCGGCCCGAACTCGGTCGAATTGGCTTCGGCGATGCCGGCGAGATTGCGCGCTGCCTCGATCACCGCCATCTGCATCCCGAAGCAGATGCCGAAATACGGAACATCGCGCTCGCGGGCGAATCGCGCCGCCTCGATCTTGCCCTCGGCGCCGCGCTGGCCGAAGCCGCCCGGCACCAGGATGCCGTTGACATGTTCGAGGAACGGCGCCGGGTCCTCGTTCTCGAACACTTCGCTCTCGATCCAGTCGAGCTTGACCTCGACCTTGTTGGCGATGCCGCCATGCGACAGCGCCTCGATCAGAGATTTATAAGCGTCCTTCATCCCGGTATATTTGCCGACGATGGCGATTGTCACCGCGCCTTCGGGATTGCGGATGCGTTCGTTGATCTTGTGCCAACGCTCCAGCGCCGGCGGCGCTTCGGCCGCGATCGCGAACGCCGCAAGCACTTCGTCGTCGAGGCCGGCGGCGTGATACGCCTCCGGCACCGCATAGATGCTGTCGGCGTCGCGCGCCTCGATCACCGCAGTTTCGCGGACGTTGCAGAACAGCCCGAGCTTGCGCCGCTCCTCCTTCGGGATCGGCCGGTCGGTGCGGCACAGCAGGATGTCGGGCTGGATGCCGATCGAGCGCAGCTCTTTCACCGAATGCTGGGTCGGCTTGGTCTTCAGCTCGCCGGCGCTCGGGATGTAGGGCAGCAGCGTCAGATGGATATAGATCACGTCGCCGCGCGGCAGATCGTTCCTGATCTGACGGATCGCCTCGAAGAACGGCAGGCCCTCGATGTCGCCGACGGTGCCGCCGATCTCGACCAGCACGAAATCGTAACCGTCATTGCCGCTGAGGACGAATTCCTTGATGGCGTTGGTGACGTGCGGAATCACCTGGATGGTGGCGCCGAGATAGTCGCCGCGGCGCTCCTTGGTCAGGATGTCCTGGTAGATCCGGCCGGTGGTGATGTTGTCCTGCTTGGTCGCAGGCCGGCCGGTGAAGCGTTCATAATGGCCGAGATCGAGATCGGTCTCGGCGCCGTCGTCGGTCACGAACACTTCGCCGTGCTGATACGGCGACATCGTTCCGGGATCGAGATTGAGATAGGGATCGAGCTTGCGAAGCCGGACTTTGTAGCCACGCGCCTGCAGCAGCGCGCCGAGCGCCGCCGATGCCAGACCCTTGCCGAGCGAGGAAACCACGCCGCCGGTGATGAAGATGTACCGCGCCATGGGAGGCTACCTTTAAGGCCCTCGGTCCGATTCGCAAAAGCGATTCGGTCCCATCGGGCGAACGTCAGAATGCCTGTGGGTGACGCCGAAAGATCAGCGCCTTCATGCGATTACGGACGACACTTCAGATTCGTAGACAGGTGCCGTCAGTGCATACCGGCAATGCTTATTGCGATCGCGGCGGGCTCGGGGCTGCCGGCTGCTGGTTCTGCTGCTGATCGGTCTGCTTCAACGTGTCGAGCAGACCACCGCCCTGAGATACCGGCGGGGCCGGAGTCGCCGGGGATTGCTGAGTCGGCACCGACGTCGGGAGCATCGTCGGCTTGCGGTTATAGGTGGCCAGCCACGACAGCAGCAGGCTGGTGACGAAGAAGCCGGCCGCGAGAATCGCCGTGGTCCGGGTCAGCAGATTAGCTGTGCCGCGACTCGACATGAAGCCGCCGCCGCCACCCCCACCGACGCCAAGGCCGCCGCCCTCGGACTTCTGCAGCAGGACGCTGCCGATCAGGCCGAGAACCAACATCAGGTGGATGACGATAATAACAGTCTGCATGGTACCCTTCCATCACAAGCCCGGATCGCCGAAAGGCCGACATGGCGCCAGCGCGCGGCTGCTCGACAGGCTTGCGGGATAAACGAAGTCGCGCGGTGTCTACACGATCGATGGGGGCATTGTCACCCCCGGACGGCTTCCAAACCGCGACGGATATGCGCGTCGCGTCACTCAGTTAGGGACACCCGGCGGCAATCGCAAGGAAGTCCGACGCCTTCAGGCTGGCGCCGCCGACCAGCGCGCCGTTGACATGCGGGACTGACATCAGTTCGCGGGCATTCGAGGGCTTCACCGAGCCGCCATACAGCAACCGCATCTGGTCGCCTTCGGCGTTAAAGCGCTGCGTCAGAGTCTGGCGAATAAAGCCATGAACTTCCTCGACATCAGCCGCGGTCGGGGTCATGCCGGTGCCGATCGCCCAGACCGGCTCATAGGCCACCACCAGATTGGCGGCGGTGGCGCCATCGGGCAGCGAGCCGGCGAGCTGGCCGGCGACAACGTCCAGAGTGTGCCCGGCGTTGCGTTCGCCCTGGGTCTCGCCGACGCAGACGATAGCGACCAGCCCGGCCCGCCACGCCGCCTGCGCCTTGGTGCGGACGATCGCGTCGGTCTCGCCGTGATCGGCGCGGCGCTCGGAATGACCGACGATGATCGCGCGGGCGCCGGCGTCGGCCAGCATCTCGGCCGAGATGTCGCCGGTATGGGCGCCGGTGGCGTTGGCATGGCAATCCTGGGCGCCGATCGCGACCGCAAGCGCGCCCTTCTCGTTGGCGGCGGCAAGCCTGTCGGCAAACGCGGCGATCAGCGTTGCCGGCGGGCACACCAGCAGATCGATCCCCGATGACAGCTCGGTCGCGCCCTCCAGCATGGCGTCGAACTCCGACGACGCGGCCTTGAGGCCGTTCATCTTCCAGTTTCCGGCAATCAGCGAACGAACGGCGGGGACCGGCATGGACACTCTCACGTTATGGGGTTGCACAATCCCGCTAGCAGAGCCGTTTGCGATGCTCAAGGGCGCGTGATCATACAGCGTCCGACTGCGACCAAAGAGCCGCCTTACGAGCCGCCTTCGAAAGTTACCTTCGAGACTGCCTTGCAATGCGGCGGCAACAGCTCGACTGCGGCGCCGCTTCCGGTTGCGACGCTGGCACCGCCACTTTATGATGGATTTTCAAGCTGGCGACGCTAATTTGCGCCTCCGCGCGCTTCAGCGCGGCCGGTTCCCTCCTGCCAAAAGTGACTCCATGCTTCGAGGAATACGCAACGCCTCATCCAACTGGTTCGGCAAGACCGTCATGATCATCGTGATGGGCGTGCTGATCATCAGCTTCGCGGTCTGGGGCATTGCCGACATCTTCCGCGGGTTCGGCCGGTCGACGCTCGCCCAGATCGGCGGCACCGAGATTTCCACCGAACAATTCCGGCAGACCTACAACGACCGTCTGCAGCAGATCGGCCGCCAGTTCGGCCGGCCGCTGACCCCGGACCAGGCGCGCGCCTTCGGCATCGATCGCCAGGTGCTGCAGCAGGTCATCGCGGAAGCGGCGCTCGACGAGGACGCGCGAAGGCTCCAGCTCGGCCAGTCCGACGACGAGACGATGCGCAGCATCCTCAACGATCCGAGTTTCAAAGGCACCAATGGCGCATTCGATCCAGGCCGCTTTCAGCAGGTGATCCGCCAGTTCGGCTTCACCGAGCAGCGTTACATCGCCGAGCAGCGCAAGGTCGCGCTGCGGCGACAGATCGCCGGCACCATCACGGCCGGCCTCGCGCCGTCGAACACGATGCTGCTGGTCGCGAGCCAGTTCCAGAACGAGCAGCGCGCGATCGACTATCTGAAGCTGACCGATGCCCAGGTCGGAACGATCGAGCCGCCCTCCGCTGAAGCGCTCGCGGCGTTCTACGAGGATCACAAGGCGCAATTCCGCGCGCCCGAATATCGCAAGGTCGCATTCGTCGCGCTGACGCCGGAGTCGATCGCCAAATGGACCGACGTGTCCGACGCGGACGCGCGAAAACTGTTCGACGAGCGCAAGGACAAACTGTCGACGCCGGAGAAGCGCCAGGTCTTGCAGATCGTCTTCCCGAATGCCGAGGAGGCGCAGGCGGCGCGCGCCAGGATCACCGAAGGCGCCTCGTTCGAGGACATCACCAATCAGCGCGGGCTGAAACCGGCGGACGTTGAACTCGGTCTGGTCGGCAAGGCCGAGATGCTCGATCCGGCGGTGGCGAAAGTCGCGTTCGCACTGCCGCTCAACGAGGTCAGCCAGCCGATCCCGGGCGCGTTCGGCACCGCGCTGGTCAAGGTCGCCAAGATCGAGCCCGGCGTGCAACCGAGCTATGAAAGCGTGGCGCCGACGATCAAGCGCGACGTCGCGCTGGAGCGCGCCCGCGCCCAGGTGATGGCCCAGCACGATAAGATGGAAGACGCCCGCGCCGGCGGTGCCAACGTCATCGAGGCGTCCAAGATGCTCGGCCTCAACGCGGTGACCATCGAGGCGGTCGACCGCTCCGGCCGCGGCCCGGATGGTCAGCCGGTGAAGGACATCCCGCAGGGTCTCGAACTCGCCACCTCGGCGTTCAACAGCGATGTCGGCGTCGACACCGAGCAGATCAACTATCAGAACGGCTATGTCTGGTTCGACGTGCTCGGCGTGACGCCGTCGCGCGAGCGCAGCCTCGCCGAGGTCAAGGATCAGGTCGAGGCGCGCTGGCGCACCGAACAGGTCACGAGCCGGCTGCGGACCATGGCCGCCGAACTGGTGCAGAAGCTCGGCGCCAATGGCAAGCTCGCCGAGGTCGCGCCGCAAGGCGTCAAGGTCGAGACGGCGTCCGGGTTGAAGCGCGAGGGCGCGACGCCGGGCGTACCGGCCACGGTGGTCGAGGCGGTGTTCCGCACGGCGAAGGACGGAGTCGGCCAGAGCCCGGGCGGCAACGGCAATGAGTGGTTCGTCTATCGCGTCACCGACGTCACGGTGCCGCCCGTCGATCTCGCCTCCGACGATGCGAAGAAGCTGAAGGACGCTTTGCTGCAGCGGATGAACGACGAACAGGTCGGCGAATATATCGCTTGGCTCGAGCGGGATATCGGCACCAAGATCAACCAGCAGGCGGTAGCGCAGGCGACGGGGGCGGCGACCAATTGACGACGGCGTGAGCCGGAGTCAGGTCGCCGATGGCGGACAATGATTGATTTCAAGGCAATTATCGCAAAGGTCGCGACCGGCGCCACGCTGACTCGGGACGAAGCGGCGAGCGCGTTCGACGGCATGATGTCGGGCGACGCGACGCCGTCGCAGATGGGCGCGCTGCTGATGGGCCTGCGGGTCCGCGGCGAGACCGTCGACGAGATCACCGGCGCGGTGTCGACGATGCGCGCCAAGATGCTGACGGTCGATGCGCCGGCCGACGCGGTCGACATCGTCGGCACCGGCGGCGACGGCTCCGGCTCGGTCAATGTCTCGACCTGCGCCTCGTTCATCGTCGCCGGCTGCGGCGTCCCGGTCGCCAAGCACGGCAACCGCGCGCTGTCGTCGAAGTCCGGCGCCGCCGATGTGCTGAATGCGCTCGGCGTCAGGATCGACATCACCCCCGAACATGTCGGGCGCTGCGTGACGGAGGCGGGCATCGGCTTCATGTTCGCGCCGACGCATCATCCGGCGATGAAGAACGTCGGCCCGACCCGCGTCGAACTCGCCACCCGCACCATCTTCAATCTGCTCGGGCCGCTGTCCAACCCCGCCGGGGTCAAACGCCAGATGATCGGCGTGTTCTCGCGGCAATGGGTGCAGCCTTTGGCGCAGGTGCTGAAGAATCTCGGCTCGGAGTCGATCTGGGTGGTTCACGGCTCCGACGGGCTCGACGAGATCACACTGTCCGGCCCGACGGCGGTCGCCGAACTGAAGAACGGCGAGATCAGAACCTTCGAAGTCACTCCGGATCAAGCCGGCCTGCCGCGCGCCCATGCGGAGGCGCTGCGCGGCGGCGACGCCGAAGCCAACGCGGTGGCGCTGCGTTCGGTGCTGGAAGGCATGCCCAGCCCCTATCGCGACGTCGCCCTGCTCAACGCCGCGGCGGCGCTGGTCGTGGCCGGCAAGGCGAAGGACCTGAAAGAAGGCGTCGCGCTCGGCGCCAAATCGATCGACAGCGGCGCGGCCGAAGGCCGGCTGCGGCGGCTGATCGCGGTTACCGCGGCCGCGTGAAGGAGCATCGGGTGTCGGACATCCTGAACAAGATCGAGGCCTATAAGCGCGAGGAGATCGCCGCCGCCAAGCGCGAGCGTCCGCTCGCCGCGTTGCAGGCCGACGCGCGCGCCGCGCCGCCGCCGCGCGGCTTCGTCAGCGCATTGCGCGCCAGGCTCGCGGATGGCGACTACGCGCTGATCGCCGAGATCAAGAAGGCGTCGCCGTCGAAGGGGCTGATCCGCCCCGATTTCGATCCGCCGGCGTTGGCGAAAGCCTACCAGCAAGGCGGCGCGGCTTGTCTGTCGGTGCTGACCGATACGCCGTCATTCCAGGGCCATCTCGATTATCTGGTCGCGGCGCGCGCGGCGGTGTCGCTGCCGGCGCTGCGCAAGGACTTCATGTACGACACCTATCAGGTGGTCGAAGCCCGCGCCCATGGCGCCGATTGCATCCTGATCATCATGGCCGCGCTCGACGATTCCGAGGCCAGGGACATCGAGGACGCCGCGCTGGATCTCGGCATGGACGTGCTGCTCGAAGTCCATAACCATGCCGAACTCGACCGCGCGCTCGCGCTGCGCTCCCCCATGATCGGGGTCAACAATCGCAATCTGCGCACTTTCGAGGTCACGCTCGCGACCAGCGAGGCGCTGGCGCCGCTGATCCCCTCGGACCGGCTGATGGTCGGCGAGAGCGGCATCTTCACGCCCGACGATCTGGCGCGGCTGGCACGGGTCGGGATGTCGACCTTCCTGGTCGGCGAAAGCCTGATGCGCCAGCAGGACGTCGCCGCCGCCACCCGCACGCTGCTCGCCCGCGCGGCCTGACGATCTCATGGCGAAGACAGCAAAGGCGGCCCCGCCCGCCCTCACCCATATCGGCGCCAGCGGCGAGGCGCGGATGGTGGACGTCTCCGAGAAGCCCGCGACCGAACGCGTCGCGGTCGCCGAAGGCCGCGTGGTGATGAAGAAGGCCACGCTCGATCTGATCCTGAACGGCGACGCCCAAAAGGGCGACGTGCTCGGCACCGCAAGGATCGCCGGCATCATGGCGGCCAAGCGCACCTCGGAGCTGATCCCGCTGTGCCATCCGCTGGCGCTGTCGAAGGTGACGGTCGACATCACGCCCGACAAGAAGCTGCCCGGCTGCATCGTCCGCGCCACCGTCAAGGTCACAGGACCGACCGGCGTCGAAATGGAAGCGCTGACCGCGGTGTCGGTCGCCTGCCTGACGATCTACGACATGATCAAGGCCGTCGAACGCGGCGTGCGGATCGAGGCGATCCATCTGATTGCGAAAACCGGCGGCAAGTCGGGGCATTACGTCGCAGACGCGAGGTCCAAATAGGATAGCATTGGCGGTAGTCGGGAGTCAGACCACGCCAATGTCGACAGTCCCATCGCGCCCCACCCCGCTGACCGGCCTCAGCCAAGCCGAGGCCATCGAGCGGCTGACCAACGAAGGCCCCAACGAACTGCCGAGTCCCGACCGGCGCACGCTGTTCCGGATCGTGTTCGAGGTCTTGCGCGAACCGATGCTGGCGCTGCTGCTCGGCGGCGGCGTGGTCTATCTCGCGCTCGGCGACCTCAAGGAAGCTCTGATCCTGTTGGTGTTCGCCAGCCTCTCGGTGGTGATCACCGTGGTGCAGGAGAGCCGCACCGAACGCGTGCTGGAAGCGCTGCGCGACCTCACCAGCCCGCGCGCGCTGGTGATCCGCGACGGCGAGCGCCAGCGCATCGCCGGACGCGAAGTGGTGCGGGGCGATCTGATGGTGCTGTCGGAAGGCGACCGCGTCGCCGCCGACGCCGTGCTGCTGCAGGCCGACGACATCCAGGCCGACGAGTCGCTGCTGACCGGCGAATCCGTGCCGGTGCGCAAGATCGCGCGCGACGAAGCCAACGCCGCACCGCAGGGCCGTCCCGGCGGCGACGATCAACCCACCGTCTATTCCGGCTCGCTGGTGGTGCGCGGCGGCGGCATCGCCGAGGTGATCGCCACCGGACCGCGCAGCGAGATCGGCAAGATCGGCCAGGCGCTCGGCACGCTGGAGGCCGAACCGCCGCGGTTGCAGACGCAGACGCGCAAGCTGGTGCGGGTGTTCGCTGTGGTCGGCGGCGCGTTCAGTCTGCTGGTCGTCGTGCTGTACGGCCTGCTGCGCGGAAGCTGGCTCGACGCGGTGCTCGCCGGCATCACCGTCGGCATGTCGATGCTGCCCGAGGAATTCCCCGTCGTGCTCGCGGTGTTCATGGCGATGGGCGCATGGCGAATCTCGCAGGCCCGCGTGCTGACCCGCCGCGCCGCCGCGATCGAGGCGCTCGGCTCGGCGACCGTGCTGTGCACCGACAAGACCGGCACGCTGACCGAGAACAGGATGTCGGTCGCCGAATTGCGGCTCGCATCCGGCGCGGCGTTCCGGCCGCGCGAGGTCGGCGATCTGCCCGACGCGTTCGGTTTGCTGCTCGAGACCGGCCTGCTCGCCTCCGCGCCCGACCCGTTCGATCCGATGGACCGCGCATTGCATCGACTCTCCGCCGATCACCTCCCCGACCGCAGCGGCGTACGCAGCATGGTGCATTCCTACGGCCTGCGCCGCGATCTGCTGGCGATGACCCAGGTCTGGCGCGATCACGACGATCCGGGCGATTTCATTGTCGCCGCCAAGGGTGCGCCGGAAGCGATCGCGCGGATATGCGGCCTCGACGACGCCGAACGCGGCCGATTGTCAGGCATCGTCGATGCGATGGCCGCCGATGGCCTGCGCGTGCTCGGCGTCGCCCGCGCCGCCCATCCCGACGAGGACTGGCCCGAGACCCAGCTCGGCTTCCGTTTCAAGTTTGTCGGCCTCGTCGGCCTGGCTGATCCGCTGCGCGAGGCGGTACCGGCTGCGGTCGCCGATTGCCGCACCGCCGGCATCCGGGTGGTGATGATCACCGGCGACTATCCGGCGACCGCACAGGCGATCGCGCGCCAGGCCGGCATCGCGGCCGACACCGTCGTCAGCGGCGACGAGATTGCGCAGCTCGACGACGCCGCATTGGCGCAGCGGCTGCGCGACGCCACCGTGTTCGCGCGGATCATGCCGGAGCAGAAGCTGCGCATCGTCGCGGCGCTGAAAGCCGACGGCGAAGTCGTCGCGATGACCGGCGACGGCGTCAACGACGCGCCGTCGCTGAAGTCGGCGCATATCGGCATCGCGATGGGCGGCCGCGGCACCGACGTCGCGCGCGAGGCCTCCTCGATCGTGCTGCTCGACGACGACTTCGCGTCGATCGTCAAGGCGATCCGGCTCGGCCGGCGGATCTACGACAATCTCGTCAAGGCGATGGGTTTCATCTTCGCCGTGCATGTCCCGATCGCGGGCCTCGCTTTGCTGCCGCTGCTGTTCGGCCTGCCGATCCTGCTCGGCCCGATCCACATCGCATTCCTGGAGATGATCATCGATCCGGTGTGCTCGATCGTGTTCGAGGCCGAGACCGCCGAGGACGACGTGATGCGACGGCCGCCGCGCGATCCCGACCAGCCGCTGTTCACCGGTGCGCTGATCGGTTGGGGTCTGGTGCAGGGGCTGCTGGTGTTCGCGGTCGTCGCCGGCGTGTTCGTGATCGGCCAGTCCCATGCGATGCCGGAAACCGAGCTGCGCGCCTTGACCTTCTTCGCGCTGGTGCTGAACTTCGTCGGCCTGATCTTCGTCAACCGCTCGTTCAGCACCTCGATCCTGACGGCGCTGCGTCGGCCGAACCCGATGCTCGCGGTCGTGTTGCTGATCGTTGCGGGCGTGCTCGGCCTCAGCCTCGCCTGGCCGTGGCTGCGCGATCTGTTCAAGTTCGGACCGCTGTCGTGGGAGGATCTCGGTCTGACCGCCCTCGCCGCGGCCGCGCCGCTGATCATCCTCGAACTGATCAAGCCGCTATGGCGCGGCCGGATCGGAAGCGCCGCGTCGCAGCGCCCCGTCCAAGTACAGTCTCGAGGCTGATCGCCGCTTGTTCGAGCATGATCCCGAAAAGTGGCCCGCGGTTTTCGGAGAAGATCGCGCCGCCGCTATGCCGAGATTCGCGCGTCGGCATAGCGGTCGATGACAAACCGGCTGGTGTTGTCGCAGTCGACGCATCGATAGATGTGACGCTCGAACTCGAAGCTACGTCCGACCGGCCGCGGCTCGACCCTCGCGAGTTGCATGGTCGCGCCGCAGACCGGGCAGCGCGCGGGATCGAACGTCAATCTGTCGTTTCCCCAGACCATAATACTTCCTCCCCATTGGCCGAAATCGCTCGAACGTGACGTCGCCATCAGTGCCCCGGCTGAAACCGGACAGCCTGATCGCGGCCCCGCCCTTCGGCGGCGGATCGTCGTCGTCGTCGAGCCTGCGCAAGGCCGCCAGGATCGACGCCAGCGGCACGGTCCGGCCGGAGCCCGGCAACGACCGCAGCCACGGCTGGTGCTCGACCGCGTTGGCGTCGGACGCCCATGAGGAGAGGATGGCCCGCTTTTCCGCGGCGCAGAGCGCGTCGTCGCGCAGCACCTGATCGGGATGGTCGTGGACCGTGACCGCGTTTTGCGGTCCCGCGATCGCGCGGGGCCGTCTCCTAAATTCAATCGTCCTCGAGTGCATATCAATCCTCCCGAACTACTCCTTTCATGACGGGACGCAACGAGAATTAGAAATAGCCGGAACGTTTTCAAGGGGCCTGCCGAAAATTTCTCAGGTCCGGGGCATCCGTGCACCGGCTCGGCCGAGCCGGTCGCGTCGACGTCGACGTCGAAGCGGATCGCGATCCGGTCGGACCAAGGACCGTTACCACTGATAGTTGCAATCAGCGACAGAACGGCCCGGATGCTGGAACGCACACCCGGGCCGACTGCCCGGCTGCGCGGAATGGTGCGTATTTTTCGCCGACTGCAAACCTGAATTTAACAAGTCTGCGATGCAATCCGCAGAATCGCCGATCATGGCGGAGCTTCGGTAACGCGAGACTTTGCAATGACCCAGCCGAGACGATTTGCACGCGTACGCCCGAGCGGGCTGGTATCAAGCCAGGCCAGCCTGATCGTCGGCCCCAAACTGCCGGTGGTCCCCTGCTCTGTCGTGGACTACTCTGCCGGCGGCGCCTGCGTCGAGCTGAATGCCGACGCGACGCTGCCGCCGAGATTCGAGCTGCTCCACGGCGGCACCAAGAAGAAGTGCCGGATGGTCTGGAAGCGCGGGCGCCGGATCGGCGTATCGTTCTGATATGTCGCGCGAGACAAGCGGCGGGACGACAGCCTGATCCTGGAAATTATCGCGTTGTCGAGCGAAGTCACTTCGTTGCTGATTCAATCAGCACCGGAAGAGCTCGCGTTTTCAGCGCTGCAGACTAGGCGGCAGCGGCGGGTTCTCCCGCAGCAGACTGATCGTCACCCGGCGGTTGGCGGCGAGCGTCGGCGCTTCTGGAAACAGCGGTTCGCCGTCGCCCTTGCCGGCCACTAACATGATGCGGCTCGTAGCCAGCCCTTCGCGTTTCAGGACCTGACGCACCGCGTTGGCGCGGCTCGTCGACAGATCGAAGGCATCGTATTCGTCGTCGGCGTTGACCGGCGCGGCCGCGGTATGGCCGACGATCGAGACGCGCAGCGCGGTGGCGCGCAGCGGCGCCGCGAGTCGCGCGATCAGCATCCGCGTGCGCTCATACGGCACCGCCGAGCCTTCCGGAAACATCGGACGGCCATCCTGATCGGTAAGCTCCAGATTGAGACCGAGCGGCGTTTCCTCGAACACCACGTTCTTGGAGAGCTCGGCCAGTTCGGGCACGTCCTGCAGCGCCTGGCGCAACGACGCCGACGCCAAGGCGAACTCACGTTCGGCCTTGGCCTTGGACGCCGAACTGCCCGCACCTCCGGTCTCCTCCAGATGCGGCGTGTTACTGGCCTGATCGGGCGCGACGTTGGTCTTGCTGCGGATCTTGCCTTGCACCGGCACGCCGTCGGTTTCGACCACGCCGGCGAAACGGGAGTCCTGCTGCACGCCGAAAGCTTCGCGCATCGAGCCGGCGACGATTTGCAGCTTTTGCAGATCCTGCGTCGAGAACGACACCAGCATGACGAAGAAGCTGACCAGGAGCGCCATCAAGTCGGCGAAGGTCACGAACCAGCCGTGGCCGAGATGCGCCTCTTCGGTGCTTTTCCGTTTGCCGGACGAGAGATTCCGGCCGTTTCCGTTCAGCATCGGCCTGAGTCCAACGCTGTCGACGAGCCGTCTCTATCGTCACTGTCGATGCGCATGAGCGGATCGCCGCTGATCTCTTCCCGTGCCACGCCTTCGGAGAAATATCCGTGCGTCGCGGCGCTACCTCGTCTGTTCTAGACAGCACACATGAAGAAACGGTTGTCGATTGGCGACAATGTTTCTTAACGATTATGCGCTTCTGCCCGCCTCGCCATTACGGTCCGTTCCTGTTAGGCAGGCTACATGACCAGTCCTCTCGCTCCCTCGGCCGCCGACGCACTGCTGTTCGATCTCGGCGGGGTCGTGATCGACTTCGATCTCGCGCGCACGCTCAAAGCCTGGGCGGTCGAACTCGGCAACGATCCCTCTGCGATGCTGGCGACGCTGGCGCGCAACGACACTTTCCATCGCTATGAGACCGGCCACGTCACCGACGCGGAATTCTTCGCCTCCGTACGCGCGGCGCTGCGGCTCGATCTCAGCGACGATCAACTGCGCGAGGGCTGGAACGCGATCTTCGTCGGCGAAATTGCGGGCATCGCGCCGCTGTTGGCACGGGCCGCGAGTCGTCTGCCGCTGTATGCGCTCTCCAATACCAACGATGCGCACATCGCGCATTTCTCGGAGCGCTACAGCGGCTTGCTGAAGCCGTTTCGGGAACTGTTCCTGTCGTCGCAGATCGGACTGCGCAAGCCGAACGCCGAGGCTTTCGACTTCGTCGTGAACGCGATCGGCGTTGCGCCGTCGCGCATTGTGTTCTTCGACGATCTGGCCGAAAATATCGAGGCTGCGCGCAAGCGCGGGCTGCAGGCCGTCCATGTCCGCTCCAGCGCGGATGTGGCGCGAGCGCTGGATCAACTCGGGCTGTAGTCGCCCGCTCGAACGATTGCAGACGTATAGTGATGAGCGCCACCGCCCTCGACTGGGACCACCCGCACCCGTTCACGCTGAAGATGGCGCCCGGTCCTGCCGATATCGACGGACTGAACCACACCAACAACTCGGTTTATGTGCGCTGGTGCGACAGCGTCGGCTGGGCGCATTCCGAAGCGCTCGGTCTGTCGCTCGTCGACTGGCAGCGGATCGACCGCGCGATGGCGATCCGCCGCGGCGAATACGACTATCTGCTGCCGAGCCATCTCGGCGACGAGCTGCTGCTCGGCACCTGGGTCTATGGCAGCGACGGCAAGCTGCTGATGGAGCGCCGCTTCCAGCTGATCCGGTTGCGCGACGGAGCCACCGTGATGCGCGGACGCTGGCAGCTCGTCTGCATCGAGATGTCGAGCGGCCGCCCGCGCCGCCTGCCGCCGGAATTCGCCGCCGTCTATCTGCCGGTGATGGTGAGGCCGGAGGACGAAGCCGGACGCGCGGCGGCAGCCGATCCGGCGTAGCCGCGCGGCGCGTGTTACTGCGCCGGCTGCATTCGGCAGTCCATCGAATAGACCAGTTCGCCCCTGGCGGTGCGTCCGATCGGCTGGCACGGCACATAGGCGCGGGCGCTGCTTGCGGCCGGTGGTGCGGCGGCGGCAGGCGCGGATGGCTGCACGCTGACGCCGGCCTGGGGCGCGGGCGCAGCCGATGGCGCCGCGGGCGCGGCGATCTCAGGCATACTCACGGGCGGCGGCGCATAATCCGGATTGGCGGACGGCATCCAGCCTCTGCTCCAGTCGTGCCGGATCGCATAGGTGGTGCCGAAGGCGATCAGGCCGATGACGCCGACGATCCGCAACAGCCATTTCGGAAAATCATCCATCTGCGCACTCTCCCAGCCCTGCCGGAATCGTCCGACCCATTGGTCCTAGCGCCGGCTCCACGCCGGCCACAATAATGATTTCGTTTGACCGGTGCGACGCAACCGCCCGACGCCACCGAAAGCGTGCGCTGCCGTGCGTCTTGCGCAACCGCCGCGAGCCACCTAAAGCCGGATCATGACACGCTGCCCCAGCCTTGCCGGACCGCATCGGTCCGTCCCTCGTCCCGGAGCGCCCCAATGGCGTTGATGCCGGTTGCCGACGCGCTGGCCGCGGTGCTCGACGGCGCCGCCGGGCTTGCTGAAGAGATGATCGCGCTGGATCAGGCGCATGGAAGGGTGCTCGCGCGCGACCTCGCAGCGCTGCGGACCCAGCCGCCGCAGCCGATGTCGGCGATGGACGGCTATGCGGTGCGCGGCGCGGACGTCGCAACCGCGCCGGCGCAGCTGATCGTAATCGGCGAGATCGCCGCCGGCCGCCCCGCGGAACAATCCATCGGCCCCGGCCAGGCGCTGCGGATCTTCACCGGCGGCGTCATTCCCGACGGCGCCGACACCGTCGTGATCCAGGAAGATACGCTGCGCGACGGCGATCGGGTCACCATCACGGAGGCGACGCGGCCCGGCCGCCACATCCGGCCCGCCGGCATCGATTTCAACGCGGGCGATGTGCTGCTGCGCGCGCGCGCGCGGCTCAGCGATCGTGACCTTTCGCTGGCGGCCGGCATGAATCACCCGTCGCTGCCGGTGCATCGGCGGCCACGCGTGGCGATGCTCGCCACCGGCGACGAGCTGGTGATGCCCGGCAGCACGCCCGCGCCCGGCCAGATCGTCTATTCCAACGGCTACGCGCTGCGCGCGCTGGCGCGCGCCGAGGGCGCCGAAGTGATCGACCTCGGCATCGCCGCCGACACCGTCGACGCCACCACCGCCGCGATCCGGCGCGCCCGCGAACTCGGCGCCGATCTGCTGGTCACCACCGGCGGCGCCTCGGCCGGCGACCATGATCTGGTCAAGCAGTCGCTGGAGGCCGAGGGCACCGAGATCGCATTCTGGAAAATCGCGATGCGCCCAGGCAAGCCGATGATGCACGGCCGGCTCGGCCCGATGCGGGTGATGGGCCTGCCCGGCAATCCGGTGTCGTCCTACGTCTGCGCCTTCCTGTTCATGGTGCCGTTGATCCGGGCGTTGTCGGGAATGCGCGAGGTCATGCACCGCCGCGAGCCGGCGCTGCTCGGCGCCGACCTTCCCGCCAACGATCAGCGCGAGGACTATCTGCGCGCCGATTTGCGTCTGCGCGACGACGGGCGATGGGCGGCGACCCCGGTCGACAGTCAGGATTCGTCGCTGCTGGCGCGGCTCTCCGCGGCGCAGGCCCTGATCGTCCGACCGCCTTTCGCGCCGGCGATGACGGCGGGCGCGACCTGTCTCATCCTTAAGCTGCCGCTATAGCGATCCGCGAATTCGTTGACCTCAAATTAAGAGGTTGCGGAACACATACTGAACATATAGTGTTCGTTCATGATTTGTTTCGAGTAATCGCGCTCGCCTGTCACCATTTTTCTCGGCGCGATGAACGAACGGCACGACGACGCGGCGATCGTCGCCAGACTGGGGAATGGTCGAGATGCTGACGCGCAAACAATTCGAGCTGTTGAAATTCATCAACGAGCGGCTGAAAGAAGCCGGCGTGCCGCCCTCCTTCGACGAGATGAAGGACGCGCTGGACCTGCGCTCGAAGTCGGGCATTCACCGGTTGATCACGGCGCTGGAGGAGCGCGGCTTCATTCGCCGCCTGCCCAACCGCGCCCGCGCCATCGAAGTGATCAAGCTGCCTGATCTCGGCGGCAACACCGGCGGCGGCCGCCGCGGCTTCACCCCGAGCGTCATCGAAGGCACCCTCGGCAAGGTCCGCCCGCCGAGCCACTCCCATGCCGAGGACGAGTCCGATCGCAATGTCGCGGTGCCGGTGATGGGCCGGATCGCCGCCGGCACTCCGATCGAGGCGCTGCAGACCCGCAGCCACACCATCAGCGTGCCGCCCGACATGCTCGGCTCCGGCGAGCACTACGCGCTCGAAGTGCGCGGCGATTCGATGGTCGAGGCCGGCATTCTCGACGGCGACATGGCGCTGATCCAGCGCAACGAGAGCGCCGAGACCGGCGACATCGTGGTGGCGCTGATCGACGAGGAGGAAGCAACTCTGAAGCGCTTCCGCCGCCGCGGCGCATCGATCGCGCTGGAGCCAGCCAACGCCGCCTACGAAGTCCGCATCCTGCCGCCGAACCGCGTCCGGATTCAGGGCAAGCTGATCGGGTTGTATCGCAAGTACTAAGCCGACGCCCGCGCGGTCATTCGCTCGCTGTCGTCAGTCGTCGGCGTCCTGGTCCTGCGGCGCCGGCGTGGCGTCGACCAATGCGGGACGCGGCGTGCGGGGCTGCGACGGATCGTTGGCCGACGCCTCGGCGGGCGCGGGCGACCACGGCCGGTCGAGCCGTTTCGGCCGCGCCGCCTCGATCACAAATCCGCCATCACCGCCCCGGTTTCGCCACAGCGCCAGCGCGCCGCTGTCCTTGAGCAACTCGGCGCTGATCAGACGCGCGGCGCAATCCGGCGGCGGCTGCGCCAGCGCGATCACCAGCGTCGCCCGCGCGCAATCGTCCGCGACACCGTCCGCCCGGAACGACAGCGCCACCAGGGCGCCATCGGCGAGCGCCGCGACGCAGCCATCGGCGTCGCAGGATACGCCCTCGCGCAGCGAGGCCGCATCGGCCGCGCGCGAATCCGCATCGGCCGCAAGCCATTCCTTCAGCCTGAAGTGATCAGCACCGCTCTGCATCACCCGCAGCCGGCCATCCGCCCCGCGCAGCGCGACCTGCCGACCGTCACCGGCAATCAGGATGTCCGGCTGCGGCGTCAGCAGCGCCCAGCCGGTCGCGACCATCATTATGATGAGTCCGCCATAGCGCAGCGGCGTGCGCAACAAGCCGAGCAGGATGATGCCGAGCGAGGCCAGCAGCAGCGGCCCGCTGCCGAAAGCGGCAATCTTGCCGATCGCCCCCGGCAACGTCGCGACCCACAAGGCGACGATCATCATCCAGTCGATGCCGACTTCCATGATCCGCCAGAACACGCCGTCCAATCCGAACGGCATCGCGGCGAGCCCGAGCAGACCCGCGGGCATCACCATCACCGACACCACCGGCATCGCCAGCAGATTGGAAATCACGCCATAGGGCGTGACGCGGTGGAAGTGAAACGCCGCGTAAGGCGTGGTCGCGAGGCCTGCGACCAGTGAAGCGAGCGCCAGCATCATGATCTCGCGCCCGCCCCACAGCGCGGCGCGCGCGGTCGTCGAACTATCCGGCGTGGCGAACAACGCCGGCATTCCAATCTGCACCAGCGCGACCAGCCCGAGCGTTGCGGCGAACGACATCTGAAAGCTCGGATGCACCAGCGCTTCCGGCGCGATCAGCAACACCACCAGCGCCGCAATCGCCAGCGTTCGAAAAGTGATGGCGCGGCGATCGACCATCACTGCGATCAGCACCACGGCCGTCATCAGAAACGATCGTTGCGTCGCGACCTCGGCGCCGGACAGCAACAAGTAGAACGCCGCGGCGGCGAGCGCGGCCGCGGCCGCGACTTTCTTGATCGGAAAAATCACCGTCAGCGCCGGGATCAGCGCCAGCAGCGCGCGGACCGCGAAGAACACCACGCCGGCGACGACCGCCATGTGATAACCGGAGATCGACAGCACATGGCCGAGGCCCGAGACGAACATCGCATCATTGACCGGCGTCGAGATCGCGTCCCGCCGCCCGGTCAGCAGCGCGGTCGCGATCGCACGCTGATCGCCGCCGAGCGACATCCGGATCCGCGCGTCGATCGCGTCGCGCAGCCCCTGCATGATCGCTGTGTAGCGCAGCCGCCAACCGCCGTCGCCGGGCGGATCGAGCGCAGTGATCGCGCCCAACGCGAAGCCCGACGCGGCGATGCCTTGAAAATACAGATCGCGGCCGAAATCATAGGAGCCTGGCCGCAACGGCGACAGCGGCGGCTGCAGCCGCGCCTTCAGCGACACGAAGCTGCCGACTGCCGGCGCTGTGCCCTTGCGC
Organism: Rhodopseudomonas pseudopalustris; assembly: GCF_900110435.1. GTDB lineage: Bacteria > Pseudomonadota > Alphaproteobacteria > Rhizobiales > Xanthobacteraceae > Rhodopseudomonas > Rhodopseudomonas pseudopalustris. Next base: position 312,384 of record NZ_FODT01000005.1, read on the forward strand.
ACCGACAGCCGGACACGCTCCAGCGTCGGCGCGCGGCCCGCGGTCTCCATCTCGGTGACGCGCAGCACGAAACGATCAGTGCGCTCGCGCTCCTCGCGGGTCTCGACGAAGCCTTTCAGGGTCGCCGCCGGCACCGGTTTCGCCAGCACCGGATGCGCGATCCGCTGCGCCTTCAGCGAAACGGTGGCAAAGCCCGCGGCGAAGGCCGCGATCAGCAGCGCAAGCGGAAACGCACGATTCCGGCGCAGCAGAAAGGCGGCGACGCTGAAAGTGCCAGCCGCAAGGCAAACAACCCAGGCCACCGGCTCATGCGCCGCGGCGAAGTACAGCGCGATCCCGGCGCCGAACGCCACCGGCACGAAGGGCAATAGCCGGCCCGGCCCAGCTTCGGCGCGAACCCATGCGCGTAGCCTGTCCGACAGCGCCGGCCAGAACGAAGCTCCCCAGAAAGCCCCCAACGACGCGAGCGCGCCGACCCGGGTCGCGGCGCGCGTCGGCCAAGTCCGTGCCTTGGTTGGTACTCTGGCTCGATCGCCCCGCTCCACGGCGCTCGCTCCTGATGAGGCGCGACGCCCAGAGTGGCGCAGATCGGGATCGCCGGCAACAGCCGACGCGTAGCGTCAGCTCTTGCCGCTGACTTCCTTGGCGAAGGTATCGCGCAGTCCGATGGTGCGATTGAACACGGGTTTGTCGGCGGTGGAATCCGCGTCGCGGACGAAATAGCCCTGACGTTCGAATTGGATCGGTTCCGCGGAATTGCTCGCCGCCACCGACAGTTCGATCCGCGCGTTGGTCAGCACTTCAAGCGATTGCGGATTGAGGTCGGCTACGAAATTAGCCGCGCTCGGCGCCGGATTGGCGAACAGCTGATTATAAACGCGAATCTCAGCCGGCACCGATTGGGCCGCCGGCAGCCAGTGCATCGTCGCCTTGACCTTGCGGCCATCCGGCGCGTTTCCGCCACGGGTCTCGGGATCATAGCTGCAGCGCAGCTCGACGATCTCGCCCTTGTCGTTCTTCACCACCTCGCGGCACTTGATGAAGTACGCGTAGCGCAACCGTACTTCGTTGCCGGGAAACAGCCGGAAGAACTTCTTCGGCGGCGTCTCCATGAAGTCGTCCTGCTCGATATACAGCTCGCGGCCGAACGTGATCTTGCGGGTGCCGGCGGAGGGATCGTCCGGATGGTTGATCGCCTCGAGTTCCTCGGTCTGGCCTTCCGGATAGTTTTCGATCACCACCTTCAGCGGCCGCAGCACTGCCATCCGGCGCTGCGACGTGCGGTTGAGCTCCTCGCGGATGCAGAATTCCAGCATTCCGACGTCGACCACACTGTTGGCCTTGGCGACGCCGATCCGCTTCACGAATTCACGGATCGCCGCCGGCGGCACGCCGCGGCGCTTGAGGCCGGCGATCGTCGGCATCCGCGGGTCGTCCCATCCGCTGACATGACCTCCGCGGACGAGCTCCGTCAGCACCCGCTTCGACAGCAGCGTATAGGTGATGTTGAGCCGTGCGAATTCGTATTGCTTCGGCTGCGACGGCACCGGCAGCTTCGACAGCAGCCATTCGTAGAGCGGCCGGTGATCCTCGAATTCCAGCGTGCAGATCGAATGGGTCACCCCTTCGATCGCGTCCGACTGGCCGTGCGCATAATCGTAGCTCGGATAGATCGACCAAGCGTCCCCGGTGCGCGGATGATGCGCGTGCAGGATCCGGTACAGCACCGGATCGCGCAGATTGATGTTGCCCGACGCCATGTCGATCTTGGCGCGCAGCACCCTTGCGCCGTTCGGGAATTCACCGGCCTTCATGCGGCGGAACAGGTCGAGATTGTCCTCCACCGAGCGGTCGCGGAACGGGCTGTTGCGTCCCGGCTCGGTCAGCGTGCCGCGGCTCGTTCGAATTTCCTCCTGCGACTGGTCGTCGACATAGGCGTCGCCGTTGCGGATCAGCAGTTCGGCCCATTCATACAGCCGCTCGAAATAGTCCGAGGCGTAGAATACATTCCTGCCCCAGTCGAAGCCCAGCCAGCGCACATCGGCCTGAATCGAATCGATGTATTCCTGCTCTTCCTTGGTCGGGTTGGTGTCGTCGAAGCGCAGGTTGCAGCGGCCACCGAATTCCTGGGCGATGCCGAAATTCAGAGCGATCGACTTGGCATGGCCGATATGCAGATAGCCGTTCGGCTCGGGCGGGAACCGCGTCACGACCTCGCGGTGCTTGCCGGCCTCGAGATCGGCCTGGACAATATCGCGAATGAAGTCGCGCCCTGCCTCGCCAGTCGCTGCGTCTGCCGTCGTCATGAATCCATCTTTCTGCCTGGAAGCGTTTTCGAGCGAAGTGGATGCCGGCTCGCGTGAAGAAAACGCGTCGAAAATTGAACCTGAAGCTCCGGTTCTATCAGAACCCGAGCTCTGGTCGGAACCCGAAGCGGTATCTGCCAAATCCGAGGCCCCGCGCCAACCCCCGAAGGATGCGCGGACCACTTTAGTTATGCGCCGATCCTGCTATACACCCTCCGCGCCGCTCCGGCCCGCTTGCAAACCCAGCTCCGAATGACCCGACCTGTCGTCACCCGCTTCGCGCCCTCGCCCACCGGTTTCCTCCATATCGGAGGCGGCCGCACCGCCCTTTTCAACTGGCTGTACGCGCGCAAGCACGGCGGCAAGATGTTGCTGCGAATCGAAGATACCGATCGCCAGCGCTCGACCCAGCCGGCAATCGACGCCATCCTCGACGGGCTGAAATGGCTCGGGATCGAATGGGATGGCGACACCGTCTACCAGTTCGCGCGCGCCGCGCGGCACCGCGAGGTCGCCGAGCAATTGCTGGCCGAGGGCAAGGCTTATCGCTGCTATGCGACCGCCGAGGAACTGACGGCGATGCGGGACAAGGCCCGCGCCGAGGGCCGCTCGAAGCTGTACGACGGCAGCTGGCGCGATCGCGATCCGTCCGATGCGCCAGCGGACCTCAAGCCGACGATCCGGCTTCGCGCGCCGCTCACCGGCGAGACCGTAATCGAGGATCAGGTCCAGGGCCGCGTGGTCTGGCAGAACGAAAACCTCGACGATCTGGTGCTGCTGCGCGGCGACGGCACGCCGACATACATGCTCGCGGTGGTGGTCGACGACCACGACATGGACGTCACCCATATCATTCGCGGCGACGACCATCTGATCAACGCTGCGCGGCAGAAACAAATCTACGACGCGATGGGTTGGGAGCTGCCGGTGATGGCGCACATCCCGCTGATCCACGGCCCGGACGGATCGAAGCTCTCGAAGCGCCACGGCGCGCTCGGCGTCGACGCCTATCGCGCAATGGGTTACCTGCCGGCGGCGCTGCGCAACTACCTGGTCAGGCTGGGCTGGAGCCATGGCGATCAGGAGCTTTTTACCACGCAGGAAATGATCGATGCGTTCGATCTGTCCGCAATCGGACGCTCGGCGGCGCGGTTCGATTTCGCCAAGCTGGAAAGCCTCAACGGCCACTACATCCGTCAGACCGACGATCAATCTCTCGTGACCCTGCTGGAGGATCTGCTGCACTATGTCCCGCAGGGGCCGGCGATCGCCGCCCGCCTCACTGATACCACCCGCGCCCAGCTCTTGCAGGCGATGCCGGGGCTGAAAGAACGCGCCAAGACGCTGCTCGAACTGCTCGACAATGCCGGCTTCATCTTCGCCGACCGCCCGCTCGCTGTCGACACCAAGGGCCAGACGGTTCTGACGCCGGAAACACGCGCTCTGATCGGACGTCTGCGTGCGGCGCTGGAGGATGTCTCGCCATGGACCGCGGCGAATACCGAGGCGGCAATGCGGACTTTTGCCGAACAGACCGGGCTGAAGCTCGGCGCGGTGGCGCAACCGCTGCGCGTTGCGCTCACCGGGCGGACCACGTCACCCGGAATATTCGACGTTCTGGCGGTTTTGGGGCGGGAGGAATGCCTGTCCCGCCTCGCCGATCAGGCCGCGTAGCGCGCCCCGGGATTGGCACAGAGATGCGCCGTCTTGCGGTGCACACAGCAATAAGCTACCCATTCCGCGTGCGCTTTTAGGCCAACCAGTCTCGCTCGCATCTTCGGTGCGCCGCCGCTGGTTTCGACAACGAACATCGGGGACCACACGATGGACGCAACGACAAACAACAAGTCAGCAACGCTTACGGTTGGAAACAACGCTTACGATCTTCCCATTCTGACCGGAACGGTGGGCCCCGATGTCGTCGACATCGGCAAGCTTTACGCCCAGGCGGGGTTGTTCACTTACGACCCTGGTTTCACGTCGACGGCGAGCTGCCAGTCCAAGATCACCTATATCGACGGCGATGCCGGCGTTCTCGAATATCGCGGCTATCCGATCGAGCAACTCGCCCAGCAGGGCGACTTCCTCGAGACCTGCTATCTTCTGCTGTACGGCGAACTGCCGACCAAGGCGCAGAAGGAAGATTTCGACTACCGGGTCACGCGCCACAACATGGTGCACGAGCAGATGGCCCGATTCTTCCAGGGCTTCCGCCGCGACGCGCATCCGATGGCGGTGATGGTCGCGTCGGTCGGCGCGCTGGCCGCGTTCTATCACGACTCTACCGACATCAACGATCCGACCCAGCGGATGATCGCCTCGATCCGGATGATCGCCAAGATCCCGACGCTGGCGGCGATGGCCTACAAATACTCGGTCGGCCAGCCGTTCATGTACCCGAAGAACTCGCTGACCTTTGCCGGCAATTTTCTGCACATGTGCTTCGCCACACCTTGCGAGGAGTACAAGGTCAATCCGGTGCTGGCGCAAGCTCTCGACAAGATCTTCACGCTGCACGCCGATCACGAGCAGAACGCCTCGACCTCGACGGTCCGCATCGCGGGCTCCTCCGGCGCCAACCCGTTCGCCTGCATCGCTGCCGGCATCGCCTGTCTGTGGGGTCCGGCGCATGGCGGGGCCAACGAGGCTGCGCTGGCGATGCTGAAGGAAATCGGCTCGGTCGAGAACATTCCCGACTTCATCGCGCGCGTGAAGGACAAGAACTCCACGGTGCGGCTGATGGGCTTCGGCCACCGCGTCTACAAGAACTACGATCCGCGCGGCAAGATCATGCAGCAGACCTGCCATGAAGTGCTGGCCGAGACCGGCCATCACGGCGACCCGCTGTTGAAGGTGGCGATGGAGCTCGAGAAGATCGCGCTCAGCGACCAGTACTTCATCGACCGCAAGCTGTATCCCAACGTCGACTTCTATTCGGGCATCACCCTGAAGGCGATGGGCTTCCCGACCGACATGTTCACCGTGTTGTTCGCGGTGGCGCGCACCGTCGGCTGGATCAGCCAGTGGAGCGAGATGATCGAGGATCCGCAGCAGAAGATCGGCCGTCCGCGCCAGCTCTTCACCGGCTCGCCGAGCCGCCAATATGTCGCGATCGACAAGCGCGGCTGATCCGCTTCGACCGTAGCTCGACAAAAAACGGCGAACCGCCCCGCGGTTCGCCGTTTTGCTTTGGAGAGTCCTGAACAGGGCGGAGAGCGTGGCCCTGCCCGCCCGCCGGCGTCACGCCTTGCGCAGCACCGCCAGCACGACATCCGCCGCGCAGGCGCTCGGCGTTTGCGCGCCGGTCGACATGATCTCGTCGATCCGGGTGAAGCCTTCGAGCTGGCGCGTCCGCATCGGCGAGTCGGCCAGCACCTCCCGCAATGCCGGGACCAACTTGTCGGGCACGCAGTCTTCCTGGATGAACTCCGGGATGACGTTTTCGCCGACGACGAGATTGGCGAGGATCACCGAGGCCGAGCGGATCACCCGCTTGCCGATCCACGCCTCCATCGCCCCGGCCTTGTAGACCGCCACCATCGGCACATGCGCCAACGCCAGTTCGAGCGTCACCGTGCCGGATTTTGCGAACGCCGCCCGCGCGATCCGGAACGCGGCCTTTTTCTCGGCATCGCCGACCACGATGGTCGGCTGCACCGGCCAGTCACGCACCCCGGCCTCGACCGCGTCGCGCAGATGCGGAACCGTCGGCAGGATCAGTTCGAGATTGCCCTGCTCCGCCTGAAGCCGCCCCAGCGTCTCGCCGAACACCGCCATCTGATGGAAGATCTCGCTGCGCCGGCTGCCAGGCAGCACCACCAGCACCGGCGGATCGGAATCGCGCCGGGCCTGCTCGGCCGGGCTCGGACGCAGACTGTCGATCTGCTCGGTCAGCGGATGGCCGACATAGGTGCAGGGCGGACCGCGCAGCCTGCGATATTCCTGCGGCTCGAACGGCAACAGCGCCAGCACGTGATCGACATAGGGCCGCATCGCGCGCGCCCGGCCCGGCCGCCATGCCCAGACCGTCGGAGATACGTAGTTGACGATCGCGATCGACGGGTCACGCACCCGCACCCGCTTGGCGACTCGATGGGTAAAGTCGGGACTGTCGATGATGATCAGCATGTCGGGCCGGGCGCGATGCACCGCCTCGGCGGTGCTGCGGATCCGGCGGAGGATCGAGGGCAGCCGTCGCACCACGGCGGAGATTCCCATGATCGACAGCTCCTCGATCGGAAACAGCGAGACCAGCCCCTGCTCCGCCATCGCCCGGCCGCCGACGCCTTCGAACCGAACGGAGACGCCGAGCCGCTGCTGCAGCTCCTTCATGAGCGCCGCACCAAGGCGATCGCCGGATTCCTCGGTGGCGATCAGAAACAGCCTGTGCTGCGCGCCTGGGCTCGAACGCGCAGCCATCATGCCGGCACACCTGTGACGAACAGGCCAGCCGCGTCTGCGGCTTTGATCGTCTCCTGCGGTTCGGCGACCAGCGTGTTGCCGGCTGCAACCGCGATGCCGGCGAGCCCTGCGGCCGCGACGCCTTCGACGGTGCGCGGGCCGAGCGTCGGCAGGTCAAAGCGGAGGTCCTGGCCGCTCTTGGGCGACTTCACCAGGACGCCGCGACCGGGTTTCGCGTGGATGGCGCCCTGCGCCCGCAGCCGCGCCAGATTGGCGAGCAGCGCATCGGTGCCGCCGATATCCTCGACCGCCACGACATGGCCGTCGATCACGATCACGCCCTGCCCGATATCGAACGGGCTGAGCGCCGCCAGCACCGCGATGCCCTTGGCGATGTCGGCGAGATGTCCCTCATCGGGAGCAGCCCGGGTGAGTTCGCCCCGTGGCATCAGCAGCTCCGGCGCGACGTCCTTGACGCCGTGCAGGCGAAAGCCTTCGCCCTCGAAGATCCGGCCGATGCTGGTGAGCAGATGATCGTCGCCGCCGCGATACGCGGCCATCACGCTCGGCAGAACTCGCACCGCGCCCCAGTCGAGCCGAACCGACGCCAGCGACGGCCGCACCACGGAGCCGATGAACATCACGTCGCGGCAATGCTCGGCCCGCAACAGCCGCTTCAAACGGCCGTACTGGCCGATCGAGATCCAGTGGTGGCGAAAGCGCGCAATCCCGCTCGGATCGCAGAAGCCGCGCAGCCCGATCAGCAGCGGCGTGATCTGCCTCGCCTGCATCGAGTCCGCGATGGCGAACGGCAATACGCCGCCGCCGGCGATGACGCCGACGGGCGAACCGATCTGCAGGCCGGGAGCCGTCATGGCGCGTCCGCTGCTGGTCTAGGCGTCGTCGTGATCGTGGTCGTCGCTGCTGCGCGCGCCGTCGGCCGCCATGCACAGGGGGCGGCGACGCTTGCGGCTCTGGCCGTCGTCGATGAAGGCGATGATCTCGGCGATGGCCGGGTCTTCGGACGCGCGCGGACGCACCCGCTCAAGCCGTTCGACGAACAGCCCCGGGCTGTAGAACAGATCGCTGAAGAACGAGCGAACAACGGACAGCCGCTCCCTGGTGAATTTACGCCGGCGCATCCCGACGATATTCAACCCGGAGAGCCGCGCATAGATGCCGCTGGCGAGGGCGTAGGGAATGACATCGTCGCGCAGCCCGCTCATACCGCCGATCATCACCTGGGGACCGACCCGGGTGAATTGCTGCAGCACCGTCATGCCGCCGATAAAGGTGTAGTCGCCGATCTCGCAATGACCGCCGAGCGTCGCCATGTTGGCGAAGATCACGTCGTCACCGACGATGCAGTCGTGACCGACATGACTCGCCGCCATGAAGAAGCCGCGGTCGCCGACCCGGGTCACCCCGCCGCCGCCGACCGTGCCTGTATTCATCGTCACGTTCTCGCGGATCACGCAGGCGCTGCCGATTAGGAGCTTCGTCGGCTCGCCTTTGTATCCCGTCGACTGCGGCGCGCCGCCCAGCGACGCGAACGGGTGGATCGTACAATTGTCGCCGATCGTGGTGTGACCGGTCACGCTGACATGGCCGACCAGCCTCGACCCCGCACCGATGCTGACGTTCGAACCAATCACGCAATACGGCCCGATCGACACGTCGTCGCCGATCACGGCGCCGTCTTCAATTCGCGCGGTTGGGTCGATACTGCTCATGAAATGGCGATCAATCCGTCAGCATCGCGCCGACGTCGGCTTCCGCAACGGTCTTTCCGTCGACGAGAGCGTCGCCGTGGAACCACCACATCGTCTTGCGGCGGCCGATACTCGTCATGTGATACTCGACGGTATCGCCCGGCAGCACCGGCTTGCGAAACTTGCATTTGTCGATGGTCAGGAAATACACCGCGCGCGGCTTCTCGGTGCCGGAGACCGACATGATTCCGATCACGCCAGCGGTTTGAGCCATCCCCTCGATCATCAGCACGCCGGGAAATACCGGCCGATCCGGGAAGTGTCCCTGAAACGCTGGCTCGTTGAATGTGACGTTCTTGACGCCAATGCCGCTGTAGTCCTCGCGGATGTTTCTGACGCGATCGATCAGCAGAAACGGAAAGCGGTGCGGGAGGGTCTTCAGGATGGTGTTGATATCTACATTCTCGAAACGTATCGGCGATTCCATCAGCCCCGTTCCCCATTTTTTCCGTCGTCGGACTTCGGCGCTGCACCGCTCCGCAGCAGACGCTCGACCGCAATGATCTCCCGGAACCACTGCTTGGTCGGCTTCGCGAAGAACCCGCCCCAGCGCTCGCCAGCCGGCACACTGTCCTTGACCGCGCTCATCGCGGTGATCTGCGCGCCATCGCCGATCGTAACGTGATTGTTGACGCCGACCTTGGCGCCCAGCGCCACGTTGTCGCCCAGCGTCAGGCTGCCGGCAAGGCCGCATTGCGCCGCGATCACGCAATGTCGACCAATTGTTACGTTGTGGCCGACCTGGACCTGATTGTCGATCTTGGTGCCCTCGCCGATCACCGTATCGCGCAGGCCGCCCCGATCGACCGTGGTGCCGGAGCCGATCTCGACGTCGTTCTGGATGATCACCCGGCCGACCTGCGGCACCTTCTGATGGGTTTGGGCGAAGATGAAGCGGAACCCGTCTTGCCCGATGTGACAGCCGGGGTGAATCAGAACGTTGTTGCCGATCAGCGCGAACTGGATCGTGGTGTTGGCGCCGACATTGCAGTCGCGACCGATCTTGACACCGCTCGCGATCACGCTGCCCGCGCCGATCACACTGCCCGCGCCGATTTCGACCTCTGGACCAATTACAGCCAGCGGATCGACGATCACGCCGTCCTCGAGATGGGCCGTGGGATGAATCACCGCCGACGGAGCGATGCCGGCGCTGCCGAAGCCCGACATCGGCCGCATCGCATCTTCGTGGATGTGCCGCGCATAGGTGACGAAAGCGCGGACCGGGCTTTTCACCCGCAGCACGGCCACATGTGACGGCACGCGGCCCTCATGCCGCTGCGTCACCAGGCAGGCACCAGCGCAGGTCTGCTCAAGTTCCGCAACGTAATTGAGGTTCTCGAAAAATCCGAGATGCATCGGCCCCGCCTCGTCGAGCGAGGCGATGCCGGTGATGACGCGGTCGCCCTGTGAAGGGTCGATCAGCTCTGCCTTCGTCAACGCGGCGATTTCAGCCAGCGTGGACGAAGGACGCGGTTTGAAGAACAAAGTCGAGGTCATCCTGCGTTCGCAGTCCCGACCGCGGGACTTAGAACGTCGTCCCGCCGCCGAATTTGAATTCCTGGACGCGGTCGTACTTACCCTTGGTGATCGGGATAGCATAGTCGAACCGCAGCGGACCGAACGGCGAGGCCCAGATCAGGCCGACACCGACCGAGGTGCGGACCAGATTGGTGTCGTCGTAGTTCAAGCCGGCGCACGAACCGATCGATGTCTCGGTCGCCCTCGAACAGCCCGCCCCGTTGACTTCGTTGGTGAGCGTCCACGACGTCGGGCCCTTGTAGTCGAACAGCGAACCGGCGTCGGCATAGACGGCGCCCTTGAGCCCGACTTCCTTCGGCAGGAACCAGAACGGCATCTGCATTTCGACCGATGCGCCCCAATAATTGGTGCCGCCCAGCGCGTCGCCGCCATAGCCGTAGAAGGCGTACTGGCCGATGTCGCGCGGACCAATGCCGTTCGGCGCGAAGCCGCGGACCAGGTTCGGACCCATCTGGAAGTGATCGAGCATCCGGAGCTGGTTGTCGCCATAGCTGCTGAGGTTGCCGGCCTGCAGGCGGATGATGCCGACCACTTCCGAAACCAGCGGGGTGTAGTACTTCGCGTCGAACGCCGACTTGATGAACTTCACGTCGCCACCGAGGCCCGCGAAATCCTGACGGAAGTCGACCAGCAAACCGTTGGTCGGGTTCCGGGTGTTGTCGAGCGTATTGTAGGTCAGCGTATAGCCGATCGACGAGGTCCAGTACGCGGCGTTGGAGAGGCCGATGCGGACCGGCAACGAGGCTTCGCCGTCAGCCAAACAGCCCAACCCGGGATTCCCGTTCGGATTGTTCGCGATGAAGTTCATGTACTGGGGCGTCGGATTGTAAAGCGGATTCGCAGTCCCATCGGCGAGGAACTGATTGTTGTTACAATTGTTCAGGTAGCCCGGCAGCGTGATCTCCTGCCGATACAGCGAATAGCGCAACTGCAGCGACAGGTCCTCACGCAGGGCGAAGCCGAGCCGCGGGCTGATGCCGAGCGTCTTGGTGCCGTACGAGATGTAACGGTTGGCCAGCTGTTCCCGCTGATACAGGTCGAGACCGAGCGCGACGCGATAGTCGAGCAGATAGGGCTCGACGAACGACAGCGAATAGCCACGGGCATACTGGCCGTATTGCACGGTCGCCTTGGCGAACAGGCCGCGGCCGAGGAAGTTGCGCTCCGAGACGCTGACTTCGCCCAGCGCACCGTCGCTGGTCGAATAGCCGCCCGACACCGAGAAGTCGCCGGTCGATTTCTCTTCGAGGTTGACCACCAGGATCACGCGGTCGCTCGACGAGCCGGGCTCGGTGGTGATCTTCACCGATTTGAAGAAGTCGAGGTTCTTAAGCCGTCGCTCGGCACGATCGACTAGAGCGCGGTTGTAGGCATCGCCTTCGGACAGGTCGAACTCACGCCGAATGACGTAGTCGCGGGTCCGGGTGTTACCCAGCAGATTGATGCGCTCGATATAGACCCGCGGCCCCTCTTCGATCGAAAACGCGATCGAAACTGTATGGGACTCGAAATTACGGTCGCCACGCGGCCGCACCGTCGCGAAAGCATAACCGCGACGCGACATCTCGATCTGCATTTCCTCGACGGACTTTTCGAGCGCCTCGGCGTTGTACAGCGAGCCGACACTCACGCGCGAATAGCTCCGCAGCGAATTGGCGTCGAAGTTCGGAATGGCCGAGTCGAACGTCACCGAAGAAACGCGATACTGCTGACCTTCCTCGATCTTGAAGGTCACCAGGAAGCCCTTGCGACCCGGATCGTATTCGGTCAGCGCGGCGACCACCTGCACGTCGGCATAGCCGTTCTTCAGATAGAAGCGGCGAATGAGGTCGCGGTCGGCCTCGACCCGGTCCGGATCGTAGACGTCGCCCGAGCCGAGGAAGCTCAGCAGGTTGGATTCGCGGGTCTTGATGACGTCCTTCAGCCGGTAGGACGAATACGCTTGATTTCCGATGAACTCGATCGACTTCACGCCCGTCTTGGCGCCCTCGTCGACCACGAACACGAGGTCGATACGATTGTTCGGCTGCTCGATGATCTGCGGGTCGACGCGAACGTCGTAACGGCCCGACCGGCGGTAGATTTCGGCGATGCGCAGCGCATCGGACTGGACCATCGGACGCGACAGCGTGCCCCGCGGCTTCGACTGGATTTCAGCCGAAAGCTGCTCGTCCTTGATCTTCTTGTTGCCCTCGAACGCGAGCCGGCCGATCACCGGATTCTCGACCACGCTGACAACCAGACGGCCACCGCCGCCCTGATTGATCCGGACGTCCTGGAACAGGCCGGTCTCGATCAGCGCCTTGAGGCCATCGTCGATGCTGCCCTGGTCGAGCCGGCCACTGGGGCCCGGCTTGAAGTAGGAGCGAATGGTATCGGCTTCGACCCGGCGGTTGCCCTCGACCTGAATCGAGGAAGCAGACTGCGCGGCCGCAGGCGACGCCGTCAATACAGCGGTCGCCGTCGTGGCAACCGGTACGGCGAAAAACACCAGGGCGGCAAGAACTCCCCCCCGCAACACTCGCATTCCAGCATTCATGCGCAACGCGCCCTTGTCATTCCATTGCCGACGCGCAGCCCCCGCGCCGGCAGAATCCCCAACTTGCCTTGCTTGTAGACAATTTTGCCAACGGGGCAAACGTCCTTTCGCACTGCGATTTCATTTTCATTCCAACACGTTGCCCATCGGCCACGATCGGGTCCCGCGTTACGACGACGCCAGGTGAAGAATGTCGTTGTAGGTCGCGAAAACCATCAACATCAGCACCAATCCCAGCCCGATCCGGAAGCCCATTTCCTGAGCCCGCTCGGACAACGGACGTCCGCGAACGGCCTCGATCGCATAGAACATCAGGTGGCCGCCATCGAGCAACGGAACCGGAAACAGGTTGAGAAGACCGATCGAGATCGACAGCACCGCAGCCAGATGGAGCAGCGGCGTAAAGCCGATGGTCGCGACCTGTCCAGAGATCTGGGCGATTCGCAACGGACCGCCGAGTTGGTCGGCCGCCTCGCGGCCGGCGAACAGGCCGCCGATATAGGAGAAGGTCCGGTCGACGACGAACCAGGTCTCCTTGATTCCCATCCAGACCGCGACGGCCGGGTTGACCCGCTCGGTCGTGGCCTCGTTTGCGGTCGTGGAGCGGCTGATGCCGAGGATGCCGAGGCGCTGGACGTTGCCGAACCGGTCCTTGATCTCGCGCAGCTCCGGCGTCGCCTTCAGATCGATGGTCGAGCTGCCGCGCTGGACCGTGAATTTCATCTCCCGGCCGGCGTCGCCGCCGACCTTGCGCTGCATGTCGAGAAAGCTGTGAATCGGGCTGCCGTCGATCGCCAGAATCACGTCGCCGGCCTGGAAGCCGCCCGCCTCCGCGGCGCTGCCCGGCTGGATGGCATCGACCCGAGCCGAGGTGCTCGGCACGCCGAACACCGCGAACAGGAAGGTGAACAGCACGATTGCAAGGATGAAATTGGCCAGCGGCCCGGCGACGACGATCGCCGCACGCGGACCGACGCCCTTGTGATGGAAGCTGACCGAGCGCTCGTCCGCGCTCATTTTCGACAGAGAATCGTTCGACGGCGTACTGGCCTCGCTGTCATCGCCGAAGAATTTAACGTAGCCGCCGAGCGGAATCGCCGAGAGCTTCCAGCGCGTGCCGTGACGGTCGTTGAAGCCCGCGATCTCCGGACCGAAGCCGAGCGAAAACGTCAGCACCTTCACGCCGTTCCAGCGCGCCACCAGAAAATGGCCGAGCTCATGGAAGAACACGACGATCGTCAGAACGAACAAAAAGGGCACCACGTAACCCACGATTCCGTGGCTCAACGTGCTGAACCCATTCATAAAAATATCGGCCATCCCATTCCTCTCAAGCAGAACCGACGGCCCTGTTCCCCAAACCTCTAGGATGCCTTTGCGGCAATTTGAGGCAATAGGGTGGCAGCCATTTTTCGCGCGTTATGGTCAACGGCGATGGCGTCGTCGGCGCTGCTGAGCGGCGCCAGATTGCCGGCCCGGACCCACCCGTTGAGAGTGTCCTCGACCAGCCGGGCGATTGCTCCAAACCGGATTTTCTGGGCGATGAAGGCCGCGACCGCCATCTCGTTCGCCGCATTGTAGACCGTGGTGGCTCCGTTGCCGGTCCGAAGCGCATCGTAAGCCAGCCGCAGCCCCGGGAAACGGACGAAGTCCGGCGCCTCGAAGGTGAGCTGGCCGATCTTGGCAAGGTCGAGTCTGGCCGCGCGGCCGGCGATCCGGTCCGGCCAGCCCAGACAATGCGCGATCGGGATCCGCATGTCCGGCGCGCCGAGTTGCGCCACCACGGAATGATCCGCAAACTCGACCAGGCCATGAACGATCGACTGCGGGTGCACCAGCACGTCGATCTCATCGGGCGACAGCGCGAACAGATACGACGCCTCGATCACCTCGAGGCCCTTATTCATCATCGAGGCCGAGTCGATCGTGATCTTCTGGCCCATGCTCCAGTTCGGATGCTTGAGCGCCTGCGCCAGCGTCGCCTGTTCGATATCAGCGGCGGCCCAGGTCCGGAACGGCCCGCCGGAGGCAGTGATGATGACGCGGGTGAGTTCGTGGCGGTTGCCCGAGGCCAGCGCCTGGAACAGCGCGTTGTGCTCGGAATCGGCCGGCAGGATCCGCGCGCCCGCCGCGACCGCCCGGCTCATGAAGAAGTCGCCGGCGCAGACCAGACACTCCTTGTTGGCCAGCGCGACGGTGGCGCCACGGTCGACCGCTGCCAAGGCAGGTTTGAGACCGGCCGCGCCGCTGATCGCCGCCATCACCCAATCGGCCGGCCGCGAAGCTGCCTCGATGACCGCGCTCTCGCCAGCCCCGCAGGCGATCTCGGTGCCGGCCAGCGCGGCGCGCAATTCGCCGAGCCGGGCCGGATCGGCCACCGCGACGAATTTGGCGCTGAACTCCTTCGCCAGCTTTGCAAGGCCGGCGACATTCGCGTTGCCGGTCAGCGACTCGACCCGATACTTCTCGGGCGCAGCGCGCAGCAGGTCCATCGTGCTGTCGCCGATCGAGCCGGTGGCGCCGAGAACGCTGATGGTGCGCACGCCAGCATGGGCGGCGCCGTCATTCTTCAAAGGGACTGCACTCATCGGATCACCACACCATAAGACCGCGACCAATACCATCCAGCGATCCACGCGTCAGCCCGATCAGGACGGCAAGCGCAACGGCCGCGACATAACCGTCGAGCCGGTCGAGCAAGCCGCCATGGCCGGGGATGATGTGGCTGGAATCCTTCACGCCGAACCGGCGTTTCACCGCCGATTCGAACAGGTCGCCAAGTTGCGAAACCGTTGAAAGAACTGCCGCAAGCATCAGCAGCGGAAGCACTTTTCCAAATCCGGCCAGCGCGAATCCGAGCCCCACCAGCAGGCTCAGGACCAGCCCGCCGATCGCGCCGGCCCAGGTCTTTTTCGGGCTCACACGGGGCCAGAGTTTCGGGCCGCCGATACTGCGGCCGGCAAAATAGCCGCCGATATCGGAGCCCCAGACAATCAGCAGAACCAGCACAAGCGCGGTAAATCCGTACTCAGGGTCGAGCCTGATCAGAATGGAGGCGATCAGCGCCGTCGCTGCGTAGCCGAGCCCGGAGGTGGTCCAGCGCCGCGGCTGATCGCCGAGCACCGCAAGCCCGCCGACGCCGAGCGCGGCCGCCAGCATTGCCGGCCCGGTCTTGTCGAACATCAGCCCGATTCCGCAAACCAGCAGCGTCAGGCAGCCGATCACCAGCACGCGGAAGTCCCGCGCCGCGCCGACAATCGACAGCCATTCCAGGAACAGACCGATCGCGACGGCGGTGCCGAGCGCGGCCCAGGCCCAGCCGCCGACATAAGCGATCGCGATCGCCGTCGGCGCCAGAACGAGTGCTGCGGCGACTCGCAGCAAGAAATTCCGGGAGCCCTGCTCGGCTACCGGCGCTGGCGCCGCCTTGTCCTGGCTCACGCGTGTCACGATCCTGTTTTTGCGGCCAAGCCGCCGAAACGGCGCTCGCGCCGGGCATATTCGGCGATCGCGCCTTCCAGCGCGGCCTTGTCGAAGTCCGGCCAGTGGATCGGCACGAACACCAGTTCACTGTACGCCGCCTGCCACATCAGGAAATTCGACAATCGTTGCTCTCCGCTGGTGCGGATGATCAGGTCGGGATCGGGAATGTCGGGGGCGTCAAGGTAGCGGCCGAGCGTCTCGATATCGATGGTCGCCGGATCACGCTTGCCTTCGGCAACCTCGCGCGCCAGCCGCTGCGCGGCGTTGGCGATCTCCTGCCGCGAGCCGTAATTGAAAGCGACCACCAGATTGAGCTTGGTGTTGTTCTGGGTCAGTTCCTGGGCCTCGTCGAGCATCGCGCACAGGTCCCGGTCCAGACGGTCGCGCTCCCCGATCACCCGAACACGCACGCCATCGCGGTGCAGCGATGCCAGATCGTTCCGGATGAACCGGCGCAGCAGCCCGAACAGATCCCCGATCTCAGTGGCTGGCCGAGCCCAGTTCTCCGAACTGAACGAAAAGATGGTGAGGTACTGGATGCCGATTTCATTCGCCGCCCGGACGACGCGGCGCAGCGCCTCGACGCCGCGGCGGTGACCTTCGGCGCGTGGCAGGCCGCGCGCTGCGGCCCAGCGGCCGTTGCCGTCCATGATGATGGCGACATGCGCAGGTATGACGGGAGGATCCGATCGGTCGGTCGCGGTGGCGGCAGCTTTCGACATAGGTCAATTCCCGAAGCGTCATCCCGCGAAGAAGTACCCGTTCGCCGCCAGAAATTCTTCCAGATCAATAAGTTATAGCGGCCTCAATCACAAGACTCGATGCCGCCGTCATCGCACTAGGCCTGATTCTCGCGCATTAGCGAATGCCTCGCTGGGGCAGCGATCGCAGCAAAGGCACGTCCCGGACATCCGACCGCCGCCCAGCCCCGTGGCATGTTCGCTTCCTGCGCCGGCCGGATCAGCACCGAAGCAGAAAGCTAGACGGTCAGGATTTCTTTTTCCTTGTTTGCGAGCAACTGATCAATCTCGGAAATTGTGGCGTCGGTGGCCTTCTGCACTTCATGGTCGAGACGCTTCTGATCGTCCTCGGAAATTTCGTGCGCCTTCTCGAGCTTCTTGATGATGTCGAGCCCGTCGCGGCGGACGTGACGGACCGCGACGCGCGCGGCTTCGGCATATTTGTGCGCGACTTTCACCAGCTCCTTGCGGCGGTCCTGGTTCAGTTCGGGAATCCGCAGCCGCAGCACCTGCCCTTCGGTCGCGGGGCTGAGGCCGAGGTTGGAATCGACGATCGCTTTTTCGACCGCCTTGACCATCGACTTGTCCCACACTTGAACCGACAGCAATCGCGGCTCCGGCACCGAGACGGTGGCGACCTGATTGAGCGGCATGTGGGTGCCATAGGCATCGACCTGAACCGGCTCGAGCATCGAAGCCGAGGCGCGGCCGGTGCGCAGACCGCCGAGTTCGTGCTGCAAAGCCTGGGACGCGCCGTGCATCCGGCGCTTCACTTCATTGATATCGAATTTTTCGGACTGCATGCCAGTCACTCCTTCCAGAATTTCAATCCATCATCGCCATGGCGGCCGCGTATCAGCCAGCCACGACAGTGGCCCTGCCCGCGCCGCCCAGCACGGTCCCGATCGAACCCGGCTCGGCGATGGAGAACACGATGATAGGCAGCGAGGTTTCGCGGGCAAGCGCGAAAGCAGTCGCATCCATGACCTTGTAGCCGCCGGCGAGCGCTTCCGAATGTGTCAGCCGCTCGAAACGCGTCGCCTTCGGATCGCGCTTCGGATCGGCGCTATAGACCCCATCGACATTGGTCGCTTTCAGCACCGCGTCGGCGCCGATCTCGGCGGCGCGCAGGACAGCGGTAGTGTCGGTGGTGAAGAACGGATTGCCGGTGCCGCCGGCGAGCAGCGCAATGCCGCCCTCGCCCAGCGTCTGCTGCGCGGCTGCGCGGGTGTAGAGCTCGCAGACCTGCGGCATCACGAAGGATGACAGCGTCCGCGCTTTCTGGCCGTGGCGCTGCAGCGCCTCGCCGAGCGCAAGACAGTTCATCACCGTCGCCAGCATCCCCATGGTGTCGCCGGTCGGTCGCGACACGCCCCGCGCGGAGACTTCGACGCCGCGGAAGATATTGCCGCCGCCGACCACGACAGCGATCTCGACGCCGAGACCGCGCGCCGCGATCAAATCGCCGGCGACGCGATCGATGGTGGACTGATCGATGCCGTAGCTTTGGGGACCGGCGAAATACTCGCCCGATAACTTGACGACCACACGACGATAGATCGGCTCACCCATGATGCGGTCGCGCCCCTCGGTGGGTTTAAGCTCCCGGCCCGAGCGGCCGGGAGTACGTCATATCGAAAGCGATTACTTCTGACCGCTGGCCGCCGCGACTTCCGCCGCGAAGTCCGACGTCTGCTTCTCGATGCCTTCGCCGAGCGCGTAGCGGAAGAAGCCGGTGATCTTGATCGGCGCGCCGACCTTGCCCTCGGCATCCTTCACCGCCTGGCCGACGGCCTTGCCCTTTTCGTCGTGGATGTAGGCCTGCTCGAGCAGGCAGACTTCCTTGTAGTAGGTCTTCAGGCCGTTCTCGACGATCTTCTCGATCATGTTCTCGGGCTTGCCCTGCTGACGATACTTGTCGGCCATCACCTCGCGCTCGCGGCGGACGACCTCCGGGTCGAGCCCGGCCGGATCGAGCGCCTGCGGATTGGTGGCGGCGATGTGCATCGCGAGCTGACGGCCGAGCACGCCGAGTTCGTCGGCCTTTCCGGTCGATTCGAGCGCGACGATCACGCCCATCTTGCCGGCGCCGTCGATCACCGCGTTGTGGATGTAGCTCGCCACGACGCCCTGAGTGACTTCCAGCGCGGCGGCGCGGCGCAGCGTCATGTTCTCGCCGATGGTGGCGATCGCATCCGAGATCGCACCGGCGACCGTCGAGGAGCCGACCGGCGCGGCGTTGATCTTGTCGACGTCGGCGCCGACCTTGAGCGCGACCTGGGCGATCATCTTGACGAGGCCCTGGAACTGCTCGTTGCGCGCGACGAAGTCGGTCTCGGAATTGACCTCGATCACGACGCCCTTGGTGCCGTCGGTCAGCGCGCCGATCAGGCCTTCGGCAGCGACGCGGCCGGCCTTCTTGGCGGCCTTCGACAGGCCCTTCTTGCGCAACCAGTCGACCGCGGCTTCCATGTTGCCGTCGTTCTCGGCCAGCGCCTGCTTGCAGTCCATCATGCCGACGCCAGTGGTCTCACGCAGCTCCTTGACCATCGCTGCAGTAATCGTTGCCATGCTCGTAGTCCTTTGCCTGTCAGGGCGCACCGCGCGGCTGGAGCCCGCGGCACGCGATCAGGAATTCATCACAGATTTCGACGACCGGAACATTTCCCCGGCGCCTTGGAATTCGACTTGCCGGAAATGCTGTCGATCAATGGACGAAGCTGCGGCCGGACGGACCGGCCGCAGCGTCTCGCATTACTCCGCCTCGGCGGTCAGCCCCTTGGCCTGGGCGACCCAGCCGTCGGCGCGGCCCGGCAGACCGACTTCTTCGCCGATCTGAAGCACGGTGTCATGGTCGAGCTCGGCGAACTGCCAGTAGTGGAAGATGCCGAGGTCGTTGAACTTCTTCTCGATATCGCCGGACACGCCGGTGAGCTTCTTGAGATCATCCGGGGTACCGCGCGGACCCGACAGGCCCTGGAAGCCGGTCGCCTGCGCAGCCGGCAGATCCTCGCGCAGCGGACGCGAAGCCGCGCCGATGTCGATGCCGGAATCGCCCTGAGCGCGCGAAATGCCGTCGATCACCGCGCGCGCGATCAGATCGCAATACAGCGCGATGGCGCGGCCGGCGTCGTCATTGCCCGGGACCAGATAGGTGATGCCCTTCGGATCGCAATTGGTATCGACGATCGCCGCGACCGGGATGCCGAGGCGCTGGGCCTCCTGAATCGCGATGTCTTCCTTGTTGGTGTCGATCACGAAGATCAGGTCCGGCAGGCCGCCCATGTCCTTGATGCCGCCGAGCGAGCGGTCGAGCTTGTCGCGCTCGCGCTGCAGCGTCAGCCGCTCTTTCTTGGTGTAGGCGCTGGCGTCGCCCGAGTTCAGCACGTCATCGAGATGACGCAGCCGCTTGATCGAGCCCGAGATCGTCTTCCAGTTGGTCAGCGTGCCGCCGAGCCAACGCGAATTGACGAAGTACTGCGCCGAACGCTTGGCGGCGTCGGCGACGGCGTCCTGCGCCTGCCGCTTGGTGCCGACGAACAGGACGCGGCCGCCCTTGGCGACGGTGTCGCTGATCGCCTGCAGCGCGCGATGCATCAACGGCACGGTCTGGGCGAGATCGATGATGTGGATGTTGTTGCGGGCGCCGAAAATGTACTCAGCCATTTTCGGATTCCAGCGGTGCGACTGGTGACCAAAGTGCACGCCAGCTTCGAGCAACTGACGCATCGTGAATTCAGGAATCGCCATAGGTTTATTCTCCGGTTGTTCCTCCGGAAGCGTGTGAGCAAGGGGCGTTGGGACAGGACAATCCTGCCTTCCGGCCCGGTGCCACCGGACGGCGTTTAAGCCATGCTTCCGTGTGAGATGGCGCGGGTTATAGCCGGATTCCCCAGCAAAGCAAGGAATTCCGCCCCTCCCGCCGACGGGTCGGGCAAGCTTTCAGCAGCGACCGGACTCAGAGCGTCTCGACGTGCTCGACCCCGATCACCGCCTTGATCGCCCCGGCGATCTGGGGCGACACCTGAAACCGGCCGGGAATTTCGAATTCGACCTCGGTCTGCGGGTCGAGCCGCAGCACCAGGGCGATATTGCCTCCCGCGACCTTGGTCTCCGGCGGCTGCAGCCGTTTCGAGATCGAATCCAGCGGCTTGGTGTCCCGCAGGAAAATCCGCAGCCCTTTCTGGGTCTTGGCGGCAGCAGCGTCGAGCGGCTCGGCGTGCAGCACGCGGGCGCGAACGTCCTCGCCCTGCAGCTCGGCGCCGAGCTGCAGCAGCACCGCGGCGCCCGGCTCCAGCACTTCCCGATACTGCGCGAGCCCCTCGGAGAACAGCACCGCCTCGAAATGGCCGGTCGGGTCGGACAGGCCCATGATCCCCATCTTGTTGCCGGTCTTGGTGCGGCGCTCCATCCGCGACACCACCGTGGCCGCAACCTTCCCCGCCGTCGCGCCCGACTTCACCGCCTTGCAGAAATCCGACCAGGATTGCACCCGCAGCCGCTTCAGCGCGGTGGCGTAGTCGTCGAGCGGGTGACCGGACAGGAAGAAACCGATGGCGTCGTATTCGCGCCGCAGCCGCTCCGCCGGCAGCCACGGCTCGACCTGCGGCAGCACGATCGATGGCGCATCCGCAAGTCCGCCGAACATGTCGTTCTGGCCGCTGGTGGCCGCCTCGTGGCTGCGCTGGCAGGCGGCGATGATCGCGTCGGCGCCGGCGAACACCCGCGCGCGATTGGGATCGAGGCAGTCGAACGCGCCGGCGGCCGCGAGGCTTTCGATCACCCGCTTGTTGATCGCCCGCGGATTGACCCGGGCGGCGAAGTCCGCGAGTGAGCTGAACGGCTTGTCGCCCCGCGCCTCGACGATCATCTGAACCGCGTGCTGGCCGACGCCCTTCAGGCCAGCGAGCGCGTAGTAGATCGTATTCTCGCCGACCTCGAAGGTCGGGCCGGACCGATTGACCGAGGGCGCTTCGACCTTGATACCGAGTCGCTGCGCCTCGGCGCGGAATTCCGACAGCTTGTCGGTGTTGTTGAGATCGAGCGTCATCGACGCCGCGATGAACTCGACCGGATAATGCGCCTTCATATAGGCGGTGTGATACGACACCAGCGCGTAGGCGGCCGCGTGACTCTTGTTGAAGCCGTAGTCGGCGAACTTCGCCAGCAGATCGAAGATCGTGTCAGCGGCGTCCTTGGGCACGCCGTTTCTGGTGGCGCCCTCGACGAAGATCGCGCGCTGCTTCTCCATCTCGGCGCGGATCTTCTTGCCCATCGCGCGGCGCAGCAGGTCGGCTTCGCCGAGCGAATAGCCGGCCATCACCTGCGCGATCTGCATCACCTGTTCCTGGTAGATGATGACGCCGAACGTCTCCTTGAGAATCGGCTCCAGCATCGGATGCAGATATTCCGGCTCCTCGTCGCCGTGCTTGCGCGCGCAATAGGTCGGGATGTTCGCCATCGGACCCGGGCGATACAGCGCGACCAGCGCAATGATGTCCTCGAAGCGGTCGGGGCGCATGTCGACCAGCGCGCGGCGCATGCCCTGACTTTCAACCTGAAACACGCCGACCACATCGCCGCGCGCCAACATCTGATAGCTCGGAGCGTCCTCGATCCCGAGCGTCGCCAGATCGATATGGATATTGCGCTGCTTGAGCAGCTTCACCGCGACATCGAGCACGGTGAGCGTCTTGAGGCCGAGGAAGTCGAACTTCACCAGACCCGCCGGCTCGACCCATTTCATGTTGAACTGGGTCACCGGCATATCGGATTTGGGATCGCGATACATCGGCACCAGATCGCTGAGCGGCCGATCGCCGATCACGATGCCGGCGGCGTGGGTCGAGGCGTGGCGGGTCAGGCCCTCGAGCTTCTGCGCGATGTCGAAGGCGCGCGCCACCACCGGGTCTTCGTCGCGAAAGGCCTGCAGCTTCGGCTCGCTTTCGATCGCCTGCTTCAGCGACACCGGCGCGGCTGGATTCTGCGGCACCAGCTTGGTCAGCTTGTCGACCTGCCCGTACGGCATCTGCAGCACGCGGCCGACGTCGCGCAGCACGCCGCGCGCCTGCAGCGTACCGAAAGTGATGATCTGGGCGACCTGATCGCGGCCGTAGCGCTGCTGCACATATTCGATCACTTCGCCGCGGCGGTCCTGGCAGAAGTCGATGTCGAAGTCCGGCATCGACACGCGTTCGGGATTGAGGAAGCGCTCGAACAGCAGGCCGAAGCGGATCGGATCGAGATCGGTGATGGTCAGCGAATACGCCACCAGCGAGCCCGCGCCGGAGCCGCGGCCCGGGCCGACCGGAATGCCGTGCGCCTTGGCCCATTTGATGAAGTCGGACACGATCAGGAAGTAACCGGCATATTTCATCCGGGTGATGACATCGAGCTCGAAGGCGAGCCGCTTGCGATAGTCCTCCTCGGACATGCCCTGCGACAGGCCGTGGATGCGCATCCGGTCGGCGAGCCCCTGCTCGGCCTGGCGACGCAGTTCGGCGGCTTCCGCAGCCGCCGCCTCCTCGGCGTCGTTGACGCTGGCGCCGACGGTGAACAGCGGCAGGATCGGCTTGCGGGTCAGCGGCCGATAGGCGCAGCGCTGCGCGATCTCGACGGTGGAGGCCAGCGCCTCCGGCAGATCAGCGAACAGCACCGCCATTTCGGCGCGGGTCTTGAAGCGGTGGTCGGGCGTGAGCTGGACGCGATCGGTCTCGGCGATCAGCTTGCCGGAGGCGATGCACAGCAGCGCGTCGTGCGCCTCGAAATCATCGGAGGTCGCAAAATGCGGCTCGTTGGTGGCGACCAGCGGAAGCCCCATGTCGTAAGCGACGTCAATCAGCCCTGCTTCAGCGCGGCGCTCGAAATCGGTGTTGTGGCGCTGCAGCTCGATATAGAGCCGGTCGCCGAACGCCTGCGCCAGCCGCTCGCAGCGCAGCCGTCCCAGCGCCGGATCGGTCAGCATCGCCAGCGAGATCGGCCCGTCCGGCCCGCCGGTCAGCGCGATCACGTCCTCGGTCTCGCCGTCGAGCCAGTCGAACTTGATGTGCGGCGGCTGGTTCACCGGGGTTTCGAGGAACGCCCGCGAATTCAGCCGCATCAGGCTGCGATAGCCGCGCTCGCGCGTCGCCAGCAATACGATCCGCGACGGCGCCGCCACCGCGGTGTTGCGCGAGTTCGGGTCCTGGTCGCCGAAATCGATCCCGAGCTCGAGGCCGACGATCGGCTGGATGCCGCTGCCGGCGAGCTTATCGGAGAATTCCAGCGCGCCGAACATGTTATCGGTGTCGGTCAACGCCAGCGCCGGCTGGTGGTCGGCTTTGGCAAGTTCCGCCAGCCGCGCGATCTTCATCGAGCCCTTCAGCAGCGAATAGGCCGAGTGAACGTGCAAATGGACGAATCCGGCATTGCTCATCGGCGTGGCGGCTCTCGATCGGGCGGCAAATCGTGGGGGCGATCAGCGGTGAAGGTGGAGGGCCGGCGCGCGGAGCGCAGCCGACTCGACCGAAATGGTGGTCCGACCGACGCGGCCGCGCAAGTCAGTCGGGCAACCTTATCCCCGCTATCGGCGCAGCGCTCCCCGTAGTTGGCGCAGCGCTCCCCGCCGCTGCATTCAGAGCTGCGGCAGCACCTGAGCCCAAACCGCCACCATCCCGATGAACAAAGCAATCGACGTCAGCGCTGCAGCTTCCTGGATGAAGATCTTCAACATCGTCCGCTCCCTGGACACGTGAACATAAGCAGAACAATGTTCTCTTTATGTTCGATCGTCAAGCAGCGGTATCTGGACGAAGCTGACAATCATCCCGAACCATGCGCCGTGGTTAATCGACGCCGCACGACCTTCCAACGTTTGGCGCTGCCTCAATCGCGATCCGGCGTTCCCAGCGGAAAAATACGAGCCGCGATCACGTCATCCGGCCTTGCCGAGGTCGGTTTCCGACCGGAAGGCCCTTGAGATCGCGCAGCCAGAGCTGGCCGCAGGCCGCGGAGATGTCGCGACCCTGGGTATCCCGCACGACGACGGGAACAAGCGCATTTTCGAGCGTCGTCCTGAAATGCGCGAGGCTTCGATCGGGCGTTCTTTGCAACCCGACGCCGTCGACCGGATTCCATCTCATCAGATTCACGCGGGCCGGAGAATCCCGCAGCATCGCCGCAAGGCGCCTTGCATCTGCGATACTGTCGTTGATGCCCGGCAGGACCAGATAGGCGAACGTCACCGGCCGATTGTGCCGCCTCGCCCAAGCGCACGCGCGTTCGACCACTTCACCAAGAGGGTGCTTCCGCGCTCCCGGAATCAGGCGGTCGCGAACCTCCTGCGTTGTCGCGTGCAGCGAGATCGTCAAATTGATCGCCAGATGCTCCTCGCGCAGTTGCTTCAGCGCCTTCGGAATGCCGATCGTCGACAATGTGATGCCGGTCGTGGGGAAGTTCATCCCCTGCCGGTCTCGCAGGATCCTGATGGCCTTGAGGACCTGTTGGTAGTTGTTGAGCGGCTCGCCGATTCCCATGAAGACAATGCGGTTGACCTTTGGCCCGAGGCGGACGACCTGCTCGACGATCTCACCCGCTTCGAGATTGCGCATCAATCCGGCTTGGCCCGACGCGCAGAAGCGACAGGCAAATGCGCAACCGACCTGCGATGAAATGCAGGCGGTGTGGCCATCGAAACGCCGGATCAAAACACTCTCGACGGCATAGCCGTCGTGAAGCCCGAACAGCATCTTTTCAGAGCGGCCACCCTGGTCCCGTCCGATCCTGGTCAGGGTGCGAAGCCGGACCCCGCGAGACCGGGCCCAATTCTGCAATCGGCGCGGAGGATCGGCATGAGGGAAGAACAGCTCCCGGTAAGTGACGTCGGGGACAGCACCTTCATGCAAGCCGGCGAACTCGGACGAGGTCAGACCGAGCGAGAGCCCGGACACCCCGGCCGGGTTGCGCTGGCGGACCAGATCTGGCGTCGAATGTCGTTGTGCGCTTGCCATCCTGGACCCCGCTGCGGTAGCGGGATGTTTATAACCGTCGCGACGGTTATAAACAAGCCAGAATGAAACGCGTCCTATTCGAACGTATGACCGGGGTAGAGAACGCTCAGAACCTGTCGGGTCTGCTCCGTCATGAACGCGTCAAGCGGTCCGTTTCGGGCGATCAGCCACTGCATGCAGGCCCCCTGAATGACAGCCTGGACCAACCCGGATGCCTGTTCCGGGTTGTGCGGCTCCGATGGGAGACGTCGCTCAATCGCCCCGCGAACCAACTCGTTTCGCTCGAGAGCCAGCGCCCGAAGTGCCGGTTCCTGGGTGTCCCCCCAATACAACAGCAGATGGCCGGCAGCATCCTCACCGCTTCCCATTCCGCCGATCAGGTCCTTGAGCATGGTCCAAAGCGGCGCGAGCCCGGTATGCGATGGCGCGGCATCGAAGTAGTCCCGAACCTCCTGCGTCATCCGTTCCATGATCCTGCGTTGCAGCGTCGCCTTGTCGGTGAAGCGCTGGATCAGCGCGGCCCTGGAGATTCCGACGGCCTTGGCGACATCGGACAGCGTGAAGTGGGATGGCCCCTGTCGCAGCAGCACAAGCTGGGCCGTGTCGAGAATGTCGTCGTCGCTGTGCAGTTTCGGTCGGGGCATTCGAGTGTCGCTTTCGGATCCGCAGGATTTGGCGATGCTCGCCTGAGGCCAGAATCTCGGTCGCAGTGTACACCGCGCAGCCATCCGGCAATGGCTTCCCGATCAACGGTTGGTCGCGGAATCGCGCGCCGCCAATCCGCGCCTTGACGGGAACCTGCACCGGGAGCACGAGTTGCTGGGTGAAATCGAAGCCGCCACACCGCCATCGCGGACATGCTCAGTCTCGCCGTGCCACCGCCATCGATCGGTGATCGGCCACGGCGACCATCAGTTGAACGGGAGAATGCGATGCGCACCCTGCCCTTGATCCTGCTGGCCGTCCTCGCCGCGCCGGCCGCGGCCGCCGCTCAGCCTTACGACAACTATCCGGTCTGCCTGCGGATTTATGGCCCGGTGCGTTACGACCAGTGCCGCTACACCTCGATCGAGCAATGCCGGCCGAGCGCACAGGGCATCGCCGGTCAATGCGTCACCAATCCATGGTATCAGCCGCCCGCCGAGCCGACGCGCCGGCATCGCGCGCGTTGAGCGCGGCGGCAGATCAGACGGAGTTCAAGATGCGCAAACCATTGCTGGTCGGGATGCTCGCTTTGCTCGGGCTCACCGGAATCGCCGAGGCGCGGGACTATCCGGTCTGCCTGCGGGTCTACCACAACTACCGCGACTGGTACGACGAGTGCAGCTACACCTCGATCCCGCAGTGCCGGATGTCGGCCTCGGGACGCGCCGCCGAGTGCATCGTCAATCCGTGGTACAAAGCCCCGGAGCCACGCAAGAAGACGCGCCCTCACCGGCGACATCACCAGCAGCGTTGAGCCGACAAACCCGCTGGCTGCGAAGGCGAATCCGGCGCGGCGCTGGATGCGACCGGCACTATTCCAGTTCGATGATGACGCCGTCTTCGATCGATACCCGGCGATCCATCCGGCCCGCCAGCTCCATATTGTGGGTAGCGATCAGCATCGCCACCTGGGTCGCCTTCACCAACTGCGTCAGCGCCTTGAAAACGTGATCGGCGGTGTGCGGGTCGAGATTGCCGGTCGGCTCGTCGGCGAACAGAACGCGGGGCGCATTGGCAACCGCGCGCGCGATCGCGACGCGCTGTTGCTCGCCGCCCGACAATTCCGACGGCCGGTGGGTGATGCGGTCGCCGAGGCCGAGATAGGCCAGGATCTCCTTGGCGCGGCTGACCGTCTCGCTGCGCTTCAGGCCGCGGATCATCTGCGGCATCATCACGTTTTCCAGCGCGGTGAATTCCGGCAGCAGCCGGTGCGACTGGTAGACGAAGCCGATGTCGGTGCGCCTGATCTGGGTGCGCTCGGCGTCGGTCAGCGCCGTGGTCGCGGCGCCGCTGACATAGACCTCCCCCTCATCCGGATGCTCGAGCAGGCCGGCGATGTGCAGCAGCGTCGACTTGCCGGAGCCCGATGGTGCGACCAGCGCCACCGATTGCCCCGCCCACAGCGCCAGCTTGGCGCCGTTGAGGATCGTCAGCGTGGCTTCGCCCTGCGTGTATTGCCGCTTGATGTCGTGAAGGTAGACAACCGGGATGTCTTCCGCGCCCTGCTCCATGATCCGCGCCTCACTCGTACCGAAGCGCGTCGACGGGATCGAGCCGCGCCGCGCGCCACGACGGATACAGCGTCGCGAGGAACGACAGCGTCAGCGCCATGATCACCACCGCGCTGGTCTCGGCGAAATCGACCTCGGCCGGCAGCTTGGACAGGAAATACAGCTCCGGCGAGAAAAGTTCGGTGTTGGTGACCCAGGACAGAAACTGCCGGATCGACTCGATGTTCATGCAGATCAGGAGACCGACGGCGAAGCCGCACAGCGTGCCGACCACGCCGATCGCTGCGCCGGTGATCAGGAAAATACGCATGATCGAGCCCTGCGTCGCGCCCATGGTGCGCAGGATCGCAATGTCGCTGCCCTTGTCCTTCACCAGCATGATCAGGCCGGAAACGATGTTCAGCGCCGCCACCAGCACAATCAATGTCAGGATCAGGAACATCACGTTACGTTCGACCTGCAGCGCGTTGAAGAAGGTCGAGTTGCGCTGCCGCCAGTCGACCAGAAACACCGGCCGCCCTGCAGCCTCGGTCACGCTCTTGCGGAACGCGTCGATCCGGTCCGGATTGGTGGTGTAGACCTCGATCGCGGTGACGTCGTTGTTACGGTTGAAATAGGCCTGCGCTTCCTTCAGCGGCATGAACACGAAGGTCGAGTCATATTCCGACATGCCGATCTCGAACACCGCGGTGATCTTGTACGGCTTGATCCGGGGCGTGGTGCCCATCGGCGTCACCGCGCCGCGCGGCGCGACCAGGGTGACGCTGTCGCCGGCGTGCAGCGAAAGCTGATCGGCCAGCCGGCGTCCGATCGCGACGCCCTGCCCGTCGTCGAAGCCTTCGAGCGTGCCCTGCTTGATGTGGTTGGCGATCGAGGAGAGATTGTTGAGGTCGTCGGCGCGGATGCCGCGCACGAGCACACCCGAGGCGTTGAACGGCGACGACGCCAGCGCCTGGCCGTCGATCACCGGCGCCGCGAGCTTGATGCCCTGCACGCCGCTGATGCGATCGGCGACGTCCTTCCAGTCGGTCAGCGGGCTTTCCAGCGGCTGCACCAACAGGTGGCCGTTGAGGCCGAGAATCTTGTCGAGCAATTCCTTGCGGAAGCCGTTCATCACCGCCATCACGATGATCAGCGTGGCGACGCCGAGCATGATGCCGAGGAACGAGAAGCCGGCGATCACCGAGATGAACCCCTCACGGCGACGCGCACGCAAATAGCGCCCGGACAGGAGCCATTCGAATGGCGCGAAAGGAGGAGTTCGAACAGGCTCGGTCATGCTGTGATCCAGGCTCCGAATTTCACACGATTCAGGCTAATTCTAGCCGAGCCCCCGGTGGATAAATTCTACGGCGCAAGCCGTGCGACCGCCTCCGCCAACGCGATCGTCTCGCGCGAGCCGTCACTGCGCCGCTTCAGCTCGACCTTGCCGTCTGCCAGGCCCTTCGGCCCGACCAGCACCTGCCACGGAATGCCGATCAGATCCGCGGTCGCGAACTTCGCGCCGGCGCGCTGGTCGGTGTCGTCATACAGCACATCGACGCCCTTCGCCGCGAGCTCACGATAAAGCTGCTCACACGCGGCATCGGTCTGGGCATCGCCCTGCTTCAGGTTGAGGATCGCGACCCGGAACGGCGCGACCTCTTCCGGCCACTTGATGCCGTTCTCGTCATGGCAGGCTTCGATGATCGCGCCGACCAGGCGCGACACGCCGACGCCGTAGGAGCCGCCGTGGATCGGCGCATCGGCGCCGTCGGGGCCGGCGACATTGGCCTTCATCGAGTCGGAATATTTGGTGCCGAAATAGAAAATCTGGCCGACCTCGATGCCACGGGTGTTGAGCCGGTTGGCCTCGGGCACTTCGCTCTCGTAGCGGGCCGCGTCATGCACGTCTTCTGTCGCGGCGTAGACCGAGGTCCACTGCTGGATGATCGGCGTCAGATCGCCATCATAGTCGACGTCCTCGCCCGGCACCGGCAGGTTCAGCACGTCGCGATCGCAATACACGCCGGACTCGCCGGTATCGGCCAGCACGATGAATTCGTGGCTGAGGTCGCCGCCGATCGGTCCGGTCTCGGCGCGCATCGGAATCGCCTTCAGCCCCATCCGCGCAAAGGTCCGCAAATAGGCGACGAACATCCGATTATACGACTTGCGCGCGGCGGCCTCGTCGACGTCGAACGAATAGGCGTCCTTCATCAGGAATTCGCGGCCGCGCATCACGCCGAAGCGCGGGCGCTGCTCGTCGCGGAACTTCCACTGGATGTGATACAGGTTGAGCGGCAGGCTCTTGTACGACTTGACGTAGGCGCGGAAGATCTCGGTGATCATTTCCTCGTTGGTCGGCCCGTACAGCAGCTCGCGCTTGTGGCGATCGGCGATCCGCAGCATCTCCGGACCATAGGCGTCGTAGCGACCGCTCTCGCGCCACAGATCGGCGAGCTGCAGCGTCGGCATCAGCAGCTCGATCGCGCCGGCGCGGTTCTGCTCTTCGCGCACGATCTGCTCGATCTTCTTCAGCACCCGGTGACCGAGCGGCAGCCAGGCATAGATGCCGGCGGCTTCCTGGCGCAGCATCCCGGCGCGCAGCATCAGCCGGTGCGAGACGATCTCGGCTTCCTTCGGGTTTTCCTTCAGGATCGGCAGGAAGAATCGCGACAAACGCATGGGATTTGCTCAAGAATCAGGGGAAATCAGGTTTGCGCCAGTGAAACCGGATCGGACGCCAAAACACAAGGGCAAGGCCGCGCAACTTTGCGAAAACCACTGATTCAGCGTGCGATGTCGGTCGCGGCGCTGGAGCGGCGGCTGGCGTCGATCAGGTGCGACGCCAGCGTCGTGACCGGGCAAGCCCCGGCTCAAGGGGCAGGTCCGCCCATCAACGCCGCGACCGCCCAAGCGGTCGCGACGCGTGCCCATTCCGTTTCATCACTGCGGTTGCCTCAGTGGCCGGAATGCCCCTTGTGGTCCGTCTTCGTCATGCTGCCGCCGGCATCGCCCGGCGCCTTGGCGCCGACGCCCGCGACATCGAGCGTGACCGGCACCTTTCCGGCCTTTTCGAATTGCAGCGTCACCGGCACCTTCTCGCCTTCCTTGAGCGGGCCTTTCAGGTCCATCAGCATGATGTGATAGCCGCCCGGCGCGAGCTTGACGGTCTTGCCCGGCTCGATTGAAAGGCCCTTGTCCAGCAGCCGCATCTTCATCACGCCGTTGTCCATCGACATCTCGTGGACCTCGACCTTGCCGGCGACGTCGGCCGTCGCCGACACCAGCCGGTCGGCCGCAGCGCCCTTGTTGTCGATGGTCAGGAAGCCGCCGGCGACCTTGGCGCCACCGGGCGTCGCGCGGCTCCAGGCTTCGGTGATCACCAGATCGCCGGCCTTGATTTCGGCCGCCTGTACGGCGGCGACGGACAGCAGGCTGACGGCGGCAACGGAGGCGAATGTACGAATGAGTCTGTTCATGATCGAATCCTCGATGGGACTTGCTGGGGATGAAACGGTCCGACGACAGCGCGGATGCACGACGCATCCGTCCCCGCCCCGGTCCGATGAACTCTTCAGAAGATGGCAGCGCGAACGCTGCGAATGCACTTGGCGAAAATACGCTCGAGCATGATCCCGAAAAGTGGATGCCGGTTTTCGGAAAAGATCATGCTCCATCAAGAATCTAGGCGGCGACCCGCGACGGAGGTGCGCGGGCCCGTGCGTTGAGCCCGGCGCGCGCGACAGGCGGCGCCTGTTCGGACACCGACCAGACCAGCCGCTGGTACGTGCGCTCGACCACCGCGAACTCCCGCGGCGCAGCCGCAGGCATCGGCGCTCCGCCGAGGCCGACGGCGCAAACCGCGCAACACCCGCCGTCATGCGGCACACCGGTCGGGCTGGTCTCGCCATTATCGGCGGACGCCATCACGGAACAAAGGTGAACGGAGGATGAGGGATCGGCGATCGCGGAGGCGACGAAACGGAACGCTCCGATCGGCGACAGCAGCTGCACCAGCAGGGCAACTGCAAAGATCGGAATCACTCGCCAGAGACGTCGGCGCATCACGGCCTGTCCTCCATCGTGGCGAAATAACACGCAGGTTTACCGCTGTCGATCGCGGTCAGATCCCCTCGCCTCTAAGCCAGCAATAACAGCTGCAATCGACAACCGACCGCAAATGGGGAGTTTTCGTTCATTTCACCGCGCGCCTTAAATTTGAACATTCGTTGCCGAAAATGGTGACAAGTCAAAAAACTTCGGTTACGAATATAGCAACAGGCATAGCCCTAGGGCGAAAGTCTGGTGGTCCAAGTCTCGGGAGGAACCCTGACGCGCAAAAATGCAGCGTCGCCCGGCAAACAAAACAATAACTTCAAATCATTCGGGAAAATATTAGGGTCGACACAGTTTTCAGCAGGGCACCCGCCCTGCTTTTCTTTTTCCAGCCTCGCTTATCGTTGTTTTGCTTCAGCGCCTGTCGTTTGGACGGCGTGTTCAGAACAGCGAATCGCGCACATCGGACAGCTCACGCGACACACACGATTCGCGCGACGAACCCATTGTCGTCGGTCGATGATGAGCGCTGCGAATCGACTTGGCGCGCGGGTTCTACAGCGGAAATCCCATCAGCTTTGACAGCCGTTCGACGCCGAGCCAGCCGGAGCGATAGGCGTACAGCGCGGCGGCGAAGATCGTTGCCGAGATCAGCGTGGTCCACAGCACCTTGCGGGCCATCAGCGTCTTCACCGGTGCGCCGGGATCAGCGCCGGCAACATCGCCGTCCGTCTCGCCGGTCTCGGCGCGATTGCGCACGCCGAATGGCAGGGCCATGAACAGCACGACCCACCACAGTACAAAGTAGATCGCCAGCAGACTCGCGACCTGGGCGACCATTTACGACTGCTCGATTTCGACCAGCGCGCCCGAGAAATCCTTCGGATGCAGAAACAGCACCGGCTTGCCGTGCGCGCCGATCTTCGGCTGGCCGTCGCCGAGCACGCGAGCGCCCTCCTTGATCAGCGTGTCACGCGCCGCGATGATGTCCGGCACTTCGTAGCAGACGTGATGGATCCCGCCGTCGGCGTTTCGCTCCAGAAACTTCGCGATCGGCGACGCCTCGCCGAGCGGCTGGATGAATTCGATCTTGGTGTTCGGCAGCGTCACGAACACGGTGATGACGCCGTGATCCGGCAACGGCACGGCCGCGGAAATCTCCGCGTTGAAAGCAGCGCCGTAGATCTTCGCCGCCTGCTCCGCATCCTTCACCGCGATGGCCACATGATTGAGCCGGCCCAGCATGATTACGTCTCCTTTGTTGTTTCTTGTTGTTCGATCCTCGGAGCTTCGGTCTGATCGAAACAGAACCGAAGCTCCAGCTCCTAACCTTGAAGCGCTGTCTTCATGCGAGCCGGTCTCCGGTTCGCTCGAAAACGCTCGCTAAACCTTCAGCACGTGCACGAAGCACAACGGCTTCTTGCCCCACTCCGTCTGCACCACAGAGCGCACCGTGCGCCGCACCGATTCCGCGACCGCATCGGGATCGCGCCTGCGCGCCTTCGGCAACCCTTCGACCGTCGACACGACGGCGTCGAACACAATGTCGTCGAGCGGCTCGCCGGCGCTATTGTTTTCCGGAATGCCGATCAGTTCGACTTCTGGATCGTCGACCAGCTCGCCGGCCTGGGTCAATGCCAGCGTCACGAAGGCGCAGCCGGCGAACGCCATCTTGCGACGTTCGACCACCGCGCGCGACTTTTCCTCTTCGAGGATGGTGCCGTCCTTGTAGAGCCGGCCCGACGGCAATTGTTCAATGATCGCAGGGTCACCCGGCCCGAGCCGGACCAGATCGCCGTTGCGGCAGACCATCACCTTGGGCACACCCATCTGCCGCGCCAGCTTGGCGTGCTCGTTGAGATGCAGCGCCTCGCCGTGCACCGGAATCAGCAGTTGCGGCCGCACCCAGGAGATCATCTCGCGCAGTTCTTCGCGGCGCGGATGGCCGGAGACGTGCACCAGATGATCGCGGTCGGTGATCACCTCGATGCCCTGGTTGACCAGCCCGTTGATGATGCTGCCGACCGCCTTCTCGTTGCCCGGAATGGTGCGCGACGAGAAGATCACGCAGTCGCCCTTGTTCAGGGTGATCTCGGGATGATCGTCGCGCGCGATCCGCGCCAGCGCCGCGCGCGGCTCGCCCTGGCTGCCGGTGCACAGCGCCAGCACCTTGTCCGGCGGGAAATGGCCATAATATTCGGGCCCGCGGAAACCCTGAATGCCGTCGAGATAGCCGCATTCGCGCGCGACGTTCGAGACGCGGTCCATCGCGCGACCGACCAGCACCACTTCCCGCCCAGCCGCCTTAGCGGCTTGGGCGACGGCATGAATGCGACCGACATTCGAGGCGAAGGTCGTCACCGCGACGCGGCCCTTGGCGGCCTTGATCAGGCCGGTGAGCGACGCGCCCACCTCGGTCTCCGACGGCGAACGTCCGTCGCGCACCGCATTGGTGGAATCGCCGATCAGCGCCAGCACGCCCTCGTCGCCGAGTTCGCGCAGCCGCTTTTCGTCGGTGGGCGGGCCGACCACCGGCGTCGGGTCGATCTTCCAGTCGCCGGTGTGCAGCACGAGGCCGGCCGAGGTGCGGATCGCCAGCGCGTGCGATTCGGGAATCGAATGCGCGACCGGGATGAACT
Source organism: Rhodopseudomonas pseudopalustris (assembly GCF_900110435.1). Classification (GTDB taxonomy): domain Bacteria; phylum Pseudomonadota; class Alphaproteobacteria; order Rhizobiales; family Xanthobacteraceae; genus Rhodopseudomonas; species Rhodopseudomonas pseudopalustris. The sequence goes on from NZ_FODT01000005.1 coordinate 347,050, forward strand.
CGATGTTGAACGGCCCGAGATCGATGCGACCGCCGGACGGCACCTCGGTGATCGGGATCTTCAGCGTGGTGCGCTCGGCCGCGAGCTTGGCGGCGAACAGCGCCGCGCTGAACTTTGTCGCATAGATCGGGCAGCGCAGCTTCGGCCACAGGTCGATGATGGCGCCGAAATGGTCTTCGTGGGCGTGGGTCAGCACCAGCCCGACCAGATTCTTCTTCTCTTTCTCGAGAAACCGGACATCCGGCATGATCAAATCGATGCCGGGCAGGTGTTCCTCGTCGCCGAACGACACGCCGAGATCGACCGCGAGCCAGCTCCGCTGATGGCGGTTGCCGAGCCCGTAGATCGACAGATTCATCCCAATTTCGCCGACACCGCCCAAGGGCGCAAAAGTAAGTTCGTCCGGCCGCGCCATCAATTCGCTCCTGCTGATGCAGCCGTTCTGAAATACACGTCGCCGGCCGAAACCGGCACACGTCTGCCGTCGGAGGTGCGCACGATCAGGCAGCCTGTTTCGTCAATCGTATCAAAAATGCCGTCGATGGTCGTTGATCCTGATTGGACCGACACCGGCCCGCCGAGTCCAGCGGCGCGCGCGAGCCACTGCCGACGGATCTCGCCGAATCCACGCCCCTCGTTCCACACCGCGCGCGTCTCTGCCCAGGCATCCGACAAGGCCGCGAACAGGTCTTCGGCGCTGACGTGAATGCCGAGGCCGTGCAGCGACGCAGCGGGGTAAGGCGTATCGTCCGGAGCCGCCACCACGTTGGTGCCGATGCCGACCACGACGGCGAGACGGTCGGCGCCGACGCTTTCGGCTTCAAGCAGGATGCCGGTCAGCTTCTTGCCGCCCGCCAGCACGTCGTTCGGCCATTTCAGGCGGAAGCCGAAATCCGCCCCGCCTGCCCGCGCCCGCGCTTCGAAGCTGACCTGCTGCAGCGCCGTCTCCAGCGCCAGCCCCGCAGCAAAGCCGAGCGTGGCGGCAACGCCGGGCGGCACAGCCAACACTTCGAGAACGGTGGCGGCGAGATTACCCCGCGGCGCGATCCACGCGCGCTGCCGTCGGCCGCGGCCTGCCGTCTGCTCGGTGGTGACGAACCACATCGGTCCGCGCTCGCCGGCGCGCGCCTGCGCCAGAGCCTCCGAATTGGTCGAGCCGATCGCATCGAAGGCGGCGAGACGATATCCCGCCGCCTTTGCTCTCGGCCCGAGTTGCAGAGCCATCTAGAACAGCGACTTGGCTGCCGCCGTCGCGGCGTTCACCAGCGGCGCCGGATAGATGAAGAACAGCATGTTGAACAGGCCGGCGATCACCAGCACGCCGCGCAGCTCCAGCCGCATCGGATCAACGCCCGGCGCCGGCTCGTCGAAATACATCACCTTGATGATCGCGAGATAGTAATAGGCGCCGACCACGCTGGTTACGACGCCGATCACCGCCAGCGCAAACAGCCCGGCCTTGATCGCCGCCATAAACACGTAGAATTTGGCGAAGAAGCCGGCGAGCGGCGGGATGCCGGCCATCGAGAACAGCAGCATCGCGAAGAAGAACGCCAGCGCCGGCTTGGTGCGCGACAGACCGGCGAAGTCGCTGATGTTCTCCACATGCAGGCCGTTGCGGCGCATCGCCAGGATCACCGCGAACGCCCCCAGCGTCATCGCGACATAGATCGAGATGTAGATGATGACGCCCTGCGCGCCTTCGACCGTTCCGGCCGACAGGCCGACCAGCGCGAATCCGATATGGCCGATCGCCGAATACGCCATCAGGCGCTTGATGTTCTTCTGCCCGATCGCCGCGAACGAGCCCAGCGCCATCGAGGCGATCGCGACGAACACCACGATCTGCTGCCACTGCGGCACGATCCCGGGAAACGCCGTCAGCGTCACGCGGGTGAACACCGCAAGGCCCGCGACCTTGGGCGCCGAGGCGAAGAACGCGGTGACCGGGGTCGGCGCGCCTTCATAGACGTCCGGCGTCCACATATGGAACGGCACCGCCGAGACCTTGAAGCACAGGCCGGCGAGCAGGAACACCAGACCGAACACCAGGCCGACGCTGCCGTCCTTGGCGGCGGCGGCTATGCCAGCGAACTGCACCGTGCCGGTGAAGCCGTAGATCAGCGAGGCGCCGTACAGCAGCATGCCCGACGACAGCGCGCCGAGCACGAAGTACTTCATGCCGGCCTCGTTCGACTTGGCATCCTCACGGTTGCTCGCCGCAACGACGTAGAGCGCGAGGCTCATCAGTTCGAGACCGAGATACAGCATGATCAGGTCGCCGGCCGAGATCAGCAGCATCATGCCCGCCGACGACAACAGCACCAGGATCGCGTATTCGAAAATCCGCCGCGACGGATTCGACAGGATTTCGGCCGACAGGATCAGCGTGACCGCTGAACCGATCAGCGCCAGCACCTTCAGAAAGCGGGCGAAGTCGTCGACGATGAAGCTGCCGCCGAAGGTGACCAGCTTGCCGGCCGGCAGCATCAGTTCGAGCGCGCCGGTCGCGACCAGCAGCAAGACCGCAAGCGTCGTAATGAGGCCGGTGGTGCGCTCGCCACGATAGGCGCCGAGCATCAGGAGAAGCATCGCGCCGATCACCAGCACGAGTTCCGGCATGATCGGTTGCAACGAATAACCGGCGGTTTCGAAGTTCATAGCGTGCAGTCCTTGCCGGTTACGGAAGCGCGGCTGCCTTTACGGCAGTCACGGCGGCGGCGTAATTGTTGACGAGCTGTTGGACCGAGGCGGCCGACATATCCAGAACCGGCTTCGGGTAGAAGCCGAACAGAATGGTCAGCACGACCAGCGGGGCCAGCGTGATCCCCTCGCGCCAGGTCAGGTCCTTGATAGTGCCCAGCGCCGGCTTGGTCAGCGTGCCGAACACCACCTTGCGATAGAGCCACAGCGCGTACGCTGCCGACAGGATCACGCCGAGCGTGGCGATGGTCGCGGTCGGAATGTTGACCCGGAAGGTCCCCAGCAGCGTCAGGAATTCGCCGACGAAGCCCGAGGTGCCCGGCAGGCCGACATTCGCCATGGTAAACACCAGGAACACGAAGGCGTAAATCGGCATCCGGTTGACGAGGCCGCCATAGGCCGCGATCTCGCGGGTGTGCATCCGGTCGTAGACGACGCCGACGCAAAGGAACAGCGCGCCGGACACGATGCCGTGCGAGATCATCTGGAACACGCTGCCGGCGACGCCCTGAGTGTTGCCGGCGAAAATGCCCATCGTGACGAAGCCCATATGCGCGACCGAGGAGTACGCGATCAGCTTCTTGATATCCTCCTGCATCAGCGCGACCAGCGAGGTGTAGACGATCGCGATCACCGACAGCGCATAGACCAGCGGCGCGAAATACAGCGACGCTTCCGGGAACATCGGCAGCGAGAACCGCAGGAAGCCGTAGCCGCCCATCTTCAGCAGGATCGCGGCCAGCACCACGGAGCCCGCGGTCGGCGCCTCGACATGCGCATCCGGGAGCCAGGTGTGCACCGGCCACATCGGCATCTTGACCGCGAACGAGGCGAAGAAGGCGAGCCACGCCCAGGTCTGCAGATTGCGCGGAACGGCGGTGTTCATCAGCGTCGGAATGTCGGTGGTGCCGGCGGTCCAGTACAGCGCCATGATCGCCAGCAGCATCAGCACCGAGCCGAGCAGCGTGTAGAGAAAGAACTTGAAGCTGGCATAGACCCGGCGCGGACCGCCCCAGACGCCGATGATCAGGAACATCGGGATCAGGCCGCCTTCGAAGAACAGATAGAACAGCACCAGATCCAGCGCCGAGAAGGTGCCGATCATCAGCGTTTCCAGCACCAGAAACGCCATCATGTATTCGCGCACGCGCATCGTGACCGACTTCCAGCTCGCGATGATGCAGAACGGCATCAGCGCGGTGGTGAGGATCACGAACGGCAACGAAATGCCGTCGACGCCCATGTGATAGCCGATGCCGCTGGCGAGCCAGGGCGCTTTCTCGACGAACTGGAAGCCCGGATTGGCGGCGTCGTAGCGCCACAACAGGATCAGCGACACCGCGAAGGTGATGAGCGTGGTCCACAGCGCGATCCAGCGCGCATTGCGGCGCGCCGCCTCGTCGTCGCCGCGGCTGAGATAAACCAGCGCCGCACCGACCACCGGAAGGAAGGTGACGACCGAGAGGACCGGCCAGGTCATGATTGAAGCCGACATTACCGGCCTCCCCCGCCGAGCATGAACCAGGTGATCAGACCGGCGACGCCGATCAGCATCGCGAACGCGTAGTGGTAGAGATAGCCGGTCTGCAGCTTGACGACGCCGCGGGTGACGTCGAGCACGCGGGCGGAGACGCCGTCCGGGCCGATGCCGTCGATCAACATGCCGTCGCCCTTCTTCCAGAGCTGGCGGCCGATCCACTTCGCCGGCCGCACGAAGATCACCTCGTAAAGCTCGTCGAAGTACCACTTGTTGAGCAGGAATTTGTACAGCAGCGGGTGCTGGGTCGCGAGTTCGACCGGCAGATACGGTCGGCGGATGTAGAACAGCCACGAAACCAGGAAGCCCACCACCATCATCACCGTCGGCAGCAAGGCAATCGAGGCCGGGATGTGGTGCATCTCCTCGATGATGCCCGGATGCATCTTCAGCGAGGTGCGGAAGAACTCCTCGATGCCGTGACCGGCGAACAGCTCCTTGAACGGATAGCCGGCCGCCAGCGCGCCGACCGCGAGGACGAACAGCGGGATCGTCATCGTCAGCGGGCTTTCGTGCGCGGCTTCATAGTGCTTCTGGTCGTGCGGCTCGCCGTGGAAGGTCTTGAAGATCAGCCGCCACGAATAGAACGAGGTCAGCAGGGCCGCCACGACCGTCATGACGAAGCCGTAGAACGCCATCGGATTTTTCGAGACGTAGGCCGCCTCGATGATCGCGTCCTTGGAGAAATAGCCGGCGGTCAGCGGGAAGCCGGTCAGCGCCAGCGTGCCGATCACCATCACGATGTAGGTGAACGGGATGCGGTTCTTCAGGCCGCCCATGTGGCGGATGTCCTGCTCGTGATGCATCGCATGAATCACCGAGCCCGCGCCCAAGAACAGCAGCGCCTTGAAGAAGGCGTGCGTGAACAGATGGAACATGCCGACCGAATAGGCGCCGGCGCCCATCGCCACGAACATGTAGCCGAGCTGCGAGCAGGTCGAATACGCCACGATCCGCTTGATGTCGTTCTGCACCAGACCGACGGTCGCCGCGAACAGCGCGGTGGTGCCGCCGATCAGCATCACGAAGGCCTGGGCATTCGGCGCAAGCTCGAACAGCGGCGACAGCCGGGCCACCATGAACACGCCGGCGGTGACCATGGTCGCGGCGTGGATCAGCGCCGACACCGGGGTCGGGCCTTCCATCGCGTCCGGCAGCCAGGTGTGCAGCAGGAACTGAGCCGACTTGCCCATCGCGCCCATGAACAGCAGCAGGCAGATCAGGGTCAGCGCATCGGCGTGCCAGCCGAAGAAGTTGATGGTCTTACCGGTCAGACCGGGAGCGGCTGCGAAAATGGTCTCGAAATCGGTCGAGCCGACCAGCATGAAGACCGAGAAGATGCCGAGGTAAAATCCGAAATCGCCGACGCGGTTGACGACGAAGGCCTTGATTGCTGCGGCGTTCGCAGACGGCCGCTGATACCAGAATCCGATCAGAAGATAGCTCGCCAGACCGACGCCTTCCCAGCCGAAGAACATCTGCACCAGATTGTCGGCGGTCACCAGCATCAGCATCGCGAAGGTGAACAGCGACAGATAACCGAAGAACCGCGGCCGATGCGGATCCTCGTGCATGTAGCCGATCGAATACAGGTGAACCAGCGACGACACCGTCGTCACCACCACCAGCATTACCGCGGTCAGGGTGTCGACCCGCAACGACCATGCGACCTGAAGGTCGCCGGAGTTGATCCACGGGAACAGCGCGACACGGGCGTCGTGATGCATGAAGCCGACATCGACCAGCGTCACCCAGGACAGCGCGGCCGAGACCAGCAGCAGCGCGGTGGTGATCACCTCGGCGGTGCGCGATCCCATCGCGATCGGCTCGACCGGGCCATGATGATGGCCGCGATCGTCAGGTCCGGCTTCATGCGCTGTATCGCCGTGTGCGTGAGCATCGAGACCGTGCGCGTCGGCGCCATGGCCGTGGCCATGATCGGTGTGCTCGACGGTGTCGCCGCTCGGGTGTCGGGCATGGGCGCCGGCAAGGGCGATGACGGCCGCGATCAGTGCGCCGATCAGCGGCAGGAAAACGATAGCCTCGATCATGCTCGCGCCTTCGCTCGGAGCCGGATCGCGCCGCGAGCCCGCGACGGGTGATTGCCGATCATGCCCTAGCCCTTCATCAAGTTGATATCCTCAACCGCGATCGAACCGCGGTTGCGGAAGAACACCACCAACACCGCGAGGCCGATCGCGGCCTCGGCCGCGGCGACGGTCAGCACCAACAGCGCAAAGACCTGGCCGACGATGTCGTTGAGATAGATCGAGAACGCCACCAGGTTGATGTTGACGGCGAGCAGCATCAGCTCGATCGACATCAGGATGATGATGACGTTCTTGCGATTGAGGAAGATGCCGAGCGTGCCGAGCGTGAACAGCACCGCGGCGACCGACAGGAAGTGTCCCAGACCGATCTCGTTCATCGCACCCACTCCGCGGAGTCGCTTTCGGACAGCCCCTGCCCCGGCTTGACCTGCCGGATCGCCATCGCGGCCTCTTTGGTCCTGGCGTTCTGCTCGTTGATGTTCTGCCGCTTCACCGACTTCTTGTGGCGCAGCGTCAGCACGATCGCGCCGATCATCGCCACCAGCAGGATCACACCCGAGATCTGGAAGTAGTGGATGTAGCGGGTGTACAGCACCAGGCCGAGCGCCTCGGTGTTGCTGACATTGGTCGGGATCGGCGCCGTGATCGTCTTGGTGATGGTCGGGGTGATCACCCAGCCGCCGGCCAGCAACAGCAGTTCGGCGAGGAAGATCGCTCCGATCAGGAGGCCGAACGGCAGATATTCGAGGAAGCCCTCGCGCAGCCGGCTGAAATCGACGTCCAGCATCATGATCACGAACAGGAACAGGACGGCGACTGCGCCGACATAGACCACGATCAGGATCATCGCCAGGAATTCGGCGCCCATCAGCACGAACATGCCGGCGGCGTTGACGAAGACCAGGATCAGGAACAGCGCCGAATGCACCGGATTGCGCGCAACGACGACCATCACGGCGGCGGCGATTGCGGCCCCGGCGTAGAGATAAAAGAACAGAACAGGCATGGACATGGCGTCAGCTCACCGGTACGGCGCGTCGAGTTCGATGGACTTCGCGATCTCGCGCTCCCAGCGGTCGCCATTCGCCAGCAGCCTCGCCTTGTCGTAGTAGAGTTCCTCGCGTGTTTCGGTGGCGAACTCGAAGTTCGGCCCCTCGACGATCGCGTCGACCGGACAGGCTTCCTGGCACAGCCCGCAATAGATGCATTTCACCATGTCGATGTCGTAGCGCACGGTGCGGCGGGTGCCGTCGTTGCGCCGTGGACCGGCCTCGATGGTGATCGCCTGCGCCGGACAGATCGCCTCGCACAGTTTGCAGGCGATGCAGCGCTCCTCGCCGTTCGGATAGCGGCGCAGCGCGTGCTCGCCGCGGAAGCGGGGCGAGATCGGGTTCTTCTCGAAAGGATAATTGATCGTCGGCTTCGGCCTGAAGAAATAGCGCATGGCGAGGAAGAACGCCGATACGAATTCCGTCAGCAGCAGCGAACGGGCGGTTGCGTTGATATTCATGAGGGCCTCATTTCGGCGCGAGCCCCGCGAATTGCAGGACAGCTGCGACGATCACCACCATCGCCAGCGACAGCGGCAGGAACACCTTCCAGCCGAGCCGCATCAGTTGGTCGTAGCGGTAGCGCGGTACGATCGCCTTGGCCATCGCAAACAGGAAGAACATGAACAGGACTTTGAGCGCGAACCACACGATCCCCGGCACCCAGGTGAACGGGGCGTAAGGCACCGGCGGCAGCCAGCCGCCGAGGAACAGGATCGTCCCCATCGCGCACATCGTGACGATCGCGACGTATTCGCCGAGCATGAACAGCAGATACGGCGTCGACGAGTACTCGACCATGAAGCCGGCGACCAGCTCGGATTCGGCTTCGACGAGGTCGAACGGCGGGCGGTTGGTTTCCGCCAGCGCCGAAACGTAGAACACCACGAACATCGGAAACAGCGGAAGCCAGTACCAGCCGAGCATGCCCCATTGCGAATTCTGCGCCTCGACGATCGCGGTGAGATTGAGCGAACCTACGCACAGCAGCACGCAGATCACCACGAAGCCGATCGAGACCTCGTAGGACACCATCTGCGCCGCCGAGCGCAGCGCGGCCAGGAACGGATATTTCGAGTTCGACGACCAGCCGGCCATGATGATGCCGTAGACCGACAGCGACGACACCGCGAGGATGTACAGCACGCCGACATTGATGTCCGCGATCACCCAGCCGGCATTGACCGGGATGACGGCCCAGGCCGCTAACGCCAGAACGCAGGTCACCAGCGGCGCGAGCAGGAACACGCCCTTGTTGGCGCCTGACGGAACCGTCGGCTCCTTCACGACAAACTTCAGAAGATCGGCGAAGGATTGCAGCAGGCCCCACGGCCCGACCACGTTCGGTCCGCGCCGCAACTGCACCGCCGCCCAGATCTTGCGGTCGGCAAGCAGGATATAGGCGATCGAGATCAGCAACAGCACGAGCAGCAGCACGCTCTGCCCGATCACGATGATCAGCGGCCACAGGTTGGTCGCGAAGAATTCAGCCATTTGTCTCGCCTACTCCGCCGCCGTCAGCAACTGCCCCGACGCAAGGCGGGAGCATTCCGCCATCACGGCCGAGGCCCGCGCGATCGGGTTGGTCATGTAGAAATCGGAAATCGCCGGCTTGAACGGCGCCTTGTCGACGCTGCCGCCGACGGCGGCGAGCGTGCGCACGGCGCCGGCGTCGCCGGCCTCGATCTGGTCGACCCGCATCAAATGCGGCACGGCGGCAAAGATCGCCTTTCGCAGCGCAGCCAGAGAGTCGTAGGGCAGCTTGTGGCCGAGCGCTTCCGACAGCGCGCGGATGATCGACCAGTCTTCGCGCGCCTCGCCCGGCGGGAACGACGCGCGATTGGCGATCTGCACACGGCCCTCGGTGTTGACGTAGATGCCCGACTTCTCGGTATAGGCCGCGCCCGGCAGAATGACGTCGGCGCGATGCGCCCCGCGGTCGCCATGGGTGCCGATATAGACCACGAACGCGCCGTCCGGCAGCTTCACTTCGTCGGAGCCGAGCGAGAACAGCACGTCGATCGCGCCCTGCGTCGTCATCTGCGTGGCGTCCATGCCGCCTGCGCCGGGCGCAAAGCCGATGTCCAGCGCACCGACGCTCGATGCCGCCGGATGCAGAACGGCGAAACCGTTCCAGCCGTCGGCCAGCGCGCCGACATCGACGGCGAGCTTGGCGGCCGCCGACAGCAGCGCTGCGCCATCGCGGCGTGGCATCGCCGCGGCGCCGATCAGCACGATCGGGTGCTTGGCCTTCTTCAGCGTCTCGGCGAACGGATGTTTGCCCGACGCGATGTCGGCCAGCGTCTCGGCGCCGGCGCCGAGATAGTCGGTCGGATAGGTCAAATCCGCCCGCTCGCCGATCACGCCGATCGGCATCCCGCCGCTGCGCCAGCGCTTGCGGATGCGGGCGTTGAGAATCGCCGCTTCCTTGCGCGGGTTGGAGCCGATGATCAGCAGCGCGTCGGCCTGCTCGATGCCGGCGATGGTGGGATTGAAGATGTAGGACGCCCGTCCCGCCTTCGGATCGAACGCCGCGACGCTCGGGGCTGCGAGGTTCGAAGAGCCGAGCTTTTCGAGCAACTGCTTCAGCGCGAACATCTCCTCGACCGCGGCGAGATCGCCGGCGATCGCGCCGATCTTCTTGCCGCCGACGCCGGCGAGTTTCGCCTTGATGGCGCCGAACGCTTCCGGCCAGCTCGCCGGACGCAGCTTGCCGCCCTCGCGGACATAGGGCTGGTCGAGGCGCTGGGTGCGCAGTCCGTCGATGACATGGCGGGTCTTGTCGGAAATCCACTCCTCATTGATCGCCTCGTTGATGCGCGGCAGGATCCGCATCACCTCGCGGCCACGGGTGTCGACCCGGATCGCCGAGCCCAAGCCGTCCATGACGTCGATCGACTGCGTCTTGCCGAGCTCCCAGGGACGCGCCGCGAACGCGTAAGGCTTCGAGGTCAGCGCGCCCACCGGGCAGATGTCGACCAGATTGCCCTGCAGCTCCGAGGTCAGAGCGCTTTCGAGATAGGTGGTTATCTCCATGTCCTCGCCGCGACCGGTCGCGCCCATTTCCGGCACGCCGCAGACTTCGGCGGCGAAGCGCACGCAGCGGGTGCACTGGATGCAGCGGTTCATCGAGGTCTTGACCAGCACGCCGAGGTACTTGTCCTCGACCGCGCGCTTGTTCTCGGCGAAGCGGCTGGAGTCGACGCCGTAGCCCATCGCCTGATCCTGCAGGTCGCACTCGCCGCCCTGATCGCAGATCGGGCAGTCGAGCGGATGGTTGATCAGCAGGAACTCCATCACGCCCTCGCGGGCCTTCTTCACCATCGGCGATTTGGTGTTGATCTCAGGCAGTTCGCCGTTCGGGCCGGGCCGACAATCGCGCACGCCCCATGCGCAGCTCGCCACCGGCTTCGGCGTGCCCTTCAGCTCGACCAGACACATCCGGCAATTGCCGGCGATCGACAGCCGCTCGTGATAGCAGAACCGCGGAATCTCCGCGCCGGCCTGTTCGCAGGCCTGCAGCAGCGTGTATTCCGGCGGAACCTCGACTTCCTTGCCGTCGACGATGATCTTGATCATGGCTGTTACTCCGCCGCCACCATATGCGCCGGATCGAGCACGCCCTGATCGTCGAGCGTGGCCTTGCGCGAGAAATCGTCGATGCGGCGCTCGATCTCCGGGCGGAAGGCGCGGATCAGGCCCTGAATCGGCCAGGCCGCGGCGTCGCCGAGCGCGCAGATGGTGTGGCCTTCGACCTGCTTGGTGACCTCCAGCAGCATGTCGATCTCGCGCTTGTGGGCGCGGCCGTGCACCATCCGGTCGAGCACGCGCCACATCCAGCCGGTGCCCTCGCGGCACGGCGTGCACTGGCCGCAGCTCTCGTGTTTGAAGAAGTAGCTGATGCGGGCGATCGCGGCGACGATGTCGGTGGACTTGTCCATCACGATGACGCCGGCGGTGCCGAAGCTCGACTTCACCGCGCGGGTGCCGTCGAAATCCATGATCAGCTCTTGGCAATCGGCTGCCGGGATCAGCGGACACGACGCGCCGCCGGGAATGATCGCCAGCAGATTGTCCCAGCCGCCGCGGATGCCGCCGCCGTGCTTTTCGATCAGTTCGCGGAACGGGATGCTCATCGCCTCTTCGACGACGCAGGGCGTGTTGACGTGGCCGGAGATGCCGTACAGCTTGGTGCCGACATTGTTCGCCCGGCCGATGCCGGCGAACCAGGATGCGCCGCGGCGCAGGATGTCCGGCGCCACCGCGATCGACTCGACGTTGTTGACGGTGGTCGGGCAGCCATACAGGCCGACATTGGCCGGGAACGGCGGCTTCAGCCGCGGCTGGCCCTTCTTGCCTTCGAGGCTCTCCAGCAGCGCGGTCTCTTCGCCGCAGATATAGGCGCCGGCGCCGTGCGCGACATAGAGGTCGAACGGAAAGCCGTGGACGTTGTCCTTGCCGATCAGCTTGGCCTCGTAGGCCTGATCGATCGCCGCCTGCAGATGCTCACGCTCGCGGATGAACTCACCACGGACGTAGATGTAACCGACATGGGCGCCCATCGCGCAGCCGGCGACGAGGCAACCCTCGACCAGCGTGTGCGGATCGTGCCGCATGATCTCGCGGTCTTTGCAGGTTCCGGGCTCCGACTCGTCGGCGTTGACGACGAGATAGCTCGGCCGGCCGTCGGCATTGTCCTTCGGCATGAAGGACCATTTCAGGCCGGTCGGGAAGCCGGCGCCGCCGCGGCCGCGCAGGCCCGACGCCTTCATCTCGCTGATGATCCAGTCGCGGCCCTTGTCGATGATCGCCTTGGTGCCTTCCCATTGGCCGCGACGGCGCGCGCCTTTGAGGCCCCAGTCGTCGAGCCCGTACAGGTTCCGGAAGATGCGGTCCTTGTCGTCCAGCATGGCTTGCGGCGTTCCCTGTCAGCGATTGGATTGCATGTAAGCCAGGCCGGCGGCGCAGACACCGAAGGTAAGCGCCCAAAGCAGGCTCGATTCGAGTGTCGCACTCAGCGCGTAGCGCTGCAGTAGAAAAATGAAGCTCGCGGCGATGACCGCGTGCATCGCAATATAGATCGGCTGGCGCATCGTTTCGGCCCTCTCCGCGCGGCGCGAGGCCGCCCTGCTCGGCTCGGTCATGGCGGGTTCTTTTCAGTCGCGTCGGCAACCGGCGCCTTCGGCGCGGGACGCTCCTGCGTATTGGCGGATTCGCTCGCCTTCTTGGGTTCCTGATCGGTCAGCGCCGGCCCGTCATGGGTGTCGGTCGCGACATTGATCCCGCCGGTCTTCAGCGTCGTCGGACCGCTGATCGGCGCTGCATACTGGCGACCGTTCTGCGGGCCGGGCTTCGGCTTGTTGCCGGAGACGAACCCGTCGAGCACCTTGTTCAGGCTCTCCGGCGTCAGGTCCTCGTAGGTATCTTTCCAGATCTGCACCATCGGCGCGTTGACGCAGGCGCCGGCGCACTCGACCTCTTCCCAACTGAAATCGCCGTCGGCGGACAGATGCAACGGGTCATGGTGGATACGGCTCTTACAGACCTCGATCAGCTCGCCGGCGCCGCGCAGCCGGCACGGCGTCGTGCCGCAGACCTGCACATGCGCCTTCTTGCCGACCGGGTTGAGCTGGAACATCGTGTAGAAGGTCGCGACCTCGAGGGCGCGAATGTGCGGCATCCCGAGCATGTCGCCGATGACGCGGATCGCCGCTTCCGGCAACCAGCCGCCGCATTGCTCCTGGGCCCGCCACATAATGGCGATCACCGCCGAGAACTGCCGGCCGGGCGGGTATTTCGTGATCTCACGCTTGGCCCATGCGAGGTTTTCCTCGGAGAAGGCGAAGCTTTCGGGCTGCAGCTCCTTGGGAGCCAGACGACGAACGGACATGATCAGTTTCTCATCGAGCGCTTGGCCGCGCTCGCATTCAGGTTTTCAATACGGGTCTGCCAGAACGCGCTCGCAGTTCCGACGACGTTGTAGCCGACATTCGACGCGACCTTGATGCGGTCGAGGATCGCGAGGTCGACGACGGTCTCGAACTGGTTGCTGCCGGGATCGTAGACCACGAGCTTCATCGGGGTGTGTTCGAGGATGAAGCGCGACACGGTATGATCGCGGTCGCTGCCGTGCTCCTCGCAAATGATTGCGGTGTCGCCCTGCAGCAGCCGCTCGCCGCCGCGGATCGCGTCGATCTCGACGCCTTCGACGTCGAGCTTGACCAGATACTTGCCGCCGTGCGCGATCCGGCCTTCGTCGAGCAGGTCGTCGAGGCGGATCACCGGAACGTCCTCACCGGCCGCGCGGGCGCTGCCGACGATGCTGAGCGCTTCGTGCTTGGTGCCCGACAGCGTCGCGGTGCCGCGCTGCGCACCGATCGCGCATTTCATCACTTCGAAACGGTCGCTGTTGACATGCGCGTTGTGTGCGAGCCGGGCGAAGTTGGCGCGCGACGGTTCGATCGCAATCGCTCGATGCGCGCCGAACGGCTTGCTCGACACCAGCACCGACCAGTAGCCGTAGTTAGCGCCGCAATCGATCAGCGTGTAGTCGACATCGGCGGAGCCTTCGAACAGCAGATCGAGTTCGATCTCGTAACGATACGAGAGCTCGAGCAGCTTGCTCCAGTAGCCGTCGCCGTAAGGAAACACGAAGGTGGCGTCAGGGTTGAGCTTGATGGCGATGTCGCGTTGCGGCAACGCCTTGCGCATCAAGTTCGCCGCGGCGTTGTAGCCGCGATACGAGAACCCCGACGACACCCGCGCGCCCATCACCAGCGCGCACGCAGCCAGGCGCTCGAGAGCGTTCGCGCCCTCGAGAGCGCCGGTGGCGCGGTCGAACTGAATGGGCTTTGGCGCGATCACCGATCGACCTCTCCGAACACGATGTCGAGCGAACCCAGAATCGCCGAAACGTCGGCGAGCAGATGGCCGCGGCAGATGAAGTCCATCGCCTGCAGATGCGCGAAGCCCGGCGCGCGGATCTTGCACTTGTACGGCTTGTTGCTGCCGTCCGAGACCAGATACACGCCGAACTCGCCCTTCGGCGCCTCGACCGCGACATAGACCTCGCCTTCCGGCACGCGGAAGCCCTCGGTGTACAGCTTGAAGTGATGGATCAGCGATTCCATCGAGCGCTTCATCTCGCCACGGCGCGGCGGGAAGATCTTGTTGTCGTCGATCGCCACCCGGCCCTGCCCGTCCGGCGCGCGCAGCTTGGCGATGCACTGCTTCATGATCCGAATCGACTGCCGCATCTCCTCGACGCGCAGGCAATAGCGGTCGTAGCAGTCGCCGTTCTTGCCGATCGGAATGTCGAAATCCATCTCGGCGTAGCACTCGTAGGGCTGCGACTTGCGCAGATCCCAGGCGGCGCCGGAGCCGCGCACCATCACCCCGGAGAAGCCCCATTCCCACGCCTGCTCCAGCGTCACCACGCCGATGTCGACGTTGCGCTGCTTGAAAATGCGGTTGTCGGTGAGCAGCGTCTCGAGATCGTCGACCACCTGAATGAAGCTGTCGCACCAGCTGTCGATATCCGCGACGAGCTGCGGCGGCAGATCCTGATGCACGCCGCCGACGCGGAAATACGCCGCGTGCATCCGGCTGCCGGAGGCGCGCTCGTAGAACATCATCAGCTTTTCGCGTTCCTCGAACCCCCACAGCGGCGGGGTCAGCGCGCCGACGTCCATCGCCTGAGTGGTGACGTTGAGCAGATGCGACAGGATGCGGCCGATCTCGCAATACAGCACGCGGATCAGCTGCGCGCGGCGCGGCACGGCGATGCCGAGCAGCTTCTCCACCGCGAGGCAGAACGCGTGCTCCTGATTCATCGGCGCGACGTAGTCGAGCCGGTCGAAATACGGGATCGCCTGCAGATAGGTCTTGTGCTCGATCAGCTTCTCGGTGCCGCGATGCAGAAGGCCGATATGCGGATCGACCCGCTCGACCACTTCGCCATCGAGTTCCAGCACCAATCGCAACACGCCATGCGCCGCCGGGTGCTGCGGTCCGAAATTGATCGTGAAGTTGCGCAGGCCCGGGGCCTCGGCAGCGGCTTCAGCCGTGGGAGCTTGAGCCGTGGGAGCTTGAGCCATGGGAGCTTCAGCCATGGGACACGCTCCGCTTGCAGACCAACAACGGCGAATGACGGGTGGCGAATGCGATCACGGCTTCACCCCGGCCTTCTCGTCGCCCGGCAGGATCGGATAGTCCGCTCCTTCCCACGGCGACTGGAAATCGAATTTGCGGAATTCCTGGTTGAGCCGCACCGGCTCGTAGACCACCCGCTTCTGGTCGTCGTCGTAGCGGACTTCGACGAAGCCGGTGAGCGGAAAATCCTTGCGCAGCGGGTGGCCGTCGAAGCCGTAATCGGTGAGCAACCGGCGCATATCGGGGTGGCCGGTGATGATGATGCCATAGAGGTCGTAGACCTCGCGTTCGAACCAGTCGGTGCCCGGAAACACGCTGATGATCGACGGCACCAAAGTGGTTTCGCCGACTTCGGCGCGCAGCCGGATTCGCGCATTCAGCGTCGGCGACAGGAAGTGATACACCAGATCGAAGCGCGGCACGCGGCCCGGATAGTCGACCGCGGTGACGTCGACGATATTGATGAAGCGGCAGCGCGGATCGTCGCGCAGGAACCGCACCACATCCACCACCTTCGTGGCGTCGATCGTCACGGTCAGTTCGCTATACGTGACCACGTGACCGATCGCAGCACCCGGCAAGGCGCCGACGATCGTCTGACCCAGGGTGTCGAGCCCGTTGTCGTCCATGAAGCAGCTTTCTTCAGCGTTCGATAGTGCCAGTCCGACGGATCTTCTTCTGCAGCAGCATCACGCCGTACAGCAGAGCTTCTGCGGTCGGCGGGCAGCCCGGAACATAGATGTCGATCGGGACGATGCGATCGCAGCCGCGCACCACGGAATAGGAGTAGTGATAATAGCCGCCGCCGTTGGCGCATGATCCCATCGAGATCACGTAACGCGGCTCCGGCATCTGGTCGTAGACCTTGCGCAGCGCCGGGGCCATCTTGTTGGTCAGCGTTCCGGCCACGATCATGACGTCGGACTGGCGCGGCGAGGCGCGCGGCGCAAAGCCGAAACGTTCGGCGTCGTATCGCGGCATCGACAACTGCATCATCTCGACCGCACAGCAGGCAAGACCGAATGTCATCCACATCAGCGAGCCGGTGCGCGCCCAGGTGATCAGATCGTCGGTCGCTGCAACGAAGAAGCCCTTGTCGGACAACTCGCGATTGACGCCCAGGAAGAACGGATCATCTGCGCCAACAGGCTTTCCGGTGTTCGGATCGATGATGCCGCTCGGCGCGCGCGCGATCAGCGGCTGCGCGCCTTCGGGGCGCAGTGCCGACGCTTGCTGTTGCATGGAGGATGAACTCAATCCCATTCCAGCGCGCCCTTCTTCCACTCGTATGCAAAGCCGACAGTCAACACGCCGAGGAACACCATCATCGACCAGAAGCCGGTGGCGCCTAGCTTGCCGAAAGCAACCGCCCAAGGGAACAGGAACGCGACCTCGAGGTCGAAGATGATGAAGAGGATGGCGACCAGGTAGAACCTGACGTCGAATTTCATGCGGGCGTCGCCGAAAGCGTTGAACCCGCATTCATAGGCTGAGAGTTTTTCAGGGTCGGGCTGTTGATAGGCGACGGCAAAGGGCGCCACCAGGAGCACGAAGCTCAGTCCAGCCGCAACAAGAATGAACACAACGATTGGCAGATAGTTCGGCAGAATGCCGCTCATCACCGTTCCCTATCCCGCGGTTGTTGCACCGCCGAAGACTCGTTTGCATTTGAATTGTTCTACCGCTTAGCGCAGTGCAACAGGGGGCGCAAGACAAGCTGTGTTGACACCTAGGTACCTCGCCATGTGGACACCGCGTGGCTGATCGCAACACGGTTTCAAACGCACGTTCAAAGCTTCGACGCCAGCTCCCCGAAATTGCCCCGTATACCTTCCGGAAACCATAGCTGGGTCAAACGAAACCATTTTCGGAACCCGCGAAACTATCCTGAAACACACGCCGGGTAAGTCTGTGTGCATTGAAGAAGGCAACGAGACCCCGCGCGGAGGCGTCAGATGAATCACTCAATTCATTCAGCGGATCGGGCGACCCATCTGAAGATTGTCGTGGTGGCTCTGGTTGCCGGCATCGGTGTCGCCGCGTTCGGTATCAGCGCCCGGGTGAGCGCCGACTACAGCCAGACCGCTCATGTCGTGAAGGCAACAAAGCAGATCACCGTCACGAGTTCCGAAAGCTCGATCGTGAGATAATTTCGGCGGGTCGCCTGCCCGCAACGCCTTTCACAGAATGTCGAGATCGGCCGCCTTCGAGCGGCCTTTTTGATTCATCCACCCTCGGACAATTTCGAAGAGCGACGAAGCGTCGCGGCTGCCGCGACTTCTCCACAACGTGCTGAACCGAATCTGACCTCGTCGACGCTGCCGTACCGGCCAGGGCGCAGAACCACCCGCGCACGGCCGGAGTCGACGCGGGCGGTCACGTTCAAACAGCACCAGGCTGCCTGCAAACGCGCGAAGCGGCACCATGCATCAACAGATTGATTTCGGGGATTTGCGAGTTTTCGCCAAACGCCTGAATGACAAGGCTGAATGGCGCGAGAGACGGGGCTCGAACCCGCGACCTCCGGCGTGACAGGCCGGCGCTCTAACCAACTGAGCTACTCCCGCGTGGTTTGCGTCCCGCGCAGGCGGTCGATCTAACGGGGCGTTCCTCCCGAGTCAAGCGGGTTGCGCGAGAGGTTGCGTTTCCGCCCACACGGGATCGCGGTTGTCCTTTGATCCCGGCGGTTTTCAGGCACGCGATGCGAATAATGGGCTGTTTACGGGCAAAACAGCGTATGCAGTCCCCACCCGAATCATCTAAGGCCTGCTACGTCTTAGTTTCCTAAGCCGCTACAAAACCCGGAGGGCTAAATATGGCGAAGAAAGCAGTTGCGAAAGCCGCGACACCCACAACCGTCACCCTGAAGCATCTCGCCGCGGCGCTCGCCGAAGAGCACGAGCTGTCGAAGAAGCAGACCGAAGCCATCCTCGGCGACCTCGTCGCCCGCATCACCAAGCACCTCAAGAAGGGCGAGCGCATCCGCATCGTCGGCCTCGGCATCCTGCAGGTCCGCAAGCGCGCTGCCCGCACCGGCCGCAACCCCGCCACCGGCGAGACCATCCAGATCAAGGCCAGCAAGAAGGTCGCGTTCCGCGCCGCGAAGGAACTCAAGGAAGCCATCTGAAGTTTCCCCTTCGGACGATCCACGCGATCCCGGGAGGCCGCCTCGCGGCTGCCCGGGATGGCGATTTGTAACGATCCCGGTATTTCGGTCTTTGTGAGGTCTGGCGGTCCTGCAGTGAACTCTTCACCGATCCGCTCCAGCCAAATCGATTTCAGCCACAGCGTCATTGAGCGCTTTCTGCGCTATGTCGCGATCGACACCCAGTCCGATCCCGCCTCTTCGACCTGCCCCTCGACCGCGAAGCAGAAGACCCTCGGCGCCTTGCTGGTGCAGGAGCTGCGCGATCTCGGGCTTTCGGACGCCCATCTCGACGAGCACGGCTACGTCTACGCCACGATCCCGGCGACCACTGACAAAAACGTCCCGGTGATCTGCTTCTGCGCGCATATGGACACCTCACCCGATTGTTCAGGCGAAGGCGTCAAGCCTCAGATCGTGAAGAACTATCAGGGTGGCGACATCGTCCTGCCGGCGGACCCGACGCAGGTCATCCGCGCGACCGAGCATCCGGCGCTGGCGCAGCAGATCGGCCATGACATCGTCACGACCGATGGCGTCACCTTGCTCGGGGCGGACAACAAGGCCGGAATCGCGGAGATCATGGACGCCGCGGCATTCCTGATCGCCAATCCGCAGATCAGGCATGGCACGCTCAAAGTCCTGTTCACGCCCGACGAGGAGATCGGCCGCGGCGTCGACAAGGTCGACCTCGCCAAACTCGGCGCCGATTTCGCCTACACCATGGACGGCGAGACCGCGGGCAATATCGAGGACGAAACCTTCTCCGCCGATTCGGCGGTCGTCACCATCACCGGCGTGAGCGCCCATCCGGGCTTCGCCAAGGGCAAGATGGAGCACGCCATCAAGATCGCTGCGGCGATCGTGGAACGGCTTCCCAGGGACGCCTGCTCGCCGGAAACCACCGAGGGCCGCGAGGGCTTCCTGCATCCGGTCGGCATCACCGGCGCGCTGGAGCAGACCACGCTGAGTTTCATCGTCCGCGACTTCACCGAGGCCGGACTGCAGCAGAAGGAAGCGCTGCTGCAGCGAATCGTCGACGAAGTGATGCGCGATTATCCGCGCTCGACCGCGACGATCGAGATCAAGCAGCAGTATCGCAACATGAAGCAGGTGCTCGACCGCCATCCCGAGCTGGTCGAGAACGCCCGCGAGGCGATTCGACGCGCCGGCCTGACGCCGGTCACCACCGCGATTCGCGGCGGCACCGACGGCTCGCGGCTGTCGTTCATGGGGCTGCCCTGCCCCAACATCTTCGCCGGCGAACACGCCTTCCATTCAAGGCTCGAATGGGTCAGCCGCCAGGACATGGAGGCCGCCGTTCGCACCATCGTGCATCTGGCGATGATCTTCGAGGAGCAGGCGTAAGCCGCGTTCTAGAGCAGGATGACTTATCTTCGAATCGTCATCCCGCTCTAGGTTCTTGTTCGAGCATGATCTTTTCCGAAAACCGGTATCCCCTTTTCGGGATCATGCTCTAACGTTTTCGAGCGAAGTGGATACCGGTTCGCGTCAAGAGAACGCGGCAGAACATCAAGTTCGAGCTTCGGTTCTGATTCGATCAGAACCGAAAAAGCGCGAGCCTCAGTTCGGCGGATTGGCGGGTTTGCTGCGCTTTTCCGGTGCGGGCTTTGCAGCCGTCTTTTGCGCGTCGCCACCGCGAACATTGCCCCAAGGATCGACAGGTCCGGAGGCGTTCGGGACATTGCCGAGCGACCTTTGATAGGCCTTTTCCGCGCGCTTCTCGGCCTCGATCTCGCCCTGCGTTTTTTCCTTGTCGGGATCGCCGTATTTCTGGATCGGCGCGGTTTGCGCGTAAGCGGGCCCGGCCAGCAAAGCGATCATCGCGACGGCACACAAGACTCTCATGCTGTTCTCCCAATCAGGCGAGGCCTGCATATCACCGCGCCGACCGCGACGCCAACAGGCCGCAGGACGACCCGGTCGCCTTGCACAGACCACGACCGGCGGGCTAGATAGGCCCTGCGGGCGGCTAGCTCAGCTGGTTAGAGCATCTCGTTTACACCGAGAGGGTCGGGAGTTCGAATCTCTCGCCGCCCACCACGCCCCTCCTGTCCGTCTCTCCTCTCCGGAAACCAAAGCGGCGCCCCCTGAGGAGCGCCGCTGATGTCGTTATGAGGCTCGCGCCGCTCAGTGGGCGGTGAGACCGCCGGCGGCTTCGTCGCCCTCCTGGCTCTCCGGCTTGCCGGGGAGTTTGGAGGGGGTCTCCTCTTCCCACACGATCGGCACCGGCGCGCGAACCAGCGCGTTGGCGATCACCTCGTCCATCCGCGCGACCGGGATGATGTGGAGACCACCCTTGATCGCGTCCGAGATCTCGGTGAGGTCCTTGGCGTTGTCCTCGGGGATCAGCACCGTCTTGATGCCGCCTCGGGCCGCCGCCAACAACTTCTCCTTCAATCCGCCGATCGGCAGAACCCTGCCGCGCAGCGTGATCTCGCCGGTCATGGCGATATCGCGCCGGATCGGGATCCCGGTCAGTACCGAGACGATGGTGGTCGCCATCGCCACGCCGGCCGATGGGCCGTCCTTCGGGGTCGCCCCCTCCGGCACGTGGACGTGGATGTCGCGCCGCTCGAAGAACGGCGGCTCGATCCCGAAGGTGATCGCGCGCGAGCGGACGTAGGACGCCGCGGCCGAGATCGATTCCTTCATCACGTCGCGCAGATTGCCGGTGACCGTCATGCGGCCCTTGCCCGGCATCATCACGCTTTCGATCGTCAGCAGCTCGCCGCCGACGTCGGTCCACGCGAGGCCGGTCACCACGCCGACCTGATCTTCCAGCTCGATCTCGCCGAACCGGAACTTCGGCACGCCGAGATACTCCTCGATCGACTTCTCGGTGACCTTCACCGACTTCTTCTTCGAGAGCATCAGGTCCTTGACCGCCTTGCGGGCGAGCGTGGACAGTTCGCGCTCGAGGTTACGCACGCCCGCTTCGCGGGTGTAGCGGCGGATCATCAGGAGCAGCGCGTCGTCGTCGATCGACCACTCCTTGGAATCCAGACCATGCTTGGTCAGCGCCAGCGGGATCAGATGCTTGCGCGCGATCTCGACCTTTTCGTTCTCAGTGTAGCCCGCGATCCGGATGATTTCCATGCGGTCCATCAGCGGCCCCGGAATGTTCAGGGTGTTCGCCGTGGTGATGAACATCACGTTGGACAGATCGTAGTCGACCTCGAGATAGTGGTCGTTGAAGGTCGAGTTCTGCTCGGGGTCCAGCACTTCGAGCAGGGCCGAGGACGGGTCGCCGCGGAAATCGGCGCCCATCTTGTCGATCTCGTCCAGCAGGAACAGCGGGTTCGAGGTCTTGGCCTTGCGCATCGACTGGATGATCTTGCCGGGCATCGAGCCGATATAGGTGCGGCGGTGACCGCGGATCTCGGCCTCGTCACGCACGCCGCCGAGCGACACGCGCACGAACTCGCGCCCGGTCGCTTTCGCGATCGACTTGCCGAGCGAGGTCTTGCCGACGCCGGGCGGGCCGACGAGGCACAGGATCGGGCCCGACAGCTTGTTGGCGCGCGACTGCACCGCAAGATACTCGACGATCCGCTCCTTGACCTTTTCCAGCCCGTAGTGATCGCTATCGAGCGTGGCCTGCGCCGCCTCGAGATCCTTCTTCACCTTGGACTTCTTGTTCCACGGGATCGACAGCAGCCAGTCGAGATAGTTGCGCACGACGGTCGCTTCTGCGGACATCGGCGACATCTGGCGCAGCTTCTTCAGCTCGTGCTGGGCCTTCTCGCGAGCTTCCTTCGACAGCTTGGTCTTGGCGATCTTCTCTTCGAGATCGGCGAGTTCGTCCCGGCCCTCGTCGTCACCGAGTTCCTTCTGGATCGCCTTCATCTGTTCGTTGAGATAGTACTCGCGCTGGGTCTTCTCCATCTGGCGCTTGACGCGCGAGCGGATCCGCTTCTCGACCTGCAGCACCGAGATTTCGCTCTCCATCAGGCCGAGCACCTTCTCGAGGCGCGCGGTGACGGACAACGTCTCCAGGATGCCCTGGCGATCGGCGATCTTGACGGCGAGATGCGAAGCCACGGTGTCACCGAGCTTGGCGAAGTCGGTGATCGACTGCACCACGCCGACGACCTCAGCGGAGATCTTCTTGTTGAGCTTCACATAGCTCTCGAAGTCGGACACCACCGACCGCGACAGCGCTTCGGCCTCGACGCTGGTCGCGTCGGTGTCGGCGATCGACTGGGCCTGCGCTTCATAGTACTCGGCGCGATCGGTGTAGTTCTCGACCTTGGCGCGCGCCAGGCCTTCGACCAGCACCTTCACGGTGCCGTCGGGCAGCTTGAGCAACCGCAGCACGCTGGCGAGGGTGCCGATCTCGTAGATCGAGCCCGGTGCCGGATCATCATCGGACGCATTCTTCTGCGTCGCGAGCATGATCAGCGCATCGTTCTTCATCACCTCTTCGAGCGCGCGGATAGACTTCTCGCGGCCGACGAACAGCGGCACGATCATGTGCGGAAAGACGACGATGTCGCGCAGCGGAAGAACTGGATAAGAGTGGCTTTCGCCGAAAACGATGGTTGGCCTTGGTTTCGTGGCGGTCATGGCCCGTTCCTTTCGTTATGCCCCCTTGCACGCGGCCCGCCCCCCGGCGCAGCCACCACAAGGTGCCGAGTGTACCGGCGCGTTTCGGCCGGCTCAGGCCCCACTCGTCCGGGTTTGAAGGCGAATCCTGGTAACGCTTGTCATCGCCGAGAACATTAGGTGGCTATCCACCCGGGGGGTGTCAAGTCATGGAAAAGGCGCTGATTAATCCGGCGTGTACGCGTGCGTGTGCGCGTGGAAGCGCAGACGAAATCGGGCTGCCGAGAGGTCTCGGCAGCCCGGTCTTGAAAACCCATTCGCCCGGACGACGCCGTGCGGTCGGTTACCATTACGCGCTGGCGCTGCTCTCCGCCGCCCGGTCTGAACGGTCGGCATAAATGTAGAGCGGACGCGCTGTTCCATCGACGACTTCGCGCGAGATCACAACTTCCTCGACGCCTTCGAGACCCGGCAGATCGAACATCGTCTCGAGCAGAATGCTCTCCAGAATCGACCGCAGGCCGCGGGCGCCGGTCTTGCGCTCGATCGCCTTGCGCGCCACCGCACCAAGCGCCTCGTCGGCGAAGGTGAGTTCGATGTTCTCCATTTCGAACAGCCGCTGATACTGCTTGACCAGCGCGTTCTTCGGGTCCGTCAGGATCTTCTTCAGCGAGGCCTCATCGAGATCCTCGAGCGTTGCCACGACGGGCAGACGGCCGACGAATTCCGGAATCAGGCCGTACTTCAGCAAGTCTTCCGGCTCGACGTGACGGAAGATTTCGCCGGTGCGGCGATCTTCAGGCGCGAGCACCTGCGCCGCGAAGCCGATCGAGGTCGAACGGCCGCGCGCCGAGATGATCTTTTCAAGGCCCGCGAACGCACCACCGCAGATGAACAGAATGTTGGTGGTGTCGACCTGCAGGAACTCCTGCTGCGGATGCTTGCGGCCGCCCTGCGGCGGGACCGAAGCCACCGTGCCTTCCATGATCTTCAGCAGCGCCTGCTGGACGCCCTCGCCCGACACATCGCGGGTGATCGAGGGATTGTCCGACTTGCGCGAAATCTTGTCGATTTCGTCGATATAGACGATACCGCGCTGCGCCCGCTCGACGTTGTAGTCGGCAGCCTGCAGCAGCTTCAGAATGATGTTCTCGACATCCTCGCCGACATAGCCGGCTTCGGTCAGAGTCGTCGCATCCGCCATCGTGAACGGCACGTCGAGAATCCGCGCCAGCGTCTGCGCCAGCAGCGTCTTGCCCGAGCCGGTCGGACCGATCAGCAGGATGTTCGACTTCGCGAGCTCGACGTCGTTGTGCTTGGTCTGGTGATTCAGCCGCTTGTAGTGGTTGTGCACCGCGACCGAGAGCACCTTCTTCGCATGGCCCTGGCCGATCACATAATCGTCGAGGACCTTGCAGATCTCCTTCGGGGTCGGGATGCCGTCGCGCGACTTCACCAGCGAAGATTTGTTCTCTTCGCGGATGATGTCCATGCACAGTTCCACGCATTCATCACAGATGAATACCGTGGGGCCGGCGATCAGCTTGCGGACCTCGTGCTGGCTCTTTCCGCAGAACGAGCAGTACAGGGTGTTCTTGGAGTCGCTCGTACCGACCTTACTCATTTCGTTCTCCGTCCGCAGTTCGGTCTTCTCTGGTGACCGTGTCTCCCGGCTGGACCCGGCAGATTTGGTATAAATGGAGCAAATTCCGTACCAGAAAAGACCCCCCGCACTTCTGTGGCCGCACCAATCGCGGCCGTTTCGAATCCCCCAAACACTTTCGTCGATCAGGTTCAGCCAACCATGCTGTCACCCGTCTATCAAGAATTCACTAATCGACAGCACGCCGAAGCGCGTGACAATAGCGTGATTTGCTGCAATTGCGCGACCCCGCATTACGGAAATCAGGGCAGAGTTGCGCCTTTGCCACGCGTGAATCGGCACGAAAGCGGAACATCCAGGCTGTTCCTGAGGATTCCACGAGGCTCTTGTCCGAGCCAGCCGCTCGATCAGGGCGCCTTCGGACCCGAGGCCGAGGCCGTCTCTTCGGCGCGCTTGTCGATCACCTTGTCGACGATGCCGAATTCGCGCGCCATCTCGGCGGTGAGGAACTTGTCGCGCTCCAGCGCGTCCTCGATCGCCTTGTAGGTCTGGCCGGTGTGGTGAACGTAAATCTCGTTCAGCCGCTTCTTCAGGTTCAGGATCTCCTGGGCGTGCAGCATGATGTCGGTGGCCTGGCCCTGGAACCCGCCCGACGGCTGATGCACCATGATCCGCGCGTTCGGCAGCGAGAACCGCATGTCCTTGTGGCCGGCGGCGAGCAGCAGCGAGCCCATCGAAGCGGCCTGGCCGGTGCACAGCGTCGAGACCGGCGGGCGGATGAACTGCATGGTGTCGTAGATCGCCAGACCCGATGTCACCACGCCGCCCGGCGAGTTGATGTACATCGAGATTTCCTTCTTCGGATTCTCGGCTTCCAAGAACAGCAGCTGGGCGACCACCAGCGTCGACATGCCGTCCTCGACCGGTCCGGTCAGGAAGATGATCCGCTCTTTCAGGAGGCGCGAGAAGATGTCGTAGGCTCGCTCGCCGCGGTTGGTCTGCTCGACCACCATCGGCACGAGGTTCATATAGGTTTCCACCGGATCGCGCATAATTCACCTGAGGTTGTCGAAGACGACTGCTCGAGGGGCCGAAAATATAGGCTCCGCAGCGAGCGATCGTCCCGTGATGCAGGACATGAAGCGAGTGCTCACATATGGGCCGATTGCGCGGCGACAAGGGCGAGCCCCGTTTCTGAGCCGAGTTGATACTGATTCGGCCGGTCGCGGCAAAACCGTCAGAGCCGATTCAGGATCGAATCGCCGGGCTTTCATGGCGCATCGTTAACGCCGCCTCACGATGCGAAACGGCCGCCGTGACGGGGTCACAGCGGCCGATCAAAGCGATCAAAGCTCAAAAGATGAAAGACTGGCTCAGGCCGCCGTCTTGTCGGCGTCGTCGTCCTTGTAGAGCTCCTCGCGGGTGACCTTCTTCTCGGTCACATTGGCGAGCTCGAGGATGTAATCGACCACCTTGTCTTCGTAGATCGGGGCGCGGAGCTGGGCCAGCGCCTCGTTGTTGCTGCGGTAGAAGTCCCAGACTTCCTTCTCGCGGCCGGGCATCTGCCGGGCGCGCTCGATCACGGCGCGGCTGACCTCGTCGTCGGTGACCTGGATCTTGTTCTTCTCGCCGATCTCCGACAGCACCAGGCCGAGACGGACGCGGCGGTCGGCGATCTTGCGATATTCCTCGCGCGCCGCCTCTTCGGTGGTGTCCTCGTCGGCGAAGCTCTTGCCGTTCTGCTGCATCTCGGCGTTGATCGAGCGCCACATCACCTCGAACTCCTGCTCGACCAGCGATGGCGGCGCGTCGAACTTGTGGGTCTCGTCGAGGCGGTCGAGCAGCTGCCGCTTGACCCGCAGACGGGTGGCGCCGGCATATTCGGCACCGAGCCGGGCGCGTGCGGCTTCCTTCAGCTTGTCGAGCGATTCCATGCCGAGGGTCTTGGCGAATTCGTCGTCGATGGTGACGTCCTGCGGCGCCTCGACCTTGGTCGCAGTAGTCTCGAACTCGGCCGGTTTGCCGGCGAGCGTGTCGCTGGCGTAATTGGCCGGGAACGACACCTTGATGGTGCGGGTCTCGCCGACGGCGATTCCGGCGAGCTGGTCCTCGAAGCCCGGAATGAAGCTGCCCGAGCCGATCACCACCGGAATGTCCTCGCCGGTGCCGCCATCGAAGGCGACGCCGTCGATGGTGCCCTTGAAC
Organism: Rhodopseudomonas pseudopalustris; assembly: GCF_900110435.1. Classification (GTDB taxonomy): domain Bacteria; phylum Pseudomonadota; class Alphaproteobacteria; order Rhizobiales; family Xanthobacteraceae; genus Rhodopseudomonas; species Rhodopseudomonas pseudopalustris. The sequence continues at coordinate 374,063 of NZ_FODT01000005.1, forward strand.
GACACGGTGACGCGGTCGCCGGTCTCGGCCTTGGCGCCTTCGGCCTTGTCCGCATAGGCGCGGTTGGCTTCGGCGATGCGCTTGATCGCCTCGTCGACGTCGGAATCGCCAACGTCGACCACCGGCTTCTCGACCGAGAAGCTCTTGAAGTCGGCGAGTTCGATGGTCGGCACGACTTCGATCGCGACGGTGTAGTTCAGGTCCGACTTGCCGGCGAGGATGTCCTCGACGACTTTCTGGTCCTGCGGCATCGTGATCTTCGGTTCGGTGGCGAGGCGGAAGCCGCGCTCGGCGAAGATGCCGTCATTGGTCTCGCGGACCAGCTTGTCGATGGTCTCGGCAGCGACCGAGCGGCCATAGACCCGCTTCAGATGGCTGACCGGCACCTTGCCGGGGCGGAAGCCGTTCAGCTTCACCTTGTCCTTGAGATCGACCAGCCGCGCATCGACCTGGGCGTCGATGTCCGCAGCCGGGACATTGACTTCGAATTCGCGCTTCAACCCGTCGGCGACGGTTTCCTTGACCTGCATGGCGTCGATCTTCTTCCGCTTGATCCAGCCGGGCGGCTGGAAGTGTCGAATGTTGCGATGCGCAGCGACAAGCCTGCACCGGTGGTTTGGCGGGCGCGTGTCCTTGCGGACTCGGCCCACCGGAAATTCGTCTTGAGCAAGAGCACTTGCGTGGTGCGGGCGGAGGGACTCGAACCCCCACGACTTTCGTCACTGGAACCTAAATCCAGCGCGTCTACCAGTTCCGCCACGCCCGCAAGAGCATCATTGTCCGGCCGCGATGCCGCGGGCGGCGGGCTTATAACATGACAAACAGGTTGTGCATCAAGAAAATCCCGTTGTTGTGAAGCTCCGCGGCGGGCCGCCGCAGTGGACAGGCCGGCCCGAACATGGTCCGCATCGGCGATGACCAATGACCTCACGTCTCTATCGCGCCGCACCCTTCTCGCAAGCCTCGGCGGCGTCGCGCTCGCCGGGCTGACGCTGCGAGCTCCTGTCCATGCGGCCGCGCCGCGCAAGGCGCTGACGCTGCGCGCGACGATGGGCCAGACGATTCTGAGAGCCGGCGGCGAACCGGTGGCGCGGCCGGTGCTCGCGCTCGCGGAGGCGGTTGCGCTGCACCGCGGCGACGAGGTCTCGGTGCGGTTCGAGAACGAGCTGAAGCAGCCGGCGCTCCTGAGCTGGCGCGGCCTCGACGGCGTGGCAGCCGCCGAGCCGCTGGTCGGCCGGCAGCCGGTCCCGCCGGGCGGCCATGACAGTTTCGTGCTGCCGCTGCGCTCCGCCGGCACCCTGCTCGCCGATTTGCGCCTCCTTGCCGACGCCGGACCATCGCCGATGCCGGCGCTGCCGCTGGTGGTGCGAGAGGCCACACCGCCACAGGTCGACGGCGACGAACTGGTGCTGATCGAGGATGCCCGGCTCGGCAAGGACGGCCAGCCGCTCGCCGCCGGCGTCGACTCCGGCGACACGCCGTGGCTCTACACCATCAATGGTAAGCCGACCGCAGACATCGCGCTGCGCGCCAATGGCCGGCTCAGACTCCGCGTCATCAATGCCTGCCAGCGCAATGTGATCGCTCTGAAAATCGACGATCACGACGTCCGGGTGATCGCCCTCGACAGCCAGCCGGCGGAGCCGTTTTTGGCGCGCGGCGGCACGTTGGTGCTGGCGCCCGGCGGCCGCGTCGATGCGCTGATCGACGCGACCCGGCCGCCCGGCTCGACCTCGGCGGTCAATCTGCTCGACGGCGGCAAGCCGATTCCGATCGCCCGATTGGTCTATTCCGGCGAGCCGCCGTTGCGCGGCGCGCCGCTGCCGCTCCCCACGCCGCTGCCCGACAGCGGCCTGCCCGCCCAGCTCCCGCTCGGCTCGGCGCTGCGGGTCGAGCTTCCGCTCGGCGCCCTGACCTCGGCTCAGCTCGACTGGTTTGCGCCCGGCAAATTCACGCCCGCCTCCGGCCCCGCGTTCCAGGTCAAGCGCGGCCGCACTGTGGTGCTGGCGCTGACCAACCGCGCCACGCAGCCGATGGTCTTCCACCTGCACGGCCATCATTTCCGCCTGCTCGACCGGCTCGACGACGGCTGGAAGCCGTTCTGGCTGGACACGCTGGCGATCGACGCCGGCCAGACCCAGCGAATCGCCTTCGCGGCCGAGCATCCCGGCCTGTGGCTGATCGAGGCGATGGCGGCGAAATGGTCGGCGCCGCGGCTGCTGCGCAGCTATCTGGTCAGCTAGCGCCGCGCCGACACCGGCACGCCAAGCGATCGCCAGGGCGACTGCGATGCGAACACTGATCATCGACAATTACGACTCGTTCACCCGGAACCTGGCGCATCTGGTCGCCGTGGTGAACCAGGAGGAGCCGATCGTCGTCCGCAACGACGAACTCGATTGGGACGCCTTGGCCGGCCTCGCCTTCGACAGCGCGATCATCTCGCCCGGCCCCGGCCATCCCACGCGCGCCGGCGATTTCGGGATCTGCCGTCGGTTTCTGAACGAGACCACCAAGCCCGTGCTGGGGGTCTGTCTCGGCCATCAGGGGATCGCCGCGGCGGCGGGCGGACAGGTGGGGCGCGCGCCGCAGCCGATCCATGGCAAGGCGGTGCCTGTCCGCCATGCCGGCGCCGGTCTGTTCCACGGCATCCCATCGCCGTTCCTGGCGGCCCGCTACAATTCGCTGACCGTCCATCGCCCCTTGCCGGCCGACCTGGTCGAACTCGCCTGGAGCGAGGACGGCCTGGTGATGGGCTTGATGCACCGCGAGCGGCCGCAATGGGGGGTGCAGTTCCATCCCGAGTCGATCATCACTGAACATGGCGATCGCCTCCTACGCAATTTCCGCGACCTCGCGTCTGCGCGACAGCCACGACCGGTCAGCGGCTTTGCGCCCGCGCCACAGCGCCCGGCTGCGCCGCGGCCTCGGGTTCGGCTGGCATGGACCGAAATCCGCAATCCGCCGCCGCCGGCCGCCGCCTTCCCGCTTTTGTTCGCCGACAAGCCGTGCGCGTTCTGGCTGGACAGCAGCCTGGCCGAGCCCGGCCGGGCGAGATGGTCGTATTTCGGCGCCGCGTCCGGCGAAAGCATCGCGCGCGAGGCCGATAACGGCGCCGCCGGCAAGCTGCTGGACGAGCTGGCGCCGCGGTTGCGGTCGGAGATCGACAATCCGCCACCCTGCCCGTTCACCGGCGGATGGGTCGGTTATCTCGGCTATGAACTCGGCCGGGATTTCGGCGGCGCCATCACCGGCCGCAGCCCGTTGCCGGACATGATGCTGCAGTCGGTCGATCGCTTCATCGCCTTCGATCACCAGCACCAGCGGATGTATGCGGTCTGCGTCGTCGCGACCGCGGATGGCGACGTGGAACATCGCTGGCTGTCGGCGATCGCCGCAGCCCTGCAGGCGATCGGCGACGGGGCGGAGCATCCGCCGCAGAGTCCGGCCGTTGCAACGCCGGTTCGCTTCCGCCTCGACCGCGACCGCGACCGCTGCCTCGCCGACATCAGCCAGTGCCTGGAATGGATCGGCGCCGGCGAGACCTATCAGGTCTGCCTGACCAACGGCATCCGCACCCGGCTCGCGCTCGATCCGCTGGCGCTGTATCGCGTGCTGAGATCGATCAACCCCGCGCCCTACGCCGCGTATTTCGCCTGGCCGGGCGGCGCGGTGCTGAGCGCCTCGCCGGAGCGATTCCTGCAGGTCGACAACCGCGGAATGGTCGAGGCGCAACCGATCAAGGGAACGATCCGGCGCGACCCCGACCCGATCCGCGATGCGCAGCTTGCGCGCGAACTGGCGGGCAGCGCCAAGGACCGCGCCGAGAACGTGATGATCGTCGATTTGCTCCGCAACGACCTGTCGCGGGTGTGCAGACCGGGCTCGGTGGTCGTTCCCAAGCTGTGCGACGTCGAATCCTACGCCACCGTGCACCAATTGGTCAGCACCGTCCGCGGCGAACTGCAGCCGGACAACACTGTGATCGATCTGATCAGGGCAGCGTTCCCCGGCGGCTCGATGACCGGCGCGCCGAAGACGAGGACATTGGCGCTGATCGACCAGCTCGAGGGACGCGCGCGGGGGGTGTATTCGGGGGCGCTGGGGTGGTTCGGTTTCGACGGCGCGGCCGATCTCAGCATCGTCATCCGGACGATCGTGCAGAGCGGCGACGAGCTGAGCTTCGGCGTCGGCGCCGGCATTGTCGCGCAATCGACGCCCGAGGGGGAGTTCGACGAGATGATGTTGAAGGCGCAGGCCTCGATCCGCGCCATCGTCACCGCCGCGACCGGCGGTTTCGCCGACGAACTGTTCGAGGTCGAGGGCATCGCGCCTCGCACAAACAAATAACGGTGACGGCGATGGCGGAGTGGTTGTGGTTCAACGGCGAGGTGGTCGAAGCGCGGCAGGTGAGCATCTCGCCCGCCGATCGCGGCCTGCTGCTGGCCGACGGCGTGTTCGAAACAATGCGGGCGCAGGCCGGGAGAATCCTGTGGCTGTCCGATCATCTGGCGCGGCTGCGCGCCGGCGCGGCGCTGCTCGGGATTCCGGTCCCGTTCCCGGACGACAGCATCGCCGAGGGTCTTCTCGAATTGACCGACCGGGCGGCCGCGCCGTTGGCCGCGCTGCGCCTGACCCTGACGCGTGGGCCTGGGCGGCGGCGGGGCCTGTGGCCGCCGGATGATCCGGTGCAGCCGACCCTGCTCGGCAGCATCGCGCCGATCGCCGCCGTGCCGATGCCGGCGGCGGCGCGTCTGGTGATCTGCCGCAGCACCCGCCGCAACGAGTTCTCGCCGCTGACCCGGGTCAAGCACCTCTCATATGGCGATGCACTGCTGGCGCGGCGCGAGGCCGGCGACCGCAACGCCACCGACGCGGTGCTGCTGAACACCCGCGGCCATGTCGCCTGCAGCACGGTCGGCAACATCTTCGTCCGCGACCGCAACGGCTGGGCGACGCCGCCGCTGGACGACGGTGCGCTGCCGGGGCTCGCCCGCGCCAGAGCCTTGGTCGCGCTTGGCGCCGAACAGAGGTCGATCGAGGCGTCGGCGCTGCGCAGCGTCGATGCGGCGGTCCTCACCAATAGCCTCGGGATCACGCCGGTGTCGCATCTCGACGACCGTCCGCTCGGCGTGGTCGAGTCCCCCGCAGCTCTGGCCAAGCTGTACGACTGATGCTCGGCGGCGGCGACGCAGCTTGCCGGCGGCGGCGCATGCGGCTCGGACGGACGCGCTTCTAATATTCGACGCCGAGTTCGTCATAGACCCGACGGATCACCGCCGGCAGCGTCTCGGTCAGATCTTCGGCGATCAGGCCCGGCCCCGCCTCGCAGGCCGCTTCCCCATGCATCCACACTCCGATGCAGGCCGCCTCGAATGCCGTCACCCGCTGCGCCAGCAGCCCTGTGATGATTCCCGTCAGCACGTCGCCGGAGCCGGCGGTGGCGAGCCAGGGCGGCGCATTGAAGGCGATCGCGGCGCGGCCGTCCGGCGAAGCGACCACCGTGTCCGGTCCCTTGAGCAGCACCACGGCGCCGGAGCGCTGTGCGGCTACGCGGACTCTTTCAAGTTTCGAGCGAAGTGGATTTTTGTTGCTCATGTCACTGAACAGGCGTGGGAATTCACCTTCATGCGGGGTGAGGGCAACCTGTGGATTGGAACCGGATTTGATCGCCTCGAACAGCGCCTCGGGATTGCCCGCAAAGGCCGTCAGCGCGTCGGCGTCGAGCACTGTCCCGGCGCCTGCCGCCAGCGCGCCCAACACGTTGCCGCGGGTGCGATCGTCGATTCCGGCGCCCGGACCGATGCCGACAGCGTTGAAGCGGCGGTCGGCCAGCATTCCGGCCAGTTCGTCCGGCGTGTCGATCGCGCGAACCATCACCGCGGTCAGCGCCGCGGCATTCACCGCCAGCGCCTCGCGCGGCGACGCCAGCGTCACCAGCCCGGCCCCGACCCGCAGCGCGCCGCGCGCCGCCAGCCGCGCGGCCCCGGTCTGCGACAGCTCGCCGGAGATCACCACGGCATGGCCGCGGCCGTATTTGTGGCCGTCGGCGCGCGGCACTGGAAAATGCTGCAGCCACAGATCCGGATCGTTCTCGAACGCCTGCGGCCTGATCTCGTCGAGCACCGCCGGATCGATGCCGATATCGACCACCCGCAGCTTGCCGCAATGCAGCCGCCCCGGCACCAGCAGATGCCCCGGCTTGCGGCGGAAGAAGGTCACCGTCTCGCGCGCCTTGATCGCGGCGCCCATCACCGCGCCGGAGGCGCCGTTGATGCCGCTCGGCAGATCCACGCTCAGCACCGGCACGCCGCTGGCGTTGACCGCCTCGATCATCTCCAGCGCCTGATCCTTGACCGGGCGATTGAGGCCGGCGCCGAACAGTGCATCGATGATCAGCGCCGGCATGCCGATCGATTGCGGCAGGAACGGCAGCAGCGGTCCCCGCCACTCCCGCGCCGCCAGCGCCGCATCGCCCTTCAGCGCGTCGCGCTCGCCGAGCAGCATCACATGGACGGTACGGCCGAGCGCAACCAGTTCGGTCGCCGCGATCAGGCCGTCGCCGCCATTATTGCCCGGCCCGACGACCACCAGGATCGGCCCGGTCTCGACCAGTTGGATCGCCGCCTGGGCGACGTGCCGTCCGGCGTGCAGCATCAACGCGAAGCCGGACGATCCGCCGGAGATCGTCAACAGGTCCGCGCGGTCCATTTCAGCTGGCGTCAGCAGTTCCATGGTCAATTCCCGATAGGTTCGCCTCGCCTTGAGGCAGCCAGCGCTTCATTTGCGGCCAACGGCTCGTTCCGGACTGCCCAATAAACGAGCTGTCTGCCCATGTATTAGTCAGGCAGGCGCTCCGCATCTGACGCCGACGCCGCCTTAATAAACTGATAACGCTGCACAATCAGCCTCCCTGGCAACTTGGCATGGACCCTGCTTTTACGTAAGCCATGTTTCGATCTCTCGCGCTCGCCGTTCTGGCGGGGTCTGCGCGCGACCGTTTCCGGTTCCGGGCCTGTCCCGACCGCGGACGGAGCTGCTCACCCATTCGGCCGCGGTGTTATCGATGTCCTGCGCAGCGCTGCGCAATCTGGCATACAAATGTCGAGTTACGATGTGGAAGTCCGGGGAGACTCTAAGTGAAGAAGATTGAAGCCATCATCAAGCCGTTCAAGCTCGACGAGGTCAAGGAAGCGCTTCAGGAAGTGGGATTGCAGGGGATCACCGTCACCGAAGCCAAGGGCTTTGGCCGGCAGAAGGGGCATGCCGAACTGTATCGCGGAGCGGAATACATCGTCGACTTCCTGCCCAAGGTGAAAATCGAGATCGTGATCGCCGATGATCTCGTCGAGAAGGCCATCGACGCGATCCGCCGCGCCGCCCAGACCGGACGCATCGGCGACGGCAAGATTTTCGTTTCCAATATCGAAGAAGCCATCCGCATCAGGACGGGCGAATCCGGACTGGACGCCATCTGATCCGCCGGCCTATCACCTGCCGCCGGGTTGCATCACCAAACGGCCGATCGCGGCCGCGAACTCACGACGACCGTAAGCACAAGGGGTACTCATGACCACCGCCAAAGAAGTCCTGAAATCCATCAAGGACAACGACGTGAAATACGTCGACCTCCGTTTCACCGATCCGCGCGGCAAGTGGCAGCACGTCACCTTCGACGTCTCGATGATCGACGAAGAGATCTTCGCCGAAGGCACGATGTTCGACGGTTCCTCGATCGCCGGCTGGAAGGCGATCAACGAGTCCGACATGATGCTGATGCTGGATCCGTCGACGGCCGTCATCGATCCGTTCTTCGCCGAGACCACCATGGTCATCACCTGCGACATTCTCGAGCCGTCGACCGGTGAACCCTACAACCGCGACCCGCGCGGCATCGCCAAGAAGGCCGAAGCCCAGGTCAAGGCGCTCGGCATCGGCGACACCGTGTTCGTCGGTCCGGAAGCCGAATTCTTCGTGTTCGACGACGTCCGCTATTCGGCGAACCCGTACAACACCGGCTTCAAGCTGGATTCGTCGGAACTGCCGACCAATTCCGACACCGAATACGAGGGCGGCAACCTCGGCCACCGCATTCGCACCAAGGCCGGTTACTTCCCGGTCCCGCCGCAGGACTCGGTGCAGGACATGCGCTCGGAAATGCTCGGCGCGATGGCGCGGATGGGCGTCAAGGTCGAGAAGCATCACCACGAAGTCGCTTCCGCCCAGCACGAGCTCGGCATGAAGTTCGACACCCTGACCCACATGGCCGACCAGATGCAGATCTACAAGTACTGCATCCATCAGGTCGCCCATATCTACGGCAAGACCGCGACCTTCATGCCGAAGCCGGTGTTCGGCGACAACGGCTCGGGCATGCATGTGCACCAGTCGATCTGGAAGGACGGCAAGCCGATGTTCGCCGGCAACAAGTACGCCGACCTGTCGGAGACTTGCTTGCACTACATCGGCGGCATCATCAGCCACGCCAAGGCGATCAACGCCTTCACCAATCCGTCGACCAACTCCTACAAGCGTCTGGTCCCGGGTTATGAAGCCCCGGTGCTGCTGGCCTATTCGGCCCGCAACCGTTCGGCTTCCTGCCGCATCCCCTACACCACCTCGCCGAAGGCCAAGCGCGTCGAAGTCCGCTTCCCGGACCCGATGGCCAATCCGTATCTCGCCTTCGCCGCGATGCTGATGGCCGGCCTCGACGGCATCAAGAACAAGATCGATCCGGGTCCGGCGATGGACAAGGACCTCTACGACCTGCCGAAGGAAGAGCTGAAGTCGATCCCGACGGTTTGCGGCTCGCTCCGCGAAGCGCTCGAGAGCCTCGACAAGGACCGCGCGTTCCTGAAGGCCGGCGGCGTGTTCGACGACGACTTCATCGACGCCTACATCGAGCTGAAGATGACCGAAGTGATGCGTTTCGAAATGACGCCGCACCCGGTCGAGTTCGAGATGTACTACTCGCAGTAAGTCAGTCTTCGCGGCCCGCGCCGCGGACGATATTCGACGACGGATCAGGCGCCTCGGCAACGGGGCGCCTTTTTCGTTGCCGCTGCGCCTGTCGCAATCGCGTATCCGCGGCCGGCCGATTGCTGGGCCCCGCCAACATGGCGGACGCTTGATCCACATCAAAGATTAATTCATTCGAATGAATAACATGCCTCGAAAGGCTCGAGACATGCGCGACGAACAAGCAGACTACCTGTTTGTTTCACCTGTATCCGGTTCGGACACCCAAAGTCGGATGATCCAGGCCGCGATCGAGGTGTTCGGATCGTTGGGTTATGCCGGCGCCAGCACAAGGCAGTTGGCCAAACACGCCGGCGTTAATCAGGCTGCCATTCCGTACCATTTCGGCGGCAAGCGCGAGCTGTACCTCGCCGCTGCCAGCGCGATCGCCGACAACATCCAGACGCGGGTCGATCCGATCATCGCAGCCCTGCGCGACGATCGGGGGACCGATCCCGTCAGCCGGATCGAAAGGTCGATTATCGACTTCTTTCAACTCCTCGCCGGCGACGATCCGGAAGCCTGGACCGAATTCTTCGTCCGCAGCGAGCGCGACGCCGACGACGCTTTCGAGATCATCTATCACCAGGCCGTTGCGCGGTTTCAGGCCCAGCTTATCGAGGCGATCGCTCAGGCCACCGGAGTCCCGCCGACCGATGAGGACCTGAATATCCGCGTCGTCATCGTGCTCGGCTCGATCGCCAATTTCCGGACGTTGCGCAACGTCATGCTCAGTTCACTCGGCTGGGACAAGCTCGATGTCGAACGACGGACACGGCTCGAGACGGCGATCCGGCAATTTGCCCTCGCCCATTTGCTCGGCAATCGGCCGACAGACCGAGCCATTCCGCGGCACGCCTCTCACTCCCTCGCCGATGGTGGACATCCGCCTTCGGCGTAACCTCGAAAGGACATCCGATGCCAACGACAGAATTCACCCAGGGCTACCTCGAATGGGCCAAACAGAAGCTCGATGAAACGACCGCGACCCTCGCCAAGCTCGATGAAGCGGCGGCCAAACTCGGCGACGAGGCCAGCGCCAAGGCCAAGCTGGCCCTCGACCAGTTCCGCAGCGCCCGCGACGCCTTCCAGACCAAGGTCGACACGCTGCAAGCCGATCTCAGCGCCTCCAAGAAGGACGCCGAGGCAGCGACCGCGGCAGTCACCGCGCAGTGGACCGAAGTCGAACTGGCCTTCCAGCAATTCCTCAAGACGTCAGGAGATCAAGCCGGCCTCGTCAAGGACGCGCTGATGGCGCGCGCCGAAGCGCAACGCCAGTCTTTCCAGAGTTCGATGCAATCGTTCCAGGCCAACGCCGCCGCCGCGGCAGAGCAAGGCCGCAAAGAAGTCGAGGCCGCGTTGCGGCAATGGGCCGAGGACACCGAAAAGACCCTGGGCCCGAAGCTCAACCAACTCTCCGCCGCAGGCGATGAGACCTGGAGCGCGCTGAAGACCGGGCTCAATGAAACGGCAGCGGTCTATGAGAAGACCTGGAGCAGGATCGCTCAGGCGTTCTCGAAGAGCTGACCGATCATCGGCACCGGATCGCCGACAGCACACGCTGGGATCATGAACAGCAAAGGCGCCGTTGCGGCGCCTTTGTCCTTCCGGACCACTGCACAGCCTCGCTGATGCGATGGCTGCGCACACCATCCTACAGTTCGCTGTCGTCGTCTTCGTCGCCGCGCTCCGACGGGCCGGAAATGATTTCGTTGCGCAGCCGTTCGAAGCGCTGGCGGGTTCTGCGTTCGCGGGTGTCGATGAAGCCGATCGCCTCGGCGCGCGACAGCGGGCCGGTGGTGATCGGCTGCGACGCGGTGCCGATGGTCTCGTCGACATAGTAGCCGTCGTCGCCACGACGGACGCTCCATCGGAAGCGCAGCGCCTCGAGCGGCCCGGGGCCGTGACGCGTCAACGCGTCGAGATCCTCTGGTCCATCATCGCTGACGGCTGCGGCCACCGTCGGCTCGGGCTGATCCTCATGCTCATGCTCGTGCGCGTGCTCATGCTCCGCATCGGCGGCCGGCGCGACGCTGACGTCGACAATCTCGATGGTCTCGATTTTCACCGCGGTGATGCGCTCGATTGCGGCCACGGATTCACGGGGCTCGTCATTGTCCGGCGCATCGACAGCAGCGTCGCCATGCATCGCGGCGTCCCGCGCAGATGCGTCCGGCCCTTCCTCGCCGTGCGGCTCCGGCTTCGGCGCCGGCCTGTCGAAGATGCTTGCGATAACTGCAAGCGCTTGATCGGTCGGATCGTTTCCAGTCACGTCAAAGTCCCCTGGGAGTAGCAATACGAAATGACGACAGGGCCGGCGCGTCAACGCCGACCTTGGTCGCTTGTTTCCGGGAAATCGGGCGAAAAGCCGGGGTAATTCAGGCGCAGAGCGGCGGCCGGCGGTTTTTCCACGGCCGTTCCTGCTCGAGCTGGGACGCCAGACGCAGCAGCGTCGCCTCGTCGCCGAACCGACCCGCGAACATCATACCGATCGGCAGTCCGCTTCCGCTCCACGCCAGCGGTACTGACATCGCCGGCTGGCCCGACATGTTGAACAGGCTGGTGCCGGGAATGTAGCGCTGCAGAAGCGGGCTGATCCCGGACAGATCCCTCGCCATCGTATCGAGCTCGCCGATCTTGAGCGGCAGCGTGCACAGCGTCGGCGACAGGAAGACGTCGCAGGTCGCGAAGAAATCGGCGAGGCTGCGCGAGATCTGAAATGCGGCGAGTTGAGCTGCGCAATAGTCGAGGCCGCTGGAGCGACCGGCATTCGCGGCGCTGGCCAGCGTCAACACTTCGAAATCGCGATCGGTGATGGCGCGGCCGAGCGCCTGTTCGGCGAGCTTGACCGTGAGCCCGGTGTTGCAGGCGACGATGGTCGCGATCACAGCGGCCGGATCGGCCGGCAGCTTCGGGGCGTGCTGTTCGACATGGTGCCCGAGGCCCTCCAGCAGCCGCGCAGTGTCGCGCACCGCGGCGGCGATCTCGGGATCAATCGGATCGCCATAGGTCGAGACATCGGTGAAAGCGATCCGCAGCTTCCCCGGATCGCGGCCGACCTCCTGCGCGAATGGACGCTCCGGCGGCGGCGCAACGTAAGGGCTCGACGGTTCGGGACCGTGCAGCGCATCCAGCATCACGGCGCTGTCGCGTACGCTGATGCTCACGACATGGCCGCAGGCGAAGCCGCCCCAGCCCTCGCCGCGATCCGGCCCGATCGGATTGCGCGCCCGGGTCGGCTTCAGCCCGAACACGCCGCAGGCCGAGGCCGGAATCCGGATCGAACCGCCGCCGTCGCTGGCATGTGCCACCGGCAGGATGCGCGCCGCCACCGCGGCCGCGGCGCCGCCCGACGAGCCGCCGGAGGAATGATCGAGATTCCACGGATTCCGCGTCGGGCCATGCAGCCGCGATTCCGTCGTCGGCATCAGGCCGAATTCCGGGCTGGCGCTTTTGCCGTAGATCGTCACGCCGGCGGCGAGGAAGCGTTGCGCCAGCGTGCCGGTGTGAGGCGCGACGAAATCCTTGTAGACGCTGGCGCCGAACGTCGTCTTCGTGCCGGCGAGCAGATCGAGATCCTTCAGCAGAAACGGCACGCCGGTGAACGGCCCGTCCGGAAGCCCGGCGTCGATCTGCTGTCGTGCGTAGTCGTCGTGGCGAACCACCACGGCGTTGAGCTTGCCATCGAGCGCGTCGGTGCGGGCAATCGCCTCATCCAGCAATTCGCGCGCGCTGACCTGTTTGTTGCGCACCAGCTCGGCGAGGCCGACGCCGTCGTGCTCGCTGTAATCCTTGATGGCCATGGGTTTCTCTTCCGATGGGATGAATGACGGCGGGAGGCGTGTTAGCGCTGCGTCAGCCGAGCACGTCCTGATTGATCACATTGGCGCGGATCGGCTGGCCGTCGAGCGCACTCAGCATGTTGCGCGCGGTCTGCTCGCCCATCCGGTCGAGCGCCTCGCGGGTGACGCCGGCGACATGCGGCGCAATGATCACATTGGGCAGGTCGAACAGCTTGTGGCCGAGCGGCGGCGGTTCCTGCTCGAACACGTCGAGCCCGGCGCCGGCGAGTTGGCCCGCGACCAGCGCGTCGTACAGCGCGGCTTCGACGATGATACCGCCGCGTGCGGTGTTGATCAGATAGGCCGTCGCCTTCATCTTCGACAGCCGTACGGCGTCGAACAGACCGGTGGTCTCCGTCGTCTTCGGGCAATGCAGGCTGACGAAATCGGCACGCGGCAACGCCGCATCGAGATCGTCGACCTTCTCACAACCGGCGGCTTCGATCCCATCCACGGATTTGTACGGATCGTACACCAGCACGGTCATTTCCATCGCGAGGCAGCGCTTCGCGGTGCGAGTGCCGATCCGTCCGAACCCGACGATCAGCACTGTCTTGCCGAACAGGTCGAACGGCAACAGCCCGAGCCGCGTCGCCCATGCGCCGGTCTTGACCAGCGCATGCAGTTCGACGCCGCGCTTGGCCAGCGTCAGCATCATGAACAGCGCCTGCTCGGCGACCGATGGCGAATTCGCGGTGCCGGCGACCATCAGCGGCACCTTGCGCCTGCTCAGCGCATGGACGTCGACGGCGTCGTAGCCGACGCCGATCCGCGCCACCACTTTCATGTCCTTGGAGGCTGCGAGTTCGGTCTCGCCGAACCGCGTCGCGCCGAGCGCGACGCCGTGCACCGGCGCCTGGGTGTGCAGCAGCGTCTCGAAATCGGCGGCGGAAATCATGTTGGGGAATTCGACGACCTCGATGTCGCCGCGCTCCTGGAACAACGCCCTGCCCCGTTCCGACAGCGATTCCGTCACCAGCAGTTTCTTCTTGTTGGTCGTCATTTCCGGCCCCAGGACAGATCGTTCTTGTCCGGCCTTCAAATGACGAGACCGGTCCCTTCATCTATCAGGTGCATATTGTTGAGGTCCACCGCCAATCGCAACATGCCGCCATCCCGTGCACCGGCATTCGGACTGACGCGGCCACAGACCTCGCTGCCGTTGAGATTGAAATAAATCAGCGTCTCCATCCCCATCGGCTCGGTGATGTCGAGCACGGCGTCGAACGCCGCGACGCCGGGTTCCAGCGTCGCCCTCGCATCGGTGATGTGCTCGGGCCGGATGCCGAGCTGCAATTTCTTGTCGCGCGCGATCCCGCGATAATGCGCGGCCTTCTGCTCCGGCATCGGCATCGCGATCGTGTCCGACAGCCTGATCTGCAATCTGCCGGAATTGTCCTCCAGCGTGCAGGGAATGAAGTTCATCGAGGGCGAGCCGATGAAGCCGGCGACGAAGCGCGTCGCCGGCCGATGGTACAGTTCGTTCGGCGTGCCGACCTGCTCGATCCGCCCCTGATTCATCACCACAACGCGGTCGGCCAGCGTCATCGCCTCGACCTGATCGTGGGTGACGTAGACGGTCGTGGTGCGCACCTTCTGATGCACCCGCTTGATCTCGAACCGCATCTGCACGCGGAGCTGAGCGTCGAGATTGGACAGCGGCTCGTCGAACAGGAACACTTTGGGATTGCGGACGATCGCCCGGCCCATCGCGACGCGCTGGCGCTGGCCGCCGGAGAGCTGCTTCGGCTTGCGGTTGATCAGGTCGGTAATGTCGAGCATCCGCGCCGCCTCGTCGACGCGCTGCTTGATTTCGGCCTTGGGATATTTCTTCAGCCGCAGCCCGAACGACATGTTCTCCGCCACCGTCATGTGCGGATACAGCGCGTAGTTCTGGAACACCATGGCGATGTCCCGATCCTTCGGCGGCACGTCGTTGACGACGTCGCCGCCGATCACGATGTCGCCGTCGGAAATGTCCTCGAGCCCCGCGATCATCCGCAGCGTGGTCGACTTGCCGCAGCCCGAGGGGCCGACGAACACCACGAATTCCTTGTCCGGAATGTCGAGATCGATGCCGCGGACCGCTTCGACGTCGTCGTAGCGCTTCACCACCTTGCGCAGATTGACTTCGGCCATTCCCTCACCCTTTCGTTGCGCCCGCGGTGAGCCCCGCGACGTAATAGTCCATCAGGAACGCGTAGATGATCAGCGGCGGCGCCGCGCCGAGCAGCGCCCCGGTCATGATCTGTCCCCAGTTGAAGACGTCGCCCTTGATCAGCGTGGTGATGATGCCGACCGGCAGCACGAGCTGGTCGACCGAGGTGGTGAACACCAGCGGATACAGGAATTGTGCCCACGACACGGTGAAGGCGAAGATCGTCGCGGCGATGATGCCGGGCATCGCCACCGGGATGAAGATCCGCGTCAGCGTCTGGAACCACGACGCGCCGTCGATGATCGCCGCTTCGTCGAGTTCCTTGGGGATCGAGGCGAAATAGCCGATCATGATCCAGGTGCAGAACGGCACGGTCAGCGTCGGATAGATGATCAGCAGCACGTACCAGCGGTTGATCAGCGGGATGCCGCTCCAGTCGCCGAACGACGCGAACATCTTGAACAGCGGGATGAACAGCAGCGTGTCCGGGATCAGATAGGTCAGGAACACGCCGGTGGCGAGCGTCGCCGAGCCCCAGAACCGCATCCGCGCCAGCGCGAACGCGGCAGGCACGCTGATCAGCATGGTGATGGTGACGACGAAGATCGAGACCATCGCCGAGTTGAAGAAGAAGGTCAGGAACTGGTTCGAGGTGAGCAACTGGATGTAATTGTCCAGCGTCGGGTGAAACACCCACCACGGATTGGTCGCCGCCGAAATCTCCCGGCTGCTCTTCAGCGAGGTGATCAGCATGTACAGCGGCGGCACCAGCGAAAACGCCGCGAAGATCGTCAGGAAGACATAGGACCATTTCAGCGCCCATGCGCGGTCGCGGCTCATGCTGCCGTAAGCGGGGTTGCGTCGCGGCCCGGTCTTGTCGATCGTGAGCGTGGCCATCAGCTTTCGTTCCCGCGTTTGTTGATGTCGCGTAGGATGAAGATCGCCGCGACCGCCAGGATCGGCAGCATGAACAGCGAGACGCTGGCGCCGAGCGGAATATCCGAGCCCTCGATTCCGATCCGGAACGCCCAGGTGGCGAAGATGTGGGTGTGGTCGAGCGGGCCGCCCGCGGTGAGAATGCGGACGATGTCGAAATTGGCGAAGGTGACGATCAGCGAGAACAGCGTGGTGATGGCGATGATGTTGCGCATCATCGGCAGCGTCACGTACCACAGCCGCTGCCACCAATTGGCGCCGTCGATCGACGCCGCCTCGTAGAGCTGCTCCGGAACCGATTTCAGCGCCGCCAGATACATGATCATGAAGAACGGCGCGCCGTACCAGATATTCACCAGGATCACGGAGAACCGCGCCCACGCCGCGTCGCCGGTCCACGGGATCGGCCCGGCGCCGAACAGGCCGAGCGTGTAGTTGAACGCCGAATAGGACGGATCGAACAGCCACAGCCAGGCCAGCGTCGACATCGCGGGCGGGATCACCCACGGCACCAGCAACATGCCGCGCCATTTGCGCTGGCCCTTGGCCGGCACGTTGTGGACGAAATGCGCGACGATGAAGCCGAGCAGCGCCTTGAAGAACACCGCGGTGATCGCGAACAGGCAGGATTGCTGCACGACCAGCCAGAACGTGTCGCGCTTGAACAGGAACTGGAAGTTGCCGAACCCGACGAAGCGCTGCATCGTCTTGTTCAGCGTCGACAGATGGATCGCGTAGAGCGCGGGATAGACCACCAGCACGCCGATCAGCACGAGCAGCGGCAGCGCCATCAGGAAAGCGATGGTGGATTTGCGGTGCATCATCGCCGCAAGCCCGCTTCGCTTGCGGCGGGTTGACGCCGCGGCGACGCGGCCGGGCTGATACGGAATGTCGACCATGATGGCGTCGTCCTCGCGCGAAATGGCTGGGAACGAGCCCGGAGCCGACGCGATCCGCGGCTCCGGGCGATGACGCATTGCGCCGGTCGGCGCTGCCGCGGAGATCATCCCGCAGCAGCCGCACGAGCGGCGTCAGCTCCGCATGAAGCCCTCGCATTCGCCTTCGGCCCAGGCGAGCGTCTTCTCCATCGCCTCGCCCTGGTAGTGGCGCACGCACATCTTCGTCAGCGTGGCCTGGGCATAGATCTGCTGGGCGATCTTCGGCGGCGCCGGCGACGCCGCGATCGACAACGTCTGGCGCTGATACGGATCGGGATAGCTGAACAGCGTTCCGGCCGGCGGCGCCTGCTCCGCCCAGACCTTCAGCTTGGTGAGGTTCGCGAACGCCGGCAGATCGTAGCCGCCGCTGGCCGCGACCAGCTTCTCGATCGACTCCGGCTGCGACAGATGCCGCAGCAGGCTCTTGGCCGCCTCCTTGTTCTTGGAGAACGTCCAGGTGGCCCAGAAGAACGGCAGGAACGGCGCGTAGCGCCCCTTTGGACCTTTCGGGAAACCGTGGGTCCAGAGCTGCTCGGCGACTTGCGGCGCGTCGCGCTTGGCGACCGCCCAGGCGCTCGGCGGGTTCATGATCATCGCGCCTCGGCCGGACACGATCCATTTGTTATTCGAGGAATCGTCCCAGGCGGGGACGTCCGGCGGCAGGAACGCCATCAGTTTCTTGTAGAAGTCGAGCACCTGGCGGACCTCGTCGGTCTTCACCGTCAGGTCGCCCTTGGCGTTGACGAGCTGCGCCCCGAACGCCTGGAAGAACGCGCCGGCGCTGTCGACGCTGTCCGAGGTCTCGCCGAGTCCGATGCCGAACGGCACGCCGGCCTTGTGGCAGGCTTCCGCCGCCTTCAGGAACGTCTCCATGGTCCAGTCGTCATCCTTGGGCTCGCTGCCCGCGGGATACATCGCCTGGATGTCGAGATTGGCGTGCTTCTTCAGCAGATCGATGCGCGTGCACGGCCCCTTGATCTGGCTGCCGATGCAGGACGGCACCGCGAGCCATTTGCCGTCGCGCTTGGCGAGATATTCGACAGTATTGTTGACCTTGCCGTTCTGCTTGATCAGGTCTTCCATCAGATCGTTGACGGGCTCGATCAGTTCGGCGTTGGCGTGCGGCCACCAGGTCGGCATCGACAGGAT
Source organism: Rhodopseudomonas pseudopalustris (assembly GCF_900110435.1). Taxonomy (GTDB): domain Bacteria; phylum Pseudomonadota; class Alphaproteobacteria; order Rhizobiales; family Xanthobacteraceae; genus Rhodopseudomonas; species Rhodopseudomonas pseudopalustris. The sequence goes on from NZ_FODT01000005.1 coordinate 392,104, forward strand.
GTCGTGGCCGGATTTCGCCTGCGCTTCCGCGGCGATGGTCAGCAGGTTCTTGTTGCCCTGACTCGGGATGTAGTCGATCGAGACCTCGACCTTTTCCTTCTCGCCCCATTGCTTGACGAGTTCGGTGCAGCTGTTGTTGGCGCCGGGCACCCAATGATCCCAGAAGCCCATCGTCAGCTTGCCGGCGGCGTGGGCGCCGCGGACGTAAGGCGCGGTGACGAGCGCGGCCGTTGTGGCGGCGGTGGCGGCGACGAACTGACGTCGGGTCAGCCTTCTCCGGGACATTGCATCAAGAGACGTAGCAGATAATTTGGTGTGATGAGGCTTACTGTCATGAGGCTTGATGTCATGAGAACTGGCGTCATGAGGCTTGGCATCATAAGAACCGGCATCATGAGACGTGTCATCATGAGACATGGCGTTCCTCCCTGGTGAGCCAATGCGATGGTCTGGGCTTTGAAGCGCTTGTTCTTGATGGCGCGACTCTGAAGGCCGCTTTTGCCACGGAAGCAGTATCTGTCGTCACGACGATCTGATCAGAATTGTCAGCAACTGTCGAGAAATCAGATTGGTTAGTTGATCAGACGATTAGTTGGAGTTGTTTGCACAGCAGCATCGCCGCGCGGTGCACCGCGGAAATTGTGCTACGCAAAGGCTCGCACGTGCGTTCGCATCTGCACTGCGCCGCATCTGCATGACGATGGCGGCGAGGTTTGCCGCATGGCACGCGGCGCAATTGCCGCACCCGTCGCGCAATTGTCGGCCTATGAGCGCGTCGCCAGCGCAACGCCGGCGAGCGTCAGCACCAGCGCCGCGATCTGGCCGAGGCCGAGCGGCTCGTGCAGCGCGATCGCCGAGGCCACAACGCCGATCACCGGCACCGCCATGGTCCCGATCGCCGCCACCGAGGCCGGCAATCGCTGCACCGCCGCGAACCAGCACAGATAAGCGACGCAGAACTGGATCACGATCAGATAGACCAGCCCGGCCCAGCCGAGCGGCGACAACGCGTCGAGCTGCGGCACCTCGAACGCCAATCCGATCACCACCACCGGAAAGCTGCCGATCCCGATCTGCCACGCCGCCGAGGTGGTGCCCGGCAAAGCGATCGGAAACCGCTTCAGGAAGACGGTGCCGAGCGCGAAGCCGACCGCGCCGGACAGCGCCAGCAGCACGCCGGGCAGCTTGGCGACGCTGGCGGCGAAGCCGTGGGCGCCGAGCAGCGCGACGATGCCGCCGAACGCCATCGCCAGCGCCAGGACGCGCAGCAGGGTCATCCGCTCACCGAGCAGCGGCCACGCCAGCAGCGCCGTCCACACCGGCATGGTGTAGGCGATCACCGCGGTCTCGCCGGCCGGCAGCCAGAGCAGCGCCAGGCCCATCACCGCCATCCACACCGTCACGTTGAAGAACGCCGAGATCACCAGCCGAAGCCGCTGGCTGCGCGGCACCGCGAGGCTGTCGCCGCGCAGCCAGGCGATCGCGAACAGCGTCAGGGCGCCCGCAAGCCCGGTGAGGCCCCGCGCCGGCAGCGGCGGCCATTGCGAGATGACGTATTTGGTGATCGGCCAGCTCAGCCCCCACGACACCGAGGTGACGGCGAGCAGCACCAGACCGCTGGTCGCGACGCGCGGCGGCGCCGCGGCGGAGGATCGGTCGGACATGGGGGCACCCGGCAGGATGGACGGGCCTCACCATGCCGGTATTGGCGTCCCGTCACCACCCTCAAAAACGGCGGCGGGCCATTCCGGGCTGAGTCGCGCGTGGCAAGCCCCCGGAGCGAAAAAATACCTGCCCTGTGAACAGCGGGTGCAGGCTGGAATCCGGGCCGCGCCGCCGGGTTTTTGCTGTTTGGATTCCGTGAGGACTCACCGATACTTGGCCCCGTCAGGACGCCACCCCACCCCCTGTTTTCCACGTAGTTCCACCATATTTAGTATTTGATTCAGGAACCCGCACTATTGCTTGACGGGTCAGACGGAGTCGGCCTAGCTTCAGGACTGTTCAGCGAGGGTAGTTTTTGGTCCCGCCGAACACTCCCAGAAGGGTACCGAGCCGACCACCTCCGACAAGCCTGAGCGGCACCGGGGCGTGGGGTCATCTGTGCTCAAAATCGACTGTTTGGGCGCAACAGACGGGCCGCGTAACGGGCTCGCGTCAAAGCGTGGGACTTGCGTAGGGTAGAGGCCGCGATTGAAGGCAATCGCGCGTCGCCCTTTGAGACACAACAGGGCCGGACCACCGGCTCGCATGGCGAACCCGATTGAATTTTGGGTTCGCGACCAACAACTTTCGGGCCCAGCGGGGTCCGGCACAGAACGGGGCACGAGATGAAGATCGAGCGGCGCTACACCACTGACGGCCAGTCACCCTATGCGGCGATTCAGTTCCGGCTGACGACGAGCGAGATTCGCAATCCCGATGGGTCGGTGGTGTTTCGCCTCGAGAATGTCGAAGTGCCCGACAGCTGGTCGCAGGTCGCCTCCGACGTGCTGGCGCAGAAATATTTCCGCAAGGCGGGCGTCGCCGCGCGCCTGAAGAAGGTCGAGGAAGAGACCGTGCCGTCGTGGCTGTGGCGCTCGGTGCCCGACACCGACGCGCTCGCCGCCCTGCCCGATAGCGAGCGCTTCACCAGCGAGCATTCGTCCAAGCAGGTATTCGACCGCCTCGCCGGCTGCTGGACCTATTGGGGCTGGAAGGGCGATTACTTCTCGTCCGAAGACGACGCCCGCGCCTTCTACGACGAGCTGCGCTACATGCTGGCGTCGCAGATGGTCGCGCCGAATTCGCCGCAATGGTTCAACACCGGCCTGCACTGGGCTTACGGCGTCGACGGCCCCGGCCAGGGCCACTATTACGTCGATCACAAGACCGGCAAGCTGACCAAGTCGAAATCCGCCTACGAGCATCCGCAGCCGCACGCCTGCTTCATCCAGGGCATCGAGGACGACCTCGTCAACGAGGGCGGCATCATGGACCTGTGGGTGCGTGAGGCGCGGCTGTTCAAATACGGCTCCGGCACCGGCTCCAATTTCTCGCGGCTGCGCGGCGAAGGCGAACGCCTGTCCGGCGGCGGCCGCTCCTCCGGCCTGATGAGCTTCCTGAAGATCGGCGACCGCGCCGCCGGCGCGATCAAGAGCGGCGGCACCACGCGGCGTGCCGCCAAGATGGTGGTGGTCGACGCCGACCATCCGGACATCGAGGCCTATATCGACTGGAAGGTGAAGGAGGAGCAGAAGGTCTCGGCTCTCGTCACCGGCTCCAAACTCAATCAGAAGCACCTCAAGGCGATCCTGAAGGCCTGCGTCAACTGCCAGGGCTCGGGCGACGACTGCTTCGACCCCGAGAAGAACCCTGCGCTCCGCCGCGAGGTCAAGCTCGCGCGCCGCGCGCTGGTGACCGACGCGATGATCAAGCGCGTCATCCAGTACGCCAAGCAGGGCTACAAGGAGATCGACTTCCCGATCTACGACACCGACTGGGATTCGGAGGCCTACCTCACCGTCTCCGGCCAGAACTCCAACAATTCGGTGTCGCTGAAGGACGACTTCTTGCGCGCGGTCGAAACGGATGGGGATTGGAACCTCACCGGCCGCACCACCAAGAAGGTGATGAAGACGCTGAAGGCCCGCGATCTGTGGGAGAAGATCGGCTACGCCGCCTGGGCCAGCGCCGATCCCGGCCTGCACTTCAACACCACGATGAACGACTGGCACACCTGCAAGGCCTCGGGCGACATCCGGGCCAGCAATCCGTGCTCGGAATACATGTTCCTGGACGACACCGCCTGCAACCTCGCCTCGGCCAACCTGCTGACCTTCTACGACACCACGGCGAACGTGTTCGACCTCGGCGCCTATGAGCATCTGTGCCGGCTGTGGACCGTCGTGCTCGAGATCTCGGTGCTGATGGCGCAGTTTCCGTCGAAGCAGATCGCCGAGCTGTCTTACGAGTTCCGCACCCTCGGCCTCGGCTTCGCCAATATCGGCGGCCTGCTGATGACCATGGGGCTCAGCTACGACTCCAAGGAAGGCCGCGCGCTGTGCGGCGCGCTGTCGGCGATCATGACCGGCGTGTCGTATGCGACGTCGGCCGAGATGGCGGCGAAGCTCGGCCCGTTCCCCGGCTACAAGAAGAACGCCGCGCACATGCTGCGGGTGATCCGCAATCACCGCCGCGCCGCCCATGGCGAAAGCCGCGGCTATGAGGCGCTGTCGGTCGCCCCTGTCCCGCTCGACCACGCCGGCTGCCCGATCCCCGAAGCGATCACGCACGCCAAGGCGGCGTGGGACAGAGCGCTCGAACTCGGCGAACTGCACGGCTATCGCAACGCGCAGGTTTCGGTGGTCGCGCCGACCGGCACGATCGGCCTGGTGATGGATTGCGACACCACCGGCATCGAGCCCGACTTCGCGCTGGTGAAGTTCAAGAAGCTCGCCGGCGGCGGCTACTGGAAGATCATCAACCGCGCGGTGCCCGCCGCCTTGCGCATCCTCGGCTATCCGGAAAACCAGATCGCCGAGATCGAGGCCTATGCGGTCGGCCACGGCTCGCTGTCCAACGCGCCGGCGATCAACCATTCGACCCTCAAGGCGAAGGGCTTCACCGACGAAGCGCTGGCCAAGGTCGAGGCGGCGCTGCCGACCGCCTTCGACATCAAATTCGCCTTCAACAAATGGACGTTCGGCGAGGACTTCCTGCGCCAGACCCTGAAGATCGAGGCCGACGCGATCGCCGCGCCGAACTTCGACCTGCTCGCCGCGCTCGGCTTCTCCAAGCGCGAGATCGAGGCCGCCAACATCCACATCTGCGGCGCGATGACCGTGGAAGGCGCGCCGCATCTGAAGGCGGATCACTACGCGGTGTTCGATTGCGCCAATCCCTGCGGCAAGATCGGCAAGCGCTATCTGTCGGTCGAGAGCCACATCCGGATGATGGCGGCGGCGCAGCCGTTCATCTCGGGCGCGATCTCCAAGACCATCAACATGCCGAACGACGCCACGGTGGAGGACTGCAAGTCCGCCTACATGCTGTCGTGGAAGCTCGCGCTGAAGGCCAACGCGCTGTATCGCGACGGCTCGAAGCTGTCGCAGCCGCTGTCGTCGCAACTGATCTCCGACGACGACGAGGATGATGATGCGCTCGACGCCTTCCTGGAGAAGCCGATGGCGGCGCGCGCCGCCCACGTCTCCGAAAAGGTGGTGGAGCGTCTGGTCGAGCGCATCGTGGTGATGCGCGAGCGCGAGCGGATGCCGGATCGCCGCAAGGGCTACACCCAGAAGGCGGTGGTCGGCGGCCACAAGGTCTATCTGCGCACCGGCGAATATGACGACGGCCGGATCGGCGAGATCTTTATCGACATGCACAAAGAGGGTGCCGCCCTCCGATCGTTCATCAACAACTTCGCGATCGCGGTGTCGCTCGGCCTGCAATACGGCGTGCCGCTCGAGGAATATGTCGACGCCTTCACCTTCACCCGCTTCGAGCCCGCCGGCCCGGTGCAGGGCAACGACTCGATCAAGTATGCGACGTCGATCCTCGACTACGTGTTCCGCGAACTCGCGGTCAGCTACATGGGCCGGTTCGACCTCGCCCATGTCGATCCGAGCGAGACCGGCTTCGACGCCATCGGCAAGGGCGTCGACGAAGGCAAGGCGCCGGAAGGCACGCCGTCGAGCCACGCCGCGACCAAATATCTGTCGAAGGGCCTGACCCGCTCGCGCACCGACAATCTGGTGGTGATGCGCGGCGTGCCGGCCTCGCCCGACAGCGGCTCGGCTCCGGTCAAGATGGCCTACTCCCAGCCGGAGACCCACGCCAAGTCGACCTCCCGCATCGGCGACGTCCTCGAAGGCGCCACCGCGCTGAAGCAGGAAGTCCAGACCGATCTGTCGCCGACCGAAAAGCTCGAAGCGCTGCAATGGAGCAAGGCCAACACCGCCGCCACGCAGCCCGTCGCCTCCAAAGCCGAACGCCGCGCCGAAGCCAAAGCGCGCGGCTACGAGGGCGACAGCTGCGGCGAATGCGGGAATTTCACGCTGGTGCGGAACGGGACTTGTATGAAGTGTGATACTTGCGGAAGCACGACGGGGTGTAGCTGAGACTTTTTATCCGCTTGAGGACTTTGGCCCGACGGCGATAAGCTCGCTGTCGGGCCTATTCATGACATGTTGAAGTTATTCGGCATTCGCATTCTTAGGAAAGACGTTTCTCCAAATGATTACTGACAAGCCTGATGACCTTCAGGAACTGAAACCAGCTCCAGCGCTGGCCAGTGCCCAAGGTCACGTCGAGAGCGTTTCTCCGCTACAAAGCGACCTCACCAATTCTTCCGCCGACGAATCAGCACCATCAGATGGGTCCACACTCGGAATAGCGGACACCCGGTCTACCCGTGCGCGTCGATGGAGCCCCTTGGAGACAATCTGCGTAAAGAACTTCAAAGCAACCAAGGAAGCTTCAATCCCCCTCCGAGACGTCACTATATTGGTCGGCCCCAACGGCTGCGGAAAATCATCTGTATTGCAGGCGATACATTGGGCCGCGCGATCGGCTAGCTACGTTTTGCCTAAAAACACCAAAGAGATGATTTCATTTGAGCGACTGGACTATGTCCCTTCTAGTGACCCCCTGACCACGCTTCACAACGGCGAAATGAAATCAGATGGAAGCTCGACCCCTGTTGAAGTGATCTTTACACACCGCCCCATCGCTGAAGAGGTAACACAGGCCACGGTCCGCATTCGAGCAGCTCGAAATCGAGGGGGCATCACGGCGTACATGGATGGGGGAAGCGCCGTCACTCCGTACAAGCAACGCTATCAATTTATAACCGCTTACATTCCCGGCCTCGCTGGCCTGGCTGAGAAAGAATCAATATTGGCACAGCCGACGTTGCGCCGCCAAGCAGCCAGCGGCGACGCCGGCGGGGTACTTCGAAACATCTTGTTAAACCTGAGAAGTCGAAGAGTTAATGAAACCGACGACACTCAGGGCAAAGAGAGACTTCGACGTCTCAACGAACTCATCCGTCAAGTGCATCCCGGCGTTGAAATCAATGTCTCGTTTGACGAGCGCGAAGACTACCACATCACAGCCTCAATTTCGACGATCAGCCAATCACGCCCCTTGGAGACCGCGGCAACCGGCGTTTTGCAAGTAGTACAGATCTTTGCCTATCTTATTCTTTTTGAGCCGAAGGTGATGTTGATTGACGAGCCTGACGCGCACCTGCACCCTGACAAGCAAGAACGCCTGATAGAAGCCCTCGAACGCGCGGCTCCAGAGTTCGAGACTCAAATTATCCTTACCACGCATAGCCCTCATATTGTTCGGGCAGCCAGCCCCTCGGCGCGACTTGTGTGGATGAGGAACGGCATTATTGAAACAGACGATGATGATGCTATCCGGCGCCTTCTGGGCTGGGGCGGCCTCGATAAAGCGGCGCTCTTTTTTATTGAGGACGAAGACGACAAACCGCTTCGTGCAATATTACGTCAATGGCCGGAATTGTTTCGCCAGATCAGCCTATGTCGCTGTTTTGGGATCGACAATCTGCCACGTGACAAATTTTTGCGCGGCCTGCTTGTGGACGGCGAGCTAAAGGTTGACGCTTTCTTGCACCGCGATCGCGATTTTATGACAGCCGAAGAGACAGAAAAATGGTGTCGAAGCTTCAAAACGGATCGTGTTTTTCCGTGGGTAACGAGGGGTTGCGATGTCGAGGCGTATTTCTGCGAGTCTGAGTATTTGGTTGCCTTGTTTTCGGTGACGTTTGATGAGGCAAACCATTGGCGCAATGCAGCGGCTCAATCGGTAACGAAGGCGCGCGAGACCTTTTTGGAGAAGCGGAAAGCCGTAGTTAGAACTCTCTGGCCCAACGGAGGGTCTCCAAATTCTGAGACAATGTGGGAAGAGGCAGGCGGCAAGACGCCGGCGACCGTGAAAGGAAAAGCGCTTCTGGCGGCATTGAAGGTCGAAGTAAAGAATAGCAAGAAGGACCCTAAACTTCTTGATGGATTTACTATTCCTAGCAATTTCGAGGTGGCGAGTGATTTGAAAAATCTCATCAAGGCGATACTTGAGCCCGTAGCAACCATTAAAGCGCCGTCTGGCTTTTAACCCATGGCGAGCCGCGCTGGACGACGGTGTTTGCGTAGATGAGGAGCTTGCGAGCGCAGGCGACGAGGGCGTAGTTGTGTGCGTAGCCTCGGGCTTTAAGGCGGGCGTAGAGCGCGCACAGCCCGTAGGGCGGATTAGCGCAGCGTAATCCGCCGCTCAACACGCGGTGGCGCAATACGCTGCGCTATTGCGCCCTACGCGCTACGATCCAATCGCCAAGGAAGCAAAGCCCGATTACCGAATTGGCGACATCGAAGACGCTAACGTACTTATTCAAAATAGCCTCTGGCTAAATGTTCCACTTGGAGATCTGGATAGACATGAGCAAGTAGCCTCACTACGCGATCGAAAGAAATGGGCAGACAATTAAATCGAACAGATCAGACTGCTAAACTCGAAATTTTCTGAATTGGCTCAGAATTTCATCACAGTCTGCGTATGATGCATTTGCCACCTGCGAACGAACGCAAATCCTTTTACAATCAAAGACATATTTGTCGACCAGTTGGAGAATTTGAATGGCTACTCACCGAGTATTGTTAACGACGCCTCCGTTAGAAATTGGTCGGGCAGATGTTTGCCTTGAAATTCGACGAAACGACGAAAAGCTTGGAGAACTAAAAGTATCACATGGATCGGCCGTTTGGTTCCCGAATGGCAACGTGTACGGATACAAGCTCAGCTGGTCCAAAATCGCGTCGCTATTTGAGGAACATGGACAGAGTCGGGCAGAAATTCGTTAGCAAACGTAGCCCGTAGGGCGGATTAGCGGAGCGTAATCCGCCGCTTAACGCGCGGCGAGGCACCACGCTTCGCTGTTGCCCTTCCGAATTGCGAGAGTCGCCGCATGCAACGATTCCTCGACTCCGTGTCTCGCCGGTCCGTCGCGCTGCTGGGCGCCTTGGGCGTGATCGTGGCGATCGTGATCGTGGCGATCGTGATCGTGGCGACGCAGCTCCGGAATTGGGGCATCATCAGCTCCACGCACTATCTTGCTTGGGCGGCATTCGCGATGAATCTGGGCGTGTCGGCCCTCGGCCTGCCAACGCCGGAACGCCGCTGGTGGATTGCGAATGCGATCCTCAGCGTGCTCGCGATGTTTCTGATCGGAGCCTCGACGGTCCCCACCGCGATCGTCGCACTCGTCCGGTTGTTCTGGAACTGATCTGCCTGGCTGGTGCAGCAACCGTAGCCCGTAGGGCGGATTAGCGCAGCGTCATCCGCCGCTCACCACGCGGTGGCGCAATACGCTTCGCTATTGCGCCCTACGAATTGCGAGCGAGCGTAGCCCGGGTGAGCGCGGCGACACCCGGGGACGCGCCGCGGAATCATCGCCCCGGATAGCGCTTCGCTTATCCGGGCTACAAGTGCCGGCGATGCCGCACCGGCGCCCGCTGTAACGCCCGCCCTCGCCATTGTCCTCGCCCTTCCCCCATGCGATCCTCCCCACCATGTCCACGTCCCGCGAAAACCCCGTCCTGAAAACAGCGCTGGTGTTCGGAGCGACCGGCTTGATCGGCTCGCTTCTCGTCCGCGGCCTGCTGGCGAGCCCGGACTACGCGCGGGTGACCGCGGTGGCGCGCCGGCCGCTGACGCTGAGCGATCCGCGGCTGACGGTGCTGATCGGCGATCTCGACGCCCTGCCCGCGCTGGCCCCGCAGCTGGTGGCCGACGAGGTGTTCATCGCGCTCGGCACCACGCGCGCGAAAACGCCCGACCAGGCGGCGTACTACCGGATCGACCATGACTATCCGGTGCAGGCCGCGCGCATCGCCAGGCAGAACGGCGCGCAAGCGGTGTTGCTGGTCTCGGCGGTGGGTGCCAATGCCGCGTCGGGGCAGTTCTACCTCCGTACCAAGGGCGAGGCTGAGCGCGACATCATCGCGCTCGATTTCGACAAGACGCACATCTTCCGCCCGTCGATGATCATGGGCGAGCGCGCCGAACGCCGCCCGGTGGAACGGCTGCTGGTCGCCGCAGCGCTCGTTATCAACCCGCTGCTGCGCGGCGCCGCCGATCGCTATCGCGGGATCGACGCCGACGCCGTTGCGCAGGCGATGATCGCGGCGGCGCAGACCGACGCGACCAAGCTGCGGATCTATCATTGGAAGGACATGACGGCGCTGCTGCGCAGGTGACGGGACGAGCGTCGCACGTGCGAACAGCAAACCGGTAGCAGCTCACACCCTCCTTCACCGCGCCAGCGCGAGGAGCGCATCCAGATCCAAATTGCTTTCGCAATGATCGGCCAAGGCTTCGAGTGTCTGTTCTACGCGGTGCTCGAAATCGAGGCCCGAGGTCGCCGCACCGATCTGCGTCAACCAGGCTGAACGGAAATCGTCGCCACCGAAGAGGCCGTGCAGATATCCGCCCATGACGCGGCCATCCGCAGACACCGCGCCTTCCGGACGAGGCTCGCCGGCGCCCTCCTCGAGCAACAACCACGGCCGATCGAGACCCGCACCGATGGTCCTTCCCATGTGCATTTCGTAGCCGGCGACGCGCCGTCCGCTGAGCCGATCACGGGCATCGATCTCGACCAGACGTTTGTCGCCGGAGATTTCAGTCTCGATGTCGAGCAGTCCGAGGCCCGCCGTTTCGCCCGGTGGCCCCTCGATCCCCATCGGATCGCGAACGACGCGCCCGAGCATCTGGAAGCCGGCGCACAAGCCGACGACACGCCCGCCTCGACGCACATGCGCGTGGATGTCGACGTCCCATCCCTCGCGCCTGATCAGATCGAGTTCGATACGGGTCGCCTTCGAACCTGGCAGCACGACCACGTCGACATCACCCGGGATCGGCGAGCCCGGCTGGATCCATCGCAGGTCGACGTCGGGCTCGGCCACCAACGGATCGAGATCGTCGAAATTGGCCACGCGTTGCAGACGCGGCACGGCGACCTTGAGCCGGCCCCGGCTCGCCGCCGCCGCGCGTTCGAGCGCAAGCGAATCCTCCGCAGGCAATCGGTCGGCGCCGGGAAACCACCGCAGCACGCCGAGGAACGGCCAGCCGGTCTGCTCGGTAATGGTGCGGCAGCCCGGTTCGAACAGCGAGAAGTCGCCGCGGAATTTGTTGATGAGATAGCCGACGACGCGCGCGCGATCGCCTTCGTTGAGCAGCACGTAGCTGCCGACCAGCGCCGCCATCGTCCCGCCGCGGTCGATATCGGAAAGAAACACCACCGGCAGATCGGCGGCCTCGGCGAACCGCATATTGGTGATATCGGAGGCACGCAGATAAACCTCGGCGCCGCTGCCGGCGCCTTCCACCAGCACCAGATCGGCTTCGGCCGCAAGGCGTTCGAAGCTGTCGAGCACCGCCGGGATCAACCGCTGCCGCATGTGATGATAGATCCGCGCCGGGCAATTGCCGAGCACCCGCCCGCGCAGCACCACCTGCGCGCCGATATCGGTCTGCGGCTTGAGCAGCACGGGGTTCATGTGGATCGACGGAGCCACGCCACAGGCGCGCGCCTGCAAGGCCTGCGCGCGGCCGATCTCGCCACGAATCCGCGTCCCGTCGGCGCCCGGCGGAAGATCCGAGTCGGAGGCGACCGCCGCATTGTTGCTCATGTTCTGCGCCTTGAACGGGCGCACAACGAGGCCGCGCCGCGCAAACGCCCGGCATAGTCCTGCGACCACCATGCTCTTGCCGACGTCCGAACTCGTGCCCTGGATCATCAGCGCGCGCGCGCGTCGCGGTCCCGAATGCGGGCGCGGCGAGAATTGAATGCGGGATACCAGTTCATCGACATCGACAGTCGTCATTTTGATACTCGGTGGGTGTGGAAAGAGCGGGCGTTGGGTGGCGAGCGGCGAACAGGCCGCGCGCCACGAGGATGAAGCAGCGTCGCCTCGGAACGACTTGACGTCAGACGCAATCGCGCCGATAGCACGCCGCCATGATCCTCATCAGCGCACTCGATAATGCTCCCCGCCTCGTTGCCGAACGCAGCCCGGCTCGGTCGCTGTCGTTGCTGGCGCCGTGGCAGAAGGTGGTGTTCGACGAGAGCTGGCTGCCGGCCGAGCGGCTGATCCTGGCTTTCAACGATGTCGACGTCGCCGCATCCGTGCATGTCGCGCCGGACGAAACCATTGTTCGCAAGATCATCGAGTTCGGGCGAGGCTGTGGGGACGATCAGGACATCCTGATCCATTGCTGGATGGGCGTGAGCCGGTCGCCGGCCGCGGCGTATGCGATCGCCTGCGAGCGCGCGCCGGGCGACGAACAGCTCATCGCCGACGATCTGCGGCGTCGCTCGCCCACGGCGACGCCGAACCGGCTGATCGTCGCCCTGGCGGACGATTATCTGTGCCGTGGCGGACGCATGGTCGATGCGATCGCGCGCATCGGGCGTGGATGCGACGTCGACGGGGACGCCAGCCCATTCGAATTGCCGCTCTCGCGGAATCGACGGTCCGCCCATCACATCTGACCGTGGCTTGCGCCGGCAATCTACGTGCATGAGGCTGTCTCGAAAAATGCCAAGGATCTGCCGCCGCCGCAAAGCGGGGCAATGGCGGTCGTCCGACGCGCAACTACCTGTCGCGTGAGAACTCACACGCGCGGATCATGCGGCGTCGGCTGCGAAAACCGATGAGGATCGTGTCAGGCGAGGCGTCGTGGTTGCATGTCTTTGTCCTTCTTCGACCCACCGTCGAATGGCATCCAAAACGACCCTCGGCCGGTCTCCTGGCTCGCGGAGAATGTCCCGATCGCCTTCCCAAGTGGCTGGAGCCGAACTCAGTGGCGCATTTGACCGGAGACGATCCGCTTACAGTTGCGGGGGCAGCTGCGGACTAGGCGATTGCTCGCCGCACCGCATTCCCGTTTCACCCTTCCAAGAAGGGCACCGAAGGTCGATGCGCGCACATTGCCAATCCTGCGGAGCGCAACATTGACAATGATCAAACCGGTGCGAGCCGGAACAATGATCCGGGAGATCGACGGCATTCGCTTGATCGCTGTGCCGCGTGTCGGTCTGTCGGTTTCGCATTTGGAGACGGACAACCCGTTGCCATGGATGTCGGAGACGATGGACCTGAAGAAGGAAAAAACGTCATCGAGACGCGTGTCATCGAGTATCACAACGGCGGCGCGCTGGATTGGGATCGACTGCTCTTTGTCGATGGCGTCAGCTGCTTATTCGCCTTGCACGCCGTCACGTGGCGTGCTGAAGTCGCTTCAGCCTACGGTGCCTCTCGTCGGAGAGGTGAAACTGGGAATGCGGTGCGGCGAGAGATCGCCAATTCCGCAGCTGCCCCCGCAACTGTGAGCGGAATAGGTCCGGATCAAACTGCCACTGAGCTTCTAAGTGATGCTTGGGAAGGCGATCCGGACAATCTCCGCGAGCCAGGAGACCGGCCGAAGGCGTTGTTCAACTCGGATCGACGGTGGGTCGGCGATGGAGCTTTTCATGTACACGCGCAGCTAGAGCGTTTTCGAGCGACGTGGAACCGGCTCGCGCGAAGAAGACGCGTCAGACCGAAGAGTTAGAGCGCCGATTCTGATTCGATCAGAATCGAAAAAGCTCTCGTCCGACGATTTGTGTCGTCGAGGCGCGGGCTTCGTCGGGCCGTGCTCCATTTCAAGATCACCACCCCGCCGCGCGTGCTACGCGCAGCGAGCGTGGCTGATTGAACTCCACCAAGTATTTCTCGGACCCGGCCGACATGGAACCAAAGGACACAACAACGAACGAAGCCTTCAAAGGCTTGACGAACGAGGCGTGCCCGTTCCTTCCCTGCCACAAGGGCGTCGAACGCGAGTTCAACTGCCTGTTCTGCTACTGCCCACTGATCGCCTACGAGTGTCCGGGGCCGTATCAGGTTTTTACTGATCGCAATGGCATGAAACGCAAGGATTGCAGCGCCTGCACGCTGCCGCATGATGGCTATCGCCGCTCCTGGAATTTCATTCAACGATGGCTGGAACGGCCGCGCATCTGGGACGGGAGCGATCAGGATCCCAAGCGGATCAAAGACGCTCCATCTGAATGACCCGTCGGCGACGCTGTCGCCGAAGCCCGGAAGCTCAGCGTTGCAAGCCGACGTCGACGGCGGACCTTGTCCGCTCGATCCGCTCGATCGCCCGCGCCAGGCGATCGAGCGCGACCGGAAGCATGGCGCCGCCGCAGATCGTCAGTTGCTCCGGCACAACAATTCGGCGGCTCGGTGGGTACGCATTCTGGATCGATGGATGAAGTAGCAACGCCTTGCCCTGATCTTCCGCCTCAGGTCGGTCTTCCGCGACCAGCAGCAGGTCCGGTCGGGAGGCAACGATTGCTTCGAGCGAAGCGAACCCGCCATAAGCGAGTCCGAGTTCGGACGCGGCGTTCGACAGACCGACGGTCTTCAACAGCGAACTGATCAGGCTGTCGCCGCCCGTCACCCAGCCGCGCCGCGACAGCGCCAGGACGCGCGCTTGGCGCCGCGATGCCATCGCCGTTGCCCGCGCGCTGGCTCGGTCGATATCGCCAATCAAGGCTTCGGATCGTTCCGGATGCCCGACTAATTGGCCGACCCGCAAAATCTGCGCTTTGACGTCGTCGATGGTGCGCGGCGAATCGAACTCTTCGACCGGCAATCGCTTCGCCCGCAGCAGCTCACGGGTGGCGCGCTTGCCGTATCGCCCGGCCAGGATGACGTCCGGCGCCAGCATCAGGAGATCTTCCGCCTCTCCCGAAAGCTTCGGATAGCGCTCGGCCTCCTTGGCCAGCCAGGACATGTGCGGATCCCGCGCATAGGGGCCGAGCCCGACGATTTGTTCGGGATCCGCCAGCGTCAGCAGAAGCTGATCGGTGCACATGTTGATGGACGCGAACCGTTTGGGCGCAGCATCCGCTGGTCGCAAGGTGATCACCAGGGCCAACAAGACGAGCGTCGGCGCCAACAGCCGAAGGCGTTGGAGCACCCCAGTCATCGCATCGCCCACGGCACCAGAACCGGCTGCGCCTCGTGACTGGATCGGTAGGCGTCGATCGAGAACACCTCGGCCAGGCTGGGAGGCGCCAGCACCGCGTTCGGCGGCCCCATTGCGGCAAGATGACCGTCGCGCAACATCAGAATCTGATCGGCGAACCGTGCCGCCAAACCGATATCGTGCGTGACAACAATGACCAGCGCACCGGCACGGGCCTGACGCTGCAGCAGCGCCATCACCGAGAGCTGAAAATAGGGATCGAGCGACGCAATCGGCTCGTCGGCCAGCAGGATCGGCGCGCCTGTCGACAGCGCCCGTGCGATCGCAACCCGTCGCCGCTCGCCGCCGGACAACTCGGTCACGCGGCGATCCTTCATCGGCCTCAGCTCGACTTCGTCCAACGCGCGGTCGACCGCCTCGATATCGCCCGCACCCAGGCGGCGGGGGTCCGCCGAGCCATGCGGATAGCGCCCCAGCGCCACGACATCCTGAACCGGCAAGGGCCAATGCACGGCCTCGCCTTGCGGCACGTAAGCGAGATGCCGGGCACGCCGACGCACCGGCATCCGGCCGACGTCTTCGCCGCCGATCAGGATGCGTCCTCGGCTCGGCACCAGACCTGCGAGCGCGCGTAGCAGCGTCGTCTTGCCGGCGCCGCTGGGGCCGACCATCGCGGCGATGCAGCCGCGCGGCAGGCTGAACGAAACGTCACGAACCACTTCGCGGCCGCCGAGTCGGACACATAATCCGTTGACGGCGAAATCGTCAGCCTCGGTCATGTCATGCTGCTGCTGAGCGTGCGCCGCTCGCGCACGACGAGATAGAGGAAGAACGGAACGCCGATCAGAGCCGTGAGCACGCCGACCTTGATTCCGCTGCTGGATGGGATGAGGCGCACGGAGATATCCGCAGCGAGCAGCAAGGCAGCGCCTCCGAGTGCGCTCGGGAGCAGCAGGCGCCCGGGATCGTGCCCGACAAACGGCCGCATCAGATGCGGCACGACCAAGCCGATGAAACCGATCGTGCCTGATACCGCGACCGACGCGCCGACTCCCAGCGCAACCCCCATAATCACCTGCAGCCGCAGCCGCCCGACATCGACCCCGAGGCTCTGCGCCGCTTCCTCACCGAGGCTGAGCACACGGAATGCTTCGCCGCGCGTGAACAGCAACGCCGCTCCGCAGACGATGAAAGGAAGCGCCAAAGTGACGTGCTGGAAGCTCCGGTCCTCCAGCGAACCAAGCAGCCAGAACGAGATTTCGAGTGCGGCGAACGGATTAGCCGCCAGATTGAGCGCCAGCGAGGTGGCGGCGCCGGCGAGGCTCGATAGCGCCAGACCGGCCAGGATCAGCAGCAACAAATTGGCGTTGCGCCCCGCGACCGCGATCAAGATGAAAACCGAGACGAAGGCCATCGCGATCGCCGCGAGCGGCAACAGGAAGGACAGCGCGTCCGCCAGGCCTGCCGAAATCACCAACACGGCCCCGAATGCGGCGGCCTGAGGCGCGCCGAACAACGAAGGCGAGGCAAGCGGATTTCGCAGCAGGCCCTGCAAAGCCGCCCCGGCCAGGCCGTGCATCGCGCCGATTGCGACCGCGAGGATCGCGCGCGGCAGACGGATCTCCTGAACGATCGACCGCTCCGCGTCCGTCCCTCCGCCGAGCAAGGCGTCGACCACCACGCCAATCGGAAGCCGGACCGGGCCAATGCTGAGCGACAGCAGGAACAATACGATCACGCCACTCGCGAGGATCAGCGGGGCGGCTGCACCTTCAGCAACGCGCACGGCATTCCCCGCCGCAGCGCGACGCAAACATTTTCTTCACGGCTACATCCTCCGTCGGCCCATCGCCGAACGAGTTCTTTCAGAGGTACCGGCCGGTCTCCTGGCTCGCGGATCTTTGGAGCGTCCGCCTTCCCGGCCATTGGCCAGTGGCATCAAGGACACTCCGATCCGCCCACAGTTGCGAGGGCAGCTGCGGCATTGGGACAAGCGTCCCGCACCGCATTCCCGTTTCACCCCTCCTTCGAGAGGCACCGGTACTGCGGCCGGTTAAGCACGCTCATCCGGGCTGCACAAGGCGGACAGGTACTTACGTAATTATCCTTAAGTATAAATCGGACCCGTTCATCACATGCGCGGCCGAGGCTCTTATGGACAACGGCACACCCGATCGACGCCTCTTGACAAAATTCCTATAGGATCGTATACCCATGACATCCCGCCCCGATGAGGGGGGCGTTTCGCGATCGTCACGATCCGCGGGGCGGGAGGCGATGGACGCGGCAGCGTCAGGCGCGGATGTGAAGGCAGGGCGGGTCTCCTCCGAT
>NZ_FODT01000027.1 GCF_900110435.1 Rhodopseudomonas pseudopalustris
TCGCGCGCAATGCCGAGACGATGCGCGCGCTGGTCGGAGAGCTGAAGGACAAGCTCGACAACGTCGCCGGAGCCGGCGGCGAGGCCTCTCGCGCCAAGCACACCGCGCGCGGCAAGCTGCTGGCGCGTGATCGTGTCGACCTGCTGCTCGACCCCGGCACCGCGTTTCTGGAATTGTCGCCGCTCGCCGCCTACGGGCTCTATGGCGGCGACGTGCATTCCGCTTCGGTCGTGACCGGCGTCGGCCGGGTGGCGGGGCGCGAATGCATGATCGTCGCCAATGACGCCACGGTGAAGGGCGGCACCTATTATCCGATGACGGTGAAGAAGCATCTGCGCGCGCAGGATATCGCGCGGCAGAACAATCTGCCCTGCATCTACATGGTCGATTCCGGCGGCGCGTTCCTGCCGCAGCAGGACGAGGTGTTTCCCGACGAGCGGCATTTCGGCCGGATCTTCTACAACCAGGCGCAGATGTCGGCGCAGGGCATTCCGCAGATCGCGATCGTGATGGGCTCGTGCACCGCCGGCGGCGCCTATGTGCCGGCGATGTCGGACGAGAGCATCATCGTCCGCAATCAGGGCACCATCTTCCTCGGCGGCCCGCCGCTGGTGAAGGCGGCGACCGGCGAGGTGGTCAGCGCCGAGGAACTCGGCGGCGCCGACGTGCATTCTCGCCAGTCCGGCGTGACCGATCACTACGCCCAGAACGACGCCCACGCCATCGGCATCGCCCGCAGGATCGTCGGCACCCTGAAACCGCCGCAGCGGGCGGTGCTGAACATGCGCGAGCCGCGCGAGCCGCTATATCCGGCCGAGCAGCTCTATGGAATCGTCCCGGCCGAGCAGCGCAAGCCTTTCGACGTCCGCGACATCATCACCCGGATCGTCGACGGCTCCGAATTCGACGAGTTCAAGAAGCTGTACGGCCAGACGCTGGTGTGCGGCTTCGCGCATATCTGGGGCTATCCGGTCGGCATCATCGCCAATAACGGCATTCTGTTCAGCGAGTCTTCGCTGAAGGGCGCGCATTTCATCGAGCTGTGCTGCCAGCGCGGCATTCCTCTGGTGTTCCTGCAGAACATCACCGGCTTTATGGTCGGCAAGAAATATGAGGCCGGCGGCATCGCCCGCGATGGCGCCAAGCTGGTCACCGCGGTCGCCACCGCCAACGTGCCGAAATTCACCGTGGTGATCGGCGGCTCCTACGGCGCCGGCAATTACGGCATGTGCGGCCGGGCCTATTCGCCGCGGTTCCTGTGGATGTGGCCGAATGCGCGAATCTCGGTGATGGGCGGCGAGCAGGCGGCGATGGTTCTGAGCAGCCTCCGCCGCGACAATATCGAGGCCAAGGGCGGCAGCTGGAGCGCGGACGAGGAAGAGGAATTCCGCAGCCCGATCCGCGCGCAATACGAAACGCAAGGCAGCCCGTATTACGCCACTGCGCGGCTGTGGGACGACGGCGTGATCGATCCCGCCGATACGCGGCTGGTGTTGGGGCTCGGACTCGCGGCTTCGGCGAATGCGCCGATCGAGCCGACGAAGTTCGGCCTGTTCAGGATGTGATGATGGCAACAACAGCCTTGTACCGGCGGTTCCGGACACTTCTTATCGCCAACCGCGGCGAGATCGCCTGCCGCGTCATCCGCACGGCGCGCGCGATGGGGTTACGCACGGTCGCGGTGTATTCCGAGGCCGACGCCGACGCGCTGCATGTGAGCGAGGCCGACGAGGCCGTGCTGCTCGGCCCGGCGCGGGCGCGCGACAGCTATCTTTCGATTGAGCGCATCATCGCCGCGGCGAAGCAGACCGGCGCCGAAGCGGTGCATCCCGGCTACGGCTTCCTGTCGGAGAGCGCCGAATTCGCCCAGGCCTGCGCCGACGCCGGGCTGATCTTCGTCGGCCCGACGCCGCAGATGATCACCGCGATGGGCTCGAAGTCGGGCTCCAAGGCGCTGATGGAAACGGCCGGCGTGCCCCTGGTGCCGGGCTATCACGGCGAGGCGCAGGACGATGCGACGCTGGCGGCCGCGGCCGATAAGATCGGCTTCCCGGTGCTGGTCAAAGCCTCGGCCGGCGGCGGCGGGCGCGGCATGCGCGTGGTGCGCGCGGCGAACGAGCTCAGCGAAGCGATCGTCAGCGCCAAGCGCGAGGCCAAGGCGGCGTTCGGCGACGACCGGCTGCTGATCGAGAAATACGTCGACAATCCGCGCCACATCGAGGTGCAGATCGTCGGCGACAGCCACGGCAATCTGGTGTCGCTATTCGAGCGCGAATGCACGCTGCAGCGCCGCCACCAGAAGGTGATCGAGGAGGCGCCGTCGCCGACGCTCGACGCCGCGCAGCGCGAGACGGTTTGCGAGGCGGCGCGGCGCGCGGCCGGTGCGGTGAACTATGTCGGCGCCGGGACGATCGAATTCGTCTCCGACGGCAAGGACGTGTTCTTCATCGAAATGAACACGCGCCTGCAGGTCGAGCATCCGGTGACCGAACTGATCTCCGGCGTGGACCTCGTGGAATGGCAGCTGCGCGTCGCCTTCGGCGAGGCGCTGCCGTTGCGGCAGGATCAGCTCACGCTGAATGGTCACGCCATCGAGGCGCGGGTCTATGCGGAGAATCCGGCGAAGAACTTCATGCCGTCGGTCGGGCGGATCTCGACCTGGCGGACCCCGGCCGAGACCGATGGCCTGCGGATCGACGCCGGCTATCGCGCCGGCGACAGCGTGTCGCCCTATTACGACGCGATGCTCGCCAAGGTGATCGCCTTCGCGCCGACGCGTGCGGCGGCGATCGACCGGCTCAACCGCGGGCTGGAGGAGACCGACGTCCGCGGCGTCGTCACCAATATTCCATTCTTGTCGGCGCTGGTGACGCATCCGGAGGTGCGCGCCAATGCGATCGATACCGGCTTCATCGAGCGGCATCTCGCGGCGCTGACCGCGGCTCCGGCGCCGGTGTCCGATCTGGAGCTCGCGACGGCGGTCGCCGCGATCCTGCGGGCGGAGAGCGACGCCGCGCGGGCCGAAGCGCCAACGCCGTGGCGCAGCTCCGGCTGGATGCCGGTCGGCCGTCGCAAACGCGGCTTCGTGTTCCGGCATGGGCGCGGGCACGACCACACCGACTACAAGGTGCAGCTTGCCTATGGCACGGGGCCGGCGACGCTCACCATCGATGGCCGCGATCTCGCCTTTGCCTCCCGGGCCAATGGTGACGGGCTCGATGTCCTGCTCGATGGTGCGCGGTCGCGCGTCAACGCGGTCGTCGAAGGGCACGAGCTCTATCTGCGCACGCGCAACGGTCGGTTCGAACTGCACTGGGTCGATCCGTTCGGCGGGGAGAGTGAGGAAAGCGTCGGCGAGGACAAGATCGTCGCGCCGCTGCCCGGCACCGTGGTCGCTCTGCTCGCCGAACAGGGCGCCAAGCTCGAGAAGGGCGCGGCGATCCTGACGCTGGAAGTGATGAAGATGGAGCAGACCCTGCGCGCGCCGTTCGCGGGAACGCTCAAAGCGATCAAATGCAAGGTCGGCGACATCGTCCAGGAAGGCGTCGAACTCGCCGAGATCGAACCGG
>NZ_FODT01000006.1 GCF_900110435.1 Rhodopseudomonas pseudopalustris
ATCGGAGGAGACCCGCCCTGCCTTCACATCCGCGCCTGACGCTGCCGCGTCCATCGCCTCCCGCCCCGCGGATCGTGACGATCGCGAAACGCCCCTCTCATCGGGGCGGGATGCAATGGGTATATGATCCTATAGGATTTTTGTCAAGAGGTCGCCGCCAGATTTCATGGTGGCCGACCGCGTCCCTCACCGCTCCTGATTGCGGGCGACAGCCGTGAGGCGACCCATGTTCTTGAGCATGATGCGGCCGCGGTGCAGATCGAGGATGCCGTCCTTGCGCCAGCTCTGGAGCTGGCGGTTGACGCTCTCGCGCGCGGCGCCGACGAACACGCCGAGTTGCTCCTGCGAGATGTGCACCTCCGCGCCGAAATCGGCCGCCAGTGCGCACAGCCGACGCGCCAGTCGCACCGGCAGCGGCTGCAGCACCGACTCCTCCATCCGCTCGCTCATCCAGCGTATTCGCTGACACAGCAGCGCAATCAGCTTGACCGCGACGGTCGGCTCGCGTTCGAGATGGCCAAGGAAGTCCTCACGCCGCAGCACGAACAATTCGGTCGGCTCTCCGGCGGTGGCGTCGGCGGTGCGGCTCTGGCCGTCGAGAACCGCGACTTCGCCGAACAGATCGCCGGGGCCGAGGAAATTGAGAGTCAGCCGACTACCATCAGACGCGCCGGTCTCGATCCGGATCTGGCCGCGTCGAACGCCGAACAGCGCACCGCCCTCGTCGCCCTTCTGGAACAGCATCTCGCCGGCATTGAGCTGTTGGGTGTGGCACAGCCCGGCGATCCGCTGCAGTTCCTCGGAACCGAGATCGGCGAACAACGGATTCATCTTCAGGATCACCGCGAACTCTGCCTGCGTACTCATCGCGATGATTGCCCCCTGTTTGGCATTGACCCCTTTCTTAGCCGCGCCAAACTCGCAATGGTTCAAACGAAATGTGCCGCGAGTCACAGATCTCTGCAGCTCTTTTGCAGTACTTTGCCGAGCCCGCTGTTCTGTCCGAGGCTCGCCGCCGGCTCCAAATTGCGATTTGATCGGACCTGATCCGGTCATACAAACCGGTTCTGGGTCTGAACCCGCGATGCGCCGCTGCGCGGCGGCTCATGCGCCCGTGCCGATTGCGCCTGGAAAGTCGACATGAAGCCCACCAAGATCGCCGGCATCCTGATTGCGGTGCTGATCGCCGCAGCGGCGCTGCTGCTCACCATTGGAATTCCGTCGGGCGCCGTGACCTCGGCGATCCAGTCGCGCGTCGAGCGCGACACCGGCTACCGGATCGCGATCGCCGGCGCGAGCAAAGTGAGCCTGTTTCCGGGCTTCGCCGTCACGCTGAACGACGTCACCGTGCAGAACCCGAACGATCGCAATCCCGACAGCCGTTTCACGATCGGCAACGTCCGCGCCGAACTGGCGCTCGGCAGCGTGATCGCGGGCAAGCCGCACGTCACCGAACTGACGCTGACAAAGCCGGAACTTCGCGTCCCGCTGATCCGCGACCGCAACAATGCGCCGGCCGGCTCCTCATCCGGCGGCAGCGGCAAGACGATCGACGCCGCGATCGATCGCATCACGATCAAGGACGGCGTCGTCGTGATGGCGAATGCGGCCGATCGCGTCGAGGACCGGATCGACCGCATCAACGCCGAGATCACCATCGATCCGGAGCGCCGCATCCATGCGATCGGCGGTGCGCAGCTCGCGGGCAAGCCGGCCAAATTCGAGATCAAGGCGGCGCCGCCGGCGGCGGATGCGCAGCCTGTGCCGGTGGATTTCAAGCTCGACGCGCCCGACCTGCTGAGCTGGCCGCTCGCCGCCAAGGCGGAGGTTCGGCTGCGCGGCGCGCTGCTGCAGATCAACGGCCTGTCCGGCACGCTCGGCGACGGCGCCTTCAACGGCTGGGCTTCGGCCGATCTCGCCGGCAAACCGCGGCTCAAGCTCGACCTCGATTTCCAGCGGCTCGACCTCGGCAACCCGCGCAAGCCCACCGCGCCCGGCGCGCCCTGGAGCGATGCGCGATTCGATCTGTCGGGGCTGAACTATGTCGACGCCGAGATCCGGTTGTCGGCGGCCGAGCTCAACCTCGGCGCGGCGCATTTCGCTCCCGCGTCGATCGACGCCAAGCTCGTGAGCGGCGCGGTCACCGCGCAGTTTGCGCAGATCGGCGTCTATGGCGGCGAGGCGGAGGGGCAGCTCGGCATCGACGCGTCGCAGCGCACGCCGACGTTCAGCCTGCGCGGCGATCTCAACGGCGTCCGGGCGCTGCCACTGCTCAGCGGCTTGGCCGAGTTCGACAAGATCGACGGCAAGATGCAGGCGAAGCTGGCGCTACGCGCCAGCGGCGACAGCGCACGCGCCATCCTGTCGACGATCGCCGGCACCGCCTTCGTCAACGTCCGCGACGGCGAAATCCGCGGGCTCAACGTCGCCCGGATGATCCGCAATCTGACCACCACGACGCTGTCCGGCTGGCAGGAGAACGGCGCCGAGGTCACCGACCTGGCCCAGCTCGGCGCCTCGTTCCGGATCGAGCAGGGCAAGGCCGCGACAGCCGATCTCACGCTCGCCGGCCCGCTGGTGCGGATGACCGGCGCAGGCACGATCGATCTCGGCGCCAAGACGCTGTCACTCAAGGTCGAGCCGAAGCTGGTGCTGACCACGCAGGGCCAGAGCGCGGCGGGACAGGCGCCACAGAACGGCGCGGCCGCCGAGCCGGTCGGCCTCGGCATTCCGGTGGTGATCGAGGGGCCGTGGGCCTCGCCGCGGATATTCCCCGACGCCGCCGGCATCCTCGACAATCCCGATGCCGCCTATGGGCGACTGAGGGAGATGGGCAAGGGCTTGTTCGGCGCGCTCGGCGGCGGCGGCGCGGCCGGCAGCCCGGGCGCGGACAACCCGCTCGGCGGGGCGCTCGGCGAGAGCATCGGCCGGCTGATCCAGCAGGGCCTCCAGAGCGGCGCGGCCGCACCCTCCCGCGGCGCGCAGCCGGCCCAGCCGCCCGCGCAGCAACCCGGCGCGGCGCCCGCGCCCGACCGGCCGGATAGCGACGCGGCCATGAACGCGATCATGAAGCAATTATTCGGCCGCTAATTCGAGCATGATGCCGTCAGAAACCCGGCGTCCAGTTTTCGGGATCATGCGCGATGAGCCGACCCGACCGGCGCCGAGTCCAGCTGCGTCCGTCGGTTCCGAGCGGCCGGCCGTCCCGCCTTCCCTGCTTTCTGTGATAAGAACGGGCTTGGTCCCGCGCGGCCGGCCGCTGTCCGGCGGATGTCTGCGGCGGGGCCGCGCTTGTCACCATCGGCTCCCGCAGCGCGCCTCGGCGCGGCTGCAAAGGATTAGTATGCCCGGCGTCACGACCATCACCCGAGTGCGGCGGCGCGGCCTGTTCGCCAAATACGTGACGTCGCTGGTCGGCCTGGTGGTGTTCGTGCTTGCGGTCAACGGCGCGCTGGAAATCTGGTTCAGTTATCGCCAGACCCGCACCGCCCTGATCGGCGCGATGGCGGAGAAGGCCGAGGCGACGGCGCGGCGGATCGAGCAGGCGATGACCGACCTCGAACGCCAGATCAGCCGGGTGACCCGCGCCAGCGTGCCGACGCTGGAGCAGCGCCGCGCCGACTACACCCTGTTGATGCAGCAGGCGCCGGCGATCAGCCAGCTCGTCCTGATCGACGGCCAGGGCCGCGAAGCGCTGCGGCTGACCCGCGCGACGGGGGCGACCGGCGCCGAGGATGTCGCGCACGATCAGCAACTCGCCCAGACCGCCGACAAGGGCGTGTCGTTCGGCGGCGTCTCGTTTCGCAACCGGCGGCCCTTCCTGAAGATCGCGGTGGCGCATTCCGGGCGCGAGCCGGCGGCGACCGTGGCCGAGATCGATCTGCAGTTTCTGTCCGTCCTGGTCGGCGACGCCCAGACCGGCAAGGTCGGCGCCGCCGTTGTGATCGACCCCCAGGGCCGATTGCTGGCGAGTTCGCGCGAGGCCGACACGCTCGGCGACGACGTCGCCGGCCTGCGTCAGGTCGCGGCGCTGCTCCGGACGCCGCCGCAGGCGGTGTCGTCGGGGCAGGACGGCGACGGCGAACCCGTGCTGGTGGCGTCGCGGCAGGTCGCGCGGCTCGGCTGGTTCGTGCTGTTCGAGCAGCCGCGCAGCCAGGCCTTCGCGTCGATCGGCGATCTGCTGCTGCGGATCGCCGGCCTGATCGCGCTCGGCCTGATCGTCGCGATCGTCGCCAGCATGATCCTGGCGCGGCGGATGCTGGTGCCGATCGACGCGTTGCGGGCCGGCGCCAGCCGGCTCGGTGACGGCGATTTCGGCCAACGCATCGAGGTCCGCACCGGCGACGAGCTGGAGGACCTGTCCGATCAGTTCAACAACATGGCCGGGCAGTTGCAGGAGACCTATGCGGGGCTCGAGAGCAAGGTCGAGGAGCGCACCCGCGATCTCGAGCAATCGATCAATGAGTTGAAAGCGCTCGAGGAGGTCGGCCGCGCCGTCGCCTCCTCGCTCGATCTCGACGCGGTGCTGCCGACCGTGGCGGCGCGCGCGCTCGAGATCACCCGCGCCGACGCGGTGCTGATCTTCAGCTACGACCCGATGCGGCGGCGGTTCGATCTCGCCGAGGCCAAGGGCATCGACGCGCCGGCCGGCGGCGCCGCGGCCTATGCGTCGATCGACGCCGACGACAGCGTGCTCGGCGACGCGGCGAATTCGGGCCAGCCGATCGCAGTCCCCGATCTGTCCGCCGCGCCGGACCATCCCTTGAAGGAGCTGGCGCTGGCGGCCGGCTTCGCCTCGGTGCTGGTGGTGCCGCTGCTCGATCAGCACGGCGCGCTCGGCGCGCTGGTGGTGCTGCGGCGGAGCGCCGGCGACTTCCCGGACAATCTGATCGGGCTGATGCGGACCTTCGCGCATCAGTCGGAACTGGCGATGCGCAACGCCCGGCTGTTCCACGAGGTCGATCAGAAGGGCCGCGAACTCGCCAGCGCCCACGACACCGTGCAGCAACAGGCGGCCAAGCTGCAGGAGCAGACCGATCAGCTCAAGAACTGGAATCGCTCGCTCGAGGACCGCGTCGAGAAACAGCTCGGCGAGATCGAGCGGATTCGCCGGCTGGAGCGTTTTCTGGCGCCGCAGGTGGCGCAACTGATCGCCGCCTCCGACGGCCATGATGCGCTGCTCGACAGCCATCGCCGCGAAGTCACCGTGGTGTTCTGCGACCTGCGCGGCTTTACCGCCTTCACCGAAGCCTCCGAGCCCGAAGAAGCCATGAAGGTGCTGCGCGAGTATCACGCGGCGATCGGCGAACTGGTATTTCGCTACGAGGGCACGCTCGACCGTTTTGCGGGCGACGGCGTCATGGTGCTGTTCAACGCGCCGATCGCGCTGCCGGATCATACCAGGCGCGCGGTGAAGATGGCGGTGGAAATGCGCGACGCGCTCGATGCGCTGACGGACAAATGGCGTCACCGCGGCCACAGCCTCGGCTTCGGCATCGGCATCGCGCTCGGCTACGCCACGATCGGTCAGGTCGGCTTCGAGAAGCGGCTGGAATACGCCGCGATCGGCAGCGTCACCAACCTCGCCTCGCGGCTGTGCGCGGAGGCGGCGCCGGGACAGATCGTCGTGAGCCAGCGCGCCTATGGGACGGTCGAGAACTGCGCCGAGGCGCGGCCGATCGAGCCGTTGACGCTGAAGGGCTTCAGCCACCCGATACCGGCTGTGGAAATTCTGCTGTGGCGTGAAACCTCGGACGTCGATGCAGATACCAATGACACGCGAGCCGCAGCAAGCGCCGGCCGCGCCTCGTGATCGGCGTTCCGCCGAATTCACGACAGCCCCACAAGGCGACGGCGCTTGGCGCAATTGCCGCGCTTGACTACACTCGCGGGAGCGCCTGACGCGACGAGCGGTCGGGGCGGCGCTGCAGGACGACGCGCAACGGGACAGAGGATGCCACGATGAGCCACGATGTCGCGACCGGCCATTCCCGCAGATTGTTCAGGCGCGGCGCGAGCCTGTTGGCGCTCGGCGCGATCTGCGCGACCGCGCTGCCTGCGCGCGCCGCCGACGAGGCTAACGCCGACGCCGTCAAGGGACAGGCGGTCACGGTGCTGAAGGCGACCAAGTCGTGTTTCCCGGCGATCGTCGAAGTCTCCGGCTTCCTGATCCCGCGCGATGAAGTCTCGGTCCGTCCCGACCGCCCCGGCGCCAAGGTGACCGAAGTGACGGTCGATGCCGGCGAGATCGTCGCGCAGGGCCAGACGCTGGCGAGGCTCGCCGGGCCCGAGGGCGGCTCCACCACGATCCAGGCGCCGGTCGCCGGCCTCGTCTCCAGCTCGACCGCGGTGATCGGAGCGCCGGCCTCGGCCAAGGGGGACGCGCTGTTCACCATCATCGCGCGCGGCGAATTCGATCTGGTCGGCCAGGTGCCGACCCGCAATCTGGCGCAGCTCGCGACCAACCAATCCGCCGCGGTCAAGATCGTCGGCGTGCCCGACGAGATCACCGGCCGGGTGCGGCGCGTGTCGGCGACCGTCGAGCCGAACAGCCAGCTCGGCAACGTGTTTGTCGGAATCAGCTCGACCAAGCGGCTGCTGTCCAACGCGTCCGGCCGTGCGATGATCAAGACCGGCGAGAGCTGCGGCATCTCGGTGCCGCTGACCGCCGTGCTCTACAGCTCCGCGGGCACCGTCGTGCAGGTGGTGCGTCGCCAGACGGTCGAGACCAAGCGCGTCGAAATCGGGCTGATGAACGGCGGCAATGTCGAGATCCGCGAGGGCCTGCAGGAGGGCGACGTTGTGGTCGCCCGCGCCGGCGCGCTGCTACGCGAGGGCGATACGGTGCGGCCGGTGATCGCCGCGGCGCAATCGACCGAGCAATAGCCGGCGGCGTCAGCCGCCAAGCGACCGGGAGACATCGAACATAGACATCGAACAGCTTGATGACATCGATCCGGCCGACACGCCGCGGACTTGAGGCTTCGGTTCCGATTGAATCAGAACCGAAGCTCCAGTCTGATGTTTTGACGCATTTTCTTGACGCGAACCGGTATCCACTTCGCTCGAAAACGCGATCGGTGCGGCATGTCTGCCGCGTCGCTATGCGGCGAGGGCCACTGGCTGGCTCGGCGCGTGCTCACGATCGGCGAAGATCGCGTAGTACAGGCAATAGGCCCAGCCGATTCCGGTCCAACCCGCCAGCAGGTTGCCGAAATATAGCGGCCATTTGTATTCCACGTTTCGGATGAATCCGATCGTCATCGGACTGCAGTACAGCACCGCAGCCACGAGATAGAGCGCCCAGACGATCGCCGGCATGTTGGCGTCGTAGGGCAATCCGCTGAAAGTAAACATGTGAGTCCTCCGCGTTATGGCAGGTGGGCACCGCCTTTCCCCCTTGGACCGCTACGGTCGCACGGACTGCTCATGAGCTGAGGGATATCGTTGCATGAAGTCTGCGGAGGACGCAGCGCAACAAACTTTGTTCTGGATCAATTGGTGCAGCGCGACTAACCGCGGCAATTCAACGCGGATACTAACTCACCACCAAGATCGAGCGTGATAACAGGTATCAGCGCGCCGTTCACGACTCATATCGTGAATAGCGCGCCGACTCGGGTGAGCTACATTGATCTATTCGCAGCTACGCGCTGCGCGCCAGCGCGCCGTCGATCATCGCAACCGCATTGGCGAGGCCGTAGACCGCGACGAACGAGCCGAAGCGCGGGCCTTTTTCCTGGCCGAGCAGCACCTGGTACAACATATTGAACCAGTCGAGTGAAACGCCCGGCTTGCCGTCCTTCGCCGCCTTCTTGTGATCAAGGAACGGCTCGCGTCGACCGATCTCGTAGACCACGTCCTGGATCGCTTCCGCGGTGGACTCCGGCGCGAGCTGCGACAGCGCATCGCGCAGGTCCTGCAACGCCGCACGCTCGGCGTCGGTCGGATCGCGGAACACCTTGGTCGGCGCCACGAAGTCGCGATAGTAATTGATCGCGTAGCCGACCATCGCGTCCAGCTTCGGATGCGTCTGCGGCGTCACGCCCGGCCGATAGCGACCGATGAAGCCCCACAGCGTCTCGGCATTCTCGGCGTTCGACGACGACACCAGCGTCAGCAGCAGCTGGAACGTCACCGGCATGTCGATCTTCGGCGGCTGACCCGAATGGATGTGCCAGACCGGATTGGCGAGCTGCTGCTTGGCATCCTGTCGCGCAAAGCCGTCGAGGAACTGCTGGTAGTCGTCGACATTGCGCGGGATCACGTCGAAATACAGCCGCTTCGCCGCCTTCGGCTCGCGGTACATGAACAGCGCCAGCGATTCCGGCGAAGCGTAGCGCAGCCATTCGTCGATGGTGAGCCCGTTGCCCTTCGACTTCGAGATCTTCTGGCCCTTGTCGTCGAGGAACAGCTCGTAGTTGAAGCCCTCCGGCGGCAAGCCGCCGATCGCCTGCGCGATCTTGCCGGAGAGCTTGACGGAATCGATCAGATCCTTGCCGGCCATTTCGTAGTCGACGCCGAGCGCGGTCCAGCGCATCGCCCAGTCCGGCTTCCACTGCAATTTACAATGGCCGCCGGTGACCGGAACGGTGACGCGTTCGGCAGTCTCGGGATCGTCGTACGACACCGTGCCGGCGGCGACGTCGTGATCGACGATCGGCACCTGCAGCACCACGCCGCTGCGCGGACAAACCGGCAGGAACGGCGAGTAGCTCGCGGCGCGCTCCTCGCGCAGGCTCGGCAGCATGATCGCCATCACCTTGTCGAGCCGCTGCAGCATCGTGCGCAGCGTCGCGTCGAACCGGCCGGACTTGTAGTATTCGGTCGCCGAGGCGAATTCGTAGTCGAAGCCGAAGGTGTCGAGGAAGGCCCGCAGCCGCGCATTGTTGTGCGCGCCGAACGACGAGTGGGTGCCGAACGGATCCGGCACGCTGGTCAGCGACTTGCCGAGATGCTGCGCCAGCATCTCCTTGTTCGGTACGTTGTCCGGCACCTTGCGCAGGCCGTCCATGTCGTCGGAAAAGGCGAGCAGCTTGGTCTTGATCTTGTCGTCGGTCAGCACCCGGAAGGCATGGCGCACCATGGTGGTGCGGGCGACCTCGCCGAAGGTGCCGATATGCGGCAGGCCGGACGGACCGTAACCGGTCTCGAACAGCACCTCGTCCTTGGGCTGCTTCTTCAGACGATTGACGATCGCGCGCGCCTGCTCGAACGGCCAGGCGTTGGATTGTTCGGCGAGCGTGCGCAGGTCGGCCGCGCTGGGAAGATCGGTCGTGGTCATCATTGTCTCCAACCGCCGAGAAGGCGGGTCTTGCAAAGCTGTCAGAACGGGCTGACGGAGAAATAGCGCAGCCAGAGATCGGTGTAGCGGCCTTTTTCCCAAACCCGAAACAGCGCCCAGTTCAACGACTGGCGCAGCAGGTCGTTGCCTCTGCGGACCGCGATGCCGACGCCCTCGCCGAAATAGCGGCTCTCGGTGAATGGACCGCCCGAAAAGGCGCAGCAATTCTCGGAATCGGTGCCGTTGATCCAGAACGCCAGCGAGATCGAATCGCCGAAGATGAAATCGACCTCGCCGCGCTTCACGGCGGCCCGGAGCGCCTCGTCGTTCGGGTAGGAATGCAGCTCGGCGTCGGTGAACATCGCCTTGAGATAGGCCTCATGCGCCGAGCCTGCGATCGCGCCGACCTTCTTGCCCTCGAGATATTCCGGGCGGATCTCAGGCATCACCGCATCCTTGCGGGCGGCGAAGCGGCCGGGGGCGCGGTAGTACGAATCGGTGAAGTCGACCTTGCCGCGGGTCTGCGGCGTCACCGCCAGCGAGGCGATGATGGCGTCGCCGCGATTGCTCGCCAGCGCGTCGAGCAGCGTCTCGAACCGTCGCATCTGCACGGTGCAGGTGACCTTGATCTCCTCGCACAGGGCGCGCGCCAGATCGACGTTGAAGCCGGCCGGATTGCCGTCGGCGCCGGTGAAGTTGAACGGCGGATAGTCGGTCTCGGTGAGGAACCGGATCACGGTGAGACGAGACAGATCCGGCCGCTCCGGCCGCCGTCGCGGATCCCAGAAGCCCGGCACCGCATGAGCCGTCGCAGCCGCGGCGGCCTTCGCTTCCGCCTCGGTCTCGGCCGCGCGCGCATCATGCGTCAACGGCAACAGGGCGCAGAAGATCGCCAGCGCCAAAGCGCGCAAGACGGCCGATCGGCCGTTGAAGAATGACTCAATCCATGGTTGCATTGTCAGGGGTTCCGCACCGGCGGTCTTATAGACCATCCGGCGCGAGACGCGAGTGCCGTTTGCGTAGGGGCGTTGCATGGCGGTCGGCGGCCGCGGCGGACACAGCGATGCGTTGGGGCGGCGACGCAGCGAAGATCGGGGATCTTCGTCATGGTCGGCACGGCCGGGCTTTCTCGCATTCTGGCGGACGCCGCACGCCTGCGCGGACGGGGCAAGGCATCGCGTCCACGACGCTGCGACCGAGCTGGACTGTTTGCGCGGGGTGCTTGCGCCGGCACTGTTGCGGGCCGCCGAATGCCGCGCGCGCGAACTGGACGTCGGGGCGGAGCGTGTCCTGATCCAGTGGGGGATGATCGACGAGGAGGCCTACCTTCGCCGCCTCGCTTTTCATCTCGATCTTCCGCTGGCTGATCTGTCGACCGCCGACCGCGCCGACTGCCCATCTTCGGATCGCCAGGTTGCGGCAGCGGCGGAAACCGGACTCATTCCATTGCGGCAGGACGGCGAACTGGTCTGGGTGCTGGCGCCGACGATCCGGCACACGGCGCGAACGCTGTGCCGGGTGCTCGACCGGCTTCCGAACCTGCGCGGGCGGCTGCGGCTGACCTCGGCCGCCGCGCTGCAGCGATTTCTGATGCAGCAGGGCCGCGACGCGATCGCCGGCGCAGCGACCTGCGATCTGCAGCAGAGATTTGCGGCGATGTCGGCGGCGCCGGGGCACGCCGCGGGTCCCATGTGGCGGCAGCGGCTGCGCCGCTTCGCAGGCCTGCTCGGATTGGCGATGCCGGCGATGATCGCGCCCGGTCTCGTCGCGAACCTGTTGGCGGTGTGGTTCATGGGGTTCGCGGCGCTGCGGCTGACGGCGTGCTTCTGGCCGCGCGCGGCGCAGCGGCCGCGGCGGCGGCGGCCCGACGCGACGCTGCCGATCTATACCGTGGTGGCGGCGCTGCATCGGGAGGAACGCTCGGTCGCAGGGCTGGTCGCGGCGATCGAGGCGCTGGACTATCCGCTCGAGAAGCTCGACGTCATCCTCGTCATCGAACCCAACGATCTCGCCACCCGCGCGGCGATCGCCCGGCTCGGACCGCGGCCCCATCTGCGTGTCCTGATCGCGCCGCCGGTGGCGCCCCAGACCAAACCGAAGGCGCTGAACTGCGCGCTGGCGTTCGCGCGCGGCAGCTTCATCGCGGTGTACGACGCCGAGGATCAGCCGGAGCCCGGCCAGTTACGCGCCGCGCTCGACACCTTCGACCGCCACGGCGCGACCACCGCCTGCGCGCAGGCCAGCCTGTGCATCGACAACATCACCCATAGCTGGCTTTCGCGCACCTTCGCCGCCGAATATGCCGGGCAGTTCGACCGGTTGCTGCCCGGCCTGTCCGAAATGAATCTGCCGCTGCCGCTCGGCGGCACCTCGAACCACTTCCGCACCGACGTGCTGCGCGCGATCGGCGGCTGGGACCCCTACAACGTCACCGAGGACGCCGATCTCGGCTTCCGGCTGGCGCGGTTCGGCTACCGCTCGGTCAGCTTCGCGTCGACCACCTATGAGGAAGCACCGATTACTTTCGACAATTGGCGGCGGCAGCGCGCGCGCTGGATGAAGGGCTTCATCCAGACCTGGCTGGTGCATATGCGCCATCCGCTGCGGTTGTGGCGCGACATCGGCCCGCGCGGCGTGCTCGCGCTGAATCTGATCGTCGGCGGCAATCTGCTGACCGCGCTCGTCCACCCGCTGTTCCTCGGCATCGCCCTCGCCTCGCTCGCAGGCGCATGGCTCGAGTTGCCGGCCGTGCTGCAGCCGTCGCCGCCATCGCCGCTGCATTGGCTGGCGATCGCGGCCGGCTACGCCTCGACCATCGTGGTCGGCCTGCGCGGCCTCGCCGGACGCGGGCAATTGCGGCTGGGCTTCGTCCTGCTGCTGACGCCGGCCTATTGGATCTGCCTGTCGATCGCGGCCTGGTGCGCGGTGGCGCAGTTTGTCTGGCGGCCTTATTACTGGGAGAAGACCGTCCACGGCGTCGCAAAGCGAGCCAAGGCGCCGTTGCCGGGGGTCGCGGCCGGGCCGGCGATACGCCGAGCTACAAATAGCGTTTCAGATCCGCGGCGGCTTCTTCGGGCTTCCGCTTCATGTTGAACGGCGAGACGAATCTGCCGGACTTGTCCATCAGATAGACCAGCGCGGTGTGGTCCATGGTGTAGTCGGCGTCCTTGGTCGGCACCTTCTTGGCATAGACCCGGTACGCCTTCTCGATCTGGTCGGTGGCTTCGCGCGTGCCGGACAGTCCCTTCAGATGCGGGTCGAAGCTCGACAGATAGTCCTTCATCGCCGCCGGGGTGTCGCGCTCGGGATCGACCGAAACGAAATAGGCGTTGATGCGGTCGGCGTCCTTGCCCAACGCCTGCAGCACCTGCGAGATTTCGAACAGCGCGGTCGGGCAGATGTCCGGGCAATGGGTGAAGCCGAAGAAGATCAGCGTCGGCTTGCCTTTCAGGCTCTGCTCGGTGACGACCTGCCCGTTCTGGTCGGTGAGCTGGAACGGCCCGCCGATCGTCGCCGGCGCCGCGACCTTCTCGAGGCCGCCGAGCAGCCACAGCAGCACCACGAGGCCGACGATCAAGCTGCCGGCGAACGCCGCGATGATCACGATCGGGCGGGTGGGTCGGGCTTCGGCGGCCATTGCAACGTCCTTCCGTCGAACACCGGTCGACGAAGCGAAACGTCCGCGCCCGGCAGGCTCGCGGCAGTCGGCCGCGGTTGCCGCACCCATAGAGTGCGTTGCGGCGGCGGGCAAGCGCCGCGCCGCCCTGCCGGATCACGTCATCCGGAGCGTCGCTTCCGCTATTTTTCGGCCGACGCTTGCGCGTCCATATAGCACGGGCGGTACATCGACATCAGCTGCTTGCCGCGCAGGAAGATCATCTGCCGCGTCAAGCCGCCGCGCCGGGCGATCCAGCGGCGGATCTCCGCCGGATACATCGTGTACAGCATGTGGGTTGCTTCCGGGTTGGTGATCGCCCGGCCGTTGGTGCCCATGTCCCAGGCGGCGTGGAAGCCGAGATTGGCTCGCGAGGTGACGCAGATCTTGTGGTGTGGCACTGCACCAAGCACGATGGTGCAGGCCGAGGCGCACAGCCCGTCGATCACCACGGTCTCGCCCGAGCTGCGCAAGCCCTGATACTTGTCGACGTAGGTTCCGATCCGGCCGCCGCGATCATCGGCGATCCGGACGACGGCGTGCCCCGACGCCACGCCGGCAAGAAGAAGCACAGCCGCAAGCAACCCCGTCAGCAATCTCATGGCCCGCCCCAGTTCGCCCACTCCCAAATCCGACCCATTCCAACCCCGCCTGCTCCCGATCTCGAGCGACGCAGCTGATCCTGGTTCAGGACATCGTCAGCGTGATTTCGGATCGGGTGTTTGTCCAGATCGCAACCCTCGCTCGAATTAGATTCAAATCGAGTGTTGCAGGCGGGATGCACTCGACGCCCATCGCGGTCCCAAACTGAAACAATCCGGCGCCGAGAGGCCGCCGACCGCGTTTCGTCGCGCCGCGGTTCAATCGGTTCCTCCACAAGGAACGCCTGGGCCGACACAGGGGGACGGCGCGACGCCGATGGCGCCGACCACATCGAACCGACCGATCAGGCGATCGCCCTCGCTCCGGACTGCCGCTCGCCCGCAGTCGGGACAATTACGAGGTCTGCAACCTGCCGCGCAGCTTTAAGGCAAGTTTAGAGAAGATAGCTCATTGGCCATTTGTAAACTCATCATCGCCTCGACAACGAAACCAAATAACTAGCGCAGGAACCCGGAAGACAGCCGGTTTCGTCGGCTTCGGATCGTTCGCGCTGCGGAGAAGAACGGACGCGAGCGCGTCACCTCGCGCGACCGTCGCAACGAAATGACGACGTTCAAATTCAGGGAGTCCCGATGCCGTTCCGCCTTCGCCTCAGCCACAAGATCAATTCCATCGCCGCAGTCGGCATCGCCGGCGTTCTCGCCCTCGGCGCATTGTTCGTGCTGGGTAACGCCTCGCAGGACGCGGCGCGGAGCATCGACGAGCAGGCGCGAGACCTCGGCCGCAGCAACGACAGGCTGTTCGTCACCTTTCTCGAGCAACGCCGCACCGAAAAGGACTTCCTGCTGCGCAAGGACGACAAATACATCAAGCAGCATCAACAGCTCAGCACCACTGCGATTCGCTACCTCGACGAACTCGCGCGGCAGAGCCGAGCCTTGGGCCGCACCGACCTTACCGACAGCCTGAAAGCCATCCAGTCCGGCTACAGCGACTACACGCGGCATTTCGCGGCACTGACGGCGGCGCGGATCCGGCTCGGGCTGAAGGAAGATCTGGGCGTCGAGGGCAGCCTACGCAATTCGGTGCGGGCGATCGAAACGGCGCTGAAGAACTTCGACGCGCCGAAGCTGACGATCACCATGCTGATGATGCGGCGGCACGAGAAGGATTTCATGCTGCGAGGCAATCCGACCTACGGCGACGACATGAAGAAGCGCGCCGCGGAGTTTTCGCAGCAACTGGCGGCAGCCGACCTGCCCGAGTCCGCAAAGGCCGAACTCGGCCGGAAGCTCGCGGACTATCAGCGCGACTTCATCGCCTGGATGGAGACCGCGCTTTCGTTCGAACAGGAACAGAAGGCGGCCTCGGCCGCCTTCGCCGCGATCGAACCGGTGATCGGCGAGGTCGCGAAATCTGTCGAACGACTGGTTCAGGAGGCGCAGGACGCCAACACCGTGGCGCGCGAGACCACCACGAAGACTCTCGAGATCGCGATCGCACTGATCATTCTCAGCGTCGGCCTGCTCGGCCTCCTGATCGGCCGTTCGGTGTCCCGTCCGCTGAAGGGCCTGACCTCCGGGCTGAAGGAACTCGGGGCCGGCAATTTCAATGTCGTGCTGCCCGGGCTCGATCGTCACGACGAGATCGGCGACATGGCGCGAGCCGTGGAATCGTTCAAGGTAGTGGCGGAGGAAAAAGCCCGCGCCGAAGCCGAGGCCAAGGCGCAGCAGGACCGCATCGCCTCAGAGCAGCGCAGGCGCGACATGCACAGGCTCGCCGATCATTTCGAGGAAGCCGTCGGCGAGATCGTCGAGACCGTCTCGTCGGCCTCGACCGAGCTGGAAGCATCGGCGACGACGCTGACGTCCACAGCGCAGCGAGCGCAGCAGTTCACCGCGCGCGTCGCGGAGGCGTCGGAGGAGGCCTCGACCAACGTCGAGTCGGTGGCGTCCGCGAGCGAGGAGATGGCGTCGTCGGTCAACGAGATCAGCCGCCAGGTGCAGGAATCCGCGCGGATCGCCAGCGAAGCGGTGACGCAGGCGCAGGAGACCAATGATCGCGTCAGCAATCTGTCGGAGGCCGCGGCGCGGATCGGTGACGTCGTCGATCTGATCAACACCATCGCCTCGCAGACCAACCTGCTGGCGCTGAATGCGACCATCGAGGCGGCGCGCGCCGGCGACGCCGGGCGCGGCTTCGCCGTGGTGGCGAGCGAGGTCAAGGCACTGGCCGAGCAGACCGCGAAGGCGACCGAACAGATCAGCCAGCAGGTCGGCGGCATCCAGTCCGCGACCGGCCAGTCGGTGGC
The DNA here is from genome assembly GCF_900110435.1 of Rhodopseudomonas pseudopalustris. GTDB lineage: Bacteria > Pseudomonadota > Alphaproteobacteria > Rhizobiales > Xanthobacteraceae > Rhodopseudomonas > Rhodopseudomonas pseudopalustris. The sequence continues at coordinate 15,853 of NZ_FODT01000006.1, forward strand.
GTCGATCCGCGAGATCAGCGGCACGATCGCGCGGATGTCGGAGATCGCCGCGACGATCGCCTCTGCGGTCGAGGAGCAAGGCGCCGCGACCCAGGAAATCTCGCGCAACGTTCACCAGGCCGCCGCAGGCACGCAGCAGGTCTCGGCCAACATCGTCGAAGTGCAGCGCGGCGCGAGCGAGACCGGTTCGGCGTCTGCGCAGGTGCTGACGGCGGCGCAGTTGCTGGCGCACGACAGCACCCGCCTGAAGGACGAAGTCAGCCAGTTCCTGCGCACGGTTCGCGCGGGTTGATAGACAGCCGGCGATATCTAGCCGGCTGATCGACAGGGGTTGATACATGGCTGACGGCGCCGCGCCGACTGCGCGGCGCGCGGCAGGGCGCCGTTAATGATCTCTGTAAAGGTTGATTCGGCTCCGTCGTTAACGGCGGTACATCCAGGACTGAGGCTGCAAGTAATTTTCATTCGCAGCTGCACAGGATTTTCACATGTCACGCTTCGCCGCCGCCCTGATCGTCGCGCGCGGCCCAATCGGTTCCTCCATAAGGAACGCCGGGCGGACAGATGGAGACGTGACCGCGGCGACGCCGGCGGCGCGGCGCGTCAACCGACGCGGTCCGAACGCGGCATCGGCCGTTCGCCGACCGTGGTCGGGGGCGTTCGCATCGCGCGCACCGGCGTAATCGATCCTCGGGCGTCCGCGGTCGGCGATAGCGCGGGGGGCGGCGACCGTGGCGTGAACGACGTCCCTCGCTCGCAGGCCCTCTCCTCGACGACCGTCAGTTTGCGAGCCGTAACGCCACCTGCGCGAGGGCGAAACTGGTAGTATGACGCCAATGCCGTCGACCGCATCGAACTATCAGCCTCCTATCAAGACCGACTCGCGACTGTTGCTCATCTGCCGCCCGGACAACTACGAGGTCCTGCACGTATTGCGCGCATTTTAAGGCAAACTTAGCGAAGATCGCTCACTACCTGTCTATAAACTGATCGCCGCCCAGATTGCCTTGCCAGTGAAGCAATGGGCAGACGCCAGAATTCGGAAAAACGAACTGTTTATCGCCTTCGGAACGCTTGAATTCCGGAGAAGAGCGCGGCCGCACGCCAGCGCGGCGAACGACCATTGCGACCGATTGATATGTTCAAACTCAGGATGCTCCCATGCCGTTCCGCCTCCGCCTCAGCCACAAGATCAATTCCATCGCCGCCGTCGGCATCGCCGGCGTTCTCGCCCTGGGCGCGCTATTCACGTTCGGCAACGCGTCACAGGACGCAGCGCGGATCGAGGACGAACGTGCAAGGGCGCTCGGTGACAGCAACGCGAAGCTTCAGATCGCGATGCTGGAGCAGCGCCGCGCTGAAAAGAACTTTATGATCCGGAAGGACGAGAGCTACCTCCGCCAGTACCAGGACAACGCCAAGGCGGCGAAGGCAATTCTCGCCGACATGACCCAGCGCGCCGACGCAGCCGGGCAGACGGACCTGAGCGGCAAGATGAAGACCATCCAGGCGGGCTACGAAGACTATGACCGCCATTTCGCGCAACTCGCCGCCGCCCAGATCAAGCTCGGCCTGAAAGAAGATCTCGGGCTGGAGGGCAACATACGCGCTTTGGCGAAAACAATCGAGACCGCGCTCAGCACACTCGACGAACAGAAGCTGATGGTGACGATGTTGATGATACGGCGGCACGAGAAGGACTTCATGCTGCGCGGCAATCCGCAGTACCTCGACGACATGAAGAAGCGCATCGAGGAATTCTCCGCGCAACTCGCCGCCGCCGATCTTCCCACCGCTTCGAAGACCGACATCGGCCGGAAGCTCGCCGTCTATCAACGCGACTTCAAGGGATGGATGGAAACCGGGCAGGTCATGGTCCAGGAGGAAAAAAACCTCGTGTCCCGCTTCCGCGCGATCGAGCCGGTGCTCCAAAGCGTCGGAGCGACTATCAATCAGTCCGCGGAACAGGCGAAGGCTGCAGCCGCCGCGGCGCGCGAGACGACGACGTCGCGGATGCAGATCGCGATCGCGCTGATCATCCTCAGCGTCAGCCTGCTCGGCCTGTTGATCGGCCGTTCGGTGGCGCGCCCGCTGAAAGGCTTGACTTCCGGGCTCAGAGAACTCGGCGCCGGCAATTTCGACGTGGTACTACCCGGCCTCGACCGTCACGACGAGATCGGCGACATGGCGCAGGCGGTGGAATCCTTCAAAGTGATGGCGCAGGACAGGGCCCGTGCCGAGGCCGAGGCCAAGGCTCAGCAGGAACACCTCGCCGCCGAACAGCGCAAGCGCGACATGAACAAGCTGGCGGATCAGTTCGAGGAGGCGGTCGGGGAGATCGTCGAGACCGTCTCGTCCGCCTCGACTGAACTCGAAGCATCGGCGACGACGCTGACCGACACAGCGCAGCACGCGCAGCAGTTCACCACGCTCGTCGCAGCAGCGTCGGAGGAAGCCTCGACCAATGTGGAGTCGGTGGCGTCCGCCAGCGAGGAGATGGCATCGTCGGTCACCGAGATCAGCCGCCAGGTGCAGGAGTCCGCGCGGATTGCCAGCGAAGCGGTGACGCAGGCGCAGGAGACCAACGATCGCGTCAGCCACCTGTCGGAGGCTGCCTCGCGGATCGGCGACGTCGTTGATTTGATCAACACCATCGCCTCCCAGACCAACCTTCTGGCGCTGAATGCGACCATCGAGGCTGCGCGCGCCGGCGACGCCGGGCGCGGCTTCGCTGTGGTGGCGAGCGAGGTCAAGGCGCTGGCTGAGCAGACCGCGAAGGCGACCGAACAGATCAGCCAGCAGGTCGGCGGCATCCAGTCCGCGACCGGCCAGTCGGTGGCGTCGATCCGCGAGATCAGCGGCACGATTGCGCGGATGTCGGAGATCGCCGCGACGATCGCCTCCGCGGTCGAGGAGCAGGGCGCCGCGACCAAGGAAATCTCACGCAACGTTCACCACGCAGCCGCCGGCACCCATGAGGTTTCGGTCAACATCGTCGAAGTGCAGCGCGGCGCGAGCGAGACCGGTTCGGCGTCTGCGCAGGTGCTGACGGCGGCGCATTCGCTGGCCCACGACAGCGCACGCCTGAAGGACGAAGTCAGCCGCTTCCTGCGCACGGTGCGCGCCAGTTGATAGACAGCCGGCTGATAACTATAGCGTTTTCGAGCGAAGTGGATACCGGTTCGCGTCAAGAGAGCGCGTCAGAACATCAAGTTCGAGCTTCGGTTCTGATTGTATCAGAACCGAAGCTCTGGCGGGCTGATCGACAGTGGTTGATACATGGCTGACGGCGCCGCGCGGACTGCGCGGCGCCGTCAGGGCGCCGTTAATGATCTCTGTAAAGGTTGATTCGGCTCCGTCGTTGACGGGCGCGGATGTGAAACTGATGATGCCTGTGAGTTTTAATTCGCAGCCGCACAGGATTTTCACATGTCACGCTTCGCCGCCGCCCTGATCGTTTCCGCCGCAGCCGTTGCGCTGCCGACCGCTGCGTCCGCCGGCTGTTATGGCTGCTACACGCCGCCGCCCTGTCAGACCTGCTATCAGCCGCAATACGTTGCGCCGCAGTATCAGACCGTACAGGAAACCGTGCTGGTGGAACCGGGCCGCGTCATCGCGCGCCGCACGCCGGCGCAGTACCGCACCGTGATGGTACCGAAGACGGTCATGGTGGAGCCGGAAGGCGTCGCCTATGAGCGGGTCCCGCCGCAATACGCGGTGCGCGAGCGCGTCGAGATGGTGGCGCCGGCGCGGGTGTACTACGCGCCGGTGCGCCCGCGCTGCGGCGGCTGCGGCTGGTAAGTCTGCAAACCATCTGACAGATCGTCATGGCCGGCTTGTCCCCGCCATGACGATTGAGAGACAGCATCCGAATCGCGAGCGCCGACCCTGGCGGCGGCTCAATTCCGCCGGAACGGCAGTTTCCAGCCTTCGAGCTTGCGCAGGCCGGATTCGCGGCGCTCCAGCCACCAGCCATATTGCTTAGGCCAGTCGGCGAACGTCTCCTTCTCTTCGGTGAGTTCGAGCTGGGCGTGCAGCGTCCAGTTCGGATCGAACAACGCCTCGCGGCCGATCGCGACCAGATCGGCCTGGCCCCGCTCGACGATCGACTCCGCCTGGTCCGGATGCAGGATCAGGCCGACCGCGATGGTCGGAATCTCGGCCTCCTTGCGAATGGTCTCGGCGAACGGAACCTGGAAGCCGTAGCCGCGCGGGATCCCCGCCGCGGTGGCGGAGCCGAGCAGCCCGCCCGACGAACAATCGATCAGATCGACGCCGCGCGCCTTGGCTTCCCGCGCGAACACCACCGAGTCGGCGAGTTCGATGCCGCCGTCGACGCCGTCGACCGACGAGATCCGCACCGCCAACGGCAGCGTGTCGGGCCAGACCGCACGGACGGTCTCGATCACCTGCAGCGGAAACCGCATCCGACCGGTACGATTGCCGCCGTAAGCGTCGGTTCGTTTGTTGGACAAGGGCGACAGGAACGAGTGCAGCAGATAGCCGTGGGCGCAATGCACCTCGAGCATCTCGAACCCGGCCTCGACCGCGCGCAGCGTCGCGGCGCGCCACGCATCGAGCAATTCGCCAAATTCGTCTTCCGACAATTCCTGCGGAGTCAGCCAGCCTTCCTCCATCGGAATCGGGCTCGGGGCGACGATCGGCCAAGGCAGATCGCCACGCGTCTGATCCTCCGGAGTGAGCGCGGCGTTGCCGTACCATGGCCGCTGCATACTGGCCTTGCGGCCGGCATGGGCGAGCTGGATCGCCGGCACCGCGCCATTGTCGCGCAGGAAGGCGGCGATCCGCTCCAGCGGCTTGATCTGGCCGTCGTGCCAGAGCCCAACGTCGCCATGGGTGATGCGGCCGTTCGCGGTTACCGCGGTCGCTTCCACCATCACGATGCCGGCGCCGCCCTGCGCGAACTTGCCGAGATGGACGAGGTGCCAGTCGTTGACCACGCCATCGACCGCCGAATACTGGCACATCGGCGAGATCAGGACGCGGTTCCTGGCGGTGATGCCGCGCAAGGTGATCGGGCGGAACAACGGCGGCTGCGACATCGGACACTCCACAACTTCGAGCGATTGACCGGTATAGCCGTATCAGGGTCTGCACTGCGGCGGCGGCAGCGTCAATCCGGGCGCTTCGCCGCGGCTGGAGGCCCGTCGAACATGCTGGTTCGGCGCCGCGTCGCCAATGGCTTGCCGTGACTGTGACATCCGGCGCTTTTGGACTATCGTCGAAGGATGATCTCAATCCGCCGACGACGCTTTGTCCGTCTGGCCGCCACGGTGGCCGCACTCGCGCTCCTGACCGCGCCGCAGCCGGTCGTTCGCGCCGCCGCCGAGGGTCTGTATCCGACCCGCCCGGTGCGCATCGTCGTGCCGTTTGCCGCCGGCGGCGTCGCCGACATCACGGCTCGGCTGGTCGCCGACCGGCTCGGCGTCAAGCTCGGCAGCCGCTTCTTCGTCGAGAACCAGCCCGGCGCCGGCGGTATCGTCGCGGCGCGCAGCGTGATCCAGGCGCCGCCCGATGGCTACACCTTGGCGCTGCTGTCGAACGGCACTGCGATCAGCGTCTCGCTGTTCAAGAAACTGCCGTTCGATCCGGTCAAGGAGTTCACGCCGATCTCGACGCTCGGCTTCTTCGACTTCCTGTTCGTTGTTCGCGCCGACGCGCCGTTCAAGACGATGGACGATTTCATCAAGGCGGCGAAGCAGAGTCCCGGCCGCTTCAATGTCGGCACCATCAATCTCGGCAGCACGCAGAATCTCGCGGCGGGTGTGTTCAGGACTGCGGCGGGCATCGATTTCGTCGTCATTCCGCATCGCGGCGCGCCGGACCTGCAAATCTCGCTGCTGCAGGGCAATCTCGATCTGGCGATCGACAGCTATTCGGCGCTGAAGGGCAACCTCGCCGACGGAAAGATCCGCGCGCTGGCGGCGTCGGGGCCGCTGCGCTCGAAGATCACGCCGGACGTCCCGACGCTGCGCGAGGACGGGCTGGAAGTGAGCATCGAATCCTGGAACGCGCTGTTTGCGCCGGCCGGCACGCCGCCGGCGGTGATCAGCACGCTGAACAGCGCGCTACAGGACATCCTCGCCGATCCGGCGCTGAAGAAGCAACTGCTCGAACTCGGCGTCGAGGTGCGCGGCGGCACGCCGGACCAGCTCGCCGCGCGGCTGCGCTCGGATATCGAAAAATGGCAGGCCGTGATCGAGGCATCCGGGATCGAGAAACAATAGTGGCCCGTCCGGGCAAGGCGACCGATGAATCTCAAGCAGCTCGAATATTTCATGCGGGTGGCCGAACTCGGCTCGTTCAGCAAGGCGGCGTCGATACTGGACATCGCGCAGCCCGCGCTGAGCCGCCAGGTGCGCGGGCTGGAGACCGAGCTCCAGCAGCAATTATTCCTGCGCAACGGCCGCGGCGTGGCGCTGACCGAAGCAGGACGCCGGCTGTTCGACCACAGCGTCGGCATCATGCAGATGGTGGCCCATGCGCGCGAGGATCTCGGCGCCAGCCGCGACGCGCCGATCGGCCGGGTCACGATCGGGCTGCCGCCCTCGATCGGACGCCAGCTCACGCTGCCCTTGATCGACCGTTTCAAGCGCGAACTGCCGGCGGCGCGGCTGGCGATCGTCGAAGGCCTGTCGTCGCACATCGTCGAATGGGTCACCACCGGCCGCGCCGATGTCGGCCTCGTCTATAATCCGGAGGCGCTATCCGGCATCGAGATCACGCCGCTGCTGCAGGAGCCGCTCGGCCTCGTCAGCCGCGCGCCGAAGGGCAAGCGCGGGAAAGCGGCGGGAACGCTGCCGTTGAAGGAGCTTTCGAACTATCCGCTGATCGTGCCCGAGCGCGTCCATGCGATGCGCCGGCTGCTCGAGACCCAGGCGGCGCTCGCCGGCGTCAAGCTCGATATCGCCTGGGAGGTCTCGAGCGTGCCCTCGATCATCGAGCTGGTCTGCGCCGGCTACGGCCATGCGGTGCTGACCCCGAGCGGCGTCGCGGCCTCGCCGCGCGCGGCCGAGCTGAGCGTGCGCAAGCTGATCGATCCGGCGGCGACCAGCGCGCTGTGTCTCGCAGTGTCCGCAACAAGACGGCCGACGCCGCTCGCGCAATATGCCATGCGGCTGCTCAGCGAACTGGCCCGCGGCCTGCCGAACTAACCCGGCACGACGAGCAGGCCGTGCCGGAGCGGCATGACGTCACGCGATCGCCATGCCGTAAGCCGATATCTGTTATTGAGACGCGACGGTGGCGTCGCCTCGATGCCGCCGCCACAATGGATGCAACAATCCCGGGAAGGAAACGGATGCAAACCGCGATCCCCTGCCTGTTCATGCGCGGCGGCACTTCGCGCGGCCCGTTTTTCAACGCAGCCGATCTGCCGGGCGACATCGCCACCCGCGACAAGGTGCTGCTCGCAGTGATGGGCTCGCCCGACCGCCGCCAGATCGACGGGCTCGGCGGCGCGCATCCCCTGACCAGCAAAGTCGGCATCGTCTCGAAGGGATCGAGGCCGGGCGTCGATCTCGATTTCCTGTTCGCGCAGCTGCAGCCCGACAAGGACAGCGTCGACACCACGCCGAACTGCGGCAACATGCTCGCCGCGGTGGCGCCGTTCGCCCTCGAAACCGGACTGGTGAAGCCGCAGGGCGACGCCACGACGCTGCGCGTGCTGACGCTCAACACCGACATGCAATGCGACATCACCGTGCAGACGCCGGGCGGCCACGTCGCCTATGAGGGCGACGCGCGGATCGACGGCGCGCCGGGCACGTCGGCGCCGATCAAGATCAACTTCCTCGACACCGCGGGCTCGGTCGCGCCCTCGTTGCTGCCGACCGGCCATGTCCGCGACGTCATCGACGGCGTCGAAGTGACCTGCATCGACAACGGAATGCCGCTGGTGATGTTCAAGGCCGAGGCGGTCGGCCGCACCGGCTATGAGGATGTCGCGCAGCTCAACGCCGACACTGAGCTGAAGGCGCGGCTGGAACGACTGCGGATCGCCTGCGGCCACGCGATGCAGCTCGGCGACGTCACCGCAAAGAACTATCCGAAAATGACGCTGATCGCGCCGCCGCGCGCCGGCGGCAGCATCGCGACCCGCAGCTTCATCCCGCATGTCTGCCACGACGCGATCGGCGTGCTCGCCGCCGTCACCGTCGCTACCGCCTGCGTGTTGAAAGGCTCGGTGACGCAGGGCATCGCGCAGCCCCCGGGCGGCACCATCAAGCAGATCTCGGTCGAACATCCGACCGGCGAATTCTCGGTCGAGATCGAGGTCGATCCGGCCAATCCGCAGAACGTCACCCGCGCCGCCTTGCTGCGCACGGCGCGCCTGTTGATGCGCGGCGAAGCGATGGTGCCGTCCTCGGTGTGGCGCGGCAAGCAAACAACCGCCCCGGCGCAGCGCCGCGCGGGCTAGGGACACGTCATGATCATCGATATTCACGGCCACTACACCACCGCGCCGAAGGCGCTGGAAGACTGGCGTAACCGCCAGATCGCCGGCATCAAGGACCCCTCCGCGAGGCCGAAGGCCTCGGAGCTGAAGATCAGCGACGACGAGCTGCGCGCCTCGATCATCGACAACCAGCTCAAGAAGATGCAGGAGCGCGGCAGCGACCTCACGGTGTTCTCGCCGCGCGCCTCGTTCATGGCGCACCACATCGGCGACTTCAACGTGTCGTCGACCTGGGCGGCGATCTGCAACGAGCTGTGCGCCCGCGTCGCCGCGCTGTTCCCGGACCATTTCATCGGCGCGGCGATGCTGCCGCAGTCGCCGGGCGTCGATCCGAAAACCTGCATTCCCGAGCTGGAGAAGTGCATCAAGGATTACGGCTTCGTCGCCATCAATCTCAATCCCGATCCGTCCGGCGGGCACTGGACTTCGCCGCCGCTGACGGATCGGCAGTGGTACCCGATCTACGAGAAAATGGTCGAGCTGGAGATTCCCGCGATGATCCATGTCTCGACCAGCTGCAACGCCTGCTTCCACACCACCGGCGCACATTATCTCAACGCCGACACCACCGCCTTCATGCAGTGCCTGACCGGCGACCTGTTCAGGGATTTCCCGACGCTGAAATTCGTGATCCCGCACGGCGGCGGCGCGGTGCCGTATCATTGGGGCCGGTTTCGCGGATTGGCGCAGGAGCTGAAGAAGCCGCTGCTGACGGATCACCTGCTCAACAATATCTTCTTCGACACCTGCGTGTACCACCAGCCCGGCATCGACCTGCTGACCAAGGTGATTCCGGTCGACAACGTGCTGTTCGCCTCGGAGATGATCGGCGCGGTGCGCGGCGTCGATCCGGAGACCGGGTTCTATTACGACGACACCAAGCGCTATATCGAAGCCTCGACCCAGCTGACGCCGGCCGAGAAGCAACAGATCTACGAGAGCAATGCGCGGCGGGTGTATCCACGGATGGATGCGGCGCTGAAGGCCAAAGGCAAGTGACAGGGGCAGGTAACATGACCGCGCGCATCAACGACCTCGGCATCGTCAAGCGCAACATCACCCGCGCCGACAAGGCGGCGGTTTCGATACTGTCGCGGTTCGGCGTCGCCACCGTGCACGAGGCGATGGGTCGCGTCGGACTGATGCAGCCCTATATGCGGCCGATCTATACCGGCGCGCGCGCCTGCGGCACCGCGGTCACCGTGCTGCTGCAGCCCGGCGACAACTGGATGATGCATGTCGCAGCCGAGCAGATCCAGCCGGGCGATATCGTGGTCGCGGCCTGCACGACCGAGACCACCGACGGCTTCTTCGGCGATCTGCTGGCCACCAGTTTTCGCGCCCGCGGCGCCAAAGGCCTGATCATCGACGGCGGGGTGCGCGACGTCCGCGATCTCACCGAAATGCAGTTTCCGGTGTTCGCCAAGGCGATCCACGCCAAGGGCACGGTGAAGGCGACGCTCGGCTCGGTGAATATTCCGGTGGTGTGCGCCGGCGCGCATGTGGTGCCCGGCGACGTGGTGATCGCCGACGACGACGGCGTGGTGGTGGTGCCGGCCGCGGTCGCGCAAGCCGTCGCAGACGCCGCCACGGCGCGCGAGGCCAACGAGGCCGAGAAGCGCGAGAAGCTCGCGAGCGGGGTGCTCGGCCTCGACATGTACAAGATGCGCGAGCCGCTGGAACGAGCCGGACTGAAGTACATCGACTGATGAGCAGCGATCCAACAAAGTGGCGAATCGGGCTTGTCGGCTATGGCGAGGTCGGCAAGATTCTCGCCGAGGATCTTCGCGCGCAAGGCCTCGGCGTCGCGGCCTACGATCTCAAGCTCGGCGATGAAGGTTTGTTCGGGCCGCGCGGCGCGCGGGCTTCGCCCGCAGTCCCGACTGGCGTGTCGAGGCAGACCGGATTCTGGCGAAGGTGAAGGACGGTTCGAAGAGTTAGAGGCCGCTGCGCTGGTGGCTTCCCCTCCCCCTTGCGGGGAGGGTCGGCCGAGCGAAGCGGAGGCCGGGGTGGGGTCCGCGAGTCGCAGTGCTCGGGGCCCCCCACCCCCGACCCCTCCCCGCAAGGGGGAGGGGAGAAGAAAGAGATCGCTGAGCATGCAATTCGAAAAGACGCCCGGCTGGCTCGACTGGTATCAAGGCCCCTCGAAGCCACGCTTCAAGGCGCCGGCGGGCGCCGTCGATGCGCATTGCCATGTGTTCGGGCCGGGCGCGGAGTTTCCGTTCGCGCCGGAGCGCAAATACACGCCGTGCGACGCCTCCAAACGGCAGCTCACCGCGTTGCGCGACCATCTCGGCTTCGCCCGTAACGTCGTGGTGCAGGCGACCTGCCACGGCGCCGACAACAGCGCGATGATCGACGCGCTGGTGAGTTCCGGCGGCCGCGCCCGTGGCGTCGCCACGGTGAAGCGCAGCGTCAGCGACGCCGAGTTGCAGGCGATGCACGATTCCGGGGTGCGCGGCGTGCGCTTCAATTTCGTCAAGCGGCTGGTCGACTTCACGCCGAAAGACGAGCTGGTCGAGATCGCGGAGCGCATCAAACAGCTCGGCTGGCATGTCGTGATCTATTTCGAAGCGGTCGACCTGCCGGAACTATGGGACTTTTTCACCGCGCTGCCGACCACCGTGGTGGTCGATCACATGGGGCGGCCGGATGTCACCGAGCCGGTCGACGGCGAGGAGTTCGAACTGTTCGTCAGATTGATGCGCGAGCACGGCAATGTCTGGTCCAAGGTCAGCTGCCCGGAGCGGCTGTCGGTGAGCGGGCCGCCGGCGCTGCACGGCGAGCAGCGGGCCTATCGCGACGTCGTGCCGTTCGCCCGCCGCATCGTCGAGAGTTTCCCCGATCGCGTACTGTGGGGAACCGACTGGCCGCACCCGAACCTGAAGGACCATATGCCCGACGACGGCCTGCTGGTCGACTTCATCCCGCAGATCGCGCCCACCGCGGAGCTGCAACGCAAATTGCTGGTCGACAACCCGATGCGGCTCTACTGGCCGGAGGAACAGAGCTGACGCATCCGCCGTCAATGCGAGCGCACGCGACGCCAACAAATTTTTCCAGAGGAGAAACGCCATGCCCCTCGACAAGCCCTACACCGATGTGCCCGGCACGACGATCTTCGACGCCGACATGTCGCGGCTCGGCTATCACCTGAACCAGTTCTGCATGTCGCTGATGAAGGCCGAGAACCGCGCCCGCTTCAAGGCCGACGAACGCGCCTATCTCGACGAATGGCCGATGACCGAGGAGCAGAAGCAGGCGGTGCTCGCCCGCGACCTCAACCGCTGCATCGCGCTCGGCGGCAACATCTACTTCCTCGCCAAGATCGGCGCCACCGACGGCAAGAGTTTTCAGCAGATGGCCGGCTCGATGACCGGCATGACCGAAGAGGAATATCGCAACATGATGGTCGGCGGCGGCCGCTCGGTCGAAGGCAATCGCTATGTCGGGGAGAAGAAGTAATGGCCCGCATCACTGCCAGCGTCTACACCTCGCACGTCCCCGCGATCGGCGCCGCGATCGACCTGAAAAAGACCGGCGAGGATTACTGGAAGCCGGTGTTCAAGGGCTACGAATTCTCCAAGCAGTGGCTGAAGACCGAAAAGCCGGACGTGATCTTCCTGGTGTTCAACGATCACGCCACCGCCTTCAGCCTCGATCTGATCCCGACATTTGCGATCGGCACCGCCGCCGAATACACGCCCGCCGACGAGGGCTGGGGTCCGCGCCCGGTGCCGCAAGTGATCGGCCATCCGAAGCTCGCCGGGCATATCGCGCAGTCGGTGATTCAGGACGATTTCGACCTGACCATCGTCAACAAGATGGACGTCGACCACGGCCTCACCGTGCCGCTCAGCCTGATGTGCGGCGAGCCGCAGACATGGCCCTGCCCGGTGATCCCGTTCGCGGTCAACGTCGTGCAATATCCGGCGCCGTCGGGCCGGCGCTGCTACATGCTGGGCCAGGCGATCGGCCGCGCCATCCGCTCCTATGACGAAGACCTCAACGTGCAGATCTGGGGCACCGGCGGCATGAGCCACCAGTTGCAGGGGCCGCGCGCAGGGCTGATCAACCGCGAATGGGATAATGCCTTTCTCGACCAGCTGATCGCCGATCCCGACGCGCTGTCGAGGAAGCCGCATATCGACTACGTCCGCGAGGCGGGCTCCGAAGGCATCGAACTGGTGATGTGGCTGATCGCGCGCGGCGCGATGAGCGACGTGTCCGGCGGCGCGAAGCCCAAGGTCGCGCATCGCTTCTACCACGTCCCGGCCTCGAACACCGCAGTCGGACATCTCATTCTGGAGAACGCCTGATATGGCCAAAGCGATCAAGGTCGCGCTCGCGGGTGCGGGCGCGTTCGGTATCAAACATCTCGACGGCATCAAGAACATCGACGGCGTCGAGGTGGTGTCGCTGATCGGGCGACGACTCGAGCCGACGAAGGAAATCGCCCGCAAATACGGCATCGGCCACGTCTCGACCGAGCTCGCCGATGCGCTGGCGCTCAAGCAGATCGACGCGGTCATCCTGTGCACGCCGACCCAGATGCACGCCGATCAGGGCATCGCCTGCCTGAACGCCGGCAAACATGTCCAGATCGAGATTCCACTCGCGGATTCATTGAAGGACGCGCAGGCTGTGGTCGACCTGCAGAACAAGACGGGGCTGGTGGCGATGGCCGGCCATACCCGCCGCTTCAACCCGAGCCATCAATACGTCCACAAGAAGATCGCGGCCGGCGAGCTGAACATCCAGCAGATGGACGTACAAACCTATTTCTTCCGCCGCACCAACACGAATGCACTCGGCCAGCCGCGGAGCTGGACCGACCATCTGCTGTGGCACCACGCCGCCCACACCGTAGACCTGTTCGCGTATCAGACAGGCTCGAAGATTGTTCAGGCCAACGCGGTGCAGGGCCCGATCAACCCGGCGCTCGGCATCGCCATGGATATGTCGATCCAGCTCAAGACCGAGAGCGGCGCGATCTGCACGCTGTCGCTGTCGTTCAACAATGACGGGCCGCTCGGCACTTTCTTCCGCTACATCGGCGACACCGGCACCTACATCGCCCGCTACGACGATCTGGTGAACGGCAAGGAGGAGAAGATCGACGTCTCCAAAGTCGATGTCTCGATGAACGGCATCGAGCTGCAGGACCGCGAGTTCTTCGCCGCGATCCGCGAAGGTCGCGAGCCGAACGCCAGCGTCGCTCAGGTGCTGCCGTGCTACCAGGTGCTGCACGACCTCGACCGGCAGCTTTCGAAGGGCTGAACGCCGAACGTCGGCTCAGTGAATCCGTCATGCTCGACAGAACGGCATGACGGCGGTGTGACCAGGATCACGATCGCCGACCTTGTATTTCAGCTATGGAACCTTACGTTCCTGGTGAGAGTTCTCACACGTAGGCCGTGCGCGGCCACCTGTCAGGCGGAGGTTTTCCGATGTTGAAACGTAAGATTCTGCGATCGACCGGTGCCCGAGCCATCATCATCGCGACGATCGCCGCCCTGGCGCTGCCCGCGATCGAGCCAACGGCGGCCGTCGCCGCACCGAAGCCGCAGGCCGCGGCGCCGGGCGCCTCCACCCATCACGACGTCACCGATTTCAGCGCGGCGCGTAAGCGACGCGCGGTGCGGCGCGGCGGCGGCGGTGGCAACGCCGCAGCGGCGGCCGCTTTTGCCGGCATCATCGGCACCGTCGGCGCGATCGCGGCCAGTCAGGCTCGCCGCGACTATTATTACGGCCATCATTATGGGCCACGTCCGTACGGCTATTATGGCGGCGGCCCGGGCTATATCGGCGGGCATCCCGGCTATGGCTACGGCGGCGGCTATGGCTACGGCGGAGGCTACTACGGATACTGATCCCCGACAGGTCAGGCCGCGCCCGGCGGTGCGGCCTTTCGCCCTTGCCAAGGCCCGGTGTCTTAACGCCGGCGACATTGATTTGCGTTAGGCTGACCGCATGACTGATTCGGTCGAGCGGCTTTATCAGGCGGTGCTGACGGCGCGCGATCTCGATCCTGGGACGTCGCGGACCGCCCGGTTGTTGCGTGGCGGCTCCGGCAAGATGGCCAAGAAGCTCGCCGAAGAGGCGATCGAGGTGGCGATCGACGCGGTGAATGGCGACCGCGAAGCGGTGATCCGCGAGAGCGCCGATCTGATTTACAATCTGACGGTGCTTTGGGCGTCTGCCGGGGTGCATCCCGATGACGTCTGGAACGAGATGAGCCGGCGCGAGAAGCTGTTCGGCATTGCCGAGAAGCTCCCGAAATCCACGCTGAAACTCGCTAAGCCCGCGACGTCGCGGCCCGAGCGGCGGCCGATCGCCGCAATCGATGGCCGTGCCGCGATGGAAGCCGGCACAACCTTCAAGCAGCGATGACGGCCACGCGGGTCTGTTCCGTCAGAACTGTGGCATGGACAAAACCGCCCCGGGGTGGTTGATCGCGGCCATGCTGAGACGAATCTACGACTGGTGCATCGACGCCGCCCATAAGCCCTACGCCCTCTGGATCCTGGCGATGGTCTCCTTCGCGGAGAGTTCGTTCTTCCCGATCCCGCCGGATGTGATGCTGATTCCGATGTCGCTGGCGCGACCGGAGCGCGCGTGGTTCTACGCGGCGCTGTGCACCGTGACGTCGGTCCTCGGCGGCATTGTCGGCTATGCGATCGGTGCGCTGCTTTACGACTCGGTCGGCCACTGGCTGATCCAGCTCTACGGCTATGGCGACAAGGTCGAGACCTTTCGCGCCGGCTATGCCGAATGGGGCGCCTGGATCATCCTGCTGAAGGGGCTCACGCCGATCCCCTACAAGCTCGTCACCATCACCTCGGGCTTCGCCGGCTATGACATCTGGCTGTTCATCCTGTTCTCGATCATCGCCCGCGGCGGCCGCTTCTTCGTGGTCGCGATCTTGCTCAACCGCTACGGCGTGGTGATCCGCGAGCAGATCGAGAAGCGGCTGACGATGTGGGTCACGATCGGCGCCGTCGTTCTGGTGTTCGGCTTCGTCATCGCCGTCAAACTGGTTTAGCCGGGCGAGCGGCGACGTCAGCGCAACCGCATAGGTTGACTCAATGGCTGCTCCGATCCGCCCCTGCTTCAGGAGACGATGTTTCGGCCTGACCGCGGTCGCGGTCTTAACGGCGCTTGCGACCGGATCGGCCGGCGCGCAGACCGCCGCTCCGCCGCCCGGCGCACCACAGCCGCAGCCTGCCGCGGCCCCGGCGCCACGGGAGAATCCGGGCCTCGTCAACGAAATCGGCAGGCTGCTGAAGGACCCGTCGTCACTGCTGCCCGACTTCGTCAAGCCGGATAGCAGCGCCGACAAGACGCCCGACCCCGCCCCGTCGCCGCCCGCGGCGCCCCAGCAACCCGCCGCAGCAGTACAGCCAGCGCCGCCGCCGGCCTCTGCGCCGCCGCCCAAGCAGCCCGCCGCAATCGCGCCTGCGCCACCACCGCCTCCAGCCCCATCGCAGGCTTCACCGATGATCCCGGCCATCATCAACGGCCGCGAGATCTGTCCGGCGTCCGCCAATGGCGGGGCCGACTGTGCCGCCGGGGCCGCCGTGCTGTGCCGAAGCAGGGGGTATCAGAGCGGCCGCAGCCTCGCCGTCGACGCCACCGAAAAGTGCTCGGCCAAGCTGCTGATCCCCGGTCGCGCCCGCGAACCAGGCGACTGCCGTACGGAAAATTTCGTGACGCGGGCTTGGTGCCAGTAGCGCACCGGGATTTCCGCGCGCTTGCGTTGAACAGCTGCGATTTTCCGCATCAACCGCCTTGCAGGCCGGTTCCTCACTTGCTTTTGTGTCGCCGCGGTTGCACCGCCAAACACAACAAAGAGGAGACGTCCGGAATGTCCATGCCTGCATTGTTCAAAGGCCGCCTGTCGATCCCGGTGATCGGCTCGCCGCTGTTCATCATTTCGGGGCCCGATCTGGTGATCGCGCAATGCAAAGCGGGTGTGGTCGGCTCGTTTCCCGCGCTCAATGCGCGGCCGGTGGCGATGCTCGACGAATGGCTGCATCGCATCAAGGAAGAACTCGCCGCCCACGACAAGGCGCATCCGGATCGCCCCTCGGCGCCGTTCGCCGTCAACCAGATCGTTCACAAATCCAACAACCGGCTCGACCAGGACCTCGCGCTTTGTGAGAAGCACAAGGTGCCGATGGTCATTACCTCGCTCGGCGCCCGTGAGGAGCTGAACCAGGCCGCGCATCGCTGGGGCGGCATCGTGTTCCACGACGTCATCAACCAGCGCTTCGCCCGCAAGGCGATCGAGAAGGGCGCCGACGGCCTGATCCTGGTCTCGGCCGGCGCCGGCGGACATGCCGGTACGCAATCGCCGTTCGCCTTCGTCACCGAGACGCGCAGCTGGTTCGACGGCCCGATCGCGCTGTCGGGCGCGATCGGCAATGGCCGCGCGATCCGCGCCGCCCGCGTGCTCGGCGCCGACTTCGCCTATATCGGCTCGGCCTTCATCGCGACGCAGGAAGCCAACGCGGTGCCGCGCTACAAGGACATGATCACCGCCTCCGGCGCCGACGACATCGTGTACTCCAATCTGTTCACCGGCGTGCACGGCAACTACCTGAAGCCGTCGATCGTCGCCGCCGGCATGGACCCGGACAATCTCGAACAGTCCGATCCCTCGAAGATGAATTTCGGCACCGACGAATCCGGCGAGCGCGCCAAGCCGAAGGCGTGGAAGGAAATCTGGGGCGCGGGCCAGGGCATCGGCAGCATCACCGGCGTCGTTCCGGTGGCCGAGATGGTCGCCCGCTTCAAGCAGGAATACGACGCCGCGATCGATCCGCCGCTGGCGTAGTCGCCGCACGCGAACACGGCGTCGCGACGCTCTTCCCTTCTCCCCTCGTGGGAGAAGGTCAACTCACGCTGCTGACTACTGGGTTTGGCATCACCATGGACGCGATCTACCGAATCGACGGCAATGCAATCGAGACCAGCGGCCACGCCGCCGGGCCATGGGATCCGTCGATGCAACACGGCTCGCCGCCATCGGCGCTGGTGGCGCATATCGCCGAACAGATGCCGGCGCCGGCGCCGATGCATGTGGTGCGGGTGACGGTCGACCTGCTGCGGCCGGTGCCGGTCGGGCCGCTGACCTTCGACACCGAGGTGCTGCGCGAGGGCCGCAAGATTCAGCTCTGCGCCGTCCGGCTGTTGTCGAACGGCGTGGTGGTGGTGAATGCCACGGTGCTCAAGGTCCGCAACGCGCCGCCGGATCTGCCGGATCATATCGAGCACCCTGCCCTCGACGTGCCGCTGCCCGACGACTGCCCGCCGCTCGATGTCAGCTACATCGGCAATCCGTTCGTCGGCGGCATGTCGCTGCGCAAGGTCCATGGCGGCTTCGGCTCGATCGGCCCGGGCGCGACCTGGTATCGCGCCGACCGGCCGCTGATCGAGGGCCAGCCGACCTCGCAACTGATGCGCGCGGTGATCGCCTCCGACTTCAGCAACGCGACCTCCGCGGTACTCGATTTCCGGCACTGGATCTTCATCAATGCCGATCTCAACGTGTTCCTGGCGCGCCAGCCGGTCGGCGACTGGATTCTGCTGAACTCGGAAATGTGGCTCGGCCCGGACGGCGCCGGCACCGCCTCGTCGCGGCTCGCCGACGTCCAGGGTTACTTCGGCCGCGCCATCCAGAACCTGGTGATCGAACAACGCTGAACGCCAGCGGCGTGCTCGCAAACTGTTCTGACTTATACCAAAGGCCCTAACTCTCGACCTACTCGGCATCATCCATCGAGGCTCGCTACGCTCGCATTCAGGATAACGACCGCGAGTGGAGGTCTCGGTACAAGGCCATTGGTATTAAACGCCCGTTAACCATCCCGGACCAACAATCAGGCTGCCGCGATGCGGGGCCTCGACATGTCGATGCGGCCGCGCCGGCGCCACAGCTTCGAAGTGGAGGCCGCCATGTTGCATTCGGACAAGACTGCCGCAACTCTCGATGAGATCCGGACCCGCGTGGCGCACGCGCTGCACCGGCATCCGCTGTGCCGCGACGTGCGGTTCGAGATCGTCTCGACGCCGCGCACCCGCAAGGGCGGCAACTGGACGATCACCATCCAGTCGGTGGCGCCCGACGCGCTTTGGGAAGCCTCCGAGATCGTCTCGGACATCCAGGAAGCCTACGAACTCGACGTCGCCGCCTGAGCCCCGACACCCCTGAATTCACTGCGGAACTCGCCGCTGCGCCGACCACGCGCGGCCGCAACCGACACCCGTTCCGGTGCCGGGCCATATTTCTTCTGCATTTGTAGGCGAGACGGACAGTCGTTCGTCACCGCGACGGAGATCAGCTTGACGAAAGCAGCGACCCTTCTGGCCCTGGTATGCGTCCTGATCGCGGGCGCATCCGCCGCAACGATTCTGGCGCGCGAGAGCGTGCCGGCTGCCGGCCCGGCTTTCGCCATGGCGGCGGTCGAGGGTCCGGTCGCCAACCGGGAGAGCAAGGCGGACAGGCTGGCGCGGACCTCTGCAGCAACCGCATCGACCGACGCGCAATCGGCGACGGAAGACGCCGCCCCGGCGCAGGACGACGGCCAACAGCTTGCCGCCGAGGAGCCCGCCGCGTCGCAACAGCCGGTGCAGCTCGCTTATGCCACCGACGACGTCGGTGGCCTCGCGGTCGGCGCAATGCCCGATCAGGCCGACCGGGCCGTCAATTCGGCGCCCGTGACCAAGCTTCCCCCGGTGATCGCGACCGCACCGGCGCAAAAGCCCAAGCCTGCCGCCAAGCCGAAGCCGCCCGCGCTGCTCAGCGATGTGCAGATCACCCAGATCAAGGGCCGCCTCAACCTGTCGTCGTCGCAGGAGTATTTCTGGCCCTCGGTCGAGCAGGCGCTGCGCGCGATCGGCCGCAAACTGCACGCGACGCGCGTCGCAGATAGCGGCCCGCCGCCGATCGATCCCGACAGCGCCGAAGTGCAGCAGCTGAAATACGCCGCGATGCCGCTGCTGTTCCAGCTCCGCGAAGACCAGAAGCAGGAAGTCCGCAAGCTCGCCCGCGCGATGGGCCTCGAGCAGGTCGCCCAGCAGATCTGAGCTGAGCTGGGCCGTCGTCGTTGTCGCAGCGGCTTGCCGGACGGCCAACTATCTCACGAGCGTCATCCTGAGAGCCTGCCCCGGACTTGATCCGGGGTGCTCGCCCGCTTGGGCGAGCCTCGAAGGATGACGAGGCGCGAGTTGCGAAGACGGTTCGGGCGCGGAGCGTTTTTCCGGGCGCACCGCAGCGACCAGCTTTCCGAGAGAACCTACAGCGCCCGCGCGGCATTGCCCTTGAACAGGATCGGGCCGGTCGGCCGGCCGATTGGCGAACCGCCTTGGGGCTCCAGGGTGATTTCGAACAGCTGATCCTGCACGGTTTCGGGCAACGATTTCAGATCGAGCTGCAGCGCTCGCGGCTGGTCGGTGAGACCGATCGATTTCGGACCGACCGAGCGATCCCACAGCGTCCAGATCTGCAGCGTGCGACCGGCGGGCACATCGATCGCGCGCAGCGGAATCAGCTCGACCCGGCCATTCGCGAAGGTGTTGACGATCGCGCCGGCCTCTTTGGTCTGATCGTCGACCAGCACCGCGACATAGACCGGCTTGCGCTCCGCCAAGGCGGCCATCTCGTTGCGGAGTTGGCGCGTCGTCGTCAACGCGCCGACGATCATCACCACGGCCAATGCGGCGGCGACGGCGCCGCTCATTCCCGCGACACGCCAGAACCGGATGTTGTCCCACAGCCGCGGGCCGACCGCCCTAGGCCGCGCGGCGGGCCGCGGATCGGCCGGCATACTCTGCGTCGACGCTGCGATGCGCTGCCACAGCCCGGGGCGCGGCTGCATCAGCTCGGCAGTGGCGTCGAATTCGGCGAGGCGTTCGCGCCATGCGTTGACGGCCTTGGCGAAACCGTCGTCGGTCGCGAGGCGCTGTTCGGCGGCAGCAAGCTCCGCGCCCTCCAGGAGGCCGATCACGAAATCCGCAGCCAGCGCATCGTCGGCGTCGGACCCGCTCATCCCATGCACTCCTGCAACGCGAACAGACTGCGCCGGACCCAGCTCTTCACCGTGCCGAGCGGAACCTTCAACCGCCCGGCCAGTTCGCCGTGGCTCATGCCGTGCGCATAGGCCAGGACCACGACGTCGCGCCGCGGTCGCTCGATCCGCTCGAGACAACGGCGCAGCGCGCTCTGCTCCGGCATCCGCAAGAGCGGCGCCTCGGCGTCCGGATCAAGCGCGGTCTCGTCGGCAGCGTCGTAGCGATGTTCATCGCGGTGAATGCTCAGCGCGCGGTTGCGCACCACGGCGTAGAGCCAGCCGCGGGCGCTGCCGCGTTGCGGATCGAAGCCGGCCGCGCCGCGCCAGATCCGGATGAAGGCGTCGTGGACCGCCTCCTCGGCAAGATCCTGACGGAACAAAATGCGGCGCGCGACGCCGATCATCCTCGGCGCTTCGGCGTCGTAGATGATCTGCAGCGCGGCGCGATCGCCGCGCGCGCATCGCGCCAGGGCCGCGCTCAATTGCTGCTCGCGTCCGTCATCGACGACAGCCGGATTGCGCACGTCGGTCGCCACGGTCCCTTGTCCGGTCATCTCTATGCCCTTGCATAGTTAGCCTACCCGCGTAGTGCGGCATTTGGATGCATGTCGGATCGAAAAAATCCTCTCGACGCGTGCATCCGTTCGGCCCCCGCCGCCGGTACCCGCTGTGTGATCCCGATGAGGATCCGGAAACAGAGGGAACTCTTCCATGACACTACGTGCGATCTTGTCCGCTTCGGCGGCTCTGCTGCTGTCGTCCGCCGCCGCCAATGCCGCGCAGGTTGCGGCGCTGATCGGCGGCGACACCATCGCGATGGTCGATACAACGCAAAAAAGAGCGACCGGTTCGGTCAAGGTAACCGGCATCTCCGGTTCGCTGGTCGGCATCGACGTGCGCCCGGCCGACGGCCTGCTGTACGGGCTGGTCGATGACGGCAGCGTGGTGACGATCGCGATGGACGGCAAGGCCACCGTGAAGTCGAAGCTCGATACCACGCTCGCCAAGGGCGTCGCCGCGACCGTCGACTTCAACCCGATGGCGGATCGGCTGCGCGTGATGGGCGCCGACGGCACCAATCTGCGCGCCAATGTCGACGACGGCAAGGTCACCAAGGACGGCGATCACAAATATGCCGACGCCGACATGCACAAGGGCGAGAAGCCGAACATCGTCGCCGGCGCCTACACCAATTCGGTGAAGGGCGCGAAGGAGACTACGTTGTTCAACATCGACGGCTCGATCGGCGGCCTGATCAAACAGGCGCCGCCGAATGACGGCGTGCTCGGCGCGATCGGCAAGCTCGGCATCAAGGCGGACGGCGTCGCGTTCGACATCTGGTCCGACGGCGCAGGCAAGAACGAGGCCTGGCTGATGGTGGGCGATACGCTGTACAGCGTCGACCTGGCGACCGGCAAGGCGACCGAAGCCGCGAAGATCAGCGGCGTCAGCGGCGCCGTGACGGACATCGCGATCATCGCGATGTAACGGGCTCACGCGCGAGCCTGATCTGCTCGCATTGGCGGCCCGACGTCAGGAACGTCGGGCCGCCAGCACAGCTGTCACCCCCGCAACAGCGGGAATCCAGTACTCCAGAGCGCCGGCAAGTTCCGAGGCCGCCTTCAAGTATGCTCATGCTGTGGCCGAGCATGAACGCTCTGGAATACTGGGTCGCCCGGTCAAGCCGGGCGATGACCGTTGTGGTATTGCTACATCATGCTTCCTTGTTGCGCTCCGCTCCGCGCAGCACGTCACTCCAGATCGATCAGATATTGCAGCGCCGAGCGGCTCGGCATGAAGAAGTAGCCGCCGCCTTTCACCGTGACGTAGCTCTGGATGCCATGCAGCGTCAGCGGACCGGCGGCGGTCGGGATGGTGAACACCCGCTGCTCGGCCGGATCGTCCGGCGTCGCCGAAATGATCGGATCCGGCTCGTCGCTGAGGCCGTGGAACGACGGCGACGACACCCAGGATTGCTGCACCAGCTCGAACTGACGTTCGACGTCGGCGCAGACCGCGACGAACAGCAGGCCCTTTTCCGGTCTGCCTGCATCGCCCTGCTGGCTTTCGAACGAGCGGCCACGGCGCAGCAGCCGGTGACGCGCGGTCAATTGCTGCTGCATCGGATCGTCGGGCTGCAGGCTGTCGCGCGGATTGGCGCGGCGGATATGCGCGCCGAACGGACAGTGCAGCCCCTGCGGATCATCCTGGCCGTAGCTGAAATCATTGTCGCGATCATAGGCGCGGTCGACGTCGTCGCGCGACGGGCCGCGGCGATTGTTGAACGTCTTCGAATTCGGCTGATCGACCAGCGGCACGCCGTTGCGCCAGCGGCCCATCATCTTCGCCGCGACCCATTCGGCGGTCGGTTCCTCGCCGATCACCGCGGCGAGATCGCGATATCTGCCGAGCTCGGCGGCCTTCGCCTCGGTGAAGCTGCGGAAGCCGTCGACATCCTGCACGAAGTGGCGGATCGCCAGGAAGGTGCCGTTGCGGCCGAAATCGCGCACCGGTTTCGCCGGCGTGTCCGAGCAGAACTTCGGGAAGCGACCCGGCAGCGCGTCGGGCAGGATCGGCAGATGATCGGCGGGATCCGAGCTGCTCCGCACCGTCGCGCTCGGCGGAAAGTAGCCCTGGTTGTTGCGATAGCCGAGGATGAATTCGCCCGGCTCGACGATGTCGCGCGCAGCCACGCCCTTGGCGAAGCGCTGGGTGCCGCGGATCACCGGCTGCGAGATGCCATCGACGAAACCGAAATGTTCGTAGTCGAGCGAGGTCTTCGGCCCGTCCTCGGTTTCGACCGTGGCGGGTCGGGTCTCGACCACGTAGAGCAGCGCGTCGGAGCCGCCGAGCAGCGCGGCGTGATTGTCGAGCGCAGCGCGGCAGTCCTCCGCCGAGCGGCCATAGACGAACAACGCGGCGTCAGCGGCGGCGACGTCGTCGCGGCCGTCGAGCGCGGCGTCGACCCAGTCCCACCGCTCCGGCGCAGAAGCGCCGGTGTCGCGCAGGATGTTGGCGCGATTTGCCATACCGATGTTGAACGCCGTCGGAAACGTCGTCAGCCCGTCATTGGCGTTGGACCGCGACATCCCGAGCCTCGCAAGCCCTGACGCCGAGAAGGCGACGAAGGTCGCGACATGATGCGGCGCATCGCCGCCGGCGAACGGACGATCGCCGAACGTGACCGCGCCCACCGCCGGTCGCGGCGCATCGCCGGATGAATCCGGCAGCAGCCCCGCTTCCGGCATGATCGCGCGCAGCCATGTTTTGCTAGCCGCTTTGTCGGCGGGAAGCCGCAGCAGCGCGGTCGCCGTGTAGGCGAGCTGGCCCATCCCGCGGAACACCAGCGACTGCACCTCCGGCGTCTCGATCGCGTCGACCGGGCGCGTCATCGAACCGAAGCAGTCGAGCCACGCCTGCGCCGCGCTGTCGGTCGAGGCGCGGACCAGCCCGTCATGGATCAGCGCGTTGCGGCGGATCTCGTCGGTAGTGAGGCGCGGATAGCGGTTGAACCAGAACTGCGTCGGCACCTGCTGCCGCCGCACCCAGCGCTTGAAGCGGTCGCCGTCCTGCGCGCCGTCGTAGATCAGGAAGCGGGTGCGCGGAAAGCCGACGCCATTACTCCACGCCGCCGACTGGCCGGCATGGGCCTTCATCACGAAATCTTCGAGATAGCTCTCCCAGCTTCCATCGTAATTGGCGAGGAAGATCAGCTTGTCGGCGCCGGGCGGCCTGAACCATTTGGCCTTGTGGATGGTGCCCATGTTGAGCACGAAGCCGGGCCGGTAGAAATTCGTCACCAGCTCCTTGATACCCCACAGCGACAGCGCAAGCGTCAGCTTGCGAAACGCGCCGGGCTTCAGCGCAGTGACGGCGGTGATGTGGTTCTGCACGAAGCCGGGATGGTTTTCGCTGGCGGCGATCTCGCGAACCCTGGCGATGTCGGGATCGCTGTCGTCGGGAACGTCGCCGTTTTCGTAATAACGCAACACCAGCAGGAACAGGCCGGCCAACGAGGCGAGCTTCAGCGCCACCAGCAGCAAACCGCCGACCACCGCCAGCGCGATGCGGCCGATATAGGTCGCGTCGGAATACGGCTCGATCGCAAAATAGATCGCCTGGCTCGCGATCAGCACGAGGCCGATGACGATCGCGCCAATCCACCGGAACGTGGTCGAGTTGAACATCGCCAGCAGCGACTCGGCGCCGGAGCGCGGGACCCAGTCGGAGATCTGCAAACGCCGCCGGCTCGGCCGGATCAGATAGTCGGTGAATGCAGCGCCGCGCGTGAACAACGCCTGCAGCCGGGCCTTGCGGGTCGAGTCCGGCGATTGGTCGATGATCCGCTTCAGCGCGGGATCCTGCCGGATCAGCTTGCGGACATAGCCGAGCGCGACCATCGCGCGGCTGCCGAGGCCGGCATGGTTCTCGAGATACGCCTCGAGCGCGTCCTGGGTGAAACGCGCGAGCTCGCGCTGCCGCACAATGTCGGCGACGGCGAATTCCGGCGTGCCGTTGAAGTTCAACCCGATCGCGCCCCATGGCTTCGTCTGCAGATCGAGCATGTTGCGGCGGAGGATATCGCCGAGCGCGGCGCCGGCGCGTTCGTCGGCGTGCGCGAAGATCGGCGCCAGCCATTCGCCCGCCTCGTTCACGACGGCGCGGATCGCACTCTCCGGCGAGCCGTCGACATTGAGTTCGAGCAACAGATGCGGCGCGGGCTGATCCGGCGTGCCGGCGTCGATCAGCGTCATCGAGGCGAAGTGGATCAGTCCTGTCGCCTGCAATGCCGCGACGACGTCCGGCCGCGCCGGATTGCCGAGCGCGGTGATCTGCGCGCGCAGGGCGTCGAGATCGGTGTCGGGACGAACCGGCGCGCAGATCACGATCATGTTCTGCGTCTGCGGCGCGATCTTCGGCTCGAACTCCATGTCGAGCCGGCGCGGGAACGGACCGACCCAGCCGATCGCGCCCGATCTGTCGGAGGCCGTGCGCAAATTCGGCTGCCTCAGCAGCACGCGGAAAACTTCGGTGATCTGCGCGATCGCGACATGCATCCCGAGGCAGGCATGAACACCGTCGCCGAACATCAGGCTCGATGGGTTCGGCCGGTCGGCGCGGAACGATCCCGGGGACACGAACGCCCGCTTGTCGCGCAGCGCCGACATCGTCGCCACCATCAGCACCGAGCCGGCGCGAACCTTGCGCTGCCGCGAGGTGTTGTGGGCGATGACGCCGTCTTTCGTCGCGTAGCGCCACTGCCCCGGCGCCAGAGCGGGATTGAGCCTGCCGGCTTCGAGCAGGATCGCTTCGAGGCCGGCGCTGTCGTCACGGCCGGCGCAGTCGATCGCTTCCGCCCACACCTTGGGCCGGCGCAGCAGCTCTTCGAGAATCTTGCCGGCGGCGAGCGTGTTGGTCGGGATGAAACCGGTGACGAGCCCGACCAGAATGGCGCGGATCTCGCCTTCGGTCACGGCGCCGTCGCTGGATTGAGCAACCAGCCGGCCGACCACGGTGTCGGTCTCCGGCGCCGCCTTTGCGCGCGCGATCGCGCGATCGATCACTTCGCGGACCTGCGCCGCGCCGTTCAGCGCAAGGCGACGGGTGGCGGCGTTTCCGAACGGATCGGCGAACAGCAGTGCCGAGATCGACATCGCCCATTCGGCGAATGCGTCCGGGTCCTCCGGAGCGAGGCCGAAATAACCGCAGCAGGTCTCGGTGGCGACCCGCGTCATCAGGTCCTTCATCACGTCGATCCGGCCGCCGGAGCCGTCGATCAGGATCTGCGCGTAATGGCGGGCGAGATTCTTGATGCGATCGAGATCGGTCGGGCGCAGCACGCTGCGGATGATGGCGTTCTGCCGGTCATGCTCCGGACCTTCGAGGCCGAGCACGAAATTGGTGCCGCCGGCGAGTTCGGTCATCTCCGGCCCGTAGGGCACCTCGAAAACACCGGGCTGCGCCAGCACCTCGCGGACGTCGGTTTCGCGGGTGACGATCACGAGGCGTCCGAATTGCGGGTTCGGCCAGAATTCCCTGAACAGATACAGCGCGCCGCGCAACACATAGCTGAACGCCGTGGTGCTCCAGCGCTTCAGCGTGGTGTCGGCGCCGAGATCGTCGAGATCGAACGGAACGAGCGGCGGCGGAGGAGCGGAGGCTGCGTCGGACTGGGCCTTCTTGATCGCGTCATAGTACTTGAGCGTGAACATCGGTCACCTCAAACAAAGACATAAAAAATCGGTTCGCCGATCAGTTCGGCAGAAATTGCGCGGGGCTCTCCTGACTGTCGCGCTCCAGCCAGTCCGCATCGCGGCCCGGGACCATTTTCAGGCCTTCCACGAAATGGTCAATCCATGTTCGCTCAACAAACGGCAGCCAATCGATGTAATGCCTGGAAAAATTCGGCTTGACAGCAAGTAGTTCATCGGCCGCGACGCGGGCTGCGGCGAAATTGTCGCTGCGCACGAGCGCGTTGATCTTCAGGACGTGCGCGTACCAATAGGCCGGGCGCCGGGCGAGCGACAGCGACGCATGTTCGGCCGCCTCGGCCCAGCGCCCGAGCATGGTGTAGGCGAGCGCCATCTCGCCGAGCGCGTAGAAGATGTTCGGGTCGTTCAGGCTGAGCCGCATCGACGCCCGGAGATGATCGATCGCCCTCGCCGGCTCCCCGGCGAGATTGTAGCAACCGCCGAGCTGCGCATGTGCCAACGCCAGGCTCGGATTGAGCGCGATCGCGTGTTGCAGCAAATTCTTCGCCTCCTGCGGATGGCGCAGCCACATCTCGGCGATGCCGGCGAGCATGAAGCCGCGGCCGTCGTCGGGATCGGCCAGGCTGGCCTGCTGCGCCAGCTTGCGCATCCGCAGGACCTGCTCTTGCGGCTGCCGTCCGGCCCAGATCGACCAGGCCAGCGCCGAGGTCGTCTGGATCAGCGCCTCCGGCGATTTGGGATCGAGCGCGAGCGCGTCAGCGAAAAGTTTCTGCGCCATCTCGGAATCGGCGCGGGTCAGCCGGTTGAGATGCCAGCGCCCGCGCCAGATCAGATCGCTGACGCCGAGCGTGTCCTGACGCTTGTTACGGATGCGAATCTGCTCGGCGTGCTCGATCTTGGTCTCGAGCTGCGCCACCAGTTCGTTGACGAACTGCTCGAGTTCACCGCGCATCGCGGGTGATTGCAGCGTGAAGCGCCGCGACCAGATTGCGTAGCCGGTCATTGCCTCCGACAGGCTGGCGGAGACGCCGAAGGAATCATAGGCGCGGTAGAGATGCCCCTCGATCAGATAATGCGCGCCGAGCCGCTGCCCGATCACCTTGCGGTCGATCGTGTCCGCAAAGGAAAAGCTCGAACTGCGCGCGATCACCGGCAGCCAGCGGATCCGGGACAGCCCGACGATCAGCTCTTCGCTGATGCCCTCGGCGAGATAGTCCAGCGCCTCGTCACCGGTAACATTGGTGAACGGCAGCACCGCGATCGCCTGATTGCCGCTGAAGCCGACCGGCGGCTGGCTGGTATCGAGAATGTGTCTCGGCAGCGCGCCCGGCAGCCCGGGGAGCGACGGCGCGCGTGATCCGCGCAACAGCGTCGCGCGCTGCTCGCGCAGCCAGTCGCGAAAGCCCGCTTCGCCGGTGATATCGAGGCCTTCGAGAAACTCGCCCGCAATTTTCGGGTCGGCGTTCGGAGCGAGCGCATCGACCTCGATCAAATCGAGCCGCAGACCAATGCGATCGCGGTCGCTGACCAGCAGGCTGGCGCCGCCGACGTTGAGGAGCTTTCGAAGATTGGAGAGTTCGCGGCGCAGGCTTCCCGCTGCTTCGGCATGACCTCGGCTGCCCCATAGCCGTTCCTGCAGCCAGCCGCGCGCGCGTTCGCCGTCGCGCGACATCGCAAGGATCGCGATGACCGCGGTACCCTTCTTGCTGGAAATCTCGATGCGATCCCCGCTCGGCGCGACCAGTCCGAAGGGGCCCAGCAAATTGAGAATGAAACGCGCTGACGTCGCCTTCATATCCTCGATCACCCGACTTCAACTCAGAATAGCATTTTTCACGTGTCTATCACGTGATTTTCACGCCCGATACGGCGCGATAAGCAGACGAACGTGGGTGCGATAAGGAAAATGTCGAGCTGGCGTTCCGCAGGAAGAAATTCGCGGAACGCAATTGGAAGGCCGCCGGTTGTGGGCTGAATCGCAACCATATGCGGGTGCCTCGCATAATGAACGGCGGCGTGAGTGCGGGCGGGGTGAAATGGTAAGGGTAGCAGGAGCGGATTTCCAGAAGGAAGTTCTGTTCGCGTTGGGCGGTGGCGATTCGCAGATCAACATCGCTGTGCTGGATGGACCGGTTGATCGGACCCATGATTGCTTTCGTGGCGCGCGGCTGGTCCCGCTCGACACCGCGGCGGCTGAGGGTTCCGACGGACGCGCGACCGCGCAGGGGACGCATATTGCCAGCCTGATCTTCGGCCAGCCGTGCAGTTCGGTCGAAGGCGTCGCTCCGCTGTGCCGCGGATTGATCGCACCGATCTTCAGCGACGATCGGCTCGACTGTTCTCAGGCGGAACTGGCGCAGGCGATCACGATCGCGCTCGATCACGGCGCCCATATCATCCAGATCAGCGGCGGCCTGTTCGGTGGACCGCGGCAGCCAACCGCAGAACTGCTTGATGCAGTCGCACGGTGCAACGCGGACAACGCGCTGATCGTCGCCGGCGCCGGCCGTGACGGTTGCGGCAGCCTGCTGCGCCGTTGCGGCGCGACCAATCTTCTCCCGGTCGGCGCAATCGACCAGCACGGCCGGCTGATCGACGGCGGCGACGCCAGCCTGCACGAGATCGGCATTGCTGTGCCGGGCGCCAATCTGATCGGCGCAGCGCCGCAAGGCGGCATCGACAGCCGTCGCGGCGCGAACTACGCGGCCGCGCTGATTGCCGGGATCGCCGGGCTGCTGCTCGGCACGCAGCGCCAGACCGGACGGACGCTTGATCCCGGCGCGGCGGTCGAGGCGATGCTGAGCACCGCCACGCCGCGCGTGGCGGCGCGGGCGTATGAATGCCACCGCGCTTGGATCGGCCTGGCGAATGTCGAAGCCGCCGCGGTGCGCCTGAACGACGGGATGTACGACACCGCCACGGGGACGCCGTTCCAACTGTGGCATCGCGCCCAGACGAGCGCGAAATGGTCGGATCACGCAGCGTTCCGGCCGCGGGCGTGACCGCGCCACCACGCTTCCAGCGCCTCGGCGTCCGGCGGCAACGAGATCGATAGGCCCTGTGCGAAATCCTGCCACACGACTTCGGCCTTCGGCGTGACCACACAGGCGACCGGCACGCCGGCCGCCACCGCCGCCTGAAACGCCGACATCAAACCACCGTGCTGCGCCTCCTGCCCGCCGAACCGGCTCAGCACCACCAGTTCGGGATTCCCCGCGATCGCGCGCTCGACCGCGCCGGCCGCCAGGGCCAGCGACGACGAATTGAGATTGCAGGCCTGCGATCCCGATCCGAGATTCTGATGCATCGCGTAGCGATCGCCGGTGGCGATGTCGAGCAACTCGCTGCGACACTCGCAGCCGTCATGGCCGCCGCCGTGACCTTCCCCATGACTCTCGCCGTGTCCTGCGCCATGTCCTGCGCCGTGTTGGCGGAGCCCGGTCTCTTCCGGCGGCACGATCACGCCGACGATGACGACGCCCTCGGCCTTGCGGCGGAGCGCGAAGGCGGTCAGCACGTCGGCGGCCGGCGTGCCGGGACCGCCACGCACCGCAGCGATCGCGATCGATTGGTTGCTTTCAAACGACATTGTCGAATCCCCTTCAACACGACCAGACACAGGGCGTCGTTGATCAGACACGATTGGTAATCGCGTAGCTGACCGAGACGCCGTCTCAGTGAATTGAGGACTATGCGAAGTCCGTGCCGAACGGCGGATGCAGCCGCCGCGCGATGGCGGCCGAAATTACTTCGTCGCCTCGCTCACGCCCCGCTCCGACGCCAGGGCCACGCCCTTGACCTGCGCGAACACCTCGATGCCCTCGGCGAGCTGCAACTGATCCCACGAACGCCGCGTCACCCGCGCCAGCAGCCGCGCGCCATTGCCGTTTGGACCGAGCCCCATCACGACCAGCATTTCGTTCGGACCGACCGGCGAGGTCGAGACGATCCGGGCGGACAACGCATTGAGGATCGAGGTCGCGCGCGGCGCCTCGCGCGCGAGGCTGACATCGCCCGCCGCGATCCTGATCCGCCGGCGCGCGCCGGGCTCGACCGGCCCCGACGGCACCAGCAGGCGGCCACCATCGACCCGCAGCGTCAGCAGCCCATAATTCGCATCATACGCCTCGGCGATGGCGGCGAAATTCACCGCGGCGTCGCGCGCGGTCGCAAGCGGCAGCGCCGGATCGCTCTGCAGATCGGACAGCGGCCCGACGCCGATCACATGGCCTGCCCGCATCAGGATCAGATGATCGGCGAGCCGCTCGATTTCGGTGATGTCGTGGCTGACATAGATCACCGGCAGCGACAGCCGGGCATGAAGCCGCTCCAGGAACGGCAGGATCTCGTCCTTGGTCAGCCGGTCGAGCGCCGACAGCGGCTCGTCCATCAGCAGCAATTTGGGTTGCGACAGCAGCGCGCGGCCGATCGCGACGCGCTGCCGCTCGCCACCGGACAGATTGCGCGGCGCGCGATCGAGCAACCGCGCCAGCCCGAGCAGTTCGATCACTTCGTCGAACGCGATCACGCCGGCCGCCCCGCCGGCGTCGCCGCGCGGCGCGCCGTAAACCAGGTTGGCCTTCACCGACAGATGCTGGAACAGGCTTGCTTCCTGGAAGACGTAGCCGATCGGCCGCTGATGCGGCTTCAGAAAGGTGGAGTCGTCCTGCCAGACGTCGCCGTCGACATCGCACAGGCTGCCCGGCAGATGCTGCAGTCCAGCAAGGCAGCGCAGCACCGTGGACTTGCCGCAGCCGCTCGGGCCGAACAGGCCGGTGATGCCGGTCGCCGGAACACTGAACGACGCATCGAGGGCGAAGCCGCCGAGCCGGCCGCGGAATTCGCCACGAATCATGCGCGGGAAGATCGCTCTCATCCCCTGAGCCGTGCGGTGCGCTTTTCAAGAATCATCATGGTCAGGATCACGACGAAGGCGAACGCGGCCATGCCGCCGGCGAGGATGTTGGCCTCGCGCCATTGCGAGGTCTCGACATAGTCGTAGATCGCGACCGACAGCACTTTGGTGCTACCGGGAATGTTGCCGCCGATCATCAGCACGATGCCGAATTCGCCGACGGTGTGGGCGAAGCCGAGCACCGCGCCGGCGAGAAAGCCCGGCCGCGCCAATGGCATCGCCACCGTCCAGAACGCCTTCATCGGCGAGGCGCGCAGCGTCGCCGCGACTTCGAGAGGCCGGTCGCCGATCGCATCGAAGGCGTTGCGGATCGGCTGCACCACGAACGGCATCGAATAGATCACCGAACCGAACACCAGTCCGCCGAAGGTGAAGGCGAGCGTCCGCCCGCCCCACAGGCTAGCGAGCGCGCCGCCCGGACCGTCCGGCCCCATCAGCACCAGCAGATAGAAGCCGAGCACGGTCGGCGGCAGCACCAGAGGCATCGCCACCACAGCGGCGACGCCCTCTTTCCAGGGCGCTTTCGAGCGCGACAGCCACCACGCCACCGGCGTTCCCACGATCAGCAGGATCACCGTGGTGATCACCGCCAATTCGATGGTGAGACTGACCGGCTGCCAGATGTCGGGCGGAAGTCCGGACATCATAGCAACGGGGCCACCGCGAGCGACCGCACTAACCGCGGACTCAAGGCTCAGCTCGCCTTGGCGGGCGCGGCGAGTTCATAACCGAACTTCTCGATGATCGCCCGCGACTGCGGTCCCTTCAAGAAGTCGATGAACGCCTTCGCGGCCTCGTTGGCCTCGCCCTTCTTCAGCAGCACCGCGTCCTGGGTGATCGGCTTGTAGAGATTCTGCGGCACCATCCAGCGCGAGCCTTCCTTGTCGTTGATGACCTGCGACAGCGCGACGAAGCCGACTTCGGCATTGCCGGTCTGCACGAACTGGAAGGCCTGGGTGATGTTGGCGCCCTCGACCAGCTTCGGCTTGAGATCGTCATAGAGCTTCAGCGCCTGCATCGTCTCCACAGCGGCAGCGCCATAGGGCGCGGCGACCGGATTGCAGATCGAAACCTTGGCGAACTTCGCTTCTTTCAGCGTTTCCTCGCCCTTCACCACGCCGGGCGCCTTGCTCCACAGCACGAGCTTGCCGATCGCATAGGTGAAGATGCTGCCCTTCACGACGAGCCCATCGTCCTCGAGCTTTTTCGGACGCGCGGAGTCGGCCGACAGGAACACCTCGAACGGCGCATCCTGAGTGATCTGGGTGTAGAACTGGCCGCTCGAACCGAACGACAGCACCAGTTCGTGACCGGTCTTGGCCTTGAAGGCCGCGGCGATCTCCTTGACCGGTTCGGTGAAATTGGCCGCGACCGCGACCGTGGCGGACGCCGCGAAGGCCTGGCCTGCCGAAAGGCAGGCGACGAGAGCGACGGGCACGGTGAGTTTTGCGACGAGCCGCAGCATGTTGATGGTCCTCACGTCGATACTCCTTGGGGTCAATCGATGGCGACGATGACATGCGCGGCGTCGAACAACGCGCAGGCCGGATCGCCGGGGGAAAGCTTCATGTCTTCGGCGCTGCGCGCGGTGATCGAGGCGGCGAGTGTCTTGCCGCCGCCGATGTCGAGCACGATCTCGGCGTTGACCGCGGAGACGTCGCTACGCCGGACCACGCCGCGCACGCAATTGCGCGCCGACACCAGCGGCGCCTCGCTGCCCGGCGAGATCAGCACGAACGGCGCCTTGATCAGCACGATCACGTCGCGCCCGACCACCAGACCGAGGCTGCGCACGCTCTCGCTGGTGAGCAGCGCGTAGATCGTGGTGTCGGTCGACACCGCAACCGCGATTTCGGCGCTCAGCGTGTCCGACTTGATATCGGTGATCGCGCCGCGAAGGGCGTTGCGGGCGCTGGTTTTCATGAAGAATCCGGAGACGAGGTTGATCGGGGAAATGCCGGTGCCGGCGAGGTCCGGTTCGAGGCTGCGGAACACCCGCGCCATCTCGGCTTCGAGTCGGCCGAACGCCTCGATCACGCGCACGCCGGTCGGCGTCAGCACCGCGCCGCCCCCGGACTTGCCGCCGGTCCTGGTTTCCAGCAGCGGCCGCCCGAACACGTTGGTCATCGCGTCGAGCGCATCCCAGGCCGCCTTGTAGCTGAGGCCCGCCGCTTTCGCGCCGGCGGTGATGCTGCCTTCGCGCGCCACCGCCTGCAGCAGCCGGATGCGATCTCGGCCGACGCCGGAAATGTCCTTCCGCGTTAAGGTGACCGTGGCCTCTATCGGCATAAAGACGGGCTCGCCTGTGGTTGTATAGCGGATATATATAACGCTACCCCCGATCGGGACCATCTGCAACCAGGAGATTCGGCTATGAAGATCAGCGCCCGCAATCAGCTCAAGGGCACCATCATCGACATTCAGAAAGGCGCGACCACGTCGCATGTCCGGATCGACATCGGCGCTGGTGCGGTGGTTACCGCAGCGATCACCAACGAAGCGGTCGACGAGCTCAAGCTCGCCAAGGGCCAGGCGGCGACCGCGGTGATCAAGGCTTCGGACGTGCTCGTCGCCATCGGCGACTGACGACGATGATCCGTCGACGCCGCGTGCGCGCCGCGCCGACCGGAGCTGCCTGTCAGAACAAGTAGTTGAAGCGCAGCATTGCCTGGTGGCGCTCGAAATCCTGGAGGTCGAGATGCAGCGTTTCGCAACTCGCCCTGCCCGCGACCTGCGTGCTCCAGGTGCCTGAAACACCGAAATTGTGCGAGAGGTGCATCGCGAAGGTCGGGCCGAGATACACCGCGTCACCGACGAAGCGGTCGAGACCGAGCCCCTCATAGGCCCGCACGTAGCGCGCCTCGACGCCGAGGATCAGATCCGGGCCGACCTTGTAGGACAGCGCACCGTTCACCGCGAGTTCCGAATCACGACTCCATTGGTTGCTGAGTGCGCGCGATGCGCCGCCGGAGAACCAGACATTGACGGTCGCGAACAACGCGTTGTGGATCAGTTCCTTATCCATCAGCGCGGCAAATTCGCTGCCATAGGTTTGGATGTCGAAGCCGGTCAGTTCGTCGACCCGATTCCACCCCGGCGCGGCGTGCAGTGTCAGGCCGAACGGCATGACATCGCGATCGAGCAGCCTGTAGCGGAATTCCAACGATGCACCCGCCAATGCCGTGCGACGGTTGTCGATCATGTCCGGCACGCCGCTGACATGGGTGGAACTGAAACTGACGCCCGGCGCTACACGAAATGAGTCGGTCAGGACGAACTTGACCTGAGACAACACGCCGACGCCGGTATACGAGCCAAATCGCTTGCTGAAGCGGCCGACATTCTCGATCTCGAGTTCGATCTCGCCTTTCTTGCCGATGTCGGAGCCCATGCTGAAGCCGAAGATGTGCTCGGTATCCACGCCGTCGCTCTGAGCCTTCGCGTCGAGCAGCTCGGCTCGCGGCTTGATGGCCCGCACGGCAGCGCTGTTCGACGAGGTCGAGGCCGTGGACAGCCATGACGGCGAGTCGCCGGCGTCCGCGCTGCTAGATAGAACCGAGCCAAGCGCCAATGCGCCGATCGCGATCCCGAAACGAAATCCTGCGTGGCGAACGCGCGCCACGACCAACTGCAACAACATCCGCCCCCCGAAATCGTCAGCGCAATCAATTCCAGGAACTAATTGCAACTGAGGCCGGCACGCGGTCAAAGATTTTGTTTTTTAGGATCAGTAAGTTAGAAGGGTTTTAGATTTGATCGGAAGCAATGACGAGGTAGTTAGCTACCCGAATCTCTGGAGAGACGGCATCCCGGTACGTCACCGTCCGAACACGCCGGCGCCGAACAGTTCTGTTGCATGGATGCATGGGGCGACGCTGCGCGGACTACCGACGACTCCGCGATTGTCGATGAAACAGGCGCGTCTCTATTTATAGACTTCGCACATCGTCGCGGGAGCGCGGGCCGCGCGGCGCCCGCGGCCGTGCAGCGTCGACCACCACACATCCAACGCCTGCCGATCGCAGCGCAGCCGCACGCTCATGCCGTCGGCGAATCTGATCCAGGCGTCGAAGCGATGGCTCGGCACCGCGATCACCAGCGGAATATCTGCGCTCAGCGCCTGGACGATCAGATACAACAACCCCTGACCTTCGCTCTCGTGCTGGCCGAAGCGATTGATGATCAGAAGATCCGCGCCCTGCTCCATGGCGCGGGCCACGCGCGCGCCGGCGTCGAGCAAGCGGCCGGGATCGAGCGCGCAACCGGTCGCCTGCAAGCCGAGGTCCTGATACAGCGGCAGTTCCTCGCCGTTGTGGACCAGCCTCGCCGACAAGCGCGGCGCGTCGGCCTGCCGATGCCCGAATTGCACCAGCCCGACCGAGCGGTAACCCCTTGCATTGAGATCGGCCGCGAACGCCTGCAGGACGCCGTCCGGATCATCGCCGCGGTCATAGACCAGCGCGGCCACTTCACATTGGGAGTCAAAGGTCATCGACCATCCGCTAGACTTTCGACCCTGTTCTGAAGAAACAGCCGACTAGGTCGTCCAACAGACAGCCTCGTCGTATAGACGATTATATAGCGAAGCGACGCTTTTCGAGCAATTTGGACCTTTGGATGCACTGCAACATCCAGTTTGGCCACATCCGCACCCCGACACCTGCAACTGCCTTGCATCTAGGCTGATCGCAATTTTATTACCCAAAAGAAGCATAATCTTCTCCTTTGATGCGCATCAAATCGAGGGTGTGGCTCGCATGCTAGTGCACCGCACACATGGCTACGGCTTTACCGACCCTGGGATCCTGACCACCGTCGGAAGCCACTTCTGAAGATCGAGACAAGGTTTGCCGTCCGCTGCCAGCGCAGCCGCCGCGGCCCGGAAACGCTTTTCTCAGACGCGGCCGCGCGGCGGCATCGCTGCGCCAACAGTCAATGGAAATGGAACGACCCATGAACGCAAAATATCCCGGCATTCCCTCTGTCATTCACGGCAACGGCGCGGTCGCGCAGGTGATGGGTCATGTCTGCGGCGGCGTCATCGGCTACCCGATCACGCCCTCGACCGAGATCTCCGAAATCTACGAGGCGTTCCGCTCCTCGGGAGGCTGCAATGTCTGGGGCAAGCATCCGTTCTTCTTCGAGCCCGAGGGCGAGCACTCAGCGCAGTCCGGCGCGCTCGGCGCGGCGCTGACCGGCGGCAAGTTCATCTCCAACGCTTCGTCGAGCCAGGGCATCCTGTACGGGCTGGAGTCGCATTACGTCACCGTCGGCAAGAAGGTCGGCGGCTTCGTGCTGCAGGTCGCCGCGCGCGTGGTGTCGAAGCATTCGCTGAACGTGATGGCCGGCCATGATGATGTCTATGCGCTGCTGTCGTCGGGCTACACCATCCTGTTCGGCTCCAATCCGCAGGAAGCGGCCGACCTCGCCGCGATCTCCTATAAGGTCGCAGCGACCTCGCTGATCCCGGTCGCGAACGCGATGGACGGCTTCGCCACCTCGCACATGCTCAGCGAAGCGCTGATGCCCGAACCCGAATTGCTGCGCGACTTCCTCGGCGACCCGGCCGGCCGCATCAAGTGCCCGACGGTGGCGCAGGACATGCTGTTCGGCGCCAAGGGCCGTGTGTTCCAGCTCAAGCAATATCTGGCGCGGCACGATGCCGACTTCGTGCCGGCCGACCTCGCGGCGCTGAAGGCGCATCTCGACGCCAATGCCGACGCGATCGAAACCGACGGCGACGCCCGGCTGATCGACGCGACGCTGCAATTCGTGCCGGAAGAACTCCGCGCGCAATGGAAGCGGCAGTGGATCAACGCGCCCGAAAAGGGCACAAGGCAGCTGGTGCCGGCGCTGGTCGACATCGACAATCCGGGCCTCACCGGCGGCGTGCAGAACCAGCCGGACTTCCAGGCCGGCGCGGTTGACCACCGCACCCACTTCGTCAACGCGGTGCCGCGCTTCGTCAGGGAGGCGATGGACGAATACGCCAGCCTGACCGGCCGCGAATACAAGCCGGTGATGACCTATATGTGCGACGACGCCGAGACCGTGATGGTCGGCCTCGGTTCGGTCACCGACGACGCCGAGGCGGTCGCGGCTTACTTGCGCTCGCAGGGCAAGAAGGTCGGCGTGATCTCGGTCAAGATGCTGCAGCCGTTCCCGGAGGCCGAACTGGTCGCCGCGCTGAAGGGCAAGAAGGCGGTCACCATCCTCGAACGTTCGGACGTCACCGCGCTCACCAGCCTGGTGACGCAGGCGCTGTGCAAGGCGCGCGAGAACGGCGACGCCGGCGTGCGTCATGCCGGCATCCCGGCGCTCGACAAGCTGCCGAAGATCACCACCGCGATCTTCGGCCTCGGCGGCCACGATCTGCAGCCGCGCGACCTGATCGCCTGCTACGCCAATATGGAGAAGCCCGACAGCGCGCCGTTCGTGTATCTCGGCACCAGGTTCTTCACCGAGAACGCCTCGCCGCGGATGGCGGCGCTGCAGAACCGGTTGAAGGCGGCCTATCCGGAAACGGAATTCATGGCGCTGCAGACCGGCACCAACCCGAACCTGCTGCCGCCGTCGGCGTTCCGCATCCGCTTTCACTCGATCGGCGGCTACGGCACCATCGCTTCCGGCAAGCTCTTGACCGACATCCTCGCCGGCGCGCTCGACATGCACTCGAAGTCGGCGCCGAAATACGGCTCGGAAAAGAGCGGCGCGCCGACCAACTATTATATCACGCTGTCGCCGGAGCCGGTGAAGATCACCAACGCCGAGCTGGAAGACGTCGAAATCGTGATCTCGCCTGACCACAAGGTGTTCGTGCACACCAACCCGCTGCGCAGCCTGATCGAAGGCGGCACCTTCATCCTGCAGACCAATCTGTCACCGCTGGAAGTGTGGCGTGATCTGCCGGCCAAGGCGCGCGCCACCATCCGCGACAAGAAGATCAAGTTCTATCTGATCGACGCCTTCGCGGTGGCCAAGCGCCACGCGCCGACCGCCGAACTCGAAACCCGGATGATGGGCATCGCCTTCATCGGCGCGGTGTGCGGCAATGTCGACCGCGTGGTGGCCGACGCCTCGCAGGACGCGATGCTGAACAAGATCCGCCAGCAGATCGCCAAGAAGTTCGGCGCCAAGGGTGGCGACATCGTCGAAGGCAATATGGCGGTGATCCGCGAGGGTCTGGAGGCGACGCACAAGATCGACTACGACGCGCCGGAGTTCAGCGAGGACGCCATCAAGGCCGCGCCGAAGAAGAAGGCCGACGCCTCGATCTCGGCCTCGATGTGCCGCGCCGCCTCGCCGGCTTCGGCGTCGGGTTTCCTCGATCCGCAGTATTACGACGACGTGCTCGCCGGCCCGTTCCGCGACGGCACCATTGCGGACGCGCCAGTGCTGCCCGGCATCGGCATGTTCATGCCGGCGGGCTCCGCCGCCGCGAAGGACAAGGGCCTGTTCCGCCGCAACGTGCCGGAGTTCAAGGCCGATCTCTGCACCGGCTGCATGGAATGCGCGCTGGTCTGCCCGGACGCCGCGATCCCCAACGCCGTGCACGATATCCATGAACTGCTCGGCACCGCGATCCAGCAACTCGACATCGCGCCCGCGCAGCAGGAAGCGCTGCGCGGCCAGGTGCCGAGCCTGAGCGAGGCGATCCGTGAGGTCTATCGCAGCGGCAAGGACGACAAGCCGTTCCACGAGGTCGTGACGCAGGCGGCCGACGCGCTCGACGTCGGCAACGCCACGCTGAAGCGCAATTTCGGCAAGCTGTCGGCGGCGCT
This sequence comes from Rhodopseudomonas pseudopalustris, assembly GCF_900110435.1. Taxonomy (GTDB): domain Bacteria; phylum Pseudomonadota; class Alphaproteobacteria; order Rhizobiales; family Xanthobacteraceae; genus Rhodopseudomonas; species Rhodopseudomonas pseudopalustris. Next base: position 55,314 of record NZ_FODT01000006.1, read on the forward strand.
GTCGGTGTATCCGGTGTCGCGGACGCGGCCGTTCTTCGACGCGATGGAAAAGAGCCAGCCGGGCACCGGCGGTCTGTATTCGGTCAGCGTCGACCCGTGGAAGTGCTCGGGCTGTCTCGAATGCATCGACGTCTGCGGCCCCGGCGCGCTGGTCGATCGCGAGCAGGACGAACCGTTGCTGGAGCAGTTGCAGGCCCGGTTCGAATTCCTCAGCCGCACGCCGAACACCCCGGCCCGGTTCACTGAAAGCGCGACCAAGCCCGACGGCGAAACCAAACGGCTGATGCTCGACCGCGCCAATTACTACGCGACCACCGGCGGCCACGGCGCCTGCCGCGGCTGTGGCGAAGTCACAGCGATCCGTCTGGTCACCTCGACCAACCACGCGATCCACGACAAGCGGCGCAAGGAGCACACCCGCGAACTGGAAGGTCTCATCGATCAACTGACCGCCAAGCGGGCGCAGGTCGCCTCCGACCCGGCGCGCGCCGCGCGGATCGACGCGACGCTGAAGACGCTGGAAAAGCGGCTGTATCTCTATGAGAGCGGCCCGACCGGCAACGGCCCGTCCGGCATGGTGATCGCCAACGCCACCGGCTGTTCGAGCGTCTACGCCTCGACGTTCCCGTTCAACCCCTACACCGATCCGTGGGTGAATAGCCTGTTCCAGGACACCCCGGCGGTCGCGAAAGGCATCTTCGAAGGCCTCACCGCGCAGGCCTCCGACGACTTCCGCGCGCTGCGTGTCGCCAGACTGGAATTGGCGGACGCCTACGATCCGGCCAAGCACGACGGTTACTTCCGCTACTTCGGATGGGGCCAGTTCACGCCCGACGAACGCAGCCTGCTGCCGACCGTGCTGAGCATGGGCGGCGACGGCGCCACTTACGACATCGGCTTCGGCGCGCTGTCGCGGCTGTTGTCGACCAAGACCCCGATCAAGGTCGTGGTGCTGAACACCGGCGCGTACTCCAACACGGGCGGCCAGACCTCGACCGCGAGCTTGACCGGCCAGGACTCCGACCTGTCGCGGTTCGGCATCGCCAATCACGGCAAACAGGAAGCCCGCAAGGAACTCGGCCTGATCGCCTCGTTCCATCCCAACGTGTTCGTGGTGCAGACCGCGACCGCGCTGCAGGGTCACTTCCTGAAGAACGTGATGGAGTTCCTCAACCACACCTCCTCGCCGGCGGTGCTCGACGTCTACACCCCCTGCCAGGCCGAGCACGGCATCGGCGACGCGGTCGCCAACCGCCAGGCCCGCAAGGCGGTGGAGAGCCGGATGAATCCGGTGTTCGTCCACGATCCGCGCAAGGGCAACAAGCTCGACAACTGGTTCTCGCTCGACGGCAACCCCGAGCCCGACCAGGATTGGGCGTCGCAGTCGATCGAATATGTCGACGACAACGGCGCGACCCAATTGCTCAAGGCCAAGGTGACGCCGGCCGATTTCGCCTACAGCGAAGTCCGCTTCCGCAAGCAGTTCAAGCCGCTGAAGAAGGACGCCGACGGCCTCCCGGTCGATGAATACGTCGCGCTGGACGCGGACGCCCGCGCCGGCAAGACGCCGTTCATCTACGGCACCGACGGCGACAAGAAGCTGGTCAAGCTCGCGGTCGGCGAGTCGGTGATCGCGCTGGTCGAGGAGCGGCGCAAATATTGGCGCACGCTGCAATATCTCGGCGGCTTCGACGTCCGCGCGCTGGACGAAAGCCACCGCGTCGAACTCGAGGCGCTGCAGCACCAGTACGAAGAATCGGTCAAGTCGCGGGAGACCTCGCTCGACGCCATCGCGCGCGGCATGAGCGAACTCGCGGCAAGCTCGAACGCGCCGGCCGCGAACGGCTTCGCCGGGCTGATGGCCGGACTTGCGTCGTCCCCGGCTGCCGCGGCGCAGACCAACGGCGCGAAGCCGGCCAATGGTGCCAATGGCGGCGCGCATATCGACATCGCCGAGACCGACCTCGACAAGTGCACCAACTGCAAGAGCTGCTATCAGGACGTGCCTGAAGTGTTCGAACTGACCAAGATCGTCGTCGGCGGCGCCTCCAAGGACGTCGCCCATGTGATCCCGGGCGTGTTCGGCAAGCTCAAGGTGACGCCCGAATTGTCGGCGAAGCTGAACCGTGCGGCGGCGAATTGCGACGCGGAGATCATCCGATGAGCAGCGTCACCGGCACGATCCCCAACGAGGTGCTGCGCTACGAACAGGCGCGCAGCACACTCGAAACATCGCGTAACGAGCTGGAAGAGCTGCAGCACAGCGAGGCTGTCGGCGTCTTCCAGAAGCAGATTGCGCTGTTGCAGAAGCGGCTGCTGAACGACCCGGCGTCGCTGCGCAACATGTTCATCTCCGACGGCACCCAGGCGATCGTCTGGGAGTTCCAGCAAAGCGAACTCGGCGCAGCTTTCACCACGATGCTGTGGGAGCTGCTCAAGCGCGACGACGACATGAGCGCGATCCTGCAGCGCTTCATCTGGGCGCTGCCGCTCAAGTTCAAGCGCAAGTTCATCAAGGCGATCGACGTGCATCTGCGCGAACGCTATCCGATGTTCGAAAACCTGTCGGAAGGCTGGCCGGGCGAGACATTCATCCCGCCTTACATCCGCCCGGCGGAAGAGCGGGCGGTCGACTTCGACCTCGTCAACCAGGGCTATCTCGGTTACCAGTCGATCGGCTACTCGTTGCGTGAATGCGAGCTGTTCGTCTGGCTGGAAGTGCTGCGCGACAAGCAGTGCGACGACAAGCCGTGCGAGATCGGCATCCTGGTCCACGGCAAGAGCGAGCCGAAGGGCGGCTGCCCGGTGAAGATCCACATCCCCGAGATGCTGGACCTGCTCGGCACCGGCCGGCATCGCGAAGCGCTGGAGCTGATCGAGAGCTGCAACCCGCTGCCGAACGTCACCGGCCGCGTCTGCCCGCAGGAACTGCAGTGCCAGGGCGTCTGCACCCATACCAAGCGCCCGATCGAGATCGGCCAGCTCGAATGGTATCTGCCCGAGCACGAGAAACTGGTGAACCCCAACGCCAATGACCGCTTCCTCGGTCGGGTCTCGCCATGGGCGGCGGCCGCGAAACCGCCGATCGCGGTGGTCGGCTCCGGCCCGTCGGGCCTGATCAACGCCTATCTGCTGGCGGTCGAAGGCTTCCCCGTCACGATCTTCGAGGCGTTCCACGATCTCGGCGGCGTGCTGCGTTATGGCATTCCGGAATTCCGGCTGCCCAACACGCTGATCGACGACGTGGTCGAGAAGATCACGCTGCTCGGCGGTCGCTTCGTGAAGAATTTCGTGGTCGGCAAGACCGCGACGCTGGAAGACCTCAAGGCCGAGGGCTTCTGGAAGATCTTCGTCGGCACCGGCGCCGGGCTTCCGACCTTCATGAACGTGCCGGGCGAGCATCTGCTCGGCGTGATGTCGGCTAACGAGTTCCTGACCCGCGTCAATCTGATGCGCGGCCTGGACGATCGCTACGAGACGCCATTGCCTGAAACCAAAGGCAAGAACGTGTTCGTGATCGGCGGCGGCAACACCGCGATGGACGCGGCGCGCACCGCTAAGCGACTCGGCGGCAACGTCACCATCGTGTATCGCCGCACCCAGAGCGAAATGCCGGCCCGCGTCGAGGAGCTGCATCACGCGCTCGAGGAAGGCATCAATCTCGCGGTGCTGCGGGCGCCGCGCGAATTCATCGGCGACGACCACACCCACTTCGTCACCCACGCGCTGCTCGACGTCAACGAACTCGGCGAAGCGGACAAGTCCGGCCGCCGCAGCCCGAAGCCGACCGGCGAGATTGAACGCGTGCCGGTCGACCTGGTGATCATGGCGCTGGGCAACACCGCCAACCCGATCATGAAGGACGCCGAGCCGGGCCTGAAGACCAACAAATGGGGCACCATCGAGGTCGAGCAGGGTTCGCAGCGCACCTCGATCAAGGACGTCTACTCGGGCGGCGACGCCGCGCGCGGCGGCTCCACCGCGATCCGTGCGGCCGGCGACGGCCAGGCCGCGGCCAAGGAAATCGTCGGCGAGATCCCGTTCACTCCGGCGGAGATCAAGACACGCGTTGAACGTGCGGCGCGCTACACCGAGCTCGGCCAGATCGCACAGACCATCGTCAACAAGGTGCCACTGGCCGGCGGCATCGTCGAGTTCACGGTGCGCGCCCCGATGGTAGCGCGTTCGGCGCAGGCCGGACAATTCGTCCGCGTGTTGCCGTGGGAGAAGGGCGAACTGATCCCGCTGACGCTCGCCGACTGGGATGTCGAAAAGGGCACCATCGATCTCGTCGTGCAGGGCATGGGCACCTCGTCGCTGGAGATCAACCGGATGGCGATCGGCGACGCGTTCTCTGGCGTCGCCGGCCCGCTCGGCCGCGCCTCGGAGCTGCATCGCTACGAGGGCAACCAGACCGTGGTGTTCTGCGCCGGCGGCGTCGGCCTGCCGCCGGTCTATCCGATCATGCGGGATCATCTGCGGCTCGGGAACCACGTCACGCTGATCTCCGGCTTCCGCGCCAAGGAGTTCCTGTTCTGGACCGGCGACGACGAGCGCGTCGGCAAGCTCAAGCAGGAGTTCGGCGACCAGCTGTCGCTGATCTACACCACCAATGACGGCAGCTATGGTGTCAAAGGCTTCGTCACCGGACCGCTCGAAGAGATGATGAAGGCCAACCAGCAGGGCATCGGCCGCACCATCGCGGAGGTGGTCGCGATCGGCCCGCCGCTGATGATGCGGGCGGTCTCCGACCTGACCAAGCCGTATGGCGTGAAGACGGTGGCGAGCCTCAACTCGATCATGGTGGACGCGACCGGCATGTGCGGCGCCTGCATGGTGCCGGTGACGATCGACGGCAAGATGGTGCGCAAGCACGCCTGCATCGACGGCCCGGAGATCGACGCCCACATCATCGACTGGGACAAGTTCCTGCCGCGCTTCAACGCCTTCAAGGCGCAGGAGCTGGAGAGCAAGGCCAAGCACGGGTTCGCGTAAGCCGAGCTATCTTCTGTCATTCCGGGGCGCGCGGAACGCGCGAGCCCGGAATCCATAACCACTGCCGGGAGTATGGATTCCGGGCCTGCGCGCAAGCGCATCCCGGAATGGCAAAGCGGTGGTGCTATTCGAATGGCCGGGGTTCAGCTCCGGCCATTCGCTTTTACGGAATGTCAGGCCGCAGCCGCACCGCTCACCCGACGCGCTCGATCTTCACCCTGTCATGTACCTGATCGATCTTCGCCCGATAGGCTTCGGCGTCGCCGAAATCGGCGAAGCCCTGATAGTGCGGGTGCGGGCCGAGCACGCGGCGGGCGTGTTTGACCGGGCACCAATAAGCTTCGGTTCGCCCCGCGACCTCGCGCGCGAACGCGATCACGCCGTTGCCATAGGAGCAATAGGCGCAATTGATTTTCTCGATCAGGTTGAGATAGGCGAGGTGATGCCGGTCGAACACCAGATAATCACGGCGGCGCACTTTGGGGATCTTGTAGATCGGAAAGCAGATCGCCTGATACGCCATCACGCCGAGGTCGAGCAGCACGAACGGCACGATCAGCGCATAGATCACGGGCGCGGTGAGAACGATCCAGGGATTGGCGTCACGGATATATTGCGACAACGTGGTCTTGATCGCGCTGTGCAACCGCTCGACGCCCTGCTCGAACACGATCCTGCGATTTTCCAGATGCCAGCGCAGGGCTTCGCCGCGCTTGGCCAGTTCGACCTCGATCTCGGCCTCGACCGCGCGCAGTCTCTCCATCAGGTCGTCGAGGGGCGAGGGCATCGGGATTCCTTTCGGGTGCGACGGGCCAACCACCGGCGCACGGAACAACAGCCCACGCAACCGGATTCCCGGCGCTCTGCAAAATTCGCCGCCGCTCGCATCCGGCAGGGTGTCAAAAGCCGCAAAACGCCTTAAGTTGCGGCCATGCCGAAATCCCCTTCGAAAGCCGCCGCGACGCCAGCCGCCGCCACCTCCCCTGCCCCGATCGCCGGCAAGGCGCCGGGCAAGGGGGATCACATCTTCCTGGTCGACGGATCGTCCTACATCTTCCGCGCCTATCACGCGCTGCCGCCGCTGAGCCGCAAATCCGACGGGTTGCAGGTCAACGCCGTGCTCGGCTTCTGCAACATGCTGTGGAAGCTGTTGCGCGACATGCCGCCGGACAACCGGCCGACGCATCTGGCGATCATCTTCGACAAGTCGGAAGCGACGTTCCGCAACGAAATGTATCCCGCCTACAAGGCGCATCGGCCGCCGGCGCCCGACGACCTGATCCCGCAATTCGCGCTGATCCGCGAGGCGGTGCGCGCGTTCGATCTGCCCTGTCTGGAACAGTCCGGCTTCGAAGCCGATGATTTGATCGCCACCTATGTGCGCGAGGCCTGCGAGGCGGGCGCGACAGCCACCATCGTGTCGTCCGACAAGGACCTGATGCAGCTCGTGACCGACTGCGTCACGATGTACGACACCATGAAGGACCGCCGCATCGGCGTTGCCGAAGTGATCGAGAAATTCGGCGTGCCGCCGGATAAAGTCGTCGAGGTCCAGGCGCTGGCCGGCGACAGCGTCGACAACGTGCCGGGCGTGCCCGGCATCGGCATCAAGACCGCGGCGCAATTGATTACCGAATACGGCGATCTCGAAACCTTGCTGGCGCGCGCCTCCGAGATCAAGCAGCCGAAGCGGCGCGAGGCGCTCATCGAGAACGCCGAGAAGGCGCGGATCTCGCGAAAGCTCGTCTTGCTCGATGATCACGTCAAACTCGACGTGCCGCTCGACGAGCTCGCGGTGCACGAGCCCGATGCGCGAAAGCTGATCTCGTTTCTCAAGGCGATGGAATTCACCACGCTGACACGGCGGGTCGCCGACTACGCGCAGATCGATCCGTCGGATGTCGAGGCGGAAGCCGCGCTGAAGTCTTCACCTCTCCCGCTTGCGGGGGAGGTCGGCGCGCGTAGCGCGACGGGTGGGGGCACTGCCGCAAGCGGGGACCTGTTTTCGGAGCAAGTGCCCTCACCCCAGCCCTCTCCCGCAGGCGGGAGAGGGAGCGCGCAGCAATCGGGGGAAGGTGGTGCGCTGAACGCCGGGCGTGGGCGCGACGGCAGGCCGGGCGAGGTTCTGTCGCCGCAGATCCTCGCCGCCAGGCGCGCCGAGACCGCGCGAAAAATTCCGGTCGATCGCACCGCATACAAGACGATCCGGACGCTCGACGAATTGCACGGCTGGATCGCACGCATCCACGACGCAGGCTTCGTCGCGGTCGACGCCATCGCGACCTCGATCGATCCGATGCAGGCGGAGCTTTGCGGCATTGCCCTGGCGCTGGCGCCGAATGATGCGGCCTACATCCCGCTCGGCCATCGTCAGACCGGCGACGGAAGCGGCCTGTTCGCCGCGGGACTCGCGCCCGACCAGCTCGGCGCGCGCGAGGCGCTGGATGCCTTGAAGCCGCTGCTGGAATCCGCCGGCCTCGCCAAGATCGGCTTCAACATCAAGTTCACCGCAGTGTTGCTGGCGCAGCACGGCATCACGTTGCGCAACATCGACGATCTGCAGCTGATGTCCTACGCGCTCGACGCCGGCCGCGGCAGCCACGGACTCGATGCGCTGAGCGAGAGCAATCTCGGCCACACCCTGCACGCGCTCGGCGAACTCACCGGCAGCGGCAAGGCAAAGATCGGTTTCGATCAGGTGCCGATCGAGCGCGCCACCGAATATGCGGGCGAGCGCGCCGACGTGGCGCTGCGGCTCTGGCGGGTGCTGAAGCCGCGGCTGGTCGCCGAGCGGATGATGGCGGTTTACGAGACGCTGGAGCGGCCATTGGTCGGCGTGCTGGCGCGGATGGAACGGCGCGGCATCTCGATCGATCGAAGCGTGCTGTCGCGGCTGTCGGCCGATTTCGCCCAGACCGCGGCGCGGATCGAAGCGGAGATTCGCGAACTCGCCGGCGAAGACATCAACATCGGCAGCCCGAAGCAGCTCGGCGACATCCTGTTCGGCAAGATGGGGCTGCCGGGCGGCAGCAAGACCAAGACCGGCGCATGGTCGACCTCGGCGCAGGTGCTCGACGAACTCGCCGAACAGGGCCACGAATTTCCAAGGAAGATTCTCGACTGGCGGCAGGTGAGCAAGCTGCGCTCGACCTACACCGACGCGCTGCCGAACTACGTGCATCCGCAGACGCAACGGGTCCACACCACTTACGCGCTCGCCGCCACCACCACCGGCCGGCTGTCGTCGAACGAGCCGAATTTGCAGAACATCCCGGTGCGCACCGAGGACGGCCGCAAGATTCGCCGCGCCTTCATCGCATCGCCGGGCTACAAACTGGTGTCGGCGGACTACTCGCAGATCGAGCTACGATTGCTGTCCGAGGTCGCCGAGGTGCCGGCGCTGCGCAAGGCGTTCCAGGACGGCATCGACATCCACGCCATGACCGCGTCGGAAATGTTCGGCGTGCCGGTCGAGGGCATGCCGTCGGAGATCCGCCGCCGCGCCAAGGCGATCAATTTCGGCATCATCTACGGCATCTCGGCGTTCGGCCTCGCCAACCAGCTCGGCATCCCGCGCGAGGAGGCCGGCGCCTATATCAAGCGCTACTTCGAGCGCTTCCCCGGCATCCGCGCCTATATGGACGAGACCCGCGATTTCTGCCGGGCCCACGGCTATGTCGAGACGCTGTTCGGCCGCAAATGTCACTACCCGGACATCAAGGCGTCGAACCCGTCGATCCGTGCCTTCAACGAACGCGCCGCGATCAACGCCCGGCTGCAGGGCTCCGCCGCCGACATCATCCGCCGCGCCATGGTGCGGATGGAGGACGCGCTGGCGGAGAAGAAGCTCAGCGCGCAGATGCTGCTGCAGGTCCACGACGAACTGATCTTCGAAGTGCCCGACGACGAGGTCGCCGCGACGCTGCCGGTGGTCCGGCACGTGATGCAGGACGCGCCGTTCCCGGCGGTGCTGCTCAACGTGCCGCTGCAGGTCGACGCCCGCGCCGCGGACAATTGGGACGAGGCGCATTGAGCTTCCGCTTGATGCCTCTCGTCGCCGCCGCCTCTCGACGCGCACAGAGTACCCCCTCTCCCGCTTGCGAGAGAGGGCCGGGGTGAGGGCGAGCCGAGCACTGAGTCAGCAATCCGTTGAAAGTCAGCTTCCCCCACCCGGATCGCTGACGCGATCCGACCTCCCCCGCAAGCGGGAGAGGTTGCGCCCTGCCGGTTGCGGGGCTTGCATCGGAGAGCTACGCGAGGCCCCTCCCTCAACCGCGAATACCGCCACCGCGCCGCTGGCTTCGCTCGCGGCCGGCGGCTAGATTGCGGCCGGTCAACCTCAGAGAGTCCGCCCGTGTCCAAATCCGCGTCCCGCGCCCGCCTTGCCGACATCATCCGCAACCGCTCATTCGGCCGCGGCGAGATCACGCTGGCCTCCGGCCGCAAGAGCGATTTCTATTTCAATCTGAAGCCGACGATGCTCGATCCCGAGGGCGCGGCGCTGCTGGCGGAACTGACCTACGAGGCGCTGCGCGACGAACAGGTCGATTTCATCGGCGGGCTGGAAATGGGCGCGGTGCCTCTAGCCGGCGCGATCGCGCAATTGTCGTGGCTGAAGAACCATCCGATCGCGGCGTTCTTCGTGCGCAAGAAGCCGAAGGAGCACGGGGCAAAGCTCGCAATCGAAGGGCTGGCGAAAGGCGAGAGCCTCGCCGGCAAGCGCTGCGTCATCGTCGAGGACGTCACCACCACCGGCGGCTCGGCGATCAAGGCGGTCGAAGCGGTACGTGAGTCCGGCGCGGAGATCGTGCTGGTGCTGACCATGGTGGACCGCGAGGAAGGCGCTACCGAAGCCTTCGCCGAAGCCGGGCTGCCATTCCGCTCGCTGTACAAGGCCAGCGAGTTTCTTAATCGCTGACGCGGAGCACCCGCAGAAACCGCGCGTTTACCATCCCGCACTAAAGTGACCGGTGTCGCGGCTTTGCCGCACGATCGCGTCGGGTGGAGTGAGCGTTGCGTCAAGTGTTTGAAATGCTGCGCCTTCAGCGCTCAGCCGCGCTCGCCGCGGCGCTATTTGTCGGGACCCCGGTGGCGCTGATCCCGGCGCCCGCCTCCGCGCAGAACATCCTCGAAATGCTGTTCGGCGGCGCCGGCCCGCAGCGGCCGCAACAGCGCAGCGCGCCGGCGCAGGCGAGTTTCTTTGCCGATCCGTTCGGACTCAATCAGCAGGCGGCACCGCCGCCGGCGCCGCGTCAGGTCGCCTCGGGCGGCGGGCCTGCGTTCTGTGTCCGCAGCTGCGACGGCAAGTATTTTCCGCTGCAGGCGCGCGGCGGCGCGACGCCAGCGCAGATGTGTCAGGCGTTCTGCCCGGCCGGCAACGCCAAGGTGTATTACGGCAGCCATATCGACAGCGCGACGGCGAGCAACGGCCAGCGCTATGCCGACAGCGAAAACGCCTTCGCCTATCGCAAGGCGCTGAAGGCCGACTGCACCTGCAACGGCCGCAACCCGGCCGGCCTCGCGCCGGTCGATCTGTCGCTCGACACCTCGCTGCGCCCCGGCGACATCGTCGCCACCGCGACCGGGCTCGCCGCCTATAATGGCGTCCGCCTCGGCGCCGAGCAGACCCCCGATTTCACCCCGGTCGCCGATTATCCCGGGTTGACCACGCAGATTCGCGCCCGGCTCGGCGAGATGAAAGTTGCGCCGGTCAATGCCGAACTGATCGCCGAACAAGTGCCGGTGGTCGCCCACGACGTCTCGCTGCCGATCGCCTCGCCGAAGCCCGTGCAGGGCCGGCGTGCGGCGGTAGACTGAGCGCAGACTTTCACCGCGTCATTTCGGGGCGCTCGCAAAGCGAGCAAACCCGGAATCTCGAAGTTCAGACATCCAGAGCATCTCGGGATTCCGGGTTCGCGAGCTGCGCTCGCGCCCCGGAATGACGCGCGTGTTGCAGACGGGCGCTCAGCGCCCGACAATGACGCCGATCACATTGGACGCGGCGAGGTAGGTCTCTTCGATCCTGGCACGCGCCGCGGCGCGGTTCTCCGGCGTCAGCAGGCCGCGCTTTTCAGCGAGGATCATCCAGCAATAGCCCCACCAGTCGGTCAGCATCCCGCTGTCGTCGACGAGATCATAGCCATGCTCGGCCGCGAAGATCCGCGCGGTGGCTTCGTCCAGCGTGTCGAGCCAGGCCAGATCGTCCGCGTCGAACATCTGGTCGCAGAGGTCGTCCGGTGAATAGCCCCAGATCGACAGGCAGACCGCGTTGAATTCACGGTCGAGCTGGTCGTCGTCGATCCACTGCCGCCGCGCGAGCTGATGCAGTCGCGACAGCGACCGCGCGAAATCGGCAATCCGGGTCAGAGCCATCTGATCGAAGGCGATTGTGGACATGTAGTCCTCGCAAGCTGGGACAAACCATAGATATTGTAGCGCCACGCGCCGAATCATCATGATATATCAACAGCTTGTAAATTTGTTCTTAATTTGTTCTATTTCCAAAAATCCGCGCGGCTGTCGCAGCGAGATCGACGCGGCGAGCCGGAAGTCGCACGGCTGCGGCGATCACAATGACGATCACATTGGCACTCGCCGCGCTCATCACCGCGCCGCGTCATCATCCGGACGGCAATCTGTGCAACGAAGCAGCCGCGCTTGGTCGGCAAGAGATCGCCAAAACGCGAGTTTTGCACAAAACCAAGGCATCGCGCCGCAACGATGCACTCGTCATGGGTTTCGGACCCGCGCTATTGTTTGTATGTTCGGAACTTACAAAGCCCTTATAGGATCATCATTTGCCAGTGCAGTCCGTGTTCGAGAAGCTTCAGCAACAACAGCCGCCGATCGATGAGCTGGCGCTCTCCGAGATCAAGAGTGCCATTCTGGCGAAGCTGACGCTTGTGATCGGCAAGGCGGCGACGCAGGCGACCAAGCACGACTGGTACAAAGCCTCGGCGCTGGCGCTGCGCGACCGCATCGTGCACCGCTGGCTTGTTTCGGAAAAGGAGAGCTACGACGCCGGCCGCAAGCGGGTGTATTACCTCTCGCTGGAGTTCCTGATCGGCCGGCTGTTCACCGATGCACTGAACAATATGGGCCTGCTCGCGCAGTACGCCGCTGCGCTCGGCGACCTCGGCGTCGGCCTCAACGATCTGCGCAAATGCGAGCCCGACGCGGCGCTGGGCAATGGCGGCCTCGGCCGGCTTGCCGCCTGCTTCATGGAAAGCATGGCGACGCTGGAGATCCCGGCCTTCGGCTACGGCATCCGCTACGATTACGGCCTGTTCCGGCAGATCATCAATCATGGCTGGCAGCAGGAATTCCCGGACGAGTGGCTGTCTTTCGGCAACCCCTGGGAGCTGCAGCGGCCCGAGGTCGTTTATCAGGTGAAGTTCGGCGGCAGCGTCGAGCAAGTCACCGACGCCAAGGGGCTGACGCGGGCGGTGTGGACACCGGTCGAAACGGTGCAGGCGATGGCGTACGACACGCCGATCGTCGGCTGGCGCGGCGAGCACGTCAATGCGCTGCGGCTTTGGTCGGCGCGAGCGCCCGATCCGATGCTGATCGACGTGTTCAACACCGGCGACTATCTCGGCGCCACCGCCCACGAGGCGCGCGCCGAGGCGATCTGCAAATTCCTCTATCCTAACGACGAGAGCGCCGCCGGCCGCGAATTACGGCTGCGGCAGGAGTATTTCTTCGTCTCCGCCTCGCTGCAGGATCTGATCCAGCGGCATCTCGACTCCGACGGGCAGATCCGCAGCCTCGCCAAGAGGGCTGCGATCCAGCTCAACGACACCCATCCGAGTCTCGCCGTTACCGAGCTGATGCGGCTATTGGTCGACGTCCATCATTTGCGCTGGGACGACGCCTGGCAGATCACAATTGCGACGCTCAGCTACACCAACCACACGCTGCTGCCGGAGGCGCTGGAGACCTGGCCGCTCGACCTGTTCGAGCGCACGCTTCCACGGCATCTCCAGATCATCTACCGCATCAACGAGGCGCATCTCGCGCTCGCCGAGGTGCGCTGCCCCGGCGACATCGAGTTCCGCGCGTCGGTGTCGCTGATCGACGAGAGAGGCGGGCGCCGCGTCCGGATGGGCCACCTCGCCTTCATCGGCTCGCACCGGATCAACGGCGTGTCGGCGATGCATTCCGACCTGATGCAAGAGACCGTGTTTCACGATCTCAATCATCTCTATCCCGGCCGCATCACCAACAAGACCAACGGCATCACCTTCCGGCGCTGGCTGACGCTGGCGAATCCGGGGCTGACCAATCTGGTGCGCGCGGCCTGCGGCGACGAGGTGCTCGACGATCCGACCCAGCTGCAGCGCCTCGAGGCGTTCGCCGGCGACAGCGCGTTCCAGCAGCAGTTCCGTTCGGTCAAGCACCGCAACAAGATCGCGCTGGCGCGGCTGATCAGCGAGCGCAACGGCGTCCGGATCGATCCGGGCGCGCTTTTCGACGTGCAGATCAAGCGCATCCACGAATACAAGCGGCAACTGCTCAACGTGCTCGAGACCGTGGCGCTGTATCACGCGATCAAGGACGAGCCGAACCGCGACTGGGTGCCGCGGGTCAAGATCTTCGCCGGCAAGGCGGCGGCGAGCTACCGCTACGCCAAGCTGATCATCAAGCTGATCAACGACATCGCCGAGGTGATCAACAACGACGAATCGATCGGCGGCAAGCTGAAGGTGGTGTTCCTCGCCGACTACAATGTCAGCCTCGCCGAAGTGATCATCCCCGCCGCCGATCTGTCGGAACAGATCTCGACCGCCGGCATGGAAGCCTCGGGCACCGGCAACATGAAGCTGGCGCTCAACGGCGCGCTGACGATCGGCACGCTGGACGGCGCCAATATCGAAATCCGTGATCACGTCGGCGCGGAGAACATCGCGATCTTCGGCATGGAAGCGCTCGAAGTGGTGGCGCGGCGCGCCCAGGGGCTCGACGCCAACGACGTCGTCAGCCGCTCGCCGCAACTCGCCCGCGCCATCCGCGCGATCGACGCCGGCGCGTTCTCACCCGACGATCCGGCGCGGTTCGCCTCGGTCGCGCACGCGCTGCGGCATCTCGACCACTATATGGTCAGCGCCGATTTCGACAGCTACTACGAAGCCCAGCGCGGCATCGACGCGCGCTGGCGCGCCGGCTCCGCTTGGACCCGCGCCGGCATCCTCAACGTCGCGCGAATGGCATGGTTCTCCTCGGACCGCACCATCCGCGAATACGCCGAGGACATCTGGGACGTGCCCACCCGCCACGCGACGCAGCCCTCGCCGGCACGGCGCGCGAAGGGATAGCAGGAACGCTTTTGGTTGAGGAGCGCGGGGCTTGCAGCCGCGCTCACGTCATCGGACAGCGCAACCTCCCGCTTGCGGGGGAGGTCGGATCGCGCGGCGATCCGGGAGGGGAAGCGCTCTCGCAGCATCGCCGGGTCAGTGCTCGGCTCGCCCTCACCCCAACCGTCTCCCGTAAGCGGGAGAGGGAGCAGAAGGCGCGCGCATTTTACATCGATGCTTCCCAGCCAAGCGGAGGGGAGCATCGCGACAGCCACTCGCCCATCACATGATGATCGACAGCCATTGCGCTGACCCGCGGCGCGGGGCAAGTTGCGCTGGGCAGAGCCGGACAAGACCAATAAGAAACAAGGGAGAGACCATGGACGCCAAGGTAGAGCATCAGCCGCATCCGTTCGACGCCGCGACGCAGGTCGAATGCACCGACGGGCGCTGGCGCGGGGCGACCAGCGACGACTATCACGCCTTCGTCGGCCAGTTCGGCGGCGCCACAACGGCGACGCTGCTGCGGGCGCTGATGGCGCATCCCGACCGCGCCGGCGATCCGTTGGCGCTGACTGTGAATTTTTGCGCGCCGGTTTCGAACGGCGCATTCGATCTCGCGCCGCGGCTGGTGAAGGCAACGCGCTCGACCCAGCACTGGTCGATCGACCTCACGCAGCCCGATGTCGGCGTCGCCGCGTTCGGCACCGCCGTGTTCGCGCAGCGCCGCGAGACCTGGTCGCACCAGCCGGCCGAGAAGCCGCAGACCTCCCATTACGAAGACACGCCGGTGTATTCGAGGGCCGGCGTTGCCGCCGCCTGGATCCGCCAGTTCGAATTTCGCTTCGCCGAGAATGCACCGAATTTCGGCGGCGCGCCGCATCCGGAGCCGGCGAGCCCGCATACAAAAGCGTGGATCGGCCACAGCGTACCGCGGGTGATCGATTTGATCTCGCTGTCGGCGATCGCGGATGCGTTCTTTGCGCGGATCTTCCACGTCCGCGGCGAATTGCTGCCGATCGGAACGGTGTCGATGACGACGTATTTCCACGTCGACGCGGCCGACCTTGCGACCGAGGCCACGACCGCGGTGCTCGGCGTCGCGGACGCCAACGTTTTTCACAAGAGTTTCAGCGACCAGACCGGGGAACTCTGGTCGGCCAGCGGGCGTTTGCTGGCGACCACGCATCAGATCACCTATTTCAAGGCCTGATCGATCCGTCCCCGCCTCTCTCCGAAAAGGCGCCGCTATGACGCCGTCCGGTTCCGTGCTCCCGACTGATGTCCCGCGCCGCGTCGCGCTGCTCGGGGTGCCGATCGAAATCGGCGCCGGGCTGCGGGGCACGCTGATGGGCCCCGCAGCGCTGCGCACCGCCGGCATCGGCCGGCTGCTGGAACAGCTTCGCATCGAGGCCGAGGACCATGGCGACATGACCCGGCCTCAACGCGACCGTGGCAACGATCCGACGCCGGCCAACGCCAATTTCTACGGCGAGGTGCGGAGCTGGGTCGGCGCGATCTCGGCGCGGGCCTACGAACTGGCGCAATCCGGCGCGGTGCCGCTGTTCATGGGCGGCGATCACAGCCTGTCGATGGGCTCGGTCAACGGCGTCGCGCGCTACTGGCAGACGCAAGGCAAGCCGCTGTTCGTGCTGTGGCTCGACGCCCATGCCGACTACAACACGCCAACGACGACGCTGACCGCCAACATGCACGGCATGTCGGCGGCGTTCCTGTGCGGCGAGCCCGGACTCGACGATCTGCTCGGCGACGAGCCGCGGGTGTCGATCCCCTCCGGCCGGCTCGATCTGTTCGGCATCCGCTCGATCGACCCGCTCGAGAAGGAGCTGGTGCGCGCGCGGGCGATCCCGGTGGTCGATATGCGCGCGATCGACGAATTCGGCGTCGGCGTGCTGATCCGCCGGGTGATCGACCGCGTCCGCGCCGCGGGCGGCGTGCTGCATCTGTCGTTCGACGTCGACTTCCTCGACCCCGCCGTTGCGCCGGGCGTCGGCACCACGGTGCCGGGCGGCGCGACCTATCGGGAGGCGCATCTGATCATGGAGCTGCTGCACGATTCCGGCCTGGTGCGCTCGCTCGACGTGGTCGAGCTCAACCCGTTCCTCGACGAACGCGGCCGCACCGCCCGGGTCGCGGTGGAATTGATCGGCAGCCTGTTCGGGATGCAGATCACCGACCGCCAGACCCCCAGCAACGCGCTGCTGCCGGGCGAATAGCCTCCCCAACCGTCATTCCGGGGCGCGCGCAGCGCGAACCCGGAATCCTAAACGGGCAGAGCATCTCGGGATTCCGGGTTCGCTTGCTGCGCAAGCGCCCCGGAATGACGGCGTGGAGAGTTATCCCTATCTGGCGCATCTGGCGGGTTTCGGCTAAACGCGCCGCAGCATTTGCAGCCCTGTGAGCCCATGATCCGTCTCGACAACATCTCCAAGCAGAACGGCCACCAGATCCTCTACATCGAAGCCTCGGCAACGCTGTTGCGCGGCGAGAAGATCGGCCTGGTCGGCCCCAACGGCTCCGGCAAGACCACGCTGTTCCGGATGATCAAGGGCACCGAGACGCCCGACGAGGGCCAGGTCTCGGTCGATCGCGGCCTGACCATCGGCTATTTCAGCCAGGATGTCGGCGAAATGGCCGGCCGCAGTGCCGTCGCCGAGGTGATGGAGGGCGCAGGCCCCGTCAGCGAGGTCGCCGCCGAGCTGAAGGAGCTCGAGCACGCACTGGCCGATCCCGACCGCGCCGACGAGATGGAGCAGATCCTCGAGCGCTACGGCGAGGTGCAGCATCGTTTCGAGGAACTCGACGGCTATGCACTGGAAGGCCGCGCCCGCGAGGTCCTCGCCGGCCTGTCGTTCAGCCAGGAGATGATGGACGGCGACGTCGGCAAGCTGTCCGGCGGCTGGAAGATGCGCGTGGCGCTGGCCCGCATCCTGTTGATGCGCCCCGACGTGATGCTGCTCGACGAGCCGTCCAACCATCTCGACATCGAAAGCCTGATCTGGCTCGAGCAATTCCTGCGCGGCTTCGAAGGCGCGCTGCTGATGACTTCGCACGATCGCGAATTCATGAACCGCATCGTCAACAAGATCATCGAAATCGACGCCGGCACGCTGACCAGCTACTCCGGCGATTATGAGTTTTACGAACAGCAGCGCGCCCTCGCCGACAAGCAGCAGCAGGCGCAGTTCGAGCGCCAGCAGGCGATGCTCGCCAAGGAAGTCGCCTTCATCGAGCGCTTCAAGGCGCGCGCCTCACACGCCGCGCAAGTGCAGAGCCGGGTCAAGAAGCTGGAGAAGATCGACAAGGTCGAGCCGCCGCGCCGCCGCCAGACCATCGCGTTCGACTTCCTGCCGGCGCCGCGCTCCGGCGAGGACGTCGTCAGCCTCAAGCGCGTCGCCAAGCGCTACGGCAGCCGCGTGATCTATGACGGGCTCGATTTCCAGATCCAGCGCCGCGAACGCTGGTGCGTGATGGGCATCAACGGCGCCGGCAAGTCGACGCTGCTGAAGCTGGTGACCGGTTCGACCGCGCCCGACGAGGGCAGCGTGGCGCTCGGCGGCAGCGTCAAGATGGGCTATTTCGCCCAGCACGCGATGGACCTGATCGACGGCGAACTCACCGTGTTCGAATCGCTCGAAGAATGGTTTCCGCAGGCCGGGCAAGGCAGCCTGCGCGCGCTTGCCGGCTGCTTCGGCTTCTCCGGCGACGACGTCGAGAAGAAATGCCGCGTGCTGTCGGGCGGCGAAAAGGCGCGGCTGGTGATGGCCAAGATGCTGTACGACCCGCCGAACTTCCTGGTGCTCGACGAGCCGACCAACCATCTCGACATCGCCACCAAGGAAATGCTGATCAAGGCGCTCGCCGAATTCGAGGGCACCATGCTGTTCGTGTCGCACGACCGGCACTTTCTCGGCGCGCTGTCGAACCGCGTTCTAGAGCTGACGCCCGAGGGCATCCACAAATACGGCGGCGGCTACACGGAGTATGTCGCCCGCACCGGACACGAGGCGCCGGGGCTGCATAGTTAGCGAACGCAAGGCGGCGCGTCTGTTACCTCTCCCGCTTGCGGGAGAGGTCGGATCGCGCAGCGATCCGGGTGAGGGAACTCCGCTCCGCGATTCGCTGATTCACTGCCTGGGGCGCCCTCACCCCGGCCCTCTCCCGCAAGCGGGAGAGGGGGCAGGCTGCGGGACGCGGTGACGCTTACTTCAACAGGCCGCCTCAGAACAGCGGCTTGGTCTGCGCGATCTTGAGCGGGCCCAGCATCACCGCGCCGTCGATAAAGCGCAGCGGGAAGGCGCGGGCGGGGCGACCTTCCAATACGGCTTCCTGGCCGAGTGCGTTGATGCCGGCGGCGACGCCGACATTGGCGTTCTGACGGACCACCTTGCCGAGGCCGGGAATCGCGCGATCGAGCGCGCCGAGGACATTGGCGACGTCCCCGGCACGGACGCCGGGCGCGACACGGTCGAGCGTCGATTGCGGCACGCCTTGCTCCAGCATCTTGTCGATGCCGAGCTTGGGAATGACCTTGTCGAGGCCCGCGACCACCATCTGCAATTCGCCGTCGACATTGCCGGCGGGCGTCAGCCCGAGCGAGCCAGTCGCGGTCGCGATCATCTCGCCTTGCTGGATACGCGCCTCTTTGAAGTCGATCCGGCCACCGGCGGCCTGGATGTCACGGAAGCGCTCCGGCCAGGGCTTGGCGCGGAAATCCTTCAGCCCGCTCAGCAGCAACCGCAGATGCGCGTCGAACGGATCGGCGAGCAGCGGATGCACGTCCTGGACGCTGGCACCCTCGAGCTTCAGATCCGTCTCGATCTGCGGCTGGTCCGGCGCCGGCCCCTCGATCTGGCGCGCGTGCATCTCGGCGTGGCGAGCCCGGGCCAGCGGGAGCTGGGTTGCGCCGCTGATGCGGTCGAGCGCCGGCGCATCGAACACCAGCGCAATGCGCTGCGGCGGTCCGGGCAAACCAACGACGCTGCTGCGCGCGGCGGTCCAGTTCAGCAACATCGACCGGGGCTGGCCGCGATCCGCAAAAGTCGCCGGCCCCTTGAATTCGGCGATCAGCAGACGCGGATCGTAGATCTGCGACACCACCAAAATCTCGCCGAGCTTCGCCGTCACCGGCGTCTGGCTCGCCGCCTGCCCGGCGGTCTGCGAGGTCAGCTCGACGCGGGCATTGGCGCAGCGCACTTCCAGCCGGAACGGATAGCCTGCGACCGAGCGATCGCCGCAATCGAACACGCGCCCGGCGGCCGCCTCGCGCGCGCGCCAAGCGTCGACGATGCGGTCGACCTGGGCGGCGGAAAAGAACCAGAACCCGGTCCAGCCGATCGCAGCGACCAGCAGCAAGGTCGGCATCAGCAACAGCGGCCACAGCCGGCGGCGATAAGGAAGCGTGAGATCTGTCATCGAAGCCCGTTTAGAGGGAGAAACCGAAAAAGTGAAATCCGGACCGGCTCGCCGCACGCGTCATGTCGAGACCGCAGGCGGGGGAAGCGCCAAAACCCTCACATTTTGCTGTCCGATGCGGTAAGGACTGAATTTGTCATTTGCACGATACCCGGCCGTCATGTCCGCCAAAACCCTGAGCGATTCCGAGTTGGCCGAAGGCGATTTGTGGGTGTTCGGCTATGGCTCGCTGATGTGGAGCCCCGGCTTCGCCTTCGTCGAGCAGGCGCCGGCACGGCTGATCGGCGAGCACCGGGCGCTGTGCGTCTATTCCTTCGTCCACCGCGGCACGCCCGAACACCCGGGCCTGGTGCTGGGGCTCGACCGCGGCGGCGCCTGCCGCGGCATCGCCTTTCGGGTCGCCGAAGAGCACCGGATGCAGACGGTGGCGTATTTGCGCGAACGTGAACAGGTCACCAGCGTGTATCGCGAGGTCAAGCGCTCGGTCTGGCTCGAGGATGACGCCCGCAGGCGGGTCAGCGCGATGGCCTATGTGGTGGATCGCGGCCACGCGCAATATGCCGGCCGCCTGACGCCGGCCGAGCAGCTTCGCCTGGTGCGGCAAGGTCACGGCCGCTCGGGCGCGAACCGCGACTATGTGCTGGCGACGGTCCGCTCCCTTGAAGCGCAGGGCTGCCGCGACCCGCAATTGCACCGACTTGCCGAGGGACTGCGCGACGAGACCCCGCCGCAGCGCTAGGTTCGCAACCGGCACTGCGCAACCTCTGCCACTTGCGGGGGAGGTCGGATCGCGCCAGCGATCCGGGTGGGGAAAGCATCTCCGAACAACGCTGACTCAGGGCTCGGTTCGCCCTCACCCCAGCCCGCTCCCGGAGAGGCAGCAGGCTGCGACTCGCGCACGGCTACCGATGACCGAGGTCGCGATCCGCCACCTTCGGTGCGGCAGTCTGGACGTTCGTACTCGGGACCCGGCCGAACAGCTCCGCCTGCTCCTTGCGGCCGGCCTCGATCAGCCGGTTGCTCGCCGTCTCGACCAGTTTGCTGACCTGCTCGATGAACGTGCGTCGATCAAGGCCCGCCGGCAGCGGATCGAGGAATTCGACCACGAGCGTCCCGGGGTAGCGCATGAACTGCCGCCGCGGCCAGAACAGGCCGGAATTGAGCGCCACCGGCAGGCATGGCGCACCACAGTCGGCATAGATCTGGCCGACGCCGGCCTTGTAGTTTGGCGGCGCGCCGACTGCCGTCCGTGTGCCTTCCGGGAAAATGATCAACTGCCGGCCGCGATGAACTTCCTCGCGGGCGCGCCGCGACATTTCCATCAGGATCCGACCGCGCTTCTGGCGGTTGATCGCGATCATGTCGGCTTTCATCAGAAGCCAGCCGAAGAACGGAATCCAGGTCAGCTCACGCTTCAGGATGTACACCGGCGCATCGAAGAACTGCAGCAGCGCGAAGGTCTCCCACATCGACTGGTGCTTGGGCGCGACGATCAACGGACCTTGCGGAATCTTTTCGACGCCGCGGAACTCCACCTTGGTGTTGCAGACGACACGCATCAGCCAGATGCTGCTCTGGCCCCACAGCTTGGCGACTCTCATCAGCGCGCGGCGCGGCAGCACGAATGTCGGCACCGCCACCAGGATCCAGAACGTCAGCAGCAGATAGAACAGAACATTGTAGATCAACGAACGCACGAAAATCGATGTCATCGAACAAATCCGGTCAGTTCGCGAGCGCCGTCGTCGGCTTGCGGGCCGCCGGCTCGGGCGCCAGCTCCGAGGCCTCGGGCGCCAGTTCGATGCCCAGTCGCGCCAGCCGCACCCTCGCTTCGACGGCGACGTATTTCGCGTATTCCGATAGCAGCAGCCGCAGCGTCGCGCCACTGGTCCACCACGGTTCGTCGCGCCACTTGTCCCCGATCACCGCGAATGGGATCAGCTCGACGTCGGGCATCGCGTGCGACATTTCGACGATCGCGCGCGGCATGTGGTAATTCGAGGTGACGACGATCAGCGAATGAAAGCCACGCTCGTGCGCCCAGCGCCGGGTTTCGGCGGCGTTGCTGCGGGTGTTGACCGCCGAGCGATCGAGATCGACGCAGCAATCCAGCCAGTCCTTGCTGTCCGGCACCGAGCGCGAGATGTCGCTGGCGCCATTGGTCCGGTGCACGCCGGAGATCAACAGTCGCTTGCCATAGCCGGAGGCGAGCAGCTCGACCGCATCCGACACCCGGGACGAGCCGCCGGTCAGCACGACGATGCCGTCGGCCGTGCGGTTCGGCTTCAGCTCGGCGCCGCGCAACTGCGCCAGGAACGCGACAAATCCCGCGGCCGTGGCGACGAAGCCGAGGGCCAACGTCGCGACGATCACCGCGCGTAACCGTCCCGGCCGCCGCGCAGGCTTGCCGGGCGCGGTTCGTGTCGGTTGCTGATCAGTCGGCAGCTCCATTGGATGCCGGTATACCTCGATTGCGTGTTGCCAAAGCGGTTCTTTCGGCGAACCTCGTCCAAGCGACAACGGGAGTCTATCGCATGATCCCGAAAAGTGGACACCGGTTTTCGGATAAGGTCATGCGCAAACAGAAGAAAACGAGACTCTGATTCGTCGACGATGAAACCGACTCGCGTTCGTTTTCTGGCGGAGGGAGTCCGGCGCGCGCCCAGATTGGGCCGCCCCGACAGCCCCTCGCCTCTCATTCGATCGCCGCCAAGGTGGCGAACAGCGTTCGCCGCGACGCCAGCGCGGTGATCGCCGCGATCAGCGCCGCCTGGCCGGCGAGCGCCAGATATCCGATCGGACGCAGCGAGAAGGTTCCCAAAAGCGCCGCAAACTGATCGCCGACCGGGGTGCCGGAAAACCAGGTGGCGACCGATTCCGAAAAACCGAACACGAAGACCGCCGCGCCACCGCCGATCAGGCCGCCCTGCAGGCCGAGCATCAGGAAGTGGCGGAAGAAGCGGTCGGCGATGAAGCGGTCGCTGGCGCCGACAAAATGCAGCACCTCGACGATCGGCCGGTTGGCCGCCATCGCGCCGCGGGTGGCGAACGACACCGAGATGATGGTGGCGATGATCACCAGCGCCAGCACGCCGATGCCGGCGAACACCGTGGCGCCGGTCATCGAACGCATCCGTTCGATCCAGGCGCGGTGGTCGTCGACCGTTGCGGCTGGCGCGGCTTGCGCGATCCGGCGGCGCAACTCGGCGAGATCGAGCGCCGTGCCGGGCGCGATCCGCGCCACGATCACCCGGGGCACCGGCAGATCGTCGAGCGACAGCCCGGTGCCGAGCCACGGCTCCAGCAGCCTTGCGGATTCCTCTTTGGTGAACGGTCGCACCTCGACGATGCCGGGCTGGTTGCGCACAGCCTCGGCCACGGTGGCGACGTCGCGCTCGAGGCTGCGACCCTGGACCGCGCGGACCTGCACGGTGATCTCACTCGAGACGTCAGACTGCCATTCCGATGCGGAGGCGTTGATCAGCAGCACCACGCCGGTCGTCATCGAGGCGAGGAACGTCATGATCGCGACCACCGCGACCAACGCGCGGCCGGCGATCGAGGCCCGCGGCACGATCGGCGACTGATTGCGCGCCCGCGCCGGCACCTGCGGGCGTTCGTCGCCGAGGTCGACCATCACATCGCGCGGGTCGCTCTGTCGCGGTGGCCTATTCATAGATGTGCAGCCGTCCCTGATGCAGCACCATGCGCCTCGCCTCGTACTGATCCATCAGATTGATATCATGGGTCGCGATCACCACCGCGGTCCCGGACTTGTTGAGCTCGACGAACAGCCGCAACAGCCGGCGGCCGAGCGTCGGATCGACGTTACCGGTCGGCTCGTCGGCAAGCAGCAATTGCGGTCGGCCGATCACCGCGCGCGCGATAGCGGCGCGCTGCTTCTCGCCGCCGGACAGCACCGGCGGCAGCGCGTCCATGCGTTCGCCCAGTCCGACCCATTTCAACAGATCGATCACTTCCTTGCGGTAGCTCGACTCGTCGCGGCCGCTGACGCGGAACGGCAACGCCACGTTCTCGTAGGTCGTCATGTGATCGAGCAGCCGAAAATCCTGCAGCACGATGCCGATCCGCTGCCGCAAGGCCGAGACCTCGTCCTTGGTGAGCAGAGAGACGTCGTTACCGAACAGATTGACGAGCCCGCGGGTGGGCCGCAGCGACAAGAACAACAGCCGCAGCAGCGAGGTCTTGCCCGCGCCGGACGGCCCGGTCAGGAACTGGAAGGAATGCGCCGGGATCGCGAAATTGAGATCGCGCAGGATCTCTGGACCGAGCCCATAGCGCAGGCCGACATTTTCGAAGCGGACCAAATTCAGCTCCGATCGCGATCGGCGCAGCGGAAAAGGGCACGCCACGCCTTATGCCCGTAGGCCGGTTGTGAGGCGGTTATGGTTTCCGGTTCGTTAACGGACGCCGGATAGGATGACGCAAGGAACATAGCCAGCGATTCGTCATGCACATCGTCTGCCCCCATTGTACGACATCCTATGCGATCGATCCGGCGAAACTGGGCGATACCGGCCGGACCGTGCGCTGTTCCCGCTGCAAGGAAGTCTGGCTGGCGCGCCCCGAAGACGTGATCCAGACCGACGCGCGCGTCGCGGCCATGACGGTCGAGGACCCACCCCCGACCGACGATCTGGCGGCCGATCCCGGCTGGGGCGTGACCGACGACGAACAGGATACGCCCGTCGTCGACAGCCCGCCGATCGCGGCCGAGATTCCAACAGACGAGGATCGCGACACCTTCGTCCGGGCGCCCGAGCCCGAGCCCGAAACCGAACCGGGCACAGGCCGCAAACGTAACCAGCGCTCATTTGGACGTCGCCGCCCGAAGGGGCTGAAAGCGATAATCCAACCTCTCAAAGAAGACCCGGTGCGGGCGATCAAGTCGCTGTTCACCGCCTCGACCGCCTGCGCCGCGTTCGGCGCGCTGGCGCTGGGCCTGCTGATCTGGCGCGGCGACGTGGTACGGCTGCTGCCGCAGACCGCGACCTTCTACAAACTGGCCGGTTTCGAGGTGAACCTGCGGTCGCTGGCTATCAAGGACGTCAAGATCAGCCGCGAAACGGTGGAATCCAAGCTAGTCCTGGTGATCGAGGGCGTGATCATGGGCCTCGGCCGGAAGCCGGCGGATTTGCCGCGGCTGCGCTTCATTGTGCGCGACGAGCGCGGCACCGAGATCTATGCCTGGAACGCGGTGCTGGAGCAGACGGCGCTGCGCCCCGGCGAACAAGCCTGGTTCCGGTCCCGGCTGGCCTCGCCGCCGGCAGAAGCCCGCTCGATCGACGTGCGCTTCTTCAACCGGCGCGATATCATGACCGGTGGCGCCTGAATCCGATCCGATCCATCTGCGTGCCGGCCGGCCGAGCGACGGCCGCCTGCCTGGGAACTTGTGATGTCGCGAATCCTGATCGCCGATGACGAAGAATCGATGCGCCTGTTGGTGGCGCGCGCCATCGCCATGGACGGCCACGAAATCATGACCGCCGAAGACGGCAGCGAGGCGCTCGAGATTCTCGTCGAGCATGCCGGCCGTTTCGATCTGTTGCTGACCGACATCAAGATGCCGATCATGGATGGCATCGCGCTGGCGCTGGCGGCGGCGCGCGACTTCCCCGACCTCACCATCCTGCTGATGACCGGCTTCGCCGATCAGCGCGAACGCGCCTCCGGGCTCGACGCCATCATCCACGACGTCATCACCAAGCCGTTCTCGGTCGTCGACATCCGCAACGCCGTCGCCAACGCGCTGGCGGCGCGGAAGCGGGACTGAGCGCCAGCACCGGGTCGCAGCCCGCTCCCTCTCCCGCTTGCGGGAGAGGGCTGGGGTGAGGGCGACGCGGGCAGTGACTCAGAAGTTCGTTGATAGGAGTGCCCTCACCCGGATCGCTGCGCGATCCGACCTCTCCCGCAGGCGGGAGAAGTTGCGCTGTGCCTGGGGCGAGCTGTTAGTTCAGTAATCTTTCAGCAGCCGCTCGATGTAGTCGAGTTCGAGCTGTGGTCGCGCTGAATCGCCGAGGCGGCGGCGGAGTTCTTCGAGGATGCGGCGGACGCGCTGAACATCGATCTCGCCGGGAATTTTTACCGACAGATCGTCGCCGAATTCGCGGCCATGCAACGGCCGGCCGAGCGGGTCGGTGTCGTTGCCGCTGCTCTGCTGGCGACCGGGGCGATTGCCCGGCCCTTCGCCCTGGCCCGGCTGGTCGCCCTGCTGCATCGCCTCGGCGAGCTTCTGCGCACCCTTGCGCAACGCCTCGAGCGCGCGGCCCTGCGAGTCGACCGCGCTGTCGGCGTTGCCTTCGCCGAGCCGGCCTTCGGCGTCGCCCATCGCGGACTCGGCCTGATCGAGGCCGCCCTCGCTCTGCTCGCCCTGCTCGCCCTGTTCGCCCTGTTCGCCTTGCTGCCCCGGCTCGCCTTTCTGGCCGCGCTGGGCCTGGCCGAGACCGCGCTTGGCGAGCTCCTGCTGCAGCTTGCGCAGCCGGTCCTGCAGGTTCTGCTGATCCTGCTGCAGATCGCCGAGATTCTGCTCGCCCTTCTGGCCGCGCATCCGGTCGCGCCGCTGGTCCTGACCCTGCTTGAAGGTCTTGTCCCGCAATTGCTGCTGCTTGCGGATCATGTCGCCGAGTTCGTTCATCGCCTGCTGCATGTCGGCGTCGCCGCCCTGGCCGGGCTGCGCCATCTGCAGGTTTTCCAGCATCTGCGCCAGCTGTTCGAGCAACTGCTTGGCGGCTTCCTTGTCGCCGGAGCGCGACAGCCGCTCCATCCGCTCGATCATGTTGTTGAGGTCCTGCTGCCGCATCACCCGCGCGTTGGGATCGAGCGGACGGGCGAGCTGCTGCGGATTGTTTTTGAGCTGCTCGGCGAGCTGGCGCATGTAGTTGTCGAGCGCGGCGCGCAAATTCTCGGTGAGCTTCTTGATCTCCTCGTCGGAGGCGCCGCGCTCCAGCGCCTGCTTCAGCGCGTCCTGCGCGGCGCGCAGCGCCTTTTCGACGTCCGATGTATTGCCGTCCTCGATGCTGAGCGCGAGTGACCAGAGATTGCCGACGACCTCGCGCAGCGCGTCGTCGGTGCGCGCGCGCTCGAGCTGGTCGGCGACGGTATAGAGGCCGAGATACTGGCCGGCCTCCGGCGTGAATGCTTCCGGCGCGATCATCAGCGCGTCGAGCGCGGCGTAGACCTGCGCGTTCTTGTTGGCGTCGAGCGCGAGAATGCGGCGCTGTTCGATCAGCGCCCGCGCCAACGGCTTGGTGAACAGTCGCTCCGGCAGCCGCATCGTGGTGGGCTCGCTGCGGCCCTCATTGCCGGCCTCGTCCTTCGCCGTCAGCGTCAGCGTGACCTCGGCGCCCGCATAGGGATCGTCGCTGATATCCTTGACGGTCTGGCCGACGCCGGCGCGGGTCCGCGCATTCGGCAGCGTCAGCGCAAACTGCGGCGGCTCATAGAGCGGCCGCGGCGTATCGGAGTTCTGATCGGTCGCGGAGGGCGATGCGGCGAACAGCGCATGGGCTTCGGTCACGCCGTAATCGTCTTCGAGCTTGTAGGACAGTTGCAACGATCCGCGCGCCTGCCGCTCCGGCTCCTTCGCCAGAGCGATCGACGGCGGATGATCCGGCGTCGCCTTGAACGACCATTGCGGCTGACCGGACGGCGCACGAACATGCGCCGTGCCGTCGCCGGTGATCTTGTAGCGCCGCTCGCTGGCGCCCTTCGGCGCTTCGCCCTCCGGCAACGCCTCGACGACGCCGCCGCTGATCGCAACGTCGAGATCGCCGCCGCTGGAGCGCACCAGTAGCGTCGAGCCGGCCGGAACCGGCAGCGCCGCTTCGTTCGAGGAGGCGAGAGTCCTGTTCGCAGCCGACAGCACGATCGGCGGCTTGTTGGTGTAGACCGGCGGCGTCACCCAGGCGTCGACCCGGACGTTCGGCGCAGCCAGCGCTCCGTTCCAATCGAACGCCGCCGCCACGCGCGCGGTGCGCTCTTCACCGGCGGCGATGAAGGTCGCGACCAGCAGCACCGCGACCAGCGCGCGCAGCGCCCATGGGTCGTGCTTCGGCAGCCGCGGCGCCGGCAATCCGGCGCTGACGCCTTTGATCGCCGCCAGCGTTCGCTCGCGCTGCGCCTGCCACAGCGCCTGCGCCACCGGATCGCTGGAGGCCAGCGTATCGGTCAGCGCCGTCGCGGGGCGATGCTTCAGCCCGGTGGCGCGATCGAGCCGGGCGAGCGCGTCGTCGCGGCTCGGCCAGCGGAACTTGAGCACGGGAAGCAGCGCGACCACCGCCAGCGCCGCAAACAGCGCAAGGCCGGCAACGCGGCCAAGGAACGGCAGCGAGAGCCACAGACCGGCCCACGACACAGCCAGAAACAGGCCGACGACGCCGAGCAGCCGGACGAGAAGCGGCCAGCTCCGCTCCCAGGCGATCGCGAAGGTCGCACGTCGCAGAGCCGTGGCAAGTTGCAGCCGCGCCATCGCGTCTGGATCTCGCGGGGTCTGTGACGGGTCGGGACTGCGTCCGCTCAACAATCTCTCCGGGTTGCCGCCACAGCAACCTAGCACAACGGCGGCAATGAGGCACCTCGTACCGCCGGGCCTTGCGCCACCATCGCGTCACACGAATGCGTGACGGCACCGGCGTCAGCCCGTAACGTCGCCGCCAGATCCCAACCAAAGGAACCGTGATGGACAAGACCACACACGACAAGGGGCTGGACATCCGCAAGGCCGTGCTGGGCGAAGCCTATGTCGAAAACGCGTTGAAGAACTCCGACGACTTCAACAAGCCGTTCCAGGAACTGGTCACCGAATATTGCTGGGGCGCGATCTGGGGGCGCGAGGAATTGCCGCGCAAGACCCGCAGCATGCTCAATCTGGCGATGATCGCGATTCTGAACCGGCCGCACGAATTGCGGGCGCATATCAAGGGCGCGCTCACCAACGGCGTCACCAAGGATGAGATCCGCGAGATCTTCATGCAGGTGGCCTGCTACGCCGGGATTCCCGCCGGCGTCGACAGTTTCCGGATCGCCCGCGACGTGTTCGCCGAACTCGACAAGGCCTGAGGCCTACGAGCGATGAGCAACACAGCGCAGTTAAGGTTGATCGGTTAGGTTAAGGGGCGGTTTGCATTGCTGCGGCGCGGCGGATCGCTACGGTCACCGTATCGCGCAGTGGACGGCGAAGCCGCATTCCCGACCACAATTTCAACGCGCGATCGGGACCGCCAGCTTTGTCCGCCGCGTTCTGGCGGTCCCACCCCCACCTTTGATATCAGCGGATGTCGAAGCCGTGCGTCACAGCCATGGCGCCGGCTGATCCATCGCGATCAGTTGCTCGACCTCGATGCGCGGGCGCACCACGGCGTATTGGTCGTCCTTCACCAGCACTTCGGGCACCAGCGCACGGGTGTTGTAGGTGCACGCCTGCACCGCGCCGTAGGCGCCGGCGGTCATGATCGCGATCAGGTCGCCGGATTTCAGCTCCGGCAGCTGGCGGTCGAGCGCGAGGTAATCGCCGGTCTCGCAGACCGGACCAACGACGTCGCCGGTGATCATCTTCGCGCCGGGCGCAGGCTCCGCGACCGGCAGAATCTCGTGATAGGCCTCGTACAACGTCGGGCGGATCAGGTCGTTCATCGCCGCGTCGATGATCACGAAGGTCTTGCCGTCGCCGTGCTTCACATAGATCACTTGCGCGACCAGGATGCCGGCATTGCCGACGATCATCCGGCCCGGCTCGAACATCAGCGTGCAGCCGAGATTGTGGGTGATACGCTTGACCATCTCCGCATAGGAGAACGGTTCCGGCGGCGCGGCGCGATCCTCGTAGTATGGGATGCCGAGGCCGCCGCCGAAATCGACGTGGCTGATCGTGTGACCGTCGCCGCGCAGCACGTGCACGAACTCGGCGACGAGGCGGAACGCGGATTCCATCGGCGCAAGATCGATGATCTGACTGCCGATATGGACGTCGACGCCGGTGACCTGAATGCCGGGCAGCTTCGCCGCGCGGGCGTAGACGTCGCGGGCGTGGCGGATCGGAATGCCGAACTTGTTCTCCGACTTGCCGGTCGAGATCTTGGCGTGGGTGCCTGAATCCACATCCGGATTAACCCGGATCGAGATCCGCGCGATGCGGCCGGTCTCGACCGCGAGCCGCGACAGCAGCTCGAGCTCGGGTTCGGACTCGACGTTGAGGCATTTGATGTCGTGGGCCAGCGCGGCGCGCAGCTCGGCCTCGGTCTTGCCGACGCCGGAGAACACGATCTTGCCCGGCGGGATGCCTGCGGCCAGCGCGCGCTTCAGCTCACCGCCCGACACCACATCGGCGCCGGCGCCGAGCTTGGCCAGCGTGCGCAGCACCGACTGATTGGAATTGGCCTTCATCGCGTAGCAGACCAGCGCGTCGACGCCGCTGAGGGCTTCGGTGAAGACCCGGTAGTGCCGCTCCAGCGTCGCGGTGGAGTAGCAATAAAACGGGGTGCCGACCGCCTGCGCGATCGACGCAAGGCTGACGCCCTCGGCGTGCAGCACGCCGTCGCGGTAGTCGAAATGACGCATTGCGGATCAGTCCAGCAGCGGGTCGAGAATGATGCGCTTCTTTTGGCCTCTGCCCGCGACCGGAGGCGCGTTGGCGCCGAACGACGAGTCGAACACGTCGCCCTTGGCGGCCGGTTCG
The DNA here is from genome assembly GCF_900110435.1 of Rhodopseudomonas pseudopalustris. Taxonomy (GTDB): domain Bacteria; phylum Pseudomonadota; class Alphaproteobacteria; order Rhizobiales; family Xanthobacteraceae; genus Rhodopseudomonas; species Rhodopseudomonas pseudopalustris. The sequence continues at coordinate 85,731 of NZ_FODT01000006.1, forward strand.
GAGGCGGTCGAAACCGACGGCGTGGCGGCGGCGCCCGGCGGCAGGTCGAGCCCGGCCTTGCGGCCGCAGCCCGAAAGAGCCAGCGTCGCGGCGGCGATGACAACAAGCGCCCATCGCGATGGGCCGGCAGTGCGGTTCACGTCGAAATCCCCAATTGCGGCCGAACCATACAGAGATTGCCTGGTTCTGGCGAGACCCAGGGTCGCACAGAATGCTCCGGCGGCCTCCCGGTTCAACCCATTTTTTGTTCTTTTTCCAGTCGTTTGAGCCAAGCCTTGGCCTGGGCGCGGACGTTCTTCGGCGCGGTGCCGCCATAGGAGGTCCGGCTTTTCACGGAGGATTCGACGCTCAGCACCGCCAACGCGTCGCGGCTGATCTTCGGCTCGACCGCCTGCATCTCCTTCAGCGGCAGCTCGTGCAGCGCAACGCCGGCCTTGGCGGCGAGGCCGACGATCTTTCCAGTGACGTGATGGGCGTCGCGGAACGGCATCTTCAGCGTCCGCACCAGCCAGTCGGCAAGGTCGGTGGCGGTGGCGTAGCCTTCGCCGGCCGCGGCTCGCATCCGGTCCTGCTCGGGGACGATGTCGCGGACCATGCCGGTCATCGCCCGGATCGCCAGCGACAGCGCGGCGAAGCCCTCCATCGCGCCCTGCTTGTCCTCCTGCATGTCCTTTTGATAGGCGAGCGGCAGGCCCTTCATCACGATCAACAGGCCGTTCAGCGCGCCGATCACCCGCCCGGTCTTGGCGCGGACCAGCTCGGCGGCGTCCGGGTTGCGCTTCTGCGGCATGATCGAGGAGCCGGTGGTGAACTTGTCGCTCAAGCGCACAAGCCCAACCAGCGGCGAGGTCCAGATCACGATCTCCTCGGCGAAGCGCGACAGATGCACCGCGCAGATCGACGCCGCCGACAGCGTCTCCAGCACGAAGTCGCGATCCGACACCGCGTCGAGCGAATTCGCCATCGGACGATCGAAGCCGAGCTTCTTCGCGGTGGCGTGGCGGTCGATCGGGAACGAGGTGCCAGCCAGCGCCGCGGCGCCGAGCGGGCTTTCATTGAGCCGCTTGCGGGCGTCCTGGAATCGGCCGCGATCGCGCGCCGCCATTTCGACGTAAGCCATCAGATGATGGCCGAAAGTCACCGGCTGCGCGGTCTGCAGATGGGTGAAGCCCGGCATCACGGTCTCGGCGTGCTCGAGCGCCCGGTCCACCAAGGCGCGCTGGAAGCTCGCCAGCGCCGCGTCGGTCTCGTCGAGGACGTCGCGGACATACAGCCGGAAATCGGTCGCGACCTGGTCGTTGCGCGAGCGTGCGGTATGCAACCTTCCCGCGGCCGGCCCGATCAGCTCGGCGAGCCGGCTCTCGACATTCATGTGAATGTCCTCGAGCGCACGCTTGAACGTGAATTTGCCCGCGCCGATCTCTGACAGAATCGTGTCTAGACCCTTGCCGATATTTTTCGCATCGTTTGCGGTGATGATGCCCTGCGCGGCGAGCATGGCGGCATGAGCCTTGGACGCCGCGATGTCCTGGGCGTAAAGATGCCGATCGACGTCGATCGAGACGTTGATCTCTTCCATGATCGCGTCGGGGCGATCCGTGAACCGGCCGCCCCACATCTTGTTGCTCATCGTCCGCCGCCCACGATCATGCCCGCATCCGAATTGTTTCGAACCCACCAGCAGCCGCCTGCGAGCCTGCGCGGCCTACCGGTTTTGAGTGCCTGATGACCGAGACCCAGCCCGATCCCGTCCCGCCGCGCCGCGCCGGCCGCCGCACCATCATTCTGGCCGCGATCGCCGTGCTCGTCGTCGCAGGAGCAGCCGGGGTATACGGGATTGCCGGGCTTCAGCGCAATGCATCGGGCGATCCGGCCTGCCGGCCGGCGCTGGCGCTGGCGCAGCAGCTCAAGCCGCTGGCGCGCGGCGAAATGGCGGCGGTGACGATGGCGTCGTCGCCGCTGAAGCTGCCCGACCTCGCCTTCGAGGACGGCAGCGGCCAGCCGAAGAAACTGTCCGACTTCCGCGGCCGAACCCTGCTGGTGAACCTGTGGGCGACCTGGTGCGTGCCCTGCCGCAAAGAGATGCCCGCGCTCGACAATCTGCAGGCCAAGCTCGGATCGGCGGATTTCGAGGTGGTGGCGATCAACATCGACACCCGCGACCCGGCCAAGCCGAAGAAGTTTCTCGACGACGAGAAGCTGACCAGACTGAGCTACTTCAGCGACGCCTCGGCCCGGGTGTTCCAGGACCTCAAGGGCATCGGCCGCGCGCTCGGAATGCCGACCTCGGTGCTGGTCGACGGCCAGGGCTGCGAGATCGCCACCATCGCGGGCCCTGCGGAATGGGACAGCGCGGATGCGCTGGCCTTGGTCAAAGCGAGCCTCGCCCGCTGAGCTGACGCGCGCGCCGCGACAAATGGACCCGGCGGCGCGCTGTCGGAAGCTTCCGCCTTCGCTCGTCCTGCAGGGAGCCGCATAATGCGACCGCACAACAGAGCAGGAGGAAGCGCATGTCCTATGTCGACGGGTTTGTCTTGCCGGTCCCGAAAGCCAAGCTCGCGGACTACGTCAAGCTGGCGCGCAAGGCGGGCAAGGTCTTCCGCGAGCACGGCGCGCTCGACTATCGCGAGTGGATTGCCGACGATGTCGAGCCCGGCAAGGTGACGTCGTTTCCGCGCAGCGTGAAACTGAAGCCGGACGAGGTCGTGGTGTTTTCCTACATCGTCTACAAATCGCGCAAGCAGCGCGACCGGGTGATGGCGAAGGCGATGCAGGACCCGCGCCTCGACGGCATGGCCCCCAAGACGATGCCGTTCGACGCCAAGCGGATGTTCTTCGGCGGCTTCAAGGCGCTGGTGAAGGCGTAGGCGCCGCGCCGCGGCTCAGGCGGTGATGTCGAGATTGCCGCCGACGCCGGCAGCCACATTGGCGAGCGACGACTGGCTCTGTTGACCGGTGCCGAGCAGCGCGTCGACAACCGAGCGCTGCGCATCCAGATTCGACTTCATGACCGTCGTCGCGATCTGCATCTGCGTCTGGCTGGCCTGCAGGCCGAGCGCCGCGGTGATCAGGCTCATGTCCATGAACATACACTCCGTGGCGCGATCCTAGGCGTCCACGGTTAACGAATTGCGTAGCGGCTACGCGCATTCTGAATATGCCGAATGATCAGCACGCGTGACGCGCAGCATTCGATCGATGAAACCTGATTGTTTCCAGCCGCCGGACGCCGACCCGGCTCAGCGGGTCGGGATCGGCTTGTCGCCGCGATAATCGTAGAAGCCGCGCTGGGTCTTGCGGCCGAGCCAGCCGGCCTCGACGTATTTCACCAGCAGCGGACAGGGCCGGTATTTGGAATCGGCCAGCCCCTCGTGCAGCACCTGCATGATCGACAGGCAGGTATCGAGGCCGATGAAATCCGCCAGTTCCAGCGGGCCCATCGGATGATGCGCGCCGAGCTTCATCGCAGCGTCGATCGCTTCGACGTTGCCGACGCCTTCATACAGCGTGTAGATCGCCTCGTTGATCATCGGCAGCAGGATGCGGTTGACGATGAAAGCCGGGAAATCCTCGGACACTGCGATCTGCTTGCCGAGCTTGGTGACGAACGCCTTCGAGGTCTCGAAAGTGGCGTCGTCGGTGGCAATGCCGCGGATCAACTCCACCAGTTCCATCACCGGCACCGGATTCATGAAATGAATGCCGATGAAGCGTTCCGGCCGGTCGGTCGAGGCGGCGAGCCGGGTGATCGAGATCGACGACGTATTCGAGGCGACGATCGCCTCCGGCTTCAGCGTCGAACAGAGGTCGCGGAAGATCTTGCGCTTGACCTCTTCCTTCTCGACCGCGGTCTCGATCACCAGATCGCAATCTGCGAGACCTTCGAGCTTTTCGGTGGCGGTGATGAGCGCCAGCGCCTTCTTGCGAGCGTCCTCGCTGATCAGCTTCTTGGAGATCTGACGCGACAGATTGCCATTGATGGTGGCCATCGCCGATTTCAGCCGGTCGGCGGAGACGTCGTTCAGCACCACCTCGAATCCGCCCAGCGCCGCGACATGCGCGATGCCGTTGCCCATCTGGCCCGAGCCGATTACGCCGACTTTCTTGATTACTGCCGCCATCTCGTCTTCTCGTTGGGAGCCCGGTCGCGCGATGCGCCGGCCGGTCCAGTCTCGCATGTTTCTGCGCCGAAGTCCGTCGCTCCGGCGCGGTAGACCGTAACACGGTAAAAACTAAAGCTTTGGCAACGGACCCGGCCGCAGCCGGATCCGTCCGCAATCCGGCGTTTACTTGCCGAGCTTGCCCAGTTCTTCGGTCAATTCCGGAACCGCCTGGTAGAGGTCGGCGACCAGACCGTAATCGGCGACCTGGAAGATCGGCGCGTCTTCGTCCTTGTTGATCGCGACGATCACCTTGGAGTCCTTCATGCCGGCGAGATGCTGGATCGCGCCGGAAATGCCGATTGCGACATACAGCTCCGGGGCCACCACCTTGCCGGTCTGGCCGACCTGCCAGTCGTTCGGCGCGTAGCCGGCATCGACCGCGGCGCGCGAGGCGCCGACACCGGCGCCGAGCTTGTCGGCGAGCGGCTCGATGTACTTGGTGAAGTTCTCACGGCTCTGCATCGCACGGCCGCCGGAGACGATGATCTTGGCCGAGGCCAGTTCCGGACGATCGCTCTTGGCGACTTCCTCGCCGACGAAGCTCGACAGCGCGGGATCCGCCGCCGCCGCGACGGCCTCGATCGCGGCGCTGCCGCCCTCACCGGTCGCCTGGAAGGTCGAGGTGCGGACGGTGATCACCTTCTTGGCGTCCTTCGACTTCACGGTCTGGATCGCGTTGCCGGCGTAGATCGGGCGCTCGAAGGTGTCGGGCGCGACCACCTTGATGATCTCCGACAGCTGCATGACGTCGAGCAATGCTGCGACGCGCGGCATCACGTTCTTGAAGCGCGAGGTCGCGGGCGCGACGATCGCATCGTAGTTCGGCGCCAGCGACACCAGCAGCGCAGCCAGCGGCTCGGCGAGGTCGTGCTCATAAAGCGGCGCTTCGGCCAGCAGCACCTTGGCGACGCCCTGCAGCTTCGCAGCGGCTTCGGCCGCAGCCTTGGTGCCCTCGCCGCCACCGGCGACCAGGACATGGACTTCGGCGCCCAAAGCGGCGGCCGCGGTCAGCGCCTTGTTGGTGGCGTCCTTGAGCTGGGCGTGGTCGTGTTCGGCAATCAGCAGCGTGGCCATCAGATAACACCCGCTTCGTTCTTGAGTTTGGAGACCAGTTCGGCGACGTCCTTGACCTTGACGCCGGCCTTGCGGCCGCTCGGTTCGACGGTCTTGAGGACTTCCAGGCGCGGCGCGAGATCGACGCCGTACTGGTCCGCGGTCTTCTCGGCGATCGGCTTCTTCTTCGCCTTCATGATGTTGGGCAGGCTGGCGTAGCGCGGCTCGTTCAGCCGCAGATCGGTGGTGACGATCGCCGGCCCCTTCAGCTTCACGGTCTGCGAACCGCCGTCGACTTCACGCGACACCGTGAAGTCGGAGCCTTCGACTTCGAGCTTGGAGGCGAAGGTCGCCTGCGCCCAGCCGAGCAGCGCCGCCAGCATCTGGCCGGTCTGGTTGCTATCGTCGTCGATCGCCTGCTTGCCGAGAATGATCAGTCCGGGCTGTTCCTCATCGGCAATCGCCTTGAGGATCTTGGCCACCGCCAGCGGCTCGACGGTGCCCTCGGCCTTGACCAGGATGCCGCGGTCGGCGCCCATCGCAAGACCCGTGCGCAGCGTTTCCGAAGCCTGCGCCGGTCCGATCGAGACCACCACCACCTCGGTCGCTTTGCCGGCCTCCTTGAGCCGCAGGGCTTCCTCGACCGCAATTTCATCGAACGGATTCATCGACATCTTGACGTTGGTGAGCTCAACGCCGGATCCGTCACTCTTGACCCTGATCTTGACGTTGTAGTCGACCACCCGCTTGACCGGCACCAGAACCTTCATCGATCCTCTTTCGTTTTGCGCTGGGGTTATCTTGATCGTGGCGGCGGAACCTAAAGCCCCCGCTATCGGCGGTCAACGCGGATAAGCCAAAAACTGCCCGTTCTAGCGGTTCTGGCCGGGAACCCAGAGGACGTCGCCGCTACCGGCATCATTTACCGCACGGCTGGCGACAAACAGGAAGTCCGACAGTCTGTTCACGTATTGCACCGCCGCCTTGGTGATCGTCTCATCCGGCTGAGCTGCGAGTTCCACCATCACCCGTTCTGCACGGCGACATATTGTCCGGGCCAGATGCAGGTAAGCGGCGCCGGGTTTGCCGCCGGGAAGAACGAACGATGTCAATGGTGCAAGACGATCGTTGAGCTGATCGATCTCCCGTTCCAGCCGCTCGACCTGGGACGACAGAACCCGCAACCGCTCGGCCTTGCCCTCACGCTCCGGAACCGCGAGGTCGGCGCCGAGATCGAACAGATCGTTCTGGATCCGTCCCAGCATCGCGTCGATCTCCGGATGGCCGGCAAGATGCGCCCGCGCCACGCCCAGCGCCGCATTGGTCTCATCGACCGTGCCATAGGCGGCGATCCGCAGATCGTATTTCGGCCGGCGCTCGCCGGTGCCGAGCGAGGTGGAGCCGTCGTCACCGGTCCGGGTGTAGATTCGATTGAGAACGACCATCGCGAAGGAACCTCGGCAACCGAAACGGCATGGCGGAAAGCAGAACGCCCGTGGCTAGCGGCCCAACGCCCAGACCGCAAGCATGGTCACGATGATCGCGACGAATTGTAAGATCACCCGCCACCGCATCAGATTCTGCGACCGATTGGGCGATCCGCCCCGCATCATGTTGATCAGGCCGAGCAGCAGCACCAGCGCGACGGCACACAGGGCGACCGGGAGGAGGAACGAGCTGAGGAACGTTGCCATTCTGGTCTCATAACACCGGCGAACGAGGCGCGCTATCCCGGGCATAGCCGGCCGCGCAACGAAGTCGGTTTGAGCCGGTTGGTGGCGGATGCTAACATTCCGTCCGACGCCAGCAGCAACCGTCAGTCAGGTGAACAGTGAGGCAGATCCGCTACGTCTATGCGGTCGGAATGGACGCGTTCTATACGTTTCTGGCCGATGACGGGTGGGCGATCGCGAGCCACATTGCGCTGTCCTCGCTGATGGCGCTGTTCCCCTTCCTGATCGTGCTGACGTCGCTGGCGGGGTTTTTCGGCTCCAAGGACCTTGCCGATCAGGCTGCCGAGCTGTTGCTCGACATCTGGCCGGCGCAGGTCGCCAGCACGCTCTCGGGCGAGATTCACGACGTGCTGACCACCACCCGCGGCGGGGCGCTGACGATCGGTCTGGTGCTGGCGCTGTATTTCGCCTCGAACGGCGTCGAGAGCCTGCGGGTGGCCCTGAACCGCGCCTACGCGGTGATCGAGGTGCGGCCGTGGTACCTGCTGCGGCTGGAATCGATCGGTTACACGCTGGTCGCGGCCTTCACTGCGCTGGCGATGGCGTTCCTGATCGTGCTCGGGCCGCTGATCCTCGCCACCGCCCGCCACTATGTGCCGTTACTGGTCGAGGACAATCAGACCCTGCTGACCGTGGCGCGCTACGGCATCACCATCGGCGCGCTGATCCTCGCATTGGGAATCCTGCACGCACGGCTGCCTGCCGGCCACCGGACGCTGAAGCAGATCGCACCCGGCATCGCCTTCACCATCGTGGCGTCGCTGGCCTCCGGCATGGGCTTCGGCTTCTATCTGGCGCGCTTCGCCAATAACTACGTGACGATGTATGCCGGCCTCGCCTCGGTGATCATCGCGCTGGTGTTTCTGTATTTCATCGCCGCGATTTTCGTCTATGGCGGCGAACTCAACGCCGCGATCATCAAGTCGCGGCTGCCGGACGGCGTGACGCTTCAAGCAGCGCAATTGCGAGCGCGCGAGGAGAAACCGGTTTAAGCAGGAAGCCGTCTGCACCCGCCTCGCGCGCCGCCGCCTCGTCGTGATCGCGGCCGGAGACGCCGATGATCGGGACCAGGCCGAACGGCGCATCGAGCGCGCGGATTTGCCGGATCGCCTCGAGCCCGCTGATGCCCGGCAGCACCATGTCCATCAGCACCGCATCGAAACCGCCTTGCGCGAGCCGCTCCGGAGCGGCCTCTCCACTGCCGATGAAGTCGGTGTGGTGGCCGAGTTCGGTCAGAATCGCGTTGAGCACGACGCGGCCGAACGGATTGTCCTCGACGCTGAGCAGGCGGAGCGGCCGGCCGCGGTCCAACGTGTGTGGACCCGGCGTCGCAGGCTGCGGCGGCTTGGCGCGCGTCAGCGTGACAGTCAGCGTGAAGACCGCGCCGCCCTTCGGCCGCTGCGCCACCGCGACATCGCCCTGCATCGCGCGCGCGATTTGCCGCACCGAGGACAGGCCGAGGCCGGCGCCGCCGAATCGCGATGCGATGCTGACATTGGCCTGGGAGAAAGGCCTGAATAGTCGCTTGATTTCCGCGAGCGTGAGGCCGATGCCGCTGTCTGACACTGCGAAACTCACGCGGGCAGCGTCCTTGCCGGCCGGGGCGGACGAGACTTTCAGCGCGACATCGCCGCGCTCGGTGAACTTCACCGCGTTGTCGATCAGGTTTTCCAGCGCCGCGCGCAGACGCACCGCATCGCCGACCACGAAGGCCGGCAGCCGCTGCGAGATCGTCACCGTCGCGTGCAGGCCCTTGGCGGCAGCGCGGCCGGACAGCGAGTCGCCGGCGTTGCGCGCCAGCGCCCGCAGATCGAAGAACTCGTTTCGGACCCCGAGACCGGCCGAGCCGAGCCGCGCCGCATCAACGAAAAGCGTAGCCAATCCAGATAGATGCTCGGCGCCGGCCTTGATGGTGTCGACCCAGCGGCGCTCGCGCTCGCCGAGGTCGGAGGTCGCCAGCAGATCGCTGACGGCGAGGATACCGGTGAGCGGCGTGCGCACTTCATGAGCGAACGCCGCCAGCGCGGTCTCGACCATGCCGGGGGCGTCGGCCTTCTTGCGGGCGCGCTTCACCGGCGTCCGCTTGAGCTGCGTTCGCCCGCTGCGCAGGGCGCGCGACTTCACTGCCATGGTTCCCCCGACCCCAACGCCGGCCACCATGCCATGGCGGGCTTAACAGAGTCACCGGGAAACCAACTCCGCTCGCGCCGGGCATGGGGCAAACTTCAGGCAGGTGTGGCAAGCCCGATCATCTTTCGGACATCCTCCGAACCGACCCCGGCCGCCCGCAACGCGCGCAATCCGGTCGCGCCGGATGACTTCGACAGCTTGCGTCCCTCGCCGTCGCGGAGCAGCGGATGGTGCCGATACACCGGCGCCGGCAGACCAAGCAAAGTCTGCAGCAACCGGTGCACGCTGGTCGACCAGAACAGGTCGGCGCCGCGGACCACTTCGGTGACGCCCTGCAGCGCGTCGTCGATCACCACAGAGAGGTGATAGCTCGTCGGAGTCTCCTTGCGCGCGATCACCACGTCGCCCCACGCTTCCGGCCGCGCCGAAACCATGCCGGTCTCGCTATCAGGACCGTGACCGCGTTCATCCCAGAACAGATCGCCCGCGAGCGCGCGTGCGGCCGTCATGTCGAGCCGCAGCGCATAGGGCGCGCCGGACCCGATCAACCGGTCGCGTTCGTCCGGATCGAGCTGCTTGCCCGCGCCGGGATAAAGCGGCGCGCCGTCGGGATCGTGCGGCCACGGCCCCGCGACCTGCCTGGCCGCAACTTGGCGCGCGATCTCGGCGCGACTTTCGAACGCCGGGTAGATTAGCCCCTGCGCCGCGAGCTGCTCGACCGCCGCGCGATACAGCGCGAAATGATCGGACTGCCGCCGCACCTCCGGCTCCCACCGAATGCCGAGCCAGGCCAGGTCCTGATAGATCGCCTGCTCGTAGTCGGGCCGGCAGCGCGCCCTGTCGATATCCTCGATCCGCAACAGCAGTCGGCCGTCGCTGGCCCGCGCCAGATCGAAATTCAGCAGCGCCGAATAAGCGTGGCCGAGATGCAGATAGCCGTTCGGGCTCGGGGCGAATCGGAAAACGGGTGGCGGCATTGTTCGACTCGATCGTCATTGCAGGGCTTGACCCGGCAATCCATCCATCGCGACAGTGTTACGTCTTGGATGGATGCCCGGGTCAAGCCCGGGCATAATGAACATCAAGGTTGCAGCTTCACGATGACCATCCACCTCGACACCCAGGCCGACCTCGACGCCGCGATCGCCACGCTGGTGAAGCAGGACAAGCGGCTGCGGCCGGTGCTGAAGATCGCCGGGATGCCGGCGCTGCGGCGGCGCGACCCGGGCTTCAAGGGGCTGGCGGCGATCGTCTGCGGCCAGCAATTATCGGTGGCGAGCGCGGCGGCGATCTGGGGTCGGGTCGGCGCGGCGTTCGACCCGTTCGATCATGCGGCGATCAAGCGCGCCCGCACCGACCGGCTCGGCCGGCTCGGGCTGTCGGCGGCGAAGATCAAGACGCTGAAGGCGCTCGCCAGGGAGCTTCACGCCGAGCGGCTCAATCTCGATGTGCTCGCCAATCAGGACGCCGATATCGCCCACGCCACGCTGACCGCGCTGCACGGCATCGGGCCGTGGACCGCGGATATCTATCTGCTGTTCTGCCTCGGCCATGGCGACGCCTGGCCGGCCGGCGATCTCGCGGTGCAGGAGGCGATGCGGATCGGGCTCGGCCTCGAGGCGCGGCCGACCGCCAAGCAGATGGCGCCCCTGGCCGAACCCTGGCGCCCGCTGCGCGGCGCCGCGGCGCATCTGTGGTGGGCTTACTACCACGCCGTGAAGAAACGCGAGGGCGTGATCGCTGGGAAGACGACGAAGCCGGAGGCCTAGTCGATCAGCGCGTCAGCTTGGCGCTTTTCCGGCTCTGATCGAACCCAAACCAAAGCTCTGATACCAACGGCCCTCAATCTCCACCTCCTCAGCGTCACCCTTCCTCCTCAGCGTCACCCTTCGAGGCGCGCGACGCGCGCACCCGGATCACGTCCGTGGCAGGCTCTCAGGATGACGACCGCGAGAGCAGGTCACGGCGCCAGGCCATTGATATTAGACGACGACAACCATCCCGGGTCTGGGATCATCGTCGCTCCGCCTCGGTCTTGGCGCCGACCGGAAGCATCCGGCTCAACACCGAATCCCGCAACACGAACCGATGCAACAAGGCCGCGGCGGTGTGAACGCCGACCAAGCACAACAACAGATTGGCCAGGACTTCGTGGACGTCCTCGAGCGAATGCGCGAGCGCGCGATCCGTCGGCATCAGCGGCGGCAGGGTGAAAAGGCCGAACACCTCGACCGCGCGCCCCTTCGCCGCCATCATCAGCAGGCCTGTTATCGGTATTGCAAAGAGCACGAGGTAGAGAGCCACATGCACCACCTTGGCGCCGAGGCGCAGCAATTGCGGTCCAGGCGTCGGCTGCAGCGCCGGCGCCGCCACGCGCCAGCTCAGCCGGATTGCGGTCAACGCCATCAACACCACGCCAATCGAAGTATGCAGATTGACGAGCTGGGCCTTCTCGGGGCCGCGAGGCATCTCCTCCATGACGAGGCCGGCCCCGAACGCAATGGCGACGGCCAGCAGCGTCAGCCAGTGGATCGACTGCGTGAACGAATCGTAGCGGCTGTCAGCGGGCGGCGAAGCGATCCCGACCGCATTCGTGTAACTCATTGCTGCACACCTCGTTGGAAGGTGCTTGATGATCCCATGACGGCCCTGACCGGACGCTGACACGCGCTGTCGGCGACTCTTGCCATCGAATCGCAGGCCGTTGCGAGATGTCGCTTCTTGTCTGGCTTCGATGTCGATAGTTTCCTCCGGTATCGCAACCATTGCGCCGGGAGAGCTTCCATCATCGATCCCATCATTCTCAATCTGGCTGTCGCCCTCGGGATCGGTCTGTTGATCGGCACGGAGCGGGAGCGTCGCAAAGGCGTTGGGCCGTCACGCTCGCCAGCCGGAATTCGGACGTTTGCCGTTGCTTCGATTGTCGGCGCGATCAGCTTCATCGTCGGCGGCGTCATGCTGTTTGCCATTGCGACCGCGGGTGTCGTGCTTTTGGTGACGGCCGCCTATTGGCGTGTGCACGAGGACGATCCTGGACTGACAACGGAATTCGCCTTGATTGCGACCGTCCTGCTTGGCGGGCTGTCGATGCAGAAGCCGGAACTTGCCGGCGGCATTGCGGTCGTCATGGCGATCTTGCTGACAGCAAAATCATGGCTGCATCGGTTCGTCCGGACCTGGCTCACCGAAGACGAGCTCGAGGATGCCCTGGTTTTTGCCGCAGCTTCGCTTGTTGTCCTGCCGCTTGTGCCGGACCGTGCGATGGGGCCTTACGGTGCGCTCAACCCGCACGCCATCTGGGTCATCGTCGTCCTCGTCATGGCGATCAGCGCTGCCGGCTATCTCGCAGTCCGCCTGCTCGGGTCGCGTTTCGGATTGCCGATAGCAGGCCTGGCATCCGGCTTCATTTCGAGCACGGCGACGATCGGCGCCATGGGAGCGCGGGCCGCCAAGTCCAGAGAGGCTCTCCCGGCCGCTGTTGCAGGCGCGGTGTTGTCGACAATCGCGACGATTGTTCAGATGACTTTGGTTCTGGCCGCGACCAGCATGGCCACGCTGCAATCACTGGCCGCCCCGTTGCTCTGCGCAGGCCTCGCCGCCATCGGCTACGGCAGCGCATTCACGATCCTCGCCTTGCGGCAACAGGTGGACGAAGTCCCCCAACAAGGCCGCGCCTTCAGCATCTCGACCGCGCTGATGTTCGCCTCCATCCTGGCCTGCATCCTGGTCGCCTCCGCAGCGCTTCAGGATATGTTCGGCGAACAAGGCACCTTCGTCGCAGCAGCTCTCGCGGGCTTCGTGGATACGCATTCCGCGGCGATTTCGATCGCCACATTGGTGTCGTCGGGGAAAATCACGCCGGATGATGCGATCCTTCCGATTTTGGCGGGGCTTTCGACCAACACGATCAGCAAGATGATCTTTGCCGCGATCAGCGGCGGGTCGGCATTCGCCATTCGAGTGATCCCGGGACTGATCGTCGTCGCACTGGCGGCATGGGCAGGCACCCACCTCAGCGTCAGCCTGTTGGAGTTTTTCCGGTTCTGAGAGAATCCGAACCGGAGCTCGCCCACCGACTGCTCTGCAGACGCGCTCGTCGATTGCGTAACTGCATCTTTCGCATCGAACGGTCTGGTCCAAATGACGAAGAGCGGACCGCCCGAAGGGAAGCCCGCTCTTGCGAAGTTACTCTCGAGGAGGTCTGCGATTAATCGGAGCGGCGATCACGCGACCGTTGAAACAGCGCCTCTCCGAAACGCCGCTTCTGTTGATCGTCGAGAGACGCGTAGAGCGGCTGGGCCGCATCGGCGAGCCTCTTCAGATCGTTGCCACGTTCGATCCGGTCGTCGCCATCCTTGCGCATCTGCTCGATCAGATCGACGCTGCCCGCCTGGTTGGCGCGTGCATTCCGCCAGGATTGGCGGTTCTCGCCCTGCTTCGTCCAGACGTTGACCAGTTCGGCCTGGACACCCGACCAGTTCTTGTCCTGGTCCGGCGTGAGCCTGAGGTCCGCCTTGAGCTGGGCGACACGGGCGGCCGCCTGGTCGGTGAGCTGGCTCGCGGTCAATTCCACACGGTCGGATCGATCTCGCGCCATTGCGGGCCCGATTGTCACCGACCCGATCAGCACAGCTGCGGTCGCTAGGGATGTGATGGTTGTTCGCATGGTGCAGTCCTTTTTCAGTTGAGTTTGCGCGCGCGGTGAGCCGCCAGTTCTCCGGAAACACTGTCCTCGAGGCCTCCGGGTCAGAGCTTTCCGAGCCCACCGGAGTGTGAAGGGATGAACAATGAGCAGACGAGTCGGTCCGAACGAACGAGGCGCGGAAACGTGACCGTCAACACGGGTCATCATTGGCGACGACGAGATCTGCTCAACGGATCCGAGCGATCTGTGCCAATGACGCTTCTGGAACTCGATGGTTCCCTCCTGACAGAATGAATTGGTGAGCGGTCAATACCAACGCCCCTGCCCCGTGACCTTCTCTCGTGGTCGTCATCCTGAGAGCCTGCCCCGGACTTGATCCGGGGTGCGAGCGCAGCGAGCCTCGAAGGATGCGGGCGACAGACACCGTGGCTCATCCTTCGAGGTCCGGTGTGCCGCGCAAGAGCGCGGCGTACCGGACAATGAGGATGGCGCTGAGGAGCGTCGAGAGTTAGTGCTTTTGGTATCATACCCGCAAGGCTGCGTTTGATACGTCGTTGATCGCGACGATCGGGAATGCAGCCCGCCAGACTCTCGGCAATGCCGAGGCGACAAACGACAAGGCGCGCCGACGTTGCCGCCGACGCGCCCCTCGTAAACTCGCTGGTTCCCAGGCGCCGGGGCGCCCTGGCCGAGCCGACCTATTCAGGCCTGATCAGCGGGCGTCCCCAGCGAGGTGACAGCGTTTCGAGTGAGACACTGGATCACCTCCTTTCTCGGTTTCAGGAAACAAGAGAATAGGAATGATTCTCCAGTTTGAAAAGACCCCGCAACGCTCATTCGCGGATATCGCGCGGAACGGTCACGGCGTCCGTCCGTTGTCTCTGATCATCAGGGAGAAGCAACCATGACCCCGGCAACAAGCGAGACCGTCAGCCTGATCGGCAGCGACAAGGTTCAGGGAACCGCGGTGTACGGCGCCGACGGCGAGAAGATCGGCAACATTGAGCGCGTCATGATCGAAAAGGTCAGTGGCAAAGTGTCCTACGCGGTGCTCAGCTTCGGCGGCTTTCTCGGGATCGGCGACGATCACTATCCGCTGCCCTGGCCGTCGCTGAAGTACAATGTCGACCTCGGCGGTTACCAGACGATGATCACCACCGACCAGCTCGAGCGCGCGCCGAAATATGGCCGCGACGATGAATATGACTGGCGGGGCGCCCGCAAGGTCGACGATTATTACGGCGTCGCGCTGAGCTGACGACGCCGCGGCGGGTTAGGCATCCGAACGGACCTGAAGCTGTCTTTATGCAGCCGCGGGCGGGGATCGTGCAGTTTGCTCCGACCCGCCCGCATCCTCGTACAGCGCCCGATGCGATCAGATAACGTTCGACGCCGGACGGGTTCGCTCGATACTGCCCCTCTGTCGCAGCAGGCACACTCCGAATGTTCGAATTCAATGCTCGAATAATGTACTAATACAACCAAACAATGCACTGATCATCGCCCGAATCGCCGTTCGGGCGGCGACAATGACCGATAACCTCGGGTTTCCACGAATCCCTTTACAATAACTTAGTTCACCTCCCGTCACATTGCCGCAACTACGCATTCACCGCGATCAGTTCGCGGAAGTTGCCGGGGGCGGATATGGGACAACTGCCTGATCTCATCGAGGGACGCGGCTCCCTGGGTCGCTTCGCAAGCGACCGCTCGGGCAATATCGCGGTCATCTTCGCCATCGCCTTGCTGCCGATCCTCGGCTTCATCGGCGCGGCGGTGGACTACACCAATGCGAGCCGCGTCCGCGCCAAGCTGGAATCGGCGCAGGATGCGGCTGTGCTGCTCGCCGTCAGCAATTCGGCGATCAACAAGACCGTGGCGGACGCCCAGGCCGACGCCGTCCAGTTCTTCAACGCCACCCTCGACGGCTATGGCTTGAGCGCGACGATCGATCTCAGCGTCTCCGAAAACGACGGCAAACGCAGCGCCGTCTCGAGCTTCTCCTCCTCGGTCAAGACCCATTTTCTCGACATGATCGGCTACCCGACGCTGGCGATCGGCAACCGATCGACCTCGACCGTGTCCCTGCCTGTCTATGTCGACTTCTATCTGCTGCTCGACAACTCGCCGTCGATGGGGGTCGCCGCGACCACATCCGACATCGCCAAGATGGTCGCCAACACTTCGGACCAGTGCGCCTTCGCCTGTCACGATCTGTCGACCTCCAACAACTACTACAACCTCGCCAAGAAGCTCGGCGTCACGATGCGGATCGACGTCGTCCGGCAGGCGGTGCAGCGGCTCACCACGACCGCGACGGCGATGAGCGCGGTGACAAACCAGTTCCGGATGGGGGTCTACACTTTCGGCAGCTCCTGCACGGCGATCGGGTTGACGACGGTCGCGAACCTGTCGTCCAGCATGTCGAGCGTGCAGACCTCGGTCGGCACGATCGATCTGATGACCATTCCGTATCAGGGCTACAACAACGACCAATGCACCGATTTCGACGGCTCGCTGACGGCGATCAATTCGGCGATCCCGTCGCCGGGCTCGGGGACCTCGACGCAGCCGCAGAAATGGCTGTTCTTCGTCTCCGACGGCGTCGCCGACGCCAACTATCCCTCGACCTGCACCAAGCCCACGGTGAGCGGCGGCCGCTGCCAGGAGCCGCTGACGGTCGCGCAATGCACCGCGATCAAGAGCCGCGGCATCCAGATCGCGGTGCTCTACACCACCTATCTCGCGCTGCCGACCAACTCGTGGTACAATACCTACATCGCGCCGTTCAATCCGGGACCCTACGGCCCGTCGACCAACAGCCAGATCGCCGCCAACATGCAGAGCTGCGCGTCGCCGGGCTTCTATTTCGAAGTCAGTCCGACCCAGGGCATCGCCGAGGCGATGGACGCGCTGTTCAAGAAGGCGGTCGCGAAGGCACGGCTGAGCAGCTGATACCAATCGCCTTGCACCGCGACCTGTCACGGCCGTCCTTCTGAGAGCCTGCCCCGCACTTGATCCGGGGTCCGAGCGCAGCAGCGCGCAGCGTAGGGCGGATTAGCGAAGCGTAATCCGCCGTTGCGCCGAGACAAGCCCTGCGGTTGTTCGGCGGGTTACGCCTTCGGCTAACCCGCCCTACGTGCTACGTGCTACTTCATCCGACAGTTGGACGATCGTCAGCTCAACAACGTCCGCGTCCTGTGTTCGGAATCATAGAGTTCGATCTGGAGCATCGGGTATTTCGCCTTCAACTCGCGCCCCGCCGCTTCGGCAGCATCGACCGTATCGAACTCCGACTTGAAGTGTCCATCCACCACGGTGACGAAACCTTTTGTGGGTGGTCGATCGGCCCGAAAGGTCTTTTTCGGGGGAAGCTCCTCGGGGATTGTCATGGTTTTCTTCATTGGGGGACCTTTCATGAAATCTCACGTTAGCACGTCAGGCGGGTTAGCGCGACGCGCGTAACCCGCCGATAGCCCCCCCCGGCGGATGACCGTGCTTCGCACCTGATCCGCCCGACGTGCTGCGTGCTCCCGAAGCATTCAGCACGCATAAGGTCGGCAAAGGCGCATGACGCCGTGCGCCGGCGCACACTCATCAATTGCGGATCGGATCTTGCGTCGGCACGGTGGGCAGGCTTCGCTGCGACCAACCGGCCCGGCTTCAGACCACCGGCTCCGGCGCGCGGCCGACGATCACGCCCTCATCGCCGCGCAGATCGAGCGTGGCGCCGATGCGTTCGCCGGCGCGGTCCATGAATGTCGAGAGCAGCACCTCGCCGTCGAGGCCGAATGCGTCGGAGCCGACCGACACCGGATCGGCGCCGAGATTGAGCGCCACCAGCACCGACTGCCCCTGATCATGCCGGCGATACAGCAATAGATCGCCTTCCGCGGCGAGCGGCTGGTAATCGCCTTGCGCCAGTTGCGGCAGCCGGCGGCGCAGCCGCAGCAGCGCGCGATACAAATTGAGGATCGACTGCGCGTCGGCGCGCAGATTGGCGACGTTGTCCTGCGTCGCGTCCGGCGCCAGCGGCAGCCACGGCCTGGCGTCGGAGAAACCGGCATTGGCCGAGGCGTCCCACTGCATCGGCGTACGACAGCCGTCGCGGCCGACGCCGATGCCGGGGACGTTCTTCTCGAACGGGTCCCGCACGTCCTGCGGCGCGATCGCCACCTGAGTCATGCCGAGTTCGTCGCCATAATACAGCGTCGGCGTGCCGCGCAGCGTCAGCAGCAGCATCGCCGCGACCCGCGCCTGCGCCTCGCCGACCCGGCTCGCGACCCGCGGCCGGTCGTGATTGCCGAGCACCCAGTTCGGCCACGCGCCCTCCGGCAGCGCGGCCTCGTAGCGCGCGATCAGCGCCGCGATGGCGCGGGCGCGCCATGGCGTCGACAGCAGCGCGAAGTTGAACGGCAACTGCGCGCCTTGCAACCTGCCCTGCGTGTCCGCGCCGTAATACGCGACCAGCCGCTCGATCGGCAGATAGATCTCGCCGATCAACAGGCGCTGGTCGAATTCGTCGAGCACCGCGCGCATCTCGGCGACGATCTCCAGCGTCTCCGGCCGGTCCACGGAGTAGACCGGCAGCAGCGCGGCGTGCGGCGGCATGTCGGGCGAAAACTCCGGATTGGGCGGGTTGTCGCGGAACATCTCGTCCTTGATCAGATGCCAGATCACGTCGACGCGGAAACCGTCGACGCCCTTGCGCAGCCAGAACCGCATCGCGTCGTAGATCGCGGCGCGCACCTGCGGGTTGCGCCAATTCAGGTCGCCCCGATGGCGCCGGTGACGGCGCGCTTGACCATCAACGGCAAGCCACAGACGCTGCAGATCGATGTCCGGACCACCGTGCTGGATGCGCTGCGCGAGCATGTCGGGCTCACCGGAACCAAGAAGGGCTGCGACCATGGCCAGTGCGGGGCGTGCACGGTGATGATCGGCGGCCGGCGCGTGGTGTCGTGCCTGACGCTGGCGCTGTCGGCGCAGGGCCAGGAAATCCTCACCATCGAGGGGCTGTCGCATGGCGACCAGCTGCATCCGATGCAGCAGGCGTTCATCGATCACGACGCGTTCCAGTGCGGCTACTGCACGCCCGGCCAGATCATCTCGGCGGTCGGCTGCGTCCAGGAAGGCCACGCCGGCACCGACGAGGATATCCGCGAATATATGAGCGGCAATCTGTGCCGCTGCGCCGCCTATCCGAACATCGTCGCCGCGATCAAGCAGGCGGCGCCCGAGATGGCGCAAGACATGCCTGCCAAACAAGACTTGCCCGCCAGACAAGATTCGCCTGCCAGACAAGATTCGCCCGCGCAGAAAGGCTGATCCGATGCGACCGTTCTCCTATCAGCGCGTCGCCGATCCCTCGGCCATCGCGAAGCACCTCGCCGACTCCCCGGCCGATCAAACCGAAACGACGCCGCTCAACGACGGCTCGGTGCAGTTCCTGGCGGGCGGCACCACGCTGATCGACCTGATGAAGCTCGATGTGATGCGGCCCGCGACGGTGATCGACATCAACGCGCTGGCGCCGCAATGGGCGAGAATTGCCGCGAGCAGCGACGGGCTCAAGCTCGGCGCGCTGGCGAAGATGTCGGACGTCGCCGTGCATGGCGCGGTGCTGCGCGACTATCCGGTGATCGCCGATACGCTGAAGCTCGCCGCCAGCGCGCAGCTGCGCAACATGGCGACGCTCGGCGGCAATGTCCTGCAGCGGACCCGCTGCAGCTATTTCCGCGACGTCTCCTACGCGGATTGCAACAAGCGCAATCCGGGCTCCGGCTGCGCCGCGATGGACGGCGTCAACCGGCTTCACGCCGTGCTCGGCGCCAGCGATCAGTGCATCGCCACCTATCCGGGCGATTTCGCCCAGGCGCTGATCGCGCTCGAGGCCAGCGTCGACATCGCCGGCCGCGCCGGCGAGCGGACCATCCCGTTCGCCGAACTGCACAAGACGCCGGGGTCGACGCCGCAGATCGAAACGACGCTGGCGGAAGGCGACCTGATCACCGGCTTCAAGATCCCGGGCCGCTGGCCGCGCTCGGTGTATCTGAAGGCGCGCGACCGGCAGTCCTACGAGTTCGCGCTCGCTTCCGCCGCGGTGGCGCTCGATATCGCCGACGGCACCGTCCGCGACGCGCGGATCGCGCTCGGCGGCGTCGCCACCGCGCCGTGGCGCGCCAAGGAGGCCGAGGCGCTGCTGAGGGGACGGCGGTTCGACGAACAACTGGCGCAGCAAGCCGGCGAAGCGGCGCTGAGCGGCGCGCAAGGCCGCGCGCATAACAGCTTCAAAATCGCATTGGGTCAGCGGGTGGTCGCCCGCGCGCTGGTGCAGGCCGCGAAAATGGAGATCTGACAATGTCGACCGCCGCGCCCGATCCGAAGGCCAATATGGGCCAGCCCGCCCCGCGCTACGACGCCGTCGCCAAGGTGACCGGCCGCGCCACCTATGGCGCCGACCAGAAGCTGCCACGCCCGGCCTATGCCTGGCTGGTGACCAGCGCCATCGCCAAGGGCCGCATCAACGGCTTCGATCTCGCCGACGCCAATCATGTGCGCGGCGTGATCGAAATCATCACCCACGAGAACGCCGAGAAGCTGAAGACGGCCAAGCTGTTCTCCGACGGCGGCTACGCCTCGACGACGATCCAGCCGCTGACCTCGCCGACGATTTCGCACGATGGCGAGATCCTCGCGGTGGTGCTCGCCGAAACCCTGGAAGCGGCGCGCGAGGCCGCCTACCGCGTCAAGGTCGATACCACGGCCGAGACTCCGACCGCGAGTTTCGACTCGCCCGGCGCCGCAACCGAGGCCGCCAAGGGCAAGAGCGCGCAATTCACCGAGGACCCGAAGGTCGGCGACTTCGCCAAGGCATTCGAACAAGCCGCGGTGAAGATCAGCGCCGACTACGAGACGCCGACGCAGCACCACAATGCGATCGAGCTGTTCGCCACCAGCTGCGTCTGGAACGGCGACATGCTGACGATCTACGAGCCCTCGCAATTCGTCTATGGCCTGAAGAACGGCGTCGCCGAGCAGCTCGGCATCGAGCCCGACAAGGTGCGGGTGATCAGTCCCTATATCGGCGGCGCGTTCGGCTCCAAGGCCTCGATGAATGCCCGGACGGCGATCATCGCGTCGATCGCCCGACGGCTCGGCCGCGCGGTCAAGCTCGTGGTGCCGCGCGACCAGGGCTTCACCACCGCGACCTATCGCGCCGAAACCCGGCACAGCGTCAGCCTCGCCGCGTCGCAAGACGGCAGGCTGACGGCGCTGCGCCATGAGGGCTGGGAAGTCACCTCGCGGCCGGACAATTATCTGGTCGGCGGCACTACGACGACAACGCGGCTGTATGCCTGCCCGAATATCGAGAGCAAGGTCTCGATCGTCCATGCCGACCGCAACACCCCGGGCTTCATGCGCTCGCCGCCGGAAGTGCCGTATCTGTTCGCGCTGGAAAGCGCGATGGACGAACTCGCGGTGGCGCTGAAGATCGATCCGGTCGAGCTGCGCCGGATCAACGACACCATGGTCGAACCGATCGACGGCAAGAGCTACACGTCGCGCTCGCTGATGGCCTGTTTCGACGAAGCCGCGGCGGCGTTCGGCTGGGCCAAGCGCAATCCGCAGCCGAAATCGATGAGCGATGGCGACTGGCTGATCGGCTATGGCTGCGCGGCGACCTGCTATCCGACGATGATGGCGCCCGCTGCGGCGCGCGTCCGGCTGCATCGCGACGGCGCGGTGCGGGTCGAGATCGCCGGGCACGAAATCGGCACCGGCGCCTACACGGTGATCGCACAGGCCGCCGCGCGTCGGCTCGGCGTGCCGCTCGAGCGGGTGTCGGTCGAGATGGGCGACAGCAATCTGCCGCCGGCTCCAGTGGCGGGCGGCTCGAACTCGACCGCCTCGACCTGTTCGGCGGTGGCGATGGTATGCGACCAGATCCGCGAGCGTCTGCTGAAGGCGACGATGCCGGCGGACTCGCTGGTCGACAAGGCGAAGTCGACCGTCGGCCTCGGCCAGACCCCGACCGAGCAGGCCGCCAAGAGCGACCGGCCGATCGACATCGAGGCCGCGTTCGACCGGCTCGGCGTCAACGTCATCGAGGAGTTCGGCGAGTGGAAGCCGGACGGCGCACCGCTCGACTCGTTCAGGGCGATGTACAAGGGCCAGACCCGGATGGTCGGCGGCGAAAAGGTCAAGGCCGGCATCGCCTATGCCTTCGGCGCGGAGTTCGTCGAGCTACGCGTCAACAAATACACCGGCGAGATCCGGGTGCCGCGAATGGTCGGCGCTTTCGCCGCCGGTCACATCATGAACCCCCGCACCGCCCGCAGCCAGCTTCTGGGCGGGCTGATCTGGGGACTATCGTCGGCGCTGCACGAGGCGACCGAGATCGACGAGCGCACCGCACGCTACGTCAACGACAACCTCGCCGACTATCTGATCCCGGTGAACGCCGATGTGCCGAGCGTCGATGTCATCCTGCTGTCGGAGCAGGACGACAAGATCAATCCGCTGGGCATCAAGGGCGTGGGCGAGCTCGGCAATGTCGGGACCAACGCTGCGGTCTGTAACGCCCTGTATCACGCTACCGGTCAACGTATCCGGAAGCTGCCGGTGCGGCTCGAAAAAATTGAACTTTAGTAAGCGGTCGTTCATTGGCCGCGTACTAAGTCCTCTGCGACGCGTTGTCGCCGGTAAGCCAGTGCCTGAATTAACTTGTCGCAGTGCAAAAATGTGCGAGATTGGGAACCGGGCCGCGGCGCTCGAATTGTCGGTGAACACTGAGATTCACTAGCCCCCCCATTACGATCGAGGAAGGTAAGCATGACTCAAATTGTTAAAGTGTACGATGACGCGAAAAAGGCCCAGGCGGCACTTGCCGAACTCAAGGCAGCCTCGTTCGACAACGCCGAACTCGTCGCCAACGGCAAGGACGGTAATTTGGTAAGCGTCGACCCGCCTTTCGGCAAAGGCGGCCAGGCGGAAGCGATTCTCAATCGCCATGGTCCGAGCAGGTCGGTGGAGACCCGCGGGCCTTCG
This sequence comes from Rhodopseudomonas pseudopalustris, assembly GCF_900110435.1. Classification (GTDB taxonomy): domain Bacteria; phylum Pseudomonadota; class Alphaproteobacteria; order Rhizobiales; family Xanthobacteraceae; genus Rhodopseudomonas; species Rhodopseudomonas pseudopalustris. The sequence continues at coordinate 108,506 of NZ_FODT01000006.1, forward strand.
CTCAGCTCGTCGGGTAACCTGACCGGCGCGCCGCGGCTGACCGATTCCCGCACCACGTTTGGCGGGATCTTCCCGGAGCTGACCAGCCCGAACTTCTTCCTGTCGTCGATGTTCGGTCCGCTGCTGTCGCGTTCGCAAGCGCCGATGTCGTCACTGGCCTCGAGCCAGAAGCCCTGGTCGTCGCTCACTTCCAGCCAGAAGCCGTTCTCGCAGCTCGCGGCCAATCAGAACGGCTCGGCCAAGCTGATCAACGATCCGACGCCGTTCTCGTCGATGCTCGGCCTGCCGGTGCTGCTCCGCCGCTGAACCGGCCTGCCAGGATAGTGAACTGATCATCAGCGCCGGGCCTTGGCCCGGCGCTTTTGTTTGAGCCAACAGCGTCTTTGGCCGAGAATCCGCTTGCGCAGTGTTCCAGCTTGCGGAATCAATCGGTTCCGAGGGCTGAATATGCGAGTTATTCTTGCTAACAGACTTGATCGGGCGCGCCGGCTGCTAACAGCCGATCGACGGATTCGGTCGGCGCCTCGGTCGACCGTCTTCGCACCGAAAGGCGCCGATGCTTGAACTCAGCATCCTCGCCGTGATTGCTCTCGCCGCCGTGTACTGGACGGCGCTGTGGCTGATGGGGCGGCAGGAAGACGTGCTGTACGGCTCGTTCGTGACACCGTCGAACGTGACGACCTCAAATCAATCAGTTTCGTCAATTCAACCGTGCGCGCCGCTCCACCGGGACTTTCCGCCAGAATTGCCGCGCCGCCCGCGCGCGGCCCTTCCGGCGCCGACGACGACACAACCGGCGACGACGCCGCCGACCACAACAGCACAGGCTCCACGCCCGTCGTCGGTCGCGCCGTTGCGGCCAGCTGCGCTCACGCCCCCCGCGCCACCTGCGGCGTCGACGATCGATCTTGCTGCGATGGCGATGCAGGCGAACGCTGGAATCAGACCCCAGCCCGCCGCGGACTCACCCGCGCCGCCGAAGCCGATCGTCATGAGGGAAGCTCAGCCCGTCGCCCGAGCGGCGCAGTTCCCGGCTCCGCCCGCTGCCCCGCCGTTGATGATGGCGCAGCCCAAGCAACCGCTGGCGGTCAACCCGGCCGCTGTGCCGCGTGGCATGACCGGACCCGGCGCCCCGGCGGCGCATCAGACCCAGCGCACCGATGTGCTGGCTTCGCTGCTGGAAACCATCAAGCGCGACCTCAACGAGGCCGCCCGCAAGTAGTTCACGCCGGCATCGTCGACGCCAGATCTCACTCACGCCCGCTCAATGCCGACCAAGCTGGGTCTCACCAAGCCTGGCGAAGCCGGATGCGCAGCGATCAGACCGGATGGCTCGGCTGCTGCGGCACGCCGGCCTTGGCGTGCGGGTGCTGGCTCTCGTAGTCCCCCACGAGCACGACCCCGAACAGAATCAAAACGGTGGACAGCGCGGCGGCGGCGAGCAGCAGGATGTCAAAGCTCATCATGGTCATATCCCCCTGCATGATGATGCAGTGGCTGAAGCATCGCGCCGCGCACAGACCTCAGCGTTGACGCCGATCAACCCATGACGATTTGCCGCAAGCGACGTCCGCCCAGGAATGCGCACCCGCAGCCGGGACGATCCGATCGCGGAAGTAACAGCAGCCTGTGAAGGACAAGATCGCTCGAACGGCCCCGGAGCACGCGCGGTCGTCCCGGTGCGCGCGCAGCGCGGGCGGCAAGACCCGCAACCCACGCAGCGAAGTCGTCCAGATCTCACGGTCAGGCTGATCGTCTCGCGGCAGTGGAGCGAGCGCCGGCGCTTCCAGCAGGTGCCGGTGGGTGCTGCGGGCCGCAGCGGATGCACGCCGGAGGGTTCAAATATGGGACTTTGAACGTTTTCCCGCGAACGGCACATATTTTGAACGTTTCGCCGTGAGACTGAACGTTTTTCCGCGTCGAGGGCATTTTTGGCCGGCCGAGACCTTCCTTGAACGATTTTCCGCCCGGGCCGCCGGTTTTGAACCAGGAGTTCCACTTGCAGAACCAGAGCCTAGGCCAACTCCGCCTCCATGAGATGCTGGAGCTCGACGTGCCGAAGCCCCACGTGCGCTCGACGGCGGTCCGCGGCAATCGTCGGACCATCGAGGGACAGGACGCACTGATCGAACAGTTTCCTCCCCGGTACGTCCCGGAAGACAACGCGGTCGGACATCTCAGGTTCGCGCTACGTCACGAACCGCTGGACATGGGCGTCCTGACCGCCGCCCTCAAGGCGATGCCGAAGCAGGGCCTCGAGACCTGGATCAAGTCCGAACCGACCGGGGCCGTCTCGCGACGGGCATGGTTTCTCTATGAGACGCTGACCGGCGACACGCTCGACATCGAAGACGCCGGTGCGGTGACTTACGTCGACGCCCTGGATCCCGAACGGCACATCGTCGGGAACGGCGCGCGATCCCGCAGGCACAAGGTGACGGACAATCTCCTCGGAGTGCCCGGCTTCTTCCTCACCGTCCGGCGGACCGCGAAGATCCAGCAGCACATCGCGGAGAAGCTCGACGAAGTCGCGAAGGCGTACACGGAGAATGTGCCCGCCGAGACGCTGATGCGGGCCGTGCAGTACCTGTACACGAAGGAAACGAAATCATCCTTCGAGATCGAACACGAAAGGCCGACGCCGGAGAAGGAACGGCGCTTCATCGCCGCGCTCGAGCAGGGCGAGAAGTTCGACCCGACCGACGAGAAGGGTCTCATCGCGCTTCAGAACGAGATCGTCGACCCGAGATACGCCGCCTCGGACGTCCGCGATTTCCAGAACTTCGTGGGCGAAACTCTCGGCTCGCATCGGGAGAAGGTGCATTTCGTCTGCCCGAAACCGAAGGACGTGAAGCCTCTGATGTCGGACTGGAGGAAGATGACCGCGCGCCTCAAGCAGGACGCCGAGCCCGTCACCGCGGCGGCGCTGATCGCCTTCACGTTCGTCTTCATCCATCCGTTCGAGGACGGAAACGGCCGCATCCACCGTTTCCTGATCCATCACGTACTGTTGTCCCAGAACTACACGCCCAAAGGAATCATCTTTCCGGTCTCGGCGGCGATCCTGCGCGACATCAAGGAGTACGACACCGCTCTCGCAAGCTACTCCGATCCGCTTCTCACACACGTCAAGTACAGGATGACGCCGAATAACGAAGTCGAGGTCCTGAACGAGACAGCGCACCTCTACCGATACTTCGACGCGACCCGCTTCGTCGAATATCTCTACGACAAGCTTGCGGAGACGATCGCCATCGACCTCAAGGAGGAAGTCGAGTTCGTCGAGAAGTTCGACCGCGCCTACACCGCGGTGACGAACCAGATCGACATGCCGAACAGGCGCGCGTCGGTGTTCGTCCGCGCCTGCATGCAGAACGCCGGAAAGCTTTCGAAGAAGAAACGCGAGCAGTTTCCCGAGTTGACCGACGAGGAGATCACAATGATCGAGGAAGCCATCGCGGAAGCGCTGGCTGAACTCGACGAGTCTTAGCCCCCTCCGGAGCGGTCCCCGGTGGCGCCTTGCCTCGACATCAGCGTCATGCCTGTATCGATCCGCCGCCCGCATCCGATGGACAAATAATCGCTATGAAAGCGGCGCCACAGCGCCCCCGCCCGATCACCTATGTGGCGCGCGACGCGTTCTCGCTCGCCGACATATTCCCATTCATCACCGCGGTGTTCCTGAGCGATCGTATTGACTGGAACGCTCATCGCACCCCAGGCGCGCGTATCCGCAACGCGGATCGTGCGGGAAGTGCCTTATTGGGGGAAATCGGCTGGAGCGGGCGAAGGGAATCGAACCCTCGTATGCAGCTTGGGAAGCTGCCGTTCTACCATTGAACTACGCCCGCGGGCCGGGTCGCAACGCAGGCGACCGGTTGCCTTGGTCTAGCCGAGACCGCGCGTTCCGCCAAGAGTGTTGGTCGCCTGTCTTGGTCGGGAGCCTTGGTCGGGAGCCTTGGCCTGGGGCGCTCTGGCGCACCCGTTCGAACCAGGGCGCGGGGCCATTTGCTGCGCCGCGGAATGGAACGGGCGGGACAGCCTTAACAAAGTTTTAAGATTCCAGATGCGCGGTTCCGAAGCGTTGGTATAGTCGAACCCATGGCGGGGGCATTTTATACGATCTTCGACACGATGGCGGGCCGATGCGGCATCGTCTGGGGCCTCGACGGGATTCTCGCCGTCCAACTCGCCGAAAGCCGCGAGATCGACACCCGCCGCAGGCTTTTGCGGCAATGTCCCGACGCCCGCGAAAGCCGGCCGACGATCGGCGTCGAAGGCGCGATCGAAGGCATCGCCACAGCGCTGCGCGGCGCGCCGTGGGATTTCTCGGACGTCGTGCTCGACCTCGGCGGCATCCCGGCCTTCGACTGCCGCGTCTACGACATCGTGCGGGCGATCCCGCGCGGCGAAACCGCGACCTATGCGGAGATCGCCAAACGGGCCGGCTCGTCCGGCGCGCTGCATGCGGTCGGCCACGCGATCCGCAGCAACCCGTTCGCCATGATCGTGCCGTGCCACCGCGTGCTGCAGGTCGCCGGCGACACCACCGGCGTCTGCGCCAATGGCGGCGGCATCACCCGGCGGCGGCTGTTGTCGCTCGAAGGCGCGCTGACGACGCGCGGCCCTTCGCTGTTCGACGTGCTGCTCACCGCCGGACCGCGCCAGGCCGACTCACGACAACGATGACCGCGGATCGACCACCGGCACGACCTTGGGCTCCCAGCGCGTCAGCAGCACGCTGAGCGCCGAGGTGACGCCGAGCAGCACCATCGAGGCGGCGGCGAGCGTGAAAAAGTTTCCGGCCGTGCCGTGGTTCACCGTCAGCAGCCAGCCGCCGATGCCGATGAAGATCAGCCGCCCGGTCTGCGCCAGCACCGGGCCGAGCACCTTGGCGGCGCCCTGCGACGAGAAGTACATCGAGATCGACAGCCCGATGAAGGCGTACATCGGCGCTGCGGCCTGCAGATAGCGTTCGCTGGCGAGCCGCACGGCGGGGTCCTTGGTGAACAGATCGACCCACAGATCCGGGAAGAACGCGATCACGCAGCCGACCACGCCGACCGAGGCGAACGACACCAGCCCGGCGGTCCAGGCGATCTGCCGCGCGCGCTTCACCTGCCGGGCGCCGATCGCCATGCCGATCATCGGCACCGACGCGATGCCGATCGCGAAAGCGATCGAGGTCAGCATGAATTCGAGCCGCGCGCCGATGCCGTAGCCGGCGAGAACCTCAGTGCCGAAATGCGCCAGCATGTGGGTGAAGATGGTGATCGTCAGCACCGACTGCAGCGGCGAGAAGCAAGCCACCGCGCCGACCTTGAGAATGTCGAAGAACATCCCGCGCTGGATCCGCAGCCCCTTGAATTTCGGCGTCACCCGGGCGCGTCCGGAGAAGATGTACCAGGCCATCACCGCGGTGCCGATCGAGAACGCGATCAGCGTGCCGGCGGCGACGCCCTGCATCCCGAAGCTCGGGATCGGGCCGAGGCCGAGGCCGAGCACGCCGCCGAGCACGATCTGCAACACCGAAGCATTCAGGATCATCAGCGACGGCAGCTTCATATTGCCGGTGCCGCGCAGGATCGCCGCGAAGGTGTTCATCAGCCACGGCACCATTGCGCCGGCAAAGAAGATGTGGACGTAGCCGATCGCCTGCGCCAGCACATTGCCGCGGCCGCCGAGCAGCTCCAGCGCGCGGGCGCCGAAGATCAGCATCCCGAGCATGAAAGCGAAGCCGAAGCACAGCCCGATCAGCAGCGCGTGCATCGCCAGAGTGGCGGCGCGGTCGCTGTCGCCGGAGCCGAGCGCGCGGGCGATCGCCGAGGCGACGCCGCCGCCCATTGCGCCGCCGGACATCGTCATCGTCAGAATCACGAACGGGAACACCAGCGCCATCGCGGCCAGCGATTCGGTGCCGAGCCGGCCGATATAGGAGGTCTCGGCCACCGCCACGCAGGTGCCGGCGGTCAGCGCGACCATGTTGGGCCAGGACAGCCGCAGCAGCGTCGACAGGATGCCGTCGTCGAGCAGCGGATTCTTGGGCGGCGGCGGCGGCTCGGCTGCCGGCCGACGCCGCGGCTCGTCCTCGACGGGCGGCAGTTCGGCGACGGCAATGTCGGACATCGGTTTCCCCCTGGCCCGATCTGATTGCCGCGCCTGATCCGTTCCTATCACCGATCCGCTGCAAAGCGATGCCCGCGCAACGCATGGGTGATTGCCCGGCAGGTCAGGGCGGCGCGCCGGGCTGCAGCCGCCGTCTCAGCGCACCGACCACACCAGCGGCGGCGCGCCGGCCGCGCTCGACAGCCCGACATGGATCCGCCGGCCGCAGCCGGCGGCAAGGCCGTCGACCAGCCCTTCCAGCACCCGCAGGCAGGCCGGATGGGCATCGTCGACCCCGTCCATCAGCGTCCAGCGGCCCTGCCGGACCTCGAAGCCGTCGCCGGTGTCGCACAGCTCGGCGCTGTCGTCCTGCGCCGTGAGCAACGCCTGCAGCAACCGCGCAAAGCCGGCGACGTCCCGCCCGGTCTCGCCGAGACCCGGCGCGAGTTCGTCGTAATACTGCATCCCGATCAGCTTGCCGGTCAGGTGCAGCAGATAAGCGGCGTCGATCGGCCCGAACAATTGCACCGCGACCGGGGCGGCGGTGCGGACATATTCCATCGCGTAGTTGCGATAGGCCTTCTCCAGCCGCGGCCGCGGCCAGCTCTCGACCGGCAGCGCCGGAGCCTTGGCCGGATCGAACACCGGCGCTTCGAGATGACGCGCGAACACCAGCCGCTGATCGGGATCGAGCGGATGGTCGGCTTCGTGGTAATAGCCTTCGAGGCCGTCCTGACCGTCGACGCTCTGCTTGGTGCAGACGAAGCCGAGGCCGAGACGGCCGAGCGCCACGCCGTTATTGGCGTGCCAGCCGCGCAGCATCGCCCGCGATACCTCGCCCGGCACGCCGCAGATCGCGGTGCCGCGCCAGATCCAGCGCGGCGGCGGATAGCGAATCCAGGCCTTGCGGTCGTTCTCGTAGATGTACTCGACATGCACGCCGCCGATCCAGTTCGACAGATAGTGATATTGCGCGGCGGCGACCGCTGGCGGCAGATGGCGCAGTCCGAGCTTGTCGAGCCCTGCGACGAAGCGCTGCTGCTGCTGGCGACGGAAAACCCGGAACACGAATTCGGCGGCGTCCGCCGTGCCGCGCCGGCTCACCAGCGTCAGGATCAATCCGGTGAAGCAGGCGTGATAAAGATCGGCGACGCTGCGCCAGCGGCGCCATTGCGTTTCGCGTTCGGACATCGCGTCCCGAGCTCCCTGGCTATTGTTGTGTTTTTCGTCGCTGCGACATTACGACGGGCCGGTTCACATGAATTTCATGGCACCGTGCCGAACACAACCCCGCTTCTGTCATTGGCATCCATGGATTCCTGCAAGCGGAGACGCCCTCGATGCGCCGAACTTTCAACACCAGCCGCCTCGCCGCGTGCCTTGCCGTCGCGCTGCCGCTGGCGGCCTGCGGCGATCAGGCCAATCTGACGCAGGGCGAGGATTTCGGCGCGACTCCAAAACTCGCCGAGCCGAACAAGTCGCTGGTGCCGACGGTCAATATCGCCAAGGCGGTCGGCTTCGCGGAGGGCGAGAAGCCGACGCCCGCCGACGGCATGACGGTGACCGCCTTCGCCACCAAGCTCGATCATCCCCGCACCCTCCACGTGCTGCCGAATGGCGACGTGCTGGTGACCGAGACCAATGCGCCGGAGCAGCCCGATCAGAACAAGGGCTTCAGGCGGATCGCGACAGAATTCGTGATGGGCCGCGCCGGCGCGCGGACTCCGAGCGCCAACCGCATCACCCTGTTGCGCGACGCCGACGGCGACGGCGTGGCCGAGGTCCGCACCACGTTTCTCGAAGGCCTGAATTCGCCGTTCGGCATGGCGCTGGTCGGCAATGATTTCTACGTCGCCAACACCGACGGAATCGTGCGCTTTCCCTACACCCCCGGCGACACCCGGATCGCCGCCAGCGGCGCCAAGCTCGCCGATCTGCCGGCCGGCCCGATCAATCATCACTGGACCAAGGATCTGATCGCCAGTCCGGACGGAGCAAAGCTGTATGCGACCTCCGGCTCGAACAGCAATGTCGGCGAACACGGCATGAACAACGAGGTCAACCGCGCGGCGGTGCTCGAAATTGACCGGCAGAGCGGCGCAACGCGGCTGTTCGCCTCCGGCCTGCGCAACCCGAACGGCCCGGCATGGGAGCCGCAGACCGGCGCGCTTTGGGTCGTCGTCAACGAGCGCGACGAAATCGGCAGCGACCTCGTGCCGGACTATATGACCTCGGTGCAGGACGGCGGCTTCTACGGCTGGCCCTACAGCTATTACGGCCAGACGGTCGACGCGCGCATCAAGCCGCCGCGACCGGATCTGGTCGCGAAGGCGATCAAGCCGGACTACGCGCTCGGCAGCCACACCGCCTCGCTCGGCCTCGCCTTCAACACCGGCGATCTGTTCCCCGCCGAGATGAAAGGCGGCGCTTTCATCGGCCAGCACGGCTCCTGGAATCGAAAGCCGCATTCCGGCTATAAGGTGATCTACGTGCCGTTCGCCGGAGGCAAGCCGTCCGGCCCGCCGCGCGATATCCTCTCCGGATTCCTCAACGACAAGGGTGAGGCCCTCGGCCGCCCGGTCGGCGTCGCCCTCGACAAACGCGGCGCGCTGCTGGTCGCCGACGACGTCGGCAATTCGATCTGGCGCGTCACGCCGACAGGGCGGGAGCAGGCGGCGCGATAACGAAGGACGCGATCGACAGCCGCGCGCGCTATCGCCTTCGCGACTAACTCCCAGAAGCACCAACGACCTGATACTTGCCGATCGAAAGACCCCGACGAACGATGATCTCCTGATCGTTTGTTTTCGCAGCGCCTTAACCTGTCGCTGATACAACACCCTCTTCGAACGGCCGTTGGCATCCGTGCGATCGAACGCTGGATGGCAGGACACGACCCGGCGCCATTATCGCGCCGCGCCGCACGGCCGCGCATAGAGGCTCTGCCCCATGAATCATCGCGATCTGTCAGTTGGCCCGTCAGGCGGCGTGCTTGCAACCCGGCGCTCGTTTCTTCAATCCTCGACGGCGTTCATCGGCGCCGTGTCCCTCGGCGTGCCGTTCGGCGGGCCCGCATGGGCAAGCGAGCCGCGGCGTTACCCGATCGAGACGCCGGCGGTGACCACGAAAGAGCGGATGATCGCCTTTCCGGCGACGCGGACGCCCGGCCTGAAGAAGACGGAGCTGAACCAGGTCGCGCGCTACAAGGATCTCGGCTACGGCGAATGGTCGTTCGGTTCCGGCCTGCCGGTGGTGCAGCGGACCGACCTGATGTCCGCCGGCTATCAGAAGCCGGCGAACGCGGCCAGGACCCGGCTGCTCAAATTCTTCTCGTTCTCCGATGTCCACATCACCGACAAGGAAGCGCCGAACCAGCTGATCGCGTTCCAGCAGACCGAGCCCGCCGCCGCGAGCAACACCTCGATCTATTCGCCGGTGATGCTGTATTCGACGCAGGTGCTGGATGCGGCCGTGCAGACGGTCAACGATCTGCACCAACGCGACCCGTTCGATTTCGGCATCGCGCTGGGCGACGCCTGCAACAGCACCTCGTACAACGAGCTGCGCTGGTACATCGACGTGCTCGACGGCAAGCCGATCACGCCGAGCTCCGGCAAGCATCGCGGCAAGGACAGCATCGACTTTCAGATGCCATTCCAGGCCGCCGGCTTCGCCAAGGATCTTCCCTGGTATCAGGTTCTCGGCAACCACGATCATTTCATGATCGGATCGTTTCCGGTCGACGCCGATCCGTCGATGGGCCTGCGGCAGACCTACACCGCCGACAAGGTCTGGGCGGTCGGCGATCTGCTGAGACCGAACCTCGCCGGCTTCCCGGCGCTGTTCGACTATCGCAAGCTGAAGGCCGAGCCGGCGTTCTATCCGGGCGTCATCGATGGCGCGAGCCCTTATGGGGCGATCATTCATGCGGGCCGCGCCGACGACCCGGCGTTCAACGGCCAGCCGCCGCAGATCGACGCAGATCCCTTGCGCCGTCCTTTGCTCCGCGCCGAATGGCTCGCCGAATTCCGCGACACCACGACCAGCCCGAAGGGTCACGGCTTTGATCTGGTCGACCGCGCCAGCGCCGTCGACGGCTTTGCCTGCTACAGTTTCCTGCCGAAAGCCGACCTGCCGCTGAAGGTGATCGTGCTCGACGTCACCCAGTCCGAACAGGACGGTTCGCGCGACATTCACGGCCACGGCTTTCTCGACGCGCGGCGCTGGGAATGGCTCAAGGCCGAACTGGCACGCGGACAGGCCGACAATCAGCTGATGATCATCGCCAACCACATTCCGATCGGCGTCTCGCCGATCGGCTCCGAGATGGAATGGTGGATGGGCGACGCCAACGCGGCGCCCGGCTTCGCCAACGCCGTCGACCTCGCCGGCCTGGTGCAGACGCTGCAGGCGACGCCGAATCTGTTGATGTGGATCGCCGGACATCGCCACATGAACGTCGTCAAGGCGTTTCCCTCCGCCGATCCGAACCGGCCGGAGCAAGGGTTCTGGCAGGTCGAGACCTGTTCGCTGCGCGACTTCCCGCAGCAGTTCCGAACCTTCGAGATCACGCTCAACGCCGACTACACGGTGTCGATCGAGGCCGTGAACGTCGACGTCGCTGCTGCCGAGGGAACGCCGGCGGCGCAGTCGCGCAAATACGCCATCGCGACCCAGCAGATCATTCAGAACGACATCACCTTCAACAGCCGGAACTACGCGACGGCCGGCGGCCGCGGCACGCTGCAGGTCCCGAGCATGGACCCGACGAGGCCGCAAAGCGACGATCCCAAGGCGACCGACCCCTCGATCCAGTTCGTCGACCTGAGCACGGCCGCAAAGCCGGTCCCGTATCACGCGTCGAGCAATGTCGAGCTGCTGAAGCAGCTCAGCCCGGAAATGGTCAGCGTGCTGAAGCGGGCGGTGCCGCTGCGGTAGTAATCGCGCAGCAAAAGGTATGACGATCGGCGCGCGCCGCCTCGATCCGGAGGCGGCGGCTGGAGCAGGATGACTTATCTTCGAATCGTCATCCTGCTCCAGGTTCTAGTTTGAGCATGATCTTCTCCGAAAACCGGTGTCCACTTTTCGGGATCATGCTCTACGCCTTGAAATGCTTGCTCAGCTTCAGGCTCTGGCCCTGATAGTTCGAGCCGATGCGCTGGCCGTAGAGCGAGGCGGGGCGGGACAGCATTTTTTCGTAGATCAGGCGGCCGACGATCTGGCCGTGTTCGAGAATGAACGGCACCTCGCGCGAGCGCACTTCCAGCACCGCGCGCGAGCCGAGCCCGCCGGCGCCCTCATAGCCGAAGCCGGGATCGAAGAAGCCCGCATAGTGCACGCGGAATTCGCCGACCAGCGGGTCGAACGGCACCATCTCGGCGGCGTAGTCCGGCGGCACCTGGACGGCTTCCTTCGAGGCGAGGATGTAGAACTCGCCGGGGTCGAGGATCAGCGTGCCGTCCGGGCGCGCCGCAATCGGCTCCCAGAACTCGCCGACCGCATAGCCGCCGCGGCGGTCGACATCGACCACGCCGGTGTGACGCTTGGCGCGGTAGCCGACAAAGCCGTTCGAGTTTTCGCCCGACAGATCGACGCTGAGCGCGACGCCGCCATTGAGATCGGCGTCGTCGGCATCGACCAGCCGTTCGAGGTCGTGCAGCGCATCCAACTCGTCGGCGTCGAGCGTGGCATGGCCGGTGCGGAAGCGGACCTGCGACAGCCGCGAGCCCTCGCGCAGCAGCACCGGGAAGGTCTTCGGGCTGATCTCCGCATAAAGCGGGCCGTGATAGCCGGCGCCGATCATGTCGAAGCGGCGGGTGCCGTCGGCGATCACGCGGGTGAAGACATCAAGTCGCCCGGTCGAGCTTTTCGGATTGGCGGCGGCGACGATGCTGCGCGGCAGCGCCAGGCTTTCCAGCAGCGGCACGATGTAGACGCAGTTGGTCTCCAGCACCGCGCCGTCGGACAGATCGATCTCGTGCAGCTTCAGCTCGTCGATTCGCTCGGCGACGGTGCAGTCCGGCCCCGGCAGGAAGCTCGCGCGCACCCGGTAGGCGACCGCGCCGAGCCGCAAATCCAGGCTGGCCGGCTGGATCTGGCTTTCGACGAACGGGTATTCCGGCAGGATCAGCCCGGCCTCGGCCATCGCCGCAATCATGCGGTCGGGCAGAATTCCATCGGCATCGGGCGGCAACGCAAACGGCACGGCGGCGATCCTCACAGCGGCCGCAGGGCCGCCAGACGCGGAAAAAATACACGATTTCATCGGTTATCCGATGGCTGGCTTGACGTGAAGTGCACCGAGGATTATGAGCCGGACTTATCCCGTGGTGATTTGAGCCGGCCGGCTTGCAGCCACGTTAAACAAGTCGCTAAACAGGCCGGGGACAGTGTGATCCCGGCTCGAGGGTTGATCCCCAGGCCGGTTTTTTTGTGCCCGCACCGCCCGGTGTGGTCACGAGGGAGACCACATGTCCGAGACCAAATCGCCCGATCCGAAGCCCTCCATCGCCATCCCCGACACCGCTCACTATCGCCGCGAGACCCGCCTGGTGCATTCCGGCAGCCTGCGCTCGCAATATGGCGAGACCTCCGAGGCGCTGTTTCTGACCCAGGGCTTCGTCTACGACAGCGCCGAGCAATGCGAAGCGCGCTTCACCGGCGACGATCCCGGCTTCCAATATTCGCGCTTTTCCAACCCGACGGTGTTCAGCTTCGAGCAACGCATGGCGGAGTTCGAAGGCGCCGAGGCGGCGCGCGCCACCGCCACCGGCATGGCCGCGGTGACCGCCGCGATGCTGGCGCCGCTGCGCGCCGGCGATCACGTCGTCGCCTCCAAGGCGATGTTCGGATCATGCCGCTACGTGGTCGAGGACCTGCTGCCGCGCTACGGCATCGAATCGACGCTGGTCGACGGCCTCGATCTCGACCAATGGCAGCGCGCGGTTCGGCCGAACACCAAGACGTTCTTTCTGGAAAGCCCGACCAATCCGACGCTCGACGTGCTCGACATCGGCGCGATTGCGCAGATCGCCCATGCCGGCGGCGCGCGCCTCGTCGTCGACAACGTGTTCGCGACGCCGATCTGGCAGAGCCCGCTCGAACTCGGCGCCGACGTCGTGGTGTATTCCGCGACCAAGCACATCGACGGCCAGGGCCGCTGTCTCGGCGGCGTGGTGCTGGCGTCGCAGGCGTTCATCGAGGAGCATATCCAGATGTATCTGCGCCAGACCGGTCCGTCGCTGTCGCCGTTCAACGCCTGGGTGCTGCTGAAGGGCCTGGAGACGCTGTCGGTCCGCGTCCGGCAGCAGACCGAGACCGCGGCCGCGATCGCCGACGCGCTGGCGATTCATCCCAAGGTCGCGCGGCTGATCTATCCCGGCCGCGCCGATCATCCGCAGGCGGCGACCGTCAAGAAGCAGATGGGCGCCGGCTCGACGCTGGTGGGCTTCGAGGTCAAGGGCGGCAAGGCCGAGGCGTTCCGCTTCCTCAACGCGCTGAAGCTGGTGAAGATCAGCAACAATCTCGGCGACGCCAAGAGCCTGGTCACCCACCCGGCGACCACCACGCATCAGCGGCTGAAGCCGGAAGCCCGCGCCGAACTCGGCATCAGCGAGGGCTTCATCCGCTATTCGGCCGGGCTCGAGCACAAGGACGATCTGATCGAGGATTTGATCGCCGCGCTCGATCACGTGTGAGTTCAAGCGTCCGACGGCCGACCACGCCGCGTGGTCGGCCTGTGAAGCCGTGTAGTTCCGCTATCACGTCCGTCATGGCCGGGCTTGTTCCCGGCCATCGACGTCTTCCCCGCATCATCTGCCTGAGACGTGGATGCCCGCGACGAGCGCGGACATGACGCGTGGTGACGTCATTGCTGGATTCGCCACACGATCGGCCGGCTCGCGTCGTTGCCGGAACTTCAGCACGCGATGGAACCCGCAGGCGTCGACATGCCGCAGTTGCGAAGCGTCGCGCAGGCGCTCGGCGATGCTATCAGCATGGGGCTGCCTCGGGCCGCGCTCAGCACAGTGAGGTGGCGCAGACGCGCGGCCGTCAGAAAGCCAAGTCAGCGAACTCGATTGTTCCGATGAAATTTCCCACCCTGCTCATCCTCGCCGCCGCACTCGCGCTCGGCGGCTGTGTCACGAATTCCCAGTCGCCGCTCGGCGTCTCGCCGTCGCTGGTCAGCCCGGCGGTGGCGGCGCGCTATGCCGCGATCGACACCGAGAAGTTTCCGATCGACGGCGTCGATCCGGGCGATCTCAATCCCGCTTATGTGCGGCAGGTCGTCGACTACACGGGCAGCGAGCCGCCCGGCACCGTCGTGGTCGAACCGCGCAACCGCTTTCTCTATCTGGTGACCGAACGCGGCAAGGCGCTGCGCTACGGCGTCGGTGTCGGCAAGGCCGGGCTGGCCTTCACCGGCACGGCGGAAGTCGGGCGCAAGGCGGAATGGCCGAACTGGGCCCCGACGGCGAAGATGATCGCGCGCGAACCGGCGCGTTACGGCAAGCTGGCCGGCGGGATGTCCGGAGGTGTCGACAATCCGCTCGGACCGCGTGCGCTGTATCTCTACCGCAACGGCAAGGACACGATGTTCCGCATCCACGGTACCACCGAGCCGGGGACGATCGGCGAAGCGGTCTCGTCCGGCTGCATCAGGATGTTGAACCAGGACGTGCTCGATCTTTACGAGCGCGTGCCGACCGGCGCGCGGGTCGTGGTGAAGTGAAAGACGAGTCCCGGCCTCACATCGGCCGGTAGGCGTGGACGTCGGAGGGCACGGTGACGCCGAGCTTGATCTGGCCGACCGAGCGGATGATGTCGTCGCCGAGAAGCTGCGCGAAGCAGGCGTAGCCCCAATCGTTCATGTGCAGGCCGTCGGCGGTGACGAAAATCTCGAACGGCAGCGCCTGCTGCTCGTGCCAGTCTTTCATCACCTCGAAGCGCGGGAAGATGCCGACATGGCGCAGCTCGGCGAGCCGGCCCAGCGCCTTGATCATCTTGCCGGCACTCTCGGCGCGCTCATTGACCCGCGGCGCGTATTGTGGATCGACCAGCACGACATCGGCCTCCGCGGCCTGGATCGCGGCGATGCCTGCTTCGACCAGCCGGCCGGTGTCGGCCGGATCGAGATTGCGCAGGATGGCGTTGGTGCCGACCTGCCAGATCACCAGATCCGGCTTGGCGTCGAGCACCGTTGTCTTCAGCCGCTGCATCATCTCGGGCGCGTCCTCGCCGCCCTTGCCGCTGTTGATCACGGTGATGTCGGCAGTCGGGTAATGGCGGCGCAGCCGCTCGGCGAGACGGGTCGGATAGGTGTAGGCCGGCGACGTGCTGCCATGGCCCTGCGTCGACGACGAACCGAACGCCACGATCACCACCGGCAGGCCGTCGACCAGTTTGCGGGCGACATGGGGCAGCGAGCCCATCGACTTGCTACCGCCCCGCGGCGGCAGGCACGGCACCCTGGTCAGAACGTCGCCGGCCTGCTTGGCGGCATCCTTCATCCTGTCGATCGCCTTGCCGGCGAGGCCCTTCTGCGCCGGGTCGCGGTCGACCGGCGCCGCGTCGGCTCTGGCCGGATCCGGCGCAGCCTGGGCGGTTTGCGCGGACGCACCCGGCATTGTGCCGCCAAACAATATCGCCGCCGAAAACATCGCGGCGGCGAACCTCGCGCAACTTCGACTCCTCATTAACGCAGCGTCCTCAACTCCGATGGATTGATCTTCGTCGCATCGATCACGAAGCTCGACAGCGCGCGCGCGATGCAATTGTGCACCCGCATCGCCAGGTCGATGCCCGGCGAAGGGCTGAACAGATCGAATTCTCCAGTCTCGTTCCAATGCCGCATCAGCGCAAACCGATCGAACAGCGGCGCATCGTGCTCCTGTCCCACCACCCGCATATTATCGAGATAGGGCGCCGGATTGATCATGGTTTCGGTGCGGGGGCTGTATTGCAGATTCATCAGGATGACGTCGGCGCCGGCCTTCTTCGACGCTTCGATGCCGTCGCCGAGCGCGCTGCGGAATTCGTCGGGATCGACCGAGCGGATCGCGTCGTAAGTGCCGGTTTGCCAGATCAGCAAGGCAGGCTTGCGCTCGGCGACGAGCTGGCCGAGGCCGGGCGCGACTTCGGCGGCGGTGCGCTTCGCCCGCATCTCGACGGTGACGTTGACGGCGACGCCGGGCAGCCTTTCGCGGAGTTGCGTCTGCAACCGCGCCGGATAGGCCGTGCTCTCGGCCGAGCCGATGCTGGAGGAGCGGCTACCGATCACCAGAATATCGAGCTTGCGGTCGGTCTTCAGCGCGGTGGCGACCTTGGCCAGGGTGGCGTCGGTCGACAGCAGATAGGCCGGCGCGTCGCAATTCTGCGGCGACGTCTCGGGCGCGGCGCAAGCCGGCGTTCCAAGCGCTGCCAGCAGGGCGATGCCCAGCACAAATCCAAAGCTGGCCATCCTGCCGGCCATCATGCGTCGCCCCCCGCGAGATCGGCATCCGGGCTTGTTTTTTGACTTCCGCCCTTGGCCGCTGCGTTCTTGTACCACGAAAAAAGCCATGCTGACGCCGACATGATGATGATCCCGGTCAAGCTGACGAAGAAATGCATGACCGCTCCGCCGGCGATCTCGGCCAGCACGAAGTAGCCGGCAAATGCAAGGAAGATGCCCAGACAGAAGATTTCCAGCGAATGCTGCCCGCACAGGATCAACGGCCGCAGCCAGATCGAGTTCAGGCCGCGCCAGTCACGGTGCAGGAATCGGACGGTGATCGCCGCCAGCGCCAGGAAATGCGCGAACCGCAGCACGTCGAGATTGGGCTTGTCGATCGGATACATCCACTGTTCCAGCCATTTCGGCAGGGTATGGAACAGCTGCGGCATGTGCCAGGTCAGGGTGACGAAGAACGCCGCCAGCAGATAGGCGACCGCCACCCATAGGGTGATCGGCGACGCCAGCACCCGTGACAGGCGCTGCGCCCCACCCATCGCGCACCAGGCGCCGAACACGAACAGCAATTGCCATGCGTAAGGATTGAACGCCCAGACGCCGCTCGGATAGGCGGTCAGATGCAGGTCGAACTGCCAGGTCGCCGCATACAGGAATGTCGACAGCGCCAGAGCGACGTCGGGCGAGCGCCGCATCATCCACAGGATCGGCGGCAGGAAGAACATCAGCACGATGTAAAGCGGCAGCACGTCCATGTTGACCGGACGGAACCGCAGCAGCAGCGCCTGCACGATGGTGACGTCGGGCTGCTTGAGGAAATCCAGAATCCCCATTTCCTCGGTGTAGAGCGGGTTCTGGAAGCTGTTGGCGACGTAGGAGATTTCGGCCAGGAAGATGGTGAACAGGAAGACGTGGGCGACGTAGATCTGCCAGACCCGCTTCATGATCCGCGCCGACGCCACCACCACGCCCTGATCGCGCATCGCGCGGCCATACACGAAGGCGGCGGTGTAGCCGGAGATGAAGATGAAGATCTCGGTGGCGTCGCTGAAGCCGTAGTTGCGGATCGTCAGCCAGGTGAGAATATTGGCCGGCAGATGGTCGATGAAGATAAGCCACAGCGCCAGGCCGCGGAACAGATCGAGCCGCAATTCGCGCTTCGGCGCAGGCTTTTGCAGCGCCGGCTGCGGTGGGGGCGCCGGCGGCGGAACGGTCTCGACCTGCGGCGGGATGCTCGCGGGCGGCGCTCCGGCGATCGGTTCAGCGACGGACGAGGCTACGGGAGTCATGGGGCTCCGGGCGGGCGCAACATCGCGCCTTGGCGCTGATATATCAGCCTGCACACCGACAGGCGAAGATTTTGCAACGGGTTCAGCCGGACGGGCCTTGCAGGCGGTCGGGCCGCATTGCGGCGGCGAAGGTCGCGATCGTTGCGGCGGAATGCGACCGGCACGTTGCCGGTTCGCCCACGCCGTCGGTGCGACCCTGCGTCGCCTGCGGGACTATGCGCCAACTATGTTGAAACCACGGCTCTATATGGTCTCAGAAGCTGAAAATCGTTCCGAACGGCTGGTTTCAGATAGGATTTCTGCGATATGATTGCGATTCAAGCTGGAACAACTCTCATGTACCGCGCCGTAACTCGCCAGATCGAGGTGACTGTCGAACCGAATTACCTCCCCGAGCGCTCCTCGGCGGAAAACCGACAGTTTTTCTGGTCCTATACCGTGGTCATCACCAATTCGGGCGACGAGACCGTGCAGCTGCGCACCCGGCATTGGGTGATCACCGACGCGTCCGGCCGCACCCAGGAAGTCCGCGGTGAAGGCGTGGTCGGCGAACAGCCGGTGCTCGCGCCCGGCGAACGGTTCGAATACACCAGCGGGGTCCCGCTCCCGACCGCCTCCGGCTTCATGGCCGGCCGCTACCAGATGGAAAGCGAAAGCGGCGAAAAATTCGAAATCGACGTCCCGGCGTTCTCGCTCGACAGCCCGGAAGGGAAACGGACGTTGAATTGAGGAGCGGCGCTGAGCGCGCCGTAGGGTGGGTTCGGCGCGGAGCGCCGTAACCCACCATCTTGGCGGCGAGACGTGAATCGGTGGGTTACGCGCTTCGCGCTAACCCACCCTACGTACTCACCCATCCTACGAGACACGAACTACTCGCCCGCCTCCTCCACGCCCGCCTCTTGCGGGGTGAATTCGTAGACCGAGCTGCAGAACTCGCAGGTCACCACGACCTTGCCGTCCTTGACCATGTCGGCGCGGTCCTTGGCTTCGAAGCGGGACAACATGCCGGCCACCGCGTCGCGCGAGCACGAGCATTGCGCGCGCAACGGCAGCGACGAGAACACCCTTACGCCGCGTTCGTGAAACAGCCGATACAGCAGCCGCTCGCCGGACAGGTCCGGATCGATCAGTTCGACGTCCTCCACGGTCGCGATCAGCGACTGGCCTTCGACCCAGGCGTCGTCTTCCTGCACGGCGTGGACCGAAGCGCCCTCCGGCGCGTCACCGGGATGCAGATCGGCCTGCCGCGCGCGCTCCGGACTCTTGGGGAGAAACTGCAACAACATGCCGCCGGCGCGCCAGTGATGCCGGCCGCCCTCGCCGCTGCGCAACTCCTCGCCGACTGCGAGCCGCACCCTGGTCGGGATCTGCTCGGAGCGCAGGAAATATTCGTGCGCCGCTTCCTCGAGGCCGCCGCCCTGCAGCGCGACGAGCCCCTGATAGCGGCTCATGTCCACGCCCTGGTCGATCGTCATCGCCAGATGCCCGTTGCCGAGCAGCGCGCCGGAATCCAGCCCGGGCGTCAGCCGGCTCTCGTCGAACCGTGCATAGGCGCGCAGCCGGTCGGGCGCCTGGAAATCGACGATCAGGAACGATACCGGGCCATCGGTCTGGGTCTGCAGGATGAAGCGGCCATCGAATTTCAAAGACGAGCCGAGCAGCGTCGCCAGCACGATCGCCTCGCCGAGCAGCTTGGCGACCGGCGTCGGATAGGCGTGCTTTTCCAGCAGCTCGTCGAGCGCCGGGCCGAGCCGCGTCAGCCGGCCGCGCAGGTCGAGCGGGCCGACCTCGAACGGCAGCACCGTGTCGTCGACCGGAACCGCGGACGGCGCACGCACCGGCGGCGTATCGGATGTCTTGGGATTTTGAGATTGCGAGGTCATGGCGCTCTATCTGGGGGCGGGGCTGGCGGATCGGAAGGGCCGGGCCGCGGGGATGAATGGCAGCGATGCAGCGCGGCCTCTTCCTTCTCCCCTGCGGGAGAAGGTGGCGCGGACGCAGTCCGCGTCGGATGAGGGGTGGACGCGGGCGCTGTGCCGGCCCCTCACCCGCCTTCGCTGCGCTCAGGCACCCTCCTCCAAAAGGAGAGAGGGAAAGAGACCTACGCTACCGCGCCGAGGCACCAGGCCAGGATGCCCTTCTGCGCGTGCAGGCGGTTTTCGGCTTCGTCGAACACCACCGATTGCGGGCCGTCGATCACCTCGTCGGTGACCTCCTCGCCGCGATGCGCCGGCAGGCAGTGCATGAAGATCGCGTCCTTGTGGGCGAGCGACATCAGCTTGGAATTGACCTGATACGGCTTGAGCAGATTGTGGCGGTGCTCGCCGTCCTTGTCGCCCATCGACACCCAGGTGTCGGTGACAACGCAATCGGCGCCGCGCACCGCCTCCTCGGCGTCGTTGCCGAGCGTGACCTGTGCGCCGCTGGCCTTGATCCAGTCGCGCATCGCCTTGTTCGGCGCGAGCTGCGGCGGGGTCGCGATCTTGAGATTGAACTCGAAGCGCTGCGCCGCGTGGGCCCACGACGCCAGCACATTGTTGTCGTCGCCGGTCCAGGCCACGGTCGCGCCCTTGATCGATCCGCGATGCTCCTCGAAGGTCATGACATCGGCCATCACCTGGCAGGGATGCGACTTGCGCGTCAGGCCGTTGATCACCGGCACGGTGGCGTTGGCGGCAAGCTCGAGCAGCGAGTCGTGATTGAGGATCCGGATCATGATGATGTCGACGAACCGCGACAGCACGCGCGCGGTATCGGCGATGGTCTCGCCGCGGCCGAGCTGCATCTCGGCGCCGGTCAACATGATCGCCTCGCCGCCGAGCTGGCGCATCCCGACGTCGAACGAGACGCGGGTGCGGGTCGAGGGCTTTTCGAAGATCATCGCCAGCGTCTTGCCGGCCAGCGGCTTGTCGGGCTCGATATTGGCCTTGCGCTTCGCCTTGATCGCCACGCCGGCGGCGAGCATGTTGCGCAACTCCGAGGTCGGCAGCTCGGAAAGGTCGAGGAAGTGCCGGGGCGCGTTTTTCATGGCTTTGGTCGTGGCGTTGCTCATCACACCGCCTCCCGCTGCGCGGCCTGGCCGGACAGCACGCCGCAGGCGCGCTCGAGCCGCGTCACCGCCTCTTCGATCTCGGCCTCGTCGACGATCAGCGGCGGCAGCAAGCGAACGACGTTGTCGCCGGCGCCGACGGTGAGCAGTTTCTGGTCGCGCAGCGCAGCGACCAGATCGCCCGACGGCACCACCGCCTTGAGGCCGATCAGCAGGCCCTCGCCGCGCACTTCGCTGAGCACCTGCGGATAACGATCGACGATCCCGGCGAGCTTCTGCTTCAGGATCAGCGACATCCGTTTGGCGTGATCGAAGAAGCCGGGCTTCAGCATCACGTCGAGCACCGCATTGGCCGCGGCAACCGCCAGCGGATTGCCGCCGAAGGTCGAGCCGTGCGAGCCCGGCGCCATGCCCTTGGCCGCTTCCGCGGTGGCGAGGCAGGCGCCGATCGGGAAGCCGCCGCCCAGCGCTTTCGCCAGCGCCATGATGTCGGGCGCGACGCCGAGCCGCTGATAGGCGAACAATTCGCCGGTGCGGCCCATCCCGGTCTGGACTTCGTCGAACACCAGCAGCAGGCCATTGGCGTCGCACAACTCACGCAGCGCCCGGAAGAAGGCCGGCTCCGGCGCGCGGACGCCGCCCTCACCCTGCAGCGGCTCGATCAGGATGCCGGCGGTATTCGGGCCGATCGCCTTCTTCACCGCCTCGATATCGCCGAGCGGCAGCTGGTCGAAACCATCGAGCGGGTCGCCATAGCCTTCCAGGTACTTTGCCGAGCCGGTGGCGGCGAGCGCGGCCAGCGTGCGGCCATGGAACGCGCCTTCGAAGGTGATGATCCGGGTGCGCTCCGGAGATCCCTTCGAGAACTGATAGTGCCGCGTCATCTTGAGCGCGCATTCGATCGCTTCCGCGCCCGAATTGGCGAAGAACACATAATCGGCGAAGCTCTGCTCGCACAGCCGCGCGGCAAGCCGCTCGCCGTCCGGGCTCTTGAACAGGTTCGACGTGTGCCACAGCTTCGCCGATTGCTGCTGCAGCGCCTCGACCAGATGCGGATGGCAATGGCCGAGCGAATTGACCGCGACGCCGCTGGTGAAGTCGAGATAACGCTCGCCGGCGGTCGCGATCAGCCAAACGCCCTCGCCGCGCTCGAAAGCGACATCCGCTCTCGCGAATACCGGCAGGAGATGGGACGTAGCAGCAGCGTTCGACATGGCCGATCCGATCGGAAAACGGGCAGCCGGGCCGGCCGCTTTCTCTGCGGTCGCGGGCCAACGTACCCCGGAAACGAAACGTGCCGCCTTTCCAGGCGGCACGTGTAGTCATTCTAGGTGCGCTGAAGTCACTGTCAACAGCGGCTTCGGTCAGGGTTCCCCCCGACTTGCCGCGCGGTCGCCGCTGTGTCGATGAAGACTCACTTTGTCGAGAAGGTGTGGACGCACCAGGTCGGACTCTTGCGCGTGAGTCACGCCATATTGTAGCGTTTTGGCTGTCGGGTACGACATCTCGTGCGCGTTTTGTATTCCTTTTCGAGTTCTCGGTCGGGGCGTAACGCCCGGGCGGCAAGGGCCGCCCGGCGAGGGCTAAGGGATTCTGACGGCAAGGAAATTGGCGACCTCGCAGCCGCGGTTCCGCTGGGACCAGCGCCTCGCGGCAGGAAGGAATTAACATGATGACGGCATTGACCTGGACCGACGAGCGCGTCGAGCAGTTGAAGAAATTATGGGAAGGCGGGCTGTCGGCGAGTCAAATCGCCGCGGAGCTCGGCAATGTGACGCGCAACGCCGTGATCGGCAAGGTTCACCGCCTCGGCCTGTCGGGCCGGGCCAAGAGCCCCTCCTCGGCGGCGCCACGTCCGCGCAAGGCGCGTCCGACCCCGCACATGATGCGGGTGACACGGCCGGTGGCGCGCGGCAATACCGCACTGGCGCATGTGTTCGAGGTCGAGGCCGAGCCCAATCCGGTCACCTATGACAACGTCGTGCCGATGAACCAGCGGCTGTCGCTGCTGGAACTCAATGAAGCCACCTGCCATTGGCCGATCGGCGATCCGAGCAATCCGGAATTCTTCTTCTGCGGCGGCAAGTCGCTGCCGAGCCTGCCCTATTGCGCGCATCACTCGCGCATCGCGTATCAGCCTGTCGGCGATCGCCGCCGCCAGCAGCCGAAGCCGACGCGGTAAGCGCCGTCAGCGCAGAGCTGCGGCAAACGACGCTCGCGCAGCGCACGGCTGCGCCACCGCTCGAGGTTGTCATCGCCCGCGAAAGCGGGCGACCCAGTATCCTAGGGCGCCAGTTAGTTCTCACAACCGCACTGCAATACCGACCCCTCCGCCTTCGCGGAGGATGACAATCGTCGGATCATTTGCTGACAAAAAGTAGTTCGCAGCGCGCGCGACTCAAGGCCCCGTCATCGCCCGGCGAAGACCGGGCGACCCAGTATCGCAGGGCGGCCGTGCTCATCACAAACGCTCTGCAATACTGGGTCCTCCGCTTTCGCGGAGGATGACGGCTGATTGTAACGAAACGCTGCGGGCCTACTCCGCCTTGGCGAAGCGATCATCCAGTGCGTAGCCGGCGCCGCGGACGGTGCGGATCGGGTCCTGCTCGCGGCCCGGATTGAGCAGCTTGCGCAGGCGGCCGATGTGAACGTCGACGGTGCGCTCATCGATATAGATATCGCGCCCCCAGACGCCGTCGAGCAACTGCTCGCGGCTGAACACCCGGCCGGGATGTTCGAGGAAGAATTCGAGCAGGCGATATTCGGTCGGGCCGAGATCGATCGGCCGGCCGGAGCGCGCGACGCGGCGCTTGTCGCGGTCGAGTTCGAGATCGCCGTAAGTCAGCACGGTTGCCAGCCGCTCAGGCGCCGCACGCCGCAGCAGGCCCTTCACCCGCGCCAGCAATTCCGGCACCGAGAACGGCTTGACGATGTAATCGTCGGCGCCGGTGGCGAGCCCGCGGACGCGCTCGCTCTCCTCGCCGCGCGCGGTCAGCATGATGATCGGCAACTGCTTGGTATCGGACCGCGCCCGCAGCCTTCGGCACAGCTCGATCCCCGACAGCCCCGGCAGCATCCAGTCCAGCACCACCAGATCAGGAAGCCGCTCTTTCATCCGCGTGTCGGCGTCATCGCCGCGCGCGACCGTTTCGACGTCGTAGCCGTCGGATTCGAGATTGTAACGCAGCAGCGTGGTCAGCGCTTCCTCGTCTTCAACTACCAGAATGCGCGCACCCATGTGTCGTCCTCGTGTTCAATCAATTGATGCGGCCGCAGGCTTGCGGGATCCGCGTTAGTTGCCCGGCGTCGCGTTCGCGAACGTCGTCATGTCGCCCTTCGGCCGCTTGTCCAGGATCTGCTGGCCCTCGACCATGTAGAACACCGTTTCGGCGATATTCGTCGCGTGGTCGCCGATCCGCTCGATGTTCTTGGCGCAGAACATCAGGTGGATGCAGAACGAGATATTGCGCGGGTCTTCCATCATGTAGGTCAGCAGTTCGCGGAACAGCGAGGTGCAGATCGCGTCGACCTCTTCGTCGCCGTTCCACACCACCATCGCGGCCGGCAGATCGTGCGCGGTGTAGGCGTCGAGCACCGCCTTGACCTGCGACTGCACCAGATCGGTCATGTGTTCGAGGCCGCGGATCAGCTTCAGTGGATGAAAGTCGCTGTCGATCGCGTTGACCCGCTTGGCGATGTTCTTCGACAGGTCGCCGATTCGTTCGAGATCGGTGGCGACCCGCATCGCGCCGACGATGTCGCGCAGGTCGACCGCCATCGGCTGCCGCCGTGCGATCGTCAGCACCGCCCGCTCTTCGATCGAGCGTTGCATCTGGTCGATCTCGGAATCGGCCGCGACGACCCGTGCGCCGAGCGCGATGTCGCGACGGACCAGCGCATCGACCGCGTCGACAATCTGACGCTCCGCCAGACCGCCCATCTCGGCGACCATCCGGGTCAGTTCCTGCAGGTCGCCGTCGAACGCCTTGCTGGTATGTTCGAAGCCCATTTCCATTCTCCTCGCGCGTGGCGCGTCAGCCGAAACGGCCGGTGATGTAGTCCTGGGTGCGCCGGTCGTTCGGCGAGGTGAAGATCTTGTTGGTCGGCCCGAATTCGATCAGTTCGCCGAGATACATGAAGGCGGTCGACTCCGAAACGCGGGCCGCCTGCTGCATGTTATGCGTGACGATGGCGATGGTGTAGTCTTCCTTCAACTCGTCGATCAGCTCTTCGATCTTCGCGGTCGAGATCGGGTCGAGCGCCGAGCACGGCTCGTCGAACAGGATCACTTCCGGCCGCACCGCGATGGTGCGTGCGATGCACAGCCGCTGTTGCTGGCCGCCGGACAGGCTGAGGCCGGACGCGTTGAGCTTGTCCTTGACCTCGTTCCAAAGCGCCGCGCTGCGCAGCGCCTTCTCGACCCGGCCGTCCATCTCCGACTTGGAGATTTTCTCGTACAGCCGGATGCCGAACGCGATGTTCTCGTAGATCGTCATCGGGAACGGCGTGGGCTTCTGGAACACCATCCCGACCCGCGCCCGCAGCAGGTTGAGGTCGAGCTTCGGGTCGAGAATGTTGTTGCCGTCGAGCATCACCTGCCCCTCGGCGCGCTGGCCCGGATAGAGATCGTACATCCGGTTGAACACACGTAGCAGGGTCGACTTGCCGCAACCCGACGGACCGATGAAGGCCGTGACGCGGTTGGCGGCGAGGCTGAGATTGATGTGCTTCAGCGCGTGATTCTGGCCGTAGTAGAAATTGAGATCGCGCACGATGACCTTTGCGGGGCCGTCGGGCTGGTTGCCGATCAGCGGTCCCGGTCCGCTCGGAACGCTGGTGGCAATCGAAATCTCGCTCATTTCGTGGTCCTCTCGGCGCCGATGATGCGCGCACCAATGTTCAGGGCAAGCACAGTCAAGGTGATCAGCAACGCGCCGGTCCAGGCAAGCTGCTTCCAGTAGGCATAGGGGCTCTGGACGAAGTTGTTGATGGTCACCGGCAGGTTCGCCATCGTCTTGGTCATGTCGAGGCTGAAGAACTGGTTGCTGAGCGCGGTGAACAGCAGCGGCGCGGTCTCGCCGGCGACGCGCGCGGTGGCGAGCAGGATGCCGGTGATCAGGCCGGCGCGCGCGGCGCGGTAGGCGATTCGGCGGATCACCAGCGACCGCGGCAGGCCGAGCGCGGACGCCGCCTCGCGCAGCGAGCTCGGCACCAATAGCAGCATGTCCTCGGTGGTGCGGACCACCACCGGGATCACGATCACCGCCAGCGCCAGCGAGCCTGCGAGCGCCGAGAACCGGCCCATCGTCACCACCACCGCGCCGTAGATGAACAGGCCGATGATGATCGACGGCGCACTGAGCAGGATGTCGTTGATGAAACGGATCACCGAGGTGAGCCGGTCGTGCTTGCCGTATTCCGCGAGATAGGTGCCGGCGAACAGGCCGAGCGGCGCTCCGATGCCGACGCCGAACACGGTCATGATCACCGAGCCGACGATGGCGTTGAGCAGGCCGCCTTCGGTCGAGCCGGGCGGCGGCGTGTTCTGGGTGAACACCTGCCAATTGACGCCGGCGAGGCCGTTGTAGAACAGCGTGAACAGGATCAGCGCCAGCCAGGTGACGCCGAACACCGCCGCGGCGGAGCACAGCACTTTCACCACCAGATCGACGCGGTGACGGCGATTGTAAATCGGACTGCGTTGAATCGAGGACATGATTACTTGCCCGCCTTCATTTCGAGCCGCATCAGCAGCAGCCGCGCCGCCGCCAGCACCAGGAAGGTCAGAATGAACAGCAACAGGCCGAGCATGATCAGGCCGGACTGGTGCAGGCCGTCGCTCTCGGCGAACTCAGAGGCGATCGCCGCCGAGATCGTGGTGCCGGGCGCAAAGATCGAGCCGCTGATCCGGAACGAGTTGCCGATGATGAAGGTCACCGCCATGGTCTCGCCGAGCGCGCGGCCGAGCGCCAGCATCACGCCGCCGATCACGCCGACGCGGGTGTAGGGAATGACCACGCTGCGAACGACTTCCCAGGTGGTGCAGCCGACGCCATAGGCGGCTTCCTTCAACACCGGCGGCACGGTCTTGAACACGTCGACCGAAATCGCGGTGATGAACGGCAGCACCATGATCGCAAGGATCAGCGAAGCGTTGAACAGGCTGAGATAGGACGGCGGCCCGGCGAAGATCGTGCCCAGCACCGGAACGCCGTCGAACAGGGCGATCATCACCGGCTGGAAATGATTGGCGAGAAACGGCCCGAGCACGAAGAAGCCCCACATGCCGTAGATGATCGATGGAATGCCGGCCAGCAATTCGACCGCGAGGCCGATCGGCCGTCGCAGCCACAGCGGGCAGAGCTCGGTGAGAAAGATCGCGATGCCGAGGCCGACCGGGATCGCGATCGTCATTGCGATCGCCGACGTCACCAGCGTGCCGTAGATCGGACCGAGCGCGCCGAGCACCGGCGGATCATTGGCGGGCGCCCAGCGAGCGGTGGTCAGGAACGACAGGCCGAACTCGCGCAGCGCCGGCCAGGCGCCGACAATCAGCGAAATGATGATGCCGCCGAGGATCAACAGGACCGAAATCGCACAGGCGCGGGTGGTCCAGTAGAATGCGGAGTCGCCGAACCTGAAAGCGTTCAGGGCCCGGGCGCGATCATAAGGTCCTGCCGTCGCTTGAAGCCCTGTACTGTCAACCGCCATGTCCGCCACGCCTGTCTCCTTGTGCCGATGCAGGTTACGATAAACGAGCCGCGTAGCCTGGAGATTTCTGTTTGAACCGAATGCTGCGTTGCACCGCAATGCGAGCCGCACGATGCGCTGCGCCGCTCAATGGCGCACCGAAACCCGGCCCGCGCACGGCGGGATCTCAGCTGTCACGAACGTCATAAGTCGAGAGCGTCGCGCGACCCGGCAGAGCCGGATCGCGCCTGCTGGTGACGAAGATCAGCTCTTGATGTCGGCCGACCAGGTCTTCTCGATCAGCTTGACCACCGGCTCCGGCATCGGGATGTAGTCGAGTTCTTCGGCCATCTTGTCGCCCTTCTCGAACGCCCACTTGAAGAACTTGATGGCTTCCGAAGAGGCCGCCTTGTCGGACGGATCCTTGTGCATCAGGATGAAGGTCGCACCGGTGATCGGCCACGAGGCCTCGCCGGGCTGATCGGTCAGGATGACGTAGTAGTTCTTCGAACCGGCCCAATCGGCATTGGCGGCCGCAGCCTGGAACGCGCCGATGGTCGGCTGCACCGTCTTCCCGGCCTTGTTCACGACGCCGGCGTAGGTCAGCTTGTTCTGCTTGGCATAGGCGTATTCGACGTAGCCGATCGAGTTCTTGGTTTGGCTGACGTTGCCGGCAACGCCTTCATTGCCCTTGGCGCCGACGCCGACCGGCCATTCCACCGCAGTGCCGGAGCCAACCTTCGACTTCCACTCGGCGTTGACCTTCGTCAGATAGTCGGTCCACAGGAACGTCGTTCCCGAGCCGTCGGAGCGGCGAACCACGGTGATCGCGTCGCCCGACAACTTCGCTTTCGGATTGAGCTTGACGATCGCCGGATCGTTCCAGGTCTTGATCTTGCCGAGATAGATGTCACCCAGCACTTCGCCGGTGAACACCAGCTCGCCGGGCTGGACGCCTTCGAGATTCACGACCGGAACCAGCGCGCCCATCGCCTGGGGCCACTGGATCATGCCTTCCTTCTCGAGCTGCTCGGGCTTCAGCGGCATGTCGCTTGCGCCGAACGTCACGGTCTTGGCGATGATCTGCTTGATGCCGGCGCCCGAGCCGATCGACTGGTAGTTCAGGCCGTTGCCGGTCTCTTTCTTGTAGGCGTCCGCCCATTTCGAATACAGCGGGAACGGAAAGGTGGCGCCGGCGCCGGTGATGTCGGCAGCGAATGCCGAGGTCGACGCCGCAACCAGTCCGGCTGCGACGATAGACTTGATGAAATTCATAAAAGGTCTCCGTTGGTAAGCGAAGCGCTCATCGCGCCCGATCGCGCTTACCCCGCCCGCTTTAGGGGCGGTCGATTGACCTTTTATGAGGGTTTGATGACACTCGTGTGACTACGTCAACCCATTGAATTAAAATCAGTTTTCGGTTCGAACCCGGGGTTTTTCCGGGGGGAAACAGACCGTGAAAGTCGCCCCGTTTTTCATCACGCTTTCGATCAAAAGCCGGCCGCGATGGCGGTTAACAATATGTTTCACCAGCGATAATCCTAATCCAGTACCGCCTTGGGAACGGCTGTCGCCGACATCGACCCGGTAGAACCGTTCGGTCAGTCGCGGCAGGTGTTCGGGGGAAATGCCGGGACCGAAATCGCGCACCGCGACGCGATACTCCACACCGCCATCCGATGACGGCACCGAGCCGACCGAGACCGCGACCCGGCCGCCGGAGGCGCCGTATTTCAGCGCGTTCTCGATCAGGTTCTCGAACACCCGCAGCAATTCCTCGCGATCGCCGGCGATCACCGCAGGCGCTTCGGGCAGCTCGATCTCGATCGCCACCTGGCGTTCCTTCGCCAGCGGCTCGAGCCCGTCGGCGACCTGCTTGATCAGCGGCGCGAGATCAATCTGCGTGTCGGGCCGAACATGGACACTCAGCTCGACCCGCGACAGCGACAGCAGATCGTCGATCAGCCGCGCCATCCGCGTCGCCTGCGCCTGCATGATGCCGAGGAACCGCTCGCGGGCCTTGGCGTCGTCGCGCGCAGGCCCCTGCAGCGTGTCGATGAAGCCGGACAACGCCGCCAGCGGGGTGCGCAACTCGTGACTCGCATTGGCGACGAAATCGACGCGCATCTCCTCGACGCGGCGCAGCGGCGTGAGATCGTGGAAGGTCATCAACATGCACTGGTCGGTGCCATCGAACGCGGTCGGCACCTGCACCGGGGTGATGATCAACTCCATCCAGCGCTCGATCGGCGCGTGATCGAGATAGCTGACCCGGCGCGGCTCGGCGGTGGCGATCGCCTCGCGCAACGCGGTGACGATCTCCGGATTGCGCAGCGCGAACTGCGCCAGTTCGCGGACGCGGAGCGCCGGCGCGATCTGCTCGGCCGCATCGTTGAGATGCAGCACCCGACCGGCACGATCGAGCAGCACCGCGGGATCGGGCATCCCGGCGACGATCGCGCGCACCACCGGCGTCTCGACCGGGCTGACGCCGTGGGTTTCCTCACGCGCGCTGACGGTGCTGTGCAGCCGCCACGGCACCAGCGACGCCGCCGCGATGCAGACGAACACGGCGCCGGCAGCGGCGCCCGAGATTTCGCCGAAAGCGGCCAGTGCGACCAGCGCGATCGCCGCCGCGAGCAGAATGATCGCGGCATGACGCAGCCGGTCCGCCCATGGCGAGGCGATCGGCGCGGGGGTGTTGTCCGTCGACGGGACCAGCGGTCCGGCGTGGCGGGCTTGCTCGTCGGGCGCCTGGGCGATCATGGCTAGCCTGGGGTGGGATCCTGTCGGATCGGCTTCGGGTCGAGCGCGTCGGCGAGCCGGTGCATCCGTTTCAACCGCGCCCCGAGAACGATTTCGCGGATGGCGAGAATAATCACCGAGAGCATGAACGGCACGATGTAATAAAGCAGGCGGAACAGCAGCATCCCGGCCAGCAGAGCTTCCTTGTCCATCTGCCACAGCCCGACCAGCATCGCGGCGTCGAACACGCCGAGGCCGCCGGGGGAATGGCTGGCGAAGCCGAGCAGAGTCGCCGACACGAAGATCACCGCCACGACCACGAAACCGAGATTGGGCTCGTCGGGCACCAGCACGTACATCGCCAGCGCGCAGAAGCCGAGATCGATGATGCCGATTCCGATCTGCAGCATCGTCAGCGGCCCGCCCGGCAGTTCGACTGTCCAGGTGCCGCGGCCGACGCTGCGCGGCTTGATCGACATCCAGATCACATAGACCATCAGGCCGGCGAGGATGACCAGCGCCAGCACCCGGTTGAGCCAGGGCGGCAGCTGGTCGATCGAGGACGCGGCTTCCGGATGATAGGCGATGCCCATCCCGAGCACCGCCGCGTTGCCGAGCCAGAAGGTCAGGCCGGCGAGAAAGCAGATCTTGGCGACGTCGATGCCGTCGAGGCCCCAGGCCGAATAGATCCGGTAACGGACCGCGCCGCCGGTAAAGACGCTGGCGCCGACATTGTGACCGATCGAATAGCTGGTGAAGGCGGCAAGCGCGGCGATATGATACGGCACGTCGTTGCGGCCGATCGTCCGCAACGCGAAGAGGTCGTAAAAGGTCAGGGTAAAGTAACCGGCGGCGACGAACAGCGCGGCAAGCCCGATCAGCCGCGGTTCGGTCTGGCGGATCGCCTCGAGCACCTTGTCGACATCGATGCCGCGCAGCAGATGGAAGAGAACGTAACAAGCGGCCGCGATGACCGCGATGCTGATCGCAACACCGAGCTTGTGCAGGATTTGCTTCTCGCGCAGATGCGCGATCACCCTGCCGATTGCGGCCACCATCTAAACCTCAAATCCCTCTCCACTGCCTGGGACATCGGGACCGGTATCACGACAGCCGTCACCGGACCGTGGCCAGAAAGCTTTGGTAGCTTGTTTCCGGGCTGGATGGAATTCGTACGATACCGCCAATCCCGCTCCTTCGGTTCAAATCGGGTCGAGCCAACAGGTTTCATCACCTGAGACCATTCGCAGCAGTTTCACGCCAGGCGAACCGCGCCGGACGCCGTTGCGGGGAGCTCAGCTCCCCTGCATCTGCCGCGCGACAACCCAGTAGCGCAGCCAGGACCCGATCGCACACCCCACCAGATAGGCGGCAATCATGACGAGGAAAAGATCGAGCCAGTAACCGGCGCGACCGGGAACGATCCGGGCGAGCGACAGGCCGACCAGCACCGCCGCCACCCCGCCGATCCCCATTGCGGCGTTGTTCGAGAGGCCTGTGCCGCGTTGCACCACCGAAATCCAGCCCGCGGCGAATCCCAGCAGCAGCGATCCCAGCAGCCAGCCCCAGTAGAAGTTTGCCAACGCCATCATGCCGTCACCTGATCATGAAATCGATGCGGCGATTTTTCGCCTTGCCAGCGTCGGTCTCGTTCCCTTCGAGCGGGATCTTGCTGCCATAGCCGAAAGCCCGGAAACGCTCCGGCGACAGGCCGGCCCTCACCATATAGTCGACCACCGCCCGCGCCCGACGTTCCGAAAGCGCCTGGTTGGAGCCGGCCTCGCCGGCGCTATCGGTGTGTCCCGCCACCTCGATGGCGGCGCCGGGGCAACGCATCGCGGTCTCGATCAGCCGGTCGAGCAGGCCGGCGGAGTCCTTGTCGATGCTGGCGCTGGCGGAGTCGAAGCGCACAGTGCTCTTGCCGAGCAGGTCGTTGAACAATTGCTGGCAGACCGTCGCGTCGACCGGCGACGCCGCCGGCTTGACCGAGAGGTCGGCCTTGACGGTCCATCCTTGCGGCATGTCCTTGTTCAGTTCGGACCGGATCTGACTGACCGCCGCCTCGAACAGCGCATCGCCGGACAGACGCACCTCGCGATCCGACACGATCAGGGTGCCGGTCGAAAGCCGCGACAGCGCGCCCAGCGCCGGTTTGACGGCATTTGCGAAGCCCTGCGGCGCGCCGATGCTGGCCTTGAGGTTGTCGACCACCTTCTCGCTGAAGAATTTTTGGCCGGCGGTGTCCGCCAACACGGCATGGACGGCGTTGTCGGGAACGTAGCCGGTCAGCGTCAGCGTCGACGCAACCGGATCCTTGTTGGCCTGGAACACGTAAGGCGGGGCCTTGATGTCGTTCTCGGCGACCGAATAGCCCTCCGGCAGATTCCTCAGCGCCGCGGCGATGGCTTCGCGGCCGCCGAGATCGCGCGCCATGCCGGACAGGCTGATCTTGGTGTCGGACAGCGTAATCTTGCCTTCCTTGAGCTTGCCGATCTGATCGACCAGCAGCAGTGCGGTGGCGTCGAAACGAGAGGGTGCGCCGCGCGCGAGGCTTATCTGATCGACAACCTCGACGCCGCTGACTTCGTTGCGGGCCGCTTCGGCTAGCCTCGCCTTGCTGGCCGGCAGTGGAGCACTGCCGCCGAGCGTCACGCGAACCACATCACGCTCGACCGACCAGACGAATGGCGACGCCAGCGGAACCAGCCGGGTCTGGTCGACCACCAGCCGGACGCCAGGGACGCTTTCGACCGCGGCGACCGCGCTGCGGCGGCCCTCTTCGGAGAACGCATCGGCAGAGAATGCAATGTCGCGACCGGCTGCCGTCAGCCGGGTCTTGTCCAGCACCGTACTCTTGAGCGCTGCGGCGGACCGCTCGGCGACATCGGCTTCCACGGCCGGCGTGGTGGTCCACGCCGCGATCGCCCATAGAGCGATAAGAATGATGGCGCCGCGCCACCACTGGCCGCTCGATCTGAAAAGTCCGCGCATTCCGCTTCCCGTGGATCAGAAGCAGAGAGAAATCAAACCGTTGGAGGGCTGTCAAACGCAAAAAGGGAAAATCAACCAACACGGCAGTGCGCAATAACCGTTTCTTCAAACGTGTGGCGCTAGCTTTAACCCGACATGAACCAGCCCGCAGCCCGATGAAGCAGCTTCGTCACAACATCATCCGTGCCGGGCTCGATGCTCTGTATTTTACCGGCGCCTATCACGTCCTGCGTCCGATCTTTTCCGGGATCGGGACGATCTTCATGCTGCACAATGTGAGGCCCGCGCAGGATGGCGCGTTCCGGCCGAACCGCCACCTCGAGGTCACGCCCGAGTTCCTTCGGGCAACGCTGCGACATCTGCGCGCCCAGAACATCGACATTATTACTTTGGACGAACTGCACCGCAGGCTGACGGCGCGGGATTTCGGACGCCGGTTCGCCTGCATCACGCTCGACGACGGCTATCGCGACAATCGCGATTTCGCGCTGCCGGTGTTCGAGGAATTCCAGGCCCCGTTCACCGTCTTCGTCGCCAGCGATTTTGCCCAGGGCACCGGACGGCTGTGGTGGATCACCCTCGAGCGGCTGATCGCGCGACACGACACGATCGAAGCCGAGATCGGCGGCGTCGCGGTCAGGATCGATGCGCGCACGCCCGAGGCCAAGCAGGATGCGTTCGACCGGCTGCACGATCTGCTGCGCGACCTGCCCGAGAGCGACGATCTGCCGCGCGCGATGAGCGCGCTATGCGCCCGCTACGGCATCGACGAAACCGCCGCATGCCGCGAGCTTTGCCTGTCGTGGAACGAGTTGCAGCCGTTCGCCAGGCATCCGCTGGTGACGATCGGCGCCCACAGCATCACCCATTGCATTCTCGCCAAGCAGCGCGACGCGCTGGCGGCGCACGAATTGTCGATCAGCCGCGTCCGAATCGAATCGCATCTGCAGCGCGCGGTCGCGCATCTCGCTTATCCGTATGGCGACCGCGCCGCCGCGGGGCCGCGTGAATACGAGCTGGCGCGGCAGGCGGGCTACAAGACGGCGGTGACGACGCGGCCCGGAATGCTGTTTTCCGGCGTCGCCGATCACCTCACCGCACTGCCGCGGGTCTCGCTCAACGGCAACTACCAGGACGACCGCATTCTGCCGGTGCTGACATCCGGCGCCGCGACCGCAATGTGGAACGGATTCCGCCGCGTCGACGCGGCGTGACGCCGGGCGAAAGCCGCCTCATCAGCGTAGTATCAGTTTCGAAGAACGACGTTCGCCGTTTCCGCGCGTGCGGAGAAGGACGTCCGCGCGTTGCGTCTGCGCGCCGCTGAGCTTCGCGATCCGTACCCGTGCTGCGGCGGCTCGCCTTGACTCGCCCCTGGCGGCACCGCAAACATTTCAGCAAACAACGGGAGGTTGCATGTTCAAGGATCTGTTTTCGCTGCAAGGGCGGGTCGCAGTGGTGACCGGCGGTTCGCGCGGCATCGGCAAGATGATCGCGTCCGGTTTCCTCGCTTACGGCGCGGCGCGGGTCTACATCACCGCCCGCAAGGCCGCCGCCTGCGAGGCCACCGCGGCGGAATTGACCGCGCAACATCCCGGCGAATGCATCGCGCTGCCGATCGACATCTCGACCATGGCGGGCATCGAGATGCTGGCGAGCGAGATCAAGACGCGCGAACCGAAGCTCGACATTCTCGTCAACAATGCCGGCGCCGCCTGGGCCGCCGACTTCGACGAATTCCCGGAGAACGGCTGGGACAAGGTGATGGACCTCAACGTCAAGACGCCGTTCTTCCTGACCAAGGCGCTGGCCGGACCGCTGCGCGCCGCGGCCACGGCCGAGCGTCCCGGCAAGGTGATCAACATCGCCTCGATCGACGGCATCTTCGTCAACCCGCTCGAGACCTATCCGTATGCCGCCTCGAAGGCCGGCCTGATCCATCTGACGCGACGGATGGCGGTGCGGCTGATCAAGGACCACATCGTAGTGACCGCGATCGCGCCGGGACCGTTTGCCTCCGACATGAACAAGGCCGCACGCGACGAAGCCGACGCAGTGGCGAAGCGCGTGCCTTCGGGCCGGATCGGAACCGACGAGGACATGGCGGGCACCGCGATCTATCTGGCGTCGCGCGCCGGCGACTACGTCGTCGGCGCCACCATCGCGGTCGACGGCGGCGTGGTCTACGCCAATCCCGGCTTCACGGGCGATAGCTGGGCGTGAGTTTCGGGAGCATCCGTCATTCCGGGGCGCGCGAAGCGCGAACCCGGAATCGATAGGAACGTACCCGCGTCGCCCTCACCCCAACCCTCCCCCGCAAGCGGGGGAGGGAGCGCGCTGACGGCGTCGAAGGGTCGTTCAACTACATCAGGACTGAGCAAGGCATCTGCCCCGGCCGCGGCCTGCCCCCTCTCCCGCTTGCGGGGGAGGGCTGGGGTGGGGGCTCGCGGGCAGTGACTCCGTAACCGCCCGCCCGCTCAGGTTTCGATCTTCACATACTCGAAATCGCCCGGCTTGTTGTCGATACCGACCTTGGGAGCGGCGATCCAGGGGGCGTAGGCGCCGGGGTCGCTGACCGGCTGCATCAGGCTGGCGATGAAGTCGCCATCGTCGGTCGATGGCAGCCAGTCGTCCTTGCGCCTGGCCCAGGTCGCGCCATCGATCAGGAGCCCTTCGGGCGTGGCGTGGACGCCCTTGAACTCGCCGATCGCGCGGTGGAAGGCGACGTGCGGCAGCGCCAGCTGGAAGTCGTAGCCGGCGGTCGTGATCACCTTGTTCCAGCGCAGCAGGCCCTTGACGCAGTCCTGGCTGTAATCGTCGCGCAGCCGCATGTTGAGCGCAGTCAGCGCCGGCTCGTCGACGCGCTTGATCACGCCGTCGACCAGCTTCAGCACCGGATAGGTGGCGCTGGTGAGCCGGTGGTCATCCTCGATCTGGGTCTCGTGATAGCGGCCCTTGATGCCGGCGTTGAAGGCGTTGGCGGCGTTGGTCGAAACCTCCGAGCCGAACAGATCGAGCGACAGCGTGTAGTGCAGGTTGAGCTTCTTCTGGATCGTCGGCAGATCAATCACGCCGAGCGCGCGCACCTTGGCGATGTCGGTCGGATCCGAAATGCCGGCGTCCCGCATCGCCTCGCAGGTGCGCTGGACGATCCGGCTGATGCCGGTCTCGCCGACGAACATGTGGTGCGCTTCCTCGGTCAGCATGAAGCGGCAGGTGCGCGACAAGGGATCGAAGCCCGACTGCGCCAACGAGTGCAGCTGCATCTTGCCGTCGCGGTCGGTGAAATAAGTGAACATGAAGAACGACAGCCAGTCCGGCGTCGCTTCGTTGAAGGCGCCGAGCATCCGCGGCGAATCGGCGTCGCCGGAGCGGCGGCGCAACAGATCGTCGGCCTCCTCGCGGCCGTCGCGGCCGAAATATTTCTGCAGCAGATACACCATCGCCCAGAGATGGCGGCCTTCCTCGACATTGACCTGGAACAGGTTGCGCATGTCGTAGAGCGACGGCGCGGTCTTGCCGAGATGGCGCTGCTGCTCCACGGAAGCGGGCTCGGTGTCGCCCTGGATCACGATCAGCCGGCGCAGCATCGCGCGATACTCGCCGGGGACTTCCTGCCACGCCGGCTCGCCGTAATGCTCGCCGAACGGAATCGTGCGGTTATCCTCCTGTGGCGCCAGCAGCACGCCCCAGCGATAGTCCGGCATCTTGACGTAGTCGAACTTGGCCCAGCCGCGCGGATCGACCGAATACGCCGTGCGCAAATACACCAGCGACTGCTGGAAGCCCTCGGGACCCATGTCGTTCCACCAGTCGATATAGCCCGGGTGCCAGCCTTCCAGTGCCTTGAGCACCTGGCGATCGGACGCAAGATCGACATTGTTCGGAATCTTGGTCGAGTAGTCGACGTTCATGATGTTCATGGCGTGGCTCCCGGTTGGGTCTCGTGTCGTTGAATTCGCCGTCATCCTGAGAGCTTGCCCCGGACTTGATCCGGGGTGCGCGTTGTTACGCGCCTCGAAGGATGACGGTGCGGGTGCGGCTCACACCCGCGTCATGTCGAATTGCGCCTTCTGACCGGTGCCGTAGCGGCGCAGCGCACCGTCTTCGCCGACGGCGTTGGGGCGCTGGAATATCCAGTTCTGCCATGCGGTGAGGCGCGAGAAGATCTTGGATTCCATCGTTTCGGGGCCGACGAAGCGCAGATTGGCTTCCATGCCGGTGAGGCTGTCGGGCGAGAAGCTGGCGCGTTCCTCGAGGAAGACGCGAACCTCATCGTCCCAGTCGATGTCGTCGAGCGCGAAGGTGACGAGGCCGAGTTCGTCGGCGGCCTCGGCATCCAGCGGCTCGCCGATTTTCGCCTGCGCCTGGACAAGCTCATCGGCATCGGCCTGGAAGCGCGACTGCAGCCGCGTCAGGCCGTGACTCATCGGATAGGGACCGAAATTCATCGCGCTCAGCGTCAACTGCGGCGCGGCGCGGTTGTCGCCCTGCCGGGCGCCGATCAGCATGTAGGAGCGGTCGGCAGCGAATACGAGTTCGGCCAGCGTACCGGCGAAGCACGAGCCCGGCTCGACCAGCGTCACCAGCGTGCGCGAGGTGACGTCGATCCGCTTCAACACGCGCTTCCAGTAGTGCCGGATCTCGTTGACCAGCCAATGCGCCGTGTTGGCTTCCAGGAAGGCGTCGTGCGCCAGCACCAGGTCGCTGTCGCCGTGCGACTTGAACACCAGCATCGCAATGCCGAGTTCGTTGATCCGCAGATGCAGGATGGCGTCGTCGAGTTCGCGCGCGGCCTGCAGTGACCAGGTCGACGCGCCTTGTGCGATCAGACCGTCGATATCGGCAGGAGGACCGGATTGCGGGCCCGCGATCGAGATCGTCGCGATCCGCGCCGCTCGGTCGATATCGACGCCGACGAATTGATAGCGCACGCCCGCCTCGTCGAAGCTGCGCGGAAGCTGCGTCAGCGCGATGCCCTTGCCGCCGCCATTGCGGGAGGACGACGCGGCGAATTGCTGCGCGCGCTCGGCGATCCTGGCTTCGAGCTTGCTGTTCGGGGCGATCTCGTCGACGAGGCGCCACTGCACCGCGCGCTTGCCCTTGATGCCTTCCTCGATGGTGCAGAAGAAGTCGGCGCGGTCGCGCCGCACCTTGCGCTTGTCGACCACCCGCGTCAGCCCGCCGGTGCCGGGCAGCACCGCCAGCAGCGGCACTTCCGGCAGTGCCACGGCCGCGGCGCCGTCGTCGGCCATGATGATGTGATCGGCGGCGAGCGCCAATTCGTAGCCGCCGCCGGCCGCGGTGCCGTTGATCACCGCGATGGTGCGCTGACCGGAATGTTCGGAGGAATCCTCGAAGCCGTTGCGGGTCTCGTTGGTGAATTTGCAGAAATTGACCTTGTGGGCATGGGTCGCGCCGGCCAGCATCCGGATATTGGCGCCGGCGCAGAACACCCGGTTCTTGCCGGAGCGCAGCAGGATGACCTTCACCTGCGGGTGCTCGAAACGCAGCCGCTGCATCGCGTCGGCAAGCTCGATGTCGACACCGAGGTCATAGGAATTCAGCTTGAGCTGATAGCCCTCGAACAGGCCGCCATTCTCGTCGACATCCATGGTGAGCGTCGCGACGTCGCCGTCGACCGCGAGGGTCCAGTGCCGATAGCGCGACGGATCGGTTTGAAAGTCGATCCGGCTCGCTCCGTTGGCAAGAACGCGATCCTCCCCGGCCATGTTCACCCCTTATCCTTTATCGGTTAATCTGCAATATAATGCACAATCTCCGACGCGTCCAGCGCTCACGGCTATAATTCTGCATTTTGTTGCAGCTTTTCGATCCGGCTCAAGCGGCCTGCCCATGCGCTGCTTCGCCGTGCGCGTTGAGAATGCGGTCGGCGAAATCGGCGACGGCGCGCAGCGTCGCCTCGGCCGCCTCGCGATGCGGCGAGTGTCCGGCGCCGGGGATGATCAGCGGCTCGACCGGGCAGTAACACTCGGCCTCGGCGATCGCGATCTGCCTCGACGTGCCGTACTGGTCGTCCGCGCCCTGCACGATCTGCACCGGCACGCGGATGTAAGCGAGGTGATCGGAGATATCCCAGGCGCGGAACGCCGGATCGAGCCAGGCGCCGTTCCAGCCGTAGAAGGCGTTGTCGACATCGCTGTGCCAGCGCGCCAGCTTGGCGCGCAGCTCGGTGCTCTCATAGGCAGTCTTGATAGCGGCGATGGATTCGACCGAAACATCCTCGACGATGAAATGCGGCGCGATCAGCGTGACGCCGCGGATGCGGTGATCCGGCACGCCGCCCGCATAGATCGTCGCGATCGAGGCGCCGTCCGAATGCCCGACGAGGAGCCCCCTGCGAAATCCGATCGCGTCGAGGAGTTGCGGCAGCACGTCGAGCGCTTCGCGATGCATGTAGTCGAGCGGCCGCGGCAGCTTCGCCGGGCTCGAGCCGCCGTAGCCGGCGCGCGAATACACGAAGACGCCTGCGCCTGTCGCCGCCGCGAGCCTGTCCGGAAAATCGCCCCACAGCCCGACGCTGCCGAGCCCTTCATGCAACAACACCAGCGTCGGCGAGTCGGCAGGCGACGCGCCGATCATGCGATATTCGAGCTGGTCGTCGCCGATGGTGAGATGGCCAGTGGACAAGAGGGACGTCATGACGACGCCCTTTCGCTGACTAACCGCTTGGAACGAATCGTCATCCTGAGGCGCCCTCGCGCAGCTTGAAGCGCTGGATCTTGCCGGTGGCGGTTTTCGGCAGGCTGGGCACCACCTCGATCCAACGCGGATATTTCCACGGCCCGACCTTGTGCTTGACGTGATCCTTGAGTTGCTCGAACAGGCCGTCGGCGACGACGCCGTCGCGCAGGACCACATAGGCGCGCGGCTTCAGCAGCCCGTCGAAATCGGCGTCCGGCACTACCGCAGCTTCGAGCACAGCAGGGTGAGTGATCAGCGCGCTCTCGACCTCGAACGGCGACACCCAGATGCCCGACACCTTGAACATGTCGTCGGCGCGGCCGCAGAAGGTGTAGCGACCATTGGCGTCGCGAATGTATTTGTCGCCGGTGCGGGTCCAGTTGCCCTCGAACGTCGCGCGGCTCTTGCTGCGCTGATTCCAGTAGCCCTCGCCGGCGGACGGCGCGTCGACCAGAAGCTCGCCGACTTCGCCGTCGGCAACGTCCGCGCCCGCTTCATTGACCAGCCGCACCTTGTAGCCCGGCACCGGACGGCCTGACGTGCCGTACTGGATGTCGCCGGGCGCGTTGGACAGGAAGATGTGCAGCAACTCGGTCGAGCCGACGCCGTCGAGAATGTCGGCGCCGAACCGCGCTTTCCAAGCCAGCCCCACCGATTCCGGCAGCGCCTCGCCGGCCGAGGTGCAGATGCGCAGGCGATTGCCGGCGGTATCGGTCTTCAGCGCCGGATCATTGAGCATCGCCGCGAACAGCGTCGGGACGCCGCAAAAGATCGTCGGATGAGTGCGCTGCATCAGCTTGAAGACGACCGCGGGGGTCGGCCGCTCCGCATTCAGCACGGTGGTGGCGCCGACCGACAGCGGGAAGGTCAGCGAGTTGCCCAGCCCATAGGCGAAGAACAGCTTCGCCGCCGACAGCACGACGTCGTCCTCGCGGATGCCGAGGAGCTGCCTGGCGTAGGTCTCGGCGGTGGCGGCAAGGTTCGCGTGCAGATGCCGGACGCCCTTGGGCATTCCGGTCGAGCCCGAGGAATACAGCCAGAACGCCGGCTCCTCGGCATGGGTCGCGGCGGTCTCGAACGCGTCGCTCTCCTGCGCGAGTTCGTCGGCGAGCTTGAGATGGCCGTGCGCATCGCCGCCCGACACCACGACATGCGTCAGCTCCGGCAGCCGGGCGATGATGTCCTTCACCACCGGAACCAGCGCATCCGAAACGAACAGCACCCGCGCCCGGCAATCTGCCAGCACATAGGCGTATTGCTCTGCGGTCAGCAGGGTGTTGAGCGGCACCGGCACCACGCCGGCGCGGATCGCGCCGAGAAACACGATCGGAAAATCGATCGTGTCGAGCATGATCATCGCCACCCGCTCCTCGCGGCGCACGCCGAGGCGACGCAGCAGATTGGCGGCACGGCAAGTCTCGCGCTGCAGCGCCCGATAGGTCAGCTCGGAAACGGTGTCCGTATAGGCGAGCTTGTCGCCGCGCCCTTCGGCGACATTGCGGTCGAGCAGCCAGCTCACCGCATTATACGACCCTGCCCGGGTCATGCCGTGCATTGTCCGGCAGCGCCACTGGCCATGGCGACCTCCCTGTGTTTCCTTGGAATTCTCGTTCTTTAAGAATTATAATTCATAGCAAGCCACCGGACCGGGTTGCTGTCAATCCTCTGCGGCATTATGATTCCGCGCGACATCATGAGCGCCCTTTTGGAAATGACAGAATCTGCCGAATCCGATGCCGGCTTCCTGCTGGAGCTCGGGCAGCGCGTCCGCACGCTGCGCGGACTGCGCGGCATGTCGCGCAAGGTGCTGGCGAAAGTGTCGGGGATTTCCGAACGCTACATCGCACAGCTCGAGAGCGGCAAAGGCAACGTTTCGATCATCCTGCTGCGCCGGGTGTCCGACGCGCTCGCGACGCCGCTGGAGGATCTGCTCCCCAACAGCGACCCGTCGATCGACTGGCCGGTGATCCGCGATCTGGTCCGCCGCGCCACGCCGGTGCAGATCGCACATGCCAAGGACGTGCTGTCCGGCATGGGCCGGCTCGGCGCCGGCGCGCGGCGCGCCCAGGCGCTGCACGGCATCGCGCTGATCGGGCTGCGCGGCGCCGGCAAGTCGACGCTCGGGCGAATGCTCGCCGACAAGATCGGCTGGTCGTTCGTCGAGCTGAACAAGGAAATCGAGCAGCAGAACGGCCTGTCGGTCGCCGAGATCATCGCGCTGTACGGCCAGGAAGGTTTCCGCCGGATGGAGCAGGCGGCGCTGACGCAATTGCTGGCGCGCAAGGAACTGATGGTGCTGGCGACCGGCGGCGGCATCGTCTCCGAGGCGATCAGCTTCGATCAGATCCTGTCGTCGTTCTACACGATCTGGCTGAAGGCCGACCCCGAGGAGCATATGGCGCGGGTGCGCGGCCAGGGCGATCTGCGGCCGATGGCCGACGATCGCGCCGCGATGCAGGAGCTGCGAACCATCCTGCAGAGCCGCGAACCGCTCTACGCCCGCGCCTCCGGCGTGCTCGACACCGCGGGGCTGAGCGTCGACGAGGCCGCGGCGAAACTGACCGCGATGGTCTCGCCGGTGCTGTGCCGCGACGCCTGCGCGTTCGGGCTGAAGAACGCGGCGGTGTAGCGCTGCGCCGTTACTTCGGCAGCGTCGTGCTGCCCATCAGAAACTGATCGATCGCCCGGGCGCAGAGGCGGCCTTCGCGGATCGCCCAAACCACCAGCGACTGGCCGCGGCGCATGTCGCCGGCGGCGAACACCTTGTCGATCGAGGTGGTGAAGTGGGACAGGTCGGCGCTGACATTGCCGCGCGGGTCCAGCGCGACGCCGAGCGAGGCGAGCAGCCCCTCTTTCACCGGCGAGACGAAGCCCATCGCCAGCAGCACGAGGTCGGCTTCCAGCACGAATTCGGTGCCGGGGATCGGCTGGAACTTGGCGTCGACGCGGACGCAATTGAGCTGCTTCACCGCGCCGTTTTCGCCCGCGAAGCTCTGCGTCAGCACCGCGAATTCGCGATCCGCGCCTTCGGCCTGGCTCGACGAGGTGCGCATCTTCATCGGCCAGTTCGGCCAGGTGAGAGCCTTGTCTTCCTTCTCCGGCGGCGCGGCCATGATCTCGATCTGGGTCACCGACTTCGCGCCCTGACGGATCGACGTGCCGATGCAGTCCGAGCCGGTGTCGCCGCCGCCGATCACCACCACGTTCTTGCCGGTGGCCAGGATATCATCGCCGCTCACCGCTTCGCCGGAGACGCGGCGGTTCTGCTGGGTGAGGAAGTCCATCGCGAAATGAATGCCGGCAAGGTCGCGGCCCGGGATCGGCAGATCGCGCGGCGCCTCGGCGCCGCCGGTCAACGCGACGGCGTCATAGGTCTTGAGGAGTTCGGCCGGATCGACCGCGCCCGCGGCGCTGCCGCCGACCGGCGAATTGTAGTGGAAGGTGACGCCCTCGGCTTCCATCTGCGCGACGCGGCGGTCGATCAGATGCTTCTCCATCTTGAAGTCGGGAATGCCGTAGCGCAGCAGGCCGCCGGCCTTGGCGAGCTTCTCATAGACATGGACGTCGTGGCCGGCGCGCGCGAGCTGCTGCGCGCAAGCCAGACCCGCGGGGCCCGAGCCGACCACCGCAACGCTCTGGCCGGTCTTGACCGAGGCGATCTCGGGCGCGAGCCAGCCGTTCTCCCAGGCGCGGTCGACGATCGCGCATTCGATGGTTTTGATCGTGACCGGGTTGTCGTCGATGTTCAGCGTGCACGACGCCTCGCAAGGCGCGGGACAAATCCGGCCGGTGAATTCCGGGAAGTTGTTGGTCGAATGCAGGTTGCGCGAGGCTTCCTGCCAGTTGGACTGATAGACCAGATCGTTCCAGTCGGGGATCTGGTTGTTGACCGGGCAGCCCGGCGCGCCCGGCTGCGCCGAGCCGGTGCCGTGGCAATAGGGAATGCCGCAATTCATGCAGCGCGCGGCCTGATCGCGGGTGTCCTTCTCGCTCAGCGGAACGACGAATTCCTTGTAGTTGCTGACCCGTTCGGCGACCGGCGCATAGAAGCGATCGTGCCGCTCGATTTCCAGAAATCCCGTGATCTTGCCCATCGAACCCTGACGCCCCTGAATTCTCGTTCCGGTCGTCATCCTGAGGCGCTCGCTCATGGCGAGCCTCGAAGGATGACTGTTCTGTTGCTTTCCTTGCCGCTGTCACCCTTCGAGGCCCGCGCGCCGCGCGGGCGCCTCAGGGTGACGGCATCGCCTGTTAGTTCTTACGCTCCGATCGCGATCTTCGGCTCCTCGGCCTGCCGCGCTTTCAGCTCGCGCAAAGCACGGCGGTACTCGACCGGCATCACCTTGCGGAACTTCGGCAGGTAGTCGTTCCAGTTCGCGAGGATCTCGGCGGCGCGCTTCGAGCCGGAATATTTGGCGTGGCGCGAGATCAGCACGTGCAGCCGCTCGATGTCGGAGCCGAGCAAATCGGCGAACACGTCGACCCGGCCATGCGCCTCGAGATCGCCCGACTGGTGGAACGCGCCGGCGTTGATCAGCTCTTCCGAGAGCACCGGCTCGAGTTCGACCATCGCCAGATTGCACAGTTTCGGGAACGAACCGTCCTCGTCCAGCACATAAGCGACGCCGCCCGACATGCCGGCTGCGAAGTTGCGGCCGGTCTTGCCGAGCACCACGACGATGCCGCCGGTCATGTATTCGCAGCAATGGTCGCCGGCGCCCTCGACGACG
This sequence comes from Rhodopseudomonas pseudopalustris, assembly GCF_900110435.1. Classification (GTDB taxonomy): domain Bacteria; phylum Pseudomonadota; class Alphaproteobacteria; order Rhizobiales; family Xanthobacteraceae; genus Rhodopseudomonas; species Rhodopseudomonas pseudopalustris. The sequence goes on from NZ_FODT01000006.1 coordinate 153,257, forward strand.
GCCACCGCACCCGAATTGCGGACAGCGAAGCGCTCACCGGCGATGCCGCGGAAGTAGCACTCGCCCTCGATCGCGCCGTACATCACGGTGTTGCCGACGATGATCGACTCTTCCGGCACGATGCCGGAATTCGCCGGCGGCCGCACGATGATCTTGCCGCCGGACAGGCCCTTGCCGACATAGTCGTTGCCTTCGCCTTCGAGGTCGAAGGTGATGCCGCGCGTAAGCCAGGCGCCGAACGCCTGCCCCGCGGTGCCCTTCAGCTGCACCTGGATGGTGTCGTGCGGCAGGCCGGCATGGCCGTAATGCTTGGCGACGGTGCCGGCCAGCATCGCGCCGGCCGAGCGGTTGGTGTTGTTGATCTCGACCTCGAACTTCACCGGCGCGCCGCGGTCGATCGCCGCCTGCGCCTTCGCGATCAGCGTGCGATCCAGCACGTTGTCGAGGTGATGGTCCTGGATCTCCGAGTGATACAGCGTCTGGCCGGCTTCGGCCTTCTGCTTGTGGAACAGCTTGGAGAAGTCGAGGCCCTTGGCCTTCCAATGCGCGACCAGCGCCTGCTGGTCGAGCATCTGCGACTGGCCGACCATCTCGTTGAAGCTGCGATAGCCGAGGCTCGCCATCAGTTCGCGGACTTCCTCGGCGACGAAGAAGAAGTAGTTGATGACGTGCTCGGGCTGGCCGGTGAAGCGCTTGCGCAGCACCGGGTCCTGGGTGGCGACGCCGACCGGGCAGGTGTTGAGATGGCACTTGCGCATCATGATGCAGCCGGCGGCGATCAGCGGCGCGGTGGCGAAGCCGAACTCGTCGGCGCCGAGCAGCGCGCCGATCACGACGTCGCGGCCGGTGCGGAAGCCGCCATCGACCTGCACCACGATGCGGGAGCGCAGCCGCTCACGCACCAGGGTCTGATGGGTCTCGGCGAGGCCGATTTCCCACGGCGAACCGGCGTGCTTGATCGAGGTCAGCGGCGAAGCGCCGGTGCCACCCTCGAAGCCCGCGATGGTGACGTGGTCGGCGCGCGCTTTCGCGACGCCGGCGGCGACGGTGCCGACGCCGATTTCCGACACCAGCTTGACCGAGACCGCACTCGTCGGATTGACGTTCTTCAGATCGTAGATCAGCTGCGCCAGATCCTCGATCGAGTAGATGTCGTGATGCGGCGGCGGCGAGATCAGGCCGACGCCCGGGGTCGAGTGGCGCACCGCGGCGATGGTCGCGTCGACCTTGTGGCCGGGCAGCTGTCCGCCCTCGCCCGGCTTGGCGCCCTGCGCCATCTTGATCTGCATCATGTCGGAATTGACGAGATATTCCGTGGTGACGCCGAACCGTCCCGAGGCGACCTGCTTGATCGCCGAGCGCATCGAATCGCCATTCGCCATCGGCTTGAAGCGGTCGGCTTCCTCGCCGCCCTCGCCGGTATTCGACTTGCCGCCGATCCGGTTCATGGCGATCGCCAGCGTGGTGTGCGCCTCGCGCGAGATCGAGCCGAAGCTCATCGCGCCGGTCGAGAACCGCTTGACGATCTCGGCGGCCGGCTCGACTTCGGCGAGCGGCACCGGCTTGCGGCCCTCGGCCCCGGCATCCTTGATCTTGAACAGGCCGCGCAGCGTCAACAGACGCTCCTGCTGCTCGTTGAGGATGCGGGCGAAGGCGCGGTAGCGCTCGGCGGAATTGCCGCGCACCGCGTGCTGCAGTGTCGACACCGAATCCGCGGTCCAGGCGTGGTCCTCGCCGCGTGAGCGGTAGGCGTATTCGCCGCCGACATCGAGCGCGGTCTTGTAGACCATCGCCCCGCCGAACGCGTCGTGATGACGGCGCACGGTTTCCTCGGCGATCTGCGCGAGCCCCACGCCCTCGATCTGCGAATGCGTGCCGGCGAAGTACTTGGCGATGAAATCGGCCTTGAGCCCGACGGCGTCGAAAATCTGCGCGCCGCAATACGACTGATAGGTCGAGATGCCCATCTTGGACATCACCTTCAGCAGGCCCTTTCCGATCGACTTGATGTAGCGCTTGACGATCTCGTAGTCGTCGAGCTTCGCCGGCAGCTTGTCCTTGAGCGCGATGATGGTCTCGAAGGCGAGATACGGGTTGATCGCCTCGGCGCCGTAGCCGGCCAGACAGGCGAAGTGATGCACCTCGCGCGGCTCGCCCGACTCGACCACGAGACCGACCGAGGTTCGCAAGCCCACCCGGATCAGATGATGATGCACGGCGGCGCAGGCGAGCAGCGACGGGATCGGGATCCGATCGCTGCCGGCGGCGCGGTCGCTCAGGATGATGATGTTGACGCCGTCACGCACCGCGGCTTCGGCGCGCGCCGACAGATCCTCCAGCACCTGCTCGAGGCCGGCGGCACCGAGCCCGGCGTGAAAAGTAGTGTCGAGCGTACGCGACTTGAAATGCGGATCGCCGATCTCGGAGATCGAGCGGATCTTTTCGAGGTCGCCGTCGGTCAGGATCGGCTGGCGCACTTCGAGCCGCTTGGTGCCGGCGAGGCCGTGGGTGTCGAACAGGTTCGGCCGCGGGCCGATGATCGAGACCAGGCTCATCACCAACTCTTCGCGGATCGGATCGATCGGCGGGTTGGTGACCTGCGCGAAGTTCTGCTTGAAGTAGGTGAACAGCGGCTTCGGCTTGTCGGACAGCGCCGACAGCGGCGTGTCGTTGCCCATCGAGCCCGAGGCCTCCTCGCCCGTCGACGCCATCGGCGTCATCAGGATCGAGATATCCTCCTGGGTGTAGCCGAACGCCTGCTGGCGATCGAGCAGCGGCAGATTGGAGCGCTGGCCCTTGACCGGCGCGTCCTTGAGCTCCTCGAGCACGATCTGGGTGCGGCCCAGCCATTCGCGATAGGGCTGGCTGGCGGCGAGCTGCGCCTTGATCTCGTCGTCGGGGATCAGGCGCCCCTCGACGAGGTCGACCAGCAGCATTTTGCCGGGCTGCAGCCGCCACTTGGTGACGATCTGATCTTCCGGAATCTTCAGCACGCCCATTTCGGACGCCATCACGATGCGGTCGTCCTTGGTCACCAGATAGCGCGCCGGACGCAGACCGTTGCGGTCGAGCGTGGCGCCGATCTGGCGGCCGTCGGTGAAGGCGAGCGCCGCCGGGCCGTCCCACGGCTCCATCAGCGCCGCGTGATATTCGTAGAAGGCGCGGCGCTGCTCATCCATCAACGGATTGCCGGCCCACGCCTCCGGAATCATCATCATCACCGCATGCGGCAGCGAGTAGCCGCCGCGCACCAGGAATTCGAGCGCGTTGTCGAAACAGGCGGTGTCGCTCTGGCCCTCATAGGAGATCGGCCACAGCCGGCTGATGTCCTTGCCGTACAGCTTGGAATGCACCGAAGCCTGCCGCGCCGCCATCCAGTTGACGTTGCCGCGCAGGGTGTTGATCTCACCGTTATGCGCGACCATCCGGTACGGATGCGCCAGCGACCAGGTCGGGAAAGTGTTGGTCGAGAACCGCTGATGCACCAGCGCCAGCGCGCTTTCGAAATCCGGCTCGCTGAGATCGGGGTAATACTTGCCGAGCTGATCGGCCAGGAACATGCCCTTGTAGATCACAGTGCGGCACGACAGCGACACCGGGTAGTAGCCGGCGAAGCCGCGGTCGCGGCGCTGATAGATCGCGTTCGAGATCGACTTGCGCACAATCAGGAGCTGACGCTCGAAATCGTCCTCGGTCTTGATCACGCTGCCGCGACCGACGAACACCTGCATGTTGGCGGGCTCGGTCGGCTTGACGGTCTCACCCAAAGACGAATTGTCGGTCGGCACATCGCGCCAGCCGAGCAGGGTCAGGCCCTCGGCCTTGATCTGGTCGGCGACGATGCTCTGAATCACCTTCCGCCACGAGCTGTCGCGCGGCATGAACAATGCGCCGACGGCGTATTCACCGGGCGCCGGCAGCGTGAAGCCGAGTTCCGAGACTTTGCGGCTGAAGAAGGCGTGCGGAATCTGCACCAGAATGCCGGCGCCGTCGCCGGCGCGCGGGTCAGCGCCGACCGCGCCGCGGTGCTCGAGGTTGCACAGAATCCGGATCGCATCGGCGACGATCTGATGCGACTTCACGCCTTTGATGCTGGCGATGAAACCGACGCCGCAGGCGTCTTTCTCGCGCGACAGGTCGTACAGGCCCTCAGCCGGCGGCCGCCAATCGTGCTCGCGCTGATCCTGCCCGACCAAAGTCGCATTCGCTTTCGCAGCCGGGTCCACCGTCAGCGCTTCGGCAGCCGTGTTGTCGCGCTCAAACCCAGACCCGCTCATGTTCGTCCTCATTCATCCGGCAAGGATACTTCCAGCAGCGGCGCACTTCAGGGCATCCGCGGCACCCTCCGGGCCACCGCTCGCCGCCGCGAGCCACGATTTCCGTATTCAGACCCCGGTGTCCATATCGTCCAATGGACAATGCAGGAGCCTCACGCGGCGAAAACGCCGCGAATTACGATGCAAACCGTGTCGGGCTACCACCGCAATTGAGACAGTGATGCTGTCCTAGACACGACCTTGCCAAATTTTTCTTTATCACACAAGCGCGCGAGAGTCCTGTTTCCAAAGGTGCAATCCGCAAAATGCGCCCTGGATTCACGCCGAAACGGCCGCGATCCGGCCCAAGCGACGCCCGATTCCGGCGTGAGGCTCCGCGCCGCCCAGGATGGGTGCAGGGACGTCGCAGGAGCAGGACATGAAATTTATCGGGTGGATGATGTCGGCCGGTTTTGTCGCCACCGCGACCGCGGCGTTGGCGCAGCCGGCGCCGCCACGCGAGATCGGGCGACCGGCGATCACGGCGACCTCGGACATCGAAGGTCCCTATGCGGCCATGCCGCCGCCACGGCAGCGCCGCTACGTACCGGAAGCGACATTCGCCCCCGCGGTGCTGTCGCCGCGCGAAATCTCCGCGATCGCCCGCGACGAAGGCTTTGCGCCGCTCGGCATCCCACGGCAGCGCGGGATGTTCTACACGCTGGCCGCGATCAACCCGGACGGCGACGACGGCCGCCTTGTGATCGACGGCCGCAGCGGCCGGCTGGTGCGGTTCATGCCGGCGTGGCGGATGGGCGCTGCAATGGAAGAGGAGACCCTCGCCAGCTACGGACCGGTCCAGGGCCTGCCGCCGTTGGCCGAAGGACGCCCGCCGCGCCCGCCGCGATCGGTCCCGCACCTGGCCAGCCGCACCCCGACCACGCCGCTGCCGCGGCCTTCGCCGCAGCAATCAACCAAGGGGCCGTCGCCGGCCGCCGCGTCGAATGCGGCCGCCGCAGTGACTCCCGGCAAGGACGCCTCAAAGCCGAACACTGATGCGCCCAGGCAGGAGAGCGCCACGGTGCAGGACAAGCCGGCCGCCGCACCCGCTCCAACGCCCACCGAGGCCAAGCCGTCGACGCCGCCGATCCAGCCGACCGAGCCGATGCCGCCGGTGCAGGGGCTGGAGTAGTCCGGCACCGACTCGCGGGCGAACTCAGGAGCCCCCGGCCTCACGGCGCGGCGATCAAGCGTGCCGCCAGACTTTGGCGGCCGAAATCAGGAGAATCGCCGCAAGCGCGGGAAGCAGGACCGCGTTCGGCACCTGCCCCAACAGTAATCCACCGATCAGCGTTCCCACGATCGATCCGGCCGCCATCACGAGCAAGAAGGCCTTGTTCCGGCCGATCACGGAGAAGCTGTCATCCAAACTGTACCGGGCAAAACCGACCAGCATGGTCGGCAAGCTGACCGCCAGTGAGAGACTTCCCGCCAACTTGATATCCGCCCCGAATAGCAGCACCAGAGTCGGAATCAGAAATTCGCCACCGGCGACACCAAGCAACGACGCGATGACCCCGATGACGAAACCTGCGATCACGCCGGCGAGCAACAGCGCTGCGCCGCTGAACAACGGAGCCCCGGCGACCACATCGTGAGCGAACAGCAGGACGCCCGCGATCGCAACCAGTAGGACCGCAATGATTCTGTAGAGTGTTTGCGACTGCAGCCTCGTGGCCCAGCCCGCGCCGATCCACGCGCCCGCCAAGCTGCCGGCGAGCAGGTTGAGGATGATCGGCCATTCCCCCGCCACATCGGCGAGCGGAACGGCACTGGCGCGAAACGGCAAGGCGGTGGCAACCACAACGAGACTGACGGCTTTGTTGAGGATCACCGCGTCCAGGCCGCGAAACCTGAACAGGCTGATCAGCAACGGTAACCTGAACTCGGCCCCACCGAGACCGATCAGGCCGCCCAGCGCTCCGATCAGCGCACCAGCGCCGAACGCAACTGGTTTGGAGCGCGGCGGTGAATCGAAAACTTCCGACATGACGGCACTTTCGTGGGAATTTGGATACCCGCGATCCGTCGTGGCGGCTGGCTTCACGATGCTTCCGGCAGGCCGTGCTCACGGCAGGCCGTGCGGTGCGGAATCGTAGCGACCGGCCAAGCCCCGGCCAACATGAACTTTGGCATAAACCATGCGCCGAATTGAGCCATCGTCCTTCTCTGTTTCTGCCCAGCCAACCGAAGCTTACCGCCAACAAAAACGCCCCGGTTTCCCGGGGCGTTCGAACGATGATTGTTGAAAGCTCGCAGCGCGCTTACGCAGCCGCCTTCGCGTTGGACTGATCGACCACTTGCGGCGCGGATACCGCCATGGTGCTGATCGGAATGCTACGCGGCTTCTTCGCCTCGGGGATCTCGCGCACGAGGTCGACGTGCAGCAGACCGTTCTCGAGGCTGGCGTTCTTCACCGTGACGTAGTCGGCGAGCTGGAACGCCCGCTCGAAGGCGCGCGCGGCGATGCCGCGATACAGCACCTCGGACTTGGCGCCGTTCTCATTGGCGGTCTTCTCGCCCTTGATCGTCAGGGTGTTTTCCTTGGACACGATCGACAGCTCGGCGGAGGAGAAGCCGGAGACCGCGACGCTGATCCGGTAGGCGTTTTCGCCAGTCCGCTCGATGTTGTAGGGCGGATAGCCGGGGGCTGCCGCATCGCCGGGGGTCTGGTCCAGCAGATTGAACAGGCGGTCGAAACCGATGGTGGAGCGATAGAACGGGGTGAGATCGAAAGTACGCATGGTGTAGTCCTCCTAGAAGCGACTGTTGGGTACCCGCCCGCCATCGGGCCGGGCATCGTCTTATGCAGCCGGGGAGGCAAGTTCCTGCCCCTTGGTGTGGCCTGCATGAAAATGATATGGGAGGAGCGTTCCGGCGTTCAAGAGGTCCGGACGATGTTCGTGCTGTTCGATTTTCCTCCTTTTAAATCAGCGATTTAGATCAACCGGACCTGGTGCATGACGCTCGTCTCGATTCCCGCCAATCCGGTCCCCGAAGGCGCCGTGTCCGGCACCATCAAAACCCCCGACGGCGCCGAGCTGCGGTTCGCGCGATGGCCGCCGCCGGCAGGGCGCAAGGGCACCGTCTGCGTCTTCACCGGCCGCACCGAGCAGATCGAGAAGTATTTCGAGACGGTGCGCGACCTGCAGGACCGCGGCTTCGCGGTGGCGATGATCGACTGGCGCGGCCAGGGCCATTCGGCGCGGCGACTGCACGATCCGCGCAAGGGCTATGTCCGCGCTTTCTCGGACTACGAGATCGACGTCGAGACGTTCGTGCGCGAGGTGGTGCTGCCGGATTGTCCGCCGCCGCATTTTGCGCTGGCCCACTCGATGGGCGGCGCGGTGATGCTCCGAATTGCGTATTCCGGCAAACGCTGGTTCGACCGCATGGTTTTGTCGGCCCCGATGATCGACCTGCCGGGCCGCGCGACATCGCTGCCGGTGCGGCTGCTGTTGCGGGCAATGCGGCTGGCCGGCCAGGGCGGCCGCTACGTGCCAGGCGGCAACGACGTTCTCGCCAACACCGAGCCTTTCGTCGGCAATCCGCTGACCTCGGACCCGGTGCGCTACGCCCGCAACGCCGCGATCGTCGCCGAGGATCCGACGCTCGGCCTCGCCTCGCCGACGGTCGCCTGGGCCGATACGTCTTTCGCCGCGATGCACGGATTTCGGGCTGCGAACTATCCGTCGCGAATCCGGCAGCCGATCCTGATGCTCGCCGCCAGCCATGATACCATCGTCTCGACAGCGGCGATCGAAGAGTTCGCCTATCATCTGCGTGCGGGCTCGCATCTGATGATCGCCGGCGCCAGGCACGAGATCCTGCAGGAGCAGGATCGCTACCGCGAGCAATTCTGGGCGGCGTTCGATGCTTTCGTCCCCGGGACCCCGCTGTTCTGATGTGATGTGCCGTTAACGAAACTAGCTGCGGCGGAGGAACTTCACACATCCGCCTTGGTTGCAGGCTGCAAACGCTGCCCTTGGTCGTCCAAATTCTCTCGAAAGATCCCCAGCCCATGAAAATCCGTAAAGCCGTGTTTCCGGTCGCCGGCCTCGGCACCCGCGTCCTTCCCGCCACCAAGGCGATGCCGAAGGAGATGCTCACAATCGTCGACAGACCGCTGATCCAGTATGTCGTCGATGAGGCCAAGGAAGCCGGCATCGAACACTTCATCTTCGTCACCGGCCGCAACAAGGGCATGATCGAGGATCATTTCGACCGCCAGTTCGAACTCGACGTGACACTGGAGAAGCGCAACAAGACGTCGGAAATGGCAATCCTGGCGCGCGACCAGCCCGAGGCCGGCGCGATGAGCTTCACCCGCCAGCAGGCGCCGCACGGCCTCGGCCACGCCGTCTGGTGCGCCCGCGACATCGTCGGCAACGAACCGTTCGCGGTGGTGCTCCCTGACGAGCTGGTGCTCAACACGCCCGGCTGCCTCAAGCAGATGATCCAGGCCGCCGAAAGACTCGGCGACAAGGCCAATGTCATCGCGGTCGAGGAAGTACCGGCCGACATGACCCATCAATACGGCATCTGCGGCGTCGGCAAGCGCGACGGCAACATCTTCGAGATCGACGGCATGATCGAGAAGCCGAAGCCCGGCACCGCGCCGTCGAACCTGTCGATCACCGGCCGCTACATCCTGCAGCCGGAGATCTTCAAGATTCTCGCGACCCAGGAGCGCGGCGCCGGCAACGAGATCCAGCTCACCGACGCCATGATCGGACTGTCCGCGACGCAGAAATTCTACGGCGTCGAATTCGAGGGCGAGCGTCACGATTGCGGCTCGAAGGCCGGCTTCCTCCGCGCCAACATCGCATTCGCGATGCGACGCGACGATCTGCGCGACGGGCTGCGCGCCGACATGCAGCGATATCTCGCCTGACGCCTGCCGCGCCGTCCGGCAATCTCGTCACCAGCAACAAACAACAAAACCTAGGGAAAACGCCATGACGCATCACCCAATTCGTCGCGCATCCGCACGCGCAGGCGCGAGCCTGCTGGCGCTCGGCCTCGCGGCCTTCGCCCAGATCGCCGTCGCCCAAGATGCCCGCAAGCCGCCGAGCGCGGCGCAGAGCGATCCGATCGCGAATCGGGTGATGCAGGACTTTCCGCCGCCGCCGGACAGGATCGTGCGATTCGGCGACGGATCGAGCAGCCAATTTCCCGGTACGCGCTGGTCGTTCAACCACATCCGCGAATTGGGCCCGACCGCGAATGTCTGGCGCGGCAGCGGCGCGGCGGCGCAACTGCCGCGCGCCGAGCGCGACCTCGATACGATTGCCTTCGCCACCATGGATGGCCAGCAAGTCACCTTCGGCGATCTGCCGGCGCTGACCTATGCGGACGGCCTGCTGGTGCTGCACAAGGGCGCCATTATCTACGAGAAATACTTCGGCGCCGGCGAGGCCCACCGCCCGCATATCGCCTTCTCCGTCACCAAGTCGTTCGTCGGCACGCTGGCGGCGATGCTGGCCGCGGAGGGCAAACTCGATCCCGCCGCGCCGGCCGTCAAATACGTGCCGGAGCTGAAGGGGTCCGCCTATGGCGACGCCACCGTGCGGCAGGTGATGGACATGACCATCGGCGTGAAATATTCGGAGAACTATTCCGATCCCAAGGCCGAGGTATTCGACTATGCAAGGGCCGGCGGGATGATGCCGCAGCCTGCCGGCTACAACGGCCCGAAGACCTTCTTCGACTTCCTCGTGACGTTGCAGAAGGAAGGTCAGCATGACGACGCCTTCGCCTACAAGACGTCCAACGCCGAGGTGCTGGCGTGGGTCGTCCAGCGCGCCAGCGGCCAGTCGTTGGCGGATCTGCTGTCGCAGCGGATCTGGCAGAAGCTCGGCGCCGAGGAGGATGCCTATTTCATGGTCGACAGCATCGGCACCGCATCCGGCGGCGGCGGGCTCAACACCACGCTGCGCGATCTCGCCCGGTTCGGCGAGATGATCCGCAACAACGGCCGCTTCAACGGCCAGCAGATCGTACCGGCCGAGGCCATCGCCGACATCCGCAAGGGCGGCGATGCCGCGAAATTCGCCAAGGCCGGTTACAAGACGCTGCCGGGCTGGTCGTATCGCGACATGTGGTGGATCACCAACAACGCCAATGGGGCCTTCGCCGCGCGCGGCATCCATGGCCAGTCGATCTATATCGACCCCAAGGCGGAGATGGTGATCGTGCGCTACGCCTCGCATCCCTACGCCGCCAACGGCGTCAACGATCCGGTGACGCTGCCGGCCTATGCGGCGCTGGCCGCCGAACTGATGAAATAGCGGCGCGGCGCCGACACCTGCGCGACGGGCTGCGCGCCGACATGCAGCGATATCTGGGGACGTAAGCCCCCTCGGGGCGACAGCCTCGCCGGTTACGCCGCCAGCGTCAGATCGTGCCGGCTGGCGGCGACCACGCAGCAGTTGCGGCCAAGATCCTTGGCCGCATACAGCGCCTTGTCGGCGGCTTCGAACAGCACCGGCCAGTGTTGGCCCGGCGCAGGCGTCATGCTGGCGACGCCGATACTGACCGTGACATCGCCCTGGCCGACCGACCAATGCGCGACCTTGTTGCGGATGGTCTCCGCGACGCCCTGCGCTGCGGTGGCACTGCCCCCCGGCAACAGCACGGCGAACTCCTCGCCGCCGAATCGCGCGGCGCAGTCGCCGGCGCGCTGCACCGAGTCGCCGATGCACAGCGCGATGCCGACCAGCACCTGATCGCCGGCCTGGTGACCGTAGCCGTCGTTGAATGCCTTGAAGTGATCGGCGTCGATGATCAGCAGCGCGATCGGCGTGTTCATACGCAGCGCGCGGCGCCATTCGCGCTCGATCAGGGTATCGAACTTGCGGCGGTTGATCAGCCCGGTCAACGAATCGGTAGTGGCGAGTTCTTCCAGCCGGCGCTCGGCCTCGGCGCGGCGGTCGATCTCGCGGATAAAGAAGACGGTGAAGCCGGCGACGATGATCGCGAGCCCGAGCAGAATAAGGCTGATTCGGATCGCCTCATGGCGCCACATCCGGAAGACATCGCTCCATGATTTCCCGACGATCACCACCAACGGACGGGTGCCGTCGGCCCAAACCATCATCCTCGGAATCTGGTCGATGATGCCTTCGCCGCTGTACCAGCCTCGCCGCTGGCTGAAAACCTGTCTGACGCCCGGGGCGCCCATCACATTGGTGCCGATGACGTCCGGTCTGAACGGCGTCCGCATCACCAGCGTTCCGTCACGCGCAACGACCCCGATCGTGTCATCCGGCTCCAGCCGGAGCCGGCTGAACACCTGCTTGAAATAGCTGAAACGGATCGAACCGGCGACAACGCCGAGAAACCGGCCGTCCGTTCCGGAGATCCGCCGGCTGAGCACGATCGCAAAGGTGCCGCGATGCTGCATCGGGCGACTGATATAGAGACCTACAGTCGGATCGTCGCGATGCGCGCTGACGAAGGGCTCATCGCCGCGATTGAGTTTCTCGGGCGTCAGCGTCGCGGAGTCGATCGTCAGGTTTCCTTGCGCGTCGAACACCTGGATCGAACCGAAATGCCTCGCAATGCTCGCGTGATCGAACAGGATGAGCCGTCGGAGGGTTTCGTCGACATGAGCAAGTTGCGGCAGCGCCAGGTTGCTGACAACGGAACGCAGCGACAGATCATACGCCTCGATGTTGCGGTTGATGTCAGCGCTGATCGTGGACGCCAGATTTTCCTGGGTCTGCCGCGCCAATTCCTGAGCGTTGCCGCGCATGTCGAGCATGATGCTGCCGCACACCGCGGAAAAGCCCAGCACTGTGATGACGGACGAGGCGATCAGCAGCCGCGCGGACATCCGCCGTCGCCGGCCGATTTCCTTTCTCACGCGTTCGAAAAACCCGCCGCCATTCATAGGCCGAGGGATGCCATCCAAAGCTTGCAGAGGACTTAAGTTGGAAACTTGCAGAGGGCCTAACTTAGGATAAGGACATAACCTGCGGTTAACGTCGTGTTTCACCGGCAAGCCTAAACAGTCCCTTGTCATAGACTTCGGCGCAACAAGTCGCGACATGCGGGCAGGCGACGACGGTTTCGCGGAATGAGGAGTCAGAGAAGGTGGACAAATTTGAACAGCTCCGGGATTTCCTGACGCGGCAGACCGCAACGGAACTGGTGCTGAGCAACGAACAGATCGAAGAGCTGCTCGGCTTCGCGCTGCCGCGCGCGGCGCAGCGCGCGTCGTGGTGGGACTCGACCCGGGCCCCCGAAGAAAAGATGCCGCAGCGCGAGGCCTGCCTCGCTGCCGGCTATATCGCCACGCGCCTGCCGGACGGCAAAGGCGTCCGGTTTCGCCGCATCAAGGCCGAACGCGACCGCCGCCGGTACTGACATCGCTCCAGGCTCGACCGCGAGCCGCGCGTCACTGAAGGGCTGTTGACCTGGCGACCTGAGGTCAACGCACACGAGTAGCGGAGCGCGGGCGTCCGTCGCCCGCCTCGACCGGCAATCCGTTCGCCTCGGCGGACCGCACGGTCAGCCTTCGCGCGAACGGCTTGAGAAGCTGCGGCGACAGGTAGATCGGGAACTGCGCCAGCGCGAAATACAGCCAGGTCAAGCCGGGCAGCGCGCCATCGGTCGCAGCCAGCATCAGGCCCATGTTTCGCTGCGACACCATCAGGCCGAGCGCCAGCGCGCGTTCGTCGCCGATGGCGCGGAAGATCAGCAAGGTTGCGCCGAGCAGCGCCGCGAACACCACGAAGGCGAACAGCGCCAGCACGATGACGCCCGCCGGGTCGGCGAGAAAACTGGTGGTGACCGACCCCATGATCGCAGCGACGAAAACGAACAGGACGATGACGTTGAAGCCGTCGATCGGCTCCTTGTGCCGCCTGATCGCAGCGCCTCCGACGATCCGGCGGATCGCCGCCGCCACAAGCAGCGATCCGCCGAGGATCGCGGCCAGTTTCAGCCCCAGCGCGAGCGGCGACAGCGTCAGCACAGGCCCAACGAAGATGAAGATCAGCAGCGGCGCCGTGAACGGGATCAACGCCGTGCTCGTGACCAGCGTGATCAGCACCAGCGTCGCGTCGAGGCCCATCAGCGCCGCCAACGCCGGCGCCGCCATCATCGGCGAGGCGACCGCCTGCAGCATCAACGCCAGGAACAGATCCGGCGAACGATGGTCGAGGCCGACAGCGAGGCTGACGACGCCGACGATCAGCGGCACCGCCAGCGTCGTCCACGCGGTCGCCGCGATGACGATCCCCGGTCGGCGCAGATTGGCGCGCAACGACGCCATGTCGACGCGCATAAACGAAACGCAAAGCAGCAGAAAGATTGCTTCGCCGAGGAACGGCTTCATCCACGCACCGAGTGTGGGCGCCGCCAGTCCGACAAAGACCAGCGCGGCGATCGCCCGCGTGCCCTGACGACCGAGCCAAGCGAGAGCGCGCACCGGAACGGCGGCGGCATGATGCAAATTGAAAGGCATGGACTCATGGGGAGGATGGAGTTCGGCGCGGACAATGGCGGATTTCCACCGGCGCCCGAAATCACTTCTGATTGCTTCCTGTTGCAGCGCCGCCGATGCGGCGGCCAGCTCAATTCTGCAGGCGGACGCCGAGCATCACGACGGTGGCGTTGTAGCTCGCGCCGACGATGTTGGAATCGAGCTGGTCGCGGCGCAGCGTGCCTTTGACCCAGAGCGAGCGGTTCAGCTTGTAGACCAGATTGCCTTCCAGCGAGGTGAAGCGATCGCTTCGGCTGGAGCCCTGATAGTCGTAGGTCGCGTAGGTGAATTTGCCGATCGCGGTCAGCCAGCGGCGGAAATCGTGGTCGACCTCGGCAGTGTAGCTTCGCGTCAGCACGCCGGACACGCCGAACAGCGGCGATTCGTCGATCGTGGTGTCGGCGCCGAACTTCACCGTCGTCAATGGCGTCACTGTCCAGATCAGCGAGGCCGTGGTGAGCAGGCCGTCGAGCTTCAGCAGCCGCGGGTCGGCATAGGTGCGCGCCGCGTAGCCGATCGACGCCTCGCCGGTGAGGAGGCGCGTCAGCTCGAAGCTGGTGCCGCCCTTGACGTAGCCGCCGTTACTGTTGCGCCGGAAGCCGAAACGATCGACCGTGGTGTCGTGGGTGCGGTTGTCGACCTGCCCTTCGACGAACGGCTTCAGGCCTGGCAGCAACTCGTAGCTGACCCGCCCGGTGCCGGCATATCGATTGTAGTTTCGATCGGCGTTGGTGAACGTGCTGCCGTCGGTCAGTTGCGACTGCTGGAAAACCCTGCGGTCGGCGCTGCCGATCGCGGTGACCTGCAGGCGATTGAAACTCTGGTCAATGCCGCCCGACACGCCGGTCTGGGTGTAGATCGGATATTTCGCCAGCCCGGCCTGGATGTTCGGGCTGCCGGGATTGTCGGTGCCGACGATCAGCCGGCCCTGACCGAGCAGCCTGGTGTCGCGGGTGACGTCGAGCCGGCCGTCGACATGGCCATCGAACTCCGGACGGTCGAGATTGAGCGGCGCCGACGACACCACGCCGGGCGGATTGGTGAAGTCGTGGCCGTAGCCGGTGTAAGAGCCGCGCAGATCAGCGACCAGCGCGTGGCGGTCCCAGTCCGAGGTCACCATCAGCTCCGGCGAAACTTTATAGAAGCCCGAGCCGCGCGGCTTATTGGTGCGGCCGGGATTGCTGTCGGCACCGCCGTTCACTTCGATCGCGCCCTTGAACAGGAAGCTGCCGGCGTAGTCGCCGACCGGGCCGAACGGCTCGAGGTCGGGCTTGAGACGCCGGCGGGTCGGCTGGCCGGGCAGCGTGCCGTTGAAGGCGGCCGACACCGGCGGCTTGGCGGCGCTCTGCGACGGCGGCGCCGGACGGGGCGGCGGCGGCGCGGGGATCAGCGCCGGCGATCCGGGACCAACCACCTTCGGCTGCGGCGCACCGGGAAAGATTTTGGGCTTCTGACGCTTGCGGCCGAGCGCGTCATAGCCAGTGCCAGCGGCGCCAAGGCTCGGCTGAAGCCCGAAATTCGGCGATCCGCTCAGCCGGGACTGCGCGTTTCTGTCTCTACGGGTATCATCGTCCGTCGCATACGGATCGGCTGCGCCGGACGGCGGCGTCGTCCGCTGCAGCGGCCGGTCCTGCGGCGCCACGAATGCACCGCGTTCCGGCCGGAACAAGTCGCGGGTCAGGCTCTGCGCCTCGGCGTGCCCGGCCCCGCCGGTCAGCAGGCAAGCGGCGACCGCCCGCAGCAGAGCTGCACGGCGGTGGCGGCCCGTTGCTGGCGCCGGGGTCACGATCACAGAACCTCAACAAAATCAATTTCTTACACTCAACGACCAAGCCGCGTCGCAGCCGCGCGGCGCTGATCATCGTTAATGGAGTTAAAACGTTTATGGTTAAGGAGGGGTTGAGACGCGTGATGAACGTTCGGTTGAGAACCTTTCCGGACAACCGCCGGGCGCGTCGCATCCCGTCCGGCGGCATGCTAGAAGGGGTCCCGGCCGGACCACGGCTCATGTTTTGGGACCCTGCATGGCTCTTTCCAAACCCAACATCACGAAATCAGCGATGACCGATTCCGCCGCCGCGATCCCCTCGGCCCTGCGCACGCTGGAGGCGGAAGCGGACGGCGTCACCGCGCTCGCCGCGGCGCTGCAATCGGATTTAGGCGGCGCTTTCGTCGCCGCGATCGAGATGATCCGCAATGCCAAGGGGCGGCTGATCATCACCGGGCTGGGCAAATCCGGGCATATCGGCCGCAAGATCGCGGCGACCTTCGCCTCGACCGGCACGCCGGCGTTCTTCGTCCATGCCTCGGAAGCCAGCCATGGCGACCTCGGCATGATCACCGCCGACGACATTATCCTCGCAATGTCGTGGTCCGGCGAGCAGCCGGAAATGAAGAACCTCATTACCTACGCCTCGCGGTTCAAGATCGCGCTGATCGCGATGACCTCCGACAACGGCTCGACGCTGGCCAAGGCGGCCGACATTTCGCTGACGCTGCCGAAGGCGCGCGAGGCCTGCCCGCACAATCTGGCGCCGACGACGTCGTCATTGATGATGCTGGCGCTCGGCGACGCGATCGCGATCGCGCTGCTGGAGAGCCGCGGCTTCACCTCGACTGATTTCAGCGTGCTGCATCCCGGCGGCAAGCTCGGCGCCATGCTGAAATACGCCCGCGACCTGATGCATACCGGCGAGGCGATCCCGCTGAAGCCGCTCGGCACCAAGATGTCGGACGCGCTCGTCGAGATGTCGGCCAAGGGCTTCGGCTGCGTCGGTATCGTCGACGCCAACGGCCAGATCGCCGGCATCGTCACCGACGGCGATCTGCGGCGGCACATGCGGCCGGACCTGATGACCGCGATCGTCGACGAGGTGATGACCAAGCGGCCCAAGACGATCAGCCCCGGCCTGCTCGCCGGCGAGACGCTGGAATTGCTGAATTCCTCGAAGATCACCGCGCTGCTGGTGACCGAGGGCAAGAAGCCGGTCGGCATCGTGCACCTGCACGATCTGCTCCGCGCCGGCGTAGCGTAAGCCACAACGTCGTCCTTACTAAATCGCTACTTGCTCTGAACCGTCATCCTGAGGCGCCCGCCGCCAAAGCGGGCCTCGAAGGATGCGGCGACAAGTGCTTGCGGCTCATCCTTCGAGGCCGCCGCTGCGCGGCGGCGCCTCAGGATGACGCGGAATGCGTTGCAAGCGCGACGACTACGCCCCCGCTACCGTCAAATTCACTCCATCCGCCTGCACGATTTTCACCCGGCTCCCGGCAGGAGCGTCGGGACCGGTGACGCGCCAGAAGGTGTCGTCGATCCGCACCGTGCCGACGCCGTCGACGATCGGCTTTTCCAGCGTGAAGATGCGGCCGACCAGTGCGTCGGCGCGGCGATTGAGGAACGGGTTGGTGGCGTTGGACTCGGCCGCACCGCCGCGCGCCATCCGCCGCCATAGCGGCACCGCCGCGACGGCGAACAGCGCGAACAGCAGGATCTGGAGCTGCCACGACAGATGCAGCGCGAACGCCGCCAGCCCTGACAGCAGCGCGGCGAGGCCGAGCCAGAACAGGAAAATTCCCGGCGCGAGCAACTCCAGCGCCATCAGCACGAAGCCGATGATCAGCCAGTTCCACGGTCCCAGCGCGCCCAGCATGTCCAGCATCGTCGTTCCCTCACTGTGCCGGCGCTTGCATCACGCGCGCGTCGTCGACGGCGGCGTCGGGGCGGCGCCGGTGGTCGGCACCGAGCCGCGGCGCGCGGCCGCCTGCGCCGAGGCTGCGCTTTCGCCGAAGGTCGCCTTGGCGATCTCGCCGATTCCGGCCAGCGAGCCGAGCACGTTCATCGCCTCGATCGGCAGCATGATGATCTTCTGGTTCGGAGAGTCCGCGATCTGGCCGAACGCCTTGATGTATTTGTCGGCGATGAAGTAGTTCAACGCGGCGACGTCGCCCTTGGCGATCGCGTCGCTGACCATCTGGGTGGCGCGGGCTTCCGCCTCGGCCGAGCGCTCGCGCGCTTCGGCGTCGCGGAACGCCGCCTCGCGGCGGCCTTCGGCCTGCAGGATCTGGCCCTGCTTGGCGCCCTCGGCGCGGAGAATCTCCGATTGCCGCTGGCCTTCCGCCTGCAGGATGTCGGCGCGCTTGACGCGCTCGGCCTTCATCTGACGTCCCATCGCCTCGACCAGATCGGCCGGCGGCACGATGTCCTTGATCTCGATGCGATTGACCTTGAGCCCCCACGGCGACACCGCGGCGTCGACCACCCGCAGCAACCGCTCATTGATCTCGTCGCGATGCGACAGCACCTGGTCGAGGTCCATCGCGCCCATCACCGAGCGGATGTTGGTCATCGTCAGCACGATGATCGCCTGTTCGAGATTGGAGACCTCGTAGCTCGCTTTCGCCGCGTCGAATACCTGGAAGAAGGCGACGCCGTCGACCGTCACGGTGGCGTTGTCCTTGGTGATGACTTCCTGCTGCGGAATATCGATCACCTGCTCCATCACGTTCATCTTGCGACCGACGCGATCGAAATACGGGATGATCAGATTGAGGCCCGGCGCCAGCGTGCGGGTGAACTTGCCGAACCGCTCGATCGTCCAGTTGTAGCCCTGCGGCACGGTCTTGACGCCGGCGAACAGCGTCAGGATCACGAGCAGAACGAGAACGATGGAGAAGATATCGAAGCCAGACAGATCGTACATGCAACGTCTCCCACGGCGGCTGTGTCCGCATCGCGCCGCCCGAGCAGCCGTGCCGATGCGCTCGCCGAGCCGGCGCAACCGTCCATGGGTCGCTTGATTGTGATGTAAGGTTCGAGCGTAAAGAAAGCGAGGCCGGGTCGCAAAGCGCTTGCAGACTGGCGCTCAGAACCTGGTTCTCAGAACTTGGCTCTCAGAACCTGGTTCTCAGAACTTGGCTCTCAGAACCTGGCTCTCAGAACCTGGCTCTCAGAACCTGGCTCTCAGCATCTGGCTCTCAGAACCAGTCGCTCAGAGCCGGCGTCTTGCTACAGCCAGCCCTGCAGCTCGCGCATCACCAGCTGGCGGATCACCGCGATGCCGTCGTCACTGTCGTTGAGGCAGGGAATCGCGGAAAATTCCTCGCCGCCATTGTGCATGAAGATCTCGGCGTTTTCCTGCGCGATCTCTTCCAGCGTCTCGAGACAGTCCGAGGCGAAGCCGGGCATCACCACCGCGAGTTTGCGCACGCCGTCCTTGGCGAGCTTCTCGATGGTCTTGTCGGTGTAGGGCTGCAGCCACTGGTCGAAGCCGAACCGCGACTGGAAGGTCAGCAGCAGCTTCTTTTCGTCGAGGCCCATCCGCTCGCGCAGCGCATCGACGGTGGCGACGCATTGCGACTGGTAGGGATCGCCCTTCTCGATATAGGCCTGCGGCATTCCGTGGAACGAGGCGACGATCATCTCCGGCTCGAACGACAGCGTCGCCAGATGCGCGTTGATCGAGTTCGCCAGTGCGTCGATATAGGCGTCGTCGCGGTAATAAGGCGGCGTCACCCGCAATGTCGGCTGGGCGCGCAATTCGCGCAGCACCCGGAACGCCTGATCGCACACCGTGGCCGACGTCGCGGCGGAGTATTGTGGATAGAGCGGCACCACCAGCAGCCGCGAGCAGCCCCGAGCCACCAACGCCTCGATCCGCGACCGCAGCGAGGGATTGCCGTAGCGCATCGCCCAATCCACAACCAGATGGCTGCGATCGGTCAGCGACGCAGCAAGCTTCTCGGCCTGCGCGCGGGTGATGGTTTTGAGCGGCGATTCGTTCTTTTCGTGGTTCCAGATCTTCTGATAGTCCTTGGCCTTGCGGGCCGGACGGGTGTTCAGAATGATGCCGTTGAGCGCCAGTTTCCAGAACAGTCCCTGATTCTCGATCACCCGCGGGTCCGACAGGAACTCACGCAGATAGACGCGCACGCCCTTGGTGTCGCAACTGTCCGGGGTGCCGAGATTCACCAACAGCACGCCGACGCGCTCGGGCACGGGTGCCGGGGCGGGCGCAGGGCCGTGGATGGGAACAATCACCGTCATGATGTCGATTGGCTTCGCGCTTTGGCCTATTGTTGTCAAGACGGCGCAATGACCAGATGATGGCCGAGCACCGCAGCGGGTCGCTTCACTCCGTAGTTAGGCAGCGATCGACGAATGGCAACCGACCGGGTTTGCTGCGCTTGCTCAACCATCACGATATTGCGATGCGCTGGTTAAAGACAGGTCACGCGCTCAGCGGCAATGTAGCCTAGTAGAAGCCCGATCCCGAACAGCAGCACCAGCCCGGCCGCACCGAATTCCAGACCGCGCATGAACAGCACGCCGCCGCCCGCATGGCCGGCCGTGAGCCGTTGCGCCAGCCCCTTGGCGGACACCGCAATCGTCGCAATCGCCGCCACGGTGATGGCGGTGCCAAGCCCCATCGCGAAGGTCGCGGCGATTCCGGCCCAGAACAACCCCTGCGCCAGCGCGAATACCAGCACCAGGATCGCGCCCGAGCAGGGACGGATGCCGACCGTCAGCACCGCGCCGAGCCCGCGCCGCCAACCGCCCGGGCCGGCGAGTTCCGCCGGTTCCGGACTGTGCGAATGGCCGCAATGGTCGCCACAATCGTGATCGGCATCGCCATGGGCCGGATGATGGTGCGCCCCGTCGTGGTGATGGTGCGGGTGATCGTGGGCGTGATCATGCGCGTGCCCGTGATCATGGCCATGATGGTGATCGTGCCCGGCATGAGCCTGTATCGCTTGGGTCTGCAGCGCTTGGGTCTGACCGTGGCCGTGGTTGCGCCCGTGGAGGTCGGCGGCGGCAGCGATCGGCGGTGCGGTCGCGAACGCCAGCGTCGGCTTGCGGGTCGCGCCCTGCAAGGCCCGGAAGAAGCCGCCGCCCTTGCTCCAGACCAGCCGCGCGCCGAACAGCGCGATCAGGGCGTAGCTGACGATTTCGATCGCCCGTTCCGCGCTGCACATCGTCTTCGCCGTGGCGTTGAGCAGCCAGGCGCAGATGCCGACGATCAGCACGGCGACCAGCGCCTGCAGCATCGCCGAGATGAACGACAGCGCGATGCCGCGCCGCGCGGTCTCTTCATTGGCGACCAGATAGGACGAGATCACCGCCTTGCCGTGGCCGGGGCCGGCGGCATGGAACACGCCATAGGCGAACGAAATGCCCAGCAGGGTCCAGACCGCGCTGCCATCGGCCTTGGCGGCACGGATCGTCGCCGACATCTGACGATAAAACGCCGATTGCTGCGCCATCAGCCAGCCGAACAGGCCGCCGGACTGCGGCTCCGCCGGCGGCCGCGGCCCGCCGAACGGATTCTGCGCCCATACGGAATGCAACGCCGCGTCGCTGACGGTGGCTACGGCGGCGAGCGCGAGAATGCCGATAATCACACGATTGCGCGGCAACGACATGCCAACCGACGTCACGGGCACTTCACCGCGATCTTGTTGGCGAACATCGCACCGTAGTTCGAATTGTCGCCGTTCATGAAGTTATCCTCCGACATCCGCTGCGCGTTGGCCGAATTGTCATTGGGACGGTCGAACTTGATCGCGCAGCCGGCCGGCGCGCCCGCCAGCTTGACGGGCTCCTTCTCGACGAAGGTGAAGTCGATGAAATAGCTCGGGTCGAACACCTCGACGGCGTACTCCTTGGTGTTCATCGGCGTCTTCAGCGGCAGGAAGAAGTGCAGCGTCAGCACGTTGTCCTTGACGTCGAGATAGTAGTCGACCGGTTCGTTGAACTTCGCCTTCTTTCCTTCCGCCTTGGCGAAAGTGAAGAAGGCGAACTCCTTCAGCGATTCGACATTGGTCTGCGCCAGCGGCGCCAGATCTTCGCGAGTGTAGACGCCCTTCTGCTTGGTCTCGATCCCCTGCAGCGCATAGGTCGAGAACATGTCGTCGAACGCCCAGGTATGGCGGACGCCGGTGAACGAGCCGTCCGGCCCGTACACCAGCTCGCTGGTCGCGGTGATCCAGACATGCGGATGGGCGTGAGCGGCGGCGACGCCGGCCGAGAGGGTCAGCGCGACCGCCAGCGCGAATCGAAGGACGGCGAGACGAAGCGAGCCCAACATGGCGTTACGCGGCCTCCGGGGTTTCGAGCAGGCCACGCCGGCGCAGCAGTGCATCGGGCTCCGGCGCACGGCCGCGGAAGGCGATATAGGCCTCCTCCGGATCGCGCGAGCCGCCGGAGGCGTAAATGTCGTCGCGCAGCCTCTTGGCGACTTGCGGATCGAAGATGTCGCCGGCTTCCTCGAACGCGCCGAACGCGTCGGCGTCCATCACCTCGGACCACATATAGCTGTAGTAGCCAGAGGCGTAATGATCGCCGGTGAAGATGTGGGCGAACTGCGGCGGCCGATGGCGCAGCGCGATCTCCTCCGGCATCCCGATCTTCTCGAGCTCCCGGCGCTCGAAGGCGCTGACCTCGCCGATCGCGGAGGCCGGCTGGGTGTGGAACTCGAGGTCGAGCAACGCCGAGGACACGAATTCCACCGTGGCGAAGCCCTGGTTGAATTTGCGCGCGGCGATGAAGCGCCTCAACAGATCGTCGGGCAGCGGCTCGCCGGTCTGGTAGTGCCGGGCGAACTGCTGCAGCACCTGCGGCTGCTCCTGCCAATGTTCATAGAGCTGCGACGGCAGTTCGACGAAATCGGTGAACACGCTGGTGCCGGACAGCGACGGGTAGACCACGTCCGACAGCATCCCGTGCAGGCCGTGGCCGAATTCGTGGAACAGCGTGCGGGCGTCATCGGGCGACAGCAGCGACGGTTCGCCGTCGGCGCCCTTGGCGAAGTTGCAGACATTGATGATCAGCGGCGCCACCGCGCCGTCGAGCTTCTGCTGGTCGCGCAACGAGGTCATCCAGGCGCCGGAGCGCTTCGACGGCCGGGCGTAGTAATCGCCGTAGAACAGCCCGCGATGCGCGCCGTCGGCATCCTTGACCTCCCAGACCCGGACGTCGGGGTGCCACACCGGGACGTCGTTGCGCTCGGCGAAGCTGACGCCGAACAGCCGCGTCGCGGTGTCGAACGCGGCGGCGATCATGTTGTCGAGCGCGAGATACGGCTTGATCGCGGAATCGTCGAAATTGGCGCGGCGCTGCCGCAGCCTCTCGGCGTAATAGCGCCAGTCCCACGGCGCCAGCTTGAAATTTCCGCCGTCCTCGGCGACCAGCTCCTGCAGCGCGTCGCGGTCGGCCATCGCGCGGGCGCGCGCCGGTTTCCACACCCGCTCCAGCAGGCCGCGCACCGCTTCCGGCGTCTTGGCCATCGAATCCTCGAGCCGGTAGGCCGCGTAGGTCGGGTAGCCGAGCAGCTTCGCGGTCTCCTCGCGCAGACTGAGGATCTCGCCGATCAGCGCGTTGTTGTCGTTGGCGTTGCCGTTGTCGCCGCGGGCGATGAAAGCGCGATAGACCTTCTCGCGCAGGTCGCGGCGGCTCGAACTCTTCAGGAACGGCTCGACCGAGGAGCGCGACAGCGTCACCACCGCCTTGCCGGGCATCCCGCGTTCCTCCGCCGCGGCACGGGCGGCGGCGACGTAGCTCGCGGGGAGGCCGTCGGTGTCGCTTTCGCCCAACTCCATGAACCAGTCCTGCTCGTCGCCGAGCAGATGATGGCCGAAATTGGTGCCGAGCTGCGCCAGCCGCTCGTTGATCTCGGCCATCCGCGCCTTGGCGGCGTCGTCGAGGCCGGCACCGGAGCGATGGAAGCGGGTATAGGTGCGCTCCAGCAGCCGCTGCTGCTCGGAGGTCAGCTTCAGCTCGGCGCGCTTGTCGCGCAGCGCGGCGATGCGGCCGAACAGCACGGCGTTCATCATGATCGGATTCCAGTGCCGCGCCATCCGCAGCGACACGTCCTTGTCGATCTCCAGAAGCGCCGGATTGGAGTGCGCCGAGACCAGGTCGTAGAACACCGCCGCCACCCTGTTGAGCAGCTTGCCGGAGCGCTCCAGCGCGGTGATGGTGTTGTCGAAGTCCGGTTCGGTCGGATCGTGGGTGATCGCGGCGATCTCGGCGGCATGGTCGGCGAACGCCTGCTCGAACGCCGGCAGGAAATGCTCCGGCGCGATCTCGGCGAATGGCGGGGTTTCGAACGGGGTGGTCCAGGCCTGCAACAGCGGATTGCCGGTGCTCGGGGCTGCGGCATTCGGTCCGGAGCTTTCAGACATCAATCGATCCTGCGTTATTCGCGAATTGCGAACATATAGCACCCGTTGGGGCTTTTTTGCGCCTCGCGCCGCACGACTGGCGGATTATTCTCCGCCGTCATGCGCCCCAGTGCTGACACTTTACGGGACCATGGGCTTTCGCTTGCCGCGGCGAGCTTTTTCAGAGAGATTACGCCGCCCAACAGGACCCCGACCGATGAGCAAGCTTTCGAACCCGAACGCGACCCGCCAGATTGCCTGGTCGAGCGTCGTCACCGTGATCAGCGCCGCGATTCTGATCGGCGCCGAGGTGTTCGGCGCGGCCTTCGCCGGCGGCTGGGCGCTCGCGATCCTGTTCGGGCTCGACGAGACGTCCTCGCACATCCTGCAGGCGGTGCTGTTCGTCATCGGCGTCGTGGTGATGGTGGCCTTCGTCCGCAACGCGCAGCGCGTCGAGCCGTTCTTCAGGCGCGCCTGAGCGCGGTCTCGGTCGAACGCGCCCGATCAACTCACCGCGGCCTCGATTCGTTGTCACAAAACAGCCGACGCGCGCTTTGCGCCTGTGCGACGCGGGTTTTCTGAACGCGTAGCGCGCGACGCTCGTCTGCCAAATCTTCAGCGCTTGTTAGTGACCTTGAACGGACGTTCATGTTCGCGCGTGCGTACGTGGCTGATTAGCAACGTTCGCCGGCAGTGTCGGAAAAATTGCGCATTAAGCCAAAAAAAATCTTGCGGACCGGCACTGAAACACCTATCTCCGGTCTTGCCCAATTTCGCACGTGCCTGTGGTCGTGTGTCGGTCGGTAGGTATCCGGACAAGAGGCCGGACAGCCGCCAAGGGATGAAGAAGCCGAGGGTCTCGAAGCGCACATCGCCTTCCAAGCGAGCGCCAGGGGCCAGCATCTCTCTCAAGAGATGCCGTTGAAGGTAACTTCTTCTCTTGCAACCGTGATCGGCAGCCGGAGGCGAACCGGCGCACCCCGCTCTCAACGGGGGACGCGACTTAAAGCAACGACGGAGCGGGCTTTTTTGGTCTCTGCTGGCTTTCCATCAGCCAGCGCGAATACCGAAGAGGCTTGTCCTTCATTGCCAGGCGAGCGGGCGGGAGCTTTCCCAACCAATCGACGGCAGCACTGTCTACCCGAGCTGATCGCTCGTCACGCCTCCATCGCGTGACGGCGCCGCAGTCTTCGGGCCGACGTCACGTTGATAGAGCGTCCGTCGCTGGACGCTTGGGAGAGTGCCATGACCGAACGTATTCGGGATTTTCTGCGCGACCGCCGTAACAATGGTCTGGATGTCGAGCCCTGCCTCGTCGTCGATCTCGAAGTCGTGCGCGACAATTTCACCAGCTTCGCCCGGGCGCTGCCGGACAGCCGCGTGTTCTATGCTGTCAAGGCCAACCCGGCGCCGGAAGTGCTGTCGCTGCTGGCGTCGCTCGGCTCGTGCTTCGACTGCGCCTCGGTGCAGGAGATCCAGATGGCGCTGGCTGCCGGTGCGACCCCGGACCGCATCTCCTATGGCAACACCATCAAGAAGGAACGCGACATCGCGCGCTCCTATGAGCTCGGCATTCGCCTGTTCTCGGTCGACTGCACCGCCGAGGTGGAGAAGATCGCGCGCTCGGCGCCGGGTTCGAAGGTGTTCTGCCGCATCCTGTACGATTGCGCCGGCGCCGAATGGCCGCTGTCGCGCAAGTTCGGCTGCGATCCGGAGATGGCGGTCGATGTGCTCGACGCGGCGAAGCGCCTCGGCCTGGAAGCCTATGGCATCTCGTTCCATGTCGGCTCGCAGCAGCGCAAGGTGAAGGCGTGGGACCGTGCGTTGGCGATGGCCGCGACCGTGTTCCGCGACTGCGCCGAGCGCGGCATCAGCCTGTCGATGGTCAATATGGGTGGCGGCTTCCCGACCAAATATCTGAAGGAAGTGCCGCCGGTGGTGCAGTACGGCCGCTCGATCTTCCGGGCGTTGCGCAAGCACTTCGGCAACCAGATCCCGGAGACCATCATCGAGCCGGGTCGCGGCATGGTCGGCAATGCCGGCGTGATCGAGACCGAAGTCGTTCTGATTTCGAACAAGAGCGACAAGGACGAGACGCGCTGGGTCTATCTCGACATCGGCAAGTTCGGCGGTCTCGCCGAGACGATGGACGAGTCGATCCGCTACGCAATCCGCTCGCGCCATGACGGCGCCGAGATGACGCCCTGCGTGCTCGCCGGCCCGACCTGCGATTCGGCCGACGTGCTGTACGAGAAGATGCCGTACCCGCTGCCGGTGACGCTCGAGATCGGCGACAAGCTGCTGATCGAAGGCACCGGGGCGTATACGTCGACTTACTCGGCTGTGGCCTTCAACGGCTTCCCGCCGCTGCGGACCTACCACATCTAAAGACCGCGCCCGCGCACCTCCGCCGCGTGCGGGGTGCGGAGCAAGAAAGTCGAGGCCGGCTTGCCGGCCTCTCCCTGTCACATGACGATTGCTGACAACACACCGCCGGTGCAACGCGCTGGCGGGCGTGGGGATCGACGTGCCATGACGAACGCCCGAGCCACCCTGACTGCCTTGAACGTCGCAGCCGTTCCGTTCGCAATCCGTGCGGAAAAGAGCTCCGACATTGTCGCGCGTGAGCGCCTGCTGGATGCGTGCTTCGGCCAAGGCCGTCATGCGCGCACCTGCCAGCGTTTGCGTGATGGACGCGCGCCCGCGGAAGGCCTCGCCTTCTCCGCGGTCCGTCAAGGCCGGCTGGTCGGCACCGTCCGTCTTTGGCATGTCGACGCAGGGGGCCGGGCCGCACTCGTGCTCGGCCCCCTCGCCGTCGATTCGTCGTGCCGTGAGTTCGGCGTCGGCGGCGCGCTGATGCGGGCGGCGCTGGCGGAAGCGGCGGCGCGCGGCCACGGCGCGGTGATCCTGCTCGGCGACGCGCCGTATTACGCGCGGTTCGGCTTCTCGGCTGAGAAGATGGCTGCTGTCGCGCTGCCGGGTCCGTTCGAGCGCGACCGCCTGCTCGGCCTCGAACTGAGGCATGGCGCGCTCGATGGCGCGGCCGGCCTGATCGTCGCGACCGGCGCCGCCGTGAAGCCGGCGCGGGCTGCGCGGTCGCGCCTTCGCCGCGCCGCCTGAGGACGGTCCGATGCGATTTCCACGCCCGACCCATCGCGTCTTCGCGCCGCGCGCTCCGGACAAGAGTCCGCGGGTGACCCGCCTCGTGTTGCTCGTCTTCGTGGTCAAGATCGCCGTCGACGCTTTGCGCCGGCGGCGAGCCCGCCCAGCCGAAACCGAACCAGCCTGATACCCGGCAAGACCCGCCGCGCCCTTTCTCCGGCTTGATTTGCCGGGACAGACGCGGCATTGGCTGCCCGAATTGCTCTCATCGTCCCAGGAAACAAACCGATGCCGCGCCGCCTGATTTCCACCGGATCGCCGTTCGAGAAGACCGCCGGCTACAGCCGCGCCGTGGTGGACGGCGAGTTCGTCTTCGTCTCCGGCACCACCGGGTTCGACTACGCGACGATGACCCTGCCTGAGGATGTCACGGCGCAGACACGAAATTGCTTCAAGACGATCGGCGCGGCACTTACGGAGGCCGGCTTCGACATGGCCGACATCGTACGCGCTACCTATTACATCACCGACGCCGCGGACGCCGACAAGGTCTTCGCCATATGTGGCGAGAATCTCGGCGAAATCCGCCCGGCCGCGACGCTGCTGGTGGTCGCCGGACTTTACAAGCCTGAGATGAAGGTCGAAATCGAAGTGACCGCCAAGCGCCGCAGCGCTTGAACTTTCACCGCTTACTTCGCGTTATCGCTCCGCTAGAGCAGGATGACTTATCTTCGAATCGTCATCCCGCTTTAGCTTCTTGTTTAGGCACGATCTCTTCCGAATACCGGTGTCCAGTTTTCGGGATCATGCTCTAGCGAGCCATCATGTCGCAGGCGGTCCGTTGACTTTGTTGCCGTCTGCCGTACGATAAGACCATCATGTTGAACACTGGCCATATCTACTTGCTGCTGCGCGCAGGTCGCCTCCTGACTGGAAGGTGACCCGGGCGGACGCGCGTTGCGCCGTCCCGGGTAGATTGCCGTTCTCCATCCTCGCAAAATCCAAAAAACCACGATCGCATCGCACAGACGTGCGCGCCCAGCATGGCGACGCGTGAGGGTCTCAGTAATGAATCCACCGGTCAGTATCGCATCAAGAGACTTCGGCCGCCTGAGGCAGATCGCCGTGCAGGCGCTCGCCAGCCGCGATCCGGTCGGCCGTTTCCTGTTTTCAGAACTGGAGCGGGCGGTGGTGATCGACTCGCCGGCGCCGCCGCTCACGGTCCGTCTCGACGATTGGGTGACCTTTCGCGCCGACGACGATCAGCCGCTCGAAAGCCGCATCCTGGTCCTTCCTGGGCACTACCGCCGCAACGCCCTGCATCTGTCCGTGCTGTCGCCGGTCGGCGCCGCGCTGGTCGGCCTGCGTCCCGGCGCCCGGATGCACTATCAAGGTGTCGATGGCGTGCAGCACGTCGCGACGGTTGAAAGTCTCGAGCCCCCCGAAGGGGTCATTTCATTGATGCAACGGCGCTCCGCGAGAGCCCGCCCGCCCTCCAGCGGCGATCATCCGAACGGCACTGGTCCGACAGCAGCATGATGGTGAATGATATGATCAGCTACCTGCAATCCGAATTGCCTCCGATTACCTTGCGGATGTGCGACGTCGAACGACTGCGCAACATCGCCGAGGCTGCGTCGGATAAGTATCCACAAACCGCCGACTTTCTGGCGCGGGAAATCGAGCGTGCGGAGATCCTGCCGGATTCCCAGCTCCTGCCCGGCCTCATCATGATGGGCTCCGAAGTTACCTTCCGCGACGACATCAGCGGTCAGGAGCGTTGTGTGACACTTGTGTATCCGGAAGCGGCCGATGTCGAGGCCAACAAGATCTCGATCATCACACCGATCGGGGCGGCGCTGATCGGCCTGTCGGCGGGCCAGACGATCGAATTCCAGACGCCTGGCGGACGCTGGCGGTCGTTGACGGTGATACGAGCCTATCCGCCGCGCGACGCGCTCAACTGAGCCCGCTTCTGGTAGTTATTATGAAAACCCCACGGCAAAGCATCGTTGCCGTGGGCCTGAAGTTGCCGTAGTCCTTCGCGGCAGCCAAACCCCGTCACCCCCGGAGTTTCAATCTTGACCGCACATCCCGTCCACGCACGCATCGATGGCCCCATCGTGATGATCGGCTTCGGCTCGATCGGCAAGGGCGCGCTGCCCTTGATCGAGCGTCACTTCGCATACGACAAGAAGCGCTTCGTGATCATCGATCCGCATGCCGACGACGAACTGGCCAGGAAGCACGGCGTCCGCTTCATCAAGCAGGCGGTCACCCGCGACAACTACCACGAGTTGCTGATCCCGCTGCTCACCGAAGGCGGCGGCCAGGGGTTCTGCGTCAACCTGTCGGTCGACACCGGCTCGGTCGACCTGATGACGATGTGCCGTGAGATCGGCGCGCTGTACATCGACACCGTCGTCGAGCCCTGGCTCGGCTTCTATTTCGACAAGAGCGCCGGCCCGGAGAAGCGCTCCAACTACGCACTGCGCGAGACGCTGCTGGCGGCCAAGGCCAAGAGCCCGGGCGGCACCACCGCGGTCTCCACCTGCGGCGCCAATCCGGGCATGGTGTCGTGGTTCGTCAAGCAGGCACTGGTTGATATCGCGCGCGACACCGGCACTGAATACAACGAGCCGAAGAGCCGCGACGGCTGGGCGCAGCTCGCGCACAAGCTCGGCGTCAAGGGCATCCACATCGCCGAGCGCGACACCCAGCGCGCGAAGAATCCGAAGCCGATGGACGTGTTCGTCAACACCTGGTCGGTGGAAGGCTTCGTCTCCGAGGGGCTGCAGCCGTCCGAACTCGGCTGGGGCACCCACGAGACCTGGATGCCGGACAACGGACGCAAGCACACCGACGGCTGCGGCGCGGCGATCTATCTGTTGCAGGCCGGCGCCAACACCCGGGTCCGTTCGTGGTGCCCGACGCCGGGCGCGCAATACGGCTTCCTCGTCACCCACAACGAATCGATCTCGATCGCCGATTACTTCACGGTGCGCGACGGCCAGAACGTGATCTACCGGCCGACCTGTCACTACGCCTACCACCCGGCTAACGACGCCGTGCTATCGATGCACGAGATGTTCGGCGCCACCGGCAAGATGCAGTCGTCCTGGCACATCCTCGACGAGAACGAGATCGTCGACGGCATCGACGAACTCGGCGTGCTGGTCTACGGCCACGCCAAGAACGCCTATTGGTTCGGCTCGCAACTCTCGATCGAGGAAACCCGCCGGATCGCCCCGTATCAGAACGCCACAGGCCTGCAGGTGTCGTCGGCGGTGATCGCCGGCATGGTCTGGGCGCTGGAGAATCCCGAAGCCGGCATCGTCGAGGCCGACGAGATGGACTACAAGCGCTGCCTCGAGGTGCAGAGGCCGTATCTCGGCCCGGTCAAGGGCTACTATACCGACTGGACTCCGCTCAGCGATCGCCCTGGCCTGTTCCCCGAGGACATCGACACCTCGGACCCGTGGCAGTTCCGCAACGTCCTGGTGCGCTGAGGCAAGTCCAACGAAATCAAGTCAAAGAAAATCCGGGCTCGCGCGACGCGCGGCCCGGATCGAGTTTCGTCGTCACGTTTCTTGAACTCAGCCTTTCGGCTGGATCGGCTCGCCCTTCTTTTCCGCCGGAGCGGGGGGCAGCGCTGGTTTTGCGCCGGCGTCGAGCGCGTCGGAATCGGGCCGCGCCGGCTGTGGCGCAATGTCATGCGGCCGCGCGCCGGTGGTCGTGGTGTCCATCGGAGCGGAGGACTTGCCGTCCGCGCCAGGCGTCGATTGCAGCGGCTGTGTCGCCTGCGCGAGATGCAGGCGCCCGCTGTTATCGACCTGCGTCAACGACAGGCCCGACATCGCGACGCCGGCCATGATCAGGATGCCCGCCAGCAGCAGATCTCGTTTCAAACCGCTTTGCTTCTCGATCGGCGTCATTGTTGTCACCCCTTGCTGGATGGACAACAGACACCGGAGGGCATCGTTCCAGGTTCCATGTCCGGACGAGGGTTCAACCCATCGCAGTTGTCGACAAAGTGAATCAATCTTTAGTGCTGGTTTCCCAGGTCGCGTAATCGACGCCCGGCCGGCGCCCCATGTCGGCGACAACGACGTCGAGTTCCTTCGGCTCGATCGAGGTCGAGACCAGCGTGGCGACGATTTCGACCTTGTCGTCGGCATGGTCGGCGGTTTCCACCTCGATATCGGCGACCGGGTAGTTGGCCGCTTCCAGGCGTTCTTCGAGCTGATCGCGAAGCTGGTCGGCCGAAGCGCTGCCGGCGGTGAGCCGCACCGAGTAAGTCGCTTCCGACGAACGCTCGTCGAACGGGATGCGGTTGATGGCATTGACCAGCGGCCGCAGCAGGGTGTTGCCGGCGATCACGAACACGGTCAGCGCCACCGCCTGCGCGGCGAGGTCAGCGCCTGCGCAGCAGCCGACCGCGGCAGAGCTCCACAACGTCGCCGCGGTGTTCAGCCCGCGCACGTTCATCCCGTCTTTCATGATCACGCCAGCACCGAGGAAGCCGATGCCGGACACCACATAGGCGATCACCCGGACCGCGCCGTCAGCGCCGGCCAGATGCATCGCCAGATCGACGAAGGCGGCAGCGCCGACCGCGACCAGCACGTTGGTGCGCAGCCCGGCATTGCGCAGGCGATATTGCCGCTCGGCGCCGATCAGCATCCCGAGCACGAAGGCGACCGCGAGGCCGAGCAGCGTGTCGAGGAAATCGGCGGTCTGGAAAGTGGTGAGGAAGCGCATGGGCCGAAGGTCTCCGCGGGCCTTCCTCTTACAGCGGAAGAATCCCCGCCGCACCCTCCTCGTCGGCGAACGCCAGCAGCGTGCCCTTGGCATTCCAGGCCAGCGCGGCGACCGGCGGAGTGCCGTTGCGCCGGACCAGAATCTCCGCCCCGTCGGTCAGCCGCACCATCAGCACCGTGCCGTCGCTGTAGCCGACAGCGAGGATCTCCTGCTTCGGGTGGCACGCCAGCATACTGACCCGGGCCTGCAGCGGCGCCAGCATCGCCGGCTCCTTGCCCATCGGCCCGTCCTTGCTGGCGAACGGCCAGACGATCACCGAATCGGCGCCCGACGTCGCAAGGCCCTTGCCGCCTGCGGTCCACACCATCGAGCGCACGCGGCCGGGATAACCGGTCATCCGCATATGCCGGGAATCCGCGAGCCGCCAGCCGTGCAGCGAGGGCTCGTGCATCGCGGTGACGAGAAAGCGGTTGTCCGGGCTGAACATCACGCCGAGATGCGAGCCGGCCCATTCGAGCATTTCGGCGTTGGCGGCCATGTTCGGAAACCACAGCGTCACGCCGTTGTAATGCGCGATCGCGAGCCGCATTCCCTTCGGCGCGAAAGCGAGGCCGCCGACCGTCGACGGCACCTCGAAGAACTTTTCTTCGGCCTTGGGCGCGCGAACGTAGGCGACCTTTGCGGCCGACCACGCCACCGCGCCGTCCGGATGCAACGCGACGTTGTCGATCCAGCGCCGCTTCGCATCGGTGACGAACAGCTCGGCCTTGCCGCCGGCGTCGACCAGCATCACCTTGCCGTCGTCGCCGCCAGTAACGATGCGCTTGCTGTCGGCGACGGAGCTGAGGATCGCGCCGCCATGCAGCGTCACAGTCGACGTCTCGCCGCCGGGCGAGGCGAAGGTCGCGTTTTCCTCAGCGCCGATGAAGACCGCAGTGTCGCCGATAAAATGCACTGCGCCGACCGGTGCGCCGGTTGCAACCTCGATCACGCGATCGCTCACCGAGGCGATCGAAGCCGCCTCGCCCGAAGTCTCGAACCCGGTCATTGAACGATGCACTTCTCGAAGCCGTCGCGGATCGCCTGCTCCGGCAATTCGCGGCCGATGAAGACGACGCGGCTCTGGCGCGGCTCGTCGTCCTTCCAGGCACGCTGGTGATCGCCCTCGAGCATCATATGCACGCCCTGGAACACGTAGCGGTCGGTGTCGCCGGCGAAGGAGAGAATCCCCTTGGAGCGCAGGATCTTCTGGCCTTCGGTCTGCACCAGTTGCTGCAGCCACGGCATGAATTTGGCGGGATCGATCGGCTTGTCGCTCTTCAGCGACAGCGATTGCATGTCCTCGTCGTGATAGTGCTTCAGGCCGTGGCCATCGCCATGGTCGTGGTGGTGATGATGGCCGTGGTCGTGGCCATGATCGTGATCATGGTGATGATCATGATCGTCGCCGGTTTCGAGGAATGCGGGCTCGATCTCCAGAATACGATCGAGATCGAAAGCGCCGCGATCCAGCACATCGGCCAGCGCGACCTGGCAGCGCTCGGTGTGATGCAGCCGCGCGTATGGGTTGATGGCGCGGATCCGCGCCTCGACTTCGGCGAGTTCGGGCTTGGTGACGAGATCGGTCTTGTTGAGCACGATGACGTCCGCGAAGGCGATCTGGTTCTTGGCCTCCGGCGCATCCTTGAGGCGGTCGCTCAGCCATTTCGCGTCGGCCACCGTCACCACCGCGTCGAGCCGCGAAAACGCCATCACGTCCTCGTCGACGAAGAACGTCTGCGCCACCGGCGCCGGATCGGCGAGGCCGGTGGTCTCGACGATGATCGCGTCGAACCTGCCCTTGCGCTTCATCAGGCCGCCGAGAATCCGGACCAGGTCGCCGCGCACGGTGCAGCAGACGCAGCCGTTGTTCATCTCGAACACTTCCTCGTCGGCGCCGATGATCAAATCGTTGTCGATGCCGATCTCGCCGAACTCGTTGACGATCACCGCGTACTTCTTGCCGTGGTTTTCCGACAGGATGCGGTTCAGCAGCGTCGTCTTGCCGGCGCCGAGATAGCCGGTGAGGACGGTGACGGGAATTTTCGAGACAGCGGAAGACGTCATCGGCAGGCACTCCAGCACAAAGTCACGGACTGAGGCGCGTTCGGCTGCGCGTCTCTCATGACGAGACAGAAACGGGGGACCGCCATCCGCGTCAACATCCGCCCAACGGCGGATTCTGCGGGATCGGGCGGGACGAACGCCGCGTTAAAGCATGACCCCGAAAAGTGGACGCCGGTTTTCGGAAAAGATCATGCTCAAACAAGAACCTAGAGCGGGATGAAGATTCGAAGATAGGCATCCCGCCCTAGTTCGCGAGCGCGCTCGTCAGCGTCCTTATATTGTGCCTGACCATATCAATGTAAGTGGGGGCGTCGCCGTTTTCGGCCGTCAGGCTGTCGGAATACAGCGTGCCGCCGATCCTGGCGCCGGTCTCGGCGGCGATCCGCTGGATCAGCCGCGGGTCGCTGATGTTCTCGAGGAACACCGCGGGGATCTTCGAGGTGCGGATCTGGGTGATGATGCGGGCGACGTCGCGGGCGCTGACCTCGGACTCGGTCGAGACACCCTGCGGCGCGATGAAGGCGATGTCGTAGGAATCGGCGAAATAGCCGAACGCGTCGTGGCTCGAGATGACCTTGCGGGCCGCGGCCGGGATCTTCGCCGCGGCGTCGCGCACCTCGCGATCGAGCGCGTCGAGCTTGTCCAGATAGGCGTCGGCATTGGCCCGATACGCCGCTGCGCCGGCCGGATCGGCCGCAACCAGCGCGTCGCGGATGTTCGACACATATACTTTGGCGTTCGTCACCGATTGCCAGCCATGGGGATCGGCTTCGGAGCCGAGCTTGCGGGTCTTGACGCCCTTGGTGGCGGTGACGATCGTGGCCTTGCCGCCTGACGACTGCACCAGCCGGGGCAGCCAGCCTTCGAGCCCCAACCCGTTGACCACGACGAGCCTGGCGTCGGCGACCCGCTTCGCGTCGCGCGGCGACGGCGTGTAGATATGGACGTCGCCTGTCGGCCCGACCAGCGTGGTGACGGCGACCCTGTCGCCGCCGACGTTGCGGACGAAATCGCCGAGGATCGAGAAGCTGGCGACGACGCCGATGCGATCGTCGGCGCGTACGGCTCCCGCCCCGACCAGCAGCGAGATGATGACGATCGCAATTCGAAACATGCCTCAGGCCTCGAGATGGCGGCCGGTGAACACTTTACGCACCACGCCGCCAGCTCGGCCGAAGAGCAGGGAGACGATGTAGATCAGCGCCGCGATCAGGATGATCGCGGGCCCGGACGGCACGCGGGTGAAGAAAGACAGCACCAGCCCGAAATAGCCGGACAGCATCGCGCTGCCGACCGCGACCAGCATCATGCCGGTGATGTCGCGGGCCCAGAATTTGGCGATGCCGGCCGGCAGAATCATCAACCCGACCGCAAGCAGCGTTCCGAGCGCGTGGAAGCCATTGACCAGATTGATCACCACCAGCGCCATGAACGCCAGATGCGCCGGCGCACCGGCGCGGCTGACGGTCCGCAAAAACAGCGGATCGACGCATTCGATCACCAGCGGCCGGTAGATCACCGCCAAGACAAATAGAGTGAGCGTCGCGTTGAAGGCGATCACCAGCAGCGTCTGGTCGTCCATCGCCAGGATGTTGCCGAACAGCACGTGCAGCAGGTCGATATTGGTGCCCTTCATCGACACGATGGTCACGCCCAGCGCCAGCGACACCAGATAGAACGCCGCCAGCGAGGCGTCCTCCTTGAGTTCGGTGACGCGCGACACCACGCCGGCCAGGATCGCCACCGCGAAGCCGGCGATCAGTCCGCCGAAGGTCATCGCGAACAGATTGAGCCCGGACAACAGGAAGCCGATCGCGGCGCCCGGCAGGATCGCATGCGCCATCGCGTCGCCGACCAGGCTCATCCGTCGCAGCATCAGGAACACGCCGATCGGCGCGCCGCCGAGTGACAAGGCGACAATGCCGGCAAGCGCACGGCGCATGAATTCAAAGTCGGAGAAGGGCGCGATCAGCGCCTGATACAGCAGCATGGCTTAGGCCGCCCGCGCCGGTGAGGCGGCGGCGGTGCAGGCCGCGGCGCCGTCGTCGAAGGCCTCGCACATCCGCCGCGCCTCGGCCTGATTGGCCGTGGTCAGCACCTCGTCGGTCCGGCCCCAGGCCACGGCGGTGCGCGCCAGCAGCAGCGTCTCCGGGAAACTGGTGCGAACCAGCTCCATATCGTGCAGCGCTGCGATCACGGTGCGGCCCTCATCATGCCATCGCCCGATCAGCGTCACGAGATCGGCGGTGGTGCGGGCGTCGACGGCGTTGAATGGCTCGTCCAGCACGATGACGCGCGCATCCTGCAGCAGCACACGGGCGAACAGCATTCGCTGGGTCTGGCCGCCGGACAGCGTGCCGATATTGCGGTTCTCGAATCCGGAGAGGCCGACGGCAGCGAGCGCATTCGCGATCTTCGGCCGCGCCGCCTTACCGACCCCGCCGAACGATCCGCTGGTCCGCCACAGCCCGGTGCCGACGAAGTCGAACACCGAGATCGGAAAGCTGCGGTCGATATCGGCGGACTGCGGCAGATAGGCGATATCGCGGATATCGACGCCGCCGCGACCGATCGAGCCAGCGAGCGGCTTGAGGATCCCGACGATGCCGCGGAATAGAGTGGACTTGCCGGCGCCGTTCGGGCCGACCACCGCCAGCAACGCGCCGGCGGCAATCTCGCCGCTGAGGTGATGGACTGCCGGATGCCGGTCATAACCCAACGTCAAATCATTGAATTGCAGTTGCGCGACCATCGTCATCTCATCGCCAGCAAAACCACCGCCCACAGCGCGGCGCTGACCGCCGCAGCGGCCAGCAGGCGTGATGTCAGCGTCATGCGCAGAATCGACCAGGGGGTCGGCTGCACCGGGTGCGGCGAATCAACGCCATGAACATGCATGTGAACCGGCTTCGGCGAGGCGAAGGGATGGGAATGTGGGGGATGACCGTCCACTGCGAACCGCCCGAATGGAGGCTGAAGGAGATGCTTGTTACAATATAACATTATTGCTGGAACGCGTCGATCAACTATCGACGGTAAATTAATAGAGATTGACCCTCGGAATGCCGATAAACAGCCGCGCCTTCAGGCAGAATCCGGCGATGCTCAACCGGAGGGCAGCGCGGAACCCGTTTAAGGCAAATTTAAGGTTTCTTTTAGGTTCCATTAAGCACTGAAAATTGTTGAAACTCATAAGGTTAGTTCCAGCGTCAGTGTTGCCTCCAGGTGACAGCTTTTTACGCGAGGTCGGGCTAAACCTTGATCCAGATGGTGACGACGAACGGCACCTCTGTTGAAGACTCGCACCTCTGTTGAAGACTCCTGGAGAACAAAATGAAAAAGATCCTTCTCGCAACCGTCGCTCTGGTTGCCTTCGGCGCGGCTCCGGCCCTCGCCGCCGACCTCGCGGCCCGCCCCTACAACAAGGCCCCGGTCTACGCTCCCCCGGTTCCGATCTATAACTGGACCGGCTTCTACATCGGTGGTCACATCGGCGGCGCCTTCGCCGGCGACAACAGCATCGGCACCGGCGTCACCGCCAACAGCGATGGCAAGTTCCTCGGTGGTGTGCAGGCTGGTTACGACTGGCAGTTCGCTCCGAGCTGGGTGCTCGGTGTTGAAGGTCAGTACTCCTGGCTGAGCGGCACCAACGACGCGGTTGCCTTCACCGTCGTCGGCCAGCCCGGCATCTACTCCTTCTCGGACAACCAGCGCGGTCTGGCGTCGGTCACCGGCCGCCTCGGCTACACCTGGGGTCCGGCACTGCTCTACGTCAAGGGCGGTTGGGCCTATGCCGACTACAAGTCCAGCCTGTCGAACACGGTCCTCGGCTCGATCTCGTCCACCAGCAGCCAGGACGGTTACACCGTCGGCGGCGGTCTCGAGTACCTGTTCGCTCAGAACTGGTCGGGCAAGATCGAATACCAGTACTACGACTTCGGCAACGTCGATCTGGGCGCTGGCTTCACCGCCAAGAACGACCAGCACGTCGTCAAGGCCGGCCTGAACTACCGCTTCAACTGGGGTGGCCCGGTCGTCGCGAAGTACTGATAAGTACTGACAAATTCCCTTCGGGGGCGGAAAGGGCCGGCATTATGCCGGCCCTTTTTGTTTGAGCGATCATGGTCTTGGGCCGATCCTGGCCAGCGATTCTGTCTGCGCGGCCGACGCCCGCAAAATCGTACAAAACCGCACACCCCAGATTGTACAAAATTTACTACCTGCCCCGATAGTGCACCAAGCCATCGTTGCAACCAAAACGAGGCACAGTGAAATAATTGGGGGCGGGAATGTTTGGACGGCAGAAGAAGGTCGCGCGCACGGGCGCGCGCAAGCCTCAATTCGGCATTCGCGGCAGCCTGTTCGCTGCCTTTGCGGTGATCGCCGGCATGGCGATTCTGATCAGCGCGGGAGCGGGCGTCAGCCTGCGGGAACTCGGGGCATCGATGTCGGCGCTGAGCGGGCGGGACATCCCCAAGCTCGCCGCCAGCCTGGAACTCGCGGCTGAAAGCCAGCGGCTGGCCAGCCTCGCGCCGATGCTGCTGGCCTCGGCTACGCCGGACCAGCTGAAGGAGCGCGCGGCGCAGATGAAGCAGGCGCAGTCACTCGCCACCCAGAGGCTCGCCGACATTACCAGCTACGGCGCCGACAAAGCGGTGATCGCGGCAATGTCCGAGACCCTCCGCAATATCGACGATACCATCCGCAGCCTCGGCGCCGCCGCGCAGGAACGGCTCGATCTGGCGGGCCAGCACGAGAAGGTCTACGACGCGCTGCGCAGTTTGCATGACGACTTCATCGCCATCGCCAATCCGGCGATGCTGAATGCGCAGATCCAAATGAATGCGGTGCTGGCCTCGGCAAACCTCTCGCAGGACGACGCGATCGAGGCCGGGCGGCGGATCGACCAGCTCGGCAACGTGATTGCGCTCAGCAATCTGGCGGCGTCCAACCTGATGGCGGCGCTGTCGGCCCGCAATTCCGACGCGCTCGAGCCGGTCGAGACCTCGTTCAAGGAGGCTCGGCAGCAGGTCAATTCCAATCTCGAGGGGATGTCCGACAACGAAACCACCGCGGCGATCAAGGCGGCGGCGCAGAAACTGCTGGCGCTGGGCGACGGCAAGACCAGCATCTTCAGGATGCGTCAAAAGGAACTCGACGCCAGCGACTACAGCGACCTGATTCTCGACGAGACCCGCAAGCTCAATGTCGGCCTCGGCATCAGCGTCAAGCAGCTCGTCGACAGCGTTCGCAGCGAGACCTCGGCGGCCGCGGCGCGGGCGCAGCAGCAGATCGCGCTGTCGACCGAGGTGATGATCGGCCTCGGCGCGCTCACTTTGGTCGGTTCGGCGCTGTTTGTCTGGCTTTACGTCGGCCGCAGCATCCTGCGACGGCTCGGCGGACTGCAGCGCTCGATGCAATCGCTTTCGGCCGGCAATCTCGACACCGAAATCGATCGCGGCAACCGCCGGGACGAAATCGCGGTGATGGCGGAAACGCTCGAAGTGTTCCGCGACAGCATGATCAAGGCGCGATCGCTCAGCGAGGAGCAGGACAAGGACCGCACCGCCAAGGCCGAACGGACGGCGCGGATCGAGGGCCGAATCGCCGATTTCGAGGCCAAGGTGCGGGCCGCGATGGAAAAGCTGCAGGCCTCGACCAATTCGATGCAGGAGACCGCGCAAAGCATGGCGGAGACCGCCGAGCGATCGAGCTCGCTGGTCACCGCGGTCGCTTCCGCCGCCGAGGAGACTTCTGTCAACGTCCAGACCGTCGCCTCCGGCACAGATCAGCTGGCGTCGTCGATCAACGAGATCAGCCGGCAGGTCACGACGTCGGCGGAGATCGCCAACAAGGCCGTGCAGGAAGCCGGCACCACCGACACCACGATGCAAGGTCTGGCCGACAATGCCGAGCGCATCAGCGCGGTGATCGACCTGATCCAGAGCATCGCCTCGCAGACCAACCTGCTGGCGCTGAACGCGACCATCGAGGCGGCGCGCGCCGGCGACGCCGGCCGCGGCTTCGCCGTGGTCGCCTCCGAGGTCAAGAGCCTCGCCAGCCAAACCGCGAAGGCGACCGAGGAGATCCGCTCGCAGATCGTCGCAATGCAGGGCGTCACCAACTCGGCGGTGGGGGCGATCCGCAACATCAGCCAGACCATCACGTCGATCAACGAGGTGACCACCGCGATCACCGCGGCGGTGGAAGAACAGGGCGCGGCGACCCGCGAAATCGCCCGCAACATCCAGCAGGCCGCGGGCGGCACCAGCGAGGTCTCCGGCAACATCGTCGGCGTCAGCGCCGCCTCGACACAGGCCGGTTCGGCGGCGTCCGAAGTGCTCGCGGCATCCGGCGCGCTGCGCGGCGAGGCCGACCTGCTGCGCGGCGAGATCGACGCATTTCTGGTCAATATCCGCGCCGCCTGATCCTGGTGTCGCGGAGACAGCTGGCGGCGTGCGCGCCACCGGCTGTTGTTTGCGCTTGCCTTGCAATTTGCGCATGGCAGCGCGCCATCCCCGCGGCAGAGCTGTGATGTCCGCAGACGGCTCCGGCGGTTTTTCGACTGGCGCTGCCGGCGCTGTCCCGCTAAGTCGAGAGAGGGAGCCTGCAAAAAAATGCATAAGAAAAACGACGCCGTCGACAAACCCCACGACGATTTGCGCTTTCCGCTGGAGAGCCACCCCGGCCCGCACGAGGCTGTCGAGATCGCGCCCGGCGTATTGTGGCTGCGGCTTAAACTGCCGTTCCGCCTCAACCATGTGAACATCTATCTGCTCGCCGATGGTGACGGCTGGGCCATGGTCGATACCGGCTTCGGCAACGACACCACGATCGCGGCGTGGGAGACGCTGTTCGACGGCGCGCTCAAAGGCTTCAGCATCAGCCGGGTGATCGTGACCCACGCTCACCCCGACCATTTCGGCCAGGCCGGCTGGCTCGTTCAGCGTTTCCGCTGTCCGTTTTACATGTCGCAGATCGAGTATCTGCAGGGCGTCTACCATCAAAACCGCCGCACAGAGGAGCGCCTCGTCAATTCGCGCGAATTCTTCCACCGCCACGGCATGGACGAGACGATCACCGCGCAATTGCTCGGCCGCGGGCAGGACTATCTGAAACGCACGGTGCCGCTGCCGGCGGCGTATCGCCGGCTCACCAAGGGCGACGATATTCAGATCGGCGCGCGAAGCTTTCGCATCATCACCGGCGCCGGCCACTCGCCGGATCAGGTGATGCTGTACTGCGCCGCAGACAAACTGTTTCTGTCGGCCGATCAGGTGCTGAGCAAGATCTCTCCGAATGTCAGCGTCTGGGCCCACGAACCGGACGAAAACGCGCTCGGCTCGTATCTGACATCGCTCGCCGAGCTGGCGACGATCCTGCCCGACGACGTGCTGGTGCTGCCCGGTCACGGCCTGCCGTTCTACGGCGTCAAGACCCGCATCAAGCAACTCGCCGATCACCACGAGGAACGCTGCGACATGATCGCGGACGCCTGCCGCGACGCGGCGATGAGTTCCGCAGAACTGGTGCCGGTGGTATTCCACAAACACGTACTGGATGCACATCAGACCGGCTTCGCCGCCGGCGAACTGATCGCGCATGTGAACTACATGCTTGTGAAGAAGCGCCTGCAGATCGTCGACAGCTCCGACGGCATCCTGCGCTTCAAGGCCGGTTAACCTTTGCGGCGCAGCCGCGCCGCAAAACCACCGTGCTCAGTTAATGCATTGATCTTCATCAAGCTTTGACCTGCATCGAGAGCGGCTCGGCACGCTTGCGGAGCAGCCCCTTGGTCAAATTGCGCCTCGACATCGCGGATGGAAGAGTTCTAATACCAAGGCTGCTCAGGGCAGCCTCCTGACTCATGTTGTTGGATTCCGGATCATCGCGATGCAATACAACAAATTCTTCGAAGACGCTGTCGCCCGCTTGCACGACGAGCGCCGTTATCGCGTTTTCGCCGATCTCGAGCGGATCGCCGGTCGATTTCCCTACGCCGTCTGGCACTCGCAGACTGGTCCTCGCGATGTCGTGATCTGGTGCTCGAACGACTACCTCGGCATGGGTCAGCACCCGAAAGTCGTCGGTGCGATGGTCGAGACCACCACCCGGATCGGCACCGGCGCCGGCGGCACCCGCAACATCGCGGGCACGCACCATCCGCTGGTCCAGCTCGAGGCGGAAATCGCCGACCTGCATGGCAAGGAAGCGGCGCTGCTGTTCACGTCGGGCTACGTGTCCAACCAGACCGGCCTGTCGACGCTCGGCAAGCTGATCCCGAACTGCCTGATCCTGTCGGACGCGCTCAACCACAATTCGATGATCGAGGGCATCCGCCAGTCCGGCTGCGAGCGCGTGGTGTGGCGCCACAACGATACCGCGCATCTCGAAGAGCTGCTGATCGCCGCCGGTCCGGACCGGCCGAAGCTGATCGCGTTCGAGAGCCTTTATTCGATGGACGGCGACATCGCGCCGCTTTCGAAGATCTGCGATCTCGCCGAGAAGTACAACGCGATGACCTACTGCGACGAAGTCCACGCCGTCGGCATGTACGGGCCCCGCGGCGCCGGTGTCGCGGAGCGCGACGGCGTGATGCATCGTATCGACATCATGGAAGCGACGCTGGCCAAGGCATTTGGCTGCCTCGGCGGCTACATCGCCGGCAAGGCCGAGGTGATCGACGCCGTGCGCTCCTACGCGCCGGGCTTCATCTTCACCACCGCGCTGCCGCCGCCGATCTGTGCCGCCGCGACCGCCGCGATCAAGCACCTCAAATCTTCGTCGTGGGAGCGTGAGCGCCACCAGGACCGCGCCGCGCGGGTCAAGGCCGTGCTCAACAACGCCGGCATCCCTGTGATGCCGACCGACACCCACATCGTGCCGGTGTTCGTCGGCGATGCCGAGAAGTGCAAGAAAGCATCCGACCTGCTGCTGGAACAGCACGGCATCTATATCCAGCCAATCAACTATCCGACCGTCGCACGCGGCCTCGAGCGGCTGCGGATCACGCCGTCGCCGTATCATGACGACAAGCTGATCGACGCGCTGGCGGAAGCGCTGGTGCAGGTCTGGGGCCAGCTCGGCCTGCCGCTCGGCGCCAAGGCGATCGCGGCGGAGTAGTCCGCGCGGAGCCGCGCCCGGCGACTGATTTTCGGCAAGGACGCCACGCAACAGGGTAAGATCTCTGTCGCGTGGCGATAGCTTTGTCGCTAGAAAACCGCCGGCGCATGGCGCGCGAGGAGTATCACCGCGATGCTGCACGATTGGGGCGTGATCGCAGCCGCGCTCGCCTATATCGGTTTCCTGTTCTACATCGCGAGTTTCGGCGACCGGCTGTCGCAACGCCAGCGCGAGCGGGCCGGCGGCCTGATCTATCCGCTGTCGCTGGCGATCTATTGCACCTCCTGGACTTTCTTCGGCTCGGTCGGCTCCGCCAGCCGCACCAGCGCCGACTTCCTCGCGATCTATGTCGGCCCGATCCTGCTGATCGGGGTCTGCACGCCGTTGTTGCGCCGCGTGATCAGCCTGGCGAAATCCCAGAACATCACCTCGATCGCCGACTTCATCGCGGCGCGCTACGGCAAGAGCCAGCGGGTCGCGGCGACGGTGGCGATCATCGCGATTATCGGCTCGGTGCCTTACATCGCGCTTCAACTCAAGGCAGTGGCGTCGTCGCTGCAGACCATCCTCGGCGAAGATCACAAAATTGCGAACATTCCGATCGTCGGCGACATCGCTCTGATCGTCGCGATGGCGATGGCGCTGTTCGCAGTGCTGTTCGGCACCCGCCGGACCCGTGCGACCGAGCACCAGCACGGCCTGATGCTGGCGATCGCGACCGAGTCGATCGTCAAGCTGGTGGCCTTTCTCGCTGCCGGTCTCTTCGTCACCTTCTGGATGTTCACCCCGGCCGATCTGATCGAGCACGCGAGGAAGATGCCGGAAGCGGTGCGCGCGCTCGATTCGTCGCCCTCCCTGACCACCTTCGTGACGATGACGGTGCTGTCGTTCTGCGCTTTTCTGATGCTGCCGCGGCAGTTCTATGTCGGCGTGGTCGAGAACACCAACGACGCCGAGGTCAGCCGCGCCCGCTGGATGTTCCCTCTCTATTTGATCGCGATCAATCTGTTCGTGATCCCGATCGCGCTGGCGGGGCTGGTTACCTTTCCATTCGGCGCGGTCGACAGCGACATG
Source organism: Rhodopseudomonas pseudopalustris (assembly GCF_900110435.1). Lineage (GTDB taxonomy): Bacteria > Pseudomonadota > Alphaproteobacteria > Rhizobiales > Xanthobacteraceae > Rhodopseudomonas > Rhodopseudomonas pseudopalustris. The sequence goes on from NZ_FODT01000006.1 coordinate 197,387, forward strand.
TTCGTGCTGGCGCTGCCGATCCAGGCCAATGCGACGCTGCTCAGCGTCGGAGTGTTCATCGGCGGCCTGTCGGCGGCGACCGCAATGGTGATTGTCGAATGCGTGGCGCTGGCGGTGATGGTGTCGAACGATCTGGTGATGCCGCTGGTGCTGACCCGCCGGGGCGCGCCGCGCAACGATCAGCGCAGCTTCGGCGATTTCCTGCTGATGGTGCGGCGGGTGGCGATCTTCGTCATCATGATTCTCGCTTATCTTTACTATCGTGCGCTCGGCAACACCCAGCTCGCTGCGATCGGCCTGTTGTCGTTCGCGGCGATCGCACAGTTTGCGCCCGCGTTCTTCGGCGGCCTGATCTGGCGGCGCGCCACCGCGGCGGGCGCGATCGGCGGTATGTTGATCGGATTCGCGACCTGGGCCTACACGCTGTTCATCCCGAGTTTCATGGAGAGCAGCACCGCGGGGCTGATGCTGTTGCAGAGCGGCCCTTGGGGGATCGAGGCGCTGCGCCCGCGGGCGCTGTTCGGCGCCGAGCTGCCGCCGCTGGTGCACGGCGTGGCGTGGAGCCTGTCGCTCAATCTGCTCGCCTATGTGGCGCTGTCGCTGCTGAGCAAGCCGTCGTCGATCGACCGGCTGCAGGCCGAAGTGTTCGTGCCGGCGCTGACGCCGATGACGCCGGCGTTCCGGCGCTGGCGCACCACGGTCACCGTGCAGGACATCCTCGGCGCGGTGGGACAGTATCTCGGCCCGGAGCGGGCGCGGGAATCGTTTCGCGCGTTCGCAATCAGCCGCCGGCTGACGCTCGATCCATCTGCCCCCGCCGATTTCGAGCTACTGAAGCATGCCGAGCACCTGATCGCGTCCTCGATCGGCGCGGCTTCGTCGCGGCTGGTGCTGTCGCTGCTGCTGCGCAAGCGCACGGTGTCGGCAGAAGCCGCACTGAAGCTGCTCGATGATTCCCACGCCGCCTTGCATTTCAACCGCGAGATCCTGCAGACCGCGCTCAACCACGTCCGCCAGGGTATCGCCGTCTTCAATCCAAACCTGCAGTTGATCTGCTCCAACCGTCAGTTCGGCGAGATCCTCGGACTGCCCCCGCACATCATCCAGATCGGGATTCCGCTGATCGAGATTCTCGAGTTCCTGTCGAGTACCGGCACCAATCAGACCGACGCCGAGGCGCAGACCCAGATGCGGCTGGCCTCCTACACCACCGAGGGCGAGCCATTCCTGGAGCGGCTGCAGGACCGGCATTTAGTGATCGAGGTGCGCGCTAACCGGATGCCGGATGGCGGGCTGGTGATCACCTTCTCCGACGTCACCCCGAGCTTCGAGGCGGCCGAAGCGCTGGAGCGGGCCAACGCGACTTTGGAGAGGCGGGTCCGCGAACGCACCGAGGAACTGACCCGGCTGAACTCGCAGCTCGCATTGGCGAAGAGCACCGCCGAGGAAGCCAACATCTCGAAGACCCGCTTCCTCGCGGCGGCAAGCCACGACATCCTGCAGCCGCTCAATGCGGCGCGGCTCTATGCCACCAGCCTGGTCGAACGTCAGAACGGCGGCGAGGATTCGCGGCTGGTCGAGAACATCGATGAATCGCTGGAGGCGATCGAGGAGATCATCGGCGCCCTGCTCGATATTTCGCGGCTGGACGCCGGCGCGATGACGCCGTCGCTGACGAATTTCGTCGTCGGCGACCTGATGCGCTCGCTGGAGATCGAATTCTCGCCGGCCGCGCGCGCCAAGGGGTTGAAGCTCACCTTCGTCCCATGCTCGCTGCCGGTGCGGTCGGACCGCCTGATGCTGCGTCGGCTGATGCAGAATCTGATCTCCAACGCGATCAAGTACACGCCTCAGGGCCGCGTTCTGGTCGGCTGCCGCCGTCAGGGCGAGTCGCTGAAGGTCGCGATCTACGACACCGGCGTCGGCGTGCCGATCCTCAAGCGCGGCGAGGTCTTCAAGGAGTTCCACCGGCTCGAGCAGGGGGCGCGGATCGCCCGTGGATTGGGATTGGGACTGTCGATCGTCGAGCGGCTGGCCCGCGTGCTGAACCACAGCATCGCGCTCGACGCCAACCGCGGCGGCGGTTCGGTGTTCTCCGTGACGGTGCCGATCGCCGCCGTCGCCAACCACACCACCGCGGTGACCAGCGCGACGCCGCTGTCGCGAGCGTCGATGAGCGGCAGCCTCGTGGTGTGTATCGAGAACGATCCGGCGATCCTCGACGGCATGAAGACGCTGCTGACGACCTGGGACGCCACCGTCATCGCGGCCGCCGATCTGGAAGCCGCGATCAGGGCCATCGAGGCGGCGGGCCGGCGCATTACCGGGCTTCTGGTCGATTACCACCTCGATCGCGGCAACGGCATCGCGGCGATCCGCGACATCCGCCAGCGCTTCGGCGCCAGCATCCCGGCGATCCTGATCACTGCCGACCGCAGCCCCGGCGTCCGCGCCGCGGCGCGGCAGGAGGAGATCGCGGTGCTGAACAAGCCGGTGAAGGCGGCGTCACTGCGGGCGCTGCTCAACCAATGGCACGCCCAGCAGGCGGTAACCGCGGCCGAATAAAAAAAGCGCCGGATTCACCAGCGCTTTTCAATGATCCGATGAGCAGCCCGGTCGCTGGTCGTTACGCCACCGGCTCGTCGTTATGCCACCGGCTCGTCCTGGCGCCACTGGTTGCCGGAAATTTTCGCCGCGGCGATCACCGCCTGGGTCCGGCTCTCGACGCCGAGCTTCTGCAGGATCGCCGAGACATGCGCCTTGATGGTGGCTTCCGAGACGCCGAGCTCATAGGCGATCTGCTTGTTGAGCAGCCCTTCGGACAGCATCATCAGCACCCGCACCTGCTGCGGCGTCAGCGTCACCAGCCGGTCGCGCAGCTTGCTGGTCTCGGGATCGGCGGCCGCCGACAGGTCGACATCCGGCGGAACCCAGACGTCGCCGTCCAGAACCTGCAGGATCGCCTCGCCCAGCTTCTCGACTCCGAAGCGCTTCGGCACGAAACCGGAGGCTCCGAAATCCAGCGAACGGCGGATCGTCTCGACGTCGTCGCTGGCCGAGACCACAACCACCGGGATCGCCGGGTATTGAGCTCGCAGGTAGATCAGCCCGGAAAACCCGCTGATCCCCGGCATTTTCAGATCGAGCAGGACGAGGTCGACATCGCCGTCCCGCTCGAGCATCGCGGTGAGGTCCTCGAACGAGCCGGCTTCACCGACCTTGGCGCCGGGAACGACACTCGAGACCGCCAACCGCAAGGCGTCGCGGAACAACGGGTGGTCGTCGGCAATGATCAGATGCGTGCTGACGGGCGTGCTCATGATGTCCCTTGTGCGCAAGCTAGAATCAAACAGTCCCGCATTCTGGCCCGCGGTCCGCAGGTCGGATGAAGTGTCGCTCTAATGTCCGGCGACTGGCAAGGCGTCTTCGGCTGCCTTCGCGTACCATCCTGCTCTTTCCCGCCACGCAAAACATTGAGCAAGCGCAAGAACGTAGCAAGAACGTGGGCCGAAAGTCGTAATGCCGGACATCATTGTCAATGTTAGCTTGGTAATTAACGGACTGTGCCCGGAATGGATATTCCGCAGCGCGGCAAGAAAAAACCAAGTTTTCAAGCCAGAGGGAGGTAATCGCCTATGTCCACCTATGCCGCGACGCAGGTGCGGTCCAGCGGAATGACGAAGGACGAACGTTTCGTCATTGTCGCATCGTCGCTCGGTACCGTTTTTGAGTGGTACGATTTCTATCTGTACGGATCGCTCGCAGCCATTATCGGCGCGCAATTCTTCAGTGCCTATCCGCCTGCGACGCGCGACATCTTCGCGCTTCTGGCCTTCGCCGCCGGCTTTCTCGTGCGCCCGTTCGGCGCCATCGTGTTCGGTCGTGTCGGCGACATCGTCGGGCGTAAATACACCTTCCTCGTCACCATTCTGATCATGGGCCTGTCGACGTTCATCGTCGGCCTGCTGCCCAATGCGGCGACGATCGGCATCGCGGCGCCGATCATCCTGATCGGTCTGCGCCTGCTGCAGGGTCTCGCGCTCGGCGGTGAATATGGCGGCGCGGCGACCTATGTGGCCGAGCACGCACCTCCCGGCAAACGCGGCTACTACACGTCGTTCATCCAGACCACGGCAACACTCGGACTATTCCTGTCGCTGATGGTGATCCTGTTCACCCGCACGATTCTCGGCGAAGCCGCGTTCGCGGATTGGGGCTGGCGTGTTCCGTTCCTGGTGTCGGTCGTGCTGCTCGGCGTTTCGGTCTGGATCCGGCTGCGGCTGAACGAATCTCCCGTGTTCCAGAAGATGAAGGACGAGGGCAAGAGCTCGAAGGCGCCGTTGACCGAAGCCTTTGCGAACTGGGGCAACGCCAAGATCGTGCTGATCGCGCTGTTCGGCGCCGTGATGGGTCAGGGCGTGGTCTGGTACACTGGCCAGTTCTACGCGCTGTTCTTCCTGCAATCGATCCTGAAGGTCGACGGCTACACCTCGAACCTGCTGATCGCCTGGTCGCTGCTGCTCGGCACCTTCTTCTTCATCGTGTTCGGTTGGTTGTCCGACAAGATCGGCCGCAAGCCGATCATCCTCACCGGCTGCGCGATCGCTGCGCTGTCGTTCTTCCCGATCTTCAAGGCGATCACCTCCAACGCCAACCCGGCGCTGGAAAGGGCCATCGAGACCGTCAAGGTCGAGGTGGTGTCGGATCCCGCGCTGTGCGGCGACCTGTTCAACCCGGTCGGCACCCGCGTCTTCACCGCCCCGTGCGACACCGCCCGCGCCTACCTGTCGCAATCCTCGGTCAAGTACTCGACCACCAACGGCCCGGCCGGCTCCGGCGTGAAGGTGCTCGTGAACGGCACGGAAGTGCCCTACACCGACGCCAAAACGTCCAATCCGCAGGTGCTGGCGACGATCCAGGCGGCCGGCTATCCGAAGGCGGGAAATCCGGAAATCATCAAGATGTCGAACCCGTTCGACATCTTCCGCCCGCAAGTGATGGCGGTGATCGGGCTGCTGTTCGTCCTGGTGCTGTTCGTCACCATGGTTTACGGGCCGATCGCGGCGATGCTGGTCGAACTATTCCCGACCCGCATCCGCTACACCTCGATGTCGCTGCCCTACCACATCGGCAACGGCTGGTTCGGCGGCCTGCTGCCCGCGACCGCCTTCGCGATCGTGGCCTCGACCGGCGATATCTACGCCGGCCTCTGGTACCCGATCATCTTCGCGTCGATCACCGTCGTGATCGGCCTGATCTTCCTGCCAGAGACCAAACACGTCGATATCAGCAAAACCTGACGTCTTCCGGTCCGGCGCCCGCGCGCCGGACCATCCTGCCAAAGCGAAACGGCCGCGGAGCGATCCGCGGCCGTTTTGTCTGTTGATCCGATGAGATCAGCGCGTGCCGCCGAGAAACTGCAGCACTACCTCGCGGCGATGCGGGCGGCGGCGATGCTCGATCAGATAGACGCCTTGCCAGGTCCCGAGCGCGAGCCGGCCCTGCAGCACCGGGATCTGCAGCGAGGTCGCGGTCAGCATCGATTTCACATGCGCCGGCATATCGTCCGGCCCCTCGGTATCGTGCGTCCAGCCGACGCTCTCGGGCGCCAACCGGTTCAGCACCGTGGCGAGATCGGCGAGCACCGTGGGGTCGGCGTTTTCCTGGATCGTCAGCGACGCCGAGGTGTGGCGGACGAACAGCGTCAGCGCGCCATCCTGCGCGTTCGCCTCCGCAATGAACTTCGCCGTCTCGCCGGTGATATCGACGAAGCCCGCGCCGTTGGTCTGCACCGTGAGCAGGGACGACGCGACATGGGTCACGGCAGCCGCGGTGATCGGGGCGCGGCTGAGCGCGCGGGACGACATCATGCGAAACTTCACTCCGCTCGGTAACGCTTTGCAGGCCGGGCGCGCTCAGGTCTTGCCGTCGCCGGTGGTTTCTCGCTGAATCCGGTTGGCGATCTCGATCAGTCGCCGCCAGGCGCGCTCGATGAAGCCCATCACCCGGTCGACGTCCTGATCGCTCGGCAGCGGGATCTCCAGCTTGCGCTGGCCATCCTTGGTGATGACTTCCGGCGTCGCCATCTTGTCGCTCTTCGGCATCGATTCTTCGATCTTGCCGGAGACGGTCGGGCCACGCTGCGCGAGCTGCGCCTTGAGGCTGTCGTTCTCGACCTTGAGCGCGTCGGCATCCTTCTTCAGCCGATCGTTGTCGCCCTGCAGCCGGCCGATCTCGGCGTCGAACGCCGCGCGTTCATCCGCGATCACGTAGCAGGCCCAGCCATTGCCCTTGTCGCTGCAGGTGGAGACCTTGCCGGTGCGGGTGTCGAGCCGCATCACGCCTTCCGCGCTCGGCGTGAAGGTGTAGCGGCCGTTCTCGCTGTCCGGCAACGACTGCGCCAAAGCGCCGCCGCCGCAAAGCGCGACCATCACGGGCAGCGCCGCGAGCCGGAGCAGGCGCGACGCGGGGCGGGCGGAGATGGCATCGAGGGTGGCAAGGGTCATCGGAGTACTCCCGCAGGCGGATGGTGCCCCCTTAATCCGGATGATTGATCTTCGAATCGTCATCCCGCTCCAGGTCCTTGTTTGAGCATGATCTTTTCCGAAAACCGGCGGCCACTTTTCGGGATCATACCCTATATGGGATTCAACGCGGCGGACGGTACGGGCCGCGGCCGGATTTCAAGGCGTCGGCCAGCAGTTCGATTCGGTCCTGCCCCCAGAACACCTCGCCATCGAGCACGTAAGCCGGCGAGCCGAACACGTCGGCCGCCATCGCGTCCTGCCGATTCTGCTCATAGGCATCGCGGGTCTGGTCAGACGCCGCATGCGCCACCAGCTTTTCGCCCGGTAGGCCGGCGTCGTCAGCGAGCGTGATCAGCACCGCAGGGTCGGCAAGGTCGAGTTCGCGCTCCCACACCCCCGCATAGGCCTGCTGCAAATATAGCTCCGGATCGAGCCCGGCCGCGACCGCAGCCAGCACGACACCGTCGGCGAGACGGGCGTCGAACGGCCAGTGCTTCGGCCATAGTTTGAAATCCAGCCCGCGCTTCTCGCGCCAGCGCTGCAGCTCGACCAGCCGATAACGCTGCCGCGCCGGATGGCGCTTGGCGAGCGGCAGGCCGCCGGTCTCGGAGAACAGCCCGGTCAACAGCACCGGCTTGTAATTGACTGCGAGATCATGGGCTTCGACGAGCCGCCTGAACGCCTGATGGCCGATATAGGCCCAGGGCGACTGGAACGAGAAATAATAGTCGATCTGACGCGACATGCGCACTCCGGCTGATGGAAGATCGAGAGGACCTTTGCGAGCAAGTCGCCGAAATCGGGCGCATCCGATCAGAGGCCATCAACCGGTGCAAGCCGGAACGTCGGCGCATCCCGCTATTGCACTGCGGACAAGTTATCGCAGCGAGTCGCAAATCCCCAATAAAATCAACCAGAACAATGCGCTAGAGGACTGCGAGCGAATCTTGACTTGCCGTTATGCCATCAGTATGGTCCGCGCGGCTTTTGAGGGTCACGGGGCGTTATTTTCATCATCTGCGGCACCGTTTCGGGTCTCCACGATATGGCGGACGACACGCACGAGGGCGGCAAACAGACTGATGAAAGTCGCGGCAATACGCCCGATGAAGCTGCGCTTTCCGCAAGGCTCGGAAGTCTGGATCAACGGTTGTCCAAAATTGAGGGCGGCCGGAAAATCGGGACTGACCTGTCCGGGGACGAGCAGGACACGGCTCAGGCCAAGGCATCCGCCATGGCCATCGGGCTTCGCCTCTCCTCCGAACTGGTTGCCGGCATCCTCGGCGGAGCGGCTCTCGGCTGGGGTTTCGATCGTTTGCTGTCGACTTCGCCCTGGGGCCTTATCGTGTTTTCACTGCTGGGCTTTACCGCCGGCGTGATCAATGTGATGAGAGCCGCGGGTGTGATGGCGAAGCAGTCCGAGCGGCTCTGACGCGGGTTCCGAAGTGCAACTGATCGCCGACACCCGCGCAAGTTCGCGAAACCGATAGACTGAGAAACGAATGGCCGCCGATCCAATTCATCAGTTCCAAATCACCAAGCTCTTTACCCTTGGTCACATTGGCGGACAGGAAATCGCGTTCACCAATTCATCGGCCTACATGTTCCTCTCCGTGGGGGTCATCTCCCTGCTGATGATCGGCGGCATGGCCGGACGTCAGCTCGTTCCGGGGCGGATCCAGTCGATCGCCGAACTGAGCTACGAATTCGTCGCAGGAACCATCAGGAGCACCGCCGGCAAGGAAGGGATGAAGTTCTTCCCGCTGGTGTTCTCGCTGTTCATGTTCATCGCGGTCTCGAACCTGATCGGCATCATTCCCTACACCTTCACGGTGTCGAGCCACCTGATCGTCACCGTCGCGCTGGCGCTGTTGGTGTTCGTGATCGTGCTGTTCTACGGCTTCTACAAAAACGGCCTGAAATTCTTCAAGCTGTTCGTGCCGTCCGGCGTTCCGGTCTACATCCTGCCGCTGGTCGTGTTCATCGAAGTCATCTCCTTCTTCCTCAAGCCGGTTTCGCACTCGGTGCGTCTGTTCGCCAACATGCTGGCGGGCCACATCGCGCTGAAGGTGTTCGCGAGCTTCGTCGGGATGCTGGGCGCGCTCGGCTTTCTCGGCTGGATGGGCGCGATCCTGCCGCTCGGCTTGACGGTGGCGCTGACTGCGCTCGAGATTCTGGTCGCATTCCTGCAGGCCTACGTCTTCACCATCCTGACTTGCATCTATCTCAACGATGCGATGCATCCGGGCCACTGAGGCCCGGCATTCGACCTCTCTTCAACCAAACCCCAACAGGAGTTCGTTACATGGATCCGATTGCCGCGAAGTACATTGGCGCTGGTATTGCCTGCATTGGCATGGGCGGCGCGGGCGCGGGCGTGGGCATCATCTTCGGCAACTACCTCGCCGCTGCGGTGCGCAACCCCTCCGCTGCTCAGGGCCAGTTCGGCAACCTGATTTTCGGCTTCGCGGTGACGGAAGCGCTCGGCATCTTCTCGCTGCTGATCGCGCTGCTGCTGCTGTTCGCCCTCTAAGTCCAATCCGGTCCTGACCCGATGGTCATGACCGGCCGAACAGGAGAAGCCCGTGGCTGAAGGTCATGGCGATGCGAAGGGCGCAACCGCCCACACGGCGGCCGATGGAGGCCACAAGGCTCCGTTTCCGCCGTTCCAGAAGGAAACCTTTGCCTCGCAATTGGTGTCGCTGACGATCGCCTTCGTCGCGCTCTATCTGATCGTGTCCAAGATCATCTTGCCGCGCGTCGGCGGGGTGATCGAAGAGCGCCAGAAGACGATCGAGGGCGATCTGGCGGCGGCCCAGAAGCTGAAGGGCGAATCGGACGACGCGCTGAAGGCCTATGAGGCCGAACTCGCCCAGGCCCGCTCCCGGGCCCAGGCGATCGGCGCAGAGACCCGCGAAAAGCTGAACGCGGCGGCGGAAGCCGAGCGCAAGACGCTGGAACAGCGGCTGGCGGCGAAGATCGCCGACGCCGAGAAGACCATCTCGGCGACCCGTACCGCCGCGATGGGCAACGTTCGCGGCATCGCCTCCGAGGCAGCCGCCGCGATCGTTCAGCAGCTTGCCGGCATTCAGCCGGACAGCAAGGCGCTGGATAGCGCGGTCAACGCTTCAATCAAGGGCTGAGGCCGATGGGAATCTTCGCTGAAGCAGAAACCTGGGTCGCGATCGCGTTCGTGATCCTGATGGCTCTGTTCGCCTATCTCGGTGTCCACCGCACCGTGCTGCAGGCCCTCGACAATCGTCGCGACCGGATCAAGGCCGAGCTCGACGAGGCCCGCAAGCTCAAGGACGAGGCCGCCAAGCTGCTCGCCGACTATCGCGCGCGGCGCGCCCAGGCGGAACGCGAGGCCGAGGCGATCATCTCCAGCGCCAAGGCTGACGCCGAGCGGATCGCGGCGGAATCCAAGGCCAAGCTGGAAGATTTCGTCGCCCGCCGCACCAAGACCGCGGAGAGCAAGATCGCTCTGGCGGAAGCCCAGGCCGTCGCCGACGTCCGGGCCGCAGCCGCCGAGGCCGCCGTTTCCGCCGCCGCGACCATCCTGTCGCAGTCGGTCAAGGGCCAGGTCGCCGACGATCTGCTCGGCAAGGGCATCCAGGAAGTCCGCAGCAAGCTCAACTGAGCGCGGCTCCATCCAAAAACTCAAAAAGCCGGCGCGAGCGATCGCGCCGGCTTTTTTGTGTTTGCTTTCACCCGGCGACGCGCACTTCGCAACCTCTCCCGCTTGCGGGGAAGGTCGGATCGCGCAGCGATCCGGGTGGGAAGCTCACTCTCGCAGACCGCCGGGTCAGTGCTCGGCTCACCCTCACCCCAACCCTCTCCCGCAAGCGGGAGAGGGGCGCGCCGGACCCCTTGCGAGGCTCCGGCTATCAGAGGAAAGAGTTATGCGACGGCTCGCCGGAAGCGCAGCGACTACTTCTTCCGCGCCTTCGGCTCGCCCTTCAGCGCCTGCGGATCGAAGCCGATATAGAACACATAGGCGTCGTTCACGTCGGCCGGAGGCGCCGGGTAAACGACATCCTCCGTCACGAGACTGAACGGCACATTGCCGCTGCCGCCCATCGCCACATTGGTCCGATAGGCCTTGGTGAACACCGTCTTCGGCGACACGCCATCCTGCACCACGGCGACCCGGATCGGCACGTCGACATTCTCGGGCGCGCCGGCGGGCCCCGCGATGACGCGGCCCTGGATGCCGATATGCGCCGTGATCATCCCGCCATTGAGATTGCATTCGCGGGCGGTGCGGCCGATCACCACTTGATAGCGCAGATCGTTGCCGCTGGCCTCCTTACCGGGCAACCCGACCGCGTAGGTCGCGGCGCCGGAGCGGATGCTGACGGCGGGACAGGTGAGATCGGTGTCGGTCGCGGGGCCGTTCGAAATCGTCGGCGCCGGATCCGACGAACCGCCGAACAAGCCCTTGAACCGATCGGTGAACGATTGCGACCACGCCGGCGTCGTCGCCAGCACGACGCCGCAGATCGCCGATCCCACAATCGCCGTTCCAATGATGATTCGCGCGGCGTTTCGCCCCCGGCGCCGCTGCGACGCTCGTTCAAAATCGTGTCTCATCACCCTACCCGGCTGCTCCACTGGTCTTAACGGGGGCGTTATAGCAAAGCAAAGCCGGCGAACCAAAGGCGGTGATGTCACGCGCCCAAGGTGATTCGCCGCCCGATCAGCCGCGAAAATCCTCGTGCAGCAGGCCGAACAGCAGGTGGTCCTGCCACACCCCGTTGATGCAGAGATAACGCCTCGCCAGCCCCTCGCGGGTGAAGCCGCATTTCTCCAGCACGCGGATCGACGGCGCGTTGGTGGGGATGCAGGCAGCCTCGACGCGATGCAGATTGAGCTCGCCGAAAAGCGTGGGCAGCAAAACCCGCAACGCCGCCGTCATGTAACCGAGACCGGCATGTGGCTGGCCGACCCAATAGCCGATCGTGCCGGCCTGGACGATGCCGCGGCGGACATTGGCCAGCGTCACGCCGCCGATCAATTCGCCATCGGTCTCGCGAAACACCAGGAAGGGATAGGAGCGGTCGGCGGCAATGTCTTCGGCGTAGCGCCGGAGCCGGCGGCGGAAGCCCGAGCGGGTCAGATCATCCGACGGCCAGATCGGCTCCCACGGCGCGAGGTAAGCGCGGCTCCGGTCGCGCAGCTCGGCCCATTGCGGATAATCGGCCATCTGGGGAGAGCGCAGCAACAGCCCGTGGCCACGCGGCGCCAAAGCGGCGGGACCTGCGGACGGCATTCGAAACAGCGCCATGGCGACACTCCGATCGACGACACTCCGATCCGCGCCCGCGGGAAGCTCAGGCCCCGCGCACCGCGCGCGGCGTCAATGATACGACGTTTTGGCCTTGGAGTGTGTCAATCCTTCCGCGAAACCCACCGCCGCGTCCAGACCCCGCCCGCTGCCTAGCGCCACCACCGCCGGACGGCTGCGCGACAGCAGCTCGCGCGCGACATGGCGGGTGGTGTCGATGCTGACCGCGTCGATCTTGGCCACCAGTTCGTCGACCGACAGCGGCCGGCCATAGGCCAGGATGTGCCGGGCGAGCTGCTCGGCGCGCGAACTGCAGCTTTCCAGCGCCATCAGCAGACCGGCCTTCATTTGCGCCTTGGCGCGGGCGATCTCGGCGTCGGTCAGGGTCTCGACCGCGTCGTTGATGACGTCGACGATCACTTCCATCATCTCCGGCGCGTCGTCCGGATCGGTGCCGGTGTAGAGGCCGAAGAAGCCGGTGTCGGTGTAGGGCGCGTGGAAGGTGTAGATCGAGTAGCATAGCCCGCGCTTCTCGCGAACTTCCTGGAACAGCCGCGACGACATCCCGCCGCCCAGGATGTTGGTGAACACCTGCAGGCTGAACAACGACTTGTCGCTCTGCGGCAGGCCTTCCAGCGCCAGCGTCAGATGCGCCTGTTCGAGGTCGCGATGCACCACGCGCGAGCCGCCGGCGCCGAACATGGCCGGCTGCGGCTTCGGCGCCGGAGCGGCGTCGAAGCTCGCGAAGCGATGCGAGACCTCCTCGACGACGCGCTTGTGATCGACCGCGCCGGCCGCCGCGACCACCATGTCGGGGCCGCGATAATGCGTCGAGAGATAGGACTGCAGCTTGTCGCGGTTGAAGCTCTTCAGCGTCTTGGCGGTGCCGAGCAGCGAGCGGCCGATCGGCTGCTCCGGATAGCAGAGCTCGTTGAGATATTCGAACACCACGTCGTCTGGCGTGTCCTGCGCCGCGCCGATTTCCTGCACGATCACGCTCTTCTCGCGCTCGAGTTCGTCCGCCGCGAAAGACGGGTTGGCCAGGATGTCGCTCAACACGTCGAGCGCCAGCGGCACGTCGGCCTTCATCACCCGCGCGTAATAGGCGGTGGTCTCGGTCGAGGTGCCGGCGTTGAGGTCGCCGCCGACCGCCTCGATCTCCTCGGCGATGTCGCGCGAGGTGCGCCTTGTGGTGCCCTTGAACGCCATGTGTTCGAGGAGATGTGAGATGCCGTGCTCGTCGGGCTTCTCGTCGCGGCCGCCGACGCCGGTCCAGACACCGAGCGCCGCGGTTTCGAGATGCGGCATGGTGTCGGTGACGACGGTCAGGCCCGAGGGAAGCTTGCTGACTTCCACGCTCATCCGACAGCTCCTTGGTTGGCCGCACGGCTGATGGACAGCACGTGGCGTTCGATCGCCGCCTGATCGCGGGGCATCACTTGCATCTGCTCCGTCCCGCTCATCAAACCGTCGAGCCAGGCCGGCAACTCCGGCCGCATTCCACAGGCGGCCTCGACCGCGTCAGGGAATTTGGCCGCGTGCGCGGTGGACAGAACGATGTTGGGGACGGTTGGGTCCGTGGTGTCGCGATCAGCGACCGCCAGGGCGACGGCGGTGTGCGGATCGACCAGATCGCCGGCCTCGCGCCAGGCGGCGCGGATCGCCGCCTCGGTCTCGGTCTCGTCGGCACGGCCGGCGTCGAATTCCTCGCGGATCGCCGCCAGCACCGCATCCGGCAGCACGAAACGGCCGGACTGGGCGAGCGAGCCCATCAGCGCCCGCACCTGCGCGGCGTCGCGGCCGGTCGCCTCGAACAGCAGCCGCTCGAAATTCGAGGACACCTGGATGTCCATCGACGGCGAGGTGGTGGCGTGCACCTCGCGCACCTCGTAGATGCCGGTCTTCAGCGTCCGCGCCAGGATGTCGTTGACGTTGGCGGCGATCTTCAGCCGCCGCACCGGCAGGCCCATCTTCTTGGCGACGTAGCCGGCGAAGATGTCGCCGAAATTGCCGGTCGGCACGGTGAAGTCGACCTGCCGGTTCGGCGCCCCGAGCGCCACCGCGCTGGTGAAGTAGTACACCACCTGGGCGACGATCCGCGCCCAGTTGATCGAATTGACGCCGGACAGCGCGACCTTGTCGCGAAAGGCGTGATGATTGAACAGGCCCTTCACGATCGCCTGGCAATCGTCGAAATGCCCCTCGATCGCCAGCGCATGGACGTTCGGCGCCGCCGAGGTCGTCATCATCATCCGCTGCACGTCGGAGATCCGGCCATGCGGAAACAGCACCACGAGATCGACATTGTTCAGATTGGCGAAAGCGTCGACCGCGGCGCCGCCGGTGTCGCCGGAGGTTGCGACCACGATGGTGGTACGCTGCTTGCGCTTCTCCAGCACGTGATCCATCAGCCGCGACAGCAACTGCATCGCGACGTCCTTGAACGCCAGCGTCGGGCCGTGGAACAGCTCGAGCACGAACTGGCTCGGGCCGGTCTGGCGCAGCGGCACCACCGCGGGATGACGGAAGGTCGCATAGGCCTCGTTGGCCATCCGGCCGAGCTCGGCGTCGGAAATCTCGCCGGCCACGAACGGCCGGATCACCTCGACGGCGACCTCCCAGTAAGGCCGGCCGAACAGGCCGGCGATGGTCTCGGGAGAGAGCTGTGGCCAGACTTCGGGCAGATACAGCCCGCCGTCACGGGCGAGCCCGGTCAGCATCACGTCGCAAAAGCCGAGGCGCGGGGCTTCACCCCGGGTCGAAACGTAGGTCGTCAAGGGATCCTCCAAAGGCGTGGGCCGCGGCCAAGCCTTTGATATCGATTAATATTAGTCTCACGCGCGGGTGAAATCACGGGCACCATAGAGCGTTTTCCCGCGCAGGGGAAACCGCCCCTGACGAAAAGATTGCATCCAGCGACATCACGCAATGCGGCGCGACGCCCGGCCAGCCGGCGCAGCGGGCCGGGCCCGCCACTGGCCGCGCAGCCAGAACGCAAAGGCGACCACCACCGCGAAGGCCAGGCCGAACCAGGTGATGGCGTATTGGATGTGCTGGTCGCGCAAATAGACGCCGAGCGGCCCGGGCTTGGGCAGGCCATTGGCCGGCACCGGCGACTCCAGATCGAGATAGAACGGCGCAGGACGCGCGCCCCCGGCCCAGCCGAGCCGGTCGGCCATCGCCGCCACGTCGCGGGTGAACCACAGCCGCTTGGCGATGTCCGGCTCGGGCGTCAGAATCCCGGCGGTTTCCGGGAAGCGTAGATAGCCGGTGAGCGTCACCGGCTGGCCGGTGACGAGCGGCGCCACCACGCGGTCCTCGTAGCCACGGTCCTGCATGGTGTTCGGCACAAAGCCGGCATTGACCACGACGGTCTCGCCGCCCGGCAATTGCGCCGGCAGAAACGCCCAGGTGCCCGGCCCGGAAATGTCGCCGCGCACCGCGGAGCCGGAAGAATACACCATCGCATCCGGCTGCTTCGCATAGGAAGCGGTGAAGCTGACGCGGCGGAATTCATCGGCGGCGGGGGTGAGCGACGGCCACGCGGCGGGAGACGGCAATGCGACCGGCGCGACGGCGAGGCGCTCGGTCAGCGCCGCGATCAGCGCGTGCTTCGCGGTGCGGCGCTGCAATTGCCAGAAGCCGAGCGACAGCAACACCGCGACGATCAGGAGCGCGATCAGGCTCATTCCGGCGATGCCGCGCCGGCGCGAGGGGGACACGGTCATTTCGGTTCCGGCCCCTCCAGACGGCCTTCTTGCGCCTTGTGATGGAATTGCAGCGCGATCAGCAGCGCCTTCATCGACCGCAACGGCAGCAGCGTGGTGGCGAGCACCAGCGGCCCCCACAGCGCCGCGTGCAGCCAGAACGGCGGCTGATACTTCACCTCCACCACCAGCGCGCAGCCGACCACGATCGCGCCGCCGATCAGGATCATGAACACCGCCGCGCCGTCGCCGACATCGATGAACGCGTAGTCGAGATCGCAGACCTCGCAGCGCGGCCGCAGCGTCAGGAAACCCGCATACAGCTTGCCCTCGCCGCAACGCGGGCAGCGGCAGGCGACGCCGCGCAGCGCGCTCTGCAGCAGGGTTACTTCTGGCACTTGTTCGGACATCGCGCCTCCAACCCTCTCCCCTTGTGGGAGAGGGTGGCTTCGCGAAAGCGAAGCCGGGTGAGGGGTTGTGCCCCAAGCCCCCTCATCCGACGCGGACTTCGTCCGCGCCACCTTCTCCCACGAGGGGACAAGGAAAATGAACAGGGCGGCCATGCAGGCCGCCTTTTGTAGCACATCCGGCTGAGGTCAGTGTGCGCCGGCCATGGTCGAGGCACCGTGGCCCCAGACGTAGATGGAGACGAACAGAAACAGCCAGACCACGTCGACGAAGTGCCAGTACCAGGCGGCGAATTCGAAGCCGAGATGCTGGGTCGGAGTGAAGTGTCCCTTGGTGGCGCGGATCAGACAGACCAGCAGGAAGATGGTGCCGATCAGCACGTGGAAGCCGTGGAAGCCGGTCGCCATGAAGAAGGTGGCGCCATAGATGTTGCCGGCGAACGAGAAGCTCGCGTGGCTGTACTCATAGGCCTGCACGAAGCTGAAGGTGACGCCGAGCAGGATTGTCAGGATCAGCGCGTTCTTCAGCCCCTTGCGATCGTTGTTCAGCAGCGCATGATGCGCCCAGGTCACCGTGGTGCCCGACGTCAGCAGGATCAGCGTGTTGAGCAGCGGCAAATGCCAGGGATCGAAGGTCTCGATGCCCTTCGGCGGCCAGACGCCGCCGAACAACGCCTCGCGGGTGGCGTGGACCGGGTCGCCGGGGAACAGCGCGGAGTTGAAGAACGCCCAGAACCAGGCGACGAAGAACATCACCTCAGAGGCAATGAACAGGATCATGCCGTAGCGGTGACTGATCTGCACCACGCGGGTGTGGTCGCCCTGGAACTCGGCCTCCTTGATCACGTCGCTCCACCAGCTCGCCATGGTGTAGAGCACGCCGATCACGCCGACGCCGAACAGCATCGGCGCGCCCTGGAACATGTTGTGCATCCAGCCGATCGCACCCAGCGCCATGACAAAGGCCGATACCGAGCCGACGAACGGCCACGGGCTCGGATCGACCAGATGATAATCGTGACGTTTCGCGTGCGCGGTGGCCATTGTCGTGCTCTCCATTGGCAGTGCCGGTGAGGTCTTGCCCAAGGCCACCCGACAGTCGTCTTGCAGCGTTTCCGTGTCGTTTATAAATTGCCCTTGCGCTGGTCCGGCTCGCCCGAAGCCAACGGCTTCGGCGGCGGCTCACGCACGGGATAGAAGGTGTAGGACAGCGTGATGTTCTTGACGGTGTCGTTCTCATTGTCGGCGGCGAAGGCCGGGTCGACGTAGAACACAACCGGCATTTCGCGGGTCTCGCCGGCGGCGAGCGTCTGCTCGGTGAAACAGAAGCAATTGATCTTGGTGAAATAGGAGCCGACCGTCAGCGGCGTGACGTTGTAGGCCGCCTGCCCGGTGGTCGCGCGCTTCGATGTGTTGGTGACGCTGTAGTACACGGTCACGACCTGGCCGATCGCCACCTCGACCTCGCGTTGCTCTGGTTCGAACTTCCACGGCAGACCGTTGATGTTCGAATCGAACCGCACCGACACCTTGCGCGCCAGCGGCTCCGACGACGGCGCTGAGCCGGCCACCTGCGTCGTGCCGTTGAAGCCGGTGGTGCGGCAGAACCAGTCGTAGAACGGCACGGCTGCGAATGATGCGCCCACCATCAGCGCCACCACGAAGCCGCAGATCGACGCCACCGCCGCATCGCGCCCGAGACCGCGGCGAGGGGCCGGCTTCGGTAACGCGCTGGGCTGGACGTCCGGCATCGCTGGTTTGCTCCTCACATCGGCCGTTGCAGCACGATCGGTCCCTTGACCATGGTCACCGCGAAGAACAGCGCCACCAGCACGGCGAGCGCGAGCGCGATGGCGATCGAGCGTTCACGCTGGCGCTTCTTCTGCGCTTCGGTGAGAACGATCCCCGGTCTCCTCGGCTGGTCCATTGCAAGACCTCCTCAGGCGAACAACTGCCACACGGCCTTCGCGACGACCTCGATCAACAGGATCGAGAACAGCGCGAACAGATACAGGATCGAGAACTTGAACAGATTGCGCGTCGCCCGCAGCGCGGCGCTGCCGCTGCGATGGCGATACACCCGAATGGCGAGCACCAGCATCCAGCCGCCGAGCGCCAGCGAGGCGATGCCGTACACCGCGTCGAAATAGCCGAGCGGCCACGGCGCTGCGGCGACCGCGACCAGCACGACGGTGTAGAGCAGGATCTGCAGCCTCGTGTGATCGGGACCTGCGACCACCGGCAGCATCGGCACGCCGGCGCGGGCGTAGTCGTCGTTACGGAACAGCGCCAGCGCCCAGAAGTGCGGCGGCGTCCAGAAAAAGATGATCGCGAACAACAGCAGCGGCTCAACCGCGAGCGAGCCGGTGACCGCGGCCCAGGCCACCACCGGCGGCAACGCGCCGGCGGCGCCGCCGATCACGATGTTCTGCGCGGTCGATCGCTTCAGCCACATCGTGTAGATCACGACGTAGAAGAAGATGGTGAAGGCGAGCAGCGCCGCGGCGATCCAATTGACCAGTACGCCGAGCGTGACCACCGAGAAGAACGACAGCGTCATGCCGAAGGTCAGCGCTTCGGGCCGGGTAACGCGGCCGCGCGGGATCGGCCGGTTCGCGGTGCGCGTCATCAGCGCGTCGATATCGTTTTCGTACCACATGTTCAGCGCGCCGGCGGCGCCACCGCCGACGGCGATGCACAGCATCGCGGTGACTGCCAGCACCGGATGGAAGTCGCCCGGGGCCAGCAGCATACCGACCAGCGCAGTGAACACCACCAGCGACATCACCCGCGGCTTCAACAGCGCGACGTAGTCGGCGACTCCGGCCTCGGAGATGCGGGGCGCGGCGAGATCGATCTGGTTGGTGTCGATGACCGACAATTCGAAACCTCTGTTGTTTGAGCCGCATCCGCCGGCGGATGAACCCCGGCGGATGCTCGTTGTCGCAATAGCCTCAGCGCACCTGCGGCAGCACTTCGAACTGATGGAACGGAGGCGGCGACGAAAGGGTCCATTCCAGCGTGGTAGCGCCGACGCCCCACGGATTGTCCGCCGCCTTCTCCTTGCGGATGAAGGCGAGCGTCATCCCGAACAGGAAGATCAGCACGGCGAAGCCGGAGATGTAGGAGCCGATCGACGACACCAGGTTCCAGCCGACGAACGCGTCCGGATAGTCGACGTAGCGGCGCGGCATCCCCGACAGTCCGAGGAAGTGCTGCGGGAAGAACACCATGTTGACGCCGATGAACGTCACCCAGAAGTGCAGCTTGCCGATCGTCTCGCTGTACATGTAGCCGAACATCTTCGGGAACCAGTAGTACCAGCCGGCGAAGATCCCGAACACGGCGCCGAGCGACAGCACGTAGTGGAAGTGCGCGACGACGTAATAGGTGTCCTGCAGCACGCGGTCGACGCCGGCATTCGCCAGCACCACGCCAGTGACGCCGCCGACGGTGAACAGGAAGATGAAGCCGACGGCCCACAGCATCGGCGTCTTGAACTCGATCGAGCCGCCCCACATCGTGGCGATCCAGGAGAAGATCTTCACGCCGGTCGGCACCGCGATCACCATGGTGGCCGCGACGAAATAGGCCTGCGTCGTGCTCGACATCCCGACCGTGTACATGTGGTGCGCCCAGACCACGAAGCCGATCACGCCGATCGCCACCATCGCATAGGCCATGCCGAGATAGCCGAACACCGGCTTCTTGGAGAAGGTCGAGACGATCTGGCTGACCATGCCGAACGCCGGCAGGATCAGGATGTAGACTTCGGGATGGCCGAAGAACCAGAACAGATGCTGGAACAGCAGCGGATCGCCGCCGCCTTCGGCCGAGAAGAAGGTCGTGCCGAAATTGCGATCGGTCAGCAGCATGGTGATCGCGCCGGCGAGCACCGGCAGCGACAGCAGCAGCAGGAACACCGTGACCAGGATCGACCACACGAACAGCGGCATCTTGTGCAGGGTCATGCCCGGCGCGCGCATGTTGAAGATCGTGGTGATGAAGTTGATGGCGCCAAGGATCGACGAGGCGCCGGCGATGTGCAACGCCAGGATGGCGAAGTCGACCGCGGGGCCGGGATGCCCCGAGGTCGATAGCGGGGCGTACATCGTCCAGCCCGCTCCGACGCCGTTCGACGACGGCTCGCCCTCCACGAAGGTCGAGATCAGCAGCAGCGCGAACGCGGCCGGCAGCAACCAGAACGACACGTTGTTCATGCGCGGGAACGCCATGTCGGGCGCGCCGATCATCAGCGGCACGAACCAGTTGCCGAAGCCGCCGATCATCGCCGGCATCACCATGAAGAAGATCATGATCAGGCCGTGCGAGGTGACGAACACGTTGTAGGTGTGGCTTTCGTGGAAGATCTGCACGCCCGGGTACATCAGCTCGATCCGGATCGCGATCGACATCGCGCCGCCGATGATCCCCGCGATAATCGCGAAGATCAGATACATGGTGCCGATGTCCTTGTGATTGGTCGAGTAGACGTAGCGCCGCCACCCTGTCGGATGCGCATGGGCGTGATCGTCATGCGCGTGATCGGAATGAGCAACCCTTGCAGCTTCCATCGTCATTTTCAGATCCTGACTTGAAACCTTCGAACCTCGCGGTCCTCGTTCAGACGCCTCGCGCGATGACCCGATCAACGCGCGGGAGCGCCGGCCGATGCGTAGGATTTGCCGCCGTGGGAGGCGATCTGCTGCTGTTTCTTCCAGGCGTCGTATTCCTGATCGCTCACGACGCGGACGACGATCGGCATGAAAGCATGATCCTTGCCGCAAAGTTCCGAGCACTGGCCGTAGTAACGGCCTTCCCTGGTGGCCTTGAACCAGGTCTCGTTGAGCCGGCCGGGGATCGCGTCGATCTTGACGCCGAACGAGGGGATCGCCCAGGAATGGATCACGTCGGCGGCGGTGGTCTGAATCCGCACCACCTTGTTGACCGGCACCACGGTTTCATTGTCGACCGCGAGCAGCCGCGGCGGCACCGGGTTCATCTTGGCGCGCTCTTCGTCGGTCAGCATGATCGAGGTGAACTCGATCTTGTCGTCGGGATAGTTGTAGGTCCAGTTCCACTGATTGCCGGTCGCCTTGATGGTGACGTCCGGCTTCGGAATATCGAGCTGAAGGAACAACAGCCGGAACGACGGCACCGCGACCGCAACCAGGATCAGCACCGGGACGATGGTCCACGCCACTTCGATCAGCGTGTGGTGAGTAGTCTTGGACGGGATCGGATTGGCCTTGGCGTTGAACTTCACCGCCACGATCACCAGCAGCGCCAACACGAACAGCGTGATGGCAATGATCAGCCACAGCAGGAAGTCGTGGAACCAGACGATGTTTTCCATCACCGGGGTGGCGGCTTGCTGCAGCTTCATTTCCCAAGGGGACGGCTGGCCTTCGGCCGCAACCGCAGCGCCGCTGAAACCAAGCGCGCCTCCCAAAATCGCCAAGCTGAGCAACCGCCGGCCAAACAGGCCCATCGACATCGTCATGCCGCCTCGCTCCCCTATGCGTTTTGAGGGCTAAGCCGCTTGTGCGGAGCGCCCTTTTTCATTCCGAAGGGGATGCGACGCATCCCCTTTAAGAATGCTTCTCATTCCCTCTCTCAAACCACAATTCGCATGTACCTGCAATGCAGTATTGTACATTCGTAGGGCCCTCGCGGAGGTTTGTCCGTGAGCCGAAAATCGTTGCGGTTCAGGCGCATCTTGTGGTGCCCGGATAATGTGAACTGAGCTTGACAGCCGCACACGTCGTTGTAGGCACAGCGGGCAAACTTCACGGGACCCTGATTCGCCGGCGTCCGATGCCGCCTTTATGGTGCCGTCATTGCCGGATCAGTCGGAGGCCTGTGACCAAACATGCCGTCCCTGCCTTGAAAGCGATCCAGATGGGCCCAGCCGAACTTTCGCCGATGCTTGCCTCATGCCGCCGCCTTGCGCGCAGGAGCGGCGCCCGGCTGGTGCTGGCCGGAGCGATGGCGATCGCGCTGTCGTTCGGGTGGAGCGACCGCGCCGATGCGCAGGGCGCCGTGCGTTCGGTGCATGGCGACTGGCAGATCCGTTGCGACACCCCGCCCGGCGCCAAGGCCGAGCAATGCGCGCTGATCCAGAGCGTGGTTGCGGAGGACCGCTCCAATGCCGGCCTCACCGTCATCATCCTCAAGACCGCCGATCAGAAGAGCAAGCTGATGCGCGTGGTCGCGCCGCTCGGCGTGCTGCTGCCGTCGGGCCTGGGGCTGAAGCTCGACAATGTCGACGTCGGCCGCGCCGGCTTCGTCCGCTGCCTGCCGAACGGCTGCGTCGCCGAAGTGGTGATGGACGACAAGCTGCTCGGCCAGCTCCGCACCGCCAAGACCGCGACCTTCATCATCTTCGAGACGCCGGAAGAAGGCATCGGCTTCCCGCTGAGCCTCAACGGCATCGGCGAGGGTTACGACAAGCTGCCGTAGTCGCCTTTCCGTCAGATCCCGCAGTTCAACGAAATGCGGCGGCACGGGTTATCCCGGCTGCCCGTTTTGTCATGCGTCCGTGACGAAAGACGCGGTTACGCGACATCGATTCTTTTTCGACTGACGGATCGATATCCTTCGATCGGTTGAAGATGGCGGGCGCAGCTCTGGCTTATGCCATCCCCTCGCAGAGTGCCCGCAGAGCGCTTATGTTGATCACCAGCCAACAGTGGAACAGATCACATGACCAGCCTTGCCCAGACCTCCCTGCTCGACCGCGCCAATCTCGATCGCGACGACGTCCGGCGCGAGATCGCCCGCGGGCTTGCGGGGGCGGACGATGGCGAGCTGTATCTCGAATACAGCCAGACCGAGGCCTTGGCCTTCGACAACGGCCGGCTGAAACAGGCGACCTATGACACCGCGCAGGGGTTTGGCCTGCGCGCGGTGAAGGACGACGCGGTCGGCTACGCGCATTCCTCCGACGTGTCGCTGCCGGCGCTGATCCGCGCCGCCGATGCGGTGGCGGCGGTGCGCGGCGATTACAGCGGCAGCTTCGCGGCCGCGCCGGCGCATACCAATGTCCGGCTGTATGGCGACGGTAATCCGCTCGATGCGCCGGGCTTCGAGGCCAAGGTCAAGCTGCTCGCCGAGATCGACGCCTATATCCGCGACAAGGACCCGCGGGTGCGGCAGGTGTCGGTGTCGGTCGGCGCGACCTGGCAGGTGGTCGAGATCCATCGTCCCGATGGCGAGAGCTATCGCGATGTCCGCCCCCTGGTGCGGGTCAACGTCTCGGTGGTCGCCGGCCAAGGCGACCGGCAGGAGAGCGGCAGCAAGGGCTATGGCGGCCGCGAGCCCTATGCGCGTTTCATCGAGACCAAGGCGTGGCGCGAGGCCGCCGACGGCGCGCTGCGTGAGGCGCTGGTCAATCTGGAATCGGTGCCGGCGCCGGCCGGCGAGATGGACGTGGTGCTCGGCCCCGGCTGGCCGGGCGTGATGCTGCATGAAGCGGTCGGCCACGGCCTCGAGGGCGATTTCAATCGCAAGCAGACTTCGGCCTTTGCCGGCCTGCTCGGCCAGCAGGTGGCGGCCAAGGGCGTCACCGTGGTAGACGACGGCACCATCTCGGCGCGGCGCGGCTCGCTGTCGATCGACGACGAGGGCACGCCCACCAGCCGCACCGTGCTGATCGAGGACGGCGTGCTGACCGGCTACATGCAGGACCGCCAGAACGCACGGCTGATGAAGATGCAGCCGACCGGCAACGGCCGCCGTCAGTCTTACGCCCATGTGCCGATGCCGCGGATGACCAACACTTACATGCTCGCAGGTCAGCGCGACCCGGCCGAGATCATCGCGTCGGTGAAAAACGGCATCTATGCCGCGAATTTCGGCGGCGGTCAGGTCGACATCACCTCAGGCAAATACGTGTTCCAGTGCACCGAGGCCTACAAGATCGAGAACGGCAAGATCGGCGCGCCGCTGAAGGGTGCGATGCTGATCGGCAACGGCCCCACCGATCTGCACCGCATCTCGATGATCGGCAACGACCTGCAGCTCGACTCCGGCATCGGCACCTGCGGCAAGAACGGCCAGGGCGTCCCGGTCGGCGTCGGCCAACCGACGCTGCGGATGGACAGGATCACGGTCGGCGGCACCGGCGGATAGCGCATGATAACGCGCCATCCTATGCGGGCTTGACCCAATATTCCGGCGCGCGAAAGTCACCGGCGCGGGATGCGCCGTGCTACCGCACCACGCCTGAGAAAAACCCCGGCTTGCGCTGCGGCGGCTTGATCTGGTTTTTCAGGAAACACCGCGCGTTGCGGCCGACATAGCCCGGCCGCGCATAGGTCCAGGCGCGGCATTTGTTGTCCTGCTCGCAGGCCGCCTTGCAGGCATCGTCGGCTTCGTTGGCCTTCAGCTCGAAATTGCGGTAGTCGCCGCCGAACCGATCGATCGACGCCTCGATCGAGCCGTTGCGCGGCTCCAGGACGCCGGCCCCGCGCACGCCTGAGACACAGCAATTGCTCGGGCTGCGCTGCGGCACGCTGCTCTTCAGCCAACAGAATGCGCCGTCTTCCGGCGCTTGCGGATAGGCGAAGGTCCATGACCGGCAGCGGCGATCGCGCTCGCACATCAGCGCACAGTCGGCGGGATCGTTGCTCGACACCTTCGCACGCAGATAGTCGGCCCCCGGCCGGTCGAAATTGGCCTGGGCCTGCGCCACGCGCGGCGCCAGCGCCGCCGCAGCCAAGGCGAGCACGAATAACCATGCCCTGACCGAGCCGCCTCGCCGCATTCACGCTCGCTTTCGAGTTAGGCCCTGGTTCCCGTCGAGGGCGCACCAAAATGGGGAGCCCGGGCCGCCGCACCAAAACGGCATCTGACGGTGATCTACCTGTACGAGCGATGAACGGCGATCGGCCGCGGCGCGATCCTCAGAATGCGTATTCGTCGTAGGCCGGTTCGACCGAGCCGCGCCAGGCGCCGTCGAACTTCTCCAGCATCTCCTCCGCCGGCGTCCGGCCCGCGTCGAGGATCTGATCGAGCGCCGCGAGGTGCCGCGTTTCATCATGGCCGAAGCCATCGATTCGGCCGCGACGGCGCAACCCGGCATGGGCCAGCACCAGACATTCCCGGGCGATCTCGAACAAGAAGCGGTTGCCGATTCGGGCTTTGAAGCCGAGCCGCGGCACGTCGTCGCGCAGCGCCTGCCGCTCCGACGCATCCCAGCCTTTGACGATCTCCCAGGCCGCGTCGAGGCTGGTGTCGTCGTACAGCAGCCCGACCCAGAACGCCGGCAGCGCCGGCAGCCGGCCCCACGGCACGCCATCGGCGCCGCGCATCTCGAGATAGCGCTTCAGCCGCACCTCGGGGAAAATCGTCGACAGATGATTGGCCCAGTCCGACAGCGTCGGCCGCTCGCCGGGCAGCTTCTGGTTCTTGCCGTCGAAGAAATCGCGGAACGACGAGCCGGAGACGTCGATGTACTGGTCGCCGCGCTTGACGAAATACATCGGCACGTCGAGCGCGTAGTCGACCCAGCGCTCGAACCCCATGCCGTCCTCGAACGCCCATGGGATCATGCCGGAGCGAGCATTGTCGGTGTCGCGCCAGATTTCAGAGCGGAACGACAGAAAGCCGTTCGGCTTGCCTTCGGTGAACGGCGAATTGGCGAACAACGCGGTCGCCACCGGCTGCAGCGCCACCGACACCCGCAGCTTCTTGACCATGTCGGCTTCGGACGAGAAGTCGAGATTGGTCTGCACCGTGCAGGTCCGGTACATCATGTCGAGGCCGTAGCTGCCGACCTTCGGCATGTAGTTGGTCATGATCTTGTAGCGGCCCTTCGGCATCACCGGAATGTCCTCGCGCGACCAGGACGGCGTCATGCCGAGGCCGAGGAAGCCGATGCCGAGCGGCGTCGCGACTTCGCGCACCTGCGCCAGATGCGCCATCAGCTCGGCGTGGGTCTGGTGCACATTGTCGAGCGGCGCGCCGGACAGTTCGAACTGGCCGCCGGGCTCGAGCGAAATCGCCCCGCCGCCGGTGACGTCGTGCAGCCCGATGATGTGCGGGCCCTCCATGATCGGCTCCCAGCCGAGCAGGAGCTGCATGCCCTCGAGCAGCGCGCCGATGCCGCGCGCGCCCGCGTAGGGCACCGGGTGATGTCCCTCGAGCGTGAACGGCGTCTTCTCGTGTTCGGTGCCGATCCGGAATTCCGACGGCGGCTTGACGCCCGCTTCGATCCACCCGACGAGTTCGTCGCGCGAGTTCAGCGGCGTCATATCGATCTGGTCACGCGCCATGAGAGTTCCGGAAGCAGCGCGCGGGGATGGGATGCGCAGGGGGACGGGAGCCGCGGGTCGAAACAACCGCGAGCGGGAGGGGTGAGCTGTGTATCATCGCGCAGCCGCGGTGTCTCGGGGGGGCGGCGCGGCCGCCGTCCCGTCGCAGGAACAGCCAAGCCGGTCGAGCAGCCCGCATAACCGCACCGCGTCGGCGTCGGACAATTTCGAGCCGACGTGTTTTTCGATCGCCGCAGAATAGGCGGCCCACATTGTTTTCTGCAACTCGCGTCCAGCCTCGGTGATTTCCACGAACAGGCCGCGTTTGTCCATCTCGCATTCCCGCCGCGCCGCCAGCCCCTCGTCGACCAGCCGATCGATCAGGCGCGATGTGGAATACTGCGGAATCAGCATCTGTTTTTCGAGCTCGACCGGACGCATCTCGCCACCCGGCGCGCGCGACAATTCGAGCAGCGCGTCGTACCAGGCGAGCGGCGGGAAGCCGGCCTTTTTCAGATCCAGCTCGACAGCATCCAGCACACGGCTGCGGACCCGCATCAGACGGACCCAGGCGGCGGTCGCTTCGGTCGACGGCTTGCGTTTCATCGCCCCATCCATCGTGCGCCGCGAATGTAGCGCACTGTATGCAGCTGCATCAATATTGACTCTTCCATGCAGCCGCATTTAATCGCGCCGGTAAGTTTTTCCAATGATCTTTCAGGAGGAATCGTCGATGAAGCTTTATTATTCACCCGGAGCGTGTTCGCTCTCGCCGCATATTGCGCTCAGCGAATCCGGCCTGCCGTTTGAACTGGTCAAGGTCGACATCCGGGCGAAGAAGCTGGAAAACGGCGACGACTACACCCAGATCAATCCCAAGGGATCGGTCCCGGCGCTCGGTCTCGACGACGGCGGCGTGCTGACCGAAGGCCCGGCGATCGTGCAGATGATCGCCGACAAGGTGGGCGGCGGTAAACTCGCACCCGAGAACGGCACGGCCGAGCGCTATCGGCTGCAGGAATGGCTGAATTTCATTTCCACCGACCTGCACAAGAGCTTCGGCCCGCTGTTCTCCCCGGTGCTCGGCGACGAAGCCAAGACTTTCTTCAAGGACCGCATCGCAAAATATTTTGCCTATGCCGACAAGCAGCTCGCCGGAAAGGATTACCTGATGGGCTCGCAGTTCACGGTGGCGGACGGCTATCTGTTCGTGATCCTGACCTGGGCCGACCGGATGAAGATCGACATGTCGACCTTCGCCAATCTCGCCGCCTTCAAGGCCCGCGTCGCCGCACGGCCGAAGGTGCAGGATGCGCTGCGGAGCGAAGGGTTGCTGCAGAAGGCGTAACGAACCGCCTGGTGCTGAAACAAAGAAGGGCCGGATCGCGATGATCCGGCCCTTGTTGTTTGTAACCGTAGAGAGACGTGGCCTCGCCGCAGCGGCAGCGCACACCTCTCCCGCTTGCGGGAGAGGTCGACGCGCGAAGCGCGGCGGGTGAGGGCACTCCGCCCCGCGAGTCGCTGAGTCAGTGCTCGGGGCGCCCTCACCCCAACCCTCTCCCGCAAGCGGGAGAGGGAGCGCTCTGTGCTCGGGGTGACTACGCCGCCGCCTGCTTCTTCGGGGCGAAGCGGTGGTAGAAGGTGTCGCCGGTCTTGGCCATGTCTTCCAAGAGCTTCGGCGGCGTGAAGCGCGAGCCGAATTTGCCTTCGAGCTTATGGCAAAGCGCCACGAACTCCTTGGTGCCCATGAAGTCGATGTAGCTCAGCGTGCCGCCGGTGAACGGTGCGAAGCCGAAGCCGAGGATCGAGCCGACATCGGCCTCGCGCGGATCGACGATGACATTGTCCTCGACCGTGCGCGCGGCTTCCACTGCCTGCACCACCAGGAAGCGCTGCTTCAGCTCCTCGACGTCGATGGTGTCGGGATCGAGCTGCTTCGGCTGCAACGCGCCGATGCCGCTCCACAGCGCCTTCTGGCCCTTGCCCTTCTCCGGATAGTCGTAGAAGCCCTTGGCGTTCTTGCGGCCGAAGCGGCCCTGCTTCTCCACCATCTCGATCATCAGCTTCTTCTGCGCCTGATCGACCGCCTGTTCGCCGAGGTCGACTTCGGTGGCCTTCATGATCTTCACGATCAAATCGAGCGCGACTTCGTCGGCCAGCGACAGCGGGCCGACCGGCATGCCGGCCATCTTGGCGGCGGTTTCGATCATCGCCGGCGGCACGCCTTCGAGCAGCATCTCCAGGCCCTCGGCGGTGAAGCGCAGCACGCAGCGGTTGGCGAAGAAGCCGCGGCTGTCGTTCACCACGATCGGGGTCTTGCCGATCTGGCGGGTGTAGTCGAGCGCGGTGGCCAGCGCGACGTCACCGGTGTTGTTGCCCATGATCACTTCCACCAGCATCATCTTCTCGACCGGCGAGAAGAAGTGGATGCCGATGAATTTCGACTGGTCCTTGAACTCCTCGGCCAGCGAGTTGATCGGCAGCGTCGAGGTGTTGGAGGCGAAGATCGCGCCTTCCTTCAGCAGCGGCTGCGCCTTGGCGTAGGTGTCGGCCTTGACCTTGCGATCCTCGAACACCGCCTCGATCACCAGGTCGCAATCCTTGATCGCGTTGAAGTCCGGCGTCGCGGTGATGCGCGCCAGCAGCGCGTCGCGGTCGGCTTCCTTGGCGCGACCCTTGGCGATCAGTCCGTCGATCACCGATTTGCAGTGCGCCTTGCCCTTGTCGGCGCTCTCCTGGTCGCGATCGATCAGCACGACGTCGATGCCGGCCTTGGCCGAGACGTAGCCGACGCTGGCGCCCATGAAGCCGGCGCCGATGATGGCGAGCTTCTTGACCTTGGTCGGCGGCACGCCCTGCGGGCGGCGGGCGCCCTTGTTCAGTTCCTGCATCGACAGGAACAGGCTGCGGATCATCGCCGCCGCTTCCTTGGTCTGTACCACCTGCGCGAAATAGCGCGACTCGATGCGCAGCGCGACGTCCATCGGCACCTGCAGGCCTTCATAGACGCAGCTCATGATGGCGCGCGCGGCCGGGTAGTTGTCATAGGTCTCGCGGCGATAGATGGCGTTGCCGGCCGGGAACATCATCATGCCCTGCTTCGAGAACACCGGGCCGCCCGGCAGCTTGAAGCCCTTCTCGTCCCACGGCGCGACCGCCTTGCCGCCGCCCTTGATCCAGTCCTTCGCGGCCTTGATCAGGTCCGCAGCCGGCACCACGGCATCGACCAGCTTCCAGGCCTTCGCCTTGTCGAGCTTGATCTGGTCGCCCTTGAGCAGGATCGTCAGCGAATCCTGCGGCTGCACGATACGCGGAATCCGCTGGGTGCCGCCGCCGCCCGGGAACAGGCCGACCTTGATCTCGGGCAGGCCGAGCCTGGTCTTCGGATTGTCGGCGGCCACGCGATAATGGCAGGCCAGCGTCACCTCGAAGCCGCCGCCGAGCGCGAGCCCGTTGATCGCCGCGACCCATGGTTTTCCGGAAGTCTCGATCGCGCGCAGGATCTGCGACAGCTTGCGGCTCTCGTCGAACAGCATCTGCTGCGCGGCTTCCTCGCCCTTCTCCTTTCGGATCTGCGCGAAGGTCTTGTTCATGCCTTCCAGCATCGACAGGTCGGCGCCGGCGCAGAATGCCTCCTTGGCGGACGTGATCACCACGCCCTTGACGGCGGCGTCCTTGGTCGTCTGCTCGACGATCGCACCGAGTTCCTCGATGGTCTTGGTATCGAGCACGTTCATCGAGCGCCCGGGAAGATCCCAAG
This sequence comes from Rhodopseudomonas pseudopalustris, assembly GCF_900110435.1. Lineage (GTDB taxonomy): Bacteria > Pseudomonadota > Alphaproteobacteria > Rhizobiales > Xanthobacteraceae > Rhodopseudomonas > Rhodopseudomonas pseudopalustris. Next base: position 227,331 of record NZ_FODT01000006.1, read on the forward strand.
TCACGAGCGCGATGCCGTCGGAGTCGGTCTCGATCTTGAAGTTGCTGTAGCTCATCGCTGTGTGCTCCGGTTCGAACTGAATAGCTAAACGTTGATTAAGAGATATCGACCTACGCTCCCGGCATCCAAGTTGCCGATTGAGAGCGAACATCATGAGTTCTGTCTGCACCCAGTGCCGCAACGATCTGCCGTTGCCTTTCGCCATGAAGATGGCGTTCCAGCCGATCGTCGATCTGTCGGCGCAGCGGGTGTGGGGCTACGAGGCGTTGGTGCGAGGTCCGAACGGCGAACCCGCGGGAACCGTGCTGTCGCAGGTGTCCGAAGAAATCCGCTACCGGTTCGACCAGGCCGCGCGGGTGCTGGCGATCGAAACCGCGGGCACTTTGTTCCGCGATCCGAACGTGCGGCTGTCGATCAACTTCATGCCAAACGCGGTGTACGAGCCCAACGCCTGCATCCAGAAATCGCTGGCTGCCGCGAAACGCGCCGGCTTCCCGCACCGGAACCTGATGTTCGAGTTCACCGAGAACGAGCGGATGCAGGACGCCGCTCACCTGAACACGATCATCGAGGCCTACCGCAAGCTCGGCTTCCTCACCGCGCTCGACGATTTCGGCGCCGGCTTCGCGGGCCTCGGCCTGCTCGCCAAGCTGCAGCCCGATCTGATCAAGATCGACATGGAAGTGCTCCGCGACATTCACCTCAGCAGGGCCAAACAGGTCATCGTCGCGGGAATCGTCGGCATCGCCCGCGAACTCGACGTCCGCGTGCTGGCGGAGGGCGTCGAGTGCGAACAGGAATGCACCGTGCTGCGCGCGGCCGGGATTTCGCTGTTCCAGGGTTACCATTTCGCTAAGCCCGCTCTGATGGCTCTGCCCGAGGTGCCGCTGCTGACGCCGAGGATTGACGTCAAAGCTGCCGGTTAGTTCGCCGTAGGGTGGATTAGGCGCTGTTGCGCCGTAACCCACCGACCTCGCACGACAACAGACCCGCACGACGACAGGCTGGTGGGTTACGCGCCTTCGGCGCTAACCCACCCTACGAGGACACGCTTACACCCGCTCGATGATCGTCGCGGTGCCCATGCCGCCGCCGATGCACAGCGTCACCAGGGCGGTCGACTTGTCGGTGCGCTCGAGTTCGTCGAGCACGGTGCCGAGGATCATCGCGCCGGTCGCGCCGAGCGGATGGCCGAGCGCGATCGCGCCGCCGGTGACGTTGATCTTGTCGTTGTCGATCTCGAACGCCTGCATGTAGCGCAGCACGACCGAGGCGAACGCCTCGTTGAGTTCGAACAGGTCGATGTCGCTCTTCTTCATGCCGGAGCGCTCGAACAGCTTTTTGGTGACGTCGACCGGACCGGTCAGCATCATCGCCGGCTCCGAGCCGATATTGGCGAAAGCGCGGATTCTGGCGCGCGGCTTCAGACCGTGCTTGTCGCCCGCTTCCTTGCTGCCGAGCAGCACCGCGCCGGCGCCGTCGACGATGCCGGACGAATTGCCGGCGTGATGGACGTAGTTGACCTTCTCGATTTCCGGATGCGACTGGATCGCCACCGCGTCGAAGCCGCCCATCGCGGCCACCGCGGCGAACGACGGCTGCAGCTGCGCCAGCGACTGCATCGTGGTCGACGGCCGCATGTGCTCGTCCTTGGCGAGAATGGTCAGGCCGTTGATGTCCTTGACCGGCACCACCGATTTGTCGAAGCGACCTTCCTCCCAAGACTTCGCCGCGCGTTGCTGGCTCTGCACCGCATAGGCGTCGACGTCGTCGCGCGAGAAGCCGTATTTGGTGGCGATCAGATCGGCCGAGACGCCCTGCGGCATGAAGTAGGACGGCACCGCCATCGACGGGTCCATCGGCCAGGCGCCGCCGGAGGCGCCGAGGCCGACGCGGCTCATCGATTCGGCGCCGCCGCCGATCACCAGCTCGTGCTGGCCGCTCATGATCTGCGCCGCGGCGAAGTTCACCGCGTCGAGACCCGAGGCGCAGAACCGGCTGATCTGAATGCCCGGCACGGCTTCGCCGAGGCCCGCGTTCATCGCGGCGAACCGCGCGATGTCCGAGCCGGCCTCGCCGACCGGATCGACCACGCCCATCACGACGTCGTCGACCACGTCCTGCTTCAGGTTGTTGCGTTCCTTCAGCGCCTTCAACGGCACGGTGGCGAGCGCCAGCGCGGTCACTTCGTGCAGCGCGCCGTCGGCCTTGCCGCGGCCGCGCGGAGTGCGAACGTGATCGTAGATATAGGCTTCGGGCATCGGTTCTCTCCCAAAAAAAATCTGCAGCGCGATGGTGTTCGCGACGTCATCGCCCGGCTCGACCGGGCGACGCAGTATTCAAGTGCGCCCTCGGATTGAGCGCGGGCATCGGGTTTACTGGATCCCCGCTTTCGCGGGGATGACAGCAATGTGTCGTTATCAGAACGCTTCCGCTGACAATTCCATGGTGGTCGCGCTGCCGGTCTGGATCCGCGCCAGGTGCAACGCGGTTTCGGGCAGCGACCGCTCCATGAAGAACCGGCCGGTGACCAGTTTGGTGGTCAGATAGGGCGTGGCGCCGCCGGCGGCAATCTTGTCCTGCGCGACCTTGGCCATCTTCGCCCACATGTAGCCGCAGGCCACCCGGCCGAACAGCTGCATGTAATCGGTCGCGCCGGCGCCGGCGTTGTCGGGAGCCGCCATCGCATTCAGCATCAGCCAGGTAGTGGCCTGCTGCAAATGGCCGAGCGCGGTCGACAGCGGCGTGACGAAAGGCTTCATCGCGTCGTCGCCGCCGTGCTCCTTGGCGAAGGCGCCGACCTCGGCGAAGAACGCCATCACCGCACGGCCGCCGTCACGCGGCAGCTTGCGGCCGACCAGGTCGAGCGCCTGAATGCCGTTGGCGCCCTCGTAGATCATCGCGATGCGGGCGTCGCGGACGAACTGCTCCATGCCGTTGGCGGCGATGTAGCCGTGGCCGCCATAGACCTGCTGCGCGAGGACCGCATTGGAGAAGCCGACGTCGGTCAGCACGCCCTTGAGCACCGGGGTCATCAGGCCGAGATGATCGTCGGCGGTCTGACGTTCCTTGGCGTCGTCGGAGCGATGCGCGACATCGCTCTTCAGCGCGGTCCACATCACCAGCGCCCGCGCCGCTTCATTGAAGGAGCGGATGGTAAGCAGCGCGCGGCGCACGTCCGGATGCACGATGATCGGATCGGCCGGCTTGTCGGTCGCCTTCGGGCCGGACAGCGCGCGACCCTGCAGACGCTCGCGCGCATAGGCGACCGCATTCTGATACGCGACCTCGGATTGCGCGAGGCCCTGCACCGCGACGCCGAGCCGGGCCTCGTTCATCATCACGAACATGCCCTGCATGCCCTTGTTCTCTTCGCCGATCAGCCAGCCGGTGGCGTCGTCGTAGTTCATGGTGCAGGTGGCGTTGCCGTGGATGCCCATCTTGTGCTCGATCGAGCCGCACATCACGCCGTTGCGGGCGCCGATCGATCCGTCGGGATTGACCAGGAACTTCGGCACCACGAACAGCGAGACGCCCTTGATCCCGGCCGGCGCGCCTTCGATCCGCGCCAGCACCAGATGGATGATGTTGTCGGCCAGATCATGCTCGCCGGCGGAAATGAAGATCTTGGTGCCGGTCAGCTTGTAGCTGCCGTCGGCCTGCTTCACCGCCTTGGTGCGCAGCAGACCGAGATCGGTGCCGCATTGCGGCTCGGTCAGGTTCATGGTGCCGGTCCACTCGCCGGACGTCATCTTCGGCAGATAGAGCGCCTTCTGCTCTGCATTGCCATGCACCAGCAGCGCCGCGGCGGCGCCCATGGTCAGGCCGTGATACATCGAGAACGCCATATTGGCCGAGGTCTGAAACTCGGACACGGTCTGGGTCAGCGTGATCGGCAGACCCTGGCCGCCGAATTCGGGCGGCGACGACAGGCCGAGCCAGTCGCCATCCGCGATCTGTTTGTAGGCCTCCTTGAAGCCCTTCGGCGTGGTGACGCTGCCGTCGTCGTGACGGATGCAGCCTTCGCGATCGCCGACGGCGTTCAGCGGCTGCAGCACCTGCTCGCTCAGCCGCGCCGCCTCGTTGATGATGGCGTCGCGCACGTCGGGCGCCGCATCGGCAAAGCCGGGCAGATTGTTGTAGCGGTCGAACTGAAATACGTCGTTGAGCAGGAAGCCGACATCTTCAACGGGTGCCTTGTAGATCGTCATGCGGTTCTCTCAATCGGAATGAATGTTAGGTGGTCGCCGCTCGAATGAATTTCAGACGTCGGCCAGTGGAATTCGACTGTTTGCCAGCGCCCTATTGTCGCGCCAGTTGCTCTCCCATCAGCCGATGCAGCAGGTTTATCGCTTTGAGTGGTCTTACCATGACCTTGAAATGGGTAATACACCCATCGTCGGCGAAAGTGATCATGTCGACGCCGTTGATCTTGATCCCTTCGATTTCATTCTCGAATTCAAGAACCACGCTGTTTTCGCCGCGCCATTCGCCCCGATAGGAAAAACCCGCTCCGCCAAGCACTTTCTCGGCGCTGATCAAATACTTGAACACGACCGCACGCCCGAGCTGCGGGGTATGGACCACCGGGCTCTCGAACACGGCGTCGGGATGCAGAAGATCCCACAGCACAGCCTCGTCCTTGGACTTCATGAAGGCGTACCACTTGTCGAGCCCGTTCAAGGTCATCGGCTGCGCTCCAGATCAACAGGACATGATTGCGTAGGGGACGCACGGAAAAGGCGGAAACGATCGAACACAATCGGCCGCAACATCAATTGGCGAGCTCGACCGAACTGACCAGGACGAGCGGCGACAGGGCTGTCGCGCACATCCAGCGCTGGACCAAGATGTCGTGCACGAACGCTCCTCCATCAGGATGATCCCGGCGACCGCAAGGCCCCATTCTGCGGGATCATCTCCATACAGCTATGAATGGCATGTAACGGTGCAGCTTGGACCTGTCAATACACTGGTGTATGGTGTCGCTATGGACCCGGATACCAAAGATCGGCTCACACGTTCGGACTGGCTCGCCCACGGGCTGCGAACCTTGGCGCGGCACGGCGCGAATGCCCTCAAAGTCGGCGACCTCGCCAACGGGTTGAACGTCTCTCGCGGGAGCTTCTACTGGCACTTCAGAGACTCGACCGATTTCCGTCTCCAGCTCCTGCAGCTCTGGCAGGAGCGTGCGACCGATCAGGTCTTCCGCGAGATCGATGCCGCGATCGTCGGACCGGCGCGGCTGACGCACCTGATGAAGCTGGCGTTCAACGAGGACAGAAATCTCGACAGGGCGATCCGGGAGCTTGCCGCGACCGACTCGGCCGCCGCCGAGATGGTGGCCCTGGTCGACGCCCGGCGTGTCGAGTATCTCGCGAAGCTACTGATCGAGTCCGGAGTTGAAAGTCGGCGAGCGCTGCCACGGGCGGAGTTTTTATACTGGGCCTATATCGGCCAAACGGCGGTTTTGAATCCGGTGCACACCGTTATCACCGAACTGGATATCGACGACCTCAGCGCGTTGTTCACGCGATAACTCGCGAACAGATTTGGAAAACGCGGGTCGCTCCGATCGGCCTCGACGCGTCGCGCGCAGCGCTCCATTGGGATGCAATAAAGACGCACCCGGCGCACGATCGCGCGTGCGCGATAACTTTACCCGTCCTCCGGTCCGATCCTTAACTCGGTATTTACCCTAACACGAAAAAGTCGATGCCAGAGGCGGCTCTCCCGCATTGAATTCGGGTGCCTTTCGGCACGGGACGTCAGGGGGAGGAGTTGCAGGCGCAGCGGGCGCCAGTTCGGAAGCGGACAGAGCATGAATCGCGTATCGTGGAGCGTAGAAGGTATCGAGCCGTCGGTGCGCGAGCGGGCGGAAGCCGCCGCCAAGCGCGCCGGCATGTCGCTGGCCGATTGGATCAACGGTCAGCTCGGCGATACCGCGCCCCAGACTCTGGTTCAGTCCCAGCCCTGCTCGGCCGCCGAGGCCGAACATCAGCCGATCCGCGCCGCATTGGCGGAAAACAGCGCCACCGAAGTTGCCGAGATCCATCAGCGGCTGGATTCCATTGCCCGCCAGATCGACCAGATGTCGCGGCCGCCGGTGCGTAACGAGCCCGGCGTGGCGCGGCAGCTCAACGACGCAATTTCGCGGCTGGACGCCCGCCTGGCGCGGATCACCGAGCCCAAGGTTTCTACGACGGCTGCTGCGACAGTTCCTGCGACGGCTTCCGCGACGGTTCCTGCGGCGGCTCCCCCGGCGGCGGCAACCGCCCGAACCGCGCCGCTTCAACACGCCCCTCTCCAGACCCCGACCGAGCGAGTCGAACGCGCTGCGGCTCAGGTCTACCACGCCTCGCCCCCGCTCGATCCCAATGCGCTCGATCTGGCGATCGCTGAAATCGCCGCGCGCCAGAACGAACTCGACAGCACGGTGAACCGGGTCGCGCCGCGCCAGGCCCCCCCGATCGTGCCCGCGATGGCGCCACTGCCGGTCCGAACCGGGCCGGACTTCTCCAGCCTGGAGCAGCAACTCCTCAAGATCACCAGCCAGATCGACGCGCTGCAGCGCCCCGACGTGATCGAGCAGTCGATCGCGGCGTTCCGCGCCGATCTCGCCGAAATCCGTCAGACCATCACCGAAGCGATGCCCCGCAAGGCGATCGAGTCGCTCGAGAGCGAGATCAAATCGCTGTCGCGGCGGCTCGACGAAACCCGCAGCAACGGCAGCGACGCCAGCGTCATCGCCGGCATCGAACGCGCGCTCGGGGAGATCCACGACGCGCTGCGCTCGCTCACCCCGGCCGAGCAACTCGCCGGCTTCGACGAGGCGATCCGCAATCTCGGCGGCAAGATCGACATGATCGTGCGCAACAGCGACGATCCCGGCACGATGCAGCAGCTCGAGAAAGCCATCGGCGCTTTGCGTAGCATCGTCTCCAACGTCGCCTCCAACGAGGCGCTGGCGCAGCTCAGCGACAATGTTCACACGCTGGCCGACAAGGTCGACCAACTCACCCGCGTCGATCATCACAGCGACTCGTTTGCGGCGCTTGAAAACCGCATCTCGGCGCTGACCGCGGCGCTCGAAAGCCGCGAGCGCCCGGTCGCCGCCGACTCCTCCGAGCAGCTCGAAGGCGCGGTGCGCGCGCTGTCGGAGCGACTCGACCAACTACCGGTCGGCAACGACAGCTCGTCGGCCTTCGCGCATCTCGAGCAGCGCGTCTCCTATCTGCTGGAACGGATGGAAACCGCCGCGACGCCGCGCGGCAGCGGCGATTTCGGCCGGGTCGAGGAAGGGCTGCAGGACATCCTGCGGATGCTCGAGCGGCAGCAGGAGAATTTTCATCGCTTGGCCGACATCGAGCGCCCGGCGCCGCCGCCGGCCTTCGATCCCGGGGTGGTGGAGGCCCTGAAGCGCGAAGTCTCCGACATGCGCTTCAGCCAGTCGGAAACCGGCCGCCACACCCAGGACTCGCTGGAAGCGGTTCACAACACCCTCGGCCATGTCGTCGACCGACTGGCGATGATCGAAGGCGACCTGCGCGCGGCGCGCGCCGCGCCGCAGCCCGCGCCGGAGCCGGCCAGGCCGCTGCCGGTGACCACCCAGCCGGCGGTGTCGCCGCAGGTTTCGCTGCCGCCGCGTCCGGAAATGCCGAATCCCGCTGCGGCGACTGCCTTCAGCGCTGCGCCACGAGAGTTCGCGCCGGCGCAACCGGCGCCGGTACCTGCACCTGCACCTGCACCGCGGGCGATCCAGGACATTCTCGATCCGGCTGCGAGCCGGGCCGCTGCCGGTCCCTCGACCGAGCCGCAGATTTCGTCGCCACGCGCAGCGATCAATCCCGCATTGCCGCCGGACCACCCGCTGGAGCCAGGCTCACGCCCGCCGGCCCGGGTCACCTCGCCGTCCGAGCGGATCGCGGCATCGGAAAGCGCAATCAACGAACTCGGCGGCGCCAAGCCGGAGCCGGCCAGCAGCTCGAACTTCATCGCCGCCGCCCGTCGCGCGGCGCAAGCCGCGGCGTCGGCGACCGGCCATTCCACCGACAAGTCCAAAGGCGACGGTAAAGCCGGCCCGACCCCCGGCAAGGCCGGACCGGGCTCGACCATCGGCTCCAAGATTCGCTCACTTCTGGTTGGCGCCAGCGTCGTCGTGATCGTGCTCGGCACCTTCAAGATGGCGATGAACTTGCTCGACGGGGGCCAGCCGGTGCCGGCGGCAAGCCTCAGCGAGCCGGCGCCGCAAGGGATAGCGCCGTCCGACGAGGACGAGGACGAGGATGACACGCCACCCGCCGCCAGCGCTCCTTCCGCACCGGCGCCATCGATGACGTCGCCGACCCCGATCAACCGCCAGTCGCTGTTCGCGCCGCAACAACCGCCCGCGGCCGCCCCGGCGCCGGCCGCCCCCGCTCCGGCGGTCTCCCCGGCAACCGCACCCGCAGACATCACCGGCACCATCCCGGCGCCGCAGGCTGGCGCCGGCATGGGCGCCGCCGGCAAGATTGCGATTCCGGCCGGTGAAACCCTGCCCGACGCGATCGGCGGACCGGTGCTGCGCAAGGCCGCGCTGAAAGGCGACGCCGCGGCGGCTTTCGAAATCGGCAACCGCTACGCCGACGGCAAAGGCATCGCGGCGAATTTCGAAGAGGCCGCCAAATGGTACGGCCGCGCCGCGCAGGCCGGCATCGTGCCGGCGATGTTCCGGATGGGCACCCTCAACGAGAAGGGGCTCGGGCTGAAAAAGGATCTCGAGACGGCGCGGCGCTACTACGTGCAGGCGGCCGATCGCGGCAACGCCAAGGCGATGCACAATCTCGCCGTGCTCGACGCCGACGGCGGCTCGAAGGGCGCGAACTACAAGACCGCGGCGGAGTGGTTCAGGAAAGCCGCCGAGCGCGGCGTCGCCGACAGCCAGTTCAACCTCGGAATCCTGTATGCACGAGGCATCGGCGTCGAACAGAACCTCGCCGAATCGTTCAAATGGTTCAGCCTCGCGGCGGCGCAGGGCGACTCCGACTCCGCCCGCAAACGCGACGACGTCGCCAAGCGGCTCGATCCGCAATCGCTGTCGGCGGCCAAACTCGCGATCCAGACGTTTGTCGTCGAGTCGCAGCCCGACGACGCCGTCAAGGTTGCAGCGCCCGCCGGTGGCTGGGACGCCCAATCCCCGGCGGCGGCGATCAGTCCTGCGACCAGCAAGCGCGCGGCGCGCTAAGCCTATCGTTCACCACGCCGAAGGCGACGCGACCGCCGGGCTGAAAAAACTCCGGCCATCGCGGATTCTTTAATCACTGCTCAGGTCGATTTCGGTTATTCAGGATTGCCCGGATCGCTGCGATCCGCGCTTTCAGCCACAGCGACGAACTCCGAAGCGACCGCGCGTGCAGCTTTATCTTCCGATCGCAGACCTTCCGGTCAACGTCCTGCTGATCCTGGCGATGGGCGCTGCGGTCGGGTTCGTGTCCGGCATGTTCGGGATCGGCGGCGGCTTCCTGATGACGCCGCTGCTGATCTTCATCGGGATCTCGCCCGCCGTGGCGGTCGCCTCGGTCACCAGCCACATGGCCGCCTCATCGTTCTCCGGGGCGCTGTCGTACTGGCGACGCCGCGCGATCGATCCGATGCTGGCTTTTGTGCTGCTCTGCGGCGGCATCGCCGGCACCGCTGTGGGCGTCTGGTTCTTCGTGCTGATGCGCTCGGTCGGCCAGCTCGATCTGATGATCGCGCTGTCCTATGTCGTGTTGCTGACGGCGGTCGGCGGGCTGATGGTTTATGAAGGGTTGCGCGCGATCCTGCGCACGCGCCGCGGCGAGGTCGCGCTGAGCGGCCGCACCGGCAACCGCAACTGGATTCACGCGCTGCCGCTCAAGGTCCGGTTCAAGCGCTCCAAGATGTATCTGTCGGTGATCCCGGTTGCGGCGATCGGCCTGCTGATCGGCTTCATCGGCGCGGTGATGGGGGTCGGCGGCGGCTTCATCCTGGTGCCGATGCTGATCTATCTGCTCCGGGTGCCGACCAGCATGGTGGTCGGCACATCGATGGTGCTGACGCTGGTGACGATGCTGGTCGCCACCGTGCTGCACGCCGCCACCAACCACCTGGTCGACGCGGTGCTGGCGCTGATCCTGATGGTCGGCGGCGTCACCGGCGCGCAATTCGGCGCCCGCGCCGGCCAGCGGATCCGCGGCGAGCAGCTCCGGCTGCTGCTGGGCCTGCTGGTGCTCGCGGTGGGCATCCGCTTCGCTATCGAGCTCGGCATCCGCCCCGCCGAGTTGTTTACGATCCGTGAAACCGGGCCGAGCTGATGACGCGCCGCGCTGCATCAGCCTTGGCGATCGTCGCCACCGCGCTGCTCGGGCTCGCATTTGCCGGCCCGGCGCAGGCCGAAAAGCTGATCGTCTCCGTCTCAAATGCGCGGGTGATGGTGACGCCGAACTACTCAGGCGGAGAGCTGGTGCTGTTCGGTTCGGTCGAGCGGGACAATCCGGCGCCGCCCGAGCAGTTCCCCTACGACCTGGTGGTCACCGTCATCGGCCCGCGGTCCGACATGGTGACTCGGCGCAAGGAGCGGAAGTTCGGGATCTGGATCAACATGGATTCACGGCAGTTCCTGATGGTGCCGAGCTATCTTGCGGTGTTCTCCAACCGGCCGATCGAGGCGATCGCAGCGGCCGACGTCCGGCGGCGGCAGCAACTCGGCATTACCCACACGCTGCTGACGCAGCGGATCGGCACCGACTATGCCGATGTCGTCGCCGATGATCAGTTTCGCACCGCCTTCGTCCGGCTCCGCGAGGAGCGCGGTCTGTATGACGAGGATCCTGCGGCAGTGAAGTTTCTGACCCCGACGCTGTTCCGCACCGGCATCCCGCTGCCGGCGGAGGTGCCGATCGGCAGCTACGAGGTGCACATCAAGCTGTTCGGCAATGGCGAGCTGCTGACGCAGACCGAGACCTCGTTCGAAATCGCCAAGGTCGGCTTCGAACAATTCGTCGCCAACGCCGCGAAACAGCACGGCATCATCTACGGGTTGCTGACCGCGCTGATGGCGCTGGCGACCGGGTGGATGGCGTCGATCGTATTCCGGCGGGATTGATCCAGAAAGTGGACGCCGGCTTTCAGAAAAGATCATTCCGAATCAAGAAGTTAGGCTGATTCAATCAGACCACGAAACTCTAGACGCAGCGCGAAGCGGCGATGGCGTGCAGCCGGTGGTCGCCGAGCACATGCGCCATGAAGGCGGCGCTGCCGAACAGCCTGGCAAAGGCCGCGTCCCGAATGTTGAGCCCGCCCGCATAGGCGCCGAACGCCGGCATCACCACGCGCCCGCCGTCGCCGGCAAAACAGCGCCGCTCGACGCTGCGGCCGCGGCGGCTGACGCGGGCCTTGGGATGCAGATGTCCCGCAATCTCGCCATGCGCCCCGGTCGGCTCGTGCCGGAACACGACGCCGCCGAGCGCGACCTCTTCGGCGACGCAACCGCCGAGATCGGCGGGCAGCGCCGGATCGTGGTTGCCGGCGATCCAGATCCAGTCGCGCCCCACCTGCAGCGCGGTCAGTATATCGCGATTGGCGTTGGACAGCCGGCCATGCGCGTCGCGATCATGAAAGCTGTCTCCGAGTGCGATCACGGTTTTCGGATCGAAGCGCGCGATCACCGCACCAAGCCGGCCGAGCGTTGCGACGGTGTCGTAAGGCGGCAGCAGCACGCCGCGCATCGCGAAGCTCGAGCCTTTTTCGAGATGCAGGTCGGAGACCACCAGCAGCCGCTCGTCCGGCCAGTACAGCGCGCCCGAGAGATCCGCGATCAGCGTGACGTCGGCGACGGCGACGGTCTGCTCCTCTCCCCCTTGCGGGGAGGGAGTGAGAAGGCAACCCGTTCTGTCGCGCTTCACCGGCATCGCCCTGTCTCGGTTAGGACCGTTTGTCTCGGTTAGGACCGGCGCGTCGCCTCGCGCACCAGTTCCTCGGCGGCTTCGGCGAGCAGTTCATCGGAGGCCTCGCCGTACACGGCTTCGCGGCCGATTTCCAGCATCACCGGCACCGCCAAAGGCGACACCCGATCGAGTTCCTTGTGGACGATGCGCCCCTTGATTCGGGTCAGCATATCACTGAGGCGGCGCAGATCGAGCAAACCTGTGGCGGCGTCAGCGCGCGCGGCGCGCAGCAGCACGTGATCGGGCTGGTGCTTGTTGAGAACGTCGTAGACCAGATCGGTCGAGAACAGCACCTGCCGCCGCGACTTCTCCTCGCCGGCGAAACGCCGCGCGATCAGGCCCGAAATGATCGCACAGCTCCGAAAGGTGCGCTTCATCAGCGCCGATTCGGCGAGCCAAGCTTCGAGATCGTCGCCGAGCATGTCGGGATCGAACAGCGCGTCGAGATCGAGCCGGCCCTGCCGGATCATCTGCGACATGTCGCCGAGCCCCCAGACTGCGAGCGCGTATTCATTGGCGACGAAGCCAAGCGGGCGGGCGCGGCTGCGCTCCAGCCGCCGGGTCAGCAACATGCCGAGCGTCTGATGCGCGAGCCGCCCTTCGAACGGATAGCAGACCAGATAGTATTTGGCAGCGCGTGGAAACGTCTCGACCACGAGCTCGCGCCGACCAGGCACGCGCGACGCCTTGCTCTGCAGCGCCAGCCAGTCGCGCACCTGGTCGGGCAATCCCTGCCATGCGCGGCGATCATCGAGCAGGCCGCGCACCCGCTCGGCCAGATAGGTCGACAGCGGAAACTTGCCGCCCATATAGGACGGCACCCGCGCGTCCTTGTCGGCGGCGCGCGAGACATAGACCTGATCCTCCATCATCGCCTCGTAGCGCACCACCTCGCCGCCGAACACGAACGTATCACCCGGCGTCAGCCCCTCGATGAAGTACTCCTCGATCTGGCCGAGCATCCGGCCGCCGCGCGCGATCGCGCCGGTGGCGCCGGTGCCGGAACTACGCGACGACCGCACCAGCTTCACCTTCAGCATCGCCTCTTCGACGATGGTGCCGACATTGAGACGATAGCCCTGCCGCACCTTCGGATTGGCGACCCGCCATCGGCCCTGCTTGTCCGGCTTGATGCGGGCGAAGCGCTCGTAGCTCTTCAGCGCGTAGCCGCCGGTGGCGACGAAATCGAGCGTGTCGTCGAAATCGGCGCGGGTGAGATCGGCGTAGGGCGCGGCGCTTCTCACCTCGCTATAAAGATCGTTCGCAAAGAACGGCTCGCCGCAGGCGCAGCCAAGGATGTGCTGGGCGAGCACGTCGAGCGCGCCCTTGCGCTGCGGCGGCGTATCCTGCGCATTCTCCGCGACCGCGTCGATCGCAGCCGCGCATTCCAGCACCTCGAAGCGATTGGCCGGCACCAGCACCGCGCGCGACGCCTCGTCGATACGGTGATTGGCGCGGCCGATCCGCTGCATCAGCCGCGAGGCGCCCTTCGGCGCGCCGACATTGATCACGAGATCGATATCGCCCCAGTCGATGCCGAGATCGAGCGACGAGGTACACACCACGCCGCGCAGTTTGCCGGCCGCCATCGCGTCCTCGACGCGGCGGCGCTGTGCGACGTCGAGCGAGCCGTGATGCAGCGCGATCGCCAGATTATCGTCGTTCATGCGCCAGAGTTCCTGGAACAGCATCTCGGCCTGGCTGCGGGTGTTGACGAATATTAGCGTGGTCTTGTTGCCCTTGATGAGATCGTAGATTTCGCCGAGCGCGTGGCGCGCCGAATGGCCGGCCCAGGGCAGCCGCTCCTTGGTATCGAGCATCTCGACGATCGGCTGAACCGCGCCCCCGGCGACCACGATGTCGGCCCTTGCTTCTCCCTCCCCCCTTGCGGGGGAGGGTCGGGGGTAAGCCGCGGGCTCGGCGCTTGTGGCCTCCCCCTCACCCGGCAGCCCTCGGCTGCCATCCTCTCCCACAAGGGGAGAGGGTGAAACGGGCTGCGGCACCAGGAAGCGCGCGAGTTCGTCCGGATCGGCGACCGTCGCCGACAGTCCGGTGGCGCGAAGGTCAGGGGCGATCCGCCACAGCCGCGCCAGCCCGAGCGAGAGCAGATCGCCGCGCTTGGACGTCACCAGCGCATGCAGCTCGTCGAGCACGATGCGCTGCAGCGATGAAAACAGATACGGCGCGTCGTCGGAGGCGAGCAGCAGCGCGAGCTGCTCCGGCGTGGTCAGCAGAATATCCGGTGGATATTTGCGTTGCCGCGTCCGCCGCGACACCGGGGTGTCGCCGGTGCGGGTCTCGACCCGGATCGGCAGATTCATTTGCGCGATCGGCGCCTCGAGATTGCGAGCGATGTCGACGGCGAGCGCCTTCAGCGGGGAGATGTAGAGGGTGTGAAGGCCCCTGCCCTCCGGCCCCGCCCGCAGTGAGGTCTCGGCCAGCTCCACCAGCGTCGGCAGGAAGCCGGCCAAGGTCTTGCCCGCGCCGGTCGGCGCGATCAGCAGCGCCGAACGTTGCGCGCGGGCCTTTTCGAGCAGTTCGAGCTGATGCGCGCGCGGCGACCAGCCGCGTGCGGCAAACCAATGCCTGAACCGGTCGGGCAGCAAATCAGGGGGCACGTCGGAATCGGCGATGATCACCCGGCGAAGGTAGGCATTCGCGCCTTCGGAATCGAGATCGTCCCGACGCAAGTCGCCCGCGCAGGCCGCCATCTCCGGCGCGCAGCGCCCGGAAACGCACAACGCCCGCCGGGCGGCGGGCGCTGCACGAGCATGTGCTCGACAAAGTCGTCGTTATTCGGTGACCGGCTTGTCGGAGATGTCCCAGTCCTTGCCGTTGAAGGTCGAGATGTAGAGGGTCTTCATCGGCGTGTAGTCGTCCGACGTGTAGCTGTATTCGATGCCGTCGAGGAAATACGGCGAGTGGAAGCCCTTCAGCGAGGTCGCCTGCTTCAGCACGTTCTCGCGGGTGAGGTTGTCGCCACAGCGGCGCAGGATCTCGGCCATCGTCACCACCTGGCCGTAGCCGGCGTAGGCGATGGTGTTGTCCTTGTCGACGTTCGGCAGATACTTCTGGCGGAACTCCTCGAACGCCTTGACGTCCGGATCGTTCTCAAATCGCGGCACACCGACCTCCTTGGAGTAGCGGATCGCGACGATACCGGTCGCATTCTCGATGCCGGCGGCGTTGAGAATCGAACGGCCGGTCGAGCCCGCCGACAACAACTGCAGCGGCTTCCAGCCGAGCTCGGCCACCTTGCGGATCGACTGCGACGTCGCCTTGCCGGTGGTGATGTTGTAGAACACGTCGGCGCCGGACTTCGACAGGTTGATCATCTGCGAATCGATGGTCGGCTCGGTCAGGTCGTAGCTGGCCTCGGCGACCACCTTGGCCCTGCCGCCGGCTTCTTCCAGAACCTTCTTGAACGGTCCGAGGAAGTCACGACCGAAATCGTCGTTCTGGTAGAGAATCGCGATCTTGGCGTCGGGCTTCACGCTCACGACGTGTTTGGCGAGGATGCGGGCCTCGGTGGGGTACAGCGGCAGGCCCGCCATGGTCCATTTGAAATTCTTCGGGTCGTTCCACTTCGACGCACCGGTGTTCAGCAGAAGCTGCGGGACCTTTTTGCTGTTGAGGTATTTGTGCACAGCGGTCTGCGGCGCGGTGCCGAGCGAGCCATACAGCGCCAGCACCTCTTCCTGCTCGACCAGCCGGCGGGTCGCCTCCACCGCCTTCGGGGAGCTGTAGGAATCGTCCAGGGTCAGGAACTTCACCTTGCGCCCGTTGATGCCGCCCTTCTCGTTCAGCATCTGAAAATAGGCTTCGCCGACGCGGCCGAGCACGCCGTACAGCGAACCCGGACCGGAATGCGGAACAGTCTGGCCAATCTTGATTTCGGTATCGCTGGCGCCGGGATCGCACTTCTTCTCCGCCGCAGCCACCGATGTGGCGGCGAGCAAAACCGCGGCGAAAGCGCCTGCGGATGTGAAGACGGAAGTGGAGCGCAGATTCATCGAGTTTCCTCCTCTAATGTGCCGGTTCGCTCGCGCGTCCGGTTCTCGTTCTGCCGCAACGCATGTCCCTTTTGCGGCGGCGCCATCCTGTTCGGAACACCTCCAGATCGCAACCCCGGATGCGCCAAATTTACCGCCCTGCGGGAGAAGCGCGAGAATCTGGCGACATTATCCAGCGACTTGTAGCCGCAGCCCTCGTCCGGGTTCCGCCCCCTGCAAATTCGGACGGTTAATCAATTGTTTACGGGCCGAGCAACGGGCGATTTTGGGCAGGTGTGGCTGCGCGGGTACAGCTGCTTGCCGCGATCGGCGGTAAATTACACGCGATTTTCAGGAAGGTACCCGCATGAAGAAGCTTCTCGTCGGCGTTGCGCTCGTTGGTTCAGCCGTCAGCGCCCAGGCAGCCGATCTTGCCGTCAGAGCCCCGTACGTCAAGGCGCCGGTCGCGGCGATCTATGACTGGACCGGATTCTACATCGGCGGA
This sequence comes from Rhodopseudomonas pseudopalustris, assembly GCF_900110435.1. Classification (GTDB taxonomy): domain Bacteria; phylum Pseudomonadota; class Alphaproteobacteria; order Rhizobiales; family Xanthobacteraceae; genus Rhodopseudomonas; species Rhodopseudomonas pseudopalustris. The sequence goes on from NZ_FODT01000006.1 coordinate 243,773, forward strand.
AACGTCGGCGTCGGCGTCGGTCGCAACCTGCAGAGCCACGTCTTCCCCGCCGGCGGCGTCGCCAACTCCTCCTATCTCCAGCCCCAGGGCGTGATCGGCGGCGGCCAGATCGGTTACAACTGGCAGACCAATTCGGTGTTCGGCCCGCTGCTGATCGGCGTCGAGGCCGACATCCAGGGCAGCGGCATGAGCGACGGCCGCACCACCCTGAACACGCTGAACGGCGTGCTGGGCACGGTGAACTACAATCAGAAGCTCGACTGGTTCACCACGGTGCGCGGCCGCATCGGCATCGCGCGCGGCCCGGTGGTCAGCTACTTCACCGGCGGCTTCGCGGCGGGCGACGTCAAGACCACCGTCACCGAAGTCGGCCTGGTCCCGTTCAACCTCAGCGGCACCCGCACCGGCTGGGTAATCGGCTCCGGCGTCGAAGCGGCGCTCGGCGGCAACTGGACCGGCAAGATCGAATATCTGTATCTCGACCTCGGCAACCGGACCGACGTGTTCGGCACCCAGTCGCTGCGCACCGAATTGCGCGAGAACATCTTCCGCGTCGGTCTGAACTATCGCATCGGCGGCACCGGAGCGTACATCGCCCCGCCGCCGGCGAACTGGGCCGGCCTGTATATCGGCGGCAATTTCGGTGGCTCGGCCACCGCGCGCAACCGCACCACCGCGACCATCGGCGGATTCACCGAGCAGTTCAACCTGTCGCCGGAAGGGTTCATCGGCGGCGGCCAGATCGGCTACAATTGGCAGACCGCGAATTGGGTGTTCGGCGCCGAAGCCGACTTCCAGGGCTCGACCCAGAAGGACGATCGCACCGCGGTGTTCGGCTCGACTGTGGCCTACAATCAGAAGCTGCCCTGGTTCGGCACGGCGCGCGCCCGGCTCGGCTATTCGGTCGGCTCGACGTTGCTCTACGCCACCGGCGGTTACGCCTATGGCAACGTCAAGACCAACATCGTGACCCCGCTCAGCAACGAGACCTCCAATCGCTCGCGCAGCGGCTATGCGGTCGGCGGCGGCGTTGAAATGCCGTTCAGCCTGTTCGGTCTGCTCGGCCCGAACTGGACCTCGAAGACCGAATATCTCTACGTCGACCTCGGCTCGACCACCGACGTGTTCGCCGGCGGCCTCGGCGTGAGCACCTCCAAGGTGACCGAGCACATGGTCCGGACCGGCATCAACTATCACTTCAACCAGCCGGTGGTCGCGAAGTACTAAGCCGAACGACGACACCGAACCAAGACATCGAACCCCGGCCTCGCGGCCGGGGTTTTTGTTTGTGCTCCCGCCTGATTGCGGCGTCGACGGAACCCGGAGGGGCCGGACTCGTTTGCAGTTCAGGCCCGCCTATATGGTGACCATGCGTCCGCACGACATCCTGATCCCCACGACCGAAGGCCTGTGCTGCAAACCGGGCGGCTTTCACATCGATCCGGTGCGGCCGGTCGACCGCGCGGTGATCACCCACGGCCATTCCGACCACGCGAGGGCCGGCCACGGCGCGGTGCTGGCGACCCAGGAAACGCTCGACATGATGCGGCTGCGCTACGGCGACGATTTCGCCGGCTCGACGCAGGCGATCAGCTATGGCGAGGAGATTCGGCTCGGCGGCGCGCGCGTGAAATTCCATTCGGCCGGGCATGTGCTCGGCTCGGCGCAGGTCGCGGTCGAATGCGGCGGCATCCGGATCGTCGCGTCCGGCGACTACAAGGACGCGCCCGACCCGACCTGCACGCCGTTCGAGATCGTCGCGTGCGACGTGTTCATCACCGAGGCCACCTTCGGGCTCCCGGTGTTTCGCCACCCCGACGCGGCGGATGAGGTGAACAAGCTGCTGGCGTCGGTGGCACTGTTTCCCGAACGTGCGCATCTGGTCGGCGCCTATTCGCTCGGCAAGGCGCAGCGCCTGATCGCGCTGATCCGCGCCGCCGGCTATGACGCGCCGATCTATCTGCACGGCGCGATGGAGAAGATTACGCAGTATTACGCCGAGCGCGGCGTGACGCTCGGCGAGCTGCGCCCGGTGAAGGGCGTAAAGAAGGCCGAACTCGCCGGCGCCATCACGCTGGCGCCGCCGTCGGCGACCTCCGATCTATGGACGCGGCGCTTCCCCGATCCGTTGACCGCCTTCGCCTCCGGCTGGATGCGGGTGCGCGCCCGCGCCAGGCAGCGCGGCGTCGAGCTTCCGCTGGTGATTTCCGATCACGCCGACTGGGACGGCCTGACCGCGACGATTGCCGCCACCGGCGCAGGCGAAATCTGGGTCACGCACGGACAGGAAGACGCGCTGGTGCATTGGTGCCGGAGCAACGGCCTGGCGGCGCGGCCGCTCGATCTGGTCGGCTATGGCGACGAGGACGAGGACGTCGGGATGCCGGCGAGCGAGGCCGCCGAGGCATGAACCGCTTCGCCGAACTGCTCGACCGTCTGGCCTACGAGCCCGGCCGCAACAACAAGCTGCGGCTGATCACCAATTACTTCCGCGCCACCGAAGACCCCGATCGCGGCTATGCGCTCGCGGCGCTGACCGGCGCGCTGTCGTTCCGCCACGCCAAGCCCGGCCTGATCCGCGAACTGATCGCCGCCCGTACCGATCCGGTGCTGTTCGGGCTGTCGTATGATTACGTCGGCGATCTGTCGGAAACGGTGGCGCTGATGTGGCCGACGCCGCGCAATACGGCCGTCTCCACTCCCGCTGGCGGAGCCTCTTCCCCTCCCCCCGGCTCGGCCTCCTCCCCTCCCCCTTGCGGGGAGGGGTCGGGGGTGGGGGGCCACAGCGGGACGCCATCCTCGTGGCACCCTCACCCCAACCCTCTCCCGCAAGCGGGAGAGGGAGCGCGCAGTGCTTGGGGCGAGGACCGTGATTCAGAACTAAGCGCCGCAACGAGCCCCGGCCACAACAATCCACCGCCGCCGTCGCTCACCGAGATCGTCACCACGCTGCACAGCCTCGGCAAGGCCGAGCTGCCGGCGCAGCTCACGCGCTGGCTCGACGAGCTGGATGAAACCGGCCGCTGGGCGCTGCTGAAGCTCGTCACCGGCGGCCTGCGGATCGGCGTCTCGGCGCGGCTGGCGAAGACCGCAGCGGCCGCGCTCGGCGACAAGGACCCGCACGACGTCGAGCTGATGTGGCCCGGACTCGATGCACCCTATCTCGATCTGTTCGCCTGGCTGGAAGGCCACGGGCCCCAGCCGGTCAATCGCGATCCGGCGCCGTTTCGCCCGGTGATGCTGGCGCATGCGCTCGAGGACGCCGACTTCGCCGCGATGAACGCCGCCGACTACATTGCCGAATGGAAATGGGACGGCATCCGCGTGCAGGCGGTGAGCGGCGTCGGTGACGGTGGCGACGCCATCGTACGGCTGTATTCGCGCAGCGGCGAGGACATCACGCGGAGCTTCCCCGACCTGCTGCCGTCGCTGCGATTACCGGGCGCGATCGACGGCGAACTGCTGGTGTTGCGCGAGAGCCGGGTGCAGTCCTTCAACGTGCTGCAGCAGCGGCTCAACCGCAAATCGGTGACGCCGAAGCTGATCAAGGAGTATCCCATCCATCTGCGCGCCTACGACCTGCTCGGCGAGGGCGACGAAGATCTGCGTACGTTGCCGTTTGCCGAACGCCGCGCACGGCTGGAGGCGTTCGTCGCACGGCTCGACGAACCCAAGATCGACCTGTCCCCGATGGTGACATTCGCCGACTGGGATGATTTGCACGCGGCGCGGCGCGATCCCGCCAGCGCCGGAGCCGGCCTCGATGCCGACGCGGTCGAGGGCGTGATGCTGAAGCGGCGCGATGCGCCGTATCTGCCCGGCCGCCCGAAAGGCCAATGGTGGAAGTGGAAACACGATCCCCATATCATCGACGCGGTGCTGATGTATGCCCAGCGCGGCCATGGCAAGCGCTCGTCTTATTATTCGGACTACACCTTCGGGGTCTGGACCGAAGGCGACGGCGGCGATCAGCTCGTCCCGGTCGGCAAGGCGTATTTCGGCTTTACCGACGAGGAATTGCTGCAGATCGACCGCTTCGTCCGCCGCAACACCACCGAAAAATTCGGCCCGGTCCGCCATGTCGTGCACGAACCCGATCAGGGCCTTGTGCTGGAAGTCGCTTTCGAGGGGCTGCAGCGCTCGCCGCGGCACAAATCCGGCGTGGCGATGCGTTTTCCGCGGATCAGCCGGCTGCGCTGGGACAAGCCGCCGCGCGACGCCGACCGGCTGGAGACGCTGGAGCGGATGTTGAAGGCCGACGGCGCGATTCCATCGGCGGCGCCCGCCCGCGGCCATTGACGCGCGCGAACCGGTTTCCCATTTGCGTTCCACCGATTATCATGCGGCCTGACCGCGCAAGGACACCAGCGATGCGAAACGACCCACGGGACCTTCCCGCCACCGACGACAGCCTGACCCGCTTCCTCGGCGGCTCGCCGCTCGCGGTGTTTTTTCGGCTGGCGCTGATGTCGATCCTGGTCGGCGTCGTGCTTGCGGCGATCGGTCTCGATCCGTGGAATATCCTGGTCAGCATCCGGCTGCTGTTCCAGCGGATCTGGGATTTGGGCTTCGACGCCATCAGCGGCGTGTGGCGCTACTTCCTGCTCGGCGCGGTGATCGTGATCCCGATCTGGCTGCTGACGCGGCTGTTCGGTACGCCGCGCGGGCGCTAGCGTCGGCGAGCAAGTGAAGCCGGAGGCCGCGCAGGCCGGAGTTTTGCCGCCCGCCGCCGTAACCTCTCGACAGGTCTTCGCCATCGCCGGCCCGGCGATGGTCGCCAATTTGACGACGCCGCTGCTCGGCATCGTCGCCACCACCGCGATCGGACGGCTCGGCGACGCCACGATGCTCGGCGGCGTGGCGATGATGTCGGTGATTTTCGACTGCCTGTTCTGGCTGTTCGGCTTCCTGCGGATGAGCACGCTGGCCTTCACCGCCCAGTCGATCGGCGCCGGCGACACGCGCGAGGTGCCGGCACATCTGCTTCGCGGATTAATCATCGCGATCGCGGTCGGCGTGGTGCTGATCGCGTTGCAGGGCCCGCTGGCCGCCGCGCTGATCGGCGCGATGGGCGGCAGCGACGGCGTCAGCGCCGCGGCCAGGACCTACTTCACGATCCGGATCTGGTCGGCGCCGCTGGTGCTGGCGAATTTCGCAGTGCTCGGCTGGCTGGTCGGACAGGCGCGCGCGACGCTCGCGCTCTCGGTGCAGGTCGCGATCAACCTGGTCAATATCGCAGCGACCATCGCGCTGGTGCTGTGGTTCGACTTCGGCATCGCCGGCGCGGCGGTGGCGGCGGTGATCGCGGAGGGCTCGGGTCTGCTGATCGGGCTTGTGATCGCCGCGTGGCTCGGCCGCGGCATTCCGCGCACGTCGCGGGCGATGCTGTTCGATCCGAGCCGCCTGAAGCGGATGTTCGCGGTCAACCGCGACATCATGCTGCGCACCGCGGCGCTGATCGCGGTGTTCCTGTTTTTCACGGCGCAAGGTGCCCGTGGCGGAGATGTGGTGCTTGCCACCAACTCCGTGCTCAACAATTTCCTGATGGTCAGCGCGTTCTTTCTCGACGGCCTCGCCAACGCCGCCGAGCAGCTCTGCGGCAGGACGCTCGGCGCACGCGACCGCGACGGATTCGTTTCCGCGACGCGGCTGGTGATCCTGTGGGGCTTCGCCTTTGCGCTGGCGGTGAGCGCGACCTACGCGTTCACCGGCCCGCTCTTGATCGATGTGATGACGTCGAGCGCCGAGCTACGCCGCGCCGCCCGCGACTATCTGTGGCTGGTGGCGCTCGCGCCGATCCTCGGCGTGTTTGCCTTCGCCTATGACGGGGTGTACATCGGCGCCACCTGGGCGCGCGAGATGCGCAATCTGATGCTGCTGTCGCTGCTCCTGTTCCTTCTCGCCTGGCTGGCGCTGCGCCCACTCGGCAACACCGGACTGTGGATCGCCCTGCTGTCGCACTATATCTGGCGCGGCGGGCTGCAGGCGCTACGCTATCCGGCGATGCTGCGCGCCTCGTTTCCACCCGCCGCGGTCGGCTGAGTTTTTCTAAAGCTTGCAGCACCAGCTTAGCTCGATCTTCACGACAGAATGAGCTCTGGTCACAACAGCTCTTCGCAAACTCCTTGCGCTCAAAATACCATCTCCCCGATGTCGACCGCAAAGGAGAGATGGAATGTGCGATGACTGCTCCAAAGGCGAGCTATCTCGTCGAACGCTGGTTCAAGCTGGTTTCGGCTTGTTCGCCGCCGCCGCGCTTCCATCGGCTGTCCATGCGCAGGCGGCAAGCCCAGGCGACACGCCGGACGCAGCGCTCGACAAGCTGATGCAGGGCAATGCGCGCTATGTCGGCAATCAACTGCGCGAGCGTGATTTCTCCGCCGGCCGGGTCGCACGTTCGCAGGGACAGTCGCCGTTCGCGGCGATCCTCGGCTGCGCTGACTCACGGATTGCGCCCGAGCTGGCGTTCGACCAGGGTCCGGGCAATTTGTTCGTCGTCCGCGTCGCCGGCAATTTCGTCACGCAAGACGGGCTTGCCAGCCTCGAATACGGCGCCGCGGTGCTCGGCACCAAGGTGATCATGGTGCTCGGTCACAGCAATTGCGGCGCGGTCAATGCCACCATCGGCGCGCTGCAGAAGGGCAACGACCTACCCGGACACATCGGCGATCTGGTGCGTGCGATGAAGCCGGGGATCGAGCCTTCGCTCAAGCAGACCGGCGACAACCTGCCGCAGCGGGCGGTGATCGCGAATGTGCGCAGCAATGTGCAGCAGTTGCTGGAATCGAAGCCGATCCTCTCTGGACTGGTGTCCAGCGGCAAGCTGAAGGTGGTCGGCGGCGTCTACGATCTCGCGAGTGGCAAGATCGATCTGGTGTAGGATCGCGCGCAACCGGAGGCGCAAACGTCCGCGTGCGCCCCTGCGGCGCGGCCTGCCCTGCCGGGCCGGCCGCATCGCCCATCCGCAGCTGGCCTTTGCCCGCGCTCGCGGCGTGCAATCCGGCGATGGTTGGGCTTTCGTTCCGCGCCCCCCCGGCGTAGAGCTGCCTTGGCCCGGCAATTGCCGGTCGAGGGATCAGCAATGCAACTTCGATTTGTCGGCTGTGGCGATGCGTTCGGCTCCGGCGGCCGGCTCAACACCTGTTTTCATGTGTCGGGCGAAAGCGCCAACTTCCTGATCGACTGCGGCGCGACCACGCTGCCGGCGCTGAAGCGCTACGGCATTTCGCGCGACGCGCTCGATCTGATCCTGATCACCCATTTCCACGGCGACCATTTCGGCGGCCTGCCGTTTCTGCTGCTCGACGCCCAGTTCGCCAAGCGCAAACGGCCGCTGGTGATCGCCGGACCGCCCGGCATCGACATCCGGCTGACACGGCTGATGGAAGCGCTGTTCGAGCATTCGTCGGCGACCAAGCCGACCTTCGATCTGCAAGTCGTGGCGCTCGAACCCGCCGTGCCGCAGACATTCGGCGCCGTGACGGTGACGCCGTTTCCGGTGGTACACGGCGATTCCGGCGGGCCGTTCTTCGCCTACCGGATCGAGGCCGAGGGCCGCACGCTGGCCTATAGCGGCGACACGCAATGGACCGACACGCTGGTCAGTGCGGCGCACGACGCCGATGTCTTCATCGCCGAGGCTTACACCTATGAGCGCACGGTGAAGAACCATCTCAGCCTGAAGACGCTCGAGACCCATCTGCCCGAGATCAACCCGAAGCGGCTGATCCTCACCCATATGGGCGACGACGTACTGCACAAGCTCGATTCCGTGCCGCACATGGGCGCGAGTGACGGACTGATCGTCGAGTTGTAGTTGCACGACGCGCCATCCTTCCGGCGAAAGGCACGTCCTTCCGGGCGCGAGCGTCAGCGCGCGAACCCGAAATCCAGAGGTGAAGAACTCTTCGAGATTCCGGCCTGCGCGCTGACGCGCGCAGGCCCGGAATGACTTGCTCGAGGGTTCACAATGCGCGCGGCTCGCACCCCGGAACAACGAACGTCAAGGCAGACGACGCCTCACACCGGCCACTCTTCGGCGGTGATGGTCGGCGCGTCGGCGCCGACGATTTCGGCCAGCGAATCCCGGCCGGTGCGTAGCAGCGTCGAGGCGAGATCGGTCTTGATGCTCTCGACGAGGCCGAGCCCCTTGTAGATCAGCGCCGAGTAAAGCTGCACGAGGCTGGCGCCGGCGCGGATCTTGGTCAGCGCGGCGCCGCCGGAGTCGATGCCGCCGACCCCGATCAGCGGGAATGCGCCCTCGGCGCGGACATAGGTCTCCGCCACCATCCTCGTCGACAGCCGGAACAGCGGCCGGCCGCTGAGGCCGCCCTGCTCGTTCATCCGCGTTCGCTCGCGCAGCAGCGGCGAGCGCGACAGCGTGGTGTTGGCGACGATCATGCCGTCGACCTTTCGCGAACGGGCGATGTGCACGACGTCGTCGAGTTCGCCGAGCGTAAGATCGGGCGCGATCTTCAGTAGAACCGGAGTATCTCCGGCGCTGGGGCGTACACGCTCGCGGGCTTCGATCACCCGCGCCAGCAGATCGTCGAGCGCCGCCGCCTGCTGCAGATTGCGCAAGCCCGGCGTGTTCGGCGACGAGACGTTGACGGTGAAGTAGCTCGCCACCGGGGCGAAGGTCTCGATCAGCGCGACGTAGTCGGCGACGCGATCCGAGCTGTCCTTGTTGGCGCCGACATTGACGCCGAGGATACCGCCTTGCTGCGCCCGCGCCGCAAGCCGCCGCAGCACCGCTTCGCTGCCGTCATTGTTGAAGCCCATCCGGTTGATGACGGCCTCGTCGCGCTCCAGCCGGAACAGTCGCGGCCGCGGATTGCCGGCCTGCGGTTTCGGCGTCACGGTGCCGATTTCGACGAAGCCGAAGCCGAGCCGCATCAGCGCATCCGGCGCCTCGGCGTTCTTGTCGAAGCCGGCCGCGATGCCGACCGGGTTGGGAAAATTCAGCCCGAAAGCGCGCACCGCGAGCTTGGGATCGTCCGGGCGCGGCTTCACCTGCGGCAGCAGCCGCAATCCCTGGATCGCGAGCCGGTGCGCGTCCTCGGCGTCGAACAGGCGCAGCAGCGGCAGCGAGAAGGCGTCGAAGGCGCGAATCACGGCGCAAACTCCGGAACGGAGTGGCTGCCGTCGGCGCCGGTCGCAATCTCGCGCACGCCGGTGACGACGCCGAGGGCGAGTTCGCCGTAGAGATGCGGAAACAGCTCGTCGCCGCGCGACGCCTCCCAGCGCAGCGCAGGACCGAGCTTTTCGGCATCGACCGCGATCAGCAGCAGGCCGGTCTTGCCGGCGTAATGCCTGGCGAGCGTCCCCGCCAATTGCTCGGCGGTGGAGAAATGGATGAAGCCGTCGCGGCTGTCATCGGCGCTGCCGCGGTAGACGCCGGCCAGCTCGGCCTCGCGCCACGCCGGAGCGTCACAGATCTTGTAAATCGTGCGCAAAGGCCCGGATTCCCGTTGCGGCTGGTTGTTGGGGCGGATTGGTCATGCAACCCGCAGACCGCCGGGCAACCGAAATAACATCCGCGGAACAATACTTTGCGCACGTCCTGATCGCTGAACCGGGCCCCCTGGAGCGGACCGGTGCGCGTTCGGTTGCCTGGAAATCGTCCGGGCTTGGCATCGACCGTATCGGCGGCCTCGGTGCACTGCAAGCGCAACGTTTTTTGTCGCAGGACGGGATTGCGGAACGCCGCGCATTGAGGTAATAATTCCTAGTTGTCAAGTGATCTTCTGCCGCCCGGCCGTTCCGGGCTTCGCCATGGGATAGCCGCGATGCACATGCTGACCCACGACCAGATCTGGACGGCGCTCGACCGGTTGGCCGAACGAGCCGGCCTGTCCGCGTCAGGACTGGCCAAACGATCGGGCCTCGACCCCACCACCTTCAACAAGTCGAAGCGGATCACCAATGACGGCCGCGAACGCTGGCCTTCGACCGAGTCGGTCGCCAAGGCGCTCGCGGCCACCAACACCGCGATCGACACCTTCGTCCAACTGATCACCGACCGGCCGCGGGTGGTGCAGTCGGTCCCGCTGCTTGGTCTCGCTCAGGCGGGCGCAGGCGGCTTCTTCGACGATGGCGGTTTTCCGGCCGGCAAAGGCTGGGAGGAAGTCGGCCTGCCTTCGGTCAACGACGAACACGCTTATGCGCTGGAAATCTCCGGCGATTCGATGAAACCCGCTTATCGTGACGGCGACATCATCGTGGTGTCGCCCGGCACTGCGATCCGGCGCGGCGACCGGGTCGTGGTGAAGACCACCGGCGGCGAGGTCATGGTGAAGGAGTTGAAGCGCCGCACCACCAAGATCGTCGAACTGGCGTCGCTCAATCCCAGCCATGCGGACAGGACGCTGGCGCCGGCCGATGTCGAGTGGATCGCGCGCATCGTCTGGGCCAGTCAATAGCCGCTCTCGCGAGTCAGCTATTCGTCGAACTTCACAAAGTTCCCGGTTGGGTCATAGTCGACCGACTTAATTCGGGAGACTCTGCGATGGACCGCCGCGCTATCCTGAAGGCCTTTGCAGGCCTGGCTCTGTGCCCGCTTTGCGCCACCGCCGGCGTCGCCGCGGAAGGCGCGCATCATTGGGGATATGAAGGCGAAAGCGGCCCGGCGAAGTGGGGCGAGCTCGATTCCGCCAACCAGATCTGCACGATCGGGGTGCAGCAGTCGCCGATCGATATCGGCGCGACCGTCAGCGCCAATTTGTATCCGATCGAGATAAACTGGGCCGGAAAGGCCGACACCATCGTCAATAACGGCCACACCATCCAGCTCAACGTCGCGGAAGGCAGCACGCTGAAGCTCGGCGGCGTCACCTTCAAGCTGGTGCAGTTCCACTTCCACCGTCCGAGCGAACATTTGATCGACGGCAAGAATTTCCCGATGGAGGTGCATTTCGTCCATCGCGCGGAATCCGGAACGCTGGGCGTGCTCGGCGTGCTGATGCAGGCCGGCAAGGCGAATGCAACCTTCGGCAAGATCGTCGCGACGATGCCGCAGCGCGAGGGCCCGGCGGTCAAGGCCGACCCGGCGATCGATCCGAACGCGCTGCTGCCGGAGAAGCGCTCGTACTATCGCTACGAAGGCTCGCTGACGACGCCACCTTGTTCGGAAGTGGTCGACTGGATGGTGCTGGCTAGTCCGATCACCGTCGCCGACGAGGACATCGCCGGTTTCGCCAAGCTGTATCCGATGAACGCGCGGCCGCCGCAAAAGGACAACCGCCGCTTCGTGCTGCAGTCGAACTGATCCCAACGGCAAGAACGAAAGACTCGTCATGACGCCGCGTGTCGCGGTCATGGCGCTACGCCAAGTCAAAGACGTGAATGGCCGGGACGAGTCCGGCGAAGTACGCGTGACGTGGTTGGTATCAACGGCCCGCGGGATCAGCCGCCGGAGGCGGGCGTCGCGTCGGCGGTGACCGGCGCCAGCTTCACGTCATCGACCAGCGACGAGGTCAGCGACGGCACCTGCGCGCCGTTGGTCGCACGCGTCACCGCGAGCCGGGCCTTGGTGAAGGCGGCCTCGGCGCTGGCGAGGCGCGACGAGATCGAGCCGAGCAATGCGCCGACCAGCACGCTGTTCTGGCCTTCGCCGTCCTCGGCGACCTTGCCGGGCGTCGTTGACGACAGCACCAGCGCATTGGCGGGCGCGTTGATCGGCGCGAGGCCATGCGAATAGGAGCGGAAGCGGCGCTCATAGGGATTGCGACGCGAGGCGTCGATGATCGCGAGCTTGGCGTGCACGCCGCGCTCCCTCATCTCGCCGAGCACGGATTCGATGCTGACGCCGCTGCGGCGGACGTCGGCCTCGTTCCAGATGTTGGCGTCGACCGGGATCATGTAGCTCTCGCGGCCGGACTGAATGCCGTAGCCGCCGAAGAACAGCACAACGGTGGAATCCTTGGTGACCCGGGCCTTCATCCGCTCGACGGCCTGCAGCATGTCGTCGCGACGGGCGTCCTCGATCATGTCAACGTCGAAGCCCTCACGGCGCAATGCACCACTCAGCGCGCGAGCGTCGTTGATCGGCTGGATCAGCGGCTCGGACGCGTCCGGATAACGGCCGTTGCCGATCACCAGAGCGAATCGCGACGCCGTCGGGCCATTGCCTTCGATCCGCGCGGCGTCTTTGGCGGGGTCCACATCGCCGACGCGCTTGTTCAGCGCGGCATGGGCGCCAATCGCCAGCGACACGACGCCGATCAGAGCGGCGATGGTCGTCATCGAACGGCGCGACAGGCCGGGTGCGCGAAACGTCATCGTCAATCGCTCCTTGTCCGCGCGACATCGATCGCGCCGGAGACATTCGTCTGTGAAGGATTAACCAATCCAGTGCGGTTGAATTAAGCTCAATTTGCGGCACCGCACCATAAGAAAGGTTTAACCGTTTCAACCCTTTCGGGAAAGCCAGCAGATCCACGACCGTATAGCTCGGAGCTAGCCCGCTGCCTAGACTGGGGTTTTGCTTGGAACCGATCACACTTCTTCAGTCATTATTACGCTGCGTGACCCAACCGCACGAAAGACATCTTCGGAAACCATCCTCCGGTCACGGCGGCTAGGCTTGCGCAAAGAATTCGCAGCGAGCAACGCGCCTTGGCGCGATCGCTGGGGGCGATTTGTCAATCCGGCCTGTCCGTGCGACTTCTCAAGGACTTGACGGTTCGGAGCTGCGGGAACAGACCATGAATATTTTGCATATGGCCGGCGCGGCGTTTCGCGCGCTGACCGCCCGCAAACAGGCGCCGTCGCTCTACGATCTGTGCGACCCGGTGTTTCTCGGCCGCAAGCGCGGCAATCCGCACATCGCCAAATTCTACAAGACCGCGCTCGGCAATCCGGCGCTACGGCCACTGCTGCGCAAGGCTGGACTGTCCGAGCTGGAGCAGCCAGTGCGGTTCCGCGCCGTTCGCGACGCGCTGATCGCCGCGCGCGACGATACCGATCCGGATTGGGCCGCGATCGGCCGGCCGGTCGCCGAACTGCTCGATTCCGTCAAGCTGCAGCATCCGCGCCCGCGCCCGTGGGTCGCGCCGGCCCAAATGCCGAGGCTCTCCGACATCGACAGCGCCATCCGCGCCGCGAGCGAAAACCTGCTGCAGTCGTGGGAGCGCAACGGATTCATCCCGACCTACGCCGCCTTCAACCTGATCGGCGATCCCGATTTCGGCGGCCGGGAACTGCTGGCGGCTCTCACCGGGCTGAATGCGCGTAGCTACAAGAATTCGACATTGTTGTTCAATCTGGCGCGGGTGTTCATCGCCCGGTCGCCCGTCGCGGGTCTGATCAATCCGCCGTGGCGGGGCATTGCCGAGCCGATGTGGGCGCCGGTGCAGATCCGGCATCGCTCGGCCTATTACGACGCCTTCTACATCGAGGCGTTGCTGAGCTTCATCGACACCGGGCTCGGCACGCCAGAAGACGTCCGGACTGCGCGGCGCATCATCGCCGATATGGTCGAATTCTGCATCCAGATCAGCCGCGAGCATGTCCGTTCGGCGGATGGCGAAGGCTTCGACGTCATCACCGCGCTGGCGCCGCCGCCGCATCCGCGATTCAGCCGATTCTTCACGAAGATCAAACAGAAGCTCGGTTTCGGCGTCTACGTCCCCGACTGCGACACCACCGCTTGCGCGATCTCGGCGGCGACTCAGGCCAATTCCACCGACCCGATCCTCGACCAGCCGCTGATCGATTTTTACGCCGGCTATCAGGTCCGCGCGGGGGCCAACGAACCGCTGGTCACCGTGCCACTCAACGACGCCATCGACTACGACGGCGGCATCGTCACCTGGATCGACAGCCTCGCCGGCGAACGGCCTTTCGGCAACGACCTCGATCCGACGCTCAATCTCGACGTGCTCGAGGTCAGCTTCCGCAATTGCGCGCGCTGGAAGATCGTCGAGACGCCGTCGCGCCTGGAAACGGTGCGGCGAATCGTCGAATTCCACCGACGCCTGGTCGCGAGCGGAGCCTTCGCCGACCCGAAATCGCACGTCTACTATCTGCCCGAGCTGTATTGCGCCTATTTCGGCCGCTGCTACGTCGCGTTCCGTGCGCTCGACGAGGCGACGAAACGCGCAATCGATCCGGACCGCACATTCGAATTCATCCGCGAGCGCGTCCTGGCCTACGTCCAGGACGAGTTGGTGGCGAAAGAAATGAATGTGTTCGACGCCGCGCTGGCGCTGATTGCACTCGGCCATCTCGGCGGCGAACTCGCACATTTCACGCCGGCGCTGCATTGCATTCTCAATCACCTCGGCGAAGGCGGCCGCCGCGGTCCGTTCAAGGCCTATGAGTGGAATAAGATGAAGACTCCGACCCGCATCCTGGTCGGCGGGCCGGAAGTCACCTCGGCCTTCGTGCTGATGGGGCTGGCGCTGGCGCGAAAGGCGATTTTGCAGCGCCCGCACAATGGATAAAGCATCCCGGCCGGCGTCTCGCGCGAAGTTGAAGCGCGGCGGCGCGCGTCGCGCTGGTCCAGCCGCCAAATCATCATCACAATCGGCGGATCTTGCTGCAACGGGCCCGGTGTGCTCGCGTACCGCTTCCGCGGGGCTCCCGACCGAAATGGCCAACGCATGTTGAAGACGTTCCTGCTTCCGCTTTCGCTTGTTGTGCTGCTCCCGGTGACGGCGCAGGCCACAGAAATCACCGGCGTGCCGAAAATTCGCGACGGCGATCATCTCACGATCGGCAGCGCCCGCATCCGGCTCGCGGGCATCGACGCGCCCTCGATCGATCAGCTGTGCCTCAATCCGAAGGGCGAACGCTGGACCTGCGGCATCGCCGCGCGCGACGCGCTGGTGGCTCACGTCGCCGGCAAGAGCTGGACCTGCCGGGTGATGCGTACCGAGAAGAACGCTCTCTCGGTCGCAAAATGCGAGGTCGACGGCGAAGACATCCAGCAATGGATGGTGAAAAGCGGCTGGGCGCTGTCCTATGTTCGCTTCGCGCACACCTACGACGCCGACGAGAAGGCGGCGCGCACCGCTCGCGCCGGGCTGTGGCAGGGCGCATTCATCGCGCCGTGGGACTGGCGCGTGCGCAACAACAAGACCACGGTGCTCGGTGCCACCCGACCGCCGAAGAATGCGCGCAATATTCTGCTGGCCTCGGCCTCCGGCCCGGTGGCGCCGTCGCCCGACTGCACCATCAAGGGCAACGTCAACACCTCGGGCGAATGCATCTATCACAAGCCCACCAGCCGCTGGTATGCGAAGATCCAGATGAAGATCAGCAAAGGCACGCGCTGGTTCTGCTCGGTCGAGGACGCCGAAGCCGCCGGCTGCCGCGAGACGCGACGCTAGAGCATAAGGGCGCGGCGATATGAACGACGCCACCGGCGAACATCACCGCAAACGGCGGCGCCATCCCCGGCTGCGACGCGCGGGGCTGATCACCGCGCTGTTCGTGACCGTCTACGCGCTGGCCGCCTATCTGGCCTTGCCGCTGTTCTGGACCCACTACGAACATCAACGCGGGCTGGCCGATATGCCGATGGCGACGCGGACTGCGCAGGGCATTCCCGGCGACCCGATCAATGTCGGACTGATCGGCAACCAGAAAGACGTGGTCTGCGCCATGCTCGCGGCGAACTGGACGCCCGCCGACCCGCTGACGCTGAGCTCATCGATCGAAATCGCCGGCAGCGTTCTGCTCGACCGGGCGTATCATCACGCACCGGTGTCGAACTTGTACTATCTCGGCCGTCGTGAGGATCTCGCTTTCGAGAAGCCGGATGGCCGCAGCGCCGACCGACGTCATCATGTCCGGCTGTGGAAGGTGCTCGACAGCGGCGATGAGGGCCGCCCGGTCTGGCTCGGCGACGCCACCTTCGATCGCGGCGTCGGCGTCAGCAAATACACCGGCGCGGTGACGCATCACATCGATCCCGACATCGACGCCGAGCGCGGCCTGCTTGCTTCCGATCTCGAAGCCGCGGCGATGGTCGATGCGAAATACCAAGTCACCGGCATCGGCCCGACGATCGCCGGACACAACGGCGAAGGCGACCGCTACTACACCGACGGCGAAGTCTGGATCCTGCGGCTGGTCGAGGGCTGCAAGAAGCGCAGCAGCCCTGCCGCCGTTCTGCCGAGCCCGCTCGCGACCGAGATCAAGGACCGGATTTTCCGCACCGTCACCGACGCCGTCGCCGGTCCGCCCGCGCCTTGAATTCAGCGGCGGGAGCCTGCATGGTCATCGCGCGCCCGCCGCTCGAAGACAAGGAATCAGAAAAATGGCCGTCAGCGCCGGACGTGAATTCCTGGCGATTCCCGGACCCACCACGATGCCCGACGAGGTGCTGCAGGCGATGCATCGCCCTGCGCTCGACATCTACTCGCAGGCGATGGTGGAGCTCAGCGAAAGCCTGCTGCGCGACCTCAGCCGGTTGTTCGCGACCAGGGGCAAGTCCTACATCTACATCGCCAACGGCCACGGCGCCTGGGAGGCGGTGATCAGCAACGTTCTGTCGCGCGGCGACAAGGTGCTGGTGCTGGAGAGCGGCCGCTTCGCGCTGGGCTGGGGCGCCGCTGCGCAGGCGATGGGCTGCGAAGTCGAGGTGCTGAAAGGCGGCTGGCGCCACGCCGTGCGTGCCTCCGAGGTTGAAGAGCGGCTGCGCCGCGACAAGGAGCACAGCATCAAGGCGATCGTGGTGGTGCAGGTCGACACCGCGTCGAGCGCCTACAACGATCTCGAAGCGATCGGCCGCGCGATCGAGGCCGCGGGGCATCCCGCACTGTTCATGGTCGACGCGGTCGCCTCGCTCGGCTGCATGCCTTTCGAGATGGACGCGTGGGGCATCGACGTCGCGATGTCCGGCTCGCAGAAGGGCCTGATGTCGCCGCCGGGCCTCGGCTTCGTGGCGGTCGGAGACCGCGCCCGCGCCGCGCATCAGAGCGCCGGCCTGCGCACGCCCTACTGGGACTGGACCCAGCGCGACGGGCCCGAGCACTATCAGAAATACGCCGGCACCGCGCCGGTGCATCTGCTGTTCGCGCTGCGCAAGGCGCTCGACATGCTGTTCGCGGAAGGGCTGGACAATGCCTTCACGCGGCACCGGCTGCTCGCCGAGGCGGTGCGCCGCGCCGTCGCGGTGTGGTCCGAGGGCCGGGTCTTCAGCTTCAACATCGAGGATGCGCGCGAGCGCGCCGACACGGTGACCACGGTGCGCGCCGCCGATGGCCACGACCTGCTGGCGCTGCATCGCTATTGCAAGGACAAATGCGGCCTGGTGATCGGCGTCGGCATCGGCGAACTGCAGGACCGCGCCTTCCGTATCGCCCATATGGGCCACATCAACGCGCCGATGATCCTCGGCACGCTCGGCGTCATCGAGATGGCGATGGCCGCGCTGAACATCCCGCACAGCAAAGGCGGCGTCGGCGCCGCGATCGACTATCTGGCAGAGAGCGTGCCGGCGTAGCTGGTGAGGACACAGTCTGCGTAGCTACGAGCGCTCGGTGCTTTGGGCCGAGGCGCTTGAAGCTGTAGGCGGGGGCGCTGGTTCAACCCCTCCCCCTTGCGGGGAGGGTCGGCCGAGCGAAGCGGAGGCCGGGGTGGGGGTGCCGCGAGCACAGTGCCTGGGGACCCCCACCCCCGACCCCTCCCCGCAAGGGGGAGAGGAGCTTGGGCGCCTCGACTAACAAGTCATTCCGGGGCGCGCAGCAAAGCTGCGCGAACCCGGAATCCAGAAATTGTAGCCAAGAGAGATTCCGGGTTCGCGCTACGCGCGCCCCGGAATGACGACGATGGTTACTATTGCTTCAACCGGAACGCGCCGTCGCGGATTTCGATCAGGACGGCGGATCGTTCGTCGTAGCCATTGTGGTTGTCGGGCGTCATGTTCGACAGGCCGTTGTTGAGCGCGAGATCCTTCGACTTCTCGATCTGGTCGCGGATCGCAGCACGGAATTCCGGCGTGCCGGGCTTGGCGACCTTGAGCGCTGCCGGGATCGCGTTCTCGACCAGCGTCACCGAGTCCCACAGATGCACGCCGAAGATGGTCGGCGACGCGCCGCCATTGGCGGCCTTGTAGGCGTCGACGAAGCGCGCCTTGACCTTGCGGAACGGGCTGTCGGCCGGCATGTCCTCGGCGCCGCTGAAAGCCTCGCCGGCGAAGATCGCGCCTTCGACGTCCTTGCCGCCGAGCTTGATGAACTCTTCAGTGGCGACGCCGTGGGTCTGATAGATCGGTCCCTTGAAGCCGCGCTCGCGCAACGCCTTCTGGGGCAGCACCGCCGGCGTGCCGGCGGCCGCGATGAACACAGCGTCGGGCTTGGTCGCGATGATCTTCAGCACCTGACCGGTGACGCTGGCGTCGCTGCGGGCATAGACCTCATGGGTGGTGAGTTCGAAGCCGAGTTTCGGCGCGGCGGCGGCCAGCACCTTGTAGTAGCCCTCGCCGTAAGCGTCCGAGAAACCGATATAGCCGACCTTCTTGGCGCCGGTCTTGGCGATGTACTTGCCGATCGCCTCCGCCATGATGTCGTCGTTCGGCACCACCTTGTAGACCCATTTGCGGCGGTCATCCATCGGCGCGACCAGGATCGCGGCGGCCGCCATCGTCATCAGCGGCGTCTTGGCTTCGGCGGCGATGTCGATCAGCGGCAGGCTGACCGGGGTCAGCGACGAGCCGATCAGCACATCGACCTTTTCCTCCGAGAGCAGCTTGCGGGCGTTCTGCGCGGCCTTGGTCGGATCGGATTCGTCGTCAAGCGCGAAGTAGGTGACCTTCTCGCCGCCGATTTCCTTGGGTAGCGCCGCCACCGTCTTCGACTGCGGCTGGCCGAGCGCGGCGCCGGGGCCGGACGCGCTCATGGTGATACCGATCTTGATTTCCGCTTGCGCCGCGGTGACGCCCGCCAGCATCGTCGCCAGCGCGACGATCAGTGTCTTGGTCTGTTGCATCGACGTCCTCCTCCGTTTGTTGTCGTCAGGTTTGTTGTCGTTAGTAATCGTGACCGCCGAGGCCGAGATAGCTTTCGACCAGTCTCGGATCCTGGGCGATATCCGCCGGAGAGCCCTGCTTGGTGATCGCGCCGAGCTCCATGACATAGGCATAGTCCGCGACTTCCAGCGCCGCGCGGGCATTCTGCTCGACCAGCAGGATCGACACGCCGGTTTTGCGCAAATCAGTCAGGATGTGAAACACATCGCGCACGATCCGCGGCGCAAGCCCGAGGCTCGGCTCGTCGAGCATCAGCAAGGTCGGTCGCGCCATCAGCGCCCGCCCCATCGCCAGCATCTGCCGCTCGCCGCCGCTCAGCGTGCCGGCGAGCTGCTCGCGCCGCTCCTTCAGCCGCGGCAGCCGCGCGTAGATCTCCTCGATGGTCTGGTTGCGTTCGGCGCGTGTCCTGCGGAAACCGCCGAGCAGCAGATTGTCCTCGACCGCCATGTCGGCGAACAGCTCGCGCCGCTCCGGCACCAGGCAGAGCCCGGCCTTGACCCGCGACTCCAGCATGACGCCGCTGACGTCACGGCCGCGGAAGTCGATCCGTCCGCGCGCCTTCAACAGGCCCATGATGGCGTTGAGCAGCGTGGTCTTGCCGGCGCCGTTGGCGCCGATCACGGTGACCAGCGCGCCTTCGTCGACCTTGATCGAGACGTCGTGCACCACCTCTGCGCGGCCATAGGCCACGCTGACATTCCGGACATCGAGGAGGCCCGCGGTCACGACACGCCTCCGAGATAGGCCTCGAGCACCGCCGGATCCTGGCGGATCGCGGCCGGAATGCCTTCGGCAATCTTGGTGCCGAAGTCGAGTACCACCAGCCGATCGGCGAGGCTCATGACGAAATCCATGTCGTGCTCGACCAGCAGAACGCTGATGCCTTCGGCCCTGACTTCGCGCAACAGCCTGGCCAGCGCCTTCTTCTCGCCAACGCGCAGGCCGGCGGCCGGTTCGTCGAGCAGCAGCAGCACCGGCTCGAGGCAAAGCGCGCGCGCGACCTCGACCAGACGAAGCTGGCCGAGCGCCAGCGTGCCGGCCGGCTCATGAGCGAGATCCGCGAGGCCCACTCGCGCGAGCGCCCGCATCGCACTGTCGAGCAGCAGCGCCTCCTCGGCTCGGTCAAGCCGGAAGATCGCGCGCAGCGCGCCGGCCTGTCCGCGCAGATTGGCGCCGAGCGCGACGTTCTCGATGACGCTCATGTCGGCGACGATTTCGACGTGCTGGAAGGTGCGGCCCAATCCGAGCAACGCCGCGCGCCGCGGCGTCTGCGCCTCGAGTGGATGGCCTTCGAACTCGATCTGGCCGGACGTCAGCGGCAGCACGCCGGTGATCAGGTTGAACGTCGTGCTCTTGCCGGCGCCGTTCGGTCCGATCAGGTCGATGATGCGGCCGCTGTCGACCTCGAAGGACACATCGTTGACCGCGACCAGACCGCCGAAGGTCTTGCGCGCCTGATCGGCCTGCAGCAGCGGCGTGCCGGGCGGCGGCAGCGCGCGCACCGGGAGGCGGTCGCCGTCCGGAGGTGGCGGCAGCTTCGGCGCAGGCGGCGGCCCGAACAGGATCGGCCACAGCCCGCCCGGCGCGGTCTGCAGGAGAAGCACCAGCACCGCGCCGAACGCGATGATCTCAAAATTGCCGGTGTGACCGAGCAGCTTGGGCAGCCAGTCCTGCAACTGATCGCGCAGAAAGGTGATGCCCGCGGCGCCGAGAATTGCGCCGTAGACCCGGCCGGCGCCGCCGAGCACGGCCATCAGCAGATATTCGGTGCCGGCGGTGATGCCAAACGGCCCCGGCGACACCGAGCGCTGGAAATGCGCGTAGAGCCAGCCGGCGAGGCCCGCCAGCATCGCCGCATAGACGAACACCAACAATTTGGCGCCGGCGGTGTTGACGCCGAACGCCTCGGCGGCGCGGGTGCTGCGGCGGAGCGCCCGCACCGCGCGGCCGACCCGGCCGCTCAGCAGATTCTGGGTCGCGATCACCGCCAGCACCACCGCGATCCAGACCACCACGAAGTAGTCGCGCGGCTGGATCAGCGCGTAGCCGCCGATCTGCAGCGCCGGAATCCCCGGTAGGCCGTCATGAGCCCCGAGCCAGCTCATATTGCCGAACAGATAGAAGAACGCGATGCCCCAGGCGATGGTGCCGAGCGGCAGATAATGGCCTGATAGCCGCACCGTGATCGCGCCGACCAGCAGCGCCGCCACCATGGTGACGGCGATCGCCGCCGGCAGCGTCAGCCATGGCGAGACGCCGTAATACACCGTCAGCACGCCGGTGGTGTAGGCGCCGAAGCCGACGAACGCAGCCTGGCCGAACGAGGTCATGCCGCCGACCCCGGTGAGCAGCACCAGACCGATCGCGACCAGGCTGGAAATGCCGATATAGTTGAACAGCGTGATCCAGTAGTCCGGCATCAGCCCGGTAAACGGAAGAATCAGGATCGCAGCGGCTGAGGCCGCGCGGATCAGCCGGGGCGCGTGCCGCTTCATTCCGCTTCCTCGGCATGCGGCGCGACCAGCGAGCGCCAGGCCAGCACCGGAATGATCAGGGTGAACACCAGCACTTCCTTGAAGTTACTGGCCCAGAACGAAAACAGCGCCTCGGCGAAGCCGACGGTGAGCGCTGCCAGCACGGTCAGCGGATAGCTCACCAGCCCGCCGAGAATGGCGGCGACGAATGCTTTCAGCCCGATCAGGAAGCCGGAATCGTAGGCCACCGTCATCAGCGGCCCGACCAGCGCGCCGGACACCGCGCCGATCAGCGCGGCGAGCGCGAATGCGATCTGGCCCGCGGCCGAAATCGGGATGCCGACCAGCCGCGCGCCGGTGCGGTTCGAAGAACAAGCCCGCAACGCCTTGCCGAGCAAGGTGCGTCCGAAGAACAGCGCGAACAGCAACAGCAGCACGGCGGTGACGATGAGCACCGCGACGCTCTGCCCGGTGATCAGAAGCTCGCCGAGCGAAAATGATTGCGACGATAACGGCGTGGTGCCGGTGCCTTCTGGGCCGAAGAACAGAAGGCCCAGCCCCATCAGCGAAAAGTGTACGCCGAACGACGCCATCAGCAGCACCAGCACGCTGGAATGCGCGATCGGTTCAAACGCGATGCGATACAGCATCGGCCCCATCGGGGTGATCAGCGCCACCGCGAGCAGGATGCTGCCGACCTGCCCGATCTTCATCGGGGCGATCCATCGCGTCAGCAGCAGCAGCGCGATCGGCAGCGCCAGATCGAACAGCGCGATCCGTGCCACGCGGCGCAGCGTCAGGTCGCGGAAATGGCGGATCAGTTCGGACAATGCGGCGAGGCCGCCAAGCGCCAGCAGCAGCCACGGCGTCGCCGGCGCGACGCCGTTCTCCAGCGCGGCGATCGTCAGCGCGGTGAACGCGACGAATTCGCCCTGGGGCACCAGGATGACGCGCGTGACCGCGAACACCAGCACCAACGCAATGGCAACCAACGCATAGACCGCACCGTTGATGATGCCGTCCTGCAATAGAAACAGGAATATCGTGGTGTCCACGCGTCCTCCCCCGATGCGACCCGGGCGCTTGAACGGCCCGGTTTTCGCTACGGCTGGTAAAATTAACCAACCGCTCGTTTAATTCAAGGGGGTTCTGACGTGAATGCGGGCAAATCGACTGCGGACGGCGACGTGCGGCCGCGCGATCCCCCGACGCGCGACGCCGAAGCCTAGCCCACCGAATGAAAGCGAAGCATCCCCTACGATGGGACCAAAGTCGCCCGTCGCATCCACCGCAGCAAAATAGCGCTGCCGGCGACCGAGCCGGCGATCAATGCCAGAGCGACCAGCAGCGCGAAGCGGCCGGAGGAGGCTTCCGCCAGCGCGAAGTAGATCGATCCGATCGCGGCGATGCCGGCTGCGCTGGAGATCTGGGTGGTGGTTCCGTAGAGGCCGGCCCCGGAGCCGGCGCTGGTCGCCTGCACCGTCGACAGCACCGCGCCGGACAGCGGCGCCATCACCAGCCCCTGACCGTAACCGACCACGATCAGCGCCAGCGCCAGCATGAACGGCGTCGGCGCTGCGATGAGGGCGACTGTCAGCGCGACGAGCGCGAGGCCGGCGATCTGCAGCAGGCAGCCTTCGATCAGCACCAGCGTGCCGCGCCGCCGGGCACGCGCGCCGGAGTGCCGCGACGCGATCACGAAAGCCAGAGCCAGCGGCAGGAATACCAGCCCGGCCGGCAACGGCGGAATCTTCAGCACCATCTGCATGTACAGCGTCACCACCAGATAGAACGACTGGTTGGCGAAGAAGAAAAGGAACACTGCGCCGAGCCCGCGCATGAAGGCCGGATCGGCGAGCAGGCCGAGATCGATCAACGGCATGCCGCCGCGCGCGGCGAGCGCCCGCTCGTAGCGCAGGAACAACAGCACGATGGCGACGCCTCCGGCGATCACCAGCCAGATCCACCCCGCCCAGTCGACCTCGCGGCCGAACAGCAGCGGGCCGATCACGCACAGCAATCCGGTGAACAGAATCACCGCGCCCGGCAGATCGAGCCGCGTAGCGGGACGACGCGGCGCCTGCGGAACCACCCACGCCGCGGCGGCGAGAATGACCAGCCCGACCGGGATATTGACGAAGAAGATCGATCGCCAGCCGTAGCCGCCGAGATCGAGCGTCACCAACAGGCCGCCGAGCGCGAAGCCGGCCGCGCCGGCGAGGCCGAGGACGATCCCGTAGATCGCGAAAGCTTTGGCGCGGTCGGCGTCGGGAAACAGGACGTGCAGCGTCGCCAGCACCTGCGGCACCATCAGCGCCGCGGTAGCGCCCTGCGCCAGCCGCGCCAGGATCAGCTCGGGGCCGGATTGCGCCAGCCCGCACCACAGCGAGGTCAGCGTGAAACCGAACACGCCGGCGAGAAACACCGTCTTGGTCCCGTAGATATCGCCGAGCCGGCCGCCGGTGACGATCAACGTCGCATAGCCGATCAGATAGATCGCGATCACCGCCTCGATCTGCGACGACGACGCATTCAGTTCGGTCGAGATCGTCGGGATCGCGACGTTGACGATGAAGGAGTCCACCCCGAACATGAACTGCGCGGCGACGACGATCGCCAGCACCCGCCAACGGCGCGAGGAATCGGCGGCGGCAAGGGTCTGATGCATGGCGACGATCCTGGGCAATCGGCTGCGGTGTCGGGAACGTTGCAGCCCGTCGTCATCGGGTCGATTACCTGGCTGGTAACCATTATGAATCGTCGGATCACGCCGGCGCGCCGAATGCGGACCGGAACCGATCCGGAAAACAATTCAAAACAAATCTTGCGAGCCGGCTACGCGACCGACCCAAGCATCAATGGTTGAGAGTTTGCGGAACGGGCCGCAGCCCTGTCAACGCGAAATCCGCGCGCCTGGGCGACGCGCGTCAGAACAATCGAGAAGGTCCCGGCTCGACAGCCACATCAGGACCGGGACCTTCTGCCTTCTGTTCTGGAATGCCGGAGCAGATCAGCGACAACCGGCTCATATTGTCTTTGTCCGATTCCTGGACTGGCGCTCAGGGCCGACCTCGATCCTCAACCCCAGGGCCCCCGCGCGCGCGGCTGACCACTCCACGGACTACGCGGAGCGCCGCGCGGCGACGGGCCGGCGGGCCGACCGATGCTCGCGCCACCGCCTCCGATCTCGCCGGTGAGGCGCTGCAGCGCAGCGATCCGGTTCTGCGTCGAGGGATGGGTCGCGAACAGATTGTCCATCCCCTGCCCCGACAGCGGGTTGATGATGAACATATGCGCGGTCGCCGGCGCGCGTTCGGCGTCGACGTTCGGCACCTGATGCGCGGCGGCATCGATCCGGCCGAGCGCCGAGGCGAGCCACATCGGCTGGCCGCAGATCCGCGCGCCCATCTCGTCGGCGGCGTATTCGCGGGTCCGGCTGATCGCCATCTGCACCAGCATGGCGCCGAGCGGCGCGAGGATCATCAGCGCCAGCGAACCGATCAGGCCGGGGCCGTTGTTGTTCTCGCGGTTGCCGCCGAAGAACATGCCGAACTGCGCCACCATCGAGATCGCACCGGCGATCGTCGCGGTGATGGTCATCAGCAGCGTGTCGTGGTTCTTCACATGCGCCAGCTCGTGCGCGATCACGCCTGCGAGTTCTTCGCGGCTGAGCTGCTGCATCAGGCCGGTGGTGACGGCGACGGCGGCATTCTCCGGATTGCGGCCGGTGGCGAAAGCGTTCGGCTGCGGGTTGTCCATGATGAACACGCGCGGCATCGGCAGGCCGGCGCGGCCGGCGAGTTCGGCGACCATCCGCACCAGATCAGGCGCACTGCGCGCGTCGACCTCCTGCGCGCCGTACATCGACAGCACCATCCGGTCGGAATTCCAGTAGGTGAAGACGTTCATCGCCGCGGCGACGACCAGCGCGATCAACGCGCCACTGGCGCCGCCGATCAGATAACCGATGCCCATGAACAGCGCGGTCAAGCCGGCGAGCAACATCGCGGTTTTGAAGTAACTCATGGTCCTCCTCCTGCCCCCGCACGAAACGGGATAACACAATCGTGAAATGGGTAACTCCCGGGCCTCGAACAAGATCGTTCCGTGCGGCAGCGCGTCGCGGCTTGCCGCCGCCGCAATCGCAGGCCAGATTGTCGCGGTGACCGACCCCTCCGCCCCACCCGAATCCGTCCGGGCCTACCCGCCCGGAGTGACCATTGTTCAACGCAGCCAGCGCGGCGCGTCCTGCGCGCCAGCGAGCGGGACGCTCGACGACGTTGAACGCTGGCTTCTGCTGGAAGCTGCAGCCGAAAGCGAGTTGCTGCTGACCTTCGAAACCTTCCTGTGGCGGATCAACGCCGCCGGTCTGCCGGTGCATCGCGCCACGTTGCATATCGGCACGCTGCATCCGCAGCTGCTCGGCTTCGCCTGGAACTGGCGCGCCTCCGACGGGCTGTGCGACGAGGTTCAGGTGCAGCAATCGACGGTCGAGACCGACGCGTTCAAGCTCAACCCGCTGGCGCAAATCTTCACGACAGGCGCGGCGTTGCGGCGCAATCCGCAAGGCGCGGAGGCGCAGGCGGAATTCCCGATCATGCGGGACCTCGCAGCCGGCGGTTATACCGAGTATCTGGCGATACCGATGGGCAGCGCGGGCTTCCGCCATGTGATGACGCTGGCGACGGCACGTCCCGGCGGCTTCAGCGACGATCATATTGCGCAGATCGAGCGGCTGCTGGTGCTGTTCGCGTTGCATGTCGAGCGCCACATCGCGCTGCGAATCGCGACCAACGCGCTCGGCGCCTATCTCGGCCCGGTCGCAGCCGCCAAGGTGCTGAGCGGCGACATCAAGCGCGGCGGCGGCGAGCCGATCCGCGCGATCATCTGGGTCTCGGACCTGCGCGGCTTCACCGACCTGTCCGACCGGCTCAGCGGCGCCGACATGGTCGCGCTGCTGAACGCTTACTTCGAGATCTTTGCCGACAGCGTGCTGGCGCAGGGCGGCGAAGTGCTGAAATTCATCGGCGACGGCCTGCTCGCGGTTTTTCCGCTCGGCGCCGACGGCTGCACCGCCGGCAACGCCGCGCTCGCGGCCGCCGAAACGGCGCAAGCCGGCCTCGCCCGACTGAACGCCGAGCCGCCGGGGCGACTGGCCGAGGTCGAAGGCTGGCGTCCGCTCCGCGCTGGCATTGCAGTGCACGAGGGCGAAGTGTTCTTCGGCAATATCGGCGCGCCGGATCGGCTCGACTTCACGGTGATTGGGCCAGCGGTCAATGAGGCCAGCCGCGTCGAGGCGCTGCAAAAAACTATCGGCCGCAACATCCTGATCACCGCGGCGGCGGCCAACCATATCAGTGTACCGCTAGAAACGCTCGGCGACTATCCGCTGCGCGGCGTCGCTGCGCCGATGACGATTCTGAGCCCACGCGGAACCTCGGCGTTTCGGTCACAAACAGCCGCATCATAACTGAACGACGTCCCAGTTAGGCCTTGCCAAGCCGAGCAATCGCCACCTATTTTCAACTACAACGAGCCTGCGAACGGAGGCCAACCTCCGCACGGCCGTTCCATTGCCGAGGGAGGCCCCATGTCGATCCAGGTCGCGGACTCATCGCTCGTCGCAACGCCGATCGCGCCGCCGCGCAGCGCGCTCGCCCACATCCCCGGCGACGAAGGCTGGCCGATCATCGGCCGCACGCTCGAAGTGCTCGCCGATCCGAAGGGCCAGGTCCAGATGATGGGGCGGACCTATGGTCCGGTCTATCGCAGCCGGGTGCTCGGCGAAACCAGCATCACGCTGCTGGGCCCCGAGGCCAACGAGCTGGTGCTGTTCGACAATACCAAGCTGTTCTCCTCGACCCATGGCTGGGGATCGATCCTCGGACTGCTGTTTCCCCGCGGACTGATGATGCTCGATTTCGAGGAACACCGGCTGCACCGGCGCGCGCTATCGGTGGCCTTCAAGGCCGGGCCGATGCAATCCTATCTTGCCGAACTCAACAGCGGAATCGCGCGGCGGGTGGCGCAATGGCGGGCGCAGCCCGGCGAGATGCTGTGCTATCCGGAAATGAAGCGGCTCACGCTCGACCTCGCCGCGACCTCGTTTCTCGGCACCGCGATCGGCGCCGAGACCGCGGAGATCAACGCCGCCTTCGTCGACATGGTCGCAGCCTCGGTCGCGCCGATCCGCAAGCCCTGGCCGGGCACCGCAATGGCGCGGGGCGTCAAAGGCCGCAAGCGGATCGTCGCTTATTTCTCCGAGCAGATCCCGATCCGCCGCGCCAAGGGCGGCGACGATCTGTTCTCGCAGCTCTGCCGCGCCACCCATGAGGACGGCGCATTGCTGTCGACGCAAGACATCATCGACCACATGAGTTTCCTGATGATGGCCGCGCACGACACGCTGACATCGTCGCTGACCTCGTTCGTCGCCGCGCTCGCGGCCGACCCGGAATGGCAGCAGCGGCTGCGCGCGGAGATTGCGGCGCTGGGCCTCAAGCCCGGCGAGCCGATATCGTTCGAGCAGCTCGACGCGCTGCCGCTGACCGAGATGGCGTTCAAGGAAGCAATGCGGCTGCGACCGCCGGTGCCGTCGCTGCCGCGCCGCGCCACCCGCGAGTTCAGCTTCCGGGGCTTCGCAATTCCCGCCGGCACCATGATCGCGATCAATCCGCTGCACACCCACCACATGCCGGAAATCTGGCCCGAGCCGGACCGGTTCGATCCGTTGCGCTTCACCGACGAGGCCCAGCGCGGCCGCCACCGCTTCGCCTGGATTCCCTATGGCGGCGGTGCGCATATGTGCCTCGGGCTGAACTTCGCCTATATGCAGGCGAAGTGCTTCGCGGTGCATCTGTTGCAGAACCTCAACCTCGGCCTGCCGGCGAACTACCAGTCGTCGTGGCAGATGTGGCCGATCCCGAAGCCGAAGGACGGGCTGCGGGTGAACGTCACACCGCTACACTGACTTGGTCGTAAAAACACGCGAGGCATCAGCCTTCGCCATGGTCGAACGCCTTACGTAGCGCGACGTAGCCCTGCTGCTGCTGCGTCCAGTTGCGGCCGCCGGTAATGCCGCCGTCGATCACGAGGTCGTGCCCGTTGATGAAGCCGGACTCGTCGCTGGCGAGGAATACCGCGGCCTGAGCGATGTCCTCCGGCAACCCCGCCCGCTGGATCGGCTGCGCGGTCTTGTAAATCTCGCGCATCGTCGCCGAGGTTTTTTCTGCGGCATCGACGGTAAGGCCGAGCGCCTTGCCGAAGATCCCGGTCGCGATCGCGCCGGGCGATATGCTGTTGACGCGGACGCCGGACTCTCCGAGCTCCATCGCGACGCAGCGGGTGAGGTGGATCACCGCGGCCTTGGCGGCGCCGTACACCACCGACGACGAGAACCCTGCGAGCCGGCCGGCGATGCTGCCGTTGTTAATGATCGAGCCGGAGCCCTGCTTCTTCATATGCGGCGCGGCATGCTTCATCCCGAGCATGACGCTGCGGACCAGCGTGGCCATCGCAGCGTCGAACCGCTCGACCTCGAGTCCCTCGATGCCACCGGTCTGGGCCGGCCCGCCGGCATTGTTGAACAGGCAGTCGATCCGGCCAAACGAGTCGATCGCCTGCCCGATCAGAGCCTTGATCTGATCTTCCTGGGTGACGTCGGTCTGTCTGAAGACGCAGGAGGATCCAAGCTTCTCGGCGAGGGCTTCACCCTCCGGCGCGCGGCGCCCGGCGATGACGATGCTGGCGCCCTCGGCGACGAACACTTCGGCCGTCCGCAAACCGATGCCGCTGGTCGCACCGGTAATCACCGCAACCTTGCCATTCAGCCGTCCCATCACGTCGTCTCCCTGGTTGCGGCGCAGCTCTTCCGGCTGCACTCAGCCTGCTCATTGATCGTCTGTTAATGACAAATCGCAGCGCTTCAATTCAATTCGATTGCGACACAGGTTTGCCGCATGTTTTCCGGCTGTCACTTAACCAATATTACAGCCAAGCTTGACATGCTCTGCCGCGATGTCCAGCGCAGCAAAATCCTATCCAGCAAAGATGACGGCAGAATTGGCGGCTGACGGAGCCGCTATTGCCGCGCCGCAAGATCGTTTGCCGGAAGATAACAACGCGATCGATCTTCAACTGCTGGAGGAAATCATCCGCGCCCTCCCCGCAGCGGTGACGGTGCTGGATGACCGCGGCGACTTCCTGATCGTTAACGATGCCGCCGCATCCCGCCTCAATGTACCGCCATCCGGCCATGCGGCGAGCGTGGTGTCCTTGAATCCGGCGATCGAACAGCGCCGCGCCGAAGCCGTGGCGTTGCTCGCAACCGGCCGTCCGGCGACCAAGGAGGAACGTGCTGGCCACGGTGCAACCGTCCGCACTTTCCTGACCGCGCACCGTCCGGTCGAGATCGGCAGCCGCCGATTGCTGCTGTCGAGCTCGCTCGACATCAGCGAACAGAAGGCGATCGAGAACGAGTTGTTCCGCCGCGCTTACTTCGACGACCTGACCGGGCTGCCGAACCGGAGCGTGATCGAACGCCGGGCGGACGCGCTGCTGCAGGCCGGGGGGCCGCCGAACCGTTTCGCGCTGGCATTCCTCGACGTCGACAATTTCAAGCACATCAACGATTACTACGGCCACGCCGTTGGCGACGCGCTGCTGGTCGGCATCGCCAAACGGCTCGGGCTCGAGCTGCGCGAGACCGACATGCTGTCGCGCATCAGCGGCGACGAGTTCCTGCTGCTGCTCAACCCGATCGAGAGCCAAAGCGAAGTCGCCGACTACATCGACTTTCTGTTACGGCGACTGAAGGCGCCGTTCTATATCGACGGCTCGGAAGTATTCGCCTCCGCGTCGACCGGCGTCAGCCTGTATCCTGAACACGGCCGCAGCTTCGACGCGCTGCGTCAGAATGCCGACACAGCGATGTACCGGGTCAAGAGCGCAACCAAGGGCGCCGCGGCGATGTTCGATACCGCCATGGAGCGCGAGGCGCTTGAGCGAATGTCGATCGAGCAATCGCTGCGCCAGGCGATCCTGGACAAGCGGTTCTGCTGTGCGTTCCAGCCGAAGGTCGATATCCGCACCCGCGAGATCAAGGGCATCGAGGCATTGGTGCGGCTACGCGACGACAACGGGGTGATCCAGGCGCCGGGCACCTTCGTCGAACTGGCCGTCGAGCTCGGGCTGATCGATGAACTCACCCATCTGGTGCTCGCGGAGATCATGAAGTCGATCGATCTGATCAACGAAACCTTCGGCGCCGGCGCCAGCATCAGTATCAACGTCGCGGCCAAACAGGCCGGCAACTACAATTTCATGCAGTCTTTCGCAACGGCGCTGGCCGCGACCGAGTGCCCGTCGCGCTTCATCGTCGAGGTGACGGAGGACGCCTTCGTCGCCAAGAATCACTTCCAAAGCGAGATCCTGCCGTTGCTGCGCCAAGTCGGCGTCGGGATTTCGATCGACGATTTCGGCATCGGCTACTCGTCCTTGTCGGCGCTGGCGGACATCACCGCCGACGAAATCAAGATCGACCGCTCTTTCATCACCGACATTCACAAGCGCCCGCGCAGCCAGAGCATTCTCAAGGCCATCGAATCCCTGAGCGAAGCGCTGGGTATGACGATGATCGCCGAAGGACTGGAGACGTTCGAGGAATTGGCCTATCTGCAGGCAGCGACCAAGATCCGCTACGCGCAGGGCTATTACTTCTCGAAGCCGGTCTTCCTCGACGATCTGAAGCCGTCGGCGCCGGAGTTCAGCAGTGGCAGGCCGCCCCCCTATGGCCGCCGGATCGAAGCGCCGCGACCGGTGTTTTCGCGATCGAGCGGCGGTCGCCGTTAGTCCGCTGCGCAGAGCTGCCTGCATCGGACGCGGGGCTGGCGCGCGTACCGCGTACCGCCCGCAAGGCACTGATCACACTCACTTTCTTCGACAACAGTCGCCGGCTTTTCCGAGCTACGTGGCTTGATCTACCGCAATGTGACCCGACGGTTGATCGGCGATGGTCGCGCTACTCCCGGACAATCTGGAGGGCGCCATGCCTGCCCACACGCATCCCTATCCCTTCGTCGAACGATTGATCGAGACCTTCGCTGACTGGCTCAAGCACAGGCGCGAGATCAAAGAGATGTGCCAGTTCGACGCCGCCGAATTCGGCCGCATCGCCCACGATCTCGGCGTCACCTCGGCCGATCTGGACGAGCTGGTCCGCCAGGGTCCGCACAAGGTCGAAGAGTTGCCGCAGCTTCTGAAGGCGCTCGGCATCGACGAAAACGCGATTGCACGGACCCAGCCGTTGGTGATGCGCGATCTCGAACGTGTCTGCGCGCTGTGCCGTCACAAGTCGGAGTGCGATCACGACATCGCCGACGGCTCCCTCGTGGAGCACTACCAGGCCTATTGCGCCAACAAGGTGACGCTCGACGCGCTCGGGGAAGAACAGCACATTACCGCGCCGTCGACTGCGCGACACTGACGTCGGTGATGGCGCTCGGCCCGATCCGCCTGCTGACAACCGCCTGTCTGATCGTCGCGGCGCTGCTGGTGATCCGGCCGCACCGCGCCGGGGGCACGGCATTGCCGGAAGCGGTAACGGCCGGCCAAAGGCTGGCGGCGCAGTGGTGCAACGAGTGCCACGCAGTCGAGCGCGGCGACGCCGCGAGCGGCAAGGGGCCGGCGTTCACGCGCATCGCCAACATGCCCTCGACCACCGAATTGTCGCTCAAAGTGTTCCTGCGCTCGAACCACACCAACATGCCGAACTTCATCATCGCGCCCGGCGATGCCGACGATATCGTGCACTACATCCTCAGCCTCAAGCGGGACTGATGGGCTTGGCACCGACTTTCCGAAGCCTGCCACGCATCGCGCCGCTCTGCGGTGTGACCGCCTGAAGGCCGCGCCATGGATTTCGAGCTCAGCGACAGGGTCGTGCGACTGCGGGCGCAGCTCAACGACTTCATGCGGTTTCACGTCGAGCCGGCGAATGTCGCTTGGCATCGCGAGACCGCAGCCGGTGGTTACCCGCTCGCGCTGATCGAGCGGCTCAAATCGCGCGCATTCTCCGAAGATCTCTGGAACCTGTTTCTGCCGAGCCTGCGCGACAAGGATCCCGGGCAGCGCCTGACTAATCTGGAATATGCGCCGCTCGCCGAGATCATGGGCCGGGTGCACTGGTCGCCGGAAGTGTTCAATTGTAGCGCGCCCGACACCGGCAATATGGAGCTGCTGCAGCTCGCCGCGACCCCGGATCAGCGCCGGCAGTGGCTGGAGCCGCTGCTGATCGGCGAGATCCGGTCCTGCTTTGCGATGAGCGAGCCCGACGCGGCCTCGTCCGATGCGCGCAACATCCGCACCACCATCGCCCGCGATGGCGACAGCTACGTCGTCAACGGCCGGAAATGGTTCATCACCGGCGCCGCGCATCCGAACTGCAGACTTGCGATCGTGATGGGCGTCACCGGCGAGCACCTCGATCCCAACTCGACCGAGCGGCATTCGATGCTGCTGGTGCCGATGGATACGCCGGGTCTGAGCATCGTCCGCAACATTCCGGTGATGCATTATCACTCGCCCGAGGGCCATTGCGAAGTGCTGTTTCGAAACGTCCGCGTTCCCGTCACGAACCTGCTCGGCGAGGAGGGCAAAGGCTTCAAACTGGCGCAAGATCGGCTCGGACCCGGGCGGGTGCATCACTGTATGCGCACCATCGGCCAGTGCGAGGTCGCGCTCGAGCTGATGTGCGAGCGCGCGCTGGAGCGTAAGGCGTTCGGCAAGCATCTCGCTGACTACGCCAACATCCAGGACTGGATCGCGGAATCCCGGCTAGAGATCGATCAGGCGCGACTTCTGGTGTTGAGGGCGGCACACCGCATGGACCGCGAAGGCAATGCGGCCGCCCGCGTCGACGTCTCTGCGATCAAGCTTGTCGCGGCAAGGCTGCAGACCCGGATTGTCGACCGCGCGATGCAAGTGTTCGGCGCGATGGGACTGACGCCGGATACGCCGTTATCCTATTTGTGGACCTGGGGTCGCGCGATGCGCTTTCTCGATGGTCCGGACGAGGTGCATCTGCGCGTCGTCGCGCGGGCCGAACTGGCGACCGCGCGCGCACAAGCCGGTCGCAACGCCTGCCACTTCATACCTCCTGAGCCGTTGATCGGCGGGTAATCACGCGCGTCGCGGCTTCTCGATGACGGTCACGATCCAGCGCGGCTTGTCTCCGGTGGTGT
The DNA here is from genome assembly GCF_900110435.1 of Rhodopseudomonas pseudopalustris. Classification (GTDB taxonomy): domain Bacteria; phylum Pseudomonadota; class Alphaproteobacteria; order Rhizobiales; family Xanthobacteraceae; genus Rhodopseudomonas; species Rhodopseudomonas pseudopalustris. The sequence goes on from NZ_FODT01000006.1 coordinate 277,462, forward strand.
CTTCCTTGACCGCGCGAACAACGCCAGTAATGGAAGAACCGCCCACCGTCAGCGTCGCCGCGCGACCGCTGAACTGCGCAATACGCGACCGCCTGGCTTCCTTCACATTCGTCGTTTCAAGCGTTTGCATCATCATAGCGCCGATCTCCATCTCGGCGACTATCCCGGGATCGTCGTTACACAGAGATTAAATTGAGGGCTCGTACGAATACCGATGCGCCTGCATCCACCTGCTGCGGAGGGCGCGATGCTTCGACAAGCACGCGCGGTCGCAACGTTCGATCGCGGAGGTCGTGGCGGCGGGACCGTGGTGAAAATCGTGCTGCGTCGGCGAATGACTTTCGTCCAATGGCCGATGTCAGCAATTCCCCTGACTGGCGGCTGTTTCCCATTTGTCCTATCGGGATAGAGTCGGCCCTTGCGCGGGCCGGTTCGCTACGCGTGCGAGATCGTGGACGCAGTCGTGGATGACGACCTCCGCAATGGCGATTTCCGCAGTGGCGTGCGCGTGCTTTGCCGTCCTTTCCCTCCACCCGCGGCAACGCGGTGGACGAACCTGAAAAGGCACCTCGATCCGGGGTGGACATAGGTACAATATGCAAATCTGGCTCGCTGCATTCGCGGTCGCTTTGGTAGTCGTGATCGGCTACGCGGGCGCCCCCCCGGGGGCTGTTGTCGCCCTGCTCGCCTTCGTGATCGCCCTGTTCCTGTTGTGGGCGCGCGAACTTGGTTTCAAGGGCGCCTGGGAGAAGTTTGGGCTCCAATCCCTGTCGCCGCCGCTCTGGAAGCAGGAGAACATCGACCGGTTCAAGGCGCTGTTCGTCGACGAGCAGAAGCTGGTGAAGGCGTGCACCGTCTCCGTGGCACTGATCGCGCTATCGATGCTGCTGCCGCGCAACCTTGTCATCTTCGTCTTCCTGGCGGCGGTCGCGCTCGGCGTGTTCGAGGTGTATCGCACCACGAGTTCGGCAGCTCGGCCCGGCACCCGAATCAACTGAGCCTCGCGCGGTCGGATCGCGCCTCCCAAGGATAGGATTCGAGAGCCGGCGGCGTTGGCCGTCGGCTCTTTGGCATTTGCGCAACACCGTGTGCGGAATCACCAGCCGCAAGACACCCTGCGGAGGACCCCCTCGGGGCCGGCTGTTGAAGATTTAATTACCGTAATTGCTAACTTGGTCTCCATCACTGATTGTTACACGTATCAGGATGAGGATAGGCCTGCAGATTGGTACCGGGGACGCCGACGATTCGCTCGGAACCCAAAAGCGCTTGACTATCGGTAACATGCTACACCACCGCCCGGTGGTGTTGCTGATGGGATGCGGGTTGCTGCTGATTACGGCAATCGCGGTGGTGACCGCCGTGATGGTCGGCGATTTCCGCAGCAAGGCACTCAAGAACAGCGAGCGGGAACTGGCCAATACGGCAGTCTTGCTCGCACACCATTATGATCGGGAACTCGAGGATTTCCTCGCGATCCAGGCCGACATCGTGACGATGGTCCGGCAGGCCCAATTCGTCTCCGCCGACACCTTCAGCGGCCAGATGGCGACGCTCGAAACCCACGAATTGCTCCGCTCCAAAGCGCAGACCGGGCCGGAGTCTTCGAAGCTCGCGATCTTCAGCGATCGGGGAATGCTGATCAACAGCTCGGGGGCCTGGCCGGTTTCCGAACTCTCGATCGCCGACCGCGCCTACTTTCGGGCTCACAAAGCCGGCACTGCGCCACGGACAACCGTCGAACTGGTCCGGAATACGCTCGACGGCGGCTGGCTGATCGTGATGGCGCAGCGTCTCACCAATGCGAATGGCGACTTTCTCGGTATCGTCAGCAGATCGCTGACGCCAGCGCATATCGAGCAATTCCTGGCGTCGGTGTCGCTCGGCGGAGATTCCGCGATCTCGATCCATCATCGCGACGGCTTTCTGATGGCACGCCATCCCCACGCCGAAGAGATCATCGGCCGCAATCTTCGGTCCGGGCCGGCCGAAGAGCTGAAGATGTTCGATGCCAACGTCAATGTACAACTCACGAGCCCAGTCGACGGACGCGACCGGCTGGTGTCGACCTACGCCCTCAAAAATCTGCCCATTGTGGTTTTTTCCGCCACCACGACGGACGAAGCTCTGGCCGCATGGCGCAAGCAGACCCGGCTGCTGATCTCCGCCGCGACGATTTCGGCGCTTGTCGTATCTGTCATCCTTTTGCTGATCATTCGAGAAATCGGCAAACAGCACCACGCAACGGAGGCACGGCTGGCACTGGACAAGCAGCGGCTGAACACTGCGATCAACAACATGTCGCAGGGACTGCTGTTGTTCGACGCCCACGCACGCCTGGTCGTATGCAATCAGCGCTATATCCAGATGTACGGGTTGTCTCCGGAGGTCGTGAAGCCGGGCTGCAGCTATCGTGACATCATCGCTCACCGGCAGGCGCTGGGATCGTTCAAGGGCAATGTCGATGAGTATTGCAGCCGCAGCATCCAGTCCGTCATCGTGGAAAAGACCACGGCAATCCACGGTTTGAACGAACGTTCGGTCCAAATTTCCAGCCTGCCGGTTCCAGGCGGCGGCTGGGTCTCGACCCACGAGGACATCACCGAGCGGCTTCGCGATGGCGAGAAGATCGCGTATCTCGCACACTACGACAGCTTGACTGATCTGCCCAACCGCAGCCTGTTCCGGCAGCGGCTGGAGCGAAAGCTGGAGGGCGCCCAGCGCGGCGCCTCTTTCGCTCTGCTCTATATCGACATCGATGAGTTCAAGAGCATCAATGACACGCTCGGCCATCCGGTCGGCGACGAATTGTTGAAGCAGGTGGCGGTGCGGCTGCAAGCCTGTGTCGGCGAGGACGAATTTGTTGCCCGACTGGGCGGCGACGAATTCGCCATCGTCACCAACGGGGCCGGCGACAGCGACCAGGCGACCGAGATGGCCGAACGCATCCTCCAGGCGATCCGCACGCCCTATCAATGCCTCGGCCATCGTCTGTCGACTGACGCTTCGATCGGTATCGCGATTGCGCCCAGGGATGGGGACGACATCGACCAACTCGTCAAGAATGCCGACCTCGCAATGTACGGCGCCAAGGCCCACGGCCGGCGCACCTTCCGTTTCTTCCAGCCAGAGATGGATGCGGTCGCGCGCGCGCGCCGTCAGCTCGAATTCGACCTGCGCAGCGCGATCGCCGATGACGCTTTCGAGATCCACTACCAGCCGGTCGTCGACCTGCGCAGCAACAAGATCACCGGTTGCGAAGCCTTGCTGCGCTGGCGACATCCGACCCGCGGCATGATCTCGCCGGGTGAATTCATCCCGATCGCCGAGGACACCGGCCTGATCAACGAGATCGGCGGCTGGACATTGGCGGCCGCCTGCGCCGAGGCGGTGCAATGGACCGACGACATCACCCTCGCGGTGAACATCTCGCCGGTGCAGTTCCGGCAGCCGACCCTCGCGCTTCTGGTCGCCTCGGTGCTGGGATCGACCGGACTACCGGCGCGACGACTCGAGCTCGAGGTCACCGAAGCGGTGCTGATCCACGACGACGACGCTGCACTGACGACGCTGAACCAGCTTCGTGCGCTCGGGGTGCGGATCTCGCTCGATGATTTCGGCACGGGCTATTCGTCGCTGAGCTATCTGCAGCGCTTCCCGTTCGACAAGATCAAGATCGACCGCGCCTTCGTCGACAGCATCGACAATGCGGACGGCTCGACTGCGATCATCGAGGCCGTGGTCAATATCGCGGCGTCGCGCCACATGACGACCACGGCGGAAGGCGTCGAGACTGTCCGGCAACGTGACATCCTGCGCGCGCTCGGCTGCACCCAGATGCAGGGCTACCTGTTCAGCCCGGCAACGCCCGCGCCGAAATTCCGCGCGTTGCTGACCAAGCACCGCAATACGGAAGCCGCTTGAGCGGCCGCGCATCCTTATAGCGTTCTCGAGCGAAGTGGATGCCGGTTCGCGTGAAGAAAACGCGTCAGAACATCGAGTTAGAGCTTCGGTTCTGATTTAATCAGAACCGAAGCTCTACGCGCATTCGACCCCATCTGATCGAAACGACGCTTTCGATTTGAATGTGACGCGTTGTCTTAACGCGAACCTGACTCCGCTTCGCTCGAAACGCGTCGGCCCTGGATTGTCGCGCTCCGGTATCGTGTGTTTGATGAGAGTCCGCAGCGCATCCGCGCCGGCGTGATCGAAACCAACACAGCGAAAGCGAAGCCCCGCCATGGCCGACCAGTTCAGCAACCTGCAGCAGATCCGCAAGCCCGCGATCGTCTCCACGGGCGGCATTGTCGCCGCGCAGTCGCGCCAGGCGGCGGAGATCGGCGCGGCGGTGCTGGCGGCAGGCGGCGACTGCATCGACGCGGTGATTGCGACGACGTTTGCGCTCGGCGTGCTGGAGCCGTGGATGAGCGGACTCGGCGGCGGCGGCGCGATGGTGCTGTATCGGGCGCGCGAGAACAAATACGAAGTCATCGACTACGGCATGTGCGCGCCCGGCAGCTTGCGCCCCGAGGATTATCCGCTGACCGGCGCCGGCGCGGCCTCTGACCTGTTTCCATGGCCGCGGGTGAAGGACGACCGCAATCTGCACGGACCGGGATCGGTCGCGGTGCCGGGCGTGGTCGCCGGCATGGAGGAAGCGCATCGCCGCCACGCGAAATTGCCGTGGCAGGAATTGCTCGCGCCGAGCATCGCGCTCGCTCGTGAAGGTCTCGCCGTGGATTGGTGGACGACGCTGATGATCGGCAGCGTCGCCGTCGACTTACGCCGCTACGCAGCGAGCACCGCCGCCTATCTGATCGACGGCCTGCCGCCGCAGACGCCATGGGGCATCAAGTCGAGCGTCCGGCTTTCGCAGGATCGGCTGATGGCGACGATGGCGCAGCTCGCTGCCCAAGGCCCGCGCGATTTCTACGAGGGCGAGCTGGCGCGCAGCATCGCCGCCGACATGAACGACAATGGCGGTTCATTGACTGTCGAGGATCTCGCCTCGTTCCGCGCGCGGCTGCGCGAACCGCTGCGGATTCCATATCGTGGCGGCGCGGTGTATGCGACGCCCGAACTCACCGCGGGGCCGACGCTGGCGCATACGCTGCGCGTGCTGCAGCAGAACTTGCACGCGAGCGGCGGCGCTCCGGATGCGGAGGCCTACGCGGCCTATGCGCTGGCGCTTCAATCGGCCTACGCCGAACGGCTGCGTGACATGGGCGACGCCGACGGCCGCCGCGCGCTCGGCGCCGAGCATCTGGCGCCGGCCTGCACAACGCATTTCTCGGTCGTCGATCGCGACGGCAATATGGCGGCGGTGACGCAGACGCTGCTGTCGACCTTCGGCTCGAAATTCGTACTGCCGCAGACCGGCATCATGATGAACAACGGCATCATGTGGTTCGATCCCGAACCGGGCCGACCGAACTCGCTGGCGCCCGGCAAGCGCTGCCTGACCAACTACACGCCGGTGCTGGCGCAGGCGGCCGACGGCCGCAGGCTGGCGCTCGGCGCGTCGGGCGGGCGTCGCATCCTGCCGGCGGTGGCGCAGATCCTGTCGTTCGTGATGGACTACGGCATGGATCTGAACGCGGCGATCCATCAGCCGCGGATCGACGCCAGCGAAGGCGCGATCGTGATCGGCGACGTCCGCCTTCCCGACGCCACGCGCGCAACGCTGGCGCAGCGCTTCGACTACGAGGAAGCGCGGGTGCAGAGCTTCCCGATGAAATTCGCCTGCCCGAGCGTGGTGCTGCGGGAAGGCGTCAGCAACAGCGGCGCGACCGAAATCGCGCAGCCATGGGGCGATGCGGTATCCGAAGCCTGAGTTCGATCGCATCGCCGCATGCAACTTTTAGTACTTCTCGTGGAGCGACGTATACGCCCTCGGGAGATCACCGGGGCGTGTGCGGCAAACATGAAGATCGATGAAATACGCCCCTCCAACTTGGAGCCGATTGCATCGCGGACGTTTCACACCCTGCTGCTACATACACGCGCAATCGGCTCGATGCCGGGCACCGCGAGTCAGCAGCCGAAATGTCCGACCTGTTCAACCAGCGCCTGCCTGATTGCCCCGCCTGTACGGGCACGATGTTGCAGATCGGCAACCTGCCGAAGTTGCAGCAACGACGGCGCATTCTGGTATTTCGCTGCGAGCGTTGCGACTATGTCCTGACTCACGAAGAATGCAACGAGAGGCTCTCGCGGGACGCGGAATCATAGGATTCGGAATCGTAGGATTCAGCGAGCCAGGGTCCGTGGGGCTCGGCAAGCCAAGGCCCGTGCACCTCTTCGAGGTGGAACGCCGCCTCTTCCTCGGTCGCCGCCTCTTCCTCGACCCTGGACTGCGAAGCCGGCCTTTGCGCGGAGAGTGGTTCGTCTGCGGGCAGGATAGCGGACAGCGCCGTCATTTTCCCGGGCTTGAATGCGGTCAGTTCGTCGAGTTGCGCAATATCGTGCTCGCGACCCTCCGGATCCGCGATCAGGACCTTCCAGCCTTCGCTCTCCCAGACCCGCGCCTTGGCGAGCGCGATCAGCGAACTGTTGCGCACGCTCTGCATCTTTTCATCCTTTCGGACGGCCGTGACAGTGTAAGGCAAGCTACAGTTCCTTCGTCGGCATCTCGGCGCAGACTGGCCGACGGCTTTGACGGCAATTCGCCGCGACGATGGCGAATTTGCGTCTCACAAACGTGTCGCGCGCACGCGTCTGCGATGGGCGCATCGCAGCCATTCGCGAGGCAAAGGAAAATACGGCGAGGTGTGATCATCTCGCTGTCTTGCCGTCCCGTCGCGGCTTTTGCCACGGCGATTGCAAAGAGCCAAGGAAGGCCCAATTTCACCGCAACAGTGTCGACGGTTCCACAACGACTCAGCGACACTCCCGCGATATCCGCCCTCCGACACGAAAGACGTCCACGCATGTCACCGGTTTCATTGCTTCTGAACATTTTCTGGATTGCGCTGGGCGGCTTCTGGATGGCGGCGGGCTGGGCGATCGCAGCGGTCATCATGGCGATTACGATCATCGGCCTGCCATGGGCGCGCGCCGCCTTCAGCATCGCCGCCTACACGCTGTTTCCGTTCGGCCAGATGGCCGTGCCGCGCGAAACCGTCACAGGGCGCGAGGACGTCGGCACCGGTCCGCTCGGCGTCCTCGGTAACTTCATCTGGCTGATCGTCGCCGGCTGGTGGCTCGCGCTCGGACACCTCGTCACCGCGGTTCTACTCGCCGTAACGATCATCGGCATCCCGTTCGCGTGGGCGCATGTGAAGCTCGCCGGCATTGCGCTGTGGCCGATCGGCAAGGTCATCGTTCCGGCGTGAAGAGCCGAGACGGCGAAGCACGCCATCCAGGACTGCAGCCGAGCCACCCCAACCGCACCGCACGCGGCAAGCCGGCGGGGCCTCCACATCCCTCAACGCTCGATCGATTCGAACCTGCGACCACGGCCTGAGGGCATTGTTCGTGGAAAAGCGGCGGCTTTCCCCGCGCCCGTTGCCGATCCCCGCCTGATCGGCTACAGAAGCGTGCGAAGCACCCGTAGCTCAGCTGGATAGAGCGTTGCCCTCCGAAGGCAAAGGTCACACGTTCGAATCGTGTCGGGTGCGCCATTTCAGTACAGAACTATGAACACCGAAAACCGCCGATTTCCTGCTTGAAGCGGCGACCAGCGTGCGCAGCAGTTCGCTTTTCAACCCCATGGTGCGAAGTTCCTGGGCGTCAACCTCGACGCGCTGGGCCAGCGCGCGCAGATAATCCCTGCGGTAGTGCTGGTGACCTTGGCCAGCCATGACGCCGCGACGAACCGCCCGCGAATGCCGGCGAGGGCGATACGCCAGTCGTGAACGCGTCAGTCGTGAAATGTCCTTAGCGCGGGATCGCGATTTTACAGATCACCCCGGTGGGGCGAAACTCCAGCGTGGCGCCGCCGCTGCCGAGACTGCGCGAGATCAGCGCCTGGCCGAAGCCGGACGACTCCGGCGGCGTCACCAGCGGGCCATCGTGCTCCTGCCATTCGATCATCAGCGCGCCGTCGTCCGACCGGCCGACTTGCCGCACGGCGATCTTGCCTCCGGGCACCGAGAGCGCGCCGTATTTCACCGCGTTGGTGGTCAGTTCGTGAAACACCAGCCCGAGCGACACCGCGGTCTTGGCGTCGACGGTGATGTCGAGTCCCTCGGTGACGATCCGGCCGCTCGACAGCGACGCGAATGGTGCAAGCTCGGCGCCGAGCACGTCCTTGATCTGTAGATTTTGCCACGATGAGTTCGACAACAACGTGTGGGTCGCGGCCAGCGCCTGGATCCGGCCTGAGAAGGATCTCTGAAAATCCTCGATGGTGCGCTCGTGCGCGGCGGTGCGCGCGCAGATCGCCATCACCATCGCCAGGGTATTCTTGACGCGGTGGTCGAGTTCGCCCATCAGCAGCGCCTGGTGGCGCTCGGCGGCCTTGCGCTGCGACAGGTTGATCAGCGTGACGACGCAGCCCTGGGTGCGTTCGCCGGATACGACCAGCGGCGCGGCGCTGATCAGCACGTCGGTGACGGAGGCCGACGGCGTGCGCACCGCAGCCTCCAGACCTTGAACCGGCATCCCGGACGCCGCCATCGTGACGATGTCGCTGCCGCTCATCAGCCCGGAGGCCTCGGTGAAGGTCAGCTCGATCGCGTCAGAGAACAACAGCCCGACCGGCGACTCGGCGCAGATCCGGGTCGCGGCGCCATTGAGATGCGTGACCCTGCCGGCGCGGTCGCAGACGATCACCGCCTCGTTGGCGGAAGCGAGGATCGCCCGCGCCAGACGTTCGGATTCTCTGGCGGCCGCGGCTTGCTCGCGCTCGCTGATATCGGTGAAGGTGATCGCGGCGCCGTGGACGACTCCGAATTCCAGCGGCGTCCCCGCGAGCAGGATGCTGCGTTCGACGTTGCCCGCGCGCAAATGGATTTCACCCGACTGCCGCTCGCTCATCGCCTGCGTCAGCAACCGCCGGAATTTGGCCTGGTTGACGGCATCGAGCAGTCCGACCAGCGCGGTCCCGGTCAGCGAGCCGGGCGGCTGATCGAGCAGCGCGCATAGCGCATGATTGGCGTAGAGGAGTTGGCCCTCGCCGTCGAACGCCGCGGCGCCGACGTCCATCGCTTCCATAAATGTGCGGTACGACTGGCCGCCACCTTCGAGTGTGAAGACCTGCTCGGCGCCGCCGCCCTTGACCACCAGCGCGTCGATTTCGCCTTCCCGGATCGCACGCAGCGTATCTTCCGCTTCCTCCAGCCTGGCTTCGAGTTCTTCCCTGCTCAGCGCCGCGACCGCCGAGCCCATCGTCAGGATCCCTCGACCGAAAGATGCACCAGCACCTTCGGCGTGTCGGACAGATCGCCGATGATCTTGCGAATCGGGACCGGCAGTTCCTTCACCAGCGTCGGGATCGCAACGATCCCGTGCTCGCGCGCGAGCTGCGGCGATTTCTTTAAGTCGACCACCTCGACCTTGTACTTGCCGGCGAGATGCTCGGCGCAGATCTTTTCCAGGTTCCGAATCGCTGCGAGCGATTTCGGCGTTTCGCCGGCGACGTAGAGAACGAGCTTGATCGGGTCGGCCATATCAGATTCCTACTTCGTGCGCGGAGCGTGATCGATGCCCCTGCTCCGCGCCAATGTGTCCGAGTCGATTGCGGTCTGCCTGACGTGTCTGTCCTCGATCTCCGCCAACCGCCGCAGCTCGGACTCGTCGGCATCGATCTCGGCTTGCAAAGCCTCGATCTGCGCCAGAGCGCGGGAGCGACGCTGGGCGATCTCGCCCTGAACGCGCGCCACCTCGGCCTGGCGCTCGATCTCCGCGCGATGCGCCCGCGCCTCCGCGCTGCGCCGCGCCGAGCCGGTCAACGCGCCGCCCTCTCCGAGATAAGGCTCGAGCAAATGGATGCCGTTGTCGGACATCACGAATTCGCGGACCTGATTTGAATGCGAAATGCCGCGCGCCTTCAGCAGATAAAGCTCGCGATTGAACTCGCCGTGGGCTTCGCGATTCAACAGCAAGATCCAGGCATCCATCAGCGACGACAGCCCGGCGTCGGTCTGAGTTTCCTGGCCGTGGGCGAGATGGGTGAACACGCCGGTGATGCCGTTCGATTTCAGGTAATCGACGATCCGCAGCAACATCGCCTGCACTTCGCCGATCTGGCCGGTTCCGAGGAACGCCGAGATCGGGTCAAGCACGACGACATCGGGCTTGAACCGCGTGACCTCGCGCAGGATCACGGCTAAATGCATTTCCAGGCTGTAGAAGGTCGGCCGCGCCGCGATGTAGCGCAATTGACCGCTCGCAAGCCATGGCCCGAGATCGGTGCCGACCGATTTCATGTTCCGCGCGGTCTGGGCCTCGGACTCCTCGAAGGACATATACAGCGCCTTCTCGCCACGGCGGCAGGCGGCGTCGGCCATCATGCAGGAGAGCGAGCTCTTGCCGGATCCGGCCACGCCGCTGACGAGGACGCTGTTGCCGCGATAGAAGCCGCCGCCGGTCAGCATCCGGTCGAGGTCCCTGACGCCGGTCGAGATCCGCTCCTCGAATACCTGGTGCGTAAGCCCGAGCGACGACACCGGCAGCACACTGAAGCCGTCTTCGTCGATCAGGAACGGATACTCGTTGGTGCCGTGCGCGGTGCCGCGATATTTGACGATACGCAACCGCCGCGTCGAAATCTGTTGGTCGACGCGGTGGTCGAGCAGAATCACGCAGTCGGAGACGTATTCCTCCAGCCCCTGGCGGGTCAATGTGCCGTCGCCGCGTTCGCCGGTGATAACGGCGGTCAGCCCCTTCTGCTTCAGCCAGTCGAACAGCCGGCGGATTTCGGCGCGTAGCACGGCGGGATTGGAAAACGCCGAGAACAGGCTCTCTATCGTATCGAGCACGATCCGCTTGGCGCCGATCTGGTCGACGGCGTATTCGAGCCGGAGGAACAGCGCCTCGAGATCGTAGTCGCCGACCTCGGCGATCTCGCTCGGATCGAGCGCGATGTGCTCGATGAAAACTCTCGATTGATCGATCAACTCCTGGAGATCGAAGCCGAGCGACTGCACGTTGTCGACGATGTCGACCGGACGCTCCTCGAAGGTGACGAACACGCCCGGCTCGCCATACAGCCGTGCGCCGTTGATGAGGAAGGTGGACGCGAACAGGGTCTTGCCGCAGCCAGCCGATCCGCACACCAGGCTGGGACGCCCCGACGGCAATCCGCCGAGCGTCAGTTCGTCGAAACCTTCAATGCCGGTAAGGGATTTCGCGATGCCTTCGGTCATATCAATCCATTTCTCTTCCAGTTTTGTAAGTGAACCGGAACAGACTGCCTAGGGGCCAGCCGCGAAAATGGTTCGATCGATGGCGGGAACAAGCAGCGACGTGTTGCGTTGTGCAGCGCATATTCTCGACATTTTTTAGTCGACTTGACGCTCTGTTGTGATTGAAGCTGTCGTCAGTTGGGCGGCACCCAAGCCTGACCTCAAGCACGGCGCTCACCCGAAAACCGGCATCCACTATTCGGGTACTCTGATATGCAACATGTTAGCGGCCGAACTTCGGCCGAATTGTCGTGGCGAGTTCGCAACTTCCCACGAACGACCTGCATCCGCCGGCGGCAATGCGCCTCGGTTGCGCTGGGTCGCCAAACCCACCGATGCCTGATCGGCTGACGATCAAGCGGCGCTCAGCGGCGGCACCGGCAGCGCGGTCACCGATTTAATTTTCTCCATCGCAAAGCGCGAGGTGACGTTCTTCAGCGCCACCGTGCTGATCAGCCGCTTATAGAAGATATCGTAGGCGCGCATATCGGCGACGACGACGCGCAGCATGTAGTCGACGTCACCGGCCATCCGATAGAATTCGATCACTTCCGGCAGCGCGCTAACGGCGTCGGCGAAGGTCTTCAGCCAGGCCTCGGAATGGTCGCCGCTCTCGATCGAAACGAACACCGACAGGCCGAGCCCGATCTTGTCCTGATCGACCAACGCCACCCGCCGCGTGATCACGCCATCGGCCTCGAGCCGCTGAATTCGCTTCCAGCATGGCGTCGACGACAAGCCAACGCGGTCGCCTATTTCGGCCACGGAGAGCGAGGCATCCTGTTGGAGAACCGTCAGAATTTTGCGGTCAATCGCATCGAGGCGGCGATGGTTCTCGGCGATGGGAGTCTCGATATCGGTCATAGTAGAACATTCTTCCAAATGAAGCGTCAATCTCCATCATAGTTGGAACATTTTTTCACGCAAGTCGGTTTCGACCAGATCGGCGGCCGCGTCCTGCTTCGACCAAAGCGGGTGCGCCGTCAGGCCGCGCCCAGCTTGAGGCTTCGGCCGCCCGGTAGGCTCTCGATCAGACGCAGCACCGCCTTTTGGGCGTCGCCTGGCGAGCGAAATCCCCGCCCCTCCAGTCCGGTGAAATCGTCGGTGGCTGCGTGGAAGCGAAAGCCGCGGCCGTCGCGGACGACGATGCCGGCGGCGCGCGAATTCACTTCGATGATGAAGGCTTTGGACGCGGGAGGCTGGGACATGGCGGCTCGTTGATTCGAGGTAGGCGATTCGCGTGCGACGCTACGCCGGCCTGATAGCCGCGGACTGTATCAGCAGAATGAAATCGGCTCGGCGCTTTGCCGGCGCGACGCTTCGCCGGCGCGCGTCAGCAACAGGACATCGGCGGGAACATCGGCTGCAGCTTACGCAAAGCCCGATAGAACCGCGCGAACAGCCGGCGCGGCAGCGGCAGCGATTGCAGCCATCGCTCCTCGACGTCGTCGTCCGGCGCGGTCTCGGCACGCTGCTCCGCTGACGCGGCCGGACCGATCAGGGCGTCGATCGGGTGATCGTCGTAGGTGAGCATCGCCATAATCGTCTCGCTCTCTCAGACCCGATCCTTGGCGGGCGGCGGCCGCGGCGGCTGATCGTCGTCGGAAATGGCGCGCCACGCGGCGCCGTCGAGATCATCGTACTGGCCGCTCTTCAGCGACCACAGAAACGCGGCCAGCCCGACCAGCCCGAGCGTCAACGCCAGCGGCACCAGAATCACCATCACTTCCATGACGCACCTCCCAGGCGGACCCGACGGGCGCGCATCGCATTCAGCATCACCAGGATCGACGAGCCCGACATCGCCAGCGCGGCGATCAGCGGCGTTGCGAGGCCGGCGATCGCGATCGGCACCGCGAGAATGTTGTAGCCGATCGCCAGCCCCAGATTCTCCCGCATCACCGCCATCGCCTTGCGCGAGTAATCGACCGCTGCCAACACCGGCGCCAGTTCCTTGCCGAGGAACACCAGATCGGCGGTCGCCTGGCTGAGATGCGAAGCGCTGATCGGCGACATCGACACATGCGCGGCGGCGAGCGACGGCGCGTCGTTCATGCCGTCGCCGACCATCATCACCACGCGGCCCTGGCGCTTCAGCGCCTCGATATGGGCGATCTTCTCGGCCGGCGTGACGCCGGCGCGCCATGCGCTGACGCCGAGTGCGTCGGCTGCGTGCCGCACCGCCGGCTCGCGATCGCCGGACAGCAATTCGACGCTGATGCCGCGGTTCGTCAGCGCGTCGATCGTCCTCGCGGCGTCGGGCCGCAGCAACTGCCGGACAGCGAACACCGTGCGCTGATCGCCGCGGCTGAACGCGACGACCGAGACTTCCGGATCTTCACTCAGGATGGCGTTGGCCTGGAAATCTGCGCCGCAAAACGCCGGACTACCCAGTCGCAACTCCTCGCCTTCGAACATGGCGCGCACGCCGCGACCGGGTTCCTCGGTCACGCCGGGGATCGGCGACCTCGCCTGGGCCGCACGCGCCACCGCGGCTGCGACCGGATGATGACTGGCGAGCGCCAGTCGTCCGGCAAGCTGAAACACCTCGTCGGGGACGCTCGCGGCGTTGACGACGTCGAGTTCGGGCAATGTCAGGGTGCCGGTCTTGTCGAACACGATGGTGTCGACGGCGGCGGCGCGCTCGATCGCGTCGCCGGCGTTGAGCAGCACGCCGGCGCGGAACATCGCCCCGGACGCCACGGTTTGCACCGCCGGAATCGCGAGCCCGAGCGCGCAGGGGCAGGTGATGATCAGCACGGCGATGCCGATGACGATGGCGTCGTGCCAGCTCGCGCCGGCCAGCACCCAGCCGATCACGGTGAGCAGCGCGGTGGCGTGCACCACCGGCGCATAATACTGCGAGGCGCGGTCGGCGAGCTGAACGTAGCGCGAACGCGCCTGCAGTGCGTGGTCGAGCAGCCGCGTGATCTCCGACAGCAGCGTGCCTTCGGCCGCCGCCGCGACGCGAACCCGCAGCGTGCCGGAGATGTTCAGCGTGCCGGCATAGACTTGGGTGCCGCGCTCGGCCTTTACATACAGCGTCTCGCCGGTGATCAGGCTCTGGTCGATCTCGGAGCGGCCCTCGACGACGCTGCCGTCGACGGCGCAACGCTCGCCCGGACGCAACAACACGATGTCGCCGGTTCGCACCGCGGCGATCGGCACTTCGCTGATTTCGTCCGGACCGACGAACTTGGTCGCGGTCTCGGCCTTCAGCGCGGCGAGATTACCGGCCACCGCGCGGGTCCGCTGGCGCATCTTCTGGTCGAGGAAGCGCCCCGCCAGAAGGAATGTGATCAGCATGATGGCCGCGTCGAAATAGGTGTGCTCGGCGTGATGGATAGTCTCGACCAGCGACATCCCGAGCGCCAGCACCACGCCGATCGAGATCGGCACGTCCATGTTGACGCTGCGCGCTTTCAGCGCGCGCCATGCGGACTGGAAGAACGGCTGGCCCGCATAAGCTGCGCAGGGCAGCACGACCAGCGCCGACAGCCAGTGGAAGAAATCACGCGCTTCCGGGCTGAGATCGCCGCCGACCCACACCGGCACCGACAGCATCATCACGTTCATCATCGCGAAGGCGGCGACGCCGAGGCAGCGCAGCAGGAATTTCGACCGCTCGGCCTCTTCGACTTCGGCGCGGACGGGCTCGTAAGGATAGGCCTTGTAGCCGAGCTCAGCGAGCCGATCGATGAACAGCGCCGGCTCCAGCGCGCCCTTCTTCCACTCCACCGCGAGGCGGCGGTCGGTGAGGTTGACGCGCGCCAGCGTCACGTCGGGAATGGCGGACAGGCCGCGCTCGATCTTCGCCATGCAGCCGGCGCAGCTCACGCCTTCGACCGCGAGATCGAGATGCGCGATCTGCTGATCGACTTCCTTGACGTAGTGAGAGAAATCCCGCGTCAGCAACATGCAGCGACCTTTTGATCCCCGCCCCGATGACTGATCAGTTCAGCTCCAGGCGATTTTTCGACAGGAACATGCGAATGCCGTCCTGATCGCCTTCGAGGACCAGCTCCCAGCGGCCAGGCAGCACGCCGCTCGCATCTCCACGATAGACGCCGGCGCCGACCTCCGCGAGCACGATCTCGCGATCAAAGCGCTTGTCGGACGGACGCTCGAGCCGGCCGAAGAATTTCAGCCCGGCCAGCGGTAGCCCGGCCTTGTCGCGGGCCTCGACCCGCAGCGCGGCCTGCCCGTCCGGCTTCCGTTCAACGTGTGCGTCGACCCTCCAGCCGCGCTTGTCCTGATCGCGCGCTGCGGCGATCTCGCTCTCATAAGCGAGACTCGCCGCGTAGGCGCTGTCGACCTCGGTGCCGGGCAGCGTCTTGATCGCCAGCGTCATCATCAACGCGTTGACGCCGAACACCACGCCGAAGAACGTCACCAGCATGGCGAGCACGACCTTGCCGGTCAATTGTCGCGGCTTTGAGATCGATGGGCTCATGGAACGGCTCCGGTTGCAGGTCAGGGCGTGACGAAGACGTCCTTGGCGGTGGCGACCTCGCCGAGGCCGATGTCGGTGACGTGGAAGGTCACCGGCGTGGACTTGGCGAGCTCTTGATTGGAGTTGGAGTCCACCAGCACGCGCAGCTCGGTGGTGGTGTCGCGGGCGAGGATGATCATCGGCCGGTCGGGCGTGATCGAGTCGGTGCCGACGACGTGGATCACCGCATTCGGCGGGCCGACGACGTCGACCGCGACGACGCGGTCGAAGCCGCGCTTGTTGAGGAAGCGGACGGTGTAGCCGTTGCGGATCGAGCCGTCGCTGAGCCGCACCGCGACCGGGTTGCGATCGTGCAGCACGTTGAGGTCGAGCAGGCTGCGGTTCAGCAGGGTATACAGCATGATGGCGCCGATCGAGGCGATCAGCCCCGAATACACCACAGTTCGGGCGCGCAGCGGCTTGAAGACCTCGGGCTTGCCCTCCATCCGGCGATGGATGTTGATGTCGTTATCATAGCCGATCAGACGGGTCGGCCGGCCGATCTTGGTCATGACGTTGTCGCAGGCGTCGATGCACAGCCCGCACTGGATGCAGTCGAGCTGCGGCCCGTTGCGAATGTCGATGCCGGTCGGGCACACCGCGACGCACTGGTTGCAGTCGACGCAATCGCCGACCTGCTCGCCCAACGCGCGCGCTTGCGCGGCCTTCTTCAGCGACATGCGGGTTTCGCCGCGATCGTATTTATAGGTGACGTTGAGCGCCCATTCGTCGGTCAGCGCCGCCTGGATCCGCGGCCATGGGCACATGTAGACGCAGACCTGCTCGCGCATGAAGCCGGCGAGCGTATAGGTGGTGAAGGTGAGGATACCGATCCAGATATAGGCGACCATCGGCGCCTGGAAGGTGACCAGCTCCTTGATCAGTGTCGGCGCGTCGGCGAAATACAGCACCCAGGCGCCGCCGGTCCACCACGCGATCATCAACCAGATCGAATGCTTCAGCACCAGCTCGGCGCCGCGCTGCAGCGACCAGCCCTCCTCCGCCTTGCGAATCCGCTCGCGGCGGTCGCCCTCGATCAGCCGTTCGACCGCGAAGAACAGGTCGGTCCACACCGTCTGCGGACAGAGATAGCCGCACCACACCCGGCCGCCGAGGGAGTTCATCAAGAACAGGGTGATCGCCGCGACGATCAGCAGCCCGGTGAAGTAATAGATTTCCTGCGGCCACAACTCGATGAAGAAAAAATAGAACCGGTTGTTGGCGAGGTCGATCAGCACCGCCTGGTCGGGAGCGCCGAGACCACGGTTCCAGCGCACGAAGGGCAGGAAGTAGTAGATCCCGAGGCAGACGACCATCAGGATCCACTTGATCCGGCGGAACGATCCCGAGACGCTTTGGGGATAGATCTTCTTACCGGCAGCGTAAAGCGGGCCGTCATCGTCCGGCAGCAGATCGGACTCGCGCAAAGGCTTATTCATTTCGGGGTTCTTCTTTGATTCTTGGTCGAGCTTCAGCTCAATCTCCTGCGGATCGTCCGGCCCCGGCGTGCCCCCCAACACGCCGAGTCCGCCAGCGGGGGCGGTTATTTGCCGCCGCCGAGCGAGTGCACGTACACCGTCATCGCCTTGATGGTCGCGGGATCGAGACGCCCCGCCCAGGCCGGCATCACGCCGCCACGGCCGTTGGTCAAGGTATCGATCATGGTAGCCTCATCCGAGCCGTAGAGCCAGATCTTGTCGGTCAGGTTGGGCGAGCCGAGTTCCGGATTGCCCTTCGCCTCGTCGCCGTGACACGACGAGCAAGTCTCTGCGAAAACCTGCTTGCCGGCGGCGAGATCGCTGCCGGGCCGTGTCGAAAGACCCGACAGCGACCGGACGTAGTTGACGACGGTGACGATCTGCTCCGCGGTCAGGAGGCCGTCCTTGCCGAATGCCGGCATGTTGCCCTGGTGGGCATCGTCGTGACCCGAGCGAGCGCCGTACTTGATGGTCTGCTCGATCTGCTCGAGCGACCCGCCCCACAGCCAATCGTCGTCGTTGAGGTTCGGGAAGCCCTTCGAGCCGGCGGCGCCGGAACCGTGGCACGGGGCGCAGTTGTCGCCGAACACCACCTTGCCCTTGGCGCGAGCCAGCGCCAGCAACCCCGGGTCCTTCTCGATATCGGCGAGCGGCGCGGTGGCGAGCACGGCCATCTTTCCGCCGCGCACCGCGTCGAGCTTGGCGAGTTCGACCGCGAGTTCGGCGCGCGAGGAGTAGCCGAACAGACCCTTGGTGTAACCGTCGACCAGCGGCCAGGCCGGGTACACGACGAAGTAGCCGAGCGCCCAGACGATGGTCGCGTAGAAGGTCCAGATCCACCACCGCGGCAGCGGCGTGTTCAGTTCCTTGATGCCGTCCCATTCATGGCCGGTGGTGGCGGTGCCGGTGACCTTGTCGATCTCGGCGTGATGTGAGTGGTCAGCCATGATGGTATCAATCCTCTCGCAACGGCATGCGGGCGGCGTCGTCGAAAGCCATCTTGTTTTTCGGCCACAACGCGTAGGCCACGATGGCGAAGAAGATCACCATGAACAGCGGCGTCCACCACATTGTGACGAAGCTGGATACGTAGTTTTCGACTGAGAGGATCGCCTTCATGTCACGGCCTCAGCGCAGGTTGGCTTTTTCGTTGTACAGTTTGAAGTCGACGAGCGTGCCGAGCAGCTGCAGATAGGCGACCAGCGCGTCCATTTCGGTCGGGTCGCCGTCCTGAGCGTCGAAATTGCGGACCACGGCCTTCGGGTAGCGCTTCGACAGGTCCGCGGCGGCGGGGCTGTCAGGATCGATCTG
Source organism: Rhodopseudomonas pseudopalustris (assembly GCF_900110435.1). Taxonomy (GTDB): domain Bacteria; phylum Pseudomonadota; class Alphaproteobacteria; order Rhizobiales; family Xanthobacteraceae; genus Rhodopseudomonas; species Rhodopseudomonas pseudopalustris. Next base: position 296,091 of record NZ_FODT01000006.1, read on the forward strand.
AGCCTTCACGTCGACGATCGCCTTGGAGATATCCTCGTCGGTGTAGGGCACGCCGAGCATCTTGTTGGCGCGGAGGTGATCCGGCAGGCTCTCGGCGTCGACCTTGGCCTCGGCGAGGAAGGCGTAGCCCGGCATCACCGACTGCGGCACGATCGACCGCGGGTTCTTCAGATGCGCGACGTGCCAATCGTCCGAATACTTGCCGCCGACCCGCGCGAGATCCGGACCGGTGCGCTTGGAGCCCCACTGGAACGGATGGTCGTACATGCTTTCGGCGGCGAGCGAGTAGTGACCGTAGCGCTCGGTTTCGTCGCGCAGCGGGCGGATCATCTGCGAGTGACAGAGGTAGCATCCCTCGCGGATGTAGACGTTGCGTCCGGCCAGCTCGAGCGGCGTATAGGGACGAATCCCGTCCACCTTCTCGATGGTGCTTTTCAGATAGAACAGCGGCGTGATTTCGACCAGGCCGCCGACCGAGATGACCAGCAGGATGCCGACGATCAGGACGAGTGAGTTCGTCTCGAAGATCTTGTGACGATTCCAAAAAGACATCTGTCGGTTCCTTACTCGGCGGCCTGCAGGGCGACGCGCGGCTGGGCCTCAGACGATTCGCCGACGCGAACCGTCATCCAAAGATTGTAGGCCATGATCAGCGCGCCGATCAGGAACAGGCCTCCGCCGGCAGCGCGGATGGCGTAGAAGGGATGCATCGCCTCGACGGTCTCGATGAACGAGTATTCGAGGAAGCCGAGCGAGGTGTAGGCGCGCCACATCAGGCCCTGCAGGATACCCGACACCCACATCGCCGAGATGTAGAGCACGATGCCGAGCGTCGCGATCCAGAAGTGCCAATTGACGAGGCGGAGGCTGTAGAGCTCCTTGCGGCCCCAGACCCACGGCACCAGGCAGTACAGCGCGCCGAACGAGACGAAGCCGACCCAGCCGAGCGCACCGGAGTGAACGTGGCCGATGGTCCAGTCGGTGTAGTGGCTGAGCGAGTTGACGGCCTTGATCGCCATCATCGGGCCTTCGAAGGTCGACATGCCGTAGAACGCGACCGACACCACCATCATGCGGAGCACCGGGTCGGTGCGCAGCTTGTCCCAGGCCCCCGACAGCGTCATCAGGCCGTTGATCATGCCGCCCCACGAGGGCATCCACAGAATGATCGAGAAGGTCATGCCGAGCGTCTGCGTCCAGTCGGGCAGCGCCGTGTAGTGCAGATGGTGCGGGCCGGCCCATATATACAGGAAGATCAGCGCCCAGAAATGGATGATCGACAGCCGATAGGAATAGACCGGCCGCTCCGCCCGCTTCGGGATGAAGTAGTACATGATCGCGAGGAAGCCGGCGGTGAGGAAGAAGCCGACCGCGTTGTGGCCGTACCACCACTGGAACATCGCGTCCTGCACGCCGGCCCAGGCGATATAGGACTTCGAGCCGAGCAGGCTGACCGGAAGGGTCGGGTTGTTGCCGAGATGCAGCACCGCGATGGTGATGATGAAGGCGAGGTAGAACCAGTTCGCCACGTAGATGTGCGGCTCTTTGCGCTTCATCAGGGTCGCGACGAACACCAGCAGATAGGTGACCCAGACGATGGTCAGCCACAAATCGGCGTACCATTCCGGCTCGGCGTATTCCTTCGACTGCGTGACGCCCAGCAGATATCCGGTGCCGGCGATGACGATGAAGAAGTTGTAGCCGATCGCGATGAACCACGGAGCGAGGTCGCCCGCGAGCCGAGCCCGCGTCGTCCGCTGTACCACGTAGAACGAGGTCGCGAGCAGCACGTTGCCGCCGAAGGCGAACACCACCGCGGAGGTGTGCAGCGGTCGCAGCCGGCCGAAATTGACCCATTGGGCGACGTTCAGCCCGGGATAGGCGAGCTCGAGCGCGATGTAGAGGCCGACCGTGAAGCCGGCGATGCCCCAGAACATCGCCATGAACGACAGGAATTTGATCGGGCCGAGATTGTAGTTCGGCACGCCGTTGATTTCCTGCGGCGGCTGGCCGGTGCGGCGGCTGTAGCGCGTGATGATCGCGAACACCGCCCAGGCGCTGAACGCGGCGCCGAGCGCGGCATGGAATGCAAACGGGGCGTCTTTCGCGAAGATCGAGGCGTAGACGCACAGCACCGTGGTCAGCGTGAACACGATCGTCAGACCACCTTCGCCGAAGGTGATCCGTTTCGGTGTGAGAGCTTGATTCATCTGATCAATCTTTTCTCGGCGGGGCGGTTGTCGGCAGCAAACGCGGAATCCGAAATAGCCATTTGATCGAAATCAAATTGCATAATTTTGCGGCATAGCTGGTCCGTTGCGGCGGTTGTCTTTGAAACGCGTCGAATGTGCAAGAAGCAAAAGTGTCCAAGCGGAACGGCCTCGGACGAGTACGAGGCATTTTCAAAACCAATCGGGAAAGTTGCTAGACGAAAGGATGAGGCTGCATTATCCAGTCGCGATTCAGTCGCACTCGCCGGCGGTAATGCAGGGCGGACAACTCCGTCGATGCGACGCATCCGCATGTGAGCGACAGCCCCCGAATCCTCGATCGATTCGTGCGACGGATGACGAGGCGAATCAGCGGTGATGCGGAGCGACTCAGCGGAGGCCGAACAGCCTCAGCCGAGTTGGCGCTCGTAGGCCTTGAGGTGGATGTAGATCACCCGGAGCCGCGCGACCGGACGCTTGGCGGCGTCGCCGCGCGCGATCAGATCGCCGATGATGTGATCGGCCTCGATCTTCGCCCCGGCCAGGATGTCGCGAAACATCGAGGCGGTGAGTTTGGAGCCTTCGGCCATCAGCATGCCGCGGGTCCGCTCCAGGAACGCCTCGCGCGGCGGATAGCCGGCTTCGGCAGCGACCGCGGAGATTTCGTCGACCACCCCGAGCATGAAATCGGCGCCGCCGGGCGCAGCCAGGATGTCGCCGACCGGCGCGCGCATCAGACTGGTGGAGCCGGCAAGCGCGGCGAGAAACACCCACTTCTCCCACATTTCCTGCATGATCTCGGCGGTCGGCTTGACCTCGAAACCGGCGCCGCCGAGCGTCCGCGCGATCGCACCGACCCGCTCGGACACGCTGCCGTCGCGCTCGCCAAAAGTGATCGCATTGATCGGCGCGAGCTGCACGACATGGCGCTGCGCATTCAGCATCGCCGCGATCACGCACTGTCCGCCGAGCACCTGCTCGCGACCAAATGTCGCGTCGAGCACATCGAGATGCCTCAGGCCGTTGAGCAGCGGCAGCACCGCGGTCTGCGGTCCGACGCCGGCGGCGAGCGATGCGATCGCATCGTCGAGGTCGAACGCCTTGCAGCTCAGCAGCACGAGGTCGAAATCCGGCTTCAGCCCGGCGGCCTGCACGGTCGGCGGATTCGGGATCGTGAGGTCGCCGTGCGGGCTTTTGATCACGAGCCCGTCGCGCGCGAGTTCTTCGGCGCGCCTCGGCCGCACCAGGAAGGTGACGTCACGCCCGACCTGCAGCAGCCGGCCGCCGAAATAGCCGCCGATCGCGCCGGCGCCGACCACGAGAACCCGCATTGCACAGCCCCCCTGAATTTGCGGAGTTTTATCGCGTCCAGCGCGCCGTGGCGAGCGTGTCGGCTACCATTTCTCGCCGAACGGGCGGATCTCCATCTCGAAGGTCCAGGCGCTTCTCGGCTGCTGATAGAGCTGCCAATAGGCTCCGGCGACCGAGGCCGGCGGCATCAGGAGGTCGGGATTATCCAGCGCCTCCTTTCCCCAGAGCTGCTCGCGGCGCTGCCGCACCCAGGCGGTGTCGACGCCGGAATCGATGATCAGATGCGCGACATGGATGTTGCTCGGCATCAGTTCGCGCGCCATCGACTGCGCCACCGCGCGCAGCCCGAATTTGGCGCTGGCGAAGGCCGCAAAACCGGAGCCGCCGCGCAGGCTGGCGGTGGCGCCGGTGAAGAAGATGTTGCCTTGCTTGCGCGGCAGCATCAGCCGCGCCGATTCGCGGCCGGCGAGAAAGCCCGCCCAGCACGCCATTTCCCAGACCTTGCGAAACACCCGGTCGGTGGTCTCCAGAATCGGGAAATTGACGTTGGCGCCGACGTTGAAGATCGTCACCTCCAGCGGCGCATGGGCGTCGGCATCGTTGAGGAAGGCAGCGACTTCATCTTCCTTGCGGGCGTCGAGCGTGCGCGCGACGATGCGACCGCCCGCGGCCTCGATCTCCTTCACCAATGGCTCGAGCTTGGCGCCGTCGCGCCGGCCTGCGAACACAATGAAGCCTTCTGCGGCGAATTTCCTGGCGATCTCCGCGCCGATGTAATCGCCGGCGCCGATTACTGCGACGGTTGCGTTGCGTGGCTGCACGTTCGCTTCCCTTTCATCTCGACGGTCTGAGCACCCTGATCCCGTGAGGCGCGCTGTCCGTGCGTCGTGACGGATGAGGCAGCGGACTCATGGCGCGAGGCGGCTTCGACAAGCCTCTCTCCATGAGCATCAGGAGTCGCCGCTAAGCGTACATCTCCTCGACCTCTCTGAGCTGTTCCTTGCCGAAGAAAATCTCCTTGCCGACGAAGAACGTCGGCGAGCCGAACGCGCCGCGAGCGACCGCGTCTTCGGTGTTGGCGATCAGCTTCGCCTTCACCTCCGGCTGCTGCGCACGGGCGAACAGCTTCGCGGCGTCGAGTCCCGACGACGACAGCGCCTGCGCCGCGACCTCTGGATCGTCCATCTTCTTCGGCTCGACCCACATGTGATGGAACGCCGCCTCGACATATGTTTCGAACACGCCTTCGAGCTGCGCCGCGACCGCGGTCCGCATCAGATTCAGCGTGTTCACCGGGAAGTTCGGATTCCACACATAAGGCTCGACCTTGAAACGCCGGAGGAAGCGTTCCGTCTCCAGCGCGTAGAATTCGCGTTTGTTCTTCACGCCGGCCAGCGTTTCGGCCGGCGACTTGTTGTTGGTCGCCTTGAAGATGCCGCCGAGCAGCACCGGCACATATTCGAACTTCACGCCGATGCGCTGCTCGATCGCCGGGATCGCCTTGTGGCTGAGAAACGCATTGGGGCTGCCGAAATCGAACAGGAACTGCGGGGCAGGCTTCGTCATGGTCTCTCCCGGTCGTGGCGCTGCGGCACGCCTTATATGATTGGCATCATGCCATCGCAGCCTAGCGGTTCGGCGGCGGGCAATCAACCGGGTGGCGACGGCAGCGCCGCTTGCGCGAGACGGCGCGCGTGGTCACGAATGTCGGCTGGCCAGGACGCCGTGCAGCGCGTGAACTTCTCGGCGTCGCCGGCGAACAGCGCGCGCGCCGCCTCCTCATAGTCCGGCCGGTCGCCGGCCGTTACCGTCATGAAACGGTGGGCGGCGTCCTGCGCGGCGCGAATGCGGTCCTTGTCCACCGACGCGCGGCGCGCCTCGTCGACCAGCCGGCGCAACGCCACCGATGCGCCGCCGCGCTGCTGCGCCAGCCACTCCCAATGCCGAGGCAGCAGCGTCACCTCGCGCGCCACCACGCCGAGCTTGGGCCGGCCGGGGCCGCGCGAGCGCGGCTCGGCGGTCTCCTCGACCATCGTCTCCCCGCTTGGCTGTTCGGCAGGCAACCGGGCCAGCACCTCGTCGAGAGAGCCGCGGAGGTCGAACTCGATCCGCGCAGTCGTCGCGGCGTCGAACACCAGGAAGGCATGCTCGCCGCAATCGAACAGAGGTTTCACCGCCGCTGCGACGGTGCGGAGATCGCCTTCGGCGAGTTTGCGGTCGCTGTGAAACACGACGAAGCGCGGGTTGGGTGAGGCTGTCATGGTGAGTTTGGTCCCGATGAATCGCCAAGCAACCTATTTTACCCGGGTAAAATTGACAAGTCTTTGCATGCCTGCTATTTCCCGCGCATTCCACCCCACAATCAGGGACCGGTCATGAACAAGGACGACCGCAAGGCGGCGATCACAGCCTACAAGGATCGCAAGCCGAAAGCCGCGATCTATGCGATCCGCTGCACGGCGGCGGACGCGCTGTGGGTCGGACCGACGCTCAATCCGGACAGTGTGCAGAACAGGATCTGGTTCACGCTGCGGTTCGGCAACCACCCTAACCGCGACCTGCAGCAGGCGTGGACCGCTCACGGCGCGGACGCCTTCGCGATCGAGACGCTCGAACTGTTCGAACCGGATGCCGATCGCTATCTGCGCGACAACCAGCTCAAGGACCGCGCCGCGCATTGGCGGAGCAAGCTCGACGCCAGGCCGGTCTGAGAGGTGATCCGCACGGACCGGATTCGCGGTCCGCATCGGTTGATTTCGCGGTATGAGTGCCGTTGCCGACGCCCCCAACGAGGTTCGCATGCTCACCGTCCACCATCTCAACAACTCACGTTCGCAGCGCGTATTGTGGCTCCTCGAGGAGCTCGGCGTGCCTTACGAGCTGAAGCGCTATCAGCGCCAGCCCGACATGATGGCGCCCAAGGAACTGCGCGCCGTGCATCCGCTCGGCAAGTCTCCGGTGATCACCGACGACGGCAACACCATCGCCGAGTCGGGCGCGATCATCGAGTATGTCATCGACCACTATGGCGAGGGCCGGCTGATCCCGCCGCCGAAGACCCCGGAACGGCTGCGCTACACCTACTGGCTGCACTATGCCGAGGGCTCGGCGATGCCGCCGCTGCTCCTGAAGCTCCTGTTCACGATGATGCCGCAACAGGCGCCTGCGCTGGTGCGGCCGCTGGTGAAGCTGATCGCGGGAGGCGTGCTGACCGGCTTCGTCGATCCGCAACTCAAGCAGCACATGGCGTTCTGGGAGAGCGAGCTTGCGAAAACTGATTACTTCGCGGGCGACGCCTTCACCGCCGCCGACGTCCAGATGAGTTTCCCGCTCGAAGCCGCAGCGTCGCGCGGCGGACTCGACCAGAACTATCCGAAGGCGCTGGCCTGGCTCGCCCGCATCCACGCCCGCCCGGCCTATCAGCGCGCGCTGGAGAAGGGCGGACCTTACGAGATCGGGAAAGCGTAAGTAATAGACTCTCTTGAGTCGGACAGTCTCGCCTCAAGCAATGATCGCATACGCCGAGCACCGCCTCCTCCCTCTCCCGCTTGCGGGGGAGGGTCGGGGTGGGGGAGCACCAAGCACTGCGCCTGCCAACGCTCCCCTGAACTACACCGAGAGGTGATCGCCCGCGTCGCCCTCACCCCAGCCCTCTCCCGCAAGCGGGAGAGGGAGTTCGCCATGCCTGGAGCAGGCAGCGCAATTCAAACTGAAACGCTACCCCTTCGCCCCCGGCAGCGACGCGACACTCACGCCGGGCGGCGGGACATCGTCGTCTGGGACGAAAAAATCCGACATCAACTGCACCGATGGGTCGATCCGGTAGTGCTCGAAATCGGTAACGCCCGACTCGAACAGCACCTTGTCGTCGATGCAGAACTGGCCGGTGAAATCGCGCGACGACTTGGTCAGGATCGCATGGGCGGCGTCGCCCATGATCTCGGGCGTCCGGCTCGCGCGGATCATCGCGTCACCGCCGAGCAGATTGCCGACCGCAGCGGTGGCGATGGTGGTGCGCGGCCACAGCGCGTTGACGGCGACGCCGGCGTGTTTCAATTCGCCGGATAGACCCAGCACCACCATGCTCATGTTGAACTTCGCCATGGTGTAGGCGGTCGAGGCCGCGAACCATTTTTGCTTCATGTCGAGCGGCGGCGACAGCATCAGGATGTGCGGGTTCTGCGCCTTCTTCAGATGCGGGATGCTATATTTCGACACCATGAAGGTGCCGCGGGCATTGATGCCCATCATCAGGTCGAACCGCTTCATGTCGGTCGCCTGCGAATTGGTCAGGCTGATCGCGCTGGCGTTGTTGACGCAGACGTCGATGCCGCCGAACTCCGCGACCGTCTTGTCGATCGCGTCGATCACCTGCGCCTCGTCGCGGATATCGCAGACCAGCGGCAGCGCCTGCCCGCCGGCGGCGCGGATCTCGTCGGCCGCGGTGTAGATCGTGCCTTTCAGCTTCGGATGCGGTTCGGTGGTCTTGGCCGCGATCGCGACATTGGCGCCGTCGCGTGCAGCGCGCAGCGCGATCGCCAGCCCGATGCCGCGGCTCGCCCCGGTGATGAACAGCGTCTTGCCTTTGAGTGATGACATGGTTTCTCCCCTCCTCGCGCCAGTCGACGCTTGTCCTCTTGTAGCGCGTGATCTGGTCGGATCGAAGCCGTTCAAAATGTCGAGCCGGGTCAGGCCCGGCAACGACACCCCACCAGGATCAATGCCCCGCCGCGGTCGCGCCGCGGGTGCGGGGGTCCGGAGCGCCGTGGAAGCCTCCCGCGTCGATCATGATGCTGTTCGCCGAGGTCTGGCCGAGCGGCGTGGCGATGCGATGGCCCAAGGCTCGCAGGGCGTCGAGCGTGGCAACGGGGAAACCCTGCTCGACGCGGACTTCGTCCGGCAGCCATTGATGATGCAGCCGCGGCCCGGCCACGGCGGCTGCGACATTCATGCGATAGTCGAGCACGTTGACGATCACCTGCAGCGTCGCCGAGATGATCCGGCTGCCGCCGGGCGAGCCGGTGACCAGCACCGGGCGGCCGTCTTTCAGCACGATGGTCGGCGACATCGACGATAGCGGCCGCTTGCCGGGCGCCGGCAGATTGGCGCCGAAGCCGACGAGACCATAGGCGTTTGACGCGCCGGGCGCGGCGGTGAAGTCGTCGAGTTCGTTGTTGAGCAGAACGCCGGTGCCGTCGGCGACCAGGCCGAGGCCGTAGGAGAAATTCAGCGTCGTGGTGTTGCTGACGGCGTTGCCTTGATCATCGGCGACCGAATAATGCGTGGTGTTTTCGCCTTCTTTCGGCTGCGGCAATGCCTGCACGGCGGGCGTCGCGCGGGCGGGATCGATGCTTGCGCGCAGCTGCGCTGCATAGTTCTTCGACAGCAGCGTCGACAATGGCGCGTCGACGTAGGCCGGATCGCCGAGATAACGCGCGCGGTCGGCATAAGCGCGCTTCATCGCCTCCACCAGCAGATGCAGCGACGGCGCGCTCCCCTGCCCGACTTCATGCAGAGGAAAGCCCTCGAGGATGTTCAGCGTCTCGATCAGCACAACGCCGCCCGACGACGGCTGCGGCATCGCCACGATGTCGTAGCCGCGATAGGTGCCTCGCACCGGCGTGCGGACGATCGCCTGGTAGTTGGCGAGATCGTCGCCGCTGATGATGCCGCCGGCATCCCTGATGCCGCGCACCAGCCTGTCGGCGACCTCACCACGATAGAAACCGTCCGGACCACGCGCGGCGATCGCCTGCAGCGTCGCGGCGAGATCGGGCTGGACGAGGCGATCGCCCTCGCGCAACGGCGAGCCGTCGGCGCGGGCGAATATCTTCTGCGTCGACGGCCAGCGCGCCAGCCGGCTGTGCCAGCCCGGCAGCGTGTCGGCGATGTCGTCGGCGACGACAAAGCCGTCACGCGCGAGTTCGATCGCGGGCTGCAGGATCTCGGCGAGCGAGAATTTGCCGGAGCCGTATTTGTCGAGCGCCAGTGCGAGTCCCGCAACGCTGCCGGGCACGCCGATGCCGAGCGCGGAATCCCGAGACTTCGACGGGTCCGGCTTGCCGTCGGTGAGAAACATTTCGCGTGTCGCGGCCGCGGGGGCGGTCTCGCGATAGTCGATCGCGACGTCTTCGTTCTTCGCGGCGGAGTGGATCACCATGAAGCCGCCGCCGCCGATATTGCCGGCACGCGGATAGGTCACCGCCATCGCAAAGCCGGTCGCGACCGCAGCGTCGATTGCGTTGCCGCCGCGGGCGAGAAATTTCGCGCCGATTTCCGCGGACAGCCGCTCCTGCGCCACCACCATGCCGTGCCTGGCGACGACGGCCGGCATAGCGCTCGGCGCACGCGCCCCGCCGCCGCGCATGTCCTGCGCCGGCGCGACAAGTTGTGTCACCAGTAGCGCGACGATCGCGACCAGCGCTGTCACAGCCTTGCGATGAAGCATCGTCATCGTGCGCATCATCGGTTCCGGCGGTGTAAGTGTTTTGCTGTCCTGCACGTCAGAATCCTATAGTGGTTTCGGCGCGGCCCGCCAAACGCCGGCCGCCCCAAGGAAGACAAGATGGCGTCATCGATCGTCCCTCACCTCTCGCGGGACCGTGTGCCGAGAACCTATCCGTCGCGGGCGGCGGTCACCGGCTGGATCTTCTTCGACTGGGCGGCGCAGCCTTATTTCACGCTGATCACTACCTTTATTTTCGCACCCTATTTCGCCACCTATGTGGCGCCCGATCCGGCCACCGGACAATCGCTGTGGGGTTTCGCCACCGCGGCGAGCGGCATGGTGATCGCGCTGGCTTCGCCGGTGCTGGGCGCGGTCGCCGATGCCAGCGGCCGACGCAAGCCGTGGATCGCCGTGTTCGGCGCGATGCTGGTGATCGGATCGACGCTGATGTGGTTCGGCAGGCCGGGCGATGCCGGCGTGATCCTGCCGCTGTTGATTGCCTATGCGATCGCGACCATCGGAGTCGAATTCGCCACCGTGTTCAACAATGCGATGATGCCGAATCTGGTGCCGCCCGAGAAGATTGGAAAACTGTCCGGCACCGGCTGGGCCACCGGCTATATCGGCGGAATTCTCTCGCTCGTTCTGGTGCTCGGCTTCCTCGCCGCCAATCCGCAGACCGGCAAGACACTGCTCGGCGTCACTCCGCTGTTCGGGCTCGACCCGGCGAGCCATCAGGGCGACCGCATCACCGGCCCGCTCACCGGGCTGTGGTTCATCGTGTTCGTGCTGCCGATGTTTCTGCTGACGCCGGATTTTCCCGCAAAGCGCTCGTTGCGCGCCGCTGTGGGTACGGGCCTGAACGAATTGCGCGAGACGCTGCGCGACCTGCCGCGGCGGCGCTCGCTCGCCGCCTTCCTGCTCGCCAACATGATCTACACCGACGGGCTGGTGTCGCTGTTCGCGTTCGGCGGCATCTACGCCACCGGCACCTTCGGCTGGGGCACGATCCAGATCGGCAGCTTCGGCGTGATCCTGGCGATCGCCGCGGCGTTCGGCGCGTTCATCGGCGGGCGACTCGACGACGCGCTCGGCTCCAAGCGGGTGATCGCCGGATCGATCGTGCTGCTGCTGATCTCGATCATCGGCATCCTGCTGATCGATCCGTCGCACATTCTCTTCATGGACGTGACGCCGCCGCAGCCCGGCGCCGCACTGTTCGCGGCGCCTGCGGAGCGCGCCTATCTGCTGCTCGGCTGCCTGATCGGCATCGCCGGCGGCCCGCTACAGGCGGCGTCGCGCACCCTGCTGATCCGGATCGCACCGCGCGACCGCATCGCGCAATATTTCGGGCTGTTCGCGCTGACCGGCAAGGTGACGTCGTTCATCGGTCCGCTGCTGATCGCCAGCATCACCGCGATCACCGCCAGCCAGAAAGCCGGCATGGCGGTGCTGGTGCTGTTCTTCGCCGCGGGGCTGGCGCTTTTGACGCAGGTGCGCCGCTCGGAGGACTGATGAACCACCGCGTGGACAAACACGCCGGCTTGGTCTATACGACCAGCATGATCCACCTGACCGCCTCGTTCTGGTATTACTATTTTAACAGCTCGCTGGCGGCGGGAGGATTTCGCTCGATCTGAAGATTGCAGCATCAAATCCGAACAGCCGCCAGACCTGGCGGCTTTTTCGTTGAAGCCGGCGGGTCTCCTGATCAGGAGCTAACTGCCGTGTTGACCACCACCGACGACCTTCGCCTCAAGCAACTCACCGAACTCAGTACGCCCGACGAGGTGATACGCGAGATCCCGCGCACGCTTGCCGCGACGCGCACCGTTGCTGCGGCGCGCAGCGCCATTCATGACATCCTCACCGGCGCCGACGACCGGCTGCTCGTGGTGGTCGGCCCCTGTTCGATTCACGATCCGGCCGCGGCCATGGACTATGCCAGCCGTCTGGCGGCGCTGCGCGAGACCTTCGCCGACCGGCTCGTGATCGTGATGCGGGTGTATTTCGAGAAGCCGCGCACCACCGTGGGCTGGAAAGGGCTGATCAATGACCCCGACCTCGACGGCAGCTTCCGGATCGACAAGGGGCTGCGGCTCGCGCGGCAGGTGCTTGCGACCGTGACCAATCTCGGCCTGCCCACCGCGACCGAATTCCTCGACCTGATCACGCCGCAATACATTGCGGATCTCGTCGCCTGGGGCGCGATCGGCGCCCGCACCACCGAGAGCCAGATTCACCGCGAACTGGCGTCGGGCCTGTCGTGCCCGATCGGCTTCAAGAACGGCACCGACGGCAACGTCCGGATCGCGGCGGAGGCCGTGAAGTCGGCTACGCAGCCGCATCATTTCATGGCGGTGACGAAGGGTGGCCGCAACGCCATCGCGGCCACCACCGGTAACAGCGACTGCCACGTCATCCTGCGCGGCGGCGTCGCGCCGAACTTTGACGCCGCAAGCGTCGAAGCGGCCGCCGCGGTGCTCGCCAAGGTCGGCATCGCGCCGCGTTTGATGATCGATGCCAGCCACGCCAACAGCAGCAAGCAGCCGGAGAACCAACCGAAAGTCGCGGCCGATGTCGCGCGTCAGGTGGCGGCGGGCGATGCCCGCATCATCGGCATGATGATCGAGAGCAACCTCGTTGCCGGCCGGCAGGAGGTGGTGCCGGGCAAGCCGCTGACTTACGGCCAGAGCATCACCGACGGCTGCATCGACTGGGCGACGACCGAAAGCGTGCTGCATGATCTCGCCGCCGCCGTGGAAGGCCGGCGCGCCGCTAGGCAGCCGGCGCGGCTGCAGCACAAGGGTGCCGCGGCCTGAAACCAGCCGGCAGCGGGATGGCGATCATGCGCTGTCCCGCTGCGGCTTTGTTGTTAGAGCGTTTTCGAGCGAAGTTGATCCCGGTTCGCGTGAAGAAAACGCGTCAGAACAAAAAGTTAGAGCTTCGGTTCTGATTCAATCAGAACCGGAAAAGCTCTAGTGCCGGAAATGCCGGGTGCCGGTGAACACCATCGCGATGCCGGCATCGTCCGCGGCCTTGATCACTTCGTCGTCGCGGACCGAGCCGCCGGGCTGGATCACCGCGGTGGCGCCGGCCTCGATACAGGCGAGCATCCCGTCGGCGAACGGGAAGAACGCGTCGGAGGCCACCACCGAGCCCTTGGTCATCGGCGCGGCGAGCTTCAACTCGGTAGCGGCATCCTGCGCCTTGCGGGCGGCGATGCGGGCGGAATCGACGCGGCTCATCTGGCCGGCGCCGATGCCGACGGTGGCGAGGTCCTTGGCGTAGATGATGGTGTTCGACTTGACGTGCTTGCCGACGCGGAAGGCAAATTTCAGATCGCGCAGCTCCGCCTCGGTCGGCTGCCGCTTGGTAACGACCTTCAGCGCCATGTCGTCGACCACGGCGTTGTCGCGCGACTGCACCAAGAGGCCGCCGGCGACGGTCTTGTAGGTGAGGCCGATGGCGCGCGGATCGGGCAGCGCGCCCGCCAGCAGCAGCCGCAAATTCTTCTTCGCAGCGACGATCGCAATCGCCTCTTCGCTGGCGTCCGGCGCGATGATCACTTCGGTGAAGATCTCGGTAATAGCGCGCGCCGCTTCGGCATCGAGCGTGCGGTTGAGCGCGACGATGCCGCCGAAGGCGGAGGTCGAATCGCAGGCCAGCGCCTTGCGATAGGCCTCAAACAGGCTCGCCCCTTCGGCGACGCCGCACGGATTGGCGTGCTTGACGATGACGCAGGCCGCGGTGCGCCCGGCGTCGAATTCGCCGACGCATTCATAGGCGGCATCGGTGTCGTTGATGTTGTTGTAGGACAGCTCCTTGCCCTGCACCTGGCGCGCGGTGGCGACGCCCGGGCGCTTCTCCGGCGTCGCATAGAACGCCGCGCTCTGGTGCGGATTCTCGCCGTAGCGCAGGCTCTGGATCAGCCGGCCACCGATCGCGCGGAAATCCGGCGCGTCGGTCTCGAGCTGCAGCGCGAACCAGTTCGAGATCGCGGCGTCATAGGCCGCGGTGCGGGCATAGGCCTTGGCGGCGAGGCGCTTGCGCAGATCGAGCGAGGTCGCGCCGGCATTGGCGGCGAGTTCGTCGAGCACCGCAGAATAATCGGACGCCTCGACCACCACCGCGACGTCGTCGTGATTTTTCGCCGCCGCGCGGATCATCGCCGGACCGCCGATATCGATGTTCTCGATGCAATCCTCGTAGGACGCGCCTTTGTCGACGGTCGCCTCGAATGGATAGAGATTGACCACCAGCAGATCGATCTGCGCGATGCCGTGCGCGGCCATCGCCTGCTTGTGCTCGGCATTGCCGCGAATCGCCAGCAGGCCGCCATGCACCTTCGGATGCAGCGTCTTGACCCGGCCGTCCATCATCTCGGGAAAGCCGGTCAGCTCGGAGACGTCCTTGACCGCAAGCCCCGCCGCCGCGATCGCCTTGGCGGTGCCGCCGGTCGAGACCAGTTCGACGCCGTGGCCGGACAGCGCGCGGGCAAAGTCGATCAGCCCGGACTTATCGGAAACGGACAACAGAGCGCGGGTCACGCGGCGCGGATGATGGGTCATTGGGGACGTCCTGTGGTGGAAGAACGCCCGCCTAGCATGGTTTTCCGCACGATGAAACCGGCCAATCGGCGGGGTCGGGTCCCGCCCGCCCGAACAGGCGTTACAGCGGCAATTCCGGCTCGCGGCGGGCATTGCGGCGCGCATTGGTCGCCTGCGGCGAGGCGTTGGAGCGGATGAAGCTCCAGCGGATGTTCGGCGCCTCGATCGAATTCTGACGGATCACGATCTGGGTCGTGCGCCGCGGGCCCTCATTGCCGGCGAGGAACACGCTGTCTTCGAGATCGACCTTGTCGTCCAGTGCCTCGAACGTCCAGACCTCGCGGTTGGGCAGCACCAGCATCACCCCGTGGGCGTCGACGAGCCGGGTCGCCTTGATCGACGGATGCAAATGAAACCGCACCGCATAGTCGGCCTGCGCCGCGCGGTGGCGCCCGCCCTGCGCAGGCGACACCGTATCCTCGCCGTCGACCCGGCTGCCGTCATGCTTCACCATAATGACCCGCTGATGCAGGACGCCCAGTTTTCCGCGGTAGCCATCATGCGACATGGTCAGCAGCACGCCGCCCGCAACCGCCTCGCGGCGGTTGTCGATCAGCGTCGGGCCGCTGACGATCGGCGCGCCCTGCAGCAGCCGCTTCATCGCCGAGCGCTCGATGAACTGGCAGGACGAGGTGTCGTGGCAGGCGACCGTGGAATGCGCCACGGTGCTGCGCGCGAAAGCCCGCCAGCTCTCGCGATTGGTGCCGGGCATTCCGCAATTGGTCACGATCCGGCACTGTCCGGATGACAATTCGAACGACAGGCAGCCGGCATGGGCGTCCTGGCTGACATTCGGCGGCGGCGGCAGGCCGGCGTCGACGATCACCAGCGTGGATCCGGCGTCGATCCGCTGGTAGCCGGAATGCGGCATACTCGGCATCGGCGTGCCGTGGCTGTCGTCATAGGCGAGCAGCGTCGCCAGCAGATCCGACGGCGTGCCGCTCATGCCGTTGAACAAAGCGATGCTGCCGTCGCCATGGCGGAAGAACCGCAGCATCGGCATCATCCGGTCGATGGCATTGAGCAGCGCCGGCGGCGGGGCGATGTTGCGGGCGGCGAAAGTCTGCCGCAGCGGCAGCAGATCGATCAGCAATTCGATCAGCGCGCCGGGATTGCGCGACACATGCCCGCCATCGGGCAGCACCTGGCTCTGCAATTCCTCCGACAGCCGCTTGGTCGCGCCGCGGATGTTGCGCGCCTGATTGGCGAGGCAGAGCGCCGCATAGCACAGCGCGATCATCACCTGCAGCCGCGGCACGCCATCCGGCACGTCGAGCAGCGCATAGCGCAGCGCGCGAATCTCGCGGGTCAGGCCGCGCAGATAACGGCGATAGAATTTTCCGTCGGTGTCGCCGAGCACCAGGGGGGCCTGCGACAACAGCGAGATCACCCGCCGCGCCAGCACATCCGGGCGCCGCCCCACCGTGCGGTTGCGCCCCATATTGGAGAGCCAGTCGTCGACCAGCGAGCGGGCGTTGGCGCGGGTGATCGCGGTGTCGGCGGCGCGCAGATGGCGCAGCCAGCCGAAGCCGAACAGCGCGGCTTCCCAATCGTCCGACGGCGGTTCGAGATCGAAGATCGAGCGGCCGTGGCAGGTCACGATCTTGCCGGCGAACACGAAACGTCCGGCGTAGATTTCCGCAGCGCGGGTCGCGTCGGCGGTCCGCAGATCGTGCGGGGCGATGATCAGCCGGTCGGTGCGGCCGGGCCATAGCCGGGTCAGCGCCGCCGAACCGCCGGATACACGCGCCGCCATGTTCCGCGCGAAGCGGCCCACGATCAGGCTCGAGATCCGTTTGCGTTGAGCGGATGACACGCGCGCTAATGCCCCGGGTTCATGGAACGCATCGACTTTCTGCGCCTTGCGGACGGCAGATTTCAGATTCGGCAAAACGTCGGCGACCTTTGCGGTCCAACGCAGCTTGGTCTGAACCAGCTCTGCGGGCATCTGCGCTGCGGAGGCGAAAGGATGTGATGAACCAAAGCAACCTCGGATTAATGAAAGTTCGTTTCAAATCCTTTTAATCCGGAAATCGCCAGCACACACCCTGCCGTTGGGCGGGGTGTGGACGAGCGCCTTTCCGGGCGACGCGCCTGCGCGCGACACAACGGCAATTCAGAGCGATTACAGGGACTTCGTCAGACGCGCGGCGTAGAATCCATCGAACCCCGCGAGCCTTGGATCGGCATGGGGCAGATGCGACGGCAGCGTCCGCAGATCGCCCTGCGGGGTCACGATTTCGGCAAGGCCGGCGACTTCGGCCGGCTCGACCGGGACGCGGCGCATCTGTGGCTCGGCGGCGAGCAATTTCGCAATCGCCTGCTCGCCCTCCTCCGGCTCCAGCGAACAGGTGCAATAAACCAGGGTGCCGCCGGGCTTCAGCAGCGCCGCAGCCTTCTCCAGCAGCCGGCTTTGCACCGCCGACAGTGCGCCGATGTCACTCTCCTGCTTCAGCCAGGCGACGTCGGGATGGCGCCGGATCGTGCCGGTCGAAGCGCAGGGCGCGTCGACCAGAACGCCGTCGAAACTTCCGGGCGCATCGCTGCGCCACTCGGTGGCGTCGGCGACGCCGGTCTCCGCCTCGAGCGACAGCCGCGCCAGATTCTCGCGCAGCCGCGCCACCCGCGCCGGCGAGCGGTCGATCGCACTGACCCGCGCGCCGGCCTGCGCCAATTGCGCGGTCTTGCCGCCCGGCGCGGCGCAGAGATCGGCCACCGACTTGCCGGCGAGATCGCCGAACAGCCGCGCCGGCAGCGCCGCAGCGGCGTCCTGCACCCACCATTCGCCGTCCTCGAAACCCGGCAGCATCTTCACCGAGCCCTGCAACAGCGTGCGCACCGTGCCGGTCGGCAGCAATTCGCCGTACAGCCGCCCCGCCCAATGCTGCGGATCGGATTTGACCGTGATGTCGAGCGACGGCTCGTGGCTGATCGCAACCGCGATCGCCTTCGCGGCGTCCTCCCCGTAATGCGCGCGCCAGCGCGCCATCAGCCATTCCGGGACGTCGAGCGCCTGGCCGGCGACCTCCTCGATCAACGGCTGGCCCTCACGCGCGCAGCGTCGCAGCACCGCGTTGACGAGGCCGGCATATTTCGCCGCGCGACGGTCGGATTGCACCAACCGCACCGATAGATCGACCGCGGCGTGATCCGGCACGTCCATCCAGAGAATCTGCGCGGCGCCGATCAACAGCGCGCTCTTGGCGCGCGGCGCATCGGTCGGGACGCCGCGATCGAGCATCCGCGCCAGCAGGTGTTCGAGCGTCCCGAGCCGGCGCAGAATCGTCGCCACCAGCCGGCGCATCAGCGCGCGATCGCGATCGGGAAGCGTCTTCAGTCCGGGATGCGCGGCTGGACCTTCGAGCTGCTCGTCGAGCGTCCGGCGCTTTTGCAAAACGCCGTCCAGGATGTCGGCGGCGATCCGGCGCGCGGCTAACCCTGGCGTCTCGGATGGCTGTGCGAATCTTGGTGCGGGCATGGAATGAGGGTATCACATTTGGAGGGAAAATGCCGTGCGCGATGTGGCACGCGGTCGGCGCTGGATGGCAGGCGAATATGCCAATTCTAAGAATCGCCGTGCCGCTGCCGCGTTGTGATGCCATCGACCAACGACTGAAATCGCGCGACGACGAAAGGCCGAGCCGATGACGAAATCCGATCCGCAGATCGAGGCCGCTGTGCCGACCAAAACGCCGCGCAAGGAACTGCCCGACGCCGCGAAGCGCGCGCTCGCCGAAGCCGAAGCGCGGCGCGCCGAAGCCGCCAAGCACGCCGCCGCGCACGCCAAGGAGTATCAGGGTCCGAAGGGCCCCGAGCCGACCCGCTACGGCGACTGGGAAGTCAAAGGCATCGCGTCGGACTTCTAGGGTCCGATCCGTCTTCGGCGAATCAGATTCTCGCTTTCGGCTGCGGCGCCACCCCGGCGGAGGTCCATCCCGACACAGACGCAACCGAGGACTGCGATCACGCCTTGCAGCCTGATCCGACTCGGGTTATCGTAGGAATATGTCCCCACGATCGAGAACGAACCCGGTACGGATCGCGCGATTGCCATGGCGCAGTCGGTTGTCGTCGGTCTGGCCATGGGTGTTCGTGCTGGGCGTCGCCGCGGGCACGATGCTGCCGTCGCGACACTGGGTGCAGTGGCCGTGGTCCAAGCCGCCGGCCTCGGAGACGATCAGCAACGACAGCGAGACGGTGTGGCGGCGGGCCGGCGATCCCGGCGTCCGACACCCCGTCGACGTGCTGTACGCGATCGACGGCGACACGTTCGAGGCGCGGGTGCATCTGTGGCCGGGACTCGACCTCGCAACGCGGGTCCGGCTGCGTGGCATCGACGCGCCGGAGCTGAAGGCGCAATGCGCGCAGGAACTGAAGCTCGCCGAAGCCGCGACCGGCGCGCTGCGCGGCCTTCTCGCGCAAGGCGGCGTGGCGATCTACAATATCGGCCCCGACAAGTATCAGGGCCGCGTCGTCGCCGACGTCGCGACCAAACGCACCCCCAATGTCTCCGCCGCGCTGATCGAAGCCGGTCACGCCCGGGCTTACGGCAGCGGGCGTCGCGAGGGATGGTGCGGCGGGCGGTGACGCCGCCGCTATTTCGCCGAAGCCGCTGCGAGCCCCAGCGCCTCCGCCATCACCCGGAACACATCGGTGTTTTCCATCGAACCGCGGACCCGGTCGCTGCCAGGCCCCGCCGCGGTCAGGATCACGTCCTCGCCGGAATGCACGCTGGCATTCATCATCGCCGGCAGATTGCCGAGCCGCAGCACCGCGCCGGGCACGCCCTTGTATTTCTCGTTGGCCTTGAAGGTGCCGGGCTTGTCGCCGGCTTCGGTCGGCTGGTTCGGGCCGTCGAGCTTCGGCCGCAGCGTCTCGTAGTGATCGGGCAGGCTGGCGGAAAAGATCGCGAGCCTGCGGCTGACGTCGACGCGGTCCGGATAGCCGTCCTTGTCGGGCGCCGGGTAGTTCGGAAACCCGGCGCTCTGATACACGCCGATCCGCTCGCGCAGCGGCGCATCCTCGCCCTCGGCGAGGTCGTCGCGCACGGTCCCGACCAGCGCGTTGGGATGGTTGTGATCGGCGACCACCAGGATCAGGGTGTCGTCGCCGCGTGCCCGGGCCCAGTCACGGGTCTGCCGCACCGCATTGTCGAGCATGATGGTGTCGTAGACCGCGCGCTCCATGTCGAGCGCGTGGGCGTATTTGTCGATCATCCCGGATTCGACCATCAGGAAGAAGCCGGCCTCGTTCTTCGACAAGATGTCGAGCGCGACCGCGACCTGTTCGGTCAGATCCGGCTGGTCCGGATTCTTCGCGACCCCACCGCCTTTGAGGAAGCGGCGGTCGAGCACGCCGTCCATGTTGCCGGACGCAAACAGGCCGAGCAGCTTGCCGGGACCAGCCTTGTCGGGACCAGCCTTGCCGGCCGCCGCGAGTTCTGTGGCGTTGGTGGCGACGCTGTAGCCGGCGTCGCGGAATTTCGACAGGTAGTCGAGATCGTCCTTGCGCTTGCCCTGCCCGCTCTTCGGCAGGAAATACGCGGCGCCGCCGCCCATCAGCACCTCGGGCTGCGCCGCGAAGAACTGCGCGACGATGTCGTCATAGGCGGTGCGGCGGCGGGTATGGGCGATCACCGCCGCAGGCGTTGCATCCTCGATCTCGGTATTGGTGACGATGCCGATCGACAGCCCGAGCCGCCGCTTCGCCAGCGAGGCCAGCGTCTCGACCTTGGGGTCGTCGAGCGGGCTCGCGGTACGGTCGGCATAGACGCCCATCGCATTGACGGCGGCCTTGTGGCCGGTGGCATAGGCGCTGGCGGCATTGGCAGAATCGGTGATGATCGAATCGCTGCCGGCGGTCGACACCAGCGCCATCTGCGGCATGTCGTCGATCGCGAGCTTGCCGCCGGCGCGGCCCTCGACGATGCCCTTCGACAACAGCCGCGCGGCGACGCGATGCGCCGGCGACAGGCCGTCGCCGATGAACAGGATGACGTTCTTCGCCCGCCGCGGCCCGGTGTCGTACACCGTCCAGCTCACGTTGCGGCGATCGGTACCGTCGCCGGCTTCGATCGTGTAGCGGCCGGGCTTGCTCAGCACCACGTCGCGCAGCAGCAGCGCCGATTGCGGGCGGCCGTCCTCGCGCGCGATCAGCTCCGGCATCTTCCCGAAGACGGCGGCTGCGTCCGCGCCGTCGACCGTGAGCGTCGCCTTGTCCGCAGTGACTTCGCCCGCGAACTCGACCTTGAGGTCGAATCTTGCGCCGGCGAGAATCTCGGCGCGATCGATCGGGTAGATCGTCTGCGCCGAGGCGGCCGAATTCAACACCAGCACGGCAACAAGGGTGGCGGCGAGACGCATCATGAGAACGCTCCGGATCGGACGCGGACGGTATGGACGACAAACGACAGTTCGATGACGTCGTTCACCACCGTCATTCCGGGGCGCGCGCAGCGCGAACCCGGAATCCCGAGCTGGTCTGCGTCGAACCGCGGGGAACCCTGAATCTCGGGATTCCGGGTTCGCCCGCAGCTTTGCTGCGTGCGCCCCGGAATGACGTTGAAGCGAATCGGCCGCCTCAGCCCTTGTCGTTCTCGAGCTTGGGGATATGCGAGCCCTCGCCGGCCGACAGCAAGCCGGCTTTGGCGAAGATATCCAGCTTGGCGCGCGTATCGGCGATGTCGAGGTTACGCATCGTCAGCTGGCCGATCCGGTCGCCCGGGGTGAACGGCGCGTCCTCGACCTTCTCCATGCTGAGCCGCTCCGGCGCATAGGTCAGATTGGGGCTTTCGGTATTCATGATCGAGTAGTCGTTGCCGCGGCGCAGCTCCAGCGTCACCTCGCCGGTGATGGCACGCGCTACCCAGCGCTGCGCGGTCTCGCGCAGCATCAGGGCCTGCGAATCGAACCAGCGGCCCTGATACAACAGCCGGCCGAGCCGCATCCCGCTGATCCGGTATTGCTCGATGGTGTCTTCATTGTGGATGCCGGTGACGAGCCGCTCATAGGCGACGTGCAGCAGCGCCATGCCCGGCGCCTCATAGATGCCGCGGCTCTTGGCCTCGATGATGCGGTTCTCGATCTGGTCGCTCATGCCGAGGCCATGACGGCCGCCGATCGCATTCGCCTCGAGGAACAGCGCGACGGGATCGGCAAAGCTCTGGCCGTTGAGCGCGACCGGCTGGCCTTCCTCAAACCTTACCGTGACGGTCTCGGCCTTGACGGCGCAGTCGTCGCGCCAGAACGGCACGCCCATGATCGGGTTGACGATCTTGATACCGCTGTCGAGGTGTTCGAGGTCCTTGGCCTCGTGGGTCGCACCCAACAGATTGCTGTCGGTGGAGTAAGCCTTTTCGGCGCTCATCTTGTAGGCGAAGCCATGGGCGGTCATGAACGCCGACATTTCGGCGCGGCCGCCGAGCTCGTCGATGAACTGCTGATCGAGCCACGGCTTGTAGATCCGCAACTCCGGATTGGTCAGCAGGCCGTAGCGATAGAACCGCTCGATATCGTTGCCCTTATAGGTCGAGCCGTCGCCCCAGATGTTGACGCCGTCTTCTTTCATCGCCGACACCAGCATGGTGCCGGTGACGGCGCGGCCGAGCGGGGTGGTGTTGAAATAGGCAATGCCGCCGGTCGAGACATGAAAGGCGCCTGACTGGATCGCCGCGATGCCTTCGTGCACGAGCTGGGAGCGGCAATCGACCAGGCGGGCCTTCTCGGCGCCGAACTCCATGGCCTTGCGCGGAATTTCGTCGTAGTCGGCCTCGTCGGGCTGCCCGAGATTCGCCGTATAGGCGAACACGCGGGCGCCTTTCTGCTTCATCCACAACAGCGCCGCGCTGGTATCGAGCCCGCCCGAGAAAGCGATGCCGACGTTTTCTCCTTTGGGCAGGCTTTTCAAGATCGTCGTCATCGAAATTCCAATCGGCTTAAGGGTTTGGCTGCGCGAATATCAAACTTCGCGGCCACGGGCACGCGCATAATGACGCCGAACGCCATGAATTCGCTCACGTGGCCGGCGCTTCGCCGACGTCGCGGCCGCGCCATTTCGAGCGCCGACGGTACAGCGGCCAGGCGAAGCGGGTCAGCGCCGCGTCGATCCGCTCATCGGTGAGCCGGGTCTTGCGCCAGCGATAGATGTAGCCGTGCATCAGCCAGATCGCCAGAAACGTCACCAGGCCGGCGATCGCCACGTCGGTGAAGAAATGGCCGCCGAACGCCATCCGCAGCACGCCAGTCGCGGTGCCGAAGGTGAAGGCGGCGGCATAGGCCAGCGGCCGCCACGGCGCCGGCGCCAGCGCCGCCGGCGCGAAGGTCCAATAGGCGGTGGCGGCCTCGCCGGAGAAGAACGAGCAGTTCTTCGGGCAGGCGCCGCGCGGGTCCCACCACGGCATGAATTGGTTGGCGCCGGCGAATTCGGTGACGAAGATCGGCCGCGGCCGGCCCCAATGGCTCTTGAAAGTAAGATTGGTGAGGATGCCGGCGGCGAGCGTCATGGTCACCACCAGAAACATCATGGTGCGGCCGCGAACCATCAGCGGCTTGTCCGGCCGCGCCAGCTTCACCAGCAGCGCGATGATCGACGGCGCGACGAACGCCCAAGCGATCCACATCGCCGCGTCGCGGGCGAAATTGGCAAAAGGCACCGCCTTCAGCGGGAAGCTGCGGGTGGCAGGGTCGAAGAACAGCCCGGCGAGCCACAGGTCGAGCTCGGGATAGAGCCCGAACAGCAATCCGACTGCGGCGAACAGCCCGAGCGCGATGATAAGTCCCGTACGGTTCATGGGCGGGGTTTATCCGAGGCGGCGGGGGATGAAAAGGCGGGCCGCCGCGAGCGGCCGGAGCTCCGGCTGCGGCCCGGCGCCTCAGGGCGACGGCGGAATTTGCGAAGGCGGCGAAGGCGGCTGCGGCGCCGGCGGAACGCCGGGATGCGGCAGTGAACGCCGCGGCGGATCGCGCCAGAGGCCGGCGTTGCGTCCGGCGATCAGCCAATACACCAGCCCGCCGATGATGCCGGCGCCGGTCATGATCTCGAGATGCCGCCGGACGATCCCGTCGAACTGCAGCGTCGCCGGATCGAACGGCACCAGGCCGAGATAGCAGGCGACCCCGACCGCAGCGCCGCCGATCGCATAGACCAGAGCACTGCGAATCGCGAAGGCTTCAGTCACCAGCACGACGATCAGCGCCGGCAACAGCGCGAAGCCCGATACGAAGATGAAGCCGAAGCCGAGCACGATGTTGAGCGCATCCGGATCGATCGGCGCGCCGGCGATATCGCTCAGCTCGGGAAACAGCATCGTGCCGACGATCACCAGCCCCGCCGCGAGGCTGGCGAACAGGAAGCCGAAAGCAATGGCGAACAGCCGGCCGATCAGCGCCATCAGATGTCGGCCTGCGACGATGGCTGCTGCGCCATCCGGGCTCGGGTCTCGCCTTCGAGTTCAGTCCGGATCGTCGCCAGCAACGGATCAACCCCGGTCTGTTTGACGCCGTAGCCAAGGTTGAAGGCGTAGTCGAAATCGGCCGGGTTCAGGCCCTGATTGTGCTGCAGAATGGTCTCCAGCTTGTCGAGCCCCTTGGCCAGCCGCGCCTCGAGCGAGCCGCCGGAATCGTAGTCCTGCCACAGCGCCAGGATTTCCGCGCGCCGCCTGGCGTCGAGCGGCTGCGTCAGGGCTTCGAGATCGGCCCGCTCCTGCGCCGCCTTGTCGGTGCCGTCCGATTGCGCCACCGCCGGAACATCGCCGTGCAACGCCTCGCCCAGATCATGGACGATGCAGATCTTCAGCAGCCGCGCCACGTCGATGTCGCCGAACGCATCGGCGAACAGCATCGCCATCAGGCACAGCCGCCAGGTGTGCTCAGCGGTGCTCTCCGGTCGCCCGGTGGAGGTGTGGCCGCTGCGCAGCACGCTCTTCAGACGCTCCGCCTCACGCAGGAATGTGAGCGCGCCCTTGATCTCGTGCGCCGGCATCATCCGGTCAATCCGTCATCGCCATCGCGCGCAACGCGTCGCGCTCGCGCACCGACAGCTTCTCGGTTTCCGATTTCAACTGGCCGCAGGCGGCCAGAATATCGCGGCCGCGCGGCGTTCGCACCGGCGACGAATAGCCGGCGTTGAAGATGTATTCGGAGAATTTCTCGATCTGGTCCCAGTCCGAGCATTCGTAGGCCGAGCCCGGCCACGGATTGAACGGGATCAAATTGATCTTGGCCGGGATGCCCTTCAGCAGTTGCACCAGCCGCCGCGCATCGTCGAGCGAGTCGTTCACGCCCTTCAGCATCACATATTCGAAGGTGATGCGGCGAGCGTTGGAGGCGCCGGGATAGTCGCGGCAGGCCTGCAGCAGCTCCTTGAGCGGATATTTGCGGTTGAGCGGCACCAGTTCGTCGCGCAATTCGTCGCGCACCGCGTGCAGCGAGATCGCCAGCATCACACCGATCTCCTCGCCGGTGCGGATGATGTTCGGCACCACGCCGGAGGTCGACAGCGTCACCCGCCGACGCGAAATGCCGATGCCCTCGTTGTCGGTCACGATCAGCAGCGCGTCGCGCACCGCCTCGAAATTGTACAGCGGCTCGCCCATCCCCATCATCACGATGTTGGTGACGAGGCGGTTGCCGTTCGGGGTCTCGCGGTCGACCCAATCATTGAGACGATCGCGCGCCACCATCACCTGGCCGATGATCTCGCCGGCGGTGAGGTTACGCACCAGCCGCTGGGTGCCGGTGTGGCAGAACGAGCAGTTCAGCGTGCAGCCGACCTGGCTGGACACGCATAGCGTGCCGCGGTCGGTCTCGGGAATGTAGACGCACTCGACCTCGTGCGCCTTCTGCACGTCGTCGCCGCTCGGCAGCCGCAGCAGCCATTTGCGGGTTCCGTCATTGGAAATCTGCTCGGCCACCACTTCGGGCCGGTCGACCGTGAAATGCTCCCCGAGCTGCGCCCGCATCTCCTTGGAGACGTTGGTCATTTCGGAAAAATCCCGGGCGCCGCGGAGATACATCCAGTTCCACAGCTGCTGCGCGCGCATCTTGCGCTGCGCCGGCGCGACGCCGATGTGGCCCAGTCTCTCGGCCAGTTCGGCGCGCGACAGCCCGATCAGCGACGGCTTGGCCGGCGGAACATAGGTTTCCAGCGGTGTTTTCTCGAGCTGAGCAGCAGCGGCAAGGGTCATGACATACCGGTTTCAGGCGGGCCGAATGCCCGCAGCAAGCAGAACATCCTCCTCCCGAGCAACGGCCGGCGGCCGCGTCTCGAAGGATGAGGAGGGTCTTCGGCCTCACGGTTCGAGGCGTCCGCCACGGCGGACTCCTCATCGTGAGGGACGAGCGCGGACGTCCGCGGCTCGAAAGCTCGTCTCAGATAAGCGTTTCCGACGGTTCTGCAAAGCCGCGAATCGCGGCTGGCGCCGGCCGAATCAGATGGCTCGACCTCAGCCGCCGCAGTTCTGCGCCACCTTGTCGAGCGCCTGCGCCAGGCCTTTCAGCGAAAACGTGTCGGCGGTGGCGGTTCCCTTGGCGGAGACGCCCTTGACGGTCACCTCCGGAGCCTTGCGCAGCGCTTCGACCAGCCGCTCTTCCTCGGCTGCGTTCTTGATCCAGATGCCGTCGCCCTGAGTATACATCGCGAAGGTCGCGCCGCCGACCTCCATGGTGGATTCCGAGCCGGGCTTCAGCGGGTAGCCGATCATCACCGAGACTTCGTTGACCACCTTCTCGGCAGGACGGGTCGAGATGAAGGCGTAGGCCGGATCGCGCGGCCGGTTTGCCGGCGTGGTCTTGGACGAGGACGGCTTGGCGAGAACGAAGCAGACCTTCTTGCCGTTCGGCGCCGCCATATAGGCGCCCCAAATGCCGAACTGGCCGATCAGGGTCGGCTCGGCGCCGACGCTCCCGGTCGACGCCGGCTTGGCGGCCGCGCCCTTCGACTCGGGCTTCGCCAGCGCGGCGCTGCCCGCGCCCCACACCATCGCCCCCGCAACTGCGGCAATCAGCATTCGCCTCGCGCTCATGGGCAAGTCTGGTCCCTCATTATTGTGACTGCAAAATGGCTTGCGCGATTCGCCTAATCACGCGACCCGGAATAGCCGGGATGGTCGATTCTGGAAAGGCGTCGGGCGGGACCATCGGAACCTGCAAGCGCCTCGCCGTGGCGCGCTCCGCATCACGGAATAAGCGCCTGCAAATCCTGCCATAACGACCGCCGCGCGCGCGCGCCGCAGGCCCGAAACCGATTGTCCCCACTGCGCAAATCCGGCAAGAAGTTCACAACTGTCTCGAGCCAGAAGGTCAGGTGAGCCGATGAAAGCCATTCTCTGCCAGCAATATTGCGGTCCCGACGATCTCGTTCTCGCCGACGTGCCCGATCCGGTCGCCGGCCCCGGCGAAGCGGTGATCGCAATCAAGGCGGCGGCGCTGAATTTCTTCGACATCCTGATGATTCAGGGCAAGTACCAGATCAAGCCGCCGTTTCCGTTCTCGCCGGGCGCGGAAGTCGCGGGCGTGATCGAGAGCATCGGCGACGGCGTCACCGATCTCAAGGTCGGCGACCGCGTGGTGGCGTCGTGCGGCCATAACGGCGCGCGCGAGAAGATCGCGCTGCCGGCCGCCTCGATCGTCAAGATTCCGGACAACCTCGACTACGACCGCGCCGCGGGCATCATCATTATCTACGGCACCGCGCTGCACGCACTGGAAGATCGCGCCAGCCCGAAGCCGGGCGAGACGCTGGCCGTGCTCGGCGCCGCCGGCGGCACCGGGCTTGCCGCCTGCGAACTCGGCAAGCTGATGGGTCTCAAGGTGATCGCCTGCGCCTCGTCGGACGAGAAGCTCGCATTCGCCAGGCAGCATGGCGCCGAGCTGACGCTGAACTACGCCAAGGAAGACCTGAAAGAGGGCCTGAAGAAGCTGACCGGCGGCAAGGGCGTCGACATCATCTTCGATCCGGTCGGCGGAACCTACGCCGAGGCCGCATTGCGCTCGATCGCCTGGGAAGGCCGCTTCCTGGTGATCGGTTTCGCCGCCGGCGACATTCCGAAGATGCCGCTCAACCTCGCACTGCTGAAAGGCTGCGACATCCGCGGCGTGTTCTGGGGGGCGTGGACGCGGCTGAACGCGGCCAAAAACCGCGCCAATCTCGAGAAACTGGTGCAATGGACCGCGGAGGGCAAGATCTCCTCCCATGTCGACCGCACCTTCCCCCTGGCGCAAACCGCCGACGCGCTGAAAGTGCTCGGCGGCCGCCAGGCGATGGGCAAGGTGATCTTGCATCCGTAATCGGCGGCGCGTGATCTTCGGAGGGCGGGTGACGCTCTGAGCGTTGGAGCGTTTTCGAGCGAAGTGGAAACCGGTTCGCGTGAAGAAAACGCGTCAGACCAAAAAGTGAGAGCTCCGGTTCTGATTCTTTCAGAACCGGAAAAGCTCTAGCCCGCCCTGCGGCCTCCGCGCTACGCCGGCGTCAGCACCGGCGCGATGACAGCGGCTTGTCGAACGCCTGCGGCTGAGGCCGGCCGGCTCAGCAATCCCGGCAGCAGCGCTTCGGCGGCATTTGCGCCGGAGATCACCACCGCCTCGACGCCGGCGCCGCTATTGCCGCCGCCGGCGATCACCAGATTGCGCAGCGGCGACTTCGATCCCTTCAACTGTCCCGCTCTCGACATCCCGTAGATCGAGCCGGCGCTGGCCCAGTCGTAGCGGGCATAGGTGACCGGGCTTGCATCGGTCCGATAGACGATATGCTGCGACAGGCCGGGGATCACCGTTTCGGCGGCGGCGACCATCCGGTCCCCAAGTTCTTCCTTGCGCCGCAGATACGCCTCCGAACGCCGCCACTCCTTCCAGTCGTTGCCGCCGCCCTGGTCTGGAAACCAGCTTTGCGCCTCCGCGTGCGGCACCAAGGCGATCAGCGACAGGATCGAATGGCCGGCCGGCGCGGCGGAGGGATCGAGCTTCGACATCATCGCAATGCCGAGCTTCATCGGCGCGTGCAGATGCGTCGATGGACGAAGCTCCGGCACGAAATCGACGCCGAGATGCACGCTGAAACAGGAATTCGCCGGCGCCGCTTTGGCGAGATCGTCGCAATAGCCGCGCGGCAGCGCATCCGGCGGCGCCAGTTCGAGCAGCGTGCGCTTCATGTCGGCATTCGAGATCACCGCCCGGGCGCGCACCGTGTCGCCATTGGCCAGCACCACCCCGCTGGCGCGGCCGTTCTCGACCAGGATCTGCTTGACCGCCGTCTTCAGCCGGACCACGCCGCCGCGCGCCGCGATCGCGTCGACCAGCGCGTCGGCGACGACGCCTGAGCCGCCGCGCGGATAGGAGCCGCCATGGAAGTAGTAGCCGAAGATCGGCACCATCCGTGCACAGCTCGGCGGCTCGCTGCCGTCGCCGATATAGCTGGACAACGCATTGATGAATCCCACGGCACTGGGGTCACTGACATGCGCCGCGACGAGGTCGGCGAATGGCCTGTCCATCCATTTGTAGGCGTGCGGATGCGCGCGCGGAAAGGCGAGCAACTCGTCGATCGTCGCCGGCGATCCGGGAACGCCGCCGCGGCTCGCGGCGGTTGAAAACATGTCGTCGAAGATCGCCTTGATCTCGTCGAACAGTGTTGCGATGCCGCCGGCGCTGTCGGGAAATTTCTTGCCGAGCACGGCGACATAGTCCCGCCAGTCCGGCGGCACGTCGATCGCGCCGCCCGCCAGATGGAAGCTGTGGGTCACCCGCTCCCACTGCAGCCGGTCCGCGACGCCGAGCCGTTGCAGCAGGCTGTTGAACGGTCCGCCCGGATGAACGCCGGAGAAGTCATGCGGCCCGGCGTCGAAGCGATACACCACCGGTCTGTTGCGATGATGCGCCTTGCGCAGATAGCTGTGGCAGTAGCCGCCGGCGACGACGTGCTGGTCGAATACTTTGACCTTCAGGCCCGCGTCGGCGAGCAATGCGGCCGCCGTCAACCCGCCGATGCCGGCGCCGATCACCGTGACGTCGCAATCGGCGCCGTCGTCCGCGGTGTCTTGCTTGGCGAAGGACGGCGCCGGCCAGCGGAAGGTTTCCTGCGAGGCCGCCAGCCGCTGCAGCACCAAGCGGATCGCGAGTTTCGGCCCGAAGATCGAGATCAGCGCGCCGGCCGTGACGATCGCGGTGATCACTTCGCCCGGCGCGTCGGAATAGCGGCAGGCGGCGATCGCGCCGAACAGCACCGCCCACAACGCGGTGATCGCGGCGTTGATGACGAAGAATTGCGGCGTGCCGGCATTGTCCGGATAGGCGGCGCGGGCATAGTCCGCGGTCCACGGACGGCACGCCAGCAGGCTGAGCGCGCTGATCGCGGACAGGCCGGCGAAGGACAGCCACAGCGCGTTGGATGCAACCAGATCGGGGGCTGCGATCAGCAATCCGGCAAGGCCGAGAAACAGCACGAGGCCGCCGGCTTCGAGCACGAACAATTCGCCCCGATAGGCGCGCCAGCCATTGCCGATCAGCGACAGCAACAGCCCCGCGCCGATCGCCCAGTCCGGGTGATGCGTTGCAAGCAGCGCCCAGAACAGCGCGAACGGCGCCAGCACCAGTTTCACCGTCAGGAAGGTCTGCATCGTTGCCTCCGGGCTGATCATGGACCCTGGCCCTGAAGCCTTGGCGACGCCGCAACATTGACGCCGGGCCACGTTTCGGTACCATCGGGTACCGAATTTATAGCAAGATCGGTACTGAATGGTACCGGAATCTCAAGACCTGTGACAACAATGCCTAATGATCTGATTGAACAAGAAAAAAAATCCGCCGACCCGCGGCGGGCGGCGATCCTGGAGGCGGCCTTCGAGATCTTCGTCGAGAAGGGCTTCGAGGCTGCGACCACCGCCGAGATCGTCCGCCGGGCGCGGACCTCGAAACGGACGCTGTACGAATTCTTCGCCAGCAAGCAGGACATTCTGACGGCGCTGATCCGCTACGGCAGCCTCAAGATGCAGCCCTCGCCCGACCTGCCGGCGCCGCAGGATCGTGAGCAGTTCCTCACCACGATCCAGCAGTTCGGCGCCACGTTTCTCGCCGAGTTTCTGCATCCGGAGCGGATGGCGATGTATCGGCTGGCGATCGCCGAAGGCGGCCGCGGCGACGGCGCGGTGGCGCGCGAACTCGACGCCAGCGGCCGGCTGCCGGTGGTGCTGGGCGTGACCCGGTTTTTCGATCAGGCGGCGGCGCGCGGCATCCTGCGCCGCGACGACATGGCGATGCTGATCAACGTGTTCTTCTCGGTGCTGATCGGAATCAGTCCGCTGCAGACGTTGCTCGGCACCGAGCGGCCGCTCACGCCGGAGGCCATTGCCGAAAAGGCCGCGATGGCGACCCGCGTGCTGCGTCGGATGATGGAGACGGAGTGAGGCGCAGACCGAAGCCGAGCCGTCAGGCTTGTTCCTCGAGGCCCCGCCGCATCGCAGTTCGGGCGGCTTCGCGATGCGTCGGCGTGATGTTGCTCGCCACCATGCGGATCGCGGTGGCGAGGATCGCCGCGTCGTCGGTGAAGCCGAGGATCGGCAGGATGTCCGGCATGAAATCGAACGGCAGCACGAAATAGGCGATGGCGCCGAGCAGCGCGACCTGGACGTGCCGCGGTGTCTGGTGATCGAACGCGCAATAATAGGCGGCGAGGATGTCCTCGGCGAACGGCAGATGCACCGCCACCCGCTTGATCTTGTGCCAGAACCGCCGGCGCAGCGTCTCGGGATCCTGCGCGAGCTTGTCGGCAGGCTCGAAACCCACACTATGTTCTGTCGTCATCGGAACTCCTCCGCCGCTGCGGAATGCAGTCGTCGATCCATGCAGATTTGGGGATTTGCCGGCCCCGCCGCAAGCTTCGCCGGGCGTCAGGCGGCGCCGAATTGCCGTGCGATCGCGTCCATTGCGCTCGCGAGGTCGATGTCGCGGCGGGTGACGCCGCCCGCGTCATGGGTCGTCAGCACCACCTCGACGGTCTTGTAGACGTTGCGCCATTCGGGATGGTGGTCGTTCTTCTCGGCGACCAGCGCCGCGCGGGTCATGAAGCCGAACGCCTCGTTGAAGTCCTTGAAGGTGAAAATGCGGGCGATCGCCTCGCGGCCATTCACCTCGCTCCAGCCAGGCACGCCCTGCAGCGCCTTGTGCCGTTCCGCCGCCGCCAATCGCTCGACCATGGTGGTTCTCCTCACGTCAAATTTATCGACCCGCGCCGCTGCGCGCCGAACTCGGCCACAAAGTGCGAGCCAGATCGTTTTTCGCCCGCCGTTCACCATATCGGGATGGAACAGCGAAACGAAAAGTCTCGGGCAGTCTCGGAACTGCTAATAAGGGGTTCTGACCGGGGATGGATTTCAAGCGATTGTTCACCCGGTCGATGGACGAGCCCGAGCGCGTGGACCCGTTGCTGCACAATTCTCCGCGCCCGGTGCGCCGGAGAATGACCCTGGTCTCGCTGGCCGCCATCTTGGCGCTGATCGGCGCGGTGAGCGCTGCCTATTACTTCGCGATGCGGCCGGCGACGTTGAAGATTGCGGTCGGGCCGCAAGGCGGCGACGATCTGCGGCTGATTCAGGCGTTGGCGCAGGCGTTTCACCGGGATCGCAACAATGTCCGGATGCGCCCGGTCGTCACCGACGGGCCGGCGGCGAGCGCGTCGGCGATCCGAACCGACGCCGCCGATCTCGCCGTTATCCGCGGTGACCTGCCGGTGCCGCGAAACGCTCGCTCGGTGGCGGTGCTGCACAAGAACGTCGCGGTGCTGTGGGCGCCGGGCAAGCCTGCAGGCGGCAAGCGCAAGAAGGCCGTCCCGGGACTCACCGGCATCACCCAATTGGTCGGCAAGCGCGTCGGCGTGATCGGCCGCACCGAGGCCAATGCCGGACTGCTCAGGGTGATCCTGCAGCAATACGGCGTCGATCCGACCAAGGTCGAGAGCATCCAGCTCACCACCGCCGACGTCGCCGATGCGGCGCAGAACCGCAAGGTCGACGCCTTCATCGCCGCCGGCCCGCTGAACAGCAAGGTGATCAGCGAGGCGCTGGCCGCCACCGCGCATGGCGGGGCCGAGCCGGTGTTTCTCGGAATCGATTCGGCGGAGGCGCTCGCCGCCAATCATCCGTCCTACGAATCCGCCGCGATCCCGGCAGGCGCGTTCGGCGGCGCTCCGGCGCGACCGGACAGCGAGATCAAGACCATCAGCTTCTCGCACTACATCGTCGCGCGTGAGGGCGCGTCCGACAGCACGATCGCCACCTTCACGCAGCAGCTGTTCACGGCGCGGCAGAACGTGATTTCGGAGAATCCGCTCGCGGCGATGATCGAAACTCCGGACACCGACAAGGATGCGGTGATCCCGGTGCAGGCCGGCGCCGCCGCCTATGTCGACGGCGAGGAACGCAGCTTCCTCGATCGCTACGGCGATCTGATCTGGTTCTCGCTGATCGGATTGTCGGCGACGGGCTCGCTCGGCGCG
The DNA here is from genome assembly GCF_900110435.1 of Rhodopseudomonas pseudopalustris. GTDB lineage: Bacteria > Pseudomonadota > Alphaproteobacteria > Rhizobiales > Xanthobacteraceae > Rhodopseudomonas > Rhodopseudomonas pseudopalustris. The sequence goes on from NZ_FODT01000006.1 coordinate 329,150, forward strand.
TGGTTCGCCAGCTATCTGCGCAAGGACGAGCGTAACACCAACGTCTCGCAGCGCGACCGGCTGCTCGACATGCTGGCCGCGGCGCGGCGCTGCGATGTTTCCGACGAACTCGACGCGATGCAGACCGAAGCGGACGCCATCCTGCGCGATACGCTGACCTGCTACGAGAACGGCGCGATCGACAGCGCGTCGCTGACCGCCTTCAGCATCGCGCTGGAGCAGTTCCACAACGCGGTGGTCGATCGCAGGATCCTGCTGTCGACGATCCCGCCGGCGCCGCCGATTGTTCGCCCGGCGCGGCCGCAGGTAGTGTGAGAACTGGCGCGGTCAGCCGCGCACGAGCCGCCGCCAGCCGATCACGACGCCGCTGATCGACACCACCAGCCCCGCCAGCGACAAGCCGATCACCACGATGTCCCACGCCGGCCGGTGCGCCAGCAGCAGCGGGAAGTCGAAACTGTGCAGCGCGTTGAACAGCCAGCGCCGGACGCGCAAGCCGCGATCGCTGCGCCCGAGAATCTCACCGCTGAGGGGATCGAGGTGAAACCAGGTTTCCGCGACGTCGTCGAAGCCGACGCGCAGCACCGGCAGCACCCGCTGAAGATGATGCGCGTACCAATAGACGTCGGGCTGATCGAGCCGCTGCTGCAGCGTCATCGTCGCCTCGGGCAAGAGCTGCGCCGCGGCGGCGAAGATCCGGTCCTGCGACAGCGTCCGCGATGCACCGCTGGTCGGATCGACCACGCTCTGCGATCCGGCACGATGCGCCAGCAGCATCAGCGGTGCGCCGCCGACCCAGATGAAGCGCGCCTCCACCACGCCCGGCCGATCGCGGGAGGGAAGCGCCGCCGCGACGGTCGGCGCATCGTGGCCGGCATAGCGCTGCAACGCCTCGCGGGCGTCGCCGCGCCGCGTGAACAGATCAAACGGATTGAGCGACAGCCAGCCGCTGAACATCCAGGTCAGCACCACCACGCCGGCGACGAGGCCGGTGAGATGATGCCACGCCATCCAGCCGCGATACGGCGTGATCCGACCCGCCGCATAGCGGCGGCGCAGGCCGGCGCGCAACAGACCGATCCAGATCCCGCTGACGGCGACCAGACCGCAGATCCCCGAAGTCCCGATCACCACCTGCCGCCACAGCGGCGCGTCCTGGCGTAACGCGGTGAAATAGATCCAGTGCGGGATCGCGCCGAGCCAGTTCCAGACCCGCTCGTGCCGCGTGGTGTCGAGCACGATCTCGCCGCTCCGCTGCGAGACGTAAAGCTCGGTGCCGGCGTCGTTGCCGAGCCCGATCAGGAACATCGGCCGCAACGGATCGAACCGCGCGGTCACGCTCCATTGGTCGCGCTCGACGACGCCGAGCAGACGCGGCGCGACGGCGGCGGGATGAGATCGCGCCACCGCCAGAGCCTGTTCGGCGGTGATGTCGCCGAGGACGCGGCCATCGACGGCGGAGATCGCCTGCCGCCGCCCGTCCGCGCCGAGCAGCCGGTACACCGGCTCATCGTTCTGCATCACCAGACGCAATTCGCGCGGATAGCGTTTCAGCTCCGCCGCCGCCATCGCCTGATCGGGGGCGAGCCGGACCTTGCTCAAGGCAAGGTCCGGCAGCGACGCCCAGCGCTCCCGCGTGTCGAAGCTCGGGAACGCGACATACATCATCACCACGCCGGACACGAACCAGATCGCGAACAGCACGCAGCTCGCGATCCCGAGCCAGCGGTGGCCGAGATACAGCCACCGCTTCAGCCGCCGAACGACGCGACGCATCGTCAAAACTTGACGTTGTACGAGAGCTCCGCGGTGCGCGGCATTCCGAGCATCCATTGCGTGGTGTTGCCCGACGTCGTGTAGACCGTGTCGAACAGATTGTAGATCCGCAGCGACAGCGTCTGCCGCGTATCCGGCTTCCAGCTCAGACCCGCATTGACGAGGCCGTAGGCCGGCCGCGTCAGCGTGTTGGCGTTGTCGGCGAAGGTCTGCCCGACCAGTTGAACGCCGGCATTGGCCGACCAGTTCGGCGCGAACGCCCACGTCGCCCAGATGTTGCTGACCAGTTGCGGCACGTTGGCTGGCACATTGCCCGCATAGTTCACGGCCCGACCGCCGACCACCTGGGTGAAGTCGTCATATTGGGCGCGCAGCCAGGCGACGTTGGCGTCGAGCCGCAACCCGTCCACGACGATGAGCCCGGCGGACGCCTCGATGCCGCGCGAGGATTGCTGGCCGATCTGCAGCGGGTTGGTGTTGGCGGGATTGAGCGGATCGCGCGCCAGCAGATTGTTCTTGACGATCTGATAACCCGCCAGCGTCCACTCGGCGCGGCCGCCGGCCAGCGATTGCTTGACGCCGACCTCGATCTGCTTGCCGGTCGACAGCGCGAAATCGCGATTGACGCCCGTCATGGTGATCAGATTGGTGACCGGATCGACCGCCGTCGAATATTGCCCGTAGATCGCAAAATCCGGGATCGGATTGTAGACCAGCCCGGCGCGCCAGCTCGGCGCCGAATAGGATTTCTCGAAGCTCGCCGAAGGCGTCAGGAAGTCGGTGCGCTCGACGGTCGGCTGATCGGAACGGATGCCGGTGACCACCGCCAACTGATCGGTCAGGCTGAGGCGGTTCTCGGCGAACACACCGTATTGCGTGGTCAGCGTATGAAAGCCGGGCCGGGTCGGGCTGACAGGCAGGAACGCGCCCGGATCGAAATTGAACCGCGAGACCGACGACGCGCCCGCATAAGGCGAGTTGTTGGTGGACGTGAACGCGATCCGGTTGACGTCGAAGCCCGCCACGAACTGGTTGGCGAGCCCGAACAGATGGCCGCGGAAAGTCGCGTCGGTTCGGCTGCCGATCTGCTCCTGATCGTGGAAGATCTCGATATAGGAGTTGCGGTTGATGTTTCCCGTCGTGGGGCTGAAGGCGTAGCTCTCGACGTTTTTCCAGTGGCGATGGCTGCTGAGATAATAGCTGACGTTCTTGACCGAGACGCTGTCGGAGACGTCCCACTCGGTCTTGAGCTGGGTCCAGTTGTCGCGATAGCGGATGCCGGCGTCGCCGACATTGTAGTTCTGGAACCGCAGCGATTCGTCGAGCCGGCCGCCCACCAGCGGCGTGCCGAAATAGCGCGACGGGCTGCGATCGGCGTAGTCCTCGCTCAGCGTAAAAGCGAGGTTGTCGGCGGCCTGCACCCGCACCGAGCCGGAAACGGCGACGTTCGAGGTATTGTCGCGGTCGACCCAGCCGTCGGACATGTTGCCGATCGCCGCCAGCCGGTAGGTGACGTTCGGGTTGATCGGCCCCCCGCTGTCGACCGCGAGCCGCCGCGTCAGATTGGTGTCGAGCGAGATCTCGGCCTCGTTGCGCTGGATGGCGAGCGGCTTCTTCGAGATCACGTTGATGGCGCCGCCGATCGCGCCCTCGCCATACATCACCGAGGCCGGGCCGCGCAGCACCTCGATCCGCTGCGCCGTCCAGGTGTCGAACGGGAAGGTCATGGTGCCGGCGCCGACATACATCCGCGTGCCGTCATACAGCGACATCACCGTGCCGTTGCCGGCGAAGCCGCGGGTGGTGAACGACAACCCGCCATTGCCGGGCTGAGGGCTCGCGGTGAAGCCGGTGGCGTTCTGCGTCACCGCGTCGATCACATTGCGCTGGCCGCGCTCGGCGATGGTCTCGCTTTTGATGATTTCGACGCTCGCCGGCGTCTGCAGCGGCGTCAGGTTGAGTCGGCTGGCGCTGCTCGCCGGCGCGCCGAGGTTGAAGGTCGGTGCGGTCGACGCTGTCGGCGACGGCGTGGCGGCCGGATTGGTCGCGGCCGGCGATGTCGCAGCACGCTGCGCACGCGCCGCGCTGGCGCTGGATCGGGTCGCGGCGCGCGGCTTGGCGGCGCGCGCGGTCTGGCCCTCGACCACGATCGGATCGAGGCCGCGAGAGATGGCGGCGATCTGGGTCCAGCCGTTGGTTGGCCAGAGCAATGCGACAACGGCGACAGAGCACAACAGGCGACGATTGCGCCCGGAAGCAGTTTGGGAGGGAGACATCAAGGACTCGCGGTTAACGTGGTACGTCACCGCGAACGAAAGCCTCGCCGCAGCCATTCGGGCTGCAGTTCGACACCCACCAGGACACCCCGCCCAATGTGCTCGCGTGTGACCACGACGACGGCAGGTCTCCTGGCTCGCGGGTCGCTGCCTTTCGCCGCCTTCCCAGGCTCGAAGCCCAGTGGCGCTTGGCGAAAGGCTCGCCGCTTACAGTTGCGGGGGCAGCCGCGGAATTGGATTCGCGAGAATCCTCACCGCATTCCCTATTGATCCCTTGCGGGAACCGTCGATGTTCACCGTATCGGGAGTAACGAAACACTGTCAACGAACGCGGCCCCGCATTCCCCAAAAGTCGTTCGAAGGCGGCACCCTTGTTCGCGCCGGGGCCTCATCGATCGTGGCGGCCCGTCCGCCGGCGCGCTCGGGAGTCATCCGAATCAGCGAGTGGGCTGCGTCGGATAATCCGGACAGGGCGACCGGACGCGTCTGAACCATCGCTTGAAGCCTCGGTGAGAAAAACAGAAGCAATGCTGGATGTAATGTTATAACATTACATTTTCGACGCGCAAGCGCGCCCCGCACGCCCCCTCCTTCCGGTCGGCCTTGGATTGAATGCAGGTGGCACGGGCGCTGCGAACGTTGCCGGCACGATGAAGCTGAGCTGAGGTATCGAAAGACTGCCCCCAAGCCGAAGCGCGACAATGACGGGAGGTGTCACGGGACGGTCAGGCTCGGCGCTGCCAAGCCTCGGGCGCCGCTCGGGAAAACAACAAATCCCCGATCGTCATTGTTTTTTCGCTGTTTTTGGTTATATTGCGTCGCAACGCGTGCAAGTGCCCGGCCCTCATTTGGCCGGGCCTGTTTTTTGGAATTGCCCCGCGCGTTTCAGGCACAGGCAAATTGCGGCGCGCCTCGGGCGCCTTCCGCGGCTTGCCTGCGATCGCGCTGATGACCGGCACCAGGCCCGCAGGACCCGACAGAGAACCATGAACATCCGAAACATCGCCATTATCGCACACGTCGACCACGGCAAGACCACCCTCGTCGACAAGCTGCTGCAGCAGTCCGGCACCTATCGCGACAACCAGCGCCAGGTCGAGCGCGCGATGGACTCGAACGATCTCGAGCGCGAACGCGGCATCACCATCCTCGCCAAATGCACCTCGGTGGTGTGGGACGACACGCATATCAACATCGTCGATACGCCGGGCCACGCCGATTTCGGCGGCGAGGTCGAACGCATCCTGTCGATGGTCGACGGCGTGATCGTGCTGGTCGACGCCGCTGAAGGCCCGATGCCGCAGACCAAATTCGTGGTCGGCAAGGCGCTGAAGCTCGGCCTCAAGCCGATCGTCGCAATCAACAAGGTCGACCGCTCCGACGCCCGCGTGACCGAAGTGGTCAACGAAGTGTTCGACCTGTTCGCCGCGCTCGACGCCACCGACGAGCAGCTCGACTTCCCGATCCTGTACGGCTCGGGCAAGAACGGCTGGATGTCGGACAAGCCCGACGGCAGCCACGAAGACGGCATGCGTCCGCTGTTCGAACTGGTGATGAAGCACGTCCCGTCGCCGTCGGTGGAAGAAGGTCCGTTCCGTCTGCTCGGCACCATCCTCGAAGCCAACCCCTATCTGGGCCGCATCATCACCGGACGGATCGCGTCCGGCACGGTGAAGCCGAACCAGACCGTCAAAGTGCTGTCGCGCGACGGCAAGCTGGTCGAGAGCGGCCGGATCAGCAAGATCCTCGCCTTCCGCGGCCTCGAGCGCGTGCCGCTCGATATCGCCGAAGCCGGCGACATCGTCGCGATCGCGGGGCTCACCAAGGGCACCGTCGCCGACACCTTCTGCGATCCGTCGGTCGACACCCCGATCCAGGCCCAGCCGATCGATCCGCCGACCGTGTCGATGTCGTTCATCGTCAACAACTCGCCGCTCGCCGGCACCGAAGGCGACAAGGTCACCAGCCGCCTGATCCGCGACCGCCTGCTGCGCGAAGCCGAAGGCAACGTCGCGTTGCGCGTGGTCGAGGCCGCCGACAAGGACGCGATGGAAGTGTCCGGCCGCGGCGAATTGCAGCTCGCGATCCTGATCGAGAACATGCGCCGCGAAGGTTTCGAACTGAGCGTGTCGCGTCCGCGCGTCGTGCTGACCCGCGACGAGGAAGGTCAGCTGCTGGAGCCGATCGAGGAAGTCGTGGTCGACGTCGACGAGGAATTCTCCGGCGTCGTCGTGCAGAAGATGAGCGAGCGCAAGGCCGAGATGATCGAGATGCGCCCGTCCGGCGGCAACCGGCTGCGGCTGGTGTTCTACGCGCCGACCCGCGGCCTGATCGGCTATCAGGGCGAACTGATGACCGACACCAAGGGCACGGCCATCATGAACCGGCTGTTCCACAACTACCTGCCGTATCGCGGCGAGATTCAGGGCCGCCGCAACGGCGTGCTGATCTCGAACGATCAGGGCGAGGCGGTCGCCTACGCGATGTTCAAGCTGGAAGACCGCGGCCCGATGATGATCGAGCCCGGCTGGAAGGTCTACAAGGGCATGATCGTCGGCGAGCACACCCGCGACAACGATCTCGAGATCAACGTGCTCAAGGGCAAGCAGCTCACCAACATCCGCACCACCTCGAAGGATGAGGCGGTTCGCCTCACCCCGCCGATCCGGATGACGCTGGAAAAGGCGCTGGCCTATATCGAGGACGACGAGTTGGTCGAGATCACGCCGAAGTCGATCCGGCTGCGCAAGCGCCACCTCGATGCCAATGAGCGCAAGCGCGCCGAGAAGTCGAAGCAGGCCGTGGCCTGATCCGATCGGCGACAGTCTCCGAATGATCAATGCCCGGCTTCGTGCCGGGCATTTTCATGTCGGGCACTCGCCGGCGACATCGAAGCGCCGTGATCGACATGGTAAGAGCTTCGAACCATGCCACAGCAACGCTTTCCCTCTTCCGTGGACATCGCCATCATCGGCGCGGGCGCGGCCGGCCTCGGCGCGGCGCGGACGCTGGAGAACTCCGGCCTGTCGGTGATCGTGCTTGAAGCGCGCGACCGGATCGGCGGCCGGGCCTTCACCAGAATGGTGACGCCCGGGATCGCCTTCGATGTCGGCTGCGGCTGGCTGCATTCGGCAGACGAGAATTCGTTCGTCGGGATCGCCAGAGACCTCAGCGTCGAGATCGATACCACTCATCCGCCGTGGAGCGAGCGCAGCTTCGGCGACGTGTTTCCGCCGCGCGAGCGCGCCGCGTTCAGCAAGGCGCTGGACGCCTTCTACGAGCGCGTCTGGCGCGCCGCAAAGCGCAAGACCGATGCGCCCGCTGCGACGTTGCTGGAGCCCGGCAATCGCTGGAACGCGATGATCGACGCGGTGTCGACCTGGGTCAACGGCGCCGAACTGGACCGCGTGTCGGTCAAGGACGTCGAGGCCTATCGCGACACCGGCATCAACTGGCGGATTCGCGAAGGCTACGGCGCGCTGATCGCGGCCTATGGCGCGCACTGCCCGGTCGCGCTGAATTGCGCGGTCAGCGTGATCGATCATTCCGGCCCGCAGGTGAAGCTCGAAACCTCGCAAGGCACGCTCACCGCCGGCAAGGTGATAATCACCGTGCCGACCAATCTGATCGCCGACGAGGCGATCCGCTTCACGCCCGAACTGCCGGACAAGCTCGCGGCGGCGCGCGGGCTGCCGCTCGGGGCCGACGCCAAGGTGATGCTGCAACTATCCGATCCGAACGACTTTCCCGCCGACGGCAATCTGCGCGGCGCGACCATGCGCACCGCGATCGGGACTTATCACTTGCGGCCGTTCGGCCACGACGGCGTCGAGGGATTTTTCGGCGGCCGCTTCGCCCGCGAACTGGAACAGGCCGGCGACGGCGCACTGGCGGCGCAGAGCATCGACGAGATCGCCGGCCTGCTCGGCAACGACATCCGCCGCAAGCTCAAGCCGCTCGCGGAATCGCGCTGGACGCGCGATCCGTTCGCGCGCGGCTCCTACTCGCACGCATTGCCCGGCCACGCCGGCGCCCGCGCGGTGCTGGCCGCGCCGGTCGACGACCGGCTGTTCTTCGCCGGCGAAGCCACCTCGCCGCAATTCTTCTCCACCGCCCACGGCGCGAGGGACTCGGGTGAGCGGGCGGCAAGGGAGATCATCGGCCACGCGTAGTAACAGCGCGAAAGCCGGAGTGATCTTCCGGCGATCCCCGGGCGCTGCAGTGCGGAACGTTTTCGTCCGCCATCGCAAAGCCGTTCGCGACCGCCCTGCACCGCCCGGCCTGTCCGATTCCGGCACAATCCTGTCCGCGGTGATGCAGGAAATCCACATGTTAACCGATAATTAACGTTGGACCTTGAAGCCGCGCCCGTGACTTGCTTTGATCACGGTCATGAGCACAACGCTGATCGAGGTTCGGCCGGCCAGGGCTGCGGATGCTTCCGCCGTCGCCGCCACCCATGACGAAGCCTGGCGATCTGCCTATCAGGGCATCATCCCCGGAGCCGAGCTGGAAAAACTGATCAATCGCCGCGGCCCCAATTGGTGGGATTCGGCGATCCGCAAGGGCAGCCGGGTCAGCGTGCTGTGCTTCGGCGACAAGGTCGCCGGCTACGCCAATTACGGCCGCAACCGCGCCCGCAGCCTGCATTTCGAGGGCGAAATCTACGAGCTCTATCTGCGGCCGGAATTCCAGGGGCTCGGCTTCGGCCGGCGGCTGTTCGCCGCGGCCCGCCGCGACCTCGGGCAGAGCGGCCTGAAGAGCATGGTGATCTGGGCGCTGTCGGACAACGAGCCGGCGACCGAGTTCTACCGGGCGCTCGGCGGCCGGATGGTGGCGCGCTCCTCGGAGCGGTTCGGCCAGAAGTCGCTCGACAAGGTCGCCTTCGCCTGGAGCAACTGACGTTTTGCGCTGGCGAACGGCGCTAGCTCGGGCTATTCGGTTCGTCCCGCACTCAAGTCAATCCGGAGCAGTCGATGCGCATCGACGCAATTCCCGTCGGCGTTAACCCGCCTCATGATGTCAATGTGATCATTGAGGTTCCGGTCGGCGGCGAGCCGATCAAGTACGAAATGGACAAGGCCGCCGGCACCCTGGTGGTCGACCGGTTTCTTTATACCGCGATGCGCTATCCGGGGAACTACGGTTTCATCCCGCACACGCTGTCGGACGATGGCGATCCGTGCGACGTGCTGGTCGCCAATACCCGCGGCATCGTGCCGGGCGCGATGATCAGCGTCCGCCCCGTCGGCGTGCTGTTCATGAGCGACGAGGCCGGCCATGACGAGAAGATCATCGCAGTGCCGTCGTCGAAGCTGACCCAGCGCTACGACCGGGTGAAGACCTATTCCGACCTGCCCGATATCACGCTGCAGCAGATCCAGCACTTCTTCGAGCATTATAAGGATCTCGAACCCGGCAAATGGGTGAAGATCCTGCGCTGGGGCGGCGCCGAGGATGCGCACAGGCTGATCCTCGAGGGCATCGAGCGGGCCAAGGCGGCGAAAACTTAAGCATCGGCGGCGTCGCCGGCCGCGAGGGGGATTGCGATGCGCCGGCTGTTGAGATGGATCCGCAACATCGTGGTGATCGCGCTGGTCGCGGTCGCCGGCCTTGCCGCGGTGCTGACCTACAACGCCTATCGGCAGCCGTCGCGGCAGATCGCGGTCGATCCCGCTCCGCCGATCGCGGTCGACGATCAGGGCGCGGCGAAACGCCTGGCCGAGGCGATCCGCTTTCCGACCATCTCCAACTTCCTCAACCCGGAGCAGGACGCCGAGGCGCTGCGCGGTTTGCAGGCGCATATCGCGGCGAGCTTCCCGGCGTTCCACGCCGCAGCGACCCGCGAGCTCGTGAACGGCAAGAGCCTGCTCTACACCTGGCAGGGCTCGGACCCGCAGACCAAGCCGATCGCGCTGCTGGCGCATCAGGACGTGGTGCCGATTGCGCCGAAGACCGAGCAGGACTGGCAGCAGAAGCCGTTCGACGGCGTGATCGCCGACGGCTTCATCTGGGGCCGCGGCGCGTGGGACGACAAGGGCAACCTCTACGCGATGCTCGAAGCCGCCGAGCTGATGGCGAAGCAGGGCTTCAGGCCGAAGCGGACGATCTATTTCGCCTTCGGCCATGACGAGGAAGTCTCCGGCCTGCGCGGCGCGAAGCAGATCGCGGATCTGCTCGCCGCGCGCAAGGTCCGGCTCGACTTCGTGCTCGACGAGGGCCTGCTGATCACCGAAGGCGTGATGAAAGGTCTCAACAAGCCGGCGGCGCTGATCGGCGTTTCGGAAAAGGGCTACGCGACGCTGGTGCTGACCGCGCGCGGCACCCCGGGCCATTCCTCGATGCCGCCGCGCGACACTGCGATCGGGATGCTGGCCGCGGCGCTGACCCATCTGGAAGACAAACGCCTGCCGATGCGGGTGCGCGGTGCGGTGGCCGACATGTTCGACACGCTGGCGCCGGAGATGAGCGGCTTCAACCGCGTCGTGCTGTCGAATCTGTGGCTGTTCAAGCCGCTGCTGCTGCGGGAATTCCAGAAGAGCGGCACCACCGAGGCGATGGTGCGCACCACCACCGCGCTGACCGTGTTCAACGCCGGCGACAAGGATAACGTGCTGCCCGGCATTGCCGAGGCCAGCGTCAATTTCCGCCTGCTCCCCGGCGATACGCAGGCGAGCGTCACCGACCACGTCCGCGCCGCCGTCGCCAACGACAAGATCGCGATCAAGCCGTTCGAGGGCAATTTCGATCCGCCGCCGGTGACCGGCACCGCGAGCCCGTCCTACGGCGCGCTGAACCTCACCATCCGCGAGATCTTCCCGGACGTCGTCGTGGCGCCCGGTCTGATGATCGCCGCCACCGATTCGCGGCATTATGCGGACGTCGCCGACAACATCTTCCGGTTCTCGCCGGTCCGGGCGACCTCGGAAGACCTCAAGCGCTTCCACGGCACCAATGAGCGGATCAGCATCAAGAACTACGCCGACATGATCCGGTTCTATCAACGGCTGATCCAGAACACGGCCGGCTGAAGGCGACAGCTTCCAAGCAGCCTTTCAACACCTCGCACGTCATCCTGAGGCGCCGCCGCGCAGCGGCGGCCTCGAAGGATGGGCCGCGCACGCCATCCAGATTGCCGCATGCTGCGAGGCGCGCCGAAACCGGCGCGCGCCTCAGCATGACGGCGTTGGAATCAGATCATCAAACGCCCGGCTTCGGCAGGCCGTGGATCGCGCTGGCGGCGCGGACAGTGTTGACCAGCAGGCACGCCACCGTCATCAGCCCGACGCCGCCCGGCACCGGCGTGATGGCGCCGGCGACGTCCTTGGCCTCATGGAAGGCGACGTCGCCCACAAGCTTGTCCTTGCCGCCGTCCGGCGACGGCGTGCGGTTGATGCCGACGTCGATCACGGTCGCGCCCGGCTTGATCCAGTCGCCCTTGACCATTTCGGCCTTGCCCACCGCGGCGAACACCAGATCGGCCTGACGGCACAGCGCCGGCAGATCGCGCGAGCGCGAATGCGCGATCGTCACCGTGGCGTTCTCATTGAGCAGCAACTGCACCAGCGGCTTGCCGACCAGATTGGAGCGGCCGATCACGATCGCATTCATGCCCTCCAGCGAGGCATGGACCTGCTTGGCCATGATGATGCAGCCGAGCGGCGTGCACGGCGTCAGCGCGAACAGCCCGCTGGCGAGCCGGCCGGCATTGACCGGGTTGAGACCGTCGACATCCTTGGCCGGATCGATCGCGTCGATCACCGCATTGCTGTCGAGCCCCTTCGGCAGCGGCAATTGCACCAAAATACCGTGCACCGCCGGATCGGCGTTGAGCTGGCCGATCAGCGCCAGCAAATCGGCCTGCGCCACGTCGGCCGGCAGCCGGTGCTCGAACGACGCCATGCCGGCTTCCTGGGTCTGCTTGTGCTTGCTGCGGACATAGACCTCGGAGGCCGGATCGCTGCCGACCAGCACCACCGCCAGACCCGGCGTGATGCCGTGCTCGGCCTTGATTCGCGTCACCTCTGCGGCGACGCGGCCACGCAAATCGGCTGAAATGATTTTTCCGTCGATGATCCGGGCTGTCATGTCGTCCCCTCGCTTGGGATGATGCGTGCGCATCGAAAAACAAAAAGCCTCTCCGGACGGAGAGGCGATCGAAGTCGCCCTGGTGGGCCTCCCCTGCTCGCTATTCGGCCGGCTTGGCCGCCGTCAGTCGGCGCAGCGCCTCACCGAGCTTGGTTGGATCGCCGTCGATCGCGATCTGCTTCTGCCGGGACGTCGCCCCCGACAGCAGCCGGACGTTTCGTTTCGGCACGCCGAGCGATTTCGCCAGCAGTTCGATCACCGCCCGGTTCGCCTCGCCGCCATCGGCGATGGCGCGAACCCGGACCTTCACGACCGGACGGCCGTCCGACAGCGTCTCCAGCCCGTCGACCTCGTCGCGGCCGCCGCGCGGGGTGACTCGCACCGCAACGGCAACGCCCTGGGCAGAATACCGCCAGGCCTCCATCGTGGAAACTCCGGGACCGGACGGTCAGCGGCTCAGAACACCGCAGGGTAGATGTAATAGGTGATCACCCGCTGCAGGAACATGATCAGCAGGATCAGGATGATCGGGGAGATGTCGAGCCCGCCGAGCGACGGCATCATCCTCCGGATCGGCGCCAGCAAGGGCTCCGTGATCCGGTACAGGAAATCCGACACCGCACCGACGAACTGGTTACGCGTGTTCACGACGTTGAAGGCGATCAGCCAGGACAGGATCGCCGAGGCGATCAACAACCAGATGTAAAGATCGAGAATGATGAGGACGATGTCGAGAATGGCGCGCATGGCGGTGGAAATCTCGCGGGTTCGAACGCGGAAAGGCTAGGCCGTAAATATCGTTTCAGCACGGTCCAAACAAGGGAACTCACTGCAAATAAAGCCCAATGCCGACGACACGGCACGTCCTTGACTTGGCCTTAGCGGGGACTGTAAATGGCGGCGTTCGTTGACCGGTGCATCGCTGTGCCGATCGCGGAGGGGCCATAGCTCAGCTGGGAGAGCGCGTCGTTCGCAATGACGAGGTCGGCGGTTCGATCCCGCCTGGCTCCACCAACTTCCTCCGGGAGTTGGATCCCGCAGGACAATCCCAGCACCGACGTTTCCCGAGAATTCTCGACCTTACCCCAGGCATAGCTCCATCGCCTCTGGGCGAGAGGGCGCGGCCCATGTTTCGAGACACCCGGCTTGGCTCTTCAAGCTTCGCCGGGGTCAGGATGGGTTTTTTGTGTGATCAAAGCCGCCAGGTCGGGCGAGCGGTGCCCTACGCGCTCTTGAACTGCGGCGGTCGCTTTTCGACGAAGCTGGCGACGCCTTCCTTGAAGTCCTCGCTGCCGAGCGAGACCACCATTTCCCGATTGGCCTCGATCGTCGCCTCCGCCAGGGTCTGGAACGGCACCTCGTAAAGCTGCCGCTTGATCACCCGCATCGAGGCCGGCGAGACGTTGTCGGCCAGGTCGCGGGCATAGGCGTAGGTCTGCTCGCGAAGCTGATCGGACGGGTACAGCCGGTTCACCAGACCGATCCGCAGCGCCTCCTCGGCCGAAACCCGCCGCGCCGACATCAACAGATCGAGCGCGTTGGCGTGGCCGATGATGCGCGGCAGCATCCAGGAAATGCCGTGCTCGGCGATCAGCCCGCGCCGCGAAAACGCGGTGGTGAACACCGCGCTGTCGGCGGCGAAGCGGACATCGCAATACAGCGCATGCACGAGGCCGATGCCGGCAGTGGCGCCGTTCAGCATCCCGATCACCGGCTTGCCGATCGCCGGATAGAACGCGTAGCGGGTCTGCCAGTCGGCCCGGCGGTTCATGTCGAACGCAGGCAGGCTGGAGGCGCGGCGGATGTCGGACGGGTCGATGGTCTGCAGCACCTGCATGTCGGCGCCGGCGCAGAAGCCACGGCCCGCGCCGGTCAGCACGATGACGCGGACGTCCGGATCCTCGGCCGCCTGCTCCATCGCCTGCCGCACCTCGCGCTCCATCACCGGCGTCCAGGCATTCATCCGGTCCGGCCGGTTCAGTGTGACGGTCGCGATCCTGTCGGCGACCTCGTAAGTGATGTCCTGGTAATCCATCGGCGCGTCTCCCTTTTTGCTCTTGTTGCGCCCTTGGCGGGCTGGCTCGATGTCGATCGGCGGAGGGGTGGTCAGGCGCGGCGCGAGCCCTTCGGCCGCGCCAGATAGGCCTTGGTTTCCGGGCTGTCCTGCAGCCAGCCGCTCCAGCGCCGGAACACTTTTGCCATGCGGTCCGGCGCGACGCCGAGCTGCTGCATCGCGACGCCGCCATTGACCGATTCGCGATACTCCGCGATCAGCCCGTCGCGCAGCACGAAGCGGCTCATGCCGTCGATCACCACCGGCTTGCCGGCGAAGTCCGGGACCGTCGAAGTGAAGCTCGACAGCGACCAGGCGTAGCCCAGATCGCCGTTGCAGACCGGATCGAACATTTCCCAGCGATAGTCGGCGGCGTCGCGATGAAACAGATTCTGCATCATGTGCGCGATGTCGGCGCGGCCGCTATGCGGGCCGTAGATGTAGTCGTGATACACGGCATCTTCGGTGAAATGCGTCGCGAACCGGGCGCCGTCGCCGGATTCGGCCGCGCGGGTGAAATCCTCCAACAGCCGCGCGAATTCCTCGCTGGTCATGCCGCCTCCCTGATGGCCGGTCGTGCGCCGGCGCTTCGGGCAAGCCTAGCAATCGATGCGGCGGAAAGGGAAGCGTGTTTCCGGAAGAAGGCTGCGGCCTATTCGGCCGCTTCGCGCGCTCAGCGTTGGCGTTGCTGGAAACCGCCGACCGCGGCGAGCACGAAGCCGCGCGGGAAGAACCGCAGCAGGAACGGCACGATCTTGACGCCCACCCCGGGCAGCACCAGCCGCTTGTTGTTCATCAGCCCCTGATAGCCCTGGCGGGCGACTTCGGCCGGCGACACGTTGAGGATCGCCGAATCGATCCCGGGTTCGATACTGGCGCGCAACTGGAACTCGGTCGGCACCGGTCCCGGGCAGATCGCCGTGACCCGGACGCCCTTCTTGCCGAGTTCCTGATGCAGCGCCTCGCTCAGCGACAGCACATAGGCCTTGGACGCGTAATACACCGCCATTCCCGGCCCAGGCATGAATCCGGCGATCGAGGCGACGTTGAGGATGCCGCCGCGCAGCCGGGTGACGCTGTCGGCGAAGCGCAACGACAGATCGGTCAGCGCACGGATGTTGAGATCGATGATGCCGAGCTGATCAGCCCGGTCGATCTCGGCGGCGCGGCCGAACAATCCATAGCCGGCATTGTTGACCAGATATTCGACCTCGACCCCCGCCGCGGCCAGCCGGGCGACGATTTCGTCGGCGCCTTCGGGCTTGCCGAGATCGCAGGCGATAATAATCGGCTCCGGCCCGCCTTTGGCGATGATTTCGGCCGCCAGCGCTTCGAGCCGGTCGGCGCGGCGCGCCACCAAGGCTACTCTGTGAGCATTTGCCGCAAAAATACGCGCCAGCTCCGCACCGATTCCCGCCGATGCCCCCGTAATCAATGTCACGCGTTCAGTCACGATTCAAACTCTTGAAATTGAGGATCGAATGGCCCGATCATCGCTAGGCCTTAGGCAAGAAGCAAGCTGCGTGCAAGACCATTGCCGTCCCGACGGTCGATTCCCAACCAGCCTTCCGCGTCGAACTGACGCGCAGTGAGCGCAAGTCGTGACGAATCGGTAGTAGGTAGTGCATCGGCCGGACTGTGTAGGGCTTAGTTCGCAGGGTCCGCTTCCGACTGCGAAGCGACCTGGCGCTTCAGATTGACGCGGTCGCGGGAAGACACCGCGAGCAGGTCGGCGGCGCGCCAGACCACGTTCTCCTCGAACTCGGTGACGTTGCCGTCCGCGAACACCAACTCCCACATCATCTCGATGATGCGTAGCCTGCCCTGCTCGTTGACCGACCGCATGATAACGCTGGTGAAATGATACAGATCGACGGCATCACCCTCGACCAGTGTGGCCGATGCGACCAGCCGGTTGGCGGTTGCGGCATCGAGATGAAAGCGTGTTTCGAGCAACGAATGCAGTTTACGTCGCTCGACCTCGGAGGGTTCGCCATCCAGCGAGATGACGTGAATCAGCAGCGCCGTCGCCGCCAGCCGATAGCCGCCGTCATCGAAGGTCAGTTCGTCCGGCGCAGTCGGCGCGACCACTTCCGAAATGAATTGGCGCAGTTTGTCCAGCATCCGCTTTCAAGCTCTTACGATAAGGGGCGCGAACTCAGGCTCGCTCTATGACGCGAAATCGTAACGTCGGCAATCGGGCCGGGTTCCAGCGGACTTCATGACCGTTCGGCAATGTCGCCAATGCGTTAAGGAATCTCATACACCAGCACCCTGTCGGCGATGCCGCGCAGCGCCGCCTGTTTCTCGATCGGGGCGATCGCTTCAGCGCGCAGACATATTCGCCGTGGCCCTGGGGCGGTCGCTACTAAATGACGCCTGCTTGATCAGCGGCGCGTCAGCCGGAACATAGGTGAGTGGTCAGGCTGGGTGGTGACGATGCCGATCGGCATCACCGGCGTGCGGTCGATCAGTTCGATCCGGAACGCGCCGACGATCCGCGCCAGCGCCAGCGTCGCCTCGACCAGCGCGAAATGCGCCCCGATACACACCCGCGGCCCGACGCCGAACGGCAGATAGGCGAACCGGTCCGGCGGCGGCGTGCCCGGCAGAAAGCGCGCCGGCATGAAGGCCGAAGGATTGTCCCACAGCTTCTCGTGCCGGTGCAGCAGCCACGGCGCGATCAGCATCACGTCCTTTCTGCGGATCGTCTGGCCGGCGACGCGTTCCGGCCCGGCCGCTTCGCGGGCGATCAGGAACGCCGGCGGATACAGCCGCAGTGTTTCGTCGAGCACCGCACGGGTGAAAGCCAGCCGCTCGATCGCCGGCGTCTCATCCTTGCCGGCGCTGCGTGCCTCGTCGGCGACGTCCTGCTGGGTGGCGGGATCGAGCGCCAGCAGATACAGCGCCCAGAACAACGCGGTCGCGGTGGTCTCGTGGCCGGCGAGGATCATGGTCGCGACCTGATCGCCGAGCTGATCCTCGGAGAAGGCTTCACCGGTCTCGGGGTCTCGCGCCACCACCATGAGATCGAACAGATCGCGCGGCGGCGCGCCTTCGGTCTTGCCGGCGGCGCGGCGCGCGGCCATCAACTCGCCGATGAATCTCGTCCAGCGCCGGCGGAACAACGCGCGCGAAATATCCTGCGGGCTCGGCCATCCCAGCGGCAGCAGCAGGTCGAGAAACCGCGGGCTCGCGAGCTTCATGCCGTACTCCATGACGAAGTCGCGCAGGGTCTGGCCATGGCGACCCATCGCGAACGAGAACATCGTCCGTCCGGCGATTTCCAGCGCGAGCCGCTGCATCGCCTCGCGCAGATCGACCGGCGCGCCGAGGCTGCCCTGCAGCTCCGCGATGGTCTCCTCGGTCGCCGAGATCATATGCGGCACCAGCGTGCCGACCGCGCGCGGCGTGAACGCCGGCGCCAGCGTGCGGCGTTGATGCTTCCAGGCGCGGCCTTCGGCGAGCAGCAGGCCCTGGCCGAGGATCGGCTGCAGCACGCGAATGCCCGCCGCGGTGCGCGTGTAGTTCTCGTAATTGTCGATCAGCACATGCCGGATCGCATCCGGCGTGTTGAGGATGTAGCTGGCGTGATTGAAGAACCGGCCCTTGATGAGATCGTCCTGATAGGCGCGCTGGCCCCAGGTCGCGATCGCATTGTTGCGAAGCGCCGCGAGCCGGCCGAGCGCCGTCATATTGTCCGGCGCGCGCGGCGGCGTCGGCGGCAGCAGCGGCGCGCGGCGATCAGCAACGTCGTAGACCTCGGCGATGCTCACATGACGCTCCTTGGCTTGATCAGTTCCACCCTTCCGATCAAGCTAAGGTGCGAACGGGGCGCAGAAAAGGCCAGTTCAGGACGTCAGCTCCGCCACAGTGACGCGGTTCTCCGATAGCGGCCATGCCCGCGCCACGATCCGCTCCTCGTTGAACAGGCCGACGACCGCGCGGCCGGCCTCCGACGCCGGCAGCTTCAACGTCGTCACCGAATCGGTCGGCACGCCCGGATTGACGTCGGTCGGCTACTTGCCGTCGAGCAGCACGACGTCGCGCGGCAGGCCGAAATAACCGCGCGGCCGCGACATCATCACCACCGCGCCGACGCCGGCTTCGGGCGGCGTCGCGGGCTTTGCGGCGCGCAGATGCACGACATCGGACGAGCGCGGAAACGGCGAGCGATAGATGTGGGTGATCGTCGCATCCGGCGACGTCAGCACGAATTCCAGCGGCCACGGCGGCTGCGTGTCGACCGGCCCCCAGCGGCCGTCGGCTCCGGTCTTTCCGCTGTACAGCGCCGCCCCGATCCGCTCGCCGCTGTCGGGCGCGACACGAAACACTTCGACGATCGCACCGGCGACCGGCCGGTTGGTCGGCACGCCGCCCGGCGTGCCGGTGACCAGCCCACTGAGCTTGACCGCTTGCTCCGGCGTGATCGCGATCAGCGAGGGCTCGCGGCCGGCGATGAACTTGTAGATCTCGCGGAACGCCCGGGGATGGAACGCGACCTCGCGATGGTCGAGCGCGCCGAGCACCAGATTGGTGGCGCCGCGCAGCTCCGGCCCTTCCACCGTCACCCCGGTCGGCGTGCCCGGCTTGCCGACGAAGCGACCGTCGGGCTGGGCGTATTTGTCGATGCCGTCGCTGCGCAGCGTCAGGAACGCGACGCCCTCGGTGACTTCGGACGCGCCGTCGTTCAGCCCGCGCAGGAACGGTCCCTTGCCGTTGAACTCGTTGCCGAGGCCGGCATCCCAGGCATAGACGCCGTGATTGGGCGTCCCGCACAACACCGCGTGCGACACGTCAGCGGCGGCGCCGGCCTTGATGAGGCTACGCACCGCATTGCCGCCGCGCGAGCTTGCGACCAGCGCGACTTTCGCAGCGCCGGTGCGGCGCTTGAGATCGGCGATCGCGGCGCCCAGTTCTCGGCGCTGGTCTTCTGTCGAGGACCGGTCGGGCTGCGACACGGTGTCGTCATTGCGCGCCAGCGGGTCGGTGAAATTCACCGCCGCCAGACGCTGCCGGGCGACGCCATTGGATTCCATCCGCCACATCTGGGTGATCCACAGCGCGGCATGGTCGCCATTGCCGTGCACGAACAGGATCGGCGGGACCGGCGTCTCCAGCGCCAGCGCGGCGGGGCTTTGGGCGAACGCCTGCAAGGTCGGCCCGCCGAGCGCCAGAGGCAACGCCCCGAGAGCTTTCAAGATGCTGCGCCTGGTGGTTTGCACGTCGTCGGCCTCCCTGATTTTCCCGAATCGTAGCAGGCGCTTGGCGCCGCTCAAAGCGGCGTTGGCACTGGACAGGTCCGGAGTTTCGCAGGCATCACTGCAGCCGAGCGCCGGGAATCGGCGCCGGCGCGGCGAGGATAACGTCGGGAGAAAGGGGCTTGATGACGGGGGGAGCGAAGCGAGGCGTGTTCTCCGCCGGCGGCGTCGCGGCGCCGCTGCGCTACGCGCTGTTCCGGCGGATCTGGCTGGCGAGTCTTCTGTCCAATCTCGGCCTGATGATCAACGGCGTCGGCGCCGCCTGGGCGATGACGCAGATGGCGTCGTCCGCCGACAAGGTCGCGCTGGTGCAGACCGCCTTGATGCTGCCGATCATGCTGGTGGCGATGCCGGCCGGCGCGATCGCCGACATGTATGATCGCCGCATCGTGGCGCTGGCGTCGCTGACGCTCGGCCTCGGCGGCTCGACGGTGCTGGCGGTGCTGGCGCATCTCGGCCTGGTGACTCCGGAGATCCTGCTCGCCTTCTGCTTCGTCATCGGCACCGGCATGGCGCTGTTCGGCCCCGCCTGGCAGGCCTCGGTCAGCGAACAGGTGCCGGGCGAGGCGCTGCCGGCGGCGGTGGCGCTGAACGGCATCAGCTACAACATCGCCCGCAGCTTCGGCCCCGCGGTCGGCGGCATCGTGGTGGCGACGGCCGGCGCGGTTGCGGCGTTCGCGGCCAATGCGGCGCTGTATCTCCCGCTGCTGATGGTGCTGTTCCTGTGGCGGCGCGTCAGCGCGCCGCCACGGTTGCCGCCGGAACGGATGAATCGCGCGATCGTCTCCGGCGTGCGCTACATCGCCAACTCCCCCTCGATCCGGATCGTGCTGACGCGGACGCTGGTCACCGGGATCGCCGGCAGCTCGGTGCTGGCGCTGATGCCGCTGGTGGCGCGGGACCTGCTGAAGAGCGGCGCAGAGACCTACGGCATCCTGCTCGGCGCGTTCGGCGTCGGCGCGGTGATCGGCGCGCTCAAT
This sequence comes from Rhodopseudomonas pseudopalustris, assembly GCF_900110435.1. Classification (GTDB taxonomy): domain Bacteria; phylum Pseudomonadota; class Alphaproteobacteria; order Rhizobiales; family Xanthobacteraceae; genus Rhodopseudomonas; species Rhodopseudomonas pseudopalustris. The sequence goes on from NZ_FODT01000006.1 coordinate 349,584, forward strand.
GTCGGGCTGGCGCGGGAACGGCTGAGCAGCGAAGCCGCGGTGCGCTCCTGCGCGATCATCATGGGCCTGGCGATGGCGGCGGTCGCGCTGAGCCGCTCGTCGCTGATCAGCGCCGCGGCGCTGGTGGTCGCGGGCGCGGTGTGGATGCTGGCGATCGCGCTGTTCAATATCGGCGTGCAGCTATCCGCGCCGCGCTGGGTGGCGGGCCGCTCGCTGGCGGCGTTTCAGGCGTCGATCGCCGGCGGCATCGCAATCGGAAGCTGGGTCTGGGGCCATGTCGCCGATCTGGCGGGCGTTGCGCCGTCGATGCTGATCTCGGCCGGGGTGATGTTGGTCTCGCCGCTGGTCGGACTGCTTCTGCGAATGCCGTCGGTCGGCACCCAGACCGAGGATGCCGAGCTCCTCGCCGACCCGGAAGTGCGGCTGGCCTTGACGCCGCGCAGCGGACCGGTGGTGATCGAGATCGATTACCGCGTCGATCAGGACGACGCCCGCGCGTTTCACGGCGTGATGCAGCAGGTCCAGCTCAGCCGCCAGCGTAACGGCGCCTATGGCTGGTCGATCGCCCGCGACATCGCCGACCCGGAACTGTGGACCGAGCGCTATCACTGCCCGACGTGGCTGGACTATCTGCGACAGCGAAGCCGTTCGACTCAGCACGATCGCGCCATGCACCAGCGCGCAATGGCGTTTCACCGCGGGCCGGCCCCGATCCGGGTGCGCCGGATGCTGGAGCGGCCGTTCGGATCGGTGCGCTGGAAGGACGAGTCGCCCGATCGCCCCACCGGGACCGAAGTGCTGCCGGTCGCAGGCGTCAGCGGCGGTTCGACCTGAAAATGGAGCTTCTCCGGTTCTGATGGAATCAGAACCGGAGAAGCTCCAAATTTTTGTTCTGACGCGTTTTCTTGACGCGAACCGGTACCCACTTCGCTCGAAAACGCTCTATCGGCTACTGGCCGTTGTCGGTCAGCACCTTGGCGCATTTCTTGCTCAGACGCGCGCGATTTTGCTGCAGACAGTTGAGGATGACGCCGTCGCCCTGATCCATCACGGCGCGGCAGAACCGGGACACGTCGCGACCGCAGCCCGGATCGGGCCGGCCGGACTGGGCCTGCGCCGCCGACGCCAGCAACAACAGCGAAATGACTGAAAGACCTGATCTCAACATGGCGCCTGTCCAAATGCTCGGTCGACTGCCGGGGCGTGATGCCAATCGGGCGCGGCCGGTTTGGTTCCCACCGCGCCCTCGGCGAGCCGGACTGCGACCGGGTCCAGCGACTTCGTGGAGCGCGATCGTCCGAAACCCGTACTGCGTATCCGCTTTGTCGGGATCAGGCCCTAACCATCGCGCGGGACGATGACCGTCGGCTTGGTCATCTCGACCACATCCTTGGCCTGATCGGTCAGGACCCGGAACTGGGTCTGCAGGAATTCGGTCTGGATCCGGACGACGTCCTGGAAATCCTTGGCGTGCAGCAACTGCTCGGAGAAGTCGAAGGTCGCCTGGACGTTCTTCTCGACATAGCCCTTCAGCGTGTTGGCCTGGCTGCTCGTTCCCATCGGCGAGACCGAAAGGCTCTTCTCGATGAACTGCAGATAGTTGTTCATCGCGCCGCGCGCCTGTTCGAGGTTCTTGGACATCATCGTCAGGATGACGTCGGATGAGTTGTTGTCTGCCATCGCAATCTCCTCGAGCCACACGCGTCGTTGTCATATTGATGTACAAATCGCCCGCGCCGTCCAGTGGCGGCGGTGACAGTTTGAAAAAATGGCTAATTCAAAACGCGGTGGAAGCAATCCGCGTATTCCGCAGGCGCCGGCGTCATCCGGAGGCGGAGCGTAGCGAAGCTCGAAGGATGGCCGCTCAGATGCCGTCGCCGCAGTCCGTGACGCGCCACCCCTCAAGCTCGCCCAGGGCGGGCGAGCACCTCAGATGACGCTCGCGCCGCCCAAGGCGGGGGCGGGCAGGGCGGGCGGACGAGACGGCGATCGCCCGCACTGCGCTCGCGAATGCGCGGCCGTTAATTGAACCGCGCGCGATCGAGCTGATCGGTGTTCTTCTGCGCCCGGTAAATCTCGCTGACGTACCAGGCCAGCACGAGCAGCGTGGCGATCCGCACCACCGACACCGGCAGCATCAGGCTGAACGCAACGATCAGCAGCGATACGGCAGCCGCCTTCACCACCTTCAGGCGATCGTCGAAGATCGGCATGAACCATGCCTTGTTCTCTTCAGCCCAGAACGGCGGCTTGACCCGATTGAGTCCGTAGCGCGCCCAGGTATCCTTGAAGCCGAGCTCGTAGGCCCAGACCAGATACAGGGTGACCCAGAACGACAGGAAGGCGACGACGACGGACATCGGTCCGGCGGCGAAGCCGATGACGACGAGCACCGCGACCGCGAGTGCGACGAACCAGTTTTGCATCGGTTTGACCCTTGGTACTGTAGAGGGCTCCGCGCTCAGACGCCTGACCGCGCAGCCCCCTTTGAGAAGTGCCTGCGGCGCTTATTTGCGGGCGCAGGACACCACGATGGCAGTCGAGGACGGGCCGCAGCTTGCGGTGATCTGTCCGTTCTCGACCAGAAGATTATCGCTGAACTTCGCACCGCTCGAGCCGATGCAGATCGCTGAGATCAATGCCTCGTCGGCTTCGCAAGTGGTGGGACAGCCGTTCGCCGAGCACGACGACGATGTCACGGTCCGGAAGGCGCTGACAGGCGGAGCCACCGGCGTCGCAGCGACGGCGGGCTCGATCAGCACGCCACGAGGGCCGCCGACGCGGTCGCTGACCGCGAACGCAGCAACCAGGGCGACGGAGCCGAGCAGGATCATCGTTGAGGAGCGCATACTACCTCCATACCAGTTGGGTTTGCACGATACCGGTTTCAATTGCAGCATCGTAGCAACACTCGGGAAATTCAACAGGCACAAGTTTAATCAGACTAAATGCCGGAAGAATGAAGACATCCGGCAGCCCGCGGAAAATATCGAAGAGGGCTGCGGATGCGGCGTGCGCGCCGCGGCTGCGCTGCTTCGAAATTTCTGTTACCGATCCCTATCAGCTTGGAAACAGTCACATTTCAGCTAGAGGTCAGATCCGGGCAAGCCGCCTGGCGACGGTCGTCAGATCCTCGTCCGGAACTCTTCGCCAACGGCGATGAAAGCGCTGCGACGTGTCGACGTGCCGCTTCCGGCGGCTCTCGAACAGTTAGTTCGACGAGAAACGTCCGGATTTTCCCGGACAGGCATTGCGATGCACGCAGATGATTCGCGGCGATGCACACCGTCGCGCCCGAGTGATTCGTGAAATTGATTCGTGGAAAACCGGGACGGTTCGAAACGAACAAGAGGGACCTTCACCACGCCGCATCGGGCTGTCTTCATGACGCCGCCGAACGCCGGGCGAATTCCCGAAGCGATCGTCGTCCGGCGCGACTGTCAGCCTCCCGAAAGTTTGGATGAGTTAGAGACGATCGCCGGCAACCCGCCTGATCAACCGCAGGCCTCGCAGATGGCGCGCCCGAGGACGCAGAAGGCAGCCGATCTGACCGGAGACGACCGCAAGCTGCGGCAAGGGCTGACGGCCGCGCGGGCGGCGCACCCCTGACACACCGACCGCGACAACGAGCGCCGCGCATACAACGATTGGAATTCCGATGAACAACGCATTGCTTCTTAAACTGCACCGCTGGATCAGCCTGGTGTTTGCGATACCGCTGATCGCGATCATCTTTACCGGGCTGATCCTGTCGGTCGAGCCGATCATCCAGAACCGCGGCCTGCCCGCCGGCATGGCCGACGCCGATCGCCTCACCGGCCTGCTGCAGCGCTACGATCCGGCGGCCAAGGCCCGCGGATTGGCCATCAACGCCAGCGGACAACAGATGCGCCTGCTCGGCGTCAATGCGCCGGTGATCGACCTCGCCACCGGCGAGGCGGCGACGGCGTCCGATCCGGTCGGCGACGTGTTGCTCTGGGCGCGGCGCACCCACGAACATCTGCTCGGTCATGACTGGCTGGTGATCGCCTCGACCATTGCGATGGTGGTGATCATGGGCCTCGGAGTGTTGATGGGCTGGCCGCGGCTGCGCAACAGCCTTTCCGGCTGGCACAAGGGCGCCGCGTGGTTCACGCTGCCGTTGCTGCTGCTCAGTCCCATCACCGGCCTGTTCATGGTGCTCGGGTTGACGCTGCAGGGCAACCCGCCGCCGGCCGCGGCGACGCTGCCACTCGCCGACGCCGTCCGGGCGATCGCGCAATCGCACGACGTCGCGCATCTCGCGATGATCGCCAATCGCGGCGGGCGGATGATGGCGCGGGTCTACGAAGCCGGCGAACTACGCGCCTATACCTTCACCGCGCAAGGCGTGACGCCGCTGCCGCGCAACTGGCCGCGGCTGCTGCACGAAGGCAATTGGTCTGCGCTGATCGCCGGATCGCTCAACGTCGTGGTTTCGGTCGTGCTGTTCGGACTCCTCGCCACCGGCGTCATGCTGTGGTCGCGCCGCAAGTTGCGGCGACGTCCGCAGAGCGCGGCCAAGACGCGCGATCGGACGGCGGCGACGCCGGCGTGACGCCGAACAAACTATCTGAGCGAGAGTGATTATCATTTCCGATTCAAAGCATTAAGCAACCGCCGCGCATCTTTTTTCTGCGCGGCGGCGATTAACGCATCGGTGGGGTTTCCGCCAATACGTTCGGGACAATATCACGCGGCTCCGGAGAAACCGGAACGCGCCTGGCCCCGCCCGCGCCGACCCCACACGGTCCAGCCTCTGCTGACCAAATCAAAAAACGACGCGCGGCGTAAACTCGAAGGCAGAAGCGCCATGCTCGACCGAACATTGTACTTGATCGCTGGGATTGACGGAAAGCTGATCGCCTCCTGCCCCGACACCGACAAGATGTGGGTGCGGCAGCTCGGCTACTCGCTGTGCCTGTCCTTCATCGTGGTGTTCGGGGTGTCGGTCTATTCGCTCGGCTACATCATTCCCGAACTATGGTTGAGAATTCCTGTCGCGCTGGTGATCGCGCTGACGCTATTTTTGTTCGATCGCGCGCTGTTTCAGTCGGACTGGTTCACCCAAACGGCGGCCCAGGACGTCGGCGCCGCGGTGCAGAGCGAAGCCGAAGCCGGCCGCTCGCTGCTGCGCTTTGGCCGGATCGCGGTGCGATTGACGATCTCGCTGATCCTCGCCTCGGTGATCGCCTCCTTCCTCGAGCTGGCGATGTTCTCCTCGACGATCACCGAGCGGATCGAAGCCAACCGCGTCGTCGCGAACAAACCCTTGTTCGAGAAACTGGCGACCTTCGAGACCGGGCTGAACGCGGAGATCGAGCAACAGAGCGCGTCGCTGACGGCCCTGGAGCAGTCTCTGCAAGCGACATTCGCGCAGTCGACCAACGCCGCCGCGGCCATCGCCGGACTCGATGCGATCGACGAGCAGATCAAAGCCCTCGTTGTGCGCGAGGACGCGTTGCTCGGCGAACTGAAGCAGCTCGAGCCGGCGATGCGGAAAGCCGCCAGCGAAATGAACGCCGAGGAGTTCGGCCAGCGGCTCGACGCCGAAAGCAGCATGCGCCCCGGCTTCGGGCCGCGCTATGAATTCGCCCGGCGACAGAAGGAATTGATCGAACGCCAGATCGCTGCGCGGACGGCCGAGCTGGCGCACACCCGGTCGAAGCAGGAAGACCTCAAGACCGCGAGAAGCCAGCTCGTCGATCAGGAAACACGCCAGCGCGCCGCCGAACGAGCGCGGCTGGACGACGAGCGCGGCCGGATCCAGGCACAGATCGTGGCCACGCAGAGCAGCCTGCAGCAATTGCAGGCGAGCCGGCAGCCGCGCATCGACGCCTACTGGCAGAAGCTGCGCACCGAATTTCAGTATCGCGAGGCCGGCTCGGCCAGCGATCCGCTGACCCGGATGGCTGCGTTCGAACAGCTGAAGCAGGATCCGCAGCAGGGCGCCACGATCACCATGGTGTCGTGGATGACGCGGCTGTTCATCATCTTCCTCGAAGTGGTGCCGGTGGTGGCGAAGATCTTCTTCTCGCCGCCCAGCGTCTACGCCTTCAAGATCCAGGCCCATGTCGCGCGCGGCTGTCGCCGCGCCGAGGCGGCGGACAACAACGAGGTGATCGAGCTCCGCGAGGACACCGCGCCGAGCATCGTTCCCGCGCATGCGACCGGACTCGACGCGGTGCTGCGTGGATTGACCGGGCTGCAGACCGGCCGGCTGTACGAGCCGGAGCGGCGCATCGAAGACCGGCGCAAGCAGATGCCGCTCACCGCGCTGCGCGGCACCGGCAAGAAGAGCGTTCCGATTCCGCGGCCAAGCAGACCGGTCCGAAGCAGCCCGCGGCCGGCGTCGACCTTGCTTCCGGTGTAGGAGCGGCCACCGCAATCGTTCGAATTGTCGCCGTCTGGTGAACGGATCATTCCGGGGTGCGGGCGCTAAATCCCCGCATCGCTACCGCAGCATGAGCGCGCCATGACCAGCATTGCCTCAATCGCCGTCTCCGGCATGAATGCCGCGACGCGACGGCTCGAAGTCTCGGCCAGCAACGTCGCCAATCAGCAGTCGACCGGCGCGCTGCCGGCGGCGAACGGCGCCGTGCCGGCCGGTGCGCCGCAGGCCTACAGGCCATTGCAAGTCAACCAGACCGCCGTCGCGGGCGGCGGCACGCAGACGACCGTCTCCGCGACCTCGCAAGGCGCCGTCGCGATCTCCGATCCGCAGGCGCCGTTCGCCAATCAGGACGGCCAGGTCGCCGCGCCGAATGTCGATCTGGCCCAGGAATTCATCGGCCAGCTGGTCGCGCGTTACAGCTACACGGCGAATCTCGCGTCGCTGAAAGCCGACCGGGATATGAGCAAGGCGCTGCTGGACGCCACGGCCTAGCCGAGCCGAGCCTCCAGCGAGGGACGGCGCAGCCCCCTGATTCAGCCGGCATGGCGTCGAAGGCCGGCGGGCGCCTCGATCGCGCCGTGGCGCGCGGATATGCCGCCTTCCCTCACCGATCGCGCGGGGCGACATTGCGAGACCCACCCACGGACAGGCCCCTCGTTTGATTGCATCGTGCCGCTGCGCGGCCCTTCCCGGAATGGCCCGGCGGCTTCCCGCCCTTGCATCCGGCCGCCAATCCTGCAAACCCTATCAAGCATCTCCGATAGCTGAGCTTTCCGCGGTCGCAGATACGGAAGCTGGAACCGCGGACCGCGGCGCGCACGGAAGGGGTGGATGCAGCTTGCTCTGATTGCTCTGATTCCGCTGGTGGGCGCTGTCCTGCCCCTGGTGGCGATCCGTTCGGGACGGAACGCCTGCACCCTGGTGACCGCGGGCGTGAGCCTCAGCGCGCTGCTGATCCTGCTGGCCAACGCGCCCGCGGTGTTCGACGGCGCGACGATCCGGTCGGGCGCCGCATGGGTCCCGGCGATCGGCCTGTCGTTCAGCTTCTTCCTCGACGGGCTCGGCCTGTTCTTCGCCACGATGATCCTGGTGATCGGGCTGCTGGTGATCATCTATTCCCGCTTCTATCTCGATCGCGACGATCCGATGGGGCGGTTCTTCGCATTTCTGCTGCTGTTCCAGGGCGCGATGCTCGGCATCGTCATCAGCGACAATATCCTGCTGCTGGTGGTGTTCTGGGAGCTGACCAGCCTGAGTTCGTTCCTGCTGATCGGCTATTGGCACCATCTGCCGGAGGGCCGGCAGGGCGCGCGGATGGCGCTGGTCGTCACCGGCGGCGGCGGCCTGTTGCTGATGGCGGGGATGTTGCTGCTCGGCCAGGCCGCCGGCTCCTACGAGCTGACCGACATTCTTCAGCGCGGCGACGCGATCAAGGCCTCGGCGCTGTACGTGCCGATCCTGCTGCTGGTGCTCGGCGCGGCATTCACCAAATCGGCGCAGTTTCCGTTCCACTTCTGGCTGCCGCACGCGATGGCGGCGCCGACGCCGGTCTCGGCCTATCTGCACTCCGCCACCATGGTGAAGGCCGGCGTGTTCCTGCTGGCGCGGCTGTGGCCGGTGCTGTCGGGCACCGAGCTGTGGTTCGGGATCGTCGCCACCACCGGGCTCGTGACGATGCTGATCGGCGCCTGGATCGCGCTGTTCAAGGACGACCTCAAAGGCATCCTGGCGCATTCGACAGTGAGCCATCTCGGCCTGATGACGATGCTGCTCGGCTTCGGCACCCGCTACGCCGTGATCGCCTGCATGTTTCACATTCTCAACCACGCGACCTTCAAGGCGGCGCTGTTCATGAGCGCCGGCATCGTCGATCACGAGACCGGCACCCGCAGCCTGCGCAGGCTCGGCGGGCTGTTGCGGCCGATGCCGATCAGCGCCGTCCTGGCGTTGGTCGCCGCCGCGTCGATGGCGGGCGTGCCGCTGCTCAACGGTTTCCTGTCCAAGGAGATGATGCTGGAGGCCGCGACCGAGGCCAGCGTGCTCGGCAGCGCCTGGATCGTGCCGGCGGCGGCGACGCTCGGCGCGCTGCTGTCGGTGGCCTATTCGGCGCGGTTCGCATTCTCCACCTATCTCGGGCAGCGCCACGCTGCCTTGCCGAAGACCCCGCACGATCCGCCGTTCGGAATGTGGGCGCCGGTCGCAGCCCTGGTGATCCCGGTGATCGCGATCGGCCTGTGGCCGCAGCTGCTTGCCGGCGCCGTCGTCGAGCGCACCGCGCAGGCCGTCGTCGGCGCCGGGACGCTATCGTTCCAGAAGCTGGCGATCTGGCACGGCCTGACCTGGCCGCTGCTGATGAGCGGCATCGCGCTGGCCGGCGGCCTGTTGCTGCTGATCGTCCATGCGCCGATGCAGCGCGTGCGCGGCTGGCTGCCGCGGCCGGACGCCAAGGCGATGTTCGACGCCGTGGTCGCCGCGGCGGTGCACGGCGCGCGCTGGACCATCCACCATCTGCACAACGAGTCGCTGCCGCGCTATCTCGCGGTGATCACGACGACCGTCCTGGCGGTGGGCCTCGTCGGCTTCCTCGGCGGCCGGCATGACGCGGGCGCCCGGGCGTTGCTGCCGGTCAATCTGCCGGCGGTGGTGGGGTGGATTCTGCTGATCGCCGCCAGCCTCGCGGTGATGATGTTTCACGTCCATCGCCTGCTGACCCTGATCCTCAGCGGCGTGGCGGGTCTGATCGTGTCGCTCGCCTTCATGCAGTTCTCGGCGCCCGATCTGGCGCTGACGCAGATCTCGGTCGAGGTCGTGACCGTGATCCTGCTGCTGCTCGCGCTCAATTTGCTGCCGAAGCTGACGCCGTCGGAGCCGCGGTTCGGCCGGCGGCTGCGCGACGGCGTGATCGCCGGCGCCGGCGGACTCGCGGCGGCGGCGCTGGCCTATGCGGTGATGACGCGCGACTTCAGCTCGATCTCGGCGTTCCACCTCGCCGAGTCCAAGCCGGGCGGCGGCGGCACCAACGTCGTCAACGTGATCTTGGTCGACTTTCGCGGCTTCGACACTTTTGGCGAGATCATCGTGCTGTGCATCGCCGCGCTGGTGATCTACGCGCTGCTCAGCTCCGCGCTCGAAGGCGCCGCGGCGCGGCGGCTCGACGCGATGCGCCAGCGCACCGATTCGGCCGACGCCCATCCGCTGGTGCTCGTCGTCGCGGCCCGCGTGCTGCTGCCGCTGGCGATCACGGTCGGGGTCTACATCTTCTTGCGCGGCCATAATCAGCCCGGCGGCGGCTTCATCGCCGGACTGGTGGTCGCCACCGCGATCATCATGCAGTTCATGGCGAGCGGCTACGCCTGGTCGGCCGACCAGCGACGGATCGACGGCCATCGGCTGCTCGGCGCCGGCGTGCTCATTGCGACCGCGACCGGCATCGGCGCGATCCTGTTCGGACGCCCGTTCCTGACCAGCGCCTTCGTTTACGTGCCGGTGCCGCTGATCGGCGATGTCGAACTGGCGAGCGCGATCCTGTTCGATATCGGCGTGTTCCTCGCCGTGGTCGGGACCGTGGTGCTGGCGCTGTCGCAGATCTCGCGCGTCGAACGCCGCGCCAAGCGGACGCCGGCGCCGCTCGGCCCGTCCGACATTCCGTTGGTGCCCCGCGCACCGATGCGGCCGCGGCTCCCGCCGCCGTCCAACCAGGAGGGCTGAATGGAAATCCTGGTCGCGAGCGGCATCGGCGTGCTGACCATGGTCGGGCTGTATCTGGTGCTGAACCGGCACAGCTTCCCGGTGATCATCGGCACCACGTTCCTGTCCTATGCGGTCAATCTGTTCCTGTTCGCGATGGGACGGCTTTCGATCGACAAGCCGCCGATCATCACCAAGGGCGTCACCGACTACACCGACCCGCTGCCGCAGGCGCTGGTGCTGACCGCGATCGTGATCTCGTTCGGGATGACGGCGCTGGTGGTGGTGCTGGCGTTGCGCGGATTCCTCGAGACCGGCACGGAGCGGGTCGAGAACGGCGAAGGGCCGCCAGCGCCGAACGACCCACGCAAGCGCAAGGCGGCGCGCCGATGATTCATCTGATCATCGCGCCGATCGTGCTGCCCGCGATCGTCGCGGCCTTCCTGGTGCTGGTGCTGCGCCACGATCTCGCCAGCCAGCGCATCGTCTCGCCGGCCGCGACGCTCGCGCTGCTGGCAATCACCGTCTGGCTCTACGCGTCCGCCGCGGACGGCCCGCCGGTGCCGTATCTGCTCGGCGACTGGCGCGCGCCGTTCGGCATCGTGCTGGTGCTCGATCGCCTCGCGGCGACGATGCTGCTGTTGACCGCAATGCTGGCGGTCGCGGTGCTGATCTATGCGATGGCTGGCTGGGATCGCGCCGGCCGGCATTTCCATCCGCTGTTCCAGTTTCAACTGATGGGCCTGAACGGGGCGTTCCTCACCGGCGACGTGTTCAACCTGTTCGTATTCTTCGAAGTCATGCTGATCGCCTCCTACGGCCTGATGCTGCATGGCGGCGGCGCGCAAAGGCTGCGCGCGGGCTTCCATTACGTGGCGATCAACCTGATCGGCTCGACGCTGTTCCTGTTTGCCGTCGGCCTGATCTACGCGGTGACCGGCACGCTCAACATGGCGGATCTCGCCATCAAGGTCGCGCAGATCGCGCCCGGCGACGAGGCGATCCTGCGCGTCGGCGCGCTGCTGCTGCTGCTGGTGTTCGCACTCAAGGCGGCGCTGGTGCCGCTGCAATGGTGGCTGCCCTCCGCCTATGCGGCCGCGCCGGGGCCGGTCGCGGCGCTGTTCATGATGATGACCAAGGTCGGTGCCTATTCGATCGTGCGGGTCTACACATTGGTGTTCGGCGTGGATGCCGGCGCGCTGGCGGGCATCGCATCGCCGTGGGTGATTCCGGCCGCGCTGGCGACGCTGGCGCTCGGCGCCGTCGGCGTGCTGGCGAGCCCGACCTTGCTGGGGCTGGTGTGCTTCTCGATCGTCTGGTCGATGGGCTCGCTGCTGCTGGCGTTCGGCCTGTTCGATCAGAGCGGGCTGTCCGCCGGGCTTTACTACCTGCTGCACAGCACGCTGAGCGGCGCGGCGCTGTTCCTGCTCGCCGATCTGGTCAGCGCGCGCCGCGGGAGCGTCGCCGACCGGCTGACCCCGACGCCGCTGCTTCCCCATGCCAATCTGTTCGCCGGCCTGTTCTTCGTCGCCGCGATCGCGATCACCGGGATGCCGCCATTGTCGGGCTTTCTCGGCAAGCTGCTGATCCTCGATGCGACCTGGCGCAGTCCCCTTGCGGTCGCGAGCTGGGTGATGCTGCTCGCCACCAGCCTGCTGGTGATCATCGGTTTCGCCCGCGCCGGCAGCACGCTGTTCTGGAAGGTCGCCGACCGCCCTCCTGAATCAGTCGGGCCTGTATCCTCGATCGCGCTGCCGGTGGCGGCGATCGCCGGCCTGCTCGGCGCTACCGTGCTGCTCTCGGTGTTCGCCGGTCCGATCACGCGCGAACTCGCGACGACCGCGCAGCAGACGCTCGACACTAAGGCCTATGTCGGCGCGGTGAATCCGGCCGCGACGGCGCTGTCACGGAGCGAGCCGCGATGATGAAAGTGCTTCCTCATCCGGTGTTGACCCTGGTGATCGCCGCCGTCTTCGTCGCGCTGATGAATTCGGTCTCGCTCGGCAACGTGCTGCTCGGCCTCGTGCTGGGGATCGTGATTCCGTTGTTCACCAGCCCGTATTGGCCGGTGCGGCCGACGATCCGCAATCCGCTGATGATCGTCGAATATTGCGCGATCGTCGTCTGGGACATCGTCGTCTCCAACGTCCAGGTCGCCGCCTGGGTTCTGTTTCGGCGGAGTGCGAGCCTGCAATCGCAATTCATCGTGGTGCCGCTCGACATCACCTCGCCGGAAGCCATCGTGCTGCTGGCGGGGACGATCACCATGACGCCGGGCACCGTCAGCGCCGATCTCTCCGCCGACGGCAGCGCTATCCTGGTGCATTGTCTGCACACCACCGACCCCGCCGGCGCGGTGGCGCAGATCAAGACCCGCTACGAACGACGGCTGCAGGAGATCTTCGGATGATCGCAACAGCGTGCCTCATCGCCGTCGCCGCGATCAGCGTCTCGATGCTGATGAACCTCTACCGGCTCGGCCGCGGCCCCGACGTGCTCGACCGGATTCTCGCGCTGGAGACGCTGGTGGTCAACGCCGTCGGGCTCGTGGTGGTGATGGGACTCTGGTTCAACACCAGCCTGTATTTCGAGATCGCGCTGCTGATCGTGACCGTCGGATTTCTGTCGACCGTCGCGTTCTGCAAATATCTGCTGCGCGGCAATGTGATCGAATAGGTCGGCGATGGCGTGGCTGAGCGAAATCCTGGTTTCGGCGCTGATCCTGATCGGCGCGTTGTTTCTGTTCGTCGGATCGTTCGGCCTGGTGAAACTGCCGGACATCATGCGCCGGCTGCATGCGCCGACCAAGTCGACCACGCTCGGCATCGGCGCGCTGCTGATCGCCTCGATGCTGTATTTCGCGCTGCTGCAGGACGCGCCGTCGTTGCACGAGCTGGTCATCACGGTGTTCCTGTTCCTGACCGCGCCGATCACCGCGCATATGATTTCCAAGGCCCACATCCTGCGCAACATTGCGCTGCAGCAGAGCCTGCCGGCGCCGCCCGGCGAGGAAGGCTGGGCGACGCTCGACCGAGTTGGTCCGGACGACGACCCGCCACCGGGCGCGGGCGCGGGGGCGGGGGCGCCGAAATAACCGCGAACCATTCGATGGCGCCGGCCTCCTCCCGCCTGCGCCAATCTGTCCCGCTCTTTGCTGGTGGCTGCCGCTGAACCCTGGGATACCCTCGACAAAAATCTGGGAGGGAACATGTCAGCGAAGCTCGATCGCCGTCATTTCATCGCGGCCGGCGTCACCGCCATCGCGATGCCGTCTGTTCTCCGCGGGGCCTCGGCGCAGGAGGCGTGGCCGTCCCGATCGATCCGGATGATCTGCAGCTACCCGGCCGGCGGCCAGACCGACCTGCTGGCGCGCGCCTTCGGCGACTTCCTCGCCAAGCAACTCGACAAGACCGTCGTCATCGAAAACAAGGCCGGCGCCTCGGGTTCGATCGGCACTGCGGAAGTGGCCCGCGCGGAGCCGGACGGCCACACCATCCTGTGCTCGATCTCGACGACCTTCCTGATGAACCGCGTGATGATGAAGAATCCCGGCTACGACATGGACAAGGACCTGACGCTGATCAGCGTCATTCCGGGCGGCGGCTTGCTGCTGGTCGCGAGCGCCAAGCACGGCATCAAAAATCTGGACGATTTCGTCGCCTTCGCCCGCAACAGCGGCAAGGTGAATTTCGGCACCTACAGCGCCGGCTCGGCGCCGCACATCACGATCAACGAACTCAAGAAACAATACGGTCTTTCGATCGAGCCGATCCATTATCGCGGAGAAGCGCCGATGTGGACGGGGCTGTTGGAAGGCTCGCTCGACGTCGCGATGGGGAGCTACACCGCCGCGCAAGCCGCGCTGCAGAACGATCGCGGCACGGTGTTCGCGGTGCATTCCAAAAAGGTCGATGCGCTTCCGGCCATCAAGACCCTGCCCGAGCAGGGCGCGACGGCGAAGTTCTTCACCGTGAGCGGCTTCACCGGCTGGGCGGTGCCGAAAGCGACGCCGCAACCGACCGTCGATCGACTGGCGAAGCTGTTCGTCGCAGCCAATGACGATCCGAAGGTGAAGGCCGTGCTCGCCACCTTCATGCTCGAGCCGGCGCTCGGCTTCAAGGACAGCAACGAATTGTATCAGCGCGAACTGCCGGTCTGGGTCGAGAGCGGACAGGCCCTCGGCCTGCAACCGACCTAGCAGGCTGTTGAAAAAGGCACTGGCGGCAGGCCTCTCGGCATGATTCCCTTCGATGCGAATGCTTCGAGGGGAAGACGATGCGTGGAAGTGA
>NZ_FODT01000004.1 GCF_900110435.1 Rhodopseudomonas pseudopalustris
ACCAAACGCTCCTTCACACCCAAGGCTGCCTCCTCAAAAGCAGCCTTGAATCTGATTTGCTCCTAAAAGGGAATCCTTAGAGTCCACACCACCTAAAGCAATATCGAGCAACGCGCGGGGATCTGTCGCAATGAACTGGTATGTGGACGCCATTCTGGTCGGGATCATTCTACCCTGGATCATCGTGACCTACCGGCTGATCGCGGCGTTCCGCCGGGGCGTGGCGACTGGCGTCATCCAATGGGGGGTGTGGGCCGCGATCTGCGTTCCGGCGATGCTGCTGGTGATGTGGGGTATCCAGAGCCTGCGCTGATGGGGACCACGGCGCCGGCGACTGACGGCGATGCCGGATGTGCGGATGTGGCGATCAGCGGGCTGCGTCGGGGGGCAGCATCAGCGCTCAGTCCATCACGCCGTCGCCGCTGCCGCGATGGATCGACAGCAGCATGCCGTTCTTGATCCGGCGGACTTCAGTGAAGGCGCGCTGGACGCCGAGATCGGCGGAGTCGCTCGAGAACGTGATCAGCTTGTTGCAGGTCGGGCATTGCACCTGAGCGCCTTCCCGAATGTTCTTGATCTTCTCGCGGAACGGCACGCGGCATTTGGTGCAAAGCACCCTGATCTTGTCCGGCGGCTTCGAGGGGGCAAGCTGCATCGTCATGCCCGTAGTTCTGCGCGGCGAGCATTGACAAATGGTGAATACGCTAGCGCACCAAGTGGGTCTAAGGCCGGAATGCCGGCAGTATCAACTCGCGGAGCGCAGCGGGCTCTCGATCCAGCGCTGCAATTCTCTCGATTGCATCGGATCTTCCGAGGCGTTCAAGATCTTATGGGCATGTTCGCAGGCGACGCACTCGCTCGAGAAGATGTGCTCGCAATCGCTGCAGTTGCGTTGCTGCGGCCAAATCGGAGGTGTTCTCAGAGATCGAGGCATGGTGCTTCCCCTTGGATCAGGCGGGAGCAATTACACTCTCAGTCACCGATGAATGCCGAGGGCGGTCGGGTGATGAGCGCAGCATTGGACTTACGCTCAGCCTGCGTTGGTCAATTGAGACCGTTAGCGAAAATTAAACGAATCGGGACGCGACCGGATTCGGATCACCAGAGCGGCGCCGACCAGCAGGACGGGTCGACTCGGCTGCTCGCCAGCACGTTTGGCCATCGGACGGTCGCGCCAAACTAAGCCGCTCCACCTCCATCAGCGATTGAGTGGCCGCCATTCATCCATCGAGTGGGTGAATCGAGCAGGTAGCGCTCAAAGAACATATTGCGAACGGAGAACAAATAGTGTACGTAACTTTCTGTCGGCCTTGGGCCGGCGCGGTTTGTCCCATTGGCGAATCCCGTTCATAAGGAGCTTCATATGGCTGCCCCTACTGCTCTGCGTATCGTCGAAGGATCCTCCATGGACAAGACCAAGGCCCTGACTGCTGCGCTGTCTCAGATCGAGCGCCAGTTCGGCAAGGGCTCGGTGATGCGGCTCGGCAAGAACGACCGGTCGATGGACATCGAAACGATCTCCTCCGGGTCGCTCGGGCTGGATATTGCGCTGGGCGTCGGCGGGCTGCCGAAGGGGCGGGTGGTCGAGATCTACGGGCCGGAATCGTCCGGAAAAACGACGCTGGCGCTGCATTGCGTGGCCGAGGCGCAGAAGAAGGGCGGCATTTGCGCCTTCATCGACGCCGAGCACGCGCTCGACCCGGTCTATGCCCGCAAGCTTGGCGTCAATGTCGACGAGCTTCTGATCTCGCAGCCTGACCATGGTGAGCAGGCGCTGGAGATCGCCGATACGCTGGTGCGCTCCGGCGCGATCGACGTGCTGATCGTCGACTCGGTCGCGGCGCTGGTGCCGCGCGCCGAACTCGAGGGCGAAATGGGCGATGCGCTGCCCGGCCTGCAGGCGCGGCTGATGAGCCAGGCGCTGCGCAAGCTGACCGCCTCGATCAACAAATCCAACACCATGGTGATCTTCATCAACCAGATCCGGATGAAGATCGGGGTGATGTACGGCTCGCCGGAAACCACCACCGGCGGCAACGCGCTGAAGTTCTACGCGTCGGTCCGGCTCGACATCCGCCGCATCGGCCAGATCAAGGAACGCGACGAAGTCGTCGGCAACCAGACCCGCGTCAAGGTGGTGAAGAACAAGCTGGCGCCGCCATTCAAGCAGGTCGAGTTCGACATCATGTATGGCGAGGGCGTCTCCAAGATGGGCGAGATCCTCGACCTCGGCGTCAAGGCCGGGATCGTCGATAAATCCGGCGCTTGGTTCTCGCACGACAGCCAGCGGCTCGGTCAGGGCCGCGAGAACGCCAAGGCGTTCCTCAAGGCCAATCCGGATCTCACCGCCAAGATCGAGGCGTCGATCCGGCAGAACTCCGGCCTGATTGCCGAACAGATTCTCGCGGGCTCGCCCGAGAGCGATGCCGATGGCGAGGAGCCGGTCGACGAGTGAGCCGCTAACGCGGATAGTTTAAGTCGGCGGGCGCCGCGAACCCCTGTTGCCGGGGAACCCGTAGCGCTCGCCGCACCTTTTCTAGAGCGTTTTCGAGCGAAGTGGAAACCGGTTCGCGTGAAGAAAACGCGTCAGAACAAAAAGTTAGAGCTCCGGTTCTGATTCTATCAGAACCGGAAAAGCTCGAAGATTATTAGTTGTTTGTTGCGCGGGTGCTCCACGCCCGACCGTCATTGCACCGTTCGCTCGCACGGTTCTCAGCCGTCATCGCCCGCGAAAGCGGATGACCCAGTATCCCAGAGCGCGCGTTGAGCTGTCGGGCATTGGCCCGACGCAGTGCAATACTGGATCACCCGCTTTCGCGGGTGATGACAGCTGTTCAGGTGATGACAGCTGTGCACATGGCGTTTGACCGTGCGGACTCTTCCGCCCGTGCCGACTTCCTCGTCGGGGCTACTCCGCCGCCCGGGCGTAGTCCGCCGCCAGTGCGTAGTCTTCGATCGGCGGGCACGCGCACACCAGGTTGCGGTCGCCATAGACGTTGTCGACGCGGCCGACCGGGCACCAATATTTGTCGGTGCGCGAGTTCGGAGCCGGGAAGCAGCCTTCGGTGCGCGGATAGGGCCGCGTCCATTCCGCGCTGGTGACGTCGTGCACCGTATGCGGCGCAAAGCGCAACGGCGACGCCTCGACCTTGAACCGGCCTTGCTCGATCTGGGCGATCTCCCGCCGGATCGCGATCATCGCCTCGCAGAACCGGTCGATCTCCGCCTTGGACTCGGATTCGGTCGGCTCGATCATCAGCGTGCCCGGCACCGGGAAGCTCATGGTCGGGGCGTGGAAGCCGTAGTCGATCAGCCGCTTGGCGATGTCGTCGACCGTCACACCGGTCGTCGTCTTCAGCGGTCGCGGATCGACGATGCATTCATGCGCGACGCGGCCGCGCAGGTTGCGATACAGCACCGGGAAATGCGGCTGCAGTCGCGCCGCGATGTAGTTGGCGTTGAGGATCGCGATCTCGGTGGCCCACTTCAGGCCGGCGCCGCCCATCATCAGGATGTAGATGTAGGAGATCGTGAGAATCGACGCCGAGCCATAGGGCGCGGCCGACACCGTGCCGCCGCCGTGCAGCACGCCGCTCGACGGCTCGCCCTCGGCCGGATGGCCGGGCAGGAATGGCGCGAGATGCGCCTTGACGCCGATCGGGCCCATGCCGGGTCCGCCGCCGCCATGCGGAATGCAGAAGGTCTTGTGCAGATTGAGGTGGCTGACATCGGCGCCGTAGTCGCCGGGCCGCGCCAGGCCGACCTGCGCGTTGAGGTTGGCGCCGTCGAGATAGATCTGGCCGCCATGGGAATGGACGATGTCGCAGATCTCGCGAATGTGCTCCTCGAACACGCCGTGGGTCGATGGATAGGTGATCATCACCGCGGCGAGTTCGGCCGAATGCTTCTCCGCCTTGGCGCGCAGATCGTCGACGTCGACGTCGCCATGATTGTTGCAGGCGACCACGACGACGTCCATCCCGACCATCGCGGCCGAGGCCGGATTGGTGCCGTGCGCGGAGGAGGGGATCAGGCAGATCTTGCGGTGCGGCTCACCGCGCGACAGGTGATAGCCGCGGATTGCCAGCAGGCCGGCATATTCGCCCTGCGCGCCGGAATTCGGCTGCAGCGACACGGCGTCGTAGCCGGTGATCTCGGCGAGCCAGGCTTCCAGCGTCGCGAACATCGCATGATAGCCCTCCGCCTGCGCCCGCGGCACGAACGGATGCAGACTGCCGAATTGAGGCCAGGTCAGCGGCATCATCTCGGTGGTGGCGTTGAGTTTCATGGTGCAGGAGCCGAGCGGAATCATCGCGCGGTCGAGCGCGAGGTCGCGGTCTGACAGCTTGCGCATGTAGCGCAGCAACTCGGTCTCCGAGCGATAGTCCTGGAACGCCGGTTGGGTCAGGTAGTCGCTGGTCCGCGTCAGCGCCGCCGGCAGCGTGTCGGTCGCGTCGCGCTCGACGCTTGCGTAGTCGAGTGATCCGCCGAACGCGCGCCACAGCGCCTCGACGATCGCGGGGGTGGTGGTTTCATCGAGCGAGATGCCGAGCGAGGTCGCGCCGATCCGCAGATTGATCTGTTCGGCCTCGGCGCGCGCGACGATGGCGTCGCGCTTGTCGCCGACCTCGACCGTCAGCGTATCGAAATAGGCGTCGTTGATGGGCGCAAAGCCGAGCTGCTTCAGCCCGCTCGCCAGCGTCGCGGTGCGGCGATGCACCCGGCGCGCAATCGCGGCGAGGCCGTCCGGGCCGTGATACACCGCATACATCGCGGCAATCACCGCCAGCAGCACCTGCGCGGTGCAGATGTTCGAGGTTGCCTTCTCGCGGCGGATGTGCTGCTCGCGGGTCTGCATCGCCAGCCGATAGGCCGGCTGGCCGTGCGAATCGATCGACAGGCCGACGATGCGGCCGGGGAGCGAACGCTTGAGGCTGTCGCGCGCGGCCATGTAGCCGGCATGCGGGCCGCCATAGCCCATCGGCACGCCGAAGCGTTGCGCCGAGCCGATCGCGATATCGGCGCCGAGTTCGCCGGGCGATGTGATCAGCGTGAGCGCCAGCAAATCTGCGGCGATCACAGCGAGCGCGCCCTTGTTGTGCAGCGTCGCGATCGCCGGGCGCGGGTCGCGCAGCGCGCCCGACGAGCCGGGATATTGCAGCAGCGCTCCGAACACGTCCGCGGCTTCGAGTTCGGTGTCCGGATCGCCGACGATGATCGACCAGCCGAGCGGTTCGGCGCGGGTGCGCAGCACCGCCAGCGTCTGCGGATGGGTGTCGCGATCGACGAAGAACGCCTTGGTCTTCTTCTGCGCGGCGCGTTCCGCCAGCGCCATCGCTTCCGCCGCCGCGGTCGCCTCGTCGAGCAGCGAGGCGTTGGCGAGGTCGAGCCCGGTCAGGTCGCAGATCATGGTCTGGAAGTTGAACAGCGCTTCCAGCCGGCCTTGGCTGATCTCGGGCTGATACGGCGTATAGGCCGTGTACCAGGCGGGATTTTCCAGAATATTGCGCTGGATCACGGTCGGCAGGATCGTGCCGGAGTAGCCTTGGCCGATCAGCGAGGTGAACACCGCGTTCTTCGCTGCAAGTTCGGTCATGTGCGCCAGCGCCTCGGTCTCCGACAGCGGCGCGCCGAGCGAGAGAGGCTCTTTGATGCGGATCGCATAAGGCAGCGTCTCGGCCATCAACTGGTCGATGCTGCCCGCTCCCACGGTCCTCAGCATCTGCGCGATGTCCTGCGGCGACGGGCCGATATGGCGTCGCACGAAGTTATTGGCGGCGTCGATCGGTCGGCGATTGGGCATCATGGTCTCCTCGTCTCAGGCGGTCGGCCTCGAAGGCCAGCTCGAAAGGCAGTCGCTCAGAATGCTCAACTTCGTCATAGCGAAGAGCGTAGCGGAAGCGTCCAGCTGCTCAGCGCACTGACCTCTGGATTGCTTCGCATCGCTCGCAATGACGGATCAACACGACTTGTCAGGCCGTGTGCGCCTTGTAGGCGGCCTCATCCATCAGGCCTTCGAGTTCGCTCTTGTCGGCGATCTTCAGTTTGAAGAACCACGCCGCGCCGCCGGCGTCGGAATTCACCAGCGCCGGTTCGGCCCCCAGCGTCTCGTTGACCTCGAGCACTTCGCCGGTGATCGGCGCATAGACGTCGGACGCCGCCTTCACCGATTCGACCACGGCGGCGGCCTCCGCCTTCTTGATGCTGCGGCCGACCTTCGGCAGCTCGACAAACACCACGTCGCCGAGTTGTTCCTGCGCGTAGTTGGTGATGCCGATGGTGGCGACGTCGCCCTCGATCTTCAGCCATTCGTGATCGGAGGTGTAGAGCGTGGTCATGCTGATCCTCAACGCTTGTAGGTGTTCGGGACAAAAGGCATCGCGGCGACGCGCAGCGGCAGCCGCTGGCCGCGCACTTCGGCGAAAACAACGGTGCCGATGGCGGCCTGCGCGGTCGGCAGATAGCCCATCGCCACCGGCGCGTTCAGGCTCGGGCCGAAGCCGCCGGAGGTGACGGCGCCGATCGGCTCTGCGGCATCCGCGCCGGCATAGAGCGTCGCGCCCTCGCGCACCGGGGCGCGGCCTTCCGGCCGGAAGCCGACGCGGATGCGGGCGGTGCCCTGGTCGAGCTGGGCCAGAATTGCGCTGGCGCCGAGGAAGCCGCCGGGCCGCGCGCCGCCGGATCGCCGGCTCTTCTGGATCGACCAGGACAGCCCGCTTTCGACCGGCGAGGTCGTGGTATCGATGTCGTGGCCGTAAAGACAGAGTCCGGCTTCCAGGCGCAGGCTGTCGCGGGCGCCCAAGCCGATCGGCAGCACGTCCGGATGGTCGAGCAGCGCCTGCGCGAAGGCCTCCGCGCCATCGGCCGGCACCGAGATCTCGAAGCCGTCCTCGCCGGTGTAGCCGGAGCGCGACACGTAGCAGCGGAGTCCCATCAGGGTCAGCTCGGCGACGTCCATGAAGCGCAGCTTGCCGATGTCGGCACAGAAATGACCGAGCGCCGCTTCCGCCTTCGGCCCCTGCAGCGCCAGCAGCGCGCGTTCGGGCAGGGCGGTGATCTCGCACGTCTCGGAGAGGTGCGCGCGCAGATGCGCCTCGTCCTCGGCCTTGCAGGCGGCGTTGACCACCAGGAACAGCCGGTCGCCCAGATTGGTGACCATCAGATCGTCGAGGATGCCGCCGGAATCGTTGGTGAACTGCGCGTAGCGCTGGCGGCCGGGCGGCAGCGCGGCGATGTCCTGCGGAACCAGTCGCTCCAGCGCCCGCGCGGCGTCATCGAGCTTGCCGGACTTCGCCCGCAGCTCGATCTGCCCCATATGCGACACGTCGAACAGGCCGGCATGGGCGCGGTTGTGGAGATGCTCCTTCAGCACGCCCGGCGCGAATTGCACCGGCATGTCATAGCCCGCGAACGGCACCATCTTTCCACCGCGCGCCAGATGCAACGCGTGAAGTGGGGTTCGTTTCAGGGCAGCAGCATCGTCACCGGCCAGCATTTCCAGGCTCCCACGGTTCCCGAGACCTATTTCTCGTCACCATTTCGAGCCCCATCTGTCGCTGCGCCTGAGAGCATTATCCCGTCGGCGGACCCGCACCGGGCGCTTGCCCGACCGGTCTCTTTCCAGATGTCATTCCGTCGCGCGGTCCGTTTGCCTGAGAGTTTCCGGGGCGGTTGCTCCTTCGGCGCCGGCCTTGCGGCCGATCTCTCCCGACGCGACTTACTTTCAACAGGTAGGACAGAAACACGGCTTCAACAAGGCTGTCAACGCGGCCCGGGGCGCTATCAACGGGTCTTAGCGACGCCCCCGGGAAAGGACCGGGCCGAATGGCAAACAACTGAATTCATGCCCACTTTCTGGACAGCGCGCACCCTCGCGTCTAAAAGGCTGGGCACCCGGACTTAGGTGGACCCAGCGGGTGTTTCGCGGGCATCCCGGACGATTGGACGAACATGAGCGGCGTTAACGAAATCAGGTCTGCGTTTCTGAACTACTTTGCGAAAAACGGCCACGACATCGTACCGTCGTCGCCGCTGGTGCCGCGCAACGATCCGACATTGATGTTCACCAATGCGGGCATGGTGCAGTTCAAGAACGTCTTCACCGGGCTCGAGAAGCGACCGTATCATCGCGCCACCACCTCGCAGAAATGCGTGCGCGCCGGCGGCAAGCACAACGACCTCGACAATGTCGGCTACACCGCGCGGCATCACACCTTCTTCGAGATGCTCGGCAACTTCTCGTTCGGCGACTACTTCAAGGATCGCGCGATCGAGCTGGCCTGGAATCTGATCACCAAGGAATACGGCCTGCCGAAGGATCGGCTGCTGGTAACCGTGTATTCCGAGGACGACGAGGCGTTCGGCCTGTGGAAAAAGATCGCAGGGCTGCCGGAGTCGAAGATCATCCGGATCCCGACCTCGGATAATTTCTGGCAGATGGGCGACACCGGTCCGTGCGGCCCGTGCTCGGAAATCTTCTTCGACCACGGCGACCATATCTTTGGCGGCCCGCCCGGCTCGCTGGAGGAGGACGGCGATCGCTTCATCGAGATCTGGAACCTGGTGTTCATGCAGTTCGAGCAGGTCGCGCCGGGCAACCGGACGCCGCTGCCGAAGCCGTCGATCGACACCGGCATGGGGCTGGAGCGCATCGCCGCGGTGCTGCAGGGCAAGCACGACAATTACGAAATCGATCTGTTCCAGGCGTTGATCCGCGCCATCGCCGAACTCACCGGAGCCGATCCGCAGGGCGAGCAGAAGGGCTCGCTGCGGGTGATCGCCGATCATTTGCGCGCCGCGTCGTTCCTGATCGCCGACGGCGTGCTGCCGTCGAACGAGGGCCGCGGCTATGTGCTGCGCCGGATCATGCGCCGCGCGATGCGCCACGGGCAGTTGCTCGGCGCGCGCGAGCCGCTGATGTGGCGGCTGGTGTGGGCGCTGGTGCGCGAGATGGGCCAGGCCTATCCCGAGCTGGTCCGCGCCGAGGCGATGATCGAGGAGACGCTGCGGCTGGAAGAGACCCGCTTCCGCAAGACGCTGGAGCGCGGTCTGACCATCCTCGACGAAAAGAGCGGCTCGCTGAAGAAGGGCGACATGTTCGACGGCGACACCGCGTTCACGCTGTACGACACCTATGGCTTCCCGCTGGACCTGACGCAGGACGCGCTGCGCAACCGCGGCATCAGCGTCGACATCGCCTCGTTCACCGACGCGATGGACCGGCAGCGCGCCAAGGCGCGGGCGTCGTGGGCGGGCAGCGGCGAGGCTGCGACCGAAACCGTCTGGTTCGGATTGCGCGACAAGCTCGGCGCCACCGAATTCCTGGGCTACGACACCGAGACCGCCGAGGGCGTGGTCACCGCCTTGGTCAAGGACGGCAAGGAGGTCGAGGCGCTGAAGGCCGGCGATGCCGGCGCGATCGTGCTGAACCAGACGCCGTTTTACGCCGAGTCCGGCGGCCAGGTCGGCGACACCGGGGTGTTGACCGGCGAGGGCGTCCGCTTCCGAGTCACCGACACGTTGAAGAAGGCCGGCGATTTGTTCGTGCATTTCGGCACGGTGGAAGAGGGTACGGTCAAGCCCGAGGCCGCGCTGGCGCTCGAGGTCGATCACTCCCGTCGTTCATCGATCCGCGCCAATCACTCGGCGACGCATCTGTTGCACGAGGCGCTGCGCCAGGTGCTGGGCGATCATATCGCGCAGAAGGGCTCGATGGTCGCGCCTGACCGGCTGCGGTTCGACTTCGTGCATCAGAAGCCCATCACGCAGGACGAACTCCGCCGCGTCGAGGACATCGCCAACGACATCGTGCTCGAAAACGACGAGGTGACGACGCGGCTGATGGCGGTCGACGACGCCCGCGAGGCCGGCGCCCGCGCGCTTTTCGGCGAGAAATACGGCGACGAGGTTCGCGTCGTGTCGATGGGCAAGGCGTCGCGCGAGCACGGCTCCAACGCGTTCGGCTGGTCGGTCGAATTGTGCGGCGGCACCCATGTGCGGCGCACCGGCGACATCGGCCTGATCTCGGTGACCGGCGAAAGCGCGGTCGCCTCCGGCGTGCGCCGGATCGAAGCGCTGACCGGGCGACACGCGCGGCAAAGCGCCAACGCCGCAATGGCGACCGCGAAAGCCGCCGCCGCCGAGCTGCGCACCACGCTCGACGACATGCCGGCGCGGATCGCCTCGCTGATGGACGAGCGCAAGAAGCTCGAGCGCGAACTCTCCGACGCCCGCAAGAAGCTGGCGATGGGCGGCAGTGGCGCTGTCGGCGCGGCCGATGGCGGCGCGGATGTGCGCGACGTCGGCGGCGTCAAGCTGTTGGCGCGCGCGGTCGAGGGCATCGAGATCAAGGACCTCAAGAGCCTGGTCGATCAGGGCAAGAAGCAGCTCGGCTCCGGCGTGATCGCGCTGGTGGCGAAGAGCGAGGACGGCAAGGGCTCGATCGTCGTCGGCGTCACGCCCGATCTGGTGGCGCGATTCTCGGCGGTCGATCTGGTCCGCAAGGCGTCCGAAGTGCTCGGCGGCAAGGGCGGCGGCGGCAAGCCCGACATGGCGCAGGCCGGCGGCCCCGACGGCTCCAAGGCGCAGGCCGCACTCGACGCCATCGCCGCGGCGATCGGCGGATAGAGCGTTTGCGAGCGAAGTGGATCCCGGGTCGCGTGAAAGAAGACGCGTCAAACTCGAATCGAGAGCCCGGTTCTGATCCTATCGGAACCGGGAGAGCTCTCGCATGGCGCGGGCG
The DNA here is from genome assembly GCF_900110435.1 of Rhodopseudomonas pseudopalustris. Taxonomy (GTDB): domain Bacteria; phylum Pseudomonadota; class Alphaproteobacteria; order Rhizobiales; family Xanthobacteraceae; genus Rhodopseudomonas; species Rhodopseudomonas pseudopalustris. The sequence continues at coordinate 10,742 of NZ_FODT01000004.1, forward strand.
TTGGCGTGTCTGCAAGTCGTCTCGGACAACACCGCGGGCCGCGCGCTCTATGCGAGCCTCGGGCTGACCACCGAGCTGTACCGCTATCACTATCGACGGGCGTCGCGTTCGTCTTCAGAACTTTGAGTTCGTCATTCCGGGGCGCTCACGTGGTGAGCGAACCCGGAATCCATACCCCCTGGATTCGCGTCGAAGGACAGCTTTGCGACGCCCACTCCTCACCGCTGACGCCGGTGGTTATGGATTCCGGGCTCGCGCAAGCGCGCCCCGGAATGACGAACGATAGGCGCCCTAAGAGAAAGATGGACTATTCCGCCGTCAGTCCCTTGCGGACCTGCTTTTTGCGCGCGTCGCGTTCGTCGTGGACGATGGCGATGACTTTGCCGGCCGGCATCCCGACCGTCTGCAGTACGGTCGAGGCGATTTCGAAGCTCGCTTCCAGCACTTCGCGCACCACGTCGCTGGCGCCGAGCTTGAACAGACGCACCGCGTGTTCGGCGTCGCGGGCGCGAACGATCACCGGGATGTCTGCGCGTTCGGCGCGCGCCGCGGCGACGACGTGCTCGGCGGCGGCGGCGTCGTGCATCGTCACCACCAGCACCGGCGCATCGGCGAGCCCGCATTTACGCAGGAAGGCTCGCTGCGTGGCGTCGCCATAGACCAGATTGTGCCCGGCGCGGCGCGCCTTCGCCACCGCCTCGGGATCGATCTCGATGCCGATGAACGGCTTGTCCTGCTTCCTCAGAATGTCGCCGAGGATGCGGCCGACGCGGCCGTAGCCGACGACGATAATGCGGCCGGGCTCCGCCGGACCTGGATCAGCGCGGCCGTCGGCCAGCGCCGCGGCTTTCCCCACGCGCTTGCTCGCCTTTCGGCTCAGCCGCGCCAGATAGGGCGTCATCATCATGGTGCCGGACGACACCAGCAGCATGAACTGCTCGACCTCGCGGGTGACCAGACCGCTGGAGCTGGCGAGCCCGAGGACGAGGAAGGCGAACTCACCGCCGCCGGCGAGCAGCAGGCTCGCTTCCGCCACCACCGGCCACGACAGCCCGAAGCCTCGCGTCAACGCCACGATCAGCGCCGCCTTCAGCGTCACCATGCCGAATACCGAGGCCGCAAGCATCGCCGGATAGCGCGCCACCTCGGCGACATCGATCCGCATTCCGACCGAGATGAAGAACAGCCCGAGCAGCATCCCCTTGAACGGCTCGATATCGACTTCGACCTGTCGGCGAAACTCGGTTTCCGCCAGCACCAGGCCGGCGAGGAACGCGCCAAGCGCCATCGACAGCCCGGCGACATGGGTGAGCAGCGAGGTGCCGACGACGACGAACAGGATCGTCGCCATGAATAGTTCGCGGTTGTGGGTGCGCGCGACCAGCCGGAACATCCGCCGCAGCACCAGCCGCCCGAAGCCGACGATCAGCAGGATTGCGGCAACCGCCTGGAGCATCGCCATGCCGAGGCCGAGCCACACCGATCCGGTCGCGCTCGCGCCGGCGCTCGCGGCGCCATCGCCGCCCGCGTTGCCCAGCACCACGATCAGGAACAGGATCGGCACCACCGCGAGATCCTGCGCCAGCAGCACCGCGAAGATGCTGCGCCCGGCGATCGTCGCCAGCCGCTTCTGCTCGGCCAGCAGCTGCAGTACGATCGCGGTCGAGGACAGCGCCAGACAGGCGCCGATCACCAGGCTGGCTTCGACGGTATTGCCGAAAGCCAGCGCGATGCCGCTGATCGCCGTCGTGGTCAGCACGACCTGCGACATGCCGAGCCCGAACACCAGCCGGCGCATCGTCCAGAGCCGGTCGAACGACAGTTCGAGCCCGATGGTGAACAGCAGGAAGGCGACGCCGAGCTCCGCGAGCCGGTCGACGGCGTCCTGCGAGGTGATGGTAATCGCCTGCAGCCATGGCAAGCCGTCGCCGATGCGGCCGAGGCTGTAGGGGCCGAGCACCAGCCCGGCGACCAGGAAACCGAGCACCGGGCTGATGCGCAGGCGCGCCATCAATGGGATGACCACGCCGGCGGTGCCGAGAAACACCAGGGCTTCCCGGTAAACGCCGATATCGGTTGCTGCTGCCATCAAGGTTCCAGATCACGGTGCTGCCAAATCGGCGCGGGGTTCGATCAATTTAGGCGACGCTGCGGCAAAAGATCGCAAATTTGGCTATTGGCCGCGGTAGAATCGTTCCATTCGAGCCCACCGAATCTACTGCGGCGATGGGTAGCCGTCTGAATTGTAGAATGTCGCGTCTCAATGCCGCACAAAGGTTTACATGCACAACACACCTTTGATTTCGACAATCGTGGCCGGCCTCGTGCTGGCCTTTATTTTCGGTGTCGTGGCGCAGCGGCTGCGGATATCGCCGCTGGTGGGTTATCTGCTCGCTGGCGTGGTGATCGGGCCGTTCACGCCGGGCTATGTCGCCAATCAGAATATCGCCAATGAACTTGCCGAGATCGGCATCATTCTTCTGATGTTCGGCGTCGGCCTGCATTTTTCTCTGAAGGACCTGCTGTCGGTGAGGGCGATCGCCATCCCCGGCGCGGTGGTGCAGATCGCCACAGCGAGCGCGCTCGGCATCGGGCTCGGCCACGTGCTCGGCTGGTCGTTCGGCAGCGGCCTCGTGTTCGGTCTGGCGCTGTCGGTGGCGAGCACGGTGGTGCTGCTGCGCGCCTTGCAGGAACGCCGGCTGGTCGACAGCGATCGCGGCCGGATCGCGGTCGGCTGGCTGATCGTCGAGGACCTCGCGATGGTTCTGACGCTGGTGTTGCTGCCGGCGGTGGCCGGCCTGCTCAAGGGCGACTCCACCGGCGCGAGCTGGGACACGGTCGCGCTGCCGATCGCTTTGACGCTCGGCAAGGTCGCCGCCTTCATCGCGTTCATGCTGCTGGTCGGGCGCCGCGTGATCCCGTGGATGCTGCACTACGTGGCGCACACCGGCTCGCGCGAACTGTTCCGGCTGGCGGTGCTCTCGATCTCGCTCGGGGTGGCATTCGGGGCCGCGATCCTGTTCGACGTGTCGTTCGCGCTCGGCGCATTCTTCGCCGGCATGATCCTGTCGGAATCCGAACTCAGCCAGCGCGCCGCCAGCGAGACGCTGCCGTTGCGCGACGCCTTCGCGGTGCTGTTCTTCGTGTCGGTCGGCATGCTGGTCGATCCGATCATTCTGATCCGGGAGCCTCTGCCGGTGCTCGCCACCGTGCTGATCATCGTGTTCGGCAAGTCGCTCGCGGCGTTTCTGATCGTGCGGCTGTTCGGTCATCCGAACATGACCGCGCTGACGATCTCGGCCAGTCTCGCGCAGATCGGCGAATTCTCCTTCATCCTCGCAAACCTCGGCGTCAGCCTCGCTTTGCTGCCGGAGCGCGGTCGCGATCTGGTGCTGGCGGGTGCGATCATCTCGATCCTGCTCAATCCGCTGATGTTCGCGCTGCTGGATCGTTTCAGTGCGCGGAGCGGGGCGGCGCCCGAGCCGGAGGCCCTGGCGAAGGAGACCGCCGGCGCACACGCAAAGCCGGTGCATCATGGCGGCCACGTCGTGCTGGTCGGCTACGGCCGCGTCGGCTCGATCGTCGGCGCCGCGCTGCGCCGCGACGGCGCCGACGTCGTGGTGATCGAGGACGATACCGAGCGGGTAGCGCAGCTCCAGCGTGAAGGCATTACCGCGGTCGGCGGCAACGCCGCCGCGCCGGACATGCTGGAAGCCGCCGAAATCGCCAGCGCACGCGGCCTTCTGGTCGCGATTCCGGATGCGTTCGAGGGCGGTCAGATCGTCGCCAAGGCGCGCGCGCTGAACGCCAAGCTGCCGATCATCGCCCGCGCCCATTCGACCGAAGAGGTCGCGCATCTGAAGTCGAACGGCGCCGACGTCGTGATCATGGGCGAGGACGAGATCGCCAGGGCGATGATCGCGCGGATCGGCGCCGAGCCAGCCTCTTCCTGACGCGCGCACACTTGCGCGCCGCGAAGCGTCCTCCTTCGAGGCTCGCTGAAGACGGCGCACCGGTCCGCGATAACGCAAACAAAAAGGCGCGGAGGACATCCGCGCCTTTCGAATTTTTGGCTTGTAGGCTCGGGCGCGCGCCGGTCAGGCGGCGGATTCGTTGATCGCCTTGTGGAGGTTCTGCGCGACCTTGTCGAGGAAGCCCTCGGTCGACAGCCAGCGCTGGTCGGCGCCGACCAGCAGCGCGAGGTCCTTGGTCATTGCGCCGGCTTCGACGGTCTCGACGCAAACCCTCTCCAGCGTGTCGGCGAAGCGGGCAAGCTCCTCGTTGCTGTCGAGCTTGGCGCGATGCGCGAGGCCGCGGGTCCAGGCGAAGATCGAGGCGATCGAATTGGTCGAGGTCGCCTTGCCCTTCTGGTGTTCGCGATAGTGCCGGGTGACGGTGCCGTGGGCGGCTTCGGCCTCGACGGTCTTGCCGTCGGGCGTCATCAGCACCGAGGTCATCAGGCCGAGCGAGCCGTAGCCCTGCGCCACGGTGTCGGACTGCACGTCGCCGTCGTAGTTCTTGCAGGCCCAGACGTAGCCGCCCGACCATTTCAGCGCCGAGGCGACCATGTCGTCGATCAGGCGGTGCTCGTAGGTCAGGCCCTTGGAATCGTATTCGGCCTTGAACTCGGCGTCGAAGATCTCCTGGAAGATGTCCTTGAAGCGCCCATCATAGACTTTCATGATGGTGTTCTTGGTCGACAGATAGACCGGGTAGTTGCGGATCAGGCCGTAGTTCAGCGAGGCGCGGGCGAAATCCTTGATCGATTCGTCGAGGTTGTACATCGACATCGCGACGCCGGCGCCGGGCGCCTTGAACACTTCGCGCTCGATCACGGAGCCGTCCTCGCCGACGAACTTCATCGTCAGCGTGCCGGGGCCGGGGAACTTGATGTCGGTCGCGCGATACTGGTCGCCATAGGCGTGGCGGCCGATCACGATCGGCTTGGTCCAGCCCGGCACCAGCCGCGGCACGTTCTTGCAGATGATCGGCTCACGGAAGATCACGCCGCCGAGGATGTTGCGGATCGTGCCGTTCGGCGACTTCCACATGCTCTTCAGGCCGAATTCCTTCACCCGCGCTTCGTCCGGGGTGATGGTGGCGCATTTGACGCCGACGCCGACCTGCTTGATCGCATTTGCCGCGTCGATGGTGACCTGATCGTCGGTCTTGTCGCGGTGCTCCATGCCCAGATCGAAATACATCAGCTCGACATCAAGGAACGGCGTGATCAGCTTGTCCTTGATCATCTGCCAGATGATCCGGGTCATCTCGTCGCCGTCGAGTTCCACGACGGGGTTGGTCACCTTGATTTTCGCCATGCGGGATCGGGCCTTCTTTGAGACAGCGCTTCGTTCTGGGCGGGATTGGGCGTGAGCCGCGCCCGCTATAGCATTGCCCGCCGCGCGCTGGAAAGGCGAATAGGCAAGCAAAGCGTGCGATCTGGCAGGCGTTCCAGGCGGTGCGGAGAGCCCCGCACCGGGTATTGCGACGCCTCCGACGGTGATGCGCGTCCTCCGGCGTCGGGCGAGCACCGCGTTCAGGTTCTTAACGAATCGTCAAAGCTGACAGTAAACATATTATTTCGCTTGAGAAATCGCGCCAGACTTGGCACCTGCTTGGCAGCCCGAAGGCGGCGGAACGGGCCGTTGCGGCCGCCCCGTTGAAGCTCCGCTAAAATCTCAACACGCCCGCGCTGCGCCCCTCGGTCGAACCCGAGGGGAGTCTCGGAAAGCTGATCTGATGGCCGGTTCCGGCACCGACAAATCCAAGCCCGCCGCGGACCTCGCCGGGCCTGTTGTTATTCTGGTTGAGCCGCAGCTCGGTGAGAACATCGGGATGTGCGCCCGTGCGATGGGTAATTTCGGCCTGAAACGTCTGCGGCTGGTGAAGCCGCGCGACGGCTGGCCGAACATCGCGGCGCAGCGCGCCGCCGCTGGCGCCGACGATATTCTCGAACAAGCCGAACTGTTCGACACCGTACGAGAGGCGGTGGCCGACTGCACGCTGCTGTTCGCCACCACCGCGCGCGCCCACGATCAGGCCAAGCCGGTGCGCGGGCCGGAGGCGGCGGCGCAGGAGATCGTGACCGCGACCGCGGGCGGCGCGACCGCCGGCATCCTGTTCGGCCGCGAGCGCTACGGCCTTCAGAACGAGGAAGTTGCGCTCGCCAACCGCATCGTCACCTTTCCGGTCAATCCCGCCTTCGCCTCGCTCAACCTGGCGCAAGCCGTGCTGCTGATGGGCTACGAGTGGTTCAAGCACGCGACCCAAGGCGCGCTGCCGTTCGCGATGCCGGAGCGCTCCGAGCCGGCGTCGCAGCACCAGATGACCGCGTTCTTCGACAACCTCGTCGCCGAGCTCGACCGCGTCGAGTTCCTCCGCCCGCCGGAGAAGCGCGACACCATGCTGGTGAACCTGCGCAACATCTTTACCCGGATGGAGCCGACCAAGCAGGACATGCACACGCTGCACGGCGCGGTGATGGCGATCGCCGAAGGCCGCAAGGGCCCGGCCAAGGGCGGCGTGCTCGACGGCGAGCAGGCGACGCGGCTGCGGGCGCTGCTTGCCGAGCGGACCGCGAGCGGCGCCGATCACGACGGCGGCTCGATGCGCGGCCTGGCGCGGCTGTTGCGGCGTAACCCCACCGACGCCGAGCGGCTGCTGTGGGAAAAGCTCCGCACCGACCGCCGCTTCGCCGGCAACTTCAAACGCCAGACCCCGGTGGGTCGCCACATTCCGGACTTCGTTTCGTTCGCCCGCAAGATCGCGATCGAACTCGTCAACGAAGGCGAGACCGACGCGATCTCGCAGGACCGCGCCGCGCGAAAAGCGTGGCTGGAGGCGCGGGACTATCAGGTGGTGTGGGTCGAGGCGGTGGCGATCGAGCAGCAACTCGACGCGGTGCTGGGGCGGCTGGAGACGGCTATGCAGTAGAGCTTTTCCGGTTCCGATTGAATCAGAACCGAAGCTCTCACTTGATGCTCTGACGCGCTTATTGACGCGAACCAGTATCCACATCAGGCGGCGCGGACCATCTCCGAGAACTTCTCCACTTCAATCTTGAGGTGCTTGCTTTCCGACAGCAGCGAACTCGACAGCTTGTGAACATGAACGGACGCTTGGTCGGTCTCTGCGGCGCCATGACCGATCTTCTCCATGCTGGTCGAGACCTGCATCGCACCGTCGGCCGCATGCTGGACGCTGCGGGCGATCCCCGCGGTGGCTTCTCCCTGCTGTTCGACAGCGGCTGCGATCGACTCCGAGATGCCACAGATCTCGGTAATCGTGCCGCCGATGGTCTGGATCGCCACCACCGACTGCGCGGTCGCAGTCTGCATCTGGGCGATCTGCTCGCTGATCTCTTCGGTCGCCTTTGCGGTCTGCGCCGCCAGCGCCTTCACTTCGGAAGCCACCACCGCAAAGCCGCGGCCGGCCTCGCCGGCGCGTGCCGCCTCGATGGTCGCGTTGAGCGCCAACAGATTGGTCTGCGCCGCCACGGCATTGATCAGTTTGATCACCTCACCGATCCGATCCGCCGCATGCGACAGTTCCGCAATCCGCCCATTGGTCTCCTCCGCCTGCCGGACAGCCGCCTGGGAGATCTCCTGGGATTGCTGAGCTTGCTGGGCGATCTCGAGCACGGATGTCGCGATCTGTTTGCAGGCCGACGCGGCGCTCTGGGCGTTTGAGGACGATTCCTGTGACACCGTCGTCGCCGACTGCGCCAAATGGTCGGTGGTCTCGGCCGCGCCGTTGAGGCGGCCAGCCGCATGCTCCAGCTCGGACGACGCCGTGGTCACGGCGTCGACGATCCGGCCGATCGCGGTATCGAACTCGTTGGCAATCTGCTGCATCGCCGCCTTGCGCTCGGTTTCGGCCAGCACCTTCTGATCCCGCTCGGTCTCGAGGGAATCGACATTGAGAGCGTTGTCGCGGAACACCTGCAGCGCCCGCGCCATCGCACCGACCTCGTCGCGTCGATCGACGCCAGGAACCTCGATATTGCGGTCGCCGTGCGCGAGCCGCGACATCACGTCGGTCATCCCGACGATCGGGCGGATCACGCCACGGATGACGCCGGCAAGACCCGCGAAGAACACCAGCAGGACAACGCCGGAAATGCCCCACACCAGCCAGGTCAGGATCGTCGCGCGCTCAGCGGTCGAGGCTTCGACCGAGGTGTTCAGATCGGTGGCGCGCTTGACGATATCATCGATGATCTCGCGATGCGCCGCATAGGCTTGAAACAACTGCTTGTAGGCCGCTGATTTCGCCGCCTCGTCGCCTTGTTCGATGGCGGGCAGGAGCTGGCGTTCCAGCACATTCCAGAACTTGCTCACTTCGCGGTCGGAATCCACCACCAGCTCTTTCTTGAGTGGCTCTTCCAGCGCCGACTTCTGCCAGAACTCGTGGCGTTCGTTGTAGTCCGCCTTCAGCTTGACGATGCGGTCGCGATGCGTGAACAACTCGGACGGCTCCCGCAACGCCATCAGCGCCTCGAGATGGGCTTCGATGACATATTCCGGGGGAGGAAGAATATCCGCGACCAGGTCGTTCTGCAGCTTGAGCTGGGCGTAGAGCGGGCCGCCGATCTTCAATTGCGAAAGGCCATAGACGCTCGACGCAATCACCGCAACCAGACCTGCGAAAACTACCAGGCCGAAAATCAGAATGACCCGAGACAATTTCGGACGCATAGTTACCTCACGAGCTTGATAGTCATCAGCTAATCAGCTCGCGCTAATATTCCGTGAACCGGGATTGCGCAGTTTGCCGAGAAGCGCGTGGGCGCGTGATCGCGAGCCGTTTGCGCCGCAGACCAGGATGCGCTGTGGAGATTTCGTTTTGCTCATCGGCCTTAAGGGCGCGGGCAGCGGGCTGTGGGCTGCGGGATTTCGCCGCTGCTACGTAACCGGGTAGCGAACGCGTGCTGCTTCCGGTTGACTCACGACACGTCACGCGATTGATTGATTGCAAGCGGCAACCGCCGCGCGAAAAACAATCGGGAGGGGACATGCGAAGCAAGTGGGCGTTTCGTTGCGCGAGCGTTGGTTTGGTGGCTGTTTTTGGTCTGTTTGCGGCCATCGTGACGGCGGTGACGACCACCCCGGCCCATGCCGAGGAGGTCACCGGGGTGTGGTTGCGGGATTCCGGCGCCTCCAAGGTGAAGTTCTCGCCCTGCGGCGGCGCGCTGTGCGGCACCATCGTCTGGCTGAAGCCCGGCACCGACACGCCCGCCAAGGTCGGACAGCGAGTGTTTTCCGACATGAAGCCCGCCGGCCCGAACACCTGGAACGGCAGCGCCTTCAATCCCGAAGACGGCAAGACCTATACCGGCAAGATGAGTCTGGCCGGCGGCACCCTCACCACCCAGGGCTGCGCGATGGGCGGCATGATCTGCAAATCCTCGAACTGGACACGCGCCAACTGAGTGTCGTCGAGCGGAGTGGACAGCGGTTGGCGATCAGCAAGCGCGTCGTCTTATGACGCTGGCGACTCGATTCTGATTCCATCAGTTCGTGGGGCGGCGTGGTCGCACGCGAGAGCGATGCGCAATACGCCGCCGCTGACCGCGCCGCAGAGGCATGGATGACGCTTCGCTGATCCGCCCTGCGGGCTGCGGCTGGCCGAGCATTGCCCGAACCAGCGAAACCATTATAGCTGACGACGCTTCCCGTCGAATGGAGTTCCAGATTGAGTGTTGCCTTCACCAAGGAAGAGAGCGCCGAAACCGCGTCGGAGACGATGCTGCCGGATCGGCCGATCTCGCCGCATCCGAACCTCGTCACCGCAGCCGGAATGAAGGCGCTGGAAGCGCAGTTGCAGGCCGCGCGCGGCGCCTGCGAGGCGGCGAAGGCGATCGAGGATGTCAACGAACGCCGCCGGCAGGAAGCGATTCCCTCACGCGATGCGCGCTACTTCGCGACGCGCGTGCGGACCGCGCAACTGATCGCCGATCCGACAACGGCCGATGTCGTCGCGTTCGGCTCGACCGTGACCTTCAAGCGTGCCGATGGCCGGGTGCAGACCTATCGGATCGTCGGCGAAGACGAAGCGGACCCGAAGGTTGGGTCGATTTCGTTCGTATCCCCGGTCGCGCGGCTGCTGATGGGCAAGGCCGTCGGTGATGTCGCGGGGGCAGGGGAGCAGGAACTCGAGATCATCGCGATCGCGTGACGCGACGATGCGCCCAGTGAGGACTCTTGCCTGGGCGTGGGATAGTAACGCATGGCGCGTAGCCCGGATCAGCAACGCGACCTTGTTGTTGCGGCGTTCACCGCTTGTCGTTTGATCGATCCGCGACTTGCTCATTCGGCAGGTCTGGGGCGGGATCACGCCGCCGTCTCGACGACGCGCCCCTCCACGATGAGACCCCCGCGGATGCGCCGGACGACCATCACACCACATCGTCCTCGTTCTTGTCTCCCGGTTTCTCGTGCAACACCGCGTTCAGCAGCGAGCTGTGAACGTGGATTTTCCCATTGTAGCTGATGAAACCGAGCCTTCTGAACTTGTTCATGAAATAGCTGACCCGCGAGCGCGTCGTGCCGATCATTTCCGCGAGGGTTGCCTGGCTGATCTCGACGCTGATCGGCTGCGGATGCCCGGGCTTGCCGAAGTTCGCCAACAGCAACAGCGTGCGCGCGAGACGGCGCTCGCTCGAATTGAAAAGCTGATCGATCAGGTCTTCCTCGATGCGCCGACTGCGCGCAAGAACATGCCTCAAGAACATTTCGGCGAGCTTCGGCTCTCGTTCGAGCGCGGCAAGCATCGCGGTCTTCGTGATCGATGTCAGAACAGTGTCCGTCATGGCGGACGCCGTCGCGGTGCGCACGAAATGGCCGCTGAGACAGGCCTCTCCGAGAAAATGTCCGGCTTCGATGATGGCGATCACCGCCTCTTTGCCTTGCTCCGAAACGACGTTGAGCTTCACCGCGCCCGACTGAATATAGAAAACTGAACTTGCCTCGTCTCCCTGCACGAAAATGTTGTCATTCTTCTCGAATTTCGAGATCGATCGTCCTTCGCCGACCTTCTCGAGAAACGCGATCGCATCGAATGGTTTCGTCATATTGCCCGTCTCGTATATTGCTGTCGTCTTTGCCGGGACCATCCAGAAAAATATCAGTTGGCAAAGGTCAAATTTGACCAACGAGCCCCAATCTTTGGCGGCACGCTCACTGCGAATTCCGGCCCGCTGCGTCGGCTGACATGTCCAACAGTTTGATGATCGGTAGGTTGCAGTCCTGCAGACTGCTTGCCGACCGGAAAGCTGATGCAATGGCAAGAGTTCGGACATTCATATGTCCGAGACTAACTGCCAGCGATCACTCGTTTGAACGTCCGTTTTGAATGTCTCCACGACTTGAATCGTCGGCGGCTTTTTCCAGCAGCCCGATTTCGGCCTCAGGGACATTATACAAATGAGCCACTCAGTTTTGCCATTGTTTCGTTGTCGAATTCGGCCGGTGGGCTTCGTCGATGACGACCTTTCCGATCGGCCTCGGCCGAGTTGCTACGGGCGTTTCGGAGGCAGGATATTCCGGTAATTTCGGGGGGCAACCAATGATCGCGAGCTCGACATACCTTCAAGCGGTCGCAGAGCGTTGCCGTTCGCTTGCCGCCAGTACGCCATCGGCTGCGGCTCGGAGATTGATTTCGCTCGCCGACAAGCTTGAATCGATGCAGCACGAACAGAACACAACGGGCGGACAGTCCAAACAGTCTGGCGCGCCGCCGTTTTTCCCCCAGTGAAAGCTGCGCGCGCGGGAAGCGGTCCCCGGAGGCCTGCCCGTCGAGCGACCCGTGCGTCGCCGCCGGACCCAAGCGCGACATCCGACCGTGAAATGGAATATGCAACGTTAGGCTGAGCGACGGTTTTCCACCCGGCCACTTCATCGGAGCGAACCGCCAACCTGTTACTTCGGCAGTGCGTGCTTCGCACGTGATCCACCTCGCCGCGATTCCCGTGCTAGTCTCCCGGGAAAATCCAGGGAGAACGCCGATGCCCATCCCCACCGCCGCCAAGCGCGCTGCGTTTCGCAAATTGCACGAGAGCGGCTGTTTCGTGCTGCCCAACCCCTGGGATGTCGGTAGCGCGCGGCTATTGCAGCATCTCGGGTTTCAGGCGCTGGCGTCGACCAGCTCCGGCTATGCGTGGTCGACCGGGCGGGCCGACAATCAGGTCGCCTGCGACGACGTGCTCGCGCATCTGACGATGCTCAGCGCGGCGGTCGATCTGCCGATCAATGCCGATTTCGAAGCCGGCTTCGCCGACGATCCGCAGGGCGTCGCCGCCAATGTCACCCGTGCGGTCGCGACCGGGATTGCCGGGCTGTCGATCGAGAATTCGACCGGCGATGCGCAGCGGCCGCTGTACGACGACGCGCTCGGCGTCGAGCGGATCAGAGCGGCGCGGGCCGCGATCGATGCGACCGGCGAGGATGTGATGCTGGTCGCGCGCTGCGAAGGCTTTCTGTGGGGCGAGCGCGATCTTGTGAAGACCGCGGCGCGGCTCGCAGCCTTTGCCGAGGCCGGCGCCGATTGCCTGTATGCGCCGGGCGTGGCCACCGAGGCCGAAATCACCACCCTCGTGAAGGCGGTGACGCCGAAGCCGCTCAACGTGCTGGTCGTGCAGCCGGGCATGACGGTCGCGGCTCTCGCCGATCTCGGCGTGCGGAGGATCAGCGTCGGCGGCGCGCTGGCGCGCTCGGCCTGGGCGGGGTTCCTCGAGGCCGCGCGCGAAATCGCGCAGGGAGGCACCTTCACCGCGTTTGCGAAGGCGGCGAAGGGCGGGGAACTCAACAAGCTGTTCGGCGCGGGGCCTGGGGCCTGAACGAAAAATGCCCGAGGCGCATGACCCCGGGCATTTGAGACGAATGGACGAGAGAAGGGGCCTACTTGCCGGCCTTCACCTCGATCACCGCCTGGGCGAAGAACTCGCCCATCTTGGCGCGAATCTCCGCTTCGGTCATCGCGATGCCCTTGTCGGCGAGGTCCTTGGAGACCTTGCGGACCACGTCGGCGTCGCCGGCTTCCTCCAGGTCGGCGATCACGACCTCTTTGGAGTAAGCGGCGGCGGCGTCGCCAGAAATGCCGAGTTTCTCGGCGACCCAGAGGCCGAGCAGCTTGTCGCGGCGCGCTTCGGCCTTGAACTTCTGCTCCTCGTCGAGCGCGAACTTCCTCTCGAAGCCTTCCTCGCGCTTGTCGAACGTGGTCATGTCAATTGTTCCGATCTCTCTGCCGGGGCGAAAGGGCCGCCGGTTTGCGGTGGGCGGGTTGCATGCCTAGATATCCAGAGCGCACCGTTAAGACAACTGCCAACAACAGCGCATCCGAAGGGTAAAACTTAGGGCGGAACCAGCCGGATCGATTGTGCTGGGGGACCCAATCAGCTAGGTTGCAGCAAGGCTAGGTTCTTGTTCTGTTTCCTGTCCCGGGCCTTAACGGCAGCTCCGCCGTTGGTCGAAACCGTCAGACGGAGCCACCCCATCCATGGATTTCAACAAAACACGGTACATCCCCATGAGCCGGCGACGTCGCATTTATGAAGGCAAGGCCAAGGTGCTGTATGAAGGCCCCGAGCCCGGAACGCTGATTCAGCACTTCAAGGATGACGCCACCGCGTTCAACGCCAAGAAGCATCAGGTGATCGAGGGCAAGGGCGTCCTCAACAACCGGATCTCGGAGTACCTGTTCCAGCACCTCAACGATATCGGGGTGCCGACCCACTTCATCCGCCGGCTCAACATGCGCGAGCAGTTGATTCGCGAGGTCGAGATCGTGCCGCTCGAGGTGGTGGTGCGGAACGTTGCGGCCGGTTCGCTGTCGCAGCGGCTGGGGATCGAGGAGGGCACGCAGCTGCCGCGCTCGATCATCGAGTTCTATTACAAGAACGACCAGCTCAACGACCCGATGGTCTCGGAAGAGCACATCACCGCTTTCGGCTGGGCGACCCCGCAGGAGATCGACGACATCATGGCGCTGGCGATCCGCGTCAATGATTTCCTCACCGGACTGTTCCTCGGCATCGGCATCCGTCTGGTCGACTTCAAGATGGAATGCGGCCGGCTGTTCGAAAACGAGATGATGCGGATCATCGTCGCCGACGAGATCTCGCCCGACTCGTGCCGGCTGTGGGACATCAAGTCGAACGAGAAGCTCGACAAGGACCGCTTCCGCCGCGACCTCGGCGGCCTCCTGGAGGCCTATACCGAAGTCGCCAAGCGGCTCGGCATCCTGATGGAAAACGAGCGCCCGGTCGGCTCCGGCCCGGTGTTGGTGAAGGGCTGAGGGCGCATCCACACGCACCGTCATTCCGGGGCGCCGCGTAGCGGCGAACCCGGAATCCAGAAGTTGTTATGACGATCGAGATTCCGGGTTCGCGCTCAGCGCGCCCCGGAATGACTGCCTGGGGCGAGGCCCCCCGGCATGACGAGGGGACAATCGAGGCGATCATGAAGGCACGAGTCACTGTTACCTTGAAGAACGGGATCCTCGATCCCCAGGGCAAGGCGATCGAGGGCGCGCTGAAGTCGCTCGGCGTCGACGGCATCGCCAGCGTGCGGCAGGGCAAGGTGTTCGACATCGAACTCGCCGGCGCCGATGCGGCCAAGGCCGAAGCCGCCCTGAAGGACGCCGCCGACAAGCTGCTCGCCAACACCGTGATCGAGAATTATCGCGTCGAGGTGTTGGGCTGATCATGAAATCCGCCGTTCTCGTCTTTCCCGGTATCAATCGCGAGCGCGACATGGCGCGCGCGCTCAAGCTCGTCTCCGGCAATGACGCCGCGATGGTCTGGCACGCCGACACCGCGCTGCCGAAGGGCACCGACCTCGTCGTGGTGCCGGGCGGCTTCTCCTATGGCGATTATCTGCGCTGCGGCGCGATCGCGGCGCGCGCGCCGGTCATGGACGCGGTGCGCAAATTCGCAGCCGATGGCGGCCTGGTGCTCGGCGTCTGCAACGGTTTTCAGATCCTGTGCGAGTCCGGGCTGCTGCCCGGCGTGCTGATGCGCAACGCCAAGCTGAAGTTCATCTGCCGCGACGTGCATCTGCGGGTCGAGCGCGCCGACAGCCCGTTCACCCGCGGCTATCAGGCCGGGCAGGTGATCAAGGTGCCGGTCGCGCATGGCGAAGGCAATTACGAGGCCGACGACGAGACGCTGAAGCGGCTCGAGGGCGACGGCCGCGTGCTGTACCGCTACTGCTCGGCGAACGGCGAGGTGAGTGAGGCGCACAACATCAACGGCGCTGCCGCCTCGATCGCCGGCATCGTCTCTGAGCGCGGCAACGTCCTCGGCATGATGCCGCATCCGGAAAACCACGTCGAAGAGATCATGGGCTCTGTGGACGGCCGCGGCCTGTTCGCCGGGCTGGCCGAGCATCTCGCGAAAGCGGCTTAGTCGCCGTCATTCCGGGGCGCGCGGTGCGCGAACCCGGAATCTGATCCACGCAGGGCGTAAGCAATTTCTGGATTCCGGGTTCGCTCGCTGACGCGAGCGCCCCCGGAATGACTCGCTAATGGCTGTCCGCGATCTCCGTCGGCGCCACCTTCCGCTTCACGCGCTTGATCGTCCCTGAAAACGTGAACAGCGGCCGCGCGGCGCATTTCAGGATGCCGCGGACGAAGATCAGCGAGCCGCCGGCGCGAGTCACTTCGCCGGTGGATTCGATCAGTTCGCCCTCATAGGCCGCGTCGAGGAATTCGGCGCCGAACGCCACCGTCACGCCCGGCCCCTGCAATTCGCGCGAGGCGATGGCGAACAGGCAGTAATCGGCGAACGTCATGAAGCAGCCGCCGTGCACGGCGTTCATGCCGTTGAGGTGCTTCTTCTCGACCCGGAAGGCGCAGCGCACCTGGCCGTCGTCCTCGATGCGGTGCCAGAACGGGCCCGAATTGGACTCGAAAGTGTCGCGAGTCCAGGTGCGCCAGCCGGCGAATTCGCCTTCGGTTGCAATCTGAAGGTCGGGACGATGGGGGCGTGCCGTGTCGGCGGTCTGCTGCAAGGGCCTCATCCTTTGGTCTATTCTTTTCTCCATAAAACCGATGCCGCGTCGCAATGCAAATGCCGCGATTGCGGTGGGCGGCTGCGCTGAATTGACCCGGCGCAATTTTCAGGCTTCTTGCCCCGGTATAGCTTGGCCGGCCGCAACGGGGCCGCGTGAGGGAGATGCAGATGAGCGACCAGATCAAATACGTCCTGGACGAGGAGAACATTCCGAAGTCCTGGTACAATTTGAACGCCGATTTTCCGAAGCCGATGCCCCCCGTGCTGCATCCGGGCACGCACCAGCCGGTCGGCCCGAGCGATCTGGAGCCGCTGTTTCCGATGGAGCTGATCCTCCAGGAGGTCGCGACCGATCGCTACATTGATATTCCGGCGCCGGTCCGCGACGTGTTCCGGATGTGGCGGCCGTCGCCGCTGGTGCGCGCGCGCAGGCTGGAGCAGGCGCTCGGCACACCGGCCAAGATCTACTACAAATATGAAGGCGTCTCGCCGGCGGGCTCGCACAAGCCGAACACCGCGGTGCCGCAGGCCTGGTACAACAAACAGGCCGGCATCAAGAAGCTGTCGACCGAAACCGGCGCCGGGCAGTGGGGCTCGTCGCTGGCCTTCGCCGGCTCGCTGTTCGGGCTCGACGTGCTGGTGTTCCAGGTCCGCATTTCCTACGACCAGAAGCCGTATCGCCGCGCGCTGATGGAAACCTATGGCGCGCGCTGCATCGCCTCGCCGTCGAACGAGACCGAGTCCGGCCGCTCGATCCTCGCCCAGACCCCCGACAGCCCCGGTTCGCTCGGCATCGCGATCTCCGAAGCGGTCGAAGTCGCGGCGAAGAATCCGGACATTAAATACGCGCTCGGTTCGGTGCTCAATCACGTCATGCTGCACCAGACCATCATCGGCGAAGAAGCGATCAAGCAGTGCGAGATGGCGGGCGACGATCCCGACGTCATCATCGGCTGCGCCGGCGGCGGCTCAAATTTCGCTGGCCTCGCGTTCCCGTTCATCGGCCTGCAACTGCGCGGCGGACGCAGGCGGCGCATCATCGCGGTGGAGCCGGCGGCCTGCCCGTCGCTGACCCGTGGCAAATACGCCTACGACTTCGGCGACACCTCGCATCTCACGCCGCTGATGAAGATGCACACGCTCGGCTCGACCTTCATGCCGCCGGGCTTCCATGCAGGCGGCCTGCGCTATCACGGCATGGGCGCGATGGTGTCGCACGCCTACGAGCTCGGCCTGATCGAGGCGCGCGCATATCATCAGGTGAAGTGCTTCGAGGCCGGCGTGCAGTTCGCGCGCAATGAAGGCATCGTGCCCGCGCCCGAATCCACCCACGCGGTGCGCTGCGCGATCGACGAAGCGCTGCGCTGCAAGGAAGAGGGCAAGTCGGAGACGATCCTGTTCAATCTCTCCGGCCACGGCCATTTCGACATGCAGTCCTACATCAACTACTTCGAGGGCAAGCTGGTCGACATCGACTACGACGAAGCCGCTCTGGCAACCGCGCTGGCCGGGCTTCCGGCCGTCGCGGCCTGAGGGCGTCAGGTCGACCGTCGTTCAGAGGCGCCGCAATTCCGGCTTCATTCAGGGCGCGTCCGGCAACGCCGGGCGCGCATCTCAGGACGACGGCAGCGCATGAGCTGGTCTGCTGCCCGCCGGGACGGGGCGAAGGCCCTCTGAATCCCGCAAAAAGGGCTTTCCCCCTCCACCCGATCTTTCTAAACAACAGCCACCGCGCCGGCCCCTCCGGCGCGCCTGCAGGATTGCGCCGAAATGTCCGCTCCCGAGCCGAAAATCACCCCCGAACTGGTCGCCAGCCATGGCCTCAAGCCGGACGAATATCAGCGCATTCTCGACCTGATCGGGCGCGAGCCGAGCTTCACCGAACTCGGCATCTTCTCGGCGATGTGGAACGAGCATTGCTCGTATAAATCGTCGCGGATCCATCTGCGCGGGCTGCCGACCAAGGCGCCGTGGGTGCTGCAGGGGCCGGGCGAGAACGCCGGCGTGATCGACATCGGCGACAATCAGGCGGTGGTCTTCAAGATGGAGAGCCACAACCACCCGAGCTATATCGAGCCGTATCAGGGCGCGACCACCGGCGTCGGCGGCATCCTGCGCGACGTCTTCACCATGGGCGCGCGGCCGATCGCCTGCCTCAATGCGTTGTCGTTCGGTGCGCCGGAGCACCCGAAGACGCGGCACCTGGTCTCGGGCGTCGTCGCCGGCGTCGGCGGCTATGGCAATTCGTTCGGCGTGCCCACCGTCGGCGGCCAGACCCGCTTCCACACCCGCTATGACGGCAACATCCTGGTCAACGCGATGGCGGTCGGCCTCGCTGATGCCGACAAGATTTTCCTCGCTGCGGCGTCGGGCGTCGGGATGCCGATCGTCTATCTCGGCTCCAAGACCGGCCGTGACGGCATGGGCGGCGCCACCATGGCCTCGGCCGAGTTCGGCGAGGGCTCCGAGGAGAAGCGCCCGACCGTGCAGGTCGGCGATCCGTTCGCCGAGAAGCTGCTGCTCGAAGCCTGTCTCGAAATCATGGCCAAGGATTGCGTGATTGCGATTCAGGACATGGGCGCGGCAGGATTGACCTGTTCGGCGGTGGAGATGGGCGCCAAGGGCGACCTCGGCGTCGACCTCGATCTCGACGCGGTGCCGACCCGCGAGACCGGCATGACCGCCTACGAGATGATGCTCTCCGAAAGCCAGGAGCGGATGCTCATGGTCCTGAAGCCGGAGAAGGAAAAGGAAGCCGAGGCGATCTTCAGGAAGTGGGGCCTCGACTTCGCCGTGGTCGGCTACACCACGCCGACCAAGCGTTTCGTCGTCAAGCACGGCGGCAAGGCAATGGCCGATCTGCCGATCAAGGAACTCGGCGACGAAGCCCCGCTGTATGATCGGCCCTGGGTCGAGAGCCCCAAGCTGCCGGTGATCCACGCCCGCGAGGTCAACGCGCCGAACAGCATCGCCGACGCGCTGGAGAAGCTGCTGGCGACGCCGGACCTGTGCAGCAAGCGCTGGGTCTGGGAGCAGTACGACCACGTCATCGGCGGCAACACGTTGCAGCGCCCCGGTGGCGACGCCGCGGTGGTGCGGGTGCAGGACGGCCCCAAGGGCCTTGCGCTGACCGTCGACGTCACGCCGCGTTATTGCGAGGCCGATCCGTTCGAGGGTGGCAAGCAGGCGGTCGCCGAAGCCTGGCGCAACATCACCGCGGTCGGCGGCAAGCCGCTCGCGATCACCGACAACCTCAATTTCGGCAATCCGGAGCGGCCCGAGATCATGGGCCAGTTCGTCGGCTGCCTGAAGGGCATCGCCGAAGCCTGCATCGCGTTCGACTTCCCGGTCGTGTCCGGCAATGTCTCGCTCTACAACGAAACCTCGGGCCGCGGCATCCTGCCGACCCCCTCGATCGGCGGCGTCGGCCTGCTCGACGACTTCACCAAATCGGCGACGCTCGCCTTCAAGGCCGAGGGCGAGGCGATCCTGCTGATCGGCGAGACCCACGGCTGGCTCGGCCAGTCGGTGTATCTGCGCGACATCTGCGGCCGCGAAGAGGGCGCGCCGCCGCCGGTCGATCTCGCCTGCGAGAAGCGCCATGGCGACGTGGTGCGCGGCATGATCCACGCCGGCACCGCCACCGCGGTGCATGACCTGTCCGATGGCGGCCTGCTGGTCGCACTCGCCGAAATGGCGCTCGCAGGCTCGATCGGCGCCTCCCTCGAGGCGCCGCCGGACGGCATCGTGCCGCATGCCTGGTGGTTCGGCGAGGATCAGGGCCGCTATCTCGTCACCGTCAAGGAAGACGATCTGCTCACGGTGCTGTCGAAGATGAAATCGGTCGGCGTGTCCTGCGTGCAGATCGGCCGGACCGCCGGCCACACGCTGAAGATCGAAGGCGAGCGCGCGCTCGACCTCAAGGCGCTGCGCCACGCCCACGAGCACTGGCTGCCGGACTACATGGGCGGGAAGAACTAGAGCTTTTCCGGTTCTGATAGAATCAGAACCGGAGCTCTAGCTTTTTGTTCTGACGCGTTTTCTTCACGCGAACCGGTTTCCACTTCGCTCGAAAACGCTCTAAGCGCCGTCGAAAGCGCCACGCACAGCGCCGTCATCCTGAGGTGCGCGCTCTTGCGCGCCTCGAAGGATGCGGAGACTCGTCGTAGCGGCCGGCAATCGCGGCCCATCCTTCGAGGCGCGCGCAACAGGCGCGCGCATCAGGATGACGCGGTGTGTGTTGTGGGCGTGATCTTCGCCTCACAACACCCGATGCGAGCCCGGAATCTTTCGTAACACCGCCGTCGTCGCCCAGCTCAGCAGCAGGCCGAGCGTGAACACGATCACGGCCTTGGCAATCGCCGGGATGTCGACGTTGAACAATGCGTATTGCAGCCACAGCATATACGCGTAGTGCACCAGGAAGATGCCGTAGGCGTCGTTCTGCAGCGGGTCGAGAATGCTCCAGCCGGCGCGCTTGAAGCGCAGGAAGAACGCGAGAATCGCGAAGATCACGGTAATGCTGAAGGCGGCGAAGGCGAGTCCGTAGCCGGCCTCGTACCACGCCGGCAGTTGATCCGGATTATCGAGGATGCCGCGCTTGATGCCGATGAAGCCCCACATCGCCGCATAGGGCAGCACCGCCAGCATCGCCCAGATGTGCCATTGACTTGCCAGCCGCCCGCTGGCGCCGAGAATGCCGCGCTTGGGATCGTTGGCGCCGATTCCGGCACCGATGAAGAAATACGCCGCATACAGCAGAATGCGGCTCTCCTGCACCGAAAACGGCCCCTTCTCGAACCATGTATTCGGCCCGAGCGTGACGCGCAGCGGCACGTACAGCACCGCAGTGATCAGGAACATCGCGATGATGAACACGGCCGGCCGGTCGAAGCCGAGCGTCGCGAGCTGATTGAGCGGGTCGAGCGTCTTGCGCGAGATCCGGTAGGTGAGGCCGCCGATCAGGGTGAAGATCAGCAGCACCCAGAGAAACCACAGCGGCCCGCTCGGCCATGGCCCGACCGTCACCATGTTCCACCAGAATTCGGTGAAGCGCAGATCCGGCGTCTGCTGCAGCGCCAGCGCGTAGTAGGCGATCGGGATCACGGTGACCGCGGCGATGATGAACGGCACGCCGAGCCGCAGCACCCGGTCGCGCGCCAGCGTGCCGAACTTCGGTCGGTGGTCGAGGCTCGGCCACAGGAACAGTCCCGACAGCATGAAGAACATCGCCATGAAGAAGCTGTCGGTGGCGAGCACCACGCAGTCGAATCCGATCCACGACTTTTCGTCGGTGTGACCGAAATGGGTATACGGAATCACCGAATGGTGAATCAGCACCAGGATGGTTAGGAAGGTTCTGGTGCGATCGAGCGACAGGTCGCGCGCATGGACCGTGGTTGCCGTCGCAGCAAGGCCGCCGGGCGTCGGATAGGTTGTCGTCACGCTCTGTCTCCGTCCATCCGCGGCGCGACAATGTCCGCGAAATCCCGGTCCGGCAAGATCGAAAATGCGGGGCGAGGCGCGCCGCCTGCTACGCCGGTAATTCCTCGATCTTCACTTTGTCGGGATAGAACGCGAGAAAGCCGGCGATCTCGGCCATCGCCGGAAACGGCGCCTCGTAGCTCCAGATTGCATTGACCAGCGTCCGGCCGTTCGCATCGATGCTGAAATAGCTGGCGTCGCCCTTGTACGGGCAGTGGGTGCTGCGATCGGTTGCGGCAAACAGCGCCATGTTGGCGTCGGCGCGGGGGATGTAATGAACCGGCGGGTAGCTCGCTTCTTTCAGGGTCATCGCATGGGTGGTGTCGGCGATCACCAATTCGCCCAAGGTGACGCGCACCCGCTTCGGATTCCGTGTGATCGTGATCGGATGGTCGGGGCCGGGGATCTTCATGGGGCGTTCCTCACGATGGGCCAGGCCGCAATCCGGCGGCTTCGAGCACTAAGCTCAAGGCATTCAGGTTTGAGCAACATGTGCGCCCTCTGCGGGCTTTGAAAGGGGCGCGCTACACTATAGTATTGCACAGGTCGGGTGCGGCGATCGGCCGGAACAGCCCTGACCGTTCAATTTTTGGAGGACTCGGAATGCCGATGGATGCCCGCGACATCGAGGCCATGATCAAGGCCGCGATTCCCGACGCGGAAGTGACGATTCGCGATCTCGCCGGCGACGGCGACCATTATGCGGCGACGGTGATCTCCGAATCGTTCCGGGGCAAGTCGCGGGTGCAGCAGCATCAGATCGTCTACCAGTCGTTGCGCGGGCAGATGGGCGGCGTCTTGCACGCGCTCGCATTGCAGACCGGGGTGCCCGAGGGCTGACGTCAACGCGGCGAGGCGCCGTGGCGAAGGATTCGACCAGCGCCGGAAACCTGCTTCGCGTGCGAAAGCCGCACGAGCACAGCCGCGTCACTTACGTCGAATTGTTCTTCGATCTGGTGTTCGTCTTCGCCGTTACCCAGGTCTCGCATTTCCTGCTGGCGCATTTCACGCCGATCGGCGCGCTGCAGACGCTGATCCTGATGCTCGCGATCTGGTGGGTGTGGGTCTACACCTCCTGGATCACCAACTGGCTCGACCCCGAACGCACCAGCGTTCGGGTGATGCTGTTCACGCTGATGAGCGCGGGCCTGTTGCTGTCGACCTCGATCCCGCACGCGTTCGAGAGCCGCGGCCTTGCGTTCGCACTGGCCTTCGTGGCGATGCAGGTCGGCCGCAGCGCGTTCGCGACCTTCACCACGCCGAAATCGGACCCGCTGCGGCTCAATCTGGCCCGCATCCTGGCCTGGCTCAGCGTCAGCGCGGTGTTCTGGATCGCCGGCGGGCTGCTCGACGGAAACATCCGGATCGCGCTGTGGCTGATCGCGCTGGCAATCGAATATGCCGGACCGTTCGCCGGCTTCTACGTGCCGCGGATCGGCGCCTCCACGACGCAGGACTGGAGCGTCGAAGGCGGCCACATGGCGGAGCGCTGTGCGCTGTTCATCATCATCGCGCTCGGCGAATCGATCGTGGTGACGGGGACGACCTTTGCGGGCATCGAATGGACGATCGTCGGCTTCGCCGCCGTCGCGTCGGCGTTGCTCGGCGCAATCGCGATGTGGTGGATCTACTTCCACATCGGCGTGCATCTCGGCTCGGAGCGTATCTCGCAGTCCAGCGACCCGGGGCGGTTGGCGCGGCTCGCTTACACCTATCTGCATTTGCCGATCGTTGCCGGCATCGTCGTCACTGCGGTCGGCGACGAAATGCTGCTGGCGCACCCCTCCGGCCACGCCGACGCGAAAATGATCCTCGCCACGGTCGGCGGGCCGGTGCTGTTCCTGATCGGCGTGCTGCTGTTCAAGCGGGCGGTGCGCGGCCATTTGCAGCCGTCGCACATGGTCGGCATCGCGGCCTTGCTCGCGCTGGCGCCGCTGGGCCCGTTCGTCTCGCCGTTGGCGCTGTCCGCGGCCACGACCGCGACGCTGCTCGCGGTCGGCTACTGGGAAGCCGTCTCGCTCGGCGCCGCCAGCCGATCGCCGGTGGAGTAGCTGGCTCGCAGCCTTAACGAAGGCTTTACGGCCGCGATGCAGCTTGGCTCGGCTTCGGAGGGCGCCGGTTTG
This sequence comes from Rhodopseudomonas pseudopalustris, assembly GCF_900110435.1. Classification (GTDB taxonomy): domain Bacteria; phylum Pseudomonadota; class Alphaproteobacteria; order Rhizobiales; family Xanthobacteraceae; genus Rhodopseudomonas; species Rhodopseudomonas pseudopalustris. The sequence goes on from NZ_FODT01000004.1 coordinate 34,361, forward strand.
TCAAAATGGCAGGAAGACAAGGCCAAGGCCAATCGGCTGGCGATTGCGCGGCTGACGAAATCGCTGCCGCCGGTGTTTCCATCTGCGGTTCTGGCGCGGGCGCTGAACTGCCGGTTCGTGCCGCTGACACCGCGTCTGGCGATCGACGGATATTGGCGCGCGCATCCGCTTCGGGCCGATCGGCTGGCCCGCGCGCTGGCCGCCCGCAGCGGGGCGCCGAGCGACTGGCGCTGGCAACTCACTGACGATCGGTCAACCGGACTGCCGACCACCTATCGTAGTCCACCCGCGCCCTATCGCGAGCAGGCCCATGCGAAGGGAGCCGGCTTCTGCTGCGTCTGCGGCCAACCGGTGTATCGCTTCGGCTGGCATGTCGATCTGTGGAATGCGGGCGTCAACAAGAACGCCAGCTGGCACAGCGCCTGCGTGATCGCATGGCAATTCTGGAACGCCCCAAGCGGGCAGACCCGACTGCTGCGGCGATTGCAGGGCCTGAGATGCCGCGATTCCAACAGGCGTCTGTTGCGGGCCGCCGAGGTGGATCATCGCGTCCCGCTGTTTCAGGTGTGGAGGCAGCACCGCGACCTGCCGTGGCCGGAGCTGCTCGGTTACTGGGGCCTGCCAAACCTCCAGGTCATCAATCGCGAGATTCACGTCGCCAAATGTGCCACCGAGGCGCGCAACAGACGCGCGGCGCGTTCCGCCACTGTCGAACTTGCCTGATCGTCGACGGCAAGGCGCGCGATTGCGGGCTCTGTCGGCTATTCCTGCGCTTCGAGTGCGTGCACCGAGAACAGCCCATCCGCGTCGGTCCAGCTCCGCTTCAGCGTCCAGCCCGATTCCTGCGCCAGCGCGCGGAAACGGGGCAGGCTGTATTTGTAGCTGTTCTCGGTGTGGATGGTTTCGCCGGCGCGGAACGCGATGTCTTCGCCGAGAATGCGCACGTTCTGCTCGCGCAGGCTGACCAAATGCATCTCGATGCGATGCTGATCGCGATTGTAGATCGCGCGATGCCGGAACGACGGAACTTCCAGATCGCCGCCGAGCTCGCGGTTGATCCGCTCCAGCACGTTGAGATTGAACTTCGCGGTGACGCCGGCGGAATCGTCATAGGCCGGCACCAGCAGCCGCTCGTCCTTTTCAAGATCGACGCCGATGATCAGCTGCGCGCCTTGTCCGAGAATGCCGCGCGCGCTGGCCAGGAAGTGTGCGGCCTCCTGCGGCTCGAAATTGCCGAGCGTCGAGCCGGGGAAGAAGCCGACCTTCGGCAGTTCGCGGAGCGCGCCCGGCAGCTCGAACGGTTCGGTGAAGTCGGCCGCAACCGGATACACCGCGAGGTCCGGGAAATCGCGGCGCAGTCCCTCGGCCTGTGCGGTGATGAAATCGCCGGAGATGTCCACCGGCACATAGGCGGCGACCTTGTGGGCGGCGAGCAGGATCCGGATCTTGGTGGTCGCACCGGCGCCGAATTCGACGATCGCGGCGTTCGGCGGGATCAGGGCCGCGATCTCGCCGGCGCGATCGCGCAGGATGCCGAGTTCGGTGCGGGTCGGGTAGTATTCCGGCAGCTTGGTGATCTCGACGAACAGCTCGGAGCCGGCGTCGTCGTAGAAATACTTCGGCGACAGCGATTTCTGCGGCTGCGACAGGCCGTCGAGCACATCCGCCGCGAAAATCTGCGTCTGCGGATCGAGCTGATGCGCTCGCGCGTGCACGGCAACGTGCATATTCATAGGCGGTCTCCCGGATGCGCTGGCGGCGCGTGTTGTTACAGTTACTCAGACGTCGTAGTCGGCGAGCCGCAGTCCGGTGAACTGCCAGCGGTGGTGCGGATAGAAGAAGTTGCGATAGGTCAGGCGGCTGTGATCCGCCGGGGTGACGCAGGAGGAGCCGCGCAGCACCAGCTGATTAACCATGAACTTGCCGTTGTATTCGCCGAGCGCGCCCTCGATGGCGCGGTAGCCGGGGTAGGGCGAATAGGAACTACGCGTCCACTGCCAGACCAGGCCGAAGGCGTCGTTGAGATGCCCTGCGCGCGCGGCGACTTCCCATTCCATCTCGGTCGGCAGATGTTTCCCGCGCCAGCGGGCATACGCATCGGCCTCGTAATAGCTGATGTGGCAGACCGGCGCGTCGGGGTCGATCGCCTGCAGGCCGCCGAGCGTCATGATGCGCCACGCGCCGTCCTCGCCCTGCCGCCAATGGCCGGGCGCTTCCCAGCCGTCCCGCTCGGCCGCGGCGAATCCGTCCATCAGCCACAGCGTCGCCGTGCGATAGCCGCCGTCCGCCATGAATTCGAGCCACTCGGCGTTGGTGACGAGATGGCGCGCCAGCTTTACCGGCCCTACCAGCGCGCGATGCGCCGGCTTCTCGTTGTCGAAATGGAAACTTTCGCCGGCATGGCCGATCGCATGGATGCCCTCCGGCAGATCGACCCAGTCGTCGCCGCTCCGGTCTGCGGCGGGCAGCCGCCACACACGGTCGTAGGCCGGCGGAATCGGGTTCTGCGCGAAAGCGTGCAGGATGTCGGTCAGCAACAATTCCTGATGCTGCTGTTCGTGATTGAGGCCGACCTCGACCAGCGGGGCGAGCTTGTGCAGCGTCGCCTCGTCCGCCTCGGCGAACAGCGCCAGCATCGCCTCGTCGACCGCGCGGCGATAGGCGGTGACGTCGTCGGCGCCCGGCCGGGTCAGCAGGCCGCGCGCGGCCCTGGTGTGCCGCGGGCCGGCGGAGACGTAATAGGAATTGAACAGATAGGCGTAATCCGGGTGGAACACCTGATAGCCCGGCCGGTGCGGACCGAGCAGGAACTGCTCGAAGAACCAGGTCGTATGCGCGCGGTGCCATTTCGCCGGACTGGCGTCCGGCATCGACTGCACCACCTGATCCTCGGCGCTGAGCGGCGCCGCGCGGCGCTCGGTCTCGTCGCGGACGACGCGATAGGCCTCCGACAAGCGGGAGGAAAGAGCGCGGGGCGCGTGGCCGGACAGAGCAGATTTGACCACAGAGGCTGCGGCGGAAGACATGTTCGACACGAGCGACTCCGGTTTCGGGGAAAACGCTGCTTCCGCGAAGCAGTTCCAATGTCCCCCGAGATAGGCGCTCGTTCCGGCGATGTAAGGTCGCGGCCGTACCTTCTCCGTCAGTTTGCTGCCCCAAAAAGGCAACGGCCAAACGCCGAATGTTGAGCCAAATCAGAACCTCAGCCGGTCTGTCGGGCATTTTACTTGGGCTGCGAACGGTTTTCGGGATACATATATGACCGTTCGACCCGGCCGCTGGTGGTCAGCCGGCCGCGCCGCAAAAGGATCCATCATGAGCATCGAGCAATTCATCGACAACGAAGTGAAGTCCAACGACGTCGTGCTGTTCATGAAGGGCACGCCGCAGTTTCCGCAGTGCGGCTTCTCGGGTCAGGTGGTGCAGATCCTCGATCACGTCGGCGTCGCCTATAAGGGCCACAACGTGCTGGAATCGGCTGATCTGCGCGATGGCATCAAGGCGTATTCGAACTGGCCGACGATTCCGCAGCTCTATGTGAAGGGTGAGTTCGTCGGCGGTTGCGACATCATCCGCGAGATGTTCCAGGCCGGCGAATTGCAGAAGCTGTTCACCGACAAGGGCATCAAGGCCGCGGCCTGAGCGCCTTCGCACGCCAAATCGGCGCGACGACGTTTGAGGTCGTCGTCGCCGACATCACGACGCTCGCGCTCGACGCGATCGTCAATGCCGCCAATGGCTCGCTGCTCGGCGGCGGCGGAGTCGACGGCGCGATTCATCGCGCCGCAGGTCCGGACCTGCTCGCCGCGTGCCGCCGCCTTGATGGCTGCGCCACCGGCGACGCCAAGATCACCGATGGATATGCGCTGCCGGCGCGGCATGTGATCCATGCCGTCGGTCCGGTCTGGCACGGCGGCGGCTCCGGTGAGGACGCCGCGCTCGCGTCCTGCTATCGCCGCGCGCTGGCGCTGTGCGGGCAGCATGGCCTCGCGTCCGTTGCGTTTCCGGCGATTTCCACTGGCGTCTACGGCTTTCCTCCCGAACGCGCCGCTCCGATCGCGGTCGCCGCCTGCATCGATGCGCTGCGCATCGCGCCGTCGGTGACCCGCCTGGTGTTCTGTTGCTTCTCCGAGCCGGGCGCGGCGTTGCACCGCGCGGCGCTGTCCGCGGCCTCTTGATTAGCTGCGCACGACCGTTACCATCCGCCCTGACAACAAAAAGGGGAGGAAGTGATGATGTTGCGTCGCGCCGCGCGAACGCTGTTTGCAGGAGCGCTGGTCGCGCTGGCCGTCAGTCAAGCGCCAAATACCGCTCTCGCCGAAGGCACATTCGACCTGCCGCCCGGCGCGCAGTTCTCGCAAAGCAAGCTCGAACGCATCGACGCGTTCTTCAAGACCATCATCGCCGAAGGCAAGATCCCCGGCGCGCTGGTGTACATCGAGCAGCGCGGCAAGCCGATCTATCACAAGCATTTCGGCGTGCGCGACGTCGCCACGCAAGCGCCGGTGACCGACGACACCATCTTCCGGCTGGCGTCGCTCACGAAGCCGTTCACCTCATTCGCGGTGATGATGCTGGTCGACGACGGCAAGCTGAAGCTCGACGATCCGGTGTCGAAATACATTCCGGCGTTCGCCGACGTCAAAGTCGGCGTCGAGAAGAAGCGTGACGACGGCGAGAAATATCTCGACTTCGAGCCGGTGAAGCGGCCGATCAAGGTCAGCGACCTGCTGCTGCACACGTCGGGCATCACTTACGGCTTCTACGGCGACACTCTGGTGCGCAAAGCGATCGCGGCCGCCAAGATCTACGACGGCGATCCGAGCAATGCCGAATTCGCCGAGCGGATCGCCAGGCTGCCGCTGCAGGAGCAGCCCGGCACGCTGTGGGACTACGGCAATTCCTACGAGGTGCTCAGCCGCGTCGTCGAGGTGGCGTCCGGCAAGTCGTTTTACACGTATCAGAAGGAAAGATTGTTCGACCCGCTCGGCATGAAGGACACGCGCTACTATCTGTCCACGGACGAACAGAAGGCGCGGATGGCGCAGCCGATGCCGAACGACGCCGACTTCCGCGTCGGACGCCCGAGCCGGCCGGACATCGTCAAGAAATGGGAATCCGGCGGCGGCGGCCTGACCTCGACGCCATCCGACGTCATCCGCTTCGTGCGGATGCTGCTGCACAAGGGCGAACTCGACGGCAAGCGCTATTTGAGCGAAGCGAGTTTCAAGGAGATGACCACCGATCAGATCGGTCCCGGCTCCGGCATCGCGCGTGATCACTTCTATTTCCCCGGCGATGGTTTCGGCTACGGCTACGGCCTCGGCGTCCGCACCGATCCCGGCAATGCCAAGCCGCCGCCGCCCGGCTCAATCGGCGAATTGAAATGGGACGGCGCCAGCGGTTGTTACTTCGTGGTCGATCCGAAGCAGGAGATGTTCTTCGTGCTGATGGAGCAGACCCCGTCACAGCGCCAGCCGATCCAGCGCGAACTCAAGAAGCTGGTCTACGAGGCGATGGAGAACTGAGTGCGCCGCATGGCGTAAGGTCTCGTGATCGCGGCTCAGGGGTGCCGGAGAGCGGCGCAACCTCGCTGCCGCGTCAGTTTGACGCAAGTGCGACGGGCTGTGCGCGCGGCGACTGAAGTTCGCGCGATCCAACGCTGTGATCGCACTGCACGCTCCGACGGCGGCGACGCCATTGTCACGGTTCCCGATCGCTCCGCTGCGACCGGGTGTCCCATTTTGATTTGACCCTGCGACAATTTGCGGCCACCGTCCGCGACCCAACCGAAAGGAATCGCATGACTTACAAACAAACTGGTCGTCAGAGCTTGGTGTCGCGCCTGCTCGCGGCCGTGATCCTGACCAGCATCTATTGCTTCAGCCTCGTCGGCATGACCGCGCTGGTCACCGGCGCGTCGACCACCGCGGCGTTCGCGCAGCGCGGCGATCGCGGTGATCGTGGCCGCGGGCGTGGCCGGGGCTATCGTGGCCGCGGTGAGTATCGTGGTGATCGCGGCCGTGGCAATGCTTATGGCGATCGTGGCCGTGGCCGTGGTGGCCGTCCGGGCGCCTGCGTCGTCAACGCCGCCGGCGTTCGGATGTGCCTGTAACGCCGCATCCGGATTGAACGCCGTCGACATCGTCGGGGCGTTCGATCGCCAAGATCCAACGCGCGCCCTCATCGAGTGGCGCGCGTTCGCTTATTGACGACGCAGTATCTCGCGCACCAGACCGATCGTCTCGTCGATCATGTCGCGGCTGACGTCGAGATGGGTGCAGGCCCGGATCCGGCCGTCCATCGTCGCGAGCAGCACGCCGCGCTGGCGCAGCGCCGCGACCATGGCCTCGCCGCCGAGGCCGGCGCCTTCGGGGCTGAAGAACACCAGATTGGTCTGCGGCTCCTGCACCTCGACGCCTGCGATCTGCGCCAGGCCCGCGGCCAGCGCCCGCGCATGGGCGTGGTCCTCCGCGAGCCGTTCGACGTGATGGTCGAGCGCGTAGTTGCAGGCGGCGGCGATCACGCCGGCCTGCCGCATCGAGCCGCCGAGCCGCTGCTTCCAGCGCCACACCTCGTCGATGAAGTCGCGTGAGCCGGCGAGCGACGCGCCCACCGGAGCGCCGAGCCCTTTGCTGAAATCGATCCACACCGAATCCCAGCCCGCGGCCATGTCGCGGGCGGCGATGCCGGTGGCGACCACCGCGTTCATCAGCCGCGCGCCGTCCATATGGGTGACGAGCCCGGCCGCCTTGCCCGCCGCGGCGATCGCATCGAGCGTCGCCTGCGGCCAGATCGTGCCGCCGCCGATATTGGCGGTCTGCTCGACGCTGACCATCGTCTGCGGCGGCTGGTAGCGCGAGCGCGGATGCAGCGCGGCGCGAAACGCGTCGAGCGAGAACTGGCCGTCGTCGCCGTCGAGCGGCGTGATCTGGAAGCCGCCGATCGCCGCATGGGCGCCGCCCTCGCGCGACAGAATATGCGCGGTGCGATGCGCGATGATCTCGTCGCCGGGACGACAGGTGCTGAGCGTCGCGGTGACGTTGCACATCGTGCCGGACGGCAGGAACACCGCGGCTTGCTTGCCGAGCAGCGCCGCGACGCGCTCGTTCAGCGCATTGACGGTCGGGTCGTCGCCCATTTGTTCGTCGCCGACCTCCGCGCGCGCCATCGCCTCCCGCATCGCTGCGCTCGGTCGCGTCTGGGTGTCGGAGAGGAGATTGATGCGCACCGGCGGCGCGTTGGAATCCGGCAGAGCAGGGATATAGGCCATGAAGGGCAGATTAGCACAGCGCCGGCGCGAAGCGGAATGGGTGCGATTTGCAGGGCGCTCTGCGATCGATCGACTTGTCCCGGCCACCACGCGTCGCATCGCGTCCGCAAGACGCGTAGCTTCATCCGTCCCGTCATCCCGAGGTGCGCGCGCTCCTCGGGATGACGGGTCCACCAGCGTCGCCAAACCGATAGCTCATCGCCAAACAAAAAGGCCCCGGCGAACCGGGGCCTCGATGCATCGAACTGAGCAGCAGCAATCAGCGCGAATAGAATTCGACGATCAGATGCGGCTCCATCTGCACCGCGAACGGCACGTCGGAGAGCGCGGGGATGCGGCCGAACTTGGCGGTCATCTTGTTATGATCGACGTCGATGTAGTCCGGCACGTCGCGCTCGGCGAGCTGGTTCGCTTCGAGCACGATCGCGAGCTGCTTCGAGGCTTCCTTGACCTCGATCACGTCGCCGACCCGAACCTTGTAGCTCGAGATGTTGACGCGCTTGCCGTTGACCTTGATGTGGCCGTGATTGATGAACTGCCGCGCCGCGAACATCGTCGACACGAACTTCGAGCGGTACACGACCGTGTCGAGCCGGCGCTCCAGGAGGCCGATCAGGTTCTCGCCCGAATCGCCCTTCAGGCGGGTGGCCTCGACGTAGATGGCGTGGAACTGACGCTCGGAAATATTGGCGTAATAGCCCTTGAGCTTCTGCTTGGCGCGCAGCTGCACGCCGAAATCGGACAGCTTGCCCTTGCGGCGCTGGCCGTGCTGGCCGGGGCCGTATTCGCGGCGGTTGACCGGGCTCTTCGGGCGGCCCCAGATGTTCTGGCCCATCCGGCGGTCGATTTTATACTTGGCTTCACTGCGCTTTGTCATCGCGTCCTCGGTTTGATCATGGATGAGGAGACGCGCCCTCCTGTGCGGCAGGAAAATTCCCGCCGCCGACAGGTTCTTGCCCCAAAGCTATTCAGGGGACGAACCACGGGTCGCGAAACACAACGCGGGCCGAAACAGGCCCGCGTTGTTGGCCGCTTTCTAGGGAGAAACCGGGGGGATGTCAATTCGACCGGGGCAGCCGACCGGGCCGCGAGCGGCTACAAGTCCCTTGCGAGCCATGGGCGCCCATGAACGCGGCGAGGTGCGCAGCCTAAACTTTGCGCAGGGCGATGGAACCCGGCCGAGTTGCCGTATCGTTGCTGCAAGGATAGCGCTCGCAAATACATAACCAGAAAAAGGAGCGATGCCATGCACCCATGCGGCAAGCTCGCTGTTCGGTGGCGCCGGCTGCAAGTCCATCTTGCAGTAGGTATCCGCCTCAAATAGCGAGAGGGACCGCTAAGCATGGCCCCTTCAAAATACACACCGCCGGAGCGATAAGTTCTCGATGAGTCGAATGCCTGTATACGTCAAGGATTTTTAGTGTGGGGGCTAGCCTCGCGGTGGGCGATAAGTTCAGTCAGCGCGACAATGCGGCGCTTGGTCTCCCGGTCGGATATCCTTGTAAATGCATTGACATCGCAAGGGCGTCCTTCGTTGAGAAGAAGTCACTCAACCGGTCGTCCTCTGCCGTCCAGCCTACAGGAGTAAGCCCCTCGTGCTCGAACAGGAACCCGACGGGAACGTTTAAGGCGTCCGCAATCTGCTGGAGGCGGCTTGCGCTGATCCGGTTGGCGGCGTTCTCATACTTTTGTATTTGCTGAAAGGTGAGGCCCAGCTTCTCAGCGAGGGTTTCCTGGCTCATGTTCAGAACCAGGCGGCGCATCCGCACCCGCCGTCCTACCAAGACGTCAACACGTTGGGGAGGTTTGCCAGCCATTCAAATCAACCAGAAAACAGTGGAAAGTGTTTCTGCATTCAACGGTGTCTGGCCGTGAGTCGCTAGGATGCAGGGCGCGTCTAGAGAATTTTGGTGTGAATGGGATCGAGGCATCACAGGTTGGCCGTGTTCCTGGCCTTCGAGCGCCTTGACCAGGCACGGACGGATAAGGAAACGCGCGAGGTTCTCGCGGACGCGCTCGGCGCGTTCGGTTTTGAGTATTTCATAGCCGGGTCCCGCCGCATCGACCCTCATGACTTCGATAGGATGCTGCTTCTGGACGGCTGGCCCAGCCGCTGGCGCAAGCAATATCGGGGGGACAACCTGCTCCAGAAGGACCCCATCGCCCGACACGCTCGCCGAAGCTTGGATCCCTTTCTCTGGAAGGATGTTCCCGTCCAGACCGCGGACGAATTGCGGGTGATGGATTTGGCGGCGGCCGATTACGGGTTTGTGTCGGGCTTCACCGTCCCAATCTATGGGACAACCGGCTACCAGGCTACGTTTTCCGCGACCGGTCGCGACATCGACGCTTCCCGGGATGCTCTTAAAGCCGCCGAATTGCTGGCCCTCTACGCTTACCGCCGCACAATCAGGATCAGGTCGGAGAGCAGGGAATTTGTCCTCACGCGTCGCGAGCGGGAGGTCATGACCTGGGCCGCAGCCGGGAAGTCTGCATGGGATACCGGCGAAATCCTGCAAATCTCGGAACAGACGGTCAAGTGCCATATCTCGTCTGTCCTCGCCAAGCTCAAGGTCTGCTCGAAAGCCCAGGCGATCGTCGAATCGATGCGACGGGGCGAGATTGAGCCTTAGTCAATCCCTCTCCCTCGGGATTAGCCTGTTCAGCCAGAGCCCTGAAGCTTCCGCGCCAACTTGCGCGGGAGCGGCAGATGATCCGGGTTATCAGTCACGAAAATAGCGAGCGCTTTGCACTAACGCTCGACCAGATGTTTAGGCTCCGGCATGAGCTTTTCGTCAAAGAAAGGGGCTGGAAAGACTTCGATAAAGACGGCCTCTATGAGCAGGATCGCTACGACAACGAGCACGCGGTCTATCTCACCTGTCTCGACGACGCGGAAGCCGTTGTAGGCTGCATGAGGCTTTATCCCACTACGTTGCCGCATATGCTCAGCGAGCACTTCAGGGATTTCGTCGACGGCGAAATCCCGAGCTCTGACACCACCATCGAAATGACCCGGCTTGGCATAAGGCCTTCGCGGCGTGGTGGCCGGACCTACCACGAGCTGCTTCTCGGCGTCCTGGAGTATTGCCTTGAGAACCGGATTCAGGAGGCGACCGGCCTGGTGCGGCACGCGCGGATACCCATCGCCCAGGCGATCGGTTTCTACCCTGAGATAATCGGACCCGTCCGGCTCGTCGATGACGACCCGGTTGTGGCCGTACGATTTGATATGACCACGGAAGCGCTTGCGAGGGTGCGCCGCCACAGCGGTATCGCCGGCTCGGTCCTTGAACCGGAATCAATGTCTACCAGAAAGATCGCGTAGGTGCCCTCAGAGCTTGAAGAGGCGAGTAAAGGAGAAACAGCCGCCACTGACCTGGTGGACAGGCTCGTCGACCTATTGAGATTCGCGGAATCGTGCGGTCATCCCTTGACAATCAGACTACTGAAGATGGCTCTCCTCAACGAGGCTCAGTTGCCGAGTTCGATTAGCCATCGGGGCCTTACCTGATGCATGCTTGCACGGGCCGATATACGGAGATCAGGAAACGGATTGAGGCGGAGAAGGCTGAGACGGAGAGACTGCTTAAATTGGAGGCCGATCGGTTGAAGTGTCACACAGACCGTGTCGAGAGTTTCCGGCGTGCCGGAGCGATTAGGGCATTTGTCTCAACCGTGACCAACGTCTTCCGCTCGCCGGGACGGACCCGGCCAAGGTGTCTCAGCGGCGGGATTGGGCGCTGTCTCAGCGGATTGACTGGCCCCAATACCCACGTGCAAGGCCTGGGAAGACATCAACTAGCCGGATGGTTCGGCGACTTTCCGTTAAGCGCATCGCACTTCGGATTCCATTGCCAATGGCCGTAGTTTCCTTACACAAGGATTTACACATGCGAGTTGTCCGATAAAAATCGAAATTTGTTAACTATTTACGCTACACCCGTTAGGGCCTCAAATCCCCACCGCACGCACCGGCGGGTGGCCGGTGGAGGGGCTGTGCATCGCCTGTAATTCGCCGGCAATGGCGGTGTTCAGGACCTGTTCGAGCCGGGTCATGATTCGGGCGATCGGGGCGGCGTCGATCAGGCGGTGGTCGAATCGGATCACCATGTCGAGCCGGCTGTCGTCGCCGAGCCGGCCGTAGCTCAGCATGTAGGGGCCGGGGCTGGTCGGGTACAGGTTGCCGGGGCCGATCGCCGACACCGAGGACAGGCCGAAACTGCCGAAATAATTGGCGCGCTGGCGGGCGAGCGACAGCCCGCTCCACCAGGCGATCCGCCGCAGCGGCCAGGGCAGCGCGCTGATCCGCAGCAGCTTGCGGAACATCGGCACCTCGTTGATCGGCAAGGTCTGCGCCTCGCGGATCAACGCATCGACGCCCGTCAGCGCCAGTTCGTCGGGCGCCACCAGCTTCTGGATCAGCACGCAGTCCTCGCCGTCGATTTCGCGGGCGATCGCGATCGCGCCGACGCTGCGCGGCAGTTCGTAGAAATGCGGCCAAGGGAAATCGACGACCAGCGTACGCAGCACCGGCTGCTCGCGCGCCACCAACGCAAAGGCTTTGGCGATGATCGCGGCGAAGCCGGGCGGCGATGGCAGCCGGGCGCGCGCCTGCGCCAGCGGCGTCAGATCGAGCGTGCGCTGATAGGTGATCAGCGGCACGCCCTCGGAGGCGCGCATCAGATCGGCGATCAGCCGCCGCCGCAGCGAGATGGGTCGAATGGCGCCGCGCACGAGTGGCTAGGGCGCCGGCGTCGCGAGCGGCTTGGTCTTGTCGACCACCCAGACCGCCATCACCTTGGCGCCCTTGTCGCCATGGGCCTTGGCGTCGTGCACCACGCCCGCCGGAATGGAGTAGGAATCGCCGGCCTTGAGGTGCTTGTCGGCCTGGCCGTCGATGCTCATCACTGCTTCACCTTCCAACAGGTACCCGGTTTCGATCCCGGGGTGGGTGTGTCGGCCAATGCTGCCGCCGGACGGAAGTTCCGCGAGACCGCTGACGGTGACATAGCCCTCGGGGAACTCGACCTTCTGCAGCGGTGTCCGCTTGATACCACTTTGTTGAGCGAAGGCGGTGCCGGCGAGTGCGGCGATCGTCAGTGCGATCAGGATTTTTCTGGTCATCGTGGTTCCTCCCTGACTGTGAATCTAGCAGCGCGGGAGGACGCCGAAAAGCACTCAGGCCGGAACCCGGCCGCCGAAATAGGGCGCGAGCGCTGCCGTGAAGCGTGGCAGCCGTCCGGATGTGAATACCATCTCGGCGCCGGGATGATCGCCTTGATGATCGCTTGGGCCGGAGCCAGGACCGAGCAGGGTGACAACCCGGCGGGCGATCGCCGGCGCCGGATCGATCCAGTCGACCGGCCAGGGCGCCAGCCGCATCAGCCGGTCGAGCAAGAGCGGGTAGTGTGTGCAGGCGAGCACGATGGTGTCGGGGCGGCTGCCGTCGGCGTCGACGAAACAGGGCGCGATCTCGGCGTGGATCGCCTCGTCGGCGACATCCGCGCCGCCGAGCGCGGCTTCGGCGAGCGCGGCCAGATGCACGGAGCCGACCAGCGTGACGTCGCAGCCGCCGGCGAAATCGCGGATCAGCGCGCGGGTGTATTCGCGCTTCACCGTGCCGCTGGTGCCGAGCACCGAGACGCGCTTGGTGGTCGACGCCGCACAGGCCGGCTTGATCGCCGGCACCGTGCCGACGAACGGCACGCTGTAGGCGGCGCGCAGATGCGACAGCACCAGCGTCGAGGCGGTGTTGCAGGCGATCACCACGAGGGCGGGGGTGTGGGCGTCGATCAGCTCGCCGATCAGCGGCACCACCCGGCCGACCAGCGCCTCTTCGCTGTGCTGGCCATAGGGAAAGAACGCATCGTCGGCCGCATAGGTGACGTGCGCATCCGGCCGCGCCTTGACGATCTCGCGCAGCACCGTCAGCCCGCCGAGGCCGGAATCGAAGACAAGGATGTTCGGATGCGAGCCCACGTCGCGACCTTATCGCAGCTTGGTTAGTTTTCGGTTGTTTTTCCCGGGACGCTGCCTTGCAGCGGAGGCGGGTGCAGGGTGACGCTTACGGCGCGTTCATGGTCATTCCGGGGCGCGAGCGGAGCTCGCGAACCCGGAATCCATACTCCCTGTGTTCTCGACTGATGCTCGGCGCCGGCCACGCTCTGCGCTGGCCGCGAGTCCAGGGGCTATGGATTCCGGGTTCGCCGCTGCGCGGCGCCCCGGAATGACGAACGAGGTCGGGCCTCGCTCAGCTTTCGCCGAACACCCGCCGGAAGATCGTGTCGACGTGCTTCAGGTGATAGCCGAGGTCGAATTGCTCCTCGATCTCGGCGTCGGTCATGTATGTCTTCATGTCCGGATCGGCCTTCAGCAGCGTCAGGAAGTCGCCTTCGCCGCGCCACACCGGCATCGCGTTGCGCTGCACCAGTCTGTAGCTCTCCTCGCGCGAGCAGCCCTTCTGCGTCAGCGCCGTCAGCAGCCGTTGCGAGTGGATCAGGCCGCCGAGCCGGTCGAGATTCTTGGTCATATTCTCCGGATACACCACCAGCTTCTCGATCACGGAGGCTAAGCGGTTCAGCGCGAAGTCGAGCGTCACCGTGGAGTCCGGCGCGATCATCCGCTCGGCGGAGGAGTGCGAGATATCGCGCTCGTGCCACAGCACGACGTTCTCCATCGCCGGCGTCACATAGGCGCGCACCATGCGGGCGAGGCCGGTGAGATTTTCGGTCAGCACCGGGTTGCGCTTGTGCGGCATCGAGGACGAGCCCTTCTGCCCTTCGGAGAAGAACTCCTCGGCCTCGAGCACTTCGGTGCGCTGCATGTGGCGGATCTCGGTGGCGAGCCGCTCCACCGACGAGGCGATCACGCCGAGCGTGGCGAAGTACATCGCGTGGCGGTCGCGCGGGATCACCTGGGTCGAGACCGGCTCGACCGCGAGCCCCATCGCTTTCGCAACGTGTTCTTCGACGCGCGGATCGATATGCGCGAAGGTGCCGACCGAGCCGGAGATCGCGCAGGTCGCGACTTCCTTGCGGGCGGCGATCAGTCGCTCGCGGGCGCGCGAAAACTCGGCATAGGCGTAGGCCATCTTCAGCCCGAACGTCACCGGCTCGGCATGGATGCCGTGCGAGCGGCCGATCGATGGCGTCAGCCTGTGTTCGTAGGCGCGCGTCTTCAGCGCGGCGAGCACGCGGTCGAGATCGGCGAGCAGGATGTCGGAGGCGCGGACGAGCTGGACGTTGAAGCAGGTGTCGAGCACGTCCGACGAGGTCATGCCCTGATGCACGAAGCGCGACAGCGGGCCGACGAATTCGGCCAGATGCGTCAGAAACGCGATGACGTCGTGCTTGACCTCACGCTCGATCTCGTCGATCCGCGCCACGTCGAATTGCGCGTCCTTGCCCTTGGCCCAGATCGTCTCCGCCGCCTCCTTCGGGATCACGCCGAGCGCGGCCTGGGCGTCCGAGGCGTGCGCCTCGATCTCGAACCAGATCTTGAAGCGGGTGAGCGGCTCCCAAATGGCAGCCATTTCCGGACGGGTGTAGCGCGGGATCATCGCAAGCTCTTCGTGTTGGGGGATTACGCCGCGCTTTAGCAGACCGGGGGCGGGGAGGCGAGTCGAACGGGCAGCTCTCCGGCCTTTCGTTCGTCATTCCGGGGCGCGAGCGCAGCTCCGTAGCCTCGATGAAGCGAGCGCGATCGAAGGCCAGCAGTTCGACGACCCCATCGCGCGCTTTGGGGCGCGGACGCGGCCCCGGATTACGCTGCGCTCCATCCGGGCTACGGGTGTTGACAAAATTCCTATTATGATTATATTCCGGGCCATCCTGTCCGTGAGGGGCGCATCATGAGGCGTCGGATTGCGGGACAGATCGCGAAGGCCGGGTGAGCCGCGAGAACGATGAGGCGTGGCTGTTTGAAAATCGAATTGAAGGTCGCGTTGACGCAAAGCGCTCGCGCTACACTCTGATCGTCATCGCCCGGCTCGACCGGGCGACCCAGTATCCCAGAGCGTCGGTTACTTCGCCGTGTATCGCTACAAGCGCACTGGAATACTGGATCCTCCGCTTTCGCGGAGGATGACGGCAAATTGTGTGGCGCCGCGCATCACCTCTCACGCCCGTCATGCGCGGGCTCGACCCGCGCATCCATCGCGCGAAGCGCGCCGATCGAAGTGCATCTTGCGAAGAGGATGGATTGCCGGGTCAAGCCCGGCAATGACGGTGAATTACTCGATGCGGACGTAGCCCGGATGAGCGCCGCGACATCCGGGAATCGGCGTCAGCCCCGCATATCGCTTCGCTCATGCGGGCTACTTGCTCGTTATCGACCAGCATGCGCATGGCGCTACACTCGCGCTGCCGTCAACTCATCTTACACGGCTTCGCCTCTCGCCAGCGCTGCCGCATTGCGAATCCCGCTGATGTTCGCCTTGTAGCTCTCCACCGTGCCGCCCTTGAACACGGCGGAGCCGGCGACGAAGGCGTTGGCGCCGGCGGCGGCGAGTTGGCCGGCGACCTTGTCGGAGACGCCGCCATCGACCTCGATGTCGATCGGCCGGCCGGCGACCATTGCGCGGACCTGGCGGATCTTCTCGACTGCCGACGGAATGAAGGCCTGGCCGCCGAAGCCGGGATTGACCGACATCACCAGCACCAGATCGATGTCGTCGAGCACATATTCGATCGCGCTCGGATGCGTTCCCGGATTGAGCGAGACGCCGGCCTTCTTGCCGAGCGCGCGGATCGCCTGCAGCGAGCGATGCAGATGCGGGCCGGCCTCGGCGTGCACGGTGATGATGTCGCAGCCGGCCTTGGCGAAGGCCTCGAGGAAGGGATCGCACGGCGCGATCATCAGATGCGCGTCGAACACCTTTTTGGTGTGCGGCCGCATCGCCTTGATGACGTCGGGTCCGTAGGAAATGTTCGGCACGAAATGCCCGTCCATCACGTCGAGATGGATCCAGTCGCAGCCGGCCTGATCGACCGCGCGGACCTCTTCGCCCAATTTCGAGAAATCGGAGGCGAGGATCGACGGCGCAATCACGAGGGGGCGGGGCGCGAGCTGGGTCATGGGCGTTTCCGGTCGGGCGTGAGAGGGATCAGCCTCGCTATCACGCGGACCCGGACCTCGCAATGCGGGCCGGCAAGGGGCGCGGCGCGCAATGCGGCCGGCACGTTCTGCCGGAGCGGCAGAAATTTCCGCCCAGGCGGTGGCCTTCCGCGGCAAAAATCCCAGCATTTCCAATCGCTCGGGCGTTGGCACGGCGATTGCTCAAGGTGGACCAGGGAATGCGGGTGATTAGTTGCGGCCGCAGACTGCGGCGTAAAGCGGAGTCTTGCCATGATGCCAGCCCTTGGCGCGCTGGGTGCGCTGTCCGGATTGCTCAGTTCGCTGAGTTCGTCGTCGTCGTCGAAGGCATCTGCGAAGACCACCAGCCTGACCAACCCGTTCGAATCCTCCAGCTCGAACCCCAGCTCCAGCAGCAATGCGCTGCAGGGCTCGTCCGGCAGCAACAGCGCGTTTCCATCGAGCGGCCTGTCGCCGGAGGTCCTGAAGGCGCTGCTTGCCGCGCAGCAGAACCAGGCCTCGACGAGCGATCCGTCGACCACCGCCACGAAGAGCCGCGACGCCGCGCTGAAGGATTTGTTCTCGCAGCTCGATGGCGACGGCGACGGCGCGATCAGCAAGGCCGAATTCGAGGACAAGCTCGGCGCCGGCGGCACCAATATCAGCAATGCCGACAAGGTGTTCGCCAAACTCGATAGCAATGGCGACGGCTCGGTCCGTCTCAACGAACTGTCGTCGGCGTTGAAACCGGGCAAGGGCCATCATCACGGGAAGGACGGCGGCAATCCCGGCGGTGGCTCCAGCGATCCGCTGATGCAGGCGCTGTCAGGCTCGTCGTCGACCAGCGTGAAAAACGCAGACGGCACGGTGACGACCTCGATCACCTATGCGGACGGCTCCAAAGTATCGATGACGTCGGCTGCGGGCGCGAGCAGTTCCAGCGCGACGTCGTCCTACAATTTCGTCGAGCAACTGATCCAGCGTCAGGCAACGCATCTGCAGAGCGCTACGGCGTCCTCGCTGTCGGTCAGCGCCTAGAGCATGATCCCGAAAAGTGGACACCGGTTTTCGGGATAGATCATGAACCGGAAGAACTCTAACGCCTGAAGCGATCCCGCCACGCCGGCTGCGCATCCGCGAATGGCAGGGCGGTCGCCTCGAAGACCCCGCGTGCGATCGCCCGCGCCACGGTGTTGGCGGCGATCGCGCCGAGTTCGGTCAGCCCGGCCAAAGGATCGACCGGCTTGACGCCGGTTGCAGCCGCGAACACGACGTCGCCGTCGAGCGGCGCATGGACCGGATAGATCGCCCGCGCAAAGCCGGTCTGCGCCATCATCGCCAGCCGCTTCACTTGCGTCTTGGTCAGCGCGGCGTCGGTGACGATGGTCACCAGCGTGGTGTTCTCCGCGGTCGCCGCAGCGGCGCCCTTCAGCTTCACCGCCAGCATCTCCGGCGTGAAGTGCTGCGGCATCCCGTGGCCACCGAATTCGTCGCCGACTTCGTAGGGCGCCGACCAGAACCATGGCCCGTCGCCGATCGTGACACTGCCGATCGCATTCACCGCCGCGATCGCGCCGACCATGATGCCGCCCGGCGTTTGCGCCGAGGCGGAGCCGAGCCCGCCTTTGTAGTTTGCCGTCGTCGCGCCGAGTCCCGCGCCGACGCTGCCGAGCGCGAAGTCGTCGCTGGCGGCGGCCGCCGCCGCATAGCCGAGCTCGCGATAGGGCGAGAACCGGCCCCACGCTTTGTCGCCGCCATTGAGCATGTCGAACACGACGCCGCCCGGCACGATCGGAATCGTGGCGTTGCCGATCGCAAAGCCGCGGCCCTGTTCGGCGAGCCACGCCTGCGCGCCGCCGCCGGAATCGAGTCCGAAGGCCGAGCCGCCGGATAGCGTGAAGCCGTCCACCTGTTCGACGGTGTTCACCGGCTCCAGCAGCACGCCGTCGCGAATGCCAGGCCCGCCTCCGCGCACGTCGATCGACGCGACCGCCGGCTTGTCGAACAAGATCGCAGTGACTCCCGAGGCGAGCCCGGCGTCGTGGGCGTGGCCGACGCGAACGCCGGCGATGTCAGTGATGAGATTCTTCAAGGCGGTTCCAAAGGCGGGTTGAATGGTGGAGAGGTCGGCGAGGGCGGTGCGCGACTTGGGCCATCATCGGCCAAAACGCTTCGGCGAGGCAATCCCTCACGCCGCGATCACAAGCTGCGGAAGGCGGTCGCGCCGGGCCTTGCGCCGGCGCTGGCGTCAGGTGCATGTAGCCGCATGATTCACGACGTCTCGATCCTCGCGGCGCTGATCGCCGGTCTGGTCAGCTTCCTGTCGCCCTGCGTGCTGCCGCTGGTGCCGCCGTACCTGATCTATCTGACCGGCGCGACCATCGAGCATGTCGCCGCTGACGAGTCCGAGCGCAGCTCGAAACGCGCGGTGATGATCTCCGCGGTGATGTTCGTGCTCGGCTTTTCGACGGTATTCGTGGCGCTCGGAGCCAGCGCCAGCCTGGTCGGTGGCCTGATCCGCGCCTGGTCGGCGGAGCTTGCGATCGTCGCCGGCATCGTCATCATCCTGATGGGGCTGCACTTCCTGGGGCTGACGAAGATCGGCATCCTGATGCGCGAGGGACGGCTGCCGATCCCGAAGCCGGTCGGGCTGTGGGGCGCCTATGTGATGGGGCTGGCCTTCGCCTTCGGCTGGACGCCGTGCATCGGCCCGATCCTCGCCGCGATCCTGTCGGTCGCCGCCGCCGAAGCCACGGTGGCGAAGGGCGCGGGACTGCTCGCGATCTACTCGCTCGGCCTCGGCGTGCCGTTCCTGCTCGCGGCGTTGATGATCGAGCAGTTCTCCGGCCTGTTCGCGCGGATGAAGAAACATCTCGCGACGGTCGAGCGGGTGATGGGCGCGCTGATGGTGCTGACCGGCATCGGCTTCCTCACCGGCGCCATCACCGACGTCAGCGTCTGGCTGCTGAACACGTTCCCGGCGTTGGGAAATATCGGGTAGTCCTGCGAGCGCTGTCTGCGACTTCGTCGCTTGCGCCCAGGGCCGTCATCCTCCGCGAATGCGGCGGATCCAGTATTCCAGAGTGTCCGTTGTTGTTGCGTGGGTTGAAATCTGGAGCGCTCCGGAGTGCCGGGCCGCCCGGTCGAGCCGGGCGGTGACAGGTTGTGGGTGGTGACAGTCCGCGTTGCTTGCATCAATATTCGCAACGCGACCCGCCTCACATTCACTTGCCGGGATTGATCTCGGTATAGCTGCCCTTGGCGTCCCATTTGTAGACGACGTAGTCGATCGCCTTGATGTCGCCCTTGGCGTCGAATGCCAGCTTGCCGAGCACGGTGTCCCACTCGCCGGCCTTGATGGCGTCCATCACCTTCTTCGGGTCGGTGGAGTTAGCCTTGGCGGCGGCTTGCGACCAGACCTGGAAGGCGGCGTAGGTGTAGAGCGTGTAGCCTTCGGGATCGACGTTCTTGGCCTTGAACTTCTCGACGATCGCCTTCGCGGTCGGCTTGTTGCGCGGGTCGGGGCCGAAAGTGAACAGCGTGCCCTCGGCGAGCGGTCCGGTGATCGAGGCGAACTCCTTGTCGTTGAGCGCGTCGCCGGCCATCAGCACGGTCTTCATGCCCTGGTCGCGCATCTGGCGCAGGATCAGCCCGGCCTCCTGGTGATAGCCGCCGATATAGACGAGATCGATGTTGTCGCGCTTCAGCCGCGACACGATCGAATTAAAGTCCTTGTCGCCCTTGTTGTAGGATTCGAACAGCTTCTCCTTGAAGCCGGCCTTGTTGAGCGCCTTCTTGGCCTCGTCGGCGAGGCCCTTGCCGTAAGTGGTCCTGTCGTTGAGGATCGCGACGTTCTTGTCCTTGTAGTGCTTGAGGATGTAGTCAGCGCCGACCAGGCCCTGCTGATCGTCGCGGCCGCAGATCCGCAGCACGTTCCACAGCTTGCGCTCGGTGAAAGTCGGGTTGGTCGAGGCCGGGGTGATCTGCAGCACATTGCCGTCGGCATAGGCTTCCGACGCCGGGATCGACGACGACGAGCAGAAGTGTCCGGCGACGAATGGAATGCCTTCGCCCGCGAATTTCTCGGCGATCGAGCGCGCCTGCTTCGGATCGCAGGCGTCGTCGCCGACCTGCAGCGCCAGCTTCTTGCCGAGCACGCCGCCGGCGGCGTTGAGATCGGCGACCGCCTGAAGGGCGCCGTTGTGCAATTGCCGTCCGAACGCCGACTCGGGGCCGGTCATCGGACCGGCGACCGCGATCTTGAGATCGTCCGCGAGCGCCGTCGTCGAGAGCGCCAGCGACGCACCGACTGCCAAACCGAGAAGCTTGAGTTTCATGGAATGATCCCTGCGATGAGCTTTCAAGATGAGCCGCGTTCGAAGCCGTCGAAGCACGGAACTGGCGGTCATTGTTGGCTGATTTTCCCGCCAAGTCATCGACAAAATGCGCGGTTTGCCGCAGGGCTGTGGCACATTCTGCCGCAGCCCTTCAGGTGTGCTGTCACACCTTGCGGCCGCCTTCGAGATAGGCGGCGCGGACTTCCGGGCGCGCCAGCAATTCCGCGCCGCTGCCGCTCATGGTGATCAGCCCGTTGACCAGCACGTAGCCGCGATGCGCCAGCCGCAGCGCATGGTTGGCGTTCTGCTCGACGATCAGTACGGTCAGGCCGTCCTGTTTGTTCAGGGCGCGGATCGCCTCGAAGATCTGACGTGTGATCAACGGCGCGAGGCCGAGCGAGGGCTCGTCGAGCAGGAGCAGCCGCGGCCGGCTCATCAGCGCGCGGCCGATCGCCAGCATCTGCTGTTCGCCGCCGCTCAGGGTGCCGCCGCGCTGGCTGTAGCGTTCGCGCAGGCGCGGGAACAGCGTCAGCACGCGCTCCAGCACTGCGGCGCGTTCGGCGTCGGTGCTGTTGCCGGCGTCGGCGCCCATCTGCAAATTCTCGGCGACGCTCATGCGCTGGAAGATGCGCCGGCCTTCCGGCGATTGCGCGATGCTCATCCGCGCGATCTGGTGCGTCGGGGTGTCGGTGATGTCGACGCCGTCGAACACGATCCGACCGGTTTTGGCGCGCGGCTTGCCGAAGATCGTCATCATCAGCGTCGACTTGCCGGCGCCGTTGGCGCCGATCAGCGCGACGATTTCGCCGGGCTTGATGTCGAGATCGACGCCCTTCAGCGCCTCGATCTTGCCGTAGGCCGCGCGCAGGTTTTCGATCGAGAGCAGCGGCGCGGTCACAGTCCGAGCTCCTGCTCGACGGCCTCGACCTCTTCGTCTTCGACGCCGAGATAGGCGGCGATGACGCGCTGGTCGTCGCGGATCTGTTGCGGCGTGCCGTCGGCGATCTTGACGCCGTAGTCGAGCACGACGACGGCGTCGGAGATTTCCATCACCACGCTCATGTCGTGCTCGATCAGCAGGATCGAGGTGCCCTGGTCGTCGCGGATCGACAGCAGCAGTTCGCTGAGCGCGGCGCTCTCGCGCGCGTTGAGGCCGGCGGCGGGTTCGTCGAGGCACAGCAGCACGGGGTCCGTGCACATCGCCCGCGCGATCTCGAGCCGCCGCTGGTCGCCATAGGGCAGATTGCCGGCGGCATCATCGGCACGCTCCAACAGGCCGATCTGCTTCAGCCAGAAGGTGGCGCGCTCGATCGCCTGTTTTTCCGCAGCGCGCCAGGACGGCGCGCCGATCAGACCGAGGAAGGTGAGACCGGAGGCGCGCATCAGCGCGTTATGCTGCGCCACCATCAGGTTCTCCAGCGCCGTCATGCCGGCGAACAGCCGGATGTTCTGGAAAGTGCGCGCAACTTTGGCGATCTTGGTGATGCGGAAGTCGTTGAGTTTGTCGAGCCGGTAGCTGTCGCCGCCCGGATGCGTGAGGTTGATAGCGCCGGCGCTCGGTTTGTAGAAGCCGGTGATGCAGTTGAACACCGTGGTTTTTCCGGCGCCGTTCGGGCCGATCAGCGCGGTGATCTTGCCGCGCTGTGCCGCGAACGACAGTTCGTTGACGGCAATGATGCCGCCGAAGCGCATGGTCAGTCTGTCGACGCAGAGAATGTCGTTGTCGTCGCTCATCCGTGGCCTTCCTTGACGAGGTCGGACGAGATCGTCTGATTGCGCTCGAGATACACGGTCGGCGCGCGATGGCCGATCAGGCCGCGCGGCCGCCAGACCATCAGGAACACCATCGACAGGCCGAACACCAGCATTCGGAACTGATCGAGGCCGCGGAACAGTTCGAAGCCGCCGATCAGCGTCAGCGCGGCGAGGGCGACGCCGAGCTGCGAGCCCATGCCGCCGAGCACGACGATCGCCAGCACCAGCGCCGATTCCTGAAAGGTGAAGGATTCCGGAGAGATGAAGCCCTGCCGCGTCGCGAAGAAGGCGCCGGCGAAGCCGCCGAACATCGCACCGGTGGCGAATGCTGTCAGCTTGGTCGTGGTGGTGTTGATGCCGAGCGCGCGGCAGGCGACTTCGTCCTCGCGCAGCGCTTCCCAGGCGCGGCCGATCGGCAGCCGTCTCAGCCGGATCGTGGCCCAGTTGGTCACCAGCGCCAGCGCCAGGATCAGATAGAACAAGAACACCAGCCGCTGCGATGGCGAGAACGGAATTCCGAGCAGCGCGGCGAGGCCGTTTTCGCCGGGCACCAGCGGAATGCCGAACAAGGTCGGTCGCGGAATGCCGCTGACGCCGTTCGGGCCGCCGGTGAGGCTCTGCCAGTTGATGATGACGAGGCGGATGATCTCGCCGAACGCGAGCGTGACGATGGCGAGATAGTCGCCGCGCAGCCGCAGCACCGGGAAGCCGAGCAGCACGCCCCAGAACGCGGCGAGAATGCCGGCGAGCGGCAGGCAGACCCAGAACGACAGCCCGAAATTGGTGGCGAGCAACGCGTAGGAATAGGCGCCGACGGCATAGAACGCGACATAGCCGAGGTCGAGCAAGCCGGCGAGGCCGACCACGATGTTCAGCCCCCAGCCGAGCATCACGTAAGTCAGCACCAGGATGCCGAGGTCGAGAATGTAGCGCTGGTCGTAGAAGATCACCGGCACCAGAAAGGTGAAGATCAGCAGAGCCGGGGCGACGGCGCGGCCGGCGACAGCGAGCGTCTTACGTGCGCCTTCGGGCATTAGCCTCGGCGTATCGACTGGACCCCACCAGCGTCGCAGCAATTCGACCACGATCGAACCAACGAACACCGCTGCGACCATGCCGGCGAGTTCCTGGAATCGGGTCCAGTAGATCAGTTGCCCTTCGGGGCCTGCTTCGGTCCGCACGCCGATCATCAGCGAAAACAGAACCAGCGCGACGAGGGCGCTGATCAGGGCTTTTTTGAAGATGAAACCGGCGCCGGCTTGGGCGGCGGCCTTCGACTCGGCGGGGGCAATGCTGGCCACGCGCACCACTCAGACTTTTTCGACTTCCGGCCGGCCCAACAGGCCGGTCGGCATGAAGATCAGCACCACGATCAGAATCGAGAACGCCGCGACGTCCTTGTACTCGACCGAGAAATAGGCCGACCACATCGTCTCGATCAGTCCGATCAGGAGGCCGCCGAGCATCGCGCCCGGCAGCGAGCCGATGCCGCCCAGCACGGCGGCGGTGAACGCCTTGATGCCGGCGACGAAGCCCATGAAGAAATCGACCAGGCCGTAATACAGCAGGTACATCATGCCCGCGACCGAGGCGAGCGCAGCGCCGATCACGAAGGTCATCGAGATGGTGCGGTCGACGTCGACGCCGAGTAGGGACGCCATGGTCTGGTCCTGCTCGCAGGCGCGCATGTCGCGGCCGAGCCGGGTCTTCGCCACCAGCCAGGTGAAGATCGCGAGCAGCACGATGGTGGTGATCACCACCAGGATCTGGACGTTGGAGAGCTGCACGTTGAAGCCGTCGGCGCTCTCGTGCAGCGTGTAGCCGCCGGTGATGATCGGCGGCACCGGCTTCACCCGTGCGCCCTGCGCCACCTGCGAGTAGTTCATCAGCACGAACGACATGCCGATCGCCGACAGCATCGGGGCGAGTCGGAATGAATGCCGCAGCGGCCGGTAGGCGATGCGCTCGACGGTCCAGCCGTAGAGCGCGGTGATCGCCATCGACACCAGCAGCACCACCAGCAGGATCAGCGGCACGAAGGTGAGGCCGAACGACACCAGGATCAAAAAGCTGATCAGGGCGATGAAGCCGCCGATCATGAAAATGTCGCCATGGGCGAAATTGATCATGCCGACGATGCCGTAAACCATCGTGTAGCCGATCGCGATCAGGCCGTAGATTGAGCCGAGGACAAGGCCGTTGATGAGCTGCTGGGCGAAATAGTCCATGCGCTACCGTGGTCTGACGTCCAAAGGGATTCGAATATTGCACGCGCGGCGTGCAACCGTCAAGGGCAACCGCTCGCGCTGAATGCACGATGCGGCGAGCGGCCCGACAGTCGGCACATCGCTGCGCTTATCGGATTTTGTAACAGTGGGAAGTGGTTACGGCAACAGCCGGCCAATGCTACCTTCTTCCCGTTGACGACGGTCGCGCACGCAGTCGGTTCATGTCGACACGCGATGGTCGTGGAAACGCCCCGCAAGCATCGCGCCACCCGCACGGCGTTGCGCCGGCAAAGCCGGATCGGGCTTTGAATGAGACTTGGAAATCCGCTGAAAAGCGCGAGTGTCGGTCAAGGCAAGTGTCGTGCCGATTATCCGCATTTGCGGGGGCTGACGGCTCATCCACAGGAGTTAATGAAAATTAAGGTTAACAAAGCGTTTCCGTTGTCGCTTTGCGTTAACCGTAGTTAGCTCGCTGAGCCAGCTTTCTGAGTGGAAAGCGGTCGGCAGCGGGAACCCATGATGAAGACGCACTGGCGGATGAGTTCTGTGAACGGCGTGTTCCTCGCCGCTTATTTCGTCCCGACCTGGTTGATCGTCGCCTTCAACATCATGGTGTCGCCGATCCACGCGCTGTACGACCGGCCGAACATCGCGGTGGCGATCTTCGTCAGCGATCACTTCCATCTCGCCGCGACCGCCACGGTGCGGACCGCTTGGCTTCTCGCACTTGCGAAGCTGACGGTGGCGGCATTCTTTGCGGTGTTCGTCGCGCTGCTGACGCGACCGTCGATCCGTAAGACCGGCGGCTGCGACGAGGCGCTCGGGATCGCATTGACGATCGGCAGCGTGATCAGCTTCGCCAGCATGGTCATGGCGTCCAAAGTGGGCGAGGCGGAAGCGATGCGGCTGCACGCGACCGAGCTGCTGCTGTTGCTCGGCACCGCAATCGTAATGCTGGTCGAGCAGCCGGCGGCAGCCGCCACGACGGCCGCGGAGTCGCCCGCGATGACGCCGAACTATCCGCACGCGCAACAGAAATCCTGACCCGCGTCTGCCGGGGCCGGCTGCGTCTTCGATATCTCTTCCATATCCTGACGCGCAGCGCCCTTCAGAGTTGCCCGCTTCAAGTTGCGGCGCAGCGCTAATTCATGCCGTTGAACGAGCTACTTTTGCTTTTGCAAATAGCGTGCTTTATTTGTCCCGCAACGGTGCCGATCAAGGCTGCCGACGATCGCGGGAGGACAGTCCATGGCCATGACGATGAACGGCGAAGTCCAACTGGGCGCGCCGAAGCACTTGGTGTGGAGCAAGCTGAACGATCCCGAAGTGCTGAGGCAGTGCATCCCCGGCTGCGAAGAGCTGGAGAAGACCGAGGATGACAGCGGGTTTCGCGCGGTCGCGAAGTTGAAGGTTGGACCGGTCTCGGCGCGCTTCAAAGGGCGCGTCACGCTCAGCGATCTCGATCCGCCGAACGGCTACAAGATCACGGGTGAAGGCGAGGGCGGCGTGGCCGGTTTCGCCAAGGGCGGCGCAGTTGTGGGCCTCGCCGACAAGGATGGCGGCACGTTGCTGTCCTACGACGTCGAGGCGCATATCGGCGGCAAGCTCGCGCAGCTCGGTCAGCGGCTGATCAATGGATCGGCCAAGAAGCTCGCCGACGAATTCTTCGTCAATTTCTCCAAGGCCGTTCAGGGCAATGGCGGCGCCTGAGCGTGCCATGAGCAGAGTTCGATCACGCGGCTGTTATCAGCTTGCTCAACTCCGATGTTCCGATCGGAGGTTGCCGATCAGGGGGATGCCCCCTAAGATATCTTCAAGAAACGCAACCAAGACGTGAAATGACTGCCGTGCAACGCGGCGGTGCGGCATGAATGAGAGGGCCGATGGCCAAGATTTCCCTGATCGTCAACGGCAATCCGGTGTCCGCGAATGTCGATCCGCGCACGTTGCTGGTGCAGTTTCTGCGTGAGCATCTGCGGCTCACAGGCACCCACGTCGGCTGCGACACCTCGCAGTGCGGCGCGTGCGTCGTGCATCTCGACGGCAAGGCGGTGAAGTCCTGCACCACGCTCGCGGTGATGGCGGACGGCCATGAGGTGACCACGATCGAGGGGCTGGCCGCCGACGGCGCGCCGCTGCATCCGATGCAGGAAGCGTTTCGCGAGAATCACGGCCT
Organism: Rhodopseudomonas pseudopalustris; assembly: GCF_900110435.1. GTDB lineage: Bacteria > Pseudomonadota > Alphaproteobacteria > Rhizobiales > Xanthobacteraceae > Rhodopseudomonas > Rhodopseudomonas pseudopalustris. The sequence goes on from NZ_FODT01000004.1 coordinate 61,205, forward strand.
GCAATGCGGCTTCTGCACGCCCGGCATGATCATGACCGCGGTCGATCTGGTGCACCGCAAGGGCAACGATCTGTCGGACCAGACGATTCGCGAAGAACTCGAAGGCAATCTCTGCCGCTGCACCGGCTATCAGAACATCGTGGTGTCGATCGCGGCCGGCGCCAAGGCGATGGCGAATTCCGATCTCGCCTGATCAGGTTCGGACGACGATAAGCGTGAGAAGCGCAGGCCAGGGCTCGAGGAAGCTGCATGTACGAATTCAAGTATCACCGCCCCGCGACCGTCCGTCAGGCCGCCAACCTGCTGATCAAGAACGAGGACGCCAAGCTGATCGCCGGCGGCCACACGCTGCTGCCGGTGATGAAGCAGCGCCTCGCCGCGCCGCCGCATCTGGTCGATCTGTCCCATATCGAAGGCCTCGGCGGCATCGAGATCAAGGGCCGCTCGCTGGCGATCGGTGCGACCGCCAAACATGCCGAAGTCGCCAGTTCGCCGATCGTCGGCGAGGCGATTCCCGCGCTTGCGGAGCTGGCGTCGATGATCGGCGATCCGGCGGTGCGTCACAAGGGCACGATCGGCGGCTCGCTCGCCAACAATGATCCTACCGCGGACTATCCGGCGGCGGTGCTGGCGCTCGGCGCCACCATCGTCACCAACAAGCGCAAGCTGAAGCCGGAGGAGTTTTTCCAGGGCCTGTTCACGACCGCGCTGGAGCCGGACGAGATCATCACCAAGGTGCTGTTTCCGCTGCCGAAGAAGGCGGCCTACATCAAATTCCGCAACCAGGCCTCGCGCTATGCGCTGGTCGGCGTGTTCGTGGCGCGGCGTCCGTCGGATGTCGGCGTTGCGGTCACCGGCGCCGGGTCGGACGGCGTGTTCCGCGTCTCCGCGTTCGAGGAGGCGCTGAAGGCGCGGTTCAACTCCAAATCGCTCGATGGCATCCATGTGCCGCATGACGGCTTGAACAGCGACCTGCATGGCAGCGCGGAATATCGCGCGCATCTGATCGGCGTGCTGGCGAAGCGCGCGGTCGATGCCGCCAACGGCAAGGCATGACCTTGCGATCGGCCCTGCCATGAGCGTCACCCCATGAGCATCACGCCGCCCCCGGCTTCGGTCGACGCGACGCTCGAGCTGTTGACCAGCCGTGGTTATCTCGCCGAGCGCGCGCTGGCGACCGTGGTGTTTCTGTCGCTGCGAATGAGGCGGCCGCTGTTTCTCGAAGGCGAGGCCGGGGTCGGCAAGACCGAAATCGCCAAGGTGCTGTCGGCCGCGCTGGGCCGCCGCCTGATCCGGCTGCAATGCTATGAGGGCCTCGACGTCGCCTCCGCGGTGTACGAGTGGAACAGCGCGGCGCAGATGATCGCGATCCGCCTCGCCGAAGCCGCCGGCGACACCGATCGCGCCCAGCTTTCGAGCGATATCTTTTCCGAGCAATACCTGATCAAGCGGCCGCTGCTGCAAGCGCTGGAGCCGGATCTGGCCGGCGCCCCGGTGCTGCTGATCGACGAACTCGACCGCGCCGACGAGGCGTTCGAGGCCTATCTGCTGGAGGTGCTCTCCGACTATCAGGTGACGATCCCGGAATTCGGCACCATCCGGGCGCCGCAGCCGCCGATCGTGATCGTGACCTCGAATCGCACCCGCGAAATCCACGATGCGCTGAAGCGGCGCTGCCTGTATCACTGGGTCGACTATCCCTCCGCCAGCCGCGAGCTCGCGATCGTCAAGTCGCGCGTGCCGGGGATTTCGGCCAAGCTGTCGCAGCAGGTGGTGAACTTCGTCCAGGCGCTGCGCGCGCAGGATTTCTACAAATCGCCCGGCGTCGCGGAAACGCTGGACTGGGCGACCGCTTTGACCGAACTCGACGCCCGCGCGCTGACCGCCGAGATCGTCGGCGACACGCTCGGCGCGCTGCTGAAGTACCAGGACGACATCGTGCGAATGCAGGGCGACACGCTGCAGAAGGTGCTGAAGGAAGCGACCAGCGAGACTTAGTTGGTTAGTTGCTCGATCTCATCGTTGCCCCGATCGAGGCGCGCCCCCTCTTCCGTTTGCGGGGGAGGGGGCAGCAACAAGCACCGTGCTCGCGTCGCCCCCACCCCAGCCCTCCCCCGCAAGCGGGAGAGGGAGCAGGCCGAAGTTGTTGCTCATTCTTTGCTCGATAACTTTGAGCGAGTTCGACATGCCCACAATCGATCACCTCAATCCGCCCACCGGCATGATGGCCGACAATGTCGTCGGCTTTGCCCGCGCGCTGCGCGCCGCCGGGTTGCCGGTCGGTCCCGGCGCGGTGATCGATGCGCTGGACGCGCTGCAACTGATCGAGATCGGCAATCGCGACGATCTCTACGCGACGCTGGAGGCGATCTTCGTCAAGCGTCGCGAGCACGCGCTGATCTTCGCGCAGGCGTTCGCGCTGTTCTTCCGCGCCGCGGAGGAGTGGCAGCACATGCTGGATTCGATTCCGCTGCCGGATCACGCCAGGAAGAAGCCGCCGCCGGCCTCGCGCCGGGTTCAGGAAGCGATGGCGCCGTCGACGACCCGGGACTTCCCCTCCGCCGAGGAGCAGGAAATCCGGCTCGCAGTGTCGGACAAGGAGATCCTGCAGAAGAAGGACTTCGCGCAGATGAGCGCTGCGGAGATCGCCGAGGTCACTCGCTCGATCGCGCGGATGCGGCTGCCGCAGGCGGAATTGCGCACGCGCCGGTTTCGGCCGGACAAGCGTGGCCTCAAGCTCGATCTGCGCCGCACGCTGCGCGCGTCGCTCCGCACCGGCGGCGATATCGTCGATATCCGCAGGCTCGGCCTGATCGACAAGCCGGCGCCGATCGTGGCGCTGCTCGATATCTCCGGCTCGATGAGCGAGTACACGCGGCTGTTCCTGCATTTCCTCCACGCCATCACCGACGATCGCAAGCGGGTCTCGACTTTCCTGTTCGGCACGCGGCTGACCAACGTCACCCGCGCGCTGCGGGCGCGCGATCCCGACGAGGCGCTGGCGAGTTGCACGTCGTCGGTCGAGGACTGGGCCGGCGGCACGCGGATCGCGACCTCGCTGCATGTCTTCAACAAGGCATGGGCGCGCCGCGTGCTGGGGCAGGGTGCGATCGTGCTGCTGATCTCCGACGGGCTGGAACGCGAGGCCGATAGCAAGCTCGCCTTCGAGATGGACCGGCTGCATCGCTCCTGCCGGCGGCTGATCTGGCTCAACCCGCTGCTGCGCTTCGGCGGTTTCGAGCCGCGCGCGCAGGGCATCAAAATGATGCTACCCCACGTTGACGAATTCCGCCCGGTGCATAATCTGACCTCGATGCAGGGATTGATCGAGGCGCTGTCCTCCGCGCCGCCGCCGCACCATTTCAGTGCGATCCGCTCGGCCGCATAACCAAGCCATCGCAGAGGAGACGCTCCATGCTCGACCGCGACGAAGACATTCTCAAAGCGGCGGAAGACTGGAAGAACGCCGGCCACGGCGTCGCGCTCGCCACCGTGGTCGAGACCTGGGGCTCGGCGCCCCGCCCCGCGGGCTCCAGCCTGGTGATCAACAATGACGGCGGCTTTCTCGGCTCGGTGTCGGGCGGCTGCGTCGAGGGCGCGGTGGTGACCGAGGCGCTCGACGTGATCGAGAGCGGCCAGCCGAAGCTGTTGGAATTCGGCGTCGCCGACGAGACCGCGTGGAAAGTGGGGCTGTCCTGCGGCGGCACGATCCGGGTGTTCGTCGAGAAGGTCGGCTAGTCGCAGCATCGCGCGCGACGAGGGAAGTGGGGCTTCAGTGAAACTCGAGACCTTGCAGCAGTTGAACACGGAGCGCGCCGCGCGGCGGCCCGCGATCGTCGTCACCGACACCGCGACCGGCGAGCAGCGGCTGGTGAAGGCGGCCGAGATCGCCGCAGATCCGCTCGCGGCGGAATTGTCGAAGCAACTCCGGATGGGCAAGAGCGCGACCATCGAAGCCGACGGCCGGAAGCTGTTTCTCAATATCTACGCGCCGACCGCGAAGCTCGTGATCGTCGGCGCGGTGCATATCAGCCAGGCGCTCGCGCCGCTCGCCCGCTCGCTCGGCTACGACGTCACCGTGGTCGATCCGCGCACCGCCTTCGCGAGCCCCGAGCGGTTTCCCGACGTGCCGCTGATCGCGGAGTGGCCGGACGTCGCATTGCCGCCGCTGAACATCGATCACTACACCGCCTTCGTCGCGCTGACCCACGACCCGAAGATCGACGATCCGGCGCTGCTGCACGCCTTCGCGCGCGACTGCTTCTATATCGGCGCGCTCGGCTCGAAGAAGACCCATGCGCGGCGCGTCGACCGCCTGAAGGAGCAGGGCGCGTCCGAGGCCGACGTCGCCCGGATTCATGCGCCGATCGGTCTGTCGATCGGCGCGGTGTCGCCGTCGGAGATCGCGGTGTCGATCATGGCCGAGATCACCGCGACTCTGCGGATGCCCAACGCGGCCAAGGCGCCGGCAGCATGAGATTCGGCCCGCGACGCCCGGCGGATGCGATCGGCGGCGTCACCGTGCATTCGCTGCGGCAGAACGGATTGCTGCTGAAGAAGGGCACCTCAATCGGTCCAGCCGAAGTAGCGGCGCTGGAGCACGCTGGTGTCGCCGAGATCGTCGTGGTGCAGCTCGAGCCGGGCGACGTCTCCGAGGATGTCGCCGCCGCTGATGTGGCGCAGGCGGTCGCCGGCGACGGCGTCAGTGTCGAGCGCGCCTTCACCGGCCGCGCCAATCTCTTTGCAAAGCGTCCGGGCGTGCTGGTGGTCGAGCGTGCCGTGGTGGATCGCGTCAACGCCATCGACGAGGCGATCACCTTCGCGACGCTTGCCGCGTTCAAGCCGGTGGTCGAAGGCGAGATGATCGCGACCGTCAAGCTGATCCCGTTCGGCGTCGAAGGAAAGCTCCGCGACGCCGCGGTGCTGGCCGCGCAAGGCGGCGCGTTGCGTGTCGCGCCCTACATGGTCAAGCGCGTCGGCGTAGTGTCGACCCAGTTGCCGGGCCTCGCGCCGAAAGTGATCGACAAGACGCTGCGCGTCACAGCGGAGCGGCTGGCGCCCGCCGGTGCCGTGATCATCGCCGAGCGCCGCATCGCCCATGATGAAGCCGCGTTGTCGGCGGCGCTGAAGGAGCTGCTCGGGCTCGGCGCCGAACTGGTGGTCGTGTTCGGCGCCTCCGCGATCGCCGATCGGCGGGACGTGATCCCGGCCGCGATCGGCGCCATCGGCGGCACGATCGAGCATTTCGGGATGCCGGTCGACCCCGGCAATCTGCTGCTGATCGGCAGCGCGTCGGGCGTGCCGGTGCTCGGCGCGCCGGGCTGCGCGCGCTCGCCGGTCGAGAACGGCTTCGACTGGGTGCTGATGCGGCTGCTCGCGGGGCTTCAGGTGACGCGCGCGGACATCACCGGCATGGGCGTCGGCGGCCTGTTGATGGAAATCGTGACGCGGCCGCAGCCGCGCCTGCCGCTGGCCGAAGGCGGCCGCAAAGTCGCCGCGATCGTGCTCGCCGCCGGCCGCTCGACCCGGATGGGCGGGCCGAACAAGCTGCTCGCGGAGCTGAACGGCACGCCGTTGGTGCGGATCGTCGCCGAACAGGTGATGGCGTCGAAGGCGTCGCGCGCGATCGTCGTCACCGGGCACCAGGCCGACAAGGTCGAGGCGGCGCTGTCCGGCCTCGACGTCTCGTTCGTGCACAACCCCGCCTTTGCCGAAGGCCTGGCCTCGTCGGTGAAGGCCGGCATCGCCGCGGTCGCCGACGATGCGGATGGCGCGGTGGTCTGTCTTGGCGACATGCCGCTGATCGATTCCCTCTTGATCGACCGGCTGATCGGCGCGTTCGATCCGGATCGCGGCGGGCTGATCGTGGTGCCGGTCGCGGATGGTCGGCGCGGCAATCCGGTGCTGTGGTCGCGCCGCTTCTTCAGCGAGCTGATGACGCTCGACGGCGACATCGGCGCGCGGCATCTGATCGCCAAACACGGCGAGGCCGTGACCGAAGTGCCGGTCGACGGCCACGCCGCGTTTCTCGATATCGACACGCCGCAGGCGCTCGAAGACGCGCGCCGCGGCTAGCAGGGTGAATACCGAAAACGCGCCATAGGTGTTATAATACCGCGGTCGACGGACTGGTAGTTCGTTCATCAAGTTGAAAGTCCTGTCGCTTTAGTGTCCGCCGGCAAATACCTCGGGGGAGGGGACGTTGGGGCTTTCGTCGGCTGCGCGCTGTGGCGCTGCGCTTCTTGTTGCTTTGATTGTTGGTTCGAGCATTTTGACATCCGCCCAAGCCGCTGGCGCTTTCGCCGTCGGCAAATGCGGCGCTTACGGCAAGGCCTTCGACTATCCGGCCGAAGCCGCCGCCATTGCTGCGGCGCGCAAGCAATGCCGCGGCGACTGCACGACGATCACGATGCGGCGCGCCTGCGCGGCGCTGGCGATCGATCTGCTCAATCCCTGCGGCCCGCATGGCTATGCGGTCGAGCCGAAGATCTCCAGCTCGCTCAACGAAGCCACCCGCAAGTGCTACGAATATGGCGGCAAGGAATGCGTGATCCGGGCCTGGGCCTGCGACGCCAAGGGTTGACGGCGCGCTTTGACGCGCGCGCTCGCAAGCGCCGATCGCGATCCGGGCGGGCTCGCCATGCCCGCTAATCGATCCTCGACCAGCTGAAGTCACGCTTCCGAGCCTTGGCTCGGCGCAGTGGCGCGCCGGTTACGGCATCCCTTACGTCCGATCGCCCGGCAGTGGCTGGCCGGTGTCCTCCCGCTCCTGCGCCCGATAGACCTCCTTGGTCGCCGTGTCCGTGCGCTGCTTTTCCGCGGCGGTGCGGTTGCGGTTGCGCATCACCGCATAGGCCATTGCGGCCGGCAGGACGAGAAGTCCGATCCCCCAAAGCCATTCGATCGACATGGTTTCCTCCCGGTTGTCGTGTTGCTGCATGACAATCCGGGGGTAGGGCGGTCGTTCCTCTGCTGTCCGGGAAAGCCCCGACGTTAAACAACGCCCTCCGGAAACATCCGGAGTTGAACATGACTGACTGGTCAGTCATGTTCAACCAATGGCCGATCACGAACGACGCACCGCGCCGAATACCCCTATTCTCGCGAAAACCCCGACCAAAGCTCGCAACCCCAGCAAGCCGCCGAAGCAGGCTGGCGCGCTGGAGGCGACGGAGCCCACGAAGCCGGGCGCCGCATCGACCCGCGCGTTGCGTGCCGCCGGGCGTCGCGCCGCGATCGTCGACGCGGCGCTCGAGGAATTCACCGCCCGCGGTTACGCCGCGACGCGGCTCGAGGACGTCGCGAGCTGCGCCGGCGTCGCCAAAGGCACGATCTATCTGCACTTCGCCGACAAGGAGGCGCTGTTTCAGGAACTGCTTCGCTCGGCCTTGCTGCCGCTGATCGAGCGAATCAGTTCGCCGCCGCTGCCCGACGTGTCGGCGCGGGCGATGCTGGAGAATTTCGCACAGATCTTCGTGCGCGAAGTCACCCAGACCCGACGCGCCGATCTGCTGCGGCTGATGATGGCTGAGGGGCCGCGGTTTCCGTCGCTCGCCGAGTTTCACTATCGTGAGATCGTCGAGCGCGGACTCACGGCAATCCGCGCCGTCATCTGTCACGGCATTCAACGCGGCGAAATCCGCCACGATGCGCTGCAGCGCTTTCCGCAATTGGTCATGGCGCCGGCGATGCTGACGGTGCTCTGGCAGGGCCTGTTCGGCCGCTACGCGCCGCTCGACGCGCTCGCGATGCTGCGCGCTCACATCGACATCATCTTCGACGAAGGAAAAGCGACATGATCGCGCGCCCGATCCAAGCCGCTCTTGCACTATCCATGCTGGTTGCGTTCGCCGGCTGCTCGAACACCACCGATCCCGGCTATCAGGGCTGGGTCGAGGCCGACCTGATCTTCGTCAGCCCTGACGAATCCGGCCGCGTCACCAAGCTGACCGTCCGCGAGGGCGACGAGACCCGCAAGGGCGACCTGATCTACACGCTGGACGACGATCTGCAGCAAGCCGATCTCAACCAGAACAACGCGACGCTGGCCAACGCCCGGCAGAGCTTCGACCGCGCGCAATCGCTCTCGAAGACCGGCTCCGGCACCCAGGCCAATCTCGATGCCGCGGTGTCGGCGTTGCGCGTCGCCGAAGCCCGGGTCGAGACATCGAAGACCCGGCTGATGCGCCGTGAAATCCGCGCGCCGGTCACCGGCACCGTGCAGCAGATTTATTTCCGCGAGGGCGAGATGGCCGCGGCGCAGAAGCCGGTGCTGTCGATCCTGCCGCCCGGCAACATGAAGCTGCGCTTCTTCGTGCCGGAAGCGGCGTTGCCGAAGCTTTCGATCGGCGACGAGATCCGCGTGACCTGTGACAATTGCGCGCCGGATCTCACCGCGAGGATCTACTACATCGCGACCACGGCGGAATACACGCCGCCGGTGATCTACAGCCTCGATGAGCGCAACAAGCTGGTCTATCTGATCCAGGCGCGACCCGACCGTCCGACCAGCCTGCGCGTCGGCCAGCCGATCAACGTCTATGTCAAGCCGAAGAGTCCGGCGCAGCCGCCGGCCGCGGCAGGCGGCAAGTCATGACCGACGCATTGGCGGCCCACGACATCGCCATCGACGTCAAGGGGCTGACGAAATCCTTCAACGGCCGTGAGGTGGTGCACGACCTGTCGATGCAGGTGAAGCGCGGCTCGATCTACGGCTTTCTCGGGCCGAACGGCTCCGGCAAGACCACGACGATCCGGATGCTGTGCGGCCTGCTGACGCCGGACAGCGGCGAGGGCACCTGCCTCGGCTACGACATCAGGCGCGATGCCGACAAGATCAAGCGTCAGGTCGGCTACATGACCCAGCGCTTCAGCCTCTATCAGGATCTTTCGGTGCGCGAGAATCTCGAGTTCGTGGCAAGACTCTACGGCGTGCCCGACGCCCGCAATGCTGCGCGCGCGATGATCAAGCGGCTCGGCCTGTCCGGCCGCGAGGAGCAACTCGCCGGCGAATTGTCGGGCGGCTGGAAGCAGCGGCTGGCGCTCGGCGCCTGCACGCTGCCGAATCCGCAATTGCTGCTGCTCGACGAGCCGACCGCGGGCGTCGACCCCAAGGCGCGTCGCGACTTCTGGAACGAGATCCACGGCCTCGCCGCCGAAGGGCTCACCGTGCTGGTGTCGACCCACTACATGGACGAGGCCGAGCGCTGTCACGAGATCGCCTACATCGCCTACGGCGCTCTGCTCGCGCACGGCACCGTCGACGAAGTGATCGCCAAATCCGCGTTGGCGACCTGGGTCGTCACCGGCGAGGGTCTGAGCGCGCTGCCCCACGAACTCGCCGGCAAGCCGGGCGTCGACATGGTGGCGCCGTTCGGCACCAGCCTGCACATCTCCGGCCGCGATCACGCCGCGCTCGAAGCCAGTATCGCGCCATATCGCGGCCAACCCGGCCAGCACTGGCAGCACGGCGCGCCGTCGCTGGAGGACGTGTTCATCGAACTGATGAGCCGCACCAAGGACAATTTCCAATGAGCGCCGAGGAGGACCATCCAACCGGCCGCATCGCGCCGATCCAGGCTCGATCCTTCGGGTTCCTGCGTCGCACCTACGCGATGCTGGTCAAGGAGTTGATTCAGCTTCGCCGCGATCGTCTCACCTTCGCGATGATCATCATCATTCCGGTGATGCAGCTTCTGCTGTTCGGCTACGCCATCAACACCACGCCGCGGCATCTGCCGACCGCAGTGCTGCTGCAGGAAGACTCCGATCTGGGCCGCTCGATCCTGAAAGCGCTGGAGAACACCTCGTATTTCAAGTTCACCCAGCAGGTGCACACCGTCGCGGAGTTCGACAATCTGCTGCTGTCGGGCAAGGTGCTGTTCGGCGTCGAGATCCCGCGCGGCTTCGAGCGCGCGGTCCGGCGCGGCGAGAGGCCGGCAATTCTGGTCGCCGCCGACGCCACCGATCCGGTCGCCGCGGGCTCCGCGCTGTCGGCGCTCGGCGCGATCGTGCAGACCGCGCTCGAACACGACCGCGTCGCCGGCGAGCCCGGCGATCCGCCGTTCGAGATCCGCGCCCATGCGCGCTACAACCCGGCGGCTTCGTCGCGCCTCAACATCGTCCCCGGACTGGTCGGCACCATCCTGACCATGACGATGCTGATCTTCACCGCATTGTCGGTGACGCGCGAGATCGAGCGCGGCACGATGGAGAATTTGCTGTCGATGCCGATCACCCCGGTCGAGGTGATGCTCGGCAAGATCCTGCCCTATGTCGTGGTCGGCTTCATCCAGGCGTCGCTGATCATCGGCATCGGCGTGCTGCTGTTCGGCGTGCCGGTGCGCGGCAGCCTGGCGATGCTGGCGCTGCTGTCGACCCTGTTCATCACCACCAATCTGGCGATCGGCTACACCTTCTCGACCCTGGTGCAGAACCAGCTGCAGGCGATGCAGGCCTCGATGATGTTCTTCCTGCCGTCGATCCTTCTGTCCGGCTTCATGTTTCCGTTCGCGGGGATGCCGGCCTGGGCGCAAATTGTCGGCGAATGTCTGCCGCTGACGCACTACCTGCGGATCGTCCGGGCGATCATGCTGAAGGGGTCCACGCTGGAGAATCTGCGCTACGATACGCTGGCGCTGGCGGCCTTGATGCTGGTGGCGATGACGATCGCGGTGACGAGGTTCCGGCGGACGCTGGACTGAGGCGGACGTCAGGATTGGGGAGCGTCCGATGCAAATGCCGTGGCGACTGGCGTCGCCGACCTCGTCGCAGCGCTCGACGTTGTCGGATGATCTTCGCAGCGCGCTGACGCGCGAGATTCTGCGGACCGAATTGCTGCGGGCGACGGTGCTCCTGATCACCGTCTCGCTGCTGATGACGAGCATGCTCGTCTCGTATTGGATGTTCCCCTGGGCGATCGAGAAGATCTGGCGCGGACAGTTTTCGCCGGCACCACTGCTGGTGTCCTACGTGCCTTTGCTGCTGTTCGAATTGAGCGTCATCGCGACGCTACGCCGGCGGCTGGCGCTTGGGCGCGACTTGCCGAAAATCGGGCGCTACATCGGGGTGTTGGTCGAAACCAGCCTGCCGACGGTCGGCCTCTATATGCACATGAACATCATGGGGTCTGCGCAGGCGCTCGCCTTCGCCGTTCCGTTCGCCTATTTCATCTTCATCATCCTGTCGACGCTGTGGCTCGATTTCCGGCTGTCGCTGTTCACCGGATTCGTCGCCGCTGCCGAACTGCTCGCGATGGCGATGTTGTATCACCCGCCGGGATTTGCTGACGACCCGCCGCCTGATCTCGCCTTCCATTTGATCCGCAGCGTTGTGATCCTGACTTGTGGCGTCCTCGCCGGTGCGGTGGGGGCGCAGCTACGCCGGCAGTTCGAATCGTCGATCGCAGCCGCCGGTGCGCGCGATCACATCACCAATTTGTTCGGCCAGCATGTTTCGCCGCAAGTGGTCGACCAACTGCTCGCAGCGGGGACCCAGGTCACCGGCGAGACCCGCAAGGTCGTGGTGATGTTCGTCGATTTCCGCAACTTCACCCGCGACGCGCGGGTGCGGTTGCCGGGCGAGGTGGTGGTGCGGCTCGACGAGGCCTTCGCGGTGCTGATCGACATTCTCGAGCGCCACGGCGGCATCGTGAACAAGTTTCTGGGCGACGGATTTCTCGCGCTGTTCGGCGCGCCGATCGAGGATGCGCGCGCGGCTCCGCGCGCCGTGGCGGCGGCGCGCGAGATGCTGGCCGCGATGGACGAGCACAATGCGGGACAGGATTGGCCGCTGCGGATGGGCATCGGCATTCATATCGGCGACGTGGTGGTCGGTACCGTCGGTTCGCCGCGGCGCAAGGAATACACGGTGATCGGCGACACCGTGAATTTCGCCTCGCGGCTCGAATCCCTCAACAAGGAATTCGGCACGCAGCTCCTGATTTCGTCGGCGATCCGCGACGAGCTCGACGCGGGGGCGAGCGACGCCGAGCTGCTCGGCAGCGTTCCGATACGTGGCTACGCCGAGCCGATGGCGGTGTGGCGGCTGGGTTGACGGCCTGTGGCGTCGGCTTCGGCGGCGTCTGCGGCCGAACGATCGCGATGCGTATTTCAGAGGCGCATTTGCGTGGCGAGCCGTCCGTAGCCGCCGCAGCGGCCGAAACTGTCTCTGACATAGCCGAACGCCGCGGACCATTCGAAGGGGCCGGACTGCAGCCCGGTGAGGTGAATGCCGAACCTCGTCTGCCGGCTGAACTCGTCGCGCGATCCGGATAGTTCGGGCCCGAGCCAGAACGCGTCGATCAACCGCCAGCCGGCGGCGGCGCGGAAGCCGTAGCCGCTGGCGATCGTGGCGGCGTAGAACGAGGCGGCGAGCATCAGTTCCGGGATCGGCTGCGCCCAGGTCTCCGCGGCGATACGCAACCCGAGATGCGCACCGCGCCATTTTGCCGTGAGGCTGTCGGGGGTGAGCTTGTGGTTCTCGAAATCGGGGCCGACGAACAGCTTCACTTCGAACTCGCCGCGTTTGAAGCGCCAGCCTGGCAGCAGCGCGGCGCGGAAAATCTCCGTGGTATAGGTGCGGCTGCGCGTGCGATAGCTATCGAGGCCGTTGGACATCGACAGGCGGAGGATGAAGCCGTCGTCGTTCAGGCCGTTCGTGGCCCAATGCAGGCCGGCGTAGTTGGAGACGCCGTTGCGCCACAGATCGTAGCCGCCGAACAACAGGACCTGATCGGCCTTGGAGCCACCGCTGAGCGGATCGACCGATGCGGGACTGGAGGCTGAAAACAGCTCGGTCGAGGGCGAAAGCGATGCCGAAGACATCGTGTCCTCGAACCCCCAGAGGTCGAAAGCGGGCGACTGAACCTCGCCAGCTCCGAACCCACCATTTCCAAACTCGCCGGCTCCGAACTCACCTTGGCCGAAATCCTCAGCCTCGGCAGACCCAGGGGGCAACTGACCGGGATTATTCGTCTGACCGGGATTGTTCGCCTGCGCATCAGCGCCGAACGGCGGCGCAGACGAGCCAAGCAGTTGCGCAGTCGCGGCGATTTGTCCGGCCAGGATAGCCGTGGCGACGCCAAACGCGCGCACCCAACCGACAAAACGCACCACTACTCATCCAAAACGCAATGACTTGCTCAGAATAAGCAGTGATTAAAACAGCGGTCTTTGCTGTTGTCCAGAGCAGGATGACGCGTCTTCGACTCGTCATCCTGCTCGGGTTCTCGTTTGAGCACGATCTTTCCGAAAGCTGTTATCCACTTATCAGGATTATGCCTCTGCGGGGCGAACGTAACTGATCGAGCGGGTCAGCGCTGGCGGCTCGCGATGACGTGCTCCAGCGCGACGGCGATCTTGCGGTCGATGTCGGTCATGCCGTCGACATAGGCTTCGGACAGTGACAGACCTTCGGGCGAGGTCGGGTTGGCGCGGGCAATCGTCTCGAAATGATGGCGCAGCTGTTCCGGCGCGGGATGCGCCTTGATGACGGCGTTCGCAAAATTCAACAACGCCTTGACCTGGCCATTCATGAAGTCGAGTTTGTCCATCGCTACTGTTCCTTATTTCGTTGCGCGAACCCTATCACTTCGTCGCCGCCTGGTGATTGATCGGGCGCAAGCGAGAGGCGCAAGCGACAACACGCCGCGGTTGGCGTGTTCCGCCGAACTAGATCTGCGGCGGCAGCAGATTATCGACGGCGACGCAGTCGCGCGCGACGATGGTCTCGGCGATCCATTGCCGGTGACATTGCTGATGATCGCGCTCGTAGCACAGGATGCAGACGGGTCCGGTCTTCATCACCAGCGATGATAATTCGTCGAGCTGTTCTCGGGCGGCCGGCGTCTTCAGATGAGCCTGATAGATGCTGTGCAGGGTGTCGAACCGACCGCCGCGCGCGGCGACGCGGCCGTCTTTCGGTGTGCCGAGCCCGCGCAGATGCAGATAGCCGATGCCGCGTTCATCGAGCCCGGCGGCGAGCTGTGTTTTGGAGAAGCCCGGCCGGCGCGACGACGCCACCGCGCGAACGTCGACCAGCAGCTTGACGCCCGCTCGCTGCAGTTCGTCGAGCACCGCCTTGGCCGGCGTCTGCTCGTATCCGACGGTGAACAGCGTCTTTGCCTTGGCCATTCGCGCGATCCTCTGCCGACGAAGCAAACTATCCGATCAGCCTGATGAGTTCCATCGCCGCGGCCGGCGCACGCACCTTGCCCTCATGAATGACATAAGCGAACACGTCGCGCGCCTGTTTCTTGGGCTGGCCGTCGCCGACCTTCGGCAAATCGGCGGGCGCGCCGCCCTCGGCCCAGGCTTCGAGCCGTTTCGCCCAGGCTTGCAGCGCTTTCGGCGGGTAGCCGGTCTTGATGTCGTCCTGCCCCTTCTGCAGCCGGGCATAGACGAAGTCGCCGACCACATCGGCGATCTCCGGATAGGTCGCGTGCTCGGAATACACGACGGGAATGTTGTGCTTTCGTAACAATGCGATGAATTGCGGCGTGCAGAAACTGTCGTGTCGGACTTCAACGACGTGGCGCAGCTTGCGTCCGTCGATCGCGCGCGGCAGCAAGTCCAGGAACCCGCCGAAATCGGCCTCGTCGAATTTTTTGGTCGGCGCGAATTGCCACAGCACCGGGCCGAGCCGGTCGCCGAGTTCCAGCACGCCGGAATCGTAGAACCGCTTGATGCTGTCGCCGGCCTCGGCCAGCACCTTGCGGTTGGTCGCGAACCGTGGACCCTTCAATGAGAACACGAAGCCGTCCGGCACTTCGCTCGCCCATTTGCGGAAACTTTCAGGCTTTTGCGAGCCGTAGAAAGTACCATTGATTTCAATCGAGGTCAGTTTGGAGGCGGCGTATTCAAGCTCTCGCCGCTGCGGCAGCTTGTCGGGATAGAATACGCCGCGCCACGGCTCGTAGGTCCAGCCGCCGATACCGATGCGTATACTGCCTGCGTTGCCTTTCATGGCGGCCTCCCTCTTGCGCAACGCCAGGTGCGCACCTATCTTGGTTACAACGGCGAAGCCTATGCTGTTGGCTCACAAGCCACGTACAGGAACGCCGAACGACCACAGAATAGTAGGGAGCGCCGGATGTACGCGCACCTGTTGTTCGTGGTCGTTAGCTTTTGAGTGCGGCTTTCTGGTTGTGGCTGCTCGAGTTCGCTTTTTGAGCCGCTTTTTGAGCCACTGGCCGCCCCGTTTCCCACCCGTTTTCCGTTTCCCGCTGGATATTTGTGGCGGAACGCTGCTTGGCAGCGTCCATGAGCCTCGATATACGCTGGCGCCATGACGCAAGCCAGCCCAGCGGTCGCCGGAACGCGCGTGCAGCCATCGGCTGCGCTGCAGTTGTCCGTTGTCGTTCCGACTTTCAACGAACGCGACAATGTCGAGGTGCTGTTCCGCAAGCTGGAGGCGGCGCTCGCGGGCGTGGCGTGGGAAGTCATCTATGTCGATGACAATTCTCCCGACGGCACCTGGCAGGTGGTGCGCGAACTGGCCTTGCGCGATCCGCGGGTGCGCTGCATCCGGCGGATCGGGCGGCGCGGCCTCTCGGGCGCCTGCATCGAGGGCATCCTCGCCGCCAGCGCGCCGTTCGCGGCGGTGATGGACGCCGACCTGCAGCACGACGAAACCCAGCTCGCGAAAATGCTCGACCTGCTGGAGCGTGGCGCCGCCGATCTCGTGGTCGGCAGCCGCTATATCGCCGGCGGCAGCGCCGACAGCTTCGACCGGCAGCGCGCGGGTTTCAGCGCCTTGGCCACCGCGGTGGCGCGCAAGGTGCTGAAGGTCGAGATCGCCGATCCGATGAGCGGCTTCTTCATGATCCGCCGCGACCGCTTCGAACAGCTTGCGCCGCAGCTTTCGACCCAGGGCTTCAAGATCCTGCTCGACATCGTCGCCACCGGGCAGGGCACCCTGCGGACCGTGGAGGTGCCTTTCACGTTCGGCTCGCGGCTGCACGGCGAGAGCAAGCTCGACTCGATGGTGGCGCTGGATTTCCTCGGTCTGGTGCTGGCGAAATACAGCAACGACATCCTGTCGCTGCGCTTCATCCTGTTCGCGCTGGTCGGTTCGACCGGCGTCGTCGTCCATTTCCTGACGCTATATCTGGTGCTGAAGGTGTTCGAGCAGCCGTTCGCCGAGGCGCAGGGGGCGGCGGCGGCGGTGGCGATGACCAGCAACTTCATCCTCAACAATTTTCTGACCTATCGCGATCAACGACTGAAGGGTTTTGCGATCCTGCGCGGGCTGCTGTTGTTCTACTTGGTGTGCGGCGTCGGTCTGATCGCCAATGTCGGCGTCGCCTTCGCGGTGTACAACGAGCACATCACCTGGTGGCTGGCGGGCGCGGCGGGCGCGGTGATGGGCGTGGTCTGGAACTACGCGATGTCGGGCCTGTTCGTCTGGCGCAAGCGTTGATGCGGCGATGACGATGACGGCGCGACGTTTCGTCGGCGGCACCGCTCTGGCCGTCGCCGCCATGGTGGCGCTGCGCCTCGTCGCCGCGGCGGTGACGCCGCTGACCTTCGACGAAGCCTATTACTGGACCTGGTCGAAGCATCTCGCCGCCTCCTATTTCGATCATCCGCCGATGGTCGCCTTGGTGATCCGGCTCGGCACGCTGATCGCCGGGGACACCGAATTCGGCGTCCGGCTGATCTCGGTGTTGTTGGCGTTGCCGATGAGCTGGGCGACCTGGCGCTCTGCGGAATTGCTGTTCGGCGGCGGGCGCCTCGCGTCCCATGCGACGCTGCTGCTCAATGCCACGATGATGGTCTCGATCGGCACCGTGATCGTGACGCCGGATGCGCCGCTGCTGGCTGCGTCTGCCTTCGTGCTCTATGCCCTCGCGCAGGTGCTGTCGTCCGGAAAAGGCGCGTGGTGGCTTGCGGTCGGCGTCGCGGTCGGCGCCGGACTGCTGTCGAAATACACCGCCTTGTTCTTCGGCCCGGCGATCTTGATCTGGTTGTTGTGGGTGCCGGAACAGCGGCGCTGGCTGCTGTCGCCGTGGCCCTATCTCGGCGGCCTGATCGCCTTTGCGATGTTTTCGCCGGTGGTGCTGTGGAATGCCGATCACCAGTGGATTTCATTCGTCAAGCAGTTCGGCCGCGCCAAGGTCGAGGGCTTCAACCCGGGCTATCTGCTGGAACTGGTCCCGACCCAGTTCGTGCTCGCGACGCCGCTGGTCTACATCCTCGGCCTGATGGGGCTGTACGCGTTGGCGCGCGGCGCCGGCGCGGCTGGCGCGCGTGTGCTGATCAGCGCGATCGTCTGGACCATCGCGCTGTATTTCGCCTGGCAGGCGACGCACGATCGGGTCGAGGGAAATTGGCTCAGCGCGCTGTATCCTGCCTTCGCGGTGGCCGGCGCTGTCGCCGCGACCTTCGCGCCATGGGGCAAGCGGGCGCGGCGCGTGGTCGATGTCTGCATCCGCTGGGCCGCACCGGTCGGCGTGGTGATGTTCGTGCTGGTCGTGGTCCAGGCCAACACCGGCGTGCTGACCGGCCATCGCCGCGACGCCAGCGTGCGCGCGGTCGGCGTCGGCTTCCCGCAGATCGCCGCCGAGATCGCAGCCGTGCGGGAACGGACCGGGGCGACCTGCGTGCTCGCCAATGATTACGGTAATACGGCCTGGCTGGCGTTTTATCTGCCGAAGGGCACCTGCGTCGCGCAGCGCAACGAGCGCTATCGCTGGCTCGCAGTGCCGCCGCCGACCCCGGAGCAGCTCGCGGGCAAGCTGCTGCTGGTCGGCGAGACCAATGCCGCCGCCCATCCGGCGCTGCGGGCGACGTTCAGCCGGATCGAGAAGGTCGGCGCGGTCGAGCGCAGGCGGGGGCCGCTGCTGGTCGACACGCTGGAACTGGACATTCTCGAAGGCGCCAAGCGCGACGTGCTCGACAATTCGCCTCCGGTCTATTGAAGCCGGCCCGCGGCCGGTACTTTAGTCTAAACCCTTGATCTGGCACGCTGCCCAGTCGGTTTCGTTTGTGCTAGAGGCTGCCGCATTCTCCGCCCGCCGGGCGCGCGCCGCGCCATTTCCAACGACACGAGTGACATGATGAACGACACGGTCTTGATTGCTGGAGCCGGACACGCCGGATTTCAGGTCGCCGTCTCGCTGCGCCAGGCCAAGTACACCGGTCGCATCGCGCTGATCAACGACGAGAAGCATCTGCCGTATCAGCGGCCGCCGCTGTCGAAGGCCTATCTCAAGAGCGGTGGCGATCCGAACTCGCTGATGTTCCGGCCGGAGAAGTTCTTCCAGGACCAGACCATCGAGCTGATCTCGGATCGTGCAGTGTCGATCGATCGCGCCGCCCGCAAGCTGCTGCTCGCCTCCGGCGAAGCGATCGACTACGGCCATCTGGTGCTCGCCACCGGCGCACGCAACCGCCAGCTCGACGTGCCGAACGCGACGCTCGACGACGTGTTGTATCTGCGCACGCTCGACGAGAGCGAAATGGTGCGCCAGCGGATGCCGGAAAAGAAGCACGTCGTGGTGATCGGCGCCGGCTTCATCGGTCTGGAATTCGCCGCCACCGCCCGCGGCAAGGGCATGGAGGTCGACGTCGTCGAGCTCGCCCCGCGGGTGATGGCGCGCGCGGTCACGCCGGAAATCTCGAGCTACTTCCACGACCGCCACACCGCGGCGGGCATCCGCATCCATTACGGTGTGCGCGCCACCGAGATCGAAGGCAAGGACGGCCACGTCAGCGGCGTGGCGCTCAGCGACGGCCGCACGCTGCCGTGCGATCTGGTCGTGGTCGGCGTCGGCGTGATCCCGAATGTCGAGCTGGCATCGGCGGCCGGGCTGCCGACCGCGTCGGGCATCATCGTCGACGAGCAGCTCCTCACCGAGGATCCGAACATCTCGGCGATCGGCGATTGCGCGTTGTTCAACAGCGTGCGGTTCGGCGAGGTGATGCGGCTGGAGTCGGTGCAGAATGCCACCGATCAGGCGCGCTGCGTCGCGTCGCGGCTCACCGGCGAGCCGAAGACCTATGACGGCTATCCGTGGTTCTGGTCCGATCAGGGCGACGACAAGCTGCAGATCGCGGGCCTCACCGCCGGTTTCGACAGCGTCGCGGTGCGCGGCAGCGTCACCGAGCGCTCGTTCTCGGCGTTCTGTTACAAGGACGGCAAGTTGATCGGCGTCGAGTCGGTCAATCGCGCCGCCGACCACGTGTTCGGCCGCAAGATCCTGCCGCTCGACAAGTCGATCACGCCGGAGCAAGCCGCCGATCTCACCTTCGACCTGAAGAAGGCGATCGCGTAGTCCGCCCTTCCGGCTCGCTCACGCGGGCTCGGGGGCCTGCTCGTTCAGCAGCGCATGTTGTTCGAGCGGCGCGAGAAAGCTGGCGAAGACGTAGCCGTCGAGCACCCCGTCGCCCTCGATATCGACCTGGGCCCAGGCCGGGTCCGTCGCGCCGGTCGCGACGACGGTGAGTTCGGCGCCCAACGCCAGCGTTCTCTCCGAATTGAAGCCGACGCCGGGCCCGCCGCGCAATTTCAGGCCGCCGCGGGCGATCACCGCGTAACGGCCGGGAACCAGCGCCGCGGCGCCGGCCCCGGTCGCAGCAGCGCCCGCCGCGTCGACACCTTCGACATGGACGCCGCGCGACGTGGTCAGGTAGTCGAAAATATGCTCTCCGTAATATTTCTGACCATCGAAATGGCCTTGCTTCAATCCCCGCGCAGGATTGTAGCCGCCGGTGTTGTAAGCGATGGCGACGGATGCGAATTCGAGATCGCTGAGGCTGCTGCGGGATTCGAAGCCGAGCTTCTTCAAGCCGCGGCGCAGTTCGCCGAGGCATTGTGCCAGCGTGTCGCCGAAGTCTTCGTAGCGCCGGTCGAGGAAGTAGTTCGGGTCGTTCCTGAAAAACTGCAGGTCACGCTGGAAAACGCCGAAGCCGTGACAGAATTTGTCGGGATTGGCGACGGCGCCCCGATAGCCGGGAATATAGGCCGCCATGTCTTCGAGCGCGCCGCGGGCGATATCGAACATCCGGCGGCCGTTCGCCTCGGCAATCAGCGAATCCTTCGAGCGGGGGAACGCCTGTCGGCCTCTCCCCGGGCCCTGGTAGTCGATCGTATCGCCGACGCACAGCGCCAGGATGCGCGGGATCGGCAGTGATTTCTTGCGGAGCGCCGACCAGATGTAGCCGGTTTCCTGACAGGCGATCGCGGTGATCATATCGACGTCGAGCGGCGTGCCGGGCAAAGCCGCTTCGATCTGGTTGCGGAACTGCTGCTTGAACCATCGCATGTCGTCGGTCGTAGGCATTGCGAACTCCGTTGCAAATTGATGTCTCGGAATGATCTTCGACCCGATCGAGACTGCGCGCCGCTAAGCGACGCCGCCCTCGGCGTGGTCCGAAACGACGGGCGCGAGAAACGACGCGAAGACGTAGCCGTCGAGCACGCCGTCGCCTTCGACGTCGACGCACGCCCATGCCCCGCCGAATTGGGTCACCGTCAATTCGGTGCCCAACGGAAGGGTCTTCTCGGAGCCGAAATCGGGCCCCGGACCACCGCGCAGCTTCAGGCCGGTTCGCGCGATGACCGCGTAGCGGCCGGGCGTCTCCGCACCGGCAAGGTCGGAGGCGGCGACGTCGGAGTCGGCAAGCGCCGCCGGTGCTCCCCAGCCGGCTTCGGCGGCGTCGCGCAGCCATTGCGGCGCATTTCTCGAACTGCCGTTGGCCCCCCATGTCAGCGTCTCATGGTCGTCGATCGATTTTCCGAAGCCGACGTGAATCGTGCGCGGGCCCATGTAGTCGACGCCCGCGCCGATGCCGGTGGCTCCGGCGGCGGCGGCGGCCTCGATGAAGGCCAGCATCGCAGCCGGAGCCGATTGGTTGGTGAAACTGAGCGTCGTTCCGCGAACCACCAGTTGCAGATCGGCGGCTCGCCCGCGGTCGTGGCGCGTCGAGCCGGTGCGGCGCGGACCATCGCCGAGCACGTCCTGTCCGCCGGAGGTGATGATGATGGTGTCGATCCCCGCAGATTGCGCCGCAGAGGCGAGCACGCGTTTGAGTTGTTCGGAGATCGGTTTGTTCCGGATCGCGCTCGATGGAGGACCTGTGAAAATGGTCATGCGCTCGCCCTCGATGAAATTCGATGGTGACTATAAAATTTGGTCCAATCGAAAAATCTGTCCGCCCGGCGCGCCACATGCGCCGTGCGTGTATTCAGTCGTTTCTGTAATCTGAGGTCACGTATTCGTTGGAATAGTCTGCTTATCAGAAAATCGAAAATCAGCCTATGTGCTGATCGTCTCGTAAGCTGATCGTCTCGTAAGCTGATCGACCGCGACATCGGGCGCGGTTGCTATCAACGGCTAAAAAAAGAGCGACACGACTATAATATCGAACTGAGTTTAACTCAATTCGACGGCCGACTCAACGGTGATCTACGCGTCAAGCCGGCGTCGCCGTTTTGGTTTGTGTTGCGTCGCACCGTCCGGATCAGGCCGCGGCCGCGAACTCGCGCTGCACCGCTTCGATATCAGCGATGGCCGGCAGCCCGGCTTCGTTGCCGAGCTTCTGAATCTTGTAGGTCGAAGCGGCGCGGGCGAACTCGAAGTGCTGCTGCCAGCTCTTCTCGGGGCTGTTGAGATACGAGAACACGTAGGCGCCGTGAAAGACGTCGCCGGCGCCGTTGGTGTCGAGCACGCGCTCGCGGGGGACCGGTAGCGCGGGCAGTGTGTGCACCGTGCCCGTCTCGTCGTACCAGAGGAGACCGCGCTCGCCTTGCGTGACACCGCCGACCTTGCAGCCGCGTGCTTTCAGATAATCGAGCATCTGATCTGACGTCATGTCCATCTGTTCGCAGAGCCGCTCGGCGACGATGGCGACGTCGATGAACTCCAGCAGCTCGTGCGTATTGGTGCGCAGCCCGCCGCCGTCGAGCGAGGTCAGGATGCCGCTCTCGCGGCACAGCTTGGCGTAGTGGATCGCGGCGTCGGGCTGATGGCCGTCGACATGCAGCGCGCGGCAATTGCCGAGGTTGAGCAGCGGGAACGGATGGATGTGGTCGTCGTCGCGGCAGCGCACGATAGCGCGCTTGCCGTCCTTCGGCATGATGAAGGACAGCGACGAGGAGGCGACCTTGCGCGGATGGATCTCGATCCCGTATTTGGCGCTCATGTCCTGAAACATCCGCCCCAGCCAGTCATTGGCGACGGTGGCGATCAGGTCGGGCACGATCCCGAGCTTGGCGCAGCAGAACGCCGCGGTCACCGCGTTGCCGCCGAATGACACCGCGTAGTCGGACGCCACATGTTTTTCGTCGCCGGTCGGCAGATGGTCGGTGATGAAGGTGACGTCGATATAGGTTTGTCCGATGAAAAGTGCGTGCATGAGCGTTCCGTACTGCGGGGCTGTTCCGGCTTGAAGACAATAGCACTGCTTCCTGCAGGCCATTCGCTAAAATAATTCGCAACGATGAAGGGGTTGGGATAGGCCTTTCGCTGAAAATCCGATCACAACCAGGCGCGCGCTGCCTTGTTCCGGTCGGAGTGCCCAAAGGGGAGAGCAGTGAGGAGAGACGTGTCGATCGATTCCGGTCCAGTTCGAGTTGGTGGCTTAAGCCGGGCCTTTCCCAGCGAAGCCTTGGCCGCAGACCGGCCGGGCCGGGGATCGGACGAACTGGGCAACGCGCCGCGAATATCCGATCCTCGCGAGCGCGACAGGGCCTGCCCGCCACAGCGACGATGATCGGGGGTGAGGAGGCGCGTCAAGTCAGGGCGGCGGCGAAGGACATGCGAGGGCGGTTGCGATGAGCGGCGAAGAGCGCAAGACAGAGGACGGGCCATCGGATCGGCGCCCGGCGATCACGGCGATCGATCACCTCGTCGTTCTGGTCAGCGACTTGCCGGCCGCGGTCGCAGCCTATCGGACGCTGCTCGGGCGCGCGCCGGCCTGGCATGGTGCCGGCGACGGCTCGCAAAACGTGCTGTTCACGCTCGACAACATGTCGCTCGAACTGATGGCGCCGGCCGGCGCAGGCGGCAACGCTGATCGCATCCGCACCGTGATCAAGCTGCAGGGCGAGGGGCTGGCAAGCCTGTGCTTCCGCGTCTCCGACATCGGCCGGATGCATCGCAGGCTGGAGCGGCTGGCGATGCAGCCCGATCCGGTGGCTGAGGTCGAGGCGAGCGACACCCAGACCGGCGCGACGCTGACCTGGAAGCGGACGCGTGCTGCGACCCATCTCACCCGCGGCGTGCGGCTGTTCTTTCTCGAACTCGACGCCGAGCGTCCTCATTCCGAGGTGACCGCGCCGGCGCCCGCCACCGCGATGGATCATATCGTGATCTCGACCACCGATTCGGAGCGCGCGGCGGCGCTGTACGGCTCGCGGCTTGGGCTCGACATGGCGCTCGACCGTTCGCACCAGGAGTGGGGTCGGCTGATGTTCTTCCGCTGCGGCGATCTCACCGTCGAAGTGGTTCACCGGCCGGTGGCAGGCTCCGACGCCGACAATGACAAATTGTGGGGCATCAGCTGGCGCGTCGACGATCTCGACGCCGCCCGCGCGCGTCTGATCGACGCCGGCGTCACGGTGACCGTGCCGCGCGCCGGCCGCAAGCCGGGGACGCGCGTGGTCACGGTGCGCAGCGGCACCTGCCACATCCCGACCCTTCTGGTCGAGATTGCGCGGACGTAGCAGGCGTCGCGGCGCGTCTGCGGCCTGCAAGACCGCGCCGCTCTTGCGGCGTGCTAAATCCGGCACGGCGCCTGCAGATAGCCGCGAAACCGCACGCGTCCGCCACGCGTCGGCGCGCCGGCGAGCGCATAGTTCGGGAAACGCGCCAGAAACCGCCGGAGCGCGATCGCGCCCTCGAGCCGCGCCAGCGCCATCCCGGCGCATTGATGCGGTCCCGTCGCAAAGGCGAGGTGCCGGTTCGGCGACCGCGCGACGTCGAATCTGTCGGGATCGGGGAAGTGCTCCGGGTCGCGGTTGGCGGCGCCGATGCACAGCGTCAGCGACGTGTTCGCCGGCATCGCCACGCCGCCGATCTCGACGTCGGCCGTCGTGATGCGGTTGCCGAGCTGGTTCGAACTCTCGTAGCGCAGGATTTCCTCGACCGCGGTCCGCACCAGCCCCGGCTGCGCGATCAGCCGTTGCTTCTCCGCGGGGTGGGCCGCGAGCGCGACCAGACCGTTTCCGATCAAATTGGTCGTGGTCTCGTGCCCGGCGTTGAGCAGGAAGATGCAGTTGTGCAGCAGCTCCCCGGCAGATAATCGCTCTCCGCCGCCGTCGCCCTGGATCAGCTTCGTCAGCACGTCGCGCTCCGGATCGCCGGGATTGGCGCGGCGCCGCGCGATCAGGGTTTCGAGATAGGCGATGAAGTCGCGAATCGAATCATTGCCGCGCGCGAAGGTTTCCGGCCCGATCACCGGCTCCAGCGCACCCAGAATCGCCAGCGACCAGTCGCGGAGCGGGCCACGCTCGTCATGAGGGATGCCGAGCAGATTGCCGATGACCTCGATCGGGATGGCGGCGGCGAAGTCTTCGATCAGATCGACCGTGCCTTTGGCCGCCATCCGATCGAGCAGCCGGTCGACCAGCGCGATCAGGTCCGGCTCCATCCCGGCGATCGCGCGTGGCGACAGCGCTCCGGTGATCAGCCGTCGCACCCGGGTGTGCGCGGGCGGATCGTTGAACACCAGGCTGGTGGTGTGGTGCTCGAACAGCAGGGAGTCGCCGTATTTCGGCGCGAACTCGCGCTTCTTGTCGGAGCTGAACAGCGTGGTGTTCTTGTAGACCTCGACCAGATCGTCGTAGCGGGTCAGGAAATAGCCGCCATTGCGCAACCGCTTGATCGGCTCGTGCGTCCGCAGGGCGTGATAGGTGGGGTAGGGATCGTCGTAGAAATCGCGCGTCAGCCGTTCGAGATCGAACGCCGCCGCCAACTCGATCGGAGCCGTTTCCATGTCATTCCCGTTTTTCTCTTTATAGATCGTTTTGCGGCGACGTGGATACCGGGCGCTGACAGAGAGCGCGCGCGGTGGCGCGCGGCAGGTCTCGCCGGATCGGCCCCCTCCCGGCCTTTGCGGGCGACCGCCGTTCAACCAGTTTCGACTTTATTGACCCTGACTGCGTGTGAAGAGGCAGCCTTGTGGCAATTTCAACGCTCACGATTTAGTGCATCGCAGCGACACACAATTGACAACCCGGCGGGTGAGTGACTACTCACAAACATGAGTTCATTGCGAATGACGCGCGATCTGCGCCGGGAATTGATTCTGGGCGCGGCGAAGCGGTGTTTTGCCCGAAACGGCTTTGCCGGGACCACGACCAAGAGCGTCGCCACCGCGGCTTCGATCTCGGAAGGGTTGCTGTTCAAGCATTTTCCGAGCAAATCGGCGCTTTACGCCGAGATTCTGGCGGACGAGTGCGAGGCCGACCCCGGGCTGATTCACCTGCTCGATCTGCCGCCCTCGACCGAAACGCTGGTCGTGGTTGTTCGCAATATGGTCGCGTATTTCCTGCATGTTTCGGATCGACCGGAGCAGGAGGAGGCGCAACGGTTGCGGCTTCTGGTCACGAGCCAGCTCGACGATGGCGAATTCGCCCGGCTGGTGTTCGAGAAGGTCTCCGGTCTGATCGGGCCGAAGTTCTCAGCGTCGCTCGATCGCGCGGTGGCGGCGGGCGAGGCGACGCGGGTTGGGCAGCAGCCGTTGAACCTGTTCTGGTTCGCGCACCATATGCTGGTGATGACGGCGCTGACGCGGCTGCCGTCGCCGCCGTGCCTGGGGTACGGCGACGCGGCCGATCTCGAGCGTCAGACCTGTGAATTTATTTTGCGTGGAATTGGACTGAACGACGACGTAATTGCCGCCCATCTGGATCGCGAGCTTTCGCCCGAACAGACGCGCGCGGAAACGACAGAGAGTGCATAGATGACGATTGCGACAGAAAACCCGTCCGCCGCGCGGTCGACCCCCGAAAAGCCGCGTCCCCGCCCGGTGCGGATGACCCGATGGATCATCATCGTCGGGTTGCTGCTGGCGCTGCTCGTCGGCGGGCTGGTCGGCTTCAACGCCTTCCGCAGCCACATGATCGCGCAGTTCTTCGCCAACAACAAACCGCCGCCGATTACGGTGTCGGTCGCCGAGGCGAACGCCGAGGTGGTGCCCAATCTGCTGACCGCGGTCGGCGATCTCGCCGCCGTGCACCAGGTCAACGTCACCTCCGACGTCAACGGCCGTATCACCGATATCCTGTTCACCGCGGGCGCCGAGGTGAAAGCCGGCAGCAAGCTGTTGCAGCTCTACGATGCGCCGGAGCAGGCCGACCTCGCCAATTTCAGGGCGCAGGCGAAGGTGGCCGAGCTGTCGCTCGACCGCGCCAAGCAGCTCGCCGCGCGGCAGTTCGGACCGCAGGCGACCGTCGATCAGGCCCAGGCGTCGTTCGATCAGGCCAGTGCCGGCATCGCGCGAACCGAAGCGGTGATCTCCCAGAAGCTGGTGCGGGCGCCGTTCGACGGCGTGCTCGGCGTGCGTCGCGTCGAGGTCGGCCAGTATCTCACCGCCGGCACCCAGATCGTCACGCTGACGGATCTGTCGCGGGTCTATACGAACTTCACCGTGACCGAAAAGGACAGCGGCACGCTGAAGGTCGGGCAGGTCGTTCGCGTCTCGGTCGACGCCTATCCGGGCAAGGTGTTCGAAGGCAAGATCACCACGATCGAGCCGCAGATCAGCTCCGACACCCGCAACATCCGGGTTCAGGGCACGCTGGAGAATCCCGAGAAGATCCTGAAGCCGGGCATGTTCGCGACCACGACGGTGGTGCTGCCGGAGAAGCCGGCGGTGGTCACCGTTCCGGAAACCGCGGTCGACTACACGCTGTACGGCGACTCCGTCTTCCTCATCCACGAGGAGAAGGCCGAGGACGGCAAGGTCAATCTCACCGCGGTGCGGACCTTCGTTCGCACCGGTGACCGGGTCAACGGCCGCGCCGTGATCCTCAGCGGCGTGAAGGCCGGCGATCGCGTCGTCGCGGTCGGCCAGCTCAAGCTGCAGTCCGGCGCCGCGGTCGCGATCTCGAAGGATCCGATGCCGCAGATCCCGGCGAAGCCGCCGCGATACTGAGCGAGGCGCGGGGCGCGCGCTGCGCGTCCCGGCGATGACAAATCTGTCCGGCCGGCGATCGGCGTCGTCCGGAAACAATGATCAAATCGCAACCTCGCGCCGCCGCGTGCGCGGGAGGGGTGCGTCACGGAGCGACCGGAATGGCCCTCACCGATATCTTCATCAAGCGGCCTGTGCTGTCGGTCGTCGTCAGCATGCTGATTTTGCTGATCGGCTTTCGGGCCGCGACCACGCTGCCGATCCGCCAGTATCCCAAGCTGTCGAACACCGTGGTCACGATCACCACGGCGTATCCCGGCGCGTCGCCGGACCTGATGCAGGGCTTCATCACCACGCCGATCGAGCAGGCGGTCGCCTCCGCCGAGGGCGTCGACTACATCACCTCGTCCTCGACCCAGGGCCAGAGCCTGATCACGGTCTACATCAAGCTCAACTTCGATCCGAACCAGGCGCTGACCGAAGTGCTCGCCAAGGTCAATTCGGTCAAATATCTGATCCCGAAGGAAGCCAACGACCCGGTGATCGTCAAATCGACCGGTCAGACCACCGCGGTGATGTATATCGGCTTCTCGAGTACCGAGCTGTCGGGGTCGGCCATCTCGGACTATCTGACCCGCGTGGTGCAGCCGGTTCTGTCCACCGTCGAAGGTGTCGCCTCCGCCGATATTCTCGGCGGCCAGACCTTTGCCATGCGCGTCTGGCTCGATCCGCTGAAGATGGCCGGCCGCAACGTGTCGCCCGACGACGTCGCCGCCGCAATTCGCGCCAACAACTTCCAGGCCGCCGCGGGCCAGACCAAAGGCTATTTCACGGTCTCCAACGTCAGTACCAACGCCGACCTGCAGAATGTCGAGCAGTTCAAGCGGATGACGGTGAAGGCCAAGGACGGCGGCTTCGTCAGATTGCAGGACGTCGCCACGGTGGAGCTGGCCGCGCAGAGCACCGATTCGAGCGTCGCCCTGTCCGGCGACCGCGCGATCTTCATCGGCGTCCAGGCGACGCCGCAAGGCAACCCTCTGAACATCGTCAGTGGTGTGCGCAAGCTGTTCCCCGAGATCGAGCGCAACCTGCCGCCGTCGCTGAAGATGAAGGTCGCCTACGATTCCACAGGATTCATCCGCTCGTCGATCACCGAGGTTGAAAAGACCCTGATCGAAGCGGTGGCGATCGTCATCGTGGTGATCTTCCTGTTCCTCGCCTCGTTCCGATCGGTGATCATCCCGGTGGTGACGATCCCGTTATCGCTGATCGGCGTCTGTACGGCGATGCTGGCGATGGGCTTCAGTATCAACCTGTTGACGCTGCTGGCGATGGTGCTCGCGATCGGCCTCGTGGTCGACGACGCCATCGTCGTGGTCGAGAACATCCATCGACATCTCGAGGAGGGGAAGAGTCCCGTCCAGGCCTCGCTGATCGGCGCCCGCGAAATCGTCGGCCCGGTGATCTCGATGACGATCACGCTGGCCGCGGTGTACGCGCCGATCGGTTTCCTCGGCGGTCTCACCGGCGCGCTGTTCCGCGAATTCGCCTTCACGCTCGCCGGCGCGGTGATCGTGTCCGGCGTTGTTGCGCTGACGCTGTCGCCGATGATGTGCTCGGTGCTGTTGAAGCATCAGGCGAACCAGAGCTGGTTCGCCCGCAAGGTCGATCAGGTGTTCGGCGCCACCACGCGCTGGTACGGACGCCAGCTCGATCGTTCGCTCGACTACCGGCCGATCACCGCGATGTTCGCCGTGGTGATCCTCGGGCTGGTCGGGTTCATGTACATGAACACGGCGAAGGAGCTTGCGCCCGAGGAAGATCAGGGCATCGTGTTCGCGGTGACCAAGGCGCCGAAATACGCCAATATCGACTATTCCGATTTCTACGGCGACAAGCTCGACAAGGCGTTCGCGCAGTTTCCGGAGACCGACCTTCGCTTCATTCTGAACGGCACCGCCGGCCCGAACAACGGCGTCGCCGGTATGTTGCTGAAGCCGTGGGACGAACGCACGCGCTCGTCGCTCAAGCTCAAGCCGTTGGTGCAGGCCGAACTCAGCAAGATCGAGGGCGTCAACGCCTTCGCCTTCAACCTGCCGTCTCTGCCGGGCGGCCCGGGCGGCCTGCCGATCCAGATGGTGATCAACTCCACCACCGGCTTCCGCGCGGTCTATGAGGAGATGGTCAAGCTGAAGGACGCCGCGCGCAAGAGCGGCCTGTTCATCGTCTCCGACAGCGACCTCGACTTCAACCAGCCGGTGGTGCGGGTGAAGATCGACCGCAACAAGGCCAACGATCTCGGCATCACGATGGCCCAGATCGGCAGCTCGCTGGCGACGCTGCTCGGCGGCAACTACACCAATCGATTCAACCTCGAAGGCCGGTCGTATCAGGTGATCCCGCAGGTGCCGCGCGCACTGCGGCTGTCGCCGAACTCGCTCGACGGCTACTACGTGCCGAGTTCGACCGGGCAGCAGGTGCCGCTGTCGACGCTGGTGTCGATCGAGACCGGCACCGATCCGAACGCGCTGACGCATTTCAACCAGCTGAATTCCGCCACCTTCCAGGCGGTGCCGATGCCGGGCGTGACGGTCGGGCAGGCGGTCGACTTCCTCGAGCAGCAGTCCAAGAACCTGCCGTCCGGCTTCAGCCACAGTTATCTCGCCGATGCGCGGCAATATGTGCAGGAGGGCAACCAGCTCGCCATCACCTTCGGCTTCGCGCTGATCATCATCTTCCTGGTGCTGGCCGCTCAGTTCGAAAGTCTGCGCGATCCGCTGGTGATCATGATCTCGGTGCCGATGGCGGTTTCGGGCGCGCTGATCCCGTTGTTCTTCGGCGTCGCGACGATCAACATCTACACCCAGGTCGGGTTGCTGACGCTGGTCGGCCTGATCAGTAAGCACGGCATTCTGATGGTCGAGTTCGCCCGCGAGTTGCAGCTCAAGGAAGGGCTCGACAAGCGCTCGGCGATCGAGATGTCGGCGCGGGTCCGGCTGCGGCCGATCCTGATGACCACCGCGGCGATGGTCACCGGCCTGCTGCCGCTGCTCACCGCCTCGGGCGCGGGCGCCGCGAGCCGGTTCTCGATCGGCCTCGTCGTGGTGTCCGGCATGTTGATCGGCACTTTGTTCACGCTGTTCGTGCTGCCGGCGGTCTATGTCGCGATCGGAACCGACCATCGCGCGGCGTCGGAATCCGAACGCGCCAAGCAGATCGAGGACTACGAGATGGAGCATTCCTCGCCGTCGCTGAAGCCGACCTGAGTGTCGCTCCAGCTCCGAACTCGACCGTCCTTCGAGGCGCGCAAGTAACAGCGCGCCTCGAAGGACGACGCTGCAATCAGGTCGAGAGTTTGGGTAGGATGAGGCGGTCCTCGGATCCGCTCTCGGTCATTTATTCACGGCGTGACACGCCACGCCGTCGATCAGCTCCGGGCGTTCGGCGCGGCAGCGATCGAAGGCTTCGGGACAGCGCGGGTGGAAGGCGCAGCCGGTCGGCGGATCGATCGGGTTGGGGATTTCGCCTTTCACCGGGATACGCTGGCGGCCGGACATTGCGAGGTCCGGCACCGCGCCGAGCAGCATCCGCGTGTACGGCATCTGCGGACGGCTGAACAACTCGCGGCCTTCGGCGATCTCGACGATGCGGCCGAGATACATCACGCCGATCCGGCTCGCCATGTGGCGCACCACCGCGAGATTGTGGCTGATGAACAGGTAGGTCAGGCCGAGCCTGTCCTGCAGGTCGCGCATCAGATTGAGAATCTGCGCTTGCACCGAGACGTCGAGCGCCGAGGTCGGCTCGTCGCAGACGATGAAATCCGCCTCGGAGGCGAGCGCGCGGGCGATCGCGATGCGCTGGCGCTGGCCGCCGGAGAACTGGTGCGGAAATTTCAGCCCGTCGTCGGGGTGCAGGCCGACGAGCTGTAGCAATTCGCCGACGCGGCCGCGGATGTCGTCGCTGCCCTGGATCAGATCGAAGGCGCGGATCGGTTCGGCAATGATGGCGTCGACCCGCATCCGGGGATTGAGGCTGGCATAGGGGTCCTGAAAGATCATCTGGATGCGTCGCCGCAGCTTGCGCCGTGCGCCGGCCTGCGCCGTATCGCTCATCGATACGCCGTCGATCGTGACGTGGCCGGAGGTCGGTTGCAGCAGGCCGACCACCATCCGCGCCACCGTGGTCTTGCCCGATCCGGACTCGCCGACCAGCGCGAAGGTTTCGCCGCGCGCGATCTCGAACGAGACGCCGTCGACCGCCTTGAGATATTCCGGTTTGCCGCCCTCGATCACGCGGTTGAGCCACGGCTTCGAGACGTCGAACACCTGCCGCAGATGCCGGACCTCGACCAGCGCCGCGCTCATGCTGCGTGCTCCGTCGAGCCGGCATCGAACAGATGGCAGGCGACCTGTTGCGCGCTGTGGGCCAGCGGCTCCGGCCGTTCGATGCGGCAGCGCTCGAACGCGAAGTCGCAGCGCGGATGGAAGGCGCAGCCCGGCGGGATCGCCGACAGCCGCGGCATCGCGCCGCGGATTTGCGTCAGCCGCGGCGCGTCGCCGGCAAGCGTCGGGATCGCGCCCATCAGGCCCTTGGCATAGGGATGCAGCGGCTCCTGCACGACGTCGCGCACCGGGCCGATCTCGGCGATGCGGCCGGAATACATCACCGCGACGCGGTCGCAGGTCTCGGCGATCACCCCCATGTCGTGGGTCACCAGCATCACCGCAGTGCCGTGATCGCGGCCGAGCCGCTTGATCAGCGTGATGATCTGCGCCTGCACCGAGACGTCGAGCGCGGTGGTCGGCTCGTCGGCGATGATCAGTTCGGGCTCGGCGCAGATCGCCAGCGCGATCACCACGCGCTGTCGCATCCCGCCGGAGAACTCGTGCGGATAGGCATCGATGCGTTTCTCCGGCGCGGGAATGCCGACCTCGGCGAGCAGATCGATCGCGCGCTTGCGCGCAGCCGGCGCCGCCAGATCGAGATGGGTGCGGATGGTTTCGGTCAACTGATCGCCGATCCGGTACAGCGGGTTCAGGCTGGTCAGCGGGTCCTGAAAGATCATGCCGATCCGCTTGCCGCGGATCCTGCGCAGCTCCTCCGCCGGCACATTGTCGATCCGCAGCCCCGACAGCCTGATCTCGCCGCCGGCGATCCGGCCGGGCGGATCGATCAGTCCGATCACCGCGGCGCCGGTCACTGATTTGCCCGCGCCGGATTCGCCGACCACCCCGAGCACTTCGCCGCGCGCGATCTCGAACGAGACGCCGTCGATCGCGCGCAGCACGCCGCGCCGACTTTCGAATTCGACCCGCAGATCGCGGACGGAGAGAACCGGTTCGGTCATCGAGTCGGTCCTCGCATCATCGCAGTTTCGGGTTGAGCGCATCGCGCAGCCAGTCGCCGAGCAGATTGATCGACAAGATCAACGTCGCGAGCGCGATGCCGGGGAAGGCGATCACCCACCATTCGCCGGAGAACAGATAGTTGTTGCCGATCCGGATCAGCGTGCCCAGCGAGGGCATGGTTTCCGGCATTCCGGAGCCGAGGAACGACAGCGTCGCCTCGGTCAGGACGGCGAGCGCGAGATTGATGGTGGCGATCACCAGCACCGGGCCCATCGTGTTCGGCAGCACGTGCCGGCGCATGATCGTCGCTGCCGGCAGGCCGATCAGCTGCGCCGCCGCGACATAGTCCTTGGTCCGCTCCACCATCACCGAGCTGCGCACCGTGCGGGCGTATTGCACCCAGAAGCTCAGCCCGATCGAGACCACCAGCACCGCCAACATCGTGCGTTCGTCGAGCTTGTTGCCGAGCGCCGACTTCACCACGCCGTCGATCAGCAGTGCGATCAGGATCGCCGGGAAGGTGAGCTGGACGTCGGCGATCCGCATGATGACGGTGTCGGCGAAGCCGCCGAAATAGCCGGCGATCAGGCCGAGCACGATGCCGATCGCCGCGGCGAGCCCGACGCCGAGCACGCCGACCAGAAGCGAGATCCGCAGGCCGTACAGGATCGCCGACAGCACGTCGCGGCCCTGTTCGTCGGTGCCGAGCAGGAACGGCGCCTGACCATCGGCGGTCCACAGCGGCGCGATCCGCGAGTTCATCAGTTCGAGCTGCGCCGGATCGAACGGGTTCTGCACCGCGAGCAGCGGCGCGAAGATCGCGACCGCGAAGAACAGCAACGTGACGATGGCGGCGCCGATCGCCAGCGGCGAGCGGCGGAACGCGTAGAACACATCGCTGTCGGCGACACGGGCGAGCCAGTGGCCGCGCGGCGTTGCGGGATCGTGGCCCTCGGGCGCGAGCATCTCGGTCATCGGCGGCTCCGCTATGTCCGTCGCGCGGCGCTGGCGCGCAGCCGCGGATCGACCAGCGTGTAGAGAATGTCGACCACCAGATTGATGGTGACGAAGATCAGCGACACCACCAGCAGATACGCCGCCATGATCGGAATATCGACGTTCTGCACCGCCTGCACGAACAGCAGCCCCATGCCCGGCCACTGGAACACCGTCTCGGTGATGATCGCGAAGGCGATCACCGAGCCGAATTGCAGGCCGGCGACGGTGATCACCGGCACCAGCGTGTTCTTCAGCGCATGGCCGAAATGGATGGCGCGGGTGGTCAGTCCGCGGGCGCGGGCGAAGCGGATGTAGTCGGTGCGCAGCACTTCGAGCATCTCGGCGCGCACCAGCCGCATGATCAGCGTCATCTGGAACAGGCCGAGCGTGATCGACGGCATGATCAGCGATTTGAGGCCGGATGTGGTGAGCAGGCCGGTGGTCCACCAGCCGAACCGAACCGTCTCGCCGCGGCCGTAGGACGGCAGCCAGCCCAGCACCACCGCGAACAGATAGATCAGCAGGATGCCGATCAGGAAGGTCGGCAGCGAGATGCCGATCAGCGAGACCGCCTGCATCAGCGTGGCCAGCCAGGAGTTGCGCCGGAGCGCGGTGTAGACCCCGAGCAGAATGCCGAGCGTCATCGCCAGCACCGTCGCGCAGGTCGCGAGCTCCAGCGTCGCCGGCATCCGCTCCAGCAGCAGCTTGGCGACCGGCTCGCGGAAGCGATACGACATGCCGAAGTCGAACTGCGCTGCGTTGACGAAGTAGCGGCCGAACTGCAGCAGCACTGGGTCGTCGAGCCCGAGCGACTTGCGGATTTCGGCGCGCTCGGCCGTCGAGGTGTCGATCGAGACGATCTGGCTGACCGGATCGCCGGCGAAGCGGAACATCGCGAAGGACAGCGCGCAGACGACGATCATGACCCCGATCGCCTGCAACATCCGGCGGAGCGTGAATGCCAGCATGGCGGCGCTTCAACGTTGCTCGTGATCAGCGCCGCTCAATCTTGCTTGGTCGCCCAATGCAGCAGCACCCGATTGTCGGCGCGCTGGGTCAGCTTCACCTTTTTCGACACGCCCCAGGCCAGCGCCTGCTGGTGCAGCGGGATGTACGAATAGTCCTTGATGCCGATCTCGTATGCCTGCTTGATCAACTGGTCGCGCTTGCCGGGGTCGGTCTCGATCAGAACCTTGTCGGTGAGTGCGTCGAGCTCCTTGTTGCAATAGCCGCCGAGATTGGCTTCGCCGCGGGTCGCGTCGGTCGGGTCGTTGCCGCAGCCCATGACGTCGTGCAGCACGCCGTGCGAGTCGAGCGACGCGGGAGTCCAGCCGAGCATGAAGAACGAGGTCTTGAAGCCGCCGGGTTTCAGAACCTTGGCGAAATATTGCGCCTTCGGCTGCGCCAGCAGTTCGACCTTGACGCCGATCCGCGCCAGCATGCTGACCGCCGCCTGGCAGATCGCCGCGTCGTTGACGTAGCGATCGTTGGGGCAATCCATCGTGACTTCGAAGCCGTCGGGATAGCCGGCCTCGGCCAACAGCTTCTTCGCCGCCGCGGCGTCGGACTTCGGCCGGGTGAAGTCGTTCGACAGCGAGAACAACTGCGGCGCGATCATCAGCGCCGTGGGCGTCGACAGCCCGCGCATCACCCGCGTTTTGATCAGATCGACGTCGATCGCCTTGTAGAATGCCTCGCGGACGCGGATGTCCTTGAACGGGTTCTTGCCCTTGACGTTGGAGTACAGCAGTTCGTCGCGGTTCTGATCCATCCCGAGGAAGATCGTGCGCAGTTCCGGCCCGGTCAGCACCGTCGCCGTGCCGCTGCCATTGACGCGCTCGATGTCCTGGATCGGCACCGGCTCGATAAGGTCGACCTCGCCGGACAGCAGCGCGGCGACGCGCGTCGCGGCCGAGCCGATCGGCGTGAACACGATTTCCTTGAGATTATGCTCGGGCTTGCCCCACCAGTTCGGATTGGCCTTGAACACGGTCTTCACGCCGGGTTGATGAAGGTCGATCACGAACGGACCGGTGCCGTTCTCATGCAGCGATGCATAGCTCGGCGTCGTCGCGGCGGCCGGCGTCGGCGCTACCGAATTGTTCTCGGTGCACCACTCCTTGTCCATGATGAACCAGTTGTCCCATTGCGAGACCAGAATGGGATTTGGCGTATCGAGCAACACGTCGACGGTGTGGTCGTCGATCTTGACGAATTTGGCGTCGGACGGGACGTTGGAGAGATAGTTCGAGCCCTTGGCGCGCACCCGTTCGGCGGAGAAGATCACGTCGTCCGCGGTGAACGGATTGCCGTTGTGGAATTTCACACCCTTGCGCAGATGGAAGCGCCAGTGCTTCGGGTCGAGCGTTTCCCAGCTTTCCGCCAGCGCCGGAACGATCTTGAGATCCTTGTCGCGGGTGATGAGCCCTTCATAGATATGCGCGTGATGCGCAATCGTCGTGGTCTCTTTCAGCGTGTAGGGATCGAGCGAATTGAGGTCGCCCTGATTTGCGTAGCGCAATGTCTGCGCGGAGGCGGGAGTGGCGAGGGCGAGGATGCAAGCGGCGGCCGCAAGCAACCCCGTTTTGTTCAAAATCGTCATTCCGACTCCGGCCGTGATTGTAGTGAAGCGCGACACGCTGTTGCAACGAAGCCGTCATGTTGCCAGAGTTTCCGGACCGCGCAAGCGAATTTGCGGATGTGGAACGCGTCGGCGGTTTGCTTAATCGGCACACTGCCCTTACTTGGTGTTTCATGAAACTTGGTGTCTCATGAAAGAAAACGAAACTGATGTTCTGGTGCTCGGCGCCGGAATCGTGGGTGTCGGCGCCGCGCTGCACTTGCAGCGGCGTGGCCGCGATGTGGTGCTGGTCGATCGCAACAGCGCGGCCGGCGACGAGACCAGCTATGGCAATGCCGGGCTGATCGAAGTCGCCTCCGTATTCCCCTATATGTTTCCGCGCGATCTTGGGCATCTGCTGCGCTACGCCTTTAACGGCTCGGCAGATGTGCGCTATCAGCTGTCCGGCCTTCCGGAGTTTCTGCCCTGGCTGCTGCGCTATTTTCAGGCGTCGTCACCGGAGGGCGCGGCACGCACCGCGCGCGCGTCGCTGCCTTTGATCCGGCAGAGCCTCGCCGAGCACGAAGCCTTGATCGCCGAGGCCGGCGTGCCGGAGCTGTTGCGCAAGACCGGTTGGATCAAGCTGTTTCGCGCCGAGCGATCCTTCGACAAAAGCGTCGCCGATCTCGCACGCGCGAAGCAGTTCGGCGTCACCGCCGACGTGCTCGACCACACCGCGATCGCGACGCGGGAGCCGAGTCTGATGGGCAAGTTCGCCGGCGCCATCCATTGGCTGGAGCCGGGCTTCATTCCCGATCCTGGCGCGCTGGTGAAAGCCTATGCTGCGCTGTTGTTGCGCAAGGGCGGACGGTTCGCGCGCGGCGATGCGCGCACGCTGCAGCAGCAGGGCGGCGGCTGGCGGATCACGACCGACGACGGCCCGATCACGGCGCGCGAGGTGGTGGTGACGCTGGGGCCATGGTCGGACCTCGTGTTCAAGCCGCTCGGCTATCGCATTCCGCTCGGCGTCAAGCGCGGCTATCACCAGCACTTCACCTCGCGCGGCAATGCGGTGCTGCAGCATCCGATCCTCGACGCCGACCGCGGTTATCTGCTGGCGCCGATGACCCGCGGCATCCGGCTCACCACCGGCGCGGAGTTCGCCCGCCGCGACGCGCCGCCTTCGCCGGCTCAGGTCGATCAGGCCCGATCGATGGCGCGCGATCTGTTTCCGCTCGGCGACGCGATCGAGCAGCAGCCATGGCTGGGTGCGCGGCCGTGCCTGCCGGATATGCTGCCGGTGATCGGCCGGGCCCCGCGCCACCCCGGGCTGTGGTTCGATTTCGGCCATCAGCATCATGGCTTGACGCTCGGTCCGGTCACCGGCCGGCTGTTGGCCGAGATGATGACCGGCGAGGAGCCGTTTGCTGATCCGACGCCTTTCGCCGTCGAGCGGTTCGGCTGACGGCCGCGCGCCACGGTTCAGATCGCTTGCATCGAAGCGCTACTCGCGGCGATACTGGCGGTTGTGTTCAGGATGCTCCGCCGGGCGTCGCTGAGACTTCCAGCGTTTTCGAGCGAAGCGGGTCCCGGTTCGCGTGAAGAAGACGCGTCACATCAATCATCTGGAGCGCCGGCTCTGAGTCGATCAGAACCGGAATGGCTCCAGGCGCAACGCCAGTCTGGAGCGGCCATGAAAGTCAACGTCGAGATCGATTGCACCCCCGAGGAAGCACGGGCGTTTTTTGGCCTGCCGGACGTGCAGCCGATGCAGACGGCGGTGATGGACAGGCTGCAGCAGCAGATGCTGTCCAACATCGACAAGGTCTCGCCCGAGGCGTTGATGCAGAGCTGGTTCACCTTCGATCCGAAGATCGCCGAGCGTTTTCAGGATATGTTCGTGAGCATGGCGGGGCTCGGCAACTCCCTGAGCAAAGACAAGAAGTAGACCACCACAGGAGGCAGGATGGCGGCTGTCGACCGCGCGGCTAAGCACGATCGCTTGCGACCGCCGAGCGTTGCGCTGCTGCTGGCGGAAGCCCGCAGCCTGTTCGAGTTCAACGCCAGCGTGCTGCTGTCGCCGCTGCTGCTGCGGGCGCCGAAAGGCGACGGACATCCGGTGCTGGTTTTGCCGGGGCTGCTCGCGAGCGACCTGTCGACCGCGCCGCTGCGGCGCTATCTGCGACATCTCGGCTATCAGACCTTCGCCTGGGAGCTCGGCCGGAATTTCGGCGGCGTCTACCGGATGCGGGACCGGTTGCGGCGGCGACTCGACGCGGTCCATGCGGCTTCAGGCCGCAAGGTCAGCCTGGTCGGATGGAGTCTCGGCGGCGTCTATGCGCGCGACCTCGCGCTGCACGCGCCGGAGACGATCCGCGGCATCATCACGCTGGGCAGTCCGTTCTCCGGCGACATCACCGCGACCAATGCACGACGGGTCTATGAAAAGCTGTCGGGCGAACCGCTCGACGGCGTCCGGCTCGATGATCTGAAGGCGCTCGCCGGCGACATGCCGGTGCCGACCACGTCGATCTATTCGCGCACCGACGGCATCGTGAACTGGCGCACCTCGCTGCTGCGGCCTTCGCCGAACGCGGAGAACATCGAGGTTCTGCTCGCCAGCCATATCGGTCTCACCGTGAACGCCGCGGTGCTGTGGGCGATCGCCGACCGTTTGGCGCAGCCGGAGGGCGAATTCCAGCCGTTCGATCGCGCCGGGCCGTTCGCGATGGCCTATGCCGCGCCCACCTCCTGACGCAGGACTCCCGATGATCGAGATGCCGCCGCTGCAATTCGCCGAATTCAACGGCATCCGAATGGGCTACTACGAGGCCGGCCCGACCACCGACGCGCCGCCGATGGTGCTGTGTCATGGTTGGCCGGAGCTGGCGTTCTCGTGGCGGCATCAGATCAAGGCGCTGAGTGAAGCCGGCATCCGTGTGATCGCGCCGGACCAGCGCGGCTATGGCGCGACCTCGCGGCCGGAGCCGGTCGAGGCCTATGACATCGAGCATCTCACCGGCGACCTCGTCGCGCTGCTCGATCATCTGCAGATCGACAAGGCGATCTTCGTCGGCCACGACTGGGGCGGCTTTGTCGTCTGGCAGATGCCGCTGCGGCATCCCTCCCGCGTCGCCGGCGTGGTCGGCATCAATACGCCGCACACCGCGCGCGCGCCGGCCGATCCGATCGACCTGTTCCGCAAGCGGTTCGGCGAGACGATGTACATCGTGCAGTTCAATGCCTCACAGGAGCCGGACCGGATCTTCGACAGCCGTGTCGAACAGACATTCGACGCCTTCATGAAGAAGCCGCTGCCGCGACAGCCGGAGGCCGATGCGGCCGCGACGACCACCGCGGGCCTCGGCGCGACGCCGTCGACCAACATGGCGTTTCCGCAGATGGTCGCGGCCTACGACGCCAGCAGGGACGCGCGTGCCCCGATCCTGACGCCGGACGAGAAGCAGGTGTTCGTCGACGCCTTCACCCGCACCGGCTTCACCGGCGGCATCAACTGGTATCGCAACATGAGCCGCAACTGGCGGCGCGCCGCCGAGCTCGATCACACCGTGCGGGTGCCGTCGCTGATGATCATGGCGGAGAACGACGCCGTTCTGCCGCCGTCCGCCGCCGACGGCATGGAGAAGCTCGTTCCCGATCTGGAGAAGGTGCTGATCCGCGACAGCGGCCATTGGACGCAGCAGGAACAGCCCGAAGAGGTCAGCGCCAGGCTGATCGAATGGCGGCGGCGCAGGTTTGGGTGATACAAGCCGTCGTTGAAGGGGAGGCCGTCTACGGGCTACAGCACCGTCATCCTGAAGCGCCCGAGCGAAGCGAGCGCCTCGACGGATGCGGCAATGGCTGTCGGCGGACGATCCTTTGAGACGCCCGACTGCGCCGGGCTCTCGAGATGACGTCGCGCGTTAGCATGACCGGATCAGGGAGAGACTTCCGCAATGCCGTCCACCAACAAGCTCGATCCAATTCCGCATCCGCCGAAGAAGCCGGTGGTCGGCAACATGCTGTCGCTCGATACGACGGCCCCGGTGCAGCATCTGGTGCGGCTCGCCAAGGAGCTCGGGCCGATCTTCTGGCTCGACATGATGGGCGCGCCGCTGGTGATCGTGTCGGGTTACGATCTGGTCGACGAGATCAGCGACGAGAAGCGGTTCGACAAGGCGGTGCGCGGCGCGCTGCGCCGGGCGCGCGCGGTCGGCGGCGACGGCCTGTTCACCGCCGACACCAAGGAGCCGAACTGGAGCAAGGCGCACAACATCCTGCTGACGCCGTTCGGCGGCCGCGCGATGCAGTCGTATCACCCGAGCATGGTCGATATCGCCGAGCAGCTCGTGAAGAAGTGGGAACGGCTCAACGCCGACGACGAGATCGACGTCGTCCACGACATGACCGCGCTGACGCTCGACACCATCGGCCTGTGCGGCTTCGACTATCGCTTCAATTCGTTCTATCGCCGCGACTACCACCCCTTCGTGGAATCGCTGGTGCGCTCGCTCGAGACCATCATGATGACCCGCGGCCTGCCGCTGGAAAATCTCTGGATGAAGAAGCGGCGGGAGACGCTCGCCGACGATGTCGTCTTCATGAATGCGATGGTCGACGAAATCATCGCCGAGCGCCGCAAGGCGTCGGAAAGCGCCGCCGACAAGAAGGACATGCTCGGCGCGATGTTGGCGGGCGTCGACCGCGCCACCGGCGAGCCGCTCGACGACGTCAACATCCGCTACCAGATCAATACGTTCCTGATCGCCGGCCACGAGACCACCAGCGGGCTGTTGTCCTGCGCGATCTACGCGCTGCTGAAGCATCCCGACGTGTTGCAGAAGGCGTATGACGAGGTCGACCGCGTGCTCGGCCCCGACACCGCCGTCCGGCCGAGCTATCAGCAGGTCAACCAGCTCAGCTACATCACGCAGATTCTGAAAGAGACGCTGCGAATGTGGCCGCCGGCGCCGGCTTACGGCGTCGCGCCGATCAAGGACGAAGTGATCGGCGGCAAATATCATCTGAAGCGCGGCACCTTCGTCACCGTGCTGGTGCTGGCGCTGCATCGCGACCCGGCGATCTGGGGGCCGAACCCGGACGCGTTCGATCCGGAGAATTTTTCGCGGGAAGCCGAATCGAAGCGGCCCGCCAATGCCTGGAAGCCGTTCGGCAACGGCCAGCGCGCCTGCATCGGCCGGGGCTTCGCGATGCACGAGGCGGCGCTGGCGCTCGGCATGATCCTGCAGCGCTTCAAGCTGATCGATCACCAGCGCTATCGCATGGTGCTGAAGGAGACGCTGACGATCAAGCCCGAGGGCTTCAAGATCAAGGTGCGTCCGCGCAGTGACAAGGATCGCGGCGATTTCGTCGCGGCCGGCGCATCGCAAGTTTCGACGCCGGCACTGGCCCAGGCCGCGCCGCGCGCGCGTCCGGACCACAACACGCCGCTGCTGGTGCTGTACGGCTCCAACCTCGGCACCGCGGAGGAGCTGGCGACCCGCGTCGCCGATCTCGCCGAACTCAACGGCTTTTCGACGCGGCTCGGCGCGCTCGATCAATATGTCGGGCACCTGCCGGAAGAGGGCGGCGTGCTGATCTTCACCGCCTCCTACAACGGCGCGCCGCCGGACAATGCGACCCAGTTCGTGCAATGGCTGTCGGGCGATCTGCCGAAGGATGCGTTCGCCAAGCTGCGCTACGCCGTGTTCGGCTGTGGCAATCGCGACTGGACCGCGACCTATCAGGCGATCCCCCGGCTGGTCGACGAGCGGCTCGCCGCGCATGGCGGCCGCAACATCTTCTTGCGCGGCGAGGGCGACGCCCGCGACGATCTCGAAGGCCAGTTCGAATCCTGGTTCGCCAAACTCGGCCCGCTGGCGGTGAAGGAGTTCGGCATCGACGCCAAATTCGCTCGCGCGGTCGATGATGCGCCGCTGTACCGGATCGAGCCGGTGGCGCCCGCAGCGGGGAATGCGGTCGCCGCAGCGGGTGGCGCTGTGCCGATGAAGGTGCTCGCCAATCGCGAGCTGCAGGACTGCGCCGCCTCGGGGCGCTCGACCCGCCATATCGAGATCGCGCTGCCGGAAGGGATCAGCTATCGCGTCGGCGACCACCTCAGCGTGATGCCGCGCAACGATCCCGCGCTGGTCGCCGCCGTCGCGCAGCGGCTCGGCTTTGCGCCGGATGATCAGATCAAGCTGCAGGTCGCGCCCGGCCGCCGCGCGCAATTGCCGGTCGGCGAAGCGATTTCGGTCGGCCGCCTGCTCGGCGACTTCGTCGAACTGCAGCAGGTCGCGACCCGCAAGCAGATCGTAGCCATGGCCGAGCACACGCGCTGTCCGCAGACCCGGCCGAAGCTGCAAGCGCTCGCCGGCGGCGATGGCGCGGCCGACGAGGCCTATCGCGCCGGCGTTCTGGCGAAGCGCAAGTCGGTCTATGATCTGATGCAGGAGCATCCCGCCTGCGAGCTGCCGTTCCACGCTTACCTGGAAATGCTGTCGCCGCTGGCGCCGCGCTACTACTCGATCTCGTCGTCGCCGTTGCGCGATCCGTCGCGCGCCGCGATCACCGTCGCTGTGGTCGATGGCCCGGCATTGTCCGGCCGTGGTCATTATCGCGGCGTCTGCTCGACCTGGCTCGCCGGCCGAAGCGTCGGCGACAACATCCACGCCACGGTGCGCGCGACCAAAGCCGGTTTCCGCCTGCCCGACGACGACCGCGTGCCGCTGATCATGATCGGGCCGGGCACCGGGCTCGCGCCGTTTCGCGGCTTCCTGCAGGAGCGCGCCGCGCGCAAGCAGAACGGCGCGACGCTCGGTCCGGCGCTGTTGTTCTTCGGCTGCCGCCATCCGGCGCAGGACTATCTCTATGCCGACGAGCTGCAGGGCTTCGCGGCCGAGGGCGTCGTCGAGCTGCATACCGCGTTCTCGCGCGGCGAGGGGCCCAAGACCTATGTGCAGCATCTGATTGCCGCGCAGAAGGATCGGGTGTTCACGTTGATCGAGCAGGGCGCGATCATCTATGTCTGTGGCGACGGCGGCAAAATGGAGCCCGACGTCAGGGCGGCGCTGATGGCGATCCATCGCGAGCGCAGCGGCGCCGATGCTGCGGCGGCGTCGACATGGATCGACGATCTCGGCGCATGCAATCGCTATGTGCTCGACGTCTGGGCGAGCGCGTAAGTCAAACGAGGAGACGACAATGGCCGACAAGGACAACGACCCCGCCGCGGCGTGGCAGGCCATGCTCGGCGAGATGAGCAGAGGCTTCACCTCACTCGCCAATCAGGCGATGGCCTCGCCGGAAGTCGCCAAGGTGGTCGGCCAGGTCGGCGGCGCCACCGCGGAGGCGCAGAAGCAGTTCGGCGAGATGATGGAGAAATATCTCGCCAGCCTCAACGTCCCGACGCGCGCGCAGATGGACGAATTCGCCGCCCGGCTGTCGGCGATCGAAGCGCGGCTCGATCAGCTCACCGCGGCGATCGGCCAGGGTCGCGAGGCAGCTGGCGACGATCCGTCACCGAAGCCACGATCCAAATAGGGCGCTTGGGCGGCCGCGGCGTCCTCCCGAGGGGATGAGCAGTTTCAGGACAGGAGGCGCAAAGACGCACCCGTTAAGATCTCTTTTACCACTCGATTGTCCCCCGCAATCAAAGGGTTAAGCCCGTCGCGGAATGTTGCATTGCACAATTTTGTTGCAATGCAACATGGATTGTGCCATGTTGAATTTGCCCCGGGCCGCATCAGGACAGGGCGAGACCATAGCTCACCCACCGAGGATGGAGACACCCGATGACAACCGACACTCACGAAGCTGCGTTCGACACCGTCAAGCAGGCGTTCGCTCCGGTCACCGACGCGTTCAAGAATTTCCAGAATCTGGAAGTCCCGGAAGCGACGCGTGATTTCATCAAGCGCGCTGCCGGCACCGCCAAGGACAAGGCCGCCGACTTCCATGCGGGTTCGGAGAAGGTCACCGCCGCGATCGAAGAGGCCGTCACCAATTCGGTCAGCGAAGCCGCCAAGATCACCCGCAACATCCAGCATGCTTTCTTCTCCGACACGCAGGCGTTCTTCGCCGGCCTCGACCGGCTCGCGTCGGCGAAGTCGATCAACGAAGCGGTGCAGATCCAGTCCGATCTGGTTCGCTCGCACGGTGAAGTGCTGGTGTCGCGTGCCAAGTCGAGCACCGAATATTTCGGCAAGCTGGTCGGCGACAGCGCCAAGTCCGCTCAGGACAATCTGAGCAAGACCTTCAGCAAGCCGCTCTGATCGGCATCTGCCGATCGCGCGCCGATTGTCTGATCAATGAATTCTCGGCCCGCGCAAGCGGGCCGTTTCTTTTTGGGCACGACACATCCCGTCGCCCCAGGGCGCGCGCAGCGAGGCGCGCAAGGGCGCGCACCTCGGCAATGACGGTTTTTGCTAAGCCCGCCGCGCCACGGCGGCCGCCGGACGCGCGGACTTTTTGCGCGCCGCGCCGGACGCGGTTTTGGCGTCGCCCTCGGTCTCCTCCATCGCCTGCTCGGCGCCGGCGACCATCAGGGTCGTCACCATTCTGGCATAGGTCTCGCGCGACAGGCCCTTGCCTTCGCGGAACCAGAGATAGTGCCAGTTCAGCATACCGAACAGCGACATCGTCAGCGGCTTCAACAGATGCGGCCTGGCCGTCGCGGCGGGGATCGCCGCGCTGATCGCATCCGACATCAGGCTGACGAGCTTGCGCTCCAGCGCCTTCAACTCTTCCTGCTGCTCGGGCGGCAGCAGCTTGAGGCTGGAGATCTGCACCTGGTGTTCGGCGTCGGCGCCGCGATAGGCCTCGAGCAATGCCGCCGCGATCGCGAACAGCCGCTCGTTTGCGTCGCCATCTGAATGCGCGGCGGCTTCGACCACGCCGACGAGATGTTGCAGATGGTCGGC
The DNA here is from genome assembly GCF_900110435.1 of Rhodopseudomonas pseudopalustris. GTDB lineage: Bacteria > Pseudomonadota > Alphaproteobacteria > Rhizobiales > Xanthobacteraceae > Rhodopseudomonas > Rhodopseudomonas pseudopalustris. The sequence continues at coordinate 106,116 of NZ_FODT01000004.1, forward strand.
GAGCAGATCGAACAGCACCGCGTCCTTGGAGCGGTAGTAGTGATACATCAGCGCCTTGGAGACGCCGCAGGCCTCCGCGATCATGGTGATCGAGGTTCCGGTGTAGCCGTGCTCGGCGAACAGCTTTGCGGAACGGCTGAGGATGCCGAGGCGTTTCTGATCGTAATCGTTCGCACGTGTGCGGGCCATTTCGGCGCTCTACCTTGCTTGCCGCAGTGCGTCATGCGCGACCTGCGGATGATCCGGTTCCGACACTTGCATTGACCGTCCAATTGGTCAATTATAATCCGCATAACTGCTCCAGGGAGGAACGACGATGTACACCCAGGCGCTCAATGTCTCCGACGGCGACGACCGAAATCTGGAGGATGCCGGCCGCGCCGCGCAGTTTCAGGCGCGGATCGACGCGGAGGAGCGGATCGAGCCGAACGACTGGATGCCGGCGGCCTATTGCAAGACGCTGACGCGGCAGATTTCCCAGCACGCCCATTCCGAAATCGTCGGGATGCTGCCGGAAGGCAACTGGATCACCCGCGCGCCGACGCTGCGCCGCAAGGCGGCCTTGCTCGCCAAGGTGCAGGACGAGTGCGGTCACGGGCTGTATCTCTACGCCGCCGCCGAGACGCTCGGCGCCTCGCGCGAGGAGCTGGTCGATCAGATGCTGAGCGGCAAGGCGAAGTACTCCTCGATCTTCAACTACCCGACGCTGACCTGGGCGGATATCGGCGCGATCGGCTGGCTGGTCGACGGCGCCGCGATCATGAACCAGATCCCGCTGTGCCGCTGTTCCTATGGCCCCTATGCCCGCGCGATGATCCGCGTCTGCAAGGAGGAGTCGTTCCACCAGCGTCAGGGCTACGAGATCATGTTGACACTCTGCCGCGGCTCCGCCGAGCAGAAGGCGATGGCGCAGGACGCCCTGAACCGCTGGTGGTGGCCGTGCCTGATGATGTTCGGCCCGCCGGATCAGGCGAGCCAGCACAGCGACACCTCGACCAAATGGAAGATCAAGCGCTTCTCCAACGACGAGCTACGCCAGAAATTCCTCGATGCCACCGTGCCGCAGGCGCATTACCTCGGCCTGACGCTTCCCGATCCGGCGCTGACGAAGAACGAGGCGACCGGGCATTGGGACTACGGCGCGATCGACTGGGATGAATTCAAGCAGGTGTTGGCCGGCAACGGCCCGTGCAACCGCGATCGCCTCGCGGCGCGGCGCAAGGCGCATGACGACGGCGCCTGGGTTCGCGACGCCGCGGTCGCCTATGCCGAAAAGCGCAAGAACAGACTGGCGGCGTAAGCGCTCCGCTTTCCTTTGGGAGGATCATCAATGAGCACGCCGAATACAGCGCTGTGGGAAGTCTTCATCCGCAGCCGCAATGGGCTCGCGCACAAGCATGTCGGTTCGCTGCACGCCGCCGATGCGACGATGGCCTTGCAGGCCGCGCGCGACATCTACACCCGCCGCGGCGAAGGCCTGTCGATCTGGGTGGTGCCGTCGAACGCGATCACGGCGTCCGATCCCGCCGAGGCCGGCATGATGTTCGAGCCCGCCGAGAGCAAGATCTATCGCCATCCGACGTTTTACGAGGTGCCCGACGACGTCGGGCATATGTAGTTCACGTCGATGGCCGCCGGCACCCGTCGCCGGATCCGTCAAGGTTCGCTGCGCGCGCACCTCGGGATGACGCCGCTGTGCAACTGATCAGCGCCTAAGCAGAGTAACAGCCGATGTCCACCACCTCGATCGAGATTGCCGACACGCCGCTCTTCATCTACGCGCTGCGCCGCGCCGACGATGCGCTGATCCTCGGGCACCGGCTGTCGGAATGGTGCGGCCATGCGCCGATGCTCGAAGAGGACATGGCGCTGTCGAACATCGCGCTCGACCTGATCGGTCAGGCGCGCGAACTCTACAGCTATGCCGGCCAGGTCGAGGGCAGGGGCCACGACGAGGATCGGCTCGCTTATCTGCGCGACGAGCGGCAGTATCGCAATCTGCTGCTCGCCGAACAGCCGAACGGCGATTTCGCCCGCACCATCGCGCGGCAATTGTTCTACTCGGCGTTCGCCGATCCCTATTGGCGGGCGATGATGGGCTCGCGCGATGCGACGCTCGCGGCGATCGCCGCCAAATCCGAGAAGGAAAGCGCGTATCATCTCCGCCATGCCTCGGAATGGATGATCCGGCTCGGCGACGGCACCGATGAAAGCCACCGCCGCGCCCAGGATGCGATCGACGCGCTGTGGCCCTTCACCGGCGAGATGTTCGATATCGACGACGGCGAGCGCAGCCTGATCGACGCCGGCATCGCGATCGATCCGGCGACATTGCGCGAGCGCTGGCAGGGCACGATCGCGGCGGTGCTGTCGGAGGCGACGCTGACGCTGCCGGGCAATGCCTGGATGCAGCAGGGCGGGCGCAGCGGCCGGCACACCGAGCATCTCGGCCGCTTGCTCACCGATCTGCAATACATGCAGCGCTCGCTGCCGGGCCTGACATGGTGAGTCCCGCGCCCGGCGACGCCGAGTTGCGCCAGCGCGCCTGGGACGCCGCCGCGACCGTGGTCGATCCGGAGATTCCGGTGCTGACCATCGCCGATCTCGGCGTGCTGCGCGAGGTCTCCGTCGCTGAAGGTCGCGTCGAAATCGCGATCACGCCGACCTATTCGGGCTGCCCGGCGATGAACATGATCACGCTGGAAATCGAGATGGCGCTGGCGCGCGCCGGCATCAGCGACGCGCGCGTCAGAACGGTGCTGGCGCCGGCCTGGACCACCGACTGGATGAGCGCGGAAGGCCGCGCCAAGCTGAAGGACTACGGCATCGCGCCGCCGCAGATCGCCAGCTCCCGCCGCGCTCTGTTCGGCACGCTGGAAATCGCGTGTCCGCAATGCGGCTCGATCGACACCGAGCAGCTGTCGGAATTCGGCTCGACCTCCTGCAAGGCGTTGTGGCGCTGCAAGGCCTGTCGTGAGCCGTTCGATTACTTCAAGTGTCATTGACCCGGTTGCCGCACCCATGAACATCTCCGCCACCATCCCGCGCTTCCATCCGCTCACCATCAGCGACCTGCGTCGCGAATCCGGCGACGCGATCTCGCTCGCTTTCGCGATCCCGCCGGACTTGGCCGATGCCTATCGGTTCGCGCCGGGCCAGTATTTGACGCTGCGGACGACGATGGACGGCGAGGAGGTGCGGCGCTCTTATTCGATCTGCTCCGGGCCCGACGACGGCGAATTGCGGATCGCGGTGAAGAAGGTCGATGGCGGTGCGTTCTCGGTGTGGGCGACCGAGGAGCTGAAAGCCGGCGACACCATCGACGTGATGACGCCGACCGGCCGGTTCGGCGTCGCGCACGCGGTCGGCGAAGTACGCACCTATGTCGGCTTCGCCGCGGGCTCGGGCATCACGCCGATCCTGTCGCTGGTGAAGGGCGTGCTGGCGCGCGAGACGGCGAGCCGGTTCTTCCTGTTCTACGGCAACCGCACCACCGACCAGATCCTGTTCCGCGAGTCGCTGGAGACGCTGAAGGACCGCTATCTCGATCGGTTCGCGGTGTTCCACGTGCTCTCTCAGGAGGAGCAGGACGTGCCGGTGATGCAGGGGAGGCTCGATCGCGACAAGGTGCGACTGCTGCTCACCGCGATGGTGCCGGCGTCGTCGGTGGATCACGTCTTCGTCTGCGGCCCGACCGGAATGAGCGACGATGTCAAGGCGGCGTGTCGCGAACTCGGCCTCGCGGAGGAGCGCATTCACGTCGAGCGCTTCGTCTCCGGCCTCGGCGGCAAGCCGCGGCCGAAAGCGGTCGTGGCGCCCGGCGCGCCACCGAAGGCGATCGCGTCGTTGATCATCGACGGCAAGCGCCGCGAGGTGCCGGTCGCGGAGGGCGAAGCGATCCTCGACGCCGCGCTGCGCGCCGGAGTCGACCTGCCGTTCGCCTGCAAGGGCGGCATGTGTTCGACCTGCCGCGCCAAGCTGGTCGAAGGGCAAGCGCCGATGGAGCTGAACTACTCTCTGGAGCCGTGGGAATTGCAGGCGGGATTCATCCTGACCTGCCAGGCGAAACCGACCAGTGACCGCGTGGTGGTCGACTACGATCACTTGTAACAGTCCCAAGTTCGTCATTCCGGGGCGTGCAGCGAAGCTGCGTGAACCCGGAATCTCTGAAACAAGCGGTCACATCCAGGTCCGTCATTCCGGGGCGCCGCGCAGCGGCGAACCCGGAATCCATACTCCCTGGACTCTCGGTGAATTCGTTGAAGTTGATTGACGCATGCCGTGCCCAACAACGAGCACAGGGGTTATGGATTCCGGGTTCGCGAGCTGCGCTCGCGCCCCGGAATGACGAACGAGAGGGAAGCGTTCTGCGATCAGCCGTAGTCGAGCGCTTCGCGCCTCACCCCTTCGGCCGCTTGTCGTACACGCGCTTCGCCTTGCCGAGTGAGCGCTCCAGCGTGTCGGGCGGCACGACCTTGATCGTCGTGCTGATGCCGATGGTGTTCTTGATGTAGGTGGCGACGCGCTCGGCGTGGGGCACGAGTCCCGCGCCGTCCCAGCTTTCCGGGCGCGCTTCGGCGAGTACGGTCATCTCGTCCATCCGGCCCTGGCGGGTCAGTTCGATGATGAAATGGCCGCCGCACCAGTCGGTGCCGAGCAGCACTTCCTCGATCTGGGTCGGGAACACGTTGACGCCGCGCAGGATGATCATGTCGTCGGAGCGGCCGGTGATCTTCTCCATCCGCCGCATTCCGGGCCGCGCCGAGCCCGGCAGCAGCCGCGTCAGGTCGCGGGTGCGATAGCGGATCACGGGGAAGGCTTCCTTGGTCAGCGAGGTGAATACCAGCTCGCCGGTCTCGCCGTCGGGCAGCACCGCGCCGGTCGTGGGATCGATCACTTCGGGCAGGAAGTGATCCTCCCAGATGTGCAGCCCGTCCTTGGTCTCGACGCACTCCTGCGCGACGCCCGGGCCCATCACTTCCGACAGGCCGTAGATGTCGGTGGCGTCCATGTCGAACGCCTGCTCGATCTCGGCCCGCATCGCGTTGGTCCAGGGCTCGGCGCCGAACACGCCGTATTTCAGCGACGATTTGCGCGGGTCGAGGCCCTGCCGTTTGAATTCGTCGAGGATCGCCAGCATGTAGCTCGGCGTCACGGTGATGATGTCGGGGCGGAAATCGTTGATCAGTTGCACCTGCCGCTCGGTCATGCCGCCCGAGACGGGCACCACGGTGCAGCCGAGCTTCTCGCCGCCGTAATGCGCGCCGAGGCCGCCGGTGAACAGGCCGTAGCCATAGGCGTTGTGCAGGATCATGCCGCGGCGGGCGCCGGCCGCGCGCAGCGACCGCGCCATCACCGTGGCCCAGGTGTCGATGTCGTTCGCCGTATAGCCGACCACGATCGGTTTGCCGGTGGTTCCGGAGGAGGCGTGGACGCGGACCAGTTGTTCGCGCGGCACCGCGAACATGCTGAACGGGTAGTTGTCGCGCAGATCGTTCTTCTGCGTGAACGGGAATTTCGCAAGGTCGGCGAGTTCGCGAAAATCCGACGGATGCACGCCGACGCGGTCGAACGCGGTCTTGTAATGCGCGACGTTGTCATAGGCGTGCTTCAGCGTCCAGCCGAGCCGCCTGGTCTGCAGCGCCACGATCTCGTCGCGCGAGGCGCGTTCGGTTTCGTCGAGTTCGGCGCTGTAGCCCGCCGGTGTCTTGAACTGATGGATGCTCGCGGCCATCGCTCTGGTCTCCCTCAGCGTTGTTCGGTGTCTTGCGGCGGCACCAGCGTCCCGCCGATCGCGCGCGAATTGCCGCGGAATTCCGCGATCACCACGCCGCCCGAGGTGACGCGGACGTCGTAGATGCCCGAGCGCCCGGCGCGGGTGACCTCGCGCGCGCTCGCCACCAGTCTGGCGCCGAGCTTGCCCGGGCGGATGAAGCTGATCGCGCCCTGCGCCGCCACGGTGTTCTCGTTGCGCGAGTTGCAGGCATAGGCGAAGGCGGAATCCGCCAGCGTGAAGATGAAGCCGCCATGCGCGATGCCGTGGCCGTTGACCATTTCGGTGGTGACGGTCATCGAAAGCGTCGCATGGCCTTCGCCGATCTCGACGATCTGCATGCCGAGCGCCTTGCTGGCGTGGTCGTTGGCCCACATCGCGTCGGCGCAGGCGCGCGCCAGTTCGTCGGGCGCGAGGTCGGTCGTCATGGTCAATGCGCTCTCCCGGTGAATGTCGGCGCGCGTTTGCCGATGAAGGCGTCGACGCCCTCGGCGTAGTCCGGCGTGCGCCCGGCCTGGCGCTGCAGGTCGCGTTCGAGATCGAGCTGCGCATCGAGCGTCGAGGTCGCCGCCGCCGCCAGCGCCTGCTTGATCAGCGCCAGCCCCTGGGTCGGCTGGGTGGCGAGATGCGCGGTCAGCGCCTCGGCTTCGCTGATCAGCCTGTCGTCGTCGGCGACGCGCCAGATCAGCCCCCAATTCGCAGCGGTCTCGGCGCTGATCGGCTCGGCCAGCATCGCCAGCCCGCGCGCCCGCGCGTCGCCGATCAGACGCGGCAGAAACCAGGTGCCGCCGGAATCCGGCACCAGGCCGATCTTGGCGAATGACTGGATGAATTTCGCCGAGCGCGCCGCGATCACCAGATCGCAGGCCAGCGCGATATTGGCCCCGGCGCCGGCCGCGGTGCCGTTCACGGCGCAGACGACGGGCTTGTCGAGCCCGCGGATCTGCCGCACCAGCGGATTGTAGAAGGTCTCGATGGTGACGCCGAGATCGGGCGCGGAGCCCTCCGCGACAGTGACGTCGGCGAGGTCCTGCCCGGCGCAGAAGCCGCGGCCCGCGCCGGTCAGCAGCACGGCACGGCAGGCCGGATCGCGCGCCCCGTCGAGCGCCGAGGCCAGCGCGCGATGCATCGCTTCGTTGAAAGAGTTCAGCCGGTCCGGACGGTTCAGCGTGACGACGCGCCAAGACCCCCGATCGTCGATCAGGATTTCGTCCACGTTTCTCTCCCGTTTTGTCTCACCACGTCCGCGGGCTCTCGAAAGCCTCTTGAATTAAACGATCGGTCAGTCAATTATTAGCCCAAGCCACCATCGTGTCAACGGCCTGCGCGCGGGTCAAATCGCGCGACCTGCCGACGGCCCACAGGGAGAGACCATGACCACCACGCTGCAAAGCCTCGCGCTCGATCGCTGGACCACGCCGGAGACCGGCCTTGTCGATATTCCGAGCGCGGTCGACGGCCGCGTGGTGGCGCGCGCTTCCAGCGCGGGGCTGGATTTCGCCGCGATGGTGCGACACGCGCGCGACCTCGGCGGGCCGGCGTTGCGCAAGATGAGCTTCCACCGCCGCGCCGACATGTTGAAGGCGCTGGGCGCCTATCTCGGCGAGCGCAAGGAGATGCTGTATGCGCTGGCGGCCGACACCGGCGCCAATCGCCGTGACAACGCGATCGACATCGACGGCGGGCTGGTGACGCTCGCGGCCTACGCGTCGCGCGGTCGCCGCGAATTGCCGGACGCGCGTTTCGTCACCGAGGGCGAGGCGGAGTCCCTGTCGAAGCGCGGCAGCTTCGTCGGCCAGCACATCCTGTCGCCGCTGCACGGCGTTGCCATCCACATCAACGCCTTCAACTTCCCGTGCTGGGGCCTGCTCGAAAAGCTCGCGCCGGCGCTGCTCGCGGGCGTGCCGGTGATCGCCAAGCCGGCGACCGCGACCGCCTATGTCACCGAGGCGCTGGTGAAGCTGATCCACCAATCGGGCCTGCTGCCCGCCGGCGCGCTGCAACTGGTCTGCGGCGGCCTCGGCGATCTGTTCGATCATCTGGGCGGCCAGGATGTGATCGCGTTCACCGGCTCGATCGAGACCTCGGAAAAGCTGCGCGCGCATCCGAGCATCGCCCTGCATTCGATCCGTTTCATCGCCGAGCGGGATTCGCTCAACGCCGCGATCCTCGGCTCCGACATCACGCCGGCCGATCCGGAGTTCGATCTGTTCATCCGCGAAGTGGTGCGCGAGATGACGGCGAAGGCGGGACAGAAATGCACCGCGATCCGCCGCGTGCTGGCGCCGCGTGCGCAGGAGGCGGCGGTGATCGAGGCGCTGAAGGCGAAATTCGCTGAGGTCCGGCTCGGCGATCCGCGCCACGACGACAAGGCGATGGGGCCGCTGGTCAGCCGCGATCAGCGCGACGCGGTCCGCGTCGCCATCGCCGCGCTCTCGACCGAGGCCGAGATCGTGTTCGGCAATCCGGATTCCTGTAGCGGCGAGGGCATCGACACCGAGGCGGGCGCCTACATGTCACCGATCCTGCTGCGCGCCAGGGATCCGATGCAGGCGCTGGAGGTCCACGACACCGAAGCGTTCGGCCCGGTCGCCACCGTGCTCGCCTACGACGATGTCGATCAGGCGATCGAACTGGTTCGTCGCGGCGAGGGCAGCCTGGTCGCGTCGCTGTTCACCAACGACGATGGCGTCGCCGAACAGATCGCGCTCGGCATCGCGCCGTGGCACGGACGGCTGCTGATCGTCGATCGGGATTGCGCCGCGGAATCCACCGGGCATGGCGCGCCGCTGCCGGCGCTGGTGCATGGCGGGCCGGGCAGGGCCGGCGGCGGCGAGGAACTCGGCGGGATGCGCAGCGTGGCTCACTACATGCAACGCACCGCGATCCAGGCCTCGCCGCGCAGGCTTGCGGCGTTGACCGGGACCTGGAGCCGCGGCGCGCCGGCTCCCGCCGCATCCGTGCATCCGTTCACGCGCAACTACGACGAACTCGTGGTCGGCGAGAGCATCGAGACAGCGAGCCGGCCGATCACGCTCGCCGACATCGAGCACTTCGCGCATTTCACCGGCGATACGTTCTACGCGCATATGGACGAGGCGGCGGCGAAGGCCAACCCGTTCTTCCCCGGCCGCGTCGCCCACGGCTATCTGATCCTGGCGTTCGCCGCCGGGCTGTTCGTCGATCCGGCCCCGGGTCCGCTACTCGCGAATTACGGCCTCGACAATCTGCGCTTCCTCAAGCCGGTCTCGCCCGATGACGCCATCCGCGTGAAGTTGACGGTGAAGCAGAAATCGCCGGCCCGCCGTCCGGAATATGGCGAGGTGCGCTGGGACGTCGAGGTGGTCAATCAGAACGACGAGCCGGTCGCCCGCTACGATCTGCTGACGATGAGCGCGCGGGCCAAATAGCGGCGCAGGAGAGACAGTGACGCTTGACAAAATTCCTAATGTGAATATAGTCCGCGTCGTCCTGTCCGTGAGGGGCGCTTCTCGAGGGCGCTTGTGAAGCGGGACAGATCACTCGGCTGGGCAACCAGCCGGGTCAATGGCTCGGCGAAGCGAGCGTGAGCTCGCGGGGACGAGTTGGATGCGGCGCCCGCGCGCTGTGCCTCGCAAGCACACGTCCGGGCGGCTTCGGGTCACGGTCCGGGCCTACTATGGGGCTCTGCCGCTGACGTCGGCTGAACGTGGCGCAGGCGAACGTCGGGAAACCGTCGGGATGGAGTTCGATGAACTCGCCTGCACCCGGAAGCACCGCCCCGAAGCCGCATGAACGCCGCGGTGGGCGCGCCGATGAGGCGAGCGCGATTGCTTCATTGAAGTAATCGCAACAACCACCAAACCCCGCGCCTCCCGGCGCGCCCCCACCCCTCGCTGTGACAGCGACGGGCGCATAGCTCGGGCTCATCGGAGCCGCGAGGCCAATTTGCCGTGGCTGTTTGATATTTGAATCGGAGATCGTGATGGGGCACAGCGCGCCCATCACTCACGCCCCGTCATCGCCCGGCTCGACCGGGCGACCCAGTACTCCCCAGCGCCGGCGTGACCGCCGTCACGCGGCGCGCGCGGAACGCTCTTGCGACATCGCAAGTCGCAGCACATCGCGATAGGACGGCGCGACCGCGACGCGGCCGATCAGCGCCTTGTCGCGCAACAGCCGATGCGCTTCGGGGAGATTGTAGCAGGGCAGGTACATGAACAGATGATGCTCGGCGTGATAGTTCACCCAATACGGCGCGATCAGCAGACGCTCGAGCGGGTTGGCGAGCGTGGTGCGCGCCTGGCTGAACGGATCGGCGCTGGTCGAGGTGCAGGCGTGCTCGGCGATGTTGCGGATCCGCGTCACCAGCGGCAGCCAGGTCGCCATTGCGAACAGCCAGACGCCGACGAACCAGACGCCGGCGCCGCACAGCCAGAACACCACGAACAATGCGAGATTCGCGGCCAGGAAGCGCTTCGTCCGGTCTGCGCCGCTGGCGACGAAGCTCTCATGCGTCACGTCCTCGCGCGCGCGACGCGTCGCAAACAGCGCTTTCAACAACGGCAGCCGCTGCTTGACGAACGTCTGCCCGGTGAGGTCGCGGATCGCTTTGCGCAGAAAACTCTGTTTGCTGATCGGAAACGGCGCCGACAGCGACAGGTCGGGGTCTTCCGGCTGCTGGGTGTATTTGTGATGCTGCAGATGGTAGCTGCGATAGGCCGCAAGATCGGCGCCGACCGGCACTGCGCACAGCCATTGCCCGATCCACTCGTTGAGCTTTTGATTGCGATGCAGCCCACCATGCGCGGCCTCGTGCATCAGGATGGCGAGGCCGAGTTGCCGCGTGCCGACGATCATCACCGCGATCAGCCAGGTCAGCGGATTGGGCCAGATCGTCACCAGCGCCATTGCGGCGGCGATCGTGCCCCAGGCGTGTGCGACGAGCCACACCCCGCGCGCCGAACTGCGCCGCGTCAGCCGCGCCCATTCCTCGGCGCTGAAGATCGTCTTCGGATCGATACGCGCCACTGCCGGCATCGCGGCCTCCCTGTTTTTTCGGCAGTGTCGCGTGCAGCTGCGCCGCCGTCAATCCGCGGCGCGGGTGACGATCTTCACGTCCGAGGTCAACGTGCGATGCACCGGGCACTTGTCGGCGATCTCGAGCAGTTTGCTACGCTGTTCGGCATCGAGATCACCGTCGATCGCGATCACGCGCTCGATCCGGTCGAGCAGGCCGACCTTGGTCTCGCAGTCGGTGCAGTCCTCGGCGTGGACCTTGGCGTGGCTGAGCGTCACCGTGACGCGATCGAGCGGCAGCTTCTTGCGTTCGGCATAGAGCCGCATCGTCATCGAGGTGCAGGCGCCGAGCGCCGACAGCAACAGATCGTACGGACTAGGCCCGGAATCCGCGCCGCCGACCGCGACCGGTTCGTCCGCGAGCAGGCGATGCGGCCCGACGCTGATCCGCTGCTGAAACGTGCCGTCGCCGGTCTCCTGAACGATGACGTTGCGCGGCACCTCCGGCGCACCGGTGGTCGCGGGCGGCAGCTCCGCCTCGATGTAGCGCTCCGCCCAGGCGGCGATCACATCGGCCGCGTAGCTCGCGTCGCGACGGTTGCTCAAGAGGTGATCGGCGCCGTCCAGCGAGACGAAGCTCTTCGGATGTTTGGCGGCGATGAAGATCTTGGTGGCGTTGTCGATGCCGACGGTGGTGTCGGCCGGCGCATGCATCACCAGCAGCGCCCTGTGCAGCTTCGCGATCTGCGCCGTCAGATTGTGCTCGCTGGCGTCGTCGAGAAATGCGCGCTTGATGGTGAAGGGACGCCCGGCCAGCGAGACCTCGACGCTGCCTTGTGCGCGGATCGCATCGATATGCTCTGCGAACAGGCCCACGACATGCGACGGATCGGACGGCGCGGCGATCGTCGCAACCGCCTTCGCCTCCGGGATCTGCGCCGCGGCCGCCAGCACCGCGGCGCCGCCGAGGCTGTGCCCGATCAGCAGCGACGGCGCCCGGTGAAGCTTGCGCAGATGATCCGCGGCGAGAACCAGATCGGCGACGTTGGACGAAAACGTCGCATTGGCGAATTCGCCCTCGCTATTGCCGAGCCCGGTGAAGTCGAATCGGAGCACCGCGATGCCCCGCGCCGCCAGCCCCGCCGCGATCCGCCGCGCCGCGAGATTGTCCTTGCTGCAGGTGAAGCAATGCGCAAACAGCGCGAACGCGCGGGGGGGCGGAGTCGGGCAGGTCGAGCGCGGCGGCGAGCTGATGCCCGCCGGTGCCAGGAAACTGAAAACGTTCGATCGCCAAGGCGGTGCTCCAGAGATGGGATTCCGGGATGCACGCATCCCGGAATTAGGAAATCGTGGATGAGATCGTCCGACGCGGCGCTCTGGTATCAGGTCGATCAGTTCGCTCGACCGAATAGCAGAGGCAGTTTACGCGGACCGCGAACCGTCCCTTCCGACCAGCGTACTTTCTGTGACGGATCGAGTCGGAATTCGGGAATCCGCTTCAGCCATTCCTCGATCGCGACCGTCATCTCCATGCGCGCCAGATTGGAGCCGACACAGCGATGAATGCCGAGCCCGAAAGCCACGTGCGGGTTTTCCTTGCGGTCGATCCGAACCTGATCGGCGTCGGGAAACACCGATGGATCACGGTTGGCCGAGGGGAACGACAGCAGCACCATGTTGCCGGGCTTCACCGGGCAGCCGGAGATCGTGGTTTCCTTCATCACTTCGCGCGCCATCGTCACCGGCGAATAGGCGCGAAGGAACTCCTCGATCGCGGTCGGCATCAGCTCGGGCTCGGCGACCAGTCGCGCGCGATCGTCCGGATGCGTCGCCAGATGCCACAGCGTGGCGCCGATCGCGCTCCATGTGGTGTCGATGCCGGCGATCAGCAGCAGCCGGAGTGAGCCGAGCACGTGGACGTCGGACAGCGGCTGGCCGCTCGCATCGCGCGCATTCATCAGCGTCGAGATCAGGTCGTCGGTCGGATGCTGCTTGCGCTTGGCGATGTGGCCGAGGAAATACACACTCATTTCCTGGATCGCCTTCATCATCACCGCGTCGTCGTTGATCCCGAGTTCGAGGATCTCGTGGATCCACTGGATGAACTGATCGCTGTCGCTCTCCGGGATGCCGAGCATGACGCAGATGGTCTTGACCGGAATGTGCTTGCTGTAGTCCGCCGCCGCGTCGCAGCTGCCGTTTTCGATGAACTGGTCGATCAGCTCGTTGCAGATCGCGCGCACGCGCGGCTCGAGCGCGGCGACGGCGTCGGGCGTGAACGGCGGCAGCAGCAGCCGCTTGGCTGGCTTGTGCTCCGGCGGATCGGATGTGATCGGTGGCGCGGATTGCACCGGTTCGGGCCGGCTGTTGCGGACGATGACGCGTCGCGACGAGAAGTGATCGGTGTCGTAGGAGATTTCCTTCACCGCCGCGAAGGTGGTCGGCATGTAACAACCGAGAAAGCGCTCGGTGTGAACGACGGGGCCGGCAGAGCGCATTTCATTCCAGATCGGGAAGGGATCGTCGGTCCAACGCGGGTCGGTGTGATCGAAGTCGTTGACCCAATCGGTGACAGGCGTTCGCTCGGTCATTCGCGCGGTTTCCTCTGGTTTTCGTTGCTGTTGCGGTCTGCGCCGCGACTTGGTGGTTCAACTTGAGGGATCGACTCGAGGATCGGCTTGGGCGTTCAGTCCTCCGTGATATCGATCGCGACTTCCGGACAGTTGGACTTGGCGAGCCACGCCTTGTCGATCAGTGACGCGGGCACGCTGCCGTCGCCTTTCTCATGCGCGTTGCCGTATTCGTCGAGATCGAACAATTCGGGCGCAAGCGCCTTGCATCGCGCATGGCCCTGGCACTTGTCCTGATCGACATGGATCTTGAGCGTTTCCGACATCGGCTGTTCCCCTTGGGTCCGCCTAGGCGGCGGATCTGTTGTGACGCGTCGAGACTAGCACAGCACGTCACGACCGCCAGCCCATGTCGAAAAGCCCGGAGGTTTGCCGAAGCTCTGAGACTTGCCGAGCGCTCAGAGGCTTGCAGGCGCGGGCCGCGGATTGATCGGCGTCGAGCCGCGCAGGCCGAGAATGTCCTCGAGCACAGCTGCGCCGGCGAGCAGGCCGGATTCGTTGCGCGGCCGCGCGATGATCTGCAGCCCGACCGGCAGACCGGTCGCGGTGAACCCGCAGGGCAGCGACAGCGCGGGGCAGCACACCAGCGTGATCGCATAGACGATGCCCAGCCACTCGACGTAGTTGTCGAATGTCTTACCGTTGCATTCGGCGAGGTAACGCTGCTCGATGGGAAACGGCGCGGTGATCGTCGCGGGGCACAGCAGCAGATCGTAGGTCTTGAAGAACTCGATCGTGCGCGCCGCCATCGCCACGCGCTGCGCTTCGGCCTTCGCCAGCTCGTCGACGCTGAGCTTGAGCCCCTGTTCGATGTTCCAGATCACTTCCGGCTTCAGCAGCTCGCGCTTGCTGCGCAGCAGATCGGCCTTGCTGATCGCGAAGTCGAATGCGCGCAGCACCTGGAAGCAATCATGCGCCTCGCGCAGATCAGGCTGGGCCTCCTCGACGGCGACACCGGCTTCGATGAAGCGCTCGGCCGCCCTGCGGGTGATCGCGGCGACTTCCGGATCGACCGGCGTGATCCCGAGATCGGGCGAATAGGCCACGCGCAGCGGCTTGGTGCGCGCGCGCGCGGCGGCGAGAAACGATGTCGCCGGCGAGGGCAGCGACAGCGGATCTGCGGCGTGCTCGCCGCTCATCGCGTCGAGCAGCAGCGCGACATCCTCGACATTGCGCGCCATCGGACCCTGCACGCCGAGATTGCGATCGATCTTCGCCGTCGGCGTATGCGCGACCCGGCCGAAGCTCGGGCGCAGTCCGACCACGCCGCAGAAGCTCGCGGGGTTGCGCAACGAGCCGCCCATGTCGGAGCCGTGCGCGAGCCATGCGGTGCCGGTCGCGAGCGCAACCGCAGCGCCGCCGGACGATCCTGCGGCCGAGCGGGACAGGTCCCACGGATTGCGCGTCGCCCCGAACACCTCGTTGAAGGTGTTGGCGCCTGCGCCGAACTCCGGCGTGTTGGATTTCGCATAGACCACGCCGCCATTGGCTTCGAGCTGTTCGACCATGAGGTCGGAGCGGTCCGGCACATGGTCTTTGTAGATCGGCGAGCCTTGCGTGGTCAGCACGCCTTCGACAGCGGTGAGGTCCTTGATCGGGACGGGCAGGCCGGCCAGCAGACCGCGCTGCGCTTTCGGTCTTTTCATCAAGGTGGCGGCACGTTCGCGGGCGCGATCGAAGCACAGCGTCGGCAGCGCATTGACGGCGCCGTCGACTTCGGCGATGCGCTGCTCCAACGCGTCGAGCAGGTCGAGCGGCGTGACGTCGCCGGACTCGAGCCTGTCGACGATCGCGCAAGCCGTCGCCTGAATCAGCTCCTGATGTGCCGCCATCCTGTTGTTTCTCCCGACTTGATCGGCCGGCCATGTGGGCGCAATGCAGACCGTTGATTGGACGCCGTCAACTACGACGCAATGGGTAGCCCGACCGGCTTTCCAAGTCGCCTGTTCGAGTCTTATATCGGACCATGACTCTCTTCTCACAGAATGGCTCGAACGGCCACACCCTCGCTGGATTCTGGCGGCTGTCGCGACGATTTTGGCTGGCGGGAAAGCCCTCGGTGACTGGGCTGATCGTGCTGATGATCTCGGTCGTGTTGCTGCAGCTTCTCGTGCAGTTTTATCTCAATCTCTGGAACAGGCACTTCTTCGACGCGCTCGAGCGGCGGGACGCTGGCGAACTCTGGACCCAAACTTCGGTGTTTTTGGTCTTGGCGAGCGCCAGCATCGTCCTGACTGCGACCTCGGTGTGGGCGCGGATGACCTGCCACCGTAAATGGCGCGAGTCGATGACGCGCGCGATCCTGGAGATCTGGTCGCGCAAACGGCACGACGTCTCAATGAACGGCCAGGATCATGGCGCTGAAAATCCCGAGTACAGACTCGCCGAGGACGTCCGGGTCGCAACCGACGCGCCGGTGGATCTGATCCTCGCTTTCCTGTCCTCGGTGCTGACGGCACTGACATTCTTCAGCGTGCTGTGGAGCGTCGGCGGCAGCATCGTCGTCAGCCCGTTCGGCCACCGAATCGAAATTCCGGGATATCTGGTGCTCGGCGTGATGGGCTACTCGACGCTGATGACCGCGCTGATGCTGTGGTTCGGACGCCGGATGACCAGCATCAGCGAGCAGCGCAACCAGAACGAGGCCGAGTTTCGAGCTGCCGCCGAGGTGTTGCGCGGCGGCTATCCGGGGAGCGAGGCCGATGTAGCGTCATGGATGGACCAGTTGCATCTGCGGCTGCAGGCCGTGCTGCGGTCCTGGCGCAACCTGTGCTGGCAGCTGGTCGACATGACGCTGGTGTCCCACGCCAACTTCCTGTTCGCTCCGGTCGCGGCTTATTTTCTCTGCTTTCCGAAATATCTCAGCGGCGCGATGTCGCTCGGTGAGGTGACGCAGAGCGCGGCGGCGTTCGTCACCGTGCAGGGCGCGGTCAACTGGCTGGTCGACAACTATCAGCGGCTGGCGGATTGGCGATCATCGGCTAACCGCGTTGCGGCGTTGCTGTCGACGATCGACCGGATGCCCGAGCAGGGCGAGGCGGCCGCGAATAGCGAGAGCCGCGAAGTCGCGCCGCACTGATCGAGCGGCGCGACAATCGACGGCGACGCGCCTGACGCGCCGCCGTCGCGTTGCTTTACGCGGTCGCGCCGCCGCGGGCCTGACGAATGACGTCCGCGTACCAATTGAACGACGCCTTCGGAATCCGCCGCTGCGTCGCGTAGTCGATATAGGTCAGGCCGAAACGCACGCCGTAGCCCGACTCCCATTCGAAATTGTCGAGCAGCGACCAGACGAAATAGCCGCGCACGTCGGCGCCGGCGGCAATCGCCGCGTCGAGGCCGGAGATGTAGTCGTGCAGGAAGGCGACGCGGCCGCGATCGATCACCGCGCCGGTGTCGTCCGGCTTTTCGATGTTGCTGCCATAACCGTTCTCGGTGACGTAGACCGGCTTGCCGTAGCGTCGGCTGACCTCGATCAGCGTGTCGCGGAAGGCGTCCGGTTCGATCGTCCAGTCGATGGGCGTCCGCGGAATGCTGTCGGGCTTCGCGCCCCAGCCGAGCCCGATGATCGCATTCGGATCGGAGTTGATGTAGACCGGGCTGTAGTGGTTCAGCCCGAACCAGTCGAGCGGCCGGTGAATCTGCTCCATGTCACCCGGCCTGACGTGCGCCGCGAGCGCGTCGCGGATCAGGGCCGGATACTCGCCGAGATATTGCGGATCGGAGAAGGCACAATTCCAGTAGTCGCCGATCAGCGCGGCTTCGGCGATGTCCTCGGGCTTGTCGCTCGATGGGAAGATTGGTTGATAATTTGTAACCAGGCCGATCTGTGCGTCCGGCACCGTCTCGCGCAGCGCATCGACCGCGGCGCCATGGGCGAGATTGACGTGATGGATCCAGCGGTGGAGCTTGTCGTCGGCGCTGCGGTCGCGCGCCCCGAAGGAGCGGCTGAACAGGCTGAAGATCCCCGGTTCGTTGAATGTTGCGAACCGCTTCACCCGCTTGCCGTAACGCTCGCCGATCAGCCTTGCATAGTCGGCGAACCAGCCGACGATGTCGCGGTTGAGCCAGCCGCCGCGGTCTTCCAGCGCTTGCGGCAGGTCCCAGTGATACAGGCAGATCCACGGCTCGATCCCGGCGGCCTGAAGTTCGTCGATCAGCCGGTCGTAGAAGGCGAGGCCGGCTTCGTTCACCGCGCCGTCGCCTAGCGGCAGCACGCGCGGCCACGCAATGGAGAAACGATAGGCCTGCACGCCGAGCGCCTTCATCAGCGCGACGTCTTCCTTGTAGCGATGATAATGGTCGCAGGCGACGTCGCCGGTGTCGTTGTTGGCGACTTGTCCGGTGCGGCAATAGGTGTCCCAGATGCTCGCGCCGCGGCCGTCTTCGTTGGTGGCGCCCTCGATCTGAAAGCTCGAACTGGACACGCCCCAGATGAAATCGGGCTTGACGTGCAAA
Organism: Rhodopseudomonas pseudopalustris; assembly: GCF_900110435.1. Taxonomy (GTDB): domain Bacteria; phylum Pseudomonadota; class Alphaproteobacteria; order Rhizobiales; family Xanthobacteraceae; genus Rhodopseudomonas; species Rhodopseudomonas pseudopalustris. Next base: position 123,975 of record NZ_FODT01000004.1, read on the forward strand.
AGTGATGGATGACCCGGCATCGGCATCTGGGTCGGCGGTGTGAGCGTGTCCATGACTCTTGTCTCCGGATTGCGAGTTTGAGTTTTGATACGCCCCGCCGTCGAGCGCCGCGCTTGCGCTGGATCAAACCGCGACGTTGTGCCGCCAGCGCTGCTTGCATCAAGCGATCGCAATACATCCGAACGGCGCAGCGCTGCAATCATGGCTGCCTTGCGCAATCGTGGGGTCAGCATTCGCCTTTGGACGATCGATTGGTGCGGTGCAGCGTTGATTGCCCGCGCAGTTTGGGCCACATGCTGACGCTGAATCACTGCGCAGCTCACGAATTCGAGGGACAAGCCTTGAATACCAAGAAGAACGAATATCGGATCGCGGTTATTCCGGGAGACGGCATCGGCAAGGAAGTGATGCCGGAGGGACTGCGCGCGCTCGAAGCCGCGGCGAAGAAGCACCGCGTCAAGCTCGCGTTCGATCATTTCGACTTCGCGAGCTACGACTACTACGAAAAGCACGGCCAGATGATGCCGGACGACTGGAAGGAAGCGATCGGCGGTCACGACGCGATCTTCTTCGGTGCTGTCGGCTGGCCGGAGAAGATCCCCGATCACATTTCGCTGTGGGGCTCGCTCATCAAGTTTCGCCGCGAGTTCGATCAGTACGTCAATCTGCGCCCGGTGCGGTTGATGCCGGGCGTGCCGTCGCCGCTCGCCGGCCGCAAGCCGGGCGATATCGATTTCTGGGTGGTGCGCGAGAACACCGAGGGTGAGTATTCATCGGTCGGCGGCCGTATGTTTCCCGACACCGACCGCGAATTCGTGACGCAGCAGACGGTGATGACCCGGACCGGCGTCGACCGGATTCTGAAATTCGCGTTCGATCTGGCGCAGTCGAGGCCGAAGCGGCATTTGACCTCGGCCACCAAATCGAACGGCATCTCGATCACAATGCCGTATTGGGACGAGCGGGTCGAGGCGATGGCGAAGCGCTATCCCGATGTGAAGTTGGACAAGTATCACATCGATATTCTCACCGCGCATTTCGTTCTGCATCCGGATTGGTTCGACGTCGTGGTCGGCTCCAATCTGTTCGGTGACATTCTGTCGGACCTCGGTCCGGCCTGCACAGGGACGATCGGGATTGCGCCGTCCGGCAACATCAATCCGGAAGGCAATTTCCCGAGCGTGTTCGAGCCGGTGCACGGCTCGGCGCCGGATATCGCGGGGCAGGGCATCGCCAATCCGATCGGGATGATCTGGTCGGGCGCGATGATGCTGGAGCATCTCGGCGAGAAGACTGCCGCCGACGCGATCGTCAAGGCGATCGAACGCACGCTCGCCGAGCGGACGCTCCGCACCCGTGATCTCGGCGGTCAGGCCGACACGACCGCCTGCGGCAAGGCGGTGGCGGAGATGCTGGAGTAGGCGCTCCGGCTTCAGTTGCCGCGTCTGGTCGAAAGCATGATGACGACTCGAGGATAGGTCATCCTGGTCTAACGTTCGGCAGCGGCCGTGATCTGCGCAGCCGAGCGGCGTGGCAGCTGCGTCACTGGCTTGCGCATCGTTCGCCGACGAACCCCCGGCAGTCGTCGCAGCGGCTTGCTTGTCCGGATCGCAATCGGATAGTCCGGCTTGCGGCTCGGCAACGACGACGCGGTTCGCTCCGGACGCTTGGCCTTGTTGCGCAGCCTGCGCTTCGCCGGATTGGTGCGCTTCGCGCCGGGCGGACGTTGATCGACGCGCCGCTGGCGCGGCGGCAGCGGCTTTCGGGCCGCGCGCAGCCGGGCGACGATGACCCGACTAATCGGGCGCGCGACCTCGGGCACAACGGCAGTGCTATCTGACGTCGGGCGCGCAGGCTCGGGAGCAGCTTCGACCGCCATGGTGAGCACTGGCTGGACGATCGGCGCCTGAGGGGACGCGGCGACCGGCGTGCTCTCGATCTCCGCGACCTTGGCGCCGGCGTCAAGAATCCGCACAAGGCGCCGCGGCGGCTTGGTCTTCCCGCGCAAAATCTCGGAGACGTAGAATGCGGCGATCAGCATGGCGGCGCCGTAGACGATGTCCGGCTCGAACATCAGTGCCGCGCTGATTACGACGAGCGCGATCGTCGCGGCCTTGAACAGCTTCTCGCCGTCGTCGAACAGGATTCCGAGCCAGCGCCAGTTGCTGCGCCGCCAGATTGGCGGCAACAGCTTGATGCCCAGCGTATCGCGGGCTTGCGCGAAGCCGATATCCCGCGCTGTGAGCAGGTACCAGGTCACGCCAAACGCCAGCAAGAAGGCCAAAGTGCCGCCGAGTCCGGCGGCGGTACCGACGATGATCACAAGCCCGACGGCGCAAACCGCAAACCAGTCCTTCATGTGTGCGCTCCCTGCAGACGCAGAAGTGTCGCACGAGGATAGCCGGTCGAGCGTTGATTCGGATCACCGGCCTTGGACGATTATCAACGCGAAGTGGTAACTAATTGCCGCCCGCGCGCTGTGATTGAGGCGGCTACGCCGCCTCGGCGATCCGGCGGCAATGCGCCAGCGACGCTGCGATCAGGTTCTCGCTCGCCTCAGGCGTCCGGAAGGCGGAGTGCGCCGACAGGGTGACGTTCGGCAGCGTGGCCAGCGGGTGATCCGCCGGCAGCGGCTCGATTTCGAACACGTCGAGCGCAGCGTGACGCAGGTGACTGGACTGCAATGCGTCGATCATCGCCGCCTCGTCGGCGAGCGCCGCGCGCGCGGTGTTGACGAGAATGGCGCCGGGCCTCATCGCGGCGATGCGGTCGCGCGTCAGGAATCCGCGGGTCTCGTCATTGAGCAACAGATGCAGCGAAACCACGTGGCTGTCGCGCAGCAGCGTGTCGATCTCGACGAACGTTACGCCGTCGAAAGTCTTCGGCGTCCGATTCCATGCGATCACCTTCATGCCGGAGCCGTGCGCGATCCGCGCCACTTCCGCGGCGATGCCGCCGAAGCCGATCAGGCCGATCGTCTTGCCGGTGAGTTGCAGGCCGTCTTCGCGCAGCCATTGGCCGGCGCGCATCTCGCGATCCATCAGCGCGAGGTTGCGCGCCGCCGCCCACATCAAGGCAATCGTGGATTCGGCGACCGCCGTGTCGCCATAGCCGCGGATCAGATGCACGGTGATGCCGAGGTCGGCCAGTTCCTCGATGTTCATGTAGCTGCGCGCGCCGGTGCCGAGGAACACCACGTGTTTCAGGCCGACGCATTGCCGGGCGATGTCGGTGGGCAGATAGGTGTGATCGATGATCGCGATCGCAGCGTCGCCGAGCACGCCGGGCAGTTGCTCCGGCGTCACGTCGGGATCGCGATGGATCACCATCGGCGGATTGTCCGGCTTCGCCTGCTGCTCCATGATCATCGCCAGCGTTTCACTGGCGTCGACGAACACCGCGTGCATGTGCTTCCCCCCGATTTGGCTGCCTTGTTACTTCGCGACGCCGGCGAGCGACAGCACCGTGTGCAGCAGCACATTGGCGCCGGCGGCGCAGTCGCTCTGCGTTGCGTCTTCCAGCTCGTTGTGGCTGACGCCGTCCTTGCACGGCACGAAGATCATCGCGGCCGGCAGCCTGGTGTTGAGGTTGCAGGCGTCGTGGCCGGCGCCGGAGGTGATGCGGCGGTTTTGGTAGCCGAGCGCGTTCGCCGCGTTCTCGACCGCGCCGACCAGCGTCGTGTCGAAATGCGTCGGTTCCTTGCGCCAGACCAGGTCGAGCGCGACCTCGACCTTGCGTTTCGCGGCGATCCCGGCCGCAGCCGCGCGGATCCGCTGGTCGAGCTGGTCGAGGATGCCCGCGTCGGCGCTGCGGGTGTCGATGGTGAAGGTGACCTCGCCGGGGATGACGTTGCGCGAGGGCGCGGCGATCACCGCTTCGCCGACGGTGCCGACCGCGTTGCCGAGTTCGGTGGCGATGGTTTCGATCGCCAGCACGATTTCCGACAGGGTCGCCAGCGCGTCGCGGCGGTGCTTCATCGGCGTCGAGCCGGCGTGACTCTCGAAGCCCGTGATCTTGCCGTCGTACCACAGCACACCCTGGCCGTGCTCGACCACGCCGATGGTCTTGCCCTCGGCTTCCAGGATCGGGCCTTGTTCGATGTGGAGTTCGATGAAGCCGCTGAATTTTTGCGCGCCGACCGGCTTGTCGCCGCGATAGCCGATGTCGTCGAGCGCCTGCGCGACGCTGATGCCCGCGGCATCCTCGCGGCCGAGGATGTCGTCGACGGTGAAATCGCCGACGAACGCGGCCGATCCCATCATCGCCGGCGCGTAGCGCGAGCCTTCCTCATTGGTCCAGTTGGTGACGCAGAGTGGCAGTTCTGTCTCGATTCCGGCGTCGTTCAGCGTGCGGATCACTTCCAGCGCTGCCAGTGTACCAAGTACACCGTCGAACTTGCCGCCGGTCGGTTGGGTGTCGAGATGCGAGCCGAGTCCGATCGGCGGCTTCGACATGTCGCGGCCCTTGCGCAGCGCGAACATGTTGCCGAGCCCGTCGATCTGCACCTCGAGGCCGGCCTTTTCGCAGGCGGTGCGAAACCAGTCGCGAACCTGCTTGTCCTCCGGCCCGAGCGTCAGCCGCCGCACGCCGCCTTTTGGCGTCGCGCCGAACTGCGCGGTGGTGTGGATGGTGTCCCACAGCCGCGACGAATCGATCTGCAGGTTCGAGGCAGGCTTGGTCATGCGATCTCCGGACGAACGGCGCCGAGCGGCGCGGACAGGGCCGAAGAGTTCAACGCCGCGCGGCGCGCGTCAACCTATCGCCGGTTCCGCGGCGGGCAGGCCAGCGCCCAGCTGCGCAGCCTCGGGCATGAAGCCGCCAGTGTGGGCGATGTCGACCGCGAGTTCGGCGACGCGCTCGATCGCCGCCGTATCCGGCGAGGCGAGCCAACTCGCCGAGAATCGCAGCGGCGAAATCGTCAGATTGGTCTGCAGCAATTGCAGTCGCCCGTCGGCCAATTCGTCTTCGACGATCGCAGTCGGGATCACGGCGACGCCGAGACCTTCGATCGCCATGTGGATGACGGTGCCGAGCGACGCCGAAGCGTGCAGCCGGATCGGCGGCAGTTCCGGCTTGTTGAACAGCGAGCGCACGATCTCGTAGGGTTGGGTCTTGCGCGGGAAGGTGATGATCGGAAACTTGGCGAGATCTTGCACCGCCAGCTCTCCGGCGCCGAGCCCGAGCGAGGGGCTCGCCAGAAATCCGATCGGATACTCGCATAGCACGCGGCTTCGCACCGTCGACGCCGTCATCGGGCCGAGCAGGAAGGCGAGCTCGATTTCCTGAGCGAGCAGGCGTGCGCGCAGATTCGGCGTGATGTCGACCTCGATCTCCAGCGACAGGTTCGGATACAGCCGGTTCACCCGCTCGATCAGTCCCGGCAGCCAGGTGTGAACGATGGTCTCGGCGACGCCGAGCCGGAGCACGCCGCGCATGCTCGATTGATCGCCAACGGCCGCCAGCATTTCGGTGCGCAACCCGATCAGCTTTTCCGCATACAGCATCAGCTGCCGACCACTCGGGGTCGGGGAGGCCATGCGATGATCCCGCTGCAGCAGCCGGACGCCGAGTTCGCGTTCGAGTTGCGCAATCCGCTGCGAGATCGCGGGCTGAGTGGTGTTGAGTTTCTGGGCGGCGCCACGAAAGCTGCCGAGCGTCACGACCCAAAGGAAAGTTTCAAGCGCCTTGAAGTCCACCATCAGGCGACTCCTTCTCAAGAGATAAGTAAAATTTATTGTTTCTGATCAGAAACAAAGATTAGACATTATATTAGGCTTGCGCTCCATTACTGTCGAGAGAGTAGGCAGGATGAAAGAATGACTGTTTTTCCGGCAGGGCAGCAGTTCCAGACGGAAGGGGAGTGCCTTCCGTCCTACCAGGCGCGCCTTGCTTGCCGGGCCGGACAGGCCGACACCACAGCCGGCGTCGCGCCGGGTTTCGTCCAGGGCAATCTGGCTATTCTGCCCGAGAAATTCGCCGCCGCATTCCATCGATTCTGCCAGCTCAATCCCAAGCCTTGCCCGATCATCGGCATGTCCGACGTCGGCAATCCGCAGATTCCCGCGCTCGGCCTCGATCTCGATATTCGCACCGATCTTCCGCGCTACCGGGTGTGGCGCGACGGCGAACTGATCGAGGAGCCGACCGACGTCATGGCGCATTGGCGCGACGATCTGGTCGCTTTCGTGATCGGCTGCTCGTTTTCCTTCGAAGAGGCGCTGTTGGCGGACGACATTCCGATCCGGCACATCGAACGCAAGGTGCGCGTGCCGATGTATCGCACCAACATCGCCTGCGCGCCGGCCGGTCCGTTCGCGGGGCCGATGGTGGTGTCGATGTGGCCGCTGAAGCCAGCGGATGCGATTCGCGCCGTGCAGATCACTTCACGCTTTCCTTCGGTTCACGGCGCGCCGGTGCATATCGGGCTGCCGCAGTCGATCGGTATCGCCGACATCGCGAATCCCGACTATGGCGATCCGGTGCCGATCGCGCCCGACGAGCTTCCGGTATTTTGGGCCTGCGGCGTCACTCCGCAGGCGGTGATCGCGGCTGCGAAGGTGCCGTTCGCAATCACCCACGCGCCCGGATTGATGCTTGTCACCGACTTGAAGAACAAGCACCTTGCGGTGCTCTGAGGCCAACTGAACCTTCGATCGCATTACCATCAGCGCTGGTAGCAAAGGAACATGCCATGAAGATCAATCGCCGCAATCTCGTGCTCGGAAGCGCCGCGAGCGCCGCCTTGCTGCCGTTCGCGACGACCGCCCGCGCCCAGGCCAAGGAAGTGGTGATCGGCGTGATCTATCCGCTGTCCGGCGCCAGCGCGCAGATCGGCGTCGACGCCCAAAAGGCATTCCAGACCGCGGCCGAGCTGATCAACAACAAATACGATCTCGATCTTCCGCTCGCGCGCGACGAGGGACTTCCGGGGCTCGGCGGCGCCAAGGTCCGACTTGTATTCGCCGATCACCAGGCCGACCCGCAGAAGGGCCGCGCCGAAGCCGAGCGCCTGATCACGCAGGAGAAGGTCAGCGCCATCGTCGGCACCTATCAAAGCTCGGTCGCGGTCACCGTCAGCCAGATCTGCGAGCGCTACCAGATCCCGTTCCTGTCGGCCGATAATTCGTCGCCGAGCTTGCATCGCCGGGGCCTGAAGTTCTACTTCCGCGCTGCGCCGCACGACGAGATGTTTTCGCAGGCGATGTTCGATTTCTTCGATGCGCTGAAGAAGAAGGGCCAGAAGATCGAGACGCTGGCGCTGTTCCACGAGGACACCATCTTCGGCACCGATTCGTCCAACGCGCAGCTCAAGCTCGCTCAGGAGCGCGGCTACAAGATCGCCGCCGACATCAAGTATCGCGCCAACTCGCCGTCGCTGACCGCAGAGGTGCAACAGCTCAAGGCTGCCGATGCCGACGTGCTGATGCCGTCGAGCTACACGACAGACGGCATCCTTCTGATCCGCACCATGGGTGAACTCGGCTACAAGCCGAAGAATATCGTCGCCCAGGACGCCGGATTCTCCGAAAAGGCGCTGTACGATGCGGTCGGCGACAAGATCCCGGGCGTGATCTCGCGCGGCTCGTTCTCGATCGACCTCGCGGCCAAGCGGCCGATGGTCGGCAAGATCAACGACATGTACAAGGAGAGGTCAGGCAAGGACTTCAACGACTATTCGTCGCGGCAGTTCATGGGCCTGATCGTGATGGCCGACGCCATCAACCGCGCCAAGTCGACCGACGGCGACAAGATTCGCGAAGCGCTGGTCGCGACCGATATGCCGGGCGACAAGACCATCATGCCGTGGAAGCAGGTGAAGTTCGACGCGGAAGGCCAGAACACCTTTGCCGACCCGGTGCTGCTGCAGTATGTCGGCGGTAAATTCGTCACCATCTTCCCGGAACAGGCCGCGGTCGCCGAGGCGATCTGGCCGATGCCGTAACGACACGCTCATCCCGAGGCCCGCCGCCATTGCGGTGGGCCTCGGACGATCAGGCGCAACACGATGTCATCCTTAGACGCTCGCAAGAGCTCGCACCTCAAAATGCCGGCCGTACTCCGGGAGCAGCCAATTTGACGACAGCAACCATTATCCAGTCACTTGCCAGCGGTCTGCTGATGGGACTGCTGTACGGCCTGGTCGCGGTCGGTCTCGCTTTGATCTTCGGCCTGATGGACATCACGAACTTCGCCCACGGCGAATTTCTGATGCTGGCGATGTACATCACCTTCTTCCTGTTCGCTTTCTTTGCGATCGACCCATTGCTCTCCGCGCCACTGGTCGGCGCGGCGATGTTCCTGTTCGGGGCGGTGGCTTATTTATTGGTGGTGCGCTTCGCGATGCGGGCCAAAGCCAATATCGGGATGGTTCAGATCTTTACGACCTTCGGCCTGGCGATCCTGATGCGCGGGCTGGCGCAGTATTTCTTCACCCCGGACTATCGCAGCATCAACGTCTCCTGGCTCGGCGGCAAGACCGTGTCGTTCGGCGGCATATTCCTGCCGGTGCCGCAATTGGTCGGCGCGTTGGTTTCGCTCGCGGCGTTCGGGGCGCTTTACTTCTTCATCAAGAAGACCGATTTCGGTCGCGCGCTTGAGGCGACCCGCGAGGACGCCGGCGCGGTGGCGCTGGTCGGCATCGACAAGAACAAGGTGTTCGCGTTGGGCTGGGGCCTCGGTGGTGCGCTGGTCGGGCTGGCCGGCGCGGTGATGGCGACGTTCTTCTACATTTATCCGGACGTCGGCGCCTCGTTCGCGCTGATCGCCTATGTCACCGTCGCGCTGGGCGGCTTCGGCAGCGTGTTCGGCGCCTTCGCCGGCGGCATCATCGTCGGCCTCGTCGAGGCGACCACCGCGCTGATGCTGCCGCCATCGCTGAAGTCGGTCGGCATCTACGCGGTCTATTTGCTCGTTGTGTTCATTCGGCCTCGTGGCCTGTTCGGATCGATCTGATGGACGAGGCTCACGCCAAACGCCGCCGCCGCGACCTCATCGTCGCCGCCGTTCTCGCCCTCATCGCGGCGCTGGTGCCGCTGTTCGTCAAGGATGTCTACGTCCAGAACATCATGGTGCTGACCCTGATGTATGCGGCGCTGTCGCAGGCCTGGAACATTCTCGGCGGCTATTGCGGCCAGATCTCGCTCGGCCACGCGCTGTATTTTGGTCTCGGCGCCTACACCACCGCGCTGCTGTTCACCAAGTTCGGCGTGCTGCCGTGGTTCGGTATGCTCGGCGGTGGGCTGATCTCGGCGGTGATCGCGATGGCTCTGGGCTATCCGACCTTCCGGCTGCGCGGCCATTACTTCGTCATCGCCACCATCGTGATCGCCGAAATCGGCTTCCTGCTGTTTCACAATTGGGATTGGGCCGGTGCGGCGCTCGGCATCGACATTCCGGTGCGCGGCGACAGTTGGGCCAAATTCCAGTTCACCCGCAGCAAGCTGCCTTATTACTACTTCGCGCTGGTGTTCTGTTGCGTCGCCTGGCTGGTGACGTGGTGGCTGGAAAACTCGAAATGGGGCTATTGGTGGCGGGCGGTGAAGGACAATCCGGAGGCCGCTGAAAGCCTCGGCGTGGTGGTGTTCAACTCCAAGATGGGCGCCGCGGCCGTCTCCGCCTTCCTCACCGCGATCGGCGGCTCGTTCTACGCGCAGTTCGTTTCCTATATCGATCCGGAAAGCGTGATGACCTTCCAGTTTTCGCTGCTGATGGCTTTGCCGGCTGTGTTGGGCGGCATCGGCACGCTGTGGGGGCCGGTGCTCGGCGCGGCGATCCTGATCCCGCTCACCGAACTGACGCGCTCGTTCATCGGCGGCTCCGGCCGCGGCGTCGATCTCATCCTCTACGGCACCGTGATCGTTCTGATCTCGCTGGCCCGGCCGGAGGGATTGATCGGCCTGTTCTCGCGGCGTCCAAAGTCGAAGGGAGCGTCGCAATGACCGCGCCATTGCTCGAGACCCGCGGCGTCTGGCAGCGCTTCGGCGGCCTGATCGCCAACAGCGACGTGTCGATTTCGGTCGGCCGCGGCGAAATCGTCGGGCTGATCGGTCCGAACGGCGCCGGCAAGTCGACATTGTTCAATCTGATCGCCGGTGTGCTGCCGCCGACCCAGGGCTCGATCATCTTCGACGGCGAGGATGTCACCAGGCTGCCGGCGACTGCGCGCTGCGCCCGCGGCATCGGACGTACCTTCCAGGTGGTGAAGAGCTTCGAGTCGATGACGGTGATCGACAACGTCATCGTCGGCGCGCTGATCCGCACCACGGTGATGCGCGAGGCCCGCCGCAAGGCGCACGAGGTGCTGCAGTTCTGTGGCCTCGATGCCCGCGCCGATGTGCTGGCGAGCCAGCTTATCCCGTCGGAGAAGCGCCGGCTCGAAGTGGCCCGCGCGCTCGCCACCGAGCCCAAATTGTTGCTGCTCGACGAGGTGCTGACCGGGCTGACGCCGACCGAGGCGCAGACCGGCGTCGAACTGGTTCGCCGCGTTCGCGATACCGGCGTCACCGTTCTGATGGTCGAACATGTCATGGAGATCGTGATGCCGCTGGTCGATCGCGCCATCGTGCTTGATCTCGGCAAGGTGCTGGTCGAAGGCAAGCCGGCCGACGTCGTGCGTGATCCGAAAGTCATCACTGCCTATCTTGGGGATCGTCATGCTGTCGGTGCGTGAGGTCACCACTGCCTATAAGGGCCTGGTCGCGATTTCGCAGGTTTCGATCGAGGTCGAGAAGGGCGAGATCGTTTGCGTCGCCGGCGCCAACGGCGCCGGCAAGTCGACGCTGTTGAAATCGATCGCCGGCGCGGAGCGGCCGCGATCCGGGCAGGTGTCGTTCGATGGCGAGCGGATCGACGGCACCGCACAGCATCTGATCACCGCCCGCGGCATCGCCTATGTGCCGGAAAACCGACGGCTGTTTCCGCGTTTGTCGGTGCACGACAATCTGCGGCTCGGCAGCTATCTGTTCCGCGGCAAGGCGGATCGCGAGCAACCCCTGGAACTGGTGTTCAGCCTGTTTCCGCGGCTGAAGGAGCGGCTCGAGCAGCGCGCCGAGACGCTGTCGGGCGGCGAGCAGCAGATGCTGGCGATCGGCCGGGCGCTGATGACGCGGCCGCGGCTGCTGATGCTGGACGAGCCGTCGCAGGGCATCATGCCGAAGCTCGTCAGCGAGATCTTCCAGGCGGTGAAGAAGATTCGCGACGCCGGCATGACGGTGCTGATCGTCGAGCAGCGGATGGCCGAATGCCTCGAGATCGCCGACCGCGCCTACATCCTACAAACGGGCAGGGTGCTGATGCAGGGCAAGTCCGCCGAGTTGATGGACAACCCGGACGTTCGCAAGGCGTATCTGGGATTGTAAGACGCGCTGGCGAAACATGGCGATCAGGCGAGCCAGCGTAGGCACCCGTCATCTTGCCGTTCATGCCCGGACGCGCGGCAAAGCGTTTGGCGAAGGCGCAGGTGTCGTCGTCCATGTCCCAGTAGAACGACTCACAGATGCAACCGTTGCGCCACCTTCAGGCCATGCCGTGCAGGTCGTTGATGAACAGCAGGAACGCCAGCAGCTTCTGGCCGTTCTGCTGAATGCCGAATTCAGCGGCCCGCTTCACCTCTGATACTCGCAGGTACAAGCCTGCGAATGCCGGCTGCTGCGCCGAACATAGCTCCTCCCGGAACATGGCGACTGGGTCGCTCTTAGTTCAAAATAGTTCGCACAAAGTCGTTGCCTTGGCAACGGTGTCGCGTCGGTCTCGGCGATTGTCCGCGTGGCTGCGTCGTGTCGGCTGCAGCGAAGCGGCCAATCAGGACTTGTGGAGATGGTCCGGCAGGTCGAGCCCGAATACGGTCGCGAGGTCCACAATTTGCGCGGGCGACAGATAGCGCGGGTTGAGGCCGCGTAGCAGCAGATGGAGCTTCGCGGTCTCCTCGAGTTCTTCCATCGCGAAGACGGCTGCTTCGAGAGTGGCGCCCGCCACGACGGGGCCGTGATTGGCGAGCAGTACGGATGTGTATCTGCCGGCGAGCCCCCTGATTGCGTCGGCGACGGCAGGGTCGCCGGGTCGATAGTAAGGCAGCAGCGCGGTCGCGCCGCAGCGCATCAGGTAGTACGGCGTCAGCGGCGGCAGCGCCGCGCGCGGGTCGATCTCCGGCAGCATCGACAGCGCGACCGCATGGGTCGAATGCAGATGCACCACTGCGCCCGACGCGCCGCGGGTCTCGTACAGCGCGCTGTGGAGCGGCACTTCCTTGGTCGGCGCGTCGCCGGAGACGAGGCGTCCGCCGGCATCGAGAAGTGACAGCCTGGCCGGATCGAGGAAGCCGAGCGAGGCGTTGGTCGGCGTCACCAGAAAGCCGGCGTCGCAGCGTACGCTGATGTTGCCGGAGGAGCCCGGCGTCAATCCACGCTCGAACAGCGAGCGACCGAGCCGGCAGATCTCCTCGCGAAGTTTCGCCTCTGTGCTCATGGCTGCTCTCCCGGCGAAGTTTTCCCATGCTTTGGCGGCGCGGCCAAGCCATGTTATCGAGAGTGCAAGCAACAATTCGGGAAACGCCGCATGACTGGGACTGCAAGGCCGCGCGTTGCGGTCATCGGGCTGGGCTCGATGGGTTTCGGCATGGCGGCATCGTTACGGCGCGCCGGGTTCATCGTCACCGGCTGCGACGTGTCGGCGGAGACCGTCGCGCGCTTCGCCGCTGAAGGCGGACACGGCGCGGCGACGCCCGCCGAAGCAGCCACGGACGTCTCGATCGTCGTCAGCGTCGTCGTCAACGCGGCGCAGACCGAAGACGTTCTGTTCGGCGAGACCGGCGTTGCGGCGAGTTTGGCGAACGACGCCGTGTTCGTTTCCTGCGCGACCATGGATCCCGACGTGGCGCGGCGGCTCGCCGCCAAGCTCGAGGCGACCGGTCGACATTATCTCGATGCGCCGATCTCCGGCGGTGCGCAGCGGGCCGCGCATGGCGAATTGACGATCCTTGCCTCCGGCAGCGCCGCGGCTTTCGAAAGGGCGCGGCCGGCGCTCGATGCGATGGCGGCGAAGCTCTATGAACTCGGCGACGCGGCCGGGCAGGGCGCGGCGTTCAAGATGATCAATCAGCTTCTCGCCGGCGTTCATATCGCCGCGGCGTCCGAGGCGATCGCCTTCGCGGCCCGGCAAGGCCTCGACATCCGCAAGGTCTACGAGGTGATCACCGCCTCGGCCGGCAATTCCTGGATGTTCGAGAACCGCGTGCCGCATGTGCTCGACGGCGATTACACGCCGCGCAGCGCGGTCGATATCTTCGTGAAGGATCTCGGCATCGTCCAGGACATGGCGCGCGCCGCAAAATTCCCGGTGCCGTTGTCGGCCGCGGCGCTGCAGATGTTCCTGATGACATCCGCCGCGGGCATGGGCCGCGACGATGACGCGTCCGTGGCTAAGATGTACGCGCAGGTGACCGGGACCAAGCTGCCCGGCGACAAGGCTTGATCGAGAGAGAGTGTGAACCGATGCCGCGCTTCGCTGCAAATCTCAGCCTGATGTTCAACGAGAACGCTTTCCTCGATCGCTTCGACGCCGCGGCCGCGGCAGGCTTCACTGCGGTCGAGTTCCTGTTTCCGTATGACCACAGCCCGGAGGACATCGCCGAACGGCTCAGGCGCAACAATCTCGTGCAGGCGCTGTTCAATCTGCCGCCGGGCGATTGGGCTGCGGGCGAAAAGGGTTTTGCTGCGCGACCGGACAAGTTCGAGGAGCTGCAGCAGAGTTTGCGCATCGCGCTGCCCTATGCGTTGGCGACTGGGGTCAAGCGTGTGCATCTGATGGCCGGCATCGCCGACCGGAACGACGTGGCGGCGGTGGTCGCATTCCGTCGCTCGCTCGCGGTCGCGGCGCATTTCTTTGCCCCGCACGGTATCGACGTCGTGATCGAGCCTCTCAACAAGCGCGACGTCGCGGGATATTTCCTCGACGATTTCGAGTTCGCCCGCGATCTGATCCGCGAACTCGACGTTCCCAATGTGAAGCTGCAGTTCGACGTCTATCATTGCCAGATTTTGCACGGCGATGTCGCCATGCGGCTGCGCGAGATGATGCCGATCGTCGGCCACATCCAGATCGCCAGCGTTCCCTCAAGGAACGAACCGGACAGCGAAGAACTGAACTACCCGTTCCTGTTCGAGGAATTCGACCGGCTCGGCTACGCCGGATTCGTCGGCGCCGAATATCGGCCGCGCGGTGCGACTGTGGATGGTCTCGGCTGGTTCGCGCCCTACGCAGGAACACGGACGTGACGCTCGCGCTCGGCTGCATTGCGGACGATTACACCGGCGCCTCCGATCTCGCCAACACGCTGACACGGCAGGGGCTGCGTACGGTGCAGACCATCGGCGTGCCAGCGGACGACCTTGCGCTGCCCGAGGTTGATGCTGTGGTGGTGTCGCTGAAAAGCCGGTCGATCGCAGCTGATCAGGCGGTGGCGAAGGCGCGCGCCGCCGAGCAATGGCTGCGCGGCCGGGGCGCAACGCATGTGCTGTTCAAGATCTGCTCGACATTCGATTCCACCGATCAGGGCAACATCGGTCCGGTAATGGACGCGCTGCGCGCCGATGCCGGCGACGCGATGGTGCTGGTGACGCCGGCTTTTCCGGAGACCGGGCGCACCGTCTATCAGGGCCATCTGTTCGTCGGTGCTTCGCCGTTGAATGAAAGCCCGCTGAAAGACCACCCGCTCAATCCGATGCTCGATCCGAATCTCGTGCGGGTGCTGGCGCGGCAGAGCCATACCAAGATTAGCCTCGCAGATCTTTCCGTCATTGCACAGGGGCCGGCGGCGCTGCGGAAGCATCTTGATGACCTCGCTACGCGAGGCATCGGTGCGGTCGTCGCGGATGCGGTGTTCGAACGCGATCTGGAAACCATCGGCGCTGTGGCGCTGGCTCATCGTGTCTCGGTCGGCGCCAGCGGCCTCGGCCTTGGCCTCGCACGGGCACTGGTCGGCGCCGGCCGGATCGAACTGAATCAGGTTGAAGCATTCGATAGAGAGTCGATCGGCGGCTTTGCAGCGTGTCTCGTTGGTAGTTGTTCGCGTGCGACGCTCGCACAGGTTGCTGATGCGGAGAGATCGATGCCGGTGCTGCGGCTCGATCCGTCTGCGATCGTGGCCGGTGACGGCGAAGCACAGCGCGCTGCGGAATGGGCGATCGCCCGGATCGCCGACGGCCCGGTGCTGATTGCGTCCAGCGGCACGCCCGATCAGGTCGCGGCGGTGCAGGCGAAATTCGGACGTGTTGCTGCAGGGCATGCCATCGAGCAGGTGATGGCAGATATCGCCGTTCGGCTTGTCGAATCCGGCGTCCGGCGACTGGTGATTGCGGGCGGCGAGACTTCTGGAGCGGTCGTCGATCGCCTTGCAATTCCAGGCTTTCTCGTCGGGCCGGAAATCGCGGCCGGTGTTCCGGTTCTGCGTGCGGTCGGCGCCTGCGGAAGCGGGATGCTGTTGGCTTTGAAGTCAGGAAATTTCGGCGGTCCGCGTTTTTTCACGGATGCGCTCGGGTTGATGTCTTAGTTAGCTCGGTCGGGCGAGCAGGTCTCAGGGCGCCGAGCAGTTACTAATGACATTCGCACCGGATGAGGGGCTTTGTAAGTTATGCGTTAGGAATAATTCGCTATTCCTGAATTCAGTGACAGGTGGATGCTGTCGCGACGCGGACGTCAGCCGGGGGGCGAGGCGGGCGCGTTCCCTGACCTACCCCGATTTGTCTAAGGAACTGACGATGTTCGATCGCCTTTCGATCCGCAGTAAGATCACGATTGTTCTCACCGTACTGCTCGTCACGATGAGCAGCCTTGGCGGTCTCGCTCTGCTGAAAATGCAGGCTATCAACACGACTTCGGTGGATCTCGCGAGCAATTGGCTTCCGAGCGTTCGAGCCCTCGGCGAATTGCGGGCGGCGGGCATCACCTATCGCAACGTCATCCGACAGCACATGCTGTCATTCACTGTCGAAGACAAGCAGGCGATGGAAAAGTCGCTCGAGACCGTCAAGGTCGGCCTCGCCAAGGCGCGTGCGACCTACGAAGCGATGATCGTGTTGCCCGAAGAGCGCGCGTTGTACAACCAGTGGTCGCAGATTTGGGATGAATATGTCCGGGGAGCTGAACAGGTGATCGCGAAGTCCCGTGTCGACATCGGCAAGGTCTCGCAGGAAGCTGCTGACTTCAACGCCAAAACCGTCAATCCGATCGCGGTGAGGGCCGACGAAGTGCTGCAGAAGGACATCGACCTCAACAACAAGGGCGGCGACGACGCCAGCAAAACCGCAGCCGACACATTCCGATCCGCGCTCTACCTCGTGGTCGGCATTCTCGCGTTCGCTGCCATTGCTGGGCTCGGCCTCGGCGTCATGTTGGTCCGCGACGTCTCCCGCAACATCGCGTCGATCATCGAGACGATGCAGGCGCTGGGGCGCGGCGACCTGACGGCGACGGTGCCGCACCGGGGCGAGAAGACCGAGATCGGTTCGATGGCCGACGTGCTGCAGGTGTTCAAGGAGGCGCTGATCGACAAGAAGGCGGCCGACGAGGCGGCATCTCTCGAAGCTGAAGCCAAGATCGCGCGCGGCCAGCGGGTCGACTCTATTACCCGCCAATTCGAATCCATGATCGGCGAGATCGTGCAGACGGTGTCGTCGGCCTCCACCCAACTCGAAGCCTCTGCCGGCTCGCTGTCCTCGACGGCAGAGCACTCGCAGGAGATCACCACGCTCGTCGCCTCTGCTTCCGAGGAAGCATCCAACAACGTTCAGTCGGTGGCGTCAGCGACCGAGGAGATGGCTTCTTCCGTCAACGAGATCAGCCGTCAGGTGCAGGATTCTGCTCGGATCGCCAACGAGGCGGTGGAGCAGGCCCGGCGCACCAACGATCGCGTCGGCGAGCTCGCCCAGGCCGCGACGCGGATCGGGGACGTGGTCGAGCTGATCAACACCATCGCCGGTCAGACCAATCTGCTGGCGCTGAATGCCACCATTGAGGCGGCGCGCGCCGGCGAGGCGGGCCGCGGCTTCGCGGTCGTCGCCAGCGAGGTCAAGGCGCTGGCCGAACAAACCGCGAAGGCGACCGGTGAGATCAGCCAGCAGATCACCGGCATTCAGGCGGCCACCCAGGACTCGGTCGGCGCGATCAAGGACATCGGCGATATCATCGGCCGGATGTCGGAGATTGCCTCGACCATCGCGTCCGCGGTTGAAGAGCAGGGCGCTGCCACTCAGGAGATCGCTCGCAACGTTCAGCAGGCAGCTCTGGGCACGCAGCAAGTGTCCGCCAACATCGTCGACGTTCAACGCGGCGCGAGCGAATCCACCGCTGCGTCGACTCAGGTGTTGTCGGCCGCGAAGTCGCTCTCGACCGAGAGCAACCGGTTGAAACTCGAAGTCGGCCAGTTCCTGGATTCAGTGCGCGCCGCCTGATCGCGGCCGACCGACGACAACGTCAACGGGCCACTCACGATCAGTGTCGTGAGTGGCTCAATCTATTCCAGTGGCCCTGTTTCTTTCAGTGGCCCTGTTTCTTTCAGCCTTGCTCGATTGAGTGTCACGGCGGGGTTGTCATTCGGTCCCGCCGTTGAGCTGTTTTCCGGTCTTTGCCGCATCGACCTGACGGCGCTCGGACTACGCCGCGCGCCATTCCAGTACGCCGTCAGCCGCGGTCGAGATCGTCCCGTGCGTGCCGACCGGGCTGCGGTCCATGTCAGTCAGAAACGCCAGCGTTGCCTGATCCTGCGCCGGCACCCGCGCCAACGTCCGCGCGCCGTCCGTGGTGCGAAGGACAACCACGCCATGCTCGATTTCGCCGCGACCGCTGTAGATCACGGTGAAGGTCTCCACCGAGCCGTTCCCGGACGCTTCAGTGATGAACGGCGGCACCGGACCGTAAGCAGCATCCGCTTTCGCCTGCACGCTGACATCGTCGCTCAGCGCGCCCTGCGGCGGCGTTCGTGACACCACCAGCGCGTGATGCTTGGTAACGAATCCGCCTTGTCCGTAGAGCAGGCCGAGCTTGGCGCCGTCGCGGAGCTTGCGCACCATCGCGCAGGCGGCATGCGTCATGTAGGTGTTGAGCGGCGCGCCGAAGAAGGTCAGTCCGCCGGTCACGGTCGGCTGTACGTCGTCGCCGAGGCCGAGCGTCCGCCGCGCCATTTTCGGCACCACCGGGAAGCATGAATACAGCTCGATCGCGTCGAAGGCGCGGCCGTCGCCGCCGACCATCGTCTTGATCGTCTCCAGGACCGCGTTCTGCGCGTGGCTCTGGTGAAACTGATCGCGGCTCAGGAAGTCGCGCGGCTCTTCCGCCGAAGCGCCGCCGTGGATGTAGATCAGCCTGTCCTCGGCGATGCCGACCTCGCGCGCCTTCGCAAGCGACGTCAGCAGCACTGCGGCGCCGAGATTGACGCTGGGATTGGCGACCATCAGCTTGGTGTAGGGCCAGGCGATCAGCCGGTTGTCGGGCGAGGGCGTCGTGATCTCCCTGGGCTCGAACGCACGCTTGCTCCACGCGTTCGGATTGTTCGAGGCGCTTTCCGCGTAGCGCGACCATAGCACGCCGGACTCGGCGAGCGCCTGACGCGGCGTCTGGCCCCAATGCGCCGCGGTTGCCGCCTCGTAGAGCGGATACACCGTGATCGGACGCGCAACGCCGAGCTGACCTGCGATCGGCTTCTGGAATGCCGCGCCGCGCTTCGGCTCGGGAACGTCGGTCGCGAATGGCGTCCATGGCAGTTCGAGCTTGGCGCGCGCCGCCTTGGTCGCGGTCGATTGCGCCTCGGCGCCGCAGACAATGGCGACGCTGACTTCGCCGCGCGCGATCCGCAGCGCCGCCTCGTGGATGAAGCGGATCGGGCTCTCGCCGCCGACTGGGCCGTATTGGCAATGGCGCGGCGTGACGCCGAGCCGCGCGGCCAGCAGCTTCTCGGGGTCGCGATAGCGCCAGCTCAGGAAATTGACGACGTCGAGCGAGTCGATCTCTTCGATGAAGGTGGGGCAGGCATCGGCTCCGGCGCGGCGCACGGCCTGCTCCAGCAACGCAAGCGGCTCCAATCCTTGCGCAAGGTCCTTGGGGTGATCGGCGATCTCGCCGATTCCGGCGATGACGGGAATGCGATCAGGCGAAAGCTGGGTTGTCATTCTATTGTGTCGCTTCTTCTTGTTACCAGTTCGACTGGCCGGAGGTTGATTTGCCGTTGCCTCTGAGGGGGCGCTCCAGAGGTGGGGGCTCAGGGGGGCCTATCCATTATTCAGCACAGCGTGATGCTCAAGTCGCCACCAGCGCGTCGAGATGTTCGACCGCCTCGGCGAAATCCTGCTTGAATTCCTGCACCACGGCGCGGGCGCTCTTGACGCTGTCGATCAGGCCGACACCCTGGCCGACGAAGTAGCTGACCAGATCACGCGCCTGCGCACTGCCGGCCGCGGCGGCGCGATCGATCGCGATGAAGGCGTCGCGGCTGATGATGGACTGCAGCGGCATTGGCAACGCGCCCGGGCTGTCCGGGCCGCGATCCCACGCGTCGGTCCAGACCGAACGCAACTGTCGCGCCGGCTTGCCGGTGCGGCCCTTCGAGCGCACCGCGTCGCGTGACGAGGCGGCGATCATCTTCTCGCGAAACGTCTCGCTGGTTTCCGATTCCACCGTTGCCAGCCAAACCGAACCGGTCCACGCACCGGCAGCGCCCATCGCCATGCAGGCAGCCATCTGCCGCCCGGTCATGATGCCGCCCGCGGCGAGCACGGGCACCTCGCGGATCGGTTTGATCGCCTTGATCACCTCCGGCACCAACACCATCGTCGACACTTCGCCGCAATGCCCGCCGGCCTCGGTGCCCTGTGCGACGATGATGTCGACGCCAGCCGCGACCTGCCGGATCGCGTGTTCCTTGGCGCCGACCAATGCCGCCACTGGCACGCCGTGTTTCCTGCCCATGTCGATCATCGCCTTGGGCGGCACGCCGAGCGCATTGGCGATCAACCGGATCGGATGGCTGAACGAGACCTCGAGCACTTCGAGCGCACATTGCGCGTCGAACGGCTGCGGCTGGTTCGCCGGGACCGGCACCGGCTTGAAATCGATATTGTACTTCTTCAGCAGGTCGCGGGTGAAATCGCGATGCTCCGGGCCGATGCGCGTCTCGAGGCTCTGCCAGGTGACATCCTTTTCGCCGGCGGTCGAGATGTTCTCCGGGATCAGCACGTCGAGCCCATAGGGCTTGCCGTCGACATGATCGTCGATCCATTTCAGTTCCTGCTCGATGGTCTCCGGCGTGTGAATGGTGGCGCCCAGCACACCAAATCCGCCGGCGCGGCTGACGGCTGCGACCACGTCGCGGCAATGGCTGAACGCGAGCAGCGGAAACTCGATGCCCAGCATCTCGCAGATCGGCGATTTCATGGATGTTCACTCCCGCAGCAGATCATTGCTCCCGCCTGTGGCGACGGGTTGTCACATGACGCTAGCGCATCGTGCCGGGCGATGCCAAGGCGGTCGAGTGACCATAACTGATACAGTCCAAGGCATCACCGGCCAACGCGCCGGGGTGACGGCGTGATCGTTTTCCGCTGCACAAAATTACTGCCTCTTGCGCTTTGCGGCCATCGAGGGAATGCTGCCGTCAACAAACAACAAGATCGGGAGCGGAACCATGGCGATGGGCGAGACTCGGACGGGCAACGAGCCGCAAGCGCGATACGACGTCGTCGTTGTCGGCGCGGGCTTTGCCGGACTGTACTTGCTGCACAGGCTGCGCGGGCAGGGACTTTCGGTGCGCGTCTTCGAGCAGGGCTCCGGCGTCGGTGGCACGTGGTACTGGAATCGCTATCCCGGCGCGCGCTGCGATGTCGAGAGCATGCAGTACTCTTACTCGTTCTCCGACAAGTTGCAGCAGCAATGGGACTGGAGCGAGCGCTACGCGCCGCAGCCCGAGATCCTGGCCTACGCCAACCACGTTGCCGACCGCTTCGATCTGCGACGCGATATCCAGTTCGACACACGCGTGGAGAGCGCGGTGTTCGATGAGACTGCGCGGCGCTGGAGGGTGACCACCGCGGACGGTGAAACCTCGAGCGCGCAATTTGTGGTGCTCGCCACTGGTTGTCTGTCGAACGCCCGGATGCCGAATATCGCCGGCATCGCCGATTATGCAGGCAAAACCTATCACACCGGACACTGGCCGCATGAGCCGATCGACTTCACCGGTCAGCGCGTCGGCGTGATCGGCACAGGATCGTCGGCGATTCAGTCGATCCCGCTCATCGCCGAACAGGCGAGCCAGCTCGTGGTGTTTCAGCGCACGGCCAATTTCTCGGTGCCGGCCCGCAATGCGCCGTTGACGCCGGAAGATCGCAAGCAGTTTCGCGACAACTATCCGGAGATCCGTCGCATCGCACGCGAGGAGATGCGCAACGGCATCGTCACCGCGCCGCCGGAGAAGGGTGCACTCGACGAGCCCGACGAAGCACGGCGGCGAAACTACGAAGGCCGGTGGACGCGCGGCGGCCTGACCTTCATGGCGGCCTACAACAATCTCGCGTTGGAAAAGGCCGCGAACGACACCGCAGCCGATTTCGTCCGCGCCAAGATCGCCGAGATCGTGAAGGACCCAGTGGTCGCGAAGCTGCTACAGCCGGACAGTCATCCGATCGGCTCCAAGCGGATCTGCGTCGATACCGACTATTATGCGACCTTCAACCGGGACAATGTCGAGCTTGTCGACCTTCGCGCCGACCCGATCGAACAGATCACGAGGCTTGGCGTTCGCGCTGGCGACAAGGAGTATCCGCTCGACGCCATCGTCTTCGCCACCGGCTTCGATGCAATGACCGGCTCGGTCGCGAAAATCGGCATTAAAGGGAGGAATGGCCGAACCCTCAACGCAAAATGGGCGGAAGGACCGCGCACCTTTCTCGGCCTGATGAGCGAGGGCTTTCCCAATCTGTTCCTGATCACCGGCCCCGGTAGTCCATCGGTGCTGAGCAACATGATCGTCTCGATCGAGCAGCATGTCGACTGGATCGCCGATTGCCTCGCAGACATGCGACGGCAGGGGCTCGACTGCATCGAGGCGACCAAGGAAGCCGAGGACAACTGGGTCGCTCACGTCAACGAGGTCGCCTCTGGCACGCTGTATCCGCAGGCAAACTCCTGGTACATGGGCGCGAATGTTCCCGGCAAGCCGCGCGTCTTCATGCCCTATATCGGCGGCGTCGGCGTCTACCGCCAGATTTGCAACGATGTCGCGACGAGTGGCTATCAGGGATTCGCGTTGAGCGGCGATGCGATTACGAAGCGTGCTGCTGCGTCATCCTGAAGGACCGCGCCATCGGCGCGCGTCTCGAAGGATGGAAACGCTGTCTGGTGCCGCACCCTTCGAGGCTCGCTTCGCTCGCGCCTCAGGGTACGGCTCGGTATTGTTTTCGTCCTTCAGTTCAGCGCTGCTCAGAACGCCGTGTATCCGCCATCGATCACGAAGGTGTCGGCGGTGTGATAAGACGACGCCTTGCTCATCAGATACACGGCGATGCCGCCGAAATCTTCCGGCTCGCCGAACCGGCGCACCGGAATGCGCGGCATGACGTTCGCCACGAACTTGTCGTTGCCCAGAATCCCTGCGGTCATGTCGCTCTTGATCCAGCCCGGCAAGATCGCATTGGCGGTGATGTTGTGGCGCGCGAGTTCGACCGCGAGCGCGCGCACCAGCGCGTTGATCGCCGCCTTGGTCGCGGCGTAGTGCTCGTTGCGCGCAGTTCCGAAGATCGAGGCGAGACTCGAGGTCGCCACCAGACGGCCGAAGGGATCACCGTTGGCGGCGCGTTCGGTCATGTGTCGCGCCGCGGCCTGGAAGGCATGGAACACGCCGTCGAGATTGGTGGCGAACATCGTGCGCCACTGCTCCTCAGTGCGATCGATGAAAGCCTGCCGCCCCCCGCCGCCGATTCCGGCATTGGCGAAACAGCCGTCGACGCGGCCGAAGGACTGCAGCGTCGCGTCCATTGCGGCCTTGACCGAGGCCGGATCTGTCACGTCGCAAACATGCGCTTCGGCCTTGCCGGGCGCGCCAGCCAGGCTCTGCACCGCGGCCTTGTTCTTGTCGGCATTGCGGCCCCAGATCGAGACGTTGCAACCCGCCGCGGCCAGCGCCTGCGCCATACCAAGCCCGATGCCGCCATTGCCACCGGTGATGACTGCGACGCGTCCGCTCAGATCGAATATGCTCATACAGCGTTTCCATTTTTGATTGTCGCGCGCTAAACCGTGCATCACGGCTACGCGCTGTTATCGTCGTTCGACCATGGACAAGCGTGTCGCAAAAATCAAATATGGCTTCGGATATCGAGGTCTTCCACACCGCGGAATAACGCGGACCATCTCGCGAGGAAACAGATGCAGTTCAAACACGTCACGCTCGATTTCGACGGACCGGTCGCGATCCTGAAGCTCGACCATCAGGAAGTGATGAACGCGGTCTCGATCGACATGCTGGGCGGGCTCGGCGAAGCACTCGACGTGATCGAAGAGAAGCGCGCCGAAGTACGCTGCCTGGTCATCACCGGCGCGGGCCGCGCGTTCTGCACCGGCGCCAATCTGCAGGGCCGCAATTCGGGCGGCAATATGAGCCAGAGCGGAAAAGGCGCCGGCGCTGCGCTGGAGACTGCGTTCCATCCGTTCCTGCGCCGGCTGCGCAAGCTGCATTGTCCGATCGTCACCTCGGTCAACGGCGCCGCGGCGGGCGCCGGGATGAGTTTTGCTCTGATGGGCGACATGATCCTGTGCGCGCGTTCGTCGTACTTCCTGCAGGCATTTCGTCGCATCGGCCTGGTGCCCGATTGCGGATCGACGTGGTTGCTGCCGCGTCTCGTCGGCAAGGCACGCTCGGTCGAATTGTCACTCCTCGGCGAGAAGCTGCCGGCCGAGAAGGCGTTGGAATGGGGCCTCGTCAACCGTGTGTTCGACGATTCGGAATTGTGGGCGGAGACCGTCAAGCTCGCTCATGAACTCGCCAATGGTCCGACGATTGCGCTGTCGTTGATCCGCAAGTTGTATTGGGACAGCCCGGAGAACTCGTTCGAGCAACAGCTCAATCTCGAATTCGAATCCCAGCGCATCGCCGGCGCCACCGACGATTTCAAGGAAGGCGTCGGCGCGTTTCTCGAAAAGCGCCCCGCGCAGTTCAAGGGCAAATAAGCGGAAATGTCCGCAGCCTTCGAGGATGCGCTCGCGCGCAGCGTTCAAAATTGGTGCGCGGGCGCGACAGGCATTCGCGCCGCCGCGCAGCTCTCCGGCGGCGCAAGCCAGGAAACCTGGGCGTTCACGATCGTGCGGCCGGACGGCGATATCGACGCCATCCTGCGTCGCGCGCCGCCGGGTTATGGCGCCGCGCCTTCGCGCGCGGCCGGGCTCGACGCCGAAGCTGAATTGATGCGGCTGTCATATGACGCCGGCGTTCCGTCGCCGCGGGTGCTGCATGTGTTGACGGAAGCCGATCAGTGCGGCACCGGCTTTATCATGCAGCGGGTCGAGGGTGAAACCATCCCGCGCAAGATCCTGCGCGATGCGCAGTTCGCAACCGCGCGGCCGATGCTGGCGCGTCAGCTCGGCGGGATCCTGGCGGGCATTCACGGCATCGAATCTGCCGCTCTGCCGGCGCTGCGCACGATGAGTTCGACCGAGGAAATTGCACAGCTCGATGCGGAATATCGCAGCTTCGGCTGGCCGCGACCGGTGTTCGAACTGGCGCTGCGCTGGCTCAGCCGTCACGATCCCGGTGTGTCGAAGAAGATCACATTGGTGCACGGCGATTTCCGCCACGGCAATCTGATTATCGGGCCCGATGGCGTGCGCGCCGTGCTCGATTGGGAGCTCGCTCATCTCGGCGATCCGATGGAAGATCTCGGTTGGGTCTGCGTCAATTCGTGGCGGTTCGGCGAGATCGACAAGCCGGTCGGCGGATTGGGTTCGCGCGAGGAGATGTTCGCGGGCTATGAAGCCGGCGGTGGAAATGTCGACGCCGATCGCGTGAAGTTCTGGGAAGTGATGGGAACGCTGCGCTGGGGCATTATGTGCTGCGGCATGATGCAACGCTTTCGCCAGGGGCCCGATCACTCGATGGAGCGTGCGATGATCGGGCGGCGCTCGTCGGAAACAGAGATCGATCTGTTGCGGATACTCGCGCCGCTTTGACAAGGATGATCCCGAAGAGTGGTCGTCCGGTGTTCTGATCGGATCATGCCCAATCCAAAGAGAGGTTCAGATGCAGGACGAACCGACGCCGAGCGAATTGATCAAGGCGGTCGCCGATTTCTTGCGCGATCAGATCGCGCCGCAGCTGTCCGGCCACGCCGCCTTCAAGCTGCGCGTCGGGATCAATGCGCTCGATCTGGTCACGCGGCAATTGACGCTGACCCAGGCGAGCGACGCTGCGGAAATCGAAGGACTGCGGGCGCTTCTGAACAAGGACGGCGCACTGCTCGATCTCAACAGCGAACTCGCTGATCTCATCGCCAGGGGTGAGATGGATTTGTCGACGCCGGGATTGAAGGATCATATCTGGCGCACGACGCTCGCCAAGCTCGCGGTGGATCAACCGAACTATGCGAGCTATCGGCGGGAGTTGGAAGGTAAGTAGTTGTTGTCATTCCGGGCGCGCGCAGCGCGAACCGGGCTCTCGCAGAGGTCAGCACCGGTGGAATCCGGGTTCGCGAGCTGTGCTCGCGCCCCGGAATGACGTGGTGAGGTTGTGCTGATCGCCTGACCTACTTCCCCGTCCAGTTCGGCGCGCGCTTTTCCGCGAACGCTTTCGGCCCCTCGATGTAGTCCTGCGAGGCGGCCATCGCTTTCACGGCGGGATAGTCGCGCTGCTCGGCGATCGCCTGTTGCAGCGACACTTCGAGGCCGCGCGACAGCGTCTGTTTCGAGGCGCGGATCGACATTGGCGAATTGCTGCAGATCGTCTGCGCCCAGCGCTCGGCGGCGGCCAGCGCCTCTCCGGCGGGGACCACTTCGTTGACGAAACCGAGCTCGAGGCCTTCGCGGGCGGGGACGTGCCGTGCGGTGAGGATCATGCCCATCGCGCGCTTCAGCCCGATCTGGCGGGGCAAGCGGTGCAGGCCGCCGGCGAGCGCGGCGAGGCCGACGCGCGGCTCCGGCAACGCGAAGGTGGCGTTTTCCGACGCGATGATCAGGTCGCAGCTGAGCGCAATTTCGAAGCCGCCGCCCATCGCCACGCCGTTGACCGCGGCGATGATCGGCTTGTCGCAATCGAACCGCGAGGTCAGCCCGCCGAAGCCGCTCTCGCCCCAGCCTCGCTTGCCGCCGGCGGCCTGCCACTTCAGATCGTTGCCGGCACAGAACGCCTTGTCGCCGGCGCCTGTGACGATCGCGACCCATTGGTCCGGATCGGCGGCGAAGTCGTTGAACACGCCTTCGAGTTCGAAATGCGCGTCGGTGTGCAGCGCGTTGTAGACCTCCGGCCGCGACAGCGTGACGATGGTGATCGGCCCCTTGCGGGTCACGGTGGAGAACTGCAGCGCCATCGGTGTTTCCTTTTTTCGTTGAACAGAATATCGCCGCGCAACCGCGCGCTTGACTTGACGAGACATGCTCATGTTAATCGGTCGCTTAACAAGATCAACAATGACACTCGACGTTGGGAGCACGCCTTGGATTTTTCACTGCCGGCCGATCTGGTTGCCTATCTCGCCGAACTCGATCGATTTATCGACGCGAAGATCAAGCCGCTGGAAGCCGCGGACGACAACATCCGCTTCTTCGATCACCGCCGCGAATGGGCGCGCACCGACTTCGACAATGGCGGGTTGCCGCGTCACGACTGGGAACAGTTGCTGCGCCAAGCGAAAAACCTCGCCGACGATGCCGGGCATCTGCGTTTCGCAATCCCTAAGCGCTATGGCGGGCGGGACGGTTCGAATTTGTGGATGGCGGTGATCCGCGAGCATTTCGCCGCGAAGGGACTCGGCTTGCACAACGATCTGCAGAACGAGCATTCGATCGTCGGGAACTTGCCGCTGGTGACGATGCTCGATCGATATGGTCGCGACGACCAGAAGGCGATGATCGAAGGCTCGATCACCGGAAAATATCGCATCACGTTCGGATTGACGGAACCCGATCACGGCTCTGACGCCACGCATATGGAGACGCGCGCCGAGGAAGCGGTTCGCGACGGCAAGAAAGGCTGGGTGATCAACGGCGAGAAGATGTGGACGACAGGGATGCACGTCGCCACGCATTGCGCGCTGTTCGCCCGTACGTCCGGCAATGACGGCGACGCCCGCGGCATTTCTTGTTTCCTGGTGCCGGCCGATGCGCCCGGTGTGAAGGTCGAGGAATATTTGTGGACCTTCAACATGCCGACCGACCATCCCCGGGTGTCGTTCACCGACGTGTTCGTGACGGAAGATGCGGTGTTCGGCGAGATTGGCCGCGGCCTGTCGCTGGCGCAGTGCTTCGTGCACGAGAACCGCATTCGCCAGGCGGCGAGCTCGCTCGGCGCGGCGACCTATTGCATCAATGAGAGCGTCAAGTATGCGCGCGAGCGAAAACCGTTCGGCGAGGAACTGGCGCGCAATCAGGGTATCCAGTTTCCGCTGGTCGAACTCGCGACCCAGGCCGAGATGCTGCGGCTGTTGATCCGCAAGACCGCTTGGGAGATGGATCAGATGACGCAGGCGCAGGTCGAGCACACGCTGTCGGACAAGGTCTCGATGTGCAACTACTGGGCGAACCGGCTGTGCTGTCAGTCCGCCGATCGCGCGATGCAGGTGCATGGCGGCATGGGCTATTCGCGGCACAAGGCGTTCGAGCACATCTACCGGCATCACCGCCGCTATCGCATCACCGAGGGCAGCGAGGAAATCCAGATGCGCAAGGTCGCGGGATTCCTGTTCGGCTACATGGGCGCGAACAAGCGGTGAGAGCGTTTCTCTCCTTCGTGCATGATGCCGAAAAGTGGACGCCGGATTTCGGAAATGATCATTCTCAAACGAGAACCTGGAGCAGGATGACGGTTCGGAGATAAGTCATCCTGCTCCAGGGGAGAATTCAACGTCGCCTTGGTTGGCTCGGCGGCGTGCGCGGCATCGGCAGATCGCCTCAGGCGGCGCGCACCGTCGACAGGAACCTGTCGACCTCCAAGCTTAACCGGCTGCTGTCGCGCGACAACGCCTGTGCAGCGGCGAACAGCTGCTGGCAGGCCGCGCCGGTTTCGCTGGCGTCACGCTTCACGTCGCCGATGTGCGAGGTGACCTGCCGGGTGCCGTTCGACGCGTCCTGGACGTTGTGCGTGATCTCTTGCGTCACGGCGTCTTGCTGTTCGACAGCGGAGGCGATGATCGACGAGATCTCCGAGAGCCGGCCGATGGTGTCGCCGATCTCCTTGATCGCGTCGACCGACTCTTGCGTGGCGGTCTGCATCCCGGTGATCTGCTGGGCGATCTCGCCGGTGGCCTTCGCGGTCTGTTCGGCGAGTGCCTTCACTTCGCTTGCCACCACCGCAAAACCACGGCCGGCTTCGCCGGCGCGGGCCGCCTCGATGGTTGCATTCAGCGCCAGAAGGTTTGTCTGCCCGGCGATGTTGTTGATCAGTTCGACGACGTCGCCGATGCGGTTCGCGGCGTTCGACAGGTCGCTCACCCGCTCGTTGGTTCGGCGAGCCTGGTCTACGGCGCTGGCAGCGATTCGCGCCGAATCCTGTACCTGCCGGCTGATCTCGTTGACTGAGGCGGTCATCTTCTCGGTGGCGAGCGCGACAGACTGGACGTTGCCCGAGGCTTCCTCGGAGGATGTCGCGACCATGCTGGTGAGTTCCAGTGCACGGTCGGCGGTTTCCGTCAGCGTGCCAGCCGAGCTCTCCAACTCGGTCGATGCCGACGAAACGGTCTGAATGATCTCGCCCACTGCGTTTTCGAAGTCCTCAGCGAGCTTACGCATCTCCTGCTTCCGCGCGTTCGTGATCCGCCTTTCAGTCTCGGACTGAACCTCGCGATCGAAGCCGAGCTTGGCCTGCATCGCCTGGATGTTGCGTAGCGCGGTTCCGATCTCGTCGTCGCGCTTGATCAGGATGCGGCTGTTGAAATCGCCTTGCGCGATCCTGTCCATCGCGGCGTTCAGGCGGCCGAGCGGTCGCAACGTCGCCTGAATAGTCCGGAGGCCGAGCCATCCACCGTAGAAGACGCCGACACAGAGCAGGCCGATCACCAACGGCAGTGCGATGGCGTATTGGCGATGCGCCTCGCTGGTTTCAGCCTTGGCGGCGTTGACCTGGGCCGACGCAAGGCGCTGCAGCTGTTGACGTGCTGCCGCATACAACTCCTCGGCAGGTCCGGTCAGCAGAGTCGTCAGCTCGTCGTATTTGCGCTCTGCCAGCAGCGCCAGTCCGGGCCTGACGGCGCGATCGAGAAATTCATTGCGTCTTGCGGCGTAGGCATCGGCAATGGTCTTTTCTTCGCCCGGTCGCGGCGAATAGCTCGAACCCGCCTTGCTGATATTGTCGATATTGGTGTTGATCCTCGTGATCAAATCCGCCACCGGTTTGCCCGCTCGGCCGTTGACCACGGCGTCGTGAAGCGCGACGATGTTGTCTTTCATCCGGTCGCTGGTATCGAGCAGCATAGCGAGAGGCGCTGTGCTGTTCTCGTAGATCGACTGGATCCGGTTGTTGTCCTGATGTGACGAGATCATGCCGATCAGACCGATCAGCAGCATCAGCGCGACCTGGACTGAGACCAGCGTGGTCAGCCGCGCCTTCATCGTCCCGGTGAACAGCGACAGGCGGTCGAAGACAGTCCGCCGCCGCACGATCCCGGCCGTAACTGTGTAGTTGGTGGACTTCTTCGCGCGTAGTTCAGCATAAGCCTGTTCGGCTTCGGCGCGCAGGTCGTTTGTGATCCTGGTACGGATCGACATGTATCCGCTCAGCTTGCCGCCTTCCCAAATCGGAGAGGCACTCGCCATCACCCAGTAATAGTCACCATTCTTGCGCCGGTTCTTGACTGCGCCGTACCAGGGTTTGCCCGCCTTCAGCGTTGCCCAGAGATCCTCGTAGGCTTCCGGCGGCATATCCGGGTGGCGAACGATGTTGTGCGGCTGGCCGATCAGTTCGTCCTCGGCGAAGCCGGAGGCCTCGATAAATGCGTCATTGCAGTAAGTGATCCGACCCTTGACGTCGGTCTTGCTGACAATGAAGCAGTCGTCGGGGATCGGATATTCGACGGTTGTAACGGGCAAATTGTTGCGCATCCACTAGCTCCGTGGCTTGCAAAAGGACGGCGGGCATCACCAGTGGCAGATCGGCGCGCGATCCATCTGTGGTGGCGTTGGCGACTGGTTTGTTGGCAGGACGGGACGAGACGCAGTCCGGCAGTGCGTATTTCAGCGATCGATAGTTCGCATAGCATTAAGGCCCGTCCTCGTATCGCTACGAGGACGGGCCTTCTAGGGCTTAGACTTTGGACGGGTTCTTTGCTGTCAGAGCAGGATGACTTGTCGTCGAATCGTCATCCGGCTCCCGCTGTTTGTTTGAGCATGATCTTCGCCGAAAATCGGTATCCACGCTTCGGGATCATGCGCTAGCGCCGGCCGCGCATGGTGGTCGGGCTTGCGCGCCGCGTTCGGCGAGGCCACGTGGTAATCAGGCGCTCCCGCTCAGTTCACCTGCCGGTCCTTCCCCGTCCAATACGGGTCGCGAAGGTTGCGGCGCAGGATCTTGCCGGAGGCGTTGCGCGGCAGCGCGGGGATGAAGTCGATCGACTTCGGCGTCTTGTAGCCTGCGATGCGGCTGCGGGTGAAGCTGATGATGTCCTGCGAGGTCGCCTCCTTGCCCGGCTTCATGACGACCACCGCCTTGACCGCTTCGCCCCACTGATCGTCCGGCACGCCGACCACCGCGACCTCGGCCACATCCGGGTGATCGCAGATCGCGCTCTCGACTTCGGCCGGGTAGATGTTCTCGCCGCCAGAGATGATCATGTCCTTGATGCGGTCGTGGATGTAGAGGTAGCCGTCCTCGTCCATGTAGCCGGCGTCGCCGGTGCGCAGCCAGTTGTCGCCGTCGATCGTTCGTTTGGTCGCCTCGGGCAAATTCCAGTAGCCGACCATGTTGGAGCCGGATCGGGTGGCGATCTCGCCGACCTGGCGCGGCGGCAGACGATTGCCGTCGGGATCGAGGATCGCGAGTTCGACGCCGGGCAGCGCCTTTCCGGCGGAACGCATCCGCTCCAGTCCCTCGACGTGATCCTCCGGCGGCAGCGCCACGATGGTGCCGGTGGTCTCGGTCATGCCGTACATCTGCACGAAGCCGCATTTGAAGACCTCGATGCACTCCTTCAGCAGCGCCGCGGGAATCGGAGAGGCGCCGTACAGCATGTATTTCAGCCGCGAAAAGTCGATCTCGCGGGCGCGCGGCTGCCGCACTACGAACTGCATCGCGGCCGGGACCATGAACAGCTTGGTGATCTTGGCGTGCTCGAAGAAATCCAGCACCTTGGTCGGATCGAACTCGCGCGCGACCACGCCCTTGGCGCCGTGATAGATGCCGATCACGCCCCAGCCGGAGCCGCCGATGTGAAACACCGGCATCGCCACCAGCGAGACGTCGTCGGTCGACCATTTGTTCCACTCGGGCGTGCTGTCCTTTCCGGCGCGGACCAGCGACAGGAAGTTGGCGTGGCTCAGCATCGCGCCTTTTGGCTTTCCCGTGGTGCCCGATGTGTAGAGCTGGATCGCGATGTCGGCGGGGTCGATCTGGACCTGCGGATCGTCCTTCGGCTGCGCATCGCGCCATTTGGCGACGTCGGTCCATTCCGGCGCGCCGCCCTCGGTGGTGATGATATGCCGTACGCCCGGCAACTGATCCTTCAGGCCGCGGACCTGATCGACGAATTCCGGGCCGACGAATAGAATCGCGGCCTTGCAGTCCTCGACGATGAAAGCGATCTCGGGACCGGCAAGCCGCCAGTTCACCGGCGCCATCACCACATTGGCCTTGATCGCGCCGAGCAGCAGCTCGAAATAGATATCGCTGTTCTTGCCGAGATAGGCCACGCGCTCGCGCGGCTGCACGCCGGAGGCTTTGAGCGCGTGGGCGATCTGGTTGGTGTGGGCGTCGAATTGCGCGAAGGTGGTGATACGACCTTCGAATTCGAAAACGATCTCGTCGCCGCGGGCTTCGGCCTGCGCACGGACGACCTCGGCCAGCGTGTTCGGCTCGGACAACTCGGACATCTTCACTCCCTGGGATGATTGTTGGTGCTTACTTATGGTTGCATAAAGTCTGCCGCGCTTCGCAATCAAATACAAGCGTGAGTGTTAGTAGCAGGGCTTTGTGTCGCGGCCTGTGTACGCGCGATGCGAAATCCAGCGTGCGGCGTCGGATTGACGACAGGCGTCATTCCCCGTTTCGCGGGGATGACGGCTGTCTGAGCGCTATCTGCTTGGCTGCGCGGGGATCACCCCCGTTTCGCGCGGTCCTTTTCGTTCTGCGCCTTGATCGAGGCCTTGGCCTGGTCCCAGTCGGCGTTGCTCCAGTCGCGGAGCTGGTAGAAGTTGCCGCCCATCGCCAGGCCCTGGGCGCCGTCCATCGCGATGGTCTCGCCGTTGATCCAGTCGCAGCCGCCGGAGATCAGGAACACTGCGACGTTTTGCAGTTCCTCCATGGTGCCGACCCGGCCCATCGGATTCATCTTGACGGTGCGCGCGCCGGCCTCGTCGCCGGGCTTGATCCGCTTGCTCATGCCTTCGGTCGGGATTTCACCCGGCGCGATGGTGTTGAGGCGAATGCCGTAACGGCCCCATTCGATGGCGAGCGACATCGTCATCGCGTGGATCGCCGATTTGCTCATCGCCGAGGGGACCACATAGGGGCTTCCGTTGCGCACCCACGTCGTGGTGATCGACACCACGTTGCCGCGATGGCCGCCTTCGATCCAGCGTTTGCCGACCGCGTGGGTAACGTAAAACGTTCCGTGCATCACGATGTTGGCGACGGCGTCGAAGCCGCGCGGCGACAGGTCTTCCGTCCGCGAGATGAAATTCCCGGCGGCGTTGTTGATCAAATCGGTGAGGGGGCCACCGCTGAAAATGGTCTCGACCATGTGGTCGACCGCGCCGGCGTCGCGGATGTCGACGCCGTAAGTCATCACCTTGCCGCCATAGGCGTCCATCAATTCGGTCGCGGTCTCGTCGCAGACGCCCTTGCGGCGGCCGCAAATGTGGACTTCGGCGCCGAGCTGCAGGAAGCGCGCGGCCATCGATTTGCCGAGGCCGGTGCCTCCGCCGGTGACGAGGATGCGGCGGCCTGCGAGAAGCTGATCGGTAAACATGGGAATTGCCCGCGAAAATGGATGGTTGTCGTTAATTAGGCGATTGACTAAATTCCGACAACGCTTTTCTGTAGCGCCACAACACAAGCCACAACACATGTAGGGAAATGGCCCGATGAGTGATCGCGTTTCGGTATCGGTGTCGGACGGCGTTGCCGACGTCCGGCTGGTGCGGGCGGACAAGATGAATGCGCTCGACGCCGCGATGTTCGAGGCGCTGATCGCGACCACCGAGCGGCTGGCGCATGAGAAGGGCGTCCGCGTCGTGGTGCTGTCGGGTGAGGGTAGGGCGTTCTGCGCCGGCCTCGACATGGGGCGTTTCGCCGCAATGAACGACAATGGCGGTAACGGAATTCCGGGCGGCGAATTTCGCGACCTCACCAAGCGCACCCACGGCAAGGCCAATGCGGCGCAGCAGGCGGTGTGGGGATGGCGGATGCTGCCGGTGCCGGTGATTGCCGCGATCCACGGCGTCGCCTTCGGCGGCGGCTTTCAGCTCGCGCTCGGCGCCGACATCCGGCTGATGGCGCCGGATGCGCGGATGTCGATCATGGAAATCAAATGGGGGCTGGTGCCGGACATGGCCGGCACACCGATCCTCGCCTCGCTGGTGCGTGACGACATCCTGCGGGAGCTGACCTACACCGGGCGAATCTTCTCGGCGCAGGAGGCGCTGTCTTACGGCCTCGCCACGAAGATCGTCGACGACCCGCGCGCCGCCGCGCTGGAGATGGCGCTGGAGATCGCCGGCAAGAGCCCGGACGCGATCCGAGCCGCAAAGCGCATGTTCAACAATCTGTCGGTCGATCCAGGCCCGGCGCTGCTTGCCGAAAGCGTCGAGCAGCAGAAGCTGATCGGCTCGGCCAACCAGACCGAGGCGGTGCGCGCCAACATGGAGCAACGGCGGCCGAATTTCGTCGACGCATAGCGCTACGTCGTAATCACATGACTTGACGACGAGGAGCCGCGCGCACAGCGCGGCGTCTTCGCGTATAAGCGCTCCGTCATCTTGCTTCGCGCGGCGCCGCCCGCGCGCACAAGGCGAGGCTCAACCCGACAGCAGATCGGAGCGCAACAATGTCCCAAGGCGAGCTCACCCAAAGCCATATCACCCAAGGCCATCTCTCTCACGGCATCGTCAGTGGCGACCGCCATCGGTCGTTCGAGGAGGTCAATGCGCGCGCCGCGCAGATCGCTGGCGGGCTGCAGGGCCTTGGCGTCAAACCCGGCGATTGCGTTTGCGTCCTGATGCGCAACGACATCGCCTTTCTTGAATCCGCCTATGCGGTCATGATGCTCGGCGCCTACATGGTCCCGGTGAACTGGCACTTCAAACCAGAAGGGGTTCTCTACGTGCTGGGCGATTCCGGCACGCGCGTTTTGATCGGCCATGCCGATCTGCTGCACCACGCGGCTGGAATCGTGCCCGCAGCGGTCACGATGCTGAGCGTGCCGACGCCGCCGGAAATCCTCGCGAGCTACAGCATCGATCCCGATCATCGCGCGGCTCCCGCCGGCGCGATCGATCTCGACCGCTGGCTCGCGCAGCAGAGGCCATATGACGGCCCGGCGCTGCCGCAGCCGCAGAACATGATCTACACCTCGGGCACCACCGGCCATCCGAAGGGCGTCAAACGGTTCGCGCCGACGCCGCAACAGTCGGCGAACGCCGAAGCCATGCGCGCAGCGATCTACGGCCTGAAGCCGGGCGTCCGCGCGCTGTGCCCCGGGCCGCTGTATCACTCCGCGCCGAATTCGTTCGGCATTCGCGCCGGCCGGCTCGGCGGAGTGCTGGCGCTGATGCCGCGGTTCGAACCCGAAACGCTGCTGCAGCTGATCGAGCAACACCGGATCGATACCGTGTTCATGGTGCCAACGATGTTCATCCGGCTGATGAAGCTGCCGGAAGCGGTGCGCAACACGTACGACGTGTCGTCGCTGCGCCATGTCATCCATGCCGCGGCGCCGTGCCCCCCGGACGTCAAGCGCGCGATGATCGACTGGTGGGGGCCGGTGATCTACGAATTCTACGGCTCCACCGAGAGTGGCGCGGTGACGTTCGCAAGCTCCGAAGATGCGCTGAAGAAGCCCGGCACCGTCGGCAGAATCGCCGCCGGCGCCGAGCTTGTGTTCGTCGACGACGACAATAACGAGGTGCCGCAGGGCGAGGTCGGCGAGATCTTCTCGCGGATCCCCGGCAATCCGGATTTCACCTATCACAACAAGCCGGAGAAACGCGCGGAGATCGACCGGGGCGGCTTCATCACCTCGGGCGACATGGGCTATCTCGACGAGGACGGCTACGTCTTCATCTGCGACCGCAAGCGCGACATGGTGATCTCCGGCGGCGTCAACATCTATCCAGCCGAGATCGAGGCGGCGCTGCACGCGATCCCAGGCGTGCACGATTGCGCGGTGTTTGGAATTCCCGACGCCGAATTCGGTGAGGCGCTGATGGCGATGCTCGAGCCGCAGCCCGGCGTCACACTCGAGCAGAGCAATATCCGCGATCAGCTCAGGCTGTCGCTCGCCGGCTACAAGGTTCCGAAGCACATCGAGATCATGGCGCAGTTGCCGCGCGAGGACTCCGGCAAGATCTTCAAGCGCCGGCTGCGCGATCCGTACTGGGCCAAAGCTGGTCGGGTGATTTAGCCGCGACCGCGCAGGCCGACGGCTCGGCGGGAACGTAGTATTCCTGGTCGAGAGCGGCGCGCACCATCCGCGCCAGATCCGACCGGCGATACGGCTTGCTCAACAGCAGCGCGCCGGGATCGAGCCGGCCGTGATGCAAGATCGCGTTCTCGGTGTAGCCGGACGTGAACAGCACCCGGACCGGCCTGATCCGCGCGACCGCTTCGGCGAGTTGCGGGCCATTCAGTCCGCCGGGCATGATCACGTCGGTGAACAGCAAATCGAACGCGGCGCCGCGCTCGACCTCTTTCAGGGCCGAGGGACCGTCGCATACCGCGATGGTGCGATAGCCGAGGCCCTGGAGCTGGGCGATCGCGAATTGGCGGACCAGTTCGTCATCCTCCACCAGCAAGATGGTCTCGCTACCGCCCACAACGGGCGCTGCGATTGGCGCGCTGTCGATGGCGGCGTCGGTGCGCGGCAGATACAGCTTGATCGTGGTGCCCTGATTTTCCTCGCTGTAGATTTTGACGTGGCCGCCCGACTGCTTGACGAAACCGTACACGATGCTGAGTCCGAGGCCGGTGCCGTTACCAAGGCTCTTCGTGGTGAAGAACGGCTCGAACACCTTGTCGCGCATCTCCGCGGGAATGCCGGTGCCGGTGTCGCTGACCGCGATCATCACGTAGCGCCCGGGGCGCACGTCTGGATTTTGCTGGGCGTAGTCGTTGTCGAGCACCACGCCGCCGGTTTCGAGCAGCAGCTTGCCGCTGATCGGCATCGCGTCGCGCGCATTCACCGCGAGGTTGAGCAATGCCGATGAGAGCTGCGACGGATCGATCCGCGCCGCATCGACGTCCTGCTCCAGCCGGACGTCGACCTGGATGTGTTCGCCGATGGTCGCCCGCAGCAATTGCTCGGTTTCGAGAACGATCGCGTTGACGTCGACATTGCGCGGCTGCAGCGGCTGTTTGCGAGCGAAGGCGAGCAACTGCCGCGTGAGGTCGGCGCCACGCTCTGCAGCTTGTTCGATCATCTTGGCGATGTTGCTGAGGTTCGGTCGGTCGGTGAGTTCTTCAAGCAGGATCTCTGCGGTCCCGCTGATGACGGTCAGCATGTTGTTGAAGTCGTGCGCGACGCCGCCGGTGAGCTGACCGATCGCCTCCAGCTTCTGCGCCTGATGCAGTCGGCGCTCGGCTTCCTTCAATTCGGTGACGTCTTTGTAAACGACGACCGCGCCGTTGATCCGGCCTGCGGCGTTCCGGATAGGCTGGGCGTTGCCGATGACCTCGACGTTGCGGCCGGCGTCGCGAACGTGCAGGACCAGTTCGATCTGGTCGACGGTTTCGCCTTGCAAAGCGCGCTGGCCTGGGCGCCGATCCGGAGGCAGCGGCGTCACCCCGTCTTCGAGGAAGGAGTCGATCGCCTCTGCCCAGGGCCGCACCGGGCGGCCGGGCGTCGGCGACCTCAGCTTCACTGCGCCGGGACTCTCGTAGATGACCTGTCCCTTCCGGTCGATCAGCAGGACCGCCTCGGCCATCGCGTTCATGATCCGCTCGAAAATCTCCTTCTCGCGGCGGATCGCCGCGGTTTTGTCACGCGAATCGAGCGCCATTTTCTGAAAAGCGCGCGCCAG
The DNA here is from genome assembly GCF_900110435.1 of Rhodopseudomonas pseudopalustris. Classification (GTDB taxonomy): domain Bacteria; phylum Pseudomonadota; class Alphaproteobacteria; order Rhizobiales; family Xanthobacteraceae; genus Rhodopseudomonas; species Rhodopseudomonas pseudopalustris. The sequence goes on from NZ_FODT01000004.1 coordinate 161,601, forward strand.
GACACCGATTTCGCCGCCGGTGGCGAGCGGTAGGTCGATCGGCCGATCATCTGCGAAGGACGAGACCGCGGCGGTCATCTGCGACAGCGGTCTGGTCATGGTGCGGGCCATGACCAGCGCGAGCCCGATCGCGATCAGCACCGCGAAAGCGCAGCCGAGTAAGGTGGAACTCAGCCAGGCCGTCATGATCGCGTCGAGAATGATCCGCTGTGGGATGGTCTCGACGATCGACAGTGCCACGCCATCGGCATGTTCGAGCGCCACGCCGAACGGCGTTCCGTTGCGATCCTCGACAATCGACGTTCGTTCCCGGTTCTTGGCAATCGCTTCAACGAGAGCGGGGAAGTCGTCCTGGATGCGGGCCGGCCTGCCCAGTTCGAAGCCGAACTCGCGCGTCTTGTCGGGATGGAGCAGATAGTCGCCGTTGTTGTTGATCACGTAGACGACCCGCCCCTGCTGCGCGAGACCGGTCACCCGGTCGAAGGCGGCGCGCAGATCGATATGGGCGACGATCAAACCGAACTGCGTTCCGTCCGGCCCGAACACCGGCGCCGAGACGCGGATCACCGGCACATGTGGCTTTGTCGTCGCGCCATGATCCTGATCGAGTTCGACCGGCGAGACGATGCTCTTTCCCTCGGCAACGTTGATCGCCTGCGCAAATAAATCGCGCTCGCTGGCGCGCTGCAATTCTTCGTCCGGAACGACGCGAACGGCGCCGTTGCGCTGACGTTCGACCCGAACGAGTTCGCGGCCTCCATCCGCCAATCCGATCAGGCGGTACTTGAGGAGATCGGGCTTGGCTTCGAGTTCGCCAGCGAGCCGTTGTCCGACCCCGGCGCGCCATTCCGCTAGCGTCCAGCCGCGGGTCGTTTGCAGCGAAGGATTGCGACTGAGTGTTGTCATTTCGCCGAGGCCGATGGCAGCGCGAAAAGCCGTCACGTCGGCACGAACGTTCTTCACCAGGCTCGCGAGCTCGATTGCCCGCGAGGTCGCAGTGGTATCGATCGCCGCCAGTGTGCGCCCGATCGCAACAGTCGCGAGGTTCCGATAGCCGAGATAGCCGACGCTCGCGGCGGTCAGCACCACGAGCGGGACGATCGCAATCGTAAGCCGCGTCGATAAATTCAATCCGTTTCGCAATACAAGTCCTCAAATGTCGACGATGCTACGCCAAATGCGAAGCTGCGTCACAACAAGTCCGAGCTGCCGGCAAACGAAATTCGTTGTATAATAATTACCTAGGGTGGAACCCAATCAACAAACAAGGCGTTCGCCTGTTAGTTCATTCTGTTTGTAACGATTTGAGTAAGGCGTTCACTGGCCGGACGTCGCTGTGCTCTTTGTGACGTAGCACAAAGAACGAACGGCGCGGCAAATCGAACTGGACTCGATGCAGGGTCGCCGCCGCGAGCGACGGTGCCGCGACTAGATCTGAGATGGCTGCGGCGTAGTCTGAGCACTCAATCGCGGTACGAACCGCTTCGTTGGAAGGAAGTTCCAATTTGACGTCCAGATGGGATGGATCGACGCCGGCGTTGTGCAGCGCAGCCTCGAACATCGACCGCGTGCCCGAGCCGCGCTCCCGCAGCACCCAGCCGGTGGTCGTTAGTTTGCTGGCCGAGATCCGCGTCTGCCCGACCCAAGGGTGGCGTTTGCCGACCACGACAGCAAGGCTGTCGCCGTCGATGCGGCGGCTCGCCAACGACGAATCGTCGACCTCGCCTTCGACCAGCCCGAGATCGGCGCGGCCTTCGCGCACTGCTCTTGCGACTTGTTCCGTATTGGTGATCGAGACCTGCAGCTCGATCCCTGGATAAGTGCGCTGGAAGTCGAGAAGTCGCGGCGGCAACCAGTAGTTTCCGATGGTCTGGCTGACGGCGAGGCTGAGCGCGCCACGCTTCAAACCCGCGAGATCGTCGAGCGCCTTCGCCGCGGCCCTGGCGCGAGCGACGACGGCGCGGGCTTCGTCGAGAAATTCGCGACCTGCCTGGGTCAGCGCGATGCCACGACCGACGCGATTGAACAGTTTGACATCGTAGCGCGATTCCAGTGCGGCGATCGCTGCGCTGGCGGCAGATTGGGTGAGGTTCAGTCCGCTCGCGGCGCGCGTCATATGCTGCTGCTCGGCGACCGCGATGAAGATGCGGAGCTGTTCCAGGGTCATCCATGCCATCCTGTGAGTTTGATCAAGCTCAGCGAAAACCCTGCGATGAATAGCGCCGCGGTTAGGCCGAGCAGAGCAGGGCGAAGGCCGCGCGCGGCGAGTTTGCGAAGATCGGTTTCGAGCCCCATCGCGGCCAGCGCCATCGACAGCAGGAAGCTGGTCGCGGCGACGATCCAGCTTTTCGCGTCTTGTGGAATCGCAATCAACTGGTTGACGCCGATCATCGCCACAAAGCCGAGCACGAACCACGGCATCGGCGGCGCCGCCGCCGTTGCGGTGGCATGGTGGCGAATGCGGGCGCGCGCCAGCATCCCGAGACCGATCACCAGCGGCGCCAGCATCATCACCCGTGCGAGTTTCGCGATGGTGCCGAATTCGCCGGCGGTTGGGCCGGCCTGGAAGCTCGCGGCGACGACCTGCGCGATCTCGTGAATCGAGGCGCCGGTCCACAGCCCGAAGCTGTGGGCGTCGAGGCCGAGCGCGCCCTGCAGCAGCGGTGCGCCGACCATCGCCAGCGAACCGAACACGGTGACGCAGGCGACGGCGTAGGCGACGTCTTCGTCCTCCGCCTTGGTGACGGTATTTGTTGCGATGATCGCGGAGGCGCCGCAGATCGAGGTGCCGGCTGCGATCAACTCTGCGAGCTTGCGGTCGACGCCGAGCACGCGGCCGAGCCAGATCGTGAAGCTGAAGGTTGAAAGCAATGTCGCGGCGATGATCGCCAGCCCTTGGCCTCCGACCTCGATCAATTGCGCTGCCGTCAGTTGCAGCCCGAGCAGGATGATGGCGATGCGCAGAACCCGTCGCAGGCTGAACTTGATGCCCGGCACGGCCCATTGCGGCGTACCGACGACATTATGCGCGACGATGCCGATCAGGATCGCGAGCAGCATCGGGCTTGCGCCGGCCGCCGCCGGGATTGTGCGCAGCGCCAGTGCGATGGCGGCAATCGCAGCCGTCAGCAATACGCCAGGCGCGATCGCAGCAAGGCGTGCGCCGATCCGTGTGGTGCGGGGGTGGGGCTGATACGCTTTTGCGTTTGTGCGAGAGGTCATGTCGGCTGGCTCCTTCTCCGGCCAATCCAGCCCGCCGCGATTAATCAATCAAACGGATTATTATTGTCATAACGATCGGCAAAATCGATTAATATTCAGGCGGTCGCTGCCGGCAGGATGATGCGGCGCAAGATCGCGGGAACCGGCGCGGCCGGGGTTCGTTTCCAATACGCATGGCGCGCGGCTACGCTGCCTTGACGCGTGCATGCGAGGCGGACCCGACCTGGAGCACGATCATGACCATGCTGGATGACGACACGTCGCCGTGGCGCAAATGGCATTCCGGTTTCGGCGGATTCCTGCTGCGGGACTGGCCCTATGTTCTGATGCTGCTGCTGTCGCTCGGCGGCGTCGCCTATACCAGCTTCACCCAAACAGAGATGTATTGGATCCTGCTCACACCCTTGTTCGGACTGGTGTGCGTGATCACTCGCTGGCCGCAAGTGGAGGGCCGTGAGGAGCGGATGCATCTGCTGGTGTCGCAGGGTCTCCATTGGGCCGCTGTGCTGGTCGCGATGGAGCTGATGTCGCTGCAGGTGCTGCGGCAAGTCACGGGCATTGCTTCACCGTTGAGCGTGCTGACCCTGCTCGCGCTCGGTACTTTCACCGCCGGACTGCTCATTCGATCCTGGAAGGTCTGCGCAGTCGGCGCCATTCTCGGCGTCAGCGTGCCGGCCGTCGCGTTGTTGCAGCAATCCGCGCTGCTGATCCTGCTGATCATCGCCGTGCTGGTCGCGATTGCGGTCCCGTTCATCTGGGCGCGCTCGCGTGAGCCGATCAGCCCCGCGCGTCCTTTGTACGAACCATCGGCGGCTGAGCCGATCGTCACTTCCGAGCCTGCTGTCCCCGAGCCGCCGGCCGCGCCGGTGTCTCAGACGCCGCTGTTCGAGCAGCCTTTTGAGGCGGCGCCTGTTGCGCCGGACCCTGCGCCGCAGCCGGCCTCGGCTGAGCCAGTGCCGTCCCAGAACCGCCCGGCGCCGATGGCGGTCGTCGACGACGGTCGCGAACCGATCCGCGACTCAGAGAAATCGGATACGTCGGCGTCCGATGGCGAGCCGCCGCACGGCAACGTCCGAAATATTCTCGGAGGTCGTTGAGCAAGTTCGGGCGGCATAGGGCCGCCGCGCGTTTGTCGCTCTTGCGTGCGATGCACAAAATACTTCAGGATGGCTTTCGCCATTCTGGAGCCTCTCAATGTCGTCCACGATCCTGCCGACCGACCCCGACGTTCTGCCGAACCGGGCGGACGACAGCGCTTTTATCGAAGAGGACACCAGGCTTCGCAATGACATACGGCTGTTGGGCCGGATACTTGGCGATACCGTGCGCGGCCAGGAGGGCTCTGCGGTGTTCGACTTGGTCGAACGCATCCGGCAGACCTCGATCCGGTTTCACCGGGACGAGGACAAGCCGGCGCGACGCGAACTCGAAGCGATCCTCGACGACATGTCGGCCTCGGACACGGTGAAGATCGTCCGGGCATTCAGCTACTTTTCGCATCTCGCCAACATCGCCGAAGATCAGAACAACATCCGCCAGATGCGCGCCGGCTCGACGGCAGGCTCGGCGCCTCGCGCGGGGATGCTGGCCAAGACCCTGGCGCATGCGCGCGAGGAAGGGATCGGCGCGCGCGAGCTGCGCGAATTCTTCAAGACCGCGCTGGTCAGCCCGGTGCTGACGGCGCATCCGACCGAGGTGCGCCGCAAGAGCACGATGGACCGCGAGATGGAGGTCGCAGCGCTGCTGGATCAACGCGAGCGCCTCCAGCTCACCGCTGACGAGTGGGCGCAGAACGAGGAGCAGCTTCGTCGCGCGGTGGTGACGCTGTGGAAAACCAACCTGCTGCGCCGGACCAAGCTGACGGTGCTCGACGAAGTCGCCAACGGCCTGTCGTTCTATGACTACACCTTCTTGCGCGAAGTGCCGCGGCTGCACAGCGCGTTGGAGGATCAGCTCGGCGGCGGCGAGGGCGGCGAAGCGGAAGAGGAGCTGGCGAGTTTCCTACGGATGGGAAGCTGGATCGGCGGCGATCGCGACGGCAATCCGTTCGTCACAGCCGAGGTGCTGCAGGGGACGCTGCGGTTGCAGAGCGCGCGCGTGCTGCGGTTCTATCTCGACGAGCTGCACGAGCTCGGCTCGGAGCTGTCGCTGGCGTCGCATCTCGCCCCGATCACCGAAGACGTCCGCTTGCTGGCCGAACGTTCGCCCGATCATTCGCCGCATCGCCGCCACGAGCCCTATCGGCTGGCGGTGTCAGGCATCTATGCGCGGCTCGCCGCCACCGCGGCGAAGCTGAAGATCGACAGCGTCCGCGCTCCGGTCGGCGAGGCCGAGATTTACGCCAACGTGCAAGAGTTCAAAGCCGACCTCGATGCGATCCATTACTCGCTGACCAAATATAATGCCGGCGTGATCGCGCGCGGCAGACTCCGGCAGCTGCGCCGCGCCGCCGACTGCTTCGGCTTTCATCTCGCCAGCCTCGACATGCGGCAAAACTCGGCGGTGCACGAGCGCACTATGGGCGAGCTGATGGACGCGGCGCGGCCGACCAGCTCCTATCTGGCGCTCGATGAGGACGAACGCATCGCGCTGCTCACCGGCGAACTGCGCAGCGCCCGGCCGCTGACCTCGATTTTCATCAAATATAGCGAGGAGACCGTCGGCGAACTCGCGGTGCTGCACGAGGCGGCGCGGGCGCACTCCATTTATGGCGAGGCGGCGATTCCCCAGTGCATCATCTCGATGACCAAGGGCGTGTCCGATCTGCTCGAGGTCGCGGTGCTGCTCAAGGAAGTCGGGCTGATCGATCCATCGGGCCGTTGCGCGATCAACATCGTGCCGCTGTTCGAGACCATCGAAGACCTGCAGGCCTGCGCCGCGATCATGGACCGGCTGCTGGCGATCCCGGAATATCGCCGCCTGGTCGACAGCCGCGGCGGCGTGCAGGAGGTGATGCTCGGTTACTCCGACAGCAACAAGGACGGCGGCTTCGTCACATCCGGTTGGGAGCTCTACAAGGCCGAGATCGGCTTGCTCGACGTGTTCGAGCACCATGGCGTTCGGCTGCGGCTGTTCCACGGCCGCGGCGGCTCGGTCGGCCGCGGCGGCGGCCCGAGCTACGACGCGATCGTAGCGCAGCCGGGCGGCGCGGTGAATGGCCAGATTCGCATCACCGAGCAGGGCGAGATCATCACCAGTAAATATTCCAACCGCGAGGTCGGTCGCAACAATCTGGAAATCCTCACCGCGGCGACGCTGGAGGCGAGCCTGCTGCAGCCGCGCCGCAGCGCGCCGCACCACGACTATCTGGAAGCGATGGAGCAGCTCTCGGCGCTGGCCTTCAAGGCGTATCGCGGACTGGTCTACGAGACCGACGGATTCGTCGACTACTTCTGGTCGTCGACAGTGATCAACGAGATCTCGACTCTGAACATCGGCAGCCGCCCGGCATCGCGCAAGAAGACCCGCGCGATCGAGGATCTGCGCGCCATCCCCTGGGTGTTCTCATGGGCGCAATGCCGGCTGATGCTGCCGGGCTGGTACGGTTTCGGCAGCGCGGTCGAGGCCTGGGTCGCCGAGCATCCCGACAAGGGCACTGCGTTCCTGCAGTCGATGTATCAGGAGTGGCCGTTCTTCCGCATGCTGCTCTCCAACATGGACATGGTGCTGTCGAAGAGTTCGATCGCGATCGCCTCGCGCTACGCCGATCTGGTGCCGGACGAGGAGTTGCGGCACAAGATATTCGGCCGCATCCGCATTGAATGGCACGCCTCAGTCGATAGCCTGCTCGCGATCATGGGCCACGAGCGGCTGTTGCAGGGCAACCCGCTGCTGGAGCGCTCGATCCGCCACCGCTTCCCGTATCTCGACCCGCTCAACCACGTCCAGGTGCAGCTCCTGCGCGAGCACCGCACCCACGATCCCGACGAGCAGGTGCTGCGCGGGATTCAGCTGACCATCAACGGAATTTCGGCGGGGCTGCGGAATAGCGGGTGAGGCGACCCCGGGGTCGTTCGCTACCAACTTCTTCAGCGAATAATTTTCTCAGTGGACCGTCCGGCTGCGCGGTATTTCCTTGCCGGACGCCGCACTCCAATACTTGTAGTTTGTGCGTGAACGACCCTCGCTGCCTCTCAAATCAGCGACTTGCTCATTCTGTCGTCATTCGCAACTGAGCGCCTGAACTTAAGTCAGATGGTCGTCACGGCCTCGCTGGCGTTAGCTTGATCGCCGGAAATCAACCGTCGCAGCGCGCAACGATCTGCAAAGATCTGGCGCGCGCGGGCCGTCGTGGGGGACGAACTCCGATGATCTATTATGTGATGCACTATTGGCCCTGGCTGGCCGCCGCCGCGGTCGTCGGCGTGGCGACTCCGTTTCTGGCAGATCGGTTCGGCTGGGCCGCTGATCTCGCGGATTACTGGCTGCAGCGCATCGGCGTGGTGCTGGCGATCGCCGTGGTGTTCATCGTGGCCCGGCTCGCCGCCGGCAAGCCGGAACTGATGCTGGAGGCGGGCGCCGGTCTGGTCGCCGCCTACATCATCGGTGGCATTGCCGGCGGTCTGGCGACGCATTTGCTGCCGGCGCGGTTCGAGGGCTGGTGGGTCGGCCTGTTCGCGACCGGCCTGATCTGGCTGGTTTTCGGGATCACCACGATGCCGAAAATCGAGCCCGACCTGCGCGAGCGCGTTGCCGAGGTGGTGAAGGGGGCGGGAGCCGACCCGCTGAATTTCGACGTCATCGGCCGCGACGTGCTGCTGCCGGAGGACCTCGGCAAGGCGCGCGCCGAGCTTGGCGCTCAGATCCTGCAGGTATCGGGCGTGCGGCTGGTGTCCGAGGTCGAGGAACTGACCGGCGCTGCGCTGTCGGCGAAGACGGTGGCGAAGCTGCAAACGGAAGTCGCCGCCAAGGCGGAGGCCGAAGCCAAGGCCAAGGCTGAAGCCGAGGCGCGGGACGCGGTGGAGAAGGCGGCTGCGGACGCGGCCGCCAGGGAAGCCGCTGCCAAGGCTGCCAAGGAGACTGCTGCGAAGCACGCTGCCGCCAAAGCAAAGGACGACGCAGAGGCGAAGGAAGCGGCTGCGAAGGCCGCTGCAGACGCTGCAGCAAAGGAAGCTGCGACGAAGGAAGCGGCCGCAAAGGCCGCAGCCGAAGAGGCCGCCAAACATGCTGCAGCCGCGCCGTCCGCGTCAATTCCGCCGCCGGTGGCGACCAGGACCGCCGATGCCGCCGGCGCCGCGTCGATCGCGTCCGTGGAAGCCTGCCAGAGCAAGCTATCGACGCTGGTCGCTGCGCAGAAGATCAATTTCGAGCGCGGCAGCGCCGAGATCGAGCAGGCCTCGTTGCCGGTGCTGAAGCAGCTCGCCGCGGTGATCTCGCATTGCCCGGCGGCGCAGATCGAGGTGGCCGGTCACACCGACGCCAACGGCAAGAAGGCGGCCAACGAAGCCCTGTCGAAGCGTCGCGCCGAAGCGGTCGCCGACAGTCTGACCAAGGCCGGCATCGGCTCGGCGAAGCTGATTGCGGTCGGCTACGGCTCCGCCAAGCCGCTCGGCCCCAACGACACCGCCGAGGCGCGCGCGAAGAACCGCCGGATCGAGTTCGCGGTGAAGTAAGCAAGGTCGGCCTCGACCCGAGAGTTGGTCATTGCGGCGACTGAAGCGACGAAGCAATCCAGAGTGCGGGATTCGGCATCCCTGGATTGCTTCGTTTCGCTCGCAATGATGCAGTCGCGGGTCGTATTCGTCGCGTGAGGGTCGAGCAGACGCGTCTCAGATCGCGTCCCAGTTGAAGATGTCGGCGGAGCGGTCGAGCTTGTAGAACGAACCCTTCAGCGCCGGCATGCCGTGCTCGGCCAGCGTTTCGCAGGTCCAGCCGCCGTCGCGATGCACCGAGCGGATCGGGCGCGACTGGCCCATCAGGAAGATCTCGTTCATCCGCACCGCGAAGATCTGGCCGGTGACGTCCTTGGCGGCGTCGCCGAGCAGGAAAACCGACAACGGCGCAATCTTCTCCGGACCCATCTGCTGCATCCGCGCGACGCGGGCCTTTTCTTCCTCGGTCTCGGTCGGGATCGTGCCGATCAGCCGCGACCAGGCGAACGGAGAGACGCAGTTGGAGCGGACGTTGAAACGCTGCATGTCGAGCGCGATCGACTTCGACAGGCCGACGATGCCGAGCTTGGCGGCGGCGTAGTTGGCCTGGCCGAAATTGCCGATCAGCCCCGAGGTCGAGGTGAAGTGGACGAAGGAACCGCTTTCCTGCTCGCGGTACAGCCTTGCTGCGGCGTGCGACACATAGAACGAGCCCATCAGATGCACCTTGATGACCTGCTCGAAGGCATCGATGCTCATGCGGTGGAAGATGGCGTCGCGCAGGATGCCGGCATTGTTCACGACGCCGTCGAGCTTGCCGTAAGTATCAACTGCCTGTTTGACGATCTTGCTGGCGGGGACCGCCTCGGCGACGGTCTCGAAATTCGCGACCGCGGTGCCGCCTTCCTTCTTGATCTCCTCGACCACCTGCTCGGCCGGCGAGGCGTCGGTGCCCGAGCCGTCGGCGGCGCCGCCGGGATCGTTGACCACCACCTTGGCGCCTTCGCGCGCAGCGAGCAGCGCGATCTCGCGGCCGATGCCGCGCCCCGCGCCGGTGACGATGATGACTTTGCCGTCGAGTGCCTTGGCCATGTGGTTTCCTTTTTGTTGTTCGTTGTATCTGCCGGTCATTCCGGGGCGCACAGCGCGAACCCGGAATCCCGAAGTGTGGCGAAGAGAGATTCCGGGTTCGCGAGCTACGCTCGCGCCCCGGAATGACGACTAACTACTTCTCGTTCGTGAAAATGATCGTGCCGGATGCTGCGAACATGCCGCCGACGCCGTGGCAGACCGAGATCTTGGCGCCTTCGACCTGCGCCGGCGCGATGCCACGCATCTGGCGAACGCTCTCCTGCAGCGCATACATGCCGTACATCCCGGAATGCATGTAGCTGAGGCCGCCGCCATTGGTGTTGAGCGGCAGCTTGCCGCCGGGGCGGGTGTTGCCTTCGGCGATGAACGGGCCGGTGTCCTCATAGGGCATGAAGCCGAGGTCGCCGAGGCCGAACAGCGGCAGATGCGCAAACGCGTCGTAGATCATCAGATGATCGACGTCGCTGTGGGTGATGCCGGCCTCGCGGAACGCGGTCGAACCCGCGACCTTGAAGGCGCGCGACGAGTTGAAGCTCTCCATCTGGCTGACCATCGGTGTCTCGACGCTCTCTCCGGTGCCCAGCACATAGACCGGCTTGTTCGGAAAGTCCTTGGCGCGATCTGCCGAGGTCATGATCAGCGCGCCGCCGCCATCGGTGACGAGGCAGCATTGCAGCAGGCGGAACGGATAGGCGATCATTCGCGAGTTGAGGACGTCCGCGACCGTGATCGGCTCCTTCATCATCGCGCGCGGGTTCTTCGCCGCCCATTCGCGCTGAACCACGGCGACCGACGCGATCTGCTCATGGGTGATGCCGTGGGTCTTCATGAAGCGCAGCACCGGAATCGGAAACTGGCTCGGCGGGCCGTAGATGCCGTAGGGCGCCTCGAACTGGCCCTGCAGGCTGTCGGCGGGAATCGAGCGCGGCAATTTGCCGATCATCGATTTGCCGCTCTCGGCGTGGGTGATCAGCACGGTCTTGCAAAGCCCGGCCTCGATCGCCGCGGCCGCGTGGCGGACGTGCAGCATGAACGAGCAGCCGCCGACGGACGTGCCGTCGACCCAGGTTGGCGTGATGCCGAGATAATGCGCGATCTGCTGCGGCGTCTCGACCGCCGTGGCGACGCCGTCGATATCGGACGGCTTCAGCCCGCAATCGGCCATCGCGTTGAGTGCGGCGTCGGCGTGGAGTTGGATCTGCGACATGTCCGGAATGACGCCGAGCTTGGTGGTCTCGGCGGCGCCGACGATAGCAACTTGATTGCGACGCATGGTGCTCAACCCTTCGCCGGACGGAACTGGGGAAGGGTGATGGTGTCGTCGAGCTTCTCGAACGCGACTTCGAGCTTCATGTCGAGCTCGAGCGATTCGGGCGTCTGCGGACAATCGATGATGTTGCTCATCATCCGCGGGCCTTCTTCGAGCTCCACCACGGCAATCGCGTGAGGCGCGGTGAAGCCGGCCGCCAACGGGCGGTGATTGATGACGTAGCTATACAGCGTGCCCCTGCCGGAGGCCTTGAAAACCGTGACGCCGCGCGAGCCGCATTTGGGACAGAACGGCCTCGGTGGGAAATACGCATGCGAGCAGGAGTCGCAGCGTTGCAACCGCAGTTCGCCCTGCTTGGCGCCGTCCCAATAGTGCTGGGTTTCCGGAGTGATTTTGGGGCGTGCGCGTGCGGGTTCTGCCATGGTCGTTGTTTTCTCCCTGATTGCCTGGCTTGTGGGCCCATTGTTCCGGTCTTGATGCGACATTGACCGGTCAGCGTCAACACGCGCCGGGCGCGTGCCCGCTTGCGTAAATCGTATTCCGGCGCGCGAACAATCAGTGACCTATGTGTCCTGTCCTGATCATTGCGCCGGGCGCCGGGGAGCAGGCGGCGGCTGTTGGGGCGCGACCCAGGCCGCCGCTATCCACGACGAAGGTCCCAATATCGGCGCGCCGAATTTGTGGGGCAGAATGCGACCGGCGGCGGGGCCGATGCGATCGCAGCGCTTCTTGCGCATGGCAAAACGTCGAGCTCCGCGCTACAGAATACGGAAGTCAACTCTCAGTCCGGCGATTGCGGCGCGCCATGACCGGCGTGATCGATCGGCCCTCCAGTGGAACAGATGCCATGACGAAACATCCCACGCTCGCCTCGCTCGCGGCTGACCTCGACGCCGGCCGCACGACCGCGCGCAAGCTGGTCGACGATTGTCTGGCGCGGATCGCCGATCCAGCCGGCGAGGGCGCGCGCACCTTCATCCACGTCGATCGCGAGGCTGCGATCAAGGCGGCCGAGGCGATGGACAAGCTCCGCGAGATCAAGGCCGCGCCGTCGCCATTCGCCGGCATTCCGATTTCGATCAAGGATCTGTTCGACATCAAGGGCCAGGTCACCCGCGCCGGCTCACGCGCGCTCGACGACAATCCGCCGGCGGAGGCCGATGCGCCCGCAGTGGCGCGGCTGCGCCGCGCCGGCTTCGTGGTGATCGGCCGCACCAATATGACCGAGTTCGCCTATTCCGGCATCGGCATCAATCCGCATTACGGCACCCCGAAAGCGGCGTTCAATCGCGATGCCGGCCACGTCCCCGGCGGCTCGTCGTCGGGCGCGGCGGTGTCGGTCGCAGACGGCATGGCCCATGCCGGACTTGGCACCGACACCGGCGGCTCGTGCCGGATCCCGGCGGCGTTCAACGGCATCGTCGGCTACAAGCCGTCGCAACATCGCGTGCCGCGCGACGGCGCGGTGCCGCTGTCATTCTCGCTCGATTCGATCGGGCCGCTGGCGCGCAGCGTCGATTGTTGCGCTGTGCTCGACGCGGTGCTGGCCGACGCGCCGATCGTGCCGCTCGCGCCGCGGTCGTTGAAGGGGCTGCGGCTCGCGGTGCCGACGACGGTGGCGCTCGACGAACTCGACGACGCGGTGAGCGTCGCGTTCGAACGCGCGCTGAAGACGCTCAGCGGCCACGGCGCGATCATCGAGAAGATCGAGCTGCCGGAATTCCTCGATGTCGCGCCGATGATGGCGAAGGGCGGCTTTGCGGCGGCGGAGAGCTATGCCTGGCATCGCTATCTGATCGTCGCGCAGGGCGACGTGTACGATCCGCGGGTGCGCGAACGCATTCTGCGCGGCGAAACGCAGAGCGCGGCAGACTATGTCGATTTGATCACCGCGCGCAAATCGCTGATCGCGCGCGCGTGCGCCCGGCTTGCGCCCTATGACGCCCTGGTGATGCCGACCACCGCCAACACCCCGCCGAAGATCGCAGATCTCGCCGACGACAAGGCGTTCACCAAGGCCAATCTTCTGGCGCTGCGCAATTGTACGCTGATCAATATGATCGACGGCTGCGCGATCTCCTTGCCGTGCCATCGTGACGGCGAGGCGCCGGTCGGGCTGATGCTCGCCGGCGTCAATGGCGCCGATCGTGAGATCTTCGAAATCGCAGCCGGACTGGAAATGGTGGTCCGTGGTTGATCTGACCTTCACGCTCGACGCCGTCCGGCAGCGCAGCCAACTCACGCTGCCGATCCGGCAGGCGGTGATCGCCGGTTGGACCGGTCGCGATCCGGTGGCGCGCGACAAGCACATCGCCGAGCTGGAAGAACTCGGCATCGCGCGCCCGGCGTCGACGCCGATCTACTATCGCGTCGCCGCGGCGCGGCTGACCACCGCGCCCAGCATCGAGGTGTCGGGGGTCGAGTCCTCAGGTGAGGTCGAGTTCGTGCTGATCGGCACGCAAGGCCGCATCCTGGTCGGCGTCGGTTCCGATCACACCGATCGCAAGGTCGAGGCCTACGGCGTCACGGTGTCGAAACAAATGTGCGACAAGCCGATCGCGCCGGAGCTGTGGGACTTCGCTGAAGTGGCCGATCACTGGGACCAGATCGTGCTGCGCTCGTTCGCGACGATCGGCGATGAACGCGTTCCGTATCAGGAAGGCAGGCTCGACGGCATGTTGCCGGCGCGCGAGCTGATCGCGCGCGGCTTCGGCGGCGGCGGATTGCCCGATGGCTGCGCGATGTTCGGCGGCACCTTCGCCGCCATGGGCGGCATCCGCCCGGCGACGCGGTTCGAGTTTGAGATCGAAGATCCCGTTTTGAACCGCACCATCCGCCACGGCTACGACGTGATTGAGTTGCCGATTCTGGGATGAGAGGAAGCCGTCATTCCGAGGCGCGAGCTCAGCTCGCGCCCCGGAATGACGAACGACATTTGATTCCGATTGGGTCGCGAGGGAGCCATTCACCCCTTCGGCTTCACCACGCTGAATGTGCCGTTGGCCCGGGCGCAGCGCTCGCCATCGACGGTGATGAAGCATTGGGCGACGCAGAGCGTCCCGCCGAGCTTGATCACCTCGGGCTCGATCTGCAGCCATTGTCCGACCTTGGCCGGCCCGATGAAGTCGATCGACAGCCCGGCGGTCAAGAGCCGCGCGCCGCCCCCGAGCTTGAGACCGCAGCTTAGTCCCATCGCATTGTCGGCGAGCGCGGTGATCAGGCCGCCATGGGCGAGGCCGCGCGAATTGGTGTGTGGCGCGGCGATCCGAAGGCCGATGATCACCGCGTCGTCAGTGATCCTCGCATAGAGCGGCTCCCATGGCGCGGTGAGTGGGCTGGCACGGGTATGCCGCACGAAGCCGGCGGGAATGCCTTCGGCGATGGATGTGGTGTCGGTCATGCGGTTGCTTTCGTCGGGAACGTGCCCGGCATTTGACCGCACTCATGACCTCGGGGCAACGCCGACAAAGTTTGAAGCGCGCTTTGAAAGGGCGTTTGAAACGGCCCGCGATCGCACAACAATCGTCACGTCATTCCGGGTCCGCGAGCTTTCGCTCGCGCCCGGAATGACGTGCATGAGGGGTGGCCTGCATGGTACCCAGTTAGTAAGGCAGCCCGACGTAGTTTTCCGCGAGCGAGGTCGTCGCGGCTTTCGAACTGACCAGATAGTCGAGTTCGGCGGTCTGGATGCGTTGGGTGAAGGCGTCGCTGTCGGGGAAGCGATGAAGAATCGACGTCATCCACCACGAGAAACGTTCGGCCTTCCACACCCGGCGAAGCGCGTTGGCGGAATAAGCATCGATCCCGCTTTTCGACCCCTCATCATAGAACTCGCGCAGCGCGCGCGAAAGATAGTACACGTCGCTGGCTGCGAGGTTGAGGCCCTTGGCACCGGTCGGCGGCACGATGTGGGCGGCGTCGCCGGCGAGGAACAGCCGGCCGAACCGCATCGGCTCGGCAACGAAGGAACGCAGTGGAGCGATGCTCTTCTCGATCGACGCGCCGGTGACGAGATGGCCGGCGGTTTCCGGGCCGAGCCTTTGTTTCAGTTCGTCCCAGAACCGATCGTCGCTCCATTCACCGACATCGTCGGACAGCGGACACTGCACGTAATAGCGGCTGCGATGTGCCGAGCGCATCGAGCACAGCGCAAACCCGCGGTCGTGGTTGACGTAGATCAGTTCCGGCGACACCGGCGGCGTGTCGGACAACACCCCGAGCCAGCCGAACGGATAGACCCGCTCGTAGGTCTGTAACGCGTTGGCCGGCGCGCTCTGCCGCGCGACTCCGTGGAAGCCGTCGCAGCCGGTGATGAAATCGCAGGCGAGCTCCTGACTGACGCCGTCCTTGAAGTAACGCACCCTGGGGCGTTCGCCGTCGAAATCGTGAAGGGTGATATCGGCCGCTTCGTAAATCGTAGTCAGGCCGGCGGCTTTCCGGGCCTCCATCAGATCGCGCGTCACCTCGGTCTGGCCGTACACGGTGACGGTTCTGCCGCCGGTGGAGTGCTTGAGGTCGATGCGGTGTCGCCGGCCGGAAAACGCGATCTCGAAGCCATCGTGCACCAACGCTTCCTGATGCAGGCGCCGGCCGACCCCGGCCTCGTCGAGTAGATCGACCATCCCCTGTTCAAGCACGCCGGCGCGGATGCGTGAAAGCACGTAGTCGGGGTTCTTGCGCTCGAGAATGACGGCCTCGATCCCGTATGTGTGCAGCAACTGGCCGAGCAGCAGACCCGACGGCCCGGCGCCGATGATGCCGACTTGCGTGCGCATGCGCGCTCCCCCACAGGTTGATTTGTCGCCTCGTTACGGGACGGTTGGGCCGGCGTCCAGTTGTCGTCCGGCGTCTACCAGCTATTACAAGCCGGTCACTTGCATTGGGAGGTGTAACCGATGACAATGCAAGGAAACGGCCATTACAGAGCCGACCACGGGAGGTAAACCTCTCACGGGAGTAACCTCAATGAGGAAAACGCTGCTCGCGCTGCTGCTCACAGCCGCCGTGACGCCCGGCCTGGCGCAGGGAGCTCCGGCGCAGGACAAGACCGTCAACTGGAAGGTTTCGCTATGGGTGCCGCCGGCGCATCCACTTGTTCTGGCGACCAAGGCCTGGGCCGAGGACATCGAGAAGGCGTCGGGCGGCTCGATCAAAATGGCGGTGTTCCCGTCGGAGCAACTCGGCAAGGCGTTCGACCATTACGACATGGCGCGCGACGGCATCGCCGACGTCACCTACGTCAATCCCGGCTATCAGCCCGGCCGATTCCCGATCGTATCCGCGGGACAGCTTCCGTTCGTTTTCAAGGACGGCAAGAAGGGGACGCTGGCGCTCAACGAATGGTACCAGAAATACGCAGCCACGGAGATGAAGGACACCAAGCTGTGTTTCGCCTTCATCCACGATCCGGGCGCGCTACACGGCAAGAAGAAAGTCGTGATGCCGGCCGACATGAAAGGGCTCAAGGTGCGCCCGGCGCAGTCGACCATCGGCGAGATGGTGAAGCTGTTCGGTGGCACCAACGTCCAGGCCTCCGCGCCGGAAGCGCGTGATGCGCTCGAGCGCGGCGTGGCCGACGAGATCACGTTTCCCTGGGGCTCGGTGTTCCTGTTCGGCATCGACAAGGTGGTCAAGTATCACATGGACGTGCCGCTGTATTCGACGGTATTCACCTACAATATCGGGCTGAAGGCCTATAACGCGCTGTCGCCAGGGCAGAAGAAGATCATCGACGACCATTGCACGCCGGAATGGGCATCCAAGGTCACCGATCCGTGGACCGAATTCGAGGCCAACGGCCGCACCAAGATGAAGGCGCTGGAAGGTCACGAGGTCTATCCACTGACGCCAGAGCAACTCGCCGAATGGAAGAAGGCGACGCAGCCGCTGAACCAGTCCTGGGCCGAAGCAGTGAAGAAGGCCGGCGGCGACGCGGCTGCGATCGACGGCGAACTCAAGGCCGCGCTGAAGAAGTACGACGCCGGGCTGTAGCGCGCCGCTCTGTCGTCATTCCGGGGCGCGAGCGCCGCTCGCGAACCCGGAATCCAGAGCTTCAGAGTATCTTGAGCATCCTGTTTCGCGCCTGACGGCGCCCCCCGGAATGACGTCTCCTCTGTGACCAGCAAGTCTGTGACCAGCAAGCCAACCACGGACGCCCCCATGGCCTCCGACCTCGACAAGCTGGCCGATCGTCTGGAGGGGGAGGGTTGCTCGCGCAGCGAGCGGGGTGGGGTGGCAGCGTCTCCGCGCAGCAACGACTAACCCTCTCCCCTCGTGGGAGAGGGCGGCGAGCGAAGCGAGCCGGGTGAGGGGGCCGCGGGTACGGCGTTTGCGGCGCCCCTCATCCGGCGCTGACTGCGTCCGCGCCACCTTCTCCCACGAGAGGAGAAGGGAAGGGCCGTGCCAGCGGCCTCACCCCACCCTGGCGAACTACGTTCGCCGACCCTCCCCCTCCAGGGGAGGGGGATGATGCGCAGTTCTCGTTGCACGTTTCATCGACGGCGGTCCCGGACCACATTGACTCCCGCCGCATTCATTATAGTCTATAACTATTCTGCACAGGACGTAATAAGTGCTCACAGGAAACGCCTCGGCCGCGACCATCGCGGATCCCTCGACGCTGGTCGTCGAAACCGTCGGCCCGGTGCTGACCATCGGCCTCAATCGCCCCAAGAAACGCAACGCGCTCAATGACGGCCTGATGGCCGCGCTGAAGGACTGTTTCACCGATCTTCCCGATGAGATTCGCGCCGTGGTGATCCACGGCGTCGGCGATCACTTCTCCGCCGGGCTTGATCTCTCCGAGCTGCGCGAGCGCGACGCTACCGAAGGGCTGGTGCATTCGCAGACCTGGCACCGGGTGTTCGACCGCATCCAGTATTGTCGCGTTCCAGTGATCGCGGCGTTGAAGGGCGCGGTGATCGGCGGCGGGCTCGAACTCGCCTGCGCCGCGCATATCCGCGTTGCCGAGCCGGCCGCCTACTACGCGCTGCCCGAAGGCAGCCGCGGCATCTTCGTCGGCGGTGGCGGCTCGGTGCGGCTGCCGCGGCTGATCGGCGTCGCGCGCATGGCGGACATGATGCTGACCGGGCGGGTGTATTCCGCAGAGGAAGGCGTCGCCCACGGCTTTTCGCAATATCTCACCGAAAGCGGTTCGGCCTACGACAAAGCGCTCGAGATCGGCAACCGGGTCGCCCAGAATGCGCCGCTGACCAATTTCGCGGTGCTGCAGGCGCTGCCGATGATCGCCGAAGCCAATCCGCAGACGGGCCTGCTGATGGAATCGCTGATGGCGACGGTGGCGCAGAGCGACCAGGAAGCCAAGAATCGGATTCGTGCATTTCTCGATCACAAGACCGCAAAGGTCAAACCGACTTGAGATGGATGCCATGGCAAACCCGACTGCATTCGCCGGCGATGCCGTGAGGCGCGCCGAGACTCATCCGCTACGCGACGTCTCGTTCGGCGAGATCGGGATCGCCACTGAGCGCCGCCCTGACGGCACCATCTACGTCCGCTCCACCACGTCGCTCGCTGACTATCCGGTGCGGATCACCGATCGGCTGCATCATTGGGCAGAGCAGGCCCCCGAACGCGTGTTCATGGCCGAGCGTGACGGCAATGGCGGCTGGCGCGGGATCACCTATGCGGAGATGCTGAGCGCCGCGCAGAAGATCGCCTCGGCGCTGCTGGCGCGTGGACTGTCGGCCGAGCGGCCGGTGATGATCCTGTCCGGCAATTCGATCGACCACGCCCAGATCATGTTCGGCGCGCTGTATGCTGGCGTTGCGATGTGCCCGGTGTCGCCGCCTTATTCGTTGGTGTCGAAGGATTTCGGCAAGTTGCGCTCCATCGTCGGATTGCTGACGCCCGGACTGATCTTCGCCGATGACATCACCCCATTCGCGCCGGCGATCCTCGCCACAGTGCCGAGCAAATTCGAACTCGCGGCGACGCGCGGCGAGGTCACAGGCCGTCGCGTCACCTCGCTCGACGAACTCATGAACACGCCTCACCATCCGGGCCTGGCGGTCGCGCATGACGCGATCGGCCACGACACCATCGCCAAGTTCTTGCTGACGTCCGGCTCGACCGGAAATCCGAAGGCGGTGATCAACACCCAGCGGATGATCTGCGCCAATCAGGTGATGATCCGCGAGGCGATGGCGTTCCTCAAGGACGAGCCGCCGGTGATCGTCGACTGGCTGCCGTGGAATCACACGTTCGGCGGCAACCACAATATCGGGCTGACGCTGTTCAATGGCGGCTCGATGTATATCGATGACGGCAAGCCGACGCCGGCCGGCATCGCGGCCACGATCCGCAATCTGCGCGAGATCGCGCCGACGGTGTATTTCAACGTCCCCAAGGGCTACGAGTCCCTGCTGCCGGTGCTGCGCGAAGACGCAGAGCTTCGAAAGATGTTCTTCAGCCGGCTGCACGCGATGTTCTTTTCAGGCGCCAGTCTCGCCGCCCATGTCTGGGAAGGGCTCGACGAGGTGGGGGCGCGAGAGACCGGCGCGCGGGTGCCGATGCTCACCGGGCTCGGCGCCACCGAGACTGCGCCGTTCTTCATGTCGGTGACGCCGCAGACCAGCCGCTCCGGCCATGTCGGCCTGCCGGTGCCGGGCAATGAAGCCAAGCTGGTACCGAACAACGGCAAGCTCGAAGTGCGGGCGAGGGGGCCGAACATCACGCCGGGCTATTGGCGCGCGCCGGACCTCACCGCCAAGGCGTTCGACGAGGAAGGGTTCTACAAGCTCAACGACGCGCTGAAGCCGGTCGATCCGGACGATCTCGCCGCGGGTTTCGATTTCGACGGGCGCATTTCCGAGGACTTCAAACTCGCCTCGGGCACCTGGGTCAGCGTCGGGCCGCTGCGCGCGAAGTTCATTGCCGCCTGCGCGCCGCTGGCGCGCGATGTGGTGATTGCCGGCCTCGATCGCGACGAGGTGAGTGCGCTGGTGGTGCTCGATGTCGATGGCTGCAAGCTGATCAATCCCACTCTGCCGCTCGACGATCTCGCCGGCATGGCTAAAGACGAGCTGATCCGCGAGGCGTTCCGCGAACGCTTCGCCAGACTGCTGACGCAGGCGACAGGCTCGTCGAACCGGATCACCCGCGCCATCCTGCTCGGCGAGCCGCTGTCGATCGACACGGGCGAAGTGACCGACAAGGGGTCGGTCAATCAGCGCGCGGTGCTGGAGCAACGCGCCGCGCTGATCGGCGACCTCTACGCCGTGCCGCCGCCGGCGCATGTGATTGCGCTGGATGAGGATGCTGAATGAGCCCCGTTGTTCCGGGGCGCCGCGCAGCGGCGAATCCGGAATTCATACTCACAGACCGGGGTTATGGAGCCCGGGTCCGCGCCAAGAGGCGCGTTCCGGAATGACGAACTTAAAGTTTGCGTACGGATATTGAGCCGGGTGCCGACAACGATGTTCACCAACCGCCGCGACGTGCAGATCCAGTGGGGCGATTGCGACCCGGCCAACATCGTTTACTACCCGCGCTACTTCGCGATGTTCGACGACTCGACCTCGGTGCTGTTCGAAGTGGCGGGCTGCTCGAAGCAGGACCTCGTCCGCGTCTACGGCCTGGTCGGCATCCCGATCGTCGACACCCGCGCCAAGTTCTACATTCCTTCGACTCACGGCGACTGGATCACGATCGAGAGCCGGATCGAGAAGTTCAACCGCTCGAGCTTCGAGGTCATTCACAAGGTCACCAAGGGCGACGATCTGGCGATCGAGGCGTTCGAAACGCGGGTGTTGGTCGGCCGTGATCCCGGCGATCCGAACAAGCTGAAATCCGTGGCGGTGCCGGCGAATATCATCGAGAAATTCATGCGGGGCTGACTTGCCGGCTTGGATGCCGTAAGGAAGACGAGACAAGATCAGGCCGAACGGTCGACCACAACAACAAGAGGGAGGAGGAGCACATGACCAAGTTCAAGCTGTCCGTCGCGGCGTTCGCCGTGGCGATCGCACTGCCGGCGCTGTCCGGCGCCGCGCTCGCAGAAACCAATGAAATCACGGTGGGCATCAGCGTCACCACCACGGGTCCTGCCGCCGCGCTCGGCATTCCGGAGCGCAATGCGCTGGAATTCGTGGTGAAGGAAATCAGCGGTCATCCGATCAAGATCATCGTGCTCGACGATGGCGGCGACCCGACCGCCGCGACCACCAATGCGCGACGTTTCGTCACGGAATCGAAGGCCGACGTGATCATGGGCTCGTCGGTCACGCCGCCGTCGGTGGCGATCTCGAACGTCGCCAACGAGGCGCAGATTCCGCATATCGCGCTCGCGCCGCTGCCGATCACGCCGGAACGCGCCAAGTGGTCGGTGGTGATGCCGCAGCCGATCCCGATTATGGGCAAGGTGCTCTATGAGCACATGAAGAAGAACAACGTGAAGACCGTTGGCTACATCGGCTATTCGGATAGCTACGGCGACCTTTGGTTCAACGATCTCAAGAAGCAGGGCGAGGCGATGGGCCTCAAGATCGTCGGCGAGGAGCGCTTCGCGCGGCCCGACACGTCGGTCGCGGGCCAGGCGCTGAAGCTCGTTGCCGCCAATCCCGACGC
This sequence comes from Rhodopseudomonas pseudopalustris, assembly GCF_900110435.1. GTDB lineage: Bacteria > Pseudomonadota > Alphaproteobacteria > Rhizobiales > Xanthobacteraceae > Rhodopseudomonas > Rhodopseudomonas pseudopalustris. Next base: position 183,363 of record NZ_FODT01000004.1, read on the forward strand.
GATCCTGGTCGGCGCGTCCGGCACCGCCGCAGCGCTGCCGCAGACCACGCTGCGTGAGCGAGGTTATAACGGGCTGATCTATCAGACCCACGGCGCCGCTTCGATGGATTTCATCCGGATCGCCGGCAAGTCCGCGGAGGGCGTGCTGATGGCGTCCGGTCCGGTGATGGATCCCGAAGGACAGGACGACACCGCGCTGACGAAGAAGTCCGGCATGGCGCTGGTGAAGGTCTATGAGGAAAAGTACGGCCCGAGCAGCCGCAGCCAGTTCGCGGGCCACTCCTACGACGCCTTCAAGGTGCTGGAGCGCGTGGTCCCGGTTGCGCTGAAGAAGGCCAAGCCCGGCACGCAGGAATTCCGCGACGCGCTCCGTGAAGCGTTTCTCACTGAGAAGGACATCGCGGCGAGCCAGGGCGTGTACAATTTCACCGAAACCGATCGCTACGGCCTCGACGACCGTTCGCGCATCCTGCTGACGGTGAAGAACGGCAAGTATGTGATCGTGAAGTAAGCGCCGGATCACCGACGAACGATGCAATGGCCGGGGAAACCCGGCCATTGTCATATCCGCAGTTGTGCGCGGATGGACGGGAGGGCCGGCTCGACCGCGCTACGCCGGGGGCGAGAATCCGAGATAGCTCGCCACCACCTGCTCGTTGGCCGCGACATCGGAAGCGGGGCCGTTGAGCACGAATTCGCCGAGCTCCATGACGTAGGCGCGGTCGGCGATCTGCAGTGCCGCCTTGGCGTTCTGCTCGACCAGTAGCACCGAGACGCCGGCCTCGCGCAGTTCGCCGATGATGCGGAAGATGTCGGCGACGATGATCGGGGCGAGGCCGAGGCTCGGCTCGTCGAGCATCAACAGCTTCGGAGCGCCCATCAGTGCGCGACCCATCGCCAGCATCTGCTGCTCGCCGCCGCTCAGCGTGCCGGCGAGCTGCTTGCGGCGTTCCTTCAGCCGCGGAAACAGCGAGTAGACCCGTTCCTGCGAGACTGCCGCGATGGCTTTCGCGATTCGGAACGCGCCGAGTTCGAGATTGTCCTCGACCGTCATGGTGGCGAACAGCTCGCGATGCTCGGGCACCAGCGACAGGCCGGCTGCAACGCGGTCCTCGATGTCGAGGCGGGCGATGTTCTGGCCGTCGAAGGTGACGCTGCCCTTCAGCGGAAACACGCCCATCACGGCGCTGAGCAGCGTCGTCTTGCCGGCGCCGTTGGCGCCGACCACGGTGACGATCTCGCGCGGACGCACCTCGAGGTCGACCGAACGGACTGCTTCGACCTTGTCGTAGGACACCGAGACGCCGGACACTTGGAGCAGCGCGGTCATGCCAGGGCTCCGAGATAGGCCTTGATCACTTCGGGATTGGTCCTGATCGCAGCGGGCGTGCCTTCCGCGATCCGCGTGCCGAAATCGAGCACGACGATGCGGTCGGCCAGATCCATCACGAAGCCCATGTCGTGCTCGACCAGCAGCACCGACATGCCGCCGTCGCGAAGCTGCCGCAGCAGCGCGGCGAGGCGCTGCTTCTCCATGTGGCGCAGCCCGGCGGCCGGCTCGTCGAGCAGCAGCAGCACCGGATCGGCGCAGAGCGCGCGGGCGATCTCGACGATGCGCTGCTGGCCCAGCGACAGCGAGCCCGCAAGCTGATCGATTTCAGCGGCGAGGCCGACCCGCTTGATCTGGCGGGTCGCTTCGGCGAGCAGCCTGGCCTCGTCGGCGCGGTCGAACCGCAGCATACTGCTCAGCGCGCCGGAATGGCCGCGAAGATGCGCACCGATCGCGACGTTCTCGAGCACGGTCATGTCCGGCACCAGCTTGACATGCTGGAAAGTGCGGGCGATGCCGAGCTTCACCACTTGCTGCGGCGGGGTATTGTCGATCGGCCTGCCGTGCAGTTCGATCGTGCCGCCGGTCGTGGTCAGGATGCCGGTGATCAGATTGAAGGTTGTCGACTTGCCGGCGCCGTTCGGCCCGATCAACGCGACGATTTCACGGGCGTGGACGTCGAACGAGACGTCGTTGACAGCGATCACGCCGCCGAACTGTTTTCGCGCGCGTTCGACCCTCAGCAGCGTGCCGGTTTCCGCGAGCGTCCGCTCGCGCGGCGCCAGCGTGGCAGCCGGATCGATGCGCGGCCGACGGATCTTGAGCGGAATGAGGTTGCTCAGCCACGGCCAGACGCCGCCCGGCGCGAGCTGCAGGAGCACCACCAGAAGAATGCCGAAAACGATGATCTCGAGCTGGCCCTGGCCGCCGAACACCATCGGCAGATAGCCTTGCAGCACTTCCTTCAGGACAATGACGATTGCGGCGCCCAACACGCCGCCCCATACGTAGCCGGCGCCGCCGACCACGGCGATGAAAAGATACTCGATGCCGGCCTGCGGCCCGAACGGCGTCGGATTGACGCTGCGCTGGAAGTGCGCATACAGCCAGCCGGACAGGCCGGCCAGCACCGCGGCGTAGATGAAGACCAACAGCTTCGCCCGCGCGGTCTGCACGCCGAACGCCTCCGCGGCGATATGGCCGCGGCGCAGCGCGCGGATGGCGCGGCCGGTGCGGCTGTCGAGCAGGTTCATCGTCAGCAGTGCGCTGATCAGTACCATCGCCCAGATCACGAAGTAGATCGTCTCTGGATCGAACATCTGCACCGTGCCGATCGACAGCGGTGGAATACGCGAAATGCCGTCGTTGCGGCCGAGGAAATCCAGCTTGCTGAACAGATAATACAGCGAGATGCCCCAGGCGATCGTGCCGAGCGGCAGATAGTGCCCCGACAGTCGCACCGTCATCAGCCCGAGCAGCACCGCGGCGGCGCCGGCGACGAGGAGCGAGAGCGGCAGTGTCAGCCAGGGCGAGACGCCGTAGACCGTGGTCAGATAGCCGGTGGTGTAGGCTCCGAAGCCGCAGAACGCGGCCTGGCCGAAAGACGTGAGGCCGCCGACGCCGGTCAGCAGCACGAGCCCCATCGCCACCAAAGCGGCGAGCCCGATATTGTCGAGCAGCACGATCCAGAACGGCGGAATGCCGGGGATCAGCGGCAGCGCCGCCATTACGGCGGCGAACCATGCGATCGGAAGCCACCTCGGCATCGCGCTCAATCCTTCTCTTCTTCGACCGCGGGGGCGGCGAGCGAGCGCAGCACCAGCACCGGCAGGATCAGCGTGAAGACGATAACCTCCTTGAAATTCGAGGCGTAGAACGATGAGAAAGCCTCGACGACGCCGACCACGATCGCCGCGACCGCGGTGAGCGGATAGCTGACCAGGCCGCCGATAATCGCGGCGACGAAGCCCTTCAGGCCGATCAGGAATCCGGTGTCGTAATAGAGCGTTGTGATCGGGACGATCAGGATGCCGGAGATCGCGCCGATCACCGAAGCGAGCAGGAAGGCGAGTTGGCCCGACAGCGAGGTGCGAATGCCGACGAGGCGGGCACCGAGTCGGTTGACCGCGGTGGCACGCAGCGCCTTGCCGGTGCGGGTGTAGCCGAAGAACAGCCACAGCGCCGCCATCAGCGCGATGGTGATGGCGTAGACCGCGATGCTCTGGCCAGTGAAGCGCAACGGCCCGATCGTGACGGCAGCGTCGGACAGTGGCGGACCGCGAAGGCCCTCAGCGCCGAAAAACACCAGTCCGAAGCCCTGCAAGGCGAGATGGGTGCCGACGGAGGCGATCAGCAGTACCAGCACCGAGGTGTGCGCAAGCGGTTGAAACGCGATGCGATATAGAAACAGCCCGATCGCGGCGACGATCGCCAGCGACAGTGCGATGTTGACGGCGACGCCGGGCCTGGTGCCGGGCAGCACCATCGCCAGACCGAGCACGACTGCCGGAAACACCAGATAGATCAGCGCGGTCCGCATCACCTTGCCGGCGTACAGCGACTTTCGCACCCTGAACAGTTCGAAGCAGAAGGCGACAATGCCCATCACCATCGCAAGCTGAGCGGTGCCCGGAACGCCTCCGGCGGACAACGTCGCATAGGTCAATGCGCCGAAAGTGATGAATTCGCCCTGCGGAATGAGGATCACCCGCGTCACGGCGAACACCAGCACCAACGCCAGCCCGAGCAGCGCGTAGATTGCACCGTTGGTGATGCCGTCCTGCAGCAGGAACAGCAAGATGGTGGTGTTCAAACGGACGCTCCCCCTCACGTGCGAGACTGCGGCAGCGCCGCCGCACGCCCACCAGGCAGTTGAATTCTGCGCCGGCATTTTGATATGTTGAATAACAATTATTAGGTATAAGCTCAAGGCCCGCGTGCAGGATCGGGCTGCCGCAATCGATCAGAACTTGAGCCAAGGCGATGACCGTTCCCAAAGTCACCCCAATCGCCAAGCCGCCCCGGGCCGCGCGTAAGGAAACGCTCGCCGAGCCTGCGTCCGTCGCCGGCGAGTTGATGATGGGTGAGCTCGCGCAGTTGCTCGGCTACGCGTTGAAGCGGGCTCAGCTACGGGTGTTCGAAGACTTCCTGCAATGCGTCGCGCCGGTGCAGCTCACGCCCGCGCAGTTCTCGGTGTTGCTGCTGCTCGACAACAATCCGGGCCGCAATCAGACCGAGATCGCCGCCACTCTCGGCATCCTGCGGCCGAACTTCGTAGCGATGCTTGATGCGCTGGAAAGTCGTGGCCTGTGCCAGCGCACGCGATCGTCGAACGATCGCCGTTCTCATATCCTGATGCTGACCGACCACGGCCGCGCCACATTGATGCGGGCCAAGAAACTGGTGGCGACCCGCCACGAGGCGCGACTTAGTGAACTGCTCGGCGAGGACAATCGCGTTGCGCTATTGGCGATGCTCGCGAAGATTGCGCGCGAGTTCTAAGGCCTCTCGGCGGTAGCTATATTCCAGATTTCGTAAGTTATATGGGCGTGTTTCGGGTTCCGCTTCACGACGTGGTAACGCTATGCATGACGACTCGCAATGGTGCCGGGGTGCGTTAAGTGATGCGTAGTCCATCGACGGTAGCTCGGTTGGTGGAAGGTGGCGGAATTGATATGCTCAGAGTATGGAATTGTCTCGAAACACAGCATGACTGGCGACTGCTTCTGGTCGCCGGGCTCGTCGGCTTTCTCACCAGCCTCGCTGCCGTCAATCTGTATCAGCGCGCACGCGGCGATACCGAACGGCCGAACCTGTCCTGGCTGCTCACCGCCGGCGTAGTCACCGGCGTCGGCATCTGGTCGACCCACTTCATCGCGATGCTGGCCTATCTGCCGGGGTTCGACTTCGATTTCGATTTCAGTCTGACGATCGCTTCGCTGATCGTCGCCGCCGTGATGGCTACGCTCGGTCTGTCGGTTGCGGCCTACGGGGAAGCGCGTTGGACGACGGTCGTCGGCGGTGGATTGGTCGGCGCTGGCATTGCCGCGATGCACTTCATGGGCGTGACGTCGCTCAATTTCGCGACCCTGTGGGATTGGGACCTCGTCGCCGTCGCGCTTCTGTTCGGACTGTCGCTGTCGGTCGGCGCGGTCGCCCTCGCGCAGCGTGGCGAGACGCTGCGGTCTTTGGCCGGCGCTGCTGGGCTACTGGCGCTTGCGATCGGCTCACATCACTTCATCGCCATGGGCGCGATGGACGTTCTGCGCCCGATCCAGATCTACGACGCCACCGGTCGAATCTCGCCGCTGACGCTGTGTCTGACGATCGCTGTCGTGACCGGCGCAATCGCCGTTGCCGCTCTGCTCGTCGCTCTGGTCGATCGTCGGAGCAATCGGCGGGTCGCGGAGCGTAGTATGCAACTCGACGTCGCCCTCAACAATATGGGCCGAGGCCTGTGCATGTTCGATGTCGGTGGTCGGGTGCAGCTGTTCAACTCGCAGTATCTGGAGATGTACAATCTGCGCGCAAGCGATATCAGGAGCGGCGACGATCTCGATCGTCTGCTGCATCTGAAGACGGCGGTGGGGACGAGCCCCAGCGATGTCGACGCGCATTGTGGGCATCTGTCGGCGGCGATCGCCGAGCGGATTCCGGCGGACTGGATGACCGCGCTTCCGGATGGCCGCAAGATTCACGTCACCTATCAGCCGATCGCCAATGGCGGATGGGTCATCACGCATGAGGACTGTACCGAGCGGGTGCAGAACCGCGCCCGGATCGACTTTCTGGCGCATCACGACGCCCTGACGCAATTGCCAAACCGAATCGCCTTCGACAGGCACCTCGAAGAAGCAATCCTTCGCGCCAAGGCGACGCGGTCGAGTTTTGCGGCGATCTGTGTCGATCTCGACCGCTTCAAGGAGATCAACGACGTCTATGGGCACGGCGCCGGCGACGCGTTTCTTCGCGACGTCGCGCGGCGGCTGACCGCGGCGGGCGATGGCGCATTTGTCGCCCGGATCGGCGGAGACGAATTTGTGATCGTGGTAGAAAAGGGCGTCCAGCCGAGAGCCGCGGAAGAGCTGTGCGGGCGGATCGTCCGAGCGTTCGATTTGGATTTCCAGTTGAAAGGTGGCGCCGTCAAGGGAGGGTGCTCGATCGGCGTCGCGATCTATCCGGACAACGGCAGCAGCGCGGAAGAGTTGATCGCGAACGCCGATGCTGCTCTTTATCGGGTGAAGGCCGACCAGCGGGGCTCGTTCCGGTTCTTCGAAACGACGCTCGACGCCAGCCTTCGCGAGAAGCGTATGCTGCACAAGGAACTGATCGAGGCGGTCGAGGCCGAACAGTTTGAGCCGTTTTTCCAGCCGCAGGTGACGGCGTCGGGGGAGGTCGTCGGCTTTGAAGTGCTGGGGCGCTGGCGTCATCCGAACCGCGGTCTGGTGATGCCGGCGCGTTTCATCGCGCTCGCGGAAGAGACCGGGCTGATCAGCGGAATCGACGAGCAGATCCTGCGTGCGGCCTGCCGAGAGGCGGCGTCGTGGGACAGGCCGCTGTCGATCGCTGTCAATCTGTCGCCGATCGATTTCCGACGCGGCGACGTGGCGTCGATGATCCTGTCGATCTTGTTCGAGACCGGGCTGAGTCCGGGCCGCCTGAACGTCGAGATCACCGAGGGCGTCCTAATGCAGGACGACGGCCGCGCGATGAGCCAATTGCGCCGCATCAGGGATCTCGGCGCGCATCTGGCGATGGACGATTTCGGCAGCGGCTACTCTTCATTGTCATATCTGCAGGCGTTTCCGTTCGACAAGATCAAGATCGACGGAACTTTCGTGGCGCAGCTCGGCAGCAATCCGCAGTCGCGGGCGATCGTCAGGGCGATCATCGGGCTCGGGCACAGCCTCGGCCTGTCTGTCATCGCCGAGGGCGTTGAGACGAACGCGCAATTCGAACTCCTGGTCGCTCTGGGGTGTGACGAATTCCAGGGCTATCTGATCGGCCATCCTGCGCCGGCCGCGGCATATCGCGATTTGACCAGTGCTGAGAGCGCGACGCCTGCGTCGATCGCGGTCTGATCGACCGCCCGGCGGTCGGCGCTACGGCAAAACTTCGCGCCGTTCGGCGAGGCGGGCGTCGAACGCGGCTCGCTTGTCGTCGAGCAGGCCGTTATCGGCGGCCTCGATCGCGCTGAACAATTCGTTTGCGTCGCTGATCCGGGTCACCGTGACGTAATTCGCGCCGGCCGCGTATAGCGTAGCGACATCCGCCAGAAGATCCGCGGTTGCGATGATCCGCGCGTTCGGATTGAGCGCCCGGACGTGGCGCACCAGCCGCTCGTTGGTCGCGCCTTTCAAGAGCGAATCCGGCACGCTGAGGATGATGATCTCGGCCTTTCCGACGCCGGCGTGCAGCAACGTGTCGGCACTGCTGATGTCGCCGTAGATGACGTGCATGCCGCGCGCGACGAGGGTGCGATAGACGTTTGGATTGAAGTCGATCACGCTGATCTGCTTCAACAGCTCCTCGTTCTGGCGCTCAATCTCGCTGATCAGCGCGCTGGCGGCGCGGAAGAAGCCGAGGATCACGATCCGACGCACCGCGCCGTGGCTGGCCTCGTCCTCGGGATCGGCCGCTCTGTGGTCGAGATCGCGCAGGCCGAGCGCCTTCAGCAAGCGGATCGCGCGGCGGGTGATCGGATCACTGCGCACCATGACGAAGGTCGACAGCACCGCCAGCAACACGAAGGCGAACGACGCGGCGCTCGCGGTCTCGGTGCGGATGTGGCCGGCGGCGATGCCGGTCTGGATCACCACCAGCGAGAACTCGCTGATCTGCGCCAGGTTCAGCGCCGGCAGCAGGCTGGCGCGCAGGCCTTGGCGCATCAGATACAGCGGCAGGAAGGTGGTCGCCACGCGGCTCACCACCGTGAACGCGGCGATCGCCAGCGCCAGCATGATCACCGACCCGTTCGGGATCGGGATCGTCATGCCGACCGCGACGAAGAACAGCGTGATGAAGAAGTCCCGCAGTGTCGTCACCTTGGCGGTGACGTCGAGCGCATAGGGGAAGGTCGACAGCGACACGCCGGCGACCAGCGATCCCATCTCGCGCGACAGATGCAGCCGCTCGGCGATCTCGCCGATCAGGAAGCACCACGCCAGCGCGCCGAGCAGCACAAGCTCCGGCGTGCGCGCGATGCGGTGGAACAGCCAGGGCAGCACGTAGCGGCTCAGCACGAGAGCCGTGGCCACCAGCACGGCGACGCGGCCGATCGACAGCAGCAGCACGCTGACCTGCAGATCGGCGAGGCTCGGCTGCACCGCCAGGAACAGGATCGCGAAGATGTCCTGCAGCACCAGCACGCCGAGCGTGAGCCGGCCGGGCAGGGTGTCGAGCTCGCGCTTTTCGTACAGCACCTTGACGATGATGACGGTGGAGGACAGCGCGCAGGCGACGGTGAGATAGACCGCGTCGAACTGTCCGCCGCCGATCGACAGGCCGATGCCGACGAAGAACGCGAGGCCGAGCAGGCATCCGCCGATCAACTGTCCGCCGGCGGCGACCAGAATCACGCTGCCGGCGCGGACGACCTTCTTCAGGTCGATCTCGAGTCCGATCATGAACAGCATGAAGATCAAACCGAGCTCGGAGATCACCGAGATCGAGTCCTGCGATCGCACCAGACCGAGGCCGAATGGACCGATCGCAAAGCCGGCGATAAGGTAGGCGAGGATCAGTGGCTGACGGAAAAAATGCGCCGACAGCCCGAGCATCCAGGCGAACAGGATGCACAGCGTGATGTCGCGAATCAGTTCGTGCATACCCTCGGCCGCCGTTGAAGTGCCGGGCGGCACAATAGAGGTAATGACATGGCTCTGAAAGACATAAGTCGAAACCTTTGCTCGATCAGCCGGATTGGTGTCGGCGGGCGAGTCGCCGCAGTCATGGTTGGCCTGTTTCTGGTGTCGGCCGATCAGGGCTGGGCGCAGGGGCGCGGCGCCGGGCCTGGGATCGAGCAGGCCTTCGCGGGGGCGCTGACCACAGCGCCGGAGCCGCTGAACGTGGCCGGCTCATTTTATGTGCCGGCCTATTCCAGCGTGTCGCTCAGCCAGGGCAAGGCGCGCGCGGACTTTTCGGTGACGCTCAGCATCCACAACGCCTCCGAGACCAAGCCGCTCGTGATCCGACGCGTCGCCTATTTCGACGGCTCCGGCAAGATGGTCGAAAGCTATCTCAAGGCGCCGGTGGCATTGAAGCCGTTCGCCACGATCGAGGCGTTCGTCCCCAACCTCGACGTCCGCGGCGGCACCGGCGCAAATTTCGTTGTCGACTGGGCAGCGTCCGGCGAGATCGCCGAGCCGGTGATGGAAGCGCTGATGCTCGGCAGCTTCGCCAGCGGTCACTACGCTTTCATCTCCCAGGGCCGCCCGATCCGGATCACCGGCAAGGATTGAGTCCTCAGAGCGCGTCTTCCTGCGGCCGATAGCCCGTTGCGGCGTTTGTCCCCGATGGTGAGGAGGCGTTACGCTGGCGCGTGCTGTGATGCCAGGCGGCCCGCGTCGAGATATCGATCTCTGGCTGTAGCTGCTTCTCATCGCCCGCCGGCAGCAGCTAAACCAAGATCACCCGGATATCGTTGACGTTGGTCAGCGTCGGGCCGGTGACGAGCAGGTCGCCGGTGGCTTCGAAGAAGGCGGTGGCGTCGTTGTCGGCGAGCGCGGCGGCGGGATCGAGCTTCAGACTATCCATCCTCGCAAAGGTCTGCGCGTCGATCAGCGCGCCGGCGGGATCGGTGGCGTTGCCGGCGCCGCCGTCGGCGCCGTCGGTGTCGGCGGCGAGCGCGGCGACGTCCGGCAGATCTTTGAGATGCATCGCCAGCGCCAATGCGTATTCCTGGTTCGGGCCGCCGCGACCTAGGCCGCGCACCGTCACCGTCAATTCGCCGCCAGACAGGATCGCCAGCCGCTTGCCTGCCGCTCGGGCGTCGCGCGCAAGCTTCGCGTGAGCCGCCGCGACGTCGCGGGCTTCGCCTTCGAGATCGGCGCCGAGATCGACGATTGCGTAGCCGGCCTCGCGCGCAACCTGGATCGCAGCGTCGAGCGATTGCCGCGGGCGCGCGATGATGTCGAAGCGCGCTCGGGCGAAGGCGGGGTCGCCCGGCTTGCAGCTTTCATTGCGCGGGTCATGAAGCGCGGCGCGCACCGCATCGTCGATATCGAGGGCATAGCGCGCCACCAGCGCGCGGGCGTCGGCCAGCGTTGTCGGATCGGGAACCGTCGGCCCGGAGGCAATGGCGGAGGGTTCGTCGCGCGGGACGTCGGAGATCGCCAGCGTCACGATCCCGGCGGCGCGGGCGCCAGCGCGGGCGAGGCGGCCGCCCTTGATCCGCGACAGATGCTTGCGGACGGTGTTGACCTCGCCGATCGGCGCGCCGGAGCGCAGCAGTGCCCGCGTGGTCTGCTGCTTCTGCGCCAGCGTGATGTCTTCGGCCGGAAGGATCCAGTTCGCCGATCCGCCGCCCGACAGCAACACCAGCAACAGATCGTCTGCGGTCGCGCTTTCAGCCAGTCGGAGGCTCGCTTCGGCGCCGCGCAAGCCTTCCGCATCGGGCATCGGATGGCCGGCCTCGATCACCTCGATGGCGCGTGTCGGCACGCGATGGCCATGGCGGGTCGTGGCGATGCCGATCAGCCGCGACGATGCGAGGCCGAGCGCGTCGAGATAGTGCCGTTCGGCGGCGGCAGCCATCGCGGCTGCGCCCTTGCCGGCGGCAAGGCAGATGATCCGGCCGGGCGGCAGCGGCGGCAGATGCGCGGCGAGAATGCTGTCCGGATGCGCGGCCGCGACGGCGGCGTCGAACATCGCGCGGAGCAGGGGGCGTTGGTCGGTCATGGCCCGTTGTGGCAGGCGGGCCGCGGCGCGGCAAGACGTCCGTCATTCCGGGGCGGGCGCTTGCGCCCGAACCCGGAATCTCTGGCGGTCGACAACTTCGGGATTCCGGGTTCGCGAGCTGCGCTCGCGCCCCGGAATGACGAGGCTGTTAGAGAAGGCGTGACTAGAGCGTTTTCGAGCGAAGTGGAAACCGGTTCGCGTGAAGAAAACGCGTCAGAACAAAAAGTGAGAGCTCCGGTTCTGATTCTATCAGAACCGGAAAAGCTCTAGCCGCCGGTCGGTGCGGCGACTTCGCCTTCGATCACGTCGCCGAACAGCTTCCAGTTCTCGCCCTCGAACCGCATCAGTTGCAGCTGTTCGATCGGTGAGAAATCGGTTGCGCTGGTGTTGAGCTTGATGCCCGGCAGCAGCCCGCCGAGCTGAATGTCCTTCAGGTTGGCGGCCTGTTTCATCACGTTCTCGCGGGTGAGATCGTCGCCGCACTGCTTGATCAGGATCGCGACGGTTTCGGCGATGTTGTAGCCGGTGGTGAACGACGAATCGGCGCGGCTGGCCTGCGGCGCGTGCTTCGCCAGGAAGTCGTAGTATTCCTTCATGCCGGGGTCGTTTTCCCACTGCTTGTCGGTGGCGTCCTTGGCGTAGGAGGCGGAGACGATGCCCTGGGCATTCTCGAAGCCGGCGGGTTTCATCACGCTGCCGGTCGAGGCCGAGACGTTCGGCACGATCATCATCGGCTTCCAGGCAAGTTCAGCGACCTTCTTGATGGTCTGCGCGGCGAATTTCGGCGTGGCGAAGATCACCAGCACGTCGGGCGCCGCTGCCTTGATCTTGACGATGTGGGAATCGACGGTCGGCTCGGTCAGTTCGTAGCTGTCTTCGACCACGATCGAGGACGCCTTGTCGCCGAGACCATCCCTCAGGCCCTTGAGATAGTCCTTGCCGAAATCGTCGCCCTGATACAGCACGGCGATCTTCGCGCCCGGCTTTTCCTTCAGCAGATATTTGGCGTAGATCCGGCCTTCGCTCTGGTAGCTCGGCAGCCAGCCCATCGTCCACGGAAAGTGCTTCGGGTCGTTCCATTTGGTGGCGCCCGACGCCAGGAACAGATGCGGCACCTTCTTGACGTTGAGGTATTTCTGGATCGCCGTGTTGGACGGCGTGCCGAGCGGGCTGAACATGAACAGCACTTCGTCGCTCTCGACCAGCTTGCGGGTCTGCTCGACCGACTTCGGCGGCGAATAGGCGTCGTCGTAGGAGATGTAGACGATCTTGCGGCCGTTGATGCCGCCCTTGTCGTTGATCATCTTGAAATAGGCTTCTTGTGCCCGGCCGACGCTGCCATAGGCCGAAGCCGGGCCGCTATAGGGCACGATGTTGCCGATCTTGACTTCGGTGTCGCTGGCGCCGGGGCCGTATTTTTTCTGCGCTATCGCTTGGCCGCCAGCGGCGGACAGAAGGGCAGCGGTTGCCAGAGTCGCGATTGATCGGGAGAGTGCCGACATCAGAGTTTCCTCGCTTGTTGTTGGTCCCGGTGCGCTTGCCGCGCGACAGCGTAGCAGGCGTGGTGAGGGTTAGCCCGTTCGGCGCCGTTGCTCAACCCGCAAGGATCGCGGACAGTTTCCGAAGTTCATGCGCTTTGCGTTGAACGGCAAGTCTCGCTGCCTTGTGCGGTTCCTAGGCCGCCCCAGCCTTCAGATACGCGGCGGCGATCTTCAGGTCGTCGACGAACCGTGCGTATTCGCGGGCCTTTGCGTCGTCGTCGGGCAGCCGGAGCAGATAGGATGGGTGCACCGTGACCAGCACCTGCGGGCCGCCGTTGTGATCGATCAGATGGCCACGGTTCTTGTTGATCGGTGTGGCCCTGCCGAGGACGCTCTGCGCCGCGGTCGCGCCCATCGCCACCACGAGCTGCGGGCGCACCGCGGCGAGCTCGCGCTCGTACCAAGGCCGGCACGCCTTGATTTCCGGCATCGCCGGCTTCTGGTGCAGGCGGATCTTGCCGCGCGGCACGAATTTGAAATGCTTCACCGCGTTGGTGACGTAGGTCTCGGCGCGATCGATCCCGGCTTCCGCCAGCGCGCGGTCGAGCATCTGGCCAGCCGGGCCGACGAACGGGTGGCCGGCGAGGTCTTCCTTGTCGCCGGGCTGCTCGCCGACCAGCATCACGCTTGCATGCGGGGGACCTTCGCCGAACACGGTCTGCGTCGCGTCCTTCCACAGATCGCAGGCGCGGCAGTCGCGCGCCTGTTCGCGCAAGGTTTCGAGCCTATCGCCTTCGTGTCCGGCTCGGCTCATCGGCTGTTCCTGCCGTTGTGGTTTCTTCGGCGCGGTCGCCTCTGCCGCGATCATCGCGTGCGCGGCGCGCTCGGCATGCTCGATCAGCGGCTTGATCAACGCTGCTTCCGGCAGATTGCGCCAGTATTTCTTCGGCATCTCCGCCTGCATCGCTTTGGTCTTCAGCCGCGCCGGATTGAAGATGCTGGCGTAGTAGGTCAGCCAGGTTTCTTCCAATCGATCCTCGGATGGGGCCATCGCCTTGGCGACGCCCGGCGTGACCGCAATGGCGTGGCCATCCCAATGCGCGCAGACGTCCGGCGTCAGGATCGACCACGCCATGTCGGCGAAACGCCGAGCGAAGAACGGCGCCGCCGCTTCGACGATATGGTGCTCCGGCTCGAACCAGGCGACGTAGCGCGACTTCGGCTCGCGGCCGATCTCGCGAAAGCGGACGAAGGCGTGCATCTTGTGTTCATCGCGGCGCACCGCCTTCACCATCGCCTGCAGTCGCGCAACGTCCGGATCGGTCGCGACCTGCAACAGCTCCGGGTTGGCGCGCAGCCGCCACAGCGCTTGATACAGCCAGGCGAAGCGCTGCGGATCGCGGTGCAGGATCGCGATCGCCGCAAGCTCGACGAAGCGGGCGGGAACGTTGAAGGTGCCGGACGACGGCGCACTCGGGGAGGGCGCAGGCGGCGCTAGCGCATCGAACAATTCGGGCTCGTCGCCTGCCACCGTCCAACTGATATCAGCCGGCGCGACCTCCGCCAGCACAAGCTCCCGCGCCGCCTTGCGCCAGCCATGGAAATCGGTGTCGCTGTCGAGCCGGATGGAATGCATGGTGGTGATTCTGTTATCTCCCTTAAATCTGTTAGTTCGTCACCCTGAGGCGCCGTCGCGCAGCGACGGCCTCGAAGGATGACGACCTCGTTTGTATTAGAATCCAAATCCAAGTTGCTGCGCCTTCGGCCGGAACCGTTCCGCCAGCCGCGCGCTGTCGAGGAGATGCGGCGTCGGGCGGTGGTCGGAGAGAACGATGAACGGCAGCGCCTTGTTCCGCGGGATGTGCAGGCGCGCGAGATCCATGCTGCGGATCGCGCTGTGTCGCCGCGTTGCGATGATGCGCTCGACGGCTTTGCGGCCGAAGCCCGGAACCCGAAGCAGATCCTCGCGGCTGGCGCGGTTGACGTCGAGCGGGAAGCGCTCGCGATGCCGCAGCGCCCAGGCGAGCTTCGGGTCGATCTCCAGCGACAGCATACCTGCGGACGGGTCAATGATTTCGCCGGCGTCGAAGCCGTAGAACCGCATCAGCCAGTCGGCCTGATACAGCCGGTGCTCGCGGATCAGCGGCGGAGCCTGCAGCGGCAGGGCGCGGCTGGAATCCGGGATCGGGCTGAACGCCGAGTAGTACACCCGCTTGAGATTGTAGGAACCGTAGAGATTGGCGCTGGTGTCGAGGATGGTCTGGTCGGTGGCGGCGTCGGCGCCGACGATCATCTGTGTGCTCTGGCCGGCCGGGGCGAAGCGCGGCGGCTTGGCGCGGCTCGGCGCGGTGCGCGCCTCCTTGGCCTCGTCGAGCTTCAGCCGCAGCCGCCCCATGGTGCGGCGGATGGCGCGGACGTTCTTCTCCGGCGCCAGCGCGGCGAGGCTTTGCTCCTCAGGCACTTCAATATTGATGCTGAGGCGATCGGCATAGCGGCCGGCTTTGCTGATCAGCGCGTCGTCGGCCTCCGGGATTGTCTTGAGATGGATGTAGCCGCGGAAATGGTGCTCCTCCCGCAAGCGCCGCGCCACCTCGACGATCTGCTCCATGGTGTAGTCGGCGCTGCGGATGATGCCCGACGACAGGAACAGCCCCTCGATGTAGTTGCGGCGATAGAAGTCGAGCGTGAGCTGCACCACCTCGTCGACGGTGAAGCGCGCGCGCGGCACGTTCGACGAAGCACGGTTGACGCAATACAGGCAGTCATAGTTGCAGGCGTTGGTGAGCAGTACCTTCAACAGTGAGATGCAGCGGCCGTCCGGCGCATAGGAATGGCAGATCCCCATGCCGGGCGCGGTCGAGCCCAGCCCCTTGCCGTCGCGGCTGTCGCGTTTCTCCGTCCCGCTCGAGGCGCAGGAGGCGTCGTATTTCGCCGCATCCGCCAGAATGGCCAGCTTGCGCTGCACGTCCATGCTTGGAATCTCCTTGATTCAACTCGCGAAAAAAAATGGCGCAGGACCTCGGTGCGATCCCGATTGACTCCCCACCACGCTAGGGCTTTATTAGAACATATCATGAACAAATGAGCCGGCAACGGGTTCAATTGAATCTCGAAACGGCAGTCAAAAAGGAGCGGCGCATGAACGGCGCGCGCCAAGACACGCTTGCGCGCCTGCAAGGCGCCATCGACCGGCTCGAAAGCGGGACGGCCGAGATCGTCCGGCGCGCTCCGCTCGGTCACGCGGAAGCTGACGCAACGCTGCAGGGCGGCCTGGCGCTCGGCGCGTTGCACGAGGTGTTCGCAGACGGCGGCCGCCACAGCGCGGCGGCGACGGGGTTCGTCGCGGGGCTGGCGCGTCGTCTGGCTGAGCAGCGTTTTCTGCTGTGGATCCGGCCGGATTTTTCCGCGCGCGAAAACGGCGATCTGGCGATGGAAGGCTTCGCCGAACTCGGGCTTGATCCGCGGCGCATCGTGCTGGTGCGCGCGCCCGATGCCGACCGCGCGCTACGCGCCGCCGCCGACGCGCTCGCCTGCAACGGGCTCGGCGCGGTGGTCACCGAGCTATGGGGCGAGACCCGCGCCTTCGATCTCGTCGCGTCGCGCAAGCTGACGCTGGCGTCGATGCAGTCCGGCGTCACCGCGCTGATGCTGCGGATCTCCGCGATGCCGCAGGCCTCGACCGCCGAGACGCGCTGGGTGGTGCGCGCGGCGCATTCGCCGCCGGTGGAAGGGTGGGGCGCGCCGGTGCTCGAAACTTCGCTCATCCGCAATCGTCACGGCCCAACCGGCCGCTGGATCATGGAATGGAATTGTGATGCGTGCCGCTTCCGTGAACCGCAGACGCATCCTCGGCCTATGGCTGCCGCGGTTGTCGACCGATCGTATCGAACGGAGGTCGCCGCCCCCGAGCGCCTCGCCGGCTGAGGGCGCGCGCGCGCCACGTGTGGTCGCCGCCAAGCGCGACAACGCGCTGGTGGTCGTCGCCTGCGATGCGTACGCGACGCAAGGCGGGCTGATGCCGGGGATGCCGCTTGCCACCGCACGCGCAATGCATCCGGCGCTGGAGGTGATCGATCACGATCCCTTTGCCGACGCCGCGCTGCTTGCGGCGGTCGCCGACTGGTGCGATCGCTTCACCCCGCTGGTCGCGCTCGACGGCGCGGACGGGCTGTTACTCGACATCACCGGTTGCGCGCATCTGTTCGGCGACGAGGCTGAACTGCTGGCGATGTTGTCGGCTGCGCTGATGCGGCAAGGTTTTGCAGTGAGCGCGGCGATCGCCGGCACTGCGGTGGCGGCGCGGGCGCTGACACGCGGTGCGCCGGGCAAGATTGTCGCGCCGGGTGAGGAGGCGGGCGCGGTGGCGCCGCTGCCGGTGGCGGCGCTCGGCGTCGATGAGGCGATCGTGCGCGGCCTGCGCCGCGCCGGCCTGACGACGATCGGCGACGCGCTCGCGCGGCAGCCGTCCGAACTCGCCGCCCGCTTCGGCGAAGCCTTCGTCGCAGTGCTGCGCCGCGCCAGCGGTGAAGACGACGCGCCGATTTCGCCGCGCAAGCCGGCGCCGGACTACGTCGTCGACAAGCGCTTCCCTGAGCCGATCGCCACGATCGAGGTGATCATGCCGACGCTGGTGAAGCTGGCGCGGCTGTTGATCGGCGCGATGGAACGGGGCGGCAAAGGCGCGCGGCAGCTCACGGCGTCGTTCTTCCGCAGCGACGGCGCGGTGCGGTGCATCACAGTCGAGGCCGGGCAGCCGGTGACACGAGTCGAAGTGGTGGAACGGCTGTTCGCCGAAAAGCTCGACGCGCTGGCTGATCCGCTCGATCCCGGCTTCGGCTTCGACCTGATCCGGCTCGCGGCCAGTCACAGCGTGACGATCACCGAGGCGCAGCGCGGTTTCGACACCACCGCGCATCAGGCTGAAGATGTCGCCGCGCTCGCCGATACGCTGTCGGCGCGGCTCGGGGCGCGGCGGGTGATCCGGTATCTGCCGCAAGACACCCACATTCCCGAACGCGCCGCGCTCGCGGTGCCGGTGCAGCATTGCCCGCCCGATGGGGCCGATGCGCCGTGGCCGGCGCGCACCGATGAGCCGCCGCTGCGGCCGTTGCGATTGCTGCAGCAGCCGGAGCCGATCGAGGTGCTGGCCGGGGTTCCGGACGGTCCGCCGGCGCAATTCATCTGGCGGCGGGTCACCCATCGGGTGGCGCGCGCCGAAGGTCCGGAGCGGATCGCGATGGAATGGTGGCGCGCCGCCTCGCCGGAGCTGACACGCGATTACTTTCGCGTCGAGGATGATGCAGGCTCACGATTCTGGCTGTTCCGGGATGGGCTCTACGGCCGCGAGATGATGCCGCAGACGGACGGCAGCGGTCATCCGCGCTGGTACATGCACGGTCTGTTCGCGTGAAAAGGCCGGTCGCATGAAGGTCCCGGCCTATGCCGAGATCGGCGTCACCACCAATTTCTCGTTCCTCGAAGGCGGCTCGCATCCGCAGGACTATGTTCACGAGGCGAGCCGGCTCGGGCTGGAGGCGATCGGCATCGCCGACCGCAACACGCTGGCCGGCGTGGTGCGGGCCTATAGCGAACTCGGCAATGAGGACCTCATCCATAAGCCGAGGCTGCTGATCGGCGCGCGGCTGGTGTTCGCCGACGGCACGCCGGACGTGCTCGCTTATCCGGTCGATCGGGCCGCCTATGGGCGGCTGTGCCGTTTGCTCAGCGTCGGCAAGCTGCGCGGTGCGAAGGGCGAATGCCATCTCGCCGTCGCCGATCTCGAAGCGTTCAGTCAGGGCCTGTCGCTGGTGCTGATGCCGCCTTATCGTTTCCAGGCCAGCGCCATCGCCGCCGCGTTGCAGCGTCTGACCGCGCTCGAATCCGGCGGAGTCTGGCTCGGGCTGACGCCGTATTATCGCGGCGACGACAAGCGGCGGCTGGCGCGGCTGAAGCGCGTGGCGTGGGCCGCCCGGGTGCCGGGCATCGCCACCAACGACGTGCTGTATCACCACCCCGAGCGCCGCGCGCTGCAGGATGTACTGAGCTGCGTGCGCGAGAAGACCACGATCGACAAGATCGGGCGGCGGCTGGAGGCGAATGCCGAGCGGCATCTGAAACCCGCAGCCGAAATGGCCCGGCTATTCCGCGCGGACCCGGACGCGATCGCCGAGACGTTGCGCTTTGCCGCCGGCATCTCTTTCACCCTGGACGAATTGAAATATCACTATCCCGACGAGCCGGTGCCGCCCGGCAAGACCGCGCAGCAGCATCTCGAGGATCTGACCTGGGAAGGCGTCGCCGAATATTTTCCAGCTGGCATCAGCGATAAGCTACACGCCACCATCGACAAGGAACTGGGGATCATCGCGCATCGCGGCTATGCGCAATACTTCCTCACCGTGCACGACATCGTTCGCTACGCGCGGTCGCAGGACATCCTGTGCCAGGGGCGCGGCTCGGCCGCCAATTCGGCGGTGTGCTACGTCCTCGGCATCACCTGCGTCGATCCGACAGAGATCGACTTGCTGTTCGAACGTTTCGTCTCCGAGGAGCGCGACGAGCCGCCGGACATCGACGTCGATTTCGAGCATTCGCGCCGCGAAGAGGTGATGCAATACATCTATCGCCGCTATGGTCGCCACCGCGCTGCGATCGTCGCTACCGTGATCCACTATCGGCCGCGCTCGGCGATCCGCGACGTCGGCAAGGCGCTGGGCCTCAGCGAGGACGTCACCGCCGCGCTGGCCGATACGGTGTGGGGAAGCTGGGGCAAGGGCCTGAGCGAGATGCAGGTGAAGCAGGCCGGGCTCGATCCGCACAACCCGCTGATCGGGCGTGCGGTCGAACTCGCCACCGAGCTGATCGGCTTTCCGCGGCATCTGTCGCAGCATGTCGGCGGTTATGTGTTGACCCAGGACCGGCTCGACAGCTACGTGCCGATCGGCAACGCGGCGATGGAGGGTCGTACCTTCATCGAATGGGACAAGGACGACATCGACGCCATCAAGATGATGAAGGTCGACGTGCTGGCGCTCGGCATGCTGACCTGCATCCGCAAAGGGTTCGACCTGATCGCGCAGCACAAGGGCGTGCGCTACGCGCTGTCCGACATCAAGTCGGAGGACGACAACGCCGTCTACCAGATGCTCCAGCGCGGCGAGTCGATCGGCGTGTTTCAGGTCGAGAGCCGGGCGCAGATGAACATGCTGCCGCGTTTGAAGCCGAAATGTTTCTACGACCTCGTCATCGAGGTTGCGATCGTGCGGCCGGGCCCGATTCAGGGCGACATGGTGCATCCCTATCTGCGCCGTCGCAACAAGCAGGAGCCGGTGGTGTATCCCGCGCCGGCTGGTCACGCAGGCGACGCCAACGAACTCGAAGTTATTCTCGGCAAGACGCTCGGCGTGCCGTTGTTTCAGGAGCAGGCGATGCGGATCGCGATCGAGGCCGCGCATTTCACGCCGGACGAAGCCAATCAGTTGCGCCGGGCGATGGCGACGTTCCGCAATGTCGGCACCATCGGAAAGTTCGAGAGCAAGATGGTCGGCAATCTGGTGGCGCGCGGCTATGATCCGGTGTTCGCCAAGAACTGCTTCGAGCAGATCAAGGGGTTCGGCTCTTACGGCTTTCCCGAGAGCCATGCTGCGAGCTTCGCCAAGCTGGTCTATGTCTCGGCCTGGATGAAGTGCGAGCATCCCGACGCGTTCTGCTGCGCGCTGTTGAATTCGCAGCCGATGGGATTCTATGCGCCGGCGCAGATCGTCGGCGACGCGCGAGCCAACGAGGTCGAGGTGCGGCCGGTCGACGTGTCGTTCAGCGACGGCCAGTGCACGCTGGAGGAACGTTGCGGCAAGCATCACGCGGTGCGGCTCGGCTTTCGCCAGATCGACGGTTTCGTCTGGGCCGACCCGGATGAGGAGCGGGTGCGGCGGGAGGCAGGACTTCTGCCCAGCGAGGATTGGGCGGCGCGGATTGTCGCGGCGCGTGCGCGGGGGCCGTTCAATTCGCTTGAGCGGTTCGCGCGCCTGACCGCATTGCCGAAGCGGGCGCTGATCCTGCTTGCGGATGCCGATGCGTTCCGCTCGCTCGGGCTCGATCGCCGCGCGGCGTTGTGGGCGGTGCGGCGACTGCCCGACGACGTGCCGCTGCCGCTGTTCGAGGCCGCCAGCGCATCCGAGCAACTCGATGAGAATGCAGCGCCGCTGCCGCAAATGCCGACGGCCGAGCACGTCGTCGCCGATTATCAAACCGTGCGGCTGTCGCTGAAGGGGCACCCGATGGAGTTTTTGCGCCCGCTGTTTGCGGCCGAGCGCGTCGTGACCTGCCGCTCGATATCGGAGTCCCGCGTCAGCGGCCAGCGGATGCGCTGCGCCGGCGTGGTGCTGGTGCGGCAGCGGCCGG
Organism: Rhodopseudomonas pseudopalustris; assembly: GCF_900110435.1. GTDB lineage: Bacteria > Pseudomonadota > Alphaproteobacteria > Rhizobiales > Xanthobacteraceae > Rhodopseudomonas > Rhodopseudomonas pseudopalustris. The sequence continues at coordinate 204,471 of NZ_FODT01000004.1, forward strand.
GCAGCGCCAAAGGCGTGGTGTTCATCACGCTGGAGGACGAAACCGGAATCGCCAACCTCGTGGTGTGGCCGGCGGTGATGGAGACGTTTCGCAAGGAGGTGATGGGTGCGCGGCTGCTGTGGGTCGAGGGCCGAATCCAGGCGAGTCCGGAAGGCGTGGTGCATCTGGTCGCCGAGCGCCTGAGCGACCGCAGCTTCGAGATGACGCGGCTGTCCGACAATCTCGCGGCGCCGCGGCTCGGCGAATTGCACGAGCCGCTCAACGATGACCGCCGCGAGCATCCCGACAACCCCGCCCAGCGCATCCGCCACCCCCGAGACGTCCGCATCCTGCCGCCGTCGCGGGATTTTCATTGAAGTAATCCCGGCGCAAGAATCGTCATTTCGATGTATATGCTCTTGTGTAAATGCACTTGCGCGCCTCGAACGATGGATGACAAAACATCATGGGTGCGCGGGTCAGGCCCGGGAATGACGCCGAGGATGTGATAGTCGTCGCGCTCTGTCGGATCATGCGAATTCCACATGTCCAAGAAAGACTGCTGATGCAAACGCCCCGCGAACTACTCGCCGGACTGTGGACCTCGGTCGGCGGCGATGGCGCTGCGCTCGATCGCGTGACGCTCACCGGTGACGAGCCGCAACTGCCGTCGTCGTTTCGGGGCGATGCCGCGGCGCAGGTGTCGATTGCCGCGAGCGGGCTTGCCGCGGCGGAGATCTGGCGGATGCGCAGCGGACGCGCGCAAACCGTCAGCGTCGACACCCGCCACGCTGCGATCGAGTGCCGCTCCGAGCGCTATCTACGCCGTGACGGCGAACCGCCGCCGCCGATGTGGGACCCGATCGCCGGCGTCTACCAGGTCAGCGGAGGCCGCTACGTCCGGCTACACACCAATTTTCCGCATCATCGCGCGGCCGTTTGCGAGGTGCTCGGCTGCAAGTCCGAGCGCGAGGCCGTGCAGGTCGCGTTGTTGCATTGGGACGGCGAGGCGTTCGAGACCGCCGCGTATCGAGCGGGTGGCGTCGTCGCGCTGATGCGGTCGCGCGAGGAGTGGCAGGCGCTGCCGCAGGCCGCCGCGCTCGACGCGCTACCGCTTGTGGAAATCACGAAGATCGGCGACGCCGCGCCAAAACCGTGGCCGGCGGGCGAGCGGCCGCTCGCAGGTCTGCGCGTGCTCGACCTGTCGCGGGTGATCGCCGGGCCGGTCACCGGCCGCACACTCGCGGCCCACGGCGCCGAGGTGATGCTGGTGTCGAGCGAGAGATTGCCGTCGATTCCGTGGCTGGTGATCGACACCGGCCGCGGCAAGCTGTCTAGCTTCGCCGATCTCACCACGACGGAGGGCCACGCCGCGCTGCGCGATCTGCTTACCGACGCCGACATCTTCTCGCAGGGTTATCGCCCGCAATCGCTGGCGGCGCTCGGCTTCTCGCCGGAGGAGGCGGCAACACTCAATCCGGGTATCGTCTATGTGTCGCTGTCCGCTTATGGCCGCAGCGGTCCGTGGGCGACGCGACGCGGCTTCGACTCGCTGGTGCAATGCGCCACCGGCTTCAACCATGCCGAGGGGCAGGCGGCTGGCGTCGCGGGGCCGAAGGAACTGCCGATGCAGGTCCTCGACCATGCCACCGGCTATCTGATGGCGTTCGGCGCGATGATCGCCAAGGCGCGACAGGCGCGGGAGGGCGGTAGTTGGCATGTCCAGGTCTCGCTCGCCCGCACCGGCAAATGGCTTTGGGAGATGGGACGGCTGGCAGAAGGGCTCGCCGCTCCGGACATTGCGCAAGTAGCAGCGGTCCCGTTTCTCGATCAGGCATTGTCCGGTTTCGGACAGCTGACAGCGGTGCGCCACGCGGCGATGCTGTCGGAGACGCGGGCGTATTGGGCGCGGCCTGCCGTGCCGCTCGGCACCGACCCGCCGCGTTGGCCGGCGCAGGGCTAGCAAGAGGGGCATCCAGCACTGCCGGCACGGCGGTTTGTTGTGCGACTCTGGGACGTAGCCGAAATCGATTGGCCAGTTCACGGTTTGAGTAAGCAGTCGTGCACTTAAAGCAGGAGGACTTATCGACGAGTCGTCATCCCCCTCTAGGTTCTTGTTTGAACGAAACGGGGGTATTTTTCGGGATCATGCACTTAGTACAGAAGTTCGATTCGGCTAATCCACCATTCAGGTTCCGCCCGTTAGCACGCCGATCTGGTCCGGCCGTGGTTGCCAAGGTGGTGCGTTGCAACATTGATGCGAGTTCAGGTTGATCTCGCTTTTTGTGGGATGTCGTCGGCGCGATTGATTCGGCCTGATCGTCGACGGCTACCGTGATCATGGTGGAGGCGATCTTCCGCCGATTGTCGCATACCACCGCATTGTCGGCGGAGAAGCGCAGCCACATCTCCGCAGAGACCGTCATGGGCATGAAGCATCATGCCCTTCTCAGCGCCGCTGCCGACGCATCACGCCGATTTTTTTGCTGCCGCGATCATCATTTGCGGCGTTTCTGCCGCTGTTCAGGCTGTCCGGCGTCGCGGGCAACATCCTCAGCCCGTGCGTAATTCTCATCACCCTGCCGGTGTTGATTTCGCACTTCTCGCGTCGTCGGCTCGGATGATTACTTAGCTGGCTCGTAGTTGCGCGGGGGCTCGCGAGTAGCTCGTTGCCGAAAACGCCGTAAAATCAGCAGAATTGCTCTGTTGCGGTGCGATAACTTGATGATGTCGGGATTGTGACGTCAGTTCGGTGCACGCCGCGATTGATTTGGGTCAATCGGCGCACGTGAACGGCGTGGCACTATGCAGTCATGGCTAGGCAATTGGTGTACCGATGTCCTCAAAATGGTCTGATGACACAGACCTGGCTCGCCGATGAAGTCGTGGGCGGAGATCGGCTGACCTATGAGCTGGTTTTTTGTCTCGCCTGTTCTCAGCAGCATTTCATCTGCGTGGAGACCGGACGGGCGCTCGGCGATCGTGTCGAGGCGACGACGACGACGCATGGCCCCACCTTTCCGCCGGATCAAATCAGGGGAAGCGGTGATCGCATCGGTGTGCAGCGCGATGCCGATGCGTACAGCCCACGACCCGTTGCGGCACTGGCCGGCGACCACGCCAAGGCGCACTGAACTCATATCGATCGAGATCACGCTGGCAGCAGCGCGTGCAGAATGCTGCAGCGCGGCGGCTTTGCTGCGGTCGCAGGATGCTCTTTGTGATTATACCAAAGGCCCTAAATCTCGACCTGCTCAGCGTTATCCTGAGGTGTCCGGTACGCTGCGCTCTTGCGCGACATGCCGGACCTCGAAGGATGAGCCACATTGCCTGTCGCCCGCATCCTTCGAGGCTCGCTACGCTCGCACCCCGGATCAAGTCAGGGGCAGGCTCTCAGGACGACCGCGAGAGAAGGTCACGGTGCAAGGCAAATTGGTATTAGTCACCGGACGGCGTGCGCAGGCCATGCCAAGCGTCACGAACCTGGTGATAGTGTACATCCGGCAGATAGTCCGGCGTGTTCAGCCCGAGCGTCTTGACGTCGAGTCGGCCGATTGCGCTGAGCAGGGTGTAGGAGGCGATCACGCGATCGCGCTGGGCGCCGATCAGACGCGCCCGCGCCTGTGTCAGATCCTGCTGTGAGTTCAGCACATCGACGGTGGTCCGCTGACCGCCCTGGGCCTCGCGGCTGACGCCCTTCAACGCGATTTCGGCGGCGCGAACTTCCGATTCCGAGGCGCTGACAGCAATCTTGGAGCCCTCATTGCTCACCCAGGCGCCGATCGCAGCCGTACGCGATTGGTTGCGGATCTGATCGAGCACAAGCCGGCTTTGCGATGCGATTTCCTTGGACTGCCGGGTTTGCGCCGCGGCAAATCCGCCGTCGTAGATCGGCGCGGCGATCTGGCCGACGACCGAGGCTTGGTCAACGCCCTGGCTGCCGAGAGTCGAATCGGTGGCGCGGCTTCGGCTGGCGCTCCCCTGCAAGGTGATGGACGGCAATAAGCTGCCTTCGGCGACCTTGATCGTCGTGGTCGCGACGTCGACGTCGAAGCTCGCCGCCAGCACCGCGGGATTACCCTGCATCGCCAACGAAACTGCGTCTTCGCGGCTCCGCGGCAGCAGCCGGTCGACCGGCGATGCGGGGCTGAGCCGTGACGGCGCGTTACCGACCACCTGCGCATAGGTTGCCTCGCTGACCGCGAGGTTCACTTCGGCGGCGTTGAGATCGGCGCGGCCGCGATTCAGCCGCGCTTCGGCCTGCGCAGTATCGGTCGGGGTGACGTCGCCGGCATTCAGCCGCTTGTTGGTGATGTCGAGCGTCTGGCCGAGAAAGTCGACGTTGGACTTCTGCGCCGCCACCAGCGCCTGATTGGCGAGCACGTTAGTGTAGGCGGTCACCGCGTCGAGCAGCACGCCCTGGCCGACATTGCGCAGCGCCTCGCGGCCGGATTTCACCTGCAGCTCGGCGACCCGCACACTGTTGGCGGTTCTGAAGCCGTTGAACAGCGTCTGCGTCACGGTGACGCCGATGGTCCACGGCTTCAGCGTCGCGGTCTGAATGGTGTTGTCGGGCAGCAGATTGCGAACCGCCTGCAACCCGGTGCCGAGGCTGGCGACGATCTGCGGTCGGTAGCCGGATAGCGCCGCCGGCACGTTCTCGTCAGTCGCGCGCTGCCGGGCGCGTTCGGCATTGAGCTGCGGATTGAACTGATAGGCCTTGGCAAGTGCGTCGGGGAGCCCCTCGGCAGATACCGGTCCTGTCAGCGCGACACCGATCGCCGCGGCACAAAGTCCCGCGGACGAACGACGTGCAGCGCTTCCCGCGTTGCTGATAATTCCAGTCCACCAATCCATGCGGTCCCGCAGCAATCCTTGGACATCCGCCCCCGCCGACATCTACGCTTGTTTAGAACGCGCTGCAGTGTGACGCAAACCGTCCGGGGGTGGTGGCCGCCTTTGCACGCTGCACTGTGGTGATGCAGCAACGCTGCGACGATCGGGCGCGTGTCATCACACGGCTTTGAAGCCGTCGCGACCCGCGCCCGTCAGGTCGCTGTCAGCGGTTCTTGTTGTTCGGTTTGCGCTTTTCGATGAACGCGGCCATGCCTTCGGAGCGATCTTCCAGTGCGAAGGTCGAGCGGAAGAGATCGCGTTCGATCGCGAGGCCCTCGGCCAGCGTGGTTTCCAGCGCACGGTTCACGGCGCTTTTCGCCATCGCAGCTGTGGGGCGCGACATCGATGCGATTTTCTCGGCGGCGGCGAGCGCCTCTTCCATCAGCTTGTCGGCCGGCACGAGACGGCTGACGAGGCCGGCGCGTTCGGCTTCCTGCGCGTCCATCATTCGACCGGTGAGGCAAAGATCCATCGCCTTCGACTTGCCGATCGCACGGGTGAGTCGCTGAGTACCTCCGATACCCGGAATCGTTCCCAGGGTGATTTCAGGCTGGCCGAACTTCGCGTTGTCGGCCGCAATGATGATGTCGCACATCATCGCGAGTTCGCAGCCGCCGCCGAGCGCGTAACCTGCGACCGCGGCGATGGTCGGCTTGCGGCAACGGGCCAAACGGTCGCCGCCGATCGAGGTGAAGTCCTCGTTGAACATGTCAATGAAGCCTTTCGGCTGCATCTCCTTGATGTCGGCGCCGGCGGCGAACGCCTTCTCGCTGCCGGTGATCAGGATGCATCCGATCGCATCGTCGGCTTCGAGGTCCTCGACCGCCGCGCCGATCTCGCCGAACACGCCGAACGACAGCGCGTTGAGCATCTTCGGACGGTTAAGCTTGATGATGCCGACTGCGTTCTGGCGCTCGACGATGATGAATTCAAAATTGCTCATGATGCATTCCCGCTTGAGGGCCGGTCGCGGCCGCGGGCAATCTGCCCGCTGGCGGCACCGGCTTCAAGGGGATGCCGATGGCACGGCTCAGGCCATGAACATCCGCGCTGCCGAAGCGAGCGTCAGCAGGCCGCCGGCGGCGATGAAGATCTTGCCGATCAACGACGCCTTATCCCAGGCGCCATCGTTGCTGGTCGCCGAGGAGACCTGCGCTGCGCCGACGGTCGTCGGAGCCGGCGCAGCTATGGTTGGCTCGGTGGTCGATGCGGCCATCACGGCGGGCGGAGGCGTATCGCCGGCGGCGCGGTCGAGCTCGTTGACCTCGTCGGGCGCGACCACGTGGCGATCGTCGGCGGTTTGATGAGCGCGCGACGGATCGGGCGTCGCCTGCGAAACGATTGCGTCGCTCGACGCAGCGTCGTGGGTGACCGGCGGAAATTGCGCATTGGCATTGGCTATAGAAGGGGCCAACGCGGCGGATGGGGGCGCAATTGCGGTTGGAGCCGTGGTCTCGATGGCGCCCTCCGGGGTTACCTCGGCGGGAGTCGTGGCCACGCTGTCCAACCTGCTGGCATCCTTGGTCTTTTCGGCGGTCGGTTTTGCTGGCGGTGGTTTCTGGGGGGTGTGAGCGTTCACGGTCTTCTTTTTCGCAGCAGGCGACGCGGCGTCCTGCGATGCGGCGGGCGCAGCTACGCCGGCTGCCGGCAGCATCGGTCCCGAAAAACACGCGCAGAGTGCTATTGCGAATATCAATGCCGAGCGCCCGCTGGCCTCGCGTTTCATGGCAATCTCCCCAATTTCCAACCCGGCGGCAGAATGCCTCTGCGGCAATGGCGTCACCGCGGCCAAAAAATGGGGAATCGTCGCGGACCCGGGGCAATATCTTGGCAACCAATGGGGCCGCCTGCCTTAATGTGAAGCCCGCCGCTCGTGCCGCCAAGGAAGATCGCGCGAGGTTGGAACTTGCAGCCAGATTGTCTTCACGCTGCCGTGATCATTCGGCCTGGCGCGTAACAAATTCAGTTTGACGCCGAATTGGCTTGTGGGAGCGTGTGTGCGCGGACGTGACGACGAGTGGACCGACCTGATGCGGTCGGCCAATGCCGGCGACGGCGTCGCGTATCGGCGGCTGCTTATGGCCGTCGCGCCTGTTCTGCGGGCGGGCGCGCGCCGCGGTCTGGTGCGGGCCGGGCAGCCGGTCGATCAAGCCGAGGACATCGTGCAGGATATTCTGTTGGCCGTGCATCTGAAGCGACACACCTGGGATCCGAGTGCGCCGTTCGCGCCTTGGCTGTTCGCGATCGCGCGCAACAAGCTGATCGACGCGCTGCGCCGCCGCGGAAGGCGTGTGTTCGTCAATATCGACGATTTCGCCGAGACGATCCCGAGCGAACAGGCGCAGGAGACGCTGCCGGCCGGCGAAGTGACGCGCCACCTCGAGGCGCTGCCGCAGCGCCAACGCGAGGTGCTGCAATCGATCGCGGTCGACAGCGTCTCGATCAAGGACACCGCAAGGAAGCTGTCGATGAGCGAGGGCGCGGTGCGGGTGGCGCTGCATCGCGGCTTGTCGGCGCTCGCAGCCAAGATGAGATCGGTCTGACGATGGATACGGATCAGTTCATCAACACCCTGGCGGTCGATGTCGGCCAGCGCGAACGTCCGGTCGGGCAGGCGCTCGCGGCGTCGCTGCTGGTCGCGCTCCCGGTATCGGCGGCGATGCTGCTATCGACGCTCGGCCTGCGGCCGGACATCGCGAACGCGGTCGCCAATCCGTTCTTCGATCTGAAATTCGTGGTGACGCTGGCGCTGGCACTGTCTGCGATCATCGTCGCGTTACATCTGTCGCGGCCGGAGGCGACGGCAAGAGGTTGGCGTCTGCTATTGCTGGCGCCGCTGGCGATCCTCGGTCTTGCGATCGGAGGCGAGGCGATGTTGCCGCAGCGTAGTTCGATGATGACGCGGCTGGTCGGCCACAATTCGATGCTGTGCCTCGGCGCGATTCCCGTCTTGTCGCTGCCGTTGCTGATCGCCGCGCTGATCGGCCTGCGTCGCGGTGCGCCTTCCAACCCGACGTTGGCGGGGGCGCTCGCTGGAATGATCGCGGCCGGCTTTGCCGCCACGCTTTACGCGATGCATTGTGTCGACGATTCACCGTTGTTCGTCGCGACCTGGTACACGCTCGCCACTGCGGTGGTGGCGGCGATCGGCGCGCTCGCGGGTCGGCGGCTGTTGCGCTACTGAGACGGACCAGCCACAGCGGGCAACTTTCGAGTCGCGAGCGAGGATGATTTGAGCGTTTTCGAGCGAAGTGGAAACCGGTTCGCGTGAAGAAAACGCGTCAGAACAAAAAGTTAGAGCTCCGGTTCTGATTCTATCAGACCGGAAAAGCTCTAGCCGGCCGGCCATGCTACAAGAATGGCCGAGGATGCGGCTGTGAATGAACATTCACGACGGCGAGTGATTGCACCGATGGCGGATTGGGCGGCCGCCTACGCGCTCCTGCTCAACGTGATCCCCGCCAGTGCGCTACTCGCCGCGCAATCGCCGGTCCAACTCGACCTCACCAGAAAGCGCGGCTGCCGGTAACGTCGCGTTCGCTCAGCCGCGCAATATCGGCACCCTCTGGTGAGCGGTCTGCTCAGGCGGCCGGCGGCTTTGCGGTCGCGGTCGATTGCTGCATACGGTGGAAGCGCAGCACCTGCTGCGCAGTCGAATTGCGCAACCGATCATAGGTGAGGCGACATTCCTCGAGATCGCCCGATCTGGTCCCGGTCAGTTCGTCGCGCATATGAATGATCGCGTTCACCGTGGACCAGGAGAAGTTGCAGACCTTGGCGAGAATCAGCAGGCCTTCGTCGCGGGACTCGACCATCATTGATTCGACGGTTTCCACTGATGTCCCTGCGAGGCAGGCGATCGCTTGGTTGATCTCGTCGAACTTCTGTTCGTTGGCGAAGAGGAATATCTGGTCTTCGTTGATGCGGCCGTCCTCGAACAGGGCACGTACCAAGCCATGGGCGATGTTGGTTTGCCGGCTCACCGTCGAGTGAGCAGAGCGCGCCAGCGAAGTCGCTTTCTTCACCGCACTCGACACCTCGGAGGCGGCGGTCGGATTCGCCGCCTTGAGCTTCGTCCGCACCGAGGCCGACGCGATGGCGATCAGCTTGAGATATTGTGCGCGCGGGATTGCGCGCTTGCCGAGTTCGGTGGCGAGGTCGTCGTCCTGCTCGGCTCGTCTGGCGAGCATCGAATAGCCGTTGTCGGAGAATTCGGCGCCGGGATTCTTGACGGTGCTCTGCACCACCTGCTGATTACCGATCTCGACGAGCACGTCGGTTACCGCGCCACTTAGCGATTTGCGGTTCGAGATCGCCATCATATGGCCCTGTCCCTTGGTGCGGGCATTGGCGATCAGCGTTGCGTCGTCGAGCTGTTCGGACTGCGTGAGCACCGGCGCCGCGATCTCGATCATGTCCTCGAAGGCGAGATGATGGATGATCCGCGGCGGCGCGTTCACCGGGGCGAGCCGCTGGGCCAGCAGGACCTTTGCGTTGGTTTCGATGTTCCGAACCAGGCAGTTGAAGACATCGTCGAATACCGAGATCTGATCCTCGGTGTAGTCGACCTCGCCGTCGAGATACAGATCGGTGACCCGGCGCAATGTTTCGACGCGCCGGGCGACCGTGCCGTGCGCGAGCGTGGATTGCAGTTCATCGAGAAGATTGGCGGCGGATAGTGCCGATTTTGAACTCATCACTCTGTCCTAGAGTCACGATAGGAACCTGAGTCCTTCAGGTTGTCGCGATCTTGTTTCGTCCATCTTCCTTGGCGGCGTAGAGCGCGCGGTCGGCGCGGGCAAGCACGGCTTCGGCGGTTTCGTTCGGCGCCATCGCTGTGACGCCGGCCGACAGCGTCACCCGCATCCCCGGTGAGAATGCCGTCCAGTCGAGCTCCTCGACGATCTCACGCAGGCGGTCTAGCATCTTATGGGCCTCGTCGCGCGAGGTATTGGGCAGTAGCAGCAGGAATTCCTCGCCGCCGTAGCGGCCGAACCGGTCGAAGCTGCGGATGTTGGCGAAGATGGTGATCGCGAAGGTCCGCAGCACCTCGTCGCCGGTGGGATGGCCGAAGCTATCGTTGATCCGTTTGAACCAGTCGAGGTCGATCAGCGCCAGCGACAGCGGCGCCGCGCTGCGGTCGGCCCGGGCGATCTCGTCGTCGAGCATGCGCATGATGCAGCGCCGATTGTACGAACCGGTCAGCTCGTCTAGCTCGGCGAACTCTTCAATTCGCTGATACGCCTCGCGCAGCTGCAGGCCGCGCTTGTAGAGCGACTCCCGCAGCGCGCTGGAGTACATCCCGATATACATGCAGCGGCCGACGGTGAGGACCAGCACCAGCATGGTCGCGAGCCGCTCCAGCAGCGATCCGTGCGGCATCGCCAACGGCGTATCGGTGGAAATGAACAGCACCATCAGCATGCCGGTCATCGCAGTCCAGCAGATCACGCTTTGGCGTGCGGTCGCGCGCAGCGGGACGAAGCTGAAGATGATGAACAGCGAGCAAATGAACAGGAACGCGACCTGCGGCGCCCACAGGCTGAAGCCCATCACCAGCGCCAGATTGAGCAAGGTGGTCGGCAAGACCAGATAGTGGTCCTTGAAACGATCGTGAAAACCGACTTCCGACAACGCGATGCTGGCGACGACGATGGCGAAGCCGCAGCCGATATAAGCGGGGACCACGATCTGCGGAATCGTCTCGGCGAAGACGTAGATCTGCAGCAGCGCGGCGTCGGCCAGGTAGCTCGCCGCGATCAGATCAAACATGTAGCGGCGCTGCTTCATCCTGCGCGCACGGACCGCGAGCGTCCGAGCCTGTTCGGCTCCGTCCGCTTGGCTCGCTGGTATGCCTGAAATCGCGGCAGTTGATCCCATCGTCCGCTTCAATGCCTTTGAGTTAAGGGAACTTACGGGGAAAAGCCTTTAGGTTTGGTATCCGGCCAGACTGTGCGCCTCCGGAGTTTCCCCCGCATAAGTCTATGATAATAGGGATTAAATTATGGATAAAGGTATCCAGTAACCAGTCGCTACTGGATACCTTCCGGCTCGACGCGCCGATTGGTCGCGCAATTCTTCGGCGGCTGCTAAAGATTCGAGTCGGATCGCTTGTGGCCCCGGTCGGGATCGTGGACCAAGGTCCGAGCAGCTCGGGCTCGGAGTGACGCAGGGTTCATAGTTCTGTGCTCGACCTCACAGAAGCGCTATGGCACGTGGCTAAGATGATGAATTTGCCTTTGTCTGTCGAACCTTCCGCGGGTGTCAGCCGACATATTGTGCGAGACGGCCAGTGATTACCAAGCAGGCGACTGCGGACGAGGTTCTGATTACCCGCATTGCCTGTGGCGATCGCGCGGCGATGCAAGTCCTCTTTGGCAGGCATCATGTTCGGATTTTTCGCTTCGGGCTGCGGCTGGTGCGGAACGAACAGGTCGCGGAAGACCTTGTCAGCGAGGTGTTCCTCGACGTGTGGCGCCAAGCGGGAAAGTTCGAGGGTCGGTCTTCTGTTTCCACCTGGCTGCTGGCGATTACACGGTTCAAGGCGCTGTCTGCGCTGAGACGCCGCAAAGACGCCGAACTGGATGATGAGGCCGCCGCTGCGATCGAGGATCCGTCCGATGGTCCGGAACTGGCGGTACAGAAAAAGGACACGAGCGATGTGTTGCGAAAGTGCCTCGAGGGACTTTCGCCCGACCATCGGGAAATCGTCGATCTCGTCTACTACCATGAAAAATCGGTGGAGGAGGTCGCAAATATCGTCGGAATTCCGGAGAATACTGTGAAGACCCGACTGTTCTATGCGCGCAAGAAACTGGCCGATCTGCTGCAGGCAGCCGGCGTGCAGCGAGGCTGGCCATGATGGCGATGAGCAAATCGATGCGCGAGCATCAGGAGCCGGGCGACATCGAGGCGCTTCTGCCCTGGTATGCCGCGGGAACGCTGAACGTCCGCGACAGCCGCCGGGTTGCCGAAGCGTTGGAGCGCGATCCGGAACTCGCGAAGCAATACGCTGTGGCGCTTGATGAATATGCCGCGACCATCGAGCTGAATGAGAGCCTCGGCGCGCCGTCGTCGAAGGCGATGCAGAAGCTGTTCGCAGCGATCGACGCAGAGCCGGCACGTCCGGCGCAGGCGGTGTCGCAGCAACCGGGGCAGGGGTTCGGCGCGCGTTTCACGGGCTTTTTTGAAGGCCTGTCGCCGAAGGTGCTGGCCTGGTCCGCCTCGGCTGCCAGTGTGGCGCTGGTGCTGCAGGCTGGGTTGATCGGGGCGATGGTGGCGTGGACGCCTGGCGGCATGTCGGAAACGGCGTCTTATCCGCCGGCGGGCGACGTTGCGCCTGCAGCGCGTGCCGAGACTGTCCGGCCGGCCGCGCCGCCTACGGTTCCGGCGCCCGCGCTTGTGGCTCCGCCGCCCGCTGCGGTGCAACGCTCCGCGCCGTTGACCCGCAGCCTCGGCGCGGAAAGCAGCCTGCGCGCCTTCGTCCGCTTCGTGCCGGATGCGCGCGCATCGGAGATTGCGGCGTTGCTGGACGCATATCAGGCCTCGGTCGTCGACAGCGGCAAAGGCGGCGTGTTCCGGCTGCAGTTCGCCGCCGGACAGATTTCAAAACAGGATCATGACAGGTTGATCGCCCGCCTGCAGAATGAGGCGATCGTGGGCACGGTGCTGCCAGCGCCGTAGCAGGCTTGATAGGCGACGCGTTTCGCCCTGCGCCGCCACGCTGATCATTTCATTTGAACGGCGAACCTTCCCGCAGCGCGGCCATCTGTTGTCGGAATCGACGATTTGAACCTCTGCTCGGGGCACTTCTTCGCGCTGTGACGGGTTGCGGCACCGGCCGCAGAAAAGATCGCGAAAAATTCGCAACCGCGTTGAACGTTTGGCGTTGGCCCGCTGACAAATCGTTGTGGGAGCGGAAAGCCCCTCCCCAACGAGGCTGTATTCGGCGCGAGCGCCCATCCACCCCAGCGCCAATATGGCTTGACCCGCCCGGTTGTCCCCCCGGGCGGGTCATTTCGTTTTAGCGGCGCATCAATCCCGCCATCACGCAGTCCTTGCAGACCCGATGTCGGCGCTTGAAGCCGCGCGAGGGGCGCTGATTCGATTCCAATCGCAATTCCGACTTCGTGGCACTACGGGGGCACCGATCCGTCTGGACTTGGTAAATTTTTGTTAACAAAATGTCTCCTATGCTTGCGTCGATTCGTGAGTTGCGTGCGTCCGTTTCCCCCATCATCTGGCGGATAGAATATGGAACTGACCGACGCATCGCGCGGCCGCGCGATTGTCGAGCGCTGGTGTGTGCTCGCCGAACAGCGGCTGGAATATCTCACCGAACTGTTCGAAACCGGCCGCTGGCGGCGTTTCTTCAGCGAGGTCGCTTTTCTGGAGAACATTCAGGAAGCCAAGGCCGCGGTCGAGACCTGGCGCGATCTTCTCGATCGCGAGGCCTCTGTCGGCAATCAGCCGGCCGACCTGTCCTGGCTCGGCCGCAACAAGAATCTGCCGCCTCGCCCGATCTTCTATCTCAGCGATGAGACCGCGGCTGATTTTGCCGAGACCCGTCGATTCGCATCGCCGTCGGCTGCACCGGCTTCGGCATGTGCATCAATCGAGATCGACGAAGAGCCGAGCCCGCCGCGTCTGAGCATCGTGGCGTCGGTCGAGCCAGACTTTGCGATCGATCCGGATGTCGTCGAACTGACCCAACCCGACGAGCCGCCGGCCTGGCAGCATGCACTCGACCTTGGGCAACTTGCAGAGCGCTATCCCTTGCTGCGCAAGGCGGGGTAGGCCGCGCGCGCAGGATCGGCCGTAGTGGTCTGCATCGGCCTGACAACTACAGCGAACAGGATTTTCAATTTTAGGAATGAGGCATCCGACGCGCGGAGGTCTCGATACGACGCATCGGCGAGCAGATTGTTCGATATGCGGCGACCTGTCGCTGCGACCAATCGAGTAGCTTCTAAAACTTTCGGCGAAAGGAAAACCATCCGCGTAGGAGTGAACAGACCGTGCGCGGTCGATCAAGAGAGGCGTGTGCTGTCAACAAGTACAACGGGAATAAGGCTTTGAGTTGCTCGTTTTGATTGGGATCAATCGCCCGGCGTTCGCCGCTGCTGCGTCGCGAATCCGACCAATCATTCAATTTGCGATTCATACCGCACGCCTCGTTAAACGTTTTATATGGAATTCGGCGCACTGCTCGCGTGCGGATGTCGCCTTCCGCTCAGAACATGCACGCCAGGGAGATCTGCCGCGACGACTCAAACTGGGTACGCGTTGCGGTGGATCGGTGCTTGGCGTGACCCGAACGGTTGCCGACAAACCGCCGATTCCGCGCTCGCAGTGAAAGTCAGGTCATGACCCGCACAACCCAGTCGATTGCCGCACCAGAGTCTTTCAGACTCCTCGCACTGTTTACCAATCTCAAGATCGGCACCAAGATTTCGATCGGCTTCGCCGCCCTTCAGGTGCTGATGGCAGTGCTCGCCGTCATGAACTACTCCAGCTTCGGTACGATTGGGGCGGCGTTTACGTCGTTCGGTCAACGCGTCGAGGTCGTCGACGTCGCTCACGGGATCGATCGCGGATTCGGCTCCTTCCGCAGCATCGTGCAAGAATACGGCCTGACCGGAGACGACGCCCTGCTCGGCGAAGCGGAGCAGCGCAAGCAACAGCTCGCCGACAGCATCGCGCAGGGCTCGCGGCATATCCAGAGTCCCGAGACCCAAGCTGTCATGGCCGATATCGGCCGACAGTTCGGCACTTACAGCATGCAGTTCGCTGAGGTCATCAAGCTGCGGCAGAGTCAGAACCAGCTGACGCTCGAGGTGCTCGGTCCGGTCGGCCAACGTATCATGACCAAGCTCGAGCAATTGCAGAGCACGACAATGGCCGGCGATGGCAATAGCGGCAACGCGCTGCTGGTCGGGCAGGCGTTGAAGCAGGTCCTGTTGATGCGGCTTGCCGTCGTCAAGGTGCTGGGGATCCGGATCGAGAAGGATGCGTCGACCGCTGCCGAGAAGGCGCTGTCGGAGCTGAAGATCACGATGTCGGCGCTGAAGACGTCGCTCCGCACCGACGCGGAGCAGAAACAGATCGGCGCGATCGAGACCGATCTCGCGCTGTATTCCGACGGCTTCCGTCGGGCGTCGCGTGACGTCAGTGCGGTCGAGGCGAAGATCGGCGAGATGGCCCAGATCGCGCAGTCGCTGTCCGCTTCGGCCGTGCGAATCAATCAGACCGGCGTCGCCGAGCAGAAGCAGATCGGAGATGAGACCAGAGCGCTGGTCGCGGATACAAGGTACCAAACGCTGATCATCACCATCGCGGCTCAGTTGCTCGGCTTCGTGCTCGGCTGGCTGATCGGTCGGGCGGTGTCGCGCCCAATCGTGAAGATCTCCGACACGATGCGGGAGCTTGCGTCCGGCAATCTCGACGTCGCCGTCGCCGGTTCGGGGCGGCAGGACGAGATCGGCCTGATGGCCTGCACCGTCGAAGTGTTCAAGACCAATGCGCTCGACGTCCGGCGGTTGAAGGTCGAGCAGGAGGCGGCCGAGCAGCGCGTCGCCGAGGAGCACAAGGCGGAGATGCGACGGCTGGCCGATGATTTCGAAGGCGCAGTCGGCCAGATCATCCAGACCGTCACCTCGGCCTCGACCGAGCTGGAAGCCTCTGCCGGCACGCTGACGTCGACGGCTGATCGCTCGCAGGAGCTCGCGACCTCGGTTGCGGCGGCGTCCGAGCAGGCGTCGGCCAATGTGCAGTCGGTCGCCTCGGCAACCGAGCAGATGGCGTCGTCGATCTCCGAGATCAGCCGCCAGGTTCAGGAATCGGCGCGGATCGCCGGAGAAGCGGTGGATCAGGCGCGCAAGACCAACCAGCGGATCGGCCACCTCTCCGAGGCGGCGAACCGGATCGGCGATGTCGTCGACCTGATCAACACCATCGCGGGACAGACCAACCTGCTGGCGCTGAACGCCACAATCGAAGCGGCGCGCGCCGGCGACGCTGGTCGCGGCTTTGCGGTGGTCGCCTCTGAGGTCAAGGCGCTTGCCGAGCAAACTGCCAAGGCGACCGGAGAGATCAGCCAGCAGATCAGCGGCATGCAGGCGGCGACGCAGGACTCGGTCGGTGCCATCCGTGAAATCGGCGGTACCATCGAGCGGATGTCGGAGATTGCTTCGACGATCGCTTCGGCGGTGGAGGAGCAGGGAGCTGCGACCCAGGAGATCTCCCGCAACGTGCAACAAGCGGCGCAGGGCACCCACCTGGTCTCGACCAACATCACCGACGTGCAGCGCGGCGCCACCGAGACCGGTTCGGCTTCCTCTCAGGTCCTCGCCGCCGCGCAATCGTTGTCGCGCGACAGTGGCCTGCTGCGGCAGGAGGTCAGCCGCTTTGTCGAGACGGTGCGTGCGGCGTAGAGCATGATCCCGAAAGCGGACTCCGCTTTTCGGGATAGCTCGAACAACAAGCTGGAGCAGGATGACGACTCGAAGATGAGTCATCCTGCTTCAGCCGGACCCATCGATCAGGCTGCGCGAACCGTGGCCAGGAAATCGGAAACCTGCTTCTTCAATACGTTGCTGTTGCGCGACAGCGACTGCGCCGCCGCCAGCACCTGGTTCGACGCCGACGTGGTTTCGCTCGCGCCTCTCTGAACGTCGATGATATTGGCGCCGACATGCTTCGTTCCGGTGGCGGCCTGCAGCACGTTGCGCGAGATCTCCTGGGTCGCGGCTCCCTGCTCCTCGACCGCCGAGGCGATCGCCGCCGCGATCTCGGAGATGCGTTCGATCGTCGTCCCGATCTCGCGGATTGCGCTTGCCGAAATCTCGGTCGCGCTCCGGATGCTCGTCACCTGCTGGCCGATTTCACCAGTCGCCTTGGCGGTCTGCTCGGCGAGCGTCTTGACCTCGGAGGCGACGACCGCGAAGCCGCGTCCGGCGTCGCCAGCGCGCGCTGCCTCGATCGTGGCGTCGAGGGCCAGCAGGTTGGTTTGTCCGGCGATGGTGTTGATCAGTTCGACGACGTCGCCGATGCGGCCGGCTGCGCCGGTCAGTTCGCCGACCCGATCGTTGGCCATCCGCGCTTGCTCGACTGCGATGCTGGCGATCCGTCCCGACTCCTGAACCTGGCGACTGATCTCCGCGATCGACGACAATTGCTCGCTCGCAGACGCGACCGACTCGACGTTGGCGCAAGCCTGTTCGGAAGCCGAAGCGACGTTGTTGCTGACCTGCTGGGTTCTCTCCGCGGTGTTTGTCAGAGCGGAGGCCGACGCTTCGAGTTCGGTGGAGGCCGCGGTCGATTGCGATTGTTAAAGATTTTCGCAGGCGCCTGACGCGCCGGTCTCGATCAGTTTCGCGAGCCGTCGTGACGGGGTGCGATCAATCAAGCGTCTCTTTGGGCCGCAAAGCGGCAGCGCCAATCCCTGGCGGGCTCGGCCCCGGGTGCTTCCGAGGTGCGCGTCGTCACCGTACCGAATTGCTGCCGAGCGCGATCTGGGCGAACCGCGCTGCCCCGGGCGCGGTCAGGTCCGGCGTCACCGGCCGCGCGTGATCGAGCCCGACGACTGCGCCGCGCGGCGCCTCGGCGATGACGTTGCCATTGATCGTAGCGGTGCCGGCGCCATCGGCGACGGACACGCCGATGCCGACGAACGCCCTGCGCACGACGTTGCCGGTGATTGCGACGTCGCGCAGATATCGCCCCCAGCCGGCGACGATGCCGAACGACGGCGCGTTCTCGATCACATTACCGGTCACGGCGGTGTCGGCCTCGACATAGATGCCGATCCCGGCGTCGTCGTCCGGCGCGGTGCCGATCGGCCGCTTCGGCAACAAATTGCGGATGATGTTGCCCTGCACGACGCTGAGCCGTCCGCCCTCGTTGAAGTTGCAGACCGAGACGCCGAGCGCGGCTCCGTCGACGGTGTTACCCGAGATCACCGCGCCCTCGAAGGCGAATTCGGAGTACAGCGCGACCTCGCGCACGTCGCTGACGCTGTTGTCGGTGATGTGGATGTTCGACGCCGAATTGCCTCGTACGGCGGAGTAATCGCAGTTCTTGATCCGGTTGCCGCTGACGATGACGTTGCCGGCGCGAAACGCGTTGATGGCGTTGCCGTACTGGCCCGAGCCGCCGGGGCCGGCCTTGATGTTCTCGATTCTGTTGCCGGTGACGATGCTGCCGTCGTCGCCGATCGAGGTGCGCAGGATCTCGATGCCGTTGTTGTTGGCTCCGATGACGACGTTGCGTGAGACGCTCAGGCCCTTGGCGTCGAACGACACCACGCCGGTCACCGCGATCGCGGTCAGCAGGTTGTCGGTGATCGCGCCGGAGGTGGTTTCGAGCCAGACGCCGCTGCCGCCGCTGGCGGTGATCTCGCAATCCGTGATGCGCAGGTTGCGTGCGCCGACGACATGTACGAGGCCGCGCCGCGCCGGCAGCGGGATCGCGCCGCCGTCGAGCACGAGGCCGTTCAGCGTCGGCGTCTCGGCGCCGGCGCTGTCGAACAGCGACGGTCCACCGGTGAAGATCAAGCGCGTTGCGCCACGGACGCCGCTGAGCTGTGCGCCTGACGGCAATCGGAGGGTACCGGTGCGATAATTGCCGGGCGGCAGCGCCAGCGGGACGCGGGCGCGTGCGGCATTGTCGATTGCGCGTTGCAGCGCCGCGGTCTGGTCGTCAGAGCTGTCGGGACGAACACCGAGCTGCGCAGCGTCGCGGCCGCGTTGCGAGGTCGGGGCCGCACGTAGAGGCGTTGCCGATAGCGTCAGCGCTGCGGCTGCTAATCCGATCAGTCGACGCCGGTCGAGAGCCATGTCCGCGTCCTTTCGGTGAGCGAATTCACTCCCAGAATTAACGTAGAATCCTCCGCGACACGGGTTGCGGCGCTGTCGCATGACGACGATGTTTGGCGGTAGGGTTAACCTGGATCAGGCTGGACGGCACTTGCCTTGCCGCGCGAGCTTCATCAACTCTAAAAGTATCGCCTCGCCGGCATCGACGAGGTGCTCGGCGGTGATCGTGCTGCCGGGCCATGCGCACCCATCGCGCGCTGTCAACGGCACGTGGACGAAGGCGGCGAGCCGCGGTCCGTCTGAGGTCTGCGTCGCCTCGATCGCGCGCCAGCTGAGATAGTTGCACAGGTAGCGCCCGGCATCGCGCGAAGCCCGGGCGTCGATCCCGGTCAGCTGCGCGGCGCGGGTGAGCCTCGCGCAATGCGGGCCGAACAGCCGCGCGCTTGCGCCGGGCGCGATCGATGTTGTGCGCAGTTTGATCCGGTCGGCGTCGGGCCAGAGCGTGGTGACGGCATTGCGGGCGCGGGTTTCGATCCGCAGATGCCGCGTGCGCGCAGCGAGCCCGAACATCAGCAACGCATCGGGGCGATGCGCCGCGAGAAGGTCCGGCAACTCGCGATCCACCGCGCGATAGCTCACCGGAAAGACGTGGCCGATGCGTTCGATCGTGTCGAAGGCCGGGCGCCGCAATTCGACGAGGCGTTCGACCAGCGCAGGGGTCGGATTGTAGGGCGCACCGGGAAACGGCCCGAAGCCCGTCATCAGGATGCGCAGCGCGCTCACGCCAAAAGCTCCGCGATCTGATCGGCGCCGATCGCCGGCGTGATGCGGCCCTCGGCGACTGCCGCCTCGGTGTGCTTCACCTTGGTGCGGATTGCCGGATCGCTCTTCAGCCGCGCCTTCCAGCGATCCTCGAGCATTGTCCACATCCACTTCACCTGCTGCTCGCGCCGCCGCGCGTCGAACTCGCCGGGCGCCTGCGTGGCGTTGCGATGGTCGAGGATGCTTTGCCACAATCCGGCGATGCCATTGCCGGTCACCGCCGAATAGGTCGCCACCGGCGGCTGCCAATGCGGCGAGCGCGGGGTGAGAATGTGCAGCGCGGCGCGATACTCGCCGGCGGCGAGATTGGCGCGGGCGATGTTGTCGCCGTCCGCCTTGTTGATCGCGATCATGTCGGCGAGCTCGACCAGGCCCTTCTTGATGCCCTGAAGCTCGTCGCCGGCCCCCGGCAGCATCAGCGCGAGGAAGAAGTCAGTCATGTCGCAGACCGCGGTCTCGGACTGGCCGATGCCGACGGTTTCGACCAGCACCACGTCGAAGCCGGCGGCCTCGCACAGCAGCATCGCCTCCCGCGTCTTCGCCGCGACACCGCCGAGCGTGCCGGAGGAGGGCGAGGGGCGGATGAAGGCGTGCGGCTCGGCCGACAGCCGCGCCATCCGGGTCTTGTCGCCGAGGATTGAGCCGCCGGTGCGCGCCGATGACGGATCGACCGCGAGCACCGCGACCTTGTGGCCCTGTTCGATCAGGTACATGCCGAGCGCGTCGATGGTGGTCGACTTGCCGACGCCGGGCGAGCCGGTGATGCCGACGCGGATGGCGCGGCCGGTTGCCGGCAACAGCTCCTGCACCAGCGCCCGCGCAGCGGCCTGATGATCGGCGCGGCGGCTTTCGATCAGCGTGATCGCGCGCGCCAGCGCGGCGCGGTTGCCGGCACGGATTTCCTTGGCGCGCGCTGCAATGTCGGGGGGAGTCGGCGTCTTATGAATCATGCCCTGCTTTACAACGGTCCAGCCGGACAGGCGAGGGCCTGTGGAGGTGTGGGAGATCAAGTGCCGCAGTCGCACGGAGCAGGGCGCGCCGCCGGTCTGCGGTCGGAAATCGGGTGGGTGGTGGATGCGGTTGACGCCATATCGCGTGCTCGACCGTCAGCCAATGTCCGGAGTCCGAACATGACCAAAGCCTATTACAGCGCCGTCCTCGATCATCCGCTGGCGACCGTGTGGTCGCTGGTCCGCGATTTCAACAACTACCCGGCCTATATCGAAGGCGTGACCGAGAGCGTGATCGAGGACGACAAGCGCGGCGACGAGGTCGGCGCGGTCCGGCGGTTCTGCTATCTGCACAACTGGGTCCGTCAGCGTCTCGTCGCGCACTCCGACGACGACCATTCGCTGACCTATTCAGGTCTTGAGCCGCTGTCGTTTCCCGAAGCTGAGGGCGGTGACGTCCCGGCGCCGACCGACTACAAGGGAACCATTCAGCTGATGCCGGTGGTCGACGGCAATCGGACCTTCATCGCCTGGTGGGTGGAGCTGGAAACAGCACCGGCCGACGCCGATCGATGGCACGCGCAGTTCGAATCCTGGATACCCGACTGGTGCGGCTCTCTGACCAGGGCCTTGGCGCGGCAATCAGCTAATCAGCTGTAAAGGCGTCTACTGCCCGCCGTTCTCGTCGCCCTTCGGCCGCTCGCCGGCGAAGATCGTGGAGCCTTCCGCCGACAGATACGGCTTCAATGTCTGCCACGGCACGAAGGCGGTGTATCCGCCTTCGGCATAGGCGCCGACCGCGTAGGGCGGGTAGTGGAAGGTGAGGCCGGCGCTCTTGCCGGCTTCGGTCGACGGCGTGAGAGTCACTGCGCCGATCTTCAAGAGGCTCGGCTCGATGCTCTTGACGTAGTCGGTGTCGCTGTCGTCGATGTCGCGCGCTTTTTTCTCGGCCTTCAAGGAGGCGAGCACGCCCGCCACCATCGCCTTCATCGCCGGGCCGCCATCGGCGGTCTCGGTGAAGAACGGCCGGATGCTGATACGTTTGGCCTGGGTCTTGTCCCACAGAATGGTGTTGGTGTCGGTGTTGGGATGTGCGCCGCCGGTGTAGCTGTAGTCGGTGCGCAGGATGCTGAGATAGCGGTTCGCGACCAGAGACGAGGTCGCGTAGCTGCGCTCATAGGTCCACGCGCCGTTGCGGAACAGTTCCGGATCGCTCTTGAATTCCTGCTCGGCCTCGGCGCGGTTTTCG
This sequence comes from Rhodopseudomonas pseudopalustris, assembly GCF_900110435.1. Classification (GTDB taxonomy): domain Bacteria; phylum Pseudomonadota; class Alphaproteobacteria; order Rhizobiales; family Xanthobacteraceae; genus Rhodopseudomonas; species Rhodopseudomonas pseudopalustris. The sequence goes on from NZ_FODT01000004.1 coordinate 226,181, forward strand.
GCGATCCATTTCTTGCCTTCGGCGAGGCAGTTCTCGGCGAGTTTCGGATCGGCCTTGATTTGCGCGTCCAGCGTGACGCTGGCGTCGATCGCTTTGGTCTTCACCGCGAAATCGGGCTTGGGCTTCGCAGGTTCGGCGACGGCGGGGGAGAACAGCAGAGAAGCGAAAGTGAAAGTCAGGGCGCTTCGCCTGAGGGTCAAAAGGTTCAACGGTCGGATTCCTTGCTCACGCGCGTGATGAACTGCTGAAGCGGCTCGAGATCGCGCTGGATCATGTCCCACAACAAGCCTGCGTCTGTCGCGTGGTACGCGTGACGAAGCCAGTTACCGAGGTCGGCGAGCCTGCGCCAATTGATCGATGGATCACTCGCCTTCAAATCGTCGGGAATATGCCGCGACGCTTCGCTGATCTTTTCCAGGAAACGCTCGATCGCGGCAAGCCGCAGCGGATCCGACTGGAAACCGGCGAAATCGCGGTCGGCCAGGGCATCGCGGATGTCGTGGATCGCTGCCGCGATGTGATTCAGTCGATCTCCGAGGCGGGGAGGCACGTCAAAAGACCTCGACGATATTGTCCGCGATTCGCTCGGCGAACGCCGTTGGAATCGAGCGGCGCATCGTCGCTTGGGCATTCAGGCCGGTGGCGTCCTCGATGATGTGCTCAACGCCGATCAGATCGAGCAACGAAAAGCGGGCATCCGGCGCGACTTCCACCAGAACATCGAGGTCGCTGTCCGGCCGGGCGTCGCCGCGGGCGCGGGAGCCGAACAGGTAGAGCTTCGCGACGCCCTCGCGCTGGAGCGCATCAGATCGCTCGCGAAGCTTCGCGAGGATCGTCTCCAGTGGCATGTCGGCGACGGTCGTCATGCGCCGATGCTAGCACATCGCCGACCGTCCCGCAGCTACTCCGCCGCCTGGCTGGCGTGGCCGAGCCGGGCGTTGAGCTTGTGGATCAGCTCCTCGGCGGCGTCGGCGATCACCGTGCCGGGCGGGAAGATCGCCTCGGCGCCGGCGTTGATCAGCGCGTCGTAGTCCTGCGGCGGCACCACGCCGCCGATGATGACCATGATGTCGTCGCGGCCCTGCTGCTTCAGCGCCGCCTTCAGCTCCGGCACCGCGGTCAGATGCGCGGCGGCGAGCGACGACACGCCGAGAATGTGGACGTCGTTCTCCACCGCCTGCCGCGCCGCTTCCTCGGCGGTGGCGAACAGCGGCCCGATATCGACGTCGAAGCCGATGTCGGCGAAGGCCGAGGCGATCACCTTCTGGCCGCGGTCGTGGCCGTCCTGGCCGATCTTGGCGACCAGGATGCGCGGCCGTCGTCCCTCGGCGTCCTCGAACGCATCGATCAGCGCCTGCACTCGCTCCATCCGGTTTGCCATGCCCGCGACCTCCCGTTTGTAGACGCCGGTGATCGACCTGATCTCGGCGCGATGCCGGCCATAGACCTTCTCCAGCGCGTCGGAGATTTCGCCGACGGTGGCCTTCAGCCGTGCGGCATCGATCGCCAACGCCAGCAGATTGCCGTTGCCGTCCGCGGCCGAGCGTGTCAGCGCCGCGAGCGCCGCGTCGACATCGGCCTGGCTGCGGTCGCCGCGCAGACGCTTCAGCTTGTCGATCTGCAGCCGGCGCACGGTCGAGTTCTCGACCTTGAGCACGTCGATCGCCGCCTCGTCGGTCGGCTTGTACTTGTTGACGCCGATCACCGACTGCCGGCCGGTATCGATTCGCGCCTGGGTCTTGGCCGAGGCTTCCTCGATCCGCAGCTTCGGCACACCGGCCTCGATCGCCTTGGCCATGCCGCCGAGCGCCTCGACCTCCTGGATGTGGCCCCAGGCCTTCACCGCGAGATCGTGGGTCAGCCGCTCGACATAGTAGGAGCCGCCCCACGGATCGATGATCCGGTTGGTGCCACTCTCCTGCTGCAGGAACAGCTGAGTGTTGCGCGCGATCCGCGCCGAGAAGTCGGTCGGCAGCGCCAAAGCCTCGTCCAGCGCGTTGGTGTGCAGCGACTGGGTGTGGCCCTGCGTCGCCGCCATCGCCTCGATCGTGGTGCGCATCACGTTGTTGTAGACGTCCTGTGCGGTCAGCGACCAGCCGGAGGTCTGGCAATGGGTGCGCAGCGACAGCGATTTCGGATCCTTCGGGTTGAACTGGGTCAGCAGCTTGGCCCACAGCAGCCGCGCCGCGCGCATCTTGGCGACTTCCATGAAGAAGTTCATGCCGATCGCCCAGAAGAACGACAGCCGCGGCGCGAAGCGGTCGACGTCGAGCCCGGCGGCGATGCCGGCGCGCAGATACTCGACCCCGTCGGCGAGCGTGTAAGCGAGCTCGAGGTCCTGCGTCGCGCCGGCCTCCTGCATGTGATAGCCGGAGATCGAGATCGAGTTGTACTTCGGCATCTTCGTCGAGGTATAGGCGAAGATGTCGGAGATGATCCGCATCGAGGGCGTCGGCGGATAGATGTAGGTGTTGCGCACCATGAACTCTTTCAGAATGTCATTCTGAATGGTGCCTGACAGTTTCTCCGGCGGCACGCCCTGTTCTTCGGCGGCGGCGACGAACAGCGCCAGGATCGGCAGCACCGCGCCGTTCATGGTCATCGACACGCTCATCTGGTCGAGCGGGATGCCGGCGAACAGCGTGCGCATGTCGTAGATGCTGTCGATCGCCACGCCCGCCATGCCGACGTCGCCGGCGACGCGCGGATGATCGCTGTCGTAGCCGCGATGGGTGGCGAGGTCGAACGCCACCGACAGGCCCTTTTGGCCGGCGGCGAGGTTGCGGCGATAGAACGCGTTGGAATCTTCCGCGGTGGAGAAGCCGGCATATTGCCGGATGGTCCACGGCTGATTGACATACATGGTCGGGTAGGGGCCGCGCAGGAATGGCGCGAGGCCCGGCCAGGTATCAAGGAAATCGATGCCTTCGAGATCGGCCTCGCTGTAGCCCGGCTTGACCAGAATGCCCTCGGGCGTCAGCCACGGCTCGGCCCGCCCCGCAGGAGCGGCGGTGCCGGCGGTCTGAAACGCGATCTCGGCGAAGTTCGGAATCTTGGTCATTCTTTTTTCTCAAATTCTCGATGTCGTTCGATCAAGCCGCTAACATTCTTCTTGTAGGCGGGGTCGTTTCGATAGTCCCTCGACAGGTTCGACGTCCACCTGTCCCAGAACCACCATGTGATCAGATCCCAGATCACACCGATCATGATGACCTCGGTAGATCGCAATCTCTTCAACTCGACCGGCCGCTGATGCGTTTATAGCACGGCCGGCTAAGCGCGTCATTTGTCGGCCTCAGTCATGGTCCGGCTGCTGATAGCTGAACACTTGGGACAGCTTCTCGGCTCCGTAAATCTGCAACGTCGTCTTGCTCGGTAGGTTCGCGATCGCGCCGACCCAGCCCAGCCGAGACTCGGCGCCGAGTTGCACGGTCGGAACCACGCGGTCGGGGCGGTCGAACGTTCCGGTCATGATCTCGATGCTCGTGCCGTCATTCTGACGATAGCTCAGCGGCGTGCCACAGGCCTTGCAGAAGTCGCGCTCGGCCAGCGACGAGGATTTGAACGATGCCGGCTTGCCGTGGGTCCAGGCGAAGTGCTCGCGGGCGACTTCGGCCATCGACGCGAACGGGGCGCCGGTCGCTTTCTGGCACATCCGGCAGTGGCACAGCGTGACCCGTAGCGGCGGCGCGCTGAGTGCATAGCGGATCACGCCGCACTGGCAGCCGCCGGTGAGCACCGGTTTGCCGGTCGCGGTCATGCCGCCTCGATTCGCTGCCAGGCGTCGTTCAGCATCGCCAGCGCTTCGCTGCCGGCGAAGATGAAGTCCTGCACGCCGGCATCGCGCAAGCTTGCTTCCTGCTCGCCTGGACGGCCTGCGAGATAGATCCGCGCGCAGCCCGCGTCGCGCAGCGCCTGCGCGGCCGGAGCGGCATGGACGGCATAGGCCTTGTCCGAGGAGCACAGGCACGCAAATGATGCGCCGGAAGCCTTGAAGGCCTCCGCCAGCGCCTGCGGATCGGTGAAGCCGTCGTTGTCGATCGCCTCGATGCCGCCGGTCTCGAAGAAGCTCTTCGCGAAAGTGGCGCGCGCGGTGAAATCCGCCGCGCTGCCGAGATTGGCAAGGAACACTTTTGGCCGCGCTGACTTGGCGGCGAGGCGGGCGTCGGACTTGTCGCGCAGGGTCTCGAATGGCTTCGCGATCCGGATCGGCGCGAGCGCCTCGAAATGGATCTTGGCCTCGCTGTCGGACGGCGCTGCGACCGGCTTGGCGTCGAGCACGGTCGCCCGCGCCTCGTGCAGATTCGGAAATTCGCTGGCGCCGGTCAGGACGTCGCGGCGCTTGCCAATGTTCTTGTCGCGCGCGGCGCGTGTCGCCGCCACCTTGGGCTGGATCGCATTGCCGCTGAGCGCCGCGAACGCGCCGCCGGCATTCTCGATCTCTTGAAACTGCAGCCACGCCGCGTCGCACAGCTCGCGGGTCAAGGCCTCGATGCCGCCGGAGCCGGCGGCGGGGTCGGCGACCTTGTCGAGGTTGGACTCTTCGCGCAGGATCAATTGAGTGTTGCGGGCGACGCGGCGCGCAAACGCATCGGGAAGACCGATCGCCAGCGTGTGCGGCAGCACCAGAACCGAATTGGCGCCGCCGAGCGCGGCCGAGAAGGTCGCGACCGTCGCGCGCAGCATGTTCACCGACGGATCGCGCTGGGTCAGCATTCGCCACGCGGTTTCCGCCGCGACGAACAGCGGCTTCGGCGCGAGGCCGCAGCTCTGCTCGATCCGCGCCCACAACAGCCGCAGGGCGCGGAATTTCGCGAGCGTCAGGAACTGATCGGCATCCGCCGCGAGCCGCGCATAGATCATGCTGCGTGCCTGATCGAGCGGCACGCCCGCGCTGTCCAGTGCGCGCAGATAGGCGACGCCGGCCGCGAGCACGTAAGCCAGCTCCTGCGCTTCCGAGCCGCCGGCGTCGTGGATCACGCGGCCGTCGGCAGCCAGGAAGGGCGCCTTGAAGCCGGTGCCTGCGAGGCCAGTGGCGACCTCGGAGACGCCACGCGCGATCTCGCTCCAATCGGTCGGGCTCGATCCCTGCATGGCGCGCGCGCCCAGCGGGTCGATGCCGAAGCGGATGTCACATGCGGCCGGATCGGTGCCGCGGCTCTTGATCAGGTCGACGAGATGGCGAACCACGTCGCAGGATTGCGGCGGGAACTGCAACTCGATCGCGATGCCGGCGTCGAGGTGGATGCCCTCCAGGGCCTTGGCGACGGCGTCTTTGGTGCCCGGCAACCCGAAGCCGCGCGCGCCGACGCTGCCGGCGAACACCAGCGTCAGCCCGGTTGCGCCATTCTCGAGGTCCTGCAGCGCCTGTGCATTGGCCTGCGCGGCGTCCGGATGATCGATCCGCTGCATGATCTGCCACGGCTCCGCGGGACCACGGCCGGCCACCGGCGCCGCGTCGCGCGCCCGCGGATAGATCGGGTCGATCTTGACGCCGTCATAGGTCTTGCCGACCAGTTTCTCGAACGACGCGCCTTTCAGCACGCCGTCGACCAGCTTGCGCCAGTCGTCATAGCCGGCCGGAGCGAAATCGGCGGCGAGCGGCAGCTCCTTGCTTGCAGAAGACATCGTGGAAATCGGGCTCCCGAGAATGACAATTCGATTTGGCCGGAAAATGCCACGCCCAGCCCGCTATGCCAAACAGTTGTTTCAGGCCGATAGGCGCAGGACGCGGTTGCTTGTGCGCTGCGCTCAGCCGCGCGGCGGCAGACGCTCGATTCCGTCGGTGGAAAGCGCCGCCAGAGCCAGTTTCAACGATTTTCCAGCGACCATTCCGTCCGGCCGAATTTCGACCAGCGGCGCCAGCACGAAGGCGCGCTCGAACAATCGCGGATGCGGCAGCGTCAGGTCGGGGCGCTCGATCGCCGCGTCGGCGTAGGCGAGCAGGTCGAGATCGAGCGTGCGCGGCCCCCAGCGCCGCTCGTGGGCGCGGTCGCGGCCGAACCGCTTCTCGATCTTGTGCAGGGTGTACAGCAGCGCCATCGGATCGAGCGCGGTGTCGATCGCGATGCAGGCGTTGACGAAGCGGTCCTGTTGCTCGTCGCCCCAGGGCGGGGTCGCATAGTCCGAGGAGCGCGCCAGCAACTCGCCTTGGGTCATGCCGCAGATGTTGGCAATCGCCTTTTCGAAGGTCGCGCGAACATCACCGACATTGCCGCCGAGTGCGATCAGCGCCTCAGCCATGCGAAGGCTGCCGCTGCCGCGTGATGATCACGCCGACGTCGTCGAAGATCGCCGCGATCGGCGCGTGCGGCTTGTGCACGGTGATCTTCACCGCGGTGATCTTGTCGAACGCCGACAGGATCGCGTCGGCGACCGCACCGGCGGCGCGTTCGAGTAGTTTGTAGTTGGTGTCCTTGAAGGCCGCGGTGGCGCAGGCCACCACGTTGGAATAGGACACGGTGTCGGACAGGCGATCGGTGCGCGAGGATTCGGTGAGGTCGGCGGTCAGCGCGAGGTCGATCACGAAGCGCTGGCCGACTTCGGTCTCGTGATCCATCACGCCGTGCCGCGCATGCAGCACCAGGCCGGTGATGAAGATGGTGTCGTTCATCGGTTGTCCTCGATGCTGGTCGTGATGGCGTGGGCGACTTGCAGCGCCTGCGCGGTTTCGGCGACGTCGTGGGCGCGGATGATCCGCGCGCCGTTGTGCACGGCGATCAGATGCGCGGCGATCGAACCGCCGATTCTTTCTTTGGGCTCGGACGGCGACACCGTGCTGATGAAGCGCTTTCGTGAAGCGCCGACCAGAACAGGCAGCCCGAAATGCGCGAAGGCGTCGAGCCGCGCCAGCGTGATCATGCTCTGCTGCGGCGTCTTGCCGAAGCCGATGCCGGGATCGAGCAGGATGTTGGCCTCGGCGATGCCGGCGCGGGCGGCGATCGCCAGCGAGCGCTCGAAGAAGGCGTTGATATCAGCGACGATGTCGATCGCAGGATCCGCGTCGTCGCGATTATGCATCACGATCACCGGCGCGCCGCGCGCGGCGACGACATCGGCCATCCCGGGATCGCGCTGCAGGCCCCAGACGTCGTTGGCGATCGACGCACCATTGTCGAGCGCCCACGCCGCCACCTCGGCCTTCATGCTGTCGATCGACACCGGCGTGCCGAGCGCCGCGACCGCCGCCAGCACCGGACGGAGGCGCTGCAATTCCTGCGCGGCCGACACCGGCGTCGAGCCGTAGGGCCGGGTGGATTCCGCGCCGATATCGATGATGTCGGCGCCGTCCGCGATCATCCGCGCCGCATGCTCGCGCGCCCGCTCCGGGCTGAGAAAGTCGCCGCCGTCGGAGAAGGAATCAGGGGTGACGTTGAGAATGCCCATCACCGCCGGCACCGGGCGCGCGAGCAACGCCCGCAACGCGGCGGCGCCGCCGGTCGCGGTGGGAGGCGCTGGAGTTTGCTGCGCTGCGCTCATGGCAAGCGCTTTGCGCGGGAAGCGGCGGGCTGTCAAGCGGGGGTGGGGAGGAAGGCTGTGGTCGAGGCAATTCGTGTTGGAACTATCGCGGCCAGCGTTGGGCTCACGAAGCGCTCTAGTCTGTTGAGGCTTGATAGCTGACGCGTCATTGCAGGGGATGGCGCCACTTTGGGGCAGGAGGACGCTACTAGGTGGAATGGCGCATGGTCTATCATCGGATGCGATGGAAGCATGGCTTGTGCGGCGCGCCATTTTCCCCTTTGCCGCGATGAATTTGTCGGTGTTGACGCTCGCGATTCCCCGGGCCACGATAGCTCCCGCCTCTGATGGTCGAAATGGTGCGCTCCGAGTTTTTGGCGGCCTTACTAATCATCAGTAAGAGGGCGAATAAATTGACGTTTGACCAGCGCCAAGATTCAATAGCTGGCTGTTTTCATGCAGGTTGATCTGCAATCGTGCTTGAGCCTTGATCTATACGTACGGTTTTTGATGAGAAAGAGATTGCCATGCGTCCGAGTATTGATGCGCTTCGCTTCGCTGTTGCAACGCCGATCATCGCGGCTCATCTTCTTTCCTTTTATCTAATACTGAGTTCCTCAAATGTGGCAACTCTTCAAGAGAGGGTCGATGTGTCGCTCATCATCGGGCCAATATTCGCTGTCTACGTGGCTGCTATTGTCCGAAAAATCAGCTCACTGATGACACAGAATTGGGATGCAACGCCTGTGCATCCTTTGTTTGCAGTCCTCGCGATCGTGGTTGCAACCATATTCGCAGTATCTGTTCCAGCGACGCTATTGAGCTTTATTCATCAAGGCATAGCTACGACTCAGGATTTGAAGACGACGTTGGGCATACTCGAGACGGCTCTCGGTCTGTATACTGGAAGCTTAATCGAAAGCCTGTTTGGTTCTCACCCGAAGGACTAAGCAAATGATGTTGTCCAGTGGATGTTTTTTCCGAGGCGGCGTGCGCGGATATCTTATTCTATTCGTTGTCGTGATTGCTGACTTGATGTCCGGTCTGCTGCCGGCTTGGTCGTTGGAGGTCTCCTATTTCCGAACCGACATCTCTTCATCTGTGCACCCGCTGGAAGGTGAATTGTGGCGCGGCTACGCGCGTTTGCAGTTTTCAAGTTCCGGTGAGATTGTCGAGGGGCATCTGTGTCTCAAAGGGAGGCGGCAGCCTTTGGTAATAGCCGGCCATAAGGGCCTGGGCGGAAGTATTTACATGCGATTGAATGGCCTCGAAGATCTCGGCGTCGGAGCTGGGCTGCTTGAATTCAAAAAGACCTCCGATGTTGCAACCGAGTTTGATTCGACTCACTGGAGTTTTTCTCCGCCGGAACGAAAGGAAGATAATGATGGCGCATCAAAGCAGCCGTCACCCGAGGTTTATTCAATAGACCTTTCAGAGATTCCAGCAGCGGAAGCGGAAAAAGTTGCTAAAACAACGAGGCGTCAAAGAAGGCTTGCAGCTATGTCTCTCGCCCACGCCTTCCGCGAGGAACTGAGGCGTCCCACGCGATCTGGTGGAGATGGCGGTATTGATCCCGGTAAAGTCAAGGTGCGCGTCAATTCATCGAAAGTCAGCGACCTCAATAGATTCCTGCGAATCATTAGTGCGAGACCAGTGCTAGACGACATCGCGGCTAATCGCTGCGGAGTCCCAATTCTCGACGAAGAAATTGATGTCGTGCCGTTGCTCGAGAGCTGGTCAGCAGCGAAGATTGCGTCAAGCGGCCTGGTCATATCCGCTGATGTCGTCGTACTTCCTGCTGGTCCCGGCGCGCTTGCACTCACGACGAGCTCAAAGAATTTCATGCAGGTGGTTTCTCACGATAGGCGGAGCGTCGACGTTCGCGACGCCCAGCTATCGCGTGAATTTCAGAGGCTGATGCTCTCTTTCGCAGGGCGTCGGCGGCCGAATTTCGAAGCGTCGGGCAGCGTTCAAAGGCTGATCGATAATACGCCATTCTTCTACCGCTTCGAAATCAAAGGCCTCGCACTAGCGCGCTGTGATCCAAATCGCTGGGAAAAAATAGTTATGCAATTTCTCCTGCACAGGAGTCTGACTAGCGATGATGCCGTCGGCATCGTGCTGCAAATTCAGGAGGGTTTCTTCGCAATGAGTCCGCCTAGCCAACCTCCCGCAGATACTCGCTACCTCGAAAATCGCATTCCTGACGGCGATCTGGAAAATTTGCAGCAAAGGATGGCCGGATACTTAATCGATCGTGGTTTTTCTGACGAGTCCCCCGGAGTTGCTTCCCAAGGCAATCCAGCATGCAAATGAACAGACATTCTCGACGCAGAGTAGGTGTTCGATTCATAGAGCAGAGGCTTTGACAATGTTGAGTGGAAACCAGGCGGCGTCGAAACGGTCGGTGCTTGCAATTCGGGTGTTGGTGGTCAAGGTCGCTAATCAGCAATAAATGACACTGTGTCTTGCTTCATTCCGCTCCGCGAGTCTTGAAAGAGGCGCATGTGGGCTTCGTTAACCGCGCCCCCCAAACGGGCGATGATCGCAGGACGTCAAGCCTCACGCCGTCCCCCCTCAATAACTAATCTTCAGCGGCAGCTTCCGCGCCTCCTCAATGAGCTGCCCGACTTCCTTTTCGGACGGCAGCGCGCGGACGAGTTTGCGCTTGAGGTTGGCTTCTTTCATGTTCTGCGCCAGCCGCGCCGGGTTGCGGTGGGTGAATTCGCGCAGGGTGGAGACGCCGGCGGCGCGCAGCAGTTCGGTCTTGGCCTTGCCCATGCCGGGGATGCGCATGCAGTCGGCGATGTTGGCCCATTCCAGCAGCTGCTGTTCGGTGAGGCCGGTCTTGGTGGCGAGCGCCTTGCGGCCGCGCATGGTGCGGGCGGCTTCGAGCAGGGCTTCGGTGGTGCGGATGCCGATGGATTTCAGTTTGGCGGCTGCCGCTGCGGTCATGCCGTCAATCTGGGAGATGGGGTATGTCATTTTACTCAGAACTGAAGTGTCACGTGAATTGGCGAAGGCCCGGCGTCTCGGCGATGATCGTCTTCATCCGATCCGGGCCGATCTTTTCGCGGCCGATGTGGAACAGCTCGTGCGCGAGCTTCTGGATGTCGGCCATACCGAGGCCGAGCCCCATCAGCCGTGCGCCCATCGCCATCACGCCGCCGCCCATCAGACTCGAGCCCATCAGCCGGCTGAGCCCGCCGCGCGATTCATTTGCGGATTCGATCGCGGCTTCGGCGCCCGGGATGGTGTCGATCAGGGCCTGAACGGGTTCTTGCGGACCCTCGTTGCGGAGAAAGCCGAGGATGATGCCGACGCTTTTGCCAGCAACGGCTTTGTCCAGGCCGGCCTTGTCGGCCAGCCGTTCAATCAACTCGTCCATTACGCCCCCACCGCCGGTTGTCTGCCGGATTGTACTTGTCTCATTATCCTGATCTTCCACGTTCCGAAACACAAGCAACGCGCGCACGCGAAGCCGCTGTTCCGCCAGATTCGATTCGCGAGTGTTGCAACATTGCAAGAGCGTTCTGGCCCGGGCAGCTCTACCAAGAGATTAAGACGGCGAATTTCGCGCCGCCGATACGTCGGATTGCGGCGGCGCCGAATGATCGTTGAACAGTTTTCATCGATATGCAGGATATGCGAAGCAGGAGCCGCTGACGGCTCGATTGTTTCTGCGCGCGGGGAAACGGCACGATGACGGCGAGCGAAACCGGCCACGACGATATCGATGGCAAGATCTTCATCGGCAAGGGCGAGCAGCCGGCATGGCTCACGCTCGGCCTCGCCAATCGCCACGGCCTCGTCACCGGCGCCACCGGCACCGGCAAGACAGTGTCGCTGCAGGTGATGGCCGAAGGCTTTGCGCGCGCCGGCGTGCCGGTGTTCGCCGCCGACATCAAGGGTGATCTCTCGGGCATCGCCGAAACCGGCGAGGCGAAAGATTTCATCCTCAAGCGCGCGAAGGAGATGGGTCTGGCTTTTCAGCCTGATCAGTTCAGCACAGTGTTCTGGGACGTGTTCGGCGAGCAGGGCCATCCGGTGCGGGCCACTGTCTCGGAGATGGGACCGCTGCTGCTGTCGCGAATGCTCGATCTCAACGACGTGCAGGAAGGCGTGCTCAACGTCGCGTTCCGTGTCGCCGACGACATGGGCTTGCCGCTGGTGGATATGAAAGATCTGCGCGCGATGCTCGATGCGATCGCGCCGATCGCCGCGAAGGTCGCCGAGAACGGCGACGTCAACGCCGACATCAGGCAGGCGGCGCAGGCGCTCGGCAACGTCACCAAGCAGACCGTCGGCACCATTCAGCGTCAGTTGCTCGTGCTGGAGAATCAGGGCGGCGAAAGTTTCTTCGGCGAGCCCGCATTGCAGTTGAAGGATTTCATCCGCACCGACAATCAGGGCCGCGGTCTCGTCAACATCCTGGTCGCAGACAAGTTGATGACCAATCCCAGGTTGTATGCGACCTTCCTGCTGTGGATGTTGGCGGAGCTGTTCGAGGAGTTGCCCGAAGTCGGCGATCCGGACAAGCCGAAGCTGGTGTTCTTTTTCGACGAGGCGCATCTGTTGTTCAACGATGCTCCGAAGCCGTTGATGGACAAGATCGAGCAGGTGGTGCGGCTGATCCGCTCCAAGGGCGTCGGCGTCTACTTCGTCACGCAGAACCCGATCGACGTGCCGGATCGCGTGCTGGCGCAACTCGGCAACCGGGTGCAGCACGCGTTGCGCGCATTCACCCCGCGCGACCAGAAGGCGGTCGCGGCGGCGGCGACCACGTTCCGACCCAATCCCAAGCTCGACACCACCAAGGCGATCACCGAACTCGGCAAGGGCGAGGCGCTCGTATCGTTCCTCGAAGGCAACGGCACGCCGGCGATGGTCGAGCGCGTGATGATCCGACCGCCTGCGGCCCGTATCGGGCCGATCACGCCGGAGGAGCGCAAGGCGATCATCGCCGCGAGCCCGGTGAGGGGAAAGTACGACACCGCAATCGATTCCGAATCCGCCTATGAGAAGTTGCGCGATCGCATTGAGAACAAGAATGCGGGCGCCGAAGGCGCGCCGGCCGAAGGCGGCATTCTCGGCCAGCTCGGCAGCATCGTCTCGACCGTGTTCGGCACCAGCGCGCCGCGCGGCAAGCTCACCACCGGGCAGGTGGTGGCGCGCAATGTCGCGCGCAGCGTCACCAACACGGTGATCGGCGGCATCGCCGCCGATCTCGGCAAGCGCGTCGGCGGTTCGCTCGGCGGATCGGTCGGGCGCTCGATCGTCCGCGGTACGCTCGGCAGTCTGCTGCGCCGCTGATCTCATTCACAAGGAAACTGCAATGCCCGCCACTTCGCAGCTACAAGCGGTGCTCGATCGCGCCGACGCCGATTTTGATCACGCGCTGGAGCGGCTGTTCGCGCTGCTGCGGATCAAGTCGATCTCCGCCGATCCGGCGTTCGCCGCCGACTGCAAGGCGGCCGCTACGCATCTGGCTGCCGACCTCGCCTCGATCGGCTTCGACGCCGAAGTGAAGCCGACCGCGGGCCATCCGGCGATCGTCGCCAAGGCCAAGGGCAATACCGGGAAGCGGCCACATGCGTTGTTCTACGGCCACTACGACGTGCAGCCGGTCGATCCGCTCGCGCTGTGGCATCGTCCGCCGTTCGAGCCGGTGGTGACCGATCACGCCGACGGTCGCAAGATCATCGTCGCGCGCGGCGCGCAGGACGACAAAGGCCAGCTTTCCACCTTCGTCGAGGCCTGCCGGGCGTGGAAGAGCGTCACCGGCGAACTGCCGATCGACCTCACCATCGTCATCGAAGGCGAGGAGGAGGTCGGCTCGAAGAACTTCGTGCCGTTCCTCGAGACCAACAAGCAGGACCTCGCCGCCGACTTCGCGCTGGTGTGCGACACCGGCATGTGGGACCCGTCGACGCCGGCGATCACCACCTCGCTGCGCGGGCTCGTCTACGAGGAAGTGAAGATCAAAGCCGCCAACCGCGATCTGCACTCCGGCGTCTATGGTGGCGGCGCGCAAAATCCGATCCGCGTGCTGACGCGGATTCTCGGCGGGTTGCATGATGAGCACGGCCGCATCACCATTCCCGGCTTCTACGACGGCGTAAAGGATCTGCCCCCGGATATTCTGGCGCAGTGGAAGGGCCTCAACCTCACCGCCGAGAGCTTCCTGAAGCCGATCGGCCTGTCGCTTCCGGCGGGCGAGGACGATCGGCTGTTGATCGAACAGATTTCATCGCGACCGACCTGCGATATCAACGGCATCGTCGGCGGCTACACCGGCGAAGGCTCGAAGACGGTGATCGCGGCGGAGGCCTCCGCAAAGGTGTCGTTCCGGATCGTCGAGGGCCAGGACCCGAAGAAGATCCGCGACGCCTTCCGCGCGTTCGTCACGGCGCGGCTGCCGGGCGACTGCCGCGCCGAGTTTCTCGATCACTCCAACGCCCCCGCGATCGCGCTCGACTGGAATATGAAGCCGCTGGCGGCGGCAAAGCGCGCGCTGACGGAGGAGTGGGGTAAGGACGCGCTGCTGATCGGCTCCGGCGCCTCGATTCCGATCGTCGCCGATTTCAAGCGCACGCTCGGCATCGACAGCGTATTGATCGGCTTCGGCCTCGACGACGACAACATCCATTCGCCGAACGAGAAGTACGACCTGCGCAGCTTCCAGAAGGGCATCCGTTCCTGGGTGCGGATTCTGGCGGCGCTGGCGGAGAGGGCGAAGTAGCAGGATAACGGTCCAGCAAAGCGAGGCGGGAGCGAAGTAATAAGTTTTGTCCTGCACTGACACCATTCTCGCCGCTGACTTCGGTGGTTATGGATTCCGGGTTCGCGCTTCGCGCGCCCCGGAATGACGAACGAGAGGGCGTTGTCGCCGCAGCGCCCCGAACTGAGCGCCGAAGAACGGCGACCCACGCATCGCCCCACGCAAAAACGCCGCCCGGAATTGGGCGGCGTTTGGATTCAGATCGCGTAGAGGGTGTGTGGCTGAAGACTACATCAATTCCGTCGCGGTTTCAATTGCGGTAGCTCGGATCCATCCGGTCGAGCTTGCGCAGCAGCGGCGGCCAGACCAGTTTGGTGGAACGCAGTTCCATCGCGTCCTGGTTGGCGATCAGCGTGTGGTTTTTGTCGATCACCACGTTCTCGATCGGGTAGGCGGTCGGGCCGAGCATCTTCGTACGAACCTGCATCGTGCAGGAACGCTCCAGATGATACATCCGCTCGAAGGCGGAGGCGACCGAACGGCCCACCGTCAGCGTGCCATGATTGCGCAGCAGCATGTGGTTCTTGTTGCCGAGATCGCGCTGCAGCCGCGGCCGCTCGTCGTGATCCAGCGCGACGCCCTCATAGTCGTGATAGGCGAGGTCGCCGGTGACGAAATGCGCGGTCTGGTTCGTCGGCAGCAGGCCTTCCATGCAACTCGCCACCGCGGTGCCGTCGGGCGTGTGCAGATGCATGACGCAGCCGGCGTCCTCGCGGACCTCGTGGATCGCCGAGTGGATGGTGAAGCCGGCCGGGTTGATCTTGTACTGGCTCTGGGTGAGCTGATTGCCGTCGAGGTCGACCTTGACCAGGCTGGACGCGGTGATCTCGTCGAACATCAGGCCGTAGGGATTGATCAGGAAGTGATGCTCAGGCCCGGGCACGCGTGCCGAAATGTGAGTGTCGACCAGATCGTCCCAGCCGTAATAGGCGACCAGGCGATAGCAGGCGGCAAGGTTGACCCGCTGCTCCCACTCGGCCTCCGTCATATCCGAGGGCGCATCTCTCAGGCGTGCTTCGGCTGGCGACATGGCCGTTTCCTCTTGGGGGTTGGTTAGTGCTTGCCGCCGAGGTTAGTCCTGCGAATGTTTTGCAGCAAGCCGCCGCGCGCGCGGCAGCCATGATTCCCGGTCGGCGATTGCCACGCGGGGCGCCGGGAGCCTGGCGGCGCGGGGCGGGGACGCCCGCTCGGTGATCGGCGGCCGCCGGCGTCGGCAAAACTCCCAAAACCGCGCCCAACAAGTTGTTTGCAAAGCGGAACGGCGATTGCCGATGCCGATCATATGACGTTATCGTGGCGCGGACGACCGCCGCGCGCAGCGGCGGACTGGAGTTTGGGATGGTTTTTCTGCTGGTGGCTGGGATTGGCTTCCTGTTGGCCGGGCTGGCGTCGATTATATTCGGCGTCCCGGTGAAGGAATTCAGCTTCGGCAATACCTTGATTCTTTCGGGTGTCGCGGGTGGGTGCACCGGCGCGATCCTGCTTGGCCTGCACGTCGTCGTCCGCGAGATTCGGGCAATGGCCGCGGTGGCCAGCGCCGCGACGCAGCAACCTCCTGCCAAGCCTCGGCCGGTGTTTCCGCCGCCGGCGTCTGCGGGCGAGGCCGACAGCAAGGACGGCCAGCTGTTCCCAGGCGATCGTTCTGAGCCCGATCTGGATGCGCCATCCGCCGGGTCTGCGGCTGCGGGGCCCGGCTCCTCGCCGCCGTGGCAGGACGAGGCAGCCACGCGCGACCGCCTCCGCCCGCGTGGCTCCGAGGCTGCTGTTCTGCCGCCTCCGCCTGCCGAATCGAACACCAAGAAGCGCAATCTTCTGTTTTCGTCCTCGTCACGGAAGGAGCGCGAGCGCGCCGCCGCCAAATCGGGCGACCCGATCGAGCCCGAGGGGACCGCACCCGAGCCTGCTTCTTCCGCACCGGCGATCCCGCCGCGCACTTTCGAGGAAGCCTGGCCGGAATCCGATCGGCCGCGTGGCGATTCCGGCGCGCGCCGTGGTCGATCGCTGTTCGGCGGCGGTGACGCGCGTGAGCCCGCACCCGCGGAGCCGGAGCGTCCCAAGTCGCCGGAGCGCACGCCCGCGCCGCGCAGCGAGGAGACGACCGAGGTGACGGTGCTGAAGTCCGGCGTCGTCGACGGGATGGCGTATTCGCTGTATTCCGACGGCTCGATCGAGGCGCAGATGCCCGAAGGCATGATGCGGTTCGCGTCGATCGACGAGCTGCGCGACCACCTCGACCAGCGCACTTAAGCTCTTGGTCTACCTTGCGTCGACTGAAGGGCGCGAAATACAGTCTTGTATTGGCGAGGTCTTTGTTGCGTTTCGGGCGCGGCCTGCCGATCATCGAGCAACCGACAAGATTCGACCGGCGCGGCGCGCGGACTATCCGCAGCCGGCCCTGATCCGATTGGACGATCCTTCATGAGCGACCCCGCGGGCAAGAGCTTCATCGAACTGACCGCGACCATCGTCTCCGCTTATGTCAGCAACAATCCGACGCCGGCGGGCGAGATTCCCGGCCTGATCGGGCAGGTGCACGCCGCTTTGCAGCGGCTGTCGAGCGGCCGCCCCGAGACTCCGGCGCTGGAGCCGGCGAAGCCCGCGGTTCCGCTGAAGAAGTCGATGACGCCGGAATATTTGATCTGCCTGGAGGACGGCAAACGCTTCAAATCGCTGAAGCGGCATTTGCGCACGCAGTACAAGATGACCCCGGAGCAATACCGCGAGAAATGGGGACTGCCGGCCGACTACCCGATGGTCGCGCCGAACTACGCCGTGGAGCGCTCGCAGCTCGCCAAGAAGATGGGGCTCGGGCAGCAGCGCCGGCGGCGAAAATAGCCTTTGCGTCCGACCGGCTGACCCCGTCGAGGAAAAAAATCCGCAAGTAGGCCGTCGAGGGGCTCGCAGGGCGATCAATATTCTGAGAAAATTTTCCTATCAGGAATTTTCTTGGAGTGCTCGTCCGATGTTGCAGATCGCTTGGTCCTTCCCAGTTTCGAACGCCTCTCGGCAATCGCGCTTTCGAGCAGGCCTGTTGCGGCCGTTGCCGGCCGGTGCGGAGGCCGTGCAATGAAACGGCGCGATCGCAATCCGACCACTCGCGCAGCCGGCAAGGCCGAGATCGACTCGTTCCGCGCCCAGCATTTGACGTTGGCGGAGCGGCAGATCATGACCGCGGAAGGCATCGCCAGCGTCACGATCGATGACGGGGAAAGCCCGCTGGCGTGGCTCGCACGCCGCAAGGGCCGCGATGGACGCAGCCTGATCAGCAGCCACCAGTTCGTCGCCGGCGAGCGATTGCGCGCGGACTTCACGCGCGGAAACCTGTCGCCGCGGGTGACCTCGAACTGGGGCGCGCCGACCGGCCGGGCAGGCAGCCGCGGGGCCGGCGAGATGACCGATCTGGTCGTGGCCTCGCGTCAGCGCGTGCAGCACGCGATCACCGCATGCGGGCCGGAATTCTCCGGCATCCTACTGGATGTTTGCTGCTTCCTG
Source organism: Rhodopseudomonas pseudopalustris (assembly GCF_900110435.1). GTDB lineage: Bacteria > Pseudomonadota > Alphaproteobacteria > Rhizobiales > Xanthobacteraceae > Rhodopseudomonas > Rhodopseudomonas pseudopalustris. Next base: position 243,912 of record NZ_FODT01000004.1, read on the forward strand.
CACGGGCTTGAGGACGTCGAGCGCGAGCGTGGCTGGCCGTCGCGTTCGGCCAAGGTCGTGCTGCAACTGGCGCTCGACCGCCTGGCGCGGCACTACGGCCTTGCGCCGCGGTCCAGCGACGCGAAACCGAAAATGCGGAGTTGGCTCGCCGAGGATGCCGAATTCGTGGTGACCTGATTTCCTCGGATCGACGTCGCCTTCAGCTCGACGCGGCGAGTGTTTCGTGCGCGTCGAGCTTGATCCGTTCGATCATCGAGCGCAGGCCGTTGGAGCGCTGCGGCGTGAGATGTTCCCGAAAGCCGAGTTCGTCGAACACCTTGATCGGCTCCGCTGCAAGGATCTCTGTCGGCGTGCGGCCGGACACCATCGACAGCAGGATCGCGATCAGGCCGCGGACGATGTGCGCGTCACTGTCGCCGAGATAGTTCAGCACCGGCTCATCGTCGGCGCTCCGCGTCAGCTTGCGCGACAGCCAGACCTGGCTGGCGCAACCATTGACCTTGTTGGCGGACGAGTGCTGCTCCTCGGGCATCGGATCGAGCGTGCGGCCGAGCTCGATCACGTAACGATAGCGATCGTCCCAATCGTCCAGCAGTGCGAAATTGTCCCTGATTTCGTCGATCGTCATCATGATCCGTATCTGCCTGCCGCGGTCCCCTACGGAACCCGATGCCTCACAGATATATTGGATCACGTTCGCTCGAAAGCGATATCCGCCTCTTTCGACTGAAAGTCGATGTCAGTTGGCGGCGGTTTCGGAACCCCGCAGGCGCCATTCGACCTTGACGTCGTCGGGGTTCAGCGTGTCGCGCGGCGCGTAGCCGATCAGTTGCTCGTCGACACCTTCGACGCCATCGATCGAACCGGTCTGATCGCTGCTGCGCTTGTCGATGATGATCTTGTAGATCTTACGCGCGCCCTCCTGGGCGCGATGCCCGATCACGGTGGCGGCATGTTCCCCGATCTCGCAGGCCGAGGGCTGGCGCTTGCAGAACTGGCTGAAATCGGAGACGGCTGCGCTCGCGGCAGACACCGCTTCGGACGCGCCGATCTGCGGGAGCTTTTCGGAATCCGGCGTCTTCTCCCGGGGCAACAACACCAGGACGAGACCGAGCCAAAACGTCAACCGAAGCAGAAAGAACATCGCGCGACCCCGTCGTCCAAATCCCGTTGCGATTGACCTCGCAATCCAAGCCTTCCTTAGCTATCGGCAATGAATTCGGAGTGTTCTGGTTACTTACAATTCGAGGAAAATCCTTAAAAACAAAACGTCGAAGCGATTCGGCGTAAACATTCGATTGACGCGTCACGGTATTTCGTTTCGTGCGAATTGCGCGTCCACCATTTCGAAACCATACCGCCGCGAATTTCGAAACCATGCATTCACCATCCGTGCCGAATGCGACCGTGATCGCAGCACAAATCCGGTGGCGTCGCGCGGTGATCGGATGCCTTAGCGTTCGTTTAAGGTCGCTCTGACACGTTGGGCCAACCAAAGACGGGAGCGCTACCTCCCGTCACACGGCGACAGCGAGCGCGGACAGCGTGGCAGTATCCAACATCATCAGCGAGTGCCTCGACGCATTGCTGCATCCGTCGGCGCGATACGACGCGCTGGCGAGCGCGCGTCATCGCGCGTTCATTGCGCCTCGCCTGCTCGGCAGCCTCGTCGCCTTCGCTGCGTTCCCGATCTACCTCGTGCTCCGGGGCGCGCCGAGTGCGCTCGAAGCGCTGGCGTTCGCATGGCTGATCGCGCCGATTCTGCTGTCGTGGTTTCTGTCACGCACCGGCCGTTATCGTAGTGCCCATGTGCTGTCCTCGCTGTCGCTGGCGAGCCTGATCGTGATCGTCGCGGCGCAGACCGGCGGAATTTCATCTTTCGCCGCGATCTGGCTGGTGCTGGTGCCGCTCGAGGCCGCGCTGTCGGCGTCGCGCCGTGTCGTGAGCTTCGCCGCAGCGCTCGCGCTGGGTTGCGCCGCGGCGCTGATCGCGACCGGTCAGTTCGGCTGGCTTCCGACGCCCACCGGCGCCGACGTGTCGCACGGCACGCTGATGGCGTTCAGTGTCGCATCCGCGACGCTGTACGCGGCCGGACTCGCGTTCGGCGCGGAATCGCTGGCGCGCACCAGCGACACGCTGCTCAGCGTCGAGGAGGAGCGCTACCGGCTGCTCGCCCTTCACATGAGCGATGTGATCTCGCGCCACAGCCGCAACGGCGCGGTGCAGTTCATTTCACCGGCCGTCGAAACCCTGCTCGGTCTGCCTGCGGCTCGGCTCGCGGGGCACGGCCTGTTCGATCGGGTCCACGTCGCCGATCGGCCAGCCTATCTCAAGGCGCTGTCGGACGCAGGCCTTGGCGGCGAGGGACGCAGCGTCGAGTTCCGCGTTCGCCGCGAGGTTGCGCGCGATGATCGCGGCCGGCCGACGGCACCGGAATTCATCTGGCTTGAAATGCGCTGCCGCCCGTTTGCACCCGGCACTCAATCGTCGGCCGCCTGCGAGACCGGCGTGGTCGCGGTGATGCGCGACGTCACCGATCGCAAGCTGCAGGAACAGGCCCTGGAACAGGCGCGCGCCGAGGCGAGCCGCGCCGACGCCAGCAAGAGCCGCTTCCTTGCCACCATGAGCCACGAGCTGCGCACGCCGCTGAATGCGATCATCGGCTTCTCCGACATGATCCTGCACGAAGACGAGCTGATGCTCGCGCCGGAGCGGCGCAAGGAATATGCGCAGCTCATCAACGATTCCGGTCAGCACCTGTTGTCGGTCGTCAACGGCATTCTCGACATGTCGAAGATGGAATCGGGAAATTTCGAGATCGTTCCGGAGCCGTTCGCGCCGCGACCGGCGCTGCTGAATTGCTGCAATCTGCTGGCGCTGAAGGCCCGCGAGAATGGCATCGAGCTGGTGACGCGCGCGCCTGAAGATCTTCCGGAGATCGTCGGCGATGCGCGCGCGTTCAAGCAGATCCTGCTCAATCTGGTGTCGAACGCGATCAAGTTCACAGAGCGCGGCGGCACCGTCTCCGTCGAAGCCGCCGTTGAAGCGGCGCGGCTGGTGCTGCGGGTCCGCGACAACGGCGTCGGCATTGCGGCGGAAGACCTGAAACGGATCGGCGATCCGTTCTTCCAGGCCGGAAAGACGTATCAGCGCCGCCATGAGGGCACCGGGCTCGGCCTTTCGATCGTGAAGAGCCTGGTCGGTCTTCACGGCGGCAAGATCGACGTGACGAGCGAGGTTGATCGGGGCACGATCGTGACGATATCGCTGCCGTTGGCGCCTTCGGCGCCGTGCAACGTCACGACGCTGCAGCCGCCACAGCCGGCCGAGCCTCAATTGCAAGACTATCAGGTGAAGAAGAGTGCCTAAGACGAGAAACGACGATGACGCGCCGCGGCGGCGTCGCGGCGCCGGTGCAGTGGTCGTCGCGGACGGCGACGAGCGCGGTCTGGCGATGCGGCTTCTGACGCGGAGCCCGAAGGACGTGATCGCCGCGATGTTTGCATCCGCTGCGGTCATCGCCATCGTCAGCAATGCGATGTTGATGCAGGCGGGCCAGCATCCGTCGCCGATGTTCGGCCGCAGCGCGGCTTCGTCCTCGGTGTCCGTGGTGACGCTGCCGCGTCCGCGCCCGGCCGACCCGCGCGTTGACACCAAAGCGTTCGATCAGAAGCTGCTCGAACCGAGCGTGACCGAGCTGAAGGCCGCCGAACAGAAGCCGGTCGAGGCCAGGCCGGTCGAGCCGAAGCACATCGACATCAGGCCTGCCGAAACCAAGCGTGCCGATCCGCATCCGCGGGTTCGCACCGCCGATGCCGATCCGAATGATCCGCTCGGCAATCTCGTCCGCAACACTTCGCCGTCACGCGCGCCCGCGCCGGCGCCAGCCGCATCTGGCGTTCCGCGTCCTCCGGGGTCGATCCCGACCGCGGCGCGAGATTCGCTCGGCGACACGATCACATCGTCGCGGCGCGTCGCCTCCGTGCAGCGCGCGCTAACTGACTACGGCTACGGCCAGCTCAAGCCGACAGGTACGGTCGGCTCCGATACACAAGCCGCGATCCAGCGCTTCGAGCGCTCACGCCGGATGCCGGTCACGGGGCAGATGTCGGACCGGCTGGTGCGTGAACTCGCCGTGGTGACGGGTCGCCCGATCGACTAACTCTCCGCGGCCTGCTCTGGATTGTTGCTCTGGCACGCTTTTCTTTACGCGAAGCTGTATCCAACTCGCTCGAAAACGCTGTAAGCCTCGCTCCATGAGACTGAAGAGTTCAATTTGGGTGTCGGCCTATCTGCGCCGGTGCCAGTCCGAGGGCGTATTCGGCGCGGTGAGCCGGCGTGGCGCCGAGGAAGCGGGCGCGGTGTTCGTCAAGGTCGTGCTGCCCGACCGCACCGCTATGCTTTACGTACCTGCGCCGCAGACCGCTTACGACGACAGCCGGCCGTTCGAGCGCGTTTTCGTGCCGGTGTCGCCGCAGCCGCAGGCCGAAGCCGCGGTGGACGAGCGTCTCGCCAAGGAAATCCGGTTCGATCCGGATGTCTGGATCGTCGAGACCGAGGACCGCGCCGGACGGCACTTCCTCGATCTCGCCAAGCAGAGCTAGGGCGGCTCCGAGCGAACTGAGAAATCTGGCGTCTATAGCGTTTTCGAGCGAAGTGGATACCGGTACGCGTCAAGAAAACGCGTCAGAATAAAGAGTAGCTCAGGTTCTGATTCTATCAGAACCGGAGAAGCTCTAGCGATCGGTGCCGGTGCGTGTCGGCATCGCCGATCCCGGCTGCACCGCTGGGCGGCCGCTTTGCGGCGTCGCGGCGCGGGCGCGATGGCGTTCGTCGTCATACAGCGCGGAGCGATACTTCGCGCGCGCTGTCGCGACGGTGGCGCCGCGCCAGGCCGCCAACATGATCAGTGCGGTGCGTTCGCCGAGACGATCGTACAGCCGCGACAGACGATAGACCCGGTCGACCGACGCGCCGAGTTCCGGGTCGAGGAACATCAGCACCTGCTCGAATACCGGACCCGGCATGTCGAGCGCCTTCATCGCGCACGCCAGCGGTTCGCCGCTGCTATCGGCCACCACTCGCTCGGCGGTGTTGGTCGACAGGATCAGCGCATCGCCGAGTTCGCGGGTGAAGTTCTCGGCGTCCGACGCATAAGCCGCCATGTGCAGCGTCTCGATCGCGCGCGCCGCCCGCGGCGCGTAGATCCGCGCTGCCGGACGCAGCGGCGCCTCGGCGAGATTGTGCAGGATCAGCGTGCGCTCCCGGGTGGACGCTGCGAAGAACATCTCGTTGAGCTGCGCGGCGTCTTCAGGCTGCATCTGCAGGCTCGCCGCGCGCTGCTCGGCGTCGGTCGGCGGACGCGCCGACCGGGCAGGTGGCTCGAAGGATGCGACGTCGATCTTTGCGGCCTGCGGCACGCGCTGCTCGGCCGATGTCCGCAACGCCAGCCGCATCGCGATCGCGGGCGGCGTGTGCGGATAGATCGACAGCCGCGCGCGCACCACCGCACGCGTCGCGTCGTCGACCTCGTCGATCAGCCGCGACGTCAGTTCGACGAATTGCTGCTCTTCTTCGCGGGTATGTGAGGCGCTCTGCACATACAGATCCGTCAGGACCCGCAGCAACGTCGGCCGAATGTCGACGCCCTCGCGATGCGAGAGCGCCATCAGACCGTCGAATCCGGGAAATGGTGCAGGTGTGATCATGGCGTCGCAAAGCAGGACAACTACGACAAACCTACCGCGCCGAGTTTAATGGCGCGTTAAGTAAAATCCTTCGTTAAGGCGGATGACGCGCTCGAGGTCAGGCGTGCGGCGGAGCGCGACTGCTTCTGACGTCACTAAAGCTATTTCGGTTCTGATTGAATCAGAACCGAAGCTCTAACTTGATGTTCCGACGCATTTTCCTGACGCGGGCCGGCATCCACTTCGCTCGAAAACGCTATAGATGTCGTGCTTACTTCGCGTTGCCGCCGACGGTGCGGATCACGTTGCCGATCGGCCGCGCATTGCTGACGGCCGGCTGCGCAGGGGCGACCTGTGCGTCGTATTCCGGCAGCGTGTTCACTTTGTCCTTGGCGGTGATGAACACGATCTTGTAGCCGCCGGCCTTGAGCTGCGCGAGCAACTCGGGCAGCGCCTGCGCGGTCGATTGCTGGAAATCGTGCATCAGCAGGATGCCCTTGCCGGCCTTCTTCAGCTTGGTCATCACCGCGGTGATCAGTTGATCCGGCTTGTGGATGCGGAAATCCTCGGAGTCGATGTCGATCGAGAACGTCGCGATGTTGCGCTCGCCGAGATAGGCCTTGAGATCATGCGTCTGCCGAAGCTGCGGAAAGCGGAAGAACGGCGAGGTCGGCTGCCCGGCCGAGAGCGCGACGCCGCTGATGCCCTTTTCAATCTCGGTCTTGGCGTCCGCAAACGGCTTGGTCGCGAGATTGACGTGCGACCAGGTGTGCGAACCCACGGTGTGGCCCGCGGCCACGACCTGCTTGAGGATCGCAGGATGCCAGCTGGCATGTTTGCCGATCGGGAAGAACACCGCCTTGACGCACTGCGCCGCCAACGCCGCGAGAACCGCCGGCGTGTTCACTGGCCACGGACCGTCGTCGAAGGTCAGCGCGACTTCGCCGGGCTGCAGGAAGTCGTAGTCGCGATATTGCGACATGCCGAGACCCGGTCCGCCATTGGTGTCGATCTCGACGGTGCGCGAGATGCCGAGCGCGTCTGGATTGTTGCAGGCTTGGACAGGCGCGGGGGCCGGCGCAGGCGCAGGCATCGCTGCGGGCTCCCTGGCGACGGCGGGCTGAATTGTCGGCGCCGGCGCCTTGGACGACTCGGAGGTCGGGGTCGGCCAGCGCGACGCGATCGCGCCGGTGGTGAGTTCGGAGGAGGCCGCAACAGTCTGCGCGCTCGGGGCCGAGAAATAAGCGCGTCCCGCACCGAGGCCAACCAGAACGGCCAGGGCACTGCAGCCTGCCGTCAACGCCACAACTTTACGCATACTCAACTCCCGAACCTGATTTCCGCTCGCAAACTTCAACTTGCTCGGAAAATGGTTAAGCTCGGGTTTGCTTCGCCACCTAGCGGCGCGACTTCGTTCGTTTTTGGAAGGACTTCTTCGCCTGGGCCCGGGAACTCCGGGCCGCAGGTTTGGAACGTGCAGCTGGCTTCTCGGCGGTGTCGCCGGGCTGGGTCGAGGCGAACGAATGGCGCAGGCCGTCGAGATTGCTGCCGATCTCTCCGACCTGCTCCGACAGCTTCTTGGTTTCCGAGCGCTGCGCCGCGACGAGGAGCTGGATCGCGCGAAGCTGGTCCTGAACGGCCTGCAACTGGTCGATCGACTCCTGTTGCGACATCTCCAGGCCCTTGGCCTTTTCCATGATCTGTTCGGAGGTTTGTGCAACCCGCGCCTGGACCTGACGGCCGGCGGCGACGCGCTCAGTTTCGGGTGTCATGCCGGTGGCCACCCGCCACAGGAAGATTGCGCCGATGCCGGAAATGATCAGCACCAAGGCTGCTGCCGCGATGGCGATCGGCTGCGCGCCGATCGTCGCCATGGCGCGGGACCGGAAGTCTGACGGCGGAATCTCGGTCATGGACGTCACAAGCCTCGCGTCCGTGTGAAGTTCCCCACCCACCGCGACAAAATAGCATTTTGCGCGTGGGAGCTGCAACCGCCTGGGGCTCTCCATTAACACTGCATTAACCATAACGGGACTTAATGAGTCGCATCCCACCAGATCAGGAAGGGCTGTGAGAGGTCGAAATGGGCACCATCATTGAATTTCCGGCGAACGCGGCATCGCGGAGGTCGGGCTCAACTATGGTCCCCCCGCCGGACCACCACGCGAAGGTTCTGATCCTGCCGGTGGTCCGGATCGAACGCCATGCCGAGACCCGTGACGACGGCGGGCCGGGGCAGGGTGATGCGCCGCGCCGCCCCCGCCGCCGTCGCGTTCGATCCTGAAACCGGTCATTGCAATGCGGACGATCAGCAAACCGGCTTTGGTCCGGGATGATCGCGTCCGGCTTCCAGTCCTGTTGTTCGCGCTGCTCGGCGTGACCCTCGGCGGCTGCGCCGGAGGTGATTTCGGTCGAACCCGGGGGGATTTCGTCACAGACGACATGCATCGCTGGGTCGGCATCGAGGCGACCGGAAGCGTTGGCGCACGGCCGTCCGACTTCCAGCTCACCGACGAAGAGCGCACGCTGCGCGACATGGCCTATCCGCTGATCGAGCCGCCACGGCAGCGGCCGGCATGGAAGACCGTGTTCGGCGACTATCAGCCGATCGCAGCACCCTGGCGGCAGGCACCGCCGTTTGATCGCACCGCTTACGGCAAGATGCTGGTCGACGAGCCGCATCGCTCGCACACCTCGCGCTACGCCGCGCTAAGCGAGGACATCCGCAACGACCTGACGCGATTCGAGCCGTTCAAATTCACCGCGATGCGGGTGATCGAACTCGACCGCAAGCGCAACGCGGCGCTGAAATACATCTCCGACCTGTCGCCGCGCGAGCGCGCCGATGCGATCGGCCGGATGGAGGAGAACGCGCTGATCGTGCAGTGGGTGCAGCAGTGCCTCCACCGCCGGGTCGCGTCCTATCGCTGGGGGCTGGAGCGGCTGGTGATCATGGCCCCGGACACGCTCGCCGCCGATGCCGACCGCCTGATCGTCGAGCTCGAGGCGCAGGCGTCGAACCTGTCAGTCCCGGCGGGGCCGGCGAGGGGGCATGTGCTCAAAGTCGGCGGCTGAGCACGCAATCTCCTCACGACTTCGCCTGCGGCTCGGGCTGCACCTTGCAGCTCGCCGAACTCAGCGCCGCGCGCGCCTGCGGCATCAGGCCGGGCTCCGAGGCCAGCGCTTTCATTACGATCAGACCCGTAGTACTCGGCGAGTCGATGATCAGCCGGTCGGCGGCGGTGACGTCTTCGTCTTCCGGCAGATTGCCGTGTTGCTCCGTAGTCATCAGGTCGAGTTCGATGATCTTGCGGCCGGCGGAGCGGTCGTTGATCGCGTAATAGGCGACCTCGCTGCGGGTGTAGAACGACACAGCGGTGTAGGCCTGGCTGATCGGAACAGTGAGTTTCAAGGGACCGTTCGACAGATCGTAGCGGCACACTGCGACGGCGAAGGCCGGATCGAGGAACGGCAGCGGCGCGTTGTCCGGCGACGTCTGTGGGAGTTGCGAAACCTCGTTGACCTTGGTCAGCGGCGTGAGCCGCGCATAGGCGTCCTGGCTCGCGATCCGCGGCAGCGCCAGCACGCTGACGAGATGCACGATGCCGCCGAGCACGATGCCTGCGATGATGGTGGTCAGGAGCCGGATCATGGGCAGCCCAGTGTGGCGATCGTCGGCATCGGCGCGTCGCGCTTGGTGCGGGTCGCGACGCCGACCGGTGTGTCGTAGAGCCGAAGCACCAGCATGTAGCGATCGACGCCGCCGGTCGGCAGCCAGTTGCCGGATCGCGACCGCGCCGCGACGCGGATCTTGAACTCGCCGTCGGCGGCGCGCAGAATTTCCTGGCTGGTGAAGCCGTAGCGCTCGAGGCTGTTGGCGATCAGATAGCCGCGCGGATCGTAAAGCGTCAGAGTCCAGAATCGCGCCGCCGGCGTGACGCCGCTGACCTCGACGTCGCAGCGGCCGTCGAGCGGGCGCTTGCTGTCATCGGCCGTGGCGATGAAGGCGATGCCGTCGCCGGCGCCGATCGGTAATTCGCCGCTGCGCGCGATCGCGGCGCGGGCATAAGGATCAATCTCGGCCGTGCCGGCGCGCGGCCGTGCGGTCCACGCGCCGATCGTCAGCGTGCCGAAATCGGTGCCGCGCGTCGCCGTCATCCAGGTCGCGCCGACGCCGACGCCCGCAGCGATGATCAGCGCCAGCAAAGTGAAGAAGATCAGCCGCACGTTGCAATTGTCCTTGCGCTTCCCGCGGCCTTCAGTTCTTGCGCGGTCCGGATGCCGGCGCTCCGCCTGGCGACGCCGCCGCGAAGTTGTCCGGGAATCCGACAGTGGTCGACGACACCGGCTTGCCGGGCTCGGTCTTGTCTATCGCCTTCGCCGCGTCGTCGAGCATCTTTTCCAAGCGCGCCAGAATGTCCGCGCCGCGCCGCGTCAGCACCGGCGGCGGCGCCGGCTTGGCGTCGTCATCGGCAGCGCGCGCATTGGCCTGGGCCGGCGAGGCAGGAAGCCTGGTGCCCATGCCTACGCCGGCCAGCTCGGAGACCTCGACGCCCTGATGCGCCGCGATCATGATGTCGCGCCAGGTCTGCGCCGGCAGCGAGCCGCCGGTCATCCGGTTCGTCGGCGAGTAGTCGTCGTTGCCGTACCACACCGCGCAGCTGAAATTGCCGGTGTAGCCGACGAACCAGGCGTCGCGATAAGCATTCGTGGTTCCGGTCTTGCCCGCGGTCGGAATGCCGTCGAGCGCGGCGCGCCGCGCGGTGCCTTCGCTGACGACGTGACTCATCATGCCGGCCATGTCGGCGGCGACCGAAGCGGGGATCGCCTGTCGCGGCTTCGGGCCGTCACGATCGAACCGCCATACCAGATCGCCGGCGCCGGTGCGGACTTCCAGCACCGCATGCGGCGTCGGCGCCTTGCCCTTGTTCGGGAAGGTCGCGTAGGCGACGGCGTGTTCGAGCACGGTGACTTCGGTCGAGCCGATCGGCAGCGACGGGGTGTCGATCAGCGGCGCCTTGATGCCGAAGCGGCGCGCGACTTCGACGATCTTGGCGCGGCCGGCCTTCGGCCCGGCCTTGCCGCCGAGCGTGATCGAGAGCTTCACCGGCACGACATTGATCGAGCGCGTGATCGCCTGCGTCAGCGTCACCGAGCCGGAGTAAGAGTGGCCGTAGTTTTGCGGGCACCAGTTGCCGATGCAGACCGGGCCGTCGACCACGATCGAGGTGGGCTTGAAGCCGTTGAGCAGCGCCGTCGTGTAGACATACGGCTTGAACGACGAGCCGGGCTGGCGATAGGCGTCGACCGCGCGGTTGAACTGGCTGGAGCCGTAGTCGCGGCCGCCGACCATGGCGCGCACGCCGCCGTCGAGATCGGACAGCACGGTCGCCGCCTGGGTGGCGTGATAATCGCGGCCGAACTGGCGAAGCTGGTTTTCGATCGCGGCCTCGGCCGCGCGTTGCACGTTCGTGTCGATCGTGGTGCGCACCACGAACACGCGCTCGGTGTAGGATTTCGGGAACGTCTCGACGACCTTGCGGACTTCGTCGAACGCCCAGTCGAGATAGTAGTTCGGCGAATTCTCGTCGCGGCGATCGACCACCGAAGCGGGATTGCGCCGCGCGCCGAACACCTGGCCCTCGGTCATGAAGCCGGCGTCGACCAGATTGTCGAGCACCACATTGGCGCGGGCGCGGGCGGCGGGCAGGTTGATGTGCGGCGCGAATTTGGTCGGCGCCTTGAACAGGCCGGCCAGCATCGCGGCCTCGGCGAGGTTCACGTCGCGCACCGATTTGTTGAAGTAGAAATGCGCCGCGCCGTCGGCGCCGAAGGTGCCGCCGCCCATGTAAGCGCGGTCGAGATAGAGCTTGAGAATCTCGTTCTTGCTGAGTCGCGTCTCGAGCCAGATCGCGAGGAAGGCCTCGTTGACCTTGCGCTCAAGCGTGCGTTCGTTCGACAGAAACAGGTTCTTGGCGAGTTGCTGCGAGATCGACGAGCCGCCCTGGCGCACCCCGCCGGCCTGCGCGTTGGTGACCAGCGCGCGCGCGGTGCCGGCGATGTCGATGCCGAAGTGATCGTAGAAGCGGCGGTCCTCGGTGGCGAGCGTCGCCTTGATCAGACTGTCGGGGAAATCTTCCAGCGGGATCGAGTCGTTGTGCTTGATGCCGCGGCTGCCGATCGGATTGCCGTAGCGATCGAGGAAGGTGACGGCGAGGTCGGATTTCTTCAGCCAGTCCTCGTCGGCGGTTTCGCGGAACGCCGGCTGCGCCAGCGCGAGCAGAACTAACAACCCGCCGGCGCCGATCGTGGCGGCTTCCGACAGCGGTTCGATGAACACCCAGCGCTTCCAGCGACCGACATAGAAACGGTCCATGAACGTGGAGAAGCGCTCCCACAATTCGCGGATGCCGACCGCGGAGGAGAACAGCGTCGAGTCGATCCGCGCGTCGAAATCCAGAAGCCGGTTCCGGATTCGCTGCTTCCAACGGTCTGGCAGAATCTTCGGCACCGGGCTTTGACCAATCGCGTAAGGACGCCGGGCAGGGCGCCTCAATCCGTCTTGCGGCAGCGTTGCGGCAAACCCAAGGCGCTTGCGGCAATCCTGAGGAATCTCCCTCCTTGTAGCCGAGGGCCGCCTCTACACCAATGGCCGCGCAGGGAATTTTCAGGGATCATCGCAGGCGACGCGTTCAAACTCGCCGACTCCGGCCCGGCCTGATGGGGGCCGCGAATTGTTGGAGCCACTGGTGTCGAGGTACGCAGGGTTTTGAGGAATTATCAATTGACGAATAAATTCATTTATGAATAAATCGGCCTATTGCGTAGTTTATTTTTGAAGTTAGGGGCTGTCATGGCTCATCGCGACAATGAGGTCAGCGAAATTGTTCGGCTGCTCGAATCCGGGAAGAGCATCCAGATGCTCGCGCCGCGACGCGTCGGCAAAACCTGGCTGATGCGCGACGTCGAGCGGCAGCTGGCGCCGCACGGCTGGCTCACGATCTTTTGCGACGTCGAAGGGATGGGCAGCGAGGACGAATTTCTTCGCGACCTCTGCAGGAAGATCGAGGATGCGGGCACGGTCAAATTGCGCGTGCTCGAACAGATCAAGCATCGGCTCGGACAATTGATGTCCGCAACGTTCGAGGGCAACCTCGCCAATGCGATCGGCCGTGTCGACGTCAAGCAGTTCTCGGACGCTTTGGTCGGTTCGCTTCACGACAACCATCCGAAGGTTTTGATTCTCGTCGATGAAATTTCGCTGTTGGTATCAGCGTTGATCGCGAAGTCTCCGGAATCGGCCAAGGCCTTCTTGTATCACTTGCGGAAGCTGAACCAATCCTATCCGAATGTTCGGTGGTTGCTGACGGGATCGATCGGACTCGATGTGGTCGCGCGGCGGTGGGAGCTCGGCGGCGCGCTGCTCGATCTTGCAATCTTTCCGCTCGAACCGTTCTCGGCGAAGGAAGCCCGCGCCTATATCGACGCCTTATGCGCCGAGCGTCGGGTGCGGTGGCATTTCGTGCTCGATGACCCGAGCTTCGATCACCTCGCGGAGCAACTGGGCTGGCTGTCGCCCTATTATCTCGACATGATCGCCGATCGCATCAACGTGCAAACGCAGGACGCCGGAGGCGTTGCCGTTCCGACAAAAGCCGACATCGATCGCGCTTTCGAGGAATTGCTGGGGCCATCGTATCGCAACTACTTCGCCGCCTGGGAAGAGCACCTCAACAAGAACTTCCCGAAGCCCGAAAGCGAGCTGCTGTATGCGATCCTCGATTGCTGTTGCGTTCGCCCCGATGGCGAGACCGAGGCGACCATCCTTGCCTCGGTCGGCCGGAATTATCCTTCGCTGTCGCGCCGCAACCTGATGAATCTGTTGTCCGCGCTGGTCCATGACGGCTTCGTCGCCGAAGTCGGCGACCGCTGGCGGTTCCGCTCCGGCCTGCTGCGGCGCTATTGGATGAAGTACATCTGCACATGAGCAATCTCGGCATCGCCATCTACGATCCGCGTCGGCTCGATCCCGAAACCTTCCTCAAAGGCTTCGTGGCGCGGGGCGATTTCGTCGACTTCCTGCTCGACAAGCTTCGCCGGATGCCGGAGCTCGGCGAGCATTTTCTGATCGTCGGCCCGCGCGGCATCGGCAAGACCAGCCTGCTGCGGCGTCTCGCGATCGGGATCTCGGAGGAGCCCGCGCTGCGCGCGCGCTTCATTCCGCTGAGTTTTCGCGAGGAGCAGTACAATGTCCGCGCGCTCGATGCGTTCTGGAGAAACTGCGCCGAGTCGCTCGCCGAATGGTGCGAGGATCAAGGCCGGCAGGAGATCGCCGACGATATCGACCGCAGCCTGTCGCGCGCGGAATGGCACGAGTCGAACTCCGCGGTTCAGGCTTTCCTCGCTCTGTGCGAGCGGCTCGGCGGCCGGCCGGTGCTGTTCGTCGACAATCTCGATCTGATCCTCGACGCGCTGTCGCCGCAGCAGAACTGGGAGCTGCGGCGCACGCTGCAGGCACCCGGCGGACCGATCGTATTCGGCGCCGCCACGCAGATGCTGCGACAGAGCGCCGACCGCGACGCGGCGTTCTACGAGTTCTTTCACCCGCACATGTTGCATCCACTCTCCGAAAGCGAGTTGCGGCACTGCATGCCCCGGCTGGCGCAAGCGCGCGGCGATTTGGGCAAGCCGGTCCTCGATGTGCTCGACCGCGAGCCGGAACGTATCCGCACGCTGCACAATCTGACCGGCGGCAATCCGCGGGTGCTGACGCTGGTCTATCAACTGCTCGAGCGCAGCGAGAGCGACAGCGTGTTCCGCGATCTCGAAGTGCTGCTCGATCAGTTGACGCCCTATTACAAGGCGCGGATCGAGGACTACCAGACCGATCTGCAGCGCGCGGTGATCGACGCCATCGCACTGCACTGGCATCCGATCACGTCGAGCCGCCTGAGCGACATCACCGCGGTCGAGGTCACCACGATCTCGTCGCAGCTCAATCGGCTGAAGAATGACGGGCTGATCGAGGAGGTCGAGACTTCCGGCGCGCGCGCCGGCTATCAGCTCGTCGAGCGGTTCTTCAACATCTGGTATTTGATACGCCACGGCACCCGCCGTACCCGGCAGAAGATCGCCTGGTTGACTGCGTTTCTGAGCAGTTTCTATGCACCGGCCGAGCTGATGAAGATGAAGGCTGAGCTGATCGCCGGCGGGAGCGCGTCGCTGCATCCGTTCTATCGTGAGGCGCTGGAGGCTGCCGGTGAGGAGAGTGGGAGCTTGGCGCGGGCTGCAGTGCCAGAGCCCTCTGTCGAGACATCGCAAATTGGGAAGTCGAGCGATCTGTTTAGAGAGGCGGAGCACATTGTCCGCCATTGGGTCGAGCGCGATCAGACGAATTATGACGGTTGGTCCTTGCTCGGTAGTATCCTTGCAGACCATTCTGGACATCCCGCCGAAGCCGAGGCTGCTTATCGGAAGGCAATGACGATCTCCGGCGATCGAGTGATCGCAGAGGCCAATCTGGCGTGGCTACTTCTCGCCTCGGGCCGGTTGTCGGAAATCGCCTCGCTCGAATCCGCGCTGACCAAGCTCGATCCGGTCGGCCGCGCGCTGCTCGATGCGGCGCGCGCGCTCGTGCAAGACAATTTCGGCGACGCGACGGGGCATTTGCAGCAGGCGTTGAACGGCGATCAGGAGCAACTGAACGCGACCTTCTCCGACGATCTGCTTCGATTGCTCCGGATCGCGGCGCAGCGCGGCTATGGCGAGAAGCTGATCGAATGGTTCAACCAGTCCGGGCAGGCGGATCGGCGGGCGCCGGTCTATGCGGCCTTCGTCGCTTTCGTGCGCGGCGAGCGGTTCCTGCTGGACTTCAGCCCGGAGATCCGTAAACCGGCCGAGTCGATTTTCCGCTGGCTGAACTCACGTTCGGACAGATCCCCGTCAACTCCCGACAAGCCCGCGCGGAAACGTGGCAGGCCGCCGCGCAAACGCCAGACCGCATGACAAAGCCGCAAAAAATCTCCGACCAGGACGGTTTCTTCTGGAAAACCAAAACGTTGGAAGAGATGTCCGCGGCCGAGTGGGAGAGCCTGTGCGACGGCTGCGCGCGCTGCTGCCTGGAGAAGCTCGAGGACGAGGACACCGGGCGGATCTATTTCACCCATGTCGGCTGCCGGCTGCTCGATGGCCAGTCGTGCGGGTGCCGGGACTATGCGAATCGGTCGGACCGGGTGCCGGACTGCGTCCGGCTCTCGCCGGAGAATGTCCGCACGCTGAGCTGGCTGCCGCCGAGCTGCGGCTATCGCCTCGTCGCCGAGGGGCGCGATCTGTATTGGTGGCATCCGCTGATCTCCGGCGACCCGAACACGGTCCATGACGCCGGCGTCTCGGTGCGCGGGCGGGTCGAGGCGAGCGAATCGGAGATTCCGGTCGAGGACCTCGAAGACCACATCGTGTCGTGGCCGGCGCTGCTGCCGCGGCGCGCCAAGCTGAAGAAGCGGCCGGCGTGAGGTGAGCGTTCGCGCCTCTCTTGGCCGGCGGCGACGCGATGCGCCGCTCTGCAACGTGCTGATGGGTAGAACTCGTAGCGCTCTTCTGCTTCCGATCGAATCGGTACCGGAGCTCAACTTGATGTTGTGACGCGTCTTCTTCACGCGAAGCGGTGTCCGCTGCGCACGAAAACGCGACAGGTTCCCACGCACCGGTTCCGCACCTCCGTAAAACTACGGCTCGGGACTATCCTAAATAGTACACACGCGCCGATTGTGAGACAAAGGTGACATCCGCGGTGCAGTGCGTCGCGGTCCCCTTCCTTGGGGCGTTTCCTCCCTTGACTTGGCCCGGGCGCCGATTGGCGACCGGGCCTTTTTATGTGCTGGTTTTTAGGTGCTGGTTTGGCGATGAGGCAGCGCATCGTGTCGCGCGATGACTTCACAGCCCGAGAAATTTGAACGGCGGACTGACCTTGAACTGATCATTGACCACGCCCGAAAAGGTGTTGGTCTGGTTGGCGCCGAGGTCGAGCTTCTTGACCGCGCCTTTGTCGGCGGAAAAATCGATCCGGGTGAGGTCGACCCAGAACACGTTCGGGGTCAGCGCGGATTCGAAGAAGTAGAGCTTGCGCTTGTGGTCGACGACGGTGCGCCAGCGCGTCGAGGAGATGTTCGGCTGATCGGGCGTGGTGATGCCGTAAGGCACCGAGGCGTTGCGGATCACGCCGAACACGCTGGCGATCGCTTCGACCGGGTTTTCCGCCTTCGGGATCGCGTCGACATAGAACGACGCGCGGGCGAAGCGGTCGGCCGCGCGGTTGGTGCCGGGTAGCATCACGGTGCCGCCGATCTGCTTCCAATAGGCGTTGAGCGCGAGCTGCTGATCGAAGGTCGGCGAATTGGTCATCACCTGATATTGCCGGCCGTGATGGATCACCTGCTGGCCATCGATATATTCGATGATGGCGCTGTCGCCGGTCGAATCCGACAGCGACAGATGTACTGTGGCCAGCCGGTTCTCGTCGGGCAACTGGGCTGTGACGACGGTGAACGGCTGTTTCGCCAGCGCCTCGACCGCCTCCTGCACGGTGCCGAAACTATCGAGCACATATTGTGGCCACAGCGACAGCGCGAGACCCGGCTTGCTGCCGTCGAGTTTCGGATAGGTCGATTCCGCGAGCCACAGCACGTTCGCGACCAGTCCGGCCTCGTTGACGCCGTCCGAGGTCGCGATGTCATAGGCCGAGGCGATCACGCTGCCGTAACGCGCGGTCCATTGCAGCGAGTTCGGCCCGGCCTCGCCGGAGCGCTTGATACCGCGCGGCAAGATCCAGAGATTGGTGCCGATGTCGCGCGACCAGTCCATCGAGCGGGCGGTGATCACCTGATTGTCGGCGCCGAGATAGACCAGACGGGTGCACGCCTGCGCCACCGGCGGAAGCAGGGCGCCTCCGATCAGAAGCGCTGCGGCGGATGCGGTGACGAAACGACGCCTGAACGGGACCATGGCTGCGACTCCGATGACGGGTTGAGTTCATCCGGTCGAACAGGAGAACGGCTGGGGTGACGATTGATCCCGCGCCGTTCGCTGCATCGCCGGTTCAACGAGCGTTGCACGACAGTGCGACAAATCAATGCGCCAGAACAGTGATCGTTAAGGATTCGTCGATGCGTTCGGCGAAGGACGCTATGATCGAGCGGATCAGCGGGCGCGCTGCTGCCCGATCCCTTCGCCGGACATTGCCCGGACCGGTTCTGAACTCAATCGCGGCCCGTGCGCGAATCCTGCTCTCGTTTCTCGATGGAGCATGATGTTTTCCGAAAACCGGCATCCACTTTTCGGGATCATGCTCTAAGCTTCGCGCACGACGAGTCCTGTTGGAGGATGTCCTGATGTTCGCGCTTGCGCGCCTCGCGGCGAGGGTTGCCGCCGCGGCGATGCTGTCGGTCCCCGCTGTTGCGCAGGCGCAGACCGCCCCGGAGGCGGGAGCGGCCAAGCCTAAGCCATCGGCCGCGGCGCAGGCCAAGCCTGCGACGGCTGCCGACCCGAAAGCCGCGCCGAAGAAGGAGCCGAAGACGATGACGCGGCGGCAGGAGATCGAGCATGCGATCGACACCCGCACGGTGCCGTCGCGCTACCGCAGCTCGGTTCCGAAAGAGTATCAGAAGTACATCCCGTTTGCGAAATAGCGGCGAGACGCCGTGGTCCGAAATCGGCTGTCGCACGGCATCGGCTATTCCGTGCTGCGGGAGATTTCAGCGGATGTTGGGCCGCGCCGCGCGCCACCCCTGCGTATGCGAACCACCCATGCGCCGGAATGGCTGTTTGGTCGGCATTTGATGCGCTATTGAAGTTCAATAGCGATCTCCCCGCATTGTCAGCCCGACGAGATTTCACGTCCGCATGAGCATGTCCGAGCATCAAAGCCGCGAACCTGCCGGCCGGCCCTTGTCGCCCGACGAAGCGGCGGCGGAACTCTCGCACAGCTCCACGGACGTGATCGATCTCGGCCATGCGCCGCCGCTGGCGCCGTCGGCGCCGCTGACCACGGACGAGGTCCGCACCATCCTGTTGAGCCTGTTGCTGGCGATGTTCCTCGCCGCGCTCGACCAGACCATCGTGGCGACCGCGTTGCCGACGATCGGGCGGCAGTTCGGCGACGTCGAGAATCTGTCCTGGGTGATCACCGCCTATCTGTTGTCGTCGACCGCGGTGGCGCCGGTGTTCGGCAGCCTCTGCGATATCTACGGCCGCCGCGCCACGATCATCGCGGTGCTCAGCCTGTTCATCGCCGGCTCGGTGATGTGCGCCTTGGCGCCGAGCGTTCTGGTGCTGATCCTCGGCCGCGCGTTGCAGGGGCTGGGCGGCGGCGGGATCATGCCGGTGGTGCAGACGGTGATCTCCGACGTGGTCAGCCCACGCGAGCGCGGCAAGTATCAGGCGTATTTCTCCGGCGTCTGGGTGGCGGCGGGAATCGGCGGCCCGGTGCTCGGCGGGGCCTTCGCCGAGCATCTGCACTGGTCGATGATCTTCTGGATCAATCTGCCGCTGTCGATCGGCGCGCTGGCGCTGCTGCTGCCGAAGATGGCGAAGATTCCGGTGTATCACCGCCGTCGCAAGGTCGACTGGCTCGGCGGCGTGCTGCTGATGGCCTCGGCGCTGGCGGTGATGCTGGTGCTGACCTGGGGCGGCACGCGGTTTTCGTGGCTGTCGCCGGTGATCCTGGCGCTCGCCGGCGGCGCGGTGCTGTTCGCGGCGAGTTTCATCTGGCACGCGCTGCGCGAGCCGGAGCCGTTCCTGCCGCTGCAATTGATGGGCGGCACGGTGGTGCCGTGGGCGATGGCGGCGGGCGGCTTCGCGATGGGCGCGATGATCGGGCTCACCGTGCACATCCCGCTGTATTACGAGGCGGTGTATCACCTCAGCGCCAGCGCCTCGGGTCTGGCGCTGATCCCGATCGCCGCGGTCTCGGTGTTCGGCGCGGCGTTCACCGGCCGCGCCATGACGCATCTCGATCATTACAAGCGCATCGCGATCATCGGCACCGGCTTCTCGGCGCTGATGGCGGCGGCGATCGCGCTGCTGACGCCGTTGCCGCTGTGGGCGTTCCTGACGCTGCTGTCGCTGTTCTCGCTCGGCCTCGGCACGGTGTTTCCGGTCAGCATGGTGTCGATCCAGAACGCGGTGCCGCGACCGCAGATCGGCACCGCCACCGGCGCGATGAACTTCTTCCGCGCGCTGATGTCGTCGTTCACGGTGGCGGCGTTCACCGCGGTGCTGCTGATCACGTTCGGCGGCGAGATCCAGCTCGGCGGCGTCGAGCATCGCCACGCGGTCGGCAGCGTCGCCTCCACCGACATGGTGGCGGCGTTCCGCTGGGTGTTCGCCGCGGCGGCATTGATGCTGGCCGGCTCGGCGATCTGCGTCGCGATCATGGAGGAGCGCCGGCTCGCCGGCCCGGACAACACACCGCCGCCGCCGCTGGAGCTGGCGGAGTAGGGCGGCCCGGCCGCCGCGACCGATCCGCAGCCTCGCGGAATTCCGACATTCTTTGTCAAAAATGATTAGTCTGCCGCAGAACCGCCTTTCGGGGGTCGCAGGGCGCTCGACAATGGCGCGCATCACGCGCGCCGGCTGAGACCAACGGAATGACAGTAGCGGATGGCAGCACCGGATGACCGCGATGGCATCGCCTGACGGCGGCGACTCCCTGCGCAAGCGACGCAGGCGCAACCGCGCCCGGCTGATGCTGGCGACGGTGCTGACCGTGGTCGGGCTCGTGGCCGGCGCGCTCGGCGTGCTGCTTTACGAGCTGCGGCCGGTGACGCTGCGGATCGCGGTCGGGCCGCAGGGCAGCGACGACATCAAGCTGATCCAGGCTCTGGCGCAGACCTTCGCGCGCGACCGCAGCTCGGTGCGGCTGACGCCGGTGGTCACCGACGGCGCGACGCCGAGTCTGGGCGAATGGACCAAGGGCAACGCCGACCTCGCCGTCACCCGCGGCGATCTCGATCTGCCGACCGACGCGCAATCGGTCGCGATCCTGCGCAAGAACGTCGTGACGCTGTGGTCGGTGCCCGGCAAGAGCAAGAAATCCGGCACGGTGAAAAGCATTGCCGATCTCGCCGGCCGCAAGGTCGGCGTCATCGGCCGCACCCCGGCCAACGTCAAGCTGCTCCAGGTTATCCTGTCCGAGTCGGGCGTGGCGCCGGACAAGGTGCAGACCGAGCAATTCGCCACCACGGCGATCGCCGAGATGGCGCGCGACGAGTCGCTTGCCGCTTATCTGGCGGTCGGGCCGCTCGACAGCAAGACCACGGCGGAAGCGATCGCCGCCACCGCGAAGGCCCGCGGCGAGCCACGCTTCCTGCCGATCGATGTCGGCGACTCGATCGCCAAGAAGTATCCGATCTACGATTCCGAGGAGATCCCCGGCAGCACCTTCTCGACCGCGCCGGCGCGGCCGGAGGACAAGGTCGACACCGTCAGCGTCAACCATCTGATCATCGCCAAGCGCGCGCTGTCGAGCGTCACCGTCGCGCAGCTCACCCGGCAGATCTTCGCCGCGCGGCAGCAGCTCGCGCGCGAACTGCCGACCGCCGGCAAGATCGAGGCGCCCGACACCGACAAGGCCGCAGCGCTGCCGGCGCATCGCGGCGCCGCCGCCTTCATCGACGGCACCGAGCGCACCTTCATGGAGCGCAACAGCGACTACATCTGGGGCCTGGTGGTGCTGCTGTCCGGACTCGGCTCGGCCGGCGCGTGGTTTCGGTCCTACGTCACCCGCGACGAACGCGCCGCAAGCGCCAGGATGCGCGACCGCGCGCTGGCGATGGTCGCGAAGGCGCGCAAGGCCAATTCGCTCGACGAACTCGACCACATGCAGCACGAGATCGATCGCATCGTACGCGACATGCTGGATTGCTACGACGACGGCGCGATCGACGATCTGGCGCCATTCAATCTGGTGCTCGATCAGTTCCACAACGCTCTGGTCGATCGGCGCAAGACGCTGACGATGCCGAGCGCCGGCATTGCGCCGTCGCACCCCGAAACCGTCGGCGTCCCGGGCGACTAGCGGACGGTCGCGGCGGGCGACGTCGCCAAAGGGCCTCTGCAGGCGGCCCTGCGACCTTCGACGGACGCTGTGCCTGGATGGAACCGTGTCAACGCTCCGGTAACTAATCCCCCGTAGTTTTCCGTTCCGGCGCGGAAGGAACCGCGCCTGCCCGCATTCGGGCGAGCCAGGAGAAGACGATGCTGCGACGGCTGATTTCGCGATTCGTCTCCGACACCAGCGGCGCCACCGCGATCGAATACGCAATTCTCGCCGTCGGCATCAGCATCGTCATCATCGGCGTGGTCAACGGCCTCGGCACCAAGCTGAACTCCAGCTATGACTCGGTCAGCTCCGCGATCAAGTAACCGCGCAGCGTGAGAGCTTTTCAGGCTCCGATCGAATCCGAACCAGAGCTCTCGATTGTTACTTCGACGCGTCGTCGTCACGCGAACCGGCGCCGCCTTCGCGCGACAGCGCCGTCAGTCGCCCGGCGTTGCGCGGCGATCGGTGGCGAAGCTGTGGCCGATGGTTAAGCGGCGCTGACAATGGCGGCGGCAATCCTCGCGATTTCGCGACGGCAATTTTCAGACCCGGCCATTATCAACGCTTCCGCAAACAAGAATGTGCGGGGGCACGATGCAGCAGATCGAACTTCATCCCGGTCCGTTCGGCCGACTGACCAAGGGCGACATCCTGGCTTCGCTGGCGATGGCCGGAATCGCGCTGCTGCTCACGCCGGTGATCGGCCTGCTGGTGCTGCTGATCGTCTGATCGTCTGACGCGCGGCCGCCGGCGGCGGTCTCGGAACCTGTCGCAGGAAAATAGTCCTTGACAGCGTGACGCTGCCGCAGTAGGGTTCGGACATGCTCCAGAGTTGGGTTCGCGGGACGGCGGCGTCCAGCTCCGACGAATCAGCTCCGCACCCACGAACTCCTTGAATCATCGGCAAATCACTGCGTCGCGCGCTGCCGCGCCCTTGGTGCCGCGCAGGAACATCACAGGTGATGATGCGTTGGCCGTTCGAGGATGCCGCTCAAGGCATCGGGACGATCAGCAGGAGGGCAGCCATGGTCATCAAGGAAGAGGACCGCGTCGTTGAAACGACAGCGACCGAAGCAAGGCAGGGAGAGCGTGGCTCGTCCGTGCTGGCGCTGCTGATGGTGAGCACAGGCCTTGCCGTCCTCATTCTCGGCGTGATCTGGTTCGTCTGGTTCCGCGTCGAAGGCGTCGGCTGAGGACGCGCTGACGCACATTCGACGATTGCGTTGATCCGAACGACGCTCAACGCCACGACACGCAACGCCTGATGCGGCTGATGTCCGCAGGGATAATCATGACATGACGACGCAGCGATCCGCCCGGCCGGGAGCAAAACCGGCGCGGGCTGGACGTGTGAGTCTCGCCGCGAAACCGGCCAAGGCCGCCGGATCGACGGCCGGGAAGGCTAAACCGACCGCCAAGGCGGTCACGACCGAGACGACGAAGAAAACGATCTCAGCAAAGACGTCGGTCAAGGCTGCGAAGGCGACGAAGCCTGCGAAGTCGGTCAAAGCTCCGAAGGCGACCAAACCTGCGACGGCGATCAAGTCGGCAAAGTCGACCAAATCTGCCGGGACGTCGGCGCGTAAGAAGTCGGCGATCAAGCCGACGCCGGCCGAACTCAGCGACCCGAAAGCGAACGGCGACGCAAACGTCGCCAAGCGCAATGCGACGCTGCAGCGCGTGACGTTTCGCGGCGATCTGCGCAGCGTGCCGACCGACCCCGGCGACGCGCAGGCGATCGATGGTCTCGCGCAGCAGATTGCGCGGCAGGACGCTGCGCACGCGGCCGCCGACAGCCCGGCGCGGCCTTCGGCGCGCAAGAAACGCAGCGCCGTGGAGCGCCTCGACGATCCCGAGCCCGCCGCCGGGCTGGTGCTGATCGATCGGGTCTCGCAATCGATCGAGCGCGAACTCTGCGCGATCGAGAAAATCATCGGCGTTCGCCCCAAGAAAGGCGAGCGCACCGAAACCGAACGGCGCGCGCGCACGCTGGCGTCGCTCGCCCGTACACTCGCCGAAGTGCGCAGATTGCGCAGCGACGAGGAGCGCAAGAGGCCGCTCGATGACGACGCCATCCCCCGAGACCTCGACGAGTTACGGCGCGCGCTTTCGCGACGACTGGAACAGATGGTCGCCAGCGCAACGCAACTACTTGCTGCAGGGGATGAGTGAGGCCGAGCTGGCGTTTCTCGACGCGCAATGGGACGTGTTCGCCCATGATCATCAGCGCCCGCCGGAGCTTGCGCCGAACGGCCGGCCCTGGCTGACCTGGCTGATGATCGGCGGCCGCGGCGCCGGCAAGACCCGCGGCGGCGCCGAATGGGTCCGCTGCCAGGCGCTCGGGCTTCCGCCGTTTGCGAGCGTCCCGGCGGCGCGGATCGCGCTGGTCGGCGAGACCGAGCACGACGTCCGCGAGGTGATGATCGAAGGCGTGTCCGGGCTGCTCGCGGTGCATCCGCCGGATCAGCGGCCGAACTGGCTGCCCTCGCGCAAGCGACTGGAATGGAGCAACGGCGCAGTGGCGCAGGCGTTCTCCGCCGACGATCCGGAGAGTCTGCGCGGGCCGCAATTTTCCTGCGCGTGGTCCGACGAGATGGCGAAGTGGCGCTATGCGGAGGCGGCGTTCGACATGCTGCAATTCGGACTGCGGCTCGGCGCGCAGCCGCGGCAATTGATCACCACGACGCCGCGGCCGAGCACGCTGCTGAAGCGATTGCTCGGCGATGCGTCGGCGGTGACGACGCGGGCGCCGACCCGCGCCAACGCGCTGAACCTTGCGCCGACATTCCTGCAAGCCGTGATGGCGCGCTACGCCGGCACCCGGCTCGGGCGTCAGGAACTCGACGGCGAACTGATCGAGGAGCGGCCGGACGCGCTGTGGTCGCGCGCGCTGATCGAAGCCTGCCGCGTCGCCGACGCGCCGCCGCTGCAGCGCCTCGTCGTCGCCGTCGACCCGCCGGTGTCGTCGGGCAAGCGCGCAGATTGCTGCGGCATCGTCGCCGCCGGCATTGCGGAGAGCGGCGTCGTCTATGTGCTGGCCGACGACAGCGTGGCGGCGGCGACGCCGTCGCTGTGGGCCAACAAGGCGATCGCGCTGTGGCGCAGGCTCTGCGCCGACGCGCTGGTGGTGGAGATCAACCAGGGCGGCGAGATGGTGAAGACGGTGATCGGCGAAGTCGACGGCAGCGTGCCGGTGACGCCGGTGCGCGCGTTCCGCGGCAAGTGGCTGCGCGCCGAGCCGGTCGCGACGCTGTACGAGCAGGGCCGCGTCAAACACGCCGGCTGCTTCGCCGCGCTCGAGGACGAAATGTGCGATTTCGGCGCTTCGGGATTGTCGAACGGCCGCTCGCCCGACCGCCTCGACGCGATGGTCTGGGCCGTCACGACGCTGGCCTTCACGCCGCGCGCGGCCGAGCCGCGGATCAGGATGTTTTGAACGGAGCTGATGCGGATCCCGGTTTCTACCGTGGTCCAAAGAGAACCGGCGCCCCGGATCTGCGAAGCGGTACTTCGTACCGCGTCGCGTCCGGGGCACGTAGATCACAGATCGTTCGATAGATCGCGCCAATCTGGATTGAGTTTTTCGATCAGCGCGATCTTCCAGTCACGGCGCCAACGCTTGAGCACATGTTCGCGGGTGCGTGCTTCGAGAATCGAAGAATATTCTTCAACGTGCACCAATATCTTGATGTTGTATTTCTTGGTGAAGCCATCTGCGGCGCCGGCTTTATGCTCTGCGATCCTGCGCGGCAGGTCGTTCGTGACGCCGACATACAGCGTGCCGCGATAGCGGCTGGCGAGGATGTAGACGTCGTACGACCGGCTCATCGTGGCGCGCTCCAAACGCCCAATAGTGCCCGTGTCCCGCGCGCGGCGCAATGCGCAAGCGTTGCGCCGCAGATGCGGGACCCCGGTTCTTGGATGAAATCAAACTAACAACCGGGGCACGAAGGAAACGGAGTCCGCCATGCTCGATCGTCTGAAGGCTTTTCTCGCCCCGCCCGAAGCCAAGGCTTCGCGGACCGCGCAATTGCTGGCGTTTCAGGGGGGAGGGCAGCCGCGCTGGACGCTGCGGGACTACGCGGCGCTGGCGCGCGAGGGTTATCTGTCGAATGCGATCGTGCATCGCTCGGTGCGGCTGATCGCCGAGAACGCGGCGGCTTGCACCTTCCTGGTGTTCGACGGCGCGCAGGAGAAAGACGCGCATCCGCTGGCGCAGCTGATCGCGCGGCCCAATCCGCGGCAGGACGGTGCCGCGCTGTTCGAGACGCTGTATGCGCATCTGCTGCTCGCCGGAAACGCCTATGTCGAGGCGGTGGCGCTGGGCGACTCCGTGCATGAACTCTATGCGCTGCGGCCGGACCGGATCAAGGTCGCGCCCGGGCCGGACGGCTGGGCCGAGGCCTATGACTACAGCGTCGGCGGCCGCAGCGTGCGGTTCGATCAGCACGCGCCGGGCGTGCCGCCGATCCTGCATCTGACGTTCTTCCATCCGCTCGACGATCACTACGGCCTCGCGCCGCTGGAAGCCGCCGCCGTGGCGGTCGACACCCACAACGCCGCGGCGCGCTGGAACAAGGCGCTGCTCGACAATTCGGCGCGGCCCTCCGGCGCGCTGGTGTATTCCGGGCCGGAGGGCGCGCTGCTGAGCGACGCGCAGTTCGATCGGCTGAAGCGCGAATTGGAGACCACCTATGAGGGCGCCGCCAATGCCGGCCGGCCGCTGCTGCTCGAAGGCGGGCTGGACTGGAAGGCGATGGCGCTGACGCCGAAGGATATGGACTTTCTCGAGGCCAAGCACGCCGCGGCGCGCGAGATCGCGCTCGCTTTCGGCGTGCCGCCGATGCTGCTCGGCATTCCCGGCGACAACACCTACGCGAACTATCAGGAAGCCAACCGCTGCTTCTTCCGCCAGAGCGTGCTGCCGCTGGCGACCCGCGTCGGCAATGCGCTGGCGCAGTGGCTCGCGCCGCAATTCGGCGACGGCGTGCGGCTGGTGATCGACACCGACCGGATCGACGCGCTGTCCGCCGACCGCGCCGCGCTGTGGGAGCGCGTCAGCAGCGCGCCGTTCCTGACGCTCAACGAAAAACGCGAAGCGGTCGGCTACGCCCCGATCGCGGGCGGCGACCGGCTGGGGTGAGGGCGGCGCCCGACGGCGCCATCGCGATGCGAGGCTGCCGATGTCCGATCTGATCAAGATTTTCACCGAGCGCGGCGACCTCGCTCATCTGGCCTTGCTGCTGTGGGCCTGCGCGGCCTCGGCGGGGCTGTGGTTCAGCTTGCGCGAGATGGCGGCGGCGTCGCGGCGGTTCGACGATTTCGTCCACGCGCTCGAACTGTTCAACCGTCGCGCGCGGCGTCGCCGTGCGCCGGACGAGATCGGCCGCGATCACGATTAGGAGCCCGCGATGGACAGATTGCACCAGGTACTGAGCGCGATCCGCACCGAGACCAAGTCGGCCAAGAACCCCGCCAGCGTGTTCCGCGAATTCCTCAGCCATGTCGATCAGGCGCAGCGCAAGCCGCCGGCCAAACGCCCGCGCCTCAAGGCCGCCGCCCCGCGCCGCCGCGCGGCGAAGCGGACGAAGTAATCGAGTGGCGCGTGCAGCGCCTTCTTCACCTCCCCCTCCAGGGGAGGGGGGTCGTCGCAAAAATCGCAATGTCTCGTCTGCGATCGCCTCCCTGCGGGGACGGTGAGGCGCCGCCGTGCACGCCGTGCCGTCCGGCGACGCAGCCCATTCAACTCACTTCTGATTCATTCACTCTCACGAGGCCGCCGATGCTTGCCCCGATGTCCGATCCGGTTTCGCCGCCGTCGCGGCTGTCGCTGTCGAGCGACGGCTCGGTCGAGGGCTATGCCAGCCTGTTCGGCGAGATCGACCAGGCGCGCGACATGGTGATGCCCGGCGCGTTCACGCAGACGCTGAAGAGCCGCGGCCTGCGAAAAATCCCGATGCTGTTTCAGCACGATCCCAGCGAGCCGGTCGGGGTCTGGCTCGAACTCGCCGAGGATTTTCGCGGGTTGCGCGCCCGCGGCCGGCTGATCCCCGACGTCGCGCGCGGGCGCGAGCTGCTGGCGCTGCTACGCGAAGGCGCGATCGACGGGCTGTCGATCGGCTATCGCACCGTGCGAGGCATCATCGATCCGAAGACCCGGGTGCGGCGGCTGTATCAGGTCGACCTCTGGGAAATCTCGATCGTCACCTTTCCGCTGCTGAATGGCGCGCGCGTTTCGACCGTCAAGCAAACGCCGCGTCAGTCGCTGCAGCGTCGCGCCGCGGAAGCGGCGTGGCGGGGCGTGCAGAACGCAGCATCGGAATCGGCCAGCGCCGCGGATGCACCGGCGCTGCCGACGCGGCGCGGGCGGACGGCTTTGACGCTGTCCTCCCGCGCCGATCGCAAACAGGCGTTGGCAAGAGTCAGCCGGAGCCGATGAGGGGATTTCCAGCGTCTCCTCGCAAAGGTCGCGAGGGACGGGCGCCGCTCGCACAGACCATCATTTGCCAATCATCGAGGCACAACCGATGCAGGGCTCTGCCGGGACCTATGCCGCGCATCAGCGCGCGCGCTTCATGCAATCCGATGCGGCGCGCTGGATGCGCCCGGACGCAGAACGTTGGATCAGGTCGGACATCGCGCGTTTTCTCGCGCCGGGGACAGATCCGGCATCCATCTTCCCCGCGCTCGACTGCAAATACAGTCCGAGCCAGCCGCGGGTGCCGGCGGGAAACTCGGATGGCGGGCAGTGGACGAATGGCGGCCCAAGCGCCCGGTGGGCCGTCAATCCGACGGATGTCGACGATCGACAGGATGTGCAACGGGCCGCTGACGTTCAACTGGCTCAGGTCGGGAGTTCCGTCACTGACGCAGATGGGCTTCCCTACTACGCAACCGGCGGCCATCACGAAATGCCGAGAGGAGTCTACACGAAGTGGGAGTTGCGACCCGAGACTGAACGGGTATTCAATCGATCAACAACTGGATCGCTTGCTACGGGGACCCGTATCGAGACGGACCAAGGCCTGCTACGGGGCCATTACTGGGACGGACCGAATGGAGCCCATGCCAGGTACAACAACGCCGTTCAGGAGCTGAGTGAGCGCTTCATGTCGGAGAATCGACTAACATCAGAGATGATGACGCCTGATCATGCCCGGCAGCTCCTGACACGCATCCGAGACTCCGATATTCCGGAGATCAGAGATTACAACCGTGCGATCCGGATGCTGCGGCGCATATTCCGATTGGGCAGGGGACGCGAGTAGCCGAGCAGGCAGTAAGGGATGGGCGTCGATGACGGACGAGGAATTTCTGAGGGTTTGGAATGAGCTGCGTGATCGCGTCATTGCCTATCTCGAGAGCCTCGGGAAGACCATTGATGCGTTCGGCGACAAGGATTTCTGGGTGGTTGACGACGATTTCGGCCTGTTTCTTGTCCAGGTCGAGATCATGGACCTCGATCTGTTGCAGCCGCAAGTCATCTACGGACTTCGTGACCTGCTCAACGGATATCCGGAATTCGCAATCACCGTTGCGGTCGTCGCGCCACGCGGGATCGATTGGCCGCGCATGGGCATTTCGCTTGTCAAAGGCCAGATCGTCGACGGCTTGAAGCGCTGGGCGCTGCCGCCCGCTTATCAGCACCTGCACTACGAGGGATCGCGGCCGGACTAGGCGGCGGCATCGCCCGTCGCTCACCGCCTCCGTCCCTAGATCGTTCAACGCCGTGGCCTTCCGCCGCGGCGTTTTCGTTTGCGCGCCTTCCCGACATCCCACCCAGGAGAACCAGATGGACTACGAGATCGCCACCACTGCGCCGGAAACCAAGGCCGGCTTCGCCCCCGCCGATCGCGACGCGCATGACGAGCTGCTGCGCGCTCATGAGGAGTTCAAATCGGCCAATGATGAGCGGCTCGCCGCACTCGAGCGTCGCCGCGGCGACGTGTTGCTGGAGGAGAAGGTCGATCGCATTTCGGACGCGATCGACGCGCGGCTGAAGCGGATCGAGGACTTTGCGCTGAAGCAGGCGCGGCCGCAGCTCGATGGTCGCCGCGTCGAGACGATCGGCGCCAGCCGCGAGCACAAGAGCGCGTTCGAGGCGTACATCCGTTCTGGCGATGCGTCGCCGCTGCGGCAGATCGAGACCAAGGCGCTGTCGGTCGGCTCCAATCCGGACGGCGGATATCTGGTGCCGGAGGAGCTGGAGCGCAGCATCGCGGCGCGGCTCGGTGCGATCTCACCGATCCGCAGCCTGGCCTCGGTGCGGCAGATCTCCGGCAGCGTCTACAAGAAGCCGTTCATGACCGCGGGTCCTGCGACCGGCTGGGTCGGCGAGACCGCGGCGCGGCCGCAGACCAGTTCGCCGACGCTCGATGCGCTGTCGTTCCCGGCGATGGAGCTGTATGCGATGCCGGCCGCGACCGCGACGCTGCTCGACGATGCCGCGGTCAATCTCGACGACTGGCTCACCGGCGAGATCGACACCGTGTTCGCCGAGCAGGAGGGCGCCGCCTTCGTCTCCGGCGACGGGATCAACAAACCGAAAGGCTTTCTCGCCGCGCCGACGGTGGCGAACGCCGCCTGGAGCTGGGGCAATCTCGGCTTCGTCGCCACCGGCGCCGCCGGCGCATTCCCCGCCAGCAATCCGTCCGACGTGCTGATCGACCTGATGTTCGCGCTGAAGCCGGGCTACCGGCAGAACGCCAGCTTCGTGATGAACCGGCGGACGCAAGCCGCGATCCGCAAGTTCAAGGACAATAACGGCGTCTATCTATGGCAGCCGCCGGCCACCGCCTCGGGCCGCGCCAGCCTGATCGGCTTCCCGCTGGCCGACGCCGAGGACATGCCGGACATCGCCGCCAATTCGCTCGCCATCGCCTTCGGCGATTTCCGCCGCGGCTATTTGATCGTCGACCGCCAGGGCGTCCGCGTCCTGCGCGACCCGTATTCCGCCAAGCCCTACGTGCTGTTCTACACGACGAAGCGCGTCGGCGGCGGCGTGCAGGATTTCGACGCGATCAAGGTGTTGAAGTTCGGGGGGAGTTGACGCACGGCGTCCGATCTCCCTCTTTCGCTTGCGGGGGAGGGCCGGGGTGGGACCCCCCGCCCACGGCGCTGCGATCGGACGGTCAGGTTAGGCGCGCAGTCTCGTAGCCCGGATAAGCGAAGCGCCATCCGGGACGCAGCCACCAGCAAAATGCTGCGCTCATGGCGGGCTACGCTACGGCGGGGCCGCTCGCATGACTTGATCAGATCGCCAACGAAAGCTGCTTCTGCGACAGACCTTGCAGTCGCGCGCCGAGCCCGATCTTGTCCTCGGCCTTGGCGCGCGCGTGATCCGACATCATCGTCAGTAGATGCTGCAATCCCGCGACATCGCCGACGGTCACGAAATCCTTCATCTTGTTGACGAACACCACCGACTTCTTGTCGCGATCGAGGAGTTCGACGACGTTGCTCAGCGTGCCGGTGCTCTTGCTGTCCCAGATCATCAGGCCGACGTCGCTGAAGTGGGCCATTTCCAGATCTTTCGCGGTGAAGTACGCGCGACTGCCGGGCGCCGCCTTTGGATGCACGGATTTCACCGGCCATCCGCCGACATTGTTGCGCGGTTCGTCTCCGCTGCAATACACCGTCACGCGCAGCGCGTCATTCTCCGCCAGGCAAGCCTGAATCGACGTGTCGGCACCATCCGCATCGCCGACGACGACATCGAGGTCGGAAGCCGCGATGGTCGCGATGCGCTGCTTGACCTTGGCGTCGAGGCGGCTGATCGAAATCGAACCTGCGATGAAGACCGTGGTCACGAGTTGCGTCCCTGTGTGATTGCGCCGGCGTAGATCTTTCCGATCTTCGGATAGGTGCGTAACGCGGCGCAGACGGCTTCCATCGAAGCGCCAGTATTGAACAAATCGTCGAGCAGCAGCACGTTCCATTTGCCCTCGGCGGGGATGACATCATTTACCGTGAAACGGCCGGCGAGGGCAGCCGCTTTCTCGTCTTTCGTGGTCAAATTCTTGAGCTGCGGCGCACCCGCAGGAGCAGCCGCTTTGGCCACGACCGTCTCGTACATAGGAATATTTGCCAGCCGCCCAAGTTCCCGGGCGATCTCCGTCACGGGTTGCCGCGCGCGCGCCGCGGAGGCCGGCATCGGAACGATCAGGCCGACATCAGGAAGCAGCGGTAGCAGCGATATGCGCAGCTGCTCCGCGAGTGGCTGCACTTGCACCCAATCATTTCGGTATTTGAGCTGGAATAGCGCTTCGCCTGGCTCCGATCTCGTGTTGTCGAACCGGTCATGCCCATGTTCGTCTTTTCCGAGATGGATGCTTGAAATGATGTGTTTGTGGAGCGCGTAGCCCAAATCCCAGTTGCCCGTTAAAGGGCGAAGCGCGACCCGCATTTCTCTATTTCCTAAGAACAGCCATAAGCGGCGTTGCGCTGCCAATGCGACCCTAGGTAGATAGCGCTGATTGTTGTCGCGATGGCAAGACGGGACCTTGCCGGACACAGCAGCGAGCGGCTTCGCGCCGGTCGAGGCAGAGGATATGCCGTACATCGCCGCCAATTCGCTCGCGATCGCCTTCGGCGATTTCCGCCGCGGCTATTTGATCGTCGACCGCCGAGGCGTCCGCGTCCTGCGCGTCCCGTATACCGCCAAGTCCACTATGCTGTTCTACTCGACGAAGCGCGTAGTCTTGTCAGTATCCCGAAACTGAAGCACGATCAGATCACGGGATGGTATATGACGCCAAATGTCGACTTTGATGGATTGACTCCGAGGCAGTATCTCAAGGGAAAGAGTTGGGACGAAAGACGTCGTTTGGGAATGGATGCGTTGATCAAATTCAAGGTGCTGGCGCCATGAGGGCTTATCAATTGACGAGAGCGAGCACTGATGAGCTGGTCGCCTATTTCGCCGAGGTCGTGGTTGGCCAAGATGAGGCGCTGCTGGGAGGCCAGCGAGCGCGTTTCAACCGGCTGTTCGCAGAGATGATGGCGATCTCCAATGAATTGAAGAGTCGTGACGGCGATCAACGGAGCGCGTTGCTCGCTCTCTTTCAGTATCCCAACATGCAGGTACGCGTGCAGGCCGCAAAGTTGACCCTCGCTGTCGCGCCCATCGAGGCTCGCAAGCAGCTCGAAGCGATTGCAGAGACGCAATGGTTTCCACAAGCCGGCGACGCCGGCATGAGCCTGTCCAACCTCGATCGGGGCATCTTTCGGGCAGGCTAGACCGGCTGCTCAGCTGAGCGGCATCGGAAGGGCTCAATGCCCTGGCGTTTCATGGGTGACCGCTTCGTTGCGGCCGGACCATCTCCCCGTCGTAGCGCAGGTCGGGAACGAATATGCTAGGCAAGATTTTGCACCAGCGGCGTCGCATCGGCGCGATCGGGAGCGAATCGACATTGGGGAGACATCGGACCATGACGCATGTGATCCGGCTTTCGGCCGTGCTGCCCGCGGCGCTCGTCGTTCTTGCGGTGTCCGGCGTCGGCGAGGCGTTCGCGCGCGGCGGGGCGGCGAGCATCATGGACTCGCCGGGCTATCAGCGCCGGCTGAAGGAATCCCGCGAGCAATTGCAGCAGCCTTACACCACCCCGCCTGCGGTGTATCCGCGCCGCAAGCTCGGGCCGTATCAGCGCACCAGGCCCATCCCCAGGGGGTGAGCGGTCGTGATGCGGTCGACGCGCGCTGCTCGGCTGTGATCTCGGGTTGCGTCGCGGGTTGCTCGTGCGCGGTCGACGGCGCAGGCGCGCGACAGCGTCTCAGCAGTAGCCGTGCCAGCCGCAGGCGTAGGGCAGGCGGCCGTAGATCGCCAGCGGCGCGGTGCCGTAATAATTGAAGTAGTAATAGGAATTCGGCTTGCCGTAATAGCCGTTGACCAGCGGCGGGATGTCGACCTCCGGTGCATAGACCGGCGAGCCGGTGACGATCGCCCGCGGCGGCGGCACCTCGGCGACGATTCGGCCCCGCTGAACGGGCTCCGCGAAGATCTCGCCGATCCGGCCGCGCGCGGGCAGATCCGCGGCGCGCGCGGGCGCTGCGGCGGTCAGCGCGAGGAACAGAACGGCAAGGCGCAGCATCACAGGACTCCGGTTTCCGGCCGCATCGTGGCGCAACATGGTTAACAAAGATTAACGATCGGGCGACGCCGCGATGCGCAGCGGGCGGCGCAGGGTGATGCGGCGAGGGGCGGTGCTTGTCGGCATCCTTCGAGGCGCGCTGCGCTCGCATCTCAGGTGGACGCCTTTGAGGCGCGCAAATGCGTGCAAAAGGTTGACGCTGCGAGGCGCAGCAGTGTGCGCATCAGGAGCGCCTGTGCGACGGCTGTGCTTGGCTATGGCGGCAGCGCGGCGCCCCAGCTGCGGGCGGTCGAGACGATCCAGTCGCGATACAGCGTCAGCGGCGTGACGCCGGTGAGGCCGCCGCAGCCGCTGGCATTGGCGGCGCCGGTCGACCACGACACTACGCCGATAATGACGGCGCGGCCGTTCTGCTCCTGCAGCGCGGGTCCGCCGGAATCGCCGGTGCAGGCTCCCAGGCCGTCGCGCGCATTATGGGTGGCCGGATCGACCAGGCGGATCTGCAGCCGGCCCGGACGGCCGGTGGCGATCAGTTGCGCGCTCCGCACCACGCCGCCGCTGCGGCCGTCGCCGCGCTGCGCGACGCCGATGCCGGCGATGGTGAAGCTCTGCCCCGCCGCCAAAGGATCGCCCGGCGCGCCGATCGGCAGCGGCGTCTTGCCGGGCAGCGGAGCCGCGAGCTGCAGCAGCGCGACGTCGGCGCTGGCGCGATTGGCCTCGATCGCCCGCCGATCGAATTGCGGATGCGCGGCGACGCGGCGGATGTCGCGCAGCTGCGGCCGCCGCTCTGCGTCGAGCTGCACGATCTTGTAGTCCGCGCCGGGGCCGACGCAATGCGCCGCGCTCAGCACCAGATCGGGCGCGATCAGCGCGCCGGAACAGAAATTGCCGCGCGAGCCGACGATGGTGACGACGGCGCGGCCGATGCCATCGTCGCTCTCGCGCGCGCCGCCGACCATCGCGGCGGCGGGGGTGGCGAGGGCGGTCAGCAGCAGGATCAGTTTCAAGGTGCGGATCATGGCGGGCTTCAAGAGCCTCGCCGCCGCGGCGCTGTCAACCGGACGATATCGGAGGGATGAGCATGTCGGCGATGTTGCTGGCGGGACCGGCGGTGGAGCCGTGGACGGTTGCCGAGTTGAAAGCGTTCCTGCGGGTCGCGCACGATGACGACGATGCGGTGATCGCGGCGCTACTCGCCGCGGCGCGCGGCCAGATCGAGGCGATGACGCGGCGCGCGCTGCTGGCGCAACGCTGGCGCGTTTTGCGCGACGGCTGGCCGGACGACGGCCGCATCGCGCTGCGGATCGGGCCGCTGCGGAGCCTGACCGCGGCGGTGGTGTTCGATGCGCAGGGCGTCGCGCATCCGATCGGTCTCGATTGTTTCGTGATCGACGCTGCGAACGGCGTGATCGCCGCGCCGGCGTGGTCGCTGCCGCAGCCGGGGCGCAGCCTTGCGGGGATCGCGCTCGACGTCGAGCTGGGTTATGGCGCGGTTGGGTCGGACGTCCCGGAGCTGCTGCGCCATGCGGTGCGGACGCTGGTGGCGCATTGGTACGAGAACCGCGGGCTCGCCGCGATCGGCGCCAGCGTGGCGATGCTGCCGGGCAGCGTCGCGGCGATGATCGCGAGCTTCCGGGTGCTGTCGCTATGATCGATCCGGGGAAATTGAACACACGGCTGACGCTCGAGACGCCGGTCGAAAGCGGCGACGGGCAGGGCGGCGTGGTGCGCAGCTTCGCGCCGCAGAATGTGGTGTGGGCGCAGCTCGCGCCGCGCGCCGCGCGCGAGGGCGTCACGGCGGACGCCGACGGCGCGGTGCTGCGCATCACGATCACGCTGCGCGGCGGCGTCGCGCTGACGCGGGCGCATCGGCTGGTCGACGGCGCGAAGATCTATCGCATCATCGCCTGGCGCGAGCGTGATCACGGCGCGCTGATCGAGATCGACGCGGAGCTTCATCAGTCACCGTCATCCTGACGAGCCTGGCTCAGCCGCTCGCCGCGCTCGCATCGCCGGATGACGGGCGCATTGCCATCGAGGACCTTCGCCATGCCCACTGCGACCACCGCGCTGCGCGCGGCCATTCATCGCGCGCTGACCACCGACAGCGGCCTCGTCGCCGCGCTCGGCGGGGCGCGGGTCTATGACGAGCCGCCGCGCGACGCGGCGTTTCCCTACGTCACGCTCGGCGAGGCGCGGATCAGCGACGTCTCCGCCGACGACGGGCCGACCCAGGAGCATCAGCTCACGCTGCACGCCTGGTCGCGGCAGGGCGGGCACAAGGAAGCGCATGTCATCACCGGTGCGCTGCTGCAGGCGCTCGACGACGCGGCACTGTCGCCCGCCGGCCATCGCCTGGTGAATCTGCGTTTTGCGATCGCCGACATCCGCCGCGAGGCCGACGGCCGCACCTATCACGCATCGGTGCGGTTCCGCGCCGTGACCGAACCCGCGAACTGATCGGAGGACAGCCATGGGCGCACAGAAGGGCAAGGATCTGCTGATCAAGATCCACGACGGCGCGACCTACGTCGCCGTCGCCGGCTTGCGCAGCCGCAAGATCGCGTTCAACGCCGAGCTGGTCGACATCACCCACGCCGAATCCGCCGATCGCTGGCGCGAGCTTCTGGCCGGCGCCGGCATCCGCCGCGCCTCGATCTCCGGCCGCGGCCTGTTCAAGGACGCCGCCTCCGACGCGCTGGTACGGCAGGCGTTCTTCAACGGGCTGATCAGCGATTGTCAGGTGATCGTTCCCGACTTCGGCACGATCAGCGGACCGTTCCAGATCGCCGGCCTCGAATTCGCCGGCGAGCACAATGGCGAGGTGACGTTCGACGTCACGCTGGAGAGCGCCGGCGCGCTCGGCTTTGCAACCTTGTGAGGACGCTATGGCCAACAAACATCGCGGTGAGATCGAAGCGGAGATCGGCGGCCAGCGCCGCACGCTGGTGCTGACGCTCGGCGCGCTGGCGGAGCTCGAGAGCGCGTTCGGCGCCGACGATCTGGTGGCGCTGGCGCAGCGCTTCGGCAGCGGACATCTGTCGGCGCGCGATCTCGCGCGGATCATCGGGGCGGGGCTGCGCGGCGCAGGCGAGGCGGTCGGCGACGACGAGGTCGCGGCGATGACGGTCGCGGGAGGCGCCACCGGCTATGCGATGATCGCGGCCGAACTGATCGCCGCGACCTTCGGCGAAGCGGCGCGATGACGCCGTTTCCGTGGAGCGAGGCGATGCAGTTCGGCTTCGGCGTCCTGCGGCTGTCGTCGGATCAGTTCTGGCGGATGACCCCGCGCGAACTGGCGTCGGCCATCGTCGCGGTGCGGGGCCGCGTCGTAGCGCCGCTCGATCGCGGCGGGCTCGACGATTTGCTGCGGCGCTATCCCGACCAGCGAGGAGGATGACGATGATCGACGACGCCAACGCGCTCGATGCGGCGCAGACGCTCGACGCGCTGAACCTCAAGACCCAGGCGCTCGCCAGCGGCGCTCACAGTTTCGCACGGGCGATGAGCGCGGCGTTCGCGTCGTCGATCACCGGCGGCAAGCAGTTCGACGACGTGCTGAAGTCGCTCGCCTTGCGGATCTCCGATCTCGCGGTGAAGATGGCGTTCAAGCCGCTCGAGAACAGTCTGGCGACCGGCCTGCAAGGCCTGTTTTCGGGGCTGTTCGGCGGCGACGTCAAGGCGGCCAACGGCGCGGTCAAGCCGTTCGCATCGGGCGGGGTGATCGGCACGCCGACTTACTTCCCGATGATCGGCGGCGGCGTCGGCCTCGCCGGCGAGGCGGGGCCGGAAGCGATCATGCCGCTTCAGCGCGGACCGGACGGCAGGCTCGGCGTCGCGAGCCATGGCGGCGGCAGCGTGGTCAACATCCAGATCGCGACGCCCGACGCCGACAGCTTTCGCCGTTCGGAGACCTACGTCACCGGCCAGATCGCCCGGGCGGTTGCGCGCGGGCGGCGCGGGCTTTGATCGACGATACACGACGCGGCCGTGCTACGAGGCCTGTTTTTCGGGCGCGCGCCTCGGCATCACGGCTCCTCTGTTGCGAGCAACGCCATGACCGCATTTCATGAAGTCCTGTTTCCGCTCGATGTCGCGCTGAAAAGCGCGGGCGGGCCGGAGCGGCGGACCGAGATCGTGTCGTTCGGCTCCGGCCGCGAGCAGCGCAACGCGCGCTGGGCGGAGTCGCGGCGACGCTACGATGCGGGCTACGGCGTCAAGACGCTGGAGGCGTTGCAGGCGGTGGTGGCGTTCTTCGAGGAGCGGCGCGGCCAGCTCTTTGGCTTCCGCTGGCGCGACCGGCTCGACAGTTCGTCGGCGGCGCCTGGGCATCCGCCGTCGCCGCTCGATCAGGGTATCGGCATCGGCGACGGCGTCACTGCGAACTACCAACTGGTGAAGAGCTACGGCGCGGGTTTCGAGCCCTATGCGCGGCGGATCACGAAGCCGGTGGCAGGCTCGGTGCGCGTCGCGGTCGGCGGTGTCGAGGCGGCGGGCGGCTTCACCGTCGATGCGACGCGCGGGGTGGTGACGTTCGCCGCCGGCCGCATTCCGCCGCCGGGCGCGGCGGTGACGGCGGGTTATCAGTTCGACGTGCCGGTGCGGTTCGACACCGATTATCTCGAAGTCGATCTGTCGGCGTTCGCGGCCGGCGCGATCCCGAACATCCCGGTGATCGAGATCAGGGTGTGACGTCACGCTCTACGGGAGCGGGGAGGCGCCTCTCATCTTCTCCCGCAAGGGGAGAGGGGGTGATGTTACGGGTTTGTTTCTCTTCAGATTTGTCCACGCTCAAGGCCTGCTCAGGGTCTATCCAGCCCATGGAGAGTCAAGGATTTGGGCCCTGATGCGCTTTGGCTTGAGCGGGGCTTTCCCGATCACACGGCTCTCGAAAAATCGGGCTGCGAGGCAACGCCGCAAGCAACCACCCCAGAAATCAAACACTTGATTCATTCATTCAAATGAATTAAATCAAGCGAAGTTCAGTGCTTCTATGAGGATGCCATGAAACGACGAGAATTTTTGGGACTGTCCGCGGCAGCCATGCTGAGCAATCTGCCCGTGGCCGATGCCAACAACACAACTCCAGCTATGGATGCTACTTCATCGAACCTGCACCTAGACAAGGCGCCACGTCTTTCGATGACCGAACGCGACCGGCGCTGGAAGATGGCGCGCGACATTATGAAGGCGGCAGGTGTCGAGGGGCTCATTGTCTATGGAGACAGGGAATCCTCCGCTCCGGCCCCCTTCTCTCCCGACAGCTATTTTACCAATGATCGGTTGGGGTCCATCGTCGTGTTTAAAGGAGACGAACCACCGGTGGTGCTTGCGTTTGCCCCGATGGCTGTCTCCGATCACATGCAGGCCCGTCTGCGAGGCGACCAACAGTGGCTCGAGCCAAAGCAGATCTTTGTCGGCAAAAGCGGCGCTCACCTAGTTTCCCTCCTCGATCGCATTGGCCTGACAGGAAAGATCGGCGTGATCGGCCTGGAACCCTATCCACCCTTCTATTTCGACGGGGCCATTCCCTTCGGTATATGGAATGCCGTCCGGGAAGCCTTTCCAAAGGCCGAGTTCAAGCCGGTATATCGCGAATACTTTATGTTGACCGCCGCGCACAGTGCGGAGGAACTGGCTCTCATCCGGCATGCCGCTGGCATCGGCGAAAAGATGTGCGAAGCGATGAGGGTAGCGACGAAGCCTGGCGCGTCCGAAGCCGATATCGTGGCCGCGACTACAGCGGAATGCCTGCGCAATGCCGGCTTTACCGCGGAGGTGCTTTTCGGATCCGGAAGGGAATTCATCGGCTGGGGTCCCGCCCCCTGGACCTATCGCGCCCAACCGCCCAGAATCATCGAAGAGGGAGACGTGGTGCTTGCAGAGGTTTTCGCCTTCTACGGCATGTACGAAACCCAGCATCAACCCGCCATAACCGTGGGAAAGGCGCATCCGGAGTTTGAACGGGCTGCAGCCGTTGCGAGAGCCTGTTACGAAGAGGGGCTGCAGGCTCTGCGTCCCGGACGCACGTTCGGCGAAGTGGTGGAGATCATGGAAGCCCCCCTGATCGCCTCTGGCGGTTGGCATGTCCATCCCCTGATCCACAGCATCAATCCTTACGGTCCGATCGGCTTTGGTTCGGCTCCCGGGCCGGAATCCCTGCCCGAAGCATCGGCATACGGCTCGATCGGACGCCTTCCCACGACCTGGCGCGATCTGCCGCTGCAGGAAGGCATGTCTTTCGCCTTCGAAACGAATTGTGCGTTTGGCAGGCATCTGGCAAATCTGGGTGGTACTGTTCTTGTCGGCTCGGACGGGGGCATTGAGCTCAACAGCAACTCGACCAACGTGATGAGAGCAGGTTGACACGAGTCTGACGCCTGGTCGAACCCACGGCCAGGCTTCAGGCGAGACACCAGACATGAAGATAAGCAGCGGCATCGAGATACAGAACAAATCTTCGGAAGCGACGCGCGAGAGACTGATTGAGGCAGGCCTAAAGCTCTTTGCCGAGCTCGGTATGGACGGCGTGCGAACACGCGCGCTGGCCGAGGTTGCAGGGGTCAATCAGTCGGCAATACCCTATCATTTCGGCAGCAAGGACGGCGTCTACAGAGCGGTGATTGAAGAAATCGCCAGGGAAATCGCAGATGGGTTGGCCGCTACTGGCCTGCTGCAGATGTCCGCCGCGGAGGGCAAAACAATGTCGCGAGATCGATGCCTGAAAAACCTCCGCGCCTTGATCCGAGCCTTCACTATTCTGATTCTATCGCCAGGCCGATCTACGGACCGCACCCTTCTGATCGTCAGGGAGCAGCTTCGACCGACAGAAAACTTCAATCACCTTTTCAAAAGCTTCATTGAGCCGATACACAAGACCGTGGGCAGCATAGTTGCCCGACTGAACGATGATCGTGCCGACAGTGAGGTCACGATAATACGGGCACATGCGATCATCGGCCAAGTTCTATCGTTTGCTGTAGCTCAACACTCCTATCTGATGCGATCGAAGAATTCCAAACTGTCGCTCGACAAGGTGGAAGAAATTGCCGATGTCATATCTGAAATGGCAGTAGTATCTGCGGACTTCAGCGGGCGCTAAGAACAACGCGGCCTTCAATAACCGCAAGCCTGCGGGATCCTGCGATTTGCAGGTTAGCGTCTCGGCAGAGCCCGTCTCGCATCGACAACGGCGAGCCAGAACAGCCGGAGCATTCGGTTCCGGAATCAGGTTGCCATCCCATCCTGCGGGACACGTTCGGGGTCGAGATCGGGATCGACTTCGCCTCGCTTCTGGTCGGCGGCGAGGGCTTCGCCGTCGACGCCAGCCTGATCAAGGCCGACGCCAACCGCCGACGTTGCGTGCCCGGCGACGGAGGCCTGCGGTCCGAGGCCGCCAGCCGCGCTATCGACGAGTATCTGGCCGTGCTGGACGACGCGGCCTTCGGCGGCGCGACCTCGGTGACGCCCAAGTTCATCTCACCGGCCGATCCGGCCTCGCGCTGGACTGGCGCCAACAAGGGCCTGGCCTTCTTCGCCTAGCCGCATCCCTGCGAAGCGACGTGATGCCAAAATACGCAACCATCGGTCATGGTCGCGATGTGAGCGGGGCGTAGAGGGAGCGAGGAATATCCCCCTCCCGACTGCACAGCCTCGACACAGCTCATCTAGGGTCGAAAATTCCTAGGTAAAATGGTGGGTTGGTAAGCCTCCTTCTCCCGCAAGGGGAGAGGGAACAAACAGGTGATCGTCCATGCGCGCGATTCCATCCGCCCTGCAGGCCAAGCTCAACTCAGGCGTGACCACGCTGGCGGAGTGTTGGATCGTGCGGCGGCGCGACGGCGCGGTGCTGGGCTTCACCGATCACGATCGTGATCTGATCGTCGACGGCGTGGTCTGCCGGGCGGGCACCGGTTTCGCCGCATCGGAAGCGTCGCAGCGGTTCGATCTGTCGGTCGACGGCGCGGAGATTTCCGGCGCGCTGTCCGACGATCTGTTGAGTGAGGCCGATCTCGCCGCGGGACGCTACGATGCCGCGACGATCGAGACCTGGCTGGTCGACTGGAGCGATCCGATGCTGCGCGTGCTGATCGCGCGCGGCGCGCTCGGCGAGGTGCGGCGCGAGGGACAGGCTTTCACCGCAGAACTCCGCGGGCTTGCCGATCTGTTGTCGCAGGAAAGCGGCCGGCTCTACACCGCGAGTTGCGGCGCCGATCTCGGCGACGGCCGCTGCCGCGTCGATCTCGCCAGCGCGGCGTGGCGCGGCGCAGGCAGCGTCGCGGCCGCGTTCGGAACGTCGACCGTCGCGGTGTCCGGACTGGAAGGCTACGCGCCGGGATTGTTCAGCGCCGGACGACTGAGCTGGATCAGCGGCGCCAATGCCGGCTGCGCGATCGAGATCAAGCAGCATCGCATCGTGGCCGGCGAGGTGCGGCTGTCGCTGTGGCAGGCGATGGCCGAGCCGATCGCGGCCGGCGATGGCTTCGTGGTCACGGCCGGCTGTGACAAGCAGTTTTCGACCTGTCGCGATT
The DNA here is from genome assembly GCF_900110435.1 of Rhodopseudomonas pseudopalustris. GTDB lineage: Bacteria > Pseudomonadota > Alphaproteobacteria > Rhizobiales > Xanthobacteraceae > Rhodopseudomonas > Rhodopseudomonas pseudopalustris. Next base: position 286,315 of record NZ_FODT01000004.1, read on the forward strand.
GCTTCGGCAACGCCGTCAATTTTCGCGGCTTCCCGCAGATCCCCGGCAATGATTTCGTCGTGAGCTATCCGGTGCCCGGCACGCCCGGACATGGCGGCGGCTCGATCGGTGGTGGCGGCGGCGGCGGGGGCGGCGGCATCGGCTAAGCGCGCCGGCTGCGATCCTGATTTCACGGACGAGATCACCATGGACAGAGTTCTCACCCGCGACGCTCTGGTCGCCGAGGCGCGGGGCTGGGTCGGCACGCGCTATCGGCATCAGGCCTCGCTCAAGGGCGTCGGCTGCGATTGCCTGGGGCTGGTACGCGGCGTCTGGCGCGGCTGCATCGGCGACGAACCCGAGGCGCCGCCGCCTTACGCGCCGGATTGGGCGGAAGCGCGCGGAGAGGAGGCGCTTGCGGACGCGGCGCTGCGGCACCTGCGACCGATCGCGCGCGAGGCGTTCGGCGCCGGCGACGTGCTGCTGTTTCGCTGGACCGAGAGCTGCGTCGCCAAGCACGTCGCGATCGCGAGTTCGGCGACGACGATGATCCATGCCCATGACGGCGCCGCGGTCTGCGAGATCGCGATCGCGCCGTGGTGGCGGCGGCGGCTGGCGTATGCGTTCAGCTTTCCGGGGATGGTGGAGTGATAGCGGGGCATCATCGTCACTCCGCCACGCGTAGCCGAGCCTTGCTTAACCTCTCTTGCTTGCGGGGGAGGTCGGATCGCGAAGCGATCCGGGTTGGGGAGGGGCTCTCGGCGGGTAGCTGATCAGTGTTCGGCTCGCCCTCACCCCAGCCCTCTCCCGCAAGCGGGAGAGGGGGTGCGCTGCGGCTGTTGTTCGGTCGTGGCTTTCATTTTTCCTGATCGCGTCCTTGGCGCTGATCTCTCACACGAAGTAACAATCCATGGCAGCCCTCGTCCTCTCCATCGCCGGCGGCGCGGTCGGCGCGCTGTTCGGGCCGGTCGGCGCGATTGCCGGGCGGATCGCCGGCGCGCTCGCCGGCAGTATGCTCGACCACGCGCTGCTCGGCGGCGGCGACCGCAACGTCGAAGGGCCTCGGCTCGCCGATCTCGACATCATGGCGTCGACCGAAGGCGCGCCGATCCCGCGCGTCTATGGTCGGGCGCGGCTGGCAGGCCAGGTGATCTGGGCGACGCAGCTCGAGGAAGTGATTTCGAACGAACAGAGTTCATCGGGCGGTAAAGGCTTCGGCGGCCCGACCACCACGACGACGACCTACGCGTATTTCGCCAATTTCGCGGTCGGGCTGTGCGAGGGGCCGATCGGCCGCGTCGCGCGGATCTGGGCCGACGGCAAGCCGCTCGACCTGTCGGGCCTCAATGTCCGCGTTCATCGCGGCAGTGAGGACCAGAGCCCGGATGATCTGATCGTCGCGAAACAGGGCGCCGGCCATGCGCCGGCCTATCGCGGGCTCGCTTATGTGGTGTTCGAGCGACTGCCGCTGGCTGCCTACGGCAACCGGATTCCGCAACTCTCGTTCGAGATCGTCCGGCCGATCGGCGGGCTGGAAGCGATGCTGCGCGCGGTGACGCTGATCCCCAGCACCACGGAATTCGGCTACGAGCCGTCGACGCGGGTGCAGATCTCCGGCAAAGGCAGCACGATGCCGGAAAACCGCCATGTCGCGCACGCCGCCTCCGACGTCGTCGACTCGCTCGACGAATTGCAGGGCGTATGCCCGCGGCTCGAACGCGTGGCCGTGGTGGTGGCGTGGTTCGGCTCCGATCTGCGCGCCGGGCAATGCTCGGTGCGGCCCGGCGTCGAGAGCCGCGATAAATGGGTCGATCGCGCGATCTGGTCCGTCGCCGGCGCGACCCGCGCCGACGCCTGGCTGGTGTCGCAGGTCGACGGCCGGCCGGCGTTCGGCGGCACGCCGTCGGACGACAGCGTGGTGCATCTGATCGGCGAGCTGAAAGCGCGCGGGCTGAAGGTCACCTTCTATCCGTTCGTGATGATGGACGTGCCGGCCGGCAACGGCCTGCCGAATCCGTGGACCGGCGCTGCGCCGCAGCCGCCTTATCCCTGGCGCGGCCGCATCAGCTGCGATCCGGCGCCCGGGCAGGCGGGATCGCCGCAAGGCACCGCGGCCGCGGCGGCGCAGGTCGAAAGCTTCTTCGCCGGTGGGACGTGGAATTATCGCCGGATGATCCTGCACTACGCGCAACTCTGCGCGGCCGCAGGCGGCGTCGATGCGTTTCTGATCGGCTCGGAGCTGCGTGCGCTGACGCGGGTGCGCTCGGGCCCGGGCGTCTATCCGGCGGTGCAGCATCTCGTCGCGCTGGCCAGCGACGTCAAGGCGATCGTCGGCGGCGGCACGCTCGTCACCTATGGCGCGGACTGGACCGAATACGGCGCCGACGTCGTCACCGCCGACGCCTCGGAGGTGCGGTTTCCGCTCGATCCGCTGTGGGGGTCGCCTGCGATCGACGCGATCGGGATCGATTACTACGCGCCGCTCGCCGACTGGCGCGACGACGCCGGTCATCTCGACGCAGCGGCGGCCACCTCGACCTATGACCGCGCCTATCTCGATCGCAACGTGTTCGGCGGCGAGGCGTTCGACTGGTACTACCCGGACGATGCCGCGCGCGCCGCCCAAAGCCGCGCGCCGATCACCGACGGTCTCGGCAAGCCGTGGACCTTCCGGGTCAAGGACATCCGGAATTTCTGGTCGCAGCCGCATTATGAACGCGTCGGCGGCGCAGAGCTGACATCGCCGACGGCGTGGGCGCCGATGAGCAAGCCGGTGTGGCTGACCGAGGTCGGCTGCCCCGCGGTCGACAAGGGCGCCAACCAGCCGAGCGTGTTTCCCGATCCGAAATCCAGCGAGAACTTCGCGCCGTATTTCTCCAGCGGCGACCGCGACGATCTGATCCAGCGCCGCTATCTCGAGACCATCATCGCGGCGTTCGATCCCGTATTCGGCGCGAGCGAGGCGCGCAATCCGGTGTCGCCGGTCTATGGCGGCCGCATGGTCGATCCGTCCGCGATCCATCTGTGGACCTGGGATGCGCGGCCCTATCCGGTGTTTCCGGCCGCGCACGAGGTGTGGAGCGACGCGCCGAACTGGCAGATCGGGCATTGGCTGACCGGACGGCTCGGCGGCGCGCCGCTCGATGCGCTGGTGGCGCGGCTGTTGTCCGACAGCGGCGTCGGCGGCGTCGATTCCAGCGCGCTGCAGGAGTGTTGCGACGGCTATGTGGTCGACCGGCCGATGACGCCGCGGGCGATGATCGAGCCGCTGGCGATGGCCTATGCGTTCGACGCCACCGCCGCGGACGGTACGCTTCGTTTCGTGCAGCGCGGCGGCGCGCCGGTTGTCGAACTCGACGAGGACGATCTGGTGCTGCCGGACAGAGCGGCGCTGTCGCGGCTGACGCGCGCGCAGGAGACCGAACTGCCGCGCGAGGTCGCGTTCGGCTTCTCGGATGCGATTGCGGATTATCGCCGCTCGGCGGCGGCGTCGCGCCGGCTGGTCGGCGGCGCGGCCCGCATCGTTCACGCCGATCTCGCGGTGGTGACCGACGACGCCGCGGCGGCGCGGCGCGCCGAAATCTTTCTGCAGGACCTGTGGGCCGGGCGCGAGACCGCGAGCTTCGCGCTCGGGCTGTCGCATCTGTCGCTCGCGCCCGGCGACGTCGTGGCGCTGACGCTGAACGGCCGGCGGCGGCTGTTCGAGATCGGCGAATTGGTCGACACGACCTCGCGCGCGGTCAAGGCGCGCAGCATCGATCCGGAAGTATTCGCGCTGCCGCAGCGGGCGCCGCGCCTCGGCGCGCCGCAAATCCCCGCGGCGCTCGGGCCGGCGCATGTCGTGGCGCTCGATCTGCCGGTGATCGACGCCGCTGCGCCGGAGGTGCTGACGCGGCTCGCGGTGTTCGCCAATCCCTGGCCCGGCGCGGAGCTTATCTACGCCTCCGACGACGGCGCGAGCTACCAGCCGCTGGCGAGCGCGACCGCGCGCGCGATCCTCGGCGAGACGCTCGATCCGTTGCCGCGCGGGCCGCTCGGGTTGTGGGACCGCCGCAATCGCGTGCGGGTGCGGATCTATGGCGGCGCGTTGTCGTCGCTGTCGGACGCCAGCGTGCTCAATGGCGGCAACGCGGCGGCGGTGCAGAATCCCGACGGCGAATGGGAGGTCCTGCAATTCGCCAATGCCGAACTGGTCGACGGCAACATTTATGCATTGTCGCGGCTGCTGCGCGGCCAGGCCGGCAGCGAGCAGGCGATGCGCGATTCGTTGCCCGCGGCTGCGCCATTCGTGCTGCTCGACAGCCATCTGGTGCAGCTGGCGCGCGGCGTCGACGCGCTCGGGCGGCCGCTGCAACTCCGCGTCGTCGGTGCGGGCCGCAGCCATGACGATCCGAGCGCAACGGCGCTGGCGGTGACGCCGGGCCCGACCGCGCTGCGGCCATTCGCGCCGGTGCACCTGAAGGCCGTGCGCACGACCGCCGGCATCGCGCTGAGCTGGATCCGCCGCACCCGGATCGGCGGCGATGGCTGGAGCGGGGAGGCGCCGCTCGGCGAGGAGTCCGAGGCCTATGCGCTCGACATTCTCGCGCCGAGCGGGGCGGTCGTCCGCTCGATCACGACCGCTGCGCCGCAAGCGCTCTACACGACCGCCGACGAGATCGCCGATTTCGGCGCGCCGCAAACCGCGCTGCGCATCCGCGTCGCGCAGCTTTCCGCCACCGTCGGTCCGGGCTTCGCCGCCGACGCCACGCTCGCGCTGTAGAAAGGCTTCGCCATGACCGTCACCGCCAATCTCGGATTGCCCTTCATCGCGGCGAGCCAGGCGCAGAAGCACGTCACCCACAACGAGGCGCTGTTCAGCCTCGACGGCCAGGTTCAACTCGCCGTGCTGTCGGCGGCGCTGGCGACGCCGCCGGCCTCGCCGGACGATGGCGAGCGCTGGATCGTGCCGGCCGGCGCGAGCGGCGCGTGGGCCGGGAAAGCCGCGCAGATCGCGGCCTGGTACGACGGCGGCTGGCGGTTCTTCGCGCCCCGGCCGGGTTGGCTCGCCTACAATCTCGCGACGCAGACGCTGCTGGCGTGGACCGGCGCAGCCTGGGTGAACGCGCTGGCGGCGTTTCAGAACCTGCCGATGTTCGGCCTCAATACCACCGCCGATGCGAGCAATCGGCTTGCGGTGAAATCCGACGGCGTGCTGTTCGGCAATGACGACGTCACCCCGGGCAGCGGCGACGTCCGCGTCACATTGAACAAGAGCGACGCGGCGAAAGACGCCGGGCTGACGCTGCAGAATAGTTGGAGCACGCGGGCGCAGCTCGGGCTGCTCGGCGACGACAATTTCCACATCAAGGTCAGCGCAAACGGCTCTGCGTTCACCGATGCGATCCAGATCGACAGGACCACCGGCAATGTCGGCATCCGCACCGCGCCGAGCAGCGGCGGCAATGCGTTGCAGGTCGCCGGCTCGAACGCATTGTTCAGCAACAGCGCCGGCGGGTTCTCCTTCACCTTCAGCAAGGCCGCCACGGCCCACGACGCCGCTTTGTATCTGCAGACCAACTACAGCACCAAGGCGCTGTTCGGCCTGCTCGGGCTCGACGATTTTTCGCTGAAGGTGACGCCGGACGCCGCGAATTACTACGCAGGACTTCGGGCGTGGTCGGCGCTGCACGGCCGGCTCGACATCAAGGATGCGCGGCGCAGGCAGCCGATGCATTGGTCGCCGCGGCCGGGCAGCACCATGCTCGACAGCATCGGGCTTGGCGCGTCGATCACCGGCGCCGCGACCGCGGTGTCGCCGTCGTCGGGCAATCTGTTTCTGTCGGCCCCGCGGCTCGATTTCAACTCCGCCGCCACGGCCGGCGCCAGCGCTGGCGTCAACGGATCGGCGCTGACGTTGTGGCGCGGCAACGGCGGCGGTCTCGGCGGTTTCTATCTGCTGATGCGGTTCGGCATCGAGACGTTCCAGTCGAATTGCCGGCTGTTCGCCGGGCTGGTCGGCTCCGCTGGCGCGATCGGCAACGTCAATCCGAGCACGTTGTCGAACCTGATCGGCGTCGGCTTCGATTCCGGCGACGCGACGCTGTCGCTGATCAGCAATGACGGCAGCGGCGCAGCGACCAAGACGGGCCTCGGCGCCGGCTTTCCGACCACCGGCGGACAAGACCTGTACGAACTGCTGCTGTCGGCCGAGCCGAACGGCAGTGAGGTTCGCTACCGCGTCGAGCGGCTGAATTCCGGCGACGTCGCCAGCGGCGTTGTGACGACCAATCTGCCCGTCAACACGCAGTTTCTGACGCCGCATCTGTGGATGAACAACGGCACCAGCGCCGGCGCGGTCAGCGTGGCGCTGGTGCAGATGTATTGCGAGCCGGCGGCGTTGCTCGGCTCGCGCGGACTGATCGGTTAGTCGCCTCCAAATTCCATTCCGTCAGTGCGAGCGAAGCGACGCGATCCGGGGCGCCGTGCCGGACCCTGGACAGCGTCGCCGCTTCGCTTCGCGCAATGACGGCTGAAGCTCTGGGTGTCCCATGAAAATCGACGAAGCGATGCTGCGGCGGATGTGGCCGCAGGGCGATTGCCGTGTCGCCGGATTGACCAGCGGCGTCGCCGCGGCCTCGGCCAGCGTGTTCGCGCGCTACGCGATCACCACGCCGCAATTGGTCGCGCATGTGATGGCGCAGATCAGTCACGAATGCGGCGCCGGCCGCGACGTGGTCGAGAATCTGAACTACACGGCGGCGCGGATGATGCAGGTGTGGCCGACGCGTTTCCGGACGCTGGAAAGCGCCGCGCCTTACGCGCACGATCCGCGCGCGCTCGCCAACAAGGTCTACAACGGCCGGATGGGCAATCGGCCGGGCTCCGACGACGGCTGGAATTTCCGCGGCCGCGGCGCGGCGCAGACCACCGGCCGCGAGGGCTATGCGCGGCTCGCCAAGGCGACCGGGCTCGACCTGCTACGGCAGCCGGATCTCGTCAATCAGCCGCAGCACTTCCTTGCGTGCGGCGTCGCCGATTTCATCGCCTGCGGCTGCCTGCCTTACGCGCAGGCCGACGACGTCGTCGGCGTCACCCGCAGGCTCAACGGCGGCACGATCGGGCTCGCACAGCGCAAGGCGTGGCTGGCGAAATGGCAGGCGGCGCTTCGCGACGCCCCGCGCGTCGCATCGCCGCCGGTCGCGCCCGCGCTGCCGCAGCCGCAAGCCGGAGCGTCTCGCTTTCAGACATTGATCGCCGCGCTGGTCGCGGCCTGCAAAAGGAGCTGACCATGGAATGGGGTGATCTCGCCAAACAGGTGATCACGCTCGGCGCGCCGATGCTCGGCTCGGCGCTCGGCGGCCCGCTCGGCGGCGCGGCCGGGAAGATCCTGTCCGAGGTGCTGGGCGCAGAATCGCCGACGCCCGCCGCGGTGCAGAGTTCGCTGCCCGCCGCCGATCCGGACAGGATCGCGGAGGCGGAGGCGCGCTGGGCCGAGGCGATCCGCGCCGAGGCCGAGACCCAGCGCACCGCGATCAGCGAGACCAACGCCACGATCCGCGCCGAGATCGCATCGAACGATGCGATCCAGCGCTGGTGGCGGCCGGCCTATGCCTGGGAGTTGACGCTGGAATGCGCGGCGCTGTGGGTCGTGCTGGTGCACGAATTCTGGACCGGCGACATCCAGACCATCAACGCCCTGATCGGCGCCACCGCGCTGCTGGCGACCTATTGGGCTTTCCGGTTCGGCGTGCTAGGCGTCTATGTCAGTGGCCGGACCCGCGAAAAGGTCTGCGCTGCAACCGGGCAGGACAGCCCCGGCGTGGTCGAGAAGCTGGTGAAAGCGGTTGTTAAGAAAAAGTAACGCGTGAGGCGGTGTTGTTCATCGCGTATTCACGCCGTCGCCGCTCATCTTCACGCAGGTAACAACGCCAGTGAATCGAAAGAGCGGAGTTCAAGGTGCGGCTGCTCGTCGTCGAAGATGATCCCGATCTCAACCGCCAGCTCACCACCGCGTTGACCGACGCCGGCTATGTGGTGGACCGCGCCTTCGACGGCGAGGAAGGGCATTTCCTCGGCGATACCGAACCCTATGATGCGGTGGTGCTGGACATCGGCCTGCCGAAGATGGACGGCATTTCCGTGCTGGAGGCCTGGCGGCGCAACGCCCGCGCGATGCCGGTGCTGATCCTCACCGCGCGCGACCGCTGGAGCGACAAGGTGCAGGGCTTCGACGCCGGCGCCGACGATTATGTCGCCAAGCCGTTCCACCTCGAAGAGGTGCTGGCGCGGATCCGCGCGCTGCTGCGCCGGAGCGCCGGCCACGCCCAGTCCGAACTGACCTGCGGCCCGGTGGCGCTCGACACCCGCACCGGCCGCGTCAGCGTCCGCGGCCATCCGGTCAAGCTGACCTCGCACGAGTACCGGCTGCTCGCCTATTTGATGCACCATTCCGGCCGGGTGGTGTCGCGCACCGAACTGGTCGAGCATCTCTACGACCAGGATTTCGACCGCGACAGCAACACCATCGAGGTGTTCGTCGGCCGCATCCGCAAGAAGCTCGACGTCGATATCATCCAGACCGTGCGCGGCCTCGGCTATCTGCTGACGCCGCCGCCGGCCGACGCCCATTAGCGACCGCCCGTGACAGCCAGGCGGGGCAGGGTGTCGTCGCAGAAGCCGGGCTGATGGCGAGCCCGGCCGTTCTCGTCAAACCGCCGCGCCGTAGTGGCAGCTCGCTCGCCACGCGACTGTTTTTGTCGGCGACCGCCTGGGTGGTGGTGATCCTGGCGATCACCGGCATCGTGCTGTCCTCGGTGTATCGGCAGGCGTCCGAGCGCGCGTTCGATCGCCGGCTCAATCTCTATTTGCGCACCATCATCGCCGAAGTCGCGACGCCCGAAGCCGCGCCGGACCAGTTCCAGTCGATCGGCGAGCCGCTGTTCGATCTGCCGCTGTCGGGCTGGTACTGGCAGATCGTCCGCACCGACACCGACAAGATCGATCCGCGCGCCTCGCGTTCGCTATGGGACCGCAAGCTGCCGAAGCTCGAGGACCAGGGCGTCGAACTCGGCGCGTCCGGTGTCCGTCAAGGCTATGTCGAGGGACCGGAAGGCCAGACCCTGCGCATGGTCGAGCGCCCGGTCGATCTCGGCGCCGACGGCAAATTCGTCGTGACGGTGGCCGGCGACGGCAGCGAAATCTTCGAGGAAACAAGGACCTTCGACTATTACCTCGCCGGCACCTTCATCGCGCTGTCGATCGGGCTGGTGCTGACCACGATCTTTCAGGTCCGGTTCGGCCTCGCGCCGCTGAAACGGATCTCCGACTCGATCGCCGACATCCGCTCCGGCCGCGCCGAGCGGCTCGAAGGCAAGTTCCCGGTCGAGATCGCGCCACTGGCCCGCGAGACCAACGCACTGATCGAGGCCAATCGCGAGATCGTCGAACGCTCGCGCACCCATGTCGGCAATCTCGCCCATGCGATCAAAACGCCGCTCTCGGTGCTGGTCAACGAAGCCGCCGCGCGGAGTGGCGATCCGTTCGCCGCCAAGGTGCTGGAGCAGGCCGAAATCATGCGCAGCCAGGTCACGCATCATCTGGAGCGGGCGCGGATCGCAGCACGGCTGACCGTGGTCGGCACTGTCACCGAGGTCGAACCGGTGATCGAGGCGCTGCGCCGGACGATGGAGAAGATCCATCGCGACCGCGACATCCTGGTCCGCTCCGAGGTCGCCAGCGGCCTCAAATTCCGCGGTGAAAAACAGGACCTCGAGGAGATGGTCGGCAATCTGGTCGACAATGCGTGCAAATGGGCGGTGAGCCGGGTGTTCATCGACGTGACCGCCGAGCGCGGCCCGACGCCGCTGGTCCGCATCATCGTCGACGATGACGGTCGCGGCCTGTCGGCGGCGGAGCGGGCCCAGGCCGCCCGCCGTGGTCAGCGGCTCGACGAGAGCAAGCCGGGCTCCGGCCTCGGGCTCGCGATTGTCGTCGATCTTGCAGCACTTTACGGCGGCGAGCTGAAGCTCGCTCACGCCCCGATCGGCGGCCTGCGGGCCGAACTGAGGTTGCCTGCGGCGTAACGAACCAGCCACTGCCACAGCATCGCCCAATTTTGCCGCTCCTTTGCCACGCGCGTTAGGATTTTCGGGGTAGGATCCTGCCGCAAATCGATTGGGGACCGGAATGAAGCTTGCGACGTCGTGCTCCGCGAAGCCTTGCGCTTTGACGCCTTGCGCTGTGAAGCCGTTTGCCTCCAAGCGGTCGGCTGCGCTGCTGTTGCTGGCCGCGCTGGCGCTGGCGGGCTGCGATCGCACCACCAACCTTGCGGCGCGGGTCGATTCCTTCACCAGCAATGTCGGGTCGGATTTCGGTCGATCCGGCGACGGCGCTGCCGCCGCGGTGGACAGCGCCGCGATGGGCGGCCTGATCGGCACCAAGATCGGCGCGTTGCTGAACGCCGAGGATCGCCGGCTGGCCTATGCGGCCGAGCTGGAAGCGCTCGATCACGGCGAGTCCGGTGCGCCGGTTCCGTGGAAAAATCCGTCCTCCGGCCGCTACGGCAACATCGTGCCGGGTCCGGCCTACGCCAAGCAGGGCGCGACCTGTCGCGGGTTCTCACATACCGTGACTGTCGGTGGCCAACTCGAGATCGCGCGCGCGACCGCCTGCCGGATGCAGGACGGCGCCTGGACGGCAGCAGGTTAACAGCGCCGCGCGGAAGTCTGCCAAAATCCCGATTTTCAAGTATCGCCAATTAGTTGCGACGTTCGGTTGCGATTGATGTGGAGCCTGAATCCGGTTCGGCATTTGTCTGCCTCAACTCCTTCTTAACACCGCCCCTGTTATCTCTGAGGACAGCGCCTTGGCGGGCACGTCGTGCGGCGGGCGCGATCGCAAGCTTGCAGATTATCGGGCGCATGAGCCAGACACCGACCGAACGGCTGAGGGAGTACCTCGCCCAGCTCCCGCCTCAGTCGCAGGCGCTGCTGATGCGGGAGTTCGAGCGTGCGCTGGAGCGTGGCGAGGAGGTCGCCGTGGCCAGCTTCGTGCTCGAAGAGCTGCGCAAGATCGTCCGCGGTTCCGATGAAGAATCCGCGCCGCGGACCGACGATCCGGCGCGGCTGATGTTCCGCTCGCTCGAGCCGTTTCTGATCGACAATAACCAGCAGCCTCGGCCGGGCCAGATCCGCCGCGCGTCGCTGAGCTCGATCTGGCAATGGCTGGTGAGCGAGGGAATCCCCACGCCAGTCCGGGAATTCGAAGCCGACCTGATCAGGTTGCGCAAGGGCTCCGCCGTCGAGATCGACGCGCTGGTGCGCAAGTTGCAGGCCGTGGCGGCCGAGGCGATCGACAAGGTGATCAATCCGGAGCCGGGGATCGACCGGCAGCGCGCGATGGCGCGGGTCGGGCCGCCATCGGCGGTCGAGGATCTGCCGGCGATCGGCGCGGTGCTCAAGAACCGCGAGGCGCTCGAAACCTTCGACGCCAAGCTGTCGTCGAATCTCAGGGCGTTCGGCGACTCGCAGGTCACGTCGATGATTGCGTCGCTCAACGTTCCGGCGCTGCAAACCCCGACCATGCTGCCGTTCGCGCTGACGATGATCCTCGCCCACCTGACCCAGCCGTGGCAGATCGTCCGGCTGGCGCTCAAAGTCGCCGGCTCCGACGACGAGATCAGGGTCGCCGCCACGCCCTATGGCGTCGCCGTCACCATGGCGATCCACGACGTCGCCCAGCTCACCGCCGACCTGCGGGACGAGATCAAGCGGGGCCATTACAGCAATGTCGCCGAGAAACTGAAACTGGTCCATGACGGCGTGCGCGGGCTGCGGACCGAACTCGATATCCGCAGCGACTCGACCTGGGGCAAGCGGCTCGCGGCGATCCGCGTCGACATTTCCAACGCGCTGAAATCCGAGATCGAAAGCGTTCCGGGCCGTGTGCGCCGGTTGCTGCGGCAACGGCCCGACAAGGACATCTCGGCCAACAGCCGGATCGACCAGACCGAGGTCGATGAAGCCGCGGCGCTGATCGACTTCGTTGCGATCTGTCGCAACTACGCGAGCGAACTGGCGATCAACGAGATGACGCTGCGGACCTATTCCGAGCTGCAGCAATATGTCGAGAAGTCCACCGAGGCGCTGGTGCAGTCGCTGCGCGGCTGCGATCCGCGGGTGCGGCCGTTCCGGCACATGCAGGCGCTTGCCGCGATCCGGTTCTGCGAGGTGCTGTTCGGCCACGACTATGCCCAGCTGATGCGCCGGGCGGTGGAAAGCGCGATGGTCGTGGTCGACCGCAAGCCGGCCCGGGCGGGGTAAACCCCGGCGCTTGATTCACATCAAGTTTGAACCCGGCAAGGCCGGTATCCGGTGTCGCAAATGTCAATTGCGCCCGCGCTCCGGCCATGGTGTAACCCGCCCGGATTATGAACGCGCCGCAGTCCCGCGTTGGCGCATTATCACCCGGAACCCCCAATCTTATGGCGCTCTGGTTTGTGTTCGCGATCATGACGGCCATCGCGGCGTTCGCGGTGTTGTGGCCGCTCGGGCGCGGCGTCCGGACGCTGCGCGAAGGCACCGAGGCCAACGTCTACAAGGACCAGCTCGCCGAGGTCGATCGCGACGCCGAAGCCGGGCTGATCGGCGCCCCCGAAGCATCCGCCGCGCGCGTCGAGATCGGACGCCGGTTGCTCGCCAGCGCCGAGGTCGAACGCCCGGCTTTGTTCACAACGAGCCGCGGGCTGCGGCGGGGCGTCGCGGTGTTCGCGCTGATCGGCCTGCCGGCGCTTGCGCTGGCGGTATATCTGCCGCTCGGCTCGCCGATGCAGGGCGACGATCCGCTGGCGCAGCGCACCAAGACCGCGGCGGCGTCGCAGCCGCTCGAGAATCTGGTGGCGCAGGTCGAGGCGCATCTCGAGAAGAACCCGACCGACGGCCGCGGCTGGACCGTGCTGGCGCCGGTGCTCTTCAAGCTCAGCCGCTTCGAGGACGCCGCGCGCGCCTACCGCAATTCGATCAACTACGCCGGCGAGACAGCGGATCGGCGCGCCGATCTCGGCGAGGTGCTGTCGATGGCGGCGGGCGGCGTGATCACCGCCGAGGCCAAGTCGGAATTCGAGCGCGCGGTGAAGCTGAACGCCGACGACCCGAAGGCGCGCTACTTCCTCGGCCTCGCCGCCGAGCAGGACGGCCGGCCGAAGGATGCCGCGGCGATCTGGCGGGCGATGCTGGAGAAGGCGCCGGCCGAGGCGCCGTGGAAGCCGATGCTGCAGGCGCAGCTCGCGCGCCTCGAGGGAACGCCGTTGCCGGCGTTGCCGGACGACACGATCGCATCGGCGCAAGGCATGAGCGAGGGCGACCGCAACGCGATGATCCGCGGCATGGTCGACAAGCTCGCCGCCCGGTTGCAGCAGAACGGCGACGACGTCGAGGGATGGCTGCGGCTGGTGCGCGCCTACATGGTGCTCGGCGACGCCGACAAGGCCAGGAGCGCGCAGGCGCAGGCGCGGCAGGCGGTGGCCGGCAACGCCGAGCGGCTCAAGCAGCTCAATGACGGGCTCAAGAACCTCGGGCTCGACGGATGAGGGCGCGCCCGGTTCGCATGCCCTTTTCCGACAAAATCATCCGGCTATCATTGCGCGGGGGCGAGGCGCACAGTTCGGGCGTATCGCGACGCCGGCACTCAGGACGCCGACAAGAAGGCTGACCATGACGCGTAAACAGCGGCGATTGTTGATGATCGGTGGCGCGGGCGTCGTGCTCGTCGTTGCGGTGGGCCTGGTGCTGAACGCGATGCGCGGTTCCATCGTGTTCTTCTCGACGCCGAAGATGGTGTCCGAACAGCAGATCGGCGCCGGCACGCGCTTCCGGCTCGGCGGCGTGGTCGAACCCGGCTCGCTGCACCGCGGCGATCAGCTTGCGGTGTCGTTCAAGGTGTCGGACGGCGCCGCCACCGTGCCGGTGGCGTTCAAGGGCATTCTGCCGGATCTGTTCCGCGAGGGGCAGGGCGTGATCGCCGAGGGCGCGCTCGACACCGCCGGCGTGTTCAAGGCCGACACCGTGCTCGCCAAGCACGACGAGACCTACATGCCGAAGGAAGTGGCCGACGCGCTGAAGAAGCAGGGCCACTGGAAGGACGATTACGAGAAGAAGCCGCCCGGCGCCTCGGGGGCCTCCGCCGACGCCGCGGGGCCGTCGCGATGATCGCCGAAGCGGGGCACTACGCGCTGGTGCTGGCGCTTGCGCTGGCGTTGATCCAGTCGACCGTGCCGATCCTCGGCGCGCGGCTGAACGACGGCGGCCTGATGAATGTCGCGCGCTCCACGGCGCTCGCACAATTCGCCTTCGTCGCGGCGTCGTTCGGCGCGCTGGTTTATCTCAACGTCACCTCGGACTTCTCGGTTCTCAATGTCTACGAGAACTCGCATTCGGCAAAGCCGCTGCTCTACAAGATCACCGGCGTGTGGGGAAACCACGAAGGCTCGATGCTGCTGTGGGTCGCGATCCTGGCGCTGTTCGGCGGTCTGGTCGCTGCATTCGGCAACAATCTGCCGCTGTCGCTGCGCGCCCATGTGCTGGCGGTGCAGGCCTGGGTCGCCAGTGCGTTCTATCTGTTCATCCTGATCACCTCGAACCCGTTCCTGCGGATTCCCAATCCGCCGATCGAGGGGCGTGACCTCAATCCGGTGTTGCAGGACATCGGCCTCGCGGTGCATCCGCCGCTGCTCTATCTCGGCTATGTCGGCTTCTCGATCTCGTTCTCCTTCGCCGCCGCTGCGCTGCTCGAAGGCCGGCTCGACGCCGCCTGGGCGCGCTGGGTGCGGCCGTGGACGCTGATGGCGTGGATCTTCCTGACACTCGGCATCGCGATGGGCTCGTATTGGGCTTACTACGAACTCGGCTGGGGCGGTTGGTGGTTCTGGGACCCGGTCGAGAACGCTTCGCTGATGCCCTGGCTCGCCGGCACCGCGCTGCTGCATTCGGCGCTGGTGATGGAGAAGCGCAACGCGCTGAAGGTCTGGACCATCCTCCTCGCGATCCTGACGTTCTCGCTGTCGCTGCTCGGCACCTTCCTGGTGCGCTCCGGCGTCTTGACCTCGGTGCACACCTTCGCCACCGATCCGTCGCGCGGCGTGTTCATCCTGGTAATTCTTTGCGTCTTCATCGGCGGCAGTCTTGCGCTGTTCGCCTGGCGCGCTTCGGCGTTGAAGCAGGGCGGGCTGTTCGCACCGATCTCCCGCGAGGGCGCGCTGGTGCTGAACAATCTGTTCCTCACCACCGCCTGCGCCACGGTGTTCGTCGGCACGCTGTATCCCTTGGCGCTCGAAGTCGTCACCGGTGACAAAATCTCGGTCGGCGCGCCGTTCTTCAATCTCACCTTCGGGCCGCTGTTCGTGCCGCTGATGCTGGCGATGCCGTTCGGGCCGCTGCTGGCGTGGAAGCGCGGCGACATCGTCGGCGCGGCGCAGCGGCTGATCGCGGCCGGCGTCGTGGCGCTGCTGACGGTCGCCCTGGTCTGGGCCTGGACCACCGGCGGCCCGGTGCTGGCGCCGCTGGCGATCGGGCTCGCGGTGTTCGTGATCGCGGGCGCGCTTGCCGACATCGCCGAACGCATCGGACTGTTCCGCAACCCGCTGTCGATCTCCACGCGCCGTGCGCGCGGGCTGCCGCGCTCGGCCTGGGGCACGATGTTCGCCCATGCCGGCGTCGGCATGGCGCTGATCGGCATCGTCTGCGAGACCACCTGGAACAGTGAGCATATCGCCGCGATGAAGGAGGGCGATACAGCGCGGATCGCCGGCTACGAACTCAAATTCGAAGGCGCGATGCAGCGCCAGGGGCCGAATTTTCGCGAATTGGAGACGCGCTTCTCGATCAGCGAGGGCGGCCAGCCGGTCGGCGTCATGACGCCGTCGAAGCGCAGCTTCACCACCCGCGGCACCTCGACCACCGAGGCGGCACTGCTGACCCGTGGCTTCAGCCAGCTTTACGTCTCGCTCGGCGAGATCGACGCCGCGGGCGCGGTGACGGTGCGGATCTATCACAAGCCGATGGTGCTGCTGATCTGGTTCGGCCCGCTGCTGATGGCGTTCGGCGGCCTGTTGTCGCTGTCCGACCGCCGCCTGCGCGTCGGTGCACCGAAACCGGCCAAGCCGCAGCGTACGCTGCAGCCGGCGGAGTAGGGCGGAGGCCGGAGATGAGAAAACTGCTTGCTATCGTTTCGATCGTGATCGCGTCGGCCTTCGCCGCGCCACTGGCGCATGCGGTGCAGCCCGACGAGGTGATGGCCGATCCGGCGCAGGAATCCCGGGCGCGGGAGTTGTCGCGCGAGTTGCGCTGCATGGTCTGTCAGAACCAGTCGATCGACGATTCCGATGCGACGCTCGCCAAGGATCTGCGGCTCCTGGTGCGGGAGCGGATCGCGGCCGGCGACAGCAACAACCAGGTGCTGGACTATCTGGTGGCGCGCTACGGCGAATTCGTGCTGCTGAAGCCGCGGTTCGAGTTGCACACCTTGGTGCTGTGGCTGGTGATGCCACTTGTGCTGATCGGCGGCGGGCTGGCGCTGTGGCTGAACGTGCGTCGGCGCGCCCGCAATGCACCTCGGGCGCTGGACACAGCGCAGCCGCTCACTGCCGATGAGCAGGCAAGGCTGGACCGGCTGATGGCTGATGGGTCGGCAAGGTCCGACTAGAGCTTTTCCGGTTCTGATCAAATCAGAACCGGAGCTCTGACTTCTTGGTCTGACGCGTTTTCTTCACGCGAACCGGTTTCCACTTCGCTCTAAAATCGCGACCCGCTTACGCGGCCAAAGGACACCTGACCATCGCGGGTCATTTCCTGGATCGGCACGCTGCGGACATGAAGGACGATGTCGCGGCCTGTCACCTCGTCGATTTTTGCATTCAGACGGGCAACGGTCTCGGCGGTCAGGAACTCGGGGGTTCTGACCACGGCGAACGCCAGTCGCTTGCCGGCTTCCGTGGTCAGTCGGACTTCGATCACCCGGGCGCCCGGCTGCGTGATCAGGCCCTCCTCGAGAACCCGCTGCACACTGCTTCGCACTGAACTCTCGTCAATATTCCTCCTGAAGGCATCGACGAGGTAGGTCCCAAGCACTGCCAGCACGATCAGCGGCACCAGGCGGGCCGACCAGGTCGCGCGAAACGACGGCCCGACGGTTTGAGCGCGGTGGCCTATCACCAGGAACACGGCCATGGCTGCTGCGGAGATCGCCGTGAGATTGGTCAGGAACAGCACGAAGGCGCCGCCGGCGAGCTGGAAATAGCCGCGGGCGATCAGGATGCCGCAGGCGGTGAGCGGCGGACAGAGCGCGGTCGCGATCGCGACGCCGACCACGGCGCCGCTGATCCGGCGCGATGCGGCCGCGTAGGCGCCGGCTGCGCCGCCGACGAGCGCGATCATCATATCGAGCAGGTTGGGCGTGGTGCGCGCCAGCAATTGCTCGCTGATCGGCACGTTGTCGTGCAACCACCCGATTCCCGTGCCGATCGCCAGCACCCACACGACGCCGACGATCTCGGTCGCCAGCGCGCCCGCGAGCATCCTGACGTCGAGTTCAGCGAGTGCCAGCCCAATCCCCAGAATCGGACCGTAGAGCATCGCGATCAGCATCGCGCCGATGACGACCGCCTCCGAATTGGCCAGCAGCCCGTAGCCGGCGATCAGCGTCGCCGCCGCATTCATCAGCAGGTAGCTGATCGACAGCTGGGCACCGGCGGCGACAGCCTGCCGCGTCTCGGAGAGGTCGAAAAACGCCTCACGATCGATCGGCAACAGCTTGAGAGCCGCGCCGGCAAAGGATTGTGGAGTCTCGGACATGGTTGGCGCGATCAAAATCCAGACATCAGAAAACGTCGTTCACTGCCCGGCCTTCACCAGATCCGGACGCGACTGTCCTGCGGCAGATAGAGTTTGTCGCCATCCTTCACGCCGAAGGCTGCGTACCACGCGTCGACGTTGCGCAGCGCGCCGTTGACGCGGAATTCGCTCGGGCTGTGTGCATCCGAGAGCAGGTTCTGGCGGGCCTGGTCCGGAGTCGTGAAATCCCGCCAAACCTGCGCCCAGGACAGGAAGAAGCGCTGGTCACCGGTGAAGCCGTCGATCACCGGCGCCTTGCCGCCATGCTCCTGATCGACGAGCATCCGATACGCCTCATGGGCGATCGTAATGCCGCCGAGATCCCCGATGTTCTCGCCCAGCGTCAGTTCGCCGTTCACCCGCATGCCCGGAAGCGGCGAGTAGCCGCTGAACTGCTGCACCAGCACGGCGGTTCGTTTGTTGAATTCCGCGCGTGATACCTCCGTCCACCAGTTGCGCAGCGCGCCGGTCGCGTCGGACTGGCTGCCCTGATCGTCGAACGCGTGGCCGAGCTCATGGCCGATCACGGCGCCGATCGCACCGTAATTGACGGCGTCGTCGGCATTCGGATCGAAGAACGGCGGCTGCAGAATGCCCGCGGGGAAGGTAATCGAATTCATCTGCGGACTGTAGCCGGCGTTGATGTCGGTGGCCGGATAGCTCCACTGCCATTCGCGGCGTTTCTCGCCGAGCTTGGCGATGGCGTCTGCCCGGGCGAACGCCTCGGCCTTGCGCCGGTTGCCGACCAGATCGGTCGGGTCGAACGCGACCGACGACCAGTCGCGCCAGCGGTCCGGATAGCCGACATGTTTGACGATCGCCTCGAGCTTGACGATCGCCGCCTTGCGCGTCGCCTGGTCCATCCAGGGATTGGCGTCGAGCCGCTTGTGGAAGGCTGCGCGGATGTTGGCGATCATCCGGTCCATCTTGGCGCGATAGTTTTCCGGGAAATAGGCCTTGGCATAGGCCCGGCCGAAGATCTCGCCGAATGTCGACGTCACGAAAGTCTGGGCGCGTTTCTCGAGCGCTTCCTGCTCGGGGACGCCGTGAAGCCGTGTGCTGTTGAAGGCGAAGCTGGCCCGATCCAGTTCCTCGGTCAGGTTGGGGGCAAAATCATCGACGAGGTGGAAGGCGAGATAGGATTTGATGGATTCGATATCCGTCGCCTTGAAGATCTCGGCGCTCTTCTGGATCGCCGTGTCCGTCGTCAGCACCAGCTCGGTCGGCCGGCTGAAGCCGGCCGCCTCAAGATAGATCTGCCACGGGAACGCAGGCGCGTAGGCCTGAAGCTCGGCGATCGACAGCAGCCGATAGCTCTTCACCGGGTCGCGTTGTTCGGGCGCGGTCCACTGCGCCTCGGCGAGACGGGTCTCGAAGGCGAGGATGGCCTTCGCCCGATCGCCGCCATCGGCAACGCCGACGCGTTTGAAGATGTCGGCGACATAGGCCAGATAGGCGGCGCGATGGCCGTCGAAGGGCTCGCCGGCGGTGAGGTAGTATTCACGGCTGGGCAGGCCGAGGCCGGCCTGCATTGCGCCGATCACATAGCGTTCCGGCTTCTTGTCGTCGGTGACGACACCGATATCGATCGGTGACTTGAAGAACGGCTGGCCCTGCAGCCGGGCGGCGTCCTCGTGGGTCTTGATCGCCCAGATCGAGTCGAGATCGCTCTTGATCGGCGACAGGCCGCGCTGGTTGCGCCCAGCCACGTCGATATAGCTCCTGTACAGCGCTGCGATCTTGGCCTCGTCGCTGCCCGGGGCTGGCGTCGAAACGAGGATGCCGTCGATCAGCTTCTGAAGCTGTCCCTGCGTGCGCTGATAGGCATCCACGAAGGAATTTGCATATGCCATTCCCGGCGGCGGCGCGGCGGTCTTGAGCCAGCCTTCGTTGACGTAGCGATAGAAGTCGTCACCGGGCCGGACCGTCGCGGAAATCGTCTGGGTCTCGACCCCCCAGTTCCCGAGCACCGGCTTGTCTCCCGCGCGCGCAGGCGCGGTGAGGGTCACTATCGGGGAGATCACGAACAACACGAAAGCGAGGCGGCGCATGATGAACTCCAGATCGTTGAAACCGCGGCCTTCAGCGCCTTCCGATCGCATCATCGGAGGTGGTGATGGCCATTCTGAAATCAGACAGCCTTGAAACAGGGGCGGAGCTGTGAGGATGCCTCGACCGCCGCAGATTGCGATGCGCGCTTATTCTCCGTCCGGGGTCATGGCCATGATGTGGTCGAAGCTGCCGTCCGCCTTGAAGATGCAGCGCAGCTTCTTGATTCCGTCTGCCTGTTTGTCGGCGGTCCCGTCGATTTCTGAGCCACGGGGGGAGGTCCGGACCGGGCCGACAGCGATCCGTCGCTGGTCGACGCCATACATGCCGGCCGCCTCGGCCTTGCAGACATCCTGCTTGATACGGTCGGAGACGCCTGCAGAGACACCGCCCGGTGCGCCGGTGAGTTCGACCGAGAGCTGATAGCGGCAGACCTCGTTGCGTCGAGCCGCATTGCGCATCAGGTAGACCTGCACCCGGTAAGTGCCCGCTTTGGTCCGCTCAACGCCGAACTCATTGCCGGCGGTTGATCCGATATGAGCCGCTTCAGCGGCGCCCGGCTCGAAAACGTTGAAGTAGCAGGATCGATTCGACGGCGCGAAGAGCACCTGCATGGTTTGTCCGGCTCCGGCCGCGACGAGGTGATTGACACCGTTCCGCCCCGAGATCTTGCCGGCCACTTTTGTAGCGGTCGCGCCCTGCGGGAAAGTCAGCTTCCGCTCCGCGTCGCCGGCGCTCGCGGAGCCGACTGCGAGACCGAGAAGCATCGTAGTGACGATGAGGTGTCGCGACGTCAGCATGAATGGCTCGATCCAACTTTTGTCGAGGCATTCTGACGGAGGCGAGTTCGGCGCACAAGAGAGGGCGAGATCAGCTTGCTCGTGTGCAAGCGAAACACCATGCCGCCAGCGACTCAGACGAGAGTTCTGACAGCAAGTCGATCGTTGTGAATAGCGCCTAGGAAATCTACGAGGTTCGGCGAATGACAGGCGAAGGCGGCTGATCTGACAGCTTGCCGAGCGAGCGATCCGGCGACATCACTGAAGTGCGGGACGTTCTGGTCGCGCGCGACGGCGAATTCGCGCTGCGGCAAGCCCGGATCGAGCAGAGGGCAGACGGAAGTACTATTCCGGCGGCGTTGAATAGACAGGTAACACTTGCATCGTGACGGGCTTCACGGCGTCTGCCGGGTCAGGATGATATGATGCAGGATCTATTGGCGAGTGCAGGTGTCGCGGTGGCGGCATGGTTTGCCGTCTATTTCGTCGGCAAGCCGGTCGTCGCGCTTCAGGAGAATCGGCTCGAGGCACTGAAAGTTGCCGAGCGCTACTACAACGTCGACATGAGTGCGAGCGAAGACGAGCGGGACGCCGCCTTGAAAGCTCTGTTCGAGGTCGGCACGGCGCTTCGCACGCTGCACCGGGGCTGGTCGACCGCCGTCAGGCTGTGGTGCTGGGTCTGGAGATACGATCTGGATCTCGCCGCTCAGGCCGTGTTCGGACTCGCCGAGGGCCCACGCGGCAAGATTTCGATTGCGCCGGAAATCCGGAAGAACACCCTCGACGCGCTCTACGTCGCGCTCGGTGCGCACAAGCACCTCTCGTCGGAAACCGTTCAGGCGATCAGGCGAATGATCGCGCAGACGCAAGCAGCCGGGCGCCAGACCACCAGCGCGAGCGGCTCACTGTCGTAATCGGACCAGACGAAGGGCGTCGCTGACGGGCCGCGCCCTCAGAACGGGACGATCTCCATCGGCAGCGGCTTGCCGGCCTTGTGCAGGGCGATCCAGCGATGCAGCTCGGCGACGTGGCCGCTTTCCTCGGCGACGAACTCTTGCGCCAGAGCCTTGATCTCCGGATTGTCGGTGGTGTCGAGCACGTTCTTGTACCAATCGTAGGCGCCGGTCTCGGCTTCGAGCGCGATTTCCAGAGCGAGGTCGCGGCCGATGAAGGGGTCGGTACCCCAGATCGCCGCGGTTTCCGGGCTCTCGATCCCCGGCCATTTGAAATCGCCGGATTCCATCTCGGGGATGTCGCGGAAACCGGCGCGCGCCTGGGCGTCGGCCTGATGCATCCGTGAGTAGTCCGCGAGCTGCCGGAACAGCTTCGAGACTTCCTTGTTGCCGCAGGAGTCCATTGCGTCGGCGAGTTGACCGAACCGCAGCGCCGCTTCTTGCTCGAGGCGGATGGAGTGCGCCAGAAACTGTTCGACCGTTTCCATGTGATGATCCTTCGTTGTTCGGCCGCCGACGGGTCGACGGCGGCCGTCTCCATTGTCGGACGTTCTCGTCAGGCGTTTTCAGCCGCCCTGGCGTGCTTGAGCGACCATTCTTCCTGGGTGATCCAGGCTTCGAGGATGCGGACGTGCTCGGCTTCCTCGCCGACGAATTCCTTCGCCGCCGCCGCGACCTCAGGCGACTTGGTGGTGGCTTCGACCGCGCGATAGAACTCGTAGCCGCGGCGCTCGCCCTGCAGCGCCGCCTTCAGACCGCCGAGGCGGGTCATCGTCGTGTCGGACGCCCACACCGCGGCGCGCTCCGGCGTGGCGTGATCAGGCCACGCGTAATCCGGCGGCACCGACTTGCCGGGATCGATATTGCCGGCGCGCGACTTCACCTCGGCGAGATGCAACCGCGAGAAATCGGCGAGCTGCGCGAACAGCTTGGCTACGGCGCTGTTGCCGGCCTCCGCCATCGCCTTGGCGAGCTGGTCGTAGTGCAGGGCGGCGTCTTCCTCGACCTTTGCCGCGTAGCTGAAGAACTCCGGCAGCGTCGCGATCTCGAGGCCGCCCTTGAAGCGTGCGGCGGCGTGCGTGACGGCGAGTTTCTGCGGCTGGGTCTTGTCGCCTTCGAACCGCACCATGATGTCCTCGTTGCGAACGAAGCACTGGCAAGCGAGACGGTAGCGCGGCGGAATGTCGTTGACCTCGGCGTTGGCGATCTCGTCCTTGGAGATCTTGCCGAGCTGGCGCAGCACTTCCTTCTCCTTCTCGGTCAGCGCCACGGCGGACTTGGCCTTCGGATTGAAGTGCTCGACCTGCACCAGGCAGGAGCCGCATTCGCCGTCCTGGCAGTCGAACGGGATCGGAATCTTGTGTGCCTTGGCGACGGCGAGAATGGTGCCGCGATCGCCGGCGACGGCGTAGACGGTGACGTCCTTCGCCATCACGGGCGAAGAGAAGGTAATGTTGGCCAAGGCGCGCTCCTGTTAGCTGGGACCGGGATCGACGCCGCACGGCGTCCTTAGTGAGCGCCTTGGCAAGAAGCAGGCCATCGCAGATCGTTTGATAAATCAGGTAGTTGGTAGGTGCGCGGCGATCGCCGCCGCAATCGGCTGCCGATCGAACTCCGACACAAATGTATGAGTGTTGACAAAACCGTGAGGGGCGGGCCGTCGCACGCGCGACCAAGCGTCGCGGCGGATTACCGCCAAGTTACAGAAGTTTAATTCGTCATCCAGCGCGCTGTAAGGCGCGAGCCCCCATCTTCAGACCCGTTGGTGCGATCGTTCGCCCCTCACAAATTCATGGTTCTGGAGCCCTTTGCATGACCGACCGACATACCGATCTTCCCTCGCAGCCGTCCCACCAGCCGGATCGCCGATCGCTGCTGTCAGCGCGCAAACTCGCGTTGATGGCCTCGGTGGTCGCCGGTCTCGGCGCGGGCGCGTTCGGCCTGTCGCAGACCTCGACGCCGGTCGATCTGTTCAGCACGCCGGCGCATGCGCAGGTCGGCAACAAGGTCAACCAGGCGCAGCAGCCGGTGGGCTTCGCCGATATCGTCGAGAAGGTGAAGCCGTCGGTGATCTCGGTGAAGGTCAACATCGCCGAGAAGACGGCGAAGAACGAGGATCGCGCCGAAGACTCGCCGTTTCAGCCGGGCTCCCCGATGGAGCGCTTCTTCCGCCGCTTCGGCGGTGAGATGCCCCCCGGTATGCGCGGCCATCGCGGCGGCGGCACGATGACCGGGCAGGGCTCGGGCTTCTTCATCTCGGCTGACGGCTACGCCGTGACCAACAATCACGTCGTCGACGGCGCCGACAAGGTCGAGGTCACCACCGACGACGGCAAGACCTACAAGGCCAAGGTCATCGGCACCGACCAGCGCACCGATCTGGCGCTGATCAAGGCCGAGGGCCGCACCGACTTCCCGTTCGCCAAGCTGTCCGAGGGCAAGCCGCGGATCGGCGATTGGGTGCTCGCGGTCGGCAATCCGTTCGGCCTCGGCGGCACTGTCACCGCCGGCATCGTTTCGGCCTCCGGCCGCGACATCGGCAACGGTCCGTATGACGATTTCATCCAGATCGACGCGCCGGTGAACAAGGGCAATTCCGGTGGCCCGGCGTTCGACACCAACGGCGAAGTGATGGGCGTCAACACCGCGATCTACTCGCCATCCGGTGGCAGCGTCGGCATCGCGTTCTCGATCCCCGCCAGCACCGTCAAGACGGTGGTGCAGCAGCTCAAGGACAAGGGTTCGGTGAGCCGCGGCTGGATTGGCGTGCAGATCCAGCCGGTGACGCCGGAGATCGCCGACAGCCTCGGTCTGAAGAAGCCCGACGGCGCGCTGGTCGCCGAGCCGCAGCCCAATGGTCCGGCGGCGAAGGCGGGCATCGAATCCGGCGACGTCATCACCGCAGTCAACGGCACGCCGGTGAAGGACGCGCGCGAACTCGCCCGAACCATCGGCGGCTTCGCGCCGGGCAATACGGTGAAGCTCACCGTGGTGCACAAGGGCGCGGACCGCGAGCTCAATTTGACGCTCGGCCAATTGCCGAACCAGGTCGAGGCCAAGGTGAATGATGGTGGCGACAATGGCAACAGTTCCAGCCGCGGCACCGAGGTGCCGAGGCTCGGCCTGACGGTCGCGCCGGCCAGTTCGGTCGCAGGCGCCGGCAAGGACGGCGTCGTCGTCACCGACGTCGATCCCAAGAGCGCCGCAGCCGACCGCGGCTTCAAGGAGGGCGATGTGATTCTCGAGGTCGCGGGCAAGAACGTGGCCAGCCCCGGCGATGTTCGCGAGGCGATCAACACCGCCAAGGCCGACAACAAGAACAGCGTGCTGATCCGGGTCCGCTCGGGTGGTTCGTCGCGCTTCGTCGCGGTGCCGATCTCCGCCAAGGGCTGAGCCCAGCGTCGAGCGGCCCGCGCCGGGTCGAGTTGGAGAGTGTCGCCGGCAATGTCGCCCCCGCTGGCGGCGCTTTCCGGGGGACGGGTGAACAGCCCGTCCCTGCTTATACCTTCCGTCCGGAGCAAGCCCCCCTCCGTCGGAAGGTCAGGCGGGCGGTGGAGTTTCCCCAGCTCCATCGCCCGCTTTCATGTTCAGAGGGCGCGTCCTGCCGCCTTGCATGGAGGTTGAAGTCCCGCCATGGTGCGAGAAAGTCTGAAGCCCTTGAGCGAATCCGATGCCAATATGCGCCTGCTGATCATCGAGGATGACCGCGAATCCGCCGATTATCTGGTGAAGGCGTTTCGTGAAGTCGGCCACGTCGCCGATCTCGCCAGTGACGGCGAAGAGGGCTTGGCGCTCGCCGACAGCGGCGATTACGACGTGCTGGTGGTCGATCGGATGTTGCCGAAGCGCGACGGCCTGTCGGTGATCGGCACGCTGCGCGAGAAAGGCAACCGCACGCCGGCGCTGATCCTGTCCGCGCTCGGCCAGGTCGACGACCGCATCAAGGGCCTGCGCGCCGGCGGCGACGACTATCTGCCGAAGCCCTACGCCTTCGCCGAACTTCTGGCGCGCGTCGAAGTTCTGTCGCGCCGCCATGGCGGCCCCGCCGAGGAGACCAGCTACCGCGTCGGCGACCTTGAACTCGACCGGCTGTCGCACCGCGTCACCCGCGGCGGCGAGGAACTGACGCTACAGCCGCGCGAATTCCGGCTGCTCGAATATCTGATGAAGCATGCCGGCCAGGTGGTGACCCGCACCATGCTGCTGGAGAACGTCTGGGACTATCATTTCGACCCACAGACCAACGTCATCGACGTCCACATCTCCCGCCTGCGCGCCAAGATCGACAAGGGCTTCGACCGGCCGCTGCTGCACACCATCCGCGGGGCGGGGTACATGATCCGTGACGGCATTCGGTAAGCTGATCCGAACCACCGCGTTTCGGTTGACGCTGGTCTATCTGTTTTTGTTCGGGCTGTTCGCGGCGTCGCTGCTGGGGTACTTCGCCTGGAACACCCGCCGGCTGATCACCGATCAGATCACCACCACGGTGAACGCCGAGATCGGCGAGATCGACGAGATCTATACGCGGCGCGGGCTGCGCGGGCTGGTGTACACCATCGAGAGCCGCGCGCTGCGACCCGGCGCCAATCTCTATCTCGTCACCACGCCGGCAGGGCAGGCGGTCGCCGGTAATGTCGGCTCGCTGGCGCCCGGCGTGATGAGCACCACCGGCTGGACCGAAACCTTCTATCGCCGGCTCGACGATCAGGATCGCGCCCAGCATCGGGCCCTGGTTCGCGTCAGCGAATTGTCGAGCGGCTTCCGGCTGCTGGTCGGTCGCGATCTGGAGGAACGCCGGCGGCTGTTCAATGTGGTGCGCTCGGCGGCGCAATGGTCGGTGCTCATCGTTGTCGTGCTGGGCCTGGGCGGCGGCATCTTCGTCGCCCGCCGCGTGTTGCGACGGATCGACGCGATGACCGGCACCACGCAGCGGATCATGGCCGGCGATCTCTCCGGCCGGCTGCCGGTCGGCCGCAGCGGCGACGAACTCGACCGCCTCGCGGAAAATCTCAACGCGATGCTGGAGCGGATCGAGGCGCTGATGAACGGCCTCAAGGAGGTCTCCGACAACATCGCCCACGATCTGAAGACGCCGCTGACACGGCTGCGCAATCGCGCCGAGGAGGCGCTGGCGCAGTCCGGGAGCGAGGCCGACTACCGCGCCGCGCTGGAGCGCACCATCGAGGAATCCGACGGGCTGATCCGCACCTTCAACGCGCTGCTGATGATCGCCCGTGCAGAATCCGGGCATTCGCGCGGCGACATGGATACGTTCGACGCCGCCGACACCGCGCGCGACATCCACGAGCTGTACGAGCCGCTGGCGGAAGACAACGGCCTGACGCTGCAGGCCAGGAGCGAACCGGCGCCGGTCCGCGGCAATCGCGATTTGATCAGCCAGGCGCTCGCCAATCTGGTCGAGAACGCCATCAAATATGGCCAGCCGCAGCTCGCGCTGGCGGCGCCGGGCGCCGAGCCGAACCCGCCGCCGGATGCCGTGATCCTGATCGAGGCGCGGCGTGACGGCGATCAGGTGCTGCTCAGCGTCACCGATCATGGCCGCGGAATACCGGAAACCGATCGCAAACACGCGGTCGAGCGTTTCGTGCGGCTCGAGGCCAGCCGCACCCAGCCGGGCTCCGGGCTCGGTCTCAGCCTTGCCTCCGCGGTGGCGACGCTGCATGGCGGCGAATTGAGGCTGTCGGACGCGCAACCGGGTTTGCGCGCCACGCTTGCAATTCCGGCGCACACGGGCGAAGGACTGGCTTCGGCCAACACAACTCCAGAACCGACGCCAGCATGAATTCTTCCGCGATCGACGCGGACATTCCTCCCTCCGCACTGGCCGCACGCTTTGCCGCCGGACCGCAGCTCCATGCCCCGGAAGAGGCGGAGAAGCGCCTGGCTGACTGGCTCGGCGATGTTCCGGCGGACCTCGCCGGCGCGATCCGCTCTGTCGCCGATCGCCATCCGCATGTCGGCGTTGCGTTGCGGTCGATCGCCGAAGCCTCGCCCTATCTGTTCGACCTGATCCGCGCCGATCCGGCGCGGCTGCTCAGCCTGCTGCGCTCCGATCCGGAAGCCGGCTTCGTGGCGTTGCTGGACCGCGCCTCGGCTGCGGTCGCCGCCGCATCCGACGAGGCCGAGGTAATGGCGGTGCTCCGCAAGATGAAGGCGGAGGCAGCGCTGTCGATCGCGCTGTGCGACATCGGCGGGCTGTGGCCGGTGATGCAGGTGACGCAGGCGCTGACCGACCTCGCGGTGAATTCGGTGCAGATGACGCTGCGCTTCCTGCTGCGGCAGGAGGCGGCGCGCGGCCGCATCATTCCTCCGAACAGCGACGCGCCGGAACAGGGCAGCGGCCTCGTCGTGCTGGCGATGGGGAAGATGGGGGCGGGCGAGCTCAACTACTCCAGCGATATCGATCTGATCGTGTTTTACGATCTCGATGCGCCGACGCTGGCGCCCGACATCGAGCCTCAGCCGTTCTTCGTGCGGGTGACGCAAGGTCTCAGCCGCATCCTGCAGCAGCGCCGGCACGACGGCTACGTGTTCCGCGTCGATCTGCGGCTGCGCCCCGATCCGGCCTCGACGCCGGTGGCGCTGTCGACGGTGTCGGCGCTGAACTACTACGAGCGCGAGGGCCGCACCTGGGAGCGCGCCGCGATGATCAAGGCGCGCGCCTGCGCCGGCGATCTGGTCGCCGGAGACGCGCTGCTCGGCGACATCGCGCCGTTCGTCTGGCGCAAACATCTCGACTTCGCCGCGTTGTCCGATGTGCATGACATGAAGCGGCAGATGCAGACTTTCCGCGGCCAGACCGAGGTCGCTGTCGAGGGCCACAACGTCAAGGTCGGCCGCGGCGGCATTCGCGAGATCGAGTTCTTCGCGCAGACCCAGCAATTGATCGCCGGCGGCCGGCATCCGGAATTGCGGGTGCGGGCGACGCTCGCCGCGCTCGATATCCTCGCCGCGCGCGACTGGATCACCTATCAGGCGCGTGACGAGCTGTCGGTGGCTTATCAGTTCCTGCGCCGCGTCGAGCATCGCATCCAGATGATCGCCGACGAGCAGACCCACACGCTGCCGGACAGCGTCGAGGCGGTGGAGCGGTTCTCCCGATTCTTCGGCTATGAAAGCAGGGAGGCGTTCGCGCGTGACCTGCTGGCGTATTTCGACTGCGTGCAGGGCCATTACGGCAAGCTGTTCGAGGGCGACCCGACCGGCACCGTCAAGCTGCCGATCGACTACGCCGGAGGTCCCGACGACACGGGGCTGCTCGATCATCTGCATGGCCTCGGCTACAAGAAACCGCTGATGGTCGCGACCACGCTGCAGCAATGGATGACCGGCGGCTATCGCATCCTGAAGGTCGAGACGACGCAGCGCGCATTCCACGAATTTGTGCCGATGCTGATCGAGGAACTGGCGCGCGCCGAAGAGCCCGACAATGCGGTGAACGCGTTCGACCGTCTGCTGCAGGCGCTGCATCGCGGCGGCCGGCTGATTTCGCTGCTGAGCCAGAACCGCGATCTGCTGACGCTTGTCGCGCTGGTGCTCGGCGCGGCGCCGCGGCTCGGCGACATGCTGGCGCGGCAGCCGCAGATCCTGGACGGGCTGATCGATCCGCGCTTCTTCGGTGCGATGCCCGACCGCGCCGAACTGTCCGCGCGGCTCGCGGCGACGCTTGCCGACGCCGGCCCCTATGAGGAATTCCTCGACCGGCTGCGGCTGTTCGGGCAGGAGAGCCTGTTCCTGATCGGCACGCGGATTCTCTCCGGCACGGTATCGACCCAGCAGGCCAGCGTCGCCTTCGCCGACGTCGCCGAAGGTATCGTCGGCACCGTGCATGATCTCGTCAGCGAGCAGTTCATCTCGCAATACGGCCGGATCAAGGATCAGCAGACCGCGATCCTGGCGATGGGCAAGCTCGGCAGTCGCGAGATGACGGCGTCGTCCGATCTCGATCTGATCCTGATCTACGATTTCGATCACGAGCAGCCGGACAGCGACGGCGAACGCTCGCTGCAAGGCGCGCAGTATTTCGCCCGCTTCACCCAGCGGCTGATCTCGGCTTTCACCACGCGCACCAATTACGGTGTGCTGTACGACGTCGACATGCGGTTGCGTCCCTCGGGACGCGCCGGCCCGCTGGCGTCGCGGCTGGACTCGTTTGCGGAGTACCAGGAGGTCGAGGCCTGGACCTGGGAGCATCTGGCGCTCACCCGGGCGCGGGTGATCTCGGCGTCTCCGGAATTCCGCGAGCGGATCGAACAAGTGATCCGCGCCGTGCTGACGCGGCCGCGTGACGCCGCGATCATCGCCAACGACGTCGCCGAAATGCGCCGCGCGATCGCGCAGGAGAAGGGCGAGGACGACGTCTGGGATATGAAATACGCCGCCGGCGGCATGGTCGATATCGACTTCATCGCCCAGTATCTGCAACTCGTGCACGCCGCCGCGACACCGGAGATCCTCGGCGTCAGCACGCTGGGGGCGATCGACAATGCAGCCAGGCTCGGTGTGCTGGCGCAGTCCGATGCGGATGTGCTGCGCCCCGCGGCGCGGCTGTATCACGACCTCACGCAGATCTTGCGGCTGTGCGTCAGCGACAAGTTCAAGCCCGAGACGGCCGGCGAGGATTTGCTGCGGGTGTTGGTGCGCGCCGGCGATGCGCCGGATTTCTCCTCGCTGGAAGCGCGCGTGAAGGAGACCCAGGCCGAGGTCCGGGCGATCTTCAACCGGCTGATCGGCGGCGACAGCGCGTAAGCGCTATTTCGCGCTCGTCGCGGATGCAGGCGTGCCTGCAACCGGCTCGGCCGGAGTCTGCTCGCAATCCATCGAATACACCAACTCGCCGTCCGCGGTTTGGCCGATCGGCTGGCATGGGGCGAAGTCGCCGACCTGTGTGTTCGGCGTTCCCGCCTGCGACGCGACCAGCCGCGCGCCCGGCATGTCGGCATCGCCGCGCATCGCGAGATAGACGACGCCGAGCAGGCCGCCCAGGATCGCGGCCCGGAACGACCACGTTGCAAACTGATGGAAAAGCGCACTGAAGTTCAACGCCGATCCCTCCGCGGACGGACCATCCGCTCATACACGCCGGTGACGAAACCGCACAATACTGAATTCGGCTAGGCAGGGCGGGTTAGGGCGGGTCGCTGTTCGCTCGACATCCGTGCCGGCGATCCTGCCTCAGTCTCGCGAAGTCGAACCGACCGCCGTCCACCATTGTTGCACCACAGCCGGGCTGGTGAGTTTGATCGCAGCGGATGCGTCGAGTTGCGCTTTGCGATGCGCGCTGGCCGTCACGCCGAAGCGGGCGCGGAAGCTCCGACTGAAATGCGCTTCGCTCTTGAACCCGAGGTCGGAGGCGAGGCGGGACAGACGCCGCGTTTCGATCGGATCGCTCAGAGCCGCCTGAACGGCGAGGAGCCGGCGTTCCTGTACATGGCGCATGATGCCGCCACGGTCCGCGAACAGGCGATACAACGACGCGCGCGAGACATCGAGCTTCTGCGCCAGCCAATCCGGCGACAGTTCGGGCAAGGCGAGGTTGTCGCGTATCAGTGCTTCCGTGAGCGTCAGGATCGTCTCGTCGCTTCCGTTTTGCGTGGCCAGCGTATCGTCCGGCGCGGGAGCAAGCAGCCGTTTCAGGAAATCCGTCGTTTCGGCGATCGTGCGCGCCACGTCCGCCTCGGTCAATTGCGCGCTGCGTTCCTGCAGCGACAGCATCTGCGCTGCGAGCAGATTGTTGCGGAACGCATCGAGCCGCGGCTTGAGCCCGTCTAACCGCAGGTCACCGAGAAGTTTGCGCGGAACGATCAGGCAGACCGTGCTGGATGCGAAGGCACGGGTCGCGATCGGATGCGCCAGATCGATCAGCGCGACCTTGCCGGGCCCGATAGCTGTCTGCTGCCGGGTGACGATGCCGTTGAAGCCGCCGGTGACGTAGAGCTGTAGCAACAGGTGATCCGGCGTTGCGGCGATACGCTGATCGTCGCGCACGAAGTCCTGCGCATTGAATGCGACCTTCGCGATGATGAGATCGCCGATGATGATTCCGGAGGCCGATCCGGTGGGCGTCTTGGTGCCGGGGCGGCACGGGCGAGGTTCAAACAGCGGCGAAATCACCGCACTCCAGGTCGCAAAAGCGGTGGCCTCGTCGAGGCCGGAGGTGACGTAAAACAGGCGGGGTAGGGACACCATGACCGGCGATGAGGGGACTGTAACTTCCTTTGGATCGTCTGGGGCTATGCCGCGTCCGAACCGCTTCCAATCTAACGCATGTTCCGGCGGGACACGATGGATATGTCGGTTGCCGCGCACTGAATCACCGCGAAAGCCCGCGCGGCCGCCGGCTTGTTCGGTGCTGCTTCTGCGCGAGTGTCGGCCCGGCTCCCGGAACAGGGGCGAGGCATCGCTGCAATTGAGACGCTCGGTCAAAGGAAAACGCCGCTTGCGGGGCGTCCAGGTCGACACCGGACTGTTCCACCCATCCGCCTCCGTTCTAGAAGCGCGCTCAATGAGGTCACTGGCATTCGAACGAGCATTGATGTGCCGGGATTGACGGGGAGGATGCGCGCGGCTCGAGGCGCGCTCTGCTGAGGAAAGGCACTATCCGTGGGCGCTGGCAGGCATTTTCGCAATCTCTCGACGCTGTTTCTCTGCACGACGTTTCTCGTGAGCGCGCCGGTTTCCGCCGCGCTGTACGCCGCGGAAACCGGCGCAAAGCACAAGCCGATCGCAAAATCGTCGTTGCCTTCCGACCTGAAGTCGAGTTTGGCCGAGGCCGTTCGGCTAGGCGAACGCGAGCTGATCGCGCAGGCCTATGACAGCACCTACCGCAATCCCGGCCTGCGCAATGCCGTCGTTCACTATGCGTCCGAGCTGTCGCCCGCGGCGCTCCGCGACGTCACAACCGCGGCCGATCTCGGGGTGCTGACGTCGGGTCAGCGGATGACGTTGGCCCCGAACGCCGCACAGGTTTTGTCGACGGGGACTGCGGCCGCGTCCGGGCTCGGCGCGAGGTCCTATCAGAACGTCGCGGCGGCGGTGAACAACTCGCCGAATCTTCCAAGCCCGATGCCCAGTCTTCAGGCGCAGACCTGGAATCTCGACCTGATCGGCGCGACGGCTGCATATGACCGCGGCTTCACCGGCGCCGGCGTCAAAGTGACCGTCGCAGACACCGGCTTCGATGTCACCAATGCAGGCCTCGTCAACAGGTTGGTGACCAGTGTCGGCCGCAACTACGTCGTCAAGGACGGGACGACCTACGACCCGAACGAACTGACGCCGCTGACCGGCACCGATATTCATGGTTCGCACGTCGCCGGCATCGTCGCGGGGGAGAAATTCGACAACGTCGCCGCCCACGGCGTGGCCTATGACGCGCGCGTCATTCCTTTGCGCATTCTGACCGCGGCCGGCTATTCCGTCGTGGGAGACGGCGACTCGTCGGCAAGCGCGCTGAACTACTTCGCTGGTTTGACCGGAACGATGGTCTACAATGCCAGCTACGGCCCCAACTTCAACGACTTCACCAACCTGACCCGGTGGACGGTCGGCAACATCGCCGACGAGGGCAATGCAGCACTCAATGCGCTTCGCGCCGGCAAGCTCGTCGTCGCCGCCAACGGCAACGACCGCGGCTCAAATCCGATCGCGGCCAACAATCCCTCGGGTCTTGCGCTGCTGCCGTTTCTCAATCCTGCTCATGCCGGCCTCGGCGTCTACGACGATCAGGGGCAGCAACTCGACGGAACCGTGCTGCAACGTCAGAATGGTCAGATCATCGCCGTGATGTCGGTCGGGATTACCAAAGCGGCGGCCTGGTACTCGAACCTCTGCGGCGTCGCCGCAAGCTGGTGCGTCGCTGCGCCAGGGGGCGACGATCGCACCGGAGCGGAAGTCTATTCGACCGTCCCGCAAAACACCTATGCGTTCGAGTCGGGCACCTCGATGGCTGCGCCGACCGTGTCGGGCGCGATCGCGGTTCTGATCCAGGCCAACCCGAGCTACAATGCTCGGGACCTCGCGAATCTGCTGTTCTCGACCACGGAAGATCTGGGCGCGGCCGGCGTCGACGCCGTGTTCGGCTACGGCCTGATCCGTCTCGACCGCGCGACCGATGGTCCGACGTCGCTGGCCGCGAACTCCACGGTCGACGTGGCAGCCGGCCAGACCTCCTATTGGAGCCGGCTGCTCACCACGCAAGGCGATTTCAGCAAGGCGGGTGACGGCATTCTCACGATCTCCGGCCGCACCACTGCCGGCGGCAATGTGTTCGCGCAGCTCGGCACGCTCGCGGTGGACGGTACGCTGACGATGGCGGCGGGCAACAGGCTCACCGTCGCCCAGCCTGCAACGCTGGCCGGCTTCGGCACCGTCGTCGGCGATACCAGCATCGCGGGCACGCTCTCGCCGGGCAAGATGGCAAATGTCGGCGACCTCGTGGCGAACAATGTCGTGCCCGCGGGCACGGTGCTGAACGGCAATTCGGTGGGCACGCTGACCTTCAACGGCAACGTGACGCTGACATCGACCGCCAATACGATGATCGACATCGACGGCTCGCTGCTCGTCCCCGGCGGTCCCGGCACCTATGACAAGATCTATGTCACGGGAGCAGGCAACGTGTTCTATGCGGCCGGTACGCTCACGCCTGTCCTGCGCGGCAGCGTCGGCACCGTCAGCAACTACACGCCTGCGATCGGCGCCGAGTTCGCGTTCGTGCAGGCGCAAAATGGGGCGAGCACGGCGGGAAGTTTCTCCTCTCTGGTGCAGCCGACGTCGGGCCTGCCGGCCAATGGCCGCTTCGATCTGATCTACCAGCCGACCTCGATCACCCTGGTGGTGACGCCGGCGAGCTTCAGTGCCGTCGCCATTGCCGATCAGCTCGGCCCCAACCAACGGTCGGTCGCCCGTATTCTCGACAATGAGCGAGCAGCTTCGGGCGTGATGCCGTTGGCGTCTGAAAAGGCCTTGTACGACGCGCTCTACAAACTGAATTCGGAAGCGGCGCTCGACAAGGCTCTGACGCAGCTGGCGGGGCCGGGCCAGCCCGCGATCTCGAGCGCGCCGCTGCACGCGTTTGCAGGCTTCCTCGGCGCGATCGGAGACCGCCAGGATATGATGGCGCTCGGCGGTGAGCAGGGGCAGAACGGCACGGCGCAATCCTTTGCGTTGAACTATGCCGGTCGAACCATGATGAGCGCCGAGACGAATTCGGCCATTAACGCTTTCGCCAGCATCAATCCGGCAGAGCGCGTGCGCGACGGTTGGGCGACGTGGGGGCAGGGCTTCGGTCGCACCAGCCGGGTCGGCGACGCCGGGGATCTGGCCGGCTCAAAAGCCGTCAGCGCCGGCTTTACGCTCGGCGCCGATCGCTGGTTCTCGAACAGTCTCGTCGCCGGTGGCGCGTTCGGCTACGCGCGGACCACCGCGACCAGCACCGATATCAGCGGTAACGCGGATACTTACGCCGGCGCAGCCTATGCCAGCTGGATGCCGGGGGCGGCGGTGTTCGATTGGCGGATCGCGGCCGGTCCGAGCCAGATGTCGACCAGCCGCCAGATCTTGCTGGCGACCAACGGCCTGCAAGGCAATTCCAACGGAGTCGGCGTCGGGACCGCGCTGGAGGCGGGGTATCGTGTCGCGCTCGCGCCCGACGTGACCTTGAAGCCGTTCGCCGGCCTGAGCTGGCAGGGCTTCCGGCGCGACGGCTACAGCGAAAGCCAGCAGCCGATCGGTCTCGTCTACGCCGCGCAGACCTACGAGAAGCTGACGACGACCGCTGGCGCCGCCCTGAGTGCGCGTCTGCGCACCGCCGATGGCGCCACCTTGATGCCGGAACTCAAAGTCGGATGGGGCTACGATCTGCGCGACACGACGCTGATCAGCCAGGCCGCCCTGCTGGATGAAGGCTTTGTGGTCTCGGCGGCCCAACCCGGCCGCAACGCGGCGCTGGTCGGCGCCAAGATCTCCGGCTGGCGCGCCGAAACTTTCCGGATGTTCGCCGCCTATAATGGCGAGTACCGCAGCAATGCGATCAGCCATCAGCTGTCGGCTGGGGCGCGCTTCAACTGGTGAGGGGTGGTTTCGTCCGGAGAAGTTTCGGTTCTGACTGAATCAGGACCGAAGCTGCGGCTTCCGGTGTCGACGCCTTGTCGTCGCGCGGACCCGTCCGGCTTTCACTTAGCATCGCCGGCCACGGCTTTGCTCGTGGATCGACGCCGACAAACCGCGGAGGTCAGGCCGCCATCCGGCGCTTCTGGCAGTCGCGCGGCAGCGTGACCATCACCACCGTTCCGGCGCCGAGCGTCGAGCGCAGACGCATCGAGCCGCCATGCAGCCGGGTGAGCGACTTGGCGATCGCCAGACCCAGCCCGGAGCCGTGATAGGTCTTGGTGAGCTGGCTCTCGACCTGCTCGAACGGCTGTCCGAGCCTTCGCAGCGATTGCGGGGCGATACCGATGCCTGAATCGGCGATCATCATCACG
The DNA here is from genome assembly GCF_900110435.1 of Rhodopseudomonas pseudopalustris. Lineage (GTDB taxonomy): Bacteria > Pseudomonadota > Alphaproteobacteria > Rhizobiales > Xanthobacteraceae > Rhodopseudomonas > Rhodopseudomonas pseudopalustris. The sequence goes on from NZ_FODT01000004.1 coordinate 322,446, forward strand.
ATGGAATCTTCCAGCGTCCGGCTGCGCACCGTCACCCGCCCGCCGTCGGGGGTGAATTTCACGGCGTTCGACAACAGGTTGATCAGAATCTGCTTGATCGCGCGGCGATCAGCCACGATCGGGATGCCGTCCTCGATTTCGGCGCGAAGCTCGAGATGCTTGTTGTCGGCGCGACCGGCGACGACCTTGAGCGATTCGCCGAGCGTTCGGGCGAGATCGAGCTCCTCCATCTCGAGCCGCATGCGGCCGGCCTCGATCTTCGACATGTCGAGAATGTCGTTGATCACCTCCAGCAGATAGTGACCGCTGGTCATGATGTCGTGGCAGTATTCCTGATACTTCTCCGAGCCCAGCGTGCCGAACATGCCGCTGCCCATAATCTCCGAGAAGCCGATGATCGCGTTGAGCGGCGTGCGCAGCTCGTGGCTCATATTGGCGAGGAATTTCGACTTGGCCTGGTTGGCTTCTTCGGCCCGGGTTTTTTCCTCGGAGTATTTTCGCGCGAGATCGGCGAGTTCGATCGCTTGGCGCTCCAGCTTGACCTGCGAGATTTTCAGGTCGGCGACGGTTGCGCGAAGCCGCAAATCGTTGTCGACGAGCTTCTGCTCGTGCGCCTTGATGCGGGTGATGTTGGTGCCGACCGCGACGTAGCCGCCGTCCTTGGTGCGGCGTTCGCTGATGTGCAGCCAGCTTCCGTCGTCGAGTTGCGCCTCGAAGGTGCGCGCGCCGGGCGGCGACCCCGCGCCGACGTCGCATTGCCGGGTGCGGATTTCCGGCATCTGCCCGACCTCGATCACCGTCTCATAGGACGTGCCGGGCGCAATTGCGGAATCCGGCAGCTTGTGCAGCCGCTGGAAGTGCGAGTTGCACAGCACGAGTCGGTTGTCGGAGTCCCACAGCACGAACGCCTCGGGCAGGGTTTCGATCGCGTCCCGCAGCCGCAGATCGGCTTCGACGGTGCGTTCGGCGAGGCTCTTCTGTTCGGTGACGTCGACCGCGATGCCGATCAGATGCTTGTTTTCGGTGGGCGATTCCTGGCTGAGCTCGCAACGCATCCGCAGCCAGATCCAGTGACCGTTGGCGTGCCGCATCCGGAAGCTGTGGTCGATGTGATCGGCGGCGCCGGCGATCAGTTCGTCGCCGATCGTGAACAGGTCGATGTCGTCGCTGTTCACCAGTGCGTTGACCTCGCCGAAGGTCAGGAGGTCGTTGCGGCTCTCCAGGCCGAGCAGGGTGAACATCGACTGCGACCAGAAGATCCGGCCGCGCGACAGGTCCCAATCCCACAGGCCGCAGCGGCCGCGATTGAGCGCGGTGTCGATCCGGCTGCGCACCGCGTCGTTGATCAGATCGCCTTCGCGCGCGCGGGTCGACTGCCAGTGGAAGGCAAAGCCGAGGATCAGCACGACGAAGCCGGTGGTGGCCGACAGGGTGATCTGCAGCGCCGCATCGGAGCGCAGGATCGAGCCGGTATCTTCCTGGATGATGATGACCTGGCCCGGCAACGACTTGATGGTGTGCAGCGTCGCCAGCGCCGAGGCACCGCTCGGCAAGGTGATCTCGCTGAGGACGCCTTGCTGTGAGGACTTCGTCAGCGTCGGCGTGGCGCTGATGATGTCGAGGAATCTGTTGGCGGCGCTGGCGCCTTCATCGCCCGGCACCCGCGCCAGCACGCGTTGATCGGCGCCGGTGACGATGACATGCCGTCCCGCGGCGATGCCCCACGATGGAACGAGGCCGGGTAGCAGGCTCTGCAGGCGTTCGATCGACGCCGCGCGGTCGAGCCGCACCACACCGATATGTTCGAGCCGTTCCGCGAGCAGGTCGGCGAGGGCGGAGAGGTCGCGATTGAGCGCGGCGCGCTTCTGCCGGCTCTGGTCGATGACCTGAACCGCGGCGCCGAAGCAGATGGTCACGAGGAAAGCGATGATCAGGATCGGGACGGCGCGGCGGAGCACCGGCTCGGCCGTCAGCAGCCGATGGTAGGCCGGTTTAGCGATCGATTGCGCCAATCCCTTGATTGAATCGGATTGAACGCAAGCGTTCGCCGCCTGCACGCGCGCCATACCGTGGCCCTCACCAAAATGTCTGTCAGTGTCCGTTCGAACGATTTTTGCCGTTCGAATCATGGCCTGATTTGAATCCACTTTTGTCGGGCTGTCGAGAGTCAACGATTCGGCAGATCGGAAAATTTCTTATCCAAAGATGAATCGCGCGCTCATTTGTGCGTGAGTCGAGTCCGAAACGGGAACGACGACTCGTACTTGTCTCAGTCGGCGTTCGGCGGCTCGGCGTGACTGATCACGCGCTTCACGGTGGGGAAGGCGCGGCGCAACCTGCGCTCGATCTCGTCGACGTGTTCGTGCACTGCGATGACGCTGAGCGAGGGTTCGGCGTAACAATGGAAATTGACGATCTCGCCGGCCTCGGTGTCGCGGACCCGGACGTTGTGGATGTGATGGATGACGCCGTCGCTGGCGAGTTTGATCAGTGCGCCGCTGATCTCCTCGACGCGCGCGGGCGACGCGTCGGCGCCGTGCGGCATCTCCGGCTCGAGCGGCTCGATATGGGTGTCGACTTCGACGTCGGTGCCGAAATCGTCGCGAATGTGCCTCTCGAGTTCATGCGCGATGTCATGGGCCTCGATCAGCGGCATGTTGCCGTCGACCTCGAGATCGATGCTGACGGTGATCTTGCAGCCGAGGTCGTGCACGGTGACGTGGTGGACGGCGAGGCCGGAATTGCGCGCGATCACCATGATGCGCTCGCGCACGGTCTCGTTGTCGCGCGCCACTGGAATCGCGGTGAAGGTGAGGTCGGCGTCCTCGAAGGCGAGTTTCAGCGCGTCGTCGGTGCGACGCTTGATCTCGTCGATGCGATCGATCGGGTAGGTGCGGGGGACCTCGACCAGCGCGTCGATGAAATGCGTCGGGCCGACCATCCGCGCCCGCAGCCGCTCGATGCCGACGACACCCGGCACCGCGCCGATCACCTCGCGCGCCTTCTCCGAGACGCCCTCCGGAGCGCGGTCGAGCAAGGTCTGGATCGTCGAGCGGCCGAGCCGCAGTCCGAGGATCGAGATCATCACCGCGACGCCGATCGCGGCCCCGGCGTCGCCCCAGGCGAAGCCCATCGCCGACAGCGACAATCCGCCGATCACCGCGAACGATCCGAGCACATCGGAGGCGAAATGCAGCGCGTCGGCGGCGAGCGCCTGGCTCTTGGTCGCGACCGCGGTCCGGTGCAGCGCCCAGGCGCGCCACAGATTGACGACGATGTCGACGCCGAGCACGGCGAACGCCAGCAGCGAGAACGCCGGCGGCGGAGCGCCCTCGCGCAGCCGGGTGACCGCCTCGACCAGGATGCCGCCCGCCAGCACATACAACAGCGCGATGACGCCGAGCGCCGACAGGCTTTCGATCTTGCCGTGGCCATAGTGATGCACATCGTCGGCCGGGCGATCGGAGACGCGTACCACGAACCAGGTGATGATGGTCGCAATCAGATCGATCGAGCTGTGCAGCGCTTCGGAAATCAGCGCCAGCGATCCGATCGCGATGCCGATGGCGAATTTCGCCGCGGCCATGCTGGCGCTCGCCAGGACGGAGACCGCGGCCACACGCGATTTGGTGCTGGCGTAATTACTCATAGGCTGCGGTGTAGCAGCCCGATCCCGAACATAAAAGCCGAGGAATGCGGAACCTCGTTGTGATTTCGCGTCCGCTGCAATTGCAATTTGTTCTTAGCTAAATCGGTTGCGTTGCGTGCTCGCAGGAGACGATCAGAGCGTTACGACGATCTTTCCGAAATGACGGTTCGCCTCCATGTGTGCGAAGGCCTTGTCGATCTCGGCGAACGCGAAGACGCGGTCCACCGGCAACTTCAGCTTGCGTGTTTCGACGGCCGGCCAGATATCGCCGCGCACCTGGCGGAAGATTTCGCGAATCTCTTCAATGCTGCGGGTGCGGAAGGTGACGCCGACATAGTCGATCCGCCGCGCCGCATGCAGATCGAAATTGAAATCGGCGTGGGCGCCGCCGAGCCGGCCGACATTGACGATGCGGCCGAGCACGCGGGTCGCGGCGAGGTTCTGGTTGGCGACGCTGCCGGAAATCTGGTCGATGATCAGATCGACCCCGGCGCCGCCGGTGGCGGCGAGCACCTGATCGACCCAGCCGCTTCCCGACGAATCGATCGCGAGGTCCGCGCCGAACTCGCGCAGCCGGTCGCGGCGGCTGTTGTCGGTCGACGAGCCGATCACCAGCTTGGCACCCTTCAGCCGGGCGATCTGCAGCGCCATCAGCCCGACGCCTGAGCTCGCGCCCTGGATCAGCACGGACTGGCCGGCGCGCAGCTTGCCGACCGCGATCAGCGCGTTGTGCATGGTGGTGAGCGCGACGGGCAGGGCGGCGGCATCCTCGAAGCTCACGCCATCCGGTATCGGGAACAGCCGGCCGTGATCGGCCAGCGTGTACTCGCCGAACGCCGCGGCGCCCGAGCCCATCACGCGGTCGCCGACCTCGCAGCCATAGGCCTCGTCACCGACCGCTTCGATCTCGCCGGCCCATTCCATGCCGAGCACGGCGCCGCCGCCACCGGCCGCGCCGTGGGCATGACCCTTGGTCATGCCCAGGTCGGCGCGATTGAGGCCGCAGGCGCGGACGCGGATCAGGACCTGCGGTCCCCGTGGGGCCGGTTTGTCGATGTCGGTGATGGCGGCGCCGCCGGCGCCATAGACATAGGCCTTCATTTCAGCTCGCTCGGTGTCTCATGGTCGTCATTCGGCGGCTTCGCGCTGGCCGCCCGACAGCATCGCTTCGAGCCGCGCACGGATGATCGCCTCGGCGTCGCGCATGATCCGCGACACCAACTCGGCGCAGCTCGGAATGTCATGAATCAGGCCCTGCACCTGACCGGCCGACCACACGCCTTCATCGGTGTCGCCGGTGGCGTAGACCATCTTGCCGCGGGCGCCGGCGACGAGTTCGCGGACCTGCTCGAAGGTCGCGCCCTGCTTCTCCAGCTCGATCACCTGCTGGCTGATCGCGTTCTTCGCGACGCGCGAGGTGTTGCGCATGGTGCGGAAGATCAGGTCGGTCGAGCGCTCGTCATTGGCGACGATCTTTTCCTTCACCGCCTGATGGATCGGGCTCTCTTTGGTGCACATGAATCGCGTGCCCATGTTGATGCCGTCGGCGCCGAGCGCCAGCGCCGCGACCAAGCCGCGCCCATCGGCGAAGCCGCCCGAGGCGATCATCGGGACCTTGATCTTGTCGGCGGCGGCGGGAATCAGGATCAGGCCGGGCGTGTCGTCCTCGCCGGGGTGGCCGGCGCATTCGAAACCGTCGATCGAAATGCCGTCGACGCCCATCCGCTCCGCCGACAGCGCGTGGCGGACGCTGGTGCATTTGTGCAGAACCTTGACGCCGTGCTTTCTAAATTCCTCGACGTGCTCCTGCGGCTTGTTGCCGGCGGTCTCGACGATCCTGACGCCGCTCTCGATGATCGCCTGACGATACTCCGCATAAGGCGGCGGCTTGATCGCCGGCAGGATCGTGAGGTTGACGCCGAACGGCTTGTCGGTGAGGTCACGGCAGCGCGCGATCTCCTTGGTGAGATCCTCCGGCGTCGGCTGTGTCAGCGCGGTGATCATGCCGAGCGCGCCGGCATTGGCGACAGCGGCCACGAGTTCGGCGCGGCCGACCCACTGCATCCCGCCCTGGACGATCGGATGCTGGATGCCGAATGTTTCGGTAAAACGCGTCTTGATCATGGCTCTATCCCTCGGACATTCGCGGCGCCTCGCGCGCCTGTTGCTGTTGTGACGCCGGCAGGATGCCGAACCGGCGACGAAATGTCTAATGGGGAGGGAGACTGCGTGCCTGGTCATTCCGGGGCGCTCGCGCAGCGAGCGAACCCGGAATCTCGAAGGGAAAAGACAACGAGTGCGCAACAACCGCTAGATTCCGGGTTCGCGAACTGCGTTCGCGCCCCGGAATGACGGAGGACAGGCGAGGCGTGTTACGCTTTCACTGTCTGACGGAATTCATTGTGCAACTCGCCGATACCTTCGATCGCGATGGTGACGCTGTTGACCGGCTCCTTCATCACGCCGACGCCGACCGAGGTGCCGCAGCAGATCAGGTCGCCGGGCTCGAGCGTCATGTCGCGCGAGATCAGGCTGACCAGCCTCGCGGGGCTGAAGATCATGTCCGCAACCGGATAGTTCTGCCGCTCGGCGCCGTTCAGAATGGTGCGGATCGACAGCGTTGCGGGATCGAGGCCGGTGACGATCGCCGGCCCGAACGGGCCGAAGCCGTCGAAGCTCTTGGCGCGCGACCATTGCGGGAAGCTCGGGTCGCGATTGAGGATGTCGGCCGCGGTGATGTCGTTGACGCAGGTGTAGCCGAAAATGTGCGAAGCCGTGTCGGCCTCGGAGACGCCCCGGCACTCTTTGCCGATCACGACGCCGAGCTCGCCCTCATACACCACCTTGCCGTCATACGAGGCCGGACGATCGACGACGGCGCCATGCGCGGCGACGCTGGTGGTCGCCTTCAGGAAGTACAACGGCTCCGGCGGGACCGATTGATTGAGCTTGGCGGCCAGTGCGTGAAAATTGTTCCACAACCCGATGATCTTCGCCGGCGCGCAGGGCGCAAGCAGCTCGACATCGCCGAGTTGCAATGTCTGTCCGGTCGGCTTGTTGGCACCGAACATCTCGCCGTCATGCACGGCGATGTCGGATTGTGCGATGGTGCCGAAGCCAATCGCGCCGTTGGCGCGGAAGCGAACCCATTTGGTCATGGCGGGTGTTCTCCTCAACAATGCGGGTCATTCCGGGGCGCGCGTGAAACGCGCGAACCCGGACTCTCGATGGGATCGGCGTACGAGCAACCTCGAGATTCCGGGTTCACTCGCTTGCGCGAGCGCCCCGGAATGACGTTGCTACGGCGCCAGTTAGTACAGCCCCGCCACCTTGGCGCGCTGGATCACCAGGCCGAGCACGGCGTCGATCGCCGGGGTCGGGATATTAGTCATGCGGCCCATCTCCTGCACCACGGTGACCAGCGGATCGATCTCCATCGGGCGGCCGCGCTCGAGGTCCTGCAGCATCGAGGTCTTGTGCGCGCCGACTTTTCGCGCGCCCTCGATCCGCCGCTCGACGTCGACGCGGAACTTGACGCCGAAGGTTTCGGCGATCGCCTGCGCTTCCAGCATCATCGCCTTCGACAGCGCACGCGTCGCGGGATCGGACGCGATCACGTCGAGCGTCGCGTGGGTGAGGGCGCTGATCGGGTTGAAGCAGACATTGCCCCACAGCTTCAGCCAGATCTCGTCGCGGATCCGGTCGAGGATCGGCGCCTTCAGGCCGGCGGCCTCCAGCAGCTTGGACAGATTCTGCACGTCGGCGGTGGTCTCGCCGGAGGCTTCGCCGACCGGGAATTTGTCGCCATAGACGTGGCGGATCACGCCGGGGGCTTCGAGCTCGGTGGCGGGATAGACGATGCAGCCGATGCCGCGCTCGGGGCCGAGTTCCTTCCACTGCCGGCCGCCGGGATCGATGCTCTCCAGCGTCGAACCCTCGAACTGATTGCCGTGCTTGTAGAAGTACCAATACGGCACGCCGTTGACGGCGGTGACGATGCGGGTGTGTGAGCCGAGCAGCGGCTTCATCGCGTCGATCGCGCCGGTGATCGAATGCGCCTTGAGGCAGATGATAATGAAGTCCTGCACGCCGAGTTCGGACGGGGTGTCGGTGGCGCGGACTTTCACCACGCGCTCCTCGTCGCCGATCAGCAGCTTCAGGCCGTTCTCCTTCATCGCCGCAAGATGCGCGCCGCGCGCCACCAGGCTCACGTCGGCGCCGGATTGCGCGAGTTGCACGCCGAGATATCCGCCGATCGCGCCGGCGCCGTAGATACAGACTTTCATCGAACTTCCTGGGCTCAACGCCAGAACGCCTGGCGATCGTGGAGACTGCAGCCGCGAAAGAGGCGGTGCGGCGGTTATCGGTCAGATCGGCGCGTGGTTCAAGCGCGCCATCTTCATTCGGTTATTCGTAATCCGGGCCAGCCGCTCGCGGCCGTCCGGTCGCCGCGGAACGCAGCCGGACGTAGCCCTCGTTGATCAGCGACCAGAACAGCGCGATCAGCCCGAGCGCCATGATCGTGCCGACCAGCCCGTTCGAGAAGAACACGCCGAGCGCGCCCTGCGAGGCGAGCAGTGATTGCCGGAACGCTTCCTCCGCCTTGTCGCCGAGTACGATCGCGAGCACCAGCGGCGCAAGTGGATAGTTGCATTTCTTCAGCAGGTAGCCGATCACCCCGAATACCAGCATCAGCATCACGTCGAAGGTGGAGTTGTGCACCGAATAGGCGCCGATCGCGCAGAGCACCAGGATCAGCGGCGCAACGATGCTGAATGGAATCCGCAGGATCGCGGCGAACACCGGCACGCAGGTGAGCACGATCAGCAGGCCGACGACGTTGCCGAGATACATCGAGGCGATCAGGCCCCAGACGAACTCCTTCTGCTCGACGAACAGCATCGGCCCCGGCTGCAGGCCCCAGATCAGGAGGCCGCCGAGCAGCACCGCGGCGGTCGGCGAACCGGGCACGCCGAGCGACAGCATCGGCAGCAGAGCGGCGGTGCCTGCGGCGTGCGCCGCGGTCTCCGGCGCAATCACGCCTTCGATCTCGCCGCGGCCGAAATTCTGGCCGTTCTTCGACATCCGCTTGGCGATGCCGTAGCTCATGAATGACGCCGGCGTGGCGCCGGCGGGCGTGATCCCCATCCAGCAGCCGATCACGCTGGAGCGCAGCGACGTCATCCAGTAGCGCGGCAGCTCCTTCCAGGTCTGCAGCACGACGCGCAGATTGATCTTGGCCTTGCTGCCGCGGAAGCTGAGCCCGTCTTCCATCGTCAGCAGGATTTCGCCGATGCCGAACAGGCCGATCACCGCGATCAGGAAGTCGAAGCCGTTCAGCATCTCGGTGAAGCCGAAGGTCAGCCGGAGCTGCCCGGTCATCGAATCGAGCCCGACGGCGGCGAGCGCGAAGCCGAGCATCATCGCCGCGACGGTCTTGAAGGGTGGTTCTTTCGATAGTCCGACGAAACTGCAGAAGGCGAGGAAGTACACCGCAAATTTTTCCGGCGGGCCGAACTCGAGCGCGAAGCGCGCGACCAGCGGGGCCACCAGCGTGATCATGACGATCGCGAACAGCGCGCCGACGAAGGACGACGTAAAAGCTGCGGTCAAAGCCTCGCCGGCCTTGCCCTGCTGCGCCATCGGATAGCCGTCGAACGTGGTCGCGACCGACCAAGGCTCGCCCGGGATATTGAACAGGATGGAGGTGATCGCGCCGCCGAACAGCGCGCCCCAATAGATGCAGGACAGCATGATGATCGCCGAGGTCGGCGGCATGCTGAAGGTGAGCGGCAGCAGGATTGCGACGCCGTTGGCGCCGCCGAGGCCCGGCAGCACGCCGATGATGACGCCGAGCACGATGCCGATGACCATCACCAGGATGTTGAACGGCATCAGCGCGACGGAGAAGCCGTGAAACAGGTTGGCGAGTTCTTCCATTCGGTGAGGTCCTGAAATGCGAGAGCGCTAAAGGCCGAGCCATTCCTCGAGCGGCCCTTTGGGCAGCGGGACCAGGAACCAGCGTTCGAAAACGAGATAGGTGATCACCGGCGCGCCGATCGCGACGGCCAGCACGGTCAGCCAGCGATATTTGCCGAGCCAGCGCATGAACCAGCCGATGAACAGCGACGACGAGACGTAGAGGCCGACGAATGGCATCGCGCCGACGAACAGCGCGCTCGGGATCAGCACACTCATCACATGGCCGAGCTGGCTCCATTCGGCGAACAGATGATGGTTGCGGGAACGCAGCGCTGTAATCAGGTTGATCACGCTGGCGACCACGATGAACAGCCCGATATAGAACGGGAAGAAGCCGGCGCGCGGCCCGTCGGCGCCCCAGCCGATCCCGGCCTTGATGCTGCCGATGATCACCACGATCCCGGCGATGCCGATCAGCAACGCGACGCCGGCCTCGACCAGTTTGTGCGAGGGACCGAGGTTGCCGTCAGTCGATGCAGACATGAGAACATTCCCGACAGGAGAGGCGGCGTGGGCTGATGCTCCACGCCGGAGCCGATGTCAGTAGCTTGGTCAGTCGCCTTGATCAGTTGGCCTGGGCCAGGAAGCCGGCTTCGCGCATCAGGCTCTCGTGTCGCTTGTCCTCGGTCTCGATCCATTTGGTGAAATCGGGGCCGGTCAGGAAGGTGGTGTTGAACGCACCGCTCTTCATGAAGTCTTTCCATTCCGAGGTTTCGCGCACCTTGTTGAACAGGTCGACATAATAAGCGACCTGGTCAGGCGTCGCCTTCGGCCCCATGAAGATGCCGCGCAACATCAGATACTCGATGTCGAGCCCCTGCGATTTGCAGGTCGGAATGTCCTTCCAGGCCTGGCCGTCCGCGATCGGTTCGCTGTAGTCCATCGGCTTGGCGTCGAATACGCAGAGCGGACGCAGCTTGCCGCCGCGCCATTGCGCCACGGCCTCGATCGGGTTGTTGACGGTGGCGTCGATGTGATTGCCGACTAACTGAACTGCGACTTCGCCGCCGCCCTTGTACGGGATGTAGGTGAGCTTCGACGCGGTCGCCTTCTCCAGCGCCACGGTGATGATCTGGTCTTCCTGCTTGGAGCCGGTGCCGCCGAATTTGATGCTGCCGGCGGGGGCCTTCTTCACGGCGTCGATGAAGTCCTGCGCGGTCTTGTAGGGCTTATCGGCGTTGACCCAGAGCACGAACTCGTCGAGCGCGAGCATCGCGACCGGGGTGAGGTCTTTCCAGCCGAACGGGATGCCGGTTGCGAGCGGCGTCGTGAACAGGTTGGACAGCGTGATGATGATCTTGTGCGGATTGTTCGCCGCCATCTTGACGTCGAGGAAGCCTTCACCGCCGGCGCCGCCCGATTTGTTGACCACGACCAGCGGCTGCTTCATCAGATTGTATTTGGTGACAATGCCCTGCAGCGTGCGCGCCATCTGGTCGGCGCCGCCGCCGGTGCCGGCGGGAACAATAAATTCGACCGGTCGCGTCGGCTGCCAGTCGGCATTCGCCGGTGCGATCCAGCTCGCGGCGCAGATGGCGGCGATCACGCCGGACGCAATTCGAGTCGCTCCACCCTTCATATTTCTCTCCCCTGAACTCGAAATATGAGGAGCCGATCTTCGCCGGCTTTTCCTCGGATACGCATCGCTTTGGTTCGAATGTTTCCATCAACCAGCGAAGCTTGCAAACAAAAACGCAGAAATCTCAACCGGTGCGCCGTGAAAATTCGGGCAAGCGCTGTTTTGTCGCGAGGCGAGGCTGCCAGCCTCGCCTGACGCGTGGTGATTACTCCGCGGCCTGCTTGCGCGGCGGTGCAAGTGCTCCGGAATCGTGGATTTCGGCGATCTGATGATCGTTGAATCCAAGCACCTCACGCAGCACTTCGTCAGTGTGCTCGCCGAGCAGCGGCGATCGCTTGACCTCGGTCGGTGAGTCCGACAGCTTGATCGGGTTGCCGACGGAGAGGTATTTGCCACGGGTCGGATGATCGACCTCGACCACTGTGCCGGTGGCGCGCAACGACGGATCCTCGGCGAGTTCCTTCATCGACAGGATCGGCCCGCAGGGGATGTCGTCGCTGTTGAGGATGTCCATCGCCTCGAATTTGGTCTTGGTCATCGTCCATTGTTCGATCCGGGCGAAGATGTCGTTGAGGTGCTTCAGCCGCGCCGGCGGCGTCGCGTAGTCCGGGTGAGTCTTCCAGCCGGTCTCGCCGATCACGTCGCAGATCTTCTCCCACACCGGCGCCTGGGTGATGAAGTAGATGTAGGCGTTGGGATCGGTCTCCCAGCCCTTGCACTTCAGGATGCGGCCGGGTTGGCCGCCGCCGGAATCGTTGCCGGCGCGCGGAACCGCGTCGCCGAACGGAATGCCTTCGCCGAACTGGCTGTACTCCTTCAGAGGGCCATGGGCGAGACGCTGCTGGTCGCGCAACTTGACGCGCGACAGATTGAGGACTCCGTCCTGCATCGCGGCGGTGACGCGCTGGCCGCGACCGGTGTGCTGGCGTTGATACAAGGCCGTGACGATGCCGAGCGCGAGGTGCAGGCCGGTGCCCGAGTCGCCGATCTGCGCGCCGGTGACGAGCGGCGGACCATCGCGGAATCCGGTGGTCGAGGCGGCGCCGCCGGTGCACTGCGCGACGTTCTCGTAAACCTTGCAGTCCTCATACGGACCCGGTCCGAAACCCTTGATCGACGCGACGATCATTCGCGGGTTGATCTCCTGGATCTTGTCCCAGGTGAAGCCCATCCGGTCGAGCACGCCGGGGCCGAAATTCTCGACCAGCACGTCGCAGGAGCGGATCAGCGCGGTGAGGACCTCCTTGCCCTTCGGGTTCTTGGTGTCGAGCGTGATCGACCGCTTGTTGTGGTTGAGCATCGTGAAGTAAAGGCTGTCGACCTTCGGGATGTCCTGCAATTGCCCGCGGGTGATGTCGCCGGTGCCGGGGCGCTCGACCTTGATGACGTCGGCGCCGAACCACGCCAGCAACTGGGTGCAGGTCGGTCCGGACTGGACGTGGGTGAAGTCAAGAATGCGAACGCCGTCGAGCGCCTTGGTCATGGTCGTGCTCCGTCTGTTATCCCGATGCGCGCGCGACGCGACATCTCTCCCAATCGTGGTTCCCGATGCGATGTTGCGCGCCGGGACGTGTTTTCAGTCGCGTCGTGTGGACGCCTCAGGCGCTGGCCGGCGCCGTCAAGCAAACAATTCCTGTCCGTGCGCCTCGACATAAGCGGCGAGGCGCAAGGTGTGGTCGCGCGCCAGCTTCTCGGCGAGTTCAGTGTCGCGTTCCTCCATCGCCTCGATCATCGCAAGATGCTCGGGCAGCGAGGCCGCGATGCGTTCCTTGCGGCCGATCGTGAGCTGGCGATAACCGCGTACGTGAAGCAGGATGTCGTTGGTCATGTCGACCAGCACCTGGGACTCGCTGAGCGAGATTAGCGCCTGATGAAACACGATGTTGGCGCGGGAATACTCCTCGATGTAGTCCTGCGGCAGGTGATCGGGACCGAATGCCTTGAATACATCGCGCAGCGCGGTGATATCGCGCTTGCGCGCCATCGTGGTGATCAGCCGCGCTGCCATGCTCTCCAGCGCCGCCCAGGCGCGGATCATATCGACGATCTCCGCCTTGGTCCGACGCACCACGATGATGCCGCGGCGCGGTACCGCCTTCACGAGGCCATCCTGCTCGAGCATCGCGATCGCCTCGCGGATCGGCGTGCGGCTGACGCCGAGCTTGTCCGACAGAGCGCGCTCGTCGAGCATCACGGGCTCGGGCGTGGTGTAGATGTCCATCTTGAGGATGGCCTGCTTCAGCGCCTGGTAAGCCTTGGCCTTGTAGCTGGCCTCGGGCGCCAGCGGCGTTATCGCGAGATTCGGCTCGGCCATCAGGTCCATCGAACTGGTGCGGGCGCGAGCGACCATTGATCTTCCATGCAGATCCAGAAAGGACGACGTCTGCGGCTCAACTGGCATACCAGATGCCAGAGTGTCAAGGCGAGGCCTCTGCTTTGGCAATGAAGCACTTAGCCGCAGGCCTTTTCCTGGGATGCCAACCGTCAAAACAGGCGCTGGGAGCCGCCGGGAGGGCCGGGAACTCCTCATTGACGGTGAGCGATCGCCGCGGACCGAGGCGTCGCGAGCGGATTGCAGTTCTGCCACCGGCGGGTTCCGGCCGATGGCCGCGAAGCCGGGACCCAGGGCTTGTATCGGATTGTTGCGACCGCGAGATGAGAGTGTCGCATCGCACCAGTTTGTTGCAGTGCGCAGATTGTGTCGCGGTGCATATCTTCCGTTCACCCCGTGCCTTGTGCTGATTGCGGATCGCGTGTCGCCAGACTGCTTGAACGCGTTCGATCCGGGACCTATCTTCAAGACATTGCGACGATAGTTCTGCAATCCTCGGGAGGACATCATGGCCTGGAAGAAACCTGCGATCGTTGAAGTTTCCGTCGGCATGGAAATCAACATGTACGCCTGCGCGGTGCGCAAGTAATCGACAGCGGCGCGATTTGTGACGAGCGCAGGCAGCTGGCGCATCCACGCCGGCTGCTTTCGTTTTCACCGCGTGCTTGGTGCATCCGGCGGATTTCCTTAGCGAGCGGAGGCTCCCGATGATGCGGGTCGTCGTTCTTGGAGCGGCGGCCGGCGGCGGCGTGCCGCAATGGAATTGCGGCTGCTCCGTTTGTCGCGCCGCCTTTGCCGATCGTGACCTTCGACGCACCCAGGCGTCGCTGGCGGTCAGCGCGGATGGCGATCACTGGTTCCTGATCAACGCGTCGCCCGATCTGCGCCAGCAGGTGATCGCGACGCCGCAGCTCCATCCAAAGCCGGGAGCCCTGCGCCATTCGCCGATTGCGGGCGTGATCCTGACCAATGGCGAAGTCGATGCGGTGGCGGGGCTGCTGTCGATGCGCGAGGGATCTCCATTTGCGATCTACGCTCACGCCAAGGTGCTGGCGATCCTGAAGGCCAACAGCATCTTCAATGTGCTGAACGAGAAACTGGTGTCGCGTCGGCCGATCGAGACCGATCGGCGGTTCGAGCCGACGCTGCCGGACGGAACGCCGTCGGGTCTCGGCGTCGTTGCTTTCGCGGTTCCCGGAAAGGGCGCGTGGTATCTCGAAGGGCAGGCGCACCCGGGCGGTGATGTGGCCGATGGCGATACCCTCGGGCTGACGATCACCGACAAGGCGACTGGCCAATCCATCCACGTGCTTACAGCCTGTGCGCGCGTGACCGATGATCTGAAAGCGCGGCTCGCCGGTGCGCCGCTGGTGTTGTTCGACGGAACGGTGTGGCGCGACGACGAATTGATCACCGCCGGGCTCGGCCACAAGACCGGGCAGGCGATGGGCCACATCGCGATGTCGGGCGACGCCGGTGCGATTGCCGCGCTCGGCGACCTCGACATTGCGCGAAAACTATTCGTGCATATCAATAACTCCAACCCTGCGCTGCTGTGCTGTTCCGCCGAGCGTGAAGCTGCCGAGCGAGCCGGTTGGGAAATCCCGTCCGACGGGACGGAGGTGACGCTGTGAATGCGATGACCGCGTTTTCGATCAACGGCGCAGCCTCGCTGCGAAGCGCAGATGAACTCGAAGCCGCGCTGCGGCAGATCGGCGCGGCGCGCTATCACAATCTGCATCTGTTTCATCGGCTGTTGCACGGTGGCCAACTGACCAAGGGGCAGGTGCAGGCCTGGGCGCTGAACCGCTATTATTATCAGAGCACGATCCCGATCAAGGACGCGGTGGTGATCTCGCGCTTCCGCGACCGCGCGACAAGAGTGGAATGGCGGCACCGGATCGAAGATCACGATGGCGACATCGGCAGCGAGGGCGGCATCGAGCGCTGGCTGAAGCTGACCGAAGGGCTCGGACTCGACAGCGCCTATGTCGAATCGACCGAAGGCATCCTGCCGGCGACGCGGTTTGCGGTGGACGCCTATGTGCATTTCGTCCGCGACCGGACGCCGCTGGAAGCGATCGCATCGTCGCTGACCGAATTATTCGCGCCGAACCTGCACGAGGAGCGCATCTCCGGCATGTTGGCGCATTATGATTTCGTCAACCCGGAGATCATGAGCTACTTCAAGCGCCGGCTCGCGCAAGCGCCGCGCGACGCCGATTTCGCTCTGGACTACGTCAAGCGCCATGCCGCCACGCCGGCCGAGCGCGAGGCGGTGTGCAACGCGCTGATCTTCAAGACCAACGTGCTGTGGGCGCAGCTCGACGCGCTGCACCACGCTTATGTCGACGGCCACATCCCGCCCGGCGCATTCGTGCCGCAGGCCGGGTGAGGGCAGGCGATGGCGTCGCGCAACATCATTGTCAGCGAAGTGAGCCGGCCGGTGCTGCCGCGGCACGCGAAGCTGCGGTTCGACGAGACGCGGCAGCGCTGGGTGATCCTCGCGCCCGAACGCGTGCTGGCGCCGGATGACATCGCCGTCGAGATCCTGCAGCTTTGCGATGGCGCGCGCAGCGTTTCGGCGATCATCGACCAGCTCGCGACCAAGTACACCGCCGATCGCGCCGAGATCGGAACCGATGTCGTCGCGATGTTGCAGGACCTCGCCGACAAGGGATTTCTCACCGAGGCGCGGGAGAGCGCGCCATGAGCGCTTCGATCGATCGCCCGACGAGCGCGGTTGATCCAGCCGATGGCGTCGCGGTGTTGGAAACCCGCGGCTCGGTCGCGGAGAGCTTCGGCATTCCGCTCGCGGTGCTGCTGGAATTGACGCATCGCTGCCCGCTGCAGTGCCCGTATTGTTCGAATCCGGTGGAGCTGGAGCGCGGCGGCACGGAGCTGTCGACCGACGAATGGAAGCGGGTGTTGAGCGAACTCGCCGCGATCGGCGTGCTGCAGATTCATTTCTCCGGCGGCGAGCCGACCGCGCGAAAAGATCTCGACGAACTGGTGCGGCACGCCAGCGAGGTCGGGCTGTACACCAATTTGATCACGTCGGCGGTGCTGCTGACGCGCGAGCGCCTCGCGGCGCTTGCCGACGCCGGGCTGTGCCACGTCCAGATCAGCTTTCAGGGCAACGAGCCGGCCGTCGCCGATCGCGTCGCGGGTTTCGCCAGCGCTCATGCGAAGAAAATCGAAGTCGCGCGCTGGACCCGCGAGCTCGATCTGCCGCTCACCGTCAATGCCGTGATGCATCGGCAGAATCTGCATCAACTGCCCGACATCATCGAGATGGCGGTCGCACTCGACGCCGATCGACTCGAAGTCGCCAATGTTCAGTATTACGGCTGGGCGCTGAAGAACCGCGCTGCGCTGATGCCGACGCTGCAGCAGATCGAGGGCTGCACGGCGATCGTGGAGGCGGCGCGCGAGCGGCTGAAGGGCGTGTTGGCGATCGACTACGTCATCCCGGACTACTACGCGCTGCGGCCGAAGAAGTGCATGGGCGGCTGGGGCCGGCAGTTCTTCAACATCTCGCCGAGCGGCAGGGTGCTGCCGTGCCACGCCGCCGAGACCATCACCGGCCTCGCATTCGAGTCGGTGCGGGGCGGCAAATCGATTGCGGAGATCTGGCGCAGCTCCGAAGCGTTCAACCGCTATCGCGGCACCGGCTGGATGCAACAGCCGTGTGCAAGCTGCGCCTTCAAGGACATCGATTTCGGCGGCTGCCGCTGTCAGGCGTTTGCGCTCACCGGTGATGCTGCGGCGACCGATCCGGCCTGCGCATTGTCGCCGCTGCACGTGCGCATCTTCAAGACAGCGGAGGCGGAAGCGGCGCAGGGCAGCGACCGCTTCCTGTATCGCAATTTCGCCGGCGGGACGGCGGAGGCGTGATCGGCTCAAATCTCTCGTTCGTCATTCCGGGGCACGCGCAGCGTGAACCCGGAATCCATAGCCCCTGGAATTGATGCTTTACTGAAGAAGTGACAACGGCCGCGCGTAAACGAGAGCACGGGGCGTATGGATTCCGGGTCTGCGCTGCTACGCAGCGCATCCCGGAATGACGACCGGAGAGGTATGTCGTTGTATCGGATTCCGGGTTCGTCCGCAGCTTCGCTGCGGCGCCCCGGAATGACGTTGAGAGGTGTGTAGTCGCTTCGGATTCCGGGTCTGCGCGCCAAGGGCGCGCATTCCGGAATGACACGTCGATAGGACGTGCCTAGAACACCACCACCGACCGGATCGACTTGCCCTCGTGCATCAGGTCGAAGCCCTTGTTGATGTCCTCGAGCTTGAGCAAGTGGGTGATCATCGGGTCGATCTCGATCTTGCCGTTCATGTACCAGTCGACGATCTTCGGCACATCTGTGCGGCCGCGAGCGCCGCCGAAGGCCGATCCCTTCCAGACGCGGCCAGTGACGAGCTGGAATGGTCGCGTCGAGATTTCCTTGCCGGCTTCCGCGACGCCGATCACCACCGAGACGCCCCAGCCGCGATGGCAGGCTTCCAGCGCCTGCCGCATCACGGTGGTGTTGCCGGTGCAGTCGAACGTGTAGTCCGCGCCGCCGTCGGTCAGGCCGACGAGGTGTTGCACGATGTCGCCGTCGATCTTTTTCGGGTTGACGAAATGCGTCATGCCGAAGCGGCGGCCCCATTCCTCCTTGTCGTCGTTGATATCGACGCCGACGATCTTGTCGGCGCCGACCATCCGCGCGCCCTGGATCACGTTGAGGCCGATGCCGCCGAGCCCGAACACCACGATGTTGGAGCCGGGCGTGACCTTGGCGGTGTTGACCACCGCGCCGACGCCGGTGGTGACGCCGCAGCCGATGTAGCAGCTCTTGTCGAACGGCGCGTCGTCGCGGATCTTCGCCACCGCGATCTCGGGCAGCACGGTGAAGTTCGAGAAGGTAGAGCAGCCCATATAGTGATAGATCGGCTTGCCGTTGTAGCTGAATCGGGAGGTGCCGTCGGGCATCAGGCCCTTGCCCTGCGTCGCGCGGATCGCGGTGCAGAGATTGGTCTTCTGGCTGAGGCAGCTTTTGCACTGCCGGCATTCCGGCGTGTACAGCGGGATGACGTGGTCGCCGGGCTTCACCGAGGTGACGCCTGGGCCGATCTCGCGGACGATGCCGGCGCCCTCGTGACCGAGGATCGAGGGGAAGATGCCTTCGCTGTCGAAGCCGTCGAGCGTGTAGGCGTCGGTGTGGCAGATGCCGGTCGCCTTGATCTCGACCAGCACCTCGCCGGCCTTCGGCCCCTCGAGATCGAGTTCGACGATTTCGAGCGGCTTCTTGGCTTCGAACGCCACGGCGGCCCGTGTCTTCATGACGATTCTCCCTGCATCAGTTTTGCTTCGACTGGCGTTACAGCTATTCCGGTTCTGATTGAATCGGAAACGAAGCTCTAACTTGATGTTCTGAAGCGTTTTCTTGACGCGAACCGGCATCCACTTCGCTCGAAAACGCTATAGGTATCGCAAATCGGCGGCGGGACCGGAACCGTTTTTTGGCGAGCGATTCTGAACAGCGCGCGGGGGCCGCTTCAAACCGACGGCGCGTCGCAGGCGTCTTCGGCCGGCATCTCTTCGGCGGCGTTGGGGTCCCCGGGCGCGGTCGCCCAGGCGAGTTCGACCAGCGTCACCGTGCGCCGGCCGGTGCCGTCGAACTGGCAGACGATCAGCCCCTGTTCCTCGATATAGGTCAGCAGCCGCCGCGCCCGGCGGAGTGAGTGTGTGCCATAGGCGCGGGCGATCGCGGCGTCGCCAGGGCAGGGCCAGCCTTCCTTGGCCGCGCGCGCGATCATCATGAACACGCCCTGCATGTCCTCGGGCAGCATCCCGGCGCGGATCGAGACGTCCTGCCAGCCGTCGTCGTCCGCCATGTCCTCGGTGGTGAGACCGGCGCGGGCGTGGGTCAGCATCCGGCGGAAATCGGTCATGTCGGGGACCGACGCCACCAGGCCTTCGATCCGGCAGCGCACCACAAACTCCTGATACAGCACCCCGATGGCCCGAAAGCCGGCGTCGGGTTCGGCAAGGATCGCGCGCAGGATGCGGTCGAGCCGCTCGCGGCGCGCCGTCAACTCCTCGGCACTGAGCGGCTGCTCGACCGGCTCCGGACGAACCTCCAGCGCGGCGGACTTCGCCGCCATCAGCTGGCTCAGCAGATCGGGCGCAGAGCGGCGCTGCGGCCGCATCACGGTCTCGGGCGGCGGTTCGGCGAGGATGATGGCGCGGGCGTCTTGCAGCGCCGCTTCGGGCAGCGGCATCAGCCGCGGGGTGGCGTTGCGCGGGTGGGTGTCGGTCGGCCCGATCCGCAGCGCCAGCGGGCGGCGGGACAATGCGGGGCCGAGCGCCATGAATTGCCCGCGCTCGAGGTCGCGGAATGCATCCGCCTGGCGCCGCTCCATGCCGAGCAGGTCGGCGGCGCGCGCCATGTCGATATCGAGGAAGGTGCGGCCCATCAGGAAGTTGGACGCCTCGGCGGCGACATTCTTGGCGAGCTTTGCCAGACGCTGGGTCGCGATCACGCCGGCGAGGCCGCGCTTGCGGCCGCGGCACATCAGATTGGTCATTGCGCCGAGCGACAGCTTGCGCGCTTCGTCCGAGACTTCGCCGGCGACAGCGGGGGCGAAGAGTTGCGCTTCGTCCACCACCACGAGCATCGGGTACCAGTGGTCGCGTGCGGTGTCGAACATGCCGCCGAGAAAGGCCGCCGCGCGGCGCATCTGATTCTCGGCGTCGAGCCCTTCGAGATTCAGCACGGTCGAGACACGATGGATACGCGCGCGCTCACCTGCAACCTGCAGCCCGCGCTCGGTGTGGTCTTCGGCATTGATGACGAGGTGGCCGAACGGCTCGGCCAGGGTCACGAAGTCGCCTTCGGGATCGATGATCGCCTGTTGCACCCATGGCGCGCTCTGCTCCAGCAGGCGGCGCAGCAAATGCGATTTGCCGGAGCCGGAATTGCCCTGCACCAGAAGGCGGGTCGCCAGCAATTCCTCGAGGTCGAGTGTCGCCGATCCGCCCGCCGTGGTTTGCCCCATTTCGATCGCAACGGTCATGGCTCAGCCGACTCTCCTTTCGGAGGGGCGGGCTTAACAATCCGAGCGCAACCCGTCGAGCGCCGCGGGCGCTCGGCTCATTGTTATGCACGGCTGGTTGCCGCGAGTTCCGTGGAACCCGATCATGCGCCAGCCGTTCTGTCTGGCCGCTTCACGCATGCAGCGGCCCGATCATTTGGCAAGGCCGCGCATGATGAGATCGATGCTGGCTTCCGTGAAGGCGCTCATGTCGAATTGTCTCCGTGTGCCGAACAGCAATGACCACAGGCTCAGCAGCAGCGCGGGGCTCATGACGATTTCGGTGAACGCGGTTGCGGGGGCGTCGCGGAACTCGCCGGCGGCGACGCCGGAATCGATCACATTCTTGAACTGCTGCATCATCGGCTCGACGAACTCGTCAAAATGCCGGTCGACCAGCCCGGGGAATCGGCCTCCCTCGGAGATCAGGAAGCGCAGGATCTCGCGGGACGCCCGGTTCTCCGCAATGTGCGCATAAGTGAAGATCACCAATGCACGCAGGCGTTCTGTGTGCGAACCTCCGAGGGTGAGGGCGTAGTCTTTTAGATTCGGAAGAAACTCGTTGGATTTGTGCCGGACCATTTCCTCGAACACGCGTTCCTTGGTGTCGAAGTAAAAATAGATCGTTCCCTTGGTCACCCCGGCGAGGGCGGCGACGTCCTCGAGACGAGCCGCTGAGTAGCCGTGCTTCACGAATTCCTCGAAGGCCGCGTCGAGGATCTCTGCCGGCCGCTCGGCTTTGCGCCGGGCACGTTTCTTTGTTTCAGGAGGCATTATGGGAACTCCATTCACCTGCATCATATTATTGACTTTCGAGTCAGTCAATAGTAAGCAAATGCCTATGCTATTGTTCAAATGAGCCGATCCCTCATGCTCCCTTCGCTCCGGAACGTCCTTTGGCTGCCTGTTTGCGTGGTGCTGGCGGGCTGCAGTGAAGAAGCTCCCCAGAATCGGCCGGCGGCCTTGGTCAAGACCGAGCTCGTGCGGTTGCAGCCCCGGCAGACCGTCATTCGTCTGACCGGCGACGTTCAGGCGCGCGTCAGCACTGAATTGTCATTCCGGGTGAGTGGGCGGGTGATCGAGCGCCTTGTGGATGTCGGCGCCCATGTGAAGGCCGGCGACGTGCTGGCGAGGATCGATCCGACCGAGCAACGCGCCGACCTTGTCGGCGCGCAGGCGGCAGTGGCGGCTGCGGAGGCTCAATTGCGTCTCGCCAAGGCGACCTTCGAGCGGCAGAAGTCGCTGATGGCCAGCGGCTTCACCACCCGGGTGGCATTCGATCAGGCGCAAGAGGGGTTGCGGACCGCGGAAGGATCGCTCGACACGGCCAAGGCGCAGTTGGGCATCGCCACCGATGCGCTGAGCTATACCGAGCTTCGGGCCAGCGCTGCGGGGATCATCACTGCGCGCAACATCGAGGTCGGTCAGGTCGCGCAATCCGCCCAGTCTGCTTACACACTCGCCGAGGATAACGCCCGTGACGCCGTGTTCGACGTCAACGAGTCGATCTTCCTGACGCCGCTCGAGGGCAGCACCGTCAAGCTGACAATGGTGTCGGACCCGTCGATCAGCGCGATCGCGCGTCCGCGCGAGATTTCTCCCACGGTCGACCAGAAGAGTGGGGCCGTCCGGGTCAAGCTGTCGATCGAAGATCCGCCGGCGGCGATGACGCTCGGCAGCATCGTGACCGGCGAGGGGCGCGGCAGGCCGGTCGACAAGATCGTGCTGCCCTGGAGTGCCCTGAACGCCAATCTCACTGGGCCGGCCGTCTGGGTCGTCGATCCAAAAACCCGCGCGGTGGCGCTCAAGAATGTCGTGATCGAGAGCTACGAAACCAATTCGATCGTGGTCGGCGGCGGTCTCACCGCCGGCGAGCGGGTCGTCGTCGACGGCGGCAAGCTGCTCCGGCCGGCACAAATCGTCACCTATGACGGGGAAAACTCATGACCTCGCCGCGGATCATTGGCGTGATCGCAGTCTGCGCGCTGGTCGCCGGCTGCCAGGAGAAGGCCAGCCAACCGGAACCGATCCGGCCGGTGCTGTCGACCGTCGTCGCGCCGCTGGAGGCAACAAGCCTGGCCGTGGTCGGCACCGTCGAACCTCAGTTCAAGACGGATTACGGCTTTCGTGTACTCGGGCGCCTGATCGCGCGGCCGGTCAATATCGGCGACGTCGTTTCGAAGGGGCAGGCGCTCGCTGCGATCGATCCGTTCGCGGCGGAACTGGCCGTCCGCTCGGCGCTGGCCGACGTTGCGACGGCTCAGGCGCAATTGGCGAACGCCAACGCCACCGCCAACCGCCAGCGAACGCTGATCGAAACCGGCGCGACCACCAAGGCGACGCTGGATTCCGCAGAGCAGAGCAATTCGGCCGCGCAAGCTGCGGTCATTCGTGCCCAATCAAGCCTGACCAAGGCGCGCGAACAACTGAGCTACACCAAGCTCGAAAACGAATATGCCGGGGTCGTCACCGCAGTCGGCGTGCAGGTCGGACAAGTCGTCAATCCCGGTCAGACCGTGGTGACGGTTGCACGACCGGATATCCGCGAGGCGGTGATCGACGTCGCCGACGATCTTGCTGGCGTTCTGCGGACCGGCATGCCGCTGACGGTGGCACTGCAACTGGATCCCCGAATCCGCGTCGAGGGCAGAGTGCGTGAGATTTCGCCGCAAGCCGATCCGGTGACCCGAGCACGCCGGATCCGCATCACTCTCGACAATCCGCCGGAGACGTTCCGGCTGGGATCCACGATTACGACGCTCATTCCGGGGAAACCGGCGCGGGGATTTCGCTTGCCGGCAACGGCGATCCTGACGGAGGGCGGCCAATCGAGCGTCTGGATGATCGATCCCGCCGCCAAATCGGTCACCAAGCGCAAGGTGCAGGTCGTGACCAATGACGACGGTTCGGTCGATGTCGTCGAGGGAATCGAGGCCGGCGCGCGTATCGTGACGGCGGGCGTGCATCATCTCAAGCAAGGCCAGAAGGTCCGGTTCGAAGAGGGAAGCGTCTCGTGAAGTCTTTCAACCTCTCCGACTGGGCTCTGCAACATCGTTCGCTGGTCTGGTACTTCATGATCGCGTTCATGTTCGCCGGGCTGTTCTCCTACCTCGAGCTCGGACGCGAAGAAGACCCTGCCTTCACCATCAAGACCATGGTGATCCAGGCCAAGTGGCCTGGCGCCTCGGCTGAAGAAACCACGCGACAGGTCACCGACCGGATCGAGAAGAAGCTCGAGGAACTGGAGTCTCTGGACTACACCAAGAGCATCACCACGCCCGGACAGACGACGGTGTTCGTCAATCTGCGCGACACCACCAAGGCGCGCGACGTCACGCCCACCTGGGTCCGCGTCCGCAATATGATCAACGACATCAAGGGTGACTTTCCGGAGGGCGTGATCGGACCGGGTTTCAACGACCGCTTCGGTGACGTGTTCGGCAATATCTACGCCTTCACCAGCGACGGCCTGACCCAGCGGCAGTTGCGAGACAAGGTCGAGGAAGTCCGCGCCCAGGTCCTGCAGGTGCCTAATGTCGGCCGCGTCGACATCGTCGGCGCGCAGGACGAGGTGATTTTTCTCGAGTTCTCGACCCGCAAAGTCGCGGCCCTTGGTCTCGACCAGCGTTCGATCCTGACATCGCTCCAGGCGCAGAATGCGATCACTCCGTCCGGTGTGCTGCAAGCCGGGCCGGAGCGGATCAGCGTGCGGGTCAGTGGGCAGTTCACCTCGGAGGAGAGCCTCAAAGCGATCAATTTGCGCGTCAATGATCGGTTCTTTCCGCTCACCGACGTCGCCACCATCCGCCGCGGCTATTCCGATCCGCCGACGTCGCTGTTCAGGTTCAAGGGTGAGCCCGCGATCGGCTTGACGATCGGCATGAAGGCCGGCGCCAATCTGCTCGAATTCGGCCAAGCGCTGAAGAAGGAGATGACGCGGATCTCAGCCGACCTGCCGGTCGGCGCCGAAGTTCATCTGGTATCCGATCAGCCGCAGATCGTCGACGACGCAGTTTCGGGCTTCACCCGGGCTCTATTCGAAGCGGTCGTCATCGTGCTGGCGATCAGTTTCATCAGCCTCGGAATGCGTGCCGGCCTCGTTGTCGCGATCTCGATTCCACTGGTGCTGGCGATCACCTTCATGGTGATGTCCTATTCCGGAATCTCGTTGCAGCGGATTTCGCTGGGGGCGCTGATCATCGCTCTCGGCCTTCTGGTCGATGACGCAATGATTGCGGTCGAAATGATGGTGGCCCGGCTCGAGGTCGGCGACACGCTCGCCAAGGCCGCAACCTACGTCTACACCTCGACTGCCTTTCCGATGCTGACAGGCACGCTGGTGACGGTCGCGGGCTTCATCCCGATCGGCCTCAACAGCAGCGCGGCGGGCGAATTCACCTTCACGCTGTTCGTCGTGATCGCGGTGTCGCTGCTGACATCGTGGATCGTCGCGGTCCTGTTCACGCCTCTGCTCGGCGTCACCATCCTGCCGGACAAGATGAAGAGCCATCACGAGAACAAAGGATGGTTTTCGACCGGCTTCAGTCGCGTGCTGATTTTTTGCATGCGGCGGCGCTGGTTGACGATCACGGTGACGCTGGCAGCGTTCGCGCTGTCGATCGTCGGGATGCGGTTCGTCCAGCAGCAGTTCTTCCCATCTTCCGATCGCAAGGAACTCATCGTCGACTGGAATCTCCCCAAGAACAGCTCGATTGCCGAGACCAGCGCGCAGATGGCGCAGTTCGAGCGCGAGGCGTTGCAGGGTAAGGACGGCATCGATCACTGGTCGACCTATGTCGGTCAGGGGGCGCCGCGTTTCGTGTTGTCGTTCGATGTTCAACCCGCGGATTTCTCGTTTGGGCAGATGGTGATCGTGACCAGAAGCCTGGCTGACCGGGACCGGCTGAGGGGCGAGTTGCAGGGCTATCTGAAAAAGACGTTCCCCGGGACCGACGCACTGGTGAATCTGCTCGACATCGGCCCGCCAGTCGGGCGGCCGGTCCAGTATCGTCTCAGCGGCCCGGACATTGCAAAAGTACGTGCCCTGTCGCGCGAGCTCGCTGGCATCGTTGCCGGCAACCTGCATCTCGGCGACGTGGTGTTCGACTGGATGGAGCCCGCGCGGGTCGTCAAGGTCGACGTGCTGCAAGACAAGGCGCGGCAGCTCGGCGTGACCTCTGAAGACATCGCGTCTACGCTCAACAGCATCGTCGACGGCGTATCTATCACTCAGGTTCGCGACGACATCTATCTGGTCAAGGTGCTGGGCCGCGCCAACGCTGCAGAGCGCGGTTCGATTGAAACGCTGCGCAATCTGCAATTGTCGGGCAGCAGCGGACAGTCTGTTCCGCTCGCGGCGGTGGCAACGTTCCGCTACGAGCTCGAGCAGCCGACGATCTGGCGGCGGTCGCGTCTGCCGACGATCACCATCAAGGCAAGCATTCGGGATGGCGTTCAGCCGGCGACTGTCGTCCAGCAGTTGAAGGCGCCGATCGCCGAATTCTCCTCGAAGCTGCCGGTCGGCTATTCCGTCGCGGTAGGCGGCAGCGTCGAGCAGAGTGGAAAGTCCCAGGCGCCGATCGCCGCGGTCGTGCCGATCATGCTGTTCGCGATGGCGACCATCCTGATGGTGCAGCTGCAGAGCTTCAGCCGGCTGTTTCTGGTGTTCGCCGTCGCACCGCTGGCTTTGATCGGCGTCGTCGCGGCATTGTTACCCAGTGGGGCGCCGCTCGGCTTCGTCGCGATCCTCGGCGTGCTGGCGCTGATCGGAATTCTGATCCGCAATTCGGTCATTCTGATCGTGCAGATCGAACATTTGCGCAGTGAGGGCAAGCCGCCATGGGAAGCGGTGGTCGAGGCGACCGAACATCGTATGCGACCGATCCTGTTGACCGCCGCCGCGGCCAGCCTGGCGCTGATCCCGATCGCGCGCGAGGTGTTCTGGGGGCCGATGGCCTACGCGATGATGGGTGGCATCATCGTCGGAACGGTTCTGACGCTGCTGTTCCTGCCCGCGCTCTACGTTGCGTGGTTCCGTATCAAGATGCCCGAAGAAGGCGCGCCTGCATGACACGTAAAGACTTGGACTCCTCGCTGCCGTCGCTGTGTCGCGGCGCCCGTGTTCGGATGAGCGCGCTCGGACGAGCCCGCCATCCCAAATACGGCGATCGGGAAGGGCTGATTGTGGGCCAGGGCTCTCCGAGCAGTTGGAGGGTCAAATTCGATGACCGCAAGACCATTCAGGCCATCCATCAGGATTACCTCGAACGTGTTCCCCGGTCGACGCAGTCGCCTCCTCAATCCGCCGATCCGAGGGCTGCCCGGCATCGCGCTGCCTCGTCAAATCCTTAAGTCTTTTCTCCGATTGTGTGGGTATGGTCATGCGTAACATTCAACGGTCGCTTGTCGTCCCTCTCGTCATCGCGCTGAGCGGGCTGCTGGCCGGGTGTGCATCGCAACCGCGCGTGCCGTACACCGCCGCGGAGGCGGCCGATGCACGGGTTCTCGATCTTACAAACCTGCGGCGCTATGCCGACGAGCCGGCGGCGGCGTTCCGGGACGACAAATTGATCGCAGGGCCGCGCACCTATCTGGCGCTGTCGGGTGGCGGCGCCGACGGCGCCTATGGCGCGGGCGTGCTCAACGGATGGACGGAGACGGGCACGCGTCCCTCGTTCTCGATCGTCTCGGGGGTCAGCACCGGCGCCCTGATCGCGCCCTTTGCGTTTCTCGGTCCGCAATACGACCCGACCTTGCGCGAGTTCTACACCAGCGGCATCGCCGAGAGCCTGCTCGACTCGCTGAACCCGTTCAATGCGATCTTCGGGTCGGGTTTGTTCGGCAACACCCGGTTGCGCGAACTGGTTGCTCAGTACATCGACGCGGATTTCGTGGCGGCAGTGGCCGCCGAGCACGCCAAAGGGCGATTGTTGTTCGTTGTGACGACCAATCTGGATTCCCAGCGTGCGGTGATCTGGAATCTGGGGCGGATCGCTTCGCTGCACACGATGGAAGGCCTCAACCTTTTCAGAGACGTGGTGGCCGCATCAGCGAGTCTGCCGGCGGTGTTTCCGCCGATGCTGGTGAATGCGCAAGCCGCTGGCGTCCGGTTTCAGGAGATGCATGTCGACGGCGGTGTGACCGCGCCGGTCCTGACGCTGCCCGAGGCCTATTTGCTGCGCAACGCGTCATGGGGCAAATCGTTGGACCTGCAGCTCTACATCCTCATGAACAACAAGATCGAACCGGAATTCCAGGTGGTTCAGAACCGGACGCTCGAGATCGCGGCGCGGTCGTCGTCGACGCTGATCAAGGCGCAGACCCGCTCGATCCTCTACACCACCTATGATTTTGCCCGCCGCAACAAATACGGTTTCAACCTGACCTACATCGAAACCGAGCGGCCACCGTCCCCAGCCGGATTCGACACCGCTTACATGCGCGCGTTGTTTCAATACGGCTACGACAGGGCGAGGTCGGGCCATGCGTGGTCGAAATCGCCTCCCCCGCTTGGTCCGGCGGTGGCGCCCGTCGCCGACACGGCGCCAGTCCGGCGTTTGGCCGGCGCGAACTGAACCAACGCTGGCGATGCGGCGGCAGGCCGCCGCATCATGGACCAATGACTCATCGACCAGTGAATTGAGGCGGGTATGTCTGTGCGTATGGCTCTCACAGCGCTGACGACGGCGTTGCTGTTGCTCGGTCAGGCGTCCGTTGTGCATTCCGCGCTTGAGCTTCCGGATGCAATTGAAGATCCGGCCGGGACGTCCAACCAGGAACAAGCCGGACCGATCGTCGGATCCGGCGCGGACATTGTCCGGATCGTGGAAAAGAACCTGATCGGATTCAGGGTCTATGATCTCAGCTTCAACGGCGACGGCGCCGCGCCATCGTTCGACGTCAAATCCTATCGCGGCGACAGGATCTGGAACACCGTGGTCGACGCCACGACACGACAGATCGTTCGGTCCGCGATGGTGATGTCGACGTCCGACCTGCACGGCGAAGACCGGAGGAATATCGACGACTTCAAGCGATCGAGGATGGCTCTTTCCGAAGCGATTGCGATTGCCGAGAAATACGGCCCTGGCAATGCGATCAGTGCAGGGCTTCACCACGCCGGCGGCAGATTGGTGTTCGTGGTGGTTGTTGTTTCCAACGGTGAGCTTAAGGAGATCGTGATCCGTGCGGACCGCGATAAGCGGGGAAGGCGGCTCGATACGGAGAATCCGGTCAGCGATGGCGCGCTACGCGCGCCTGCGTGAGCGATATCCAGCCGACCGCCGCAGCGGCGCCAGTTCATACGGGCCATCCTGGGGCGAGCCCAAGCCCATGATGTAACTGGAAATAATCTCCTGCTTCATGTATCGCTGCCACGATCAAATCTGGTGTCACCGATCCGCGGACGAAGTCATTGGTCGATAAGTGGAAATTCTGCACTGCGCCGATGATGGAATGGACGGATACGCGCTGCCGCGTATTCCATCGTCTGCTGACCAGACGCGGCCGGCTCTACACCGAGATGCTGACCTGCGGCGCGGTGATCCGTGGCGACCGGCAGCGGCTGCTCGGGTTCGACGCATCTGAACATCCGGTGGCGCTGCAACTCGGCGGTTCCAATCCGGCCGACCTCGCGACCGCCGCGACGATCGGCGAAGACTTTGGCTATGACGAGATCAATCTCAATGTCGGCTGTCCGTCCGATCGGGTGAAGGAAGGCCGGTTCGGCGCCTGCTTGATGGCGGAGCCGATGCTGGTCGCGGACTGCGTCGCCGCAATGAAACAAGCGGTGACGATTCCGGTGACGGTCAAATGCCGGATCGGCATCGACGATCAGGATCCGGAGACGGCGCTCGACAATCTGGCGCAAAGCGTCGTCGCGGCCGGCGTCGATGCGCTGATCGTCCATGCCCGCAAGGCCTGGCTCAATGGCCTGTCGCCGAAAGAGAACCGCGACATCCCGCCGCTCGATTACGACCGGGTGTATCGGCTGAAGCGGGCGATGCCCGCGGTTCCGATCATCATCAATGGCGGTATCACCAGCATCGCGCAGGCGAAGCAACATCTCGCTTATGTCGACGGCGTGATGCTTGGACGCGCCGCCTATCAGGAGCCTTGGCGGCTGCTCGACGTCGATCCCGAGCTGTTCGGCGAAGCTGCGCCCCACGCCACGATGAAAGACGCGCTCGAAGCGTTGATGCCGTATATCGAGGATCAGCTCGCGCAGGGCGTGCGGCTGCATGCGATCACTCGGCATCTCATCGGCGCGTATCAGGGCGTGCCCGGCGCGCGGGCTTTCCGGCGCTATCTGTCCGAATTCGGGGTGAAGCCGGACGCCGACGTCAGCGTGTTGGCAAAGGCGATGGTCGCGGTCGGAGAGAGGACGTCCGAGGCGGCGTGATCCTGCCGGGGCACGGATAGCCTCGCCGTCGGTAGCTACCTCACGGATAGCTTCGTCACGGATAGCCTTGCATCCGCAACTGATCGGCGCGCACTTCCCAGCTCTCCAGCCTGTCGAGGAAGCTCATGCCGAGCAGATTGGTCTTCATCTGGCCGCGCGGCACCACCAGCGCCGGCACCGAGCGTTCCACCAGTCTGCCGATCGCGATGCTGTCGAGCGACAGCCTGGCGGCGCGGGTGCGCCCCCCCGCGGTTTCCACATCGACGTTGAAATCGAGAATCTCGAGCGGCAGCCCGGCCGCCTTTGCGGTCTCATAAGTGAGGACGACCGAGGTCGCGCCGGTATCGATCACCATTGGGGCGCTGACGCCGTTGAC
Source organism: Rhodopseudomonas pseudopalustris (assembly GCF_900110435.1). GTDB lineage: Bacteria > Pseudomonadota > Alphaproteobacteria > Rhizobiales > Xanthobacteraceae > Rhodopseudomonas > Rhodopseudomonas pseudopalustris. The sequence continues at coordinate 352,850 of NZ_FODT01000004.1, forward strand.
CTTCGCGCGCAGGGCAAACTCACCGCCGGTGCCGCGCGGAATCTGCACGACGCGGCGATGGCCGGTGGCGGCGGTCGCCGCGGCGACACGATTGCGCAGCATGGTCGACATCGCATCGCCCGCGTCCGAGATGCGCTTCGGATCGCCATAGGCAACCACCGCGCCCGCTGTCCCGAGCAACACCACGAGCACGAGCAGGATCCGGCTCACGGAACACCTGTCAGGGTGTGCGATCCATGCGCGGCTTGGGTGGTTTCAGGCCGGCCTCGGCCATTCGACCGGGCAGCGTCGCCATGATCGCGAGCCGCTCGTCTGGCGCGAGCCGATGCCAGCGTGCGATCTCCGGCATGGTGCGACCGCAGCCGAAGCACAAGTCGGTGTGCGGATCGATCAGGCAGACCGCGATGCAGGGCGTCTCGATGCTCATACTGGATCGTGACGGACATTGGACGATTCCCGCAAGTCCCCATCGCTACAGCCCGGTGCCGGCGTTCATGATCGGCTTGCCGCGAACACGGCTGCGCTCGTCGGTCTCGACGAGGCTCGGCTGCAGCGGCGCTTCGTCCGCCATCGGCGCCAGCGCCGACATCACACGCTCTGGCGGGAAGGTCACGATCACTTCGGTGCCGATCCGCAATTTCGACTTCAGCGTGAAGGTGCCGCCGTGCATGTCCACCAAGCTCTTGGCGATCGGCAGTCCCAGGCCGGCTCCCTGTTCGGCAGATTTGATCGAGTTGGAGCCTTGCCCAAACGAGGCCAGCACGATCGGGATTTCCTCCTCGGGGATGCCCGAGCCGGTGTCCTTGACGCTGAGATATTGACCGCCCGACGCGGTCCAGCCGACCTTGAGCCAGATCTCGCCGCCCTGCGGCGTAAACTTGATCGCGTTCGACAGCAGATTGAGCACGACCTGACGCACGGCGCGCTCGTCGCCCCAGATCCGCGGCATGCCTTGTTCGAAAACTTCGTGGATGGTGATGCCGCGGCTGGAGGCGCGCAGCTTCAGCAGGTGGTGACAGTCGCTCACGACATGGACAAGTGAGATCGCTTCCTCGTTGAGCTCGTAGCGGCCTGCCTCGATCCGCGACAGGTCGAGAATTTCGTTGATCAGGTTGAGCAGGTGGACGCCGGAATTGTGGATGTCCGCCGAGTAGTCCTTGTAGACCGGCACGGCGTGCGCGCCGAAAATTTCGCTCTTCATCACTTCGGAAAAGCCGAGAATGGCGTTGAGCGGCGTGCGCAGTTCGTGACTCATCTGCGCGAGGAACCGCGACTTGGCGACGTTCGCGGCTTCGGCGCGGTGCCGCGCCTCGTCCGAAATCGCCTTGGCCTGTTCGAGTTCGCCGATCAGCGCGTCCTTTTCGGCGCGCGCTTCCAGGGTCGCCAGCGTCGTCGAGTGCAGGCGATGGGCGAGCAGGGCGAAATAGCCCTCGGCCGCGACCGTGAGCGCCGCCAGCACGTAGCTGTCGAAGGTGCCGCCGAGGATGAAGTTCAACGCGATCGCGCAGGTCACCGGCACCGTCGTCGCCAGCGCCGCGATCGGCAGGCTCGCGGCCAGCATGCTGGAGACCGCGACCACCAGCAGCATCAAGAACATCAGCAGCGTGTTGGAGACGACAGTGAGCCCGAGAGGGTGCACCAGGATCGTGGTCCAGGCGAGGCCATACAGCAGATCGAGCGCTACGAAGCGCCGCCGCCAGCCGCGAGTGCGGGGCGGCGAGGCCGGTTCCTGCAGGAAGCGGTTGCAGTTGCGGATCACCACGGCATGGACGCACAGCATCCCGACGGTCCAGGCGCCGGCAGTGATCGGATCGAGCCAGACTCCGAACAGCGCGCCGGTGACGACCACCAGCAGCATGATGACGAAGGACGCCGACAGCCGGGTCTGCGCGTATTGCCGGACGAGTTCGTGATCGAAGGCCGGGCGGGTGCCGCTGGTCGAGGTCAGCCGATCGCGAGCTTCGCGGACGCGCTGCGCGGCAGCGCGCCGGTTACGTGCCGGGGCGACCACCGGGCTCTCGGCCGGAAGCTGGAACACTTCGGGCTTTTCGGCGGACTCACTCATCAACCAACACAATTCCAGCGCAAAAACGCGCGCAGTTACATCAGCCTATATCTGGCTTCAAATCCTTAAGAGCAGCCTTAGAGGGAAAGATATTCCGGTTAACGACTGGCTAATGATCGAGGTTACCGCGCCGTGAAAACCGCGATCCTCAGACAATTGTGAGCCCGGCGCCTCAGCGTTCGAGCCGTGCCAGCAGGCTGGAGGTGTCCCAACGGCGTCCGCCGATCTTTTCGACTTCGGCGTAGAAGGCATCCACCAGCGCGGTCACCGGCAGGCTGGCGCCGTTGCGGCGGGACTCGGCCAGGCAGATCGACAGGTCCTTGCGCATCCATTCGACCGCGAAGCCGAAATCGTATTTGCCGTCGTTCATCGTCTTGTGCCGGTTCTCCATCTGCCAGGACTGCGCGGCGCCCTTGGAGATGGTGTCGATCACGGCGTTGACGTCGAGGCCCGCCTTCTTGGCGAAGTGGATGCCTTCCGACAGCCCCTGGACCAGCCCGGCGATGCAGATCTGATTGACCATCTTGGTGAGCTGGCCGGAGCCGGCCGGTCCGAGCAGCTTGCACATCCGCGCATAGGACGCGATCACCGGCTCGGCCTTGGCATAGGCCCCGTCGCTGCCGCCGCACATCACCGTCAGGACGCCGTTCTCGGCGCCGGCCTGGCCGCCCGACACCGGCGCATCAATGAAGGCGAAGCCGGCCTTGGTCGCGGCCGCATCCAGCTCGCGCGCGACCTCGGCGGACGCGGTGGTGTGATCGACGAAGATCGCGCCGGATTTCATCGCCGCGAACGCGCCGTCGTCGCCTGTGGTCACTGCCCGCAAGTCGTGGTCGTTGCCGACGCAGGCCATCACGAAGTCCTGATCCTTGGCCGCTTCAGCCGGCGTCGCCGCCGTGCGGCCTCCAAACTGATCGGCCCAGCTCTTTGCTTTTGCGGCGGTACGATTATAGACGGTGACGTCGTGCCCTCCCTTTTTGACGAGATGTCCGGCCATCGGAAAACCCATCACGCCGAGACCGAGGAAAGCGACTTTGGCCATGTCTGTACCCTTCAGATTGCGCGGCCCGATCGAATGCCGGCCGAATCGAGTTGAGGCAGTCAGCGTAGCCTGATGCAGGCCCGCGGCAGGTGAGTCAGCATAGGCCGCGAGGCTCGACGGGCAAGGGGCTGACGGGGGCAATTGTCTTCGATCGAATTGCTGGGGCCGTATCTCTTGCAGTGCAAAAGACCGTTTCGCCGAGATCATCCGCTGCTGTAAGACCAGCCGTAACGATGGCGAGGGCGGGTGAGAGTTGAATTCTGTCCTTGAACCCAACCACCCCATATGTTCGGTCTGGCGCGGATCGGCGGAGGAGAAGTCCATTGAGCGTGACGCAACAACAGATTCGCGACAGCCTGGCCAAGGTGATGACGCCGCGCGGCGTGGCACTCACGCAAGCTGATGTTCTGTCTGAAATCGCGGTAACCGACGGCAAGGTCTATTTCTCGATCAATGTCGATGCCGCCGAGGCGCGGTCTTGGGAAAGCGTGCGGGCCGCGGCCGAGGCGGCCGTGCGTGCGGTTCCCGGCGTCACCAGCGCGCTCGCCGCGTTGACCGCCGAGCGCCGCCCTGGCGCGGCGCAGCCGCCACGATCCGGCGTCGCGCCGGCCGCGGCGCATCGGCCGGCGCCGGCCGGCGGCGCGCAGTCGCCGATGTCGAAGCAGGCGGAGATTCCCGGCGTGCGCGCGGTGATCGCGGTGGCGTCCGGCAAGGGCGGCGTCGGCAAGTCGACCACCTCGCTCAATCTGGCGCTCGGGCTGCGCGATCTCGGCCTGCGGGTCGGGCTGCTGGACGCGGACATCTACGGCCCGTCGGTGCCGCGACTGACCGGCATCCAGGAGAAGCCGCAGCTCGACGACAGCCGCCGGATGATCCCGATCAAGCGCTTCGGACTGTCGATCATGTCGATCGGCTTCCTGGTCGAAGAGGAAGCGCCGATGATCTGGCGAGGGCCGATGGTGATGTCCGCGATCACCCAGATGCTACGCGACGTCGATTGGGGGCAGCTCGACGTCCTCGTGGTCGACATGCCGCCGGGTACCGGGGACGCTCAGCTCACATTGGCGCAGAACGTGCCGCTGAAAGGGGCGGTGATCGTCTCGACGCCACAGGATCTGGCGCTGATCGACGCGCGGCGCGGGCTGGCGATGTTCACCAAGGTCAATGTGCCGGTGCTCGGCATCATCGAGAACATGAGCTACTTCCTGTGTCCGGAATGCGGTACGCGGTCCGATATCTTCGGCCACGGCGGAGCCCGCCATGAGGCTGAGCGGCTGGGCGTGCCGTTCCTCGGCGAAGTCCCGCTGCACATCGACATTCGCGCCGCCTCCGACGCCGGCAGACCGGTGGTGGAGAGCGAGCCGAACGGTCCGCATGCGGGGATCTATCGCGCTATCGCAGGTCAGGTCCGTGATCGCCTGAAGACCGCCGCAGCAATCTGACGCAGGGGCGCTGCGCGCGGTGCCGCAAAGGACCGCGCGCAGCCGCAAAGAATATTCGCCTTCGACTTTGGTTTAATCTCCACGTTCATGCCCGCCGCGGCGTTCCCGCCGCCAGCCATCCGTGATAGAGACGCTTCACCAAGCGGCTTCGTGCGGATCGCTTCTTCCGTCAAACGCAAGCCAAGGAATCCGGGAACGCCGGCAACAAGGAGATGCCTTATGAAACGTCGTGACTTTCTGAAAGTATCAGCAACCGGCGCCGCGGTCGCGGCGGTGGCCTCGCCGGCGATCGCTCAGTCGTCTCCCGAGGTGAAGTGGCGGTTGACCTCGAGCTTCCCGAAGTCTCTCGACACGATCTATGGCGGTGCGGAATATCTCGCGAAGCAGGTCGCCGAGATGACCGACAACAAATTCCAAATCCAGGTGTTCGCCGCCGGCGAAGTGGTTCCGGGTCTGCAGGCGCTCGACGCCACGTCGAACGGCACCGTGGAGATGAGCCACACGGTTTCCTACTACTATGTCGGCAAGGATCCGACCTTCGCGGTGTTCGCGTCGGTGCCGTTCGGTCTCAACGCGCGGCAGCAGAACTCGTGGCTGTATCAAGGCGGCGGCAACGAACTGGCCAACGAATTCTACAAGAAGCACGGCGTGGTCGGCTTCCCCTGCGGCAACACCGGCACCCAGATGGGCGGTTGGTTCCGTAAGGAAATCAAGACCGTCGCAGACATGTCGGGCCTGAAGATGCGGATCGGCGGCATCGCCGGTCAGGTGCTTCAGAAGGTCGGCGTTGTGCCGCAGCAGATCGCCGGCGGCGACATCTATCCGGCGCTGGAAAAGGGCACCATCGACGCGGCCGAATGGGTCGGCCCCTATGACGACGAGAAGCTCGGCTTCCAGAAGGTCGCGAAGTACTATTACTATCCGGGCTTCTGGGAAGGCGGCCCGACCGTGCATGCCTTCGCGAACCTCGAAAAGTTCAATGCGCTGCCGAAGAACTATCAGTCGATCTTGGCCAACGCCGCCGAGTCAACCAACACCTGGATGGCGGCACGCTATGATATGCAGAATCCGACCGCGTTGAAGCGACTGGTGGCGAGCGGCACGCAGCTGCGTCCGTTCTCCAACGAAATCCTCGATGCCTGCCTCAAGGCCACCAACGAGCTGTGGGGCGAAATCTCGGCGAAGAACGCCGACTTCAAGAAGGCGATCGACGCGATGCAGGCCTATCGCTCCGACCAGTATCTGTGGTGGCAGGTCGCCGAATACACTTACGACAGCTTCATGATTCGCTCGCGCACCCGCGGCTGATCCGACGCCTGAAACAACAAACCCGGCCTTCGAAAGAAGGCCGGGTTTTTTATTTGGCTGAGGGGGTGAGATGGAAGGCGGCGGCGTTATCGCCGCCAGCCGAGCAGGGTGCTCAGAACTTCGGTGGGCCGAAGTCGAGCTGCGGGGTCTCCATCTGCGGGATATCGATCTGCACCTTGGACGGATCGACCGTGCTGGCGACGCCCTTGTAGTGCATCACCATCGCCGGGAACGTGATCACCAGGGCGACCATGATCAGCTGGATGATCACGAACGGCACGGCGCCCCAGTAGATCTGTCCGGTGGTGACCGGCGCCATCCGTTTTCCGGTGACCCTGTCGAGATAGGATTCCTTCGGTGCCACCGAGCGCAGATAGAACAGCGCGAAGCCGAACGGCGGGTGCATGAACGAGGTCTGCATGTTCACGGCCATGATGACGCCGAACCAGATCAGGTCGATGCCGAGCTTCTCTGCAGCAGGTCCAAGCAGGGGAATGACGATGAAAGCCAGTTCGAAGAAGTCGAGGAAGAACGCCAGCACGAACACGAAAGCGTTGACGAAAATCAGGAAGCCGAGCTGCCCGCCGGGCAGGCCGACCAGTAGTTCCTCGACCCAGCGATGGCCGTCGACGCCGTAAAAGGTCAGCGAGAACACGCGGGCGCCGACCAGGATCATCACTACGAAGGCCGACAGCTTGGCGGTCGCCTCGGTGGCCTGGCGGGTGAGGTCGAAGGTCAGCCGGCCCTTCATCAGCGCGAGAATCACCGCGCCCGCGGCGCCCATCGCGCCGCCCTCGGTCGGGGTCGCTACGCCGATGAAGATGGTGCCGAGCACCAGGAAGATCAGCCCGAGCGGCGGCACCATCACGAACACGACCTGCTCGGCGAGTTTGGACAGCAGCTTCAGGCGGAGAAACCGGTTGATCACGGCGATGACGAACGACAGCCCGACGGTCACCGACATCGTCAGCACGACGTAGTCCGCGCCGCTCTTCACCTCGGTGTAGCGCATCGCGATGATGCCAATCGTGGTCGACAACACCACGACCAGGTACAGCGAGGTCGTCATGGTGCGGATCAGGCCGATGAACGGCCGGAACAGCACCGCGAGCAGGATCACGAACCAGAAGCCCTGCATCACCAGCGTGGACAGGCCGACCTTGTCGAACGCCGGCATGCTCCAGCTGAATCCGTCGAGATGCACCGCGAAAAAATAGGAGGCGGCGGCTGCCGAGATCGCCGCGAGCGGCAGGATCATCGGGCTCTGCAGGGTGCCGTGTTCGCGCAGGGTCTGCGCTTCCAGCGGCAGACCGGGCACGGCCTTCGGTGCGAACACCGTCACCAGGAAGATGTACCCGGCGTAAAGCAGCGACAGCACGATGCCGGGAATGAACGCGCCTTCGTACATGTCGCCGACCGAACGGCCGAGTTGGTCGGCCATCACGATCAGCACCAGCGACGGCGGGATGATCTGCGCCAGCGTGCCCGATGCGGCGATCACGCCGGTGGCGACGCGGCGGTCGTAGCCGTAGCGCAGCATGATTGGCAGCGAGATCAGGCCCATCGAGATCACCGATGCGGCGACCACGCCGGTGGTGGCCGCGAGCAGCGCGCCGACGAACACCACCGCATAGGCGATGCCGCCGCGGATCGAGCCGAACAACTGCCCGATGGTTTCGAGCAGGTCCTCGGCCATGCCGGATCTTTCAAGCACAAGCCCCATAAAGGTGAAGAACGGAATCGCCAGCAGGGTATCGTTGTTCATCACGCCATAGACGCGATCGGGCAGGGCCTGCATGAAATCGGGCCGGAACAACCCGAGTTCGATGCCGATGAACGCGAACATCAGGCCGTTGGCGGCGAGCGAGAAAGCGACCGGATAGCCGAGCAGCAGGAAGATCACCAGGGAGCCGAACATGATCGGCGCCATGTAGTGAATAAACATAGCGGTCATACGAACCGGCTCCCCAACGCAATGACCACTGTTATTCTCAAAGTTTGTCGCCGCCGATATGCATCACCAGCCGCTCGGCCTCGAGTTCAGCGGCGTGCTGCGCCCCCTGCAGCACGTTGCTGTCGGGTATCACCCCCGCCAGCATCGCGGCGCGCTTGATGATCTCAGAGATGCCCTGAATGATCAGCAGCAAGCAGGCGATCATGATCAGCGACTTCGCCGGCCATTGTGGCAGGCCGCCGGCGCTGAACGACTGCTCGTTCTGACTCAGGGACACCAGGAAGAACGGAATCGACCACCACAGCAGGACGATCGCGAACGGCATCAGGAAGAAGACGTGGCCGATCATATCGATCCACCCGCGCAACTTCAGCGGGAGGCTGTGATTGATGATGTCGATGCGGATGTGTTCGTTGCTGAGCAGCGTCCAGGGCGAGCACAGCAGAAACACGATGCTGAACAGCACCCATTGCAACTCGAGCAATGAGTTAGATGACATGTCGAATGTCTTGCGGATAACGGCGTTGCCGGCAGATATGATCACCGCCAGGACGATCATCCACGACAACCATCGCCCAACCAGGGTGTTGAACGCGTCGATCTTCCGGCTCAGTCCGAGCAACGCCTGCAACGCTGGTCTCCTCCCGTTTCCGCCCGGTCTACGTGACGTGCGAGAAGAGGCTCTCACAGCCGGGGGCGCGAAGCGATGGCACCATCTCAGCGCATAGCGACGCCGTCAATGGAAAATGGCAATCTGGTGACAAGTCGAAAGGTTGATGTGGCAGCACGCCGCTGCTGCATCAGCCGCCGGTGACGCTCATATGACGGCCGACACTGGGCCGGTTGTGCTTGCGGTCGATGATGAAGTCGTGCCCCTTCGGCTTGTGGCCGATCGCACGATCAATCGCGGCGTTGAGCAGATCGTCGTCCGGCGATGCGCGGAGCGGCCGGCGCAGGTCGGACGCATCCTCCTGTCCGAGGCAGGTGTGCAAGGTCCCGGTGCAGGTGATCCGCACCCGGTTGCATGATTCGCAGAAATTATGGGTGAGGGGCGTGATAAAGCCGAGCTTGCCGCCGGTTTCATCGACCCGGACGTAGCGGGCTGGGCCGCCGGTGCTATCTGGCAAATCAGTCAAGGTGTAGTTGTTCGAAAGCCTCGCGCGAACCAGCGACAGCGGAACATATTGATCGATCCGGCCTTCGCCGATCTCGCCGAGCGGCATCACCTCGATCAGCGTCAGTCCCATGCCGAGGCCGTGGGCCCATTGCATGAGTGACGGAATCTCGTCCTCATTGATGTTCTTCAGCGCCACGGCGTTGATCTTGACGGCGAGGCCGGCGTCGCGCGCCGCCTCGATTCCGGCCAAGACCCGGTCGAGGTCGCCCCAGCGGGTGATCGCGCGGAATTTTTCGGGATCGAGCGTATCGAGCGAGACGTTAATGCGGCGGACGCCGCAGTCGCGTAGTTCTTCGGCGAACCGGGCGAGCTGCGAGCCATTGGTGGTGAGGGTGAGTTCGTCGAGCGCGCCGGTGCCGAGATGGCGCGACAGCGAGCGCACCAGTGACATCATGTTGCGCCGGACCAGTGGCTCCCCCCCCGTCAGCCGAAGCTTGCGGACGCCGCGGGCGATGAAGGCCGAGCAGAGCCGGTCGAGTTCCTCCAGCGTCAGAAGATCGGCGCGGGGCAGGAAGGTCATGTCTTCCGACATGCAGTAGACACAGCGAAAGTCGCAGCGGTCGGTGATGGACACCCGCAGATAGCTGATCGTCCGGCCGAACGGATCGGTCATCGCCGAAGCGCCGACGGTCGGTGGAGTCATCACTGCACTGCTCATCCGGCGAGGCCTGTTACAAGCGCCGCCGTGGCGGCATGTCGCTCGCCACTATCTAAGCATGATGAGCGCCGCACACAATCGTGCGACTTGCTGCAGTGCGGAAGGCTCAGCGTGCCGGCGCGGCTGCAGCCGGGGCAGGGAACGGAGACGATTCCTCGGGGGCAGTGGTTGCGGCGGCTGCCGGCTTCGGCTTCTTCACGCGCTTGACCACCGGCTTGCGCTTGCGCACCGGCGTCGCCGGCTGCAGTTCGGCCACCACCGGGTTCGGTGTGGCCGTCGCGGTGGCGGAGGTGGTGAAATCGCCCGGGTTCACGACGACCTGCACCGGCACGGTCGCAGGCTGGAACTTGTTCTGGGAGAAGGTCACGCTGAAGTCGGCCGCCGGCGCGGTGATCGAGCAGGGCGTCTTGCAGCTCTGGCCACCGGACGTGAGCGCCTCGGCGCCGGGCGGCACCGAGTCGAGCTGCACCGTGACAGTCGGCGGCGCCGATTTGAAGGCGTCAAACGACAACGACGAACAGCCGGCAAGGCTCAAGCCTGTCGCGGCAATGACAACGAAACGACGCATATGACACCACCCTTGGTGCGGCCATCAGCCACAGTCCCGCGGAGACCATATGAGCCTCGGCGGGGGCTTGCAACCGGATCAGGTACAATCTTAAGTATTGGTTGGATCGACATCGCGCGTGCGCGAATTGTCGTGGTTTGTCAGCGTTATAGAACTAGGTGCGTCATGCCGGCGGCAGCAGGCGCGCGACTGCGCCGGGGAGGTCCCGCATATGGCCGACCAACAGGTCCGGATTGAGTTCCGCGATGGGAACTTCGGTGTAGCCGAACTCGACGCCGATCACCGGGATGCCGGCCCGCCGCGCCACGCCGACGTCCGGTCCGGCGTCGCCGACCATCACCGCCGACGACAGATCGCCGCCGGCTTTGGCCACGGTCTCGCGCAGAATCGCTGGATCGGGCTTGGCGACGCCGAAGGTGTCCGCGCCGCAGATCGCGGCGAAGCGCGAGCTTAGGCCGAGTTGGTCGAGCAGCAGCTTCGACAGCCATTCCAGCTTGTTGGTGCAAACCGCAAAACGGTAGCCTTGGCCAGCGAGCTCATCCAGCGTGGCTTCGAGCCCCTCGAACGGCCGCGACTCGACGGCGATGTTGGCCGCGTAATAGTCGATGAAGTCGACGGCGAGCCGGTTGACGTCGTCCGGGCTGATGACGCGGCCATCAAGCTCGAGGCCGCGCTCCAGCAATCGCCGCGCGCCTTGCCCGATCATATTGCGCGCAGACGCAAACGGGACCGCGGGCATACCTTCGCGGACGAGGATGTAGTTCAGGGCGTTGATCAGGTCGGGCGCCGTATCGATCAGCGTGCCGTCCAGGTCGAAAACAACGGTGCGGGATGTGCTCATGCGAGAGGGCTAGCGTTCCCGGCGGATTTCCGCAACCGGCCCGGGCCGGGATGTCGACAGATTCCGCCCTGTTGTTATGCGGCAAACGTCGCTAGATATGCCCGCGCTGCGCCGGAGACGGTCGGTGGGGAGCGGGGGTAGGTATTCCGATGGATAAGGAAGATTTGAAGAGACAGGCCGCAGCGCGGGCTTTGGAAGAGGTTCGCAGCGGTATGAAGCTCGGCCTCGGCACCGGCTCGACCGCCAGGCATTTCGTTGAACTGCTGGGGGAAAAGGTCCGCGGCGGACTCGATGTCATCGGCGTGCCCACCTCCGAGGTGACCCGCGCCGACGCTGAGCGCTGTGGTATCCGGCTGACCACCCTCGACGAAATCGACCGGCTCGACCTGACGGTGGACGGCGCCGACGAGGTCGATACCCGCCTCGAATTGATCAAGGGCGGCGGCGGCGCCCTGTTGCGCGAGAAGATCGTCGCGGCCGCATCCGATCGCATGATCGTGATTGCCGATGAATCGAAATGGGTCGACTGTCTCGGCAAGTTTCCGCTTCCGGTCGAGGTGATCCCGTTCGGACTCGCGGCGACCCGGCGCGCGATTGAAAAGGCCTTCACGCAAGTCGGGGCGGCAGGGCAACTAAAGCTTCGCGATGGCGAGGCCGGCCATGCTTTTGTCACCGATGGTGGCCACTGGATCGTCGACGCCCATCTCGGGCGGATACCGGATGCTCCTCGCCTGGCCAAGTTGTTGTCCGAGATTCCGGGCGTAGTCGAGCATGGGTTGTTTATCGGGATCGCCAGCACGGTGGTGCTCGCGGGGACCGAAGGAATTCGAACTGTCGAACGGGCGTAGCGCCGAAATCCAGGAGAATTGGAAATGAAACTTCTATCGAACGCTTTGCTGGCCACTGGGCTGGCACTGGGAATCGCATTGTCCGCGGGACATGCGATGGCGCAGGCCAAACCGCCGACGCCGGCGGCGGTTGCGGCGGCCAAGGAAATCCTGGAGCTGAAGCGCGCCAACACGATCTATGCCAACGCCGTGCCCGGCATCGTCCAGCGCACAATGGACACCTTGATGCAGACCAATCTGAACTATCAGCAGGACCTCAAGGAAGTCGCCTCGGTCGTCGCCAAGAACCTGGCGGGACGTGAGAAGGAAATCGGCGACGGCATGGCGAAGATCTACGCCCAGGACTTCACCGAACAGGAGCTGAAGGATTTGGTGGCGTTCTACAAGACGCCGCTCGGCCAGAAGCTGCTGAACGAGGAGCCGAAGGCGATCGCCGCCAGCATGCAGTACATGAACCAGTGGGCGCAGACCTTCTCCGAGGAGGTCAACGGCCAGTTCCGCGCCGAGATGCGCAAGCGCGGCAAGGCGATCTGATACGGCCACGACAAGGCCGACGGCTACGGGGCGAACATGGCTGAATTCGATACGGATCTGTTCGTCATCGGTGGTGGGTCCGGCGGCGTGCGCGCCGCCCGGATCGCCGCCGGCCATGGCGCCCGCGTCACGATCGCCGAAGAGTACCGCTTCGGCGGCACCTGCGTGATCCGCGGCTGCGTGCCGAAGAAGCTGATGGTCTACGCCTCCCACATCCATCAAGATATTCGCGACGCCGCCGGCTTCGGCTGGACAATCCCCGAGGCGCATTTCGACTGGCAGACGCTGATCGCCAACAAGGATCAGGAGATCGCGCGACTCGAGGCGATCTACGCAGCCAATGTCGAGAAGTCCGGCGCTCGCATCGTCAAGGCGCGCGCCGTATTCGAAGATCCGCACACACTGCGCTTATCAACGGGCGAGACCGTTCGCGCGAAGTACGTCCTGATCGCGACCGGCGGCGCGCCTAATCACGGCGAGATGATCCCGGGCATCGAGCATGTCATCTCGTCGAACGAGGTGTTTCATCTGCCGGTGCTGCCGAAGCGGATTCTAATCCAGGGCGGCGGTTACATCGCGCTGGAATTCGCTTGCATCTTCGCCGGCCTCGGCTGTGACGTCACCGTGGTGTATCGCGGCGACAATATCCTGCGCGGCTTCGACGAGGACGTCCGTACCCATGTCCGAACCGAAATGGAGCGGGCGGGCATCACGATCCTGACCGGTTGCACGGTCGCCAAAGTCGAGAAGCTCGGCGATGAGTTCACCTCGCATCTGTCGAGTGGATCGAGCGTCGCCTCCGACCAGGTGATGTTCGCGATCGGGCGGCATCCCAACGTCGCCAATCTCGGTTTGGAGAAAGCCGGCCTCGCGATGAATCCGGACAATGGCGGCATCGCGGTTAATGAGTTCTGTCAGACTTCGGTGCCGCATATCTATGCCATCGGCGATGTGACCCATCGCATGAATTTGACCCCGGTGGCGATCCGCGAAGGCCACGCTTTCGCGGATACGGTGTTCGGCAAACGGCCGGTGCAGGTCGACTACACCGATATCCCGACCGCTGTGTTCTCGCAGCCGGAGGTCGGCACGGTCGGATTGACCGAGTCGCAGGCTCGCGCGCTCTACCCCCGCGTCGACATCTACAAGGCCGACTTCCGCCCGTTGAAGGCGACGCTGTCGGGTAGCAAGGTCCGCACCCTGATGAAGCTGATCGTCGACGGCGACAGTGATCGCGTGCTGGGCTGCCACATCGTCGGTCCGGAGGCCGGCGAACTGGTCCAGGTGATCGCCATCGCCGTGAAGATGAAGGCCACCAAGGCCGATTTCGACGCCACCATGGCGCTGCATCCGACCGCTGCCGAAGAGCTGGTGACGATGCGGACGCCCACCGTGCGGTACGGCCGGGACGCCGCCGAATAAGGCAGGGCTCGGCGGCGCGGACCGGCTGCCGGCCGCTTCGACAAAGCGAATTGAGCTTTCTCCGCAACGGGTTGTATTCTGACGCCGATTTGCAACTAGCGGCTGGCGGAGACCCTGTGTATAACGCGGCCTCCGCGCACGCCTATATGGAGCGGCAGGTCCTCAGGAGTTGGTCTCATGTCCGAACGTTGGACACCCGATAGCTGGCGCAGCAAGCCGGTTCAGCAGATGCCGGATTACCCGGACGCGAAGGCGTTGGGCGATGTCGAGGCGCAGCTGTCGACCTTTCCGCCGCTGGTTTTTGCAGGTGAGGCGCGCAACCTGAAGAAGGCGCTGGCGAGCGTGGCGGCTGGCGAATCTTTCCTGCTTCAGGGCGGCGATTGCGCCGAGAGCTTTGCCGAGCACGGCGCCAACAACATCCGCGACCTGTTCCGCGTCTTCTTGCAGATGGCGATCGTGCTGACCTATGCGGGCGCCTCGCCCGTGGTGAAGGTCGGCCGCATCGCCGGTCAGTTCGCCAAGCCGCGCTCGGCGCCAGTCGAGAAGCGCGACGGCGTCGAACTGCCGAGCTACCGCGGCGACATCGTCAACGACATCGCCTTCACCGAGGACGCGCGCCGGCCTGATCCGCGCCGCCAGCTCGAGGCTTATCGCCAGTCCGCCGCGACGCTCAACCTGCTGCGCGCCTTCGCCAAGGGCGGCTACGCCAGCGTGGAGAACGTTCACCGCTGGATGCTGCAGTCGGTCAGCGACAGTCCGCAGTCGAAGGCCTATGCCGATCTTGCCGACCGGGTCTCAGGCGCGCTCGATTTCATGCGCGCCTGCGGCCTGACCTTCGCGGTCGACAGCGCGCTCGGCACCACCGATTTCTACACCAGCCACGAAGCGCTGCTGCTCGGCTACGAGCAGGCGATGACCCGGATCGATTCGACAACCGGCGACTGGTACGCGACCTCCGGCCACATGATCTGGATCGGCGATCGCACCCGTCAGCTCGATCACGCCCATATCGAGTATTTCCGCGGCATCAAGAATCCGATCGGCCTGAAATGCGGTCCGTCGCTGAAGACCGATGAGCTGCTGAAGCTGATCGACGTGCTCAATCCCGAGAACGAGGCGGGCCGGCTGACGCTGATCGGCCGGTTCGGCGCCGACAAGATTGGCGACAGCCTTCCGGCGATGATCCGCACCGTACAGCGCGAGGGCCGCAAGGTGGTGTGGTCGTGCGATCCGATGCACGGCAACACCATCACCTCGACCTCGGGCTACAAGACCCGGCCGTTCGACCGCATTTTGTCGGAAGTTCGCTCGTTCTTCACGATCCACGCCGCAGAGGGCACCCATGCCGGCGGCGTGCATCTGGAGATGACCGGGCAGAACGTCACCGAATGCATCGGCGGCGCGCGCGCGATCACCGACGAGGACCTCAACAACCGCTATCACACCGCCTGCGATCCGCGGCTCAATGCCGAGCAGTCGATCGACATGGCGTTCCTGATTGCGGATCTGCTGAAGCAGGGCCGCGACGGCAAGGTGAGCCCGCTGCCGGTCGCCGCGGGACTGTGAGAACTCGCTGATCCTGAGTATCCGACGGATGCATCTCGAAGGATGAGGCCGTTGCTGCGGTTCTGGCGGGCGACGATCAACTCGCGGAACGGACTCGCCTTCGCGATCCGTTCCGAGCAGGCGATCCGCGAGGAGCTGATCGCGCTGGCGCTGGCCGTTCCCGCCGCCTGGCTGATCGGGATCACGACGATGCGCCGCGTGGAACTGGTCGCGGTTGTCGTGCTGGTGCTGGTGGTCGAGCTGTTGAACACCGCGATCGAGAAGCTCGCCGACCGCCTCACCACCGAGCATGATCCGCAGATCGGGCGGGTCAAGGACATGGGATCGGCCGCCGTCGGCGTCGCGCTGGCGATGGCCGGAGTGTTCTGGCTGTTCGCGCTCGGCGAGCGCATGGGTGTGTTTTAGCTCGGCCAATTGCGAAGCGGGCAGGGGGCGGCTAAATCTCGGACATGACTGACACAGCCGCCCGTTTGACGATCTCGCTCGCCCAGCTCAATCCGACGGTCGGCGACATCGCCGGCAACGCCGCGATGGCGCGCGCCGCGCGCGCCCAGGCAGCCGCCGAGGGCGCCGAGCTTGTTGTCTTTCCCGAATTGTTCATTTCCGGCTATCCGCCGGAAGATCTGGTATTGAAGCCGGCGTTTCAGACGGCCTGCCGCGCGGCGGTCGAAGACCTCGCGCGCGAGACGGCCGACGGTGGACCGGCGATGCTGATCGGCTCGCCATGGCTCGACGGCGGCAAGCTCTATAACGCCTGCGCGCTGCTCGACGGCGGCCGGATCGCTGCGATCCGCACCAAGGTCAATCTGCCGAATTACGGCGTGTTCGACGAGAAGCGGGTGTTTTCACGTGGCCCCGTCTCCGGTCCGATGACCATCCGCGGAGTGCGCGTCGGCGTGCCGATCTGCGAGGACACCTGGCTCGAGGAGTCCGAGGATTACGAGAACGTCGTCGAATGTCTCGCCGAGACCGGCGCCGAAATCCTGATCGTGCCGAACGGCTCGCCCTATGCGCGCGGCAAAAGCGATCTGCGGCTGTCGGTGCAGGTCGCGCGGGTGACCGAGAGCGATCTGCCGCTGGTCTATCTCAACCAGGTCGGCGGGCAGGATGAGCTGGTGTTCGACGGCGCGTCGTTCGTGCTCAATGCCGACCGATCGCTCGCGGCGCAATTGCCGGCATTCGCCGAGTCCATCACCACTCTGCATTGGCAGAAGGGGGCGTCGGGCTGGCGCTGTGACGGTCCGGTGGCGCCGACGCTCGACGGCGACGAGGGCGACTACGCCGCCTGCGTGCTGGGCCTCCGCGACTACGTCCGCAAGAACGGCTTTCCGGGCGTGCTGCTCGGGATTTCCGGCGGCATCGACTCTGCGCTATGCGCGGCGATCGCGGTCGATGCGCTCGGCGCCGACAAGGTGCGCGGCGTGATGCTGCCGTTTCGCTACACCGCGCAGATCTCGCTCGATGATGCGGACGGGCTCGCGAGTGCGCTGGGGTTTGGTTACGAGGTGCTGCCGATCGCCGCCGCGGTCAACGGCTTCGAGGACATTCTGGCGAAGCCGTTCGCCGGCCTCAAGCGAGATATCACCGAAGAGAATCTGCAGGCGCGCACCCGCGGTACGCTGTTGATGGCGATCTCGAACAAGACCGGCGCGATGGTGGTGACCACCGGCAACAAGTCGGAAATGTCGGTCGGCTACGCCACGCTGTATGGCGACATGAACGGCGGCTTCAATCCGATCAAGGACATCTACAAGACGGAAGTGTTTCGGCTGTCCAGCCTGCGCAACCGTTGGAAGCCGGACGGTGCGCTCGGCCCCGACGGCGAGGTGATTCCGGAGAGCATTATCGTGCGGCCGCCGACTGCGGAGCTGCGTGAAAACCAGACCGACCAGGATTCGCTGCCGCCCTACGAGGTGCTCGACGCCATCCTGGAAAGGCTGGTCGAGCGCGAGGAGCCGCTGGCGACAATCGTCGCCGAAGGCTTCGACCGCGACACCGTGGTGAGGATCGACCGGCTCTTGAACATCGCCGAATACAAGCGCCGCCAAGCCGCGCCCGGCGTGAAGGTGACGCGCAAGAATTTCGGCCGCGACCGCCGCTATCCGATCACCAACCGGTTCCGCGACAAGGCCGAGCCTTTGGCTGCGCCCGACGAAGCGCTGCTGGTGCGCGCCAATCGGGCGTCGAGTGAGGCGTTCGAGCGGTAGGGGTTAGTTGAGGCTGGCGGACCGATCGGACCGGCGATCCTCACGTCGCCTCCGTCCAGTCCTCGATCCTCAGCGCGTCGTGAGGCACGCGGGCGAACCCCTTGTCTCGCGTGACCAGCGTAGCTTCGGTGGCTGTGGCATGGGCGGCGATCATCAGGTCGAGTGGCGAAAGCGTGACGCCTTTCGCTTCGCACGCTGCGCGCAGGTCGGCGTAGGTTTGGGTCACGTCATGATCCCAGGGCAGCACGTCGACCCGGAGCAGGAATTGCCGGACGCGTTCGGACAGAGCCTTCGGATAGCCGCGCTTGGCCAGACCGTAGAGCAGTTCGCCTTCGGTGACGGACGAGATGACGACGTCGGCGATCGGGAGCGACACCAGCCGATTGATGATCTCCGGACGGTCGCCTTTGATGATGTGGCTCGCGATGTTGGTATCGAGCATCCAGGCGGTCATTCCTGCCAACCTTCGAACGGATCGCGGGACTGCGACGGCTGGCTTCGATCGGCGGGGCTCATGAAGTCGTCGGGCGCCTCATCGCGAACGTGCAGCTCCAGGAGGCCGTCCCAGGAATCCGGCTTGCGGGACAGGATCACGTCGCCGGTTTTGGGATCGCGGCGCACGTAGACTTCGCTGCCCTCGAAGCGAAACTCTGCCGGCAGCCGGACGGCCTGGCTGCGGCCGGTCGTGAAGATCTTTGCGGTCCGGGATGTCATGGCGGTCTCCATGCCGATAGCTACCATGGTATATATCACGGAAGTCCACCATCAAGGAAGCTCGCTCGCAGGCGAGCGCGGTCGCGCAGAAGCGTCATCCTTCGAGGCTCGTGCGCTCGCAGCCCGGATCAAGTCCGGGGCAGGCTCTCAGGATGCAGGCTCTCAGGATGACGTCTGCGGGAACAGGTCGCGATAGAAGGACGCTGATATTACTGCATCTTCGGCAGGAAGGTCGGGCCGACTGAGCGGATCGTGTTCGGATCGGACGACCCCGTCGTCGCCGGCGGCTTGGCGTCGCCGGTTGCGGGCGCAGGCGCTGCGGTGGTGCCCTTGCGCTGGGCTGCCGCCCGTTGCGCTGGCGGCAGCGCCATCCGCTTCGCGCTCTCTTCAGTGACGATGATGTCGCCGTGTTCGCGTGCAGAGGTATCGTCGACGCCCTTCAGCGCGTCCGCCCAGCTCTGATTCGCCGCCTTGCACGAGCAAGCCGGGTTGAACTCCTGACGATAGCGGAATGCTGCCGGCAGCGAGGTGTAGGGCTGGCCGTTGATCGATACCGCCTGGTTCATGTCCTGGCCCGGATTGCGGTGAGCGTAAAGCGCCGCTTCGGACGCCGGGCACAGGTTCTTGCAGGTCTTCTCGTCATCGGCGAAGCGTGCCGGCACGGTGGCGAAGGAGATCGGGAAGTAGAAACCGTCGCAGGTGCGGACGCAGACCGTGCGGAAGGTGCCGGAGTCGGTGTTGAAATCGGGCAGCGCGCCGGGAGCGCCCTGAGGGTTGCCGCGGAACAGATTATCGAGAAAACCGCCGCCGCCTTGCGCCGCCGCGGCATATTGCGGGCCGCAATTGTTCTGCGCCAGCGCCATCAGCACCGACCTGCGCTGGTTGTCGCGCTCGCCGCCGCCAGGGCCGCCGCCGCGTAGCCGCTCGAGGCCGGAGGTCATCTGGTCGAGATTGCCGCGCATCTGCTGGATCTGATTATTGACCGGGCCGCATTGCGCCGACTGGCCGTTGAACAGCGAGAAGAAGCCGGAGCTGTCGCAGCCCATCCGCTTCGCCTGCATCGTGACCCGATCGAGCTCGGCCTGCTGGCGGTTCACGGAATCCTCGTAGCGCCGGATCTGCTCGGCGCGCGCCGGGTCGGCGCCGCCGCGGTCGATCGAGGCGAGCTGTGCCTCGAGCCGCGGGCAGACCGGATTGACCGCGGCTTGCGGCGCGCCGCCCGGAGGCGGATAGCCCTGCTGCGCGCTCGCGCCGGAGCCAAGCGTCGCCATGTCCAAAAGCACAGCGGCGAACAGCACAGCGCCAGCCACAAACCGGCGGCGGAAGCAACTCGCGGTCTCGAACATGTCCGGCATTCAGGAATTCCGAGCGGATCTTTTATCGGCGTCCGCCGAATCGTCTCAGCAAACCCGCACGATCGATTCCGTCGGGCAATCCGTTGAAACCGCGACGGTAATCCACGTCTTAACGGCTTCTCGCGGCATCGTCACGTCGTTTCCGGGGCGTCTGTGTGGCGGAGCCACAGGCGATTTCAGGCTGCTAGCGCTGGCAGGTGATGGCGACGTATTCGTCGCAGCCGCCACGGCCGCAGGCGGCGCCGACGGTTTTCGGCACCGCGCCGGTCACCTCGTCGGGATCGACCCGCCGGTACTCAGTTGCCTGGATGAAATCGTGGGCCTTGCAATAGGCCAGGGCGGCATGAGCGCCGCAGCGTTCGCTTTTGGCCAGGCACCGATCGATGCCGTAGCCGTCCGGCTGATTGGCGATGATGAAGACACGGCTGTCGGCCAATGCGGCGGACGCGGACAGCAGCGCCGCGCAGGCAAGAAAGGCGGAAATCAGTTTCATGGGACACCGGTGAACAGGGGCGTCGACCCCCGAATCATTAGTCGTGAATCGGTAAAGAATCGTTAACCATGGGGGGAGCCCGATGCGCGGGGCCTAGGCGCGGATCATGGCGGAAATCGGTCGGGAAGGTTGCTTAGGGCATTCGACGGGCTTGACGCCATCCGAGTGGCTGGCCATGGTGCGCCAATGAACGGTCTTTTCTCGATTTGTGGCATTTGCCGCGAGATTACGAGCTAGCTCAACGCTGGCTGAGGCCGTCTTTTCTCTCATGAGATCACTGGACGCCCGGCCGCAGGGGACGGGAATCCATGGCATTGCGCCTCTACGATACGCTGACCAAGGAGAAGCGCGACTTCGCGC
This sequence comes from Rhodopseudomonas pseudopalustris, assembly GCF_900110435.1. Classification (GTDB taxonomy): domain Bacteria; phylum Pseudomonadota; class Alphaproteobacteria; order Rhizobiales; family Xanthobacteraceae; genus Rhodopseudomonas; species Rhodopseudomonas pseudopalustris. The sequence continues at coordinate 373,404 of NZ_FODT01000004.1, forward strand.
CGCTCGATCCCTCGCGTGTGCGGATGTATGTCTGCGGCCCGACGGTCTACGACTTCGCCCATATCGGCAATGCGCGGCCGGTGATCGTGTTCGACGTGTTGTTCCGGCTGCTCCGGCATCTCTACGGCGAGAACCACGTCAAATACGTCCGCAACATCACCGACGTCGACGACAAGATCAACGACCGCGCCGCGCGTGACTATCCCGGCCTGCCGCTGAACGAGTCGATCCGTAAGGTCACCGAGCAGACCGAGCGGCAATTCCACGACGACGTCGATGCGCTGGGCTGCCTGCGGCCGACCGTCCAGCCGCGCGCGACCGAGCATATCGGCGAGATGCGGACGATCATCGACCGGCTTGTCGAAGGCGGCTTCGCTTATGTCGCCGATGATCACGTGCTGTTTTCGCCCGGCGCGATGAACGCCGCCAATAGCGTGTTGCCGCGCTACGGCGCGCTCGCCAATCGCTCGCTCGACGAAATGATCGCCGGCGCCCGCGTCGACGTTGCGCCCTACAAGCGCGACGCCACCGACTTCGTGCTGTGGAAGCCGTCGAAGCCCGGCGAGCCGTCCTGGCAGTCGCCGGCCGGTATCGCGACGCAGGGTCGGCCCGGCTGGCACATCGAATGCTCCGCGATGTCGTGGAAGCATCTCGGCGAAACCTTCGACATCCATGGCGGCGGCATCGACCTGGTGTTTCCGCATCACGAGAACGAGGTCGCGCAGTCGTGCTGCGCCTTCCACACCGAGCGCATGGCCCAGACCTGGATGCACAACGGCTTCCTGCAGGTCGAAGGCGAGAAGATGTCGAAGAGCCTGGGGAATTTCTTTACAATTGATCAGTTGCTACGACAGCGTTCGTTTGGTTCGAATAAGTGGCATGGCTATGTACTCCGCCTATCGATGCTGACAGCTCACTACCGGCAACCGATCGATTGGACGATCGAGCGGCTTGTAGAAGCTCGGAAGTCTCTTAGAGATTGGATCGATACGGCCTACGGCACGGAACCTCAAAGCCTTGAACCTCCCGATGAATTGCTCTCCGTGCTTGAGGACGACCTCAACACGCCGGGGGTGATTGCTGTTATGCACGGCCTCAATAAGGAAGCGAGAAACAGTCCAGAGTCGGCTGAAAAGCTTCATCGAGCGATGAAGTTTATGGGCATATGGAATGGTGAAAGAACCGACGATATCTACGGCTACGGGTACGACGTTGGGGATGGACCAAGCCGTCACGAGGTCGAACCACTCATAGAAGCCCGCACCGCCGCCCGCGCGCGAAAAGACTTCAAGGAGTCCGATCGCATCCGCGATGAACTCGCCGCGATGGGCATCGCGATCAAGGACGGCAAGGATTCAGACGGCAAGCCGGTGACGACCTGGGAGATCGCCCGATGAGCGGCGCCCCCTCGGTCGTCATTGCCGGGCTTGAACCGGCAATCCATCAACTCAGAAGCGCGGCGCTTTCTCTTTCGATGGATGCGCGGGTCGAGCCCGCGCATGACGGTGGTGTTTGGGGGGCCGCACTGCGTCTCACCGACGTCATTCCGGGGCGCGCGCAGCGCGAGCCCGGAATCCATAACCCCTGCAGGGAGTATGGATTCCGGGTCTACGCCCCTGGCGGGGCGTATCCCGGAATGACGAACGTGAGGCTGTCTGGCGTAGCAAGAGCCAAAGCCGAGATAGCCCAACCGGAGTTCATCCAATGACCGACCCACAACCCTCGCATCGCCCCGACACGCCGTTCCCGAAGCATTGGCTGTACTACATCGCCATCAAGATCGCGCTGCTCGCCGGCGCGACGGCGCTGGTGTTGAAGCTGTATAATTTCTGGTGACTGATGAACGCGAATTCCAAACCGGCGCTGCGGCCGTATCTGCCCGAGGACTCCGAGATCGTCGCGGCGATCTTCGTCGCGGCGATCGAGCAACTCACGGCCGACGACTACAGTGAGGCCCAGCAGGAAGCCTGGGCGTCGGCGGTCGATGACGATGAGACGTTCGGTGCAAAACTCGCCTCGCAGCTCACGCTGATCGCGACGCTCGGTGGCGCGCCGGTGGGTTTTGCGTCGCTGCAGGGTGCCGATCACATCGACATGCTTTACGTGCATCCGGATTTCGTCGGACAGGGCGTCGCCGCGACGCTGATCGACGCGCTGGAAAAGCTCGCGGGTGCGCGGGGCGTTCCTGCGCTCACCGTCGACGCCAGCGACAATGCGGCCGATTTCTTCGCGCGGCGCGGCTATGCCGCGACCCGGCGCAACACCGTCACGATCAACGGCGAATGGCTCGCCAACACCTCGATGAAAAAGACGTTCGCGGATGTCGCGGCGCCGGGAGCGGATCAATGAGTCGGGAACGTTTGTATCTCTACGACACCACGTTGCGCGACGGCGCGCAGACCAACGGCGTCGATTTCACGCTGCACGACAAGCGGCTGATCGCGGGGCTGCTCGACGACCTCGGCATCGATTATGTCGAAGGCGGCTATCCCGGCGCCAATCCACTCGACACCGAGTTCTTCGCCACCGAGCAGAAGCTCGAGCGCGCGACCTTCGCGGCGTTCGGCATGACGCGGCGGCCGGGCCGCTCGGCCTCGAACGATCCCGGCGTCGCGCTGCTGCTCGACGCCAAGGCGGATGCGATCTGCTATGTCGCAAAATCGTCGGAGTATCAGGTCCGCGTCGCGCTCGAAACCACCAACGAAGAGAACATCGCCTCGATCCGTGACAGCGTCGCGATCGCCAAGGACAGAAGCCGCGAAGTTCTGGTCGATTGCGAGCACTTCTTCGATGGCTACAAGGAGAACCCGGCGTTCGCGCTGGACTGCGCCAAGGCGGCCTATGAGTCCGGCGCTCGCTGGGTGGTGTTGTGCGATACCAATGGCGGCACCATGCCCGACGAAGTCGAGGCGATCGTCGGCGAGGTGGTGAAGCATATCCCGGGCAGCCATGTCGGCATCCACGCCCACAACGACACCGAACAGGCCGTGGCCGTGTCGTTCGCCGCGGTGCGCGCCGGCGCACGACAGATCCAGGGCACGCTGAACGGGCTCGGCGAGCGTTGTGGTAACGCCAATCTGGTGTCGATGATCCCGACGCTGAAGCTGAAGAAGGAATTCGCCGACAGATTCGAGATCGGCGTGTCCGACGACAAGCTGGCGACGCTGGTGCAGGTGTCGCGCGCGCTCGACAATATTCTCGACCGCGCACCCAATCCGCACGCGCCCTATGTCGGCGGCAGCGCCTTTGTCACGAAAACGGGGATTCATGCCTCGGCGGTGATGAAGGACCCGCACACCTACGAGCACGTCACGCCGGAATCGGTCGGCAATCATCGCAAGGTGCTGGTATCGGATCAGGCCGGCCGCTCCAACGTGGTGGCGGAATTGTCGCGTACTACGATCGAGTTCGACCGCAACGATCCGAAGCTCGGCCGCCTGATCGAGAAGATGAAGGAGCGCGAGGCGGCCGGATACGCCTACGAATCCGCCAACGCTTCGTTCGATCTCCTGGCGCGCGGCACGCTCGGCAAGGTGCCGGAATTCTTCCGCGTCGAGCAGTTCGACGTCAATGTCGAGCAGCGCTACAACTCGCACGGCGAACGCGTCACCGTGGCGATGGCGGTGGTCAAGGTCGAGGTCGATGGCGAGACGCTGATCTCGGCCGCGGAAGGCAACGGCCCGGTCAATGCGCTCGACGTCGCCTTGCGCAAGGATCTCGGCAAGTATCAGAAGTACATCGAGAACCTGAAGCTGATCGACTATCGCGTCCGTATCCTCAATGGCGGCACTGAAGCGGTGACGCGCGTGCTGATCGAGAGCGAGGACGAACTCGGCGAGCGCTGGACCACGATCGGCGTATCGCCGAATATCATCGACGCCTCGTTCCAGGCGCTGATGGATTCGGTGGTCTACAAGCTGGTGAAGTCGAACGCGCCGGCGTGAGTATTGCGGCGGCGCAATTGCCGCCGTGACCGGCGTCGCCGTCCATCCGTTGTTTCCGTAAGCGCGTACCGCTCGCGCGGTGAGCCTTGTCGTATCGTCGCAGTTGTCATTGCTGGTCCGCGCTGACAACATGTGTGCAATCAAACACACAAAATGCGACAGGGACAGGGAGACGGTTCAGTGGGCGACACCATCAACGGTGCACAGTCGGTTGTGCAGACGCTGGTCAATTGCGGCGTCGAAGTCTGCTTCGCCAATCCCGGCACCTCCGAGATGCATTTCGTCGCGGCCCTGGACACGGTCAGCGGGATGCGGCCGGTGCTGTGCCTGTTCGAAGGCGTCGTGACCGGCGCCGCCGATGGCTACGGTCGGATCGCCGGCAAGCCGGCGGTGACCCTGCTGCATCTCGGACCCGGTCTCGCCAACGGCCTCGCTAATCTGCACAACGCCCGCCGCGCCGCGACGCCGATCGTCAACATCGTCGGCGACCACGCCGCGCATCATCTGCAATACGACGCACCGCTGACCTCCGACATCGTCGGCTTTGCTCGTCCGGTTTCGAACTGGATCGTCGAGTCGAAGAGTGCAGGTGCGGTCGCCAGCGACGTTGCGCGCGCGGTGCAGGCGGCGAAAGCTGCGCCGGGCGCAATCGCAACACTGATCATGCCCGCCGACGTTGCCTGGAACGCCGCGGCGCGCGCCGCGCAGCCGCTCGTCGATGATGGGCCGGCGCGCGTGCACGCTGATACGATCGAGGCCGTCGCGAAGCTGCTGTCGAACGGCAAGAAGTCGGCGCTGTTGCTACGCGGCAATGCGTTGCTGGGCGCGGGACTTGAAGCGGCAGGGCGGATCCAGGCGAAATGCGGCGCCCGGCTGATGTGCGACACCTTCGCGCCGCAAACCGAACTCGGCGCCGGCCGCGTGCCGCTCGAGCGCATCCCGTATTTCTCGGAACAGATCACTGCGTTCCTGAAAGACGTTGAGCAATTTGTGCTGGTCGGCGCCAAACCGCCGGTGTCGTTCTTCGCCTATCCGGGCAAGCCGAGCTGGGGCGCGCCCGACGGCTGTCAGTTCGAGTATCTGGCGCAGCCGCACGAGGACGGCGCGCAGGCGCTGCATGACCTCGCCGCCGCGCTTGATGCGCCGGCGGAGCCCAAGACGCGCACGCAACTCGCTTTGCCAGATCTGCCCAAGGGCAAGCTGAATTCGCTCGGCGTCGCGCAGGTGATCGCGCATCATACGCCCGACCACGCGATCTACGCCGAGGAAGCAGCGACGTCGGGCCTGCCGTTTCAGATGATCGTGCCGCGGGCGCGGCCGCATACGCATCTGCCGCTCACCGGCGGTTCGATCGGGCAGGGGCTGCCGCTGGCGATCGGCGCGGCGATCGCCGCACCCGACCGCAAAGTGGTGTGTCCGCATGGCGACGGCGGCGCGGCCTATACGATGCAGGCGCTGTGGACGATGGCGCGAGAGCAGCTCGACATCACCGTCGTGATCTACGCAAACCGGTCCTACGCCATTCTCAATGTCGAATTGCAGCGCGTCGGCGCGTCGGGTGCGGGATCGAAAGCGCTGTCGATGCTCGACCTGCACAATCCGGAAATGAACTGGATGAAGATCGCCGAAGGCCTCGGGGTCGAGGCGAGCCGCGCCACCACGGCGGAGGAGTTCGCCGCGCAATACGCCTCGGCGATGAGCCAGCGCGGCCCGCGCCTGATCGAAGCGCTGATTTGAGGCGACCGCAATGTCCATTGATCTCGTCACTGCACTTCGAACCATCGTCGGCGACGGCGGCGTGCTCGACGCCGCCGAACTCGGCAAACGCTCGGCCGGCACTTATCGGTTCGACACGCTGAAAGCCGGCGCATTGGTCCGGCCAAGCTCGACGCAGCAGGTCTCCGATATCCTGCGCTGGTGCCACGCCAACGGCGTATCAGTCGTTACCCATGGCGGGCTGACCGGTCTCGTGCACGGCGCGGATGCCGATCCGGGCGAGGTGATCCTGTCCCTGGAAAGGATGCGCGCGATCGAGGACATCGATCCGCAGCAGCGCACCGCGACGGTGCAGGCGGGCGTGGTGCTGCAGACGTTGCAGGAGGAAGTCGACAGGCACGATCTGGCGTTTCCGCTCGATCTCGGCGCGCGGGGCAGCGCGACGCTCGGCGGCAACGCCGCGACCAATGCGGGCGGCAATCGCGTGATCCGCTATGGCATGACCCGCGACATGATCCTCGGCCTCGAAGTCGTGCTCGCCGACGGCACCGTGCTGTCGTCGCTGAACACCCTGATCAAGAACAATGCCGGTTACGATCTCAAGCAGCTGTTCGTCGGCTCGGAAGGCACCCTCGGCGTGATCACGCGGCTGGTGCTGAGGCTGCGGGAAAAGCCGCTTGCCACCAACATGGCGTTGGTTGGGTTCGACAGCTTCGACGCGGTCGCGAAATTTCTGAAGCACATCGACCGTTCGCTCGGCGGCACGCTGTCGGCGTTCGAGGTGATGTGGCAGTCGTTCTACCGGCTGGTGACGACGGCGCCGGCGAAAGGCCGACCGCCGATCTCGCAGGATCATGCCTACTACGTGCTGGTCGAAAGCCAGGGCGCCGATCAGGAGCTTGATACGAGGCGCTTCAACGCGGCGATGGAGGCCGCGCATGAGGCGGGACTGGTCGCGAACGCCGCGATCGCGCAATCCGAACAGGATTGCCGGGCGTTCTGGGCGTTGCGGGACGACGTCGGTCAGGTGCTGCAGGGCGGGATGCCGGTGGTGTTCGACATCTCGCTGCCGATCGCGGCGATGGAAGGCTACGCCGACACCCTGCGCACGACGCTCGCCAGCGAGATCGGCGAGCACAGGCTCTGGATCTTCGGCCATCTCGGCGACGGCAATCTGCATGTCGTGGTGCAGGTCAAGCCGATGGACTATCTCGCGCTCCGCCCGAAGATCGAAGCGCTGGTGTATCGGCCGCTGGCGGCCTGCAACGGTTCGGTCTCGGCCGAGCACGGCATCGGGCTGGAGAAGAAGCCGTATCTCTGCGTCAGCCGCAGCCCCGCAGAGATCGCGCTGATGCGCACGCTGAAGGCCGCGCTCGATCCCAAGGGCATTCTCAACCCGGGCAAGATCTTCGATCGCCATCCCGCGGCCGGCGCGGACTGATCCGACGCCGGTCGTTGGAGAGTAGCGTCTTGGACGCGATCAGTAGCGCGCGTCCTTCGGCTTTGGATCCTTCGGCCAGTCCTTGACCTTGCCGGCGAAGTCCGGCCGCTCCATGTGGGTGAAATACTCCGCGACGTCGATCGCCTCCTGATCGGTCAGGCCGCCTTGCCCGAGCGGAAACTTCTCGTGCGTGCCGATCGGCATGTTGCGCTTGACGAAGGCCGCGGCGGTGAAGGTGCGGGCCATGCCGGCCCCGATGTTGAACGAACGCTCGCCCCACAGCGGTGGATAGACCAGGCGTCCCGCGGCGTCCTTCAGGCCTTCGCCGTTCTGGCCGTGGCAGACAGCGCATTGCGCCGCGTAGATCGTCTTGCCGTTCTCGGGATTGGGCTTCAGGCTGGTGTCGACCTTGCCGACGCCGCGTCCCGCCACCTTGTCTTCCGGCTTGGTCGCGCCCTTCATCCAGTCGAAATAGGCCACCATCGCCTTCATATCGGCGCCGTCGACCGGCAGCGGCTTGCCGTTCATCGAGCGCAGGAAGCAACCGTTGATGCGGTCCTCCAGCGTGATCTCGCGACCGGCGCGCGGCGCGTAGCTGGGAAAGAACGCCGAGACGCCGACATAGGGGCTGCCGTCCGCAACAGTTCCGGCGTTGAGGTGGCACGAGGCGCAGTTGAGATCGTCGCCGACATGGTTCGGCAGCAGCGCGCGCGTCTCCGCGTTGAGCCGCATGCCACGAACCAGTTGGGCGGCGTTCGGCTGCGACAACAGATCGGCGATGCGCGGAGTCTCGAACAGCGACTTGTCGATCTTCGGATCAAGCTCGGCGCGCGCTGCCGCCACCTGGGCGGTGCTGACCGGCCCGGCGCCTTCGCCCCAGCTCTCGCGCACGAAGGACAGGATTTCGGCGATCTCGCGATCGGCGAGGCGGGCGAAGGCCGGCATCGTCCAGACCCGCGGGTGGGTGGTGGTCGCGGTGGTCTTCCAGCCGGTCAGCGCGATATGGACCAGCGTCGCCGGGTCTTTCGCGGTGACCGTCGGATTGCCCGCGAGCGGCGGGAATACGCCTCTCACACCTGCGCCGTCGGGGCGGTGGCAGTCGGTGCAGAATTGTGCGTAGCCGAGGCCGCCGCGGCTGGTGAAGGTGTTCGCAGGCGCTTCGGTCGAGACGATCCGCGGCTCGGCCTTGGGACGGTCGGAGGGCAGCGCCTTGAGATAGGTTGCGATCGCCGTCAGATCGTCATCGGCGAGGTGCTGCGTCGAATGCAGGATGACTTCGGTCATGCTGCCGGAAGCGGTGGCGAAGCGGTTCTGTCCGGTCTTCAGCAGCTCGACGGTGTCCTTGACGGTCCATAGATCGCGCAACTCTACGGCATTCCAGTTCTCGACCTTCGCGCCGGCAAGATAGAAGCGCCCGTCCGGACCGGCGTCGCTCATCGCTTTCTCCTGGAAAGCGATGCCGCGCGGCGTGTGACAAGCGCCGCAATGGCCGAGACCCTGGACCAGATAGGCGCCGCGGTTCCACACGGCGTCCTTCGCCGGATCGGGTTTGAACGGCGTCGCGTCAAGAAAGGCGACATTCCAGGCGGCGAGGCCGACGCGCATGTTGAATGGAAACCGCATCTCGGCTGCGCGATTGGCTTTCTCGACCGGCGCGACGCCCTTGATGAGATAGGCCCAGAGCGCCTTCATGTCCTCGTCCGTCATCTTCGCGTAGGACGGGTAGGGCATCGCCGGATACAGGTTGTGACCGTCGGCGGCCACGCCTTTGCGCATCGCGCGGTCGAACGCGCCGAACGACCATTGCCCGATCCCGGTTTTCGAATCCGGCGTCACATTGGTCGACCACACCGTGCCGAACGGTGTCTCCAGCGCCCGGCCGCCAGCCATGACAGGACCGCCTTCGGTGGTGTGGCAGGCGACGCAATCGCCCAGTCGCGCGACGTACTCGCCACGCGCCACCAGTGCGGGATCGACAGTGGCGCCGAAACCCGGATCGTTGCGTTCGATCGGCGGGGGCTGCATGACCCAGGCGATCGCGCCGCCGATCGCAACGATGGCGACCGCAGCGACGATTCCGAAGCGTTTGACGAGCTGGCTTTTGTTCGCAGTCATGAGTTTTTGGATTCCGGTCGTTTCTTTTTTGGCGGGGAGGTCAGGCGGGGCAGAGGGGAGCACCTCGGCACGATCCCCCATGGCAAACTCTCAATCTCACATCATCGATTTGCTGATTTGAGCCAGCGCAAGCGAAGCGCACTCGGCAGAGGTCCGAGTTGCCGCGATGCCATTGAGAAGCCGCCGTGACGTCACGAGCGACCGTCACAGACAGCATCAGCGAACGCAGATGGGTTGATTGACGATAGCGTTTTCGAGCGAACTGGATGCCGGTTCGCGTCAAGAAAACGCGTCAGAACATCAAGTTAGAGCTTCGGTTTTGATTCAATCAGAACCGAAAAAGCTCTAAAGGCGCCGCGCGATTTCCGGCGGCATCGTCCTGGCACGTTCAGGCGCCGCCGCGGCGCGCAGCTTCGGCAAGATTTCGCTGACGGAATTGGCGGTGAGGACCTTGACCGAGAGCGACGCGCGGATGAAAGCGGTCTCGGTCATATGCGTCAGCAGCCCGAGCAACGGGTCCCAGAAGCCGTCGATATTGGCGATCAGGATCGGCTTGGTGTGGCGGCCGAGTTGCTGCCAAGTCATCTGCTCGACAAGTTCCTCGAGCGTGCCGATACCGCCAGGCAACGCCACGAAAGCGTCCGAGCGTTCGAACATCAGCCGCTTGCGCTCGTGCATGTCGTCGGTGACGATCAATTCCTGGACTCGGTCGAGTGCAATCTCCTTGGTGCGGAGAAAGCCCGGGATGATCCCGGTGACCGTGCCGCCGTGGTCCAGCACCGCATTGGCAACCGCGCCCATCAGCCCGATCGCGCCGCCGCCATAGACCAAGCTCACGCTGCTCTCGGCGAGGTCCTTGCCGAAGGCTTGGGCCGCCTCGATGAAATGAGGATTGGTGCCGGGGCCGGAGCCGCAATAGACGCAGACTGTTTTGATTTCGCTCATGCTCGCGATGTGGCACCGCAGGATCACAGCGTCAAGACGGTCGTTGAGGTTTGCGCGGCGCAACAGCCTGTTATGACGGAAAGAATCGTCATCTCGGGGTGCACGGCGGGGGCGAAACACTATATGAAGGCGGACCCGACGGGATTATCCCTCCGCGGCCGCGTTCCGGCCGTGGGCTGCTTCAGGCATGATTAATGGCTCACCCACATTCGCACTCGCAGAGCGGCCCCGCGGCCGCGATTCCTGAGGACGCTGTCGCGCAGAAGGCGACCTTGGGCGGCACGCTGGTGCACCTGTGGCCGTATATCTGGCCGGGCGACCGGGTCGACCTGAAGATGCGGGTGTTGTGGTCGGTGGTGCTGCTGCTCGTCGCCAAGGCGGCGACGCTGATTGTTCCGTTCACGTTCAAATGGGCGATCGACGCGCTCACCGGCGCCGACACCGCGCCGATCGAGCCTTCGAACTGGATGCTGTGGCTGTTCGCTTCGCCGCTTCTCCTGACGTTGAGCTACGGTCTGGTGCGGGTGCTGATGGCGTTGCTGACGCAATGGCGCGACGGCCTGTTCGCCCAGGTCGCGATGCATGCGGTACGCAAGCTCGCCTATCGCACTTTCGTGCACATGCATGAATTGTCGCTGCGGTTTCACCTCGAGCGCAAGACCGGCGGCCTGACGCGGGTGCTGGAGCGCGGCCGTCTCGGCATCGAAGTGATCGTCCGCATGGTGATCCTGCAACTGGTGCCGACGATCGTCGAGCTGACGCTGGTGATGGGCGTGCTGCTGTGGCAGTTCGACTGGCGGTACGTCGCGGTGATCATGGTCACCGTCGTGGTCTACATGTTCTATACCTACAAGGCGACCGAGTGGCGGATCGCGATCCGGCGACGGATGAACGATTCCGACAGCGACGCCAACCAGAAAGCGATCGACTCGCTTTTGAACTACGAGACCGTGAAGTATTTCGGCGCCGAGGAGCGCGAGGCGCGGCGTTACGACAAGTCGATGGAGCGCTACGAGGACGCCAGCGTCAGCACCTATACGTCGCTCGCGGTGCTCAATGCGGGGCAGGCGGTGATCTTCACCTGCGGTCTGACGGCGACGATGCTGATGTGCGCCGTCGGCATCCGCAACGGCACCAACACCGTCGGCGATTTCGTGATGATCAACGCGATGATGATCCAGTTCTATCAGCCGTTGAACTTCATGGGCATGGTGTATCGCGAGATCAAGCAGGCGATCATCGACATCGAGAAGATGTTCGCCGTGCTGTCGCGCAATCCCGAAGTCCAGGACAAGGCCGACGCAAAGCCGCTGGTGGTCACCGACGGCGTGGTGAAGTTCGAGGATGTACGCTTCGCCTATGACCCGTCCCGCCCGATCCTCAAGGGCCTCAGCTTCGAGGTTCCTGCCGGCAAGACGGTTGCGATCGTCGGGCCTTCCGGCGCCGGCAAGTCGACGATTTCGCGGCTGCTGTTCCGCCTGTACGACGTCTCAGGCGGCCATATCCGGATCGATGGTCAGGATATTCGCGACGTCACTCAGACATCGCTGCGGGCGGCGATCGGCATGGTGCCTCAGGACACCGTGCTGTTCAACGACACCATCCGCTACAACATCCGCTACGGCCGCTGGAACGCCTCCGACGCTGAAGTCGAAGAGGCGGCGCAGACCGCGCAGATCGACGCCTTCATCAAGGCGTCGCCGAAGGGTTACGAAACCGAAGTCGGAGAGCGCGGCCTGAAGCTGTCGGGTGGCGAGAAGCAGCGCGTCGCGATCGCGCGAACCGTTCTCAAGTCGCCGCCGATCCTGGTTTTGGACGAAGCCACCTCGGCGCTCGACAGTCATACCGAGCACGAGATCCAGGGCGCGCTGGAGCGTGTGTCACAGAACCGCACCTCGCTGGTGATCGCGCACCGGCTTTCGACAATCGTCGGCGCCGACGAGATCATCGTGCTCGATCAGGGCCGGATCTCGGAGCGCGGCACGCACGCCCAACTGCTTGAACATGGCGGCCTTTACGCGAGCATGTGGAATCGGCAGCGCGAGGCCGAAGAGGCCCGCGAGCGACTGGCGATGATTGGGGACCAGGATTCACCGGTTCGTTCCGCCATCATCGACGATGATCTGGCAACTTCCGCGGCGGCAGAGTAATCGTGTTGCAGCATCCGGCTATCCGCTTTTGAAGTTAGGGGACTTCCCATGTCCGTCGTCAAATCCATCCGCGCCCAGATCCCGCCGATTCATCGGGAAGGCTATCCGTTCATCGGCGCGTTCGCGCTTGCCACCCTGGTTCTGTTCCTGATTTGGGCCCCGCTCGGCTGGATCGGCACGGTGCTGACGATCTGGTGCGCGCTGTTTTTCCGGGATCCTGTGCGCGTCACGCCGGTGCGTGAGGGCCTGGTGGTGGCTCCCGCTGACGGGCGCGTCTCGATGGTGGTGCAGATGATCCCGCCGCCGGCGCTCGGGCTCGGCGACAAGCCGCTGCCGCGCGTCTCGATTTTCATGAGCGTGTTCAATTGTCACGTCAATCGAAGCCCGGTCGCCGGCCGGGTCGAGCGGATCATCTATTCTCCGGGCAAGTTCATTAACGCCGAACTCGACAAGGCCAGCGAGGACAATGAGCGCAATTCAATGGTGATTTCGACCCCCGCAGGGCAGATCGGCGTGGTCCAGATCGCCGGTCTGGTGGCGCGTCGGATCGTCTCGTTCGTGCGGGAAGGTCAAACGCTGGCGCCCGGCGAGCGGTTCGGCCTGATCCGGTTCGGCTCTCGGCTCGACGTTTACCTGCCGGAAGGCGCCAAGCCGTTAGTGTCCGAGGGGCAGACCGCGATCGCCGGAGAAACCGTGTTGGCGGACTTCAATCTCGGCGACGGCGGCCGGACCTACCGGGCCGATTGAGATTTCTCGGGTATCGGCCCGAAGGCCGCCACGATGGCGGCCCAGGCTGAGGGTTGCTAGATCAGGGCGATGCCAATGCAATTCGACCAGAAACCTCCCGAAATGCCGCGCCGCCGATTCGGTCCGATTCCGGTGCGAATGCTGGTGCCGAATGTCATCACCCTGCTGGCGATCTGCGCCGGCTTGACGGCGATCCGGCTGTCGACGGAAGGCCGGATGGAGCTCGCGGTCGCGGCGATCGTCTTCGCCGCGGTTTTGGACGGCATCGACGGCCGCGTCGCCCGGATGATCAAGGGCCAGTCGAAATTCGGAGCCGAACTCGACAGCCTCGCCGATTTCGTCAATTTCGGTGTGGCGCCGGGTCTGATTCTGTATTTCTGGCAGCTGAACGACCTCAACAATGTCGGATGGATCGCGGCGATGATCTTTGCGATCAGCGGCGGCCTGCGGCTGGCGCGCTTCAACGCCACGATGGACGACCCGAACAAGCCCGCATTCGCAGCAAATTTCTTCACCGGCGTTCCGGCCCCCGCGGGGGCCATCACGGTGCTGCTGCCGGTGTACATGGCGTTCCTCGGCGCGCCGACGCCGCCCGCGGTTCTGACCGCGATTTATACGTTGCTGATCGCCTTCCTGATGGTGTCGCGGCTGCCGGTGTTCTCCGGCAAGACCGTGAGGATGAGGGTGGCGCCCGAGATGGTGCTTCCGCTGTTCGTCTCGGTGGTGCTGTTTATCGCGTTGCTGATCGGCTATCCGTGGCACATCCTGTCGGCGTGCTCGGTGCTGTATCTGCTCAGCCTGCCGCTCGGCTGGCGATCCTATCGCGATCATCAGCGCAATGCCGCCACGCAGGTGGCTCCTGTCGCTGCAGCCCCCGGCAACAATCCGACGCTGGTGGTCCCGGAACCGCCGCAGCAGGACGATCGGCCCACGCGGTTGAACTGAACATTTCTGCGTGTCAGCTAACGCAGGTCTGCAGGCGGTTTGAACGTGTGCCCTTGGGGCGCTCCATGAAATTCGCTATAGGCGGGTGCGTTAGCTCGGTCTGAACGGCCTCCGCGATGAGACGGCCGGGTCCGGGGACGCTGGAGGAAACCCGTGTCTCAGCCCAAAACCGAAGCGCTGCCTGCAGCCGTTCTGGAAGCTCTGGCGCGCTATGACACCCCGACCATCTGCAATGCGATGGAGATCGTCGCGCCCGAGCGCCGCGCCATCGGCTTCACCACCCGCCCGCTGATTTGTCCGTTTCCGCAACTGCCGCCGATCGTCGGTTACGCCCGCACGGCGACCATCCGCGCAACGGTCGCCTCCGACCTGCCGGCGGCCGAGCAACAGGCGAGGCGCATGGCGTATTACGAATATGTCGGCTCCGGCCACGGCCCGCGCATCAGCGTGATCCAGGACATCGACGGACCCGACGCCGGCTTCGGCGCGTTCTGGGGCGAGGTCAACAGTGCGGTCCATAAGGCGCTCGGCTGCGTTGGCGTGGTGACCGACGGTTCGATCCGCGACGTCCCGCAATGGGCGCCTGGATTCCAGGCGCTTGCCGGCTCGCTCGGACCGTCGCACGCCCACGTCCACGTCACCGGCTTTGCCGCCGAGATCCGTGTCGCCGGCATGACGGTGCGGGACGGCGACCTGATCCACGCCGACAGCCACGGAGCGATCGTGATCCCGCATCACCTCGCGGAGGAGTTGCCGGCAGCGGCCGAACTATGCGGGCGGCGGGAAGTGCCGATCCTGGAGATCGCGCGCGATCCGTCTTTTTCGTTGCAGCGGTTGCGCGAGGCGATGATCCGGTCCGGGGAGATTCACTAAGTATAAGTACCTGGTCGCCCCCAAATAGTTATCAAAAAGTTGACGCGCCACACCGCGCTTCGCTGCCGAGCGCCTATCTCCCTGTCGGTTCTAATTCAGGGAGCGGTTAGCACGGCTTTTCCCTCGCACCGGCCGTTTAACCTTTACGCGTCTTTAATGGCGGCTGCTTACGGTCAATCCGCGCAGCGCAGAATGAGTTGCGCCGCCGCCAGCGCGGGCTGGCGCGCGTGTGCGCGTGTCGGAGTACAAGATGGATATCGCCACACTTATCGGCCTGGTCGCGGGCGTTATCGTCGTGTCGACGCTCATTCTGATGGGCGGCAATTTCGGGATGTTCTATGACATCCACGCGGTGATTATTATTTTCGGTGGCTCGTTCGCGGCGACCCTGATCCGCTTTCCGTTGTCGGCGATGTTGCACGGCCTGCCGCTCGGCGCAAAGTTCGCCTTCACCATGAGCAGTCTTTCGGCGCGCGACCTGGTCGACGAACTGGCTCGGATTGCGGAGATCGCCCGCAAATCTGGTCCGGTCGGCCTCGAGAAAGTGGAGACCGACGAGCCGTTCCTGGCCAAGGGCATCCGCTACGTCGCCGATGGCTACGACCTCGAATTCATCCGCGACAATCTCGAACGCGATCGCGACAATTTCCTGCTGCACCTCAACGAAGGCTCGAAGATCTATCGCGCGATCGGCGACTGCGCGCCGGCGTTCGGCATGATCGGTACGCTGCTCGGCATGGTGCAAATGTTCTCAAACATGTCGGACCCCTCGAAGCTCGGCCCGTTCATGGCGGTTGCGCTGCTGGCGACGCTGTACGGCGCCGTCGTGGCCAACCTGATCTGTCTGCCGATCGCCGACAAGCTTCACGGCAAGCTGGTCGATGAGGAAACCAACCGCACGTTGATCATCGACGGGATCCTGATGATCCGCGACTCGAAGAGTCCGACGCTGGTCAGGGAAATGCTGCTCGCCTATCTGCCCGAGAAGCATCGCCACGAAGAGGGCGAAAGCGTTCCGGCTTAGTCGGGGCGAGGGTAGCCCGGAAAGCGAGCCATGGCCAAGAAGAAGCGTGAGGAAGCACACGGCGGTCACGGCTGGTTCGTGACCTTCGCCGACTTGATGGCGCTGCTTCTCGCGTTCTTCGTGATGCTCGTCGCTTTCTCCACCCAGGACAAAGACAAGCTCAAAATCGTCGCGGGCTCGATGCGTGAAGCGTTCGGCGTACAAAACGACTCGCGCTACTCAGGCATCATCGAGAACGACGGTCTGCCGACCCGCGGCAAGGTCAAGAACACCGAACACGTCAATCCGGAATTGTCGACCAGTAAGCCCGCGCCTGGCGAAGTGACCCGCGACGAGGGGGTCAACACTAAGGAGGAACGTGAATTCGCGTTGGCCTCCGCATCGCTGCGGCAAGCGCTGCAGGACTTGCCGGAGATTTCCGAACTGTCCAAGAACGTGATGTTCGAAGAGACCAAGCAGGGACTCAACCTCGAGATCATGGACCAGGACGGGCGGGCGATGTTCGCTGACGGCTCCAAGGCGCCGTTCGAGCGTACGCGGCTGTTGCTACAGCGACTAGCAGCGCCGCTCCGCGCGACGCCGTTGCGGGTCAGCATCGTCGGGCACACATCGGCGGGATCGGTGTCGCAGCGGAGCGACTATAACGGTTTCGACCTGTCCGCCGATCGCGCCAACGTGGTACGGCAGATTCTCGAACGGGAAGGCCTGCCGGTTTCACATATCTTCGCTGTGACCGGAAAGGCGGACACCCAGCCGCTGTTTCCGGAAGATCCCTCGATCGCCGCAAATCGGCGGGTGACCATCACGCTGATGCGCGAGAGCCCGGCATTGCCGCCGGGCCTCAAGCCCTAAATCCAAGGCCGGGACTGAGTTGATCGACCGCTCGAAGAAGCGACCGCCGCGCCCGGTCCTGGCTCGGCCATGGTCTGACCTGCGATCCGGACTACGCGCCGACCGCCTTGTTGTGGTCCGGCCTAATGTTACGATTTGCCCGCCCGCGTTCGACCAATGGACGATGCAATCCGGCCGCTGGAGGACGATCCAGCAGACATGACCGCAACCCGTTTCCAAAGCTTGATTTTCCTCGCCTTAGGCGCGACTTTGGCGGCGCAATGGCCGAGCTTCGTCCTCGTTGTTGCGCAATTGGGTCCGGACAGTGCAATCGCGGGAGATTCGAAAGTGGTAGGCCAGGTTGAAGATTTGACGCCGCAGGATGTCGCCCAGGGAATTGCCGAGGGACGTTACCTGCTGGTCGATGTCCGCGAGCCGAATGAAGTGGCTGCGGAAGCCTATCCGGACGCCGTGGTGGTTCCGCTGTCGGGCTTCGACCCCAAGCTGATCCCCGATCCGGCCGGCAAGCAGGTCGTGTTCGCCTGCCGCTCCGGCAAGCGTTCGGTCACCGCCTCGCAGGCGGCGCAGGCCGCGGGACTCGCCTACAACAAGCACCTTGCCGGCGGCATCCTCGGTTGGAAAGCGGCGGGCCTGCCGACCAAATCGGGCCACTGATCGGACGATGAACAGGGTCTTCGCCGATCTGCCCGTCACCGTTTTCGAGGCGATGTCGCAGCTTGCGCGCGACAACAATGCCATCAATCTCGGACAAGGGTTCCCGGACGATCCGGGGCCGGAGGATATCCGTCGCGCTGCCGCGGACGCGGTGCTCAACGGCTATAATCAATATCCTTCGATGATGGGGATCCCCGAGCTGAGGCAGGCGATCGCGACCCATTACGGGCATTGGCACGGCGTCAATCTGGATCCGATGACCGAAGTGATGGTCACCTCGGGCGCGACCGAGGCGCTGGCGAGCGCGATCCTGTCGGTGGTCTCGCCGGGCGACGAAGTCATCGTGTTTCAACCGGTCTACGATTCTTATCTACCGATCATCCGGCAGGCCGGCGGCATTCCGCGGTTGGTCCGGCTCGAACCGCCGCATTGGCGGGTGACCGAGGAAGCATTGCGCGAGGTCTTCAATCACAAGACGAAGGCCATCGTCTTTAACAACCCGCTCAATCCCGCAGCGGTGGTCTATCCGCGTGAGGATCTCGAACTGCTGGCGCGTTTCTGTCAGGAGTACGACGCCGTCGCGATCTGCGACGAGGTCTGGGAGCACGTCACCTTCGATGGCCTCGGTCATATCCCGCTGATCTCGATCGAGGGCATGCGAGAACGCACCATCAAGATCGGCTCGGCAGGCAAGATTTTCTCGCTGACCGGCTGGAAAGTCGGCTTTGTCTGCGCCGCGCCGCCGCTGTTGCGGGTAGCGGCCAAGGTGCACCAGTTTCTCGCTTTCACGACGGCACCAAATCTGCAGGTCGCTGTGGCCTACGGCCTTGGTAAGTGCGATGACTACTTCCTCGCAATGCGCAAGGATCTCGCCCGAAGCCGTGACCGGCTGGCGCAGGGGTTGGCCAGCATCGGCTTTCCTGTGATCAAATCGCAGGGTACATACTTTCTCACCGTCGACCTTGCGCCGCTCGGTCTCAACGAGACCGATGAGGCATTCTGCAAGCGGATCGTCAAAGACTACAAGGTGGCTGCGATTCCGGTGTCGGCGTTCTATGAGGAAGAACCGGTCACTTCGGTGGTACGGTTTTGTTTCGCCAAAAACGACCAGACGCTCGACACTGCCCTCGAGCGTCTGTCGGTCGCAGTGCACGGGCGCTAGGGCTTTCGACGATGCGGGAAAATTGCTACCGGCGGCTGCGCTTGGGAGGCGCGGCGATCGTGTTGATCGCGGGTCTGAACGCGCCGGCGCTGGCGCAGGAACGCGTGGTCAATTTCTACAACTGGTCGAACTATGTCGCCCCGGGCGTGCTGGAAGAGTTCACGCGCGAGACCGGAATCAAGGTGGTCTACGACACCTTCGACGGCAACGAGACGCTGGAAGCCAAGCTTCTTGCCGGAAAGTCCGGCTACGACGTCGTGGTGCCGACCGCCTATTTCCTGCAACGCCAGATCGGCGCGAAGGTGTTCCAGAAGCTGGATGCGTCCAAGCTGCCGAACTTGAAGAACGCCTGGGACGTGGTGACGAAGAAGCTCGCGCTGTACGATCCCGGCAATCAATACGCCGCGAACTACATGTGGGGCACTACCGGGATCGGCTACAACGTCGCGGCGGTGAAGAAGATTTTCGGTCCCGATGCGGTGATCGACAGCTGGGACATCGTTTTCAAGCCTGAGAATCTGGCGAAGCTCAAGGATTGCGGCGTCCAGATGCTGGACTCGGCGGACGACATTCTGCCGGCGGCGCTGACCCATCTCGGCCTCGACCCCAACTCGACCAAGCAGCCCGATCTGGAGAAGGCCGCCGACGTCGTCGCCAAGGTGCGGCCGTCAGTCCGCAAGTTTCACTCGTCCGAATACCTCAACGCGCTCGCCACCGGCGAGATTTGCCTCGTGGTCGGCTGGTCCGGCGACATCAAGCAGGCGCAGTCGCGTGCGGCGGAGGCCAAGAACGGTGTTGATATCCGCTATGCGATCCCGAAGGAGGGCGCGCAGATGTTCTTCGACAATCTGGTGATCCCGGCCGACGCCAAAAACGTTGCTGAGGCGCACGAGCTGATCAACTTCCTGTATCGCCCGGACATCGCTGCGCGCAATTCCGACTTCCTGTCCTACGCTAACGGCAACAAGGCCAGCCAGGAATTCGTCAATGCCCGCGTGCTGAGCGACAAGACGATCTATCCTGACGAGGCGATGCAGGCGCGGCTGTTCGTGATCACGGCGCGCGATCCGGCAATCCAGCGATCGATCAACCGGCTGTGGACGCGGGTGAAGACGGGACGGTGAAGCCGCCTTTGGTCAGTGGGTAAGGGTCCCCGCCAGGTCCGGCGCAGATGCTTCGCGAACGGCAGGCTTTCCGGGAGCGCTCAGATTGATCGTCCCGGGAAGAGCGTGATCGGAAGGCTTGTCGCCGACACCACGCATCGGAATCGGACTGACGGGCACCCGGTCGTATCTCCCGATATCGTCGCGAAACAGTCGCCATGCCCATCCGGCCGTGCGGCGGTAAGTTTGGAAAAGTCCGATCATGCCGTAGATCTGGGCGCCGGCATCGATCAGATGGGCCCGCACTCTGAGCTCGGCGCGGCGGCGCATCTTTTTGGCGGCAGAGAAATCCTTGACCTCATCCGCGGGCCTGGTTTCCGCGCTCGAGAACACCCCTGCCGATTTCGAGAACATCAATGCGGCCAGCAGGCGAACAGGATTGAAGAAATAGGTGTAGGCGATCAGCAGATTGACCTGCTTGATCCAAGGGCGGGGATGTTTCGAGGCAACGACGTAGTTGCCGTCCATGATGTGCGGCTCCACCGCGACGTCGCCAGCCTTGCTGAAAGCCATCCCTGAATCGAACACGTTCTCGTACCATTTGGATCCGGGCGCCGGCGTCAGCATCATCACTTGCGTGGTGATCGATCCTGCCTTTCGCAGCAACCTGATCTGGTTGAGAAGACCGTAGTTCGATTTCCAGGTCACCAGCGGCTGGCTGTCGTGATGCATCATCATGGGCATCGGCAGAATGTTGTTTTCCCGCAGCAATCGGAAAGCGAGTTCGGTCTTGTCCTTGTCCTGCGCCTTCTTGACCAGCGTCGCCGTCATGTCCTCCACGCCGAGCCACACCGCTGCAAATCCGGCGTCGCGGATCAGCGGCAGGTGATCGCGTATGCCGACCGTGTCGTGCACGGTGACTTCGGTTCCGAGGCGGACCTTGCAGTGCGGCCTGCCGGCCCGGGCCTTGCGGGCCAAGGTTCCCGCGATATCGAGCGCGCGTTTGGTGTTGTTGAAGAAATTGTCGTCGGCGCCGAAGAAGTGATAGAGGCCGAAGGTCTCGGCGATCTGCCCGATTTCTTCCGCGATGCGCTCGCCGCTCTTGGCCCGAAACTGCGATTGGTTGTAGGCGGGTATCGGACAGTACGAACAACGAAACTTGCAGCCGGCCGTCATGACGATTCCGGCGATCGGGCTGTACTTTCTCACACGATTGGCGGGCAACGCTTGGCTCGCCAGCGTCATTTGGTTGCTGGGCGGCTCTAGCAGTTTGTAACCGTGGACCGAGTCCGGTAATTCATCGAGATCGCCGAGCAGGCGCTGGACGCCGGTGTCGACCAACTCCTCGATCGGTCCGCCGCGCGGCGCTCTGCGCGCGTAAACGATCCCCGGAATTTCATCGAGTGCGCCGCTGTCACGCGCGCGCGCGAATGCCGATCGCATCGATTCGCCGGCCGCCCGCATCGACAGCAGCACTTCCAGCAGTTCGAGAAAAACATACTCCTCGCCGGTGACGGCGACGTCCGCGGCCCAATTCTCGTTCGGGTCAGCACCGAAGGCGTGCCAGGGTTCGTACCGGATCCGCGGACCGCCCACCATGATCAGCGGACGCTTGTCCGGCTCGATCCGGCAAACCTCCCGGATCAGCCGGTCGCATTCCGCCGAATGCAGATGCATGCTCGAAATCATGAAGAGGTCCGGGATGCGGCCATCGAGGCGCATGTGCAGCGGACTGAAACTACGGTTCCACTGCTGCAGGACAATCCGCGTCTTGTCGAAGCCGACATCCACAAGCGCTGAACCGATCGCCCGCACGCCGCCGGGGGCCATGCGCGTATCGGCAAGAATGAAGGGGAGGACACGGGTTCTGTGGTCGAAGGCGCTGACGATCACCGTCGCGAGGTCCGGCTTTCCGGGAAGATGTCGCAGCCGCTCTCGCAAGGCCGTCATCTTCCCGGGGACCAGCAATTCGTCACCGCGGGCACGCCGTGGAAGCTCCATGTCGGGCCTCGTCCCTTGCCGAACTCGTTATAGTTTCAGTGTGAGATCAATACACCTGTGGGTCAAGTCGACAGCTGTCTGGTGCGATCGTCGGACATGAGCTGCCCGAGCGTTTCCCAGCGCACACGAGTTGCGCCGCTGACGTAGTCTCGGCCTCGATCCTAATTCGAGCAAGCAGCCCGATCTGGGGATGGCTTGCGATCTGTCGCCGAGTGCCGTTCTCGGTATGCAAATTCAGTCTTCGGACTACCTCGCGCGCTCGCCAGCACAATGCCCGCCTGGAATTCGTCACCCCGCGCGTGGGAGGCGCAGACCTTTATTTCGTTCAGCACGAGCACCGTCCGCTGTATTGGCGGATTGGACTGGACTCGCATGGGCCGATCTCCACGGCATGGGGCAGTCCAGGACTTTAGGATGTAGGCTTCTCGACCGTGGTCGTGACATCGAAGCGCTCACGAAAACGCCTCTCACCGCCACCTTCGATGCAGCCACAACCACTGCTCGGGCGTCTCGCGAATCCAGCCTTCGATCACCGACGTCACCGCCTGCATCGTGCCCTGGATATCGATCTCGCCGTTCGCATTGCGGACCGGCGGGATTTCCTCGGTGAGTTCGGCGCGGAAGCGGTGGCCGGGCAGGCGGATGACGCGGGCACCGTGCAGCGGGCAGTCGATCTGGCGCAGCAGCCGCGCCAGCATCGGGTTGGCCTTGCAGGTGCGGCCGAAGAAGGTGACGTCGACGCCCCTGGTGTAATGCTGGTCGACCAGCATGCCGACGTGTTTGCCCTCCTGGAGAGCCTGCGCCAGCTTGAACGGCGCGGTGCCGCCGGCGGCGACCAGCTGGCCCATCTTGACCGAGCGGATGTCCTCGACGATGCGATCCGCGGCCTTGATGTTCGGCCTGCGATACAGCACCGCGGTGTCGAGCCCGTGCGCGACGGCGGCGACGGCGGGCAGCTCCCAATTGCCGAGATGGCTGGCGAAGATCAGCGCCGGCTTGCCGTCGGTGCGGAGCTGCTCGAACAATTCGAGCGAGCGTGGAGTCACTTCGATCCGGCTGCGCTCCGGATGCTCGGGGTCGTAGTCCCAGACCGAATCCAGATGCGCGAACTCCGCGCCGGAGCGGCCGAGATTGTCCCAGACGCCGGCGAGGATGGCTTCGATCTCTTCCGCTGACTTCTCCGGAAAGGCGGCGGTGAGATTGGCGCGGCCGATGCGCTGCTCGGGCAATCGCGGACCGAGCTTGCGCACCAGGGCGCCGAAGAAGTCGGCGGTCTTTGTCGGGTCGAATTTCCGCGCCAGATGCAACGCGCCGATCGCCGCCGAACCGGCGACATTTCCGAGCGCGGTCTTGGCTGCGCGTTGCGCACGCAGCTTGGCGCGGAGCAGATGCAATTTCATCAGAAGTGAACGATGATCTTGCCGAACACCTGGCGGCTTTCCATCCGTTTCAGCGCGGCGCCGACGTCGTCGAGCGATACTTCCGTGTCGATCACCGGCAGCATCCCGGCCGCCATCTTGTCGAGGCTTTCGGCGATGTTCGTCATCGTCGCGCCGAACGAGCCGAAGATGCGGTACTGCTGCTGGAACAGCTGCATCAGGTTGATGGTCGCGGTCGGGCCGGAGGTCGAGCCGCAGGTCACGAGGCGACCGCCGCGCTTCATCACCAGCAGCGAGCCGTTGAACGTGTCGGCGCCGACGTGTTCGAATACGACGTCGACGCCCTTCTTCTTGGTGATCTTTCGCGTCTCGTGCTCGAAGCGGTCGTTTCGATAGTTGATGACGTAGTCCGCGCCGAGCTTCTTGACGCCTTCGATCTTGCTGTCGTCGCCGACCGTGGTGATCACGGTGCAGCCGATCGCTTTCGCCATCATGATCGCGACGGTGCCGATGCCGGAGCCGCCGGCGTGCACCAGAATGGTCTCTCCCGGCTGCAGCTTGGCGTTGTCGAACAGCATGTGCTGCACGGTGGAGAACGCGATCGGCGCGCAGGCGGCGTCGCGCAGGCTCACGCCGTCCGGGACCGGAATCACCAGCCGAGCAGGGATGTTCATCAGTTCGCGCGCGAAGCCGTCGACGTGGAAGCCGATCAGTCCGCCGACATTCTCGCAGAAATTATCGCGGCCTTCGAGGCACGCCTTGCAGTGGCCGCAGGTCAGCGCGCCGTACATCACGACCTTCTGGCCGGGCGTGAATCGGGTCACGCCGTCGCCGACCGCCTCGATCGTGCCCGACGCTTCTGCGCCAACCACGATCGGCAGCTTGCGCTTGACGAAGGCCATGCCGCGATAGCCCCAGACGTCGATGTGGTTGAGCGCGACCGCGGCGACGCGGATCTGCACCTCGCCGGCCGCAGGCGGCGGGGGCGGCGGCAGATCGGAGACCGCGAGATCGCGATCGGCAACGAGAGTGAGCGCGCGCATGAATCGTGTCCGAAGCGGTTGCGTCCTGGCGCGGCTAGACCGGCTCGCGCGTCAGGATCAGGGAAGCGTTCTGGCCGCCGAACCCGAACGAGTTCGACATCACGGCGGTGACGCGGGCGTCGCGCGCCTTATTCGGCACCACGTCGAGCGGAATTGCCGGGTCGGGCACGTCGTAGTTGATGGTCGGCGGAATCCGCTGATGCTCGAGCGTGAGCAGCGAGAAGATCGCTTCGACCGCGCCGGCGGCGGACAGCGTGTGGCCGACCATCGATTTGTTGGACGACACCGGAATGGTGGACGCGCGTTCGCCGAACATGCTGGAGATGCCGAGATACTCCATCTTGTCGTTCTCGGGCGTCCCGGTGCCATGGGCGTTGATGTAGTCGATCTGCTCGACGCCAAGGCCGGCGTCGGCCAGCGTCTTCTTGATGCAGCCGATGATCGGCTTGCCATCCGGGCTCGAGCGGGTGCGGTGGAACGAGTCGGCGAGTTCGCCGCAACCGGCGACGACGCCGAGAATCGCCGCGCCGCGCGCCACCGCGGATTGGTAGCTTTCCAGCACCAGCGCGCCGGCGCCTTCCGCCATCACGAAGCCGTCGCGGTTCTTGGCGAACGGCTTGGCCGAGGCCTGCGGCGGGTCGTTCTGGGTCGACAGCGCCGACAGCAGCGAGAACCGGATCAGCGCCTCGGCGTTGACCGAGCCATCGGTGGCGACGCACAAAGCGGCGTCGGCCTCGCCGCGGCGGATCGCTTCGACGCCGAGCTGGATCGCGCTCGCGCCCGAGGCGCAGGCGGTCGACAGCGAAATCGGCGAGCCCTTGGTGCCGAACGTTTCGGCGAGATGATCGGCGACCGAGCCGAACTGGAAGCGGTGGTGATAGTGCGTGAACCGTCCGCCGCCGCTGACGCGGAGCAGCGCGTCGTAGTCGATCGCGGTGTTGGCGCCGGTGGCGCGCGCCAGCTCCTGCCGTGGCAGCCATTCGAGTTCGACCGGAGCCACGGCGAGAAACAGCGGGCCGGGGAAGTCGCCCTTGTGGCCGATGCCGGCCTGCGCGATCGCCTCCTCGGTGGCGATGTCGGCGAGCTTCTCGCCGAGCACGGTGGAGGAGAACGGCTCGACCGGGACGAAGTCGACGGTGCCGGCCATCGTGGTTTTCAGCCCGTCGATCGGAAACCGCGTGATGGTGCGGATGCCGGATTCGCCGGCGGTCAGCTTGGTCCAGTTGTCGGTCTTGCCGGCGCCGAGCGAGGTCACCACGCCCATGCCGGTGACGACCACGATCGGCCTGCCGAATTTGTCGTGCATCGCGGTCATCGCGTTCCCCTCGCTCGGTCGGTCGAACTCACCGAATGGCCTCGACCAGCGCCATGCCTTCGCCGCGCCAATGGCCGGCGCCGATCACCACAATCTGGTCCGGGGCTTTCGCCGTTTCAATCTCCAACCCGCTCGGATCGTTCGGAGGAAACAGCGCGCCGCGCGACAGCGACAACGCCGCGAGCGCGATGCCGAGCGGAAACTGCGCTTCCATGACGTGGCCGAACGCTGTCCCCGTGGCGCGCACCGGATGATCGGGATGGGCGCGCAGGAACGCGGCTTCCTCCGCCGTCGCGGGCTCAGCGCCGGTCGCGCCGGTGATGATCGCAGTGTTGTCGTGCAGCGGGCCGAGTTGCGCCCAGAGCTTGTCCATCGACATGGTGATATCGCCCGGCGCGCGCCGGCGCGACATGTCGGCGACGACATTGGTCAGCCGCGCAAACGGCTTTGCGCCGCGCGCCTGCGCATGCGCCTTCGATTCGATTACCAGAAAGGCACCGCCGGAGCCGAGCGCAAAGCCGCCCTTCGGGCCGCGCGCAAACACCGGCGCGTAGTTGTCCTTGAGATTGAAATCGCCGAACTCGTAGAGCATCAGCAGGTCTTTGCGCTCGCCGTTCTGCGCCGCCCCGATCAGCGCGATGTCGCTCTGTCCGGCGGCGATGCGCGCCAACGCAATTCGGGCGGCGTCGACGCCGGATTCTTCTTCGCCCATGAAGGTGCGAGACGAGCCGGTGACGCCGTGCACGATGGCGATATTGCCCGCGAGCAGATTGGAGAGCTGGGCCAGAAACAGCGTCGGCCGCAGATCGTTCATCAGCCGGTCGTTCAGCGCGCCGGGCGGAGAGTCGCCCTGGGCCTCGGAGTTCAACACAGCGGAGTCGACCGCGAGGTCGCGTTCGCCGCCGCCGGCCGCGACGATCATGTCGGTCCGGGACAGGATTTCGGTGTTGCCCTTGATGCCCGCCGAATCCAGCGCGAGGCCTGCCGCATAGGTGCCGATCCGCTGCCAGGCTTCCATCTGGCGCTGATCGCCCTTCTTGGGGATCTGCTGATCGAAGCTGAGCGGCGCCAGCGGATGCACGATGTAGGGCGCAAAGCTCGTCGCGTCGGCGTTGACCCGGCGCTGCGCCAGCGCATCCCAATGCGCGTCGAGGCCTTCGGTCAGCGACGTCGCGAGGCCGATGCCGGTGATCCAGGCTTCCGCCGGTTGTTTGCGTTGTGTTTCCGTGTCAGCCATTTCCGTCTCAGTCATGGGTGATCATCTGCTCCGGAAATCCGATCTGCTTGGCCATCGCTTCCATGTGCCCGCGTAAATCCGGGTTGGGGAAGGGCACATGGCGGAAGGTCAGCGTCGCGTTGCACGCCAGCTTGCCGCCGCTTTTGATCTTCGCTTCGGTCATGGTGTAGCCCGAACCCTCATGGATCACCGATGCCTCGACCGACAGCGTCTCGCCCGGCGTGACGAAGCTGCGCATCTTGGCTTCCTTGACCGCAGCCAGGAACGGCATACGCTGGAATTGCATCAGCGCGATCAGCAACCAGCCTGAGGTCTGCGCCATCGTCTCGATCAGCAGCACGCCCGGCATCAAAGGATAGCCGGGAAAGTGACCCTCGAAGATGGTGCTCTTTTCGGGCACCCGCGCTTCGACCGTGATGCTGCGCTGCTCGAGACGAAGGTCGGCGATCCGATCAATCAGATGGAAATATTCGAGGTTCATGGCGCGGGCGGGCTCTCGACCGCCACGCTATGCGCCCTTGGCGGCGACCAATTCGTCGATGCGCGCGGCGAGGTTGCTCAGCACGAAATACTGCTCGGTGGTCGCCTTGCCGTCATTGACCTCCTGGGTCCATTTCTCCAGCGGCAACTTGATACCGAACGCCTTGTCGATCGCGAAGGCGATGTCGAGAAAATCCAGGCTGTCGATTCCCAGATCATCGATCGCGTGGCTCTCCGGGGTGATGGTATCGCGCGGGATGTCGCAGGTTTCCGCGATGATGGTGGCCACCCGATCGAATGTGGAAGTCATCATTAAGCCTTTGAAAGTTTGTCGGAAATGGCCGTCCGCGCCGGGCGCGACCGTGGTCGTGACGACAGGTGGATGCCCGTATATCGGAGCGCTGCCCGGAGTTCAATGGCGGGGGGACCAACCGCCTTTTGGCTCAGCTTTGGCCACCTTTCGCAGGTTGCAGGAAATCAGCCCGGCAGGATAGCGATGTTTGCGCAGTCGCGCCGGCCCATCAACACGCAATCCTGTGTCTTGCGAAGGTCGGCGATGCTCGTGGCCAGCCAAAAACCGATCGCCGTCAGCACAATGGTGACGACCAGGCCGGCGATGTTGGTCAGCATCCGGTGGCTGAAATCGTCAGGCGATTCGTCGCCGCCGTGTTCGTAGCGAGACAAATCGGTCTGAACCGGCGGAAGCTGTCGACCATGGGCCGCCAGCGCCCGGGAGGGCGGGATGCGCGGTTGGAACTGCAAGACGCGGTGGTCTTCATCGCCGGGGAGGGGGAGGCTGTGGTTTTTCATGGCTGCCGGCCCAAGACGGCGGATTGATCGCGCAATCTATCCTAGTCGATGCCGGGCGTGAGGCCAACTCCACAACGCGACGGAACCGACGGCTCGGCCTGCGGGCTGTGCAGCCTTCTCAATATGTTCGATTGCCGATCCGCCGCTGGCGTCGGCGACCGAACCGCGCCGGCGTCAATCTTCCGCCGCGGCAACCCCCTTGTTTTCGGCGTCGTGCTTCTCAGTCTTGTGATCCGACTTCTCCTCAGATTTGCCGTTGGCGGAATCCTTGCCGCCGAGCAGGCGATGTAGCAGGCCCTCCAGCCGGTGGCCGCCGGTCAGCACGGCGAGCGTGATCACCATTGCGGCCAGGACGCCCGGCCATTGGCCGGCGCCGCAGGCGATGCCGATACAGGCTGTCAGCCAGGTGCAGGCCGCGGTGGTCAGGCCGTGCACGTCCTGATGGCCGCCGGTGTGAACGATCACGCCGGCGCCGAGAAAGCCGATCCCGGTGAGGATGCCCTGGATCACGCGGCTGGTCGCGTCGGAAACGTGGGCAAGGTCGGCGCTCTGGTCGGCGAGCGCGACCAGCAGCGCCGAGGCCACGCCGACCAGCGCCAGCGTGCGCATCCCGATCGGCTTGCCCTGGAGATCGCGATTGAGCCCAATCAACCCGCCGGCGAACGCGGCGGCGCCAAGGCGCAACAGAATCTCCGACCAAGGCAGCACCGCATCAACCTCCCGGTTCGATCGGCGGCGTCATGTCTTCGGCAGCCGTCCCATCAGATAGAATTCGTCGTTGGGCCGCATGGCGGTAACGTTGGCCATGCGGTTGGACAGAGCGAAGAACGCGGCAACCGCCGCGATGTCCCAAATATCGTCCTCACTGAAGCTGTGACGTTTCAGCGCATCGAAATCCGCGTCGCCGACGGCCTCGGCCTCGCGGCTGACCTTCATCGCGAAGTCGATCATCGCTCTTTGCCGCGGCGTGATGTCGGCCTTGCGATAGTTGGCCGCGATCTGGTCGGCGATCAGCGGATTCTTGGCCCGGATCCGCAGGATCGCGCCATGCGCGATCACGCAATATTGGCACTGATTGGCCGCCGAGGTCGCGACCACGATCATCTCGCGTTCGGCCTTCGACACGCCGCTGTCCTTCTCCATCAGCGCGTCGTGATAGGCGAAAAACGCACGGAACTCGTCCGGCCGCGCGGCCAGCGCCAGAAACACGTTCGGCACGAAGCCGGACTTTTCCTGTACGGCGAGAATGCGCGTGCGGATGTCGTCGGGCATTTCGGCCAGCGAGGGAATTGCAAAGCGGGAGATTGCAGGAGAGGTCATCGATGGTTCCGCGAGGCGCGACATGCGCCTCGCGAACTTAAGCGATGATTACGCCGGCGCAAAGCGCCTGCCCAATCGTCGGCGGCTCAGCGCAGCGGCTTCTTCAGCAGCGAGAAACGGTCGGGATCGAGCCCGAGCGAGGGCTGCAGCATCGGAGCGTCCATGGTGCGTGCCAGCGGCCGCTCGACCACGCCTGGATCGTTCGGAATGTCGCGATGCGAGGTGGCGCCTCGCCAGCGTTCCAGCACCGCGCTGACGAAATGCATGTCGTGGCCCGCGGTCGCCGACGGCACGGTCGAGATCGCCGCTTCCGAACGCGGCAATTGCTGCACTGGCACTTCCTTGAAGCGCAGCCGGGTCGGCAGCGCGACGCCTTCGCCGAACGCCAGCACTTCGCGGGTTCCGAGCGAAGGCACGAACGACAACAGATTGGCGGCAGCGTCCGACACCGCCGAGCGCAGCAGCGACTGGTCGCGGTCGTTGGCGAGCCGCATCGCGAACAGCGTGTTGCACTGGGACAGGATCGTCGCGTCGAGTTCCGCCGGGCGCTGGGACACCAAGCCGAGATAGACGCCGTATTTGCGGCCTTCCTTGGCGATCCGCGACACCGCCTTGCGGGTCGGGCCGAAACCGATCGAACGGTCGGCGGCCGCGTAGCGATGCGCTTCCTCGCAGACGAACAGCAGCGGCGAGACGCCGTCGCTCCACAGCCCGAAATCGAACGCCATCCGGCACAGCACCGACACCACCGAGTCGACGACCTCGGCCGGGAAGCCGGCGAGCTGCATGATCGTCATCGGGCGACCATTAGCGGGCAGCCGGAACAGGTGACTGATCACCTCCGCCATGGTGTCGCCGCCGACATTGGCGTTATCGAACATGAAAGCGTAGCGCGGGTCGTTGCGCACGGTCTCGATGCGCGAGATCAGCTTGTGATAGATGATGCGCGACGAGCGGTTCTCGAGCTTGCCCATGCGCTCGTCGATCAGCGAGATCAGATCGACCAGCCGATACGGTACCGGAGTGTCGGCGGTATAGCCGACCGACTTCGGATCCATTCGCTTCAGCCCGATCCGGTCGGCGTTGGTGTACTGCACGTACAGGCCCTTCGCGATCGGGATCACCTCGGCGAGGACGTCGAGTTCTTCCGGAACGCCCGGGCGGCCGGCGAACAGCACGTCGACGATTTCATCGAAGTTGAACAGCCAGAACGGCAGCTTGAGGTTGCGCGGGTTGAGCACCAGCGCGCGATCGCCGAAGCAACGGCCGTACTCGTTGTGAACGTCGAGCAGGAAGACGCGCAAGGCCGGCCGAGATTTCAGGATCTCGTTGAGCAGCAGCGATACACCGGTCGATTTGCCGACGCCGGTCGAGCCGAGTACCGCGAAGTGCTTCGACAGCATTTCCTCGATGTCGACATAGGCGATCACCGACGGGTCCTGCTGCAGCGTGCCGACATTGATCTGGTCGGAGCCGGTCGGCGCATAAACGACGCGCAGGTCTTCGCTGGTGATCATTTCGACCGCGTCGCCGATCGTCGGATAGTTGGTGACGCCGCGCTGAAACTTCGCGCGCGCCGGACCGGGCAGGATTTCGCCGAGCAGATCGACCGAGGCGCTGGCGCTGTACTGGTCGCCGACCACGTCTTCACACGATACTTCGGTGATGATCGCGATGATGGTGGAACTCGCCGTACGGATGCTGATGAAGCGGCCGACCGTGGCCCGGATTGCGGCAGGCGACAGGTGCTTTTCGGGCAACAGGCCCGCGCGCGCCATCGACCCGCGCACCGAGATGATCTTGCCGAACGCCGGAGCGGAAACAGCTTCTGCCATTATCGTAAACTCACGCGATTTTCTATTCAAGGCGCGACTATGCGGGGCCGTTGCTGAGAAATTGTTAAGTCTGGCGCCGCGGCTCGCTGACGCACCCGCGCTGCGGGCTACCTAATCGCTGCTTTTACTGGCAATTCGGCGCGATCGCGTTCGCCTGCGTTAACGTGGCATTGACCATTGTCGACTTTGGGGGGCGGCGGGGCCGGGAGCGCTGCGTTGCGTCAGCAGGCGATCGATCTGGTTTGCGCGAACGGCGTTCAGATCTGTCCCGCTTCCCAAGCATCGTCGCGAAGCGCCCTCACGGACAGGTGAGTAGGATTAATGTCCGAGTTGGAGAATAGGTCAATGGCGAAATCCCCGGCGCGGGACGATAGCGATACCCGTGCCGCCGCCGTCCGTTCAATGGCGGTTGAAGTCCCATCACATTCAGAGCCACGTCGTTGACCAGCGTCGTCGAATTCGAGAAGTTTCTACAGGGCCACGACACCGCCACGGCTGCGCTCGTCGCGTGGTGCCGGCGCTACGATGGCCGCGGCGCAGACGATCTGGCGGTCACGCTGCTCAGCGACCGGGTCGCGCAGCCGGGGGAATACCAAGGTCCGCTGCGGCCTTGCGCCGGCGAGACGATTCAGTGCCGCCGCGTCTTGCTCAGATGGGGTCAGCGGGTCGTGTCCGAGGCCGAAAATTGGTACGTGCCGCAGCGGCTGCCGGTGGCGATCCGACGAATGCTTGCCGAAGGCGCGCTCCCGTTCGGTGCCGTCGTCGCCGAGCTGATGCCGCGGCGGACGACGACGACGATGCTCCGCTGCGAGCAGATTGCGGGCGGTGGCCGCGAAGCCGCAGAACTGCTGGAGCAATTGGCGAGGGCGCAGGTATTTTCACCGCCGGAAGCGTTCGTGCTGCACGTCCATGCGATGATGACCGTGTCCGGCGTCATGCTGGCCGATGTGCGCGAGCACTATCGCCGCGAACTGCTGATGTCGTAGCCCGTCCTCGGCGCCTCTTGTATCGGCGCCGCATCATCATGCCGCCACGCGGTGCGACAACGCCGGATCAATCAGCCACGAATTCGAGGCGCTTGTAGCCTTGCGCATACAGTAACGCGGTGAGGTCGCCGTGGTCGATGCGGCCGTGGGCCGAGGCTGCGACGGCGGGTTTGGCGTGGTAGGCGATGCCGAGGCCGGCGGCCTGGATCATGCCGAGATCGTTGGCGCCGTCGCCGATCGCCAGCGTATCGATGGCATCGAGGTCGTCGGCTTCGCGCAGCTCCAGCAGCGTCGCGAGCTTGGCTTCGCGGCCGAGGATCGGCTCGGCGACCTTGCCGGTGAGCTTGCCGCCCTCGGTCAGCAGTTCGTTGGCGCGGTGCTCGGCGAAGCCGAGCCGCTCGGCCACAACGTGCGTGAATTGGGTGAAGCCGCCGGAGACCAGGCACGTATAGGCGCCGTGCGCCCGCATCGTCTGCACCAGAACGCGGCCGCCGGAATTCAGCGTGATCCGCGAGTCGAGCACCTTGTCGATGACGTCGAGCGGCAGGCCGGCGAGCAGCGCGACGCGCTCGCGCAGCGCCGGTTCGAACTCGATCTCGCCGCGCATCGCGCGCTCGGTGATCGCGGCGACATGCTCCTTCAGCCCGACGAAATCGGCGAGCTCGTCGATGCACTCCTGGCCGATCATGGTGGAATCCATGTCGGCCAGAAAAAGCTTCTTGCGCCGCGTGGCTTCAGGCTGCACCACGACGTCGATCGGCAGATCGCCCCGCGCGGCGCGCAGCCGGTCCGCGAGGACCAGCGCATCCTCGGTGCTACGGAAGGTGATGTCGGCGGCGACCTCGTTGTGGAGCCAAACCGCTTTGTTCGGCTGCGGCAGCACCGCGCGCGCGCCTTCGATCACCGCGGAATCGAGCGCGGGAATGTTCGGATTGCAGATGAGCGTGGCGACGAGCGACATGAACGGGTCGGATCCGGGGCAGCCAGGGCAAGGGCCGGCGGCCGTGCTTATCGCAGGGCCGACCGCCAGCGGCAAGTCGGCGCTCGCGTTACGGCTGGCGCAGGCGCGAGACGGCGTCGTTATCAACACCGATTCGATGCAGATGTACCGCGACCTTCGGATCATCACTGCCCGCCCGACGGCCGAAGAGGAGGCGCTGGCGGCGCATCGGCTGTACGGCAGTGTGGACGCTGCGGTGAATTTCTCCGCCGGCGCCTATGTCGAGGCGGCCGCCGGCGCGCTGGAGGAAGCCCGCGCTGCCGGGCGGTTGCCGATCTTTGTCGGCGGCACCGGGCTGTATTTCAAGGCGTTGACCCGCGGGCTTTCGGCGGTGCCGCCGGTTGCTGCCGAGGTGCGCGACGCGGTTCGGCTGCGGCTCGACCGCGACGGCGTGCTGGCGCTGCACGCCGAACTGGCCCGGCACGATCCCGCCGGAGCCGCGCGGCTTGCACCGGCTGACCGCTCCCGGATCGCCCGCGCGCTGGAAGTCGTCCTGGCCACCGGTCGGCCATTGGCCGACTGGCATAATCAGGCGTCGCCGCCGCTGCTGCCGCCGGAGGGCTTCGTCGCCATGTTTCTCGCGCCGGAGCGCGAGGCGCTGTATGGGCGGATCGACGCGCGCTTTGCGGCCATGCTGCAGGCGGGCGCGCTGGAGGAAGTCGCGGCGCTGGCCGCACGCAACCTCGACCCGCTGCTGCCGGCGATGAAGGCCCACGGCGTGCCGGCGCTGATCCGGCATTTTCGCGGGGAGCTGTCATTAGAGGAGGCCGCCGCGATCGGCGCCGCCGACACGCGACACTATGCCAAGCGGCAATTCACCTGGTTCCGGCACCAATTACCTGAATTTCGCTGGGTGACGCCGGAACAGGCCGAGAGCGGACTGCTCGGGACGTAAGCGCCGGAGCGAGGCGTTGCGGCGCAGCAAGTGCACCTATTTACTGCTCGCGACCGTGCCGAAATCCGGCTAAGGTCTGATCCTTAGGGCGTTTCACCGCCTTGACATTGGAAGTTTGAGCGGTATGGTCCCGCGCAACCTTTGGGAAGCCCGAGCGATCTATGCGAAACAAAATTTCCAATCTGCTTCTCGTCATCGTACCCAGGCGCACCGCCGGGGATGGCTAGAGTCCATCCCGCGAACGGACGGTGCGCTGAGGGCCTTCGAGGGCCCTTTTTTATTGTCCGAAAGCTAAGCGTCCAAACAACCGAGACCCGAACCACCCGACAGTCGAGCGCCAGATGGCGCATCCGGAGCCCAACATGAGCGAGTCCAAGAGCCACGATCCGAACCAGATGACCGGCGCCGCGATGATCGTTCGCGCGATGATCGATCATGGCGTGCAGCATCTTTTCGGCTATCCGGGCGGCTCGGTCCTTCCGATCTATGACGAGCTGTTCCAGCAGGATCAGTTGCAGCACATCCTGGTCCGCCACGAGCAGGGCGCCGGCCACGCCGCCGAGGGCTATGCGCGCTCGACCGGCAAGCCCGGCGTGGTGCTGGTGACGTCCGGTCCCGGCGCAACCAACATGGTGACGCCGCTTGCCGACGCGCTGATGGATTCGATCCCGCTGGTGTGCATCACTGGCCAGGTGCCGACGCATCTGATCGGCAACGACGCCTTCCAGGAATGCGACACCGTCGGCATCACCCGTCCTTGCACCAAGCACAACTGGCTGGTGCGGGACATCAAGGATCTGGCCCGCGTGCTGCACGAGGCGTTCTACGTCGCCAGCTCCGGACGGCCGGGGCCGGTGGTGGTCGACGTGCCGAAGGACGTTCAGTTCGCGGTCGGCACCTATCATCCGCCGCGCAAGGCCGACGTGCATATTTCCTACACGCCGCAGGTGAAGGGCGATCCCGCCGCGATCCGCAAGGCGGTTGCGCTGTTGGCCGGCGCGAAGCGGCCGGTGATCTATTCCGGCGGCGGCGTGGTCAATTCCGGCGACGAGGGCTGCAGGCTGCTCCGCGAACTGGTCGAGGTCACCGACTTCCCGATCACCTCGACCTTGATGGGGCTCGGCGCCTATCCGGCGTCCGGCAAGAACTGGCTCGGAATGCTGGGGATGCACGGCACCTACGAAGCCAATATGACGATGCATGATTGCGACGTCATGCTGTGCATCGGCGCGCGGTTCGACGACCGTATCACCGGCCGCACCGACGCGTTCTCGCCGAACTCGAAGAAAATCCACATCGACATCGATCCGTCGTCGATCAACAAGAACATCCGCGTCGACGTGCCGATCATCGGCGACGTCGCCAACGTGCTCGGCGATCTGCTCGCGATGTTCAAGGCCGAGGCGAAGAAGCCCGACATCAAGCCGTGGTGGCAGCAGGTCGCGACTTGGCGCGCGCGCAATTCGCTCGCCTACAAGAAGAACAACGACCTGATCATGCCGCAATACGCGATCCAGCGGCTGTACGAGGCGACGCGGGGCCGCGACACCTACATCACCACCGAAGTGGGCCAGCATCAGATGTGGGCGGCGCAGTTCTTCGGCTTCGAACAGCCGAAGCGGTGGATGACCTCGGGCGGCCTCGGCACCATGGGCTACGGCCTGCCGGCCGCGCTCGGCGTGCAGGTCGCGCATCCGGACAGTCTGGTGATCGACATCGCCGGCGACGCCTCGGTGCAGATGACGATGCAGGAGATGGCCACGGCGGTGCAGTACGAACTGCCGATCAAGATCTTCATCCTCAACAACCAGTACATGGGGATGGTGCGGCAGTGGCAGCAGCTCTTGCACGGCAACCGGCTGTCGCATTCCTACACCGAGGCGATGCCTGACTTCGTCAAGCTCGCCGAGGCTTATGGCGGCGTCGGCATGCAGGTGACCAAGCCCGGCGATCTCGACGGCGCGATCATGGACATGATCAAGGTGAAGAAGCCGGTGCTGTTCGACTGCCGCGTCGCAGCGCTCGAGAACTGCTTCCCGATGATCCCGTCCGGCAAGGCGCATAATGAAATGCTGCTGCCGTCGGAAGCGACCGACGAAGCCACCGCAGCCGCCTTCGCTGGCGGCAAGGCGCTGGTGTGACGTGATCGATACCAGGGGCGGCCCCACAGCCGCCGTCATCGCCCGGCTTGACCGGGCGACCCAGTATGCCAGAGCGTGCGTCGTTACGGCGAGGCTCTGGAATACGGGATCCCCGCTTTCGCGGGGATGACGGCAGTGGATGAGGCGGCGCCGCGCGCAACCGAAATGTCCGACGCAACCGGACCCAAGATCGACAGGGAATTCAGATGAACCAGCCCGCATCCGCCTACTTCATGGAAGAGCGCCACGACCCCAACGAGACTCACACGCTGTCTGTGCTGGTGCAAAACGAGCCCGGCGTTCTGGCGCGGGTGATCGGGCTGTTTTCGGGGTGCGGCTACAATATCGAGAGCCTCACCGTCTCGGAGACCGAGAATCAGAAGCACCTGTCGCGCGTCACCATCGTCACCACCGGCACGCCGATGGTGATCCAGCAGATCAAGCATCAGCTCGATCGCATGGTCCCGGTGTATCGCGTCGTCGACATGACGCTGACCGGACGCGCGATCGAGCGCGAGCTGGCGATGGTCAAGCTTCGCGGCACCGGGGACCACCGGGTCGAATCGCTTCGGCTTGCCGAAGCGTTTCGCGCCCGCGTGATCGACGCGTCGACGGAGAGCTTCGTGTTCGAGATCACCGGCAACACTACCAAGATCAACCAGTTCATCGAACTGATGCGCCCGCTAGGCCTGGTCGAGGTGGTTCGCACCGGCGTCGCCGCGATCGGCCGCGGCGCCGAGGGGATGTAATCGCCCGCCGCTACACCGCGATCGCCTCGGCGATGTCGTCGAACGAGTGGTTGGTGAGGTCCTTCGCCAGCGAGCGGATCAGCGAGGCTTCGACGGTCTTGTGCAGGATCGGACGCATTTGACCGAGCGTCTGCGGGTCCGCGATCAGCACCAGCTTCTCGAACTCGCCGTCAAGCTTCATCTTGTTGATGGCGTTGCTGAGCTGCTTGGCGAAAGTGGCCTCGTCGGTTTGGCTCTGGGTCTGGTCGCCAGGCCGCGATCCTGACGGGCCGTCATTGTCGAGGTTGTTCGGCTCCAGCCGGCGTTCCTCGCGCAAGCTGATGGCGCCGGGTTTGCCGGCGTTGCGAAGCAGGATCGCGCCGCCGCCGTCTGCCACGACAATGAGTGCGTTATGCGGAATGAGGGTCATGGTACGGTTCTTCCTCCCAATCGATCGGCTGGCCGCCGTGGTGGCGACGCCGGCGCTGTGGGGCAACAGGTCGAGCCGTGCTTCGTTCCGCGGTTTTGGATGCGTTATCGTGGGCCGGAATGCTGATCGTGGTCGCCGGCCTCGCCATCATAGTGCTGTACGGCCGCGCCGGGCCGACTCTGCCGGAGACCGCCTGAAAGTCGTCGAAGCCCTCGCTTCGCAGTGCGGCAGCCATGCCGCAGCCACAAAACACTGCTGCGGGCTTGTCTCAGGACACCTAGCGCCCTAGAAACCGGCAGCAATTTCACGGTCGGCCGCGAGTGGCCCGATCACCATAGCAGGGGGCGGGACGGGCCGCCGAACGAGAGGAACGAGGATGCGAGTTTACTACGATCGCGACGCCGATCTGAACCTGATCAAGGGCAAGAAGGTCGTCATCGTCGGCTATGGCAGCCAGGGCCACGCCCATGCGCTGAACCTGAAGGATTCCGGCGTCAAGGACGTCGCGATCGCTCTGCGCAAGGGCTCGGCGACCGCGAAGAAGGCGGAAGCCGCCGGGTTCAAGGTGATGGAAGTCGCCGAGGCCGCGAAGTGGGCCGACGTGATGATGATGCTGACTCCGGACGAGTTGCAGGGCGAGATCTATCGCGAGCACCTGCACGACAACATGAAGCAGGGCGCGGCGCTGCTGTTCGCCCACGGCCTCAACGTCCACTTCAACCTGATCGAGCCGCGCGCAGACCTCGACGTGCTGATGGTCGCGCCGAAGGGCCCGGGCCACACCGTGCGTTCGGAGTATCAGCGCGGCGGCGGCGTGCCCTCGCTGATCGCGATCCACAAGGACTCGTCGGGCAATGCGCACGACCTCGGCCTCAGCTACGCCTCGGCGATCGGCGGCGGTCGCGCCGGCATCATCGAGACCTCGTTCAAAGAAGAATGCGAGACCGACCTGTTCGGCGAGCAGGTCGTGCTGTGCGGCGGCCTGGTCGAGCTGATCAAGGCCGGCTTCGAGACGCTGGTGGAAGCCGGCTACGCGCCGGAGATGGCGTATTTCGAGTGTCTGCACGAAGTGAAGCTGATCGTCGACCTGATCTATGAAGGCGGCATCGCCAACATGAACTACTCGATCTCCAACACCGCGGAATACGGCGAATACGTCACCGGCCCGCGCATCGTCACCGCCGAGACCAAGGCGGAGATGAAGCGGGTTCTGGCCGACATCCAGAACGGCATCTTCACCCGCAACTGGATGCTCGAGAACAAGGTCAACCAGACCTCGTTCAAGGCCACCCGCGCCAAGCTGGCGCAGCACCCGATCGAGGAAGTCGGCGCCAAGCTCCGCGAGATGATGCCCTGGATCAAGAAGGGCGCGCTGGTCGACAAGACGAAGAACTGAGCCGACGCGACGGGTCCGGCGTCATCCTGAGGCGCCGTCGCGAAGCGGCGGCCTCGAAGGATGGGCCGCAGGCGCTGTGCTCGGTCATCCTTCGCGGCGTTCCGAACAGGTGCGCATCTCGGGATGACGGCAACTCACAAACCGGATCGCGGCAACGCGGTCCGGTTTCGTTTTGTGCTAGGATTGCGGTGCACAAAGGAGCCTGCCATGCGATCCATTGTTATCACCGGGGCGTCGACCGGGATCGGCCAAGCCACCGCGAAGCTGCTGCTGGAGCGCGGCTTTCGGGTGTTCGGCAGCGTGCGCAAGCAGGCCGATGCGGATCGGTTGAAGCAGCAGTTCGGCGACGCCTTCACGCCGCTACTGTTCGATGTCACCGACGAGGCCGCGGTGCGCGCGGCGGCAGCAGAGGTACGCGCCGCGCTCGGCGGTGAGAAGCTGGCGGGCCTGGTCAACAATGCCGGCATCGCGGTGTCGGGTGCGGTGACGGACCTGTCGGCCGATGATTTCCGCCGGCAGTTCGAGGTCAATGTGATCGGCCCGATCATTGCCACGCAGGCGTTCGCGCCGCTGCTCGGCACCGATTCGACGCTGCGCGGGCCGCCGGGTCGGATCATCATGATGTCGTCGATCGCGGGGAAGTTCGGCAATCCGCTGATGGCGGCTTACTCGGCATCGAAGCACGCGCTCAACGGCCTGTCGGACGGGCTGCGTCGCGAGATGATGCTGTTCGGCATCGATGTCGTGATCATCGCGCCCGGCGCGGTCAAGACGCCGATCTGGGCCAAGGCCGAGCAGGAAGACATCTCGCGCTTCGCGAACTCGCCATTCTACCCTGCGCTGCAGAAGATCCGCGCGATGCTGCCGCAGATGGACGAAAGCGGCCTGCCGCCGGAGACCATCGCGCAGCACGTGTTCGATGGGCTGACCTCGGCGTCGCCGAAAGCGCACGACGTCATCACACCCGGACCGCTGCAGTTCTGGTTGTCGACCAAGCTGCCGCCGCGGTGGGTCGACAAGATCGTCGCCAGGCGGCTCGGGCTGAGGCCGGCGAAGTAAGCCCGCGGCCGTCGCTCACCGCGGCTTCACGCTGTCCCACAGCGCACGCGCCACCACATCCGGCGTGCCTGTGCCGCCGCCGGAAGCGGCCCGGAGATTGGCCGCTCGCATCGCCGCGATGTCGATACGGCCGACGAGGGGGCTGAGCGCGTCGCGCAGCTTCGTGTCACCGGCGCGCTTCGGCGACACCAGCAGCACGGCGTCGTAAGGCGGAATCGCCTGTCGCGGATCGTCG
The DNA here is from genome assembly GCF_900110435.1 of Rhodopseudomonas pseudopalustris. Classification (GTDB taxonomy): domain Bacteria; phylum Pseudomonadota; class Alphaproteobacteria; order Rhizobiales; family Xanthobacteraceae; genus Rhodopseudomonas; species Rhodopseudomonas pseudopalustris. The sequence goes on from NZ_FODT01000004.1 coordinate 413,365, forward strand.
AGTACGACGAGATCGTATTTCGCGATCAGTCCGTCCGAAGTGTAGCCGGCGATCAGATCGACCTCGCCGGAGGCCACGGCGGCATACATGAAGTCCGGCTGCATCTGCCGCTCGGTCTTGAACGAAAGCCCGTAAGTCCTGCGCAGCTCGGCCCATTCCGGGCGCGAGAAGAATTCGTAGTCGCCAGCGATCGTCATCTGCGGCGCGCGCGCAACGAGATCAGCGATCGACCGGACGCCGAGCGCTTCCGCTCTGGCGCGCGGCATCACCAGCGCATAGGCGTTCGCGAAGCCGAGTTCGCCGAGCAGCGTGACGCCGTCTCTGCCGAGGTCGCCTTTCAGATCGCTCAAGACTTGGTCCCGCGCGGCGATGCCGGGGTGGTGAAACTGGTTGGCCCACAGCGTGCCGGAATAATCGACGTAAGCATCGATATCGCCGCTTTTGAGCGCGTCGTAGATTACGCTGGAGCCGAGGCCGGCGCGGATCGTGGCGGGAAGACCTCGGTCGTCGAGTTGCTGCGCAATCAGCGCCGCCAAGACGTATTGCTCGGTGAAGGTCTTGGCGCCGACCACATAGGTCGATTTCGACGACGCGAGCGACAGCGCCAGCGTCGCGATCACCAGCGCGGCGAGCCCGAGGCCGCCGAGCGCGACGCGGAGCCGGCTGCGGAGCCGCAGGCCAGTCTCGATCAGCGCCAACAATTGATCGACCGCCAGCGCCAGCACAGCGGCTGCGGCACAGCCGAACAGCACCAGCACCCAGTTCTGGGTTTGCAGTCCCGCAAAGATGTAGTTGCCGAGGCTGGTCTGACCGATCGGCGTCGACAGCGTCGCGGTGCCGATCACCCACACCGCACTGGTGCGGATGCCGGCCATGATCACCGGCAGCGCCAGTGGCAGCTCGACCATCGTCAGCGTCTGCCGTGGAGTCATACCGACGCCCTGTGCAGCCTCGATCAGCGCCGGGTCGACGCCGGCGAGCCCGGTGATGGTGTTGCGCAGCACCGGCAGCATCGAATACAGCGCCAGCGCCAGCACCGCGGGCAGGAAGCCGAAAGCGGAGAAGCTGACGCCGATAGCGCTTGCCGTCAGCGCCGCCAGCGCCAGCAATAATGGATAGAACAGCGCCAACAAGGCAAGGCCCGGAATGGTCTGCACGATGCCGGCGAAGCCGAGCAGGGCGCCGCGCAACACCGGCCGGTGGCGCGCGAGGATCGCGAGCGGCAGGCTGACGGCGAGGCCGAGCCCCAGCGCCGCGACGCTGACGCGGACATGGCTGCCGAGATAGTCCGGCAGATTGGCCAGCGCCTCGGTCCAGCGTGGGTCGCTGAAGATACTCATGTCCCGGCGTCCCGCGGCAGCAATTCGCCGAGGCGCTTCGCCTGCCGGCGCGGCGTCTGCAGTAATTCGGCGACATAGGGATCGGTGCTATGCGCCAGCTCGGCAGCGGCGCCCTGTGCGATCAATTGTCCTGCCCGCATCACCGCGATGCGGTCAGCGAGTAGCAGTGCCTCGGTGATGTCGTGGGTGATCAGCATCGTGGTCAGCCCGAGCCGGTCGTGCAGCGCGCGGAAGTCGTCGCCGAGCGCATCGCGGGTCAAGGGATCGAGCGCGCCGAACGGTTCGTCCATCAGCACGATGCTCGGTTTCGCCGCGAGCGCGCGGGCGACGCCCACGCGCTGGCGCTGGCCCCCGGAGAGTTCGTGCGGAAAGCGCCCGCGATGCTGCGCGCGATCGAGCCGCACCAGATCGAGCAGTTCGTCGACCCGAGCTGCGATCTTTGCGGCAGGCCAGCCGAGTAGCTTCGGCGTGATCCCAATATTGCCGGCGACGGTGAGGTGCGGGAACAGCGCGCCGGCCTGGAACACGGTTCCGATCCGGCGTCGCAGCACGATCGGGTCGGTGCTGCGGACGTCTGCGCCCTCGATCGCGATCGAGCCGGCGTCGGCGTCGATCAGCCGGTTAGCGAGGCGCAGCAGCGTGGTTTTGCCGGAGCCGGAGCCGCCGACGATCGCGAGGAACTCGCCGCGCGCGACGCTCAGCGACACGCCGTCGACCGCTTTGATCCGGCCGCCGCCGAAAGTCTTGGCGACGCGGGCATAGGCGATCATTGGCGGGGCGTCGCTCATCCTTGCCGCCCTAGCACGGCGGTCGGCTGCGATAAAGCGTAAGCGGTGCTTGCAGTTTGCCGCGCACCGTTGAATGGTCCGCGCAGAAACGGAGGCGGATGCGTGGGCGGAGAAGCATCGACGGCAATCGCGCTGCGGGAGGCGAGCGTGGCGTTCCGCCTTGCGGACGGACGCATCTACACCGCGGTAGAGAAGGCGTCGCTCGACGTTGCCGACGGCGAGTTTGTAGCGATCGTCGGACCGACCGGTTGCGGCAAGTCCACGCTTCTGAACGTCGCCGCCGGGCTGCTGCGCCCGGTGTCGGGCGAGGCGCGGATATTCGGCGGGCCGCTCGCCGGGCTCAATGCCGATGCCGGCTATCTGTTTCAGGCCGATGCGCTGTTCCCGTGGAAGACCGCGATCGACAATGTCGCGATCGGGCTGGAGATCTCGGGCACGCCGCGCGCCGAGGCGCTGGCGCGCGCGCAAGGCTGGCTCGATACCGTTGGTCTGGGCGCCTTTGCGGGCCGCTACCCGCACATGCTGTCGGGCGGCCAACGCAAGCGGGTCGGGCTCGCGCAAGTGCTGATCCGCGATCCGAAAATCTTGCTGATGGACGAGCCGTTCGGCCCGCTCGACGCGCAGACAAGGCAGATCATGGGCAATCTGTTGCTGCAATTATGGAGCGCGCATCGCAAGGCAGTGTTGTTCGTCACCCACGATCTCGAAGAGGCAATCGCGCTTGCCGATCGGGTGGTGATCATGTCGGCGGGGCCGTCCGCCCACATCATCGGCGACTGGCGCGTGGCGCTGCCGCGGCCGCGTGACATTTTCGAGATTCGCTTGACCCACGAGTTTCATACGCTGCATCGCGAGATCTGGGGCGTGCTGCGCGATGAGGTGATGAAGGGCTACGCTCAGGCCGGGCAGGCGGTGGCGTGATGGTGTCGTTGTACGATCCACCGACACCTTGCCTGTCGACCCGCACCCCCGACCCCTCCCCGCAAGGGGGAGGGGAGTACGCAGGGGCCTTGCCATGTCCCGCATGAGGCTCCTGACGCTGCAGCTGCTGGTCGCGATCGTCGCGCTGGCGATCTGGCAATTCTTCACCACCGTGCCGGTCGCCGGCCGGCTGCTGTTGCCGCCGTTCTTCTTTTCCAATCCGGTCGATGTGGCGAAGCAAGTATTTGCCTGGTTCGCGTCGGGCTTGATCTGGAAGCACCTGCTGATCACGCTGTGGGAGTCGCTGCTGGCGTTCGTGATCGGCTCGGTCGCGGGCGTGCTGGTCGGTTTCTGGTTCGCGCGGCAGCCGCGCGTCGCCGCGGTGTTCGATCCCTATGTCAAGATGCTCAACGCGCTGCCGCGCGTGGTGCTGGCGCCGATCTTCACGTTGTGGCTGGGCCTCGGCATCTGGTCGAAGGTCGCGCTCGGCGTGACGCTGGTGTTCTTCGTGGTGTTCTTCAACGTCTATCAGGGCGTCAAGGAAACCAGCGGAACCCTGGTCGACAACGCGCGGATGCTCGGGATGAGCGAACGGCAGATGATGCGTCATGTGTTCTGGCCGTCGGCGCTGTCGTGGATGTTCTCGTCGCTGCACACCGCGATCGGCTTCGCCGTGGTCGGCGCGGTGGTCGGCGAATATCTCGGCGCAGCCGCCGGCCTCGGCTATCTGATCCAGCAGGCCGAGGGCACGTTCGACGTCGCCGGCGTGTTCGCCGGAATGTTCGTGCTGTCGGTGTTCGTGATCGTGATCGATCTGGCGGTCAGTCTGGTGGAGCGGCGACTGCTGGTCTGGCGGCCGCGACCCTCGGGAACGCTGCAACAGACCGACTAGAGTCCTTCGTCGCTTTCGCCTATCGTGGGCGCCGCTTGGTCCCGGGAGAAACGTCGTGAAAACAATAATCGCCAGACTCGCCGCGATGCTGTCGGCGCTGTTGCTCACCACCACGCTCGCCGTTGCGCAGAGCAAGGTGACGATCGCGATCGGCGGCGGGGCATGCCTTTGCTATCTGCCGACGGTGCTGGCGAAGCAACTCGGCGAATACGAGAAGGCCGGGCTCAGCGTCGAGCTGGTCGATCTCAAGGGTGGTTCGGATGCGCTGAAGGCCGTGCTCGGCGGCAGCGCCGACGTGGTGTCGGGTTACTTCGATCACACGGTGAATCTCGCCGCCAAGAAGCAGGAGATGCAGTCGTTCGTGGTTTATGATCGCTATCCGGGGCTGGTGCTGGCGGTTTCGCCTGGGCACACGGCGGAGATCAAGTCGATCAAGGACCTCGCCGGCAAAAAGGTCGGCGTCAGCGCGCCGGGTTCGTCGACCGATTTCTTTCTCAAATATCTTTTGAAGAAGAACGGCGTTGATCCGAACAACGTGTCGGTGATCGGCGTCGGCCTCGGCGCCACCGCGGTGGCGGCGATGCAGCAGGGCCAGATCGACGCCGCGGTGATGCTCGATCCGGCGGTGACGATTCTGCAGAGCGCCCACGCTGATTTGCGTATCCTCAGCGATACGCGGACCGAGCACGACACCCGCGAGGTGTTCGGCGGTGACTATCCCGGCGGCGCGCTGTACGCGACGGTGGCCTGGATCAAGGCGCATCCGAAGGAGGCGCAGGGACTGACCAACGCCATCCTGAATACGCTGGGCTGGATTCACACGCATTCGGCGGACGAGATCGCCGACAGGATGCCGCCCAACATCGTCGGCAAGGACAGGGCGCAATATGTCGCCGCGTTGAAAAACACGATTCCGATGTATTCGACCACCGGGTTGATGGACCCGAAGGGCGCCGATGCGGTGCTCGCGGTGTTCAGCGTCGGCTCGCCCGAGGTCGCGAAAGCCAATATCGACGTGACCAAGACCTACACCAACGCTTTCGTCGAGCAGGCGGCGAAGACGTCGGGTGCGGCGAAGTAACGGCGTCGGCCATGAGCGCGTCCGTGCCGGTCACGATCCACCGCGTGACCCATCTCGACCTGTGGGTCGGCGACTATGTGTGGCCGTTCACAGAAAGGCACCGGTCGAAAATCGATGGCTATTTCGCCGCGCGTCAGTTGGAGCAGCCGAAGCTGTGGAACGGCCGCGTGCTGTTGGGGCGGCGGCCGCGATTTGACGGCGCGCGGTTCAGTGCCGAGTGCTTCGAGACCGACTTCGCCAGTTTCCTGTGCTGGCGGGAATGGGATTTCCCCGACGCGTCGGTGTTCAATGGTTTCGGAATGGGCGTGATCCGCAGCAAAGACGGCGCGATCGTCCTCGGCGAGATGGGCGCGCATACATCCAACGCCGGTCAGGTGTATTTCGCCGGCGGCACGCCGGATCCGTCCGATGTTCGTAACCATCGGCTCGACATCGCCGCCAGCGTCACACGCGAGGTTCAGGAAGAGACCGGGTTGTCCCGGTTCGACTACCGCGCAGCTGATGATTGGCACTGCGTCGAGGCCGGTTCATTCGTGGCGATGCTGCGTATCCTGGATGTCTATCTCCCCGCCGAAGCGCTGAAGTCACGGATCGAGGCGCATCTCGCGCGCGATGAATTGCCGGAGTTCAGCCGGGTGCACCTGGTGCGGTCGGAGGCGGATTTCCTCCCGGCGATGCCGCGCTTCGTCACCGCCTATCTCACGATGCTGCTGGACGGCGACGACTGACAGGCGGGGGAGGCCGCGGACGCGTCGCTCCTGCGCAGCCCTTGGAAAATCAGCCCGATCATCGCCAGCGTGGCGAGCGGTGCGAACCGGCCAGCTTCGACGTAGACCGCAGGGCTTGCCAGCGGCACCACCCAGATCGCAGTCGCGACCAGCCATGGCAACGGTCCGGGTGTCGATGTGAACGACGCAAACCAGAGCGTCAGCGCCACGACCAGCAGCAGCGCGTCGTAGGGGCCGGAATGCGGCGCGGCGAGGATCGTCGCGGCCAGCAGGACCGCGAGCCGCAGATCCGGCATGCCGCGGATGCGGAAGGAAAGGGCGGTGATCACCACGGCAACGACCAAGGCCGCGGCTTGCAGCGTCGACGCGAGCGTCTCACCGGCGCCGAGCAATCTCGCGCAGGCCCAGACGCTGTGGCCCCAGATCCGGCCATAGCTCACCCATTTCGGATCGGCGCTGACCATGTTCTCGATCAACTTCGGCAGCCACCAGATCCAGATGTCGAGGCCGAAGATCAGCGCGCTCGCCGCGGCCAGCGCCAGCGCTGAGCCGGCCGTGGCAAGCAGCGCGCGCCACTGCCCGGCGGCGATGAGTGCGACGGGGATCAGCACGGCGAATTGCGGTTTGAAGCTCAGCAGGCCGAGCACCGCGCCGGCGAGCAGCGGCCGATCCGGCAGCGCGCGAAATCCGGCGACGATCAGCGCCGCGACCAAAAACGAGCATTGGCCGTCGGCGAGGGTGATCGCCGCGGCAGGCGACAGCAGCGCCGCGAGTGCGACGAAGCGCGCACGATCGGGCCGGTCGGCGCCGACCAGCAGTGCAGCAACCAGCGCTGCGGCGGTAACGATCTGGAACGCGAAATAGGAGCCAATGAATCCGAGCGGCGCGAACGGCAGCAGCAGCACCAGGAAGCTCGGTGGGTAGAACCACGGCCGATAGGCCAGCGGCACGGTCAGCCAGTCGCGCAGACTGTCGTTGAGGAAGGCGGTGAACCGGTCGCCGTCCATGATCAGCGGCAGGTTGCCGTCGAGCATCGCCCGGATTGCGCCCCAGAACACCGCCCAGTCGGTGCCGAGCGCGATGTGGTTCAGGCCGATGAAGCCAGGCTTGAACGCGGTCGAGCCCAGCACTGCCCAGCCGTACAGGGTGGCGAGCGCAAAGGTCGGAAGCACCACCAGCGCCACCGGGCCCCATTTCGGCGACGGCGCTGGCGACATGGTGATAGCCTACGCGTTACCGTGGGCGTGAACGCCGAGGTCGTCGCGCGGGGTGATGCCGAGTCTGGCGAACAGCGCACGGTCCTTGCTGTCGCCGGGGTTCGGCGTGGTCAGCAGGGTGTCGCCGATGAAGATCGAATTGGCGCCGGCGAGGAAGCACAGCGCCTGCATCTCGTCGCTCATCGCGGTGCGGCCGGCGGCGAGGCGGACATCGGACTTCGGCATCATGATCCGCGCCAGCGCGATGGTGCGGACGAATTCGAACGGATCGACCGGCGTGGCGGTCGCCGCGATCGGCGTGCCTTCGATCGGGATCAGCATGTTGATCGGCACGCTCTCCGGGTGTTGCGGCAGGTTGGCGAGGGTGCGCAGCATCTCGACGCGGTCGGTCGGCTTTTCGCCGAGGCCGAGAATGCCGCCGCAGCACACTTTGATGCCGGCGTCCTGCACCTTCTCCAGCGTCTCGAGCCGGTCGCCGAAGCTGCGGGTCTTGACCACCGACGAATAGAACCCCTCGGACGTGTCGATGTTGTGGTTGTAGTAGTCGAGGCCGGCGTCGGCGAGCTGCTTGGCCTGATCATCGGTCAGCATCCCGAGCGTCATGCAGGCTTCCATCCCGAGCGCCTTGACGCCCTTCACCATCTCGATCACCGGCGCCATGTCGCGGTCCTTCGGCGAGCGCCACGCCGCGCCCATGCAATAGCGCGTTGCGCCGGCGTCGCGCGCCGCCTTGGCGCCCTCGATCACCTTGGCCGGGTCCATCAGCTTGGAGGCGGGCAGGGCGGTGTCGTGATGCGACGACTGGCTGCAATAGCCGCAGTCCTCGGCGCAGCCGCCGGTCTTGACGTTGAGCAGCTGATTGCACTGCACCGCATTGGCGTCGAAGCTCTGGCGGTGGATGGTCTGCGCCCGGAAGATCAAATCCGCGAACGGCGCGTGATAGATCGCGGCGGCTTCCTCGCGCGTCCAGTCGTGGCGGATGGTCGGGGTGGAATCGGCGAGAGCTTGGGCCAAAGACGGCAGATCGATCGAATTCAACGCGGCGCTCCATGCTGTGTCGTTCAGCTCGCAATGCCATACGGCGTTTCGGTGGGGGAGGAAACCCACTGCCGGTCGGGCGAGGGCCGACGATTGGTTAGGTCAGGATTTCTGACGCTTTATCGTGGGTTTTGTCCATCATTTAGCGTTGCGAACCCATAGCGAGGTCGTCTAGAAGAATGGCGGTCCGGTTCGTCCGACTCTTGCGTCAACCCTCTTTCAATGGTTGCCGTCGACGATGTGGACCTGAAGGTGTCGGGTATGACGATTCGCAGTGGCAGGTCGGGAACGGAAGGGGCGGCGATTTTCGCTGCGTCCGCGATTCCGGCTGCGCCGGCTCCGACCCCTGCTCTCGAGGCTGTTGCGCTCGAGACCCTCGCGCTTGGCGGGCTGCTTCTGCTTATTTGCCCCTGAGGGCCGTCTGGGCATTTGCGCCTGGGCACTCAGGGGATCGCACGAACGCCAGACCCCCTATGCGCCCGGACGGCGCCCGACCAAAGGAATTCTTTCATGACCACGACCCCGAAGTCCGAGCAGGACCGCGTCATCATTTTCGACACCACCTTGCGCGACGGCGAGCAGTGCCCCGGCGCCACCATGACCTTCGAGGAGAAGCTGAACGTCGCCGCGATGCTCGACGAGATGGGCGTCGACGTGATCGAGGCGGGCTATCCGTTCGCCTCTGACGGCGACTTCGAGGCGGTGCACGAGATCGCCAAGCGCTCGAAGAATTCGGTGATCTGCGGATTGTCACGGGCCGCGCACAAGGACATCGACCGCTGCGCCGAGGCGATCAAGCCGGCGGAGCGCGGCCGTATCCACACCTTCCTGTCCACCTCGCCGGTGCACATGAAGTACAAGCTGCAGATGGAAGCCGCGCAGGTCTACGAGATGGTGATCTCGTCGGTGACGCGCGCGCGCAACCACACCGACGACGTCGAGTGGTCGGCCGAGGACGCCACCCGCACCGAGTTCGACTTCCTGTGCCGCTGCATCGAGGCCGCGATCAAGGCCGGCGCCACCACCATCAACCTGCCGGACACCGTCGGCTATGCGGTGCCCGAGGAATATCGCGAAATGTTCCGCAAGGTGCGTGAGACCGTGCCGAATGCCGACAAGGCGCGGTTCTCGGTGCACTGTCACGACGACCTCGGCATGGCGGTGGCGAATTCGATCGCGGGCGTGCAGGGCGGGGCGCGTCAGATCGAATGCACCATCAACGGCATCGGCGAGCGCGCCGGCAATGCCGCGCTGGAAGAAGTGGTGATGGCGATGCGGGTGCGGCAGGACAAGGTGCCGTACTGGAACAGGATCGAAAGCAAGATGCTGACGCACGCCTCGAAGACGGTGTCGGCGGCGACCTCGTTCCCGGTGCAGTACAACAAGGCGATCGTCGGCCGCAACGCATTCGCGCACGAGAGCGGCATCCATCAGGACGGCATGATCAAGAACGCCCAGACCTACGAGATCATGACGCCGGAGACGGTGGGCGTGAAGGGCACCTCGCTGGTGATGGGCAAGCACTCCGGTCGCGCCGGTCTGATCCACAAGATGGAAGAGCTGGGCTACAAGCTGTCACGGAACCAGATCGAGGATGTGTTCGTGCGGTTCAAGGCGTTGGCCGACCGCAAGAAGGACGTCTACGATGAAGACATCGAGGCGTTGGTCGACGAGCAGTTGCTGCATGGTCAGGACCTGATCCGGCTGAAGTCGCTGACGGTGATCGCCGGTACCCACGGCCCGCAGCGCGCGACCATGAAGATCGACGTGGACGGCCAGCTCCGGATCGAGGAAGCCGAAGGCAACGGTCCGGTGGACGCGGTGTTCAACTGCATCAAGGCCCTGGTGCCGCACGACGCCAAGCTCGAGTTGTACCAGGTACATGCCGTCACCGAAGGGACCGACGCGCAGGCCGAAGTCTCGGTGCGGCTGTCGCATGAGGGCCGTTCGATGACGGCCCGCGCCGCTGACCCCGATACGCTGGTCGCGTCGGCGAAAGCCTATCTGGGCGCGCTGAATAAGATTGTCGCCAAGCGTCAGCGCGACGTCCGTCAAGACGCGCCCGCAGTCGCGGTGGCCGGCTGATCAGTCCGCGCGACGCATTATGCAATAAACGCAAACGCAGCGCTTCGGCGCTGCGTTTTTGCGCCGCAGCAATGCCCCCTGCGAACTGGCAATGGCTTTTATTGGCGAGTCTCTGTATTGGGGGCGAGCAACACGTAGCGCGGCTAGCGCGCATCGACAAAAATAGGGGACGTCCCATGCGTAAGCTGATTCTGTCCGCGGCGTCGGCCGCAATGCTTGCCCTGGCCGGGCCGGCAGCAGCACAATCACCGATCGTCATTAAGTTCAGCCATGTCGTGGCGCCGAACACGCCGAAGGGACTGGCGGCGGAGAAGTTCAAAGAGCTCGCGGATAAGTACACCGAGGGTAAGGTCAAGGTCGAAGTCTATCCGAACTCCCAGCTCTACAAGGACAAGGAAGAACTCGACGCACTGCAGCTCGGCGCGGTGCAGATGCTGGCACCGTCGATCTCGAAGTTTGGTCCGGCGGGGGTCAAGGAATTCGAGGTATTCGATCTTCCCTACATCCTTCCGGACATCGCGGCGCTGCGCAAGGTGACCACCGGTCCGGTCGGCACCAAGCTGTTCAAGCTGCTCGACGCCAAGGGCATGACCGGTCTCGCCTATTGGGACAACGGCTTCAAGATCATGAGCGCCAACAAGAAGCTCGTGACTCCCGAGGACTACAAGGGCCTCAAGTTCCGGATCCAGTCCTCGAAGGTGCTCGACGCCCAGTTCCGCTCGCTCGGCGCGATCCCGCAGGTGATGGCGTTCTCGGAAGTGTACCAGGCGCTGCAGACCGGCGTGGTCGACGGCCAGGAGAACACGCCGTCGAACATGTACACGCAGAAGATGCACGAAGTGCAGAAGTACACCACCCTGACCAATCACGGCTATATCGGCTACGCGGTGATCGTGAACAAGAAGTTCTGGGACGGTATCCCGGCCGAAATCCGCACCCAACTCGACAAGGCGATGGTCGAGGCCACCGACTTCGGCAACAGCCAATCGCAGAAGGAAAACGACGACGCGCTGGCGGAAATGAAGAAGTCCGGCAAGACCGAGCTGATCACGCTGACGCCGGAGCAGAACTCGGCGATGCGCAAGGCGATGGCGCCGGTCTATGACGACGTCTCGGGGCGCATCGGCAAGGGGCTCATCGAAGAGTTCCTGAAAGAGAGCGGCGGCGGTCCGACGAAGTAGTTCGACAGCGAGCACCCGCGCATCGCCGGGTGCTCGCCATTTTCTGGAATTCTGCTTCCAGTTCCGGCATCAGTGTCCGTGGTTACTAATCTGCCTGACGACCAGCCGATCGATACGGGGGGAATGAATGTTGATGCGCATCCTCGACCGGCTTGAGGAGATATTGATCGCGACGATGATCGGCGGCGCCACGCTGCTGATCTTCATCGCCGTGATGCACCGCTATCTGGTCGGTGTGCCGTTCCTCTATCCGATCCTGTTCCCGATCGACCTGTCCTGGGCGCAGGAACTGTGCATCTACATGTTCGTGTGGATGGCGAAGTTCGGTGCCGCCTACGGCGTGCGCACCGGCATCCATGTCGGCGTCGACGTGCTGGTCAACATCATCCGGCCGAACATCCGCAAGGCGGTGATCCTGTTCGGGCTGTTCTGCGGCGCGCTGTTCACCTCCATCATCGGCACCATGGGCGCCAAGTTCGTTTACGGACTGATGGGTACCAACCAGACCTCGCCGGATCTCGAAATCCCGAGCTGGATCGTCTACCTCTGCATTCCGCTCGGGTCGTATCTGATGTGCTTCCGCTTCCTGCAGGTCGCCTACCACTTCTGGCGTCACGACCATCTTCCGCATCATGATCACAGCCATGTCGAGGGGGTCGACGACCCGCATATGCCCGGCTCTGCTGCTGCGGCGGCGGAGGCGGTGCGATGAACACGGCGATCATCTTCGGGCTTCTGATCGCCCTGATGTTGACCGGGATGCCGATCTCGATCGCGCTCGGTCTGACGGTGCTGTCATTCGTCTTCCTGATGACCAATGTGCCGATCGAGGCGGTGTCGCTGAAATTGTTCACCGGCATCGAGAATTTCGAGATCATGGCGATCCCGTTCTTCATCCTGGCCGGCAATTTCCTGACCCATGGCGGCGTCGCCCGCCGCATGATCAATTTCGCCACCTCGATGGTCGGCCACTGGCACGGCGGCCTCGGGCTCGCCGGCGTGATGGCCTGCGCGCTGTTTGCCGCGGTGTCGGGCTCGTCGCCGGCCACGGTGATTGCGATCGGCTCGATCATGCTGCCGGCGATGGTGAAGCAGGGCTTTCCGAAGCGGTTCGGCGCCGGCGTCATCACCACGTCGGGCGCGCTCGGCATTCTGATCCCGCCATCGATCGTCATGGTGGTCTATGCGGTCGCCACCGGCGGCTCGATCGCGCTCGATCCGGCCGGGAATCGCGTGTCGTCGGCCTCGGTCGGGCAGTTGTTCATGGCCGGCGTGATCCCCGGCTTGATGCTGGCTTCGCTGCTTGGCCTCACCACCTTCTACCGCGCCTGGAAGCATAATTATCCGCGGCTGCCGAAGGCGAACTGGGCGGAGCGGTTCGACGCATTCCGCAAGTGCGTTTGGGGCCTGCTGCTGATCGTGATCGTGCTCGGCGGCATCTATGCCGGCCTGTTCACCCCGACCGAGGCCGCGGCGATCAGCGCGGTCTATGCCTTCGTGATCGCGGTGTTCGTCTATCGCGACATGGGCCTGCGCGACGTGCCACGGGTGCTGCTCGGCTCCGCCAATATGAGCGCGATGATCCTCTACATCATCACCAACGCGGTGCTGTTCTCGTTCCTGATGGCCAACGAAAACATTCCACAGCAGATCGCCAACTGGATGTCGACCGCTGGCGTCAATTGGGTGGTGTTCCTGCTGGTGGTGAACGTCCTGCTGCTGCTCGCCGGCAATGTGATGGAAGCCACTTCGATCGTGCTGATCATGGCGCCGATCCTGTTTCCGGTGGCGGTTCAGCTCGGCATCCATCCGGTGCATCTCGGCATCCTGATGGTGGTGAACATGGAAGTGGGCATGTGCCACCCGCCAGTGGGGCTCAATCTGTACGTCGCCTCAGGCATCGCCAAGATGGGGATCACCGAGCTGACCGTCGCGGTGATGCCGTGGCTGCTGACCATGATCGCGTTCCTCGGCGTCGTCACCTATGTGCCGGAAATCTCGCTGTGGTTGCCGCGTATGCTTGGGATGTTGTAGGCGCGGCGAACAGGGTGCGCTTGGTTACAACTTGGTAACCAAGCGGTTTCTGTCCAAACCTTAAGTTGCACGGGGCAGGGCCTGGACCCATCTTCGAAGCCACCTTTCAAGGAGGCTGTCATGAAGAAGGTTCTGCTCGCTGGCGCCGCCGCACTGGTTCTCGCCGGTTCGACCGCGGCCTATGCCGATCACCGCGGCTGGTTCGACCGTGACGGCGACCATCGTCGACCCTGGGCCAGCGTGGAGGATCGCACCGCTTTCGCCGATGCGCGGATCGCGGCTGTGAGGGCAGGGCTCAAGCTGACGCCTGACCAGGAAAAGATGTGGCCGCCGCTCGAGGCTGCGGTGAGGGATTTTGCCAAGCTGCGGATTGACCGCGCCGAGGCGCGGGTCAAGGCGCGGGACGAGGATCGCGACGCCGATCCTGTGGCGCGGCTGCGCGACCGCGCCGACACCATGGCCGCTACGGCGGCTGCGATGAAGCAGATCGTCGACGCCGCCGATCCGCTCTACAAGTCGCTCGACGAGGGCCAGAAGCGCCGGCTGCGCATGCTGACGCATTTCGAGGGCTCCCGCGGCGGCTGGGGCGAGCATCGCCATCATCATCAGCGGATGCATCGCGACGACGATGACCGTGGCCCGCGTTGGGATCGCGACCGTGACCGCCGCCCGGGGCAGGGTCCCGGACCTCGTCCCGGCGCGATGGAAGACCGCGACGGCATCGACGACGGACCGGGCCCCAACCGGCTGTAACCAACCGTCCACAGCCTCAATCAGCCGCGGAAACCGCCGAATCTCCGGTAGTTTTTCCGCGGCTGAAAAAGATCGATCCGAAGAAGGAAAAAGTCGCCCGGCTTGCTGGACATCCCCGGGCTGCTTTGCTAAACGCAGCCGTCCCGAACGGGAAATTCCGGATCGGCTCCGGGCGCATAGCTCAGTTGGTAGAGCAGCTGACTCTTAATCAGCGGGTCCCAGGTTCGAGCCCTGGTGCGCCCACCATTCAAGTGAAAGACTTCGCGGAATCTCCGCTGTCCATTCGGACAAGTCGATCATCCGCTGTTCGGACAAGTCACCCTTATTCGTCGTTTCTGTGCAGCGCTTCTGCGCAGGCTGACGCCAGTTTCCTCCTTGCGCTTCGCATGGGTCGGTAACTGCCGTGCGCGTGGTCGCGGCCGGCCAACAAGTTGGAGTGCCCGGCCCTGGCAGCGCAGTTGTCGAAAAGATCGACGCTGGTGAAGCCGTGGCCGCGATCCGGCTTCAAGCACGCTCGCCAGGGCTTGCCGTCATGGCTCGGGGATCCTGCGATGCGCGCACAACGTATCCCGGCTCTTTCTTGATTTGTGTTCGGGAGGTTACGCGGGTTGACGCGCCTCGGTCGGAGTCAATCCGGGTCCGAGAGCGGCGCCGAACTAACATGATACCAGTCCACGTGAAGAAAACGCGGCAAGCCAAGTTGTCAGCTCTGATTGTGATTCCATCAGAACCAAACAGCTTCGGGGTGCGATCCGGGCGAGCTGGATGGATGTGGCTAGGTTTTCACCGCGTTGACCAAACAAGCGTCGTTGGTTGCTCATTGTTTGAGCCGGGGTGCGCTTCCCAACACCTGTTAGCTGAGGCACAGTCGATAACAGAGAGTTGGTAGCTAGGGTTCCGGCCTTGTCTGAAGGCGCTGGTCCGAGAGCTGCCCCCCGAAGGGAGAAATCCTTCGGACGCACGGCGGGACAAAAGCCCGGGAGGCCTCGTAAGCCGAGGAATTGGCAAACGATGGTCCGTTTCAATTCCTCATTGTACTCGATTGTGAGGAATTGACCGATGCGGAAACCTAGCTTGATCTATTCCCTGATCATCGCCGGCTCGATCGTCGCGCTCTCCGCGGCCGGGGCCTCGGCTGCCCCGAAGAAGGACTTCAAGGTCGCCTGGTCGATCTATGTCGGCTGGATGCCGTGGGGTTACGCCGCCGACACCGGCATCGTCAAAAAATGGGCCGACAAATACGGCATCACCATCGAGGTGAAGCAGTTCAACGACTACGTCGAGTCGATCAACCAATACACCGCCGGCGCCTATGACGCGGTGACGATCACCAACATGGACGCGTTGTCGATCCCCGCCGCGGGTGGCGTCGATACCACCGCCGTGGTGATGGGGGACTTCTCCAACGGCAACGACGCGGTGATCCTGAAGGGCAAGGCCGATCTCGCCGCGATCAAGGGGCAGAAGGTCAACCTGGTCGAATTCTCGGTCTCGCACTATCTGCTGGCGCGCGCGCTGGAGAGCAAGCAGCTCAGCGAGAAGGACATCAAGGTCGTCAACACCTCCGACGCCGACCTCGCCGCGGCTTACAAGACGGCGGACGTCACCGCTGTGGTTACCTGGAATCCGATCGTCTCGGAAATCCTGTCCGCTCCCGACGCCAAGAAGGCATTCGACTCCTCGCAAATCCCCGGCGAGATCATGGATCTGATGGTCGCCAACAGCGCAGTGGTGAAGGACAATCCGGACTTCGCCAAGGCTCTGGTCGGGATCTGGTACGAGACTATCGCCAAGATGAACGCGACCGGCGACGAGGGCAAGGCCGCCAAGGAAGCGATGGCGAAAGCCTCCGGCACTGATCTCGCCGGCTTCGACAGCCAGCTCGCCTCGACCAAATTGTTCGACAAGGCTGCGGAGGCGGAAGCGTTCACCAGGAGCGCCACGGTCGGCACGACCATGGATCGCGTCCGCAAATTCCTGTTCGAGAAGGACCTGCTCGGCAAGGGCGCGAAGTCGGCTGACGCGGTCGGCATCGAACTGGCGGACAAGACGGTGCTCGGCGACAAGTCGAACGTAAAGCTGCGCTTCGACGCGACCTACATGGACGCCGCCGCCAAGGGCAAGCTGTGAGCCGGTAGCGCAAGGCAGATTCGGAGCGTGGCGATGCGCCTCATCAATCTCAGACCCGGACGGCAACTGGCCTTCTACATGGCCGCGTTGCCGTTCGTGCTGGTGGCGATCGCCTACGTCCTCGGCTCCGAGGCGCGGTTGGCGGAGAACCCCAACGACAAATTACTTCCTGCGCTGTCCAGCATGGCGCAGGCCGTGAAGCAGATGGCGTTTCAGGTCGACGCCCGTACCGGCAGCTACCTGATGTGGTCGGATACATTCGCGAGCCTCGTGCGCCTGCTCTCGGCGCTCGCGATTTCGACCTCGCTGGCGCTGCTGTTCGGCATCGTCGTCGGATTGTTGCCGGCTGCGAACGCGATGCTCGGCGCCTTTGTCTCGGTGACGTCGATGGTGCCGCCGCTGGCGCTGCTGCCGATCCTGTTCATCGTGATGGGGCTCGGCGAAAACGCCAAGATTGCGCTGATCGTGATCGGCACGCTGCCGTGCATGATCCGCGATCTGGCGATGAAAGTGCTCGAACTCCCGCGCGAGCAACTGATCAAGGCGCAGACGCTCGGGGCCTCGACCTGGCAGATCGCGCTGCGCGTGGTGCTGCCGCAGATCATGCCGCGACTGATCGATTCCCTCCGGCTGCAACTCGGACCGGCCTGGCTGTTTCTGATCGCGGCCGAGGCGATCGCGTCCGACTCCGGGCTCGGCTATCGGATATTTCTGGTGCGGCGCTATCTGGCGATGGACGTGATCATCCCCTACGTCGCCTGGATCACGCTGCTGGCTTTCGCGATGGATTTCGCGCTGCGGCTCATCCAGCGCAAGACGTTTCCCTGGTTCGCGTCGGTGAGGGCGGAATGAGCGCGATCCGATTCGACGGCGTCTGGAAGGAATATGGCGACCACATCGTGCTGGAGCGCATCACGATCGACGTGGCGCCACGTGCTTTCGTCGCTTTGGTTGGTCCCTCCGGCTGCGGCAAGACCACCTTCCTGCGTATGCTGCTCGGCGAGGAGACGCCGACCCGTGGCCGCATCCTGATCGACGGAAAGCCGTTGCGGCCGGAGCCCGACGCCGACCGCGGCGTGGTGTTCCAGCGCTATTCGGTGTTTCCGCATCTCACCGTGTTGCAGAACGTATTACTTGGCCGCGAGCTGAAAGAGTCGAAATGGCTCGGGCGGTTGTTCGGCGGGGCGAAGCGCGCTGCGACAGAGCAGGCGATGGTGTTGCTTGATGAAGTTGGACTGAAGGGCCACGAGGACAAATATCCTTCGGCGCTGTCCGGCGGGATGCAACAGCGACTGGCATTGGCGCAGGCGATCATGCGCGGGCCGAAAATCCTGCTGCTCGATGAGCCGTTCGGCGCGCTCGATCCCGGCATCCGCAGCGAGATCCACGAACTGATGAAGCGGCTGTGGAACGAGACCGAACTCACCGTGGTGATGGTGACGCACGATCTCAGCGAAGCGTTCCGGCTGGCCAGCCGGGTGGTCGCGTTCGAGCGTCATCGCAACCGCCCGGAGGAGCGCGAGCGCTACGGTGCCACCATTTCCCGCGATCTCGAGATCTATCCGCGGCGCACGGCGCAGCCGAGGCCGCCGCTTTCGATCCGCTCCGGCCGGGACGACCCGGCCGAACAGGGAGCATGAGCCGGGACGACCCGGCGTTTGTCTGATGTGAGGACATCCATGATCCTGACCGAGCAAGATAAGGCCGAAGTCGAAGCCAACCGCCGACGTTACGAACAGCACAAGGCGATGGGCCAGCAACAGGCCTCGAAGGCGTTGCCGCCGCCGACGCCGCGCGACGGCGCACCGATTTCAGCGGATGCGATCATTCATCGCGAAGTAATCCCCGGCGGTTGGTACACCGTGACCAAGCTCAACCGCGGCGAAGCGCTGCGGATCGTCAACGCGAGCGGCAAGGCCTGCGTCAGCATCCAGGCCTGGAATGCCGATGATCCGAGCGAGCGGCTGAACCACGCCGACACGATCAAAGTGCAATGGGCCGCTTCGTTGCGCAAAGGCCGTGTGATCCTGTCCGATATGGGGCGCGTGCTGTTCTCGATCATCCAGGACAGCGGCGCTGCGCATGACACGCTGGCCGGCGGCTCCAATGCTGCAACAAACGCCGCACGCTATGGCGCCGGGAGTTTCCGCAACACCCGCGATAACTTCATCCTCGCGGCTGGAAAGCTCGGGCTCGACCGTCGCGACGTGCATCCCTGCATCACCTTCTTTGCGCCGGTCAGCGTCGATGCGCAGGGGCGCTTCGAATGGCAGGGCGAGCGCCGCAACCCGGACGACTTTGTCGACCTGCGCGCCGAACTCGATCTGCTGGTTGCTCTCTCGAATTGTCCGCATCCACTCGATCCATCTCCGGACTACGCGCCGGGACAGGTGGAAATCGTGCGTTACCAGGCGCCCGAACCTGAAGATGACGATCTGTGCCGCACGGTGAGTCTGGAAGCCAAGCGCGCATTTGAGAACAATGCGTTCTGGCTGGCCGCCGGCGTCTCGGGGAGGATTTGATCATGGCCCCGATTCCCGCTTCCGCCCGCATCGTGCTCGATGCCACCGTTCCCGCCCGCGCTCCGTGGTCGGCGACGATCCGCAAGGGACAGACCTTGCGGATTGTCGACAGTCACGGCCAACAGGCTGTCGACACGCTGTTCTTTGCGGCCGACGATTTCGGCGAACGCTATAGCGGCCAGGACACGTTGCGCGCCCAGGGCGCAGCCTACGTCTCGACCGGCACGCGGATCATGTCGACCGAGGGGCGCACCATGCTGCGCATGGTCGTCGATAGCTGCGGCCTGCACGACACCTCCGCCGGCGCCTGCTCCTGCGAGAGCAATACCGTGCGGTTCGGCCACCAGACCAAATATCTGCACGCCTGCCGTGAGAACTTCCTGATCGAGGCCGCCAAGCACGGCCTGTCGAAGCGCGACATCGTGCCGAACCTGAACTTCTTCATGAACGTACCGATTGATCCCACCGGCAATTTCACCGTGGTCGACGGCGTCTCCAGGCCCGGCGACTATGTCGAGATGGTCGCCGAGATGGATGTGCTCTGCCTGATCTCGAACTGTCCGCAGGTCAACAATCCCTGCAACGGCTTCTTTCCGACGCCGATCCAGGTGGTGATCTACGAGACGAGCGAGGGCTGATCATGTTCGTCAAGGTTCTGATTGCCAACCGCGGCGAAATCGCCTCGCGGATCGGCCGCACGCTGTGCCGGATGGGGATCGCGTCGGTGGCGGTCTATTCCGACGCCGACCGCTTCACCCGCGCCGTGCGCGACGCCGATGAGGCGGTGCGGGTCGGGCCTGCGCCCGCGGCGGAGAGCTATCTCAATGTCGACGCCATCGTCGACGCCTGCCTCGCCACTGGCGCGCAAGCGGTGCATCCCGGCTACGGCTTTCTGTCGGAGAACCGTGGCTTCGCCGAACGACTTGCGCAGCACGGCATCGCCTTTATCGGCCCGCGGCCGGAGCATCTCGATGCCTTCGGCCTGAAGCACAAGGCTCGTGAGATCGCGCAGCAAAGTGGCGTTCCACTGCTGCCGGGCTCGGATTTGCTGGAGACGATCGATGACGCGCTGGTGGAGGCCGCGCGGATCGGCTTTCCCTTGATGTTGAAGAGCACCGCCGGTGGCGGCGGCATCGGCATGCAGCTTTGCCATGATGAAGCAACGCTGCGCGAGCGCTTCGCCACCGTGCAGCGCACCGCGCGCGCCAGTTTTGGCGATGCGCGGGTCTATCTCGAACGCTACGTCGCGATCGCCCGCCATATCGAGGTGCAGATTTTTGGCGACGGCAAAGGTCATGTGGTGGCGCTCGGCGAGCGCGACTGCTCGCTGCAACGGCGCAATCAGAAAGTGGTCGAAGAAACCCCGGCGCCGGGCATTTCGGAAGAGATGCGCCGACGGTTGCATCAGGCCGCGGTGACGCTCGGGCAGAGCGTCGCTTACGAATCCGCCGGCACCGTGGAGTTCATCTACGACGTCGAGCGTGAGGATTTCTATTTCCTCGAGGTCAACACCCGACTGCAGGTCGAGCATCCGGTTACAGAGGCGGTGTTCGGTATCGACCTGGTGGAATGGATGGTGCGGCAGGCCGCTGGAGATAGTCCGCTCGTCAGCTACAAGCCGCGCGAACCCGAGGGCGCGGCGATCGAAGTGCGGCTCTACGCCGAAAATCCCAACGCCGGCTTCCGCCCCAGCGCTGGCCGACTGACCCGAGTGTCGTTTCCGGAAACTGCGCGGATCGACGGTTGGATCGAGACGGGGGTCGAGGTGACGCCGTTCTACGATCCGATGCTGGCGAAGATCATCGTTCATGCCGAGGACCGACCGCGCGCGATCCGGAAGCTGATCGATGCTCTGGATCGGTCGATCGTCGCAGGCATCGAAACCAACATCGATTACTTGCGCGCGATCGTCGCCGCCGAAGTGTTTCAGAGCGGCCGTGTCGCCACCAATGTGCTGGCGAATTTCGGGTTTGCGCCGAACACCATCGACGTGCTGGCGCCGGGCGCACAATCGGGGCTGCAGGAATTGCCGGGGCGGCTGCATCTATGGCATGTCGGCGTGCCGCCGAGCGGGCCGATGGACGAGCGCTCGTTCCGGCTCGCCAACCGCATCGTCGGCAATCCGGAGACCACCGCCGCGCTGGAATTGACGGTGAACGGCCCGACGCTGCGCTTCAATACCGAGGCGGTGGTGGCGCTGGCCGGTGCGCGGATGATTGCGAAGCTGGATGGCGTCGAGGTTCCGCATCACGCGCCGCTCGCCATCAAGCCCGGCCAGACGCTGGCGATCGGCAAGGTCGATGGACCCGGCCAGCGCTGCTACCTCGCGGTGCGCGGCGGCTTCGATGCGCCGGAATTCCTCGGCTCGCGCGCGGTGTTCATGCTTGGTGCGTTCGGAGGCCATGCGACCGGCGCGCTGAAGGCCGGTGACGTGCTGCACATCGCGACGCCTCACGTCTCGCTGCCGGCGCCGCGGGCCGCATCGCCGGCAGAGCTTCCGCCGCTCACCCGCGAATGGCGTCTCGGTGTGATCTACGGCCCGCACGGCGCGCCGGACTTCTTCCGCGAGGACGACATCGCGACGCTGTTCGAGGCGAATTACGAGGTGCATTTCAATTCGGCGCGGACCGGCGTGCGGTTGATCGGTCCGAAGCCGCAATGGGCGCGGACCGATGGCGGCGAGGCAGGGCTGCATCCGTCCAATATCCACGACAATGCTTATGCGATCGGGTCGATCGATTTCACCGGCGACATGCCGATCATCCTCGGTCCCGACGGGCCGAGTCTCGGCGGCTTCGTCTGTCCGGCAGTGGTGGCGCGCGAGGAGTTGTGGAAGATTGGTCAGCTCAAGCCCGGCGACAAGCTTCGCTTCGTGCCGGTGCAGCGCGCGGACGATCCGGTGGTGGGGCCTACGGTGATGCGTGCGCCGGCCGAACTCGGCTCGGCGATCGTCGGCCGCCACGACGATAGCGAAATTCCAGTGGTGTATCGCCGCGCCGGCGACGACAATCTGCTGGTTGAATACGGGCCGATGGAGCTGGACATCGCGCTTCGTCTGCGGGTGCATGTGCTCGCAGAGGCGGTGACGCGGGCGCAGCTGCCTGGGCTGATCGATCTCACACCGGGGATCCGCTCGTTGCAGATTCACTATGACAGCACCCGGCTGTCGCGCCGCAAGCTGCTCGATACGCTGGCTGAGCTGGAGCGTGACCTGCCGCCGGTCGATGCGATGCAGGTGCCGAGCCGCATCGTGCATCTGCCGCTGTCGTGGAACGATCCGCAGGCGGTGCTGGCGATGCGCAAATACCAGGAGCTGGTGCGGCCGGACGCGCCCTGGTGTCCGTCCAACATCGAGTTCATCCGCCGCATCAATGGTCTTGCCGACGAGGAGGCGGTCAAGCGTATCGTATTCGACGCGAGCTATTTGGTGCTCGGCCTCGGCGACGTCTATCTCGGCGCGCCGGTGGCGACGCCGGTCGATCCGCGGCACCGCCTGGTGACCACCAAGTACAATCCGGCGCGGACCTGGACGCCGGAGAACGCGGTTGGCATCGGCGGCGCCTATATGTGCATCTACGGCATGGAAGGGCCGGGCGGTTATCAGCTGTTCGGCCGCACCATCCAGATGTGGAACTCGTGGCGCTCGACGCCGGAATTCGCGCCCGGTCATCCCTGGCTGCTGCGGTTCTTCGACCAGATCAGGTTCTTCCCGGTGACGGCGGACGAATTGCTCGAGGCGCGTGCGGCGTTTCCGCATGGCGCCTATCCGTTGAAGATCGAGGAGACCACGTTCTGCTACGCGGACTACAAGGCGTTCCTGGCGCGCGAGGTCGACAGCGTCACGACCGTCAAGGCACGTCAGCAGGCTGCGTTCGAGGCCGAGCGGCAGCGCTGGCGCGACACCCGGATCGAAGAGGTGGTGGAGGATGAATCCGCCTCTGCGCTCGGCTCCGGCGGCGACATCCCCGACGGATGCATCGGCCAGTTCACCGAGGCGCCGGGCAATGTCTGGAAGCTCTCTGTCGCCGAGGGCGAGCGCGTCGAGATCGGCCAGACGTTGGCCGTGATCGAATCGATGAAGATGGAGATCGCCATCGCTGCAACCGCCTGCGGCATCGTCCGGGTGTTGCACACCCGGCCGGGCCAGACCCTGCGCGCCGGCGACCTCCTGTGCGCTCTGGAGACGGCGTGACGTAACTTGGATACAGCGTCGCCGGCATAGCCGGCGATGCCTTTTCACGTCTCAGGACCGCGGCGGCCCGCTTTGCAGGTTACTTCGATCGGTTCTTGCTGCTTTCGGCGGCCTTTGCCAGCGCGGCGGCCAGGGCGCCACCGCCCGCCGGCTCGGGGCGCGGACGATGGCGCTCGACCAGCTTGGCGTTGCCGCCGCCGCCGCTCTGCCGGCGTTCGCCGGCCGCTGGAATCGGATCGGCAAGCCGCAAGGTCAGCCCGATCCGATTGCGTGGCACGTCGACCTCCAGAACCTTGACCTTCACCACCTGGCCCGGCTTCACAACCTCGCGGGGGTCGTTGATGCGCCGCTCGGACATCGCGGAGATGTGGATCAGGCCGTCCTGATGCACACCGATATCGGCGAAGGCGCCGAATGCCGCGACGTTGGTAATCGTCGCCTCGAGGATCATGCCGGGCTTGAGGTCGGTGATCTTCTCGACGCCTTCCTGGAAAGTCGCCGTCTTGAATTCGGGGCGCGGATCGCGGCCGGGCTTCTCCAGTTCCTTCAGAATGTCGGTCACCGTCGGGATGCCGAATTTGTCGTCGGCGAAGGACGCCGGCTGCAGCGACTTCAATTTGCTGGTCTGGCCGATCAGCGCCTTGATGTCGCTTTTGGTCGCCGCCAGAATCTTCTTCACCAGCGGGTAGGCCTCGGGATGCACGCCGGACGCGTCGAGCGGGTTCTCGCCGTCGCGAATCCGCAGGAAGCCGGCGCATTGCTCGAACGCCTTCGGGCCGAGCCGCGGCACTTCCTTGAGCTTGGCGCGGCTCGGGAAGGGGCCGTTGGCGTCGCGGTGCGCGACGATGTTCGTCGCGAGGGTGTCGCCAATGCCGGAGACGCGTGCGAGAAGCGGCGCCGAGGCGGTGTTGAGATCGACGCCGACCGCGTTGACGCAGTCTTCAACCGTGGCGTCGAGCGCGCGCGACAGCGTGTACTGATTGAGATCATGTTGATACTGACCGACGCCGATCGATTGCGGCGGCACCTTCACGAGTTCGCCGAGCGGGTCCTGCAGCCGCCGCGCGATCGAGACCGCGCCGCGGATCGAGACGTCGAGATCGGGAAACTCCTTGGAGGCAAATTCGGACGCCGAGTACACCGAAGCTCCGGCTTCGGAGACGATCGCCTTGGTGAGCTTCAGTTCAGGTTTGAGTTTCATCAGGTCGGCGACGAGCTTTTCGGTCTCGCGCGATGCGGTGCCGTTGCCGATCGCGACCAGTTCGATGCGGTGCTTCACGCAGAGCTGCGCGAGCTCGAACATGCTCTCGTTCCATTTTCGCGCCGGCTCGTGCGGATAAATCGTGGTGTGGTCGACGAACTTGCCGGTCTGGTCGATCACGGCGACCTTCACACCGGTGCGAAAGCCCGGATCGAGGCCCAGCGTCGCGCGTCCGCCTGCGGGGGCGGCGAGCAACAGGTCGCGCAGATTGGCGGCGAACACCCGCACCGCTTCCTTCTCGGCCTGCTGCCAAAGCCGCATCCGCATGTCGAGCGCAAGCCCGGTCTTGATTCGGGTGCGCCACGCCCAGCGCACGCAATCAGACAGGAAGGAATCTGCCGGCCGGCCTTTGCGCGAAATGCTGAAAGTCGCCGCGATGCGGTTCTCGTATTGTGTCGGCTCTTTCGAATCGGGATCCTCGCCGTCGCCGAAATCCAGCGCCAGCACCTCCTCTTTCTCACCGCGCAGCAGCGCCAGAATTCGGTGGGACGGCAGTTTCTCGTAGGGCTCGGAGAAATCGAAATAATCCGCGAACTTCGCGCCGGAGGTCTTCTTGCCGTCGCGAACGGAGGCCTTGATCTTGCCGCGGCTCCACATCGCTTCACGCAGACTGCCGGTGAGGTCAGCGTGCTCGGAGAAGCGCTCGACCAGAATCGAGCGGGCGCCTTCCAGTGCGGCCTTGACGTCCGCAACCGGATGCTCGCCGTCGGTTTTTACGTAAGCCGCGGCCTCGGTCTCCGGATGCTTGTCGGGATTCAACAGCAGCATCTCGGCGAGCGGCTCGAGCCCGGCCTCGCGTGCGATCTGCGCCTTGGTGCGACGCTTCTCCTTGAACGGCAAATAGATGTCTTCGAGCCGCGCCTTGGTGTCCGCCGCAAGCAGGGCTTTCTCGATCTCGGGTGTCAGCTTGCCCTGTTGCTTGATGCTGTCGATGATCGTGATCCGGCGCGCGTCCATCTCGCGCAGATAGCTCAGCCGTTCTTCCAGCGTCCGCAATTGCGAGTCGTCCAGCATCCCCGTCGCTTCCTTGCGATATCGCGCGATGAACGGGACGGTCGATCCGCCGTCGAGCAGGTCGATGGCGGCCTGGACCTGCTCTTCACGGACGGCGAGTTCTGTAGCGATGACGGACGCGATTTTCGGCACTGAAGGTCTCTCGAAAGGGTGGGCGAGGAGATCGATATGATCACCGCATGCGCGGCGAATCGAAGGCACCGTACGACATCTCGGGATCGAGGTGGACGGCGTCCGTGCGGCGGCCCACAGCCGTCTGCGCGCACGCCGGGGCGCACGGGGGCAGGCGCCGCCGCAATCGGAGACCGGCGAATCTTTTCCCCAGACTTCAGCCCGCCGGCGGCCGCGGGACGAGCAGGGCGCGGACGCGTTGCCCAAGGCGAATTCCGGGCAGTTCGACGAAATTGTGGCAAATGTTGGCAAGCGCCAACGCGACCGCCGTGCTCACGACGAAGAGCAGAAGAGCGACCACCAGCCGCGGCAGTCCGACATCCTGGATCATCCAGATCAGAAACTCCGGATGATTCCACACCGGCGTGATCGTCAGGAAATGGAACAGGTAGTAGCTGAACGACAGCTTGCCCAGCCAATGCGCGATCGGATGATCGAGGAGATTGAGCAAGGACGCGCGCGGACCGTAGGCGACCAGATGGATCAGCATCCACGCGCACATTGAATTGACCAGAAAGCGCCAGGTCGAGGCGGGGCCCAGCAGCGGACGCGCTGTGAAGAACAGAATAAGGAAGACCGCGAGCGCGACATTGACCTGGGTCGGTGACAGCCGCGACGCCAGCCGTCCCGACGCTACGGCGCAGAAACAGCCGAAGGTGAAGGCGTAGTAGAATTGCAGCGGCGGATCGCCGAGAATTTTGTGGATGGCCGGATCGAACGACACGACCACCAGGGTCAGCGAGATCGCAATCGACAGCGTGATGCCGAGCGCTGTGCGGCGGATCAGCAGACAATACATCGTGTAGATCAACGGGATCGCGAGCATCTCGAGCTGCAGCGACCACATCACGCCGTTGAGCGAGGTGTCGATCAGCGCCATGTTCTTCAGCACGGTGGACAGCGGGATGGTCGCGCCGGCGAGCGCCATCGCGATGGCGAACAGGCCGATCGCAAAGATGATCGCCGGATACAGCCTGAACAGCCGTGCGATCCCGAAGTCCGCCGCTTGCGCAAACGACGGGTGGGTTTCTTTCGCCAATGAACGGGTCAGCACGAACCCGCTGAGGACGAAGAAGAAGATCACCGCCTGAAGCCCGTCGACGCAATGCACGATCGTCCGGTAGGCGAAACGGCTCAACTCATCGAGTTCGATGCCGGGGTTGGTCAGCAATCCGGTATTCGCCCCCGTCGGCGCCTGAACCACGTGCGACGCCGCGACCAGCAGTGCGGCGACGCCGCGCATCGATTCGAGGCGTGGGATGAAACTGCTGGCTCGGCTCATTCGGAGATGCACCGCAAAGGATCGGAAAAACGACGGTATTGGGCGGGGCTGCGTGCGTAAAGGGTGCGGCCGGAGCCATTCGTATGCTGACGAATCGCAATCGGGTGGAGCAGGGGACAGGTTGCGTTCGGGTCGATACGTTGCGGGCGCTTTGTCGGTTCAGCGCGCATTGATTTCAAGTAAATTCACGGCCTCTCATCGCGCGCTGTTGGTTAGCAGCCGGCCAACCACCCTCAAAGCTCTCGCTTTCCCTTTCCGCAGCGGAGGTGCATCACCTCCGTGCTCGGAAAAGGAAATGGTCATGGGTTCGCTTCTCAACCGATTTTTCGCGGACCGCCGCGGCGCCACCTCGATCGAGTACGCCATCATTGCCGGCGGGATTTGTTTGGTCATCGTCTCGGTCGTCAACGGTCTCGGGGTGCAAACCGGGGCGATGTACACGAATGTCGCCAGCTCTCTGCAATAGCCGCCTGCTGGCCTGGATCGGAATGATCTGATCCGACGCGCAGTGCGCCGATTTGTCAGCGCCGAGACCTCCCCCGGTCGGCGGTGACCAGCCCCGGGGCTTTCCCCGCCAGCCCCGGGGCTTTCTTTTTCGACTATCAATTTCCGTGAGGCGAGCGTTCGATGCCCCGTTGCGGGGCCGTAGAGCGGGACGTCATGATCGCTTTCCAGTTCCACTCCTTTATGCTAATGATTTGCATATGCAAGAAAGATCAAGTCGACAATCGCCGTGGGGAAGGTCGATGCAGTTGATAATGCTGCATAATATGAGGTTTTTGTGGGAATTCGACGCCGTCGCTCCGACGGAAAGGTTATCGTCTGGCCCCCTGACCGCCGTTGCGGCGGCCCTGCGATGTCCGCGCGCGCTGACGGCGCTCCTGTCCGCAGCCACGCTGTTCCTCGGTTTGCCCGGCGCTGTGCCGGCCTTCGCCGGGCAGGAGGAGCCCTTGCGCGCCGGGGGCAAACCGATCCTGGCATTGCCGACTGGCGGCAAGCCTTCGGGGAATGCCGCGGCCTCGGTTCATGCGGACGACGTCGACACGGAGCACATCTTCGGCTTCAGTATGGGGTCGGACATCGGGCGAACGGGCGAGGTCGAACTCGAGATGGAAAATGTCGGGGCGTTTGGCAAGCGCGACGGCAGCTACGCGACGCTGGCGACGCTCAACCAGGTCAAATACACCCTGACTGATCGATTCCGGATTGCGCCGGGCTTTGCGATCGGCGCGCAGCGGATCGACGGCGTCGCGGGCTTCGACGATCGTCACCATGTCAGCTTTAACGGTGCGACGATGGAGTTCCGCTACAAGCTCGTCGACCGCGCGACCGCACCGTTCGGGCTGACGCTGCACGCGCAGCCGGGATGGAGTTGGGTCGACGACGCCAGTGGCCGGCGCGTCGAGCAATATGGCGGCGAGTTTGCGGCTCTGTTCGACCGGGAACTGGTCACCGATCGCTGGTTCGCCGCGTTCAACGTCTGGTATGCGACCGGCGTCACGCGCGAGCTTGCGACCGGCCTCAGCGCTCACGATTCCGAATTCGCGCTGCACGGCGCGCTGTCTTACCAGATAGAGCCGGGCCTGGTGGTCGGCGTCGGGACACGCTACCTGCGCAGCTATGCGGGCGGCGGACTCGACCGTCTCGCCGGCGAAGCGGTCTATGTCGGTCCGACCTTCTCCTACAATCTCACCCATACACTTGGGCTGTCGGGCACCTGGCAGGTCCAGGTCGCGGGCCGCGCGATCGGCGACGGCCGGCGGTTCAACCTCGATCATTTCGAGCGCCATCAGGCGATGCTGCGGATCAACGCGCATTTCTGAGCGACCGAAGGCGTTCTCACGCATGGCGCTGTTGCGGCGTCACCATAATCTGGTCCGATTCCGCAACTAAGCGTTGCGGCGTACGAACCCACGGGGGCGTTGGTCGTGCGCAGTGTCGCACCATTCGGATATGCCCATGCCCCTTGCCGCCGATCCGGCCGCTGTTCCGTCGTCCTCAACGAACTCGCATTCCGTCGGGGCACCAGTTCCCGCGTCGCTGTTGCTGTCGCGCGGCGTCGCCCGGCTCGAGGTGATGCTCAAGCTCACCACGGCGATCCTGGCGCTGGCCGCGGGCGTCTACACTTATCTCGGCGTGCGCGAGCTGCTCAACGGCAGCCCGACCACGGTGTTCTTCGCGGCGCTGATCTATTCGGTCGCGGTGTCGGTCGGCATCTACGCCTTCTGGGTGTTCCTGATGCAGTTCATGCCGCATGTCGTCGATCGAACCGGCCGCGCCTTGATGTTCGGCTGCATGATTCTCGGCTCGCTGATGATCGTGGCAATGTCGTCCTGGTTGAACGCCTCGGCGCTGGCCGGCGCCGCCGCGATCCGCCAGCATCTGGCGATCACGGTGCAGAACTACACCCGCGATCTCGACGCCGCCAACACCAACGCGATCGCCGCGCAGGGGCTGCTGCCGGATATCCAGATCGCGTCGTCACGCTTTGCCAAGCTGGCCGACGCCGAACGCGCCGGCTCGCTCACGGGTACGTCAGGATCGGGCACGGTGGTGCAGCTTCTGACCCAGATGTCCGGCCAGCTCGACAGCCTCGGTAAGGAAGTCGAAGCTTCGGGCAAGCGCGTCTCGGCGCTGTTCGAGGAGGGCGGAAAACACCTCGCCAAGATGCGCGAGTTGGTGTCGGACCGCGGCCCGATCAGCGAGCGCAGCGACGGCTTCGCGACCGAATCCCTGGCGCTGATGGGAGTCATCGCCAATCTGCAGCAGACTTCGGTCGCGCCCGCAGTCAGGCGGGCGGCGACCTCGTTGTCGTCGTCGTTCATCGCGCCCGCGGCCGGCGGCCGCAGCGCCGATCTCGCCGAACGCCAGACGGCGGTGGTCGGCAAGGTCGAGAGCGCTATCGCGGCGCAGGCGGCGTCGCTCGCGGGCGCCGCGGACAAGATCCTCGCTATGCCGCGGATCGAGTCGGCGCGGTTCCAGGCGATGTCGCCGGCCGAAGCCGTGCTGCATTATGCCGGCGATTTCATTCCGAGTTGGGCTGGCGCGATCTCGATCGATCTGATGCCTGCGGTGCTGGTGCTGATCCTGTGCGTCGTACACGCCGCCATCCGGCGCGAGGGCCTGCCGGCAGCGAGCGCATCTGCGATGACCGCGGCCGAGATGATGACGGCGCTGAGGATGGCGCGCGAGGTCGAGCAGGCGAGCCGCGCCGCGCATGCGCCGGTCGAGCCGGGGGTCAGCGAACCGGCCACGGCGCCGGCGGCGGCACCTGCCGAGCCGGCTGTCGCAGCGTTGGACGAGAACGTCACCGCGCTGTCGTCAGCGCGGCACGTCAAGTAAGCGCGGTCGGTCGATGGGCGGCATGGCGGAGCGCTTCCAGCAATGGATGGCCGGCAATCCGGACGATGCGGTGCTGCGCTTGCTGTTCCGTGGGCTGGTCGCAGTCTCGATCGGCGCCTTGGCGTTCGATCTCGCCAGCGCTAATGGCTGGATTGCGCCGGCGGATCTGGCGTCGACGCCCGCCGAACAACGCGAGATCATGCCGGGCGATCTGCCGGCGCTGCCGGCGATCCTGTCGCCTTGGCTGCCGGGTGGCGATCGCCTCGCGCCGCTGCCGCAACCGGACGGCGTGCTCGGCAAGGGAATGACGTTCGAACTGGTCAGCGGTGGGCGGCTCACCGCCACCGGCACGATCACGCCCGGCACGGCCGAGGCTTTCGCCAAGGCGATCGAGCGTCATGGCGAGTACATCAAGACCGTGGTGCTGAATTCGCCGGGCGGCTCGGTCAGCGATGCGCTGACGATGGGGCGACTGATCCGCGACCGCAAGCTCGCGACCTTCGTCGAGGCCGGCAGATATTGCGCGTCGTCCTGTCCACTGGTGTTCTTCGGTGGCGTCGAGCGCCGCGCCGGCGACAAGGCCGCAATCGGTGTGCATCAGGTCTTCGCGGCGAAAACCGCGACGTCTGGCCCGATGCCCCGCGACGAGATGAGCGACGCGCAGCGAATCTCTGCGCGTTGCCAGCGTTATCTGGCCGACATGGGAATCGACCTTCAGGTCTGGATCCACGCAATGGAGACGCCGAAGGATCGGCTGTTCGTGTTCAAGCCGGACGAGCTGAAAAAATTCGCCATCGTCACCGCCCAGCCGCCGGCGCCATCGCAGAAGCCGTAGCATCCCGCTCGCGGTCGCGTCGACGTGTCGCGGCTTTTCGCTCGGATTTCCATTCAAACAACACTTTTTGTGGGTGTCTTGCGCCGGGTTCCCGCAACTTTTGAAGTTCCTTGCGGTTATCGATCGACGGCAACGTTGCATGAGGTTTCGACATGAAGAAGACAGCTCTGGTTCTTGGCGCTGCGGCCACCTTCGTGGTGGCGACAGCCTCGGCGCCTGCACAGGCGTATGACGGTTTCGGCCCCGGCCTGATCGGCGGGCTCGCAGCCGGCGCGCTGATCGCCGGCGTCGCGTCCAATTCCTACGCCTATGGTCCTGGTTACGGCTATTATGGCGGGGGGCCGTATTACCGATCGTCCTATTACGGTCCGCGATACGCCGGCTACTATGGCAGCCCGGGCTATTATGGCGGCGGTGGCTGGGGTTATGCCGGTCCGCGTTACTATGCCCGTCCGCGGGCAGTCTACTACGGCGGTGGCGGCTATTACCGAGGCGGTGGCTACTACCGAGGCGGCGGCTACTACCGGCCCTATGGCGGCTATCGCCAGTCCTATGGTTACTACGGTGCGCCCGTGATCCGCGCCGGCCATATCGGCGGCCGGTTCGGACATGGTCATCATCATCATCGCCACTGGTAAGCACCGGGAAACTGCGCGGGATCGGCTCAGCCGATCTCGTGAAACCGAAGGCGGTAGCGCACAGCGCTGCCGCCTTCGGTCGTTCTAGGCGCTTGTTCTTTCCTGGCGCGTGCCTAAAGCGTTTCCGGTTCTGATCGAATCAAACCGGAGCTCTATCTTTTGTTCTGACGCATTTTCTGCACGCGAACCGGTGTCCACTTCGCTCGAAAACGCTACAGAAAAAATTGACACCGAAATTGAACCCCGGTTTTCAGGAAATGATCATCCCCAAACAGGAGCTTGGATCAGGATGACGGTTCGAAGATCAGTCATCCTGATCTAGATATGTGTCGTCTCTGCGCTTTGCAGCGCAAGGATCAGCGCCTTGCGCAACGTCTCCAGCGTGTAAGGCTTCTGCAGCAGCGGGAATCCTTCGCTCAGCGCGGATGCGCTGCGGTCGCTGTAACCCGAAGCCAGCACAACCGGCGTCTCCGGATGGTGTTCGCGGATCAGTCGCCCGAGTTCGAGCCCGCTCATTCCCGGCATCACGATGTCGCTGAACACCAGATCGATGTCCTTGCGCTTGTTGAGCAGATCGATCGCGTCTTCCGCAGAGCTGACTTTGACGACTGTGAAGCCGCATTGCTCCGCATAGTCGGTGGCGATTGCCGCCACATCCGGATGGTCCTCCACCAGCAGCAGCGTCGACGACTTCGCCTGCGCGGGCGCCGCATCGGGGACGTCGGGATCCTGTTCCGGGCGCTCCGTCGAACGCGGCAGGAAAAGGTCGAAGCGCGTGCCGCGACCGATGTGGCTGTCGACCGTGATCGCCCCATTCGACTGCTGAGCGAAGCCGTAGATCTGGCTGAGGCCGAGGCCGGTGCCGCGGTCGACCGGCTTGGTGGTGAAGAAAGGTTCGAAGATGCGGTCGCGGATCTCTTCGGCAATGCCGAAGCCGGTGTCGGCGAATCCGAGAACGGCATAGTCGCCGGTCAGCCGGCGCGGCCCGAAGTTCTTCAGTGTCTCCGTCCTGATCGAAATCGTGATACGGCCGCCGTCCGGCATCGCATCGCGGGCGTTGAGCGCGAGGTTGAGCAGCGCGATCTCGAATTCATTGGGATCGATCTGGACAATGATCGGTTCGTCAGGCGGATCGATTTCGATGGCGATGTCGCTGCGCACCGACTGGCGCAGGACGTCGGCGAATTTGGTGACGCTGTCACCGAGGTCGACCAGCTTGGCCGCGACATTGTGGCGGCGCGAAAACGACAGCAATTGCCTGGTCAGGCCGGCGCCCTTGGCGACTGCGGAATCGATCATGTCGAAGGTCCGGCGGTCCTGCAGATCGTTGTGCCGCCGCCGTAGTTTCTGAACCGAACCGCCGACCACCATCAGGAGATTGTTGAAGTCATGCGCGACGCCGCCGGTGAGGCGGCCGAGCGATTCCAGGCGCTGGGATTGCTTCAGCGCGTTCTCGGCCACCTCGCGCCGGCTGGCTTCTTCATAGAGCCGGCGCGTTCGTGCGAGCGCGAGCATCACGATCGCAATCAGTGCGGCGGTGGCAGGCAGGCCGACCAGCAGATAGGCGCCGAGCTGCGACAGCCACGTTGTCCGGATCGCCTTGGTCTCCAGCCCTGCATACACATAGACGGGAAGTTTCGGCAGCTTGCGATAGGCGACGCGCCGCTCGATTCCGTCCAGCGGGGAGACCTGGGTCACGGTGCCCTCGATGCTGCCGGCGGTCATCGCGCTGCCGATCAGGCCGTCCGACTTCTCCGTCAGGTCGGGACGTTCGATGGCGGGGAAGCGGGCGAGGATGGCGCCGTCCTCGCGAACAAGCGCCGCATAGCTGCCGCTCTCGCGGCCGACCTTGGCGTAGAAGCGCTCGAAATACTCGGGCAGAATCGAAGTCTGGATCGCACCGGCGAAGCTGCCGTCCGGCGCGTTGCGGCGCACGCTGACGCTGAAGAACGGGGCGCCGCCATAGGGCGGGCGCGGCTGCAGCGCGCGGCCCACGAACAGGCCGATATCCTTGCCGACATGCGCTTTGAAGTAGTCGCGATCGGAGAATTGGGTTCGCGGCGACGGGTAAAGCAGGGTGTTGACCAGCGTCTGCCCGTCCTTGTCGAATATCCACATCGACTTGATCTGATCGGAGCCGCCAACCAATCGGTTCAGCCGGGCGTGAAGCGCGCCCTCATTGGCGCGGATCTGATCGTCCGTCATGTCGCGGATGACCTCGCCGGTTTCCGCGATCGAGCGCTCCACCGATTCGAAGATCTTCAGCGCATGTTCGGTGATGATGTCGCGGGTCTTGTCGATCTGCCCGTCGGCGCTGGCGTCGTTGGAGCGGTAGGCGAGCCAGGCCGCGTAACCGAACAGCGCCACCGGCAGCACCGCCGACGCGATCAGGATCGCGCGCAACAGACGAAGCGAATCGCGTTGGGCCGTCAGCATGGGTCACGAGGGACGAAGTTTGCTGCCATTGGCTGTCAATTAAGCACCTTTCGCCATTGCAGGAAACTGTTGTACGCCACCGGCAGGCATGGTGCTATTCCCAGAAGCAGTTGCCGTACACAGCGGCGATGATTCTGGTTTGATTCTGCGCGGACGCCTGCCGGACCGCCGCACGAGGGGGTTGTCATGCGCGCCTTGACTTTCGGGCTTCCGTTGCTGCTGCTCGCCGGCGTTTGCACTCCATCGTTCGCGGCTGACGCCGACAACGGCGAAACGCTGGCCAAGCGCTGGTGCACCAGCTGCCACGTGGTTTCGGACGAGCAGCGCAAGGGCTCAGACCTCGCACCGTCTTTCGCCTCGATCGCGTCCCGGCCGGGTTTCGATGAGCATACGCTCGCCACCTTCCTGCTCGAACCGCATCCGAAAATGTCCGGGATGGCGCTGAGCCGCACCGAGACCAAGAACCTCGCCGCCTATATCGCCGAGCAGAAGCGGCCGTGAGCCGAGCGCGCGTCGGCTGAACCACGCGCCTCTGTCAGCGTCTCGACGCAAGTGAGGTTGACACTTTCCCGGCATCTTCGCGGTCCTCGGACTGCTCGCGGGTGCAACATTGACCAACTCTCTCTTCTATACCGCCGATCACATCGCCTTCCGCGACGTGATGCGCCGCTTCGTGCAAAAGGAGATCGAGCCTTACGCCACTGAGTGGGACGAGGCCGGCGGCTTTCCGCGCGAACTATACGAAAAGGCCGCGGCGATCGGACTGCTCGGTCTCGGCTTTCCGGAAGAATACGGCGGCACGCCGACCGACCAGTTCATGTGGATCGTGGCTACGCAGGAACTGGCGCGGGCCGGCGCCGGCGGCGTCAGCGCCAGCCTCAACAGCCATTCGATCGGCGCGCCGCCGATCGCGCGCGCGGGCTCCGCCGCACTGAAGGCGCGGGTGCTGCCCGAGATTCTGTCCGGCAAGAAGATCTCGGCACTGGCGATCACCGAACCGTCGGGCGGCTCCGACGTCGCCAATCTGCGCACCACCGCGAAGCGCGACGGGGACCACTACATCGTCAACGGCGAGAAGACCTTCATCACTTCGGGGATGCGCGCCGACTACATCACCACCGCGGTGCGGACCGGCGGTGACGGCCCCGGCGGCGTCAGCCTGCTGTTGATTCCGGGCGATACGCCCGGGCTGACGCGGACGTCCCTGAAGAAAATGGGCTGGTGGGCGTCCGATACCGCGACGCTGCATTTCGACAATTGCCGCGTGCCGGCCGGCAATCTGCTGGGGCAGGAAGGCGCCGGCTTCATGATCATCATGCTGAACTTCAACAGCGAGCGGCTGTCGATGGCGGCAGGCTGCATCGCCGCATCGCGGGTCTGCCTCGACGAGGCTTCGGCTTACGCGAAGGAGCGCGTGACCTTCGGCAAACCGCTGTCCAAGCATCAGGTGATTCGTCACAAGCTGGTCGACATGGCGCAGCGGATCGCGGCGTCGCAGGCGATGCTGGAGCTGCTGGCCTGGCGGGTGCAGCAGGGCGAAAGTCCGATCGCCGAAATTTGTATGCTGAAGAACCAGGCGACGCAGACCATGGCGTTCTGCGCATCCGAGGCGGTGCAGATCTTCGGCGGCGCCGGCTTCATGCGCGGCGTCAAGGTCGAGCGCATCTACCGCGAGGTCAAGGTCAACGCCATCGGCGGCGGCACCGAAGAGATCATGAAGGATCTCGCCAGCCGGCAGATGGGGCTTTAGCGCCAAGGGGAGTCATTCCGGGGCGCGCGCAGCGCGAAGCCGGAATCCCGCGGTGATAACCACGAACGACAACAACAACCGAGATTCCGTGTTCGCCCGCCTACGGCGTGCGCCCGGAATGACCAGGGAAGAAATCAGATGCTGTTCACTGCCGATCACGAAGAACCCCGCCGCATCCTGCAGAAATTCATCGCCGCCGAAATCAACCCCCATGTCGATGAATGGGAGAAGGCCGGCATCTTTCCGGCGCACGAACTGTTCAAGAAGCTCGGCGATCTCGGCTTTCTCGGGCTGAACAAGCCGGTTGAATATGGCGGGCAGGGACTTGATTACTCCTACGCGCTGATGATGGCCGAAGAGCTCGGCGCCATCAATTGCGGCGGCGTGCCGATGGCGATCGGCGTGCAGACCGACATGGCGACGCCGGCGCTGGCGAAGTTCGGCTCCGACGCATTGCGTCGCGAGTTTCTGGCGCCCGCGATCGCCGGCGACATGGTCGCCTGCATCGGCGTGTCCGAGCCCGGAGCCGGCTCCGATGTCGCCGCAATCAAGACCACCGCGCGCTCCGACGGCGACGACTATGTCATCACCGGCGGCAAGATGTGGATCACCAACGGCACTCAGGCCGACTGGATTTGCCTGCTGTGCAACACCGGGGACGGCCCGATCCATCGCAACAAGTCGCTGATCTGCGTGCCGATGAACAGCAAGGGCGTCACCATCGCGCGCAAGCTCGACAAGATGGGGATGCATTCGTCCGACACCGCGCAGATTCACTTCGACGAGGTGCGGGTGCCGAAGCGCAACCGGATCGGCGAAGAGGGACTGGGATTCACCTATCAGATGGTGCAATTCCAGGAGGAGCGGCTATGGGGCGCGGCTGCCTGCCTGAAGGCGCACGAGGGAACGATCCAGGAGACGATCGAGTACACCCGCAACCGCAAGGCGTTCGGCAAGCCGCTGCTCGACAATCAGGTGATCCATTTCCGACTCGCCGAATTGCAGACCGAGGTCGAATTGCTGCGTGCGCTGGTGTATCGCGCCGCCGAAGCGCTGGTCGCCGGTCAGGACGTCACGCAACTCGCGACGATGGCCAAGCTCCGCGCCGGCCGGCTCGGCCGCGAACTACCGGATGCCTGCCTGCAATTCTGGGGTGGCATGGGATTCATGAACGAGACGCTGGTCAGCCGTTCCTATCGCGACTCGCGCCTGACGTCGATCGGCGGCGGGGCCGACGAAGTGATGCTCGGCATCCTGTGCAAGATGATGGGGACGCTGCCAGGGAAACAGTGATCGTTTCCGAAGGTGCGGTCGCACTGATCGCGGAGCTGACGTCTCCCCGGACGCGGGGAGACGGGCGCGCTATGCTATAAGGCGACGTCATCGATGGCGACAACAACAACGAAAGGGACGGAAACCACATGATCACGCTGTACCATTGCCATGGCGCGCGCTCGTTCCGGCCGCTGTGGATGCTGGAAGAACTCGGGCTCGATTACGAGTTGAAGATGCTGCCGTTCCCGCCGCGGATGTTCGCCAAGGAGTATCTTGCGATCAACCCGCTCGGCACCATCCCGTTCCTGATCGACGGCGACACCAGGATGACGGAGTCCTCCGGCATCTGCCACTACCTCGGCTCCAAATACGGCCCGACGCCGCTGGTGCTCGATATCGGCGAGCGGGAGTACGGCGCGTATCTCAACTGGATGTTCTTCAGCGATGCGACGCTGACCTTTCCGCAGACGCTCGTGCTGCGCTACAGCACGCTCGAGCCGAACGAGCGCCGGCAGCCGCAGGTGGTCGAGGACTACGCCAAGTGGTTTCTCGGCCGGCTGCGTGCGGTCGAGGCGGCCGCAGGCCAGACCGAATGGCTGTGCGCAGGGCGCTTCACCGCTGCCGATGTGGTGATCGGCTATGCGCTGCGGCTCGCGGAAAATCTCGGACTCGCGAAGGATTTCGGTCCGAACGTCGCCGCCTATTGGCAGAGGCTGCAACAGCGCGAGGGCTATCGCCGAGCGCTGGAGGCGGAGATTCGCGCCGGCGACGAGCAGAAGGTCGCGCGCCGCGCCTGAGGCGGCGGGCGACACGAAGCAGCCTCCACGGCTTACCATTGCGCGCAGTTCCGCGTCATCTCGCCCGGTGACAACAACCGGGTTTGCTGTATTGTCCAACGCGCTCCTCAAGAGAGCCCTGCAGGGATGCAGCAGAAGGGCGGCATCCGCCCCGGGAGGAACGATGAGCGACGACGAATGTCCGGAT
Organism: Rhodopseudomonas pseudopalustris; assembly: GCF_900110435.1. Lineage (GTDB taxonomy): Bacteria > Pseudomonadota > Alphaproteobacteria > Rhizobiales > Xanthobacteraceae > Rhodopseudomonas > Rhodopseudomonas pseudopalustris. The sequence goes on from NZ_FODT01000004.1 coordinate 451,255, forward strand.
GCCGGACGCCTGATGTTGATCAGCCCTGAGCGTGTCTTCTATGCAGGTCTGTTGGGCCGGCCGCGGCGGCGGAGCTTTGGCGGCTTTACGTTTTATGTTGCACTGCAAGGGCAGTTGCGGGTCGCCATCGAGGGCCAGGCCGGGCAGGCCGGCGCAATGGCCTATGTGCCGCCTTATCTCGCTCACAACGTTGAAAGCGACTGCCGCTCGGTCATCGCGCTGGTGATCGAGCCGGAGAGCGTGCTGAACTCGCCAATGGCGGCGCTCGGCGCGCGGATCGGCGGCTCCGGCGGCGCAGCGGCGCTCGCGTGCCGTATCCGACAGGCCTATCAGACCCTGGTTGCGACCGGACGGCGCGACGGCTTCACCACGTCCGAATTCGACAATCTGTTCTTCGGTGAAACCCTGCCGGCGCGGAAGATCGACCGGCGCATTGCCGGCGCCGTCGCCCGGCTCAACGACGTGTCCGGCGCGGCGGTCACCGCCGAGGATTGCGCCGCCGCGGCCAACCTGTCGCAATCGCGCTTCCTGCATCTGTTCAAGGACGAGACCGGCGTCTCGTTCCGCGCGCTGCGCGCCTGGAAACGCGCGCGGCATCTGCTGCATTTCGTCAACGCCGATATCAACCTCGCGCATCTGGCGCAGGACATCGGCTATCCGGATTCGACTCACTTCAGCCATTCGATCCGGCGGTTCTACGGGCTGCAGCCGCGCGCCATCTTCTCCGGATCGCGCGATCTCGCGATCTGGCGCAGCGATCCGCGGGCTGCGAGCGTTGCGGAATTCCGCCAGGGAAGGCCCTGACCAGACGCCGATACGGCGGCAGCGCGTGCACGCAAGATGCGCTCGCACGGCCCACGCATCATTCCGCTCGAAACGGTTTGCGCCGCGCGATCCTCGCGGGTGCAGCATCACCGAAAGGGCTGACAAGGAATGAGCGACAAGGCCGTGATCACCTGCTCGCTGAACGGCGTGCTGACCGACCCGAAGCAGCACCACGTTCCGGTGACGCCGGAAGAGATGGCCCGCGAAGCCAAGGCGGCCTATGACGCCGGCGCCGCCGTCGTCCACATCCATCTGCGCAATCAGGCGCCCAACAAGGGGCACCTGCCGAGCTGGGATGTCGCGGTGTCGCGCGAGATCCAGCAGGCGATCCGCGAAGCCTGTCCGGGCATCATCATCAACCACACCTCAGGCACCTCCGGCGCGAACTACGCTGGCCCGCTCGCCTGCATTCGCGAGACCAAGCCGGAGATCGCCGCCTGCAACGCCGGCTCGCTGAACTATCTCAAGGTGAAGGCCGACAAGACATGGGCCTGGCCGCCGATGATGTTCGACAACGCGGTCGAGAAAATCCAGGACTTCCTCGACGCGATGAAGGACGCCGGCACCATTCCGGAGTTCGAATGCTTCGACGTCGGTATCGTCCGTTGCGTTGATATGTATGTCGAGACCGGGATGTATAGCGGCCCGCTCGAGTACAATTTCGTGATGGGCGTCGCGTCGGGCATGCCGTCCGATCCCGAGCTGCTGCCGATCCTGTTGAAGCTGAAGCGCCCGGAGGCGCATTGGCAGGTCACCGCGATCGGCCGCTCCGAGATCTGGCCGCTGCATCAGCGTTGCGCCGATCTCGGCGGCCATCTCCGCACCGGGCTCGAGGACACGTTCTATCTCGCCAACGGCGACAAGGTGACCTCGAACGGGCAGTTGATCGAGGAGATCGCCGGCTGCGCCCGCCGCGCCGGCCGAGAGATCGCCAGTCCCGCCGAGGCGCGCAAGATCTTTGGCGTGCTGCACTGACAACGCCGTCATTCCGGGCGCGCGCATCACGCGCGAACCCGGAATCCCGAGATGCTCTGCTTGTATCATGTTCCGGGTTCGCGCTGCGCGCGCCGCGGAACGACAGTCCGATAGGCACCACAGAACAAGCAGCCGGAAGAGCTGCCTTGCACCGAGGGAGTGAAGCATGACCAGTCTTGAAGCAACCGGCGGCGTGCCGGGACCGGGCCGGATCGGCCGGGTCGCGATCGGCGATATCCTGCGGAAATCGGCGCTGCGGTTTCGCGACCGCATCGCGCTCACCGATGGCGCGCGGCAGGTGAGTTATGACGAGCTTGAACGCGACGCCAATCGCTTCGCGAACTACCTCGTCTCGCGCGGCCTGAAGCCGGGAGACAAGATTTCGACGATCTGCAACAACTCGATCGAGTTCGTCAAAGCGCTGTTCGGCATTCACCGCGCCGGCCTCGTCTGGGTGCCGATCAACACCATGCTCGGCCCCGACGACATGGGCTACATCCTCGACCATGCCGGCGTGAAATTCGCGCTGATCGACGACAATCTGCACGGCCAGCCCGATCGCCGCTCGGCGCTCGAGCAGCGCGGCATCGCGCTGGTCGCGGTCGACCTCACCGGCAAGGCCGGCGAGGCCGGGCTGAAGAGCTTCAACGAACTGATCGCGGGGCAGTCCGAGATCGAGCCGGAGGTCGCGTTCGACGACCGCGATCTGGCGATGATCATCTACACGTCCGGAACCACGTCGCGACCGAAGGGGGCGATGCATTGCCACCTCGCAGTGACGATGGCGGTGATGAGCAATGCGATCGAGCTGCAGCTGTCGCGCAAGGACGGCATCACCGGGCAGTTCCCGCTGTTTCACTGCGCCGCGCACGTGCTGCTGCTGAGCTATCTGGTGGTCGGCGGAAAGATGGCGCTGATGCGCGGCTTCGATCCCGTCGCCTGCATGGAGGCGATCCAGCGCGACAAGCTCAGCGTCTTCATCGGACTGCCGCTGATGTATCAGGTGATCCTCGACCATCTGCGGCGCAAGGAGTTCGATCTCTCGACGCTGCGATGCTGCATCTACACCATGGCGCCGATGCCGCGGCCATTGCTCGAGCGCGCGATCGCCGAACTGTGCCCGAATTTCGTCCAGCCCAGCGGCCAGACCGAAATGTATCCGGCGACCACGATGTCGCAGCCGGATCGCCAGCTCGCGCGCTTCGGCAACTACTGGGGCGAATCGACCATGGTCAACGAGACCGCGATCATGGACGATGCCGGAAACCTGCTGCCGCCCGGCGAGATCGGCGAACTGGTGCATCGCGGTCCCAACGTGATGCTCGGCTACTACAAGGATCCCGAGGCCACCGAAGCGGCCCGAAAGTTCGGCTGGCATCACACCGGCGATCTGGCGATGATCGATGCGCATGGCGAGGTGTTGTTCGTCGACCGCAAGAAGGACATGATCAAGTCCGGCGGCGAGAACGTCGCGTCGGTCAAGATCGAGGAGACCTTGCTCGCGCATCCGGCGGTGATGAACGCCGCGGTCGTTGGTCTGCCGCATCCGCAATGGGGCGAGGCGGTGTCGGGCTTCGTCAAGCTCAAGCCCGGCGCCTCCGCGACCGAGACGGAGATCATCGAGCATTGCCGCAAATCGCTCGGCGGTTTCCAGATTCCGAAGATGGTGCGGATCGTCGAGGAGATGCCGATGACCGCGACCGGCAAGCTCCGCAAGATCGAGCTGCGCAACCAGTTCACGGATTACTTCGCGATGGCGCAGACGGGGTGACGGAATCACTGTCGTCATTCCGGGTTCGCGCTGCGCGCGCCCCGGAATGACGAATCGATCAGAGAGTCCGGGTTCGCGAACTGTGTTCGCGCCCGGGAATGACGAAGCAACAGGCGAGGGATTTCGGGGCGCAGTGATGTGTCCCGGAATGGCAAGGAACATCGAATGGCACTGATTGAATCCACCGTCGCGCCGGGAAGCGAAGGCTTCAAGGCCAACCAGGCCGGAATGCTGGCGCTGATCGAGCGGATGCGGATGCTGGAGAACCGTGCGCGTACCGCGTCGGCCGGCTCCGCCGAGCGGTTTCACAAGCGCGGGCAATTGTTGCCGCGCGAGCGGGTCGCGCTGGTGCTCGATCCCGGCACGCCGTTCATCGAGCTGTCCACGCTGGCCGGCTATATGTTCGACACCGCCAATGCCGAGAAGAGCGTGCCCGGCGGCGGCGTGATCGGCGGCATCGGCTATGTGGCGGGCATTCGCTGCATGATCAGCGCCAATGATTCCGGCATCGATGCCGGCGCGCTGCAGCCTTACGGCCTCGACAAGACGCTGCGCATCCAGGAACTGGCGCTGGAGAACAAGCTTCCGTTCGTGCAACTCGTCGAAAGCGCCGGCGCCAATCTGTTGCGTTACCGCGTCGAGGACTTCGTTCGCGGTGGCAACATCTTCCGCAATCTCGCACGGCTGTCGGCGGCGGGGCTGCCGGTGGTGACGGTGACGCACGGCTCGTCCACGGCGGGCGGCGCGTATCAGACTGGCCTGTCCGACTACATCGTGATGGTGCGCGGCCGGACGCGGGCGTTTCTCGCCGGACCGCCGCTGCTCAAGGCCGCGACCGGCGAGATCGCGACCGAGGAAGAACTCGGCGGCGCCGAGATGCACACCGCGATCTCCGGGCTCGGCGACTATCTCGCCGAAGACGACCGCGACGCGCTGCGGATCGCGCGCGATATTATGGCGGGTCTGCCGTGGGACCGTTCCGGACCGGGACCCGATCCCGCGACCTATCATCCGCCGGTGCACGATCCGGAAGAGTTGCTCGGCATCATGCCGATGGATCACAAGCGGCCGGTCGATATGCGCCAGGTGATCGCGCGGATCGTCGATGATTCCGACTTTACGGAGATGAGCCCGAATTACGGCCCGGCGACGGTGTGCGGCCATGCCCGCATCGTCGGTCAGGCGATCGGCATCATCACCAACAACGGTCCGCTCGATCCCGCCGGCGCCAACAAGGCGACGCATTTCATTCAGGCGTGCTGCCAGTCGCGGACGCCGATCCTGTATCTCAACAACACCACCGGCTACATCGTCGGCAAAGCCTATGAGGAAGCCGGCATGATCAAGCACGGGTCGAAAATGATCCAGGCCGTGACGTCGGCGTCGGTGCCGCAGATCACGATCTATTGCGGCGCGTCGTTCGGCGCCGGCAATTACGGGATGTGCGGCCGCGGCTTCCATCCGCGGTTCTGCTTCTCGTGGCCGAACGCCAAGACCGCGGTGATGGGCGGCGAACAGGCCGCCGAGACCATGGCGATCGTCACGGAAGCGGCTGCGGCGCGGAAGGGAGCGCCGGTCGATCGCGAGAAGCTCGACCAGATGAAGGCTGGTATCACCGCGGTGTTCAACGGCCAGATGGACGTGTTTTCAACCTCGGCGCGGATGCTCGACGACGGCGTGATCGATCCGCGCGATACCCGCGCGGTGCTGGCCGAAGTACTGGCGATCTGCCGCGAAAGCGAGGCGCGCGAACCTCAGCGTATGCAATTCGCGGTGTCACGGGCATGAACGTGACGCGCATGTTGAAACCGACTCCCTTCACCAAGGTCCTGATCGCCAATCGCGGTGAGATCGCGCTGCGCGTCATGCGCACCGCGCGCCGGATGGGCTATGGCGTGGTCGCGGTGTATTCCGACGCCGACGTCGATGCCGCGCATGTTCGCGAGGCCGATGAAGCCGTGGCGATCGGCGGCGCGCAGCCGTCGCAATCCTATCTCAACATTCCGGCTTTGATCGAAGCCGCGAAGATCGCCGGCGCTGACGCGGTGCACCCGGGCTACGGCTTCCTCGCCGAGAACGAGGATTTCGCGGCGGCCTGCCGTGACGCCGGGTTGGTGTTCATCGGCCCGTCGGCGGAATCGATCGCGTCGATGGGCAACAAGGCCGGCGCCAAGGAGATCATGATCAAGGCCGGCGTGCCGTGCGTGCCGGGCTATCAGGGCGCCGATCAGAGCGACGCGGCGATGATCGCGGAGGCTGGCAAGATCGGCTTTCCGGTGATGATCAAGGCGGTCGCCGGCGGCGGCGGCCGGGGAATGCGGTTGGTCAAGGACGCAGCCGCGCTGCCGGATGCGCTGCGCAGCGCGCGATCCGAGGCGCAAAGCGCGTTCGGAGATCCGACCGTGATCCTCGAACGCGCCATCGTCGATCCGCGCCACATCGAGATTCAGGTATTCGGCGATCGCTATGGTCATGCGATCCATCTCGGCGAGCGCGACTGCTCGGTGCAACGTCGTCATCAGAAGCTGATCGAGGAGGCGCCGTCGCCGGCTGTGTCCGAAGCGCTGCGCGAGCAGATGGGCACTGTGGCGGTCAACGCCGTGAAGGCGATCGGATATGAGGGCGCCGGCACGCTGGAGTTTCTGCTCGACGCGCAGGGCCAGTTCTATTTCATGGAAATGAATACGCGGCTGCAGGTCGAGCATCCGGTGACCGAGGCGATCACCGGGCTCGATCTGGTCGAGTTGCAATTGCGGATTGCGGCCGGCGAGCCGCTGCCGCTGCGGCAGGACGACGTCAAGTTCAACGGCCATGCCATCGAAGTGCGGCTGTGTTCGGAAGATGCCGACAGGGACTTCATGCCGCAATCCGGGCGGATGGCGCTGTGGCGGATGCCGGGCGAACTGCGCGTCGAGCACGCGTTGCAATCCGGCTCCGAGATTCCGCCGTACTACGACTCGATGATCGCCAAGATCATTGCGACCGGAGCCAGCCGCGACGAAGCGCGGCGCAAGCTGATCCACGGCCTCGACACCACCTTCGCATTCGGCGTGACCACCAATCGCGGCTTCCTCGCCGCCTGCCTGCGGCACGAGGCCTTCGCGAACGGCGAGGCGACCACGGCATTCATCGCGCAGAATCGCGACGACCTGACGCGCGCATTGCCCGAGGATGCCGTGCCGGCCGCCGCGGTGGCGGCGCTGCTGCTCTACGTCACCGACCGCCACGCGCCCCCGCATCGGCCGGGGCGCTCGCTTGCCGCGGTGTTTCCGACGCAGCTGCGGATCGACATCGACGGCAAGCCGCAGACCTGCGAGGTCGTCCGCGAGCGCGACGGCAGCTATCGCGTCACACATGACAGCCGTGCGATTACGTTCGAAATCGAAGAGCTCGCCAGTGACAGGATCCGCTTTCAGGCCAATTGCCTGAGCGAATCTGCGGTGTATCACCGCGACGGCGACCGGCTGTTCGTGCAGCGGCTCGGCGTCGGCAACACGATCGTCGATCTCACCCGCGCGGCTCCGCAGCGTGCGGCGGCGGCCGGCGGCGACGGCAAGCTGCGCGCCGCGCTGAACGGCCGCGTCGTGGCGGTGCTGGTCAAGCCCGGCGAACGCGTCGCGGCCGGACAGCCGGTCCTGACGCTGGAGGCGATGAAGATGGAGCACGTGCATCTGGCGCCGGCGTCGGGCATCATCGCTATCGATGTCGCCGAGGGCGAGCAGGTGACTACCGGCCGCATCGTCGCCGAGATCGAGGCTGAAACCCAACCCGCGTAAACGAGCAAGACAATGACCGACTCTCCTGTGGTGATCGAGACGCGCGACCAGGCGCTGTGGATCACCATCAACCGTCCCGACAAGCGCAACGCCATCAATGCCGGCGTGGTCGAAGGCATCACGCGCGGCTGGCGTCAGGCGCACGACGATCCGTCGGTGCGCGTGATCGTGCTGACCGGCGCCGGCGACAAGGCGTTCTGCGCCGGCGCCGATCTGCAATCGACCGGAGCCGCCTTCGCGTTCGATTTTTCCAAACCGAATGTCGACTACGCCGATCTGCTGCGGCTGTCTCAGAATGCCACCAAACCGTCGATTGCCCGCGTCAACGGCACCTGCATGGCCGGCGGCATGGGCCTGTTGTGCATGACCGACATGGCGGTGGCGGCCGATCATGTCCAGTTCGGGCTTCCCGAGGTCAAGGTCGGCGTATTCCCGATGCAGGTGATGAGCCTGTTGCAGAGCATCGCTCCGCGTCGGCTGATCAACGAATGGGCGCTGACCGGCGAACCGTTCGACGCGCAGTCCGCACGCGACGCCGGCTTGCTGAACTACGTAGTGCCGGGCGCCGAGCTGGACTCCAAGGTCGACTGGCTGGTGAAGCGGCTGACCGACAAATCCCCGACGGCGATCCGGCGCGGAAAATACGCGATGCGCGCGATCGCATCGATGTCGTTCGACGAGAGCATCGCCTATACCGAAAGCCAGATCGCGCTGTTGGCGATGACCGAGGATGCGAAAGAGGGCCTGAAGGCGTTCGCCGAGAAGCGAAAGCCGACCTGGCCGGGGAAGTGACAGGGGCAGTCTCTCGTTCGTCATTCCGGGGCGCGCGACGCGCGAACCCGGAATCCCGAGCTTGTGACGGCGAGATTCCGGGTTCGCTCATTTCGTGAGCGCCCCGGAATGACGGGTTGATCGGTGGGAAATCAATAAGCCACGCCGCAAAAAGCGGCGGGCGGGACAAGGTGAGTGAACGGAAATGTTGGCGAGCGAGATGATCCGGCGTGGTGCGATCTATCACGGCCCGAAGACGGCTGTGATGTTCGGCGATCAGACGATGACCTTCACCGAGGTCGACCTGCTGTCGAACCGGATTGCCAACGTCTTCATCGAGACGTTCAAGCTCGAGGTCGGCAGCCGGGTCGGCATGTTGCTGAACAATTCGATCTACACGCTGCCGATCGACTTCGGCTTCGTGAAGTCGCGGTTGTCGCGGGTGCCGATGAATTCGCGATTGTCGGCGGCCGAACAGCAGCAGATGCTGGAGGGGGCTGGCGTCGAGATTCTGATCCACGGCACCGATCTGACCGAGCGCGCGCATGAACTCGCGCAGGCGATGCAGCTCAAGCTGATCAGCGTCGGAAATCGCGCCGATCCGGACGATCTCCTGCAACTCGCGCAGGCGCAATCCGATGCGCCGCCGGCGCGTACCGCGGAGCCCGACGACGTCGTCATCACGATCTTCACCTCCGGCACCACAGGAAAGCTCAAGGCGGTGGAGCATACCCAGGCGAGCTGGGCGGCGATGGCGACCAACGTGTTGATCAACATGGAGATCGGCGAGGGTGACGTGATGTTGCACGCCGCCTCGATGATCCATGCCTCCGGTTGCTTCATCGTGCCGTATTGGTTGCGGGGCGGGGTCGCGGCGGTGCTGCCGGGGTTTACACCCGCGAGCTATCTCGATGCGGTCGAGCGCTGGAAGCCGACCGCGCTCAATCTGGTGCCGACGATGATCGGCATGTTGCTCGACCATCCCGGCATCGAGCAGGCGGATTTCTCTTCTGTGAAGAGCATCATTTACGGCGCGTCGCCGATGCCGCGGCCGACGATGCATCGCGCGCTGAAACTCTGGGGCCCGCGCTTCGCGCAATATTACGGCCAGTCGGAGGCGCCGATCTTCATCACCAATTTGACCAAGGAGGATCACGTCGGCCCCGATGCGGAGCAGCGGCTGGCTTCCTGTGGACGCCCATCGATCGATTGCGAAATCAAGCTGGTCAATGAAGAGGGCGACGATGTCGCGCCCGGCGAGGCCGGCGAGATCGCGCTGCGCACGGCGTTCGCGATGAAGGGCTACTACAACGCGCCGGAGCTGAATGCGCAGATGTTCCTGCCCGGCGGTTGGCTGCGCACCCGCGACGTCGGCCGGTTCGACAAGGACGGCTATCTGTATCTGGTCGATCGCACCTCCGACATGATCGTCACCGGCGGCTACAACGTCTATCCGCGCGAGGTCGAGGATGCGCTAGCGGCGCATCCGGCGGTGCGCGAGGTGGTGGTCGTGGGCCTGCCCGACGACAAATGGGGCGAGACCGTCGCGGCCTTCGTCGCGTTGCGCAAGGAGGCAAGCGCCGAGGATGCCGAGTTGATCGCCTTCGCGCGCGAGCGGCTCGCCGGCTACAAGGTGCCGAAGCAGGTGCAGTTCATCGACGAGGTGCCGAAGAGCCCGGTCGGCAAGCTGCTGCGCCGCGCGGTGCGCGATCCGTTCTGGCAGGGCCGAGACCGCAAGATCTGAGCACGCGTTGACCGGTCGTAAACGACCGGTTAACCGAAACTTATCGCCACGCATGGCTTACTCGCGGCAATCCTCCGATTGCTGCGAGCTTTGCCGTGACCATTCAGGCGATGGAATCGTCCGAGACTGCCGGATCCAAAGGCGGCGTGCTGCCCTTGCTGATCGGCTGCGGCGTGCTGGTGTTCCTGCTGGTCACCGGCGAGGCGCTGCTGCAGGACTCCGACATCTTCTGGCAGATCGAGACCGGCCGCTGGATTCTCGCGCACGGCGCGGTGCCGACCGCCGATTTGTTCTCGTTCACCAAAGCCGGCGCGCCATGGCTGTCGAGCTCCTGGCTGGCGCAGGTGATTTTCGCGCTCGCGATGCAGGCGGGCTGGGCCGGGCCGGTGATCGTGACGGCGCTGGCGGCGGCGGCTGCGTTCGCGCTGTTTGCCGCCTATCTCGAACGCCATGCGAGTGCGCTGCTGACAACGGCGCTGACGCTGCTCGCGGTGGCGCTGACGGTGCCGCATCTGTTAGCGCGGCCGCACGTGCTGGCGCTGCCGTTGCTGGTCGCATGGTTCATCGGACTGATCGACGCCGCCGATCGCAAGGCCGCGCCGCGATGGCCGCTGCTGATCGTGATCGCGCTGTGGGCGAACATCCATGGCGGATTCGGGCTTGGCCTGGTGCTGATCGGGCCGACCGCGCTCGAGGCGCTGCGCCAGGCGGCGCCGGCGCAACGTCTGTTCCTGGCATTGCGCTGGGCCGCCTTCGGCGTCGCCGCGCTGGTTGCATGCTGCGCCACGCCCTATGGCTGGAACACGCTGATCGCGGCCAGCAAGATCCTCAGCCTCGGCGAGGTATTGACGACGGTGGCGGAATGGTCGCCGCCGGATTTCGGCCGGTTCGGCCCGTTCGAGGCGAGCATCCTGGCGCTGTTCGGCGTCGCGCTGTGGCGCGGGCTGACATTGCCTTGGCCGCGACTGCTGCTGGTGCTCGGGCTGCTGCACATGGCGCTCGGCCACATCCGCAGCGTCGAGACGTTCGCGTTGCTGGTTCCAATTGTGCTGGCGCGGCCATGGGCGGAGCAGCTTGCGCCGCGCAGCGTTGCGCCGCCTGTCGCCAGAAGCGAATTTGCGCTGCCCGGTTGGGCCGTCGCGACGGCTGCGGTCACGATCATCGCCGCAACTGTCGCTGTCGCGCCGCGGCTGAATTATCGCTTCGTCGCGACGCAGATTCCGGAGCAGGCGCTGGCCGCAGCGCAGCAGCACGGCGCCAAGCGGATTCTGAATGCCTATGAGTTCGGCGGCTATCTGATTTCCCGTCATGTCCCGGTATTCATCGACGGCCGCGCCGAGCTGTATGGCGAGGCGATGGTGATGGACATGTTCCGCGCCGCGGCGGGCCGCGATGCAGGCGCACTCGATCGGCTCGTCGACAATTACAATGTCGATGCCACCTTGCTGCCGGCGCAGCAGCCGATCGTCGGTCTGATGGACCGTCGTCCCGGCTGGCGTCGCCTCCATGCCGACGACATCGCCGTCGTGCATGTGCGCGACGGCCTCTGATCGCAGCCCCCACTTTTGGGGGGCATACTTTAGAGATTGCTCTCGGTGATCGCGCCATAGACCAGCGCGCGCAGCTCGCGGCGGATCGGATAGCTGCTCGACGGCAGAAGCTGGGTCATGAAGATGGTGATCAGGTCCTCGGCCGGATCGATCCAGAACGCGGTCGAGGCGGCGCCGCCCCAATAATACTCGCCGACACTGCCGGGAAGCAGCGTCGAGGCCGGGTTCATGTTGACGGCGAAGCCGAGGCCGAAGCCGATGCCGGCATTGGTTGCTTCGCTGAACATCGAGCGCGACATCTCGGTGAGGTCGCGATTGCCGGGGAGGTGGTTGGTAGTCATCAGCCTGAGGGTCTTCGGGCCGATCAGGCGGACGCCGCCGAGTTCGCCGCCATTGAGCAGCGCGCGGCAGAATGCAAGATAGTCCGCCGTGGTCGAGACCAGCCCGCCGCCGCCGGAGATCAGATCGGGCGGCGCGAGGAAGCTGCTGGTGGCTGGATCATCCTGCAACGTCATGCCGCCCTCGCCATCGGCGGAGTAGCAGGCGGCGAGGCGGTGCGCTTTCGCTTCGGGGACGAAGAAGTCGGTGTCGGTCATGCCGAGCGGATCGAGAATTCGCTGCCTGACGAATTGCTCGAACGGCATGCCGCTGATCTTCTGAATGATGTTGCCGAGCACGTCGGTCGACACCGAGTAGTTCCAGGCCTCGCCCGGTGAGAACTCCAGCGGAATTCTGGCGAGATCGGCAATCCAGCAGTCCAGCGTGCCGGCCTTTTCGAACGCGCCGATCCCCTTGTCGCGATAGGCGGCGTCGACATTGGTGCGGTTCTGGAAGCCGTAGGTGAGGCCCGACGTATGCCGCAACAGATCGACGATCTGCATCGGCCGCGCCGGCGGTCTGGTCAAAAACGCAGGCGCGATGCCGGCCTGAAATACGCCGAGATTGGCCCATTCCGGAATGTATTTCGCGACCGGATCGTCGAGCTGGATGCGACCTTCCTCGAACAGCATCATCAGCGCGACCGAGGTGATCGGCTTGGTCATCGAATAGATCCGGAAGATGGTGTCGTCCTTGATCGGCGCTTTGCGCTCACGGTCGGCGTAGCCCAGCGACGATTGATAAACGATCTGGCCGCGGCGATAGACCAGCGTCTGGGCGCCGGCGAACCTGCCGGGATCGACGTAGACCCGCTTCAGGTGATCGTCGATCCGCTTCAGCGCCGTCTCGGACATGCCAGCGCTAGCGGCCGAGCCGGTTGCGGGGGATCGAGGCTTCTGGGCTTGGGCCTGCATTCGACGCTCCGTCACTGCATGGAAAGGTCAATCAGCGCATCGCGCCGCCGCGGGCCGTTGCGCGCCTTCGGCAATCTGATAACGGAAAAGCCGAAACCATTCTATCGTGCCCGAAGCTGATCACGCTGAATCTGTACGAAATTGAGCACTTGATCCGATCTTCAGCAATGTCCGTCCGTGCAGACCGGTCTGCAGGGTGTACGCTTATCACGACGGAAGGCTTGGTGTAGCGTTCGGTCAATGCCAACCGGGAATGCAATATGCCTCAATTCGACGAGACCGGACTGACCGAAGCGGTCGTCGCAAGCTTCGACGAGACGCCTGATCCGCGGCTGAAGCACCTGATGCGCGAGTTGGTCCGCTCGCTGCACGACTATGTTCGCCGCACCGGGCTGACCTTCGATGAATGGCAAAAGGCGATCGATTTCCTCACCCGCACCGGGCAGAAATGCTCGCCGAGCCGGCAAGAATTCATCCTGCTGTCGGACGTGCTCGGCGTCTCGATGCTGGTCGACGCGGTCAATCATCGCGAGCGCGATGGCGCGACCCAAACGACGGTGCTCGGACCGTTCTATGTCGGCGAGCACAGGCTGATGCCGCACGGCGCCGATATCTCCGAGGGCGTCGAGGGGGAGCGGATGTATGTCGAAAGCCGCGTCACCGATCTTGCCGGTGCGCCGCTGGCCGGCGTGCCGATCGATGTCTGGCACGCCGATGACGACGGTTTCTACGATACGCAGAAACCGTCTTACGCGCAGGCCGGCCCGTCGCTGCGGGCGCGGTTCATCACCGATTCCGACGGGCGGTTCACGTTCCGAACCATCCTGCCGTGCAGCTATCCGATCCCGATCGACGGTCCGGTCGGCGATCTGATCCTCGCCACGCAGCGGCATCCGATGCGCCCGGCGCATGTGCATTTTCTGGTCAACGCGCCGGGATACGAGCCGCTGATCACGCATGTGTTCATCGAGGGCGACAAATATCTCGAAAGCGATGTCGTGTTCGGCGTCAAGGACGACCTGATTTCGACCATCGAATTGCGCAATGATGCGGTGATGCCCGATGGCCGCGAGGCGCCGGGGCCGTGGCATCTGATGACCTATGAATTCCGGCTGAAGCCGGGCAGGGGCGCGGCGCCGAAGCCGATCTTGGCGGCTGCTGCGGAGTAGAGACGGGAGTTCACAGTGAGTTGGGACACGCGCAGATTCGGCCGGGGCGGGCCGGAGATTGCGCCGATCGGACAGGGCACCTGGTACATCGATCGGGGTGACCGAACGGCGGCGATCGCCGCGCTGCGGCGCGGCCTCGACCTCGGCATGACCCATATCGACACCGCCGAGATGTATGGCGACGCCGAGCCGCTGGTGGCGGAGGCGATCGACGGTCGGCGCGACGAGGTCTTTCTCGTCTCGAAAGTGCTGCCGAGCAACGCCTCGCGCAGCGGCGCCATCGCGGCCTGTGAACGCTCGCTGAAACGGCTGAAGACCGACCGGCTCGATTGCTATCTGCTGCATTGGCGTGGAAAGGTTCGGCTGGCGGACACGGTCGCCGCGTTCGAGGAACTGGTCGCCGCCGGCAAGATTCGGTCGTGGGGCGTCAGCAATTTCGACGCCGGCGATTTGTGGGAACTGCTCAAAGTCGCGGGGCCGGGCAGGATCGCCTGCAATCAGGTGCTCTATCATCTGCGCGAACGCGCGATCGAGCACGCGGTGGTCCCGTGGTGCGAGGCCCACGGCGTCGCGGTCACGGCCTATTCACCATTCGGTCACGATGAGTTTCCCGAACCACGTAGCGCCGAGGGGCGGCTGTTGCAGGCGATCGCCGGAGCCCATGGCGCGACGCCGCGCCAGGTGGCGCTGGCATTTCTGACCCGCCGACCGTCGCTGTTCGCGATTCCGAAGGCGGCTGATGCGGCGCATGCGGCCGACAATGCCGCGGCCGCTTCGCTGCGGCTCTCCGACGAAGAGATCGCGGCGATCGATCAGGCGTTTCCGCTGGGGCCGGAGCCGGCCAGCCTGCCGATGCTGTAAACGGCGACGGCGCGGCGGCCTCCGCGCGGGAGGCCAAAGCGCCGCCGGTTGCATAGCCGAGTCCTGATTTCCACGCTTGCGCCGCGGACCCAGACATCGTTTTGTCGGATTGTTACTTGAATAGTCCGTCGCCTGCGGCCCGATCGATTTTCCCTCGTCATTGCGCTTTTGGACCCGTGACCATCACCTCGCCACCTGTGACCGACGCCGCTCGTCGCCTGACCCAGCGCCATGCCGATCATCCGTTGCGCGGCATTGCGCTGATCGTCGCCTCCACGGTGTTTCTCGCCTGTTCCGACACGTTGGCGAAGTATCTCGGGCGCACGCTGCCGCCGATCGAGATCGGCTGGATCCGATTTCTGGTGTTTCTGCTGATCATGCTGCCGGTGGCGCTGGCATCGTCGGAATCGCCGCTGCGCTCGGTGCGGCCGAAGCTGCAGGTGCTGCGGGCGCTGGCGCTGGTGGCGTCGTCGGTGCTGTTCATCACCGGCCTGCGCTTCCTGCCGATCGCCGAGGCCTCGGCGACCTCGTTCGTCGCGCCGCTGTTCGTCACCGCGCTGTCGATCGTTCTGCTCGGCGAGGCGATCGGCATCCGGCGCTGGGTGGCGACGCTGGTCGGATTGATCGGCGTGCTGATCGTGATCCGGCCGGGCTCGTCGACCTTCAATCCCGCGGTGATCCTGCCGATCCTCTCGGCGTTGTGCTGGGCGATCACGCTGATCCTGACGCGAATGATCAGCGGCGCCGATCGCGCCGTGGTCACCATGACGTTTTCCGCGCTGGTCGGCTTCCTCGCGCTGAGCGCAATGGTGCCGTTCGTCTGGGTGACGCCGAGCTGGACCGACATCGCGATCGGTCTCGGCGTCGGACTGGCGTCGACCATCGGGCAGTGGATCGTGGTGCTGGCGTTCCGCTACGCCGACGCATCGGCGCTGGCGCCATTCTCCTACAGCCAGCTGTTGTGGGTCACGATTCTTGGATACGCGGTGTTCAGCGAGATCCCGGATGCGTGGACCTTCGTCGGCGCGGTGGTGATCATCTGCAGCGGCGTCTACATCGCCCATCGCGAGCGACTGCGGCGCAAGCAGAACGTGGCGCCGGCCGAGCCGAATCCGAACCCGTAGGGCCGTAGCGCCGGAATTGAAGCTCGATCATTGCGGGTGAAGCGAAGCCATCCAGCGCCGGGCAGGCGCTTTCGGAATGACTTCGTCGCTTCGCTCGCTCCTCGCAATGGCGAAGCGAAGACCTCCGATGGTTCGCTTACACCGGCAGCGCGATCGAGTATTTCACCTGGCTGAGTGCGAAACTCGACTCGATCGAGGCGATGCCGTCGAGCCGGGTCAGCTTGTTCTTCAGGAACGCCTCATAGGCGGCGAGGTCGGCGGCGACCACGCGTAGCAGATAGTCGCGGTTGCCGGTCATCAGATAACATTCGAGCACTTCGTCCCATTTCGAGATCGCGCGGGCGAAGCGATTGAGGTCTTCTTCCTTCTGCCGCACCAGCTTGATCGAGATGAACACGCTGACATGCAGGCCGATCGCCTTTTGATCGACCAGCGCGGTGTACCGCGTAATCACGCCGCGGCTTTCCAGCAGCTTCACCCGGCGATGACAGGGCGACACCGACAATCCGACCTTGTCGGCGAGTTCCTGCATGGTGGTGCGGCCGTCGGCCTGCAGGCTGGCGAGGATTTTGCGGTCGATCGCGTCGAGCTCGGGCATTGGGATGAATTCGCCGAATGAGGGTCTGCATTGGCAGATTATCCCAATCCTTCCGGTTTTGTCGCCAGGATTTGAGAAGTCACGCCGGGCGATCCGGCCTAAAATCGGCGGATCGAACACGAGGTGATCGCCATGCCGCAGACCCAGCAACGTCTCGACCTGCTCAACGCGTTGTCGCGCAAGGTGCTGTGGCTCTCGACCTGGATGATCCACCACGCCAACCATATCCGTCCCAACGCCGACGGGTTGAAGGTCGGCGGCCATCAGGCATCGTCCGCGTCCCTCGCGACCATCATGTCGGCGCTGTATTTTTCAGTGCTGCGGCCGGAGGACCGCGTCGCGGTGAAGCCGCATGCGAGCCCGATCTTCCACGCCATTCAGTATCTGTTCGGACGGCAGAGCCGCGCGCGGATGGAGAATTTCCGCGGCTTCAAGGGCGCGCAGTCCTATCCGTCGCGCACCAAGGACGCCGACGACGTCGATTTCTCGACCGGCTCGGTCGGCCTCGGCGTGGCGCAGACGCTGTTTTCGTCGCTGGTCCAGGACTACGTCAAGGCGCATGGCTGGATGAAGGGCCGCCGCGAAGGCCGGATGATCGCGCTGGTCGGCGACGCCGAGATGGACGAGGGCAACATCTTCGAAGCGCTGCTCGAAGGCTGGAAGCACGGCCTGCGCAATACCTGGTGGGTGGTGGACTACAATCGCCAGAGCCTCGACGCCGTCGTGCGCGAAGGATTGTGGGAGAAGTTCGAAACGATGTTCCGTAATTTCGGCTGGGACGTCGTGATCGTGAAATACGGCCGCCTGATGCAACAGGCGTTCGCCGAACCGGGCGGCGAGGCGCTGAAGCGCTGGATCGACACCTGCCCGAACCAGATGTACGCGGCGCTGTGTTTCCAGGGCGGGGCGGCGTTCCGCAAGCGGCTCCAGGACGAGATCGGCGATCAGGCGGAGGTGTCGCGGCTGATCGACTCGCGCAGCGATGATGAACTGCTGGCGCTGATGTCCAATCTCGGCGGCCACGACATGGCGAGCATGCTCGAGGCGTTTGAATCGATCGACCATGATCGGCCGGTCTGCTTCATCGCCTACACCATCAAGGGCGTCGGCCTGCCGTTCCAGGGCCACAAGGACAACCACGCCGGGCTGATGACGCCAGCCCAGATCGAGACCTATCGCAGGGCGCAGAATATCCGTACCGGACATGAATGGGACCGGTTCGAGGGGCTGACGCAGGATGCCGCGGCGCTCGACGTGTTGCTGAAGGCGGCGCCGATCAATGCCGGCGGCGATCGCCGGCTGAGCGCACCGGCGGTCGAGGTGCCGCAGCATTTGTCGTTCAAGCCCGCGCCGGAGATGTCGACCCAGCAGGGCTTCGGGTTGATCCTCAACGAACTGGCGCGCAGCGAGAGCGAACTGGCGTCGCGCATCGTCACCGCGTCGCCGGACGTCACCGTCTCGACCAATCTCGGCGCCTGGGTCAATCGTAGGGGCCTGTTCGCGCGGGCCGAGAAGGCCGATCTTTTCCGCAGCGAGAAAATCCCCACGACCTTCAACTGGGACTTCTCGCCGAAGGGGCAGCACATCGAGCTCGGCATCGCCGAGATGAATCTGTTCATCCTGATGTCGGCGCTCGGGCTTTCGCATACGATCAACGGCGAGCGGCTGCTGCCGATCGCGACGCTGTACGATCCGTTCATCCAGCGCGGCCTCGATGCCTTGAACTACGCCTGCTACCAGGACGCGCGCTTCATGGTGGCGGCGACGCCGTCGGGGATCACGCTGGCGCCGGAAGGCGGCGCGCACCAGTCGATCGCGACGCCGTTGATCGGAATCGCGCAGGACGGGCTCGCGTCGTTCGAGCCGGCCTTCGTCGACGAAGTCGCGACGATCATGCGCTGGGGCTTCGAGCACATGCAGCGCGACGACATCGAGGGTGGTGACGCCGCCGACGGAATGCGCGCCGGCGGTTCGGTTTACTTGCGGCTGTCGACGCGCAGCATCGAGCAGCCGCAGCGCATGATGACCCCCGCCTTGCAGAAGGCGATCGTCGACGGCGCGTATTGGCTGCGCGAGCCGGGGTCGAATTGCGAGCTGGTGATCGCCTACACCGGCGCGGTCGCGCCGGAGGCGATCGAGGCGGTCGGGTTGCTCGGCGACAGCCGTCGCGACGTCGGTCTGCTGGCGATCACCTCCGCCGACCGGCTGCATGCCGGCTGGACCGCGGCGCGGCGGTTGCGTCGCGCGCATCGCGGATCGCGTCGTGCGAGCCATATCGAGACGCTGCTGGCGCCGCTGCCGCGGAGCTGCGGCATCGTCACCGTGCTCGATGGCCATCCCGCAACGCTCGGCTGGATCGGCGCGGTGTGCGGCCATCGCATGGAGGCGCTCGGCGTCGAGCATTTCGGCCAGACCGGCAGCATCGCCGATCTGTATCGGCACTACGGCATCGACGCCAACGCGATCATCGACGCTGCCGAGAGCCTGGTCGCCGGCGCGCCGGTGCTGCATCGGAAGATGGCCGTGTAGCGCGGCTGACGTCGACGCGGGAATCAGCCTACGGGTCTCGACCGTGAAGGTTGCGACCAAGCGCGGGCATCTGATCGACTAGCCTCACTGATCGCAGAGAATTGCGACGTCATCAGTCGCACCAAAGCGCCGTCCCGCTGGCGATCGCGGCCTGATTATGAATGCTGCATCGCAGCATTTCCGCGCGCGCCGTACGCTGCGTGCAACGCGCAGGTGGTCTGGATGCAAATCGCATGCGGTTTACACGCGCAATTGTGCGTCCCGGCCTTGCTCCTCCCATGGCAGTGTTTTTATATACAACTCGCTCGCAGATGGCGGGCCTCGAATTCGCTCCGCAGCTCACGGCGAGGATGCTCCCGTGATGCAGCGGATCTGTCCGCGTCGACTCCCACCCACCACCGCAATCAAAATCAAAAGAAGAGGTTTACGATGGTCAACCGCATGCAATTCTACATCGACGGCGCCTGGGTCGATCCCGTCGTCAAGAAGTCGACGCCGGTCGTCAATCCGGCGACCGAGGAGGCGATGTATGAGATTGCACTCGGCTCCAAGGCCGATGTCGACAAGGCGGTCGCAGCGGCCAAGCGTGCGTTCGAAACCTTCTCCCAGACCAGCCGCGAGGAGCGCATCGCGCTGCTCGAGAAGATCATCGGGATCTACAAGGGCCGGATGAAGGAAATCGGCGCCGCGGTGTCCGACGAGATGGGCGCGCCGCTGCCGATGGCCGAGAAGATGCAGGCCGGCGCCGGCCTGGGCCACATCATGTCGACGCTCGACGTGCTGAAGAATTATGCCTTCGAGGAGCCGTTGGGCTCGGCGATGATCGTGCGTGAACCGATCGGCGTCGTCGGCATGATCACGCCGTGGAACTGGCCGCTGAACCAGATCGCCTGCAAGGTCGCGCCGGCGCTCGCCGCGGGCTGCACCATGATTCTCAAGCCGTCGGAATTCACCCCGACCTCGGCGCTGATCTTCGCCGAGATCCTGCATGAAGCCGGCGTGCCGAAGGGCGTGTTCAACCTGGTCAACGGCCTCGGCCCGGAGGTCGGCGCCGCGATGAGCGAGCATCCCGACATCGACATGATCTCGTTCACCGGCTCGACCCGCGCGGGCATCGACGTCGCGCAGCGCTCCGCGCCGACGGTGAAGCGCGTCAGCCAGGAACTCGGCGGCAAATCGCCGAACGTGATCCTCGACGATGCCGATCTCACCAAGGCGGTGACCGGCGGCGTGATGCACATGTTCAACAATTCCGGCCAGTCGTGTAATGCGCCGAGCCGGATGATCGTGCCGCTGTCGAAGATGAAGGAGGTCGCCGCGATCGCCAAGGGCGTCGCGGAGAAGACCAAGGCGGGCGATCCGCGCGGCGAGGGCACGACGATCGGTCCGGTGGTCAATCGCGGCCAGTGGGACAAGATTCAGTCGTTGATCAACAAGGGCATCGAGGAAGGCGCGACGCTGGTCGCCGGCGGCCCTGGCCTGCCGGAGGGCGTCAACAAGGGCTTCTATGTCCGCCCGACCGTATTCGCCGACGTCACCGACAACATGACCATCGCACGCGAGGAAATCTTCGGGCCGGTGCTGGTGATCATGGGTGCGAAGGACGAGGACGAGGCGGTCAAGCTCGCCAACGACACGCCCTATGGCCTCGCGGGCTATGTCTCGGCCGGTTCGGTCGAGCGGGCGCGCAAGGTCGGTCGCCAGATCCGCGCCGGCAACGTCAATTTGCAGGGCGTTCCCAACGAACGCACTGCGCCGTTCGGCGGCTACAAGCAGTCCGGTAACGGCCGCGAATGGGGCAAGTTCGGCCTCGAGGAATATCTCGAGGTCAAGGCGATCGCCGGCTTCAACGCCGCGTAACGCCTGTCTCGCAAGCTTTTCGGCAATCATCGACGCCGGGATGGTCCGCCATCCCGGCGTTTTGCTGTCGCGTGGTTGCGTATTGGCCCGCGGCGTCTGCTATCATCGCGTGACGACAATTGCGCGAGCGCACGGCGATTGATGCGGACTGAGGAGGAGCACGGATGGCCGACGGACTGCGCAAGGGACTGACCAGCTATGGCGATGCCGGCTTCTCGCTGTTCCTGCGCAAGGCCTTCATCAAAGCGATGGGCTATTCCGACGATGCGCTGGAGCGGCCGATCGTCGGCATCACCAACACCCACAGCGACTACAATCCGTGCCACGGCAACGTGCCGCAGATCATCGAGGCGGTGAAGCGCGGCGTGATGTTGGCGGGCGCAATGCCGATGGTGTTCCCGACCATCTCGATCGCCGAGAGTTTTGCGCATCCGACCTCGATGTATCTGCGCAATCTGATGGCGATGGATACCGAGGAAATGATCCGCGCCCAGCCGATGGATGCGGTGGTGGTGATCGGCGGCTGCGACAAGACATTGCCGGCGCAGATCATGGCGGCGGTGTCGGCCGATCTGCCGACCGTGGTGATCCCGGTCGGGCCGATGGTGGTCGGCCATCACAAGGGCGAAGTTTTGGGCGCTTGCACCGACTGCCGGCGGCTGTGGGCGAAATATCGGGCCGGCGAGATCGACGAGGCCGAGATCGAAGCCGTCAACGGCCGGCTCGCGCCCTCCGTCGGGACCTGCATGGTGATGGGCACCGCCTCGACGATGGCATGTATCACCGAGGCGATCGGCCTGTCGCTGCCGATGGGCGCGACGATTCCCGCGCCGCACGCCGAACGGTTTCGCTCGGCGGAGGAGAGCGGCAAAGTGGCGGCCGCGATGGCCAGGGCGAAGGGGCCGAAGCCGAGCGAGTTGCTGACGCCGGCCGCGTTCCGCAACGCGCAGGTGGTGTTGCAGGCGATCGGCGGCTCGACCAACGGGCTGATCCATCTCACCGCGATCGCCGGCCGCACCCAGCATCGCATCGACCCCGAGGCGTTCGACCGGCTCGGCCGAGACGTGCCTGTGCTGGTCGATCTGAAGCCGTCCGGCGCGCACTACATGGAACATTTCCACCACGCCGGCGGCGTGCCGAAGCTGATGGCCCAGCTCGGCGAGCTGATCGATCTCGACGCGAAGACCATCACCGGCGCGAGCTTGCGCGATGTCGTTGCTCTCGCGGAAGACGTGCCCGGGCAGGACGCGATCCGTGCGCGCGACAATCCGATCCGGCCTGAAGGCGCGATGGCGGTGCTGTCGGGCAATCTCGCGCCGCGCGGCGCGGTCATCAAGCATTCCGCGGCGTCGCCGCAACTGCTGCAGCACACCGGCCGCGCGGTGGTGTTCTCGTCGGTCGAGGACATGGCGCGGAGGATCGACGATCCGGATCTCGACGTCGACGCCTCCGACGTGCTGGTGCTGCGCAATGCAGGACCGCGCGGTGCGCCGGGGATGCCGGAGGCGGGGTATCTGCCGATCCCGCTGAAGCTCGCGCGCGCCGGCGTGAAGGACATGGTGCGCATCTCGGACGCGCGGATGAGCGGCACCGCGTTCGGCACCATCGTGCTGCATATCACGCCGGAGAGCGCGGACGGCGGTCCGCTGGCGCTGGTGGAGAATGGTGATCGCATCACGCTCGACGTCGCGGCGCGCCGGATCGATCTGCTGGTCGACGACGCCGAACTGGATCGGCGCCGCGCCGCGCTGCCATCGTCCGCATCAGCGCGGCCGCCGCGCGGCTATGCGCAGCTGTTCCACGACACGATCCTGCAGGCGGACGAAGGCTGCGATTTCGACTTCCTCACCGCGGCGGGGCGCAGCGCGCGCTGAGCGCAACGACGCTCACATCAGGTTGACTTCGAGCTCTTCGAGCATCGCCAGCGTTTCGAGGTCGCCATTGTCTTCCAGGAGTTCGCGCAGCGTCGGCAGATAATTATGCAGCACGCGGAGATCGTCGAGACCCTGTTTCTCGCGCAGCTCGGTGCGCTTCTGCGCGAAATAGGCCCAGAACGGATTTTCCGCGGCGTCGATGTGCCTCTGCAATCGCGCCATCACCCGTTCCGACCGAACCTTCCAATCGCAATTCTTGAAGCTGACATAGCGATCGAACGAACCCGACATTCCAAACTCCAAAGATGTTGGCGGGTCTAGTAAGCAAGCGACATGCCATGGAGCGCACTGCGCCGTGTGTCGGATCGGGGCCACGTCGTTCGTCCTGGATCTAGGCTCACATTCCGGAGAAGCGTCATGACCCTGAGGCCCGCCGTGGAACTCGCACGCATCAGCGCCGCCCGCTATCCCAACGAAAGCGCCGAGTATCGCCGCGCCCGCACGGCGCTGCTCGCTGAGGAGATCGAACTACGCCGCCATATCGAGCGGGTCGCCGAGCAGCGCCGGCAGTTGCCGCCAGGCGGTGAGGTGACCACGCCTTACGCTTTCGAGGGCGAGCAGGGCCGGACCGACTTTGCGGGGCTGTTTGGCGACAAGCCGACACTGGTCGTCTACAGCTACATGTTCGGCCCGCAGCGCGCCGAGCCTTGCCCGATGTGCACCTCGCTGCTGAGTGCGTGGGACGGCGAGGCGCCGGACATCACCCAGCGGGTGGCGCTGGCGATCGTGGCGCGCTCGCCGATCGAGCGTCTGGTCGCGGTCAAGCGGGCTCGGGGCTGGCGGCATCTGCCGCTCTTCACCGACCTGACCGGCGCCTATAGTGGCGACTATCATGGCTTGAGCCCGGACGGCGGCGACGGCGCGGCCTTCAACGTGTTCAGCCGCCGCGATGGCCGCATCCGGCACTTCTGGGGCGGCGAGATGTTCGCCGCCACTGCCGATCCGGGCCAGGATTCGCGCGGCGCCCCGGATCTGATGCCGCTTTGGACCATCCTGGACACCACGCCGGAGGGCCGCGGTTCCGATTGGTACCCCCAAATTGAGCTACGGCTGAGTCGCTCCGGGGGCCCTGCCGGGCGCCTCCAGGCCGGTCGGAACACGAATTTCTTTGCCGGGCGGAAAGGCGGGGTGGTGCGCGTAGGGTTACGGGGCCAGGGCTGGCGGCCGCGGGGGAGGCGGTTATCTGGATACCGCAGGCCCGCCCGAATTTCTCCAGTGTATTGAATTCATTGGGTTATTGTCCGGCCCGGCGCGGTAACCAAGCGTTAACCATCGCGGCGCATGGTCGGTTTCTGAGCAACTTAAGCGGCATTTAACTCAAACCCGCCTTAATCGCGCTCCTCTGTTCTGCCACATCTCCATGCGGATTCTCCGGTTGAAGCACCGCAGGCAATGGGGCAAGTCTGGATGCTAGGCGAATGAGTGTTGGTACGGGGGCGCGTACTCTGCCCAATCATCGTGGGGCCCGGTCTATGGGTTTTCGTAAATCGCTCGGCGCGATCGCCATTGCGCTGCCGGTGATCGGCTGTGTCTGGACGGTGTACGCCAACACCGTGGGCGCAAGCATCTATCCGAGTGTCGGCGCCTGGGGCGACGAACCGATCAGCCGTCAAGAATTCAACCGGCAAGATCGGTCCAATTTCGCGTCGCGCTTCGAGCCGCTCGCCGGCGCTGCCGCCAATGCGCCGAAGCTGATGGCGCATCTTGCGTTGAAGAACGCAATGGCCAAGCAGGGCGCCGCGCCGGTGCAGGTCGCGTCCGCCGATCCGGGCGACGTCCCGGTCACCTCCAGCGTGCAGGCCGCCCATGCAGCGCCGCCGCAAACCAAATCCGGTCACCGCTATTACGCTCTGCTCGACGCTAACTATTCGTTCGGTTTCGAGCCCGACAGGTTCAGGCCGGCGCAAAATAATTCCGCCGTGCCGTCCGATGGGGCCAGGGCCGACGCCGCCGGCAAGGCCGGCGTGGCCCCGCCGCCGCAGCCGGTGAAGCTGGCGATGGCGGTGCCGATGCCGCCGGACCGCAAATCCGCCGCCGCCCGCGTCGCACCGGGCCCGACCCGCAATCCGTTCAGCCAGGAAGCGCTGGTGGCCCGCGCCAAGGCGGCGCTGATGGCGGCGAAGTCGGAGAGCAAGTCGAGCTTCTTCGACAAGCTGTTCGGCAAGCCCGAAGCCCCGGCGCTCGCCTACGCCTCCGCCGAGGCCGGCGTCACCAGCACCGGCGAGCCGCGCGACAACGCCTTCAGCCCGTCCGATGACGATCGCTACACGGCGGTCTACGACATCACCGCCAAGACCGTGTACATGCCGGACGGCAGCAAGCTCGAGGCGCATTCCGGGCTCGGCCCGAAGATGGACGATCCGCGTCACGTCAACATCCGGATGCACGGCGCGACCCCGCCGCACATCTACGACATGAAGATGCGCGAAGCGCTGTTCCATGGCGTCGCCGCGATCCGTCTCACGCCGGTCGGCGGCGAGGACATGATCCACGGCCGCACCGGCCTGCTGGCGCACACCTACATGCTCGGGCCGCGCGGCGACTCCAACGGCTGCGTGTCGTTCAAGGACTACAACGCCTTCCTGCAGGCGTTCAAACGCGGCGAGGTCAAGCGCCTCGTTGTCGTCGCCAGCATGAGCTGACGCCGGCGCGCGGCGCTGCCGCGGGCCGGGTTCGCTGCAGCGCGCGGGTGCTGCGGTGGTTGGTCAGGATCGGCGTTCGCCATGATCGGCGTTACTTCGCGATCGACCTTCTTCACAATCGACCTTCTCTACAATGTGTGATCGCGGTTCCGGAACTTTGTCCCGGCGCTCGCGATTGGTCGATCTCATTGGAGATCGGCCATGCCCTCACGAACACTCACCAGCGCAATTGCTCTGACCACGCTGCTTGGCAGCGGCGCGGCTCTGGCTCAGGAGCGGGGATCGGAGGCGCAGCGCGAAGCCTGCACGCCCGACGCGTTGCGGCTGTGCAGCCAGTACATTCCTGATGCGGGGCGGATCGAGAGCTGCCTGCGTGACGCCGGGCCGCGGCTGAGCCAGGCTTGCTACGTGGTGTTCCATCCGCCGAGCGAGACCAGAGCGCCGCCGATGCGCACGGTGCGACGCCAGCAGCGTCCGCCACAGCAGCAGGTCGAGGACGTCGAGGACCAGTGACAGCGCACGAGCGCGTGTCGGCGTGGCGGAAGGCTCACGCCGAAAGATAAGGGCAGGGCGGCTCGGTGGCCGCTCCTGCCGAGCGGTGGAGCTTGGCAGCTCCACCGCTCGGTTCACCGCTGAATCTTCAGCGACAGACGCGGGTCTTGGTGACCACGCGGCGGCCATAGGGGCCGCGGCGCACTTCCGTGCGCACGGTGCACACCGGGCCGCGGCGGATCATGCGGCGGCGCTCGATGTAACGCTGCGCCGAGATGTCGGTCATCGGCGCCACTACGGCGGACGTCGCCGGTGCCGGAGTCGCGGCCGACGCGGGAGCACTCAACGCGCCCAGACCCAGTGCAATCGCGGCAGCCACGCCGAAGGCAAATTTCTTCACAAGCATTCTCCTCAGTCGGATGATCATGCGGTCTTGCTGACCTCGCGCCACTTTCATCACGGCGAGCTGAATTGAAGGTGAAGGAACCATGGCGACAAAGCGGCGCGAGCGATCGCGTGCTGATTTGGTGGTGCTGGCAGCAGGCTCTGAGGATGACGCCCATCTGTGCGGATAGGCTCGCACGCAAACGATCTTCGAATTTCAAACAGCCACGTTTCAAGAACTCAAGCGCTCGCATTTCCGCGACGCATCTGCGCCCGGGCTTTGCGAGGTTCGTTCCGCCCTCTCGAACAAGAGGGCGTGCGGAACGCCGGACGCACGACGCGTCCGCGGCCTCGTGTGCATAGTAAAAAAGCACACGAGTTAGTCACCACGGTCACGCCGAACATCGTCCGGCGTTCCGCACGCGATGGTGTTAACGGCTTATGTCGTGCTCTCCCCGGC
>NZ_FODT01000003.1 GCF_900110435.1 Rhodopseudomonas pseudopalustris
CACCGGCGTCCGCGCCTGGCGCGCCGCCGTCCACCGCCTCCCGCCCCGCGGATCGTGACGATCGCGAAACGCCCCTCTCATCGGGGCGGGATGCGATGGGTATACGGTCCTATAGGAATTTTGTCAAGAGGCGCCCGGCGGTCGGCGCGATGGGTTTCGCTGACAGACAAAAGGCGCGATCCTTGCGGACCGCGCCGTCATGTTCGTCTCCCGAACCCGCTTACTTCGCACCCGCCTTCTGGGCGTAGGCCCAGGAGGCCTTGGCGAGCGGAACGGTGCGGGCGGCGGATTCCTTGGCCTTGTCGGAGGCGGCCGTGCCGTCGCGGATGCGGCCGGCGATTCCCTGGGTGATGCCGGCGAGCCGGAAGGTGTTGTAGGCGAAGTACCAGTTCATGTCGCCGATCTCGGGGATGCCGGCGGCGCGATTATAGATCGCGGTCGCCTCCTCGATCGTCGGGATGTTCAGCGCCTTGAGATCGACGCCTTCGAGGCCGGGCATCGCCCATTGCATCAGCAGATAGGTGAAATCCGCCATCGGATCGCCGAGCGTCGACAGCTCCCAGTCGAGCACCGCCTGAACCCGCGGCTCGGTGGCGTGGAAGATCATGTTGTCGAGCCGGTAGTCGCCGTGCACCACAGACACCCGCTGCTGATCCGGCAGCGTGCTCGGCAACCATTCCATCAGCCGGTCCATCTCCGGAATCGATTCCGTCTCGGAGGCCTTGTACTGCTTGGTCCAGCGGTCGACCTGGCGCGCGAAGTAATTGCCCGGCTTGCCGAAGTCGCCGAGTCCGATCGCCTCCGGATCGTAGCTGTGCAGCCTGGCGAGCGTCTCGATCTTGGCGACGAAGATCGCCCGGCGCGCTTCCGGCGGCTGGCTCGGCAGCGTCGGGTCCCAGAACACCCGGCCCTCTTCCATCGACATGACGTAGAACGCAGCCCCGATCACCGCGTCATCGGTGCACAACGCGTAAGCTTTGGCCACCGGGAAGCCCTGCTTGCCGAGTGCTGCGATGACGCGGAACTCGCGATCGACCGCATGCGCTGACGGCAGCAGCTTTCCGAACGGCTTGCGCCGCATCACGTAAGAGCGCCCCGGCGTGTTGAGCCGATAGGTCGGGTTCGACTGGCCGCCCTTGAACTGCTGAACCTCGAGCGGGCCCTGATAGCCCTCGACGTTCTGCTGCATCCATGCCGCGAGGCTGGCTTCGTCGACCCGATGCCGCTCCTCGACAGGCTTGGTGCCGGTGTAGTCCTCGTCTCGCCTGATAGCCGCCAACGTGACGCTCCCTTGTTCTTGTTCGCGCGTTCTGCTCCGAGCCGCTCCCGACCACCGGCCGAGCGAAGCATCGTCCCGCGCGTTGCTGACACTGATGCCCGGGCGCGGCCCGGGCATCAGGTTTTCCTTCAGATGGATCGACGGATCAAGTCCGGCGATGACGCATCATGCAAGATCGTCGCTTGGGCTCAGTGCTTCGCCGGCGCGTTGGCATACTTCTTGATTTCGAGCCGGGCGATGGCGCGGTTATGCACCTCGTCCGGACCGTCGGCGAGCCGCAGCGTGCGGATGCCGGCATAGTCCTTGGCGAGCCCGGCCTCGTCGGAGACGCCGGCGCCGCCATAGGCCTGGATCGCGTTGTCGATGATCTTCAGCGCCATGTTCGGCGCCGCGACCTTGATCATCGCGATCTCCAGCTGCGCGGTCTTGTTGCCGACCTTGTCCATCATGTCGGCGGCCTTGAGGCACAACAGCCGATTCATCTCGATGTCGGTGCGGGCTTCGGCGATGCGCTGCTCCCAGATCGAATATTCGATGATTTTCTTGCCGAACGCGGTGCGCGACTGCAGCCGCTTCACCATCTTCTCCAGCGCCTCTTCGGCCTTGCCGATGGTGCGCATGCAGTGATGGATGCGGCCCGGGCCGAGACGGCCCTGCGCGATTTCGAAGCCGCGGCCCTCGCCGAGCAGCAGATTCGACGCCGGCACGCGGACGTTCTCCATCAGCACGACGCCGTGGCCGTGCGGCGCGTCGTCGAAGCCGAACACCGGGAGCATCTTTTCGATGGTGATGCCGGGGGTGTCGAGCGGCACCAGGATCTGCGACTGCTGCTGATGCTTGGCCGCATTCGGATCGGTCTTGCCCATCACGATCGCGATCTTGCAGCGCGGATCGCCGACGCCCGACGACCACCATTTGCGGCCGTTGATGACGTAGTGATCGCCGTCCTTCTCGATCCGGGTTTCGATATTGGTGGCGTCCGACGACGCGACCGCCGGCTCGGTCATCAGGAACGCCGAGCGGATTTCGCCGTCCATCAACGGGCGCAG
This sequence comes from Rhodopseudomonas pseudopalustris, assembly GCF_900110435.1. GTDB lineage: Bacteria > Pseudomonadota > Alphaproteobacteria > Rhizobiales > Xanthobacteraceae > Rhodopseudomonas > Rhodopseudomonas pseudopalustris. The sequence continues at coordinate 2,329 of NZ_FODT01000003.1, forward strand.
CCACTGCCGCTTGTGCTCCTTGGAGCCGTAGCGCATCAGCACTTCCATGTTGCCGGTGTCCGGCGCCGAGCAGTTGAACACCTCGGAGGCCCAGCTGATGTGGCCCATCTTCTCAGACAGCATGGCGTATTCGAGATTGCTCAGGCCCGCGCCGCGGAATTCGTCGTCTTCATGCGACGACGGCGGCATGAACATGTTCCAGAGGCCTTCGGCCTTGGCCTTCTTCTTCAGGTCTTCGAGGATCGGGATCACTTTCCAGCGGTCGCCCTCGGCGTCCTGCTGCTTGTAGATCGGCACCGCCGGACGGACGTGCGTGTTCATGAAGGCGGTGACGCGTTCCAGCCACTCACGCTGGCGATCGGACATCGTGAAATCCATCAGGCGATCCTCACTTCTTTCCCAAGCTGTTTGACCGGCGCGGGTTGCCGGCACTGTCTCCCCGCCGCCCCGCCTTCGCAAGCCAATTCTGTGTTGCGCGCTGCGCCGCGAGAGCACGGCGCGAATGCGCCGGACCGGAGGCCGCCGGCGGTCGACGACGCGAACGCATTGACTTCCGGCGGTGAAACGATAGTTTCATACACGCGTTTGAAATGCAAGTTCGACGAATTTCCACGGCATGGCATGTCGACCGACACCACACGGACAGCAATCCTCCGAGCGGCCGAACGGCTCTACGCCGAGCGCGGCTTCAGCGACGTCACGCTGCGCGACATCGTCGCCGCGGCCGAGGTCAATCTCGCCGCGGTGAACTATCACTTCGGCTCGAAGGACGAACTGATCACCGAATTGTTCGTGACGCGCTCGATCGCGACCAATCGCGAACGCCTGAACCAGTTGAAGGCCGCGGAAGCCGCAGGCGGCGGGCGCGCGCCGGTCGAGGCGGTGTTGCGCGCGCTGGTCGGACCGACCTTGCGCGGCTGCCTCGGCCCCGACAGCGAGCGCTCCGACGCGGCGCGCTTCATGATCCGCGCCACGATCGAGGCGATCGCGCCGATCCACAAGATCAAGAACCGCGAGATCGACCATCTGCGCAAATTCGCCGCGGCGCTGCGGCGGTCGCTGCCCGGCAAGGCCGATGCGGAGATCTATTGGGGCCTGCATTTCGCGCTGGCGATGGCGCACCAGACGGTGCGCGACAGCGAGCGGCTGACGCGGCTGTCGGACGGGAAATGCGATCTCGACGACGTCGAGGGCGTGATCAATCGCGTGGTGGCGGTCACCGCGCTGGCGCTCACCGCATCGAAGCCCGCAGCCGACGACAAGGCGCCGGCCCGACGCGGCCGTTAGAGCTTTTTCGGTTCTGATCGAATCAGAACCGAAGCTCTAACTTCAAGTTCTGACGCGTTTTCTTCACGCGAACCGGCGTCCACTTCGCTCGAAAACGCTATAGCCGCGCTTGCGAATCCGGGCGCGCCTGGGCCCGAACGTGGCGGGGAAATCCGGCTAAGTCTTGGAGCGGGTTAAGTCTTGGAGCGGGTGAAGGGAATCGAACCCTCGTATTCAGCTTGGAAGGCTGCTGCTCTACCATTGAGCTACACCCGCGACGCCCGTTCCCTAACACGCTCGCCGGCCGGCCTCAACACCCCCGGGACAAGAGAGGAAGCCTCGCGCCGGGAGCGCGCGCCGGCGTCCCGCCACCGCGCAGGGCGGGACCGGAACCGAATCGTCGCGCTCCAGTTGTGCAGGTCGGCGCAACCGTGACGCTCCGGACGTGCGTCAATCGCAACGCCGCAAGCTGAAGGATAAGACGATGAAACGAACCGCAATCATTCTGGGATGTCTGCTGCTGGCCTCGCCGGCGATGGCGCAATCGATCACCGAGAAAACCGGGGTCAATTCCGTCCTCGGCGTCGCGCCCGCGACCGCCGACTTCGTCAAGCAGGTCGCGATCAGCGACATGTTCGAGATCCAGTCGAACAAGATCGCCGAAGACAAGGGCAACGCCGCCGAGAAGGCGTTCGCCAAGCAGATGATCGCCGACCACACCAAGACCAGCACCGAACTGAAGTCGGCGGTGTCCGGCGGCAAGATCGAGGCCGCGCTGCCGACTGCGCTCGACAGCAACCATCAGAGCAAGATCGACAAGCTGAAGACCGCGACCGCCGCGGATTTCAGCGCGACCTTCATCGACCAGCAGATCGACGCCCATAAGGATGCGGTGTCGCTGTTCGAGCGTTACGCGAAGGGCGGCGACAACGCCGCGTTGAAGGATTGGGCGGGCAAGACGCTGCCGGCGCTGAAGCACCATCTCGAAATGGCGCAGAACCTCGACAAGCAGCGCAGCACCACGACGTCGAAGTCCAACAAATAAGTCACCGTTCTTTCACAACCGACGGCCCGGACCGCCACGCGGCGTCCGGGCCGTTTGCCGTTCCGGCCCTCAACGGCAGTGGTCATGGAACCGAAGCGAGGATGAGGCATTATCGCGGTCATCAGAGTTTTGGGGGACTTCATGAGAGATCGATCGGCATTGACGGCGACCACGGAAGGCCGCGCGACGGCGCGTAGCGCCGCAACTTTAACGCGGCATCCGCGGGAGGCACAGCGATGACCGATCTCGCAACGCTCGACCAGCCGGTCACCGAGGACAAGCAGCCGCCGAAGCCGGAGCCCGCTTACAAGATCGTCAACGACACCAGCAGCGTTCGCGAGGGCCTGCCCTACCCGCTCGGCGCCTGCTGGGACGGCGAAGGCACCAACTTCGCGCTGTTCTCCGCCAACGCCACCAAGGTCGAAGTCTGCCTGTTCGACGGCGACACCGAGCGCCGCATCGAGCTGCCGGAATACACCGACGAGGTTTTCCACGGCTACATTCCGGACATCGGCCCCGGCACGTTCTACGGCTATCGCGTTCATGGCCCCTACGAGCCTGAAAACGGCCATCGCTTTAACCCGAACAAGCTGCTGCTCGATCCCTATGCGCGCGCCCATGCGGGCGAGCTGAAATGGGACCCGGCCGTGTTCGGCTATCAGATGGAATCCGGCGACGACACCACCTTCGACGAGCGCGATAGCGCGGCGTTCGTGCCGAAATGCGTCGTGGTCGATCCCGGCTTCGACTGGAAGGGCGAGCCCGGCCGCAAATTCGTGCCGTGGGACCAGACCATCGTTTATGAAACCCACGTCAAGGGCTTCACCAAATTGCATCCCGGCGTGCCGGAGCATCTGCGCGGCACCTATGCCGGTCTCGGCAGCCAGCCGGTGGCCGACTACATCGCCTCGCTCGGCGTCACCGCGGTCGAGCTGCTGCCGATCCACACCTTCGTCAATGACAGCTATCTGCTGGACAAGGATCTGGTGAATTATTGGGGCTACAACACCATCGGCTTCTTCGCGCCCGATCCGCGCTACGCCGCCGACGTGCCGAACAGCTTGCGCGAATTCAAGGAGATGGTGGCGCGGCTGCACGATGTCGGTCTCGCCGTGATCCTCGACGTCGTCTACAATCACACGGCGGAAGGCAACGAACTCGGCCCGACGCTGTCGTTCAAGGGCATCGACAACGCCAGCTACTATCGGCTGCTGCCGGACCAGAAGCGCTACTACATCAACGATACCGGCACCGGCAACACCGTCAACCTCACGCATCCGCGCGTGATCCAGATGGTCACCGACTCGCTCCGCTATTGGGCCGGCGAGATGCATATCGACGGCTTCCGTTTCGATCTCGGCACCATTCTCGCCCGCGAAACCTATGGGTTCGACGAGCAGAGCGGCTTCCTCAAGGCGGTCAACCAGGACCCGCTGCTGAGCTCGGTGAAGCTGATCGCCGAGCCCTGGGACTGCGGTCCCGGCGGCTATCAGGTCGGCGGCTTCCCGCCCGGCTGGGCGGAATGGAACGACAAATTCCGCGACACCATCCGCGACTATTGGCGCGGCGAAGCGCCGGCCGCAGCGCTGGCGCCGCGGCTGTCCGGTTCGGGCGACGTGTTCAACCGCCAGGGTCGCCGGGCCTGGGCGAGCGTCAACTTCATCACCGCGCATGACGGCTTCACCCTCAACGACTGGGCGAGCTACAACGACAAGCACAACGCCGCCAACGGCGAGGACGGCAAGGACGGCCACTCCGACAACCGCTCGTGGAATTGCGGCGCCGAGGGCCCCACCGATGACGAGGCGATCCTCAGCCTACGCGAGCGCCAGAAGCGCAACATGCTGGCGACGCTGTTGCTGGCGCAGGGCACGCCGATGCTGCTCGCCGGCGACGAATTCGGCCGCACCCAGCAGGGCAACAACAACGCCTATTGCCAGGACAACGAAATCTCCTGGGTGCATTGGGACCACAGCGACACCGCCAAGGACCTGCTGAGCTTCACCACGCGGCTGATGGAACTGCGGCGGACCTACCCGACGCTGCGGCGCAGCCGGTTCCTGACCGGCCATTACGACGAGACGCTCGAGGTCTGCGACGTCACCTGGATCAACGCCAATGGCGGCGCAATGCAGGAGGAGCACTGGCACGATAGCAACGTGAAGTGTTTCGGAATGCTGCTCGACGGCCGCGCGCAGAAAAGCGGCATCCGCCGGCACGCCGAGGACGACACCGTGCTGCTGATCACCAACAGTTTCGACGGCGCGGTCGAATTCACCCTGCCGGAAGTTCCGCACGGCTCCAAATGGCAGTTGCTGATCGACACCAATATTCCAGACGGTTCGCCCGGGGAGCAGTTCGCCTGCGGTTCCATCTATCAGGTGACGGCGCGATCGGTGTTGCTGTTCGGCCTGATCGATTAGAAACTACGCATCCGTTTGCCGCACATTTGCGCATCCGTTCAGTCGGTTACGGAGGAACCGACTGAACGGTCCGTCATTGTTGATGACATATCATCATTTGACGCGCGAGCGACGGAGACAACGTTGAAAATTCGAGCGGGCTACAACATCGCCTTCCAGTGCTTCCAGGAAACACCGATGAACCTGCTGCTCAGCGTTCATCCCTCCCGGCAGCAGCACATTATCGGCGAACACAAGATCCGGTTCGCGCCGGACGTTCCGGCGCGCGACTTCGTCGACATGTTCGGCAACATCTGCACGCGCATCGTCGCGCCGGCTGGCCGCATCGACATCAGCAATGATTTTCTGATCGAGGATTCCGGCCTGCCCGACGAAACGGCGCCGGGGGCGCGGCAACTGCCGATCGCCGAACTGCCGGACGGGGCACTGATCTATCTGCTCGGCAGTCGCTATTGCGACACCGACAAACTGTCGAACCTCGCCTGGTCGCTGTTCGGCGGCATCACCTCGGGGTGGGAGCGGGTTCAGGCGATCGTCGACTACACCCACAATCAGATCGAGTTCGGATATCACTACGCCCGCAACGATCGCACGGCGGCGGAGGGACATTCCGAGCGCATCGGGGTGTGCCGCGACTTCGCGCACCTCGCAGTGGCGCTGTGCCGGTGCATGAACATCCCCGCGCGCTACTGCACCGGTTATCTCGGTGACATCGGCGTGCCGATCGACCCGGCTCCGATGGATTTCTCGGCGTGGTTCGAGGTCTATCTCGACGGCCGCTGGTACACCTTCGATGCCCGCCACAATCACCCGCGGATCGGCCGCATCGTCATGGCCCGTGGGCGCGACGCCGCCGACGTGGCGATCTCGACCTCGTTCGGCACCGCGCAATTGCTGCAGTTCGAGGTGATCACCCACGAGGTCACCGAGCAGCCGGCTGTCGAACAGGCCTCGGCGCTGTCGAAGGTCGCGTAGACGAGTTCGACAGCAGATACTGTGGCTGAAACGCGAATGCCCGGCCCTTGCGCCGGGCATTCTGTTGCCGAGGATGCTGTGGAAGCAGACGAAAGCGCCCGGGACGAGCCCGAGCGAATCGCATCATTCATCCGGTCAGTTGCTGACCGTCCCCAGCGCATTGCCCGATCCGTCCTGGCCCGGCACGGTGATCCGGACTTCGTGGCCGAATTTAATCGCGTTGGATGCCGCGGCGACAGCCGCCTCGAACGCCGCCTCCTTGCTGGCATACTCGCCGGTCGGGTCGTCGTCGTGCCGGATGCCCCAATTGTCGTCGCTGCCGATGATGTCGTAGTAAGCTTTGCCCATCTGCGCCTCCTTCGTGATTCGTGAACGATTGTGGTTTGCCTCGACAATGATAGCCACGACTGTTCGTTCCTGGTCGCGGATCGTACGGTTTGGCTGGGGAACCGGGGCGCATCGGCGCCGTTGAGCTCGGAACCTTTCACCGGAGATCGATATGAAGCGCTCAGCGATCGTCTACTTCGCCACGCTCGTCGTGCTGTTGCCGCTGGACTTTCTGTTTCTCGGCAGCGTCGGCAAGAAGATGTTCGACCAGCACATCGGCGAGCTGATGCTGAGCACGCCGCGCATGGCGCCGGCGATCGCGTTCTATGTGCTCTACATTGCGGGCATCGTCATCTTCGTCAACGGCGCAGCGCCGGGGGACTGGCAGCACAATGCGCTCTACGGCGCGCTGTTCGGTCTGTCCTGCTACGCGACCTTCGAGCTCACCAACATGGCCATCCTGCGGCAGTGGGATTGGGCGCTGGTGGGCACCGACATCGCGTGGGGCGCCGCGATGACCGCGGCAGCCGCCGCGCTCGGCGGCCTGCTGGCGCAATGGACGCTGGCCAAGATCGGCTGACGCAGGCGCGCAGCCCTATCGGCGCCTTCGGTTCTGATCGAAGCTGCCGATTTCTAAGAAACGGCTCCCCCGGTGGCAGGCTCCAGAGCATGCAGGGCAAAGCCGATTGCTTTGGCGCGCCGCTGCGGGTTGTTCACGACACGCTTGCGATAGTTGTCCTCGCGAACGCGCCGATCCGGCGGGCAAGCTGCTGCGCTCCTCCGGCTGGCCGCCTTAACCGTTGGACGGACTGAGACAGCGCTCGGCGCCTTCTATCGGTGCCTGTCGGCGCGCATCGGCAAGGCTCTCCTGGCGGTCTGCTCGGCCAGCGCTTTCACTTCGGCGGCGACCCCAGCCTGAGAATTTGTCGCAGCATTCGGCGCGGATCGACGACGACGCTAGTTCCGCTTCAGCCGAGAGATGTCGGTCACCTGCACGTTGACGGTCCGCGCGCGACCGTCGCGGATCACCTGCAATTTGACGTCGCTACCGATGCCGATGCCTTCGAGCGCCGCGGCGAGATCCGACATGCTGTGGATCTCCTGGCCGTTGGCGCCGATGATGACGTCCTCGACCATCCCGGTCTCGCTGGCGCCGGTCAGTCCCGCGCGCGCCGCCGGAGAGTCCGGCAGCGTCCGCACCACGACGACGCCATCGATCCCGAGCCGCGCCGCCTCGTTCTCGTCGGCCGCGATGATGCCGATTCCAGGAACCGGCACGGTGCCGGTGCGGATCAGCGAGGTCGCGATGCGGTTGACGGCATCCACGGGGATGGCGAAGCCGATGCCGGCCGACGCGCCCGAGCCCGAGATGATCGCGGTGTTCAACCCGATCAGCCGGCCGGCGCTGTCGAGCAATGGACCGCCTGAATTGCCCGGGTTGATCGCCGCGTCGGTCTGGATCACGCCGCTGATTTCATGCGCCGCCGCGGTCGGCAGCCGACGCTGCAACGCGCTGACGATTCCGGTGGTGAGCGTCTGCTCCAGGCCATAAGGACTGCCGATCGCAAAAGCTGCCTGCCCGACCTGCAGATCCGACGAGCTCCCGATAGCGATCGGACGCAGCGCCGCACGCGGTCGCTCGAGCTGCAGCACCGCGAGGTCGTAGTTCGGCGCGGTGCCGATCACGCGGGCGGTGACGAACTCGCCGGTCGACAGCCGCGCGCCGAGCGCGCTCGCGCCCTGGATGACGTGGTTGTTGGTGATGACGTGACCGGCGGCGTCCCAGATTACGCCGGAGCCGGACTGCACCCCGCCCTGCTGTGCCTCCAACAAGGACGGCGTTCGTCGGCTCGACTGGGCATAGACGTGCACCACGGAAGGCGACACCCGCTTGAACAGCTCGATGGTCGAGGTCTCGGCCGGCGCGAGATCGCCGCGCGCGGTGACGGTGCGCGGGCCGGAGACCGAGAACCACAATGCGGCGAGATAAGGCTGCGCGACCCAGGCGGTCGCCAGCAGCAGCAGCCAGATCACGGCGACCCGGAGCAGGCGGTCGGTGCGCTGCGCCCGGCGGATGATTTGCGGATCAGGCGTGGGGCCGGTCGGCGGGACGGAGAGCGGCATCTTTTCGGCGGGTCCTCGACATCCACCATTACCACGCAACAGGCGCGGGTTCCATCGGCGGACGCGCCATCAATGCGCCGAGGTCCGCGCGGGTTCCATCCCCGCCCGGGCTTTGATCGACGACCCGACGATGAATGTGGCGCCCCAGCCCCCGTGAGGGGGCCGGGGGCTAACTCAGTCGCGAAACTTCTTCTTGGCCTTCTTCTTGAAACCGGGGCTCGGGGCAGACGGATCGGCGCGGCGCGCCTTGCTGACATAGGCCGGCTTGTCGTCGCGCGACTTCGGCTTCTTGAACCCGTCCTTCTTGAAGCCCTCTTTCTTGAAGCCGCTTTCTTTGACCCCTGCATCCTTGGCGGCGCGCGGCGTCCGCTGATTGTCGAAGCTCTTGCCGCGTGGCGCGCCGTGAGAGCTGTCGGCAGTCCCGGTCTCCCGTCGCGCGTCGCCATCCGCCTTGCCCGACAATGGAGTCCACGGATCGGGCCGCTTGCTGCGGCGCGTCTCGCGTTCGGACTTCTTGCCGTCATGCGGCTTGTAAGCGGGCTTGTCGGCGGCCGGCTCGATCGGCTTGGCGCCGATCAGCGGCTCGATCCGGATATTGTCGTCCTTGTCCGGGCGCTTGATCTGCGCCGCGAAATCCTCCGCGGCGAATGCCGCGATCTCGAACTCGGTGGTGGTGTCGAGAATGCGGATCGCGCCGATCGCCTGGCGGTCGATGCCGCCGCGGCGGCAGATCATCGGCAACAGCCAGCGCGCCTCGGCGTTCTTGCGCTTGCCGATCGCCGCACGGAACCAGACGCCATCGGTCATGGCGTGCTTTTGCCCCGCTTTGGCCGAGCGCGCCCGTGGACCGGAGTCACGTGGACCGTAATCGCGCTCCTCGCGCGGCGCGCGTGCGCCCTTGGGGGATGCACGATCGTCGCGGCCGCGGGCATTGGCCTGGCCGGGATCGAGAATGTCTTCCGGCGAAGGCAGCCGCGCCCGATACAGCCGCGCCAACGCGATCGCGATCTCCTCAGCCGAACGTTCGGCCAGCAGCACCTGAGCCAGCGCCTGATCCTCGGGCGACGTCTCGTCGGTGAACAGCGTGTCCTGCGTCATGCGTTGCTGATCGAGCGCGCGGATCTCCTCGGCCTGCGGCGCGGTGCCCCAGATCGCTTCGATGCCGGCGAGATTGAGCAGCAGTTCGGCGCGGCGCCGCCGTGCCGGCGGCACTAGCAACACGCTGACGCCCTTCTTGCCGGCGCGCCCGGTGCGCCCCGAGCGATGCTGCATCACTTCCGGATCGTTGGGCAGATCGGCATGGATGACGAGGCCGAGATTCGGCAGATCGATGCCGCGCGCGGCGACGTCGGTGGCGACGCAAACCCTGGCGCGGCCGTCGCGCAAGGAGTTGAGCGCTTGCGTGCGTTCGTTCTGGGTGAGTTCGCCGGACAGCGCCACGACCGAGAAACCGCGCTCCAGCAGCGACGTCTGCAGATGGTTCACCGCGTTGCGGGTATTACAGAACACGATCGCGGAGGGCGATTCCACGAAGCGCAGGGTGTTGACCACGGCGTGTTCGACATCGCTCGGCGCGATCCGCATCGCGCGATATTCGATATCGGCGTGGCCGCCCTCGCGGCCTTCGACCTCGATCCGGAAGGCGTCGTGCTGATAGGTCTTGGCCAGCGCGATGATGCCGCGCGGCAGCGTCGCGGAGAACAGCAGCGTGCGGCGGGTGGCCGGCGTGGTCTTGAGGATGAACTCCATATCCTCGCGAAAGCCGAGATCGAGCATCTCGTCGGCCTCGTCGAGCACCACGGCTTTCAGCTGCGAGACGTCGAGCCGGTTGCGGCGCAGATGGTCGCACAGCCGCCCCGGCGTGCCGACCACGATATGCGCGCCCTCGGCCAGTTCGCGCTGCTCGCGGCGCGGGTCCATGCCGCCGACGCAGGACACCACGCGCGCCCCGGCGTAGCCATAGACCCAGCCGAGTTCGCGATGAACCTGCAGCGCGAGTTCGCGGGTGGGCGCCACGATCAGCGCCAGAGGCGCGGCGGCGGATGAAAACCGCTCGGAATCGCCGAGCAGGTCACGGGCGATCGCCAGCCCATAGGCGACGGTCTTGCCGGAGCCGGTCTGCGCCGACACCAGCAGATCGCGGCCGGCCGCTTCGGGCGCCAGCACCGCGCTCTGCACCGGCGTTGCTTCAAGATAATTGCGCTCCGCCAGAGCTCGGGCGAGCGGCGGGGGGGTGGTCAGGAATGGCACGGATAGAGCACCTTATTGGCGATGACGCCTGAATGGGAAATCCCGGGACCCGACGGGTCGACGCGGCACGCCTTGACGATACGAAGCCGCAAGCGGCCGACGATGCTGGGAGGTCGGCCAGCTTTAAGCCAATCCGAGGCCAAGCGCCAACCTTTCCTGCGGAGTCCGGCCTCAATCGGCTCGGGCGGCGCCGTCCCGCCGCACAGCGCGGGGTGAATTCGCAGTCATGAAGGCGCCCGCGTCCGGTCCGCCGCTGGCGCGCCGGAGCGCGCGCTTCTATATCGGGAACCAGGATCGGCGGATGGCGCCGGCGCCGGCAGGTCGATCGATGACGGATCAATTCTCCAACATGATGCTGGTGATTTCGGTGTGGGCGCTGCCGCTCGTCATCGCAATCACCTTCCACGAGGCGGCGCACGCTTATGTGGCGCGGATGTGCGGCGACGACACCGCCTGGATGCTCGGCCGCGTCACCCTCAATCCGATCAAGCATATCGACCCGTTCGGGACGATCCTGCTGCCGCTGCTGCTGCTCGCGCTGCAGTCGCCGTTCCTGTTCGGCTACGCCAAGCCGGTGCCGGTGAATTTTCGCGGGCTGCGGCATCCGCGGCGCGACATGATTCTGGTGGCGGCGGCCGGCCCGGCGATCAACCTCGTGCTTGCGCTGATCGCGGCAATCGCCATTCGGCTGATCGACCTGCCCGGCGAGGCAGGCGAATGGCTGATGCGCAATTTCGCCAACGCGCTGCTGATCAACGTCGTGCTGGCGATCTTCAACCTGATTCCGATCCCGCCGCTCGACGGCGGCCGGATCGCCGTCGGCGCGCTGCCGCGGGTGCTGGCGCGGCCGCTGGCGCGGCTCGAGCCCTACGGGATGCTGGTCCTGATCGGGCTGGTGTTTCTGCTGCCGCTCGCCGGGTTCGGCGGCGCCACGCAATGGATCGCGCAATCGAGCCGTTTCGTCGTCGAGGCGATCCTGCGCCTGACCGGCAATGCCTGAGCCGCATCACGCGCGGTTTGCACCGCCGCGCTGCGCAGCCTGAAAGGACTCGCAGTGCTGCCGTTGCGAGGTTGTTTCATGCTTCGGGCTCGAACGCGCTTCAGGACTACCTCGATACCCGCAATAACTGTGTCATTCATCACAACCCGGCACTTTGCGAGTGCGTGGCAGCGGCATGACTAGAATCGCTCGCCTGCCCTCCCGACTTTGAATGAGCGCGCCGGTTCGCGTGGCCGAACGCGTCGAGACGACGCCAGCACGTTTCAGGTCTGACGGGACCAGTCGCACGGACGTGCCGCGCGCAATCGTCGGCTACCCCGGTCGGAGCGGTGAATCAGCATCCCGCATTCAGCGCCGGGAGACACAGCAAGCGGACCACGCAACACACGTCACCCCTGAGCGATCGTAAGATCGCGGCAAGTCGACGGCGCGGCTCACCACAGTCAAGTCTTTCCCCACCTGTCGTTCGTCAAGGCAACCATCCGGTCGTTCATCGCTCTGCGGCGTGATTTGGTAATCGGCGCAAGCGGCGCACCGGCTGCACGTCGCAGCCGGACGGCAAGCGTCGAGATTCGCTGTCAATAATCACAGCACAATATTCTCAGCGATCCAGCGCCGCTTATCATCGCGTTTCGCCGCCTTACGCGTTCGAGGGATATCGATCTTATTTTTCTGCATGCGTTGACTTCACTCCGGCGTCTGGCAGAGTTTCCGCGTTCGATCCGGTCTCGGGTCGGATCGCGGGATTTGACGGAGCAGCTTGCGCCGCGGGTTTAATCGCTAAAGCGCCACGACATGGTTCGTGGGCTCCTTGTTGATGGAGATCGACTCATGAAGACCATCGTCCCGGACGCTGCAGTCCCGACAATTTTCGGCTCGACAATTGTCGGCTCGACTATTCGCGCGTCGAATGCGCTCGCTTCGACCGGACTGCTCCCGTTCAGACTGCCGTCCTCCCTGCTGTGTTGTTGTTGCTGTCGACCTGCCCTCGACTGACGTCGAAGCGGCGCCACTACTCATCGCATCATCGATCACAGCAAGTTTCAGGAGGCACTGGCTCGGCCAGTGGCAGTCTCATGTCCGACGCATACGTCATCGAAGTCCACTCGCGCACCGCCGGCATCGTCGTCCGTGACGGACGCAATTATTGCTTCTTCGCCTCGCATCACGACTTCAACAGTCTCGAGCGGCGCTCGTTCGGATCGCTGGTCGCCGCGCAGAAGGCGGCGACGCGCTGCGCACAGGACCTCCGCCCGCGGCTTCAATAGCAGGACGCAAGCGGCGCGCCTTTCGTCACCCACCGGCGGATCGCAATGACTGCGACCGGGCCTCCGCGGAGGCTCGGTCCGGCGATCGCGCGGCTGCACGGTAGAGCGATAGCGCCCCGACACGACGAATCTCGAGGTTGATATCACATGACACGGAAGTTCGTTTTCGCCGCCACGGCCCTCGCACCCTGCAGCTGTTCGTAAAAGCCGGTCTGACCAAGCTGAAGCCGGGCATCGGAATCAAGGCGACTCCCGCCGACATCGCCGAGAATCCGAAGAACCTCAAGATCGTCGAGCTCGATCAACTATGACCTGACCGCATCTTCAACGTCGGCGATCGATGTCACGAAGGCTTCGAGCAGCGCGAGACCGCCGCGAAGCCGCCAAAGCCGGTCGTCAGACCGAGCCGGCACGTCGGCGTTGCACATTCGATCCGCGGTCTGCCCAATCGCTGTCGGCGATCAGCCGCGCGATCTCATCATCGCCCTCACTGTAGTGCACGGTCGCAGGATCCGCCTGCGGTGAGTCGCGTGCGCCCGGCGGCGGATTGTCGGTGATCACGATGCCCGCTGGCGACCAGCCCAGCGTTTCAATCAGGAAGCGCGCGATGCCGGCGGCCGTCGAAGCAAGTCCACCGCTACGGCGCAGGCTGGATTGCAAATTACCGGGGCGTTGCTATCGCCTATTCTTGCTTCTACGCTGCCGATCGCGAGCGTGCGAAGAACGCACCGTTTCCGGTGACCTATGCAAGACCATGCATCTTCAGGACCCTGCGCGATTTCGCTAAGCTGCCGTCGCGGCCTGCCGGCGTTTCCGATCCATCGTGAGCCCTGATGATCTTGCAATCAACGTTGACCCGAACCAAGGCCTGGCTGCTCGACTATGCCGACAACCACCACCCGCTGGCGGCGACCGGAAATCTGGTCGCGCTCGTGCTCGCCGGCAATGCGCCATTCTACCCGATCTATGTCGCATTGGTTGCCGGCACGAACGGAATGCCGTGGCTGCTGCTGACGATGCTATCGTTTCCGTTTTTCTTTTCGGTGCCGGCGCTGGCCCGCCGCAATCCGCTACTCGGCCGGATCGCGCTGTCGTTGACGGCCACGGGCAACACCGTGTTCTGCACCTGGCTGCTCGGCGAGCGATCGGGGACCGAACTGTTTCTGCTGCCCTGCGCAACGCTGGCCAGCCTGCTGTTCCGCCGCAGCGAGCGGCTGCTGATGCTGGCTTTGGCCGGATTGCCGGTCGCGGCCTATCTGCTGCTGCACGGCCGCTACGGCGCGCCGCCGCATGAGTATCAGGCTGACGGCTACGCCGCGCTGTTCTCGATGAACGCGGTCAGCGCCGGCATGATCTCGATCTTCATCGGGATTGTGTTTTCGGGGCTGTTCGCGGACCCCGCCGATCGCAGAACCAGCCCGCCGTGAATCGCAACATCACGGCCGCAGATCGGGTCTGACGCACGGATGCCGATTGCCGGGGCCTCGCTCAACCGCCGGCGCCGACAATGGCCCCTTCCCACGAGGCGACCCACCAGCGACCCGCGGCAAATCACGCCGAACCGGGCACCAACCAGTCACCCGGCGGATCGCGCGAAATTAGAATTTGCGTGCAGATTCAAATTGGTGGGGGAGGCAGGACTCGAACCTGCGAAGCCATGAGGCGGCTGATTTACAGTCAGCTCCCTTTGCCACTCGGGACACTCCCCCGCCCGTGCTGCCGGCCGAACGCCTTTGACAGGCAAAACCGGAACCGGACAGCCGCAGCGAGCCCGCGGGCGGGCCTGCAACGCGGCGCGGTTATGGGCGATGCAGGGCCCCCAAGTCAACCAATGACATGACAATTTCTCTGGCCATTAAGCAGCATGGCGAAATTGCCATATGCGCGGCCGCGTGGGACAAGCGCGCGATGAGCGCGAAAGAACGAAATCCGCGGTTTCAGCGCCGCGACGACCGGGATCGGGGCCGCCCGCAGGGATTCGGCGGCCGCCACGGCGCGCGCGAGCGCGATCCCGACGGGCCGGCGATTCTCTACGGCTGGCACACCGTCACCGCCGCCCTGGCCAACCCCGAGCGGCGAATCCGCAAGCTGTGGCTGACCGAGAACGCCGCGCGAAAGCTCGCCGACGAGAACATCGACACCAAGGTGGCGCCGGAGATCGTGCGGCCCGGCGAGATCGACCAGCGGCTGGGTCCCGATGCGGTGCATCAGGGCATGCTGGCGGAAGCCGATCCGCTCGATTCGCCGCGGATCGACACCCTGCCCCAGGACGGCATCGTGCTGGTGCTCGACCAGATCACCGATCCGCACAATGTCGGCGCGATCCTGCGTTCGGCCGCGGCCTTCGCGGTCAAGGCCATCGTCACCACCGCGCGCCACAGCCCGGAGGCGACCGGCGTGCTGGCGAAATCGGCGTCCGGCGCGCTCGAGCTCGTGCCGCTGGTGCTGGTCACGAACCTCTCCCGCGCGCTCGCCGAACTCAACGACCGCGGCTTCCTCACCGTCGGGCTCGACAGCGAGGGCAGCGCCGATCTCGCCGCGGTGGAGCTGCGCGAGCCGTTGGCGCTGGTGCTCGGGGCCGAGGGCAAGGGTCTGCGGCAACTGACGCGTGAGACCTGCAACGTGGTGGCGCGGCTCGATATGCCGGGCGCGATCAAGAGTCTCAACGTCTCGAACGCCGCCGCACTCGCGCTGTATATCGGCGCCAGTCGTCTCGGGCTGATGCGCTGAGCCGTCAAGGCTGAGCCTTTGCAAGCCGAGCCTTTGGAAATCGAACGCCCGCCCGCATCGCTGCGGACGGGCGTCTTACTTGATCACGTATCCGACCGAGGCAGGCGCCGCTTCGCGTAACGGAAAGCGCCTCACCACAACAATCCGGGACACCGGGTTCCGACGGTCGGAACCCAGCGCAAGGATCGATGGCGATCAGTAATAGCGGCGCAGCGGCGCGTGATGGCGATGATAGCGCGGCGCGTGGGCATAGCGTGGCGCGCCGTAGTGACCGTGATACATCGCACCGTGCTGAATGCCGTATCGGTGATGATGTCGGACATGCCGGCGACCGTAGCTGTAGACCACCGGCCCGCTGACGGCCGGCGCGCCGACATATTGATGCGTCATCGCGTCGGCATAGACGCCGCCGGTGTAGGCCGAGCCGGAACGCCAGACCGAAACCGTGCGATCGTCATAATACGGTGCAGGCGCGAAATTGCCGGGGCCACTATAGGTCGGGCCGTGGTTGACGTAGTAATAGCGGGTCGGATCGGGCAGCCGCTCGAACGCTGCGGAGCCGTAGCCATGACCGTAGCCGTACTGATACGGCAGATAGGCCGCAGAGCCGCAGGCGCTGACCGCGCCGCAGGGCGCGCATGCGCCTGCGAACAATCCGCCGCCACAGGCCAGCGCCGGCGCGGCGCTGACAGTCACCACGGCCATCGCCGCCACCAGTCCGGAAATCACTCGACGCATGTTACTCTCCTGTAGGGTGCTCTTTTCTTGGTTGTCGTAACGTGACATCCGCCGAGCGCCAGCCACGCGATCTAGCCTCGCGGTCCGCGGTCATTCGGCAGTCGCTCGCCGCCTTCATCGAAAGGTGGCGCGATGATCACCGGCGGCGGACTCATCGGGAGCGGTGGGAGCGGCGGCGGCCGCGATTCCACTTCCCAGGACTGGCGGAAACTCTCGGCCGGCTTCGGCAGCGGCCGGTTCGCCGGCGGCTCGATCTCGAGCCGGCCGTAGCCCGGCAATTGCTTCGAGCCCGGATAATAGTGCCCGACCTCCGGCAAACGGACCGGGCGGCTGCCGTAAAAGGTCGGCTGCCGGTGCACACCGCGCTCCAGCCCCCAGTCGCCCTCGACCACCGAATAGGAAATGTCGCGGCCGTTGACGATGATCGGCACGCCGGGCCGGCCCGGAATGACGATCGCAAAGCCGCCGCTGTCGGCGAAAGCCGGCGCCGCGGTCACGGTCAGAAGCATCATCGCCTGCGCGGCGCGCAGCGTCGGGAGTTTCATGGACATGGCCCAAAGATAATTGAAAAGCTTGCCGGACGGGTTAAGGCGCGGCGGCGAACCGCCGGTAAGCCTAACGCGCGTCGCGGACTCCGGGTCCAATCGCGGATTGTGCCCAGCGAATCGTTAACGGCCGGGGCGATGCGGAGTCTGTAGGGGTGCGCAGAACGTCTGGAGAGAATGGTGCCGGCGGAGAGGATCGAACTCCCGACCTTCGGTTTACAAAACCGCTGCACTACCGCTGTGCTACGCCGGCATCGCCACGGATGGCGCCGAGACAGCTAGCAGCGTGGGCGGTCGGCGACAAGGCCGCGACGGCAAGTTTCGCTATGGTCGCTGCGACAACAGCTGACGCGACATCATCGAGCGCCAAGGAGTTTGTTTCGACGCTCTCAGGAACGGATCGCTCCCGAATGCCTATTAGGGGTATGAATGACGACAAAATCGACAGTGCGACGCGAAAGGGCAACGAGCCCGCCCCCTTGTTGCTGATCGCCATCGCGGTCGTCCCGCTGCTGGGCATCGTGGCTTGGTTGTTAGGCGTGTTCGGCTGATACAACCGATACAGCCGCGGCCCACGCCACCGACCGGCGCGGACGCCGATCCGCCCTTGCCCGCGGCAAACGCCGGGATCGGACGCTAATGCCTTGCGGCGAGCGCGGCGGCGATGCGGCCTTGAACGACGACGCAGAGCCAGATCACCACAGTGGACAGGCCGGCGGCGGCGATGACGAGAATGTCGGTTTGGGACATCGGACAGGTCCTTCGGTGGCGGAGGCCTCGATCGGCGACGGCGAGCCCGCGGGGCTCATTGCAGGTCGATATTTCGCGACTCAAAACGCCCGAGCGCCGGTGGGCACGATCAATATTCCCCTGCCCTGGCCGGACCGGCTTTGACGCCCGTCAAACGCGGCGTCCGACGAGCGGCGGCCCGGCCTACAGCCAACGGGCCAGCGCAGCGAGGTTGACCGCGCAAGCCAGCAGCAGCGCCAGCGTCAGGCCGATCGGCATCCCGTCGATGCGGGTTTTGGAGATCGTCGTCATGGCCGGAACATCGGGCGATTCTGGTTCCGGAGTCCCGGGCGATATTTTTCGCGGAATTTAACAATCGTTAACCTTCGATTCCCGCCGCCGGCCCCTCATCCCGCCAGCAAAAAGGCCGGCGCGAGGCCGGCCTTGCATCTTCGGGACTTTATCCCGTTTCAGTACTTCGCGACCGCCGGGCCGCCCCAACCGAAGCGATAGTTGATGCCCGCCTTGACGGTGTGGTCGTCGTTGCGGAACGTCGTGCCGACGACGTCGGCCGGGCCGCCGGTGAAGCTGGTATTGTCGAACTTGTAGTACTGATACTCGACCTTGGCCGACCAGCTCGGCGCGAACATGTATTCGAGGCCGGCGCCGACGGTGTAGCCGTCGTTGCGGCTGCCCGAAGTCGAATACGCAGCCGGAACGCCGCCGGCAGTGGCGACGCCGAGGCTGGAGTCGCGGTACGCGTAGCCGCCCTTGGCGTAGAGCAACGCCGGACCCCAGCTGTAGCCGAGCCGGCCGGTCACCGAGCCGAGGCCGCGGGTGTTCTCGGTCGCGGTGCTGCCTGCAGGAAACACCACGCCGGTGTTGTTCGACGCCATCCAGCTGTATTGCGCCTCGAGGCCGACCACCCAGTTCGGCGCGAACTGATAGTCGAAGCCGCCCTGCACGCCGCCCAAGAAGCGACCCGAATCGCTCTGAATATTGTTGCTGCCGGCAAAGGCACCGCCGACATTGCCGCCGATATAGAAGCCGGTCCAGTTGTAGACCACTTCCGGCGGCGTGTAGACGGGCGGCGCCTTGGTGTAGGTTCGCGGACCGAGATCAGCAGCGAGAGCGGGCGCCGTGAGCGCAACAACGGCGGCTGCGCTGAGCAGATACTTCTTCATCGTCGTCCCTCGTTCGATGTCGTCCGATGTGCTCAAAACAACATGGCGCGAGTTTGGTTGCCCGGCGGCGACGCCGCAGCAAGCATTGAGCGCGACTGTGACGGAGGCGCAACAGTCGGGAACTCGCGTTTCGGCCCTGATGATTAGTCGATGCCGATTGCGATTTGGTCGGGGCTATCGCGACAATTTTTCCAGTTCGGGAAACGGCGCGGTGACGACGCCGGCGCAGAGTTCCTGGAAATTGCCGACGACGCGGTCGAGCCGGCCGTTGACGTGCACGATCGCGAGGTCCTGCGGCTTGTCGGAGGGCAGCGTGAAGCGCACGCACGAGACGAAGCGTACCTTGCCGCCGACCGGGCGCTGCACCGGCTCGGCCATCGCCGCATCGCGCAGGCCGACCGGATTGTTGAGATAGCTGCGGAGGAAAAGCGGGATCTCGCTGCGATAATTCGTCGGAAACGACTGCACCGCATCGCCGCCGTCGCCGGACGGCCCGGGGTCGTCGCTGGTGATGCAGCCGCTGAGCGAGGCTGCGGCGAGCAGCGCGAACGCGATGCGACGGATCGAAGCGGTCAAGGGCGCGGCTCGTGACTTGGGGCGATGGCTGCGCAAGCCATAGCCCGTTCGCCATGAAAATCAAAGGTTGCGCAGCAGCAACGGCACAAGCCACCGCGTGGCCGCGTGCAATGCCTGTTGCAAAACGCCGCGGTGGCTCCGAACATGCGGCGGCGGCAGATTTGAAACCGCGGCGCCGGCTCGTCCGTATCGAGGGATGAGGCAACGCGGCGAACGGCGCCAGGCGGCCGTGGAATGACCGGCGAACTGCGGTGTTTTCAGCAGGGCCGACGGCCTTTTGCAGCGGGCCTTGGGTAGCATGCCTTGGGTAGCATGCCTTGGGCCGCGACCTTGCTCGGTTCGACAACGGGAGGACTGCCAATGACCAGAGGACTGCGACTATTCGCCTTCGCCCTGATCTCGGCCGCGCTGGTCGCGCCGCCGGCGATGACGCCCGCGCGCGCCGCGCCCGACTCCCAACCGTCGCCGCCGCCGTCGTCGGACAGCAAATCGAGCGGCGGCAAGAAGAAGGACGACAGGCGCTCCGAGCAGCAATTCCGCGACGGTTATCGCACCGCCTATGCGACCATCTACGAGCGCCACGACTACGCGGCCGCGATCGACCAGCTCAAGGCGCTCGGCCGCGACGACAACGTGTCGGTGGCGACGCTGATCGGCTATTCCTATCGCAAGCTCGGCGACGCCAAGCTGGCGCAGGCGTATTACGAGCGCGCGCTGAAGACCGATCCGAACCACGTCAGGACCTGGCAGTATTACGGCCTGTGGCAGGTCGAACAGGGCCATCGCGAGCGCGCGCAAGTTCACCTCGACCGCATCGCCGCGCTGTGCGGCACATCGTGCGAGGAATACAAATCGCTGGCGGACGCGATCGGCAGCGGCGCCGGCGGATCGTACTGATCCGCGCGCCGGGCTGAACGGCGACGGCTCGACAAAGTCGGGAAAGGTCGTATAGACGAGCGCGGCGAAACCCGCTTTCCTCGCGGGGTTTCGAGCCGCCCACGCATGCGCAGAGCCCGCCTCCGATGAGCACGTCCCCGCGGCGAGACCGCATCGCCTTCGTCGCGAGCCCGAGCGCGGAAGCGCAGGCGGCGCAGGCGCAGCTCGTGTCGATGTACGGCACTTGCGATCCGCAGGATGCCGATGTCGTGGTGGCGCTCGGCGGCGACGGCCTGATGCTGCAGACGCTGCATCAGCAGATGCGCAGCGGCAAGCCGATCTACGGGATGCATCGCGGCACGGTCGGCTTCCTGATGAACGAATACGCCACGCACGATCTGCACAGCCGGCTCGAAGCGGCGCGCGAGACCGTGATCCATCCGCTGCTGATGCGCGCCACCGATATCTACGGTGAAGTTCACATCCATCACGCGATCAACGAGGTTTCGCTGTTTCGCCAGAGCCATCAGGCGGCGCGGCTGCGCATCATCATCGACGAACGCGAGCGGATGAGCGAACTCGTCGCCGATGGAATCCTGGTTGCGACGCCGGCGGGCTCGACCGCGTATAATCTTTCGGCGCAGGGCCCGATCCTGCCGATCAGCGCAGCCTTGCTGGCGCTGACGCCGATCTCGGCGTTCCGGCCGCGACGCTGGCGCGGCGCACTGCTGCCGGACAACGCCTTCGTGGTGATCGAAGTGCTCGAAGTCGACAAGCGCCCGGTCGCGGCGGTGGCCGATCACGACGAGGCGCGGGACGTGCGCCGGGTCGAGGTGATTTCCGATAAGACGATCGCGATCCGGATGCTGTTCGACCCCAGGCACAGCCTCGAGGAACGCATCCTCTCGGAGCAATTCGGCACCTGACCGACGCGCCGCCGCGGCCGAAGCCGTGCCCCCCTCCGATAGACCGCTCTCATGGCCTCTCGCCGAGGTGCTCGCCTCACTGGCGCGGCTCGGCTACGTGGCGACCACCGACAGCGTCAGCTTCGCGCTGCGCCGGGTGGCGTAGCTGCACAGCGCCGCATCATCCTGAGCGCCTGCCCCGGACTTGATCCGGGGTGCGCACGCGAAGCCGGCGCCTCGCAGGATGGCGACACGCACTGTCCGTCGCCACGTCGTCCGGCGCTAGACGTCCTTGCGCGGCGCGGGCGCGTGTTGCGGCACGAGTTCGTTGACGCGGCTGAGGACGGTCACCATGTTGCGCAGCCGATTGATCCGCCGCGCATATTGCAGCATCAGACCGATGAGAAAGGCGCTGCAGAGAAAGAGGAATATCACAAACGCAAATACTTCACCGGTCATCGTGTCGCCCCTGCCTGGTCGCGTGGCGGTCGCCTGACGCGCCCCGAGGTAGTGAGGGTATTTTGCAAATAGATAATCAAGAATGATCGTCGACAAATCCCGCCCGCGAAGCGGCGTCCGTCGTGAGCGATGGATAATCCTTGATTAAATTGCCCGGTTGCACTGCAGCACGATCGGTCGATCCGGCGCCGCGGCGTGCGGGCGCGCTACTCGTGATAGAAATGACCGTGCGGCTCGGTCAGCGAGTGGTCCCAATGGGTGGCGTGCCTGGTTCGGGTCTCGCACTTGGTGCATTGATACTCGCGGACCTGATAGCCTTGCACCAGCGGCCGATTGCCGGTCAGGGTCAGGGTCTCGCTGCAGTTCGGGCAGTTCGGAGTGGTGGTCATACGCGCTATCCGAATCAAGGAAAGTTCCAGCGTAGTCGACCCGACTCACGGCCTCACCGCTACTAAATACCTGCTGTGAAATAATGACGCGGGTCGTGACAGGTCGATCGGGGGCGCGCTGTCGCGCGCCTCGGGTGGCCGCCTCCTTCGAGGCTCGCTGCGCTCGCCCCCCGGATCAAGTCCGGGGCAGGCGCTCAGGATGACGCTGCGAGGCTCGCTTCGCTTGCTCCCCGAATGGCGCCGCGCGGCTCGGGCGCGCAACCCTTCCTTAACGACGATCGCTTAGCGTTAACGGTACGTATATCGGCGGTCGCCGCCCGGGCCGGGTCAATGTTTCGCATCGATTTCAACAAGCTGCGCTTTCTGGTGTGCGACGACAATCCGCATATGCGGCGGATTCTGCGCACGCTGCTGCATTCGTTCGGCGCGCGCGAGGTCTACGAAGCCGAGGACGGCGCCACCGCGCTGGAAATGTTCAGCCACGCCGCGCCCGACATCGTCATCACCGACTGGTCGATGCCGATCTTCGACGGGCTCGAGCTGGCGCAGATGATCCGGCAGCCGGACTCCAAGGCCAATCCGTTCGTGCCGATCATCATGCTCACCGCGCATTCCGAAAAGCGCCGCGTCACGCTGGCGCGCGATGCCGGCGTCACCGAATTCCTCGCCAAGCCGATCTCCTCGAAAAGCCTGTATCAGCGCGTGCTGAACGTGGTCGCGAGCCCGCGGCCCTATATCAAGACGCGCAACTATTTCGGGCCCGACCGTCGCCGCAGCCCAAATTCGGGCTATATCGGCCCGGAGCGCCGCGGCCACGGCGAGTCAGAAACGATCCAGCAGCCGTCGCTGCTCGACAAGGCCAAGGTAACAGGCTGAATCCATGGCTAGAAGACGCCCCGAAGACATCCAGGTCGCGACCTATGCCGACCATCAGGTGATCACCCAGGCCAATCCGCTGCGCAAGGCGCTGCGCCGGGTCGACCACGCCAAGACCGACGATCCGGTGGCGCGGGCCGAACAGGCGCTGGCGCAGCTCTCGGCGGAATTCGCCGGCTGGATGCGCGTCGAAACCGACCGACTGTCCGCCGCTTATGCCGCGCTGACGCGCGACGGCGTCAGCCGCGATACCCAGGGCGAGTTCTTCCGCGCCGCACACGACATCAAGGGCGACGCCGCGACATTCGGCTATCCCGCCGCGGCGGTGGCGGCCGACAGCCTGTGCCGGATCATCGAACACGCCCCGGCGCTGGCCGAGGTACCGGACGAACTTATCGCCAATCACGTCCACGCCATCCAGGCGATCGTCCGCGAAGGCGCGGAACCCGACAAGGCCGAGTTGCAGCGCGCGCTGAACCGCAGGCTGCGCAGCGTCGCCGACGACTACCTCGCCTCGGTCAACCGCCACCGCCCCGAACATCTCGAAGCGATCCTGTCGCCGAGCATCGTGCCGGCGGACTGACGCGGCGATCAGCGATTAGCCGCCGGCACAGCCGCGCGATCGCCCTGCCCTTCAGATGCGTGTTGAAGAAACGTCGCGTGCGCGCGCCTACGCGGCGATCGGCTCGTTCTGCCAGGCGTGCTCGTCGTGCTCGGCGATCAGTTCGCCGCAGAATGCGCTGGCTTCCTCGCGGGCCGATTCGGTGGCGAAGCGGCGCAGCAGGATCAGCAGCGGGGCCGCCGCGTCGGCGCCGGTCTCGCAGCGCGTCAGCACCCGCTCGACCATCAGCCGGCGCAGCCGCACCGCGCCGCCCTCGCTGCCGACGAAGCCGATCTCGTGCTGCGCCTCCAGCGCGGCACGGAACGCGGCGAAGGTCGACTGCGGCAGGCCGGCGCGCGCCAGGAGCGCATTCAGGCTCGGGCCGCCGCACTCGTGCAGCAGCGACGCCACCCGCGCCTGCGGCAGACCGGACAGTTCGACCAGCGCGTATTCGAACAATTCGCGATTGCCGGACAGCAGCGCGCGCAGGATCAGCCCGGCGGTGAGTTGCGAGGTGGCGCGCAGATGCTGCATCAGCGCGCGCATGTCGTCGCCGCGCGAGCGCGCCGCGACCGTCACGGTCGAGCGATCCAGCGCCTCGCCCACCGCGCGCGCGGCGCGATCCGCCGACAGCCAGCGCCGCGCCACCACGAATTGCTGCAGCGTCTCGGAGAGCTTGGCGATCAGCGCCAGCCGCGTCGCCGCCGGCAGATCCTCCAGCACCAGCATCGACTCGCGGATCGCGGCGAGATGGCCGTGGCGCTCGACGATGCGGTCCCACGAGAACGGCGCGAGTTCGGCGCGGGGATTTTCGATCAGCTCCAGCGCCGCGGCCGGCGAACCGACCTCGGCGATCGCAGCGCACACCGCCGCGGGCAGCCGCACCCGCCGCGCGATCGCGCATTGCACCGCGTCGTCGCCGGTGGCGACGATGTCGACCAGATCGGCGTCGATCAGCAGCGGCGAGAATTCAAGAACCGGCAGCGCCACCGAGGGCTGATCGGCGGCGAGCGCGCGAACGATCGCGGCCGGCGCGCGCGCGCTGCGCGAAAACACCTGCGCCATCGCCTGACGCACCAGCGGCGAGACGTCGTCCAGCATCATCAGCAGCGCGCCTTCGGCGGCGGAGCGATCCTCGGGCGAAAGATCGGAGATCAGCCAGGCCCGCGCCAGCGCCCGGGTGGCTTCAGCGCGCTCGCCCGCGGGCGCGTGACGGATCCAACTGATGAACTGCCGAACAATCATGGGCATTCCGGCTTACGCGAACGACGACATCGTGACGCGATGCCAACGTCATACTTCGTAAACCATGACGCTTAACAAAGGGTTCACCATAACCGCCTGAGTTCGTTGACGTTTCATTAACGATGGCGGGGACGCGCCGGGCCTCGCGCGCCGGCGCCAACTACGTAGTTTGATGAATCGTCGACCGAGGCAGCTTGAGCGCGTGGGCTCGCGCGCCTCGGAGGATGGCGACAAGCGCTGTCCCTCGCTGCTCATCCTTCGAGGCTCGCCGGGGACGGCGAGCACCTCAGGCTGACGCTTTGATGCTTTGCGTCGCTTGCTCTGCAGATGACGCTGAGAGGCTCAGGATTCCGCCTGGAATCGGTCAGTTGGCGAAGGTGCCGCTGCGGTCGCTGAACAGATCGAGCGGTTGCGGGGCACGGACGGTCGGGGTGGCGGACAGGCTGCTGGTCGGCGGCATCGACAGCGCAGTTTCGCCCGATGTCGTCGGCGCGTAGGACAGGCTGGTCGTCGGGGGCGCGGTGGTCGGCGGCGGACCCGACGCGCCGTTCCACAATTGCTGGACCGCCGGCGACACCGGCTCGCTGCGGTCGCCGCCGAGGAACAGGCTGCGGAACATCGGCTCGGAGGATTGCCGCGTCGACGACGCCGCCGCATCGACCGGCGATGTCGCGCTGACCGGCGCGACGTTACGCACGTCCGGGAAGCTCGACAGATAGGCCGCATTGTCGACCGGCGCGGCCGAGGCGAGCAGCATCGCGGCGCCGGCCGGAACCGCGCCGCCGACCGAGGCCATCGCGCTGTGCGTCGCCTGGGAATTCGCCGCCGCATCGTAGCGCGAGGTCAGGTTGTCATAGACCTGCGCCACGGTGCGGGCCTGGCCCGAGCGGTCGTAGAAGATCGACTGGTTGGCGGCGGCGGCATTGGGAAACAGCGCGGCGCCGATCGCGCCTGGATTGTCCTGCGCGGTGCTGATCAGCTTGGCGGCGCCGCCGACGCCCATGAAATGCGCCATGTAAAGTTCGGCGTCGGTCGGACGCCGGCCGATATCACCGGTGAGCTTGAAGCTGTTGGATTGCGTCAGCGCGCCGGCCATCGCCGAGCTGATCACCGGGTCGTTGCGCAGATCCATGATCGCCTGGCGCGCCGCCGGATCGCTGACCGAGTAGCTGCCGGACGCCGATTTGCTGATCGCGTCGGCATATTGGCCGTAGCCGAACTGGCTGCCCGCTTCCTTCACCGTGCCGAGCCAGGTCTGGTCGATGAACTGGAACAGGCCCTTCGCCGAAGAGGTCGAGGCCGCCGCCTGCGGATTGAAGTTCGACTCCATCTTGGCGGTGGCGAGCAGATATTCGAAGGAGGCGCCGGTGGCGCCGGAAGCCTGCTTGATCGCGCCGGCAATCCGCGTCCGCGCCGGATCGACGATCGAGACCGCGGAATTGGAGATTTCGGCCGACATGATTGGGGCCCCTGCTCCCCGAGCTGTGGCGCGACGGCTCGCTCGAGCGTCCACGCTGCCGGAGACCCTGCGCGATCATGGTTAATACGTCGTTAACGATCGCCATCGACGAAGAGCATGATCTTGTCCGAAAACCGGAAACCACTTTTCGGGATCATAGCTTTTCATTTGAGCATGATCTTGTCCGAAAACCGGAACCACTTTTCGGGATCATGCTGTTGCGGCCACAACCGCCTTGCGGGGGCGATCTTTGTACAGGTTTAGAACCGGTTAACCGCGATGTGTTTCGATCTGTTTCAAGCCGGCGCGGATGATCGCTGACAGACCCGGCCGCTGAGGTCGCCAATGACCGCGATTGCAAACTATACTTCCCCGTTCGGCCAGCCGAACGCGCCCGCCGGTCCCGCATCGGGCAGCGCGGCCGGCGCGAGCGCCACCGATTCAGCGACGACGAAGACCACGACACAGGGCGCTGCCGCCACCGTGGTGACGCTGTCCGACCGGGCCAAGGCCGTCCTCGACAAGGCCAATGCCGACAAGGCCGCCGCGGCCGATCTGACATTGTCGTTCGACGAGATCCTGCAGAAGCGCAGCGATGCGCTGACCAGCAAGCTGACCAAGGCCTTCAGCGGGCTGAACGTCAATCTCGACGAGGCGGTGCGGCTCCAGGTCGACAAATTCGGCAACGTCACCACCGAAGGCCCCTGGAAGGCGAAGATCGAAGAGTTCTTCGCGAAAAATCCCGATCTGGCCAAGGAGCTGAAGGCGATCGCCGGCCTCAATGCGCTGAGGGCGGCGAACACCGCGGTCGATCTCTACAACAAGGAGAAGGGGCCGACCGCCGACAGCAAGCAGCAGCAGCGGGCCTGGACCGACTACACCATCCGCTCGATGAACATCCAGACGCTGTCGGGCGTGATGTCGCTGCAGGACGGCAAATTGCGATCGGCCGCAGCGGACTACATTGATACGCTGGCGGACCCCACCGGAGCCAAGGCCGGCCCCGATCCAGTGCAGCGGCAGCGCGAAATCGCCAGTCGCCTGGCCTGACCCGCGCGGTCTATTTCGGATAAATCTTGGCCGGATCGAACAGCCGATCGGCGTCCACCATGGTCAGCAGCGGCGCGCCGGAGCCGTCGCGGTCGATCCGGCGATAGAAGCAGGACTGACGGCCGGTGTGGCACGCAGCCCCCGCCTGCTCGACGCGGAGCCACACCGCGTCCTGATCGCAGTCGACCCTGATCTCCAGCACGCGCTGAACGTGGCCGGAACTCTCGCCCTTCTTCCACAGTCTTTTGCGCGAGCGGCTGTAGTACCAGGCCTCGCCGCTCTGGACGGTTTTCTCCAGCGCTTCCGCATTCATATGCGCAACCATCAACACCTCGCCTGAACGGGCGTCGGTGGTGACACAGGTGACCAGACCGGCCGCGTCGAATTTCGGACGCAGCGCGATGCCCTCCTCGATATCGTCGAGCGCGGGCGATGAAGCAGCGGATGACGTCACGAGCAATTCCCCTTCGCAATCCGGCGACTTAGAGCATGATCCCGATAAGTGGACAGCGGTTTTCGGGATCACGCTCGAACAACAACCTAGAGCGGGATGACGATTCGAAGATAAGTCATCCTGCCCTAGCCGCGACTGCGAATCATCGACATGAACCGCGCCTGCTCCGCCGGATTGTCGCGGAACATGCCGGTGTAGCGGCTGGTGAAGGTCGAGGCGCCCTGCTTGCCGATGCCGCGCACCGACATGCAGGTGTGTTCGGCCTCGATCATCACCGCGACGCCGCGCGGCTTCAGCACCTCGTCGATCGCCGCGGCGATCTGCGCGGTGAGATGCTCCTGAGTCTGCAGCCGTCGGGCGAAGATCTCGACCAGCCGCGCCAGCTTCGACAGCCCGACGACGCGCTCGACCGGCGTATAGGCGATGTGCGCCTTGCCGTAGAACGGCATCACGTGATGTTCGCAATGCGAGGTGAAGCCGATGTCGCGGACCAGCACGAAATCGTCATAGCCCGCCGTTTCCCCGAACGTGCGGTCGAGCACCTCGGCCGGGCACTGGTGATAGCCCTGAAACAGCTCGTCATAGGCCTCGACCACCCGGCGCGGGGTATCGAGCAGGCCTTCGCGGCCGGTGTTCTCGCCGATATAGGCCAGCAGGGTCTTCACCGCCTGCTCGGCCTCGTTGCGCGACGGCCGCGGCTGATCCGGCTGCACCGCGGCAGCGAGAAATTCCGACGGGTCGAGCTCGGCGGGCTGAAATTCGGCGCGGGCGTCCGCGGGCTTGCCGCCGCGCAGCGGCTTGATCTTGGCGTCCATCTTCTCTCCGTTCGACCGTCCCTCGCGGGCCGGATGTGTCACCGGGCAGACGCGGCCAGCCGCCTTGCGTCTTGATCCCCTCAGCGGCCCTCACTGCGCAGCGTCCTCGGCGCATGGGGGCTCACAAGATACGGCCGGCGGTTTCACGCGGCGCGGCGGACTGACTTTCGCAGTCACCCACCCTATATAGGATGATACGCTGGAACCGCCAAGGCAGCCCGTCCGAATCCGTCGGCGGACCGGCGGGACGGCCCGGACCCTTTGGCATGCTGAACGACATCTATAACAAGCGGATTATCGAGCTTGCGGGCAACATCCCGCGGATCGGCCGCCTCCCCGACCCCGACGCGAGCGCCACCGCTCACTCGAAATTGTGCGGCTCGACCGTCAAGATCGACCTCAAGATGGACGGCGACGTCGTCAGCGACTTCGCCCATGAGGTGAAAGCCTGCGCGCTCGGCCAGGCGTCGTCCTCGATCATGGCGAGCCACGTCGTCGGTTCCAGCTCCAGCGAATTGCGGGCGCTGCGCGACACCGTGCGGAAGATGCTCAAGGAGAACGGCGCGCCGCCGGATGGCAAATGGGCCGAGATCGCGATGCTGGAGCCGGTCCGCGACTACAAGGCCCGCCACGCCTCGACGCTTTTGACCTTCGACGCGGTGGTCGATGCGATCGGCCAGATCGAGGCCAGGCGCGAGGGCGCGGACGCGTAAGCGGCTTCATCATGGAGGCCGTGGGTGGTGCTCAACGCGGCGGCGACGTTGCTGCCGGCGCGGTGCCGCCGGTGGGGAGTGCTGCTTCGGCGGTTTTGGTCGAGGCGGCCGAGGGCTGGTGGACGAAGCGTTCCTGCACCGGCTTCGGGTCGGCGGCGGCGACGGCCGTCGCAGCCACGTCGCCGCGCTGCGGCAGCAGATCGGCGATCGCCTGGGTGGTGATCAGATTGGCGTCGCGCAGTTCCTGCGGCGACAGCTCGTGCAGATCCTCCCAGGGCGGGACGCTGAGCGCGAGCGCCAGCAACTCGCCGGTTCCGCCCATTTCGAAAGTGTATTTGGCGAGCCGGCCGATGTCGCGCTCGATGATGGTCAGGTCGTGCGCGGTGTAGGAGGCGGCGCGGGCGTCGTCGGCGCGGTCCCCCATCCAGATCTGGTGGACCCGGACCCGGGCACCGTCGGGCACATAGCGGGTCTTGCCGGACAGCAGCAGGAACACGCACATCGACTCGCAATAGGCCTCCGGCACGATGCTGGAGCGGATCCCCGCCGGCGTTCGGCTCTGCACGCTGACGCCGATGGTGGTCATCAGCCCCATCTTGCGCCAG
Source organism: Rhodopseudomonas pseudopalustris (assembly GCF_900110435.1). Classification (GTDB taxonomy): domain Bacteria; phylum Pseudomonadota; class Alphaproteobacteria; order Rhizobiales; family Xanthobacteraceae; genus Rhodopseudomonas; species Rhodopseudomonas pseudopalustris. The sequence goes on from NZ_FODT01000003.1 coordinate 31,956, forward strand.
CGCCGGCCGAGCGTGATCGCATCGTTGACCGAGCCGCCGCTGGAATCCAGCACCACGGCCGCGCCATCGAGCGAACGGCTGCGCGCGAAGTCTTCGAAATCCTTTGGGGTGTCGGCGGTGACGATGCCGATCGCAGTGACCCAACCGCCGCAATTCGGCTCGCAGGCGACCCAGTTGAACCGCATCGGCAGCTTGCGCTGCTCCAGGCTGCCACCGGCCTGCGCCAATTGCGTCGGTCCCGACGCCGCGCCGATCAGCACAAAGCCGAGCGCAACGACGCGCGTCAGCGTCGATTTAGCGAAGCGGGACAAGACAGCGGCTTCCACCGTGACTCCTTCGACTTCGTGCGCGAAAAGCTTCGTTCGCGAAAACGGGAAAGGTTCCCGGCCAAGCCGGCCGAATCTGTCACGCTTACGTTATCTAAAGGTCATGGAAAAACGGGCTTTGATCAATCGCAAACATACCAGTCGGCTGCCTCACGGCGCTCAACAAAGTGCGATATTGTCGGGCTGTTGCGTATTTGCCGTGGCCGTGCGGTTCCGCGCTCAGGAACCCGGCAGTAAGCCGCTCAGGCCTGAGGCACAATGCTTGTTAAAGTCCCAATGCTTGTGAAAGTCCCAGGCTTTTGAAAGTCCCAGTGCGCGTGAAACTGCCCTCCTCCCCCACCGAACTACTCCAGGTGATCAAGCGCGCCCCGCGCAACGCCGGGCGCGGACTGATCTGGCTCTATCGCCACACGCTGTCGCCGCTGGTCGGCTATCATTGCCGGCATCTGCCGACCTGCTCGGTTTACGGCGACGAGGCGATCGGACGGTTCGGACTCTGGGCCGGCGGCTGGATGACGCTGGCGCGGCTGCTGCGCTGCAATCCTTACGGCACCTCGGGGATCGACAACGTCCCAGCCGCCGCCCCGCCCGGCGCGCACTGGTACCTGCCGTGGCGCTACGCGCGATGGCGCGGAGTGAATGCCCCGGCGGCGGAGCACGCGCCATGCGGTTGCGGGTGCAGCGGCAAGGGCAACGTCGCCCCGGACTGACTCCTCGCACCGGGAGTTGACAAAGGTTCCGCGGGTGCCGACAATCCGCGAATTATTTGAACTGCTATTTTTTGTTGCTGCGTTTCAGGACGGATATTTGACGACGATATTTTGCGGAGGATTTTCACGTGTTCGGATTATCCCCGAAGCCTGAATCCCAAATTGTATTTCGCGACTCTCCATTGACAGAAGCGCTTCGCCGCGGCGATTTCGCCATCATCTTCCACTGGTTCTTTCGTTGTTTCGTCGGCGCGGCGATTGCCGGTTTCGTGCTGCTACTCGCCGTCGGGGTGATGACGACCGACAGCAAATTGGCGCTTCGCGCGGTCGCCATCAGCCTGTTCTTCGCGGCAGCCTGCACCGTGAGCGGCTGGCTGCTCGGCCTGCTGTTCGGAATTCCGCGGACGCTGGCGCGGCCGCAGCCGATCGCGGCGACGATCGCACCGGCGAGCGGCGGCGGCACGGATGCGAGCGGCAGGGACAACGCGACCGCGCCCGCAACCGTGACGCCGGCGGTCGCGAGCCGCGTCAACACCAATCTGGAAGATATCTCCGACTGGCTGACCAAGACCCTGGTCGGCGTCGGCCTGACGCAATTGTACTTTGTGCCGCATTATCTCTGGCAATCGGCCAACAAGATCAGCACGGCTGCCAATTTGGGAGATCACGGCGGACAGACGCTGATCCTCGCGCTGTTCCTGTACTTCGCCCCGGCGGGCTTCTGGCTCGGCTATGTCGGCACCCGCACCATCCTGACCAAGCTGTTCGACGAAGTCGAACGGCCGCCGGCGGCAGCCATCAACGCCACCCTCGCGCCCGATGCGCTGAAAATCGATCCGCAGGGCAAACTCGACAAGGCGACCACCGCAGAGGTCAAGGCCGCCGACGCAGCACTTCTGAGATTCCCGATGACCGCGTTGAGCACACCGCGCGAACTCGCCGCATGGGGGGTCGCGAACGCGCGCAACAACAATCTCGACAGCGCCGCGGTCGCGTTGCAGGAGGCCACCCGGGCGGACCCGTCGGATCCGTTATTCAAGCAGGCGCTGGCCAAGGTCTACACCGCCCAATCCCGCAACGACGCCGCGCTGCAGGTTCTCCAGGGCGACAATGACAGCGAGGTCGCTCTGTTCAACGCGCTCTATGAAGCCCCGCCCGGCGGCTTCACCAAGGCGATCGAGATCGGGACGCGGCTGGCGCAGCAGCCCGGCGCGGACGCCAATCTCAATCTGCATATCTGGCTCGCGTCAGCCTACGGCCAGCAACATGCCTATGCGATCAAGACCGACAATTCCGAACTGGCCGCGCAGGCGCGGAGCAACGCGATCAAGGAAGTCGAGGCCGCGCTGAAAATTTCGACGATGATCGCCAAACCGTTGTTGCGGGGGTTGTGGCAGGCCACGCCTGGAACCGCCGACGATGACCTGTCCAGCATTCGGAAGGATGATCCGGACCTCAGTCGATTGCTGCTCTGACGAGAGCGTTTTCGAGCGAAGTGGACACCGGTTCGCGTGACGAAAACGCGTCAGAACTAAACATTCGAACTCTGGTTCTGATTCGATCAGAACCGAAGCCCTAGATCGGACTGAGACCGATGCGGCCGAGGCCGGGGAGCTTGATCGCCGGACGGCGCAGATCGAGGCCGAGCACCGCGCCGAACAGGTTCAGCTCGACGCCTTCGATCCAACCCAGCGTGAGGCCGAGATAACCGCCAAGCGTGGCGCGGATTCCGGTGCCGGACGGCGTCCAGCCGATCCAGCCGCCGTCCCACGGATAGTCCTTGCCGATCGCGGTCGGCGGCAGCGTGGTGCGCAGTTCCGGAACCGCGGCCAGCGCTGCGGCGACGAAGGTGTTGGAGTTCGGCCCCGGCCAGGCGCGATAGTCGCCATAGGCATTGAGCTTGTAGCTCTTGATCGCGGCCTCGATCTTCGGGATCATCACCGCCGCCTGTTCGCCATCGGCGGCCGCGATCACTTGCGGCACGTCGCCGAACCAGCGGCCATCGGCGGCGAAGCCGTTGACGCGGATCGGATCGCCCCACGCGGTGTAGTCGTAGCGAGTGTAGCGCGTCGCACCGGCGGGCTTGACCACGATCCAGCTATGCACCGCGAAAATCCCGCGCCAGCTCACGGTGCGCGCGGCGAACACCCGCACCAGCGGCCCGGGATGCGCAGCCGCCGGCGGCAGCAGGCCGGCGCTGGAGCGGTCCGCCGAGTGCCACGCCACGCTGCGATCGCCCAGCATGTATTTGGCGGCCGACGCGGCGATCGGCACGACGAGCAGAAGCAGCAGCAGGATCACCAGGCGTCTCACGATGATGCGAATGAAGGACAAAGAGGATCGATGATGGCGATATAGGTCGCGCGCCCGGCTTTGCCAGCCGCGCCCCCTGCGACGCAGGCGCGCGATCAAATGAGACGATGATCGTTGATCCGGCTCGCCGACTAAAGCGACGCGTCGCGCGTGCACCGGATTGGTCTCATCGGGCCATCGATCATCATCGCACTCAATCCAAGCGGTCACGCGTCGCGACCGAAACGTGTGTTGCCGTCGCGTTGTTCCCCGCCCGCTCGATCCGGACGTCAGGTTCCTTGCGCGGTTGCAGCCTGTACCACGCGACCTTACCGGGTTCGAATTGGGCGCGGCCGCGCTTCGACCACAATGGCGGGCCGTGGTCGCCGACCACCAGGATCTCGGGCTGTCCCAACGCCGGATCGCGCGCGAGCTGGGCGACGCCCTCGAACACGTCGCGCCAGAGTTCGGCCATGCGGCAGACGTCGAGATGACCGAAACTGCCGCCACGGAAAACCCGCCACACGACGCTGGCTCAAATTACAGCCACGAAAAAGCACGCGCCTTGCGCGGGCGCGTGATGACCGGAGGACGATTCGAAGATGCGTCACGCTGCGACAGGACGCGCGCGCTTACAGCCCGTCGAACCAGGTTTTCCATTGCGGAACGGCGGTGGCGAAGGTGCCGCGATGCGTAGTCGGTCCGGTCGACACCGCCTCGACCTGCTGATTACCGCGGCCGATCGCACGCTGATAGGTCATCGCCAACCGGCCGAGGCGGACGCTGATGACCTCGTCGCTTTCGCCGTAGTAATTGCGGACCGGCGTCTTGACGATCCAGCGATAGGCCGTGGTGGCCGCGACCAGCCGGCCATAGGCCGACGCTGCGAAAAACTGCGGATCGAAATACTCGGCGCGGATCAGCTTGCGCAGATCGGTGGGGATATCGGCGGCATCGTAGGGCTGGCGCTGATAGGCCTTGCGGGAAATCTCGAAGGCCTCTTCGGTGATCAGCGCGCGCGCCAATCCGGGGACGCCGTAGTAATTCTCGAACGAAAACGACGACAGGATGAACAGTGTCGTCACCCAGCTCGCATCGTTCTTGCGCGGGAAGCTCAGGAAGCCGTTCAACGCGACGAAAACATCGACCGGCGCGCTCGCCGTCGCGGCGGCCGCGACCGGCACGCCCGCGTTCTCCAGCCTTTCGAGAAACGCCATAGTGACGAAGCCGCCCTGCGACCAGCCCGCGAGAAACAGCTTCGTCGCACTCAGTTTCATGTGTTCGAGCACCGCGCGGCTCGCCGACAGCATGTCGTGGGTCGCCTGCTGATGGCTCTGCTTGACCATGTAGCCTTCCGGCTCGGTCGAATGGCCCATGCCGAAGTAATCAGCGCCGATCAGGATGCGACCCTGCCCCGCGAATTGCGCGATCATCAGCGCGGTTTCGGGCGATTTGTCCGGGAACGACGGCACCTCCTGTTTGTCGTACACCGTGCCGTGCTGGTACGACACCATCGGAAACGACGCGCCATCGAGTTCTGGCACGGCGATCAGCCCGGTGGCGCTGATCGGCCTGTTGCCACGCTCCGGGACAACCGAGGAATAGGTCACGCGATACAGACGCACCGCGTTGGTCGCCGGCGTGTAGCTGACCGGAATGCCGGCGAATTGCGGGGTGTCGGTGGTCAGGATCTTGTTGAGCCGATCGACGTCCCAGCGATCGATGTAATCGTAGGACACTCCGGAAACGACCTGCACCGGCCCCTGTTGTTGCGCCACGGCGGGCGACCACGCCAACGCTGCCGCCGCCGCCACCCCGACCGCAATCCGAACCAGCCCTGTCTTCATCGGCCACCGAGGATGTATCAGACCGCGCGCCGCGCCTGCACGACGGCGCTGCGCGCGCAACGGGTGTAACGAATGACCCGTAAAGATAACGTTCCGGAGCGGCGGCGCGCGCCGCGCCGCCCTCGCCTCACGCCGGCTCGTGGATCGGGCAGCGGTTGAAGCGGGCACGAAAATCCGCGGAATGGCGGTAGGCGTCGCGGCGGGCGCGGTTGATGTTGCCGAGCGGCTGGTGCGCCGCAAGCCCGGTCCAGACGCTGAACCGCATCGCCTCGTCCACCGCCTGAACCCGCTCTTTCGCCCAGCTGTCCTGATGCGGAATCATCACCAGGCCGACGCGCTGGAACGGCGCGTCCGCTTCGTCCCATAGCGCGGTGGCGTCCTCGATCGGCTGCTTGTCGAGATCGCGGCAGAGCTGCACCCGCAACTCCCACACGCCGTCGATCACACCCATTTCCTTCTGCACCGTTTCGCGGATCGCGTTCGGCCGATCAGTTGCGTCGATCGCGTTGCCGGTCAGCGCGCGAAGCGCTGTCGCGACCGGCGCGAGGCTGAATTTGGCGATGTAGTCGCCATAGCGGAACGGCGTCACACTGTAGTAGGTCTCGCCGAGCGGATCGATGTTCGGCGCTCCGCCGAGCGCCTGGATCGTCGAGCTCTCGATGCCGACCGCCTCCAACGCGGTGTTGACGCCGCGTAGCGCCGCCGACAACGCGACCTTGGCGCCTTCCATCCGGTCGGTGGTTCTGGCGAGCAGCTTCAGGCTGGCGTGAAACTGGCTGGCTGTCTTGACCAGGAACACCGGGCCGTTGACCATGACGAAGTCCTGCGTCGCGCCCTCCGCGCCCGGCAACCGCGGACCTTCGACATCGAGCACCTTCAGAGCAAGTCCGCGCGGCAGCGAGATGGCGTCGGGCAGGATGTCGCCGGCATTGGTCGACAGCCGCATGTAGACCTTGTGCTCGCCAGGCTTGGCGAACATGCCCTGCGCCAGTTCGGACGGAAGATGATCGTCGATCAGCAGCTTGCCTTCGAGAATGCCGTGCGACTTGGCGTGAACCGAGCGCACCGCGTGGCCGTAATCACTCGCGGTGGTCTCGAGGATGTGGTTGAAGGTTCGACGCAGTCCGCGGATCGTCTCGGTTTCGTCCGGCTGCACCTGCTCGACATCGGGCGCGTAACGGACGGGGCTCACGGGCATCTCGGGGTCTCCTGCTTTCGGTGGTGAGCGGAAAAGCAGGGGATGACGATTGGTTCCGTCCGACGCCAGCGTTGCGGCCGGCGGAACCGTGATGCGTCAACCGCTCGCGGTCGAGTCAGTATCCGGTAGTTCCGCTCTCTCGGATTGCAGATCGCCGATCAGCAGCAGGATGCAATGTTCTGCGAACTGATCGCTGACATCGAAAAGAAATTGCAGGTCGTGAGCGATCTTGACGTCGAACTCCGCGCATTTCTCACTCATCAACTAATCCCATACCGAAACTGGGCGGGAGCGCGCGAAGCGGTCTCATCACCGATGGAGGCCGAGGATCACGCGGTGATGCAAACACACTGACCTCAGGGACGCCGCATTGCCATCCAATGATGCGCAGCGTCGAGGCTGCAAAACAGCCGCGACAGATACGCCGCTTGTGTTTGCCGGCTGTTTCGGTTAAGGTCCTTAAATTCGATTAGCCGCTGTGACTTTCTGAACGCGCCTGCGGGCTCCTTCCCAAAGACATCGATTAGTTGAACGACGACGTGTGATCGTCACGCGTCTATATGCTTTGGAGAAGACAAGATGCCGACAGGAACCGTGAAGTGGTTCAATGGACAAAAGGGCTTCGGCTTTATCGCGCCGAACGACGGTGGCAACGATGTGTTCGTTCACATCAGCGCCGTTGAGCGCGCCGGGCTTTCGGGCCTCGCGGAAGGCCAGAAGGTGAATTTCGAGCTCAAGACCGACAAGATGCGCGGTAAGACGAGCGCGGAGAATCTCGAGCTGGTTTAACCAGCCATCTTCGTTTCACGGATGTACTGAAACGGAAGGTGTGACCCGCTCGATCGGTTTCGATTGAGCGGGCGTCGCCGTGTGTTCAAGGAGGATCTCAAGATGGTCGAGAAGAGCGTCGTAGAGCGATCCCCCGCAAGCCTCGACCGGGCGCGCAAGAAGCAGCTCGCCAGCGAAGAAGGCGCGCGCACGATGGCCCAGTTCCAGACGGAAGCGGTCAACGTGCGCAAGAACATGGAGCGCCTCCGGGCGCTCCGGCTCGCCAAGCAGGCGCAGGCCGAGAGCGACGCGCAGACCGCGGCGGAGAACGCCCCCCCCCGGCCAAGAAAAAATCGCGCAAGAAGGCCTGATCGGGCGAAAGCGACGCGTTTTCAGACATCCTGGAGCTGAGCCTGCCTCGCTCGAGCCTTCCTGAAATTGAACCTGCCTGAAATTGAACCTGCGTGAAATTGAACTGACTGAACTGAACGACCTCGATTGAGCTGCCTGGAGCTGAGCCCGTCCGTAATTAATCCTGTCTGGAGTTGAGAATGGCCGTGCCTGACGACTTCAGATTGATTCGGGAAATCCGCGACGCCGGCGGACGCAAGCAAGTCTTCAGCCCGCGCGAACAGCGCAAATACGAGGATCTGGTGGTGCTGGGCTGGCTGAAGCGCTCGCCCCCGCTGGAAACCAAATCGGCCTTCTATCAGATCACCGACCGCGGCCGATCCGCCGCGACACGCGGCTGATTCGACGGCGCCGACGCGCGGTCGGCGCACAAGCCAGCAAAACGCCCTACCCTTTTCGCTCGCGCGTTGCGAGCAGCACCGCGGCGAGCGCCAGCGCGATCAGCGCCATTGCGGCGAAGCCGGCGACGCGCGGCAGACCCGCCGCGAACAATGCGCCGCCGATCGCCGAGCCGATGGCCTGGCCGACATAGAGCACCGACGTATTGAGCGACATCGTGGCGCCGGCGAGCGACGGATCCGCGGCCACGAGCCGCACCTGCTGCATCGAATTGGTCGCAGCGAAACCGAGCCCCCAGATCGCCACGCCGAGCGCCATCACGGCGTAGATGCCGGCGCCGACCGACCACAGCGTGATTCCGGTCAGCATCAGCGACACGAACAGCACCGATGTGTTGAACGCGCCCCAGCCGTCGACGATGCGGCTTGCGATCATGTTGCCGACGAAACCTCCAACGCCATACAGCGCGAAGGCCAGCCCGATCTGCGCCGCCCCGGCGCCGGTGAGCCCCAGCAGCAGCGGGCCGATATAGGTGAAGACCACGAACTGGCCGGACGTGTGCAGCGCGGTGATACCGAGCAGCGTCAGGATCGGACGGCTGCGGCCGACCGCGACCCAGGTCCGCAGGTCGACCGGCGCCGCCTTCAGGCCGCCGGGGAGCCGCAGCGCCAGCAGCACGACGCTGAGGCAGCCGAGCGCGCCCAGCACGACAAAAGCGGCGCGCCAGCCGTAATGGCTGGCGACATAGGTGACCAGCGGCACGCCGAACGCCACAGCCAGCGACCAGCCCAGGAACACATAGGTCATGGCGCCGCCGCGCCGCTCCGGCGGCGTGATCAGCGCGACGGCCCCGGCCGATTGCGGGGTGTAGAGCGAGCCGACCGACAGGCTGATCAGGCGGATGATCAACAGCGCGGCATAGCCCGGCGCGAGCGCCGAGGCGAAATTCGCCAGCGTCATCACCAGCAGCGTCGCGGTGAGCAGCAGGCGGCGCTCGATCCGGCTGGTCAGCCATGCCGTCAGCGGCGAGCCGATGCACAGCACCACCGCGCCGAAGGTGATCAACAACCCCGCCTCAGCGATGGTGACGCCGAGATCGGCGGACAATTCGCCGAGCATCCCGGCCGGCGCCAGAACCGAGGTTCCGGTGACGAAATTGCCGAGCATGAGGGCGGTGGGCGCGAACGAGCGGGACACCGCGAGAGGCTAGCAGGAACTCGATGCAAGTGCATTAACTTTCGGCGACGGCCGCCCGCCTCCGGATTTGCCGGGGCGGAGGGCGGGAATCCGCCTCGCCTTTCTTGCATCGCCGGAATCGGCTGCTATATCGCTCGTCCGCTTACCTGCGCTCGTGTGCAGGAGTGAGCCAGAGGAGAACGACATGACCGACAAGACCCCCGCCGACAAGAACCTGCCCGCCGGCTCCGGCTTTCAATACACCCTCTCCAATCTCAAGCCGGCGGTGAACGCCGAACAGATCACCGTCACCTTCCCGGACGGCAAGACCCGCGATTATCCGCGCGGCACCACCGGGCTCGAGATCGCCAAGGGGATCTCGCCGTCGCTGGCCAAGCGCACCGTGGTGATGGCGCTGAACGGCGTGCTGACCGACCTCGCCGATCCGATCGACGACAACGCCGCGATCGATTTCGTCGCGCGCGACGATTCCCGCGCGCTGGAATTGATCCGCCACGATTGCGCGCATGTGCTCGCCGAAGCCGTGCAGGCGCTGTGGCCGGGCACCCAGGTGACGATCGGCCCGACCATCGAGAACGGGTTCTATTACGACTTCTTCCGCAACGAGCCGTTCACGCCCGAAGACTTCGCGGCGATCGAGAAGAAGATGCGCGAGATCATCGCGCGCGACAAACCCTTCACCAAGGAAGTCTGGACCCGCGACCAGACCAAGCAGGTGTTCGCCGACAATGGCGAGATGTTCAAGGTCGAGCTGGTCGACGCGATCCCCGCCGACCAGTCGATCAAGATCTACAAACAGGGCGACTGGTTCGATCTGTGCCGCGGCCCGCACATGACCTCGACCGGCAAGATCGGCTCGGCCTTCAAGCTGATGAAGGTCGCCGGCGCGTATTGGCGCGGCGACAGCAACAATCCGATGCTGACCCGGATCTACGGCACCGCCTTCGCCAAGCAGGAAGACCTCGACGCTTATCTGAAGCAGATCGAGGAAGCCGAGAAGCGCGATCACCGCCGGCTCGGCCGCGAACTCGACCTGTTCCACTTCCAGGAGGAAGGACCGGGCGTGGTGTTCTGGCACGCCAAGGGCTGGAGCGTATTCCAGTCGCTGGTCGCCTATATGCGCCGCCGGCTGGCGGGCAATTACGACGAGGTCAACGCGCCGCAGATTCTCGACAAGGTGCTTTGGGAGACTTCGGGCCATTGGGATTGGTACCGCGAGAACATGTTCGCGGCGCAGTCGGCCGGCGAGAACGCCGAGGACAAGCGCTGGTTCGCGCTGAAGCCGATGAACTGCCCGGGCCATGTGCAGATCTTCAAGCACGGCCTCAAGAGCTATCGCGATTTGCCGCTGCGGATGGCCGAATTCGGCATCGTGCATCGCTACGAGCCGTCCGGCGCGATGCACGGCCTGATGCGCGTGCGCGGCTTCACGCAGGACGACGCCCATGTGTTCTGCACCGAGGCGCAGCTCGCCGAGGAATGTCTCAAGATCAACGACCTGATCCTGTCGACCTATTCCGACTTCGGCTTCGACGGCGAACTCACCGTGAAGCTGTCGACCCGGCCCGACAAGCGTGTCGGCACCGACGAGATGTGGGATCACGCCGAGCGGGTGATGGCCACTGTGCTGTCGGAGATCAAGGCGCAGGGCGATAACCGAATCAAGACCGAGATCAATCCGGGCGAAGGCGCGTTCTACGGGCCGAAGTTCGAATACGTGCTGCGCGACGCGATCGGCCGCGACTGGCAATGCGGCACCACCCAGGTCGACTTCAATCTGCCGGAGCGGTTCGGCGCGTTCTACATCGACGCCGACGGCGCCAAGAAGGCCCCGGTGATGGTGCATCGCGCGATCTGCGGCTCGATGGAGCGCTTCATCGGCATCCTGATCGAGCACTTCGCCGGCAACTTCCCGCTGTGGCTGGCGCCGGTGCAGCTGGTGGTCGCGACGATTACCTCGGAAGGCGACGAATACGCCAAGAAGGTGGTCGCCGCGGCGCGCCGCGCGGGCCTGCGCGTCGACATCGACCTCCGCAACGAGAAGATCAACCTCAAGGTGCGCGAGCATTCGCTGGCCAAGGTCCCGGCGTTGCTGGTGGTCGGCAAGAAGGAAGCCGAGACCCATTCGGTCTCGGTCCGCCGGCTCGGCAGCGACGGCCAGACCGTGATGGCGACCGCGGACGCGATCGCAGCGTTGGTCGACGAGGCGACGCCGCCGGACGTCAAGCGGATGCGGGCGCAGGGTTGAGCCAGACGCGAGGCGTCACGCCGCCTCGCTTGCGCCCTTGATCAGGGACTCGGCCGGAATGCCGAGCCCCTGATGCAGTTTGCGGATCATCGGCAGCGTCAGGCCGCGTTTGCGGTTGAGCACTTCGTGGACACGATTGCGGCTGCCAATATACGGAATCAGGTCGCGCGGCTCGAGACCGCTCTGCTCCATGTGATAGCGGATCGCCTCGACCGCATCGGGCAGATCGAACGGATAGTGCTTACGCTCCCACGCCTCGACCAGCGTGACCAGCACGTCGAGCCGGTCGCCCTCCGAGGTGTTGCGCCGTGCACCCATCAGCGTCTCGATCTCCTTGAGAACCCGGCGATAGTCGCGCTGTGATTTGATCGGAAGCACATCCATGACGATCCTCAAACGATCTGTGCGTCGATCGCATCATAGTCGCGATGCGTTCCGACGAAGCGGATATAGACGACGCGATAGGGATAGTTGATCCAGACCACGATCCGATATTTGTTGCCGGCGATGTTGAACACCGCGCGCCCGTCTTTCAGGATACTGACGGTTCGGATATCCCGCTTCAAGTCCGCGGGCTTGCCCCAATCCGCCGACCGGACATGCCTGAACCAGGCCATCAGCGGTTCGCGCGCATCATCGACGCCGGTGCGCGAAAGGAATGCCTTGATCGTGCTGAGCGCTATCACCCTCACCCGACCATCCTAGCATGGTCCCATTTTGGGACCAAGCCGAAAGTGAACGCCATCGGCGCAGCGATGTGCTAGGAGGCCGCCTGCCCTGACGTGAAAGAGCTGGAAACATGCCCGATCCCATCGATTTTCTGAAGACCCGCCGTTCGGTGAAGCCGCGTGAGATGAGCGGGCCCGGTCCCTCGCCCGAGGAGCTGGACACCATCCTCACCGTCGGCGCGCGGGTGCCGGATCACGGCAAGATCGCGCCGTGGCGGTTCATCGTGTTCGAGGGCGACGCCGGCGCGCGCGCCGGCGAGGTGATCGGCGAGGTGTTTGCGCGCAACAAGCCGGAGGCCACGCCCGAGGAGATCGCAGCCGAGCGCGCCCGCCTCACCGAAGCGCCTTTGGTGATCGCGGTGGTGAGCGCGCCGAAGCCGCATCCGAAGGTGCCGGCCTGGGAGCAGGAATTGTCGGCCGGCGCCGCCTGCCTCAACATCGTCACCGCCGCCACCGCACTCGGCTACGGCGCCAACTGGCTGACCGGCTGGATCGCCTATGACCGCGACGTGCTGACCGGTCTCGGACTGAAGGATGGTGAACAGCTCGCCGGCTTCATCCATATCGGCACACCGACCCGAGCCAACGAAGACCGCCCGCGGCCGACGCTGGCGGAGATCGTGACGAGGTTCTGAGGCTCACGCCGCCTGCGACGCCCGGCGGCCGAACTTCCTCAGCAGGCCGTCGATCTCGCATGCCGGGCGCGCCGGGCTGAACAGGAAGCCCTGCACTTCGTGGCAGCCTTCGCCGCGCAGCGCTTGAAGCTGGTCGATGGTTTCGACGCCTTCGGCGAGCGTGGTGATGTTCAGGCTGCGGCCGAGGCCGGCGATCGCGCGCACGATCGCGAGGCAATCCGGCCGCTCGGTGAGATCCGTGACGAAGGAGCGGTCGATCTTGATCTTGTCGAACGGGAAACTGCGCAAGTAACTCAGGCTGGAATAGCCGGTGCCGAAATCGTCCATCGAAATCCGGACGCCGAGACTGCGGAGCTGGTGCAAGGTCGCGAGATTGGCCTCGCTGTCGGCGAGAAACAGCGATTCGGTGATTTCCAGTTCGAGCCGGCGCGGCGACAGCCCGGATTGCGCCAGCGCCGAGATCACCACCTGCACCAGATTGCGGCTGCGGAATTGCACCGGCGACAGATTGACCGCGAGCTTGATGTCGTCCGGCCATCGCGCCGCCTCGATGCAGGCCTGCCGCAGCACCCATTCGCCGAGGCCGACGATCAGCCCGATATCCTCGGCGATCGGAATGAAATCCGCCGGCGAGATCATCCCGCGTTCGATATGGCGCCAGCGCAGCAGCGATTCGAAGCCACTGATGCGATCTTCTGCCAGATCGATCAGCGGCTGATAGTGCAGTTCGAACTCGCCGCGCGCGAAGGCGTGGCGCATATCGAGCTCCATGTCGCGGCGGATCTGCGCCTGGCGGTCCATCTCCTTCTCGAAGAAATGATGGCAGCCGCCGCCATGCGCCTTGGCGCGATACAGCGCCATGTCGGCGTTGCGCAGTAGGGCGTCGCAATCCTCGCCGTCGCCCGGCGCCAGCGCGATCCCGATCGAGGCGCCGATCACCACTTCGAGGCCGTCCATGTCGTAGGGCGCGCTGACGATCTCGATCAGCCGCGCGGCGAAGTCGCTGGCCTCGTTCGGCGACGTGACCTGCGCCAGCACGATCGCGAACTCGTCGCCGCCGAACCGCGCCACCAGATCCTGTCCGCCGACCTGCGCCCGCAGCCGCTCGGCGACGCAGCGCAGCAGCCGATCGCCCATCGGATGGCCGAACGAGTCGTTGACGTTCTTGAACAGATCGAGGTCGATGCACAGCACCGCGACCCTGGCGCCGCCGGCCCGCCCCTGCTCCAGCGCCTGCTGCAGCCGCTCCTAATACAAGGCGCGGTTCGGCAGATTGGTCAGACCGTCGTGATGCGCCATATGGGCGATCTTGGCCTCGGCCTTGCGGCGCTCGGTGATATCGACCACCACGACGAGAAATCCGTCGCGGCCGTCGAACACCACGCGGCGGCCGAAGGTCAGCACCTGGATCTCACTGCCGTCGGCCTTGATGTGGCGCCAGTTGCCGCCGGACTGGTAGCTATCGCCGACGTGCAGCAGCGCATGGCTGTGCGAGGCCCATTCGTCGCGCGGCCAGATTTCGCGCAGCGTCATCCGCAGAAAGGCGTCGCGGTCGTAGCCGTAGTGCTGCACGGCGGCGTCGTTGACGCTGAGGAATTCGGTGGTCGTCGCGTCGAACACCCACATCGGCATCGGATTGCCGTCGAACAACAGACGAAAGGATTCCTCGCGCTTCTTCAGCGACGTGATGTCGGAGATCGTCAGCGAGACGATGTCGCCGAAGGCGGTGGCGCCGAGGCTGAGATTGCGGTCGTCGCTGTCGATCGCGATGGTGTCCTGGCCGCCTTTGTCGATCAGCGCGAGCAATCGCGCGACCACGGCCGGCTCGCACAGCATATGCCGGCCGGCGGACAGCCGGCTCCATTGCAGCATCTCCACCGGCTGCCGCAGCAATGCCGAAGCGCCGTCGTTGAGATGCACGATCTGGAAATCGAACGGCCGATCATCCGCGTCGCGGATCGCGGTCAGCGAAACGATGCCGTCGTCGGTCGAGGAGAAGATCGCGTCGAGCAGATTGTAGCGGAAGCCGTCCTCGTTGACATAGACGCCGATCAGCGTGCCGCCCCAGCGCGACGATGTCGGCAGCGCCAGCAGCACGTATTTCTGGACGATGCCGTCGCGCACGAAATGCGCCGTGCCGAGATAGGGCCGCAGATTCTGCTGCGCGCCCGACGCCGCCTGCATCAGCGCCGTGGCGCAATCCGGCGGCAGCGCGTCGAGTGAGATGTCCCAGCGCTCGTCGCCCAGCCATTGCTGAACGTAGCGGCCGGTGCGCGACACACCCGGCTCTCCGCCCGAAAGCTGAAGCAGCACCATGTGATCGGCGAGCCGGCCGAGGCTGCCGAGCATCACCTCTTCATAGCTCGGCAACGTCTGTCCAGGCTGGACTGCCGCTTGCCATTTCCGCTGCAAAATAGCGAGGTCGGCGGCGAGTTGAGTCGTCAGCGTCTCGGAATTCGTTCTTACGGCCGTCACGTGTCGCGTCTCCGCGCCCAATCGACTCTCGGCCGCAGTCCACGTGTTCCGCGTTAAGACGATGTAAACGCAGCAACGCTCGGCAGGAAAACGGCTGATTATGATATTTTTATGTCGCCTGATGGTTAGTTCGCCTTAGTGACTGTGACAGGCGATGCCTCCAGGTAACTGCCAGATATATGCCCGCGTTAGCCCCCCACGACGCCGCGCTACATATCGATATCGTTTGCTTTTTGCGGTCGGCAGGGGGTAGAATCAGCCATGTCGCAGATTGATGGATCAGGCGAAATCATTCGCCGCTCTCCTCACCCGGCAGACCCTGACGATCTGCTGGTCGCGGAGAACAATAGTCTCCGATTACTGCTGTCTCAGGCCAAGATCGACGCGTGGGATCTTTATTCTCAGGCCCTGATCGATGCAAAGGGGCGCGAGACCGCGGACCAGTTGCAGAAACTGATCCTCGAAGAACTGCATCACCGCATCAAGAACATGCTCGCCACCGTGATCGCTATCACCTCGCAGAGCCTGCGCGGCGTCAAGGATGCTGAACATGCGCGGCTGGCGATCGAAGGCCGGTTGATCGCGCTCGGCAAGGCTCACGATCTGCTGTTGCAGGAACGATGGGCCAGCGCGGACCTCGGACAGATCGTGCGCGGCGCGATCAAGGCGTTCGACGATCCCGGCACATCCACGATCGCGGTCACGGGCCCGGACGTCCGGCTGGCGGCGGGCGAAGTCATCGCGATCGCGATGACGATCAACGAGCTTTGCACCAACACGACGAAATACGGAGCGCTGTCGGTCCCGGGCGGCCGGGTCGATATCGTCTGGTCACTGGACCCGGCGACGCGGCGGCTGCATTTGAGCTGGACCGAACATGACGGACCGCCGGTGCAGTTTCCCGAGCGCCGTGGCTTCGGCACGCGCCTGATCGAAACGCTGGGCAGGCAATTGAACGGCACAGTGGAGGTCCGTTACGATCCCGCCGGCTTTGCCTATGAACTGGACGTACCATTGGCGTCGCAGGCGGCGCCGACGCCGGTTTAGTGCATGATCCCGAAAAGTGGACACCGGTTTTCGGAAAAGATCATGCTCAAACAAGAACCCGGAGCAGGATGACGATTCGAAGATAAGTCATCCTACTCAAGAGCTTTTCCGGTTCTGATCGAATCACCGCCACTCGGCGCGCGTTCGGTTCACGGGATCGATCCTTCGGGTTCGACGCTGTCGGCGTAGGTCTTCCAGGACCGGCCGCAGGCGGCGCAATGCCATTCATTGACCACCGCGGTCGCCGAATAGTTGGAGCGGCTGGGTGCGACGACGGCATGGCCGCACACGCAGGAGTCCGTTCCGAGAGGATTCGAGCGCCGCGGATCCGTCAAACCGTCACCTGGCCGGCCGAGCGACGATCCAGGCCTTGCAGATCGTGAATGGTTTCGATGATCGCACGCACAGCGCTTCTCCCTCGCAGGGCGGGAGCGCGGTCGCGTCTCTCAGTCACCGTTGCCCGGGAAGCTCCTGTGCGGCGATCTGAAAGATATGGTGACTGTGAGCAGCAGTTACCAGAGCGCAGTTCGGGCGCCGGCGCGCGTCAATGCATCAGGAGGTGTCGATCTCGCGCAGACCGGCGCGATCAAGAAATGTGACCGTTCGACCTTTGGTCAGGTCGATGATGCGCAACTCCTGCAGTTTCGTCAGGCAACGCGAGACCGTCTCGTTGCTGAGGCCCAGGTAATCGGCGATATCCATTCCGCACATCGGGAGGCTCATGATGCCGTCAGTCGCGAGGCGGCGATCCATCTCGAGCAGGAACGCGGCGACCCGCTCCGACGCAGACTTCCTGCCCAACAGCATCAGGTGGTCTTGCGCGCTTCGCAAATCGTCCGCCACGATGTTGCAAAGCCTCCAGGCGAGTTTCGGATCGCTGCTGGCTGCGCGTTCGAGATCATCGCGCCGCACCGCCAGCGTGGTCGTCTTGACGACCGCTTCGGCCTCCAGACTGCGGACCTCGCGGGTGTACAGACCGAAGATTTCGCCCGGCAGATGAAACGCGCTCAAATGCCGGCGCCCATCGGAGAGATAGTGGGTCGCTCGAACTGCGCCTTGAACGACCGCGTAAACGTGATGCGCAGGCTCGTCCCTTGCGTAGATTCGTTCGCCCTTGCTGTAGCAGCGCTGGTTCGACCGAACCCCCGCCGCGCGCGAAAGCAGACCGATTTGCGTCTCGTGACACGCGCAATCATCGTCAGTTTGCAAGAGCATCGCGCCCACCATGGCCCTGTCGGCACCCGATGCAATCGCGCAGACACTCGCGCATCGTAACAAGAGCGACATCGCCAAGCCTGACGTGGTCGCTCTCCCCGGACGCAACAAGCACAAGCACCTTGTCCGCCAGACATGCCTTGATGGCCGGAATGCCCTCGGCGTTCGACAGTCCCTTGATGGCGTGTTCGAAAGCCCTGCTCAGCAGATGGAACTGTCCGGGCAATATCGCAGAACGCAGGCCAGCCATCGGTCTCACTTTCAAAATAGAACTAACAAGCGCGATCCCCCGAGCAAGCGTGCGGCGCATCGCTCGGGGGACCGTTGATCACCACACCTTGGGGGAGATCGTGCGGCGATGACAGGTCAATAATCTTCATCAGGATCGGGCGCGAATTGTTTGGGGCGGCTCGCAGTTTCGGCCTGTTCAACGACCAGGAGCCGAAGCAGGACCAGCAATACTCTGCGCTGTTCTTCGTCAGTGCTCTGAGCCAGAGCAGCACGATAAAGCTTCAGGTTCTCATCACGGATAAAGTCCGGCATGAGAGATCTCCCCTGTTGAACCAGGCGGGAGCATGACCGAGTTCTCAGTCACCCGTAGATGCCGAAGGCGACAAGGTGATAATCATAGATCAACACACGAGAGAATGAATGTCGATAGTAATCGCACCCGAAGGTTGTCAGATAAGCCTGACAACCTTGTTGCAAGGGACGAGCGCAGCCGCCTGCGTCGTTGTTCGGGCGACAGAAAGCCTGATCGACATCGGTTATCAAATTGCTTTGACGGCCATGGGAACACGTCGCGGTTCCAAACAAGACGACACGATCATCCCGGCGCTGATCGCGCAAGCACCATACCTACGCGGCGTGGGTGCGTCGTCTGCGGAGGGCTGGACGTTATGACGATCGGCGGAACCGCTAGCGCGCCATCACTTCGACTTCGCCGTCGACGCCGTTGACGACGTTGAAGCCGCGCTCGAACACCTTGCCTTCGTTCTTGGCGATGGCGCGGTATTCGCCTTCGGACAGCACGACGCGCGGGAACGCGCCGATCGATTCCTTGATGACGTCGCCGCCGGGCGTCAGCACCGACCACGCGGTGTTGGCGAGCGCTTCGCCGCCTTTATCGGACACCAGCTTCAGCGTGATCACGGCGGCGCGGTGGGTCACGGCGACGTCGGTCAGCTTGCCGGCCGTGACACGGATGTCGGAACGCACCACCGAATTGGCGTCGCCATAATTGGAGACGATGTAGTACGTGCCCTCGGGAACCAGCACGACATCGCCGGCGGCGGCGTTCGGCACCAACGGCGCGCGCTGGGTGTTCTCGAACTGACTGCCCTTGTAGATCGAGAACGAAATCTGGTTCTGCGGAATCCGCGTGCCGCCGACGCGTCCTTCGATCCGCAGGCCGCCGGCCGGCAACACGAACGCCTCGCGATCGGTTTCGGCCCTCAGCGCCACCGGGCGTACCGCGCTGACCAGGCCATGCGCGACATGCACCACATAATTGCCGGGCGGCAGCACGATGTTCGGCGTCGCGCCGTGATCCTCGCGGACCAGCTTGATCTGGCCGCCGTCGTCCGGCTTGTCGGCGTAGACCCGCCACACCAGACCGTTGCTGATCGTCGGCAGGTCCTTGCCGTAACGGGCGGTCAGCGCCAGCACGCCCTGCGGCGGGGCGGCCGTCGGGGGCAATGGCGAGGTCGCCGGCGGCGTCACCGCGGAGACGGGAGGTTGCGTCAGCGGCGCAGGCAGTGGCGGCGCCGCTGCGGCGCCCGACGAGGGCGCCAGACTGATCGCGCCGCCTGCCGGCGGCTCGGGCACCGAGGCCGGCGGAATCGGCGGCGGCCGGTCGCTGAAAAACTGCGCCGAGGCGGGCTGTGTGGCAATCAGCGCCAGACAGGCCGACGCGCAGGCAAGCGCCAGCCTACCCCGTGGCCCCGCCCGGCCGGTTTTGCCCCTGCAAATCATGGCTGCAGGTTTTCACTGAAAACGAGGCGAATTCAAGCCTGTGGCTGAGACACACTGGAGCGGCTAGCCGCCGCGGCGGTAGCGGGGTGATTTTCGCTGCAATGTCACGATTTTCCCCTAGTCCCGGCGTCCACAGGACTTCATGGTTCCGCAGCGCCCTGGCAGGATCGCGCCATCGCGCTTTGGTGACCGTTGGGTTAGACCGCGCAGACTTCGCTGGTGCGAGGAGCGAAGAGAATGAGGAGGCAGCCGTGCTGGACAATTTGATCGGTCGTGGGCAGAGCAGCCCGCCAGCACAGGGCAAGGTCGGCCTCGACAGCATCCGCCGGCCGGTGATCGGGCTGGCGCTCGGCGGCGGCGCGGCGCGCGGCTTCGCCCATATCGGGATTTTGCGGACGCTGCTCGGCGCCGGCATCACGCCCGATGTGGTGGTCGGCACCTCGATCGGCGCGGTGGTCGGCGGCGCCTATGTGGCGGGCCATCTCGACACGCTGGAAGAATGGGCGCGCCAGCTTCAGCCGCGCAACATTCTCGGCTATCTCGACATCCGCCTGAACGGCTCGGGCCTGATCGGCGGCAGCAAGCTCGCCGCCCAGCTCGAGGCGACGCTCGGCCAGACCCTGATCCAGGACCTCAAGCAGAAATTCGCCAGCGTCGCCACCGAGGTGCGCACCGGCCACGAGATCTGGCTGACGCACGGCCGGATCGTCGATGCGGTGCGGGCGTCCTACGCCCTGCCCGGCATCTTCTCGCCGGTGCTGATCGGCGATCGCTGGCTGGTCGACGGCGCGCTGGTCAATCCGGTGCCGGTGTCGGCCGCCCGCGCGCTCGGCGCCGAGATCGTGATCGCCGCCAACGTCTCGAGCGACGTATTCGGCCACGGCACCACGATCTTCTCGCACGGCGCGATCGAGGAAGTCATCGAACCCGCCGCGGAGCCGGCGGCGAAGCGCGGCTTCGGCCGGTTCTTCTCGCCGGAGCGCTTCGTCAAGCAGGAGATCTTCGGCAGCGAAACCCGGCCGGGCATTTCCAAGGTGATGGTCGACGCTTTCAACATCATGCAGGACCGCATCACCCGGGCGCGGCTCGCCGGCGACCCGCCCGACATGCTGATCTCGCCGCGGGTCGGCCGGATCGGCTGGTTCGACTTCCACCGCGCCGACGAGATGATCGCGCACGGCGCCCGCGCCGCCGAACGCGCAATCGATTCGATCCGCGAGGCGATCGAGGAGGTCGCGCCGCAGGCCAAGGCGGATGTGCCGGTCGAGACGTGAGCCTTCGCCGCCCGTCAACGCGGTCATCGATTACGACGCGATCGGAGCAATCATTCCAGGGCGCGAGCGCAGCTCGCGAACCCGGAATCTTGCGGTCCTCTGAAGCTCGAGATTCCGGGTTCGCGCCTGTCGGCGCGCCCCGGAATGACGGAGAGAGACTCAGGCCGATTTGATGTAGTCGTGCAGCGCCTGTTGCTCGTGCTCGTATTCGCGCAGCCGCCACTTCACGATGTCGCCGATCGAAATCAGGCCGACGACGCGGTCGTCGCCGTCGAGCACCGGCAAATGCCGGAACTTTTGGGACGTCATCACTTCCATGATCTCGCCGACCGTGTCGTTCTGCGCGCAACTCACGACATCGCGGGTCATCACCGCATGGACCGGGTCGTCCAGCGCAGCGGCGCCGCGATCCGCCAGTACTTTCACGATGTCGCGCTCCGACAGGATGCCGTCGAGCCGCGTCCCGCGCATCACCAGCACCGCGCCGATACGACGCTCGGACAACGTCTTCACAGCGGCCGACAGCCGCTCGTCCGGCTCGACGCTGTAGATGTAGCGGCCCTTGGATTCCAGAATTGCACGCACTGTCATTGGTCGCCTCCCGAATGGCGCGCCTTTCACAGAAGGCGGCTCAGTTTGGTAACTTGATCAGCAGTCGGCAGTTCGATCGACGGCGCCGTCGAGACGCAAATAATACCGGAGAAATAAGGCAAATCCGCGCCATGCTGCGGGCGCCGCAGCAATCACCACCGCAGTGCAGCGTGAAGAATAGACCAGCGTGATTAGTTGTGAGCGGAGGTCTGCGCCGATCGCGGCACCGGGTCGAACAACGAGAACAGCAGCAGGCCCGCGAAGAAGCCGCCGATATGCGCCTGCCAGGCGACGCTCGCGCCTTCGTTGCCGACCGCGATCGAGCCGACGCCGAAGATGATGTTGATGCCGAACCAGATCGCGAGGAAGGCGAGCACGCGCGGATCGCGCAGCGCGCGGATCAAGGGCTGCGCCGGCACCCGCGCCGCGGCGTCGGCGTCGCCGCTGCGCAGCGACAGAAAACTGCCGCGCGCAAACGCAAACCGGATCGCCGCCGCCATCGCGCCGGACACCGAGGCCGAAGCGCCGATCATCGGCGCGATCTCGTGCTCGTGGGTGACGAGATGCGCGAGCGCGCCGCCGATCGCGGTGACCGCCATGAACAGGAAGAACCGTGTCGCGCCGAACCGCCGCGCCACCGCGCTGCCGAACGGCAGCAGCCACAGCACGTTGAAGATGATGTGGCTGAGATTGGCGTGGAGCAGCGAATAGGTCACGAAACTCCAGACCTTGGCGCCGCTGCCCCCGGCGAACGGCGTCGCCAGCAGGGTCGCGTCGTAGCGCTTCGGAATGAAGCCGAACACTTCGATGGTCCAGTATTCGATGTCCGGCGGCAGCAGGACGCGCAGATGGATCACCGCCAGCAGCGCGACATAGGCGGCGAGCGCGGCCGGAAGGTTCAGGATCGGTTCGCGCGGCGGCTCCGGCGGGGGCGGTGGCAGCGGCTGCGTTTCGGGGGAAGAATCCAACGTTTTACGACCTGCTGCGAGCGGCCCGACCGCGGCGCACGGCCCCGGAGGCGATCCGATCCCATAAGCGGCTTGGCTGAACGGCGCAAGCCGGGCCGCCGGAGCCCCCGGCGAGGCCCAGCGGAGCCCGGTGATGGCCGTCCCCTGCGGAGCCCTTGCGCCCACAAAAAAGGGAGGGCCTGGAAGCCCTCCCCTTCAAGCCTGCCGGTGCTGTCCGCCGCGATGATCCGCGCGCGCGCCGGTCTGTTTTGCAGCCACCCCGTAAAGATCGCGCAGGAGCCTGGAAAAGGCCTACGCGCCGAGAACGGACCCACTCTAGGCACCGCAGCGGCGGCCGCAAACCGCATAGTTAATTTAACCTTAACGCGACAAAACAGGGGTTAACGGAAGCCCGTCCGGCTTCCGGCATGGACGCTGCAACGGCCCTCCTGCAGAACCATTCAGGGGTCTGCGCTGCGCGGATACGGGACAGAACTGTCCCGGACGCGCCCGGCGCGGGCCAGGGACACGTATGAAGCATCCGTCGAGTCGCGCATTCTTTGCCTATTGGGACCGACAGCGCGGCGCCGCGCCGACGCCCCAACGCAGCGAGATCGAGCCCGGCGCAGTCCGCGAGCTGCTCGGCGACATCTTCGTGCTGTCATGCGATTCCAGCGCCGGCTATCCGTTCCGCGTCGCCGGAACACGGCTGTGCGCCCTGCTCGGCCGCGATCTCAAGGGTGAAAGTCTGACCGGCCTGTTCGCCGCCGACAGCCGACAGGAGTGCGAGGACATTCTCGGCGTCGTCGCCGAGGAAGCGCTGCCGCTGGTCGCGGGAGCCACCACCGCGTCCGGCGACGGCTCGATCGCTCATTTGGAACTGTTGCTGCTGCCGTTTGCGGCGCGCGCCCATACGCCGCTGAGCATGACCGGCCTGCTGGCCCCGCTCGGCGCGAGGATCGCAGGCGAGTTCGGCGAATTGCGGCTGACGGCCTGGCGCACGCTCGGCCGCCCGTCCCGCCGCCTGCGGCCGCGGGTGTTGCGCAAATGGGAAGTCGCGCGCGGGCTGATGGTCTACGAAGGACTGCGCTGAGCCAGACCGAACTCCTGCGCCGGCCGTTGCGCCAGCAGCGCCGGGCACGGACGGACCGGCATTTGCGCGACCGTCAGACGATCCGCGGTGTGGCACTCGCACGAACGCCGATTGAGTCCTTCGACATCGACGATCGACATCCGACCGCGGCTGTAGCGGATCAATCCTTGCTGCTGAAGCCCGTGCGCGATGAGCGAGATGGTGTTGCGCTTTACCCCGAGCATCTGCGCCATCAGCTCCTGGCTCAACAGCATGGAGTCGCTCGCGGCCATCTCCCGGGACTGCAGCAGACGGCAACACAGCCGCGCTTCAGCGGCGTGGGCCGCGTTGCACGCCGCGGTCTGCTCCGCCCTCACGACGCGGACCGATTGATCGTGCAACAGCGCGTTGCGTAGCGCGGGGCTGAGTTCCACCGCGGCGCGGAAATGGCCGGCATCGATCACTGATGCAGCGCCGGGATAACGAACGATCGCCGCAGTCGAGGCCAGCGCATCGTAGAACGCCGCGCCGGCGCCGACGACGCTGTCACGCCCGATCACCCCGACCTCGACGGTCTCGCCGCGCCGCAGCCGCGCCAGCGTCGACACAATGCCCGCGTGCGGGAAGATCACCTGCTTGAACGGCGCACCGGCCTCGACCAGCAGCTGGCCGAAGCTCAGTTCCATCGTGCGCAAATGCGGCCGCAACAGATCAAAATCCTGCGACGGCAGCGCAGCCAGAAGATCGTTTGGTGATTGGCGACTCGTCAGCATCGCAGCCGTCCCGACAAAGGCCGGGACGCAGGGCGGTTACCTGCTGCCAACGGCCAGTTCCCCGATCCCGCGCGATTCATCAGGAACGCGAGCCCTGGTTACATAATTGTGCCGTTCGGTCGGACGTCTACTTCGTATCACTACGCGCGGCGCTGGCTCAGACCGCCTTGTCAAAGTCGGAAATCAACCGCGGCGGCCGCGAATGCGGCATCAGGCTGCGGCGATCGTGACGACCGCCGGTGTCCTCGGCCACCATGATACACCCGATCAGGGCGGTGAGGACACGCAGTTCCTCTTCGGCGTCGACCTGCACGACAGAATCGCGGCGTGCGGATTCAAGGCTGTCGTCGATGTTTGCCATGGGCATTTCTCCTGACCGAAGTGTGCAATAAGGCACGTGAAAATGGCAGCTTTGATCTTGCTCAAGTTCAAAGAATTTCTTGGCCATGCGGGTTGCACCGGCCGGGTCGAGCCGGCCGCTACCGAGATCGGCGCGGTGAATACAGCGCGGTATGACGCCTTCGGCATCAAGGATTTGCCGGATATCCGAACAGTCGCGCTCGCGCCCGCCTGCTGCAGGGCGATGGCCGCCAGTGGACTGTTCCTGCACACCGAGCATCCGGCGAGTTCCTCCGGGGTGAGCGACAGGTTGTCGCGGATCGGGAGCAGCGATGACTACAGCCGGGCCGCGATCGAGGCGCCGGCGATCGGTTCCACCGGTTGCAGGTTCGGATTCGAAGTCGATTGCCGTGAGAGTCGATTACTCGAGGCTGTTTCGCGGGAACTTTTTCGTCGATCGCCGACGACGCCATCGTCACGCCTTTCACAATTGAACCGGACCGGCGATTGTTCCAACTACCAACTAATCGACGGTCGTTGACGGGGCCACCGGCAAGATCAACCGTGGACTACGCTTCGTATTCCGCAATTCGGGCAGACATTCCGTGCGCGTGTCGAAAAGCTGTGACGGCGCGACGATTCGTTCATGCAGCGTTCTGCGCGATGCGTCGGCCGGGAAGGACTTGGGATGGAGCGACTTGGCACCGATCACGATTGCGTTGCTACGTCGCCCCGCCAAAGCCCATCGCAGGACATGTTGCACGATCTGCTGTACCAATCGTATCGAGCACCGTCCGCATTGCGGGCGAAGGCTTGGCCCAAAAGCGGATAGCGATGATTTCCGAGAACCCCGAGGCATCGATCCTTCGCGCGCTGATCAAAGCCGCACCCGACGGTGTTCTCCTGGTCGACCCTCAACAACGCATCGTGCTGTTCAATCAAGCCTGCGAAGACCTGTTCGGTTGGACGGCCCGCGAGGCGCTCGGCGAGGAAATCGCCAAGCTGATCCCAGACTGGCGCGAGCTTTCCCGAAGCACGCACCGGTCCTCGGCGCTGGCACGGCGCAAGGATGGAGCCTCCTTCACCATCGCGCTGTCGACGGCGCCCGTCCCGACCGGGGATGCGGATTTCCACGTCGTGCTGGCGCGCAAACGCGATGAGGATGTTCTTCCGCGCGCCGACCGCAACGTCGACGAACACAGCTTCCGGCGATTGGTCGAAGGCGTCACCGACTATGCCATCTTCATGCTCGATATCCACGGCTGCGTCAGCAGCTGGAACCGCGGTGCCGAGCGGATCAAGCAATATACCGCCGCTGAAATCCTCGGCCGGCATTTCAGCGAGTTCTACCCGGAAGAGCAACGCGCAAGCGGCGAGCCGGCGCGGAACCTCGACCTCGCGCGCGACAACGGCCGCTTCGAAACCACCGGCTGGCGGCAGCGCAAGGACGGCAGCCAGTTCTGGGCCCATGTGGTGCTCGAACCGCTGCGCGACGAGAACGGCGCGCTGATCGGCTACGCCAAGGTGGCCACCGACATCACCGAACAGCGCCGCGCCGAGCAAGTGATCCGCGAGGCGGATGCGCGCATCCACACGTTGATCGAGACGGTGGTCGACGGCGTTATCCTGAGCGATCGGCTGGGCCGGATCCGAACCTTCAACCTCGCCTGCCACCGGCTGTTCGGTTACGAGGCCGAGGACGTGATCGGCCGACACATCTCGATGCTGCTGCCGGCGACGAGCGCCGATGAAGTGCACTCATTCTTCCGCCACGGGGCGTACGCCGGCGAACACGACCGGATCGGCAGCGTTCGCGAAATGACCGGACTGCGCCGCGACGGCCGGACTTTCCCGATGGATCTGTCGATCGGCGAGACCATGCAGGACGGCGAGTCGGTATTCGTCGTGGTGGTCCACGACCTCACCGACCGCAAGCGGACCGAGGAACAGTTGGTCCAGGCGCAGAAGATGGAGACGGTCGGCCAGCTGTCCGGCGGCATCGCGCACGACTTCAACAATCTGCTGACCGTGATCGTCGGCAACGCCGAGTTTCTCGGCGATCAGCTCAAGGCGCGGCAGGATCTGCGTAGCCTCGCGCGGGACATCAGCCGCGCCGGCCAGCGCGGCGCGGAACTGACGCAGCGCCTGCTCGCCTTCAGCCGACGGCAGACGCTGAAGCCCGTCGAACTCGATTGCAATGAACTCGTGGATTCGATGCACAAGCTGCTGCGGCCGACACTGCGGGAAGACATCGTGATCGACACCGATCTCGACCCCGGCCTGCGCACCGCCTATGCCGACCGCTCCCAGCTCGAATCCGCGATCCTCAATCTCGCGCTCAACGCGCAGGACGCGATGCTTGGCGGCGGCAGGCTCAGCATCACCACGTCGAACGTCTCGCTCGATGCCTCGTACCAGGTCGTCAACCAGGACGTTCGCCCGGGCGACTACGTGCTGGTCTCGGTCACCGACAACGGCTCGGGGATGCCGAGGGAGGTGCTCGAGCATGTGTTCGAACCGTTCTACACGACCAAGGAAGTCGGCAAGGGTTCGGGCCTCGGGCTCAGCATGGTGTACGGCTTCGTCAAGCAGTCGAACGGCCACGTTTCTGTGTACAGCGAGCCCGGCCTCGGCACCACGGTGCGGCTTTATCTGCCGGCGATCGCGACCGGGCAGCCGGCAAGCGCCGAGACCGCCGACGTGACCGAGCACCTGCCGTCGCGCGGCGAAGTCGTGCTGATCGTCGAGGATGACCCGTTCGTCCGCTCCTATGCGGTGATGTGCCTGCGCAGTCTCGGCTACATCGTCATCGCCGCGATCGACGGCGCCGACGCGCTGCAGACGCTCGATGGCGACGGCCACATCGACGTGCTGTTCACCGATATCGTGATGCCCGGCGGGATCAGTGGATGGGAGCTCGCCGAGACCGCGATGCTGAAGCGGCCCGGCCTGCACGTGCTGCTGACGTCGGGCTACGCGCTCGACACCATCGCCGGGCGGAGCCGCGGCGGCGGCCTGCCGGTCCTGAACAAGCCCTACCGCAAGGCCGATCTGGCGAGGCGACTGCGTGAGGTGATCGATACGCCCAGATCGCAGCGCTGAGCCTCGAATGCTAACGAGGCGTTAACCCTGACCATCCTAGGGTTACCAAATTGCGTTCCGGCCGAGCAACGGAAATCCCGTGCACTTGCAGAAGCAGACCATCCAGCCGGCCACGGCCGAGCGGCGGCGATTCCAGCGGGTCAAGCTGCACCTGCTGGGACGCTACATGCTGCCGGATCGGCGGGAGTTTCCCTGCCAGGTGATCAACATGTCGCCGGGCGGTCTTGCGATGCTGGCGCCGGGGATCGGCAATGTCGGCGACCGCGTCATCGCCTATCTCGACCACATCGGCCGCGTCGAGGGAAAGATCACCCGGATCATCGACAACGGCTTCGCGATGACGGTCGGCGCGACGCCGCGCAAGCGCGACAAGCTCGCCGCGCAACTGACCTGGCTCGCCAACCGCGACATCCTCAACCTGCCGGAAGACCGCCGCCACGATCGTATCGTGCCGCGCAATCCGATTTCGCTGCTCACCCTTCAGGACGGCAGCCGGATGACCTGCCGCATCATCGACATGTCGCGCTCCGGTGCGGCGATCGCAGCCGAGCATCGGCCGCCGATGAACTCGCAGGTGTCGCTCGGCCGCGTCCAGGCGCGCGTCGTGCGATATCTCGAAGACGGCTTCGCACTGGAGTTCGTCCACGAGCAGCTCGAAGAAACCCTCGAAGACAGCGTTAC
This sequence comes from Rhodopseudomonas pseudopalustris, assembly GCF_900110435.1. GTDB lineage: Bacteria > Pseudomonadota > Alphaproteobacteria > Rhizobiales > Xanthobacteraceae > Rhodopseudomonas > Rhodopseudomonas pseudopalustris. The sequence continues at coordinate 60,145 of NZ_FODT01000003.1, forward strand.
CGCGCGGTGAACGCTCGCGGCCCCGCGGCCGCCCCCTGACAGCTCTGCATCGGCCTGCCGCGCGTCTGTTCAGCCGCGCGCCGACGCACGCGCCCGAGCCGGCGATGGTTAATCCGCGCGATTGTTGAACCCGAATTCGCAGCGGCCGCAACGCGTTGCGGCCTAATCCCTCAAATTTGAATCAATTACAGTCTTGTCAAATTTTACGCGTATTTGATTCAAGTATAGAACGAACATCCGAACAATTTTACGAGTATTCGTCTCAACTCTACTTGTTTGATTTAGCAGCCCTGCAAAGCGTTTGTGCAAATCATGGTCCCAACAAGAAAGCGGGGGCCACAATGCTTGTTAGCAGGGGATTTCGGACGGGACTGATCATCGCAGCGGCGATCGTCACGATGACGGCGGCAGCACAAGCGGGAGAGAAAGTTCGCTACGCCAGCATCGGCGATACGACGCGTGCGCCGATCGGATGGATCGAATTCTGCGCCGAGAATCCCGGCGAATGCCGCGGCGGCCGAAACCAGGCGCGCGACATCGTGCTGACGCCGATCGCTTGGCGCGATCTACTGAAGGTCAATCGCTGGGTCAACGACAACGTCAAGCCGCTGACCGACATGGACCACTGGGGCGTGATCGAGAAATGGTCGATGCCGACCGACGGCTCCGGCGACTGCGAGGACTACGTGCTGCTCAAGCGCAAGATGCTGATCGACGCCGGATGGCCGCGCGAAGCTCTGCTGATCACCGTGGTCCGCGACAAGAAGAACGAAGGTCACGCGGTGCTGACGGTGAAGACCGACAAGGGCGAGTTCGTTCTCGACAATCAGAACGAGGATGTCGTCGCCTGGACCGAGACCGGCTACCGCTTCGTCAAGCGTCAGTCGCAAACCGAAGCGAATGAATGGGTTGCTCTCGGCGATTCCCGCCCGGCCGTCGCTACCGCCAGCGCGCAACAGCGCTGAAGCGACGACAGCAAGCGATCGAACCACGACAGGAGAATTTCGGAATACACGATCCGGTCAAATCCCCACCCCTCCCCGTCCCAGATCGGATCGTGCGCGGCCAGCCTCCCCCAAGGCTGGCCGCAACTTTTTTGGGGCGAGACAAACGAGCGTGCGCTGAAAGCTGAATGAGCGGCCGTCTTGGGATCGGCGCTTAGTTGTCTTCCGCTACGCGCTGCATCGCGACCTTGGTGCGGCGCTTCAGCATTTCGAGCTTGGCCTTGACGTCGTTCATGGCCGCGGCGTCGAAGTCGCGGAAAATATATTCGTGCAGCGCCTCCCAGCGCGGCATCAGCTCCGTCATCTTTTGCCGCGCCGTCTCCGACAGCGACATCAACACCACGCGCGCGTCGGTGGTCGAGGTGACGCGGTTGATCAACCCCAGTCGCTCGAGGATCTTGGTCTGCGTCGTCACGAAGGTCGAGACCGCGTGGATCTTTTCCGACACATCGCCAACCGACACGCCATTGCCTTTGTCGAGATCGCTGATCGCCATCAGGATCAGCCATTGCGACCCGCTGATGCCGAACAGTTTCGCCCAGGCGCGACGGATGTCTTCGAGATTGTTGCTGATCGAGACGAAGTCCCAGATCACCTGATACGACAGGTCACAGTCCGCAGTGCCGGGCGCCTTCGCGGGCTCGAGTGCGGTCACTTTGATCTTCTGAGCGTTATGCCGGTACGGCATTCGGCAGGCCTCCGATCCCGACGTTTCCCTGAGTTGTCCATTCGTTCGAATCCACCTCGTTAGCGATGGGCGGAATGTAATTTGGTGAGGCATAGCGCGGCGCAATTTACAACCACAGTAATACTTTCTCGACCCAGCGCTGGATGGCATGCCCTCGGCGCCGCCGCTGAGGAGAAGCCTCACGCGCAATTCTGTTTCAGATTCAGCAAATTATCTCCCGAACTCGGGATCGACCGGGTTGAATAAAGCGCGCCATGCCTGATCCTTCAGTATGACGGAATCATGACGCAGTGTTGCGTGCTTACCACAGGTTCCCCAAATGAAGATAGGTATCTTTGTTTGGTCCTTTCAATAGCTAACTTTGTTATGTATCGAGTCTCTGACGGACGGAGGGGGGCACCTCGAAGTCATCCCTGCCCAACGAGAGGCCACGCAGGATCTGCGGGCTCTCCCAGGGTGGTTCGCGGGTGATACCGTGCGGCCGATGCTTGAAGCCGACGGCGTTGCCCAAAAAGGCAAACTTGGAGGTTTCAAATGAATTTCGTTAAGGGGCTGTTGCTGGGCAGCACGGCCGCGTTGATGGCGACGACCGCACAGGCCGCCGACCTTCCGCTCAAGGCCAAGGCCGTCGAATACGTCAAGATCTGCTCGCTCTACGGCGCGGGCTTCTACTACGTCCCCGGCACCGACACCTGCATCAAGCTCGGCGGCTACACCCGCGCTGAAGTCGCGTTCAACGCGTCGGGCATGACCGAGACCCCGGCCTGGAACGGCAATGCCGGCCAGGGCAACCGCCTGTCCAACAACACCATCTTCCGGTCGCGTCAGGACATCAACATCGACACCCGCACCGCCACCGAATACGGCGTTGTGCGCACCTATTTCGACTCGGTGTTCACCTGGACCAGCGGTGGCTCGGCTTCGACCGTTGCGGGCGGCGAACTCGGCGTGTACTTCGCCTTCGTGCAGTTCGCCGGCTTCACCTTCGGTAAGGCGGTGTCGCAGTTCTCGACCCCGTGGAACGGCACCCCGGGCAACATCACTTCGAACCTGCTCGGCGGCGACGACACCTCGACCGGCGTGAACCAGGTCGCCTACACCGCCGAATTCGGCAACGGCGTGAGCGGATCGGTCAGCCTCGAAGATCAGTCCAGCTATCGCCAGGCCCAGGGCGTCTCCGGCGTCTTCAACACCACCGGCCTTGGTGCGAGCGGCACGACCCAGAACACCCCAGTGAGCTGGCTCTCGGGCGCCGGCCCGGGCGTGAACTACATCGCCGGCACGCAGGTTCCTGACATCGTCGGCAAGATCCGCGTCGACCAGGCCTGGGGCCTGTTCCAGGTGTCGGCGGCTGCGCATCAGATCCGCGCCAGCTACTACAACCCGACCCTCGAGACCACCGGCCATCCTGACGACAAGTGGGGCTACGCCGTGCTCGCCGCGCTGTCGCTCAAGAACCTGCCGACCGGCCCCGGCGACAGCATCAACCTCGATGCGACCTATGCCGACGGCGCGATCCGCTACGTGATCGGCGGCACCAGCCCGAACAACTTCTCGATGTTCGGCAACAACGCGCTCGGCGCGTACCAGTCCATCGCGATCGGTTCCGCGGTCGACGGCGTGTTCACCACCGGCGGCGGCATCGAGACCACCAAGGCCTGGGGCATCCGCGGCGCGTTCAACCACAACTGGACTCCGCAGTGGTCGACTTCGATCTTCGGCGCTTATTCGTCGGTCGACTTCGGCGGCACCGGCGGCGCCCTCTACACCACCGGCCTCCGCAACGCGATCGGTGGGAACTTCACGGGCACCCCGAACTTCAACATCGCGCAGATCGGCACCCGCACTGCGTGGACTCCGGTCAAGAACCTGACGTTCTCGGGCGAAGTGATCTACACCCGCATCGACCAGAACTACGAAGGTACGACGAACGCGGTCAACGCCGGCGCAACCAAGCCGACCAGCGCTGTCTACCAGTTCAAGGACCAAGATACCTGGACCGGCGCGCTCCGCGTCCAGCGGACGTTCTAACTTGTAACGAAAGGAAACATGTAAACCTCCAGGAACCTCCGGCGATGCCCCGCCGGAGGTTTTCCTGTTTGTGGGGACCGCTGAGCTGCGCCGGGTAGCAGACGAGAACTCATCGACAGATCGAACTGATAGCAGACGCGAATGAGCAAGAGGCTTGAACGCGCTGCAACCGCCAGCCATCGGCGTCGATGCCTTGGGCGCTGCCAGCGCCGCGAAGGCCAGCGTGGCCAAGGCGACGATCCTTTTCCGAAGCAACTCTCAGTCATTCCGGTCCGTCCGTCGCCACGCCAGATCTTCGCTTCTGTCGCGGTTTGTCGATCGAACGCTGGAAGCAGCTTTCACATCCGCGCGACGCCCCCACCCTGCGGAACCATTGGCGGCGCGGCGCTTTGTGATTGCGGGAGAACAAATCGCACCATGCGCAAGCTGATCGCGTTCGACGAGGACACGTTCGACAAGCTCAGGCAGCTCGGCCGCGACCGCATGGCCACGCTGCAGGAGCTGGCCGACGAGGCCTTCGCCGATCTGTTGAAAAAGCACGGCATTCCGATCGATCTGAAGGACGCGCTGCGCAAGAGCGCTGCGACGTCCGACCAGCATCGCGGAAAACACTGAGGGACAAGACCGATGGCAAACGATCCGTTCGAACTCGGCGAACGCGCCGCGCGGCTGAACATTCCCGCCGAGGCCAACCCCTATCAGGACGGCAGTGAAGAGCACGCGCTCTGGGCCGCCGGCCATGAGCGGTTCGCATCCGCGATCGAAGCAACCGAATCAGAAGGCGGATGAGCGGCGACCCGATGCAGATCGGTCAGCCGATCTTCTTGAGGCCCTTGGCGTAGCGCGGGCCGTTGGCCGCGTAGAACATCGCAGGCCGCTCCATCGCCGCCGCCTGCGCCGAATCGAGCGCGCGCGCCACCTTGGCCGGCGCGCCGATGATCAGCGAATTCTCCGGAAACTGTTTGCCCTCGGTCACGATCGCGCCGGCGCCGACGATCGAGCCGCGGCCGATCCGCGCGCCGTTCATCACGATCGCGCCCATGCCGATCAGCACGCCGTCCTCGATGGTGCAGCCGTGCAGGATGACGTTGTGGCCGATCGTGCAGTTCTTGCCGACGGTGAGCGGGAATCCCGGGTCGGTGTGGCAGGTCGAGCCGTCCTGCACGTTGGAGCCCTCGCCGATCTCGATCCACTCGTTGTCGCCGCGCAGCACCGCGCCGAACCATACGGTGGCGGACGGCTTCAAGCGAACCTTGCCGATCACCGTCGCGGTGTCGGCGATGAAGTAGTTTCCATCCTGCGGAAGATCAGGGCGCTGCCCGTCGAGCTCGTAGATCGCCATCTCGGTCTCCTGTTGCCGAAGCACTCATGGCAACGCGGGCGCAAGAGGGCAATGGTTTTTCAGGCGACGACGCCGACCGCGTGCAGCACCATCAGCAGCACGGTGCCGGACATCATGCTCCAGGTGCCGGCGAGCACGGTCGCCAGCATCACGAATTCCGTGCGGCGGCGCTCGATGCGCGGACCGAGCAGGGTGTTGCGCATGATGATGAAGGGTGCGGCGAACATCAGGAACGGAACCGCGGCGAAGCTCCGGGGCACGACCCCCTGCTGCAGCAGGCCGAAGCCCGCCGGCTGGCGCAGCATCGCCTGATAACCGCTTGTGAGCGCGCCGGCGACCGCAAAGCCGATCAGCAGCGAAAACAGATTGTTGAATGCATCCGGCGACATCGACAGCCTCGCTTACGCAACCCCACGCCCCCGGGTGTCGCAAAAAGCGGCCTTGCCCGCCATCGCATCGTTAAAGAACGGTTAACGGGACGCGTGCGAAGGTGGCGCTGCATTGCTCAAAATCGTTCGGCGGTGCCGCGCCGCAATGGCTCGTCGTTCGTCATTCGCTCGGGTTATGATCCTGTAATGACTTTGGTTTCGTCCGCGTCCCAGCGTCACCGCCGCCGCCCTGCGGCGCCCCGCAGCACCCGCATTCCGATCGCTGTCGGGGGCATCGTGCTCACCGTTTCAATCGCGGCGGTGGTCTATCTGCTGTGGCCGACTTGGCGCGCGCAGGCGGTCGGCGATCCCGAACGCACGCCGGTGAGCGTCGGCGAGACGCTGTTCAACGTGCCGACCAAGGCCTTCCGGGTCAAATTCCAGCGCCATTCCGGGCCGCAGGAGCGCGTCGACCTGGCGTTCCTCTATCCCTCGCTCACACCGCCGGAGCGACCAAAACGCGCCACCGCGGAAGATGTCGCGGAGTTCCATCCGATCGACCGGATCTTCGTGTCGATCGCCGAGCATAACGACACGCTGGCGCCGGAGGCGCGGCTACGGACGATCTACCCGCGCTATCTCGCGCCGTCTGCGCAGCAGGTCGAGGACGGGCTCACGGTCCGCCCGTTCGCCGAAGCATCGCCGTACAGCGCCGAGGATCTGGTCACCGCCGAGCAGCCGGGACTGGCGGCGCGCTGTACCCGCGACCGGCAGACGCCGGGCATGTGCGTCGCCGAGCGCCGGATCGACGGCGCCGACCTCAGCTTCCGGTTTCCGCGGCAATGGCTTGCACAATGGCGCGACGTCGCAGCCGCGATCGAGCGGCTCACCGCGCAGCTCCACGCCATTCACGGTTAGAAATTTCGAGGCTCTGATCGAATCAGAACCTCGGCGCGTCCTCCGCGAGCGAGCTGCGCGACTGCGGACGACGCGCCGTGGGGAGGGTCGCGGGTTCAGCCGAGGTCGACGAGATCTTCTTCGAGGATCGCCATCTGAAACTGGAATGAGCGATCGTCGTCCTCGTCATCGACGAACAACACGCCGACAAACTCCTCGCCGATATACACTTCGGCGGAATCGTCCTTCTTCGGCCGCGGCACTACGCGGATTTTCGGATTTCCGAACACCCGCTTGAGATACGCATCGAGTTTTCTGACTTCCTGAACGTCCACGGTGTTCTCCAATCCAGACAAAATACAAGCGCTTCCGGCGCGATTCGGACATGCCGTCCGAACGGCCAATCGCGGCAAGCGAGGCCGCCGTCAGTACGTTCTGGGGCCGTTCACCGCAACCCCTCGCGTCGAGTTGCAAACCGCATTCGCGGCGAGATGCGCAACGCCCGACGAAAGTTCATCGGCTCATATCCCGATGGCGTTGAGCATCTGATCCATGGTGCGCGACGGCTCGGCGCAGCCCGCCTCGCCCACCACCTTCGCCGGCACGCCGGCGACCGTCATGTTGTGCGGCACATCCTTCAGCACAACCGACCCGGCGGCGACGCGCGCGCAATGCCCGACCTCGATATTGCCAAGAATCTTCGCGCCGGCGCCGATCATCACGCCGTGGCGAATCTTCGGGTGACGATCCTCGTGCTCCTTGCCGGTGCCGCCGAGCGTCACGCCGTGCAGGATCGAAACATCGTCCTCGATCACCGCGGTTTCGCCGACGACGAGGCCGGTCGCATGATCGAGGAAAATCCCGCGGCCGATCCGGGCGGCGGGATTGATGTCGGTCTGAAACACCGCCGATGCGCGGCTCTGCAGATACAGAGCGAAATCCTTGCGCCCCTTGAGATGCAGCCAGTGCGCAAGCCGGTGTGTCTGGATCGCGTGGAAACCTTTGAAGTACAGCAGCGGATCGATGAACCGGGAGGTCGCCGGATCGCGATCGAAGATCGCGACCAGGTCGGCACGGAAAGCATTGCCGATATCGGGCTGCTCGCGCAGGGCTTCCTCGAAAGTCTGGCGGATCAGATCGCCCGACAAAGCCGCGTGATCGAGCCGCTCGGCGACCCGATGCACCACCGCGTCTTCGAGCCGGTCGTGATGCAGCACGCTGGCGTAGATGAAGGAGGCGAGTTCGGGCTCGCGGCGGACAACGTCTTCCGCTTCGTTGCGCACCCGTTCCCAGATCGGATCGAGCGTCGTCAGTGTCGCGGGTTGCGAATGGACCTGATGCATCACCATGCCGGCTCTCTCGATCTCGTCTCTCGCGTTCATTATAGCACGCCGACGGCAACCCTGTCGCGGCGCCTGACGACCGCCGCAAGGCCGCCTGATGGCGTCGTTAACCTGTTGAACGCGCCCGACATTCTTTTTGAACGCGCGGCAGCGCCCGCGGTTCGTGCGGACTCTCGAGATGGGGAGCCGGGCGCTTCCGTCAAGCGCAGCGCCCGCGGACCGGGGACGTGCGGCTTACGGACGGCGCGCGAGAAAATCAACCACGCCCTCCTTGTAGACGCGATCGCCGACCGCGCGCATGTGGTCGCGGCGCGGGATATCGAGCACTTCGGAGCCTGGGATCATGCCGCTGAGTTCGTGCGCCGAGCCCGCGACGTCATCGGCCGTGCCGACCGCGATCAGCACCGGCACCGCGATCCGCGCCGCCTCCTGTTCGCTCATCAGCAGCCGTGAACCGCGCAGGCAGGCGGCCAGCGCCTTGCGATCCGAGCGGGTCTGATCGGCGAAGGCGCGGAAAACCCGGCCGACCGGATCGCTGACGTCATCGAGCGACGGCGCTTCCAGCGCCTGCGCGACGGTCTCGCCCGGCCCGCCGCCTTTGACCAGACCGCTGCCGATGCCGCCGAGGATCGCCGCGCGGACGCGCTCGGGACATTCGCGCGCCAGCGTCGCGGTGATCCGGCCGCCGAGCGAGTAGCCCATCACATCGGCGCGATCGATCGCCAGATGATCCATCAGCGCGATGACGTCGGCCGCCATCGCGGCAAGTCCGTAGTCGGCGGGATCGTACAATTTGGCCGACTCGCCGTGGCCGCGATTGTCGATCGCGATGACGCGACGGCCCGCGCGCTTCAGCTCCGACAGCCAGGACGGATACACCCAGTTGACGTTCTTGTTCGACGCGAAGCCGTGCACCAGCACGATCGGATCGCCCTCGCCGTCGTCCAGATACGCAATGTTGACACCGCCGTGATTAAAGCTCGGCATCGACCGTCCGATGAGTTGTTGAAGGAGATGGTGAGGCAGGAACGCAGCAGGACCAGGAGGGAGCAGGATAGAGCGTTACTTCGGTCGGCGACAGTTACGAAACAGACAGGGCAGACGCCACCGCAGACGGATTGACTTGCGCGCGCTGCGCCCGCTTCGCCTCGGCCATCAGACGTTTCGCGCGTCGCGCCTTGCCGCGATCGATCGCGGCCTGTGTCAGCCGCTCGACGCCGGCCTTGAGCGAGGTAACGAGGCCGAACAGAGTCATCAGCGCGCCGAATATCCACCAGGCGAAATTCCAGGCGCCGGTGGTCAGCAGCAGCGCACCGCGGCCGAGGATCTTGAGAAAGGCGCGCGTCTGACCGCCCTTGGATTCGGCGAGCCGCGCCGCCCGCGCAACGTCCTTCGGCCCCTCGGCGATCTTCAGCGTATCGAACGCGCCGCGCGCGCCGGCTTTCTCGCCGACTCGCCCGACGTCCTTGGCGAGCCGCATCAGGCCGCCGGCCTTCTCGGCGCGGAACGCGGCCTTGACCGCCGTCAGCATCTCGGCCGGGCGGCTGATCGACGAGCCTGCGACCGCGCGCTGCAGCGCCGGCGCATCGACCACCTCGCGCGCCGAGCGGCCGGTCCATTTCGCCAGCCCCTCGCTGAGCCGGCCGACCTTGCGGGCGTCCTTGACCAGCGTCAGCCCCGCCCGCACCGGCGCAGCGCCGCCGATCGTCACATAGGTCGCCGCGGTCGCCGCGATCCCAGCCGCGGCGAGGCCGAGCACGACGCGATCGATGTCCGCGCCGGTCGCGAGATTTTTTCCTTCGCGCACGACGTCGCGAATGTCGCCGAACACCAGCAGGTCGCCCGCCACTGTGCCGGACAGGCTGGCGACATCATCGGCCTGTCCGGTGACGAGGCCGGTGGCGAAGCGGGTGGCGATGTTCACCGCCGACTGCTCGGCCGCAATCGCCTCCCTGACTTTCGCGATGAGGTCCTCGGGAAGTTTGATATTTCGTGTAGCGGCAAGCTCGACCAGACTGCTGGCGAGGTCGGCGTCCTTGGCGTCGAGCGCGTCCGAGATGTGACGTTCGATCAGTCCCGGGTCTTGTTGTAACGCGGACCCGATCTGCAGTTCCGACAGTTGCGCCGGATCGTCCTGCGCGGCAAGAAGCGCGGCACTGCGGCGGGCATGCGGCAGGGCGAGCACCAGCGCGACCGCGCAGAGTGCGATGCCAGCCTTTGCGATGCCTAGTTTCAGACGCATTTCACGCGGCCCTCATTGCTCTCAATGTGGGATGTCACACTTGGGACACAACCGATCCGACGAAAGAAGGGCTTCTCCAACACCATGGGATTGTGTCGAATTTCGACGGGCAAAGCCTGTCCGCGCGCTCTAGGAATCATGAGCAGACGCCGGTATGGTGCGCTGCACCGTGATGATTGCCCTCCGTCGCGAGCAAAGGTGAGCTGAATGTCCGACCACGTAGTTCCACATTTCCAGAACGATGCCGGCGTTCCAATGATCGAGATCGGCTCGAAGGAATTTATGTGCGTGGGCGCCAATCCGCCGTTCGATCATCCGCATGTGTTTCTCGATCTCGGCAACGACAACGAGATCATCTGCCCGTATTGCTCGACGCTGTATCGCTACGCGCCCGACCTCAAATCCGGCGAAGCGCGTCCGCCGGAATGCGTGCTGAAGGACAAGGTCGCCTGATCGCGACGTGTCAGCCCCCCGCACAATCATCGTTGCTGGTGCGGGAATTGGCGGGCTGACGACGTCGCTCGCGCTCGCGGCAAAGGGCTTCCGAGTCATCAATCTGGAGAAGGCGGAACGGCTCGAGGAAGCCGGCGCCGGACTCCAGCTTTCCCCCAACGCCAGCCGCGTGCTGATCGATCTCGGTCTTGCCGGCCGGCTCGCGCAGCGCGCGATCGTGCCGGACGCGGTGACGGTGATGAGCGCGCGGACCGGCCGCGCGCTGGTGCGGCTGCCGCTCGGCGACGCCGCGGGCGCACGCGCCGGCGCGCCCTATTGGGTGATCCACCGCGCCGATTTGCAAGCCGCGCTCGAAGCGCAGGTCAACGCCCACCCGTCGATCGATCTGCGGCTCGGCTGCCGGTTCGAGGATTTCGCCAACGACGTCCACGGCGTCAGTATCGGCCATCGCTGCCGCGCCGAGCGCAGGCAGGACTCTGCGCTGGCGCTGATCGGCGCCGACGGCATCTGGTCGACGGTGCGCGGGAAATTGTTTCCGACGGCGCAGCCTCGTTTCAGCGGACTAATTGCCTGGCGCGGCACGGTCGAGGCCAAGGCGCTGCCGCAACGCGCCGCGCTCGCCGGCGTGCAGCTCTGGATGGGACCGGACGCGCATCTCGTGGTCTATCCGATCTCCGGCGGGCGGCTCGTCAATCTGGTGGCGATTGTTGCGGACGACTGGCGCCGCGAGGGTTGGAGCGCACCCGGCGACGCCCGTGACATCCAACGCCGGTTCGCCGCCGCCGGCTGGGCGTCCGCGGCGAGGCTGCTGATTGACTCGGTCGAAAACTGGAAGCGCTGGGCGCTGTTCGCGATGCCGGATGGCGGGGTGTGGACCGCGGGCTCGACCGCGCTGCTCGGCGACGCGGCGCATGGAATGCTGCCGTTCGCAGCGCAGGGCGCGGGCATGGCGATCGAGGACGCCGCGGTGCTGGCGAAATGCCTCGGCGAAAGCCATGGCGCGGACGCTTCAAACGCCGCGCTCCCGGTTGCGGCGTCGCTCCAGCGCTACGCGCAGGCGCGCAGCGCGCGGGTGGCGCGGGTGCAGCGGCTGGCGCGGCAGAACGGCGGCATCTATCACCTCAAGGGTCCGATCGCACTGGCGCGCGATCTGGCGATGCAGGCGCTCGGCGGCGAACGGCTGCTGGCGCGGCAGAATTGGATCTACGACTGGCGGGCGTGACGCACGGCGTCGCAACGTCGGGTTTCTGATCGCATCCGACCCCGAGTGTCAGCGTTTCGACGTGACGCGGTCCGATCGTGCGGGGTCGCGGGCGCCGGACGGAGCCGCCACAGGCGCAGGCGGCTCCTCGACGCATTTGTTGTCGCGCCAGGTCTGCTCGGCGAGGCGCGATTGCGCCTTCAAGTTGATGTAGTCGTTGCGATAGGCGATCTCGGAGACGGCCGAACCGGCGACGCCGGTCTCCGCCTTGCGCATCAGCCCGTTCAGCTCGGCAAGGCGCGCGTCGAGCCCCTTTCGCTCGACCGCAAGCTGCGGGCAATTGAACAGCTCGTACTTCGCCGGATCGACGAACGCCTGCGATATCGCGCTATCGCCGATCACGGCGCAACCCGACAGACCGGCCCCGCCGGCCATCAGGACGGCGGACACCGCAAGCCGAATCCGGAACGGACGGCCGCGGCGATCGATCATCAGACTGGGGCGCTGGTTCAGCATGGTGGCGGCGTCAGATCACGCGTCGGTGTCCGGAATGAGGCCGATTTCGCGCAAGGCCAGCGTCGGGCCCGCATGAGCCGACAGCATCGGAGACTCGTTAACGCTGACAATTGACAAAGCCCCTTTGAGACCAGCACTCATTGACTGAATCGATTCAACGCTATCTGTTCCCTGTGGAAATCACCATACTGGTTGAAGGACGAGGCATGCACGGCCCGAATATCCGGCGCAGGATCGACAGCGAACCGGCGCGTTGTGGGACGGATTCGGCCCAGACACAACCCGCACCACAACCGACCGATCGCCCCGCTGCAGATCCATCCGCGACCGGAACCGCCCTGCCCGCCGCGCTCTCGATCGCTGTGGCGGCGAAGCTGTCGGACCTCCCGTTCTGGCCCGGGATCAGTGAAGCGACGCCCGGCCATCGCTTCGTGTTTCAATGCGCCGACGTGCTCGAGGTCTGGCGCGACACCATCGGCGCGGCGCAGCGCGTGAAGCCGCTGTTCGTCGCCGTGACCACACAGGACGGCGCACCGCTGCTGCTGCTGCCGCTCGGGATCGAACGCCGCGACGGACTGCGCGTGCTCGGCTTCCTCGACGGCACCGTCAGCGACTTCAACGCGCCGATCGTCTTCGCGCCCGCACAGCATTGGGACGGCGCTGCGATGCGTCGGCTGTGGGACGATCTGCAGCCGCATCTGCCGGCCTACGACATCGCGATCTTCCGCAAGATGCCCGAGACCATCGACGGGATCGCCAATCCCTTCCTGCATCTGGCGACCGCGCGCAGCGCCCACGGCACGCATACGCTCAAACTGCCGGCGGACTGGTCGGCGGCTGCGCGCGACATCCTGCCCGACCTCTCGGATTCGCGCCGCAGGCTGCGCAAGCTCGACCGACTCGGCGCGACGGAGTTCCGCATCGCCGACAATGTCGACGAGGCGATCGCCTTCACGACGGCGGCGATGGCGATGAAAGGCCGGCGGCTGGTCGACACGATCGGCGTCGACCGCTTCGCCAGCGAACCCGGCTACGCCGATTACTACGTCGAGATCACCCGCCGGCTGTTCGCAACCGGCGCCGTCCACGTCTCTGCGCTGATGATCGACGGCACGCCGCGCGCAGCGCATTGGGGCTTCGTGTTCGCCGGCCGGTTCTATCATCTGCTGACGGCGTTCGACGTCGACGCGGCGTGGCGGCCCTACGCGCTCGGCCGGATGCACAATGAATTCCTGATGGAATGGAGCGCCAATGCGGGGCTCGCGACGTTCGATTTCGGCGTCGGCGACGAGCCGTACAAGACCGCCTACAGCAACGACTATCAGCAACTCGCCGATGCGATCCTGCCGCGCACGCTGATCGGCCACGCCTATGGATGGCTGGTCGACCTGCGGCGCTATTCCGCGCGCACGATCCGCGCCTCCGCTTTCGCCACGACGGCCGAGCGCATCCGCCGCGATCTCAACAAATGGCGGAATTGAAATCAGCAGTGAGCAAGGGACGCGCACCGATCGCTGCGTGAACGGGACACGCGGGCGGTGCCGCATCGCGATGCTGAAGCTGATCAGAAAGTACTGCTTCGCCGGGCGAGGACATGCCGCGCTGTGCAAAGCATTGACTTCGATGCCTGTGGTGCGGACGGCGGGGGTCGAACCCGCACGACGTTGCCATCGAGGGATTTTAAGTCCCTTGCGTCTACCAGTTCCGCCACGTCCGCATCCGGCCGCCGGGTCGCAACGGATGCGACCGCAATGGTCAGGTCCAGGCGGGCGGCGATGCACGCCGCGTTCCGCGCCAGATCGCCGCATTCATAATCGAGGTGGCGCGGCAACGCAAAGCGGGGTTGCGTCAGCGAAGCGGCTTTCGCGGCTTGGCGCTTTGACATCGCCCCGCAATATCGGCTGAGATGCCGCCCGGCGCCCTGCGGCCCGTGCGGATCGTCGCTGCCCGATCCCTGCCGGTCCTTGCCTGCAGATCGCCCTAACGTGTCCCGAACCCCCAGGGTGACCTCAGCATGCCGACGATCGACCGCATCGATGCCTTCGCCGACGAACTGACCGCGATCCGCCGCGATCTGCATATGCATCCGGAGATCGGCTTCGAGGAGGTCCGCACCTCCAACATGGTCGCCGAGAAGCTCGACGAATGGGGCATCGAGGTGCATCGCGGGCTCGGCGGCACTGGCGTGGTCGGCGTGCTCAAGGGCAAGGGCAATAGCGGCCGCCGGATCGGCCTGCGCGCCGACATGGACGCGCTGCCGATGGAGGAGCACACCAACCTGCCGTGGCGCTCGACCATCCCCGGCCGCTTCCACGGCTGTGGCCATGACGGCCACACCACGATGTTGTTGGGAACCGCGCGGTATCTCGCCGAGACCCGGAATTTCGACGGCACGGTGCATTTCATCTTCCAACCGGCCGAAGAAGGGCTCGGCGGCGCGCGCGCGATGATCAAGGACGGGCTGTTCCAGAAATTTCCGTGTGACGAACTCTACGGCCTGCACAACGCGCCCGATCTGGCGCATGGCGAGGTCGCGATCCTGCCCGGACCGGCGATGGCGGGCGCCGACTTTTTCGACATCACCATCTCGGGCTACGGCGCGCATGGCGCGATGCCGGAGCGCTCCAAGGACCCGGTGGTGATCGCGATGACGCTCGGCCAGGCGCTGCAGACCATCGTCAGCCGCAACGTCGATCCGCTGCACTCGGCGGTGCTGTCGATCACCCAGATTCATTCCGGCTCGGCCTACAATGTGATTCCCGGCGAAGCGCGGCTCGCCGGCACCGTCCGTGCGTTCTCCGACGACATCCGCAAGCTGGTGCGCGAGCGAATGCGCGCGCTCGCCGCCGGCATCGCAGCGGCGTTCGACGTCGAGATCAGCGTCGACATCCGCGACATCTTCAGCGTGCTGGTGAACCAGCAGGAGCAGAGCGACGTGGTCGCTACGGTCGCGCGCGGCGTGGTCGGCGACGCCAACGTCAAGCTGCGCGAGCAGCCGAAAATGGGTAGCGAGGATTTCGCCGACATGCTGCAGACGATCCCCGGCGCGTATTTCTGGATCGGCCATGACGGCGACGTACCGGTGCACAATCCCGGCTACGTGCTCGACGACAAAATCCTGCCGATCGGCGCCAGCATGTTCGCGCGCATCATCGAAACCCGGCTGCCGGCGGGCGCCTCACATGTCTGACGGCGTGATGAACAAGGCCACCGCGCTGCACGCGCTCTCCGCCACCGAACTGCTCGCCGGCTACTACGCCAAGCAGTTCTCGCCGCTCGACGTGATCGACGATGTGATCGCGCAAATCGCGCGCTGGGAGCCACACATCAAGGCGCTGTACGCGTTCGATCCCGACGGCGCGCGCGCCGTGGCGAAGGCCTCCACCGAACGCTGGCGCAACAGCGACCCGATCGGCCCGCTCGACGGCGTGCCGGTGACGATCAAGGAGAACCTCGCGACGCAAGGCACGCCGGTGCCGCTCGGCGCGGCGACGACGGGGCTCGCGCCGGCGCCGGCCGATGCGCCGCCTTCGGCGCGGCTGCGCGAAGCGGGTGCGGTGATCTATTCCAAGACCACGATGCCGGATTTCGGGATGTTGTCGTCGGGGCTGTCGAGCTTCCACGGCATCACGCGCAATCCCTGGGATCTGACGCAGAACACCGGCGGCTCGTCCTCGGGCGCCGGCGCGGCCGGCGCTGCGGGCTACGGGCCGCTGCATCTCGGCAGCGATATCGGCGGCTCGGTGCGGCTGCCGGCGAACTGGTGCGGCCTGTTCGCGCTGAAGCCGAGCCTCGGCCGCGTGCCGATCGATCCGCCTTATGTCGGCCGCTGCGCCGGGCCGATGACCCGCACCGTCGACGACGCCGCGCTGATGATGAGCGTGCTGTCGCAGCCCGATGCGCGTGACGGCATGAGCCTGCCGCCGCACGATTTCGCGTGGCACGATCTGGCGATCGATCTGCGCGGAAAGAAACTCGGGCTCGTCACCGATCTCGGCTTCGGGCTGGCGCTTGAGGACGAGGTGCGCGACGTCGTGGTGAAAGCCGCGCGCGCATTCGAGGCGCAAGGCGCGATCGTGCAGGAGGTTCAACTCGGCTTCACCCGCGCGATGATGGACGGGCTCGACAATTTCTGGCGGGCGCGGCTCTGGGACGATCTCGCACAGCTCAGCGACGAACAGCGCAGTCAGGTGCTGCCTTACATCTATCGCTGGGCCGAGCGAGGCGCGCAGCTGACCGGCGTCGAGGTTATGCGCGGCTTCAACATGACGATGGCGGTCCGCGCGATCGGCGCGGAGCTGTTCGCGGATATCGACTACCTGATCTCGCCAGTCGCGCCGGTCGTCAGTTTTCCCGCCGAGCGCGCCTCGCCGCTCGACGATCCCGACAAACCGTTCGATCACATCCTCTATACCGTGCCATGGAATATGGCCGAGAACCCGGCCGCGTCGATCAATGGCGGCTACAGCGCGAAGGGCTTTCCGATCGGCGTGCAGATCGTCGGACGCAGGTTCGACGATCTCGGCGTCCTCAAAATGGCAAAAGCGTTCGAAGGCCTGCGCGGCCGACAGCTTCCATGGCCCGAGCCGCCGCGCTGAACGTCCGAGCTTGACCAACACACCGCGCACCAACTAACCATCGTCATTCCGGGGCGCCGCACAGCGGCGAACCCGGAATCCATAACCAATGCAGGGGATATGGATTCCGGGCCTGCGCGCAACGGCGCGCATCCCGGAATGACGCGACGAGAGGCTTCAACAAGAATAACAACGGGCGAAGGAAACACCCATGACGTTCGAGACGATCAAATACGAGGTCGCCGACCAGATCCTGACCATCACGCTGAACCGGCCCGAGAAGCTGAACGCGTTCAATGCGGCGATGCAGACCGAGCTGATCGAGGCGTTCGACAAGGCCGACGCCGACGACGACATTCGCGCCATCATCGTCACCGGCGAAGGCCGCGCGTTCTGCGCCGGCGCGGATCTATCCTCGGGCGCCGACACTTTCGATCGCGACGCGCGCCGCGGTCCGGTGAAGCGTCATGCCGACGGCGCCGCCGACTATAGCGACCCGCAGGTGCGCGACGGCGGCGGCCAGGTGACGCTGCGCATCTTCAAATGCCTGAAGCCGGTGATCGCGGCCGTGAACGGCCCCGCGGTCGGCATCGGCGTCACCATGCAACTCGCGATGGACATCCGCATCGCCTCGGAGGCTGCGCGGTTCGGATTCGTGTTCTCACAGCGCGGCATCGTCCCGGAAGCGGCGTCGAGCTGGTTCCTGCCGCGCATCGTCGGCATCAGCCAAGCCTTGGAGTGGTGCTACACCGGCCGCGTCTTCCCGGCGCAGGAAGCGCTCGCAGGCAAACTCGTCAGCCGCGTCGTGCCCGCCGATCAGTTGCTGGAGACCGCCCGTACGCTCGCGAAGGAAATCGCCGCGAAGACCGCGCCGGTCTCGGTCGCGCTGATCCGGCAGATGATGTGGCGGATGCTCGGAGCCGACGATCCGATGGAAGCGCACAAGATCGACAGCCGCGGCATCTACGAGCGCGGCCGCTCCGACGACGTCAAGGAAGGCGTCACCTCGTTCCTGGAAAAACGCCCGGCGCAATTCAAGAACAAGGTCTCTGCCGACATGCCCGCATATTTCCCGTGGTGGGACGAGCGGGAGTATAAGTAACAATCGTCATTCGGGGATGCGCGCACCCGCGCGCAGACCCGGAATGACGAACGAGAGGTGGACGCGCGACGCGCCCTCACCCCTCCTTCGCAGGCGCGGCTTTCAACTCCGGAAAATCCTCTTCGCGATACTCGACGCCACGCAGGGTGTCGGCGCGGTCGTCGTCGTGTTCGAGGCGACGCAGATGCACGCGGCGGATCTTGCCGGAGATCGTCTTCGGCAGTTCGGTCACCAACTCGAGCTTGCGGATGCGCTTGAACGGCGCCAGACGTCGCTGCATGTGGCGGAAGATCGACAGCGCCGTGTCGCGCGAGCGCTCGGCGTCGGCCGTGAGCAGCACATAGGCTTTCGGAATGGCCAGCTTGATCGCATCGGGGCTCGGGACCACAGCGGCTTCGGCGACGGCCTCGTGTTCGAGCAGGATGCTCTCCAGCTCGAACGGGCTGATCCGGTAGTCCGACGATTTGAAGACGTCATCGGTCCGACCGACGAAGGTGAGATAACCGTCGTCATCGGCGAATGCCACGTCGCCGCTGCGATAGATATCGCCCTCGGCGCCCGACAATTTGCCGCCTTCGCCCTGATAGCCCTGCATCAAGCCGGCCGGGCGCGCATCGCCGAGCGCCAGCGTGATCTCGCCTTCCTTCGCGGGATGGCCGTCGGCGTCGGTGATCCTGACGACGTAGCCCGGCAGCGGCCGGCCCATCGAGCCGATCTTCACGGGCTGGCCGGGCGAATTGCCGACCATCGCGGTGGTCTCGGTCTGGCCGTAGCCGTCGCGGATCGTGGCGCCCCATGCCGCGTTGACCTGATCGATCACTTCCGGATTGAGCGGCTCGCCGGCGCCGCACACTTCGCGCAGGCTCACCTTGTAGTCGGCGAGCTTCTCCTGAATGAACATCCGCCACACCGTGGGCGGCGCGCACAGTGTGGTGACGCCACAGCGGCCGATCGTCGCGAGCAGACTCTTGGCGTCGAACCGCGGCTGGTTGACCACGAACACGGTGGCGCCGGCGTTCCACGGCGCGAAGAAACAACTCCAGGCGTGCTTGGCCCAGCCTGGCGACGAAATGTTGAGATGGACGTCGCCCGGCTGCAGACCGAGCCAGAACATCGTCGACAGCGCGCCGACCGGATAAGAGCGCTGACTGTGCCGCACCAGTTTCGGCTTCGCCGTGGTGCCGGAGGTGAAGTACAGCAGCATCGGATCGTCGGCCTGGGTCGGCCCATCCGGCGTGAAGCTGTCGGATTGCTGCGAGGCCTCGTCGTAACCACGCCAGCCGTCCTGCGGGCTGCCGACCACGATGCGGATGAGGTCATCGCCGCCGAGATCGGCGAATTTCGCCACCTGATCGGGCGCTGCGACCACCGCCTTGGCGGCGCCGCGGTCGAGCCGGTCGCGTAATTCGTCGGGCGTCAGCAGCGTGGTCGCCGGGATCACCACGATTCCGAGCTTGATCGCCGCCAGCATCGTCTCCCACAGCGGCACGACGTTGCCGAGCAGCAGCAGCAGATGATCGCCGCGTTTCAGGCCCTGCGCGCGCAGATAGTTCGCGACCTGATTGGAGCGCTTCGACATCGTCGCAAAGCTCGGCTTGAGCTCGACGCCGGTGATGCCGTCGACGATCCACAGCGCGGCGCGATCACGGCTGTCGGCGTTGGTCGCGAGTTCGGCGTCGAACCAGTCGAGCGCCCAGTTGAACGGCGCCGGATCCGGCCAGCGGAAGCCGGCGACGGCCGCGGCGTAGTCGGTCCGATGTTCGAGTAGAAAGGCACGGGCTTGCTGGAAGGTGGTCATGGCGCCCTCATTAAAAAGCAACAGCATCGGCTATGCTAACCAGCGTCATCCTGAGGAGCCGGGCCTGGCCCGCAGGGCGAAGCCCGGCGTCTCGAAGGATGGGCCGCTTGCGCTTGTGTCCGCATCCGTCGAGGCTCGCCCTGCGGGCGAGCGCCTCAGGATGACGGCTCTGTGCCCACGGCACGCGACAGAGGCGAAACTACTTCCTTCCCTGCTCGCGCAGGTGGTTGATGATTCCCGAAAAATCAGCGCCGCCATGGCCGGCCTGTTCGAACGCCGTGTAGATTTCGGCGGCATGTGCGCCGAGCGGGGTGGCCGCGCCGGAGGCCTTCGCCGCCTCCTGCGACAGCTTCAGGTCCTTCAGCATCAACGCCGCGGCGAAGCCCGGCTTGTAGCTGTTGTTGGCGGGCGACGCCGGCACCGGGCCAGGCACCGGGCAATAGCTGGTCAGCGACCAGCACTGGCCCGACGAGGTGGACGCGACATCGAACAACGCCTGATGCGACAGGCCGAGCTTCTCGGCCAGCGTGAATGCTTCGCTGACCGCGATCATCGAAATGCCGAGGATCATGTTGTTGCAGATCTTGGCCGCCTGCCCGGCGCCTGCGCCGCCGCAATGCACGATCTTCTTGCCCATTTGTTCGAGCACCGGCTTGGCCGCGGCGAACGCCGCCTCGCTGCCGCCGGCCATGAAGGTCAGCGTCGCCGCTTTCGCGCCGCCGGTGCCGCCGGAGACCGGCGCATCGATCGACGCGGCGCCGCACTTCGCCGCCAGCGCATGAGCCTGCACCGCGCTTTCGACGTCGATGGTCGAGCAGTCGATGATCAGCGCGCCCTTGGCGACGTGCGGAAGGATCTCGTTCCAGACCGCGAGCACGTGCTTGCCGGCGGGAAGCATGGTGACCACCACGCCTGCGCCCTGCACGGCTTCGACCGCTGATTTCGCAATCGTAATGCCGTCGGCCTTGGCCGCCTCGATCGACGCCGCGGCGAGATCGAAGCCGGTGACGTGCCGCCCGGCCTTGACCAGATTGGCGGCCATCGGGCCGCCCATATTGCCGAGACCGATGAATGCGATTGCTGTCATTGTCCTCCCCTTCTTCGTTCTCGACGGGCCCGTCTGTTCAGTCCGGAAACTTCAATTCCTCGACACCGCGATCGGCAAAGTAGCGCGCCACGATCTGCGGCGTCACCTCGTCGATCCGCGCCGGCTGCCATTTCGGAGCGCGATCCTTGTCGATCACCGCAGCGCGGATGCCCTCGACAAAGTCGGCGCTTCGGAAGACTTCGAGCGCGGCGCGATATTCATGCACCAGACACTGTTCCAGCGTCGCCGCGCCGCGCGCCATCCGCAGCAGCTTCAATGCCACCTTGAGGCTGGTCGGCGACTTGCCGCGCATCGCCTTCAGCGTCGCCAGCGCGAACTCCGATCCGTCACGTTCCAGATCGGCGAAAATCTCTTCGACCGTGTCGTGCGCGAACCACGCATCGATCTGTCGGCCGTGAAGCTGCGCAGGCCCGGGCTCGGGCGTCGCAGCGAAACCCGCGATGATGCTGCGAACCTGATCGGCGTCAGCCCCCGCGGGCGCTGCGATCAGCGCCGCGCGCAATTCCGCCCACGCGGACGTCGGCACATGAGCGTCGGCGAATCTGGCGTGGATCGCGTCGGCGCCATTCATGGTCTCGCCGGTGAGGCCGAAGTAAGTGCCGATCTCGCCGGGCGAGCGCGACAACAGCCAGGTGCCGCCGACATCGGGGAAAAAACCGATGCCGACTTCCGGCATCGCGATTCTGGTCTTCTCGGTGACGATGCGATGGCTGCCATGACCGGCGATGCCGACCCCGCCGCCCATCACGAAGCCGTCCATATAGGCCACATAGGGCTTCGGGTACTTCGCGATGCGGGCGTTCATGACGTATTCTTCGCGCCAGAACACCGCACCGAGATCGCCGCCTTCGCGCGCGCTGTTGTACAGCCCGACGATGTCGCCGCCGGCGCACAGCCCGCGTTCGCCGGCGCCCTCGATCAGAATCAGCGCCACGGCCGGATCGGCCCCGAACTCAGTCAGCGCCGCGTCGAGGCCGCGCGCCATCTCGAGCGTCAGCGCATTGAGCGCCTTCGGCCGGTTGAGACGGACGACGCCGGCTGAGCCCTCACGCCGCACAATCAGGTCGGGCTCGATCATCGGCGCGTTCATCGATTGTCCTCGAGCAGTTTGCGCGCCACGATCAGCCGCATGATCTCGTTGGTGCCTTCGAGAATCTGATGCACGCGCAGATCGCGCACGATTTTCTCGACACCGTATTCGGCGAGATAGCCGTAGCCGCCATGCATCTGCAGTGCGTCGTTGGCGACATTGAAACCGACATCGGTGCCGAACCGCTTCGCCATCGCGCACAGTTTGGCCGCGTCGGGGTCCTTGCGATCGAGCGCCGCGGCCGCGCGCCACAGAAATGTCCGCGCCGCTTCCAGTTCGGTCGCCATGTCGGCGATGCGGAACTGCAGCGCCTGGAATTCGTCGAGCCGCTTGCCGAAAGCCTTACGATCTTTCATGTAGCCGAGCGCCTTGTCGAGCGCCGACTGCGCGCCGCCGAGCGAGCACGCCGCGATGTTGAGCCGGCCGCCGTCGAGACCGGCCATCGCGATCTTGAAGCCGATGCCCTCGTCGCCGAGCCGGTTGGCGACCGGCACGCGCGCGTTCTCGAAGATCACCGAGCGGGTCGGCTGCGCGTTCCAGCCCATCTTGCGCTCGTTGGCGCCGAACGACAGGCCGGGCGTATCCTTGTCGACCACCAGCGTCGAGATTCCGCCCGGGCCGTCGCTGCCGGTGCGCACCATCACGACGTAAAGGTCGTTCGCGCCCGCGCCGGAGATGAACTGCTTCTGGCCGTTGAGCACGTAGTCATCGCCGTCGCGCACCGCGCGGGTACGCAGCGCCGCGGCGTCGGAGCCGGAGCCGGGTTCGGTCAGGCAGTAGCTCGCGATCAGCTCCATGCTGCACAGTCTCGGCAGCCATTGCCGACGCTGCGCGTCGCTGCCGTAGCTGTCGATCATCCACGCCGCCATGTTGTGGATCGAGATGAACGCCGACACCGCCGGGCAGCCTTCCGCCAGCGACTCGAAGATCAGCGCCGCGTCGAACCGCGTCATCGCGCTGCCGCCGACGTCGTCGCGGATGTAGATTCCGCCGATGCCGAGCGAGGCCGCCTGCCGGATCACGTCGAGCGGCAGGTGCTTGTCCTCGTCCCATTTCAATGCGTGCGGCGCGATTTTCTCGGCCGCGAAATCGCGCGCCATGTCACGAATGGCGCGCTGGTCTTCGTCGAGGTCGAACTGCATCGCAGCCCGCGCCTACTTCATCAACGGGATCGAGAACTCCGCGCCTTCCTTGACGCCGGAGGGCCAGCGCGAGGTGACGGTCTTGGTCTTGGTGTAGAACCGCACCGAATCCGGACCGTGCTGGTTGAGATCGCCGAAGCCGGACTTCTTCCAGCCGCCAAACGTGTAGTAGGCGATCGGCACCGGGATCGGCACGTTGATGCCGACCATGCCGACATTGACCTTCGCCGCGAAGTCGCGGGCGGCGTCACCGTCGCGGGTGAAGATCGCAACGCCGTTGCCGTAATCGTGGTCCGAGGGCAGCGCCAGCGCTTCGGCGTAATCGTGGGCGCGTACCACGCTCAGCACCGGGCCGAAGATCTCTTCCTTGTAGATCCGCATGTCGCGGGTGACGTTGTCGAACAGACAGCCGCCCATGTAGAAGCCGTTCTCATAGCCTTGCAGCTTGAAATTGCGGCCGTCGACGGCCAGCGTCGCGCCTTCCTTGACGCCGATATCGACGTAGTTCTTGACGCGCTCCAGCGCCTCACGCGTGACCAGCGGACCGAAATCGGCCGATGGATCGGTCGAGGGACCGATCTTCAGCGCCTCGACGCGCGGGATCAGCTTTTCCATCAGCCTGTCCGCGGTCGCCTTGCCGACCGGCACCGCGACCGAGATCGCCATGCAGCGTTCGCCGGCCGAGCCGAAGCCGGCGCCGATCAGCGCGTCGACGGTCTGGTCGATGTCGGCGTCGGGCATGATGATGGCGTGATTCTTGGCGCCGCCGAAGCACTGGGCGCGCTTGCCGGTCGCCGCCGCGCGCTCGTAGATATATTGCGCGATCGGCGACGAGCCGACGAAGCCGACCGCGCGGATGTCGGCGTCATCGAGAATCGCGTCGACCGCCTCCTTGTCGCCGTTGACGACGTTGAGGATGCCGGGCGGCAGCCCAGCTTCGATCATCAAAGCCGCAAGCGCCATCGGCACGCCGGGATCGCGCTCCGACGGCTTCAGGATGAAAGCGTTGCCGCAGGCGATCGCGGGGGCGAACTTCCACATCGGGATCATCGCCGGGAAGTTGAACGGGGTGATGCCGGCGACCACGCCGAGCGGCTGGCGCATCGAATAGATGTCGATGCCGGGGCCGGCGCCTTCGGTGTATTCGCCCTTCATCAGATGCGGAATGCCGCAGGCGAACTCGGCGACTTCGAGACCGCGCTGGATGTCGCCCTTGGCGTCCGGAATGGTCTTGCCGTGCTCGCGCGCCAGCAACTCGGCGAGCTTGTCGTAGTCGCGCTGCACCAGGTCGAGGAACTTCATCATCACGCGGGCGCGGCGCTGCGGGTTGGTCGCGCCCCATTCCGGCTGCGCGGCCCTGGCGTTCTCGACGGCGGCGCGCAGCTCGGCGCGGGTGGCGAGCGCGACCTTGGCTTTGACCTCGCCGGTCATCGGCTCGAATACGTCGGCGAAACGTCCCGACTTGCCTTCGACCTCTTTGCCGCCGATGAAGTGCCCGATCGTGCGCATCCGTATCCTCCTGAAAGGCTGTTTTCTGGTCCCCTTGAACAGCCTTTTTTGATCTTTGGGAAGGGCCTGCGCGCGTGAGACACCTGCCAAAATGCAGAGATCACCTTGAAGCGGCATAAAGTCACCGCCGCACACGGCGCGTGCGAGCGGCTCTCAGTGTCGGAAGCAGAATCAGGCGGTGGCTTTGCGGGGTTTGGCCACGGCTTTAGTTTTCGCCACCGGCTTGCGCGGAGCGCGCGGTTTCACCGGCGCCTTCCGATCGGCCGCCCCTGCAAGAACGGCATCGCGGCCAGCCTGCAGAATGGCGTCGGAGAGTTCCCCACCGCCGGCGATCCGCGCCATCAGCAGCGATCCCATCATGATAGCGAGCGTCGCCATCGCCTGCTTGCGTGCCGCTTTTGGTGGCGCGTCGACGAAATCCGTCGCGATCGTCTCGATCATCCGCTCGAGCTTGGCGGCAAACGCCCTGCGCGTCTTCGGGCTTTCGCGGGCGATCTCGGCGCCGAGCGCCGGCACAGCGCAGCCGCGGCCGGGGTCGTCGCGATGCGTCGCCGACAGATAGCTGTTGACGATCAGCGCCATCCGCTCCTGCGGCGGCGTCTCCGCGGCGAGCTTGCGCCAGCGTTCGTCGGAGCGGTCCATCGCATAGGCGAAGGCCTCGATCACCAACTGCTCGCGCGAGGAGAAATGCGCATAGAACCCGCCATGGGTCAGGCCGGCATCCTTCATCAAATCGGCGACGCCGATGCCGTGAGCGCCCTTCTCGCGCAGCCGCACCGAAGCCTTCCGCACGATGCGGTCATGGGTTTCGAGCTTGTGTTCTTTCGAGTAGCGCATCGTAGCCTATCAGATGTTTCTGATCATATCATAGCGAGCTCCCGCCGGAACGCCACTGCCGAAAGCGCGACATATCGGATGGCTTCGCCCGCTTGACAAACAGCCGCTTGCCCCAGAACAAACAGACCGAGGAAACGTGAGGCAATTCATGCGGATGATCAATTCCCATTGCGGCGTTGCGAAAGATGCCCGCGGCGTCGTCCGGTTGACGATCTGTAACGCCGGCCCACTCAACATCCTGAACTCTCGGGTGATCGACGGGGTCCGCCAGGGCGTCGCGGAGGTCGCTGCCGACGAGACAAATCGCGTCGTGATTGTCGCCGGAGAAAGCGACCGCAGTATGATCGGCGGCGCCGATATCAAGGAGATGGCGACGCTGGATCAGGCCTCGGCCGAACGCTTCATCACCGGACTCGGCAGATTGTGCGAGACGGTGCGCACGGTTCCGTCTCCGGTGATCGCGCGAATTCCCGGCTGGTGCCTCGGCGGCGGACTGGAATTCGCCGCCGCCTGCGATTTCCGCGTCGCAGCCCACGATTCCAAATTCGCGATGCCGGAAGTGCGGGTCGGAATCCCGTCCGTGATCCACGCCGCTTTGTTGCCGCGGCTGATCGGCTGGAGCCGGACACGCTATCTGCTGATGACCGCCGACACCATCGACGCAAAGACCGCGCTCGACTGGGGCCTGATCGACAAGATCGCGCCGCCGGGCGAACTCGACGACGCCGTCGAGAGCCTCGTCGAATCGCTACTCGCCTGCGCGCCGCAGGCGCTCCGGGCGCAGAAGGCTTTGCTGACCGCATGGCACGACATGCCGCTGCGCGAGTCGGTCGCGCACTCGATCCCCGTGTTCGGGCAGTCCTACCTCACAGGCGAGCCGCAGAGACTGATGGGCGAGTTCGTCAATCGGAAACGCTGATTCCGCGATACAGCTAACGCACCCGCCTCAGGAATCTTCGGGGAGCGCACGTGGCTGCGAAGGCCCGCCCCCGATCATCGAGAACGTCGCAGTGCCGTGCACCGCGAGCTTGCCGGCGCCGTCGCGGACGAAGCCCTCGGTATAGCTCGACTGCCGGCCGAGCTTGATCACCCGGCCCTCGGCCCGAATGGTGCCCGAACGTACCGACAGCGGCCGCAGATAGGTCAATTTAAGGTCCAGCGTCACCGATCCCTGCCCGGCCGGCAGGTGGGTCGAGAGGGCGCAGCCCATCGCGGTGTCGAGCAGCGCGGCCGCGACGGCGCCGTGTAACAGGCCGACGGTGTTTTCCAGGCTCTGCTCCGGCTCGAGCTCCATGACGACCAGCCCGGGCTCGACCTCCGCCATCGTGAATCCGATCAGTTTCGCCAGCGGCGGCGGCGGCAATACGCCGTCCCGGATCGCACGCATCGCCTCCAGCCCCGACATCGCCATCGCGGCGCGGGTCACCAGCCGGGGCTCCTGCCACTCGATGCTGCGGCACCGCCTCGACTGCGGCGCGAACAGAGCGGCCTGCGGCGAAAGGGCGGACGTTTCGGAAGGACTTTCGGAAAGACTCATCGGGCTAACCATGCGTTCGATTTGATATGACGATCATCATATATATGGACCACGGAGCACGGCAAGCGCCAGCTCCGGCGTGCGACAAGGTAGCGCTCCCCCGCGTCATCCACCGCCGGAGATTCACAGCGTTGTGCGCCGGCCGGAGGTTGCAATCCTCTAATCTCATTATATGATGACTATCATATTCAATTGCACCGCGGTCGTCGCAACGAACATCTGTGCTGGGAGAACTCGCATGTCGGATCCTGTCGTCATCGTTTCCGCGGCGCGCACGCCGCTCGGCCGCTTCCAGGGCGAGCTGTCTGGACTCAGCGCTCATCGGCTCGGCAGCCAGGTGATCGGCGCAGCGCTGGCGCGGGGCAAGCTCGCCCCCGAACGGATCGACGAAGTCCTGATGGGCTGTGTTCTCACCGCCGGCCAGGGTCAGGCACCGGCACGGCAGGCGGCGCGCGGCGCGAAATTGCCGGACGCCACCGGCGCCACAACGGTCAACAAGGTCTGCGGCTCCGGCATGAAAGCGACCATGCTGGCAAACGACCTGATCCGCGCCGGCTCTGCCGACATCGTGCTGTCGGGCGGCATGGAGAGCATGAGCAACTCCCCCTATCTGCTGGCCAAGGCGCGCAGCGGCTATCGCGTCGGCCACGACCGGATCATCGACCACATGCTGATGGACGGCCTGGAAGACGCCTATGAGAGCGGTCGGTCGATGGGCGATTTCGGCGAGGCCACCGCCGAGGCCTATCAGTTCACCCGCGCCGACCAGGACGTCTATGCGATCGAGACGCTGACCCGCGCCCGCAACGCGGTTCAGACCGGCGCGTTCCATGCGGAGATTGTGCCGGTCACCGTGACCGACAAGGCCGGACCGCGCGAAATCGCCAATGACGAACACCCGCTGAAGGTCGATCCGGCGAAGATCCCCGCTTTGAAGCCGGCGTTCCGAGCCGACGGCACGATCACGCCGGCGGCCTCCTCCGCAAATGCCGACGGCGCCGCGGCGCTGATTCTGGCGCGGCGCTCGCTCGCCGAGCGCAACGGCCTGCCGCTACTGGCCGAGATCAAGGGCCATGCCACCCACAGCCAGGAGCCGCAATGGTTCACCACCGCGCCGATCCCGGCGGTCCGCAAACTCCTCGACAAGGTCGGCTGGAACGTCAAGGACGTCGACCTGTTCGAAATCAACGAGGCCTTCGCGGTGGTGGCAATGGCGGCGCAACAGGACCTCGATATTCCGCGCGACAGGCTCAACGTCAATGGCGGCGCCTGCGCGCTCGGCCACCCGATCGGCGCCACCGGCGCGCGGCTGATCGTGACCCTGCTGCACGCGCTGCAGGCACGCGGCCTGAAACGCGGCGTCGCGGCGCTGTGCATCGGCGGCGGTGAAGCCACCGCGATTGCAATCGAGCGCGACGCTCACTAGCCCGCTCCCGCTTCGGCCGCCCGCAACGCCAACTCTCGCACGACTCCGCAGGTGCCCCAGATGATCTCCAACGCCCTCGCCGCCACCCTCGCCCGCCGCGACATCCACTACGGCTGGGTGATGGTCGGCGTCACCTTCCTGACCACACTGGTCTCGGCCGGCGCGGTCGGCGCGCCGGGCGTCTTCATCCTGCCGCTGCAGCAGGAGTTCGGCTGGACCACCGCGGAGATTTCCTCGGCGCTGTCGGTCCGCTTCGTTCTGTTCGGACTGATGGCGCCGTTCGCGGCGGCGCTGATGAACCGCTACGGGCTGCGCAACATCGTGCTCGCCGGTCAGGTGATCGTCGCGCTGAGCCTGGTCGGCTCGGTGGCGATGACACAGGTCTGGCAGTTGATGGTTCTGTGGGGGCTCGCGGTCGGAATAGGCACCGGGCTGACCGCGATGGTGCTGGGCGCCACCGTCGCCACGCGCTGGTTCAACGATCGTCGCGGCCTCGTGGTCGGCATCCTCACCGCCAGCATCGCCACCGGGCAACTGGTATTCCTGCCATTGCTGGCGAGCCTCACCGAACGGCTCGGCTGGCGCGCCGCGCTGCTGCTGCTGTGCGCCGGCCTCGGCGTCGCGGCGATGGGCGTGCTGCTGATGATGCGCGACCGGCCGAGCGATCTCGGGTTGCGGCCGTTCGGCGATACGGGCACCGAGCCGCTGCCGCCGCCCCCGCCCGCCAACGCCCCGATCGTGGCGGCGGCGCTGGGCGCACTCCGCGACGCGGCGAAGACCCGGGTGTTCTGGATCCTGTTCGGGACCTTCTTCATCTGCGGCGCGTCGACCAACGGGCTGATCCAGGTTCACCTGATCCCGCTTTGCGCCGATTTCGGCATTCCGCAGGTGCAGGCGGCGGGCCTGCTCGCGGCGATGGGGATCTTCGATTTCGTCGGCACGATTCTGTCGGGCTGGCTGTCGGACCGCTACGACAATCGCTGGCTGCTGTTCTGGTATTACGGGCTGCGCGGCCTATCGCTGCTGTTCCTGCCGTTCAGCGATTTCACCCTCTACGGCCTGTCGCTGTTCGCGCTGTTCTACGGCCTCGACTGGATCGCCACGGTGCCGCCGACGGTGCGGCTCACCGCACAGAAATTCGGCCCAGAGCGCGCCGGGCTGGTGTTCGGCTGGATCTTCGCAGGTCACCAATTGGGCGCGGCCGCCGCCTCGTTCGGCGCCGGGCTGTCGCGCACCGTACTGCTGAGCTATCTGCCGGCGTTCTTCGTGGCCGGCGCGCTGTGCATCATCGCGGCGGCGGTCGTGCTCATGATCAGCAAGCATCCGCGGCCAATGGCGGCGTAGGAAGCAGTAAATCAGCTCATGGCTCGAGACGGCGCTTTGCGCCTCCTCACCATGAGGGCCGAGCGACGACTCGGCCTCCCCGCACTTTGCTGAACCTCGTCCCGAGGAGCGGCGTCTTCGCCGCGTCTCGAAGGACGAGGCTGGAGGGCAAGCCGTCGTTGATCAGGCCGGCACCTGACCGTGTCGACGCCGCTCGTCCACTGCGCGGATGCTGCGCGGGTCGGTTCGTCGGGCCGCGGTCGCCGTTCCCGTCCGGCCTGTCGGCTTCCCCGCGCCGGCTGCCAGCAGTCCGCCATCGGCGTTCTGTATCAGGGCGTCGATCGTTGCGCTCAGCCGCAGCAGCACCGGCGCAACCTCGTCGTGAATCCGCTGCTCGTCGTACATCGCGGACAACAGGCCGATATTGACCACGACATAGGTCTGGTACTGCGGCGACCACATCGGCACTGCGATGCCGTTAATGCGCGGGCTGAACAGTCCGCAGGAGATCACGTAGCCGCGCTCGCGCAGCATCGCGCGATTGGCCTCGAGGCGGCTGCGCAGCAGCGGCGCGTGCTCGGGGAATTCGCGCTCCATTTCGGTCAGCAGCGCGTTGGCAGCGTCCTCTTCCAGCGCCGCTGTGTAGGCATGACCTCCAGCCGTAAGCGTCATCGCAATCCGGCTGCCGGTCGTCGATTGCAGACCCGACGCATGCGGCGCGCGGGCATATTCAAAGTATACAAGATGAAAGCGGTCCGGAATCAGGAACCCGATCGTGCCGGGGATCTGATCGGCGACTTCCTGCAGCCGCGCCCGGATCAGACTGCGCAGCTGCAGCCCGCGCATCATCGCCGTACTCATCGCCACCGCGCTCGGGCCGATGCGATATTTCTGGTCACGCGGCAGATACACCAGCTGGCCCATCCGCGTCAGCGTGTGGGTCAGCCGCGACACCGTCGAGCGCGGCAGTCCGCAGCGATTGGAGATCTCGAGATTGCCGAGACGCGCCTCAGCGCCCTCGAAGCAGCGCAACACGTCGAAGGCGCGCGACACCACCTGGATCACATCGCCTTCGCCGGCGAATTCGCCACTGCCACCCTGCCTGCAGAGCCGTTCCGAGCGTCGTCCCATCCTATTTCTTCCCGCTGGTTCTTGATGCCCAATGCGCCGCGCCGGGAGCGTCCATCGTTCAGGAACGACGCACATTTCTTGATTTCATTCTGCGGAATATATTTCCACTTGAACACAACGCTACATCACGCAATCTGTGTCGACAACACAAACAAGCCGGGAGCGCCCGCTGCTGTTCGACCACTCAGCGCAAGATTTTTCCGTGATACCGCCGGTGAAACTCAGCGCGCGCGAACTCAGACGCCGGAGGCACCATGCCCGACATCAAGATCGCCACCGAGGTTGCGGGCGCGTCTGCGTATTGCCGGTCGCGGTCGGTAACGACATCGGCGACGGAGCCATTTCGCCGTTTGTCGAAGCGATGAAGATTCCTGTTCCGCGCCCGTCGGCGGAACTCTGATGGCGCTGCATGTCAGCCTCGATGACGTCGTCGCCGAAGGCCAGTTGCTCGCCGTGATCGAGACCTGAACGGCGACGCACCGCGGCCAGTCGGATCGAACGTTCAGCGACTTCATGCCGCATTGCACAGCGACGATCTGTCCACACACCGGCACGGCAATCGACCCACTCGGCGTTGCTAACATCTATTCGCGATGACATGATCCTCAAAAAGCTATTCGCTCGAGCGAATGCATCTGGGGAGAGAGACATGATCCGACGGTTTGGTCCGCTGGCGACCATCGCCATCTCGTGCGCCGTTTTCGTCACCACCGGCGCGGCGGCAGATGAGCCGAAGCTGCCGTCGACGATGACGTTCACCGCTTACGACACCGGGACCGCCGGCTTCAACATCGCGGTCGCGATCGGCAAGATGATGAAGGACAAGCACAGCACCGACGTGCGCGTGCTGCCCGCCGGCAACGACGTCGCCCGCCTCGCGCCGTTGCGCGCCGGCCGCGCTCAAATGGCCTGGATGGGATCCGGCACGTATTTCGCGCAAGAGGGCGTGTTCGAGTTCGGCGCCAAGGAATGGGGACCGCAGTCGCTGCAGATCTCGCTCAGCGTGGTCGACTGCAGCGCGACATCGCTCGGCGTGGCCAAGGACGCCGGCGTCAAAGAGATCAAGGATCTGCGCGGCAAGCGCGTCGGCTTCGTGGTCGGCTCGCCGGCGGTGAACCAGAACACGCTCGGCATCATCGCGTATGGCGGCCTCACCCAGAAGGACGTCAAGATCATCGAATTCGCCAGCTACGGCGCGATGTGGAAGGGGCTGATCAACAACGACGTCGACGCCACCTTCGGAACGACCATCACCGGCCCCGCGAAGGAGGTCGAGAATTCGCCGCGCGGGTTGATGTGGCCGCCGATGCCCCACGCCGACAAGGCGGCCTGGGAACGCGTCATGAAAGTCGCGCCGTTCTTCAAGCCGCATGTGTCGACCTGCGGCGCGGCGCACGAGCCGGGCAAGCCGATCGAACTGTCGCACTACCCCTACCCGATCGCGACCGTCTACGGCTCACAGCCGGCCGATCAGGTCTACGCGATCACCAAATCGATGATCGTCAACTACGACACCTATAAGGACAGCGCGCCGGGCGCCGCCGGGCTCGCGGTGAAGACACAGACGATGAAATGGGTGGTCCCGTTCCATCCCGGCGCAGTGAAGGCGCTGCAGGAGGCCGGGCAATGGAGCCCGGAGGATCAGACCCACAATGACGGGCTGATCAGGCGCCAGGGAGTGCTCGCCGCCGCGTGGAAGACCTATGTGGGTTCGGCGCCGTCCGGCGACAAGGAGTTTCTCGACGGCTGGATGGCGGCGCGCGCGGCCGCGCTGAAGAAGGAAGCAATGCCGAACGGCTTCGAGCAGTAATCCCCGACGCGGCCACCGGGGGACAACGCCATGCGCGCAGACCAGCACGCCTCTCGCCCGACCAAACGGATCGTGTTCGACGATCCGCATTCGGTCGACAACATGCAGGAAGCCGAAGTCACGCGGGTTCGCACCCTGCACGGCTTCTGGCGATGGGCGCTGATCGCCGCCGCCGCCGCGACCATTCTGCTGTGCATCAACCAGCAATTCTCGCTGCGGTTCTTCATCGACTACACCCAGCTCAATACGGAGTACTTTTATCTCCTGATCGCCCTGATGCTGCCGTTCACCTTCCTGATCTTTCCGGGCTCGGCGCAAGCGCGGCTCGACCGCGTGCCATGGTACGACATCGTACTGTTCGCACTGACGGTCGCGTCGGCGCTGGTGTTGATGAGCTACATCCGCAAGGCGGCCGAGGCCGGCTGGGAGTTCGGCGGCGCGCCGACCCAGGTGTTCATCGCCGGATTGGCGATGTGGGCGCTTCTGATGGAGGCGCTGCGGCGGACCGGCGGCTGGAGCCTGCTGCTCTGCGTGTTTCCGTTCACGGTGTATCCGCTATTCGCCGGCGCGAGATGGCTCGGCCCGCTCGGCGGCTCGCAGTCGACGCTGGAACAGGCGACCGCCTATCACGTCCTGTCCGGCGAGAGCCTGCTCGGAATTCCGATCCAGGCCTTTGCCGACACCGTGATCGGCTTCCTGGTGTTCGGCACCGCGCTGATGATGACCGGCGCCGGCAAGTTCTTCATCAACCTTTCCTTTGCGATCTGCGGCACCTTCCGCGGCGGCGCCGCGAAAGTGTGCATCTTCGCCTCCGGCCTGCTCGGCATGATGTCGGGCTCGATCATCTCCAACGTGCTGACCGCCGGGACCATGACCATCCCGGTGATGAAGAAGAGCGGGTTCCGCGCCTCTTATGCCGCCGCGATCGAAGCCTGCGCCTCGACCGGCGCTGTGCTGGCGCCGCCGGTGATGGGCGCCACCGCCTTCGTGATCGCGCAATTCCTCAACGTTTCCTACGCCGAGGTCGCGGTCGCCGCGATCATTCCGGCCACGCTCTACTACATCGGCCTGTTCATGCAGGTGGATTCCTACGCCGCGCGGCACGGGCTGGAAGGCATCCCGCGCGCCGAACTGCCGAGCGTGATTCAGACGCTGAAGGAGGGCTGGTACTACGTCTTCGTCATCGCGCTGCTAGTGGTGATGCTGCTGCACTTCAAGCGCGAAAGCCACGCGCCGTTCTACGCCACCGCGCTGCTCTTGGTGCTCAACCAGATCTTCTCGAAGGATACCCGCTGGACGCTCGCGACCATCGGCCGGTTCTTCGAGGTCAACGGCCGCACCTTCGTCGAACTGGTCGGCATTCTCGCCGGATGCGGCCTGTTGATCGGCGCCTTTTCGATGACAGGCGTGATCTCCAGCCTCGCGGGCGACCTGCTGCGGATCGCCGGCGACAACGCCTTCCTGCTGTTGGTGATGTGCGCGGTGACGAGCCTGGTCCTCGGTCTCGGGCTGACGACGACCGCCTGTTACATCTTCCTCGCCATTCTGGTGGCGCCGGCGTTGGAGAAGCTCGGGCTGAACCGCATGGCGGTGCACATGTTCATCTTCTACTGGGGGATGCTGTCGTCGATCACGCCACCGGTCGCGATCGCCTCGTTCGCCGCGGCCGGGATCGCCGGATCGCCGGCGATGAAGACCGGCTGGGAATCGATGTGGGTCGGCAGCATCATCTATTTCATCCCGTTCTTCTTCGTGATGAATCCGGCCCTGGTGATGCAGGGACCGGACCCGTATCTGGCCGCGATCGGCCTGATGGCGCTGGCGGCGATCGGCACGCTGTTCATCTGCGGCGGCATCCAGGGCTATCAGATCGGCATCGGCGATCTGCGCCGGGCCGGCGCGGCGGAATGGCCGCTGCGGATCGCGCTGGTGATCGGCGGCTTCGTGCTGGCGACGCCCGGCGGCGGCATCAATCCGCTGTCGCAGATGCAGATCACCGGGCTCGGCCTCTGCATCCTCACGCCGACCGTTCTGATCGCAGTGCTTCTCCTCCGGCGCGGCGGCGAGAGCGGCCTGTTGCGGCCGTCGACGCGGCCGTCGGCCTCGTGACCGGCGCCGCAACCG
Organism: Rhodopseudomonas pseudopalustris; assembly: GCF_900110435.1. Lineage (GTDB taxonomy): Bacteria > Pseudomonadota > Alphaproteobacteria > Rhizobiales > Xanthobacteraceae > Rhodopseudomonas > Rhodopseudomonas pseudopalustris. Next base: position 94,744 of record NZ_FODT01000003.1, read on the forward strand.
ATCCCGTCAGGCGCCGTGAAACACCACGGCGTCGACGACCACGCAACCCTTGCCGGCGCTGCCGAGCATCACCGGGTTGAGGTCGAGGCTGACCACGCGCGCAGCGGGATCGCGCATCAGCTCCCCGATCTTGACCACGGCGTCGGTGAGCGCGTCGAGATCCATCGGTTCCTCGCCGCGCACCCCGGCGAACAGCGGCGCGACCCGCAGCGTCCGCAACGCCTCGCGGACGTCGTCGGCGCTGAACGGCGGCAGCAGCAGCTTGGTATCGCGGAAAATCTCGACATATTTGCCGCCGTCGCCGACCACCACCACCGGACCGAACACCGGATCGCGATGCGCGCCGATCATCATCTCGCGCCGCCCGCCGGCCATCGCCGCGACGATCACACCGTCGAAGCATGAGCCATTCCTGGCGATGATCTGCTCCATCTCGGTGAAGATGTCGCCGGTCGCATCTGCCGAAGTCACGCCGAGCCGGACCAGGCCGAGTTCGGATTTGTGCGCGATATCGGCCGAACAGCCCTTCACCACCACGGGGCCGCCGATCATCGTGAATGCCGCGACCGCCTCGTTGCGCGACAGGCACAGCCGATGCGGCACGACGGGGATGCCGCGCGACGCCAGCAGCGCCAGGCTATCGGCCTCATTGAGCATCAGCGCGCTGGAGCGCGTTGCGACCGGCGCTTCGCTCGCATTGTGTGTCCGGCGTCGCTCGCGGGCCGTGGCCATCAGCTCGCGATGCGCGAGGAACTGGTGCAGCGCCGTCACCGCCTCGACTTCGGTCGGGAAAACCGAGGTGCCGTTGGCCGCGAACGCCTGCGCCACGCTCGGCTGCGTCGCCGCCACCACCAGCGGCTTGCCGGTCTGCTTGCCGAACGCCGCGGCGTCGCGCGAAAACGCCTCGACGTCGTAGCCGGGCCCGGCGACCGGCACACCGATCAGGAACGCGTCGGCGGCGGGGTCTTCGGCGATGACCGGCAGGATGTCGCCGAACAGCGCGCTGTTCGACAGCAACGCCGCGGTGAGGTCGATCGGGTTGGTGGTGGTGGCGAAGCTCGGCAGAATGCCCTTCAGCTTGGCGTCGGTCTGTGGCGCGAGCTTCGCCATCGGCATTCCGACGCTGGTCGCGGCGTCGGCGGTCAGCACGCAGACCGCGCCGGAATTGCTGATCGCCACCAGCCGCCGCCCCTGCGGCTTCCAGCCCTTGAGATACAGCTCGGTCGCTTCGACCAATCCGCGCATGTCCGGCGCGCGCCAGATGCCGTGATGTTCGAAGAACGCATCGACGACGCGGTCTTCATTCGCGAGCGCGCCGGTGTGCGATTGCGCCGCCTGCTTTCCGGCTTCGGTGCGGCCCGATTTCAGCGCGATGATCGGCAGATCGCGATCCAGCGCGATCGACGCCAGTTCTTCGAGATACTTCTTGTCCGGAATGCTCTCGAGATAGAGCAGCATCAGCCTGACTTCCGGGTCCTCGGCGACCGCGCAGGCGAGCTCGCCGACGGTGATATCGGCATCGTTGCCGGTGGCGTGGGTGTGGCGGACGCCAATGCCCTTCTGCCGCAGGAAGCCGACCGGCACGGTCGACAGCGCGCCCGACTGGCTCAGCATCGCGACGTGCCCCTCCGCGCGATCCATGTCCATGAACATCGTCGAGAACGACGCGATCGCGCCGGTGCCGAAATTCGCCAGCCCCTGCGAGTTCGGACCGACGATCCGCATCCCGGCCTTGTGCGCGGCGGCGACCATGCGGCGTTCTTTCGCCTTGCCTTCGACCGCATCGACTTCGCCGAAGCCCGACGCCATCACCACCGCGATCTTGACGCCGGCGGCTGCGCAATCCTCGACCGCGGCGATCGCGTTGTCGCCGGCGACCGCGACGATCACCATCTCCGGCGCTTCGGGCAGATCAGCGAGCGAGGCGTAGCTCTTGTGGCCCTGGATTTCCGGCCGGCTCGGATTGATCGGATAGACCTTGCCCTTGAAGCCGAATTTGTCGAGGAAATGCACCGGCCGGCCGCCGACCTTGTTGGGATTGTCCGAGGCGCCGATGATGGCGACGGATGTCGGGTCGAGGGCAGCGCGCAGGCGGCTCATGAGGCAGTCCTTTCGAAATACGGAACGAGGCGACCGGTGAAGTGTGCAAACCGCGCGCGCACAGGGTCGCCGATGGCGAGATCATTGGCGCCGTGCGCCATCATGCGGAAACCCTCGGCGGCGTCGATCAGCACGATCTTGAAGGGCACGTGCTCACGCGCCTCCGCCGTCGCGGCGCGGCACACCAGCGTCGCGGCATGAACCGTACCCGAGCCACTCGCCCGCAGCGTGGCGAGATCGCCACCGCCGCAGGCGGCGCAGAAGTCGCGGCGGAAGTACTGCGCCGCGCCGCAGGCGTTGCAGCGCTGATAGACGATGACCTCCGCGCCCGTGGTCCAGTCCGACATCGCCGCCATGCTCATCGCACCCGCTCCAGAAACATGCTGACATGCGACGACAGCACGCCGCCGTCGCCGTGCAGCAGCGCTACCGAGGCGTCGCGGACCTGACGATCGCCGGCGCGACCGGTCATCTGCAGATGGGTCTCGACCAGATGCGCCATCGCCCCGCCGACGCCGCAATGGCCGTAGCTCAGCAGCCCGCCGTGGGTATTCAGGGGCATCACGCCAGCGCGCGAGAAATTCCCACTGCGCGCTTGCGCGGCGGCTTCGCCGCGTTTGGCGAGGCCGAGGTCTTCGAGTAGCATCAACAGCGTGATGGTGAAGCTGTCATAGACCGCGGCGTAGCGGACATCGCCGATCGCCACACCGCTCGCCGCTTTCGCCCGCTCCACTGCAAGCTCCGCTCCCGATGGCCCCGCGGCCGGCATCGCGGTGACGTGCTGATGAGTATGCGCCTGGGCGCAGCCGCGCACCTTGACGCGATGCGCCGTGGTCGGCTCGGCGCTGATCACCAGCGCCGCGCCGCCGTCCGACACCGGGCAGCAATCGAGCAGTTTCAGCGGCGAGGCAATCGGCTTCGACGCCATCACCTCGGCGACGCTGATCGGATCGCGAAACTGCGCCCCGGGATGTGTCGCCGCATGTGTGCGCATCAGCACCGCAAATTCGGCGAGGTCCTCTTCGGTGACGCCGTGATCGTGCATGTAGCGCGACGCGACCAGGCCGTAATAGGCAGGAATGGTCGGCCCGAGCGGCACTTCGTAAGTCGGATGGCCGACCTGCGCCAGCGCCTGCACGGAGGCGTCGCGGCTCTGGCCGGTCAGCCGGTTCTCGCCGCCGACAACCAGGATGTTCTTCGCCGCGCCGCTTTCGACGAGCTGATGCGCCAGCATCGTCATTGCCATCCCGGTGGCGCCGCCGACCTGTATCGCGTGGCAGTAACTCGGCTGGATGCCGAAATGCTCGGCGAACACCGTGGCCAGCATGATATGCGGCATCGTCGTCGAATAGCCGCACAGCAGCCCGTCGATATCGTTCCGCGCGAGCCCGGCGTCGGCGACGGCCAGCTCGGCCGCCTCGCGCATCAGCGACAGCGTGGTCGAGCCTTCGATCTTGCCGAACGGGGTGAGGCCTGTGCCGGAGATGTAACTCATGAAGCGCGCCCGGCGCTTAGCATCACCCCATCGTCCGTCATTCCGGGACGCGCCCCTTGGCGCGGGCCCGGAATCCATACTCCCTGACGGTGGTCATGGATTCCGGGTTCGCCGCTACGCGGCGCCCCGGAATGACGATGGAGAGGTTTTCCACGATGATCAGTAAGAGCTTTCATCGCCTCAACTCTGTCCAGTCGCTGCGGGCAGCTTCAACGCACCGCATCCCGCCAGCGCCGCTATCTCATCCTTCGCATAGCCCGCCTCGGCCAGCACCTCAGCGCCTTGCTCGCCGAGCCGAGGCGCGAAGCGCTGGCGTTCGACCGGGGTTGCGGACCACGTCGCCGACACTTTCATGTCGCGGATTGCGCCTTCGCTCGGATGCTCGACCACAGCGAAGAAATCAGTCGCGACCAGATGCGGATCGTCGAGAATGCTCTCGAGGTCGTGCATCCGCATCGCCGGAACATCGGCTTCGTCGAGCAGCCGGGTCCATTGCGCCGTGGTGCGCGTCTGAAAAATCCGCGCCAGCTCGGCATAGACCACGTCGATATTCACCGCGCGCCTGGCGAAGCTGGCGTAGCGCTCGTCGGCCAGCAGATCGTCGCGGCCGACCGCGCGCAGGAAACTGAACCATTGCTTGTCGTTGTAGACCATCGCGCAGATGTAACCGTCTGCGGTCTGGTACGGACGCCGGTCCGGCGACAGATGCCGCGCATAGCCGCCACGATCGAGTGGCGGCTCGTAAGTGAGCCCGCCGAGGTGATCGCCCATCACGAAGCTCGCCATCGTTTCGAACATCGGAATATCGACGCGCTGGCCCTGCCCGGTCCGATCGCGATGCACCAGGCTGGCGCAGATCGCTCCAACGGCGGTGAGACCGACAATACGATCGACCAGCGCGTTCGGCACGTAGCGCGGCGTGCCGTCGCCGACGCGAGCGTTGAGCGACGGCAGCGCGGTGGCGCCCTGGATCAGATCGTCATAAGCCGGCTTCGCCGCGTAGGGTCCATCCTGGCCGAAGCCGAATACGCCGGCATAGATCAACCGCGGGTTGATCGCGGCGACATCGTTGTAGCCGAGGCGCAGCCGCGCCATCGCCTGCGGGCGTACATTATAGACCAGCACATCGGCGGTCGCGATCAGTCGAAGCGCGGCGTCACGGTCGGCGGGGTGCTTGAGGTCGAGGCAAATGCTGCGCTTGTTGCGGTTCGTATTGAGGAACACCGGGCCCATGTCGGGGTGGCGCGCAGGCCCGATCTGCCGCGTGACATCTCCTTCGGGGGCCTCGATCTTGACCACGTCGGCGCCGTAGTCGCCGAGCATCTGGGTCGCATAGGGCCCCATCAGCACCGACGTCATGTCGACGATCTTCACGCCCTCGAGTGGCCCCATCGCCGCGTGTGCTCCCTGGTGCGTTTAGCGGCGCTCTCGGCGGCGCCGTCGCTCCCGTGTAGCGTGGAGCGATCGCGAAGATCAAGCTGGCCCGCGGCATGGCGCCCCTGCGCCGCCACTTGCGGCGCGCGATGTTCCGCGCCGCGGAAACGTTGAGCGTCCTCATTGACCGCGGCAGCCCAGATAGTCCACTGGGTGAGCAAGCCGGAACAGCTGCGATCGATCCCGACGCCAGAGCACACCAGATGACGACACACCACAAGACCTTCCTTGCGCCACCGTTCGTGGCGACGATGGCGCTCGGCGCGTTGTGGCCGTCGCCGGGCTGGAACGCAAAGCACGGCTTTCCGGAGTTCAGCTTCATCTGGCGCGACTACCGGATCAGCAAGGATGCGCTCGGCGTGCTGCAGCGGCTCGCCGGCCGCGACGACGACACGACCACCGATCGGCTGTTGCTGCTCGCGCCGCACGTCACTGGATTCCGCCTGACGATGACGATGCTGATGCATCCGCAATGGCCGCTACCGATCTGGCGCGCGCTGCAGTTGCGCAACCGGTTGATCCGCCGCGGCGAGATCAAGGTCGCCTATCCGTCCGACCTGATCGTGCGGGCGATCGCCTGGCGCGTGCACGACAAGGGCATCGAGCTCGACATCCACGCGCAACTGCTGCAAGGCGACGATTGCCCGTGGGAGAGCATCACGACTTTCTATTACCGCGGCCGTTTCCAGCCGCTGTTTTCGCGCGGCCCGGCCGAGGGCGCATCGGCGATGTCCCCGGTTGTTGATCCGACCCTCGCGCCGATGGCGCGATGGACCATCGATGGCGGCCGACGCCTGCGCTTCGCGGGGCTGACCGGCGATTACAATCCATTGCATCTGCTGGACGCTTACGCGCGACGAACCGGCTTTGCTGCGGCGTCGGCGCATCCGCAGCGCATCGTCGCGCAATGCCTCGGTCACATCGCCGATGCGGACGCGCCGGCGCAGCAACTCGAACTATGGCTCAAGGGACCGGTGTATTTCGGCCGCGACGTCACGCTGCGCGCGTGCCGCTCGCCGCACGGCGACGACTTCGCGCTGTGGCTCGACGGCGATGAACGGCCGGCGCTGGTGGGGCGTCTATCGAGCGCGATCTGATCGAAGATCGTCCGCACGGCGTTAGAGAGCCGTCCCCTGAGGTGGCCGCGCAGCGGCCCTCGAAGGGCGACGGCGGGACGCGCCCGCCACACCAGTCATCCTTCGAGGCTCGCCGCGCTCGCGCCTCAGAATGAGGGTCGGTGCGCCATGCGACCGGACGCTTACTTCACCATCTTGCGCAGCTCGGTCTTCAGCACCTTGCCGTAATTGTTCTTCGGCAGGCTTTCGAGAAAGACGTAGCGCTTCGGACGCTTGAAGCGCGCGATCGCGTTGAGGCAATGCGCGTCGAGCGCGGCATCGTCGGGCACCGTCCCTTCCGCGAGCACGACGCAGGCGACGACGTTCTCACCCCATTCCGGATCGGCGACGCCGATCGCCGACACCTCGCGCACCGCGGGATGCGTCAGCAGCGCTTCCTCGACCTCGCGCGGATAGATATTGGTGCCGCCGGAAATGATCACGTCCTTGGAGCGATCGGACAGCGTCAGGAAGCCGTCTTCGTCAAGACGACCGACATCGCCGGTTCGGAGCCAGCCGTTCTTGAGCGTCTCGGCATTGGCGTCGGGATTGTTCCAATAGCCGAGCATCACGGTCGGGCCCTTGGCCTCGATCTCGCCGGTCTCGCCGGCCGGCAGCACTTCGCCATCGGCGCCGGTGATCCGCACCGACAGCGCGCTTTGCGCGACGCCGACCGACGCCAGCCGCTGCAGATAGCGCGGATGATCGACGTCGGCGTGACGCTCGCGCTTCAGCGAAGTGATCGTCATCGGCGATTCGCCCTGACCGTAGATCTGCACGAAGCGCTGGCCCATCACATCGATCGCATCGCGGATGTCGGCCAGATACATCGGCCCGCCGCCATACACGATGGTGCGCAGCCCGTCGCCGCGCTCGCCGCGGCGCCGGGCGGCGTCGACCAACCGCCGCACCATGGTCGGCGCTGCGAACATCGCAACGTTGCCGAGCTGCTTGCCGAGGTCGAGGACTTCGTCGGGGTCGAAGCCGCCGGAGTCCGGCACGACATGGCGCGCGCCGAACCGAACGTGGATGAAGTTGTACAGCCCCGCGCCGTGCGAAATCGGCGCGGCGTAGAGCGCCGCATCGTCCGGCGACACGGCGTCGACGTCGGCGAGATAGCACAACGACATCGCGATCAGATTGCCGTGGCTGAGCATTACACCCTTCGGCCGGCCGGTTGTGCCCGAGGTGTAGAACAGCCAGGCGAGGTCGTTGTCCTCCCGCGCGACCGGGACCTTGTCGCCGCCGCCACTGCGGGCTCGGTGATACTCATCGCTGTCCAGCGACAGGGTCGACATGCCGGACGGCAGATCGTCCACCGCCTCGCCGAGCGAGGCGGCGGTGTCGTCGCAGATCAAGGCGAGCTTCGCCTCCGCGTTGCTGCAGATCCACGCCGCCTCGCGGCCGTGCAGCTTGGCGTTGATCGGAATCGCGACCGCGCCCGCCCACCAGATGCCGTAGAGCGCTTCGAGATACTGCGTGCAGTTGGTCGCGAACAGCGCGACGCGGTCGCCGGGCGCGATGTTGTAGTCACGCGCCAGCGCCGCGGCGAGAGCCGCCGCGCGGCCTGAAAACGTCGCGTAGTCGGCCTCGATCGTCGCGCCACGCAGCAGCGCGGGCGCGCCGGGCCGAAGCCGGGCGCTCGCTGCGAGCCATTCGGCCAGATTCATCGCCAGACTCCAACCGGCAAGCGTTACTTCGCCGGCTCGAGCACCGAGACGTAGTTGGCGACCGCGGCGCCGCCCATGTTGAAGATGCCGCCGAGCTTGGCGTCCTTGATCTGCATCCCTTCCGGCGCCTGGCCGAGCAGCTGCATCGCGGTCAGCACGTGCATCGACACGCCGGTGGCGCCGATCGGATGGCCCTTGGCCTTGAGACCGCCGGACGGATTGATCGGCAACTTGCCGCTCTTCAGGGTCCAGCCTTCCTTGATCGCGCGCGCGCCCTGCCCCTTCGGCGTCAGCCCCATCGCTTCATATTCGATCAGTTCGGCGATGGTGAAGCAGTCATGGGTCTCGACGAAGGACAGATCGTTCAGCGTGACGCCGGCCTGCTCCAGCGCACGCTGCCAGGCGAGCGTGCAGCCTTCGAACTGCAGGATGTCGCGCTTCGACATCGGCAGGAAGTCCTGCGCGTGCGCGGTGGCGCGGATGTTGACGGCCTTGCCCATCGTCTTGGCGTTCTCGGCGGAGGTCAGCACCAGGGCCGCCGCGCCGTCGGACACCAGCGAGCAGTCGGTGCGCTTCAAGGGACCGGCGACGAACGGGTTCTTGTCGCCCTCGGCGCGACAGAACTCGAAGCCGACGTCCTTGCGCATCTGCGCGTAGGGATTCGACACGCCGTTGTGGTGATTCTTGGCGGCGATCATGGCGAGGGCGTCGGACTGGTCGCCGTATTTCTGAAAGTACTTCTGCGCAATGATGCCGAACACGCCGGCGAAGCCGGCAGGCGTCTCGCCGTCTTCCGGCAGATACGAAGCGCGCAGCAGGTTCTTGCCGATCTCCGGGCCCGGCGTCCGGGTCATCTGCTCGACGCCGACCACGAGGACCACCTTGGCATGGCCGGCTTCGATGGCGCGGATACCCTGATGCACGGCGGCGGAGCCGGTGGCGCAGGCATTCTCGACGCGGGTGGCGGGCTTGAAGCGCAGCGCCGGATCGGCCTGCAGCACCAGCGCCGCGGTGAAATCCTGCGGCGAGAAGCCGGCGTTGAAATGACCGAGCACGATTTCATCGACGTCACCCGCCGCGATACCGGCGTCCGCGATGGCCTCGTTCGCGACCCGGACGATCATGCTCTCGACGGTCTCGGCGTCGAATTTGCCGAAGGGCATATGCGCCCATCCAACGATGCTGGCGGTCATGGCGTTTCTCCTCAAGACAGGGTGGTAGTGATTTGCCCGCAATATAGGACGGCCGTCAGCCAAAGGCACCCCCCGCCTCGGTCATGCCGGTAGGGCAAAAAGTCTGGCGGGCGAGGTGGCCGGACCGGCGGCCGGCCGCGTCAGGCGACGAAATTCCCGCCGAGTTCGTCGTCGATGTGATTCCGGATGATGTCGTCGAAGGTCTTCTCGGCGGTGGTGAAACCGAGCTGCCGCGCGCGGTCGGTCGAAAAATTGCGCGGCCAGCCGGCGACGATGCCCATGATCACCGGGTCCGGCTCGCGCCTGATCCGCGCGACGACATTCTTGCCGGTGACGCGCTCCAGCGCGGCAATCTGCTCGCCGACGGTCGCGGCGAGGCCGGGCATCGAAAGATTGCGCCGCGGGCCGATCGCCTTTGTGTCCATCGTGCCCGCGTGGATCAGGAAACCGACCGCCGAGCGCGGCGAGGCGTGCCAGTGCATCACGTCGTCGGAGACCGGCAGCACCGCCTCCTGCCCGGCCAGCGGTTCGCGGATGATGTCGGAGAAGAATCCGGACGCCGCCTTGTTCGGCCTGCCGGGCCGCACGCAGATCGTGGGCAGACGAATGCCGACGCCGTCGAGAAAGCCCCGGCGGGTGTAGTCGGCGATCAGGAGTTCGCAGATCGCCTTCTGGGTGCCGTAGCTGGTCAAGGGCGTCGACAGGAACTCGTCGCCAATCTTCTCGGGGAACGGCGCACCGAACACCGCGATCGACGAGGTGAACACCAGCCGCGGGTGATAACCGTCGCCGACCGCGCGGATCGCTTCCAGCAGATGCCGCGTGCCATCGAGGTTGATGCGATAGCCCTTGTCGAAATCCGCCTCAGCTTCGCCGGAGACGATCGCGGCGAGGTGGAAGATGACTTGCGGCCGCGGCGCCAGCAGCGGCGCGGCGCTCGCAGCGTCGGCGAAATCGCTGGTGACGATCTCGACCGGAATCGTCGCATCCAGCGGCTGCGCCGCGGCGACCACATCGTGCAATGTGATGCGGGTGATCTGGCGATCGCCGAGATGGCCGTCGGCCAGCAATCGATCCACCAATTTGCGCCCGACCATGCCGGCGGCGCCAAGAACGAGAATGTGCAAGGAACGTCCCCTCTCTTCTGTCATTCCGGGATGCTACCAGGCGGCGGAGCCGACTGGTGGCAGGCCCGGAATCCATATCCCCTGCAGGGGTTATGGATTCCGGGTTCGCGCTGCGCGCGCCCCGGAATGACAATTTCCAATGTTGGCATTCGACGCAAGATCCAGCCCGCGCTATTCCTTGACCGCACCCGTCATCGCCGAGACGTAGTGCTCGACGAAGAACGCGTAGAGGATGACCAGCGGCAGTGAGCCGACCAGCGCGCCGGCCATCAGCGAGCCCCATTTGTAGATGTCGCCGTCGACGAATTCGTTGACGATTGCGACCGGCACGGTCTTGTTCGGCGTCGATTGCAGAAAGGTCAGCGCGTAGATGAACTCGTTCCAGCACAGCGTGAACGAGAAGATGAAGGCCGAGATCAATCCGGGCACCGCCAGCGGCACGATGATCTTGGTGAGGATCTGCCAGCGCGAGGCGCCGTCGATCAGCGCGCATTCCTCGAGCTCGAACGGGATGGTCTTGAAATAGCCCATCAACAGCCAGGTCGAGAACGGGATCAGCAGCGTCGGATACACCAGGATCAGCGATAGCGGCGAGTCGAACAGCCCGTAGGCCTGGATCACCGACGCCAGCGGAATGAACAGGATCGAGGGCGGCACCAGATAAGCGAGGAAGATCGCGCCGCCGACGCTGTCGGCGCCGCGGAATCGCAACCGCACGATCGCATAGGCCGCGAGCACGCTGGCCACGATCGACAGCGTGGTCGCCGCCGCCGCGACATACATCGTGTTCCACAGCCAGCGCGGATATTGCGTCTCGAACAGCAGCTTCGAGATGTGCTTCAGCGTCGGCTTCACAACCCAGAACGGGTTGTAGGTCTCCATGTCGATCAGCTGCTCGTCCGGCTTGATCGAGGTCAGCGCCATCCAGTAAAACGGAAACAGCAGGATCACGACGATGATGAACAGGGGTAGATACAGCGTCACCAGTCGTCGCGGCAGCGACTCCAGATAGCTCATGCCCTCGCTGTCGTCGTCCTTGGTCATGGTCGGCGATTTCGCGAGGCGCGGATCGGATGCGGTGGTCTCAGTCATTGTCCGTTCCTTGCTGCCATTTGCGGCGCTGCATTCCGAACCAGGAGATCGCGATCGCCGCGAGCAGGAACGGGATCATCGCAGTGGCGATCGCCGCACCCTCGCCGAGCCGGCCGGAGAGAATTCCACGCTGATACGACAACGTCGCCATCAGATGCGTGGCGTTGACCGGACCGCCGCGGGTCAGCGCCCAGATCAACTGGAAATCGGTGAAGGTGAACAGCACCGAGAATGTCATCACCACGGCGATGATCGGCGTCAGCAGCGGATAGGTGATGTAGCGGAAGCGCTGCCACGAGGTCGCGCCGTCGAGCGTCGCCGCTTCATACAGCGACGGCGACACGGTCTGCAGGCCGGCCAACAGCGTGATCGCGACGAACGGCACGCCGCGCCAGATATTGGCGAAGATCACGCTGGCCCGCGCCCAGGCGGTGTCGCCGAGGAAATTGATGTTCTGATCGATCATGCCGAGCTTGATCAGCGACCAGGAGACGATCGAAAATTGCGAATCGTAGATCCACCAGAACGCGATCGCCGACAGCACGGTGGGCACGATGAACGGCACCAGCACCGCGGCGCGGATCATCGCCTTGAATGGCATGTGCCGGTTCAGCAGCAACGCGAGATACAGCCCGACCGCGAATTTGATCGCACTGGCGACCGCGGTGTAGAGAATGGTGTTGAACACCGACAGCCAGAAGATGCTGTCGTCCCACAGCCATTCGTAGTTCTCGACGCCGACATAGACGCCGTCGCGGCCGATCCGCGCGTCGGTGAAGCTCATCCACACGCCGAGGAACAGCGGATAGGCCAGGAACAGGATCAGGAACGCCGCGGCGGGCATCATGAACCACAGCGCCAGCCAGTTGCGGTTGGTCGAGAGCCGCTGCCACGCCGACGCGCCGCCGCGCGAGGGAACCGGCGATGTTGTTTGAAGGGTGCTCATCGACGGCTGCTTCCTTGAAGGGGCATGCGCTGATTCATCCTCGGTACCGATTTTGCCGGATCTCAAACAACCCGTTCGTCATTCCGGGGCGCGCGGAGCGCGAACCCGGAATCCATAACCACCACCGGGAGTATGGATTCCGGGCCTGCGCCCCAAGGGGCGCATCCCGGAATGACGAACTTGATCGCTTCAATGCGGTCTACCGGCCGCAATGAAAGGAGGCTGGCGCCGCGCGCCAATCTCGCGTCGTCAATCGCCTCACGCCCGGAAGATTCGCTTCGCCGCGCGTTCGGCGCTGCTCATCGCGGTCTTCACGTCTTCGCGGCCGGTGCAGTAGTTCGCGAACATGTCGACCACGACGAAGTCGGCGATCGCGGCGGCGGCGTTCTCGCCCATCTGGCCGTCGCCGGCAGGCGTCGAGGCGGTGCGGCCGACGTCGCGATACGGCGTGTTCTTCGGGTCCGCGGTCCACATCGGATTCTTCTCGTAGTCGAGTAGGAACGGCGACAGATAGCCCTGCGCCGCCTCGACCCAGGGGTTGAACTGCTCCGGCTCCATCATGAAGGCGGTGAACGCCTTGCAGGTGTTCGGGAACTTGGTGAAGTTGTAGATCAGGATCGGAAAGCCGAGATGCATTTCGCGGGTCTTGCCGCTGACGCCGGCGGGCAGATGCGCGTGGTTGATGTCCGCCGCCATCTCCTTGTTGTCCTTCTTGGCCGTCACGTAAATCGAGATGCCGTTGACGGTGAGATAGAGCTGGCCGGCCAGAAACGCCTTGTTGTTGGACGCGTCGTTCCACGACGCCGTGCCGGGAATAAAACTGTCGTACAGACCCTTGGTGTACTCCAGCGCCTTTGCGGTCTCGGGTGAATTGACGACGACCTTGTTGTCCTTGTCGATCAGCCTTCCGCCATGCGCCCACAGCGCCCAGTGCAGCCAGCTGTTGGCGTCGCCCGAGGCGTGGCCGAGCGCCATTCCGGCCGGCGTGCCGTTCTTGTTCAGGCCCTTGATCAGATCGGAGAAGCCGGCGAGGTCCTTCGGAAACTCCTTGTGGCCCGCTTTCTCCGCCGCGCTGATCCGGTAGTTGACGAGGCCGCCGGTCGCCGCGACCGGAATGCCGATCCACTTGCCGTTGTGCATGCCATAGGCCTTGCCGGAATCGGTCCAGCCGCCGCACTTCTTGGCGAGATGGTCGGCGACGTCGGAGACGTCGGTGCACTTGCTCGGGAACAGGAACGGCAGCGAATACAGCCCCCACACCATATCGAGACCCTGCCCCGTATTGGCGGCCACCGAGGCCTTCGGCTGGATGTCGTCGTAGGATTCGTTGGAGACGTTGATGGTGACGTTGTTGGCCTTCTGGAACGCATCGACGATCTTCATGAAGGCCACGTCTTCGGCCTCGACGAAGCGCTTCCAGCGCAGCAGATTGATCTTGGCGCCCGCTTCCGGCACCCAAGGCGAGGTTTGCGCCCAGGCCTTCGCATAACCCAGCAATTGATCAGCGGACATGGTCGCCGCCGCGGCCAGAGTCAGCGCGCCACCCTTCAGCAACGAGCGGCGATCGAATGTGAAGTCAGTCATCGGTCGTTAACTCCCTGTCTTTGCTTGGTATCGCTTCTTGCTTGGTATCCTGGTTCGTGATCGAGCAATTTGTTCGATCGAAGCCGTCAGATGCGTTGGCCGGTCTCCTTGTCGAACAGATGGGCGACGCTCGGCCGCGGCTGCAGGTGAATGACGTCGCCCGGCTGCACCTGATGGCGCTCGCGAAACACCGCGATGATTTCCTGAGCGCCGACGCGTGCGACGATCTGGGTTTCCGATCCGGTCGGCTCGACCACGACGACCTCGGCCTCGATGCCGCTGTCGGCGAAATCCAGATGCTCGGGGCGAATGCCGTAGGTGATCGGACGTTCATTGCTGCCCGCCGGCGCCTCGCTGATCGGCAGCCGCGCGCCATTGGCCGTCTCGACGAAGGGCTCGCCGCCATTGACCTTCAACGTTCCATCGAGAAAATTCATCGCCGGCGAGCCGATGAAGCCGGCGACGAATTTGTTGGCCGGGTTGTCGTATAGATCGAGCGGCGCGCCCATCTGCTCGACGATGCCGTCCTGCATCACCACGATCTTGTCGGCCATGGTCATGGCTTCGATCTGGTCGTGCGTGACATAGACGGTGGTGGTCTTCAGCCGCTGATGCAGCTCCTTGATCTCGGTGCGCATCGCCACGCGCAGCTTGGCGTCGAGATTCGACAACGGCTCGTCGAACAGAAACACCTGCGGGTCGCGCACGATCGCACGGCCCATCGCCACGCGCTGGCGCTGGCCGCCGGAGAGCTGGCGCGGGAAGCGTTCGAGCAGTTTCCGCAGATCGAGAATGTCGGCGGCCCGATTGACCTTCTGGTCGATCTCGTTCCGATCAGCGCCGCGCAGCTTCAGCGAAAAGCCCATGTTCTGCGCGACCGTCATATGCGGATACAACGCGTAGTTCTGGAACACCATCGCAATGTCGCGCTCTTTCGGCTGCACGTCGTTGACGACGCGGTCGCCGATCGAAATCGTTCCGGAGGTGATTTTTTCCAAGCCTGCCAGCATCCGCAGCAGGGTCGACTTGCCACAGCCCGATGGGCCAACCAGCACGACGAACGCCCCGTCCTCGATCGGAACCGTCACGCCATGCAGGACTTCGAAGCCGCCAAATGATTTCCGCACGTCGTGAATCTGCACCGACGCCATACAGCACCTCCCGGGACCGGCCTATTGTGTGCGGTCGTTGCCGCCGGCCGGATCTTTGTTGCAATGATCTTAGCAGAAATTCCGTACTCTGTCGCGCCACCAAATTAACTCCGCCGATCAGCATGACCGCCGATTGCGGAGCTGCGAACGACATGTCAGCATGCGTCTCCGCTGAATGACTCAACATCAAAACGCTCAAGAGCCCGACAAACGGGAGTGTGCGCTGCGGGAGAGACGATGAACAAGATCACCCCGGGGACTGCCCGGCGCAAGCTCCGCTCCAGCGAATGGTTCAACGACCCGCACAACCCTGCGATGACCGCGCTGTATCTCGAGCGCTATCTGAACTACGGGCTGACCCGCGGCGAGCTGCAATCCGGCAAGCCGATCATCGGCATCGCGCAAACCGGAAACGATTTGTCGCCGTGCAACCGCCACCATCTGGAATTGGCGCAGCGTGTCCGCGAAGGCATCCGCGCCGCCGGCGGCATCGCGATGGAATTCCCGGTGCATCCGATCCAGGAAACCGGCAAGCGGCCGACTGCGGCGCTCGATCGCAATCTCGCTTATCTCGGCCTAGTCGAGATCCTGTTCAGCTATCCGCTCGACGGCGTGGTGCTGACCACAGGTTGCGACAAGACCACGCCAGCCTGCCTGATGGCGGCGGCGACCGTCAACATCCCGGCGATCGTGCTGTCCGGCGGACCGATGCTGAATGGCTGGCACAATGGCGAACGCTCCGGATCGGGCACAGTGGTCTGGAAATCCCGCGAGCGCCTCGCCGCCGGCGAGATCGACTACGAAGAGTTCATGGAGATCGTCGCATCGTCGGCGCCGTCGGTCGGCCATTGCAACACCATGGGCACCGCCTCGACGATGAATTCGCTGGCCGAAGCGCTAGGCATGTCGCTGCCGGGCTGCGCCGCGATCCCTGCGCCCTATCGCGAGCGCGGCCAGATCGCCTACGCGACCGGCCTGCGGGCGGTGGAGATGGTGTGGGAGGATCTGAAGCCGTCCGACATCCTGACCCGCAAGGCTTTCGAGAACGCGATCGTCGTCAATTCGGCGATCGGCGGCTCGACCAACGCGCCGATCCATCTCAACGCGCTCGCCCGTCACATCGGCGTCGAGCTTTCGATCGACGACTGGCAGAGCGTCGGCCACGCCATTCCGCTGCTGGTCAACATGCAGCCGGCCGGCTTCTATCTCGGCGAGGAGTATCATCGCGCTGGCGGCGTGCCGGCGGTGGTCCGCGAATTGATGAGGCACGGCAAAATTCATACGGACGCGATCACCGTCAACGGCCGTACCATGGGCGACAATTGCGCGTCGGCCCCCGCCCCCGATGGCGAGGTGATCAAGTCCTACGACGGGCCGCTGGTACAGGACGCAGGCTTCCTGGTGCTGCGCGGCAATCTGTTCGATTCCGCGATCATGAAGACCAGCGTGATCTCACTGGAATTCCGCGAGCGCTATCTCGCCAATCCGAACGATCCGAACGCGTTCGAGGGCCGCGCCATCGTGTTCGAAGGGCCGGAAGACTATCACGACAGGATCGACGATCCGGCGCTCGACATCGATGAGCATTGCATCCTGTTCGTGCGCGGCACCGGGCCGATCGGCTATCCCGGCGGCGCCGAGGTGGTGAACATGCAGCCGCCGGCGGCGCTGATCAAACGCGGCATCCACTCGCTGCCCTGCATCGGCGACGGCCGCCAGTCCGGCACCTCGGGCTCGCCCTCGATCCTGAACGCGACACCGGAAGCCGCCGCCAATGGCGGGCTCGCGATCCTCAAGACCGGCGACCGCGTCCGCGTCGACCTGAACAAAGGGAGCGCCAACATTCTGATATCGGACGATGAGCTGCGGCAGCGCCGCGCCGACCTCGAGGCGCATGGCGGCTTCGCCTATCCGAAGCATCAGACGCCGTGGCAGGAATTGTATCGTGCGACCGTCGGCCAGCAGGCCACCGGCGCCTGCCTCGAACTCGCCACCCGCTATCGCGACATCGCCGGCACCGTCGGCGTCGCGCGGCATAATCATTGATGCGAGTGTCGGTGACGCAAGGCCTCTCCACGCGGCACGAACTCACCTCTCCCCGCGCGCGGGGAGAAAGATTTCTCACCACCACACCGTCATTCCGGGGCGCGCGCAAAGCGCGCGGATCCGGAATCCCGAGATGCCCTGAACCTCTGGATTCCGGGTCTGCGCCCTGCGGGCGCATCCCGGAATGACGCACCATGAATTTGCGCGAAGACGCAACTGAACGAGGAAACACATGTCCGAACGTCTGAAAGGCAAGCGCGCGTTCGTCACCGCCGCCGCTGCGGGGATCGGGCGCGCTTCGGCGATCGCGTTCGCACGCGAGGGCGCAGAAGTCTTCGCAACCGACATCGACGAAGCCGGGCTCGCCAGCCTCGCAAAGCAAGGCATCGGCGAAGCAGCAAGGCTCGACGTCCGCGACAGCGCCGCGGTCGAGGCCATCGCGAAACAGGCTGGCCGCGTCGACATCCTGCTCAATGCCGCCGGCTTCGTGCATCACGGCACCGTGCTCGACTGCTCCGACGCGGATTGGGAGTTCTCTTTCGATCTCAATGTGAAGTCGATGCACCGCACGATCCGCGCGTTCCTGCCGGGTATGCTGGCGGCCGGCCACGGCTCGATCGTCAACATCTCCTCGGCGGCCGGCGTCTACAAGGCGGCGCCGAACCGCTACGTCTACGGCGCGACCAAGGCCGCGGTCGCGGCGCTGACCCGCGCGGTCGCCGCCGACTTCATTACCAAGGGCATCCGTTGCAACGCGATCTGCCCGGGCACGATCGAGACGCCATCGATGCTCGGCCGCGCCGCCGCCGCCGGACCCCAGGGCCGCGAGATGTTCGTATCGCGCCAGCCGATGGGCCGACTCGGCACCGCGGAGGAAATCGCCGCGCTCGCGGTCTATCTCGCCAGCGACGAAAGCGCCTTCACCACCGGAGTCGCCCACATCATCGACGGCGGCTGGACGCTGTGAGCAGGAGCATCGCATGAACAGCATCGATCTCAATCGTCGCTGCGCCATCGTCACTGGCGGTGCGCAGGGGTTTGGCCGGGCGATCGCCGAGCGGTTCGCGGCGTCGGGTGCGCGGGTGGCGATCTGGGACCATGACATCGCGCTGGCCGAGACGACCGCCAAGGAAATCGGCGACGATGTCGTCAGTGCCTTTCAGGTCGACGTCACCGATCCCGCCGCGGTCGACGCCGCGCGCGACGCGACAATGGCCGCGTTCGGCAAGATCGACATTCTGGTCAACAATGCCGGCATCGCCGGGATCAACAAGACGGTGTGGGACACCGACTACGAGGAATGGCGCAAGGTGCTGCGCATCAATCTCGACGGTCCGTTCATCTGCTGCAAGTCGATCGTGCCGGCGATGATCGCCCACAAATACGGACGCATCGTCAATATCGCGTCGATCGCCGGCAAGGAGGGCAATCCCAACGCTGCGCACTATTCAGCCTCAAAGGCTGGACTGATCGCACTGACCAAGTCGCTCGGCAAGGAGTTGGCCGCCTACGACATCGCCGTCAATGCGGTGACGCCGGCGGCGGCCCGGACCGCAATCTTCGATCAGATGACGCAACAGCACATCGACTTCATGCTGTCGAAAATCCCGAAGGGTCGCTTCGTGCTGGTCGAGGAATTGGCGGCGATGGTGGCGTGGCTCGCATCGGAGGATTGCGCGTTCTCGACCGGCGCGGTGTTCGATATTTCGGGCGGCCGCGCGACCTATTGAATGATGATGTGTTCGTTTGATTTCATGATTGCGGGCGCGCTTTAAGCGCTGTCGCGCGGGTCTGCGACCTGCCGTCACACCAACCTGGAACGCGCACTGTCCATCCCGCCGGTTCCATTGGACCTGCTCGCATCCTTCGCTGACATTGCTGCAGCGGGCGCGAGTTTGCTCATCGCGCAAATTGCGTCCAGGCCCGCCTTGAAAACATACCAACCGGATGGTATCTTTTATTTCTCAATCGGAATTAACTTGAAATCGTTGAGCTTTTTCGACGCCGCGACGGAAAAGCCGCGCAAGTCATCGCGATCAACGGGTGGTGTTGTTTCGGCAAGCTCTCGATCCATGCCGCCGATCGTGGACGATGAGATCGGGCGCAACGCCTTCTCTCGGATGATGAAGCATTAGTGATGACGACCCCATACACGCGAAAGAAGCAGCCCGACCTGATCCGCCGCACCTTGCTCGAATGCGCAGCGAAGCTCGCCATCGAGCGCGGAGTGGCTGGGATCACGATCCAGGCCGTCGCCGACGCCGCCGGGGGTGACCAAAGGCGGGCTGTTCCACCATTTCCCGAACAAGCAGGCGCTCGTCGAGGGCGTCTTTGTCGACCTGCTGCATCAGTTGGATTCGGCGATCGATGCGCGTATGCAAGAAGACGAAGAGCCATATGGCAGCTTTACGCGCGCGTATGTCGAAGTCACGTTCGAGGAATTCGAGCTTGGAAAAACCGGGCCAGCAGCTGCGATCACACTGTCGATGCTGGCTGAGCCGACGCTGGCACGCCGTCTTGAAGACTGGCTTCAAGATCGCGCCCGGCGCCACAGCGAGACCGATCCTGGCCCCATCATGCCGATCATACGGTTCGCCGCGGATGGGATGTGGCTTCTTCACGCACTGCGAGCCACCGGCGCTCCATCGCCGATCCCGCTCAGCCTGCGCAACGAACTCGTCGCCATGACACGCCCGCGCTGACGCAACGACATCTTATTCGAACCGACGCAGCAGAATGCGGCTTCTGGCCAACCTGACTGCTCTTTTTTACCGATGGTGCAAGATGAACTCTCTCAATCGACGCTCATTCGTCGCGTTGCTGCTATTGGCTCAACTTCCACTGCTGAGCGCCTGCGGCCCTTCGTCGAGCGACAAGGCCGCCGCATCGGCGGAAGCGCCGCCCATCGTCTCCACCGTGAAGGTGGCCGCGACGTCCCTGCCCCGCATACAGGAATTCCCTGGGCGTCTGGCATCCACCCGCGTCTCGGAGGTTCGCGCGCAGGTTTCCGGAATCGTGCTCGAACGAGCGTTCGTCGAAGGCAGCGACGTCGCTCAAGGCGACACACTGTTTCGCATCAATGCAGCTGTCTATCAGGCCGAAGTGGAAAGTCGCGCCGCAGCTGTGGATCGCGCCGAAGCCACCCGCGTCCAGGCGGCGAGGCAATCCGAGCGCACCCAATTGTTGCTGGACAGGCAAGCAACCAGCACCGCGCAAAACGACGTCTCGGTGGCGGCGTTGAAGCAGGCCGAGGCGGACGTCGCCTCCGCCAAGGCGCAACTCGATCGCGCCCGGATCAACCTCGACTTCGCAACGGTGCGCGCGCCCATTGCCGGGAGGATCGGACGGGCCCTGGTCACTGAAGGCGCTTTGGTGGGGCAGAACGAACCGACACATCTCGCAACGATCCAGCAGATCGACCCCATCTACGTCGACTTCACTCAATCGGTGTCGGATCCGGGCTTTCTGCCCGGTCGCGCAAATAGCGTCTCGTCCGCGGAGGTCAGGTTGATCCGTGGCGACGGATCGATCGACGACAACGTCGGACAATTGCTGTTCTCCGACGTCAGTGTCGATCCGGGCACCGCCCAGGTCACCCTTCGCGCCAAATTCTCCAATCCAAAGGGCGCGTTGCTACCCGGCACCTATGTCCGCGTGCGTGTCGCCACCGGCAACTACGCGAACGCCGCCGTGATTCCGCCGCAGGCCATTCAAAGAAGCAGCGCCGGAGAGGCGCAAGCCTTTGTGGTGGATTCGGCCGGCAAAGTCGCCGTCAAGCCGCTGCGGACCGGCCCTTTGACCGCAGAGGGATGGGTCGTCCTCGAAGGGCTGTCGCCCGGAGAAACCGTCGTCGTCGAAGGCTTTCAAAAAATCCGTCCGGGCTCTGTGGTGAAGCCGCAGCCGTGGAAAGGCCCGAGTTCGGACAAGCAGGCGGAAGCCCGCTGAACAGCGCGCCTCGCGACCATCGACCGACGTTACTGCTCAGGGGTTCCTCGTGACTCGTTTCTTCATCGACCGCCCGATCTTCGCGTGGGCCATTTCGCTCTTCATCATGCTGGCCGGCGGCATCTCATTGGTGTCCCTCCCCATATCGCAATATCCAGACGTCGCCCCCGTGACGGTCTCGATCACGGCGAACTATCCCGGCGCGACACCTGAGCGGCTCTACGACGGCGTCACACGCATCATCGAGGAGGAGCTCAATGGCATCCCGGGGATGATGTATTTCGAGTCGACCAACGACGCCGGCGGCGCGGCCCAGATCACCGTGTCGTTCGGCCCCGGCTATGATCCGTCAAAAGCAACGATCGCGGTTCAGAATCGAATCAAGCGTATCGAGGCGCGCCTTCCACGCGCCGTTGTGCAGCAGGGCGTCCTTGTCGAGGAGGCGAGCACTGCGTTTCTGATGTTCGTCACACTCAGCGCGACCGGCGCCGGCACAACCGAGATCGAACTCGGCGACATCGCCGCCCGCCGCGTCACCGGAGAGCTGCGGCGCGTCCCCGGCGTCGGCCGCGCGACGCTCTATTCGAGCGAGAAAGCGATGCGCATCTGGATTGATCCCGACAAGCTCATCGGCCTCAATCTGACCGCGGGCGACGTGACCTCGGCGGTTGAAGGCCAGAACGCTCAGATTGCGTCCGGCATGATCGGGGCACAGCCTGCCAAAAAAGGGCAGCGCATTGCAGCGAACGTCCTGGTCAAGGGCCAACTCACTACGGTGAAGGAGTTCGAAGAAATCGTCCTGCGCGCCAACCCGGACGGATCTATCGTTCGTCTTCGCGACGTCGCCGAGGTCGAATTGGGAGGGCAGAGTTACCTGCAGCAGACCCGTCAGGATGGTAAACCCTCCGCCGGCATCGGCATCCAGCTTGCACCGGGCGCCAACGCTCTCGCGACCGCGACCGGCGTCCGCGCCAAAATCGCAGAGCTTCAAAAAACCCTGACCAACGTCAAGCTGCAGGTGCCCTACGACACCACTCCGTTCGTCCAGGTCTCGATCAAGCAGGTGTTGATGACCTTGCTCGAGGCGATGGTTCTGGTCTTCGCGGTGATGTTCCTGTTTCTCCAGAACATCCGGTACACGATCATTCCCACCATCGTCGTTCCGATCGCGTTGCTCGGCACCTGCGCGGTGATGTTGATGCTCGGATTCTCCATCAATGTTCTGACGATGTTCGGAATGGTCCTGGCGATCGGCATCCTCGTCGACGACGCCATCGTCGTCGTCGAGAACGTCGAACGCATCATGAAGGATGAAGGTCTTCCCCCCAGGGAGGCGACATTCAAAGCCATGAGCCAGATCTCCGGAGCAGTCGTCGGCATCACCGTTGTTCTGATTTCCGTTTTCGTGCCGCTCGCCTTCTTCCCAGGCTCGGTCGGCGTGATCTACCGACAATTCTCGGTAGCGATGGCGACCTCGATCGCTTTCTCGGCGTTTCTCGCTCTGTCGCTGACGCCTGCGCTTTGCGCGACGCTGCTGAAGCCGGTCGACAAGGCGCATGGCCACAGCCAGCGCGGATTCTTCGGGTTGTTCAACAGATTCTTCGATGCGACCAGCCGGCGTTACGTCGGAGGCGTCAGCAGCGTCGTGAGGCGGCCGGTTCGTTCGCTCCTCGTCTACAGCGTTCTCATCGCAGCGATGGTTTTTGGCTTCAACCGTCTGCCATCCGGATTCCTGCCGGGAGAAGACCAAGGCTACCTGATCGTCGATGTTCAAACACCGCCGGAATCTTCGACGGAACGAACTCTCGATATCATCAAGCAGATCGAGGCTCATTTTTCGTCCGAGCGCGCCGTAGACAGCTACACGACCGTCGGAGGTTACGGCTTTTCCGGCCAAGGACAGAACACGGCAATTGCCTTCATCAACTTGAAGGATTGGTCGGAGCGCGGGGCAAATGACAGCGCGCAGTCGATCGGCGATCGCGCGAATGCGTTTCTGAGCACACTCCCCGACGCTATCGCAATTTCGCTCGCGCCGCCGCCGATCGAGTCGCTCGGCAACTCGGCCGGCTTCACCTTCCGTCTCCAGGACAAGGAGCAGAAGGGTTATGCCGCTCTCGCTGCGGCACGAGATCAGCTCCTGAATGCGGCGACACAGAGCCCGGTCCTGCAAGGCGTCTATGTCGAGGGTTTGCCGACCGCGCCCCAGATCGAGATGCTGATCGACCGCGAGAAGGCCAATGCACTCGGCGTCACCTTCGCAGCGATCAACCAGGCGCTATCGACCAGCTTGGGATCGACCTACGTCAACGATTTCCCGAACAACGCACGCATGCAGCGCGTGATCGTGCAAGCCGATGCCAATCGGCGGATGACGGCCGAGGACATTTTGCAACTGTCGGTGAGGAACAGCAAGAATCAGATGGTTCCGCTGCAATCGGTGGCACAGGTGAAATGGTCGATGGGACCGTCACAAGTCGTCGGCTTCAACGGGTTTCCAAGTATCAAATTCAGCGGCAGCGCGGCGCCAGGATACGCGAGCGGCGACGCGATGGCCGAGATGGAGCGCCTTGCCGCGGAGCTTCCGAGCGGCTTCGACTACGCATGGTCGGGCCAATCATTGCAGGAAAAGCTGTCGGGCAGCCAAGCCATCTACCTGCTCGTGCTATCGCTGCTGTGCGTCTTCCTGTGCCTGGCGGCGCTTTACGAAAGCTGGTCGATTCCGTTCGCCGTGCTGCTCGTGGTGCCGACCGGCGTGATCGGATCGGTGTTCGCGATGCTGCTGCGCGATATGCCGAATGACATCTACTTCAAGGTCGGCCTGATTACCGTGATCGGGCTGTCGGCGAAGAACGCGATCCTGATTATTGAGATCGCAAAGGACCTCGTCGCCCAGGGCGTAGCCTTCGGCGAGGCGGCGATCGAAGCCTGCCGACGTCGCTTCCGTCCCATCTTGATGACATCGCTCGCATTCATTCTGGGTGTTTTGCCGCTCGCGATTGCAACGGGCGCAGGCTCCAATAGTCAGCGCGCGATCGGCACCGGCGTTTTCGGCGGCATGTTGACGGCGACGGCGCTCGCGATCTTCTTCACCCCTGTCTTGTACGTCCTGATCACCAGCACATTCGGGAAGCGCAAAGGCAAAAGCAGTGGTGGTGAGACGCCAGTTCCTGAGTAATCGCCAGGATCCCGGGCGATCGGTCGCACGACCACGACAGGCTCGGCTTAGATGCTTATATGCTCGAACCCGGCGCCATGCAGAGACGGCTTGAGATCGCTGCTCGAGCCGTCCAGGCGGGGAAATTGAGGCCACCGAGCGTACTTTGACCGCCTTGCTCAGCCCTTCCCCTTGGTCCGGAAAATCACCGGCAGGCTGAAGGTGAGGCCTTCGTCGGCGATCAGCGGCGGCGGTGCGGGGACCGGGTCGGAGCGCCTGACCATGTCGAGCGCGGCCTGATCGAAGGCGGCGTCGCCGGAGCCTTCGACGATCCTGGTCGAGAGCACGTGGCCGAGCCGGTCGAGTTCGAAGCTGACCACGATCTTGACGTTCTTCTGAGCCCCTTCCTTCGGGTAGCGCTTGTGCTTGTCGAGATAGGCGACGAGCTCCTTCTGCCAGGTGGCGCGAATGCGCTGCGCGGCCTGGCCTACGCCCTGGGCCGGCGCGACCGAGCGCGGGCCTTCCTTGGCGGTTTCGTTGCTCGGCATCGCGGTGGCTTCGGCCGCGACCGACTCGGTCGACGCCTGCTGTCGCACCACCGCCTTTTCCTTCTGCTCCTCGTCGGGCTTTTTCGGCTGCTCGGTCGTGACGATGCGGTCGGCCTCTTCGGTCTGCTGCGGAGTGTCCTTCGGCAGGTCGCTTTGCTTGACCTCGGCCTTCTGCTCGTTCAGCGCCGGCGACGCGGCAGAGGCGTCGGTCTCCGGACCCGGCGGCAGGTCGCTCGCCTCGTGCTTCGGGGACATCATCTCGAGGCCGACCTCGATCGCCTGCGCGCCGAGCGCGTCGTCGTCAACATCATCCACGCGATGCGACAGCGCCAAGGCGACGCCGCCGACATGCAGCGCGACGGCGGCGACGCCGGCGATCAGCCACAACGGGCGCGACGGCTTGCGGGAGAAATCGAACTCGGTCATGCGCACAACGATCGTTTCATCGCCCTTGTATCACGGCCTGCGCCGGCACGGTTGCCGGACCGCGGCAGCCCGCCGACCGCCCTCACGAACCACCCGTTACTGTGCGGCGCCCGGAGTCGCCCCGGGCACCCCTTCGAGCGCCACCAGCTTGATCTTGGCATAGCCGCCGGCGCGTAGCATCTCCAGGACGTCCATCAGCTCGCCATAGGGCACCGCGCGGTCGGCGCGCAGGAAGATGAAGCGATCCTTGGTCATGTCCGGCATCGACTCAAGAGTCTGCACCAGATCGACGCGCTTGACCTGGTTCTCGCCGATCGCCACCGCGAGGTCGGACTTGATGCTGACATAGGTCGGCTTGTCCGGCCGCTTCTGCGGCGTTGCCGTCGAGGTCGGCAGGCTCACCGGCAGATCAACGGTCGACAGCGGCGCGGCGACCATGAAGATGATCAGCAGCACCAGAATGACGTCGATGAACGGCGTCACATTGATCTCGTGGGTCTCTTCGAAATCGTCGTCGAGACCGTCGAAATCGCCGAGCGAGGCGCCCATCGCCTATTCCGCCGCGCGCGCGTGATGACCGCCACCATGGCCGCGGTCGAGGTCGCGCGAAAGCAACCGTCCGACCGCGCCGGACGCCCGCGACACCAGTTCGAGATACACCCGGGTCTCGCGGGTGAAGTGATTGTAGATCAGCACCGCCGGAATAGCCGCGACCAGGCCGATCGCGGTGGCGAGCAGCGCCTCCGCGATGCCGGGCGCAACCACCGCGAGGTTGGTGGTCTGCGACTTCGAGATGCCGATAAAGCTGTTCATGATGCCCCACACCGTGCCGAACAGGCCGATGAACGGCGCCGTCGCGCCGATCGAGGCGAGGAAGCCCATGCCGTGGCGCATGTGCCGCGCCTCGGCGCGCACGATCTCGCTGAAGCTCGAGGCGACGCGCTCCTTGATACCGGAATCGCTGGCGATGCCGGCCGACAGCCGCGCCTCGCGCACGGCCGCCGTCACCAGCGATGTCAGCAGATGATCGCTGTCGCCGAGCGCGAGCTGCGCTTCCGAGAGCGACCGCGATTCCGCGATCTGCTTCAGCGCGGACCGCAACCGCCAGCGGGCGCGACCGAGTTCGATCTTCTTGGCGATGAAGATGGTCCAGGTGATCACCGAAGCGAAGGCCAGCCCGACCATCACCGCCTTCACGACGATGTCGGCCTGAAGAAACATCGTCCATGGCGACAATTCGGCGAGGCCAGGCGCGACGCTTGCACCCGTCGAAGCGCCGGCCGAGGTCAGCGCCTGGGTCGCCCCCTTGGTCTCGGGCGCAGCGGCGGATTGCACCTGTTGCACCGGCGGCTGCTGCGCGGAAATCGGCGCGACCGGCGCCAGCAACGATAGCGCAACCAACGCAACGGCGATCAATCGGATTTTCGACAGGTTCATACGTCGGCCCAGTACCGGATGAGGTTGTGATAAATACCGGTCAATTTGACCGTTTCAGGGTCATCGCGTCCCAGCCGCTCGACCAGAGCCTGAATGGCGCCGTCGAGATCGTAGATCATGCTGCGCGCATGGGCATCACGTATCATGCTCTGCAACCAGAAAAAAGACGCGACCCGCGCTCCGCGGGTCACGGGCGTCACCATGTGCAGGCTGGACGACGGGTACAGAACGCAGTCCCCGGCCGGCAGCTTGACCTCGTGCGACCCGTAGGTGTCCTCGACCACCAGCTCGCCGCCGTCATATTCATCGGGCTCCGCGAGGAACAGCGTGACTGAAAGGTCGGTGCGAATACGCAGCCCGGTGAGCGGGTCGCCGCGCACCGCATTATCGACGTGAATACCGAAATGGTGATTGCCCGACGCGGCATAGCGGTTGAACAGCGGCGGGAAGATCTGCAACGGCACCGCCGCCGAGACGAATTTCGGATTGGCGGTCAGGGCCGACACGATGCGGCGGCCGAGCATGCGGGCGAGTTCGCTGTCCGGCGGCAGTTGCTCGTTGCGTTTGACCATCGCCGACTGCGCGCCGGCGGTGGAGCGGCCATCCTCCCAGTCCGCTTGGTCCATCAGGCGACGGAATTCCGTCACCTCATGTTTCGACAGAATCTCGGGAATACAAACCAGCATGACAGCTCCAGTTTCGGCCGCGTGTCAGAGCGCGCCGCGCAGGGTCAGCAGCACCGAACGACCCGGCGCGATGAACACGAACGGCGAGGCGCTGCGATAGAACGCGTCGTAATAAGTCGTGTTGAGGATGTTGTTGACCGACAGCTTGGCGGTCAGGTGCCTGTCGACCTTGAACTCGACGAAGCTATCGAACCGCCAATGTTCGGGCAGCACGTTGCCGTTGATGGCGCCGAAGGTGCCGCCGTAGATCTTCGAGGCGTAGGTCGCCTGCCCGCCGACTTCCCAATGGTCGTCGAACTTGTATTTGGTGAGCAGGTTGAATGACTGGTGCGCGATATTGGCGAGTTGAGCGCCGACCTGGGCCGCATCGATCGATTGCAGGACCTGGCTCTCCATCAGCACCAGGCCGCCGAACACGCTCCAGCGGTCGGTGATCTTGCCGGCCACCTCGAGGTCGATGCCACGGACGCGATAGGCCGCTCCGCCGATGATGGTGCTGCCGGACGTCTCCCGGGCGTTGGTCTTGTCGGTCTGGAACAGCGAGCCGGTCAGCAGCAGGTGCCGGTTGAACAGCTCCCATTTGGTGCCGACCTCGACCGCCTTGTTCTGCTCGGGCGTCAGCGCCTGGAACACGGCGTTGCTGACGACGAGGCCGCCATAGGCCGAACCCGAGGCATCGAGCCCGGCGCCGACCGGGTTCGACGAGGTCGCATAGGCCGAGTACAGGCTGGCATAGGGCAGCGGCTTCACCACCACGCCGGCATTGTAGTTGAACATTCCGGACTGCACCCCGCTCGACGCCGTCGAGCTGACGCCGCGGATGTCGTAATCGTCGTAGCGAATCCCGCCATTGACGATGATAAAATCGTTGTAGTTGGCGGTCTCGATCGCGTAGACCGATTTGGTGTCGACCGTGATATTGGTCGGGTTGCCGGCGCGCTGCGGCGCGCTGGAGAACTCGAACAGATTCGGCGGCGCCAGCAGCGGCACGGTGATCCGGCCGCCGGTCTGGAAGCCAGCCAGCTCCGAGGAGAGCCCGGCATAGTTGTCGCGCATCACCTTTTCCTGCGACACCTCGGCGCCGGTAATCAGCGCGTGCTTGATCGGGCCAGTGTCGAATTTGTAGGTCAGGTCGGTCTGGTTGGCGAGAACGTCGGTGACCTGATAGCGACTCTGCGACGCCAGCGACACCGTGGTGGCGGTCGGGTTGCTCGGCAACGTCCCGATGTAGTCGAGCACCGAGCGGGCGGCGCGGGTGCGATTGCTCAGCGTGATGTCGGGCGTGATGTTGAATTCGCCGGTCAGCGTGCCGAAATCCTGCTGCGCCTTCTGGAAGTCGCGATTGACGAAGCCGTAATAGGTGTTGCGCGGCACGTTCACGCTGGTCGAGGGCCGGCGCAGCGCGGTGTTGTAAGGCACGCCGAAATCCGGCAGGCCGTTGAGATCGGTGTGGACGTAGTTCGCGGTGATCTTGATGGCGTCGGTCGGCGTCCACTTGATCGCCCCGAGGGTTCCCCAGCGGTCATCGAAGACATAGTTGCGGCCGGCGACGTTGGCCTGCTGGTACAGGCCGTCGAACCGCACGGCCAGCGTCGGGCTGATCACCTGGTTGACGTCGACCGTGACGCGCCTGGTGGCGTCGGTGCCGAATGTGGTCTCGGCCTTGGTGAAATTGCCCTCCGTCGAGGCCTGCTTGGTGACGATGTTGATCGCGCCGCCAGCGGTGCCGCGTCCGGCAAGCGTCGAGGCAGGCCCACGCAGAATTTCGACCTGCTCGGTGAAGAAGTTCTCGCGGATCGAGACAGCCGGATCGCGGATGCCGTCGATAAAGACGTCGTTGCGGGCGTCGAAGCCGCGGATGAAGAAGCGATCGCCGAAGGCGTTGCCGCCCTCGCCGGTGCCGAGCGTCACGCCGGCGGTGGAGCGCGCCACGTCACGCAGCGAGGTCGCGTTCTTGTCCTGCAGAATCTCCTTGCTCAGCACCGTCACCGTCCGTGGGGTGTTCAACACCGGCTCGGTGAACTTCGAGCCGGACAGCCGGTCGACCTTGTAGGGCGCATCCGCATCCGCATAGGGGTTGCGATCCGCCGACAACACGCCGGCATTCGGAAACGGCACCGGCGCCACCTGAGCCGGCTGCGCGCGCCGCGCCGCCCGGCGCAACGCGGTGCGCGCACGGATTTGATCGGGCGTCGGCTGCGCCGCCACAGGGCGCGGCCGCGCCACCGGCGCATCGACCGTCACCGCGGGCAGGCTCGATTGCTGCGCCTCGGCGCCGCCGATCGACGCCACCGCGATCATCCCGGCGACCGCCGAAACCTTGCGGCCGTAGTAACTGTCGAGCTGATCATTGTACGTTCGGATCGACGCTTCTGCGCGCAGCGACCTCGGTGCCTTGGCTCCACTCATTTCGCCCACCACCCCAACTGCATTTGCTAATTATCTGCAGGTTGAACTGGTATCGGTCGCAAAATGGGGGGTCAACGCGCGAGAGGCGCTGTAGAATTGGAATCGCTCAAGATCAAAACCATTCTAAACAAGCACCTCCGGAGACATCCGGAGGCGATCACAGAAACCGTACGGGGATCATGCGAAAACGAACAACTACGTTGTGATTGCACGCCGCTGACATGGCGCGCAGCGGCCTATTCGACCGAGGGGCTCGGCGGCTTCATCAGCGAGAACAATTCGTCGACGGTTTGCTGCGCGATCACCCGCACACGGTCGTTATCGAGCGAACCATCAATTCTGATTCCACTCACCACCGCGCGAATCTCGTCGCGAAACTCGCTGAGAAAACGCAACGGATCCGCCTGATCATTGGCGACACGCGCGATCAGGCCGGTAATCAGGATCTGGCAGGCGATCATTCGCCCGTTGAGTTCTTCCATGGTCCAATTCCCGTCGGAACCGGCGGCGCGGCGCCGTCGACCGGCTCGACACAATCTGCCGTCAGATGCCACGGCTCTTCCGAAATACGAAATGGATCGTCTCTAAACTCCGCCCGAGTGATCGGCGAAGCGGTCGCTGGAACTTGCGGGCTGGACTGATAAAGCCCCCTCCGGGCTTGATGAAACGCAATGCGCTGGCTGCTCGATTGCGTAACGATCCCTCTAAAGAGCGTGGGAGGTAGTCCTTATTGTTCGATCCTGTTCGCGATGATGCTGTCCCGAGCCGCGCTCTGCGTCTTGCTGAGTTGCTTCCGCGTGCGATCGGCATCGACACCGACTGCATCGCCTTGCTCGATCCCGCAGGCTTCATCCTTGAGGTCAATCCGGCATGGTCGCTCTCCGGCGATGCTGGCGCCCCTGAGAGTGCCGTCGGCCGCAACTGGACCGAAATCTGGCTGGCCGGCGGACGCGACGCGGCGTTCGATGCGGTCCGGCGCGCTCGAACAGGCTTGTCGATCAGATTCACGGCGCAGGGGCCGAGCGCAAACGGCGAGCCCCGATGGTTCGATGTCATCGTCGATCCGATCTGCGACGCCGACGGCCGGTTCGCGCAGATTCTGACGCGGGCCCGCGACATCACGATCCACAAGAACCGCGAAGCCGAACTGCAACGCCACCTCGACGAAAAGACTGCGGCGCTGTCGGTTCTGGCCCGGCAGCTCGAAGCCGAATCCTCGGATCGATCGGCGGCGGCGGCGCGGGCCGCTCATACCGACCGGATCCGGTTGTTGGGCCAGTTCGTCATCGGCATCATCCACGACTTCAACAATGTCCTGACGGTGCTGAACGGCGCCTCGGCGATGCTGCTGCGGGGCGGCTTGACCCAACAGCAGGCGCGGATCCTGCGGGATATCAATCAAGCGATTTCCGGCGCCGCACAATTGTCGCGCCGGCTCCTCGAGTTCTCCCGGCTCGACGGCACCGAGCCGGAACAGATCGCGCTGCCCGACTTCTTGAAGACCACAGCCGCAATGCTGTCCCACCTGATGAAGGCCGACATCGATCTCGTGATCGACGTCGATGATGCCTGCTGGCCTGTCTTGGCTAGTCCCGGCGCGTTACGCTCGGTGGTCCTGAACCTGACCGCCAATGCCGGCGACGCCATGCCGAACGGCGGCAGCCTGACGATTACAGCCCGCAACTGTTACAGCACTGAGCGGCCGCCCGCGCTCGCTGTCGGCGACTATGTCCATCTGTCGTTCAGCGACACCGGTTGCGGCATGACCCAGGCCGCGCTGGCGCGTGCAGGCGAAGCCTTCTACACCACCAAGAGCCAAGGCCGAGGAACCGGGCTCGGCCTCGCCTCTGCGTTTGAACTGGCGGGGCAATGCGGCGGCCGGGTATTGATCTCCAGTGCACAGGGCGTCGGCACGACCATCAACATCTACCTGCCTCGCGCGGGACTTCACGGTACGACTGCCGCTCCATCCGAGCCGAAGATCGATCGGACACTGCACGGCAACGCCACGATTCTGGTGATCGCGCCTGACGAGACGATCCGCCGCCATTTGGCGACGATGCTGAGAAATCTCGACTACCGCGTGATCGTCGCCGAGCGTGACGACGTGGCGCTGGCGCTACTGGCCAGTGGTATGAAGCCGAATCTGGTCCTGTTCGACCTGCAACGCGATCAGCAGGCCGGCGCGCAACTGGCTGCGCAACTGCGCCAAACAGATTCGGCCCTGCCGATCGTCTTCCTCGCAGATTCCACATCGGCCCACCGGCTGCACGGCGAATTGATCTTCAGAAAGCCGGTCGTCGAAACTCAAATCGCCAGGGCAATCCTGGAGCTACTCGGGCGGTTGCCGGCTTCGATCGCGTCGGCGGACGCGTTGCGCGCATCCGACAGGCTGCGCGACCGGATCCGCAATCCGCGAATGCGCGCGGTCTACGATCAATGGCGCGATCTCGCCGCGAGCCTCGGCCGCTTGCCATCGCCGGCCGACGCCGAACCGCTGACGCACGATCTCAAGGACGACACCTGCCTACTGAAGATCGTGCACGGCCAGCCCTCCCCGGTGTTTCAGTTCGTCTTCGCGGGGGCGGCGCTGGTCGGACGATTGGGCCGCGAACTCGCGGGCGAGTTGGTCTCGGCGTCAGACCAGAACGTGATCGCCTCGCTCGCAGGTGCTTACCAGCGCGGCTTGAGCGGTCTGGCGCATTTCGACTACGCGCGCTTCCCCCTCGGGGACGACACCATGGTGCTGTTCGAACGGCTGGTGTTGCCGCTCTCGGACGACGGCGAACGAGTCAGTCATCTCGCAGGCGTGATCACTTTCGACGAAATCCACAACGACAGCGAGAGGAACGCTCAATGAATACGGTCGATTTTCACGATTCCGACCTCGCTCGGACCATCGAGCAACTCGCGCCCGAGCAGATCGACGCCTTGCCTTTCGGCGTGATCAAGCTCGATGGCAACGGCATCGTCACCGTGTTCAACCGAACCGAAGCCATCGAATCCGGCTACAAGTCGCGACCTGCGTTGGGGTTGGACTTCTTCCTTCAGGTCGCCCCCTGCATGGGGCAGCCCGAATTTCGGGGACGCATCGAGCAGGCGCGACAGCTCGGACGGGTCGATATCGAGCTTGGCTGGGTTGGTGACTTCAGCGACATCAACCGGTCGCTTCAAGTCCGCATCCAATCGGCGAGCGATGGCGGCCTGTGGATATTCAATCTTCGCGACCACGCATAGAGGTCCTCACCCTGACCTTCTGCGCTGAGCAATTCGTGCCGCCGCCGGCGGAGAAACGACAGCGCGGCGGCGGGTCAGTGTCAAACAGACGGCGAATGCGGCGCGGCGGCAAAGCACTCTCGACGCCGGTTTTCTTCGTCCGGAGCCCTTGCAGGGACGTGCCGAGCCCGTTAGAAGTCGCCCCACATTCGAGGCGCAGCGCAATTCGATTCAGATCGCGCCCGGCGCCAGTCTAAATGCCTGAACTCGTTCGGCATTTTGGTGGGGAATGGTGTAACGGTAGCACAACAGACTCTGACTCTGTTTGTCTAGGTTCGAATCCTAGTTCCCCAGCCAATTCGGCTATAAGATAATAAACACAATAATTTAGCTCTAGCGCAGCGACTTGGATCGTGCGCTGGCAACGGCTTGCCCCTGCCGTCGGGAGTTGCGGAAGAACGCGCGCGCACGGAATCAAGACTTCCAAACGGGCCGCGCGATTCCAAGGCGCACGGTCAGTAAGGCTTGTTCAGACCTTCGGACGCTGGGGCGGATATCTGTCGGGCCGCATCGTGTGACGTTTCATCATGATGTCGATCTGTGCGCCGCACCTCGGGCAGACCCATGCCAGATTCTCGTATCCGGGCAGCAAGGGACCTTGAAACAGCTGCTTCGCTGCTTGACACAAGTTGCAGCCTTCATCGGGCATCGGCGACCTCCCCAATCGTATCCGCTTAATGCAGTTTGGATGCCAGATCGATTGGGGTCTTTCCTGACGAAATCGCCCACGCCAGCATTTTCCGGGCAGGTCAGGCCCGTCGGTGAGTTCAACACTGAATTTTCCGGCCCTGCCGGCGCGGCGCCGATACGGCCTGCTTGAAGATCGAAGTATCCGTCATCGGCGCATCACGGTTCACCCAACTACACGGCGAGCGACCTGCTCTTCACCCAAGTCCGGAAATAGGCAACCGCGACCATCCCGGCAATGCCGACGACGCTCACGAAGATCTGAGCCGCGAAAGAGTCGTTGATCAGGTGGAGCGCGAAATAGGCGATGGCTGCCAAGAAGGTTCCCACGCAGAACACTTCCAGCGAGTGCTGGCCGCTGACGATCAACGGCCGCCACACCGGCCAGTTGAGCGATGGAGCATCCCTCGGAATAAGACGCGCCACGATGATCGCCAATGCCAGAAAGTGAACGATGCGATACGGCGCGAGGTTTGTCTTGTCGTTCAGGGAGAACGCAAGCCGAAACGTCTCGGGCAACAACCAGTCGTTCCCGGTGCGTAGTGCGACAGTCACGATCGCAGACACAGCCACGATCGCGACGGCCAGCGCCATGATGATCCTCGACCGCAAGATCTTCTGCAACGCGTCGCGATCGACGATCGCCGTCCACGCCCCGATCACGAACAGAAATTGCCAGGCGAACGGGTTGAAGTACCAGGAACCGGACGGATAGTCGGTGAGATTCCAGCCTAACCACCGCGCGACAATGTAGAGGATGAACGAACCGGCCAATGCGACGTTGGGCGACTTCGTGAGCAGCCAGAGCACCGGCGGAAACGGCGCCATCAGCGCGATGTAGAGCGGCAGAACATCCAGATTGAGCGGCCGATATTCGAGCAGAAGACCGTGCTTCAGAAATTCGACCGGATCGGCGATCAGCCTGCGGATGTTGTATTGGTCGAGAAGATGGGCATGCCCATCGACCTGCCCCACATAGCCGACGGCAACCACGTAGAAGACGAAAAGCAGCACATAGGCGACATAGATCTGCCAGACCCGGCCGAGAATTCCGATTGCCGCCGCGAGCAATCCTTTGGCGCGCATCATCCGCGCATACACGAATGCGACCGTGAATCCGGAGACGTAGACGAACAATTCAGCAGCGTCGCTGAATCCGTAGTTTCGCATCGTCAGCCATGCGACGGCGTTGTTGGGGATGTGATCCAGAAAGATCGCCCAGTTCGCCATGCCGCGGAAGAGATCGAGACGCAGATCGCGCTTGGTAGCGGTAGATTTCGTTGCTTCGCTCATGGTGTCCATTCGGGAGCGCCGCAGCTGCGGCGCTCCTCCGAGAGTACGTTCGTGTCAGGCTCAGTTCTTGAACTTGGCCTGGCCAGACTGTCCTGCAGCGCTCTTCAGCGTGACGCTGACGGCCGATCCGGGAGCAACGTCGGTCTTCGCATCGGCCTTGAGTGCGTTGCCCTCTGCGACGAGCGGCAGCGTCTCACGGTCGCTCCCCGAGATCAGCAGCGCCGATCCGGAGAACCCAGCCGCCGACACCGGCTTGTTGGCCTCATCGAAGACGTTGAAGGTGATCGTCTTACCCTTGGCGACCATCTCGAGGTGCACGCCGGCGACGTCCTCGAGCCGGCCGCCGTTCGGGCCCTTCTGGTGCACGTGCTGCGCGAGAGCCGGGCCAGCGAACAACAGAGCGGAGGCGACGAGCAGTATCTTCTTCATCAATGGTCTCCTTGGGTCTGGTTGGGCGTCGCCTCCACTGCGGCAGGCGAGGATTCCCGGCGAAACAGGACGTAGAGCGCCGGAAGAACGAGCAGAGTGAGGATCGTCGACGAGATGATCCCTCCGATGACGACGGTCGCCAGCGGTCGCTGAACCTCGGCGCCGGCGCCGGTGGCGATCGCCATCGGCACGAAGCCGAGCGACGCGACCATCGCTGTCATCAGAACCGGCCGCAGACGGGTCAGAGCCCCTTCCTTGACGGCTTCGATGATGGTCTTGCCGTCTGCGCGGAGCTTCTCGATGAATGAGACGATCACCAGGCCGTTCAGCACCGCGACGCCTGACAGCGCGATGAAGCCGATGCCTGCGCTGATCGAGAGCGGAATGTCGCGGAGTAGCAAAGCCGCAACGCCGCCCGTCAGCGCCAGCGGTACGCCGCTGAACACCAGCAACGCGTCTGCCGCTGATCCGAGACTGACGAACAGCAGCAGAAAGATCAGGAGAAGCGCGACTGGAACGACGATGGTCAGACGTTTCGTGGCCGAGACGAGTTGCTCGAATTGGCCGCCCCACCCGATCCAGTATCCCGCGGGAATCTTGACCTTCGTCGCGATCTGCGCCTGAGCGTCGGATACGAATGACCCGAGATCGCGCCCGCGGACATTCGCCGTCACCACGATGCGGCGCTTTCCGTTCTCGCGGCTGATCTGGTTCGGCCCGGGCGCGACTTCGATCTGCGCCACCGCCGACAACGGCGTGTAGCGCATCTGCGACAACGGCGAGTTTGTCCAGGACGCCTTGGTCGCAGTCGTCGGCGTTTCCGCCACGGCCGGCAGCGGGATCGGAAGATTGCGGATCGCCTCGACGTCGGACCGCAGCCGCTCGGGCAATCGAACGACCAAGTCGAAGCGGCGGTCGCCTTCGAAGACGAGACCGGCGCTTTTGCCGCCGACCGCCGTCTCCACGAGACCTTGAACGTCCGTCACGCTCAATCCCAATCGCGACAGCGCCGGTCGGTCGAGCTTCACAGTGAGCACCGGCAGGCCCGCGGTCTGCTCGGTCTTCACGTCGGCGGCGCCGGGCACGGCCTGCAACACCGTCTGAACCCGCCCCGCGACCTCGAGCAGCGTATCCAAATCGTCGCCGAAGATCTTGACGCCGACGTCGCTGCGGACGCCCGAGATCAGTTCGTTGAACCGCATCTGAATCGGCTGGGTCAGTTCGTAGACGTTGCCCGGCAGCGTCTCGGCCTGTTTCTCGACCGCCGCCACGAGATCCGCCTTGCTCCGCTTCGGATCGGGCCATTCCGCGCGCGGCTTCAGCATGATGATCGTATCGGCGACGTTCGGCGGCATCGGATCGGTGGCCACTTCAGACGTACCGAGCTTGGAGAACACCTCCTTCACCTCCGGCAATTGCAGAAGCGCCTTCTCCAGCTTCAACTGCATGTCGATGCCCTGCGTCAGGCTGGTTCCCGGAATCCGCATCGCGTGCATCGCGATGTCGCCTTCGTCGAGGCTCGGAATGAACTCACCGCCCATTCTGGAGGCGGCATATCCGCTGACCAGAAGCAGCACGACGGCGAGCGTCGCCACGATGCCGCGGTGACGGATGGCAAGGCCGAGCAGCGGCAGATAGATCCGCCGCGCGCCGCGCATGAAGAAGTTCTCCTTTTCGGTGACCTTTCCGGTTACCAGCAGCGCGACCGCTGCGGGTACGAAGGTCATCGACAGGATCGACGCGCCGGCGAGCGCCATCAGCACCGTCAACGCCATCGGGGTGAACATCTTGCCCTCGACGCCGGTGAGGGTCAGCACCGGCAGGTACACCACCGCGATGATCAGAGTGCCCAGCAAGCTCGGCTTGATGACCTCCCGGGAGCCCGCAAGAATGGTGGCGAACCGCTCGTCACGCGTGAGCAGCCGGCCTCGTCTGTGCTGCTCCACCGCCAGAAGGCGAAGGCAGTTCTCGACGATGATCACCGCGCCGTCGATGATGATGCCGAAATCGATAGCGCCGAGGCTCATGAGATTGGCGCTGACCTTGCTCTCGACCATGCCGGTGATGGTGATCAGCATCGACAGCGGGATCACCAGCGCAGTCGCGATGGCGGCTTTGAAATTGCCCAGGATCAGGAACAGGATCACGATGACGAGCAGCGCGCCTTCGACGAGGTTCTTCTCGACGGTGGCGATGGTCGCATCGACCAGCACCGTGCGGTCGTAGAGCACGCGCGCGAATATGCCTTCCGGAAGCGATTTGGCGATGTCGTCCAGCTTCGCCGACACGCGCTGCGAGACCGTTCGGCTGTTCTCCCCGATCAGAAGCATTGCGGTGCCGAGCACCGTTTCCTTGCCGTCGAGCGTCGCGGCGCCCGTTCGCAGATCCGTCCCGATCTGCACCTCGGCCACGTCGCTGATACGAACCGGCACGCCGCCGCGCGTTCCGACGACCACGCCGCGAATATCGTCGATATTCGTCACCTGGCCCGGCGTGCGAACGAGATATTGCTCGCCGTTCCTCTCGATGTAGCCCGCACCCACGTTGGCATTGTTCGCCGCCAGCGCCGTCATCACGTCGCGAAAGCCGAGACGGAACGCCATCAGCTTGCTGGGGTCGGGCAGGACGTGGAACTGCTTCTCATAACCGCCGATGGTGTTCACCTCGACGACGCCCGGCACGGTTCTGAGTTGGGGCTTGATGATCCAGTCCTGCACGGTGCGCAGATCGATCGACGTGACCGGCGAACCGTCGGCGTTCTTGGCGCCCGGCCTGGCGTCGAGCGCGAATGTGTAGATCTCGCCGAGGCCCGTGGAGATCGGACCCATCGCCATTTCGATGCCGCTCGGCAGCTGATCCTTGACCTGCTGGAGCCGCTCGCTGACCTGCTGGCGGGCGAAAAAGATGCTCGTCCCTTCGTTGAAGACGATCGTGACCTGGCTGAGGCCGTAGCGCGACAGCGAACGCGTATATTGCAGGTTCGGAATCCCGCCCATGCCGGTCTCGACCGGAAAGGTGATGCGCTGCTCCACCTCGAGCGGCGAATACCCCGGGGCTTCGACGTTGACCTGCACCTGCACGTTGGTGATGTCGGGCACCGCGTCGATCGGCAGCCGGGTGAAATTCCAGGCGCCGAACGCGGCGACGGCCAGCACGCCGATCATCACCAACCAGCGCTGGCGAATGGAGAACTCCAGAATGGCGTTGATCATCGCGGGGCACCGCTTCGAAGTTCAGAGAATTCCGCCGCCAAATATTGAGGCCGCTCGACGTCACGCATTGGACTGCGATCAGTGATCATGGGACGCCGCTCCCTTCGCCATCTCCGCCTTGACGACGAAGCTGTTGGTGGCGGCGTATTTGTCGCCGGTCATCAATCCGAACAGCACCTCCACGTTCTCCGAATCCCGCCCGCCGATTTCGATCTCCCGGGCCTCGAATTTCGCTCCGTTCCGAACGAAGACGACGTTGCGGTTCTCCAGCGACTGGATCGCCGAGGCCTTGACCGCGATCGGCACCTGCTTGGCGGACAAGATCAAACGTGCCGATACGAACAGGCCGGCGCGCAGCCGCCCGGCGTCGTTCGCGACCACCGCACGAACCAGCGCGCTCTGCGTGTCGCTGCTGCCGACCGGAGACATGTAGGAGAGTTGCGCTTCGATCGGCTTGCCGCCGTCACCAACGTCGATGATGACGGTGTCACCGAGACGCACGCGGGGCAGATCGCGCTTGTACACCGACAGATCCACCCAGACGGTCGAGATGTCGGCCACGATAAAGGCGGGCTTCTGCTCCGAGGCGTACTCGCCGAGCGAGATCTGGCGATCGATCACCGTGCCGGAGATCGGCGCGCGCATCTCATAGGTCGTGAGGCTCTGGTTGCTCTCGATCCTTGCGAGAAGCTCACCCTTCTCGACGGCGTCTCCGAGACGCTTCCTGATCTCCCGGACGACACCCGGAAATCTCGGAGTGACCTGGACCAGGGTTTCCTGATTGGGCGTCAGGATGCCGTTGAGCACGATCGTATCGTGCAGCGTCGCCCCGGCAGCGGTCAGGATCTCGATGCCCGCTGCGCCGACCTTGGCATCGGTCATCTCCACGACATCCTCTCCGGCGTGCCCTTCGTCCTCGTGTCCCTTCCCGCTATGCCCCTTCTCCGCATGGCCGGATTTTCCAGCCGTGTCGGCAACAGGCGCTGCAGATTTGTCGGGCGCATAGGCAAAGACACCGGCGCCGATCGCAAGGACGCCGAGCGCGGCCACGACCATTGTGATCGACTTGTTCATCGCGCGCTCCCCCGAGCCAATGCAAATGGGTTGCCGACCAGCCCCTCGATGGTGGCGACGGCGACATGGAAATTCTGCTGGGCTTCTTGTTCACGCAGGCGGGCCTGGGCGACGCTGGCCTGCGCGTCCAGAACCTCGAGAAGCGAATAGCGGCCCTGCCCGTACCCTTCGAAGATCGCGGCAGAAGCGTCCCGCGCTTTTGGAATGCCGGTCTCGCGCAGGATCGCAAGTTCGCGCAGCGACCCCTGCAGCGTGTCGTAAGCGCGTCCCGCCAAGACGATCAGGGTATTCCGGTTGGCCTTCCGCTCGGCCGCGGTTTTGGCAAGGCTCTCCTGCGCCGACAGGATGTTGCCCTGGTTCTGATCGAACAGCGGGATCGGCACCGAGACGGCGAGACGCACGGCATTGTCGCCGGTCTCGTTGTATCGGCGCCAGCCGACCGAGAGGTTCACGTCCGGATAGGGCTTCAGACGCGCGAGTATCAGCTGCGCGTTACGTTGCGCGTAGATCGCCTGCCATCGAACCAGTTGCGGATTCGCATCGATCGCCGTTACCACGGCCTGGAAAGACGGTGGGCGACCGATCGAGTCCAGCCGCCCGGACACCGCGCTGAACTTCGGAGCGGTGTCTCCGATCAGGATCGCGAGTTCGCGACGCGCCGTCGCAAGCGATGCTTTGGTACGCTCGCGATCGGCCTTGACCAGAGCCGAGGCCACTTCGGCCCGCCCGGTTTCCGCGATCGACGAGGCGCCTGCATCGACGCGCCGCTGCAGCAGCGGCGTCAGCTTGTCGATGGCGTCGACCTGTTCGTCGAGGATCTCGATCCTGCGCTGCAGTCCGAGCACGTTGAGGAACGCGATCGCCGCCTCGGACAGCACTTCGAGCCGCACCGCCTGGCGCTCGATCGCCGCCGTATCGAGACCGGCCTGCCCGGCCGCGATGCGTGCGTCTCGCTTGCCCCAGAGCTCGAACATCTGACTGATCTGCAGCGCCGACTCCGCCGATCGCGTTCCCCGGTAGGCTCCGGAGCCAAAGGAGTCATCCAGATCGTAGGATATCTCCGGGTTGATCAACGCTCCGGACTGGATGCGCTGCCCCCGCGCGATGCCGACGTCGCGCTCGGCAGCCGTCAGCCGTGGGCTTGTCGCGAGCGCGCGCTGAAGCGCTGCCCCCATGGTGAGGGTTTGCGAATGCGCGACACCTGTCAGCGAAGAGCCGACAAGCAACGCAGCCGCACACGCGAGGCGCGTGGCGTATCTGAACAACATGCTGAAACCTGACGAACGACGGACTCAGGGCGCGATGCGCCCGGCGATAACGTTCAGGTCAGGTTTTTGGGTGGTGGCGTGTCGAGCCAGGCATGATCGGCGGGCACCAGCGATGCCACCGACATGTCGCCGGCAGCAGGCACGCCGCAGGGGACGGCGGTGATCAAGGGCGCCGGCAGTACAGCCGGAACGCACGTCGGACAGTGATCGCAGAGGACGATGTCGGATTTCGTCCCGCTGTCATGTGACGGATCGAGCGACGGATCGGCAGCCGTTTCGAGGGCGACGCTGGAGGCGACGGCCTGATCGAAACAGCTGGCGTTGTGGGCGATCCCAACGAACAGATAAACGAACGCAAGGACCATCAACAGGCCGCGGCGAAAACTGCCCGCGCGCCTCGTCGATGAATCGATGCCGATCGTTTGTGCCATGCTGGGCGAATACCAAAACGCCGATGCGAACACTATCACAATCGACAACGCCCAAGGGATTTTGACACGCGCGGAACCGATTGGCCGCAGGCGTCATCACCCTCGTTTGCGAGTTCCGGACACAAATCGCGCCGATGTCAGTCGATCGTCAGCGTGGTCAAAACCACGACCTCACGGTTCCGGGCTGCCTCCGCAACGACGGTCTCAACGCCGCCGCCATTGAGCCGCAGGAGCGACGGCTCAATCCTGATCCGCACAACCTGAAGACGCGCGTTTGATCATGACGCGCCATGCGTGCATCTGCTATTCTTCTTCCCTCACGCCGGACGGAAGCCCACAGGTTGGAATTGGCGAGGTTGAGAGGCGTTCAGGGGCGCGCGGCGATTTTGCGCGGGACGTGATGCACGGTCATCTCGCCATCGGGGCAGACGCTGCGCTTCACCTCGGCGAGGACGCGGTTGAAATCCATCTCCGGATTGCACAACAGCACGTCGACCAGCAGCAGCCGATGTTCCGGCCAGGTCGTCAGCACGATGTGCGATTCGGCGAGGAACAGCGCGATGGTCAGCCCATGCGGGACGTAACGCACCTCGTAGGAGCCGATAATGGTGGCGCCGACGCTCTGGACCCCGGCGCGCGCCGCCGCTACCAAGGCGGCTTCATCCTCGATCAGCGGCAGGCAGTCATACATCTCTGCCAGCGCGTGGGTCATCAACATCGGCGATTGGTCCTCGATGGCGGTTCAGTTTCGGCGCCTGTTTGGCATGGATAGCGGCGTGGGCCAACCGCGGCGAAGCCCGTCCTTTTGCGGAGCGCGCCGCGATGGCTGATCCCACGATCCTTCGCACGATCGCCGAGGCGACGCGGCTGCGCGAGGGCCCGGCAGGCGTCGAGGCGATCCTGCGCGCGGTGTATCGCGCGGGCTCGCTGCGGCTGCAGGACGCCGCACGCGAGGCGCGACTGCCGATGCCGATCGCGACCGCGGTGCGCCGTGAGCTGGAAAAGGCCGGGCTGCTCGAGCGCAAGCAGGGTCTGGCGCTGAGCCCCGAGGGCCGCGATTTCGTCGAGCGCGAACTCGGGCTCGGCACCGCGATCGACGTCACCTGCCCGGCCTGCACCGGTCATGGCGTGGTGATTCCCGAGAATTTTCACGTCCAGGTGGTGCGACTGGCCGCGATCATCGCGCAGGCCCCATCGGTCGACGTCACGCTCGATCAGGCGCCGTGCACCCCTGAGACCTCGCTGTTGCGCGCGCTCTTGATGCTGCAGGCCGGCGCGCTGGAAGGCCGCCGGGTGCTGCTGCTCGGCGACGACGATTCAGTGTCGCTGTCGATCGGCCTCGTCAGTCAGGCGCTCGGCAAAGGCGATCTCACCCGCGGAGTCGTGGTGGTCGACGCCGACGAGCGACGGCTCGCATTCCTGCGCGACAGTGCCGCGCGCGAAGGCATCGCGCTGCGCACGGTGCATCACGATCTGCGCCAGCCGCCGCCCGCCGAGCTGCAGGGTGCGTTCGACACGATCGAGACCGACCCGCCCTACACGCTCGAAGGCGCGAAGCTGTTTCTCACCCGCGGCCGCGAGGCGCTGGCCGGCGACGGGCTGTGCTACTTCTCGTTCGCGCAATGGCCGCCGCGGCAGATGCTGGCGCTGCAGCGGGTTTTTCTCGACCTCGGCCTCGCGGTGCAGACGATCCGTCCCGGCTTCAACGCCTATGCGGGCGCCACTGTGCTCGGCAATGTCGGGCAACTGATCGAACTCGCCGCGGCGGGCCCCGCCGCGGCCGCGCTGCCGGCGTGGCAGGGGCCGCTGTACACTGCCGAGGTCAATCCGCGCATCCGTGCCTATCTCTGCACGCAGTGCGGCCGCGAGAGCGTGCTCGGGCGCGGCTCCACACCGGAGACCATTGAGGCACTCAAGGAACAGGGCTGCGCGAATTGCGGCGGGCACAGCTTCCGCCGCAAGACCGGCGGGACCTGACGACGAGCCATCGGAAAGACGGACTTGCCGGCCGTCGCAGTTCGTGCGAACGCGGCGGCAGAATTCTGGAGTTGAACGATGAACGACAAGCCCCTGCACACGCTGCGCCCGCTGGAGCGCGCGGACCTCGAGAAGATCGGCTGGATGGAAGCCGAGATCGCCAAGATCTCGTTTCCGGACGATCCGATCACCGACGTCGCCTTCTATGTGAAGAAGCTGGAGAAGCTGTTCGGCGACAAGGAAGCCGCCACCTTCGTCGCCGAGCGCGACGGCGAGATCGTCGGCTGGTCCTATGTCAGCATCCGCCGCAACTTCATCACCAAGCAGCCCTATGGCGATTATCACAGCATCTACATCGACCCGTCGCAGCGCGGCTCGGGGCTGTCGAACCTGCTGATGAACTCGGTGTTCGATTGGTGCAGGGCGCAGGATCTCGGCCACGTGGTGTTCCGCACCCGCGCCACCAACGAGCCGATGAAGGGCGTGCTGGCGCGCGTCGGTTTCGTGCCGACGCAGATCTATCTGGAAAAACCGCTCAAGGATTGAGCGCTATAGCGTTTTCGAGCGATCCGGTTCTGATTCTATCAGAACCGGAAAAACTCTAGATCGCCCGCGCGCAGCAAAGCCTCTTCAGCCGGAGCGCGCGGATTCACGAACACGTCGTAGCGCACCGTCTTGCCGGCGATCTGGTAGGACGGCTTGCGGATGCCTGCGAGCGGCTCGGCGCGCAGCGGCCATTTCAGCACGACGCGGCCGCAGCGCGCGACCAGCGCCGCCTGCATCAAGTCGGCGACGTCCGGATCGGCGCCGACCATCTCGCGCAGCAGACGCATCTCCTGCTTCACCAGCGCCGTCTTGGTCCGCGCCGGATGCATCGGATCGACCGTCACCACATCGGCCTGCAAGGTCGGCAGCAACGCACGCGCATCGCCGTGGATCAGCGTCATCCGCGCGACGATGGCGGCGATCTCGTCGCTCTCCGCCCGCGCGGCCTCGAGCCCTTGCGCGAGCAGCGCGTGGACCTGCGGCGAGCGCTCGATCAGCATCACCGTCGCGCCCATCGAGGCGAGCAGGAAGGAATCGCGACCGAGCCCCGCGGTGGCATCGATCACATGCAGCGGACGATTCGCGGAAACGCCGGTCGCCTTGAGGAGAGCGTGACTGCGGGCTGCGCCGGAGCGTAGCTTGTAGCCGACCGCGCCGCCGACGAAATCGACGGCGAGCGCGGAGCGGCTGATCCTGCCCATGGGCTATTGCAGGCTGAGCGCCACGAAGCGCAATTCGCCCTCGCCGTTGGCGACCAGCAGCAGGACCGACTTCTTGCCGTCCTTCTTGAGCTGGTCGACGCGCTTCTTGATGTCGGCGGCGCTGGTCACCGCTTCCTGCGCGACCTCGACGATCACGTCGCCGGCCGACAGCCGCTTCTCGGCGGCGTCGGAGCCGCTGTCGACGCCGACCACCACCACGCCCTTGACGGTTTCCTTGATCTTGTAGCGGCCGCGCAGATCCTTCGACAGCGCCGCGAGGTCGAGCCCGAGCGCCTTCTGCGTCACCGGCTTTTCCGGTTCAGGCTGTGACTTCGCCGAGGCAGGCTGCGGCTTGGCGCCGTCGTCGAGACGGCCGAGCGTG
This sequence comes from Rhodopseudomonas pseudopalustris, assembly GCF_900110435.1. GTDB lineage: Bacteria > Pseudomonadota > Alphaproteobacteria > Rhizobiales > Xanthobacteraceae > Rhodopseudomonas > Rhodopseudomonas pseudopalustris. The sequence goes on from NZ_FODT01000003.1 coordinate 139,581, forward strand.
ACCTGCTTGGTCTCTTCCTTGCCCTTGCGGATGATCACCACGTCGACGGTCTTGCCGACCGCTGTGTCGGCGACCACGCGCGACAGATCCTTCGGCTCCTTGACGTCCTTGCCGTCGAACTTGACGACCACGTCGCCGGGCTCGATGCCGGCGGGTTTCGCCGGCCCCTTGTCGTCGATGCCCGCGACCAACGCGCCGCGCGCCGGCTTGATATTCAGGCTCTCGGCGATTTCGTCGGTGACCTGCTGGATTCGAACGCCGAGCCAACCGCGGCGCAGCTCGCCGAACTGCCGAAGTTGATCGACCACGCCGACCACAGTCTTCGACGGCACCGCGAACCCGATGCCGATCGAGCCGCCGGACGGCGAGATGATCAGCGTGTTGACGCCGATGACTTCGCCGTTGAGGTTGAACAGCGGGCCTCCGGAATTGCCGCGATTGATCGCAGCATCGGTCTGGATGTAGCTGTCATAAGGCCCGGAATTGATGTCGCGGTTGCGCGCCGAGACGATGCCGGCAGTCACTGTGCCGCCGAGCGAGAACGGGTTGCCGATCGCCACCACCCACTCGCCGAGCCGCAGCTTGTCGGAGTCGCCGAACTTCACGGCGGTGAGCGGCTTGTTCGCCGGCGGCTTGAACTTCAGCACCGCGAGGTCGGTCTTCTTGTCGACGCCGACCAGTTCGGCTTTGATCTTGGTGCCGTCGTTCATGATGAGATTGATCTCATCGGCGTCGGCAATGACGTGATTGTTGGTCACGGCGACGCCTGCGGTGTCGACGATGAAGCCGGAGCCGAGTGAATTGGTCTTGCGCGGCCCGCCGCCCTTCTCGCCGCCACGGCGGTTCTTGAAGAAGTCGTCGAAGAACTCCTCGAACGGCGAACCCGGCGGCAGATTCGGCGTGGCGCCCTTCCCTTCGCCGGGTGAATTCTTGGCTTCAACGGTCTGGGTGGTCGAGATGTTGACCACGGCGTCAATCACCTTTTCGGCGACGTCCGCGATGCCCTCGGGACCGCGGGCGTGGGACGGCGCCGGCGCGCTCAAGGCAACGGCTGCCCCGAGGCAGATCGCCGTCAGCAGGGGCCTGTTCCGGAAGCTGAAGGCAGGGATCGCAGCGGGCATGATCGTGACGTCTCCTGAAACGAGCGAGGGCGCCGGCAGGCGCAGCCAGTCGAGAACACTGCGCCCGATCCGGGGACCTGCGCAAGCATCGGAATCGGTCGAAACTACTCCATCCGCAGCGCCGATTGCGGCGAAAACCGGACGTTTTGGCTCACGATACCGTTGAAAACAATTTGGCCCTGGCGCGGGCTGTCGACCTAGCGGCGCACGGCCCAGATCAGAATCAGGCCCAAAACGGCAGAGGCGATACCGACCACACGAAGCACATTATCAGGGGTCGCCATCGCGCTTTTCATCGCACGCCGCATCCAGCTCGGGCTCGCGGCGAAGATCAGGCCTTCCAGCACGAACAACACACCCACCCCGATCAGGAGGTCGGCGAACGCGAAAGACCTCATGCGACTCTATCCTCCCGGTCGAGGGTTTCCCCCGGCAGCGATTGTTGAAGAAGCGCGGACCTTGCGGCCCGCGCTTCTGATGTCGCGTCTGTTCTAGTCGAGCGAACCAGGGAACGCAAAATGCATTCCCGCCCGATATCCATTCGCAACGGCGCCGTTATCGCGGCGCAGCAGCCGGCTCGGGAGCCGCAGGCGCAGCCGTAGTCGTCGGCCGCGCTGCGGTCTTGCCGCTCGGATTGGCGAAGAAGCGGAAGAACTCGGAGTCCGGTCTCAGCAGGAAGCGGGTGTCGGAGGATTTCAACGCCTGGTCATAGGCCGTCATCGACCGGTAGAACGCGAAGAAGTCCGGATCCTTGCTGTAGGCCGTCGCGAACAGCCGGTTACGCTCGGCGTCACCGGAACCGCGGATTTCCTCGGCCTGCGAGTTCGCCTCGGCGATGATCACGGTCGCTTCTCGGTCCGCCTTCGAGCGAATCTCCTGCGCCTTCTGTCCGCCCTGCGCGCGGAACTCGGCGGCCTCACGCTGACGTTCGGTCTGCATCCGCTGATACACCGCCTGGCTGTTCTGCTCCGGCAGATCGGCGCGGCGGATACGGACGTCGACCACCGAAATGCCGTAGCCATCGGCCTCGCGGTCGAGCTGGGTGCGGATCCGCTGCATCAGCCCTTCGCGCTCGTCACGGACGACCTGGATGAACGTGACCTCGCCGAGCACACGACGCAGCGATGCGTTGAGCAACGTCGTGAGCTGGATGTTGGCGGCCGGGATCGATCCGATGCTCTGATAGAACCGGAGCGCGTTCTTGATCCGATAGCGCGCGAAAGCGTCGACCACGAGCCGCTTCTGGTCCGAGGCGATCACTTCCTGAGACGGATTTTCGAGGTCGAGAATCCGTTTGTCGATGCTGATCACGGTGTCGATGAACGGCGCCTTGAAGTTGAGGCCCGGTTCAGTGACCACGCGCACCGGCTCGCCGAGTCGAACGAGCAGCACCTGCTCGGTCTGGCTGACGGTGAAGATCGACGACCAGCCGACGATGACCGCGACCAGCAGCAAGATCAGCGCAACGATGCCTGCGATTCCCGCTTTCATCGCGTGCCTCCGCTCTGAGTCTGCTGGTTCTGCGGCTGCGTTTGGGCCGCCGGCGCTTGTTGTCGACGTGGGCTCAGTTCGCTCAGCGGCAGATAGGGAACGATTCCCTGGCCTGCGCCGGCTCCCGCGCCGGAATCGTAGACGAGCTTCTCGGCGGGGCCGAGCACACGCTCCATGGTTTCGAGATAGATCCGCTGACGCGTCACGTCGGGAGCCTTCCTGTATTCCTCATAAACGTCGAGGAAGCGCGCGCTCTGGCCCTTGGCCTCGGCGACCGCCTGCCCTTTGTAGCCTTCGGCGCTCTGGATGATCTGCGCGCCGCGGCCCTTGGCGTCGGGGATGACGCGGTTGGCGTAGGTCTGCGCTTCGTTCTGCAGCCGCTCGAGATCGGCGCGCGCGGCCTGGACGTCGCGGAACGCGTCGATGACCTGCTGCGGCGGATCGACCTTCTGCATCTGCACCTGCTGCACCAGAACGCCGGCGCCGTAACCGTCGAGCGTCTTCTGCATCAGTTCCTGCACCCCGTTTTCGATCAAGGTGCGGGCGCCGGTGAGGATCGGCTGGATGTTGGAGCGGCCGATCACTTCGCGCATCGCGCTCTCGGCCACCGCCTTCACGGTGCCCTCGGGGTTCTGAATATTGAACAGGAAGTTGCCGACGCCGTCGGGCTTGATCCGCCACAGCACGGTGAAATCGACATCGACGATGTTCTCGTCGCCAGTCAGCATCAGGCTTTCCTCGGGCACGTCGCGCATCGTGGTTCCGCGGCGGGCCGGATCGCTGATCAGCGTCATGCCGATGCTGATCGTCGACACACGCAGCGCCTTCGGCAGCAGCACGGTCTCGATCGGGTACGGCAGATGATAGTTCAAGCCGGGTTGCACGGTGCGGACGTGCTTGCCGAACCTCAGGACGACGCCGAGTTCTTCGGACTGCACCCGGAAGAAGCCCGACAGGCCCCAGATCGTCAGCGCGCCGAGCACCGCGATGGCGATACCCAGGCTGCTGAAATACCCGCCGGGAAGCAGTTGCTGCAGGCGGTCCTGGCCGCGACGAAGCAAATCCTCGATATCAGGCGGTCGCGGTCCTGTTGTTTGCGGCCCGGAGCCCCAGGGACCCTTCGGGCCAGAACCCCACGGTCCTCCGCCTTGATTCTTCCACGGCATCAATAGTCTCCTCAGCGGTCCGGCGAACGTGCGGACCACAATATGTGCACGGCTTTATAGGGGACGGACCGGGCAGGCACAACGCGCGTTGTCACCCGTCGCGAGCTATGTCTTGCCGCAGGTTTGTCAATGCGGGTCGCGGTGCGCGAAAGGTTAACGTGCAGTGCAGCGTCGATAGGTCACATAGGAAAACTCGACGCTGTCCTCGGGACCAGCGCCATGGCGCGTTCGCGCCACCTCCTCCCACTGGTCCGGGTCGATCGCCGGAAAAGTGGTATCGCCCTGAGGGCTCGCGTGCACCTCGGTCAATTCGATACAAGTCGCGCGCGGCAACCAGTGCGCATAGATTTCTGAGCCGCCGACCACAACGACTTCAGTGGCAGAACGCCGCATCGCATCCCCGGCCGCAACCCGTTCCGCGGCCTCGAACGACGGCGCAACCACCACGCCCGCTGCCTGAAAATGCGTATCGCGGGTCACCACGATGTTGGTGCGTCCCGGCAGTGGCCGGCCGATCGACTGATACGTCTTGCGGCCCATGATCACCGGCTTGTTCAACGTCAGTTGCTTGAAGCGCCGCTGGTCGGATTTCAACCGCCACGGAATGGCGTTGCCCTCCCCGATCACGCCATTCTCGGCGACCGCGACGATGATAACGATCGACACGCGCGCATCCGCTCCGGGGACAATCACACCGCGACCTCGGCCTTGATGTGCGGATGCGGATCGTAGCCCTGCAGGGTGAAGTCCTCGTAACGGAAGCCGAACACGTCCTTCACGGCGGGATCGATCACCATCTCCGGCAGCGCGCGTGGCGCGCGGGTCAGTTGCAGGCGAGCCTGCTCCAGATGATTGGAATACAGATGCGCGTCGCCGAGGGTGTGGATGAATTCGCCCGGCTTCAGACCGGTGACTTGCGCTATCATCATCGTCAGCAGCGCATAGGAGGCGATGTTGAACGGCACGCCGAGAAACACGTCGGCGGAACGTTGATACAACTGGCAAGACAGCTTGCCGCCAGCGACGTAAAACTGGAACAGGCAATGGCACGGCGGCAGCGCCATCCGATCGACATCGGCCGGATTCCACGCCGTCACAATCAGCCGCCGCGAGTCCGGGTTGCGCTTGATCATCTCGACGATATTGGCGATCTGGTCGATGCTGCGACCATCCGCGGCCGGCCAGGAGCGCCATTGCGCGCCATAGACCGGGCCGAGATCGCCATTGGCGTCGGCCCACTCGTCCCAGATCGTCACGCCGTTGTCGCGCAGATATTTGATGTTGGTGTCGCCCTGCAGAAACCACAGCAGTTCGTGGACGATCGCCTTGAGCGGCAACCGTTTGGTTGTCAGCATCGGGAATCCGGCGGCCAGATTGAACCGCATCTGATGGCCGAACACCGACAGCGTACCGGTCCCGGTGCGGTCGTGTTTTTCGGTGCCGTCGCTCAGGATTCGCTCAAGCAAGTCGTGGTACTGGATCATCGGTCGGCGTTGCTCGCGATGGGGTCGGCGGCGCAGCCGCCTCGGTGGTGGCCGCGGCAAAAGGCTGCGGATCGTCGGATTCGGTGCCGAAAATACCCCTGCCGGTCGAAACAACAAGGCTTGATCGCAGTCCCCCGGCCTCCGTCAACCGCTTTGTCAGGGCACCTGCCGCTTCAGCACCTCTCCCCATTTCTGCAAGTCGCTGCGCACGAGCGCCGCCAAAGCTTCCGGCGTGCGCTGACCCCGCGTCGGAACAATGCCGCCGAGGGCGGTCAGGGGGGCGCGGACCTCGGGTTGGTCCAGCGCCCGCACCACCGCTGCATTGAGATTGGCAACGATCTCCTGCGGTGTCCCCTTCGGCGCGAAGATCGCGTTCCAGGCCTCGACCTGAAAGCCTGGCAAGCCGGCTTCAGCGGAGGTCGGCACCGCGGGCACCACCGCGTCACGTTCTGGACTGGCGATCGCATAGGCCTTGATCACCTCGGTGCGCAGCGGCAGAACCGCATTGACGATCTGATCGCACATGAAATCGACCTGTCCGGCGACCAGCGCATCCATCGCCGGTCCCGTTCCGTTGAACGGAACGCCTGTGGGATTGATGCCGATCAGATAGTTGAGCAGCATGCACGATGCGTAGGACACCGAACCGACGCCGGCATGGGCCAAATTGACGTTATCAGGATGACGTCGCACATAGGCGACAAACTCACCGAAATTTGCCGCGGGAAACTCCCGCCGGGCCAGCAGCAATACCGGCATCCGTGTCACCAGCGCCACCGGCGCGAAATCTGTATCCGGGTGGTAGCCGAGTTTTGGATAGAGCGCGGCAGCCGCGGCATGGGTGCCCATGTGGCCGACGATCAGCGTATAGCCGTCGGGCGCCGCCTGGGCCACCCGCAGCGTGGCGGCGGTGCCCCCGGCGCCGACGATGTTATCGATTGAAATCGGCTGACCCAGTGTCTTCGCCATCTCGGCGGAGACGATCCGCGCCACCACGTCGGTCGGTCCGCCCTTGGCGAACGGCACGATCAGCTTGATCTGGCGCGACGGATAGCTGGCCTGCTCCTGACTAATTGCAGGTCCGAATAGGAGGGTCGCAGCAAGCGCGACAACAAGTCCGCCAATAGCGGCAACGCGCCTGAACGCGACCCCACGCGCAAACAAATGCATTTTGCGGCTCCCGCAGAATTCGACGGTGATACCGAACTCATCGGGCGCAAATCAACCCCGACAGACGATACCACAAAATTCGGAACGCCCGGTGCGTATGCGCCAAGCGTATATCTCAGCTCGCGCGCTCGATGAAGGCTTCGTCGCGCTTGCGCGCGAGCGACAACAGCGGCAAGCCCCGAAGCCCGCAACCGCAAAAGCCCGTCGACACCACAAGTCCATCAACACCAAGAGTCCTGCCGCTGCGAGGGGCATCGGTCCACAGCCGGCCGGGTTACCAATACCGTGGCGCCTCCGGACAAAACCGGCGCGCGGAAAATAACTCCGTTGCATCCTCAGCCTAGCACGAGGCCGGGCTTGCCAATCGGCTCAATTCGCGGCGGCATCCCGCAAAACCGGGGTCCATTTGGCTATTTCGGACTCCACCAGCTTTCCCAAGGCCTCCGGCGTCCGCTCTGCGGGTTCCGGGATCACGCTACCGAGATCGAGCAGCCGCTTGCGGACGCTCTCGTCGTCGAGCGCCTTCGTCACCGCAGCGTTGAGCGTCGCAACGATCGGCGCCGGCGTTCCCTTTGGCGCGAAAATAGCGTTCCAGGCCTGAGCTTTGAAAGCCGGGAGGCCGCCTTCGGTCGTTGTGAGAACCTCCGGAAGGGAAGGATTGCGCGCAGGCGTGGCGATCGCATACCCCTTGATCGTGCCGCCCTTGATCTGGGGCACAGCGTTGACGATCTGGTCGCACATGAAATCGACCTGCTTGCCGACCAGTGCGTTCATCGCCGGGCCGGTGCCGTTGAACGGCACCCCGGTCGGCTTGATGGCGAGCACGGAATTCAGCAACTGACAGGACACGTGAGATACCGACCCGACGCCCGCATGAGCCTGGTTCAGCTTTTCGCTGTTGGCCTTCACATAGCTGATGAACTCACTGAGGTCCTTCGGCGGGAAATCGCTCCGCGCCAGGATCAGGATCGGCGTTCCGGCGAGTAGCGATACCGGCTCAAAATCCTTCTCCGGATGATAGGCAAGCTTCGGATACAGCGGAACCGCGGCGGCGTGCGTGCCCATGTGCCCGGTGATAAGCGTGTAGCCGTCCGGGGTGGCGCGCGCCGCACGGGTCGTCGCGGTGGTGCCGCCGGCGCCGACAACGTTCTCGATCACGATCGCCTGGCCGAGCGTGGCCGACATGTGCTGGGTGACAATCCGCGCAATCACATCGGTCGGGCCGCCGGCCGCGAAAGGCACAATCATGGTGATCGTGCGTGTCGGATAGTCCGCTGCGAGCGCGGGCGTGGAGAGAAGGGCGCCGGCCGCACACGCGAAGCCGCCGAGCCTCAGCAATCGAGCAAACCATTTCATGTGAAGTCTCCTGGACTCTGCGAAACCTATCGAAACGCGGATACGGCTCAACAACTAACCGTCCCGTCAGAGCGGCGTATCGCCGCAGCCTTGCCAACCTCATCAATCGGATTCGACGAAAACCTCCTCGCGCTTTCGCCGAAGGGACGGAAGCACCGCGAGTATCAATAGCCCCGCCGCGATGGCGAGCAGCGTCGCCGACAGCGGCCGGGTAACAAACACCGAAGCGTCGCCGCGCGAAATCAGCAGTGCGCGGCGGAGATTCTCTTCCATCAACGGACCCAGCACCATGCCGAGCAGCAGCGGCGCCGGTTCGAAATCGTGTTTGACCAGCCAATAGCCGATCAACCCGAAGATGCCGGCGAGGACAACGTCGGTGGGGGCGTTGTTCACCGAGTAGATCCCGATCGCGCAAAACACCACAATTGCCGGAAACATCAGCCGATAAGGCACGCGCAACAACCGGACCCAGATCCCGACCATCGGTAGATTGATGATCAGCAGCATCAAATTTCCGATCCACATCGAGGCGATCATGCCCCACACGAGTTCGGGCTGTTTCTGCATCACCTGCGGGCCCGGGACGATGCCGTGGATGGTCATCGCGCCGACCATCAGCGCCATCACCGCATTCGGCGGAATGCCGAGCGTGAGCAACGGGATGAACGAGGTCTGCGCAGCAGCATTGTTGGCGCTTTCCGGCGCCGCGACGCCTTCGATCGCGCCGCGGCCGAAGCGTTCCGGCGTCCGCGAGATCTTCTTCTCCAGCGTATAGGCCGCGAACGAGGCGATCACCGCGCCACCGCCCGGCAGGATGCCGAGGATCGAGCCGAGCATCGTCCCGCGCGCGATGGCGGGCGCCGAGTCGACCAGATCCTTTTTGGTCGGCATCAGACCGGTGATCTTCTGCTGCACCAGTTGGCGGTCGGACTCCGAACCTGCATCGAGGTTGCGAATGATCTCGGCGAAGCCGAACACGCCCATCGCCACGGTCGCGAAGCCGAGCCCATCGGCGAGTTCGGGAATGCCGAAGGTCATCCGCGATGCGCCGGTTTCAAGGTCGGAACCGACCATCGACAGCAGCAAGCCGAACACGATCATGATGATCGCCTTCAGCACCGAGCCTTTCGCCAGCACGACCGCGAAGATCAGGCCGAGCACCATCAGCGAGAAATACTCGGCAGGACCGAACTCCAGCGCGACCTTGGTCAGCGGCGCGCCGAGGATCGCGATCAGCACGGTTGCGAAACAACCGGCTACAAACGAGCCGATCGCCGCGATCGCCAACGCCGGCCCCGCGCGTCCCTGCTTCGCCATCTGAAAACCGTCGAGCGTCGTCACCACCGACGTCGCCTCGCCCGGAATATTGACGAGGATGGAGGTCGTCGAGCCGCCATACTGCGCGCCGTAGTAGATACCAGCGAGCATGATCAGCGCGCCGATCGGCGGCAGACCGAAGGTGATCGGCAATAGCATCGCCACAGTGGCGATGGTGCCGATCCCCGGCAGCACCCCGACCAGCGTGCCGACCAGCGCGCCGACCAGGCACAGTCCCAGATTCATCGGCGAGGCGGCGACCTGGAAGCCGAGCGCGAGATTGGAGAACAGATCAAGCATTGCGCGCGCTCACCGGTTCAGAAACGACGGGTACAGCGGCATCGGCAGGCCCAATGCAAAGGGAAACAACACGCTGCAACCGATCGTCAGCGCGACGCCGACGATGATGGTCTCCTTCCAGCGCGTCTCGGGCGTGCCCAGCGCGGCAAGCATGAAGCTCGTGAAAGCGGAGATGATCAGCCCCAGCGGCCGGATCGAGACAGCGAACGACAGAATTGCGATGCCGACGAAAAACGGTCCGCGCCACTGAAACTTCGCCATCGGCTCGCCATCGACAAGCAGGGCGCTGACCGTCAGCACGACGCCGAGGACGAGCAGCAGCACGGCGAACATCCGCGGCGCGGTGCCGGCGCCGAACGAAAAGCCTTGCATGCCTTGAAGATCGCTCGCGGCCCACAGCGCGAACGCCGCCACCGCCACCAACGCGAGACCGCCGATGAAATCCTGCGGGCCGCGAATCCATTTCGGAAACACGGACTTCTCCGAGAAACGGCTCGGCGCGTCACTCATCGTTCCCTCCCCGTTTCCGGGCTTTGTCGCCCATTTGTTTGTCGGCGGCGTTACTTTCCTGAGTATCTATTTTCGTTTGATAACGCCAGCGAAACCCCGAACGCCGCCGGCCGGCAGTGACCATGACGAACTCATCCGGGTGACGCCGGTGGACCACCGCTACGATGCGGCGACAGGCGCCGCGCCCGGCGTGGCGACAGGCGCGCCACGCCATCGGAGGCTGTCGCCCGGATCAGGCCACTCAAACAGACCGATCCGATTGACAGTTTTCCACCGGCCGCCTCTCGCATTCGGCCTTGCTGTCGCATGGGCGACGTTTTGACGGGGAATGCCCTTTCGCCCCAAGCCATTGCCCCCTATATTGGAAGCGTCGGGGCAACCCGACTATGGAAATAAATGGCCGTCGTAATAAACCATTCGGACCCGGGGGCAGTACCCGGCGCCTCCACCAAAGCCCGTGATTCCGCGGGTTTCGGCGGGGGCGAAATAGGATCGACGAGGGCGTAAAGGGCTTGCTTTTTCTCGGTATTGTTCCGCCGTTATCGGGCTAATGCAATAGTTGCCAACGACAACTATGCTCCGGTTGCTCAGGCTGCGTAACGCAGTTTGAAAGACCAAGTCTAAAGTCCTAACGGGTTAAGCTCCGTTAGGCGGGGTTCGGAGGCACCTGGCAACAGAAGCCTCCACTTTATCTTGCATGAGCGTCCCTCGACGCCCCTTACACCGACGCAGGGCCGCACAATATTCAGCCGTGATGCCTGCTGACCCCGGCCCGCCGCCGGGTTACGATCCGCAGCCGGGACGCGAGTCGGCCTGACACCGGAGCCAATCAGCGTTGAAGCATCCGAGCGACCGGACAAGGCGGACACAGGACAAGGCGGACACAGGACAATTCATGGCCACCGATCACATCCGATACGACGTCCTCGCGCGGGAAGCATTGCGTGGCGTGCTGCGGCAAGTCCTGACCGACGTCGCTCAGCACGGTCTGCCGGGCGAGCATCACTTCTTCATCACCTTCCTGTCCAAGGCCGACGGCGTGAGGCTGTCGACGCGACTGCTCGCGCAGTACCCCGAGGAAATGACGGTGATCTTGCAGCACCAGTTCTGGGATCTGGTGGTGACCGAGGATCGCTTTGAGGTCGGACTATCGTTCGGCGGCATCCCGGAGCGGCTGGTGGTGCCGTTCTCGGCGATCAAGAGCTTCTTCGATCCGTCCGTGCAGTTCGGCCTGCAGTTCGAGACCAATGAAGGCGCTGCTGAAACCGCCGACGCCAGCGCTCCGGAGATCGCAGCGCCGGCGGCGACCCCTGCCATGCTGGCGGCGACCGAGTCTGCTCCGACCGACGCTGGCGACGAGGAGCCGGTGAAGTCCGAGGGCGCCGAGGTGGTGCGGCTCGACCGGTTCCGCAAGAAATAGAGCGTTTTCGAGCGAAGTGGAAACCGGTTCGCGTGAAGAAAACGCGTCAGAACAAAAAGCTAGAGCTCCGGTTCTGATTCTATCAGAACCGGAGCTCTAACCCCCGCGCGACCGGCGCGATGCTTCCGCGAGCGGCAGAGCTTGCGGGAGCTATCCGGATTCCCGACTGCTGACCGACAGGACGACCGCCATGGCCCGCAAACCCAGCGCTGCGAAGTCCGGCGCGACCCGCAGCGAGACCGATAGTTTCGGGCCGATCGAGGTCGCCACCGACCGCTATTGGGGCGCGCAGACCGAACGATCGCGACAGAACTTCCGGATCGGCGCGGAGCGGATGCCGATCGGCCTCGTGCACGCGCTCGGCATCGTCAAGCTGGCGGCTGCCGAGACCAATCGTGACCTCGGCCTGCTCGATCAGCGCCGCGCCAGCGCGATCGCCCGCGCCGCACGCGAAGTGATCGACGGCAGCCTCGACGATCACTTCCCGCTGGTGGTGTGGCAGACCGGCTCCGGCACCCAGACCAACATGAACCTCAACGAGGTGATCGCCAACCGCGCCAACGAGTTGCTCGGCGGCGAGCGCGGCGCCAAGAAGCCCGTGCATCCCAACGATCACGTCAACATGAGCCAGTCGTCGAACGACTCGTTCCCGACCGCGATGCATATCGCCGCCGCCCAGGCGATCACAGCCGATCTGATTCCCGGGCTGACGACGCTGCATGACGCATTGCGGAAGAAAGAGAAGGCATTCGCCAAGATCGTCAAGATCGGCCGCACCCACACCCAGGATGCGACGCCACTGACGCTCGGGCAGGAATTCTCCGGCTACGCCGCACAAGTGGCGAGCAGCCTGGCGCGGCTGAAGCTGGCGGTGAAGGAGCTATATCCGCTGGCACAGGGCGGCACCGCCGTTGGAACCGGCCTCAACACCCACCCTAAATTCGCCAAGGCATTCGCGAAGCGAGCGGCGGTGATCACCAAGCTGCCGTTCGTCACCGCGCCGAACAAGTTCGAGGCGCTGGCCAGCAACGACGCTTATGTTTCGGTCCACGGCGCGATCAATGCTGCGGCAGCCGCGCTGTTCAAGATCGCTAACGACATCCGGCTGCTCGGCTCCGGGCCACGCTCTGGCTTGGGCGAACTGATCCTGCCGGAGAACGAGCCGGGCTCGTCGATCATGCCCGGCAAGGTCAACCCGACGCAGTGCGAAGCGCTGACCATGGTGTGCTGCCAGGTGTTCGGCAATCAGACCACGGTCACCGTGGCGGGTAGCCAGGGCCATTTCGAGCTGAACGTGTACAAGCCGGTGATGGCCCACGCGATGCTGCAATCGATCGGCCTGCTCGCCGACGCCGCGCGATCCTTCACCACCCATTGCGTCGACGGCATCCGCGCAGACGAAGGGCGAATTGGTGAATTGATGCAGCGCTCGCTGATGCTGGTCACCGCGCTGGCGCCGAAGATCGGCTACGATAACGCCGCGAAGATCGCCAAATCAGCCCATCAGCGTGGAACGACCCTGAAAGAAGAAGCCTTGCGGCTCAAGCTGGTCACAGACGCCGAATTCGACCGGCTGGTGCGCCCGGACAATATGACGCATCCTGGCTGAACCAAGCAGCCGTGCGGACTGCACAAAAAATGGCCCGCGGGAAATTGATGTAAATCATATCCCTAGAGCTTCCTGATTGATCAACTCACTACGCAGTGTTGCGGCTCAGCAAATTTCTTCCGCCTCGGTGGGTAGATGTAGCCGCGACCTGCAGCGGCAAGGACTGTATTCTTGATGGTGATCGAGCCGCCTATGGCTTCGTGCATTCGTGCTCGGCCCCTAAGCGACGCCCGTTGCCGATTAGTCGATAATGGGTGCGCGTTATGGCGGATTTGGTCAATTTGAAGCGTTTCAAGAAACGGGCAGAGCGGGAAGCAGCCGCGAAGCACGCCGACGTCAATCGTGCGCGGTTTGGCAGAACCAAATCGCAGCGCGCAATCGACGATCATCGGGTCAGCCGCGCCAATGAACTGCTCGATCAACACATAATCGGTGGCGAGGACGCGTCATGAAATCGCCGGTCGTCAAACGGTCGATCGTGGTCGCGGGCCACAAGACCAGTGTCAGCCTCGAAGAGGCGTTTTGGAACGGCATGAAGGAAATCTCCGGCGTGCGGGACATGACTTTGTCCGAGCTCGTCGGTGAAATCGATGGCAATCGCCAACAGGGCAACCTGTCGTCGGCGATCCGCCTGTTCGTGCTGGATTACTTCCGCAGCCGCGCGTTGCAGCAGCAGCAGCCCGCGGTGGAAGCCAAAGTCGATAGCAGCCTGGTGGCGCACTGATCAGCTTGGTCTGATTGGTGCGCGCATTAGTCGGCCGCCCGCGAGTTGTTCGGGGGCGTTAGTACCAATGGCGGGCGCGGCCGGGACGGTCGCGCGTCGCCTGGTACAGGCTTGATTTCCACGGCGGGCGGCAGCGGCGAAAGCTTTTCGCGCGGACTGTTGATGCCCGTCATCGACGCTGAGGGTGGCGGCTGAGTCGGCGGCGGCTTGAGCGTCGTCGGGCGCGGCTGCGACGGCGTTGCGCGGCGCGGATCGGCGTCCGGCAGCGGCACCACAGCTGGCGCCACGACCTGCGGCGATCCGCCGGGCGGCGATCGGACCGGCGGTGTCACAGGCGCGGGCGCGGATAGCACGGGCGCAGAGCCCCCCGGCGCGGAGGTCACTGGCGCAGAGGTTCCCGGCGCATTTGGCGCGTCTCCGGTTTGCCCTGTCCCCGATCGCGTCGCTGTGGTTGCGGAATTCCCCTTCCCCGGACTTGCTGTCGCCGACGGCTGCGACACACCACCCGGCTTTGCCGTTGATAGTCCCGACTCACCTGCGCGCGTGCCCGGCGGGACCGCGCTGGTCGGCTTGTCGGAGGGCGGCGGACCGGGCGACGTGTCCACCGGACGCGAGGCGGGAATAACCGGCGGCTTCACCTCCTGCTCCAGACTTTGCAGCTTCTTGGTCTCGCGATCGATCCGTTGCACCGCAAGCCAGGACGACAGCGCCGACAGATCGACATTGCGCGTCAGCCGCTCCGGCGGCCCGGCCGCAAAGATCCGGATTTCGGGCGGCAGGCCGGGGCCAGCACCGGTCATCGCGAGCGTGGCGCGGAGATCGGCCTGACCGGCCGGAATGTCGTAGCCGCCGGAGATCACCGCGCGGGCTCCCTTAGCCGTCAGTGTCGTCGCCGCAACGCGCAGCCGCCCGTCGGCGAGACTGATCGGAAACTGGACGCTGTCCACCGCCAGCGTCCCGCCCGCCAGTACCGGCTCGATGATCTTCGCGAGGCTCGAATCGTCGATCGGCTTGGCCTGATCGCCGGCGCGCAACGCGACATCGAACGCCTTGGGGTCGAGTCCCGGAATCTGCGCCCGCTCCAGCGTCAGCGTCCCGCCGCCGGCCAGCGCCCCGCTCAACGCCGACGCGCTGCGCCCCGTGCTGTCGAGCGTCATCTGCAGCGACGCCTTCGCCGCCGGCATCATTTGGTCGCCGTAGCGCAGCGCTGTGGCATCGGCGCCGGACACCGCGACATTGGCATCGAGCGCGACGCCGGCATCGCCGGGCTTCGCATGGATCACCAGTTTGGTGTCGCCGCCGCCGAGCTTGCCCTTGGCGTCGAGCGTCAGCGTCCGGCCATCGTGGCGCAGCACGCCGCCGAACGGCTGCAATTCGGCGCCGCCCGGCAGCAACGCGCGCAGCGCCTGAAAACTGAGTTTGCCGCGCCAGCCTCGCAGCAGACCGCGGCCGAGCGGCTCCGCCGGATCGTGGCCGGTGACGCCGAGCGCCAATTGCAGCGCCGGCCCCAGCGCGAGCATGTCGAGCCCCGCCTCGCCATCGACCGCGATCTCGTCGCCGAGCGTCAGCGCCAGCCGCCCGCGCAGCCGCGAGCCACCAAGGCCGGCGTCGACATCGTTGAGGCTCCATTGCCGGCCGGCCACCGTGAGGCGCGAGGTCGCGCTGATCCTCGCCGCATCCGCGCCAGAGCCGGCGAGGTCGAGCAACGGCGCCAGATCGAGCCGACGCGCATTCAGCGACAGCTCGGCCTTGTGCTCGGCTGCCCACGGATCGACCCGGCCATCGGCCTCGAGGTCGAACGCCGCTCCGGTGAGACGCCCCTTCAGCTTCAGCGGCGCCCCCCATGCGCCGGTCGCCGAGGCGTCGAGCGCGCCGCCGCCGTCGCCGGCTGCGAGCGCCCGATCGAGCCCCAGCAATGTCAGCAACGACGCGCCGCGCTCAGCCGACAATCTGCCGTCGAAGCTGATGTCGCTGCGACTGAGCGCATCGGTCTTGAGATCGCCGATGTCGGCGCTGCTCGGCATCGCCTTCAGGGTGACGCTGCCTTTGAGCGGCCGGCTATCGATCTGCACCACCGCTTCGGCTTTGACCTGTCCGGCATTGGTCTTGTCGGCAGCGAGCGTCAGAGCGAGCGACACTTGCGCCGCGCCGGGTGCATCGCCGATCGTCTTCAGCGGCGCGGCGATCCTCGGTGCAATGGGATCGAGCGCGTCGGCAATCGGCCGCAGCGACGGCGCGAGCGCCGCCAGATTGAGCCGGCCGACGCCGTTGCCGCGATCGAGCGCACCGTCGCCCCGCAGCGTGACGCCGCTCGCGCTTCTGGCCTCGAGCTGCTCGAGCGACACGGTGCCAAGTCCGTAGCCGAACCGCGCCCGCAGCGGCCGCCAGGTCTGGCCGTTGGATTTGGCCTCGCCGAAATCAAGCGAGACGCTGGCCTGCTCCGGCCAGTTGTCGCGTGGCCCGGCCAGCGAGCGCGTCAGCTCCGTCGCGGTGTCGAGATCGACGCGGTCGCCTTTCAGCACGGCTTCGACCCGCCCGCCATGGTCGGCGGTGCGGTTGCGATAGGCGACGCGGCCTTGCAGCGTGCCGCCATCGGCCTCGATCTTCAGCGGATCGATCGCAATGCTCTCAGTCGAAGCCGTGACGCTGCCCTGCACCCGCAGCGGCTTCGGCGTGCTGCCGGCGGCCGGTGACCGGCCCTGCAGCCAGGCGGTGAGCAGATCGGGATCGGCGGACTCGATCGTCAGCGCGCCTTTGAACTGATCGGCCGTGCCGGCCGGCCCTGCCCCGCCGCTCAGCGCCAGCCGCGAACCGCCCGGCGCCCGCAGCCCGAGCCGGTCGAGCCGCCACGCTTCTCCGTCCGCGCGCAGCTCCACGGCGATATCGGTCAGCGGCCGGCCGCCGAGCATGATCTGCTCGGCATCGAGCACGATCCGTACCGGCAGCGGCGGCTGCGGCAGCGCGCCGATTCGTTCGCGGAGCTGCGGCAGCCAAATTGCCGAGCCATCGCCGTCCTTGGCCAGCAGCCTGTCGCCGTCGAGCTGGCGAGCCGACAGTTTAGCCGTGAGCAGCGGTGAGGCGCCGAAGCGAAGATCGCCGGAGCCGGCGAGTCTCAGCGCGCGATCCTCCGCGCCCCACGACGCCTCGAGCTGATCGAGCGCCGCCAGCGCAGGACCCGCCTTGACCTTCGCCGAGATCCGCCACGGCGTTCGCGCCGGGTTGGTCGCAACCGCCGAAGCCGACAGCACCGCCGTGCCGTCGAACCGTGGTGACCGATCGTCGAAGGCAAGCAGCCCGTCGAGATCGGCGGACATGCCACGGCCGGCCTGATCGATGGTGATGTGCAGCCGCGTGCCGTCGCCATCGGTTGCGCGGCCGACCGACAGACGGAACGGGTAGCGCGTGCTGTCCAACAGGAAATTGCCGTCGCCCCGCAGCGAACTCCCCTGCGCGCGCAGGTCGCCGGCGAAGGCGATGTCGCCGAGCTCGATCGTGGAGCGGCTGGCAGCATCGTGCAGCGCGATCCGTCCGGTCAGATTGAGCCGGTCGATCGACAGCGCCGCAAGATTGGAGAGGCCGGAGGCCGGCCAGTCGAGCCGCCCCCTGGAATCGAGCCCGAGGTCGAGCGCGAAGCCGTTAACTGTGAGGACGTCGGCACGCCACTCGCCGCGCATCAGCGCGCCGAGGCTGAACTCGACGTCGAGCTTGGCGGCGCGGATCCGGCCGGGATCGTTGGCGCCGCCGATCGTGACATCGCGCAGCCGCAGTGTCGGCGTCGGCAGCAGCCGCGCATCCAATTCGCCGGCCACCCGGACGGGAGCGCCAGCGCGCCGCGTGGCTTCAGCCTCGAACTGATCGCGGAACTGGTTCCAGTCGATGACATACGGCCCCACCAGGGCGGCGAGCAGCGCGAGAATCAGCGCAATGGCCAGACCGAGCAACGTCGTCTGCAACGCGATTTCCCCTCGGGCGATCAGCCGCCCAGGCCGAGCATCAATAACTCCGTATTTTCAACGCATAACAACGAATGATGGCGAACTCACAGCAATCTCCGCCTGAAGCGGAGTGATCGCGGAAAGACCCGCTCCTCAAAGAGCTTGCGGCAGGATCTTGCCGGGATTGAAGATGTTCTGCGGGTCAAGCGCCTGTTTGATCGCACGCATCGCCTGCAAGGCCTCGATGCCGAGCTCAGCCTTGAGATATTTCTGCTTGCCTTGGCCGATGCCGTGCTCGCCGGTGCAGGTGCCGTCCATCGCCTGCGCCCGCTCGACCAGCCGGTGCATGAACTCGTCGCCGCGCGCCATCTCGTCGGCATCGTTGACGTCGCACAGCAGCGAGCAGTGGAAGTTGCCGTCGCCGACATGGCCGACGATCGGCGCCAGAAGGTTCAGCCGCGCCAGATCCGCCTCGGTCTCGGCGACGCAATCGGCGAGTCGCGAGATCGGCACGCAGACGTCGGTGGCGACCACGCCGACGCCGTCGCCGGAGCGCAGCGCCCGCACCGACCAATAGGCGTCGTGCCGGGCCTGCCAGAGCTTGTTGCGGTCTTCGGGCCTTGTGGTCCAGGTGAACTCGCCGCCGCCGCAGTCCTTGGCGATCTCGCCGAAATTCCTCGACTGTTCGCCGACCTCGACCTCGCTGCCATGGAACTCCAGCAGCAGCAGCGGCGCCTCCGGTAGCGTCAGCTTGGAATAGGCGTTGCAGGCGCGGACCTGCGCCTCGCTCAACAGCTCGATCCGCGCCACCGGAATCCCGGTCTGGATCGCGAGGATCACCGCCTGGCAGGCATCCTTCACCGACGGGAACGAGCACGACGCCGCCGCGATCACCTCGGGGATGCCGCGCAGCTTGATGGTCAATTCCGAGATGATGCCGAGGGTGCCTTCGCTGCCGACGAACAGATGCGTGAGGTCGTAACCGGCCGCCGACTTCTTGGCCCGGGTGCCGGTGGTGATGATCTCGCCGTCGCCGCGCACCACTTTCAGCGCCAGAATGTTGTCGCGCATGGTGCCGTAACGGACGGCGTTGGTGCCGGAGGCGCGGGTCGCCGCCATGCCGCCGATCGAGGCGTCGGCGCCGGGATCGATCGGGAAGAACAGCCCCTGGTCGCGCAGATTTTCGTTCAGCGCCTTCCGGGTGACGCCCGGCTGGATGACGCAATCGAGGTCCTCGGCGTGCACCGCGAGGATCTTGTTCATGTCGCGCAGATCGATGCAGATGCCGCCGGCCGGAGCGTTGACGTGGCCCTCGAGCGAGGTGCCGGTGCCGAACGCGATCACCGGCACGCTATGCCGGGCGCAAATCCGCACCACGTCCTGAATGTCGGCAGTTTCCTGCGCCATCACCACCGCGTCCGGCGGCTGGTTCGGCAGCCAGGTCGTGGTGTGGCCATGCTGCTCGCGCACCGCGAGCGAAGTGACGAGGCGGTTGCCGAAACGCGCCGCGAGCGCTTCAATGGCGCTCGCCACCGATTGCGGCTCTGCACGCTTCGGAATGTTGGTGATGGTCAGGCCCACAATAAATCCTCCGGCTCTGATCGACCGTGGCAAAGGACGCCGGAGGGGTCAAGGGAGGACAAATTGACTTTGGATCGAGACCTTAACGCAGCTTCAGACACAACGATTGTTGCGGCGCCCGCGCCGTTTGTTTCATCGGTGATGCAGATCGAACCGGGATGGATCGACTATAACGGCCATCTCAACATGGCCTATTACAACGTGCTGTTCGACCGTGCGGTCGATCAGCTGTGGCTCGAACTAGGCATCGGTGCGGACTATCTGAGCGAGCGCGGCGGCTCGACCTTCACCGCGGAATGCCACGTCCGTTATCTGCGGGAAATCCACCTCGGCGACCCGGTCAAGATCGCGGTGTACATCGTCGCCGCCGACGACAAGCGAATCCACACCTTCGAGGAGCTGCGCCACGCCGAGGACGGCTGGCTGTCCGCGACCTCGGAAAACATGTCGATGCATGTCGACATGGGATCGCGGAAGGTCGCGCCATTTCCGCCTGACATCCGCGCCCGCATCGAGCGAGTCGCCGAAGCGCATCGCGCGTCGCCGCGACCCGAGGGCATCGGACGTCACATCGCGATGCCCTCGAAGCGTGCGGCCACGGCGCGTTAGAATGACGCGCTAGACTCGCGTGCGTCCGCGCGCGAGGCCGACGACGGCCGAGATCAGGAACAGCACGACCGCGATGAAAAAGATCACCTTGGCGATTTCGATGGAGGCGCCGGCGATGCCGCCGAAGCCGAGAATGCCCGCGATCAGTGCGACGACCAGAAAAGTAACAACCCAACTCAGCATGGGACGCTCTCCGTTTCGCTTGGGGCGCAAGTCCGTTCGCGCGGGCCTGGCCTTTTGAATTTGCGCGGCTGCCACAGCCGCGCCGTCTGGCGAAACAATCCGTCGCTGAAACGAAGGTTCCAGCGCGTTCCGGCGCGTGCGAGGGCATAATTTGCGGCGTCTTCGCGGAACGAAATCGCGAGTGGCAGGAATTGCACAACCGCCCTGCGCGGAAAACCTGTCGGTTCGCGCCCGCAGACCCTATATCGCCTGATAATCCTGCTATGAAGGCTCCCCATCGCAAACCCGCGGTGCCATCGTGGGTCAAAGACGATTCGCATGACTGAACCGAACAAGCGCGCCAATCTCGACCTTTCCGGCTATCAGCCCGCTGCCGGCGGCATCGCCGCGCGGGCGCGCGCGTCCGCGGCGCCGGCCTATTTGTCCGGGCTCAATCCGGAGCAGCGCGAGGCGGTCGAGTCGCTCGACGGCCCGGTGCTGGTGCTCGCCGGCGCCGGCACCGGCAAGACGCGCGTGTTGACCACGCGGATCGCGCACATCCTCTCCACCGGCCGGGCGCGCCCCGCCGAGATCCTGTCCGTGACCTTCACCAACAAGGCCGCGCGCGAGATGAAGCTGCGGCTCGGCCAGATGCTCGGCCAGGCGGTCGAGGGCATGCCGTGGCTCGGCACCTTCCATTCGATCGGCGGGCGAATCCTGCGCTATCACGCCGAACTGGTGCAGCTCACCTCGAACTTCACCGTGCTGGACACCGACGACCAGATCCGGCTGCTGAAGCAATTGCTCGCCGCCGACAATATCGACGACAAGCGCTGGCCGGCGCGGATGCTGGCCGGCCTGATCGACGGCTGGAAGAACCGCGGGCTGACGCCGTCGCAGGTGCCGGCCGGCGAAGCCGCGAGCTTCGGCAACGGCCGCGGCGGCAAGCTCTACGCCGCCTATCAGGAGCGGCTGAAAGTTCTCAACGCTGCGGATTTCGGCGATCTGCTGCTGGAGAACATCCGGCTGTTCCGCGAGCACCCCGACGTGCTGCGGCAGTATCAGGGCCGCTTCAAGTTCATTCTGGTCGACGAGTATCAGGACACGAACGTCGCGCAGTATCTCTGGCTGCGGCTGCTGTCGCAGGCGCCATCACAATCGTCATTGCCGGGCTCGACCCGGCAATCCATCACATCTCGAGAAGATGGATCACCGGGTCTCGACGCTTCGCGTCGGCCCGGTGATGACGATAAAGCAAGCGGCGGCGTCCAAACCACAGCCCCCAAGAACATCTGCTGCGTCGGCGACGATGATCAGTCGATCTATGGCTGGCGCGGCGCCGAGGTCGACAACATCCTGCGCTTCGACCACGACTTCCCCGGCGCCAAGGTGATCCGGCTCGAACGCAACTATCGCTCGACCGGCCACATCCTAGCCGCCGCCTCGCATCTGATCGCGCACAACGAGGGGCGGCTCGGCAAGACGCTGCGCACCGAGGACGTCGACGGCGAGATGGTGACCGTCACCGGCGCATGGGATTCCGAGGAGGAAGCCCGCGGCATCGGCGAGGAGATCGAGCAGCTGCAGCGCCAGGGCCACAAGCTCAACGAAATCGCGATCCTGGTGCGCGCCTCGTTTCAGATGCGCGAATTCGAAGACCGCTTCGTGACGCTCGGCCTGCCCTACCGCGTGATCGGCGGACCACGGTTCTACGAGCGCGCCGAAATCCGCGATGCGCTGGCTTATCTGCGGGTGATCAATTCGCCCGCCGACGACCTCGCCTTCGAGCGCATCGTTAATGTGCCGAAGCGCGGCCTCGGCGACGCCACCGTGCAGATGCTGCACGACCACGCCCGCAAGCGGAAGATCCCGCTGTTCGAGGCGGCGCGGCTGGTGATCGACACCGACGAGATGAAGCCCAAAGCGCGGAGTTCGCTGCGCGGCCTGATCGAGAATTTCGAGCGCTGGCAGGTGCAGCGCAATGCGCTGTCGCATACCGAACTCGCCGAGATCGTGCTCGACGAGAGCGGCTACACCGAGATGTGGCAGAAGGACCGCTCCGCCGACGCCGCCGGCCGGCTGGAAAACCTCAAAGAACTCGTTCGCTCGATGGAAGAGTTCGAGAACCTGCAAGGTTTCCTCGAACACATCTCGCTGGTGATGGACCGCGACGGCGCCGCCGACGAGGACGCCGTCAGCGTGATGACGCTGCACTCCGCCAAGGGGCTGGAGTTCGAGACCGTGTTCCTGCCCGGCTGGGAGGAAGGCCTGTTTCCGCATCAGCGCGCGCTCGACGATCAGGGCCGCGCCGGGCTGGAAGAGGAACGCCGTCTCGCCCATGTCGGCATTACGCGCGCGAGACGCCGCGCGAAATTGTACTTCGCCACCAACCGCCGGATTCACGGCACCTGGAACACCACGATCCCGTCGCGCTTCCTCGACGAACTGCCGCAGGCCAATGTCGAGATCACCGAGTCGAAAGGCGGCTCCGGCTGGGGCGGCATGAGCGGCTACGGCCCGTCGCGCTTCGACAATGTCGAGTCGTTCGGCTCGAGCTATTCCACCCCGGGCTGGCAGCGCGCGCAGGCCCAGCGCGGGAAAAACGGCGGCGGCGGCCGCAGCGGCGGTGGCGGCTTCAGCGAGAGTAGCTCGCCGTTCTCAGACCGCGGCGCATCCCCGGGCGCCCGCCGGGCCCCGTTCACGATCGAGGGCGAGCTGGTGGCGAAATCCACCGGCGCCGAATCCGACTTCACGCTGAGCGATCGCGTCTTCCATCAGAAATTCGGCTACGGCCAGGTGACGAAAATCGACGGCAACAAACTCACCATCGCCTTCGACAAGGCCGGCGAGAAGAAGGTGGTCGATAGTTTCGTGCAGCGGGTGTAGGCGATGACGCACTACATCGCCTTGATCCACAAGGACCGCGACGGCAGCTACGGCGTGTCGTTCCCGGATATTCCCGGCGTCGTGACTGCTGGTGATTCGATCGAGGAAGCGATGCAGGAGGCCGCGGAGGTCCTGATCTTCGCGGCGGAGGATTGGACCAACCCGGATGGCTCGACCGTTTTCAATCCGCCACGCACGATCGACGAGCTCGGGAAAGACCCGGCGTTCGTCGAGAGCAGCAAGGACGCCATCGTCGCCCTGATTGAATATCCCGCCCGCGCCCACGCGGTTGAATAGGTACGTTGAACCCGCGAGGGTTCCTCACGCAATCGCCGGGGCCGCTGTCGGTTGCGCGGGCTCCTGACCGTCATTATGTAAGCCGCCCGCACGACCGCTGCGTTCCGCCGCCCCTCCCCAGCGCACACGCCAACGAGCCCGCATGGCCCCGATCATTTCCGTTTCCAATCTCAGCAAGACCTACGGCACCGGCCGCAAGGCGCTGAACGACGTCAATCTCGACATCATGGCCGGCGAAATCTTCGCGCTGCTGGGTCCGAACGGCGCCGGCAAGACCACGCTGATCGGGACGATCTGCGGCCTCGTCAACGCGACCGAGGGCAAGGTCACCGTCGACGGCCATGACATCGTCGACGACTATCGCGCGGCGCGCGAGATGATCGGGCTGGTGCCGCAGGAACTGCACACCGACGCGTTCGAATCGGTGTGGGACACGGTGAGCTTCAGCCGCGGCCTGTTCGGCAAGCCGAAGAATCCGGCGCATATCGAAAAGGTGCTGCGCGACCTGTCGCTGTGGGATCGCAAGGACAGCCGGATCATCACGCTGTCCGGCGGCATGAAGCGCCGGGTGATGATCGCCAAGGCACTCAGCCACGAGCCGCAGATCCTGTTCCTCGACGAGCCGACCGCCGGCGTCGATGTCGAGCTGCGCAAGGGGATGTGGGAGGTGGTGCGGGCGCTGCAGGCGACCGGCGTCACCATCATCCTGACCACGCATTACATCGAGGAAGCCGAGGAGATGGCCGACCGAGTCGGCGTCATCAACAATGGCGAACTGATCCTGGTCGAAGAGAAGACCGCTCTGATGCAGAAGCTCGGCAAGAAGCAGCTCGAGCTCTATCTCGACGAACCGCTCGGCGCGATCCCGCCGCAGCTTTCGGCCTACGAGCTGGCACTCGCCGACGACGGCCGCAAGCTGGTCTACACCTACGACACCCGCGCCGGACACACCGGCATCACCGCGCTGCTCGGCGACATCCGCGCCGCCGGCATCCACTTCAGCGATCTCGACACCAGCCAGTCGTCGCTGGAAGAAATCTTCGTCAGCCTGGTGAGGGCGTGAGCATGAACCATCGGGCTGTCAAGGCGATCTATCTGTTCGAGATGGCGCGGGCCTGGCGCACGCTGATGCAGAGCATCGTGTCGCCGGTGCTGTCGACCTCGCTGTATTTCATCGTGTTCGGCGCGGCGATCGGATCGCGCATCGATCAGGTCGAGGGCGTCAGCTACGGCAGCTTCATCGTGCCCGGCCTGATCATGCTCTCGGTGCTGACGCAGAGCGTGTCGAACGCCTCGTTCGGCATCTACTTCCCGAAATTCACCGGCACGATCTACGAAATCCTCTCGGCGCCGGTGTCGTTCCTGGAAGTCGCGCTCGGCTATGTCGGCGCCGCGGCGACCAAGTCGATCATTCTCGGCCTCATCATCCTCGCCACCGCGGGGCTGTTCGTGCCGCTGAAGATCGCGCATCCGTTGTGGATGCTCGGCTTCCTGGTGCTGACCTCGGTGGCGTTCAGCCTGCTCGGCTTCATCATCGGCATCTGGGCCGACGGATTCGAGAAGCTGCAGGTGGTGCCGCTGTTGATCATCACGCCGCTGACGTTCCTCGGCGGCAGCTTCTATTCGATCTCGATGCTGCCGCCGGTCTGGCAGACGGTGGCGATGTTCAATCCGGTGGTTTATCTCGTGTCCGGCTTCCGCTGGAGCTTCTACGAAATCGCCGACGTCGATATCGGAATCAGCGTCGCCGCGACCTGCGGCTTCCTGTTGCTCTGCATGGCCGTGGTCTGGTGGATTTTCCGGACCGGCTACCGGCTGAAGGCCTGACGCCGCTGCCGCCGGCGCGGCATTTGATCGGGCAGCAAAAAAGGCGCGGCCATTGCGGCCGCGCCTCGTTCACCATCAGGATTGTGTGTCAGCGCCGATAGCACCGGAAATTGCCGCTGCGGGTGTAGTAACCGCGGCAGCGATGAGCGCGATGGTAGCGCGGCCCGTGGTTCGGCAGCCCGAGCACGCCGTTGACCGCGCCCACCGCGCCGCCGACACCGGCGCCGATCGCTCCGCCGACAACGCCACCCACCGGACCCGCCGCGCGATTGCCGTGATACGAGCCGTCCTGCGCGCCGCGAACGATCCCCTGAGAGTGACCCGCGGTCGGGATCGCGAGCAGCGCCAAGGCCAGCGCGGCCGCGGCCAGCATCGCCTTCAGCGGCGTGTGGTCGGCGCGAATGGCGAGCGTCTTCGTTTTCGTCTTCATCGATGTCCATCCTTCGGGATTTGTCCCCCGATCGATCGTCGGAGCAGACTTGCGACAGGTTAACCCCCGGCCGACGCTTCGGTTCCATTCACCTTGATTTCGCCGCAGCTCGGTCTTGGCCTCGCCCGAGCGAGCGGCGAGTTAACGATGCCCGGGGTTTTTCTGTTGCGACGCGGAGGCTACTGGAAACTGCGATGGCCGCTGTGCATATTACCTGCGGGGACGGGCATTCAAGTCGAAGGATCGGGCCGAGGAGGCCGGCATCATGCGTTCGTATCTCGTTTCCCTCACCGGTCTGATCCTGCTGGCGGCGTCCACTGCTCAGGCAAAAGTCGCGATCACCGTCGACAAGGACAATCAGGAAATGACCGTCGCGGTCGATGGCGTCGAACGCTATCGCTGGCCGGTCTCGACCGGCAATCCGTCGCACGAGACGCCGAACGGATCGTTCCGCACCTTCCGGATGGAAGCCGATCACTACTCGAAGGAGTTCGACGATGCGCCGATGCCGCACGCGATCTTCTTCACCCGTCAGGGCCACGCGATCCACGGCACCGACGCCGCAGGGAAGCTCGGCGTGCCGGTGTCGCATGGATGCATCAGGCTCTCGCGCGACAACGCCTCCACGCTCTATGCGCTGGTCGAGAAAGACGGCGTCCTCAATACAACCGTGAACCTGACCGGATCGTCGCGGGTGGCTCTGGCGAAGCAACCCGGCAACAAGGCGAACACCGCGGTGGCGCGCCGTGCTCCGGCGCCGAGCTATGACGGCGCCGGCGAACCCGTCGAACTGGCGCCCCGCGCGCAGCCGCGGGTGGCCAGACCGCAAGTCGCCGACGACGGCTTCATCTATCCGGCCGACGGCAATGACGGCCGCCGATATCCGGCGCCTCCCGGCTATCGCCGCGGCTACGCCCAACAGCAATATCAGCCGCAATATCAGTATCAATATTCCGAAGATGACAGCTACGCGGCGCAGGTCTACGCCCCTCGTCGCAGCTATCAACCGCGCGGCTATTACGGCGGCTACTCGGACGACTGAGACCCGAGCTTCACGCCTTCCGAACGCGCGGCCGCCCGGACGGTCGCGCGTTTTTCTTTGCGCTATTCGTCGCCCTCGCGCAGCCGGCGCCACACCGCGCCGAGCACGTTGGAATAGTCGTCCGTCCAGACCCGTTGATGAGGGCGCGGCTCGGTCAGGGTCCAGTCCTGCGACGAGGCGATCGAACCGACATCATCGGGCTGCCGCGCCGAGATCACCACGGACGTCGCGAAAATATAGTCGGCGTCGCGCTCCGGGTCGTCGGAATAGGTCCAGCTCTTCATGCCGTTGGTGCCGGCGATGCCGACCACCACGCTTGCCAGTTCGAGATGCCGGTTGGAGACGTGCATCAGCACCGCGCCCTGCGGCGCCAGCTTCGACTTGTAGATCGCCATCGCCTCCCGGGTCGCGAGATGGATCGGGATCGCGTCCGACGAATAGGCGTCGACCACGATCAGATCGTAGGCGCCGTCCGGCTCGTTGGCGAAGGTCAGCCGCGCGTCGCCCATCACCGGCTGCAGGTCGGGCGCGCATTTGCTCACATAGGTGAAGTATTTCGGATCGCGCGCGGTATCGACCATCGATTGGTCGATCTCGAAAAACCGCCAAGTCTCGCCCGGCTGCGCGGCGCAGGTCAGCGATCCCGAGCCGAGTCCGATCACCGCGACACGCAGCGGCTCACCCTTGCGTGCGCGGATCGCCGCGATCCCCTGCCCGATGCCGCCATCCTTGTAGTAATAGGTGATCGGCTCCGGCCGGCCGCTGATGGGCGTGCCGTCATCATTCAGCATTTTCTCGGCGCCGTGGATCGTCGTGCCGTGCAGCAGCACGTGATACTGCCCGTTCGACGTCACCTGAATCTTGTGAACGCCGAAGAAGCTGCGCACCGTCTCGACCTTTCCGTCGTCGGAGGGGTAGAGCCGGATCAGCGTCAGCGCCAACACGACGGTGGCGAACACTTTCCAGCGGCTGGCGCGCAGCGCCAGCGCCGCGAAGGCCGCCACTGCGGCGACGTCGCCGACGATCAGCATGCGATTGATGCTGATCCACTCGAACACATTGTTGGCGCTGAACGATGGCGCGATCAGCGCCACCGCAAGGGCGGCAAGGAACGCCCAGTACCAGCGCGTCCAGGCCGGAACCCGCTCGATCATGTTCGGCCGGCACAGCACCGCCAGCGCCAGCAGAATCGGATATTCGGCAATCCAGGAGAAGCTGTAAGGCGCGACCAGGCCGGCAAACAGCCCGCCGACCATGCCGCCGAACGACAGCGCGACGTAGAAGCCGGTGAGATGGCGTGCGTCCGGACGTGTCCGCGCCAGTTCGCCATGGCAGGCCATCGCGATCACGAAGAACGACACCAAATGGCCGCAGAGCATCAGCAGCAGATTGGCGGTGCCAGCATAGGCGAGCAGCACGGCGATCACCCCGATCGCGACCGGCTGCGCGGCCAGCATCCATTTGTGCGGCAGCAGCGGCCGCGACTGGAACACCAGCACCCACGTCAGCAGATACAGCGACAGCGGCAGGACCCACAGCAGCGGCGCGGCCGCGACGTCGGTCGAGACATGCGCGGTGACCGCGATCAGCAGACCCGACGGCACCGCGGCGAGAAACACCCAGCGCGCACGCAACGTCCAGGACGGCGCGACCGCGGCGGCGCTTTGGTCGCTGCTCGCGCTGATATCCATTTTCGGCGAGCGCAGCAGCAGGTAGCCGCAGCCGGCGATCAGCAGGATCAACAGGCCGTAGCCGCCGGTCCACACGATATTCTGCGAGCGCAGCGTCAGCGTCGGCTCCAGCAGCACCGGATAGGACAACAGCGCCAGGAAGCTGCCGATATTGGACGACGCGTAGAGGAAATACGGATCGGGTCCGTTGGGGTGGCCGGTGCGTACGAACCACGCCTGCAGCAGCGGATTGTTGGCGGCAAGCGCAAAGAACGGCAGGCCGATCGACACCGCGAACAGGCCGAGCAACCAGAACGCGTAGCCGCTCGAGGGCGGCGTGCCCCAACCACCGGCGATCGACAGCGGCAGCGTCAGCATCGCGGCGATCAGCAGCGCGAGATGAATCGCGACGGGAACGATGCGGTTGCGGAACTGGCTGATGTAATGCGCATAGGCGTAGCCGCCGAGCAGCAGCGACTGGAAGAACACCATCGCCACCGACCACACCGCCGGCGAGCCGCCCAGCCGGGGCAGCACCATTTTGGTGAACAATGGCTGGACCGAAAACAGCAGCAGCGCGCTGGTGAAGATCGCCCCGGTGTAGACGATCAGGATCACCCGGTTGCGCGCTTCGGAATTATGAGCGGCAGCGGGCGGCATCGGATCGGTCATGCAGTCTCCAAAGCGGATCTCCGGCGGCGGCCGGTGCGGCAAAGTGGCAGGTATTCGTCACGGCGGCGGCAGGGCCGCCACGGCCGAGGGTCTGTATCCTGAGGCGTCCGGATTTTACAATCGCAGAACCGAAGGCCGCTATCCACTCGGATCAGACCGGCGCGACGTTGTGCCTAGTCGGGTACGACCTCTTGTGCGGGGTCTGCAAGTCTTTGATAACCCAGTGTGGACACCTTGTGGCCGGCGGCGACGCCGGGGCCATTTCTCGACCATTCTGGAACACCAATGTCCGATCCCGACGTGCTGATCATCGGCGCCGGCCATAACGGCCTCACCTGCGCCGCCTATCTGGCGCAGGCCGGGCTCAAGGTGAAGGTGGTCGAGCGCCGCAGTGTGGTCGGCGGCGCTGCGGTGACGCAGGAGTTTCATCCTGGCTTTCGCAACTCGGTTGCGGCCTATACGGTCAGCCTGCTCAACCCTCAGGTGATCGCCGATCTCCGATTGCACCAGCACGGGCTGCGCATCGTCGAGCGCCGAGCGCAGAACTTCCTGCCTGCGCCGGGCGGCAAATATCTGCTGACGGGCTCGAAATACACCGCGAAATCGGTGGCGCATCTGAGCCGCCACGACGCCGGCAAAATCGACGGCTTCACCGCCGAACTGGAAACGATCGCCGACGTGCTGCGGCATTTCGTGCTGCGCGCGCCGCCCAATCTGGTCGAGCGTTTCGGCGTCGGCGCGATCCGCGAAGGCGTCGCGGCGCTGGGAACAGCCAACCGCCTGCGCGCGCTGTCGCTGGAACAGCAACGGCTGCTGCT
This sequence comes from Rhodopseudomonas pseudopalustris, assembly GCF_900110435.1. Classification (GTDB taxonomy): domain Bacteria; phylum Pseudomonadota; class Alphaproteobacteria; order Rhizobiales; family Xanthobacteraceae; genus Rhodopseudomonas; species Rhodopseudomonas pseudopalustris. Next base: position 169,178 of record NZ_FODT01000003.1, read on the forward strand.
CGACCTTTTCACCTGTTCGGCCGGCGAGATGCTCGACGCGCGGTTCGAGAACGATCTGGTCAAGGCGCTGTTTGGCTTCGACGCGATCGTCGGCAATTACGCAAGCCCCTACGCCGCCGGTTCCGCCTATGTGATGTTGCATCACGCCTTCGGTGAAGTGAACGGCAAGAAGGGCGTCTGGGGCCACGCAATCGGCGGCATGGGCGCGATCACCCAGGCGATGGCGGCTGCGGCCCGCGCCGCGGGGGCCGAGATCGAAACCGGCGCCGGCGTGCGCGAGGTGCTGGTCGAGCGCGGGCGCGTCGTCGGCGTCACCCTCGACGACGGCCGCAGCCTGCGCGCCAAATACGTCGCCGCTAACATCAATCCGAAACTGCTCTACACCCGGCTGCTACCGAAGGACGCGCTGCCGGTCGATTTCCTCCGCCGTATGCAGGCGTGGAAGAACGGCTCCGGCACTTTCCGGATGAATGTTGCGCTATCCGGCCTGCCCTCGTTCGAGGCGCTGCCCGGTGCGGGCGACCATCTCACCGCCGGCATCATTATCGCCCCCAGCCTCGACTACATGGACCGGGCTTACATCGACGCCCGTCAGCACGGCTGGAGCCGCGAACCGGTGGTCGAAATGCTGATCCCCTCGACGCTGGACGACTCGCTGGCGCCACCCGGCCAGCACGTCGCCAGCCTGTTCTGCCAGCACGTCGCGCCGCAATTGCCCGACGGCGTCTCCTGGGATGATCGCCGCGAGGAGGTCGCTGATCTGATGATCGCGACCGTCGATCGCTACGCCCCCGGCTTCGCCGCCAGCGTGCTCGGGCGACAGATCCTGTCGCCGCTCGATCTCGAGCGCGACTTCGGCCTGCTCGGCGGCGACATCTTCCACGGCGCGCTGAGCCTGAACCAGCTGTTCTCCGCCCGCCCGATGCTCGGCCATGCCGACTATCGCGGCCCGCTGAAAGGGCTCTATCACTGCGGCTCCGGCGCCCATCCCGGCGGCGGCGTCACCGGCGCGCCCGGCCACAACGCCGCGGCAACGATCCTCAACGACCACCGCAGCCTGTTCAAAGCGCGTGGATAAATCTGTGCGTAACGCTGTGGATATGCTGTGGAAAAGCTGAGCTTAAAGCTGTGCGCGAAGCTGTTGATAGGGTGTGGGCGCCCTGGGGATAAGCTCGGACACTACAAGTCCTGATCAACGAGACGGACGGCTGATCGAGAGCTGATCCGTCTCGCGTGACGGCGCGCCCCTCTCGATCACCCTTTCAGGCACCGCCGCGCTGCGGCAATCTGGGCCCAGGAAAATCCGTTCTTGACGGCCCAGGTGATCGACTTGGCGCGGCCGTGTTCGGCGACGTGGTGGCGAATAGTTGCGCAATCGATCGCAGGCGGATCGGAGGGTTGCACCTCCTTGGCAAATGCCGCTTGCGAGCCGGCCAGCACGACGCACGCACCGACGGCAAATGTCGCTAGCATGCGACTGGAACGGGCGCGGCGGCCCGAGAAAATTCTGCTGGTGTTAGTCATTCCGCCTTCCCTGTTGCATCCGCTCATCTCGAGCATTGGGGCGGCGCCGTTGCTCGGATCGATGCATCGGCGGCGGACAAACGACCGCAGCCGCGATCCATTCCACACACTCCTCCCGTGCTTCAACGCCGGAACGGTCCCAATGGATCCAGAACGCGGCTTGGCAGCATCGCAATGCTGGCATGCAGGCGCCTATTGCTGCCGCCGGGGCCGTGCGTCGGCGCCGCCAATTAATCGTTACCGACGCCGAATCCCTGGTCTTCACCCCTGTGCATAAGTCATGGACAAACCCTGCCTTTCCGGCGCAGAAGCTGGGGACGCCGCGTTGCGAAATCACTTCATCGGCGGCCACCCGGCCACCAAACATCGGACCCGACATGACCGAAACCGCTTCCACCCGCGCCAGCTTCGTGATCGGCGACGAGGCCGCTGCACGCCGGGTCACCGACCTGCTCGGCGAGAGCTTCGACGATGGCGAGCTGGCGATTGCGGCTTTCGAGCGGCCAGACCGGAGCTGGGAGGTCAGCCTGCATTTCGGCGAGATGCCGAACCTCGACGGTGTCCGCGCTTTGGTCGCGCAGGCCGCCGGCGACGCCGCGGCGGCGGCCATGACGGTCGAGAGCATCGCAGCCAAGGATTGGGTGGCGGCGAGCCTCGAGGGGCTCGTCCCCGTCCCCGCCGGCCGCTTCGTGGTGCACGGCAGCCACGACCGCGCGCGCATCCCGTCCAACAAGCTCGGCATCGAGATCGAGGCCGCACTCGCCTTCGGCACCGGACATCACGGCACCACCCGCGGCTGCCTGACGCTGCTCGATCTGGTGCTACGCGCCGGCCCGCCGCGCAGCGTGCTTGATCTCGGCACCGGCACCGGCGTGCTGGCGATCGCGGCCGCCAAGGCGCTGCGCCAGCCGGTGCTGGCGACGGATATCGACCGGCAATCGGTTGCGGTCGCGAAGGAGAACGCCCGTCTGAACGGCGTCGGCAATCTGGTTGAGGCAGTGCATGCCACCGGATTCTCGGCGCCGGTTTTTGCCGCATGGGGGCCGTTCGACCTGGTGCTGGCGAACATCCTCGCCAACCCGCTGCGCCAGCTCAGCACCCCGATGTCGCAGCATCTCGCGCCGTCTGCGCTGGTGATCCTGTCCGGCCTGCTGCAACCGCAGGCGCAGAGCGTGATCGCGGCCTATCGCGCACGCGGATGCGTGCTGTTGCGGCAGATCGTGATCGAGGGTTGGAGCAGTCTGTTGCTGGCGAAGACGTTCTGAGGACTATTCAGCCGGCTTCTTTTGGAAGCGGACGTCGGTGCTGTTTTTCGGCGGCGCGCGCTTGACCCGCGCCTCGACAAACCGGCCCAGCATCTGAATGATCACACCGCGCTGCTTCTTTTCGACGTGTTCGACATTCGCAATCGGGTTCGGACGAACGGGCGCGGCGATCTTCTCGAATGAAAAAACAGGCATGTGCATCCCCTCATCGTTGAGTTGAGACACTCCCGGGTTTCTCCCGGACGCGCTATCAGAGTGCATATGCACCCGCGCCTGTCGCTGCAGGCCCGATAAATCAAGCATAATTCGTGCCAAAAGCAACGCTTTTCTCGGCATGATCGTGTGGCGCACCAGTGAGGAACAGGGACAATGTTCGAAGCGCATTTCCAGACCTTCGATGAGCCGGAACATGGCGTCGCCCTGAGCGCTCGGCTGGCCGCGTTCCGCGAGGAGCTGGCGCGCCGGACGCTCAATGGATTCATCGTTCCGCGCGCCGATCAGCAGCAAAACGAGTATGTTCCGCCGTCTGAAGAGCGGCTGGCCTGGCTCACCGGCTTCACCGGATCGGCTGGTCTCGCAGTGGTGTTGGCCCATCAGGCCGCTGTGTTCGTCGATGGACGCTACACGCTGCAGGCGGCCAAGCAGGTCGACGGCGAGGCGTGGACGATCGAGTCGCTTGTCGAACCGCCGCCGGAACGCTGGCTGGAGCAGCATCTGAAGCCGGGCGACCGCCTCGGATTTGATCCGTGGCTGCACACTTCTTCGGCAGTGGAGCGAATGCAGGCGGCCTGCGCCAAGGCCGGCGCGGAGCTGATCGCGATCGACGGCAATCCTGTCGACGCGGTGTGGACCGAACGACCGGCCCCGCCGCTCGGCCAGGTCAGCGTCCACGGCGTGGAGTTTTCCGGCGAGAGCGAAGCCGCCAAGCTCGACCGGATCCGCAGCGAACTCGACCGGCTGAAGGCCGACGCGCTGGTTCTGTCGGATTCGCACGCGGTGGCCTGGACCTTCAACATCCGCGGCGCTGACGTCGCCCATACGCCACTGCCGCTGTCCTACGCGCTGGTGCCGACGCAGGGACGGCCGACCATCTTCATCGATGCGCGCAAGCTGTCGAACAGCGCCCGCGACCATCTCGAACAGACCGCGCAGGTGGCGGAGCCCTCGGCGCTGGCGCCGGCGCTGCAGGCGCTCGCCGCCAGCGGCGGCGCGATCGCGCTCGACAGCGCCACCGCTGCAGACGCGCTGACGCGGCTGATTACCGAGGCCGGCGGCAAGCCGCTGCGCGGCGCCGATCCGGTCGCGCTGCTGAAAGCGGTGAAGAACGTCACCGAAATCGAGGGCACGCGCACCGCGCATCGCCGCGACGCCGTGGCGCTGGCGCGCTTCCTGGCTTTCATCGACCGCGAGGCGCCGAAAGGCACGCTCACCGAAATCGACGCCGTCGAAGCGCTGGAGAGCTTCCGCCGCGACACCGGCGCGCTGAAGGACGTCTCCTTCCCGACCATCTCGGGCACCGGGCCGAACGGCGCGATCGTGCACTATCGCGTCACCCGCGCCAGCAACCGCCGCATCCATCCCGGTGATCTGCTGCTGATCGATTCCGGCGCGCAGTATCAGGACGGCACCACCGACGTCACCCGCACCATCGCGATCGGCGAGCCGAGCGATGAGATGCGCGACCGCTTCACCCGGGTGCTGCGCGGCCATATCGCGATCGCGCGTGCGGTGTTTCCCGACGGCGCCACCGGCGCGCAACTCGACACGCTGGCGCGGCAGTTCCTGTGGCAGGCCGGAATCGATTTCGACCACGGCACCGGCCACGGCGTCGGCAGCTATCTGTCGGTGCACGAAGGCCCGGCGCGAATCTCCAAGCTCGGCACGACGCCGCTGAAGCGCGGCATGATCCTGTCGAACGAACCCGGCTACTACAAGACCGACGGCTTCGGCATCCGGATCGAAAATCTCGAGCTGGTGGTCGAGGCGACGATCGACGGCGCCGAGAAGCCGATGAACGCATTCGAGACGTTGACGCTGGCGCCGATCGACCGCCGCCTGATCGACCTCGAACTGATCAGCGCCAAGGAATTGGCCTGGCTGAACGACTACCACGCCCGCGTCCGGCGCGAGGTTCGCCCGCATCTCGACGGCCCGACGCAGCTATGGCTCGACGAAGCGACGGCGCCGCTGGAGCGGTGATCGCTGCCACGCGCACCGTCATTCCGGGGCGCTCGCGCCAGCGAGCGAACCCGGAATCGAGAGGTTGTAGCAGCGCCTCCGTCACCAGGTCGGGATTCCGGGGTCGCGCTACACACGCCCCGGAATGACGAATGAGAGGACGGCGGCGCGCATCCCGGAATAACGCCCCTCGTTGCGCAATGCACCCGATCGCACCCGCCTTTCGCATGGCCGTATGCCGAAAACGGCCTGTTAGCGATCCCGCGGCAGGGTACAGTTGCTTCTCTCCGCACAACCGCACCCCGGTCGGAACCAACACTGCATGCACGGAATGACCGGCAACAGCCGCACGATCGACGCAGGTCGCCTCGACCTGCCGCCGTCGAAGCTGCTGCTGTTGCTGCTCGTGCTGATGAACGGCGCTGCGCCGATCGCGCTGTACATCTTCGTGCCGGCGCTGCCGATCCTCGCCAGCGATCTCGGCAGCGACATCTCGGTCGCGCAGATGACGGTGTCGCTCTACATGGTCGGGCTGGCGTGCTCGCAACTGATCATGGGGCCGCTGTCGGACCGGTTCGGCCGCCGTCCGGTGCTGCTCGGCGGGCTGATGCTGATGGTCGCGGCGAGCATCGGCTGCATCTTCGCGCAGACGCTGCCGCAACTGATCGCCGCGCGGTTCCTGCAGGCGCTCGGCGGCGCCTCGGGCATGGTGATCAGCCGCGCCATCATCCGGGATCTGTACAGCCGCGACCGCGTCGGCGGCATGATCAGCCTGGTGATCGCGGTCATGATGATCGCGCAGATGCTGAGCCCGCTGTTCGGCGGCGTGATCGAGACCGCGCTCGGCTGGCGCGCCATCTTCTACGTCGTCACCGCCGGCGCGATCATCGTGACCGTCGCGATCGCCCTGGCGCTGCCGGAAACGCGCCGACGCGGCGGCCCGACTGCGCCGGGCGGCTTTCGCGGCGATGTCGGCAGCCTGTTCAGGAGCCGCGCCTTCATCGGCTATGTGCTGTGCCAGGTGCTGGCGTCGGCGATCATCTTCACCTTTGCGGGCGGCGGACCCTACGTCGTGGTGACGCAGATGGGCCGCAGCAGCGCCGAATACGGCGCGTGGTTCGCGAGTTCGGGCTTCGCCTATCTGATCGGCAATCTGTTCTGCGTCAGGTTCTCGCCGCGATACTCGCTCGACAGGCTGATCTGGTTCGGGCTCGCGCTGCAGATCGGCGGCGCGCTGCTCAACGTGCTGTGGGGCGTGCTCGGATACAATCAGGTCCCGAGCTGGCTGTTCATCACCCACATGGTGATCATGTTCGGCAACGCCAGCGTGATGGCGAACGCCTCCGCCGGCGCGATCAGCGTTCGGCCGCAGGCGGCCGGCACCGCGTCGGGGCTGATGGGTTTCACCCAGATGGGCTTCGGCGCGCTGTGCTCGCAATTCGGCGCCTGGCTCGGCGGCCATTTCGCCACGCCGCTGCCGCTGAACATCGCCGTCATGGGCCTGGCGATCGCCTGCGCATCGGCGATGATCTTCCTGGTCCCGCGCGGCAATCTCGTCGCCACCGAGGAGCTGATCGAACGGGCGGAAGGCGAAGAGCCACCGGTGATGTGAGGCCGATTCCTATCCCTGAGCCATTCCGGGGCGCTCGCGCAGCGAGCGAAACCGGAATCTGATACGCGCACGGCCTCGGCAAGATTCCGGGTTCGCGCTGCGCGCGCCCCGGAATGACTCGCGGTGGCCGAGACCTCCACAAACAGCTCTGGGATACTGGGTCGCCCGCCTGCGCGGGCGATGATGTGGGAGGATGGGCGACGGTGGGAGGATGCGCGCAGAGCCGCGCTATCCCCCGATCAGCGCCAGCCACTCGTCTTCGGTCAGCACCGCGACGCCGAGGTCGCGCGCCTTGGTCAGCTTGGAGCCGGCGTCTTCGCCGGCGACGACGTAGTCGGTCTTCTTCGACACCGAGCCGGCGACCTTCGCACCCAGCCGCTCAGCCGCCGCCTTGGCCTCGTCGCGGGTGAATTTCGTGAGCGCACCAGTGAACACCACAGTCTTGCCGGCGACGGCAGTGTCCTGCTTGGCCTGTTCGACCGGCAGCACCTCGATCTCCCTTAGCAAGGCGTCGAGCGCCCCGACATTGCGCGGCTCGGCGAAGAACTCGACCACGGCCTCGGCGACGACGTCGCCGATCCCGGCGATGTTGTCGAGGTCCTGATAGGCTTCCGACGTATTGCCCTCTGGCGTCTGGCCTTCCGCGGCGGCGCGCATCGCGGCGAGGAACACATCGATCGAGCCATAGTGCCGCGCCAGCAGCTTGGCGTTGCCCTCGCCGACGTGGCGGATGCCGAGCGCGAAGATCAGGCGGTTCAGTTCGATGTTGCGCCGCGCGTCGATCGCCGCGAACAGATTGCGCACCGAAGTCTCGCCGTAGCCTTCGAGGTTCTCAAGCTTGAGCTCAGCGTTGCGCGCCTTCAGCGTAAAGATGTCGGCCGGCGCCTTGACCCAGCCGCGCTCGTGAAACAGCACGATCTGTTTCTCGCCGAGCCCGTCGATATCGAAGGCGAGCCGTGAGACGAAATGCTTCAGCCGCTCCACCGCCTGCGCCGGGCAGATCAGCGCGCCGGTGCAGCGCCACACCGCCTCGCCCTCCTCGCGCGCGGCATGACTGCCGCAGACCGGGCATTTGTGAGGGAATTTGTACGCGGGCAAATCCGCCGGCCGCTTGTCGAGCACGACAGTGACGATCTGCGGAATCACGTCGCCGGCGCGTTGCACGACGACGGTGTCGCCCTCGCGGATGTCGACGCCGTCGCGCAGCGGCGAGCCGTCGCTGCCGACGCCCTTGATGTAGTCCTCGTTATGCAGCGTGGCGTTCTGCACCACCACGCCGCCGACGGTGACCGGCTGCAGCCGCGCCACCGGCGTCATCGCGCCGGTGCGGCCGACCTGGATGTCGATCTTCTCCAGCACCGTGGTCGCCTGCTCCGCCGCGAATTTATGCGCGATCGCCCAGCGCGGACTACGCGACACAAAGCCGAGCCGCGCCTGATAGTCGAGCCGGTCGACCTTGTAGACCACGCCGTCGATGTCATAGGGCAGCGCCGCGCGTCGCTCGCCGATCCGGCGATAGAACGCCAGCGCATCGTCGACGCTGTGACACAGCGTGATCTCGGGATTGACCGTGAAACCTACTTCTCCAAGCCAAGCCAGCATGGCGTGTTGGGTCGGCGATTCCATCGGATAGTCGCTCATCTCGCCCCAGGCATAGGCGAAGAACTTCAGCGGTCGCGACCGGGTGACCTCCACGTCCTTCTGCCGCAGCGAACCGGCGGCGGAGTTGCGCGGATTGGCGAACACGGTGTCGCCGGCCTCTTCCTGCCGCTTGTTGAGCGCGAGGAAGTCGTGCTTCAGCATATAAACTTCGCCGCGCAGCTCGCAGGCGGCGGGGATTGTCTTCGCCTTCAGCGTGGTCGGAATGTCCGCGATGGTGCGGACATTGGCGGTGACGTCCTCGCCGGTGAAGCCGTCGCCGCGCGTCGCCGCGCGCACCAGCGTTCCATTCTCGTAGCGCAGCGACAGCGACAGCCCGTCGATCTTCGGCTCGGCGACGATCGCCGGAATGTCCTCGAGCTTGAGGAAGCGCTGCACGCGCTCGACGAACTCCCCGACCTCATCGTCCGAAAACGCGTTGCCGAGCGACAGCATCGGCACCGCGTGCTGCACCTTGGAAAAGCCGCGCGCCGGCGCCGCGCCGACCGTCTGGCTCGGCGAGGATGCGCTGAGCAGTTCGGGAAATTTCGCCTCGATCGCCTCCAGCCTACGCCGCAACGCGTCGTAGTCGGCGTCCGGAATTTTCGGCGCGTCGTCCTGATAGTACGCTTTGTCGTGCCCTTCGATCGCCAGCCGCAAACGCATCAGCTCCACCTTCGCCTTTGGCTTGGTGAGCTTGTCGATGTCGGGGGCGGCAGTCTTCGACTTTGAGATCATCTGCTGGCACTTGAGATCCGGGTCCGCAAGCTCACGCTTGCGCCCCGGAATGACGTCGGGGGTTAGGCATTGAGTTTACCGCGAGTCATTCCGGGGCGCTTGCAAAGCAAGCGAACCCGGAATCTCGCCGCGCACGAGGCGCCGATGGCCTATTATGTCTATCTCCTCGCCAGTCGGAAAGACGGTCCGCTGTATCTTGGCGTCACCAACAACCTCGTCCGCAGGGTCTACGAGCATCGCACCAAGGCGGTCCCAAGCTTCACGTCGCGATACAACATCACGAAGCTGGTGTGGTTCGAAATCTACGACGACCCGATCTCCGCGATCACGCGCGAGAAGGAGATCAAGAAGTGGCGGCGGGCGTGGAAGGTGGCGTTGATCGAACGAGAGAATCCGGGGTGGGAGGATCTGTACGACGGCATCGCGCAATGACGCAAAGCTGGGTGCCCTGAACCTCGGGATTCCGGGTTCGCGCCTATCGGCGCACCCCGGAATGACGGTGCGTGGGGCAACACCTGTCAACGAGTCATTCCGGGGCGGCCGCCGCGGGAGCGGCGGGCGAACCCGGAATCTCGACCGTCGTGGCACTGCGGTTGAAGAATCTTACCCCGCCGCCTTGATCAGCCGGTCCGCCGCGGCCCTTGCCTCGGCGGTGATCTCGGCGCCGGCGAGCATCCGGGCGATTTCTTCGCGGCGGTGATCTTGCTCCAGCGCATTGACGCGGGTGGCGACGCGCTTGCCCTTGTCGAGTGCGTCCTTGGAAATCAGAAGATGCTGGTCGGCGCGGGCGGCGACCTGCGGGGCGTGCGTCACCGCCATCACTTGTACCTTGGACGCCAGCCGCGCCAGCCGGCCGCCGATCGCATCGGCGACCGCGCCGCCGACCCCCGTATCGATCTCGTCGAACACCAGCGTCGGCGCCGACCCCTTGTCCGACAGCACCACCTTCAGCGCCAGCAGGAACCGCGACAGCTCGCCGCCGGAAGCGACCTTCATCAGCGGACCGGGGCGCGTGCCGGGATTGGTCTGCACCCAGAATTCAACGCGATCGATGCCCTGCGGGCCGGGCGTCGCCGGATCGGCCTCGACCTGGGTCATGAATTTGGCCCGTTCGAGCTTCAGCGGCGCGAGTTCGCCGCTCACCGCCTTGTTGAGCTTCTCGGCGGCCTTGGCGCGCGCCGCGGACAGCTTGGCCGCGGCGGCGCTGTAGCGCCCGTCGGCCTCGGCCGCCGCCTTCTCCAGCGCCGTCAGCTTGCCCGCACCGGCGTCGATCAGCGCCACGTCGGCGGCGTATTGCGCGGCCAGCGCCGCGAGACCATCGACCGGCGTCGAGTATTTGCGCGCCGCGGCGCGCAACGCGAACAGCCGCTCCTCGATCCGCTCCAGTTCCAGCGGATCGAAATCGGCGGCGGCGAGCGCAGCGTTGAGATGCTGGTCGGCTTCTTCCAGCGCGTTGATCGCGGCGTCGATCGCCCGCACCGCCGGCTCGATCAGCTGCGGCGCGCTGCCGGCGCGGCGCTCCAGCCTCCGCACCGCGGCGGCGAGGGCTGCGACCGGCGAATGATGGCCGCCGACCGCCTCCTGCGCTTCGCGCAGATCGGAAGCGATCTTCTCGCCCTGCATCATCACCGTGCGGCGGTCCGCCAACGCGGTCTCCTCGCCGTCCTGCGGCGCGAGCTGTTTCAGTTCATCGGAGGCGTGGCGCAGATAGTCGGCCTCGCGCGCGGCGCGCTCCATGCCGGCGCGGTGCTCGTCGAGCGCGGCGCGAGCGCTGCGCCGCCCCTCCCACAGCGTCTCCAGCGTGGCGACGTCTTTCTCCAGCCCGGCGAAAGCATCGAGCAGCCGGCGGTGGGTGGCGGCGTCGACCAGCGCGCGTTCGTCATGCTGGCCGTGGATCTCGACCAGCGTCGCGCCGACCGATTTCAGCGTTTGCACGCTGACCGCCTGATCATTGATGAAAGCGCGGGTGCGGCCGTCGGCGAGCTGGACCCGACGCAGGATCATCTCGCCGGAATCTTCAACATCGCGGTCGTCGAGGCCGTTGGCGGCGAGGATTGTGAAAGCCGGGTGGCCCTTGGCGAGGTCGAAGGTCGCGGTGACCTGACCGTGTTCGGCACCATGGCGGACCAGAGCGGCATCGCCGCGGCCGCCCAGCGCCAGCGCAAAGGCATCGAGCAGGATCGACTTGCCCGCGCCGGTCTCGCCGGTCAGCACCGCGAGGCCGCGGGAGAACTCGATATCGAGCCGCTCGATCAACACGATATCGCGGATCGACAGGCGCGAAAGCATGACAGACAGGTCCTATCCGAGACCGAGCTTCTTGAAGGACTTGCTGATCCAGGAGCCCTTGTTCTCGGTTGGTTCGAGTCCACCGGACTTTACAAGATTATAGGCGTCTTTGTACCAGCGGCTGTCAGGAAAGTTGTGGCCAAGCACCGCGGCGGCGGTCTGCGCCTCGCCGACGATGCCGATCGTCATATAGGCCTCGGTCAGCCGCGCCAGCGCCTCCTCGACGTGACGCGTGGTCTGATAGCGGGTGACCACGGTCTTGAAGCGGTTGATCGCCGCGGTGTAGTCGCGCTTTTGCATGTAATAGCGGCCGACATCCATCTCCTTGCCGGCGAGCTGGTCGCGAGCGCCTTCCAGCTTCTGTTTGGCCTGGTTGGCGTATTCGGAGGTCGGATATTTGCGGATCACCTCCTCGAGGGCGGCGATCGCCTTCTCGGTGCGGCCCTGGTCGCGGGAGACGTCCGGAATCTGGTCGTAATGCGAGGCCGCGATCAGATACTGCGCATAGGCGGCGTCCGGGCTGCCGGGATGCAGGGTGACGTAACGGGTGGCGGAGCCGATGCAGCTGTCATAGTCGCCGGCCTGATAGAACGAATAGGCCGACATCAGCAGCGATTTGCGGGCCCAGTCGGAATAGGGATGCTGGCGGTCGACTTCCTCGAATTTCTTGGACGCCGCTTTCAGGTCCTTTTCCTTGTTCATCAGGTACAAGCCCTCATTATAGAGCTTGTCCGCCGGCTCGTCGTTGAACTTGTCCTCGTCTTTCGCCAGGAACTTGTCCCAGATCGCGCCGGTGCCGCAGCCGCCGAGCGGCAGCGCCAGCATGGCCAGACTGGCCATCAGGGGAAGGCTGCGCCAAAACCGATCGCTTCCGCGAGAGACCAGCCTGTTTCGCAGTCCGAGCCGCTGTGCCGACATCAATTCCAACCTGACAAACTGGAGAACGGTGCGCCCCGGCATTCGATCAAGCCGCAATGGCAAGAGCCACCAACCTGCTCCCGAAGCATGAAGTCAACAGCCGGCTGTGTAGCCGAAAACGGTGACTTGACCAACCGGTTACGCAGGCATTCCGCCGGGAATAAGGCGACCTGGAGGCGGTGACCGGCAAGCGGCGAACGGGTCGGGCTGGAGTGTCGAGGCAGTGAACGGTCCGATCCAGCGGATCAGGACATGTCCGGTCCATAGGCCGGGGCCACCATGCCGCCGGCCAGGCGGGTGACGGCCTCGGCGTGCCCGCGCACCGAGCGGCGCGTCGTCTCGGCCTCGATCACCCGGAAATTGGTGCGATCGGCCAGGAGCGCGGTCAGCACCGAATGGTTCAGCTTGTGGCCGCCCCGCATCGAGCGATAGGCTCCCAAAATCGGCAAACCAGCCAGCGCCAGATCGCCGATCGCGTCGAGCAGCTTGTGGCGGGCGCATTCGTCGGCATAGCGCAGGCCTTCGGCATTCAGCAGCCGCTCGTCGTCGAACACCACCGAGTTTTCGAACGACGCGCCGAGCGCGTAACCCATCTCCCACAGCCGGGCGACGTCGCTCATGCAGCCGAAGGTGCGGGCGCGGGCGATTTCGCGGCGGAAGGCCTCCGGCTCGACGCCGAGGGTATAATTCTGCCGGCCGATGACCGGATTGGCGAAGTCGATCTCGACCTCGACGCGGAAGCCGCCGGCATAGGGCCGAAGCTCGCCGAACGAATCGCCGTGCGATACGCGGACCGGTTTGAGAATCTGGATGAAGCGGCGCGGCGCAGACTGTTCGCGGACGCCGGCCTGATCGATCGCGGCGACGAAGGGAGCGGCGCTGCCGTCCATGATCGGAACTTCGGGACCATCGACCTCGATCGTGGCGTTGTCGACGCCCATGCCGCGCAGCGCGGCGAGAACGTGCTCGGCCGTCGAAACCAGCGGGCCGTCGCTATCGCCCAGCACGGTGGCGAGTTCGGTGGCGACCACCGATTTGGCGTTGGCCTGGATTTCGCGGTCGCCGCCGTCGAGACCGGTGCGGACAAAAATATAACCCGCGTCGATCGATGCGGGCCCGATGGTGAGATTGACGGGACGACCGGAATGTACACCTACGCCCGTCACCGTGGCTTGCGAACGCAGCGTTGTCTGCCGGCTGAACTTCATGCGTAAACTGCCCACCAATGACCACCTGTCAGCCTATGCCGGACAATGTGTCCGGCCGACTCGACCGTGTGTCCCCAAGTCCCGGAAACCATAGCACTGCCTCAAAGAGCGCCAACTCACGCTTTTTTACGGATTGTTACCCCAACTTCGCCGCATTACCGCCGCCGCTTCCTCGATCTCCGACCAATTCCGTGGCAGGTCCGCTTCAGTTCCGATCCCGAATAAACGTCATTTAACAAATATAAACAGCAACTTACACAAATTCGAACGACTTCGCAGCGCACAAAATAATGACCCCGGAGGCTGCCCTCCGGGGTCATGTCATCGTTACAAATGAGGCACCGGCTCAGTTCGCCTGCCGCCGCAAGAAGGCGGGGATATCCAGATGGTCGTCACCCTGTGGCGCTTGGGCCACAGGCGCCGGGCGGCCATGCATGTCGAGACCCTGCGGCGCCGAACGCTTGGCATATTCCGAAACCGGGTCGAGGCCGGCCATCTGATCGGCGATGCTGCGCTGCGGGCGACGCTCCGGTAGCGGCGGCATTTGCGGCGCCGCGGGAGCTGCGGCAGCGCGAATCGGGGCCGCCGGGTCCGCTTCGTCATCACGTCGGCTGAGCCCGTTGGCCAGACGCTGCAACAATGACAGGCGAGTCTTCTGCGGCTCGTCATCGGCCTCGCTGCGGGCGGCCTGCCGGATCTCGTTCTGGGCCGGAACCGGGAGTTCGTCGAACCGCGGCATCCGCGGAGCGCGAAGCGCGGCGCGTTCGGCCTGCTGCGGGATGAAGGAGTCCGGAGCGTCCTGCTCGTCGGCGACCGACCGGGACTGGTCGAAATCCGGGAACAGCGACGGCTTCTGCGGGATCGCGCGAACGGTGACGTCGCCATAGGACGCCGGCTGAACCGGAGCCTGGGCGATTTCCGCAGCCGGCATCTGCTCGTTGCTGACGGCGGCGGCAATCGCGGCGAGCGCAGCCCGTTCGACGTTGGCGGCGCGCGGCGCTGCCGGGGCAGCCGAGACCGGCGCGGCAGCCTGCCCTGCACGGGCGGCGGCGGCTTCGGCAATGCGCTGGTTGTCGGCGCGCAGCTTGGCGGTCAGTTCAGCCAGACGGCTGTCAGCCGGCGCAGCGTTAGCCGCCGCGCCGGCCGCGGCTGCGTTACGCGACAACTGCGCCTGCTCGATGCCGGTCGCCACGACCGAGACGCGGATGATGCCGTCGAGGCTCTCGTCGAAGGTGGCGCCGACGATGATGTTGGCGTCCTGATCGACCTCCTCGCGGATGCGGGTGGCGGCTTCGTCGACCTCGAACAGCGTCAGATCCTTGCCGCCGGTGATCGAGATCAGCAGGCCGCGGGCGCCCTTCATCGAGGAATCGTCGATCAAGGGGTTGGCGATCGCGGCTTCCGCGGCGGTCAGCGCGCGCTTCTCGCCGGAGGCTTCGCCGGTGCCCATCATCGCCTTGCCCATCTCGCGCATCACGGCGCGGACGTCGGCGAAGTCGAGATTGATCAGACCTTCCTTGACCATCAGGTCGGTGATGCAGGCGACGCCGGAATACAGCACCTGGTCGGCCATCGAGAAGGCGTCGGCGAAGGTGGTCTTCTCGTTGGCGACCCGGAACAGATTCTGGTTCGGGATGATCAGCAAGGTGTCGACCACCTTGTGCAATTCGGTGATGCCGGACTCAGCGGTCCGCATCCGGCGCGCGCCTTCGAAATGGAACGGCTTGGTCACGACGCCGACGGTGAGGATGCCCATCTCGCGCGCGGCTTTGGCGATCACTGGGGCTGCGCCGGTGCCGGTGCCACCGCCCATGCCGGCGGTGACGAATACCATGTTCGCGCCGGTGAGATGATCGCGAATCTCGTCAATGACTTCCTGCGCTGCAGCAGAACCGACATCGGGCTGCGAACCGGCGCCGAGGCCCTGCGTGACCTGGGTGCCCATCTGCACCAGCCGCTGCGCCTTCGACATCGTCAACGCCTGCGCGTCGGTGTTGGCGACGACGAAATCCACGCCGTCGAGGCCGGCGGTGATCATGTTGTTGACCGCGTTGCCGCCGGCGCCGCCGACGCCGAACACGGTGATCCGGGGCCGCAGCTCGCGAATGTCAGGAACGTTGAGATTGATGGTCATGGTTGCCTCTCGATTACGCGCGCGTTGGTTCGTGAAGTCCCGGGCTATCGGCCAGGGTGATCTTTGAAAGCGGAAGGGGGCGGAAAAGAGTCATCAGAAGCCCTCGCGTAGCCAGCGGCCGACCTTGCCGAAGTAACCGGCGCGACCAGCGGTCCGGACGTGTCGGGAGTACCGAGGCTCGATATGCTCGAGATGGGCGTATTGCGGATACACCAGCAGGCCCGAGGGAACCGCGAAGGATGCGCTCTTGGCTTCGGTGGGAAGCCGGCCGAAGCCGAGCGGACGGCCAACCCGCACCGGGCGGCCTAGAATGCGCGTGGCGAGTTCGGGGATGCCGGTGAGCTGAGACGCGCCGCCGCTCAGAACCACGCGCGCCCGCGGTTCTGCAGCAAACGGCGAATCCGCAAGCCGGTCCCTGACCATCTCAAAAATCTCCTCGGCGCGATGCCGGATGATGTTCGCGATCGTCGCGCGGGAGATCACCTGCGGGGTATCCCGCTCATTGTCCCCGGCGGCAGGGATCGACATCAGCTCGCGCGCATCAGAACCGCCAGTTAGCACCGTGCCATATAACGTCTTGATTCGCTCGGCATCCGCAATGCATGCGCCTAGTCCACGCGCGAGATCCATCGTGATGTGGTGACCGCCGAGTGCAAACCCGCTGGCGTGGACGAAGCGACCGGCCGAGTAGATCGCCATCGTCGTCGTGCCCGCCCCCATCTCGATCAACGCGGCGCCGATATCGGCCTCGTCGTCGGTCAGCACTGACAGGCCGGCGACATAGGGGCTTGCCGCCATCGCCTCGACATTGAGATGACAGCGCTCCACAGCAAGCATCAAATTCTTGGCGACGGTGGCGTCTGCGGTGACGACATTCATGTCGACGCCGAACTGCCGCGCGACCATGCCGCGCGGATCGCGAATGCCTTTGACTCCGTCGAGCGTGTAGCCGACCGGCAGCGCGTGCAGCACGGCGCGGCCCGGCGCGGTCGCGTGATGCATCCCGGTCGACGTCACGCGGCTGACGTCGTCGGCGGTGACCGCACCGCCCTTGATATCGGCGGCGGCTTCGATCAGCTGGCCCTGCAGCCGGCCGGCCGACACCGACAGCAAAACGGACTCGACACGCACCTTCGCCATCCGCTCCGCGAGCGCGACGGCGTGGCGGATCGCCTTCTCGCATTCGACCATATCGACGACAGCGCCGGCCTTGACGCCGCGCGACTGGATCTGGCTGTAGCCGACCAGCTCGATGGCGTGGCTGCGGCCGCGCAACGCGTCCTTCGGCGGGGTCGGTTTGAGCCGCGCGATCATGCAGGCGATCTTGCTGGTGCCGATGTCGAGCGACGCCACCATCGCAGTCCGATGCGGCGGCATCGGGCGGGTTTTCGGCGTCTGAGTGCGATCGAAGCCGGTCACGCGTCACCAGCCTTCTTTTTGGACTTCTTGTCTTTGAACAGTTCTTCGCGCGCTTTCGCAGCGTTGTCCGACAGCCGCACGGTCAATCGATCGGGCAGCCGCATGTCGATCGCGGTGATGTCGCGCGAGAACAGCTTGTCGTCCTGGTCGAGCTTGGTCAGCATCGCCAGCGAATTGCCGACGTCGTGCTCCGGCAATCGGATCACCAGCCCGTTGGTCAGCCAGATATTCCAGCGCCGCTCGCCGATCAGGGCGGCGGCGCGGGTCTGTGCTTGCACCTGCGGATAACGTGCGAGCAGCGCAAGGAAATCTTTCGCGCGGTTGCCTGCTCCGCTGCCCACCACCAGCGGCAGCGACATGAAGCGTCGCGCCACATAGGGCTCCAGCACGGCGCCGTCATCGGCGATCACCGCGGCGCGGCCGTCGAGCTGCCAGCGCGCGAACGCCGTGCGCTCGACGATATCGATCTGCAGTTCGCCGGGATAGAATTTCAGCACCGTGGCTTCGGCAATCCACGGATTGCCCTTGAGCTTGTCGCGCACCGCCGCAGCGTCGAGGAACAACAGCGACGAGCGGCCGTTGACCCCGCCGATCGCCAGGATTTCGTCCTGCGTGAGCTGCTTGCGACCGCTGATCGCGACCTGCTCGATACGGAATCCCGCGATGTTGGCGACCGCGTTGCGGGCGTCGTCCATGGCCTGGACGAATTCATCGATATGGCCGCCCTTGACGATGCCGAGCCCGGCGCTGCCGAGCAGGATCACGGCGGTGGCGACGACGCCGATCCGGCGCGGGGTGTATTTCTCGAGCAGCGCGATGACGCCGCTTGGCTGTTCCGGGCGGGCGAGGTGAGACGGGCGCGGCGGCGGCGGCCTGCGTCGGGACAGCTTGTGACGCAGCAATGCGACGGCCGCAATGGCGACCGCTTTCAGGTCAGACTGAAACCCCGACAGTCGCGACGACCAGGCGAGGCGCCCTCCACCATGCATTGCTAACGCTCGTACATGTTATGCCCGCAACCAACCGGGCTCAGGCGCAAGTGGCGTCTCGGCTCTGCACGGAAGTCTGATCGCGAAACGGAAAGTCCGCCCGGTCACGCCTCGGCAGCCGAGCGCCATGATGCGCGGCCAGCGTTAACCTTCGACCCTCCTGGTAAACAAAAAGTAAAGGCGCCCGGCCCAGGCCAGGATTTGTTATGTTTCATGAGGGATTTGGGCCATCGCGGTGATATTTTGCAGCGGGTTCCAGCGGAACCCGCACCGCAGGAGTTAACGTCGGACGCTTCGTTCGGCGATCGCGATCTGGCCGCGCAGGAAGTCGTCGAATGAGATCCCCTGAGCCTTCAGCGCTTTGGGGTAGAGCGACGCTTTGGTCAGGCCCGGCAAAGTGTTGGTCTCGAGAAAGATCGGGCCGTCGGCGGCGACGATGAAGTCCGATCGCGAATAGCCGCGGCAGCCCATCACCCGGTGCGCCTTCACGGCATAATCCATGATCACCGCGGAAACCTCGGGCGTGAACCGGCCCGGACAGATCTCCTGGGTCGATTTGGCGAGATATTTCGCTTTGTAATCGAAGCCGCCGTCGGCCGGCACGATCTCGACCGGCGGCAGCGCCAGCAGCGCGCCGTCAGCCTGTTCGAGCACACCGCAAGTCGCCTCGACGCCGCAGACGAACGGCTCGATCAGATAGTCCTCGGTCTTGGCCGCGTTGCGCACCGCGACCAGGTCCTGTTTCGCGTCGATGAAGAACAGGCCGTAGCTGGACCCGTCGCGGGTCGGCTTGGCGATCAGGCGGCCATACGTCGCGAGCGCTCTCTCCGCATGGTCGAGCGTGATGCCGGCCGGCGCGCGGATGCCGGCGATCGCGGCGAAGCGCTTGGCGGCGATCTTGTCGAAAGCGACGTGAGAGGCCGCGGCCCCGGAACCGGTAAACGGCACGCCGCGCATTTCGCACATCGCCTGCAGTTCGCCGTTCTCGGCGACGCCACCGTGGAGACCGAGCACCAGCAGGCGCTGTTCCGTCGCCGCGCGATCCAGCGCGCGTTCGAGCGGGCCGATGCCCTCACCCGCCGGATGAAACGACTCCTCGAAGGGCCGCGTATGCGCGAGCAGCGCATCGGCTGACACGACGTGCACAAGGTCGTCGTCGTTCCAGAACCACAGCTCGGCGTCGGGCAACGCCGCGTGCAGCGCCTGCGCCGAAGCCACCGACACCAGCCGCTCTTTGCTGGTGCCGCCGAATAGAATTGTCTGTCGCATCGATCGGTCCGCCGCGCGGTCCCTGTTGGATCAGAATGGTCCGTGAATTTCCGCGGGCCGGCGCCGGCGCAATGTCCTCGATTTGTCTGATTCGGAGAAGCCGCGACCCGAGGTTTTCGAGCGACGTGGGCGCCGGTTTACGTCAGCTCAGCCATGCGTCGCACGAGAATCTATCGCGCACGTCGCAGGCAGACCATGCCCCAGCCGAGCAGCGCCACGATCGCGAGCGTCGCCAGCCCGATCACGCGCAACGGCTGCCACACCCCGCCTTCGGTGCCGACCATGCCGAGCCACATCAGGCCAGCCCACGTGATCAGCAGCGGCACGACCTTCACTGCTCCGCTACGCCGCCACGCGTCGAACTGCACCACCGCCACCAGCGGCGCGACGAACGCGACGTAGTTCGGTTGCGACACCGAGAGCATCACCGGCAACGCCGCGCACAGGATCGCGCCGCCGATCAGCAGCGCCTCGGACGCCGGCGGCTGCGGACCGGTCAGCCGCCAGAACCGGCCATGTCCGATCCACAGCAGCGCCCCGGCGAAGGCGACGTTGAAAACCAACTGCCCGGCTGTTGCGAAGGCCGGCAGCGTGTCCGCCCCGGGCAGACCGCCCGCGCCGATCCGCGCCAGCATCGCGCCGATGCTCAGCATGTCATAGGACGTGAACGTGATCTCGGCGGCGATCTTGTCGTTGGGCACGCCGGTGAAGATGCCGCTGAGATGCTGCGTCCACATCGCTGTGTAGAGCTTCACCACTTCGGCGGGACCAAGGCACAGCATCGGCACCACGAACAGGAACACCAGACTGAAGCCGGCGGTGGCGAGCACCGTCTTCACATCCCGCCGCAGCAACGGAAACAGCAGCAGCGCCAACGGGAACAGCTTGATGGTGAAACCGATCGCCAATGCGCAGGCGGCCGCATAGATCCGGCCCTGAACATAGAGCACGAGGAAACCCACCATCGTCAGCAACACCAACGCGCTCGGCTGACCACGGCCGAGCCCGTCGCCGAAGAACGGCAACAGCATCGCCAGCGGTCCGATCCGCAGCATCCACCACGCATTCCAGTTACGCTGTTCGAATGGCGGCGTTGCGCCCCGTTCGAGCGCCCTCGCCCACCAGTCGATCGCGAGCAACAGCGCGAGCGCACTGATCGCGTACCAGACCGCCACCGCCATCTTCAGCGGCAGCGCCCAGGCCGGTTGCGGAAAGCCGTCGAGCGGATACGCGAACGGCCCCATCAACAGCGCGAAGGTCGGCGGGTAGTGATAGGTCCAGCCGTGATGATCGGCAACTTCATATAACGGATAGCCGGTCCACACCGCCCATCCGGCGCGGAAGAACACCTGAACGTCGCCGAGCCCCTGAACCGCCGAGCGCTGCACCACGATCGGCAGATAGATGCACAGCGCCAGAGCGACGCCGGCGATCAGCGCGATCTCATACCAGTGCAATTGCCGCAAGCGCGGCGCGAACTGTCTTTGCAACGAGATCGCTCCAGTGAAAGCCCCGGTGCGGATGCCACACCGGCTTGGCGGAACCGTGGCGGTCCGGTGTGGCAGCCTGTGCGGAACTCACCAGAGGGGACGGTAAAGACTGACACGGCGTTCTTGCACCTGTCTATCGCCTCGAAGCTGCGCAGCCAGCCGGGCGGAGTTCCACTCGATGGACGGAACGCGCGGAAACCGCCAATGTCCGACGCGCAAAGCTGGACCCGCCGCCGATTCGGCAGCGATGCCGTGAAGCCGGCAATGCGACGATCTATGCTACGGGAACCAAGATGATCAGGGCCTGGCTCGACCTACCCACCATCGGCACCTTCGTGACGCTGGCGCTGCTGTATTACGGCATCGCCGGTTTGCTCGTCATCGTGACTTTCGTTTCGCCGCTGCGCGGACCGATCTCCAGGCTGAACGGCGTGGTCGGGCCGTTCTTCTCGTCGGTGGCGGTGCTGTTCGGATTGCTCACCGGCTTTCTCGGCTACGACGTCACCGAGCGCAATCGCCAGGCCGCTCGCGCGGTGCAGAGCGAGGCCGGCGAACTACAAAACGTCTATACGCTCAGCATCGCATCTGTCACCGACATGCGCGCGATCCGGATTGCGCTCAAGGGTTACGCTGCATCCGTGCTCGACGACGAATGGCCGGCGACCCGCGGCGAGAGCGCGCCGCGCACCAATGCGGCCTACGATAGCTTTTTGAGCTCACTCAGCGAGCCCGCGATCAGCCGCGACGCCAGCGCCGTGGTGCATGCAGCCATGCTCAACGCCGCGGTGCGGGTCGGCACCGCGCGCAACGCACGGCTCAGCCTGTCGACCGATCGCACCAGCGATCTGAAATGGATCTCGGTGCTGATCCTCGGCGTGATCACGCAGGTGGCGCTGACGCTGGTACACCTCGATAAGCCGCGCGCGATGCTCGCGGCGCTGACGGTGTTCGCCACCGGCGCAATCGTCGCACTCGGATTGATCGCGCTTCAGGAAGATCCGTTCAGCGGCGTTTTCCGGGTGTCGTCGGTGCCGATCGAGCGCCTGTTGTTACTGCCCGACACCCCGCAGACGCCAGGAGGCCCGCTACCTCTGACGCCGCCGACGTCACCTCCGGCACCGGCGAAATAGAGCCTGATCCCGAACTGGACGCCGGTTATCGGAAGAGATCAGGCCCGATCAACAAGCTCAGCGCGCCGCGTCGACGGCCACGCCGATCCGCTTGATTTCCCACTGCAACTCGATGCCCGACTGCGCCTTGACGCGTTCACGAACGGTTTCGCCCAGCGTCTCGATGTCTGCTGCGGTCGCGTCGCTGGTGTTGATCAGGAAGTTGCAATGCATCTCGGAGACCTGCGCGCCGCCGACCCGCAGTCCACGGCAGCCAGCGGCGTCGATCAGTTTCCACGCGCTGTTGTCGGGCGGATTCTTGAAGGTCGAGCCGCCGGTCTTCTCGCGCACCGGCTGCGCCAATTCGCGATGCGCCTGCACCTCGTTCATCTTGGCGCGGATCGCATCGGGGGACGCAGGCGTACCGCGAAACCGCGCCGAGGTGAAGATCAGCGCCGGATCCGCACCGCTGTGGCGATAGCTGAACTGCATGTCGGCGTTGCCCAGCACGCGCCGGTTGCCGCTGCGGTCGAACGCGGTGGCGTCGATCAGCGCGTCTTTGGTTTCGCGGCCATTGGCGCCGGCGTTCATCCGCAACGCGCCGCCGACCGTGCCGGGAATTCCAAAATAGAATTCGAGTCCGCCGAGTTTGGCGGCCGCCGCCGTCTCGGCGACGCGCTTGTCGAGCGCGGCCGCGCCGGCATATACGATCTCGCCATCGGCACGCGTGTCTCCGAAGCCGCGCGGCGCGAGCCGGATCACCACACCCGGCAGTCCGCCGTCGCGCACGATCAGATTGGAGCCGACGCCGATACACAGCATCGGCACCTCCGTCGGCAATCGCGACAGGAAGTAACCGAGATCGTCCTCGTCCGCCGGCGTGAACAGCGCCTGCGCCGGGCCGCCGACGCGAAACCAGGTCAGCGGCGCCAGCGGCTCGTTGCCGAGCAGCCGGCCGCGCAACGACGGCATCGCCGCTTTGAGGTCGGGCGTGATGTCGGGAAAGCTCATTGGCGCCGTCGCCGTCGACGCATGAGAACGCTCGCCATCACCCCAGCGCCTTCAATTCGCCGGGCAGCGCATAGGCCCATTGGGTGATGTTGCCGGCGCCGAGGCAGACCACATAGTCGCCGCTCCTGGCGACGCCGGCGACCACGCCCGCCAGCGACGCGGAATCCTGCAACGGGATCACTTCGCGATGGCCGTGGGCGCGCAGGCCGAGCACGAAATGATCGCGGTCGATGCCGGCGATCGGCGCCTCGCCGGCCGGATAGACGTCGGCGACGATCACGGTGTCGGCGTCGTTGAAACAGGTGCAGAATTCCTCGAACAACGACTGCAGGCGCGTGAAGCGATGCGGCTGCACCACGGCGATCACCTTCGCCGAGGTCGATTGTCGCGCCGCCTTCAGCACCGCCGCGATCTCGACCGGGTGGTGGCCGTAATCGTCGATGATGGTGACGCCGTTCCATTCGCCGGTCTTGGTGAAGCGTCGCCGCACGCCGCCGAACGCCGCCAGCGCCTTGCGGATGGTGTCGTCGGACAGGCCGAGTTCATGCGCCACGGCAATCGCAGCCACGGCATTCAGCGCGTTGTGCGGCCCCGGCATCGGCAGCATCAGATCGGTGATCTCATGCGCGGTGCCGGCCTTGCGGTCGCGGAACGCGACCTTGAAGGTCGAGCCCGCGCCCGAGGGTTTGAGATCGAGCAGCCGTGCGTCGGCCTGCGGATTCTCGCCATAGGTGATGATGCGGCGATCCTCGATCTTGCCGACCAGCGCCTGCACCACCGGATGGTCGATGCACATCACCGCGAAGCCATAGAACGGCACGTTCTCGACAAAGATCCGAAACGCGTCCTGCACCGCATCGAACGTCTTGAAGTGATCGAGATGTTCGGGATCGACATTGGTGACGACGGCGACGTCGGCCGGCAGCTTCAGGAAGGTGCCGTCGCTCTCGTCGGCCTCGACCACCATCCAGTCGCCGGCGCCAAGCCGCGCATTGGTGCCATAGGCGTTGATGATGCCGCCGTTGATCACGGTCGGATCGACGTCGCCGGCGTCGAGCAACGCGGCGACCATCGAGGTCGTCGTGGTCTTGCCGTGGGTGCCGGCGATCGCGATGCAGCTCTTCAGCCGCATTAGTTCGGCCAGCATCTCGGCGCGGCGCACCACCGGAATGCGCTGCGCACGCGCCGCCAACAGCTCCGGATTGTCACGCTTGATCGCGGTCGACACGACGAGCACGTCGGCGCCGGCGATGTTGTCGGCCTTGTGGCCGACGCTGATGGCAATGCCTTTCTCGCGCAGCCGATTGACGTTGGCGCTCTCGGATGCGTCGGACCCCTGCACGGTGTAGCCGAGATTGCACAGCACCTCGGCGATGCCGCTCATGCCGATACCGCCGATCCCGACGAAATGAATGGGTCCGATCTCGCGCGGCAGTCTCATGGGCGGTTCCCTGGAATCATCGTCCGATCCGGACGGCAGAACAGCGCGGGCGGCCCGAGTCGGGCCGGTGCGCCCCCCTTGGATGCCCCGCTTCCGCCGGGCGTGACAAGCGTAAATTGGGCTTGAAAAACGCTAAATTCGTGCCACTCGCATCACCAGATCGGCGAGCCGGTCGGCCGCGTCGAGCCGGCCGACCGTGCGGGCCACCGTCGCCATGGCCGTGAGCTTCTGCGGATCGGCGGCGAGCGCGGTGATCTCGGCCGCCAGCCGCTCGGAAGTGAAATCGCCCTGCACGATCCGGATCGCGCCGCCGGCATCGGCCAACACCCCGGCATTGGCGAACTGGTCCTGATCGAGCGCGCCGGGCAGCGGCACCAGGATCGACGGCCGGCCGATCGCGCCGAGTTCGGCCACGGTGCCGGCGCCGGAGCGCGACACCACGAGCTGGCTCGCGGCCAGCCGCGCCGGCAGGTCGGAGAAAAACGGCGCGAGTTCGCACGCGATCTTCAACCGGTCGTAGACCGCGCGGACCCGGGACATGTCTTCGTCGCGGACCTGCTGGGTCAGCGCCAGCCGCCGGAGCAGCGCCGGATCGAGTTTGTCCAGCGCTCCCGGCACGATATCGGCCATCACCCGCGCGCCCTGACTGCCGCCGACCACGAGCAGCCGCAGTGGCCCCTCTGCATCGAGCGGCGCAAACGGCACCGCGGCGGCGGCGAGGATGGCCGGACGCATCGGCGTGCCGGTGGTGGTGGTCTTGGCGGCGAGTTCGGGATCGCGATCGAGCACGCCGGGCAGCGAGGTCGCGATCGCGCTGACCCGGCGCGACAGCAGCCGGTTGGCGCGGCCCATTACCGCATTGGCGTCGTGGATCAGGGTCGGGATGCGCAACGCGCGCGCCGCGAACAACGGCGGCAGCGTCGGATAGCCGCCGAAGCCGATCACGGCGGCCGGCCTCAGGCGCATCATCAGGCCGATCGCCAGCGCCGTGCCGGCGCCGAGCATCACGCCGGTGCGCGCCAGCGCCCATGGCGTCCTGCCGCGCACGGTCTCGCTCGGCACCACGTCGATCATGTCGGCGGAAAACAGGCCGCTGTAGCGCATCGCGCGGCTGTCTGTGACCAGGCGCACGCGCAGGCCACGCTTCATCAGCACGACACCGAGCGCTTCGGCGGGGAACAGATGCCCGCCGGTGCCGCCCGCCGCCAGAAGGATGAGAGGCGCTTCGCTCATGGCGTCACGCGTAGCCCGCCGCCGCGGCGCCCATGGCATTGACCTCGGTCTTGGGCCGCTGCCGCGTCAGCGCCAGCATCATGCCGACACTATAGGCCAGCGACACCATCGACGAGCCGCCATAGGAAATGAATGGAAGCGTCATCCCCTTGGCCGGGATCAGCTGCAGATTGACCGACATGTTGATCGCGGCCTGGATGCCGAACAGGATCGCCAGCCCGGACGCGGCGAAGCGCGCGAACAGATCGTCGGACCGATAGGCCCGCGACAACGTCCGCATCACGATGAAAGTGAACAGCGCCAGCAGCGCCAGGCACAGGATGATGCCGAACTCCTCGGCCGCGACCGCGAACACGAAGTCGGTGTGACTGTCCGGCAGGCTGCGCTTGGCAATGCCCTCGCCCGGCCCAAGCCCGAGCCAACCGCCATTGCTGAACGCTTCACTGGCCATGTCGACCTGGAAAGTATCGCCCGACGCCGGGTTCATGAACCGCTTGATGCGACCAGCGACGTGCGGAACGAACAGATAGGCGGCAAACAGCCCGCCTGCTGCGACGCCGGCCAAGCCGAACACCCAGACGATCCGCATCCCGGCGATGAAGAACAGCGCGCCCCACACCATCAGCACCAGCATGGTCTGGCCGAAATCCGGCTCCAGAATCAGAAGCGTCACCAGCGTCAGCAGCAGCACCAGCGACATCGACGTCGCCGGCATTTCCGGCCGCCGCGCTGCTTCCGAGAACAGCCACGCCGCCAGCACCACGAAGGCCGGCTTGGCGATTTCCGAGGCCTGGATGTTGACGCCGAGCAGGGTGATCCAGCGCCGCGAGCCCTTCACTTCCGGGCCGAACATCAACGTCGCGATGATCAGCACGATGCTGACGGCGAACACGATCAGCGCGGCGCGCCGGATCTGTCGCGGCGACAGGAACGACACGCCGATCAGCACGATCAGGGACGGCAGCAGGAACAGCACGTGGCGATTGAAGAAGTGGAACGGATCGAGCCCGATCCGCGTCGCGACCGGCGGGGACGCCGCCAGCGACAGGATCACGCCGGCCAGCATCAGCGCGATCAGCGCCGCCAGCAGCACGCGGTCGACGGTCCACCACCATTCGCTGAACGGGGTGCGTTGTTCACGGGAAATCATCGGCCGTCCTGGGCAAAGGGTTCGCCCATTGGTGCGCTTGCGTGGTTGCCAAGAGGTTAACAGGATTGGACGGAAGCGAGGTTGTGAACCGGCAACCAGAAAAAGCTGTCATCCCCCGCGAACGCGGGCGATGACCTCGGTGGTTGTGGATCACACCACCAGCTTCACGCCGGGGAGCGCCGTCACCAGATCACGAAACTTGGCGCCGCGGATCTCGAAATTGCGGAACTGGTCGAACGAGGCGCAGGCCGGCGACAGCAGCACCACGGGCTCGGCCAATCCCGATGCCGCTGCATCGCGCGCCGCAGCCGGCACGGCGTTGTCCAGCGTCTCGCTGATCTCGTAAGCGACCTTTCCCTCCAGCGTCGCGGCAAATTCCTCGGCCGCTTCGCCGATCAGATAGGCCTTGCGGATGCGCGGGAAGTACTCGGCGAGGCTTTCGATGCCACCGGTCTTCGGCTTGCCGCCGGCGATCCAGAAGATCTCGCCGAACGACGACAGCGCCTTGGCGGTGGCGTCGGCGTTGGTGCCCTTGGAATCGTTGACGAACAGCGTGGCGCCCTCACCGCTCGATTGCCGGCCGACCTGCTCCATCCGGTGCGCGAGGCCCGGGAAGCTACGCAGCCCCTTCTGCAACGCGTCGGCGCTGACGCCGAGCGCCAATGCGGCCGCCGCCGCCGCCGCGGCGTTCTGTGCGTTGTGCAGGCCGCGCAGCGAACCGATGCCGCCGAGCCGCGCGATCTCGCGTGAAGCGCCGCCGGCCGAGCTGCGAATGGTCTCATGATCGGCGGTGATGCCGGAGGCCAGCGGTTGCTTCACCGAAATCCGCACCACCTGCTTGCCGGCACGCTCCAGCCGGTCGGCGGCGTCGCGGCCGAAGCCGTCATCGACGCCGATGATCGCCGTGCCGCCGTCCTGCACGCCGGCGACCAGCCGCTCCTTCACCGCGGCGTAGCGCTCGATCGTGCCGTGGCGATCGATGTGGTCTTCGGTGACGTTGAGCAGGATGCCGACGGTCGGAGCGAGCGAGGGCGTCAGATCGATCTGGTAGGACGACATCTCGATCACATGGACGCGGCCGCTACGCGGCGGCTCCAGCGACAGGATGGCGGTGCCGATATTGCCGCCCATCTGGGTGTCGTAACCGGCCTCGCGCATCAGATGCGCGATCAGCGCGGTGGTGGTCGACTTGCCGTTGGTGCCGGTGATGGCGACGAACGGCGCGTCCGGCGCATGCCGCCGCCGTTCGCGGCAGAACAGCTCGACATCGCCGATCACTTCGACGCCGGCCTCGCGTGCCTTCAGGACGCTCCAATGCGGCGTCGGATGCGTCAGCGGCACGCCGGGCGTCAGGATCAGCGCGGCGAAATTGGCCCACGGCAAACTGCGCAGGTCAGCGGTGATGAAATTTGCCTGCGTCGCTTCCACCACGCGGTCGAGATTGTCGTCGCATGCGATCACTTCGGCGCCGCCGGCGCGCAGCGCGTGGCAGCTCGCCAGCCCCGACCCGCCGAGCCCGAACACCGCCACGGACTGCCCGGCGAAGGAGGTTACGGGAATCATTGTATCGCCTCGCGCGCCACCGGCACGGCGTCATCCTGAGGTGCTCGCCGTCTTCGGCAAGCTTCGAAGGTTCGCCGCGCGTGCCCGTTGCCATCTCTCGAGGCTCGCAACAGCTCGCACCTCAGGATGACGCTGCGACGGTCCAGCATGAAATCCCTCACCGCAGCTTCAGCGTCGCAAGGCCGGCCAGCGCCAGCATCACGGCGATGATCCAGAAGCGGATCACGATCTGCGGCTCGGTCCAGCCCTTCTGCTCGAAATGATGATGGATCGGCGCCATCCGGAAGACGCGCTTGCCGGTCAGCTTGAACGACGCCACCTGCACGATGACCGACACCGCTTCGAGCACGAACAGTCCGCCGATCACCGCCAGCACGATCTCGTGCTTCACCGCCACCGCGATCGAGCCCAACATCCCGCCGAGCGCCAGCGAGCCGGTGTCGCCCATGAAGATCGAGGCCGGCGGCGCGTTGAACCACAGAAATCCGAGGCCGGCGCCGAGCAGCGCGCCGCACAGCACCGCCAGTTCGCCGGTGCCGGCGACGTAGTTGATCTGCAGATAATCGGCGAACACCGCGTTGCCGGCGAGATAGGCGATCAGTCCGAAGCTCGCGGCCGCGATCATCACCGGCACGATCGCGAGGCCGTCGAGGCCGTCGGTCAAGTTCACCGCATTGCCGGCGCCGACAATGACGAACGCGCCGAAGATCACGAAGTACCAGCCGAGATTGAGCACGACTTCCTTGAAGAACGGAATCACCAGCGAGCTCGACAGCGAGCTGCGGCCGAGCCACACCAGCGCGAAGCACGCGGCGCCGGCGATCGCGAATTCGATCAGCAGCCTGGTTCGGCCGGAGATGCCGGCATGAGTTTGCTTGGTCACTTTCATGTAGTCGTCGTAGAAGCCGACGAAGCCGAAGCCGAGCGTCACCGCCAGCACGATCCAGACATAGGGATTGACCGGATTGGCCCACAGCACCGTGCCGACCGTCAGCCCCGACAGGATCATCAGGCCGCCCATCGTCGGCGTGCCCTTCTTGGTGACGAGATGCGATTGCGGCCCGTCGCTGCGGATCGGCTGGCCCTTGCCCTGGCGCAGCCGCAGATTGTTGATGATCCACGGTCCGCACAGGAACACGAACAGTGCACCGGTCACCACCGCGCCGCCGGTTCGGAAGGTGATGTAGCGGAAGACGTTGAACGCCGGAATTGAGCTGGAAAGATCGATCAGCCAGTAGAGCATTCAAGCCGCCTTACACCGCAGCGTCATCGCGCGCGGTCTTGCCGGGAAAGCGCTTCTCGAGCGCGGTGACAATCGTTTTCATGCGCGAGCCGAGCGAGCCTTTGATCATCAGCACGTCGCCGGCACGGATCGCCGCAACCACCTGAGATTCGAGCGCGGCCGCGGTCTCTGCATAGCCCCCTCGCTTCCCTGAGGAAAGGGCGTCCCACAAATTGCGCATCAGCGGACCGCAGCAGAACACCAGATCGATTGCGTTATTCCGCACCGACTCGGCGAGGTCGCGATGCAACTCCGGCCCGGCCGGGCCGAGTTCCAGCATGTCGCCGAGCACAACGATCCGCCGTCCCTGCGGACCGACCGGGACCTGGCCGAGCACGCCCAGCGCCGCCACCATCGACGCCGGATTGGCATTATAGCTCTCGTCGATCAGCGTGGCCTCGCTTTGCCCGAATTCGAGCGCGCGGCGGACGCCACGGCCGGCGGCGGGCTGGACGTGCGACAGCGCCAGCGCCGCCAGCGCGAGATCAGCGCCGACAGTTTCCGCCGCGGCCAATACGGCCAGAGAATTCATCGCGATATGCCGCCCGGGAATCCCGAGCTTGTAAGTGACGTCGCGGCCGAAAATCGTCGCATGCACCGCGGAGCAATCGGCGTGCAACGCGACGTCGAGCAGCCGCGCATCGGCCTCGACATCGGCACCGAACGATACGACGCGACCGACGCCGGCCTTGCGGGCGCTGTCGGTGAGCCGCTTGAACATCGCATTGTCGCGATTGAGAACCGCCGTGCCGCCGGGCACCAGCCCAGCGAAGATTTCCGCCTTGGCGTCGGCGATCGCTTCGATGCCGGAGAAGAACTCGAGGTGCACCGGCTCCACCGTGGTGATGATCACCACATGTGGTCGCACCATCTTCACCAGCGGTTCGATTTCACCCGCGTGGTTCATGCCGATTTCGAACACCGCGTAGCGCACGTCCGCCGGACAGCGCGCCAACGACAGCGGCACGCCCCAGTGATTGTTGAACGACGCCACCGAAGCGTGGGTCTCGCCTTGCGCCCCGAGCACGCCGCGCAGCGCCTCCTTGGTCGAGGTCTTGCCGACCGAGCCGGTCACCGCGATGATCTTGGCGTCGAGCCGCGCCCGCGCCGCGCGGCCGAGCTCGCGCAATCCGTCGAGTACGTCGTCGACCACCAGCAGCGGCGCGTCGGCGGCGAACTTGGCGCGCTGCGCCCTCTCCACCACCGCCAGCGCCGCGCCGGCATTCAGCGCGGCGGCGACGAAATCGTGACCATCGTGGACGTCGCCCTTGATCGCGAAATACGCATCGCCCGGCGCCAGCGTGCGGCTGTCGATCGAAATGCCGAACACATCGCGCGGCAGCGAGCCGCTCGCGGCGGCGCGCATCGCCTCCGCCATCGCATCCGAAGTCCAAAGCGGTGGTTTGCTCATCCGGCACTCGTCGACAACGCCGCCGCGGCGGCTTCGTGATCACTGAACGGCAGCACCGTGTCGCGCACGATCTGCCCGGTCTCATGGCCCTTGCCGGCAATCAGCAGCGCATCGCCCGGCGCCAGCGCGGCGATCGCGGTGCGGATCGCCTCGGCGCGATCCCCGATCTCGCGCGCTCCCGGCGCGGCGGCGAGGATGGCGGCCCGGATTGCGGCAGGGTCTTCGCTGCGCGGATTATCGTCGGTGACGATGATGCTGTCGGCGTTCTCGGCTGCGATCGCGCCCATCAGCGGCCGCTTGCCGGCGTCGCGATCGCCGCCGGCGCCGAACACCACGACGAGCTTGCGCTTCGCGTAGGGCCGCAGCGCCTGCAGCGCCTTCGCCAGCGCATCAGGCTTGTGCGCGTAGTCGACGAACACCGGCGCGCCGCGGCGCTCGCCGACGAAATCGAGCCGGCCCGGGGCGCCTTCGAGATGATCCAGCGCCGCGAACGCCGCCGCCGGATCGCCGCCGGCGCCGATCACCAGCCCGGCCGCGACCAGCGCGTTCTCGATCTGGAATTCGCCGACCAGCGGCAGATGCACCGCGGTGCGGCGGCCGGCATGTTCGATCGTGAGCTTCTGCGCGAAGCCGTCGATCGACGCCTCGATCAGCCGGATGCCCTCGCCTGCGTCGCCGTTGCGGCCGACGGTGATCAGCCGCAGCCCTCGCGCACGTGCGGCGTCGATCACTTGCGCCGAACAGTCGTGGTCAGCGGAAATCACCGCGGCCCCGCCGTCGATCACCAGATCGCGAAACAGCCGGAGCTTGGCGTTGAGGTAGTGCGCGACGTCCGGATGATAGTCCATATGGTCTCGCGACAGATTGGTGAAGCCGCCGGCCGCGACGCGAACGCCGTCGAGCCGGAACTGATCGAGCCCGTGCGATGAGGCTTCGAGCGCCAGATGCGTGACGCCTTCGCCGGCGATCTCGTCGAGCGAGCGATGCAGCGCGATCGGGTCCGGCGTTGTCAGTGAACCGTAGACGCTACGCGTCGGGGTGACCAGACCAATGGTGCCGATGCTTGCCGCAGCGTGTCCGAGCCGTTGCCAGATATGCCGGGTGAACGCCGCGACCGAGGTCTTGCCGCTGGTCCCGGTCACCGCGGCGATGGTCCGTGGCTGTCGCGAATAGAAACGCGCGGCGGCCAGCGCCAGCGCGCGGCGCGGATTGCCGAGGGGCACGAACGGCACGGCGAGTTCGCCATCCGGCGCATGATCGCCGGCGACCGCGACCGCGCCGGCGTCGATCGCAGCGGCGATGAAGCGTGCGCCGTCGGTCTTCGCCCCGGCCAGCGCAAAGAACAGATCGCCCGGCTTCACCGCGCGGCTGTCGACCGCAAGGCCGCCGACGTCGAGATCGGCGGCGCCGCGCGGCGAGCCCTGTGCGTCGATCGGGGCGTCGTCGCTGAAGAGATCGCGGAGCTTCATGGTCCTTGTCCGGTCAGCCGGTTCGAATGGGATTCAGCACGCAAACCGGGCTTGTAGCGCAAGCGCGCCCCGGTGCAACACGACTGACGCAGTACCGTCCCGCGCGTTGCGGGTGCTATTGGGCCGTCTTCGATGCCGCAAGAATAAGGCGGTCGGGCGGCGGCAGATCGAACCGCGGCTCGATTCCCAACAGCGGCGCGATTCGTTCGATCACCTTGCCACCGGTGGGCACCGCGTTCCAGCCCGAGGTGATGAAACCATGGGTTTCCGGCAGCGCCTTGGGCTCGTCGAGCATCACCAGCACCTGGAACTGTGGATTGTCGGCCGGCAGCACCGCGGTGAACGAGTTCAGCACCTGCTTCTTGGCGTAACGGCCGTTGATGACCTTTTCCGAGGTGCCGGTCTTGCCGCCGATATAGTAGCCCTTGGCGATCTGATCGGCGGTCCTGGCGGTGCCGATTTCGGCGTTGAGCCGCATCAGATAGCGGATCTTGTCGCTGGTTTCCTTCTTGACCACGCGCTTGGCCATCTTCAGCGCGTCTTCCTCGCTGCGCTTGAGGAAGGTCGGCGGAATGAGGTAGCCGCCATTGACCATGGCGTTGATGCCCATCACCGCCTGCAGCGGGGCGACGGCAACGCCGTGACCGAACGAAATGGTGATGGTGTTGAGTTCGCCCCAGCGCTTCGGCACGATCGGCGACGCGCTTTCCGGCAGCTCCGTGCGCAGCCGGTCGAGCTGGCCGACCTTCTTCAGGAACGCCTTGTGCGCCTCGACGCCCTGGGCGATCGCGATCCGCGCCGCGCCGACATTGGAGGAGAAGGTGAACACTTCCGCGAGCGTGATCGGGCGGCCGAGCGGATGGGTGTCGTGGATCGCGAACTTGCCGTAGCGCAGCGCGCCGCGCGCGTCGTACAGCGTGTTCAGCGTCGCCTTGCCCGAGTCCAGCGCCATCGCCAGCGTCAGCGTCTTGAAGGTCGAACCCATTTCGTACACGCCGGTGGTGAGCCGGTTGATGCGGTCGGGGTCGTTGGCCTCGCGCGGATTGTTCGGATCGAAATCCGGCAGAGACACCATCGCCACGATCTCGCCGGTATTGACGTTTGAGACGAGGCCCGACGCCGCCTTGGCGCTGTACTTGTTCTTCGCCTTCAGCAGTTCGTCGCGCAGCGCATGTTCGACGCGGATGTCGACCGCGAGTTCGACCGGACGCTGCAGCCTGTCGGAAGCGAAACCGGCGCGATGCAGATCGGCGAGGCCGTTGTTGTCGAGCCACTTCTCGATGCCGGCGATGCCCTGGTTGTCGATGTTGACGAGGCCGATCAGATGCGAGACCTCGGTGCCGGTCGGATAGACCCGCTTGTTCTCGCGCAGGAAGCCGATGCCGGGGATGCCGAGCTTCTTGATATCGGCCTGCTGTCGCGGCGTGATCTCGCGCTTCAACCAGACGAAGCCCTTTTTCGACGCCAGCCGCTCGCGGACTTCCTGGGTCTCGAGGTCGGGCAGCGTCGCGGTGAGCAGCTCGACCGCTTCGTCCTGATCGATGATGCGGCGCGGCTCGCCGAACAAGGAAGGCGACTTGACGTCGGTGGCGAGGATGGTGCCGTTGCGATCGACGATATCCGGCCGGGCGGTGGCGATCGCATCCTGCGACGCCGTGCGCCGCGTGCCGTGGCTGTCGCCGAACAGCGCGATCATCGACAGCTTGAAGGCGATCACGCCGTAGACCGCGGCGAACGCCAGCATCGCGAGGCCGACGCGGGCGCGCGCCTTGGCGTCGCGGTCGACGTCGCGCCCATAGATCAGGCTGCGGATCAACCGCTGGCGCCAACCGACGCGATGGCCGACAAGTGGAAGCGACGGATCAATCACTGCGCGGCCTCCGGCGCCGGCAGCGAGCCGGTGATGATGTCGGGATCGATTTTATCGATCATCGACGCGATCGGATCGGGATCGTTCGGATTGACGATGGTCGGCGGCCGCTCCGGCAGGTTCTTCAACTGGTCGAACTGGCGGGCGCTGATCGGCTTCAATTTGAGGTGGCGGTCGGCGAGACCCTGCAGACGCCCCGGCGCGTCGAGCTGGGCCCATTCGGCGCGCAGCCGCGCGATCGCCTCGCGCTCCTTGCGCGCTTCGGCGTGGAGCTGCAGCACCTTCTCGGTGCGCGCAGTCGAATCCATCTTGATCCGGTAGACATAGGCCGCGGCGAACACCAGCATTCCGATCACCGCCAGATGAATGATGCGCATCATCGGCCGGCCCTCATCACCGAGGCCAGCGTCGGCCATCCCGGCAGATCGTCGGGCCTGTGCGCCGGCGCCGCGGTGCGTTCGGCGCCGCGCAGCTTGGCCGAGCGCGCGCGCGGATTGGCGGCGATTTCGGCGTCGCCCGCGACGATCGGGCGCTTGGTCAGCACGGTGAAGCTCGGCGCCGCCTGCGTCAGCTCCGGCAGATGCCGCGAGCCGCCGCCGGTGCGGCTGCGGTCGCCGAGGAAGGTCTTGACGATGCGGTCTTCCAGCGAGTGGAACGACACCACGGCGAGCCGCCCGCCAGGCTTCAGCACCCGTTCGGCAGCGGCGAGCGCCTGATACAATTCGTCGAGCTCTTCGTTCACGAAGATCCGCAGCGCCTGGAACGTCCGCGTCGCCGGGTGGATCTGCCCAGGCTTGCTGCGCACCACCGTGGCGACGATGTCGGCCAGCGCCTTCGTCGTTGCGATCGGCGCGTCCTTGCGCGCGGCAATGATGGCGCGGGCGACGTGGCGGGAATATTTCTCCTCGCCGAAGATATAGATGATGTTGGCGAGGTCGGCTTCAGACGCATGCGCGACCACGTCGGCCGCGGTCGGGCCGTCATTGCCCATCCGCATGTCGAGCGGCCCGTCGAGCCGGAACGAGAAGCCGCGATCGGCTTGATCGACCTGCATCGACGACACGCCGATATCCATCACCACGCCGTCGACGGCCTCTGCGCCCTGCGCTTCGCAGACATCGGCGAGATTGGAGAAGCGATCCTCGACCAGCGTGAGCCGCCCGCTTGTGCTCTGCACCAGGTCGAAGCCGTCGGCGATGGCGTTGCGGTCGCGATCGATCGCGATCACCCGCGTGTCGGCCGCCTCCAGGATCAGCCGCGTATAGCCGCCAGCGCCGAAGGTGCCGTCGACATAGACGCCGCCGTCGCGCGGCGCGAGCAAGCCCACCGCCTCGACCCCCAGCACCGGAATATGGCGCGGCCGCGTTTCGGTCATGCGTCCGGCCCGGCCGGCAAGGCCGTCAGCCCGGTCCGTGCCGTACGGAGGCCGGGTCCGGCGCAATTCGGCTGCAATGTCGGCGGCAACGGGCGCATCGTCTTTCGAAACTCCCAGTTCCACGACGGGATCAGCCAGAGCGCCGGCGACCGATCCTGGAGAACCCGGCGGTCCGGCTGGAATCTGTAGGATTGCCATCGGCTTATGGGTTTTCAGAGGGAGGCCCGGCGATCACCGGCGGTTCGGCTCTTCACCCCTCAGTAACGTCCCTTAGCCTTAAGAAAACGTTGACACCGAGGGTCAGGATCGCCGGACAAATTGCTCTACAGGCGATTGGCCACGGGTATCGAAGTGATGCGGCCCGTCCACAGTCCACAGAAAATGGCAAAATCATGAAACAGGCGCGTTGCGGTCAATTGTAATGACCGGGATAGTGAACGGGCGCTGCGGCTCGTCGCACCCGCACTGTCGCCGTTCTCCTGCCGGGTTTGGATCGTCTGATGCTGTCAGGTTCGCTCGCGTCTGCGGGTCACGAGTCGAAACGTCGACGTGTCGTCCCACTGCCCAAGGGCATCGTGGCCATGCAGACCTTCATGCCTGACTCCTCGGTCGTGTCCGACGTGATTCCGTCGCCGAATTTCGGCGAGCGCAACAAGGCCCGCCGGCCCGACATGATCGTCCTGCACTATACCGGGATGCCCGATGTCGAGGGCGCGCTGACACGGTTGTGCAAGGCGGGCACCGAGGTGTCGGCGCATTACGTCGTGCTCGAGGACGGCCGGATTCTGCAATGCGTGCCGGAATCCAAGCGCGCCTGGCATGCCGGCGTCGCGAAATGGGCCGGCGAGGACGACATCAACTCCTGCTCGATCGGCATCGAGATCATCAATCGTGGGCACGATTGGGGCTACCCTGACTACCCGCTCCGGCAGATCGCCGCGGTAATCACGCTGTGCCGCGGCATCATCATCCGCCGCAACGTGCCGCCGCATCGGGTGCTCGGCCATTCCGATGTCGCGCCGTCGCGCAAGAAGGACCCCGGCGAGAAATTTCCGTGGCGCTCGCTCGCCGCCTCCGGCGTCGGCCATTGGGTCGAGCCGGCGCCGATCGAGGCCGGCGCCGGATTCAGGCTCGGCGCCGAGGGCGAACAGATCCGGGTGATGCAGCAGGCGCTGGCCGATTATGGCTATGGCATCGCCGCCACCGGCAAGTACGACCCGGCGACCGTCGAGGTCGTCTCAGCGTTCCAGCGTCACTTCCGACCGGAGAAGGTCGACGGTGTCGCCGACGGCTCGACGCTCGCGACGTTGCACGCTTTGCTCGGCGAGCTGCCGATCGACGTCCGCGCCACCGCTGCGCTGACCTGAACCGGTCCCGTCCCAACGCATCACCCGACGTTACGCCTTGACGCCGCAGCATCCAGCCCGCATGGCTGTCGCGTCAGTCGGCCGGACGGCCGCTCCGGCAAGCGCCGAAAGGCCGCCGGGGAGGAAAGTCCGGGCTCCATCGACATACGGTGCCGGATAACGTCCGGCGGGGGCGACCCCAGGGAAAGTGCCACAGAGAACGAACCGCTTCCCCCTCCCCTCGGGGTGGGGGCGAGTAAGGGTGAAAAGGTGCGGTAAGAGCGCACCGCGTCGCCGGCAACGGAGACGGCATGGTAAACCCCACCGGGAGCAAAACCGAATAGGGACGGCATCGCGGACAGTTCGCTTTCGGGCGATAACTCCGCAGGGCGATGTCAGGCTCGCCGTCCGGGTAGGTTGCTCGAGGCCATGTGCAAACATGGTCCCAGAGGAATGGCCGTCACGTATCGGCTGCGCAAGCAGCCGGTGCCCTCCAGAACCCGGCTTACAGGCCGACTGATACTAATTCCGTCAAGCGTTTTCGGCTCTCTGCTTCACGTGGAGAAAACGCGGCAAGATGAATGAGGGGCCGGCGCCTACACCGGCCCCTCGCCATTTTCTCTGCCAGGCATCAGACCGCCTCACTCCGCGGCAGACAACCGGCCGCTCTCCATCGCTTGGCGCTCGAACAGCCCGCGATAGAGCCCGTTCGGGCGTGCCGCCAGCGTCGCGTGCGTGCCCTGCTCGACGATGTCACCGCGGTCGAACACCAGAATGCGATCGAGGCTACGCACCGTCGACAGACGATGCGCGATCACGATCGCGGTCCGGCCCTTCATCAGGCGCTCCATCGCCTGCTGGATCAGCATCTCGGATTCGGAGTCGAGGCTGGACGTCGCCTCGTCGAGAATCAGGATCGGTGCGTCGGCCAGAAATGCGCGCGCCAACGCCACCCGCTGCCGCTCGCCGCCGGACAGCTTGACCCCGCGCTCGCCGACCAGCGTGCCGTAGCCGCCGGGCATCCGCATGATGAAATCATGGGCGTTGGCCAGCCGCGCCGCCTGCTCGACCTCCGCGAGGCTGGCGTCGGGCCTGGCATAGGCGATGTTCTCGGCCAGCGATCGGTGAAACAGGATCGGCTCCTGCTGCACGATCGCGATCTGGCTGCGCAGCGATTGCTGGGTGGCCAGTGAGATGTCCTGTCCGTCGATCAGGATACGGCCGGCGGTGACGTCATGGAGCCGCTGCAGCAGCTTGACGAAGGTGGTTTTGCCCGAGCCGGAGCGGCCGACCAGGCCGACGCGCTCACCGGCGTCAATCTGCACGGCGAGCCGATCGTACAGCGGCGTGGCGTGACCGCCATAAAGGAACGTCACGTCCTCGAACACGATGCGCCCGCCATGCACGCGGATCGGCTGCGCACCGGCGGCGTCGACGATGCCGATCGGCGCGTCGTGAATCGCGACCAATTCCTCCATGTCGTTGATCGAGCGCTGCATATTGTTGATGTGCATGCCGATATCACGCAAGTAACCGTGGATGATAAAGTAGCTGGTCAGCACGTAGGTGACGTCACCTGCCGAGGCTTGGCCGTCCAGCCACAGCCACAGCGCGCTGCCGACGACGGCGGCGCGAATGATCAGCAGGATCGTGAGCTGCGCCGTGCTCGTGTAGTTGTACCGGAACCAGGTGCGGCTCGTCCGCGACCGCCAGCGTGCAACGGCCCTTGCCAGCCGCGTGTCCTCACGCGTTTCGGCGCCGAAGGCCTTGACCACCGCGTTGCAGGTCAGCGCATCGGCCAGCGTCCCGCCGACCCTGGTGTCCCAGACGTTGGAGATCCGCGCAGCCGGAGCCACGTAGCGCGTGGAGAACAGCACCGTCATCGTCACATAGGCGACAGTGCCGAGCGCGATCACTGCGCCGAGCAAGGGCCAGTGCAGGCCGAGCAGGATCATCGAGCCGACCAGCACCAGGAGCGACGGCGCCAAAGCCATCAGCAGCGTGTCGTTGAGCAGATCGAATGCCCACATCCCGCGGGTGATCTTGCGCACCGTCGAGCCGGCGAAACTGTTGGCGTGCCAGTCGGTGGAGAAGCGCTGCACCCGCGCGAACGCGTCGCGTGCGACATCGGACATCATGTTCAGCGTGAATGGCACGATCGCCTGCAGCCCCACGAGGCGCAACACCATCGCCAGCAGGCCGAGCGCCACGATGGCGCCGAACGCGGTGAACGCCGCGCGGCGCGCGTCGGGATCGGACGCGCCGGCAGTGACCGCGTCAACCAGATGTCCGGAAAACAGCGGCATGAACAGGTCGGCGACGGTGGCGCCCAGCAGGCCGGCGACCACCGTGGCCATGCGACCCGGCTGGTTGCGCCAATGGCGGAAGACGAAGGACAGCACGACGCGGATCGCGTCGGCGCTCTTGCCGGTTGAACGAGTCATGGCATCATCCGGCTGCGTCGAGGCGCAAGCCGGCTCCAATTCAAGGGCCCGCAACGGCGACGCCGCGCGCAGGCACGATCAGTAACGGGTGGTAGTGGAAGTGTTGCGCCCGATCGGATGTTCGAATCCGACCCCTCGCCGACCTAACGTGCGGTCAAGGCGCCAAGGATCGGCTGCGAATGCGGGAGCGCGATATGCGACGACATATTCTTCATGCACATCCTCCCGATTCCTGTCGGCAACCCACGTGAATGATCACGATCTAACGGTAGATGGATAAGAATTGCGGCAATTTTAGTACGGGACGCCGCGAGCGCAGAAATTCCGCGGATCAATGCCCGCCCTCTGCCGCCACCATCGGGTTCGCCGGCTTGGCGAGCAGGAACACCAGCGTGCTCAGCCCGACATAGAAGAACGTCAGTATAAAGAAGGTGTCGCCGAAGCTCATCGTCACCGCCTGGCGATGGACGATCATGTTGAACTGTTTCAGCGCCATCATCGAAGCGTCACCGAGGCCCTGGAAGCGCTGGGTCAGCATATTGAGAAAATCGACCGCCTGCGCGTTGCCCCAGGTGACCTTGTCGTGCAGTCGGGAGATGTGAAAGTCGGTGCGGCCGTCGAGCGCGGTGTTGATCAGCGCGAGGCCGAGCGCGCCGCCGAGATTGCGCGTCAGATTGAACAGGCCCGACGCGTTCTTCACCCGCGCGGCGGGCAGCGTGCCGAGCGAGATGGTGTTGACCGGCACCATCGCCATCATCATGCCGACG
Organism: Rhodopseudomonas pseudopalustris; assembly: GCF_900110435.1. GTDB lineage: Bacteria > Pseudomonadota > Alphaproteobacteria > Rhizobiales > Xanthobacteraceae > Rhodopseudomonas > Rhodopseudomonas pseudopalustris. The sequence goes on from NZ_FODT01000003.1 coordinate 209,320, forward strand.
CCGCGGAAGATCTGCGGCCACAACAGCTCGTAAAAATCGTAGTCGCGGGTGATCCAGGTCATCTGCCAGGTGCCGCCGGCGAACAGCAGCAGGCCGATCGCGATCAGGATCCGCATATCGATCAGCGCCATCAGCCGGCCGACCAGCGGCGCCGTGAGGAACATCGCGATGCCGGAGACGAACATCGTCTCGCCGATCATCAGCGCGCTGTAGCCGCGCACTTCGGCGAGGTAGCGCGGATAGATGTAGGTCAGCCCGTAGAGCCCGATCCCGACGCAGAACGAGAACATGCAGCCGAACGCGAAGTTGCGGTTGGCGAAGGCGCGGATATCGACGATCGGCTCGCGTGCCGTCAGCACCCGCCAGAAGAATGCCACCGCGGAAACCACGCAGACGATCGCGAAAATCAGGATCGACTCGTCGTTGAACCAGTCGTTGCGCGGGCCTTCTTCGAGCACGTATTCGAGCGAACCGAGGAAGCCGGCCATGAAGCCGAGCCCCCACCAGTCGAAATGATCGAGCAGTTCGTAATGCGGCTCGTCGAAATCGACCAGCGCCAGCACGCCGATGGTGATGCCGATGCCCGGCACGATGTTGATGAAGAACAGCCAGTGCCACGACATCAGGTCGGTGATGTAGCCGCCGACCGTGGGACCGATGGTCGGCGCCAGCGTCGCGACCAGGCCGATGATCGGCCCGACCAGATTGAACTTGCTGCGCGGAAACACCGTATAGGCCGAGGCGAACACGGTCGGGATCATGCCGGCGCCGAGGAAGCCCTGGATCGCGCGCCAGACGATCATCTCGGTGATCGTCGACGTGAAGCCGCACATCAGGCTGGCGAAGGTGAAGCCGGCCGCCGAGATCGCGAACAGGTTGCGGGTGCCGAGTGCGCGCGACAGGAAGCCCGACAACGGGATCGCGATCACTTCGGCGATTAGATACGAGGTCTGCACCCAGGAGACTTCGCTGGAGCTGGCGGAAAGTCCCGCCTGAATCTCGGACAGCGACGCCGAGACGATCTGGATGTCCAGGATCGACATGAACATCCCGAACACCATGATCAGGAACGCGACCAGCCGACTGACTGGGACGTGTTCCGACGGCGCCTCGGGCGTCGCCGCGCCTGTCGCTGTGGTCGATGCCGACATCGGCGCTCCTCGGCTCGCGGCGGCGGTCAGTTCGCCGGCTTGGTATCGACGCGGACGTAGACCGACATGCCGGCGCGCAGCAGATTCTCGCGCGCCACCTCGGCCGGAACGCGGATCCGCACCGGCACGCGCTGCACGATCTTGGTGAAGTTGCCTGTGGCGTTATCGGGCGGCAGCAGCGTGAACACCTGACCGGCCGCGGGCGCCAGGCTGTCGACCGTACCCTCGATCTTGCGGCTGGAATAAGCGTCGACCGAAATGTCGACCTTCTGGCCGGGCTTCAGCCGGCCGAGTTGGGTTTCCTTGAAGTTGGCGTCGACATAGACCCCGTCGAGCGGCACGATGTTGGCGAGCCGCTGTCCGGCTTGAATGAAGTCGCCCGTATTGACGAGCCGGTTGGAGAACACGCCCTCGACCGGCGCGCGGACATTGGTGAAGTCGAGATCACGCTCGGCCTTGGCGAGCGAACTCTGCAGCTCGACGAGCTGGGCGCGTGCTTCGTTCTGCTGCGCCTTGGTGACCTCGACATTGTCACGCGCGGCATCGAACGCGGCCTTGGCGGCGGCCACCGAGGCGACGCCCTGGTCACGGCCGGCTTGAGACACCTCGAAGGTTGCGCGCGAAGCGAACCCCTTTGTGCTGAGCGCCTGCTGGCGATCGAAATCGAGCGCCGCGCGCTTGGCCGCGGCCTCGGCGGAGTCGCGCTGCGCTTGCGCCTGCTCGACGGCGCTCTGCAGCGCGGAGACTTGCCGGCCGATCCGTTCGATCGTCGCCTGCTGGGTGGCGATCCTGGCGCGGGCGGCGTCGACCGCGATCTTGTAGTCGCCGTCATCGATCTTGAACACCACGTCGCCCGCTTTGACGACGGCGTTGTCACGCGGCAGGATCGCGGCGATATGACCGGCAACGCGAGCGCCGAGCGTGGTGTTGTTGGCGCGCACATAGGCATCGTCGGTCGCTACCATGAAGCGGCCGACCAGCATGTAATCGATGCCGTAATACGCGGCCGCGGCCAGCGCCGCGATGCCGACGCCGATCAGGACCAGCCTTTTCTTGCCGGGCTTCCTTGCTGCCGGCGCGGGCTTCGCAACCGGCGCGACCATCTCGTCGTCCAGCTCCGGCTCCGGCGGATCGGCGAGCTTCAGCGTCGCGGGATCCTCCAGCAACGAGCGCAGCGTCTCCGCCTGCGACGGGGCTTGCGGCTGCGAGACATCGGCGCCGGATTCGGCGGACGCGCTGTCCGGCCCGGCGCGACGAACTCGGGCAGCCTGATCGCGTCCGGACATCATTGTCTCCTGCACTTCACTCATACGCACGCCGGCCCGGCGCCGCTAGGACCGGTTCTTAGCTACCATTGACCGAACGGTTCGGTCAAGATAAGGTTGCGTATGAATTGTTGGCAGATCGCCCCTTTCAGCGGCGTTTCCGTCGCACCGATTCCGAGGACATCCTGAAGTAATGGTTGAAACCCAGGCCGCCACCTCCGTTCAAGGCCACGATGAGGACTGCGCCAAGCGCCGTCAGATCATCAAGGGCGCGCGCACGGTGTTCCTCGAACAGGGCTTCGACGGCGCCAGCATGGGTGAGATCGCACGCGCTGCGGGAGTCTCCAAAGGGACGCTCTACGTCTACTTCACCGACAAGAATTCGCTGTTCTGCGAGATCATCGAACAGGAGAGCATCGCCCAGGGGATGCTGTCGTTCGACTTCATGCCGGAGCGCGACATCGAAACCACGCTCAAAGTGTTCGGCACTGCCTACATCAAATTGCTGTGCAACCCGCGCGGGGCATCGGCGATCCGCACGGTGATGGCGATCGCCGAACGGATGCCGGACATCGGCCGACGCTATTACGAGCGGGTGATCGCAAACTCGCTCGGCCGGTTCGCGCGCTATCTCGACCAGCAGGTGAAATCCGGCACGCTGGTCATCGACAATTGCGACCTCGCCGCGGCCCAGTTTACCAAATTGTGCCAGGCGACGCTGTTTCTGCCGTTCATTTTTCAAATGACGGAAACACCCTCCTCCGAGCGCATCGCCGAGGTGGTGGACAGCGCCACGCGAATGTTCCTCGCCGCCTATCGCGCCAAGCCGGACGACGCCAGGCCGAGCTGACGCGAGCGGGACGACGATTCGAAGATAAGTCAGCCTGAACTAATCGTCTTCGGCTTCCTCGCGGTCGACCACTTTCGACCGGGCCGCGTTGCGGCCGATTGAGCCGGTCACGCCAGACCAGTTGCTGGCGTAGGGGTTGCGCTGCTGCAGCCGCGCCGCGACCTCCTCGCCCGACACCGCCGCCGGCTTGCAGATACTGCGCGCGCTGCGCCGCCGCATCAGATCGACGTGAATGTGATCGTAGTGATAGATATTCGAGCCCGGCGCCAGCACCGTGTTGAACACCTGGCACGCCGAATTCTGCACGTCGCGCAGGAACGCCTGCTCTTCCGGCAAGCCCTTCCAGCCGCCCTTGATCGTGACGCGACGGCCGTCGGCCAGCACGAAGGCCGAGATGTCGAGCGCGTTGCCGAAGGCGTGCTCGGAAATATGCGCGTTCGGATTGCCGTTCATGCCGCGGCACGAATACGCAGAAATCTGCTTGATCTCGGCGACGCGCACGCCGAACCAGCGCATCGCCGATGGCTGCACGGACTCCGCGAGCCAGCGATCCAGCGCCGAAACGATCGGGCACGCCAGTGTCGCGGTCGGCTTGATCGCGACCGGGCCGACCGAACCGGTGATATTGCCTTGCGCCGGACCGAGGCGTGGCAGCGGTCGCTGGACATCGTCCGGATAGCGGCCAGCCGGCGCCCGCGTGTCGTTCGGATCGCGCGAATAGCCGGTGACGTTCTCCGCGGGCGGACGATCGGCCGGCAGATCGATGTCCTGGCCGGCCGGCGCCACACCCGGCGCAGTCAGCGACACCGGGCCGTTGCCGCCGCGATAGCCATCGTTCGGCGCGCCGTAGCCCGAGCGCGCGGAGGCGCCATAGGCCGGCGGTTGCACCTGCTGATTGGGAGTGCTGCGCGCCGGCACGGCATAGGATGGCTGCGCGCCCGGCCAGTTGGGCTGGCTGGCGCGGCCGCCGATCGCAGCCGGCGGGCGCAAATCGTCGGCAAAGCCGATCACGCTGCCTTCGCCGAGCGCGGCCACTTTCAAGGGAAATTCGGCGCCGCAAACGCCCGGGCCGGAAATCGGATCGATCCGGACCAGTTCCGGGGTCTCTTTGAGGACACCCGATTTCAGACAAGCGACCTCGGCCTCGGTCCGCCACGGTTCACGCTCGGCGGACTGAAACAATCCGCGTCCGCAACCAGCAAGCGACACAAGGACGAAGGAGCCGACGAGATACAAACGAACTCCGCGCGTCATGCACGCACAGTCCATCAATCTGATTAAAGAGAATTGAACGGTATCGGTTTAGCGCCAGTTAACCACGCGGTCGCGAGACCAAACGCCTCGCGACGTGGAACAACGGCGATCAGGCAGCGCGGACTTCGCGCAAGAACGTCTCGACCTGAGTCTTCAGTGTTTCGCCGGTGCGCGACAATTCGCTCGCGGATTCGACGACCTGACCGGCAGCCACGCCGGTCTCGCGCGCCGCATCGTGAACGCCGCCGATGTTGCTCGAGACTTCGCTGGTGGACCGGGCGGCCTCGGCGACGTTGTGCGCGATCTCACGCGTCGCAGTGCCCTGTTCGCGCACCGCGCTAGCGATTGCCGTGGCGATTTCGTTGACGCGGCCGATGATGGTGGTGATGCCCTCGATCGCCGTTGCCGAGCTTTGCGTCGCAGACTGGATCGAGCCGATCTGCGAAGATATTTCCTCGGTCGCTTTCGATGTCTGTTCGGCCAGCGCCTTGACCTCGGCGGCAACCACCGCGAAGCCGCGGCCGGCTTCACCGGCCCGCGCCGCCTCGATGGTGGCGTTCAGCGCCAGCAGATTGGTCTGCGCGGCAATGTCGCTGATCAGCGTCACCACCTCGCCGATCTTCTGCGCGGCTTCCGCGAGCCCCTTCACCTCCGCATTGGTGCGGCCCGCCTGGTTGGCTGCCTCGCTCGCGACGTGGGCCGACTGATCGACATGTTTGCCGATTTCGGCAATCGAAGCGTCGAGTTCCTCCACCGCGGCGGCGACCGCCTGCGCGTTCGAAGTCGCCTGCGTCGAAGCGGCGGTCGCCGCAATGATCCGCCGCTCGGATTCCTTCGCGGTGCCGGCCATCGAATCCGCCGTGCCGCGGAGTTCCGTTGCCGCCGAGCTGACCAGTTCGACCACGCCACCGACGTTGGATTCGAACCGCGCGGCGAGCTCCAGCATCGTCTGGCGCCGTTCGTTTTCATGGGCGATGCGCTGCTGATCCTGCGCCGCCCGCAGACGCTCGGTTTCGATCAGGCTTTCCTTGAACAGTTCGACGGTGCGAGCCATCGAACCGACCTCGTCACGGCGGTCGCAACCCGGCACCAGAACGGCGTGGCGGCCCTGGATGATCTCGGACATCGCCCCTTCCAGCGCCCGGATCGGCTTCGCCATGCCGCGGCCGAGCCAGGTCGCGACCACAGCTGCGGCCATCGCCGCGCCGAGCGTCGCCAGTCCAAGCCATTGCAGCGCGCCCGTCGTGAGCGCGGAATAGGCGGTGGCGTCGCGCACGATCTGCAGCACCGCGATCGGCTCGCCCGAGAACTTCTTGATCTGACCGAAGGTCATGCCCGTCGTCTTGCCGTCATCCTCGCTCTTGCGGATCACCAATTCGCCCGCCATCGCGCGGCGGATCGCGTCGACATCCGGCGTCAGGCCGGGCATCGATGACGCAATCACTTTCACGCCAGCAGCGGTCGGCTGCAGGATCGCGACATCGACCTGGAACCTGGCCTTCATCCGCTCGACGAAGTTCTTTCCGAACGGCGTCCCGACATCCACGGTGCCGACCAGCCCCTTGTCGTCGACGATCGGACTGGTGCCGAACACGGTCAGGCTGTCTGCACCCGGCTCGATGCCGCCATGGGACTTGGCCAATGACAGCGTATCGACCACCATCTTGCGGCGATCGGCGACGTTATCACCGAACGAATCCGGCTTGTGGATACGCATAAGCGTCGTTGCCGGCGGAACCTGGACGGTGACCAAATCGAGGCCGCGTGCAGCAAGTTTGGAGTGAGCTTCCTTCAATATCTTCAATACGGCATTGCGATCGCCGGCACGGACGACCTCCTTCACCGCCTGCATGGCCGCGATGGTTTCGCTGACAGCCAGCGTCGTGCGGGTCTCCGCCTCGAGCGCGCCGATGAGATTGGCATAGTCGGAACGTAGTTCGCGTTCCAGCGCGACGTCGATCGTCGCCTGTTGCCGCCAAAAGCTGAAGCCAGCCAGCATGGCGCACGACCCAATGGCCACAAGAATGATCGCGACGATCATCCGCGCCGAAATCGATTTCAGCATTGAAGGCTCCCCGCCTCTGGCATCGCCGATCGCTGCCAAGAATGAAGACTCGGAAGTCGTTTACGTCGATAGTTAAAACATTGTCTTAACTTACTAATCAGGCAGACTGCTATTCACACAATCCGACATAAGCGCGCCCGGTAAGGTTGATCGGTTAGGTTAAGCCGGCAATTTCGTTGACCGTTCCGGCCGCGATGGTCAATTGGCGGCATGATCAAGGACGACGACTACGAACTCGACTCCGCCGGCAACAGAGTGCTGATCGGCCTTACATCGGACGAGACCGCCGAGTTCTTCCGGCTGGACGAAATCATCAGCAAGAGCGGCCCGCCGCCGGTCAACGACAACGACTGGTACCGACCAGAAGACCGCCGCTGGCTCGAACTCTACGAAAAGCACGAATCCGCCCGCCGCCCATTCCTGAAGAGCAGCAAGACCGTTCATTGAGCGGTGCGATCCAGCGGCTCGACCATCACCAAATGTAGCGCAGCGTCCCCTTGCCGGCATAGCTGCGGGTGACGTCTGAAAATTCGCCCTCGAAGGCGGCCGCGAGCGAGAGCCCGTTCAGCCACGCGATCTCCGCTGACACCGTGGTCAGCGCCGCGTCGCGCGCCGGCCGGGCGCCGTCGACCACGAAACTTGCGCCCGGCAGCGCCTGGAAGGTCGCTGCGATCGAACGGTCGACGTTGAAGTCGTGCGCCCAGGCGGCGCGGCCGCGCAGCGTCAGCAGGGCATTGCTGAGGGCGTAGGACTTGTCGCTGCGCAGGCCGAACTCGCTGCGAGTCGCGGTGACGGTCTTCGACGCGTAGCTCAGCGCGAAGGCATTCGCGCCACTCAGCATTTGCTCGGCATAGGCCGGCAGCTCGAAAGCCGTGACCTGCGTGGCTGCATAGGGCGTGAGACCGATGCCGCCGAACGCCGACGCGACAGAGCGATGGCCGGCTTCGAGCCGACCGGAAAATGCATGGGCGTTGAAGCGGCCTTGGAGCTGATTGATCCCGCCGACCGCGACGCTTCGTTCGGTGGTGATGTCCTGCCAGCCATAGGCCGCGGCGGCGGTGAGATAGGCGGCACCGACGCTGTGGCGCACGAAGCCGCCAGCCTGGATCAGATCGGACCGGCCGGACCCCAGACCGTTAGCGAGGCCGAAACTGGTGGCGCCGCCCGCCATTGCGAAGCCGGCGACGGTCTGCGGCGACAGCCAGTAGTCGGCGCCGGCTGCGATCCCGTAGAGCCGGCTGGTCGCGGTGGTGCTGCCGAGCGTCGCGTTGCCGTCGGTAGTCTGCGCGCCGCCGAAGCCAGCGGCCCATGTCACCCAACGCGGTTCGAAAGAGGGCCTCGCGACCGCTTTGGCCATCATCGCATGGGCGTCGCGCGCAGAGTTGCTGCGAGCGTCCGCGCCGCCGGCCGCATAGGACATCGCGCCCGGCGTTTGATCCACCGGCGCACGGCCGTTACTGAACGGATCAGTCAGCACGCCCATGAACAGGTTCATCGCGTTGAACGTCGACTGCTGCGCGCCGGTCGGGGTCTCGCCCGACGCAAGGCTCAGCCCGGCCGGCGTCAGACCACCGAACACGATCGGAATGCTGCCGGTCCGCGCGAAGTAGCCGCTCAGCGCGTTGGCGACCTGGGTCTGGTTGCCGTTGAGGCCGCTGTTGATCGCCAGCGGCGACACCGGCGGCGTGGGTGTCGGCGGCGCCGGGGGCGTCGGCGTGAAGTCGAGCACCAGATTGAGATAGGCATTGTTGGCATCGTAGCCGAGGCTGGACTTGAAGCCCGACGGCAGGTTGCTGTTCACCACCGATCCGAACGTGCCGACGATGCCGCCGGTGGCGTTGAGGATGGTGTACTGCCGCTCCACATAGCTGCCGCTGGCGAAGATCGCGTTCACCGTGGCGCCCCCGAGCGTCGCGGTGCCGGTGACGTTGGTGCGGTCGGCGGTGGTCGGCGAGAATTCGACCATGTAGCTCGAGGCCGCGGTGAAGACGAGATTGCCGCTCACGTTCAGCGTCCCGATCGAATTGCCCGGCGCCAGCGCGCCGCCGTTGATCGAGGTGTTGCCGACGGTGCCGGCGCCGCCGAGCGTGCCGCCGGCATTGACGGTGGTCAGCGCCGAGGTTGCGATCGAGCCGTTGACCGAGAGCGTGCCGGCATTGACCGTGGTGGCGCCCAGATAGGTGTTGATGCCCGACAGCGTCTGGTGGCCGCCATTGAGGATGACACCGCCGGTCGGCGCGCCGAAGACCGGCTTGATGATGCCGGCGAAATCCGACGCCGCGTTGGTGATCACCAGATTGTTGTTGCGCAATGTGAGGATGCTGCCGGCGACGCCGCGCAGCGATTGGATGGTGGCGTCTCCGCCCGCATTGGAGATCCCCAGCGTGGCGCCGCTGGCCGCGAGATCGACCTCGCTGGAGGCGGCGATGGCGCTGACATGTCTGAGGTCGAGGGTCGCCGACGCCGAGCTGAGCGTGGTCGGGCCGGTATAGGTGTTGACGCCGAACAAGTTCAAAGTCGAATTTTGCCCGACGGTCAGGCCGCCGCTGCCGTCGATGACGCCGCTGAAGTTGTTTCCGAAGGCAAAGTCGGTGCGCTGGACCGTCAATGTTCGGCTGCCGAGATGGACCGCCGTGCTGCTCAGCCCCCCTTGCAAGCCCTTGATCGAGATGCCGGCGTTGGCCCCGGAAATGTCCAGCGTCGTATTGGCCTGCAAGTTGACGCTTGCACCGCTGAAGTCGGCCGCGCCGGCCAAAGCCAGCGTGCCTCCATCGACTTGCATAGCGCCACTGGTCGGGCCGGTGCCGCTGAAGCTGAAGGTGCCGGTGCCTTCCTTGTAAAACCGCATGAAACCGCCTGTGACGGTCCCGGAGAAGCTGGTTGATGAGTTGTCGGCTCCGAATGTAAAGCCATTGCTCGACGCACCGACATTTATCGTGCCGGCGCCGGCCAGCGACGCCACAGTCTGTTGCGTGTTGCCGAGCTCGAGCGTGGCCCCGGCGGAAATCGTCAGCGCCGAAGCGCTGCTGAGGACGTTGTTGGCGGAGGTCTGCAGCGTGCCGTTCAGGATCCGCGTTGCGCCGCTGTAGGTGTTGGCGCCGGACAGCATCAGCGTGCCGGCGCCGTTCTTGTTGACCACGCCGATGCCGGAAATCACGCCGCCATAGCTCGTCGTATCGGAGCGGGTGAAGGTGAGGTTGCCGTTGTTCAGCACGTCGCCGGTGATCGAGCCGCTGGTGCCGCTGTCGCCGATCGTCAGGAACGCGTTGGTATTGACGTCGGTGCCGCCGCTGAAGGTGTTGGCGCCGGTGAGGTAGTTGAAGCCGCTTGAGACGAGCAACTGACCTGCGCCGCTGATCGCGCCGCCGATGGTGCCGCCCCCCATGGTCGCGAGGGTCCCAAGCGCGATATCGGTCCCGACCGAGCCGGAGTCCAGATGCAGCAGATTTGTCGCGATGGCGCCCGCCCCGGTCACGCTGGACGCGCCCGTGAGGGTCAGGGTGTTGAGGACCAGTGTCGCGCCGGCATTGATGCCGAGGGTAGCGCCTGACATCGTAATCTGCCCGGCATTCGCCGTGGTCGCGGCCACCACCGGGGCGGTCGGCGTGGCGGCGATCGTCGAAACGTCGGCCGCGGTCGGCGCGACGCCGGTGCTCCAGTTGGCGCCGTTGGAAAAGTCGGCGTCGACGGCGCCATTCCAGGATTGCGCCAGCAACGCCTGCGGATAGACCACGATGCCGGCCAGCGCGGTCGACAGCAGCAATTGCTTGATCCGTGTAGCGGCGACGGACGCGATCCGCACCCTGCCCTTCGCAATCTCGCCACCCATCACCGTCGGCACGTCCATCGTCGCGTCTCCCCAAAGCGTCGCCGTTCCGACGCACGCGGGCGCGCCGGCCGGGTTTTGCATTTATTGATGGCGTAAAGTTCAGCCGCGTGCGGCGCTGCCGCGTGCGAGTCTGCCCCGCCCCACGGGGAAACACTAAGAGAGGTGCAAGGTGATGAGAAATTGTGTCTTTGAATGCCCACCATAGCGACGGTGAATGATTGCAGCCGCGGCGGCACGCCGATGGTTGCTGGTCGACTGCGACGATTCGCCGTGGCCAGCGCGGTTTCGGCTCATCTATCTATCAGCCGCGCGAATGTCTGAACGGCGCGCTGCACTGCAATGCTTCTTGGGGACTGAAGGGGGCCGATGGCGACGATCAACCTGCGCAATGTCGATCTCAATCTGCTGATCGTGTTCGATGCGGTGTACTCCACCGGCAATATCAGTCACGCCGCCAGGCAGTTGGCGCTCAGCCAGCCGGCCGTTTCGAACGCGCTGACGCGGCTGCGCGAGCATTTCGACGATCCGCTGTTCGTGCGCGCCGGCCGCGGGGTCAAGCCGACGCTGCGCTCGCAGCAGATGATCGACCCGGTGCGCGAGGCGCTGCGGCTGATCCGCCAGCAATTCGACGGTGACCGCAGCCTCGACCTCGCCTCCTACAAGCGCACGTTCCGGATCGTCATCGTCGATCCCCTGGAAGCAATGCTGATGCCGACGCTGATGCGCGAGATCACCGCGCACGCGCCCCAGGTGGCGATCGAATCCCGACCGCCCTGGAACGCCAACGTCACCGACGACATCATCGCCGGCACGCTTGATCTCGCCTGCTACACCTTTCCGGTGAGCGCGCCGGGGCTGGTATTCAAGACCATCTGCCCCTGCGACCACATCATCGTCGCGCGGCGCGATCATCCCGGGATCAGCGCCAGGCTGGACGTCAAGACTTTCCTGTCGCTCGACCAGGTCGCGCTGATTCCGGAATTGCGCGGCCACACCAATATCGATCGCGACATCACCACGCGCGGCGGCAACCGGCGGATCGCCTATATGGTGAACAAGGTATGGTCGATGCCCGGCATCGTCGGCAGCACCGACCTGATCGCAGTGATGCCGCGACGTTTCGCCGAACTGATGGCGCCGAAGTTCAATCTCCAGATCCACGAGTCGCCGGTCCCGATCTCGCCGCAGGACTATCACATGATCTGGCACGAGCGGAACACCGACGACTCCGGCCACAAATGGCTACGCGACACTCTCCTGAAAGCGATCCACGCCGAAGCCGCGCCGACCGGACTGGCCGCGGCCGCGGCCGCATGTTAGCCGTACCTCCAATCAACAGCGGGAGGACGGAACAGGATGGTCGAGGCGGTGATCTGGGATTTCGGCGGGGTGCTCACCTCCTCGCCGTTCGAGGCGTTCGCACGGTTCGAGAGCGAGCGCGGGCTGCCGGCCGACATCATCCGCCGCACCAACGCGACCAATCATTTCGAGAACGCCTGGGCGAAGTTCGAACGCACTGAAGTCGATCTCGACACCTTCGATGCGCTGTTTGCGGCGGAATCGCTGGCGCTGGGCGCCGAGGTTCGCGGCAAGGACGTGCTGCCCCTGCTGTACGGCGAATTGCGACCGGAGATGGTCGAGGCGCTGCGGATCGTCGGCGAGAATTTCAAGACCGGCTGCATCACCAATAATCTGCCCGCCAACGCCATCGGCTCGGCATCGGGCCGCACCCTGTACGTCGCCGAGGTGATGGCGCTGTTCGATCACGTCATCGAATCTGCGAAGATCGGACTGCGCAAGCCCGACCCCAAGATCTACCAAATGATGACCGACGCGCTCGGCGTCGCCCCGAACAACTGCGTCTATCTCGACGACCTCGGCGTCAATCTGAAGCCCGCGCGCGAGATGGGCATGACCACCATCAAGGTGGCCAGCGCCGATCAGGCGATCGCCGAGCTCGAAGCGGCGACCGGACTGACGCTGCGCTAGCGCAGACCGCCCGCGTCCGTTCACGACCGACCGATCACACGCCCCGGGCTTGACGTCTGGCGCGCGTGCAAGTTCGCGCCGTTCTCAGCCCAAAGTCGGATTGAGCGCCCTCCCGCTCACGCGCATTGATGCGCTTATCCGCATATGCAGCAGAACGGATGACTGACATGGATGCGATCTCGATCCTGAGTGCCCTGGCCGAGCCGACGAGGCTCGCGGCACTGCGGCTGGTCTGGGACGGCCGCGAGCACTGTGTCTGCGAACTGATGCGGTCGCTCGGCGTGACGCAGTCGCGGATGTCGCGGCACATGGCAGTGCTGAAAATGGCCGGCCTCGTCGTTGACCGCCGCGACGCGCAATGGGTGCGCTATCGCCGTGCGCCGGATCTGCCGCGCGAGATCGTCAGTCTGGTCGATGCGGCGCTGGCGCTGCCGCAAAGCCGCGAACGGCGGGCAGCATGAGCTTCAACACCGTCATCGCACCACAACCTCGCCGTCCGTCACCAGCCTTGTGGGTCGCACTCACAGGACTGGCGCTAATTGCCTGGGGCTTGGTCTACAGCCAGTTGCCCGCCCTGGCCGATTGGCTGGTTGGCCTGCTGCCGGTCGAGCCGTCCAGCCCGCTCGGGGCAGCGCTGCGGTTCTTCGCCTACGACACGCCGAAAGTGTTGCTGCTGCTGACGCTGATCGTGTTCGCGATGGGCGTGGTGCGCAGCTTCTTCTCCGCCGAAAAGACCCGCGCCTTGCTCGCCGGCAGGCGCGAAGGCATCGGCAACGTGCTGGCGGCTGGCCTCGGCATTGTCACGCCGTTCTGCTCCTGCTCGGCGGTGCCGCTGTTCATCGGCATGATCAGCGCCGGCGTGCCACTCGGCGTCACCTTCTCGTTTCTGATCTCGGCGCCGATGGTCAACGAGGTTGCGCTCGGCCTGCTGTTCGGGCTGCTCGGCTGGGAGGTGGCGCTGACCTATCTGCTGTTCGGCCTCGCGGTCGCGATCGTCGCCGGCTGGTCGATCGGCCGTTTGCATCTCGAGCCGTGGCTCGAAGGCTGGGTCCGCGACATCCGCTCCGGCGCCGTCGTGCTGCCGACCGAGCATTCGTCGATCGTCGATCGACTGCAGGCCGGCCTCGACGCCGTGCGCGACATCGTCGGCAAGGTCTGGCCGTGGATGATCGCCGGCATCGCGGCCGGCGCCTTTATCCACGGCTATGCGCCCGCCGAACTGCTGGCCTCGCTCATGGGCCGCGACGCATGGTGGTCGGTGCCGGCGGCGGTGCTGATCGGCATCCCCATGTATTCCAACGCCGCCGGCATCATTCCGGTGGTCGAGGCCCTGCTCGGCAAGGGTGCTGCGCTCGGCACCGTGCTGGCCTTCATGATGTCGGTGACGGCGTTGTCCCTGCCGGAACTGATCATCCTGCGCAAGGTGCTGACGCTGCGGTTGATCGCAGTGTTCGTCGCGGTCGTCGCGTCGGGCATCGTCGCCGTCGGCTTCCTGTTCAATGTCCTGTTCTAGAGCATGAACCCGGAACCTGGAGACCGGCTTTCGGAACAGATCATACTTCAACAATTACTAAGATCGGAGATTACCATGAGAGAGGTCAAAGTGCTCGGCCCCGGTTGCGCCCGCTGCGGGACCACCGCGGAGATGATCCAGCAGGCCGCCGACAAGCTCGGCATCGCGGTCAGCGTCGAGAAGGTGACCGACTACGCGGTGATTGCGGGCTACGGCGTGATGTCGACCCCGGGCATTGTCATCGACGGCAGACTGGTCCATGCCGGTGGCCTGCCGAAGGCCGACGACATCGCCAGTTGGCTGGAGGCCTAAGCCTCGCGCGTCACGTTCGGCTGATCTTCGTACCACCCCTTCGAGCGGTTGACGATCCACACCACCGTCAGCATCACCGGCACCTCGATCAGCACGCCGACCACTGTGGCGAGCGCGGCGCCGGATTCGAAGCCGAACAGGCTGATCGCGGCGGCGACTGCAAGTTCGAAGAAGTTGCTGGCGCCGATCAGCGCCGAGGGTCCGGCGACGCAATGCTGCTCGCCGCTGACCCTGTTGAGCAGATACGCGAGACCGGCGTTGAAATAGACCTGGATCAGGATCGGCACCGCGAGCAGCGCGATCACCACCGGCTGCCGGATGATCTGCTCGCCCTGAAAGCCGAACAGCAGCACCAGCGTCGCCAGCAAGGCGAGCAGCGACAGCGGCTGCAGCCGGCCGAGCAACCGCTGCAACGCCGCCTCGCCACCGCTCGCCAGCACGCGCCACCGCAACGCTTGCGCGATCACCACCGGCACCACGATGTACAGCACCACTGACAGCACCAGCGTGTCCCACGGCACGGTGATCGCCGACAGCCCGAGCAGCAGGCCGACGATCGGCGCGAACGCGAACACCATGATGGTGTCGTTGAGCGCCACCTGGCTCAGGGTGAAATGCGGTTCGCCTTTGGTCAGGTTCGACCACACGAACACCATCGCCGTGCACGGCGCCGCGGCGAGGATGATCAGCCCGGCGATGTAGGAGTTGATCTGATCGGCCGGCAGATACGGCCTGAACAGATAGCCGACGAACAGCCAGGCCAGCGCCGCCATCGAGAACGGCTTCACCGCCCAGTTGATGAACAGCGTCACGCCGATGCCGCGCCAATGCTCGCGCACCTGCCCCAGCGCGGCGAAATCGATCTTCACCAGCATCGGGATGATCATCAGCCAGATCAGCGCCGCGACCGGCAGATTGACCTTGGCGACCTCGGCTGCGCCAACGGCGTGGAACAGGCCGGGCACGACATGGCCGAGCGCAATGCCGGCCGCGATGCACAGCGCGACCCACAGCGTCAGATAGCGTTCGAAGGTGGACATGGCGGCCTCGTCTTGGTTACTTCGTCGCAGCGAAGCGACAATCATGGAAAACCGCCGTCATCCCCGCAAAAGCGGGGATCCAGTATTCCAGAGCGCCTGCATTCGATTGGAGCGCTCTGGAATAATGGGTCGCCCGGTCAAGCCGGACGATGACGTTGTGGATCGTTGCTGCGCTCTGCCCTCACCACAAAATTCATCACACCGTCGCGACACGGCGGCCGTTGGCGTCGATCACCAGCTCGCCGTCCTCCTTGAAGAATTCCCCCTGCTGCGGCGGCAGCAGATCGAGCACGTGTTCGGACGGACGGCACAGCCGCACGCCCTTCGGCGTCACCACCAGCGGCCGGTTGATCAGGATCGGATGCGCGATCATCGCGTCGAGCAGGTCGTCATCGCCGAGCGATGGGTCGTCGAGCTTCAGCTCCGCATAGGGCGTGCCCTTTTCGCGCAGGACTGCGCGCGGCGTCAGCCCTGCGCGCGCGATCAGTTGCGCGAGCAGCGCCCGGCTCGGCGGGGATTTCAGATACTCGATCACATGCGGCTCGATCCCGGCATTGCGGATCAGGCCGAGCGTGTTGCGCGAGGTGCCGCAAGCGGGGTTGTGATAGATGACGACGTCCATCACGCCACCTCCGGACGGCCGCTGCTGGCGCCTGCCGAGTGACCGATCTCGCGCAGCTTCGCGCCCAGCGCAACGCCGTCGAGCCGCTTGATCGGCAACGCCGTAAAGACGGAGATCCGGTTTTTCATGAAGCGGAACGCCTGCACGAAGGCGCGCTCCTTCTCGATGTCGCTGCCTTCAACGGCCGCAGGATCGTCGATACCCCAATGCGCCGTCATCGGCTGACCGGGCCATAACGGGCAGGCTTCGCCGGCGGCGTTGTCACAGACGGTGAACACGAAATCCATCACCGGGGCATCCGGGGCGGCGAATTCGAGCCAACTCTTCGAGCGAAGCTGGTCGGTCGGGTAGTTGCTGTCCGCAAGGACTTTCAGCGCGAGCGGATTGACCGTGCCCTTAGGCTGGCTGCCGGCCGAGAAGGCGTTGAATCGGCCAGCGCCATCCTTGCGCAGGATGCTTTCGGCGAGGATCGATCGGGCGGTGTTGCCTGTGCAGAGAAACAGCACATTGAAGATGCGGTCAGACATCGGCGCTTTCCTTCGGCGAACAGCACGGCTGAAGATCGGCAATCAGCGGCGCGCACAATTCGGGGCGGCCGCCGCAGCAATCCTTGATCAGAAACAGCGTGACCTCCTGAAACCGTTTCAGGTCGGCGCGATAGACGATCGAGCGGCTGCGCCGCTGCGCGTTGATAAGTCCGGCGCGAGCGAGGATCGCCAGATGCGACGACATCGTGTTCTGCGGCACCGCCAGCGCCTCGGCGATCGCGCCGGCCGCAAGCCCCTCCGGCTCGTTGGCCGCCAGCAGCCGAAACGCCTCCAGCCGCGTTGATTGCGCCAGCGCCCCGAGGGCCAGGATTGCTTCTTCTGATTCCATATATCCAGACTTATCGATATTATATCCGGAGTCAAGCATTCGCCGCGGTTTTTATTTCGATGATGCTAGAAATATAGTTTGACGGACGTCGGGTTCGAGAGCAGTTTCGCGCGATGAAGATCGATGACGTCGCCAAGAAATTCGAAGCGCTGGGCAACCCGACCAGGCTCAAGATCTACCGGACGCTGGTGCGCGCCGGTGAGGCCGGAACGCCGGTCGGCCGGCTGCAGGAGCGGCTCAAAATAGCGCCCTCGACGTTGTCGCATCATCTGAAGACGCTGGTTTCCGCTGGACTGATCCGCCAGGTGCGCGACGCAACGACACTGAACTGTCACGCGAATTACGACGTGATGCGCGGCCTGATGGACTTCATGGTGGCGGAATGCTGCGCCGACGCTGTCGAACTGAAGGATACCAAGTCGGCCGCCTGAATTTCTCGGGCGCATTTATTTGATATTTCTAGTTATATCGAAATAAAGACCGCCGCAGTTCGTCGTCTTGCAAAGTCAACCGAGAGGAGACCTCTGATGCCGACCACCGAGATTACCGAAATCGTCCGCGAGAAATATGCCGCGGCCGCCACCCGCGCCGGATCGTGCTGCGGCGCCCCTGCCCTCGACAATGTCAGTCCGATCACCAGCAATCTCTACGACGCTGCGGAGGCCGAGGGACTGCCCGCCGAAGCGATGCTGGCCTCGCTCGGCTGCGGCAATCCCACCGCGCTGGCGGAGCTGAAACCGGGCGAGACCGTGCTTGATCTCGGCTCCGGCGGCGGCATCGACGTGCTGCTGTCGGCGCGCCGGGTCGGCCCGACCGGCAGGGCCTACGGCCTCGACATGACCGACGAGATGCTGGCGCTGGCGCGCGAGAACCAGCGCAAGGCCGGCGCAGAGAACGTCGAGTTTCTCAAAGGCCAGATCGAACAAATCCCGCTTCCGGACAATTCCGTCGACGTGATCATCTCGAACTGCGTGATCAACCTGTCCGGCGACAAGGACCGCGTGCTGCGCGAGGCCTTCCGTGTATTGAAGCCCGGCGGACGCTTCGCCGTCTCCGACGTGGTGACGCGCGGCGAGATTCCGGAGGCGCTGCGCAGCGACATCCTGCTCTGGGTCGGCTGCCTCGCCGGCGCGCTGGACGAGAAGGACTACGCGGCAAAGCTCACAGCGGCCGGCTTCGACGCCGTCTCGATCGAGCCGACCCGGATCTACCAGGTCGAGGATGCCCGCGAGTTCCTCACCGGCAAGGGCATCGACGTCGACGCGGTCGCGCCGCAGATCGACGGCAAGTTCTTCAGCGCCTTCGTCCGCGCGACCAAGCCAGCGTCGCGCTGCTGCGGCTGACAGATCGCCGAAATCATTCGCGCGGGCGCCGGACACAAATCCCGGCGCCCGATGTTGAAATCGCCAGCCCTTACAGGCTGTCGCCGAAGTCCTCGCGGAACTTGGCCACCAGCTTGTTCTGCCAGTCCGACACCGGCTTCAGCAGCCCGTAGAAGAACCGCAGCACTTCCGGCTCCTCGACGAAGGTCAGGCCGCCGATCAGCTTGCGGTTGTCGTACAGCCAGGCGATGCGGTCGACCGCGTATTTGACCTGCGACAGCGTGAACACGCGGCGCGGCAGCGCCAGCCGCACCAGCTCCATATTGGCGAAGATCTCGGTGCCGTCCGGCTCGCGCTGTTCCGACAGCGTGCCGCGTTCCATGCCGCGGATGCCCGAGGCGATATACAGCGCCGCGGCCAGTGCACCGGCCGGATATTGCGACTGCGGGATGTGGTCGACGAAGCGCTTGGCGTCGACGTGGCAGCCGAGGCCGCCGGCCGGGGTGATCACCGGAACGCCGCGCTCGGTGAGCTGATCGACCATGTAGCCGATGAATTGCGGCCCCTGGTTGATCATCTCCTCGTCCATGGTCTCGTCCAGACCGACGGTGAGCGCTTCCATCTCGCGCACCGACATGCCGCCATAGGTGAGGAAGCCCTCATACAGCGGCACCAGCGGCCGCATCTTCTGATAGGTCGCCTGGTCGCGAATACAGATGCCGCCACCGCGGGCGCAGCCGAGTTTTCGCGCGGAGAAGTAAATGATATCGCAGAGGTCGGCGGTACGGCGGGTGATCTCGCGGATCGACAGCGCCTTGCAGTGATCCTCACGGGTCTTGTTGAAGTAGAGGTTGTCGGCCAAAAGGCTGGCGTCGAGCACCAGCGGAATGCCGTGCTCCTTGCAGACGTTGCTGACGTCGGCGAGGTTGGCCAGCGAGAACGGCTGGCCGCCGATCAGATTGGTGCCGCTCTCCATCCGGACGAACGCGATCTTGTCGGCGCCGTGCTTCTCGATCACCGCGCGCAGCTTGGCGATGTCCATATTGCCTTTGAACGGGTTGACGCTGACCACTTCGAGGCCGGCGTCGGTCACCAGTTCTTCGACCGTACCGCCCTGCAGCGTGATGTGCGCCTTGGTGGTGGTGAAGTGATAGTTCATCGGCACCACTTTGCCGGGCGACACCAGCACCTTGGCGAGGATGTGCTCGCAGGCCCGGCCCTGATGCGTCGGCAGGAAGTAGTGCATCCCGAAGATTTCGCGCAGCTTGTCCTCGAGGCGGGTATAGGTCGCGCTGCCGGCATAGGAATCGTCGGCGATCAGCATCGCCGCCTGCTGGCGGTCGCTCATCGCGTTGACGCCGGAGTCGGTGAGCATGTCGAGGAAGACGTCGTCGTTCTTCAGCAGGAAGGTGTTGTTGCCGGCTTCGGTGATCTTCTCGAGGCGGCGCTCGACCGGCGGCAGGCTGAGCTTCTGCACGATCCGCACCTTGTGCATCTCGAGCGGCACCGTTTCATTGCCGTAGAACTTCACTGTCGCCATGTCACACATCCTCCCCCGACC
The DNA here is from genome assembly GCF_900110435.1 of Rhodopseudomonas pseudopalustris. Lineage (GTDB taxonomy): Bacteria > Pseudomonadota > Alphaproteobacteria > Rhizobiales > Xanthobacteraceae > Rhodopseudomonas > Rhodopseudomonas pseudopalustris. The sequence continues at coordinate 228,969 of NZ_FODT01000003.1, forward strand.
CGCACCACGCGGGGGCTTCGGCTTATCGAGCGGGCCGGGAAACCGAATTGAGCCCGATCAAACGAGCGGCGGGCAGCGTTAACAAATCGGTGCAGGGAGACCGCAGGCGAAACAAATCCCTACCGCGACGAAACCAAATTCGAGGATCGACGAAAACGTCCTGAAACGGATCCCAAGGTACTGATAACGCCAACAAGTCGCCGAACAGGCGCTGGCGAACACAACAGGGCGTTCAAACAGGGGACCGACCATGACCCATTTCAGGCTCTCTCGCCGTGCCGCAGCGATCGCCGCCTTGGCGATCGGCGCGGTCGCATTCTCCGGCGCGGCCGAGGCGACCCAGCCGCTTCCCTTCCCGTTTTTGCCGCTGCTGCCGCAGCCGGCCGCGCTGCAGCCGGCGCCGTTCGTGCCGCAGGTCCAGGCCCTGCCGCAGAGGGACGAAGACGCTGCGCCCGCCGAACTGCCGGCCCGGCTGAAGCGCCAGACCGTCAGTTACGCCACCCATGAGGCGCCGGGCACGATCATCATCGATACGCCGAACACCCATCTCTATTACGTCCTCGGCGGCGGCCGGGCGATCCGCTACGGCATCGGCGTCGGCCGCGACGGCTTCACCTGGTCGGGCACGCAATCGATCACCAAGAAGGCGGAATGGCCGGACTGGACCCCGCCGCCGGAGATGATCGCGCGCCAGCCTTATCTGCCGCGCCACATGGCCGGCGGCCCCGGCAACCCGCTCGGCGCCCGCGCGATGTATCTCGGCGGCACGATCTACCGCATCCACGGCACCAACGCGCCATCGACGATCGGGACGCATGTCTCATCCGGCTGCATCCGGCTGACCAATGAGGATGTGAGCGACCTGTATTCGCGGGTCAGCGTCGGCGCCAAGGTGATCGTGTTGCCGGACAGCCGCCGCGCCGACAACAGCAGCGGCCGCCGCGGTTAGCAGCCGGCGAAAGATCCGATTGGAAATGGCGCGGGTGACCGCGCCATTCTGCTTTTCCGGCCGTTGCCGGCGTGGCCCGTGCGACACAGCGGCGATGCCGAATGGCAAGGTTACCACAATTTCATGGGCGTCTCTTGGTCCGAACCGCCGCGCTGCTGGCGCCTCATGGCGGGCGCCTGTATGGTCCGGCTCGTTTGAACCGGGGAATTGATGCGTTTCAAGCCTGTCCTGATCGCGTTGGCGATCGTCGTGATTTCATTCGTCGTGACGCTGAAGGCGTTCGACTGGTTGTCGCCCCGTGCGCTCAGCCCGCCGACGCTGCAGGCGCTCGCCCCGCTTCCGGCGATCCGTCCGTCCTCGGTGGTGGTGCCGGTGTCGATTCCGCTGACCGCGATCCGCGATCTGGTCGATCGGACAGCGCCGCGCAATTTCGCCGGCAAGGCCGACAACCCGATGCCGCAGCTGGTGCAGAACGCCGACATCAACTGGACCGTGGCGCGCGGCGCCGTTGCCGTGAGGGGCGCATCCGAGCAGGTCTCGGTGACCGCGCCACTGACCGGCACGCTGTCCGCCAAGGGCTCGCTCTCGACCAGCGCGCAGGGGCAGGTCGGCGATGCGCTCGGCAAGCTGTTCGGCGACAAGGTCGCCAAGCAGGTCGGCGTCAATATCAAGTCGTTCAGCGCCAATGGCGAGATCAAGGGTACGATCGCGATCACGGCGAAGCCGAAGGTGCTGCCGGACTGGCATGTCGATCCGAATCTCAGCGCGCAGGTGATCCTGTCCGACTCCAACGTCGCGATCGGCGGCGCGCGCATCAACGTGCCGGCGCAGGTCAAGCCGGTGATCGACAAGGCGGTCAACGACCAAGTCAGCCAGTTGCAGCAGACCATCCGCAACGACGGTGCGCTCGAGCGCAGCGCGCGACGCGAATGGGCCCGGATCTGCCGCTCGATTCCGTTGCAGGGCGCCGGCGTGCCGAACGGCTTCTGGCTCGAACTGCGTCCGACCAAGGCGCTCGCGGCTCAGCCGCAGATCGACGCCGCCACCGTGGCGCTGACGCTCGGCATCGTCGCGGAAAGCCGGATCACCACCGCGCCCACCAAGCCGGAGTGCCCGTTCCCGGCGGCGCTGGAGATGGTCGCGCCCAACAGCACCGGCGTGAAGGTGGCGGTGCCGATCGATATTCCGTTCCAGGAGCTCGATCGCGTCATCGAGCCACAATTCGTCGGGCGCACCTTTCCGGAAAACGGCAGCGGCAATGCCGCCATTACAGTCAAGCGCGTCAAGGTCGCCGCCAGCGGCGACCGGCTGCTGGTGTCGATGCTGGTCGACGCGAAAGAGAAGAGCTGGTTCGGCTTCGGCGGCGAAGCCACGCTGCACATCTGGGGCCGCCCGGTGCTCAACCAGGAGGATCAGACGTTGCGGCTGTCCGACATGCAACTCGCGGTCGAATCCGAGGCGGCGTTCGGCCTGCTCGGCGAAGCGGCCCGCGCCGCTGTCCCCTATCTGCAAAAGGCGATCTCCGATCGCGCCGTGTTCGATCTCAAGGCGGACTCCGCGAACGTGCAGCGCCGGATCGGGGCGGTGATCGCGACCTATCAACGCAACGAGGATGGCCTGCGGATTTCGTCGGAGATTTCCAGCCTGCGGCTGACCGATCTCGCCTTCGACTCCAACATGCTGCGGGTCACGGCCGAGGCCAACGGCATCCTCGAAGTGACGGTCACCAAGCTCAAGGCCCCCTGATCCGACCGCGCGACGCGGCGATCATAGATCAGTCGAAAAGAAACGCCGAGCGGCGGAGAGCCACTCGGCGAAGTCGTCTCTCAAACGGGGCGTCCGGACGCGCAAGGCGTCCGGACGCTTTCTTATGACTTGTTATTACGACTTGCCGTAGGTGAACTCCGGCATCCCCTTCAGCTCGTCCTTGGTGGCGTTGAACACCGCGTGGTCCGGATACCAGCGATCGGCCGTGGTGCTGGTGTTCGCTGCCGAGCCCGTGGTTGTCGTCGTCGTTGCGGTGCCCGACGGAGTCGTGGTGGTCGACTTGTTCATCGCAGTGTTCGACGAGACCGGGGTGTCGACGAACTTGATCTTGTCGAACGCGATCGCGACGTCACGCTGGCCGACGCCGAGGAAACCGCCGACGCCGATCACAACCGCCTGAACGCGGCCGGAATTGTCGAGCAGCACTTCGCTGATGTCGCCGAGCTTCTCATTGGCCTGGTTGTAGACGTTCAAGCCGACGAGCTTCGACGCGCGCCACTGCCCCGCATGCGAGGAGGCTGCAGCCGACGTGGTCGTCGACTTCGACATCGTGGCCGAATTGTCGGTCGCGGCCGGCGACTGCGCGAAAGCGGCGGTCGCGAGCAGCGTGGTGCCGAGCAAGCCGGCCAGAACGGATTTGGTATTCATTTTGTAGTGCCCTCCATGTTTATCGAATGGTCCCTCTCAAACGAGCTGGTCTGCGCACAGTTCCATGGGCGGATCGTTTTATTGGTGTTCGATTCAGCAGGGTGTTTGCGCTCGGCGTCGAAAAGACAAAGCAAATTCCGAACGCAACGCGACCACACGACGCGGCAAAACATCCCCCGCCACGATGTGACGAGGATGCCGGCGTTCTCAACAGCGTCACGCAATCAGTTTGTTAGTTGAGGACAATCGCGAAAAGCGATGCCGGGATACAGGTTCCGCTGGAAATTGTGACTTCACGACGACAATTGTTCGCGTCGCAGAGCTTCGGGAACTGCAGCGCATCGACGTGACGTGCCGTCTCAATTGGTCGAATCGACCTTCGGTTCGGCGGCCTGCGCAGCGCCCGGCTTGCGCACATGGATGGTCGCGATGTCGTCGGCATAGACCTTCCGCCAGCCGTCGAGGTGGTCGAGCAGCCTGGTGGCTGCGTCCCCGGTCCGCAGCAATGTGGCGTCGATCCTGTAATCGTCCAGCATCCGGAACAGCTTGTCCGGCGGCCTCAGCCGCACCGCGGCGTTCTGCTCGACCACGAATTTCTCGCCATAGAGTTCGGTGCGGCCGTCGATGAACGGCGCGACGCCGTTGGCGATCAGATAGCCGCCGAAATCATAATCGTTGAACACACGTTGCCCGCCGAGCTTCTTCAGTTCGGTGACCGCCGCCGCGGGCGAGTTCGCGCGTTGCGGGGCAAACCGATGCAGCGATGTGAACGCCAGCGTACCGCCGATCATCAGCGCCATCGCCGCCGCCACCGCGCCATACGCCGAGCGGGACGCACCGTCGGCGCGGGTCTCGGCGCCGCCGATCTGCCGCGCCAGCGGGGCTGCGATGATCAGCGGCGCGAGCAGCGCCAGCAATTCGAGATTGCGGGCGTGGCTCAGCGCCATGTGGATGAGGCCGAGCAACATCAGAATGCGCAGCGGCGGCAGCGTCACGCCGCGCAACAACGCCAGGCCGAGGCCGCCGAGCAGCGTGATCTCCAGCGCGCCGATGCGGGAGAAATCCGCCGGCGCCCATTCGGTGATCGTCGCAAGCGCCTGGCCGAGCGACAGGATGCGCTGCGATGCGAGGATCGCGTTCCAGCCATAGGGGTTGGCGCAGCTCGCGATCAACGCCAGCACGCCGAACAAAACCCATCGCATCAGCAGCGGGAGGCGGCGTGTCGGCGACGCCGACAGCGCGGCGTCGAGGCCGAGCGGCGCCACCAGCGCGATGCCGAGCACGAAGCCGCCGTGCAGATTCGCCCACAAGGCGATCAGCGGCAGCAGCCACAGCGACGGCGCCTCGCGCCGGTCGGCGGCCGCAATCAGCGCGCCCGCCCAAGCGACCATCACCGGCATCGCCAGCACGTGCGGTCGCGCCAGCATGTGCGGCGCCATCAGCGCGATCGCAACGGTGACGAACACCAGCGTCGTGCCGTCGTTCAGCCGTCGGCCGAGGAACCACGCGCAGAGCCCGAAGGTCAACGCCAGCGCACCGGCCGACAGCACCACCGGCCCGGCCCAACCGGCAAGCGCAGTGCTGCCGGCGGGCAACATCTGGGCCAGCCATTGCGTCGAGATCCATGGCTGGCCGGCCATCGTGAAGGAATAGACGTCGACCTGCGGCACCGCGCCGTTGTCGATGATCCACTGCCCGATCGTCACCTGCCAAAGCGTATCCGGATCGTTCAGCAGACGATCGCCGGCCATCAGCAGGAAGGCGTAGACGGCGGTCGCGATCCACAGCGGCAACAGACGACGCCGCGGACTGCTGAGCGCACGCGAATCGGCAGTGAGGATCGTCATCGGTGCTGTCCGGCCGAAGGTGAGTTCCCGCGATCAGACACGCTGCCGGATAATTTGAAGTAAACCCGATGTCGCACCAAGGCCGCGACAGAAATGCCCACACCACCGCGCAAAGCGCAGTGGTGCGCGCATTCGCGCGGGTTGTGTCAGCCCAACGGAACAAGCCCTCGCCGAAAGGCACGTTGACACCGGGGGCTATCGGCTTACATTGAGCCCGTTCCGAGGGGGGCTCCGACGAGGAGCTGAGATACCGCACGCTCGCTGCTTCGCTTGTCGAAGATCATGCGGGACCGCGGTGACCCTTTGAACCTGATCCGGGTCATGCCGGCGAAGGGACAGGGATGTATCAGACGATCCAAGGCCAAGGCGGGGCCGATTCCGCCGCTCATCAAGCCGCAATTGCACCTGTTGCGCCGGCCCCGGCTGACGCGACCTTGACCGGCGCCAAGCCCGATCTGCGCAAGGACGCGCCGGTCTCGGTGATCGGCGCCGGCATCGCCGGCGCCTGGCAGGCGCTGCTCCTGGCGCGCGCCGGCCGGCAGGTGACGCTGTACGAGCGCGGCGACCGAGAGATGACCCAGGCCACCAGCCATTGGGCCGGCGGCATGCTCGCGCCCTATTGCGAAGCCGAGGCCGCCGAGCCGATGGTCGGCCAGATGGGCCTGCGCTCGCTGGAAATGTGGCGCAAGGAATTCCCGGAGACCGCGTTCAACGGCTCGCTGGTCGTGGCCCATCCACGCGACCGCGCCGATTTCGAACGCTTCGCCAAGATGACCGCGGGCCACCGGCGGCTCGACGCCGATGGCGTCGCCGAGCTGGAGCCTGCGCTCGCCGGCCGCTTCCGCGAGGGCCTGTACTTCCCCGACGAAGGCCATGTCGAGCCGCGGCTGGTTTTGGCGCGACTGCATGAGCGCCTCGTCGAGGCCGGCGGCGCGATCCATTTTGAATCCGAAATGACGCCGGAAGAACTCGACGGGCTGGTGATCGATTGCCGTGGTCTGGCGGCCCGCGACAAGGCGCCGGAGCTGCGCGGCGTCAAGGGCGAGATGGTGGTGATCAAGGCCACCGAAGTGACGCTGTCGCGCCCGGTCCGGCTGATGCACCCGCGCTGGCCGCTGTATGTCATCCCGCGCGAGAACAATCACTTCATGCTGGGCGCGACCTCGATCGAGAGCGAGGACGAACTCGTCACGGTGCGCTCGGCGCTCGAACTGCTCAGCGCCGCCTATGCGGTGCATCCGGCGTTCGGCGAAGCGCATATCGTCGAGATCGGCGCCGGGCTGCGCCCCGCTTTTCCCGACAATCTTCCGCGCATTTCCATCGGCAACCGCCGCGTCGCGACCAACGGCCTGTACCGCCACGGCTTCCTGATGGCGCCGTCGCTCGCCGAGAAGGTGGTGGCCTATGTCGAGCGCGGCGAGATCGACAATCAGGTGATGCGATGCTTGTGACCATCAACGGCGAACAGCGCGACGTCGCCGCCAGCAGCGTTGCCGCGCTGATGAGCGAACTCGACTGCACCGGCGGCCACTACGCGGTCGCGATCAACTACGACGTCGTGCCGCGCGGCAAATGGGACGAAACCCCCCTCGCCGCCGGCGACGAAATCGAGATCCTGACACCCCGCCAGGGAGGGTGATGTGGCGGCCTCGACACCCCCCACATCGTCATCGCCCGGCTTGACCGGGCGACCCAGTATCCCGGAGCGCCTGCGTACAGCATCGATGGCTCTGCAATACGGGATCCCCGCTTTCGCGGGGATGACGAAGGCGCGGACGATGATGGCGGGGATGACGATGAGTGCCCCTTCTCCCCTCCCCCTTGCGGGGAGGGGACGGGGGTGGGGGGCCCCGGGCACCGTGCTCGGCTCGCCCTCACCCCAGCCCTCTCCCGCAAGCGGGAGAGGGAGCGATCAGTGCTCGGAGCGATACGCATGGTGAAATTCTACGACCGCGAGATCTCCTCCCGTCTGCTGATCGGCAGCGCGCTGTATCCGTCGCCGGCGATCATGCAGGACGCGATCCGCGACAGCGGCGCGGAGATCGTCACCGTGTCGCTGCGCCGCGAGACCGCGGGCGGCAAGGCCGGCGATCAGTTCTGGTCGCTGATCCGCGAACTCGGCGTCACCGTGCTGCCGAACACCGCCGGCTGCCGCAGCGTGCGCGAGGCGGTGACCACCGCCAAGCTGGCGCGCGAATTGTTCGCGACGTCCTGGATCAAGCTCGAAGTGATCGCCGACAACGACACGCTGCAGCCGGACGTCGTGGGCCTCGTCGAAGCCGCGCAGATCCTGATCAAGGACGGCTTCGAGGTGTTCCCCTATTGCACCGAGGATCTCAGCGTCGCGCTGCGGCTGGTCGACGCCGGCTGCCGCGTGATCATGCCGTGGGCCGCGCCGATCGGCAGCGCGCGCGGCATCACCAATCGCGACGCCTTGAAGCTGCTGCGCGACCGCCTGCCCGATATCACGCTGGTGGTCGACGCCGGGCTCGGCGCGCCGAGCCACGCCGCCGAGGCGATGGAGCTCGGCTACGACGCCGTGCTGCTCAACACCGCAATCGCCAAAGCCGAAGACCCGGTGGCGATGGCGCGCGCCTTCCGGCTCGCGGTCGACGCCGGCCGTCTGGGCTATCAGGCCGGGCTGATGGGCGCCCGCGATTTCGCCTCCCCCTCAACCCCTGTGATTGGGACACCGTTCTGGCATGCCGTATCCTGATCGCTTCTATCCCGTCGTCGACAGCATCGCGTGGGTGAAACGCCTCGCCGCGCTCGGCGTCGGCACCGTGCAGCTCCGCGCCAAGGACCTCGACGACGGCGCAGCCTTGCAGCTCGTCACCGACGCGCTCGAGGCGCTGCAGGGCACCGACACTAAGCTCGTCGTCAACGACTATTGGCGCGCGGCGATCGTCGCCGGCGCGCAGCATCTGCATCTCGGTCAGGAAGACCTCGCCGAGGCCGACCTTCACGAAATCCGCAGCGCCGGGCTGACGCTCGGCCTCTCCACGCATGACGACGCCGAACTCGAAACCGCGCTGGCCGCAAGGCCCGACTACATCGCGCTCGGCCCGATCTTCCCGACCACGCTGAAGTCGATGCGCTTCGCGCCGCAGGGCATTCCGAAGATCACCGAATGGAAGAAGCGCGCAGGCCGCATCCCGCTGGTGGCGATCGGCGGCATCAAGCTCGAACAGGCCGAGGAGATCTTCGCGGCCGGCGCGGATTCGATCGCGGTGGTCAGCGACGTGACGCAGAACCCCGACCCGGATGCGCGGGTGCGCGCCTGGCTCGACGCCGTCGCGGAGAAAGCGTGATGATTGCCATTGCTGCGACGCGCGGCTTCCCTCACCCCAGCCCTCTCCCGCAAGCGGGAAAGGGAGCGCGCTGCGCTGCGGGGCGAGCGTTCGCGCTTCAATGCAAATCCAGCTCGCTGATCGGCACGGCGCCCTCTTCCCCCTCTCCCGCTTGCGGGGGAGGGTCGGGGTGGGGGCGACGCGCGCCTCAGCGCCCGCGTTGAACACCGTCCGCATAAGTAACAAGCAACGACTCCCGACAACAACACACAGGAGGATCGCATGAACATCAGGTCGAACCCCGACACGACGCGCCCCGCCGTCACCACCGGCGGCCTGCCCTCCTCGAAGAAGATCTACGCGACGCCCGCTGCCGCGCCGGATCTGCGCGTGCCGCTGCGCGAGATCATTCTGTCGGAAGGCGCCGGCGAGCCGAACCTGCCGATCTACGACACGTCGGGCCCCTACACCGACCCGAGCGTCACCATCGACGTCAATGCCGGGCTGTCGCGCGCCCGCACGCAATGGGTCAAGGAGCGCGGCGGCGTCGAAGAATATCAGGGCCGCGACGTCAAGCCGGAAGACAACGGCAATGTCGGCGCCGCGCATGCGGCGAAGTCGTTCACCGCCTATCACAAGCCGCTGCGCGGCATCGGCGACGCGCCGATCACCCAGTACGAATTCGCCCGCAAGGGCATCATCACCAAGGAGATGATCTACGTCGCCGAGCGCGAGAATCTCGGCCGCAAGCAGCAACTCGAGCGCGCCGAGGCGGCGCTGGCCGACGGCGAGAGCTTCGGCGCCAGCGTGCCGGCGTTCATCACGCCGGAATTCGTCCGCGATGAAATTGCCCGTGGACGCGCCATCATCCCGGCCAATATCAACCACGGCGAACTCGAGCCGATGATCATCGGCCGCAACTTCCTGACCAAGATCAACGCCAATATCGGCAACTCGGCCGTGACGTCGTCGGTGGAAGAAGAAGTCGACAAGATGGTGTGGGCGATCCGCTGGGGCGCCGACACCGTGATGGACCTCTCCACCGGCCGCAACATCCACACCACCCGGGAATGGATCCTGCGCAACGCGCCGGTGCCGATCGGCACGGTGCCGATCTATCAGGCGCTGGAGAAGTGCGAAGGCGATCCCGTCAAGCTGACCTGGGAGCTGTACAAGGACACGCTGATCGAGCAGTGCGAACAGGGCGTCGATTACTTCACGATCCACGCCGGCGTGCGGCTGCAATACATCCACCTCACTGCCAATCGCGTCACCGGCATCGTCTCGCGCGGCGGCTCGATCATGGCGAAGTGGTGCCTCGCGCATCACAAGGAGAGCTTCCTCTACACGCATTTCGACGAGATCTGCGACCTGATGCGGAAGTACGACGTGTCGTTCTCGCTCGGCGACGGCCTGCGCCCGGGCTCGATCGCCGACGCCAACGACCGCGCCCAGTTCGCCGAACTGGAGACGCTCGGCGAACTCACCAAGATCGCCTGGGCCAAGGGCTGCCAGGTGATGATCGAAGGCCCCGGCCACGTGCCGATGCACAAGATCAAGATCAACATGGACAAGCAGCTCAAGGAATGCGGCGAGGCGCCGTTCTACACGCTCGGGCCGCTGACCACCGACATCGCGCCGGGCTATGATCACATCACCAGCGGCATCGGCGCTGCGATGATCGGCTGGTTCGGCTGCGCGATGCTGTGCTACGTCACGCCGAAGGAGCATCTCGGCCTGCCCGATCGCAACGACGTCAAGGTCGGCGTGATCACCTACAAGATCGCCGCCCACGCCGCCGATCTGGCCAAGGGCCACCCCGCAGCGCAACTGCGCGACGACGCGGTGTCCCGCGCCAGATTCGATTTCCGCTGGCAGGACCAGTTCAACCTCGGCCTCGACCCCGACACCGCGCAGGCGTTCCACGACGAAACCCTGCCCAAGGACGCCCACAAGGTCGCGCATTTCTGCTCGATGTGCGGGCCGAAGTTCTGCTCGATGAAGATCACGCAAGATGTGCGCGACTACGCGGCGGGATTGGGCGACAACGAGAAGGCGGCGCTGTATCCGGCCGGAAGCGTCGGGATGAGCATCAGCGGTGTGATCGAGGACGGCATGGCGCAAATGAGCGCGAAGTTCAGGGATATGGGCGAGCAGCTGTATCTCGACGCCGAGAAGGTGAAGGAGAGCAACAAGGCGCTGTCGTAAGGCGGCGCGGGCTCCACGCGCACAGCGTCATCGGAAACAAAGCGGCCGGGCGAAAGCCCGGCCGTTTCGTTAGTGGCACCTGTAGGGCGGGTTAGCCGAAGGCGTAACCCGCCTCTTCCGCGCAAGCAGCCGGCGGATTACGCTGCGAATCCGCCCCGGGCTGATCTTTGCGCTTCGCTATCGCATTGGGGTCCGATGGAATGTTGTCATGAGATTTAGCCGCGCCTTGACCATCGGGGCAACCATCATCTTCGTTGGCTCAATTGCTGTCGTGTTATTGGCAGTGGCGTTATTGATATGGGGGCCGGACGATATCACCGACGAAGACAAAAAGTTTACCAGCCGGATCCTGCAAACACGCGATGCTGTGGTCATGTTTAGAGATGTTCATCCCGACCTTTGGGATTATGTCTGCTATATCGAACCATACGCTCTTACGTCAGAAACTCTCAGAAGCAGACTGCCTTTGGCAGGCGTCAAACTCAATTTTTCCCCGTATGACCGCGGGGTCGACGAAGAGCGCTGGGGTGTAGCATTCGTGACCCTCCACACCTCTCAAGCCCGAGTATATCTCATCGCCAAACGAGAGGTCGACCGAATCGAAGGTCCCGCGTGCCTGGCGCGAGAAACCGCCAGTTTCATGGTGGAAACCATTGTGGCAGAAAATATAGCCTACACCCAGCTAACCACGGCGGCAGATCACCCGAGATAGTTCCCGCCGCGATGTCTCTGCAAATCCTTTGGAGTTGTAAATATGAACGCGTTTGTAAACCCTTGAACCGGTGTGCTACGATTTATCGGTCGACACGCTGACGCAGTTTCAAACGGAAATGGCATTACTAATAATCCCGCAAGAAACGCAATTGGTCATACGTTGACCAGCCCGTAGGGCGGGTGAGCGCAGCGTAATCGGCGATTGCGCCGATACAAGCACTGTCGCCGCCCGGCGGGTTACGCCTTTGGCTAACCCGCCCTACGGGCTAAGGGCTCATCCGCCGCATCCCATGCAATCGCTTCCCGGCCGGTACGCCTTTAACTAACTCCGCCCTATGCGACTGCGGCAGCCGAAGAGCAAGCGTAGCCCGCATGAGCGAAGCGACATGCGGGGCATTGCAAGAACCCGCATCTCGCTTCGCTCATGCGGGCTACCAGATGCTACCAGCGCGCCTCCGCCCCGTTTCCGCAGTATCCGGCATTGACTTTATTCCTAACCGATGTATCCTCCGCCCGTCCTGTCCGTGAGGGGCGCTTCGCGAGGCGTCGTTGAGCGGGACAGATCATCTGGCTGGGCAACCAGCCGGATCAATGGCTCGGCGAAACCGGCGCAAGCTGGCGGAGACGGGTTGGATGCGGCGCCCGCGTCTCACGCCTCGCACGCGTGATCCCGGGCGGCTTCGGGCGAGCGGTCCGGGCCCACTACGGGGCTCCGCCACTCCACGATGGCTGTACGCATCCCAGGCGAACGGCGGGAAACCGTCGGGATGGCGAGCGGAACGCTCGCGCCTGGGAGCGGAAGAACCGTCCCGAAGCCGAACAAACGCCGCGGTGGGCGCGCCGAACGAGGCGTTGCGCGCTGACTTCATCTGAAGTCATCGCGAGCACCACCACCATCCGCGCCTTGGCGGCGCGCCCCCGCCCCTCGCTGCGACAGCGACGGGCGCACAGCTCGGGCGCGCTCGGCGCCGCGAGATCAATTCGGCGTGGCTGTTTGACAATCTAGTCCGGCGGGACGCGGCGACGAGCGTCGCTTGCGGCGGAGCTGTTTCCAGGAGTGCGCGATGACGCCGCCCGACACGCGACGAAGGCAAACCGCTCTGTCCACCGGCTTTGGCCGGCGCCTCGGGTCTTGATGGAATCAGAACCGAGGCGCTCGATTGATGTTCTGGGGCGTCGTCCGCGCGAACCGGCGTCCGCTTTGCTCAAAAACGCGCTATCTCAGCCCGATCGCCAAGCCGCTGAGGTCGAGGTCCGCGATTAGGCCGACCTGCCGGCCGGAGAGTTCGAGCACCGCGCCCTTTTCGTTGCGCAGCACGATGGCGCGGGCGCCGACGCCGATCGCAGCGCCCGCGCCGACCGCGCCATAGACGCCGGCGACGTCGCGGGGCGAGCGGATGTTGCTGACGCGCCCATAGAGATCGGCCTTCGAGCCGCCGAACACCAGGCCGTAGGACAGCCCGCCGATCGACAGCGGGTAGCGCCGGCCGTTGAACGTCAGCGTGCCCGAGCCGCCGGAGCCGCCGATGATCCAGCCGCCCTTGAAGATCGTGAGCGAGATGCGGCCTTCGTCGGCACGCGCGGCGGTCGCGCCCGCCATCGCAAGCATCAGCACGAACGCAACTCCGAACAATCGACGCATCGGTCTCTCCTTGGCAACGGCGGCGCGGGATCGCGGACCGGCTGTTTCGCGCGTCGCCGAAGGGCGGGGCGATTCGTGACTTCGACCATAGCAGAGCGCGGGCCGGCGCGGCGGCCATTGCAAGCTCACGGCATGCGGATGTCGATCCACTTTCCGCGTGCTATGCTGCGATCCAAACGACAATCACCAGGAGGAACGCCATGCCGATCCAGCACTTCGCGCCGCCCGCGCATATCCAGGCGCCGCCTTTGTCATTCGCGGCGCGGACCGGCGATCTGCTGTTCATCTCCGGCATTCCCGGCTACGATGACAACCGCCAGTTGCCCGACGATTTCGAAGCGCAGTTCGGCTTTGTCGTCGTCAATATCACCCGCGTCCTCACCGAGGCCGGCGCGAGCCTGCGCGATCTCGTCAAGCTCAACGTGCTGCTGACCCGCGCGGCCGACGTTGCGCCGATGAACAAGCTCTACGCCCAGGCGTTCGGCCCGGCGCCCTACCCTGCCCGCACCACCTGCGTGGTCCAGGCGCTGCCCGACCCGAAGATGCTGATCGAAATCGAAGGCATCGCGTCACTGGCGAAGTAAGCGGTCGACGCTTCGTCGCGGGAGCGAAGTGATTGCGCGGTCCCGATAGGGTGCGAGACTCAGGGGCGCGTTCGCCGCGCCCCTGAGTCCGAGACTGGCTTTTCGCGGCGATCCGGCAAAGCAAGCGTAAGGTTGACGCAGGGGCCAATCGATCGCATGCTGAAGGCCTGTTCCGCCGTCCTGACCGGCGCCTACCCGCTGCGACCCTTTTCCCGCGCCCTGCGTCGTTGATACAGGTCAAAGCCGCGCCGGTGCTCGCGGGAATTTGTAGGCGCTTTGCACCCATGATCGATGGGTAAAACCCGCGTCCAGACGCAGGTCCGGCTTTGAGCGGCGCAGAATTGGCGATAGGTTGCTTATCCATAGTTTCGGGGACCCGCGTGCTGCGCAAAGCTTTCATGAAAGTGTTTTCGGCCCATCCGGTCGAAACCATCGCCGCCTGCACCGGTCTGTTCATGATCGTGCTCGGCTTTGCGCTCGGCACCCAGACCGGCTGGGTCTGGTTCTGGGGCCAGGTTTCGGCGATCTTCGGCGCCAGCCTCGCCACCCTCGCGGTGGTGTGGACCGTCCGTCAGCGCGCCGCCGAGGCGCGGATGGCGGCCAATCTCAACGTGCTGGCCCGCCAGCTCGAAACCTCGATCAGCCAGATCCACAAATCGATCAAGGGCGGTCGCGACGAGTCGCTTCCCGCCGCGGTGTATCTCGCCCAGATCGAGCAGTGCATCGACAATCTGATCGGCGTCACCCATGAGATCGGCGAGATCACCGGGCGGCAATTGCCGTTCGACGTGATCGAGATGCTGACCGCGCGTGAAACGCTGCACATCGAGGCGCATATCACCGACGCCCGCGCCCCCGAGCGCAAGCTCGCCACCGAGACCGAGAATTGCCCGGCCTGCAAGAAGGCGGTCGAATTCCAGATCGGCAGCCTGCCCGGCGACAGCGCCAAGCCGACCTGCCCGCATTGCGGCCAGCGCTTCCACGCCCACCGCTCCACCACCGGCAACATCTTTCTGCGGATGCCCGGCGCTTCGCAATTCACCCGCGCGGTATCGGTCAATTGCCCGGCCTGCGCCAGCAAGATCCCGGCGAATATCGATCAGGGCAAGCAGCAATCGGAGACCCGGTTCTGCTTCTCCTGCGGGGCCAAGGTCAGCATCGATCCGCTCGGGCAGGAATGCACGCTGATCAGCAAGCAGGAGCGCCTGCCCGGTCATCTCAATGGCGCCGGCACGCTGGTCTGCGAGAAGTGCAGCGAGACGGCGATCGTGCTGACCTCGAACAGCGCCGGCACTTACGGCATCTGCCGCAAGGACGATGGCTTGGTGTTCCTCCCCGCCACCACCGCCCCGCAAGCGCAGGCCGCGCCGCGCAGCGACGCCGCCGAGTAGCGCTGCCGCGGAATTTCAGGACTGGAGCAAGATGACTTATCTTCGAGTCGTCATCCTGCTCCAGGTTCTTGTTTGAGCGTGATCTTTTCCGAAAAGCGGTGTCCACTTTTCGGGATCATGCTCTGACAGTGCGGCGCCGAGCCGCGCTGTTTTCAATTTGACAGGCGCGCCGCGCTTGATCACGCTTGCAGTTGCCTCGCAATTTCCTCCCGCACTGCAGCAGATCACCGCATGAGCAACGCTCCGCATTTCGAGATCGACGTCGCTTCGTTCTGGGCCGATCCTTATCCCGCGCTTGCGAGGATGCGCGCCGAGGCGCCGATCGCCTTTGTGCCGCAACTCGGCTCGACCATCTTCACCCGGCGCGACGACATCTTCGTCACCGAGAAGCGCATCGACGTGTTCTCGTCGCACCAGCCGGCCGGCCTGATGAACCGGCTGATGGGCCACAACATGATGCGCAAGGACGGCGACGCGCATATCGCCGAGCGCAGCGCCTTGTTTCCAGCGGTGTCGCCGCGCACCGTGAAGGACGTCTGGCGCGCGCAGTTTCAGGCCCATGCCGATCGGATCCTCGACGAACTCGCGCCGCAGGGTCACGCCGATCTGGTCAAGGCTTTCGCGCTGCCGCTGTCGGGTGAGTGCCTGAAGCACATCACCGGCCTCACCAATATCAGCTATCACGAGATGGATTCGTGGTCGCAGGCGATGATCGACGGCATCGCCAACTACACCGGCGACAAGGCGGTCGAGGATCGTTGCCATGCGGCGACCGCGGGCATCGACGCCGCGATCGACGACATGGCCCCGGTGGTGAGCAAGCATTCCAACCACTCGATGCTGAGCGTGCTGCTCGCCTCGGGCATGGCGATGGACAGTATCCGCGCCAACATCAAGCTCGCGATTTCGGGCGGGCAGAACGAGCCGCGCGACGCGATCGCGGGCTGCATCTGGGCGCTGCTGACGCATCCCGCAGAATACGCCAAGGTCGTTGCGGGGGATGCGAGCTGGCTCGCCGTGTTCGAGGAATACGCCCGCTGGATCGCACCGATCGGAATGTCGCCGCGCCGCGTCGCGCAGCCGTTCCATTATCGCGGCGTCGATTTCGAGCCGGAGGATCGGGTGTTCTTCATGTTCGGCTCGGCCAATCGCGACGAGGCCTGTTTCACTGATCCGGACGCGTTCGACGTCAGCCGCGATCATGCCAAAAGCATCGCCTTCGGCGCAGGTCCGCATTACTGCGCGGGCGCCTTCGCCTCGCGCGCGATGGTCGCCGACGTCGCGCTGCCGAGTGTGTTCGCACGGCTGAAAGCGCTGCGGCTCGACGAAGGCGAGCCGGTGCGGATCGGCGGCTGGGCGTTTCGCGGGCTGCTCAATCTGCCGGTCGCATGGAGCAGCGCCGCGCCGAATTGAGGCGCCGAGGCTCGGATGTCATGCTCGGTCGCCGGCGGTTCGAGATCGAACAGCGTTTCGATATTCCGGCACATGACGCGCCTCCTGATCGTCGTCGGCATTGCGGCCGATGGACACGCCGATCGCACGGCGCATCGCGGAGCTCCCAAACGCACGGCTCTTGTGATCGCCGGCCCAGTGACTAGCTGAGGCTGACGTTCGAACGGCTGCGAGGGTGTCGATGTCGACGATCTGGTACTACACCGTGCTGATATTCGAATCGGCGCTCGGCGTGTTCGGGCTGCGGCTGTACGAACAGCCGGCCTATGCGGTTCTCGACAGCCCCGCCGACAACATCGAGATCCGCCGCTATGCGCCGCGGCTGGCCGCCGAAGTCGCGCTCGACCGCGAAGGCGGCGCCGACGGCCGCGCCTTCACCTTGTTGTTCAACTACATCGCCGGCGCCAATCGCAACACGTCGGGTCAATCGGAGCGCGTCGCGATGACCGCGCCGGTCGACGTCGCCCGGCCGGAGAAAATCGCCATGACCGCGCCGGTGCAGACCGATCGCCGCGACGGCGCGATCCGGATGCGGTTTTTCCTGCCCACGCAACTCACAGCCGACACCGCGCCGGTGCCCGCCGACGATCGGGTCAGGATCGTCAAGGTGCCCGAGGAAACCGTCGCCACGCTGCGCTTCACCTGGACCGGCCGCGACCTCGCCGAACGCCAGCAGCAACTCATCGCAGCGCTCGAGAACTCGCGCTGGCAGCCCACCGCCGCGCCCTACGGCCTGTTCTACGATGCTCCCTTCACCATTCCCTTCCTGCGCCGCAACGAGGCGGCGGTGACGGTCACGCCGCGCTGAGCGCACGCGTGGAACCGCGATCGGGCGCGAACGTTGGCTGCGAGACATCACAACGCGCGAGGCACAGATGACCGAGATCACGTACACCATCGTCGAGCACGACGGCGGCTGGGCCTACAAGGTCAAGGACAGCTTCTCCGAGACCTTCCCGACCCACAAGGCCGCGGCGGCGGCCGCAGCGCGCGCCGCCAACGAACAGCGCGTCCCGGGCCGCACCGAGGTGATCCAATACGAGGACGAAGCCGGCCAATGGCGCGAGGAAACCGCGCGCGGCAACGACCGACCGAACACCTTGATCGTCGACAAGGGTTGAGCCGCGACGACTCTCACGATCACCGGCCGGAGCGACTGGTTGATGTGACACAGATAATAAGACCAGAACGACGAACCGACCGTGGGCGCGTCACGGGCCTTGTCGTCGTCGCAGGTCGTCACCACGGAATTCACCGGATCACAGCACGCATACCCCATGACTGAAGCGCACAGCACTGAAACTCACGCCACTGTCATTTCCACCGACCCCGCGTCCGCTTTGCATCGTGTCGTGATCCGCTGGGTGCTCGCGGCATTCTTCGTCGCTGCCGGCGTCGCGCATCTCGCGGTGCCCGATAAGCTGCTGGCGATGACGCCGGCCTGGGTGCCGTTCGCGCCGCAGGTGATCCTGGTCACCGGCCTGTGCGAATTCGCCGGCGCCATCGCGCTGGTGACGCGGCCGCTGCGCTGGTGGGCCGGCGTAGCGCTCGCGCTGTATGCGCTGGGCGTCTGGCCGGCGAACATCAAGCACGCGATCGACGGCATCGACATTCCCGGGATGCCGAGTAGCTGGTGGTATCATGGCCCGAGGCTGGCGGCGCAGCCGTTGATCATCTGGGCGAGCCTCTACGCTGCCAATGTGATCGACTGGCCGTTCCGTCGCCGCACCAGCTGACGTCCCGCGCCTGGGCCAACCCTTTCGGGCACGCCCCGAACGCCACTGTCCGTAAGTTCGCTTGCGTAACACGCGCCATGGTTGCAGAATGGAACCATGGCGGGAGGCTGCGTTGCGGGGCTTGTTGCGTATCCTGGCGTGTGGTGCGACTGCGATGCTGGCCGGTTGCGTGACCGATGCCGGCAGCATCCGGTCCGGAAGCTGGATGATTGATCAGAAGCCCGACAGGATCACCGGCACGCCGGTCGCGGGCGCGGTCACCAGGACCTGGGGCGCCACCAACAGCAACAACCCGGCGATCCGGAACGCTCTGTTGCAACTCACCTGTTTCGAGAACCGGCCGATTGCGAAGATCGCCTTGGATTTCAAGATCGGCAGCGACCGCAACACCAGCCTCGGCTACCGGTTCGACGACAAGCCCGGGCGCGACTCGGTCGAGTCACGCGTGCTGCTCGGCTACCAAGTGATCGTCATTGAGGATGCCGCGGCGCTGCAGCAATTCGTCGACGACCTGCGCGGATCGAACAGACTGTTCGTCCGGTTTCGCTCGCTCAACGCGGGCAACAGCGCCGTGGAGTTCAAGGTCGACGGGTCGGAGACGGCGATCGAGGCGGCCTATGCGGCCTGCCCGTTGTCGCCGGCGACTTCGCGCCGGACGACCTGACGGCGCGTATCCGCAATCAGGGATACGAGCCGTCATTTTCAATCAGTCGTGGTCGAGTTCGCCGATGTGGTGCTGCTGATACAGCTCGACGCCGATCCGGTTGACCAGATCGATCTGGGTCTCGAGGAAATCGATATGATGCTCCTCGTCCTTCATCAGCTTTTCGAACAGGTCGCGTGACACGTAGTCCTTCACGCTGTGGCAGTAGGTCGCCGCTTCCTGGTAGAGCGCGCGGGCGTCGATCTCGGCCTGCAGGTCGGAGTTCAGCACTTCCTTGACGTTCTGGCCGATCCGAAGCGGATCAAGCACCTGCATGTTCGGGAAGCCGTCGAGGAAAATGATGCGATCGGTGAGCTTGTCGGCGTGTTCCATCTCTTCGATGGATTCCTTGCGCCAGGTCTTGGCGAGGTCCTTCAGCCCCCAATTGTCGAGCAGGCGATAATGCAGCCAATACTGGCTGATAGCCGTCAGCTCGCTGCGCAGACCGCGGTTGAGATATTCGATGACCTTGGCATCGCCCTTCATGACTTCTCCTGTCGCCTTCCGGCGCAAACCGGCAACGCGCCGGCGCCCCGTTTTAGAATTAGAATTGGAATAGTTCTAGATCATAAGTCGGACCGATCGCAATCCCGCGCAAGCGCGCAGGCATCGATCCCTCTCGGGGCTCAGGAGACGTGCGCGTGAGCGTGTCCGGGGGTGCAAGCCGCGTCGGTCATGATCTTTCGAATGGTGTGCATACAACGGCCGCACTGACGGCTGCAGCCGAGGCAACGATGAACCTCGCCGGCGCTGCGCGCATTCCCACCATCGGGATGCAGCGCGCTGCGGACGTCGTGGTCGGTGAGGACGTTGCAGGAACAGACAATCATGGAATTTCGATAGTCCCAATGATGACGATGCGAGTTTTGGAATAGTGAAGAGATAGGATCGACGCAAAAGGAAAAGCGTTGTTTTGAAGCTATTCCAAACTCGACTGGCGGGCTTGATCTCGCGCAAGCGCGCGTCCTGCCGCCTTTTTCGACGCGGCGGCCGCTTGCGCTGCTAGTTTCCGTCAGGTCCGTGAGGCACATCACGGCGGCCGAGCCGCAATCTTCATGCGGCGGCAGACGAGATCGCCCGGATCGGCGAGGCTTCGGAAGCGGTTTCGGCCCATCGGGCCCGGCGCCTGCCGAAGCCGAAACATGGCCACTAGCCGAAACATGGCCACTCTACGAGCCACCCATTCATTATTCGTTCAAGAGAAACGTGGAACCTAGTGGCCTGCGACATTGGCGCACGGACCCGTCGGGGATCGGACGGGAGATCGAAAGGGTGAAGCCATGATGAAACCATTGATGGCGCTGGCTGCAGCGGCGACGCTGGGGATCGCGGCGGTCGGCTTGCCGGCCCCCGCGCAGGCTCATGACGGCTTGGGCGTGGGGCTCGCAGCCGGGCTGCTCGGCGGCGCAATCGTCGGCGGCGCGATGGCCGGCGGCCCGGGTTACTACGGGTACGGACCCGGCTATTATCACAGACCCGCCCCCGCCTATGTGGTCGGCCCGGGCTATTACGGCGACTGCTACTTGCAGCGCCAGCGCTTTTGGGACGGCTATGGCTGGCGAATCCGCACAGTTCGCGTCTGTGAGTGACAGTGAACCTTCGAGTGGCTTCGAACGACTAATCGTTCTCCTCGAACCGCAGCGGATCCGGGGAGCTGGCGCCGTGTGTGCCCGAAAAACACCGTTTTTCAGGCACAGAGATCCGCGGCTGATCTGCGACGATTGACGGCATTGCATTTTTTTGATGCTGTGCGGATGGGTCGAATTTTCGTCAACAAGCGCCGGTCGCGGCGCCACTCTGGAGAGACAAATGAAGAAGACTGTTTCGGTCCTGCTTGCGGTCGCGACCATTGCCGGCTCGCTGGTCACCGCGGTTCCGGGCGCGAAGGCCGATGGCGGCCGGATCGCGGCTGGCGTCGCCGGCGGCCTGATCGGCGGCGCCCTGCTCGGCGGCGCGATTGCCGCCAGCCGGCCGGCCTATGCCGCCCCCGCCCCGGTCTATGTCGAAGAGCCGGAGTGCCGGGTGGTGCGCGAGCGCTTCTGGGACGAGTATCGCGGCGTCTGGCGCTCGCGCCCGGTCCAGGTCTGCGATTGATCGCGATCGCCGATCCTTCCGGATTGCGCGACCGCATTTGCTGAAATTCGAAACCCGGCCGAGCGATCGGCCGGGTTTTCATCTTTCAGGACTACATTCCTGCAGCTTAGTCGAGCGATCAGCGCGCCGCTTCGATCGAGCGCAACACGGCTTCGCTCGGCCAGCAATCGAGCTTCAGCCGAGCTGATTTTTGATAGGCGCCCAAAGCCGACCGGGTCATCATGCCGGCCTTGCCGTCGATCTTGTCGTTGTAGAGGCCGAGCCGCGTCAGCCCGCGCTGCATCGCCTCGACATCGGCGGTGCGGAGCTGCTTTGTCGCCGCCCACGGCGTCGCGAACGGCTGCGGGTTGGTCATCCGGTCGGCGAGATGTCCGACGAACAGCACGTAGAGATCGGAGAAATTGTATTCCTTAATAACGAAGTAGTTCTTCGTGGTCAGGAACGCCGGGCCGTAGATACCTTCCGGCTGCAGCAGCGACGCCGGCTCGGCCAGTTCGCTGGCGCTGAGTTTGTCGTTGCGCGCCAGCGTGAAGCCTTCGCGCAGCCATTGCCCGATCGGCTGGCTGAGCTCCGGTACGCCACGCGTGCAATCGGCATTGCCAGGCGCGCGCACCTCATAGGCCCAGCGCACGCTTGGCTTCCAGCCCTTGTTGACGAGCTGCTGCGCGGCCGAGGCGAGTGCATCCGGCACCGAATTCCAGATGTCGACCTTGCCGTCGCCGTCGAAATCG
Organism: Rhodopseudomonas pseudopalustris; assembly: GCF_900110435.1. Classification (GTDB taxonomy): domain Bacteria; phylum Pseudomonadota; class Alphaproteobacteria; order Rhizobiales; family Xanthobacteraceae; genus Rhodopseudomonas; species Rhodopseudomonas pseudopalustris. The sequence continues at coordinate 250,725 of NZ_FODT01000003.1, forward strand.
ACGCCGTGCTTGTAATACTCCGACGGCAGAAACTGCGTCAGTCCGGTCGCGCCGGCCCATGACGAGCGCATCCCCTGGCGCGTCACCGCGCCCTCGTCGATGATCTTCATCGCCATGATGAATTCGGTGCGATACTGATCCTTGCGGCGGCCGACATAGGCCTGCGTCGCCATCACGCGGACTGCATCATAGGGCAGCCGGTAGCGACCGTAGTCGGTCTCGCGCCCCCAGATTGCCAGCACCACCGTCGCCGGAACGCCGAAGCGCTGCTCGATACCGCGCAGCGTCGGCTGATACTGCTGGAAGAGCTTCTGGCCGGCCGCGGCGAGACGCGCGATGCTCGCTTCCTTGAGATAGTCGGCCGGCACCTGGACGAACTCGGCCTGCGCCGGCGCGCCGGTTTTCGGCCGCCCCGGCAGGATCAGATCGGGCAGCTTGTAGTCCGGCTCGAGGCCAACCGTGACCGCGTCGAATGTGGCGCGCGAAATGCCGGCCTCTCGGGCCTGCGGCCACAGTTCGGCAAGGAATCTAGCGAAGCCAGGATCGGCCGCGGCCGCCACGCCCGACCACCAGCCGGGCGCCACGCATAAGACCAATGCGAGGATGACGATGTGCAGTTGACGGACCATCACCGGCCAAGGCGTCAGAAGCATTTTCCGCAAGCTAGCACCTGAGCCGAAATCTGTGAACGCCGCCTCAATGATGAGACCCGCCATGTGCTTCCCGCGCCACGGCGTCGTTGGAAAGCTTGTCCACATAAGCGATGCCGATCGCCGACAGGATGAACACGGTGTGGATGATGGTCTGCCACATCACGCCCTCCGCGGTGTAGTTGGTGGTGCGCGTGGCCGAGCCGATGCTGCCGGCCTCGATGAAGGTGCGCAGCAGATGGATCGAGGAGATGCCGATGATCGCCATCGCCAGCTTGATCTTCAGCACGCTGGCGTTGACGTGGCCGAGCCACTCCGGCTCGTCGGGATGTCCCTTGAGATTGAGCCGCGACACGAAGGTCTCGTAACCGCCGACGATCACCATCACCAACAGGTTGGAGATCATCACCACGTCGATCAGGCCGAGCACCACCAGCATGATCTGCTGCTCGCTGAAATCGAACGAATGCGAGATCAGATGCCACAGCTCCTTCAGGAACAGCACCACATAGACCGCCTGGGCCACGATCAGCCCGACATAGAGCGGCAGTTGCAGCCAGCGTGAGCCGAAGATCAGCATCGGGATCGGGCGTAGCCCCAGCCGCTTCGGCGGCTGGGGCGTCTCGGGCGTGATCGACATCAGGAATGCTCCAGGCTGCGTGGATTCGGGATATTCTCAAGTGAGAAAAGCATGTGATTCTGTCGAGACTCCGAGCAGCGACGATTGAGCGCAGCCGGAGACATTGAATGCGCGGACCGCTACTTGATCGCGACGAAGAAGATCCGCGGAAAGCGTAGCAGCACCTTTCCGTCAGCCTGCGGCGGATATGCAGCCGCAACCCGCGCAGTATAGGCGGCGAGATAGGCCTTGCGCTCGTGCAGGTCGAGCGGATCGATGAACGGCCGCAAGCCGGTGCCCTTGACCCATTCGACGATGGCGGTCGCGTCGTCGAGCACGTGGTTGTAGACCGTGTGCCAGATCTCCAGCCGGCTGCACAGCGGCCGCAGCGCGTCGTAATAGACGCCCGGCTTCGGCAGCATGTCGCGCGACTCGGCGGCCTTCGAGAGCTGGTGGCGCCACGGCTCCTCGAACGCCACCTCGCGCATCAGGATGTGCGACGGCTCGTCGAGATTGTCCGGCATCTGCACCGCAAGAGCGCCGCCACTCTCCAGGCCCGACACAAGCCGCTTCAGATGCTTCAGATGATCCGGCACCCACTGAAACACCGCATTGGCGAACAGAACGTCGGTGTCCGGCGGAGGCGCCCAATGCGCGACATTGGCCTCGATGAATTTCTGCTGGGGCAGCCGCTCGCGGGCCTGGCGCAGCATGTCGGCGGAAGTGTCGACGCCGATCACCGCGGCCTGCGGCCACCGCTCGACCAGCAGTTCGGTCGAGTTGCCCGGACCGCAGCCGATGTCGGCGACCTTGCGCGGCGCCAGAACCGGCACCTGCGCCAGGAGCTCACGCGCCGGCCGGGTGCGCTCGTCCTCGAATTTCAGATATTGCTCGGCACTCCAGTCGGCCATCCAACTCCACCCTTACGCCCCCAGGTCGGGTGGAAACCTATTGATCCGTGGGGATTTTGCAATATCCCGCATGGAATCGCCTCCCCTTCAAATCGCCGCGAAGTCGGCAATGGAAGAAGACGCCGATATTGACCTGGTCGCCGCGTATCGCAAGAAGGCCGCGTTCCAACCTGCTCGCCGACTTTGTCGTCGGCGCGCAGGCACTGGTCGCAGGGATCGCGATCTGACCCGCGATCCTCATCGATATCGAACCTATTTCCCAGAGGTCGAGCTGATCACTCCGGAACGACGCGGCTCACCGCGTCAGCTTCTTGTACTTCGCCCGGTGCGGGATCACCGAGTCCTGACCGAGCCGGCGCATCTTGTCCTTCTCGTAATCCTGGAAGTTGCCTTCGAACCATTCGACGTGGCTGTCGTCCTCGAAGGCGAGGATATGCGTGGCGATACGGTCGAGGAACCAGCGGTCATGGCTGATGATCACGGCGCAGCCGGCGAAATCCTCGAGCGCCTCTTCCAGCGCCCGCAGCGTATCGACGTCGAGGTCGTTGGTCGGTTCGTCGAGCAGCAGCACGTTGGAGCCGGACTTCAGCATCTTGGCGAGGTGGACGCGGTTACGCTCGCCGCCTGACAGCGAACCAACCTTCTTCTGCTGGTCACCGCCCTTGAAGTTGAAGGACGAGCAATAGCCGCGTGAATTGACTTCCTTCTTGCCGAGCAGGATCTGCTCATTGCCGCCGGAAATCTCTTCCCAAACGGTCTTCTTGGCGTCGAGGCTGTCGCGCGACTGATCGACATAGCCGAGATGCACGGTCTCGCCGACCGTGATGGTGCCCTGGTCGGGCTTTTCCTGCCCGGTGATCATCCGGAACAGCGTGGTCTTGCCGGCGCCGTTCGGGCCGATCACGCCGACGATGCCGCCGGGCGGCAGCTTGAAGGTCAGGTCGTCGATCAGCAGCTTGTCGCCGAAGCCCTTGGTCAGGTGATCAAATTCGACCACATTGTTACCGAGACGCTCGGCCACCGGAATGATGATCTGCGCGGCCTGGGTCTGCTTCTCGCTGGCCTTGGCAAGCAGTTCATCGTAGCGCTGGTAGCGCGCCTTGGACTTGGCCTGGCGTGCCTTCGGCGACGACGCGATCCACTCCTGCTCACGCTCGAGCGTCTTCTGGTGGGCAGCATCCTCGCGCCCCTCCTGCAGCAGCCGCTTCTGCTTCTGCACCAGCCAGGACGAGTAGTTGCCCTCGTAGGGAATTCCCTTGCCGCGGTCGAGCTCGAGGATCCAGGAGGTGACGTTGTCGAGGAAGTATCGATCGTGGGTGACGATCAGGATCGCGCCCGGATAGTTGCGCAGATGATTTTCGAGCCACGACACCGACTCGGCGTCGAGATGGTTGGTCGGTTCGTCGAGCAGCAACAATTCAGGCTGGTCGAGCAGCAGCTTGCACAGCGCGACGCGACGGCGCTCGCCGCCGGACAGCTTGGTCACGTCGGCGTCATCGGGCGGGCAGCGCAGCGCGTCCATCGCCTGATCGACCTTGCTGTCGAGATCCCACAGCCCCGCGGACTCGATCTGGTCCTGGAGCGCGGTCATCTCGTCGGCGGTTTCCTCGGAATAGTTCATCGCCAGCTCGTTGTAGCGATCGAGGATCGCCTTCTGCTTGGCAACGCCGAGCATGACGTTCTCGCGCACGTTCAGCGCGGCATCGAGCTGCGGTTCCTGTTCGAGATAGCCGACGCGGGCGCCTTCGGCGACCCAGGCCTCGCCGGTGTATTCCTTGTCGATCCCGGCCATGATCTTGAGCAGCGTCGACTTGCCGGCGCCGTTGACGCCGAGCACGCCGATCTTGGCGTCGGGGTAGAACGACAGATGGACGTTATCCAGCACCTTGCGGGTCGGATAGGCCTTGGTCAGGCCCTGCATGAAATAGACGAACTGGCGAGCCATCGTGGTCCTTGAAAGCCGGAGCGTGGGGGGATTGTTGTCGCTGATGTAGCGGTGCGTCCGGCAAAGGGCAACCCGAGCGAGCGCATCGTTAAGCGATCGTTAAGCCTGCCCCCGTACGGCGCCTAGGACCGAACCATTTGCACAAAGTTTTAACGACCTAGGCCAACACTCTCTGCGAAGGCCGCGGCAATGCGCGGTTCGCGTCCGAATGGCGCCGAACACGGAGCAGACCTATGGCAAGCCTCATCTCGACCACGACTGTCCAGCCCGAAGCTGCCAATACGCGCGGCCGTTCCGGACTGATCAATGAGATCCGCGAGTTCTGGAGCCAGTTCTTCGTTCAGGCGTTCAGCCCTTACCGGCCCGAGCTGTACTATATGCGTGGTCCAGGACCGGCCTGGCGTGCAAAGCACGGCCGCAAGCCGGCCCGAAAGGACTGAGATTTCTGCAGCGACAGGCTTGCTCAAAGCCAAGCAAAGCAAAATGCCCGCGCAGATCGCTCTACGCGGGCATTTTCTGATCGAGGATCGCTGCGTCAGCGGATCGTGACGGGCGCCGGCAGCGGCGCGACCATGGTTGGCTGGCTTCCAGGCACCGCGGACATCTGCGGCGGCTGCGACACCGGCGCGGCGGACGCCACCGGCTGCGGCTGCGCACTCGCGGTCGGCGTGGGCGGCGCGCCGCCCGGCAGCACCACAACGCGTGTGCCGACCTTGACCCGTTCAAACAGGTCGCTGACGTCGTCGTTCAGCATGCCGATGCAACCCGACGACACGAACTTGCCGATCGTCGAAGGCTGATTGGTGCCATGGATGCGATACACCGTGGAGCCGAGATACATCGCCCGCGCGCCCATCGGGTTGCCGGGGCCGCCCGCCATGAAGCGCGGCAGATAAGGCTGGCGTTCGATCATCTCGGCCGGCGGATGCCAATCCGGCCATTCCGCCTTGCGGCTGACCTTCTGCACGCCGTTCCAGGTGAATCCGTCGCGCCCGACACGGACGCCGTAACGCATCGCTCGGCCATTGCCGAGAACGTAATAAAGATACGTGTGGCTGGTATCGACAACGATGGTGCCGGCTGGCTCCTTGGTCTGGAACGCAACCTCCTGACGGCGCAGGTTCGGTGGCAGTTGGAAGCTCTGATCGGCCTCCGGCTGCTCTTCCGGCGGCAAGGCGGCCACCTGCAGCGGCCGGCCATCCGCGCCGAGCTGGGGCGCCAACGGCACCGAGCCGGTGGCCTGCTGCGGAACACCGGGCTGTCCGGTGCCGACAACTTCGGGCGGACGCGGCGAACCATCGCCGCGGTTGGAATAGATCACCGATGGCGGACCTGCCGGGCGGCCGTAGCGCGGATCGTCGGGCGACAGCACCGGTCCCTGCGGCATGGGAGCGCGATCGGAATAGACCGGCGGAGCACCCATCGGACGGCCATAGCGCGGATCATCGGGCGACAGCACGGGGCCCTGCGGGGCCGGAGCGCGGTCCGAATAGACTGGCGGCGCGCCGATCGTGCGGCCATAGCGCGGATCGTCCGGCGTCATCACCGGGCCGGGCGGCGGCAGCGCCGCAGACGGCCCGGCCGAAGGACCATCTTCGTCGTCGAGATTATCGAAATCCGGCATTTCCGAGCCGCGGCGATAGTCGCCCGGCGTCGCCGTCGCATAGGAGCCCGGAGCGGAAGGATAGCTCTGCGCGTGCGCCAGGGAGGTTCCAGCCGAGATCGCCGCAACTGTCGCCAACAACGTCAAGATTCGATTGTTCATCATCGCCCGTTTATAAACCGAAGCCGAGACTGCATCGTTAACGGGCAGATGCCGCAGGATCACGGCGCATTCAAGACAAGTCCTGCACAATCACGCCTAAATCGACGATATTCGAGGACTTGTGCTGCATTTGTCTCGCTTTCACAGGACAAGCCCAGACTTCTCAAGACGCCAACGCGGGGTGTTCCCTCGGTCAGATCAATTCCGCTGCGCCGGCCGAGGCGCGGGCCAATCAGCGCCGCGCTCCTTGCTCCGACATCGTCCGCTCCGACATCGTCTGTATCCGCAGCGCAACTGATCGCGCAACGCATCGACGGCTCCGAAAGTTTTCGCGCGGTACTGCGAATCCATTGCGCTATTCTCAACGAGCTCTGATTCGCAGCGCGCGTCGCGTTTTTGCCCGTCGAACAAAGCTCGTGTGATCGCCGCGTTGTTGTTGCTCAAAGGTCTTCGCGCACTCGCCGCCGAAGACGGAATGAACCCGAGATGCTTCCCGGAGTCCGGTTCCTGTTCGCGGCGGTTGCGCTTGCGGTGTCGATGCTGGTGTTTGGGCTTGGCGCCGCGGCGTTGCTGCGCGCAGCTCACGAACAATTCGCCAATGTCAGATCAATCCGGCCTGCACCGGTCTCGCTCGCCATACGACCGGTCGAACCGACAATGCCGACGCTGAGCATGTTGAGGGTCGAGCCGCCCGCGCCCGCGCCCGAACCGAAAATGCAGGACGGCGAGCCCATGGCGCAGCCGCCGTTGCAATCAGCGGATCTCAGCTCCGACAGACGTGTTGACGCGCCTGAGGCAACGCTCGCGGAGGCGAACAGCGCTGAGCCGAAGCTGGTGGCGGAAACGGCCCCTGAAGTGAAATCCACCGAGCCTAAAGCGGCCGAGCCGAGCGAGACGCCAGATGCCAGGCCGCAGCCCGCTCCGGCGCTGAAGTCGGAAGCGCCTCCATCCTCGATCAGTCCCGCCGTCGCCGAGACCGCAACCACGCCCGGGCCCGCCAAGTCGGACGCCCAAACGATGGAAATCGCAAAGCCGGACGGGACGAAAGCCGACGCGTCGACCCCGGAGCGGATGCCGACCGGCCAGTCCCCGGCGGGGCCAACCTCAGACCCGCCAAAACCGGAGCAGGGCAACAGTGCGAACGCAGCGCCCGAGCCCGTGACTGAGGTCGCGGCGCTGACCGGCCCGATCCCGACGCCGAAGCCCAATCCGCGCGCGCGCGCCAAAATCGTGGCGCCCGCCGGCGACCAACCGGTCGCACCCGATGCAGCGGCAGCCACGGATCAGGCCGCCAAGCCGAACGGTTCAGAAGCGACCGCGTCGGTCAGTGAGACAGCGCCGAAAGCGGAACGTCCGTCCGTCGAGAAGCCAAAGGTCACCAAGCGGACGCAAGCGAAGCGCAAGGGCAAGCGCCGCCGTCAGGTCGAAGCGCAGTAGCGGCGGCCGGTTTCGACGCCCTTACCGCTCCGGTTGCACCCGACCTGAAGGACTGGCTTACGCCGGGCCGGTCGCGACCGGCGGGCCGTCCTGCATCCCCCATTCCGACCATGAGCCGTCATACAGCGCGGTGCGACGGACGCCGAGGCGATACAGCGCCAGGGTCAGCACCAGCGCAGACACGCCGGAGCCGCAGCTCGTGACGATCGGACGATCGAGATCGACGCCGGCTCGGGCGAAGGCTTCACGCAACGCGTCGCGCGATTTCATCAAGCCGGTCGCGGCGTCGAACAGCTCGTTGTACGGCAGGTTGCGGCTGCCGGGGATGTGCCCCGCACGCAAGCCGAGGCGCGGCTCCGGGACACGCCCCTCGAAACGGTCGGCGGCGCGGGCGTCGATCACCTGCTCGGCGCCGTTATCGAGATTGGCGACCAGCTGGTACTTGCTGCGCAGGTAGTTCGGGTCGAGCTTCGCGGTGAAAGAGCCGGGCTTCGGCGACGGCTTGCCGGACTCGATCGGCCGGCCTTCCGCCTGCCACTTCTTCAAGCCGCCTTCGAGGATACGGACATTGTGGTGGCCAAACGACAAGAACATCCACCACGCCCGGGGCGCCGCGACCCAGCCGCCGGCATCGTAGACGACCACGGTGTCGCCGGAGGAAACACCCATCGCCGCGACGTCGCCCGCGAACTGCGCGGCGTCCGGATACATATGCGGCCGCGTATCGGTTCGATCGCAGACCTCCTCGACGTCGAAATACACCGCGCCGGGAATATGCGCCGCGAGATAGTCTTCGCTAGGCCGCGGTATGACGCCCGGCATCTTGAACGATGCGTCGAGGAGCTTGACCTGCGGATCGCCCAGATGGGCAGCGAGCCATTCCGTGGAAACCAGCGGGTCGTCGGTGGCGGTCATCGGGTTGTCTCCGGCGCAGCCGAATGAACGGCGGGGACGCCGGAACCGGTCCGGCAGGCCATCGTCATTGAGAAAACCGCGGCGCTGGTCAAGTGCGCACGCCTTGTTACGGATCAGCCTTTCGGCTTCTTCGGCTGCCAGGCCTCGACTGGACCGCCGGCGTCGCGCCAGGCGGCGAAGCCGCCTTCGATATGCGCGACCGGCTTCAGCCCCATGTCCTGCGCGGTCTTGGCCGCCAGCGCCGAGCGCAGCCCGCCGGCGCAATAGAACACGAAAGTCTTGTCGTCCTGAAAGATCGGCTTGGCGTAGGGACTCTGCGGATCGATCCAGAACTCCAACATGCCGCGGGTGCAAGCGAACGAGCCGGGGATTCTGCCATCACGCTCGATTTCGCGCGGGTCGCGGATGTCGACGATCACCACGTCGCCGGAGCCCGCCTGTTGAAGCGCGATCGCGTCGGCGGTGCTCAGGGTCTCGATCGTCGCGTTGGCTTCGTCGAGCAGCGCCTTGATCCCACGGGTGATGGTCTGCGGCATTCCCTTGATTCCCTGATGCTACTTGTTCGTCGAAAGCATGCGCAGGCTAGCGGACCAGTTCCCGCATCGCGCCTTCCAATCCTTCGAGCGTGAGCGGAAACATCCTTTCCGAAAACAGCCGGCGAATGATCGTCGTGGACTCCGAGTAGTCCCAATGCCGCTGCGCCACCGGGTTGAGCCACACCGCATGCGGGTAAGTACGCAGCACGCGATCGAGCCAGACCGAGCCGGCCTCCTCGTTGACGTGCTCCACAGACCCGCCGGGGACCATGATCTCGTAAGGCGACATCGACGCGTCGCCGACGAGCACGATCTTGTAGTCGTGCGGAAACTTGTGCAGCACGTCCCAGGTCGGCGTGCGGTCGGTGAAGCGCCGCTTGTTCTGCTTCCATACGCCTTCGTAGAGGCAATTGTGGAAGTAGAAATATTCCATGTGCTTGAATTCGGTCTTCGCCGCCGAGAACAGTTCCTCGACCTGGGCGATATGCGAATCCATCGAGCCGCCGATATCGAAAAACACCAGAACCTTGACGGCGTTGCGCCGCTCCGGTCGCATATGGACGTCAAGATAGCCGTGATTGGCGGTCTCGCGGATCGTGGTGTCGAGATCGAGTTCGTCCGGCGCACCGGTGCGCGCAAACTTGCGTAGACGACGGAGGGCAACCTTGATGTTGCGGATGCCGAGTTCGACATTGCCGTCGAGATCCTTGAACTCCCGCTTGTCCCAGACCTTCACCGCGCGCTGGTGGCGGCTCTTCTCCTGGCCGATCCGAACGCCTTCAGGATTATAGCCCTCGGCGCCGAACGGCGAGGTTCCGGCCGTGCCGATCCACTTGTTGCCGCCCTGGTGCCGCTTCTTCTGCTCCTTCAGGCGCTCGCGCAGCGTCTCCATGAGCTTGTCCCAGCCCATCGCCTCGATCTGCTTCTTCTCCTCCTCGGTGAGATACTTCTCGGCGAGCTTCTTGAGCCATTCCGCCGGAATATCGGCCTTCTCCATCGCGTCCAGCAGGCTTTCCAGCCCCTTGAAAACGCTGCCGAACACCCGGTCGAACTTGTCGAGGTTGCGCTCGTCCTTCACCAGCGCGGCACGCGACAGATAGTAGAAATTCTCGACGCTCTGATCGGCGAGGTCGGCGTCGAGCGCCTCCATCAGCGTCAGATATTCGCGAAGTGTGACCGGGACCTGTGCGTCGCGCAGCGACGTGAAGAACTGAAGGAACATGCCCGACAGATTGCCCGACCCGTTGCCCCCGTCAAGAGCGGAAACCGCCTCGTTCGCACCTGCGAGATCCCCGGCGCGACGGAACCATGCAAATCTGCCAGCCTGTTATCGGTCGGTAAAACAATTCAACGCAATATCAAGACTCGACCTCAGGCCCGCACGCAAGATGACAGCCAAAACACCCTCCGCACCGAGCCTGATTGGACGCCTGTCCACGCCGTCGCTGATCGTCACGATGTTCCTGCTGGGTATGAGCGCCTGCGTGCTCGGATTGGTGGTCTGGAAGGCGTATGACGCGCGCCGCATCGCATTGGTGCAGAGCGAAACGGAAATCCGAAACCTCGTGCGATCCCTGACGGAGCACGCGTCGCATACGATTCAGTCCGTCGATGTCGTCGTCGACGATCTCGTGGCGCTGTTGCGGTTTCGCGGCACGCCGACCACCGTTTTCAACGATCGGCTGCGTGAGATCGTCGACAATCTCCCACACCTGAGACGATTGGCGGTTCTGGACGAACGGGGCGATTTGCGGTTCGCCTCGATAGCGCAAGTCCCGCACATCAACTATGCCGATCGCAGCTACTTCAATCACCACCGCGACAATCCGCATCGCGAGCTGTTGATCACCGGCCCGCTCCTGCCCCGAACCTCCAGCCAGCCAGTGATCGCTCTGACGCGGCGCATCGAGACGCCCGAGGGACAATTCGCCGGCGTCGTGGTCGCGACGATCGAGAGCGACTATTTTCTCGAATTTTACAAGATGTTCAAACTCGGCACCAATGGCAGCATCAATCTGATCAATGGCGACGGCAACGTGCTGATCCGGTGGCCGGCGCTGTCGACTCAGGTGCGGGACCTGTCCAGGGGCAATCTGTTTCAGAAACGGCTCAAGGACAGCCCGACCGGATATCATCGCATCGTTTCGCCGTTCGATGGCCTCGTCAAATACTACGCTTACGAGAAGAGTGGCCGCTACCCGTTGATCGTCACGGTGTCGCGTAGCGAGGCTTCGGTTCTGTCCGGCTGGTACGAGGAGCTACGTTCCGATATCCTGGTCGCGATCGCGCTGCTCGCCTGCATCGTGCTGCTGGCGACCCTGCTCGGCAGCCAGTTGCGCTATCGCCAACGCGTCGAAAACATCCTGCGCGAGCGTGAGGCGCGCTTCCGCCTGATCGACGCCAACATCGCCGACGTCGTGCTGCTTCTCGACAACAAGGGCGTGCTGGTCTTCGTGTCGCAATCCAGCAAAGCCGTGCTCGGCTTCACGCCCGAGCAACTGATCGGCCAGTCCTGCTTCGATCTGGTGCATCCCGACGACGCAAGCTCTCTGCGTTTGCACAATCTCCAACTTGACCAACCATCAGGGAGCGAACGTCGCGAGTTCCGTCTGGTGCGCCCCGACGGCACTATGATCTGGCTCGAGGCGAATTTCAGGTTTACCAAAAGCGAGCGGACCCGGCGGTGCGACATCGTCTGCACGCTGCGCGACGTCACCCAGCGCAAGCGGATGGAGGACGAAGTCGAGGCGCTCAATTTCCGTCTGGCAGAAATGGCCAAAACCGATGGTCTCACAGGGCTACCCAATCGCCGTTCGCTCGACGACTTCATCAACAACGTTTTCGCCACCCATGCAGATCTCGCGGTGCTGATGATCGACATCGACTATTTCAAGGGGCTCAACGACTGCCTCGGCCATCAGGCGGGCGACGAAGGACTTCGGCAGATCGGCAAGCTGCTGGGCGACGTCGTCGCCAACACCGGCGGCCTCGCAGCTCGCTACGGCGGCGAGGAGTTCGCCGTTATCCTGCCTGGATCCGACGCCAAAGCCGCGATGGCGCTGGCGGAGACCGCGCGGATCAAGATCCGCGACTTGGCCCTCGCCAATCCCGCCGCGCCGAACCAACGCCTCACCGTGAGCATCGGAGTCGCCAGCCGGACCGCAGCAACCCCCGACGCGAGCACGCTGTTTCGCGAAGCCGACATTGCGCTCTACGAAGCCAAGCGCCGCAGTCGCGACTGCAGCGTGGCGGCGCCTGTCTATCTCGGCGATGCCGGGTCGCTGGTCCCGGAGGTTGAGGCCAGGAGCGGCACACCGGCCTGACCCCACTTCTGCGAGTTCCACCGCCTAGACCTCACGGGTTTTTGCACTACACTGCGGTGCCGAACCACAACAGGCAGGTTGGACGGAATTAAGAGGGGCGTCATGGGGATCGATTCCATTATCGTTTGGCTGCTGGTCGGCGCGATCGCCGGCTGGCTCGCAGGCTTGCTCGTTCGCGGCGGCGGCTTCGGCCTAATCGGCAACATCGCCATCGGCATCGTCGGTGCAGTTGTCGCGGGCTGGCTGCTGCCGTTCCTCGGCGTCAATCTCGGCGCCGGCATCTTTCGCGCGATCATCAACTCGGCGATCGGCGCGGTGATCGTGCTGGTGCTGCTGGCCATGATCCGCAGAGCCTGATACGCAGGAACACAGCGATGTGCGGCCGCCGTCTGCGGCCGCGCGCTCACGATAAAAGCAACAAGAATGGCGCGCGCGCCTGATCACGGACGAGGCAGAAACGCATGAAGTTTACCGGCACCAAGGACTACGTGGCGACCGACGATCTCAAGGTCGCCGTCAATGCGGCGATCGTACTCGAGCGGCCGCTCTTGGTGAAAGGCGAACCCGGCACCGGCAAGACCGTGCTGGCCGAGGAAGTCGCCAAGGCGCTCGATGCCCCGCTGCTGACCTGGCACATCAAGTCGACCACCAAGGCGCAGCAGGGGCTGTACGAATACGACGCCGTGTCACGGCTGCGCGACAGCCAGCTCGGCGATCCGCGCGTCTCCGACATTTCCAACTACATCAGGCGCGGCAAGCTCTGGGAAGCGTTCACCCACGGCCAGCGCCCGGTGCTTTTGATCGACGAGATCGACAAGGCCGACATCGAATTCCCGAACGACCTTTTGCTCGAACTCGACCGCATGGAATTTCACGTCTACGAGACCGGCGAGACCATCAAGGCCGAGAAGCGCCCGATCGTGATGATCACCTCGAACAACGAGAAGGAGCTACCCGACGCGTTCCTGCGCCGTTGCTTCTTCCACTATATCAAGTTTCCCGACGCCGACACCATGCAGCAGATCGTCGACGTCCACTTCCCCGGTATCAAGCAGCGGCTGGTGCAGGAGGCGCTCAAGATCTTCTTCGAAGTGCGCGACGTTCCGGGCTTGAAGAAGAAACCTTCGACCTCGGAGCTGCTCGATTGGCTCAAGCTCCTGCTCAACGAGGACATGAGTCCGGAGACGCTGCGCGAACGCGACCCGCGCAAGCTGATCCCGCCGCTGCACGGCGCGCTGCTCAAGAACGAACAGGATGTCCACCTGTTCGAGCGGCTGGCGTTCCTCAGCCGCCGCGAGGTGTGAGGCCGGCGGGTGCGGGTTCCGGTGATCGATACCCGCACCGGGCCGATCAACTCGGCATCCGGGTGGGGTGATGGATCGGGCCGGGCGTGAACGCTGCGCTCAGCGCCAGCCTTCGTGCACGTCGGTCGGCTGGTCGCAAACCCACTCCGGCCGCAGCATCACCTGGCAGCCCTTTTCGAACGGAAGCGCGCAGACTCGACGCTGGTCTTGCATGATCTCGATCGCCCAGGTCAGCGGCACGGTGGGTTGCAACTGCACCAGCCGCTGAATCACGCCAGCCGCGAACAGCGTGGCGTCGATGTCGTCGGCCAGCGCCGCCCCGTCGTGGCCCGGGCCATCGACGCGGTTGATCGGATCGCGAACGTGAAAGCGGTAAAACGGCATTGCAGCAGGATGGCGGCACTGGTCGGTCCGCAAAATGATGTAAATCAAACAGCGGTTGCTGAGCGGATAATTCTTTCGATCAGCAAGCTGGTAGCAATCCCGACCTTGATCGATATCAAATGGAACCAGGTGTTTCCGCCCGTAGTTTACCGGAGAGCTGATAGTTAAGGTGCGCTTTCACCGTCGGCCATTCAGCGGCGATGATCGAATACACCACGGTATCGCGCAGCGTGCCGTTCGGCGCAATCTGATGATTGCGCAGGATACCATCCTGCTTGGCGCCGAGCCGTTCGATCCCGCGCCGCGACTGATGATTGAAGAAATGCGTGCGGAATTCGACGGCGATGCAGTCGAGCGCCTCGAACGCGTGCTGAAGCAGCAACAGCTTGCATTGCGTGTTGAGCCCGGTGCGCTGCACGCGTTGCGCGTACCAGGTCGAGCCGATCTCCACCCGGCGGCTGGCGGCATCGACATTCATGTAGGTGGTCATGCCGGCGATCCGGCCCGCCGCATCCTTCACCGTCCATGGCAGCATCGCACCCTGCGCCTGCAGCGCGAGCCGGCGGGCGATCTCGGCCTCGACCCGGTCCGGCGCCGGCACGGCCGTGTACCACAGCTTCCACAACTCGCCGTCCTGCACCGCCTCGATCAGTCCATCGCGATGCGCCGGCGCCAACGGCTCCAACGTCGCATGGGGACCGCTGAGGGTGATGGGTTCGAGCCAGGGCATTATTGTGCTTCCTTGATAGGTCCTGCAGACAGACGTCCTTACTCCGTGACGAGGCGGCTTGTCCCGACCATCGACGACGAAATGCAGACGCGCAGCTCAAAAACAATCGGTCCGCCCGGGACATGGCCCGGGCGCGATGTCGAACTCTTCGAAGACCAACCGAACACTATTTGTTCAGGAAGTTCAGCGGCAGGCCGGGCCGCGGCCAGTCCATCGCGATCAGCTCGCCCTTGCCGGACAAGGTGATGTAGGCGGTCTTCAGCTCAGGGCCGCCGAACGCGATGTTGGTGGTGACGCGGTCGCCGGTCGGCACCTGCTCGACCAGCGAACCATCCGGCGCGATCACCGAAATGCAGCCCGACACCAGCGTCGCGACGCACACATTGCCGCCCGCCTCGACCGCGAGCGAATCGAACATCTGATAGCCGCCGAGGCCGGCAATCGGCTTGCCCTTCTCGCCGCGATAGATCACATCGCGCGGCTTGATCTCGCCGGGCGCGACGATGTCGTAGGCCCACAACCGCGCCGTCGGCGTCTCGGCGGCATACATTGTGGTCTCGTCCGGCGACAGGCCGATGCCGTTCAGCGGCAGCGTACCGAACACCTGCTCGCTGATCTCTTTCATGCCTGGCTTGATGTAATAGGCGGCGCCGACATCCAAGTCGCGGGCGCGGCGCTTGCCGAGGTCGGTGAACCACAGGCCGCCGTGCCTATCGAACACCAGATCGTTCGGGCCTTTCAGCGGGTGCTCGCCGCATTTGTCGAACAGCGTCTCGACTTTGCCGCTGGTCAGGTCGATCCGCTGGATCGAACCACCGATATATTCGTGGGGCTCCGGCGCGCCGGGCATCATCGTCCCGCGCGACGGAAACCAGCCGAAGCCGCCATTGTTGCAGATGTACATCTTGCCGTCGGGGCCGAGCGCCGCGCCGTTGGGGCCGCCCGGCACCTTGGCGACGACTTCCTTGCGGCCGTCCGGCCAGATCCGCGTGAGCTGCTGCGCGCGGATTTCGACCAGCACAACCGAGCCGTCAGGCATCACCACCGGGCCTTCGGGAAATGCCAGATCGGTTGCGAGAACGCGAATGTTGGACATGGATCCTCCTATGTTTTGTTATTTTTGCAGAGCGGATCGAAGTCCCGCATGCGCAGCGTGTTGATGCGGTGATGTTAGGGCATGTCGGCGCGCATTGCCAAGCCGAGGTACGCGGCGAAATTCCGCGAACCGGCATGCGCGTTCGTTGTCTGCTACTTCGCGTCGGTCTTTGGCGGCGTGGAGTCCTTGGCAGGCGCGGCCGCGGCGGGGTCCGGCTTCTTCTGCGCTGCCTGCACTTGCTCGATGGACTTCTGCATCGCCACCAATGCGCCTTTCAGCGCCTCGATCTGGCGGTTCGCAGAGTCGATCTTCTGCTGCTGATCGAGCCGCGTCTTGTCGAGCGACTTCTGCAAAAAGTCGACATTGCTCTGCAGGCAACTGGTGCGACGCTCCATCGTCTTCTCGACCGTGCAGATCTCGATGCCGGGCACGTCTTGCGCAGCCGCGGCGCCGCCCCAGCCGAGCGCCATCAGCATCGCTATCGTCATCGTTCTGCCGGTCATCGTGATCTCCATTGGCGTTTGATCGAGCCCCAGCCAAGCGGCTTTGGCCTCGGACTGTCAACGCGCGGAAGCCGCGGCGGATTGCCGGACCAAGCGCCGCGTGCAAATTTCGCACGATGCAAGATCATCCCGTCGAAGAATGCTTCGTCTATGTGCTGGGCTGCGTCGGTCCGGGCCGTTATCTGACCTATGTCGGCTGGACGCTCGACCTCGACCGCCGCCTGACGCAGCACAATGCCGGCGCCGGCGCACGCTCGACCCGCGGACGGACCTGGGTGCTGATCCACAGCGAGCGCTTTACCCGAAGGCAGGACGCAATGAGCCGCGAATGGCACTTGAAGCGCGACCGCGCCTTCCGTCGTCGCCTCGCCGCCAAAGCTCAGGGCCTCGGGGTCTGAGCCGGGTGCCAATGCATCGCGTGTCCTAAATTGCGACAACGTTACTGACGTATCTTAACCTTCAGAACGCGACTGGAACGAACAGGGGTCGAATCACTGGCAACCGTTTGTTCCAGGCGTTCACGCACGACATGTCGTGAGTTGCAGCCGCGAGACCCACAAGGAATGCGAGGAGCGTTCTTAGGTGTCCGGCGCGCGGCCTCAAAATGATTAATCCGCCGCCCTGAGCCAGGAGATCAGCGCGGCTTTCGGCGTCATGAACGCCGACGCGCCGTCGAGTCGAGGGATTTCGTGTCGGTTGCCGGATGTGTCCCGCGATGTGACAAGATTGCTGACCGATCTTAACTTCTGGAACGCGGGTGGAACGAAGCGCAGACGAATCACTGCGAATCACCCGCCCCGGCAGTTCAGGCTCTACATATCGACGGTTCTGGCGCGCAAGACACAACACCTGCGGACGGGGCGTCCTCGGATTCGCTGCCAAATCGCCGAAATCGTTAACATGAGGGCGTCCGACAATCGCTGCGGTCAGGCATGGGGCCGCACAGCGAGAGATTGAAGCAGAACCGGGAAGTTCGCGATCGGAGCTGGTTTCTTCAGCGCCGCCGCGCCACCTGCGGATCGCCGCGCGTCGACAGGGCTCCGAGCTAGGCCGCGCCGCGGGTCAGATTCAGCACTTTGTTGCGATGCGCCACCGCCTGTTTCGCCGCGGCTGTATGGGTGAACATCTCGAGCTCGGACTCGTCCTCATCCGAAACCGGCGTCAGCGCCGCGTCGGTGTAGTCGTAGCGCTTCGGATCGCGCGCCACCCGGAATGCAACCTTGCTCAGTCCCCATGCCGTCGACAGGATCACGGTGGTCTTGTGAGCGAGTTCGAAGGCCAGTCGCGGCCAGAATGCGATGGCATTCTCACGCGGCAGGCCGGGCCGCCGCTCCGACGGATGCCGGAGCCGGAACACGCCGCTCTGCAGCGGGTGGACGTTCTCCAGCGACACCGCCAGCGAGAAGGTCAGCAAGAGCTTCACCATGCTGTCCAGCTTGATGCCGGTCTTCGCGGCGCGGCGCAACAATGTCTCAATGTGCGCCGGCGAATAGTAGTGCCGCCAGACCTGCTGATAGACGTCCTCCCACGCCTGCTGCGACATCTTCTGATGCGCGGTGCAGACGTGCTCGATGTCGTATCGGTTGAGGTCGGCGTCCATCGCGATCCCGGCCTTCCACAGCTTCTGGTGATCCTCCGAGCCTGGCAGCGGCGTCAGGCAGAAGAACTCCAGAATGTCGATCGGCAGTTCGCGCTTGATGATGTCGATGTCGGCAAGAATGCTCTCCGGCGTGTCGGCGGGAAAGCCGAGGATGTAGCCGGCCAAGGTGATGATGCCCTGCGCCTTCCACGCCAGCAGCATCGCGCGATACTCGGTGATCTTGTTCTGCCGCTTATTCGCCAGCAGCAAGGTCTCCGGATTGATGCTCTCGAGCCCGAGGAACACCCGGGTGACGCCCGCGCGTTTGGCCTTCTCGATGAAATTCGGGATCTTGTGACACAGCGTGTCGACCTGGATCAGCAAGCCGAGCGGGATGCCCTGCTCTTCCTTCAGCCAGATCAAGCGGTCGAGGATCGCTTCCCAATCCTTGTTGCGCGCGAAATTGTCGTCGGTGATGAAGAATTTCGAGACGCCCTGCTTCCAGTTGGCGCGCACCAGCGCCTCGACATCGTCCGGCGTGCGGTAGCGCGACTTGCGCCCCTGAACGTTGATGATGGTGCAGAACGAGCACTGATACGGACAGCCGCGACCGGCATCGAACGAGGTCGACAGGCCCAGCGTGCGCTTGACGTTGGCGAGCGGCAGAAACGGCACCGGCGTGCCTTCGATGCCGGGCAGATCGTCGAGATAGTTGTACAGCGGCTGCAGACTCCCCTTCGCCGCATCCTGCAGCAGCCGATCGATCCGCCCCTCAGCCTCGCCGGCGAAAATCGAGACGCCGAGGTCGCGGCAGGCGTCGAGATCGACCGCTTGGCCGTCGAGCATCGACAGACAGCCCGAGACGTGAAAGCCGCCGATGACGACCTGCACACCGGCGGCGCGAAACGGCCGGGCAATGTCGAGCGCGCGCGGATACTGATTCGACTGTACGCCGATCAGCCCGACCATGCCGAAATTGCCATGCGCGGCGAGCCGCTTCAACAGCTTGGGAATGTCGATCCTGGTGTTGAACTCGTCGATCGCTTCGATGTCGATCTCGACATCCGGACCGAGCACTTGCCGCGCGGCGCTTTCCTGCGCAATCCCGTAAAGGCTCGCCAGCGAGTTGGACGGGATCATCGCCCGCCACCACCGGATCACGTAGCCATCGTCGCCGTAATGCGACGGCTTGATCAGCAGCAGCTGAAAGCGGCGGCGCTTCGGCCGGTCCTCGGCAATCGACACCAGCCATCCTCCTGCAATCGAAGTCGTGAAACGAAGTCAGATCAGACGGAGAAAAAATCAATTTCGACTGAGATGCTGCCGGGAATGCCGCGCTGCCGCAAGCTCAAACGGCAGGCATTCGAGCCCGGCTCGCGTTGCTGCGGTGACCAGTTGCGGAAATGCCGCAATTTTTCGACCAAAACAGAACACAATCGTCATCGCGGCGTCACCCGGACACGAGGTCAACAGATGCAATCAGCGATATCGCGTTGCGCTCAGCGAAGTTGTGCGGGTCAGCTTCGCGGGCGGATGTAAGGTTCGACGGGTCCGTGAACCTTGATCGCGAGCTGATTGCCGAAGCGGTCCTTCGCCGTGCCGGCGGCCACGCGGACCCAGCCCTCGCTGACGCAATACTCGATCACGTTGTTCTTTTCCTGGCCCTTGAACCGGATCCCGACGTCGAGATCCAGCAGAGCCTCGTTGAAATAGGGGCTGTTCGGCTCGATCGACAGCCGGTCCGGCAGTTCGATGGCGTTGGCGGTGGTCGCAGTCTTGTCGGTCATAGCAGCGTCTCGATATCCTTTGCGAGCGACTCCGGCGTGGTCGTCGGCGCGTGTCGCGATACCACATGGCCGGCGCGATCGACCAGGAATTTGGTGAAATTCCATTTGATCGCCGAACCGAGCAGGCCGGATTTCTCATCCTTCAGAAACTTGTACAGCGGATGCGCGTTCGCGCCATTGACGTCGATCTTCGCAAACATCGGAAAGCTGACGCCGTAGTTGGTCGAGCAGAATTGCGCAATCTCGGTTTCGTTTCCGGATTCCTGCGCGCCGAACTGGTTGCAGGGAAAGCCCAGCACCGAAAAGCCGCGTGGTCCGTAGGTTTTCTGCAGCGCTTCGAGGCCCTTGTATTGCGGAGTGAATCCGCAGGCGCTGGCGGTGTTGACGATCAGCAGCACCTGGCCTTCGAACCGCTTCAACGGAAGCTCCTCGCCCGCGAGTGTCTTGGCCGTGAAGTCTTGAATCGATGTCATTATCGGACGCCCCTGTTCAACGCAGCGGATCGATTGGCGACGCCGGCGTGCCGCCGGCCTCGATCGCCTCGCCGGCCAGCAGGCACAGATCCTCGCGATAGCGGCCGGCAACAATCTGTACGCCAACCGGCGTGCGGCCGACCAGCCCGGTCGACACTGTCAGCCCGGGCAGCCCCATCAACGGGATTGCGACCTGCGGCATCTGCGCCGCCCACACCCGCTCGAACGACGCCTCGTCCTTCAGATCGAGCCGCTGCGGAAACGGCAGTTCGCCCGACACCGGCATCAGCAGCACCGCGTAGCGTTCGAAGAACAGCTGCCAATCGCGCGTCAGTGTCGCGCGGCGGGTCAGGATCTTCGAATAA
This sequence comes from Rhodopseudomonas pseudopalustris, assembly GCF_900110435.1. Taxonomy (GTDB): domain Bacteria; phylum Pseudomonadota; class Alphaproteobacteria; order Rhizobiales; family Xanthobacteraceae; genus Rhodopseudomonas; species Rhodopseudomonas pseudopalustris. The sequence goes on from NZ_FODT01000003.1 coordinate 271,047, forward strand.
GCGGCCTGATCGTCGATCGCCTTGTCGCGATTGCCGCCAAGGCAGGCCAGCGCGCCGGGGTCGCCCTCTCGCTCGGCGGCTTCACGCATGGCCTGATAACCGTCGCCGAGCCAGAGCCTGGTCTGCAGGTCGGCGGCTTCGCGCAGCGGCGGCGCGTTCTGCAATTCCTCGACGGTCCAGCCGGCCTTCTCGAGCCGGCGCGCGGCGTCGATGACAGCGTCACGCACCTCGGGAACGACATGGAGGCCATCGGGCGCGATGCACAGCGCCGCCCGCTTCGGCATTGCGGGACCTACCAGCGGCGCCGGCACCCACCACGGGTCGCGCGCGTCCGGCTGCGACATCGCGGCGAGCGCGATCCGAAGATCGCCGATCGTGCGCGCCAACGGTCCCGACACCGCGCTGATCTGCGGACAGATCGATCGCTCCGGCGACGACGCGTTGTAGGCGGCGACCCGGCCGAGCGTCGGCCGCAGGCCGTGCACGCCGCAAGCATAGGCCGGATAGCGCACCGAGCCGGCGATATCGGTGCCATGCGCGATATGGCCGATGCCGGCTGCGACCGCCGCTGCGGCGCCGCCCGACGACCCCCCGGGCGTGATCGAGGGATCGCGTGGGTTCAGCGTCTCGCCGTGTAGTTTGTTGGAAGTGAACCAGCGATAGGAGAACGCCGGCGTATTGGTGCGGCCGACGATCACTGCGCCGGCCTTGCGCAGATTGTCGACCACCGGGCTGTTGGATGCCGCTATCAGGTCGCGCTGCAGCGTCACGCCGTTGGTGGTCGCGAAACCTTGCTGATCGATGTTGACCTTGACGGTGACCGGCACGCCCGCGAGCGGACCCGCGCCATCGCCGCGCTTCAGCGACGCATCGACGGCATCGGCCTGCGCCAGCGCATCGTCCGGGCGATGATCGATCACCGCGTTGATCGCCGGATTGACGGCGTCGAGTCGATCCAGCGCAGCCTGCGTCGCTTCGCGCGCCGAGACCTCGCGTTTGCGGATCAAGCCGGCCAGGTCGGCCGCGGACAGTCGCCAGATGTCTTGCATGGTCCCCCCGGTTGACAATGACGTGATAGCGCGGTGAACGATGCCACGCCACCGCGAATCCAGGGAGTCAGTGCCTGTTCCGCGGCAGCGCCGGCATGTCGACAAGCGCTTCGCTGAATGGGAAATCCAGCACCACGTCACCCTCTTCGTCGGTGACTTCGAGGCTCGCGCGGATCAGGTCTACCTGCGCGGCCTCGGTCTTGATGATTTCCTTGATGGTGGCGCGGGCGACTTGCCAGGCGTGATCGGCATCGCGCAAATCTTCGCCTTCCGGGTCCGGGATCAGCTCTTCACCGATCCGCGTGTTGAAATAATATCTCGGCATTCCAAGGTTTCCGTTTTGCTCCTCTCAAGGTGAGGGCAAGGCACCCGATGCGCAACCCTGTTACCCGCATGACCGATCTTCGTGCGCTCGCATTCGACGCCATTTCACTGTAACCAAATGTGATGGCACCCGACGCGAAGTCCGAGATTCGTTCCGACAGCAACGGCAAATCCACGGCGCCGCTCACCGCGCAGATGCTCGCGGTCGGCGACGGTCACGAGTTGTATGTCGAAACCAACGGCAACCCCGACGGTCTCGCCGCGATCTACCTGCACGGCGGCCCCGGCAGCGGCTGCCAGCCCGATCATCGGCGGCTGTTCGATGCGCAGCGGTTTCACGCCGTGTTGTTCGATCAGCGCGGCGCGGGACGCAGCCGGCCGAAAGGCGGGCGTTCCGCGAACACGCTGCCGCATATGATCGCCGACATGGAAATGATCCGCACCACGCTCGGCATCGAACGCTGGCTCGTAGTCGGCGGATCGTGGGGCGCGACGCTGGCGCTGGCCTATGCGCAGTCGCATCCGCAGCGCGTCAGCGGCATCGTTCTGCGTGCGGCTTTTCTCGGCACGCGCGCGGAACTCGAGGGTGCATTCATGTCGAGCCTGCCGCGGTTCTATCCGGAACTGCACGCGGATTTTCTCGGCGTCCTTCCCGCGGCGGAGCGCAGCGCGCCGCTCGACGCCTATTGGCGGCGCATCCTCGATCCCGATCCGGAGGTGCACGGCCCCGCGGCGCGGGCCTGGGGCGAAACCGAGGCGATCATGTCGCAAATCGGGCCAAAGCGGTCACGGCTCGAAATCTTCAATGAAAACAATACCCGGCCGATCCCGTCGACGCCGTTCATGGAAGCGCATTACTTCGTCCACGACTGCTTCATGCGCCCCGATCAATTGCTGCATGATGCGCCGGCGCTCGCGGGCATTCCCGGCGTCATCGTGCAAGGCCGCTACGATCTGCTCTGCCCGCCGGCCACCGCGCATCGGCTCGGCGCGGTGTGGCCGGACGCCGAACTACGCGTCATCGATGCCGCCGGACATCTGTTGTACGATCCGGGAATCCGCGACGCGGTGATCGCCGCGATCAACGACGTCGCGACCAAGATCAAAGCGTGAGGACTTCGTCGATGCCGCTCGCCGGGCGCCGGACCAGGAGTGCCTCCCCGGCGTCACCAGCCCCGGCCCCCTCAGCGCGACCGGCTCGGAGCTGATCGCGGCCGGCGTCTACACCCTGCTTTGGGATCTGGCCAAGAGCGACCTCGACGGTTGAAGCGCCAACGGATCGGATCGCGTGCCGGCCGTTCTCATGACGGCGGCCGACATCTGCTCATCACATGGTTGGAATAGGTCTTAAGGGGAACCCTTTGGCCGCTTGCGCGTCAATCCGCATTCGGCGACATCGGCCCCGCGCCTGCGGCGGCCAACGACGTGTTGACAAGGCTCCGCTCCCGGACGGAAATGCCCGCGAGGCCTCATCGCACCGAATGAACAGACAAGGCACATGAACCCCGTCAAAGCGCTCGAACAACACGGCCAGGCTGTCTGGCTGGATTTCCTGGCCCGCGGCTTTATCGCCAAGGGTGACCTGAAGAAGCTGATCGACGGCGACGGCGTGAAGGGTGTCACCTCCAATCCGTCGATCTTCGAGAAGGCGATCGGCTCGTCGGACGAATATGACGGTGCGATCGGGGCCGCCCTGAAGCAGGGCGACCGTTCGGTCGGCGAACTGTACGAGGCGGTGGCGGTCGAGGACATTCAGCACGCGGCCGACGTGCTGCGCCCGACCTACGACAAGCTCGAAGGCCGCGACGGCTTCGTCAGCCTCGAAGTTTCACCCTATCTGGCGCTCGACACCAAGGCGACCATCGTCGAGGCCGAGCGGCTGTGGGGCGCGGTCAAGCGCGAGAACCTGATGGTCAAGGTGCCGGCGACCCGGCAGGGCCTGCCCGCGATCAAGCACCTGATCTCGAAGGGCATCAGCGTCAACATCACGCTGCTGTTTTCGCAGAAAGTCTATGTCGAGGTCGCGGAAGCCTATCTCTCGGGGCTCGAAGCCCTGATCGCGAGCGGGGGCGACCCGTCGCATGTCGCCAGCGTCGCCAGCTTCTTCGTCAGCCGGATCGACAGTGCGGTCGACAAAGAACTCGACGACAAGATTGCCAAGGCCAACGACCCCGCCGAGAAGGCGCGATTGGAAAAGCTGAAGGGCAAGATCGCGATCGCCAACGCCAAGCTCGCTTATCAGGACTACAAGCGGCTGTTCTCCGGCGACCGCTGGAAGAAGCTCGAGATTTGCGGCGCCAAGCCGCAGCGGCTGCTGTGGGCCTCGACCGGCACCAAGAACAAGGCCTACAGCGACGTGCTGTATATCGAGGAGCTGATCGGACCCGACACGGTCAACACCGTGCCGCCGTCGACGCTCGATGCGTTCCGCGATCACGGCAAGGCCCGCGCCAGCCTCGAAGAAAACGTCGACGACGCCCGCGCGGCGTTGAAGGACCTCGACGGCGTCGGCATCTCGCTCGACAAGATCACCGACAGGCTGGTGACCGAGGGCGTGCAGCTGTTCGCCGACGCGTTCGACAAGCTGCTCGGCGCGGTCGCATCCAAGCGCGAGACCGTGCTCGCCGGCGGCGTCAATACGCAGAAGCTCGCGCTCGCGGCCGACCTCGCCAACTCCGTCAAGGAGCACAGCGAGGAGTGGCGCAACACCGGCAAGATTCGCAAGCTGTGGGACCAGGACAAATCGGTGTGGACCGGCGCCGACGAGGACAAATGGCTCGGCTGGCTGAATTCCGCCGCAGCGGAAAAGGCCAAGCTCGCCGACTACGCGGAGTTCGCGAAATGGGTGAAGGCGCGCGGCTTCACCGATGCCGTCGTGCTCGGCATGGGCGGGTCGAGCCTCGGCCCGGAAGTGCTGGCCAAGACCTTCGCACAGCAGCCGGGCTTTCCAAGGCTGCATGTACTCGACTCCACGGATCCGGCGCAGGTGCGCTCGCTTGAGAGCAGCGTCACATTGGCGACCACGCTGTTCATCGTGTCGTCGAAATCCGGCGGCACCACCGAGCCGAACGCGATGAAGGACTACTTCGTCGCGCGCGTCGGCGAGACCGTCGGCGTCGACAAGGCCGGCCAACATTTCGTCGCGGTGACCGATCCCGGCTCGTCGATGGAGAAGGTCGCGACCGCAGCGAAATTCGCCCGGATCTTCCACGGCAATCCGACGATCGGCGGTCGCTATTCGGTGCTGTCGCCGTTCGGCATGGCGCCGGCCGCCGCCGCCGGCCTCGATCTCGGAAAGTTCCTCGATCTGACACTCGCAATGGTGCGCTCCTGCGGGCCGGACGTGCCGCCGCAGGAAAATCCCGGCGTGCAGCTCGGACTTGCGATGGGCTGCGCTGGCCTGCAAGGCCGCGACAAGGTGACGATCACCTCCTCCAGGGCGATCGCCGATTTCGGCGCCTGGGCCGAGCAACTGATCGCCGAGTCGACCGGCAAGGACGGCAAGGGACTGATCCCGATCGACGGCGAGCCGCTGGCCGAGCCCTCGACCTACGGCAACGACCGGCTGTTCATCGATCTGCGTATCGAGAGCGAAAGCGACGCCGCGCATGACGGCAAGCTCGCGGCGCTGGAGCAAGCAGGACATCCGGTGGTGCGGATCGTGCTGAAATCGCCCGACGCCATCGGCCAGGAGTTCTTCCGCTTCGAACTCGCCACCGCGGTCGCGGGCGCGATCCTCGGCATCAATCCGTTCAATCAGCCGGATGTGGAATCCGCCAAGATCAAGACCCGCGAACTGACCGCGGCGTTCGAGACATCCGGCGCACTGCCCGCGGAGAAGCCGGCGCTGGCCACCGCGCAAGCCGATCTCTACACCGACGAGTCCAACGCCGCCGCGCTACGCAAGGCCGGCGCCGACGGCACGCTCGGCTCGTGGATCAAGGCGCATCTGTCGCGCTCGCAGGCCGGCGACTACGTCGCGCTGCTCGCCTATATCGAGCGGAATGCCGCGCATATCGAGGCGTTGCAGACGATGCGGCTCGCGGTGCGCGACGCCAGGCATCTGGCGACCTGCGCCGAGTTCGGTCCGCGCTTCCTGCACTCGACCGGCCAGGCCTACAAAGGCGGACCGGACAGCGGCGTGTTTCTGCAGATCACCGCCGACGACGCCGAGGATCTTCCCGTCCCCGGCCAGACCGCCAGCTTCGGCGTGATCAAGGCGGCGCAGGCCCGCGGCGATTTCGACGTGCTGACCGAACGCGGCCGCCGCGCGCTTCGGGTCCACATCAAAGGCGATCTCGGCGCCGGACTGAAAGCGCTCGACGCCGCGATCCGCGACGCCTTGAACTGACGACAACGACGACAACGAGGCTCCGCACCCAAGCGGAGCCCGGCAACATCGGAGATCCTGCGCATGCAACTCGGCATGGTCGGCCTCGGACGAATGGGCGGCAACATCGTTCGTCGGCTCATGAACGGTGGCCACCATGCCGTGGTGTATGATCGGGATCCCAACGTCGTCGAAGCGCTGACGCGCGAGGGCGCGGCGGGCGCGGCCAGCCTGGACGATCTGGTCGGCAAGCTCGACGCGCCGCGCGCGGTGTGGGTGATGCTGCCCGCCGGTCAGATCACCGAGACCACGATCGAAACGCTCGGCAAGCTGCTCTCGCCCGGCGACGTCATCATCGACGGCGGCAACACCTTCTGGCAGGACGACATCCGCCGCGCCAGGACCCTCAAAGAGAACAACCTGCACTACGTCGATGTCGGCACCTCCGGCGGCATCTGGGGCTATGAGCGCGGTTACTGCATGATGATCGGCGGCGACAAACAGATCGTCGACCGGCTCGATCCGATCTTCGCCACGCTCGCGCCGGGCATCGGCGAGATACCTCGCACGCCGGGCCGCGACGGCCGCGATCCGCGCGTCGAGCGCGGCTACCTCCATGCCGGGCCGGTCGGCGCCGGACATTTCGTCAAGATGGTCCACAACGGCATCGAATACGGCCTAATGCAGGCCTATGCCGAAGGCTTCGACATTCTCAAGAACGCCAATATCGACGCGCTGCCGAGCGAGCATCGCTTCGATCTCGACATCGCCGACATCGCCGAGGTGTGGCGGCGCGGCAGCGTGATCCCGTCCTGGCTGCTGGATCTCACCGCATCGGCGCTCGCCAGCAATGCCACGCTCGACACTTACTCCGGCTTCGTCGAGGATTCCGGGGAAGGCCGCTGGACCATCAACGCCGCGATCGAGGAGGCCGTGCCCGCCGAGGTGCTGACATCGGCGCTGTTCGCACGCTTCCGTTCGCGCAAGGAACATACCTTCGCTGAAAAAATTCTCTCGGCGATGCGGGCGGGCTTTGGCGGCCACAAGGAGCCGCAGCAGCACCCCGACCCGGCGCAGCAGGCGGCGCCGGATCATCTCCTGAAACCGAAAGCGGAGCGCGCGTGACCACCCAAGCCAATGCGCAGGTGCCGGATGGCTGCGCTTTCGTCATCTTCGGCGTCACCGGCGACCTCACTCACCGCCTGGTCATCCCGGCGCTGTACAATCTCGCCGAGGCCAATCTCCTGCCGGAGAAATTCTGCGTCGTCGGCATCACCCGCAAGGACATGTCGAGCGAGGATCTGCGCGCCAGCCTGATGCAGGGCTTGCAGAAATTCGCCACGCGCCCGGTGGACCAGGAGATCGCCGACAAGCTGTTGTACTGCGTGACCTCGGTCAGCGCCGATCCGTCCGATCCGGCGTCGTTCGACCGGCTGCGCGAGCGGTTGGAAAAGCTGGAATCCAGCCGCAACACCGGCGGCAACCGGCTGTTCTATCTGGCGACGCCGCCCGACGCTTTCGCGCCGATCTCGGCCGAACTCGGCCGCGCCGGATTGCTCAAAGAAGACGGCAGCGCATGGCGGCGGCTGGTGGTCGAAAAACCGTTCGGCACCGATCTCGCCTCGGCCAAGGCGCTGAACGATCACCTGCTCAGCATCGTCACCGAGCACGAGTTGTATCGGATCGATCATTATCTCGGCAAGGAGACGGTGCAGAACATTCTGGTGCTGCGCTTTTCCAACGGCATGTTCGAGCCGATCTGGAATCGCGATCATATCGATCACGTCCAGATCACCGTCGACGAAAAGCTCGGCGTCGGCCATCGCGGCAGCTTTTACGACAAGACCGGCGCGCTGCGCGACATGGTCCCGAACCATCTGTTCCAATTGCTGTCGCTGGTCGCGATGGAGCCGCCGGCGCATTTCAACGCACATTCGGTACGCTCGGCCAAAGCCGACGTGCTGGCCGCGATTCAGGTCCAGCGCGAAGACGAGGCGCTGCGCAATTCGGTGCGCGGCCAGTATATCGCCGGCAAGGTCGACGACACCGAAATTCCCGATTATCGCAGCGTCAAGGACGTGGCGCAGGGCAGCACCACCGAGACCTATGCGGCGCTGAAGCTGACGATCGACAATTGGCGCTGGGCCGGCGTGCCGTTCTATCTGCGCACCGGCAAGGCGCTCGGCACCAAGCGCACCGAGGTGGCGATCAAGTTCAAGCAGGCGCCGTTCGCGATGTTCCGCTGCACCCCGGTGGAAGAGCTGTCGCAGAACTATCTGGTGATCGGGATCGAGCCGGTCGAAGGCATTGCGCTGCAGTTCAACACCAAGATTCCGGGACCGACGATCGCCATCGACGGCGTCGAGATGACCTTCCGCTACAAGGATTACTTCAAGGTGGCGCCGAGCAACGGCTACGAGACGCTGCTGCACGACTGCATGATCGGCGACAACATCCTGTTCCAGCGCGCCGACGGCGTCGAGGCCGGCTGGCGCGCGGTGCAACCGTTCATCGATGCCTGGGCCAAAGCAGGCGCGCAGGGGCTGCAGAGCTACAAGGCCGGCAGCGAAGGCCCGGAGGACGCCGACGCTCTGCTGACCCGCGACGGCCGCAACTGGCGGGAGCCCGGCTAGATGCGGACCGCTGACGGTCGCCAGATCGTCGTCGCCGCCGACGCCGAGGCGCTGGCGCGGCTCGCGGCGCAGCGCCTGATCGCGCGCATCGAGCTGCATCGCGAGCGCCCGGCGATCTGCCTGACCGGCGGCTCCGGACCGCAGCGGATGTTCGAACTGCTCGCCACCGAATTCGCCGACCGGATTCCGTGGCCGCGCGTGCACTGGTTCATCAGCGACGAACGCTTCGTGCCGTTCGGCGACCCGCTGAGCAACATGGGAACGATCAAGCGCGTGCTGCTCGACGGACGCGCGCCGCCCGAAAATGTTCACGCTATTCCGGCCGGCGACAGCGCCACGCCGGACGAGGCGGCGCGGCGCTATCAACACGAACTACAATCGTTCTACGGCGCGGCGACGCTCGATCGGGCGCGGCCGCTGTTCGATCTGGTGCTCGGCGGCGTCGGACCCGACGGCCACACCGCGTCGCTGTTCCCCGGCTGGCCGCAACTCGGCATCCGCGACCGCTGGGCCGCGGGCGTCGACAACGCGCATGTCGAACCGTTGGTGCCGCGCGTCACCCTCACCTTCCCGGCGCTGGCGTCGTGCGCCGAGATGCTGTTTCTCGTCCATGGCGCGAGCAAGCGCGATATCGTCGGCCGCGTCTTCGCGGGCGACGATCTTCCGGCCGGCCACGCGCGCTCGATCGGCGAGACGGTGTGGCTGATCACGGCGGACGCGCTGCCGGAGACGCTTCGTGACCGATGACCCCGCGCCTCAGGTTCTGATCGTCATGGGCGTGTCCGGCTCCGGCAAAAGCACGATCGGCGAACAGCTCGCGGAGCGGCTCGGCTGGGCCTATCGGGACGCCGACGATTTTCATCCTCCCAGCAATGTCGAGAAGATGAGCGCGGGCCAGCCGCTCACCGACGACGACCGCTGGCCCTGGCTGCGCGCCATCGCCGCCGAGATCGATCGGATTGCCGACAGCGGGGACCATGCCGTGTTCGGATGCTCGGCGCTGAAGCGGGCCTATCGCGACATTCTCGTGCACGGCCGTGACGACGTCAGGATCGTGTATCTCGACGGCAGCCGCGCGCTGATCGCCGAGCGGGTGGCGGCGCGCAAGAACCATTTCATGCCGCCCGGGCTGCTCGACAGCCAGTTCGCGACGCTGGAGAAGCCCGGCCCGGACGAGCGTCCGTTCGTCGTCAGTATCGACGCCTCGGTCGGGCAGATCGTCGACGCCATCGTCGAACAGCTTCCCCGGCCTTTTCCTCAGCAGAGTCTTATCTAATGGGCCGCATCGCACTGGTGGTTTCCGACGTCGACGGCACGTTGGTGACGTCCGACAAACGGCTGACCGACAGGTCCCGCGCCGCGGTGGCGAAGCTCGAACAGGCCGGCATCGGCTTCACCCTGACGTCGAGCCGCCCGCCGGTCGGGATGCGGATGTTCAGCGATCCGCTCGGCATCACGCTGCCGCTCGGGCCGTTCAATGGCAGCTCGATCGTCGCGCCGTCGCTCGAGGTGATCGAGCAGCATCTGATCCCCACCGCCGCGGTGGAGACCAGCCTCGCATTGCTCGATCGCCACGGCATCGATGGCTGGATCTTCACCAACGACAATTGGTACATCCGCCGCGACGACGGCAGATACGTGGCGCACGAGAAGCTCGCCATCCGGTTCGATCCGACGCAAATCGACGACTTCGCGCCGCTGGCCGACAAGGCCTGCAAGATCGTCGGCGCCAGCGCCGATTTCGCGCTGCTCGAACGCTGCGAAACGGAATTGCAGACGATGCTCGGCGACAGCGCGCTGGCGATCCGATCGCAGGACTACTATCTCGACGTCACGCCGCCGGGCCGGAACAAGGGCACCTTCGTGCAGGCGATGGCGAAGCGGCTCGGCATTCCGTGCGCGGCGATCGCCACGCTGGGCGACATGCAGAACGATCTCGCGATGTTCCGGGTCAGCGGGCTGCCGATCGCGATGGGCAACGCCACCGACGACGTCAAGCGGCTCGCCGCGCACGTCACCGCCTCGAACGACGACGACGGCTTCGCCGCCGCGATCGACTTCATCCTCGCGCACAACGACAAGGGCTGACGTTCCGCCTGGAGCTTTTTCGGTTCTGATTGAGTCAGAACCGAAGCTCCAACTTGATGTTCTGACGCGTTTTCTTGACGCGAACCGGCATCCACTTCGCTCGAAAACGCTATCGCATCTATTTCGAGCGCTGCATCGCCGGCTTTTCGGCCGGGGCCTGCGCCGCGCCGAGATTGTTGGCGGTGTTGATCAGTGCGATATGGGTCAGCGCCTGCGGGAAATTGCCGGTCTGCCGCCGCGCCTCGGGGTCGTATTCCTCGGCGAGAAGGCCGACGTCATTGGCGATGCCGACGACGCGATCGAACAGCGCCTTCGCCTTGTCGATGTCCCCGGCCAACATATGCGCATCGGCCAGCCACAGGCTGCATGCGAGGAACGCGCCCTCGGTCGGCAGCGGCTCGTCGGGGGTTTCGCGCGGGTCGTGGCGCAGCACGAAGCCACGATGCATCAGATGCGTCTCGACCGCTTCGAGCGTGCCGCGGACCCGCGGATCGTCGGACGGCAGGAAGCCGACCGCCGGAATCAGCAGCGCGCTGGCGTCCAAGACGTCGGCGCCATAGTGCTCGACGAAGGCATTCTGCCGGGCGTCGAAGCCCCTGGCGCAGACGTCGCGATGAATCGTGTCGCGCAGCGCTCGCCATTTCGCGAGCGGCGCCTTCAGACCGAACGTCTCGGCGCTCTTGATGCCGCGATCGAACGCGACCCAACTCATCACCTTGGAAAAGACGTAGTGCTTGCCGGGTCCGCGGCGCTCCCAGATGCCGCTGTCCGGCTGATCCCAGATCGTCGCCAGATGCTCGAGGACGGCGCATTCCATCGCCCAGGACTCGCCGTCGAGCTCGACGCCTGCCACCCGCCACTGATGGAAGGCGTCGATCAGCTCGCCATAGACATCGAGCTGCATCTGCGCGTGCGCGGCGTTGCCGATCCGCACCGGCTGCGCGCCCTCGTAGCCCGGCAGCCAGTCCGCCTGCCACTCCAGCAGTCGCCGATGACCATAGATCGAATACATGATCTGCAATTTGGCCGGCGCGCCGGCCGCGGCGCGCAGCAGCCAGTCGTGCCAGTCGGAGGCTTCCGCCGAGTAGCCGTTGTTCATCAGCGCAAACAGCGTGAAGGTCGCATCGCGCAGCCAGCAGAAGCGATAGTCCCAATTGCGGGAGCCACCGAGTTTTTCCGGCAGCGACGTGGTCGGCGCCGCGACGATGCCGCCGCTCGGCGCGAAGGTCAGCGCTTTCAGGGTGATCAGCGAGCGCATCACCAAAGCGCGATAGGCGCCGTCATAGGTGCAGCGGCCGGACCAGTCGGTCCAGAACCGCTCGGTGTCGCGCAGCGCGGCGACCGGATCGATCGCCGCAGGCACCGGCAGATGCGACGGGCCGTAGGTCATCACGAACGGGATCGTCTCGCCCTCGCTCACTGAAAACTCTGCGACCGTGGTCATGCCCTCGCCATGGGTCTCGACCGGCGAGCGCAGCACCGTCATGTCCGGCCCGCAGATCGCGAGTAATTCGCCGGGCGTCTGCCCGCGCTTGACCCAGGGAATGTCGACGCCGAAGCCGAACCGCAGCACGAGATGCATCCGCATCTCGACACGGCCGGAATCGCCGCGCACCAGCCGCACGAGGTCGGAGGCCTTGCCGCGCAGCGGCATGAAGTCGATCAGCGTGACGACACCGGTTTCGGTCTCGAACCGGGTCTCGAGAATCAGGCTGTCGCCGCGATAGCACCGGGTCGTCGCGAGGATCGCTGCGGCCGGGCAGATCTGCCAGTGGCCGTGGTTTTCGTCGCCCAGCAGTGCGGCGAAGCAGGCTTCGGAGTCGAACGACGGCCAGCACAGCCAATCGATCGAGCCGTCGCGTCCGACCAAAGCCGATGTCTCGCAGTCGCCGATCAGTGCGTAGTCTTCGATCTTACCCGGCAACGGTCTTGACCGTTGGCCGGCGCGCTGACGTGGCCCCCTGCAGCGCCTGCTGATTGATCAACGAGACGAGCTCGTCGAGCACGTGCGGCAGGCGTCGGCGCCAGTTCGGATGTTCGAACACGGTGCCGGGCACGTTCGGCTGATCGGTCACGCCGAGCAGATCCTCGAGCGAAATCGCCAGCAATCGCGAGCGGGTGCGCGCGAGAAACGTCAGCACGGCATAGATGTCCTCTTGTTCGATGCCGTGATGCCGAAGCGCATCGCCGAGCATCGCCAGCGCGTGACGCCGCGCATCGTCGCTCTCGCCGGGATCGATGCCGACCGAACGCTTGAACTGCAGATCGGTGAAGCTGCGCCAGCCCGAATAGGTGGCGAGGTCGTGGGTGTTGAAGGTGACCAGCGCCTCCGGCAGATAGTGATCTATTCCGTAGAACCAACCCTGGTGGAAATCGCGCTCGAACATCATCACGCGATACGACCACACGCCCCACGCCGCGAGGCGCTCGCGGAAGCCCTCCGGCACGGTGCCGAGGTCCTCGCCGATCACCACGCAGCGATTGGCGACGCTCTCCTGCGCGGTCACCGCCAGCAAAGCCTCGAACGGCATCGTGACATAGACGCCGCTGTTCGCGGCGAAGCCGTGCGGCACGAGATAGAGCCGGTTCAGACCGAGCACGTGGTCGAGCCGGATCGCGCCGGCATAGCGCATCGACGCCCGCAGCATGTCGCGGAACGGCGCGAACCCCGTCAGCTCCAGCCCTGCGGCGTTGAATCCGGCCAGGCCCCAGTTCTGTCCCGCCGAGTTCAACTGGTCGGGCGGCGCGCCGACCGACAGATGGCGCGAGATCGCGACCTGTTCGTTCCAGGCGTCGAAGCCGTCGCTCTGCACGCCGACCGCGACGTCGAGATAGAGGCCGACGTCCATGCCGCACGCCGCGGCAAGGTCGTAACAAGCACGCAACTGATCATCGGCGCACCATTGCACGTATTCGATGAATTCGATCTCGGCGCCGTCCGGCCCGTCGCGCAGTTGCGCGCAGCGGTCATCCTCGGGATGCTGCCATTCGTCCGGCCATTCCCACCACGGCGCGCCGAACCGATGACGCAGCACCTCGAAACAGGCGAACCGTGTGAGCAGCGGCGCGCGCTCTCGCCGGAACGCCTCGAAGGCGGCGCGACGATCGGGCTGCGGCGCGGTGCGAAACCCTTGATAGGCGAGCCGCAGCGCGCGCCATTTCAGCTCGGCCACGGCGCGGTAATCGATCAGCTCGAGATCCCGCAGCGACGCAATCGCCTCGGATGCGCCGGGCAGATCGGCGAGCTTGAATTCGGGCAGTTGTTCGACGTCGATATAGAGCGGGTTCAGAAACAGCCGGCTGTTCGGCGAATAGGGCGAGCAATCGCCCGGCCGGTCGTCGAACAACGCGTGGAGCGGGTTCAGTCCGATCCCGCCGGCGCCCAATCCGGCGGCGATTTCGATCAGGCTCGCCAGATCGGTGAAGTCGCCGATGCCCCAATTGCGCGAGGTGCGCAGCCCGTAGAGCTGGACCGCGACGATCCAGGAGCGCTCGAACGCGCCACCAAACGCGCCCGGCGGGGCGACCAGCAGCGGCGCGTCCTCGGTCCGGCCGTCCGCGTCGGCGAGATGCAGCCGATAGCTGCCGACCGGCAGATGCGACGGCCAGTCGATGCCGCGCTCATGCGCCGCCCCCTCCGCGACGCTGGAATTGCCCGCGACGATTTTCCACGCCACCGGGAGCGCCGCCGCGGCGGTCAATTCCGAGCGGCATGGCTCTCCTGCGCGCAAAACCGCGATCCTGTCGAGCAGCCGATGCGTGGAGCGCGCCGGCATTGCGTCGAGAATGATCTGGAGGGCGGCGGGTGGGGTGACATGTCGACACCCCTGGCCATCGAAGAATTCGGTTTGAATTCCGAGTTCTGCAGCTTTGGTAAATAAATCCATCAGGCACGCTGTCTGCACCGCCGCGCGCTGTGCGCCGCGAATCCGCCAATCCGAACAGGATAGTCGTGTGCAACGCGATTGCGTAGGGTGGGTTCCCGGAACTTTGGCTTTCCAGAAGCTTTGTAAGGGGACCAACGCCCGTTGTTCGATTTCCAGGGAATGGGACTATCGTCCTATACTGCATCACCGTGAACAGATCGACCCAAGTGTTCCAGACCGTCGCGGCAGGCGGTGCTTTCCACATTGAAGATATCTTCCCGATCATCGATAGCGGCCGTTTCCCCGTCAAAAGGGTCGTCGGCGAGCCGATCGAGGTCTGGGCGGATATCTATCGCGACGGCCATGAGGTGATCGCAGCGGCGCTGATCTGGCGGCGCGAGCAGGATCAGGACTGGCAGCGCGCGCCGCTGCGGCATGTCGTCAACGACCGCTGGACGGCCACCTTCACGCCCGACCAGATTGGACGATATGTCTATGCGATCGAGGCCTGGACCGACGAATTCGCGACTTGGCGACATGGCGTCGAGCTGAAGCTGAAGGCCGGCCAGGACGTCACGCTCGACGCGCTGGAAGGCGCAGGCCTGCTGACCAAGGCGCAGCACGGCGGAGCGGAGGCGCTCGCGATCGTCCACCGCCAATGCGACGAATATCTGCAGACCGGCGAGGTCGGCCCCCTGCTCGCGCCCGAGCTGCGCGACGCGATGGGCGAAAGCCAGGCGCGGCTTGATGTCACGCGGTCGGCTCTGCTGCCGCTGATGATCGACCGCGAGCGCGCCCGCAACGGCGCCTGGTACGAGATGATGCCGCGCAGCCAGAGCACCGTCCCCGGCCAGCACGGCACCTTCCGCGATTGCATCGCCCGGCTGCCGGACATCGCCGCGATGGGCTTCGACGTGCTGTATTTCACGCCGATCCATCCGATCGGGCGCGTCAACCGCAAGGGGCGCAACAATTCGCTCAAGGCCGAGGCCGGCGATCCCGGCAGCCCCTATGCGATCGGCGCAGAGGAAGGCGGCCACGACGCGGTGCATCCCGAGCTCGGCACGCTCGACGACTTCCACGCCTTGCTGAAGGCGTGCAAGCTCGTCAATCTCGAGATCGCGCTCGACATCGCCGTGCAATGCTCGCCGGATCATCCCTGGCTGAAGCAGCATCCGGACTGGTTCAAGCGCCGGCCCGACGGCTCGATGAAATATGCCGAGAACCCGCCGAAGAAATACGAGGACATCGTCAATCCGGACTTCACCTGCGAGGACGCCGGCTCGCTGTGGAATGCGCTGCGCGACGTCATCCTGTTCTGGGTCGACCAGGGCGTGAAGATCTTCCGGGTCGACAATCCGCACACCAAACCGCTGCGGTTCTGGGAATGGATGATCCGCGAGGTGCAGCTCCGCCATCCCGACGTGCTGTTCCTGGCCGAAGCCTTCACCCGGCCGAAGCTGATGAAGGGCCTGGCCAAGCTCGGCTTCAGCCAGTCCTACACCTATTTCACCTGGCGGACCCAGAAATGGGAAATCGAGGAATACCTGCGCGAGCTGACCGGATATCCGGAGCGCAACTTCTATCGGCCGAACTTCTTCGTCAACACCCCGGACATCCTGCCCTTCCATTTGCAGGGCGGCGAACCGTGGATGTTCAGGTCGCGCGTGGCGCTCGCCGCAACGCTGTCATCGACCTATGGCATCTATAGCGGCTTCGAACTGCTCGAACACGAGCCGATTCCCGGCAAGGAGGAGTATCTCGATTCCGAAAAATACGAGATCAGGGTGCGTGACTGGGACAAGCCAGGCAACATCAAGCCCTATATCCGCGCGATCAACAGCGCCCGCCGCGCCAATCCGGCGCTTCAGCAGACCAGCAATCTGCGCTTCGTCGACATTCAAGACGCAAACGTGACCGGCTTCATCAAACAATCGCCCGATTTGAGCAACGTCGTAGCTGTCGCCATCGCCTTGTCGCGCGACTTCCACGAATTCTGGTTTCCGCTCGGCGATGTTCAGGTCGAAATCGGCGGCGAGCGGCGCCCGGTCGCGGCCGTCGAGAACCTGCTCACCGGCGAACGGCACGCCGTCGAATGGGGTGGACTTAACCTGCGGATCGACCCGCAACGCGATCCGGCGCTGCTTTTCCGCTGCCTGGCGTGAAGGACGCAGCCATGAATCTGATGTCAACGATCGATGCGACCAATTCCAAGCCCGAGCTCGAGGCGACCGACGAGCTGTGGTACAAGGACGCGATCATCTACCAGCTCCACGTCAAGGCGTTTGCCGACAGCAACAATGACGGCATCGGCGATTTCGCCGGCCTGACCGAGAAGCTGGACTATCTGCAGGACCTCGGCGTCACCACGCTGTGGCTGCTGCCGTTCTATCCCTCGCCGCAGCGCGACGACGGCTACGACATCGGCGATTACGGCTCGATCAATCCCGACTTCGGCACGATGAAGGATTTCCGCCGCTTCATCGTCGAGGCGAAGAAGCGCAATCTGCGCGTCATCACCGAGCTGGTCATCAACCACACGTCCGACCAGCACGACTGGTTCAAGCGCGCCCGGCGCAGCGAAAAGGGCTCGAGCGCGCGCAACTGGTATGTCTGGAGCGACACCGACCAGAAATATCAGGGCACCCGGATCATCTTCACCGACACCGAGAAGTCGAACTGGACCTGGGATCCCGAGGCCGGCCAATACTATTGGCACCGCTTCTTTTCGCATCAGCCCGACCTGAATTTCGACAATCCGCATGTCGTCAGCGCCCTCGTCAAGGTGATGAAGCGCTGGCTCGACACCGGCGTCGACGGCTTCCGGCTCGACGCGATCCCCTATCTGTGCGAGCGCGACGGCACCAACAACGAGAACCTTCCCGAGACCCACGCCGTCATCAAGCAGTTGCGCGCCGAACTCGATGCTTACGCCAAGGGCAAGGTGCTGCTGGCGGAGGCCAATCAATGGCCGGAGGACGTCCAGGAATATTTCGGCCAGAGCGACGAATGTCACATGGCCTATCACTTCCCGCTGATGCCGCGGATCTACATGGCGATCGCCCAGGAAGATCGCTTTCCGATCACCGACATCATGCGGCAGACGCCGGAAATCCCGGCCAATTGCCAATGGGCGATGTTCCTGCGCAATCATGACGAGCTGACGCTGGAGATGGTCACCGACGTCGAGCGCGACTATCTGTGGAAGACCTATGCGGCCGATCCGCGCGCCCGCATCAATGTCGGCATCCGCCGCCGCCTTGCGCCCTTGATGGACAATGACCGCCGCAAGATCGAGCTGATGAACTCGCTGCTGCTGTCGTTCCCCGGCACGCCGATCATCTATTACGGCGACGAAATCGGCATGGGCGACAACATCTATCTCGGCGACCGCAACGGCGTCCGCACGCCGATGCAATGGTCTTCGGATCGCAATGGCGGCTTCTCACGCGCCGACCCGGCGCGACTCTATGCCCCGACCATCATGGACCCGGTCTACGGCTACGCCTCGGTCAATGTCGAGGCGCAGGCGCGCAGCCTGTCGTCGCTGCTGAGCGCGACCAAGCGGCTGATTTCGGTCCGCAAATCCACCTTCGCCTTCGGCCGCGGCACGATGACGTTCATCCGGCCCGCGAACCGCTCGGTGCTCGCTTATGTCCGGCAGTACGAAGACGAAGTGATCCTCTGCGTCGCCAATCTGTCGCGCTCGGCGCAGGCCACCGAACTCGATCTGTCGCCGTGGAAGGACCGCGTGCCGCAGGAAATGCTCGGACGCACGCGTTTTCCGGCGATCGGCGAACTGCCCTACATGATCACGCTGGCGCCCTACGGCTTCTACTGGTTCAAGCTGGAGGAGCGCGATACATCCCAGCACGTCGCGCCCGCAGCCGCCGTGCCCGAGTTCGAAACCCTGGTGGTGCCTGTCGGCGCAACCTGGATGTCACTCGCCCGCACCCGCGGCGTGTTCGAGCGCGACGTGCTGCCGGCGCATCTGTCGCGCACCCGGTGGTTTCCGGAGCGTTCGCCGCGTTCGATCCATCCGCGCGTTACCTCGGCCATTCCATTCTCGAACACCCATGAGAACCGCCCGTGGCTGGCGTTCTTCGAGGCGACCGTGCGCGGCGTCAGTGAGCGCTATGTGCTGCCGATGCAGATCGACTGGGTGCGGTTCGATCGCGAGCGCTACAATCCGCACGCCTTCGCCGCCGTGCGCCAGGGCGCACGCGAGGGCACGCTGCTCGATGTCGCCACCGATGTCGAATTCGTCACCCTGCTGCTCGACAATTTGCGCGAGTCGGTCGTGGTCGAGAATGAGGGCGTCCGACTGCAATTCCGCCCCGGCTCGCGTCTGGCCGAGAAGCCCGCCGTCGCGTATCACGACATCCGTGCGGTCGAGACCGAGCAGTCGAATTCCACGGCGCTGGTCGGCGAACACTACGTCATCAAGCTGTATCGCCGGCTGCAAAGCGGCATCAATCCGGAAATCGAAATGGGCCGCTTCCTCACCGAGGTCGCGGGCTATACCAACACCCCGTCTCTGCTCGGCAGCGTCGAACTGGTCGAGGGCGACAAGGTCAGCGCGATCGCGGTGGTGCATGATTTCGTCGCCAACCAGGGCGACGGCTGGATCGTGACATCGGGTTATCTCGACCGCTATGTCGACGACCAGCGGCTGCTGATCAATTCCGAAGAACAGCACGTCAGCGAGGAGCTGGCGCCGTACCGGCACTACATGCAGCAGACCGGCAAACGCGTCGCCGAAATGCACATCGCGCTGTCAAGCCATCCGGAGCAGCCCGACTTCGCTCCCGCGCCGATCAGCAGCGACGACGCCGAGCGCTGGACCGGTATCGTCACCGAGAACGCCAAGCGGGTGCTCGACGAGTTGCAGCACAAGCGCGAGAGCCTGAAAGACGCCGAACGGGCCATGGTGGACGAGCTGCTGGCGCAACGCGACGGGATTTTCGAGCGGCTGCGCGGACTGTTCGGCAGCGACGGCGGCCTGAACATCCGCCATCATGGCGACTTCCATCTCGGCCAGATGCTGATCGTCAAGGACGACGTCTTCATCATCGATTTCGAAGGCGAGCCGCGGCGGTCGCAGGCCGAGCGCCGCGCCAAGGCGCCCGCCGCGCGCGACGTCGCCGGGCTGGTGCGCTCGATCGACTATTCCACCACCGCAGCGCTGGAGCGCGCGCTGAAAGTCTCGACCGACGAAACCGGCAAGATCGCCGCGGCACTCGATGGCTGGCGGATTCGGTCGACCGAAGCTTTCCTCACCGCCTACCGCGAAACGATGGGCGACAGCCCGGTCTGGCCCGCCGATCGCGCCGCCGCCGATCGGTTGCTGGACTTTTTCCTGATCGAGAAGGCATTGTATGAGATCGAATACGAACTCGCCCACCGTCCCGACTGGCTCCGCGTGCCGCTGGCTGGCATCCTTCGTATCCTGACCCGGCAGCCCGAGGAGATTTCATGACCGTGCAACTGACCGACGAGGCTTACGCGGTCCTGGAAGGCCGCCATGCCGACCCGTTTCAATATCTGGGCCCGCATTCGGAAGATAACCGCGTCGTTGTGCGTGCGTTGCTGCCGGACGCAACGGCGGTCGAGGCCGTCGGCGAACACGGCGAGACGGCGCACCTCGAACGCGTCCACGAATCCGGGCTGTTCGCGGGATCGCTGCCGAACGGATCGCACCGCTACCAGCTTCGCGCCCGGTTCGGCGATACCACCGTCGACCTTGAGGATCCCTATCGCTTTCCGCCGATCCTGACCGACTTCGACCTGTATCTACTCGGCGAGGGCACCGACCAGCGGCTCTACGACAAGCTCGGCGCGCACCCGATGGCGCTTGAAGGCGTCAACGGCGTCGCCTTCGTGGTGCTCGCGCCGAACGCGCGCCGCGTCAGCGTGGTCGGCGATTTCAATTTCTGGAATCCGCGCCGGCATCAGATGCGGGTGCGCGGCAACGGATATTGGGAGCTGTTCGTCCCCGGCGCCGCCGCCGGCGATCACTACAAGTTCGATGTCGTCGGCCCGCATGGCGAGCAACTGCCGCAGAAGTCCGACCCGATGGCGTTCGCCGCCGAGCTGCGGCCCAAGACCGCCTCGATCGTGGTCGATCAGACCCGGCTGCCGCAACCGCGGCCCGCGCCGGCCCAGATCAACGCGCTCGGCTCGCCGATGTCGATCTACGAGGTGCATCTCGGCTCGTGGCGGCGCAAGGACGGCGAGCAATGGCTGAGCTATCGCGAGCTCGCCGAGACGTTGCCGGCCTATGTGCGCGAGATGGGCTTCACCCATGTCGAATTCCTTCCGGTCAGCGAACATCCGTTCGACGGCTCCTGGGGCTATCAACCGACCGGGCTTTACGCGCCGACCAGCCGGTTCGGCACGCCGGAGGATTTCTGTGCGCTGATCGACGCCTTCCACGCGCAGGGCATCGGCGTGCTGCTCGACTGGGTGCCCGGCCACTTCCCCGACGACCCGCACGGCCTCGGCGATTTCGACGGCACAGCGCTGTACGAGCACGCCAACCCGCTGCAGGGCCGGCATCTCGACTGGGGCACGCTGATCTACAATTACGGCCGCACCGAAGTGGTGAACTTCCTCGTGTCGAACGCACTGTTCTGGCTGGAGCGTTACGGCATCGACGGCCTGCGGGTCGATGCGGTGGCGTCGATGCTGTATCTCGACTACAGCCGACCGGCCGACGGCTGGGTCCCGAACAAGTTCGGCGGCCGCGAGAACATCGAGGCGATCGATTTCCTGCGCCGTTTCAACGCTGAAGTGTTCGCCAAATTTCCGCACGCCACCACCGCGGCCGAAGAGTCGACCGCCTGGCCGCAGGTGTCGCGGCCGGTCGAGTTCGGCGGGCTCGGCTTCGGCTACAAGTGGAACATGGGCTGGATGCACGACACGCTGAACTACATCAGCAAGGATCCGATCCACCGCAAGTTCCACCACGGCCAGATCCTGTTCGGGTTGCACTACGCGTTCTCGGAGAACTTCATCCTGCCGCTGTCGCACGACGAGGTCGTGCACGGCAAACGTTCGATCCTCGGCCGGATGCCGGGCGACGAGTGGCAGCGCTTCGCCAATCTGCGCGCGTACTACGCCTTCATGTTCGCCCACCCCGGCAAGAAGCTCATGTTCATGGGCAGCGAGTTCGGCCAGGAGCGGGAGTGGAATCACGACCGTTCGCTGGACTGGCATCTGCTGGACACCCCGAAATACGCCGGCATCCAGGCGCTGGTCCGCGACCTCAACAGGCTGTATCGCACGCTGCCGGCGCTGCATCAGCTCGACTGCGATCCATTCGGGTTCGAATGGCTCGTCACCGACGACGCCGACCGCAACGTGTTCGCCTGGATGCGCAAGGGCGACGACCCCCGCGCGCGCTGCCTGGTGATCGCCAATTTCTCACCCAATGTCTATGAGGACTACCGCGTTCGGGTGCCGTTCCCCGGCCGATGGCGCGAGGCGCTCAACTCCGATTCCGCAGTCTACGGCGGCAGCAACGTCGGCAATGCCGGCGAAGTTCACACCCTTGACGGCTTGGTGCCCGAGCTTAGTTTGACCATTCCGCCGCTCGCCGCGATCTTTCTCACGCCGGAAGACTGAGTATGCGCCTCACTGCCGGAACTTCCTCCCGACTCGGGGCCACCTGGGACGGGCGCGGAACTAATTTTGCATTGTTCTCAGCCAATGCGCACAAGGTCGAACTCTGCCTGTTCGACGCCCAAGGCCGCCGCGAGCTCGAGCGCATCGAATTACCAGAGCGAACCGAAGAGGTCTGGCACGGTTATCTCAACGACGTCTCTCCCGGCCAGCTCTACGGCTATCGCGTGCACGGCCCCTACGATCCCGAACGCGGCCACCGGTTCAACGCCCACAAGCTTTTGCTCGATCCCTACGCCAAGCGGCTGTTCGGTCGGCTGGTATGGAGCGACGCGCATTTCGCCTATCGTCCCGGAAGTCCGCGCGAGGATTTGTCGTTCGACCGCCGCGACAATGCGCGCGGAATGCCGAAGGCCGTGGTGGTCGACGAGACTGGCGGATTCTCGCGCTACGAGAGCCGGCCCGGCATCCCGTGGGAAGACACCATCATCTACGAGGCCCATGTCAAAGGCCTGACGCAGTTGCACCAAGACGTGCCACCGGGCCTGCGCGGCACCTTCGGCGGCCTCGCTTCGCCGACGATGATCGATCATTTCAAGCGGCTCGGCGTCACCGCGATTGAACTTCTCCCGGTCCAAGCGCTTATCGATGACCGAATTCTGGTCGAGAACAAGCTGGTGAATTACTGGGGCTACAATACGATCTCTTTCTTCGCGCCGGAGCCGCGCTACGCGCCGGACAATCCGCTCGACGCGTTCCGCACCACGGTGGCGCGGCTGCACGACGCCGGCATCGAAGTGATCCTCGACGTGGTCTACAACCACACCGCCGAGGGCAATCATCTCGGCCCGACGCTGTCGTTCCGCGGCATCGACAACGCCTCGTATTATTGGCTGATGCCGGACAATCCCCGCTATTACGACGACTTCACCGGCTGCGGCAGCTCGGTCAATCTCAGCCACCCGCGCGTCTTGCAGATGGTGATGGATAGCTTGCGCTACTGGGTCGAGGTCTGCCATGTCGACGGCTTCCGCTTCGACCTCGCCACCACGCTGGCGCGCGGCCCGAACGGCTTCGAGCGCAACTCCGGGTTTTTCACGGCGATCCGACAGGATCCGGTGCTCGCCTCGGTGAAGCTGATCGCCGAGCCGTGGGACCTCGGCATGGGCGGTTACCAGGTCGGCGCTTTTCCGTCGCAATGGTCGGAGTGGAACGACCGCTATCGCAGCGCGATGCGGCGCTATTGGAGCGGCGAAGGCAGCCTGATCGGCGAAGTGTCGCGGCGGATGACCGGCTCCTCGGACATCTTCAATCATGACGGCCGGATGCCGCGCGCAAGCATCAACCACGTCACCGTCCATGACGGCTTCACGCTGGCCGACCTGTTCAGCTACAACGAGAAACACAACCTCGCCAATGGCGAGGATAATCGCGACGGCTCCAACGACAATCACAGCAATAATTGCGGCCATGAAGGCCCGACCGACGATCCGGAGATCGTTGCACTGCGCCGTCAGCTCCGCAAGAATCAGCTCGCCTGTCTGTTTCTCGCCCAGGGCGTTCCGCTGATGCTCGCCGGCGACGAGGTGGGGAATTCGCAGAACGGCAACAACAACGCTTACTGCCAGGACAACGAGATCGGATGGGTCAAATGGGACGGGCTCAATCGCGAAGGTGACGACCTGGTCGACTTCATCGGGCTGATGACCGACGTGCGCAGCCGCTTTCCGCAATTGCGCACGCGTCGCTGGCTGGATGGCCGCCGCGCCGACGGCTCCTACGGCGTGCTGTGGCTGACGCCGTCCGCCGCCGAGATGACCGAGCAGGATTGGGCATTTCCCGACGGCCGTTTCCTCGCTTACGTGCTGAGCCCTTCCGAGCCTTCGGCCGACGCGATCTTCATCGTGCTGAATTCCGGTGTGGAGACGATCCCGTTTCATCTGCCGAGACTGCCCGAATATCAGATCTGGCATCAGTTGTTCGACACCAGCCGGGACACCGTCCAGGTCGCCCCATTGCCATCCGGCAGCCAGACCTCCGCGCCGCCGCGCTCGGTGATGGCGTTCTCCGGAGCGGGCGTATGAGCGGCGGCAGCTTCGGCCCGCGCCTCACCGCGAATGGCGTGGAATTCCGGCTATGGGCGCCGAACGCCAAGCGCGTCGACGTCTTGCTCGACCGCGCGCATCCGATGCAGCGGGAGAACGACGGCTGGTTTAAGGCAGACATCGACGGCGCGCGCGCGGGCGCGCGCTATCGCTTCCGCATCGACGGCGCCGCCGACGTCCCGGACCCCGCCTCCGCCTTTCAGCCCGAGGACATCGCTGGCCCGAGCGAAGTGATCGATCACGCGGCCTACCCGTGGCTCGCCGCCGACTGGCGCGGGCGGCCGTGGCACGAGACGGTGCTGCTCGAGGCGCATGTCGGCAGCTTCACGCCGCAGGGGACCTTCCGCGCCATGATCGACCGGCTCGATCATCTGGTCGAGACCGGCATCACCGCGCTGGAGCTGATGCCGCTCGCGGATTTTCCAGGCCAACGCAATTGGGGCTATGACGGCGTGCTGTGGTACGCGCCCGACAGCGCCTATGGCCGGCCCGAAGACCTCAAGGCCCTGATCGACGCCGCGCATCAGCGCGGGCTGATGATGTTTCTCGACGTCGTCTACAATCATTTCGGCCCCGAGGGAAATTTCATCGGGCAGTATGCGCCGCCGTTCTTCTCCGAATCGCAGACCCCGTGGGGAAATGCGATCAACTACCGTGTCGATCAGGTGCGCGCCTTCGCGATCGAAAACGCGTTGTACTGGCTGCGGGAGTACCATTTCGACGGGCTGCGGCTCGACGCCGTGCACGCCATCCCCGATCAGGGCGAAATCCCGATGCTGTACGAACTCAGCAGACAGGCCGGCAAGCTCGCAGAGGAGACTGGCCGCCACATTCACCTGGTTCTCGAGAACGACGACAACATCGCCGCTGTGCTCGATCCGCTGATCCATCCGCCGCGCGGGCAATATCGCGCGCAGTGGAACGACGACTATCACCACGCCTGGCACGTGGCCCTGACCGGTGAGCGACAGGGCTATTACTCCGACTATGCGGATGCGCCGCTGAAGCACATCGCCCGCGCGCTCGGCTCCGGCTTCGTCTACCAGGGCGAGCCCTCGGAACATCGCGGCGGGCAGCCGCGGGGCGAGCCGAGCGGCGAATTGCCGCCGCTCGCCTTCGTCAATTTTCTGCAGAACCACGATCAGATCGGCAATCGCGCGCTCGGCGACCGTCTGGAGAGCCTCGTCTCTCCGCAGGCGATCGAGGCCGCGCTGGCGATCACGCTGCTGACGCCGACCGTCCCGATGCTGTTCATGGGCGAAGAATGGGGCTCGCAAGCGCCGTTCCCGTTCTTCTGCGATTTCCACGGCGAGCTCGCCGACGCGGTCCGCCAGGGCCGCCGCAAGGAATTCGCCGGCGCCTATGAGAAGTTTGGCGACGAGGTCCCCGATCCGCTGAGCGAGGCGACTTTCAAGAGCGCGACGCTGGATTGGAGCGAGCGCGACGGCGGCCCCGGCGCCAAGCGTCTGGCGCTGGTGAAGCGGCTGCTCGACATCCGCCGCAACGCCATCGTGCCGCGCCTCTCCGGCGCCCGCTTCGGGAACGCGGACGTCGCCGACGACGGCCTGCTTCGCGCCCGCTGGCGGCTCAGCGAAGGCGCAACGCTCGAGCTCGTCGCGAACCTTTCGGATCGCGGCCTCGCATCCAAGGGTCCCCCCCAGGGAACAAATTTGTGGGGCGACGATTGGGACGGCATCATGCCGCCTTGGGCGGTCACCTGGCGCCTCGAAGAGTCCTGATGCCCCCTGCGATCCCGACTGCGACCTACCGCATTCAGCTCACCGCCGATTTCGGCTTCGACGATGCGGCCGCGATCGTGCCGTATCTGAAAGCGCTCGGCATTTCGCATCTCTACGCCTCGCCCTTCACCAAAGCGCGCAAGGGCTCGACCCACGGCTACGACATCGTCGATCACACCCAACTCAATCCCGAGTTGGGCGGCGAAGAAGCATTCGCGCGCCTGTCCGCAGCGTTGAAGAGCCACGATATTGGTCTGATCCTCGACTTCGTGCCCAACCATGTCGGCGTGCACTTCGCCGACAATCCGTGGTGGCTGGATGTGCTGGAATGGGGCCCGGCGTCGCCACATGCGGCGTCGTTCGACATCGACTGGGACATCCTGCCGTTTCGCACCCGCGGCGGCGTGCTGCTGCCGATCATCGGCTCCTCTTACGGCAAGGCGCTGGAAAGCGGCGAGATCGAGCTGCGCTACGATCCCGGCGAAGGCAGCTTTTCGGCCTGGTACTTCGAACACCGGCTGCCGATCGCGCCGCAGCGCTACAGCGAGATTCTGCGCGCCGTCGTGCGCGAGGCCGACGCCGCCGATGATCCTGCCGGCAAGGCGATTCTCGACCTCGCCGCACGCTATCGCGGGCTGCGCCATCCCGACCGCAACGAAGCCCCTGCGTTCAAGGCGGCGCTGAAAGCGATCCCCGGCAGCGCGGCGCTGATCGACAAGGGTCTGCTCGCCTATCGCGCGGGCGAAGGCCGGACCGCGCAGATCCAGGCGCTGCACAATCTGCTGGAGCGCCAGCACTACAAGCTCGGCCATTGGCAACTCGCGGCGAGCGAGATCAACTATCGGCGCTTCTTCGACGTCAATACCCTCGCCGGCCTGCGCGTCGAGGACGGCGGCACGTTCGAGGCGATCCACCGGCTGGTGAAGCGGCTGATCGCGGACGGTCAGCTGCAGGGGCTGCGGCTCGATCACATCGACGGCCTGCGCGACCCCGCGCAATATTTCCAGCGGCTGCGCCGGCTCGCCCGCGATGCGCAGGGAAAAGCCGCCGCGCCGCTCTACATGGTGATCGAAAAGATTCTCGGCGAAGGCGAAGCGCTGCCGCGCTTCGCCGGCGTGCATGGCACCACCGGCTACGAATGGCTGAACGTGATCACCCATGCGCTGGTCGACGGCGCCGGTCTGCAGCCTCTCGATGAAGTCTGGCGGCAGGTGAGCAACACCTCGCCGGATTTCGCGCCGGTGCTGAAGGAAGCCAAGCGCCGCGTACTGCAGACGTTGCTGCTCAGCGAATTCACCGTGCTGACCCGGCTGCTGGCGCGGATCGCCGGCGGCCATTATTCGACGCGGGATTTTTCCGCCGACAATCTGCGCCAGGTGTTCGAACTCTACGTGCTGCACTTCCCGGTGTATCGCACCTACCTCACCGCATCGGGCCCGACCGCACTCGACCGCGAGCTGATCGCGCAAACCATCGAGAAGGCGCGCGCCGACTGGTTCGGCGCCGACGATGGCATCTTCGACTTCCTGCAGGACGCGCTGACGATGGACCTGCTGAAGCCGGGCCGCGCCGCGCACAGCAAGCCGCGGGTGCGCCGCTTCGCGCTCAAGGTCCAGCAATTCACCGGGCCGACCATGGCGAAGTCGCTCGAGGACACCTCGTTCTATCGCTACCACCGCCTGCTCGCGCTCAACGAAGTCGGCGGCGAGGCCTCCGCGCACGCGCTGCCCCCCGACGCGTTCCACCGACAGATGACGCAGCGCGCCAGGGATTGGCCGCACGGCATGACCGCGACGATGACGCACGACGCCAAGCGCGGCGAGGACGCGCGGACGCGGCTGCTGGCGCTGGCGGAAATGCCGGGCGAATGGGCGAGCCTGGTCGCCAAATGGAAGCTGCTCAACGCGCCGCATCTGGTGACCGACGGCGAGAGGCGCGCGCCGTCCGCGACGTTCGAATACATGTTGTATCAGGCCCTGATCGGCGCATGGCCGCTGCAGCCCGACGCGGATTTCACCGACCGGATGCAGGGCTATGCGCTGAAGGCGGCGCGCGAGGGCAAGCAGCAAACCAACTGGATCAACCCGGACCTCGCCTATGAGGAAGGTATCCGCACCTTCATCGACCGCATTCTCGACCCGGCGCAATCCGGGCCGTTTCTGGAATCGCTGCAGAACTTGTCACAGCGCGTCTCGGTGATCGGCGCGCTGAATTCGCTGAGCCAGATGACGTTGAAAGCGACGATGCCCGGCGTGCCGGACTTCTATCAGGGTACCGAGTTCTGGGACTTCTCGCTGGTCGACCCGGATAACCGACGCAAGGTCGATTTCGCCGCACGCGAAACCTCGCTTGCGGCGCTCGCCGAACCGGACTGGGACGCGTTGCTGACGACCTGGAGCGACGGCCGGCTGAAGCTGGCCTGGACGCGGCAACTGCTGAAGTTGCGGTCCGAGCTGCGCGACGTCTTCACCGACGGCGACTACCGGCCGCTTGCCGTCAATGGCCCGCATCGCGACCACGCGATCGCCTTCGCCCGCAGCCGCGGCGCGGACGCCGCGATCATCGTCGTCGGAAAGAACTTTGCGCCGCTGTCCGATCAGGGCCGGCAATGGCCGCGCGGCGACGCATTCGACGCAACGGTGGAGATTTCGGGCCTTGTCATCGATGGCGACGACCGCACCGAGCTGCCTCTCAGCGAGCTGTTTTGCGATTTGCCGGTCGCTATCCGCCGGGCGCGTGTTGTAAACGCGAAGCGGACAGTCAGGACACGCCGCAAGAGCGACGCCTAGCAACATCAAACAGCAGGAAAATAGCAAGGCCGCCCGGGATCTTGGGCCGGACGGCCTGGCGGGTCTCGTGCCGACCAACGCGTCGGTTCCCTCCCCCGCATTGCTATTGTGTTCAGCGAACGGTTACTTGGCGCTTAAGGCGCAACTGCAAAAGAATCAGGTGGCGATACTGTTGCACAGCAACACGCGGCGTCAGCGATGGACGTGTTACTTCTTTTCCAGCAACAGATGACCGCGATTGCGGATCGCATGTTGAGCGACATCGGCGAATTTCTGCAGCAGCCACGGCAGCCGCACTTCCAGCATCACGTGATCGTCGGCGACATCGACATGACCGGCTGCGACCTGACCCAGCGCGCGCACGCGAAACATCATGCGATCGCCCTGCCAGTTTTCTTCCTCCACCTTCAGCACCGGCACATTGACCGCCGCGCGGCTCAGCCCGGCCTTCAAACGACGCGTCGCCTCGTCACGGCCAAGCCGGTGGGGTATCGATACGACAAGCGGAGCTGACATCCGGTATCCTTCCGTCCTGCGTTCATTGCATTCGTTCTCATGTAAGCCGGCCCGGCGGAAATAACAGGGGGCTACGCGGCAACGCGGGTTCAAAAGATGGAACCTTCACTGCTGCAACGTGTTTTTGCACCGACAGGCGGAGCATTCAGGCGACCCGTCGCGACAAGGAGAGCGAGATGTCTATCGGCACAATCATCCTGATCATTCTGATCATTGCCTTGCTGGGCGGGTTCAGCGGCGTCGGCGGCGGTCCGTTCTACGGCACCGGTTACTACGGCGGTGGCGGCCTTGGACTGATCATCATCATCCTGGTGATCCTGCTCCTCCTCGGCAAGATCTGACCGTTTTCTGACCGACCTCAAGCCCTGCTGAACGCGAGCTTCTTGATCGCCGCTTTCAGCGGGGCCGCGGCTTTGTCGTAGTCCGCCCAGGCCTTGGTCTTTGCCAGCAGCGCTGGAACTGTCTCGACCGTGTATCGCTTGGGATCGAGCCCGGCTTTCACCTGCGTCCACGTCAACGGCATCGACACCGTCGCGCCCTCGCGTGCGCGAGGCGACAGCACAGCGACCGCGGTCGACATCCGGTCGTTGCGCAGATAGTCCAGGAAGATCTTTCCCTTCCTCTGCTGCTTCGACATGTTGAGCAGATAGCGATCGGGGCTGTCGTCGGCCATCCCGGCGCACACCGTCTGCGCGAAGATTTTGGCCTGCTTCCAGTCGATATCGTCGCTGGGGACCAGCGGCGTCACCACGTGCAGCCCCTTGCCGCCGGTGGTCTTGCAGAAGCTCGGCAGGCCGATCGCCTCGAGCCGGTCCTTCATTTCACGCGCCGCCACGATCACCGCGTCGAACCCGACTTCGGGCGCCGGATCGAGATCGAACACCAGCCGCCCGGGGACCTCGTACCGACCCGGCGCACAATTCCACGGATGCAGTTCAAGGCCGCCGATCTGCGCCGCAGCGATCAATCCCTCGACCCGGTCGATCTGCACGTAAGGTTTGCGGTCGCCCGCCACTTTCGCAAGCTCGATCAGGTTCGACATCCCCGGCATTGCGTGTCGCTGGAAGAAGTGTTCGCCGCCGATCCCGTCGGGCGCGCGGACGATCGAACACGGCCGCCCCTCGAGATGCCGGATCATCCAATCGCCGACCGCTTCGTAGTAGTGCGCGAGATCGCGCTTGTTGACCGCATCGCCGATCCGGCTCGCGGGCCACAGCTCCTTGTCCGGCTTGGAGATCACCACGCCCATCACCTCGGCGCGACTGGCATGGGTCGCGCGGGTCTTGCTGCGTCCCGCATTCGGCGTTGCGGTTTTTGGCTTGGCCGACTTGGCGTTGGATGAGGGCTTGGCGCGGCGTCCGGGCTTCGGCCGGGCGATATCGACCTTCGCAGGCTCCTCCGCTTCGACCTCCCCGGCCGGCTTGTCCGCGCGCAGTCCCTTGAATGCGGCCTGCCGCACCATGCCGGCGCCGGTGAAGCCGGCGAACTCGATCTCGGCCACAAGCTCCGGCGCCAGCCAATGCACATCGGCGGTCTTGCGCGGCGCGTTCTCGCCGGCAAATGGATTGTCCTTGGCGGCGTGGGCTTTCAATTCCGGCAGCAGTCGCTTCACCACATCCTGCCCGAAGCCGGTGCCGACGATGCCGACATAAGCGAGATGATCGCCGCGATGCACGCCGACCAGCAGCGAACGAAACTTGCCCGCATTGGTCTTCCAGCCGCCGATCACCACCTCGTGCCCGGCCCGGCACTTCGCCTTGGTCCAGTTGTCGCTGCGGCCGGATCGATAGGGCGCATCGAGCTTCTTCGAGACGATGCCTTCGAGCGACAGCTTGCAGGCGGATTGCAGGATCGCGTCGCCGCCGGTGTCGAAATGCTCGACATAGCGGATCAGGCCTTGCTTGCGCCGGCCGCGCGCGGCGGCGAGCAGATCCAGCAGCCGCCGCTTGCGTTCGGATAGCGGCAGCGCGCGCAGATCCTCGCCATCGGCATGGAGCAGATCGAACGCAAAGCAGATCAGATTGTCCGTGTCGCCGTCCGACAGCGCCGCCTGCAGCGCCGCGAAATCCGGGTGGCCGTGCTGATCGAGCGCGACGATCTCGGTGTCGATCAGCGCATCGGGCAGGCCCGCAGCCTGGTCGGCGATCGCCTGAAATCTGGCGGTCCAGTCCAATCCCTTGCGGGTCTTCAGCGTCGCCTCGCCGGCGTCGACGCGTAGCTGCATCCGGTAGCCGTCGAATTTGATCTCGTGACCCCAGCCATCGCCGCCGGGCGGCCGCTCGACCGAGGTGCAGAGCTGCGGCGGAACGAAATCCGGCATCGCCGCGCGCTTCGCCGCAGCCTTGCGCACCGGCTTCGGTTTCGCGACCTTGGCCGTCTTTGGCTTTGCCGTCTTGGACTTTGCAGTCTTCAGGCTGGCGGTGGTCGCCTTCGCCTTGTTCGGCGGCGCCGGCTTCGACGCGGCCGCCCCGCCCGCGCCATTGGCCGCGCGCTCGTCTGCGGCCAGCCCCTCCTTCGAATTCCATACCGCGTCGGCCTTCACGCGCGCCGCCTTGCCGGTCATGAACGGTTTTGGCGCGCGGCCTTTCCCCTGTGCGATCTCTGTCATCGCGCGGCCGGACGCCACCGAGCGGTCCTGATCGAGAATGTCGTTGGCCTTTCCCTCGCGGGCGTCATCGTCGCGATGCTTGATCAGCAACCAGTTGGTGCGTTTGCCGCCGTTGCGATCATGGCGCATCCGCACCAGCACCCAGCTTCCCTGCAGCTTCTCGCCGTCCAGCGAAAATTTGAGGTCACCCTTCTTGAAACCGCGCTCCGGATCGTCGCACTCCCAATAGCCGCGATCCCAGAGCTGCACGGTGCCGCCGCCATATTGGCCCTTGGGAATCGTGCCTTCGAAGTCGCCATAGTCGAGCGGATGGTCCTCGACCTCGACCGCGAGCCGCTTGTCGTGCGGATCGAGCGACGGCCCGCGCGTCACCGCCCACGACTTGAACACGCCGTTATATTCCAGCCGCAGGTCGTAGTGCAGCCGCGTGGCGTCGTGCTTCTGGATCACGAAACGCCGCCGCTTCGACGGCGCGACCTTGCCATCGCCGCGCGGCTCGGCGGTCTGCTCGAAGTCGCGCTTGTTGCGATACAGCGTGAGAGTCTTGCCTGCTGCCATCGTCGTCTCCGCCTCGCGTCACCCGCTGCGCCGGAACCAAAACCCGGCGCCCTGGTTGAAGTTCCCGACCGGCCTCCCGCGCCGGCTATCCGCTCGTCGCATCAACAACACCGGTCGCATCAACAAGATTGGAGAGCATCATGGCTCCGCCCCGCGCTTACTGGAAGGGCTCGCTCAAACTGTCCTTGGTGAGTTGTCCGGTGGCGTTGTATCCGGCCTCGACCAGCGTCGAGAAGACGCGCTTCCACATGATCAACACCGAAACCGGCAACCGGCTGAAGCAGCAGATGGTCGACGAGGGGACCGGCGAAGTCGTCGAGAAAGATCAGAAAGGCCGCGGCTACGAAGTCCGCAAGGGCAAGTATGTCGAGATCGAGAAGGACGAACTCGAGGCGGTGCAGATCGAAAGCACCCACACCATCGAGATCGACAGCTTCGTGCCGGCGGAGGAGATCGACAAGCGCTATCTCAACAATCCCTATTACATCGCGCCGGAAGGCAAAGCCGGCATCGACGCCTTCGCGGTGATCCGCGACGCGATGAAGGACAAGGATCGCGTTGCGCTGGCGCGGATCGTGCTGTCGAACCGCGAGCACGTGATCGCGATCGAACCGCTCGGCAAGGGCCTGCTCGCCACCACGCTGCGCTACCCTTACGAATTGCGGGAGCCGGACGATTATTTCGACGGCATCAAGAGCCCCAAGATCTCGAAGGACATGGTCGAACTCGCCGGGCACATCCTCGATACCAAGGCCGCGCATTTCGATCCGTCCAAATTCAAGGACGACTACGAGACCGCCCTGAAGGCGCTGGTGAAACGCAAGGCCGCCGGGAAGTCGATCAAGGTCGCCGAGCCGGAGGAAAAGTCCGACAACGTCGTCAGCCTGATGGACGCGCTGAAGCAGAGCCTTGAAGGCAAGAAGAGCGGAAAGTCAGCGCCGCGCCGCGCACCGGCCGCCCGTGGCCGCGGTCGTTCCGCTAAAAAGGCACACCGATCGTCGGCGCGTGCCCGCAAGGCGAGTTGATAGATACTCCCCTTTGCCCGAGGAACATTGCACTCGTTGTCATTCCGGGGGCGCGCGACGCGCCAACCCGGAATC
Organism: Rhodopseudomonas pseudopalustris; assembly: GCF_900110435.1. Classification (GTDB taxonomy): domain Bacteria; phylum Pseudomonadota; class Alphaproteobacteria; order Rhizobiales; family Xanthobacteraceae; genus Rhodopseudomonas; species Rhodopseudomonas pseudopalustris. Next base: position 304,375 of record NZ_FODT01000003.1, read on the forward strand.
GATATCCCACTGTCGTCGGTTGGAGCTTAGGCGTCGCAGGCTGTTCGTCGCAGCCAACTCAACAGTCAGGATTCCCGGCTCTCGCCTGCGCGCCCACCCGGCATGACGAACGTTGTGTTCGCGCTACTGAATGAGCGAACGCACGAACCGTCCGACTGCCGGCAACTCAGGTTTTCTTCGCAGCCTTGCGCTTGGTCGTCCGGCCCGACGCGGTCTTGCGTGACGTCGTCTTCCCGGCCGAGTTTTTCTTCGCTGTCTTCTTCGTTGCTTTTTTCGTTGTCTTCTTGGCCGGCTGCTTCGCCGATTTCTTCGCTGCCGTCTTGCGCGGCGCCTTGTTGCCTTCGGCGCGGGCCTCCGAGAGGCCGATTGCGATTGCTTGCTTGCGGCTCTTCACCGTCTTGCCGGAGCCGCCGCTCTTCAGCGTGCCGGCCTTGCGCTTCTTCATCGCGCGCTCGACCTTGGCCGACGCTGTCTTGGAATATTTCCGGGCCATGAACTCCTCCCTTGGTAACAGGACGAACAATGGTTCCGGGCGATAATTAGTTCCCCGCCGCTTTCAGGCGTCGCCCCGATCCGCCGCGCTCGCCTTCTCGATCACGAACACGATCGTGCCCTCGGGACGTGCGGTGCTCTCGAGGCGGTCGCCGGTCTCCTGGATCATCACCGGAATATCGATCAGCGACATCGGATCGGTGCAATGCACTTCCAGCCGATCGCCGACGCGCAACGTCGTCAGCGCCTTGCGCGCCTTGAGCACCGGCATCGGGCATTTCAGCCCCGTCAGATCGAGAACAATCGTGGTCATGCGGCGGACGATGGCGAAGCGGGACCGCGCCGTCAATCGTCCCGCCCTTCGCCTTATTGCGCAGCAGCGCCGCCGCGGGTTAACGAAGGTGTCCCGAGTTCGTGGATCATGCCGATGGCCGATCATCCCGCCACACCCGCAGTCGTTCTCGCTGGTGGCCTCGCGCAGCGGATGGGCGGCGGCGACAAGCCGCTGCGTGAGATCGCCGGCAGGAGCCTGCTGGCGCGGGTGATCGATCGCCTCGCGCCGCAATGCGACGCGCTGGCGCTCAACGCCAATGGCGATCCGGCGCGGTTCGCGGGGTTTGGTCTTCCTGTGATCGCCGATCCGGTCGACGGTTTTCCCGGTCCGCTCGCCGGCGTCCTCGCCGGGCTCGACTGGATCGCCGCACACAGGCCCGACGCCGAGTGGATGCTCAGCGCGCCGGCGGATTGTCCGTTTCTGCCGAGCGATCTGGTTGTGCGGCTGCATCAGGCCAGACTGGATCAGCAGGCGGACATCGCCGTTGCGGCGTCGGCGGGCCGCTCGCATCCGGTGATCGCGTTGTGGCCTTGCAGCCTGCAGATCGATCTGCGCCGCGCTCTGCTGGCTGACGACATCCGCAAGGTCGATCGCTTCACCGCGCGCTATCCGCGCGCGATCGTCGAGTGGCCGGTGCAGCCGTTCGATCCGTTCTTCAATGCCAACACCCCAGAGGACGTCGCCGAAGCCGAACGGATCGCCTTGCGCGATTCGAGCTGACTACGGCGTCAACACCGCGCGGCCGACCAACCTGCCGTTCTGCAGGTCGATCAACGCGTCGTTCGCCTTCTGGAGCGGCAGCGGCGTCACCGGAATCGGCGCGATCTTCTTGGTGCGCACGAGGTCGAGCAATTCCTGCGTCTCGCGCAGATTGCCGACATAGCTGCCCTGGATTGTGATCGCGCGCATCGGGATGAACGGCAGCGCCCATGGCGCGCCGCCGCCGAACAGCCCGACGATCACCAGCTTGCCGCCCTTGGTGAGACAGTCGAAGCCGAGCTGCGCGGTCTGGGCGTTGCCGACCAGATCGAGCGCACCGCGCACCGGAGCGCCGGCTTTGGCGGCGATCTGCTCCAGCGCATCCGGCGCCGCGCCATCGACCGTCGCCATCGCGCCGGCCTTTTCGGCGGCTTCGCGCTTGCTGGCGTCGATATCGACCATGATTGCGCCCTTGCCGCCCATCGCCTTGAGCAGCGACAGCGCCATCAGGCCGAGCCCGCCGGCGCCGAACATCACGATCGGACCGGCGAACGCGAATTCGAGTTTCTTCAGCGCGCTGTAGGTGGTGACGCCCGAACAGGCGTAGGGCGCGGCCGTCACCGGATCGAGACCTTCGAGGCTGAGCAGATAGCGCGGATGCGGAACGATCAGTTCGTCCGAATAGCCGCCGTCGCAATACACGCCGAGGAAGCGCGGCTTCAGGCACATGTTCTCGTCACCGGCGCGGCAGACCTCGCATTGGCCGCAGCCGATCCACGGATAGACCAGCGCGACGTCGCCGATCTTGGCATCCTTCGCATCCGGACCGGCGGCGACCACTTCGCCGACGGTCTCGTGGCCCATCGTCAGCGGCAGCGATACGCCGCGATCGGCGAGCGACAATTTCTTGCGGCCGTGGCCGAGTTCGTAGCCGCCTTCCCAGATGTGCAGATCGCTGTGGCAGATGCCGGCGGCCTTGACGCGGACCAGCACCTGCGTGCCGGTCAATTCCGGCGTCGGCCGGTTGTCTTCGCTGAGCGGCTGACCGAAGCCGGAGACGCGAAAGCTCTTCATGGCGAGTTCTCCCGATTTTTTCGTTACGTGCAGATATGCCACGGCATCGCATGGCCGTCAACCGGCGTGACGACGCGGTTATCCTGCTGAGCGGAATTCGGATACGGTCTGCTTGACCAGATCCGCGATCGGCACGATGCCGCCGACGCCCGAGGTCGAATGCCCCGCGCTCCAGATATCGCGCCAGCGTTGCGGCCGGCTTTCGCGTGCGCCGATGTCGATGTCCTTGCCGATGTCGATCGCCCCGCGCTGCGGCAGATCATCGGGATCGAGCCCGGCGGCGACAATCGACGGCCGCAACATGCTGGTCTGCAATCCGGTGAACGCTTTCGTCAGCAGGATGTCGTCGGCGGAACTATCCACCAGCATCGCCTTGTAGCGCGGATCGGCCGCGCTCTCCTGCGTCGCGATGAATTTGGTGCCCATGTAAGCGAGGTCGCAGCCGAGCGTCATCGCCGCGCGCAGCGCGACGCCGTCGCTGACGCCGCCGGCCAGCACGACGACGCCGTCGAAGAACTGCCGCACGGCGCGGACGAAGGCGAACGGATTGAGCCAGCCGGTCTGGCCGCCCGCGCCTGCGGTCAACAGCACCAGCCCGTCTGCTCCCGCCGCAACGGCGCGCTCGGCGTGGCGGATGCTGGCGACGTCGGCCAGCACCATGGTTCCGATATCATGCAATTGTTTGATCACCGGCTCCGGCGAGCCGACGCTGGTGATCACGATCTCCGGCCTGTGCATCAGCAGCACTGCGAGATCGTCGGCGAGCCGCGCATTAGAGCGATGCACGATCAGATTCGGGCACCACGGCGCGGCCGCTTTGCCGCTGGTCTGCTCGAGCGTCGCCAATCGTTGCGCGATCGAGGTGAGCCACGCTTCAAGCTGTTCCGTCGTGCGGCAATTCACCGTCGGAAACGACCCGATCACTCCGTTCGCGCAGGCCGCCGCGACCAGATCGACGCCGGACACCAGAAACATCGGAGCCGCGATCAGCGGCAGCTCGAGCCGGCCGCGAAATCGGGTGAGTCGATCGGCTGCACGCGACATCATTCCTCCCTACTTCTGGAAAGGCCGCGACCGGATGGTCGGGTCGTTCGCTATCCCTCTATTCGTCATTCCGGGGCGTGCGACGCGCGAACCCGGAATCTCCCTTCGCCACAACTGCGAGATTCCGGGTTCGCGCAGCGCCGCTGCGCGCCCCGGAATGACACTGTAGATGTTCCGCGCGCTGCGAGCCGGCAAGCAGGCTACGACCGGAACAGCCGCGTGTACTGCGTCTCGTGGCGCAGGCTGGCGAGGTCGGCGCGGAAGGTGGCGCTGCCGAGATCATCGAGTGACGCCTTGAGCGCGCGGTCGCCGGCGGCGATCACCGCGGGCTCCAATGCCGCGAGCACGCGCTGGCTGTCGGTCTGGCCGAGCGGGACCAGCCGCGCGCCGGCGGAGATCCAGTTCGACACCACCGCATGCAGGAAGGCGTGCAGCGTCGCGGCGAGCGGCACGCCATGCGTGGCGCTGACGAGGCCGACGGCGACCGGATAGGCCAGCGCACCGGCGCAGGCGTCGACCGCGCATGCGAGCCCGTCGCTCGGCCAGGCGTTGCGCACGATCTCGATGAAGGCCTTGCCCTGCGCGGTGGTTTCGAGATGACGCTCGGCCGAAGGCACGAACGCAGTCGCCAGTTCGGCGACGTGGCGCAGCGCCGTCTCGTCGGCGGCGGCGACGGCGCGATAGGCATGCGCGAGAAACACGCCGTCGCAGAAGCCAGCGCCATGTTCGAGCATTGCGGTGAGCCAGTCACGCAGGCTCGGTGCGTCGATGACGTCGCCGGCTTCGACCGCCCATTCGAGGCCGCTCGAATAGGAAAACGCGCCGACCGGAAACGCCGGTGACAGCCAGGTCATCAGCCGATACAGCGACGCGCTTTGCTGCGCCGACAGCGGCGCGGCCGAGGTCGTCTCCGGCGCGTTACTTGTGCTCATGCTTGTGCGCATGGCCGTGCGCGTGGTCGTGGGCGCAATGCTCGTCGTGGACATGGTGATCGTGGCCGTGATCATGCTGGCTGTGATCATGGCCGTGATGAGCATGGTCATGACCAGCGTGGCCATGCTGATCATGATCGTGATGGGCGTGCGCGTGTTGCGCGTGATCGTGAGGCCCGTGATGATGCCCGCCGCCCTCGTGCGCAGGCGCATAGGCGCCGCCTTCCGGATCGAACGGCGCTTCGATCTCGATCGCCTTGCCGCCGAGGCCTGCCACCATCTCGGCGATCACGTGGTCGCGGCGGATGCGCAAGGCCTTGGCCATGATCTGGGTCGGCAGATGCCGGTTGCCGAGGTGCCAGGCGAGCCGCACCAGATGCAGCGGGTCCCGGCCACGGATTTCCAGCAGTGGCTCCGGCGCCGCGACCACTTCGACCAGCCGTCCGTCGTCGAGCACCAGCGCATCGCCGCCGCGCAACGCGACGGCGTGCTCCAGATCGAGCAGGAACGACAGCCCGCGGGTGCCGGTCATCGCCATGCGACGGCGGTGGCGATCGTCGAAATCGAGCACGACGGTGTCGGCCGCCGGCTCCTTCCAGTGATATTGCCCGTGGACTTTGCCGGCTCGAATCATGGCGTCTCTCGTTCAGCTTTCAGCGCGTGATAAGCGCTCCTATAGCGTTTTCGAACGAAATGGGCATCGGTTCGTGTCAAGAAAACACGTCAAAAGAACAATTCGAGCTCCGGTTCTGATTCGATCAGAACCGGAAAAGCTCTAGAATGTCTCGACCTTGCCGTCACTGATGATCTCGATCACCGTCGGCGAGGCTTTCAGCGGGGCCGATAGTTCGCGCCACACCTTCATGTGCGGGGCGCGGGCGTGGGCGTTGAGATCCTCTCGGCTTTCCCAGCGCTCGACCACCACGAAAGTGTTCTCATCGTTGATGCTGGTGTGACTGTCATAGGCGATGCAGCCCTTTTCCTTGCGGGTCTCGGCGATGCAGGCCTTGGCGCCCTGAATGAAAGCCTCCCGCGCGTCCGGCTTCACCTGCGTGGTGGCGACGACGTAGATCATGGCGGTCTTCCCTTTTTTTGTTGTTGATTACTTCACGTCGACCTTCTCGGGCGTGATGATCTCGATCTTCGGCGGCGCGGACAGGCACTTCGCAGCGATCCGCCCGAATGCCTTGAAATGCTCCGCCTTGCCGTGCGGGCCGAGCGCCTCGGCGTTTTCCCACTGCTCGACGAACACCATCTTGGTCGGATCGCTGACGCTCTCGTGCATGTCGTAGGCGATGTTGCCGGGCTCCTTGCGGGTCTCGGCGATGCAGTCCTTGGCTCCGGCAATCAGTTCGGCACGCATGTCCGGCTTCACGGTCAAAGTGGCGACGACATAGATCACGAATATTCCTCCCGATGGTTTTTTCTATAGCGTTTTCGAGCGAAGTGGATACCGGTTCGCGTGAAGAAAACGCGTCAAAAATAAAAAGTGAGAGCTCCGGTTCCGATTCGATCAGAACCGGAACCGGAGCTCTGGCGCAAGCGCCGCGCGGACAATAGGCGCTGGGCGCGCGCGATGCAAAGGCTCCCGCGCCGCTGACCACCCGTCATTCCGGGGCGCTCGCGACAGCGAGCGAACCCGGAAGCGAGAGGTTTTTGCGACGGCACGATCAACAGATCGGGATTCCGGGTTCGCGCTACGCGCGCCCCGGAATGACCGGCGAGAAGATTGATGCGCTCGTGGTCTCGCCGTCTCAATACATGAAATAGCGCTGCGCCATCGGCAGCACCTCGGCCGGGGCGCAGGTCAGCAATTCGCCGTCGGCTCGGACTTCGTAGGTTTCGGGATCGACCTCGATGTTCGGCGTGGCGTCGTTGTGAATCATGCTCTTCTTCGAGATGCCGCCCCGGACATTGCTGACCGGATACAGCGCCTTGGCGATGCCGAGGTCACGGGCGAGATGGCCGGCTGCGGCAGCCTGCGAGGTGAACACCACCGACGACGCGGTGAGCGCGCGGCCGTAGGCGCCGAACATCGGCTGGTAGTGCACCGGCTGCGGCGTCGGGATCGAGGCATTCGGATCGCCCATCGGCGCCGCCACGATCATGCCCGCCTTGACGATGCAATCCGGCTTGACGCCGAAGAACGCCGGCGACCACAGCACGAGGTCGGCCATCTTGCCGGTCTCGACCGAACCGATCAGCTTCGACACGCCATGCGCGATCGCCGGATTGATGGTGTATTTGGCGATGTAGCGCTTGACGCGGAAATTGTCGTTGCGGGCGGAATCCTGCGACAGCGAACCGCGCTGCTTCTTCATCTTGTCGGCGGTCTGCCAGGTGCGGATGATGACTTCGCCGAGCCGGCCCATCGCCTGGCTGTCCGACGACATCATCGACAGCGCGCCGAGATCGTGCAGGATGTCTTCCGCCGCGATCGTCTCCTTGCGGATGCGGCTTTCGGCAAACGCCAGATCCTCGGCGATCGACGGATCGAGATGATGGCACACCATCAGCATGTCGAGATGCTCGTCGATGGTGTTGCGGGTGAACGGCCGGGTCGGATTGGTCGAGGACGGCAGCACGTTCTCCAGGCCGGCAACTTTGATGATGTCCGGCGCGTGGCCGCCGCCGGCGCCCTCGGTGTGGAAAGCGTGGATGGTGCGGCCCTTGAACGCCTTGATGGTGTCCTCGACGAAGCCACTCTCGTTCAGCGTGTCGGAATGGATCATCACCTGCACGTCGTGATCGTCGGCGACGGTGAGGCAATTGTCGATCGCCGCCGGCGTCGTGCCCCAGTCCTCGTGCAGCTTCAGCGCGCAGGCGCCGCCCTCCACCATCTCGATCAGCGCGCCGGGCAGCGCCGCGTTGCCCTTGCCGGAAATGCCGAGATTGACCGGGAAGGCATCGAACGACTGAATCATCCGGCCGATATGCCACGGCCCCGGCGTGCAGGTGGTCGCAAAGGTCCCGTGCGATGGCCCGGTGCCGCCGCCGAGCATGGTGGTGACGCCGCTCATCAAGGCATGTTCGATCTGCTGCGGGCAGATGAAATGGATGTGACTGTCGAAGCCGCCGGCGGTGAGGATCTTGCCCTCGCCCGCGATCACGTCGGTGCCCGGGCCGATGATGATATCGACGCCCGGCTGGATGTCCGGATTGCCGGCCTTGCCGATCGCGCTGATCATCCCGGCCTTGATTGCGACGTCGGCCTTGACGATGCCCCAGTGATCGACGATCAGCGCGTTGGTGATGACCGTGTCGGCGGCGCCGTCCTTGTTGGTCACCTGCGACTGCCCCATGCCGTCGCGGATCACCTTGCCGCCGCCGAACTTCACCTCCTCGCCGTAGGTCGTGAAGTCCTTCTCGACCTCGATGATCAGATCGGTGTCGGCAAGCCGGACGCGATCGCCGGTGGTCGGGCCGAACATGTCGGCATAGACGGACCGCGAGATTTTCACCGACATAGCTCGCCCCTTGCTAGGTTTTCAACGACCGGAACGGGAGGGTCCTGGCGGCCTTCTTGTCGAACGTCATGGTCGCATCGCAGCCGAAGGCGAGGTTGAGTTCGCCGATCACACAGTCGGCAAAGTCGGCAAGCCCTTGGCCGTAATGTTCCACCGCGCGTTCGATCGACGCAGGAAACGGCAGGACGAATTCGGGAGCCGCAACGATGCGCTGCAATCGCGCATAAATCGCCCCTCGATCGAGCCCGAACGACGCGCGCAACGCCCAGACGAATTCCACCAGCACCACCGGATTGATGAAGACGCTGCCTTGCGACCGAACGATATCGCGCGCCGCCGCGGTCTGGGCGGCGTTGTCGTCCGCCTCGAAAAACCGCAGCAGCACGTTGGTGTCGACCGCGATCATCCCCGCCGCCTGCCCGCTCGCGGAAATTTCTCGGCGACGGTCGCGGCGATCGCGTCGTCGATATCCTTCCGGGTGCGCGCTCGTCCGCGCGACGGCAATCGCACCTCGTCGAAATTCTCGAAGATGCTGCGCCGCTTGACCGCCGTGACGGTGAGCTTGCCGGACGCCGACAGGTCGAAGTCGAGCCGATCCCCGGCCGTGACCCCGAGCCGCTCGCGGATCGGGGCCGGCAAGGTGACCTGTCCTTTCGATGTCAGGGTCGCGGACGCTTTGTAAGACATCGTTTGATCTCCTTACTTCCAGGGTAATCCTTACCTGGCGGACACTCAAGCCTTGTCCAGCTTGCCCATCACGTCGCCGCGGAAGCCGTAGACGACGCGCTTGCCGGCGAGTGCGACGAGCTGCACCTCGCGGGTCTGGCCGGGCTCGAACCGCACCGCGGTTCCGGCCGCGATGTCGAGACGCATTCCGCGGGCTTTCTTGCGATCGAATTTCAGCGCCGGATTGGTTTCGAAGAAATGATAATGCGAGCCGACCTGGATCGGCCGGTCGCCGGCGTTGGCGACGCTCAGCGTCACAGTGGCGCGGCCGGCATTGAGTTCGATCTCGCCGTCTTCGATCAACATTTCACCGGGGATCATGATAGCACCTCATCGAATCGGCTGGTGCACGGTGACGAGCTTGGTGCCGTCGGGGAATGTCGCTTCGACCTGGATGTCGTGGATCATCTCGGCGATGCCGTCCATGCACTGTTCGCGGGTGAGCACCTCGGCGCCCGCCTGCATCAGCTCGGCGACGGTGCGGCCATCACGCGCGCCCTCGACGATGAAATCTGAAATGATCGCGATCGCCTCGGGATGATTGAGCCTGACGCCGCGCTCGAGCCTGCGGCGCGCCACCATCGCCGCCATCGAGATCAGCAGCCTGTCCTTTTCGCGGGGGGAGAGATTCATAAAAGCACTCGATCGATGACAGAGGACGTTGGGCGATTGAACGACACCTAACTTAGCCGGCGTACCTAACTCAACCAGAGCCGAGGCAGCGCGCGGCCCGCGGCGCGGCGTAGCACCGCCATCATGTCGGCGCGTAGCCGCGCCGCATCTTGGGCGCAGAACCGCGCCATTGCAATTCCATTCCAGGCGGTGATGCCGACCTCGGCGCCGAACAAGTCCGCGTTTTCGCGCAACCGCTCGACGAGTTCGGAATCGCCCGGCGCGATCAGCGCGGTGCCGACCGCGACGCCGCCTTTCGCCACCGCCGGGCGATCCAGCAACGGGCCGATCTCGCCGTCGAGCCGCACGGTCTCGGCGAAAACGAGCTTGCCGCCGACGCGCAGCCGCCAGCGGTCGATGAAGCGGCCGTGCCGCATCGTCTCGCCCATCGCCGAGCGGCCGAAGATCACGGATTCGCACAACAGCAGCGACGCGCGCGGGGCGAGTTCGATGTCGATCCGCCGTTCGACGCGGGCCTGATCGAACAGGATGGTCTCCTGCGGCAGCCAGCCGAGATGGCCATCATCGGCGACCTTCAGCGTGATATCGAGCTGTGCCGACGGCCCGTGCGAGCGATAGATCTTCTCGGCGGCGGCGGTGGTGAGGGTCAGACGCGCGCTTTCGCCGACTGCGATGTCGATGCTGAACCGATCGCCGCCGGCGACGCCGCCCGCGGTGTTGACCAGCACAGCGGACAGGCCCTGCTGCTCCGGCGAGGGAAAGCGCACCCGCAACGATCCGGACTCGTGCAACTTGCCACGTCGCGTCACGTCGTCGACCGAACGCACGTCGAACTGCACAGAGCCCTGCGCGCGATTGGCGGCGAACAGTTGCTCAGTTGCGGCAGCGGCCTCGCGCCGTGACGATTCGGTCTGCATCAATGCCCCCGGGCGAGGCCGCTCGGCCACAAATGATCAGAGCGCCATTTGCCGGCTGATCTCCGCGGGGTCAAGCGTCGCCCGATCGCAGCTGAACTTCACCGCGCCGCGATCCATCACCGCAAAGCTGTCGCCGAGCTCGCAAGCGAAATCGAGATATTGCTCGACCAGCACAATGGCGATGTTGCCGAGGCTGCGCAAATAGGAAATCGCCCGGCCGATGTCCTTGATGATCGACGGCTGAATGCCTTCGGTCGGCTCGTCGAGCAGCAGCAGCTTCGGCCGCATCACCAGCGCGCGGCCGATCGCCAATTGCTGTTGCTGGCCGCCGCTCAGATCGCCGCCGCGCCGGCGCAGCATCGAGTTGAGCACCGGAAACAGCGAGAACACATCGTCGGGGATCGATTTGTCGGCGCGCTTCAGCGGCGCGTAGCCGGTCTTGAGATTCTCCTCGACCGTGAGCAGCGGAAAAATCTCGCGGCCCTGCGGCACCAGCGAGATGCCGCGCCGCGCCCGCTCATAGGGCTTCAGATGCGAGATGTCGGCGCCGTCGAATTGGATCGACCCGGACGCGATCGGCTGCTGGCCGACCATCGCGCGCAGCAGGCTGGTCTTGCCGACTCCGTTGCGGCCGAGCACGCAAGTGACCTTGCCGGGCTCCGCGGCAATCGAAACCCCGCGCAACGCCTGCGCCGCGCCGTAGTACAGGCTGATGTTGTCGACGGTCAGCATGGGACTACCTCAGACTGTGTTGAGCGGACGGCGGCAATCCCATCACCGTTGTCATCCCCCGCGAAAGCGGGGGATCCAGTACGCCGTAGCGTCTCGGCGAGCGTGGAGCGCTCTGGAATACTGGGTCGCCTGCGCGGGCGATGACGGGGGGCGTGTGCGGCAGCCGCGTGAAACATCCTGGGAATACTCATCCTCATCGCCCCAGATACACTTCGACGACGCGTTCGTTGGCCGAGACGTCGTCGATACTTCCTTCGGCCAGCACCGTGCCCTCGTGCAGGCACGTCACCTTGACACCGAGTTCGCGCACGAAGGTCATGTCGTGCTCGACAACGACCACGGTCTTGTCGTGGCTGTTGATCTCTTTCAACAGCTCGGCGGTCTGATGAGTTTCGACGTCGGTCATGCCGGCGACCGGCTCGTCGACCAGCAACAACTTGGGGTCCTGTGCCAGCAACATACCGATTTCGAGCCATTGCTTCTGGCCGTGCGACAGCGAGCCTGCGAGCCTTTCGCGCGCCTCGGTGAGACGGATGATGTCGAGGACGCGGTCGATCCGCTTGCTCTCCGGTTCGCTCCGCCGCCAGAACAGCGTGCCGCGAACGCGATGGTCGACGTTGAGCGCGAGCAGCAGATTGTCCTCGATGGTCTGGCTTTCGAACACCGTCGGCTTCTGGAATTTGCGGCCGATGCCGAGCTTGGCGATCTGCGTCTCGTCGAGCTTGGTGAGATCGGTGGTGCCATCGAACACCACCTCGCCTTTGTCGGGCTTGGTCTTGCCGGTGATGATGTCCATCATCGTGGTCTTGCCGGCGCCGTTCGGGCCGATGATGGCGCGCATCTCGCCGGGCTCGAGCGTCAACGACAGATTGTTGATCGCACGGAAGCCGTCGAACGAGACGTGGACGCCGTCGAGATACAGCATCGCCGAGGTGGTACGGGTCTCCAGTAGGCTCATCGCTTCACCATGGTCGGTTCGATCACGCCGTCCTCGCGCGCGGCGCTTTCGGCCGCGGCGGCGATCGCGCTGTCGCGCTGCGCTTGTCCTCTCTCCTTGCGGCCCTCCCACCAGGCGTTGAAGGTGCCGATGATGCCCTTCGGCAGCAGCAGCGTCACCAGCACGAACAACGCGCCGAGCATGAACAGCCAATACGGCGCCAGCGGCCCGGAGGTGAACACGGTCTTGGCGTAGTTGACGACGACGGCGCCGAGTGCTGCGCCGACCAGCGTGCCGCGACCGCCGACCGCGACCCAGATCACCGCCTCGATCGAATTCGCCGGAGCGAATTCGCCGGGATTGATGATGCCCACTTGCGGCACGTACAGCGCGCCGGCGACGCCGGCCATGCAGGCCGACAGCGTGAACACGAACAGTTTATAGGTCTCGACGCGGTAGCCGAGGAACCGGGTGCGGCTCTCGGCGTCGCGGATCGCGATCAGCACCTTGCCGAGCTTGGAGGTCACCACCGCGCGGCAGATCAGGAAGCCGATCGCCAGCGCCAGACAGCTCAGCACGAACAGCGCGGCGCGGGTGCCGTCGGCCTGGATGTTGAAACCGAGAATGTCCTTGAAGTCGGTCAGACCGTTGTTGCCGCCGAACCCGAAATCGTTGCGGAAGAACGCCAGCAGCAGCGCGTAGGTCATCGCCTGGGTGATGATCGACAGATACACCCCGGTGACGCGCGAGCGGAACGCCAGCCAGCCGAAGCAGAAGGCGAGCAGGCCCGGCACCACCAGCACCATCAGCGCCGCGAACCAGAACATGTCGAATCCGGTCCAGTACCACGGCAATTCCTTGTAGTTCAGGAACACCATGAAATCCGGCAGCACCGGATTGGCATAGACGCCGCGATCCCCGATCTGGCGCATCAGATACATCCCCATCGCGTATCCGCCGAGCGCGAAGAACGCGCCGTGGCCGAGCGAGAGAATGCCGCAATAGCCCCAGATCAAGTCGATCGAGAGTGCGAGGATGGCGTAGCAGACATATTTGCCGAACAGCGAGATCAGATAGGTCGGCACGTGCAGGAACGAGCTTTCGGGAAGCAGCAGGTTCGACAGCGGCAGCAGAATGCCGAGCGCGGCGAGCACCAGCAGGAAGATCGTCGCGCTGCGATTGAGCGAGCGGCTGAGGATGTGCGGGGTCATAGGAGCCTCTCCCGCACCGTGACGCCGCGCGCGTCCCTCACCCATACGGGCAAAGCAATCGCATCGAGAGTTTCGAAAGCCATTGCGCCGGCGCCTTCTTCACCCTCCCCCTCCAGGGGAGGGTGATCCTCGGCCGCGAGCACTGAGCTTGTGGCAAGTGCCCCCACCCCGGCCCTCCCCCGCAAGCGGGAGAGGGAGTTGGGCTGCGGCTCGGAGCAGATTCGATACACAACGCTCCTCATGCTTCCACCGCCCGGCCCTTCAGCGCGAACAGGCCGCGCGGGCGCTTCTGGATGAACAGGATGATCAGCACCAGGATCGCGATCTTGGCCAGCACCGCGCCGGCCACCGGCTCCAGGAACTTGTTGGCGATGCCGAGCGAGAACGCGCCGACCAGCGTGCCCCACAGATTGCCGACGCCGCCGAACACCACGACCATGAAAGAGTCGATGATGTAACTCTGGCCGAGGTTCGGAGAAACGTTGTCGATCTGTGACAGCGCCACGCCGGCGATGCCGGCGATGCCGCTTCCGAGCCCGAAGGTCAGCGCGTCGACCCGCGAGGTGGCGATGCCCATCGACGCCGCCATCCGGCGGTTCTGCGTCACCGCGCGCATCTCGAGGCCGAGGGCGGTGTAGCGCAGCATCGCCAGCAGGATCGCGAACACCGCCAGTGTGAAGCACAGGATCCACAGCCGATTGTAGGTGATGGTGATCTGGCCGAGTTCGAACGCGCCGCTCATCCAGGAGGGATTGCCGACTTCGCGATTGGTCGGGCCGAACAGCGTGCGCACCGCCTGCTGCAGGATCAGCGACAGCCCCCAGGTCGCCAGCAGCGTTTCCAGCGGCCGGCCGTAGAGGAAGCGGATCACGCTGCGCTCGATCAGCACGCCGATCGCCCCCGCAACGAGGAAGGCCAGCGGCACCGCGATCAGCAGCGAATAGTCGAACAGCGCCGGATAGCTGGTGCGGATCACCTCCTGCACCACGAAGGTGGTGTAGGCGCCGAGCATCACCATCTCGCCATGCGCCATATTGATGACCCCCATCACGCCGAAGGTGATGGCGAGCCCGATCGCGGCCAGCAGCAGCACCGAGCCGAGCGACAGCCCGTACCAAGCGTTCTGCACCATCGACCACAGCGACAGATTGCGCTCGATTGCCGCTTTGGCACTTGCGATGCCGCTCGCCACCGCCGCGCTCTGCTCGCCCGGCACGCCGATCAGGAGCGCCATCGCCTCCTGATCGCCGCGGGCCTTGAGGGTGGCGATGGCGTCGAGCTTGTCGACGTCGGAGGCGTCCTGCTTGAACAGCAGGATCGACGCGCGCGCCTCGGCGAAGGCCTGTCTGGCGGCGGCGTTTTTCTCCGCCTTCAGCGCGGCCTCGACCGTCGCCAGCATGGTCTCGTCGTGGGTCTTGAACACCGACTGCGCCGCCTGGATGCGCTTGTTCAGGTCCGGCGACAGCAGCGTCAAGCCCGCCATCGCGCCCGACACGGCGCGGCGCAGCTTGTTGTTGAGGCGGACCGCCTCGGCCCTCGCCGGCAACGCGGCGACGGTTTCGCCGGTCACCGCATTGCTGATCTTGCCGTCGTCGGCCTTGATGAACACGGTCTTCGCGTCGGTGTCGGCGAACAGCCGGCCGTCCTGCAGCGCGACGATGATGGTAGCGGCGCGCGGATTGCCGCTGGCGACCAGCCTGCCGATCGCCTCCTCGGTGTCGGAGAACGAGCCCGCGGAAAACTGCGCCACGGCGTCCTCATAGGGACCGGCCAGCGCCGGCTGGGGCGCGAGATGGACGACAGCGAGTACCACGGCGGCGAACAACAGGCGCGACAGCAAGGCGCGCAGCAAACGGATCAGCGGCACTGAAATGTCCCGACAAGGATGAAGGTGCGGTGCGTAGCTTCGAAGGCGGAGAGGGCGGCGCGCAACCGGCGTCGTCGCCCTCTCCTGTTGGGACGTCAGCGGGTGATCAGGCGCCCTATCAGGTGCCTGATCAAGTGCCTGATCAAGTGCCTGATCAAGTGCCCTGGCCGCCGCACTTCTTGGTCACGGTGTTGTAGTTGCCGCACTTCAGCGTCACCCAATCACCGATCAGGTCCTTGGAGCCGTCAAGTTCCTTGGACCATGCGTCGCCCGGCACCAGACCCGGGGTCTTCCAGACCACGTCGAACTGACCGTCGCCCTTGATCTCGCCGATGAACACCGGCTTGGTGATGTGATGGTTCGGCAGCATTTCCGAGACGCCGCCGGTCAGGTTCGGCGCCTTGGTGCCCGGCAGCGCATCGATCACCTTGTCGGCCTCGACCGACTTGGCCTTTTCGACCGCCTTGACCCACATGTCGAAGCCGATCACATGGGCTTCCATCGGGTCGTTGGTCACGCGCTTGGGGTTCTTGGTGTAGGCCTGCCAAGCCTTGATGAACTCGGCGTTCTTCGGGTCCTTGATCGACTGGAAGTAGTTCCACGCGGCGAGATGGCCGAGCAGCGGCTTGGTGTCGATGCCGGCGAGCTCTTCTTCGCCGACCGAGAACGCCACCACCGGAATGTCGGTGGCCTTGATGCCCTGGTTGCCGAGTTCCTTGTAGAACGGCACGTTGGCGTCGCCATTGATGGTCGACACCACCGCGGTCTTCTTGCCCGCCGAACCGAACTTCTTGATGTCGGCGACGATGGTCTGCCAGTCGCTGTGACCGAACGGGGTGTAGTTGATCATGATGTCTTCGGACTTGACGCCCTTCGACTTCAGATAGGCTTCCAGAATCTTATTGGTGGTGCGGGGATAGACGTAGTCGGTGCCGGCCAGAACCCAGCGCTGCACCTTCTCTTCCTTGGCGAGATAGTCGACCGCCGGGATCGCCTGCTGGTTCGGCGCGGCGCCGGTGTAGAACACGTTGCGCTCGCTCTCCTCGCCCTCGTACTGCACGGGATAGAACAGGATCGAGTTCAGTTCCTTGAACACCGGCAGCACCGATTTGCGCGAAACCGAGGTCCAGCAGCCGAACACCACGGAAACCTTGTCCTTGGTGATCAGTTCGCGCGCCTTCTCGGCGAAGAGCGGCCAGTTCGACGCCGGGTCGACCACGACCGCCTCGAGCTTCTTGCCGAGCACGCCGCCCTTCTTGTTCTGCTCGTCGATCAGGAACAGCACGGTGTCCTTCAACGTGGTTTCGCTGATTGCCATGGTGCCGGACAGAGAGTGCAGAACGCCGACCTTAATGGTGTCGTCGGCAGCTTTCGCGGGCGCAAAGGTCGACAGGCCGATCGCCAGACCGGCGGCGGCGGCCAGCCAGCTGCGACGGCTCATTGGCGTCCTGATTTGAGATTTGGATTCGATACGCATGCGTTGTCATCTCCCTGACGCAGAATGATGTCCGACCACACGGCCGTCTGCGGCAAAGGAATCGCAAGAAGTGTGCCATGCCCGCGAAGGCACTTAACTAACTGATAGAAAAAGGATAACGAGCGTTACTCGAAAACCGCGCCAGACCTACCTGCTTAAAATATGTGCGCTGGAATTGCATCGACGTTGGACACGCAGCCCACGTCGTAGGCAGCGAAATCGCGACTGACGAGAAACTGTCCGGCATATGCGTCGATGCGGCGATGCACTTCGTCCTTGAAAGCGCCGCTTTGATGTTCCATATATGTTTCAAGACCTTGAGAATCATCAGGTCGCCGCGAGCCGCGTGTTCTGATCCCCGCGTTCTCGATATCGTACATTTCGATATCGGATAGCGGTCTCTGGCTCGTCTTTCAGCCGATTAGAGCCGACGCTCCAAACACGCGAGCGTCCCGGTTTGTGCGCGCACCCGACGGAATTCGTCGGGCGCTTGCTTTCACAATGGAAAGAACCAATCTTTTGACCTCGTTTCAGGATTTCGGCCTCGCCGATCCCATCTCCCGTGCGCTTCAGGAAGAAAACTACACCATCCCCACGCCGATCCAGGCGCAGACCATTCCTCTCGCCCTCGCCGGCCGCGACGTCGTCGGCATTGCCCAGACCGGCACCGGCAAGACCGCCTCTTTCGCGCTGCCGATCCTGCACCGCATCCTCGCGGACCGCATCAAGCCGCAGCCGAAGAACTGCCGCGTTCTGGTGCTGAGCCCGACCCGCGAACTCTCCGGGCAGATCCTCGACAGCTTCAACGCCTATGGCCGCCACATCCGCCTCAGCTCCACGCTGGCGATCGGCGGCGTGCCAATGGGCCGCCAGGTCCGCTCCCTGATGCAGGGCGTGGAAGTTCTGGTCGCAACCCCGGGCCGCCTGCTCGACCTCGTGCAGAGCAACGCGCTGCGGCTCGGCCAGGTCGAGTTCCTGGTGCTCGACGAAGCCGACCGTATGCTCGACATGGGCTTCATCAACGACATCCGGAAGATCGTCGCCAAGCTGCCGATCAAGCGCCAGACGCTGTTCTTCTCGGCCACCATGCCGAAGGACATCGCCGATCTCGCCGAGCAGATGCTGCGCGATCCGGCCCGTGTCGCAGTGACGCCGGTGGCGTCGACCGTGGAGCGCATCAACCAGCGCGTGATCCATCTCGATCACTCCGCCAAGCCGGCGATGCTCGCCCAGATCCTGCAGCAGGACGGGGTCAACCAGGCGCTGGTGTTCACGCGCACCAAGCATGGCGCCGACAAGGTGGTGAAGGGCCTGCAGCGCGCCGGCATCACCGCTGACGCCATCCACGGCAACAAGTCGCAGAACTATCGCGAGCGGGTGCTCGCGGCGTTCCGCACCGGTGAGCTGCGCACGCTGGTCGCGACCGATATCGCCGCGCGCGGCATCGACGTCGACGGCGTCTCGCACGTCGTCAATTTCGACCTGCCGAACATCCCCGAGACCTATGTCCACCGCATCGGCCGCACCGCGCGCGCCGGCGCCGAGGGCACCGCGATCTCGCTGTGCGCCGGCGGCGAAGAGGTCGGCTATCTGCGCGACATCGAGAAGCTGATCCGTGTCGCACTGCCGAAGGAAGACCATCGCACGCCGGGCGCCAAGCCGGCCCCGTCGACGGCGCCGCAACGCGGCGGCCAGCGCAATGGCGGCTCGCCCTATCCGGCCCGCGGCGGCGACGCTGCGCCCGGATCGAACGGCCCGCGGCGCCGACGTCGCGCCGGCGGCCCGACGACCGGACGCCATCCGGACGCCCGCCATCCCGAAGCCGCCCGCCACGAACCCGCGGCGCGGGCCCAGCACGGCGGCCAGGCCGAAGGCTTGCAGAGCGTCGCGTTTTTGCAGCGCAAAAATCGTCCCGCCCAAAAGACCACCACTCAACGACCGCAACGCTGATCAAGACCGATCTGGAGATCACGATGGCTAAAGAAGAGCTGATCCAGTTCGAAGGACTGGTGACCGAAATCCTTCCCGACGCGCGGTATCGTGTCCAGCTGGACGCCGGACACGAGATCGTTGCCTACACCGCAGGCAAGATGAAGAAGAATCGTATCAAGACGCTGGCCGGCGACCGGGTGACGATCGAGATGTCGCCCTACGATCTCGAGAAGGGCCGCCTGATCTTCCGGCACAAGGACGAGCGTCCGGGCGGGACCGGCGCGCCGCGCGGCGCGCCGCCGCGGGGTCAGTTCCGGCGCAGGTAAGTCATCTACCGGATACCACACGACATGCGCTTTGCCGTTCCACGGCAAAGCGCCCTCCGTCAAGTTGCGGACCCGCCCCCCGTCCAAAAAATCACGCATGTCAGGATTGTTTTGAGCGCAGGCTTCGCATAATATCGGTTAATCGATTTTCGGCCGGACGACATTAGCTACTACCGGTACAGCCGGTTCAGACGCTGACGACCCTTCCAAAAATTCGATCTCACCAGCCCGCCTGGCAACCAAGTGGGCTCCGACCGTGTCTATATTGAGAAGGGACTACCCCCGTGAGCATGGGAACCGTGAAGTGGTTCAACGCGACCAAGGGCTACGGCTTCATCCAGCCGGATGATGGCGGCAACGACGTGTTCGTTCACATCAGCGCCGTCGAGCGCGCGGGCCTCGGCACGCTGCGCGAAGGCCAGAAGATCAGCTACGAAATCGTCGCCGATCGCCGTTCTGGCAAGTCGTCCGCCGACAATCTGCGCGCTGCCAGCTAAGCAGATCGTCTGGTTGAGGATACCGAGGCCGCGCCGACAGCGCGGCCTTTTTTTGTTTCTGATGCCAGATCAGCGCATCTGATGCCGAGACGACTCGACCGGCGCAATCGCGCAGCGGCGCAAACCCACTTCCATCAGATCATAACGTCGGACAAATTTGGGTGTCGTACAGGACGCAGAGCGACTGGCGCGGCCGGGTGTACGATTCATCGGCCAGCTTGACTCCGGTTTTCGCCAAAAAATAACCGACCGCAGGCGTATACTGATAGTTCACTTCGCTCAGGATCAGATAGGTGTCCTTGACCTTGAGCCCGTCCGGAAGGGTCGTCAACGTATCGCCCGGCTTGCGCTTCGGTGCGGCGAACTTAGCGGTAGGGTTGCCGCCGCTCTGCGCAACGGTCGCTGTCTTGCTCCATTGCACCTTGGCCACGCCGGCCTGGTTCACGTAGATTTCGGAAATCGTCGCCTCCGCCGTATCCGTCGGATAGGGCGCCAGCACGCCATAGCTCGCCAGGAACACGTTCGGCAAATCTTTGTCCGTGACCGAGGTCGCCTGCGATACAAGGTCCGACAGGGTGCGGGACACCAGCGTCACCTTGCGGTCGACCGCCACCCACGTGGAAATTTCGACCGTGGCGAAGAACATCAGCAACATCAGCGGGACGATGAAGGCGAATTCCGTCGCCGCAAGGCCGCTGCGGTCTCTCGCCAGCCGCTCGCCGCAGCGGCGCGCATCGACCCAGATCTTTACCAGCGCTCTCATCGTCGATCCTAATTGCTGTAAGGCTCGTTGCGGAAAGCCGCCGTCGCGGTCAGCAGCCGCTTGCTGCCGGACAGATTGGCAACGTTGTAGCCGAGCCCGGTGACGAACAGCGGCCATTGATAAAACGCGCGCACCACTACGACGTCGCCGGCCTGTCCGGGGGCGTACTTCATGTTGTCGACGAAATTCTTGTTGGCGTCGATCGGCGGCGATATGTCCACTTTCGAGAAGTCAGTTCCGTAGCTCTGCACGTCGACGAAGACACCGCTGCAAGTGAACAATCCACCGAGCCGGCCGCAGACATCGTCGCGAAACTTGGACTGCGAAAAGGAACCGCCCTGCGCCTGTCCGGTGAGGATCAATCGCGCAGAGTCCTGTACCGCGGTCTCCAGCACCTGGCCGGCAAAGAACATCAGCGCGACTTCGATGATCGCGAACAACAGGCCGAAGAAGATCGGCGCGATCAGCGCGAACTCGATCGCCGCTGATCCTCGTCGGTTGCGGCCGAACCGGCGCATCAAAACCGCAGCGCGCGAAACAAACAACGACATCATTGGCGGGTTCTCGGCACCAAGCGGGTTTCTCTCGCCGGAAACCTAATCGAAACTGATTGTGGAAGTGTTTCGCCGGATCGAAACAAAGTCACTCGCGCCGTTGACGTCGGGTTAACCATGATGCAACGCGGCACCGCCCCCGGCGCGCAACCGTGCGCCGACGCCGAGCCCCGTGAGGACCGACGGCTTGTCAGTTGCCCTTGGCGGCCGCGCCCGTCGCCTGGGTGTTGAGCGTGCCGGCTTGATCAATCGTCGATTTGAAGTAGCCCTCCGAGTCGCCGAGCGTGATCCGGCGCTGGCATACGGGCATACAGCTATAGGACTCGCGTTCGACGCCTCGATACACCGTGACGACGTTATCCATCGGGCCTTCGACCTGGATCAGCCGGTCGGCAATCACCGCTCCCTTGCGATCCTGCGATCCATCGCGATCACATTGGTCGCGCCATATCCCTTTCCGGTGACCACGACCATGCCGCCGGGCTGCAACGTGACATCGGCAATCAGCGGATTGCCAACCACCAGCGTCGAGATGTTCTGCGGCAGCCTGATCAGCTTGGCCTGATCGACATTGACGGAAACCGTGTCTTCGCCCGCCGCCATCGCGGCCGACGACATCAGACCGATCACGAATGAAGAGACAACGAGCGCTGCGCGCACCGGGCGCGAGGGGCGGATCAACATACTTTACTCCGGGGCATCAACAGGCCGGCAAAAGCAGATACGCAGCGGAGCCGGCGCCCGACATGGCAAAGGTGCCGTTAATTGATGAATGAACCGCAAACACAGACCATCGAATTCGAGACAGCCTGTCCGATCACGGCGCAACTCGCTCGAAACATGATCAGGATTGGTAACTGATTGCCGCGATCGGTAGAGTTTTCAGCAGTTTAATCCCGCATTTACCGTACCCAAGAAGTGGCCGTTGCCCCCGTGTTTCAGCAATCGAATTAACTGCGCTGCAATTTCCCGACCTTAGGGTGACGCCATGGTCACGGTGCTGAGAACGCCGCCAAGACCACAGTTAGTTCGACAGCCACGTGTACATGGAGCTACCCCGATGAAGAACATCCTCGCACGTTTCGTTAAGGACGAGTCCGGCGCCACCGCGATCGAGTACGGTCCGATCGCCGCCGGCATCGCGCTGGCCATCATTGCCGCCGTCAACGGCCTCGGCACCGCCCTGAACACCCGCTTCGGCAGCGTCACGACTTCGCTCAAGTAAGCGGCGTTTAAGCCTTCAATCAAGGCCTCGGCGAACCGGGGCCTTTTTTGATTCCCGTGGCGGCCGTCGATCGCGACTGATCCGAGAATCCTGTCATGCGTAAACTCGATCCTGCTTCGGCGGCCGACGCGACCAGACCTGAAATTCCGGAGCTCGCGGCCCGACAGGCCGTCTGCGCAGCGCTTGCGCTCGGCATCCTGGCGATTGCGGCCCGTCTCGCGATGATCTGGTGAACGGCCGTCCGCGTTTTCCGATCGTTCACTTCTGCCGGCTAAGCTGACCGCCGCATTCGCATCAGATTTGCCCACCGTCCCGGCGAGATTCGATCATGGTCGCTGACCTCTTGCGCTTGTCGCTGTTCCCGGCCCTGATGGCTTTCGCGGCGGCGAGCGATCTGTTCACCATGACGATTTCCAACCGGGTCTCGCTGCTGCTGGTGGCGGGGTTCATCGTGCTCGCCCCGCTCACCGGAATGGGCCTCTATGAGATCGCGTCCCATTTCGGCGCAGGCCTCGCCGTGCTCGCGGTCGCGTTCGGATGCTTCGCGATGGGCTGGGTCGGCGGCGGCGACGCCAAGGTCGCGGCGGCCGCGGCGCTGTGGTTCGGCTTCGGCCATCTGCTCGACTATCTGGTCTATGCCTCGCTGTTCGGCGGCGCGCTGACGCTGCTGCTGCTGAGCTTCCGGCAATGGCCGCTGCCTTACCAGCTCGCCGGCCAAGGCTGGCTGATGCGTCTCCACGCCAAGGAGACGGGCATCCCCTACGGCATTGCGCTGGCGATGGGCGCCCTTGCGGTTTATCCGCAGACCGAATGGATTCAGGCGGTCGATCTGGCGCGGTTTGCAGCGCATTGAGGCGCGAGAAACAACGCGTTAACGCGATTTAGATACGCCTCATTAACCATGCTTTGACGAATAGCTGTTCAACTCCCGGTACTGCGGCGGGGTGTATCGCCGAGTGATCCGGGAAGTAAAGCGTATGAACACCGCGCGCATCGTCGTCCTGACCATTGCTATCGGCGCTGGCGCCGTTGCCGCCTATCTGGCGAGTGGCGGCGGCAACCAGGAGGCCGCAGGTCCGGCCGCGCCCGTCGCAGAATTGCCGACCGTCGAAGTGCTGGTTGCGAAATCCGATATTCCGCTCGGCCAGCCGGTCGGGCCCGGCGACATGCAGTGGCAGACCTGGCCGGCAGCGACCGCGAGCGCCAACTTCATTCGCCGCAACGAGCGCCCCGAAGCGACCACGCAGCTGGCCGGTTCGATCGCGCGTTCGCAATTCATCGCCGGCGAGCCGATCCGCGAACAGAAGCTGGTCAAGGCGAACGGCTCCGGCTTCATGGCTGCGATCCTTCCGACCGGAATGCGGGCGGTCTCGACTGAGATCTCGCCGGAGACCGGCGCAGGCGGCTTCATCCTGCCCAACGACAGGGTCGACGTCATTCTGTCGAAGCGCGACAAGAATCCCGACCGCGCCGGCGGCGGCGGCGACGTGGTCAATTCCGAGATCATCCTGAGCAACGTGCGTGTTCTCGCCATCGATCAGGCGATCGAGGAGAAGAACGGGCAAAAGGTCGTGGTCGGCAAGACCGCCACGCTCGAACTGAAGCCCGAACAGGCGGAATTCCTGGCGCGCGCGCGGCAGAGCGGCACGCTGTCGCTCGCGCTTCGCAGCCTCGTCGATGCCAACGCTCCGACCGCCACCGAGGAGATCGGGGGCAAACGCGACAGCGTCAACGTCGTTCGCTACGGCGTGTCCACGCCAACGACGATGCAGAAGTGATCAGAGGTCGGATATGAGCTACGGCGCCAATCACCGATTCATTCGGACTCTGAAGGGCACGGCGATGGCGTTGTCCGCCGTCGTCGCGCTGACGCTGTTTCCGACCTTTGCGCCGGTACAGGCCAGCGACTATCGCGAAACGCCGGCTCGAATGGGCAACTCCGGCCTCAACGCGCGGCCGCTCGCGCTGGGAATCGGCAAGTCGGTCGTGATCGACCTGCCGCGCGACATCAAGGATGTGCTCGTCGCCGATCCGAAGATCGCCAACGCGGTGGTGCGTTCGGCGCAGCGCGCCTACATCATCGGCGCCGCCGTCGGCCAGACCAACATCGTGTTCTTCGACTCCACCGGCCAGCAGATCGCCGCCTACGACATCGCGGTGACCCGTGACCTCAACGGCATCCGCACCGCGCTGCGGCAGTCGATCCCCAATGCGGACATCCAGGTCGAGGGCCTCGGCGACGGCGTGATGCTGATGGGTTCGGTGTCGACGCCGATCGAGGCGCAGCAGGCCGCTGATCTCGCCGCGCGGCTCGCAGGCGACGCGAGCAAGGTGGTCAACAACATCGCGGTCCGCGGCCGCGACCAGGTGATGCTGAAGATCACCGTGGCCGAGGTGCAGCGCGACATCGTCAAGCAGCTCGGCGTCGATCTGACCGCCAGCATGAACTACGGCACGTCCGTGGTGAAGTTCAGCAACACCAATCCGTTCACCCAATCCGGTGGGCCGCTGGTGGCGAACAACGCGCTGACGACGTCATTCGGCTCGGGGCCGTCGGTGTCAGCGACGCTGCGCGCGATGGAGAGTGCCGGGGTCGTGCGGACGCTGGCCGAACCGAACCTCACGGCGATCTCCGGCGAGCCGGCGAGCTTCCTCGCCGGCGGCGAGTTTCCAGTGCCGAGCGGCGTGACCTGCACCAACAGCCTCTGCACGCCGTCGGTGACGTTCAAGAAATTCGGTGTTCTGCTCAACTTCACCCCGGTGGTTCTGACCGAGGGCCGGATCAGCCTGAAGGTCTCGACCGAGGTCTCCGAGGTCTCGAGCGACAACTCGATCGTCATCGGCGGCCTGTCGGTGCCCTCGATCAAGACCCGCCGTATCGAAAGCACCGTGGAAATCCCGTCCGGCGGTTCGCTGGCGATGGCCGGTTTGATCCAGGAACAGACCAAGCAGGCGATCAACGGCCTGCCCGGCATGACCCAATTGCCGATCCTCGGCACCCTGTTCCGCAGCCGCGACTACATCAACCGGCAGACCGAACTGATGGTGATGGTGACGCCCTATGTGGTGCGCGCGGTGGCGCAGAAGGATCTGTCGCGGCCCGACGACGGCTTCGCCGACGCCTCCGATCCACAGTCGGATCTGCTCGGCAATATCAACCGGATCTACGGCGTCCCCGGACGCACCGGGCCCGCACAAACCTACCGGGGCCGGTTCGGCTTTATCACCGACTGAGCGGGACGAGGACAGCACGATGACATCCATGAAACCCGCCCGCGCAACCCGCGGCTTCGTCTTCGGGGCCGCGTTGACCTGTGTGTCGCTGTCGCTGGGCGCCTGCACCCACACCCGCGGCGCCGGCGACGACGTGACCGCGAGCATTTCAACCGACTACCGACAGCGCCACCCCATCGCGATCCAGGAAGGCGATCACACCATCGTGGTGTTCGTCGGCAACGGCCGCGGCGGCCTGACGACGACGCAGCGCGCCGACGTCGCCGCGTTCGGACAAGGTTGGCTGCGCGAAGGCACCGGCTCGATCATCGCCGAAGTACCCGCGGATACGCCGAACGCGCGCGCCGCCGGGGAAACGCTGCGGGAGATCCAGTCGCTGCTGGCCGCCGGCGGCGTGCCGCAGCGGGGTGTCATCGTCAAGCCCTATCGTCCGACCGATCCGCGCGCCTTCGCGGCGATCCGCCTGATCTACCCGAAAGTCTCCGCCGTCGCCGGCCCCTGCGGGCTGTGGCCCGAGGACATCGGCCCGTCGATCAAGAACAAGGGCTATCTGGACAACAAGCCTTACTGGAATTTCGGCTGCGCCTACCAGCGCAACCTCGCAGCCATGGTCGAGAATCCGTCGGATCTGGTGCAGCCGCGTCCGGAGACGCCGCCTTACGCCGCGCGGCGTGCGACCACCTTCGAGGCCTATCGGACCACCAAGCCCGAGTCTACCGACAAGGCTAAAGTGAGTAACGTCGGACCATGATCAGCTACGCACGCCAGAACCAGGAAGAGCCCGCGGCCGGCGCCTCGTCGTCCGCCACGACGCAGGACGAGCACATCGCGCCGGCGCCGCGTGTATCAGTGCAGGCGTTCTGCGAATCGGTCGAGACCGCGGCGGCCGTGCAGGCCGCCGGCGAAGACCGCCGTCTCACCAAGGCGCATCTGAAGATCCAGATGGGCGGCATGATCGCGGCGATCGAAGCCTATCGCTCGGCGCCGACCCCGAACGTCATCATCCTCGAGACCGATCCGCGCAACGACGTACTCGCCGGCCTCGATCAGCTCGCCACGGTCTGCGACCCGGGAACCCGCGTCATCGTGATCGGCAAGGTCAACGACGTCACGCTGTATCGCGAGCTGGTTCGCCGCGGCGTCAGCGACTACGCGATCGCGCCGGTCGATCCGATCGACGTCGTGCGCTCGATCTGCAATCTGTTCTCCTCGGCGGAAGCCAAGGCGGTCGGCCGCATCATCGCGGTCGTCGGCGCCAAGGGCGGTGTCGGCGCGTCCACCATCGCGCATAACGTCGCCTGGGCGATTGCTCGCGACCTGGCGCTCGACTCCGTCGTCGCCGACCTCGATCTCGCTTTCGGCACCGCCGGCCTCGACTACAACCAGGACCCGCCGCAGGGCATCGCCGAGGCGGTGTTCTCGCCGGACCGCGTCGACACCGCCTTCGTCGATCGTCTGCTGTCGAAATGCACCGATCATCTCAGCCTGCTGGCCGCGCCGGCGACGCTCGATCGGGTCTATGATTTCGGCGCCGACGCGTTCGACTCGATCTTCGACACGCTACGCGCGACGATGCCCTGCATCGTGCTCGACGTGCCGCATCAATGGACCGGTTGGGCGAAACGCGCGCTGATCAACGCCGACGACATCCTGATCGTCGCCGCGCCGGACCTCGCCAATTTGCGCAATGCCAAGAATCTGTACGATCTGCTGAAGGCGTCGCGGCCGAACGATCGACCGCCGTTATACTGCCTGAACCAGGTCGGCGTGCCGAAGCGGCCCGAGATCAATGCCAGCGAGTTCGCCAAGGCGATCGAGAGTCAGCCGATCGTCAGCATCCCGTTCGATCCGCAGATGTTCGGTTCGGCCGCCAATAACGGGCAGATGATCGCGGAGATCGCGGCGTCTCACAAGACCACCGAGATGTTCCTGCAGATCGCCCAGCGACTGACGGGACGCGGTGAAGCCAAGAAGCCGAAAGGCGGCTTCCTGTCGCCGATTCTGGAGAAGCTGCGGGCCAGATAAGTCGCCCACTGGAGTAACGTCGTGTTCGGTAAGCGTAGCGGTTCAGATCAAGAGGTCCGTATTCCGAAGCCGGCCGGTCCGGCTCCGGAGCCGGCGGCGCGCGCGCCCGAGCCCTCCGCGAAGGTGGCGTCGCCTCCGCTCGCGCCGGCCCGCGCCGCGCCTCCGCCGATCGAGGCGCGCCGTTCCGATGTCTATTACCAGGTCAAGGCGACGATCTTCGGCGCGCTGATCGAGGCGATCGATCTGGCGCAGCTCGCCAAGCTCGACGCTGAATCGGCGCGCGAGGAAATCCGCGACATCGTCAACGAAATCATCGCGATCAAGAACATCGTGATGTCGATCGCCGAGCAGGAAGAGCTGCTCGACGACATCTGCAACGACGTGCTCGGCTATGGACCGCTCGAACCGCTGCTGTCGCGAGACGACATCTCCGACATCATGGTCAACGGGTCCGGCACGGTCTATATCGAAGTCGCGGGCCGGATCCAGCGCACCGGCATCCGCTTCCGCGACAACCAGCAGCTCCTCAACATCTGCCAGCGGATCGTCAGCCAGGTCGGCCGGCGCGTCGACGAATCCTCGCCGATCTGCGACGCTCGCCTCGCCGACGGCAGCCGCGTCAACGCCATCGTTCCGCCGCTGGCGATCGACGGCCCCGCACTCACCATTCGTAAGTTCAAGAAGGACAAGCTGACGCTCGACCAACTGGTCAAGTTCGGCGCGATCACGCCGGAGGGAGCGCAGATCCTGCAGATCATCGGCCGCTGCCGCGCCAACGTGCTGATCTCCGGCGGCACCGGCTCCGGCAAGACCACACTGCTGAACTGCCTCACCCAGTATATCGACGACGACGAACGCATCATCACCTGCGAAGACGCGGCCGAACTGCAACTGCAGCAGCCGCACGTGGTCCGCCTCGAAACCCGTCCGCCGAACATCGAAGGCGAAGGTCAGGTCACGATGCGCGAACTGGTGCGCAACTGCCTGCGTATGCGGCCGGAGCGGATCATCGTCGGCGAAGTCCGCGGACCCGAGGCGTTCGACCTGTTGCAGGCGATGAACACCGGCCACGACGGCTCGATGGGCACGCTGCACGCCAACAACCCGCGCGAGGCGCTGTCACGATGCGAATCGATGATCACGATGGGCGGCTTCTCGCTGCCCTCGCGCACCATCCGCGAGATGATCTGCGCCTCGATCGATGTGGTGATCCAGGCCGCGCGCCTGCGCGACGGTTCGCGCCGCATCACCCACATCACCGAAGTGATCGGGATGGAAGGCGACACCATCATCACCCAGGATTTGTTCATCTACGACATGGTCGGTGAGGACGTGAACGGCAACATCATCGGCCGCCATCGCTCCACCGGCATCGGGCGCCCCAAATTCTGGGA
The DNA here is from genome assembly GCF_900110435.1 of Rhodopseudomonas pseudopalustris. GTDB lineage: Bacteria > Pseudomonadota > Alphaproteobacteria > Rhizobiales > Xanthobacteraceae > Rhodopseudomonas > Rhodopseudomonas pseudopalustris. The sequence goes on from NZ_FODT01000003.1 coordinate 332,867, forward strand.
GCGCGCGCGTTACTACGGCGAGGAGAAGCGGCTCGCCGCGGCGCTCGACGCCGCCGAAATCGAAGTCGACGTCTAAAAGGAGCGGAGACCATGCAGATGCAAGCGCTCTCGCTCGGGTTCTTTGCCGCCGTGGCCGTCGGCGGGCTGGCGTGGGTTTTCCTCTATCCGATGTTGTCCGGCGAAAAGCAGGCCGAAAAGCGCCGCTCATCGGTCGCGCGCGTGACGCCCGCCGTGCGGCAGGTCGAAAGAACGCAGCGCTCGCGCCGCGAGCAGGTCGAAGGATCGCTGCGGGACATCGAGGCGCGCAAACAGAAGCAGAAGAACGTCGCACTGAGCACGCGGCTGACCCAGGCGGGGCTCGACTGGACACCGAAGAAATTCATCACAATTTCGGCGGTGCTCGGCGTGTTCGTGTTCGCCGTGACCATGCTGTTCGGCGGCGGACTGACGGCGGCGGCGGGGCTCGCCTTCGCCGCCGGCTTCGGCCTGCCCCGCTGGATGCTCGGCTTCCTGAAGAAGCGTCGGGAAAAGCGATTCCTCAACGCCCTGCCCGACGCCGTCGACGTGATCGTGCGCGGCATCAAGGCCGGCCTGCCGCTGTTCGACTCGATCAAGGTGGTGGCGGCGGACTCGCCGGAGCCTCTGAAGACCGAGTTCAACGCCATCATCGAGACCCAGACGATCGGCATGCCGATCGGCGAAGCCTGCGCGCGCCTCTATGACCGGATGCCCGTGCCGGAGGCCAACTTCTTCGGCATCGTCATCGCGATCCAGCAGAAATCCGGCGGCAATCTGTCGGAAGCGCTCGGCAATTTGTCGAAGGTGCTGCGCGATCGCAAGCGGATGGCCGAGAAAATCCAGGCGATGTCGATGGAGGCGAAGGCCTCGGCGGCGATCATCGGCTCGTTGCCGCCGATCGTGATGCTGCTGGTCTACATGTCGACGCCCGACTACATCGCGCTGCTGTGGACACATCCGACCGGCCGCCTGATGCTGGCCGGCTGCGTGGTGTGGATGGCGGCGGGAATTCTGGTGATGAAGAAGATGATCAATTTCGACTTCTGACGAGGTGACGCATGATCGATTTTCTCGTTGCGAAGCTGCACGACGCCCGCTTCATGACCATGTTTCTGGCGGCGATCGCCGCCAGCGCCACGGTCTACACGCTGGTCATACCGCTGTTCGTCGGCGAGACGTTGGCCAAGCGCATGAAGGCGGTCGGCAGCGAGCGTGAGCGGATCCGCCAGCGCGAGCGCGACCGTATAGCGAAGGCCGAACGTGTGTCGCTGCGGCAAGCGCCGAAGCAGTTCGTCGCCAAGGTCGTCGAGGATCTCAACCTCGGCAAATGGGTCGCCCAGGAAACCGCACGCGACAAGCTGGTGATGGCCGGCTATCGCGGCCAGGCGCCCTATGTCACCTTCCTTTTCTTCCGCATGGTGATGCCGATCGCGTTCGGCATCGCATCGGCCCTCTACGTCTTCCTGCTGTCGAACATGCAGCAATCGACCTCGATCAAGATCGGCATGTGCATCGCCGGCGTGTTTCTCGGTATGCAGGCGCCGATGCTGTTCCTGAAGAACGCCATCAGCAAGCGCCAACTCTCGATCAAGCGCGCCTTTCCCGACGCGCTTGACCTGCTACTGATCTGCATCGAGTCCGGCATGTCGATCGAAGCCGCATTCCGCAAGGTCTCGATCGAAATCGGCACGCAGTCGATCCCGCTGGCGGAGGAGCTGACGCTGACGACGGCGGAGCTGTCCTATCTGCCCGACCGCAAGCAGGCCTACGAAAACCTCGCGATCCGCACCGGCCTCGAGGGCGTCAAGTCGGTCTGCCTGGCGCTGCAGCAATCGGAACGCTACGGCACGCCGCTCAGCCAGAGCCTCCGCGTGATGGCGCAGGAAAATCGCGACATGCGCATGAACGAGGCCGAGAAGAAGGCCGCCGCGCTGCCGCCGAAGCTGACGGTGCCGATGATCGTGTTCTTCCTGCCGGTTCTGTTCGTCGTGATCCTCGGGCCGACCGGGATCAGGGTTTCGGCCATGCAGTGATCGCCGCGCCGCACGGCGCGGCGTAGCGCGATCAGGTTGCGGCGCCCCTCGGAACCGTAACCGCGACCTTTGGACCCGTGATCCCGGATGTGATGATCAGTGGCCGGAGGCCAATACGCCACGGCCGCGACCGCGGGTGTCGGTCTTGCCGTCCAGCATCTGCTTGAGATAGGCGACGTTGGCGGCCGCCTCCTCCGGCGGGAGATCAGCCTGCACGATGCTTTCCGCCTCGGCGAAGCGGCCTTGCAATCCGACGACCAGCGCCAGATTCTGCCGCACCCGCGCATCGGCACGGCCGTTGGCATAGGCCTGCCGCAGCGACTCCTCCGCTTTCGGCAATTCCTTGGTGAGCATGTAGGACAGGCCGAGATTGGAGAGCACGGAAGGCTCGCCCGGCGCAAGCTTCAACGCGCTGGCGTAATAGCGCCGCGCTTCGTCGCTGCGGCCGAGCTGATCGAGCGCCGTGCCCTGTACCGACAAAATTCGCCAATCCGGGTTGTCCGGACTATGCGCATGAGTCAGCGTGTCGAACGCCGCTTTGAAATTGCCGTTGTCGGCGAGCGCGCGGCCATAGGCAGCGAGCACGGTCTTGTTGCTGGGATTGGCCAGCGATGCCTTCTCCAGCATCGCCACCGCCTGAGCGCGCTGGCCGATGGCGCGCAGCGCCTGGCCATAAGCGAGAGCGGCGCCGGCATCCTTGGGATTGGCGCGATAGCGCTCGCCGGCGATCTCGGCGACGCGGTTCGGATCGGCCGGCGCCTCGGCCCGCGCGCCGAGCGCGCCGGTGATGCCGGACATCCCGGCGGTCTGGCAGCCGGCAAGCGCCGTTGCCAGGGCCGCGGTCACGGCCGCGGATGCGAGAAACCGGGCGAGACAAGACAGCTGGCGCATGGCAACTTTACTCACGAAGCCGACCGGAACGAACGAATACGGCTTCAGCAATAGAGCGTTAACCCTAATGTTGGGTTAATCAACGTGGCCCTCGCCGCTCCCGCTTCGATTCGAAAGACCCTGCATGTCCTCGCTGTTCGCCACTGCCCCGGAACCGACCGCGGTTCCGATTTCCTTCGTTACCAAAACCGGCTGGGAGGCGCTGTGCGCGACGCTGCCGGAGGCCGCGCAGCGGTTCGCGCGCGCCAATGGCTACAGCGGCAAGCCGGGACAATTCCTCGCGCTCCCGACGCCTGAAGGCGATGTGAGCCACATTCTGTTTGGCCTCGACGAACCGGACGCGCGCGCTTGCGATCCGTTTCGCGCCGGGCAATTGCCGAGCCTGCTGCCGCCCGGCGTATACCGTTTCGCCAATGCGCCGCACGACACCCGGCTCGCGGTGCTGGCGTTCGCGCTCGGCGCCTACAAATTCGGCCGCTATCGCAAGGCCGAGCCGCCGGCCGTCAAACTGGTCGTGCCGGAGGGCGTCGATGTCGCTGCGATCGAGCGCGCCGTCGCGGCCGCCACACTGGCGCGCGATCTGATCAACACGCCCTCGAACGATATGGGCCCTGCCGAACTCGCCGATGCCGCCCAGGCGCTGGCGCAGCGCTTCGACGGGACGTTCGACTGCATCGTGGGCGAGGAACTGACGAAACAGAATTTCCCGCTGATCCACGCCGTCGGCATGGCGTCGGCGCGTGCGCCGCGGCTGATCGATATCGGCTGGGGCAATCCTTCGCATCCGAAGGTGACGCTGGTCGGCAAGGGGGTCTGCTTCGACACCGGCGGGCTTGATCTCAAGCCGTCGAGCGCGATGCTGATCATGAAGAAGGACATGGGCGGCGCCGCCAATGCGCTGGCGCTGGCCTCGATGGTGATGGACGCGAAGTTGAAGGTCCGGCTGCGGGTGCTGATCCCCGCGGTCGAGAACGCCGTTGCCGGCAATGCGATGCGGCCGCTCGACATCTTCCCGTCGCGCAAGGGGCCGACGGTGGAGATCGGCAACACCGACGCCGAGGGCCGGCTGGTGCTGGCCGACGCGCTGGCGCTCGCCGACGAGGAAGCGCCCGATCTCCTGATCGATCTCGGCACGCTGACCGGCGCCGCGCGCGTCGCGCTCGGACCCGATCTGCCGCCCTACTACACCAACGACGAGACGCTCGCGCTCGATCTGGCGCGCTGCGCCAGGGCCGAGAACGATCCGCTGTGGCGGCTGCCGCTGTGGGCGCCTTACGATTCCTGGCTCGATTCCAAGGTCGCGAACATCAACAACGCGCCGTCCGGCGGCTTCGCCGGATCGATCACCTGCGCGCTGTTCCTGCAGCGCTTCGTCGAGGCGGCGAAGAGCTGGCTGCATGTCGACATCTACGGCTGGACGCCGAAGGCCAAGCCCGCGCGCCCCGAAGGCGGCGAGTGCCAGGCCGCGCGCGCGATCTTCGCGCTGCTGAGCGAACGCTATGGCTGATCCACGGTTGACCCCTGCGCGGCCGGACCTCGCCGCGAAGTATCTCGAAGGCCAGGTGACGGCGACGCGCTTCGTCGAAGGAGAAATCTCCGAGATCAGCTACGGCGTGGCGCCCATGCGGCGCGAGCCGTTTTCCGGCGCGATGCTGCAGACCGAGGCGCTGAAGGGCGAACGCGTCACCGTCTACGACCGCACCGAAGACGGCTGGGCCTGGGGGCAACTCGTCAGCGATGGCTATGTCGGTTGGCTGCCTGATCTTGCTCTGTACAAGCCCGGGGCGGAACCGACCCACACGGTGACGGCGCTGCGCACTTTCGCCTTCCCCGGCCCCTCGATCAAACTGCCGCCGGCGGAGACGCTGCCGCTCGGCGCGCGGCTTGCGGTCGTGCGCGAAGATGCGGGCTTCGCGGTGACGCAGGAAGGATGGTACGTGCCGCGCCGGCACGTCGCTGCCCTCGACATCGGGGAGCCCGATTTCGTCGCGGTCGCCGAGCGCTTCGTCGGCACGCCGTATCTGTGGGGCGGCCGCACCAGCCTCGGCATCGACTGCTCCGGACTGCTGCAGACCGCGCTCGCTGCCTGCGGCATCGCTGCTCCGCGCGACAGCGACATGCAGGAGGTGGCGCTCGGCGCGTCGGTGCCGATCTCCGAACAGGCACAGCTTCGGCGCGGCGATCTGTTGTTCTGGAAGGGCCATGTTGCGATCGCGTGCGGTGCCGACAGCATCGTCCACGCCAACGCGTATCACATGGCCACCGCGATCGAGTCTGCGCGCGAGGCGATCGCGCGCATCGCGGCGAGCGGCAGCGGCAGCGAGCTGACGACGATCAGGCGGCTCGGTTGAAGACGTTCTGCAGCGCGCCGCGATTGAGCGCCAGCCATTGCAGCGCGCTGTAGAGCAACGCGTTGGCGATCTCTCCGCTTGCGAGCGCCGCAAGCGCCGCGTCGATCGGGACGACGAACGGCTGGGTGTCCTCATCCTCGTCGGCGACGCCGCCCCGCGGCGGCACCACAGTGGAGTCGACAAATCCCGCGAAGAAGATGATCTGCTCGTCGGTGAAGCCGGGCGTCGCCAGCACGCTGTACAGCTCGACAAGCCGGTCCGGCGCGATGCCGATTTCCTCGATGCATTCGCGCCGCGCAGCATCCACCGCCGCCTCGTCGGCCTCGACGCGCCCCGCAACAACCTCGACCATGTCGCCGCGCCCTGTGGCCAAGTGAGCCGGCAACCTGAACTGGCGGATCAGTACCACCGCGTCGCGCGCCAGATCGATCGGGATGACCGCTGCGACCCGGCTGGCGCGCAGCACATCCCGCCGCTGCAGCAGCGGCGGCTCGCCGTCGCGCCGCAGCGAGACTTCGTACCGCTCATAGGTCATGAAGCCCCGGCCGATCATCTCGGGCGCGGACACGGTGACATCGGCCTCGCGATCCGCGAGCTGATCAGTCCAGTCGATCTCACTCATCAGACACCTATTGCGCGGCGGCGCCGCCCGGAGCGGTTTCGAGCCGGAACGCGGCGGCAAACAGCGCCCGCGTATAGTCCGTCTTCGGGTGCTTGAACAGCTCCGCCGCTGGGCCTTCCTCCACGACCTTGCCCTGTTTCATCACGATCAGATGACTTGCGAGTGACGCGACGACCCGCAAATCGTGCGAGATGAACATGTAAGTTAGATCGCGCTTGCGCTGCAGCTCGCGCAACAGGTCGACCATCTGCGCCTGAAACAACATGTCGAGCGCGCTGGTCGGCTCGTCGAGCACGACGAAATTCGGCTCCAGCACCACCGCACGCGCGATGCTGATGCGCTGGCGCTGGCCGCCGGAGAATTCGTGCGGATAGCGGAAGCGCGTCGCCGGATCGAGACCGACCTCCTTCAGCGCCTTGATCACCCTCGCCTCGCGCTCTTCTTCCGACAGATGCGGCTGATGCACGCTGAGACCCTCGGCGATGATATCGCCGACCGACATGCGCGGGCTGAGCGCGCCGAACGGATCCTGAAACACGATCTGCATGTCGCGGCGGAACGGCAGCATCTCCTTGAACTTCAGGCCCTGAATGTTGCTGCTGAGGAACACGATCGGACCTTCAGACGAGATCAGCCGCAACAGCGCCAGCCCGAGCGTGGTCTTGCCGGAGCCCGACTCGCCGACGACGCCGAGGGTTTCGCCCTTGCGCACCGCGAGCGTGACACCGTCGACCGCCTTGATGTGGCCCACCGTCTTGCGCATCAGGCCGCGCTTGATCGGAAACCAGACTTTCAGATCGTCGGTGGAGATCACCACCGGCGCGTCCGGCCGTGGCGGCGCCGGATCCGGCTTCGGCTCAGCGGCGAGCAGCGCCTTGGTGTAGGCGTGGGTCGGCGCGGTGAACACCTGCTCGACCGGCCCCTGCTCGACGATCTTGCCGTTGTTCATCACGCAGACGACGTCGGCGATGCGCCGCACGATGCCGAGATCGTGGGTGATGAACAATAGGCTCATGCCGAGCCGGGCGCGGATGTCGGCGAGCAGCGCCAGGATCTGCGCCTGCACGGTGACGTCGAGCGCGGTGGTCGGCTCGTCGGCGATCAAGAGATCAGGCTCGTTGGCGAGCGCCATCGCGATCATCACGCGCTGGCGCTGGCCGCCGGACAATTGGTGCGGATAGCTGGCGAGCCGCGTCTCCGGCTCGGGGATGCCGACCTGCGTCAGCAATTCCAGAATGCGCGCCCGCCCCTTGGTGCCGCGCGGGCCGCCGTGCAGTTGCAGGATCTCGCCGATCTGCGCCTCGATCGTGTGCAGCGGATTGAGCGAGGTCATCGGCTCCTGGAAGATGATCGAGATCTCGTTGCCGCGGATAGCGCGGATGTCGTTCTCCGACATGCCGAGCAGTTCGCGGCCCTTGAACCGGATCTGCCCGGTCGGATGCGACGCCGTCGGATACGGCAGCAACTTCAGGATCGACAGCGCGCTGACCGATTTGCCCGACCCGGACTCGCCGACCAATGCCACGCACTCGCCGCGCCTGATCTGATACGAGATGCGATCCACCGCGAGCGTGGTGCCGCTCTGCTGATGGAAGGCAACGGAGAGATCGGCGACGGAGAGCAAGGGCTGGTTGAGGGCGTCCATTCAGTCTTTTTCCGCGTTGTCTTTTTCGAGCCAGTCGGGAAGCACTTCTTCGTGCTCGACAATGACCGCAACGATAGCGGTCGGATCGAGGTCTTCCCGTAGATCAGGCGGTAACCGGGAAACTGGATAGTTCGTCGTCGTGATCCTGATGAGTTTTGTTCTCATGGCACGTCTCCAAAACCACTAACGACCCTACCACATCCTCACCTGAACGTCTTGCGGGGGTCGAAGGCATCACGGACGGCTTCGCCGACGAAGATCAACAGCGACAGCATGATCGCGACCGCGAAGAAGCCGGTGAAGCCGAGCCACGGCGCCTGGACGTTGGCCTTGCCCTGCGCCAGCAATTCGCCGAGCGAGGGCGAGCCGGGCGGCAGGCCGAAGCCGAGGAAATCCAGCGCGGTCAACGTCATCACCGACGACGACACGATGAACGGCAGGAACGTCATGGTCGCGACCATCGCGTTCGGCAGCAGATGCCGCACCATGATCTTGGCGTTGGAGACGCCGAGCGCGCGCGCCGCCATGATGTATTCGAAATTGCGTCCGCGCAAAAACTCGGCGCGCACCAGACCGACCAGCGACACCCATGAGAACAGCAGCAGGATGCCGAGCAGAACAAAGAATCCGGGCACCAGCACCGAGGACAGGATCAACAACAGATACAGCGACGGAATCGCGGTCCAGACCTCGATGAAGCGCTGGAAGCCGAGATCGACCCAACCGCCGAAATAGCCCTGGATGCCGCCGGCGGCGACGCCGATTACCGAGGAGATGATCGTCAGGCTGAGGCCGAACAGCACCGAAATGCGGAAGCCGTAGATCAGCCGGGCGACGACGTCGCGGCCCTGATCGTCCGTGCCGAGCCAGTTGTATTCGAGATCGCTGCAGCCCTTCACGCCCTTCTTGTCGACCACCGTCTTGCATTCGGCCTCGGTCAGCATCCAGGTCGGCTTCGATGGCGCGGGCGTCGGCAGATCGAGATTGTGCGTGCCGTAGGAATAGCGGATCGGCGCCCAGATCACCGTGCCGTTCTTGTCCGCGATCAGCTTCTGCAGGAACGGATCGCGATAATCGGCGGCGGTCTCGAAATCGCCACCGAACGTGGTCTCGGCATAGTTGACGACGGCCGGGAAGTAATAATGGCCGTCGAATTTAATCAGCAGCGGGCGATCATTGGCGATCAATTCGGCGAACAATGACACCACGAACAGCACCAGGAAAAGCCAGAACGACCAGTAGCCGCGCCGGTTGGCCTTGAAATTCTGCCAGCGCCGCTTGTTCAGCGGCGAGAAGCCGAGGCGGTGGCGGGCGGGCGGCACCGCCTCGCCGAGCGGCGCCTGAATCGTGCTCTCGATCGGCTCGCGTGCGATCAGCGTCATCAGACTTCCCGCGCCTCGAAATCGATCCGCGGATCGATCCACATATAGGTGAGATCAGAGGCCAGATTGACCACGAGGCCGACCAGCGAAAAAATGAACAGCGTGCCGAACACCACCGGGTAATCGCGGTTCAGCACGCTTTCAAAGCCGAGCAGGCCGAGCCCGTCGAGCGAGAAGATGGTCTCGATCAACAGCGAGCCGGAAAAGAACGCGTGGATGAAAGCGCCCGGGAAGCCGGCGATCACGATCAGCATCGCGTTGCGGAAGATGTGGCCGTACAGCACCTGCGTTTCGCTACAGCCCTTGGCGCGGGCGGTCATCACATATTGCTTGCGGATCTCGTCCAGGAACGAGTTCTTTGTCAGCAGCGTCATGGTCGCGAAGGCGCCGAGCACCATCGCGGTCAGCGGCAGCGCCAGATGCCAGAAATAGTCGATGATCTTCCAGTACCAGGGGAACTGGCTCCAGCCGTCGGATGTCAGCCCGCGCAGCGGGAACCAGCTGAAGAACGATCCGCCGGCGAACAGGATGATCAGCAGGATCGCGAACAGGAAGCCCGGGATCGCAAATCCGACGATGATCACCGCCGATGTCCAGGTGTCGAACTTCGAGCCGTCCTTCACCGCCTTGCGGATGCCGAGCGGGATCGAGATCAGATAGGTCAGCAGCGTCATCCAGATCCCGAGCGACATCGAGACCGGCAGCTTCTCCTTGATCAATTGCAGCACGCTGACGTCGCGGAAATAGCTCTTTCCGAAGTCGAACCGCGCGAAATTCCACAGCATGATCGCAAAGCGCTCGGGCGCCGGTTTGTCGAACCCGAACTGTTTCTCCAGGCTCTTGACGAATTCCGGGTCGAGCCCTTGCGCGCCGCGATATTTCGAATTGACCGCATCGGCGGAGGCGCCGGCCTGCGGCCGTCCGCCGAAGTCGCCGCCGGACGACCCGGAGACGCGCGAGGCCGCGCCGGTGTCGGCGCCTGACAGTTGCGCGATCACCCGCTCGACCGGTCCGCCCGGCGCGAACTGCACCACAACGAAGGACACGAACAGAATGCCGAGCAGGGTCGGAAACATCAGCAGGATGCGGCGGGCGATATAGGCGGACATCTATTTTCCCTCGCCTTTGACGTCGCCGCCGGCGGCGGCCGCGGCTTTCGGCTCCGACCACCACAGATCCGGCGCGCCGACGCCGATATATTTCGGCAGGTTCGGCGGATGGCCGAACACGTCCCAATAGGCCAGCCGGTGCGAGGCGGAGTACCATTGCGGCACCCAATAGCGGCCGGCGCGGATCAGCCGGTCGAGCGCCCGCGCGGCGACGACCAGCTTCGCCCGGGTGTCGGCAGCGATCACCTGATCCATCATCGCATCGATCGCGGGATCGGCGATGCCGGCGAGATTGTTCGAGCCCTTGGTCGCGGCCGATTGCGACGAGAAGAAACTGCGCAGCGCATCGCCCGGCACGGTCGAGAAGCCGAAGCGCTCGATCGCCATGTCGAAATCGAAATCGTCACGTCGGGCGCGAAACTGCACCGGGTCGACCAGCCGCAACGTCGCCTCGATCCCCAGGGTGCCGAGGTTCTTGATGAACGGCATGTGGTGCGGCTGGAACGACGGCTCGTCGAGCAGAAACTCGATCCGCATCGGCTCGCCCTGCGGCGTCAGCCGCTGGCGATCCTTGATCGCGAAGCCGGCCTCGGTCAGCAACTGTCCGCCTCTGCGCAGCAGCGCGCGGTCCTGTCCCGAGCCATCGGACGCCGGCGGCAGAAACGGCGCGCCGAACACCTCGTCCTGCACCTTGCCGCGGTACGGTGCGAGCAGCGCCAGTTCGTCGGGCGACGGCGGCCCCACCGCCATCAGATCGGAATTCTGGAACGGCGACACCGTGCGTTGATAGGCGCCGTACATGATGGTCTTGTTGGTCCATTCGAAATCGAACGCGCAGCCGATCGCCTCGCGCACCCGCGGGTCCTTGAACTTGTCGCGCCGCGTGTTGATGAACCAGCCCTGCGAGCCGGACGGGGTCCCGTCAGGAAGCTGCTCGCGCTTGACCCGGCCGTCATGGACCGCGGGGAAATCGTAGCGCGTACTCCAGATCCGCGAGGTGAACTCCTCGCGATACAGATAATTGCGGCCGGAGAAGCCCTCGAAAGCGACGTCGCGATCGCGATAGAACTCGAACCGGACGGTGTCGAAATTGTTCGACCCGACATTGACCGGCAGCTTCGCGCCCCACCAGTCCTTGACGCGATCGAATGTGATGGAGCGGCCGGATTCGAAATGGCCCACCTTGTAGGGGCCGCTGCCGAGCGGCACCTCCATGGTCGATTCGTCGAACGGCCGTTTCGCGTAGTAGGCCTCGGAGAACAGCGGCAGGGAGGCCGTGAACAGCGGTACGTCGCGACCGCGCTTCGGCGCGAACGTCACGACCAGCGTGGCGTCGTCGGTCGCTTCCGCCTTGATGAAGTCGCGCATCTGCTGGGTGATCAGCGGATGGCCCTTGGCCTTCAGGATGTTCAGCGAGAACGCGGCGTCTCGCGCGGTGAGCTTGCTGCCGTCGTGGAAGCGCGCCTCCGGGCGCATGGTGAAGCGATAGGTCAGACCGTCGCGAGAGATCGCCACCGACGACGCCGCGAGGCCGTACATCGCGTCGGGCTCGTCGCCGGCCCGCGCCATCAGCGTCGCGAAAGTGAGGCCCATGCCCTGAGCGCCATCGCCCTTCAGGACGTAGGCATTGAGCGAATTGAACGTGTGAAACGACTGGTTGAAGGCGCGCACCGACGGAATGGTCGAGAACAGCCCGCCCTTCGGCGCCCGAGGATTGACGTAGTCGAAATGCGGAAAATCGGCCCGGTACTTCAGGTCGCCGAAGGCGGACATGCCGTGGGCGACCGTCTCTCCCTCGGCCGCAGCCGCGGGGCAAAGATGCGCCGCGGCCAGCGCGCCGATTCCGAGGCCGAGCACATTGCGGCGGTTGAGCTGCACCATGCGCGGGCGCTTCCTCAAGAACGTCTGCCGATCTTGGCGGCCTTCTCGGCGTCGTACCACCACAGCATCGGCAGGCCGGAGCGCGCGTATTTAGGCAGATCGGCGTGGCTGAAGCGGTCCCAGCGGGCGTAGCGGATGAAGCCGTAGGTGAATTGCGGCACGACGTAGAAATTCCACAGCAGCACGCGGTCGAGCGCGCGGGTCGCGGCGACCAGCGTCGCGCGGTCCTTGGCGAAGATCACCTTGTCGATCAGCGCGTCGATCGCCGGGTTTTTGATGCCGATGGTGTTGCGCGAGCCGGGCTGATCGGCGGCCTGTGAGCCCCAATAATCGCGCTGCTCGTTGCCGGGCGACAGCGACTGGCCCCACAGATCGGTGATGATGTCGAAATCGAAGGCGCGGATGCGGTTCTGATACTGAGCATCGTCGACGACGCGGATCGAGACGGTGACGCCGAGCCGCTCAAGCGACGGCTTGTAGAACAGCGTGATGCGCTCGGCCGACGGATCCTGCACCAGCATCTCGACCGTGACCGGCTTGCCGGACGGGTCGACCAGCTTGCGATCCTTGATGTCGAAGCCGGCTTCCTTCACCAGCTTCATCGCCTCGCGCAGATTGCCGCGAACCGATTCCGGATTGCCGCCGACCGGATTGCTGTAGGGGGTGGTGAACAGCTCGGCCGGCACCTTGTCGCGCACGGTCTCGAGGATCGCGAGTTCATCGCCCTGCGGGAGCCCGCTGGAGGCGAGCTCGGTGCCTTCGAAGTAGCTGTTGATCCGCTTGTACTGGCCGTAGAACAACTGCTTGTTCATTTCCTCGAAGTCGAACGCGTAGTTGAAGGCGCGCCGGATCCGGGCATCCTTGAACATGTCGCGACGGAGGTTGAGGACGAAGCCCTGCATCCGGCCGGAATCGTTGATCGGGAATTCCTCCTTGACCACCCGCTTGTCGGTGACCGCGGGGAAGTCGTAGGCCGTCGCCCATTGCTTGGCAGAGTTCTCGGCGATCCAGTCGGCCTGGTCGGCCTTGAAGGCTTCGAGCGCGACGGTGTTGTCGCGAAAGAATTCGAAGCGCAGCTCGTCGAAATTGTTCTCGCCGATGCGCACCGGCAACTTCTCGCCCCAATAGTCCTTGACGCGCTCCAGCACGATCGCGCGGCCGGCGACGAACTCCTTGATCCGGTAGGGGCCGGAGCCGAGCGGCTTTTCCAGCGTGGTGGCGGAAATGTCGCGCGTGCGCCCGGCGCTGTCGACGCCTTCCCACCAATGCTTCGGCAGGATCATCAGTTCGCCGACAATGGTCGGCAATTCGCGATTGCCGGGCCCATCGAAGGTGAAGCGGATGTCGCGCTCGCCGGTCTTCTCGGCCTTGAGGACGTGGCGGTAATACGACGCGTAGCGCGGGCTGAATTTCTTCAGCGAGTCGAACGAAAAGATCACGTCATCGGCGGTCACCGGCTTGCCGTCGTGCCAGCGGGCGCCGGCGCGCAGCCGATACGCCACCCAGGAAAAATCGTCGGGATGGGTCGCGCTTTCGGCGAGCAGTCCGTAGACGACGCCGACCTCGTCCTGCGAGGCGGTCATCAGCGTCTCGTAGAGGTAGCCGACCGCCGGCGCGATGTTGCCCTTCACCCCGGCGACCGCAATGTTGAAATTGTCGAAGGTGCCGAGCGAGATCTGGCGCGCCGCGCCGCCTTTGGGCGCATCCGGGTTGACGTAATCGAACCGCCTGAAATCGGGCGGGTACTTGACCTCGCCGAACAGCGACAGGCCGTGCCGCCATGCCGGCCCACCCGCCGCGCCCTGCGCTGCGGCGGGGCCTGCCGCCAGCAGGCCGGAGCCGAGACCGAGGGCCGGGGTGGCAGCCGCCCATGCGCCGGCTTGCAGAAGATGTCGTCGGGTCAAATTCACGGTGTCGAATTCCTGTTGGCGTCGGGGCCCAGCACTCAAGCCGCAATATAAGGCGAGGATTCGGCCGATTATGCCGGATTTTCCAAACGATAGCACCCCGCGGCCGACTTCGTTGCGGCGAAACGTCCCGATCAGGACAGAGTGATGACGCGCACAAAAACGGCCGGGAAATCCCGGCCGTTGGTCGACGTGACGTGCTGAAGGGGCGGACCGCTATTTGGCGGCGGTCGGCAGCGCCTCGGGCTTATCGGAATTCTTGTTGAGGTAGGCGATCAGATCGGCGCGTTCACGCTCGTTACCGATCCCGGCGAAGCCCATCGCGGTGCCCGGGATATAGCCCTTCGGGCTGGCGATGAACTTGTCGAGTTCTTCGAAGGTCCATTCGCCGCCCTTGGCCTTCATCGCCGCCGAGAAGTTGAAGCCGCGGCCTTCACCGCGCTTTTCGCCGACGATGCCGTAGAGATTGGGGCCGACGCGATTCGGGCCGTCCTTTTCGAAAGTGTGGCAGGCGGCGCATTTTTTGGCTGCGGCGGTGCCCTTCTCGACGGAGGCGGTCTGCAGCAGCTTCTCGATCGGCTCAGCGGCCGCGGCCGGCGCAGCGTCCTTGCCCTTGGCCGGCTCGGCTTCCTTCACGGCGATGGCGTAGCCCTGCTTCTCGACCTTGCCGGGCGAAAACACCGCCTGCGCGGCGAAGTTCGACAGCAGCAGTACGAGGCAGGTCGCGAGAACTGCGCCGAGAATTTTGTTGAGCTCGAAGGAATCCATGATGCGCTCGCGTTTCCCGTCAGACTCGAGTCTGAAATTGTTTATCGTTGGCATTCGCAAATAGATTTAGCTGTGATGAGATAACGGTTTGCCCCCGCTCTGGCAACCCGTATAAGTGTCGCTATCCGTGACCTTCCAACAGCCTGGTACCGCCCTGGTCGAGGCTCTCGGTCGGCCTGTTGACCATCGCACAGGACTGATCCTGCACGCCCGATGACCGCACCCCTCACGCTCGTTCTGATCCCCGCGCGAATGGCCGCGACGCGGCTGCCCGGCAAGCCTCTGCTCGATATCGGCGGCGTCCCGATGATCGTGCATGTGCTGCGGCGCGCGCTGGCGGCTTCGATCGGCCGGGTCGCGGTCGCGACCGATACGCCGGAGATCGCCGAGGCCGTGATCGCCCATGGCGGCGAGGTGGTGATGACCCGGGCCGACCACCCGTCCGGCTCGGACCGGATTCACGAGGCACTGCAGACTCTCGATCCGGAACGCAAGATCGAGACGGTGATCAATCTGCAGGGCGACTTCCCGACCATCCGGCCGGAGCAGATCGGCGCGGTGCTGGCGCCGCTGGCCGATCCGGCGGTCGATATCGCCACGCTCGCGGCCGAAATCCACACCGAGGAAGAGAGCACCAACCCGAACGTTGTGAAGGTGGTCGGCTCGCCGATCCGAAACAATTTGCTACGCGCGCTGTATTTCACCCGCGCCACCGCGCCCTATGGGGACGGGCCGCGCTATCATCATATCGGTCTCTACGCCTATCGCCGCGCCGCGCTGGAGCGCTTCGTGTCACTGCCGCCCTCGCCGCTCGAGCAGCGCGAGAAACTCGAACAATTGCGCGCGCTGGAGGCCGGGATGCGGATCGACGTCGGCATCGTCGACAGCGTGCCGCGCGGCGTCGACACACCCGCCGATCTGGAAACCGCACGGCGGGCGCTCGGCTTCTGAGGCGATCGCCGATCCCCTCTGGCGAAAACCGCTGCGGCTGATAGAACGCGCGCCAACAGTTTGGAACCGATGACCAAGACCATGAAAATAGCATTTCAGGGCGAGCCCGGCGCCAACTCGCACATCGCGATCGGCGACGCCTACCCCAGCGCCGAAGCGCTGCCTTGCGCCACCTTCGAGGACGCGCTCGCCGCGATCTCCTCGGGTGAGGCCGATCTCGGCATGATCCCGATCGAGAACTCGGTCGCTGGCCGCGTCGCCGACATTCATCATCTGCTGCCGCAATCCGGCTTGTACATCGTCGGCGAATGGTTTTTGCCGATCCGGCATCAACTGGTCGCCGTGCCGGGCGCGAAGCTCGAGGAGATCAGGACGGTCGAGAGCCACGTCCATGCACTCGGTCAGTGCCGTCGTATCATCCGCAAGTTCGGCCTCCGGCCGATCGTCGCCGGCGACACCGCCGGTTCGGCGCGGATCGTCGCCGAGCGTGGCGACAAGAGTTGCGCGGCGATCTCGTCGCGGCTGGCGGCGAAGATCTACGGCCTCGACATTCTTGCCGAAGACATCGAGGACGAAACCCACAACACCACCCGCTTCGTGATGCTGGCGCGCGAGCCGCGCTGGGCGGCGCAGGGGTCGGGCGCGCTGGTCACCACTTTTGTATTCCGGGTGCGCAACCTGCCGGCCGCTCTGTACAAGGCGATGGGCGGCTTCGCGACCAACGGCGTCAACATGACCAAGCTGGAAAGCTACATGGTCGACGGCAATTTCTTCGCCACGCAGTTCTACGCCGATGTCGACGGCCACCCCGAAGACCGCAACCTCGCTTTCGCGCTCGACGAGCTGAAATTCTTCTCGCGCGAATTCCGCATCGTCGGCGTCTATCCGGGCCACCCGTTCCGGGCGACGTTTACCGAGCGGTGAGCGCGACTAATCGACTTGTGACATCCTGAGAGCCTGCCCCCGGACTTGATCCGGAGTGCGTGCCACTTGCGCGCCTTGAAGGATGGGCCGTGCAGCTGTTCGCGGCGGTTACTTGCGGCCGCATCCTTCGAGGCCGCCGCGTCGCGGCGGCGCCTCAGGATGACGACTTTGTCATACGTTGCACGGCTCGCACGTCCCGATAGCGGCGCTCACTACGCCGCAACCCTCTGCCGCTTGAACGCATCCGCGAGCAAACTATACGAGCGCTTGCGGGCGTCGTGATCGTGGGTCGCGGTGATCACCATCAACTCATCGGCCTGGCTGGCGCGGATCAGCGGCTGCAGCGCCTGCATCACCGTCGACGGGCTGCCGACGAACAGCCGCGAGCGGTTGCGCGCGATCGAGGCGCGGTCGGCGTCGGTCAACGGATAGGCCTGCGCCTCCTCGACGCTCGGCAGCGGCACGTAGCGACCGCGATCACGCAGCAGCCGGCTGACGTCCATCGAGAGCGCGAGCCGCTCGGCCTCTTCGTCGGTGTCGGCGATCACCGCCGCCACAGCGAGAATGCCGTGCGGCGTGCTACGCCAGCGGGTCGGCCGGAAACTGGCGCGATAATGCGTCAGCGCTTCGGCGGCGTCGTAGGACGCGAAGTGGTGCGCGAACGCGAAGCCCATCCCGACCTGAGCGGCGAGTTCCGAGCTGTAGTCGCTGGAGCCGAGCAGCCAGATCGGCGGCAGCGGCGCGTCATCCGGCATCGCCACGACGTTGTTGTAGGGATGGCCGGCCGGGAAGCCGCGAGTCTCCCACAGCGTCAGTTCCTGCAGCCGCTCGAGGAAATCATCACCCTCGCGGACATCAAGCCGGCGCCGCAGCGCATGGGCGGTGGCCTGATCGGTACCCGGCGCGCGACCGATGCCGAGATCGATGCGGCCGGGGAACAGCGCCTCCAGCATCTTGAAGCGCTCGGCGACCATCAGCGGCGCGTGGTTCGGCAACATCACGCCGCCGGAACCGACGCGGATGCGCTCGGTCACCGCAGCGATCTGCCCGATCATGATCTCCGGCGCCGGGCTCGCGACCGACGGCAGATTATGGTGTTCGGCCAGCCAATAACGGACATAGCCGAGTTTGTCGGCATGCCGGGCGAGGTCGATCGAGTTGCGCAAGGCCGCCGCCGGCGGCGTGCCGGTGGTGACGACGGAAAGATCGAGGATGGAGAGCGGTAACATCCCATTAAGCTAGCGCTCAACCGAAGGTCGCGCAAAGGTAATTGGCTAGGAAATTCGCCGTAGAGGGTAGCTACGGTTTGCTGGTGGGCAAACCTCGGGGAGGCCCGAGGTCACCCACTCCGCCATCGAGGGAAGGATGCGGAATATTCCAACTTTTCGAGCACATTCTGCGGTAAATGCCTACGAAATGCCCCAGAATGATTGCCTTCCTGCCCACGATCCTTGAGACAACATCAATATTTCTGACGTTGAATTGCGTTGATGGGCAATTTCCCATCGTCATTTCATCCTGAGTGGGCTGGATTGGCAGAACCGATCAGCTTAATTTGTGCAGCCAGGCTGACCGCCTCGCGCCCCAGCGCGGCCGGCGGAAGCGACGACTGCGTCCGGCCTTCGACCTTCCAGCGTGGATGACGTGATATGAGCGACGTGCTGCAGCACATTCCGGCGATCTCCTTCGAGTTCTTTCCGCCGAAGACCGACGAGATGGAGCGCACTCTGTGGCAGGCGATCAGCCGGCTCGCGCCGCTGACGCCACGCTTCGTCTCGGTCACCTACGGCGCCGGCGGCTCGACCCGCGAGCGCACCCACTCCACCATCGCCCGCATCCTGCGCGAAACCCATCTCACGCCGGCGGCCCACCTCACCTGCGTCGATGCGCCTTGCGCGGATGTCGACGAGGTGGTGGAGCGCTACTACGACATCGGCGTTCGCCACATCGTCGCATTGCGCGGCGATCCGTCGAGCGGACTCGGCGGCGCCTACACGCCGCATCCGCAGGGCTATCGCAGCTCCGCCGATCTGGTCGCCTCGATCAAGCGCCGGCATCCCGATATCGAGGTGACGGTGTCGGCCTATCCCGAGAAACATCCGGAAAGCACCGGCTTCGACGCCGACCTCGACATGCTGCAAGCCAAGGTCGATGCCGGCGCGACCCGCGCCATCACCCAGTTTTTCTTCGACAACGATCTGTACTTCCGCTACCTCGATCGCGTCCGCGCCCGGGGCATCGACATTCCGATCGTGCCCGGCATCCTGCCGGTGCAGAACTTCAAGCAGGCCTCGAACTTCGCCACGCGCGCCGGCGCCAGCGTGCCGGACTGGCTGGCAAAGCAGTTCGAAGGGCTCGACGACGATCCCGACACCCGCAAGCTGGTGGCGGCGACGGTCGCCGCCGGCCAGGTCCACAAGCTCGCCAAGCACGGCGTCGACACCTTCCACTTCTACACGATGAACCGCGCGGACCTCGTGTTCGCGATCAGCCATCTGCTCGGCCTTCGGCCGCAGGTCGCACAGAAAGCCGCGTGAATTCATGACCAAGCCGATCTCTCCGAAGCGGACCGAACTGCTGGCGCTGGCCGCCGAGCGCATCCTCGTGCTGGACGGCGCGATGGGCACGATGATCCAGCAATTGCAGTTCGACGAAGCTGCGTTCCGCGGCGACCGCTACAAGGATTTCCACCGCGACCTGCGCGGCAACAACGACCTGCTGATCCTGACCCAACCGCAGGCGATCGAGGACATCCACGCCGCCTACCTGCGCGCCGGGGCCGACATCGTCGCCACCAACACTTTCTCCTCGACCTCGATCGCGCAGGCCGATTACGACCTGTCCGAGATCGCCTACGAGATGAGTTTCGAGGGCGCCCGCCTCGCCCGCAACGCCGCCGCAACAGTGGCAGCCGAGGACGGCAAACCCCGCTTCGTCGCGGGCGCGATCGGCCCGACCAACCGCACCGCCTCGATTTCGCCGGACGTCGCCAATCCGGGCTATCGCGCGGTGACCTTCGACGATCTGCGGATCGCCTATGGCGAGCAGATCAACGGCCTGCTCGACGGCGGCGCCGATCTGTTGCTGCTCGAAACCATCTTCGACACGCTCAACGCCAAGGCGGCGCTCTACGCCATCGCCGAAATCACCGAAGCGCGCGGCATCGACGTGCCGGTGATGATCTCCGGCACCATCACCGACAAATCCGGCCGCCTGCTCTCAGGGCAAATGCCGGAAGCCTTCTGGAATTCGGTGCGGCACGCCAGGCCGATCACGATCGGCTTCAACTGCGCCCTCGGCGCCGAGGACATGCGCGCGCATGTCGCCGATCTCAGCCGCGTCGCCGACGCGCTGGTCTGCGCCTACCCGAACGCCGGCCTGCCCAACGAATTCGGCCAGTACGACGAGACGCCGGCGCAGATGGCGCGCATCGTCGGCGAATTCGCCCGCGACGGCCTCGTCAACATCGTCGGCGGCTGCTGCGGCACCACGCCGGACCACATCGCCGCGATCGCGCAGGCGGTCGCCCCGCACAAACCGCGCGTCGTGCCGGAGATCGCGCCGCGGCTGCGGCTGTCCGGACTCGAGCCGTTCGAACTGACCCCCGACATTCCCTTCGTCAATGTCGGCGAGCGCACCAACGTCACCGGCTCGGCGAAATTCCGCAAGCTGATCACCGCCGGCGACTACGCCGCGGCGCTGCAGGTCGCGCGCGACCAGGTCGAGAACGGCGCGCAGATCATCGACGTCAACATGGACGAAGGGCTGCTCGATTCCGAAGCCGCGATGGTCACCTTCCTGAACCTCGTCGCCGCCGAACCGGACATCGCCAAGGTGCCGGTGATGGTCGATAGTTCGAAATTCGCGGTGATCGAGGCGGGGTTGAAGTGCCTGCAGGGCAAGCCGGTGGTGAACTCGATCTCGCTGAAGGAAGGCGAAGAGAAGTTCCTGCACGAGGCCAATATCGCGCGCCGCCATGGCGCCGCGGTGGTGGTGATGGCGTTCGACGAAAAGGGCCAGGCCGACACCTACGCGCGCAAGACCGAGATCTGCAAGCGCGCTTACGATATCCTGGTCGATCAGATCGGTTTCCCGCCGGAAGACATCATCTTCGACCCGAACATTTTCGCGATCGCGACCGGGCTCGAAGAGCATAATAACTACGGCGTCGACTTCATCGAGGCGACGCGCTGGATCCGCAAGAACCTGCCGCACGCGCATGTCTCGGGCGGCGTCTCCAACCTGTCGTTCTCGTTCCGCGGCAACGAGCCGGTGCGCGAGGCGATGCATTCGGTGTTCCTGTATCACGCGATTCACGCGGGCATGGACATGGGCATCGTCAATGCCGGGCAGATGATCGTCTATGACGACATCGACGCAGAACTGCGCCAGGTCTGCGAGGACGTCATCCTCAACCGCGATCCGGGCGCTTCGGAGCGGTTGCTCGCGCTCGCCGAGAAATATCGCGGCCAGGGCAAGGCGGCGAAGGAGCAGGACCTCGCCTGGCGCGGCTGGCCGGTGGAACAGCGGCTGAGCCACGCGCTGGTGCACGGCATCACCGAATATATCGAGACCGACACCGAGGAAGCCCGCGCGAAAGCGGAACGCCCGCTGCATGTGATCGAAGGCCCGCTGATGGCCGGCATGAACGTGGTCGGCGACCTGTTCGGCGACGGCAAGATGTTTCTGCCGCAGGTGGTGAAATCCGCCCGCGTGATGAAACAGGCGGTCGCCTATCTGATGCCGTTCATGGAGGCCGAGAAGGCCGCGCAGCTTGCCGCCGGCACCCACACCGGCGAGCGCGCCACCGCCGGCAAGATCGTGCTCGCGACCGTGAAGGGCGACGTCCACGACATCGGCAAGAACATCGTCGGCATCGTGCTCCAGTGCAACAATTTCGAGGTGATCGACCTCGGCGTGATGGTGCCCGCCGCGAAGATCATCGAGACCGCGAAGGCCGAGGGCGCCGACATCATCGGGCTGTCCGGCCTGATCACGCCGTCGCTGGATGAAATGAGCTTCCTCGCCGGCGAGATGCAGCGCAACGGCCTCGACATGCCGCTGTTGATCGGCGGCGCCACCACCAGCCGCGTCCACACCGCGGTGAAGATCGACCCCGCTTATCCGGCCGGCAGCGTGGTGCATGTCAATGACGCCAGCCGCGCGGTCGGCGTCGCTTCGTCGCTGCTGTCGCGCGAGCGCGGCCCGGCCTATGCGGCCGAGATCCGCGCCGACTACGCCAAGATCACCGCCGCGCATCTGCGCGCGCAGGCCGACAAGAAGCGGCTGCCGCTCGAGGCCGCGCGCGCCAATGCGACGAAGATCGACTGGTCGGCTGCGAAGCCGGTGAAGCCGTCGTTCCTCGGCGTGCGCAGCTTCACCAACTATCCGCTGGCGGAGCTGGTCGACACCATCGACTGGACGCCGTTCTTCCAGAGCTGGGAGCTCGCCGGGCGTTTCCCCGCGATTCTCGACGACAAGGTCGTCGGCGAGGCCGCGCGGTCGCTCTATGCCGACGCCCGTAAGATGCTGGAGCGCATCGTCGCCGGGAACTGGTTCACTGCAAAAGCGGCGATCGGGTTCTGGCCGGCGAATGCGGTCGGCGATGACATCATCCTGTATGCCGACGACAAGCGGGACAGTTCGATCGGCGCGCTGCACACGCTGCGCCAGCAGCTCGTCAAGCGCGAGGGCCGCGCCAATGCGGCGCTGTCGGACTTCATCGCGCCGCGCGGCGTGCCGGACTATATCGGCGCCTTCGTCGTCACCGCCGGGATCGGCGAGGACGTGATCGCCGACAAGTTCAAGGCCGACAACGACGACTATTCCTCGATCCTGGTCAAGGCGCTGGCCGACCGCCTCGCCGAAGCCTTCGCCGAGCGGATGCACGCCCGCGTCCGCCGCGAATTCTGGGGCTATGCGCCGGACGAGGCGCTGTCGGTCGATGATCTGATCCTCGAAAAGTATCAGGGCATCCGCCCGGCGCCCGGCTATCCGGCGCAGCCCGATCACACCGAGAAGGCGACGCTGTTCAGGCTGCTCGACGCCGAGGTCAATGCCGGCGTGACGCTGACCGAGTCATATGCGATGTGGCCGGGCTCGTCGGTGTCGGGGCTGTATTTCAGCCACCCCGAGAGCGCCTATTTCGGCGTCGGCAAGATCGAGCGCGATCAGGTCGAGGACTACGCGCGGCGCAAGGGCTGGAGCACAGCCGAGGCCGAACGCTGGCTCGCCCCGGTGCTGAACTACATCCCCGAGCCGCAGCCCGCCGGCGCAGCGCAGGAAGCGATGCCGCCGCTGGCGCCGTCGGGCGAATTGCTGCCGGCCGCGAACGACGCCGACACCGAACTCCCCTCACACCCGCCCGGCTGCAACTGCGCGGTGCATCTCGCCTGGCGGAAGCAGAAAGTCGCGGCAAAGTAAGCGCTTCGGTGAGTCCGTCGCGTATAGATCGAATGCCGCGCCGCGGTTGACAGGGTCATGACAAGTCGCGCGTGATGCCCTAGTGTTCGGTCGCCAGAGCGCGCCCAACGAGAAGCGGCTAACAACCGACCTGTGCCGAGCGCTCTGCGCTTGCTCATGGGAGGATCGCGATGTCGATGCGACGATCGGGACTCATTGCGCTGGCGGCGCTGCTGCTGTCGGGGTCTACCGCGCTGGCCCAGCAGCCGGGAAAGCCTTGCGCGGCCGACGTCAAGGCATTGTGCGCCGGGATCGCGCCGGGCCAGGGTCGCATCAAGGCCTGCATCAAGAAGCAGCTGATCGGCCTGTCGCAGACCTGCGAGGAGCGCGTGTTCTCGGTGGCGGTGAGCAGCAAGGTGTGCCGCGACGATGTCACCCGGCTGTGCGCCAGCGCCAAGCGCGGCACCGGCGGCGTCAGGGCCTGCATGAAAGCCAACATCGCCGACGTCAGCGAGCCCTGCAAGGATGCGATGTCCCGCGCCGCCAGCGGCCGCAAACTGCTCCGCGGCGGCGACCTGTGAGCGTGCGATCGTCGCTTGCGGACCGTCGGGAAGATCAGCGCAAAGCGCTTCATCCGCCGACGCGCGCGAAGAAATGGCGGACGACGCTTCGCTGAGCCGCCCTCCGCTCGCTCGTCGTCCGAGCAGACTCTCAGCATGATTGCGCAGCGTCATCCTGAGGTGCACGCGAATAGGCTGGAGCGACATCGATCAGTCGAAAAAACTCACGTTCGTCATTCCGGGGCGCGTAGCGGAGCTACGCAAACCCGGAATCCATACTCCCTGGCCTTGGTGGTTGCCGTGGCGTAGCAACGCTATGGCTCGACGCAAGTCCAGGGATATGGATTCCGGGCCTGCGCTGCTGCGCAGCACATCCCGGAATGACGACGGAGAGGGCTTTGATACGCGCTGAACTCGCGGGGAAGCGAGTGAAGCGTGCCCGCCGCACCGCAAGTCGGCGCGGGCACGGAGCTACGCGCCTTTGCCCACCCTGCGGCTGATCAACCGATAATCGGAATATGCCTGGCCTTGGCGCGCGGGACGGCGCCATCGAGGCGGGGATCGTCTGCAATCTCGATCTGACGGCGGAACGGGACGAAGCCCGCGCGTTGGTAGAAGGCCAGCGCCTTGGGATGATCGAATGTGCAGGTGTGGAGCCAGAGCCGATCGATCGGATGCGACCATGCCGCCTGCAACGCACGGTTCATCAGCCAACGACCGGCGCCGCTGTCGACCAGACCAGCGGTCACGCCGAAGAATGCGATTTCGCACTCGTTTGGCTTTCGAAAGTCCAGTTCGATCAGACCTTCGTCACTGCCCTCACAACCGAGCGCATAGATCTCCACCAGAGGCGAATGAATGGTCCCACGGAGTTCGTCGTCGGACATCCGAACGCGCGAGAACCACAGCCATTCGCTGCCGACGCGATCGAACAGATCGCGGAACCAGCCGACATCCGGATCAGCAACGCGACGCAGCGTCCACGGACCCGCCCGCTCCGGAAGCAAGGATGGTCGCGTCGTCATCTGCAGATGCGTGACCACAGCCGCAATCTTTCCCGGAGGAACGTCGGAATAGCCGTCTGGAAGCAGCATCTGCAACTCCTGCTCGCTCTCCTACTCCCCCTCGTCGCTCGCCAGCAACCCCTTCACCGCCCGTCCCCACCCCGCCAGCTTGCGCTCGCGCGTGGCCGCGCTCATCGCCGGCTTGAAGCGGCGATCGAGCCGCCAGTTGTCGGCGAATTTTTGCGGTTCGGGATAGACGCCGGCGCTGAGGCCGGCGAGATAGGCCGCGCCCAACGCCGTGGTCTCCTGGATCACCGGGCGATCGACCGGGGCGTCGAGCAGATCGGCGAGGCGTTGCATGGTCCAGTCCGACGCGGTCATGCCGCCGTCGACGCGCAGCACCGGAGGGGCCGCATCGGCGTCGGGCCAATCGGCGCGCATTGCCGCCCACAGATCGTAGGTCTGGTAGCAGACGCTCTCCAGCGTGGCGTGGGCGAGTTCGGCCGGCCCGGTGTTGCGCGTCATGCCGAACAGCGCACCGCGCACCCGCGGATTCCAGTACGGCGCGCCGAGGCCGACGAAGGCCGGCACCAGATAGACGCTCTGCATCGAATCGGATTTGTCGGCGAGCGGACCGGTTTCGCTGGCGTGCTTGATGATGCCGAGCCCGTCGCGTAGCCACTGCACCGCGCTGCCTGCGACGAAGATCGAGCCTTCGAGCGCGTAGGAGCGCTTGCCGTCGAGCTGATAGGCGATTGTGGTGAGCAACTTGTTGTTCGAGCGCACCGGCGTCGCGCCGGTGTTGAGCAGCGCGAAGCAGCCGGTGCCGTAGGTCGATTTGATCATGCCGGGGGTGAAGCAGGCCTG
Organism: Rhodopseudomonas pseudopalustris; assembly: GCF_900110435.1. Taxonomy (GTDB): domain Bacteria; phylum Pseudomonadota; class Alphaproteobacteria; order Rhizobiales; family Xanthobacteraceae; genus Rhodopseudomonas; species Rhodopseudomonas pseudopalustris. Next base: position 358,182 of record NZ_FODT01000003.1, read on the forward strand.
GCCGATGGTCGCGGCCTGCTGGTCGCCGGCGATGCCGCGGATCGCGATGCTGCCGCCGAACAGCTCATAGGCGCTGTCGCCGAAATGCGCCGAAGAATCCTTGACCTCCGGCAACATCGAGCGCGGCACCCGCAGCAGCTTCAGCAGTTCGTCGTCCCACTCGCCGGTGTGGATGTTGAACAGCAGGGTGCGCGAGGCGTTGGTGGCGTCGGTGGCGTGAACCGTGCCGCCGCTCAGCCGCCACAACAGATAGCAATCGATGGTGTCGAACATCAGCTCGCCGCGCTCGGCGCGGGCGCGCGCGCCAGGCACGTTGTCGAGCAGCCACGCAACCTTGGTGCCGGAGAAATATGGATCGACGATCAGGCCGGTCTTGTCGGTGATCATCGGCTCATAGCCGTCGGCCTTGAGCCGGGTGCAGACATCCGCGGTGCGCCGGTCCTGCCAGACGATGGCGCGGTGGATCGCCTGACCGGAGACGCGGTCCCACACCACCACGGTCTCGCGCTGGTTGGTGATGCCGATCCCGGCGATATCGCTGGCCCTGGCGCCGGCCTTCTCCATCGCAGCGCGGCAGGTCGACAGCGTCGAATTCCAGATGTCCTCCGGCTCGTGCTCGACCCAGCCCGAGGCCGGAAAATGCTGCGGAAACTCTTGCTGCGCGGACGCCGCGATCGAGATGTCGCCGCGGAACAGGATCGCGCGCGACGAGGTGGTGCCCTGATCGATGGCCATCACGAAAGGCATGAGCGTTGGTCCCGAATTGCGGATGTCAAGGTGGTTGCGCCGCACACCACCCGATCACGGCCGCGCCGTCAATATCGGCAATGCCGCTTGTGTGCCGCACAACCGATGGTTTTCGCCCCACCATCGGAAGCGGCTTGTCCTTGGGATCCGCTCGACCTTCGATGCGCCGGGCTGAGGCGCCGCCGTCGACAGAGAAACTCGTCGCGGCGAATGCGGTGTTCACTCCCAAGCTCTACGACGCCGGGTTGGCACGGCGCCAATGCTGCAGATCGCTCCTGGCGAGGGCATCGGCGAATGCATCGGCACTCATTTCGATCCAGAAATCCCGGGCTATCTGTCGGCGCTCATGAATCGGCGCGAGACGTGCGATCGGCTGAACCCGCATCGCCGCATCGGCGACGCTCGCATTCGCAACACTCATGGCGTGAACCGACGCGACAGCCCGGATTGAGGCCGTTGCCAGTCAAGATGATACGAACCAAATCCGGTAGACTTTTCGCGTGGAACTTTTTGATCAATCGCGACCGGAAAAACTCGATCGTTCGGACGCTGAGACCGAGATGCTCACTGGCTTCCCAGTTCGAATTGCCGGCCACGAACTCCCGCAGCACATCGATTTCGCGACGGGTGAGAGGCCGTTCCAGCAGCGAAACGTCGACCGCACCGGCAGCGATCCGCCACCGCTTGGAATCCGTCGCGACTGCCTCGCCAATCCGCCGAACGACATCGTCGACGATGAAGGGCTTCTCGATGAAATCCACCGCTCCGCCTTTCATCGCCCTGACGGCGACCTCAATACTTCCAGCTTCCGACGTGCAAATGATCGGAACGAGATAGTCAGCCGTGTGCATCCGTTGCAGAACCGACCAGGCCGCGATCTCTTCGACTAATATGCAGGCGGGGCGCTGCGCACGCGCTGTCTTCAGCAGAGCGTGGTCGTCCGCAAAACAGACCGCCCGATAACCGGACCGAAGGAGTGCGGTCGATAGCAAGGCACGCAGGCGACGATCGCGATCGATAATGAAAATATCGCCCCTGGCAAGATCCGCTGTCATGCGCTGCCCCGTTGAAAATCGATACTCGTCTCACCGCAATGAATTTTTCAAATAGTACGATGACTTATCTTCGAATCGTCATCCTGCCGCAGCCTGTTGCTTGAGCATGATCTCGTCAAAGAGGCGGCATCCACCTTTCGAGATCATGATCTAATCGCGCGTTCGCGTTCAACCAACGAAGACTGCCTTTTGGAACTCGTCCAGAATGTCATGATCAAGCTTTCCATTCATGCGACGCATCTCGGCAATCGCATCCGGAACACTCAAGGGACTCTTGTAGGGCCTTCGTTCGATCAGAGCCGATCCGATGTCGCAAATCGTCAACAACCGTATCAGGTCCGGGATCTGGTCTCCCCGGAGGCCTGACGGATAGCCCGTACCATCGAGAAATTCGTGATGATTGCGGACGGCACTTCGAAGTTCGTCGTCCAGCGTGTCCTGTCCCTTAAGCATATCGTAGCCAATCTGGGTGTGCGTTCGCACGACTGCCATCTCCTCACTGCTGAGCCGACTCGGCTTGTTCAGAATCGCCTGAGGGATTAGCGCCTTTCCGATATCATGGAGCAACGCAGCGCCCGTGACACGCCCCCGATCCTTCGAATGAAAGCCCAGCGATACGGAAACTGCGGCCGCAAAACCTGCGACAAGCAAGCAGTGTTGATAAGTATTGTCGTCGTGCTGCAACACCAGATCTAGCCATTGGCGAACACCTGCGCTCTGGATTGCTTCCAGAACGAATTCAGCTCCTTCGAGAAGCAGTCGCTTGTCCAGCGGATGGCCATCACGCACTGCGTCCATCATTTCGACCAGGACCAATCCTGCGCGCGCAGCAAGCTCCCGGGTGTCGTCGCACGCCATCCCAGCCCCACTTGGGCCTGCCTCTTGCAGTAATCGGAGGGCTGTACTGACGAGTTGTTCACGCGAAGCATCGATAGGCAGCACCGCGGTTGCACCCAGGGCGTTGGCCTGCTGGAGCGCGCGATGGGTGACCTCGTGCAGAAGACACAGAAACGGCTGCCCGGATTGTCGGTATTGCGATAGCGCTGATCGCAACAACGACACCTGGACGAAATTATCCAACCTCAAATCACTCACGATGAGTGCATGGTCGGCGCCCCGGCGGAATGGCGCGTGAGGCGTGACAACACGACACCTCCGAACCAGGCCGAGATCTCGTTTGATTCGACCCTCGTCCTGACACCGGTCAGTTAGCAGGAGCATTGCACGTCTCCGGAAAAAGCACTTTCCTAGGAGTCCACTGCGTCTCGACTACTCAGCAATCAACGAATCAATGGCGTGGATTTGACACCTCCTGGATTGCAGCGTCCATGATCACAATCAAAGATTGCCGCGCGCCAGCGCGCTGCACCTCTTAGACACGATCACTACCAAAACGCCTCGTCTCGCCCTACTGAACGGAGGCATATGTCGGGTAGTCGACATATCAATTACTCGACGTGGCTGTCGACATCGGTTTTGCCATCCTGGCGGGACTCTCTTGAAATGAATCTACTGATATCGTTATCGCCACTCATTGGCGAATTGTCTGTACCAGTTACTCTCCGGAACCCGAGGCTTCGTAGTTTTACTCAATCGCCCCTTAACTCCGAACAGAGAGTTGCGGTCGCATCGATGTGTGTACCGGTCCGTCCCGCCGAACAACATTTCGACTCCACCAGCATTTCTTTCATTTAGGCTTCGGAGTACGCAAGATGAATTGGCTCAACAACGTAACAATCTCTCTAAAAATTGCGATCATCGTCGGCTTGTTAGCGATCGTTTGCCTGGGATCGATAAGTTTCGCGACGCTCCAGATGAAACGCATTGATGATTCGTACTCCGATCTTGTCGGTCGCATCGATAAGGGCACGGTCAGCCAGGTCCGCGCCGCCCGGCAAGCAGAGGCCTTCGTATCGGCGGCCTTTCAAATGGCGACTGAAACAACCGATGACGGCGTGTCGCGACTCGCGGCGAGAGTCGCCGAAACCCAACGAGATCTCGAGGCGCGCATGGCGGACATCCTCGTCAAGCTGCCGGAAAAATCAGCCGCGTATGAGCCGATTCTCGCTCAATACAAGCAAGCGTTTCTGGCTTGCGGGCCCGCGGTCGCATTCGCGATGTCGACGCGCTCGCCCGAAGACAATATGAAGGCCGCCGAACGCCTGAAACTCGAGTGTGTACCGAGAATCGAAGCCGCGACCCGTTCGCACGTAAAGATCAATGACGGCATCATTGCGTATGCCGAGAAGGCCTCAGGCGACCTGACGGATGCGACCGATTCGACCATTCAGAATTGCCTGCTGTTCTCGATCGCGGGCCTTTTGTTCGGCCTCATCGTCTCACTGTGGATTGGCGTCAGGGGGCTATCGAAACCGATCGGCAAGCTGAAGGAAGTAATGGAACTGTTCGCCAAGAACGATCTCAATGCCGATATTCCGGGCATCAAACGCGGCGACGAATTGGGCGAGATGGCCCGCGCCGTTGGAGTATTCAAGGCAAGCGCCCTTGAAGTCGAGCGGCTGCGCTGCGGACAGCAAGAAAGCGAACGCCGCATTGCGGAAGAGCGCAAGACGGAGATGCGAAAGCTCGCCGATGAATTCGAAGCAGCGGTCGGTCAGATCGTCGAAACCGTGTCTTCCGCATCGACCGAGTTGGAGGCTTCTGCGAGCACGCTGACCAAGTCAGCGGAACGCACACAGGAGGTCACAACCACCGTTGCAGCGGCGTCCGAAGAAGCCTCGGCCAACGTTCAATCAGTGGCCTCCGCGACCGAGGAAATGGCGTCGTCCATCAATGAGATCAGCCGCCAGGTTCAGGAGTCGGCCCGGATTGCGAATGAAGCCGTTGACCAGGCCCGCAAGACGAACGATCGGGTCGGCGATCTGGCCAAGGCGGCCAGCCGGATCGGGGACGTGGTCGATCTGATCAACAGCATTGCCGGTCAAACGAATCTGCTGGCGCTGAACGCAACGATCGAAGCCGCACGCGCCGGCGAAGCAGGTCGAGGATTCGCGGTGGTTGCATCCGAGGTGAAGGCGCTTGCCGAGCAGACCGCGAAAGCCACCGGGGAGATCGGCCAGCAGATCACCGGAATGCAGGTGGCGACCGACGACTCCGTCAGTGCGATCAAGGAGATTAGCGGGACGATCGCACGCATGTCGGAGATCTCGTCAACGATTGCTTCTGCGGTCGAGGAGCAGGGCGCGGCGACACAGGAGATTTCGCGCAACGTCCAACAGGCCGCACGGGGCACGTCCGAGGTGTCGTCGAACATCAGCGACGTGCGGAGTGGCGCCAGCGAGACAGGCTCGGCCTCTTCGCAAGTTCTTTCGGCCGCGCAATCCTTGTCGCGCGACAGCAACCAATTGAAACTGCAGGTCGGCAATTTCCTGAACAAGGTACGCGCCGCCTAGAGCATGATCCCGAAAAGTGGATACCGGTTTTCGGAAAAGATCATGCTCTAACAAGAACCTAGAGCGGGATGACGATTCGAAGATGAGTCATCCTGCTCTAGGTCCGTCGCACCGATTTGAAAAACCAACCGGTCCAAATTCCGTTTCGTTTGCGCCAGGGCAGGATCTTTTCCGAAAGCCGGCGTCCACTTGACGCCGGCTACACCGACGCGGTGGTGACGCCGCCGTCGATCACGATGGTCTGGCCGGTCATGAAGGTCGATGCGTCGGAGCCCAGATAGGCGACCGCGCCGGCGATCTCGTGCGGTTCGCCGATCCGGCGCAGCGGCGTGCTGGCGGTGCGTCGCTTCAACACCGCCTCGTCCTCCCACAGCGCGCGGGCGAAATCGGTCTTGACCAGGCCCGGCGCGACGCAATTGACCCGCACGCCCCGCTCGCCCCATTCGCCGGCGAGGCTGCGGCACAACGCGAAATCCGCCGCCTTGGAAATCCCGTAGGCGCCGATCACGGTCGAGCCGCGCAGCCCGCCGATCGACGAGATGATCACCACCGAGCCGCCGCCGCGCGCCGCCATCTGCGGCATCGTCAGCGCGCACAGCCACAGATTGCTCTTCACGTTCGAATTCATGATCTTGTCGAACGCCTCGTCGGGGATGTCGAGCAGCGGCCCGTAATAAGGGTTCACCGCAGCGTTGCAGACCAGGATATCGATCTTGCCGTATTTGGCGTTGGCGCCTTCGATCAGCGCCTCGACTTCGGCGCGGCGCGAAATGTTGCAGGCGATCACATGCGCATCGCCGCCCTCCTTGCGGATGCCTTCGGCGACCTCCTCGCAGGCGTCGGCCTTGCGGCTCGAGATCACCACCCTGGCGCCGAGCTTCGCCAGCAATTCCGCCGATGCGCGACCGATGCCGCGCGACGAGCCGGTGATCACGGCGACCTTGCCGGTGAGATCGAACGGGTTGGCAGTCATGGGCGGGGCTCCCTGATTGTTTCTTGTTGTTGGTTGCGTGCCCCGGATGCTGCGCAGCGCGCCGCGCTTGCGGCGTGGTGCGCTGCTGATCCGGGGCCCCGGTTCTGGCGAACCGTAGACCGGGGTCCCGGATCTGCGCAGCGGCATGAAGAATGCCGCAGCGCGTCCGGGACACCAGTTCAGATCAGCCCGCCGGATTCGCTGACGCGGGCGAGGTGATAGTCGGTGTCGCCGAAGCTGCTCTCGATCATGGTCAGCCGCTTGAAGTAATGGCCGATCTTGGCTTCCATCGTCATGCCGATGCCGCCATGGAGCTGGATCGACTGCTGGCCGACGAATTTGGCGGATTTGCCGATCTGCACCTTGGCCGCGGCGATCGCGTTGGCGCGTTCCTTCGCGTCGTCGAAATCCGCCGCCATGGTGGCGAACATCGCCATCGAGCGGGCCTGCTCGGCGGCCACGAACATGTCGGCGGCGCGATGCTGCAGTACCTGGAAGCTGCCGATCGGCACGCCGAACTGCTTGCGGGTCTTGATGTACTCGACCGTGGTGGTGAGCGATTCATCCATCGCGCCGACCGCCTCGGCGCACAGCGCCGAGCGGGCGTCGTCGACCACCTGCTCGATCAGCGGCAGGCCGTTGGCCGGATCGCCGATCGCCGCGTCGGCGCCGACCTCGACGCCGGTGAAGGTGATGTCGGCGGCGCGCTGGCCGTCCTGGGTCGGGTAGCCCTTGCGCGAGACGCCCTTGGCGTTCGCCGGCACCAGAAACACGCCGATTCCGTCGCGGTCACGCTGGCCGCCCGAGGTGCGCGCGGTGACCACCAGCGTATCGGCCGCCTCGCCGTTCAGCACCACAAACTTCTCGCCGTCGATGATCCAGCCGTCGCCCTTCTTCTTGGCGGTGGCGGCGACGTCGCCGAGGTCCCAGCGCGAGTTCTTCTCGAGCTGCGCGAACGCAAACGTCTTCGAGCCATCGATGATGCCGGGCAGATGCGCGGCCTTCTGCTCGGCCGAGCCTGCGCGGCGCAGGAAGCCGCCGGCGAGAATGACCGTCGGCAGATACGGCTCGAGCACCAGCGAATGGCCGAGTGCCTCCATCACGATCATGGTCTCGACCGCGCCGGCGCCGAAGCCGCCGTCCTCTTCCGAGAACGGCAGGCCGAGCAGACCCTGCTCGGCGAACTTGCCCCAGACGTCGCGGCTCCAGCCGTCCTTTTCCTTCGCGTATTTCTTGCGGCTGTCGAAATCGTACGAGGTCTTCAACAGGCCCTCGACGCTCTCCTTGAGCAGCCGCTGCTCTTCCGACAAATCAAAATCCATGGTGATGGCTTTCCTTCAAAGTCCGAAACTGATCTCGCGCGAAACGCGCAAACTTAGTCATTCCGGGATGCGCCCCGTTTGGGGCGCAGGCCCGGAATCCATATCCACCGTCAGGGGTTATGGATTCCGGGTTCGCTCGCTTTGCTCGCGCCCCGGAATGACGGCCGCGGAGTTTTTCGACGTATGCCCCGCGCCTTACAGCCCGAGCACCGCCTTGGTGATGATATTGCGCTGGATCTCGTTCGAGCCGCCGTAGATCGACACTTTGCGGTTGTTGAAGTAGCTCGGCGCGATCTGCGCGGTCCAGTCCATCGTCTCGTTGGAATCGTCGTCGCCATGCGCGTCGTAAGGCGCGGCGAACGGGCCGATCACTTCCATCAGCAGCTCGGTGGTCGCCTGCTGGATCTCGGAGCCCTTGATCTTCAGCACCGACGACGCCGGATTCGGCTTGCCCTTGCCGTGCTTGCCTTCATCGGCGACGACGCGCAGCTGGGTCAGCTCGAGCGCCTTCAGCTCGATCTCGACCGCAGCCAGCTTCTCGCGGAACTTGACGTCCTCGATCACCGGCTTGCCGCCGGACTCGACCTGCGACGCGAGCTCCTTGATGCGGCGGATGCGCTCCTTCGACATGCCGACGCGGGCGATGCCGGTGCGCTCGTTGCCGAGCAGGAACTTGGCGTAGTCCCAGCCCTTGTTCTCCTCGCCGACCAGATTCTCGACCGGCACCTCGACGTCATCGAAGAACACTTCGTTGACCTCGAAGCCGCCGTCGATGGTCTGGATCGGGCGCACGGTGATGCCCTTCGACTTCATGTCGACCAGAATGAAGGAAATGCCCGACTGCTTCTTCGCCGTGGGATCGGTGCGGCACAGGCAGAAGATCCAGTCGGCGTATTGCGCCAGCGTGGTCCAGGTTTTCTGGCCGTTGATGATGTATTTGTCGCCCTTCTTCTCGGCCTTGGTCTTGAGCGAGGCGAGATCGGAGCCCGAGCCCGGCTCCGAGAAGCCCTGGCACCACCAATCCTCGACATTGGCGATGCGCGGCAGGAAGTGCTGCTTCTGCGCGTCGTTGCCGAAGGTGTAGATCACCGGGCCGACCATCGACACGCCGAAGGCGAGCGGCTGCGGCGCCGGCGCGGCCTGCAGTTCCTCGTTGAAGATGTAGTGCTGCACCGAGCTCCAGCCGGTGCCGCCGAATTCCTTCGGCCAATGGGTGACGCCCCAGCCCTTCTTGTGGAGGATGCGATACCACTCCACCATCTCGTCCTTGCTGGGGTGCCGGCCCTCGACCAGCTTCTGCCGCGTCTTCGCCGGCACGTTCTCCTTGAAGAACGCCCGCACCTCGTCGCGAAACGCGATTTCTTCCTTGCTGAAGTTCAGATCCATCGGATCCTCCTTGTGAATACCAATGTCGCTTGCCGTGTCATTCCGGGGCGTGCGGAGCGCGAACCCGGAATCTCGAGCTGTTCATCCGGCCTGAATCTCGGGATTCCGGGTTCGCGAGCTGCGCTCGCGCCCCGGAATGACGTTGTTGGTCGTCAGTGCACGATCTCGAACAGACCCGCCGAGCCCATGCCGCCGCCGACGCACATCGTTACCACCGCGTACTTCGCCTTGCGGCGGCGGCCTTCGATCAGCGCGTGGCCGGTCAGGCGCGCGCCCGACATGCCGTAAGGATGTCCGACCGAGATCGCGCCGCCATTGACGTTGAGCTTCTCCGGATCGATGCCGAGCTTGTCGCGGCAATACAGCACCTGCACGGCGAACGCCTCGTTCAGCTCCCAAAGGTCGATGTCCTCGACCTTGAGACCGTGGCGCTTCAACAGCCGCGGCACCGCGAACACCGGACCGATGCCCATCTCGTCCGGCTCGCAGCCGGCCGAGACGAAGCCGCGGAAGATGCCGAGCGGCTTGAGGCCCTTCTGCGCCGCGAGCTTGTCGCTCATCACCACGGTGGCGGAGGCGCCGTCCGACAACTGGCTGGCGTTGCCGGCGGTGATGGCGAAGCCCTCGCCACGAACCGGCTTCAGGCCTGCGAGGCCTTCGGCGGTGGTCTCCGGACGCGGACCTTCATCCTGCGACAACGTCACGTCCTTCATCGACACCGCGCCGGTGGCCTTGTCGACGACGCCCATCCGGGTCGCGATCGGCGCGATCTCGTCGTTGAACTTGCCGCCCTGCTGCGCCGCCGCGGTGCGGCGCTGGCTCTCCAGCGCGTAGACGTCCTGCGCCTCGCGGGAGATGCCGTAGCGCTTCGCGACGATTTCGGCGGTGTCGATCATCGCCATGTAGACGTCGCCCTTGATCGCCTGCAATTCGGGATCGACGGCGTGGAAGGTGTTCATCTTGTCGTTCTGCACCAAGCTGATCGACTCGCCGCCGCCGCCGACTGCGATCTCGACACCGTCGAAGATCACCGAGCGCGCCGCGAGCGCGATCGCCTGCAGGCCGGACGCGCACTGCCGATCGATCGTGGTGCCGGCGGTGGTCACGGGCAGGCCGGCGCGCAGCAGCGCCTTGCGGGCGATGTTGCCGCCGGTGGAGCCCTGCTGCATCGCAGAGCCCATCACCACGTCCTCGATCTCCTTGGGATCGAGATTGGCGCGCTTGACCGCTTCGCCGATCGCATGGCCGAGCAGTGTTGCGCCTTCGGTGGCGTTGAGCGCGCCGCGATAGGCCTTGCCGATCGGTGTGCGCGCGGTGGAAACGATAACGGCGTCGGTCATGAGCGGGGCTCCCTGTGCGGTTTGCTATTGGCTCTGGTTGGTGGATTTGGAAAGCTGGTTGCGTAGTTCGTGGCGAGACAATTTGCCGACCGGGGTGCGCGGCAATTCGGTGACGAATTCCACAGCGGCCGGATACTCGTGCTTGCCGAGCTTGCCGGCGAGGGCGTCGCGCAATTCCTCGACCGTGAACGGGGCCGCACCGGCGCGCAGCGTGATGAACGCCTTCGCCGCCTCGCCGCGATAAGCGTCGGGGATGCCGATCACGATCACTTCCTGCACCGCGGGGTGTTCATAGATCGCCTGTTCGATCATCTGCGGATAGACGTTGAAACCGCCGGAGATGATCATGTCCTTCTTGCGGTCGACCAGAAAGAAATAGCCGTCCGGGTCCATATAGCCGATATCGCCGGTGAGGAAACGGTCGCCGACAAACGACTCCGCGGTTTCCTGCGGCCGGTTCCAGTACCCTTTGGTGACGTTCGGGCCGCGGATCCTGAGCTCGCCGACTGCGCCCGGCGGAAGTACCTTTTTCGAATCCTCGAGCGCGACGACGTCGATCTCGATTCCCGGCAGCATCAATCCGATCGAGCCGGGCTTATCCGGGCCTTCCGGCGGATGGCCGGTGCCGGGCGAGCAGGTCTCGGTCATGCCCCAGCCGCTCTTGAGTTTGAGCTTGGTCTTGCGCTCGAACAGCCGCGCGACTTCGACCGGTAGCGGCGCGCCGCCGGAGCCCGCCATCGTCAGCGACGACAGATCGCGACTCTCCAGCGACGGATCGTTGGCGAGCGCGATCCACATCGTCGGCACGCCGGGAAACGCGGTGGCGCGCTTCTCCTCGATGTCGCGGAACACCGCGGCGACCTCGAAGCGCTGATGCAGCGAGATCAGGTCGCCCATCTTCAGGCAGCGCAGCAGAATCACCGTCAGCGCGTAGATGTGGAACAGCGGCAACACGCAGATCACGCGCTGGACGCCCTCGCCGCGTACCAGAGTCCAGACATCGTAGATCGACACTGCCGAGGTCAGGTTGGCGTGGGTAAGCATCGCCCCCTTCGGCAGGCCGGTGGTGCCGCCGGTGTATTGCAGCAGCGCGATGTCGTCGGGCGAGACCTCCGGCCAACTGGCGGGCTGCTGCGCGTCCCTGACGAAATCCGCATAGCGCACGACGCGCGGATCGACCGGCAGCGCGGCGTGCGGATTGCCGACCGCGCCCCAATCGTCGTCGGCGCAGACGATCAGGCGGTCGAGCAGACCCTTGTCGAGGAACTTCAGCGCCATCGGCAGCAGCGCCGCGGAGTCGGTGGTGATCAGCACGCGCGCGCCGGAATCGGTGAGCTTGTGCGACAGCGCGCGCTCGCCGTCGAGCGGCGACAGATGCACGATGCGGGCGCCCGCCTTCAGCGCACCGAAGAAATTGATCGGGTGGTCGGGCGTGTTGCCGAGAAACAGCGCGACCGAGGAGCCGGGGCCATAGCCGGCGCGGAGCAGCGCCGCAGCGGCTGTCCCGGCCAGATCGTGGAGCTTCGTGTAGCTGATCTGCCGATCGCGGAACTCCAGCGCCGGCCGCGGCCCGAATTGCTGCGCCGCCTCCGCCAACAGATCCGGCAATGTGCCCTTCGCGATCGGCGCATCCCAACGCACGCCTTCAGGATAGAACTGCTCGCCGGGATGGGTCATGCGGTCACATTCTGCGTTAGAATGAAACGATCAGTTCGTCATTCCGGGGCGCGGATGACGGTGGCGTCGTCTGCTCCCCTCCCCCTTGCGGGGAGGGGTCGGGGGTGGGAGTCCACGAGTCGCAGTGCTTGTGGCGACCCCCGCCCCGACCCTCCCCCGCAAGGGGAAGGGAGAACAAAGATCACGCCGCCGCCTTGGACTGCTGCGCCAGCGACGCGAAGGTCTTGCCCTCCCCGGCGAGACGCTTCAGCAGCGGCGCCGGCTCAAGCGACGGATCGTTGGTGGCCTTGGCGTAGAATGCAAGGCGCTCGGCGATGTGCTTCAGGCCGACCGAGTCGGCGTAGTGCATTGGGCCGCCGCGATAGATCGGCCAGCCGTAGCCGTAAAGCCAGACCACGTCGATGTCGCTCGGCCGCGCCGCGATCTTCTCCTCGAGGATACGCGCGCCCTCGTTGATCATCGGATAGACCATGCGTTCGAGGATTTCCTCGTCGCTGACCTCGCGGCGCTTCAGGCCGAGCTTGGTCAGCGTGTCGTTGATCAGGGCCTCGACCTCGGGATCCGGCAGCGGCGAGCGCGAGCCCTGCTCGTATTTGTAGTAACCCTTGCCGGTCTTCTGGCCGAAGCGGCCCGCCTCGCACAGCGCATCGGCGATTTCCGACTTGATGCCGCGGTCCTGGCGCGAGCGCCAGCCGATGTCGAGGCCGGCGAGATCGCCCATCGCGAACGGGCCCATCGGCATCCCGAATTTGGTGACGACGGCGTCGACCTGCTGCGGCAGCGCGCCCTCGAACAACAGCTTCTCGGACTGCTTGCTGCGGGCCGCGAGCATCCGGTTGCCGATGAAGCCGTCGCAAACGCCGGCCACCACAGGCACCTTGGCGATCTTCTTGGCGATCGACACCGCCGTGAGCAGCGCGTCCGGCGCGGTCTTGGCGCCGCGGACGATTTCGCACAGCTTCATCACATTGGCCGGCGAGAAGAAGTGCATCCCGAGCACGTCCTGCGGGCGCTTGGTGGTCGCGGCGATCTCGTCGACATTGAGATAGGAGGTGTTGGAAGCGAGCACCGCACCGGGCTTGGCGTAGGCGTCGAGCGCGGTGAAGACTTCCTTCTTCACCGCCATCGTCTCGAACACCGCCTCGATGATCAAATCGGCGTCCTTGACGTTCTCGAGGCCGACAACGCCGGTGATCAGACCCATGCGCTTCGCCGGCGCGTCGGCCGGGATGCCGCCGCGCGCCGCCGTGGCTTCGTAGTTCTTCTGCATGATGCCCATGCCGCGATCGAGCTGTTCCTTGCCGGTCTCGATCAGCGTCACCGGAATGCCGGCATTGGCGAACGACATCGCGATGCCGCCGCCCATCGTGCCGGCGCCGATGATCGCGACGCGCGCCACCGGACGCGGCTTGGCGCCGTCCGGCACGCCGTCGACCTTGGCGGCTTCGCGCTCGGCGAAGAACGCGTAGCGCTGCGCCTTCGACTGATCGCTGACCACGAGCTTGAGGAACCCCTCGCGCTCCTTCGCCAGACCCTGATCGAACGGCAGGTCGATCGCTGCGCCGATCGCATCGGCACAGGCGAACGGCGCCTCGAGGCCCCTCGCCTTCTTGGTCATCGACGCGACCGCATTGGTGAAGATCGAACGATCGGCTCGGGCGGCAGCGAGCTTGCTGTCGTCGTCGCGCAGCCGGCGCGTCGGACGCTTCTCGACCAGCACCTTTCGCGCGAAGGCTACGCCGCCGGCGACGCGGTCCTCGACGACCTCCTCGATCAACCCGTGCTTCAACGCATCAGCGGCGCCGATCGGATTGCCGCCGACGATCATCTGCACTGCGAGTTCGGGACCGACCGCGCGCGGCAGCCGCTGGGTTCCGCCAGCGCCGGGCAGCAGGCCGAGTTTCACCTCCGGCAGGCCGAGCCTGGCGTCCTTGACCGCCACGCGGAAATGGCAACCCAGCGCGACCTCAAGACCGCCGCCCAGCGCGGTGCCGTGGATCGCGGCGATCGTCGGCTTCGGCGAATTCTCCAGCGCGGCGATGACGTCGTTGAGGCTCGGCGGCTGCGCCGGCTTGCCGAATTCGGTGATGTCGGCGCCGGCGATGAAGGTGCGCCCCGCACAGGTCAGCACGATCGCCTGTACTTCCGGATCGGCGACGGCGGCGTTGACGTTGTCCAAAATGCCGCGGCGAACAGCCGCACTCAGCGCGTTGACCGGCGGGCTGTCGACAGTGACGACCGCAATCACATCATGCCGCTCGCGCGTGACGACTTCGCTCATTCCAATCTCCTCGGGCTACGTTTCTTGATTGATCCGGATTGATTTCGCACTGCGAAATTTAATTCCACATCTTGACAGCGAGGGTTATTTTGAAGAGCGTCGCTTGTCAACGACGACCATCATCAATCAGTCGTGCAGGGAATGAAACGTCCGACCAAAAAGACAGCGACCGATCGCAGTTTCGTCGTCGCTCTGTCGCGCGGCCTCGAAGTGCTGCGCGCGTTCGGCCCGAACGACGGGTTGCTCGGCAATCAGGAAATCGCGGCCCGGACCAAGCTGCCGAAGCCGACTATCTCGCGGCTGACCTACACCTTGACCAAGCTCGGCTACCTCACCCAGGTGCCGCGATTCGAGAAGTATCAGCTCGCGCCGGCGGCGATGTCGCTCGGCTATGCGGCGCTCGCCAATCTCGGCGTCCGTCACTTGTCACAGCCGTTCCGCGACGAATTGATGCAGCAGACCGGCGGCGCGGTCGCGGTCGGCGCGCGTGACCGGACCAGCATGATCTATGTCGGACAGGCGCGTTCCAGCCTCACCGTCGGCGTGCAGCTCGACGTCGGCTCGCGAATCCCAATTGCAACAACCGCGATGGGCCGTGCTTACTTGTGTGCGCTGCACGGCGAGGAACGCACGTCTTTGCTGCGCGAACTTCGAGAGTACTATGGCAGCCGCTGGCCGCGCATCAAGGATGGAATAGAACGCTCGGAGGAGATGGTTGCGAAATACGGCTTCGCGATTTCCGTCGGCGAATGGCAGGACGATGTACACGCCGCGGCCGTCGCATTGACGCTGAACGACGGTACCGGACCCTACGCGTTCAACTGCGGCGCGCCGGCTTTCCGTTTCACGGAAGATCGACTGATCAACGACATTGGACCTCGTCTCGTGGCGATGGTAAGGAAAATCGAAGCGGTGCTCGGCGGGACAGCGGCGCCGCAAACAAGAAGAACCGAAAAATCCGACAACAAGAAACCAAAAACAGGAGGGAGAGTTGCCCGTGTCATCGAGGGGATCAAGTAGCATGCGCCATCGCGAATATTCGCCGATGAGAATGCTCAGCCGCCCGGATCAGGGCCGCAGCAAATGATGCAGGCACATTCGGGACAACACGGGTCGCCGCTGCTCGCGGTGCGCGATGTCAGCGTCGTGTTCGGCGGCATCGTCGCCTTGAACGGCATTTCATTTGATATGAAGAAGGGGCAGATCCTAGGACTGATCGGCCCGAACGGCGCCGGCAAGACCACGCTGTTCAACTGCCTGTCGCGGCTGTACCAGCCGAGCAAGGGCGACATCCTGCTCGAAGGCGACAGCATCCTCACCCGGCCGGCGCACCGCATCGCGGAATTCGGCATCGGCCGCACGTTCCAGAACGTCGCGCTGTTTCCGAACCTGACGGTGCTCGACAACGTCCGCGTCGGCGCGCATTCGCGCACCAACAGCGACATCGTCTCCGACTCGTTGCGCCTGCCGTGGGTTCGTAACGGCGAAAAGGCGATGAACAAGCGCGTCGACGATATCCTCGGCTATCTCGAACTACGCGACTTCGCTCACACCGTCGTTTCGGGCCTGCCGTTCGGCACCCAGAAGCGGGTCGAGCTGGCGCGCGCGCTCGCGACCGAGCCGAAGATCCTGCTGCTCGACGAGCCCGCCGGCGGTCTTAACCACGAGGAGGTCTACATCCTCGGCGACCTGATCCGGAAGATCCGCGACGATCGCGGCATCACCGTGCTTCTGGTCGAACACCACATGGGTCTGGTGATGTCGATCGCCGACCACGTCGTCGCGCTGAATTTCGGCCGCAAGCTCGCAGAGGGAACGCCTACCGAGGTGCAGAACGACCCGGATGTGATCAAGGCCTATCTGGGGAGCAAGGACCAATGACGGCGATGCTCAACGTTCGCGACCTGCGCGCCTATTACGGCCAGGTCCAGGCACTGCACGGGCTCGAATTCGAGCTGCAGGAAGGCAGCCTGACCACCCTGCTCGGCGCCAACGGCGCGGGCAAGACCACGACGCTGCGGGCGATCTGCAACATGGTGCGCTCCACCGGCTCGATCGAATTCGAGGGCAACAAGCTCGCCAGCCGCTCGACCGAGTCCATCGTCCGGCTCGGCATCGCCCATGTGCCGCAGGGCCGCGGCACCTTCACCACGCTGACCGTGCACGAGAATCTCGAGCTCGGCGCGATCAGCCGCAAGGACCGCAAGGCGATCGCGAGCGACGTCGAGCGGATGTACGCGCACTTCCCGGTGCTGAAGCAGCGTCACACCCAGCAGGCCGGCACGCTGAGCGGCGGCGAACAGCAGATGCTCGCGGTCGCCCGCGCGCTGATGCTGCGGCCGCGGCTGATGCTGCTCGACGAACCGTCGTTCGGTCTCGCGCCTCTGGTGGTGCGCGACCTGTTCAAGATCCTCGGCAAGATCAATCGTGAGGACAAGGTCACCATCCTGGTGGTCGAGCAGAACGCGCAGCTCGCGCTGGAACTCGCCGACCGGGCGCATGTGATCGAAACCGGACGCATCGTGATGTCCGGCAGCGCGGAGGAGATCGCCACCAACGAAGACATCCGTAAATCGTATCTCGGCTACTGAGGAGACCGGCCATGGAACTTCTACTGAATCAGGTTCTGGCAGGCATCGCCACGGGCGCCATTTACGCATGTATGGCGTTGGCCGTGGTGATGATCTATCAGGCGATCGACCACCTCAATTTCGCCCAGGGCGAAATGGCGATGTTCTCCACCTTCATCGCCTGGCAATTGTTGCAATGGGGCGTACCGTATTGGGGCGCCTTCGTACTGACGCTGGCGTTGTCCTTCGCCGGCGGCATCGTCATCGAGCGGGCGTTGTTCAAGCCGCTCGGCAATGCGCCGGTGCTGACCCACGTCGCCGGCTTCATTGCGCTGTTCGCGATCATCAATTCGATCGCGGGCCTGACCTGGGACTTCACCATCAAGCAGTTCCCGTCGCCGTTCGGCTCGTCGCCCTTCCTGGGCAGCCAGCTGATCTCGACGCATCAGGCCGGCATGATCGGCGTCACGCTGGTGCTGCTGCTGCTGCTCTACTTCTTCTTCCAGTTCACCCGGATCGGGCTCGCGATGCGGGCGGCTGCGGCGCAGCCGGAATCCGCCCGGCTGGTCGGCGTCAACACCTCGTGGATGGTGGCGCTGGGCTGGGGCATGGCGGCGGCGATCGGCGCGATCGCCGGGATGCTGATCGCTCCTGTGGTGTTCCTGGAGCCCAACATGATGGGCGGCGTGCTGATCTACGGTTTCGCGGCTGCGGTGCTCGGCGGGCTGTCGAGCCCGTTCGGCGCGGTGGTCGGCGGCTTCCTGGTCGGCATCTTCGAGAACCTCGCCGGGACCTACATCCCCGGCGTCGGCAACGAGCTGAAGCTACCGATCGCGCTGGCGCTGATCATCACCGTCCTGGTCGTCAAACCCACGGGCCTGTTCGGCCGTGCCATCGTGAAGCGAGTCTGATCATGAGCGCCTTGCAGGAAATCGTCGACACCCCGCCGATCGAGACCACGCCGAAGAAGTATATGGCGCTGGGCAACTACGCCTCGGTCGTGGTGGTCATATTGCTGTGCGTCGCACCGCTGATCGCAAAGAACTTCGTCATCTTCCAGATGACGATGGTTCTGATCTACGCCATCGCCGTTCTGGCGCTGAACATCCTGACCGGCGGCAGCGGTCAGTTCTCACTCGGCCAGAGCGCGTTCTACGCGCTCGGGGCCTACACATCGGCGATCCTGATGGAGGTCGGCGGCGTCAACTACGCTTTGACGCTACCGGTCGCCGGCGGGATCTGCTTCATCGCAGGCTATTTGTTCGGACTGCCGGCGTTGCGGCTCAGCGGCATCTATCTGGCGCTCGCGACCTTCGCGCTCGCCACCGCGATGCCACAGCTCCTCAAGCTGCATTATTTCGAAGCCTGGACCGGCGGCGTGCAGGGCCTGGTCATCACCAAGCCCGACGCGCCGTTCGGCCTGCCGCTGTCGCAGGACATGTGGCTGTACTACTTCGTGCTCGCCGTCTCGATGGTGATCTACGTCGCCTCGGTCAACCTGCTGAAGTCGCGCTCCGGCCGAGCCATGATGGCGATCCGCGATAACGAGATCGCCGCCTCGGCGATGGGCGTCGACGTGGCGCTGTACAAGACGCTGGCGTTCGGCGTCTCGGCCGGCATCACCGGCGTCGCCGGCGGTCTCGGCGCCATCGCGGTGCAGTTCGTGGCGCCGGACAGCTACACGATCCAGCTCGCGATCGCGCTGTTCCTCGGCATGGTGGTCGGCGGTGTCGGCTGGCTGCCGGGCTCGATCATCGGCGCGGCGTTCATCGTGTTCGTGCCGAACATCGCCGAGCAGTTCTCCAAGGGCCTGTCCGGCGCGGTCTTCGGCCTGATCCTGATCCTGATCATCTTCCTGCTGCCGCACGGCTCGCGACAGGTCGCCTACACGGTCCAGAGCTGGATCCACAAATTGAGAAAATGATCCGTCATACCTGACGGACGCGACGACAAAGGCCCCCTGCGAATTCTCGCCGGGGGCTTTTTTCGTTTCGGCTCAGTCTCCGGCGCCGAAATACCGCCGATCCAGCCCCTCTGCCGCCGGTGCGGGGCTGCCCCACGATCGCATCATGTGTCGCGCCGCGCGATCGGGCGTATGGAGGGCGGGTTCCGCGCCGCCGGGCGCGGCCCTTCATGCGAGACCCACCAATGCCTTTCTGCTTTTCACGCCGCGCGCTGTTGTTCGCGACGCTCGCCGCACTTTCCGCCGTAGCCCCGATTGCCGTTGCGCCGCCGGCGCTGGCGCAGAAGACCTACGACCCAGGCGCAAGTGACAGCGCGATCCGGATCGGAAATCTGATGCCCTATTCGGGACCCGCCTCCGCCTACGCCATCGTCGGCCGGATCGAGCAGGCCTATTTCAGGATGATCAACGACCAGGGCGGCATCAACGGCCGCAAGATCGAGTTCATTTCCTATGACGACGCCTACAGCCCGGCGAAGGCGGTCGAGCAGACCCGCAAGCTGGTCGAGAGCGACGAGGTGCTGCTGGTGTTCAGCGCGATGGGCACGCCCTCGAACGCCGCGATCCAGAAATATCTCAATGCCAAGCAAGTGCCGCAATTATTCGCCGCCAGCGGCGCGACGCGGTTCGGCGAGCCCAAGGCGTTCCCCTGGACGATGGGCTGGCAACCGCCCTATCAGGTCGAAGGCCGGGTCTACGCCAAGCATATTCTGGCGACCAAGCCCGAAGCCCGCATCGCGGTGCTGTATCAGAACGATGATCTCGGCCGCGATCTGCTGAAGGGCCTGAAGGATGGGCTCGGCGAACAGGCATCGCGGATCATCGCCGAGGAAAGCTATGAGGTGACCGAGCCCTCCGCCGACAATCACATCGCGCGGTTGAAAGCCTCGGGCGCCGATGTGTTCGTCAGCATCACCACGCCGCGGTTCGCTGCGCAGAGCATCCGCAAGGCCGCCGAGATGGCGTGGCGTCCGCTCTATGTGCAGGCGCTGGTGTCGGCCTCGATCGGCGCGGTGATCCGGCCCGCCGGCATCGAGAACGCGCAGGGACTGGTCTCCGCGGCCTACAACAAGGACGCCGCCGATCCGCAATGGATCGGCGATCCCGGCATCAAGCGGTTCCACGCCTTCCTCGATGCCTACGCCCCGGACGTCAATCGCGGCGACAATTCGGTGGTCTACGGATACGGTGCGGCGCAATGCCTCGTCGAAGTGCTGCGCCGCGCGGGCGACACGCTGACGCGCGCCAATGTGATGCGCGAGGCCGCCAACCTCAAAGGCTACGCGCCCGACACGCTGCTGCCGGGCATCGCCATCACCACCGCACCCGACGATTTCCACCCGATCGAACAGCTGCGCATGATGCGCTTCGAAGGCGACCACTGGCAATTGTTCGGGCCGGTGATCGACGCGCAGCTGCGCAACTAAGCGAAACGAACAATCCGCCTTGCGGGATATTTGACGGCATACCGGCGAGACTCTGGAACACGCCCCGGCGACTCTGTCGCCGGGGCTTTTTGTTGCTGCAAGCGCGAGAACCGTGTTCAACTGAATTCGAACTCGACGAAGTTCGAACAAGAAACCACCCACGACCAAGGAGTCTTCCGTAATGCCGACTTTCCGTTCGCGCGCGCTCGTCTTTTCAGCAGCCGTCGCGGTCAGCTTCGCAGCGTTCAACGGCGCTGCCCATGCTCAAAAGAAATACGACACCGGCGCGTCCGATACCGAGATCAAGATCGGCAACGTCATTCCCTACTCAGGCCCGGCGTCGGCCTACGGCACGATCGGCAAGACCGAAGAAGCCTATTTCAGGATGGTCAACGACAAGGGCGGCATCAACGGCCGCAAGGTCACCTTCATCAGCTATGACGACGCCTATTCGCCGCCGAAAGCCGTCGAGCAGGTCCGCAAGCTGGTGGAGAGCGACGAGGTGCTCGTGGTGTTCAACCCGCTCGGCACGCCGTCCAACACCGCGGTTCAGAAATATCTCAACGCCAAGAAGGTGCCGCAGCTGTTCGTCGCCTCCGGCGCGACCAAGTGGAACGACCCGAAGAACTTCCCCTGGACGATCGGCTGGCAGCCGTCCTACCAGAGCGAAGCGCAGATCTACACCAAGTATCTGCTCAAGGAGAAGCCGGACGCCAAGATCGGCATCCTCTATCAGAACGACGATTTCGGCAAAGACTACCTGAAGGGCACCAAAGACGGGCTCGGCGCCAAGGCCGCCTCGATGATCGTCGCCGAGGAAAGCTACGAAATCTCCGCGCCGACCATCGACACCAACATCGTCAAGCTGAAGTCGGCCAATCCCGACGTCGTGCTGATCTACACCACGCCGAAATTCGGCGCGCAGACCATCAAGAAGATCGCCGAGCTGAGCTGGAAGCCGATGATCATCATCACCAACGTCTCGGCCTCGGTCGGCAGCGTGATGCGGCCCGCCGGCTTCGAGAACGCCCAGGGCGTGCTGTCGGCCAACTACGTCAAGGACGCCACCGACGCGCAATGGGACAACGACCCCAAGTTCAAGAACTGGCACGCCTTCGTCGAGACCTACATGCCGGGCGCGGCCAAGACCGACAGCAACATGGTGTACGGCTACGGCGCCGCCCAGACGCTGCACAAGGTGCTCGAGATGTGCGGCGACGACCTGACCCGCGCCAATGTGATGAAGCAGGCTGCCAACCTGAAAAACTTCGAGACCGACACCCTGCTGCCCGCCATCAAGATCAACACCTCGGCGACCGACTTCGCCCCGATCAGCCAGCTCCAGATGATGCGCTTCAAAGGCGAGCGCTGGGAACGGTTTGGCGAGATCATCTCGGGCGACGTCGCCGTCGACTAACCGCCTTCGCGCAAGGGGGACCGCGTTTGCGTCGAGACTCGCTTCCAGGCGTCCAAGGCTTCAGCTCTGATCGCATTGGAACTGAAGCGCTGATCGCATAGCGTCTAAACGCAAGTTCGGACGGCTATCGCCTAAATAATCGGCCCCCGGCAACGCTGTTGCCGGGGGTTCTTTGTTGCTGGTTCCGGACAAACATTGTTCAATCTCCTCACGCCACCCGATCAACGAGGTGGTGATGAAACCGCTCAGGAGACGATCCAAGATGTCCTTTTCCAGTTCGAGACTGGCTGTTCTCTCGGCCGCCGCAATGCTGTTTGCGGCGTCCAGCCACGGCGCCCTTGCCCAGAAGAAATACGACCCCGGTGTCAGCGACACCGAAATCAAGATCGGCAATGTCGAGGCCTATAGCGGTCCGGCCTCGGCTTACGGCGTCATCGGCAAGACCGAGGACGCCTATTTCAAGATGATCAACGATCAGGGCGGCATCAACGGCCGCAAGATCAAATTCATCAGCTATGACGACGCCTACTCGCCGCCAAAGACGGTGGAACAGGTCCGCAAGCTGATCGAGAGTGACGAAGTGTTCCTGGTGTTCAACGCGCTCGGCACGCCGACCCAGACCGCGGTTCAGAAGTATCACAACGTCAAGAAGGTCCCGCAATTGTTCGTTGCAACCGGCGCGAGCAAATGGAACGACCCGAAGGACTTCCCCTGGTCTATGGGCTTCCAGCCGAGCTACCGCGTCGAAGCGCGAGTCTTCGCCAAATACATTCTCAAGGAGAAACCGAACGCCAAGGTCGCGGTGTTCTACGCCAATGACGATTTCGGCAAGGACTATCTGATCGGGCTCAAGGACGTGTTCGGCGCCAACAGCTCGAAACTCATCGTCGCCGAGGAAAGCTACGAGACCTCCGAGCCGTCGATCGACGCCCATATCGTCAAGCTGAAGGGCACCGGCGCCGACGTGTTCGTCAACATCTCGACGCCGAAATTCGCCGCCCAGGCGATCAAGAAGATGGCCGAGCTCGACTGGAAGCCGATGCACCTGATGACCGACGTGTCGATTTCGATCGGCGCGGTGATGAAGCCCGCCGGCCTCGACGCCTCGGAGGGCGTGCTGTCCGCAGGCTACCTCAAGGACGCCTCGGATTCGCAGTGGGACAACGACGAGGGCATGAAGAAATTCAAGGCCTTCCTCGACAAGAACATGCCCGGCGCCAATATCGCCGATACCAACCTCGTCTACGGCTATACCGCAGCGCAAACCATGGTGCAGGTGCTGAAGCAGGCCGGCGACAATCTGACCCGCGAGAACGTGATGAAGCAGGCGGCCAGCATCAAGGACTTCGCCGCCGACACCCTGCTGCCTGGGATCAAGATCAATACCTCGGCGACCGACTTCGCACCGATCGAGCAACTGCAGATGATGCGGTTCACCAAGGGAAAGTGGGAGATGTTCGGCGAGATCATCAGCGCCGAAACCGGCGGCTGATCCAGACAGGCAGTTACTTCGCACCGCAACAAAGCCCCCTGCGACCTCGTCGCCGGGGGCTTTTTCTTGCTGCTCATCGCCGAAAGGTGTTGAATGCCTCCAGGAGCCGCCAAGAGCTCTGCAATCAGACACAACAATCACAGATCAAGAAAAGGGAGTTCGAAATGCCTTCACTCCGTTCGTACGCGGCCGCCCTCTCGGCTGCGCTCGCGGTGACGCTCGCAGCCTCGAGCGGCGCGGTCGCGCAAAAGAAGTACGATCCCGGCGTCAGTGACACCGAAATCAAGATCGGCAACATCATGCCCTATAGCGGACCGGCTTCCGCCTATGGCGTGATCGGCCGCACCGAAGCCGCCTACTTCAAGAAGATCAACGATGCCGGCGGCATCAACGGGCGCAAGATCAATTTCATCAGCTACGACGATGCCTATTCGCCGCCGAAGACGGTCGAGCAGGCGCGCAAGCTGGTCGAGAGCGACGAGGTGCTGCTGATCTTCAACTCGCTCGGCACCCCGCCGAACTCGGCGATCCACAAGTACATGAACAGCAAGAAGGTCCCGCAACTGTTCGTCGCCACCGGTGCGACCAAGTGGAACGATCCGAAGGATTTCCCCTGGACGATGGGCTGGCAGCCCAATTACCAGAGCGAGACCCAGATCTACGCCAAGTACATCATGAAGGAGATGCCCAACGCCAAGATCGCCGTGCTGTATCAGAACGACGATTACGGCAAGGACTATCTGAAGGGGCTCGAGGACGGGCTCGGCGCCAAGGCGTCGTCGATGATCGTCCTGAAGGAGAGCTATGAAATCTCCGAGCCGACGATCGACAGCCACATCGTCAAGCTGAAGTCGACCGGCGCGGACGTGTTCATCAACATCACCACGCCGAAGTTCGCCGCGCAGGCGATCAAGAAGCTGGGCGAGATCGGCTGGAAGCCGACGCACTTCCTCAACAACGTCTCGGCCTCGGTCGGCAGTGTGATCAAGCCGGCCGGTTTCGACAACGCCCAGGGCATCATCTCGGCGGCCTATCTCAAGGACGTGTCCGACGATCAGTGGAAGGACGACGCCGGCATGAAGGAATTCCTCGCCTTCATGGACAAGGAATTTCCGGACGGCAACAAGCTCGACGGCGCCACCGTCGTCGGCTACGGCGTGGCGCAGACGCTGGTCGAAGTGCTGAAGAAGTGCGGCGACGAACTGACCCGCGCCAATGTGATGAAGCAGGCCGCGAGCCTGAAGGGCTTCCGCACCGAAGTGCTGCTGCCGGGCATCACCATCACCACCGCGGCGACCGACTTCGCCCCGATCAGCCAGTTGCAGCTTCAGCGGTTCAAGGGCGAGAAGTGGGAGCTGTTCGGCGACGTGATCAGCGCCGACGTCGGCGGCTGACGTCCGCCTCGTTCACGCGGATACGCGATCTCACTCGAGAGCCCCGGACGCTTGCGCGCCCGGGGCTTTTTCTTGATCAACGCTGTCGCTGGGCCTGACGCCAGGCGACACGCGCGACGATCAGGCTGCGGCGGCGAGGTTGACCGCGCTCTCGGCGAGTTTGGACAGAGTCTGGTCCGTGGTCTTTTCCTGCTGCAGGGTCTGGTCGATCAGCTTGGCGGCGTCCTTCATGCCGAGCTGGGTCGCCCACTGCTTCAGCGTGCCGTAGCGCGAGATCTCGTAGTGCTCGACCGCCTGCGCCGCGGCCAGCAGACCGGCATCGAGCGCCGCCGAGCCCTTGTACTCGTCCATGATCTCCTTGCCCTCGTCGATGATGCCGAGAATGGCGTCGCAGGTCTTGCCGCGCGCCGGCTTGTCGAGTAGTTCGAAAATCTGCTCCAGCCGCTCGATCTGGCCTTCGGTCTCGTCGAGATGTTTCTCGAACGCCGCGCGGAGCTGGTCGGAATTGGCAGCCTTAGCCATTTTCGGCAGCGCTTTCACAATCTGCTTTTCGGCGAAATAGATGTCCTTGAGGGTGTCGAGGAACAGGTCGTTGAGGTGCTTTTCCTTGGCGGCAGCCATGCTGGTCTCCATCCGTCCGTTGTGAATCAATCTCGAATACTGCGGTCGATCCTGCGCCCAACGCCGCCTTGGGTTGATTGTTCCTGCAGCGCCGGCTGTCATTCGATTGTCAAACCGCTGCGGCAGAACACTCGGCAGCGATCGGCGCGGGTCGTGGCGGCCGTGCCGGCGATCGCCCACGATCGACAATGTTGCGCGGGTTCGCGCCGGCCTTTCCCTCGGCTTCGAACCGGCCACGATTTGTGGTTTTGTCGCTACGTTGTGGGGAAATCCTGCCCTGACCGCTCGCTGCGGCCGCTAACGGTCCGACATTGTGTTACGGGACCGCCAATTCGAGTGCTGGAGTGATTGGTCGCGTGCGAAAGACAGTCATCATCGGAATCCTGGCCGGCGTCGTGACGACGCCGGCAGCGGGTGGCGGGATTGTCGTGAAGGCGCCCGCCGCCGGCGGTCCGGCCGTGTTCGATTGGAACGGATTCTACATCGGCGGCCATTTCAGCTACGTCGCCGGCCGTTCCGATTGGACGGCTCAGCCGGCCGGCGTCAGTGGCACGATCGACCTGTTCGATGCGTTCGATGCGTTCAAGGGCACCGGTAGCTACACGCTCGGTCTGCAAGCCGGCTACAATGTGCTGCTGCCGTCGCGCTGGCTGCTCGGCCTCGAAGCCGATCTGACCTCACCGAACCGGATCGGAGGCAACGCCAGCATCAGCCCGCCGACAGGCACGATCGGAGGACACGACCACCAGACCCAGCTGGCCGGAACGGTGCGCGGCCGGCTCGGCTACGCGCTGGACGGCTGGCTGCCCTACGCCACCGCCGGCTTCGCCTGGAGCTATGACCGGCTGCGATGGCCGTCCGAGGCGGCGGCGACCGAGGAAACCGCGCTGCTGTGGCGGCTCGGATGGGCCGCCGGAGCGGGCGTGGAGCTGCCGTTGTCGCCGGCCTGGACGGCGCGCGTGGAATATCTTGCGACCGGCTTTGGACGCGACACCGCCCGCTTCCCGATCGCCGGTCATCAAATCGAATCCGACGCGCTGATCCACGCCGTCCGGCTCGGCCTGAACTATCGGCTGGGCGAGGACCTCGCCAAGTCCGACGTGTTCACCAAGGGCATCGACGCGCTGGAGCTCGACCGCTTCGCCGTCCACGGCCAGGCCACGCTGACCTGGCAATATGCGCCGCCGTTCCGTTCGCCCTATCGCGGGCAGAACAGCCTCTTGCCGAACCAGGCGCGGGAAACCTTCGACATGACGTTCTATGTCGGCACGAAATTGTGGGACGGCGCGGAATTCTGGGTCAATCCGGAAATCGACCAGGGCTTCGGACTGAGCGGCACCTTCGGCGTGGCGGCGTTTCCGAGCGCAGAATCCTACAAGGTCGGCTCCGACTATCCCTATGCGCGGCTGCCGCGCTATTTCGTCCGCCAGACCCTCGACCTCGGCGGCGCGACCGAGACGATCCAGGGCGGCCCCAACCAGTTTGCCGGCAAACAGTCCTCCGAGCGGGTGGTGATCACCGCCGGCAAGTTTTCGGTCGGCGACATTTTCGACGTCAACCGCTACGCCCACGATCCCCGCGTCGACTTCCTCAATTGGGGCCTGGCCGACGCTACCACCTTCGACTATGCCGCCGACGCTTGGGCTTTCACGTATGGCACCGCGGTCGAGTGGTACACCGGTCCATGGACGGTGCGCGGCGGCGTGTTCGATCTGCCGGTGACGCCGAACAACACCGACCTCGATCCGAGCTTCGGCCAGTTCCAGATGGTCGGCGAGCTCGAACACCGGCACCAGTTCTGGGGTCTTTCCGGCAAGCTGCTCGTCACCGGCTTTCTCAACCGTGCCCGGCTCGGTCGGTTCGACGAGGCGGTGCGGCGGGGGCAAGCGACCGGGACGACGCCCGAGATCGCCGACGTGCGGCGCTACACCAGCAAGACCGGCGTGTCGGCCAGCCTGGAGCAGCAACTCACGCCCGACATCGGGCTGTTCGCCCGCGCCGGCCTCAGCAGCCCGAACCTCGAAACCAACGCCTTCACCGATTCCGACCGGGCGCTGTCCGCCGGCCTGTCGGTGTCCGGGCGGATGTGGGGACGTGCGGACGACACCCTCGGACTCGGCGGCCTGATCAACCACATCTCGGCGGCGCGGATCGCCTATCTCGACGCCGGCGGCCTGACCGCGATCATCGGTGACGGCCGGCTGCCCAATTCCGGCAATGAGCGGGTGATCGAGGCCTATTACAGCCTTCCGGTGCTGTCCTGGCGGCTCACCGCGGACTATCAATTCATCGCCAACCCGGCGTTCAACCGCGACCGCGGTCCGGTTCACGCCATCGCCACCCGGCTGCGAACGCAGTTTTGAGTGCCGCGCCAGCGTTCGGGGCGGTCGCCGCCGCCCGCCGGCCCGGCTTTCGCCCGGCGTAGCGCCGGGCGCCGCGGATCACGCCGCGAGCTGGGTCTCGACCAGCTTGATCCAGTACGAGGTGCCGTAGACGATGGCGTCGTCGTTGAAATTGTAGGCGGGGTGATGCAGCCCTGCGCTGTCGCCATTGCCGAGGAAGATGAAGGCGCCGGGCCGCGCCTCCAGCATGTAGGCAAAATCCTCCGCGCCCATCAGCGGCGGCATCGACGTCACATTGGCGTCGCCGGCGATGTCGCGGGCGATCCGTTGCGCCACCTTGGTCTGCTCGGCGTGGTTCACCACCACCGGGTAGCCGCGCTCATACACGATGTCGATTTTGGCGCCGGTCATCTGCGCGACGCCGGCCGCAACCTCGTGGATGCGCTTCTCGACCAGATCGCGGGCCTCGGGCGTCAGCGTCCGGATCGTGCCCTTCAGCTCCGCCACCTGCGGGATGACGTTACGGGCGTTGCCGGCGTGAAATTCGCAGATCGAGATCACCGCGGAATCCAGCGGATCGACGGTGCGCGACACGATCGACTGCAGCGCGGCGACGAGCTGCGCGCCGACCAGCACCGAATCGATACACATATGCGGCCGCGCGGCATGGCCGCCGACGCCCTCGATCCGGATGTCGACCGCGTCGGTCGAGGCCATGATCGGGCCCGGGCTGATCGCGAAGGCGCCGACCGGAATGCCGGGGCCGTTGTGCATGCCATAGACCTGCTCGATGCCGAAGCGGTCCATCAGGCCGTCTTCGATCATCGCGGCAGCGCCTGCGCCACCCTCCTCGGCCGGCTGGAAGATCACCACGGCGTCGCCGGCGAAGTTACGGGTCTCGGCGAGATAGCGCGCGGCGCCCAGCAGCATCGCGGTATGGCCGTCATGGCCGCAGGCGTGCATCTTGCCGGGCGTCTTGGAGGCATAGGGCAGATTGGTCGCCTCCTCGATCGGCAGCGCGTCCATGTCGGCGCGCAGCCCGATCACCTTGATGTCGCCGCCATTGGCCGGTTTGCGGCCGCGGATCACGCCGACCACGCCGGTCCGGCCGAGCCCGGTGACGACCTCGTCGCAGCCGAATTCGCGCAGCCGCTCGGCGACGAAGTCCGCGGTGCGGTCGACATCGTACATCAGCTCGGGGTGCTGATGGATATCGTGGCGCCAGGCCATGATGTCGGGTTGCAGGTCGGCGACGCGGTTGATCACGGGCATGAGGCTGACGGGGCTCCGAACGGCGGTTTCGTACTCAGATACGGCAGGCTAGCCGGCCTGCCGCTTCACAGCAACTGTACAGAGCCCCTTTGCGGGGCTAAGCGTCTGGACAATCACGAAGTCGTGGCGAGCCGGGCGTAGAACGGGACGGATGATGACGGCGCAGGTCGAGGGTGAATTCGACTACATCGTGGTCGGCGCAGGCACCGCCGGCTGCATCGTCGCCAACCGGCTGTCGGCCAACCCGAACTGCCGGGTGCTGCTGCTCGAAGCCGGCGGCCGCGACAACTGGATCTGGTTTCACATTCCGGTCGGCTATCTGTTCGCGATCGGCAATCCGCGCTCGGACTGGATGTTCAAGACCGAGCCGGAGCCCGGCCTCAATGGTCGGTCATTGGCCTATCCGCGCGGCAAGGTGATCGGCGGCTCCTCGGCGATCAACGCGATGATCTCGATGCGCGGCCAGGCCGCCGACTATGATCACTGGCGCCAGCTCGGCATGAGCGGCTGGGGCTGGGACGACGTCCGGCAGGTGTTCCGGCGGCTGGAGGATCATTTCCTCGGCGACAGCGAGCATCATGGCGCCGGCGGCGGCTGGCGGATCGAGGCGGCGCGGCTGTCCTGGCCGATCCTCGACGCGGTCGCCAACGCCGCCGGCGAGATGGGCATCCCGCGCAGCGCCGATTTCAACACCGGCGACAATGAGGGCGTCGGCTATTTCCATGTCAACCAGAAGCGCGGCCGGCGCTGGTCGTCGGCGCGCGGCTTCCTCAAGCCGGCGCTGCACCGGCGAAACCTCCGGGTCGAGACCGACGTCCTGACCGACCGCGTGCTCGTCGAGAACGGCCGCGTGGCCGGCGTGCGCTTCCTGCATAACGGTGTCACCGTCGAGGCCCGCGCGCGGCGCGAGGTGGTGCTGTGCGCCGGCTCGATCGGTTCGATCCAGGTGCTGCAGCGCTCCGGTATCGGCCCGGCGGAATGGCTGACGCCGCTCGGCATCGCGCCGGTGCTCGACCGTCCCGGCATCGGCCGCAATCTGCAGGACCATCTGCAACAGCGCGCGATCTACCGGGTCACCGGCGGCCGCACGCTGAACGAGATCTATCACTCGCTGCCGCGGCGCGCCTGGATGGGCCTCGACTACGCGCTGCGTCGGCGCGGCCCGCTGACGATGGCGCCGTCGCAGCTCGGCATCTTTACCCGCTCCGATCCGCATCAGGA
The DNA here is from genome assembly GCF_900110435.1 of Rhodopseudomonas pseudopalustris. GTDB lineage: Bacteria > Pseudomonadota > Alphaproteobacteria > Rhizobiales > Xanthobacteraceae > Rhodopseudomonas > Rhodopseudomonas pseudopalustris. Next base: position 388,095 of record NZ_FODT01000003.1, read on the forward strand.
GCGCGCCAACATCCAGTTCCACGTCCAGCCGCTGTCGCTCGACAAATTCGGCGACCCGCTCCACCGCTTCCCGGCGATCACCGTCAGCGCCTGCAATTTGCGTCCGACATCGCGCGGCGAGATCAGGATCAAGTCCACCGCGCTCGACGCAGCGCCCTCGATCGCGCCGCATTATCTCGAAACCGACGAGGACCGCCGCGTCGCCGCGGATGCGATCCGCACCACGCGCCGGCTGATGCGGCAACAGGCGCTGGCGCAGTTTCAGCCGGAGGAGTATCTGCCCGGCCGCGCCGTCGGCGACGACGACGCGTCGCTGGCGAAAGCCGCGGGCGACATCGGCACCACGATCTTCCACCCCGTCGGCACCGCGAAGATGGGGCTCGAAAGCGATCCGATGGCCGTGGTCGACGAACGGCTGCGGCTGCACGGCCTTCAAGGCCTGCGCGTCGTCGACGCCTCGGTGATGCCGACGATCACGTCAGGCAACACCAACACCCCGACCGCGATGATCGCCGAAAAAGGCGCGCAGATGATCGTGGAAGACGGCAAGTAAGCGCTGCAGTACGCCTACGCTTCAACAAGCACGACGCCACCTCGAGCACGCCGCCGCCTCAATTACCACGTCATCCTGAGGCGCGAGCGCAGCGAGCCTCGAAGGATGGCCGCTTGCACTTGTCTCCGCATCCTTCGAGGCGCGTAAAAGCGCGCAACCTCAGGATCACGGCGTTGGGCTACTCTCTTGATATCAATGCGCGATCAGCGTCGGGACGGTGACCGTGCTCAACAATGACTGCGTCACGCCGCCGAACAGCAGTTCGCGGCGGCGGGAGTGGCCATAGGCGCCGAGCACGATCAGGTCCGACTGATCTTCGGCGGCGAAGCGGCGGATCGTGTCCGCGACCGACGTCCCCTTGGATTGCAATTGTTCGACGCGCACCGCGACGCCGTGGCGGCTCAGAAGATGCGCGATATCCGCGCCGGGCTCATGACCATGCAGCGGGTTCTTTTCGGCGTCGACGACGACGACCGCCACCGAGTCCGCCGCCTTCAGGATCGGCAGCGAATCGGTGATCGCGCGCCGCGCTTCGCGACTCGCGTTCCAGGCCAACAGCACGTTGTTCGCGATCGGTCCGTCGGACCAGCCTTGCGGAACGATAAGAAGCGGAACGCCGGCCGAGAGCAGCATCTGCTCCGGCAACCAAGTCGACGGCAACCCTCCCGGCGCGGGATGGCCCACCACGACCAGATCCGTATGTAGACAATGCAGTCGCGCGAGATTGCCGATGTCGTCGTCGCGAAGCACGCGAAATTCGAATGAAGAGTTTTCCCGTCCGGCCAATGCCTCGAAGCGTTGCGTCGCGTCCTGCAGCGCCTTGCGCTCAGCGAGGCCGTGGCGTTCCAACATCTCCCGGATCGCGCCGCCGCCCTGGATGAAGCCATCGGAGCGATCGTTACGCCACGCGTTCTTCAGGACGAAAGCGCCGATCAGATGCGCGTCGTGCCGCAGCGCCAGCCGCGCGGCATAGCGAATGCGCGCCTCGCAGGCATCCGTCGACTCGACGAAGACGACCAATGATTTGAGTGACATTCCGCTCGCCATTGTTTGAGGGCGGTCGCCGTAGCGCGAGGGCGGTCGCCGGACGACGTTGGACCCAGCCTCGGCCGATCAGGCCGCAAGGTCTTGCTGCAAATCAAACTCATCCGCAACGCGAGCGCGGCGCGCTGATGCGCCCGACGTCAGATCACGCCGACTTGCGCACCGCGTTGTCGACCAGTGTCTTGCCGAGCGACCAGATCGCGCCGGGGACCTTGTGGCTGGCGGCGATGGTCTCGTCGAAGCCGCGCTCGATCCAGGCGCAGTCGTCCTCGGTGATGGTCAGCGGCGGCAGCAGCTTGATGGTGTGCAGACCGTGGCCGGCGACCTGGGTGAGGATCTTGTGATCCTTGAACAGCGGCACCGTGATGAGCTGACAGAACAGGCCCTTGTTGGCAGTCTCCAGCATGGTCCAGGACGCCTTCAGGCGCATCGATTTCGGCGGACCGAATTCGACGCCGATCATCAGCCCCTTGCCGCGGACTTCCTTCAACAGCTCGTAGCCCGGCACCATCCGGGTCAGCGCCAGCCGCAGCTCTGCGCCGCGCTTGGCGGCGGCCTCGATCAGCTTCTCGTGCTTCAGCACGTCGAGCGTGGCGATGCCGGCGGCCATCGCCAGATCGTTCTTGGCGAAGGTCGAGCCGTGCACCACGGCGCGATCCATCCGGTTGAAAATCTTGTCGAAGATCGACTTGCGCGTCAGCACCGCGCCGACCGGCACATGGCCGCCGCTCAAAGCCTTCGACAACAACACCATGTCGGGCTCGACGTTCCAGTGCTCGACCGCGAGGAAACGGCCGGTGCGGCCCATGCCGGTCTGGATCTCGTCGGCGACGAACAACGTGCCGTAGCGCTTGCACAACGCGGCTGCGCCCGGCAGGAACTCGTCGGTGGGCATGTTGACGCCCTTGCCCTGGATCGGCTCGACGATGAAGGCGGCGACCTCGCGGGTCGACAGCGCCTTCTCCAGCGCTTCGAGATCGTTGAACGGGATGGTGGTGACGCCCGGCAGCAGTTGCCCGAAGCCGCTCTGGAAATTCGGGTCGTCGGTCAGCGACAGCGCGCCGTAGGTCAGCCCGTGATAGCTGTGGTCGCAATTGATGATGCCGTCGCGCCCGGTCGCGCCGCGGGCAAATTTGATCGCGGCCTCGACGCATTCGGCGCCCGAATTGGCGAAGAACACCTTGTCGAGATACGGCACGTGATCGAGCAGCCGCTCGGCCAGCACGCCGGCCAGCGTCGAGACGTCGAGCTGCACGAGGTTCGGCAGCTCGCTGTCGAGCACGCTCTTCAACGCATCGCGTAGCACCGGATGGTTGCGACCGAGTGCGAATACGCCGAATCCGCTGAGCAGATCGAGGTATCGTGCGCCGTCGCGATCGAACAGATATTGCCCGCTACCCTTCTGGAACCCGACGTCATAGCCAATCGTCTTCAGGACGCGCACGAGCTGCTCGTTGAGATGGCGCGTATGCATCGCACTGCGCTGCGACTGGCGATCGGCGAAGACCTCGGAGGCGTCTACATTCGGGTAAGGCATGATCCACTTACGTCGGTTGTTGGGTGCGTCGTCAACTCAAAACGCAGCTTGCGGCGCTTTGCCCCGCTCGCACTGGTGAAGACCGAGATGTCGGCTGAAAACACATAGCAAAGCCGGGATGAATGACAGCACAACGCCCGCCGTCAGCGGTATAGTCCTTTCCGCCATCGCAGCGCCAGCGTTGCTTCAACAGGCTGAAAACAGCCCCTGATCGCAACGCCGATCAGACGTTTTTCCTCTGAAGCGGCCCCGCCACGAAACCGGGCCGCCATCTCTCACGCACCTAGCCATGAAGCGGCCGGGCCAACCGACCCGCGTCGCCCCTAGAGCTTTTCCGGTTCTGATCGAATCAGAACCGGAGCTCTCACTTTTTGTTCTGACGCGTCCACTTCGCCCAAAACGCTCTAATGATCGGTATCGCCGGTTTCGTCGATGTGGCGCGGCTTGCCCATCAGCGCCGGCTGGAACAGCAGCACCGCGGCCAGCGTGGTGAGCAGCGACAGCGCCAGCAGCTTGCCCATGCTCGCGGTCCCCGGGTGGCTCGACAGCCACAGGCTGCCGAACGCGGTCGCCGTGGTCAGCGCGCTGAAGAAGATCGCCCGCGTCAGCGCCGATTGCAGCAGATTGGTCCGCCCCGACCGCCATGCGGTGACGTAGTAGATCTTGAACGCAACGCCGACGCCGAGCAGCAGCGGCAGCGCGACGATGTTGGCGAAGTTGAGCGGCAGGCCGATCAGCACGCAGATTTCGAGCGTCACCGCGCCGGCCACCAGCAGCGGAACCAGCGTCAGCAGGACGTCGGTGATCCGCCGCAGCGTGATCCACAGCAGCAGCGAGATCGATAGCAGCGCCCACAGGCCCGCCTGAATGAACGACGCCACGATGGTATCGCCGGACTTCAGGATCGACACCGGCCCGCCGATCGCATTCGGCTCGGCCTGAAGCACCGCAGCGGCGAATTTGCGCAGCGTGTCGTTGTCGTTCGGATCGCCCTTCGGCAGCGCCTCGACGCGGAGCTGACCATCCTTGGTCTTCCACGACGACACGATGTCCTCGGGCAGATTGGCCAGCGTCACCTGTTGGGCCTGCAACATGCTGCGAAGCTGGTCGAAGGCGAGCTTCAGCGGCCTGACGAACACATCCTGCGCCTTGTCACGCGTGGCCTGATCGGCGCCGGCGAGCGAACTCAGGGCCACGGCCAGGCGACGCGCGGCGTCGGGACCCGGGCCGCTGGCTTCGCCGGCGACCTTGCGCAGGGCCTCGGCCGAGCCGTTCAGCGCCTCGGCGTTCTCCTGATCGGTCGGCGGGGCGTCGATCTGATCGGGGTTGAGCGCCGGCTGAAGCACCTTGGCGCCGGCCTGGATCAGCTTCAGCTTCGCCGGCTGGTCGCCGGGCACGAAAGTGTCGAGCGACAATGTCCGCGAGACCTCCGGCAGCTTCGAGAGCCTGGCCTCGACCTCCTTGGCCGCTTGCTCCGAGGGCGCCATCACGTTGACGGCGTTGGCGCCCGTGTTCGGGTCCCGGCGCAGGTCGAGGAAGGTGGCGATCGACTCGACCTTCGGATTGCGCAGATTGATCGGGTTGAAGTCGAAATGCATGAAGTAGAGCAGCGGCAGGCCGGCCAGCGCGACGCCGATCGTGCCGGCGATGATGCCGATGCGGTGATCTTCCAAAAAGCGGTCGAGCGGCGCCAGGAAGGCGTAGCCCAGCGGCTCCTTTTCGCCGGCCGGGTTGAGCAGCTTGATCAGCGCCGGCAGCACCGTGATGCTCGACAGGAACGCCACCACCATGCCGGCGCCGGCGATCTCGCCAAGCTCGGAAATACCCCGGTAGGAGGTCGGCAGGAACGACAGGAAGCCGGCGGCGGTGGACATCGCCGCCAGCGACAGCGGCACCGCGGAGTACTCCGCGGCTTGCACCAGCGCCTTGTCGAGATCGTTGGTCTTGAAGCGCTCGGACCGGTACCGGACGCTGTACTGGATGCCGAAATCCACGCCGAGGCCGACGAACAAAACGGCGAAGGCAATCGACAGCAGGTTGAGCGAATCGACCAGCAGCAATCCGACGGCGGTCGTGATCGCAAGGCCGACGAACAGGTTCGCGGCGACCGCGAAGATGATCTTGGACGAGTGCAGCGCCATCCACAGGATGAACAGCACCACCACGACGGTGCCGATGCCGTTGACAATGGCGCCCTCCTTGACCGTGGAGAACTCCTCGTTGGCGATCGCCACCGGGCCGGTTAACCGCACCCGGGCGCCGAATTGCTGCTCGAGCTTGAGGTCGACCGCAGCCGCCCGAATCGCGTCGGTGGCCGCCCTGCCCGGCTCGAGCTCCTTGAAGTCGAGAATCGGCTTGATCTCGATGAAGGCCCGCTTGTCTCCGTCGGTCAGCGGCTCGGGGCTGGTCAGCCCGCGCCAGGAGAAGAACGCATTGCGCTTGGCAAGGACGTCCTCGACAGTCTGGCTGATGGTGTTGAACGGCGCAGCGGCGCCGTCGAGCGTGACCTGGCCGCGCTTCACCCCGGCCAACCCGGTCTCCAGAGCGCCGGTCAGGCCGCGAATGCTGGGGTCGCCGGCCATGATTTCGATCAGGGGAACTGCCGACTGGAACTGGCTGGTCACCTTGGCGAGTTCTTCGGTGGGCAGGAACAACAGCCCGTGCTTGTCGAAGAACGGTCCGCCGCCGAGCCGTTTGACCGAGTCGAAGTTATTGCTATTGCTGGATAATTTCTCGGTCAACGCAGCCGCGGCGGCATTCGCGAATTCCGGCGTCGGGGCCTCGACCACCGCCAGGATCAATCTTTCCTGATCAAACGCCTTTTCGAACGCAATATCGCGTTTACGCCAATCGAGATCAGACGAGATCAAATGACTGATATCGGTATTGATCGCGAAGTGTTTGAAAGTATAGAAGCCGCTGGCGATCGCGAGAATTACGCCGATCAGCACAGTAATAGACGCAAAGCGGGTGCTGGCTTTGACAACGGAAACGACGGCACTTTTCAGCACTTTTGCTCTTTCTATTGCTATTGGCTTGCCTAGAATGCGTCGGCTCCGCCGGGTACCGTGTCGGTCGAACTGGTTTCTACTTTCCAGCGACCAAAGACTGCGAAATAACCCATGAAGCCCGCGGGGTGTCTTGGCCGGAAGTAATCTCACCAGGCTGGATTGCCAAGGGCGTTTTGCAAGTCGCCCATGGGAACCCTGCGCCTAAGGCCCTTGCGGGTGCTCTCATACCAGCTAGATGATGGGTACGGGAATTGCCGATAATGTCGCCAGGAGACGGAACAATCATGAGCGTGGTGCCCCTTGTCTGACGTTCGCCCCCTCGAAGTGTTTCTTGCCCAGCCTCGTGGTTTTTGTGCCGGCGTCGTCCGCGCGATCGAGATCGTCGAGCGTGCGCTGGAGAAATATGGCCCCCCCGGTCTATGTGCGGCACGAGATCGTGCACAACAAATACGTCGTCGAGAGCCTTAAAGCGAAAGGCGCAATCTTCGTCGAGGATCTGTCCGAGGTGCCGCCGAAAGCAGTGACCGTGTTCAGCGCCCACGGCGTCGCCCGCAGCGTCGAGGAAGAAGCCGCGGCGCGCGGCCTTCCGGTGTTGAACGCCACCTGTCCCCTGGTGACCAAGGTGCACAATCAGGGCAAGCGCTATACGTCCAAGGGCCGCACCCTGATCCTGATCGGCCATGCCGGCCATCCCGAGGTCGAAGGCACGATGGGGCAGGTTCCCGGACCGGTGCTGCTGGTGCAGAACCTCGAGGACGTCGCGGCGCTGACGCTGCCGGCCGACACTCAGGTCGCCTACATTACCCAGACCACCCTCAGCGTCGACGACACCAAGGACATCATCGCCGCGCTTTCAAAGCGATTCTCAGACATCCAGGGTCCGGATACGCGCGATATCTGCTATGCGACGCAGAATAGGCAATCTGCGGTCCGCACCATGAGCAAGCTGGTCGATCTGATCCTGGTGGTGGGAGCCAACAACAGTTCCAATTCCAACCGGCTGCGGGAGATCGGCACCGAAGCCGGGATTCCGAGTTATCTTATTGCCGACGGCAGCGAGCTCAACCCGGATTGGCTCGTCGGCAAGAAGGCGGTGGGCATCACCGCCGGCGCGTCCGCCCCGGAAGTGCTGGTGGACGACGTGATCGAGGCGCTGCGCCGGATCGTTCCGGTCAGCGTGTCGGTGCTGCCGGGCCGCGAAGAAAACATCGAGTTCGTTCTGCCTGCGGAGCTGGCAACGGCCTGATCCGCATATTGATGATTTGTACGAAAAGAGAAGAACCGTAATGGCAATACCGTTTCACAAGGAGATCCGGATCGGCGGCTATCTGCTCAAGCAGAAGCTGCTGGGCCGCAAGCACTATCCGCTGGTGCTGATGCTCGAGCCGCTGTTCCGTTGCAATCTGGCCTGCGTCGGCTGCGGCAAGATCGATTATCCCGATGCGATCCTGAACCGCCGGATGTCCGCGCAGGAATGCTGGGACGCCGCCGAGGAATGCGGCGCGCCGATGGTTGCGATCCCGGGCGGCGAGCCGCTGATCCACAAGGAGATCGGCGAGATCGTGCGCGGCCTGGTGGCCCGCAAGAAGTTCGTGTCGCTGTGCACCAACGCGCTGCTGCTCGAGAAGAAGCTGCATCTGTTCGAGCCGTCGCCCTTCCTGTTCTTCTCGGTGCATCTCGACGGCCTGAAGGATCATCACGACAAGGCGGTGTCGCAGGCCGGCGTGTTCGATCGCGCGGTGTCGGCGATCAAGGCGGCGAAGGCCAAGGGCTTCACCGTCAACGTCAACGCGACGATCTTCGACAACCATCCGGCCGAGGAGATCGCCAAGTTCCTCGACTTCACGACCGAACTCGGCGTCGGCGTCTCGATGTCACCGGGCTATGCTTATGAGCGAGCGCCCGATCAGGAGCACTTCCTGAACCGGACCAAGACGAAGAAACTGTTCCGCGACGTTTTCGCCCTCGGCAAGGGCAAGAAGTGGAACTTCATGCATTCCGGCCTGTTCCTGGACTTCCTCGCCGGAAATCAGGAGTTCGAATGCACCCCGTGGGGAATGCCCGCGCGCAATATCTTCGGCTGGCAGAAGCCGTGCTACCTGCTCGGTGAAGGCTACACCAAGACCTTCAAGGAGCTGATGGAGACCACCAACTGGGATTCCTACGGCACCGGCAAGTACGAGAAGTGCGCGGACTGCATGGCGCATTGCGGCTACGAGCCGACCGCGGCGACGGCGTCGCTGAACAATCCGCTGAAGGCGGCCTGGGTCGCGTTGCGCGGGATCCGGACCTCGGGTCCGATGGCGCCCGAGATCGATCTGTCGAACCAGCGTCCGGCTCAGTACATCTTCGCCGAGCAGGTGCAGAAGACGCTGTCAGAGATCCGCCGCGACGAGGCTGCCGCTGCCAATCACGGCGCCAAGCACGAAGCTTCGACAGCCGCGTAGGCTGCGAAGCGCCCGATTGAAGTCGATTCCGGTCGAAATCAGCGACCGGATCGACGTCGGGTGGCGGGCCAGCCCGCGCAGCACCTTCCGCAAATCGATGTCGCCGTTCGGCTTGATCGCGGTCGACACCATCTGCGGCAGGCTGCGGTTGGCGGGATCGCTGATCACGCGCAGCGCCGCGAAAGGCAGATTGGCCATGGCTGCGAAATCGGCGGCGATGTGGCTTTCCATATCGACCGCGGCTGCGCCGGTTTCGGAGCGCAGCGCCGCTTTCGAGTCGCGCGCCGCCACCACCTGCTCGACGCCGACCAGCCCGCCGCGCACCACGCGCTGACGGCCGAGGCCAGCGCTGCTCACCAGTTCATCGCTCAGCGCGATTTCCGACTGCCAACGGCGGTCGCCCGCCATCACCTCGGTCGCGATCACGATATCGCCGGAGCGAAGCGAGGGGTCGAGCCCGCCGGCCACGCCGAAGCTGATCACGCCGCGGATCGACGACGAATCGAAATCCGCCATCATCATCCGCAATTGCTTCGGATCGCTGCTGCTGCAGATGACGGTGAAGCCCGGCCCCGCTGCGATCCGCGCTTCCTGGATGAGCCCCGTCACAATCAGAACCGGCCGCGGATCAAAACCCGCGGCCGCGTCGCCCCTAGCCCCCAGAATCACATTCCGACCCCTACGACCTTGCTGTTCGTGGCTCTCAAATTTCGATACCGCGCCAGCGCCCAGAGCGGAAAGAACTTTGAGTAGCCATGATACCGCAGATAAAACACGCGCGGAAAGCCTGTAGCGGTGTGGCGCTGCTCGTCCCACAGTCCTTTTTCGGTCTGTGTGCCTTTTAGGTACTCAATCCCGCGCGCTACCGCCGGATGATCGACTTCCCCGGCAGCCATGATCGAAAGCAAGGCCCATGCCGTTTGCGACGCCGTGGACGGCGCAGTTTCGTAGCCCCGGTAGTCCAACCGGTAGCTGACCCCGTCCTCGCCCCAGCCGCCATCGGCGTTCTGAATCGACGCCAGCCAGGCGACCGCCTTGCGGATCGCCGGGTCCTGATGATCGACGCCGGCGGCGTTCAGCGCGCACAGCACCGCCCAGGTGCCATAGATGTAGTTCATGCCCCATCGGCCGTACCACGAGCCATCCGGAAGCTGGGTCTTGCGCAGATAGGCAACGCCCCGCGCCACCGCCTTGCTGGTCTGCTCGGTCTCGCCGAGTTGCGCCAACATCGAAACGCAACGCGCGGTTACGTCCTCGGTCGGCGGATCGAGCATCGCGCCATGGTCCGAGAACGGGATGTTGTTCAAATAATATTCGGTGTTGTTCACATCGAAGGCAGCCCAGCCGCCGTCGTCGCTCTGCATCCCCTCGATCCATTCGCGGCCGCGGGCGATGGCATTGTCGTAGGCCGCGCTCGGCTGATCGCGGCGGGCGCGGTCGAGCGCCATCACCACAACCGCGGTGTCGTCGAGATCGGGATAGTGGGCGTTGTTGTACTGGAACGCCCAGCCGCCGGGGCGGACATTGGGGGCCTTCACCGCCCAGTCGCCCTTGAGGTCGAGCACCTGCTTCGGCAGCAGCCAGTCCAAGCCCTCGCGCACCGGCTGCGCGGCCTCGGCGCCGCCCGCCTCGAGCAGCGCGTGGCAGGTCAGCGAAGTGTCCCAGATCGGCGAGACGCAGGGCTGGCAATAGGCCTCCTCCTCGCCGATCACCAGCAGCAGATCGATGCCGCGCCGGGTGATCGCCCGCGGCGGATGGTCCTCGGGATAGCCGAGCACCTTGTACATCATCACGGTGTTGGCCATCGGCGGATAGATCGCGCCGAGACCGTCCTCGCCGTTCAGCCGCTCCTCGACGAAGGCGACGGCGCGGTCGATCGCGTGTTTCCGCAGCTTCTTCGGGATCAGTGGTTCGATCACCCGCAGCACCGCGTCGATCGCACCGAACAGCGCGAACAGGCCGCGATTCTGATGCGGCGCCCTGGCGGGCATCCCGATCGATTTCGGGTCCTGCAGGAACAGCTCGTCGAGCCCGACGCCGAGCCGGTTGACCGCGCGCGGCTTCAGCGCCGCCAGCACCATCAGCGGCACGATCGTGGTGCGCGCCCAATACGAGATCTTGTTGAGATGGAACGGCGACCACATCGGCAGCAGCATGATCTCGACCGGCAGCACCGGAACGGCGCGCCAGGTCAGGATGCCGAACATCGCCAGCAGGAATCGCGTGAACACGTTGGCGTGGACCGCGCCGCCGCGCGACAGGATCGCCTCGCGCGCCTTGGCCATATGCGGCGCGTCGATGCTGTCGCCGATCATCTTGAGCGCGAAATAGCCCTTCACGGTGGCGCTCATGTCGAATTCGCCGTCATACACCAGCGGCCAGCCGCCATGTGCGCCCTGGGTCCGGCGCAGATAAACGGCGATCTTGGCTTCCAGCGCGGCGTCGATCGGTTCACCAAGATAGTGCCGGAGCAGCACGTACTCGGCCGGAATGGTGCAGTCGGCCTCGAGTTCGAACACCCAATGGCCGTCGTCACGACGATAACCCAGCAGCGCGGCGCGCGCCGCGTCGATCGAGGCGTCGAGCGTGTTGCCGCGCTCTCCACCCGGATTGAAAGTTCCGGAATCCATGTCTTTGCTAGTCTCCGTGCTTGTCGGCCGGCGTATCGCTCAGGCCTGACTCAGCGCCAGTACCAAGTCCGCAGCCCGGTTCCCTGACCGGACCGACCCCTCGATGGTGGCGGGCAACCCCGTATCAGTCCAATCACCCGCGAGGAATAGGTTTTTCCACTGGGTGACCGGCCCAGGACGCAGGGCGTTCTGCGCCGGTGTAGCCTCGAAGGTTGCCCGACGCTCGCGGACAATTTGCCACGGCGGCAAATTTGCCCTGATCCCCGCAACTTGACAGATTTCGGCCCAGATCGCGGCCGCAAGCTGGTCGCGTGGGGCATCGACCAGTCGGTCGCCGTTGCTGATGGTCACCGAGAGCCGGTTCGGGAAGGCGAACAGCCATTCCACCTCGCCGCCGATGACACCCGTCAGCGCCGGCATCCCGGCCGGCGGCGCGTAATTGAAATGGGCGTTGACGATCGCCCGGTAATTTTGCGGCGCCTTCAGGCCGGGCAGCAGCGCAGCCGCCGGCCGCGGCGGCACGGCCAGCACCACGACGTCATCGGGGCCGACCGCGACCACATCCTCGCCGCCGAAATTCAGACCGCCGACGCGATCGCCGGCGTGCGTCAGCGATCGCAGCTCGTGGCCGAACTGCACGCCCGGGCCGCTGCGCTTCAACAGCTCGACGGCCGGCTCGACCAGCACCGCGCTGAGGCCGTCGCGGGCGATCAGCGGGCGGCACGCCTTGCCGCCGGCCAGCAGCGTCTCGCGCACCACCGCGCCGGCGAGCCCCGCAGAGCCCTCCGCCGGTTCGACGTTGAGGGCAGCGAGCAGCAACGGCCGCACCAGCCGGTCGTACAGCGGGCCATTGCACGGAATGGTGTCGCCGATCAGTTTGCTTGTCGGCGCCCACAGCAGCGGCATCAGCGCCAGATAGTCGCGCAGGCTGGTGTCGGGCACCCGGCTGTTGGCGTCGAGCACCCACAGCGGCAGCCGGCCGCTGCCGAGGTTGATCCGCCAGCGCGCGTTCGATTTCAGGTCCATGAAGTCGAATTCGGCGCGCTCCGGCCCGACCAGCCCGGCCTCGGTGCCGATCGCGCGCGCATAGTCGAGCGCGGCCTGGTTGCCCGACAGCAGCAGATGATTGCCGTTGTCGATCACGAGGTTGGTCTGCGCGTCGAAATAGGAGCGGCAGCGCCCGCCGGCCTGCTGCATCGCCTCGTAGACGTGCACGACGAAGCCCTGGCGGGAGAGCTTGATCGCGGCCGCAAGGCCGGAAATTCCGGCGCCGATGACGTGAACTGTTGTTGGCATCAGACCACCGCGTATTGCAGCAGGATGGCGATCTTCGACGCCTTGCCGAGTTTGACCGGCGCCCGCGGCGGCGCGAAGCCGCGCGCGATCAGCAGTTGAAGGATCGAATAATAGTATTTGCCCATGATCCGCGGCGCCTTCACCAGCCGGCGCGGATTGCGGCTCATCACCACATCGGCGGCGTCGAAATGCTTCAGCGCGCGCGCGACCAGCGGCGCGCAGACGTTCGGCAACGCGGGGTCCCTGGCGACAAGCATCGGATCGATGCTGGTGATGCCCGCCGCGACCAGGCCCTCGCGCGGCAGATACAGCCGGCCGAGTTCGGCGTCTTCGTCGATGTCGCGAAGGATGTTGGTGAGTTGCAGCGCGCGGCCGAGATGATGCGCGAGCAGGATGCCGTCCTGTTCCGGCAGGCCGAAGATCCGCACCGACAGCCGGCCGACCGCGCTGGCGACCCGATCGCAGTACAGATCGAGCGTCGCATCGTTCGGGGCGCGGATGTCGGCGGTGACGTCCATTTCCATGCCGTCGATGATCGCGAGAAAATCCTCGCGCTTCAGGCCGAATGCGCGCACCGAGCCTTGGTAGTCCGCAAGCCGCGGCGGCGGCGCGCCGCGATACAGCGCCTCGATATCGTCGCGCCAGCGCTGCAATCCGGCCCGCCGCAGATCGCGCGGCTCGTCGGAATCGGCGATGTCGTCGACATAGCGGCAGAAGCTGTAGACCTGAAACATCGCCTCGCGCTGCGGGCGCGGCAGGATGCGCATCGCCGCGTAGAACGAGCTGCCCAGCGCGACGCCCTGGTGCTCGGCCGGTTCGGTGGTGGTCTGGAGGGTCATGCGCGCGGCGCCGGGTTCGACACCGGTCCCTTTCGGAAGGTGCGGCGGGTGATCTCGGATCCGACCGCGCCGATCGTGGAGAACAGAAACTCGATCGGCTTCAGATGCACGCGCTCGCTGAGCGGATCGCGCACCTTGAGCATCCGGACGATGCGATCGGCGAACGCCTGGATCACCGAGACTTCGAGGCCGAGCCGGAAATCCTTGACCTCGGCCGCGAGCGGACGGCCTTCGCCGAGCAGCACGTCGGTGCGCGCGGCGAGGCTCTGCAGACAGTGCAGCAGCGCCGGCGAGGATTTCAACTGGCCGAGTTCCTCGACCTGGGCGCCGACCGCGTCCAGCGCATCGCGCGGCAGGTAGACGCGGTTGAGATTGCGATAGTCCTTGCCGCAATCCTGCAGGTGATTGTTGACCTGCAGCCCGGCGCACAGCGCGTCGGACGCCGGCCAGGTCGAGGTGCTCTCGCCATGGACGTCGAGCATGAAGCGACCCACCGGCATCGCCGAATAGCGGCAATAGTGGATCACCTCGTCCCAGTCCTCGTAGCGCAGCTTGGTGACGTCCATCCGGAACGCGATCAGCACGTCGAGGGCGTGGCGCGGCGGCATCCCGCGCTCCGCCAGCGCGCGGCGCAGATTGACCGCCTCGGGCTGGGTTTCGCCGCGGCCGAGCAATTCGGCCTCGAGCAGATCAAGGTAGCTCAGCTTGGTCGGGGCATCGAGCATCGCATGGTCGGCGATGTCGTCGGCGGTACGGACGAAATTGTAGAACGCCAGAATCAGATCGCGATGCCGCGGATGGATGATCCACGACGCAACCGGGAAATTCTCGTCCCGGTGGGTCTTGCCGGATCGCAGTTCGCTCGCAGACGTCATCGGCTCTGGCTAACGCTTGTTACGGACATCGGATTGAAGACAAGGAAAAACGTCGCGAACGGACCCGCCCGGCATCCCGGGCAGCTCCGTTCGCGACGCCATATAAGGGAAATTCTCCGGTTAAACCAACGATATTGACGCGGTTTTTCCAGAGGGCCGAAAGTCCCGGTCTACATCGTTACCGGTCCCTGGTCAGGACCTCGGTCCGAGCCTGGGCAGGCGGTAGAAACCCGCCCCGGCCGATCCGCCGCCTTACTGGCCGTGATTGACCAGCACCTGGTTGCAGGCGCGGCTGATCTTCGGACGGTTCTCTTTCAGGCAGGCCAGGATGGCGAAATCGCCCTGATCCATCAGCTTGCGGCAGTGTCGCTGCACGTCGCGCGAGCAGGCGGCTTGCTCCTCGGGCGTACCGCTGCGCTGTTGCTGCTGTTGGGCGAAGGCGCCGGTCGATATCGGAACGAGCAGCAGCGTGAGCGCAAACAAGGTCTTCTGCATTGTCTTCCTTCGAGATGATGCGGGGAAATCCGGAATCCATTGTCGATCAGCGTCAACGCGACGCCCGGGACGGTCTGTCAACCCTCGATCGACACGGATGTGCAAGCCGCCATCTGGCCGCGCAAATGCGGCCAAATTTGCGCAGATATTGCGACAGTTGCGATGATGTTTCAAATCTCGCCAAGTCAGTCAGCCATTTCTTGGCGCAGCGTTGCGAATTTGCGACAATTGCGCGAAGTTCCGACCATTCTGCGCGTGTCCGGCGCGCCACAATCGCGCGCCCTCGGAAGCGCCCCGGTGTTTGCGCGGAACCAACCGGTATATGATTTGATTTGAACCAGTCGTTACGCAAAAACACTAACAGGCTGATGCGGCGGAGCGTCGTCTCGGCACGAATTTCTCAGGGGTAGACAAGAAATGAGACTGCTTCGTTCATCCACTTCGCTTCATGGCTTGAAGGCGGCCGGAATCGCCGCGGCGATGCTGCTGTCGGCCTCGGCGAGTTACGCCGATGGGCCGTTCGCCGGCTTCAATGGTTCGTGGTCCGGCACCGGCACCGTCGCCCTGTCCGATGGAACGAAGGAGCGGATTCGCTGCCGGGCGACCTACAAGGTCGGCGGCGGCGGCAACGAACTCGCCCAGACGCTGCGCTGCGCCAGCGACAGCTACAAGTTCGACCTGACCGCCAACGTCATCAGTAACGGCGAACGGATCTCCGGAAACTGGAGCGAAGCCAGCCGCAACATCAACGGCAACCTTCAGGGTAAGGCCGGCGGCGGCAACATCGAAGTGTTCGTCGAGGCCGCGGGCTTCGCCGCCAGCATCTCGCTGGCCACGCGCGGCAACAAGCAGTCGGTCGCGATCAGCTCCAAGGGCGACATCCGCGGCGTCAACATCAGCATGACGCGCGGCTGATCCTCAATTCCAGGCCGGAGCGGGATGACGTTTCGAAGATCGTTCATCCTGCTCCAGCCGAATCAAAACCCCTCGGACCCGGCGGTCCGAGGGGTTTCTGTTAGAGCGTTTTCGAGCGAAGTGGAAACCGTTCGCGTGAAGAAAACGCGTCAGAACAAAAAGTTAGAGCTCCGGTTCTGATTCTATCAGAACCGGAAAAGCTCTAGCGAGCGCTTGAGGCGCCGTCCTACATGGCCGCCTTGGGCTTGCGGTTGCCGCGCAGACGCTCCGCCATGCCGATCAGCCACATCGCGGTCGGGCGCAGGATGAACAAATCGGCGACCAGCGCGGCGACCATCGCAAATGCGCTGAGCCAGCCGAACAGCCGCAGCGACGGCAGGTCGGAGAACACCGTGACGCCGAGGCCGCAGGCCAGCACCACGGTGGTGAGGATCAGCGCCGGCCCGACCAGCACGGTGGCGCGCTCGACCGCGACCGCGGCGCTGGCGCCGGGCGGACTTTCCAGCCGCAGCCGGTTGAGGAAGTGGATCGTCGCGCTGAGGCCGAGACCGAACGACACCGTCAGCGCCACCACGCTGGCGAATTGCAGCCCCTCCCCCATTACCCAGAGCAGCGTGCCCGACAGCACCACCGGGAAGATGCCCGGCAGGATGCAGGCCAGCATCACCACCACCGAGCGGAACGCGAGCCCGATGAACACCGCCACCAGAAGGAATTCGATGGTGAGGCCGTGGTTGAGCTTCGAGATCATGTCGGCGCTGTTGCGCGCGGCGATCGCCGACAGGCCGGTGACCGCGACCTCGTAGCCGGGGTGTTTCTGCCGCACGGCGTCGAGCGCCTTGTCGAGCTTCTGCACCACCGGCAGGATCTCGCTGGAATCCAGATCCGGCACCCGGCCGGACACCACCACCGCGGCCTGGTCGGCGGAGATGAAGCGCCGCACCAGATGCTCGGGAATGACGTCGACATATTCCTTGAGCGTCGCGACGTCGTCGGTCCGCGCCTTTTCGGCGAGCCAGCGGCGCAGCGTCTCCAGCGACCAGACATTGCCGACGCCGGCCTGTTTCTCGACCATGGCGTGGACGTCGGCGATGGTCTGCAAAGTCTCGGGCGAATACAGCGTCTGGCCCTTGGGCAGCTCGATCAGAACGTCGATCGGATTGGCGCCGGTCAGCTTGGCGTCGAGCCGGTCGCTGGCCTGCACCGCCTGCTGCTTGTCGGGCACCTGATCGGCAAGCCGGTAGCGCGGTTCGAGATTGGCGTAGATCACGCCGAGGCCGCCGACGAGCAGCAGCGCCAGCAGGCTGAACAGGCCGGGACGCCCGACCATCCGCACCGCGATGAAGGCGCAGAACCGGCGCAGCGCATTGACGCCGAGATCGCCGCTCTGAAACTTCGCGGCGAACGCCTGCTCGTTGCGCACCAGCAGCACGCCGAACACCGGCACCAGCGACAGCACCGCGACCAGCGCGATCACGGTGGCAACGAGACCGGCCTCGCCGAAAGCGCGGATCAGATCGGAATCGGAGAACTGCAGCGCGATGAAGGAAATGCCAGCGGTGGCATGGGTCAGCACACAGGCCGGGCCGACCACCAGCACGGCGTTGCGGAATGCGGTGTATTTGTCTTCGCCGGCGATCAGCCTGTCTCTGGCGGCAAAGGTGAGCTGCATCGAATCCGCGAAGCTGATCACCATGATCAGCGGCGTCATCACATTCAGGAACATGTTGAGGCTGAAGCCGGCCCAGCCGAGCACGCCGAGCGACAGCAGGATCGCCAGCAGCGGCGGGAACGCCGCGACCACCATGAACGAGATCTTGCGGAAGAACAGGATCGCGATCACGCAGCCGGCGAGGATTCCAGCGATGTTGTAGATCAAGCCGTCGCGCTCGACCGCGTTGCGGATTTCGAGCTGCATCACCGGAACGCCGGACAATTGCCGCGACAGGTCTGCGCCTGCGAGGTCCTCGGCCATCACCTTGCGGATTTCGCCGATGGTGCTGGCGAGCTTGTTGTTGCCGACGATCTCCGGGTCCAGCGACAGCACGACCAGCGCCAGCGTGCCATCCTCCGACAACAGCTTGCCGCGGATGATCTCGTTCGCCTTCACCGTCTCGATGAACTTGTCGTAGGCGTCGCCTTCCGGCAGTTCATTGGGAAACAGCGCCGCCGGCAGCCTGCCCGGCTCCGGCGCCTGCCGCGCCGAGAACAGCGAGATCAGCCCGCGGACGCCGTCGACGAGCTGCATGTCGGTGACGAGATCGCGCAGCTTCTCGAGATTGTCGCGCGCGAGCAGCGTCTTGCCTTCGACCACCACCAGCACGTCGAATTCGGTCGAGGGGAAACGCTTGGTGACCTGCTCGTATTGCTGGAACTCCTTGGAGTCGGAGCGGAACAGCTGACTCAGCGAATCATCGATCTTGATCCGCTGGATGCCGAAGATCGCGGCGACGATCAGGATTGCGAGAATCACGCAGGAGAGGATCGGCGCGCGCACCGCGATCAGCCCCATCCGCTCCAGCCCGAAAGCAATGCTGAGCCGGCGCCGGTTGGTCTCGTCGATGTCGGCGTCGTTGATGTTCTTGTGCAGCATGCGCTGTTCCGTTCTGGCGATCGTTCAATAACCAAGATGTTCGGCACGATGACGACATCGCAGCGCTGCTGAAGCGCGAGACTTCGACAACATGCGATGAATGCATCGTGCGCAGGATTTACAGGCTCCGGAGCCCCCCCGGGTGGAGCACCGGGGGCACAGTCGAACAGATTCGCTCGGCCGGCGCGATCCAGCATTCCGCCGCGCGTCATGCCGGCCTCGTCGCCCCCTCGTACAACCCCTTGGCCGGTCGCGACGGCCGCCGGGCCGACGCCGATACCGGTCGCGGCGACCCGCGCCGGGGCAGTCGCGGCAGATCGCCGAAGCGACGCGCCGTCCGCGCCGATCGGTCATCGTCCGGCCTCACCCGGCCGCGCGCGAACGACGCCCGGAACGGCGGCCGCCAGGGCCCTACTCCGCCGGCACCGAGGCTTCGCGCAGCCGGATCGAATAGTTCGACGCGTTAGCCTGGCCGCGCGAGGCCTCGCGGGCGTAGATGATCAGATGATGCGCGACCACCATGACGCCGAGCAGGTTCTCGATGTCGCCACGAAGGATCCGCGGCACCGCGAATTTCCAGAAGGCGAGCTTGTAGTCGCCGCGAATGCCGATCTGCCAGATGATGTTGCGCAGCATGATCAGCCCGCGCTTGATGTTGGCCTTCGAGGAGCGCTGCGGCGTGTCCGGATGCAGGCGCGTCGCGTAGGCGTTGCGGATCTGGTACTCATAGCGCGCCAGCAGCGCTTCGGGCTCGTAGGCGCGCGCCATGCAATCCTTCCACATCGCCACCACCTGATCGTGGGGCAGCAGGAAGTCGACATTGGACTCGCGGCCGTCGTCATGGATCAGCCGGCCCTCGCTCTCCAGCCGGTCCCACAGCGGCGTCTTCGGCAGCGCCTGCAGCAGGTTGATGGTGAGCAGCGGGATCTGCGACTGCGCGATGAACTGCATCAGGAATTCGCCGGTCTCCGGCGTATCGGTGTCGAGGCCGAGGATGATGCCCGACACCACTTCGATGCCGTAGCTTGAGATCGTGCGAACGCCCTCGAGGATCGGGACCATCATGTTGTGGTCCTTCTGCATCGCCTTGAGCGCAACCGGATCCGGCGTTTCGATGCCGCAGAAGATGGTGGTGAAATACGCCTCGCGCATCAAACTGAGGATTTCAGGCCGCTTGGCAATGTTCAGCGTCGCCTCGCAGGCGAGCTGCAGCGCGAAGCCGGTGCGCTTCTGCCATCCCACCAGATGTGGCAACAGATCGAGCGCCGCCTTGCGGTTGCCGATGAAATTGTCGTCGACGAAATACACCGAGCCGCGGATGCCGCATTCGACCATCCGGTCGAGCTCGACGATGATCTGCTCCGGCGTCTTCAGCCGCGGGTTGCGGCCGTACAGGCCCGGAATGTCGCAGAATTCGCACTGATACGGGCAGCCCGAGGAATACTGGATGCTGCCGAGCAGATATTTGCTGCATTCCGCCAGCTCATAGGCCGGGACCGGAAACAGCGTCATGTCGAGGCGATCTTCGGTGGTGAAGATGATCTGCCGCTTCGGCCGCGTGACGTCGTGCGCCAGCTTCGCGATCAGCTGGTCGGTGGCGTCGCCGAGTTCGCCGACATGCAGATAGTCGAAGCTCGGGTAATGATCCGGGCAGGCGCTGACCGACGGCCCGCCGATCGCTACCGGCAGATCATAGGTGTGGGCGCGTTTGCAGATGTCGTTCATCTGCTGGCGCTGGATGTGCATGCCGCTCACGAACACCGCATCGGCCCAGCCGAAATCCTCGGGCGTCGCCGCACGGATGTTTTCGTCGATGAAGCGAACCGACCAGTCTTCCGGCAGATAGGCGGCGATCACCAGCAGGCCTTGCGGCGGCATGAACGCCGCCACGCCGTCCATCAGCGGATAGGAGTTTTGAAACGTGCCGAATGACTTGGTGTAACGCGGGAAGACGCACAGAATGCGACGGCTGGTTTGGCCGGATTCAGCTCTCATCAGACTTCCTCAGGGAACAATTCTCGAAACCCGTCTTTGATCTGTTGCCCGAACCCTTGGTACGGTTCGAACGACGAGCCAAATGCAAGCGCTCGGGCATAACCTTTCGATGCCAGAACTGGTTCCAGAATCTTCCGCACAATATCGATTGCGGCGCATTATGCCGATCTAATCACGGCGAAATCTGCGCAGCCACCGATTTATTTGAAGATGTCTTCTGCACCGCACTGGTCCAGCAGCACACCCCCGGGCGATCACCCGAAGCGAGACGGCGTCGCCCTGGCGAGCAAGTCGCGCAGGCGGGGAGCAGGTGGAGCGCTACGCGACCCGGACGGTCGCGAGAAATTTTTGCACCTCGGTGCGCAAACGGCCGTTTTCACTGGACAATGATTGCGCGGAGGTCAGCACATGCGACGACGCCTTGCCGGTGTCGGCGGCGCCGCGGTTGACTTCGGCGATGCTGCCCGCGACCTGACTGGTGCCGATCGCCGCCTTCTGAACGCTGCGGGCAATCTCCTGGGTCGCTGATCCCTGCTCGTCGACAGAGGCGGCGATGGTCGAGGCGATATGCGCAATGCGTCCGATCGTGCCGCCGATCTCCTTGATGGCGACGGCCGATTCCCGTGTCGCGGACTGGATCTCGGAGATCTGCGAGCTGATCTCCTCGGTCGCCTTGGAGGTCTGCTCGGCCAGCGCCTTGACCTCCTGCGCCACGACGGCGAAGCCGCGGCCGGCCGCGCCGGCGCGGGCGGATTCGATGGTGGCGTTGAGCGCCAGCAAATTGGTCTGCCCGGCGATGGTGGTGATCAGCTCGGTGACGTCGCCGATCCGGTTGGCGGCCTGCAACAGCTTGCTGATCCGCGCATCGGTCTGCTCGGCCTGAGACACAGCCTCAGTGGCGATGGCGCGCGACTCGCGGACCTGGCGGCCGATTTCATCGACCGACGCCGTCATCTCTTCGGTCGCGGAGGCTACCGACTGGACGTGGTTCGACGTCTCGGTCGAGACCGAGGCGGCCACGTTGGAGAGCTGCTGCGTCGTGGCGCTGCCCTTGGCCAGCGCATCGGCGGAGTGTTCGAGTTCGCGCGAGGCCGAGCCGACCGCCTCGACGATCTGGCCGACCGCAGCTTCGAAACCGTCGGCGAGTTGATGCAATTCGGCACGGCGCGCCTCGGCGGCTGCGTGCTCTTCCCGTTCGCGGGCGACGTGATCCCGCTCCGCCTTCTCGATCGCCTGCCGCTTGAAGTCCTCGACCGCACGCGCCATCCGGCCGACTTCGTCGCCGCGATCGAGTCCCGGCAGCTGCACCGCGAAATTGCCTTGCGCGAGCTGATGCATCGCGCCCGACATCGCCACCACAGGCCGGGAAATTCCGCGGCCGATCAGGAACGACATCACGATGCCGGCGAGTGACACCGCGAGCAGGACCGCGCCCAACGTCCACTGTTGGCGATCGATCGCGATCTTGGCGTTCGCGATCGCGCGATCGCGGCCGTCTTTGCTGGATTCGGCGAGGTCTCCGACCAGAGCATCGATATCGGTGAAGCTCTTCTCCGCGCTCTTGATGAACAGCATCGCCGAGCCGGCGTCGCCATCGGCCATCTCGATCGCGTTCTTCGCCTGCTTCTGATAGCCGGTCACAGCGGCCTTCAGCTTCTGGAACTCCGGCCGCGAGGCGGCAGCGCCGAGGGTCTTGTCGACCTCGGCGAGCGCTTCCGGGATCTTGGCGATCGCCGCATTGGCTTCTGTCGAAATCTTGGTGAGCTTGGCCTGGTCGGTTTCGTTGGCCGCGGTCGCCGCCAGCCGGTAGAGCTTCGCGTGCGCGGTCCAGGCGGCATTGTTGAGATCGCCGGCGAGTTCCGACAGCCGCACCGGCCCGGACACCAGCACGTCAACGCCCTGCTGATTGATCCGCAGCACCTCCAACGCGTAGGCGCCGATGCCGAGCAGCGCCACGACCAGCAGCGCTGGAGCGAGCTGAACTTTCCAGGATAGCCCGATGTTCTTGATCAAACGCCCCATGTCGAACGACATCCCATGTCAGCCGCCATCGCACGGTCCCCACCAGCGATGGCGGCGCGCCGCGCTACAGTTTGTAAATGCCCGCGCACACCGCGGTGTTGTCGAGTCGCTCGCAATACATCGCTTTAGGCTCGACCTTTTTGCTGACGGGATTGACGAACTTGTAGTCCTGCCAGAACGACGGCTGCTTGGCGGCCAGCTCGACGCGCTCCTTGACATAGAGCTTGCCGTCGACGTCCTGCGCTTCGATCATATCCTTGCCGATGAACTTGGCGTTGGCGCCATGGGCGAGCACCTTGCCGTCGAGCTGATAGACGACGACATAGAGGTCGTCCTTGATGAACGGCCCGGCCTTGTCGCTGATCAGCGGATAGGTCTTGTCGGCGCCGTCGGCTTTGATCGCTTCGACCGCCTTCTTGACCATTGCGATCGCGTCGTCCTTGCTGGCTTCGGCGAAGGCCGGAACTGCAGCGGCGGCCATCGCCGCAGCGGCGGTGGCGAACAACAACTTCCTGAGCACGAGTGTATCTCCTGCGATGATTGAAGGATGGGGAGCAGCGCAGTGAGCATCTCATCCAAGCGCGAACACAACGTTAAGGCGCAACTCAGGATTGTTACGAGGTAAACGATCTGCGGCGAAATTTAGTTGCAAATGACCTTCACTGGAGCGCAATCGAGCGACCAGATGAGCCTCCTTTTCGCGCGACGCGACCGCGTCGAGCTGTAAAGGAACCGCCGGCGAGCTATTCGACCGGGATGACGTCGACCGCGACGGAGAGCTTCTGCCTGCGCGAGCCGACGATCACGCCGTCGACCGGCGAGACGTCTGAGAAATCGCGACCCACCGCGAGCACGATGTGGTCGTTGCCGATCAACAGATCGTTGGTCGGATCGAACCCGACCCAGCCGCTCTCGTTGCCGCACCACACCGACACCCAGGCGTGGGTGGCGTCCGCGCCTTGCAGCCGCGGCTGTCCCGCCGGCGGATAGGTGCGCAAATAACCGCTGACATAGGCGGCAGGCAGGCCGAGCCCGCGCAGCCCCGCGATCATCACATGGGCGAAATCCTGGCAGACGCCGTGGCGCTTCTCGAATACTTCGGCGAGCGGCGTCGAGATCACCGTCGCCTTCGGATCGTATTTGAACTCGCGGCGGATCCGGCGCATCAAATCCGCCGCGCCGGCGAGAACGCCGCGCGC
The DNA here is from genome assembly GCF_900110435.1 of Rhodopseudomonas pseudopalustris. Taxonomy (GTDB): domain Bacteria; phylum Pseudomonadota; class Alphaproteobacteria; order Rhizobiales; family Xanthobacteraceae; genus Rhodopseudomonas; species Rhodopseudomonas pseudopalustris. The sequence continues at coordinate 411,546 of NZ_FODT01000003.1, forward strand.
CGGCGGAAAGCTCTCGGCGGCGTAACGAGTCACGGCACGCTGAACCGGCGCCAGCGAACTCGGGAACACGTAGCCGACCGGCGCATCGGCGCCGAGGCTCGCGCAATCCAGCGCCGCCTCGCCGACGCGCTCCCACGCGGTGCTGCCGCTGTCGCGCGCCGGCGGAATGCGGTTGACCTCGACGCGCGAGCGGCTGTCGATCCGCAGCACCTTGTGCGGCGTCTCGATCACGATGCTTTCGGTCGGGATGCCGAAGAAATCCACCCGTGTCGCCCGCGTCGCCGGACGCGGCTTGATCTCGATGCTATGCGATATCAGTTTCTGGCTGGCGTCGCTGAGCGGCTTCAGCCGCAGCGAGCAGCGCGCGAAGCTGACCTGGCTGCCGTAGCTGTAGCTGGTGACGTGGCGGATATCGTAGATCAAGCCAGCCCCGTCAGCTTTTCCGGGCGCGTCGCGCTGGCGCCGTGCGGAAAGTATTGCGCGCCGATCGCGTCGGCCAGCGACAGCAGATCCTGCTCCAGCGCGAACAGCCAGCGTGCGTCGAGCGCCGAGGCCTCCGCGGTGGTCAGCGTCGCCCGCAGCGCGACTGCGAGCCGCTGCGGCCGTTCGATCAGCCCGCCCTCGTTCAGCGACGGCAGGCTGGCGATCTGTTCGTTGAGCTCTTCGACCTGGAACATCACCGACCGCGGATTGTACGGATCGAGCACCGCGAGATCACGCACCGGCGCGAGCAGCGGCGCGACCAGATAGCGCGACCGATAGGTGATCTGGCAATCGACCAGCGTCAGCAGCAGGTCGAGATCCTCGGCGGTGGCTTCGTCGTAGGCGAATTGCCGGGCGAACCGCGCGGTGTTGACGGCGCGCTCGACCCGCCGCCCCATCCGCAGGAAGCGCCAGCCGACGGCGCGGTTCATGTTCTCCTGCGACAGCCCCGAGAAGCTCGCCAACTCCTGCAACGTGATCTCGGCGAGGCGGATCGCCGCTTCCTCGTCTTCGGCCGGCCGGGCCAGCCGGTTTGCGGTCTGGGTGATGACCTGCCAGGCGTCCGGCGACAGCCGCTCACGCAGCGACGAGGCGTTGCGCTGCGCCGCGCGGATCAGCGACAGCGCCGAGCCGAATTCCTCCTCGCTCTGCAGCGCGTCGGCGGCGATCTTCGTGGTCTGCGCGCGGGCGCCGAGCGAGGTCGCGCCCCAGCTGATCAGCAGCCGCTGAATGCGTTCGATCGCCAGATGCAGCGGCCCCTTGCCGGGGTCGCGCTGCGGCGCGTTGAGCGAGCGCACCAGCCGCAACGTCGCCTCGGCGCGCTCGAGATAGCGCCCGAGCCAGAACAGATTGTCTGCGGCGCGGCTCGGCAGCAGACCGGTGATACGCCGGATCCGCACATTATCGACGGCGGGCAGCAGCGAGGCGTGCGACACCGCACGGTCCGACATCACCCAGACGTCGGCGGCGCGGGCGCCCTCGCCCATCGACACCGCGCGCGAGTCGAGCCGCTCGGCGATCCGGCAGAAGCCGCCGGGCATGATCGTCCAGCCCTGCTCGGTCGCAGCGGCGAACACGCGGAGCACGAACGGTCGCGGCGCCAGCTTGCCGTTGTCCCACACCGGCGTGGTCGACAACCGCACCTGCTCCTGCGCGACATAGTCGATGCCGCGGGCGGCGATCGCGTCGCGCAGCCGGTCGCGCACCGTCGGCGGCAGCTCCGCCGGCAACACCGCGCCGCTGTTCGGAAATCCCGGAACGGTCGGACCGTAAGCGCCTTCGATGACGAAATCGTCGAGCCGCGCCAGCACCTCTTCGCGCGCCGACCTCTGTCCGCACCACCAGGTGGCGATATGCGGCATCATCAGATCCTCGCCGAGCAGGCGGCGACTGAGGCTCGGCAGAAAGCCGAGCAGCGACCGCGCCTCGATCACCCCGGCGCCCGGCATGTTGGCGACGACGACGCCGTTCTTGCGCAGCACGTCGATCAGCCCCGGCACGCCGAGCTGCGACGAGGCGTCGAGTTCGAGCGGATCGAGCGAGTTGGAGTCGACCCGGCGCAGCAGCACGTCGAGCCGCTTCAGCCCGGCGACGGTGCGGATGTGAACGCGATCGCCGGAGACCGCGAGGTCGTCGCCCTCGACCAGCAGGAAGCCGAGATAGCGCGCCAGCGTCGCGTGCTCGAAATAGGTCTCGCTGAACGGCCCCGGCGTCAGCACGCCGATCCGCGGCTCGTCGCGATCGGCGCTGGCGCGCAGTGAGTCGCGGAACGCCTCGAAGAACGGCGCGACGCGCTCGACATTCATCGACTTGTAGAGATCGGTGAAGGCGCGCGACAGCACCAGCCGGTTTTCCAGCGCATAGCCCGCGCCCGAGGGCGCCTGCGTGCGATCGCCGAGCACCCACCAGCGGCCGTCCGGGCCGCGGCCGATATCGGCGGCGTAGAGATGCAGATAGCGCCCGCCCGGCGGCTTCACGCCGGCGACCGCGCGCAGATATTCCGGGCTGCCGGCGATCGCGGCGGCAGGCACCGCGCCGTCGGCGATCAGCCGTCCGTCGCCGTAGAGATCCTGCAGCAGATGTTCATGCAACGTCGCGCGTTGCGCGATGCCGGCGGCGATCTGCTGCCACTCGGCGTCATCGATCAGCAGCGGGACGTGGCTCAGCGGCCAGCCGCGCTCGGCGGCGTCGCCCGGCGCCCGATAGGTGACGCCGGCGTCGCGCAGATGCCGGTCGGCGGTGCGAAAACGGCGTTCGATTTCGTCGGGCGCCAGACCCGCGAAGGCGTCGAAGTAACGGCTCCACACCGCGCGCGGCTCGCCGTCCTCGCCGATGAATTCGTCGGGAATGCCGGGCAGCCGTGCATAATCGCGGATCCATTGCGCGACCTTGCGATCACGCGGACGGACGCGTTTCGCCTGACTGCTCTCTTGCGCCAATCCCGGAACTCCTTGCAATCCGCATCAATGCAGCAGCGGCGTGCGCAAGTCGAGGGTCAGGGGGAATTCTAATGTGCGTTCTTCAGGGGGCGGATCGATCCGCCCCGGCGTGTGGCCGTGGTCCTGGAAGCGCGCCAGCCGGCGCGCCTCGGCCTCGTAGGAATTGACCGGCTTGGTCTCGTAGGAGCGCCCGCCCGGATGGGCGACATGATAGACGCAGCCGCCGAGCGAGCGGCCGTTCCAGCTGTCGACGATGTCGAACACCAGCGGCGAATGCACCGGTATCGTGGGGTGCAGGCCAGAGGCCGGCTGCCAGGCCTTGAACCGCACCGCCGCCACCGCCTCGCCGGAGCGCGCGGTCGGCGTCATCGGCAGACGGCGGCCGTTGCAGGTGATGACGTGGCGGCCCTCGACGAAGCCCTCGGCCTTGACCTGCAACCGCTCGACCGAACTATCGACATAGCGCACCGTGCCGCCGGCGCTGCCTTCTTCGCCGAGCACGTGCCACGGCTCCAGCGCCTGCCGCAGCTCCAGCGTGACGCCGCCGTGATAGACGCTGCCGAATACCGGAAAGCGGAATTCGAGCTGCGCGCTGAACCATTCCGGCTCGAACGCGTAGCCGGCGCGGCCGAGTTCGGCGAGCACGTCGCGGAAATCCTCCCAGAGGAAATGCGGCAGCATGAAACGATCGTGCAGCGTAGTGCCCCAGCGGACGAACTTGCCGTCGAGCGGCTCGCGCCACAGCTTCGCGGTCAGCGCGCGGATCAACAATTGCTGCGCCAGCGACATCCGCGGATCGGGCGGCATCTCGAGCGCGCGGAATTCAACGAGACCGAGGCGGCCGGTCGGGCTGTCCGGCGAATACAGCTTGTCGATGCACAGCTCGGCGCGGTGGGTGTTGCCGGTGATGTCGACCAGGATGTGCCGGAACAGCCGGTCGACCAGCCACAACGGGCCTTTGACGCCCGGCGGCGGCACATGCGCCAGCGCGATCTCCAGCTCGTAAAGCGAGTCGTGACGCGCTTCGTCGATCCGCGGCGCCTGGCTGGTCGGGCCGATGAACATGCCGGAGAACAGATAGGATAGCGACGGATGCCGCTGCCAGAACAGCACCAGGCTCTTGAGCAGATCAGGCCGGCGCAGGAATGGCGAATCCGCGGGCTTCGCTCCGCCGATCACCACATGATTGCCGCCGCCGGTGCCGGTGTGGCGGCCGTCGATCAGGAAGCGGTTGGCGCCGAGCCGCACCTGTGCGGCTTCTTCATACAGGCCGAAAGTGGTCGTCACCGCCTCGCGCCAATTCCGCGCCGGATGGATGTTGACCTCGATCACGCCGGGATCGGGCGTCACCTTGATGACTTCGATGCGCGGATCGAACGGCGGCGGGTAGCCTTCGACATGGACCTGAAGCTGCATCTCCTCCGCGGTCGCTTCCACCGCGGAGACCAGCTCGAGATAGTCCTCGATGGTCTCGGTGGGCGGCATGAACGCGCACAGCACGCCCTCGCGAATCTCGATCGACATCGCGGTGCGGACGCCGCCGCTGCGCAGCTTCTGCTCCGCGACGGCCTGGTTCGCCGCGCCCGACGGCGCCGGCGTCTGCTCGTACACGGGCATCGGTTCGGCCGCGGGCGGCGGCGCGAACGCCGGCAGCGCGCCGCGCGGATCGAGCGGATCGCGCTCGACGATGAAGGGATAATCCTCTTCCGGAATATGCGGCAGCGACGCGATCGGCAGCCGCAAGCCCATCGGCGAGTCGCCCGGCATCAGAAACAGATTGCCGCGGCGCAGCTTCCAGCGCTCGCTGCGCCAGCGCTTGTGCTGCTTCGGAACCTCGGCGTTCCACGCCTGAATCGGCAGCACGAATCCTTTCGGCGTGGTCAGCCCCTGGTCGAACACCCGCGCCATCCGCGCGCGCTCTTCGGGGTCGGCGAGCTTGCTGTCGGAGGGATCGACATTCGGAGGCAGTCCCGCCTCCTTCTGCAGCCAGTGGTTCGGGTCCTCGAACGCCGGCAGCACGTAGTCGGTGTCGATGCCGAGCCGCTTGGCGGTGCCGATCGCGAACTGCTCGGCTTCCTCCACCTTCGCCGGGCGCTGGCCGACCACCGGCGCGATCAGGTCGGCATTCTTCCAGATCGGCACGCCGTCCTTGCGCCAGTACAGGCCGAACGCCCAGCGCGGCAGGCTTTCGCCCGGGTACCATTTGCCCTGGCCGAAATGCAGCAGCCCGCCCGGCGCGAACCGCGTGCGCAGCCGGCGGATCAGATCGTCGGCGAGCATCCGCTTGGCGCCGCCGACCGCGGCGACATTCCATTCCGGCGATTCCATGTCGTCGATCGACACGAAGGTCGGCTCACCGCCCATCGTCAGCCGCACGTCGGAGGCCGCGAGATCGGCGTCGACCTTGTCGCCGAGCGCATCGAGCCGCGCCCAGGATTCGTCGGAAAACGGCCGGGTGATGCGCGGCGCCTCGTGGATGCGCTTGACGCTCATCTCGAAATTGAAATCGACATTGGCGAAGCCGACCACGCCGGAGATCGGCGCCGCGGTCCGATAGTGCGGCGTGGCGGCGACCGGGATATGGCCCTCGCCCGCCAGCATCCCCGAAGTGACGTCGAAGCCGATCCAGCCGGCGCCCGGCAGATAGACTTCGCACCACGCATGCAGATCGGTGAAGTCGTTCTCGACCTCCCGCGGGCCTTCGACCGGATCGATGTCGGGCCGCAACTGCACCAGATAACCGGACACGAAGCGCGCCGCGAGGCCTATATGGCGCAGCGTCTGGATCAGCAGCCATGCCGAATCGCGGCACGAGCCGGCGCCGGCCGCGAGCGTTTCCTCCGGCGTCTGCACCCCCGGCTCCATCCGGATGATGTAGCGGATGCGCTCGCGCAATTTCGCATTGAGGTCGACCAGAAAATTGACGGTGCTGTCCGCCTCGCGCGGAATGCTCGCGAGATAGTCGCGCAACAGCGGCCCCGGCTCGGTCGTCGCCAGATACGGCGCAAGCTCGACCATCAGATCGTTGCTGTAGGCGAACGGGAAGGTCTCGGCATAACTTTCGACGAAGAAGTCGAACGGATTGATCACCGTCATCGCCGCGGTGAAATCGACCTCGATCTTGAGTTCGTTGGCCTTCTCCGGAAACACGAACCGCGCCAGCCAGTTGCCCTGCGGGTCCTGCTGCCAGTTGATGAAGTGGTTCGCCGGCGTGACCTTCAGCGAATACGACAGAATCGGCGTGCGGGTGTGCGGCGCGGGGCGAAGCCGGATGGTCTGGGGGCCGATATCGACCGGACGGTCATATTTATAATGCGTGACGTGATGAAGGGCGACGAAGATCGACACAGGACAACTCCAGCATTCTTTTTGAGCAGAACACCGGGGCAGCACGCAATCAAGCGCTAACAAAGGGCAAGGGATGCACAGCGATGCGGCGCTTTGCATCGCCCAGAACCGTGATCGCCCGGTAAGCCGGGCGCCCCACTGTCCCGGAGCGCTCGTCAATCGAACGCGATCACGCTGGATGACTGGACCCGCTGTCGCGAAGGATGCCAGTTGCGAAGGCGCAGTTACGCCTTCCCGCCCGAATTCTTGCGCGTCTCGCCGACCCACGCTTTCGCCGCCGTCGCCATGATGCCGCTGTCGTTGAGCAGCGTCACCAGCTTGAAGCCCATCGCGAGGTTTTTGGCGGCGCCCGCCGGCCCCGAACAATGGATGCCGGGATAGATGCCGCGCTTGTCGCATTCCTTCAGGAGCTTGTCGTAGATCTTGAGAATCTCAGGCTCCTCGCGATCGAGCTTCGGGACCAGACCATAGGAGTAGCCGAGGTCGCTCGGCCCGACATAGACGCCGGCGACGCCCTCGACATCGAGAATCGCTTCCATGTTCTCGACCGCCGTGCGGGTCTCGATCATCGGGATGCACAACGTCTCGTCGTTCGCCGTGTCCTGATAGCTGCCGCCGGCGCCGTACATCCCGGCGCGGATCGGGCCGTTGCTGCGGGTGCCGCGCGGCGGGTATTTGCAGTATTGGACGAAATTCTCCGCCTCTTCCTTGGTGTTGACCATCGGGCAGATCACCCCATAGGCGCCGCCGTCCAGCACCTTGCCGATGATCCCCGGCTCGTTCCACGGCACCCGCACCATCGGGGTCACCGGATGGCCGTTCATCGCCTGAAAGCAGGCGACCATCGACTGATAGTCCTGCACGCCGTGCTGGATGTCGACCGTGACGCTGTCGAAGCCGCATTGCGCCATCACTTCGGCGGAAAAGCCCGACGGGATCGCCAGCCACGCATTCACCACCGCCCGGCCGGAGGCCCAGATCTCTTTCACCTTGTTCGCCATGTCGTTCCTCGAGCGCTGTGTTGGTGGATGATGTTGTCGGCGCGTTCGTCATTGCCGGGCTCGCCCCGGCAATCCATCGTTCTTCGCAAGATGATGGATGCGCGGGTCACGCCCGCGCATGACGGTTTGATGTGTCGCAGCCGCCTCACGCCGTCGCCGCCGCGATCGCGCGTTCGCCGACGCCGACCTCGCGGGCGGTGGCGACGATGGCGGCCCAGGTGTCGTCGGAGAGCGGCACCCCGTTCTTGGTCCGGTCGGCGCGCGTCTTCAGTTCCGGATCGCCGGGGATCAGCACCTGATCGACGCCCGCGACCGTCTTCGCGCTCTTGAAGTAATCGACATAGCGCGTGACCTCGGCGTCGAACACATGCGCGGGATCGATCCGCTGCGGATCGACATAGATCGAGAACATGCCGTTGGCGAACGGCCGGTCCGGCCCGGTGGCGCCGTTGCCGGACAACGCGCCGCCGAGCAGCTCGCAGATCAGCGCCAGCCCCGAGCCCTTGTGCTCGCCGAAGGCGCGGATCGCGCCGACGCCGTTGACGTGGTTGATCGGGCCGTCTTTCTCGAACGCGCCATACAGCGTCGCCGGGTCTTCGCTGAAGGTGCCATCCGGATTGATCAGCGCGCCCTGCGGCAGGGTCTTGCCGCCGCGCGCCGCGACCAGCACCTTGCCCTCGGCGACGATCGAGGTCGCGAAATCGAGCACCACCGGCGGGGCGCCCGGGCGCGGCACGCCGACGCAATACGGGGCGGTCGACAACCGCCGCTCGACGCCGCCATAGGGCGCGACAAGAATCGAGCCGGCCGCGGTGACGAAGTGAATCGACACCAGACCTTCGGCCGCCGCCATCTCGGCCCAGTCGCCGATCCGGCCGATATGCCCGGCATTCTTCAGGCCGACCGCCGACAGCCCCTGCGCCTTGCACTTCTCGATGCCGATCCGCACCGCCTGCGGCCCGACGGTCTGGCCGTAGCCGAACTTGCCGTCGACCACCGCGAGCGACGGCAGATCGACCGGCACATCCACCGTCTGATCCGGATGCACGGCGCCGGCGTTGCGCCAGCGGATATACACCGGCACGCGGATCACGCCGTGGCTGTCGTGGCCGGTGAGATTCGCGGTGGTGAGGTAACTGCCGATCCGGCGCGCCTCGGCTTTGGACGATCCTGCGCGCTCGAACACCTGGGCGACGAAATCGATCAGCCTGTCCGCCTGCACCGTCACCATGTCGGCGCACACCATGTCGGCGCAAACCGTATCGGCGCAAGCTTGCCGCGGCCGGCGGCGCGCGCGGCGCTGCCCTGCATCACATCCATCATTGTCCTCCCATGCGGCCGGGCCAATGGCCTCGATCGTCATTTAGTCTTGCGAGTTGAGCGAAAATCCTTCGGGCTGTCTACCGCCTCCACGGCATGACGCACCGGCAGCGCCGACAGGCTGGCTTCCAGCACGCGCAGCATCTCCTGCAGTTCGGCGAGTTTCGCAGCGCCGTAACGGCGCGCGATCTCGGCGTAGATCGCCTCGGAAAACGGCGCCACCGCCGCGATCAGGGTCAGCCCCTTGCGTGTGATCGACACCATGCTGCGGCGCTGATCGTCCTTCGCCGGTTTCCGCGCGATCAGCTTGCGGGCCTCGAGGTCGCGCAGAATCCGCGACAGGCTCGGCCCCAGCAAATAAGCGCTGTGCGCCAGCTCGGTGACTTCGGTGGTGTCGACCGCCGTCAGCGCACGCAATATCCGCCATTGCTGTTCGCTGAGGCCGTGGGCGCGCAGCAGCGGCCGGAATTGGCGCATCACCGCCTCGCGGCTGCGCAGCAACTGCATCGGCAGCGAACGTGAAAAATCCCGCATCGGCGCGCCGGTCGCGGATCGCTGCGCTTCTTCGCTTTTGCGAGGCTTCGGCTTCGGCGCAGGATTGTTTCGCTTCGCTCGCAACGGCGTCGAGTCTTTTTGCATTGCAGCACGCGCGGTTTGGGTTTGAGCCGGATCATTTAACATGTTAATCAGTTGCCGCGCGACAGCTTTGTTGAAACGATCACGCGCGGGGATGGAAGTCGGGCGATGGCATTGACGTCGAGCGAGATCCGCGCCGCAGCCGGGCGGCTGCATCAGGCAGAGAAGACCAGGGTCCAGATCCGCCAGCTTTCGCTCGATCATCCGGCGATCAGCATCGCCGACGCCTACGCGATCCAGAAGGCATGGATCGACATCAAGCTCGCCGAGGGCCGGGTGCTGCGTGGCCACAAGATCGGGCTGACCTCGAAGGCGATGCAGAGCCAGTTGGCGATCGACGAGCCGGATTCCGGCGTGCTGCTCGACGACATGTTTTTCGACGACGGCGGCGTGGTGCCGACCGACCGGTTCATCGCCACACGGATCGAGGCCGAGCTCGCCTTCGTCATCAAGCATCGGCTCAGCGGCCCGCATTGCACGATCTTCGACGTGCTCAACGCCACCGACTTCGTGACGCCGGCGCTGGAAATTCTCGACACCCGCGTGCAGCGCGTCGACCCGGACACCCAGTCCACGCGCAAGATTTTCGACACCATCGCCGACAACGCCGCAAATGCCGGCATCGTGCTCGGCGGCCGACCGATCCGGCCGCTCGACGCCGATCTGCGCTGGATCGGCGCGCTGATCACCAAGAACGGCCAGCTCGAGGAAACCGGCCTCGCCGCCGGCGTCCTCAACCACCCGGCCACCGCGGTGGCGTGGCTGGCCAATACGATCGCGCCGCAGGGTCTCGCGCTGGAGCCGGGGCAGATCGTATTGGCGGGGTCGTTCATCCGCGCCATCGAATGCCGCAAGGGCGACACGATTCAGGCCGACTACGGCCCCTACGGCACCGTGAGTTGTTACTTCGGCTGATCATCGAGCGAGCCCACCCATGCCGCATTTCACCATCGAATATTCCGCCAATCTCGACGACCGCGTCGACATCGCCGCCGTCGTCGATCTGGTCCGCACCACCGCGATCGAAACGGGGATTTTCCCGGTCGGCGGCATCCGCGTCCGCGCCATCCGGTGCGAGCACTACGCCATCGCCGACGGCCGCGACGGCTTCGCCTTCATGGCGATGCTGCTGCGGCTCGGCGAAGGCCGCGACCTGCCCGCGCGCAAGCGCGCCGGCGACCACATCTTCACCAAGCTGTCGCAAGAGCTCGACCCGCTGTTCGCCGACGAAGGTTTCGCGTTGTCGTTCGACATCCAGGTCATCGACAAGGAAACCTCCTGGAAGCGCAACTCGATCCACGACCTCCTGATTGCCGAGGCCCGCCATGGCTGAGGCCGCCCCCGCCGGGACGAACGATCCGGCCTCTGCGTTTCAGGCCAATCAGGAGCGCGCTGCGCCGCTGTTGAAGCGATTGAACGCCGACGGCATCGGCCACCTGATCGACGGCGAGATCGTGCCGTCGTCATCGGGCGACGTGTTCGAGACACATTCGCCGATCGACAACACGGTGCTGGCGCAGGTCTCGCGCGGCACAATTGAGGACATCGACCGCGCCGCGCAGGCGGCGAAGCGGGCGTTTCCGGCGTGGCGCGACATGCCGGCGCCGGCGCGGCGCAAGCTGCTGCACAGGGTCGCGGACGCGATCGAGGCGCGCGCAGACGACATCGCCGTGCTGGAATGCATCGACACCGGGCAAGCTCACCGCTTCATGGCGAAGGCCGCGATCCGCGCCGCCGAGAATTTCCGTTTCTTCGCCGACAAATGCACCGAGGCGCGCGACGGCCTCAACACGCCGAGCGACGAGCATTGGAACGTTTCGACCCGGGTGCCGATCGGCCCGGTCGGGGTGATCACGCCGTGGAATACGCCGTTCATGCTGTCGACCTGGAAGATCGCGCCGGCGCTCGCGGCCGGCTGCACTGTGGTGCACAAGCCGGCGGAATGGTCGCCGGTGACCGCCGATCTGTTGTCGCAACTCTGCAGGCAGGCCGGCCTGCCCGACGGCGTGCTCAACACCGTGCACGGCTTCGGCGAGGAAGCCGGCAAGACCTTGACCGAGCATCCCGCCATCAAGGCGATCGCCTTCGTCGGCGAAACCGCCACGGGCGCTGCGATCATGGCGCAGGGCGCGCCGACGCTGAAGCGCGTGCATTTCGAACTCGGCGGCAAGAACCCGGTGATCGTGTTCGACGACGCCGATCTCGACCGCGCGCTCGACGCCGTGGTGTTCATGATCTACTCGCTGAACGGTGAGCGCTGCACCTCGTCGAGCCGGCTGCTGATCCAGCAATCGATCGCCGACACCTTCATCGACAGGCTCGCGGCCCGCGTGCGCGCGCTGAAGGTCGGCCATCCGCTCGATCCCGCGACCGAGATCGGCCCGCTGATCCATCAGCGTCATCTCGACAAGGTCTGCTCCTATTTCGATATCGCCAGACAGGACGGCGCGACCATCGCGGTCGGCGGCGCGCGGCATCACGGGCCGGGCGGCGGCCATTATGTGCAGCCGACGCTGGTGACCGGGGCGCGCAGCGACATGCAGGTCGCGCAGGAGGAAGTGTTCGGGCCGTTCCTCACCGTGATCCCGTTCCGCGACGAGGCGGACGCGATCCGTATCGCCAATGATGTCCGCTACGGCCTCGCCGGCTATGTCTGGACCGCCGACATCGGCCGCGCGCTCCGCGTCGCCGACGCGCTGGAGGCCGGGATGATCTGGCTGAACTCGGAGAACGTCCGCCATCTGCCGACCCCGTTCGGCGGCATGAAGCAATCCGGCATCGGCCGAGACGGCGGCGACTACTCGTTCGAGTTCTACATGGAGACCAAACACGTCTCGCTCGCGCGCGGCACGCACAAGATCCAGAGACTGGGGGCGGTGTAGTGCATGACTTTCGCGTCTGTCATTCCGGGGCGCTCGCACAGCGAGCGAACCCGGAATCCATACTCCCGGCGCGTGCGTTCGTGCACGGCCGCAGACACAGGGGCTATGGATTCCGGGTTCGCGCCTGACGGCGCGCCCCGGAATGACGAACTTTGATGCTGTGAACTAACCACGCTTTCCTGGGGACCCTCGCCATGCCAGTACCGCAGCACGTATTCGATCCGCCGTTCAACATCATCCGTTGCAGCCATGTCGTGCTCGACGTCACCGACCTTGCGGCGAGCGTGGATTTCTACGCCGAGATCATCGGGCTGCATGTCGAGGATCGCGACGACGCGACCGCGTATCTGCGCGGCAGCGAGGAGCATCAGCATCATTCACTGGTGCTGCGACAGGCCGACAGACCGGCCGCCGCGCGGCTCGGCTTCCGCGTCGGCGGCGAGGCGGATCTCGACAAGGCCGGGAGCTTCTTCGCCGAGAACGGGCTGATCTACAGCTTCGTCGATCGGCCGTTCCAGGGCCGCACGCTGCATGTCACCGATCCGTTCGGCTTCCGGCTCGAACTCACCGCAAGCATCGAAAAGCGGCCGCATCTGTTGCGTCGCTACGAACTGTACAAGGGCTGCCACCCGCAGCGGCTCGACCATTTCAACGTATTCGCCGCCGAGACCCAGGACACCATCGACTTCTATGCCCGGCTCGGCTTCCGCCTCACCGAATATGCCGAGGAAGACGGCGAGAACGGCCGGATCGCCGCGGCCTGGATGCACCGCAAGGGCAATGTCCATGATTTCGCGATCACCAACGGCCGCGGTCCGCGGCTGCATCATTTCGCCTATTGGGTGCCCGGCCCGCTGAACATCATTCACCTGTGCGACGTGATGGCATCACGCGGGCTCGGCCTCGAGCGCGGCCCCGGCCGCCACGGCATCTCGAATGCGTTCTTTCTCTACGTCCGCGATCCCGACGGCCACCGCATCGAGCTGTATTGCAGCGACTACCAGACCATGGACCACGACCACGAGCCGCTGCGCTGGTCGCTGCGCGATCCGCGCCGCCAGACGCTGTGGGGCGCGCCCGCGCCGCGCTCCTGGTTCGAGCAGGGCTCGGAATTCCTCGGCGAAACGGTTCGCGAGCCGGCCTTCGTGGCCGATGTGATGATTGCGGATTGACCCGCGGATGCGCACACTCGTAGCACGCAACTTCGTCATTCCGGGGCGCGCGAAGCGCGAGCCCGGAATCCATAACCCCTGTCAGTGAGTATGGATTCCGGGCCTGCGCCGCTGGCGCGGCGCATCCCGGAATGACACCTTCAAAGGCTGATCATCCATGACCACTCCCCGTCTCGCCACCTTCACCGTCAACGGCCTCACGCGCTACGGCGCGGTGTGCGACAATGGCGTCGTCGATCTGTCGGCGCGCCACGCCAACGACTATCCCACCCTGCGCGAGGTGATCGCCGCCGGCGCGCTGACGCGGATCGTCGACGAGGCCGCCGGCCTCGCGCCGGATTTCGCCCGCGACGCGATGGTGTATCATCCGCCGATCCCGCAACCCGAAAAGATCATCTGCGTCGGCGTCAACTATCCGGATCGCACCGCCGAATACAAAGACGGCAGCGAGGCGCCGAAATTCCCCAGCATGTTCATGCGCACCGCGCGCTCCTTCGTCGGCCACGGCGCGTCCTTGGTGCGGCCGCGCACCTCGAAGCTGCTCGATTATGAGGGCGAGCTGACGCTGGTGATCGGCAAGCCAGGCCGTCATATCGCGGAAGCCGATGCGCTCGACCATGTCGCCGCGATCACGCTGTGCAACGAGGGCACGATCCGCGACTGGGTCCGCCACGCCAAGTTCAACGTTACGCAGGGCAAGAATTTCGACCACACCGGCAGCCTCGGCCCGTGGCTGGTACCGTTCACCGGCGAAGCGCAGATCGCCGACATCCGCCTCACCACCCGCGTCAACGGCGACACCCGGCAGGACGACCGCACCTCGCGGATGATCTTCGGCTTCCGCTATCTCATCCACTACATCTCCACCTTCACCACGCTGGTGCCGGGCGATCTGATCGTCACCGGCACCCCGGCGGGCGCCGGCGCGCGCTCCGATCCGCCGGTGTATCTCGCGCCCGGCGACATCATCGAGGTCGAGGCCGACGGCATCGGGACCTTGCGCAACGGCGTGATCGACGAAGCGGCAGCGTAGTTACCTGTTCAACAGCAACGGACATCAAGCATGAGCATCATGACCGGCGGCGAAGCGATCGTACAAGGCCTCGTCGCGCACGGCGTCGACACCGTGTTCGGCCTGCCCGGCGCGCAGATCTACGGCCTGTTCGACGGCTTCGCCAAGGCGCAGTTGCGGGTGATCGGGGCGCGGCACGAGCAGGCCTGCGGCTATATGGCGTTCGGCTATGCGCGCGCCTCGGGCCGCCCCGGCGTGTTCAGCGTCGTGCCCGGCCCCGGCGTGCTCAATGCGGGCGCCGCGATGCTCACCGCGTTCGGCTGCAACGAGCCGGTGCTGTGTCTCACCGGGCAGGTGCCGAGCGCCTATCTCGGCCGCGGCCGCGGCCATCTGCACGAGATGCCGGACCAGCTCGCGACGCTGCGCAGCTTCATCAAATGGGCGGAGCGGATCGAATATCCCGGCAGCGCGCCGGCGCTGGTGGCCCGCGCGTTTCAGGAAATGATGTCCGGCCGGCGCGGCCCGGTGGCGCTGGAAATGCCGTGGGACGTGTTCACGCAACGCGCCGAGACCGCGGCCGCGATCAAGCTCGATCTGGTCGCGCCGCCGCTGCCCGATCCCGACCGGATCGACGCGGCGGCCAGGCTGATCGCCGCGAGCAGGACGCCGATGATCTTCGTCGGCTCCGGCGCGCTCGACGCCGGCGACGAGATTCTCGAACTCGCCGAAGCGATCGACGCGCCGGTCGTGGCGTTCCGCTCCGGCCGCGGCATCGTCAGCAACGCGCATGAGCTGGGCCTCACCTTCGCCGCCGCCTATCAGCTCTGGCCGCAGACCGATCTGATCATCGGCATCGGCACGCGGATGGAGTTGCCGACCACGTTCCGCTGGCCGTTCCGCCCGGCGGGGCAAACCTCAGTGCGGATCGACATCGATCCCGCCGAGATGCGCCGTTTCTCGCCGGACGCAGCCGTCGTCGCCGATGCGAAAGCCGGCGCGCGGGCGCTGGTCGACGCGGTGAGCAAGCGCGGCTACAGCAAGACCCAGGGCCGCCGCGACACCATCCGCGACGCGACCGCGCGCACGCTGGAAGCGATCCAGTCGGTGCAGCCGCAGATGGCGCATCTGAAGATCCTGCGCGAGGTGCTGCCGGACGACGCCATCGTCACCGACGAGCTCTCGCAGGTCGGCTTCGCCTCCTGGTACGGCTTCCCGGTGTACCAGCCGCGCACCTTCCTCACCTCGGGCTATCAGGGCACGCTCGGCTCCGGCTTCCCGACCGCGCTCGGCGCCAAGGTCGCCTTCCCTGACAGGCCCGTGGTGGCGATCACCGGCGACGGCGGTTTCATGTTCGCGGTACAGGAGCTCGCCACCGCGGTGCAGTTCAACATCGGCGTGGTCACGCTGGTGTTCGACAATTCGGCCTACGGCAACGTCCGGCGCGATCAGGTCACCCAGTTCGAGGGCCGCGTGGTGGCGTCCGATCTGGTCAACCCGGATTTCGTCAAGCTCGCGGAATCGTTCGGCGTCGGCGCCGCGCGCGTCACCGCGCCCGATCACTTCCGTCCCGCGCTGGAAAAAGCGCTGGCGCATGGCGGTCCGTATTTGATCGCGATCGACGTGGCGCGCGACAGCGAGGCCAGCCCGTGGCCGTTCATCCATCCGGCGAAGCCGTAATTACTGCGCGACAAACCTCTCGTTCGTCATTCCGGGGCGTCGCGAAGCGGCGAACCCGGAATCCATAACCCCTGGACTCGCGGAAGACAAAAGGCGTCACGCGCGGTGTAACAACATCACCACAGGGCGTGTGGATTCCGGGTTCGCGCTGCGCGCGCCCCGGAATGACGAACTCTGGTTGCGTGCTACGGCGTCTCGGTATCGCCCGTCCGCAGCCGCGATGCCGCCAGCACCAGCAGTCCCGCGCCCGCGACCGACCAGCACGCCACCGGCGCCCAGTGCAGCAGCGGCGCGTAGTCCGGCAGCTTCTGCAGGCCGCCGGCAACGGCGGCCATGCGCGCGAAGGTGGCGAGCGCCAGCGCCGAGAACACCAGCCCGGTGAGCCTGCCCTCGGCGCCGGTCTGTCCGATCGCGAGCGCCGCCGACACTGCGCTCATCAGCATGCAGCCCCACGCCGCGCCGGCGAGGAATTGCGCCGCAATCAGCACGTTCAGATTGCCGGCATATTCCGCGCCGACCACCGCCAAGGCGCCGAGCAGCCCCGCGGCGCCCATCACGATCAGGCCGCCGCGATGCTTCACCACCATGCTCGCCGGAAACAGCGCGACGTTGAAGCCGATCCAGAACACCGGCATCAGCCATTGCAGATCGTCGGGCCTGGCGAAGCGCAGAAAGAACGGCGCGCTGTTCAGGCTGAAATGCATCTGATAGCCGAGCGCGAGCAGCACCATCGCGGCGATGAACAGCACCGGCAGGCGGCCCGGCGCTCTGGCCGGCGCAGGCGTCTTCGGCGCAGCCTGCGCGGTCGCAACGCCGCGCTCGACCTTCGACAACGCCAGCGTCGTGATCAGCAGCACCACGCTCGAGATCACGAACGGCAGCCGCGGGTCGACGTTCTTCAGCACCACGCCGAGATAGGGCGACACGGCCCCGGCCAATCCATATCCGAGCATGGTCAGCGCCGACAGCCACGGCAGCGACGGCCGCGCGCCGTATTTGCCGAGCAGCGTCAACGGCGGCGCGCGCAGCGCCGACGACGTCGCCGCCCACACCACGATCAACGCGATGAACGCGATCTGCGCCGACGATCCGACGGTGGCGACGAAAGGCAGCGCCACGAAGGCGGCGCAGGAGAACGCCGCGGCGATGCCGACGAACAGGCCGAGCCGACCGACGAGCGTTGTGATCCGGTCGGCGGCGATGCCCATCGCGGTGTCGGCGATGGTGAAAATGGCCTGGTCGAGCATCAGGATCAGGATCACCGCCCCGGGCGCGATTCCGACCTCGGCGGCGAGCTTCGGCAGATAGACCACGTAAATGGTCCAGCACAGCGTGAACAGCAATTGCAGCAAAGCGATATAGAGGCCAATGCGGTTCACACCGCCGGCGCGCGCAGCCGCGTCATCGATCGCCCGCTCGGCCATCGTCCCTCTCTTCGGGAACCAGCATAGACCGGAGTTCCATCGGCAGGGAAGCCGGGCCCCTACAGCGCCTTGCGGAAGGTCAGATTGATGCGCTGGCGGCCGAGCAGCTCGTGGTCGCCGTCCTTCAACGCCAGCACGCCGTGATACACCAGCCGGCTCTCGCCGCCCCACACCAGCACATCGCCATGGCGTAGCTCGAAGCGGCGCGGCTTGTCGCTGCGCGCCATCCCGCCGAACTGGAAGATCGCCGGCAGGCCGAGCGACACCGAGACGATCGGCGCGGAAAAATCCTGCTCGTCTCTGTCCTGATGCAGCGCCATCCTGGCGCCGGGCGCGTAGCGGTTGATCAGGCAGGCATCCGGATCGAAACCGGCGAAGCCCGCTTCCGCCGCCGCACCGATCGCGAGATCGCGCAGCACCGACGGCATTTCCGGCCACGGTCGATCGCCCTGCGGATCATGCGTCGCGTAGCGATAGCCGCTTCGGTCGGTGACCCAGCCGACGCGGCCGCAACTCGTCATCGCCACGCTCATGGCGTGGCCGCCCGGCGTCATCATGTGGCGGAACGGCGCGCGCCCGACGATGGCCTCGATCGCCCCAATCAGATCGCGCTCCTGCGGGCGGGCAAAGCCGTGCAGCAGCGCCGCGCCCGGCGCGATCTCCTCGCGTCGCGGTCCATCGAACACACCTTCGAACAGATCGGCTGTGGCCATCAGCCATGGTTCCTTCTCATCGTGGCGCGCGCAGTTCTGAACTGGCCCGAAACGCGCGCGCTCGCAAGCCGCCGCGCTTCATCCGAAGCCCCCCCGTCGCTGGTCTCCATGGCGAGATCGACGAAGGCGCGCACCTTGGCCGACAGCAGCCGCGACGTCGGATAGCGGCGGCCAACGCACCAGACCGGGTCATCGGCTCAAGCTCTTTCGGTCCCGATTGAATCAGAACCGAATCTCTCACTGGTTGGTCCACGCATTTCTTTAACGCGAACCGGGATCCGCTTCGCTCGAAAACGCCATCATCCGTCGACCCGCTGTTTCGCACGCGGCTGCATCAGGCTAAAGCGAACCGATGAACAGCCCGACCCCGATCGATACCGTGAGTCCGTGCCAGAGCTGCGGCGCCTGTTGCGCCTATTCGGCGAACTGGCCGCGTTTCACGGTGGAGGAAGACGCAGCGCTCGATGCTATACCGGCGGAACTCGTCAATGCGCGACTGAGCGGGATGCGCTGCGACGGCGAGCGCTGCTGCGCGCTCAGCGGGACGATCGGCGAAGCGACCGCCTGCACGATCTACGCGCTGCGGCCGGAGGTTTGCCGTGAGTGCCAGCCGGGCGATCCGGAATGCGGCATGGCGCGGCGCAGATACAATCTGCCGCCGCTGGCGACGGCCGGCTGATCAGCACACCAGATCAGCTCGCCGTGGGCGCGATCTCGTCGTCGTCGACCTCGTCCTGATCGAGCGGCGCAAAGCTCGACAGCGGCTTGGTCGAGAGTGTGATCGCCTTGCGGTTCCCGTAGGTCGGCGCCGGCGGGCGAGGCCGCGGCGCCGCCAATTCGCGCGACAGCGCGACCAGCACGGAACCGACCCGACCGCCATGGTGGATCAGATCGCGCTCATCGCAGCTCGCGGCGATCGTCAGCGCCAGCGCGTGCAGATGGGCGCGGCGATAACAGAACAGCGCGAGCTGGGCACGCACGTCGGACGACACACTCTCCACCAGCGCCGGCAGACCGCTCTCATTGGCGCGATACATCGCGCCGAGGAGATCGTCCCGGACCGGGCAGTGGTCATTTTCGAAGTTTTCACGGCTCGACAACATCGGCGTTTCTCCGAGGCGATTTCGACAATGAGGATGCGGCCGAATTTGCTAACGAGAGCTTAACTATGCCTTCCGATACCTCCGAAAGGACTTGCGCGAATCGCATGGAACGATTTGCGATCACGTTTTTTTGGATCGCTCGGATTTGATCACTCCGCCGCTGCGATCGGGAGTAACCTTTTAATCACCATCCGGCAATTGAAGTTCATCAGTAACGGCGGAGATTTCAGATGAGTGATCCCGTGACGTTGTTGTTCCCGAACCTGTTGCAGCCCGCGGCTGGCACCTACGCACCGGTCGGGGTCAAATTCTGGGAGAATGAGGAAACCGTCCTCGCCGGCATGAAGGAATTCGCCGATGGCTGGTTCGAGCGCCGGCGGATTGGAACCCATGCGGCGTTGGAAACGGCGCGCCGAATGGGCGAAGCGGCGACGCCGCTCGACAGCATCCGCGAGTATCAGGACTGGCTCGGCGGCGCGATGGCGCGTCTGCTGGAAGACGGCATCGCCTTTCAACAACAAGTGATCAAGGCCAACGCCCGTCTGGCGCCGCATCTGCCGGGCGCCGGCAATTCGGCGGCGCCTTCGGCGGAGAAGGACGAACGCATCAGCGCCTGACCCGCGCCGGGAACCTCGTTCCTGATTTATTCGATCAGCAGCCGCGGGGTTCCGGTGGATTCGCCGGAACCGGCGCGATCGGCTACGGATTGGCGGCGAGCACGACCGCAAGGGCGAAGCTGGTGAGATGGTGCAACGCCTGATCGGTGCCGATCAGCCACCAGAACCAGCGGCTTTCCGAGGTGATGTTGAACGTCGCAACGGAAAATCCCTTGGCGCGATCGATCGCCAGATGGATGGCGCAGTCGATCAGCCCGATGAACCAGAAACGCGGCGCGAGGATCAGCATTATCGCGGTGGTCAGCACCAGATGCACCGCGCAATGCGCGAACAGCGGCAACGCCCAGCCGGTCTTCTTGTCCTTGCCGATCGCCATCCAGGCGTTCTGCAGATAGAAATCGGCGAACACGTGCTTCAGCGTGAGCACGAGCATCCATCCGGTGAGCGCACCAACGGAGACCGCCGACGACAATTGGGGAAGGATCAAACTCACGCCCTTTGCCTGGGCCCGACGGGTCCATCACGACATGAACAGACGGTGGACGCCGTTGTCTTTCGTGCGGATGTTCCGTGCGAGCGCTGAGCATCGCAACAGGTCAGGGACTGACCAGCGGTCCCATTATGACATTTCTGGTTCCGGAATGCACGTGGGGGAAACCGCCGGGCGAATGCTCGACCACTTGACCCCTTTCCCGGTATCCAACCTGGAGCAAGTCCGGTTCCGATCAAATCAGACAGGAGGCCCGGTTACTTGGTCCGGCGCGTTGTCTTCACGCGACCCGGGATCCACATCGCTCGAAAACGCGATCGCCTCACGGCATTGCGGAGGCCGGCACCGTGCCGGCGCTGGCGCGGGTGCGGATCGCCGCGATGGCGCTTTTCAGCGCGGTCTGCCGGCGGTCGGGCAGCGCCGCCGTCCGCGCTTCGGCGATCGCCGCGGACAGATCGGGAAGCGTCAGCGCGCCGGCGAACACCGGCTTGACCAGGCTGTCGATGATCAGCGTCCAATTCGCCATGCCGTAGAGATACGGGTCGCCATAGCCGCGGATCATGGTGGCGCTCTGCACGATGGTCCAGACCGCCTCCGGCCGTTTCGCGAGGCAGCGGTCGATCATGTGCAGCCAGCGCTCGACCCAGATCCGCTCTTTGGCATAACGGATCGACAGCATCCGCCAGCGCCGCAACCACGACTCGATCCGCAGCCTTCGAATGCCGAGCCAGCCGGTCGCGTTGAAGCGCATCTTCACCGGCAGGCGCTGCCAGCCGAGAGCGCCGATGACGTCGAGCATCGGATCGGCCACCACGATCGGTAGCGCCGACACCAGCTCGTCGATGCGAAAACGGCATTTGCGGTCGACCCGGTTGGTCGCCACGCCGTCCGGCCCGATCGCCGCCTCGGCCAGCGCGAGTTGCGCGATCCGGATCGGGTCCTCATAGGCCATCCGCATCGCCAGCAGCTGCGCGATCTCGATCAGCAGCGCGTCGCCGACATCGCGGCGATGCGCGAAGCGGCCGATGCGGTCGAGATACAGCCGCGCGTAGCGCCGGCCCTGAAAGGCGATCAGCTGCTCCACGGCGTCGCTCACCACCGGCGCCACCGCCGGCGACAGATTGTCCGGCAGGGCCAGCGCGACGACGCGGTCACGCTCGCCGATGATTTCGGCGAGCGTGGAGCGCATTGCGTCGAGATAGCCTGTCACCGCCCTGCCCTCGTCGCGGGTTACGCTGTATCGCTCGCGACCTGCGCCGGCACCGGGACATGGGCCTGCGCCAGCCGCGCTTCGAGCACCTCGATATTCTGGAACAGCCGCGCGCTGGCGAGCCGCAGGAAGTAGAAGCCGAACTCCGGGTTCTGGACGTAAAGCTCCTCGACCTGCCGATAGCTGACGCTGAGGACGACGCCGGATTCGACGCATTCCAGCGTCTGCGTCCGGGTGTTCGACGGCGACAGCATCCCGAGCTCGCCGACGATTGCGCCGACCGGAAGCTCGATGCCGGATTCGACCAGGCGGAAGCGGCCGCTGACGATGTAGAACATGTGCTCGGCCTTCTCGTCCTTGTAGAACAGCTCCTCCCCGGCCTCGCATTTGCGCTCGGTCATGAATGGCTTCAGCCATTCCATCGACAGATCGCTGTTGACCGACTTCTTGACGTCGCGCACGAGCTGCAGCATCTGGTGCAGCCGATAGGCGTTGAGCGGCAGCAGCACGGCGTGCAGCGCCAACGTCGGATAGTTGTGGGTCGGGATCGACACCGCGATCATCAGCAGATTGGTCAGCATCCCGAACACCCGCAGCGGGATCATCGTCCGCATCGTATAGGTCGCGACCACGAAGATCGTCGCGAACAGGCTGCCCGCGGTGCCGGCATGCTGAGCGATGTGAGACATATCCATGGGGCCAACCTGTCTCGAGAAACGGATCGTGACGCCGAAATGCGCAGCGAACACCCGCGGCGTGGCGGTGATCGCGCCGCCGCGTGGCGCCTGGAATACACGTTGATGCAAACCGGATTATAAACAATCCGGCGCAGGGAACGCCACCGGCCCCGCGGCGCGTCCGCGCGGCTGCGCGGCGATTGACGGCCGGGGCCGGCGCAGGCAGTTTGCGCGCCCGATCGCAACCCACCGCGGGCCGGACTCCCGCGCCGCAGACCGGCCTCGGAGACGTCTCGTTCGGCCCTCACGCCTCTTCCCACGCCCACAGCTTTTCTGGAGATCAACACCATGTCGGACACGGACAGCATGAGCACGCCGGTTCTCACCATCGAGGGCCCGCGCGCCACCATCCGGCTGAACCGGCCGGAGCACCTCAACCGGCTGCAGCCGGACGACCTCGAGGCGCTGCTCGAGCATTTCGCGCAGATCGAGAGCGACGCCTCGGTGCGCGTGCTGGTCCTGACCGGCACCGGCCGGGCGTTTTCGGCGGGCTTCGACCTCGGCAAGGTCGCCGAGCGCGCCGCCAGCGAGGTCGAGGGCGAGTCCTCGGGCGCGGCCTTCGAAGTCGTCGCCGACCGGCTCGAGAATCTGCGGGTGCCGACGATCTGCCGGTTGAACGGCGGCGTCTATGGCGGTTCGACCGATCTGGCGCTGGCCTGCGATTTCCGCATCGGCGTCGACACCGCCGAGATGTTCATGCCGGCGGCGCGGCTCGGGCTGCATTACTACCCGTCGGGCATCAAGCGTTACGTCACGCGGCTCGGCGTCAACAACGCCAAGACGCTGTTCCTGACCGGGCAGCGGCTCGACGCCGCCGAGATGCTGCGGATCGGTTACTTGACCGCGATGGCGCCGATGGAACGGCTCGACCGCGAGGTCGACGCGCTGGCCGCGACCCTCGCCGGCAACGCGCCGAATGCGGTGGCCGGCATGAAGCGCGCCATCAACGAATTCGCCCGCCAGGCGCTCGACGAGCCGGCCGCCGACGCTCGCGCCCGCGCCTCGATGCGCGGCGCCGAAATCAAGGAAGGCATCGCCGCCTTCGCGGAGAAACGCACGCCGAAGTTTTAAGGCTTAAAGCGGCTCGTCGCCCTGGCTACTGCTCCACGAACGTCGCGACATCCCCGAGCGCGGCGCGGCTGGTGCGGTAGCTGTTGGCTTTGTGCTCGCGGTCGGCGTAGCCGAACGAGATGCCGCACACCACGCGGCGGTCGTCGCCGAGCCCGAAATGCTTGCGCACGACGCCCGAATGGAACGCCAGCGCCGCCTGCGGGACGGTGGCGAGGCCGAGCGCCTGCGCCGCCAGCATCAAGGAGGTGACGTAGCCGCCGCAGTCGATCGCGCCGTAGACGCCGAGCGCCTCGTCGGTGGTGATGATCGCGACATGCGGCGCGCCGAAGAAGTTGAAATTCTCCAGCGCCTGTTTGGCGTAGGCCATCTTGTCGCCCTTGGCGATCCCGAGCGTGTTGTAGAGCTGGAAGCCGCTCTCGCGGCGGCGCTCGAGATACACGCCGCGATACTCGCGCGGGAATTCGAAATCCCCGCTCGCCGGCGCGCCGCTCGCGGCGACGTTGTAGATCACGTCGCGAAACTTTCGGGTCGCCTCGCCGGACGTGATCAGCACCTGCCAGGGCTGGCTGTTGCACCACGACGCCGTCTTCTGCGCGGCGGCGAGCATCCGGTCGATGGTCTCGCGCGGCACCGGATCGGGCCTGAACGCCCGACACGAATAGCGCGCGGCCATCAGCTCTTCGAGCACATCGATCGGGGCAGTGGTCGCGGCAGCGTCGGTCATAGTGGCCTCATTGCTCGATGGTCGTCATTCCGGGGCGCTCACGGCAGTGAGCGAACCCGGAATCTGAAACGCACACTGCGGCGCCGGCAATCGAATAACTTCGGGATTCCGGGTTCGCGAGCTTTGCTCGCGCCCCGGAATGACGGCCCGTGGTTGATGATCGCCGTCACCGCCCCTTGGTCGGGATCTTGTTGAACGGCAGATCCTTGTCGACACGGATGTCGCCCGGAAGGCCCAGCACGCGTTCGGCGATGATGTTGCGCAGGATCTCATCGGTGCCGCCCGCGATGCGCATCGCCGGCGCGCCCAGCAGCATCGCCTGGAAGCTGCCGCCGGCCTCGGCTTCAGCCGGATCGCTGAACACCCCGGCGGCGCCTTCGAGCTCCATCGCGAACGCGGCGATGTCCTGCAGCATCGGCCCCGCAACCAGCTTGCCGATCGAGTTTTCGGGGCCCGGCCGATCGCCTTTCGACAGCGCCGAGATCGATCGATACGAGGTGTATTTCAGCCCGCTCGCCTTCACCGCCCAGTTCGCCAGCTTCGAACGCACCGCGGGGTCGTCGATCGCCGGGCCATCGGCGGTGACGTAATCGTTGCAGAATGCGAAGATCTCCGGAAAGCCGGTGGCGAGCCGCGCGCCGATCGACATCCGCTCGTTCATCAGCGTGGTCAGCGACACGTTCCAGCCATCGCCGACGGCGCCGAGGCGCTGGCTGTCCGGAATCCGCACATTGGTGAAAAACACCTCGTTGAATTCCTGCATCCCGTTGGCCTGCTTGATCGGCTTCACCTCGACGCCCTCGCTCTTCATGTCGAGGAAGAACATGGTGAGGCCCTTGTGCTTGGGCACGTTGGGGTCGGTGCGGGTGATCAGCAGGCCGTAGTCGGAATAATGCGCGCCGGAGGTCCAGATTTTCTGGCCGTTGATGATCCAGTCGTCGCCGTCCTTCTCCGCGCGGGTGCGCAGCCCCGCGACGTCGGAGCCGCCGGCGGGCTCGGAGAACAGCTGGCACCAGATGTTCTCGCCGGAAGCGAGCTTCGGCAGATAGCGGCGCTTGTCGTCCTCGCCGCCATAGGCCATCACGGTCGGGCCGCACATGCCCTCGCCGATCTGGAACGGCTGCGTCAGCTTGCCGTAGACGCCCTCTTCCTGCTGCCAGATCACCTTTTCGATCGGCGTCGCGCCGCGCCCGCCATAATCCTTCGGCCAGGTCAGGCAGGCCCAGCCGCCCTCGGCCTTCTTCTTCTGCCACGCCTTGCCGACCTCGACGATGTCGGCGTTCTTCAGGCTGATGCGGCCGAGGCCGGACTTCGTCAGCTCCTGCTCGAACTCCTTCGGCGCATTGGCGTCGATCCATGCCCGCGCCCTGGCGCGGAAGTCGGCTTCCTGCGGGGTGTCGTCGAAATTCATGTCAGCCTCTCGTCTCGTTCGTATGACTTTGTATCCGTGCCCCGGACGCTGCGCAGCGCGCCGCCCTTGCGGCGTGGTGCGCTGCTGATCCGGGGCCCCGGTGTCTTCTTCGGCGCCCAACCGGGGTCCCGGATCTGCGGAGCGGCATGAAGAATGCCGCACCGCGTCCGGGACACGTGATACTAAGCCCGCCCTCGCGTCGGGATCTGGTTGAACGGCACGTCCTTGTCGACACGGATGTCGCCCGGCAGGCCAAGTACGCGCTCGGCGATGATGTTGCGCAGGATCTCGTCGGTGCCGCCTTCGACGCGGGTCGCGGGGGAACGCAGCAGCATCGCCTGGAACTTGCCGGCGACCTCCGCATCCTGCGGCCCGCTCAGCACGCCGCTCGCGCCCTGCAGATCGAGCGCGTAGGTCGCGACGTCCTGGATCATGCTGCCTGCGACCAGCTTGCCGATCGAATTCTCCGGCCCCGGCCGCTCGCCCTTCGACAGCGCCGAGATCGCACGGAACGAGGTGTATTTCAGCCCGCTCGCGCGTACCGCCCAGTTCGCGAGCTTCGAGCGCACGGCGCGATCGTCGAGCGCCGGCGCGCCATCGAGCGTCAGCGAATTGCAATACTCGAACAATTCGGGAAAGCCGGTCGCCACATTGGCGCCGATCGACATCCGCTCGTTCATCAGCGTGGTCAGCGACACGTTCCAGCCGTCGCCGACGGCGCCGAGCCGCTGGCTGTCCGGAATCCGCACGTCGGTGAAGTACACTTCGTTGAAGTCGGAATTGCCGTTGGCCTGCTTGATCGGCTTGATCTCGACGCCCTTGCTCTTCATGTCGAGGAAGAACATCGTCAGGCCCTTGTGCTTGGGCACAGTCGGATCGGTGCGTGTGATCAGGATGCCGTAGTCCGAATAATGCGCGCCCGAGGTCCAGATCTTCTGACCGTTGATCACCCAGTCGTCGCCGTCCTTCTCCGCCCGCGTGCGCAGCCCCGCGACGTCGGAGCCGCCGGCGGGTTCGGAGAACAGCTGGCACCACACCGTCTCGCCGGAGCCGAGCGGCGGCAGATAGTGCCGCTTCTGCTGTTCCGAGGCGTAGGCCATCATCGTCGGTCCGCACATACCCTGGCCGATGATGAACATCGCGGTGAGCTTGCCGAACGCACCCTCTTCCTGCTGCCAGATCACGCGCTCGATCGGCGTCGCGCCGCGGCCGCCATACTCCTTCGGCCAGTGCGGCACCGCCCAGCCGGCCTCGGCTTTCTTCTTCTGCCACGCCTTGGCGACGTCGAGGATATTGGCGCCCTTGAGCTGGACGCGGCCGAGCGAGGCCTTCTTGAGTTCGGCCTCGTATTGCTTCGGCGCGTTGGCGTCGATCCAGGCCCGCGCCTGAGCGCGAAACTCGGCTTCCTGCGGGGTGTCGTCGAAATTCATCTTGCGCCCCTCACGCCGCGTTCTTCTGGCGCATCCGGTCGATCAGTTGATCTTCCCAGTACGACTGGCTGCCGAGCGCCAGCGCCAGCGCGTTGGAGCGGCGATAGTACAGATGGCAGTCGAACTCCCAGGTGAAGCCCATGCCGCCATGGACCTGGATGTTCTGCTTGGAGCAATGCTGGAACGCCTGCGTGGCGCTGATCCGCGCCGCGGCGGCGGCCTCGGACAGTTCGGCGGCGTCGGTCGAAAGCGCCCAGGCGCCGTAATAGCAATTCGAACGCGCCAGCGTCGCCGAGACGTACATGTCGGCGAGGATGTGCTTGACGGCCTGGAACGAGCCGATCGGCCGTCCGAAGGCGATGCGGTCGAGCGCGTAGTCGCGGCCCATCTCCAGCGCGCGGTCGGAGCCGCCGACCTGTTCGAACGCGATCAGCACCGCGGCGCGGTCGAGCACGCGCGACAGAATGCTCCAGCCTTCATTGGCGGCGCCGAGCGGCTCGGCCTTGGCCCCGTTGAAGGTGAGTTCGGCCTGCTGCCGCGACGGATCGACGCTCGAAAGCGCCTTGGCGTCGACGCCGCCGGCCTTGAGATCGACCAGGAACAGCGAGATGTCGGTCTCACGCCCGCTGGTCCCGGTGCGCGCTGCGACGATCGCAAAATCCGCGATCGCGCCGTCGGCGACCGGCTTCTTGACGCCGCTGATCGTGCCGCCATTGGCGGCGACCTTGATCGCCTGCGGCGACGGATTGCCGGCGCCTTCGAACAGCGCCAGCGTGCCGATCGCCTCGCCCGAGGAAATCTTCGGCAACCATGTCTGCTTCTGCTCGTCGGAGCCCGCGATCAGCAGCGCTTCGGCGGCGAGATACACGGTCGAGGCGAACGGCACCGGCGCCAGCACGCGGCCGAGTTCTTCGGCGATCACGCAGAGTTCGAGATGGCCGGCGCCCGCGCCGCCGAACTCCTCGGGGATCGCGACGCCGAGAAATCCCATTTCGGCGAGGCCCTTCCACAGCTCGCGGTCGTAATCCGCCTTGCCTTCGAGCACGGCGCGCACCGCCTTCGGCGAGCACTTCTCGGCGAGAAACCGCCTCGCCTGATCACGCAGTTGCTTCTGGTCGTCGGAGAAATCGAAATTCATGGGCGTGGTCTCGTTGTTGTTAGTTGTTCGAGATTGTCATTCCGGGGCGCGCGCAGCGAAGCTGCGTGCGAACCCGGAATCTGAAGCCGGCACGTCGAGATTCCGGGGTCGCGCTGCGCGCGCCCCGGAATGACGGAGAGTGTGTTTGTGCATCGTCACTGCAGCACCATCACATCCGGATCCGGATGCTGGGCGTAGAGCCGCTCGACCAGTGCGGCGCGGCGCTCCAGGCCGGCGCGCTGGTTGATGTAGCCCTTGTCGGTGAGTTCGTTGCCGTCGATCGACGGCGGCTCGCTCATCAGCATCGCGCGGGCGATCCGCATCGAACTCACGCCACGCACCTCGGCATTGTGCTTCTCGAGGCCCGCCTTCAGCGCCGCGAGCACCGCGGGATGCTTCACCACGTCTTCATAGGTCGCGTCCGGATTGCCGACGATCTGGCGGCAGGCGTGCAGATTGGGCCACGCCAGAAGGCCGATGAAGGCGCGGTCCTGCCCGGCGACCAGCGCATCGTGAACCACCGGCGTGGCGGCGGCGATCGCGTCGGTGCGCAGCGAGCCGACATGCACGAAGGTGCCGGTCATCAGCTTGAAGTCCTCGACGACGCGGCCGGCGAAGATGATGCCCTTCACCGGGTCCTGCGGATCGACGAACACGCCGGCGTCGCCGATCTTGTAGAAGCCCTCCTCGTCGAACGCGGCTTCGGTCAGATCGGGCCGGCCGTAGTAGCCCGGCATCACATTGACGCCGCGCAGCCGCAGTTCGTATTTGTCGCCGATCGGCAGCATCTTCAGCTCGACGCCCGGGAACGGCAGGCCGATCAGGCCGACGCGCTCGGTGTCCCAATAGGTGCCGGTCGAGGTCGGCGCGGTCTCGGTCGAGCCCCAGCCGGTGTAGAACACCAGCCGCTCGCCGGTGGCGCGCACCGCCAGCGCCTGCATCCGCTCGTACAGATCGTCCGGCAGCCGCGCGCCGCCATAGGCCATCAGCGCGAGATTCTTGAAGAACGAACGGCACAGCGCGTCGTCCTTCTCCATCGCGGAGGCCAGCGCGGCGTAGCCCGCCGGCACGTTCGCGTAGTAGGTCGGCGAAATCTCGCGCAGATTGCGCAGCGTCTCCTCGATCAGGCCCGGCATCGGCCGGCCGTCGTCGATATACATCGTGCCGCCTTCGATCAGCAGCGGATTGAACGAGGCGTTGCCGCCCATCGTATGATTCCACGGCATCCAGTCGAGATTGACCGGCAGCGGCCCGTTGGGATCGCGCGGCCGCACCTGCAGCATCATCGCGGCGTTGGCGCACATCATCCGCTGGGTGTTGATCACCGCCTTCGGCATTCCGGTCGAGCCGGAGGTGAACAGCAACTTGCCGACGGTGTCGGGCGTGATCTGCGCGATCGATTGTTCGACGGCGTCGGTCACCGGCGTCGCCGCCATGTCGGCGAACGCCACGCTGGCGATGCCGTCGGCGGGGTTGCCGACATGCACCACCCTGACGCCGGACAGATCGAGCGCGTGCAGCGCCTTGGTGAAGGCGGCGCCGTCCTGCACCAGCACCACCGCCGGCTTCACCAGGTCGAATAGATATTTCAGTTTCTGATGATCGTGGCTCATCAGCGAATAGGCCGGCGACACCGGCGCGGTCGGAATCCGCGCCTGCATCGCTGCCATCATCATCAGCGCGTGTTCGATCGAATTGCCGGACAGGATCGCGACCGGGCGGCCTTCGGGCAGCTTCAGATCGAGCAGCGCCTGCGTCAGCCCGTCGACGGTGCGCTTGGCCTCGGCGTAGGACACTTTGCGCCACTGCCGTTCCGGGCCCGCGCGCTGCGCCAGCCAGATGTGATCGGGGCGCTGCCTGGCCCATTTCGCCAGCGCCATCGGCAGATGCGGATCGTGGTCGTTCAGCGGAAACCGCGACTTCATCACGACGACGCCGTCGGCGCGGCGATCGACCTCGATCTCGCGCGGCAACCAATTGACCTTGCGGAAGGCCGGCTTGGTCAGCACTGCGGCTGCGCTTGAAGTCATGGTGGCGTCTCCCATTGTGCTGGCCTCTTGCCGGGCCGCGTTGGTCGTCGTCGAGCAGTCAGCGCCGAACATAGACCGGCTTGCGCTTTTCCAGAAAGGCGCTGATGCCCTCGTCGAAATCCTCCGAGCGCGAGCACAGCACCTGATTGCGATCTTCCATGGCGATCACGGATTCGATCGATCCGGCATCGACCGCCATGTTGAGACATTCCTTCGACAGCCGCAGGCCGACCGGCGACGCCGCCAGCATCGCATCGACATAAGGCTGCGCGGCGGCCTCGAGCTGATCGTCCTCGACCAATTCCGACACGAGGCCGGTCATCAGCGCGCGTTCGGCTTCGATGAATCGGCCGGTGAGGATCAGTTCGGAGGCGACCGAGACGCCGACGAGGCGCGGCAAGAAGTAGCTGGTGCCGATGTCGCAACCGCCGAGCCCGAGCTTGATGAAGGCGCAGTTCATCCGCGCGCTGCGGCCGGCGATGCGAATGTCGCTGGCGAGCGCCAGCGCGAAGCCGCCGCCGGCGGCGGCGCCGTGGACCAGCGCGATGATCGGCTGCGGACAGCGCCGCATCAGCATCACGATGTCGGCGATCCGCCGCTGCGAATCCAGCGATTCAGTGACGCCCGGCGGCTCCTGTCGTTCGCCGCGGCGGGCCATCGCCTGTTTGAGATCGAGGCCGGCGCAGAACGCGCGGCCGGCGCCCTTCAGCACCACCACACGGGTGTCGCGGTTGCGCTGCAACTGGCCGAAATAGGCGTTCAGCGCGTCGATCAGTTCGGGGTCGAGCGCGTTCAGACTGTCGGGGCGATTGAGCGTGACCCAATCGACGCCATCGGCATGGTCGACCAGCAGGACCTCGGTCACGCGCTCACTCCCGGATTATTGTTCTTGTCCCGCAGTTCTCCGCGGTCGTTCGTGCGCCCTCTCCCCTTGTGGGAGAGGGCAGGATTGCATCGGCGGCGCGTGCTGCCCGGTGAGGGGTCCGGACTCGCCACCCTCACCCGGCAGCCTTCGGCTGCCACCCTCTCCCACAAGGGGAGAGGATCAAGTCAGTGCTAGCGCGGCGCCATGCGGATAGCGCCGTCGAGACGGATGGTCTCGCCGTTCAGCATCGGGTTCTCGACGATCTGCACCGCGAGCGAAGCGTATTCGGACGGATCGCCGAGACGCGCCGGATGCGGCACCTGGGCGCCGAGGCTCTTGCGCGCTTCTTCCGACAGACCCATCAGCAGCGGCGTCAGGAACAGGCCCGGCGCGATGGTCATGACGCGGATGTTCAGCGACGCGAGGTCGCGCGCCACCGGCAGGGTCATGCCGACGATGCCGCCCTTCGACGCCGAATACGCCGCCTGGCCGATCTGGCCGTCGAACGCCGCGACCGACGCGGTGTTGATGCAGACGCCGCGCTCTTCGCCGATGGTCGGCGCGCTCTGCATCCGCTCGGCGACGAGCCGGATGCAGTTGAAGCTGCCGATCAGGTTGACGTTGATGATGCGCGAGAAATGATCGAGCGGATAGGCGCCCTGCTTGCCGACGGTCTTCACCGCGCCGCCGATGCCCGCGCAGTTCACCAGCACGCGAACGATGCCGTGCGCGGCTTCGGCCTTGGCGATCGCTTCCTTGACCGGGGCCTCCTGCGACACGTCGCCGACGCAGGCGACGCCGCCGATTTCAGCAGCGACCTTCTCGGCGTTGTCCTTGTTCATGTCGAGCACTGCGACCTTGGCGCCCTTGGCGGCCATCGCTTGCGCTGTCGCGGCGCCGAGCCCCGACCCTCCGCCGGTGATGAGAACGGAGACGTCTTTCAACTGCATCGTAACTTCCCTTTCCTTGGGCGCTTCCTGAAGCTTTTGTTGGAAGCGGAACCTGCGTAGCCGGACCCTGGGCGTTTCCTGAACTTTTCAACGGACCTCGAACGGATCCTTCGTCGTGTTCTTCTTGCGCTTTTGCGCCTGTTTGTTCAACGGCCCCTTGGGCGTTTCCCCGATCGTCGTCTGCCGGACGCACTCACACACGAGGCGCGTCATGGTTCTTATCCGTCATCCTGAGGAGCATCCGCAGGGCGCGTCGCGAAGGATTTGGGCGTTTCCTGATTGTTTTCTTGGTATTGTCGAAACAGTTTCAAACGATGTCCCGGGGGTGCCTGCAGCTCCATTCCGCCTGCCTCTTCCGGGCAGTTTCCGTGAGCTGATCCTTGGGCGTTTTTGTTGTTGTTCGGATTCTCTTTGGCGTGTCCCGGGTCTTGATTGAAAGTCTCTCAGTTGCTTGGGGTCGTTTCTTCTTGTTGTTAGCTCGTTATCCGGCGATGGCCTGCTGCGGCTGCGACTTCGAGTCGCTTAACCGCAGCAACAGGCCGCCGAGGATGATCTGTTCGACGTGGCCGATATAGGCGCGGCAGACCTCGTCGGTGACAGGACCGACGCCGGCCGCGCGCGTCATGGTCTGCCGTCCGAAGAACAGATGATCGCAGGCACCGATCAGCGTCGTGTAGAAGAACACCGGATCGACGTTGCGGAATTCGCCGGCGGCGACGCCTTCGGCGAGCAGCCGGCGATGGAAGTCGAGCAAGGGACCGACGAAGAACTTGGTGACCTCGTCTGCGGCGTCGCGATTTTGGCCGTGCAGCAGATAGTGGATCAGCCGGTTCATATAGGGGAACTGGTAGTAGGCCTTGATGATGCCGGCGATGTGCAGCTTCATCTTGATGCTCGGCGCCAGCGGCTGCGCCAGCAGATAATCGAGATTGGTCATCTCGTTGGCGGCGTCGCGCGCCAGCAGCGCGAGCAGCAGGCCGTCCTTGTTGCCGAAATGATATTTCACCAGCGCGGCGTTGACGCCGGATTTGTGCGCGATGTCCGACAGCGAGATTTCGACCGAGTTGCGCTCGATCATCAATTCGCCGGCCGCGACCAACAGCTTGTCGGCGGTGGAATTCTTCACCGCCGGTATTCTGGTCGCCAGAGCTGGGATCGGATGCGCTGCCATGGATGTCGCAATTAGCCCATCGCGAGCGCCGGCTCAAGCGTTAATTGATTGATTGACTAAATCCGTCCCCACCCATTAAATCGCGCCCTGTCAGCCCCGCCAAACAACACGCATCAGGGAGAAGAAACGCATGGCCGAGGCCTATATCGTCGCCGCCGCACGCACCGCCGGTGGCCGCAAGGGAGGCCGCCTCGCCGGCTGGCATCCGGCCGATCTCGCAGCTTCCGTGCTGAATGCGCTGGTCGAGCGCTCCGGCGCGGCGCCGGACCAGATCGAGGACGTCATCATGGGTTGCGTCGGCCAGGCCGGCGAACAGGCGGTCAACATCGCCCGCAACGCGGTGCTGGCGTCGAAGCTGCCGGAGAGCGTTCCCGCCACCTCGATCGACCGGCAGTGCGGCTCGTCGCAGCAGGCGCTGCATTTTGCCGCACAGGCGGTGATGTCGGGCTCGATGGACATCGTGATCGCCGCCGGCGTCGAGAGCATGACGCGGGTGCCGATGGGCACGCCGAGCATTCTCGCCGCCAAGGCGGGGCTCGGCAGCTACAAGAGCCCGAACATGGAGCAGCGCTACCCGAACATCCAGTTCAACCAGTTCACCGGCGCCGAGATGGTGGCGCACAAATACGATCTGTCGAAGGACCAGCTCGACGAATACGCCTATCAGAGCCACCAGCGCGCGATCGCGGCGACCCAGGCCGGCAAGTTCAAGGACGAGATCGTGCCGCTCACGATCACCCGCGCCGACGGCTCGACCGACACCCACCATATCGATGAAGGCATCCGCTTCGACGTGACGCTCGACGGCATCAAGGGCGTCAAGCTGATCAACGAGAACGGCGGCCGGCTGACGGCGGCGACCGCGAGCCAGATCTGCGACGGCGCTTCCGGCGTCGTGGTGGTCAACGAGAACGGCCTGAAGCAGCTCGGCGTCAAGCCGCTGGCGCGGATCCATCACATGACGATGATGGGCGGCGACCCGGTGATCATGCTGGAAGCGCCGCTGCCGGCGACCGAACGCGCGCTGAAGAAGGCCGGCATGAAGATCGACGACATCGATCTGTTCGAGGTCAATGAGGCGTTCGCCTCGATCCCGACCGCGTGGCTGAAGTCGACCGGCGCCGATCCGGCCCGGCTCAACGTCAATGGCGGCGCGATCGCGCTCGGGCATCCGCTCGGCGGCTCCGGCACCAAGCTGATGACCACGCTGGTCCACGCTCTGCAGCAATCCGGCAAGCGCTACGGCCTGCAGACAATGTGCGAAGGCGGCGGCATGGCCAACGTCACCATCGTCGAGCGGTTGTAAGCCGCAAGGCCGCACGGGCGGCACCGACTGAGTATCTGTGTCCCGGATCAGCAGCGCACCACGCCGCAAGTGCGGCGCGCTGCGCAGCATCCGGGGCACAAGACAACTGAATTCATCAGAGCGGACGCAATCCGCCGCATCACCTCCGAGGACCTGGCCATGACCCATCCGTCGATCCACGCCCGCACCCAGCCCGACAAGATCGCCTATCAGATGGCCGGCACCGGCAAGGCGATCACCTATCGCGAGCTGGACGAGCTGTCGAACCAGGGTGCGCAGATGTTCCGCGCGCTCGGGCTCAAGGCCGGAGACCACGTCGCGCTGCTGATGGAAAATCGGCTGGCGTTCATGGAGATCTGCTGGGCGGCGCAGCGCGCCGGGCTCTACTACACCGCGATCAGCCGCTATCTGAAGAAGGACGAGATCGCCTATATCGTGCAGGATTGCGGCGCCAAAGTCGTGATCACCTCGCCGCAAGGCGCCGATTCGATCGCGCCGTTGCTCGGCGCCCTGCCCGGCGTCGAATTCTTCATGATCGACGAGCCGGCTCCGGGCTTCCGCTCCTGGGACAAGGAGGCCGGCGCGCAGCCGGTGACGCCGATCGCCGACGAGGTCGCCGGCTACGACATGCTGTACTCGTCCGGCACGACCGGACGCCCCAAGGGCATCAAGCGCGAGTTCGAAGGCAACGCCATCGACGTGCCGAGCCCGTTCCTCAGGCTGCTGTGCGAGCGGATGTGCGGTATGAATCAGGACAGCATCTATCTGTCGCCGGCGCCGCTGTATCACGCCGCTCCCTTACGCTTCAACATGATGGCCACCACGCTCGGCGGCACCTCGGTGATCATGGAGAATTTCGACGCCGAGCAGTTTCTGGCGCTGGTCGAGAAGTACAAGGTGACGCAGTCGCAGCTGGTGCCGACGATGTTCGTGCGAATGCTGAAGCTGCCCGACGACATCCGCGCGCGCTACGACGTGTCGACGCTGAAGGGCGCGATCCATGCCGCCGCGCCCTGCCCGGTCGACGTCAAGGCGAAGATGATCGAATGGTGGGGCCCGATCCTGATCGAGTACTACGCCGGCTCCGAGGGCAACGGCGTCACGGTGTCGACCTCGCAGCAATGGCTGACGCATCGCGGCACGGTCGGCAAGGCGGTGGTCGGCATCATCAAGATTCTCGACGACGCCGGCGAGGAGATGCCGACCGGCGAGATCGGCACGGTGTATTTCGCCGACGCGCCGGCGTTCAGCTATCACAACGATCCGGACAAGACCAAGCGCGCCTATAACGCGAAAGGCTGGTCGACGCTCGGCGATGTCGGCTATCTCGACGCCGAGGGCTTCCTCTATCTCACCGACCGCAAGAGCTACATGATCATCTCCGGCGGCGTGAACATCTATCCGCAGGAAACCGAGGACGTGCTGCTGACGCATCCCGACGTCGCCGACGTCGCGGTGTTCGGCGTGCCGAACGAGGAGATGGGCGAAGAGGTCAAGGCCGTGGTGCAGACGCGCGACGGCGTCAAGCCGGGCAAGGAGCTGGAGGCGAAGCTGATCGGCTTCTGCCGCGAGCATTTGTCGGCGATCAAGTGCCCGCGCTCGATCGATTTCGAAGCCGAACTGCCGCGCACGCCGACCGGCAAGCTGGTCAAGCGACACCTCAAGGATCGCTACTGGCCGAAGAAGGAAGCGACGACCGCGTGAACGGACATCATCCGGAGCGCCTGCGCGGAGCCGTCATGTTGAGGCGCGCGCCGGCTTCGGCGCGCCTCGAAGCTCGAAGGATGACCGCCACGCCTAGCCGGGGCCATCCTTCGAGGCCGCCGCTACGCGGCGGCGCCTCGGGATCACGGCAGGCATGGCGCGCCCGACGGGTCGCCAGCGGGTGCGTCCTGCGACCAAGATAACGGGTCCCTCCGGCGGGATGGCGCGCTATGTTGCGGGCTCGCTTGGTCAATCCCCTCGCTCCCGGTTCCATGACGTCTCGCTTCCAGATCCGCGCCGGCATTGCCGTGTCCGTCCTGGCTCATCTCGGGCTGGTCGGCATCGTGCTGCTGCTCGCCGAAGTGCGGCCGTTCGCCGACGTTCCGGAGCAGCGCATCGAGGTCGAGGTGGTGACCGCCGACGAGGCCCCGCCGCCGCCGCTGCCGGAGCCCAAACCTGAAACCAAGCCCGCGCTCGATCTGCCTGAGATCAAGCCGGAGTCAGAGACCAAGCCGGCCGCGCCGCCGCCGGAACCGGCCGCGCCACAGCCGCCGCTCAAGCCCGAGCCCGTGAAGCCTGAACCGAAGCAGCAAAAGGCCGAAGCACCCAAGCCCGACCTCAAGCCCGAGCCGGCGAAACCCGAAGCTGCGCCCCCGCAACCGACACCGGCCGCCTCTCCCGCTCCGACGTCCGCGCCCCAGGCGCAGCAGCCGGCGCCGTTTCCGCCGGCGATTCCGCAGGAGCCGGACATCACGGTGCGATATTCCGTAGCGCTCGGGCTTCCCGCCGACCCCACCTTCGACGCCCCGGCGGAGACCGTCGCCGATATCAGCGCCGAAGCAGTCGCGGCGCTGCGGCGGCGCTTGAAGTCGTGCGCGGCGCTGCCGGCGTCGGTGGCGCCGTCCGACAATGTCAAAATCGTGCTGCGGGTGGCGCTGCAGCCCGACGGCCGGCTGGCGCAGGAGCCGGTGCTGATCGAGGCCAGCGCCTCGGCGAAAGGCCCGGCGCTGATGAAGGGCGCGATCGACGCGCTGACCGCGTGTCAGCCCTACACCATGCTGCCGGTCGAGAAATACAAAGAGTGGAAGGTGCTCGACCTCGGCTTCACCCCGCAGGATTTCCGCGGCGGCTAGAGCGTTTTCAAGCGAAGTGGAAACCGGTTCGCGCGAAGAAAACGCGTCAGAACAAAATGTTAGAGCTCCGGTTCTGATTCTATCAGAGCCGGAAAAGCTCCAGGCGATGCAGCGCGCAAATCCGTCGACGCTCCGCCGACATAAAAAGAAGCTCCGGCCGAGACCGGAGCTTCAAGTCAAGGGAGAGACCGTCCGGCCGGCTGGCCGGACACGACTCCTGGAAACGAACTATCGGCCGTTGAAGCGATAGTTGAGCTTCAGCGCCAACACGTCGAGATCCTGCCGGATCCGGTAGATATCGCCGGTCAGCGCGAAGGCGACGTCGCGGCTGCCGAGGAAAACGTGATTGTACTCGGCGGCGACCGATATGTGCTCCGAGAACGCCAGTTCGAGGCCGGCGCCGACCGTCGATCCCCAGCGGGTTTCCGAGGCGTTGGTGAAAGTGATGCCGGTGTCGGTGGCGAACACGTCGTATTTCTCCTGCACCACGCCGGCGCCGCCCTTGACGTAGAGCAGCGCGTTGTTCGGCGCGTAGCCGAACCGGCCGTTGATCAGACCGAAGGCGTCGATCAGCGTGCGGTTGGTCTGGTTGGCGAACAACAGGCTGTCGCTCGTACCGCGCGCCCGTCCCCAGTCGCCCTGCGCCTCGACGCCGAACACCCAGCTTCCGACCTGATAGTCGAAGCCGACCTGCACGCCGCCGAACAGGCCGGTGAAATTGTGTGCGCCGTCGTCGCCGGTCGGCAGCAGCGGGCCGAAATAATCCCAACGCTTGTCGGAGAGCACGGCGCTGCCGTTGATGCCGATATAGACGCCGGTCCAATTATAGAGTGCCGGCACCGGCGGCGCCGCCTTGAGCGGCAGATCCGCGGCGAACGCCGGCGACGCCGCAGCCAGCGCCAACAGCCCGACCGACCCGAACAACCATGATTTCATCGTCAATCCCCTGCCCGCGCCACCCCGGACGCCCGATCAATATGACTACGAAGACCTCGTCGGCTTCGTCACTCCCGGCGCCGCGCAATGATCGCGGCGCCGCAGGCCTGCGCCCATCCGGACAGACCCGTCAGAACAGAATCGTCGAGTAGACGATGAAGGTGTTCTTGTCGTGCGGCGTCGCCGTGTCGCCGTCGAACTTGGTGTAATAGAAGTACTGCACGCCGACGCGCGTGTTGAACCACGGCCAGTATGGCGACTTGCTGGTGCCGAACGGCAGATAAGCGAGTTCAGCCATGAAGCCGGTGGTGTCCGGCACGTTGCCGGCATTGGCCGCATAGAGTCCGATGTCGGGCGTGCCCCAGGTCCGGAAATACTGCCCGGTCGCCACCACGCGATTGTCGCCGCCGATCGCGACCGTCGAGCTCACCCGCAGCGTGTTCAACCCGTTGGTGAGGTTGGCGGGCTGCACCGCCGAGGTCCATCCCGCATCGTAGCGCTGATCTTCGCGGATATAGGCCGCCTTCATGATGACCCAGTAGTCGGCGCCGCGATATTGGTACTGCGTATCGACGCCGTAGTCGGTGTATTTGTTGGTCATGCCGTAGGACGATTCCCCGACGATCGTCGGATCGCCGTTGAACGCCCAGGGATAGACTTCGAACCGGCTGGCGAAACCGCCGACCATCAGATTGTGGTCGCCGAAGCGCTGTTCGAGCGCGATGCGCCCATAGGGCGCGATGCCGGCGATCTGGCCCGGGCCGCCGAGCGGATCCGCGCCGAGACGCTTGGTGGCGTTGAAGCCGAGCGTCTTGTAGCCGGTGGCCTCGAGATACAGCATGTCGTTGATGAACAGATAGCCGCCGACGCCCCCGACGCGTTGGCCGTAGGGTCCGTCGATGACCGTGGCGGCAGCAGGCCCGGTGAAGCCGAGCTGGGTGGTGAAATAAGGATGCGTCCAGGCCGGCGCGGTGTTCCAGACGTCCTGCACTGTCGGATTGTTGTGCGCGGTGATGCCGAACAGCACATCCACGCCGGCAATCTGCCCGGCGGTGGCATAGCGCACGTCGACATTGTCCCAGGTCCAGACCCCCGCCGGATCGGCGATCCCCGGGAAGGCGTAGGTGAGCTGCGCAAAGACGCCGACATTGTCGCTCATCGCGCCGCCGGCGAACAGGCTGGCCTGGGCCATTCCGACGTTGTCGTTCGCCTTCCACTGATTGACGCCCGGGGTCCAGCCCGGATCAGGCGCCTGGGTATGGGTGGAGCCGGCGATCAGCATCACCGCGAGCGGCGGCAACCAGCCGGGATCTTCTTCGGCCTGCGGTTGAACGGCCGCGAATGAACTGTTGATCGCCTGCTGCGCGCTGCCCTGCGGCGGCTTCCTGAGCTGATCGCCAGAGCCGGACGTCGTCTCGGCGTAGGAGCGCAGCTCGGCGACGGCATCCTTCGGGGCGCTCCCCGGCGCGAGCACGCTGTTGAAGTCGCTGACGGTCGGGAACACCTTGCCCGACGGCGGGATCGGAAACAGCGTCTTGCGGAACGGACCGCCGCCCAGCGTGTAGCCGCCAAGCTTGAAGCGCCGCCCGAACGGCGTCAGTCCGAGCACGTCGGTGTGGCAATTGCCGCAGGGCTGTCCCGTCTGCCGGGCGAATAGCGGCAGCGCCTGAGCGGACGGCGTCGTCGTCAGGAAAGCGACCCAGACGGCCACGCTCGCCGCCGCAAACGCCAGCACTCCGGAGATCGTCCCGGTCTTCATCCTGATCTTCAAATGCGCTACGTATGTCAAATTCCGCCCCGATAAAATATAGTGTTCAATCACCAGCTGCGGGCTCGCAGCCCCGTAGGGCTACGGCCGCAACGTTTGGTCGTCCTCGCGCGAGGCGACGAGCTTAGGCCTTCGCGACAAACAGCGAACACCAGCCGTTGGCGCTCACCGTCCCGTCGATCACCTTGCAGGTGCTCGATGCCACAATGTAGTTCGTGCACTTTCCGCAGGTCTGGCCGCTGCGCGGCGAGGCCTGATATTGCGCGGCGGTCTTGGCCATTCTGCTCTGGGCCAGAACCTCACTGCCAGTCAGCCCGACGATCGCGGCGGCGCCGACAGCCCCCGCAGCGACCTTGAACATGTCGCGGCGAGATACTTCCAGAGAACACACTTCACGCGTTGTTTTGGTCACATCTTCCTCCCAGTATGGTCAGGTCTTTTTTATGTGGATTTGTTGTTGGACGACCGGCCGCTCGTTGGCAGACGATAATCGTTGTCAGTCCATACCAGTCGCCGATCTGGCGAAGAGCGCGCGTTAGTTTCTTGTACGGCTTACTAATCAGCGCGCATGGCGATCAGATCATTCACAACTACTCATCATCAATGATTCAGACCAAACGTCAATGGAATTGTCACCATTTCACCACTTTGTTGCCAAAGTGCTTCACATCACTTCCTCTCTGATACTTACGTAGTGCCGCCCGATGCAATTGCGATTTATTCGCACTCGCATGGCGTCATGAAGATGGATGAATCAGTCACTACGAACTCGCGGCTCACCCGGGTCAAGGCGCTCACAGCATCGAGATGCAGGTTCTGATCTGATAGTGGACACTGCTCACAGCGACGAACCGCACGACCGCACTGAACCGCGAGCGCTGATGGTTCACACTCGAAGACGCCCAGAACTAATCGCAAGCATCCGGATCAACGCAGGCTCGATCGACCTGAGCATCGCCCAGGTCGACCGAGCCTGCGCTTTATCAGAACCGGAAAAGCTCTAGAACTGATAGCCGATCGATACGCGGGCGTCGAAGCCGGCGCTGGCGTTGTCGCCGCGGATGGCATTGATGCCGGCCTTGAAGGTCGCGGCGTCCTGACGGGCCGCAATGGCGAAGCCGGCCCTGACGAGGTTGCGGCTGTCATAGGCCGAGACCTGGCTCACGGTGTAGCCGTAAAGCGCGGCGGTGGTTTCGACGCTCGGGTTCGACAGCGCGCGTTCGTAGCCGAGCGAGAGAGACGGCGCGATCTGCCAGCCGTAGACCTGACGCGGATCGAGCGCGACGTCGAGCCCGGCGATCGCGCTCGTCGCCGTGTAGCCGATGCGATCCACCGCCAGCGCCAACTCGCTGCCGCGCTCCTCGATACGGCCGAGCCCGACGCGGGTGGCGCGCAGGCCGAGCTGCGGGGTGAACGTCCACTGCGCCGCGCGGATCACGCTGCCGATATCGGCGCGGCCGCTGACGACGCCGCCCGACGCATCGCCGCTGGTTCCGCCGAGACCGCCGCCGAGGATTCGGCTGCTGTGATCGGTGAACCAGCCGACGCTGGCCCGCGCCTCTGCAAACGGGCCGGCGTCGAGGCTGGAGAGCCCGTAGCGGCCGCCGAAGGTCGCCAGCATGGTGTCGAGATCGGCCCTGCCGCCGGCGCTGCTGACCGAACCCGCATTGTAGCCGACGCCGACAAAGGCGCTGCTCTGCGCATCGATCCGCCAGGTGACGCCCGCCAGCGGCCCGCCGCTTCGTTCGATGCTCCGCGACACCCCGCTTCCGCCATCGGAGCTGAAGTAACCGCCGACGCCGGCCAGCCAAGCTTTGGTCTCGCCGACGCCGAGGTCGCGACCGCTGGCGTTGGGCGCCAACGCGGCGTCGATCCACAACGGCTGGCGCGCCAGGAAGGCGACCGTGTCGGCATGGAGTTGCCCGCCGACCAGGCTCTCGACGCCGCCGAGCGTGCCTGCGTCGACCGCCGACTGTAGATAATAATTGAAGGCGGTGTAGCGGCCCGACAGCGGCGAGTTCTGCAGCGCATTGAGCAGTGCGGCGCCGGACGCCGCGTTGCCGGTCATACCGTCCTGCCCCGGCAGGTTCGCGAAGTACACCATCTTGGCGCGCAGCACGTAGATGTCGGCCTGGGTGAGCCCGAGGCCTTGTATCAGATACGCCTGCATCGATCCGTATTGCGCGACGATCTGCGCAAGCCCGGCATGGAGATAGCTCTCCTGCACGCCGAGCATCGTCGCCGCAGTCGCCACCGCCAGATCACCCGCGGGACCGTTGCCGACCGCCGCACGGATCTGCGCCAGAGCGGCGCTGATCGACTCCGCCATATAGATATTCGAGGCGAGATAGGCCGTCAGAATGGTCTCGGGCGCGACTCCGGCGATGCTCTGCAGCAGCATCGAAGTCCAACCGGTGCGATCCTTGCCCGCGGCGCAATGGAACAGCGCAGCCGAGGGCTCGTTGGCGAGCGCGAGCAACGCCGAGCGGAAGCCTCCGCGCTGCGTCGCGTCGCTGACAAAATTCTGATAGGTCGCGATCAGATAGGCCGACGCTTCGCCAGGAGTCGCGACCGACGCGCTCGAAGGCGGCGCGTAGGTTCCGTAGATGTTGACGTTGATGTAACGCGCTCCGGCCGGCAACCAATCGTGACCGGCATTCGGAGCCGTGATGCTGGTCGGCCCGTCGATCTCCGACGGAGTCCGCAGATCGACGTCGAGTCCGATCCGAAGCGACGACAGCGTGCGCCAATCGG
The DNA here is from genome assembly GCF_900110435.1 of Rhodopseudomonas pseudopalustris. Taxonomy (GTDB): domain Bacteria; phylum Pseudomonadota; class Alphaproteobacteria; order Rhizobiales; family Xanthobacteraceae; genus Rhodopseudomonas; species Rhodopseudomonas pseudopalustris. The sequence goes on from NZ_FODT01000003.1 coordinate 454,200, forward strand.
TCGTGGACAGCGTCGTCAACGCCTCGGAGCGATAGAACACGCCGGTCCGCATCGCGCCGCCATGCGTGGTCGGATCGACGAAGCCGCTGCCGCCGGCGTTCTCGGAAATTCCGGCGAGGTCGCGGAAATTCTGATCGGTGGCCAGAATCGGCGTCGTGATCGCCTGCTGCGCCAAGGCCGGCGAAGCCGACGCGCTCAGCGCCAGCGCGGCGCTCCACAGCATCGCGATCCGCCTGGACGGGGCAAGAGTCATGCGCTGCATCGACCGAATCTCCAGCTCCCGGCATCGCCGGATGCAGACCCCAGGCAGCGGCGAATACAATCGACACCTTTGTCGCGAGGTCTTCCGTCCGACCGTCGAACCGATGGAGCGCGCTGGCGACCAACGGACATTGCGGTCGCGTCACTGATAATCGTGCGTCGATCGATTCGGCTAGCGTCGAATGAAAGCCGCGCGCCGCCATTGACGACGCCTCATACAAGCACCACGAGGCCCATTGCGGATCGTTATCACTTTCATCCTGGCATCGCGCAATCCAACGCGGCGGATCGCGGAAGCCCATCGGCGGATCGACGACGAGAACTAATCGTCACGCCGCACATCGCGCCGCGACGGACCGGCCAACTAATCGCCCCCCCCCCCCGCGCGTCGCTGTTCGCGTCGATGATCGCCACACTCAGCGCGTAACACGCGCGGCAACCACGCGACGCGCACTGCGGACCCTCGCCAATCAACGAGCATCCGCACCGCGCCGGAAACGCTGCTGGTTCAATCGCTTAGCTGACAATGCCGCGAACCCGCCGCATTCGCCACAGCTTCGCCTCAGGGTTTTCCAAGTAGCTGGAGATACTACGCCGCCAGCAGCGGCGCCACTTCCTTCATATCGGCGGCGCGGTCGCCGAGCAGATGCTCTGCGATGGCGAATTCATTGCCGCCATTGGTGAGAGCGAAAGCATCTGGGGCGTTGAGGCGATGGTCGATGACGAGGCGCGACAGCAGCACGCGTCGCGCGTCGCCGCGCATCGCCTCGATCCGTGCGCCTTCCCACGCCAGCGCCACCGCGCTGGCGACGTGATACAACGAACTGGTAGCGCGCCGCGCATCCGCCTCGTACTCAGCGCAGCTTGCGACTTCGCGCGCGTAGCCGATCGCGCGATCGATCAGACCGTGGAGCTTGTCGCGCCAGTGCTGCGGCACGCGCGACGCGTCGTCGAGCCGCGCGTGCAGATCGGCGCCGAGTGCGGACTCCGCGCCGTGCCGGCCGATCGCGCGCTTCAGCGCGTCGAGCGCGACGATGTTGCCGGTGCCTTCCCAGATCGATCCGAGATGCGCATCACGTAGCAGCCGCGCGGTCGCGAACTCTTCGACATAGCCGATGCCGCCGCGCATCTCGAGCGCATCGCCGCACACCTTGCGCGCGTCACGCGTCGCGCGAAACTTCAAGGTCGGCGTGAGGATGCGTAGCAGCGCCGCTGCATCCTGGCTGCCGGCCTCGGCGCGATCGAGCGCATCGGCGGTGAGGAAGCTGATCGACATCCCCTGCTCGGTCGGCAGCAGGATCTTCATGAGTTGCCGCCGCGCCAGCGGCAGATCGACGATGCGTTGACCGAACACCACGCGATGCTTCGCCACCGTGATCGCGTCATGCCAGGCGCGGCGCATCAGCGCCGTCGACTTCACGCCGTTCGACAGGCGCGATGAATTGACCATCTCGGCCATCTGCACGAAGCCGCGATCGAGCCTGCCGACCGCATAGGCAATCGCGCCCTCGAGCTTGATCTCGCCCGACGCCATCGACCGGGTGCCGAGTTTGTCCTTCAAACGGACGATGCGGTAGTGATTGGGCGAGCCGTCGTCGAGGAAGCGCGGCATCAGAAACAGCCCGACGCCGCGCGTCCCCCGCCCCGCGCCTTCCGGCCGCGCCAGCAGCATCACAATTTTCGCATCGGTGTTGGAGCAGAACCATTTCTCGCCCGTCAGCCGCCAATGATCGCCATCGCGAGTTGCGACGGTTGTGAGCGTGCCGACGTCGGACCCGCCCTCTTTCTCGGTCATGAATTGACCGCCTTGGGTCAGCCTGGCCATGTCGGTTTGCGTCAGGCCGTCGAGATACTTGGCCTTCAGCGCGTCGTCGCCGAACTTCGACAACAGCTTGGCGCAGCCGTCGGTGACGTTGATCGGACAGCCCATGCCGAATTCGGCTTCATTGAACAGCAACGTGAAGGCGTGCTTCGCCGTCACCGGATAGACATCCGGCCATCCCATAATTCCCTGGCGGTGCGACAGCGCGTGAATGCCGAACGCGCCGAACGCCGCATTCTCCAGTTCACGATAGGCCGGGTGATACTCGACATATTGCGCGTCTCGGCCGAAGCGATCACGCTGGTGCAGGATCGGCGTATGCCGGTCGGCGGCACGCGCGCATTCGTCGAGCACGGAGCCTGCGAGACCGCCGAGCCGATCGAGATGCGGCTCGATATGGCGGACCAGCGCATCAGGCAGATGGATGCGCAAGAGATCGGCGAGCGATGGATCCGCGCGATAGAAATTCAGCCCCGTGGTGTCGGGCGCGATCAGATTCGCGGCATTGCCGGGCTTCGCCGCGGCCACGGCGACTTGACTGTTTCCTGCCAACATCTGCGTCTCTTTTTGTCGGAGTCTTCGGGCGCGTTGGGATGCTATAGAAAGCGACACGGATTGAGCCACAAAGCGAGCCGCAAAAGCAATCGAAGGATGTCGGCGATGAGGGTCGATCGAAACCGCGACGTTTGGTAATTCTGGAGACAGCGACGATGAAGGATCTCGTCACCCTGGCCGAAAAGGTCGCCGTTCGGCTGATCGCGCGGAAGCAGACGATCGCAGTCGCAGAATCGTCGACCGGCGGACTGATCGCGGCGGCACTGCTCGCCGTACCCGGCGCCTCGGCCTACTTTCTCGGCTCTGCTGTGGTCTACACCCGCGAGGCGCGGCGCACCCTGATGGACATCCCCGATCCGCAGATGAAGGGGCTGCGCTCGTCTTCCGAGCCCTATGCGGAGTTGCTGGCGAAGCAGATGCGGGCGCGGCTCTCCTGCGACTGGGCGCTGTCGGAGACCGGCGCGGCCGGCCCCGGCGGCAATCACTACGGCGACGCCGCCGGCCACACCTGCATTGCGGTCGCCGGTCCCTCACAAGCGGCGATGACGCTGGAGACGGGGAGCGCCGACCGGCTCGACAACATGCAGATGTTCGCCAGCACGGCGCTGACGTTTCTGCTGCACAATCTGGCAAAGCAGACGTAAGGCAAGTCAGGTAATGGCGCGGATCAGTGCGAGGCCGGCGAACAGCCCGGCGATCGCGAGCGCCACCGAGCCGAGCACGTAGAGAGCCGCGAGGCCAACCGCGCCGCGCTCGTACAACAGCGCGGCATCGAGCGAGAATGCCGAGAAGGTCGTGTAACCGCCGAGGATGCCGGTCATCAGGAACAACCGGACATGCTGCGACGAGCCGCCCTTGAAGGCGAAATAGCCGGCGATCAGGCCCATCACCAGCGAGCCGCTGACGTTGATGAAAAACGTGTGATACGGGAACGCGGTGCCCAGCATCCGCCCGCTGACGGTGTTGATGAAGTGGCGAAACATCGCCCCGAGCCCGCCACCGAGGAACACCAGCAGATACGTCATTCCAATTTCTCCGCGTCGCGCGAGGCCGGCGGGTCGTTGTGCCGCAGCACGGCAAGTCCTGCAAGGCTGCGGGCACGAAAAAGGCGGCCGTTGCGCGGCCGCCTTTCGATTACCCATCGTGAACGCGAGAGCCCGATCAGGCCCCGCGATCGGCCCGTTGATCAGACCTTGGAGTACAACTCCTCGACGTATTCCCAGTTGATGAGATTGTCGACGAAGGCCTTGAGATAGTCGGGACGGCGGTTGCGATAGTCGATGTAGTAGGAATGCTCCCAGACGTCGACGCCGAGGATCGGCGTGGCGCCGTGCACCAGCGGATTCTCACCGTTCGCGGTCTTGGAGATTTCGAGCTTGCCGTCCTTGACCGAAAGCCAGGCCCAGCCCGAACCGAACTGGCCAGCGCCGGCTGCGGCAAAATCGGCCTTGAACTTCTCGAGCCCGCCAAGGTCCTCGTTGATTTTCTTCTCGAGCGCGCCCGGCAGCTTGGTGCCGCCGCCATTCGGCTTCATCCATTTCCAGAAATGGATGTGGTTGAAGTGCTGGCCGGCGTTGTTGAACAGCGCGGCGTTCTTGCCGAACGAGCCCTTGACGATCTCCTCGAGCGACTTGCCCTCGAATTCGGTGCCCTTCAGCAGGTTGTTGCCGTTGGTGACATAGGCCTGATGATGCTTGTCGTGGTGATATTCGAGCGTCTCCTTCGACATATAGGGCTGGAGCGCGTCGTAGGCATACGGCAGTTCAGGAAGCGTGAAGGTCATGGGTCATCATTTCCACAATGGTGGGGGACTTCGTCTTAACGAGCCCCCTTATATTAGGTTCCGACTCCGGACCCAATATCTATTCTGAATTGCAACAGAGTGTCACACAGCGGCGACGCCGCCGATCCCGCGCGCGCATGAACGCGTTACCGGAAATGGCGCAATCGTACCGTTAGACTCAGGCGGTCGCAGGCACCGCCAATTCCTCGCGCCGCCGCGGCGGGCGGACATTCATCATCATCTGCGCGGTGCCGGCGATCAGCCCGATCAACACCGCGGCCTGCCAGGCGCGATCGTAATTGCCGAGGTGATCGTAGATCATACCGCCGCCCCACGCCCCCAGGAACGAACCGACCTGATGGCTGAAGAAAGCGATGCCGGTCAGCGTCGCCATGTAGCGCAGTCCGAACAGTTGCGCGACCAGGCCGTTGACCAGCGGGATCACGCCGAGCCACAGCGCGCCCATCACCGCGGCGAACACCAGCGTCGTGGTCGCCGAGGCCGGGAAGTAGAAATACGCCGCGATCGTCAGCGAGCGCACGATATAGATGCCGCCGAGCAGATATTGCTTCGGATAGCGACCGCCCAGCCAACCGCAGGCGTAAGAGCCGATCACGTTGAACAGCCCGATCACCGCCAGCGCGGTGGCGCCGAGCGACGGGTCGAGACCGCAGATCGCGAGATAGTTCGGCAGATGCGTGGTGATGAAGACGAGCTGCAGCCCGCAGACGAAGAACGCGATCGCCATCACCATGAAGCCGGAATGGCCGAGCGCAGTCTGCACCACCTGACCCGCCGACTGATCCAGATCGTCGGCCTTGTCGATCTCGATATCGTCGGAGCGACCCGCGAAGAATGCGGATGGCAGCATCACCGCGGCGAGGCCGAGGAAGCCGATCAGCGCCATCTGCCAGCCCGAGGTGGTGATCAAGGTTTGCGCCAACGGCGAGGCCAGCACCAGGCCGAGCGATCCCGCGGCCGAGACCGCGCCCATCGCCACGCTGCGCTTGGCGGCCGACACCGTGCGCGAGGTCGCCGTCATCGTCATGCTGGAGGCGGTGCAGGACAGCGCGATGCCGACGCAGACGCCGCAGCCGAGCGTAAACACCAACGCCGATTCGGCGATCATCATCAGCACCAGACCGGCGGCATAGATCAGCACGCCGCCGAGCATCACCCAGCGCGAGCCGTAACGGTCGGCGATCAGCCCGACCATCGGCTGCGTCACGCCCCAGATGATGTTCTGCAGAGCCGTCGCCAGCGAGAAGTCGGCGCTGGTGATGCCGACGTCGCGGATCACGGAAGGTTGAAACAGTCCGAAGCTCTGCCGCATCCCCATCGCGAGGCTGAGCAGCACCGAGGCGCCGATCAGGATCGACCAGCGCTGAAACGGGCTGAGCTGAGCTGCCTTCATAGGACGTTTTCCTCTCGCGTTGCGATTTTGAGGGTATTCATGCCCTGAAATACGATGCTTGGCTATCCGTGCTCCCGGTATCGTGGTTCTGCATGGGACGCAGGGGTGAATGTCGCCGATCGCGCGCGACCTCTGCCGGCGACGGTGGCGGCGCCTGCGCCGGGTGCAGACCCCGCGGGCTTGCGCACCCATGGCATGTCGACCATAATTCAATGATCGACAGCCGCCGGAGAGCGGTGAGCAAGGGCAGAAAACGCATGACCATCGACGCGCCGGCCGATACGCCCCTGCCCGCTGCTTCGGCCAACCGGCTGCTGACCGCGCCGATCCTGCCGACGTTGATCCGGCTGGCGATCCCGAATGTGATCGCGATGGTCGGCACCGCCGTGGTCGCGGTCGCCGAGACCTCCTATATCGGCCGGCTCGGCACCGAGCCGCTGGCGGCGATCGCGCTGGTGTTCCCGTTCGCGATGCTGACGCAAATGATGTCGGCCGGCGCGATGGGCGGCGGCGTGTCGTCGGCGGTCAGTCGCGCGCTCGGCGCCGGCGACCGCACGCGCGCCGAGGTGCTGGCGCTGCACGCCATCATCATCGGCGTCTGCGGTGGCCTCGTCTTCACGCTGATCATGCTGGTGTTCGGCCGGTCGTTGTATTCGCTGCTCGGCGGCCGTGGCGAGGTGCTAGAGCAGGCGTGCAGCTATTCGGTCGTGCTGTTCTCGGGCGCGGTGTCGATCTGGCTGGTCAACACGCTGGCCTCGGTGCTGCGCGGCACCGGCGACATGATCCTGCCTGCGGCCACGCTGCTCGGCGTCGCCGCGCTCCAGATCGTGATCGGCGGCACGTTCGGGCTCGGCCTGTTCGGCCTGCCGCGGCTCGGGATGGCGGGCGTCGCCTCCGGTCAATTGATCGCGTTCTCGCTCGGCGCGGTGTTTCTGCTCCTCTACATGGCGAGCGGACGCGGCCGGTTGCGCCTGCGGGTGAAGTCGTTTGCGTTTCAGCGCGTGATGTTCATCGATATTCTCAAGGTCGGCGCGATGGCCTGCCTCGCGCCGCTGCAGTCGGTGCTGACGATCCTGATCTTCACCAAGATTCTCGCGACGTTCGGCACCGCGACGCTGGCCGGCTACGGCATCGGCTCGCGTCTCGAGTTCCTGCTGATTCCGATCGCTTTCGCGTTCGGCGTCGCCTCGATCCCGATGGTCGGAATGGCCGTCGGCGCGGGCATGATCGCGCGGGCGCGCCGCGTTGCCTGGACTGCCGGCGCAGTGTCGGCGCTGATCATCGGCCTGGTCGGCGTAGCGCTGGCGATCCAGCCGTCGCTGTGGGTGTCGCTGTTCACCAGCGATCCTGCCGTGGCCGCCGCGGCGCATTCCTATTTTGGCTGGGCCGGCCCCGGCTTCGCCTTCTTTGGGCTCGGCGTGACGCTGTATTTCGCCTCGCAGGGCGCCGCGAAGGTCGGCGGTCCGGTGCTCGCTGCGACCGCGCGGCTGCTGCTGGTCGCGGTCGGCGGCACGGCGCTGGTCGCGGCCGACGCGCCGGCCTCGGCGCTGTTCGCACTGGTTGGCGCCGCGATGGTGGTCTACGGTCTCGGCACCGCCGGCGCGATACGGATGACACGCTGGGTCAAGTGAATCCAGCGGCCTCGCGCCGCTGCGTCAGTCATTGATCTGGCGCGAATCCCCTGCTCTGCTATTCAGCGCGCTGCGACGCACAATCAGTCGCGCCGCGCCGAATGATCTTTCTGGAGGACGAATGACTGCCCGAACTGCTCTCGTTGCCGCTGCGTTGCTCGCTGTGCTGGCGCCCGCTGTCGCGAACGCGCAATCGGCGTCCGGTCCGCAAGGCACCTGGCTGACCCAAGCCGGCGACGCCAAGGTGCGGATCAAGAGCTGCGGCGCGGCGCTGTGCGGCACAATCGTCTGGCTGAAACAACCGATCGACCCGAACACCGGCAAGCCGCAGATCGACGACAAGAATCCGGACCCGGCCCGCGCCTCGCGACCGGTGATCGGACTGCAGATTTTCGGCGACATGCGGCCGGTCTCGCAGGGCAAATGGTCGGGACACATCTACAATGCCGATGACGGCAAGACCTATGAGAGCAGCATCTCCCACACCGGGCCGACGACGCTGAAGGTCGAGGGATGCGTCGGCGCGCTGTGCGGCGGCGAGGCCTGGACGCTCACCGGTCGCTAGAGCGTTTTCGAGCGAAGTGGAAACCGGTTCGCGTGAAGAAAACGCGTCAGAACAGAAAGTTAGAGCTCCGGTTCTGATTCTATCAGAACCGGAAAAGCTCTAGGCAGACGGCCCGTAGCGCCTCAGGCTTTCATCGCCTTCAACGTCATCGCCGCGGAGGCATAGCCGCCGCGGGCGCCGTCGATGAAGTGCACGTGATCGCTGCGCATCGCCGAGGGCGTGAAGCAGGTCATCATTGCAGCGTCCTGGCGAAACAGGCCGTAGCGCGCAATGCCGGCTGACGATGCCTCCACGAGCAACTGCTCCAGCGCATCCGCCAATTCGGGGGTGCAGTCCAGGATCATCCGCAGGCCGTCGTCGTATTTGCGGAAGTCTGAATTCTCCACCACCTGCGCGACATAGGTTTGCGGAGCGAAGCCGCCGACCTTGATGCCGAAGCGCATGATCAGATACGCGAACAAGGTGTAGAACAGGACGAAGACGCGGCGCATGATCAGCGGACCGCCACGCGTGGCGCGTGCTTCGAGATCGAACCCGGCGGGCGGCCATCGCAATCCGGGACCCTGCGACGGCACCGGCCGGCCCGCGTCGGGACTACGCTCGGTTCGCGCCACCGCCTCCTCGATCAGACTGCGAAACGCCGCCGGATCGGCATTGGCCGCGGGCACGATCAGGACCGACAGGATCACGCCCTGCGCCGAGGGGATTTCCTCGAACCGGCACGACAGGCCGGTGAGATCCGGCGTGGCGCCGGGCGGCCCCGGCGCGATGGCAAATTCGCCGCGCTTCATCGCGGCCTCGGCCCAGCCCAAACCGCCGCCCGAGAACATCGCGTAGGACACATGAGGCGACGGCGCGAACCGGGCGACACGAACGTCCAGGCCCTGCGCCCGGACGACCGCCACCGGCACCAGCGCAATGCGCATCGTGAGATCGAGTTCGTCCCGGACCCAGGCAGCGGCGGCCGACAACGCCTCGCGCGCCCGATCGAGATCGTCCGGCCCGACGGCAAAACTCGCGCCGTCGCCGCCGAACACGAACGGAAACTCGCGTCCTTCGAGCGCATTGGCCACCGCGGCGATCACCGATGCGCCAGCCATGTTGACGGCCTTGTAGCGCTGCGCGGCGATCGCCTTGGTCGAATCAACGACATCTGCCGTGCCGATCGACCAGTCGTCGGGCACCGCCGAATACAGCGCGGGGTCCATCAGACTGCGAAAGCCGCGAAACACCGCCACGCTGTCATAGAATGCGCCGCTGCCGCGTCCGCCCATGATGGCCAACCCTTATGCCGATCGCCGGACAAGATACGACGGCGATGGATTTGAGTTTGCAAGCGCGCCAGGAAAGTTCAGTCGCCGTTGGCGCACATGCCCAGCATCGCCGTCACCGTGCCCCGCACGCAGCGCGTCAAAGTGATGTCGGTATACAGGCCGTAGGCGAAAACCGCCAAGGCCAACAGGATGATGATGCCGAGCGACTTCAAGCGATGCACTTCCAACTGGCGGAGCCGTCGAGCTTGAGCTTAGCTGATCCGATCGTCCGCCCGAAAGGATCCCAAGCTGCGATCATTGCGATATCGCGGCCTTGATCGCAAGCCTGGATTGAATTCTAAGGAAGGTCGACCCGTTGCGTGCGTTGATCCGTGGCTTCGCTGCCGGTTTCGCGCAATGCCCATGATCGTTGCACTCTGATTCGAAGACCGACCACGATGCGCTTCACTTTCATTCATGCCGCCGATCTTCATATCGACAGCCCGCTCGCGGGGCTTCGCGCAAAGAACGAAAACATCGCGCGCAGTTTCGCGGACGCCGGGCGAAAGGCCGTGCAGGCGCTGATCGACGAGACGATCGCCAGCAAGGCGGCGTTCCTGATCATTGCCGGCGACATCTTCGACGGCGACTGGAAAGATGTCACCACGGGATTGTTCTTCATCGGCGCCATCAGCGCGCTGCATCGCGCAGGGATTCCGGTCTTCATCGTCAAGGGCAATCACGACGCCGAAAATCTGATGTCGCGGGATTTGCCCTATCCGGGCAGCGTGACCGTGTTTCCGACGCGAGCGTCGACGGTCATGCTCGAAGAGCATCGCGTGGCGCTTCATGGCCGCAGCTTTCCCGATCGCCTGACCGCGGACTTCGTCGCGACCTACCCCACACGTCGCGAGGGCTGGCTCAACATCGGCGTCTTGCACACGTCGCTCGACGGAAGTCGCGGCCACGAGGGATATGCGCCGTGCAGTTTGGACGACCTCAAGAGGTTTGGTTACGATTACTGGGCGCTTGGACATGTTCATGCCGCGGAAATCGTCAGCCGTGACCCATGGATCGTGTTCCCCGGCAATCTGCAGGGACGCAGCGTCCGCGAAACCGGACCGAAGGGCGCTATGCGGGTCACCGTCGAGGATGGCCGCATCGTCGACGTCTCGCCGCTGACGCTCGACAGCGCACGCTGGGCGCACCTGACGATCGATCTCGCCGGCTGCGCCGACGAAGCGCAAATCCTGCCCCGCGTCACTGCGGAGCTCTCCGACGTCCATGCGCAAAGCAAGGGGCGCGCGCTTGCCGTCCGGGTCACGCTGACTGGAACGACGACACTGCATAACCACCTGATAGCCCGTCGCGAAATGTTGCAGGACGAACTACGCGCCAGCGCGCTGCATCTCGCCGACGATTGCTGGGTCGAACAACTCAAGATCAGGACGACGCTTCCCGCGCAGCCGGTCGTCGCAGGCCCCGACACCGCGAACATCGATGTCGCTGCCCTGCTCGGCGAAGCCGCGCAGGATCCGAGTTTTGCGGCCGCATTGGCCGAGCTGACCGAGACCATCAGGGCGAAGCTGCCGCGAGACTTGCAGGACGAGTTATCAGCATCGGACACCGTCGCGTCCCTGACCGAGGACGCCCGCGCGTTGCTGGTCGGAGAGCTGTCGTGAGAATCGAAGAACTCGCGCTGGAGCGCTACGGCATCTTCACCGACCGCAAAGTCTCTTTCGATCCGCAGGCGTCGCTGCATGTGGTGTTCGGCGCCAATGAAGCGGGCAAGACGTCGGCGCTGTCGGCGATCGCCGATCTGCTGTTCGGCTTCGGCGCGCGGACCGACTACGATTTCAGGCACGATAGCAAACTGCTGCGACTGGGCGGCACCTTCCGTCACTCCGACGGCCGCGTGATCGAGGCGCGGCGGCGCAAGGGCAACAAGAACACGCTGCTGGACGCCGACGATCAGCCGTTGCCCGACGATCATTTCGCCGCACTTCTCGGAGGCGTTTCGCGCACCGCCTTCAACAGCGAGTTCGGGATGACCGCGCAGACGCTGCGGGAAGGCGGCGAAGAGCTGCTCAGCGCAGGCGGCCGTCTCGCCGAAACACTGGCGGCGAGTTCAGCAGGCATGGCCGAATTATCGCGCACCAAGGACCGCTTGCAGGAGCAGGCCGACCAGTTGTTCAGCGCGCGCAAATCCGCCAGCAAGCCGTTCTATCTGGCGGCCGAACGCCGGGAGGCTTCCGAGAAGGACCTTCGCGAGGCCATCGTCACCCGCGAGGCACTGCGACAACTGCAGGCCTCGGTGCAGGACGCGGCCTCCGAGCTGGAGAAGCTCAAGGTCGCTCATGCGGCCTGCGGCAGCACGTTGGCGCGCTGGCAACGAATGTTGCGGGTGCGATCGCAGCTGACGCGGCTGGACCGCATCGAGGCTGAACTGACGGGGCTTGCCGACCTGCCGGTCGTCGCCGAGCAGACGCTCGCGGATTGGCGCGCCGCGATCGATCGGCGGGCCGCGCTTGAAGCCGAGATCGCCGCGCTTGACGAGGCGGCGGCGACGGATGCCGCCGAGATCGCCACTCTGGACGTCGATGACGCGCTGCTGTCGGAGGACGCCGCGATCGAGATGCTGCGCGAACGGCTGGGCGCGGTGCGCAAGGCGGCAGCCGACCTGCCGCGACGCCGTCAAGACCGCGCCAGCGCCGAGGCGACGCTTGATGATTGCGCGCGGCGGCTCGGGCTGGTCTCGCATGTCGAGCTTCTGGCGAAGCTGCCGACGGACCCGGCGCTCGCAGATGCGCGCGATCGCATCGAAATGATGCGGCGCGCGACGCAGGAATTGGCCGAAATCGAAGCCCGGCACGGTCGCGCGCGACGAGACCTCGAGGCATTCGCCGCGCGGGAGGGCGAAGAGCTGCACGTCAGCGACATCGAGCCGCTGCGCCAACGCTTCGAGGCGCTTGGCGACATTCCTGCGCAGGACGAGCGCCTGTACCGCGATCGCGCCGTGTATGCACGCGAGATCGAAGCCATCAGGGATGCCGTCGCAGCGCTCGATCCAGCGCCGGGACCGCTCGACCGGGTGCGCGCCTTGCCCGCGCCGGACCGCGCCACGATCACCAAACACGCCGCCGCCGTCGAGCTCAGCGAAGCGGAGCTGAAGCGGCTCGATGCGGAGATTTCGAAACTCGACGATTCAATCGCGGCGACCGAAGCCGAGCTGGCGCGGCTGTCGAGCTCTGGTGCGGTGCCGACCCGGGCCGATCTGATCGCGGCACGACACGCGCGCGACGCGAAGCTCGACGCACTCTGCGCCGGCCTCGACGGCGACCGTGACAATCGCCTCGCCCGCTTCGACGAGGTCACCGATACGTCGCGCAAGATCGACGGCATCACCGACTCTCTGCTGACCGACACCGAGCGCGCGACCCGCCACGAAGACGCACAGCGGCGGATCGTCGACGCGCGCAACGAACGCGCGCGCGCGGAGACCAAACGCGCCAGCCTGACGACCGGGCTGGCGGAAATCGCCGCGCGCTGGACCAAGGCCTGGGCCGCTTCGGGCCTGCAGCCTCGGGGCGCGGCCGAGATGCTGCGCTGGCGCGAGCGGCTCGACGATGTCGTCGCGCGGCTCGACAAATGCGATCTGCAGCGCGCCGGCATCGACGCGCTGGCCGCCGCCCTCGAAGACGGCAAGGCGGCGATCATCGCGTTTCTCGACAGCGTCGGACGCCGGCCCACTCCCGACGCGCCGGCCGGGGTGCTGTATCGCGAAGCCAAGGGTCGGTTCGACCAATTGCAGGCGGCGTGGAGCGAGACCAAGGCCCGTGCGGTGGAGAAAGCCCGCCTCGAACGCGACCTGACCGAGGCCGATGCAGCCCGTGCGCAGATCGAGATTCGCCTTGCGGATCTTCGGCAGCATTGGCCGCGGACGATGAGCGCGATCGGGCTCGCCACCGATGCGACGCCGGTGCAGGCCGAAGCGGCGCTGTCGATCTGGAACGCGGTGGGCGTGCCGCGCGCCAGCTTCGAGCGCGAGGGGCGCAGCGTCGATACCATCATGTCCGATCTGCAGGATTTCGAGACGGAGGTGACCGCGCTGATCGATCGGGTCGCGCCGGACCTGCGCGGCGTTTCCGCCCAGGAGGCAATGCCGCGCCTCGCGGAACGTTTGGGCGACGCCCGCCGCGGCAGCGAAGCGCGCAGGCGGTTGCAGGGAAATGCGGCGAAGCGTGCGGCCAATCGAAATACATCGGTCGCGCAGCTGGCTGCAAGCACCAGCGTACTGGAAGACGCCAGCCGGTCGCTGCGCACCGATATCGCCGCACTGCCGGAGCTGCTGTCGCGTCTCGCCACGCGGCTGGCATTGCAAGCCGAGCAGTTGGCGTTGCGGAGCCATCTGCTCGAGATCGCCGACGGTCACAACGAAAGCGCGCTGCGCCAGGAGCGCGACGGAATCGACCTCGACCGCTTGCCGGCCGACATTGCCAGCGCGACGGTGCAACAAGACCAACTGCTGAAGGACATCTCGGACGCGGCGGCCAACCACAACCAGCGGCAGCGCGAATTGGACGAGCTGACAAAGGGCCGCGATGCCGCGGGCGCCGCCAGTCGGCGCCGCGAGGCGGCTGCCGAGATGCTGTCGATCGCGGAAGACTGGCTGCTGCGCTCGGCGGCTTCGCTGCTGGCCCGCCGTGCCATCGAGCTTCATCGCGCCAAGGTGCAGGATCCGATGGTCGCGCGCGCCGGCGACTTGTTAGCGCTCGCGACCGCAGGCGCGTTCGCGGGGCTCGGCATCGACTATGGCGACGATGACCAGCCGACTCTGGTGGCCCGGCGCGCGTCGGGCGAACGGGTGCCGCTCTCGGGACTGAGCGAGGGAACGCGCGATCAGTTGTTCCTGGCGCTGCGCCTCGCCTTGCTCGAGCGCCGAACCTCAGAGCCGATGCCGTTCATCGGCGACGACCTGCTGGCGAGCTTCGACGACAGACGCACGCTGGCAACGCTGCGATTGCTGGCCGCAGCCGGAGCGCAGCGCCAGATGCTGCTCTTCACGCATCACCAGCACGTGGCCGATCTCGCGTTGTCACTCGCAGATTATCGCGTCGATCTCATCCATCTGTAGATCGAGCGAGGAGTGTCGCCGGACGTCGTTTCCGCTCCGGTGACTTCGTTATCAAGCTTCAAAGCGAGCTGCAAAAAATGGTGGGCCCGGCAGGACTCGAACCTGCAACCAGACCGTTATGAGCGGCCGGCTCTAACCATTGAGCTACAGGCCCCGCCGGGCGCCGCGGGTGGCGGACGGTGCGGTCTCCCCTTACAATGGCGGGGGAGGCGCGGCAATCTCTACCTTCTGGAAGGCTTTGCGCGGGGCCGGCGCAGCATCTGCGCACGATCGCGGAGACCGTCGCCTTCGCCCAGCCCTTGCCGCCTCGCCCGTCTACGCCATCGCGACCCGCGACCGGCCGCGGCGGCGCGTGCGCAGCAGCAACGCTACCATGATGGCGATGTTGAGCGCGTTCCATGCGATGCCGTTGAGGAAGGCGGCGGCGTAGGAGCCGGTCGCATCGAAGATCGCGCCTGAGATCCAGCCGCCCAGCGACATCCCCATCACCGACGCCAGGATCACGATGCCGACCCTGGTCGCGGCTTCGCGCGCCGGCATCGCCTCGCGCACGATGATCGCGTAGCAGGGCACGATGCCGCCCTGGAACAGGCCGAACATCGCCGAGATCAGATACAGCGAAGCAAGGCTGTCGAAGAACAGATAGAACAGCAGCGCCGCGCCCTGCGCCACCGAGCCGATCAGCAGCGTCGCGATGCCGCCGATGCGGTCGGCGAGAAAGCCCGAGCCGATCCGGCTGATGATGCCGAACGCCAGCATCAGCGACAGCATCTCGGCGCCGCGCGCGACGCCGTAGCCGAGATCGCCGCAATAGGCGACGATGTGGACCTGCGGCATCGCCATCGCCACGCAGCAGGCGATCGCGGCGATGCACAGCAGCGCCGTCAGCGTATTGGTGGGAAGCTGCAGGTCGATCCTCGGCGCCGGCGCTGCGGCATGGCCCGCGGCGACATGCCCGCCCATCCGGGCGCGCAGCAGCGCCAGCACCAGCGCCATCGACACCACGCAGAACGCGCCGATTGCGATGTGGGTGGCGCGCCAGCCGTAGCTCTGCGTGGCCCAGTTCACCAGCGGCGGCCAGATCGTGCCGCCGAGATAATTGCCGGTGGCGGCGATCGAAACCGCGACGCCGCGATAGCGCAGAAACCAGTGCGAGGCTTCCGCCATCAGCGGCCCGAACGTCGCCGAGGCGCCGGCGCCGATCACGAAATGCACCAGCGTGAATTGCCACAGCGAGGTCGACAGCCCCGCTCCCGCATAACCGAACCCGAGTAGTCCGATGCCCGCGCCGATCGCGGCGACGATGCCGAAGCGGTCGGTCAATCTGCCGGTTGCGACACCGCCGAGGCCGAAGCCGAGCATCGCCAAGGTGAAGGCTAGAGACGCAGCGCCGCGGGTCGCGGCGAATTCCGCCTGCACCACAGGCAGCACCACCACCACCGACCACATCCCGACGCTGCCGATCGAGCCTATGACGAGCGCCAGCGCCAGCCTGATCCAGGCTTGGCGCGAGTCGAGCATGAACGCCGGCATTTTGCCGGTCTGTTGTGCAGGCGTTTCCACTTGCCCAGCTTCACCGCGAGGCCGCTTGGGGTCAAGGCCCCGCCCGGCCCCCTGCCAAGACGCCGCAGGTTAACCTCCGTTAACGCTTTCCTAACCATAAACTGGGCAAATTTTGCCGAGTGATCGGAAGTGTCGTCAGCCGCGAACACCGGGGGAATGCCCGTGGACGCCAGTGCGGTGCCTCATGTTGGAGCCAGCGACCCTGCGGTCGCGGCGCGGGCGTTCGGCAGACGCAAACGACAGCGGAACAAGGCGGCGGACATGACGGATACGACGGTCGGCCAGGGCCCAGGCAGCAAGCTGCCCAGCCTGCGCGACATCGGCACAATGCTGAAGCGCGGTGACCTCGCGCTCGCCTTCGGGGTGCTCACCATCCTGGTCGTGCTGATCCTGCCGCTGCCGGCGATCGTGCTCGACCTGTTCCTGGCGATCTCGATCACGCTGTCGATCCTGATCCTGATGACCGCGCTGTTCATCCAGGCGCCGCTGGAATTCTCGTCATTCCCGACCGTGCTGCTGATCTCGACCATGCTGCGGCTGTCGCTGAACATGGCCTCGACCCGGCTGATCCTGTCGCACGGCCACGAAGGCACCGCCGCCGCCGGCCACGTCATCGAGGCCTTCGGCAACTTCGTGATGGGCGGCAATTTCGTGATCGGGATCATCGTGTTCACGATCCTGATCATCGTCAACTTCGTGGTCATCACCAAGGGCTCGGGCCGCATCGCCGAAGTCGCGGCGCGCTTCCAGCTCGATTCGATGCCCGGCAAGCAGATGGCGATCGACGCCGACCTCTCCGCCGGCCTGATCGACGAAGCCACCGCGAAGAAGCGGCGCAAGGACCTCGAGGACGAGAGCGGCTTCTTCGGCGCGATGGACGGCGCCTCGAAATTCGTCCGCGGCGACGCGATCGCGGGCCTGCTGGTGGTGTTCATCAATGTGATCGGCGGCATCATCATCGGCGTCGCGCAGCAAGGGCTGAGCTTCGCCGAGGCCGGCCACACCTATACGCTGTTGACCGTGGGCGACGGCCTGGTGACCCAGGTGCCGGCGCTGATCGTCTCGACGGCAGCGGGCCTCCTGGTCTCGAAGGCCGGCATCTCGGGCTCTGCCGACAAGGCGCTGATGAGCCAGCTCTCCGGCTATCCGCAGGCGCTCGGCATGTCGGCCGGCGTGATGTTGGTGCTGGCCACCCTGCCCGGCATTCCGACGCTGCCGTTCCTGTTTCTCGGCGGCGGCGCCGCCTGGCTGGCGGTGTCGGCCAGCAAGCGCAAGACGGCGGGCAAGGCGGCGGCGGATTCCGCAGCGGCGCGGCAGCCGGAAGCGGTCGCGGCCGCTGCGGCCGCCGCTGCAGCAGCCGAGGAGCCGATCAGCGCGGCGTTGAAGATCGATGACCTCAAAATCGAGCTCGGCTACGCGCTGCTGCCGCTGGTCAACGGCCCCGACGGCACCGACCGCCTTACCGAGCAGATCAAGGCGCTGCGCCGTTCGCTGGCGATCGAGATGGGCTTCGTGATGCCGGCGGTGCGCATCCTCGACAACGTCCAGCTCGAGGCCAACACCTACGTCATCAAGATCAAGGAAGTCGACGCCGGGACCGGCCGGATCTGGCCGAACCAGTTCATGGTGATGGACCCGGCGGGCGAACGGGTGACGGTGCCGGGCATCCATACCACCGAGCCGACCTTCGGCCTGCCCGCGACCTGGGTCGACGCTGCGTTCAAGGAGGAGGCGTCGCTGAAGGGCTACACGGTGGTCGACGCCGCCACCGTGCTGTCGACGCATCTGACCGAATTGCTGAAGGGCAACATGTCGGACTTGCTGTCCTACGGCGAAACCCAGAAGCTGTTGAAGGATCTGCCGGCGGAGCAGTCCGAACTGGTCAAGGATATCGTGCCCGGCCAGATCACCGTTTCGGGCATCCAGCGCGTGCTGCAGTTGCTGCTCGCCGAACGGATCTCGATCCGCGACCTGTCGACCATCCTCGAAGGCATCGCCGATGCGCTCGCATTCTCGCGCAGTCCATCGACCATCGTCGAGCACGTCCGCGCCCGGCTGGCGCGACAGATCTGCGCGCAGAACACCTCGTACAACGGCTACCTGCCGCTGATCGCGCTGTCGGCGAAGTGGGAGCAGGCGTTCGCGGAATCGATCATCGGCCAGGGCGACGAGCGCAGCCTGGCGATGGCGCCGTCGAAGCTGTCGGAATTCATGACCGCGGTGCGCGACCGCTTCGAGCAGGCCGCGCGCGAAGGCGAAGCGCCGGTGCTGGTAACGTCCGCGTCGATCCGCCCGTTTGTGCGCTCACTGGTGGAGCGCTTCCGGGCGCAGACCACCGTGCTGTCGCAGGCGGAAATTCATCCGCGAGCCCGGCTGAAGACGGTCGGCAGCGTCTGATCCGCTGCGGAACACCTCTCTCCCGGCAACGGAACGGTGCGACAATTCTATCACAGACAAGCGCGACGATTGATGCTTCGTTAAGCGACGTCAGATCACCGGATCACTGCACTGCAGTGCGAAGTCGATTCAAGTCATTGAAATAGTTATTTTTTTACACATTTCGCAACTGCGTCCTCGCGGCGCCTCAAGTCTTATCACGGACTTGTGATCCGCTACTTGGAACGTCGAGGCGATGAACTAAGTTGATGTGGCGAGTTGTTTGAACCTGCTTCGAGATCGCAGCTACCAATTCTCGAAGGTGGAGAAACACCGGGAGGCTCACATGAACCATTCGATCTACAGCGCTGATCGGTCGACCCACCTCAAGGTGGTCGTGGTTGCATTGGTCGCGGGTATCAGTGTGGCCGGATTTGGCATCTCGGCGCGCCTCGGCGCAAATGACGGCTACACTCAGACGGCGCGCGTGATTAAGGCCGATAGGCCCGTAATGGTCACGACGTCGACAAACACCGCCATTCGCTAGGAACCGCATTCGCTAGGAATTGCATTCACGCGACGCCTGATAAGCCCCCAGGTTCACCGCGTGGGTATGCAGAGGTCCACTCGCCCCAAGTGGATCAAACGGAAAGCGCCCGCTCCCCACGGGCGTTTTCTTTTTGCGTTGACGCGAAGTTTCCGCCGAGGCGACAAATTGCGATGTAGCTGGCGAGCGAATCGCGCGCGCGTACAATCACAACATCGGACTCACACATTCAACTCATCGGCTCTCAGCGTCGCGGCGTCATCGGCACAGACGGCACGCTTTCGACCAGTTTGCCGGTGTAGACGATCGGACCCGTCGCGACGCCAGTCGGCGAGCCGCCTTCCGGCTCGATCGTCACCGCATAGGTCGCCTTGCTGACGATGTCGGAATCATAGGACGCCAGCGACGGGTTGACGGTGAAGTCGCGGCCGCCGATCACTCCGAGGGAGCGCGGCTTCTGCAACTTGTCCGACACCAGCCACAATTCGTAGCTCTTGCCGGGCTCCGGGGTCGCCGCCACGCGCCGCACGGTGAAGCTCTTGCTACCCGCATCAACAGTGAGGATGAAGGCCGGGGAATTGCCGTCTTGCTGCAACACCGCGACGTATTGCGCCGGAATCGCCGGCGGCGGCGTTTCGACCTTGACGATCTGGGTGCGGACCGGGGGCCGCAACGCATCCGGCAACACGTCGGGTTTGTAGAGCTGCACGCCGAGCACCAGCAGCAGCGACGCGGCAAGCGCACCGGCCGACGCCGCGACGCGCTTCCAGACATAGGTCTGCTTGGCGAACCGGACGACGCGCATGGATTCCGGGCTGAGCCCGGAGCCGCTGTCGTTGGCGGGCGCCGGCGGCGCCATCGTGGGCGCGGGCTTCGGCGCCTCGGCGGGGGTCGGCAGCGCAAAGGCCTGCTGCTCGCCGGACATCCCAATCGCAGCTTTGATCCGCTCCCACACCTGCGGCGACGGTTCGACCAGGCCGACCATCTGGTTGAGCGCGCCGAGCTTGAGCTCCCAGGCCTCGACCAGTGCCGCGTAGTTCGCGTCAGCGGATATCGTGGCCTGGACCTGCGCGCGCTCGTCGGCGTCGAGGGTGCCGAGCGCGTATTCTGCGGCGAGCGCGATATGGTCTTCGTTGTAGGCCATTATACGAGTCCCAGACACTCCCGAACGTCGAGCAGGCTGCGTCGAAGCCACGTCTTGACCGTGTTTACCGGCGCATCGAACTTCGCCGCGAGCTGTTCGCGGCTCCAACCATTGTAGTAAGCGAGCAGCACCAATTTCTGACGGTCCGGCTCCAGCCGGCCGACGCATTCGAGCAGTCGCTTCAATTCTTCGGTCATCTCCCGGCGCGCCAGCGGATCCGGCGAATCTGCCGCCGCTTCCTGTGCCGAGGGCTCATCCTCGATCGAGACCTCGCTGCGCTTGCGCGCCACGTCGATCGCCCGATTCCGCGCAATCGAGACCATCCAGGTGATCGGAGACGCCACGCCGGGATTGAACTGTCCGGCGCTATTCCAGATCTTGACGTAAGCTTCCTGGACGACCTCTTCTGCGAGATCCTGACGTCTCAATATACGGAGAACCACGCCGTAGAGTTTCGCGCGCGTCGCATTGTAAAGCCGCTCGAAAGCCGCCTGATCCCCTTTGGCCACAGCGGCAAGCAGCCAGACCAACTCAGCCGACGTCAGCATTCAGTCCCCGCCCCGCAATCGCGCGCCGCCTTCGGATATTCCGGCCAAATCGCCTCGGCCGTTTGTAGCATATCTCGCGATTCCGCGATCCGCCATGGCAGGCACGCCACTGTTGTGGATTCACCGGCACACAAAAAACCCGGGCGGCGGCCCGGGCTTCGAACTTTCCAGTCTGATCGATCGATCAGGCGATCGCGCCCAGGCGGGCCCGCATCAGACCGATGCTGTCGAGATCGGCCTGCTCGCGCGCGCTTTCCTCGGCGCGCTCGCGCGCCTGGTCGCGCTCGTCCAGCAGTTCGACCTTCTTCAGCTCGTCGTACGCCTCGGACAATTGCGCCCGCGCGTCCTCGAGCTGCACCCGCAGCTCGTCGGCGGAGCGGGTGAGGTTCTCACGGCGCTGGATCGCGGCCTTCGCATAGGTCGGATAGGCGAAATGGGTCGGATCGGTGATGCCGGCGCGGTCCTGCTCGGTCTGGATTTCGCGCTCCAGATCGTTCGACATCCGCTGGAAGTCCGCAATCATGCCTTCGATCTGGGCAACCCGCCTGCGCCGCTCGTCGACCTGAAATTTCTTCAAGCGGATCAGCGTATCACGTGACTTCATCGACTCGTACTCCCCAGAAGTCCCGATTCAACGCGGGACAGTGCCGGCCTCCTGCGAGGGGCCAACCGGCAAATCGATTGACGTGCCAAGCATGATGGCTGGACAAAGTTAGCGTTCCGTTTCCACGGTCTTCAGGATTTGTTCAAGTTGGGCATAACCTGAGGAAAGGCTGGTGGCCTCGTCTTTCGCCTGCCGCAGGAACTCCTCGAGCGGCTCGTGAAGCCGGACCGCCTCGTCGACTTCGACGCTCGAACCCGGCCGATAGGCCCCGAGACGGATCAGCTCCTCCATGTCGGCGTAGGTCGCCATCACCTGCCGCGCGCGCTTGATCACCGGCAGATAGGCCGGATCGGCGGAACGCGGCATGGTTCGCGACACCGATTTGAGCACGTTGATCGCCGGATAGCGGCCGCGCTCGGCGATCGAGCGCTGCATCACGATGTGGCCGTCGAGAATGCCGCGCACTGCGTCCGCGACCGGCTCGTTGTGATCGTCGCCGTCGACCAGGACGGTGAAGATGCCGCTGATCGTTCCTTCGCGGAGTCCAGGCCCGGCGCGCTCCAGCAGCTTCGGCAGTTCCGTGAACACGGTCGGCGTGTAGCCCTTCGCGGTCGGCGGCTCGCCGGCGGACAAGCCGATCTCGCGCTGCGCCATCGCGAAACGCGTGACCGAATCCATCAGGCACAGCACGTCCTTGCCCTCGTCGCGAAAATACTCGGCGATCGACAGCGTGAGATAAGCGGCCTGGCGGCGCATCAGCGCTGGCTCGTCGGAGGTCGCCACCACCACGACCGAGCGCGCAAGCCCCTCCTCGCCGAGATCGTCCTGCAGGAACTCCTGCACTTCGCGGCCGCGTTCGCCGATCAGCCCGATCACCGAGACCGCCGCATCGACGTTGCGCGCCAGCATCGACAGCAGCACCGACTTGCCGACGCCGGAACCGGCGAAGATGCCCATCCGCTGCCCCCGGCAGCAGGTGAGAAAGGTGTTGAGCGCACGGACGCCGAGATCGAGCGGCGCGCCGACCCGTTTGCGCGAATGCGCCGGCGGCGGCGAATTGCGAAACGGCATCGGCGACGCCCCCTGCGGCAGCGGCCCCTTGCCGTCGATCGGCTCGCCGAGAGCGTTAATGACGCGGCCGAGCCAGGCCGGCGACGGCCGCACCTGCGCTGCGGAATTGGCGATCACCGCGCGACAGCCGCGCCGCACGCCCTCGAGCCCGGCGAACGGCATCACCATCGCATTGTTGCCGGTGAACCCGATCACCTCGCAGGGGATTGTCCTGCTTGCCCCTGTTTCTACAACGATTCTGGCGCCGACCGACATCGCGTGGATCGGGCCGGCAATCTCGACCATCAGGCCGCGGACGCCAACGACCCGACCATAAATGTTGACGCCGTCGATATCGCCGATCTGCTCGGCCAAGGCCTTCATTGCGAAACCCTTAAGTTTGTGAGGCCCGCCGCCCTCCCCTTAACTTCGTGTTTACCCGCATCGTTAATCATTGCGTCACTGTCTTTGTTGGCTGAAGGCGTTCGCCCATCAGAACGAAGGTGCGAGTCGCGAGAGTCGGTTGATACTGACTCTTAATGTGGAACTTGAAGAGATCGGATAACAAAAAACTGCTTCCTCGCAACATCTTACGGCGATTCTGCAAAAATTGCACGAACAGAGCTTGCGGACCAGAATCAGGATTTGTTAACCATACCTCGTCAGGATCCGAATCAGTTGTTCAGAGGCGTTTCCAGTGCCGCAGGTAGTGCGGACGCCTGACGCCCGGAGCGGCGCTATAAGGGGACTGGCATGCGCGTATTGCTGATTGAAGATGACAGCGCGACCGCGCAGTCGATCGAATTGATGCTCAAATCCGAGAGTTTCAATGTCTACACGACGGATCTCGGTGAAGAAGGCGTCGACCTCGGCAAACTGTACGACTACGACATCATCCTGCTCGATCTGAACCTGCCGGACATGTCCGGTTATGACGTTCTCAAGCAGCTGCGCGTTTCCAAGATCAAAACTCCGATCCTGATCCTGTCCGGCCTCGCCGGCATCGAGGACAAGGTGAAGGGCCTCGGCGTCGGCGCCGATGACTACATGACCAAGCCGTTCCACAAGGACGAGCTGGTCGCCCGCATCCACGCCATCGTCCGCCGCTCGAAGGGCCATGCCCAGTCGGTGATCCAGACCGGCGATCTCGTCGTCAATCTCGACACCAAGACCGTCGAAGTCGGCGGCCAGCGCGTGCATCTGACCGGCAAGGAATATCAGATGCTGGAGCTGCTCTCGCTGCGCAAGGGCACCACGCTGACCAAGGAAATGTTCCTGAACCATCTCTATGGCGGGATGGACGAGCCGGAACTGAAGATCATCGATGTCTTCATCTGCAAGCTGCGCAAGAAGCTCGCCAACGCATCCGACGGCCGCAACTTCATCGAGACGGTGTGGGGCCGCGGCTACGTGCTGCGCGAACCGACCGAAGACGACGTCCGTATCCCGGCCTGATCGCCGACGCCTTTCCAAGGAGCGCCTGGTCAGGCGCTCACCTCCCGACTGGACCCCGCCGCAAATGGCGGGGTTTTTGTTTGTCTGGAGGACGAACCGACCGGTTTCAGCGCCTGACGACGGTCCTTCCGGGGCGCGAGCAAGGCTCGCAAATCCGAATCCAAAACTTGGTGCGATGATGTGATCGACACATCGAGAGTACGGGTCTGCGCGCTGTCGCGCATCCCGAAATGACGGAAACAAAGAGGGGCCGCTCGGCGGCCTCAGCCGGTGCGGGCGGCGGAAAGGCCCAGCGCCGGCTTCATCGCCGGCACGATCGACGGTGCGGCGCGAACGGTGTTGGGCAGATAGACGCCGCGCCGCGTGGCGTGCGGCTTGAAGGTGTCCGTCAACCCGACCACCGTCTCGGCGGCCCCGAGCGTGAGGTAGCCGTCGGGCTCGAGCCGCTTGGCGAGCCGCTCGAAGATCGAGATCTTGGTCGCCTGGTCGAAATAGATCAGCACGTTGCGGCAGAAGATCACGTCGAACATGCCGAGCTGGGTATAGTCCTGCAGCAGGTTGAACTGCCGGTGCTGGATCATCGCGCGCAGCTCGGGGTTGATCTCCCAAAGCTCCCCGGTCTGCTTGAAGTATTTCACCAGCAGCTGAATCGGCAATCCACGCTGCACCTCGAACCGGCTGAACAGGCCGGACTTCGACTTCTCGAGCACAGATTGCGAAAGGTCCGTCGCGACAATCTCGAAACGCCAGCCCGACACCGCCGGACCGAGTTCCTTCAGGCACATCGCAATCGAATACGGCTCCTGGCCGGTCGAGGACGCCGCACACCAGATCCGCAACGACCGCCGCGCAGCGCGAGCTTGCAGAAGCGCCGGCAGCATCTCCTCGCGCAAATGGTCGAACGGCATCTTGTCGCGGAAAAAGAACGTCTCGTTGGTCGTCATCGCCTCGACAACGTCGGCGGTGACCGCCTCGGCGCCGCTTTTCATCTTCTGCACGAGATCGCTGATGCCAGTGAGCCCGAGCCGACGCGCCATCGGCAGCAGCCTGCTCTCGACCAGATACTGCTTGTCGATCGACAGATCGAGACCGGAACGATCCTTCAACGCCTTGCGAAGATAGTCGTAGTCCAGCGGCGTCACGACCGATCTCCAGAAAATAACCTCACAAGTTTCGGCCCGATCTGATTGAGCGGCAAAACCGCGGCGCAGATGCCGGCATTCGCCGCGGCGCCGGGCATTCCCCATACCACGCTGCTCGCTTCGTCCTGCGCGATCACGCTGCCGCCGGCCGCGACGATGTCCTTGCCGCCGCGCATGCCGTCCGAGCCCATGCCGGTCAGCACCACGGCGAGAATTCCGCTCTGCCAAACATCGATCGCCGAGTTGAACAGAGGGTCGACCGCGGGCTTGCAGAAGTTCACCGGCGGGCCGTCGTCGAGCGCGATCACGGCCTGTCCGCCCTGCCGCACCACCCGCATATGGCGACCGCCTGGCGCGAGATAGATCTGACCGGACTTGACGACTTCACCATCGACGCCTTCGTGCGCAGGCCGCCGTGCGGAGCGCATCAAATGTTCGGCGAGAATGGTGGTAAAGGTCGGCGGCATATGCTGGGTGATCAGCACCGGATAGTGGTCGATGACCGACCCGATCTCGCTCACCAACGACATCAGCGCCTGCGGGCCGCCGGTCGAGGAGCCGATCAGCAGCACGCGCGGCGCCGTCACGCCGAACGGGCGCTTCACCAGCGCAGCCTGACTTGCGACGCTGTGCGCCGGCGCGGCCGGCTCGCGCATAAGCGCGGGTGCAGCGGTGGAGCTCGCGGCCGACGCCTTGCGCCGAACCTTGCCGCCGAGATGCCGGATCTTCTGCAGCAGATCGTGCTTGAAGATATCGGCGGCCGACGCCTCGCGGGTCGATTCGGGCTTCGGAATGTAGTCGGCGGCGCCGAGCGACAGCGCCTTGAAGCTGATCTCCGCATTGCGGCGCGTCAGCGTCGAAGCCATGATGATGATCAGATCGCGCTTCTTGGCGAGCAGCTTCGGCAACGCCGAAATGCCGTCGAGTTCGGGCATCTCGATGTCGAGCACTGCGACATCGGGTTTGATGCGCTCGACCTGATTGACGGCATCGAGCCCCGTGCGTAGCGAGGCCGCGACCACCATGTCCGGCTCCGCCTCGATCCAGCGCGAGATCAAACCGCGGATGACGACGGAGTCGTCGACGATCATCACGCGCAGAGGCTCATACTGCGTCGAAGTCGAGGCCGGATTACCTGCCAATGCTACACTCATCACTCACCGACGCAACGCAACAGCCTCGCCACCCCGGATGAGGCGGCGTCGATCGCAATCCGTCCGACCCAGTCAGATAAGGCCGACTTCCTGGAACTTCGCCGTCACGATGTCTTTGTCGAACGGCTTCATGATGTATTCGTTGGCGCCGGCGTGCAGCGCCCGCGCGATGTGCGCGACGTCGTTTTCAGTGGTGCAGAAAACGACTTTTGGCTGATCGCCGCCCGGCATCCGGCGCAGATTGCGGAGGAATTCGTAGCCGTCCATGACCGGCATGTTCCAGTCGAGGAGCACCGCGTCCGGAAGGCCGTGCTTACAGACCTCGAGCGCTTTCTCGCCGTCTTCAGCCTCGACGATTTCGAAGTCGAGCCCCTCGAGAATTCGCCTTGCGACTTTTCGAATGACGCTCGAGTCGTCGACCACCAAACATGTCTTCATTTTCTGCCTCTATCAGTCGGCGCCCGGAGGGGCGATCGGTCGTTGCCGTAGCGGCCTACGCAGCCATCCGCGCATTCGCGATTTCAAGAACCTTGTCGACGTCGAGAACGACCATCAGCTGGCCGTCGAGACGATGAACCCCGTTGGCGAACGAAGCCATCCGCGGATCGAGATTGACCGGATTGACCTCGCGGCCTTCGTCAGGAAGCGTCAGCACCTCGCCGATCGTATCGATCAGCAGGCCGTAGGACTCGCCGCGCAGATCGACGCCCATCGCCATCGGAGGTTTGTTCTCGCTGTTTTTCGGCAGACCGAGACGGGCACGCATATCGATCGCGGTGACGATGCGGCCGCGCAGATTAAGCACGCCGGCGACGTCGTCCGGCGCCAGCGGCACCCGCGTCAGACGCTCCGGCATGAACACGTCCTGGACACGCGAGATCGGCAGCCCGAAAAGCTGTCCGCCGATCATCGCAGTGGCGAATTGGGTGGTGTTGCCGCTGATGGCATCAACCTGCCGGCTCATGATGTTGTCCTTTCTGGTATCCGTCACGCCGCTTGTTGCTGCAACGCCCTGACCGGCTCATTGTCCACGGTCTGCTCCTTGAGCGCCGCGATCAGGCCAGGACGGTCGAACTTGGCGACGTAGTCGGTAAGACCGGCCTGACGGCCCCGCTCGATCGCCGCCGGCGACACCAGCGACGACAGCGCGATCACCGGCGTCGGCGCGAGCTTGGCATCGGCGCGGATCGCCTCGGCGAATTCGAAGCCGTTCATCTCCGGCATTTCGATGTCGGTCAGGATCGCGTCGAACTGCACACCTGTGCGCAGCACTCCGAGCGCCTCGATTGCCGAAGTCGCCAGCCGAACCCTGTAGCCGGCCGCCTTCAGCACGGGGCCGAGCATGTTGCGGAAGAAGGCGGAGTCGTCGACCAGCAACACCGAGCGGCTGGCGATCGACTGCTTCATTTCCTTGCGGGAGAGCCAGTCGGCAAAAGCCATCGGCAGGAAGTGAGCAACGTCGATCACTTCCGTCGCGAGCCCCTTGATCACTGCCGAGCCGAGAATTCCTTCGCGGCTGGAGCCGACCTGGATCTGCAGATGCTCTTCGACGATATCGACGATCTCATCGACCACGAGCCCCATGCTGCGATCGTCATCGACGAACACCAGGATCGGCTGCACGCCGGTGGTGGCGACATTAACGCCCTCCATCAGCACCAGCGGCATCAGTTGATCGCGATACTGCACCATATGCCGGCCGTTCGAGTACTCGATCTTCTCGGCGGCGATTTCCTCGAGGCGCGTCACCAGCGACAGCGGCACCGCCTTCGGATGCGCCGAGCCGGCGCGGAACACCAGAAGCGAGGTGAGCTGCTCGGTCGAGGCCGCGCGGGTCGCCGCGTTCTGCTCCGACAGATCGTGCTGCGCCGAAACCGAAGTGCCGAGCGCCTGCGCGATACCGTTCGGATCGACGATCATGATCACCGCGCCGTCGCCCAGAATGGTGTTGCCCGAGAACATCCCGATGTGGCGCAGCTTGGTCGACATCGGCTTGACCACGATTTCCTCGGTGTGGAAAACCGCGTCGACCACGATGCCGAAGGTCTGGCTACCGACCTGCGTCACCACGATGAAGCCGTTCTCCGGCTCGGAAAGCGCAGTGCCGTCGTCGATATGCAGCAGCTTCTTCAGATGCATCAGCGGCAGCAGCTTGTCGCGCAAGCGCAGCACCGGCGTATCCTTGATCCGCTCGATCCGGTGCTCGGAATTGGCGCGCGCCCGCACCAGCTCGACGACCGCGAGCTGCGGGATCGCGAAGCGGTCGCCGCCGGCTTCGACGATCAGCGCCGAGACGATCGCGAGTGTCAGCGGAATCTTGATGGTGACGCTCGAGCCCTCGCCGGCCACCGACTTGATCTCGATGGTGCCGCCGATCTGGTCGATGTTGGTGCGCACCACATCCATGCCGACGCCGCGGCCGGACACGCTGGTCACCTGCGCGGCGGTCGAGAAGCCGGGCGCGAAAATGAATTTGTGGATCTGCGCCTCGGTCATCTTCTCGACCTCGGCCTCGGTGACGAGGCCGTTGGCGATCGCCTTGGCCTTGATCCGATCGGTGTCGAGCCCGCGGCCGTTATCGGCGATGCAGATCACGATGTGGCCGCCTTCATGATAGGCGGACAGACGGATGGTGCCCTGCTCAGGCTTGCCGTTGCGCACCCGATCCTCGGGCCGCTCCAGCCCATGATCGGCGGAGTTGCGCACCATGTGGGTGAGCGGATCCTTGATCAGGTCGAGCACCTGCCGATCGAGCTCGGTGTCGGCGCCGTGCATCTCGAGCTCGATATGCTTGCCGAGTTCGGAGGCGAGATCGCGCACGATGCGCGGCAGCTTCTGCCAGGCGTTGCCGATCGGCTGCATCCGGGTCTTCATCACGCCGTCCTGCAACTCGGCGGTGACGGTCGAGAGCCGCTGCAACGGCACCTTGAATTCGGTGTCCTCGTGGCGGCGGCTGATTTCGAGCAGCTGATTGCGGGTCAACACCAGCTCGGACACCATCGTCATCAGGTGCTCGAGCGTATCGACATTGACGCGAATCGATTGATTGGCGATCCGGTCGCCTTCCGCCGGCGCCGGGTCCTGTTCACCCTTCTTGGCGGCCTTGACGGCGGGCTTCGCCGCCGGCTTGGCGGCCACCTCGGCCACCTCGGCCACCGCAGCGGGCGCCACGACCGTCTCGAGCGCCGGTGAGGCGGCCTCGATCGCGGTCTCCTGGAATGCCCGTTCCAATTCGTCGAGCGAGACCTCGCCCGGCCGGAGCGGACGCTCCAGCGTCTGCGCTACCAAGGTGCCTTCGGTCTGTTCGGGCTCGGGAGCAGCCTCCGGAACATCCGGAGCAGCTTCCGCGACCGCTGCGGACTCGCCGAGTTCGAGTGCGATCTGTTCGGGCGTGCGCATCGAGAGCCGCTCCAGTTCGCCGATCAGGTCGCCGTCCTCGCCCGGGGGTTCTGCTTCGCTTGCCTCGAGACCGCCGAGAATGTCCTTGATCCGATCGAGCGTGGTCAGGATCAGCGTGACGGCCTCGCCGGTGACCGGCATGCCGTCGCGGAATTTACCCATCAGGGTTTCCGCCGCGTGCGCCAGCGCTTCCAGGCGCGGCAGGCCGAGGAATCCGCAGGTGCCCTTGATGGTGTGAACAAGCCTGAAGATATTGTCCAATATCTTTGCGTTATTGGGCTCCTGCTCGAAGCGGACAAGCTGATTGTCAACCGTGTCCAGACTCTCGAAAGTTTCCGTCAAGAACTCACGCAGAAGATCGTCCATGTGCGCTGGCCTCGTTACGCGGGCGCACGGCAACAGCCGTGGCCGAAAGCTATGCGGCCACTGTCTGCGGAAAGCGTTTAATATTGGTTGCGTAATCGGACGCGCTGGCCCGATTAAAGAAATAGTCGAACGCGTACTAATACCAGGGGGCGCGTCGTAACCTGACCTTTACCATGCCCGCTCTGCTCAATTCGCGCTGACGACCATGGTGTCGCCCTCGGGCGCGAGCGTGACGGCAAGCCCGCAGGCCTGCGCCAGAAGCCGCGTGTAGTAGGGCTGTACGCCGTGCGACTCGATCGGGCCGGCGTGGCTGCCGCTGAGCATCTCGGCGATATTCTGCGGCATCCGGGCATTGAGACCCGCGGCGATCACGCGGAACGACAGATTGTCTCCCTCGCCGACCGGATCGATCGTCAGCGTGCCTCCGCGCGGAATCGTCTGCTGCGCGATGATCAGCATGTTGAGCAGTAGCTTCACCCTGTTCTTGGCGAGCAGCAAGCGAGGCAGATTCCAGGCGATCTTGGTTTTCTCGTCCTCGAGATGGCCGCGCGCCATGTTCTGGGCGTCGCCGAGGTCGATCTGGGCGCCGGCGGAGCCCGCAGCGCCGAACGCCAGCCGGCAGAATTGCAGCCGGGCCGAGGCCGTCCTGGCGCTCTTGCGGATCAGATCGAGGGCGAAATCGCGATCTTCCTGCTTGGAACTGTCGTCCAGCACTTCGAGGCCATTGACGATCGCGCCGACCGGACTGATGAGATCATGGCAGACGCGCGAGCACAGCAGCGCCGCCAATTCGAGCGCGTCCGGGGCGGGGGCCTGGACGGGAGGGGTATTGCCGGACATTTGTCTGCTCCTCGGAACCGCTCGGCTCGTTCAAGACGAATCAGCCATGGTGAATGGCTTGATACACTGCGGCCGGTTGCGCTGCCAACATCACGGACCGGCGTCAACCGGCCAGACGAGGAAGACAGCTCATGGCGACGGGTCAGGCATTGGGACAAGGACCGGCCGTTTCGAACGATGCCGCCGCCGCCCTGATGCAGTCGCTGACCGACCTGGTGCTGCGGGCCGGCGCTGCGATCCTGGCGGTCGACCGCTCCGCGCCGGTCGAGCAAAAGCCCGACGGCTCGCCGGTGACGATCGCGGATCTCGCCGCCGACCGGATCATTGCCGAAGGGCTGACGCAACTTGCGCTGGGGATTCCCGCGCTGTCAGAAGAACGGTGCGCGCTCGGTCGCGCCGCCTCGGGCAGCTTCTTCCTGATCGACCCGCTCGACGGCACCAAGGATTATGTCGCGGGCCGCGACGAATTCACCGTCAATCTGGCACTGGTGACCGACGGCAAACCGCTGCTCGGCATCGTCGGCGCGCCGGCGCTCGGGCTCGTGTGGCGCGGACTGGTCGGCCATGGCGCCGAGCGCCTGACAATCGGCGCCGACGGCAAGGTCGCCACCGCCGCGCCGATCCACACCCGACCGATGCCGTCCACCGGCGACCCCTGGATCGTGGCGATCAGCCGGCTGCACCTCGACGACCGTACCGTGGCTTTCATCGAGAGCCGGCCAGGCGCGGTGCGAGCGCCGATGGGCTCGGCGCTCAAATTCTGCCGGATCGCCGAAGGCGAGGCCGACATCTATCCGCGGCTGGCGCCGACCTGCGAATGGGATATCGCCGCGGGCGCTGCGGTGGTGATCGCAGCCGGCGGCCGCCTGACCGACGGCAGCGGCGCCTCGCTGCGGTTCGACGAGCCGCGGCCGAATTTCATTGTGCCGGAATTCATTGCCTGGGGCGATCCCCGAGCGGCAGGCTGAGCTATTTGGCAAGCGTGGTGAGCAGCGCCGGCCATTGCCGCCGGGCCTCGCGCAGGTAACGCTCCGGGTCGGCGGCGAAAACATCCCGGTCTTGCTCGGTGCTGAACAGATACAGCCGCTGGCCGCTGACCAGCCAGACCAGCGCATTGCCCTGCAACGGAACGCCGCGCGAGACGCCGACCGGATCATAACCGCCGAACTGCGGCGCGTAGATGTCGGGACGGGCGGCGAAGGCGGCCCGGTTTGACGAGTTCGCGAACCGCCAGATCGCGCCGCTCGACGCGACTTCGAATTCGGCGTCGCCGCGGCGCGGCGCATGATCGGTGAAATAGGCCACGGGATCGAAACCGTCGATCGCCAAGCCCGAATGCCGGTCGACCACCACCCGCTCGGTGGTCGTCGCCTGCGCCGGCTGCGTCGCCCCGACCGGCAACATCAGCAGCGCGGCGAGCCCGATCGTGGCGAATCCGGGGCGCAGTCCGTTTCTTTCCTGCCGTTGTGCCGTCATAGTTGAACCCGATAAAGTTCGAATCGCGGGGCAGAGGCCGCCACCATATTGGGATGCGAGTCAGCGTCCGGTTAAAGTGGCGCCGGGGATCGAAGACCCAGGGGTGAGTTTGATGACCATCGTTTCACGTCGTGCCGCGCTGGCGCTGTTTGCGTCGGCGGCCTTCATCGTGCCGGCTGCAGCCCAGCAGCAGCAACCGCTGCCGCCCAGGGCGCAAGCGAGCCCGAGTACCTACGGGCCTGAAGAACTGACGAACGCCGGCCACCGATTCTTCGGCAACGTTTCGCGGGGATTAGCCTCGGTGATCGAGCGTGCGGTCAGCCAATGGGGGCTGCCCAACGGTTACGTGCTGGGCGAGGAAGGCTCGGGCGCCTTTGTCGCTGGGTTGCGCTACGGCGAGGGCACACTCTACACCAAGAACGCCGGCGATCTGCGGGTGTACTGGCAGGGCCCATCGGTCGGCTTCGACTGGGGCGGCAACGGCGCGCGCACCATGACGCTGGTCTACAACCTGCCCTCGACCAATGCGATCTACCAGCGCTTCGGCGGCATCGACGGCTCGGCCTATGTGGTCGGCGGCTTCGGCATGACCGCGCTCGCCGCCAACGGCATCGTGCTGGTGCCGATCCAGTCCGGAATCGGACTGCGGCTCGGCGCCAATATCGGCTATCTGAAGTTCACCCCGACCGCGACCTGGAATCCATTCTGATCCCGCTTCGCCACCGCACCGCCCTTCCCGTTCGCCGCCGATATTCACGTTAACGCGGCAACGGGCTGGCGTTGCGGCGCCGCCGCGTGGCATTGTGCGGCCGAACTTTCCGGCCGGAGGGCGGCGTTTGCCCGGGCTAATGGTCCGGGCCGTGGCCCGCCGCGACCATCGGCTCGCAATCAGACCTCGCGCAGGCGCAATCCGCCACCTCAGCCGGATCGCGGAGCGTGGGCTCTCGGTTTCTCGTGAGGGAGAACGTCATGGTCGAACAGATCATGTATCTGGCGATCGGATTTCTGGTGGCGATGATGCTCGCGCTGATGATCGCGCCGCTGGTGCATCATCGCGCGGTGCGGCTCACGACCAAACGGCTGGAGGCGGCGACGCCGCTGTCGATGGCCGAGATCCAGGCCGACAAGGACCAGCTCCGCGCCGAATTCGCGATGTCGGCGCGGCGGCTCGAGATGAGCGTCGAACAGCTCAAGAACAAGACGACCAGCCAGTTCGCTGAACTCGGCCGCAAGACCGACGCTGTCAATCGCCTCAAGGTCGAGCTCGCCGAGAAAAACGCTGCGATCTTCACGCTCGAAGCGCGCGAGAAGGCGGTGAAGGAGCAGCTCCGCACCACCGAAGAGGAGTTCGCCGCCAAGACCCAGGCGCTGCGCAGCGCCGAGACGGCGCTGGCCGAGAAGCAGGCCGAACTGGCACGGATCAACACCGAGCTGGCCGACCGCTCGATGCTGGCCGACACGAGGCAGGTCGAACTGGTGGCGGTGCGTACCCAGATCGAGGAACTGCGCGCCCGCGTCGGCGACGCCGAGAAGGAATTCACCGCGACCCAGACCCGGCTTGAAGCTCAGCGCGGCGAATCCGTCAGCGCGACTCGCGAGCTGGACGACGCACGCGGCCGCGTCGACAACCTCAGCCACCGCGTCGCCGATCTCGACCGGCAACTGCTCGCGCAGGTCAAGGAAGCCGAGACGCTCGGCAGCCGCGTCGCCGCGCTCGAGGCCGAGAACGCCGAGCTGCGGGCCGCGAGGGAGGCCGCCGAAGCCGCCCTGCAACAGCTTCGCGGCGGCGCCGGAGGCAACGCCAAGGGCAATGCCAAGACCAACGCCAAGGCCGCCGTCGCATCGCCGGACCTCGCCCGGCTGCGCGACGAGAACGCTGCGCTCGAAGTGCAGCTCCGCCAGGCCCGCGATGAAGGCGCCAAGGCGCAGCGCGAGCTGGCGGCAATCCAGCAGCAGACCGAAAACACCTGGGCCACCGAGCGGATGGAAAACGCCTTGCTGCGCGAGCGGATCAACGACATCGCCGCCGAGGTTGCCAAGCTCGCGATGACCCTGGAAGGCCCGGATTCGCCGATCCAGGCGATTCTGTCCGGCCAGAGCACGCCGTCGCCCGCCGCCCCCGCACCGACCGCTCAGCCCGCCGCAGCTGCCCGCGCCAACGGCGCCGAAGCCCCGCTCGCACCGCCGGCAGTCGCCGGCGGCACGCTGGCCGAACGCATCCGCGCGCTGCAATCGCATGCCTCGCGGGCGCGCCAGATCGGCTGACGCGTCAGATCGGCCGAGGGTCTGCGGCAAATGGGGGAAGCCAGAGCCAAAACTCGGGCTTGGCGCTTGACACCCCCGCCCCGCACTCCGTAAATCGCGCGATCAACGATCGTCGGACCGGCCACCTCGCGGCCCCGTCCTGATCGGTCCCGGGCGCATAGCTCAGCGGGAGAGCGTTCCCTTCACACGGGAGAGGTCCAAGGTTCGATCCCTTGTGCGCCCACCATTAAACCCCCTTGAAACACTCAAATTTTTCGATTGCTCTCTGGTGACTAGAGAGCACCAAGGGGCACTGAAGACCAGAACATAGTGGGAACATTCGTGCATGGGCCGGCTATCCCGTTCTCGGCTCGTTCGCTCATGGGAATACGAATGGGGATGACCTCCCCTTCGACCTACCACGCCGAGGCCGCCAAGCGGCGCAATCCCGCCAAACTGTCGGCACCAAGCAGAATGCCGCCCCGACGATCGAAGTTCGGCGCGTGTTCGAGAAGAACTTCCAAGTCTACGGCGTGCGCCAGGTAGCGCATCGAGCACGTTCGTGAGGGCCCGCCGGCCGACGATCCGGCGGGCACAGGCGTCGATGACGAAGGAGCTGTTGAACTATTCCGACTTCGCAGGATTCGCGCTCGATTCCAGCTTGACGGGCTGGACCACAGGCGGTTTCCACGCGCCATTCAAGGCTGTCGGCTCCGGCCAATAGATCCGCATCACGATGTAGGCCGGTCCGTTCGGCGCCGGCAGCCAGTTCGAGGTCTTGTCCGGCCCCGGGGACTCTTTCTGCAGTAACAGCGTCAGAGAGCCGTCCGGGTTCTTCTTGAGGTCGGGCAGCATCGGCGAGTTGATCAGATATCGATTGATCGGATTGTCGATCAGGAGTTGCGTCTTGCCGTCATACATCGTCACCGACCAGAACGCCTTTGTGGGCGGCAGCGATCCCGCCGGGAACGTCAGAGCGTAGTTGGCAACGCCCGTGTCCGGCTTCTTACCCTCGCTATCCGCGGCGAGCATCGGATAAAGCGCCTCGCTGGCGTCGTTGCCGTAAATGCCGGCCATCGCCGCCGCCGCGCGGCGCGCATAATCTGCGCCATACATCGCCCGATCGCCGAATGCGCTGGTGGCGACGCGCCAACCATTCTCGACCCGGCCGAGCGTGTCGATGGTCGCCTTGATCTTCTCCAGCCCGCTCTTGACCCCCGCCTCGAGTTCTTCCTTCTGCGCAGCGCTCAATGCCCTGACGTTGAACGGCTTGCCCGGCAGGATTCCGATCTTCGCAAAACGCGCGCGCATTGGCGCCTCGACGGCCGCAGGCCCGGTCGCCGGCGTGAAGGTGAGCAGGAAATTCAGATAGGTGAACGGGTCCTTGGCCGCGAGCTCTTTGTCAATCATCGGCCACTGGACCGCCGGCGCGGCCGCGGGTGCGGCGCGCCCGAGGAATTTCGACAGTGGTACCGCTCGGTATCCGGCCTGAATTTTCTTAACGTTGTCGAGATCCGCACCGTTGAACAACTGGGTCCGGATCAAGCCGAGCGAAAACGCGGTCTCGCTGCGAAACACCTTGGCAATGCCGTCCGGCGCCTTGCCCTTCCAGCGCGGCCCGGCGATGAGCGCGCATTGCGCGGCGTTGCCGCTGGTCCGGGTGCCCATGTAACCGTAGTTGAAAGTGTACATGTCAATCAGTTGAAGGGAGAAGTAGCGCGATTTCTCGATTTCCGGATTGCAGATGACCACCGGTTCGGCGCGCAGGTCCATGCCGATGAAGGAATACGGCGTGTCGCTGTTCGGCGTCACCACCGCGGTATCGGCCGGCGTATAAACGCGCGCGGTGTTGTACAGCTGATTGAACGGCGCCTTGTATTGCGAGGACTTGGTATCGACGAACGATTCGTAATAAATGGCGTAGCTCATCACCATTGGAAAGCCGTAGACGAACGCTTCCTCTGCGATCACCTTGACCTCGCCTGCTGCGAGTCTGTCCTTGGCGGTGGCGCTTTCCAGACCGAGCGTTCCGACCGCCATCGCGGCTATTGCCGCTGGTGCCAACGCCTTCATCGACGCGAACATCTTCATGCAAGCCTCCCTGAGAACACATTGGTCTCGTGCAATTCTTTTAAGGGGCAGTCAGGACTGCATTGATTTCGCGCAAAGCGCTGCTTTGTTCAAGTCCTGGGCAATCGGAAGTACCCCACCGTCTTGACCAGGCTGGCCGCTTTGCCTCGCGCTTCGGACGTCACGCGTTGAACAGTCTCCCCAAAGCTCGGTCGTTCCGGGCAACTGAAGGTCTTCCAAGTCCGTGAAGCGAACTTGGGTGGTTAAACCTGCTGCTTGCGTGATTGCTGGTAATCAATCGCTCCGAAACGGATGAACAAACTGTAGCCTGACGGGGGCCGCAGGACGGCAGTCGCGTACCGGACCTGAGTAAGACCAGTGACGGTTCAGTGGACGGGCAATTGAGCTAATCCCAGCTTCCGCGCGAACTCAACGGGGCTGAGATATCCGATCGTCGAATGACGTCGGGTCGGATCGTAGAACCGCTCGATGTAGTCAGACACATCGGCTTTGGCCTCGTTCCTGGTGCGATAATTCTTGCGGGCGATCCGCTCGGTCTTGAGCCAGGAGAAAAAGCTCTCTATCGCCGCATTGCACCAATTGATCCGGCACAAAGCGAGGGCGCCAGCGCTCGGTTACGCGAATCTGCAGATGGCCATCAGACCATCGGCGGGATGCGGAACGGACACCATGGCTCACACCCTTGAACAGAAGATCATCGGCTTGCTCGAGCAGGAGACAGCGCTGCGGCAATGGCTGGAGCAGATGCGCGCGCTGATCAAGGATGCGCGCGGCGCCACCTTGATCGCCGGGCTGACGGCGGAGGAAACCGAGGAATTCCTGCGGCTCGATCCGCGGGTCCGCTCGCATCGCGGCGGCATGACCGATGCCGAGCTCGAGGCGGCGAGCGAACGGCACTCCGAACTCAAGCACAAGATCGACGCCGCGCTGCAGGACAACGTAATCGAAAGCCTGAGCGACTGGGGCGGCGTCGCCGCGCGGGGTTGATCAGGGGCCGCGACGAAGTGCTTCGACCGCGAGCCGCGTCCCGTGGGCGTGACGGATCCCGGTTCTGTGGCGCAGCGCTGCGCGCTGCACCGAACCAGCACGCGGACCAGCCTTACGCCGACGCCTGCTCCGTCGCCTTCGGGGCGACCGGGGCGCAGAATTTTTGGGCGAGCCAGGACGACAGCATCGCCGGCACCAGGCCGACCAGACCGTAGAGCACGAGTTGCTCAGAACCCATGTCGGCGCCGCGGTTGCTGTACATGAAGGCGGCGGCGGCGAAACCGATGATTCCGACGATCAGCATCCGCACCACCGGGCCGATCCGGCCGATGTGGCAGATGATCTCGTCGATCGCGGCCATCATCAGCGCCGGCAGCAGGCCGAACAAATAGCTGTACTGCAGCGACTTGAACAGGACGATGAAGAACTTCTTCACTTCCATCAGGTTGGTGTGGTGCCAGTATCCGGAGAGATAGCTCGTCGTGAACAGCAGCAGCAGTCCGCCGACAAAGGGACTGAGCGCGCCAAAGATCAGATATCGCTTCATGCCTGCTCCACCACCGACGCCCGCGCCGCCGCGGGCGTAAGCTACGCCCGAAGCGGGCGCTTCGACAACCGGGCCATCGGGCGCACGCCTTCGGGCCGCTGCGTCTTACATTTGAACTTCGATCAGATTCGGTCCGCTGCCGCCGGTGCCGGCATCCAGAGCCTTGTTCAGCTCGTCAGCGCTCGAGACGGCGCGGGCCGGAACTCCCATGCCCCTGGCGAGCGACACCCAGTCGAGCGCCGGCCGATCGAGCGTCAGCATGTCCTGCGCGCGCTGGCCGGGCTCCCCGGCGCCGACGCCGTCGAATTCGCCGCGCAGGATCTGGTACTTGCGGTTGGCGAACACCACCGTGGTCACGTCGAGGTTTTCGCGCGCCTGCGTCCACAGCGCTTGCAGCGTGTACATCGCGCTGCCGTCGCCGACCAAGCAGATCACCTTGCGATCCGGGCACGCCACCGCGGCGCCGACCGCGACCGGCGGCGAGAAGCCGATCGAACCGCCCATATTCTGCAGCCAGTCGTGCGGCGGCGCCGCAGCCGTCGGCGGAAAGAACCCGCGGCCGGTAGTGATCGATTCGTCGATCACGATGGCGTTCTCCGGGATTGCCATCGCAATCGCCTGCGCGATCGAGGCATGGGTCAGCGCGCCGGTCGGCCGCGCGATCTCGGCGAGCGTTTGCGGCTGCGCGTCCTGCGCCTTGGCGCCGAGCGCGCCGGCGAGCGCTTCCAGCGCGGCAACTGAATTCTCGCCGCCCTCGGTCATGCGATGCACCTCGCAGCCCTCAGGCTTCAGCAGGCTCGGCTTGTTCGGATAGGCGAAGAACGCCACCGGGTCGTTGGCCTCGACCAGCACGATATGGCGGAAGTCCTTGAGGATCGGCAGCGCGGATTCGATCACATAGGGAATCCGCTCGATCGAATAGCGACCCCGGCCGCGCGCCATCCGCGGATTGTAGGTCTGGCCCATCACACGGCAGCCGCTCTTGCCGGCGATCCGCGCCGCGAGGTCGAGGCCGTGCTCGGTGAGCGCACCGCCGGTCAGCAGCAGCAGCGTCGGCTCGCCGGAGCGCAGTACCCGCGCCGCCGCCTCGACGGCATGCGGCGAGTAGCTCGGGCGCTGCGCGTCTGCCGGCACGTCGGCGATGCCATCGGCCTCGTTCCAGGCGGTGTCGGCCGGCAGGATCAGCGTAGCGATCTGCGGCAGCGCACTTTTTGCCGCGGCGATCGCGGCGGCGCCGTCGCGCGCCACCGATTGGGCGTCCGGAGAGGTGCGAACCCACGCCGACATCGGCCGCGCCAGTCCCTCGATGTCGGAGGTCAGCGGCGCGTTGTAATCGATGTGGTAGGTGGCATGTTGGCCGACGATATTGACGATGCCGGAATTCGCCTTCTTGGCGTTGTGCAGATTGGCGAGGCCGTTGGCGAGGCCGGGGCCGAGATGCAGCAAGGTCGACGCCGGCGTGCGCTTCATCCGGAAATAGCCGTCGGCGGCGCCGGTGACGACGCCCTCGAACAGCCCGAGCACGCAGCGCATCCCCTCGACGCGGTCGAGCGCCGCCACGAAGTGCATTTCCGAGGTGCCGGGGTTGGCGAAACAAACATCGACGCCGCCATGAACAAGCGTCCGCACCAGGCTCTCGGCACCGTTCATCATAGCTCTCCCCGGTTGTGACGTTTCTTCGACCGATCAACCATTGTTCCGCGATTTCGTCAAAGGGCTGCATCGCGGATCAGAATTGCGCGAGGCGGCAGCCCGCCCCAAGGCCACGGCTTGCGCAATCGCCACGATTGTGGCCTGTCTCTGGTCAGATTCCGACGATTGCGAGGTTCACGATGGTTCGTTCCGCCCGCTTGTTTGTATTTGCAATCGCCTTTGCGACGGCAGGGGCCTCCCAGGCGTCGGCGCAGGAAGACCTGCGCGACGCGATGGGATTCGGGTCCTTCTTCCGCTCCGGCCCGGCGAGCGCCAATCCGGTTCCGCGCGAGCGCGTCAACTTCATGGGCAGATATGCTCCGGGAACGATCGTGATCAGCACCGCGGAGCGGCGGCTTTATCTGGTCGAACCCGACGGCACGGCGCTGCGCTACGGCATCGGCGTCGGCCGCGACGGCTTCCGCTGGGCGGGCACCCACCGCATCACCGCCAAGAAGGAATGGCCGAGCTGGACGCCTCCGGCCCAGATGCTGCGCCGCCGCCCCGACCTGCCGCGCCACATGGCCGGCGGCGAGGACAACCCGCTCGGTGCCCGCGCAATGTATCTCGGCTCGACACTGTACCGCATCCACGGCTCCAATGAGCCGGAGACGATCGGCCAGGCGGTATCGTCCGGCTGCTTCCGGATGACCAACGAGGACGTCGTCGACCTGTATCAGCGGGTCCGCGTCGGCACCACGGTGGTGGTCAAAAACTAACACAATCGCGTGCGCGGGTCGCGCGCGCGACCCAGGCGCGTCGAATTTCAGGTTGTGCACCGGCCGGGATTGCGGCAGCGTTCCGCAATGCAATGCGGCTTCCGCCCCCGGCCCTCCCGACGCGCGCTCGCGGCGACCTTCGCCGCCGCGCTGGCGGTGTTCGCCGCGGTCCCGGCCGACGCCGCCGACAACACCGACATCTCGGCGAACCAGCGCGCCGAGAAGAAGGACTTCACCGACAGCCAGATATTTGACGGTTTCTTCAAGACCGCGTTCGGTGCCGAGTACCACCTCGCCGGCCGGGTCGACCGCATCCGCAAGTTCGATGGGCCGGTGCGGATTCATGCCGAGGGCGAGACCCGGCCCGACCGCCGCGACCAGCTCGAGCGGGTGGTCGCCGACATCGCCAAGCGGGTGCGCAATCTCGACATCGCGATGACCGACGACAGCAACGAGGCCAACGTCACCGTTCACCTGGTCCGCGACAGGAACCTCGGCAAGACCATCTCGACGTTCTACGGCGCCGAGCGCGCGCGCGAAATCAATGACTCGCTCGACCCGCAATGCCTGTCAGGCTTCCGCAAGAACGAAAAATTCGAGATCGAGCACGCCGACGTCATCCTGACCATCGACAACGGCGACTTCGTCTTCCTTGATTGCGCCTATGAGGAACTGCTGCAGTCGCTCGGCCCGATCAACGACACCGACAAGGTGCCGTGGACGATGTTCAACGACAACGTCCAGAAGGGCTATTTCGACGTCTACGATCAGTATCTGATGAACATCCTGTACCACCCCGAGGTCAAGCCCGGGATGACGGTGCAGGAGGTCAAGGCCGTGCTGCCGCAGGTGATGAGCGACGTGCGCAGCTTCGTCGGCAAGACCAACGGGCTGAGCCCTTAAGCGCGGGAACGAAGGCCCCGCGCAAGGCCTCGCTGCAAGAGCCACCGGAAGCGGGCCGCCTCGCAGCAACCACGGCGAGCCCCCGTCATTCCGGGGCGCGCTCGAAGTGAGCGAACCCGGAATCCAGAGGTTGTCGCGAACGATCGATGAACAGATCGAGATTCCGGGTTCGCGAGCTACGCTCGCGCCCCGGAATGACGTCGCGAGAATAACGCGCGACCGCCGCTATGCGGTCTTGGCGAACAGCTCACGCCCGATCAGCATGCGGCGGATTTCCGAGGTGCCGGCGCCGATCTCGTACAGCTTGGCGTCGCGTAGCAGCCGTCCGGTCGGATAGTCGTTGATGTAGCCGTTGCCGCCGAGCAACTGGATCGCGTCGAGCGCGCATTGCGTCGCCTTTTCGGCGGCAAACAGGATTGCGCCGGCGGCGTCCTCTCGCGTCGTCTCGCCGCGGTCGCAGGCCTTGGCCACCGCATAGACGTAAGCGCGCGAGGCATTCATCGTCACATACATGTCGGCGACCTTGCCCTGCACCAGCTGGAAGGTGCCGATCGGCTCGCCGAACTGCTTGCGCTCGTGCACGTAAGGCAGCACCACATCGAGACAGGCCTGCATGATGCCGAGCGGACCTGCGGCAAGCACAGCGCGCTCGTAATCGAGGCCGCTCATCAGCACATTGACGCCGCGGCCGACCTCCCCGAGCACGTTCTCTTCCGGTACTTCGCAATCCTGAAACACCAGCTCGCCGGTGTCCGAGCCGCGCATTCCGAGCTTGTCGAGCTTCTGCGCGGTGCTGAAACCCTTCATGCCCTTCTCGACCAGAAACGCGGTCATTCCGCGCGGCCCGGCGTTGGGATCCGTCTTGGCGTAGACCACCAGAGTCTCGGCGATCGGCCCGTTGGTGATCCACATCTTGTTGCCGTTGAGAACGTAGCGGTCGCCCTTCTTCTCGGCGCGGGTCTTCATCGACACCACGTCGGAGCCGGCGCCGGGTTCGGACATCGCCAGCGCGCCGACATGTTCGCCTGAGATCAGCTTCGGTAGATATTTACGCTTCTGCGCATCGTTGCCGTTGCGGGAGATCTGATTGACGCAAAGGTTGGAATGCGCGCCGTAGGACAACCCGACCGACGCCGAGGCGCGGGAGATCTCCTCGACCGCAAGGCAATGCTCGAGATAGCCGAGGCCAGCGCCACCGTACTCCTCATCGACCGTGATTCCGTGCAGCCCGAGCGCGCCGAGCTTCGGCCATAAATCGCGTGGAAACGTGTTGGTCTTGTCGATCGCGTCGGCGCGCGGGGCGATTTCATTGGAGGCGAAATCCCGCACCGTTTCGCGGATCGCATCCGCGGTCTCGCCGAGATCGAAATTAAACATGCCTTGCGCGTTGGGAATCATGGTCGGGCTGTCTCCACTCGGGGCGCGCGGCTAGAAGCGGCGCGCCGGTCTTCTGGTTGCGGCCACCATGTCATGGCGCCGCAGGGCTGAGAAGGCTCCATTGGTCGTCCCGACCGGCCTTTCCAGAACCTTCGCCAGCGCCTCGACGCAAGTCTCCGCCGGACGGAAAATCGGCAGTCAAATCAATTTGTTCGATCCCATGCCGGCGTGTGTCCGGGATACTTGCGCTGGCCGTGACAACCGGTTGTAATCGACGCTGATCCGCCACAGGCAACAAGGCGGACGATGGAGAACGGCCGATCGCCGTAACGGCAAATCGGGAAGAAACGCCAACGAACACTCAAACCGAGGGACACCCATGCACGGCACCATCGAGATCGACAAAGCCGCCCGTCAGCGCGCCGCGCGCGAGGAAGCCTATTCGACGCCGCTGGCGCAATTCCATCCCGGCGCGCCGCGGCACTTTCGCGACGACACGCTATGGCCGTGGTTCGAGCGGCTTCGCGCCGAGGAGCCGGTGCACTACTGCACCAATGCGCCGATCGAGCCTTATTGGAGCGTGACCAAGTACAACGACATCATGCATGTCGACACCCACCACGGCATCTTCTCGTCGGACTCGACGCTTGGCGGCATCGCGATCCGCGACGCGCCGGTCGGCTACGACTGGCCGAGCTTCATCGCGATGGACGAGCCGCGGCATTCGGCGCAGCGCAAGACGGTGTCGCCGATGTTCACGCCGCAACATCTCGACGAGCTCGCGGTGCTGATCCGCGGCCGGACCGAGAAGGTTCTCGACGCCCTGCCCCGCAATGAGACCTTCAATTTCGTGGAGCGGGTCTCGATCGAGCTGACCACGCAGATGCTGGCGACGCTGTTCGACTTTCCGTTCGAGGAGCGGCGCAAGCTGACGCGTTGGTCGGACGTCGCCACCGCGCTGCCGAAGAGCTTGATTGTCGCATCCGAAGAGGAGCGCCGCACCGTGCTGAACGAATGCGCGGCCACGTTCATCAAGCTATGGAATGAGCGGGTCAATTCCGAGCCGCGCAACGACCTGCTATCAATGATGGCGCATCACGACGCGACGCGGCAGATGGACCGCGACAATCTGATCGGCAACATCCTGCTGCTGATTGTCGGCGGCAACGACACCACCCGCAACACCATGTCGGGCTCGGTGCTGGCGTTGAACGAAAATCCCGACCAGTTCGCGAAATTGCGGGCGAATCCGGCACTGATCGACACCATGGTACCGGAGGTGATCCGCTGGCAGACGCCGCTGGCGCATATGCGCCGGACCGCGCTGGAGGACACCGAACTCGGCGGCAAGACCATCAAGAAGGGCGACCGGGTCGTGATGTGGTACGTCTCCGGCAATCGCGATGACGAGGTGATCGAGCGGCCGAACGAATTCATCATCGACCGCAAGCGGCCGAAGATCCATCTGTCGTTCGGCTTCGGCATCCACCGCTGCGTCGGGATGCGGCTCGCGGAGTTGCAGCTCAAGATCGTCTGGGAAGAAATGCTCAAGCGGTTCGACCGCATTGAAGTTGTCGGGGAGCCGAAGCGGGTGTATTCGAGCTTCGTCAAGGGCTACGAGTCCTTGCCGGTTCGCATATCCTGACCCTCCCAAGAAAAAGAAAACAGCTTCAACAATGAAACATCATGCCGCCGCGGAGCAGGACGAATTCCATGACATCC
The DNA here is from genome assembly GCF_900110435.1 of Rhodopseudomonas pseudopalustris. Lineage (GTDB taxonomy): Bacteria > Pseudomonadota > Alphaproteobacteria > Rhizobiales > Xanthobacteraceae > Rhodopseudomonas > Rhodopseudomonas pseudopalustris. The sequence goes on from NZ_FODT01000003.1 coordinate 498,564, forward strand.
GCGACGCCGTCGCCAAATTGTGTGCGCAATTTCCAGGCGAGTACTGGCGAAAACTCGACCGTGAGATGGCCTACCCCAAGGCCTTCGTCGACGCGCTGACCGAGGCCGGTTACCTGTCGGTGCTGATCCCCGAGGAATATGGCGGCGCCGGGCTGAAGCTTTCTGCGGCGGCGGCGATCCTCGAGGAAATCCAGCGCGCCGGTTGCAACGGCGGCGGCTGCCATGCGCAGATGTACACCATGGGCACGGTGCTGCGGCACGGCAGCGACGAACAGAAAGCGAAGTGGCTGCCGAAGATCGCCTCCGGCGAGTTGCGGCTGCAGGCGTTCGGCGTCACCGAGCCGACCTCAGGCACCGACACGACATCTTTGAAGACCTTCGCCAAAAAGGACGACAATGGCGACTACGTCGTCAACGGCCAGAAGATCTGGACCAGCCGCGCCGAATACTCCGACCTGATGGTGCTGCTGGCGCGGACCACGGCGAAGGATCAGACCGCCAAGAAGACCGAAGGTCTGTCGGTGTTCCTGGTCGACATGCGTGAGGCGCGCGGCCACGGCCTGGAGATCCGCCCGATCCGCACCATGATGAACCACGCCACCACCGAGGTGTTCTTCACCGACCTCAAGGTGCCGAAGGAGAATCTGATCGGCGAGGAAGGCAAGGGCTTCCGCTACATCCTCTCCGGCATGAACGCCGAGCGCATCCTGATCGCCGCCGAGTGCATCGGCGACGCCAAATGGTTCATCGCGAAAGCGACCAACTACGCCAAGGATCGCGTGGTGTTCGGCAGGCCGATCGGCCAGAACCAAGGCATCCAGTTCCCGATCGCCAAGGCCTATGCGCAAATGCGCGCCGCCGAGCTGATGGTGAAGGAAGCCACCCGCAAATACGAAGCCGGGCTCGATTGCGGCGCCGAGGCCAACATGGCCAAGATGCTCGCGGCTGACGCCTCGTTCGAGGCGGCCAATGCCTGCATCCAGACACATGGCGGCTTCGGCTTCGCCGAGGAATACGACGTCGAGCGAAAGTTCCGCGAGACGAGGCTGTACCAGGTCGCGCCGATCTCGACCAATCTGATCCTGTCGCATCTCGCCGAGCACGTGCTCGGGATGCCGCGGTCGTATTGAACCGACTCCGTCGCGTGCATGCGCCATCACCATCAAACCGTCATTCCGGGTCGCCGCGCAGCGGCGAACCCGGAATCCCGAACTGTTGACCCGACGTCGGCAAGACACCTCGAGATCCCGGGTTCGCAAGCGATCGCTTGGGCCCCGGAATGACCATGGCAAGGATTGAGCAGTGCTTCCACTTGAAGGATTGACCGTCATCGCCGTCGAACAAGCCGTCGCAGCGCCGTTTTGCAGCTCGCGACTTGCCGACGCCGGCGCCCATGTCGTCAAGGTCGAACGCCCCGAAGGCGATTTCGCCCGCGGCTACGACCACGCCGCCAAGGGCCAGAGCAGCTACTTCGTCTGGCTCAATCGCGGCAAGGAATCCGCGGTGGTCGATCTGTCGACCAAACAAGGCCGCGACGAACTCGAGAGCCTGATCGCCTCGGCTGACGTGCTGCTGCAGAATCTCAAGCCCGGCTCGATGGACAAGCTCGGCTTCGCCCGCGAGCGGTTGCGCCGCGACTATCCGAAGCTGATCATCTGCACCATCTCCGGCTACGGCGACGACGGCCCTTACGCGCACCGCAAGGCTTATGACCTGCTAATTCAGGCCGAAAGCGGCCTCGCCTCGATCACCGGTGGCCCGGAAAGCGCTTCGCGCGTCGGCATGTCGATCGTCGATGTCGCCACCGGCGCGACCGCACACGCTGCGATCCTCGAAGCGCTGATCGGGCGCGGACGCACCGGACAAGGCGCCGACATCCGGATATCGATGTTCGACGTGATGGCGGACTGGCTGACCGTGCCACTGCTCAACGCCGAAGCCGGCAATCCGCCGCGGCGGCTCGGCCTTGCGCATCCCTCGATCGCGCCCTACGGCGTGTTCACCTCAAAGGACGGCAAGGACATCCTGATCTCGATCCAGAGCGAGCGAGAGTGGAAGAAGCTGTGCGCCGAAGTGCTGCGCCAGCCCGAACTCGCGGCCGATCCCAGACTATGCAACGGCGTCGAGCGCGTGCGCAATCGCGCCTTCACCGACAAAGTGGTGGCCGATATCTTCGGCAGCCTGACACGCGACGATCTGCTCGAACACCTCGCCAGCGCCGACATCGCGTTCGCCGAGGTCAATGCGATGGAAGACCTCTCGCATCATCCGCATCTGCGCCGGATCGAAGTGGCGACGCCGAACGGGCCGGTCACCTATCCCGCGCCGGCCGCGATCGTTCTCGGCGACGACCGCCGTTACGGCGCGGTGCCGGGAATCGGGGACAAACGCAAGTAACAAGGGCAAACACCATGACCCATGCCGCGACCACGACCGAAACGCTCGACCTCGATCATCTGCGGCAATGGATCGGCCGCAGCGAGCAAGCCACCGACACTGTCACCGCTCAGCTCGTCAGGGGCCTGCGCGCGACGCTGTTTCTCGACATCGGCAAGCCGCAGGCCGGCGACGCCGCGCCGTTCACCGCGCATTGGTGTCTCGGCCAGCCGGTCTATCCGATGGACCAGCTCGGGCCCGACGGCCACCCGACCCGCGGCGGCTTCCTGCCGCCGGTGCCGCTGCCGCGACGGATGTGGGCGGGCGGCGAACTGCAGTTCCTCGACGCGCTCAAGGTCGGCGACGAGGTAACGCGGACCTCCACGATCGGCGAGGTGACGGTGAAGCAGGGCTCGACCGGCACGCTGTGCTTCGTCACCGTCAACCACGAGATCACCACGCCGCGCGGCGTCGCGATCCGCGACCGCCAGGACATCGTCTATCGCGACGTGCCGCCGCCGTCTGCGGCGCCGGCCAAGCCTGCCGCGCCCGCGCCGGCCGCGCAGCACCGCGAGAGCCATCTCGCCGACCCTGTGCTGCTGTTCCGCTATTCGGCGCTGACCTTCAATGGCCACCGCATCCATTACGACCGCGACTACGTCACCAAGGTCGAGGGCTATCCCGGCCTCATCGTCCATGGCCCGATGCAGGCGGCGCTGCAGGTCGAGTTTGCCGCGAAGCTGAAGGGCTCCGCACCGAAGAGCTTCAGCTATCGGGGGGTGCAGCCGCTGTTCGACGGCGCCGATTTCAGCGTCAACGCCAATGAAACAGCGGGCGGGTTGGAGCTCTGGACCGCCAATGCGGACGGCGTGCCGACCATGAAGGGCACCGCGACATGGTAGCCGGGCGCGTTGTTGTCGCCGCCCTGCTGACGCTGCTCGGCGCGTCGGCGGCGGTCGCAGACACCGGCGCGATCATGGGCGCGTGGCAGCGCGACGACGGCATCGCGCGCGTGAAGGTGGCGCCCTGTGGCAAGGTCATCTGCATGACCAACACCTATATCCGGCCCGATGTCACCGACGAGAAGGTCGGCGAGCGCCTCGAATTCGATCTCAGGCAGGGCGGCGGCGACGCGCCGCTCACGGGCTCGGTGCTCGATCCCAAGACCGGTAAGAGCTATTCGGCCACGATCACCGTCCGGGGCGATCAGATGACCACCAAAGGCTGCGTGCTCGGCGGCATCATCTGCAAGAGTACCAACTGGAGCCGTCTTCGCTGACCGATCCCGCATTTCGCTGATCATCGAAGGATCGTCGCCGTGCCCGCCAAGAACAAAGCCGCGCCGCGCGCGGTCAGCGTGAAGGAGGCGACGCTCGATTTGCTGCGCGCCTTGGGGATCGACAAGGTGTTCGGCAATCCCGGATCGACCGAGCTGCCGTTTCTCAGCGACTGGCCCGGCGATATCGACTACGTCCTCGCGCTGCAGGAGGCGAGTGCGGTGGCGATGGCGGACGGCTATGCGCAGGCCACGCGCAACGCCGGCTTCGTCAATCTGCATTCGGCGGCCGGCGTCGGCAACGCGCTCGGCAACATCTACACGGCGTTCAAGAACCAGACGCCGTTGGTGATCACCGCCGGACAGCAGGCGCGCAGCCTGCTTCCCTTGCAGCCGTTTCTCGGCGCCGAGCGCGCCAGCGAATTTCCGCGGCCTTACGTGAAGTACAGCGTCGAACCGGCGCGCGCCGAAGATGTCCCGGCCGCGATCGCGCGCGCCTACGCCGTGGCGATGCAGCCGCCATGCGGACCGACCTTTGTGTCGGTGCCGATCGACGACTGGGCGCGGCCCGCGTCGCCGGTCGCGCCCAGAATGTTGACCCGCGAGCGCGGCCCGGAGCGCGCGGCAATGCAGGCTCTGGCCGAGGCGTTGGCCTCTGCCAAGAAGCCCGCGCTGGTGGTCGGCCCTTCGGTCGATCGCGCCGCAGCGGTCGATCTGATGGTGAAGGTCGCCGAGCGCACCAATGCGCCGGTGTGGGTGAGCCCGTTCTCGGCGCGCTGCAGCTTCCCGGAGCGGCACAGGCTGTTCGCCGGATTCCTGCACGCCTCGCCCGGACAACTCTCCGAGGCGCTCAGCAGACACGACGTCGTTGTGGTGATCGGCGCGCCGGTGTTCACCTTCCACGTCGAGGGCCATGCGTCGATCTTCGACGGCGCGGCGACGCTGTTCCAGATCACCGAGGACGCCGACGCCGCGTCGGTGACGCCGTTCGGCGCCAGCATTGTTGCGACGATGAAGCCGGCGCTGGATTTGCTGTTGGAGCTGTTGCCGGAAACCAACCGCGCCGCGCCTCCGGCACGTACATTGCCCCCTGCGCCGCGAGCCGCCGATCCGATGCCGGCGGAAGTCGTGCTGCACGAACTCGCGACGACGATGCCGGCCGACGCGATGCTGGTGGAGGAAGCGCCGTCGCATCGTCTGGCCATGCAAAAATACTTGCCGATGCCCGGCCAGGACAGCTTTGCGACGATGGCGAGCGGCGGGCTCGGCTGGTCGCTGCCGGCCGCGGTCGGCTTCGCGCTGGCGCTTCGAAAGCGCCGCACCATCTGCCTGATCGGCGACGGCTCGGCGATGTATTCGATCCAGGCGCTGTGGACGGCGGCGCGGCGTAAGCTGCCGCTGACGGTGGTGGTGCTGAACAATGGCGGCTACGGCGCGATGCGCTCGTTCAGCCAGGTGATGCAGGTTCGCGACGTGCCGGGACTCGCGCTGCCGGGAATCGATTTCGTGCAACTCGCACAATCGATGGGCTGCGACGCCGAGCGCGTGTCACGCTGCGACGACCTCGCGCCGGCGCTGGCTCGCGCGCTGTCATACGATGGCGTGTTCGTGGTGGAGGCCATGCTGGATCGTTCGGTGCCGCTGCTCTACGCGAAGAACGGTTAGCAAAACTCCGTCATTCCGGGGCGCCGCGTAGCGGCGAACCCGGAATCCATAATCCCTGAACTATCGAATCAGAATTGCAATCGTCCTCTGTGCTTCACCGAGAGCAAAGGGAGTATGGATTCCGGGTTCGCGCTACGCGCGCCCCGGAATGACGAACGATGGTTTGTGGGTCGAGGTTACGAAGGCTCAGTTCGCCTTCGTCCCGAAGGTCTCGCGCAGCGAGGCCTGGATCTTGGCCATGCCGCCGATCCAGCGGTCGTAGTTCTCGGTCTTCTTGCGCATGTAGTCAATCACCTGCTTGTGCGGCAGGATCAGGAAGCTCTCTTCCGCGAGGCCGGCCAGCACGTCCTGCGCGACCTGCTCGGGCGACAGATTGCCGTCGGCGGATTGCGGGCCTTTGGGGATTCCGCGCAGCATGTTGGTGTCGACGCCCTGCGGGCAGAGAATCGAGACCTTGATGTTGTGCGCCTTGTGCGAGATCGCCAGATTTTCCGCAAAGCCCACCGCGCCGTGCTTGGTCGCCGAATAGGCCGGGCTGCCGACCTGCGACAGCAGGCCCGCCGCCGAAATCGTGTTGAGGAAATAGCCGCCGCCGCGCGCTCTGTAGAGCGGCACCAGATGCCGCGCGGCGTAGACATGCGCCATCACATGGATCATCCAGCTCTTCATGAACGGCTCGTCCAATGCGCCCCCGGCATTTTCTGACATCGGATCAAAGCCGCCGCCGATCCCCGCATTGGAGCAGAACAGCGCGATCGGCCCGAATTGCCGCTCGGTCTGGTCGATCACATGTTTGATGTCGGCCTCAACGGCGACGTCACACTTGAACGCCGCGCCGCCGACCGAAGCGGCCACCGCCTCGGCGCGGGCCTGATCGAGATCGGCGACCACGACCTTGGCGGCGCCCGCTTTGGCAAACGCCTCGCACATCGCCTGACCGATTCCATTGCCGCCGCCGGTGACGACGACGACCTTGCCCGCAACCTGCATGGATTTTCCCCCGAATGGTTGTTGTTGGGGTGTCTTAGCGCGTATCCGGCCAAAGTGGCACCCGGTTTTGCAACCGGGATATGCGCAACGGGAACAGGGGCATAACGCCGCCCGCGGCGCTAGGCGGCCAGCACCAGGTCCATCACCGCCACATAGTGGCAGGCGGCGGCGATCAGCACGAAGCTGTGCCAGATCGCGTTCTGGAATCGCAGCCGGCGCCAAGCGTGGAAGATCACGCCGAGCGTGTACAGCGCGCCGCCGGCGGCGAGGAACCACATCGCCAGATTGGGCAGCGTTTCGATGACATGCTCATAGGCGATCAAGCCACTCCAGCCCATCGCCAGATACAGCCCGACCGACAGCTTGTCGAACTTGCCGGGCTTGAACAGCTTCAGCAGAATGCCGACCAACGCCACGCCCCAGACGCCGGCGAGCAGCGCCAGCGCGAACATCTGGTCCTTGATCTGGCTGATAATCGGTGTGTAGGTTGCGGCGATCAGGATGTAGATCGCGGAATGGTCGAACCGCCGCAGCAGCCATTTGCGCGGCGACACCGGCCACAGATTATACGCCGCCGACAAACCCAGCATAGCCAGCAGGCCGGCGGCATATACTGTTACCGAGACGAATGTGGACGTATCCGCAAACACCCCGGTCAGCGTGATCAGCGCGGTCACGGCGATCAGGCCGGCGACGAGGCCCAGCACATGGACCACGCCATCCGCAATCAGCTCGGCGCGATCGTAATTCCAGTGAACCGATCCCCTGGAGTCGATCCTGGAATGCGAATCGATTTGCTTCATCCGAAAGATCGTCATAAGCGGAGGCGACACCCTGTTTCGAATTGATCTGGCGCATTCATGGTTGACGGCGGCGATGCAATACAATTCGCGGCGCGTCCTACCGTTCCTGACCGATTTTATCTCCTTGAAAGGCGGCGAAGCCAAGGCCCCGGGGCCTGTCGGCATCAGGTCGGATTGTCGCATCGCTCGTTTTGCGGCCAACTTCGCCGGTATCCGCCTCTTGATTGAACATTAGCGCTCATGGCCTTCCGTTTTTCCAATCTGGTCGAGGAAGCGCTGCTGTCGGCGCGGGCGCTGAAAGACTACAGCGAGAACATCTTCAATCCGACCATCCGGCTCGGCGTCACAGGATTGTCACGCGCCGGCAAGACGGTGTTCATCACCGCGCTGGTGCATGGCCTGTCTCGTGGCGGGCGGTTTCCGATCTTCGAATCGATGTCGACCGGGCGGATCGCCAAGGCCCGGCTGGCGCCGCAGCCCGACGATGCGGTGCCGCGATTCGGCTACGAGGGCTTCCTCGCCACGCTGATGGAGCAGCGCAACTGGCCGAGTTCGACGGTGGATATCAGCGAGCTGCGTCTGGTGATCGACTATCAGCGCAAGAACGGCGCCGAGCGGACCCTGACGCTGGATATCGTCGACTATCCCGGCGAGTGGCTGCTCGACCTGCCGCTCCTGAACAAAAGCTACGAGCGCTGGGCGGCGGAGAGTCTGGCGCTGTCGCGGCAGGACCCCCGGCGGCGGGTCGCTCTGGACTGGCATGCGCATCTCGCCACCCTCGACCCCAACGGCCGCGAGAACGAGCAGGAGACGCTGACCGCCGCGCGGCTGTTCACCACCTATCTGCGCGACTGCCGCAACGAGCAGTTCGCGATGAGCCTGTTGCCGCCGGGCCGTTTCCTGATGCCGGGCAATCTCGCCGGCTCGCCGGCGCTGACCTTTGCGCCGCTGGATGTGCCGATCGACGGCGCGCCGCCGGAGCGCTCGCTATGGGCGATGATGCGGCGGCGCTACGAGGCCTATAAGGACGTCGTGGTGCGGCCGTTCTTCCGCGATCACTTCGCCAGGCTCGACCGCCAGATCGTGCTGGCGGACGCGTTGTCCGCGTTCAACGCGGGTCCCGAGGCGCTGCAGGACCTTGAAGCGGCGCTCGCCGGCATCCTCGATTGCTTCCGGGTCGGGCGGTCGTCGATGCTCTCGACGATGTTCCGGCCGCGGATCGATCGCATCCTGTTCGCCGCGACCAAGGCCGACCATCTGCACCATTCCAGCCACGACCGGCTCGAGGCAATCCTGCGCAAGCTGGTCGAGCGGGCGATGCAGCGCGCCGAATTCGCCGGCGCAACCGTCGACGTGGTCGCGCTGGCCGCGGTGCGCGCGACCCGCGAGGCCCAGGTGCAGCGCGGCCGCGACCGGCTGCCGTCGATCGTCGGCACCCCGATCAAGGGCGAAATGGCCGACGGCGAGATCTTCGACGGCGAGACCGAAGTCGCCACCTTCCCCGGCGACCTGCCGACCAATCTGCAGGGCCTGTTCAAGGGCGAGGACACCTTCCGCGGCCTTGCGGCAGGGTCGCACGAGGACGCCGATTTCCGCTTCCTGCGCTTCCGGCCGCCGCGGCTCGACAATCGCGATCCGGACGGCCCGGCACTGCCTCACATCCGCCTCGACCGCACGCTCCAGTTCCTGATCGGAGACAAATTGCAATGACCGAGCGGGTCCCTCCCCGAAGGCCGGCGACCTTCAAACTGACCGACCCCAGCGTCGTGCTGATCGATTCCGACGAGAGCAGCGCCAGCAGTAGCAGCAGCGCTGCTCACGCGACCGCATCGGCTTCGTCAGCCTCCTCGTCCGCGCCGCCGCCGCGCGCGCGAGTCCAGCTTGCGCAGGAGAAGGAGCCGCCGATCGTCGCGCCGAAGCCGCCGGCCAGCATCATCAACCCGAAGAAGGGTTTTCGCTGGGGCACGCTGTTCTGGTCTGCGGCGACCGGTTTGGTGACGCTGGCGTTCTGGCTGTGGGTCAGCAAGCTGATCGAGGATCTGTTCGCGCAGAGCCAGACGCTCGGCACCGTCGGCATGGTGCTGGCGGTGCTCGCCGGCGGCTCGCTCGCGATCATCGTCGGCCGCGAGGCGTTCGGGCTCATTCGACTCGCCCGGATCGAGCAATTGCACGCCCGCGCCGCCAAGGTGCTGGAAACCGACAACCGCGCCGAGGCCCGCGCCATCATCCGCGAGCTGTTGAAGTTCGAGCATCCCAATCCGCAGCTCGCACGGGCCCGCCATACGCTCGAGAAGCATCTCGACGACATCATCGACGGCGCCGACCTGATCCGGCTGGCCGAGCGCGAACTGATGACGCCGCTCGACATCGAGGCGCGCGTGCTGATCTCGAAGGCCGCGCAGCGCGTCTCGGTGGTCACCGCGATCAGCCCGAAGGCCCTGATCGACGTGCTGTTCGTGGCGATCGCCGCGACACGGCTGATCGGCCAGCTTGCGCGGCTCTATGGCGGCCGCCCCGGCGCGCTCGGCATGTTCAAGCTGATGCGGCAGACGGTGTCGCACCTCGCCATCACCGGCGGCATCGCGCTCGGCGACAGCGTGGTGCAATCCGTGTTCGGCCACGGCCTCGCCTCGCGCCTGTCCTCGAAGCTCGGCGAAGGCGTGCTGAACGGCATGTTGACGGCGCGACTCGGCCTCGCCGCGATCGACCTGACCAGACCGCTGCCGTTCAACGCGCTGCCCCGGCCGCAGCTCGGCGATCTGGTCAAGGACCTGATGAAGAAGCGCGAGAAGGAAGAATAGCGGAAGCGCCGACCGGAAAGTCACGCGTCATTCCGGGACGACGCGCAGCGGCGAACCCGGAATCTCGAGCTGTTGATCCGGCCTGTGCGCAACAACCTCTGGATTCCGGGTTCGCGAGCTCCGCTCGCGCCCCGGAATGACGGTACGCGGACGAGAGGTGCGCAGCGTGTTGACCGCGGCGGGAATTCCTTCGACAACCCGTCGATGCACGCCAAGCGAACGACGACCGACCGAACCCGCGACGCCGACGAGCAGCGCCCGCGCCGTCTCGCCTTTCTGCGCGGCATCGGCCTGCGCCAGGTCCGGATGTTCACCGGGCTGGTGCTGTTCGCCTATCTACTCAGCCATTTCCTCAATCATGCGCTCGGCAACATCTCACCCGAGGCGCTGCAGGCCGGCGTGGAATGGCATCTCGAAATCTGGCAGTTCCTGCCGGTGGCGATCCTGTTCTACGGCTCGGTGGCAACTCACGCGGGACTCGGGCTGTGGGCGCTGTATCAGCGCCGCCGGTTTCGCTGGCGGACGATCGAGCCGCTGCAGCTCTTGCTCGGCCTCAGCGTGCCGCTGCTGATCTACGGCCATGTGATCGGGCTGCGGCTCAGCAACGCGCTCTACGACATCGACAAGCTCTATCCGCAGGTGTTCTACGCCTATTGGGTCGCGGCGCCGCCCTACCGGGTGTGGCTGATGGTGCTGGTGATGCTGGTCGCGTGGACCCATGGCTGCATCGGTCTTTACGTCTGGCTGCGGATCAAGCCGATGGCCCGCAAGGCGATGCCGTGGCTACTCGCCGTCGCGGTGCTGGTTCCGACGCTGGCGCTGCTCGGCTTCTACCAAGGCGGCCGCGAGACGATCCGCGATTCGTCTTCGCGGGGATGGCAGGAAAAAAACCTGTCGGTGAAGCAGCTCGGCACCCTGGCGCAGCAGGCAACGCTCGACCGGGTCGGCGAAGCGTTCGTGATCGGCTATCTCGGGCTGATCGGGCTCGCGCTGATCGCCCGCGCCGCGCGCGGACTGAACGAGCGGCGCGGCGGAATGATCCGGCTGACCTACGGCGCCGACCGCATGATCCGGGTGCCGAAGGGGCTGAGCGTGCTCGAGGCGAGCCTGCGTCACAACATTCCGCACGCCAGCATCTGCGGCGGCCGCGCCCGCTGCTCGACCTGCCGCATCCGGGTGATCGGTAATCCCGCCGACCTGCCCCCGCCGTCGAGCCGCGAGGCGTTCGTGCTGGACAGCGTCGGCGCCGGCGACGATCCCACCATCCGCCTCGCCTGCCAGCTGCGCCCGACCCACGATCTCGCCTTTCTGCCGGTTTTTCCCCCGCGCAACGCCGCGGCGGCGCGGCTCGCGGCGCGTGCGGCGCGGGTTGGCGAGGAGCGCTACCTCGTCAGCATGTTCGTCGATCTACGCGGCTCGACCAAGATCGCCGAGACGCGGCTGCCGTTCGACACCGTGTTCATCGTCAACCGCTTCCTCGGTGCGGTGTCGCGCGCCGTGATCGCCAGCGGCGGACAGCCCAACCAGTTCATCGGCGACGGCGTGCTGGCGTTGTTCGGCCTTGACGACACGCCGCGCGAAGCCTGCCGCAATGCGATCCGCGCCGCCGCGGCGATCGCCGCCTCGGTCGACGAACTCAACGGCTTCATCGGCCACGACCTCCCCGAGCCGATCCGCTTCGGCATCGGCCTCCATGGCGGCGAAGTCATCCTCGGCGAGATCGGCTATCGCGATCACATGGTGTTCACCGCGCTCGGCGACTCGGTCAACGTCGCAGCGAGGCTGCAGGACATGACCAAAGCGCTCGGCTGCGAGACATTGTTGTCCGACGAACTGCGCGCGACCGCGGGCATCGCCGCCGACCAACTGCCGACCCAGCAAGTCGAGATCCGCGGCCGCGTCGAACCGATGCTGGTCTGCCCGATCGTGCAATCGCGCGACCTCGCCGCGGCGCTCGACCAAAGCGAGCTGATGTTCGCCTGAGGCTGCGCGGTGCGCGGCAGCGCTTGGTGATCCAGCGCACACTTCGGACCATGCGGCCTGAACCCGCGCGATTTCGATCGCGACGAACGGGTGATGGGCAGGTCCAGATCATCAGGACCGGGATGAACTGACAACAGCGCCGCGCGCGCATCTCGAAGGAGAACGACCATGTTTCGCAAGATCGCAATTGGACTGTTCGCAGCCGCTTCGCTCAGCGTCGTCGCACTGGCGCCGACGTCCGCTTCCGCCGGGGGCGGCGGCTGGGGCTGGCATCATCCGCACCATCATCATTGGCACGGCCCCGCCTTCGGCGTCGGCTACATCGGCGCCGGCTACGGAAGCTGCACCGTCACCCGCCGCGTCGCGACGCCTTATGGCTGGCGCTGGCGCACCTTCAACATCTGCTACTGACGCGTTCCCATTGCAGGTAGCAGGTGTGGAGGTCCCGGCCGCCGGCGCGGCCGGGATTTCCCGTTTGATCCGAGCTGGGATCAGTCCCGCTTGACCCACTGATCGACCGGCATCACTTCCGGCGTCTGCGCATAGGCGCGGGTCCACATGTCGACGACCCATTCAGCGCCGGAGCCGCGCTCGACCAGCACCGCTGTGTTGTGCGGCGTCTGCAGCACCAGCACGTTGCCGCGATACTTCGGATCGCCCACCGTGTGATACTTCAACAGCCCCCACTCCTGCATCACCAGCAGCAGGCTGGTGGTGTTGCGGGTGGTGTCCCAGCAGTCGAAATTGTGCTTATCGTCAAAATAGCGAAAATCCGCGCGCGCGATCCGCTTGTCGGTGCCGAGCACCGGGCCCAGCCGACGGTCGAGCCACACCACCGCCTTCTGCACCGCCGCGCGTTCGGCTGCGGCCGAGGCCTTGCCGGAGGCCATGATCTTCACCAGTGCGGCGCGATCGGCGGGGCCGAAAAAGAACTCGTGGCGGCGGCGGCAGACGAAGCCATAGCACACCGTCATGCCGCTCGCCGACGGCGGAAAGATCGAGACCGAACTGTAAAGATACGACACCTGCGAACTGAGCGGGCCGGCGCGCGCTGGCAGCAGGCCGACACCAGCCACAGCGAGCGCCGCAACAACCAGCGCCATCCCGCGCCGCGTCAGCCACCCGCCGCTCTCCGATCGCATCTTCGTGCCCCGTCCGCGTCACATCTGCGCAGGGACGCTAGCGTGACCGGCCGGCGGTGCCAATATTGGAATCGGGCGGCGGCGCATTTGCCCGGCAGGCTGATGCGGGCCGCACACACCGCCGCGCCGCGGGCCTCGCACAAGGACAGATCATGTCGCCTAATTCGCCCGATCCTGCCTTCATGGCTCCCTATGCGCCGGACGACGCTGTGCTGGCGGCGGCGTTGCTCGGCTCGGTGCCGCCCGACGCGGGGCGCGAAGCACGGATCGACCGCACGGCGACCGAGCTGATCGAAGCGATCCGCGCCAGCGACGATCGCCTCGGTAGCGTCGAGCAGATGCTTCGCGAATTTGCACTGTCGACCAAAGAGGGGCTGGCGCTGATGGTGCTGGCCGAAGCGCTGCTGCGGGTGCCGGATGCTGCGACTGCCGACGCTTTCATCGAAGACAAGCTCGCGCAGGGCGACTTCGCGCACCACCGCATCAAGTCCGAAGCGCTGCTGGTCAACGCCTCGGCCTGGGCGCTGGGCCTCTCGGCGCGCGTGGTGGGGTCGGGCGACACGCCGCAGGGGACGCTGGCGGCGCTGGCGAAGCGGATCGGAGCGCCAGCGGTGCGCGCCGCGACGCGGCAGGCGATGCGGCTGATCGGCAATCACTTCGTACTCGGGGAAACGATCGACGCAGCGCTGCACCGTGCGCAGGCGGATGCGGCCGATGGCGTGCGCTATTCCTACGACATGCTCGGCGAAGGTGCACGCACGCAAGCCGATGCCGAGCGCTATTTCGATTCCTATACACGGGCGATCGAGGCGATCGGCAGCAAAGCCGGCAACGCATCGCTGCCGTCACGGCCGGGCATTTCGGTGAAACTGTCGGCATTGCATCCGCGCTTCGAGGCGGTGAGCCGCGACCGCGTGCAGGCCGAGTTGACACCGCTTCTGATCGACCTGGCGCGCAAGGCCAAGGCCCACGACCTCGCCTTCACAATCGACGCCGAAGAGGCCGACCGGCTCGAACTCTCGCTCGACATCTTCGCCGCCTGCTGCGCCGATCCTTCGCTCGCCGGGTGGGACGGCTACGGGCTCGCCGTCCAAGCCTATCAGAAGCGCGCGGCGGCCGTCATCGACTACGTCGACACGCTCGCGCAGCGACTGAACCGCCGTCTGATGCTGCGGCTGGTGAAGGGCGCCTATTGGGACACCGAGATCAAGCGCGCGCAGGAGCGCGGGCTCGACGACTATCCGGTGTTCACGCGCAAGGCGATGACCGACCTCAACTACATGCATTGCGCGGACAAGCTGCTCCGCTTGCGGCCGCGGCTATTCCCGCAATTCGCCAGCCACAATGCGCTGACGGTCGCGACCGTGCTCGAGCTCGCCGGCAATGGCGAGGGCTATGAATTCCAGCGCCTGCACGGCATGGGCGAGGCGCTGTATGTGCGGCTTCTCGCCGAACATCCCGATTTGGTGTGCCGGATCTATGCGCCGGTCGGCGGCCACCGCGACCTGCTCGCCTATCTGGTGCGGCGGCTGCTGGAGAACGGCGCCAATTCGTCGTTCGTGGCGCAGGCCGGCGACGAGCGCGTAACGGTCGCGGAATTGCTCCGACGGCCCGCCGAACTCATCGGGCGGCCCGAGCAGGCGCGACACCCGCGCCTTCCTTTGCCGCGCGACCTGTATCGGCCGCAGCGTGAGAATTCGCGCGGCATCGAGTTAGGCGATCGCGCGGCGCTGCAACGGCTGGTGAGTGAGATCGCCACAACGCGACAAGCGCTGCCAAAGATCACATCCGCAACACCAGAGAACGCCGCAGCAGCCGTTGCAACCGCGCGAACCGGCTTCGTGGAGTGGAGCCGCACGCCGGCGGCGACGCGGGCAAGCGTGCTCGAGCGCGCGGCAGATCTGCTGGACCGCCGACGTGCGCGTTTCATCGCTCTGCTGCAGGACGAAGGCCCCAAGACGCTCGACGATTGCATCTCGGAAGTGCGCGAGGCGATCGATTACTGCCGATACTATGCGGCCGAGGGCCGCCGCCTGTTCGGCGACGGCATGGCAATGCCGGGACCGACCGGCGAGAGCAACACACTGCGTCTGCGCGGACGCGGCGTCGTCGTCGCAATCTCGCCGTGGAATTTTCCGCTGGCGATCTTTGTGGGCCAGATCGCCGCGGCGCTGATGGCCGGCAACTCGGTGGTCGCCAAGCCGGCCGAGCAGACGCCGGTGATCGCCGACGCCGCCGTGCGACTGTTGCACGAGGCCGGCGTGCCGCACGCGGCGCTGCAACTCGTACAGGGCGACGGCGCGATCGGCGCAGCGCTGGTCGCGCATCGCGACGTCTCCGGCGTGGTATTCACCGGGTCGACCGAGGCGGCGCGGGCGATCAACCGGACGCTCGCCGCCAAGGACGGCCCGATCGTGCCGCTGATCGCCGAGACCGGCGGCATCAATGCGATGATCGTGGATGCGACGGCTCTGCCCGAGCAGGTCGCCGACGACGTGGTGACATCCGCGTTCCGCTCCGCCGGCCAACGCTGCTCGGCGCTGCGGCTGTTGTTCGTGCAGGACGATGTCGCGGACCGGATGATCGAGATGATCGCCGGCAGCGCCCGCGAACTACGCATCGGCGACCCGCGCGATCCCGCGACGCAGATCGGCCCTGTGATCGACGCCGAGGCGAAGGCGAAGCTCGACGCGCATATCGCCCGAATGACGCGCGAGGCGCGGGTTCATTTGGCCGGCACCCCCCCGGTAGACGGCAATTACGTCGCGCCGCAGATTTTCGAACTGCGCGACGCGGCGCAGCTCAGCGAAGAAGTCTTCGGCCCGATCCTGCATGTCGTGCGCTATCCGGCGTCCGGTCTCGACGACATGCTCGGAACGATCGCACGCAGCGGCTACGCACTGACGCTCGGCATCCATTCGCGGATCGACGACACCATCGCACGCATCATCGATCGGCTCGCGATCGGGAATGTCTATGTCAACCGCAACATGATCGGCGCCGTCGTCGGCGTGCAGCCATTTGGCGGCTCGGGACTCTCCGGCACAGGCCCGAAGGCCGGCGGCCCGCATTATCTGCCGCGCTTCGCGCTGGAGCAAACGGTGTCGATCAACACGGCCGCAGCCGGCGGCAACGCTGCGCTGCTGTCGGGCGGCGAGTGAGCCGTCATCTGCGAAGCTGCATCGTTCGCCTTCGGGACGACGCCCCTCACCGGTTCCAATATTGCATCGTCCGACGAACACGGTTCTTATGCATGAGGCTGGAAATGCGCGCTGGCGCAAATTCCGGGCCACGAAAAACAACAAGAGCCAGGGAGCAATTCGCCATGGACGACGGCATTTTCAGCGGCCTCAAGGTGCTCGACTGCGCCAGCTTCATCGCAGCGCCCGCGGCGGCCACCGTGCTGTCGGACTTCGGCGCCGACGTCATCAAGATCGAACCGCCGGGCGCCGGCGATCCCTATCGGAACCTGCCGAATTTGCCGGGCTATCCGCGCAGCGAGCACAACTACGCGTGGATGATGGAATCCCGCAACAAGCGCAGCCTCGCGCTCGACCTCGCCAAGCCGGAGGGCCAGGCCGTGCTGCGCAGGCTCGTCGCCGAGGCCGACGTATTCATCACCAACTTTCCGCCGCCGGTGCGCGCGCGTCTCGGCATCGCCTACCCTGACCTGGCGCCGCTGAATGACCGACTGATCTATGCGAGCTTCACCGGCTACGGCGAGCGCGGCGAGGAGGCCAACAAGCCCGGCTTCGACAGCAACGCATGGTGGGCGCGATCCGGCATGATGGATCTGGTGCGCGCCGACGAGGACACCACGCCGGCGCGGTCGCTGGCGGGGATGGGCGATCACCCCTGCGCGATGGCGCTGTATGGTGCGATCGTCACGGCGCTGTACAAGCGCGAACGCAGTGGCAAGGGCAGCGAGGTGAAATCCAACTTGATGGCCAACGGCGTGTGGTCGTCGAGCGTGTTGGCGCAGGCCAAGCTGGTCGGCGCCGAATTTCAACCGCGGATGCCGCGCGAACGCGCGCTCAACGCCGTGGCCAATCACTACCGCTGCCGCGACGGCCGCTGGTTGATCCTGTCGCTGCTCAACGAGGAGAAGCAGTGGCCGACGCTGATGCGGTGCCTCGACCGCGAGGACCTGACCGACGATCCGCGCTTCGCAACCAAGCCCGACCGCCACGCCCGCTCGATCGAACTGATCGGGATCTTCGACGGGATCTTCGCAACGCGCGATCTCGCGGACTGGCGCAAGACGCTCGATGGCAACGGGTTGGTTTTCGGCGTGGTCGGCATCCTCGACGACATTCCGAACGACCAGCAGATGATCGACAACGATGTGCTGGTGCCGTTCGAGAACAACACGATTCTCACCGTCAACAGCCCGATCTGGGTCGAAGGCAGCGCCAAGATCCGGCCGCGGCTGCCGCCCGCCGTCGGTGAGCACAGCGACGAGGTGCTCCGCAGCGCCGGCTACGACAACGAAGCGATCCGCGCGCTTCGTGCGTCCGGCGCGGTGGGATAATTTATCGGCCGAAGAACGCCCAACCAACGGCGGCAAGCACTCATATCAGCGAGTGCCGACCAAGCACATGCCGATCGGAAACGACGTTGCCTTGCGCGCCGGCTGGCAGGTCAGCCCCTCGGCGCAACGCCAGTCGCGAAAACTCGGGTCCACCACGCCGCCCTCGCCTGCGAGACCGCAGGCCGCGCCCCAACCGTCGAGATATTCCGTGCCGGCCAGCGCTGTTGCGCCGCGCAGTTGCGGCCGGTCGGTGAAGCCGCGCGTATAGTCCGGTTTCCGGCCGTCTCGGATCGAAGCGACAATGTCGCGTCGGCGGATCTGGTCGCCGATGAAATGCGGCGATCCCGGCATAGCGGAGCGTTGGGTTCGCTCCGCGGTCCAGTCGACGCCGGGAAAATGGAAACCTCCGATGCCGAGCGTCTGATGACAGCCGGAACAGGTGATGTCGTTGAGCCGCCGCACGAAGCCCGCCGGCGAACGGATGTTCTGCAACGCGACGCCGCTTTCGGTCGCGCGCTGCAACGCCGCGACGACGTCCGCGTCGCTGAACAGCGGCTCGCTGCGGCCCGGCCCGGCGAGCCCGGATGCGGGGCGCAGCTCCGAATACGTGAAGGCGGTGGGCGTCGCGGCGATCACGCGGCGCGCGAGATACGGTTCGGGAATGATCAGCGTGCCGCGATCGAACGCCGCAATCGTCTCGGGCTGGAGCAGCCAGCGCTTGAACTGCTTGCCGAGATCGCGGTCGGCGACCAGCCTGTCGCGATCGATCTGGTTCTCCATCGGCGCGGCTTGATAGCGCCCGCTCGCCGCGTCGAAGCGGAATACCATCATCAGATAGTCCGCACGGAATTCACCGCCGCCGGCGCTCGACATCGTCGCGATCTGCAGGTTGATTTCGATCCGGTCGATGGCGGCAGGGCCGAGCGGCGCCAACGGGCCGTCCGCAGCGATCAGCCGGCGCGCGCGAGTTGCGCCGGCATCGGGCGATTCCCCGGCCGTAAGCCAACGCCGGGCAAGCTCGCTGCAAGCGAACGCCGCGGCGGCGCCTGCGCGGAGCACGATGTTCAACGTCATCGGCAATCGCTGCGTCGCGTCGCCAGCGTCGTTCACCGGGCGATAAATCAGCCGGATCTCGCCGCAACCGTCGGCCGCGACATAGCCGCGGTCCATCCGGTTGATGATGCCCACCAGCACGAAGCGCGAGGTCGAGGCAACCAGCCGGTCGCGATCGAACAGTTTCGGCGCCTCGGACTGATGCGCTTTCCCATAGCGCGCGATTTCATCGTCGATCGCTGCGTGCAGCGCGGCCATCGACGGCAGCGCGAACAGCTCATCATTGCGCAATGGGGTTGGCGAGGACGGATCGAGCATCTGCCGCAGCCCGAAACCGGGATGCAGCGCAGCATCGTCGCGATGCTCGCGCAGATCGAGTTCGCGCAGCGCCAGCGGATCTGTGATCGCAAGCCCGCGCGAAAACTCCTCAGCCAACCCGACGGCAGGCTGGACGAGGCTGCAGATCAGCAATGCCACACCGAGTAAGCGTCGCAAGCGTGCCGTGTTCCCGAGCGGCCGAGCCGCGATGACGCAGCAAGGTGCCGGGAAATCTAACGCAAAGGGCGCGACCTGTCTCGGCAGGCCGCGCCCTTTGTGATTGCGTGTCGGATCAGCGGGAGACGATCAGGCCGCGGCTCGTGACAACCACCCAGCGTCCATCCTGGCGGCGGATCGCATCGACGCGGCCGAGGCCCGGCACCGGGTCGCCGGCATAAACCTCGAAAGTGCCCTGGCGGCCGACGATCACCGCGCCGCCGTCATACACGTCGCGCACCACCCAGCCCTCGACCGTCGGCAGCCGGCCGACATCGTTCTGCTTCGTCGCAGGCTTCGGCGACACCGAGCCGGTGACGTCCGGCGGAGCAGCGGACGCGACCTGCGCGGGGGCCGGAGCAGGCGCCGGCTTCTCGGCTTGCGCGGTGCGCAGCTTCTCGACGGTCTCGCTCAACTTGGCGATCTTCTGCGCGGGCTCGGCCTGCGCCTTCTCGATCTTGTCGAGGCGATCGCTCGCCTTGCTGATCTGGGCAACCGCGGCCTTGTCGGCCCGATCGACGCTCGCCTTCAGCGCGGCGAGTTCGGTTTGCAGCTTCGTGACCTGCTCGTCCAGCGCGCGCGCCTGCGACTGCGCCTGCGAGGCGGCATTCGCATTGTCGCCGTAATGTACAAAGCCGGCGCTCGTCAGCGCGCCACCGGCAGCGCCGGCGATCGCGGCCAGGATCACCGCGACTGCGACCACCGCGAGCTGGCGCTTGCCATGGGGCTTTGCCGCCTGCTCGTTCGGCTCGTCCGGAGCTTCGACCTCGATCTCGTCGTCCCAATGGCGGTACAAGTTCTCATTGCGCGCCGGCGCCATGATCGTGACCTTGCCGACTCGCATATGACGCCCGGCATCGCTGTCCGGCTTCGCGTCGTCCTTGGCGGTCTCGGCAGCCGGCTCGGCGGACGCCGCGGCCTCACCGCTCGCGTTCTCAGCCCGCGTCTCGTTGGTTTCAGCAGAAACCTTGGAAACATCCGACGCGGCTGACGCAGCGCCGGCGCCCGCCTGATCTTCGCTGATGGGCTTTTTGCGATGCTCGTCCACGTCAATTCCTCCAGATACACTTGACCATTCGGTAACTTTGATTACTTGCGAATTCGTTACTTCCACCGATGCTTACCAAAATTTCAGAAATCGCATGGCTGCGCATCGGTCCGCGCAGGCTTTACGCCGCGCGCTGTCCCGCGCTAGGACAGGTGGTTACACAGGCGCACGAAGCCGCCGACCCAAGGGAGACGACCATGAAGCTTTACGATTCGATCGGGCCCAATCCGCGCCTGGTGCGGATGTTCATCGCCGAGAAGGGCCTGACGATCCCGACCCAAGCCGTCGACATTCGGGCTGGCGAAAACCGCAAGCCCGAGCATGTGGCGCGCAATCCGCACGGGCAGACGCCCACTCTCGAACTCGACGATGGCAGCTTTTTGTCGGAAATTACCGCGATTTGCGAATATCTCGAGGAGAAACATCCCGCCCCGCCGCTGATCGGCAGCACCGCCGAGGAGCGCGCGGAATGTCGGATGTGGACGCGGCGGATCGACCTCACGATCTGCGAGCCGCTGGCCAATGGCTTCCGATTCAGCGAAGGGCTGAAGATGTTTCAGAACCGCGTGCTGTGCTTCCCCGAAGCCGCGCCGGGTCTGAAGAAGATCGCCGCGGACCGGCTGCAGTGGATGAACACGCAGATGCAAGGCAAGGAGTTCGTCTGCGGTTCGCGCTTCACGCTCGCCGATCTGCTGCTGTACGGCTGGATCGATTTCGGCGCGCAGGTCGGGCAGCCGCTCGACCCCGCCAACACCGTGCTCGCCGATTGGCACAAGCGCATTGCCGCGCGCCCCTCGGCGAAGGCGTAATTCACCAGCTCCTCTTGGTTGTTACTTATCGCTTCTGAACATCTCGTTCGTCATTCCGGATCTGCGCGCAACCTCGTGCATCCCGGATTGACGAACGATCAGGAGCGTCGCGCTTGCGACATCAGACCACGACTGGCGCGTCGGGGAGTTCGTTCTCGCCGGGGTCTTCTTTCGGGAAATGCGCCGCCAGATGCGTGCTGATCAGATCGATGCCGCGCAGCACGCCGGCTTCGAAGCGGCCTTCGCGAAAGGAGCTTTCCATCTCGCGGCAGATGTCTTCCCATGCGGTAACCCCGACCCGCGCGTCGATGCCGCGGTCGGCGACGATCTCGACGTCGCGGTCGGCGAGCAAGAGATAGATCAGCACGCCGTTATTGTGCTCGGTGTCCCAGATCCGCAGTTGCGAAAACACATCGAGAGCGCGCTCCCGCGCCGGCTGGTCGCGGAACAGCGGCGCGCCGTCGAGCGCGCCTTCCACCACGAAGCGGATCTGCCCGGCGTGCTGCGCTTCGCTGGCGCTGATCGCGCGCTCGATCGCATCGAGCGCGGTCGGGGGAAACGCCTTCTGCACCAGCCTGCGGCTGGTGATCAGATGCTTGCCGATACGCCGGATGCCCATTTCCGCCTCCCGCTCACCAGCTTCCGGAGGCGCCGCCGCCCCCGAAGGAACCGCCGCCGCCGCTGAAGCCGCCACCGCTCGATCCGCCGGACCACGAGCCGCCGGGGAAAACCCCGCCGCCGCGGCGCCGACCCGAACCGAAGCCGGATCCGCCCCCGCTGAACAGATCGACGAACATCGCGAACAGGAACGCCGCAAAGCCGGCGAACAGCGCGATCATCCAGCCGAGCCCGAAGATCCATGCGACGCCGCCGATGACGCCGCCGGTCACCGCCGAAGCCGCCATCCGGCCGAACAGGCTCTGCAGAAAGCCGTTCACGAACAGCGTGCCGAAGATCAGCGGGATCGCCCAGCCGCTCAATTGATCGAACGACTCCGGCGACCATTCGTGCTGCGGCTCGGGCTCGGGCAGCGGCTCGCCGTCGATCACGCTGACCATGCGGTCGACGCCGGCCTCGATGCCGCCCTCGAAATCGCCGGTCTTGAACTTCGGCGTGATGATCTCGTCGATGATGCGCTTGGCGGTGACGTCGGGCAGCGCGCCTTCGAGGCCGTAGCCGACCTCGATCCGCAGCTTGCGATCGCCTTTCGCGACCAGCAGGATCGCGCCGTCATCGACCTTCTTGCGGCCGATCTTCCAGGCCTCGGCGACGCGAATCGAAAACTGCTCGATCGCCTCCGGCTGCGTCGTCGGTACGATCAATACCGCGATCTGACTGCCCTTCTTCGCCTCGAAGGCTTTCAGTTTCTGATCGAGCCGCGCAATCGCGTCGGCGGACAGCGTGCCGGTCTGATCGACCACGCGGCCGGTGAGCTGCGGCACCGCGAGCTGCGCCTGCGCGATCGCGGCGAAGGCCGCGACCGCCAAGCACAGCAGCGCCGCGAGCATCGACGCCCGCGCCACCCGCATCAACGCCGCGGCTCCTGCGCGCACTTACTTCGCCGGCGCTGGGGCCGGGGTCGGATTGAAATCGACCTTGGGCGCGGTCGAGATGTCCTTCTCATTCTCGACGGTGAAGTTCGGCTTCTCCTTGTAGCCGAACATCATCGCGGTGAAATTGGTCGGGACCGATCGCACCGTCACGTTGTAGGCCTGCACCGCCTTGATGTAGCGGTTGCGCGCCACGGTGATGCGGTTCTCGGTGCCTTCGAGCTGCGCCATCAGATTGCTGAACAGCGCGTCCGACTTGAGCTGCGGATAATTCTCGGTCACCACCAGGAGGCGCGACAGCGCACTGGAAAGCTCGCCCTGCGCCGCCTGGAACTTCTGGAAAGCCGCCGGATCGTTCAGCACCTCGGGCGTGGCCTGCACGCTGCCGACCTTGGCGCGTGCGTTGGTGACGCCGAGCAGAACGTCCTTCTCCTGCTGCGCGAAACCTTTCACCGAATTCACCAGATTGGGGACCAGATCGGCGCGGCGCTGATACTGGTTGACCACCTCCGACCAGGTCGACTTCACCTCCTGGTCTTCGCTCTGGATGGTGTTGTAGCCGCAATTGGTCAGGCTGAGTGTGGCGAGCGCCGCCAGCACCGTCAGAAGTCTGCGCATCGATGTCTCCTCACGCGAACCGGCGTACCCTAGCACACGTCGGCTCGCATGAGTCGGTATTGCGCGCGAACCGGTTCAGGCCGCCTGCGCAGCTTTGGCTTCCTGAATTGCGCGCCACACCTTTTCCGGCGTCAGCGGCGTGTTCAGCGCGGTGACGCCGAGCGGTGCCAGCGCATCGAGCACGCCATGGACCACGCAAGGGGGGCCGCCGATCGCGCCGGATTCGCCGCAGCCCTTGGCGCCGAGCGGATTGGTCCGGCACGGCGCCGAAGGATCGAGCGTCACGGAGATCGTCGGCAGATTGTCAGCGCGCGGGACGCAGTAATCCTGATAGCTCGCGGTCACCAACTGGCCGTCGTCATTGTAGGACGCGCCTTCGTACAGCGCTTGTCCAACCCCCTGCGCGACGCCACCGTGGATCTGGCCGGCCACCAACATCGGATTGACCGCATTGCCGACGTCATCGACCGTGGTGTAGCGCACCACGCGCGACACACCCGTCTCTGGATCGACCTCGACCTCGCAGATATGCGCGCCGTTCGGCCAGCTCGGGCCGTCCACTTCGCCGGTGCTGTCGACGCTGAGCTTGGCGCCGTTCTCCTTGGCGGCGATCTCGAACAGGCTGATCTTGCGATCGGTGCCGGCGATCGTCAGCGTGCCGCCGGAATACTCGATGTCCTCGACCGAGGCTTCGAGGATGTTCGCCGCCTTCTCGCGCGCCTTGGCGATCATGTCGACGGTCGACACCGCGACCGCAGTGCCGCCGACGAACAGCGAGCGCGAACCGACGCTGCCGAAACCCTGCGCCAGATCAGTGTTGCCCTGCACCACGTCGATCTGATCCATCGGAATGTCGAGCGCCTGCGCGATCATCTGGGTGTAGGTGGTCTCGAGCCCCTGCCCCATCGCCTGCGTGCCGGAATGCAGCACGATGCGGCCTTCCGCCGTGGCGTGCAGGCTCACCTTTTCGGTATGCGCGCGGCCGCCGGTCCATTCGATGTAGCTTGTGACGCCGCGGCCGTAGAGCAGGCCCTTCTTCGCGGCTTCCTTCTTGCGCGCCTTGAAGCCGTCCCAGTCGGACAGTTCGGCGGCGCGCTGCATCATATGGGCGAAGGCGCCGCTATCGTACACCTGCCCGACCGCGTTGGTGTACGGCAGCTGCGACGGCTTGATGTAATTGACCTTGCGGATCGCGCGCGGGTCCATGCCGAGCTGTCGCGCAGCGGCGTCCATCAGCCGCTCTATGATGTACACCGCCTCTGGGCGACCGGCCCCGCGATAGGCTCCGACCGGCGCGGTGTGGGTCAACACCGCCTTGATGTCGAAATGCACCAGCGGCAGATCGTAGACGCCGGTCTGCACGAACGGGCCGAGCACCAGCGGAATGATCACGCCGGCGCCAGCGAGATAGGCACCGGTTCCGCCGATCGACGACACCCGATAGGCCAGCACGCGGCCCTTGGCGTCGAGCGCGATCGACGCGGTCGATGTCAGGTCGCGGCCATGGGTGCCGCCGACGAATTCATCGGTTCGGTCGCCGCGCCATCGCACCTTGCGGTTGAGCTTGACCGCTGCGTAGGCGACGAGACCATCCTCCGGATAGAGGCCGGTCTTCTGGCCGAAACCGCCGCCGATGTCGCCGACCAGAACCTGAATACTGCCCTTCGGCCGCTTCAGGATGGCGTCGGCGAGCGTGTCGCGCGTCGTCGCCGGCGTCTGCGACTGCACGTGCAGGATCAGCCGGCCGGTCTTCTTCTCGATCTCGGCGATGGTCGCGCGCGGCTCCATCGCGGAAGGGATCAGCCGCTGGCTGACGATATCGAGCGAGACCGTGTGCGCGGCTTTGGCGAAGGCCTCATCGACCTTGGCGGCGTCGCCATAGCTCATCGCCGCGACGATGTTGTCGGGAGCGGTGTCGTACACGACCGGCGCGCCCGGCTCGATCGCCGCGGTCGGATCGGTCACGGCGGGAAGCTCTTGGTATTCGACGACGACAGCCTCGGCCGCCGCTTGCGCCGCGGCTTGCGACGACGCGATCACGGCGGCGACCGGCTCGCCGACGAAACGGACGATCTCGTGCGCGAGCAGACGCCGGGGCGGCAGCGTCATTGGCGAGCCGTCCGGCCGCTTGAAGATCGGCAGAGTCGGGATCGTGCCGACCGCGTCGGCGACCAGATCGGCTCCGGTCAGCACGGCCTCGACGCCCGGCATCGCCCGCGCCGCCGCGCTGTCGATCGCAACGATCTTCGCGTGCGCATGCGGCGAGCGCAGCACCACCAGCCACAGCGCTCCGTCGGCGGGCTTATCGTCGAGATAGAGGCCGTGCCCGGTGAGCAGGCGCTGATCCTCGAGACGCTTGACGGGCTGACCCGCACCGAACCGCATGGAGCCGGGGAGAATGTTCATGCCGCTTCCTCTTGTTGCTTTCTTGAGAGCAGTTTTAGCGGAGAAGCGAGTGGTACGCCAAGAGGGCGTCCCCCCTGGCAACGTCATTCGGGGCGCGAGCGCAGCTCGCGAACCCGGAATCTCTCTTCGCGACGATCTCGGGATTCCGGGTTCGCGCTACGCGCGCCCCGGAATGACGGTGGAGCATCTACGCAATCTCCGCCAGCACCGCCTCGACCGCCTTGCGCTCGTCTGCGGTGAGCGCGGCTTGCGGTGGCACGGGATCGCCGACGTCGTAGCCCTGGATCGCAAGGCCGGCCTTGATACAAGCGGCCAGATTGAAACGCGCGAACGCCTCATTGACGCGCCACAGCCTGCGCTGAAGCGTGAGCGCCTCGTCCCATTTCTTCGCCTTGCACAGCTCGTAGAGCTGCACGCTCTGGCGCGGCGCGATGCAGGCGGGGCCGGCCATCCAGCCGACGCCGCCGATCAGCATCACCGCCGTGGGAATATGCGCCGAGGCCGAGAACACGCGCAGACTGTCGCCGCAGCGATTGATGATCGACAGCAGCCGCCCGGTATTGGTCGAAGCGTCCTTGATGTAGCGGATGCGCGGATGCTCAGCGAGCCGCGCGATCACGTCGAGGGTGAGATCGGAGCGCTGGAATTGCGGATTGGTGTAGATCACAACGGGAATGCCGACCGCGTCCGCGATCGCGCGAAAGTAACTCTCGATCTGCGCGTCCTTCAGCGGGAAATACGCCTCCAGGATCGCAAGGATGCCGTCGGCGCCCCGCTTCTCGTAGATCTTGGCCTGCGCAACCGCATCCGCCGTCGACGTCGAGGCAACGCCGGCCACGACCGGCACGCGGCCCGCAGCGGCCTCGATCGTCGCCTGCACAACCGCCTCGCGCTGCGTCGCGTTGAGATAGGCGAATTCGCCGGTCGAGCCGAGCGGCGTCAGCCCGTGCACGCCGGCCTTGACCAGATCGTCGCAGAGCCGGCCGAGCACATCGCCGCGGAGGCGACCGTCGGCCTCGACGGGAGACACCAGATAGGGAAAAACGCCTCGAAAATCAGTCATTTGCAGAACCGCGCGCTAAACCGCCGGGAGTTCGGAACCGGCCGTGGCCTATCGACATCAATCCGGCGCGCGCCGCAAGGGTGAAACTCTGCTAAGCCAACCGCTCCGGAATGCAACGAGATCTGTCCATGACCCAGTCCCCACCTCGCGACGCCCTCACGCCGCCCGCAGCGCCGCGTCGTCCGCACGCCTTCACCACCCACGGCATCACGCTGAATGACGACTATGCCTGGCTGAAGGACCCGAACTGGCAGGACGTGTTGCGCGATCCGTCGCTCCTCGATCCCGACATCCGCAGTTATCTCGAAGCCGAGAACAGTTACACAGACGGCCTCCTCGGCCATACCGGCGCGCTGCAGAAGAAGCTCGTCGCGGAGATGCGCGGGCGGATCAAGGAAGACGATTCCAGCGTACCGCTGCCGGACGGACCCTATGCGTATTTGCGGAAGTATCGCGAAGGCGGCCAGCATCCGTTGTATGGGCGCACGCCGCGCGACGGCGATGAGGTCGACGTCATCCTCGACGGCGACGAGCTGGCGAAGGGAACCGAGTACTTCCAGTTCGGCGGGCGGCGGCATTCGCTCGACCATAAACTCGAAGCGTGGAGCGCCGACACCGCCGGCTCGGAATATTACACCATCCGGGTGCGCGACTGGGCGACCAAGCAGGACCTGCCGGATGTGGTCGAGGAGACCGACGGCGGCGTGGTGTGGACGCTGGACTCGCGCGCCTTCTTCTACGTCAAGCTCGACGACAACCACCGGCCGATGCAAGTCTGGAAGCACACGCTCGGGACTGCGCAGGCAGACGACGTCCTGGTGTTTCAGGAACAGGATGCCGGCTGGTTCACCCACATCCACGAGAGTTCCAGCGGCCGGTTCTGTGTGATCGCGGGCGGCGACCACGAAACCTCCGAACAACGGCTGATCGATCTCGCCGCACCCGACGCGGAGCCGCGGTTGGTCGCCGCGCGCGAGCCCGGCGTGCAGTACTCACTCGCCGACCGCGGCGACGAGCTGTTCATCCTCACCAATGCGGACGACGCCATCGACTTCAAGATCGTCACCGCGCCGCTGGCCGCGCCGACACGCGACAACTGGCGCGACTTGATCCCGCATCGCGAAGGCATCTACATCATCGACTTCGATCTGTTCGCCGGCCACATGATGCGGCTGGAGCGCGCCAACGCGCTGCCGTCGGTGACAATCCGCGATCTCGCCACCGGAAGCGAGCACGCCATCGCTTTCGACGAGGCCGCCTATTCGCTCTCCGCCTCCGGCGGCTACGAGTTCGACACCACCAACATGCGGTTTTCCTATTCGTCGATGACGACGCCGTCGGAAGTCTACGACTACGACATGGCGACGCGCGCGCGCGTGTTGCGCAAGCGCCAGGAAATCCCCTCGGGCCACAACCCGGCAGACTACGTCACCACGCGGATCATGGCGAAAGCCGACGACGGCGCCGAGGTGCCGGTGTCGCTGCTGCATCGCAAGGGTTTGAAACTGGACGGCGCTGCGCCGCTGTTGCTCTACGGCTATGGCTCCTACGGCCACGCGATGCCGGCGGGCTTTTCCGCTAACGCATTGTCGCTGGTCGATCGCGGCTTCGTCTACGCCATCGCTCATATCCGCGGTGGCGCCGACAAGGGCTGGGGCTGGTATCTGGACGGCAAACGCGACAAGAAGACCAACTCGTTCGACGATTTCGCCGCCTGCGCCCGCGCGCTGATCGCAGCCCGTTACACATCGGCGAAACGCATCGTCGCTCACGGCGGAAGCGCCGGCGGCATGCTGATGGGCGCGGTCGCCAACCGCGCCGGCGAATTGTTCGCCGGCATCGTCGCCGAAGTGCCGTTCGTCGACGTGCTGAACACCATGCTCGACGACACACTGCCGCTGACGCCGCCGGAATGGCCCGAATGGGGCAATCCGATCAAGAGCGAAGCCGACTTCAAGACCATCCTGTCGTATTCGCCTTACGACAACGTCGCGGCCAAGGACTATCCGGCGATCCTGGCGATGGGCGGCCTGACCGATCCGCGCGTGACCTATTGGGAGCCGGCGAAATGGGTGGCGCGGCTGCGCGCCTCCATGACCGGCGGCGGCCCGGTTGCGCTGCGCATCAACATGGGCGCCGGCCATGGCGGCGCGTCCGGCCGATTCAGCCGGCTCGACGAGGTGGCGATCGTTTATGCGTTCGCGCTGTGGGCGGTCGGGCTGGCTGACGCGCCGCGCGAAAACGTGGCATAAGGGCCGAGGCTTCCACCCTCGTCATTGCGAGCGAAGCGAAACAATCCAGTGCGCCAACTCTGGATTGTTTCGTCGCTTGGCTCCTCGCAGTGACGACAGACTAATCCAACGCACAGGCAGACCATGGCCGCACCCAAACCGCCCGGATTCGAAACGCTCAGCCTGCACGCCGGGCAACAGCCCGACCCGCTGACCGGCTCGCGCGCAGTGCCGATCTATCAGACCACATCCTACGTGTTTCAGGACACCGACCATGCGGCCGCGCTGTTCAACATGGAGCGCGCCGGGCATCTGTATACGCGGATCTCGAACCCGACGATCGCCGTGCTGGAAGAGCGTGTCGCCGCGCTGGAGAACGGCGTCGGCGCGGTGGCGACCGCGAGCGGCATGGCGGCGTTACATCTGGCGATCGCGACGCTACTCAACGCCGGCGACCACATCGTCGCCTCCAGCTCGCTCTATGGCGGCACCATCAATCTCTTGACGCACACGCTGCCGCGTTTCGGCATCACGACCAGTTTCGTCAAGCCGCGCGATCACGCCGGGCTCAAAGCCGCGATCAAGCCGAACACCAGACTGGTGATCGGCGAGACGATCGGCAATCCCGGGCTCGAAGTGCTCGACATTCCGAAGGTCGCGGCGATCGCCCACGACGCGAAGATCCCGCTGTTGATCGACAACACGTTTGCGACGCCCTATTTGAGCAGACCGATCGAGCTCGGCGCCGACATTGTGATGCATTCGGCGACCAAATGGCTCGGCGGCCACGGTATCGCGATCGGCGGCGTATTGGTCGATGGCGGCCGATTCGACTGGCGCGGCTCCGGCAAATTCCCGACACTGACCGAGCCCTATGCCGGCTATCACGACATCGTCTTCGACGAACAGTTCGGGCCACCGGCCTTTATCATCCGCGCGCGGATGGAAGGCTTGCGTGATTTCGGCGCCTGTCTGTCGCCGACCAACGCGTTCCAGCTCATTCAAGGCGTCGAGACGCTCCCGGTGCGAATGGACCGCCATCTCGCGAATACCAAGGCGGTGCTCGACTTCCTCGGCGGCAACAAGGCAGTCGAGTGGGTGCTGCATCCGACGCTGGAGAACCATCCGGACTACGCGCTGGCGAAGGAGCTGCTGCCGAAGGGCGCCGGTTCGATCATATCGTTCGGCATCAAAGGCGGCCGCGCCGCGGGGCGGAAGTTCATCGAGGCGCTGCGGCTGACCAGCCATCTCGCCAATGTCGGCGACGCCAAGACGCTGGTGATCCATCCGGCTTCGACCACGCATCAGCAGATGGACGCCGCGCAACTCGCGACCGCCGGCATCGGCGAGGAATTGATCCGGCTGTCGGTCGGCATCGAGACCGCCGACGACATCATCGCCGACCTTGCGCAGGCGCTGCGCGTTTCGCAGAAGGTGTAAGCCATGCAGCTCGACGTGAACGGGATCGACACCTTCGTCGCGACCGGCGGCAAGCCGTTCGACAAATCTCTCCCGGCGGCCGTGTTCCTCCACGGCGCCGGCTTCGACCATTCGGTGTGGGCGCTGCAGACGCGATGGTTCGCGCATCACGGCTACGCGGTGCTGGCGCCGGACCTGCCGGGCCACGGCCGCTCGGGTGGCGCGCCGCTCAAGACCATCGCCGAAATGGCGGACTGGGTGGCCGCGCTGCTCGACGCCGCCGGCGCACAGCCGGCGAAGCTGATCGGGCATTCGATGGGCTCGCTGATCGCGCTGGAAGCCGCCGCACGGCATCCGGCCAAGGTCGCCTCGCTGGCGCTGATCGGCACCACATCGGTGATGACGGTCGGCCCCGACCTGTTGAAGGCCGCGGAGGCCAACGATTCCGCTGCGATCGACATGATGACGATCTGGGGCCTCGGCCCCGACGCCGAAATCGGCGGCAACCTTGCGCCAGGGCTGTGGATGCACGGCGGCTCGGTGCGGGTGCTGGAAGCCAACCAGCCCGGCGTGATCTTCAACGATCTGTCGGCCTGCAACGACTACAAGGATGCGCTCGTGGCGGCGGCGAAGGTTGTTGTGCCGACCGTATTCATCCTCGGCGAACGCGACATGATGACCCCGACGCGCAACGGCAAGACGCTAGCCGCGGCTGTGAACAGCGCACGCACGATCGTGCTGAAGGGCGCCGGCCACACCATGATGGTCGAGCGGCCGGACGAAGTATTGAAGGCGTTGCAGGATTAGCTGATAAATTTAGAGTTCGTCATTCCGGGACGCTCGCACGAGCGAGCGACCCCGGAATCCCGAGCTGTTGAGCACCCGGCGTCGCACCAACCTCTGGATTCCGGGTTCGCGCTTCGCGCGCCCCGGAATGACGGCGCTGGTCGGGAGAGGTGACGATTACGTCCCTCTCCCACTGCCCTCGCCCATTTCGAACACCCGGCTCGCCAGCACATCCTTGGCCTCGATCGTCATCAGATCATCTGCCGTGAGCTTGCGGTCGAGGTCGGCGATCAGGCGGTTGGCCTGGCGCAGACGGATACGGTCCAGCGCGTTGCGGATCGAGCGGGCGTTGGCGAACAGCGGCTGGGTCTTGCGCGTCGCGATGTAGCGCTCGAACGCCTGCCGGGCATCGGCGTCGAAGTGATAATTCTGCTCCCGCAGCATCCCCTCCCCGATCGACAGCAACTCGTCGTCGCCGTAGTCGGGGAAGTCGATGTGATGCGCGATCCGGGAGCGGAAGCCCGGATTGCTGGCGAAGAATTTCTCCATTCGGTCGGCATAGCCGGCGAGGATCACCACCAAATCGTCGCGCTGGTTCTCCATCACCTGCAGCAGAATTTCGATCGCCTCCTGGCCGTAGTCCCGCTCGTTTTCGGGGCGATACAGATAGTAGGCCTCGTCGATGAACAGCACGCCGCCCATCGCCTTTTTCAGCACTTCCTTGGTCTTCGGCGCGGTGTGGCCGATGTATTGGCCGACCAACTCGTCGCGCGTCACCGAGACGACGTGGCCGCGGCGAACGAAGCCGAGCCTGTGCAGGATCGATGCGATCCGCAGCGCCACCGTCGTCTTGCCGGTGCCGGGATTGCCGGTGAACGACATGTGCAGCGTCGGGTTGCCGGTGGCGAGGCCCATCCGCTTGCGCAGCCGTTCGACCAGAAGCAGCGCCGCGATCTCGCGGATCCGCGTCTTCACCGGCTTGAGCCCGATCAGCTCGCGATCGAGCTGATCGAGCACCTCACCGATTCCGACCTCGTTGAACTCCTTGCGGAGGTCAATCTGCTCGGGCAGTGCTGCTTCGTTGTCGGCCGAGGTGGTCAAGCTCACTCCCCTCCGTAACGCCGGCCCTCGGGCTTGTCAGCCGCATAGGCCTTGGTGGTGTAGCGGATGTTGCGTCCGTCGACTTCCTGGCGGTCGAGCCGGAAGCCGGGCTCGTCCTTCGGACGGTGGACGATGAAGGACAGCCGTACCGATTCCCAGCCGTGGCTGGAGTCGAAAGCCGACAGCCGGATGTAGCGATCGCCATAGACCTTGCGGCATTCGGTGAGTTCCATCAGCACGCCGGCGGCATCCTGAAGGTCGAACATCGGCAAGGCCCACATCTCCCAATAAGTGTTGCGGGGATGCGGGTCGTCGGTGAATTCGAGGTTCACCGCCCAGCCCTTGCCGAGCGCGTATTGCACCTGCGCGGAGATTTGCTCGTCGGTGAGGTCGGGCAGGTATGAGAAACAGCCTTGGGTCATTCGCATCGGTCCTGCTCCTTACATCGAGACGCTGGGTGTCGGCGCATAGTCGGGGGTATCGGTGGATTCGTAGTTGAAGGAGACGTTCTTCCAGGTGTCGAGCGCCGCCTTCAACGGCGTGCAGGTCTGCGCCGCCTTGGCGAGAATTTCCGGGCCTTCGTGCACATAGTCGCGGCCCTCGTTGCGAGCGAGGATCATGGCTTCGAGCGCGACGCGGTTGGCGGTGGCACCGGCTGCGATGCCCATCGGATGGCCGATCGTGCCGCCGCCGAACTGCAGCACGACGTCCTCGCCGAGCAGATCGAGCAACTGGTGCATCTGGCCGGCATGGATGCCGCCGGAAGCGACCGGCATCAGCTTGTTCAGGCTCGCCCAGGGCTGGTCGAAGAACAGGCCGTGCTCGAGATTGGCCGGGTTGTAGTCTTCGCGGCAGATGTCGTAGTAGCCCTTGGTGGTCGACGGATCGCCCTCCAGCTTGCCGACCACGGTGCCGGCATGGATGTGATCGACACCGGCGAGCCGCATCCACTTGGCGATAACGCGGAACGACACGCCATGATTGCGCTGGCGGGTGTAGGTGGAATGACCGGCGCGGTGCAGATGCAGGATCATGTCGTTCCTGCGGGCCCACTTCGCCATCGACTGGATCGCGGTGTAGCCGATCACCAGATCGATCATGATGATGACCGAGCCGAGCTGCTTGGCGAATTCAGCGCGCTCGTACATCTCCTCCATGGTGCCGGCGGTGACGTTGAGATAGGTGCCCTTGATCTCGCCCGACGCTGCCTGCGCCTTGTTGACCGCCTCCATGCAGTACAGGAAGCGCTCGCGCCAATGCATGAACGGCTGCGAGTTGATGTTCTCGTCGTCCTTGGTGAAGTCGAGGCCGCCCTTCAGCGCTTCATAGACCACGCGGCCGTAGTTGCGACCGGAGAGGCCGAGCTTCGGTTTGACGGTGGCGCCGAGCAGCGGCCGGCCAAACTTGTCCATGCGCTCACGCTCGACCACGATGCCGGTGGCCGGGCCCTGGAACGTCTTGACGTAAGCGATCGGCAGCCGCATGTCCTCGAGCCGCAACGCCTTCAGCGGCTTGAAGCCGAACACGTTGCCGATGATCGACGCCGACAGATTGGCGATCGAGCCGTTCTCGAACAGGTCGAGATCGTAGGCGATGTAAGCAAAATACTGGCCGGGCGAATTCGGCACGGGATCGACGCGATAACACTTCGCACGATACTTCTCGGCCGCGGTCAAGCGATCGGTCCACACCACGGTCCAGGTGGCGGTCGAGGATTCGCCCGCGACGGCAGCGGAAGCTTCGATCGGATCGACGCCGTCCTGCGGGGTGACGCGGAACAGAGCGATGACGTCGGTGTCTTTGGGCACGTAGTCGGGCTCCCAATAGCCCATCTTCTTGTATTCCATCACGCCGGATTTGTAGCGATCCTTGCCGCGGACCGTGATTGAGTCGTTCATATCGTCCTCCTTGGAGAATGTTGACGCGGGCTGGACCGGCGTAATCGGGCGACTTCGAAGGGGAGCAGCCCGCCGCGGACGCGACGCAGTTGCTTGTCTCCGCGGATATTGACTGAGGACGCAAAATAAGAGAAATTTCTTTATCTTCATTCTGTTCAAAGTTTTACTTATATGACCCGACAGTTCAAAGCGGTTTCGATCCGGCAATTGCGAGCGCTTGCGGCGTTGGCTGAGACCGGCAGCATCACTGCCGCAGCGAACAAGCTGCACCTGACCCAGCCTGCCGTCACGTTGCAGCTCCGTAATCTGCAGGACTTGGCCGGCATTCCGTTGATCCAGCGGCGAAGCGACGGGATGCAGCTCACCGACGCGGGGCTCGAAGTGCTCGCATTGAGCGAACGGATCGAAGCTGCGATCACCGCATGCGAGACCTCGCTGGAAATGATCGCCGGCAAGACCGCCGGACGGATCTCGATCGGCGCGGTGTCGACGGCGAAGTATTTCGTGCCATTCGCGATTTCGGGATTCCTGAAGCGCAATCCGAAGATCGACGTCAGGCTGGTCATCGGCAACCGCCAGGAAATTGGCGCCGCGCTGCGCGGCTACAACCTCGACATTGCGATCATGGGTCGGCCGCCGGTCGATCTCGAAGTCGAGACCCATCTGATCGGCGACCATCCCCACGTCATCATCGCGCCGACCGCGCATCGCTTGGCGCGCACGCAGGACATCGCGCTGACCGAGCTCGCCTGCGAAACGTTCGTGACCCGCGAGCCGGGATCGGGCACCCGCAGCCTGATGGAGCAATTGTTCGACACTGCCGGCATCCAGCCGACCATCGGCATGGAGATGGGCAGCAACGAGACCATCAAGCAAGCGGTGATCGCCGGTCTCGGCATCGCCTTTCTATCCGCGCACACGGTGGCGACCGAGCTGGACGAGCGGCGGCTGGTGATTCTCGACGTGGTCGGGCTGCCGGTGGTGCGGCAATGGTTCGTGGTGACTCGCAAGGACAAGGTGCTACTGCCGCCGGCCCGCGCAATGCTGGAATTTCTCAAGGTCGAGGGACCGCTATTCCTGCCGCGAACAGACCGCCGGATTCGGCTGACCCGGCCGTCGGCACGCGGCAAACGCAACTGAGGCGTTGGACTCTCTGCCACATGTCGTCATCGCATCAGAAAAAGCAGAGCGGGCGCCTTGCGGCGCGCGCTCGCGTTCTGACGCGACTTCGCGTGGACCGTCAGGCCGCCTTGGCGAGACCGACGCGGGTCCAGATTTCGCTGAGCGCCTGCACCAGATGCTCGATGTCGGCATCGGTGTGCTGCGGTGACGGCGTGATCCGAAGGCGCTCGGTGCCGCGCGGCACGGTCGGATAGTTGATCGGCTGCACATAGATGCCGTACCGGCTGATCAACTCGTCGCTGATCTGCTTGCACAGCGCTGCATCGCCGACCATGACCGGAACGATATGGCTCGGGTTCGGCATGTGGGCCACGCCGGCCTGATCGAGCCTGGCGCGCAGCCGCGCCACCCGATCCTGATGACGCTCGCGCTCCGCCGAACTGGCGCGCAGATGCCGGATGCTGGCCAGCGCGCCTGCGGCGACCGCCGGAGGCGGCGAGGTGCTGAAGATGAAGCCCGAGGCGAAGCTGCGGACGAAATCGCAGACGGCCGAGGAGCCGGCGATGTAGCCGCCGACCACGCCGAACGCTTTCGCCAGCGTGCCTTCGATGATGGTGAGGCGATGGCTGATGCCCTCGCGATCGGCAATGCCGCCGCCATTCGGGCCGTACAGGCCGACGCCGTGGACTTCGTCGAGATACGTCATCGCGTTATGCGCGTCGGCGACGTCGCAGATTTCGGCGATCGGCGCGATGTCGCCGTCCATCGAATACACCGACTCGAAGGCGACCAGCTTCGGCGCGTGCGGGTCGAGATCGGCGAGCTTGCGCTCGAGGTCGCGCGGATCATTGTGCGCGAAAATTCGTGTCTCGCTGCGGCTGTGGCGAATGCCCTCGATCATCGAAGCATGATTGAGTTCGTCCGACAGGATCACGCAGCCGGGCATGCGCGACGCCAGCGTCGACAAGGACGCCCAGTTCGAAACGTAACCGGAGGTGAACAGCAGGGCGGATTCCTTGCCATGCAGAGCGGCGAGCTCCTGCTCCAGCAGCACGTGATAGTGGTTGGTACCCGCGATGTTGCGGGTGCCGCCGGCGCCGGCGCCGCAGCTGTCCAGCGCCTCGTGCATGGCCGTCAGCACCGCCGGGTGCTGGCCCATGCCGAGATAATCGTTGGAGCACCACACCGTCACATCGCCGGCGCCCTCAGGCCGGTGGTGCGTGGCGCGCGGGAACGAGCCGGCATGACGTTCCAGATCAGCGAAAACCCGATACCGGCCTTCACGATGGAGGCCGTCAAGTTGACGGCGGAAATAGGCTTCGTAATTCATGACGTCCTCCCGTTGATGGTGGCGGCTGGTTCGGCGGCAATGCCGACCCGGGCAGGCGCCAGACCACTGCGCGGATGCTGTTCGAGGAAAGTCTGGCGGAATTGATCTTCGAGACGTTGCCGGGCGCAGCTCGAGCGTGCCTTGGGCTGCGCCTCTTCCTTTTCCTTGCGGACGGTCGGAACCACGACGAGCTGCGGCGCGGCGGCGTTGCGGGGCTCCGGACTCGCTTGCGGCGAATCGGACGCTTGGGTCGGCGCGGCATGCAAGGACGTAGCAGCGATATTGGCGGACGGATTCTGTTCCATGTTGATGTTCTCCGGCGAGAAACCTGGACGGATACCCCAGCTCCACAACGTGATGGCAGGCAGCGGTAGCAGCATGAACCAATGCTCAACGACGCCAAGCGCGAACAAAGTCGATACCAGCGTCAGGCCAACGACTTCGAACGGCGTTTCGGCGACTTCGACGATGCGCTGGATCATCACCACCAGAACGGCGGTGGCCAGCGTCACCGAAATCGGGAAGAACGAACTCACCGGCTTGCGAGCGAAGTACGTCTTGAGGAACTGAACAGCGTCCGGCATCAGCTCGTCATTGGTGACGGGCACACCGAGGAACAGATTGATCTTGGCGCTCTGACGCAGCACCCACAGCGCGAGATAGGTCCAGCGACCGACCTCGTTCTCACCGCCCATCGTGACCCACACCACCACAGCGCCGCAGCACAGCAGGCATATCTCGTGGTAGATGATCGCCTGCAGGGCGTAGCTCAGGCGTGCGAACCCCCTGGCGCCGGGCGGACAGGGCTCGGCGCGCGGGCCAGTCAGCCAACCAGACAGAAACGCAATCTCCTGTGCCCCCCACAGGAAGATGATGCAACTGAAGGCCATGTAGGCCGCGCCGACACTGGTGTCGTGCGCGGTCACGAACAGGCCGCACAGCGCGATGGTGATCATTCCACCGGCGCAAACCACCCGCAGCATGCCTGAACGGCCGACGCTGCCGACCAACAGCAGCACCGCACCGGTGGAAAACCACCAGACGAAGGCCGCGAAGATCGGTGGGCCCAGATATGAGGCCATCGGGCTACTCCCCTCACCAAGCCGGCCGAAGGCCGATCACGCGAGGCAGTTCGTTGCGTTTCGCGGGAAGCAGGAATAGGCGACCGAAGGCGATCGCGGCGGACGCTGCATAAAACGGCCGCTTCAGCTTGCCGACGAAACCTTGGCTGCGGGATTCGGCGATCTTTTCCGACACCTTGCGCAGCCGCTCGAGGCCCGCCAGGAACCGCGGATCGTCGAGATTGATCATCACCGGGAAGACCTGCTTGGAGATCTCGGTGGTGACGCGGAACACCTGCATGTCGTAGTCGGTGGCGTCGACGCCGAGCGCGTCGTAGAACGCCGGCCGCATGTGATCGCGCACATACATCGTGGCAAACACCGCGAGCAGGAAGAACCGGATCCACAGCTTGTTGACGCCGCGCAGCAGTGAGGGATCGGCGCGCATCAACAGCGCGAACGCCTCGCCGTGGCGGAACTCGTCGTTGCACCAGCGCTCGAACCATTTGAAGATCGGATGGAAGCGGCGCTCGGGATGGCGCTCCATCTGCCGGTAGATGGTGATGTAGCGGGCGTAGCCGATCTTCTCCGACAGATAGGTCGCGTAGAAAATGAACTTCGGCCGGAAGTAGGTGTACTTCTTGACCTTGGTCAGGAACGACAGGTCGACGCCGATGCCGTGATCCTTGAGGATCTCGTTGATGAAGCCGGCGTGGCGGGCTTCATCGCGGCTGAGCAGTCCGAACAGCTCACGAATCTCGGGATTCTTGATCCGCTTCTTGATCTCGGAATACAGCACGCAGCCGGAGAACTCTGCGGTCAACGACGACACCAGGAAGTCCTTGAACTCGATAAGCAGTTCCGGCGGAAGCTTGTCGAGGTCGCTTTCGAGGAACTCGTCGGTCTTCTTGAAGTGCGCCTTGTTATAGTCGGCGCGCATCTCGTTCATCATCGCGTTCCACTCGGAACGAACCAGGCTGACGTCGAGCTTGTCCATCGCGGCATAGTCGGTCGTATAGAACCGCGGCGTGAGGATCGTATCCTCCTTCGCGATGTTCAGACTGTCGACGCTGCCCTTGATCGCGGGCCGGGAATTGGTTCGAAGCGCGCCTTGGGCGCCGCCCTCCATCGGAATCATGAAACCCTCCCATCTGAGAAGCTGACTTCGTAAAGTTCGGTCAGTTCGCGATATCCTTCCAGCCGCGCGCGGATCTTGTCGAGAAGACCGGCTCGGATCACGGTCGCGGTGCGGCGAACGACCAGTCGTTCGCCGAACTCGATTTGGGTCGGCGCGTCGTGAACCATCACTTCGTCGCCGGGCCCGATCTCGACGTCGCCATCGAGGATCACGTGGGCATGAAGGGTCTCCGACGTCTGCTCGATCTCAACCGTGCAGGGGACGTCGAAGCTTGTGCGTTTCCCAAACTGGAACGTGCTCATTCCGAGCCGCCCTTTTGCTTGTTGGTATTTTGGTCGTTGACCTGATTGCTGGCCATCAATTGAGAGAAGGCGCGGAGATTGTCGGCTCCGAAAGCGTTCAGGTCGATCACTTTCTTGGTCGCGGAATCGGTCAGTGTGTACTGGCCGTTGACGTGACGGGCGAGCTGGAACGGCGGGGCCGATCCGACGCTCGCCAGCATCCGCTCGCGCGCAAGTCCGCGCATCGCCACGCGGACGAAACCGGACTCGCCGGGGTGGATCGCGCGCACCAGCGTGTGATCGCTGGCGCGATAGATGTTGACCACGCCATCCGGGCTGTCTTCGAAGGTGAGATCCATGCTCTCCACGATCGCCGGCGGCGTCATGTGAGAGTGGCCGTATCCCGTCAGGCGGACGGTCGCTCCCGCCCCGATCGCAAACAGCACGATCGCGGCGGCACCGATCAACGCGCCTTTGGGAACGGAGAGATTGTGTGCGGCCTCGCTCATTTAAATCTCCGGTTCAGGCTACTGCGGTTGCCGTCGAATTCGACAACGGGCCTTGTTTCGGTCCGCTGGTAGCCGTTTGAACGAGAGACACTGCGGAGGAATCGAGCTGAGCCTTCACCGCTTCGGTAAGCTTGGCGGCGACGACGGCGACGTCGGGGACCGACGTCATCATCGGCTCGGGCTCGCGCAGGCGCCACGGCCGGATGTGCGGCCACAGCAGGACATAGGAGGTGCGTTTACTATCGATGATCCGGAGCGGAATATCGCCGCTGCCGTCGCTACGCTGGCTCAGATCGGCATTGGCGATCTTGCTGAGCGGAATGTTCAGGGTGACCGGCAGCGCCACGCCGGTCTGGATCAGGACGCGCTTGCTGGTGATCGTGTAACAGCTCGCCCGCCTGAACAGATAGGTGAGAAGCGCTAACAGCGCGAGACCGCCGATCGCCGGGATCAGGAGCGTTGACGCGGACGCCAACGCTTCCCCGGGCGACTGGCCGTTCGACCAGTTCGACCAGGCCTTCCACATGATCAGCAGCACGAAATAGATCGCGACTGCCCGCATGTGGAAGGACCTGATGGCCAAACCTTTGTAGGTCGGCTTCCCCTGCCAGAGAACGCGCTCTCCCTCCGGCAAGGGCGACGGAAGCTCACGAAACTGGCTGGGGTCGTTCGTCATACGATGGGCTCCTGACGCAACGGCGTGGCGTAGAGGGTGCCGGCGCCATAATACGCGCAGATCTTGTCTTCTTCGAGCTTGGTCACCTGGTCCGGCTTCGCCGTGGTCGGGACGCCAGCGAACTGGTCGCCACGGATGGCGTCGACGGAGACCTTGCCGCTCGGGCTGTTGATCAGCGCGAACGGGACCGGGAGAAGCACGCGCTTCTTGGTCTTGGCGACTTCGACTTCGAGGTAGCGAGCGAGCACTTCAGCCCGATCGACCCACACTTCAGTCACGGTACCGCCGACCTGGCCGTCACAGCCAACCACTGCCATGCCGACTGGGTTCGGGTCACGGTGATCGAGGAACATGCCCTTGGCCGCGCGCAGCGGCGCGATCACCGGCAGGTTGTCGAGGGTGAGTTCCGGCACGTCCTGACGCTGGGCGTAGGAGCCCGGGCCGACGCCGTCGGCGAACGGGTCACCGGTCGGCGCGAAGGCCGCACCCGGCCACGGCGCAACCGGGGCCAAAGCGACGTTCGGGCGATCGTTGCTGGCGTTCGGCACGGTCCTGGTCGCACCGCCACGCAGCAGATAGGTCTTCGGATCCGGCGGATTCGGAATGCCGATCTGCTTCAGACGGCCGCCACCCGTGTCGGAGTAGAGCGGATATCCTTCGCGCTTATCTTCCCGGCGAAGATAGAAAATCAAGCCGGCGAAGAAGATCCAAAATACGTACAGGGTAACCTGTGCTAAGTCCAAATACGCTCCGGGTTGCATGGGACCGACCCCTTCCTCTTTGTTAACCTGGAAATTCGGCTAGGCCGAACTTGGATGAAGGCTGCGCGTAGCTCGTCCGTGCAGTGCGCACGAGCGGACCCACCGCAACCAACGTTGCGAACAGCAACGCGATTTCGATATTGTAGACAAAGCCGTAACCAATCGCGGGACCCGACAGCACACTGCCGAGCGCGCCGCTGTCGGCGAGCGAGGCGACCAGGTCGCGAATGCCGCCGCCGAGCAGAATTCCGCCGCCCGCCGCCGTCGCCTGCACTGCGCCCCAGGTGCCGAGCGCCAGACCCGTATCACTGTTGGACGCCACCGCCATCGCAGCAGTAAGCGTGCCGGCAGCGAACAGACCGCCGCCGAGGCCGATCAGCGCGGTACCGATCCGGAACAGCAGGACCGACTGCGCCGGCGCGGAGATCGCAACCGCCGCGAAGGCGAAGATCCCGATCAGTGCGCCGAAACCCGCCAGCCGATAGGCATCGCCGCCGCGGCCGAGCGTGCGCGCAGCGAGGCCGAAGCCGGCGAGCGTGCCGAGCGCGAAGAACGCAGTCAGCGCCGTGGTCTGACCGACCGACAGTCGCAACACCTCGGCGCCATACGGCTCAAGCAGGATGTCCTGCATCGAGAATCCCGCAGTGCCGAGCGCAACCGCGACCAGCATCCGCGGCGAACCGCCGGCGGCGCGGAAGCGCGCCCAGGATTGATTGAATTGAGGCCGGACGCGGCTAGCGGACGTGAGTGTGGGATTGCGCGCTTCCTGCTTCCACAGCGCGACGATGTTGAGCAGGAGCTGGGTGACCGCAACGCCCTGGATCACCTGGATCAGACGAAGCTCGTTGAAGTCGCGCAGCAGCTCGCTGAAGATCAGCGCGCTGCCGGTCATCCCGACCAGCAGCATGACGTAGAGGAACGCGACCACGCGCGGGCGCGAGTCCGCCGGCGCCAGATCGGTCGCGAGCGCGAGACCCGCGGTCTGCGTCGTGTGCAACCCGGCACCAACCAGCAGGAACGCCAAAGCGGCGCCGATCTGGCCATAGACCGCCGGATATTCGCCGCCGCCGGACAGCACCAGCAGCGCGAAAGGCATGATCGCGAAGCCGCCGAACTGCAGCAGCGTGCCCATCCAGATATACGGAACGCGGCGCCAGCCGAGCACAGAACGGTGATTGTCAGACTTGAAGCCGATCAGCACGCGGAACGGCGCGAACACCAACGGCAGAGACACCATCAGCGAGACGAGCACGGTCGAAACGCCGAGCTCAACGATCATCACCCGGTTCAGCGTGCCATTGAGCAACACCACCGAAGCGCCGACCGAAACCTGGAACAGCGACAGGCGCAGCAGACGGCCGAGCGGAAGCTCTTTCGTCGCCGCGTCGGCAAACGGCAGGAAGCGCGTACCGAGACGCATCCAGCCTTTCGCCAATGTCGCTGCCACTTGGCTCATCGCCGAATCATCTCCAGCGCCTGCGAGGTGTAGAAACCGGACGACACCCGATGGGTGCGGCCGGGCTGCCATTGCTGCAGCGCCTGATCTTCGGAGATCAGCTTGAGCAACGTCTTTTCGCTCACCGGTTCGATCGCGGGCGCGCGATCGGCGCGCGGGAAGAAACCACCGACGAAGTGCATCAGCGCCAGCGCCGGCGTCTTCGGCGCGAAGGTCACCGCCATCGATTGACGGGTGCGTGACGCCAGCGTCGCGAGGATCCGGCAGATATCGTGCGGCAGATAGTGGATCAGCGAATCCATCGCGACGACGAAGTCGAATTCGCCGAGCTGCGGATCCAGCATGTCGCCGGAGCGGAAGTCGATCGCTGCCGGATCGATGTCCTCCGGCAGACGTTCGCGCGCGACCCCGACCAGCGTCGGCGACAGATCGATCGCCAGCACCTTGGCGCCGCGCCGCGCCGCCGCGATCGACAGCGCGCCGGTGCCGCAGCCGGCGTCAAGCAGCCGGGTGCCGGTCATATCGGCCGGCAGCCACGACAACAGCGTGTTGCGCATTTCGTCACGCCCGGCACGCACGGTCGCGCGAATGCCGCTGACCGGTGCATCAGACGTCAGCTTGGCCCATGTATCGGCCGCGGTGCGGTCGAAATAGGTCTCAAGCTCCCCACGTCGCTCGATATAGCTGCCCAACGCCATCAATCAAATCCCAAGAGATCAAAGATGTCGCGATCCTTCAGCGGCTTGCCCTCGATCGGGGGCTCCTTCGCCTCCCACATCTCGGTAGCGAGCCGAAGATACTCTTGTTGCACAGCCAGGATTTCGTCGGTGTGATCCATCTCAAAAAGTGTCATCTTTTTAAGGCGGCTCTTGCGAATGACATCGAGGTCCGGGA
The DNA here is from genome assembly GCF_900110435.1 of Rhodopseudomonas pseudopalustris. Taxonomy (GTDB): domain Bacteria; phylum Pseudomonadota; class Alphaproteobacteria; order Rhizobiales; family Xanthobacteraceae; genus Rhodopseudomonas; species Rhodopseudomonas pseudopalustris. The sequence continues at coordinate 541,875 of NZ_FODT01000003.1, forward strand.
GATGGGCGATGCGCCGGATCCCGGTGCGCTCGCCGAACTTGTCGATCTGGTCAGTATCTTTCGACCGGTTCGCGATGATGCCGCCGAGCCGCACCCCATAGTTCTTCGATTTGGCGGCGATCGCCGCGGCGATGCGATTGGCGGCGAAGATCGAGTCGAAATCGTTGGCGGCGACGATCATCGCGCGCTCGGAATGCTGCAGCGGCGCTGCGAAGCCGCCGCACACCACGTCGCCGAGCACGTCGAAGATCACCACGTCGGTGTCTTCGAGCAGGTGATGCTCCTTCAACAGCTTGACGGTCTGGCCGACGACATAGCCGCCGCACCCGGTGCCGGCCGGCGGTCCGCCCGCCTCGAGGCACATCACGCCGTTGTAGCCTTCGAACACGAAGTCCTCGGGACGCAGCTCCTCGGAGTGGAAGTTCACCTCTTCCAGCACGTCGATCACGGTCGGGATCAACCGCTTGGTCAGCGTGAAGGTGGAATCGTGCTTCGGATCGCAACCGATCTGCAGCACGCGCTTGCCGAGCTTGGAGAAGGCGACCGACAGGTTCGACGACGTCGTGCTCTTGCCGATGCCGCCCTTGCCGTAGATCGAGAACACCTTGGCGCTGCCGATCTTCACATTCGGGTCGAGCTGAACCTGAACGCTGCCCTCGCCGTCGCCTTCGGCGCATTTCGATGCGTTCGCGTCGGCGCAGCCAGAGGTCTTCAGCTTGAGGGGATCTGTCAGGATGTTCATGCAGCAACTCCTACGCCTTCAAGGCGATCCTCTAGCTCTTCGCCTGCCTTGCGCAGGACCTCGAGCATTTCAGGGTCGGGAGACCAGTAATTACGTTCGTGTGCCTCGATCAGGCGGTTGGCGACCTTCGCGGACGCCACCGGATTGAGCTCGGCAAGGCGTGCCCGCATTTCCGGATCGAGCACGAAGGTTTCAGTGAGCTGGCGATAGACCCACGGCGCAACTTCGCCGGTGGTCGCCGACCAACCCATGGTGTTAGTGACGTGCTCCTCGATCTGGCGCACGCCCTCGTAGCCATGCTTGAGCATGCCCTCGTACCATTTCGGATTGAGCATCCGGGTACGGGTTTCGAGCGCGACCTGCTCCGACAGCGTGCGGACAGTGCCGGCGCCGCGGGTCTGGTCGCCGATATAGACGGGAGCCGCCTGCCCGCCCTTGGCGCGCCGCACCGCGCGGCTGATGCCGCCCAGCGTGTCGAAATAGTGATCGACCGTGGTGACGCCGAGTTCGACCGAGTCGAGGTTCTGATAGGCGAGATCGACGTCGGCGAGCGCGCTCTTGAGCAGATCGGCGCGCTGCACCGGCTGGCCTTTCAGGCCATAAGCGAAGCTCTTGCGCCGCGTGTAGGTCTCTGCGAGTTCGTCCTCGTCTTCCCAGCGGCTGTTCTCGACCAGATGGTTGACGTTGGAGCCGTAGGCGCCGTCGGCATTGCCGAACACCCGCAGCGACGCGGTCTCCATGTCGCATTTGTGCTCGGCCTGATAGGCCAGCGAATGCTTGCGGACGAAGTTCAGCTCCGCCGGTTCGTCGGCGCTCGCGGCCATGAACGCGGCCTCAGCGAGCAGCTTGATCTGCAGCGGAAGCAGATCGCGGAAGATGCCCGACATGGTGATGATCACGTCGATGCGCGGCCGATTCAGCTCGTCGAGCGGAATGAGATCGGCACCGGCGAGACGGCCATAGCTGTCGAACCGCGGCCGCGCGCCCATCAACGCCAAGGCCTGGCCAATCGGCGCGCCTTCATTCTTGAGGTTGTCGGTGCCCCACAGCACGATCGCGACGGTCTCGGGCAACGGGTTGCCCTCGGCGACGTGTTTGTCGATCAGCCGCTGCGCCTGCTTGGCACCGTCCTGCAGCGCAAAGGCCGACGGGATGCGGAACGGATCGAAGCCGTGCAGGTTGCGGCCGGTCGGCAGGATTGCCGGCGTGCGCAGAAGATCGCCACCCGGCGCCGGCCGGATGAACTTGCCGTCGAGCGCGCGCAGCAGGCTCGGGATCTCGTGATCTTCAGCGAGGATCCGATCGATACCGGCGAGTTCACGCAGCATGTCGAGATTGGCCTCGGCCTCGGGGCCGTTGCCGGACAGGTGCTCGGGATGGCCTCCGCGCACCAGGCTTTCGAGCATCGATTTATCCAGACGCTTGCCGTGCATCGCATCGGCGACCGCTTCCAGCGTCTCGACGCGCTCCTCTTCGGAGGGAACGCCGCCGACCACATGCAGGCCGTGCGGGATCAGCGCGTACTCCATCTCGAGCACTGCGTCGGCGAGCTTGGCGATGGTCGCGCCGGCTTCTTCCTCGGTCCAGGCTGGTTCGGCCGGGGCGAGGTCGAGCGCGGAGGCCTGCGCCTGAACCAGCACTGCGAGATTGGCACGCTCGGTCTCTTCCTCCGGCGTGAGGCCGCGCCAGCGCTCGATCGAGGATTTCAGTTCGATCAGGCCGCGATACAGGCCGGCATGGGCCACCGGCGGCGTCAGATAGCTGATCAGGGTCGCGGCCGAGCGCCGCTTGGCGATCGCGCCTTCGGACGGGTTGTTCGAGGCGTAGAGATACATGTTCGGCATGTCGCCGATCATGCGGTCCGGCCAGCAGGTGCCGGACAGACCGGTCTGTTTACCCGGCATGAATTCGAGCGCGCCGTGGGTGCCGAAATGCAGCACCGCATGAGCGCCGAACTCCTGCTTGATCCAGCGATAGAACGCCGAGAAGGCGTGGGTCGGCGCAAAGCCCTTCTCGAACAGCAACCGCATCGGATCGCCTTCGTAGCCGAACGCAGGCTGCACGCCGACGAAGACGTTGCCGAAGCGCTCGCCGAGCACGAAGATCGAGCTGCCGTCGCTCTGCTGTTTGCCGGGCGCCGGACCCCACTGCCCTTCAATCTCGCGCAGCCAGCGTTCGTTCTTGACGTGATCGCCGGCCAGCACGCGGGCATGGACGTTGGCTTGGGCGCCGAAGCGCGACGCGTTGCCGTTGATGATGGATTCGCGCAGTTCGTCGACCGTCGCCGGCACCTCGACCTGGTAACCCTCGCGCTTCATCGCATGCAGGGTGTTGAAAAGCGATTCGAACACGCCGAGGAACGCCGCGGTGCCGGTGTTGCCGGCATTCGGCGGGAAGTTGAACAGCACGATCGCGACCTTGCGATCCTTGCGCTCACCTCGGCGAAGGGTCACGAGCCGCGCCGTGCGCGACGCCAGCATCTCCGCGCGCTCGACGCAGACATTCATGTCGCCGCCGGCTTCGTTGCGATCGAACTTGCAGAACTTGTCGCAACCCGGGCAAGCGACGTTGCCGCCGTCGGAGCGGCCGCCATACACCATCGGGCCCGACGAGCCGTCGAGTTCGGGGATCGCCACCATGATGGTGCTTTCCACCGGCATCAGACCGCGGTCCGAGGCGGCCCACTGCTCGAGCGTCTGGAATTCGACGGGATGGGCCGACAGATACGGCACGTCAAGATCAGCGAGGATGTTCTCCGCCGCCTTGGAGTCGTTATAAGCGGGGCCGCCGACCAGAGAGAAGCCGGTGAGCGAGACCACCGCATCGACCGTCGGACGGCCGTTCTTCATGAAAAAGCGCTCGATCGCCGGACGCTGATCGAGACCCGCGGCGAACACCGGGATAACGCGAAGGCCCTTGGCCTCGAACGCTTCCAACATGCCGTCGTAATGGCCGGAATTGCCGGCGAGCAGATAAGAGCGCAGCAACAGGACGCCAACGGTGCCCTTGGCGTCGGCGGGACCAGCCGGAAGCTTGTCGACCGACTCGGCGATCCGCCCCTTCATCTTCGGATGGTAGACGCCAATATCGGCGTACTCGACCGGCGACTCGACCTTGGCAACGCCGCGCAGCACTTTTCGCGGGCCGCTGGCGTACCGATCGATCAGCAGCCGCACCATGTTGGCGATGTTCTGCTCGGAACCGGCCAGCCAATATTGCAGTGTCAGGAAATAAGCGCGCATGTCCTGCGCTGTGCCCGGGATGAAGCGAAGCAGCTTCGGCAATTGCCGCAGCATCTTCATCTCACCCTTGCCGGCGCCGCCTTCGGTCTTCTTGCCGCGCAGCTTCTTCAGCCAGTTGATCATTCCGAGCGCCTCGGCGCTCATATCGAACTTGCCGACTCGGGTCAGCTTCACCACTTCGCCCGCGGACATGCAGCACACCAGCGCGTCGCAGTCGTTGCGGCGAGCCTGCAGCGCCGGCATCACCGCGCGGACGTGGTCGTCGAGGAACAGCATCGTGGCGATGACGATGTCGCTGGTGCCGATGTCGGCGATGCAGCGCGACAGCGCGGCGTCATCGGCGCCCCATTCGTCGGCGGAGTGCACCGTCAGTTCCAAACCGGGGTAGTCTCGACGCAACAGATTCCGCGCGCGCGCGGCGGCGCCGGACAGATGACTGTCCATAGTAACGATGACGACTCGAACCGGTGTCTTGTCAGCGTGCGAAGTGCGCTTTGGCATCGTACAAGGTCTCGACGGTGATGGTTGCGACGCCATTCTCGTTGGCGAATCGCTCGGTATTCCGGCGGGCTTTTCCGCGAACAAAGAACGGTATCTTCTGCAGTTCCTTCTCGGCTTCAGGCGCCCAAACGGCAGCAGATGCGGCCGCATTGGCGACTGACACAATTTCGGGCGCAGTCGCGGCAACCGCAGGCGGTGCCGACTCCGCGATCACTTCCGCGACCGGCGCGGCGTGGCCGGTGCCGAGATGCGACGGCATCGCGCCGTCCTTGAATTCGAAATCGTCCTTGAACATCGTCAGCAGATGTTCTTCGAGGCCCATCATCAGCGGGTGGACCCAGGTATCGAAGATCACGTTGGCGCCTTCGAAGCCCATCTGCGGCGCGTACCGCGCCGGGAAGTCCTGGACGTGCACCGGCGCCGAAATCACCGCACAGGGGACGCCAAGCCGTTTGGCGATGTGGCGCTCCATCTGGGTGCCGAGCACCAATTCGGGATGCAGTTCCGCGACCTTGGCCTCGACCTCGAGATAATCGTCGGTGATCAGCGGCTCGACGTCGTAGTGCTTGGCGGCCTCGCGCAGCTCGCGGCCGAACTCCCGGCTGTAGCTGCCGAGCCCGACCACCTTGAAGCCGAGCTCCTCCGATGCGATCCGCGCCGCGGCGATCGCATGCGTCGCGTCGCCGAAGATGAACACGCGCTTGTTGGTCAGATAAGTCGAGTCGACCGAATGCGAGTACCACGGCAATCGGGTCGACGCCGCCTCCAGCACCGCCGTTGCATCGACGCCGGCGAGTTGAGCGACTTCCTTGATGAAGTCGCGAGTCGCGGAGACGCCGATCGGCACCGTCTTGGTGAACGGCTGATGAAAGATGCGGTGCAACCAGGACGCCGCCTGCCCGGCGATCTCCGGATACATCACGACGTTGAAGTCCGCGTCGCCGAGCCGCGCAATATCCGCCGGCGTTGCGCCCATCGGAGCGACGACGTTGACGTCGATGCCGAGCTTGCCGAGCAGTCCGGTGATCTCGGTGATGTCATCGCGATGGCGGAAGCCGAGCGCGGTGGGTCCGAGCAGATTGCAGGTCGGGCGGACGCCCGGTGCGCGCTCAGGCCGCTTGGCGCCGGGCGCCGGCGCCTTCGGGCCGGCCAGCGCGCGAACGAGCTGGTACAAGGTCTCGGCCGCGCCCCAGTTTTCCTTGCGCTGATAGGCCGGCAGATCGATCGCGACCACCGGGATCGGGAAGCCCAGCGATTTCGCAAGCCCGCCCGGATCGTCCTGGATCAGCGAACCGGTGCACGATGCGCCCACAATCATCGCCTGCGGCTTGAAGCGCTCATAGGCGTCGCGCGCGGCCTTCATGAACAGTTCGGCGGTGTCCTTGCCGAGATCTCGCGCGGCGAACGTGGTGTAGGTCACCGGCGGCCGCTTGTTGCGACGCTCGATCATGGTGAACAGCAGATCGGCGTAGGTGTCGCCCTGCGGGGCGTGCAGCACGTAATGCAGCCCTTCCATGCCGGTGGCGACGCGCATCGCGCCGACATGGGGAGGTCCTTCATAGGTCCAGACGGTGAGCTGCATGATCAGGCCACCAGCTTGGCGCGGCGCACGAGCGGACGCGCGAACAATTCAGCGAGGTCGGCCGCCTGCTCGTACCCCTGGATCGGGGTGAACACGAGTTCGATCGACCATTTGGTCGTGATGCCTTCGGCTTCGAGCGGATTGGCAAGGCCGAGACCGCACACCACGATGTCGGGACGCGCGAGCCGGCAGCGGTCGAGCTGAAGGTCGACGTCCTGACCTTCTGTTATCGCGACGCCGGCGGGCAGCAGCTTCAACTCTTCCGCGAGATGCTCGCGATGCAGATAGGGCGTGCCGACTTCGACCAGCTTCATCGACAGCTCGCGCGACAGGAAACGCGCCAGCGGAATCTCGAGCTGGGAGTCGGGGAAGAAGAAGATACGACGATCTGCGAGTTCGGTCCGGTAAGCCGCAAGCGCGCGTTCGGCGCGAGCGCGGTTCGGACCGGTGACCTTGTCGAAATGCGCAGGATCGACTCCGAACGCGTCGGCCGCGGCACGCAGCCAGCCGGTGGTGCCTTCAACCCCGAGCGGGAACGGCGCGGCCAGCCGCTTGGCGCCGCGTTCCTGCAGCGCACGCACCGTATCCGGCAGGAACGGCTGCGCCATCAGGATCTTGGTATTCGGACCGACGCTCGGCAGCGCGGTCGATTTGCGCGGCGGGAAGAACTGCACGGGACCGATGCCGAGCGCATCGAACATCCGCATGAACTGATCTTCGACGACGTCGGCGAGCGAGCCGACCACCAGGAGCGACGACTTCTCGTCCTGCGCGGCGGGCAACTCCGGCACCAGTGACGCGAGGCAGGCATCCTCGCCCTGGGTGAAGGTGGTCTCGATGCCACTGCCCGAGTAGTTCAGGATACGCACGCCGGGCGAGAAGCGCTGTGACAGCCGCAGCGCCGCCCGCGACAAATCGAGCTTGATCACTTCGGACGGGCAAGAGCCGACCAGAAACAGCAACTTGATGTCGGGCCGCCGCGTCAGCAATTGTGTGACGATCCGGTCGAGCTCGATATTGGCGTCGGTGAGACCGGCGAGATCCTTCTCTTCCATGATCGCAGTGCCGAACCGCGGCTCGGCAAAAATCATCACGCCGGCAGCCGACTGGATCAGATGCGCGCAGGTGCGCGAGCCGACCACGAGGAAGAACGCGTCCTGAATCTTGCGATGCAGCCAGACGATTCCGGTGAGGCCGCAGAACACTTCGCGCTGGCCGCTCTCGGTGCGGATTTCGCGCGAGACGGGGTCTTCCGCTGTCGCGGCGCAATTGGAGACATGAACAGTCATGCGCGGCTCCCGGAGACGCTGGGACCGCTCATCGCGGCGATCCGTTCGTCACGGCGCGCGGCGCGGAGCTTGAGGACGAACTGAATCGCGTTGACGACGTAGGTCGCGTAGGCCGCGAGCGCCACCAGCATCTGCTGGCGGGGATCGCCAATACCGGCAAACAGCATCACCAAATACGCCGTGTGGAGCGCCAGAACGAGGAAACTGAAGACATCTTCCCAGAAGAACGCCGGCGCAAACAGATAGCAGCCGAAGACCTCGCGCTCCCAGATCGCGCCGGTGACCATGATGGTGTAGAGCACCAGCGTCTTGATCACGACGGACGCGGTTGCGACGGTGTAACCGTCGCCGATCCAGAGATATCGCAGCACGAGCGCAAGACTGATCAGGAAGACCAGAAACTGCACCGGCGCCAGGATGCCCTGCACCAGCGTCCACTTGGTTGCATCGCGGCGAGCCCGCTCTTCAGGGGTGTATAGGGTCTTGAGGCGTTGCGACGAGGACATATCGTGCGCGCAATCCGTTTCTACATCGTGCCGCACTGCGGAAGATGTTTTGACGCTGTCTATGTAAAGAATGTTTGACACATCCCGGTCGCGGTGATGCGATACCGATGAATGTGAGGAGTGAGGCACCTTTGCACCGAGACCCTCATTTTCTTGATCTGATGCTGTTCGATGCTGCACCGGGCCACTCCCTAGGGGCGGGCTGATCCTCAAAGGCTAGTCTCCGATGAGAATACTGTCAACCAAACCATACGTAAATTAAACTTGACGGTCATGAGCCTAGCCGGGTTATCTGGTGACGAGGGAGTATTCAATGACCGACTGGAACGAACTCTCGCCCCCGAAGGTCAGCGACATCGACCGGAGCCAGGTACCGGCAAATCCCCGGGATTTTTCGCCACCCGAGCCGATCTGGCGGTATCGGCGGCCGCTGGATGGCTGCGGTATCGCCCGCTCGGTCCAGACCCAGATACTTCCCGAGATTGGTTTTGCGCTGCGCTCCATGTCATCTCCAGCCACTCCCGCTCCAGCCGACCCGGCCGCGCCGTTCGAGGTGCAGCAGTTCACGCTTCTGATCATCGGCGCCGACGAGAGTGCCGCCTCCGCCTATGTCGAGAGTCTTATCGCGCGAGGCGCCCCAACTGATTTGATCTTCCTCAACCTGCTTGCGCCGGCTGCACGACGTCTCGGCGAGATGTGGGAAGCCGACACCGCAGACTTCGCCAATGTCACGCTCGGCGTCAGTCGCCTGCAGAGAATTCTTCGCCACCTCGGAGAGAACTATTCCGCTACCGAGAGCGTTCAACGCATCGGCGCGGTGCTGCTAACAACCATTACCGGCGAGCAGCACAGTTTCGGGTTGGCCATGATCGCGGAGTTCTTCCGTCACAACGGATGGGACATCTGCACCGGCCCGTTCGCCTCGCATCGCGAATTGTCAGCGCTGGTCGCAGAGCGCTGGTTCGATGTCGTCGGCTTCTCGGTGAGCAGCGATCGGCGGCTCGACGAGCTGAAGCGCGACATTCACGACGTCCGACGGGCCTCCCGCAATCGCCGAATCGGCATCATGGTTGGTGGGCCGTTGCTGGTGCATCGGCCGGAACTATCCGCTTCGCTCGATGCCGATCTGATTGCTAACGAAGGCGCGAGCGCGCCGCAGCTCGCCCGCGATCTCGTCGCCGCGCTGAAGGGTCGCACCTGACTCTACCAGGCCGTCGCGACCCAGCTTCAGCTCTGCTATAAGGCGGCGGCAAACCGGGGGACGGAGAAATGGTCGCAATTTTCGCGGATAATGATGCGCCGAGCATCGTGACCGCCCTCTATGCTCGCACCAAAGCGCTGCATCTCGAAGCAGAGAAGACTGGATTCATCAACGAAATGCTGCACGGGAGGGCAAGCCGCCACGGCTACGCCCTGCTGCTGCGCAATCTGCATCCGCCCTATCGCGAGATCGAGGGCGGGCTCGAACGCCATCGCAACAGCGCGATCCTCGCCCCGATGGCCCGCTACCGCCTGGCGCGAACCCAAGCGATCGAGGCGGACCTGATCGCCCTCTGCGGGCCGAACTGGGCGGACCAACTGCCGTTGTTGCCGGAAGGCGAAGCCTATGCCCGCACCATCGCACGATCCGCGGACGGCGACGGCAGCCGGCTGATCGCTCATGCCTATACGCGCTATCTCGGAGACCTCAATGGCGGTCAGATCGTGCGCCGGCTGCTTGAAAAATCACTCGGCTTGGGCCCGCGCGAACTGACGCATTACGACTTCTCCGCGATCGCTGAACCAACGGCGCTGAAAACAGACTATCGTCGGGCTATCGAGGCGGCGGGCGCTGCGGCGCCCGATCCGAGCGCGATCATCGCGGAGGGCGCGGTCGCGTTCGAGTGCAACATCGCGCTGTCGGTCGCGGTGCAGCTGCATCTGGCGAGCGAAGCGGCAACGCGAGCGCAATGAAGCATGATCCCGAAAAGTGGATAATGTTTCGGAAAAGAACTCGCTCACAAGAAACTAAAGCAGGATGACGATTCGAAGATGCATCAGCCTGCTTTAACTTCTTACTTTCTGGTCTTCTGAGTTCTGCTCGTGCTGTCGTCGACCGCGGTGCGCGACGCGTGCAACATCAGATGCTCGAGGACTTCCGCGGTGCGCAGCGTCGAGTTGCGAACGCCCTCGAGCATATCTGCGATTCGCCCGGTTTCGACACCGTAGGTGATTTCCAGCGCGGCGAGCTGAGCGTTCTCGACCAGCGCCGACAACAGATTCTGGTGGACGAGGTCCGATTTCGAATCGAGGCGCAAGCTGCTCACGCGGGTGCTCTTGATAACGCCTTCCTGAAACCGGCCGCGCGCCGCGTCAGCGGCCCGGCGATCGGCGTTGTCGGTGAAGATGAGCACGAAACCAAGCGCCCGATCTCGCGCCGGCATCACCGGATCGGCGCGCACCATCATCGGACGCACCGCATTGCCGGGGCCGCGCAACAGCAGTTCGCCGCGCCAACCGCGCTGGTGATTGATAAGCTCGCCGACGCTGCGCATGAAGTCGTAGGGTTCGAGAAAGGCCGATGCCAGATCGTCGAGCCGGCGGATCGGCGTACATTCCTTCGGCAGCAGCGCGGTGAAGGCTTCGTTCACCAGCAGGATCTTGCCTTCGATGTCCGCGATCACGACCGGATGGTCGGACGTCAGCACCTGACGGGAGAACTGGTCGAGCCGCTCCTGCGCGATCAGCGTGCGCACTGCGCGGAATTGCAGCACGATGTCGGCGACCGACTGTCCGATCGTCCGCACCGCAGCGAGATCCGCGGGCGTCCACGGATCGGACGTACCTTCCACCACCTGATTCCACTTCGCGAAGGAGCGCCGCGGCGATAGATCGGCGGGGGTATTGCCGATCACGAACGGCTTTTTCGGATCGCCGCCCCAGGTAACGGTGCGCACGCGCTCGGGGCGAAACCAGATCAGGAATTCGCCCGGCTGGTTGGACACAGGCGCGCCGGCGACGCCGCTCGCAACGCTGATCAGCGACGCGAATTCCGGCGCGTCGAGTGTGAACGACGACGTCGAGATGACCGAGGCATTCGGTTGGCGGCCGAGCCATGCGGCGATCTCACGGATGTCCTGGGTGGCGGGAACTTCACCGGAAGTCGTCACCTGGCCTTCGTAAATCAGCGCGCAACCGGCCGCGCCGGTCGGCTGCAGGATCGATTGCGCAGCATCGAAGATCGCCGCGCGCCAGTCGCCTTCGCGCGAGATCGCCTCGATCATGCGCTGCTCGAGACGCTGAACGAACAATTCGGACTGGCTCTGCGCGAAGCTCTCGAGCGCAGTGATGCGGGTGGCGATCGCTTCGGCAAGCAGCTCGCAAACTGCGCGAAGTTCGAAATGGATGAAGCGCGGTTGATAGTGATGGCAGGCGATCAACCCCCATAGCTTGCCGCCGACCACCAGCGACACCACCAGCGTGGCGCGAACGCCCATGTTCTTCAAATATTGCAGATGAATCGGCGACATGCTGCGCAGGAAACAGCTCGACATGTCGAGATCCTGCCCGGTGAACGGCGACAGCCTCGGCTGCAGCGGCACCGGCTGATAGTTCACGTCGACCAGCACGCGAACGCGGATGCGCTCGTACAAACGTCGTGCCATCTGCGGAATGTCGGAGGAGGGGTAACGGTTGCCGAAATAGGACTCGAGACCGGGCACGTGGCGTTCGCAAAACACCTCGCCGTGGCCCTCCTCGTCGAAGCGATAGACCATCACCCGGTCGTAGCCGGTGCGATCCTGAAACAGTTGCGCGGTCACTTCGCACAGCGCCCGGATCGAATTGGCGGTGCGGATCTTCTCGAGCGCCGGTCCGACCATTTGCGCCAGATCGATCGCAGGCCCGGCACGTTCCAGTTCGACGATCAGGCCGCCTTCCGCCGGCCGATGAATCAGGCCGTCGAAATCGGCCCCCGGATTGCCGATCCTGCAGCGTACTGCGATCGGCGTGCCCTCTGAGGGCGGGTCGAGATGCGGCAGGATCCGCATCAGCAGATCGCCGTCAAGCTCGGCCAGCGGCAGGCCCAGCAGACACTCGAGGTTGAGGAACTCGGCGGCGTTGGCGCTGGCCTGAATGACGCGGTGATCCGGCTCGCTGATCACCAATAGAGCGCCGTGCGGCTGTATCGAACCAGCGAGGTGAATCTGCTCCTGCTCGCAATTCGAAAGATCGGCGGTTCCAAATGCGGGGGAGCTTGGCGTTTCAGCCGTCAACTCAGTCCTCAGTATCGTCTTGGGAGGCGGCTCCCTTGTCGTCGAGCGCATAGCGCGCGAGCTTGGCATAGAGACTCTGTCGGCTCAACCCTAGCAAATCCGCGGTTGCTGTGCGGTTGCCGTTGGTGAGTTCGAGTGCTTCCTTGACGTAGTGTCGCTCGACAATACTCACGGTATTTTTCACCAGCTTGCGCAGCGATGAGCGACCGAGTTGCTTGCTGATCGGGCCCAGCGCGGCACGAAGCGCATCAGTCTCGCCGGCGCCAAGACGACGCGAGACGTTGCGGATCAACACGCCGACGTAGTTCTGGTCGTCGCCGTCGACCGCCGAAATCTCGACGTCGGTCTCGCTGCCGAGTTCACCGCGGATGGTGGTCTGGAACAGCCGCACCGTCTTGTAGCGTTGCAGATGCGATAGCAGAGCCGTCAGATCGGCGCCGGGTTGACTGAGCCAGCGACCGAGCGACTCGCCGATCGCAGATCCTTTCGAGCCGATCTGCACGATATCGAGAAATGCCTGGTTGGCGTGGCGGATCACGCCGCCGGCGTCGAGTGCGACAAAGCCATCCGGCACCCTGTCGATCAGGGCCTTGAGGACCGTCGGCTCCGCGCGGTCGTCGCCGCGCGGCATGGCGCCCGCCACAGGAGCGAATTGCAGCAGAAACACCTGTCCCTGCTCCGAGGACACCAGCGACCCGCGCAGCATCCAGGATCGCGCATCGCGGCCGACATGGACCAGGATGCTGAGCGCCTTGCCGCGATCACGGATGCGCAGAAGCATCTCACGTACGGCTTCCCGATCGACCGGTGCGATCTCGCGCAGGATCTCGCGGCCGGTCACATCGTCGTTGCCGCGATCAATCCCGCTCAGCGCCTGGACTGCCGCACGATTGGCTTCGACGATACGCAGATCGTTCGCCGCGACGATCATCACCGCCTCGGTCGCCGCGTCGAACACCAGACGGTAGCGCGTCTCCATTTCGCGGAGCCGCCAATAGTCGCGCTCGATGGTCTGCTGCGCCGCGATCAAACGCGAATGCAGTTCGGCAACCGCCTGCAAATTCTTGCCGACCGCCAGCATGCCGGTGCGATCACCCAGCAGCATGGTGGTGAATTCGATCGGGATCTCAGCGCCTGAAGGGAACCGCTGGTTGATTTGACGGAAGGCAGAAATGCCGCTGGTCCGGGCGTCCTCAACGATCCGCCGGATCTTGTCGCCTCCATTGTCGCCGGCGATCTCGGTCCAAGAGCGGCCGAGCCAGGCCTCGACACTTTCCCCCGACATCGCGGGCGAAACGGTCGCGTCCCGAATCACACCGTCCATATCAAGGAGGAGAGTGATGTCAGGCTGGACGGGTTTTGCAGACATCTTGCCACTCGTCGGCGGTTCCAGCGTCAGGGAGACACAATTGAACGTTCACGCCTAGAAGGAATTATGCAGACTACATGCCAATGACAAGTGCAAGTGCTTGTGGAAGGCGGCAAAAATCCGCCGAATTGCCTATTTTGCAATATAATTGCGCGGAATCAAGGCGATAACCGGAGAAATCTCACTGTTGGTCCACGGTCAATGTGTCAGAATTGCTTTACAGGCAACATTAGAACGGGTTTGGATAGGGTTGTTGTCCGGCCCGTAGAGGGCCTGATTCCGTTGGGCGTAACGACGAGATCTATGGAGAGAGACGTGGTCCGAAAACTTCTCGCAATTGTCACCATCACCGCTGCCGCAGGATCTCTGTCGACAGGTACCGCCTCGGCGCAGGACGCCGCCAAGGGCGAAGCCGTGTTCAAGCAGTGCATGACCTGCCATCGCGCCGACAAGAACATGGTTGGTCCGGCACTCGGGGGCGTCGTCGGCCGTAAGGCAGGCACCGCTGCCGGCTTCACCTACTCGCCTCTGAACCACAATTCCGGCGAGGCCGGTCTGGTCTGGACCCAGGAAAACATCATCGCCTACCTCCCGGATCCGAATGCCTATCTGAAAAAGTTCCTGACCGACAAGGGCCAGGCCGACAAGGCCACGGGTTCTACCAAGATGACCTTCAAGCTGGCCAACGATCAGCAGCGCAAGGACGTCGCGGCATATCTTGCCACGCTCAAGTAAGCCGGTCCGACCTCTCTGAACTGATTGATGCCGACGCGAAAGCTCTGGTTCTGATCCATCAGAACCAGAGCTTTTGCTTTTCAGCCCCAGCGCCGCACCTCTCACGCGACCTGCGCCGAAGACGTTCAGTTCCGCCAGCGTCGCAGGACGTCGATCAGGTGGGCTCCTCCTGCCGCCATCAGACACAGGGTCGGCGTGAACCAGCCGGCGCCGGCGAGCACGGCGCGCAGCGCCAGCAGCATTAGGGCGCCCGAGACCATGCCTGGCAAGAAGTCGGCCGGCGCGATGCCCCGCTTCCTCCAAAGCCAATAGCCGACGACCGCGAATGCCTCGACGATCAGCACGATCAGCACGGCATCGACAAAGACCCCGCTCGTGAAAAGATCGGACATCATCGACATGGCGGGCACCGGCAGGAGAGCGACTTCAAGAAGTCAGGCGATCATGAGAACGGGGCGTTGAGCCGCACCACCGTCCAGTTCAGATATGTCGCGAACGTCACCCAGACCAGATAAGGTATCAGATAGTAGCTTGCGGTCCGCGCACCGCGCCAGAACACCACGATCCCGATCAGCACCGATAGCCACAGCAGCGGCACTTCGATCAATGCCCAATCCGGCCGCTGCACCGTGAAGAACAGCATGCTCCACATCACGTTGAAGAAGCCGTTGGCGGCGAACAGTCCGATCACCCATTCGCGTTGCGCCCGCGTTCGCGCGCCGCGCCAGGCATAGGCCGCCGCCATCGCGGCGAGCGCGAAGATCACTGTCCAGGCAGGCCCGAACAGCCAGTCGGGCGGCTGCCACCATGGCTTGATCAGGCTTTGATACCATATGCCGGTATCGGTCAGAGAGCCGCCGAGCAATCCCACGAGAATCGCGACGACGGCAGCAACGAAAATCGGATTCAAGTCGAACCTGCAGCAATTACACTGAAGCCAGGCCCGTCATGTGGGCGAGGTTCTTGAAGAATATCCGGACATGGGCAATCGGCTTGGCTCGCACCAGCTTTTTGTTCATGTAGGCGTCCCAGGTCAGCTTCTGCACGTCGCGATCCCGGCAGATGCTAACGAATTGTTCACGGCGCTTGTCGCTCGCGTACCAGTACCACTGCATCAGGCCGAGAATCCTGAACACCGAGCCGTTCGCCCGCATGAAGCGCTTGCGCGCCAGCTTCAGCACCTTGGCGTCCGCAGTATCGAGGAATTCGCCGACGGCTTCAGCCGCGAGACGGCCACCGACCAGCGCGTAGTAGATCCCCTCACCCGAGGCCGGCGCCACAACGCCGGCGGCGTCGCCGGCAAGCAGCACGCTGTGGCCATCGTCCCAGCGCGGAAGAGGGTGAAGCGGAATCGGCGCGCCTTCCTTACGGATGGTCTCGACTTCGTCGAGCCCGGTCGCCTTGCGCAGTTCGGCCACAGAATCGCGAAGCGAAAAACCTTTGTGCATCGAGCCGGTGCCGACGCTCACAGTGTCACCATGCGGAAACACCCAGCCGTAGAAGTCAGGTGACACCTTGCCCTGATAGTACACGTCGCAGCGCCGGCTCTCGTAAGCGGCCTGGCCCGGCTGCGGCGCCTTGATGATCTCATGATAGGCGAACACGAACGGCGCCCGATCGGCATCAGGCAGGAACTGCCGCGCCACCGCCGACACGGCGCCGTCGGCGCCAATGATCGCCCGCGCCCGCACCGTTTGATCCAGCATGGAGCCGTCGGGCTGACGCTCCTCGTAGTGAACGGTGTTGACGCCGCTTTCGTCTCGCGTGAAACTTCGGAACAGCCCCGTGCGGCGCTCGGCGCCGACACTCGCGGCGCGTTTGCGCAGCCACTCGTCGAAATGCTCGCGGTCGACCATGCCGACGAAGCCATCGCCGATCGGCATGTCGACTTCGACATCGCTCGGCGAAACCATTCGCGCGGCATTGATCTTCGCCACCAGCATGCTGTCAGGGATCGCGAAATCGCGGATCGCTCGCGGCGGGATCGCGCCGCCGCACGGCTTGATGCGACCGGCGCGGTCGAGCAGGACCACTCGCTTGCCGGCCCTCGCCAGATCACAGGCTGCGGTGGCGCCGGACGGACCGCCTCCGACGACAATGACGTCATAGATCGCGGAGTTCTCGCTCATCTCAACCTCCCGCAACTGCTGCAGTTGACAAATCGACGACTTCGCCGCGGCTTTGATCAGAGCGCTTCTGGGCGCGATGCACCCACACCGCCATCACCGCGGAGACGATGAACAGGCCGGCTTCGGCCGCGAACACTGAAGCATAAGACAGCGCCGGCGACGACAGGAGGAAGCGCGCGACATCGCTGGCAAGCGTCCCGACGAAGCCCCCAATGCCGAACGCGATAGCCTGCGCTGCGCCCCACAGCCCCATGCGAACCCCTTCGCGTTTTTCACCGCCGGCGCTGACCAGCGCCATCATCGAGCCGATCGCCGCCACCGCGTAAGCGCCGTTGGTGACGCCGAGCACGAACACGGTCTCTCGCAGCGGCCAGGTCGGGCCGACCAGCGCCGCCGAGGACAAGCACAGCAAAGCGATCGCCGAAGTGACGCAGCCGCCTACGGTCCAGACCTGGAGATTGCCGCGTGTCTTCGGAAACAATGCGCCGATCAGCGGCACCAGCGCCATGCCGAGCAGCGTGCCGGCGTGCTGCACGCTCGACAGCTTTGTGGTCTCGCCCGGGGTGAAGCCGAACACTGCGCCGGCGAAGGGCTCCAGAATGAGATCCTGGGCGCTGTAGGCGAGCATCGAGACGAACACGAAGATCGCAAACCGGCGCGCCTGCGGCTCGGCCCAGACTTCCTTGATCGCGGCCCTGAAAGAGCCCTTGTCGACCTGCGTCTGAGCGGCGGGCGCCGCGGCGCCGGCCCTGCCCTCGACGCCCCAGACGCCGATGAAGGTGAGCAGCATCGCGATCAGCGAGACGCCCCCCGAGACCGCGACCAGCCGCGACGGTGAAAACGGATCGAGCAAATGGCCGGCGAAGCCGGTGGTGACGATGAAGCCCGCGATCATCATCACCCAGACGATGGTAGCGGCCGCGGCGCGGCGGCGCTCATCGGTGCGCTTCGCCAGAAGCACCAGCAGCGATGTGCCGGCAGCGCCGACGCCGCCGCCGATCAGACAAAACGCGACGATCGCCAGCGCCACGCCGAACAGCGGCTGCGTGCTCATCCATGCGGTTGCGACCGCGGCGAGGAAACCGCCGAGCGCGAGCACCGCCATGCCGCCGATGATCCACGGCGTGCGGCGTGCGCCGCGATCGGAGCCGTGGCCCCAGGCCGGACGGAACACTTGCAGCGCGTAATGAATCGCGACCAGCGCGCCAGGCAGCATCGCCGGCAACGCCAGCTCCACCACCATCACCCGATTGAGGGTCGAGGTGGTGAGCACGACGATGGCGCCGAGGCCGGTTTGCACCAGCCCCATCCGCACGATGCCGAGCCAGGATAGCGGTCGAAGCATGATCATGACCCTCCGATCGAGGACAGCGCGAAGGCGCTGACCAGCATACCGAGCACATAGCTCGATACTCCGGTCCCATTATACCACGGCGCGCGCTCGCGTGGGGCCTTCAGCAGGTGCGACATGAAGCCGAGCTGCAGCACCAGCAGCGCGGACACAGCGATCGCGTAATATGGCCGGTCCCAGGCGAACAGCAGCGCCACCACGACGAGCTGCGGCACCGCCATGACTACGCAGGCCAACCGGGCGGCGTTCTCGGCGCCGAGCAGCACCGGCAGCGAATTGACGCCCATCTTTTTGTCGCCATCGATCGCCTTGAAGTCGTTCAGCGTCATGATGCCGTGAGCGCCAATGCCGTAGAGCAGCGCGACGACGATGATGCGCCAGTCCGGTATCGAAGCCGACATCACGGCGGCGCCGGTGAACCAAGGCAGGCTCTCGTAAGCCAGGCCGCAGGCCGCGTTACCGAACCATCCGTTCTGCTTCAAACGGACCGGCGGCATGCTGTAGGCCCACGCCATCACCAGGCCGAGCGCCGCTGCGACGAACACCCACGGCCCCAGCGTGGCCGCGAGCATCATTGACAGCACCGACCATGCGACCGCGATGTAGAAGCCCCAACTGCCCGGGATCCGTCCCGACGGGATCGGACGATTCGGCTCGTTGATGGCGTCGACATGCCGGTCGTACCAGTCGTTCACCGCCTGGCTCATGCCGCACAGCATCGGACCGGCGAGGATGATGCCGGCGATCACCAGCGGCCAGCGCTGCGACAGCGGCTCGCCCGACGACACCACGCCGCACCCGAACGCCCACATCGGCGGAAACCAGGTGATCGGCTTCAGCAATTCGAGCACGTCGGTCGCGGCCGGACGTACGACCAGGGTGTTACTCATCAGCAGCCTCTCCTTCCGGCGCATGCTCTGCAAGGCCGTAGCGGCGCAACTTCACGTAAAGACTTTGACGGCTGAGGCCGAGCATATCGGCGGCCGATGCGCGGTTGTCGCCGGTGAGTTCGAGCGCCGCTTCGATCGATAGCTTTTCAATGACATCGGTGGTTTCCCGCACCAGATCCCGCAGCGGCACCCGGCCGATCAACTCCGTGAGCTGCGCCACCGAACGCGGAAGCTCGCGTTTAGAGCTCGGCGCAGTCGGCAGGCGTTTCTCGACATTGCGGATCGCGAAGCCGAAGCACGGTTTGTCCTCGACGTCGTTGAGCGCCACCGCCGAGACCTCGACCTCGGCCGAGGCGCCGTACTCGCCCCGCAGCACTGTGGCGAACAACTTGATCGCGCCGCTTTGACGCAGATTGGCGAGCGCCACACTGAGATCGACACCGGTGCGGCCGAGCCAGCGGTCGAGCGATTCGCCGCGCGCCTGCTCGGCATTGCCAAGCTGCGTCATTTCCAGAAACGCGAGATTGGCCCGAACCACCCGTCCGTCGTAGTGGGTGATCACCATCGCGTCAGCGGCGACCTCGAAATACTTCAGCAGCAGCGCGACACTCTTCGCTGCGCCGGTTTCCGGAATCGCGGATTGCGAAGTCAGGCGCATCAGAAACAGCGAGGCGTTCTCCTGCCGAAACAGCGACGCCGACAATTCGCATTCACGCCCGCTATTGGCGAGGCGCACGCGCGCGCGTCCGTCACGGCCGGTGGAACGAACGTCAGCCAACGTGTTCAGCACCGCCTGCTGGTGGGCGTCGTCAAAATAGGCTGCAACCGCTGAATTCAGCGTCTGCGCCGCAGGCGTTTCGAAAAGCGCCAGCGTCGCCGGGTTGGCGTCGACGATCAATTCGCTGTTGGCATCGACGATCATGACAGCTTCCGAAGAGACCTGAAACAGCAGCCGGTAGCGGGTTTCTGCGTGCCGCAGCCGGATGTAATCCCGCTCCATGGACTGCTGAGCATTGATTAGGCGCTGTTGCATCATCGCGAGTTGACGCAGATCACGTCCCACGACCAGCAGCCGGTCGTCGCGCCCGAGGCTGATCGCCGAGTACAGCACCGGAACATCCTCACCGCCGGGTGAGGGATGATTGACCTGACGCCAAGTCGGAACGTCGCGGACAGTGGCATCCAGCAGGAGCTCCCGGATTTTCGCCTGGGTGTCGGCCGTGACGATGTCCATCAGCCGCGAGCCGAGCCAACGGCCCTGCCCGTCCAGTTCCAGTGCCAGCTCGTCCTTGTTGAACGCCACATCCCGGATGACGCCTTGCGTATCGACCACCAGCGCGACGTCGGTCGCGGCAGCGATCAGCTTCGCAGCAGCAAGAGCACCGAGATCCCCCAGCGACTCCTTCGGAGATTTGAACACTTGCACCAGGGCAAATATCCTCCAGCAAAAACTCGTCCTCCACCTCGGCGTCTGCGTCCTACAAGTCGAGTCTTCTTGTTTTTCTCGCGCCTTCTGAGCGGCTCCGAGTCTCTTTTTCGATCTTGTGTCTGGCCTTCAAGGCGCGTGGGAGGCGTCCTTTACCGCACGTCGCCTCACACGTCATTATCCAACTAGGGAAACGCTGCTCTGACGAGACGAAATGACGGGGTCTAATAACGGGGTCGGTCTAAATGTAACAGCGCGCGCCTGACCGGTATTCATCAATCAGGCGCGCGCATTGTCTTTGTCGGGTTTGACGTCGGGTTGCGTTACCGCGGCGGCGCCAGCCCGTGCTTCACACCCCAGTCGAACCAATTGTCGACCACCGGGCCACTGAGGATGATGCCGATCGCGCCGGTCAGCGGGCAGAGCACTGCAAACCACCAAGCCCAACGATGGATCGATTCGGCCGTCGCATTGAAGCCCATCGTCCAGCGCCAGAACAGAGCAGCGCGTTCAAGTGCGGTACCGCGGTCCAGCATCTGCTCGATTTCGCGCTCGCCGCCGTAGCGGCTCACAGCGAGGATGGTCGCACCGTGCATGGCGAACAGCAGTGCCGAGCCATACAGGAAGGCGATCGAGAGACAGTGGAAGGGGTTGTAGTAGAGATTGCCGTACTTGATCGAGAAGTTGTTGGTCCAGTCGAGATGCGGGAAGATGCCGAACGGAGGAGCTTCACTGAAGGAGCCCATCAGAACGGGCTGGATGAAGCCGATCGAAAAGTACAGCAGGATCGCGGAAGCGAACGCCCACGACACGTGAGTACCCATCCCGAGCGCCCGCGAGCGGCGATAGGTCCGAACCCACCACAGCGCGATGGACACGGTCAGGAAGAAGCCGGTCATCAGCCACCAGCCGCCTTCCTTCAACGGCGGGATCGAGAGGCCGTATTCCGGCTTCGGCGGCTCTAGCGCCAGCCAGCAGAACTGCCGCAGGAACTCGATCGGGCTCCAATCGACCTGCGCCAGCATGTTGAGACCAATGATCTCGAATGCTACGAGGCCGCACAACAACGAGGCAACACCAGTGAAGCCGAGATAGACAGGACCTACCTGAGCGTCACCGATCTTACCAAGCCAGTAGCTGAACGTGGTCTTGGTCTCACGGGGGGAGCTGCCGGGTCGTAGCGGCACCCCCGCATAGGCAGGTCCTTCAACCTGGACCTGTGTGAAGATGTTCTGATATTGGGCCATGACAAGACTCTCTTGTGACCGGTTGAATTACTGTTTCCAGATCGGAAGATTCCGCCACCAATTCCACCAATCGGGCCACGAGCCACCCTCGGCGAGAACCGGACCGCTGATGATCATGCAAACTGCACTGAAGAACACAGCCGCCAGCGCAAGGAACAGACCGAGGCGGTGAATGCCGATCGTGCCGATCGAATAGCCAACCAGATCGCGGAAGATCGTATTCTCATGCTCCGGAGACTTCACCGGCTCGCCACGGTCCGGATTGAGGGCCGAGAGAACCAGACCGCCATGCAGCGCCAGCGCCAGACAGGTCGTGAAGAAGAACGTGATCGCAATCATATGCGCGGGATTGTAGTGGAACTGGCCGTAGGCGTAGCCGGTGTTCGAGACCCAATCCAGATGCGTGAAGATGCCGTAGGGGAAGCCATAGCTCCAGGAGCCCATCAGCACCGGACGGATCACCACCAGCGTCACATAGGCGAAAATCGCGAAGCTGAAAGCGAACGGCACATGATAGCCGATGCCAAGCTTGCGGCAAATTTCCACTTCACGCAGCGCCCAAGCAACAAATGCGCCGGTTGCGAAGATCGTCACCCACTGCCAGATTCCGCCTTCAGTGAGCGGGGCGAAACCCAAGCCGTACTTGGCGTCCGGCGGATTGACGCTGATCTGCCACAGATTCCAGGTCGGGCCGAGAGCCGTATTCCAGATGATCAGCGCGATCCCCATGAGCGCGCAGAAGACCGTCGCGATCCCGAAGAACCCGACATAAAACGGGCCAACCCAAAAATCGAACAGGTCGCCCCCGATTAGCGTTCCGCCACGAACGCGGTATTTTTTCTCAAAACTGAGCATTGCCATCGATCGTTCCTCCGCGAGCGCGCCAGGGAAAATCCATCGTAGTGATCCAGTCCAGGTAGCTTCCCGGAAGCGGACGAGCCCGGCAGCTCAGTCCGTTTCCCGTCCGTTCCGGTAAGCAGAGCGTCATGCCATTTAGACGGGCATGCTGGTGTAGGTCTGAGAGATCTCAGCCGTCTTCTTCGGGCCGTCCAGCCAGTTGAACCGGCTGGTGCTCAGCAGGATGAAGTGGATGATGATGGCCAGGCCGAACAGGAACACGAACAGCAGGACCAGCGCGCGACGCGGATCAAACAGAAGCCAAATTCGCCACATAGTAGTCTCCCCTTAGCACAGATACGAAGCGATTTGCTGGACGCTATCGAGCGCAGTCTTGTAGCCGGTCGCGCTCGGCAGCCACGGACGCCACATCCAAGCAAGGATGTGAGCAACCACAGCGACGACGATGAAGAGGAAGAAGCTCGTCACGAAGATCGAGTGGAATTCCTTGGCTTCCGCTTCGGAAAGTCCCGAGATGGAACCGTCACTCATTTGGTACACCTCCTAGTGATGGCCTTTCGGCCGACTCGCCGCCCGAGCGTGGGCGGCAAATGATTGCCGTATCGTTTCCGAAACGACAGCGAGTTACCGTTTCGTTTCCGAGAACGGCAGTGTTCCGTCCGGCAAGCCGGACGAAATTCGAATTACATCCCCATGAACGACGAGGTGACCAGAACGCTTGCAGCGTTGTGCGCTTCACCAAACACCGATTCACGTTGCTCCGTCGTCTTGCGCCACGGCATCGCACGCGTCACGACAGCTCGGATCAGAAACAGCGCGTAGCACGCACCGAACATCAGCCGGCATTCGACAGCAGCGTTATCGTGAAGCACCCTCGAGCGACGGCCGGTGTGAACGTAGTCGGACATCGATCAACTCCTCACCCTTGGATTGCGCATATTTGGTCGCGCGATTGTGAAGCGCATTGTTCTAGCTCAAATCATCTCACGCCGACTGCCCATCCAAGAGCGCCGCACGTGCTTTACTGACAAATTCTTTCGTCACCTGCTCTTGGCCGGCACGGCGCGCGCTGTTTTCAGCTGCGTCGCGCAAACGCTTTGCTGCGCTAATCCGCACCAGCACCGGATGCGCCTCGAGCACTTCGTCGAGCAGCGCCTTGGCTTCGTCGCTCCAGAGCAGCTCTTCGTGACGACGCGCCGGAGTCGGATCGACGCGATCGAGATCGCTGCCGAGCGGCAGGATGTTGAACAGCGCATCGAACAGCGCGTTGCACACTTCCTGCACCAGATAGGTCGCGCCCGAGTAGCCCATGAACGGCGTACCGAGATGGCGGCGGATCACCGCGCCCGGAAACGACGCCGGGATGTAGATCGCGCGCGAGCCCGATTCGGCGAGGTACATTCTTTCGTTGTAGCTACCGAACATAATCAGCGGCGGAGTCTGCCGAATCGCGGTGCGAACCGCGTCGTTGTCCGGCTTCACGCCGGCCTTGCGCGACACTGCGAAGGTGCACGGCAGGCCCATTTCCGTCTCGAGGAAATTTCGCACGCCGCGGGCATAAGTATCAGTGGCGACGACCGCAAAGCTCGCAGTGCCGAAGAAGTCCTGGGTCACCGAGCGCCACAGGTCCCACAGCGGCTTGATCGTGGTGTTCTTCTCACGCTCGATGAACGGCTCCGGATCGAGACCCGTGAGCTCGCCGAGCTTGCGCAGGAAGCGCGTGGTCGAATGCAGCCCGATCGGCGCCTGCAGATAGGGCCGCTCCAGCGCCTCGCACAGCAGGCGGCCGAATTCGCGGTACATGCAGACGTTGACATCGGCATTCACCAGCTTCGGAATATCGGCGAGGTGCGAGCCGAGCGGAAACACCATGTTGACTTCGGCGCCGATGCCTTCGATCAGGCGGCGGATTTCCGCGAGGTCGGACGGCATGTTGAAGGTGCCGTAGATCGGGCCGATGATGTTGACCCGCGGCTTGACGTCCGGCGACAGCGGCTTGCGCTCCGGAATCTTCTTCGGGCCGTATTCTTTCCACAGCCAGACGATGGCGCGGTCAGCACTCTGCCACTGGTCTTCGTCGATGGTGCGCGGCAGGAAGCGCTTGATGTTGGTGCCTTCGGGCGTGACGCCGCCGCCGATCATTTCGGCGATCGAACCTGTCACCACCACGGCTGGCAGGAACGGGTCGAGCGTGCGGTGCGCGCGCTTCATCGCGCCTTCGGTGCCGAGCTTGCCGAGTTCGTCTTCGCCGAGACCGGTGACGACGATCGGCAATTCGTGCGGCGGCAGCGCGTCGGTGTAATGCAGCACCGAGGTCACCGGCAGGTTCTCGCAGCCGACTGGGCCGTCGATGATCACCTGCAGGCCCTTCACCGCGGTGAAGGCATAGACGGCGCCCCAATAGCCGCCGGCGCGATCATGATCCAGGACAAGCATCAGATCATCTCCTCAGCTTTGCGCTTCTTGGCTGCGGCTTCGATCTGCTTCCTGTATTTCTCGCGGAACGCCGGATTGTCTTTCGGGGTGTCTTCCCAGACGCCTGCCGCAAAGCCCTGCCCGACCTCGCCGAAAAATTCCTTCATCTCGTCGAAGCGCGCCTGATTTCCGAGCGCGGCGTTGACCACCTGCGCCAGCGAGCCGGCGCCAGCGACGCCGAACAGCGGCCGCGCCGAGATCAGGTTGGTGAAATACAAAGCCGGGATCGCCATGGTCTTGGCCTTCTGCACCACGGGCGTAGTGCCGATCGCCAGGTCCGGCTTGAACTCGTCGATCGCCGCATAGTCATGCTGGAGCGAAGCGCGGTACTGAACCTGAACGCCCTTGGCCTCGAGCCATTCGCGATCCGGATCCGACCATTGCGTGCGCGGAGCCGCAGTTCCGACATAAGGCACCTGCGCGCCGCTCTCGATCAGCAGCCGCGCGACCAGCAATTCCGAACCTTCATAGCCCGACACGGTGATACGAGCGTTGATCGGCTTGGCGGCGAGCGCCGCCTTGATCGCGGGCAGGAAACGGTTCTTGGCGGCGTCGATCTTGGCGCGCTCGACGTTGCAAGCCGTGCCGATCGCCTCGAGCCAGGCTTCGGTGCCGTCATGGCCGACAGGCGCCGAGCCGACGGTCTTGCGGCCGGCGAGACCGAACTGACGGATGCAAGCGGTGTAGAACGGATGGATCGCCGCGACCACCTGACAGTCGAGCGCAGCATAGAGTTCGCGCCATTCGCGGGTCGGCACGACCGGACCGGCAGCAAGACCGAGCGGCTCCAGCATCATGTTGATGCCGACCGGATCGGCCGGGAACATCTCGCCGAGCAGCGTCACGGTCGGCCGCTCACTGCGGCCGCCGCGGGGCGCCTGCACAGGGCCCTGCTCCGCTTCCTTGCGGGCGTATTCCAGCATCGCCGCGGACAGCACGTCCTTGGCTTCGGCATGGGTCGGCACGCCAAAGCCCGGCACGTCGATGCCGATGATACGCACGCCGTTGATTTCATTCGGCAGCAGATCGAGCGGCACGCCGGAAGCGGTCGGCACGCAAAGATTGGTGATAATGATGGTGTCGTAGTGCTCGGGATCAGCGAGCTTGAACACCGCCTCGCGGATGTCCTCGAACAGCTTGCCGGTGACCAGCGTTTCCGAACTGAACGGCACGTAGCCGACGGTACGGCGCGCGCCGTAGAAGTGCGACGTGAAGGTCAGGCCGTAGACGCAGCAGGCCGAGCCGGACAGGATCGTCGCGGTGCGACGCATCCGCAGGCCGACGCGCAGCGACCCGAACGCCGGACACATGCTCTGCGGCTGATCGTGCGGCCCCTTCGGATAGTCTTCGGCGTAGCGATCGAGAATTTCACTCTTACCGGCGCTCTCGGCGGCAGCTTTCATTTCGGCGGCGCCGGCGTGGCAACCGAGACCATCGGCCTTGGTCGCCGCCGCATTGATAGCGGGCGTCGTGCCGGCAGCAGCAGGCACAGCGCCGTCAGCATCCGCCGAAACGTCCATGTCGGTCGGATCGCTGACGATCGATTCGCCGATCGGGCCGGAATAGCGGGGCATGACGGTCATCTCGAACTCCGGGACACGCTGTGACTCAAACCGCGTCGTAGATGACTTCGAGCGACGGCTTGTTCAGCACCGAGGCGCCGCACATGTCTTCGATCGTGGCCGGCAGCAGCACGACGTCACGGCCGGTGATGTCGCTCGTGAACAGACCGAGCAGACCGTCCTGCGTGAGCGGATTGGGACGAACCGGCGGTGCGGTGGCGACATTCGCGGCCAGGGTCTCGAACAGCGACCCCCATTCGCCATCGGGCTTGCCGATGATCTCGTAGTTGGCGCTCTTCTTGCGGATGTCGTCGTCGGCCGGAATTGCCGAAAGAACCGGAATGCCCACCGCAGTGGCGAAGGCCTGCGCCTCGCCGGTGCCGTCGTCCTTGTTGATCACCATACCGGCGACGCCGACATTGCCGCCGAGCTTGCGGAAATACTCGACCGCGGAGCAGACGTTGTTGGCGACATACAACGACTGCAAGTCGTTGGATGCGACCACGATCACCTTCTGACACATGTCGCGCGCGATCGGCAGACCGAAGCCGCCGCATACCACGTCGCCGAGGAAATCGAGCAGCACGTAGTCGAAGCCCCACTCGTGGAAGCCGAGCTTCTCGAGCAGTTCGAAACCGTGGATGATGCCGCGACCGCCGCAGCCGCGACCGACTTCAGGGCCGCCGAGCTCCATCGCGAACACGCCGTCGCGCTTGAAGCAGACGTCGCCGATCTTCACTTCCTCGCCGGCGAGCTTTTTCTTCGACGAGGTCTCGATAATGGTCGGACAGGCCTTGCCACCGAACAGCAGAGACGTGGTGTCGCTCTTCGGATCGCAGCCGATCAGCAACACCTTCTTGCCCTGTTGCGCCATCATGTAGGACAGGTTGGCGAGCGTGAAGCTCTTGCCGATGCCACCCTTGCCGTAGATCGCGATAATCTGGGTTTCCTTGGTGACAGGAGTCGTCACCGGGGCGTCGGGCTCGATCGACGCCTCGGCCCGGAGTTGCGCGTCTTGCAGGTTGATCGTCGGAACGACGTTCATCAGGACAATCTCCAGTTCAGAACCATTTTGAGGCAGGCGGGATCTTCGAACGCGATGCGGTAGGCGTCAGGCGCGGAAGCCGCTTCCTGATGGTGAGTAATCAATCCGTCCAGCGAGAGCTTGCCGGTGTCGATCAGCGCCTTGGTGGCGCCGATATCCGCCGGCTGCCATTCCGCCGCGATCCGGATCCGGGCTTCGCGCATGAAGGCCGGAGGGAACGCGAACGACAAAGGCTCGCTGTAGAAGCCAGCGAGCACGATCTCTCCGGTCGCCGCGATGCGACAGATCAAAGAATCGAGCAATTTTGGATCGCCGCTGACATCGTAGATGCTCTTGTAGTCGCGGCGCTCGTCGGTCTCGGGATCGACCACGGCGTAGCCATCGGCCCCGCCGCTGCGGATCGGGTTCTTCTCCCACACCACCGGCGGCGGATTGCCGAGCGCGATCGAGATCCGCGCCAGCAGGCGTCCGAGCACGCCGTGACCGACGATGCAGTCCGGCGGCGCAGCATTGCGGGCGGCAATGGCGTGATAGGCAGTGGCGGCGAGCGCGATCAGGATGCCGCGCTCACCGAGCTGCTGATCGAGCGGCACCACGCGCTTGGCCGGAACGACGAGACGCGACGCCGAGGCGCCGAACAGACCGCGGACTTCGCCGAAGCATTTCGCCCCGGGCACGAACACCATTTGGCCGGGCTTCAGATCGGTTGCCGATCCGGCCTCGACCACTTCGCCGACGGACTCATAGCCAGGCACAAGCGGGTACCCCATTCCGGGGAACGCCGGCATCCGGCCGGACCACAACAGCCGCTCGGTACCGGTGCTGACACCGCTCCATGCAACATCGACAACAACGTCGTCAGCAGTCGGCGGGGTGAGAGCCAGGCGACTGAGTTCGACGTGTTGCGGCTGCTTGAGGACGACCGCGATGGTATCCATCGCCTACTCCAAATTCGCGCGGCAGAGACCCGCCGCCGAGTGTCATGCTAAACTGACGGACGACAGTGTCAAGCCAGATTAACACATTTGGAGCGCTTGATTGCGGTAATCACGGATGCCACCAGGGGCATCGGCACAGAATGGAGCTCGATCTGGGTGAATCCGGCTGTTTCCAGCAGGTCGCGCAGCCGCTCGAACGTCCTGGCTTTACCGGTTCCCATCGCCCTCAGATAAAAGGCGAAATAGGCATCCGAGATCGATTCCGTGCCCGGCAGGCCGGCGATCGGCTCGGCGATCAGCAATTTCCCCTGATCCGGGAGGGCGTTATGGACGGCGTCCAGCAGCTCGGCCACGACCTCGTCGTCGTGGTCGTGAATGACCCTCACCAGCGAAACGATGTCGGCGCCTTCGGGCAGCCGATCGGTGCGGAAGCTGCCGCCGACCGCGGTCGCCCGGTCCGCCAGTCCAGTGACCCGAAACCGCTCTGCCGCCTTCTCGGCGACCGCCGGTAAGTCGAACAGGATGCAGCGGAGCTCTGGATTCTGCGCGGCGACAGCCGACAAAAACGATCCGTCGCCGCCGCCGACGTCGAGCAGGCAGCGATACGCCCGGAAAGAGAAGGCATGTAGCACTTCGCGGGCAATCATCGGCTGCGACGCCGCCATCAGCGCGGTGTAGGACGAGACCTGCTCCGATCCGAGGTCGGCCGGTCGCTCGCCGCGGACATAGGCCCAATACGCCGCGAGTTCGCCACCGCCGCGCGGCCCGCGCAGCAGGGCCAAAGGATCGGCGAGGTCGCGGTATAGCATCGCATGGTGCTCGACCAGCGCCAGCACGCCTTGATTGCCGCATAGCTCAGCGCCGAGCTGGCCGAGGCCGTAGCGGCCCTGGCTACGCGGCTGCACCAGCTTGAGCGCCGTCGCTCCGTCGAGCAGCATCTGCATCGATTCCCGCGGCAATGACAGTCGCGTGGCGAGCTCGTCGACGCTGGCAGGACGCTCCGCAAGCAAATCGAACAGCCGCAACTGCACGCAGGCCAGCAGGATTTGGGAATAGACGAAGCCAGCGACGAGATCGAACATCGCGGCGGCGCGGCGCCGCGCGACACGCCGCGTCAATGGAAACACCGCGGCAAAGCGCTGAAAGCGCGGATTCGACAGAATCGAATCGCGCCAACCGAGCAGCCGATCGCGCAGGCTCGAGGAAATCATTGTCACTGCTACCACCGGCCGGCCTCGCAGGCCAAGCCGTGGCTGGGCTCCAGAAGCTTCGGTCTGATGAGATCCGAAGCTTTAGATTGTTGTTTGACGCGTCGCGTTCACGCGAATCGGCATGGCTCGCCAGCGCCGCATCACGCCGCGGATTGCGCCAGCTTCGCCGGCACCAGGCGCGTGGCCTCCGACATGATCAGCGAGCGAAGTTCGTTGCCGTTGGCGCAGGGCGGCATCGCCTCGATTGCGCCGCGGACCAGCGACTTCAGATAGAACACCGCGCCGTCAATGCCCATTTCGCGCACCGCGCTCGGGCGATCATGGGCGATATCCTGACCGACCGGCTTGCCGATTTCGTCCTCGTCAGCGGCGGCGTCGCGCAGATCGTCGGCGACCTGATAGGCTTCGCCGATCTTCTCGCCTACCAGCCGCCACGGCTCCGGATCGGCGCCGGCCGAGGCCGCACCCGCCGCAGTCGCGGCGACGAACAACGCGCCGGTCTTGGAGCGGTGATAATGTGCGAGATTGATTTCGGATTCGCATTCCCACGCCTGACCGGCGACGATGCCGAGCGGCACGCCGACGGCGCCGCCGACGACCTGAGTGAGCTTCAGCAGCCGGTCCGGCGCGCAATTGACGCGGGCAATGGTCTGGAACGCCAGCACGATCAGCGCGTCTCCCGTCAGCACAGCGAGCGGCTCGCCGAACGCCTTGTGCACCGAGGGACGGCCGCGGCGGATATCAGCGCCATCGAAGCAGGGCAGATCGTCGTGAACCAGCGAGGCGCAATGCATCAATTCAAGTGCCGCGCCGGCGGCTTCTGTTGCGGCGGGATTGTCCTCGCCGCAGGCCAAAGCCACGCTGTGGCAGAGCCGGGGCCGGACACGAGCGCCGCGCGGGAACACCGCACTGCGCATTGCAGCCGCCAAGCGAGGCGGGCATCCTGCCAGATCTGCCTGGCTGAGCGCTTCGGTAAGAGCACGCTCGATCCGATTGGTCACATCCATGGCAGACTCCCGCTCTGAGGCAGCAAGTGTCAATTTAACTTGTCATGCGCAACTGTAAGTTATTATGGACACCTGTCAATGACATGGCGCAATGACACTTAAGGCGGAGTCGAGAGCTGGAATGAGAGATCAGACCGGAAAGAATCGCGTGGTGGTGATCGGCGCGGGCGTGGCCGGACTGACCTCCGCCCTCGCCTTGTCCGCCCGCGGTCTGGACGTGACCGTGGTCGAGCGCGCGGCTGCTCCCGGCGGCAAGATCCGCGAGGTCGGAATCGGCGCCTCGCGGATCGACAGCGGCCCGACCGTTTTCACCATGCGCTGGGTGTTTGAGGAGCTGTTCGCCTCTGCCGGGCTGGACTTCGCCGATCACGTCCGGCTACGCCCCCTCTCCGTGCTGGCACGCCACGCCTGGGATGCGACAACACGGCTCGATCTGTTCGCCGACGAGGCGCGTTCGACGGATGCGATCGGCGATTTCGCGGGAAGCGCCGAGGCCAAACGCTATCGGCAATTTTGCGCCGACAGCCGGCGAATCTATCAGATCCTCGAACGGCCATTCTTGCGCGCCACCGCACCGAGCCTGTTCGGACTGGTCACCGGAAACGGGCTCGGCGGCCTGATCGAACTGCGCAAGATCCGTCCCTTCACCACGATGTGGAATGCGCTGGGTGATTACTTCCACGACCCGCGACTGCGCCAATTGTTTGGGCGGTATTCGACTTATTGTGGATCATCGCCGTTTCAGGCGCCGGCAACGCTGATGCTGGTCGCCCATGTCGAACAGCAGGGCGTCTGGATCATCGAAGGCGGCATGCACGCGCTGGCCCGCGCGCTCGCCGACTGCGCGACTTCGCTCGGCGCCACCATCCGCTACGAACAGGAAGTCCGTGAGATCATGGTGTCGGGCGGCCACGCCGCCGGCGTGATTCTCGCGAATGGCGAGCGGATCGAAGCGCAGTCGGTGATCGTCAACGCCGATGTCGGCGCGCTGCCCGGCGGCCTGTTCGGCGAATCGGTGCAACGCGCGGTCGCGCCGATCGCTCCGAAGGTTCGGTCGCTGTCGGCGATGACGTGGAGCATGGTCGCGAAGACCGATGGGTTTCCGCTCAGCCGGCACACGGTGTTCTTCTCGCGCGACTATGCGCGTGAGTTCACCGACATCTTCAAGCGCGGCGAAATGCCAAGCGAGCCGACCGTCTATGTCTGCGGCCAGGATCGCATCGACGACGAAGCAATGCTCGACCAGGGCGGCGAGGAAGAACTGCTGGTGCTGGTCAACGCGCCGCCGGTCGGCGATCGCAAATCATTCGACGAAACAGAGATCGCACGCTATGCAGAGCGGACCTTCGGCGTCTTGGAGCGCTGCGGGCTACGTATCCAACAGAAGCCCGGCAAAACCGAGGTGACGACGCCGGCGGATTTCAACCGCTTGTTTCCCGCGACCGGCGGCGCGCTTTACGGCCGCGCCTCCCATGGCTGGACCGCATCTTTCGAGCGCCCCGGTGCTCGCACCAAGATTCCGGGCCTGTATCTCGCGGGCGGCAGCACCCATCCCGGCCCCGGCGTGCCGATGGCCGGCCTCTCCGGCCGCGCCGCCGCGGCGAGCCTGATCGCCGATATCGAGACCGAGCTGCAGGGGCTGAAGCCGTTGCTGCGGCCGGTCGCCACCTCAACCGAAGCGAACAACCAAACGTAACAATCAATGATTGCCTGGCCCAACGAGACCGACGAACGCCGCGCCGGATTCAACCTCGACGTCCCGCCCAACGGCTATGCCTGGTGGTATGTCGACGCGATCAGTGACGATGGCAGCGAAGGCCTCACCATCATCGCCTTCATCGGCAGCGTATTTTCGCCCTACTACGCGTTCGCACGCCGCGGCGCTGCAGCCGACCCGCTCAATCATTGCGCGCTGAACGTCGGGCTGTATCACAGCGCCGGCAAGCGCTGGACGATGACGGAGCGCGCGCGCGGCCGCGTTGCCCGCAATCTCAGCTCCCTGCTGATCGGACCGAGCGACCTCGCCTGGGACGGCAAGGCGCTGACCATCAACATCAACGAAGTCTGCGCACCGATCCCGGGGCGCATCAGGGGACGCGTCCGGGTCATTCCGACGACCGTCACCAAACAGTGCTTCGTGCTCAACGAAGACGGCAATCATCGCTGGTGGCCGATCGCACCACGCTCGCGAATCGAAGTGACGCTGGACCAGCCGAAGCTGAACTGGCAGGGCGAAGCCTATATCGACACCAATGCCGGCGACGCGCCGATCGAGACCGGCTTCAGCCATTGGGAATGGGCGCGCGGCGCGCTCCGCGACAAAACCGCGATCCTCTACGAAGCCGAGCGCCGCGACGGCAGCCGCCTCGATCTTGCGGTCACTTTCGACGCCCAGGGCAACATGGAACGCTTTGCTCAGCCGCCCCTCATGACGCTGCCGCGCTCAGGCTGGAAGGTCAGCCGCAGCGCGCGCAGCGAGCGCGACGCCAAAGTGCTGCGCACCCTCGAAGACACTCCGTTCTACGCCCGCTCGATGGTGGCGACGACGTTGCTCGGCGAACCGGTGACGCTGGTGCACGAGAGCCTCTCCCTCGACCGCTTCCGCATGCCGATCGTGCAGGCGATGCTGCCGTTCCGGATGCCGCGGAGGAAGTAAGGGCGGCCGCGGCCGCATCCTTGGATGGCCGGGACAAAGCCCGGCCAAAGTGGCATCAATTGCTTTTGGGGGGTGTTTCGCTCTTCGCCTTCTCCGCCTCGCGCTTTTTATCCAGCCTTTTGCCTTGCCATTCGAGGATGAGCCAGCTTGCGGCGAACATTCCGAGCATCAGGATCTCGAAATAGTTGAACGCGCTGTCGCTGGTCATGGCGCGTCTTTCTTCTCCCGCTCGGCGCGGGCGCGGTCGAGGCGTTTGCCTTGATGCTCGAGGATGAACCAGCCGGCGATCAGGCAGAAGAACACGACGCCGAGTTCGATCAGCCCGTAATAGTTCTCCATCGTCCGCCTCCGTCGTGCGACTCAGCTCCAACTGACCAGCGGCGGCATCGAACTCATGATGGTCTCGGTGTTGCCGCCGGTCTGCAGCCCGAACATCGTGCCGCGATCGTACAAGAGATTGAACTCGACATAGAGCCCGCGGCAGGCGAGCTGCTGGGCGCGCTCCTCGTCGGTCCACGATTCCTGCATCCGCTGGCGCACGATCTTCGGATAGACCGCGAGCAGCGCCAGCCCGACGTCGCGGGTGAAGGCAAAGTCGCGGTCGAAATCGCCGCTGTTGAGGTGATCGTAGAAGATGCCGCCGACGCCGCGCGCCGTGCCGCGATGCGGCAGAAAGAAGTAGGTGTCCGCCCAAGGTTTGAACTTGCCGTAGTAGCCCGGATCATGGGCGTCGCAAGCGCGCTTCATCGCGGCATGGAATGTCACAGCATCTTCGGCGTCCTGGCTGCGTTGCTCAGGCAGCATCGGCGTCAGATCCGCGCCGCCGCCGAACCAGCCCTGCGCGGTCGAGAGAAACCGCGTGTTCATGTGGACGGTCGGGACCCGCGGACTGCGCGGATGCATGATCAGGCTGATACTCGTCGAGACGTAATCCAGGCTCTGGCCGTCGCCCGGCACAGTCTTCGCCATTTCAGGCGTGAGCCGGCCGTTGGCCGACGACGTGTGGATGCCGATCTTCTCGAACAGCCGGCCATTCGACAGAAATCCGCCAACACCGCCGCCGGCGCCAGTCTTCCGCTGCCACGGTTTGTAGGTGAAGGTCGCGGGCGTGCCGGGGAACAGCTCGGCCGGCGCTTCGCGCTCCAGCGCCTCGACCTCCGCGCAGATCCTGTCGCGCAGGCTTTCGAACCAGGTGCGGGCCTGCGCCCGCTGGTGTTCGACGCGGCTCGTTGTCGCGGTGTCGAGTTCAGTGTCGATCGTCATGGCCATGATCCGTTGCGCTTTCGACGCCATCGGTATCACGCAAGCTGACCGCCTTCGAGGATTTTTGCAAATCACTGGCAGTTGTCGGCGGCACACTTGAATTTAGGAGGGCAGCGTCACCAACCCCATGGCATCAGGGCCGGGCTTGCCCCCGGCCAACTGCGAAAACAGGCACTCGACCGGCTGAAGGCGCGAATGCCCGGGTCGAACCCGGGCATGACGACGCAACTACACCCGGCTGCGTTGCAGCATCTGGTCGCGGCGTTCGAGCCGCGTGAACAGGTCGACCAGCCAGGCGACCTTCTGCTCGATCGGCTTTACCTGCGGCATCGGCTGCAAGTCGCGGACCGGATGGGCGATCACCGCATCGATCAGGAAGCGGGTTTCTTCCATGTCGCCCAACTTGGCCGGCAGATTCTTCGCGGGCGCCCATTGGGTTTCCTGGAACGCCAGCATCCGCGACAGCACAGCGAGCTTGCGCCCGGTCGAGACCACCGCACGAGCCGACACCGAATCGAGCGCGGAGCGTTCGACCTCGCGGCCGATCTCGGCATATAGCGCACGCGCGGCGAAGATACCGGGACGGCACGAGCGCGGCAGGTTCGCGATGCCGAGCGTGGCGCGATCGTACAGCGCATCCGCGGTGTCGATCAGCCGCTTGACGATGCCGGCGATCTCCGGCGTGAATTTCGGGTCGGCGAGCCACTTTTCCGGATCGAGCCCGGCTTCGCGCATCCACGACAGCGGCATGTAAATGCGGCCGTTGCGCGCGTCCTCGCCGATGTCGCGGGCGATGTTGGTGAGTTGCATCGCGCAGCCGAGATCGCAGGCACGCGCGACAATGTCCGGTCTGCGCTGCCCCATCACCAGCGTCATCATCACGCCGACGGTGCCGGCGACGCGCGCGGCATAGCCGTAGAGATCAGACAACGTCTCGAAGCGGCGGCCCTGCGAGTCCCATTCGAGACCTTCGATCAGCGCCTCGGGAATCGCCGGCGGAATCGAGAAGCGCGCGATCACGTCGGCGAAGGCGCGATCCGACGGATATGGCCGGGGCAGACCGCGACAGGCGCGGTCGAGTCGGTCCTTCAGCACTTCGACCGCATTGCTGCGATCGAGGCCGAGATCGACGGCGTCGTCGGCGACGCGACAAAACGCGTACAGCGCAATCGCCGGATCGCTGATCCGGCGCGGCAGCACCTTCGACGCGGCGTGAAACGTGCGCGAACCTTCCTTGATCATCACGCGGCAGGCCAGCATATCGGAATGTACGGTCATGAATTCACCAGACTGTCAGCCTCGGGGACCAGGGAATCGAGCACGCGTGCCGAGGACAACACCCCGGGGAGACCAGCGCCGGGATGCGTTCCCGCGCCGACGAGATACAGATTCTTGACGTCTTCGCTCTGGTTGTGCGGCCGGAACCAGGCGCTCTGCCACAACACCGGCTCGAGCCCGAACGCAGCACCGCGGAACGACGACAGCCGGTCGCGGAAATCCAGCGGCGTGGTGAGCTTCGAGGTCACCACCTGATTTTCGAGATCGGGCAGCACGGTGGCGCCGAGCATCTTGGCGATCGATGCGCGATAGCTCTCGGCCTTGGTGGTCCAGTCGATGTCGCCGAGCAGGTTCGGCACCGGCGACAGCACGTAGAACGTATCGCAGCCGGGCGGCGCCAGCGACGGATCGGTCGCGGTCGGGCGGTGCAGATACAGGCTGAAATCATCGGCGACGATCTTGCGCGAGAAGATGTCGGTGATCAGCTCGCGGTAGCGCGGGCCGAGCAGGATGGTGTGGTGTTTGACGTCCTCGTACCGCCGCTTCGTGCCGAAGTACCAGACGAACAGGCTCATCGAGTAACGGGACTTCTCGATCTTGGCGTCGGTCCAACGGCTGCGCGTCTCCGGCGCCAGTAGATAACGATAGGTCGAGGCCGAATCCGCATTCGACACCACGATGTCGGCCTTGATCACTTCGCCGTCGGCGAGCTTGACGCCGCAGGCGGCGCCGTTCTCGACGACGATCTGGCGAACGTCCTGATTGTAGCGGATCTCGTTGCCCTGCCCTTCGATCAGCTTCACCAGCCCGGTCACCAGGCTGCCGGTGCCGCCCATCGCCGAGTGCACGCCCCACTGCTTCTCCAGATAGGTGATCAGGCAGTACACCGAACTCGACATGAACGGGTTGCCGCCGATCAGCAGCGGATGGAAGCTGAACACCTGACGCAGCTTCGGATCCTTGAAGTGCTTCGCGACCAGCCCGTAGACGCTGCGATAGCTCTCCAGCTTGATCATGTCCGGCGCGATCTTCAGCATGTCGGTGAAGCGGCTGAACGCCTGATCGCCGAGTTGCTCGAAGCCGACCTTGAAGATCGCCTGCGACGCCGCCATGAAGCGGTCGTAGGCCGGCACGTCGTCCGGGCAGAACTTCGCGATCTGATCCAGCACCGCATCGCGGTCGTCGGAATAATCGAAATGCGTGCCGTCGTCGAAGCGGATGCGATAGAACGGCGCCATCGGCTTCAGCGTGACGTCGTCGGACATTCGCTTACCGCAGAGCTTCCACAGCTCTTCGAACAGATAAGGCGCGGTGACGATGGTCGGACCTGCGTCGAAGGTGAAGCCGTCCTGCTTGTGGACGTAGGCGCGGCCGCCCGGCTTATCGAGCTTCTCCAAGACGGTGACACGGTACCCTTTGGCACCGAGCCGGACCGCGGCGGCGAGACCGCCAAAGCCGGAGCCGATCACCACCGCGTGCGGTGCGTGATCACGAGGGAGACGAGGAGCGGTTTTGGGACCTGGATCGAGCATGGGGACCACTGTAACGAAAAATTGACAGCTGAACCAGTCCAAATGTGTAATGTAAGCCTTACACCGCTGTCTTTGATCTATTCGACATTTGAAGCGCCCGCGAGCGAATATCGCTCGATAAGGTCAGCGACAAGTTGCGGCCGCTCCTCATGGGCCAGATGGCCGAGACCTGGAATCCGCTCGATGACGGCTTTCGGCTGAATTTCCTGGACCTTACGGGCAACCGAGGGCGGAATGGCGCGGTCGCCTTCCGCTGCGACCAACAAGAGCTGCGGTTTCAGCCCGGGCAACGCCCTCAGCAACGGCTCGAGATCCCAATTCGCCATCATCCGCAGTGCTGCAGCGACGTGGCCCGAGTTCCCCACCAGCTTGCCATAGAGCTTGATTCCCGCCGGATCGATCGACGAGCCGGTATTGCCGATCAATCGCTCGACAGCGCCGCGGCCGCCGGCCTGCCAGGCAAACAATCCAGGCACCAGCGGATTGAGCACCAGCATCTTGGCCAATGGCGAGAAGAAATTCGCGGCCGGCCCACCATAGGGCAGAAATGCACCATTGAGGCTGACCAGAAGCCGCGGCGAGATTGCACCGTCGAGGCACATCCGCGCCGCGATCGCGGCGCCTGCAGAGTGCCCGACGACGATCTTCGGGGATACGTTCAGCACCTGCAGCAGCGCGCCGAGATCAGCGGCCATGCCCGGCAATGACAGCCGATGCGCGCGTGGCGATTGCGTGAAGCCATGGCCGGGCAGGTCCGGCGCGGTCACCCTGAAATGCCGCACCAGCAAGGGCGCGAGCCCACGCCAGGAATGCGAAGCCGCGCCGGTACCGTGGACCAGCAACAGCGCCGGCGCATCGACCGGACCCATCTGCTGGATGTGCCAGCGGAAGCCGCCGGCCTCCACGAACCGGCTGGATTCCCGGTGCGGCCAGTCGGCGCCATCCCTGCTCCAGTCGAGTCCGCTCATCGCAACTGCCTCAGGCGGCAGACCTCGCGACCCGCGCGAGGAATTCGTCGTAGCTGCGGAGGAATTCGTCGGGGATCTCGAAATGCGGCATTGCGCCGGTCTGGAACACGGTCACCGTCCAGTTCGGTCGGCCTTCCACCGTGCTCTTGTTGGCGTAGTCGACGAAGTCGCCGCGCACGCCGTGCGATAGCCATGCCGGCATCTTCAGGTCCTGATAGAGCCGCAGCACGTCCTGGCTGAACAGATAGCCGGTGACGAAGTAATAAGGCGCGTGCTGCGCACCGGGCTGATGCGTCGTCAGATAGTCGTAGTCGAGCAGGCCGCGATCGATGTTCGGCG
Source organism: Rhodopseudomonas pseudopalustris (assembly GCF_900110435.1). GTDB lineage: Bacteria > Pseudomonadota > Alphaproteobacteria > Rhizobiales > Xanthobacteraceae > Rhodopseudomonas > Rhodopseudomonas pseudopalustris. Next base: position 580,269 of record NZ_FODT01000003.1, read on the forward strand.
AGCCGAACGTCTTGCGCAGGAACCAGGCGATCACCGACTTCTTCGTCAGCAGACCGAACACTCCCTCGCTCCACAGCGGATTTTCGAAGAACGCATGCAACCACGGAATCGCGCGCGATCCCTTCACCCAGCGCAACTGCCTGCGATCGAAGCCGGTCGGACTGACCAGAGCGACGCTGCGGAAGGCCTTCGGCGTCTCGGCGGCTGCGCGCCCGAGAAACTCACTGCTGAGCGACAATGCGATCGCGTCGATCGGCGTGTCGCCATGCGCCTTCTGGATTTCGCCGACGACGGAATGAATCGCATCCGTCATCATCCGAATTGTGTATTGACGCTTGGCGCGCGACGAATGACCAAAGCCGGGCAGCTCGATCGCATAGACCGGGCGGCTCCTGGCGTAGTGCTCGTAGATCGGTTTCATCTCATAGGCCGATCCCGCGGCATTGATGCTGTGGATGAGGAGCATCGGCGGTTCCGACGTCGATGCTTCAGGCGACGCGGCCCAATAGGTCAGCCGGCCGCCGAAACTGTCGATGTCATGGCGTTCTCCGGAGACCGGTGCAGGAAGATCCGGTCCTTCGCGGCGCGTCGCGGACGATCCGGGGGTGGGTGCGGTGGCGTTCATCTCGAAAATCCTGTTCACGGCCGCTCCGGCCGCATCTCGACGTGGTCAAGACGGTGTTGGCAGTGTATCAGACCGTCAAGAGCGCTTGTCGTATAACAATGGGTATCTCTCTTGACACAGAAACTGGTGACAAAACCTTTCATTGAGGTCATTTCCGGAAATCGGCAAGCCTCGCCCCCGATGTGGATGATGCGACAGGCAGGCCGTTACCTGCCGGAGTACCGCGCCACCCGCACCGAAGCCGGAAGCTTCCTCGATCTGTGCTTCAACCCCAAACTCGCCGCCGAGGTGACGTTGCAGCCGATCCGGCGCTTCGGTTTCGACGCCGCGATCATCTTTTCCGACATTCTGGTAGTGCCGTACGCGCTCGGGCGCGCGGTCCGCTTCGAGGTCGGCGAGGGTCCGAGGCTCGATCCGCTGAACTCGCCGGACCTGGTCGGCACGCTCAACGGCGCGATCGACCTCGGCAAGCTCGAGCCGGTGTTCGAAGCGCTGCGAATTGTGCGCAGCGAGCTCGCGCCCGAGACGACGCTGATCGGCTTCTGCGGCGCGCCGTTCACGGTCGCGACCTACATGGTCGCCGGCCAGGGCACGTCGGATCAACATCCGGCGCGGCTGATGGCGTATCAGCACCCCGGCGCCTTCGCCAAGATCATCGATGTACTGGTCGAGAGTTCGATTCAGTATCTGCTGAAGCAGCTCGAAGCCGGCGCCGACGTGCTGCAGATCTTCGACACCTGGGGCGGCATCCTGCCGCCGCGCGAATTCGAAAAGTGGTGCATCGAGCCGACCCGCCGCATCGTCGAAGGCGTCCGCAAGGTGAAGCCCGACGCCAAGATCATCGGCTTCCCGCGCGGCGCCGGCGCGCTGCTGCCGGCCTTCATCGAGCGCACCGGCGTTGACGCCGTCAGCATCGACTGGACGGCGGAGCCAAAGATGGTGCGTGACCAGGTGCAGACCAAGGTCGCCGTGCAGGGCAACCTCGACCCGCTTTTGCTGATCGCCGGCGGCTCGGCGCTCGACCAAGGGGTGGACGACGTGCTGAAGAACTTCTCGGCCGGTCGCCACATCTTCAATCTCGGCCACGGCATCACGCCGGACGCCTCGATCGCGCATGTCGAGCAGATGGTGAAGCGGGTCCGCGCCTTCAAAGGCTGAGACTGACGTCCCGATCAATGATCAAAGCCGGTGCGAAAGCACCGGCTTTTTTCATGCTGATTGGATCGAGCTGAGAACGGGACAAATCTTCGAATCGTCATCCCGCTCCAGATTGTTACGCGAGCATGATTTTCGCGCGTCAGGCGCGGGCGCAGAACCGATCAGCCGGCGCGCGTCGCTGCGGTCACCGCTTTCGCCAAGACGGTGGCGTCGGCGTGGGGCATCGGCAAATAGCGTGCGTCCATTTCCTTGGCGAAGGACTCGGCCTGCGGCCCCGGCCGCGGCGACATGTCGATCACCACCGAATTGATCGCCGCGACACGGAATTGCCGCGCTGACGCCTTGGCGTCTTCCTCGGCCTGCGGCCGGCCCGGCGCGCCGTCGCGCGCGATGTTGGCGCGGCCGTCGGTCAGCACGATCACGGTCGGCGTCTGACCTTTGCGCTTGATCGAATCGGCCAGCATGAACGCTGCGTCGAGTCCGGCTGCGAGCGGCGTGCCGCCGCCGCCCGGCAGACCCGCGAGGCTGCGCTTGGCGCGCGCCAACGACCGCGTCGGCGGCAGCAGGATTTCGGCGATGCTGCCGCGGAACGCGATCATGGCCACCTGATCGCGGCGCACATAGCAGTCGGCAAGTAACAATTCGACCGCGCCCTTGGCTTCGGCGAGACGATGCAGCGCCGCCGAGCCCGAGGCGTCGACCACGAAGATGGTGATGGTCTCGGTGCGCTGCTTGAAGCGCGCGATGCGGAAATCGTCCTTCTCGACGAGAATACGCGGCGCGCTGCCGGGGCGGCCTTCCGCCTGACGCCGGCGCAGCGGCTGCCACGGCGCCGCGGCGCGCAGCGTCTCGATGACGTTGAGCTTGGAGCCGTCGCGCAATTCGCCGCGCACGCTGCCGGTGGGGCGGCCGCGCTTCTTCGACTTCTGCAACTCGCCGGCCTTGCCGGCCGAGCGGGCCCGCGCGCGGCCGGCGGAAGCGCGCAGCGCTTCCAGCACGCCGGGCGGCATCGCCGCCTTGACTGCCGCGAGGATCACCTCGTCGAGCGCGCGGTCGATATCCGGCGTCTGCTGTTCCTGGTCGTTGTTGTCCTCGGAATTGTCTTCCGGCGGAGGCTCGGGCGGAGGCGGTTCGGCCTCGTCCGGCTGATCGGACTGCGGAAAAACCATCGCGCGTGGCGCCAGCACCAGCCGCGCGGCAAGCGTGATGTCGTCCTGCTCGATGTTGACCCGGTCGAACAGCGCCGCGCTCGCCCGCGCCGCGCGGATCGCCAGCAGCGGCGCACGCAGCGAGATGATGCCGAGCGCCGCAGCGGCGGTGCAGATCGCTTCGATCTGCTCACGACCGACTTTAATTCCAGCAAGACGGGCACGGGCCGCGATGATGTCGTCGAGCTGCACCGGGAAATCCTCGGTGTCACGCCAGGCGAACTGATCGAGATCGAGGTGGAATCCGAGCCGGTCGCGCAGGCCGGCCGGCGAGAACTCGTCCTCGAGGCCTTCATCAAGCGCCACGACGCCAAACCGCGCCGGCATCCGCAGCGACAGGCCGTCACGCTCCACCGCGGTCTCCTGCGCGTCCATCGCCGCGGTGAGATACACGTTGGTCGAGGCCTGCATTCGCTCCGCCATCGCCACGACCAGCACGCCGCCATCGGCTTCCGCCAGCAGACCGCGCTCGGCGACCGGGCGGCCGGCAAGCAGCGTCGCCGACAGATCGAGGCCGCCGAGCAGGCGACCGTCGGCAATATGCAGCGGCAGGTTTCTGTAGGGTTGATCAGGCGGCAGCGCGGCGCGCAGCGTCGCAAGCCAGCGGTCGCGCACCGGCCCCGCGCGCGAGCGCAGCAGCACGCCGCCGGTGCCGACCGGGTCGACCGCGAACAACTGCGCCGCGGTCACCGCATCGGACCATGCGAGCGAGATGCTCATCCGAAGATTTCAGCGAGCGCCCGATCGACACGAACGCTCGAGCCTGCGTCGTCCAGAGGATTGCGGCGCAGCCGATGCCGCAGCGCCGACGGCGCAATCCGCTTCAGATGATCGTCGGTGACAATCTTGTCGTGCTCCAGCGCTGCGAGCGCGCGGGCGGCGCGCATCAGCGTCAATTCGCCGCGTAGGCCGTCGGTGCCGAGCGTCATGCACAGCCTGGCGGCGCGTTCCAGCGCCGCGTCGGGAACGCTCACGTCGGGCAACCGGTCCTTGGCCTGGGTGATCTTGCGCCGCAGCTTGGCCTCTTCCTTCGACCAGTCTTCGAGGAAGGCGGTGGAATCGCTCTCGAACGCATCGCGGCGGCGCACCACTTCGATGCGCTCCGGCAGCGTGTCGGGCGTCTTGACCTCGACCGACATGCCGAACCGGTCGAGCAATTGCGGACGCAACTCGCCTTCTTCGGGGTTGCCGGTGCCGACCAGCACGAAGCGCGCCGGATGGCGGATGCTGAGGCCTTCGCGTTCGACCACGTTCTCGCCGGAGGCGGCGACGTCGAGCAGCAGATCAACCAGATGATCTTCGAGCAGATTGGCTTCGTCGATGTAGAGGAAGCCGCGATGCGCCCGCGCCAGCAGGCCCGGCTCAAATGCCTTCTCGCCCTTGGCCAACGCACGTTCGAGATCGAGCGCGCCGACGACCCGGTCTTCGGTGGCGCCGAGCGGCAGATCGACCACCGGCACCAGCACCTGCGCGGTCTTGACCTTGCCGTGCTTGGCCTTCTCCTTGCACTCTTCGCAGAAGCGTTCGGGCAGGTCGGGATCGCAATTATAGCGGCAGCCGACCACGACCTTCATCTTGGGCAACAGCGCCGCCAGCGCGCGCACCGCGGTGGACTTGCCGGCGCCGCGATCGCCGAACGCCAGCACGCCGCCGACCTTCTGATCGATCGCCGCGATCAGCAAGGCGAGTTTCATCTCTTCCTGGCCGACGATGGCGGAGAACGGGAACACTGTCGCCATGGGATGGGTTACTCCGGCCGCGTTTTTTCAATGACCGCGGCGGCGCCCTTGTCCAGAAGATCAAGGCCAACCGCACGGCCGAGTTCGCGGGGCCGATTGGCCGGACCCGAGCGCGTGGTCTCGATGAACAGACCACCTTCCTCATCGAGAACCGAGGCGTGCAAGGTCATTTCCGCGCCGTTGACCGTCGAATGCGCCGCCATCGGCGAATTGCAGTGGCCGTTCAGCACCCAAAGCACCTCGCGTTCAGCGTCGCAGCACAGCCGCGACTTTGGATCGTCGATCATCGCCAGATAGCGGCGGGTCTGCCAATCGTCGACCGCGCATTCGACCGCGACGATGCCCTGACCTGCGGACGGCAGCATTTCCTGCGGCGTGAAGTCATGCACGATGCGGTCGACGAAGCCGACTCGCTCCAGCCCCGCGCGCGCCATGATCAGCGCGTCGGCCGGGCCGACCTCGCCGCCATCGGGCAGCCGCTGCTTCTCGCGGGCGTCGAGCTTGCGGATCCGGGTGTCGGCCGCGCCGCGGAAGTGAATCACATTGACCTCGGGAAACAGCCGCTTGGCATAGGCGGCGCGCCGCACCGCATTGGTGCCGATGGTGTAGCCCTTGCCACGCGATTTCTTCAGCTCGTCGAGCGTCAGACCCTCGCGGAGCACCAGCGCGTCGGTTGCCGGATCGCGGGCCAGCGTGGCGCCGATCACCAGACCCGGGGTGTCTTCGTTGCCCGGCATGTCCTTCAGCGAGTGCATCGCGGCCTGAAGCTGGCCGGCGATCACCGCGGCACGGATTTCCGCGACAAAAGCGCCGCCCTTGCCGCCATGCGGCAACAGCTTGCTGATCTGGTCGCTGTCGCCGACGGTCTCGAACTTGACGATTTCGACGTCGAGTTCGCTCGCGGCTGCACGCAGCTGCTTGGCGATGTCCTCAGTCTGGGCAAGCGCCATCACGCTCTTGCGCGTACCAATACGGACTGGAATTTTCACCACATGCTCCATTCGACAACCGCGAAGGGCCCGCGGCGACTTAACGGTCGAACCATACCAGTCCGAGCCAGATTGCAAACAGATGACAACCGGATTTTTCTTAAGAACTCGGCTGGGAGCCGAGGTCGTTGATTTCGAGCAACTCCGGTGCCGCGACGGTCTTGCGCTGCCAGCGCGGGCGAAACCTTTCGGCTTCTGTCCATCGCGCTGCAATGCTACTCAAGTCAACCGGCGCAATGTTGAGCAAGGTCAAAACACCTATGACGGCTGAAGTTCTGATTGGCGACGGCGACGTAAGACTTTCGCCGCATCCCTTGCGGGCCGTCGTGCTCGGCGAAGTCCACGCCCGTCCCTTCACCGCGCTCGCGGTTCCGGCGCGTGTGCTGCACTTTGCCTTCGACACGTCCAGCGACAAGGGCGGCGCCGACCGCGCCGCGATGACGAGCTTCTGCGAATCGCGCGGGCTTCTGCCTCCGGCGCAGGGTGAAAAGCATCACCGCGCCAGCTTCGGCACGACGATGCTGCGTTGGGAGCAGCATTCGGAGTTCACGACCTACACCTGGGAATTCACCGCCGATCCCACGGCGACGCCGTTTCACCCCGAAGCCTCCTCGCTCGCCTCCCCGATGCGGCTGCTGCCGCAGCCCGGGCCGCTGCTGGTCGCGGTCGATCTGCATATTCTGCCCGACGATCCGCCCCGCACCTCGCCGGAGCGGCTGTTCGATCGCGCCAGCCTCGCGGTCGCCGAGAATTCCGATGGCGCGGCGGTGTACGCGACCGATTTTCAGCCCGGCCCATCCGGATTCGTGCGGGTGCTGGTGATCGATCGCGGCATGGCGCCGGAGCGCGCCGGCGCATTGGTCCAGCGGGTGCTGGAAATCGAAACCTATCGCACGCTTGCGCTGCTCGGCCTGCCCGAAGCGCAGCGGTTGGGGCCGTCGATCAGCAACGGCGAACGCCGCCTCGCAGAAGTCACCGCGGAGATGCGCACCGCCGGCGATCTCGCCATGAACAACAAGCACCTGCAGGAATTGACCGAAATCGCCGCCGAAGTCGAGGCCGGCGCCGCCGCGAGCCTCGGCCGGTTCAGCGCCAGCCGCGCCTATGAAGAGATCATGACGGGCCGGCTGGCGACGCTCGGCGAACGCAAGGTCGGCGGGCTGCCGACCTGGTCGTCGTTCCTCGCACGCCGGATGAAGCCCGCGATGCGCACCTGCGCGACCACCGAGGCGCGGCAGTCGGACCTGTCGCTGAAACTCGCACGCGCCGCCAACCTGCTGCGCACCCGCGTCGACGTCGAAGTCGAACAGCAGAACCAGGACCTTCTGAAATCGATGAACGCGCGGACGCGGCTGCAATTGCGGCTGCAGGCCACCGTCGAAGGCCTCTCCACCGCGGCGATCACCTACTACGTCGTCGGACTGTTCGGCTATCTGGTGAAGGGCCTGTACGACAGCGGCCAGATCAAGGCCGAGCCGAGCCTCGTCACTGCGGGATTCGTGCCGATCGCAGCGCTCTCGATCTGGTGGACAGTTCGTCGCGTCCGCAAGCGGCACATTCCGGACGTCGACTGATGGCGCGAGCCCGGGTGAAGCCGCTCCGCCTCGTCGTTGCCTTCGCCGCGGTGATCGCGATCGCGGTCGCGCTGTGGCAATTGCAGCGCGCCACCGACGATCTGATCATCACGCATACGAGCGTCGGCGAGACTCCGGTCACAGTGTTCCGGCCGCCCTCGACCGCGCCGGCGCCAGTGGTCGTGATCGCGCACGGCTTCGCCGGTTCGCAGCAATTGATGCAGCCCTTCGCCCAGACCCTGGCGCGCAACGGCTACATCGCCGTGACGTTCGACTGCACCGGTCATGGCCGCAATCCGGTGACGATGGTGGGCGACGTCGACGAGCCGACCAAAATCACCGGCGTCTTGGTGGATGAACTCGGCCGCGTCACCGACTACGCCCGGGCATTGCCGCAGAGCGACGGCCGCGCCGCCGTGCTCGGCCATTCGATGGCGTCCGACATCGTGGTGCGCTACGGCGTGACGCATCCGGAGATCACCGCCACCGTCGCGGTCTCTGTGTTCAGCAAAGTCGCGACCGCGACCGGCCCGCGCAATCTGTTGGTGATCGTCGGCGCGGTCGAGCCCCAGATGCTGATCGACGAAGGCCTGCGCATCGTCAATCTCGCGACCGGGGGCGGCGCAGCGGCTGGCCGAACCTATGGCGATTTCAGCGCGGGCACCGCGCGGCGACTGGCGCTGTCGTCCGGCGTCGAACATATCGGCGTGCTGTACAGCCAGGACAGCATGCGTGAAACGCTGCAATGGATGAACGAGTCGTTCGGCCGGCAAGGCGCGGGCTGGATCGATCGTCGCCCGATGTGGCTGGCGCTGTTGTTCGGGGGCCTGATCGCGCTGGCGTGGCCGCTGTCGAAGCTGCTGCCGCAGGCAGCACCTGTGCCGATGGGCGCGAGCCTGACCTGGAAGCCGCTGCTGATCGCCGCAATTCTACCCGCGGTGCTGACGCCGCTGATACTGTGGAAGGCGCCGACCGACTTCCTGATCATCCTGCTCGGCGACTATCTCACGCTGCATTTCCTGCTGTACGGCGCACTCACCGCCGCGATCCTGCTGCTGATCCGCGCGCGCGGCCGCAAGGCGCACGCTTACGCCGCCAAGCATCCCACACACGGGTTGGAGAAGCTGGAGTCGCTGCCCGATCCAGTCCATCCGCGGATCTCGATCGCCGCATTGGCGATCGCGTCGGTGGCGGCGATCGCCTACAACATCATCGGCTTCGGTCTGCCGCTCGACAGCTATGTTTTCTCCTTCATGCCGATCGAGCCGCGGTTGTATCTGATCGCCGCGATCGCCTGCGGCACCATTCCATATTTTATCACCGCGGAATGGATGGCGCATGGCGCGGGCGCCAAGCGCGGCGCCTATGCGCTGGCGAAGTTCTGCTTCCTCGCCTCGCTCGCGTTCGCCGTTGCGCTCAATCTGCAGAAGCTGTTCTTTCTGATCATCATCGTGCCGGCGATCCTGCTGTTGTTCATCGCCTTCGGGGTGATCAGCAACTGGACCTACAAGGCCACCAATCATCCTTTGCCCGGCGCTCTGGCCAATGCCATCCTGTTCGCCTGGGCGATCGCGGTGACGTTCCCGATGGTGATCCGCTGATGGACATCGAACTCTGGCCGGCAGGCGGCGAACGGCGCTGGCGCCTCGTCACCGACACTGTGATGGGCGGGGTCTCACAAGGCACGCTGCTGGCGACCGAGATTAACCGCCGTCCGGCGGCGCGGATGCGCGGTGCGGTCTCGACAGAAAACAACGGCGGTTTCATCCAGATCGCGATGGACCTCGCGCCCGACGGCGGCGCTTACGACGCCAGCGGCTTCGCAGGCGTCGGCATCGAGGTGTCCGGCAACGGCGAGACCTACGGCGTGCATCTGCGCACCACCGATATGGTCCGCCCGCAGCAATCCTATCGCGAAGCATTCGCCGCGCCTCCGCTATGGACCGTCATAAGGCTGCCGTTCGCGCAGTTCGTTCCGCACCGCATCGAGACGCCGCTGAACATCATGCGGCTACGGCGGATCGGGCTGGTCGCGATCGGCCGCGCCTTTGATGCAGATCTATCCGTCGCCCGGCTTTGGCTCTATTGATCGATCGAGCCGACTTATGGCGAATGGCGACGACCGCCGCCGCTTTTTAGAGAACAGGGAACGATGTTCGGACCCAGGCGCGACAAGCCCGCGAGCGGCCAGGAATCGGTGTGGGACTATCCGCGCCCGCCGCGGCTGGAACGGACGGATGCGCGACTGCGCGTGGTGTTCAACGGCGAGATGATCGCCGATAGCAGTTCGGGATTTCGCGTGCTCGAGACCAGTCACCCGCCGGTCTATTACATTCCGCAGGCCGACATCCGGATCGACCTGATGCGCCCGGCGCCGGGCCGATCCTGGTGCGAATTCAAGGGCGAGGCAGGCTACTGGTCGATCGAAGCCGGCGGCCGGCGGTCCGACAACGCCGCCTGGAGTTATGCGGCGCCCTCCCCGGCCTTCGCGGCGATCGCAGGCCACCTCGCTTTTTACGCTTCGCGGGTCGACGAATGTTTCGTCGGCGACGAACGCGTGCAGCCGCAGCCCGGCGATTTCTACGGCGGCTGGATCACCTCGACAATCGCCGGCCCGTTCAAGGGCGGCGCAGGAACGCGCGGATGGTAGAGCAGATCGAACCGACCTCACCCCTTTGGTCGCCGCCGCTCAACGACCCCGCGCCGCGCGAATTGTGCACCGACTGCGGCGTGTCGCGGATGAGCGATCCCAAGCAGTGCGGGCAGGCCTGCCAGTTCATCAAGCCGGACTATCCGGCGATGGAACTGCAGGTGCACGGCCGCAACCGCGATCCGTCGCGGCCGGACGAATTCTTCTTCGGCCCGTTTCGGCGGATGTTGCAGGCGGCAATGAAGGAGCCGCGCGACGGCGCGCAATGGACCGGCATCACCACCCGGATCGGCGAGCGCCTGCTTGAAACGGGAGCGGTCGATGCGGTGCTGACGATGGCGCAGGATCCGGCCGACAAATGGAAACCGATGCCGGTTCTGGTGACCAAGCCGGAGGGCATGGCGCAATGCCGCGGCATGCGGATGGGCTATGCGCCTTCGCTGGCGCTGCTGGAACCAGCGCGCGCCGCCGGCTACAAGCGGATCGCAGTGATCGGCATCCCCTGCCAGGTCTACGCGCTGCGCTCGCTGGAACAGAAGCTCGGCTTCGAGCGGTTGTACGTGATCGGCACGCCTTGTTCCGACAACACCACGACGGAGAACTTCCACGGCTTCCTCGATCTGCTGTCGGACAAGCCGGAGACGATCACCTATCTCGAATTTCGTGCCGACTATCACGTCGAGCTTCGCTTCACTGACGGCCGGGTGCAGGAAATCCCGTTCCTGCTGCTGCCGATTTCGAAGCTGAAGCCGGACTTCTTCCCGATCACCTGCCGCACCTGTGTCGACTACACCAACACCCTCGCCGACATCACCGTCGGCTATATGGCCGGGCGCGGCGAGCAGTGGTTGCTGGTGCGCAACGAACGCGGCGAGGAACTGCTGAATCTGCTGGGCGACGAGGTGCGGCTGAGCGAGCCGACCAGCGCCGGCAACCGTACTGCGCCGGTGAAAGGCTTCCTCAAGAACACCGAGCTCGCCGCCGGCGGTCTGCCGGTGCGCGGAATGCCGAATTGGCTGCGCCCGTTCATGGGCTGGCTGATGCCGAAGGTCGGCCCGCGCGGGCTCGAATTCGGCCGCGCCCGCGTCGAGATGAAGGCGGTCGAAACCGTTCTGCATTTGCGCCGGAACTACAAACAGAAAATCAAGAATATGGTACCGGCGCACGTCTGGGCACTGGTGAAGCCTTACGGGATCGAACCGGACGATTCCGAGCGTCGCAACTAACAACTCCTCACGAATCGGTTCCGGTCGGGAACTGGTCTGCCTGCTCCAAGTTAGCGCGAAAGGATGCGGCCCGCCCTGCGGCCGGTCGCGGATTCCTGAACCCAGCATGGAGGCTCATGTGGACAAGGACATTCTCGATCACCTGAAGACGCTGCACACCAGCGCGATCGATGCCCGCAACGGCTATGAGGAAGCCCTCGAAGACGCCGAAGGCAAAGGATTGACGTCGCTGTTTCGTGACATGATCGCGCTGCATCACGCCAATTCCGAAGAGCTCGGCGGGCTGCTGATCAACGCCGGCGAGGAAGCCGACGACAGCGGCTCGTTCATGAGCGTGGTTCATCGCACCATCATGAGCGTCCGTTCGCTGTTCGACGGGCTCGACGGCAGCGTGCTGCCCGGTCTGATCGACGGCGAGAAGCGCAACATCGAAAGATACGACACGGCCATTCAGGCTTCCAGCAGCACGCCGGCGATCGTCGGCACCCTGACCGCGCAGCGCAACAAGATCCGCGAGAAGATCGAGCTGATGCAGCAGCAGAACGCTGCCTACGAGGCGGCGCAATCCTGATTTTCAGTCATCGCGTCGACATAAAAATCGGGGGCCTTTTGGGCCCCCGATTTCGTTTCAAGTCTAATGCGACCTGGCGTTACTTGGTCAGCGTTCCGGTCGAACCGGGCGAATTGCCGACGCCCGCATCAGAAGCGGTCGGCGCAGTGCGCGTATCGGTGCCGGGATTGTTCGGCTGATAGCGCTTCGGCTCGTTCTGAATATTCTTGGGCTGAGCCATGCCGGTCGTTCCACTTGCCGCAGGCGGCGCAACCTCGGCGGTCTGTGTATTGCGAGAGTTCACGCCGGTCGCCAGAAGAGCCATCGCGACCAGGGCAAACACGGCGATTCCCGCCAGTTCAGGCAGCGCACCGTCGGGCGCAGCGCCGCGCCCGGTGCCGTTCCCTTCCAGAGTGTCGGCCGCAACGGCGCGGTTCGAGCGCGACCGGATGAAGTTGAGGAACACGAATCCGACAATCACGGCGCCGGCGGCCAATGTGAAGAACATCAGCCAGCTAATGGGTTGGTCTCCGTCCATGAAATCCTCCGAGGATGTGTCGATGAGTAGTCGTTTGCACCTGTCGACAACCAACGGAAGTTTCCCAGAAAGGTTCCTGGAGCAGCGTAATCGCGAACCGAAGAGTTAGCGGGCATCTCTTGGCTGGATCTCCGCTGGCACCTCGTGCTTCACGCCGGCTTTGACCGGATCGTCCGACCGGTCGCCGGCGAACAGCCGCTGCACCACGACGAAGAATACCGGAACCATCAACAGCGCCAGCACCACCACGGCGATCATGCCGCCCATCACGCCGGAACCGAGCGCCTGCTGGCTCTTGCCGCCAGCGCCAGTGGCGATCGCCATCGGCAGAACGCCGCTGACGAACGCGAGCCCGGTCATCAGGATCGGCCGAAATCGCAGATGACAGGCCTCCATCGTCGCCTCACGCAGCGACTTGCCTTCCTTACGCAGGTCCTTGGCGAATTCGACGATCAGAATGGCGTCCTTAGCGGCCAATCCGATGATCGTGATCAGCCCGACGGTGAAATACACGTCGTTCGGTAGAGAACGTATCGTCGCGGCGATAACCGATCCGGTGATGCCGAGCGGCACGGCAAGCAGCACCGTCAGCGGAATCGTCCAGCTTTCGTACAGCGCGGCGAGCACCAGGAACACCATCAGCGCCGACAGCAAGAGGATGAACGGCGCCTGCGAACCTGACAGCTTCTCCTGTAGCGACTGGCCGGTCCAATCGTAACCGAAGCCGCGCGGCAGCTGCCCGGCGAGCCGCTCCATCTCACCGATCGCATCGCCCGAGGTGTAGCCGGGCCGCGCCTCGCCGCTGATGCGAACGGCTGGATAGTAATTGAAGCCGACGATCTGCGTCGGCCCCTTCGACCACTCGATCGTCGCAAAGGACGACAGCGGCACGAGCTGACCGCGGCTGTTCTTCACCGAATAAGCGAGGATTTCCTCGGCCTTCATGCGGTCCGAGATATCGGCCTGCACGATGACGCGTTGCATACGGCCGCGATTGGGGAAGTCGTTGATGTAGGCCGAGCCGAGATTGGTCGAGATGGTGTTGTTGATGTCTTCGAAGGTGACGCCGAAGGCGCCGGCCTTCTCACGGTCGATCATCAGATTTACGACCGGCGCCGGGGGCAGGCCTTCGACGTAGACCTTGTGCAGAATCGGGCTCTTGTTGGCGGCGGCGACGAGCTGTTCGCTGGCGCGTACCAACGCGGCGTTGCCCTTCTGGCCACGATCCTGCAGGCGGAAGCTGAAGCCCGACGAGTTGCCGAGGTTGTCGACCGGCGGCGGCTGTTGCGCGGCGATACGGGCGTCGCGAATCGAACTGAGCGATTTGTTGGCGTCGTCGACGATCGCAGAAGCGCTGTCTTTTGCGCCGCGGTCCGACCAGTGCTTGAGGGTGACGAAGGCTTGCGCCGCGTTCATGCCCTGGCCGAGAAAGCTGAAGCCGGTGAGGAAGGTGACGTTGTCGACGCCGTCGCGCTTGAGCAGATACTCCTCGACCTGCTTCACCACATCGTAGGTTCGGTTGTAGGACGAGTCCGACGGCGTCTGCAGATCGACGGTGACGAAGCCCTGGTCGTCCACCGGCAAAAAGCCGCCGGGCATCTTGACCAGCGCCCATCCAAGAACGCCGACGAGCACCGCGTAGATGACCATCAGCCGGCCGGTTCGCCCGAGATTCCACCGGACGATACTGGAATAACGCTCGCGCGTGCCGTCGAGAATGCGATTGAACCGGCCGAAGAAGCCGCGTTCAGCGTGGGCATGGCCCTTCACCACCGGCTTCAGCAGCGTGGCGCACAGCGCCGGCGTCAGCGATAGCGCCAGCAACGCCGAAAACGCGATCGCCGACACCATCGTCACCGAGAACTGCCGATAGATGATGCCGACCGAGCCGGGGAAGAACGCCATCGGCACGAACACCGCGATCAGCACCAGCGTGATGCCGATGATCGCGCTGGTGATCTGCGTCATCGCCTTGCGGGTCGCTTCCTTCGGCGGCAGCCCCTCCTCGGCCATGATGCGTTCGACGTTTTCGACCACGACGATCGCGTCGTCGACCAGAATGCCGATCGCCAGCACCATGCCGAACATCGTCAGCATGTTGATCGAATAGCCGAACAGCAGCAGCGACAGGCAGGTGCCCAGCAGCGCCACAGGCACCACAATGGTCGGAATGATTGTGTAACGGATGTTCTGCAGGAATATGAACATCACGATGAAAACCAGCACCACCGCTTCGATCAGCGTGTACAGCACTTTGGTGATCGAGGCTTCGACCACCGGGGTGATATTGTAGGGAATCTGGTAGCTGATGTTCGCCGGGAAGAAGCGCGACAGCTCCTTCATCTTTTCTTCGACCGCGCTGGCGGTGGCGAGCGCATTGCCAGTCGGCGCTAACAATACCGACAGGCCTGCCGTCGCCTTGCCGTTGAGGCGGGTGTTAAACTGATAGCTGAAGCCGCCGACCTCGACCCGGCCGACGTCGCGCAGCCGCACAGTCGAGCCATCCGGATTGGCGCGCAGCACGATCGCGCCGAACTCATCCGGCGATGTGAGCTGGCCCTTGACCAGCACGAGCGCGGAAATCTTCTGGCCCTTGCTGCTGGGTTCGGCGCCGATGCTTCCCGAGGCGACCTGGGCGTTCTGCGCCTGGATCGCCTTGGTGACGTCGTCGGCGGTCAGGTTGTAACCGACCAGCTTGTCCGGATCGATCCAGATCCGCATCGCGCGTTCCGTCGAGTACAACGTGGCACGGCCGACGCCCGGGATGCGGCGAACTTCGCCCAGCACGTTGCGGATCATGAAGTCGCCGAGGCCGACTTCGTCGAGCGAGCCGTCGGTCGAACTCAGCGTGATGATCTGCAGCACCGCGCTCGAGGCTTCCTCGACCAAGATGCCCTGCTGCAGCACCGCCCGCGGCAATCGCGCCTCGACGCGCTTGATTCGGTTCTGCACGTCGACCGACGCCATGCCGGTGTCGGTGCCGGGCACGAAATTGGCGATGATCTCGACCTGACCGAGCGAGTCGCTGGTCGATTCGAAGTTCAGAATGCCATTGGCGCCGTTGAGCTCTTCTTCGATCAGCCGGGTGACGCTGTTGTACAGGTTCTCGGGCGATGCGCCGGGATACTGCGTCGACACCGAAATCGACGGCGGCGCGATGATCGGATACTGCGCGACCGGCAGGAACGGAATCGAAATCGCGCCGATCAAACAGATGAACAGCGCGATGACCCAGGCGAAGACCGGCCTGTCGATAAAGAATGAGGGCATGCCGGCGCCTATTGCACCTTCTTGGGGCTACCCGCCGTATGGTGCACGGTCGCCGCCTTGGGTTCATCCGCATTCACCGGAGTGACCGCATCACCGGCCGCGAACTTCTGGAACCCTTCGACCACGACTTGCGCGCCGGGCTTCAGGCCGTCGAGCACCAACCACTGACCGTCCTGCTGGGAGCCGACCCGCACCGGCTGCACCGCGACGCGGTTGTCGTCCTTGACCACGAAGACCTCGCTGCCGCCGCCGCCATTGCGCTGAATCGCCTGTTCAGGAACCGAGATGGCGTCCGGGTCGTATCCCTGCTCGATCCGGACGCGGACATACATCCCGGGCAGCAGCTCGCGGTTCGGATTTTCAAACTCGGCGCGCAGCGTCACCTGTCCGGTATAGGCATCGACCTTAGCTTCGGAGAACAGCAGCTTGCCCGGCAGCGGATACAATGTTCCCTCATCAAGGACGAGCCGGGCGCGCGCCGCATCCGGTGCGATCTGGTCGAGCTCTCCGGATTCGAACGCACGGCGCAAACGGACCATTTCGGCGACCGGCTGGGTGAAGTCGGCATAGACGCGGTCAAGTTGCTGGATGGTGGCGAGGCTGTTCTGCTCGTTTTGCACCACCAGCGCGCCCTCGCTGACCAGCGCCGCGCCAATTCGGCCACTGATCGGCGCCCGAATGGTGGCGTATTCCAGATTGAGCCGGGCGCGGGCGACATCGGCCTCGCGCGCCGCGACCTCGGCCTCGGCCTGGCGCGAATTGCTCGCCGCGACTTCGTTTTGTGCCTTCGAGGCCGCCTGCTCGTTCGCCAGCATCGCGACCCGCTTGGCTTGCAGCGTCGCCTGCTCGCGCGCCGCATGCGCCTTGGCCAGCGCTGCTTCAGCCGCCTTCAACTCGACTTCGAACGGGCGCGGATCGATCTTGTACAGAGGATCGCCCACGGCAACCTCGCTGCCCTGCTGGAATGGGCGCTGCACGACGATGCCGGAAACACGCGGACGCACGTCGGCGACCCGGATCGGGGCAATACGGCCAGGCAGTTCGCGAACGATCGACCGCGCATACGCCTTGACGGTGATGATGCTGACTTCAGGCTTTTCGGTCGTGGCGGCGTTGGCCACCTTTGAATCGCTGCAGCCGCCCAACACCAGCCCGAGACACGCAAGCGCCACCGCCGTGAAGGCAAAACTGGTCGATCCCCGCATTCGAAAACCTCTTAAAAATCTAAACCTCGCAAGACCCGACGGCTCACGCGGCGCAATCGCCCACAGCCGCAGCCACGCCATCAACAACGCAGCCACGCCATGGACAGACAGCGATGAACGGAAATTAAGCGCGATTTTGTGCGGTACAACATAATGACGCGGCGACCCAATGTCACAGGCCCGGGAACCGCCTGACGGCGCGGTAGTTTTACGGGGTCACGCTGTCGTGAAATCGCTCACTGACGAATCCCGCCGCGGCTCTTCGCGTCGCGGCGGCATTCCAACGTCAGCAGAAAGCTGACAAGGGCGGAGTCCTGGAACGATCAGGTTGTGTAGACGAAGGCAGGATCGTCGAGGTCGATGTTCGGCAGCTCATCCTTTTCCGCCCAATAGTCCTGGCTGTGCTGCCATTCCGGTTTGGCGCCGCGTTTCGGCAACAGGCTCATGCCACGCATCAGGTAGCCCGGATTGAAGTTCTCGGGGTCGATCCAGGGCAGCAAAGCCATATCGGCGTCTTCCGGGCGTAGCGCAGGGGCCACGCTGCGATAGCCGTGCTGCTTCATGTGAGCGAGCAAACGGCAGACGAAATCGGCGACGAGATCGGCGCGCAGCGTCCAGCTCGCGCGGAAATAGCCGAACACCCAGACCATGTTCGGCACGCCGGTAAACATCATGCCCCGATAGGTGACGGTGTCGGCGAAATCGAGCGGTTCGTCATCAATGCTGAAGGCGATATCGCCCAAAACGTTGAGGTTGAAGCCCGTAGCGGTGACCACAATGTCGGCGGCGAGCGTCTCGCCGGACTTCAGCTTGATCCCGGATTCTGTAAAGCGCTCGATCTCGTCGGTGACCACAGATGCCTTGCCGGAGGCGATCCCCTTGAACAGATCGCCGTCCGGTACGAAAGCAATGCGCTGGCGCCATGGTCGATAGGTCGGCGTGAAATGCGGATCGAGATCGTAATGGGGCCCAAGAAAGGCGCGCACGCCCGACAACAGCTCCTGCTTCACCACCTCCGGCTCGGTCATTGAGCGCCGGGTGAAAGCGGCCTGGTCGAACAGGATCTTGCGGCGAACAATCTCGTGGATCCAGTCCTCGGAGATGCCGAGTTCCCGCAGCGTGTCGGCGATCTCGATCTTGTTGCGGCCCGGAATGAAGTAGGTCGGCGAGCGCTGCAGCACCGTGACGTGATCGCAGGCCGGCGCGATCGACGGCACCAGCGTCGCCGCGGTGGCCCCGGAGCCGATCACCACCACCTTCTTGCCGGCATAATCGAGATCGTCAGGCCAGGTCTGCGGATGCACGATGCGGCCCTTGAAATCCGCCATGCCCTCCCATTCCGGCGTATAGCCCTCGCTGTGGCGATAATAACCCTGGCACATCCAGAGGAAATTGGCGGTGAAGCGGACCGTCTCGCCAGTGTCGGTGCGCTCGGCCACGATGGTCCAGCGCTTCGCAGCGCTCGACCAGCTCGCAGACACGATGCGATGGCGATAGCGGATGTGGCGGTCGAGATCGTTATCGGTGATCACCTCGCCGATATATTCGCGAATTTCGGCCGCGGTCGCGATCGGCTTGCCGGTCCACGGCTTGAAGCGGTAACCGAAAGTGTAGAGATCGCTGTCGGAGCGGATGCCGGGATAGCGGTGGGTCAGCCAGGTGCCCCCGAAGGAGTCCTGCGTCTCGAGCACGACGAAGCTGGTGCCGGCGCATTGCGACGTCAGATGATAGGCTCCGCCGATGCCGGAGATGCCGGCGCCGACGATCAGGACGTCGAAATGTTCGGGGGACGATTGGACTTCGGGGGACGATTGGGCGGTGACGTCGTGTGCGACGCGTGACGAGTCGGTTTCGGCTATTCGGATCATGTTTCCTCGACGTTTCTTCTGTCGTTGAAACCAGATTGCCGTCTGCGCCGCGCTTTGCCCAGCATTTTTTGCAACTGGAGGTTCGGTCTGGCTGGATCAGAACCGACCCTTCGAGTCCCGTTTGGCGGGTTTCTTGAAGCGAGCCGACGCCCATTTCGCTCGAAAGCGCAACAAAACGCAAAACGCCGCGGACATTGCTGCCCGCGGCGCGTTGTGGCCTTGCGGCCGCCGGCTGGCTCAGACGTTGAGCAGCAGCGGATAGCCGGAGAAGGACTTGTACTCGCCTTCCTGCTTGAGCAGCAGCGGAGTGCCGGAGAACGACTTGTACTCGCCTTCCTGCTTCAGCAGCAGCGGAGTGCCGGAGAAGCTCTGGTACTCACCCTTCTGCTCGAGGATCAGCGG
>NZ_FODT01000008.1 GCF_900110435.1 Rhodopseudomonas pseudopalustris
TCGCCAAGGTCAAGTTGCGAGGCCGCGACCGGGTCGACGCCGCCTTCAACCTGGCGCTGGCGGCCTACAATCTGATCCGCCTACCAAAGCTCCTGAGAGCAGCGGCGTGAAGCTCCCCAAGACAGCGAGGCCATCCGCACTCAAAGCTGAAGCCGTCGCATGTCGAACGACTGCAACCTTCAATCCCAATGAATGCAGGACTTCTTCAACAGTCTGCTAGAGCGTTTTCGAGCGAAGTGGAAACCGGTTCGCGTGAAGAAAACGCGTCAGAACAGAAAGTTAGAGCTCCGGTTCTGATTCTATCAGAACCGGAAACGCTCTAGGCCGCGCGCGCAGACCCCAAAAAAGCAACGGCCCGAAGTTGTGACACTTCGAGCCATCTTGGAGGCGGACGTACATCCGGCCCGCTTCCCGCTGATTCGAAGCGTGCACCAGTTCGGTTAACAACCGATTAACCGCCCTCCGGTCGCGCATCAGGGCTGCGTCGACGAACCGACCAACGGCGCGTCCAAGCGATAGTGCCCCAGGCGCGGTCTGCCCGCCATCGCGGCAGCGCGCGCTGCGGGGGCTCGTTGTTCGGGTTGCGAGTTCATGGTCGGTCGGCGAGACCGGCTTCAGGCGGCGCCATTCGACCGGATCGAGGCCAGGTAGAGTCGATTCTGCCCCACGGGGGCGAACTCCGTACTGTCGCATGATCTGATCGAACGGCCTTCAGCGTGGCGCACGATCTGAGGAGAATCGTCAAAATTCCAATAGATTGCACAGCTGATTTAACGTCATATCCGAATGTCGTCAGCGGCGTTGCGAACCGCCGCGTTTCTGAATACGAACGATCTCGCCTGCTTCCATCCGGGCCATGTCGAGCAGGTAGCAGAGCACGTCCAAGCGATGGACCTGGGCAATCTGGATCAATTCGGAGAGCGCCTCCGCGAGGTATCCGGCGGCCTCCACTGGGCCTCCGTCGCGATCTGCGGAGCCGCTGCTCCCCTGTCGTAGCGGCATCGGTTAGTCCTTTATCGGCGGAGGCACGCCTCCAGAAAGCTGATATCCCATCTCAGATACTACTCTAGGTTGTGCAACTCTAGGTTTAATTTTTATCCCCGCCAGCCTAAATGTCGATGCGAGGAGCCGTCCCGCCTCTGCCTGCTGATTTGACAGCGGCGGCCTCACCACCCATGTTCCGCACCATGCGGCTGGCGCGAGTCTCGCGAAACGGGCCCGTTTCTCTTAGCTAAATCATTGGAATCCGATGAATCTCGTCATTGTCGAGTCGCCTGCGAAGGCCAAGACGATCAACAAATATCTCGGCTCCTCCTACGAGGTTCTGGCCTCGTTCGGGCATGTCCGCGATCTGCCGGCCAAGAACGGGTCGGTCGATCCAGACGCGAATTTCCAGATGATTTGGGAGATCGATCCCAAAGCTGCCGGCCGGCTCAACGACATCGCCAAGGCCCTCAAAGGCGCCGACAAGCTGATCCTCGCCACCGACCCTGATCGCGAGGGTGAGGCGATCTCCTGGCACGTGCTGGAAGTGTTGAAGCAGAAGCGCGCGCTGAAAGACCAGAAGGTCGAGCGCGTGGTGTTCAACGCCATCACCAAGCAGTCGGTCACCGACGCCATGAAGCACCCGCGCGAGATCGACGGCGCGCTGGTCGACGCCTATATGGCGCGCCGCGCGCTGGATTATCTGGTCGGCTTCACGCTCTCCCCGGTGCTGTGGCGCAAGCTGCCCGGCGCGCGTTCCGCCGGGCGGGTGCAATCGGTGGCGCTGCGGCTTGTGTGCGACCGCGAGATGGAGATCGAGAAGTTCGTTCCGCGCGAATACTGGTCGCTGATCGCGACCCTGACGACGCCGCGCGGCGACAGCTTCGAGGCCCGCCTGGTCGGCGCCGACGGCAAGAAGATCCAGCGGCTCGACATTGGTACCGGCGTCGAGGCCGAGGATTTCAAGCAGGCGATCGAGCAGGCCAACTTCAAGGTGTCGAGCGTCGAGGCCAAGCCGGCCCGCCGCAACCCCTACGCCCCCTTCACCACCTCGACATTGCAGCAGGAAGCCAGCCGCAAGCTCGGCTTCGCGCCGGCGCACACGATGCGGATCGCGCAACGGCTGTATGAAGGCATCGACATCGGCGGCGAGACCACCGGTCTCATTACTTATATGCGTACCGACGGCGTCCAGATCGACCCCTCCGCCATCACCGAGGCGCGCAAGGTGATCGCCGAGGATTACGGCAGCGCCTACGTTCCGGATACGCCGCGGCAATATCAGGCCAAGGCGAAAAACGCCCAGGAAGCGCATGAGGCGATCCGCCCGACCGACATGTCGCGCCGCCCGGCCGACGTCAACGGCAGGCTCGATTCCGATCAGGCCCGACTCTACGAACTGATCTGGGTCCGCACCGTCGCGAGTCAGATGGAATCGGCCGAGATGGAGCGCACCACCGTCGACATCGAGGCCAAAGCCGGGTCGCGCGTGCTGGAGCTGCGCGCCACCGGTCAGGTGGTCAAGTTCGACGGCTTTCTCGCCGCCTATCAGGAAGGCCGCGACGACGACAGCGAGGACGAGGATTCGCGCCGGCTGCCGGCGATGAGCGAAGACGAGGCGCTGAAGCGCGACGCGCTCGCCGTCACCCAGCATTTCACCGAACCGCCGCCGCGCTTTTCGGAAGCCTCGCTGGTGAAGCGGATGGAAGAGCTCGGCATCGGCCGACCCTCGACCTACGCCTCGATCCTGCAGGTGCTGAAGGATCGCGGCTACGTGAAGCTGGAGAAGAAGCGGCTGCACGGCGAGGACAAAGGTCGCGTCGTGATCGCGTTCCTGGAGAGCTTTTTCGCGCGCTACGTCGAATACGACTTCACCGCGGCGCTGGAAGAGAAACTCGACCGCATCTCCAACAATGAAATCTCCTGGCAGCAGGTGCTGCGCGATTTCTGGACCGATTTCATCGGCGCGGTCGACGACATCAAGGAGCTGCGGGTCGCGCAGGTGCTCGACGTGCTCGACGAGATGCTCGGTCCGCATATCTATGCGCCGCGCGAGGATGGCGGCGATCCGCGGCAGTGCCCGAGCTGCGGCACCGGCCGGCTCAATCTCAAGGCCGGCAAGTTCGGCGCCTTTGTCGGCTGCTCGAACTATCCGGAATGCCGCCACACCCGCCCGCTCGCCGCCGACGGCGGCGGCGGCGATGCCGACCGCGTGCTCGGCATCGATCCCGACACCGGCTTCGAAGTGGCCGTCAAATCCGGTCGGTTCGGTCCTTACATCCAGCTTGGCGAAGCCAAGGACTACGCCGAAGGCGAGAAGCCGAAGCGCGCAGGCATTCCGAAGGGCACCTCGCCGTCCGACGTGGAGCTCGAGATGGCGCTGCGGCTGCTCGCGCTGCCGCGCGAAGTCGGCAAGCATCCGGAGACCGGCGAGCCGATCAAGGCCGGCATCGGCCGTTTCGGGCCCTATGTGCAGCACGAGAAGACCTATGCCAGCCTCGAGGCCGGCGACGATGTCCACAACATCGGGCTGAACCGTGCGGTGACCCTGATCGCCGAGAAGATCGCCAAGGGCCCGAGCAAGCGGCGCTTCGGCGCTGACCCCGGCAAGCCGCTCGGCGATCACCCGACCCTCGGCGGCGTCGCCGTGAAAGCCGGCCGCTACGGCGCCTATGTCACCGCCGGCGGCGTCAACGCCACGATCCCGAACGACAAGACCCAGGACACCATCACGCTCGCCGAGGCCATCGCGCTGATCGACGAGCGCGCCGCCAAGGGCGGCGGCGGCAAGGCCAAGAAGAAGGCTCCGGCGAAGAAGGCCGCAGCCTCCGGCGAGGCCAAGCCGAAGAAAGCCGCGGCCAAGAAGACCAAGCCGAAAGCCGAAACCGCCGCCGCCAGCAAAGCGCGCGCGCCGGTGACGGCCAAGACGTCCGTGGCCAAGGCCTCCACCGCCAAAGCAACAGCCAAGCCCAAATCACCCGCCAAAAAGAGCGCGGCCAAGAACGGATAGATGTGAGCAAGACGCGCGACGCAACTTTCCCGGACAAGGCCACGCTCGTCGCCTTCATCCGCGCGCATCCAGGCAAGGTCGGCACCCGCGAGATCGCGCGGGAGTTCGGCCTGAAGAATGCTGACCGCGCCGAACTCAAGCGGATGATCCGCGAATTGTCCGACGATGGCACGATCCGCAAAAGCGGCCGGCGCAAGATCGCGGAGCCCGCTGCCCTGCCCCCGACCTTGCTGGCGGACATCACCGCGCGCGACAGCGATGGCGAACTGATCGCCACGCCGGCGGAATGGGACGAGCAGGATGGCGATCCGCCCAGGATCCGCATCCACGTTCCGCGCCGCGCCAAGCCGGGCACCGCAGCCGGCCTCGGCGATCGTGCGCTTCTGCATGTCGAGCCCGCGGAAGCGTCCGACAACGGACCGGCCTATGTCGGCCGCGTCATCCGTGTGCTCGACCGCGGCAAGCCGCGGATTCTCGGCATCTTCCGCGTCCAGCCGCAGGGCGGTGGCCGGCTGGTGCCGGTCGACAAGAAACAGGCCGGGCGCGAACTCAACATCGCCGCGCACGATGCCGGCGGCGCGCAGGATGGCGATCTCGTCAGCGTCGAACTGATCCGCGCCCGCGGCTACGGATTGTCGTCCGGCCGGGTGAAGGAACGGCTCGGCTCGCTCGCGACCGAGAAGGCGGTCAGCCTGATCGCGATCCACTCCCACGACATTCCACAGGAATTCGCCCCCGCGGCGCTGCGCGAATCCGAAGCCGCAGAGCCCGCGACGCTGAAAGGCCGCGAAGACTGGCGCAGCCTGCCGCTGGTGACGATCGATCCGCCCGACGCCAAGGACCACGACGACGCGGTCCACGCCGAGCCCGACCCCGATCCCGCCAACAAAGGCGGCGTGATCCTGCACGTCGCGATCGCCGACGTCGCCTATTACGTGCGGCCGGAGTCAGCGCTCGATCGCGACGCGTTGCGGCGCGGCAATTCGGTGTACTTCCCCGACCGCGTCGTACCGATGCTGCCGGAACGGATCTCCAACGATCTGTGCTCGTTGAAGCCCGGCGAGCCGCGCGGCGCGCTCGCGGTGCGGATGGTGATGGACGCCGATGGCCGCAAGCGCTCGCACTCGTTCCACCGCGTGCTGATGCGCTCGGCGGCGAAGCTGAACTACGCGCAGGCGCAGGCCGCGATCGACGGCCACCCCGACGACGTCACCGGCCCGCTGCTGGAGACGATCCTCAAGCCGCTGTACGACGCCTATGCGATCGTCAAGCGCGGCCGCGACGAACGCGACCCTCTCGATCTCGATCTGCCTGAGCGCAAGATCCTGCTGAAGCCCGACGGCACGGTCGATCGCGTCATCGTGCCCGAGCGGCTCGACGCGCACAGATTGATCGAGGAATTCATGATCCTCGCCAATGTCGCCGCGGCGGAAATGCTGGAGAAGAAGGCGCTGCCGCTGATCTATCGGGTGCACGACGAACCGACCGTTGAGAAGGTCCATAACCTCGTCGACTTCCTGAAGACGCTCGATCTGTCCTTCGCCAAAGGCGGCGCAATGCGACCGGCGCAGTTCAATCGCATCCTGGCGATGGTGAAGGGTCACGACGCCGAACTCCTCGTCAACGAAGTCGTGCTGCGCTCGCAGGCGCAGGCGGAATACGCCTCGGAGAATTACGGCCATTTCGGCCTGAACCTGCGCCGCTACGCGCATTTCACCTCGCCGATCCGCCGCTACGCCGATCTCGTGGTCCACCGCGCGCTGATCCGCGCGCTCGATCTCGGCGACGGCGCGTTGCCACAAACCGAAACGGTGGAAACGCTCGCCGAAGTCGCGGCGCAGATTTCGGTGACGGAACGCCGCGCCATGAAGGCGGAACGCGAGACCGTCGACCGGCTGATCGCGCATCACCTCGCCGACCGGATCGGCGCGACCTTCCAGGGCCGGATTTCCGGGGTCACCAAGGCCGGTTTGTTCGTCAAGCTGAGCGACACCGGCGCCGACGGGCTGATCCCGATCCGGACGCTCGGCGACGAATACTACAACTATGACGAGACCCGCCACGCGCTGATCGGCTCGCGCAGTGGTGCCATGCATCGGCTGGGGGATGTCGTCGACGTCCGTCTGGTCGAAGCTGCACCGGTGGCCGGCGCGCTGCGGTTCGAACTGCTCAGTGAATCACGCAGCGTCGTGCGCGGGCAGCGCAAAGGCCCACACAAGACCAAAGGGAAGGAACAGGCGACGAGCAAAGCCGCCATCGGGCGCAGCTCGCGCGGCAAGGCCCGCAAGGCGAAGGTCGCCAAGCCGCCGAAGCGCAAGCCGAACAAGCCCGGAAAGGGAAAGCGATGAAAACCGTTGTGAATCGTGCGCCCATCGTGTGGCCGTCGGACAACGCTCCCACGGAGGAACGCAACGTCTGGCAGGCGATGTGGCGCGGCTTTCGCGGCCGCTGCCCGCATTGCGGCGAAGGAAAACTGTTCCGCGCGTTCCTCAAGACCGCCGATGCCTGCGGCCATTGCGGTCAGGATTTCAGCGGTCACCGCGCCGACGATCTGCCGGCCTATCTGGTGATCGTCATCGTCGGACACATCGTCGTGCCGATCGCATTGTCGATCGAAACCAACTTCGCGCCGCCGGTGGCATTGCAGCTCGCGATCTATTTGCCTATCACGCTGCTCGCATCGCTGGCGCTGCTGCAACCCGTCAAGGGCGCGGTGGTCGGTCTGCAATGGGCTTTTCGGATGCACGGCTTCGACGAAAACAATCCGGAAAAGTAGAACGTGATTCCGAAAAGTGGATGCCAGTTTTCCGGAAAGATCATGCGCGAGCAAAATCTAGACGGCGATCAAGCCGCATAACAAGAAACGGGGAACGGGAGCGAAATGAGCGAGACGGTCACGCATGTCGCGAACACGGTCGAACAGGGCGAAAAAGAAGCCGATCACCATCCGTATTTCCGTCCGAAGGACGCCGCGACGCTGATCCTCGTCGATCGCAGCGGCAGCATTCCGAAAGTGCTTGTCGGAAAGCGCCACGACAACGTGGTGTTCATGCCCGGCAAATTCGTGTTTCCCGGCGGCCGCGTCGATAAGGTCGACAACCGCGTTCCGGTGGCGGCGCCGATTCCGCTGGAACTCGAAGCCAATCTTCTCAAAGGCAGCCCCAGGATCACGCCCTCTCGCGCCCGTGCGCTCGCTGTCGCGGCGATCCGCGAAGCCTGCGAGGAAACCGGCCTGTGCCTTGGCCGCAAGGCGGACGCCGCGTCAAGGCTGAACGGCCCGTGGCAGCCCTTCACCGACGCAGGGTTGCTGCCCGACCCCTCCGGGCTGTTCCTGATCGCCCGCGCGATCACACCGCCGGGCCGGGTCCGGCGCTTCGACACGCGGTTCTTCACCGCCGACGCCTCCGCCATCGCCCACCGGGTCGAGGGTGTGATCCATCCGGACGCCGAACTGGTCGAACTGGTCTGGGTCGAACTCGGGTCCAGCCCCCTCGCCGACCTGCATGCGATGACCAAGAACGTACTGGGCGAGTTGCAACGCCGCCTCGCCACCGGCCCGCTGCGCCACGATTCGCCGGTGCCGTTCTTCCATTTCTATGGCGGCCGGATGCAGAAGGACATTCTGCCCGGAACCTGAGGCCCGAATCCGGCGATGCTGCCCGCGCGCCGACGCGACTTTCGCTCAAACGGCGCGATTGAAGCGTCTGGCGGGGCCATTTCCAGCCCCAATCCCCCGAAATGCCCGGTTTTCGGCCTCGATCTGCTGCTGAAAACCTTGACTTTCGGTCATTGGCGGCTAGTTTGCGCGCCAAACGCGGGTCCTGACGTTCGACCTCGCTCCGATTCCCGACATTCGAGGTTCCGACCATGGCCAAAGCGGTCACCATCAAGATCAAGCTCGTCTCGACTGCCGACACCGGCTTCTATTACGTGACGAAGAAGAACTCGCGCACCATGACCGACAAGATGACCAAGAAGAAGTACGACCCGGTCGCGCGCAAGCACGTCGAGTTCAAGGAAGCCAAGATCAAGTAAGCCCGAAGCGGCTTACGGATAGAGTTTTGCGGGGCCTTCGGGCCCCGTTTGCTTTTGCGTCGCGTGATCGTGGAAGCCTCAGCAGATAGAAGCCGTCATCGCCCGCGAAAGCGGGCGACCCAGTATTCCAAGAGCGCCACGGTCGATCGCAAAGCTGCGGCGTCCTGGATCCCCGCCTTCGCGGGGATGACGGCTGTGCGTTTGTGTGAAGTCGTGCAGGTGCCGCGGCTCACGCCGCCGCCGCAACCACGCGATTGCGACCGTCGTGCTTGGCGCGATACAAAGCGGTGTCGGCGCGCTTCAGCAGATCGCGGACCGGTTCGCCTTTGCGCTCCAGCGTCGACAGCCCGATCGAGATCGTGACCTCGATCCGCTTGGCGCCCTTCTCGATGGCGAACGGCTCGCCGGCGATCGCCCGCCGCAGCCGCTCCGCCACCATCTGCGCAACGTGCAGATCGGTCTCCGGCATCACGATGACGAACTCCTCGCCGCCGTAGCGGCAGGCGAGGTCGATGCCGCGGATCGACTTGCGGATGCGCGTCGCGAATTCGCGCAGCACGTCGTCGCCGGCGTCGTGGCCGTAGCTGTCATTGATCGACTTGAAGAAGTCGATGTCGAGGATCATCAGCGCCAATGGCTTGCCGCGAGCGCCCGCCTGCTCGGCGAGCGTCGCGAGATGGCTTTCCATATAGCGGCGATTATGTAGCCCGGTCAGGCCATCAGTGATCGCCATCTCGATCGAATGCTGCACGTTGTCGCGCAGATGATCGGTATAGCGCCGACGGCGAATCTGCGTGCGCGCGCGCGCCAGCAGTTCGTTCTTGTCGACCGGCCGCAGCAGATAGTCGTTGACGCCGATTTCCAGTCCGCGCAGCAGCCGCGCGTTGTTCTCGGCATCGGCGATCGCGAGAATCGGCACGTGTCGGGTGCGCTCGAGCGATCGCGCCTGGCTGCACAGTCGCAGCCCATCGAAATCTTCCAGACCGAGCGAAACGATCAACAGATCGTAATTGCCCTCGGCCGCGTGAAACAGTGCCTCGGACGGATTGGCTTCAACGTCGATGTCGTGTTCGGCGGCGAGCAGCGGCGCCAGCCGCTCGTAGGACGACGGCCGGTCGTCGACCAGCAGGATGCGCCCGCCTTTACCCTGATCGGACACCGCCTCGCGCTCCGGCGCCTGCATGCCGATCTCGAGCGAGGTGATCGCGCGCATCCGCAGTTCGTCGGTCATCATCTTCAGGCGAGTCAGCGAGCGCACGCGGGCGATCAGCACCACGTCCGACACCGGCTTGGTGAGGAAGTCGTCGGCGCCGGCCTCGAGCCCGCGCACCCGATCGGCGGGGCTGTCGAGCGCCGTCACCATCACCACAGGGATGAAATGCGTCTTCGGATTGGCCTTCAGCCGCCGGCAGACCTCGAAGCCGTCCATGTCCGGCATCATCACGTCCAGCAGCACGATGTCGCATTCCGCGCGCGCGCAGATCTCGAGCGCCTGCGCGCCATTGGACGCGGTCACGACATCGAAGTACTCCGCCGACAGCCGCGCTTCGAGCAGCCTGACGTTGGCGGGAATGTCGTCGACCACCAGGATCCGTGCGGACATCGCCTGCTCCTACCCGATGAAACGGCGCACGGTTTCGATGAACTTGCCCACCGAAATCGGCTTCGACAAATAGGCCTCGCAGCCACCTTCGCGGATGCGTTCCTCATCGCCCTTCATCGCGAACGCCGTCACCGCCACCACCGGGATGTGACGCAGTTCCGGGTCGTCCTTGATCCAGCGGGTGACATCCAGACCAGATACCTGTGGCAGCTGGATGTCCATCAGGATCAGATCAGGATGCAGTTTGCGAACGAGGTCGAGCGCTTCATAACCATTGCTCGTTCCCGCCGTCTGGTAGCCATGGGCTTCCAGCAAATCGCGGAAGAGCTTCATGTTGAGCTCGTTATCCTCGACGATCAGGACGGTTTTGGCCATCCCGCCCTCCAATCCTGATACGAGAGTGCCCGCGTCTACGACCAGCGCTGCTGTTCGACAATCCGCAAGACTTGACCATGCAAGACTCGGGCATGATTGATTAAAATAGAGACTAGAAGTTACGGAAAGGCAAACACCACCGATGCCCAAACGTGTTCACAATGCCCGACAAGTTTCTGAAATCGTGGCGATTCAGGCGCTTTCCTTCATCGCGTCGGACCCCGAGCGGCTGGGCCTGTTCCTCGCCGAGACCGGGATCGGCCCGGAGACGCTGCGGCAGTCGGCCGCCGACCCGCAGTTTCTGATCAGTGTGCTGAACTTCATCATGCGCGATGACGCAACCGTGAAGGCGTTCGCGACCTCGGCCGGCCTCGACCCGACCAATGTCGCGGCCGCTTTGCAGGTGCTCGAGGATACGCCGTGGGAGAGCGATACGCCGTGAGTGAAGCGGGGCCGCCCGGGCCGCTGTGCTTCTGTCGCGACTGCCTCACCGATCTCGGGGCGGACGCGCGGCGCTGCAGCGCGTGCGGCTCTCCGCGACTGCTCCGCCATCGCGCGCTGTCGACGCTGACGCTCGCGCATATCGACTGCGATGCGTTCTACGCGACAGTCGAGAAGCGCGATAATCCCGACCTCGCCGACCGGCCGGTGATCATCGGCGGCGGCAGGCGCGGCGTTGTTTCGGCCGCCTGCTACATCGCGCGCACCTTCGGCGTGCGCTCGGCGATGCCGATGTTCAAGGCGCTGGCGCTGTGCCCTTCGGCGGCTGTCGTGCGCCCCGACATGGCGAAATACGTCCGCGTCGGCCGCGAGGTCCGCCAGGCGATGCTGCAACTCACGCCGCTGGTCGAGCCGCTGTCGATCGATGAGGCGTTTCTCGATCTGTCCGGCACCGAGCGGATGCACGGCGCGATCGCCGCCAAGGTATTGGCGCGGTTCGCCCGCGACATCGAACGCGACATCGGCATCACCGTGTCGGTGGGCCTGTCGTGCAACAAATTCCTCGCCAAGATCGCCTCCGACCTCGACAAGCCGCGCGGTTTCGCCACGCTCGATCAGGACGATGCGAAAGCGATGCTGGGGCCCCGCCCCGTGAGCTTCATCTTCGGCGTCGGCCCCGCGACGGCGGCTCGGGTCGCTCAGTACGGCTTCCGCACCATCGCCGATCTGCAGAAAGCCGACGAGATCGACCTGATGCGGCAGTTCGGCGACGAAGGACGGCGACTGTGGCGGCTCGCCCGCGGCATCGACAATCGCAAGGTCGTGCCGGATCGCGGCGCCAAGTCGATCTCCAATGAAACCACCTTCGAGACCGACATCCGCGATCTGGAGACGCTGGAACGGATCCTGTGGCGACTGTCGGACAAGGTATCGTCGCGGCTGAAAAGCGCCGGCCTCGCCGGTTCGACCATCACGTTGAAACTGAAGTCGAGCGACTTTCGCCAGCGCACCCGCTCGCAGACGATTCACGCGCCGACCCAGCTCGCTAATCGCATTTTCGCGGTGTCGCGCGAGATGCTGGTCAAGGAAATCGACGGCACCGCCTTCCGCCTGATCGGTACCGGCGTCAGCGCGCTGACCGAACAGGCACAGGCCGACGAGGCCGACATGCTGGATGCCCGCGCCGCGACCGCCGAGCGCGCGATCGACGATCTGCGCAAGAAGTTCGGTGACGCCGCGGTGATCCGCGGCCTCGCCTATAACGGACCGGACAAGCCGCGGAGTTAGTTCGAACTCATCATGGCCACAAGGTCTGCGTCGTCCTGAGGCGCTCGCGCAGCGAGGCTCGAAGGACGGGCCGGGAAACCGCCTTCGCCCTTGGAGACGCGGCTTCGCCGCGCCTCAGCGGTGACGGCTTCCTCCGCGCTCATCGCACGGCTGCGCCCACCCTACTTACACGGCTTGTTCGATTTGACATCGAACTTGCCCAGCGCGCCGGCCAGGACGAAATCATTGTAGTCGAGCACCAGCGAGCGGGACACGCCGTTCTCGTAGAGCTCGAACGACATCGCATAGACAGGCGTCTGCTCACCGGAATTTGCCTTGGCTTCATGATCGTAGTAGCTCACCGTCACCGGCCATCGCGTCAGCGGCTTCATAGCGGCGTCGGAAGTCGACGGGTCCGGCGGAGATCCGGCGCGGTCGCCGGGGATCGCCTGCCCGATCACGGTCAGCGTGTTGTAGACCTTCTCGCCATTGTCCGAGCCGTCATAGACCTGCAGCTCGAGCAACGTCTTGCCGTCGCGCGCCGCGGCGATGATGCGTTCGATCTGCTCGGTCGGAAACACCGTCTTGCCGTCGAGCGTGAAGGTCTTTTGCACCGGCTGCTTCAGCTTGACGGTGATGGTGTCTCCGGTCCGCTCCGCGACGCCGTCGACGTCGGTCGGATCGGAGTCGTTCATCTTGGTATCGATCTTGAAGCGATAGCTCTTGCCGGCGGCGTCCTCCCAGCTCGACGAGCGCAGGTCGCTCAGCGTGTTCTTGCCCTCGCCGCTCTCGATCTCGGAGACCTGGCGGAAGTCCGAGGTATAGCCCTCGCAGGCATTGCCGGAGAAATTGTACAGGATGCGGCCGCGGACGGTGTTGACCGAGGCGTTGTTGCGCGTCTTCAGCAGGCTGAGGTCGTACAGCGCCTGATGCGGCAGGAAGGCGACGTTGGGACTGGCGATCGCGGGCGTTCCGCCCAACGCGCCGGCGCCGACCATCGTCATCGCCAACGCACCCAGGCGGAGGCTCGTGTGTCGTGTCATGCGCATGTCGTCTCCTTGAAACCGGACAGTTGAGGATAGTAAGCGTGCTGTCGCGCCGCAACGGCGCTGATCGATGGAACACCCGATTGCGGTGAAATCGCGGAGCATTTGGTTCAAACTTGCCTGATCCGGCGATCGAGCTGGCCGCCCGGATCAAGACCGGTGCCGCGCGATTTGCTTGGGGCGCGCCTTGCTTGCAAGACCCGGCGCAATCGGCCAAACAGGTCCAGCCCGGAGGCGTTGCCGCCTGGGGATGCGACGAACAGAACATCTGACGAACAGAAATCGGGGACCGCTATGACCGGAGTGATCGAGCAGAAACTCACCGCGCAGGGAATCGTCCTGCCCGAACCCACCAGCCCGGTCGCGAATTACGTCGGCTTCGTGCGCACCGGAAATTTGCTGGTGGTGTCCGGTCAGATTTGCTTCGACGGCGAAGGCAAGCTGATCGCCAAGGGCAAGCTCGGCGCGGGCGTCAGCATCGAACAGGGTAACGCTGCGGCGCGCGGCTGCGCGATCAATCTGCTGGCGCAGCTCAAGGCCGCGCTCGGCGATCTCGACAAGGTGGTGCGCGTGGTCCGCCTCGGTGGCTTCATCAACTCGACGCCGGATTTCATCGACGGTCCGAAGGTGATGAACGGCGCGTCCGACCTGATGGTCGCCGCGTTCGGCGACAAGGGCCGCCACGCCCGGACCACGATCGGCGTCGCCTCGCTGCCGGCCGACGCCGCCGTCGAGGTCGAGGGCCTGTTCGAAGTCGCCTGATCCGGACCGACAGCGATGCGCGCTCCCGACTGGCTGACGGCTCGTCCGATCGCGCATCGCGGATTGCATGACCGCGCCCGCGGCGTGATCGAGAACATGCCGGCGGCGATCAGCGCCGCGGTCGCCGGCAACTTCGCCATCGAGGTGGACATCCAGCTCACCGCCGACGGCGAGGCGATGGTGCATCATGACGACACGCTCGGTCGGCTCAATCAAGGCAGCGCCGCCCTGCTCGATCTGACGGCGGCCGAGCTCAGGCAGGTCCGGTTCAACGACACCGCCGAGCGCATGATGACGCTGGGCGATCTCTGCGATCTGGTCGGCGGCCGGGTGCCGCTGGTGATCGAGCTGAAGAGCCATTTTGACGGCGACCGAAAGCTCGCCTCGCGACTGACGCAGGTGCTCGCGTCCTATCGCGGCCCGGCCGCCGCCATGTCGTTCGACCCAGACCAGGTGCTGGCGTTGCGCCAGCTCGCCCCGAACCTGGTCCGCGGCATCACCGCCGAACGCAGCTACGACGACGCCTATTGGGCCAAGCTCAACGAGGCCCAGCGCAACCCGATGCTCGCGCTGCGCCACGGGCTGCGCACGCAGCCGCATTTCGTCGCCTATCGTGTCGACGATCTCCCTGCCCCTCCGCCGTGGATCGCGCGCAATGTCTTCGGCTGTGCGCTGCTGGCCTGGACGGTGCGAACGCCAGAGCAGCGCACCCGCGCCGCGCGTCATGCCGACCAGATGATCTTCGAAGGATTCGTTCCGGAACCTTGATGCTCCGACGCCCTTGCGGCTTGCTCCGGAAATGCACAATCTCTGAGAATGACGCTCACCTGCATTGATCGCCCCAGCGACCGGTCTGGCTGATTGACCAGCTTATCCGACATCGTTCTCGAAGCCGTCCCCTCGGTCGACGCCATCGCCGCCGCCGATTGGGATGCCTGCGCGCGCGCTGCGCTGGCGCCCGAGCCACCCTCATCCGCAGCTTCAGCCAGCTCCTGTACGACTTCCAGAACGGCCTATAATCCATTCATGTCGCACGCGTTTTTCTCCGCACTTGAGAGATCGCATTCAGCTTGCGCGCGAACCGGTTGGGGGCCAAGGCATCTCGTTGCAAAACGGGAGGGAGAGACCGTCGGAATCGTACCGTGCTACCTCAAATCGCATTCCCAAGGTGAGTACGTGTTCGACCGCGGCTGGGCCGACGCCTATCAGCGCGCCGGCGGCAGCTACTATCCGAAGCTGCAGGTCTCGGTCCCGTTTACGCCGGCGACCGGCCCGCGGCTCCTGATCCGCGAGGGCGGCGACGCCGATCAGGTGGCCATGGCGCTGTCGGGCGGGCTGGTGGCGCTGTGCGGGCTGAGCAAAGCGTCGTCGGCGCATGTCACATTCGCTCGCGAAAGCGAGTGGCGCTTCCTCGCCGCGCAAGGTTTCCTGCAGCGGACCGACCAGCAATTCCACTGGCACAATGCCGGCTACCACAGCTTCGACGATTTCCTCGCCACCCTCGCCTCGCGGCATCGCAAGGCGATCAAGCGCGAGCGCCGCGACGCGACCCTCAATGGCATCAGCATCCACTGCCTGACCGGCCGCGACATCACCGAAGACGCCTGGGACGCGTTCTTCGAATTCTACATCGAGACCGGCTCACGCAAATGGGGCCGCCCCTATCTCACCCGGGCGTTCTATTCGCTGATCGGCGAAAGCATGGCCGACGACGTGCTGCTCGTGATGGCGAAGCGCAACGGCCGCTGGATCGCCGGCGCGATCAACTTCATCGGCGGCGACACGCTGTTCGGACGGCACTGGGGCGCGATCGAGCATCACCCGTTTCTGCATTTCGAGGTGTGCTATTATCAGGCGATCGAGTTCGCGATCGCCCGCTGCCTTGCGACCGTCGAGGCCGGCGCGCAGGGCGAGCACAAGATTGCGCGCGGCTACCTGCCGCAGACCACCTACTCCGCGCATTACATCGCCGATCCCGCGCTGCGCCGCGCCATCGCGGATTATCTCAAGCGCGAACGCATGTATGTCGACGAGATGGGCCGCGAACTGACGGAAGCCGGCCCGTTCCGCAAGAGCGACGCCGCCGATCCGGCTTGACCGGTTCGCGCGCCGCAGCGAAAGTCCCGGCGCAACTCTGGAGCCGCCATGACCGCCTACGATCCGAACAACATCTTCGCCAAGATCCTGCGTGGCGAGTTCTCCTGCCACAAGGTCTACGAAGACGACCACGTGCTGGCCTTCCTCGACATCATGCCGCGGGCGCCGGGTCACACGCTGGTGATCCCGAAGGCCCCGGCGCGCAACATCCTCGACATCTCTGCGGAAGACTTCGCCCATGTGGCGCGCGGCGCGCACAAGATCGCCCACGCGGCGATGCAGGCCTTCAAGGCAGACGGCATCGTGGTGCAGCAGTTCAGCGAGCCCGCCGCCGGTCAGGTGGTCTATCACCTGCACATGCACGTGATGCCGCGCCACGACGGCGTGCCGCTGCTGCCGCCGGCGAGCCGCCGGGAAGAAACCGATGTCCTGGAGCGCCACGCCGAGAAACTCATTGCGGCGTTGCAGACGGCGTGAGGCCGCTGGCTACTTCACCATCGAATGTACACAACGGTCCGGTTTGAGATCGATCAGCGGGGTTTGGTCGAGGCAATCCAGCCCCCGGACAAGCACCGTCGATCCCTCGATCCCGACCAGAGCGGCTGCCGAGATGCCGATCGGATTCGGCCGCAGCGGCGAGCGCAACGCAAAGGTGCCGCGCGGTCCGTCGTGGCCGTGGCCGCGCTGGATCACCAGATCGCGCCGCGCCTGATGCAGCCAGTACACCACTTGAAGCTGGGTGAATTTTTCGAGCCCGAGCAGCGCCTGCGTCCACGGCTCGAAAATCTCAAGCCGGCACACCGGACCGTCGAGACTACCCTGCCGCGGCGTCTCGCCACGCGAGGTCCAGGGCGTCCGGATCCGGCCGATGAAGACCAGTCCCGCATCGGTCGGCGGCGGCGGCGTGACGGTGACTTCACCTTCGCGGATGTCATCGGTGGCGGTCATGCCCATTCCCCGGATTTGGCGTCGAAATCGACCCAACCTAACCGGATGGAGCCGTCTGGCAACCACAGCAAAAGGTGAACTCAGCCCAGCCACCATTGCCCGGCGATCAGCACCGCCTCGCCAGCGATCACGCCGATCAGGATCGAACGCCTGACCGCGATGAAGGCAAGCAGTCCGGCCGCCACTGCGCCGTAGCGCAGCAGCGCCGGCACGCTCGCCAGCGCGCCCGGCGGCAGTACCAGAATCTGCGCGATGACGCCGGCGAGGATCGCGGTGGCGACCGCGCGCACCCAGATCAGCAGCTCGGAGCCTTCGTCGATGCCCCCGCCGAGCCACAGCCCGAGCATCCGCCAGATCTCGTTGGGCAGAAATCCCGCCAGCACCAGCACGACCAGCGCCTGCCATTCACCGATGAAGCCGCTCATGCGCGCCTCTGCCGGAAGCGATGGACGCCATAGGCGATGGTGCCGGCCGAGACGCCGCTGATCAGAACATCGACGCCGGTGTTGAACAGCGCCACCAGCGGAAACAAAGCGAGGCCAAGTCCGAGCGCGACGACGTCCGCGATCTCGCGACAGTTGCGCGCGGTGGACAAGAGAAACGCCAGCGGCGTCAGCAGCAGCACCGCCGCGCCGAACAGCTTCGGCAGATTGGCGGCGAGCGCGTAGCCGATCACATTGGCGATCATGCACACCGAGATGAGTCCGGTGCCGAGCCCGTTGGCGAACGCGATCCGCCGCTCGCGCGGCACTTGCGGCAGCAGCCGGAAGCACTCGACCCACATCGTTACCGCGACGAAATGCGCCGGCAGCACCAGATGACGCAGTTTGGTGTCCGACGTGCGCAGCATCGGCAACACCGACACCACCATCGGAAACAGCCGGATCGCGCTGACGGTCACCGCGATCGCCGCCTGCAACACGGTGGCGCCGGAGCCGAGCGTCGAGATCAGGATGATCTGCGCCGGGCCCGCCCACACCAGCAACGTGCTGAGCAGCAGCCAGCCGAGGCTGAAGCCGCTGTCGTGCGCGAGCGCACCGATGCCGATGAAGGTTGCGAACAGCACCATCGACAACACCGAGCTGGCGACAGCGCGCAGGCCCTGCAGATAGGCGCGTGTCGGGCTCTGCCAGCGCGGGGCATCGTGGGGAGGAAGCGCCATCCGGACTGCAACACCTTCTTGGCCATCGCGCGGCGAATCCCGTCGCGTTCGCGCAGCCCGTTTACCTTAACAATCGGTTGACCGTCAGTCGAATTTCGGCCGCGCCACTACCTCTGATAGCAATCTACAACCATCGCGAGGAGACTGACGATGCTGGAACGGCGCAGCGGTTTACGGCGACGTGTCTATTATGGGGGACGGCTTGCGTTTCATGCCCGAACGGCGACGATCGATTGTATCGTCCGCAATCTGTCGGCGGAGGGCGCCCAGATCGAGCTCGGCAATCCGGCCGCCGTGTCGGACCGCGTCGATCTGAGCATCACCCACCAAGGCGTTTCATATTTCGGTCGCATCGTCTGGCGACGGAAAAACAGCGCCGGTCTTTGGCTTGATGCGCCGCGACGGCAGGGATCCGAGCTGCCGCTCGACTTAGCCCTTCGCATCCGCGCGACCGAGCGCGTGAATGCGCAATTGCGCGCCCGGCTGGCACAACTACGATCCGAATTCTGATCCGTCGCCCGGACGGCTCAGCCGCGATTGCGCAACACCAGACAGGCGCTGCCGGCGCGGCGGATCTTGTCGCACAACACGTTCGCCTCGGGGCGCGTCTCGGCGCCGATCCGCACGCGATAGAACGGCCGCGTCCCACGGCTGCGGAACACCGAACTCGACAGGCTCGGATCCTGGTCGCCGATCACCGCGCTTAACCGCGACATCGCCCGCGCATACATCGCCAGAGCCCGATCGCGATTGAAGCCGGCCGCGAGTTGCACGCCCCAGGGCTTGTCGGCGCCGAGCTTCACCCGCTGCTCGAGCTGCGCCACGAACGGATTCGGCGCGCGCCGCAGCAGCGCCATCAGCGTTCGGCAGTCGCTATCCGCTCTGGTCTCCGGCGGCTTCGCCTGACGGCCCGCCGCAGCCCAATCATCCACCGAGGTTCCGGTGATCGCATACACATAAGAGCGGGTCTGCTGCGGCATCGGACCGGTGCCGGCAATCCATTCCTGCACCCGGCGCGGACCGGCATTATAGGCCGCCGCCGCCAGCCCGAGATTGCCGAACTGGCCGCGCAACTCACGGAGAAACTCGGCTGATTTCGGCAGCGCCTGCACCGGGTCGAACGGATCGAGCAGGCTGCGCTCGCTCGCGGTGCCCGGCATGAATTGTGCGATGCCCAGCGCACGCTTGCCGCTGCGCGTCACCGGCCCGACCGCGTCGGGTTGAAACCGGCTCTCCTGCCAGATCACACGGGCGAAGAATTCGAGCGGCAAATCGTGCGCCTTCGCCGCCGACTCGATCATCAGGCAAATCGACTCGCGCGTGTCCCGATCCGCAGGCTTCTCGGCCGCCTGATCGGTGGGCTTGTCGGCGGGCTTCTCTGCAGGAGCGGAGCTATCCGGCCTCGCAGGCGCTTGGTCCGGCTTCGCTTGCGGTTCGGGTTTGCTCTGGGTGGCGTCGTCCTGCTTCGCGGGCGGCGCGTCCTCGGCGCGCGCAGCGGCCGGCGCGATCAGCACGAGCATGGCCACGAGCGCTGCGCGGAGCAGCGTATTGTCGACTGATCCAGTCGTCACGCCGTTCTCCCGATCGTCATGGCCGGGGTTGTTGACACGCTCCGCCAACGCGCTAGCAATTTGCATCCTCCCTTCAACCGGGACCGCAATATGGCCGAGACCCGCGCGCCCACCGGCTTTGCGTCCGAGGACGACGTTCCGATCCCCTACATGGCGCGGACCCGCGCTTATTATCAGGCGATCGGCTACGACGTTCCCTATCGCTGGGCGCATGATGTCGCAGCGCCGTTCCGGCCGCTGACGAAGCCGCTGGCGCAGGCGCGCGTCGCGCTCATCACAACCGCCGTTCCGTTCGATCCGGCGAAAGGCGACCAGGGCCCCGGCGCGGCATATAATGGCGGCGCCAAGTTCTATCAGGTCTATGACGGCGATACCTCGCAGGATCACGATCTGCGCATTTCCCACATTGCCTATGACCGCACCCACACCACCGCGACCGACAGCGGCAGCTGGTTTCCGCTGCCGCAATTGCGGCGGCTGGCGCGCGAGGGCGCAATCGGCGACGTCGCGCCGCGGTTCTTCGGCGCGCCGACCAATCGCAGCCACCGCGTCACGACCGACACCGACGCCCCCGAGATCCTGGCGCGCTGCCGTGCCGATAACGTCGACGCTGCGGTGTTGGTGCCCAATTGTCCGGTCTGTCACCAGACCGTGTCGCTGGTCGCGCGGCATCTCGAGGCCCACGGCGTCTCGACCGTGGTGATGGGGTGCGCGAAAGACATCGTCGAGCACGCCGCCGTGCCGCGGTTCCTGTTCAGCGATTTCCCGCTCGGCAATTCCGCCGGCAAGCCGCACGACGACGCCTCCCAGGCGTTCACACTCGAGCTGGCGCTGCGGGTGCTGGAGCGCGCGCCTGGGCCGCAGACCACCGTGCAATCGCCACTGCGCTGGCGCACCGACGCCGCGTGGAAGCGCGACTACAACAACGTCGCCGCCATCAGCGCCGACGAACTGCAGCGGCGACGCCGCGATTTCGAGGCCCAGAAGGAGCGCGCCCGCGCCATCCGCGACAGCGTCGCATAGCGGATCGCGCACATGATCGATTCAGGTTAATCGACGATCAGTCGAGCAACGCGCTACCGCCGAGGCCGAAGCCGCCTACAATCACGCCACTCACGCGTGGAGTGCTCGATGGACGATCGGCGGAAATCCCGGCGGGACAAGGTGGTTTATGGCGGCGTCGCCGCGATCAACGAGCGCGGCTCGACCCGCGACTGCGTCGTTCGGAACATCTCGGACAACGGCGCCACGATCGAATTCGGCACCGCCGCGGGACTCTCGGACCAGATCGCGCTGACCGTCGCCAAGAAGGCGCGCACCTATCCGTCGAAGATCGTCTGGCGCCGCGGCAACACGGTTGGATTGGCTTTCAGCGAAACGACCGATGCCAGCCAGCTCAGCGAGCGCCTGCGCAAGAGCGAGAAGACCAAGCGCGAGCTGCAGCGCAAGATCAAGGTGCTGCTCGGCGAGTCCTGAGCGGCGCGCCGATCCGCCGCAGTACTCCGTTATGCGCAACTCACCTTTCCGGCAATTGCCTCACCGGCCGGATGGATTAAAACGTCGGTCCTGATCCCACGATCCGGCGCGCGGTTATGGCTGCGCCGCCGATCTGCAGAGGACGACGCACCATCAAGCGCAAGCAGCCCAAGAACCGTCGACCGAAGAAGAAGCATCAGGGCGGCAGGAGCCAAGCGGTCTCGGCCGCCAGTCCGGCGGCAATGCCAGCTTCTTCCGACGCCGCAGCCCCAGCCGCGCCCGGCGATACCGCCGTTGCGCCTGCGCCTGCTGCTGCACCGCCGCCGGCTGCTGCGAACAAGGCCGAGCGCGCGCCGGTCCGCCCTGCTCCCGTCGGTCACAAGCGCTCCGCTCCGCCGCCGAAGCCCGCGCAATACAAATCAGCCCCCCGCCAACCGGCCGCGCTGCCGACGCCGAACAGTCCAGCCGCCAAACCGGTCGCCGCAGCGCCTCCCGGTCTGTTGCTCAGCGCCTGCGACACCGTGCTGCAGATCCTACGCAACGAGCCGCGGCGGCTGTTGCTGTGGATTCTCGGCATCTATGGCGGGCTGTGGTTCGCAGCCGCAATCAGCTTCCCGAGCCTGCCTGCCGTCAGCTACGAGATGGCGCTGTTCGGCAAGGAACTGGAGGCCGGATACTGGAAGTATCCGCCGCTCGCGCCGTGGCTGACCGAGATCGCCGCACTGCTGACCGGCCGCTGGGACGGCTCGCAACTCGTCCTGTCGATCGGCTCGGCGCTGGCGGCGCTGGTTCTGGTGTGGCGGCTCGGCGCCGGCATCGTCGGTCATAGCGGCGCGACGCTGGCGGTGGCGCTGACTATCCTGATCGGCTGTTTCGGCCCGCAGGTCACCGCCTTTGATCCGGCGATCGCCAGCCTGCCACTCGTGGTCGCGGCAGTGGCACTGTATCGCAAAGCGGTGCTGGGCCAGGCGCGCTGGAGCTGGGTCGGGCTCGGAATCGTCTGCGCGCTCCTGGCGAACGCGAACCACGCCGGTTTCGCTTTGATGCTGGTCCTCATCGGACATTTGTTGCTGACGCGCGAGGGCCGCCGCCATCTGCTCACCGCCGGCCCCGCGATCGCGGCGTTGGCCTGCTTCGTCGTGCTGTTGCCGCATCTGATGTGGCTGGCGCAGATGAACGCGGCAGGAACTCTCACGCCCGTGGTTCATGCGTCCGATCTCTTGTCGCGGATCGCGACGGCCTTTGCCTTCGTATTCGGCCAAGCGGGCTTGCACCTCGGTTTGATCCTGGTGGCGGTGCTGGCGATGCTACCGCGGGTCCCGCTGCAAGGCGAACCCGCCGTCCTCCAGCTCGAGGCGCCGACCGGGTTCGATCGCTCGCTGATCCTCGCCGCCGCCTTTGTGCCATCGCTGCTGGTTGCGGCCGGCAGCGTGGTCGGATGGTTCACGATCGGCGCCTACACCGGCAGCGCGCTGGTGGCGTTGTCGGGTCTTGCGCTCGTCCTGCTGCTGCCACCGCAAATCGTGCTGCGCGCGCCGCGCCTCGCGGTGGTGGTGTGGCTGCTGGTCCTGATCGGCGTGCCGTTCGGCGCCACCGCATCGATCTATTCGAAAGCCTATGGCAGCGGCCCGCTGCCGACCGAGCTCTACCCCGCGCGAGCGCTGTCGAATGCGATGCAGGCCGTCTGGAAGAGCCGCACCACCAGGCCGCTCGACATCGTCACCGGAAGCACCCGGCAGGCCGGATTCGTCGCGCTCACCGCGTCGCCGCGGCCGTCGGTGTTCATCGACGCGGATTTCGCCAAGAGCCCGTGGATCACGCCTGACCGGCTGAAACAATCCGGCACACTGGTGGTGTGGTCGACCGACGAATTCGCACGGACCGATGAAATACCGGCACCGTATCGCAGCGCGCTCGGAGCGGCCGCGCCGCTGTTTGGCACCATGGTGCTACCGCTCGGCCGCGGCAAACTGAAGGCCTATGGCTGGGCGATGATCGCGCCCGACGGCGTCCAGCTGCCGGCGGCAGCACCGCCTGCTCCCAAATAATCGAAGCCGTCGTCGGCAACCCGCTCCACGGGTCTCAACCTTATCCGGATGAGGCCCGTTGAGCCGCATCCTTCGAGGCTCGCTGCGCTCGCAGCTCAAGAGGACGACTCCCGCCAATTGAAAAGGCCGGCGATCGCTCGCCGGCCTCATTCAATTGTCACGCGTCCGTTCAGGCCTTGACCAGCGGATCCTTTGCCGAACCCTTCGGGCCTGACTTCGGTTTCCGCGCTGCGCCGCCGCGCTTTTTGGCGTTGGGCAGCTTCTCCGGCTTGGGCGTCACCGGGCCATCGAGGAACTCGAAGGCGATCTTCTCCAGCTCGACGCCGGCGACCGCCTCGTCCTTGACCAGCACGACCCGGACATGGCCGCCGCCCTTGAGCTGACCGAACAGCACCTCGTCGGCGAGCGGCTTCTTGATGTGTTCCTGGATCACGCGCGCCATCGGCCGCGCCCCCATCTGCTCGTCATAGCCGTGCTGAACCAGCCACGCCTTGGCGGCATCGGACAGCTCAATCGTCACGTCGCGATCGGCGAGCTGAGCCTCGAGCTGCAGCACGAACTTCTCGACAACCATGCCGATGACGTCGGCATTAAGATGCGCGAACGACACGATCGCGTCGAGCCGGTTGCGGAATTCCGGAGCGAACTGCCGGTTGATCGCCTCATGGTCGTCGCCTTCCCGCTTGTTGCGGGTGAAGCCGAACGCCTGCCGGGCCAGATCGGCCGCGCCCGCGTTCGTCGTCATGATCAGGATGACGTTGCGGAAGTTGACCTGCTTGCCGTTGTGATCGGTCAGCCGGCCGTGATCCATGATCTGCAGCAGCACGTTATACAGATCGGGATGGGCCTTCTCGATTTCGTCGAGCAGCACGACGCAATGCGGATGCTGGTCGACGCCGTCGGTCAAAAGGCCGCCCTGATCGAAGCCGACATAGCCGGGCGGCGCGCCGATCAGCCGCGAGACGGTGTGGCGTTCCATGTATTCCGACATGTCGAAGCGCAGCAGCTCGACGCCGAGCGTCAGCGCCAATTGCTTGGCGACTTCGGTCTTGCCGACGCCGGTCGGACCCGAGAACAGATAGCAGCCGATCGGCTTCTCCGGTTCCCGCAGTCCGGCGCGGGCGAGCTTGATCGACGCGGCGAGCGATTCGATCGCCTTGTCCTGGCCGAACACGACGCGCTTCAGGGTCTGCTCGAGATGCATCAGCACCTCGGCGTCGTCCTTCGACACGCTCTTCGGCGGGATCCGAGCCATGGTCGCGACGGTGGCCTCGATTTCCTTGATGCCGATCGTCTTCTTGCGCTTGTTCTCCGCCACCAGCATCTGCGCCGCGCCGGATTCATCGATCACGTCGATCGCCTTGTCCGGCAATTTCCGGTCATGGATGTAGCGCGACGAAAGCTCGACCGCGGATTCGATCGCCTCGTTGGTGTATTTGAGCTTGTGATAGTCCTCGAAATAGGGCTTCAGCCCCTTCAGGATCGCGATCGCATCCGCCACCGTCGGCTCGTTGACGTCGATCTTCTGGAACCGGCGCACAAGCGCGCGATCCTTCTCGAAGTGCTGACGGTATTCCTTATAGGTCGTCGAGCCCATGCAGCGGATCGTGCCCGAAGCCAAGGCAGGCTTGAGCAAATTCGAGGCATCCATCGCGCCGCCGGAGGTCGCGCCAGCGCCGATCACGGTGTGGATCTCGTCGATGAACAGAATCGCGTTGGGATGCGCTTCGAGCTCCTTGAGCACCTGCTTCAGGCGCTCCTCGAAGTCGCCGCGATAGCGCGTGCCGGCGAGCAGCGTGCCCATGTCGAGCGAGAACACCGTCGCCGCCGCGAGCACTTCCGGCACTTCGCTGTCGACGATACGCTTGGCGAGGCCCTCGGCGATCGCGGTCTTGCCGACGCCAGCTTCGCCGACGAACAGCGGGTTGTTCTTCTGCCGGCGGCACAGCACCTGAATCGCGCGGTTGATCTCGGCATTGCGGCCGATCACCGGATCGATCTTGCCGTCGCGCGCCTTCTTGTTCAGGTTGACGCAATAGGTCTCGAGCGCGTCTCCCTTCTTCTTGGAGTCCTCGCCGCTCTTGGTCTCGGTCTCTTCGTCGACGCCGCGCACCGGCCGCGCCTCGGACACACCGGGCCGCTTGGCGATGCCATGGCTGATGTAGTTGACCGCGTCGTAGCGCGTCATGTCCTGCTCCTGCAGGAAATACGCGGCATGGCTCTCGCGTTCGGCGAAGATCGCGAT
This sequence comes from Rhodopseudomonas pseudopalustris, assembly GCF_900110435.1. GTDB lineage: Bacteria > Pseudomonadota > Alphaproteobacteria > Rhizobiales > Xanthobacteraceae > Rhodopseudomonas > Rhodopseudomonas pseudopalustris. The sequence goes on from NZ_FODT01000008.1 coordinate 25,070, forward strand.
CAGCACGTTGGCGCCGGTCACCTCTTCGCGGCCGGACGACTGCACATGAATTACCGCGCGCTGGATCACACGCTGGAACCCGGCGGTCGGCTTGGCGTCTTCCGACCCATCGGTGATGAGGTTCTCGAATTCGGTCTCGAGATAGTTGACGAGGCTGGCGCGGAGCTTATCGAGGTCGACGCTGCAAGCCCGCATCACCGCGGCGGCGTCGGAATCGTCGACCAGCGAGAGCAACAGATGCTCGAGCGTCGCGTATTGATGGTGTCGCTCGTTGGCGATCGCGAGCGCGCGGTGGAGGGATTGCTCAAGACTCTGGGAAAATGTCGGCATCTCGTCCTCTGTGCCCCCGGCTCATCATGATCGCCGCCGCTACGTCGCGCAACAACAACCTTTTCGACATATAGTGCCCAAACCCGGCTGCGAAAGACCCGTTCCTTCCGCGCAGGGCAGCACACCCAGCAAGTCCGGGAAAACCCGCCGACAAATTCCGATGCAAAAGCCGTTCCGAGTTCAGCAATCCACCTCGCTTACTTCTTTTCCATCACGCACTGCAGAGGATGCTGGTGCTTGCGCGCGAAGTCCATCACCTGCGTCACCTTGGTCTCGGCGATCTCATAGGTGAAAACGCCGCACTCCCCGATGCCGTGATGATGAACATGCAACATCACCTGGGTCGCCGCCTCAACATCCATCTGGAAAAACTTCTCCAGGACGTGAACGACGAACTCCATCGGCGTGTAGTCGTCGTTCAGAATCAGAACGCGATACAGATTCGGCCGTTTCGTCTTCGGCTTGACCTTGGTGATAACCGAGGTCGCCGGATTGCCGGTCCCCGCACGGCCGCCCTCGCCCGCCATCGAGGTCGCAGCGGTCGACGATCCAACGGGACCGTCAGCGAGTTTGGTGAATGACATTGAATGCAGCATGGCCCAGATGTTCGAATCCCAAAGGAACTCATCAGCACCGGAACCGCAACGCGCACAAAATGTGATCGACGATTCAGCTCCGGCTTGTCCGCCACCCCGGCGGGCCGATCCGACGCAGGACCGGTATCGCAAATATGGGTCGACAGTCGTTTGCCTGCAAGCACGGAAATTCTGAAGGTTCTCCAGACACTCCCACGAGAGCAGCCGGAACAGGATGAACACCCCGTTAACGGCCTGCCCACGATCTTCAGGGCGACGGTTCGGGTTGATTCACCAACCCAATCAATCTGAGCATTTATCATGCAATTTAGCGAGTTTCAGCAATCGGTTTTACCCGCCATTAGCGGTCCGAATGGAACATTCTGGCCGCCTCGCAGGATTGGAACGACCTATGTTGCCGACGTCGATCATCACCCGGTCAAGGAAAGTTGCAAGCCGCTTCGTTGGTGACGATGGCGGCAACATCGCGGTCATCTTCGCGCTCACACTGTTGCCGATTCTCGGCTTCATCGGCGCAGCGATCGACTACTCCCGCGCCAGCAGGGCGCGCACCGCGATGCAGGCGGCGCTCGATTCGACGGCTCTGATGGTTTCCAAAGACCTCGGGTCGGACAAGATCAAGGCCAGCGAGGTTTCGGAGAAAGCGCAGACCTATTTCAACAGCCTCTATACCGGCACCGAAGCCCGCGGCGTCACCCTCACCACCAATTACACGGCGAAGGACGATTCCGGCTCATCGACCGTCGTCGTCAACGGCGACGGGGCGGTTTCGACTCATTTCATGAAGATGTTCGGATTTCCATCGCTCGCAATCGGCAGTGCGGCGACAGCGACCTGGGGCGGCACCCGATTGCGCGTGGCGATGGCGCTCGACGTCACCGGGTCGATGGTTCTAAACGGCTCGACCAAGCTCGCGGAGATGAAGAAGGCAGCCAGTGCGCTGGTCGATACTTTGCGGGCGTCGGCGCAGAGCAAGGACGACCTGTACATTTCGGTGGTGCCATTCGCCCAGATGGTCAATGTCGGCAGCAGCAACATCGATGCGAGCTGGATTAAATGGGATGTGTGGGACGAAACCGAGGGCAGCTGCAGCAAGAGCAAGTTTAAGACCAAAACGGATTGTGAAGACAACGGCAGGACCTGGACGGCCACCGATCGCAGCAAATGGAAGGGTTGCGTCACCGACCGCGATCAGCCGGCCGACACTACCAAGGACGCCCCGACATCCGACGACACTCGCTTTCCCGCCCTGCGGACACTGCTGGGTACGACCAGCTGCCCGGCGCAGATTTTTCCGATGACCTCGGCTTATGCGGCGACGGATGCGCAGAAGATCAAGGACGTGATCAACGACTTGGTCGCCGATGGCGGCACCAACCAGCCGATCGGCATGGCCTGGGCGTGGATGTCCCTGCAGCAAGGCAATCCGCTGAATACGCCGGCGAAAGACCCGAACTACAAGTACACGGACGCCATCATCTTGTTGTCGGACGGATTGAACACGATGGATCGTTGGCCGGACTACGGTGACGGACAGAGACAATTTGACGGCAAGATCGACGCGCGGCAGAAGCTCCTTTGCGACAACATCAAACTGCCCGACAGCAACGGGAAGAGGCCGGTGGTCTATACCATCCAGGTCAACACCACCGGCGACCCGGAATCGACGATCCTGAGGTACTGCGCCGACGGCGGCAATTTCTTCGCCACCACCACTGCGTCCGGCATCGGCACGGCGTTCGCCCAGATCGGCAGCTCGCTGTCGAAGCTGCGGATCGCCAAATAGACCTCCAGGCCCGGCCGCAACGGCTAGGGCGAACTTGCCCCAACGCGCTGAGCGTCAGCCGCTCCGCATTGTCGGAGCGGTATTATTCCCCCCCCCCCCCGCGAAGGCCGATTCTCTGCTGCGATTCGCGGACGGCTTGCTGCACCGCACTGTCGTACTAACCCCTGGTTGCAGCGGCTGGTCGAGATCACACCAAATCCTAGGGTTTGGCGCAACAGATGCTTAACCTTTTGGAAACGCGAGCCCCCTACTCTCAGACTCTGATTGTTCGCGCACTCGAGAAAAAGCCGCGTCAGCACAGCCGCTTAGTCTCTCCCGATCGGTCCTCTACCAGCATCGTCGGGCCGCCGCGGCTGAACTCGAGGCCGAACCGGAAAGCGTTACCGCCGTGATGAGCATAATTTTGCCTCACGGTCCGGTGATTGATGAAAGATCGGACGGGGACGTTCATGTACCGCAACACCTCTGTTAGCTCGCGGACCTTGCGAGTGTGCGTACTCGGCCTGGCCACCATTACGGCCGCGGTTATCGCCACCACCGATACGGCCGACGCGCGGCGAAAACATCGCCACCACTCCCGTCATCACGTCGAGCGCAACAGCTACAACCCCGCCTTCGCCTCGATCATCGTCGACGCCAACACCGGCGCCACGCTGACGGCGACCAATCCGGACGCCCTGCGCCACCCCGCGTCGCTCACCAAGATCATGACGCTCTATATGCTGTTCGAGCGCCTGGAACAGGGCAAGCTCCAGCTCGACAGTGAGATGGAAGTCTCCGAACACGCGTCGTCTCAGGCCCCGACCAAGCTCGGCTTGCGTCCCGGCCAGACCTTGCGCGTCGAGGACGCGATCAAGGGCCTGGTCACCCGCTCGGCCAATGACGCCGCCGTGGTGATCGCCGAGACGGTCGGCGGCAGTGAGACCGACTTCGCCAAGATGATGACCCGCAAGGCGCGCGCGCTCGGCATGTCCCGCACCGTGTATCGCAATGCCTCGGGCCTGCCGAACGACGACCAGGTGACGACGGCCCGCGATCAGTCGATCCTCGGCCGCGCGATCCAGGACCGGTTCCCGCGCTATTACCGTTACTTCGCGACCGCCTCGTTCAACTACCGCGGCAACTCGATCCGAAACCACAATCGGCTGCTCGGCAACGTCGAGGGCGTCGACGGCATCAAGACCGGCTATACCCGCGCCTCGGGCTTCAATCTGGTCACGTCGATGCATCGCGGCAACCGCTTCCTGGTCGGCGTGGTGCTGGGCGGCCGCAGCGGCGGTTCGCGCGACGCGATCATGCGCAATCTGCTCGCGGAAAATCTCGAGAAGGCCTCGAACCGCCGCACCGTTGCGGCGATCGTGGAGCGCAGCCCGTCGCAGATCGATACCGACGTCGCCAGCGATGATACCCGGCAGGCGCCAACCGTCCAGGTACAGGGCGCCGTGCAGATCGCCTCGGCCGAGCCGGACCCGGTCGAGCTGGCAGCCCGCCCCGCTCCGCCCGCCCCGGTCACCCGCGCGATCACCGCCCGGCCGGAGAAACCCGAACCCGGCCCGTTCAACAGCGGGACCATCGACACTAAGCCGCTGGCGCTGGTCCCCGGCTCGTCGGAGCCGATGAAGCCGGTGCGGGTCAAGACGGTTCAGGTCAAGTCCGCGCCGATCAAACTTGCTTCCGCCGTCGCCGCGCCGCCGGTGACCAATACCATCCCGCCGCCGCGCCGCGACGTCGCAGAAACATCCAGCGCTGCGGTCGCAAGGGCCGAATGGATCCAGCAGCCGGCGAACCATGGCACCGGCAACGGCATCCTCGGCGTAATGCCTGTCTCGCGCGTGACGCCCTCGAACGCCCAGGCGATGGCCTCGGCTGAAGCTGCGCCCGCCGCCTCAGCGCCGCCGGTCACCCTTCAGCAGAACGGTGCGATCAAGCCAGTCACGCACAGCGGCTGGATCATCCAGGTCGGCGCGCTCGAGAGCGAGAGCGAAGCCAAAGCCCGGCTCGAAGCCGCCCGCGATCAGGCCCGCGGCATGTTGGGCAAGGCCGATCCGTTCACAGAGGCCGTCGTGTCCAAGGGCGACCGCAAGCTGTATCGCGCCCGTTTCGCCGGCCTCGAGCGCGACGAAGCCGAAGCGGTCTGCCGCAAGCTGAAGCGCTCCGACATCTCCTGCTTCACCATCAAGAACTAACTCCGGAGCGATCTGGACCTTTTCACAACGCGGTCGGGCCCAGGCCCGGCCGCGTTTGTGTTTGCACGGCCACAGGCGGCCACGGCGCTGCACGATCGCGCGCCACGGCGGCGCGGGGAAACCACTCGTCAATCATTGCGCGATAAAAGTCTGAACAACAGCCACGCCGGAATCGGCGGGCATGACGGGCGTCAACAGAGATCAGAACCCTCGCAGACTGTAGCGTTGAGTTGCGTTGCCGGAGTCAGCTGCGATGCGTGCGAAGCAAAGTATCCTTAGCCGCGTTTACACGGGCGGCAAGGTACGTCGACCCCCCTTGGTCGGGATGCAATTTCTTCATCAGGGTGCGGTGAGCGCGCCCGATCTCGTCAGGCCCCGCGCCCGGCTGCAGGCCAAGGATCTGATAGGCCTCCTCGGTCGTCATTTTGCCGCTCGACGTCTGGCGTCCCTGCCCCCCTGCCGGGTCTCCCTGCGCGTGCTGACGCCAAGCGGGAAACCGGCGGTCCAGATAGCTTTCAAGTAGCGCACAGCTCTCGGCGTCGAAGCCGGTCATCATCGCAGCGAGTTCGGGAAGATCGAACTCGTCCAGCGAGCGGCCCGCTTGCGGGCCGGCCAGCAGACGGCCGCTGATCGCACCGCTCTCATGATCGAGCGTCATCTCGAGATAGGACGAGCGCACCCGGGACGATTGCCCGCTCGAACGCCGGCCGGCCGATCCGAACAGCCCGCCAAGCCTGCCAAATCCGGCATTGCCCATCGGCGCCCAGCCGAGCAGCCCGGCGCCGAACAAGCCGAGCGGGATCGCCACCGCCAATTCGCCCTTCACACCGGTGAACAGCGCCGCCGCGAGCGTGACGATGCCGCCGGCGATCTTGATCGCCCGCGCCAGCACGGCCGGGTTGGCCGACCGAACCATCTGCAGCACAGTATAGAGAACGAAAACGGCGATAACGCCGGCGATCAATGTAGGCATGAGGCGAATATAGGACGGCGGCCGGCAAAAAGCATCGCCGCGGCTGGAGCATGATCCCGAAAAGTGGGCGCCGGTCTTCGGAAAAGACCGTGCTCAAACAAGAATGTAGCGCGGCATGACGCGTCGAGATGCGTCATCCTGCGCTATCGCATCTGGCCGAGCAGCAGCGCCGCGCCTCCGCCGCTTCTGGCGAGCCGAAGCAAAGCGTCACGGCCGCCGGCCGCATAGGCCGCAGCCGCGCGCAGCAGCTCGCGAAGCTGCGCCGCCGCCCCCGGATCGAACCGGCACCAGGCGCCCCCGGTCAGCCGGGCGATCTCGCGGAACGCCTGTTCGGCCACCGCGTCCCCGCCCTCCTGGAAAATGAACACCGGCACCTTCAGCATCCCGAGTTCACCGGCTCTGGCGCACAGCTCATCGACCGACTCCTCCATGGCGTCGCCGACGAACACCACCGCGCGAACGCCGGAAGCCACCGCCTCGCGACGCGTGTCGGACAGAACCCGCCCGATCTGGGTGTGGCCTCCGCGGCAGTCGATCCTGCCCATCAGCCGCGCCAGTTGCTCGCTGGACGAGATCCAGCCGCTGGCTCGGCATTCGTTCAGGCCGCGGTAATACACTAGCCGGATGTCCAGGCTGCCGATCGCCTCGGCCTCGCGGAACATGTCGGCCTGCAGCGCGCAGGCCATGTCCCAGGTCGGTTGCCGGCTCATCGTTGCGTCGAGGGCGAACACCAGCCGGCCACGCGCGCCGGTCGCCGCCGGCGCCATCGCCCGCGCCTTGGCGACGAAGGCCGCGATTTCGTCCGACGAATTGCTCCGCCGCAACGCGCCATCGGCCGCATCGGTCGGCGGTCGAACGGGGGATTTGGTCGGCTCGTGGGGCATCGAAGCTCGCGCATCGTTACGCGCTCTATGTGGCGCGTGCCCCTGAAAGGTTCAATGCCGACGGCCCGCGCCACACGGCTGCGGCCGGCGGCCTATTTCACCTGCGCGATCGCACCCGACACCGGCCGCGGCCGCGGCGTCACCGAACCGACGGCTTCGCTGGCGAGGAACTGATCGACCGTGCTGCTGATCGACGCCTTGACGTCATCCGGGCCGCGATCGCTCATCTCGACGTGATGAAAGCCGGTGTTGACCACCAGGATGCCCGCCTTGTCGCAAACCTCCTGATCGGGCACGACGCCGGGGTCGGGCTTGAAAGCCGGATCCTGGGAGCGGAACGACAGAATCCTGAACCTGCCGTCGATCATGAACGGCACCCGGAGGTTGTCCAGCGTCACCACCTTCCTGATCCGCTCGGGATGTAGTTTCGCGTAGTACATCGAAATGTCGCCGCCATTGGAGTGTCCGACCATCGTCAGATGGTCGTAATCCGCATTCGGCTGATGATCCCGGAGTTTCTCCATCGCGAATTCGATATTGGCGATGCCGCGCTGATACACCGGGAGGCGACCGACATAGGGTTCGCCGACCTTGGTCGCCAGCGGAGCGTCGGTCTCCAGATCGTGCTGAATGCTGACGGCCATGTAGCCACGCGCCGCGAACAGATTGGCGAGGAACGAGTACTCGGTGAAACGAACGGTGTTGCCGTGATTGAGAATGGCCACCGGCAGTTCGATCAACCCGGCGTCGGCCTGCATTTCCCGGTCGCGTCGGACCGCGATATCGACAGCCACTGGCCGATTGCGCACAGTGTCGAAGAACGTGAGCGTCTCGTGACGGATCGCCCACTTCGAGGCGGTGAAGTAAGCAACCGCCGAGACGAGGCCGAGCGCCAGCAGAACGGAGATTCCGCGCGTCATGGTCCATCCTGTGTCGACACAAGCCCATGCCCGGGCCTGGGAGACCGATGGAACGACTATAAATCACCGTTATATGACAGGAAGATCAAACATTAGCAGAAATCGGCTCGCGAGCTGTGCAACTGCACAAAGCCGCGACACCACAGGAGTTTTCTACTGTCGCGACAGCATGTCGTAGCAATGCCATGGCGCTCTCGGCGCCCCGGTAGCAGACCATTTTCGGTCGAGATGCAATTACTTCGACAAAAGGATGAGATGAAGCTTGCCTGCTACACGCCGACGATATCGTGTAGTTCGAGCGGCTTGTCGACCTGGGCGAACCATTCGGCGCGGTTGGCGGCGCGGCGGCGGCCGCGTTCGTCGAGCGGCAGCTTGAGTTGCCGCAGCAGCCCGGTGACTTCCTCGCGCGCTGTGACGTGGCCCATGCTGGGCCGCGTGCCGAGCGTCGCCTCGTTGAGGTCGTCGAGCGCAGTGAGCCCGCGCGGAAAGAACTCGCGATACACCGAGCGCTCGGCGAAGCCGTCGAGCGGCCGAAAGCCGAGCCGCATCGCCAGATCCTTCAGATTGACGGCGAGCCGGTGGTTGTTGCGCGCGCCCAATGTCGACAGCCGGTTGCGCACCACGATCCAGTCGGTGTCGACGCCGTCGAGCTGGCGGCGCTTGCGGCGGGCATCGAGCACCATCGACGAATAGTGACTGGGACCGGTCACCGAATATGTCGTGGGGTCGACGGCGCCGAGCACATCGAAATCGAGGAAGCTGTCGTTGATCGGCGTCACCAGCGTGTCCGCCATCGAATGCGCCAGCCGCATCAGATAGCTGTCGGAGCCCGGCGTATCGATCACGATGAAATCGAACGCGTGCTCGACCGCCGCGACCGCTTGCGCGAATTGCTGGAACTCGGCCGACTCATTGTCGGCGATCTGCATTGTCTCGCCGAGCTTGATGCAGCGGTGCTCCGGCAGTTCGAGGTCGAGCCCGGTATGACGCGCCCAGATCCGGCGGTTGTTGAGGTTGCGGGTGAAGCTCTGCTGGCGGCAATCGAGATCGATGGTCGCGACGCGCTGGCCGGCCTTCAGCAACGCCACGGCAATATGCAGCGCCAGTGTCGACTTGCCCGAGCCGCCCTTCTCGTTGCCGAGGACAACGACGCGCGCCGATCCGGACTGTCCTTGCGTGGCCTGAACCAGCATCGATCTCCCCTTGTGGATATCTTCAAAGCGGCGACATCCGCGGTCAAGCTCATTGCGTGGCGACGCTCCCGGATCAATGAACTTCGCGCTTAATCATGAATCGCAACGCGGCCGGCCGCTGAACGCGTGCGGGCGTTGGCGGCAGGCCGCAGCCTTTGATAGGTTGCGAGTCCCCACGGCTGCCGTCCGGCGGCCTTCTCCTTGCGAGTTTTCATTTTGCGAGTTGTCATGGCCCGTCCTCCCGTCGTCGCCCGAACCCTGCCTGCCCTCCGCCGCGCGCTCGGCGATCTGCGCCGCCGGAACGCCAGCGTGGCGCTGGTCCCGACCATGGGAGCGCTGCACGACGGCCATTTGTCGCTGGTGCGGCTGGCCAAGCGGCGCGCCACCAAGGTCGTGGTGTCGGTGTTCGTCAATCCGACGCAATTCGCCCCGCACGAGGATTTCGGCTCTTATCCCCGCACATGGAAAGCCGACGCGTCGAAGCTCGCCGCTGAAGGCGTCGACCTGATCTGGAATCCCGACGTCAAGACGATGTACCCGGAGGGCTTCGCGACCCGGATTGAGGTCGACGGACCTGCCGTCGCCGGGCTCGAAGATCGTTTCCGTCCGCATTTCTTCGGCGGCGTCGCCACCGTCGTCGGCAAGCTGTTCCTGCAGGTCCGGCCGGACGTCGCGATCTTCGGCTCGAAGGACTTCCAGCAGCTTCGCGTCGTGACGCGGATGGCGGGCGACCTCGACACCGGCGTCAAGGTGATCGGCGCGCCGACGATCCGTGAGCGCGACGGCCTCGCGATGTCGTCGCGCAACGTCTATCTGACGCCGGAGGAGCGCCAGGTGGCGCCGACGCTGTATCGCGCCATGAAGGAGACGGCGAAGCAGCTCCGCGCCGGCAAGTCCGCCGACGCGTCGCTATCCGTCGGCGCGAAGATGATCACCGCCGCCGGTTTCTCGCTGGATTATTTCGAAGCGCGGCATGCCGACACGCTGGCGCCGATCCACTCGCTCAAGGCCGGCCCGATCCGGCTGCTGGTCGCCGCCAAGCTCGGCAAGACCCGGCTGATCGACAACGTCGCGGTCTGACGCCGCCCGCAGCCGCGATCGCACGGCCCTTGCCCCCGGACCGACGACGTCACGGCCCCAGATCCTTCAGGGTGACCGCGCCGTCGCCGTCCTTGTCGAGCGCCTTCAACCAGGTGTCGCCGCCGTCGAGGAATTCGGCGCGAGAGACGCGGCCGTCGCCGTCGGCGTCATTCCACTCCCGCGTCAGTCCCTTGGCGACCCGCCGGATGTTCACCTGGTCTTCAGGAGAAAAACGCGCGATGCCGGCCTCCCGCACCTTGTCGAAGCGGGCGTATTCCTGCTGATCGATGTAGCCGTTCCCGTCGACGTCGAAGGCGTAAAACCGCTGCTCTCGCCCCTGTCGGATCTCCGCACCGGTGACGATGGCGTCGCCATTGCCGTCCCACTGTTCCAGGAAGTGCTCCAGGCTCGCCGACTGCGCCGCGGCAGCCGTCGAGACCACGGTAGCGACGATCGCCGCCACTGCTTTTATGCGCTGACTCATGTCGAATTCGATTTCTTTGCTGCTCAGAACTTCGCCTTGATACCCGCGTAGAATCCCCTCCCGTCGGCCGGCAGGAACGCCGCTTGGCCGGACGTCGCCTGATCGACCACCAGGGTGGTGGCCGCATAGGTCTTGTCGAACAGATTGGTGATCTCGCCGAACACGCGGAAGGTTTTGTCGATCTGGTACTCGGTGCGCAGATCGGCCACCGCGTAGGGGTCGGCGAACAGCGTGTTCATGTTGTCCACCGCCACCTCGGTCGGACTCCAGCGCACCGCGCCCTGCACCATCCAGGCGTCGGTCGCCTGCAACTGCAATTGCGCATGGATGAGGTGCGGCACCACGCCACCGAGATGATTGTTGCCGCGGACCGGATCGCCGGCGAAGCGGAAATCCTGATAGGTGTAGGCTAGACGTCCGGACAACCGATCGCTGAACCTGACGCCGGCGCCGAGTTCGACGCCGAAATGCGTCGTCCGGTCGGCGTTGACCGCCGCCAGCGCCGCGCCGGTGACGTCCCGCAGCGTAAGCAGTTCGTTGTCGACCCATGAGTAATAGGTCACGACGTCCCAGGAGAAGCGATCGGTGCGACCGCGCCAGCCGCCTTCCACCGTGTTCGCCGTCTGCGCGCCCAGGTTCGGCGTCGCGAACGCGGCGGCCGCCAGCAAGGCACCGTTCGGAGTCGGACGGCCGGGGCTGGAATTCGGCGTGCCGTTGACCGTCGCGATCAGGTCGTCATGGGTCGGCGGCTCGAAGCTGTGGCTGCCGGCGATGAAGAAGGTCTGCATCGCGTCCGGCCGGTAGGTCAAGGCGAGGCTCGGACTCCAGCCTGAATAATTGCGCGAATAGCTGCTGCTTTGGGTCGCCACAGATCCGTTCGGCAGCAGAGCCGTCGGGTTCGACGGGTTGTACGCGATCGTGGGACGCCGCGCTGCGGTGTAGACATCGTCGTTGTCCCGCGTCGCATAGGCGTAGGAGATCGAAGGCGACAGAACCCATTGCTGCCAGACCGGGACGTTGGCTCCCGCGTAGAGCGACAGCGTCTGGGCGTTCAGCCGGTTGGCGCCGAATTGCGCGCCGGTCTGGCCGCTCTGGTTGAGGTAGTAGCCGCGATCGGCAGAGCCGACGCTGTATTGCGCGGTGGTCTCGAACAGCGGCAGCAGCGCGGCAGCCGGATTGTAGGCGTAGCGGGCCACGCCGGTGAAGTCGCCGCCCTGCGTGGTGCGGACGCCTGAGGAGATCGGGAAGCGGAACTGGTCGTCGGTGTAGGTGTAGCCCATCGCGACGTCGAACAGATGCGCGTCGAACGTCGCCGTGGTGCGGTTGCCGACCATAAATTGGCTGGCCTCGCGCCGCGGCTTGTCGCGCACGGCATTGGGACCGGGGTTGGTCGCGACGCCTCCGACCACCCTCGGCCCGGTCGCGGTCTGCTTTGGATCGGCGTACAGCGCGGCCTTGTTCAGCGGACCCGCGACGTCGAAGCCGAGGTCGGTGTAGCCCATGAAGAACCGGGTCTTGACGTTCTCCGACAGCGCCACGCCGACATTGCCGTTGACGCTGACGCGCTCCGACGAATTGTAGTCGCGGAAGCCGTCGCGCCTGGTGGTGTCGAACTGGAAGAACGCATCGACATTATCCTTCTTGCCGCCGACCTGACCGCTGGTGTTGAACTGGCCGAAACTGCCGCCACTCACCCCGATCTGGGCGCCCGGCTGACTCGAACCGGTCGGCGACACGAAATTGATCGCACCGCTCAGCACCGTGGCGCCGAGGCGATTGGCCATGTAGCCGCGATACACTTCGATCGACTCGGCCTGTTGCGGATTGGCGAAGCCGACGATGAAGGAGCCGTCCGCGCGATTGATCGGCAAACCGTTGTTGAGGATCAGCACGCCGCGCTCGGCCGGATTCTGCTGGGCGGCCCCGCGCATCTGGATCCGCGGCTGGTCATTGGAGCCCAGGAAATTCTGCACGATCAGTCCGGGGATACCGCTCAGGCTGTTGGCCAACGTCGGATTGCCGCGACTGGCCATGTCCTGCTGGGCCACCAGCGCGACGCCGCCGGGCAGCACGTCGAAGCGACGGCGTACGACGTCCGCGGACTGGGCTGGCTGCGCCTGCTGCTGCGCGGCGGTAGGCGCGGAGGCCGATGGTCGCGAGACCACCGTCCGCGAGCGCACCGCGGACCGCTCCGGCTGCCGCGATTGTTCGACGAGGATCGGATCGAGCGCGATGGTCGATCCAGGCGTCGCCGATTGCGCGAGACAGGCCTGGCTGACCGAGGACAACAGCACGGCTGCCGTGACGGTCCGAAACGCTCCGCCGCCTGCCTGCCTGATAGTCCCGGTCGCGATCGCGACCTTGGTTGGTGTATCCCCGTTCATCGATGCCCTCGTCAAATCGTTACTTGAACGCCGCGGCGGTCGTCGTTCGACGCGTCACGCTGAAGGATCGGACAACGCCATGCCGAGCGACCGCCCGGGGAGCTCGCCCCTGCGGCGTCGACCATGACGGTGACCTTCTGGAATGATCTCGATGGCGAGAGGGCTTTCTCGATCGTGCGCGAACATACCGAGCGGGCGGTCGAGTTTTTTGCTTTGACGCAAACAACGCGACGGCATCGTCGCTGGCGCGGCGTTTGACATCCACTGTGACAATAATGTGCGCGCCGATTAGAGGGCTTCAAAACCACAACGGCGTTTCGTGCTGATAGGGAGAGCCTCGGGAAGCGCCCGCCCAACAATGAACGTTACAGGCTCGACCATGGACCAGGGTGCCCTACGCGCGTCCGTCGCACGCAGCGCGTTGTTTTCGCAATTGTCGGAAACCGAGATTGCATTGCTGTTCAACGCCGCGATGCTTCGGCGCATTCAACAGGGACAGGTTCTGTTTCATCAAGGCGATCCGCCGAACTACCTGTTTCAGATCGTCGGCGGATTACTTCGGATCACCCAGATCAATTCCGACGGCGAGCAGATCACCTTGCGGATCGCGCGGCCGGGCGATCTGTGCTGCGTGGCGGCGCTTCGGCGTCCCGCCTATCCCGCGACCGCCAGTGCGATCAAGGATGCGACCGTGCTGGTCTGGCGCGCGTGCGCGTTCCTGGATCTGGCGAGGCGACATCCCGGGATAGCCGACAACGTGTTGTCGATCGTCGGAGATCGCGCGCACGAGATGCTGAATCGGGCGACCGAGCTGACCGGCAAGAGCATCGAGCAGCGGATCGCAGCTTGCCTGCTGCGCCTGTCTGCGCAGGCCGGCACGGAATCGGCAGAAGGCATTCACATCGAATTCCCGATCACCCGCTTCGACCTCGCCTCGATGGCAGGTCTCACCTACTTCACCGTGAGCCGCACGCTGAGCGCGTGGCAAAAGCAGGGGCTGGTGAAGACCGGTCGTCACCGCCTCACGATCCTGAAGGTCGCCCACATCGTCGGAATCGCCGAGCCGCGGATCGGTCGCTGAGTGCACCGCGGCGTCAGATCCGGAGCACCCGCGCACGCCGACCGGGACTGCCCCAGCGCGCCGGCCGTTCCCGCTCGTACGTCCGGGCGAGCAGCAAGGCGACGGCGATCGACGCTGTGCAGCCGGTGGTTGCCTAGAGTAATCCCAGCTCGCGCAATTCGCGGCGCATCGGCTCCGGCATCGCCGCGATGCTCTCCGCGGCCTTGCCGAGGTCCGGCGGCGCGTCGGACGTCTTGAGATAACGCCACCCCTGGAACGGCCGCATCGGCCGCGGGTTCACCGGATGGACCTTCGGCTCCATGATCAGCCGGCAACGGCCGATGCCGTCGCCATCGCGAAACGGCTCGATGCCGATCAGCTTTTCGCGCGCGGCGATCTCGCCGCGGATCACCCAATAGATCGAGCCGCCATCGAGCAGCTCGGCGTCGCGCTTCGGCACCATGCGGGTGATGTGGACGTGCTGAGGCGGCAGCCCCTGCTGGCGCGCCAGCCTGGCGCGATCGGCTATGCGGCTGGTCAGGTCGTTGACCGACTCGCAGCCGACCGCCAGCTTGATCAGATGAAGCGCCATGGTTCGGATGCGTCCTGATGCGGGAGAGGTTCGCGCTCAGTTATCCGAACTTGCCTCCTCCGGCGCAAGCTGGACCGGCGCGGCGGCCACAGGCGGTTTTGGCTTCGGCGGCGGCGGCGGGGGACGCCTGACGGCGGCTTGCGCGTTGGCGGGAGCCTGCGCGTCCGCCGAAGCCGGCGCTGGCGCCGGAGCGCGTTTCGCGGCGGCCGACGGCGAGTTGTGAGCGGCCGCGTTGCCGCCCGCCGCTCCGGCGGCCGTTGCGGCCGGCCTCGGCGACGGCGATCCGGCTGTGGCGCTCGACTTCGGCGCCGGCGGGGGCTCCGCCATGATCGAAATCGGAGGAATCGAGGACGAGGTCGGAAAATCGGCGTTGGTCGGCCTGCCGCTCGGCGCCTCGACGATGCCCAGGACGCCGCCCGGCGCGGCAGCGGCGAGCGGGCCGCTCCCGGCTCCCCAGGACGGCGCAGCACGCGTCACCGCCGTCTCGTAGACGTGCTCGTTCATGTTGGCAGCGATCCGGCTGGGATCGGTCAGCGATTGAAACGCGGCGCATCGATCAGGCACACAGCGATCCTGGGCGGTCAGCACATAGGCGATCAGACCATAGCGGTCGCGCTCGATCGAGCGGCGCAGCCGTTCAATGTCCGGGGTCATCCGCTTGTTCGCCGAAGCGACGTCGCCGAGCGAGGTCAACTGCGCCAGCCGTGCGGAGGCGTAGGACACCGCCGCGGCGACCGTCTCGGGCGAGCCGAACAGCGCGCGTTCGCAGGCCGCCTGCACGGCGTCGCCGGCGAGATCGTCGACACAGGCCAGCGCCGGCATCGGGCTGATCGCCCGGGCGGCGTCAACGCTGCGCAGGCCACTGCCCGCGCCGTCGACGAACACGCGCCACGATGCGAAGCCGGCCACCCCGACCGCCAGCAGCGTGACGATGCCGAGCACGCCATTCGCGACCGACTTGTCGGCCCGCAGCAAGGCGATGACGAGAATCAGCGCAAAAACGGCCGACGCGGCGATCGCGGCCCAGATCGGCAAATTCGGCGAATGTAAAATTCGGTCGGCTGCAGCCGACCATGAAGCCCACTCCATGCGCGTTGTCCCCTTGCGCCAGTCCGGTTCAAATCAACACCGGCTTTGCGACCAAAATACGCGCAAGCTTTGACCAACCGCGTTCATGCCGCGGTACCGGAGAGATCGGAGTTGCTCTCAGTGAAGGGGGTACGCGAAAAGACGACGGTCAGCCAACGCCCGCGGTCAGCAAACCGTGAGCTGGCTTTCCTTGGCGACCCGCTCGAAGGTTTCAGACGAGCTTTTGATGCGGTATTGGCAGTCGGAGCCATCAGTCGGGAGCAACCGGATGACTTCGTAGATACCGCTCGCTGCCGGGCGGGCAACGTTGCTGGCGGTAAAATACACATTTTCACCAACCACGAACTTGTGCTTCAACGCTCTAACTCCATGCGCCACGCCGGCTGCCAAGGATCCCCACCTGCAACCGACTGAAACCCCGGCATTTTACATAGCATGTGCACCGGTCTGCTGACCAGTGATCAGAGGGCATAGCTCACGCGTCGATTTTGCAGATTTTTCAGAGAGGTAGGAGGAAAAACCGGTCGATTCCGGAGGCTGACGCCGCGGCGGCGGGAACTGGGCTTCAATCGATCTCGAATTTGGCAATGACGAGGGTCTCCGCCATCGCCGCCTCGGTCCATTCCTGGAATGCCGGCAACGCCATCATCACCGCCATATAGCCCTGACAAACCGGATCCAGCTCGATCGCATAGGTGCGGAACCGATGGACGACCGGGGCGAACATGGCGTCCGCCCCGCTGAAGGCGCCGAACAGATACGGCCCGAACCGGCCATAGCGCTCGCGGCAGTCGGTCCAGATCTGCTTGACCCTGGCAATATCCGCCTGCGCGGCGTCCGAGAGCGTTTTCGGTCCGACCGGGCGGTGGATGTTCATGCCGCATTCGTTGCGCAGCGCCGCGAACCCCGAATGCATTTCCGCCGAGACCGATCGCGCGTGCGCGCGCGCCGCGACGTCGTCGGGCCAGAGCCGCGCCTTGGGGAAGCGTTCCGCGGCATATTCGATGATCGCCAGCGAATCCCAGATGGTCACGTCGCCATCGATCAGCACCGGCACCTTGCCGGAGTCGGTGAAGGCAAGAATGCGCCGCTTGTCCGCGTCGCCGGTGTAGAGCGGGATCACCACCTCGTCGAAGGCGATATTGGTGGCCTTCAGCGCCAGCCAAGGCCGCATCGACCAGGACGAGTAGTTCTTGTTGCCGATTACCAGCGTCCGCGCCATCGATGAACTCCAGAAGCAGCCGATTCCAAGCGGCCTGCGCGACACACTCAATCGCGTCGCCGGGCCGGCTGTCAATCAGAGCGTTTTCGCGCGAATTCGGCGCCGGTTCGCATCGAGACAACGCTTCGGAATCGGAATCTCGAGCATCGGTTTTGATTCCATCCGAACGGAAGCGGCTGTTGCGGACAGCGGCGCGATGCTGCAGGTGTGACGGATGAACATCCAGGATTCGCCCAGCGCCACGCCCGCGTCTCTCGAAGACGCCCTCCTCTCCGTCCTGACCAAGGCCAGCCCCGGCACGCTCAGCGCGCCAGAAATCGCCCATGCGATCGCACCTGAAGGCGACTGGCACGGCCTGCTGATGCCGATCCGCCGTAGCGCCGTCGCGCTGGCGATGGCCGGCCGACTGGTGATCTACCGCAAGGGCAAACCGGCTGACCCGACCGACTTCCGCGGGGTCTATCGGCTCGGTCTGCCGCGGCACGACTGACGCGGCGCGCCCGCAAACGCGGAGACCGGTGTCTTGCGATCGGGATCCGCGCCGAACGCGCGGCGCCGCTACGGCGACGGTCGCCGCGCCGCGCCCTTCCCGCCGAGCCGATAGGCCAGCAGGCCGGCCCATTCGTGGACCGCGACGTCCATGCGCGCGAGGCCGCTGCTCAGCCGGTCGAACGGCAGCGCCGCATCACGCCAGCCGCGCGTCCGCCAATCCACCGGATAGGCCTGAACATCGAACTCCACAGCGCGGAAGGCTTCGATCGACCGCGGCATATGAAACGCCGAGGTCACCAGCAACCAAACCTCGCCGGGCTTCGGCGACACCAGTTCGCGCGTGAAGCTCGCATTTTCCGCGGTCGTGCGTGACTTGCTTTCGAGCACGACGCGATCCGGCGCAACGCCGAAACGGGCAAGCAGCTCGCCTGCGATCGGCGCTTCGGCCACCGAATTCGCGATCAGATTGCCGCTGCCGCCGCTGTAGATGATCCGCGCCTGCGGATATTGCCGCGCCAGTTCGAGCGCGGCGACGACGCGCTCGGCGGACGAATCGATCTCCAGCGAACTCCGCGCGGCGCTGACCTCGGAGTCGATCGCGCCGCCGAGCACGATGATCCCGTCCGGCGCGCGGCCGTTGAACTGCCACGGCGGGAAGCGCTCCGACAGCGTGAGCAACAGCACGCTGCCGAGCGGCGAGTAACCGGCCACGAGCAGCAGCACGACGCCGACGCCCAGCACCCGCGCACCGGCGCGCCGCCATCGCGTCAGCAGCAGCAGCGCGCCCGCCAAACAGATCATCGCGATCGTGTTGGAAGGATGGAGGAAGAAGCCGAGAATCTTGGAGAGCACGAAGAACATCGGTCACCCGCGTGATCTTGAACGTCCGCGCGAGGTGCGTGATTTCGCAGGCCGGGTCAATCCGGAGGAGTGTTCCTCAGTCCCATTCCGGCTCGGTCGGCGTGTGGACCAGACGGCCCTGGGGACTACCCAGGCTGAAGATTTCAACCATCTCGTCGTCGGTGAGTTCGAAGTCGAACACGTCGATGTTCTGCGACAGCCGTTCGATCCGCGAGGTTCGCGGGATCGCGGCGACGTTCTGCTGCACCAGCCAGCGCAGACAGACCTGGGCGGCCGACTTGCCGTGCGCGGCGCCGATCCGCGTCAGGACTTCGTTCTGTTTGGCGTGTCCCTGCGCGATCGGACTGTAGGCGATCAGCGCCACGCCGTGGTCGGCGCAGGCCGCCAGGACCCGGGTCTGGTCGAGAAACGGATGATACTCGACCTGATTGCACACCAGCGGCTCCGGACAGGCCGCGACCGCCCTCTCCAACAGCGCCACCGTGAAGTTCGAGACGCCGATGTGGCGCGCGATGCCGAGGTCCCGGACGTGCGCAAGCGCGCCCATCGTCTCTTCCAGCGGCACGTGCGGATTGGGCCAGTGCAGCAGCAGCAGATCAACCTCCGACAGCCGCAGCTTGACGAGGCTGTCTTTCGCCGAGCGGAGCAGGTCGCTGGGCGCGAAATGCGTCGTCCAGACCTTGGTCGTGACGAACACATCGCTGCGCCGGACATGGGAGTTGCGGATGCCCTCGCCGACGTCGCGTTCATTGTTGTAGATCTGTGCGGTGTCGATGTGGCGGTAGCCGAGCCGGAGCGCCTGCTCGACGACCCGCGAGCAACCGTGACCGCTCAGCTCCCAGGTGCCGAGCCCGATCGCTGGAATTTTCGCGCCGTGGGCTTCAACAAACTGCATGTCGGTCGCCTCGTAGTCGGCAACGCAAGACCCGTTGCCGCAGTATGTCCCCGGATCTCCGCGCTGCCAATCGCAGCGGACTACGGGGCCGACGAATTCCTCGCAACCGGCGCGGCGAGCGCGGCGAATACCGTCTCCGGGGCGTGCGAGATCACGGACAGCAGCGCCCGCGCCGGACCGCGCGGAATCCGCTTGCCCTGCTCCCAGTTCCGGATGGTCTCGACCGGAACGCCGAGCCGCGCGGCAAATTCGATCTGGGTCAGCCGGGCGCGCCGACGCAGGTCGCGCACGACCGGCACGGCCGGCCCGGACATCGCCGGCTCATCCGGGACCAGCGGACACTCACGCCCGTCGCGTAGTTCGACGATCCGTCCATCCGCCTTCAGGCGCAGCCTCTGCAACTGATGTGTCATGATCAGATCGTCCGCCAGCGGCGTTAACAGCCGATGAAGGCGTGCTACTTCAATCCGAACCACAGCGTGGCGATGCCGAGAAACGAGAAGAAGCCGACCACGTCGGTCACCGTGGTGACGAACGTCCCCGAGGCGACGGCGGGATCGGCGCGGACCCGGTCGAGCGCGATCGGGATCAGGATTCCGCCGAGCGCACCGGCCACCAGATTGCAGACCATCGCGAGCCCGATCACCACGCCGAGGCCCGGCACCCGGAACCAGGCATAGGCGGCCAGGCCGGTGATAATCGCAAAGCCGATGCCGTTGACGAGGCCGACCAGCAATTCGCGCATCACCACGCGATAGGCGTTGCTGGGGCCGAGCTCGCGGGTCGCCAGCGCCCGCACCGCCACGGTCATGGTCTGGGTGGCGGCGTTGCCGCCCTGGCTGGCGACGATCGGCGCCAGCACCGCCAGCGCCACCATCTGTTGCAACTCGCCTTCGAACAGGCCGAGCACCGAGGACGCCAGGAACGCGGTCGCAAGGTTGACCAGCAGCCAGTTGAACCGGCCGCGGGCGATGGTCCAGACCCGGTCGGACAGCTCTTCGTCGCTGGTGACGCCGCCCAGCGCCTTGAGGTCCTCGTCGGCCTCCTCCTCGATGACGTCGACCACGTCGTCGATGGTGATCACGCCGACCAGCCGGTTATCGGGGTCGACCACCGGTGCCGCGACCAGATTGTACTTGCCGAACAGCCGCGCCACCTCTTCCTGATCGTCCAACGCCGAGACCTTACGGCGGTCCTCGTCGATCAGATCGGCCAGCGGCACGTTGCGGTGCGACCGCAACAGCGCATCGAGCGCGATCGCGCCCTGCCAGTAATTGGCGCCGTCGACGACGTAGATCTCGTAGAAACGCTCCGGCAGATCGGGCGTATCCCGCATGAAGTCGATCGCCTGGCCGACGTCCCAGTCGCGCGGCACGGCGATGAATTCGGTCTGCATCCGCCGGCCGGCGGAGTTTTCCGGATAGTCGAGACTGCGCTCGATCGCGTCGCGCTCGGACGGCGGCAGCTTGTCGAGGATCTCCTCCTGATCCTCTTCGTCGAGCACCTGCAGCAGCTCGACGGCGTCGTCGGAATCCAGTTCGCGAACGCCCTCGGCGACCGTCTCGGGCTCGAGTTCCTCGAGGATCTCCTCGCGGACGGTCTCGTCCACCTCGTTCAGCGCCGAGAAGTCGAAATCCGTCCCGGTGAGTTCCACCAGGCGCACGCGCTCGTCGGAATCGAGCGCTTCGATCAGATCGCCGACATCGGCCTCATGGAGATCGGAGACGATCTCGCGCAGGAAGGGCGCATTTTCCGTGGCGATCGCGCGGGACACCGCCCCGACGAAGTCGGCCCTGATTTCGCCCTGCTCGTCCCGCATCAACGGCGGGTCGAGAATGGGCTGGCCGGCTCGCCCGACCGCGTCGATATCGTCGGCCATGGCGGACCCCGCGGGTTTTATCGGTTGCAGATTTCGCGCGCCATCGGGCAAGATGCGCTGTCGATCGGCGGATCGCGTGCATTTGGCAATACTCAATCGGTGACGCACGGCGCAATGAGATTCGTGACGCCCGCGATCAATCCATCGGCCAGAAGGGGTGTCATGACCGTATCGAAAGCAGCGGCCGCGGTAGTTGCTCTCGGCGTCTTCGGCTCCGCGGCGCAGGGCGCCTCGTGTCCCCACCCCGGCGTGCTCGGCACCGCGCGCACCATGGTGATCGACGCCGCGAAATATCCGCGTGTCGGCACCAAGAGCTTTCCGCAGACGCTGCCGCTCGACGATCATGAGGTGGTGCTGACATTCGACGACGGCCCTGCGGCGACGACGCCGAAGATCCTGAATGCGCTCGCCGACGAATGCGTCAAGGCGACGTTCTTCCTGGTCGGCAGGCCGGCGTCCGAGATGCCCGCTCTGGTCGGCCGGATCGCGGCCGAGGGACATACCGTCGCGCACCACACCTGGTCGCATCAGCACATGACGAAGCTGAGCCACGCCGACGCGCTGGACGAGATCAACCGCGGCATCGCCGCCGACGAGGACGTTCTCCGCGGCAAGGGCTACGCGATATCGACGACGAAGTTCTTTCGGTTTCCGTATTTCGAATCGACCCCGGCGCTGCTCGATGATCTGGAATCACGCGGTATCGTCGTGTGGGGTGCGGATCTTTGGGCCAGCGACTGGAACCTGATGACTCCGGAGGTGCAGCTGAAGCTGATCACTGATCGGCTCGAAGCCGCCGGCAAGGGCATTATCCTGTTTCACGATCCGCGTCCGCAGACCGTCGCGATGATGCCGGCTTTCCTGAGCTATCTGCGCGAGAACAATTATCGCGTCGTGCATGTCGTGCCGCCACCCGCCGAACACCCCGCGGTCGCGGGAGGGTCGCACGCGACGCGATGATCGCGCGCTGGTGCGAAGCGACAAATCGTGATCAATGCGACAGTTAAGCTGCCGTTCAGGCCGCTGTTCTACTGTGATGTATGGCTGGTCTGATGATCCGGGGTGCGTGGTCTCGCGATGGCAAGTGAACTGTTTCGACGAAGGGCCCGGACGTGGTCCCTGCTTGGCATCGCCTGTGTGACCGTAGCGCTGGCCCTCCCCGCCACCCGGTCGATGGCGGCCGATTGCCCGGGCAACCCCGGCGCACTCGGGACCTCCCGGACGCTGGTGGTGGATCCGCGCGAGCATCCGCGGATCGGCACGATGCAATACGCCGAGACGCTGCCGCTCCAGGACCATGAGGTGGTGCTGACCTTCGACGACGGCCCGCTGCCGCGTCACAGCAACGCCGTGCTCGATATTCTCGCCAAAGAATGCGTCAAGGCGACGTTCTTCGTGGTCGGTCGGATGGCGAAGGCCTATCCGGACGGCGTGCGCAGAATGCACGACGCCGGCCACAGCATCGGCACCCACAGCCACAACCATCCGCTCAGCTTCCACCGGATGACGGTCGAGCAGGCCAAGCAGGAAGTCGATGAGGGCATCGACGCGGTCGCGACCGCGCTTGGCGACCGCGCGGCGGTGGCGCCGTTCTTCCGGATTCCCGGCCTGCTGCGGGCCGAGGCGGTCGAAGGCTATCTCGGCTCCCAGGGCATCCAGACCTGGAGCGCCGACTTCCCCGCCGACGACTGGCGGCACATTTCGCCGGCCGCCGTCTATGGCCTAGCCATGAGCCGGCTGCAGGCCAAGGGGCGCGGCGTGCTGCTGCTCCACGACATCCAGCCGCGCACGGTGGCGGCGCTGCCGCAGATCCTGCACGAGCTGAAGGCCCGCGGCTTCCGCATCGTGCATGTTGTGCCGGCGACGCCGGATCGGCCGAAGACGCCGACCGAGCCGTCGCAATGGCGGCTGCGTCCGATCACCGAACAGGTTGCGATCTCGCGTTGGCCGAAGGTGCCGAGCTTCAGCTTCGCCAACGCCGAGATGCTGCCAGGGCCCGCGGTCTCCGATCTTGGTCTCAATGCCGGCCACATGACGGAGTCGGTCGGTGGCCCCAGGCATCTGGCGCGCGGCCAGACGCCGCTGCCCAAGCGCGCGCCGTGGCCGCGACAGACCCCGATGGCGGCGTCCGCGAATCTGATCGCCTTCCCGATTCCTGCGGGAGTCCTGTTCAGCATCCCGGAAAAGAGCCAGCCGGCGATCCGGGCGATGATTCCCGTCGCGTCGCATCATGCGACGGCCGGCGCCGGGCTGGGCGCGACCAAGCTGGACGAAGCTGCGCCAGCGACCGCCGCCGGCGCCCCGGTCCGCCAGATCTCCGGCAGCGCCGCGATCGCGCCCGCCGCCCTGCAGCGCGGCCCGATCGGCCTCACCGCACGGCCGCGACCGCTCAATCATTAAACAGCGCTTTCCAACCAACAGCGCCGGCTCACGCGAAGACGCGCGGAATCGGAAACTCTCCGCGTACGCCAACGATAGCGAACGCGGCTTGATCTGCGCGACAGAACGGCCATATGACTACTGTAGTCATATATCTCGTTGAGGCCTCGCTATGCGTGAGATTCAGCTTCGGGATGCGAAATCCGGCCTATCGGCACTGGTCGACGATGCCGTCAGCGGCGAGCCGGCCATCATCACCCGGCATGGCAAACGCGAGGCCGTGCTTCTGAGCTATCGGGAATGGGAGCGGCTTTCGCAGATGCCCTCGTTCGGCCGCCTGCTGATGGCCGCGCCACTCGCGCCGGAGGACCTGCCGCCACGCGATGCCACGCCGCCGCGTCAAACCGAGTTTTGACGCGGTGTATCTGGTGGACACCAACGTGATCTCGGCCGGTGCGCCTTCGAGATCAGCGTCCCCCGCTCTGATCGCTTGGATGGACCATCATTCGCCGCAGCTTTATGTTTCGGCTGTCACGGTCGCGGAAATCGGGGACGGCATCGCCAAGGCGCGACGTCAGGGCGCGACACGTAAGGCGGCCGACCTCGACGCCTGGCTCGATACTCTGCTGCATCTTTATGGCGAGCGCGTTCTCGGCTTCGACGTCGCAACGGCTCGCGTGGCGGGAATGTTGTCCGATCGCGCGCGCGGAGAAGGGCAATCGCCGGGCTTCGCCGACATCATCATCGCCGCAACAGCGCTGCAGCACGGATTGACGATTCTATCGCGCAATCTGAAGCATTTCGAGCCGCTTGGCGTGCCCGCGCTCGATCCCTTCGCGACGCTGCCCACGGCGCGATAGAAAATCCGATCGAACGCCGCTTCGGTTGCGGAATTGCGCCCCATCAACGCCCGAGCGCTCGCTTGAAGCTCGGTCGCTGCAGCGCTATGTTGGACAGAACTGAATTCTGTTCAACATCGGCATACGCCATGACCAAGGCACCAGCAGGCAAGTCCCCAACGCGCCGGGGCAAGCAGGCGGCAGGCACGGCTAAAGGCGGCTTGAGTAAGATCAAGACCGTTCATCGCGAGCAGACGACCGGTCGGCATGTGGTCAGCAAGACACGGTTCGAAGCGGTTATGCGGGCAGCGGAAAAGTCCGGTCTCCTGAACGAAAAAGGCGGTCGTATTGGTGGCAGGGTGAGCCTGGCATTGGTCAGCCAGGCCAAACGCCAGACCGGCATCGAGACGGATACGGACCTGATTGAATTTGCCCTGGCAACGGTCGCGCTCGAGGATAACTTCGCCGACACGTTCAAGGAGTCTCGTGGCAAGGTCGACCCGAAGCTGAAGCTCGGCTTCTGAGGTGACGGAGTTCGATTTCGACGCTGCCCGGCGGTGGGCGCGCTTCGATCCGCAAAGAACGCTGACGCGACGAAGCGACAATGAACTTCCGTTCGTCAATACGGGCTCAATCGGCGGACAAGGACTTCTGCTTGATACCTGCGTTTACATCGATCAGATGCAGGATCGTTCCCCTCGGATCCTGGACGATCTGATCGCCCAACGACAGGTCAACCATTCGACCGTCGCGATCCAGGAACTGATGCACACGGTCGGGGTATTGAATCCATCCGATGCGCGAACCGCCACCGTCATTGAGGTCATCGGCAAGCAGATCAGGGCGATGCCACCACATCGCATCTTTCCGCCGGACAACGAGATTCTCGGACGTGCGGCGCTGCTGTCGGGCATCCTCTGCCGCCTCCAAGGCTACGGAAAGGACGGCAAGATGCGCGCGCTCCAAGACTGCGTGCTGTTCCTTCAAGCGCAGAAGCTCGGCTTGGTTGTCCTGACTGCGAACATCGGCGACTACGATGTTCTGCTCCAGCTCATCCCAGCCGGACGCGTGCTGCTCTATCGTTCGAAATGAATCCGATTGATATTTGAACAGGCTCTTGACGAGACCTCGCTTGGCGATCTCTCAAGCCTTATATTTCAATGGGTTGAAGCTTTGGTGCGCTCGGAGCGAACCGAACGCATCCACTAAGCCTTGATTTTACTCGCTTATTTCTTTGATTAGCGATGTTTGTGACCCAGGAGGTGGCCCAGCTTGTGGCCCACGTCGGTCCAGTCCGTGCTGCGAACTGGTCCCACCCTTTCCCGCTCAACGATGTTTCAACGGAGTTCAAGAATGCGAGCGGGCGAAATCTCAGGACGACACATGCCGCGCAAGGTGGGCAAGCCTTAGGAGCCTATTTAACCCCGACTCGTTCTTGGCGGTACGGTTATGTCGGGCTGCCCTTCAGATGTCATCTGATCTCTCTGAGGTCTTTTTGCTAGATGTCCCTTGACCCGAACCAAAGCGCCGATCTGAAGCTTCCCGCTCTCTTCTAGGGTTTGGAATTCTTCGGGAGAAACGTAGCACGTAACTTGCTTACCGCGAGACGACCGATAGACAAACGTCTTGCTGGGCGAGTTAACAATTTCAACTCGGCCGACGTCCGTCACCGCCTTTTTTTCGATCCGCTTGAAAGCTCGATGCATCGTCGTGCCCGCACGTTCATTCACTGCGACCGACAATACAGAATTACCCTCTCTTGCAGAGAAAACGACGCTCTCAATTCGATTTTGATCGGATGGGATAATCTGCTGGAGGTTGTCGAGCAAAGCAAACCGCTCTTCGGCAAGACTGTCCGAAAGTTGTCCCGAGTTCGCCTTCGCTACGAGCTCAGCAGTCTCTTGGAAAAACAAGTCGCGTTGCTCGATAAACGATGCTTGTGCGTCTTCGACGCTCAAAGGAGACTCGGCCGTTCTTCTTCTAAGTAGCGCATCGTTGATCCGTGGTTCATCCAACGCAAGAATGAGGCTACCCGGAATTGCCCGAGCCGGAAAATCGAAAGTGGCGCTTTTGGCGCCGGCCATAAACGCGGGACTTAGAAGGCGCCGAGCTGCTTCGTAGGAATCGTCAATGAGGGACTTTAGAAGATTGAAAGGAATACTTTTGTTTGCGAGTCTTTCTCCTCTGAAGGCGATCGAGAAGTATGCGTTCGCCTCCTCCAGACTATCAGGAGCTTGCTCCATGGAAGCGTATAATGGAACATTTCTAGCGGGCATCAATTTTTCAGGAAAATCGTCCTGATCGCAGATCCAATAGCGTTGAACCGCGAATGTTAGATCCAGGTCGACTATCCAAATAGTGCGGCAGCTTAACGCTCCGCGGATCGACAGTGCGCCTGATTGCAATGCCTCAACAGTCTGCTCATTCGACTGGACGACAGCATAGAAATTCGAATTTTCCCGCCGCCCTATGTGATGGAACAATGCATCGAAAGGCCCAAAAGAGGCAGTGAAGGTGAGCGGACCGTTGAATTCATAGAGAATTTCATCCGGGACGATCGGATCTGTCGTCCAGGGGCGCAGTGAAGGTTCGTTAATCGACCACATTACATGGGTCCCAACGGATCGTCCTGCTGAGGAAGAATTGGATCGAGCAACTTTCGAAAGTGACTAGATACATCCAGTCCGTGAACTTTCCAGAAAGTCGCATGGCCAGGCTGAGCCTTCGACGGGGTTGCTAGCACCTGGCCGGCACTAGGCTGTAGATCCCCCACGACGATGTAGCTCGTACGAAACGTGTCGTAAACCTTGCGTGCGTGCTCTGCTGATTGCAGATCCTGCCAGACAGAGCACCCCCAGTGCTTGCAATTGCCGCGCTTTGCGTTCGGCTTGTTGGCCTCAACATCGGAATCAAAATCCGCCGCGAGGGGAGGAAAACCCTGCACCGATCGGTAGATCGTTCCCACCGGCTCGGCGCCGTCTAAAGGGCAGCTCTCCGGAATATCCGGGTGATAGACGTACGTTTCAGACATAACTCACCAAGCTTTTCTGGAGCCATATCCGAGAGTCGGCGGAAAATGCAACTTCTCGTTAGAAGTAGAAGCGTTGATGCATGGGAATTTGTGGCCCACAAGGTGGCCCAACTTGTGGACCAAAAAACCCTATAATGATACCATAATGGGCAAATATCGCCGATAAACCTCAAGTATTTCAATGACTTATGAGCTAAATTTTTGGTGCGCTCGGAGGGACTCGAACCCCCACGATTTTACTCACTGCCACCTCAAGGCAGCGCGTCTACCAATTCCGCCACGAGCGCTTGGGATCAGTTTCAGGCTGGCGCCCGACCGGATCGACGGCGCCCATTTAACAAATCAATGAAGGGGGTACAAGGCCATCATCGTCGATCAGGCGATCTCGTCAACATTTGCTTGACCTCGACCGCAATGCGATTGCGATCGACCAGCACAACGCCGCTGGCGATCGGCATGTTGTTGGCGAGGATCTTGACCTCGTCCGCCTCGGTGGCGTCCAGTTCAATGATAGCGCCGCGGCTCAACCGCAGAACCTGGTGAATGGGCATCGACGTGGTGCCGAGCACCACCATGAGATCGACCGAGACTTTATCGAGTGTTGGCACTGGAACCCGGACTGGCAGCCTGTGAAACGAACCTGTGCGAACTTGACCACGTTATGGTTATCCAATGATTAATATCTCGCAGCATCCCCGCCAGACGCTCGAACTCGCGGGCTTCCTGCCCGATGCCAGCGGGCGCGCGGTCGAATGGCTGATTTCTGATTCGCAGGTCCCCTATTCCGAAGCGGTCGCGGCGATGGACTCGCGGGCGGCGGCGATTGCCGCCGGAGACGCCGACGAGCTGGTCTGGCTGCTCGAGCATCCGCCGCTCTACACCTCCGGAACCAGCGGCCAGGCTGCCGACCTGCTCGACCCGCGCTTCCCGCTGCACGCCACCGGGCGCGGCGGGCAGCTCACCTATCACGGCCCCGGCCAGCGGGTGGCCTATGTGATGCTGGACCTGAAGCGCCGCCGCCCAGACGTCCGCGCTTATGTCGCAGCACTCGAGCAATGGATCATCGCCACGCTGGAGGCGTTCAATGTCCGCGGTGAGCGGCGCGAGGATCGCGTCGGCGTCTGGGTGGCGCGCCCCGACAAGGGCGTGGGCCACGAAGACAAGATCGCTGCGATCGGCGTCCGGCTGAAGCGCTGGGTGTCTCTGCACGGCATCGCCATCAACGTCGAGCCGGACCTCGGTCATTTCGCCGCGATCGTGCCCTGCGGGATCAGCGACCCGCGTTACGGCGTGACCAGCCTGGTCGACCTCGGACTGCCGGTGACGATGACCGACGTCGACCTCGCGTTGCGCGCGTCGTTCACCGCGATCTTCGGTGCGACCGTCAACACGTCGGGCGCCGAACCGGCGGCAGGCTCTGTGAATTCGTCGTCCGTATGAAGAGCCCTATCATCTACGTCTGCGCGGCCCTCGCCGAGATCGCCGGCTGCTTTGCGTTCTGGGGGTGGCTGCGGCTCGGCAAGCCGGCGTGGTGGCTGCTGCCGGGAATGCTCTCCCTCGCGGCGTTCGCCTATCTGCTGACGCTGGTCGAGAGCCAGGCCGCCGGTCGCGCTTATGCGAGCTATGGCGGCATCTACATCGTCGCATCGCTGGTTTGGCTCTGGAGCGTCGAGAACGTGCGTCCGGACCGGTGGGACGTCACCGGCGGGTGCGTCTGCCTGATCGGCGCAGCCATCATCCTCTGGGGACCGCGCGGATAGAGCATGATCCCGGCAAGAGGATCTCGGTTTTCGGAGTGGGCGGGCGCTGCCGGCCGCGCCACAGCGCCAGATTGACAAGCTTAAATTCCGCCCTGTAAAAACATCTCTACAGCGTAGAAACGAATTCCGGAAGGCACCGCGGCCACTCAGCCGCCGGATGCGGCGGCCGCTTGTGGCTCGCCCCGGATGATGTCGTTGACGCGGGCGTCGTCGACGTCCCCTCGCCGCTCCGCGCGAGGCCCTTGATCCTGACCAGGAGGCAATCTTGCCGTTGAAGCCGAAGACCGAGCCACGGCCCCTCGCTCCGGAGGCCATCGTGGCTGCGGCGATCGAGCTGATCGAGCATGTGGGTGAAGCCGATTTCAGCCTGCGCAAGCTCGGCCAGAAGCTCGGCTGCGATCCGATGACGGTGCTCTATCACTTCAAATCCAAGGACGGTCTGCTGCGGGCGATGGCCGACCACCTCACCGCTCAGCTTCGCGCGTCCGACCCGACGCTGGACTGGCGCGGACGCCTGCGGGCGCTGGCGCTCCAGTATCGACGGGTGGCGCTGGCCTTTCCCTGCACCTTCGGCCTGATGTCCCGGTTCTGGACCACCGGCCCGGCCGACTATCAGCACATCGAGACGGTCTACCAGGCGCTGGAGGAAGCCGGGTTCGGCGACCAGGACCTGGCCGAGGTCGGGATCGGCTGGTACGCGACCGTGATCGGTCTCGCCGCCGCCGAGGCCAGGGGCTTCCTGCGGGTCGCCTGCGACCTGGAAGCCCGCGAGATCACCCAGCTCCCGGAGCCGTCATTCGCCACGGTGAGACGGCTGGTGCCGGCGTTTCGAAGTCTGAGCTCCGAGCGCAGCTACCGACTGATGGTCGAGGTGGTGCTCGACGGCCTCGACAGCGCTGCGACGCGAAGACGGGCGCAGCCGAGGGCGACAGCATGACGACCGAACAGAAAGTCCTGCGGGTATCGATCGCCGTGACATTCGTCCTGGCGATCCTCGGCATTCTGTTCGGCTTGCTGTCCGGCTCGGCATCGATCGTGTTCGACGGCTTCTACTCGCTGACCGACGCCTCGATGACCGTGCTGGCGCTGCTGGTGTCGAACCTGATCGCGGCGTCGACCGCCGCCGGCCCGGTCAAGAGCAAGCTCGACGAACGTTTCACCATGGGCTTCTGGCATCTCGAGCCGTTCGTGCTCGGGCTGAACGGCACGCTGCTGATGGGGTCGGCGATCTACGCGCTGATCAACGCGATCGGCAGCCTGCTGACCGGCGGCCGGGCCCTCGCCTTCGACCAGGCGATCATCTACGCGGCATTCGCCGTCGTCGCCGAGATCGCGATGGCGATCTATGGAATGCGGGCCAACCGGACAATCAAATCCAGCTTCCTGGCGCTGGACGCCAAGGCCTGGCTGATGTCCGCCGCCCTGACCGCGGCGCTGCTCGCCGCCTTCGTCTTCGGCTATGCGATCCAGGGCACCCGCTACGCCTGGGTGTCACCCTATATCGACCCGGTGGTGCTGGCGCTGGTCTGCATTGCGATGATCCCGGTGCCGGTCAACACCATCCGGCAGGCGCTGGCCGATATCATGCTGGTGACGCCCGCCGACCTCAAACAGCATGTCGACCAGGTCGCGCAGCAGATCGTCGAGCAATACGGCTTCCTCTCCTATCGCGCCTATGTGGCGCGGGTCGGCCGCGGCCGTCAGATCGAGCTGTATTTCATCGTCCCAAAAGGCTGGCCGGCCAAGCGCCTCGAAGAATGGGACAAGATCAGCGACGAGATCGGCGAATTGATCGGCGGCGACAGTCCGGACCGCTGGCTGACCATCGTCTTCACCGCCGATCCGGAATGGGCGGATTGAGCCGTAGCTCGTCGGCTTACTTGGCGATCAGCTCGCGGATGCGCGCGGCCAGCGTGTCGACCGCGAACGGCTTGGTGAGAACCGCCATGCCCGGCTCGAGCTGGCCGTTGTTGAGCAGCGCGTTTTCGGCGAAGCCGGTGATGAACAGGACATTGAGATTGGGCCGGCTCTCGCGCGCCGCGTCGGCCAATTGCCGCCCGTTCATCCCGCCCGGCAAGCCGACATCCGTCACCAGCAGGTCGATCCGCGCCTCCGATTGCAGGATCCTCAAGCCGCCGACGCTGTCGGCCGCCTCGAGCGCGGTGTAGCCGAGATCTTCCAGCACGTCGGCGACCAGCATCCGCACCGTCGGCTCGTCGTCGACGACAAGCACGGTCTCGCCCGCCTCAGCGAACGGAATGACAGTCGAGTCCGGGCTGCGCTCATCCTCCGCCGCGTTGCCGCGATGGGGCGGAAGATAGATGCAGACCATCGCGCCTTCGCCGACTTCGGAATAGATCCGCACCTGCCCGCCGGACTGCTGGGCGAAGCCGTAGATCATCGACAGGCCGAGCCCCGTACCCTGGCCGATCGGCTTGGTGGTGAAGAACGGGTCGAACGCCTTGGCGATCACGTCGCGCGTCATGCCGGTGCCGGTGTCGGAGACGCACAGCGACACGTATTGCCCGGTCGGAATGTCGTAGATTCTGGACTGGACGCGATCGATCCAGCGATTGCCGGTCTCGATCGTGATCTTGCCGCCGCTGGGCATGGCGTCGCGCGCGTTGATGCACAGATTGAGCAATGCGCTCTCGAGCTGCGGCACGTCCACCAGCACGGCCCACAGGCCGGTGGCGCCGACGTGCTGAACCTCGATACCGGGGCCGACCGTGCGCTGGATCAAGTCCAGCATGCCGCTGACGAGTTTGTTGACGTTCGCCGCCGTCGGCGTGAGGGTCTGGCGGCGCGCGAATGCCAGCAGGCGGTGCGTGAGAGATGCGGCGCGCTTCACAGCCCCCTGCGCGGCC
Organism: Rhodopseudomonas pseudopalustris; assembly: GCF_900110435.1. Lineage (GTDB taxonomy): Bacteria > Pseudomonadota > Alphaproteobacteria > Rhizobiales > Xanthobacteraceae > Rhodopseudomonas > Rhodopseudomonas pseudopalustris. The sequence goes on from NZ_FODT01000008.1 coordinate 56,852, forward strand.
ACCAGATATTTGTCGACATCCTTGAGCCGACCCTGGCTGATCCGTGTGGTCATCAGTTCGAGACTGCCCGAGATGCCGGCCAGCAGGTTGTTGAAGTCGTGCGCGAGGCCACCGGTCAACTGACCGACCGCTTCCATCTTCTGCGATTGCCGCAACTGCTCCTCGGACCGCAGCAGTTCGGCCCGGCTTTCGGCAATGCGCTGCTCCAGGGTTTCGTTGAGCGAACGCAGCGCCGAGATCGCGCGGTCGCGCTCGTCCACCAAAGCGCGGCGGTCCTCGACGTCGATCAGCACGCCGGGAAAACTCAACGGCGTGCCGTCCGGCCCGTGGTCGACACGTCCATTGGCCTCCAGCCAATAGTATTTCCCGTCCGCACGCCGCACCCGATACTGATGCGCGTAGGACCCGCCCCGCTTGACGGCCTCGTTGATCGCCGCGGCCAAGCCCGCCTGATCGTCCGGGTGAACGGTCTCGACGATTTGCGCAAGGCTGAGGCCTTCGCGGCCCTTGGCGGGGTCCAGCCCGAACGCGCGGGCGAAAGCCTCGTCGACCGTGAAGCGGTCGTTGGGCAGATCCCAGAGCCATGTGCCGATGATCGCACCGGCCGCCAGCGCGAGCTTGACGCGCTGCACGTTTTCCCGGGCGAGCGTTTCGCTGGCGCGGAGCGCCGCCTCGGACTGCTTTCGCGCGGTGATATCCCGGAACAGCACCGAGACCTGCCGGCGGCTCTCCGGCTCGATCCGCGAGGCCGACACCTCGATGATGCGGTTCACCGCGACGAAGTCGCGCTCGAAGTGGATGGCCCGCCCGGTGAAGAGAACGTCGCGATACAGTTCGACCCATCCATCCGCTTCGTCCGGGACCAGATCGCGGACGGTTCTGCCGACGATGTCGGGGATTCCGGTCTGCCGCTCGTAGCCGGCATTGGCTTCGACATGGACGTAGTCGCTCAACGGACCGTGCGGCCCGTCGAAGAACTCGATGATGCAGAACCCGTCGTCGATCGCCTCGAACAGCGCGCGATAGCGCGCCTCGCTGCGTCCGACGGCATCGTGCGCAGCGCGCTGTTCGGTGATCGCCTGCTGCAGTTTGGCGTTGGCTTCCTCGAGCGCCTTGCCGGAGCGCATCGGCTCGGTGTTCTCGATGCAGCCGCAGAGAAAACCGCCGATGCTGCCGTCGTCGAGACTGATCGGCGTATAGAAATACGTGAACCAGGTCTCCTCGACGTAACCTCTGCGCTCCATCAGCAAAGGCAGGTTCTGCTGCGACAGCGCTTCGCCGTCATAGGCGCGACGCACCAGCGGCTCCAGGTCGGACCAGATTTCCGGCCACACGTCGCGGAACGAACGCCCCAGCGCGGCGGGATGCCGCTTCGCCAGCAATTCGATATAGCCGTCGTTGTAGATCAACGTCTGCTCCGGCCCCCAAACGATGAAGGACGGGACCGCTGTCGCGAGCATCGTCGCCACGGTCACGCGCAGCGGCGCCGGCCAATGATCGGAGGGACCCAGCGGAGTCGACGCCCAGTCGTGCGCCTGTACGGCTGCACGCATCGCGACCTGATCGGACGGACCACGTTGAGGTTCAGGCACGGCCGGCGTCTGGCATCATGAGCATCGAGATGGCAAGCGTTGGCTGACAGTAAGCGCCCAGGGCTGCACCTGGAACTTTCCGACGCGGCCCGCCCGCCGGCGAGCCACGAATGACACCGCTGCATTTGTCATCAACCATATGCGTTTGTCAAAACACCGCAGCGACCGGCATCAGCCCTGTCGAGCGGAGCTGTCACCTCGACGCGCTGTCGCAGCCATGAGACCGGTCGGTGCGTGCATGTTCACCCGAAGCGCCGGTCTGATCGACGGCGCTTCGGCAGTTTGATCTCAGTCGGCGTACCAGATGCGCCGAAGCAGGCGATCATTGCGAACGTAGTGGTGAAAGAGCGCGGCTGCGACGTGAAATATCAGCAGGCTGACCAATAGCCTTGCGCCAAGGCCATGCGGCACGCGTGGCGGATAGCGCCAGAAGTCGGGCAGCGCAGAGCCTTCTGCGCCGAAGATGATCGGCGCCGCGCCGCTCGCCAGCGTCATGCCGACGCCGCTGCTGAACATGCCGAGCACCACGATATACAGCACCAGATGCACCGCCCGGGCGACGCGCTCCTGCGATGGCGGGGAACCGGCAATCAGATCCGGCTTGCGGTCGATCGCCAGCCACCAGACGATGCGGAACAGCGTCAGCATCAGCACCAGCACCGCGACGGGCAGATGAATCCGCAGCCAAGCCGCCTTCCCCGCGGCATCCTCGGCGCCCGCAGCGCGAAAGCCGGTGATCAGCAGGATCAGGATCAGAGCGGCGCTGACCCAATGGATCGTGATCGCCACCATGCCGTAACGATCAGGCGTACTCTTCAATGTCATCGTCATCGCGATGTCCTCGATATCGGTCGCACCGGCTCAGCGTCCACTCATCCGGCGACCTTGGCTGGGCCTGCGTCAGGTGGTCGCCACGCCGACTCGCCTGGTCAATCTGAAGCCGTCGCGGATGTTGAGGCCGAGCAGAGTGAGGTTGACCGCGCCGGCAATCAGTTCGATCGCCTGCACGACGGTGAAGGTCTGGTCGAACAGCCCCGCACTCGCCCGTTGCTGCAGGAAGATCGCGCAGGGCACGAGCACTGCGATGCCGTTGAAAACGATCAACGGCATCCGCTTCCGCTTGCTCACCACATTGGGATTCTGTGACTTGCCGCCGAGCTTGAAGCCGCTGGCGCCGGCGATCGCGATCGACGGAATCAGCAGCAGCAACCCCCACAGAATGCCGAGCTTGACGGTCGCAATTCCGGCGTCGTCGCCGCCGAGTTCGACGGCTACGGTCGAAACCCAGAAGCCGAGGATGGTGAGAAAGGCGACGATTCCGGCGATCGGATGCAGCTTCTTGATCATTCTGAACTCCTGTCACTTTGAACTTCCAACTGGCCGCGCAATGCGGCCAGGTTTTCGGTGGTCTTTCGAAGTTGGCGGGCGGGCATCTGCGCCGCCAAGGTCTCGGCGATCGGCCGCCACGCCTGCGAGGCGCGTTCGAACACCCGCTCGCCCCGCGACGTCATCACCACCAGCTTCGCCCGTTTGTGCGCCGGATTGGGCTCGAAGCCGACCAGCCCCGCCTCGGCCAATTCGTCGACGATCCGCTGCACCGATTGGCGGGCAAGGCCCATATTGTCGGCCAGGCGAGCGACCGAGAACGTGCCCCGGCCGTGCGCAATCGATCCCAGCACCTGCCAACGCGCGCTGGTGAGACCGAGCGGCTTCACGAGCGTGTCGCCGAACCGGACCAGCGCGCCATTGAGCCGGAAGATCTCCAGCACCAGGGCGTTGACGTCGTTGTCGAACGGATCGTCGTATGAATCTATCATGACAGCATACTGCCATATTGGCAGTATGCTGTCAATATCGCTGGTGGCGACCGAAGTCGTTGCGGGCATGGCGACACCTCGGCCATTCCGCTTTCGGGCTGCGTCAGATGAAATTTCAGGATGCCGAAATACGCGCTCGGATGGGTCGGTCGTGATCGCGTGGCTGCATCAGTGCGTCGAGCAATCGCGTCTTCGCGTTACTGCGCGTCAGTTCGATCGATGCGATCAATCCGAGAGGAAGGCGGGAGACCAGCGCCGCGCGGGCAAGCGACTCTGAACTTGCGCGGCGGCGAGCGTTCGCCTTACAGCGTCGATAGGATCGAGAATCGCTCGCCCTCATAGCGCAGGTTCAAGGCGTCCTGCCCCGCCTCCTCGACGATCACCTCGTCGACATGGGCCGCCGACGGGCCAGTGCGGCATCGGGAGATCATCTCGGCCACCACCGTCTCGCGCCCTGCCAACAACGCCTCGACGTTGCCGTCGCGGCGATTGCGGACCCAGCCTTCGAGGCCCTGCGCCTCGGCGGTCATCGCGAGCCAGGCGCGATAGCCGACGCCCTGCACGCGACCGTGGATCGTGAGCTGGCGGATCAGTTCACTCATGGCCGGCTCATGACCGCTTCAGGCCGAGGAAATGCGCGCCGCGCTCGGCCACGACATCGGCGCGCGTGACCTGATCCATCAGCTCCGCGCTCGCCAGCCCGGTCAATTGCTTCGGCGTTGCGCCGTTCCTGATCGCCGACAGCGTGTTGAACACCGCCTCGGTCGCGGCGGCGATCGGCGCGTGGCCCTGCACCGCGATCCGCACCCGCTGCGCGGCGAGATAGTCCCAATCGGTGAGCTCCGCAGGCGGACTACCCAGCACGATCGGCAGCGTCGTCGCAGCAGCGATCGCATCGAGTTGCGGCCGCGTCTTCACGCCGGTGAAGAACAGTGCGTCGACGCCGGCGGCTTGATAGGCCACCGCGCGATCGATCGCGTCGTCGAGCGAAGTGATCGCGCAGGCGCCGGTGCGGCCGACGATCACCAGCGACGGATCGAGCCTTGCATCGAGCGCGGCCTTGATCTTGCCGAGCCCCTCCTCGCGCGAGATCAGTTGCGGGCTGGCCTCGCCATAGGCCTGCGGCAGCAGTGTGTCCTCGATGGTGAGACCGGCGGCGCCGGCCGCTTCCAATTCCTGCACGGTGCGGCGGACGTTGAGCGCGTTGCCGTAGCCGTGGTCGGCGTCGACCAGCACCGGCAGCGCGGCGGCGCGCGCCATCCGCCGCATCTGCTCGGCAAGCTCGGTCAGCGTGATCAGCGCGATATCAGGATCGCCGAGGATCGCCAGCGACGCCACCGAGCCACCGAACATCCCGAGCGGAAAGCCGAGATCGTCGGCGATCCGGATCGAGATCGCGTCATACACCGACGCCGGCCGCACGCAGGCCGATCCCGACAGGATCGCCCGCAGCGCGCCGCGGCGGTTGCGCCAGGCCATCGCAGGCTACGCGAACTCGAGGATCAGCGCGTCGACCGCCAGCGTGGCGCCGGGCGCAGCGTGAATCTTCTTCACCTGCCCGTCGCGCTCGGCGCGCAGCACGTTCTGCATCTTCATCGCCTCGACCACCGCCAGCGTCTCGCCGGCCTTGACCTCCTGGCCCTCGATCACCGCGATCGAGATCACCAGGCCCGGCATCGGGCACAGCACCTTCTTGCCGGTGTCGGCCTTGTTGCCTTCCAGCATCCAGCGCGCCGCCGAGGCCTCGCGCTCGGTGAAGACGTTGACCGCCACCTCGTAGCCGTGATGGGCGAGCCGGAATCCGTTCGGGACCGAGCGGACCTGCACCGCCAGCGGGTGGCCGTCGATCGTGCCCTGCCATACCGGATCGCCGGGAAGCCACGACGACAGCAATTGATGCGGCTGCCCCAGCGATCCTTCGGCTTCGACGAAGCGCACCACGAAGCCGTCGCCCTCGCGGATCACGTCGAGCGGAATCTCGCTGCGCTCCAGCCAGACGCTGCGGCGCCGTTCGCGGATCACCGCCCGGCCGATCATCTGGCCGGAGATCTTGCGCTTGCGCTCGCCGATCACACGGTCGATCGCGGCGCCGACCGCGGCGATGCGGCGGGCGACATCGCCCTCCGGCAGACGCGCCGCGAAGCCCTGCGGGAATTCCTCGGCGATGAAGCCGGTCGACAGATTGCCCTCGCGCCAGCGCGGATGCGTCATCAGCGCCGACAGGAACGGAATGTTGTGGCGGATGCCGTCGACATAGAACGCGTCCAGCGCATGGGCCTGCGCCTCGATCGCCGCGGCGCGGGACGGCGCGTGGGTCACCAGCTTGGCGATCATCGGATCGTAGAAGATCGAGATTTCCCCGCCTTCCTGCACGCCGGTGTCGTTGCGCACGGTGACGCCGGAGACGGAGCTCTCGGCCGGCGGCCGATACTTCACGAGGCGGCCGATCGACGGCAGGAAGTTGCGGAACGGATCTTCGGCATAGACGCGGCTTTCCACCGCCCAGCCCTTCAGCGTCACGTCCTTCTGGGCCAGCGCCAGCTTCTCGCCGGCGGCGACGCGGATCATCTGCTCGACCAGATCGATGCCGGTGACCATCTCGGTGACCGGATGTTCGACCTGCAGGCGGGTGTTCATTTCCAGGAAGTAGAAGCTCTTGTCCTGGCCGGCGACGAATTCGACGGTGCCGGCGGAGTCGTAGTTCACCGCCTTGGCCAGCGCGACGGCCTGCTCGCCCATCTTGCGGCGGGTGCCTTCGTCGAGCAGCGGCGACGGCGCTTCCTCGATCACCTTCTGGTTGCGGCGCTGGATCGAGCATTCGCGCTCGCCGAGATAGATGACGTTGCCGTGCTTGTCGCCGAGCACCTGGATTTCGATATGGCGCGGATCGACGATGAACTTCTCGATGAAAACGCGGTCGTCGCCGAACGAGGCTTTCGCTTCGGCCTTGGCGAGGCCGAAGCCTTCGGCGACCTCGGCGGTCGAGTGCGCGATGCGCATGCCCTTGCCGCCGCCGCCGGCCGACGCCTTGATCATCACCGGATAGCCGATCTCGTCGGCGATCTTCACCGCGTGCTTCTCGTCCTCGATCACGCCGAGGAAGCCCGGCACGGTCGAGACCTTGGCCTTGGCGGCCGCCTTCTTGGATTCGATCTTGTCGCCCATCGCGGCGATCGCGCCGGGGTTGGGACCGATGAAGACGATGCCGGCATCCGCCAGCGCGCGCGCGAACGCCTCGCGTTCCGACAGGAAGCCGTAGCCGGGATGCACCGCCTCGGCCCCTGTCTTCTTGCAGGCCTCGATGATCTTCTCGATCACCAGATAGCTCTCGGACGCCGCCGCAGGCCCGATCAGGACCGCTTCATCGGCCATTTCGACGTGCAGAGCGTCGCGATCCGCCTCGGAATAGACGGCGACCGTCTCGATACCCATCAAACGGGCGGTCTTGATGACCCGGCAGGCGATCTCGCCGCGATTGGCGATCAGAATACGTTTGAACATGTTCTTGTTCTTGCGACCTTGGGGTGGTTCTGCCCTCCCGGCCGGGACGGCAATCGGCATTGCGCGTGTGCTTGTAACAATTCTGTCGCCGAGGAAAACTAGATATTGCGAAGGGGTGCCCCGCAGGCCCCCTTTTCCTGCAAAGGGTCATCCATGCGTCGCACCCTCTCGCACCGCTCATCGCGGGCCTCGCCCTCCTGTCGGCAGGCACCGCTTTCGCCCAGAATGCGCAGCCCCGCAACCTGATTTTGTTCATTCCGGACGGGCTGCGGGCGCTGACGGTCACCCCGGAGACCGCGCCGGCGACGGCCGCGCTGCGGGACCAGGGCGTGAACTTAGCCGTTCGTCCTGGTATTCTGGTCGCGCGATCCGGACGGCAGGCAGCACAACCACGGCGACAGCCTGAACAGCATCACGCCCGGCAATAGAGGGCGAACCTCGATGGATCGTCGCCACCAATGGCGGCTCGGACCTGATTTATCTGCCGAACAGGGACCGGAAGCTCGCCGCCCGCACCATCAAGGCGCTGCTCGAACAGGACTATATCAGCGGACTGTTCGTCGATGACGATCTCGGCCGCTTCCCCGGCACGCTGCCGATGTCCGCGCTCGGCCTCAAGGGCAAGGCGGTGACGCCGACGCCGGCGATCGTCGTCAACTTCCGATCATATGCGTCGGGCTGCGCCGAGCCGACAACCTGCTCGGTCCAGGTCGCCGACACCGTACTGCGCCAGGGTCAGGGCATGCACGGCTCGTTCAGCCGCGGCGACACCATGAACTTCATGGCGGCGGTCGGCCCCGACTTCAAAGCCGGCTTCGCCGATCCCCTGCCCGTCAGCAATGCCGATGTCGGCTTCACCGCGGCGCACCTCCTCGGGTTGACGCCTGCTCAGCGATACGACGCCGCGGGATTTCCGGGCCGCACGCTCCGCCTCGCGGACGAGGAAGGCAAAAAGAAAACGGCGGGGAAGTAATCCCCGCCGCCTCACCGATCGATCACTCTCCAGCGTCATCTTGAGGTGCACGTCGAGCCGCGCTTTCGCGCGGCGCGCGCACCTGCGGATGACGACACGGGCCTGGTTACATCCCCAGATCGAACATGCTCGGCATTTGAATCAGCGGCAGGGTTGCGACGCCGACGAGGGTCGCGACCATCCGCATCAACGTGCGATTGTTCGGGCGCGCACTGCCGCGCATCTGCCGCGCGATCCACTCCAGGACATCGGTGTCGACGCCGACGGCGCGGGTCGGCGCCCAGGATTCGATCTCAGTGTCGGGCGACAGCGCGACGCTGCGCGGCGGCACCGGCAGGCCCGAGGCGGCCGCCGCATGGTGCACCACCGCCTTGGCGAACAGGTCGTCGAAACGGCCGTTGTCGTGACGCTCGGCAGCGGCGGCGTTGATCTCGAACAGCGCTTCGCATTCGGCGCGGCTCACCGGCTGGTTGTCGACCGCATCCGCAGTGAGAATACGGACGCACCAGGCAGCGTCGGCGGCGTCCAGCGTCCGTGAGAAGTGGACTCTGCCCCGGGTCGTCGGGCCCTCTCCGGTGATCACGCCGTCGCGCACGATTCCGAGCGCCTGAGCGGCAGTGTAGCGATCCGAAATACGGGTTGGTTGGATGCCGATTTCATCGGCCAGGGCAGCGGCAGTCATGGTTCCTTGCTCTTCATGTTGGTTGTCGACCAGCATTTCCACGCCGGCGTAAACGCTTGGTTAAGCCTTCATTCGCGCTCGCGAGGTTCCGTCCTCACTCCTGATTCTTTGATGAGGAGGGTTACGGATTTGTCGCAGTGACCGCGGTCACGGACGGTCAGATCGCAAGTCGCTCCGGCAGCGTTGCGGCGCAGCAGCGGCTTTATCGAGGCAAAGGGTCTACCAAAATGTCGCGGGATGCTGAAAGGTGCCCGAGCACCAGAATGCCGACAACGCGGCGGCGGCCGCCCTTCAGCAGGCGGCCGCTCGAAGATGGTCGGTCGGCTGGTTGCCGTCAGTCGCCAATCAGCGCGGCGACAGCCGATCGGCGATCAACAAGCCCAGCGAGCCGGATATCGCCGTGACGAAGGTCCCCCACGAGATGTCGGCGATGACCATCGGCCAGGTCCAATGCTTCAACACCGAAAGCGCAGTGAGCTCGAAGGTCGAATAGCAGAACAGTCCGAACAGCGCCCCGAGCAGCAGCGAGGACCGAAAGGTCGCCGTCGCCGATCCGTTGACGAAAACCATGATGCCGACGACGTAGAGCGAATAGAATATCACCGCCGGCAGCAGCCGGACCGGGCCGAGCATTTCGCCAACCTGGCTGGCGAAGAAGTCCTTCGCAATGAAGCCGAGAAACAGGAAATCCAGCGGGATCAGGACAATGAACGTCGCCAGATAGAGAACGCCATACCGCTTCAACTCAACCTCCTCAATTCAGTCCGCAGGGTCCGCAATACGCTTTACTTCCTCGCGGGTTGCAAGCCCGTCGCGCGCGCCGCGGATCAAAATCCCTCTCGCAGGATTGCACTGTCCTGATGCCCAACAACACGCCCCGCCCCGTCATCGTTTGGTTTCGCGACGATCTGCGGCTGTCCGATCACCCTGCCCTGCATCAAGCTGCCGCATCCGGCGGCCCGCTGATCTGCATCTACGTCTTCGACGAAGACAGCGCGCAGCTCCGCTCGCCGCAGGCCCGGCCGCTCGGCGGCGCATCGCGCTGGTGGCTGGCGCAATCGCTGCGCGCGCTCGCTGCCAGTTTGGAGAAGCGCGGCGCGCGGCTGATCCTGCGCCGCGGACCGGCCGCCGCGATCATCGCCGAGCTGGCGCGCCAGGTCGACGCCAGCGCGGTGCACTGGAACGAGATCGAGATCGCGCCGCATCGCGCTGTCGCCGACGACCTCGCCGAAGCGTTGAGCGTCGCCGGGATCGATCACCACCGCCATCGCGGCGATCTGCTCGCTACACCGGCGCAGGTGCGCACCAAAGAAGGCCGCGGACTGCGCGTGTTCACGCCGTTCTGGCGGCGTGTGCTCGGCCTTGGCGATCCGCCGAAGCTGCTGCCGGCGCCGAAAACCCTGAGCGCCACGCAAGGTCTGTCCGGCGATCAGCTTGATAGCTGGATGCTCGAGCCAACCAAACCGGACTGGGCCGGCGGCCTGCGCGAAAGCTGGACGCCCGGCGAAGGCGCCGCGCACCACAACCTCACCGCATTCCTCGACGGCCTGCCCGGCTACACCGAAGGCCGCGACCGGCCCGACTGCGCTGCGACGTCGCGGCTGTCGCCGCATCTGCGGTTCGGCGAGATCAGCCCGCGTCAGGTCTGGTACGCGGCGCGGTTCGCCGCGGCGGAGCGGCCCGCGATCGCCGGCGACATCGACAAGTTCCTGAGCGAACTCGGCTGGCGCGAGTTCTGCCGGCATTTGCTGCACGATCATCCCGATCTCGCCGAGCGCAATCTGCAGGCCTCATTCGACGCCTTTCCCTGGATCACCGACGCCGCCGCGCTGCACGCCTGGCAGCGCGGCGGCACCGGTTATCCGATCGTCGATGCGGGAATGCGCGAGCTCTGGCACACCGGCGTGATGCACAATCGCGTCCGCATGGTGGTGGCGTCGTTCCTGGTGAAGCATCTGCTGATCGACTGGCGCTGCGGCGAGCAATGGTTCTGGGACACGCTGGTCGACGCCGATGCCGGCAGCAATCCGGCCAATTGGCAGTGGGTCGCGGGCTCCGGCGCCGATGCCGCGCCGTATTTTCGCGTGTTCAATCCCATCCTGCAGGGAGAAAAATTCGACCCGGCCGGCGACTATGTGCGTCGCTGGGTGCCTGAACTCGCCTCGCTTCCCGCTAAATTCATCCACCAGCCATGGACTGCGACGCCGTTCGAACTCGCAGCGGCGGGCGTCACACTCGGCGGCAATTATCCGGAGCCGATCGTCGATCACCGGGTCGGACGCGAGCGCGCGCTTGCGGCTTACGCCAAAACGCGTCAGCATTGAACAACTTCGCTTAGCGCCACTACTAACACTCGCGAATCGGCTATCGTCGATTCCATCTGTAAACCGTCTGCAAAACCCCTGGGGGACGACATGGACGACGACAAGCCGATTTTCGATCAGGTGACTGACGCCATCAGCAACGCCGCTGACGAAGCCAAGAAGGCGGTGAAGAAGGCCCGCAAGGCCGCCACCAAGGCGGCGAAGAAGGTCGCCAAGAAGGTGACGGGCAAGAAGGCGAAGAAAGCCAAGAAGGCCCCCGCCAAGAAGGCCGCAGCCAAGAAGTCCACCGCCAAGAAGGCCGTGAAGACGGCAAAGAAGGCGGCGAAGGGCGCGGCCAAGAAGGCGAAGAAGACCGCCAAGAAGGCTGCGAAGGCGGTCAAGAAGACCACCAAGAAGGCAGCTAAGAAGGCCGATAAGAAGGCCGACAAGAAAGTTGCCAAGAAGGCCGGCAAGAAGGCCGCCAAGAAGGCCAAGAAGTCGAAGCGCTGAGCCTCTCGCCAGCGTCGGCAAGCGGAAGCCTCCGGATCATCACCGGAGGCTTTTTGCTGTGCGGTCGGGCGATCTCCCCGGACTCGCGTTCGTCATTCCGGGGCGCTCACGAAGTCAGCGAACCCGGAATCCATACGCCCTGCGCTCACGTTCAGGTCCACCGTTGCGAACTCCGTTTCGGACCGCTGACGCCGGTGGTTATGGATTCCGGTTCGCTCCGTCGCGCGCCCGGAATGACGACCGCGAGGGTGGCGGCCGCAGGATGGGCTGAGCGGAGCGGAGCGAGCCCCACCCTCCCGCCCCTTGACAATATTCCTATTATGAATATAGTCCGCACCGTCCTGTCCGTGAGGGGCGCATCATGAGGCGTCGGATTGCGGGACAGATCACGAAGGCCGGGCGACTGGCCTCCATGATAACCCGGCGTGGCCAGCTTGCTGGCGATGTCGGCTGGACGCGGCGTCCTGCGCGCTGTGCCTCGCAAGCACGCGTCCGGGAGGCAGAGGGTCACCGTCCGCCGCTACTATGAGCGGCTGCCGCTTTCGTGGCTGGACGGGCGCAGCAGAGGCGGGGGAAATCCCCGAAATCTCCCTGCCCCCGGAAGAACGGTCCCGACGCCCAAAACCGCCGCGGTGGGCGCGCTGACGAGGCGTTGCGCGATGGTGCGCAAGCCATCGCGACACTCACCACCTTTGCGCCGACCGGCGCGCCCCCACCCCTCGCTGTGACAGCGACGGGTGCACAGCTCGGGCTCGATGAGCCGCGAGAGGGAATTGCCGTGGCTGTTTGATATTCTGCATCGGAGATCGTGATGGGACACAGCGCGTCCATCACTCACACCCGTCATCGCCCGGCTCCGACGGGGCGACCCAGTATCCCAGAGCAATCGAGGTGTTCGCGCAGTGCCTGCATAGGCACGCTCTGCGATACTGTGTCCCCCGCTTTCGCGGGGGATGACGGCGATGATGTGGGGCGCCGCTTTGCGCTTCATGGAGGACCGCTCTCCTGCCGTGTCGCGGGCGCTATGCCGCTTCGCAGAACAGGGACCGAGACGAGCGAAGGTGAAAAGCAACTACGCCTTGGCGCGATTGACCAGAAACACCGCGGCGGCACAGGTCGCCATGCCGGCGATCGCCACCGCATCGAGCTGCTCGTCGAACAGCACATAGGCCATCAAGGCCGTCACGGCCGGCACCAGGTAGAACAGGCTCGCCACCGAGGTCGCGGCCGAGCGACGGATCAGCCAGTACAGCAGGCCGATCGTGCCGATCGACAGCACCACTGCGAGCCAGGTCAGCGCCAGTACGAACTCGGTGGTCCAGTTCACCACCCGGGCTTCAAACAGAAATGCGCCCGCGGCGAAGAACGCCAGGGCGGCGAGATACTGCACGATGTTGCCGGAGCGCCAGTCGACGCCGCCGCAGAACCGCTTCTGATACAGCGTGCCGACGGTGATGCCGACCAGCGAACATCCCGACGCCAACCAGCCCCACCCGGCGTCGCCGCTGATCGTGCGATTGTGCATGATCATCAGCACCCCGCCGAGGCCCAGCGCCAGCCCCGCCCATTGCTGCGCGGTGACGCGCTCGCCGAGCCAGCGGTTCGCCAGCGTCGAGGTCAGGATCGGCTGCAGGCCGGGGATCAGAGCCGACAGCCCCGCCGGCACCGAATGGGCGATCGCAATCGCCGTGCCGGCCAGATAGATGCCGTGCACCAGAATGCCGGCGACGATGCTGTGGCCGATGCCGGCGAGATTTGGCCAGCGTGGCCGGCTGATCGCCACGATGATCGCCATCAGCGCCACCACCAGCACCATCCGGATCGACAGATAGGTCAGCGGCTCGGCGCCGGTCAGCGCATATTTGGTGCCGACGAAACCGGTGCTCCACAGCACCACGAAGATCGCAGGCGCCGCGCGCGCGGCCAGATGGTCGGTGGATTTTGTCATCGCGCGGCTTGAGTGCCCGATCGGCAGGCAGGCGGCAACCGCGAAATGCGCGGCGCAACCCGGGTGGTTTCAGCGACCCAGGTCGATCAGAATTCTTCCGGGCACGGATCGACGATCTTCCACAGCTCGGCGCCGTTCTTGATCTTCTTCATGTCGTTGGTGAGGCCGCCGTTCCGGTTGATCCAGTCCTTCACCGGCTGCGGGTAATAGCCCATCAGTTCGGAGGTGCCCTCGAGGCTGGTGACCTTGATGCCGAAGGTGAAGGACTTGTCGTAATAAGCGAGATGGAAGCCGAGGCTGGCGCGCGGCGTGACGCAGATCTTGTTCAGCGGCACGATGCCGAACACCATGGTGCAGGCCGAATTGCAGATGCCGTCGATGATCACGCGCTCGCGGCGGTCGCGGATCCGCTCGTACTTGGCCTTGTATTCGGTGACGTAGCCGCCGTGATCACGTGTGATGTGCAGATCGGCGCGCGCCGGCGACACCATCAGCATCAAGGGGAGCAGCAGCGAGGCAAGCAATCTTGGCATGGGCGATCGGCAACCGGATGGGCTGAAAGGACAGGACAACGGCGCGACGACACCGTCAAGCCCTTAATCTGGCTTCACTTTGTTTGGATTTCGTTAAGCATCGCATTCCGGCGAAAAGATGGGCATTTCTCCGCACCCCCTTGTAAATCCCGGCAAAAATGCGGTAATCGGCCAATGTCCGACTGCTTCGCCGCGGTCAGGCACATTGGCAAGGCGCTCGTAGCTCAGCTGGATAGAGCATCGGATTTCGATTCCGAGGGCCGGAGGTTCGAATCCTTCCGAGCGCGCCATTTCGTCACCATTCAGAACGAGACAGCGAACATTGCACCTGACCAGCGCGATGTCTTCGTGCCTGATCCATGGCGCGTTCAGATAACGCAGGTCTTGTGCACGCTACAAATCGGGGTTCGATAAGAGCTTCAGAATGGTTGCTGCGGCCGAAAAGCTGCCAAGGCTTCACCCAACCAGCCTTCACCCAACCAGCCTTCACCCAACCAGCCTTCACCCAACCAGCCTTCACCCAACCAGCGCCTCGCGGCGGAAGGCGCCTGGGCTTTTCGCCATCCACTTTCGGAAGGCGCGGTGGAAAGCGCTGGGCTCGGCAAAGCCGAGGTCAGCGGCGATGTCGCCCACCGGCTTCTCGTTCTCCGCCAGCCATCGAATGGCGAGAACCCGGCGTATCTCATCCTTGATGGTCTGGTAGGTTTGTCCCTCTGCGCGCAGCCGGCGGCGCAAACTGGAGGCTGGTATCTTCATTTGTTTCGCCAGCGTCTCGAAGTTCGGCCACGCCGTCGGCGGTCGCGCCCGCAGCGTATTTCGGATTGCCGCAGTGAGGGTGGCGTCGTGGCGGTAGCGCACCAGGATGTTGGCCGGTGCCCGCCGCAAAAATTCCTTCAGCGCCCGTTCTGTGCGGTTGGGGCGGAGTTTGAGATAGGCGGCGTCGAACGCCAGCGCGCTCTCTGGCTGGCCGAACCTGACCGACGCCCCGAAAAACAGCCGATAGTCCGCCGCGAACTCCGGCGGCCGGCAGGCGAAATCGACCCGCCGCAGCGGCAGGCGCCGGCCCACCAGCCAGCAGGCGAGGCCATGCACCACGATCCAGAAAGTGCGATAGGCAAACGCCGAGCGCGGCGCGCCCTTGTCTTTCAACACGATGCGGGCGATGTCGCCTTCGACCTGCAGCACGCCGCAAGGATCGTCCAGCGCCACCTTCAGGAATCGGAGTGCCCGGTTGAGCGCCTGCTCCAGCGTCGGGGCATTGAGCACGGCATGACAGAGCAGCGTGAACGAGCCCGGTCGCATCGGTCGCCCGCCGAGGCCGAAGAACTCGTCGTTCATCGCCGCCGCCACCGCTAGCCACAGCGCGCCAAATCGCGCGGCCGACACCCGCTCGCGAACGATCTGGGGCAGGCCCGCGGAGGCCAGCACCGGCCCAGGCGAAATGCCGGCGCGGCGCAGGCAATCCGAAACTTCTTCTACGAACAGAGGTGAAATTGTCCGCCGCTCCATCGGACCGGCCTTTCCGCTGATATGGCAAAACCGATCACAAACTTAGGTCAGTTTGGTCCTAGAAAGCCACAGCGTTCCGCCGCTTAATCCGCCCCTGTGAATCCATTCGCGTCAGCCCCTCGTGCCAACAACGAGGGCAAGGGAAGAAGCACCATGAGCAACACTCCTCGTCCGGCCGCCGCCCCCGAAGATTATGCCGACGTCCTTGCGCGGTTTCGCCGCGACGACCTCGAGGCCCTCTTCGACGGCAATTTCGCAACCGGCCTCAACGTCTGCGTCGAATGCTGCGATCGCCACGTCGAAGGCGGCGGCATTGCGCTCGATTGGGAAAGCCAGGACGGCCGCACCGCCTCCTTCACTTTCGCCGAGATGAAGGACTATGCCGCCCGCGTCGCCAACCTGCTGGTGGCGCAGGGCGTCAAACCCGGCGACGTGGTCGCCGGCATGTTGCCGCGGACGCCCGAATTACTTGCCTTGATCCTCGGCACCTGGCGCGCCGGCGCCGTCTATCAGCCGCTGTTCACCGCCTTCGGACCCAAGGCGATCGAGCACCGCCTCAAAATGAGCGCCGCCAAGCTGGTGGTCACCGACCTCGCCAACCGGGCCAAGCTGGCCGACGTCGTCGACTGCCCGACCGTCGCGATCGTCACGCGCCCAGGTGAAAGCGCCCCGCTCGGCGACCTCGATTTCCACGCCGAGATCGCTTCGAAATCCACACAGTTCGAGCCGGTGCTGCGCAAAGGCAGTGACCTGTTCCTGATGATGTCGACGTCGGGCACCACCGGCCTTCCCAAGGGCGTGCCGGTGCCGATCGACGCGCTGCCGGCGTTCTATTCCTACATGCGCGACGCGGTCGACCTGCGCCCGGACGACATCTTCTGGAACATTGCCGATCCCGGCTGGGCCTACGGGCTGTACTACGCCGTCACCGGTCCCTTGCTGCTCGGCCACGCGACCACCTTTTTCGACGGGCCGTTCACGGCCGAGAGCACCTACGGCCTGATCAAGCGCCGCGGCATCACCAATCTCGCCGGCGCCCCCACCGCCTACCGACTGCTGATTGCGGCGGGTCCGGCGATGGCAGCTCCGGTGAAGGGCCAGCTTCGCGTCGTCAGCAGCGCCGGCGAGCCGCTGAACCCGGAAGTGATTCGCTGGTTCGCCGAACATCTCGGCGCGCCGATCCACGATCATTACGGCCAGACCGAGCTCGGCATGGTGGTCAACAATCACCATCGCCTGCGCCATACCGTGCATCCAGGCTCGGCGGGTCTTGCCATGCCCGGCTTCCGCGTCGCGGTGCTCGACGACGACAGTCGCGAACTGCCGGCTAACGTGCCGGGCATTCTCAGCGTCGATCTCGCCCGCTCGCCGCTGATGTGGTTCTCTGGCTATTGGCAGCAGGACACTCCCGCCATCGCCAACGGCTATTACCGCACCGGCGACACCGTGGAGATGGAACCCGATGGCTCGATCAGTTTCGTCGGCCGCTCCGACGACGTCATCACTTCGTCGGGCTACCGGATCGGTCCATTCGACGTCGAAAGCGCGCTGATCGAACACCCGGCGGTGATCGAGGCGGCGGTGATCGGTAAGCCTGACGCCGAGCGCACCGAAATCGTCAAAGCCTATGTGGTGCTGGCCAATGACGTCGAACCCACCGACCAACTTGCCGAGGAGCTGCGCCAATACGTCAAGAAGCGGCTCTCCGCCCACGCCTATCCGCGCGAGATCGAATTCCTGGAGCAGTTGCCGAAGACACCGAGCGGCAAACTGCAGCGGTTCATTTTGCGCAAGCGCGATGTCGACCAGAGCAAGGATGCGCCGGCCCCGTCGGCGCACTGAACCCGCAACAACGCATTCAAGAAACCGGACAGAACAATGAACATCACCAATCGCGTCGTCCTGGTCACCGGCGCCGCCTCCGGCCTCGGCGCCGCCACCGCCCGCAGCCTCGTCGCCGCGGGCGCCAAGGTGGTCGGCCTCGACCTCAATGCCGCCGCCGGCGCCGTGCTCGAAGCCGACCTCGGCGGCAGCTTTCGCTTCCTCACCACCGACGTCACCAAGGAAGAAGACGGCCAGGCGGCGGTGAAGCTGGCGCAGGAGCTCGGCCAGCTTTCCGGCCTGGTCAATTGCGCCGGCGTCGCCCCCGGCGAAAAGGTGGTCGGCCGCAAGGGCCCGCATCAGCTCGCCAGCTTCGCCCGCGCCATCTCGATCAATCTGGTCGGCACCTTCAACATGATCCGGCTCGCCGCCGAGGCGATGATCCAGCAGCCGGCGAATGATCAGGGCGAACGCGGCGTGATCATCAACACCGCCTCGGTAGCGGCGTTCGACGGCCAGATCGGCCAGGCCGCCTACTCCGCCTCCAAGGGCGGCGTTGCGGCGATGACGCTGCCGGTGGCGCGCGAACTGGCGCAGCACGGCATCCGCGTCGTCACCATCGCGCCGGGCATTTTCGAGACGCCGATGATGGCGGGAATGCCGCAGGAGGTGCAGGATGCGCTCGGCAAGAGCGTGCCGTTCCCGCCGCGCCTCGGCCGGCCGTCGGAATATGCCGATCTGGTGCAGCACATCATCGCCAATACCATGTTGAATGGCGAGGTGATCCGCCTCGACGGCGCGCTGCGCATGGCTCCGCGCTGATATCCTGCTGACAACAGAACAACTCACATCTCCGGGAGGATTTCCATGTCCCACGATCCCATCGTTATCGTCGGCTCCGCACGCACGCCGATGGGCGGTTTCCAGGGCGAGCTGAAGGACGCCACTGCGTCCCAGCTCGGCTCCGCCGCCATCGCAGCCGCGGTCGCGCGCGCCGGGCTGAAACCGGACGCGATCGACGAGGTGGTGTTCGGCTGCGTGCTGCCGGCCGGTCAGGGCCAGGCCCCGGCGCGGCAGGCCGCGCTCGGCGCCGGGCTGCCGCTGTCGACCGGCGCCACGACCATCAACAAGATGTGCGGCTCGGGCATGAAGGCGGCGATGCTGGCCAATGATCTTCTGATCGCCGGAAGCGCGACAATCGCGGTCGCCGGCGGCATGGAGAGCATGACCAACGCGCCCTATCTGCTCGACCGTGCCCGCGGCGGCTATCGCATGGGCCACGGCCGTGTGCTCGACCACATGTTCCTCGATGGGCTCGAGGACGCCTATGACAAGGGACGGCTGATGGGCACCTTCGCCGAGGACTGTGCCCAGAACTACCAGTTCAGCCGTGAGCTGCAGGACAATTTCGCCATCACCTCGCTGACCCGGGCACAGACCGCGATCAAGGACGGCTCGTTCGCCGGCGAGGTAACGCCGGTGACGGTGAAGTCCGGCAGGTCCGAGATCACCGTGACTACCGACGAACAGCCGCTGAAAGCGAAACTCGACAAGATCCCGACGCTGAAGCCGGCGTTCCGCGACGGCGGCACGGTGACAGCGGCCAACTCCTCGTCGATCTCCGACGGCGCCGCCGCTCTGGTGCTGATGCGTCGCTCGGAGGCCGATCGGCGCGGGTTGACCCCGCTTGCCGCTATCGCCGGCCACGCCACCCATGCCCATGAGCCCAATCTGTTTGCCACTGCGCCGATCGGCGCGATACGGAAGCTCGCCGAGCGCACCGGCTGGAACCTCGCCGATGTCGACCTGTTCGAAATCAACGAGGCGTTCGCGGTGGTGGCGCTGGCGGCGATGCACGACCTTGGCCTGCCGCACGACAAGGTCAACGTCCATGGCGGGGCCTGCGCGCTCGGCCATCCGATCGGCGCCTCCGGCGCCCGCGTGCTGGTGACGCTGCTGGCGGCGCTCGAAAAATACGACCTCAAGCGCGGCATCGCCTCGTTGTGCATCGGCGGCGGCGAGGCCACCGCCGTCGCCGTGGAACGGTTATCCTAACTCAGCGAGCACACAATGATCCTCGACGAACTCCAGACCCAGATCCGCGACGCTGCTCGCGACTTCGCCCGCGAGCGGCTGGCGCCCACCGCTGCGGCGCGCGATGCCGCTCACTCCTTCCCAAGGGCCGAACTGACCGAGATGGGCCAGCTCGGCTTTCTCGGCATGTTGGTGCCGGAAGCCTACGGCGGCTCCGACACCGGCATGGTGGCCTATACGCTCGCCTTGGAGGAGATCGCCGCCGGTGACGGCGCCTGCTCCACGATCGTCAGCGTGCATTCCTCCGTGGGCTGCATGCCGATCCTGAAATTCGGCACCGAAGAGCAGAAGCAGCGCTTTCTGCCCAAGCTCGCCAGCGGCGAATGGATCGGCGGCTTCGCGCTGACCGAGCCGCAGGCCGGCTCCGACGCCTCGAACCTGCGCACCACGGCGCGGCGCGACGGCGACCACTACGTGATCAACGGCGCAAAACAGTTCATCACCTCGGGCAAGAATGGTCAGCTCATCATCGTGTTCGCCGTCACCGATCCCGCAGCGGGAAAGAAGGGCATCACGGCCTTCATCGTGCCGACCGATACGCCGGGCTTCGAGGTGGTGCGGGTGGAGCACAAGCTCGGCCAGCATTCCTCCGACACTTGCCAGCTCGCCTTCAACGACATGCGCCTGCCCGCCGACCTCAGGCTCGGCGCCGAGGGGGAAGGGCTAAAGATCGCGCTGTCCAATCTGGAGGGCGGGCGCATCGGCATCGCGTCGCAGGCGGTCGGCATGGCGCGCGCCGCGTTCGAGGTTGCGCGCGACTACGCCCGCGAGCGCATTACCTTCGGCAAGCCAATCATCGAGCATCAGGCGGTGGCATTTCGCCTCGCCGATATGGCCACTCGGATCGCGGCCGCGCGGCAGATGGTACTGCACGCCGCCAGCCTGCGCGAGGCCGGGTTGCCCTGCCTCACCGAGGCTTCAATGGCCAAGCTGTTGGCATCGGAAGCCGCCGAAGCGGTGTGCTCGGCGGCGATCCAAACGCTGGGAGGCTACGGCTATTTGAACGACTTCCCGCTCGAACGAATCTACCGCGATGTCAGGGTTTGTCAGATCTATGAGGGCACCAGTGACGTGCAGCGCATCGTGATTGCCCGGAATTTGTGATCCGAAACGATCCCAACATTCGACCGTTCCAATAGCGTCAATCCGGCCCCCACACGCATCAGAGATGGACAGGCCCGGTAAGTCCTGACGTCGATCTGGCGTTGTTCCGAACCGGGCCGGAGATGCAATGACCGCCTACCCGGACGCAGGAGAGCGCGTCCGGGCATCCGAGATTTGCAAGGAAGTAATTGGATAGCCTCGTCCGCTTGGGGTCACGAGCAGCCGACATACTCGTCGGCAGATGTCCGGTCGTCATTCGACTGCGGTCTGTTCCTATTGCCTCATGCGCCCGACCAGACCGCACGAAAAGATGAGGCCGGTGGAGAGTTGATAGAATTATAACATAATATCAATTGCATATGAGTTCGTAGTTTTGTTCTGACCGGCGCGCCAAGCCCCGCATGACCCGCCAACCACTCTGCGTCCTTTTGTCTCAATGCGGCTGTCAGGCAGTCGCTTCAACGGCGCGCATCGCGGACGGCCCAACCCGGCCGGGCCCCTGCATTGTTTTGCCGCCGTCGTGACTTCCCGCAACTCATCGAAAAGCGCACTGTCGGCCGCCCAGCGTAGCAGCCCGGTATTCCTACGAAACCAAAAATTCAGGTTTTGCTAATCGTGATCACACGATGGTGTGGCAACGTCAAATCGCAACCAGTGATTGGTTCGCTCGGAGTAGCGTCATCATGAGTCTGAATCGGATTGGTAACAAACTTGGCCTCGTAGGACTCCTGGGAGTTGTCCTGAGCGGAGGAATGCTGATCAACCAGATGATCGCCGAGCGCGATATCCAGGCGGCCAACACCTTCGCTGACAATCAGCAGTTCATCAGCGACCGCACGCTGGAGGCGAACGTCGCGCTGCGGCGGATGCAGATCGCCTTGCGTGACGTCAGGCTGGCGCGCACCGCTTCGGAGGTCGAGAAGGCTGCAAGCGCCCTGTCGGACATGCACACACTCACGCTCAAGCAGCTCGGGCTGGCGACGCCGCGCACCGTAAAGCCGGAAAACAGGGAACGGCTGGTGAAAATTGCTGCGCTCATGGATGCCTACGACAAGAAGGCATCCGAACAGATCAAGACGGTTCTGGAAATCTTCGACACTGCCGGCAAGCGGGACAATGTGTCCTCCGAATGGAGCAAGGCCTTTGAGGCTCTGAAGACTTCGTCTGCGCTATCAACGGCGAGCAACCGGATCGAAATCGAACGGGCGATGTACGAGGTCGACACGCACTTCAATGCGATTCGCGCGGCGCGCTGGCGATACTACTCTACGGGCGAGGAAGGCCAGTTGAAGACGATCGAGCGCCGGTCGGTCGATCTGAACGCCGCCTTGGCGCTGCTGCACAACGCCTCGACAGATCGAAATGTCCTGGCGACGACCGAAAAGTTTCTGACCATAGTCAATTCATTCCACGCTCTGTCCGCAGCATCTGTCAAGGCGGAGGCATTGAAGACGGAGCAATCAGCCCAGGCTCTGACGATCGCCACGCAATCCGCGCAATTGATGCGAGAAGCGGTGGACGTTGCGGGCAAGGCCGCTCACGAGGCGAACGCCAGCGCCGCCTTGGAGCTGTCTCAAGCCAATCGCATCAGCTTCATCGCCGCAGCCGCTGTGATGCTCGCTCTGATCGGCAGCGTGATCTTCTCTTTCGTCGGCGTCAGCCGTCCGCTGACCCGCCTGAACGGCGCGCTCGGCAGAATTGCGGCCGGTCAGCTCAATACCGAGATTCCCGGCGCCAATCGTGGCGACGAGGTCGGCGACATCGCCAAGACCGTGGTGGTGATCAGCCGGAATGCGGAGCAGAAGGCCCGCGAAGAAGCCGAGACACAGTCCAGGATGGAACACGCCGCCGCCCAGCGCCGCAAAGCCGACATGATGCAGCTTGCCGACAGCTTCGAAGCCGCCGTCGGCGATATCGTCGAAACGGTTTCGTCGGCTTCGACCGAACTCGAAGCCTCCGCCACGAAGCTGACGTCAACGGCTGAACGGTCGCAGGAACTCACCACCATGGTCGCGGCCGCTTCCGAGGAAGCGACCACGAATGTGCAATCGGTGGCCTCGGCGACCGAAGAACTGTCATCGTCGGTCAACGAGATCAGCCGTCAGGTGCAGAGTTCCGCCCGGATGGCCAATGACGCCGTCGATCAGGCGCGCGCGACCAACGACCGCGTCAGCGAACTGTCGAAGGCGGCGGCCCGTATCGGCGATGTCGTCGAACTGATCAACACCATCGCGGGCCAGACCAATCTGCTGGCGCTCAACGCCACCATCGAGGCGGCGCGCGCCGGCGAGGCGGGGCGCGGCTTCGCTGTGGTGGCGTCGGAAGTGAAAGCTCTGGCCGAACAGACCGCCAAGGCGACCGGCGACATCAGTCAGCAGATCTCCAGCATCCAGACCGCGACCCAGGAATCGGTCGGCTCGATCAGGGACATCAGCGGCACCATCGAGAAACTGTCCGAGATCGCCTCGACCATCGCTTCGGCGGTCGAAGAACAGGGCGCGGCGACCCAGGAGATTTCCCGCAACGTGCAGCAGGCCGCGATAGGAACGCAGCAGGTCTCCTCCAATATCAACGACGTCCAGCGCGGCGCCAACGAGACCGGCTCGGCCTCGACGCAGGTTCTGTCGGCGGCAAAGTCGCTGTCGAGCGACAGCCGACGACTGAAGCTCGAAGTAGGCAAGTTCCTCAGCACCGTCCGCGCCGCGTAACGATCGGACCCGGCTCCTGATCGAGCCGGGTCCCCACTGCGTCGCGTTCTCGGATCGTCGTCCGGACCAAAGCGTCCGGCGGCGATCCTGCGGCGTTGACGCCATTCGCAACGCTTTGCATAAAGTAGCGGGGGTGATCGCGCCGAACAGGGACTGCGACGCGGGCAGGCCCCGGGGGCAACATGAGAAACGGGCTGTATTCGATCCACGCCGATCTGCTGGACGGCCGCTCCGGCAAGGGCAGCGGCGTTGCGTTGTTCAGGAACGGCAAGATCCTGGGTGGCGACGCCTATCTGTTCTACACCGGCAGTTACGTGACGACCGGCGACACCTTCAAGGGCGAAGTCACCGTCAGCCAGCATACGCCCAGCCCCGATGCCAACCCGCTATTCGGCGGTCAGAGGGAGCCTGTCGGAATCGGCGTCTCCGGCACCTGGACGAATACGTCCGCGGTGATGCACGGCACCGCCCTGGTCGGAAAATCCAGCCAGCTCTTCAAGGCGACGCTGCGCTGGCTGGCGGAAGCCGACTGAACCGCGCAAACGTCGCGCAATCAGGCTTGCGCGCTGGCGACCGGCGGATCCACCAGGTCCCGCGGCGCGACGCGCGGCAGGATCATCTTGATCCGCGTGCCGCCGCCAGGCTCGGAGTCGAGATCGAGCCGCCCGCCTAAGCGATTGGTGACGATGCTGTAGACGATGTGCAGCCCGAGTCCGGTGCCGCCCTGATCGCGGCGCGTGGTGAAGAACGGATCGAACGCCCGCCTCCGCACATCGAGGCTCATGCCGCAGCCGTCGTCCGCATAGACGATCTCGACATCGTTCGGACCGGACGCGCGGACCTTGATTTCGACTGTGCCGGCGCGGCCGTTCGGAAAGGCATGCGCCACCGAATTCAGGAACAGGTTGGTCAGCACCTGACCATAAGGCCCGGGATAGGAATTCATCGTCAGCCCGGGCTGGCATTCGACGTCCAGCGTCAGATTATGCTTGCGCAGACCCGGACGCAGACTCATCACCACCTGCTCGGTCAGATCGCCGAGATCAAACGCCCGCTGGTCCGAGTAGTTGCGATCGGCCGCGACCTGTTTGAACGACTGGATCAGTTCGGCGGCACGGTTGAGATTGGCGACGAGCTGGGAGGACGCATCGCGACTGGTGTCGAGGAATTCGTTGAGCCGGGAGCGTTTCAGGTCGCCGCGCCCGACTTCGGAGGCGAACACCGCGGTCTTGCGCTCGAGCGCCGAGGCGACCGTGAGACTGATGCCGACGGGGTTGTTGACCTCGTGCGCAACGCCGGCGACCAGACGCCCGAGCGCGGCCAGCTTCTCGGCCTCGATCAGCGATTGCTGGGTCTCGCGCAGATTGCGCAGCGCCGCCTCGGCTGCGTCCTTCGCCTTGCGCATCTCGAGTTCGCCGCGCTTGCGCTCGCCGATATCGAGGGCGACCGTCACGATCCGCTCAATTCGCTGCCCGGAATCCTTCAGCGGCATCTTGTTGACCAGCCACTGTCGCATCGCACCCGTAGCGTCCTGATATTCCTCCTCGTAGAATCCGAGCCCCTCGCCTGTCGCGAGCACGCGCTTGTCGTTGGCATCGGTCTTGTGCGAGCCGTAGCGCGACATCAATTCGGCCGTCGTTCGGCCGATCGCGTCCTTCGGATGAATGCCGAAGATGCTCGCCATGTAGCGATTCATCAGCACGTAGCGCAGCTCGGTGTCCTTGACGTTGATCACCGCGGGCACGGTGTCGATCACCTGCTGCAGCAGACGGCGTGCTTCGGCGATCGCACTCTCCGCGCGCTTCTGGTCGGTGATGTCACGAACCGCGCCTTCGTAGCGGATCACCGCGCCGGTCTCGTCGCGCACCGCGCTGGCGCTGTCGGACAGCCAGAGCACGTCGCCATTGCGCTTGAACGCCTGATACTCGAATTCGCGCACCATGCCGTCGCGCTCCATCAGCGCGCGATATTCGTCGCGTTTGCGCGGGTCGACATAGATCTTCTGCGAAACCTCGCCGGTCTCCCGCATCAGCTCCGCCGTGCTCTCGTAACCCATCATCCGCGCCAGCGCCGGATTGGCGTTCAGCAACGCGCCCTCGGGCGTGGTGACGTAGATGCCGTCGATCGAGCCTTCGAACAGCTTGCGATAGCTCTCCTCGGCGAGGCGCTGCTCGGCGAGCGCCCTCACCGCGGCTTCCCGCGCGCTGTCGGCCTCGACCAATGTCCGGCGGAACACCTCGGCGGCGCGGGCGATATCGCCGATCTCGTTCTTGACGTCGGTCGCCGGGATCGCGGTGTATTGCTGGCCGGCGGCAAGCGAACGGATCGCCGCGGTGATCGCAGCCAGCGGGCCGACGGTGCGCCGCACGACGAACGCCGCCGCCATCAATCCGACCAGCACGCCGGCGGAGCCGAGAACGATGCTCTGCCACTTGTCCTCCGCAAGCGTCCGGGCAAGATCGCGCGACAGCACCCTGCCCCGCCGCGCGCTGACGTCGCGCAACAATTCGGTGACCCGCGCGATCAGCCGGCCTTCGGCGCCGAGCACATCGCGGTCGAGCTGGGCGATCTCCTGCTCCACCGCCGCGGTCGATATGATCACGTCGGCGTAGTCGCGCACGGCGATCGCAGCGGCCGGATCGCCGATCTGGATGGCGCGCATCCTCTGCGCAGCCGCGCCGGCGCCGCCGAGATCTCGCGACAGCAGCGCGGCCGCGATCTTGTTGTGTTCGGCGTGCAGCGTCGTCGCGAGCGTGCGGTCCTGCAGCCCGTCGACGGCGGCCTCGAACGCCTCGCTGATCGGCGGCACGCTCGCGACCATCTCTGCCCGCCGCGGCATCAGCGCAGTGATGCGCTCCAGTCCATCGCGATAGTTGCTCAAGCGTGCGGCGACGCCGTCGATCATCTCCTGCTGATCGGAATCGATTTCCAGACGGGTCTTTTTCAGAAGCGCGGTCAGTGTCGAGGCGACTTCGAACACCTTGCCGGCCGGCTGGCCGCTCGGCTCGCTGACAACCTGCCGCGCCGTGGAACGCAGATCGCTCATCCGCCGTTCGATCTCTTCGGCGAGATCGCCGACGCTATGCAAGCGCTGCAGCTCGGCGAAGGTGCTGTCGATATGGCGGATCGCGACCACGCTGCCGATGCTGGTCATGGCAATGATGGTGAGAAGCAGCAGGAAGCTGCCGAACGTCATCTGCCCGATCGAGAGCGTGCGCGACCTCACGCTCTGGATGAACGCTGCGACTACGTTTGGCATACCGGCGAAACCGCTGCTCCCGTCGTGACGACTATCTTCCCACAAATACGCCGCGAAGGGTATAGCGTCCGACGATCGGCAACAACGCCCATCGGCAAGGCTGCCGCGACAGCACCACCGATGGACGACTCACGAACCGCGAAGGCCCGCTCTTTCCGACCAAGTTTGTTCCTGACCGGGAGGTTTGGCGAAGCCCGGTGCAGACGGCCGGCCGCTATTTCGGCCGGATCGCGTCTGCGGTGCCCTGGATAAAGGCCTGGATCTTCACCACATCCGCCTCGGTGAGCTTGCCGGTGAAGTCCGGCATCCCCTTGTCGCGGAATGGCCCCTTGAACACGATGTCCTTCAGGTGCCCGATCTTTTCGGTGGTGCTGTAGCCGAGGTTCTTGACGTTGCCGCCACGGTCGACTCCGGGCACGCCGTGGCAGGTGGCGCAGGCCGCGACATAGATCGCGGTGCCCTCCGGGACATCCTTCGGATCGTATTCGATGCCGGTCAGCAGATTGCCCATCTGATACTTGGCGAATTCCGGCATCGGCGCCTTGCCGCCCACCGCGAAAGTGTAGACCGTGCCCGGCGCTTCGGTTTCGGTCGCGCGTTGGCTGATGCCGAACACGCCGCCCCAGCCGACCGCGATCGAGACATATTGCACGCCGTCGACCATGTAGGTGGCCGGCGCTGCGACCGCGCCGGTGCCGAGCGGACTTTGCCACAATTTCTCGCCGGTCTTGGCGTTGTACGCGACGAAGCGGCCGTCCGCCGTGCCCTGGAATACGAGATTGCCTGCGGTGGTCAGGGTGCCGCCGTTCCAGGGCGCGACATACTCCGCGCGCCAGACCTCCTTCTGCTGAACCGGATCCCAGGCCAGCAGCCGGCCGAACGGCAGGTTCTTCGGCGGCGTCGCATTCAGCGCAAAACCGACGTTCCAGCCGGTGGTGCTGCCGAATTTGAACGGCTCCATCTTGTTCTGGGTCAGCGCCTTTTCACCGGTCAGGTTGATGGGCACGCCTTGCGCCGGCAGATAGACGAGGCCGGTCTGCGGATTGAACGACATCGGGTGCCAGTTATGCGCGCCGTACGGCCCCGGAATGCTGTCGAAGGATTTGTCCGGCGAGCGCGCCTCCGGCGCCTCGATCGGCCTGCCGCCCGCGTCGTAGCCGGTGGCCCAGTTCACATCGACGAAATTCTTCGCCGAGATGAACTTGCCGTTGGTGCGGTCGATCACGAAGAAGAAGCCGTTCTTCGGCGCGTGCAGCACCACCTTGCGCGGCTGACCGTCGATCGTGAGGTCGGCGAGGATCATCGGCTGGGTGGATGTGTAGTCCCAATTGTCGCCGGGCGTCTCCTGATAGTGCCAGACATATTTGCCGGTGTCGGCATTGAGCGCGACAATCGAGCCGAGATAGAGGTTGTCGCCGCCGGCCGGGCTGCGCAAGCTCCTGTTCCAGGGCGATCCGTTGCCAGTGCCGATGTAGACCATGTTGAGGTCGGGATCGAAGGTGATGGTGTCCCACGCCGTGCCGCCGCCGCCGTTGATCCACCATTTGCCGGCCGGATCCCAGGTCTTCGCCGCCGCTTCCATCGAGGCGTCCTCGAACGGCTTTGATGGATCGCCCGGAACGGTGAACCAGCGCCAGGCCTGGTTGCCGGTCTCGGCGTCGTAAGCGGTGACATAGCCGCGCACGCCATATTCGGCGCCGCCATTGCCGATCACCACCTTGCCGTTGAACACCCGCGGCGCGCCGGTGATCGTGTAGGAATGCTCGTGGTCGATCAGCGTATCCTTCTCCCAGACCTTCGCGCCGGTCGCAGCATCGAGCGCAACCAGGCGGCCATCATAGGCGCCGACGAAGACCTTGCCCTTGTAGAGCGCAACGCCGCGATTCACGACGTCGCAGCAGCCGCGATAACCCTTCGACCGGTCGACGCCGGGGTCGTAGGTCCAGAGCTTCTTGCCGGTTCGCGTGTCGACCGCATGGACGACGCTCCACGACGCGGTCACATACATGATGCCGTCGACCACCACCGGCGTCGCCTCGACACCGCGGTCCGATCCGAGACTGTAGCTCCATTGCAGGCCGAGCGACTTGACGTTGTCGGCATTGATCTGATCGAGCTTGCTGAATCGGGTCTCGGCGTAATCGAGCCCGTAGCTCGGCCAATCGTTGGTGGTCTTGGCATTGGCGACGATTGCCGCGCTGTCGATCGCGCCGGTGACCGCGCGGATGTGTTCGGCGGAGCCCTTGGCGCCCTGCGCCAGAGCGCTTCCATGCAACAGAACCGCGACGACGGCGACCGCCACGCCGGCGCTCAGGTCTCTGCTGGCGGATCGCTTTTGCGTGCTGTCACGGAGGAATCGGTGCGCAAACCACACCGGCTCGGCAGGCTGTTTCATGCGTTCACTCCCTGGTCGGCCTCTAACGGGCCTGACCAGGAGTTTTGCGCGCGTTCGAAGAAGCGTCAACCTGAGAGAGTGCGCGACTTGTATTTGTAAAGCTGCTACCGCGCCGCAGCGTTGTTCGCACCGCAGCGCAACGCCGCAGGTGCGAACTAACTGCCCGTGAACTCGAACACCTCGCCGTCATAGCCGGCTTCGGCTGGAATCCGCAGCGTTCGCTTGTCGCCGTCCCGGCTCAGGATCGGCATCACCGTCACGATCGGTTGGCCCCGCGACGCCTCGAGGGCTTGCCGGACGCTCGGTTGCTTGCCGAGACGGATCAAGTTGCGGGTGGTCGGAAACGGCAGAGTGAAGCGACCGCTTTCGCCGCCTTCGATCGCCTCATTCGGCGACAGCCAGATTGAATCGGTGGATTCCTTGCCGTCATGCATCCCGAGCTGCTCCGGCGGCGCTTCGGCGAGAAAGAACCAGGTGTCGAACCGCTTCGGCAGTTTTTCCGGCGTGATCCAGCGCGCATAGGGCACGAGCAAATCAAGCGCCATGACCAGTTGGTTGTCCGCCAGGATCTCGGCAAACGAAATCTTGCCTTCGCACAATGCGGTTCGGTGCGAAGCCTCGATCTCGGCAGCGCGCGATGCGGCGACGAGCTGATCGCTGCCACGAGGCCGCGCCAGAAGGATGCCGCTTTCCTCGAACGTCTCGCGGATCGCCGCGATCCGGAACTCCAGCGCAGGCTCACAATCCGCCGCCGCGCTGGCGAACAGCTCCGGCCGGGCGATGATGTCGCCATCCGCGGCGTCGACGCTGCCGCCGGGAAACACCAGCGCCCCGGACGCAAACTCGATCTGATAGTGCCGGACCATCATGAAGACGTCGAAGCCGTCTGCACCGTCGCGCAGCAGCAGGATGGTGGATGCAGGGCGCGCGGCAGACGGTTCGCTCGACATCGCTTTACTCCGCCGCCTTCGAACGAGGCTCGAAATCGGCCCGCTCGTCCACGCGCGCGAGCCGCGACAGCAGATAGTCGACCTCCTCGCGCGCCGTCTCGCTCAAGCTCGAGCCCGGCTTGCGCTGCGCACTCGACGCGATGATGCCGCGCTTCTTGAGCACGTATTTGCGCACGGCCAGGCCGACGCCCGGCTGCTGCTCGTAGCGGATCAGCGGCAGATGCGCGTCGAACAGATTGTGCGCGAGGTCGCGCTGGCCGGCCTTGGACAGCTTGACGACGTCGACCAGCATGTCCGGGAAGCAATAGCCGGTCATCGCGCCATCGGCGCCGCGCTCCATCTCGAAATCGAGGAACAGCCCGCCATTTCCGGTGAGGATCGACAGCGGCCGCAGCGAGCCGTCCTTCTGGAAGGCGCGCAGCTTGGTGATTTTCTCCAGCCCGGGCCAATCCTCGTGCTTGAGCATCACGCAAGACGGGCTGTCCATCACGATCTGCCGGATCACGTTGGGCGTCATCACCACCGACAACGTCAGCGGATAGTCCTGCAGCACCCAGGGAATGTCGTCGCCGATCGCCTCGACGGCCTGCCGGAAATAGCCGGTGATCTGCTCATCGGTCCGCAGCGACGGCGGCGGCGCGATCATCACGCCGGCCGCGCCGGCATCCATCGAGGCCCGCGCCAGCGCGCGCATCGTCGCGAAGCCCGGGGCCGAAACACCGACGATCACCTGCAGCGCCTTCGCACGCTTGACGAAACGCGTCGCCACCGCTTCCGCCTCCGACGCATCGAGCTTCGGCGCCTCGCCGAGAATGCCGAGCACGGTGACGCCCTCGCAGCCGACCTCGGCGTAGAAGTCGGACAACCGATCGATCGACGATTCGTCGATCCGGCCGTCCTCATGGAACGGCGTCGGCGCGATGGCGAAGGTGCCGGCGGCATCGGGGGTCAGTTTCATGGGGTCTCCTGGTGGCCAAGTCCAAAAATCGGCACGTTCATAACCCGAAAGGCCCGTCATGTCCCGGATCGAGCGCTGCATTCTTCATAACGCTGCAACGCGGGGGCCGTCGCGAAACCCCGGACCTCGTGCCGGTTCCACCGACGAACCGCTTTGGAAAAAAGCGCTAACCCAGCACGGTCCTGCCGCTCTTGATCACCGTGACGTCCCGCGCCTTCACCCTGGCCTCGAATGAAATCACATTGCCATCCTTCCAAAGATCCATGGTGACGGTCTCGCCTGGATACACCGGCGACGAAAACCGCACCGCATGCTGCCTGAACGCCGAGGCGTCGTAATCGGCATAGGTTTGCAGTACGCCGCGACACGTGAGGCCGTAGGTGCACATGCCGTGCAGGATCGGGCGCGGGAAGCCGGCCTTCCTGGCGAACTCCGGATCGGAATGCAGCGGATTGCGATCGCCGCACAGCCGGTAGATCAGCGCCTGGTCCGGCCGAGTCGAGATATCAACCGAGCGATCCGGGGCGCGGCTCGGCATCTTGTGCGGCTCGGGTTGCTCCAGCGCCGGGCCGCCGAAGCCGCCGTCGCCGCGGGCGAAGCGCGACGCCAGCAAGGTCGCCAGCTCCTCGCCGGCCTCATTGCGCAGGATGGTCTGGTGACGGATCACGACGCCCTTGTCCTTGCCCTTGTCATAGACCGCAAGCACGCTGGAATCGGCGGTGATGTTCGCTTCCGCCGGCATCGGCCGGTGGAAGGTGATATCGCGCTCGCCATCGACGACCAGCAGGCGATAGAGATTCATCTCGCCCGGGCCCGCGCCCCACGCCGCGACCGAGGCGAAGGTCGGCATCACTTTCAACGGCCGCTCGGCGTAGGTCGCCTCGTTGACGAAGGCGAGTTCCTGCTCGTCCATCGGATCGGCCCCCAGGCCGATGCCGTAAGCGTAGAGCATCACATCACGATCGGTGTAGGCGTAGTTCTGGCCGGTGCTTTTCAAAGCCATCAGTTCGTCGTAGCGCGCCGACATGGAATTCTCCCGTTTCTTGTTATTTCGGCGTTGATAATTGCGCCCTCTCCCCTTGTGGAAGAGGGCTCCACGCACGTTGCCCCACATTCGATGTGGTGAGGGGATGCTGCATCGACTGCATAACCCCTCACCCGCCGGTGCTGCGCACCGGCACCCTCTCCCACAAGGGGAGAAGGGAAGGTTCTTAAGCCACCGTGAAGAACGGCAGCGGCGCGCCGCCGTCGCTGGGTTTGAACACCACCTTGACCTTCTGTCCGATCTTCAGTGCCGAGAAATCGCAATCGACGAAATTGGTCAGCACCGACGGGCCTTCCTTCAACGTGACGTAGCCGATCGCATAGGGCCCGGTCGCGGATTTGCGCATCAGGCTGTAGCTGTAGATTTCGCCCTCGCCGGCGCTTTCCTCCCACACGGTCTGGTCGGAGAAACAGAACGGACACAGCGCGCGCGGAAAATAATGCGCCTCGCCGCAGCCGTTGCAGCGCTTGATCAGAAGTTTGCCTTCAGTCGCCGCGTCCCAGAACGCCTTGGTCTCGGGATTGCCCTGCGGCGCGGGATATTTCACAGGATTGCTCATCACACGCGCTCCAGAATGCAGGTCGATGCGGCATGGCGAATGCCGAGCAAGCCGCCGGTCCCATGCGCCAGCGCCAGATCGCAGTTCGGCACCTGCACCTTGGGATGCGCCTCGCCGCGCAATTGCCGCACGGCTTCGAGCAGCTTGGTCATGCCGCCGCGATTGACCGGATGATTGCTGCACAGCCCACCGCCGTCGGTGTTGAACGGCAGCTTGCCGACGCCCGAGATCAGATTGCCGTCCGCCACGAACTTGCCGCCCTGGCCTTTCTCGCAGAAGCCGAGGTCTTCGAGCTGCATCAGCACGGTGATGGTGAAGCTGTCATAGATCGACGCGTATTTGATGTCCTTCGGCGTCACGCCGGCCATCTCGAACGCCGGCGGCGCAGACCACACGCCCGCCGAGTATGTCAGATCCAGCTTGTGGCCACCGCGCGGCCCCTTGATCGCCTCGCCGGCGCCGATCATCCGCACCAGCGGCTTCTTGAGGCTGCGCGCGATCTCCTCGGTGGTGACGATCAGCGCGCCGCCGCCGTCGGTGACGACGCAGCAATCCATCCGGTGCAACGGATCGGAGATCAACGGCGAGTTCAGCACGTCCTCGACGGTGACGACGTCGCGCAGCATCGCGTGCTCGTTGTATTGCGCGTGATGCGAGGCCGCCACCTTGATCCAGGCGAGCTGTTCGCTGGTGGTGCCGTAGTCGTGCATGTGGCGCATCGCGCACATGCCGTAGACGTTGTGGGTCGTCGCGCCATAGGCCAGTTCGAAGTCGCCCTCGGCCCCGACAGGCCGCGGCGGCAGCGCGCCGGTGCGCGGCTTGCCGGCCAGGGTGATCAGCGCGACCGAACAACGGCCCGCGGCGATCGCTTCTGCGGCGTGGCCGAGATGGATCAGATAGGAACAACCGCCAGTGTCGGTGGAATCAAGGTGGCGGACCTTCAGCCCGAGATAGTCCACCATCGCCATCACGCCGCCCGGTGCATCTCCCGCGCAGAAATAGCCGTCGACATCGTCCTTGGTCAGGCCGGCATCCTGCAGCGCGCCCTTGGCGACTTCGGCATGGAGTTGCGCGATGGATTTGTCGGGCGCGTAGCGCGTCGGGTGTTCGTAAATTCCGGCAACGTAGGCCTTGCCCCTTATTGTCAACGCAGTTCTCCGCTGGCGTTTGGTCGGATGATTTTTCTGACCTTTCAAGACGACCTTGGCAAGCGCCTTCGCACGCAGCGGATTCCCGTCACGTGGAATGTCTTTCCGTCATTGCGAGGAGCGAGGCAACGAAGCAATCCAGAGGCCGCATCACTCGGCTCTGGATTGCTTCGCGCGCAACGACGTTATCATTCGTGGATCGACTACTCCGCCGCCATCTGACGCGGCGGCGCAGGCCGGGGATCGCGCAAATTCGCGCGCAATTCGGCGAAGCGCGGCGCGGTGTCGTCGACCGATTTCTGCTTGATCGGGCCGTAACCGCGGATGCGGTCGGGCAGCGACAGCAGTTCGACCGCGGTGTCGAGCGTGCTCGGCGACAGATGCGAAACCACGCTGGCGACATCCGCCTCGTAGTTCGCGATCAACTCGCGTTCGAGCTTGCGCTCCGGATGATAGCCGAACAGATCGAGCGGCGTGCCGCGCAAGAAGCTGAGTTTCGACAACATCCGGAACACCGGCCGCATGCCCTCGCCGAATTGCCGCTTCTTCGGCCGACCGGTGACGTCGACGCCCGGCAGTATCGGCGGCGCGAGGTTGAAGCTGACCTTGTAGTCGCCGTCGAACTGGTCGCGAATCTGCTGTTCGAAGGCCGGCTGCGTCAGCAGCCGGGCGACCTCGTACTCGTCCTTGTAAGCAAGCAGCTTGGCGTAGTTGATCGCCACCGCCCGCGGCAGCTCATCGCCATAGCCACCGGCCTCTGCAGCGGCGCGTACTTTTGCCACCAGTTCACGGTAGCGCGTGGCGAGTCGATTGCCCTGATAATCCGTAAGCATCGTGCCGCGATGCGCGATGATCTCGTCGAGCGACATCTCGCCCTGGGTCTTCGGCGCCACCGTCGCGTCGGCGCCCTCGAGCAGCGACGCCAGCCGCGCCGGATCGGCGGCGGCGAGCCGGCCGAGATTGAACGCCTGGGTGTTCATCTTGATCGACACGCCGTTCAGTTCGATCGCCTGTTCGATCGACGCCGCCTTCACCGGCAGCAGCCCTTGCTGATAGGCATAGCCCATCATCATCATGTTGGTTGCGATCGAATCCCCGAGCAGCGTTTCCGCCGCCTTGGTGAAATCGAGAAACGCCGAATCCTTGCGCAGCGCGCTTTTCAGAACACTGTTGACCTTGCGGGTCTGGAAATCGAAATCGCGATTGCGGATGAAGTCGGCGATCGGGATCAGATGCGTATTGACGACGCCGTGGGTACGGGCCGGCTCGCACAGCGAGATCGTCTCCTTGGAAATCGCCATCACTTCGTCGGCGACGATCAGCACGTCCGCGGTGCCGGTGACGATCCGCGAACAGGTGACGTCCTCGGGCTTCTCGGACAGCCGGACATGGCTGAGCACCGCGCCACCCTTCTGCGCGAGCCCCGACATGTCGAGAATCATCGAGGCCTTGCCCTCGATATGCGCCGCCATCCCGAGCAGCGCGCCGATCGTCAGCACGCCGGTGCCGCCGACGCCGCCGATGGCGATGTTGTAGGGCTTGTCGAGACCGGGCCGACTCAATGGCTCGGGCAGATCGCTGAAGCCGCCGAGATCGACCGGCGCGCGCTTGCGCAGCTTGCCGCCGTCGATCGTGACAAAGGACGGGCAGAAGCCTTTGAGGCAGGAATAATCCTTGTTGCAGGTCGACTGGTTGATCGTCCGCTTGCGGCCGAGTTCGGTCTCCAGCGGCTCGACCGAGATGCAGTTCGACTGCACCGAACAGTCGCCGCAACCCTCGCACACTGCGGCGTTGATCACCACGCGGCGCGGCGGATCTTCCAGCGTGCCGCGCTTGCGGCGACGGCGCTTCTCGGCGGCGCAGGTCTGCACGAACACGATCGCGGATGCGCCCTCGATCTGCCGGCATTCCTTCATCACCGAATCGAGTTCGTCACGATGGCGCAGATGCGTGCCCGGCGCGATGCTGTCGGCCGGATAGGCGCCGGGCGTTTCCGACACCAGATAGATCGCGCGGATGCCTTCGGCGTGAAGCTGATAGGTGATCTGCTGCGGCGACAGATCGCCGTCGTGACGCTGGCCGCCGGTCATCGCCACCGCGTCGTTGTAGAGGATCTTGTAGGTGATGTTGGCCTTCGAGGCGACCGACTGGCGGATCGCCAGCGAGCCGGAATGGAAATACGTGCCGTCGCCGAGATTGGCGAAGATGTGCTTCTCGTCCGTGAACGGCGCGATGCCGACCCACGGCACGCCCTCGCCGCCCATATGGGTGAAGGTCTCGGTGTTGCGGTCCATCCACAGCGACATGAAGTGACAGCCGATGCCGCCCAGCGCGCGGCTGCCTTCCGGCACCTTGGTCGAGGTGTTGTGCGGACAGCCCGAGCAGAAATACGGCGTGCGCGCGATCGGCACGACGTTCTGCACCTGTGAGGCGTCGCGGCCGTGAAACCAGTCGGCCTTGGCGCGCAGCATCTCGGCGATCGTCGGGTCGATCTCCATCGCCAGCAAGCGGTCGACCAACGAGGTCGCGACCTTTGCAACACTGAGTTCCTGCGCGAACGGCAGGAAGCGATGCTCGTGCTCGTCCATCTTGCCGATCACGCGCGGCCGGTCGCGCGTGCTGAACAGTTGCTGCTTGAGCTGGTTCTCGACGATCTCGCGGCGTTCCTCGACGACGAAGATCTCCTCGAGGCCGTGCGCGAAGTTGCGCACGCCTTCCGGCTCCAGCGGCCACGGCATGCCGATTTTGTACAGCCGAAGACCAATGCGCGCGGCGACCAGCTCGTCGATGCCGAGTTCGCGCAGCGCCTGGCGCACGTCCTCATAGCTCTTGCCGGACGCCATGATGCCGAACCGCGCATTCGGCGAATCCATCGTGATGCGGTTGACCTTGTTGGCGCGGGCAAAAGCGATCGCCGCGAAGCCCTTGTAGTCCTGCAGCCGGCGGTCCTGATCGTAGCGATCGTCGGGCCAGCGCAGATTGAGCCCGCCGGGCGGCATCTCGAAATCGGTCGGGAGGACGAACGGCGTCATCTCGTCGGCGAGATTGATCTCGGCGGTCGTCTCCACCGTCTCGGTGATCACCTTCATGCCGACCCAGCAGCCGGAATAGCGCGACATCGCAATGCCGAGCAGGCCCATCTCGATGATTTCGTGGATCGACGACGGATACAGATACGGCATCAGCGCCGCGATGAAGGCGTGGTCGGACTGATGCGGCACCGTCGAGGATTTGGCGCCGTGATCGTCGCCGGCCAGACACAGCACGCCGCCGTTCTTGGCCGAACCCGCGGCGTTGCCGTGGCGGAACACGTCGCCGCAGCGATCGACGCCAGGTCCCTTGCCGTACCAGATCCCGGTGACGCCGTCGTACTGCGCACCGGGCGAAAGGTTGAGTTGTTGCGAGCCCCAGATTGCGGTGGCCGCGAGATCCTCGTTCACGCCGGGCTGAAACTTGACGTTGTACTGCTCCAGATGACGCCGCGCCGCGACGAGCTGCTGGTCGTAGCCGCCGAGCGGCGAGCCGCGATAGCCGGTGACAAAGCCGGCGGTGTTCAGCCCCGCGGCGCGGTCGCGCCGGACCTGCGCCATCGGCAGCCGCACCAGCGCCTGGATGC
Organism: Rhodopseudomonas pseudopalustris; assembly: GCF_900110435.1. Taxonomy (GTDB): domain Bacteria; phylum Pseudomonadota; class Alphaproteobacteria; order Rhizobiales; family Xanthobacteraceae; genus Rhodopseudomonas; species Rhodopseudomonas pseudopalustris. Next base: position 93,877 of record NZ_FODT01000008.1, read on the forward strand.
CGGTGAGAAAGATGTGTCCGGAATGCTGGGTGTATTTCTGGTCGAGACTGATCGGTCCCTGGTCGATTCCCATACGGCCCTCATAGGCGTTGGACCGCGCAACCATTTGGCCGCTGGTGCGGTCTTTCTTGGAATCAGTCTATGCCGGTTCATGCCGTTGGCGCATCACAAAAAGCGGCAGTTTCGCAGCGTCCTGATCTTCGCAGTTTCATTCCCGCCGGCGCGGCGTCTGCTTGCAGATAACGTCTCGAAACCACCCTCCGGCGAACGATCGTGTCTGTCGCGCTGCAGCACGTCCGATGGCAGCAGCCGGGAACCTCGCAAGCACGCTGCGATTGCTGGAACGGATCAAGGCGCGGTGGATTGACTCCGCGACCATCGTCGAAAGGAGCATCTCATGGCGCAAAGCAATCTGAACGATCCCTATCAGTCCCGTATGCCGATGGATGATCCGCGCGCTGCGCCGCGGCTCGATTCCGACCTTCAGGCAGATCCCGAACGGCGCGCGGGTCCGATGACCGGTGGGCGGATCGCGGCGTTCGCTGTCGCCATCATCCTGGTGTTCGGCGCCGTGTTCTACGGAATGAACTCGACCTCCACCGACCCCGGGGCTCCGGCAATTTCCACCACCCAGAACAGCCCGGACAATGCAGCCAACCAGACGGCCCAGAGCTCGCCGCCGACTGCACCCGGCGCTCGTGACATCACGCCCCGCAATAATGCTGAGCCTGGCACGACCACCGGTGCAGCGCCGTCGCGCGGCAATGCGGCGCCGCCGGTGTCGGCGCCCACTGGCAGCACCGCAGCGCCGAGCGGCGCCGGCAAGTAACACACCATCAGGATCGGCGGATCGGCGAACAGCGGGTGCAGCAATGCACCCGCTGCTTTGTTGCGCGCCCCGCGCTCCGTTGCGAATCCAGCGGCATATGGCGTTCATGACATGTTCACGACGAATCGGCTAAGCGGGATTCAACGCCGGGGCAAGCGAGCGCATCGCCGGCCCGCCGACTATCGAACGCCGACTATCGAACAATGCCGCACCGCGGCCGAATGAGGGAAAAGCCATGAAGATGATACTCGCAGCCACCGTGTTAGCAGCCACCCTCGTCGGCGCCGGTGCCGCCGGCGCGATGCCACTGGCGCCGCTGGGTTCGAGCAATTCGGCGGACATCATTCAGGTCGCGCAGGGCTGCGGTCCGGGTTGGGCGCGCGGTCCGATGGGCCGCTGCCGTCCGATGTATCGCCGGCCGCCGGTGGTCGTCGTACCGCCGCGCGTCGTCGCGCCGCGCGTCTGCCCGCCCGGCTATTTCTGGCGTGCCGGCCGCTGCATCCGCCGCTACTGATCGGATCGACCCGGCATCGACGAAAGCCCCGCTCGCGCGGGGCTTTTTCGTTTGCGACGCCGAGCATCGATCGCCGGGCACGCCACGCTAGCGGAACGCCAGCCGCAATTTGCGCAGCGAGTAGATCGCCGTCGCCGGAAACAGGATCGGAACGGTCCGGACATAGTCCTGATAGTCAGGCTGTGCGCCGTAGCGATCATCCTGCTTGCGTTCGAGGCCGGCGGCCGCCGCGGTCATCAGCGCCTCGATATACAACATCCCCAGCGTCGCCAGCAGCCAGGCCGCGACCGTCGTATAGGCGGACAGACCGGACAGCCAGACTCCGAACCAGAACAGCATCTCGCCGAAATAATTCGGACAGCGCACCATGCGGTACAGCCCGACATCGCAATAATGCGACGGATGCGTCTTCTTGTAATTGTATTTCTGCCAATCCGCGATGCTCTCGATCGCGAGCCCCGCGATCATCACCAGCACACCGAGCGGTGCCGAGGCGGGCCATACGCCTTGCGCTTGCAGCGAGAGGGTCAACAACGCTGGCAGGAACAGCAGCGTGTAGAGCAGACTGACGCCGAGCCAGATCACGATCTTCTGCCACAGCTTCACCTCGGAGGTGCGCCTCTCCGCGCCGGCGAGTTCCTTGGCGTAGCCGGGATTACGCTCACGGATCGCGAGGAAGGCGCCGAGCCGGATGCCATAGGCAAGCAGCAGCAGAAGCTGCAGCAGCGCCCATCCCCCGATCGTGTCGCGAAACACCAGCCAGAACACCAGGCTCTGCGCTGCGATCGCGCCGGCATAGCACAGGCTGACGAAGTAATAGACGCGCCGAAAGCCCGGCGCAGACACGGCCAGGCAGACGAGGAAAGCAAGCCCGACAAGATACCATGGAATCGTCATATCGCCTCGCCCCGTGAATGCGATGAGAGCCGTCAGCAACGCCTGTTATAGCCCGGCCTCGTGCATCCTCTATGTCTGAATCCCGGACAAGCAATTGACGAGGCGGATTCGTTCGCTTCACGCGCCGGCGCCGCCGCTCGGGAGATCGGGCGTGCGCTACAGACGCCTCATTTCAGCTTGCAGCGCTGGCCCGGCACCCGGGTGTCGCACACCCGCGTCGCGTCGAACAGGCTGGTGAGCACCTTGAGCTGCTTCGCGTTGGGCTCGAATCGATGCGCTTTCTGCATCACATAGAAATTCTCGCGGCCCTGAACGGCTTTCGACCAGGTGATCTCGGGCTTGCCGCTCTCCTTGGCCTGGGGACACTTCTCGATCCATGCGACCATCGGGTACAGATTCTCAGTGCCGTCCTTCAGCTTCTCGAAGCGCGCGCCGGGGCACTCCGCCAAAGCGGCCTTCTCGGAACGCGCCCGATAGTCGGCGGGCGACTGTTCGGCTCGATTCAACAAGACCTGGGTAGTGAGCTTCTCGGTCCAGTTCGCCACGCTCTGGCCGTCCGGGACCATCACGGCCGCTTTCGTCGTGTCGGTCTTGGACTCGGCGACAATCTTGTAGCCCTTCGGCGGCTTCAACAGAAGTTGCTCTTCGGCGCGGGCCAGCGCTGATTGCGACAGCGTTGCGACCAAAGCGACGACTAAAACTCGTTTCATGAGCAAGAACTCTACGGAAGGACGCCGAAACAGTGCCCGAGAACCCTGCGGGATTCAATATCGCGCACCGGCCCGGCCGCGAAAGGACAGCAGTCTGCCCTCGGGATGCTGCGTTCGCCTTGGTCGCCGCCAGAGGCGGACCGGTTCAATTACTTGCGGTTGATCCACGCAGTCAGGCGTTCAACCCAGTTCTCGCCGGGGTCGCTGCCGGGTGCGTCGGGCAACGGCGCGGCGCGCGCGGCCCACGCCTCCGGCGTTCCGGCGGTCTCCAGCAAGCCCGCGGCGAGGTCCGCCATACTGTGTTTGGCGACGCCGCTGCCATGCGCGCCGAAAGAGAACCGCACTGTCCTGATCTGCGGATTGAACGCCGACACCGGATAGAGCTGGGTCATCAGGAACCGCAGAAAGGCCAGCACCTCGCCGCGCTGATACACGCGATCGATCAGCAGCCCGGCTGCGTTCTCTCTACTCGGAACCCCGGGGTCGTAATAGCCGGTGACGGTCGATGGATCGAACGCGAAGACGGAGCGAATTCGGCCGTCCTTGTAGGCCGCCTGCTGCGCCAGCCCGCCGCCGAGCGAATGCCCGGTGGCGACGATCTTCGGATCGGCCTGTTTGTGCGCGGCCAGCGCGCGGTCGAGGATCGGCCCGATGTGCCGCTGCACCTGCGCGTACTGATCATAATACGGCAGAAACCGCGTCACCCAGCGCAGATTGGCGATCCAATCGTCCGCTTCCTTGAAGTCGGTGCCGCGGAACGCGACGACGATCTCGTTGCGCGTCATTGAGCTGAACACCTTGTAGCCAAGCCCGCCCAGCGCCGTGCCGCCGCACTGCCCTTCGCCGTCCGGACACGGCAGCGGCCCCTCGCCCTGCTCGATCACGGTCCAGCCGCCGAGCCAGGCGTCGCGCAGCCCGGCGGTGACCCGCACCAACGCCGCGTCATCCGGCGGCGGCCGCTTCAGCAACTCGTCGAGCCTCGGCGTACCGCTGCCATCGCCGTCATAGGCCCACAGCGCGAACATCGCATAGGGCAGATAGTGGCCAGCCATACGCTGCGACGGCAGATGCGCCGCGCGATAGTCGCCGACGCGGATGAAGGTCTCACCGCTCTTCTGCCGGTAGCTGTCGAACGAGCCGTGGAAATAGAGCCAGCCGGCGAAGGCCGCCGCCGCGATCAATAGGAATGTCACCAGGGCACGCATGGTCAGCCCTCCTGGATCAGCAATCAGTCCCGTCTCAAAATCGAGCACCCCGCCCAGTCGACCGCGATGACAGGCGCCGCGGAGGCGTTGCTCTCGCGCGACGATCTTGTTCCTGTTCGCGGGCTAACTCCAGCGATGATGAACGGACCGCACTACAACTAACGAACAACACCCCAGAAATACCACACGCGCCGCTGCGGAAAACGCAGGGCGCGTGTGGGTCGGATCATCAAGAAACAGCCGATCAATCCGCCCGGTGGTCCCGGCGGATCGTAGGACGGCCTGTTACAGCGGCATGTTGTCGTGCTTCTTCGGCGGCAGGTCGACGTGCTTGTCGCGCAGCATCGCCAGCGCGCGGGCGATGCGGCGGCGGGTGGCGTGCGGCATGATGACGTCGTCGATATAGCCGCGCTCGGCGGCAATGAACGGGGACAGGAAGCGGTCCTCGTATTCCTTGGTCCGCGCCGCGATCTTGTCCGGGTCGTTCATATCCTGACGGAAGATGATCTCGACCGCGCCCTTGGCGCCCATCACCGCGATCTGCGCGCTCGGCCAGGCGTAGTTGACGTCGGCGCCGATTTCCTTGGAGGCCATCACGTCGAAGGCGCCGCCATAGGCCTTGCGGGTAATGACCGTGACCAGCGGCACGGTGCATTGCGAGAACGCGAACAGCAGCTTCGCGCCGTGCTTGATCAGCCCGCCATATTCTTGCGCGGTGCCCGGCAGGAAGCCCGGCACGTCGACGAAGGTGACGATCGGAATGTTGAACGAGTCGCAGAACCGCACGAACCGCGCCGCCTTGCGCGAGGCGTCGCTATCGAGCACGCCGGCCAGCACCATCGGCTGGTTGGCGACGAAGCCGACGGTTCGGCCGGCGATGCGGCCGAAGCCGGTGATGATGTTCTTGGCGAAGGCATCCGACAATTCGAAGAAATCGCCCTCGTCGACGACCTTCAGGATCAGTTCCTTCATGTCGTAGGGCTTGTTCGGATTGTCCGGAATCAGCGTGTCGAGCGAGAAATCCTCGCGCTCGATGTCGTCGAAGCTCGGCCATTCCGGCACGCCGCCGACATTGTTGGCGGGCAGGAAATCGAGCAGTCGGCGCATCTGCAGCAGCGTCTCGACGTCGTTCTCGAACGCGCCGTCGGCGATCGAGGAGCGGGTCGCGTGCACGCTGGCGCCGCCGAGTTCCTCCGGCGTCACGACCTCGTTGGTCACGGTCTTCACCACGTCGGGGCCGGTGACGAACATGTAGCTGGTGTTCTTCACCATGAAGATGAAGTCGGTCATCGCCGGCGCATAGACGTCGCCGCCGGCGCACGGGCCCATGATGACGCTGATCTGCGGGATCACGCCGGAAGCCTGCACCACGCGGCGGAACACGTAGGAATAACCCGCCAGCGCCGCGACGCCTTCCTGGATGCGCGCGCCGCCGGCATCGTACAGGCCGATGATCGGCGCCCGCGCCTTCAGCGCCATGTCCTGGATCTTGGTGATCTTGGCGGCGTGGGTTTCCGACAGCGAGCCGCCGAACACGGTGAAGTCCTTGGCGAACACGAAGGTCTTGCGGCCGTTGACGGTGCCCCAGCCGGTGACGACGCCGTCACCCGGAATTTTCGTCTTCTCCATCCCGAATTCGGTCGAGCGGTGCTGGACGAACATGTCCATTTCCTCGAACGAATGCTTGTCGAGCAAGAGGTCGATCCGCTCCCGCGCGGTGAGCCGACCGCGCGCATGCTGCGCGTCGATGCGCTTCTCGCCGCCGCCGAGTTTGGCCGCTGCCCGGCGATCGTCGAGTGCTTCAAGGATATGTTTCATGAGGTTCAGCCGCGCTTCTTGATGTCGATGTCCCGCCGCAGGGCGTGCCGAGCTTTTGCCCCCGGATCGCTGCAACAATCAAGGCCTTCTAGCACGGGGTTTTCGAGGGTGGAAACCGCCTTGGCGTGCTCCGGATACCCCCTTTCGGAGGCGTTTTGGCCGTCCGCAGAGCCGATCTGCGGACTCCGGGCCGCCGGCAACCCACCACCGCATCCAAAACTGCATCGGCTGAATGCGAAAGCGCGATGGCGCCGCAGCCCAAACCGCCCTATATCGCGTGCCCCCGGCAGGAGGTTCGCATGATCGAGCGCACGACCGACACAAACCCCGACGGCGCGGTGAACGGTCAAGTTCAGGCGCTGTTGCGGGTCGAGGGCGCGGCCCTGTTCGTGGGCACGTCGCTGTTCTATCTGATCTCCGACTCGCCCTGGGAGCTTTATGCGCTGCTGTTCTTCGCGCCCGATCTCGGCTTCCTCGGCTATCTGGCCGGGCCCCGCACCGGCGCTTTCGTCTACAACGCGCTGCACACGACGGTCGCGCCGCTGCTGCTGGCGATCGGCGGCATGGTCGTGCTGTGGCCGATGGCCGGCACGCTGGCGTTGATCTGGTTCGCCCATATCGGCTTCGACCGGATGCTCGGCTTCGGCCTGAAATACGGGTCGGGCTTCCGCCTCACCCATCTCGGCCGGATCGGCCGGCGCAAACCCGCCGAAGCCAGCTGAGCGCGCTCAGATCGCGCCGATGTCCGACAGCAGTTGCTGCGCCAGCGTGATCCGGGCGGCCGCGTGGCGCGGCTCGCGAGCATCCAGGTTGAGCGCGAACACCGTCTGCTCCTGACCCTTCTCTGCCCAGCCGACAAGCCAGCCGAGCGAAGGCTGCCCCTTCTCCGCTCCGAGCAACCCGGTCTTGGCGCGGATGACGGCCTCGCCCACTTTGGTCACCGGCAGGATGTCGGCGACCAGATCCTGGCTGCGCTTTGAGATCGGCAGGACGCGGCGGCGTAGACGGTCGATGAAGTCGATCTGCTGGATGCAGTCGATCCGCAGATCGCCCGTCAGCCAGAACTGATCGATGCCGCCGCCGATGTTGCGGTTGCCGTATTCGAACAGATCGACATATTTCTGCATCCGCTCCGGTCCGATCCGGCGCGCGATCTCCTGATACACGGGCACCGCGGAGGTCGCGATCGCGGAACGGAGCGTGTGATCGCGATTCCACGCCTCGATGCTACGCGTCACGCCGTCCCATTTGAAAATGTCCTTGTCGGGATCGGCGACGACGCCGGTCTCGAGCGCGATCAACGAGTTCGGCACTTTGAACGTCGAGGCCGGCAGGAACGGATCGCCCGATCGCTGCGCATCGCTGGCGATGATCAGATAATCGTCGGTCTTGTAGCCGACGAAAGTGCCCGCGGTGCCTTCATCGGCGAAGCGCTTGGCGAGGCTGGTGCGGATTTCACTGCGTGGCGGCGCGACCTCGGCGAAAGCGCGGGCGGGTAGCAGTGCGGCGGCGCAAAGGCCGAGTGCGGAACGGCGAGTAATCACGATGTCACCATGCGATTGATAGGCTCGAACCATGCGCGACGCTTCGTGGTGAAACAATGGCCGGTCTCAACGACCGCGGCCGGACAATTTCAGCACGAAGGCCAGCACTTCGGCGACCGCCTTGTACAGTTCCTCGGGGATCTCCTCGCCGAGTTCGACATGCGACAGCGCGCCAGCCAGAACCTCGTTCTCCTCGATCGGAATGTCGTGCTGTTTGGCGACCTCGATGATCTTGGCGCCGATCGTCCCCTTGCCTTTGGCGACAACGCGCGGCGCACCTGCGCGGTCGTAATGCAGCGCGACGGCGATCTGGTTTTTGACCTCGACGCTCACAGCGCGCGATCCAGAAAATGGCCGGCGGGCGCGGGCGGCGGCGGCGTCGGCGATCCGTCGCGGATGATGATGTCGCCGGGCGTAAGTTCGGCCCGGCTCAGCGCGACGCTGAGCTGCGAGGCGCCGGCGCGCAACTGCGCCGCGGTGGATGGCCGCTCGGCCCACATCCGCACCGAGGTCTTCTCGCCCTGCAGCGAGATCAGCGCGTGCACCGGCCCGGCCGGCTCGACATCGAGCGAGAACCGCGCGCGCCAGACCCGACTCGCGGCCGCGCCGGACTGCGCCGACTGATCGCCGCCGTCCCGTGAGATTTCGAATTGCGCGACTGCGGTGCCGTGCGGCGTGGCGAACGGGATTTCGAAGCTCCAGCGCGGCTGCGTCGCATCGAGCCGCTGCGATCCGACATCGGCGCGGTCCGGCAGCGAGGCGACCTGCAGCAGCGTCTGCCGCGCCAGCGACCCTTCGGTCTCCGCGAGGATCCGGCGCAGCGCGGCGTCGAGCGGGGCATGGGGATTGAGGTTGGCCGGCATCACCGGCTGCGCTGCCGGCAGCGCACCGCCGATCGGCGGCGGCGGCGTGTTGGTGCGGGCAATCGCGTTGTCGTCGGTCTTGCCGACCCGCGCGCCGCTGGTCGCCGGCAGCAGCGACAGCAGCAGCGCGTTGTCGAAGCCCGCTTTGGCGAGCGCGACAGCGGTCTGGGGATTGGCCTGCAGGGCTTCCTGCAACGCACTCAGCGTCGCGGCGGTGGTCGCGGGCGACGCGGCCGGCGTCGAACTCGACGTGGACGCGTTGACATTGGTGAGCTGATTGATCACGCTCTGGATCAGCGCCTGCTCGGGGGCGTCGGTCGCAAGCCCCGCCATCGCAGCTGTCGAAGCCGTCAGCGACGCGAGCGCCGGTGATGTCGCTGTCGCGAGCGGCGTCGCCGTTGCACCGGTCGCGTTGAGCAACTCGGTCTGGGCGGCGAGCAGCGCGGTTTGCGCAAGTAACTGCGTCCCCTGCCCGCCCTGCAGCAACGGCGTCGGCGGATTGGTGATTGCCGACTGTGGCGACGTCGTCATGTTACTGCCGCCGAGCGCTGTGGTCAGCACCTGACGCAACACGATCAGCGCGGCCTTCAGATCGGTACCGGCGGTCGCGGGCTGCGCGCCGGTCGCGAGCGACGCTTCGAGCAGGATCCCTGAACTCTGGAACGCGCGCTGGATGTCCGCGCCGGTCAGCGCCGGTGTGAGACTGGAGCGCTGCGCCAGCACCTGAGTCACGGCCTGGCGCACCGCCTGCGGCAGGCTGGCGAGGTCGGTGACGGCATCGAGATTGGCGAACAGCGTCGACAGCCCGGTCTGCTGGGTGGCCGCGACCTGCGCCGCCATGGTGAGCGCCGCGGCCTGCTGCGGGGTCAGCGCATTGGCGGCGGGAACGATGCTCGGCGCGGATTGAGCCGTCAGCACGATCGCCTGGGGAGCGAGCGTGACCGTATCGAGCGCGGCGCCAGCGGTGGCGAGATTGGCCGGAACCTGAGTCGTCGCCGGCTGATTCACGATCGCGAGCCGGATGCCCTGATCGGTCTGGGAGACCGCAACCTGCAAAATCTGGCCGGCCTGCAGCGGGATCTGCGCGGTCGCGTCGATGGTCTGGCCGGCGATCGCGATGCGCACCTGATTGTTGTCGAGGACCGACAGCACCTTGGCCTGGACCACCGTGCCGGGCTGCAGCACGACGTCGGCGGTCACGCCCTGCAGGGCGACGACGGAAAGGTTCGGATTGACCGAAATCGCCATGAGGACCACGTCGCGCGCGAAAATCCCGACGATGTTAACCGACGGCCGTAAACCCCTCGTTAACTTCCGCGCCGGGTCAAGGCGGCCAGCACCTGAGCTGCAGCCTTGAACTCGATCTCGCGCGCAGCGCGCCGCGCCGCGACTTCCTCATCGAGACCCCAGCGCGCGATGTTCCAGTCCTCGTCGACATGGGCGGCGGTCCAAACCTGATCGGGATCGCGCAGCCCCCTGACCAGCGCCAGCGCCAGCAGCGCCGAGCCGGTGATGGTGGTCACCACATGGAAGGCGCCGACCGACCAGGGGTCTTGCGGCATCGCCCCGCGCGCGGCCGCGATCGCGGGCTCGGGCTGGCTCACATGCACGACGCCCTCGGCGAGAATGAAATGCGCGCCGAACTCATCCGCCGCCCAGAACAGCACCGGGTCCCAGTGCTGCGCTTCCAGTGCGATCAGTTCCTCGGGATGGCTGGCGCGATAGAACAACAGGTCTGAGCCGAAATACTTGGCGACGTCGTCACGGACCGCGTCGACGCGCCCCACGACGCCGTCGATCACGCTGTTGGCGAGCCGCGTCAGCGGCATCGTGGTCGGATCGATCAGTTCCTGCTGCGCCTGCCATTCGGCGGCGATCGCCTCGGCCAATTCGCGCGTCGGCGCGGTGAGTGCATTTCGCGACGGCGTCTTGACGCCGCGACCATCGAGCGTGATCGCAAAGCCGTCGGCTGCTTCGGTGATACCAGCCTCGGTGTAGAACCGCTTCGGCAGCGCGGTGCGCGTCGTGCGCCGCACCGCTTCCTCCGGATCGAGCAGGGATTTTCCTGCGACGTCTTCGAACAATTCACGCATCGCCTGGTCCGTTGATTGCACTATCTGACTGACGTGTCTTCTTCACGCGATCGTGCCCACCGCTCGAAAACCCTACTGATTGGCGCAGCCGCGCGAATACGCCGCGCGATCGTTGGGCGACAGCCGCGCCGCATTGCCGTCGGTGAGGCAATCGGTGATGCGGTCGCCGAACGAGCGGCGCTGGTTCGGCAGTTGCGCCCGGGGGGTGGGCTGGGGGGCGTCGAGTTTCGGCACCACCGGCACATAGACCTGAGGCGGCGGCGGAGGTGGCGGGGGCGGCGGCAGCGATGATGGCAGCGCCCCCGGCGAAAACTGCGCCAGCGCCGCGCCGCCGAGCGGGACGACAAGCGCCGCGGCGAGCAGCAAGGTCAGGATCGGTTTCATCATGCCCATGTCGGCATCGCGCCGCAGAATCGCAAGCCGCGCTTGCGCTCGTTGCTCGCTCATTCTTCCGGCGCATGCTCGATCGGATCGAACCGGTCGTGCTCCAGCCCGAGCAGGTTCCACGACTGCAGCATATGCGGCGGCAGCGGCGCCGAGACGTCGATCACGCCGCCGCGCGGATGCGGAATCACGATCCGCCGCGCCAACAGATGCAGCCGGTTCTGCAGGCCGCCGGGCAGCTTCCAGTTCTCGATGTTGAAGTACTTCGGATCGCCGATAATGGCGTGGCCGATATGCGCCATATGGGCGCGGAGCTGATGGGTGCGGCCCGTCACCGGCTTCAGCGACACCCAGGCGAGCTTGGTCGCCGAGGTCTCGACCACCGCGTAGTAGGTCACCGCATGGCTGGCGCCGTCGTCGCCATGGGCGGCGACCCGCATGATGCTGTCGTCCTCGCTCTCGTCCTTGGCCAGATAGGTCGAGATCCGGCCCTGCTTCGGCTTCGGCACGCCGGCGACCAGCGCCCAGTAGATTTTTCGCGCCGAGCGCGAGCGAAATGATCCAGTCAACGCGGTGGCGGCGAAGCGGGTCTTGGCGACCAGGAGGCAGCCGGCGGTCTCCTTGTCGATGCGATGCACCAGGCGCGGCTTCTGGCCCTTGCTGTCGCGCATCACCTCGAGCATCAGATCGATGTGCCGCGTGGTGCCGCTGCCGCCCTGCACTGCAAGCCCCAACGGCTTGTTCAGCACCAGCACGTCGGCGTCCTCGTACAGCGTCATCTCCTTCAACGCCTGCAGGGTCTTCTGCTCGGCTTCGGACAGATGCCCGGGCAGCTTCGGCGTATCGAGCTTGAGCGGCGGAATCCGCACGCTCTGGCCCTCCTCCAGCCGATCCTTGCTGTCGGCGCGCTTGCCGTTGACGCGCAGCTCACCTTTGCGGACGATGCGCTGGATGTGGGAGAACGACAGACCCGGAAACCGCGCCTCGAGGAAGCGGTCGACCCGCATGTTGTTCTCGTCGGCGGTGACGACGACGGTCTCGACCTTGGTCGGCAGCAGCGCCGGCTCGGGGACGATCTTTTCCGGCTCGTGCGCAGGCTCCGGGCGTTGCGCGCGCGGCGGGCGCGATGACGACGCAGATCGCGCCGGCGGTCGGCCGGGCCGCGCGCTCTGCGGCCGATCAGCGGCGGGACGTTCAGCGGCGGGGCGCTTTGCGGCAGGCCGCTCGGCGCGCTCGCCACGCGGCTCGCGCTGGGGCCGCGCCGAGATCGGACGCCCGTCCTCGCTGCGATTGCCGCGCACCGGACCCGCCTTCGCGGCCGGCCGGCTGCCGGCTTTGGGGCGATCGCCGCCGGGGCCGCGCTTGGCGAGAGGTTTCTTGGTACGACGGCTCATATGGGGACGCTCCGGGGTTGAGGCTGTGCCTAGCGCAAAAGCCGGATCGGGTCACCGTGAAATCGAGGCCTGTGGCCTGTAGCCCGGATGAGCGCAGCGAAATCCGGGACCGCGCGCACCATCCCGCATATCGCTGCGCGCAAGCGGGCAACGACGTCCCGCGCCTCGCCATCGCCCCGGCCGCGCAAGCAAACAGGCTCTCGCGGCGCGTGCGGCGCCCGAGCTCTGCGGACGTCCCGCCCCTCGCACGATGAGGGGCGGCGGAGCGCCGAAAGGCGCACCTTTGAGTGGTTGCCGCAGCATGAGCACCGATCGCCGACGCCCAGAGGCCGCGGAAACGCCTTCCGGCGCTCCACCGTGGCGACTTGTGGCTTCGGACCGTTCTTCCGGGTGCAGGGAGTATCGGGGATTTCGTCCCGCCTCTGCTGCCCCCGTCCAGCCACGAAAGCGGCGGCCGCTCGTATTAGCGGCGGACGGTAGCCCTCAGCCTCCCGGAGGCGCGGGGATACGTCCTCCCCCACCCGCAGGCGCCACACCCCGCCCCACTCCAAGACGCCTCATGAAGCGCCCCTCGCGGACGGGACGGTTATGGGTATATGATCCTATGGGAATTTTGTCAAGACTCCGCCCCTCGATTCAATGCGAATTCACGAAGCGGGCGAAGCCTGAGTGAGCGGAGCGATACCCGGGTTCGCGGATGCGACGCTGCCCCGCATATATCGCCGTGTAGCGCGCAATTTCAAATGGCACAGCGCGCAATTTCAAATGTCACCCCCTGAGGCGCAGCCTCCTACGGGGCCATAATCACCGCAGGGTCCGCGCCGATTGCAGCGAGCACGGCAAGGCATGTCGGGTCGTTAAAATAGACGCTGTCCCGCGTTATCCAGCGCTGCTGCGTATAGGTATCCGCCGCCGCGAGCGCGGCCATCGCCGCGTCGAGTTTTCCGGCCGTGTGCAAGCGGTCGATGATGTAGCGCTTCGGCACGAGCCGAGGCTCGATCTGTTCGGTCGACTCAAAGGCCGCGATGATTCCGTATGCCGCGGACTTCTGAGCGTCGGTTGCCGCGCCGTCGAATGACACGGTCCACGTTGCTCGATCGTCTTCGGCGCCGATCGACACCCCGTGAATGGGGCATACGGCGGCAATCCTGATATGCAGTTCACAAGCGAGCGGCATCGTCCTAGCTCCAGATCTTCACGGTGAGGTTGGCGTAGCCATAACCATGCACCAGATTCGGCGTGACCCCATCCCCTTCCTCTATCGACGCGATGTAGTGATAGCCAAGCAGAGGACTGAAGCTGCTCCGCACGGCATGGCTGACGTATGCGTTCGTCGCGGTGCCGGTGCCGCCGACAAGGCTCCGCGCGGAGAATGTCGACGTCGAATCGAGCGCGAGTCCTTGAAGCGTATATCCGTTAGTTCCGCCGATCGTAACGCGGGTATTGAACGACGCATCGACCGCGTCCTCCTGCAGGCCACAGACAAAGCTGACACGCGATACAATGCCATTGTTTGATGCTCGGGGCACGCCCGTCGAGTAGGTCCAATTGGACGCAGCATCAGAAACGGTCATTACGCAAGGCCTGCGATTATAGGCATTCCAGATCCCGACCCACCCGGCCGTGCCTGACGCTCCGACAATGAAATCAAGTTGCGACGAACTGTTGCTGCGCGTCGTGCCGACATAGGTGCCGCGCGAAGCAGCAGGCCCGTTGGTAATCGCTGCGTTGTTGAGATAGATTCCACCGACCATCGTCAGAGCCGTCCCGGCCGATCGGGTCGTGTCGTTGGTCCAATCCGGCCCATGCGACAGGCGGAGCGTCCCAGCGTCGTGCCAGATAAACCAGTCGTTGACCTTCGACGCGCCGATGGCGGCAGGGCTTTTCGTCGTGTCGGTCGTGGCTGCCGAAAGCTCTGAAAACGCGGTCATGACCATCGATGCGCCGTCGTAAATCGGGATCTGATTGCCCAGATATGGCGTGTAGTAGATCGTCGTTTTTGCGGCTTGCGTCATCGACATCACGGGGACGCCGCTTTGCAGCGTCAGCCTACCCTGTGGAGGGGATAGAACTGAAAGATTTTTCCGCGCCGTCGCCTGATCGGCAGCAACAAAGAGCGCTTTGCCGACAGTCGTTGCGCCGAGATTGTCGAGGCCGATCCCTTTCTCGGTTGGCGAGAGAATCTGGATCGATGCGACCGACAATAGGTCTTTGTTGAACGTGTTAGCGATCGGCGTGCAGGTCAGAACGGCGCTGCCACTGAGGTTGATCGGCGCGTTGCCATTGGTCGAGGTTATCACTGCGCGCGCTGCAGTAGTCACGCCGTTGCCCAGCGTGAGGTATCCGTTCTCGCGATCGTTGCCGTCGACCAACTCATAGGGCGGATTGTCGCCATCGACGGCACCTGCGGCGGCGAATCCTTGCCACGTCGCAGGTACAGTGCCGAGGGTGATCTGGCCGCCTCCAGGCGTCGAGATCAGGTGGCGGACGTTGTCAAAGAGCTTCCTGGCCATCTCTATGAGCCTTTCAATCGAAGGTGAAAAGAGCGACGCGCGGACGGACGGGGAAGCGGCCCGCGGCGATCGCAATGACTTCCGGGGACGGCACAACGGCCGCACTACCCCGGACGGTGGCGGCCCGGCGCGCCATCTCACCCGTCTTGGGTCGAACAGTGACGTTCGGCACCACCACGCCGACGTCGACAGCCACCGTCCGCGAAGGCTGAAATGTCAGAATGAGCGTGGGCGATCGGCCGCACGCGCCGCGTCCGCAGGCCCGGTCTGACAGGAGAAGATAACGCTCTCCCGGCACGGCGGTGATGACCGCGTGCAGCGTACCGCCACGGACCGCAACGGTTTCCGCCGCGAAGTTGCCGGGGATGCCGGCTGCAACGTTGATCGACGGTTTCAGGACAAGGTTCGACGAGCCAATCGAGGCGTCGACCGACGCGCGGACCGGTCGAGGTCCGATCGCCACGGTGGCAGACCTCGCCGCAACCGAAACTCTGGCGGCGATCTGCGGTGATTGAAATGCCGTTCTGCCAGATGCGCTCGACGAGAGAAGAGCCTGCGGCGCGACGGCCGCAGCCGCAAGCCGTCCCGAGTCCGGCGCCAATGACACTACGATCGAAGCCGAGCTTCCTTGAAACGCAACGCGCCCGCTTGCGCTAGATGTGAGCAGGGCCTGAGGCGGAGCGCCGGCGATGGCTACACTTTCGGCCGCTGGTGCGAGATCAACCGCCGGACGCACACCGCTGCCCGGCGCAATGACGATCGCAACCGCTGGCGGCGTCAGGAAAAGCGATTCCCCGCCAACCGCCGAGCGGCCGCACGCACCGCGGCCGCAAGCAATGCGCCCGCACGCCATTTAGTTCGCTTCCTTGATCGACCACTCGGGCTTAACCGACGAAGCCGGTTGAGGCTCACCCTCGATCGACAACAGCAGCAAGTTCATTTCGCACGCCGCTTCTTGCACAGCCTGACAATCCGCGTGTATTGCCTCCCGAAGTGCCCGGATATTCGTTGCCGCTTTGACGTTCGGCCGATCCGCGCCCTCGGCCTCTGCGAGCTGCTTGGTGAGGTCCGCCGCTTCTTCAACGAGCGCCAGCCGACGCTGGTTGAGTTCCTCGCGCGCCTTGCGCACGACGGCCGCGGCGTTTGCCGCCGACGGGCCGTCGATCTGCTGCTTGATGTCCGCGATCGTCATACCAACGTCCCCTTGCCGGTGCGGAAGATTCCGTCCGTGCCGGGAGTGATGCCGAACTCCGAACCATCCGGGATGGTGATTGCGCTCCCGAAGTCAAAGCGGCCGACGACCTTGTCGCTCGCAGACGTATCCGAATAGATCACGATGTAGCGGAAAGGCCCGATCGCTCCGCCGGACGCGATCCACTTGAACTGCGCCGATGTGAACCGCCACTTGCCATCGGCTGTCGGATCGCTCCACACGACCGACGTCAGTGTGACACCGCCTGTCGCATAGCCGTTACCGTTGGCGATCTGAGTGATATCGGCCAGCACCTCGTTCGTGGCGAGATTCAGCGCCGTGTTGGTCAACACGGCCTTGAAGGTGTCGGTCTCCAGATTGATCCGGCCAGCGCCCTGATGCCCGATCGCTTTGTAGAAGTGGTCAAACTCGACTGCCATGGGAGTAGTCCTCGCTTAGGTGAAGATGCGGTCGGTGTAGAGCGTCACTGAAAGCCTGGTGAGCCCGGTGCAGGATTCGACAACGATGCGGAGTGCGTCGTCGTCATCGATCTCCGGCGCCCACCCGGTCAGCGTCGCGTCGACATAGTCGCGGCTGCTGATCAGCCTCGGCTTTGCCGCTCCGCAGATGCTGTCCGACGGCGCAGGAATCCCATCGACGAAGGCCCGCTTGCGGATATCCAGCACGAGCGAGCCGATCCCGTCGGCGCGCATCCGGATTCGCCGGATGATGCTGCGCACGCCGACTGCGATATCGAACGCGGAGCCGGCTGCGATCTCGCTCCCGCCAGCGTCGAAGACAATCGTCAGACTCGATTGCGTCGGAAACGGATAGAACACCGACCAGTCGGCAGCGCTGGAGCCGGGCGGAACGCCGGTGCTGGCGCGCTTGCTGACCCACAGCTTTCCCTGGTGCGGGACAACGGTGCGCGCGCTGTAGGCTGTCACGCTCGACCACGGGTCTGTGGCAAACGCAAAGTTGCCGTAGACGCCGACGAACTTCCAGACGCCGCCTTCCTTGTACCATTCTTTGCTGGTGCTCGACTGCCGCGCGAAATCGCCGTCGTCGCCCTTTCGTGGGTCTGGCGCATCCAGCCCGTCACGAACGTGGCGATAATATCCTTCCGAATTCAGCGCTTGCGAAATGGCGACAACGTCCCGCGCCACCTGCGGAGCGGCGAAGCTGTTGAGGCCGGTGTTGGTGATGATGTAGTCGCCGGAGACGACGTCGGCGGCCGGCCATGGCGCGGCCAGTGTCAGCGCGCTGTCGCTGTCGACCGAGGCGATCTCAACCGGATAGTGTCCGACAACCGTGAGCCGGTCCCACGCCTTTGCGCTCGACATCAGCAGCGGGCCGTCCGAGAAGGTGACGGCGGTCGAGCCGTGAGCGACGCTCACCTTGCCGATATTGTAGATCAGGTTATCAGCCATAGATTTTCGTCACTTGCTCGAGTTCGGCAGGCGTCGCTGCATTGCGGATCGCGGCGAGCACGGTCTGTCGTCGCATCTCGCGAGCAGCGACGGTCTCGGGTTTGGTCAGAATGTCGCTGGCGAGGTCCGCGACGGACACACCGCGCAATTCGGCTTCGACCAGCATCAGCTCGCTCAAATCTCCGGCCAGCGCCCGCGCTGCGAGATCGCGTTTTGCGGCATAGGCGGCGTCCTGATGCGCCATCGCAGCTGCCTCGGTGTTGAAGGAGCGATCAACGCGAGCCTTGGCGGCATCACGCAGCGCCGGCATCGGGTCGATCTGAAAAGTGAACACGGTCATGCGAATGCCTCGATCTCGGCGACATAGGTCCGGTACGGCCACAGCTCGATCGCGACGCGATAGACGCACGGCACCGGGATTGGGATCTCAAGTTCGGTCGCTCCGGGAGTATCCTGAAACAACAACATCCCGCCCGTGGTGATCGTCACCTTTCCGGCCTTCGGCACACCGATCAGCACGCCTCTGTCGCCGCCGCCGGCCTTGATCCTGGTCCGCACCGCGACGACCGGAAGCGTCGGGCGCTCGGTCAGCGCGCCGCCCGCAACGTCCACATACCAATCGTCAGGCGATAGCAGCATCGCGGTCGGGTCGACCGCGAACGACTGACCCAGGTCGCGGAGCTGCTGTTCATAGGCTGCGGTCGGCGCGAAAATCTTGTTCGCCTGCTTGATTTCCCCGATCTCGTTGTGGATCGCGTAAAGGGCCATCTGATCACCCGTAGTTCTTGAGAATGCAGTAGTTCACGATGGCGTCATTCTGCCACCGCTCGCCGATGTCCCTGCTGAAGTTGAGGCCCCACAATTCGCGGTTGCTCGTAATGACGGCGCCAAACCCAAGGC
This sequence comes from Rhodopseudomonas pseudopalustris, assembly GCF_900110435.1. GTDB lineage: Bacteria > Pseudomonadota > Alphaproteobacteria > Rhizobiales > Xanthobacteraceae > Rhodopseudomonas > Rhodopseudomonas pseudopalustris. The sequence continues at coordinate 112,163 of NZ_FODT01000008.1, forward strand.
TGCCAGTGTGTATCGGTGTTTGTAGCGAGCCCGTGCCGCCATATCCCGATTGCTTTCCAGCGACGATGAACAGCGGATAGGTTCCGGACGGAGTTGTGATCAGCGCGCTGCTCTTTTCCGCCCATACTGGCGACCAATTATAGGCTCGCAGCGAAGGCACCGCGACATAACCGGTCCCCATCAACCGAAGCGGCTGGATGTCGGAGCTGAACAGCAGGTCGAACACGTCTGCGCTGGCCGCATCCTGCTCGACCGAGCCGATCTTCAACCCGGTCCCTCCACCCTGGAAGACCACGCCGCGGCTCATGTGAACGCCTTGTTGTAGACGGCATAGCAGGTCGGGCGTGTCGTATCGATCGTCATCGACGCGCCGTCGCCATTGATCGTCGCGCTGGATGGCGGATAGTAGATGAAGGACACGCCGCCGTCTTGATTGCTACTACTCTTCAGACCAGACGGCGACGGCCGGATCGCGCCTTCTAACCCGCCGGGGCCGAGGATGGTGTTGGCCAGCGGCTCGCGACTGAACAGAAGCACGTAAGGCGACCTAGACAGCCCAAGCGCGACCACTTGCGGTGAGGAGACCCATGCCAGCATGATCAGCTGCGATATCCGGCTCGACACATTCAGTCGCAACTGATCGTCGGCAGCATAATAGGCGTCGACGCCGGGCGGCGCCACAAAGAGCCCACAATCAGCATTGGCCCGCACGCCAGCGACAATGTTTCGATCGCTCATGGCGCCGGCACCGGAATTTTGAACACCACATAAATGACAGACCCACCCAACGGAAGGCCGGCGGTGAAGCGATTGCTGAAGATCGATGCGCCGATGCCGTATTGAGTGTCGCTGACATAATCATCGTAGACGATGTTGCCGGAGACCTTCCGTATCTCCACGAAGGGCGAGTAGCCGAGGTCCGGGAAATAGACGTCATCCCGGTATCCGACAGTCGAGTCCCCCAGCGTCGCGATGCCAATCGCGTGGACCTTCAAGATGTCGTCCCATTCAGAATCGAACGACATGCCTTCGTCAGGCCCGGTATAGGCGTCGAAGCCGATCAGCGACGTGCGCAGTCGCAACGTTCCGTCGGGCCAACGTCCAAGGACTGCGCTGCGATCCGTCACCGGTAGAACTCCAATCTGGATTCCGACCACACCGCGACCATCTTGCCGCTCGGCGAGGTCTGATAGCTGGAGTTGATGTAGGTCAGGTTGGCGATCCAGGCGGTCAGTGTCCCCGTGTTGAGGGCGGTGACATTGATCGAACCGTCGATGAACATATTGCCGGTGAATCCCCAGCTCGCGACGCCGTTGACGAACCCGGCCGACATGATCGGCGTCGGCGCTCCACCGTTCACGCCTGGTTGCTGCCATCCCCACTTGTCGGCCTGGATGACGAAGCCCGATGTTCCAGGCCCGCTGTTGTAGAGCTGCAGGCCGGCGACAGCGCCAGCGGCATTGGTCTTTACGGTCCAATTTGACGCGACATAACCGGTGACATTGGCGATCGCCGTCGAATTGGTTTCGACCGACGCACTGACCGCGCCGAGCGCAGCGCTTACCGTTGTCTTGTAGCTAGAAAATGAGCTGTTGAGGGTGGAGAGCGCATCGGCCTGAGCTTGGACGCTAGACCTCACCTCGCCGAACGCAGCCGATACGGTGAGCTGGTAGGAGGCCAGGGAGTGATCGAGGTCGGAGACGGTCCCCGCCAGCTCGGTGACCTGCGCGCGGCCGTCCGCCGTTTCCTGATGGAAAATCTCCTTGTCGAGCACGCCGCGCGCCGCGACCTGAGCGATCAACTCCAGCGAGCGTGCCTCGAACTCTTGAAACCCTTGCTTCAACTGGTTTTGAAGCGTCGTGATCTGATAGCGGATACCGGCGGATATATCCTCAGCCGTCAGCCGCACGTCCGGCGTCGTCACCGGGAGCCAGTCCGACGGGATGACGTCGCGCGGCGCGCTCGGGATCAGTCGGCCCTCGACCTCGTAGTCCGTCATCGGCAGCAGGCTCTGCGAGATGACGATCACGCCTTCAGCGTAGAAGGATGTCTGGTTGCTGTGGACGATGTCTTCGGTTTCGGCTTCGCGCACCCGGAACGACACGCCGGATATTCCCGGCAAGGTGCCGTCCCACGACAGACGGATGGCCGGCCGCCTTTCCAGCCCGCTCGCGTCGCGGATGGTGTAGGGCTCGGCGTGCCAGTCGAGGATCGCCTGCGGCGCCGGCCGCACGATCACGGTCGGCCCTGTGGTCACGCCCTGATAGTCGACGTTGTGATCCCACTGGTAGTCGCCCGGATCGACTTCGGTCACCGCCATGGTGACGTCGAGATTGGCGTGGTCGACCATCATGTCGACGCGGAACAGCTTGGCGTCGTAGCCGTTGCGCACGCTCGTCCATTGCCCGACGTCGCCGGGCTCGACCAGCCAGAACACCGGCGGAAACGCCAGCTCGTGCGTGCGGGCGCGTTGCGCCTCGTCGATCGCGCTCTTCTGCAGACGCTGGACCTGCGCGGGATACGGCACGAAGTCGAGCATAGGCGTCGCCATCAACCGCCGGCCGCCGGCGCTGACTTCCAAGTCAGGCCTATAATAGGCCGGCGCAGTCGCGACCGCCCAGTTCTGCGCAGGGTCGGGATGGCGCGCCTGGACGCCGTTGATTGTCTTGCCGAGCGTGAAGAACGGCCGGTGAGTATGTTCCTCGGTCGAGAGCAGGTCGCCGTCGGTCCAAGCGAAGGTCGGGCTGTCCGGCGCGCCGGCGCGATACTTATAGAAGCCGCCGATCTCCGATAGCCGGCCCTGGCAGGAGGCGTTGAGCTTCTCGATCACCGCGAGCGGCGGCTGGTCGACCGAGATCTGGCCGCCCGACCGATACAACGCCTCGACGCCGGATTCGCCCTGCACGGTGGCGCGGCATTTGTCGATCTGCGTTACCCAGTTCACGGCCGGCAGCCGCGCTGCGGTCATTTGTTGGAGGCCGTAGACCCATTCGCAATCGTAGCGGATGCCGCGCAGGATGTTGTAGACCTGCACCACCGGCAGATCGTCGCCGTCGCCGCCCCAGCTCGACGGATCACTCCAGCGCTGCGGTCCGACGCCGCCGGCCGAGGAGTCCCGCGACGGGTCGTAAAGCGCGATCCCGCCCGGCACGAATTTGTAGGTCGGGAAGCCCGCGAACAGCGTGTCCTCGACGAGCGCGGTGCAAATCACATAAGCGACGCCGAAGCCGACGCGGGTCGCTTCGTAGGGATAGTCCGCCGAGCCCACCCGGTTGACGAGATACGGATCGGCGGCAGTCTGGCGGCCGTCGTAGTATTTGACCCAGAGGTGATCCTTGCCGTCCTTCCTGTATTCGGCGAGCGGGACGCCGAACTCCGCGTGCGGCTCGCCGGTCAGCAGCGTGCACTGCTCGCCGTTGACCCACACTTCACGCAGCGGGCCGGACGGCAGATCCGCGAGCGAGATCACCTGGACGTGGTAGGCGTTCGGCGTCTCGCCGTCGTAGCCCCATTCATTCGCGTAGACCAGCGAGCCGCCGGTGACGCTGTAGCCGACGATGAAGCTGCGCGGCACATCGCCGGCGGCTTGCAATTGCCCCTGCGCCGAGAAATGACTCTCGGCCGATTGCGTCGCGGCGTCGTTTTTCTGCTTCAGAAGATACGAGATGCCGACCGTGGCCGCGAGCGTGCCCACCGCGACGAAGGCGGTGGCGAAGAACCCGGTGAGCCCGATGACGGAGGCGACTGCGCCGAAGAACGCCGTGAAAATCGCCATCTCAAAGCACCTTCAAGAAGTGCCGCTCGGCGACGCGATAGCCGCGACGCAGATACAGCTTCGCAACCAGCGGATCGTCGCCCATCCCGGCCATGCCGGCGAATTTGCAGCCGAGCTGCCGTGCCCAGGCCTCATAGGCGTCGAGCATCCGCGGCGCGGCGCTGCCGCCACGATGCGCCGGGTCGATCCACCACACCGTCTCGGACGCGAGCCATACCGGCCCGAAGCGATGCTCGTAGGCCGCCGCCATCAGCACGCCCTGCGCCTGGCCGTCGAGGTCGAGCGCCAGGCACAGCATCCGTGGTGCGGCGATATGCGTGCGAAACAGCCGGTCCGCATAGGATGCCACGAACGGCACCGCAAAACCGGTCGGCCCGTCTTCGCGATCGAATCCAGCGCCGACATGGGAGTCGAACAGCAGCTCGATCGCGCGCGGCAGATCGGCGATGGTGGCGCGGCGCAAGCTCTTCATCCGATGCCCCCACCGCCGGCGGTGACGCTGCGGGTCGAGCTACCGACCGCGCCGCTCGTGCGCCCCCAGAAATGCTGGCGGTCACCGACGTTCGCGACATCCTGATAGAATTTGTCGGTGGCGCCGCGTCGCCGCTGCGATGCGTCCGAGCGCGTGTCCGACGACGCACGGGTCAGTTCCTGAGTGTGCGAGGTGCAAATGATCTCGACCGGGCCGTCCTCGCCGGCCTTCGGCGTCGGAATCTTGATGTCGTCGATGAGGCCATAGAACCGGGATAACGCCGGCCCGGCCTGCTCACGGGTGGCGGGGTCGAACAGCCCGCGATGGATCTGCACGATGCCCTGCTTGCAATCGTAGCCGCGCAGCAGGTCGTTGACCCGGCCGGAGCATTGCGCGAGGTCGATCGTGATGGTCTGCACCGTGAGGTTCGACACCAGCGCGATGTCGGAGATCCGCACGAGCGTGAACGTGCCGACATAGCTGCGCGTCGCGATGCCGCCGGTGTCGGGGTCGATCACCTGCGCGGTGTAGTCGCCGACGTCGGACCACATCCCGTCATACACCGGCGAGCCGTCGCTATAGCGGCGCACCTGGAACCAGAGGAAGTCGCGGTCGACCAGGCTGCCGCTGCGCAGCGCGTTGTAGGCCTGCTCGGAAATGCTGCGGGTCATGGGATCTGCACCGCCGCGAACGACACCACGCATTGCGTGCCGTTGTACTGTTTGGGCGCGACCGACCCGGGCTTGAGGATGAACAGGCCGCGCGGCGCGCGCAGATTGATCGCGAGCCCGAGCGTCCAGCCCTGGCGCAGATGCGGCCGCACCTCGATCGTGGCGGCGCCGGCGCCATTGGCGGCGACGGTGTCGGACGAGACGCGATGCAGCGCGCGGCGGCCGCCCGCGAAGTCGAACGACAAATAGTCGCCCTTGGCGATCAGCTGTCCGGCCGCGAGACCAGTGAGCCCGATCACCTTGTTCGACGCGACCGATGCCAGCACGCCGTCGAGCGCCGAACCGTCGGCGTGGTAGCGCGGCGCGGGCCTGCGCAGGTCATAGGCCTCGAACGGATTGATAACACCGTCGAGCGTGCCGAGATCGGCTTCGAGTTCGAGCGCGCGCGCATTCGGCAACGGCTCGGTGACGAAGCTCGCTTGCCAGATCGCCGGCCCGAGATCCTTGCCGATCGCGATGCCGCTCGCCATCCGGCTCAACTCCTGCTGCTGCACCAGCACCAGCGGATCGCCGGAGAAGCCGATGCCGTCGAGCATGCCGATGCGGGGGAAACTGATCATCATCGCATCTTCCACTGCGCACGCCCGGTGTTGCTCGCACTGGCGACGTGGTCGACGAATTGCGGGCTCTTGAAGGCGCGGTTGATGCCGTCCGCCGCCGTCGTCTGCGCGACGTTCTTGACAAAGGCTTTGAGATTGCCGCCGTCGTCGACATCGACGCCGACGGTGATATGCAGGCTCTGCTGCGCGCCGGCAGTACTCGACGGGAGGTCCGGCGCGGCAACGCTCGGCAGCCGCGCGATATTGCCGAGGCTGTCGAGCGAGCCGCCATCGGCGAAGCCCGGCAGATAGGGCTTCGACACGTGATGCGGAAAAACCGTCACGCCGCCGGCGTGCACCTTGATCAGCTCCGCGCCTTCCTCGCCGACCACGCCCCAGCCGGGACCGAAAGTGCCGCCGGCCGCCGCCTTGAAGGTCGGCCCATAGCCGCCGATGCCGTCGGTCGCGAAACTCGCGCTGCCGCTGCCGCCGAGCAGCGACGACAGCCATCCGCCGCTGCTGCCGCCGCCGCCGGTGAATGCGCCGAACAGGCCGGACACCAGATTGTCGAGCTGCGTACTCGCAATCTTGTCGGCGATCCGGCCGATCGCGTTGACGCCGGCATTGCCGAGCGCTTCCATCGCCGGAATGCCCTGCTGGATCTGGCTGCGGAAATCCGCGAACGCGCCCCTGCTGACGTCGAGCGTGGTGCTCTTCAGCTGCTGCATGGTTTGGTTGAACTTCAGCGCAGATCCGGCGCCGCTGTCGAGCGCGGCCGAGACGTCGTTGCCATAGGCGGTGCGCAGCTGCTCGGCGATCGCCGCGTCGTCGGCCGACAGCCCCAGAGTGCTGCGCTGGAAAGCGATGTCCGACTGCACCCGGGCCAGCGCCAGCTTCTGCGCGGCGTCGCCGGCGCGGTCGCCGATCTGTTTGATGCGGTCGGCATATTTCTCCGCCGTCCCGCCGCCGGCCTGCTGCGCCGCCTCGGTGAGCACCGCCTCGATCCGCAGCTTCGCGATCGCGCCGGCCGACTTGCCGGTGGCCGCGGCCTCGGCCTCCGCGCTCGCCGCCTGTCGGTCCATCGACTTCGCGAGCCGCTCGAACTGACCCGCGGAGTCCTGGACATCGCGATCGAGACCTAACCGTTGGCGATCTTTCGGGGTATCCTTTCCTTCGAGGACAGATTGAGACGATTTATTGTCGAGTAGCGATTTCGCGGTTTTAGTCGCGTCCTCGATCTTCTTGACCAGATCGTTAGCTGCCTTTTGCAGCGATGGATCGAGCAGTCCGATCCGCACCACCTCGTCGACAAATGCCTTAACGTCAGGCGTGCCTTGCTTGAACCCGTCGTTGAGCTTGAAGATTGCATCCTCGAACGGCAGCAATTCTTCGCGGACCTCCCGGGTCTTGCTGAGGACGTCGGCGATGCCGCCGAACGTAGTGACACCGCCGATGAACGAGCCGACCTGCGACTGCAACGTCTTCTGCAGATCGACCTGGCTCTGTCGAGACTGCAACAGAGTTAGCTCTTTACTCTGCTCGTAGAAATCACCAGCCGCCGTCTTGGCGTTCTGATACGCGCGCCTCACGACATTGATGAGGCGCGCTTGCTCTGTGAGCTGGCGATCGATCTCGCGGCTGCTACGCGCCGAAAGCTCGTTGTAGGCCGAGAGCGCCGCGGTCGCGAGGCCGATCGCTCCGGTCAGAAAACCGACGACGCCGACCGATCGTGACAGAGCGCCCAGGCTTGCCGCCAAGCTGCTCGCGCTGCTGGCGTTGATCGCCAACGCATCGCTGGAGCCTTTGGCCTTCGCCGCCAGCTCGCCGAACTTCGAAAGCAGCGTCGTCGTCGACGAAATCAGATTGTCGTTCGCCGCGCCGGCGGCTTCCGCGCCACCCTTCATCCCGCCGGCCGCGCCGCTGGCCTTTTTGAAACCTTCTTCAAGGCCCTTTGACGCCTCGGTCGCGGTCTTGCCGAGGTCGGTCACCGCACGCTGCGCGTCGGTCGCGGCTTCCACCGCTCCCTTGCTGTCGCCATCGATGACCAGAGAGACCCGCATCGTCAGGAACTACTTTCGTTCAGCGCCGCGCAGGCCGCGGCTTCCATGATGCGGAGGCCGCGCCACAACTCCGGCGTGACCGCGATCGCTTCGGCGTCCAGCCCGGCTCGCACCGCGCCGTAGTCGAGCGCGACATAGACCAGGCGCAGCGGCGCGATTGCCGCGCCGCCCATCATCGCAAAGCCGCCGCCGCCGATCGCAGCCACCCGCCATTGCGACGCCACCGCCAGAAAGGCGCGGACCGTCTCCGCGTGCTGCAGCCAGACGCCCGCATAGTCGGTCTCGGCCGGCGCCGGCGCGCGCAGCGCGGCCGCAAGCTCGGCGATCGACGCCTCGTCCATGCCGAAGCCGCGCGCATCGGCGAGCGCCTTCGCATCGTCGCGGGCCGCTTGGTCCAGGGACGCCGGCTGCGCGCCGCGCGCCCATTGCCGGGCGGCCCATGTCAGTTTCCCTCACGGACCTTGGTGACGGCGTCGAAATAGTGCCGCAGCAACGCAAGGCGCACATTGGCCATCCGCAGCAGCTTCTCGCGCAGCTCCAGCGTGCAGGCGACGGGCTGCCCGGTGGAGTCGGTCAGTCCGTCGATCTTGCGGATCAGCGTGGACAGGAATGACGACGTGCCATCCGTACTCTTGAGATCGAATTGTTCTACCTCGGCCGTATCGAGATAGTTGTAGGTCACCAGCAGCGTCTCTTCGGCATGGCCGCTGTCGACAGGCATCATCACCGTGACGGTGTGGGTGAAGGTCGGGTTTGAAACAATCTTGAACATCGGCGTCCCTTTACGTGAGCGTGAGCGAGAACTGGTCGTCGCCGGCATCGCTCGGCAGCGGTGTGAGATTGAGCGGGCGTTCGGCGACGCCCTGATTGTTGGTGGCGGCGCCCGGCCGCTTCAGCTGGCAGCTCGGCGCGGCGATGGTGACGATGTTGCCGGGCGTGGTGCCGTGCACGATCTCGGCCGGCATCCGCGTCTGCGCCTCGGCGAGCGCGAACGGATCGAAGTCGGTGAGCGGCGTCACCTCGACGGTCAGGTCGAGCGTCTCGGCGCGATCGGAGATGATCACCTTCTCGGTGTTGACCAGGAATCGCTGCTCGACCTTGTTGCCGAGCTTCAGGCTCCAGCTGCGCAGCGCGAGTTCGACGCTGTTGAGGTTGAAGGTCGGCGTGTTGGCGGCGGCGGCGATCTTCGGCTTCGCGAAGCCTGTCAGCGTCGGGACCGGGCGACTGACCTCGGAGGGCGCGACCCAGAGCCCCGTATAGGTCCAGCGAATTCGCGGGATGCCCTGGGCGTCGATGCCGATGGTGGCGTCGCCGCGCGCGCCCTTCAGCGCGTGCAGCGTGTTGCCGAGCCAGAACTTGATGTAGAGGCTTTCCATATCCTCGCTGATCGGCGAATACGTCACCGACGTGTTGGCGACAATCACTTCGGCGCAGCCCGCGCCGCGCATCAGAGGTCCCCAGCCGGGCGCGACGCCGGCCGTGCCGGATCCGGCCAGCTCGGTCGACAGCTCGATCACCGTGTGCAGCCCGGCCGGGACCGTGGCTTCGCCCGACAGATAATTGCGGATCAGGCCGCGCGGGACATCCTGTCCTTCCATCGGCCGCAGCGCGATATCGGTTGCAAGGATGGCATTCGCCGCGCCGGTCAGCGTCGGGTCGACCGCATAGGCGGATTCGAGTTTCGCCAGCAGCACCATCTTCCGGAAGAAGACCTGGTCGAACATCGTTACTTCTCCATCCGGGATTTGCGCGCCGGCTTGGTGTCGGCGGGCGGTTCGTTCGCGGGCGTGGTGGCGATCGCGACTTCGTCGGCCAATCTGGTCAGTGAGCCATCGGGGTCGCGGCGATAGCTGCCGCCTTTGTGAGGGTGTTTCATCGGGCGATCCTCAGTTGATCGGTGAGCGCAAATTCGAGCTGATAGACGACGAGGCCGGAGGTGACCGAAACGAGCCGGCCGCGCACGAACATCAGCACGCCGACCGCGTCCTCTGGCCCCCAGCCGGCGAGCGCGTCGATCACCGCATCGGTCAGCGTGTCGATCGTCGGCAGCGCCTTGCGCGCCTTCGCATCGCCCAGCGCCTTGACACAGAGGATCACGCCGACGGTCTCGCCGACGATCTGGGTATGCAGCCCGGCGGCCGACGCGCCGGAGCCGCCGCGATCGTCGAGGCCGAGCGGGATCACGAAGGCCGAGACCTCGCGCTGCGGCGGCGCGCCCGCATTGGTCAGCGCCGCCAGCTCGGCGACATAGTCGAGCTTGCCGGCGAGGTCCTGCACCTCGATCTCGAGCCGTTCCTTGACGTCCACGATCAGACTCATGCCGGAGCGCCTCCCTGTTCGCCGGCGACCCATTGCTCGGCGATCGACAGGATCTCGCGCTCGTCGTCATCGTCGAGGCCGAGGAACGGCCGCGCCGGCATCGTGATCGTGTGCGCGCCGATCGCCGCCTTCTGCGCGCGATCGGCCTTGCCGGGCTTGGCGAAGCGCGACTGGCCGGTCTTTTTGTTGGTCTTGAAATGCAGCACCGCGGTGCGGGCAGCCTGCTGGATCAGGCCGCCGAACTGATGGATCGCCGCATAGACGACGTTGGTGCCGATCTGCACGCTGTCGCTGTCGGCCTGATAGGTGATCGAGCGCATCAGCCGCGCGGTGAGCCGCAGCGTGATGCCGCCATGCTGCTTGACGCGCAGCGACGGCGGCCACAGCGAGCCGTCCGGCGCCTTCGAGGTCTCGAACCGGTGCATCGTCGAGGTCTGCACCGACGCGCCGATGTTTTCGAACAGCCCGCGCTTATCGCCCGCGCGCGCGATGTAACCAGCGAGCGGCGCCAGCGCGTCATCGGCGTCTTTCAGCGAAACCGCGATCAGCGCGCCGGTCATCAGATGTAGCCCTTGAGACTGTCGGCGGTGAGCGGCCGTTCGCGATCGGTGAACCGGACGCCGGTGGAGCCGGACGATTCCGGCTCGACGCCCGCGATATCGAGCCGGATCGAGCCACCGGCGATCAGCAGCAGCTTCTTCTCGGCGTCGACATAGTCCTGCCGAATCTTCTCGGACACCGCGTCGCGGTGCAGCTTGTAGCCCGCGATCGCGATCGCGATGTCGCGCAGCAGCGGCGGCGTCGTCGGCAGCGGCAGCGCATAGCGGCCCTTGAGATAGCCGTCGATCGCCGCGTCCGCGTCGGCCAGCGCACGCGCGATCACCGCGGCGTCGATCGCGCCGGTCGCGACCTCGGCGCGGTCGGTGAGATCGACCAGCATCGGCGCACCGAAGCGGTCGACCAGGTCAGATTGCGACGCGTAGGTCATCGCGGCGATCCGAGTTCCCGACTAAAGATATCGCCTGCGCGTTCGCCGCGGATGACCCCGTTCAGCGGGTAGCTGCTCAACGGCGTCACCGTTCCATCCGGGTGTTCGACGACGGCGCGCGGTTCAAGCTGCGGCCTGGGCCGCAGCTGATCGAGCAGCGCGTCGAAAAAGCCGAGCACGCCACTGAAGGCTTTCTGATCCTCGACTTGGTCGGCGCCGAACGCGGCGAGCTGCTCGACGATCGAGCGCAGGCTGCAGCCGCAGGTAAACGCGTCGCGGCCCGCGCGATAGGATTCGTCGTCGATCTTGAAAGGCGGTTGTTTGGCCATGTCGGCACCCCTCGGTTGATCCGGAGACTCCTGCCGCGGCGGACGAGCGCCGCGGCAGGAAGGGGCCGCGCGAGGCGACCGATCGTGCGAGCCGCGGTCAGGACGCTTGCGGCGCGCAGGATTCAAAGTTGGTTGCGGGAGGTGGATTCGAACCACCGACCTGCGGGTTATGAGCCCGCCGCGCTACCGGGCTGCGCTATCCCGCCGTGTCGTTTGCCTTGGTGACGATCAGTTCCGGATCGCTGAGGATCGCCTCAAGCTCTCCGGGCCCGTGCAGATTTTCGAGAAAGATCAGCGTCGGCTCGCGGGTGAAGGCGAAGCCGGCGCGGCGCCGGCCGCGTTCGGACTTCGACTTGACCCAGATGGCGGGCGGGCCGAACTCGGCGCCGGCCTTCGCCGCCGCTTTGGTCACAAGCACTCCGGCGGTCTGATCGCCAATCGTGGTAACAACCGCATGGGTGGAACCATCCGCCGCCGCTTCGGCGGCGATCCGATCGGCGTCGGCCTGCAGCTTGGCATCCGCCTCGGCCTGCGCGGCGGCGATCCGCGCGGCCTCCGCTTGCGCGGCGGCTTGGGCCTGCGCCTCGGCCGCGAGCCGATCGGCTTCGGCCTTGGCGGCCGCGTCGGCGACGGCGTCTGCTTTCGGTTTCTTCGCCATCGCCGACCTCACGCCAGCCACGGCACGACGAGCAGCTCGGCGGTGCCTTTCCACGGGTTGCTCTCGCCGCCCGAAGCGTATTCGGAGACAATCAGCTTCTGGCCATTTTCGCGCAGCGACGGCGGCACCACGAGGGTGAAGTTGGACAGGCCGAGCGGCCGGTCGAAATCGCCCTTCATGCCTTCGAGCGCGGACAGCGCCGCCTTGTAGTGCGTGGCGTCGAGCGTCTGTTTCGAGCCCCAGGCGAGCTGCCACAGGCCGAAGCCGACATTGCCACGGGCGTCGGCGCCGTACTGGAACTCCTTGTTGTTGAACACACTGTCGTCGTCGAGCTTGTCGCGCGAGACGAACTGCCAGTCCTTACGCTTCTGGAAGATCACCGGCTTGATCGCGCGATTGAGGCACAGCAGGAACCACGGTGTGCCGGAGCCGCCGTCGGTGTTGGCGACCGACTGCGGCGCGCCGCCGGCGTCGAGCACCGGATGGTCGGCGTCGAAGAAATACTGACCGTCGTAGCAGGCCGTGGTGAAGCCGGCCTTGAGCAGCGAGAACACCAACTGGTCGGTGTGCGAGCCGGTCGACAGGCCCATCTCGGTGAACAGCGGCGCGTACATGCCGAGATTGTCGTCGTCGATGTCGTCGCGATCGACGCCGATCGTCAGCTCCCACGACTTGTTCTTGATCGCGTAGTCGTATTCCGAGATGTTCTGCACGACGCGCGGGCCGATCCATTCGCGGACGCTCGGGATCTTGCCGAGCCAGCCGTACTTCTCCTCGCGGACGCTGGACGGCACCACGGTGGCGACGCGCGGGTACATCGACGGCGCCTGGCCGAGGCCCGCCTGGAAAGTCGTCTGGAAGCCGACCCGGAGCGAATTGAGGTTGGCGCGATTGATCAGCATGGCTTGCGTTCCTTGAGGCGTTGCGTTGCGGGGGCGCTTAGTCGGTCTCGATCTCGAACACCGCGTTCGCCGCGCTGGCGGTGGCGTTGCTGCCGCCGACGGTGAGCGAGAGTTCGTCGCCGACTGCGGTGACGTTGGCGGCGGTCGGCGTCGCCGAGTCCTTGTCGCCCGCGGCCGAACCGGATTGCGCGATGGTGATGACGCCGCCGGTGATCGCCGCGCCGTTGATCTTGGCGGTCAGCGTGGCGTCGCCGGTGGTCAGCACGCCTTCGGTAATCGACCAGACCTTGACGACGCGGCCGACGACCGGCGCAAGCGTGCGATAGACGCCGGTGCCGACCAGGGTTGCGACGCGCAGTGGCACGAACACCCGGCGATTGGCCAGATAGGCGGCGAGACCGTCCTCGTCGAAACACACCACGACGCCGAGGCTGTCGACGCCGGCGACGACGCCGGCGACCGAACGCGTATTCGCGCCGCTGGTCTTTGCGACGGTCTGATCGTCGACCGCGTAGCAGAACTTGCCGATCTCGGCCCGCGTGATTTCGTCGGTCGATCCGGAGTTGGCGAAGCGGAACGCGCCGCCGCGATACTTGATCACCTGATCGCCGGCGCTGCCGGCGGAGTTGTCGACGAACTCTTCGGCGCGGCCGACGCCGCGCAGACCGAGCGCGGTCTGCCCCTTGGTGATGTACCCGGCAGCATCGCGCATCACTAGCGAGCCGGCGAAGATCTTCACCGCGGCGGCGGCCCCCACGCGGAGGTCGCCTTCGAACCGGGGCGTATTGCGGTCGGCGGTTAGTGCCGTCATGTTCGTCTTCTCCTGGTGCTACGATCAGCACAACGTTCGACTTCGAAAACGTGCGGCGCTCTACCGGGCTGAGCTACCAGCTTGCGCTGGGCTGGATTTGAACCAGCGACCTCCGCTTGTGTGGCGCTCTACCGAACTGAGCTACCGGCTACGCCGAGCCGGACTTGAACCGGCGACCTCCACGATCTGAGCCGCAGATCAGCCCGCCTGTTCGGCGGCGAGCGTCCTGGCGTAGTCCTCGGGCTTGATGCCGAGGATTTTCGCGACGTTGAGCTGCTCGGCGTTGAGCGACACCTTGCCGTCGGCGGCGGGCGCCGTCTGCAGCGCGCCGGACGCGCCGATACGCGGAAACGAGTTGATCTCCTTCTCGACACCGGCCGGATCGGCGGCGTGACGGGCGATGTAGTGATCGCGCAGCGGCTTGACGCCGACGACGCCGTCGCGGATCGCGCGGTCGACGAAGGCGGTGGCCGCATCCGTCGACTTGTCAGCGCGCAGCGCGTTGAGCTGGGTGGTGACGTCCCTGAGTTCGCTCTGCAGCGCCACGATGGCGCTGCCGTCGATCCGGTCGGTGGCAAACGTCTTGACCTTGGTGACGATCGTCGCCGCGTCCGCATTGGCGGCGAGCCCGATCGCGGTGGCGATCGGCGACAACGCCGCGTTCAGCGCGGTCGCATCGCCGCCTTTCAGGTCCTTGATCTTGGCGATCACCGCGGCCTCATCGGCGGTGTCGTCGAGGCCGAGCAGCGCGCGCAACTGAGCAAGGAGGTCCATGGTATTCTCCACTTGGTGAAGCGCGGCCATGCCGCGCAGGTTCGGCGTATTGGTCAGCGACGCGCGCAGCAGCGTGAGCACGTTGCCGGCCGCGTCGTGCGTGAACACCGGCGAGATGAAGCGGTAGGCCTTGTCGGCCATCAGCGCGGCGCCGGAGGGATTCCACTCGACGCGGCCCCAGATGCCACCGTCACGAGATGCGACATCGACGATCCAGCCGCGCGCCGGCGCCGGCTCGCCCTTCGGCGCGGCGAGATCGGTAGAGTGGCTTTCGTCGAGCACGAGCCGACCGCCGGCGACGGCGACGCTCTGCGCCGCCAGCGTCGCCGGGCTGGCGACGCGATACGGGCCGCGGCCGTCGACGGTGCCGATCAGGCCGCCGTCGCCGGCGGGGATCAGCATGATCCACTCCGGCGCGGAGCCATCGGCATTCAGCGCGATCGGCTGCCCGACGCCGCGCGCCACATTCAAAACTGGATTTGCTTGTCCCGACATGCAGCCACACTGGCGGCGCAAACCGGGATCGGTAAGACTGACATCTGTCAGAGCCGCGGGCGGGCCGGACGGGGGCCAAATCGACGGCGGCGGCAGGCGCCCGCGCGAAGCACGGGCCGACCGCCGCCGATCCTACCCGATTTTGGCGAAAAACAACCCCCATCCGGCTCCGGCCGGGAATCGCAGGGTGTCAGCCGGTCCGGATAGGCCCGCGCCGGGGCTCAGGAGCTTTAATTTAATCTTTAAAAAATTCCCGCTCCCTTCGCAGGGTCCAGGGGCCGGAACGCGCCCCAGCGCCCGCCGGGCCGGAAACCTGTCAGGGTCCGTCACGGACGGGGCTGCTCGTCACTCGGAATTGGGTTGTCCGCGGCGCTTCAGCGTCACTTCGGATGGAGCAAGAACAACCGGATCTGGGGGGCAGCCATTCCGGTTGACGAAATCGTACCGGACCACGATGACCGGCCTTTCGAGATCGTGCCGGACCAGCGTCACCTTGCGAACGCCCGTATCAGCCCCAGCCGGAAATGCCGACCTGCAAATCTTGATCTCGGCTTCGGACGCTAGATCGTCGCGGCTACAGGAACCGAGCGGCCGCCAGACCAGTGCGGCCCCTTTCTCGAAATGCAGGATCGCGTCCGCGCCTACCTCCGGGCGCGAATACGAGGCCGACAGACCGCCGACGATCGGGTCGAGAGATCTATCCGCATCCGCGACCGACTTGAACTCCGCGATCGCGATCACTCTGCAAACCTCACCGCGACCGTTCTCCGCAACGAGGTAGTGGGTGAAAGGCGCAGCAGGAGCCGGCGCGGCGCGCAGTACGACGAAGCGCTGCTCGCGCTTCAGGATGTCGAGGCCGGATACCTGTTGATCCATCGCAAGACCGAACGGCTTCTCAGCGCTCGCATGCGCCGCCGTGGCGAGCAACGCCGCAGAGATTGCGCCTACAAACTTCGACCAGTCCATCTCACCCTCCCGAAAATGCGGAAGTCGCCGTTACTATCAACCGGCGCGTCGTTCGGAAATAGATCGCGATTATCGGAACGCATCATCACGACGCCACTGCTGTTCCGCAAGAGCCGCTTCACGAAGGTCTCACCGCCGTTCGAAAACACATAGATGCGTCCGTCAGCCACGGCGGTATCGGAAACATCGACGACCATCATGTCGCCGTCGTCGATCGTGGGCCACATGCTCAGCCCGCTCGACTCCATCAATCGTGCATTCGCCGCCTTGACGCCGATGTGATCGAGGATCGCGCGCGGAAATCGAACGTAGTGCGACGACTCGTCGATCGTCAGCGCGCCGTGTCCGGCGCTGACCTTGAAGGCGAGCTTTTGCAGCGGCACGTCGCCGTCCGGGGCAAGCAATTCGTCTGTCGTCCCAGAGGTCACCGGCGGCATCCGGTCGACAGCCTGGCCGTCGGCCAGCCAAGAGGCCGGCAGCTTTGCGTGAGCCGCCAGCGCCGCAAGCACCTGGTCGGGAATCTTCGGCGCTTTCGGATCGTCGGTGTCCGCCGACTCGTAGCGATCGATCTGTTTTCCGCTCCTCTGCAAGGCGCTTTCACGAAGTTCCTTCGGGATCAGCCGAAGAGCCACCGCGAATCGGTTGCCGATCGTCAGTGCGCTCCAGTCCGGCAACTCCCCGCCGAGCGGAACATCCCTCAAATCGTCGAGCCGGGCCTTCACGTCGGTATATTTTAGACGTCGCGACGTGTTTTTACGCAGATTTCCCCCTCTGTGATCCGATCCCTCGCCGTTGTGGGGTTGATTTTTAGACATTTGCGGGTATCTTGGTCTCGTTCGTGACACAGATGACCAGAAAAAATAGCCGTCCTTGCCGGGGCGACTACTCTCTCGGGACACCATGACCTCTTCCGGTTGGCATCGCGCAGACATTGTAGCGGCTTTTCGCAAGCGCGGCACCTCGCTCGCGGAAGTCGCGCGCAAACATGAACTCTGCGACTCAGCTCTGCGCGCCGCTCTGACCCGACCGCGCTCCCCTTCGAACAGGATCATCGCCAATTTCCTCGAAGTCCCCCTGCATGTATTGTGGCCCCGCTGGTTCGACCGCACCGGGAACCTGATCGCACGGGACGCTAGGCCGGACCGCCAGAAGGCGTCGAGTCAGAAACGCAGCCGAAAACTGAATCGGGTGCGGGCATGACCCGCCGCCGCAACAGCGTCGACCTGCTGCCGCCGCGGGCGGATGCGATCCGGGCGTGGGCGATCGAGGCGCTGCAATCGGGCCGCTTCAGCCAGCTCGACGTCTGGAACAGGCTCAACCGCGAACTGGCACAGCTTGGCCTGCGCGAAATCTCTCATTCGGCATTCGGCCGCTGGGCGAAGGACGGCCTCGAATACGGCTTCGCCGCCGTCCGCACGCCGTCGGCGCCGGCAGGACGCTGCTGCCCGACCTGCGGCCAGCCGCTCGCAACGCGGGTGTTGTCATGACCGACGTGGCAACTCCTCCCGAAACTTTTGCCGTTGCGCGGATGATCGGCGGCCAGCCGCGGTTCTTCGTCGGCTTCAGCGACGCCGTATCGCCGCTCGGGCTCGCATCGCCGCTGATCACGGCGGAGCCGGACAAGGCCCGCGCTTATGACAGCCGCGCCGTCGCCGAGTTGATGGTCGACTTTCTGGATTTTCTCGACAGCGCCGGCGCGGGCACCCGCCGCCGGAACTGGATCGTGATGCCGCTGCCGGAGGAATGGCTGTGAGCCGCCGCCCCGACAGCGAGCCCGCGACCTCCGAGCTTTTCGCGGAGTATCAGCCGCGGCCGGTGGTCGAGCGATTTTCGCCCGAGCGCGTGCGGGCGTCGAGCGCCGCTGCGCGGATCAAACAGGCTTTGAAAGAGACGATGCGCGAGTCTGGCCGGTCGCGCGAGACCATCGCTGCGGAGATCAGCGCCTATCTCGGCGAGCGCGTCTCACCACAGATCCTCGATCAGTACACCTCGGGCGCGAATGAAAATTCCAACATCCCGGCGCACCGCCTGGTCGCGCTGTTCGCCGTCACCGGCGACATCCGCCTGATCAACGCGCTGCTCGCAGACACCGACGCGATCGCGGTCTCGCGCAAACACGAGGCGCTGATCCGGCGCGAGGTCGCGAAGGAACTGCGCGAACGCCTCAATCAAGAGATCGAATCCGCTGATGCGGAATGGAGGGCTGGACGATGACCAAAACCTTCTGCTGGCCAGATGGCCAGATCGAGTTCGGAGAAGAAGTTCCGTCGCCATCGATCGCCATCGTGATCGCGACAGGCCCGGAGAAGACTTTGCGACGTTTCATTTCCGGTGTCGCAGAGCATCACGCTGTTAGCAACAAACTCCAAGCAACACGTAGCAAGACAACGCCTTACGTGCCAGGCGTCCTGGCTGCTCGGCTAGCCCGTCAGCCACAACACGTCGCAGCACTTGCACTGCGTGGCTGGGTCATCCGCATTTCGAGTGCCGCCCCCGAAGAAGTCTCCGTAGTTACTGACGTCGATACCGAGCGCTGGCTTCTGCCCCGCTACGTCTGGCCCGCGCCTGCGGTACTCAACTCTGGAGCCGCCCGATGAACGCCGCATCCACCTTCGTCCCCTGGGGATTTCTGGAACGCTGCAGCGCGTTCGGCGCCGAGATCATCGTCGCTGCCGATGGCCGGCAGATCGGCGTGCTCTACAGCAACGCGATCAATCCGCAAGCGAAGCAGGATCACAAGCTCGCGGTCGCCGCGCCGGAGCTTCGAGCCGCGCTCACCGAACTCACCGCGGCCTTCGACGACGCACTGTCGGCAACCGACGTCGCGGGCGCGATGTATTCGGCGCGCGTCAACGCGGCGCGCGAGGCCGCCGAAGCCGCGCTCGCCGCAACTCGCATCGTGGAGCCGCGCCGATGACCGATGCAGCTCCGAAGATCCGCGCCGCCAACATCCCGCCGGTTGTCCGCATCGTCAGGCTTCGCACGCGGCTGCAGCTCAGCGCCAACAAGCTCGAAGCGATTGCCGTGGCGGTCGCGGCGGCGGGACTCGCTTGCCTCGCCGACGAACTCGAACAGGAAGCCGCCGCCATGCATCGCGCAGCACGCGCGAGCTGACGGATCATTTTGGGGCACGCCGTGAAGGACTATCTCTCAGCCGCCGAAATCGCAGCGCTCGCGCTGCCCGGCCTGCCGGCGACGAAGCGCGGTGTCGCCTTCGCGGCCGAGCGCGCCGGCTGGGCGGCGCGTGAGCGCAACGGCAAGGGCGGCGGCGTCGAATACGCGGTCGCCGCGCTGCCGCCCGAAGCCCGCGTCGCCTATCTCGGCCACCACGTCGACGATATCGAACTACCCGTCTCACTGGCGCGCGAAGCCGCCGCCGAGCCCGAAGCCGCGACCCTCGGCGCGCCGGCCGCCGAGGCGCGCGATGCGCGGCTCGCGGTGCTGGCGCTGTCGGATTCGATCGCCACTCAGGCCGGCATCGGCCGCAAGCGCGCCGACGCCTATTTCTGCGATTGCTACAATGCCGGCCAGGTCGACGTCGCCGGCTGGATCAAGGCCGCAGTCAAGCGCATCACGCCGCGCACGCTGGCGCGCTGGCGCGCGTTCGCCAAGGCCGGCCACAAGTCCCGGCTCGCAGTCGATCGCGCCGCCGCCCGCCGCGGCACCGGCGTACTCGATCGGGCAAATGGCGGCGAGGTTCGCACCTATGTGCTGGCGCTGCTCGCCAAGCAGCCGCAACTGACCGCACATCACATCCGCGCGCTCGCGGCCGATCGCTTCCCGACCGTGCAGGTCGGTGGTCGGGTTCAGCCGCTGCCGCCGGTCCGCACATTTCAAAACGCCTTGAAGAGCTGGAAGGCGAGCTACCGTGTCGAGCTGGAATCGATCCGCAACCCGGACGGCTTCAAATCGACAATGCGCTTTGCGGCGCGCGTCGCGATGCCGGCGCAGCGCCTCAACGAAGTCTGGCAGATCGACGCATCGCCGGCGGATGTGCTGCTGATCGATGGCCGCCATACCATCTATGTCTGCCTCGACGTCTATTCGCGGCGGATGATCGCCACCGTCAGCAAGACGCCGCGCGCCTCTGCGGTCGGCCTGTTGATCCGCAAGGCGATCGTCATCTGGGGCGTGCCGGAGCGGATCAAGACGGACAATGGCTCGGACTTCGTCGCCCGGACCACACAGCGGCTGTTCGCGGCGCTCGGCATCGAGCACGAAACGTCCGCACCGTTCAGCCCCGAACAGAAGGGGCATGTCGAGCGCGCGATCGGCACGCTGCAGCGCGGCCTGATGCGCACGCTCGAAGGCTTCATCGGTCACAGCGTCGCCGACCGCAAGGTGATCGAAAATCGGAAAGCATTCTCGGCTCGGCTCGGCGAGACCGCAGAAGACATGTTCAAGGTCGCGCTCACGGCAGCCGATCTGCAGCAGCGCCTCGACGCCTGGTGCGCCGACGTCTACGGCAACGCGCCGCATGCCGGTCTCAAGGGCCAGACGCCGATCGCCGTCGCGGCGATGAGCCGCATCACGATCCGCCGGATCGAGGATCTGCGCGCGCTCGACATGCTGCTCGCGCCGGTCGCCGGCAAGAATGGCCTGCGCACCGTCACCAAGAGCGGGCTGCGCATTCACGACACGTACTACAGCGCGGGATTTCTCGGCCTCGATATCGGCCGCACCGTGCTGGTGCGCATGGACGAAGCCGACATGGGCCGCGCCTATGTGTTCGACCAGGACGGCGAGACCTATCTGGGCGAGGCGATCTCCCCCGAGCTGCTCGGCATCGACCCGGCTGCCGCCGCGCGCGCCGTGCGCGCCGAACAGAAGCAGATGGTCGACGACAGCATCGCGGACGCCAAGAGGGCTGCCCGCAAGATCAAGGCCAGCGACTTCGCCGGCGCGATCCACCGCCAGGCGCTGAAGGATGCCGGCACGCTGATCGAATTTCCGAAGCCGACCAGTGCGCACGACACGCCGTCACTCGCCGCCGCGCGCAGCGTCGCCGCCGCCGGCGTAACCAGCGCGCATTCCGACGCCGTCGCCGCGCTCGCCGAGCGGCTGCGCGCCGAGGATGCAGCGCGCGAGGCCGGGCCCGTCAACGTCCGTCCGTTGCGCAGCGTTGAGACTGCGCACCAGCGCTGGAACAGGGCGCGCGAGATCGAAGCGAAAATGGCCGCGGGCAGTTTTGTCGAGCCGGACGATGCGGTCTGGCTCGGCGGCTACCGCGAAGGTTCGGAGTATCGCGGCTTCAGAATGACTTACGGCGACGCCGAGGAGCAAGGCTTCGCCAGCGTTTAAGTATCAACCCGCTCACAAAGGTCAGGACATCATGAACACCAACGAACTCTCCACGAAAGGCCCAGTAGCACTGAAAAACGTCGCCGCCTTCATGAAGCTCACGATGCGGTTAGTCGACCGCGAGCCACAGGAGTCCGGTTTCGGCGTCTGCCATGGCTTCTCCGGCT
This sequence comes from Rhodopseudomonas pseudopalustris, assembly GCF_900110435.1. GTDB lineage: Bacteria > Pseudomonadota > Alphaproteobacteria > Rhizobiales > Xanthobacteraceae > Rhodopseudomonas > Rhodopseudomonas pseudopalustris. The sequence continues at coordinate 133,450 of NZ_FODT01000008.1, forward strand.
ACGGAAAAACGAAAGCCTCGATCTTCGCTCAGAACAGAACGGGCGCAATCCGGATCGAGGTCCGTGATAGTTGGACGCGGAAGACGTTGCTGACGTCGATCCTCAAAGAATTGATGGTCAAGCCGTCGAAAGGCGATACGATTCCCGATCTTTCCGCGCGGGCTATCCGCGCACTCGGCGAAGATGTCCGGCGGCCGCTGTTCGTCGATGAAGCCGATCGACTTGTCGACAAGCGCATGATCGAGCTTGTGCTCGAACTGCAAGAGTGTTCGGGCGTACCGGTCATTCTGATCGGCGAGGAAAATCTCCCGGATAAACTGGCGCGTGTCGAACGGGTCTATAGTCGTGTGCTTGATTGGTTCACGGCGCAGCCGTGCGACCTGGACGATACGCGCCAGCTCGCCAACGCTTTTGCGCCGGCGGTCAGCCTCACAGATGATCTGCTGGATGAAATCCGACGCAAGTCCGGCGGGCGCGCCAGAAGGATCATCAACAATCTCGGTTACGCGAAAGAGATCGCGCGCAACAACAACGTCGCAACGCTTGATCGCGCGACGTGGGGCTTCCACGCCTACGATACCGGCACTGCGCCGAAGACGAGGAGCGCGCAGGCGATCGAGGAAAATATCGCGAGGTCGGCATGAACGGTCGAAGAACCGCGAACCTCGTGTTCCGTATTCCGCTTTCTGGCCCCGAGATCTGGAGGGCGATCTGTCAGGTCGCCGATCCGCAATCGAAAACATTCACAGCGGAAGACGTCGCGAAGTACTGCGAGACTGCGAGCACAGTCATCAGTGACTATCTGCGAACGCTGGCCAAAAGGGGAATGGTATCGAGAGTCACGTCGCGCGGGACCAAATTTGTAATCACCCGCGATGACACCGCGCCGCCGTTCAATCCGGAGCTGCAACAGCTTTGGACCACCATGCGGACCGTCCAATCCTTCACGGCGGAAGAGCTTGCCTACGATTCAAGCACGCCGGACTGTTCCGTTTCATCGGCCATCGCCGAAAACTACATCAATCGCCTGATTGCATCTGGCTACGTCGTTCAAAACAAGCGGCGTGTTGGAGCGAACTCGGTCGCGGTCTACCGACTGAAGCCCGCCATGAACAGCGGCCCGATGGCGCCGACCATCGTGGCACTTTCAGATGTCGTGTTCGACCTCAATACCTGCACGGCCAACCTCGTTGAGGCCAGAGTCGTAGTTGGCCATTCGCGACTCTCGGAGGGGCGGATATGAGCCGTCGAAAAGACGATTACCTCACCAAAGCGCGCGCCGCCTGGGGCGACCATCTGCCCGACTGGATCGAGGAGTTAGCAAAAGAGGCCAACCGCATCACCGGGGGGAAGATAGCCAAACGTCTTGGCTATTCTGCCGGGGTTGTGAGTCTCGTACTCTCGCGCTCCTACATGGGAGATCTCGAAAGTGTCGAGGCCGCGGTACGCGGCGCGCTGATGGGCTCCACGGTTGTCTGCCCGGTCATCGGCGAGATTGGCCGCGATCAGTGCCTCGAACACCAGAAGCTCGGCAACACCGGGGCCTCCGCGATCCGGGCCGCCATCGCGCGCGAATGCCGCAGTGGTCGCTGTGAACACTCCCGTCTCAAACCCAAGGTGTGACCATGCTCAGTCATGACCTGCGCGACCTTTACACAACCTTCGCCGGCTGGCTTCGCGGCGATGGCGACGCCTTCACGATCGAGGCCGCGAAGGGCTTCGAACGCAAGCTGAAACACGGCGCCGCCAAGGCGGCATTGCTCGAACTCGGCGTCGATCCGCATGTGTTCGATACCGACGTGCCGATCGAGGATGTTCTGCCGAGCGCCGAGCTGATCGCCTTTCCGGCGCAGCCCATCGTGCGGCGGGCCGAGCCGAACGGGAGCGCCCGATGAGCGCCGCCCCCGACATGCTGCAGCGGCCGAGCTTCGCCGACCAGGTCGCGGCCGTCGAAGCGATCGAGGTCGCACAACGCATCGTCACGCGCGGCACGCGCCGCGCCGCGCTCGGAGTCTCGACGGTCGAAACCGTCGCGATGGCGCACCGGCTGCTTGCTCTCGAAACTCTGGCGGCGATCACCTTCGACATGCTCGCGCAGTGCCAGGGCGCCGCCGAGGTCGCTCCCGCGCAGCGCGATCAGCTGCGCCTCGTCACGCTGCAGCACATCGGCGACGTCGCCGCCCAGCTCGAACGACTCGGCTACGCCGCCGCGCCTTCCACCACCACCGAAGCATCCCCAAAGGAGTCTTAGAAATGGCCCCCAAGAAGTCGAAAGCCAACCCCGTTCCGCAGGATCGCGCCCAGGCCAGCAAGGCGCTGGCCGAGTTCGCCGCGATCGAGCGCGAGATCGATCAGCTCGAAATCGAGATGAATGGCCTGATCGCCGAGGTCAAGAAGGACTACTTCGACAGAGCGTTGCCGCTGCGCCAGAAGGCGGATGTACTTGAAGAAGGCCTGCAGACGTATTGCGAGGCCAATCGCGACGATCTCACCAAGGGCCGCAAATCAAAAACCGTCAGCTTCGGCGTCGGCAAGGTTGAGTGGCGTATCCAGCCCAAGAAGGTGGTGATCAACGGCAAGGAAGAGACGCTCGTCGACTACATCCGCCACTCCGAAGACGACGACCTCAAGAAATTCATCCGTGCGACGTTCGAACTCAACCGGGTCGAAGTGCTGCGCCATCCGGATGAGCTCGCCAAGCTGCCCGGTGTCGAGATCGCCGATAGCTACGAGACGTTCCAGATCAAGCCCGACAGCGCCAAGATCCCGGACGACCTTCCGGCCGAGGCGGCGCAATGAGCGCCGCGGCGGGACTGACGCCGCGGATGCGCGATTGTCTGGCGGCGATCGAGGCGTACATCGCCGAGCAGAAGTGCTCGCCCTCGATCGAGGATCTGCGCATCCAGCTCGGCCTCAGCTCGAAGGGACGGGTCAGCGTCATCGTCCAGGCGCTGCAGCAGCGCGGCCATATCAGCTTTCAGCCGCGCCTCAGCCGCACCATCACGCTGACGCCGAGGGCGCCGGGCAAATTGCCCGACGACATCGAAGCGAAGCTGCGCCGCTACTGCGCGTCGACCGGCGACGATCCGGGCGACGTCGTCGTCGACGCCGTCGTGCTGTGCCCATGAAACTCTCGACCCGCAATTCCACCAGTTCGATGATCGCCGTCATCCACACCCTCAAGGCCAAGGCTGGCCTCGACGACGACAACTATCGCGCCTTGCTGATGCAGCACACCGGCCGGCGCAGCGCCAGGGATCTGAGCGTGACGCAAGCCGGCCGCGTCATCGACCGGCTGCGCGAACTGACCGGCGAGACCGGTCTGGCGCGCGGCGCGGTCTCGGGCCTCGACAGCGCGGTCGGGGCCAAGCTTCGCGCGCTGTGGATCGCCGGCCATGATCTCGGTGTGGTGCGCGACCGCTCCGATCGGGCGATGCTCGGTTTCCTCGAGCGACAGACCGGCGTCGCGCATACCCGCTTTCTCAAAGACGCCGGCGCCGGCGCATCCGCGATCGACGGCCTGCGCGCCTGGCTGGCACGGGCCGCGAAGGTCGACTGGCCGGCCGATCGCCGCGACGTGATCGCGGCCAAGCGCGCGGTGCTGACCGCGCAGTGGCTGCGGCTGATCGCACTGAAGTCCGTGCATCCGGTCCGGTCCGATCAGCCGCTCGCCGATCTCGACAGCTACGCCTTCAAGGTCGGCGGCGCCAACGGCTGGTGTTACCTCGACGCCCCCAAGCTCGACGAGGTGCAGGGGGCGCTCGGCCGCAAGCTGCGGCGCGCGCTCGAACAACAGCAACCTTCCACCGAGGGATGACGCAAATGGCCGGCGCTGACGCGAGGATGCAGAAGCTTCTGAAAGAGCTGAAGCCACTCACCGAATACGAACGCCGCCTGCGCCTGATCGCGCTGGCGGATCAGTACGGCTCCGGCTTCGCCTGGGCGGTGAAGTCGGAGTTCGAGAAGGCCAACCAGCGGAGGGCCACGTCATGACCGGCCGCCGGCTCCGGATCTCCGACCACGCCCTGCTGCGCATCCTGCGGCACGCCGGCGGCGTCGACGTCGAAACGCTGCGCGCGGCGGTCGCCATGGCGCTCGCCCGTTCGGTCGAGCGGGCCGAGCTGATCGGCGAAAAGGACTTCGTCATCGTGTCGGACGGCCTGCGCTACGTGGTGTCGGGCAACACGCTCGTCACCGTCACCGAGGCGCCGAAGCGATGACCAAGGCGCTGCCCGCGGTGCTGCAGGAGATTGCGGAGGTCGCGGGCGAAGCCGCGGCCCTCAAGATCGCCGCGCAGTATGGCGGCAAGCGCGTGTATTTTCCGGCCGCGCCGGCTCCCGCTGCGCACTGGCTGGTGGAATGCGTCGGCTGGGACGCGGCCAATAAGATTTGCGCTCACTTCGCCGACCGCAAATGCGGCCTGCGGATCGAGATCCCGCTTCATGTCGGCGGCACCTACCGGCAGTTTCTGCGCTCGATTTCCGAGCGCGTGCACGCGCTGGACGGCGATGGTTTGTCGTCCGGCCAAATTGCCGGTAAGCTCGGACTGACACAGCGCACGGTGCACCGCCATCGCAGGCGTCATCGTGGCGGCGGGAACGACGATCAGGGATCGTTGTTCTAGCGGCGATTAGTCCCGTTTCACGGGAAACGGCCTGACAGCTGTCAGGGTCAGCAATTTCGGGAAGAATTTGGCACACACGGGAAGCCTACTGACATCTGTCAGGTTTCATCCCGGAGCCGAATCGTGCAGCCCGACTTCACCAAATGCATGCCGATCATCCTCCGCTACGAGGGTGGTTATTCCAACCATCGACGCGATCCCGGCGGCGTCACCCTCGAAGGCGTCATTCAGCGCGTCTATGACGGCTATCGCGCGCGCAAGGGCCTGCCGCAGCGGCCGCTGACCGCCGACATGCGGCGCACGCCGGAGTGGATCGCCGAGCGCAACGATATCTATCGGCTGCAATACTGGAATGCGATCCGCGGCGACGAGCTGCCCGAAGGCGTCGATCTTTTCCTGTTCGACGCCGCCGTCAACTCCGGCCCGTTCCAGGCCGTGAAGTGGCTTCAACGCGCCTTGAAACTCAACCTCGTCGACGGTCACCTCGGCGAAGGCACGATGGCGGCGCTGCATGCGCACCCCGATCATGACGCGCTGATCGCCGACATGGCGTCGCGCCGGCTCGGCATGCTGAAGCAGCTCAACACGTGGGGCACCTTCGGCGAAGGCTGGGCGGCGCGCGTGGCGAGCTGCAAGAGGATCGCGCAGGCCTGGGCGGACGGCTCGGTCGGGCCGCAGCCGGCCGCCGTGCACCTGATCGGCGGCGACGCCAAGGCCTATGCGAGCGACGTCGCGCAGCCCGCGGTCGACGCCGGCAATTCGGTCAAGGGCGGGCTCGGCGGCACCACAATCGCCGCAGTGCTCGACGGCGCCAAGGAGCAGCTCGCTCCGCTGGTCGGCTCGTCCGAACTGGTGGGCAAGATCTTCACCGCGCTCACGCTGCTGTCCGTCGTCGTCGGTGTCGGCGCCTTCGGCTATGCGCTGTGGTCGGCGCACAAGACCAAGCGGGCGCAGCGCGCGATCGACGGCGACCTCAAGGCCGACGTGCCCGAAGGACAGCCGGCATGATCACGCGCTTTCTCAGCGACGTCGGCGACCTGATCAAGAATGTCACCGCGGATCTGTTCTGGAATTTCGTCACCTCGACGCCGGTGCTGGTGGCGCTCGGCGTCGTAATGCTGGCCGCGGCTTTTGTGGCGCATCTGCCGCTGATCGGCCGGCTGGTGCCGGCGGTGAACACCTATCAGCGGTTCGCCGACATCGTGGAGATCGTCGCGGCGGCCGTCCTGATGTTCCTGATCGGCTTCAGCGTCGCCGATCAGCGCGCCGAACTGGCGCGGGTCAAGGACGAACTCACCTTCAAGACGTTTCAGCTCGAAAGCGCGGCCGCCACGGCGGCCGATGCGGAGCGTTTGCGCAAGGGCGCCGAGGCGGAGACCGCCGCGGCCAAGGGGAAGCTCGATGACTACTGCAAAACATTCGGCTGCGGCGACGACCGCAAGGTCGCGGCGGCGAAGGGTGTTCGCGTCGTGCGCAAGTGCGTTCCTCCTCCCGGCTATTTCGAGTGGTTGCGTCAGCTCCAGCGGCGCGGCGCCGCCGCCGGCCGGGCGTAACGGCGTGATGCTGACCCGCGACTGCGAGACTCTGGCGCGCAATGTCGACGATCCCGCGCTCGGCAAGAAGCCCGACCCGTGGCGGGTGATCGGCAAATACGCCGTCGCGCTCGGCGAGGCCAACGGCAACCTCGATGCGACGCGCGCGTGCCAGGCCGGCCAGCGCGAGCGCCTGGCCAAGGGGAAGTAGCACGATGCAGGTTGACCTTTCCGAGCTTGCGCCGTGGGCCGCGATCGCGCTGTCGGGCACCGCGCTGTGGCGCTCGATCTATTCGGGCCGTTCGAAGGCGACGGATGAGAAGTTCAAGGAGCACCAGACCTGGATCGAGAGCAAGGCCTCGAAGGAAACGGTCCAGGTGCTGCAGGCAAGGGTCGATATTGTCGAGGACAAGGTCACCGTCGTCGAGAACGAGCTGAAGCACCTGCCCAATCACCAGACCGTGCAGCACCTCGAAGGCATGATCGGGCGGCTCAGTGGCGAGGTCGGCGTGCTGTCCGAACGCATCAGGCCGGTGGCGGCAATCGCCGACCGGCTGCAGGAAAAGATTTTGGAATCGGTGGAGATCAGTCGATGAGCCGGGACATTATTCGCGAGGAGGCGCGGCTGATCATGGTGCGCGAGCTACACGCGCAGACCAACTACGCGCTGAACGATGCGCTGCTGCAGCAGGTGCTGGAAAGCTTCGGCATCGCCCGGTCGCGCGACTGGGTGCGCGAGGAGATCGGCTATCTCGACAACGTCGGCGCCGTCACCCGGGTGTCGGCCGGCAGCGTCGTGGTCGCCATGCTCACCGCCAAGGGCGTCGAGCATGTCGAGCGCCGGCTCGTGATCGAGGGCGTGAAGCGGCCGTCGCCGCCGGAGAGCTGATCCGATGGCGGCGGGGCGAGGACCGAAAGCGAAGCGCGGCCGGCTGTCCGAACTCGACAAGCTGCCGGAGTGGGCCGACGAGGCCAAGCTGTGGGCGTTCGAGCAGCTGAAAGAGCGCAAGCTCACCCAGCTCGACATTCTCGACGGCTTCAACGGCCGCTTGAAGGTGGCGGCGTTCGAACAGGGCATCACCGATCCGCCGGTGATCTCGCGTTCGGCGTTCAACCGCACCGCAATCCGCATCGCCGTGCTGTCGCGCCGGCTGGAGGAGACACGCGAGATCGCCGCGGTGATCGCGCCGAAGCTAGACGAGGCCGGTGACAACTCGCTGACGCTGATGGTGGCCGAGACGCTGAAGACCCTGATCAGCGAGATGCTCGGCAACGCCGGCGAGCTGCAGGCCGACGGCGACACCGCCGAGATGCTGATGATGACCGCTCGCGCGCTCGCCGCTGCCGAGACCGCGAAGCGCATCAGCTCCGACGGTCGCCGCAAGATCGAGGCCGAGTTGAACAGCAAGGCATCGAAGGCGATCGATCAGGTCGCCAAGACCAAGGGACTCACCGCCGAGACCGTCGACGCCATCAAGGCGAAGATCCTCGGCATCGACACCAAACCGAAGCAGGAGATCTGAGATGGCCGAATATTTCGTGATCGATCCTGAGAACAACACCTCGTTCCCGAACGTCGACAATGCGGATCGTGCCGAGGTCTTCACTGATCTCGACAAAGCTAAGGCTCGGGCGGAGGAACTCGCCGCGGGACACCCCGGCGACGTCTACACCGTCGCCAAGTCGATCTTCATCTCGGTCAGCGAAGTGAAGGCGCCGAAGACGAGCAAGGCTCCGTAATAGTAGCAACCGATACGGAGTCAGGACCGTGCCCGATTTTCCCGAACTCGCCATCTCAGTGCGCCAGCCATGGGCCTGGGCGCTGATCCACGCCGGCAAAACCCACGAGAACCGTTCGGCTGGCGCGCTCAAGTGGATGGTGCCGCTGACCGGGCGGCGCGCGATCCATGCTTCGAAAGGCATGACGCGCGAGAAATACGAGGAGGCGCGCGACTTCATGGCGTCGGAACTCGGCATTGTGTGCCCGGCGCCGGCCGACCTCAAGCGCGGCGGCATCATCGGTTCAGTGATGATCACTGGCGTTGTGAACAGAAGCGAGAGCCCGTGGTTCTTCGGCCCGCGCGGGCTGGTGATCGAAGATCCGCAGCCGTGCGATTTCATCCCGTCCGCCGGCGCGCTCGGCTATTTCAAATGGAAGCCGGCCGACGCCTCGATCGTGCCGCCGCCGGCGCGATGGATGCTGCCGGCGACCGATCGCCTTCCGCAAGGGCTGCAGTTCGACATGATATGGCCCGATCCGCGAGCGGACTGCCCAACGTGTAAAGGCAACCCGTATTGGGGAAAGACCCTCAGTAGCTGGGAACGATGCGCCTGCGTGAAGAAGGCCGTCCAATGATCGGGCCTGACGCCACCTCCGATCACCTGCCGGAAGGGCTGCAGTTCGGCGGCGAACTGCCGCCCGACCTCGACCCGCTGGCCGAGGGCATCCTGATGAAGCATCAACGGGAGTGGCTCGAAGACGACAGCGATCTCAAGCTCGGCGAGAAAGGACGGCGCACCGGCATCACCTTCGCCGAAGCGCTGGACGATGCGCTGCTCGCCGCGAAGGCCCGCTCGGCGGGCGGCATGAACGTGTTCTACATCGGCGACACCAAGGACAAGGGCCGCGAGTTCGTCGGCTACGTCGCTCACTTCGCGCGCATCGTCGGCGGCGAGCTGGTGTCGATCGAAGAGTACATGTTCGAGGATCAGCAAGCGGACGGCTCGACCCGGCTGATCTCGGCCTTCCGGGTGCAGTTCGCATCCGGTTTCAGGGTCGAGGCGCTGTCGTCGCGGCCGGAAAACATCCGCGGCCTTCAGGGCAAGGTGGTGATCGACGAGGCGGCGTTTCACAAGAACGTCCGCGAAGTGCTGGACGCCGTCAACGCGCTCTTGATCTGGGGCGGCAAGATCGTGGTGATCTCGACCCACAACGGCGTGCTCAACCCGTTCAACGAACTGATCCTCGAAGCGAAGGCCGGCAAGGTCCCCTTCAAGCTGCATTTCATCCCGTTTCAAAAGGCGATCGACAACGGCTTGTATCGCCGCGTTTGCCTGCAGCAGCGCAAGACCTGGACGAAGGACGGCGAGATCGAGTGGGAGCGCACGATCCGCTCGTCCTACGGTGTCCGCACCTCGGCGATGCAGCAGGAACTCGACTGCATCCCCGCGGAGTCCGAGGGCGCAGCGCTGACCCGCGTGCAAATCGAATCCTGCATGGCGGCGGATATTCCGATCGTCCGCTGGGTGTTGCCGGATTCGTTCAAGAACGAGCCGGAAGAGGCCCGCAAGGCGGCGGCGAAGGATTTCTGCGACCGCGAGCTGCAGCCGATTCTGGAGAAGCTCGATCCGAACCTGCGCCACGTCTTCGGCGAGGACTTCGCCCGCACCGGCGACGCGGCCGACACGCTGGTGTTGGAGATCGGCAGCGACCTCACGCGCCGCGCCGTGCTGCTGCTGGAACTGCGCAACGTTCCGTTCGATCAGCAGCGCGACGTGCTGTTCTACGTGATCGACCGCCTGCCGCGGCGCGGCGGCCGGCTCGATGCCACCGGCAACGGCGCCTACATCGCCGAAGCCGCGGCGCTGCGCTACGGCGCCTGCGTCGTCGAGGTGAAGCTATCGGCCGAATGGTACAGGCTCAACTCGCCGCCCTATATCGAGGCATTCAGCGACCGCACCGTGCTGCTGCCGAAACACGACGATGTGCTGCGCGATCACCAGGCGCTGTCCTACGTCGGCGGCGTCATCAAGGTTCCGGATAACTACCGGTTCAAGGGCACCGACGGATTCCCGCGGCACGGCGACTCCGCGATCGCCGGCATTCTCGCCTATGCGGCGTCGCGCGCGGACTATTGGGAGGCCGGCTATCGCTCGCCGTCCACCGATGGCGCGCGCGACGACGGCCCGTCCGACGATGACGAGGCGCGCGACTGGTGGCGGCAGCCGCTCGGTGCCGGACTGAGAGGTGGACTGTGAAGAAGCCTGTTCGAAAGAGCGCTGCACCGAAGCCGGCGAAGCGGACCAAGCTTGACGAAGCCGCAATCGCGATCTGTCAGCGCGTCTATGCCGGGGGCAAGTGCGCATGCGTCAAGGGCACGCTTCCGGTTTGTAACAACATGCACTCCGCGGCTGTCGCCGCCGGCGCGGTGCTGGCGCCTGACCTCACGCAGCAACTCGTCGACGAGTTTCACGGGCGATCGAAGGGACGCAAATAAATGGCCGACGCCCCGATCCTCTACGGTCCCGATGGTCAGCCGATCCGGCGCGAGGTGCTGACGGCCGAGATCGCCGGGCCGACGATCACCGGCGTGCGCTCGCCGTTCTCGGACTATCCGGCCGACGGGCTCAATCCGCGCCGGCTGGCGTCGATCCTGCGCGAGGCCGACGCCGGCGATCCCGTGCGCTACTTCGAATTGTGCGAGCAGATCGAGGAGCGCGATGCGCATTATCTCGGCGTGCTCGGCACCCGCAAGCGATCGGTCGCGCAGCTCGACATCACGGTCGAGGCCGCAAGCGATACGCCCGAGGCGAAGGCGCACGCCGACATGATCGAGTCCTGGCTCGGCCGCGACGAGCTGCAGGGCGAGCTGTTCGATATCCTGGATGCGATCGGAAAGGGCTGGAGCTTCACCGAGATCATCTGGGACACCTCAGAAGGCCAGTGGATGCCGACGCGGCTGGAGCGTCGCGATCAACGCTGGTTCAAGCCCGATATCCGCGACGGCGTCACGCCGCTGCTGCGCGTCGACGCCAATCAGGACACGTTCGCTCAAGGCCTCCCGCCGCCCGGACCGAACGGCGCCGGCTACACGCCGCTGCCAACCTTCAAGTTCATCACCGCGGCGATCCGCGCCAAGTCGGGGCTGCCGGTGCGCAGCGGCCTCGGCCGGGTGGCGTCGTGGCACTGGATGTTCAAAGCTTTCACCCAGCGCGACTGGGCGATCTTCGCGCAGGTCTACGGCCAGCCCATGCGCGTCGGCAAATATCCGGCCGGCTCGTCTGAAAAGGATAAGGACACGCTGTTCCGCGCTGTCGCCAACATCGCTGGCGACTGCGCGGCGATCATTCCGGAATCGATGCTGATCGAGTTTGTCCGCAACGAGGGCTTCAACGCTACCGGCGATCTTTATGTGAAGCGCGTCGACTGGCTCGATCAGCAGATGTCAAAGGCGGTTCTGGGACAGACCGCCACCACGGATGCGATTGCCGGCGGCCACGCGGTCGGCCAGGAGCATCGCTCGGTGCAGGAGGACATCGAGCGCGCCGACGCCAAGGCGCTGTCGTCGATCCTCAACCGCGACCTCGTGCAGACGTGGGTCCAGCTCGAACACGGGCCGCAGAAGGCCTATCCGCGGCTGCGCATCGGCCGGCCGGAAAGCAAGAACGTCACGCAGATTCTCGACGGGATCAGCCGCGGTGTGCCGATGGGCATGCAGGTCGAGCGGTCCTGGATGAACGATCTACTCGGCGTTCCGGTGCCGAGCCCAAGCAAGGACGGCCGCATGCCGGAGCTGCTCACGGCGCCGGCGACGGCGTCGCCGTTCGGATCGATGTTTCCTTCGGCGTCGCCGCAGCAGCGCGCGCTTGCAGCCGCCGAGATGGCGCTGCACGACGTGCGCGACCCGATCGCCACGCTGTCCGACCAGGCGGCGAAGCTGTGCGCGCCGGGCAGCGACGCGCTGGTCGACGAGGTGCGCGCGGTGATCGAAAGCTCGACCTCGCTGCAGCAGGTGCAGGACAAGCTGCGCGCGCTGAAGCCCGGCGCCGCCGAAGCGCAGATGGCCGGGCTGATGCGGATGGCGCGGGTGATTGCGAACCTGACTGGCCGCGCCAGCATTCCCGATGCTTAGAGGATTCGGCACCGCGAACGCGTGTAGTTGCTGCGGCGGCGTCATCACCTCGCTGCAAGCGAAGGTGATGCCGTTCTCGCTCGCCCCGGTCGAGGCGATCGACTTCCTCCGCCGCAAGGTCAACGTTCCGACCGCGACCTGGACCGATCTGTGGGAAACCGAGCATTCAGCCGCCTTCACCGTCGCCGGCGCGCAGACCGACGCGCTGGTGAAGGACTTCCACGAGGCGGTGCAGAGCTTCATCGACGACGGCCTGACGATCGAGGATTTCCGCCGCGACTTCGACCGCATCGTCGAGGACCACGGCTGGGACTACAACGGCTCGCGCGGCTGGCGGTCGCGCGTGATCTTCGACACCAACGTCTCGACCGCCTATGCGGCCGGCCGCTGGGAACAGATCCAGCGCGTCAAGCGCACCCGGCCGTATCTGCGCTACGTCCATCTCGAAGGGCAGCAGAACCCGCGGCCGCAGCATCAGGCCTGGCACGGGCTGATCCTGCCGGTCGACGATCCGTGGTGGCTCACGCACTACCCGCCGAACGGGTGGTTCTGCCATTGCACAGTGATGAGCGTCTCGGACAGCGACCTCGGCCGCTACGGCTGGAGCGTCGTCGACCAGGCGCCCGAGACCGTGATGGTCGAGCGGCAGGTGCGGCAGTCTGACGGCAGCATCCGCACGATCTTTGTGCCTGACGGAATCGACCCCGGCTTCGCCTATCGGCCCGGCGAGATGCCAAACTTTTCCGGAGAGGAGGAGTGATCGATCGACGTGATTCGTCTCCCGTCAGTGGCGGGGGACACAGCGCGCAAACGCTGAGTGCCGCGGGCCCATCCTGGCAGACTGACCCGCCCGACGATGACTACCGTTCTCGCCGACCCGCCGCTGCTGCACAGGGACTGCACAGCAGCGCGACCGTAGGCAGACCGGAGCGGTTTGACGATATGAGTTCGAAGGTTGTCTACAGGCCCGTGGCGCCGACGCGCCCGGCGGCCGGATACATCGGTGGCAAGAAACAATTGGCAAAGACGATCATTGCCGAGATCGAGCGGATTCCGCACGAGACCTATGCCGAGCCGTTCGTCGGCATGGGCGGCGTGTTCCTGCGGCGTCGCCTGGCCGCGCGGGCCGAGGTGATCAACGATCGCTCAGGCGATGTCGCGACGTTCTTCCGCGTGCTGCAACGGCATTACGTGCCGTTGATGGATATGCTGCGCTGGCAGTTCACCGGGCGGCAGGAGTTCGAGCGGCTGAAGGCTTCGCCGCCGGCGACGCTCACGGATCTCGAACGCGCGGTGCGGTTTCTCTATCTGCAGCGCACGGCCTTCGGCGGCAAGGTCTCGGGCCGCAACTTCGGCGTCGATGTGCGCGCCGCTCGGTTCAATGTGGCCAAGCTGGCGCCGATGCTCGACGATCTGCATGCGAGGCTCGCCGGCGTGACGATCGAGTGCCTGCCATGGGCCGACTTCATCGCGCGCTACGATCGACCGACGACGCTGTTCTATCTCGATCCGCCGTATTTTGGCAGCGAGGACGATTATGGTCGGGGCCTGTTCGCACGCGCTGAATACGAGCGGATGGCGGAGGTTTTAAGCGGGCTTCAAGGCCGGTTCATTCTGTCGATCAACGACGTTCCGGAGATCCGAAAGGCCTTCGCTCGGTTCGCCTTGAAGCCGGTGTCCTTGTCCTATTCGCTGCCGGGCAACGGTAAGGCGCACGCGGCCCGGGAATTGATCATCACCGGGCGGCGAAAGCGGGCCGTTGCGGGCCGCTCGGCGAGGCATTGAATGGCGCTGGAACAGCGGTTCAAGCGGCGGCTGGAATGCGGGATTGCGGGGCCTTCCCGATTCCCAGTTCCGATTCCCAGTTCGACGCGGGGGTGTTTCGAGAGAATCCCGGAAGTCCGCGCCGTTCGGGCATTTCCGCAAATCCGTCGAACTGGGAATCGATCCGGCGCCGGGCGGGTTTCCTTTCCCAGTTCGCCGACGACTTCTCGGAAAACCGGGCCTTTCTCGGATCACCACCGGCGGCCGGTGCCATTCGAATTGGCGCGGCGTCTCGCTCGGTAGGTTCGCCTAGAGTGCGCTCAATCCATTGAAAGTGCTGACGATCTCATGTTCTTCCGGGAAGTTCTGGGCAATCCCGTAAGTGCCATACGAACTGGCGCGTCACACGCCGCGCTCATGCGGGCTACGAGTCTGGACCATTGCTGGCAAGAGTTTTTCCGCTAGACTTCCTCCGGCTGGGAAGGAGCGGAGTGATGAAGGCATCGAAGTTTGCCGAGGTGCAGATCGCTTTCGTTCTGCGGCAGGCGGAGGTTGGTACGCCGATTGCGGAGATGCCGAAGGCGGGGATCAGCCAGGCGACGTATTTAGGTCCGCGACGATCCGCTTAGCTTGGCGTTCTCGTCCTCGAGCTGCAGGAATCTACATTGCACGATAACTTCGTTCTGCTTTCCGGCTGCTCGGGAGGCGGAAAGTCCACTCTGCTGGCCGAGCTACGCGCGCGCGGACACCATGTCGTCGAAGAGCCCGGACGGCGCATCGTATGCGAGGAATTGGCAGGCGACCAAAAGGCGCTCCCGTGGGTCGATCCGGCAGCGTTCGCGCGGAGAGCGATCGAGATGACGCTGGCTGACAGACAGGCGGCACGAGCGCTTTCGGGTTGGGTCTTTTTCGACCGTGGGCTGATCGATGCGGCATCGGCGCTGGATGCCGTGACGGGCGATGATGCACTGAAAAGGCTTTGCGCGGCCCATCGATATCATCGGCGTGTCTTCATGGCCCCGCCTTGGCCCGAAATTTATGTAACGGATGGCGAGCGCCAACACGAATTCGAGGCGAGCCTCGTCGAGTATCAACGGCTTGCGACGGCCATACCGGCGTTGGGATACGAAGCCGTCACCTTGCCAAAAACCTCGGCGATAGCTCGCGCCGATTTCGTTCTGTCGACACTCTCGTGCGGCACCATTTAGCAAGCGTAGCCCGGGTGAGCGAAGCGATACCCGGGATCACACTATCCGACGCCGCCCCGCATATCGCTGCGCTCATGCGGGCTACGAGTCTCTTACTTCTCCTAGATGGCTAGATATCTGTGGCGCAAATCCTCACTTTCGAGGACCTCCTTGGCGGCACCGTCGAACACGACCTCGCCGGTATCGAGGATCACGGCGCGGTCGGACAATTCCAGCGCCGCGACGGCGTTCTGCTCGACGATGATGCTGGTGATGCCGGCGGCACGCACTTCCCGAAGCGCCTTGGCGATGTCGTGGCGCACCACCGGGGCGAGGCCTTCATAGGGCTCGTCCAGCAGCAGCAGCTTGAGGTCGCGCGCCAGCGCGCGGGCGATCGCCAGCATCTGCTGCTCGCCGCCCGACATCGTCACGCCTTCCTGCTTGCGCCGTTCGGCGAGCCGAGGAAACAGCTCGTAAATGCGCTCGAACGGCCAGCCGACGCTACCCGATATGATCGCCAGTTGCAGGTTCTGCTCCACCGTCATGCCGGGAATGATGCGGCGATCTTCCTGCACCAGCTGGATGCCGGCCTGCGCCGCGAAATAGTTCGGCTTGCCATGCAGCTTGACGCCGTCGAGGATCACCTCGCCCGAGTGCAGCTCCGGCGAGGAGGCGCGCGCAATCGAGCGCAGCGTCGAGGTCTTGCCGGCGCCGTTGCGGCCGAGCAGCGCCAGGATCTCGCCCTTGTTGAGCGAGAACGAGACGTTCTGCACGATGTAGCTGTCGCCGTAATAGGAATTGAGGTCACGGCAGGAAAAGAACGGCTCGGCCTCGGTATGGCCCGCGTGGGAGCGCTCGACTGTCTTCGTGCTCATACCTGTTCCTCGCCGAGATAGGCCTCGATCACCTTGGGATTGCCCTTGATCTCGTCGGGCACGCCCTGCGCGATCACGCGTCCGCCGGCCAGCACCGTGATGCGGTCGGCGAGCGAAAACACCACGTGCATGTCGTGCTCGATGATGACGATGGTCATCCCCGAATCCTTGATCTGCCGCAGGATATCGATGGTTGCATTGGTGTCGGCGCGCGCCATGCCGGCGGTCGGCTCGTCGAGCAACAACAGCTTCGGCTTCTGCACCAGCCCGATCACCATCTCGAGCCGGCGCTTGTCTCCGCGCGAAAGCGCACCGCCGAGATGATACAGATGCTCGCCCAGCCCGCGCTCACGCAGCGCCTGGATGGCGCGCTGGCCGATCTCGCCCTGCTCGTCGAACCGCGACACCAGCTTGAGCCGGAATGCGCCGTCGCGATGCGACAGCATCGCCATCATCACGTTCTCGAGCACGGTGAGATCGCCGAAGATCTCCGGCGTCTGGAACACCCGCGCCACGCCGAGCTGGTTGATCTCGTAGGGGCGCAGCCCGGTCAGCTCGGTGCCGTGGAACATCACCTTGCCCTGGGTCGGCGGCAGCACGCCGACGCAGACGTTGAGCAGCGTCGACTTGCCGGCGCCGTTGGGCCCGATGATGGCGTGGGTTTCGCCCTCGCGGATATCCAGGTTCACATCGGCCAGCGCATGCAGGCCCGCGAAGGTCTTGTGGACGTGGTCGATGTGCAGGACGATGTTGTTGGTCGCAGTCATGGCGCAACGGCCCTCTTCTTCTCGGCGGCCTTGTTCTCAGCGGCCTTCTTTCCAGCCTCCGACGCGCCGTGACTCGCCGGCATCTCCTCGATCACCATTTCGCCGAGACCGTCGCGCTGCGGCGAGTCGCCGAGCGACTTGACCTTCGGCGTGTGCTTGAGGCCGAGCAACCGGTTGATGCCTTCCATGATGCCGCCGGGCAGGAAGCACACCACCGCCATGAACAGCAGGCCGAGGGTGAGTTGCCAGCCTTCGCCGACGAACAGGCTGGCGGTCTTCACCACGCCGTCGCGGACGGCGTCGGGAAGGAAGGCAAAGATGAGCTGGAGCTGCTGCTCGTTGTAGGCCGAGAAGATGTTCTCGAAATACTTGATCAGGCCGGTGCCGAGCACCGGGCCGAGCAACGTGCCGGAGCCGCCGAGAATGGTCATCAGCACCACCTCGCCCGACGCGGTCCACTGCATGCGCTCGGCGCCCACCAGCGGATCGGTCGCTGCCAGCAACGCGCCGGCCAGGCCGGCGAACATGCCGGAAATCACGAAGGCCGACAGCAGATACGGCCGCGTATGATAGCCGGTGTAGCCCATCCGGTTCTGGTTCGACTTGATCGCACGCAGCGTCATGCCGAACGGCGAACGGAAAATCGCGATCGACACGCCGAACGCAGCCACCAGCACCGCGCCGCAAATGTAGAAACCGGTCCAGCCGGTGATCGGCAGGCCGAGCAGCGACGGCGTCGGCGACACGTAACCGAGCATGGCGTCGAGATGGCGCGGATCCTGGCGCAGCACGCGCAATCCGGTCTCGCCATTGGTGATCGGCGTCAGCACCGAATAGGCCATGTTATAGCACATCTGCGCGAAGGCCAGCGTCAGGATCGAGAAGTAGATACCCGAACGCCTCAGGCTGATGAAGCCGATCGCCAGCGCCAGCAAGCCTGCGAGGATGACGGAGAACGCTACCGCCGGCAGCAGGTCCATCGACAAGAGCTTGAACGACCACACCGCGGCGTAGGAGCCGACGCCGAGAAACGCGGCGTGGCCGAACGACAGATAGCCGGTGAGACCGAACAGGATGTTGAAGCCGATCGCGAAGATGCCGTAGATCGCGAACTTCTGCAGCAGGTCGGGATAGCCGGCGCCGATCGGGGTGAAGATCACCGGCCCGAGCGCCACCACGATTGCGAAGCCGACCAGGAGGGCGATGTCGGCGAGTTTGGAGGTGTGCTTCATCTGATCAGCTTTCCATCACGCCTTTGCGCCCCAGCAAACCGCGCGGGCGCACCAGCAAGATCACGACGGCGACCAGATAGATGATGATCTGATCGATTCCGGGCACCAGGCTCTTGACCTCGTTCATCGAGGCGAAGGACTGCAGGATGCCGAGCATGAAGCCGGCCAGCACCGCGCCGGGCAGCGATCCCATGCCGCCGACCACGACGACGACGAAGGACAGCACCAGAAAATCCATTCCCATGTGATAGTCAGGCGGAACGATCGGCGTGTACATCACCCCGGCGAGCCCCGCGACCACCGCCGCAAGACCGAACACGATGGTGAAACGGCGCTCGATGTTGATGCCGAGCAGGCCGACCGTCTCGCGGTCCTGCATGCCGGCGCGCACCACCATGCCGAAGGTGGTGAGCTGCAGGAAGGCGAACACCATCGCGATCACCGCCAGCGAGAACGCCAGATAAACGATGCGCCAGTACGGATAGACGATCGCCTCGGTCAACTGCAGGCTGCCAGAGAAGACTTGCGGCGCGGACTGCGCGATCGGATTGGCGCCGAAGAAGTGCTTGACGATCTCCTGCAGCACGATGGCGAGGCCGAAAGTCACGAGAATCTGGTCGGCATGCGGGCGCTTGTAGAAGAACCGGATCAGGCCGCGCTCGATGATGATGCCGATCAGCAGCATCACCGGAATCGCAAGCAGGATCGACGCCGGCACCGAGTAGTCGATCAGGAATTTGCCCCAGTCGCCGAGCATCGCCTGGACGTAGGGCGTTTTGACCTCCAGCGGCGACCCCCAGGGGGTCATCTTGGTCGGATCGACGCGGATGATTTCCAGCGTGAGCAGCTTGTTGAACACCACGGCGCAGAACGCGCCGAGCATGAACAGCGCGCCGTGCGCGAAGTTCACCACGCCGAGCGTGCCGAAAGCGAGGGTCAGCCCGAGCGCGATCAGCGCATAGGCTCCTCCTTTGTCGAGGCCGTTCAGGATCTGCAGAAAAATGGCGTCCATGCGTCGTCAATCTCCCATCGAGCCACGCGCGGGGCGCGTGTCCACGAAATCGTCCGGCGACGAGTATCTCGTCACCCCGAAACAGGTACCTGCCGTACGAGCGCCGCCATGTCGTGACGACCGCAACCCTCGCAAGACACAGCCGGCCGGCTGCGCCGCTGGGACGCAACCGACCGGAATAGGAGTCAGGCCTACCGAATTGCTTGCGGCAAATCCGACAAGGTCAGATTACCCGCACTTCTTGGCGTCCTTGGAGCCGAGCTCGCCGCCGAAGATGCTCGGATCGTAGGTGACCTGCGACGCAGGCACGATCTTCCGGACCTCGAGCAGGTCGAACTTGTCCTTGGGCTTGTCCTTGCCCTGCACGACCAGCACGTCCTTGAAGCACTGATGGTCGGCGGCGCGGTACAGCGTCTTGCCGTTGCCCATGCCGTCGAACTCGAAGCCTTCCAGCGCCTTGATCACGGCAGACGGGTTGAAGCTGCCGGCCCGCTCGCAGGCGTCGGCGTAGAGGAGCGCCTGAACGTAGCAGGTCTGAGCCGCCTGGGACGGCGGCGTGCCGTAGGCCGCACCGAACGACTTGGTGAAGGCGCTGGTAGCTGCGTCTTCCAGCTTCCAGTCCCAGTTGGCGGTGCCGTAAATGCCCTTGATCGCATCGCCGGCGCCCTGCGCCATCAGTTCGGAGAACAGCGGCACGACGATTTCGAACTTCTTGCCGTTCGCCATCTTGTCGCGCAGGCCGAACTGCACCGCCTGGGTCAAGGAGTTGATCATGTCCTTGCCGTAGTGGTTCAGGATCAGCACGTCGGCGCCGGAATTCAGCACCGGGGTGATGTACTGCGAGAAGTCGGCAGCGCCGAGCGGGGTGCGGACGGCCTTGACGGTCTTCCAGCCCTGCTTTTCGGTCGCCTCCTTCATCGACTCTTCCTGGGTCCAGCCCCAGGTGTAGTCGGCGGTCAGGTGGTACGCCGCACGGTCCTTGCCATAGGCTTCGGCCAGCACCGGACCGAGCGCCACGCCCGACATGTGGGCGTTGAAGAAGTGACGGAAGCCGTAGGCGCGCTTGTCCTTGCCGGTGGTGTCGTTGGAATGGGTCAAGCCGGCCATGAAGATCACGCCGACGTCCTGGCACAGCGACTGCACAGCGACTGCTTCGGCGGACGAGGAGCCGCCGGTGATCATGATCGCGCCGTCCTTCTCGATCATGCGCTTGGCGGTGGCGCGCGCCTGATCGGCCTTGGTCTGGGTGTCGCCGGAGACGTAGGCGACCTTCTTGCCGAGCACGCCGTTGCCCTTCAGCGCCAGCGGCTTCATGGTCTTGAGCATGCCACCGTCGCCCTCACCATTGAGGTGCTTGACGGCGAGCTGATAGGCCTTGAGTTCGTCCATGCCTTCGTCGGCATAGGCACCGGACTGCGGCACGTTGAAGCCGAACGTGACTTCCTTGCCCTTCGGCATGTTGCAGAAATCATCCGCCCAGGCGTCGCGGATGAAGAACGTCGGCGTCGCCAGCGCGGCGACGCCGGCAAGCCCGGTCTTGAGCGCGGTTCTGCGAGTGAAGATGAGCTTATTGTCGGCCATATTTCCTCCTAGGCGTCCCATTTGTGACGGCTGATTTAACACTGATGCCTTGCACCATGTTTTTGGCACATGACAGTCAGGCATTTTTCTTATTTTCCAACTGATCGTTGGGAGTGGACGCCCGCCTGGTCAACCGCTACCATTGTCTAGTTCGTGAATTAGCAGCGGATTAGCTGAAGTATCCGCCATGATGGTGCGGCGCAATATATCGCGCCTATGAGATGATTTTCCCAAATGGCTTCGGCCATGACCGTGACATCATTGCCTCCACTGTCAGCTCGACGTGACGTCAGATTACTTTTGCGATAATGACTTCCACATGCGCGAATTATGCGCAGAGCGCCAAAGTGCCTCGGCCGCAAACCAGTTGCGTTACGAGACGGGCACGCTCCCCAGCGCGACGATCATCCGCGCGGTATGCTCCTCAAGGATCGTATTATCTTCTCGCCGTGATTGCGCCGGAAGCAACTCGACTCCCGCCGTTACCGGCATGACATGCATGTGAAGGTGGAGGATGACCTGCCCGCTGGCCGGCTCGCTGAATTGTTGGATTACGACTCCATCCGCGCCAAAGGCCGCCACCGCCGCCATCGCGACCCTCTTGCTCGTACGCGCCACTTGGGCGAAGGCATCCGCACTGATGTCGAGGATTCCGCGCGCTGCACATTTTGGAATAACCAGGGCGTGACCTGGCGAGCGGGGCATGATGTCCATAAACGCCAGCGTCTGCTCGTCCTCACAGATTTTGTGACACGGAATCTCGCCACGAAGTATTTTGGCAAAGAGGTTCTGGTGATCATATGGGTCCATGGCGCATCGTCTCCCTTTCGGTAGATTATTCCGTCTCATGCTGAACCATGCACGCTTCCCGCCGGGAGCTGCATAGTGGCTTTCTCGTTGAATGATCGTCGTCGACGACGCCGAGCGCGCCTGTTTTCGGCGCCTGGCTGACGGCAAAAAACAGCCTTGGTACATCAGGACCAAGGCTACAAGTCAAAGGGAGGTGATCAACAAGATCACCCGAATACAAGACTCAACGCTTCGGAATGGAATGACATTGACCTGGATCAAGACGTTGCCAACTCGATAAAGAGTGAGTCCGATCGCTCGATCGAGGCGGCGCGATGCAGTCGAACAATCCGATGGATCTCCACTTCGCGATTCGCCGGGTGGTCGACGTGGCAGTGCGTTTACTCTTCCCCGATATCAACGACCGGCATACCGCGATCACCGCAGCGGTGTCCGCCGACTCATCCACTGCACCGGCCGAAGCGTCACAATGGCGGGTTACGCCTCCGGCCTACCCACGATCCCAACCTCGAACTAATCGACCTGGACGGAAAATTGCAGGTCGGCGTATCCATCCTGCGCATTGGTAGTCCCGCAGACACGCAATTGGAATGAATCCACTCCCGCGGCCTTCGGCGCGGTGTAGATGTAATAGCCGCCTTCGCGGAGCTTGATCTGTCCCCTGTCGGGCTTGCGGACCAGCCACAGCTTCTTGAAAGTCATGTCGATTGCCCCGAAGCTTTCACCGATCGGCGGTACCGCCTTCGGCTAATCCGCCCGAGCGGCTGCCCCGGCAACGGCGCCCTAGACAACCTCGCCGACGAAGCGAACAGAGCTCGGCATCCCGCCCAAGAGGTTCGGTGGCACGGACGGGAGGGCTGGCATCACCATTGAAAAACGCTATCATTTTTCCTATTTTGATAGCGTCGCAGTCATTTCACGGAGGACGCTATCATGGTCGCCGTCACCATTCGCAACCTCTCCGAGGAGGCGCATCGCGCCCTGAAGGTCCGCGCGGCGCAGCATAATCGCAGCGCGGAAGCGGAGATGCGCGCCATTCTGGAGGCCGCTGTCCGCCCCGAAGGCCGCTTGCTGCTCGGCACGACTTTGCGGGAGATCGGGCAGAAATACGACATCACCAATGCTGATATCGAAGCCATCGAACAGGTCCGAGATACGCGTCCTGCCGAGCCTATGAAGTTTGAATGACCGGACGCGTCGAATGATCGTGCTGGACACCAACGTCGTCTCAGAAGCAATGACGCGCGAACCGCACCCCCGGGTGCGCGAATGGCTCGATGCCCAGTCGGCCGAGACGTTGTTCCTGTCCAGCATCACCGTCGCCGAACTTCTGTTCGGCATTAGCGCCTTGCCGGCCGGAAAGCGCAAGAACGCCTTGGGCGCTGCGCTCGACGATGTGTTGGACCTGTTTGCCGCCCGTATTCTGCCGTTCGATACGCCTGCGGCGCGGCACTATGCCGATCTCGCCGTCAAGGCGCGCGCGGCCGGAAAGGGCTTCCCCACGCCGACGGCTATATCGCCGCGATCGCCGCCGCGCACGGCTTCGCCGTGGCGTCGCGCGACGCGAGTGCGTTCAACGCCGCAGGCCTGACCGTGATCGATCCCTGGACCGCCAGCGACTGAGAAGCGGCACACGTTGGGCCATCTGCCAAACAACACATGTTCGATAAGCGCAAAGGGCAGATTGGCGAGGGCTGCGCGCCTGATCCGCCACAGCTTCAAGCCATCGAGGTGGCCGTCCTCCGCCCCGCCTCCGCACGAGGCCCCATCGTATCGTGCAACCCGCGCGAAATGCACAATCGTTCCCCCGATCGTGTGGAATCGGCCAGCATGAGTTGCGTAGCCACCAAGCCCGCAGGGCTGAAGAGCGCAGCGGCATCCGCCAACTCGTCCACCGCACTTCGCCCTCGGCGGTTTAACGACGGGTCGTCCGGCGATCCCGCCCGGCGCCGTCGACACGAACGGCGCCGTTAGTTTGCGAGATATCGTTGGCATCCGTCATCGGGCCCGACCGTGCAGGCACCACAGGCAAGCGCCAGAATGAGCGACGCGAGGAAAAACTGCCTCACGAGACATGCTCGTCGGCGCGATGGTCGTCTGCAATCAGCGTGTAAATCGTTGGCAGGATGAACAGAGTGAACATCGTGCCGACGAGCATGCCGGTCACAACGACGATGCCGATCGAGAATCGGCTGGCGGCGCCGGCGCCGCTGGCGAAGATCAACGGCACGAGCCCCGCGACCATCGCCGCAGTCGTCATCAGGATCGGCCGCATCCGCACCTTCGCCGAGCGCAATATCGCCTCCGCGCGCGCGACACCCTCTGCGCGCTGGATATCGTTGGCGAACGACACCATCAAGATGCCGTGCTTCGAGATCAACCCGATCAGCGTGACGAGACCGATCTGGGTATAGATGTTGAGTGTCGCGTAGCCGAGATACAGCGGCAGCAGCGCGCCGCTGATCGCGAGCGGGACCGTCACCAGGATCACCAGGGGATCGCGCAAGCTTTCGAACTGCGCCGCGAGCACGAGAAAGATCACGATCAGCGCGAAGCCGAATGAGACCGTGAGGCGATCGCCCTCGGTGACATATTGCCGACTATCCGAAAGCCAGTCGATCCTCGTGCCGGGCGCCAGCTTCTGCCCCTCCATGGCCTTCACCGCCTGCCCCATGGTGACGCCGGGCGCCAGCACGCCGGACATCGTCGCCGCGTTCGTCTGGTTGAACTGGGGCAGCCGATTGGCGGCGGGCTGGACGTCGATCGATACCACCGTCGCGAGCGGGATCAGCGCGCCGTTTCGAGCGCGAACGTAGAAGCGCCCCAGCGCGTCCGGAGTCAGCCGGTCCTGCTGCCGGACCTGCGGGATCACATCATAGGATCTGTCGAAATAGTTGAAGCGGTTGACGTAGTTCTCTCCCACGAGAACCGCCAAGGTCTGCGCGATCGCGTCCATCGTGACGCCGACCTCACCCGCTTTGGCGCGGTCTATATTGATGCGCGCCTGGGGGCTGTCGAAGGCGAGGTCACTATCGACGAACGCGAATAATCTGGTGTCGCGCGCCGCCGCCTTCAGCGCCTCCATCTGCTGGTGGATCGATGCGAAATCCACCGGCGAACGCAGGACGAGCTGGAACGGCAGGCCGCCGCTGGAGGCCGGCAGCGGCGCGGGCTGGAACGACGACACCGACACCGCGGTGACGTTTGCCCCGCCGGCATAGAGCTTCCCCTGAACCGCGTCGGCTGTATCGGTGCGCTTCGACCAGTCACGCAGCAGGATGCCACCGAAGGCGTTGTTCTGACCGTCGGTGCCATTGGCGAAAAAGCTTCCCGCATAATCAGGCAGCGTCCGGAACAGCCGCTCGATCTTCTGGGTTGCAGCAGCCGTGTAATCGACGCTCGCATATTGCGGCGCTCGGCTTGCGACATAGACATACCCCTGATCCTCCTGCGGCGCGAGTTCGCGCGCCGCGCCGGAGAACAGGACAATGATCGCCGCCGTGACCGCACCGGCGATCGTCAACACCACCGGCCGCATCTCAAGCGAACGCTGCAAGGTTCGCCCATAGGCATCGGACAGCTGGTTCAGCCGATGCTCGATCGTGCGCGCGATCCGCCCTTCACCGATCTTCGCGTTCAGCAGCCGCGCGCTCATCATGGGCGACAGCGTCAAGGCCACCATGCTCGACAGCACCACCGATCCCGCCAGCGTCAGCGCGAACTCGCGGAACAGTGCGCCGGTGAGGCCTCCCATCAGCCCGATCGGCGCATAGACCGCCGCCAGCGTGATCATCATCGTCAGCACCGGTCGCACGATCTCGCGCGCGCCGACCAGGGCGGCCTGGATCGGAGGCAGCCCTTCCTCGATATGGCGGTGAATGTTCTCCACGACGACGATCGCGTCATCGACCACCAGACCGATCGCCAGCACCATCGCAAGCAACGTCAGCAAATTGAGCGAAAAGCCGAACATCAACATCAGTGCGGCCGTCCCGATCAAGGAGAGCGGGATTGTAACGATCGGGATGACCACGGCGCGGAGCGAGCCGAGGAACAGGAAGATCACGATCACGACGATGAGGGCGGCTTCCAGCAGGGCGTGTTGCACTTCGTCGATCGCGGCGTTGACGAACGTCGCGACGTCGAAGGTGCTTTTGACCTCCAAACCCGGCGGAGCGACCCGTTGAATCTGCGGGATCAGCGTGTTCGCCGCCCTGACGATTTCAAGGGGATTGCCGTCGGGCGTTGGCGAGATCCCAATAATGACGGCGCGCTTGCCATCGGCAAGTGAGATCGCATTTGTGTTTTGTCCGCCCACCTCCACCTCTGCGATGTCGCCAAGCCGGACGATGCCATCGGTGCCGGTCTTCACCACCATGGTGCGGAAGGCATCGACGTCCTTCAGCTCGGTCTGCGCGGTGATGTTGGTGACTGTGTCTCCGTCCTTAAGCTGACCAGGCGCGGCCTGCACATTGTTGGCGCGGAGCGCCGCCGCGACATCGCCGGCGGTCAGGCCGCGCGCAGCGATGCGGACCGGGTCGATCCAGATGCGCATCGCGAGCGTCTGTCCGCCCGTGAGATCGACCGCCGCGACGCCCGGCACGGAGGTCAGCAGCGGCTGGGCAACGCGCGACGCGAAGTCGGTGATCTGCGGCACCGACAGGCTGTCGCTCGCGAACGAGATATACTGGACCGCCGATGCGCCGTCGGTGACCTTGGTGATCACGGGATCGTTGACGCCTGTGGGCAGGCGATATTTGACCTGCTGGACCTTGGCGAGAACCTCGGTCAGCGCACGATCGGCATTGGCGTTCAGCACCAGCTTCGCCTTGATCTGGCTGCGGCCCTGCGTCGAAATGGAGGTGAGATATTCGATCCCGCTCGCGGTCGCGATCGCCTGTGCGATGGGAGTCGTGACAAACCCCTGCATCACGTCCTGGGTCGCGCCGGGAAACCCCGTATCGACGATGATCGTCGCGCTTTCGAGGCGCGGATACTGGCGCACGGGCAGCGAAAAGACCGAGGCGAGCCCGGCCAGCAAAATCAGCGCGCTGACGACGACCGAAAGAATCGGCCGCCGGATGAAGATGTCGGTGAAGGCCATCAGCGCGCCGCCGCCACACGGACACCGGGTTGAACGCGCAATTGGCCGGCGGTGATCACGCGGTCGCCGGCGACCAGTCCGCGCGCGACGACGACCCTGTCGCCGATACGCGCTCCCGTGATCACGGACACCGAGTACGCCACGTCGTCACGCACGACGAGGACGGTATCGCCCGAGGGCGATGTGATGATGGCCGTCGTGGGCACAGTGATCGCATTCGACAACGCCGGGAGCGTCATTCGCACCGTCCCGTAGAGACCCGGTCGCAAGACGTGGTCGCGGTTGTCGAGGATCGCCTGCGCCTGAACATTGCGGGTATCGACACCGACCTGAGGCTCGATCGCGTTCATGCGCGCAATGAATTCACGGCCAGGCACCGCATCGCTTACGAGTGTGACGCGAGCGCCCACAGCCAGTTCCCCCAGCCGCTGCTGCGGCACGGTGAAATTGACATACAGCAGATCGAGATCCGTGATCGTCGCAAGCCGATCCCCAGCATTGATGTACTGACCGAGATTCACCTTCCGCAGCCCGATCACACCCGCAAACGGTGCCCGCACCGCCTTCTGCGCGATGCGCGCTTCAATTTGTTCGGTCGCCGCACGTGCTTGGGCGAGCTCAGCCCTGCGCTGCTGAAAGATCCGTACCGGCTCAGAGCCGCTCGGAGCTAACGCCTGAGAACGATCGAATTCATGCTTTGCAAAGTCGACCCGTGCCTGCGCTGCAGCCAGATCAGCACGCTCAGGCGCATCGTAGAGCTGAATGAGAGTGCGGCCGGCCGCCACCGTTTCCCCCGCGTCGAAACTCAGCGCCACAACGCGACCGGAGACTTCCGCCGCCAGAGTCACTTGCCGAACAGCCTCGAGCGTGCCGACCGCCTCGAGCGACTGCGGCACATTCTCGGTGCTGACTGTCATGAGGGGCGCCGAGATCGGGGCGGATGCGCCTGTGCTGACCGCAGGCTGGCGCATCAGTCGCCACGCAAAGATGAGCGCAAATCCCACGCCGATCGCGACGATGGTGATCGCCAAGGGCCTGCCCGCACCGACCCGGTGCCGGGTGGTCTCTATCGTCATTGCCATGTCGGCTCCACCAGGGATGCCTCGTCCGCGGTCGCGAACCAGGAACTTGCTTGCGCAAGCCGACACGCGCTATAGAACCTCAACCTTAGTTGAGGTCAAGAAGATAATGTCGCCTCAGATGCTCGATGTTAAACGTCCGCTCACGGTTGGCGAGGTCGCCAGACGAAGCGGCGTCGCGGTATCGACGATCCACTTTTACGAAGGCAAAGGACTCATCGCAGGCTGGCGAAACGCCGGTAACCAGCGACGATACACACGGGACACACTGCGGCGGGTGGCGATCATCAAAGTCGCACAACGAGCGGGTATTTCCCTCTCCGAGATTGCGACTGCATTGAAGGATATACCGCTCGACCGCGTGGTGACGGCGCAGGATTGGAAGTTATTGTCGAGCAAATGGCGCGAGATGCTCAACGAGCGAATAGTTCGCCTGACTCAGCTGCGCGATCAAATGGATAGCTGTATCGGCTGTGGATGCCTGTCGATGACAGACTGCCCGTTGCGCAACCCGGCCGACAAACTCGAGGCAACGGGCACTGGCGCTGTTCTGCTTGAACTCGAGGTTGGATCGTCGTCGTCGACATAAAGCGCGAATCAGCTGACATGCGTCGCGCCATCTTACGGTGCACCTCCGATCACCTCGCTGTTTCTCATGTTGTGCCAGATTGCGGTTTTCCGGTTGTGAACGCCTCCGAACCGAAGCTCAGCCGCTCGATCTGACGTGCGCTTTCCTCGTCCGAGCCGGTATCCGTCTCACACGGCAACGCGAAAGCCCGTCGCGCGGAAAACGCGACATTCGCCGTGCGACCGCTCCGACACCGACAAATGTGTAACAACAACCCGGCCTCGCCTATAACCTCCGCAGCAGCGAGCCGCCCTCCAGAGACCTCATCGCGCTGGCCCGGCCCGCAGCCTGCGACCGCCATCCACGCCGCCTACACCTCAAACAATCCTGCCGGAGACAATCGTGCATCCGAAATCTGCATCCCCCTGCATCACCACCCAGCTCATCGCGGAAACCCGTGAGTTCTACCAAACAATATTCAACGCGCGGATCACCTTCGATTGCGGCTGGTATGTCAATCTGGCATTGGCGGACGGCGTGACGCTGCAATTCATGCAGCCGCAAGGCGACCAGCCGACCTGCGCGACGGCGGGGCTGACCTATAATTTCTGCGTCGCCGATGTCGATGAGGAGTATCGCCGGCTGGCGGCGCTGAATGTCGATCCGGTGATGCCGATCGAGGATCATCCGTGGGGGGACCGCGGCTTCGCCATCAGCGACCCGAACGGAATCATGCTCTACATCTATTCGGACCGCGAACCGGCGCCGGAGTTCAAGCAGTATTGCAGCTGAGACCAGTCGGCCGGATCGCCTGAACCGGCCGCGCCGCCCTACGGGCCGCACTCAGCGCCCTCCAACGGGATCGCGACAGCTCCTTCGGCCCTGAACAACCCGGCGAGAGCGCGCCGCAGCCTCTACTTGTCTCTCTTCGTCCAGCGCTCGATCTGGTCGAGGATACTCACGATGGCGTTTCCGGATTCTGTCAGCTGGTAGGCGGTCACGCGCGGGAATGTATTCTGTGACGAGCGGGAGACGAGCTCTCGCTCGACCAGCAGCTCCAATCTGTCGGTCATCACCTTGGGCGTGATGCCGGGCAACAGCGCCATGATCTCGGAGAACCGTTTCGCGCCTGTCGAAAGGTGCCAGAGAATCAGCGCGTTCCACCGATGGCCGAGGAACGACAGCCAATCCTCGACCGGACACTCTGTCGGGTGACGCGGCGACGGCGTGTCGAGAACAGCGCTTTCGGAATCCGGGTACATCCCCGATCCTTTCCATTTGGATAGTACAAACGGCATGTGATTAGGCTCATGAACGATTGTGCAGGAGATGGCAATGTTCAAGGTCTACACGCCGAGCGAGATGAACGAGACATTCGCGCGAGCGTTCAACAGCAGGACACTCGAAAACCTCGTTTCGCTGTACGAGCCGAATGCAATTCTGCTGGTGGATGGAAGCGGTGAACGCGCCGCCGGTCTCGAGGCGATCGGCCGCGAGCTCGCCAAGCTGCTGCAAGCGCCGGGAACCATGGTGTCCAAGAATAATTTCTGCGTCGTTCTCGGTGATATGGCGCTTCTGCGCGCCGATTTCGTCTTGCGCGACGGCGCAACTATCATCGCATCGGGCAGCACGGCCGAAGTGATCCGCCGGCAGGCCGACGGTTCATGGCTCTACGCGATCGACCATGCAGCCGGCGCGAGCCTGCCGTCGGTTTGAGACCAGCCTGCCGTAGCTCATAGCCGTAGAGCCGATCAGCGCAGCATCATCCGCCAACTCATCCACCGCCGGCCAGCGTGTGACGCCTGCGGCCACCGCGCCCGACGCCCTGCAACTACTCGCCGATGATCTTGACCAGCACGCGCTTGCGGCGGCCGCCGTCGAACTCGCCGTAGAAGATCTGCTCCCACGGGCCGAAGTCGAGCTTGCCCTCGGTGATCGCGACGACGACTTCGCGGCCCATCACCTGACGTTTCATATGCGCGTCGGCATTGTCCTCGCCGGTGCGGTTGTGACGATAGCCGGAGACCGGTTCGTGCGGCGCCAGTCTTTCCAGCCACAGCTCGTAGTCGGCATGCAGGCCACTCTCGTCGTCATTGATGAACACCGAGGCGGTGATGTGCATGGCGTTGACCAGCACCAAGCCTTCGCGCACGCCGCTTTGCTTCAACGCGGCCTCGACCTCGCGGGTGATGTTGATGAACGCTCGGCGGCCGGGAGTTTCGAACCAAAGCTCCTTGCGGAACGACTTCATCGTTAACCTTCTCCTCCATCTCCGAGAGCCGATCTATCGCGAGACACCGCGCCTCCCAAATAACTCCCGGGCATTGACGGTAAGTGCGCTCGCGGTGCGACAATCTGGGCAGACAGTCGCGGCTTTTCGTCCCGCCCGCGACGTTGTAGTCTATCGCTATTCGCCGCGCGCCGATTTTTCGCGACATTTCGGCGAGGTTGGAATTGATTGAAATGCGTGGCCTTGTGGTATTTGCACTTCTGTTTGCGCTCGGCGCAGTGATCGATGCGGTCTATTTCAAAGGGCGCTATCTCGACAACGCCCAGCAGGCGATCCTCGGCCTCACCTCGCTGAGAAACCAGATGGGCCGTTAGCAGAACGCTAGCGACAACGGCGCGTGGATGCGCCGCGTCCGCTCGTAGGCGGTCGACACCGCCATGGACCGGACCGTCGAAATGCGACGACGCGGGCGTGATGGTGCGGAACTGTTCCCATCACAATAGCTTGCCCCTGTCCTACCGGTGCGAGACGTGCTCGCAGGGAAGCTCGAGGAGCCACGTCGTGAGCAACATTGTCGAGACAATCCAGGACGTTGGGCCACAGCCGCAATCGTTCGACATTGAACGAGCAACCAAGGACAATAACAACTACCGCACCGTCGCCTGGAGCGGGCGCTATCTGCAAGTGACACTGATGTCGATCCCGCCCGGCGGGGAGATCGGCCTTGAAGCGCATCCGGAAACCGATCAGTTCCTGCGCCTCGACGCCGGTAACGGTCGCGTGCAGATGGGCGCCGCGAAGGACAGGCTGACTTTTGAAAAGGACGTTTCGGATGGTTGGTGCGTCCTCGTTCCGGCAGGGACGTGGCACAACGTCACCAATATCGGGGTGACGCCGATGCAGGTCTATACGATCTATGCGCCTGCCCACCACGCGCCCGGCAAGGTGCAGGCCACGGCGGCAGCCGCTAAAGCCGACACCAACGACGAACCGGCGGCATGGTCGGTGCAGCCGAAACATGCGTCCGACAAACACTGAGATCGGACAGACACTGAGCGCAGAGGCGCGCGCCGGTCACGCGATGTCGGGCGTGCCACGCGCCAGGAAGAACAGTTCGACCAGGCGGCCCTTCTTGCCGGCGAGCGCGAAGATGCATTCCGGCACTTCCGCATCCAGCTCCGGCACCGGGATTCGCGCGATGCCGTCGCGCCGGCTGGAGCCCTGCTCCCACATGAAACCGATGCCGAGCTGATTGGCGACGGCTTCGAGCATCCCTTCGCGGGTGTTGACGATCAGCGACGGCGCCGGACGCAAGCCTTTCTCGCGAAAGGCGCGGTCGACGGTGCGCTGCGTCGAGGAATCGCGCGACCGGAACACCAGCGGATAGTGCGCTAGTTCGGCGATCGCGACCTGCTTGCGCCGCTGCAGCGGATGGCCGGGATGGCACAGCGCGACTACGCGCTGCTGCAGACAGATCTCGCGGCGGAAGCGGGTGTCCGCCGGCACTTCGGGCAGCACGCCGATATCGACGCGCTGCTCGACCACCGCGGCGACGATCGCCGACCAGCTGCCGATCTCGATCGCGATCTGCACCTTGGGATACAGCCGCTTGAACGCCGCGATCAGCGCCATGCCGGGCATCGAATTGCCGAGGCCGACGCGGAGCTCGCCGCCCGCCGGTTCGCCGCGCTGCTGCAGGATCGACAACGCGTCGGCCTCGACCGCCTGTATCTTGCTGGTGGCGCCGTAGAGCTGGCGGCACAATGCAGTCGGGATCAGACTGGCGCCGTGGCGTTCGAACAGCGCCACATCGAATTCGGCCTCCAGCTCGCGGACCAATTGGGCGATCGCCGATTGCGACACGCCGATGTGGCGCGCGGCCGCGGCGAAGCTGCCGGTCTCGAACACCGCGTTCACTGCGCGCATCCGCGCCGATGTCAGCGCCATGCCGGCAACGCCCCGCCCTCTCCGGCCCTGCGATCGACTCCGCGACAACGCCGCGAGCTTCGCAAGAAAATCTCGCGAGAACCATAAGAGAAGCTGTTGACCGTTATGTGACTGTCAGAGGCCGGCCTTAGCCACGTGCACATCGATCTCAATCGAGGAGCACGGCGGCATGGCAAGGATCGAACTCAACGCGATCCGAAAATCTTTCGACACCACGGACGTGTTGAAGGGCGTCGATCTGGCGATCGAGGACGGCGAATTCGTCTCGCTGGTCGGGCCGTCCGGCTGCGGCAAATCGACGTTACTGCGGATCATTGCCGGACTCGAACAGCAGAGCACCGGCGAAGTGCGGATCGGCGGCCGGCCCGTCGATGGCGTGCGGCCGAGCCAGCGCAATCTCGCGATGGTGTTCCAATCCTACGCGCTGTATCCGCATCTCAGCGTCTACGACAACATCGCAGTGCCGCTGCGGATGAAGCGGCTGTCGACGCTCGAGCGGATGCCGGTGCTCGGCCGGCTGCTGCCGAACCGCCACCGCGTTGAGCGCGAAATCCGCGGCGAAGTCGAACGCGTCACCGACCAGCTCGAACTGTCGGCCTTTCTGAAGCGCAAGCCCGGGCAGCTCTCCGGCGGGCAGCGCCAGCGGGTCGCGGTCGGCCGCGCGATCGTGCGCCAACCGGTGGCGTTTCTGTTCGACGAGCCGCTGTCGAATCTCGACGCCAAGCTGCGCGTGCACATGCGCGCCGAAATCGCCCAGCTGCATCGCCGGCTCGGCACCACCTTCGTCTACGTCACCCACGATCAGGCCGAGGCGATGACGATGTCCGGCCGGATTGCGGTGATGATCGGCGGCGAATTGGTGCAGGTCGGCCGTCCAGCCGAAGTCTATGACGACCCGCGCGACATCCGCGTCGCCGAGTTCGTCGGCAGCCCGAAGATCAACATTTTGCCGGGCCATCTCCGCGCCGATGGTCAGGTCGAAATGCTGGGGTACCCGCTCGGCCTCGCCGGCTCCGGTCTCGCGCGTCCCTGCCGCGCCGGCGTCCGCCCCGAGCGGATCGAACTCGGCGCCGGCGCATTCTGCGGCGCCGTAGTGCATGTCGAGAACATGGGCGCCGAGGCCTTCGTGCATCTCGGCGTCGACGGCCTCGCGACCCCGGTGCTGGCGCGGATCGGCGATGTCCGGCAACTGCCGCCGCTCGGCAGCAGCGCGCGGTTCGGCTTCGCGCCCGACGCCGTGCGGCTGTTCGACGCCGCCGGCAAGCGGATCGAGACCCGGCTTACGGCAGCGCCGCAGCGCGCGCGGGAGGTGGCGGTTGTCTGACGTCGCCTCTACGCTCGGCCCGATCACGCTCGCCCGCCCCGCGCCGACCGCCGTCGCCCGCCACCGGCCGCGACTGCGCAACGCCGCCGCCTACGGGCTGGTCGGGCCGGCTTTCGTGCTGATGCTGTTGATGCTGCTCGGGCCGCTCGCCGGCGTGATCGCGCTGTCGTTCACCGACTATCAGCTCGGCGCGCCGTCGTTCGCCTGGACCGGGCTCGCCAACTATCAGGAGATGGTCGCCGACAAAGTGTTCTGGATCTCGCTGACCAACACGCTGACCTATGTGGTGATCGTGGTGCCGGGCGCGGTCGGCCTCGGCCTCGGCGTCGCGTTGCTGATCCAGAGCGGCGACGGGCTGCGCGGCTTCTATCGCACCGTGTATTTCCTGCCGGTGATGGCGACGCTGATCGCGATGGCGATCGTCTGGGAGTTCATGCTGCATCCGCAGTTCGGGCTGGTGAACGGGCTACTGCGCAGCGTCGGCCTGCCCGCGCATAGCTGGCTGCAGGATCGCGATACGGCGCTGTTGTCGCTGTGCGTGATCGGGATCTGGCAGGCGCTCGGCTTCAACATGGTGCTGTTCCTCGCCGGCCTGGTATCGATCCCGAAATCGCTCTACGACGCCGCCGAGATCGACGGCGCCGGCAGCGCGTGGTCGCGGTTCCGGCTGGTGACGTGGCCGTTGCTCGGACCGGTCACGGTGTTCGTCGTCGTCATCACCGGCATCCGTTCGTTTCAGGTGTTCGACACCGTCCACGTCCTGACCAAGGGCGGGCCGTCGAAATCCACCGACGTGCTCATCCACACCATGTACATGGAAGGCTTCGAGTTCTTCCGCTCCGGCTACGCCGCAGCGCTGACCGTGGTGTTCCTGGTGTTCGTGCTGGCGCTGACCCTGGTCAAGGCCCGCCTCGCCGCCCGACAGGTCCACACCTCATGATCACCTCCATCAGACCGAACCCCTGGGCGATGCTGCGCCATGCCGTGCTGCTGTGCGGAGCACTGATCGTGCTGACGCCGTTCATCTGGATGATCTCGACCGCGTCGAAGCCGCCGTCGGAAATCTACTCCAGCGACGTGCATCTGATCCCGCATCATTTCGCGCTGTGGGAGAATCTGCGTGAAGCCTTCGCCAAGGCCGATCTCGGCCGGTTCCTGCTCAACGGCCTGATCGTCACGGTGTCGATCTTCGTGCTGCAGCTGCTGATCGCGCTGCCGGCGGCCTATGCGCTGGCCAAGCTGCGCTTCGTCGGTCGCAAGACGCTGTTCGCGCTGGTGCTGTTCGGCATCCTGATCCCGCCGCAGGCCACCGCGATCCCGGTGTTCCTGCTACTGCACCAGATCGGCGCGCTCGACAGCTACGCAGCATTGGTACTGCCCTTCACCATCTCGGTGTTCGGCATCTTCCTGATGCGGCAGTTCTTCATGACCGTGCCCGACGATCTGATCGACGCGGCGCGGATGGACGGCATCTCCGAATTCGGCATCGTCTGGCGGGTGATGCTGCCGACCGCGCTGCCGGCGGTCACCGCCTTCGGCATCTTCTCGGTGGTGGCGCACTGGAACGACTATTTCTGGCCGCTGATCGTGCTCAACAGCCAGCAATTCTACACACCGCCGCTCGCGGTGGCGCATTTCCGCAACGCCGAGGCCGGAACCAATTACGGCCCGCTGATGGCGGCGGCGCTGGTGATCATCACCCCGCTGGTGATCGCCTTTCTGCTCGCGCAGCGCCGCTTCATCGAAGGCATCACCTTCACCGGCCTCAAGTAACCACGTCCCTCTCACACAAGGAGATCTATCGATGCTACGAAACTGGATGGTGGCGGCGGCCTTCTCGCTCGCCGCCGGTGTTGCCCACGCGCAGACGCAGACCGAAGTCGTGCTGCAATATCCCTATCCCGAGCTGTTCACCGAGACCCACAAGCAGATCGCAGCCGAATTCGCCAAGATGCGCCCGGAGATCAAGGTCACGCTGCGCGCGCCCTATGAATCCTACGAGGAAGGCACCCAGAAGATTCTGCGCGAGTCCGTCACCAATCAGCTCCCCGACGTCACCTTCCAGGGCCTGAACCGCGTTCGCGTGCTGGTCGACAAGAACATTCCAGCCGAGCTCGACGGCTACATCGCCGCCGAAAAGGACTTCGACAAGCAGGGCTTCCATCAGGCGATGTACGACATCGGCACCGCCAGCGGAAAGGTCTACGCGCTGCCGTTCGCGATCTCGCTGCCGATCGTCTACGTCAACCTCGATCTGGTGAAACAGGCCGGCGGCGATCCGAACAATCTGCCGACGAGCTGGGACGGCCTGATCGATCTGGCCAAGAAGATCAAGGCGCTGGGTCCGGAAACCAATGGCATCACCTATGCCTGGGACATCACCGGCAACTGGCTGTGGCAGGCGCCGGTGTTCTCCCGCGGCGGCAGCATGCTGAACGCCGACGAGACCAGGGTGGCGTTCGACGGTCCGGAAGGCCAGTTCGCGATGAAACAGATCGCTCGCCTGGTCACCGAGGGCGGCATGCCGAACCTCGACCAGCCGTCGATGCGCGCGACCTTCGCGGCGGGCAAGACCGGCATCCACATCACCTCGACCTCCGATCTCAACAAGACCACGCAGATGATCGCCGGCAAGTTCGCGCTGAAGACCCACACTTTCCCGGACGTGGTGACGCCGAACGGCCGGCTGCCGGCCGGCGGCAACGTGGTGCTGATCACCGCCAAGGACAAGGCCAAGCGTGACGCTGCCTGGGAAGTCGTGAAGTTCTGGACCGGGCCGAAGGGCGCCGCGATCATGGCGGAGACCACCGGCTACATGCCGCCGAACAAGCTCGCCAACGACGTCTATCTGACGGACTTCTACGCGAAGAACCCGAACAACTACACCGCGGTCAGCCAGCTCGCCCTGTTGACCAAATGGTACGCGTTCCCCGGCGACAACGGCCTGAAGATCACCGACGTGATCAAGGACCACCTCAACTCGATCGTCAACGGCGCGCGGGCCAAGGAGCCCGAGGCGGTGCTCGCCGACATGACGAAGGACGTCCAGAAACTACTGCCGAAATCGGTCGGCGCCGCGCGCTGACACGCAACGATTTGAGCGGAGCGGGCCAGCCCGCTCCGCTTTCATTTCACGAGGACGCCATGAAACTGATCGAGCTCAGCGATATCCATCAGACGACGCCGGGGTGGAAGGCTCGCCCGACGACAAAGCCTGGAACCGGGAGACCATGATCCGATGAAGTTCGTCATCCTGACCGACACTCATTTCGTCGCGGCCGGCCGCCGCATCTACGGGCTCGATCCCGCCGAACGGTTGCGCGCGGCGATCGCCTGCATCAACCGTGACCATCCCGAGATCGCATTCGTGATCGTCACCGGCGATCTCGCGCATTGGGGCGAGGACGCCGCCTATGACGCGCTCGCCGCCGTGCTCGGCGAATTGCGCGCGCCGACCTTGCTGCTGATGGGCAATCACGACAAGCGTGACGGTTTTTCGCGTTACTTCCCCGGCGCCGCGCACGATGCCGGCGGCTTCTTCCAGACCATGCAGGTGTTCGACGCCGCCACCATCGTGACGCTCGACACGCTGAACGAAGCCGCGCCCAATCACGAGGGGCTTCTGTGCGACGCCCGGCTGGATTTCCTCGCGCACGCGCTGAGCTCGGCGCCGACCGACCGGCCGCTGCTGCTGTTCCAGCATCACCCGCCGTTCGACACCGGGCTGCGCTACATGGACACGATCCGGCTCGCCAATCCGGAGGCCGAATGGGACGTGATCGCCCGGACGCGGCGGCCCGACTATTTGTTCATGGGCCATCTGCACCGGCCGATCGCCGGCGTCTGGCGCGGCATCCCGTTCCACATCCAGCGCGCGCTGGCGCATCAGGTCGCGTTCGATCTGGTCGCCGAGGGCCATATCCCCGGCTCGCACGAAGCGCCGGACTACTCGCATGTCAGCGTCGAGGCGGACCGCATCGTGATCCACCAGCGCTCCTTTCTCTACGACGGTCCGCTGTTCTCGCTGCACGACAAGGCCGCACTCGATCGCGCGGCGTTCTGAAACCTCACAACGACGGCCGGGTTCCCCGGCGTCGTTACTTGCATTGCGCGGTGTTGCGCAGCAGCGCGAGATCGCTGGCGACGTTGCTGGAGGGCTTGCGCTTGCCGGCCTCATCGGCCGCGGCGCAGGCGGCGGCGGCATCGCCGGCCTGCAACCGCGCGAAGCCGAGATTCGACCACGCGTCGGCGAGATCGGGCGTATCCGCGATCGCCTGCTCCAGCACCGCGCGCGCCTCCTGCGGGCGCTTGGCGATCAGCAGCGCACGGCCGTGATCGGCCAGCAGCGGCTTCAGCGGATGCGGCTGCTTGCGCGCGCGTTTGAACAATTCGTCGGCGTAGTCGATGTCGTTGAAGCGCATCATCGCGACGATTGCGAAGCCGTGATAGACGGCGCTCTCGTCCGGCGCCAGCAGATAGGCCTGGTTGAAGCGGAGCGCGGCTTCGGAGGCATTGCCCTTGCTGATCGCGCGCCAACCGCGCAGGCTGGTCTCCTCGAACGCCTTCTGCCGCGAGCCGGTCGCCGCGACGAGAGCGCTGACGAATTTCTCGTCGGCGGCGCGCTGCTCGGGCGTCTTGGCGGCAAAGCCGAAGAACGGCTGCTGATTGACCGGCGCCGAATAGGTCTTGCGCGTCACCTGCACGCCCGGCGCGACCTCGACAGCGTCGGCGCGCGCGGGCGGCGCGGCGATCAGCAATGCCGCTGCAACGAAGGCGATTGCCGCGACCGAGGCGAGCCGCTGACTTCGGCGCGTGGCCGACGCGTTGTTCGGTATCGTGGAGAAGCGTCGCATTGATGATGTCCCGGCCATTGCGCCTGTCATGCCCGCACGAGTCTAGCATGTCGGCTGCGCGCGCGCCGCTGCGCAGTGCTCCCGTCACGCGGAATAGCAGCGTTACGCCTGCCTTGCGTGCCGATGGGGAAACCGCGAATATCCGGGCCAATTCAGAAACCATCCGGGGGAAGCTTAGACAGATGCAGTTTGATGACGTGATTCTCGGTCGACGCAGCATCCGCGGTTACAAACCCGATCCGGTCCCCAGGGCGTTGATCGAGGAGATCATTACTTTGGCGATGCGCGCGCCGTCGTCGATGAACAGCCAGCCGTGGAATTTCTACGTCGTCACCGGCGAACCGCTGGATCGGATCCGCGCCGGCAACACCGAGCGGATGGTGGCCGGCGTCCCGCAGTCGCGCGAATTCCGCATTGGGCAGCCGTTTGCAGGCCAGCACCGCGACCGGCAGGTCGGCGTCGCCAAGCAATTATTCTCCGCCATGGGGATCGCGCGCGACGACAAGGATGCGCGGCAGGACTGGGTGCTGCGCGGCTTCCGTCAATTCGACGCGCCGGTCTGCGTGATCGTGACCTATGACCGCGTGCTGGACGGCAGCGACGACACGCCGTTCGATTGCGGCGCGGTGGCGAATGCGCTGGTCAATGCCGCATGGTCGCGCGGGCTGGGCGCCGTGATCAACAGCCAGGGCATCATGCAGTCGCCGGTGGTGCGCGAACACGCCGGCATCGCCGACGATCAGATCATCATGAAGAGCATCGCGCTGGGCTGGCCGGATGACGATTTTCCCGCAAACGCGGTGGTGTCGGAACGCAAGTTGGTCGACGAAGCCGCGGTGTTCGTCGGATTCGAGACCTAATCGCGCACGGACGGTTCCCACACGCAATGTCATTCCGGGGCGGCCAGCACGCACCGCAGGTGCGTGATCGTAGAACCCGGAATCTCGAGATTCCGGGTTCGCATGCCTGCCGGCATGCGCCCCGGAATGACGGTGTATGGAACAGTGCCGCGTAGCCCGGGTGAGCGCAGCGACAGCCGGGGTCTTCCCCGCATGTCGCTATGCTCATGCGAGCTACAGGTCTTTCATGGCGCGCAGCTTCGCCCAATAATCCAGCCGCTTGCGGATTTCGCGCTCGAAGCCGCGGTCCGGCGGATCGTAGAAGATCTGGTGCCCGAGCGCGTCCGGGAAGTACTCCTGGCCGGAGAAGCCTTCCGGCGTGTCGTGGTCGTATTGATAACCGCCGCCATAGCCTTCGGATTTCATCAGGCCGGTCGGCGCGTTGAGGATGTGCTTGGGCGGCAGCAGCGAGCCGCCCTGCTTCGCGGCGCGCATCGCGGCTTTGTAGGCGGTGTAGGCAGCGTTGGATTTCGGCGCGGTGGCGAGATAGATCACCGCCTGCGCGATCGCGAGTTCGCCTTCGGGGCTGCCGAGAAAATCATAGGCGTCCTTCGCCGCGTTGCAGATCACCAGCGCCTGCGGATCGGCGAGGCCAATGTCCTCGACCGCCATCCGCACCACCCGGCGCGCGAGGAACAGCGGGTCCTCGCCGGCGTCGAACATCCGGCACAGATAGTACAGCGCCGCATCCAGATCGGAGCCGCGCACCGATTTGTGCAAGGCCGAGATCAGGTTGTAGTGGCCGTCGGCGGATTTGTCGTAGATCGGCGCGCGGCGCTGCAGGATCTCCTGCAACTGCGCGGCGTTGAAGATTTCGCCTTCACGGGCCGAACGCCAGACCTCTTCGGCGAGCGTCAGCGAGGCGCGGCCGTCGCCGTCCGCCATCCGCACGAGCACCGCCCTCGCCTCGGCGTCGAGCGGCAGCGCGCGACCTTCGACGCGCTCGGCATTCGCGAACAGCTGCTCGATCGCCGCGGCATCGAGCGACTGAAACACCAGCACGCGCGCGCGCGACAGCAGCGCGGCATTGAGTTCGAACGACGGGTTCTCGGTGGTGGCGCCGACCAGCACCACGGTGCCGTCTTCCATCACCGGCAGAAACGAGTCCTGCTGCGCCTTGTTGAAACGATGTACCTCGTCGACGAACAGCAGCGTGCCGGTGCCCATCTCGCGGCGCGCCCGCGCGGCGTCGAACACTTTCTTGAGGTCGGCAACGCCGGAGAACACCGCGGAGATCTGCTCGAAGTGCAGTTCGGTGGCATCGGCCAACAGCCGCGCGACCGTGGTCTTGCCGGTACCGGGCGGCCCCCAGAACACCAGCGAGCCGAGCGTGCGCGTCGCCAGCATCCGGGTCAGCGCGCCGTCGGGGCCGAGGATGTGATCCTGGCCGACGACATCGCCCAGCGCGCGCGGCCGCAACCGGTCCGGCAGCGGACGCGGCGCGTCGCGCTCGAGGCCGGCGGCGGCGAACAGGTTGCTGGTCTGCGTCGGGCGCTTCGGGCTCATCCGCTTGTCCTGGCGTCATCCTGAAGTGCTCGCCCGGCAAAACGAGCCTCGAAGGATGGCCGCGCATCGTGAGCATCCTTCGAGGCTCGGGCTGCGCCCTCGCATCTCAGAATGACGTTGTGCCTTGAAGGCGCATGATCTGTTCCGAAAGCCGCTAACCACTTTTCGGGATCATGCGGTCCTCCTCATCCGCCGAGCGTGACGTTGATCTGCTGGCCGCCGCGAACCAGCGTGATGCGCCACAGTCGCGCGGATTCGTTGGTGATACGATCGAGATCGCTGGTTTTGCCGATCCGCTTGTTGTTGACCGCGACAATGATGTCGCCCTTCTGGAAACCGACATTCGCGGCGGTGGCGTCGTCGGCAAGTTCGGTGACGACCACGCCTTCGACGCTCGGGTCGAGCCGCATCTCATCGGCGATCGCCGGCGAGATGTTGGCGATCTTGGCGCCCTGGAACGGCGAGCGCGCGGTCAGCACGATCTCGTCGCGGCCGGTGTCCGGCGCGGTTTCGAGCGCGATGGTGAGCTTCACCGGCTTGCCGGCGCGCTGCGCGTCGATCAGCGCAGTGCCGCCGAGCGGCCGTGTCGCGAAGCGATAGTCGAACGCATTCGGATCATCGATCGGGAAGCCGTCGACCGCGACGATCAGATCGGACAGTTTCAAACCGGCCTTCTCCGAGGGACTTCCCTTGGTGACGCTCGCCACCAGCGCGCCGCTCGGCCGCTTCAGGCCGAGCGTCTCGGCGATCTCCGGCGTCACCGCCTGCAGCCGCGCGCCGAGCCATGGCCGTTTCACCGCCTTGCCGCCGCCCTTGGCCGAGGCGATCACCACGCGCACCATGTTGGCCGGGATCGCAAAGCCGATGCCCTGCGAGCCGCCGGAGCGCGAGAAGATCGCGGTATTGATGCCGACCAGCTTGCCGGTCATATCGACCAGCGCGCCGCCGGAATTGCCGGGATTGATCGCGGCGTCGGTCTGAACGAAGAACTGATAGTCGGTGATGCCGACCTGCGTGCGCGCCAGCGCCGAGACGATGCCGTGCGTCACGGTCTGACCGACGCCGAACGGATTGCCCATTGCGAGGACGAGGTCGCCGACCAGCAGATCATCGGAATTCGAAAGTTCGAGTGTCGCGAATTTTTCCTTGGTGTCCTTGAGCCGCAGCACCGCCAGATCGGTGCGGCTGTCCTTCAGCACGATCTCGGCTTCGAACTCGCGCTTGTCGGCGAGCGCCACCTTGACCTGATCGGCGCCGTCGATGACGTGATTGTTGGTGACGACCAGACCCGACGGATCGACCATCACGCCAGAGCCGAGCGAGCGCTGGATCTGCTCCGGCTGCGGGCCGCCGCCGCCGAAGAAGCGGCGAAAGATCGGATCTTCGAGCAGCGGATTGCGGTTCTGCACCACCTTGGCGGCGTAGACGTTCACCACAGCCGGCTGGGCGTGCTGGACGATCGGCGCGTAGCTCAGCTTGACCTCGCCCAGCGACGACGGCAGCCGCCGCTCCTGCGCCGCGACCGGCGTCGCCAGCGCGATCGACAAACAAAGTGCGGTCAGCGTTCGGATCGAGATCATGTTTGTGAATCCATTCGAGGCTCGTCAGCGGCGCAGCAGATATAGTCCGCATGTCCGCAAAGGAGAAG
Organism: Rhodopseudomonas pseudopalustris; assembly: GCF_900110435.1. Lineage (GTDB taxonomy): Bacteria > Pseudomonadota > Alphaproteobacteria > Rhizobiales > Xanthobacteraceae > Rhodopseudomonas > Rhodopseudomonas pseudopalustris. Next base: position 175,844 of record NZ_FODT01000008.1, read on the forward strand.
GATAAGGCCGGCAAAAGCCTGTCTGGCACGAGGCGATCAGACGGTGGTCGCCTGGTCGGCGGCTTGGGTTGCGGACGACGGCGGCTGCCCCGTGAGCTGTTGCTGCCGGGCGCGGTGATCCTCGCCCCAGCGCTTCAGCGCGTCGATCACCGGCCGCAGCCGCAGTCCGGTCTCGGACAGCGCGTATTCGACCCGCGGCGGCACTTCGGCGAACACCTGGCGGGTGACCAGATCGTCCTCCTCGAGCGCCCGCAATTGCTTGGTCAACATCCGCTGCGTGATGCCCGGCATCCGCTTGCGCAACTCGCCAAACCGCAGCCGGCCCTCCTGCAGATGGTACAGGATGATGCCCTTCCATTTGCCGTCGATCAGGTCGAGCGTGACCTCCACCGGGCAGCCGGGTCCGCAGCTGACATCGCGACGTTTCATGAGCTTCGTCCAATAGTATCCGATCGGTGACTATATCCCCGAAATGACAGTACTTGCAATGTCGACTGCATGGAGACACTTAGCCGTGGCGACTGCGCTGACAGAGAATGGAGCGAACGATGAAAGCTATCGGCTATACGAAACCCCTTCCGATCGACGACGCTGATGCCCTGATCGATTTCGATACGCCGCGGCCCGAGCCCGGCCCGCGCGATCTGCGCGTCGCGGTGAAGGCGATCTCGGTCAACCCGGTCGACTTCAAGGTCCGCAACCGGGCCGCACCGCCGGCAGGCGAGACCAAGATCCTCGGCTACGACGCCGCCGGCGTGGTCGAAGCGATCGGCAGCGACGTCTCGCTGTTCAAGCCGGGTGACGAAGTGTTCTACGCAGGCTCGATCCAGCGCCCCGGCACCAATGCCGAATTTCATCTGGTCGACGAGCGCATCGTCGGCCGCAAGCCGACCACCCTCTCGTTCGCGCAGGCCGCGGCGCTGCCGCTGACCTCGATCACCGCGTGGGAATTGCTGTTCGACCGGCTCGGCGTGCGGCCGGGCAAGGCCTACGATCCGCGCACATTGCTGATCACCGGCGGGGCCGGCGGCGTCGGCTCGATCCTGATCCAACTCGCGCGAAAACTCACGTCGCTGACCGTGATCGCGACCGCATCGCGGCCCGAGACCGAGACATGGTGCCGCGCGCTCGGCGCCAATGCGGTGATCGATCATTCCAAGCCGATGAAGCCGCAGATCGACGCGCTGAAGCTGCCGCCGGTGGCGCTGATCGCCAGCCTCATCGGCACCGAGCAACACTTTCCGGCGCTGGTGGAGATTCTCGCGCCGCAGGGCAAGATCGCATTGATCGACGATCCGGCGTCGCTGAATCCGATGCTGCTCAAGCTGAAATCCGCATCGCTGCATTGGGAGGCGATGTTTGTGCGCTCGACCTTCACGACCGCCGACATGATCGCGCAGCACGATCTCCTGAACGAAGTCGCCGATCTGATCGAAGCCGGCGTGCTGCGCACCACGCTGGAGCAGACCTTCGGCGCCATCAACGCAGCGAATCTCAAGCGCGCCCACGCGTTGCTCGAGAGCGGAAAATCGGTCGGCAAGATCGTGCTGGAGGGGTGGGAGTAGCCCCTGCACTCCGCGAGTCATTCGGGGGCGCGAGCGCAGCTCACGAACCCGGAATCTCCCTCCTTGCGCGACGTGTCTCACGCCACGCAAAACACCTCGGGATTCCGGGTTCGCTCGCTTTCGCGAGCGCCCCGCAATGACGGGGTTAGAGCGTTTTCAAGCGAAGTGGAGACCGGTTCGCGTGAAGAAAACGCGTCAGAACAAAAATTAAGAGCTCCGGTTCTGATTCGATCAGAACCGGACCTGCAGCTCGACACACAACTACCGTCATCGCCCGGCTCGACCGGCGCCCCTGTATCCCAGAGCGATCGTGAGTATCTCCGGCGCTCTGGAATACTGGGTCCCCGCTTTCGCGGGGATGACGGCTGGAACGGTACGACGTCCCCGTCCTGATCACACGGCCTTACGAAGCTACACTCATTATGGCTGCGACGATCTCGATGGCGGCCGCCAGCGACAAAAAAGGCGGCGCTTGCGGCGCCGCCTTTTGAAACTCAAACGTTGTCGCTGGATTTATGCCGCTTCGGCGCCGTCCTGCGCAGGACCGGAGTCCTTGCCCTTGGCGTCTTCGTCGCGGTCGACGAATTCAATCACCGCCATCGGGGCGTTGTCGCCGTAGCGGAAGCCCGCCTTGATGATGCGGGTGTAGCCGCCGTTGCGATCCTTGTAGCGGGGCGCCAGCACGCCGAACAGCTTCCTGACCTGATCGAGGTCGCGCATCTCGCTGATCGCCTGGCGGCGCTTGTCGAGGCCGCCCTTCTTGCCGAGCGTGACCAGCTTCTCGACGATCGGCCGCAATTCCTTGGCCTTCGGCAGCGTGGTGACGATTTGCTCGTGCTTGATCAGCGCGGCGCACATATTGGCGAACATCGCCTTGCGGTGTTCGGCGGTGCGGTTGAGCTTCCGATGAACCTTGCCGTGACGCATTGTGAACTTCCTTCAGTTTGTCCCGACGGTTCGTCGGAGTAGCTCAGGTGGGCAGCCTGCGTTCGCCCGGAAGCGAGAACGGCGAACAGCCTCAGCTATTCGCCATCCCCTCTTCGTTCTCAGTAGTGATCTTCGAAGCGCTTGGCGAGCTCGTCGATGTTCTCCGGCGGCCAGCCCGGCACTTCCATGCCGAGATGCAGGCCCATCTGCGCCAGCACTTCCTTGATCTCGTTCAGCGACTTGCGGCCGAAGTTCGGAGTGCGCAGCATCTCTGCTTCCGACTTCTGCACCAGATCGCCGATATAGACGATGTTGTCGTTCTTCAGGCAGTTCGCCGAACGCACCGACAGCTCGAGCTCGTCCACCTTCTTGAGGAAAGCCGGGTTGAAGGCGAGATCCGGAATGATCTCCTGGGTGACTTCCTTGCGCGGCTCTTCGAAGTTGACGAAGACGTTGAGCTGATCCTGCAGAATGCGGGCGGCGAACGCCACCGCGTCATCCGGCGTCAGCGCGCCGTTGGTCTCGACCGTCATGGTCAGCTTGTCGTAGTCGAGGATCTGGCCCTCGCGGGTGTTCTCGACCTTGTACGACACCTTGCGAACCGGCGAATACAGGCTGTCGACCGGGATCAGGCCGATCGGCGCGTCCTCGGGACGGTTACGCTCGGCGGCGACGTAGCCCTTGCCGGTGTTGACGGTGAACTCCATGCGGATCTCCGCGCCCTCGTCCAGGGTGCAGATCTGCAGGTCGGGGTTCAGCACGACGATATCGCCGACGGTCTGGATGTCGCCGGCGGTGACGACGCCCGGACCCTGCTTCTTGACGACCATCCGCTTCGGGCCTTCGCCCTGCATCTTCAGCGAGATGTCCTTGATGTTCAGCACGATGTCGGTGACGTCCTCGCGCACGCCGGCAATCGAGGAGAACTCGTGCAGCACGCCGTCGATCTGCACCGACTGCACCGCAGCGCCCTGCAGCGAGGACAGCAGCACGCGCCGCAGCGCGTTGCCCAGCGTCTGGCCGAAGCCGCGCTCGAGCGGCTCGGCGACCAGCGTCGCGAACCGCGTCGCATCACTGCCCGGCGAAACCTGAAGCTTGTTCGGTCGAATCAGTTCTTGCCAATTTTTCTGGATCGTCACTGTCTCACCTTCCTGGCCAGCCGAGCGCCGCCGAAAATTACAGGCGCGGTCACTAGCGATGGAAACTGCGGATCAATCCGCGCCAAAGTATCGAAAGCCGTCGCGGGCGGCCTGGGGCCACCCGCGATGGAAAAATCACACCCGGCGGCGCTTGCGCGGCCGGCAGCCATTGTGCGGGATGGTGGTGACGTCGCGGATCGAAGTCACCGTGAAGCCCGCCGCCTGCAGCGCGCGCAGCGCCGACTCACGACCAGAACCCGGACCCGCCACCTCGACTTCCAGGGTGCGCATACCGTGCTCCTGAGCCTTCTTGGCGACGTCTTCCGCCGCGACCTGCGCAGCGTAAGGGGTCGACTTGCGCGAGCCCTTGAAACCCATCGTGCCGGCCGACGACCAGGCGATCGCATTGCCCTGCGCGTCGGTGATGGTGATGGTCGTGTTGTTGAACGACGAGTTCACATGCGCGATTCCCGACGCGATGTTCTTACGTTCGCGACGACGAATGCGTGTGGTTTCCTTGCCCATAGTCTACCTTTCCCGTGATCTCAACGCCGCCGTAACGCCAGCGGCTCCACCAAAAAACGAATGGCGAAAAGTGCGTCGCGAATAGAGCCCTATTCGCCACGCACCATCCGCTATTCGCAAAATTACTTCTTCTTGCCGGCGATCGCCTTGGCCGGACCCTTGCGGGTGCGCGCGTTGGTATGGGTGCGCTGACCACGCACCGGCAGACCGCGGCGATGACGCAGGCCGCGATAGCAGCCGAGGTCCATCAGACGCTTGATGTTCATGCCGGTCTCGCGGCGAAGGTCGCCCTCGACCAGATAGTCACGGTCGATGACTTCGCGAATCTGAAGAACCTCGGCGTCGCTGAGCTGATTGACGCGACGATCCACAGGGATCTTCACCTTCTCGATGATGTCAGCGGCATTCTTCTGGCCGATGCCATGGATGTACTGGAGCGCGATCAGCACGCGCTTGTTGGTCGGGATATTCACGCCGGCTATACGGGCCACAGACTTCTCTCCTGTCACCGACCGCACCGGGCCGGCTGATCTTTTGCTATCTCGGGCTGGCGTTCACAAACGCGAACACGACGCCATCCCCTTGGTCGTTCTGGGGCCCGGCATCGTCTGAAACCTATCCGACGGGATATCGGGCCCTATTAAAGGATTCCGTTTCGTTTCGTCAACCGAATCCAGTTTCAAGCTCGCTTTTTCGTGACCTTCTTCGCCTTCTTCGCGACGGGCACGGTTGCCTTCTTGCCTGACTTGCTTCCGGCCTTGGCCCCGCCCTTCGGGGTCGCAGCCTTGGCCTTCGCGTTGGACTTGGCCTTCAAATCAACCTTGGCCTGAGATTTGGCCTTGGCCGGAGCCTTGCCAGTCACCTTCTTGCCAGTCACCTTCTTGCCAGTCGCCTTTTTGGTCGGCGCCTTAGCGGGCTTTTTAGCAGTCTTTTTCGTCACTTTCGCCGGCTTCTTCACACCGGCCGCGGCCTTCTTGGCGGCCTTTTTGGCGGTTACGGCCTTGGCCGGAGCCTTCTTGGCAGCCTTCTTCGCAGATGCCTTCTTGCTCGAAGTCTTGTCGCTAACCGACTTATCCTTCGATGTTTTTTTGGCTGATGCCTTGCCGGCCGGCTGCTTTACGCTCTTCTTCACCGAACGCTTGGCGGCGGCGGTCTTGGCGGCCTTTTTGTCGTTGGCCTGGCCGAGCGCGCCGAGGATGCGGCCGATCTCGCGGGTGACCTCGTCGATCGTCATCATGCCGTCGACAGTCAGAAGCTTGCGCTTCTCCGAATAATACTCGACCAGCGGTTCGGTCTGGGCACGGTAGGCGCTGAGTCGCTTCGACAGCGCCTCGGCGTTGTCATCGGCGCGCGGCTCCTCGCCCCGTTCCCGCATCTCGGCGACGCGGGTCTCGACGCGGGCCAGCAGCGCGCTCTCGTTGACGCGCAGTTCGACCACTGCGTCGAGGCCGATCCGCTTGTCCTTCAGCAGCCGATCCAGCGCCTCGGCCTGCGGCACGGTGCGCGGAAAGCCGTCGAGGATGAAGCCGTTGGCAGCGTCAGACTGCTCGATTCGATCCGAGATGATTCCGATCACGACCTCGTCCGGCACCAGGCCGCCGCTCGCCATGATGTCCTTGGCCTTCAGTCCGACCGGCGTTCCCGCAGCGACGGCGGCCCGCAGCATGTCACCGGTCGAGAGCTGAACGATGCCGTACTGCTGAACCAGACGAGCCGCCTGCGTCCCCTTGCCCGCTCCAGGCGGCCCGAGAAGGATCAGTCTCATTTCTTGCGGCCCCTGAGTTTCGACTTCCGGATCAAGCCTTCATACTGGTGCGCCAACAGATAGCCCTGGACCTGGGCCACAGTATCCATCGTGACGCTGACCACGATCAGAAGCGAGGTTCCGCCGAAGTAGAACGGCACCGAGGCGTAAGAGATGAGAACTTCCGGAATAAGACAGACGATCGCCAGATAGATAGCGCCGACCGCAGTGATACGCGACAGTACGAAGTCGATGTACTCGGCGGTGCGCTCGCCGGGACGGATGCCCGGAATGAAGCCGCCGTGCTTCTTCAAATTGTCCGCGGTCTCGGTCGGGTTGAACACGATCGCGGTGTAGAAGAATGCGAAGAACACGATCATCGCGATGTAGAACAGCAGGAACAGCGGACGGCCGTGCCCGAACTGGGTGACGATCCACTGGAACCAATCCGGGCCGGTGCCGGAATTGAAGCTCGCGATCGTGGTCGGCAGCAGCAGCAGCGACGATGCGAAGATCGGCGGGATCACGCCCGAGGTGTTCAGCTTCAGCGGCAGATGCGAGGACTGGCCCTCGAACATCTTGTTGCCGACCTGGCGCTTCGGATACTGGATCAGCAGCCGACGCTGCGCCCGCTCCATGAACACGATGAAGGCGATCACGACGACGGCCATCACCAGCACGACCAGGATCAGACCGGTCGACAGCGCGCCCTGACGGCCGAGCTCGAGCATGTTGGCCAGCGCAGAGGGCAGCTCGGCGACGATGCCGGCGAGGATGATCAGCGAGATACCGTTGCCGATGCCGCGCGAGGTGATCTGTTCACCAAGCCACATCAGGAACATGGTTCCGCCGGTCAGCGTGATCGCGGTCGACAGCAGGAAGAAGGCGCCGGGCTCCGACACCACGTTGCCGGCGCCCTGCAGGCCGACGGCAATGCCGTAGGACTGGAACGCAGCCAGGATCACCGTCAGATAGCGGGTGTACTGGTTCAGCGTCTTGCGGCCGGACTCGCCTTCTTTCTTCAGCGCCTCGAGCTGCGGCGACACCGTGGTCAGCAGCTGCACGATGATCGATGCCGAGATGTACGGCATGATATTGAGCGCGAAGATCGCCATGCGGTGAATGCCACCGCCGGCGAACATGTTGAACATGCCGAGAATGCCGCCGGCCTGCGACTTGAAGACCTGTTCCCAGACGGTCGGATCGATACCGGGCAGCGGGATGTACGTGCCGAGTCGATAGACCAGCAGCGCGCCGAGCGTGAACCAGATCCGCTTCTTGAGCTCCTCGGCCTTGCCGAGCGCCGAAAAATTAAGGTTTGCCGCTAATTGTTCCGCTGCAGAGACCATGTCCGGCTTTCTCCCGCGCTACTCGTCCCGTGGTGCCGCAGGATGCGGGCGGCCGAGTCAGTGCCGGGCATCAATTTGGTGCGCAACTGTCGTAAATTCCACTGACCCGTCAAGGTCAGCGCCCGCTTTCGCGGGCGATGACGGCAATGTTACGCAGCCTCGCCTTTGTCTTCCTTCGGGGCGAGGATCTTCACCGAACCGCCGGCCTTTTCGACCGCTTCGATCGCCGATTTGGTCGCGCCGTGCACTTCGATGGTGAGCTTCGACTTGAGCTCGCCGCGGCCGAGCAGCCGCACGCCGTCGCGCGAACGACGCAACACGCCAGCCGCCACCAGCGACTCCGCGTTGATCACCGCGCTGGCGTCGATCGTCTTGGCATCGATCGCGTCCTGCAGCCGGTCGAGATTGATCTCGGAGAATTCGAGCCGGAAGATGTTGTTGAAGCCACGCTTCGGCAGGCGCCGATGCAGCGGCATCTGGCCGCCTTCGAAGCCCTTGATGCGCACGCCCGAGCGCGCGGTCTGGCCCTTGCCGCCACGGCCGCCGGTCTTGCCTTTGCCGGAGCCGATGCCGCGGCCGATGCGCATACGCTTCTTGCGCGCGCCGGGATTGTCAGAAATCTCGCTGAGCTTCATCGCCCTGCCCTCTTACTTCTCGTCGACGACGCGAACGAGGTGTTGAACCTTGGCGATCATGCCGCGAACCTCAGGCGTATCCTGAAGCTCGGTGACTCGGCCGATCTTGTTGAGCTTGAGGCCGACCAGCGTCGCACGCTGCGAGTGATGGCGGCGGATTGCGCTGCCGATCTGCTCGACCTTGATGATGTTTGCGGCCTTGGCCATCGTCTTCACTCCAGATCGCGTCTTGTCTCTGTCAGCGTGATCCCGCGATCACGCCGTTATTCGGCAACCACTTCCGCGTCGCCGCCGACACGGCGGGACTGCAGGGTGGAGACCTTGATATTGCGGCGCGCCGCGACCGCACGCGGCGAGTCGAGGTGCTTCAGCGCGTCGAAGGTGGCGCGAACCATGTTGTAGGGGTTCGACGAGCCGATCGACTTCGCAACCACGTCCTGAATACCGAGCGTCTCGAACACCGCACGCATCGGGCCGCCGGCGATGATGCCGGTACCCGCCGGAGCGGCGCGCAGATAGACGCGGCCAGCGCCGTGACGGCCTGCGATGTCGTGATGCAGAGTGCGGCCTTCGCGCAGAGCAACGCGCGTCAGGTTGCGCTTCGCAGCTTCGGTCGCCTTGCGGATCGCTTCCGGAACTTCGCGCGCCTTGCCGTGGCCGAACCCGACCCGGCCCTTCTGGTCGCCGATCACGACCAGCGCTGCGAAACCGAAACGCTTACCGCCCTTAACGACCTTCGCCACACGGTTGATGTGCACGAGCTTGTCGACGAACTCGCTGTCGCGCTCCTCGCGATCCCTGCTCCGTTCGCGTCCACCGCGTTCGCGTTCAGCTGCCATGGTGTTTTCCAATCTTTGCGAGGCTTTCGCCCCGATCCTGGTATCCGTTCAATTCCAAAAACTCAGAAGCTCAGGCCGCTCTCGCGGGCCGCATCCGCCAGCGCCTTGACGCGGCCGTGATACAGGTAGCCGCCGCGATCGAACACGACTTCCTTGACGCCCTGCTGAACCGCGCGCTCCGCGAGCAGCTTGCCGACCGCCTTGGCCGCATCGATGTTCGCGCCGGTGTTGCCGGCGTCGCGCAGCGACTTCTCCAGCGACGAAGCCGAAGCGAGCGTCTCGCCCTTCAGATCGTCGATCACCTGGGCGTAAATATGCTTCGACGAGCGGAACACCGACAGCCGAGGACGGCCGTTGGCGGTGCGCCGCAGCGCGATCCGGACCCGAGTCTTCCGCCGGGCATTCGTGACATTCAACTTCGACATGACCGGCTCCGTTACTTCTTCTTGCCTTCCTTGCGGAAGATGAACTCGTCAGAGTAGCGCACACCCTTGCCCTTGTAGGGCTCCGGCGGACGATAGTCGCGGATCTCCGCAGCCACCTGGCCCACCTTCTGCGAGTCGATGCCGACGACGTTGATCTCGGTCGGCTTCGGCACCGTGATGGTGATCCCTTCCGGGATGTCGTAGATCACGTCGTGGCTGTAGCCGAGCGCGAGCTGCAGCTTCTTGCCCTGCAGTGACGCGCGGTAGCCGACGCCCGTGATCTCGAGCTTCTTCTCGAAGCCCTTGGTGACGCCGTCCACCAGATTCGCGATCTGTGCGCGAGCGGTGCCATACAACGCCTGCGCACGATTCGTCTCGAACCGCGGCGCAACCTTCACCGAGCCGTCCTCGAACTTGACGTCGACGTCGTCGTGCACGACGAACTGAAGCTGACCCTTCGGTCCCTTCATCTTGACGGTCTGACCCTCGACGGTCGCCGTCACGCCGGACGGGACCGTGACGGGCTTCTTGCCAACGCGTGACATGGTCGATCCTTCCTAACCAAACATCTTCCGGCGTAAGCCGCCTCGGAAGATGCGCCAATTCCCGTTCTATCTGCGCGTCCCGGCCGCCTCGTGCGGCCGTTCGCGCACCTCGCTTAGAACACCGTGAACAGAACTTCGCCGCCGACATTGGCGTCGCGCGCATCGTGATCGGCCATGATCCCCTTCGGGGTCGACAGCACCGAAATGCCGAGGCCGTTGTTGACGCGCGGCAAGTTCTTCACCGAAGCGTAAACCCGCCGACCAGGACGGGACACGCGCTCGATTTCGCGGATCACAGGCTCGCCGTCGAAATACTTCAGCTCGATCTCCAGCTCGCTGCGCCCCGAGGGGTGCTCGACGCTGGCGTAGCCGCGGATGTAGCCTTCGCTCTTCAGCACTTCGAGCACGCTTGCGCGCATCCTCGAGCCGGGAGTCGAAACCTTGGACTTCGAACGCATCTGCGCATTGCGGATGCGGGTGATGAGATCGCTGATCGGATCGTGCGTCGACATCTCCGCCCCTCCTTACCAGCTCGACTTGACGAGGCCCGGAACCAAGCCCTTGGAACCGAGATCGCGGATCGCGATACGGCTCAGCTTGTTCAGGCGGTAGACCGAGCGCGAACGGCCGGTGATTTCGCAACGGTTGCGAATCCGGGTCGCCGACGAATTGCGCGGCATCTCGGCGAGCTTCAAGGTCGCCGCGAAACGCTCCTCCATCGGGAGGTCCTTGTCGGCGATGATGGCCTTCAGACGGGCGCGCTTGGGCGCCGCGTTCTTGGTCATCTTCCGCCGACGATTGTTCTTCTCGATCGAACTCTTCTTTGCCATGCCAGGCTCCTGGGTTTCCGCGTTTGAGAGGCTTTTCAGCTTCTCACTGCCGGAACGGGAAATTGAATGCGGTCAACAGAGCGCGCGCTTCGTCGTCGCTGCGCGCGGTCGTGCAAACGGTGATGTCCATGCCCCACGACTCGCCAGACTTGTCGAAGTCGATTTCGGGGAAAATGATGTGCTCCTTGATGCCGAGCGAGTAATTGCCGCGGCCGTCGAAGCTCTTGGGGTTCAAGCCGCGGAAGTCGCGGACGCGCGGCAGCGCGACCGTGATCAGGCGGTCGATGAACTCGTACATCTTGGCCTTGCGCAGCGTGACCTTGCAGCCGATCGGCTGGTTCTCGCGCAGCTTGAAGGTCGAGATCGCCACCCGCGAATAGGTGATGATCGGCTTCTGACCGGCGATCAGCGCCATGTCGGCGGCCGCCTGCTCCGCCTTCTTGCGATCGTTGACCGCTTCGCCGATGCCCATGTTCAGCACGACCTTGTCGAGCCGCGGAACCTGCATGACGTTGCCGTAGCCGAACTTTTCAGTCAGCTGGGTGCGGATGCTCTTGTCGTATTCCGTGCGAAGGCGCGGAACGTATGCCGTCTCAGCCATCGATCTCTGCTCCCGAGCTCTTGGCGATGCGAACTTTCTTGCCGTCCGCGAGAACCTTGAAACCGACCCGGGTCGGTTTGCCGTCCTTGCCGACGATCGCGATATTGGACAGGTGGATCGGCGCCTCTTTCGAGATGATGCCGCCTTCCTGGGTCTGGGTCTGCTTCTGGTGTCGCTTGATCATGTTGATGCCGCGAACCAGCGCCACATCGGCGTCCGGACGGACCTCGAACACTTCGCCCGTGCGGCCCTTATCACGGCCGCTCAGCACGATCACCTTGTCACCCTTGCGAATCTTGGCGGCCATCACAGCACCTCCGGCGCCAGCGAAATAATCTTCATGTGGTTCTTCGCGCGCAGCTCGCGCGGCACCGGCCCGAAGATACGGGTCCCGACCGGCTCCGACTGATTGTTGATCAGCACGGCGGCGTTACGGTCGAAGCGGATCACGGAGCCGTCGGGGCGGCGGATGTCCTTGCGGACCCGGACCACCACGGCCTTCATGACGTCGCCCTTCTTCACCTTACCGCGCGGAATCGCTTCCTTGATCGACACCACGATGACGTCGCCAACGGTCGCATAGCGGCGCTTGGAGCCCCCAAGTACCTTGATGCACATGACACGGCGTGCGCCGGAATTATCGGCCACGTCGAGGTTGGTCTGCATCTGGATCATTGATGCACCTCGTCCTCTCTCTAATGCGCAGATGCGCTCTCAACTGATGCGCGAATGCGCTTAGGCGGTCTTCTTGGGTTCGCCCCGGACAACCGTCCAGCGCTTCAACTTGGAGATCGGCTTGCTCTCCTCGATCCACACCATGTCGCCCGGATGGAACTGATCGTTCTCATCGTGCGCGTGGTAGTTCTTCGAGCGCCGGATGGTCTTCTTGTAGATCGGGTGGGTGAAGCGACGGTCGACGCGCACCACCACGGTCTTGGCTTGCTTGTCGCTGACGACCACGCCCTGCAGGGTCCTCTTCGGCATGTCTCAGGTCCTTACTTCGTCTTGCCGGCGCGCTTCTGCGCGGCGATGGTCTTGATCCGGGCGATGTCACGCCGGGCTTCGCGCAGACGCGAGGTATCCTCGAGCTGGCCCGTAGCGCGTTGGAAGCGCAGGTTAAAGCGCTCCTTCTTCAAATTCAGAATCGCGTCGTCCATCTGGTCGTCGCTCATCGCGCGGATGTCGCCGGGTTTCATCTCAGCCATCATCGACCTCCTATTCCGCGATGCGCGCGACGAAGCGCGTCTTGATCGGCAGCTTGGCGGCGGCCAGCGTCAGCGCTTCGCGGGCGATCTGCTGGTTGACGCCGTCGATCTCGAACATCACCCGGCCAGGCTTGACACGGGCGACCCACAATTCCGGCGCGCCCTTGCCGGAGCCCATGCGGACTTCGGCCGGCTTCTTCGACACCGGAACGTCCGGGAAAATCCGGATCCAGACGCGGCCGGCGCGCTTCATGTGGCGGGTCAGCGCACGACGGGCGGCTTCGATCTGACGCGCGGTGACGCGCTCAGGCTCCATCGCCTTCAACCCGAACTGGCCGAACGCCAGAGTCGCGCCCGACGACGCAACGCCGTGGATGCGGCCCTTGTGCGCCTTGCGGAACTTGGTCTTCTTTGGTTGCATCATGGCTTACGCCCTCAAACCTTATTCTGCAGCAGATCAGGCCGCGTCGCGGCGCGGACGCGAGTTATCGCCTTCGGCCATACGCTTGTCCTGCGCCATCGGATCGTGCTCGAGGATCTCGCCCTTGAAGATCCACACCTTGACGCCACAGGTGCCGAAGGTGGTGAACGCGGTCGCGACGCCGTAATCGATGTCGGCGCGCAGCGTATGCAACGGCACGCGACCTTCGCGATACCACTCCATGCGCGCGATTTCGGCGCCGCCCAGGCGGCCCGAGCAATTGATACGAATTCCTTCGGCACCGAGACGCATCGCCGACTGGACCGCCCGCTTCATCGCGCGGCGGAACGCGACGCGGCGCTCCAGCTGCTGCGCGATCGACTCGGCGACCAGCGTCGCGTCGAGCTCCGGCTTGCGGATTTCGACGATGTTGATGACGACGTCCGACGCAGTGATGTCGGCGACCTTCTTGCGAAGCTTGTCGATATCGGCGCCCTTCTTGCCGATCACGACGCCCGGCCGCGCGGAGTGGATCGTCACCCGGCACTTCTTGTGCGGGCGTTCGATCACGATGCGCGCCACCGCGGCCTGCTTCAATTCCTTGTGCAGGATCGCGCGGATCTTGACGTCTTCATGCAGCAGCTTGCCGTATTCGTTCTTGCCGGCGAACCAACGGGAATCCCACGTCCGGTTGATGCCCAGGCGCAGCCCGATCGGATTGATCTTTTGACCCATCGATAGTCTCCCGCGCCCTGGCGTTAAGCGCTTGCTTCGGCTTCGACCTGACGAACGACGATCGTCAGCTGCGCGAATGGTTTAAGAATACGGCCCGAGCGGCCGCGGCCGCGCGGAGAGAAACGCTTCATCACGATGCCCTTGCCGACATGGGCCTCGGACACGACGAGCGCGTCGACGTCGAGGTCATGGTTGTTCTCGGCGTTGGCGATCGCCGATTCAAGGCACTTCTTGACGTCGACCGCGATCCGCTTGCGCGAGAACTGCAGGTCGGCGAGCGCCGCCGCAGCCTTGCGGCCGCGGATCAGCTGAGCGACCAGATTGAGCTTCTGCGGGCTGACGCGAAGCATCCGGGCGACGGCCTTGGCCTCGTTATCGGGGAGGACCCGTTCGCGCTTGGGTTTGCTCATGACTTCGTCCTCAACCCTTCTTCGACTTCTTGTCGCCGGAATGGCCGTGGAACGTGCGGGTCGGCGAGAACTCGCCGAACTTGTGACCCACCATTTCCTCGTTGATCGCCACCGGGACGTGCTTCTGGCCGTTGTAGACGCCGAAGGTCAGCCCCACGAACTGCGGCAGAATGGTGGAGCGACGGCTCCAGATCTTGATCACGTCGTGACGGCCCGACGCGCGAGCGACATCCGCCTTCTTCAGCAGCGAGCCCTCGACGAACGGGCCCTTCCAGACTGAGCGAACCATGTCCGGCTTCCTTACTTCTTCTTCCGCTTGTGGCGGCTGATGAGAATGAACTTGTCGGTCGACTTGTTCGAGCGGGTCTTCTTGCCCTTGGTCGGCTTGCCCCACGGAGTAACCGGGTGGCGGCCGCCCGAGGTGCGGCCTTCACCACCGCCGTGCGGATGGTCGATCGGGTTCATCACGACGCCGCGGTTGTGCGGGCGACGGCCGAGCCAGCGCTTACGGCCAGCCTTGCCGATCGAGATGTTCATGTGGTCCGGGTTCGACACCGCACCGATGGTCGCGGTGCAGCGGCCGTGCACCAGGCGCTGCTCGCCCGAATTCAGGCGAACGATCACGTAGTCATGGTCGCGACCGACGAGCTGGGCGTAAGTGCCGGCGGAACGGGCGATCTGGCCGCCCTTCCCGATCTTCAGCTCGATATTGTGCACGATGGTGCCGACCGGCATGTTGCCGAGCGGCATCACGTTGCCCGGCTTCACGTCGACGTACGAACCGGCGATCACGCTGTCGCCGACCGACAGACGCTGCGGAGCCAGGATGTAGGCCTGCTCGCCGTCCTCGTACTTGATCAGCGCGATGAACGCGGTGCGGTTCGGATCGTACTCCAGCCGCTCGACCTTGGCCGGAACGTCGACCTTGGTGCGCTTGAAGTCGACGATACGATAGGTCTGCTTGTGACCGCCGCCGCGAAACCGCACGGTGATCCGACCGGTGTTGTTACGACCACCGTTCGAGATCTTGCCCTCGGTGAGCGACTTGACCGGCTTGCCCTTGTAGAGCGCCGAACGATCGACCAACACCAGCTGGCGCTGGCCCGGCGTCGTAGGATTGTATTTCTTCAATGCCATGGTCGGTCCCGCCTTACAGTCCGGTGGTCACGTCGATGCGGTGACCCTCTTCCAGGGTCACGACCGCGCGCTTGACGTCCGACTGCGTGCCGAAGGTGCCGCGGAAGGACTTCGACTTGCCCTTACGTACCAACGTGTTCACGCTCTTGACCTTGACGTCGAACAGCTTCTCGACGGCTTCCTTGATCTGCGGCTTGGTGGCGCCGCTCAGCACCTTGAACACCACCTTGTTGTGCTCGGACGCCATCGTGGCCTTTTCAGTCACGACAGGCGAGACGATCACGTCGTAGTGGCGCGGATCGATCGATTTCATTTGAAGCGCGCCTCCAACGCATCGAGAGCGGCCTTCGTCAGAACCAACTTCCGACGGCGCACGATATCGTAGACGTTGATGCCCTGGACAGGCAGCACGTCGATGTTCGGGATGTTGCGGGCCGCCGTGGCGAACCCGTTATTGACCTCGGCGCCGTCAATGATCAGCGCGTTGGTCAGACCGAGGCCCGAGAAAGCGCCGACCAGAGCCTTGGTCTTCGCCGCTTCGAGTTCGGCCTTGTCGATCACGATCAGCCCGCCGCCCTTGGCCTTCGCCGACAGCGCATGCCTCAGCGCCAGGGCCCGGACCTTCTTCGGCAGGTCGATGGCGTGCGAACGAACCACCGGACCGAACGCACGGCCACCGCCGCGGAACTGCGGAACGCGCTGCGAACCGTGACGGGCGCCACCGGTGCCCTTCTGCTTGTACATCTTCTTGCCGGTGCGCCAAATCTCGGCGCGGCCCTTGGCCTTGTGAGTGCCGGCCTGACGCTTGGCGAGCTGCCAGATCACGCAGCGCTGCACAATGTCCTGACGCGGCTCGAGACCGAAGATGGCGTCGGAAAGCTGGACCGAGCCAGCTTCCTTACCTTCGAGAGTGGTGACTTTCAGTTCCATCTCACGCGCCCTCCTGCTCGGCAGCCGGAGCCGCTACTTCGTCGCCGCCATTGGCGAGCCGGAACTTGCCCGGCTTCGGCGCGTCGGCCGGCAGCGCCTTCTTCACGGCGTCGCGGACCGAGATCCAGCCGCCCTTGCTGCCGGGAACGGCACCCTCGACGAGGATCAGGCCGCGCTCGACGTCGGTCTGCACCACACGCAGATTCAGCGTGGTGATGCGGTCGACACCCATATGGCCGGGCATCTTCTTGTTCTTGAAGGTCTTGCCCGGGTCCTGACGGCCACCGGTCGAACCGATCGAACGATGCGACACCGACACGCCGTGAGTGGCGCGCAGACCGCCGAAATTCCAGCGCTTCATGCCGCCGGCGAAACCCTTACCGGTCGAAGTGCCGGTGACGTCGACGAACTGGCCGACGACGAAATGGTCAGCCTGAATCTCGGCGCCGACCGGGATCAGCGCGTCCTCGGACACGCGGAATTCCGCAACCTTGCGCTTCGGTTCGACCTTTGCGACGGCGAACTGGCCGCGCTCGGCCTTCGGCATATAAACGGTCTTGCGCGCACCCGAGCCCAGTTGCAGCGCAACGTAGCCGTTCTTTTCAGTGGTGCGGTGGGCAACCACCTGGCAGTTGCCCAGCTTCAGCACGGTCACGGGGATATGTTCGCCGGCCTCTGTAAAGACCCGCGTCATCCCGACCTTCTGTGCGATCACTCCGGAGCGCATCGGCGTGCTTCCTGTTCTTTCTGTCCGTTAACTACCGGACGGTCCAATCTCAGAGCTTGATTTCGACGTCGACGCCGGCAGCGAGGTCGAGCTTCATCAAAGCATCGACGGTCTGCGGGGTCGGGTCGACGATGTCGAGAAGGCGCTTGTGAGTGCGCATCTCGAACTGCTCGCGGCTCTTCTTATCGACGTGCGGCGAACGGTTGACAGTGAATTTCTCGATCCGGGTCGGCAGCGGGATCGGCCCGCGCACCTGCGCACCGGTTCGCTTCGCGGTGTTGACGATCTCACGCGTCGACGTATCGAGAATCCGATGGTCAAACGCCTTGAGGCGAATGCGAATATTTTGGCCGTTCATTGCCGTATCTTTCTTCAGTGAGCCAATGGTGAGTAGTGAGTGGCGAACGAACCTCCGTCCGCCACTCTCTATTCGCTATTCGCCTTACTCGATGATCGAAGCGACGACGCCGGCGCCGACGGTGCGGCCGCCTTCGCGGATGGCGAAGCGCAGCTTCTCTTCCATCGCGATCGGCACGATCAGGTGCACTTCCATCGCGATGTTGTCGCCCGGCATCACCATCTCGGTGCCTTCCGGCAGATGAACCACGCCGGTCACGTCGGTGGTGCGGAAGTAGAACTGCGGACGGTAGTTGGTGAAGAACGGAGTGTGACGACCGCCCTCTTCCTTGGTCAGGATGTAGGCCTCGGCCTTGAACTTGGTGTGCGGCTTCACCGAACCCGGCTTGCACAGCACCTGGCCGCGCTCGACGTCCTCACGCTTGGTGCCGCGCAGCAGGCAGCCGATGTTGTCGCCGGCCTGGCCCTGATCGAGCAGCTTGCGGAACATTTCGACGCCGGTGCAGGTGGTCTTCTGCGTGTCGCGGATGCCGACGATCTCGATTTCCTCGCCGACCTTGACGATGCCGCGCTCGACGCGACCGGTCACCACGGTGCCGCGGCCCGAGATCGAGAACACGTCTTCCACCGGCATCAGGAACGGCTGGTCGATCGGACGCTCCGGCTGCGGAATGTAGGCGTCGACCGCCTTCATCAGCTCCAGGATCGCGTCATGGCCGAGCTTCGCATCCGAGTTCTCGAGCGCGGCGAGCGCCGAGCCCTTGACGATCGGAATGTCGTCGCCCGGGAAGTCGTACTTCGACAGCAGCTCGCGGACTTCCATCTCGACCAGCTCGAGCAGTTCCGGGTCGTCGACCATGTCGCACTTGTTCAGGAACACCACCAGCGCCGGAACGCCGACCTGGCGCGCCAGAAGGATGTGCTCGCGGGTCTGCGGCATCGGGCCGTCGGCCGCCGAAACCACCAGGATCGCGCCGTCCATCTGCGCCGCACCGGTGATCATGTTCTTCACGTAGTCGGCGTGGCCGGGGCAGTCGACATGCGCGTAGTGGCGATTGGTCGTCTCGTACTCGACGTGAGCCGTCGAGATCGTGATGCCACGCGCCTTCTCTTCCGGCGCCTTGTCGATCTGGTCATACGCCGTGAACGTCGCGCCGCCCGTCTCCGCCAGAACCTTGGTGATCGCCGCCGTCAGCGACGTCTTGCCATGGTCGACGTGACCGATCGTCCCGATGTTGCAATGCGGCTTGTTTCGTTCAAACTTTGCTTTGGCCATCGCTCTTCTCCGTTCAGTCGCAGCTTACGCCGGCGACAATCAGGCAAACTTCTTCTGGACTTCCGCCGACACATTGGCCGGGGCTTCCGCGTAGTGGTCGAACTGCATCGTGAAGGTCGCGCGACCCTGGCTCATCGAGCGCAGGTTGTTCACGTAACCGAACATGTTCATGAGCGGCACCATCGCATTGATGACGTTGGCATTGCCGCGCATGTCCTGACCCTGGATCTGGCCACGCCGCGAGTTGAGGTCGCCGATCACCGAGCCGGTGTAGTCTTCCGGCGTCACGACCTCGACCTTCATGATCGGCTCGAGAAGAACCGACTTGCCCTTCTGCAGAGCTTCACGGAACGCAGCACGCGAGGCGATTTCGAAGGCCAGCGCCGACGAGTCGACGTCGTGATACTTGCCGTCGATCAGCGACACCTTGACGTCGACCACGGGGAAGCCCGCGACCACGCCGGACGACAGCACGCTCTCGATGCCCTTCTCGACACCGGGGATGTATTCCTTCGGCACCGCGCCGCCGACGATCTTCGACTCGAACTCGTAGCCCTTGCCGGGCTCGTTCGGCTCGACGATGAACTTCACCGCAGCGAACTGACCGGTACCGCCGGTCTGCTTCTTATGGGTGTAGTCGACTTCAGCGCGCTTGGTGATGCGCTCGCGGAACGCCACCTGCGGCGCACCGATGTTCGCATCGACCTTGTAGGTCCGGCGCAAGATGTCGACCTTGATGTCGAGATGCAGTTCGCCCATCCCCTTGAGGATGGTCTGACCCGACTCGATATCGGTGGACACCCGGAACGACGGATCTTCCGCAGCGAGCTTCGCCAGCGCGACGCCGAGCTTTTCCTGGTCGGCCTTCGACTTCGGCTCGATCGCGATCTCGATCACCGGCTCCGGGAATTCCATCTTTTCGAGGATGACCGGCTTCGCGGGATCGCACAGCGTGTCGCCGGTGCGGGCTTCCTTGAGGCCCGCCAGCGCGACGATGTCGCCGGCATAGGCTTCCTTGATGTCTTCGCGGTTGTTGGCGTGCATCAGCAACATGCGGCCGATGCGCTCCTTCTTCTCGCGAGTCGAGTTCACCACGCCGGTGCCGCTCTGCAGAACGCCCGAGTAAATGCGGCAGAAAGTGATGGTGCCGACGAACGGGTCGTCCATGATCTTGAACGCGAGCAGAGCCAGCGGCTCCTTGTCGTCCGCCTGGCGCACGACTTCGTTGCCGTCATCGTCGATGCCCTTGATCGCCGGCACGTCGACCGGCGACGGCAGGTAATCGACCACGGCGTCGAGCAGCGGCTGCACGCCCTTGTTCTTGAAGGCCGAGCCGCACAGCACGGGATAGAACGCGCCGGTCAGCACCGCCTTGCGGATCAGCCGCTTCAGCGTCGCCTCTTCCGGCTCGTTGCCGTCCAGATACGCGGCCATCGCGTCGTCATCGAGCTCGACTGCGGCCTCGATCATCTTCTCGCGATATTCCTTGGCCTGCTCGAGCAGGTCATCCGGAATCTCGGCGTCCTCGAACTTGGCGCCGAGCGATTCATCGGTCCACACCACAGCCTTCATGCGGACGAGATCGATCAAGCCCTTGAAGTTGCTCTCCGAGCCGATCGGCAGCTGGATCGCAACCGGCTTGGCGCCGAGGCGGTCGATGATGTCCTGCAGGCACTTGAAGAAGTCGGCGCCGGTCTTGTCCATCTTGTTGGCGAAGACGATCCGCGGAACCTTGTACTTATCGCCCTGGCGCCAGACGGTCTCGGTCTGCGGTTCGACGCCCTGGTTGGAGTCGAGCACGCACACCGCGCCGTCGAGCACGCGCAGCGAACGCTCGACTTCGATGGTGAAGTCGACGTGGCCGGGGGTGTCGATGATGTTCAGACGCTTGCCGTTCCAGAACGCAGTGGTCGCAGCGGACGTGATCGTGATGCCACGCTCCTGCTCCTGCTCCATCCAATCCATCGTCGCGGCACCTTCGTGCACTTCGCCGATTCGGTGGCTCTTGCCGGTGTAATACAGGATGCGCTCGGTCGTCGTGGTCTTTCCAGCATCGATGTGAGCCATGATGCCGAAATTGCGATAGTCCTCGATGGCGTGAACGCGGGGCATGACGTCTTCCTTGATTCCGTTGCTTCGCCGTTACCAGCGATAGTGCGAGAACGCACGGTTGGCTTCCGCCATCTTGTGCACGTCTTCACGCTTCTTCACGGCGTTGCCGCGATTGTTCGAGGCATCGAGCAACTCAGCAGACAGCCGCTCGGTCATGGTCTTCTCGTTACGACCGCGGGCCGCAGTGATCAGCCAGCGAATGCCGAGCGCCTGACGCCGGGTGCTGCGCACTTCGACCGGCACCTGATAGGTGGCGCCGCCGACGCGACGGGAGCGGACCTCGATGGCCGGCATGACGTTGTCGAGCGCCTGCTCGAACACGCCCAGCGGCGGCTGCTTGGTCTTGGCCTCGATCAGATCGAGCGCGCCATAGACGATGCGCTCGGCGACCGACTTCTTGCCGGCGTACATCACCGAATTCATGAACTTGGTTACGACGATGTTTCCGAACTTCGGATCCGGAAGAACTTCGCGCTTTTCGGCCGCATGACGACGAGACATGGTTCAGTTTCCCGCTTACTTCGGACGCTTCGCGCCGTACTTCGAACGACGCTGCTTACGGTTCTTGACGCCCTGGGTATCGAGGACGCCGCGGAGAATGTGGTAGCGCACGCCCGGCAAATCCTTGACGCGGCCGCCGCGGATCATCACCACCGAGTGCTCTTGAAGGTTGTGGCCTTCACCCGGGATGTAACCGATCACCTCGAAGCCGTTGGTCAGACGAACCTTGGCGACCTTACGGAGCGCCGAGTTCGGCTTCTTCGGAGTCGTGGTGTAGACGCGGGTGCAGACGCCGCGCTTCTGCGGCGACTGCTGGAGCGCCGGAACCTTCTTGCGCGACTTCTGCACAACGCGCGGATTTGCGATCAGCTGGTTGATCGTCGGCATCTTCGCCTTCATCCTTAGCTTCGCGCGAAACCCTGACGGGCCTCGCAAAATTCGTTCGGGGCACCCGCCCCAGCGGCCGCCTCACATCGATCAGGCACGCCCGACCACGCAAAGCGAAATCGCGCCAGCCACTCATTTCTGAGCGGAAAGCGCTTCCATGCAACAGAGGACCGCAGCGTGAACCGGACAGCATTCGCTGACCGACCCGTACCGAGGTCATGCTTCCAAAACTGTCCTCAGGAGCAAACTGCTCAAGAGAACGCTGAACGTCCTGGCATTGCCTGGCTTATAGAGACAGCGTTTGAGCGTCTTGGGTCGAGGTTGGTGCCCGAAATCCGAAGAGGACATCCGGGTGATCCGTTCCGACGTTGGCGAAGCTCACCGCCTGTCTTGAAGTGCGCGGTTTTTATCGGTGCGCCCCACTCAAGTCAAGGCAAAACCGCGGCGATGGCGTTGTTCTGACGTCGCGCCCCCGCTCCGACCTATAATATACAAAATGCCCGCCATAAGCGGGTTTTCGTGAGGTCACGCGAAACCACAAAACCGAACCTATCGCTGCATTGCGACGTTCGGCGATCGCTGGATTCGAGTCGAAAACGACCGGTTTGGGCAGAATCGCGGCACGCTGCGGTCGACTCGGCGCCGCGATGCAGCACGAATCGGGTTAACGATTCGGTAAGAGCGGTTTTACCCGGGTAAATCTGCACCATTCCCTTGGTACGACCGCGAATCGCCCGTCGCCAGGGTCTGACCCGCGCGCGGGACCGAGGATTCCCAGGCCCGGGACCGAAGTGCAGACGACGCCTTCCACCTGCGCGCGCTGTCGACGTCACACAGCCTCGCCAGGCGCGCGTCGCTCTGGTGCGGTCCTGGTTCCCGGCTCGGCCAGGAACGCGCCTGGCGACCGCGCTGAAGGCCGGGAAGCGCCCAAGACGCCCGCCGGTCGGCCGGATCTCGGCGCATCATTTGGAACCGGCGGCATTGCGGCCGATCGCGCCACCGTGCTTACTGATCGGCGCCGGGCGGCCTCTGTAACGTGCCGACCGTCGGAAGGCAGGACAATCCGTGGCGGACGCGTGGCGATGCGTTCAGATCAGCAGGAAGCAAGCGTCCGGCGCGCGCGCGCCGCGCATTGGCGTTGCAGCGCGTTTCGCTTTGGCGACGCTTGTTTCGCTTCAACTAGCAGGCCTCGCATTCGGCAAGGATGGCGACGACGGCGAGGACCAGGACGCGGCCAAGCCGAGCGCGCCTCGGGTCTATCTTGATCTGCGGAGCTATTATTCGCGGGTGCCGTCCGGCGTGCTGTCGATCGGCTTGAGCAATCCGCCGGGCGCACTGTCGCAATTAGCGTCGCTGCACTCTCGGTCTCTGCCGTCGACCCAGGGCGTCGGGTTCGATGTGCCGCTGACCGTCGACCTGAACGATCAGGTTTCGCTCTATGGCGGCTTCAGCGCCACCGCCTCCAAGGCAGGCGATTTCGACTGGACAGCGCTTGCGGTCACGAGCTGGAACGTCGGACTCCAGGCCGATATCTATCAGCAGAACGGCGGCGCGATCCCGACGCTCACCGTGCAGTCGACGCTGACCCGCGTGGTGCCGTCCGGACCGCTCGCCACCACGGCGCTGAACACGATCCTGGAGGCAACCTACGCGCTCGACGCCGACGAAACCCGCGGATTTCTCGCCGGCGTGCAGTCCACGCTGATCGCGGTCGATTCGGATTTCGCGTCACTGCGGCCGAACTGGGTCGGCTGGCTCGGCGGCTTTTATCAGTGGGAGAACAACTGGAAAGCAACGGCCCGCGCCGGCCTGCAGTCGTTCGGCGGCGCGCAGCTTCTCAGACTTGCGCCGATCGAGCCGTTCACCCAGCCGATCCTGCGGCTCGATCTCGATCGCATGGACGACAACGACAACCGGCTGTTCGGCGTCACCGCACAGATCGCCTGGACGCCGAAGCCGGCCTATCAGCTGACCGTGCGGACGCCGCTGTATCTGACGAAGAACTGAGCGGTGACAAAATCCGTTTTACGGCGATCTTCAAACAGAGTTGCCGCTGTCTCCGCGGACGCGAGAGCGCGCGCACCTCGTCGCTTCAACGCTTTTGAAATGACATCAACGCCGGCTTTGATCGCTTCTCCGGCTCTAGAACGAATACTCCAGGCCGAACGTCAGCCCCTGAAATAGAGTGCTGGAGCGGCGATCGACGCCACGCGCGCTGACCGTGTTTGGAGTCGTCCACATCTGCTGAATCTGCCGCGGACCGAGCGCAACGCCGTCGAACCACAGCGCCTCGTAACCGAGCTTGAGGGAGGCCGCTTCGGTGAGACGATATTTCGCCACCAGCCCGCTCTCGGCGACGAAAGCCGCAGCGCTGGTAGCGGCCTCTGCCGGGTAGATCTGCTTCTGCATGCTCA
Organism: Rhodopseudomonas pseudopalustris; assembly: GCF_900110435.1. GTDB lineage: Bacteria > Pseudomonadota > Alphaproteobacteria > Rhizobiales > Xanthobacteraceae > Rhodopseudomonas > Rhodopseudomonas pseudopalustris. The sequence goes on from NZ_FODT01000008.1 coordinate 199,580, forward strand.
CCAGCGTGAGCTGTCTGGCGCGATTGTCGTAAACGCCCGCCTTGATCGATCCGCCGAGCGAGAACCGGCCGGCCTCCCACAGCGACGCGCTGGCGCCGATCTGGATGCCGTAGAGATTGTTGGTGGTCTCGGTCGTCCAGAACGGCGGATTGACGACGACCGGACTGCCGGGGACCGGCACCGCATCGGGCAGCCGGCTCGGAATTCTGAACTTCCACAGCGGCTGGCCGAGATCGGCCGGTTCCAGCGTGCCCTCCAGCCTGTCGCGCAGCCGCAACCAGCGGACGCCCGCGAGCAGCGTGACTCGCGGCGACAGTTCCACCCGCGCATTGGCTTCGATGCTGTGCAGGCTTGTGTCGTCCCGCCACACCATCGATTGATAGGCGTAGTCCTGGGTCTGCCAGAACGTGCCGGGGGCTTTCATCACCAGCCATTGCGCCGGGCTCTCGGGCCCCGTGGCTTTGACGGCCTTCAGCCCGAGAACGCTGAAATACGACAGCTCGGCGCCGACGCCGGACGGATCGCGATAGGCGAGTCCAACCTTCTGTCCGGCCGCGAGACGCTGATCGAGCTGGCCGCTGTTCAGGGCTTCCACACCAGCCACGTTGGTGGTGTTCGGGCCGACCGGCGTCCACCACGGCACGTCGCCGGGAACGAGCGAGACCAGCGGCTGACGGCCTGCGCCGGAGCGGCCGAGAAACAGCGCTTCGGCCGACACCGTCCAGCGCGGGCCATTGATCGGCTGACCCGGTCGTAACGGACGAACGCGCAGCGGATCAGCGGTCGTGGCCGTCTCTGCCGCCAGGGCCTTCAGGTCCTCGGCGTGCACCGCGGACGGAAGCAGCAGCGCAGCCGTCGCGGACAACACCGCCGACACCAGTACCACCGGCGCGCGTCCACAAATCGTTTGGCCCGAGGACCTGTCAGTCCGGCACCCTGCCATCGGCCGGATCCCCTCGCCGCAGCCGCTAAGGCACACATCCTTACATCGACGAGGCCCGATTCGGTTCCTCGTGCGTCTACCTACTTCGACCGAGCCGATTGAAATTCGGGAGGCGATGATGCGGCGCGTGTCTCCGGGTCGGATCAGTCGATCCGTCCCGATCACTCCTCATCGTCATCGTCCTCATCATCATCGTCGTCGTCATCGTGACGGCCGCCGCGGTTGCTGTGGGTCTGGTCGTCCCACAGTTTGCGGTAGACGCCGTCCTTGGCCAGCAGTTCTTTGTGGGAGCCGCGCTCGATCGCCTGGCCGTTGGAGATGACGATGATCTCGTCCATCTCGACCACCGAGGCGAGCCGGTGGGTCGAGAAGATCATGGTGCGGCCGCGCGCCAGCTTCAGCAGCGTCTTGTTGATCGCGGCCTCCGTGGTCTGGTCGAGCGCCGAGGTCGCCTCGTCGAGCAGCAGCACCGAGGGATCGCGCACGATCGCGCGCGCGATCGCGATGCGCTGGCGCTGGCCGCCCGACAGCGTGTCGCCGCGCTCGCCCACCAGCGTGTCGTATTTGGCCGGCAGGCTCATGATGTAGCGGTGGATCTCCGCCTTCTTGGCGGCCTGCTCGACCTCGGCGTCGGTGGCGCCTTCCTTGCCGAGCCGGATGTTTTCGCGGATCGACATGTTGAACAGCATGTTCTCCTGGAACACCACCGCCATGCTCTTCCGCAGCGACTCCATCGTCACCTTGCGGACGTCGACGCCGTCGACCGACACCCGCCCGTCGTCCGGCTGGTACAGCCGCAGCATCAGATTGAGCAGCGTGCTCTTGCCCGACCCGCTGGGACCGACGATGGCGATCGTTCTGCCGGCCTTGAGCTTGAGGCTGAGATTGTCCAGCACCGGCGTCTGCGCGCCCTCATAGGAGAAGGTCACGCGTTCGAACGCGATGTTGTCGGTGATGCGCGGCAGCTCCGCCGCGCCCGGCCGGTCGGCGCCCGGGGTCGGCTCGTCGAGCAGTTCCTCGATATGGCGCACCGCGGCGGCGGCCTGGATCGCCACCGGGATGAAATGCATCAGATGCGCGATGTTGTAGGACACCTCCCAGAACGCGCTTTCGAAGGTGACGAACGTGCCGATGGTGATCTGGCCCTTGGTCGCCAGATAGGCGCCGATCGCCAGCACGACCAAATGCAGCAACAGCACCGAGACGGTGACCGAACGCTCCACCATCGACGACAGAAACACCGCCTGCGCCGTCTTGTTGCGGGCGGCGTCGTTGCGCAGCGTGAAGAAGCCGAACATCTTGCGCTGCAGGCTGAACGCCTTGACCACCGCCTGCGCGCCGACGTTCTCCTGCGCCACGCCGAGCAGTCCGGCTTCCTGCACCTTGCGCTCGTAGTTCGCCTGAACCGCCTTCGGCGTCAGAATTCGCGGACCGATCAGCGTGATCGGGAAGATCAGCAGCGCGACCACCGCGAGCTGCCAGTTCAAGAACAGCATCAGGATGATGCCGGCGACGAGTTCGAGCAGCGGCAGCAGCGCGGTGTTGGCGAAGATCTGGACGGCGCTTTCGAACGCCGCCATGTCGATCGAGAACCGCGACAGGATCTCGCCGCGCTTGGTCTTGCCGAAATACGACGACGGCAGCCGCTGGACGTGGTCGAACAGCCGGTTGCGGACATCGGCGACGATCGACGCCGACAGCCGCGCATCCCAGCGCTCGTACCAGACCGCGACGATCGAGGTGAAGATGCCGGCGACCGCAAGCACCGACAGGATCTTGATCAGTTCCTGAAAGTCCTCCTCGCCGAGCGCGTCGTCGATCAGGAATTTGAGGCTGAGCGGCATGATCACGTTGAACAGCGTCTCGACGAGGACGCCGAACAGCACGAACGCGATCATCTTCCGATAGTTCGGCAGGATCGGCCGAACAAAGCGAGCGACGGTGGCGAGCGCGCCGGCGGCCTCGCGCGCGGTGAAGACGACGAGTTCCTCATCGTCGTCATCGTCGCCCAGCTTGTCGTCGTCGTCGTCATCCTCATCGTCGTCGTCATCGACGGCCGGTTTCGGCGGCGGGGCCTTCTTGTCGAGCGCTGGCTTCACCGGCGGCTTGGTGCTGGGAATCACGGCCGCGGTCTTGCCGACCGGCATCGCGAACTTCTCGTCGAGCGGCGACGCCGCGGCATCGCCCTCCCCGGGCTTTACGACGGCACCAGCGGGATCAGCGGCCGGCGTCTCGGCCGGATCGGTCGGTGGCTTGGCAGGCGGCTTTCGGGCCATTTATCGAACCGTGGATCGAACCGTGGGGAACGGCCAGCACGACCGCAATGACGAACGCCGTGACTCGTCGAGCCACGGCGTATCCTATAGCGTTTTCGCGCGAAGTGGGTACCGGTTCGCGTGAAGAAAACGCGTCAGAAAAAAGTTAGAGCTCTGGTTCTGATTCTATCAGAACCGGAGTTCTGAGCTATCATCTCGGGGCCGGCAAAGCGCTTAGTCTTCGTCGTCAACCTTGTCGAAAAAGGAATAGCGCAGGCTGTCGGCGTCGCCGTACCACTGCCCCGGCCCCTTGCCGGCCTTCAGCGTGGCTTCCCACAGCCTGTCGCTGCAGTCGTTGCGATGCAGAGCGAGATCGAAGCCGTTGTTGAAGAACAGTTCCGACCACTCCCACCAGGTGCCGAGTTTCTTCACGCCGCGCAGCAGGTCGTAGCGGTCGATGACGCCGGGATCCATGTCGCTGGTCACCGAGCCGAACACCAATCCGGTGCGGGTCACCCGGTTCAGTTCGCGGATCGCCTTGACCACGCGGTTGTCCGGGACGTGGCACAGGCAGGTCTCGAACACGAAGTCGAATTCGTCGTCCGCGAACGGCAAGTCGGCGATCGAGCCGAACGTGTTGAACGGCTTCAGCGCCTCCGGCGTCTTGGCGAGAATGCCGCGGTTGTTCTCGACGCCGTAGGCGTCGATGCCGCGCTCGCGCAGCGCGCCGACCAGTTCGCCGCTGGCGGAGCCGGCGACCAGCAGCTTCTTGCCCTGCGGCTTGTCCCAGACGGTCTGGATCATCTCCAGCAGATAGTCCGGATTGGTGAACCGGTTCCAGACCTCGCGATAAGGCCCCTGATTGCGATAATTCTCGAAATACGACGCGTCGATCTTGTCGGACCAGGCCTTGTCCGAAGAAGCCTTGCCCGCGAGCGAGCGGGCGCGGCGCAGCTTCATCGTCTCGGTGACGATGATGTCGGTGGCGGCGTCGGACGAATCCAGCAGCCCGTTCAGCGTCGAGTCGAACAGATAGTCACCGACCACCACGAAGCCCGGATGGTTCTTCGGTTCCGGCCGGTGATTGGTCATCACGTCGCGCACCGGCAGGCCGCCGGGAATGCAGTTCACGGAAGACAGCCAGCGATGGGTCTTGCCCTCGAGGAAGTGGTCGCGCGCATCGCCGAACGCGGTCGGCAGCGACTTCAGCGCCAGATCGATCAGTTCCTGATCGTTCAGATTCGAGAACGCCAGCGCGTCCGAGCCGGCCACCAGCCAGTTCAGCACGCCATATTTGCCGACGTCGTGGCGCGAGCCTTCGTTGTAGACGCAGCAGCCGCCGAACGCCTCGGACATGAACCACGAGCCCTCGATCTGGTCGCCCCAGAAAGGCTGGTCGAACAGGATCGAAATCCGCAGATAGTGCGCCGGGCGGTCGAAATAGGCGACGTGCTTGACCATCGCCTTGCGCAGCTGCTCGTCGCCCCAGCCGATGGTGGCGAGCCAATTGTGCGGCAGGCACATCAGCACGAGATCGAAGTCTCGCGTCTCCGGCCCCTTGCCGTTCATCATGTTCAGCGCGTAGCGGCCGCTCTCGGTCTTGCCGACCTTGAGAATGCGGTGGTTGAGCTGGATCTCGGCGTCGACCTCGGAGCGCAGCCCCTCGATCAGCTGCTCGTTGCCGTTCTGGATCGAATACAGGCCGATATAGCCTTCGATATCCATCACGAAATTCTTCAGGGCGTTGAGGCCGTTGGTGTTGTGGCTCTCGGTCGCGATATCGGACTTCGCCATCACCTTGATGAAGCGTTTGGCGATCGGATCGTCGATCTCCTTGTCGAGCAGCTGCTCGCAGCTGGTCCAGGCCCAGGGATGCTCGTTATCGTGCGCGCCGACGCCCTCGTAATAGTGCAGCGGCGAGACCATCTCGCTGCACTTCTGGCGGAAGGCGAGGATCGAGTCGGCGGTCTTGTCGCCGTACTTCTTGCGCATCCCGGGAACGTCGCCGAGCAATTCGCCATCGAGTTGAACCTGCTCGGCGTCCATCGGGATGGTCTGTAACCCGAAATGCTGCACCAGTTCGCGTAACGGGTCCGGCCCGGTCATCGAGTAATCGTATAGTTCGGCGACGCCGGCTTCGTAGAGCGCGGGCGCAGTATCGAAGGTTCGGGAGACGATCTTGCCGCCGAGCCGGTCGGACGCCTCGAAGATCGTGACACGGCACAGCGGGCCGAGCTTCTTCTTCAGGTACCAGGCGCTCATCAGACCGCCGGGGCCACCACCTACGATTGCAAGGTCAAACATCTGAATCTTTCAACGCTCGGCGCAAGCCGCTCGGCCGCGCTGCCAAGTTCCGATCCGCTTCGCCGGCGCCCGGGCAATCGATTCTCTGCGAAAATCAGCTTTCGTTCAATGGCTTAACTGATTCTGACGTCGAATCGAGGTTCCTGATCGAAGGATCGCATCATTCATGAACAGCAAGGCGCTTTTCACCTGAAGGGAAGATGAACGGAGCGCCAAAGCGCGCCGAAAAGCCGATTTGGCATGAAAAAGGCCGGCTTTCGCCGGCCTTTTCAGGTTTGCTTCGCAGAAGCGGTGTTACTCGGCCGGCGGCAGCGCCAGCGGCTCGGCTTCCGGAGCGGCCGGCGGTACGATGGTCGCCTGCTTCTCGCGCTCGTCGAGGATCATGCGATCCCGCTTCATCGCGACTTCGCGGATCTTGGCCATCGAGGCGCCGGTGCCAGCCGGAATCAGCCGGCCGACGATGACGTTTTCCTTGAGGCCTTCCAGCGGGTCCACCTTGCCGTTGACGGCGGCTTCGGTGAGCACGCGGGTGGTCTCCTGGAACGACGCCGCCGAGAAGAACGAGCGGGTCTGCAAGCTCGCTTTGGTGATGCCGAGCAGAACCGGCGTTCCCGTGGCGATCTTCTTGCCCTCGTCCCTCGCTTTGACGTTGAGCTGGTCGAACTCGATCTTGTCGATCTGTTCGCCCGAGATCATGTCGGTCTCGCCCTGGTCGGTGATCTCGACCTTCTGCAGCATCTGGCGAACGATCACCTCGATGTGCTTGTCGTTGATCAACACGCCCTGGAGTCGATAGACCTCCTGGATTTCGTTGACCAGATAGGCAGCGAGTTCCTCGATGCCCTTGATCGCCAGGATGTCGTGCGGCGCCGGGTTGCCTTCGACGATGAAGTCGCCCTTTTCGACGATGTCGCCGTCCTGAAGGTGGATGTGCTTGCCCTTCGGGATCAGGTACTCGCGCGCCTCTTCTTCCTTGTCCATCGGCTCGATCGAGATCCGACGCTTGTTCTTGTAGTCGCGTCCGAACCGGATGGTGCCGGCGATTTCGGCGATGATCGCGGCGTCCTTCGGCTTGCGGGCCTCGAACAGTTCCGCAACGCGCGGCAGACCGCCGGTGATGTCGCGGGTCTTCGCGCTCTCGGTCGAGATACGCGCGAGAATGTCGCCCGGCTTCACCTTGGCGCCGACGTCGACCGACAGGATGGCGTCGACCGACAGCATGTAGCGGGCGTCGCCGCCGCGCGCCAGCTTCAGCACCTTGCCGTCCTTGCCCTTGATCACGATCGCCGGACGCAGATCCGCGCCGCCGCGGGTCGAGCGCCAGTCGATCACGATACGCTTGGCGATACCGGTGGATTCGTCGAGCGTTTCCGAGATCGACTGATCTTCGATCAGATCCTCGAAATCGATCGTACCTTCGACCTCGGTCAGAACCGGTCGGCTGTACGGGTCCCACTCGGCGATGCGATGGCCGCGCTTGATCGTATCGCCCTCGTCGACGTGCATCCGCGCGCCGTACTGGATGCGATGGGTCGCACGCTCGGTGCCATCCGGGTCGACGATCGCAACGACCATGTTGCGGACCATCGCCACGTTGTGGTTCTCGCCGTTCCGGGCGATCGCCTTGTTCTTGATGACGACCTTACCCTCGAAGTTCGACTCGATCACCGATTGCTCGTTGATCTGCGCCGCACCGCCGATGTGGAAGGTACGCATCGTGAGCTGCGTGCCCGGCTCGCCGATCGACTGCGCCGCGATGACGCCGACCGCCTCGCCGTGGTTGACCGGCGTGCCGCGGGCGAGATCGCGCCCATAGCACTTTCCGCAGATGCCGTTGACCAGCTCGCAGGTCAGCGCCGAGCGGATCTTCACTTCCTGGACGCCGGCCTGGTGGATCGCTTCGATATCGCGCTCCTCCATCAGCTCGCCCTTCTTGACGATCACCTCGTTGGTCTGCGGATCGCGCACGTCTTCGCCCGCGGTGCGGCCGAGGATGCGGGAGCCGAGCGACGCCACCACGGTGCCGGCGTCGATGATCGCCCGCATCTTGATGCCGAGCGAGGTGCCGCAATCATCCTGGGTGATGATGCAGTCCTGCGCCACGTCGACCAGACGGCGGGTCAGGTAACCCGAGTTCGCGGTCTTCAACGCGGTGTCGGCGAGACCCTTACGGGCGCCGTGGGTCGAGTTGAAGTATTCGAGAACCGAGAGGCCTTCCTTGAAGTTCGAGATGATCGGCGTCTCGATGATCTCACCCGACGGCTTGGCCATCAGGCCGCGCATACCGGCGAGCTGACGCATCTGCGCCGGCGAACCACGCGCACCGGAGTGGGCCATCATGTAGATCGAGTTGACCTGGCTCTCCGCGCCCGAAGCACTCTTCCGGACCGCGGAGATTTCCTTCATCATCTCCTTGGCGATTTCCTCGGTGGCCTTCGACCAGGCGTCGACCACCTTGTTGTACTTCTCGCCGTGGGTGATCAGACCGTCGTTGTACTGCTGCTCGAAATCCTTCGCGAGCGTACGGGTGGTGTCGACGATCTTCCACTTCGAGGCCGGCACGACCATGTCGTCCTTGCCGAACGAAATGCCCGCCTTGAAAGCGTTGAAGAAGCCGAGCGCCATGATGCGGTCGCAGAAGATCACCGTCTCCTTCTGGCCGCAGTGACGATAGACCTGATCGATGACGCTCGAGATCTCGCGCTTCGTCATCAGCTTGTTGATGGTCTCGTAAGGCAGCTTCACCGACTTCGGCAGAACCTGACCGAGCAGGATGCGGCCCGCGGTGGTCTCGATCAGACGCTTGTACGGCTTGCCCTCGTCGTCGAGGGAATCCCAGCGATACTTGATCTTGGTGTGGAGGTGGATGACCTTGGCGTGCAGCGCGTGTTCCAGCTCCGCGAGATCGCCGAACACCTTGCCCTCGCCCGGCAGCCCTTCCCGCAGGATCGACAGATAGTACAGGCCGAGCACGATGTCCTGCGACGGCACGATGATCGGCTGGCCGTTCGCGGGATGCAGGATGTTGTTGGTCGACATCATCAGCACGCGCGCTTCCAGCTGCGCTTCGAGCGACAGCGGGACGTGCACGGCCATCTGGTCGCCGTCGAAGTCGGCGTTGAACGCGGCGCAGACCAGCGGGTGAAGCTGGATCGCCTTGCCCTCGATCAGCACCGGCTCGAACGCCTGGATGCCCAGGCGATGCAGCGTCGGCGCGCGGTTGAGCAGCACCGGATGCTCGCGGATCACCTCGTCGAGGATGTCCCAGACCTCGGGACGCTCCTTCTCGACCAGCTTCTTCGCCTGCTTCACGGTGGTCGACAGACCCTTGGCGTCGAGCCGCGAATAGATGAACGGCTTGAACAGTTCGAGCGCCATCTTCTTCGGCAGGCCGCACTGGTGCAGCTTGAGCTCCGGACCGACCACGATCACCGAACGGCCGGAATAGTCGACGCGCTTGCCGAGCAGGTTCTGACGGAACCGGCCCTGCTTGCCCTTCAGCATGTCGGCCAGCGACTTCAGCGGACGCTTGTTGGCGCCGGTGATGACGCGGCCGCGGCGGCCGTTGTCGAACAGCGCGTCGACGGCCTCCTGCAGCATACGCTTTTCGTTGCGGATGATGATGTCCGGCGCGCGCAGCTCCATCAGCCGCTTCAAGCGGTTGTTACGGTTGATGACGCGGCGGTACAGGTCGTTGAGATCGGAGGTCGCGAAGCGGCCGCCGTCGAGCGGCACCAGCGGCCGCAGGTCCGGCGGAATCACCGGCACCACGGTCAGGATCATCCACTCCGGCTTGTTGCCGGAGTAGCGGAACGCCTCGACGATCTTCAGCCGCTTGGCGAGCTTCTTGTGCTTGATGTCGCTGTCGGTCTCGGCCATCTCGACGCGCAGCTGCGCATCGATCTTTTCGAGCTCGAGCCCCTTCAGCAATTCGCGGATCGCTTCGGCGCCGATCATGGCGGTGAAGCTGTCCTGGCCGTATTGGTCCTGGGCGCGCAGATACTCTTCCTCGGACAGGAGCTGACGCTCCTTGAGGTCGGTCAGGCCCGGCTCGAGCACGACGTAGTATTCGAAATACAGAATCCGCTCGAGATCCTTCAGCGTCATGTCGAGCAACTGCCCGATCCGCGACGGCAAGGACTTCAGGAACCAGATGTGGGCGACCGGCGCGGCCAGCTCGATGTGGCCCATGCGCTCGCGACGGACGCGGGAGAGCGTCACTTCGACCGAGCACTTCTCGCAGATGATGCCCTTGTACTTCATCCGCTTGTACTTGCCGCACAAGCACTCGTAGTCCTTGATCGGCCCGAAGATGCGGGCGCAGAACAGGCCGTCACGCTCGGGCTTGAAGGTGCGGTAGTTGATGGTTTCCGGCTTCTTGATCTCGCCGTAGGACCACGACAGAATCTTCTCCGGCGACGCGATCGAGATCCGGATCTGGTCGAAGACCTGAGCCGGCGTCGTCGGATTGAACAGATTCATGATTTCTTGGTTCATCGTCTTCTCCTCGCGTACCGATCGTCACCGGCAGCAAATTCGAATTTCTCAGGGTCGCTCCCGTCCGCGCGCATCGCGCCTGCGCGGCGGGGGCCCGGCCGGGTCGCGCGAAGATCATTCGCGCGTCCCGCCGGGCATGACGCTTGGTGTTACTCGGCCGCCTCGGCCGGGGGCGGCACGCCCAGCTTGGAGTTGTGCAGGTCGACGTTGAGGCCGAGCGAGCGCATTTCCTTCACGAGCACGTTGAACGATTCCGGAATACCGGCCTCGAACGTGTCGTCGCCGCGCACGATCGCTTCGTACACCTTGGTGCGGCCGGCGACGTCGTCGGACTTCACCGTCAGCATTTCCTGCAGCGTGTAGGCGGCGCCGTAGGCTTCGAGCGCCCACACTTCCATTTCGCCGAAGCGCTGGCCGCCGAACTGCGCCTTGCCGCCCAGCGGTTGCTGGGTGACGAGCGAGTACGGACCGATCGACCGGGCGTGGATCTTGTCGTCCACGAGGTGATGCAGCTTCAGCATGTAGATGTAGCCGACCGTGACCTTGCGATCGAACTCGTCGCCGGTGCGGCCGTCATAGACGGTCGACTGGCCGGAGGCGTCGAAGCCCGCGAGCTTCAGCATCTCCTCGATGTCCGCTTCCTTGGCGCCGTCGAACACCGGAGTGGCGATCGGGACACCATGGCTGAGGTTACGGCCGAGCTCGATCAGTTCGCCGTCGTTGAGCGACTTGATGGTCTCGTCGTCGCCGTAGATCTTCTTCAGGGTCTCGCGCAGCGGCTTGAGATCCTGCCTCTGATAATAGGCGTCGATGGTCTGGCCGATCTTCTTGCCCATGCCGGCGCAGGCCCAGCCGAGATGGGTCTCGAGGATCTGACCGACGTTCATGCGGCTCGGCACGCCGAGCGGATTCAGCACGATGTCGGCATGGGTGCCGTCTTCGAGGAACGGCATGTCCTCGATCGGCACGATCTTCGACACCACGCCCTTGTTGCCGTGGCGGCCGGCCATCTTGTCGCCCGGCTGGATCTTGCGCTTCACCGCGACGAAGACCTTGACCATCTTCATCACGCCGGGCGGCAGTTCGTCGCCGCGCTGCAGCTTCTCGACCTTGTCGAGGAAGCGCTGTTCGAGGCCCTTCTTCGACTCGTCGTACTGCTTCCGCATGGCCTCGATCTCGGCCATCAGCTTGTCGTTCGGCGCGGCGAACAGCCACCACTGCGACTTCGGATATTCCTCGAGCACCGCGCGGGTGATCTTGGTGTCCTTCTTGAAACCCTTCGGGCCGGAGACGCCCTGACGGTTATCGAGCAGGTCGGCGAGACGGCCGTAGACGTTACGGTCCAGAATCGCCTGCTCGTCGTCGCGGTCCTTGGCGAGGCGTTCGATTTCTTCCCGCTCGATCGCCAGCGCACGCTCGTCCTTGTCGACGCCGTGGCGGTTGAAGACGCGGACTTCGACGATGGTGCCCTGCACGCCGGGCGGCACCCGCAGCGAGGTGTCGCGAACGTCCGAGGCCTTTTCGCCGAAGATGGCGCGTAGAAGCTTTTCTTCCGGCGTCATCGGGCTTTCGCCCTTCGGCGTGATCTTGCCGACCAGGATGTCGCCGGCGCGGACTTCGGCGCCGATATAGACGATGCCGGCTTCGTCGAGGTTTTTCAGCGCTTCTTCCGAGACGTTCGGAATGTCGCGGGTGATTTCCTCAGGGCCCAGCTTGGTGTCGCGGGCCATCACTTCGAATTCCTCGATGTGGATCGAGGTGAAGACGTCTTCCTTCACGATCCGCTCGGAGAGCAGGATCGAGTCTTCAAAGTTGTAGCCGTTCCACGGCATGAACGCGACCAGCACGTTGCGGCCGAGCGCGAGTTCGCCGAGGTCGGTCGACGGACCGTCCGCGATGATGTCACCCTTGGCGACGCTGTCGCCCACCTTCACCAGCGGGCGCTGGTTGATGCAGGTCGACTGGTTGGAGCGCTGGTACTTCATCAGCCGGTAGATATCGACGCCCGACTTGGTCGGATCGAGGTCTTCGGTAGCGCGGATGACGATACGCGTGGCGTCGATCTGGTCGATCACGCCGGTGCGGCGCGCGGCGATCGCCGCGCCGGAGTCGCGGGCGACCACGCCTTCCATGCCGGTGCCGACGAACGGCGCCTCAGCGCGAACCAGCGGCACCGCCTGGCGCTGCATGTTCGAGCCCATCAGCGCGCGGTTGGCGTCGTCGTTCTCGAGGAACGGGATCAGCGCCGCGGCGACCGAAACGAGCTGCTTCGGCGACACGTCCATGTAGTCGACCTGGTCGGCCGGGATCAGCACGACGTCACGCGTGCCGCCAGCGCGGCAGACGATGAGATCATCGGTGAAGCGGCCCTTGGCGTCGAGCGAGATGTTGGCCTGGGCCACCGCGTAGCGACCCTCTTCCATCGCCGAGAGGTAGACCACCTCGTCGGTGACGTGGCCTTCTTTGACCTTCCGGTAGGGCGTCTCGACGAAGCCATACTTGTTGACGCGGGCGAAGGTCGCCAGCGAGTTGATCAGACCGATGTTCGGGCCTTCCGGCGTCTCGATCGGGCAGATCCGACCGTAGTGGGTCGGATGCACGTCGCGGACTTCGAAGCCGGCGCGCTCGCGGGTCAGACCGCCCGGGCCAAGCGCCGAAAGACGGCGCTTGTGGGTGATCTCCGACAGCGGGTTGGTCTGGTCCATGAACTGCGACAGCTGCGACGAACCGAAGAACTCGCGCACCGCAGCGGCCGCCGGCTTGGCGTTGATCAGGTCCTGCGGCATCACCGTGTCGATATCGACCGACGACATCCGCTCCTTGATCGCGCGCTCCATGCGGAGCAGGCCGATGCGGTACTGGTTCTCCATCAGCTCGCCGACCGAGCGCACCCGGCGGTTGCCGAGATGGTCGATGTCGTCGATCTCGCCCTTGCCGTCCCGCAGGCCGACCAGGGTCTTGATCACGGCGAGGATGTCTTCCTTGCGCAGCGTGCGATGGGTATCGGGCGCGTCGAGGTCGAGGCGCATGTTCATCTTGACGCGGCCGACCGCGGACAGGTCGTAGCGCTCGCTATCGAAGAACAGCGACTGGAACATGTTCTGCGCGGAGTCGAGCGTCGGCGGCTCGCCCGGGCGCATCACCCGGTAGATGTCGAACAGCGCATCCTCGCGCGTCATGTTCTTGTCGGCGGAGAGCGTGTTGCGGATGTAGGGACCGATATTGACGTGGTCGATGTCGAGGAGCGGCAGCTCCTTGTAGCCCTCTTCGTTCAGCGCCTTCAGCGACTTCTCGGTGATTTCCTCACCGGCTTCCGCATAGATCTCGCCGGTCTTCGGGTTGACCAGATCTTCGGCGAGATAGTTGCCGACCAGTTCCTCGTCGGACAGCCGCAGCGCCTTGAGGCCCTTTTCCTGCAACTGGCGCGCCGCGCGCACGGTCAGCTTCTTGCCGGCCTCGAGCACGACCTTGCCGGTGTCGGCGTCGATCAGGTCGTTGACAGTCGAGTAGCCACGGAAGCGGTTGGCGTCGAACGGCACGCGCCAGCCTTCCTTGATCCGCTTGTAGAGAATCTTCTTGTAGAAGGTCGACAGGATCTCTTCGCCGTCGAGCCCGAGCGCGAACATCAGCGACGTCACCGGAATCTTGCGGCGACGGTCGATACGCGCGAACACGATGTCCTTGGCGTCGAACTCGATGTCGAGCCAGGAGCCGCGATAGGGGATGACGCGGGCGGCGAACAGCAGCTTGCCCGACGAATGGGTCTTGCCCTTGTCGTGATCGAAGAACACGCCCGGCGAACGGTGCATCTGCGAGACGATGACGCGCTCGGTGCCGTTGACCACGAAGGTGCCGTTCATCGTCATGAGCGGAATATCGCCCATGTAGACGTCCTGCTCCTTGATGTCCTTGACCGAACGGGCGCCGGTTTCCTCGTCGATATCGAACACGATGAGGCGCAGCGTCACCTTCAGCGGCGCGGCGTAGGTCATGCCGCGCTGGCGGCACTCGTCGACGTCGTATTTCGGCGGCTCGAATTCGTAACGAACGAATTCCAGCATCGAGGCGTTGGAGAAGTCCGAGATCGGAAACACCGACCGGAAGACCGCCTGCAAGCCCTCGTCATCCCGACCTCCGGGAGGTTCGGCGACCATCAGGAACTGGTCGTAAGACGCCTTTTGAACCTCGATGAGGTTCGGCATCTCGGCGACTTCCCGAATGTGACCGAAGAACTTGCGAACGCGTTTGCGACCGGTGAACGTCTGCTGCGCCATCGTGGCCTCTCATGTCGTCGCCCGGCGGGGCGAACCTTCCGAAGCGCGATCCGCATCGCCCCCGGGTTGAATTACCGCACATCCGAAATTCAGAAGCCGAATGTCAGGAACTAAATCCTAAATCCGCACAACACCAATTCCGAACGCAAAACGACGTGCGGGGCGCTAGACGCACCCGCCCGTCAAAACCATCTCGTCACAGACCGAAAAAGCCCGAAATTGCTTATTCTCCTGAAGGCTGCGCGGAATGTTACCATGTCCATCGCGCCTGCGCTTTCGTGCTACCGCACCAATATGGGACGTCAATGTGGTGATTCGAGGGGTTATCCCTCTCCTCCCCACACAATCCTGTGACGGTCGTCCAAGGCCGATGGATCCCATCGCCCCCCACCGCCGCGACCGGGGCCGGCGAACCGGCCCCAACCGCATCGCACCGAACCCGGGCGAACCCGGGCTCGGGAAAGCCTGACGGCTTACTTGAGCTCGACCTTGGCGCCAGCCTTCTCGAGCTGGGCCTTGAGCTTGTCGGCCTCGTCCTTGTTGACGCCTTCCTTGATCGGCTTCGGGGCGCCTTCGACCAGGTCCTTGGCTTCCTTGAGGCCCAGACCGGTGATCGCGCGCACTTCCTTGATCACTTCGATCTTCTTGTCGCCGGCGGAGGCAAGCACGACGGTGAACTCGGTCTTCTCCTCGACGGCGGCGGCAGCGGCGCCCGGAGCAGCGGCAACAGCCACGGCGGCGGCGGCGGACACGCCCCACTTTTCTTCGAGGAGCTTGGCGAGCTCGGCGGCTTCGAGCACGGTGAGGCTCGAGAGGTCGTCAACAATCTTCTGCAGATCAGCCATTGAATCAGTTCCTTACGGGTATCAGTTCGAACCAGGGTTGAATGAGATTGAAGCGTCAGGCCGCTTCGCTTTTGGAGGCATAGGCCTGAACCACGCGCGCGACCTTGGCCGCGGGAGCTGTGGTGAGCTGCGCAATCTTGGTGGCCGGCGCGACCAGAAGGCCGACCAGCTTGCCACGCAGTTCATCGAGCGACGGCAGCGAGGCCAGAGCCTTCACACCGTCGACGTTCAGGACAGTTTTGCCCATCGAACCGCCGAGGATGACGAACTTCTCGTTCGCCTTGGCGAATTCGACGGCAACTTTCGGCGCCGCCACAGGATCGCTCGAAGTCGCGATCACGGTCGGCCCCTTCAACAGGGAGCCGATTGCAACGACGTCGGTGCCTTCAAGAGCAATTTTGGCGAGACGGTTTTTCGAGACCTTCACCGAGGCGCCCGCCTGCTTCATCTGCGAACGCAGCTTCTGCATCTGGGCCACGGTGAGGCCGGAATAATGAGCGACGACCGCGACGCTGGTGGTCTGGAACAGACCATTCAGCGATTCGACCGCCTCTTTTTTTGCCGCTCTTTCCACAGCAAGCTCTCTCCGGTTGGCGGTCTCTGCGAACAGGACCGCCGGGTTGCACCCACCGTCCTACCCCTACCTGACCTCAAGACACACAGTCTTCAGACACCAAGGGCAAGACGATCTTGAACAGCCTGCCCTCCCGAGCGGACGCCGGCCGAAGCCATTGCCCTCGCGGGGTGTCGAGGTTCGAACCCTATCCGTGCCCACCGCAAGCGGCAGGACACAAAATCCGGTCTTCACCCGTCTATGCAGGCCATGCGATTAAGCCTCTGAAGAAACACGATGTTTCAACGTCAGCGCCTGCAGTCTTGGACAGGACCGAAGTCGGTCGGAAAGAAGCCCGGCGAACCGGAACAACCATCCTGCGACTCCCGCCCACATTCCCCGAAACGACGGTCTTCCTTTCCTTCGAGCGATCCTGAGATGGACGACTTGAAGGATTGGTCTCCTATCGATACCGGTGATCGGAATGCGCGCAGAGGCGCGCTAGCTACGGCCAGCACGCCCGGAAGGAACTCTTTAACGAGTCTTACCGCGCTTGCCAAGGCCGTTTTCGGCCAACCGGCATCTTTTATGCAGGGCGGGTGTAAGACCCGAGCAAGGCGCGAGTTATGCCTTGCCGGCTGCAGCAAGCCACGCAGCCAGCGGCGCGAATAGCGACGCCCTGGAAGAAATCCCGTTCTGCCCAGTCCCGGGCGTTGCGTTTCGGCTGCAGCCAGTCGCCTCAACGCTTGACCAGATATGGCAACGGCTTGCCTGCAAAAAACGCCGCCAGATTGGCGATCACGCAATCCTGCATCGCCACATGGGCTTCCAAAGTGTGGCCGCCGATATGCGGCGTCAGCACCACGTTGGGGAACTCGCTGAGCGCGTCCGGCGCATAGGGCTCCCGCTCGAACACGTCGAGCCCTGCGCCTGCGATGGTCTTGTCGGCCAGCGCCGCGATCAGCGCCGGCTGATCGATCACCGAGCCGCGCGAGATGTTGACCAGCACGCCGTCCGCGCCGAGCCGCTTCAGCATCGCCGCGTCGATGATGCGCTCCGTGTCCGGACCGGCGCGGACCGCGATCAGCAGCACGTCGCACCACTCGACCAGTTCGCCCAAGCTGCCGACATAGCGATACGGCACGTCGTGGCGGCTGCGGCTGTGATACGCGACGTCGGTCTCGAACGCGGCGACGCGCGCCGCGATCTTGCGGCCGATCTCGCCCATGCCGTAGACGCCGACCCGGGCATTGGTCAGTCCGCGCGGCGGCCGCAGCAGCGGCGACGGCCGCGCGCCCGACCATCCACCGCCGCGCAGATAAGCGTCGGCGGGCAACAGCCGCCGCATCAGCCCGAGCAGCAGCGTCATCGCCAGATCGGCGACCGCGGAGGCGTTCGCCGCCGGGCTGTTGCCGATTGCGATCTTCCGTTCGGCCGCGGCGTCGAGATCGACGCCGTCATAGCCGGTGCCGTAGCAGACGATGGCCCCGAGCGACGGCAGCGCGTCGAGCGTTTCCCGGCCGAGCGGCTGAGCGCCCATGGTGAGCAGCGCGCGGACGTCGGCGAGCTCGGCGGCACTGAAGACTTCGTTCGCGGGCTTGCCGCCGGTCTCGAGCAGTTCGAACTTTTCGGCGAACCGCGCCAGCATCGACTTCGCGAATCGCGAAAACACCAGAACCTTGTCCGCCATGCTGCGGTCCTTCCTTTTTGGTTTCTTGATTTTGGAAGCAAAAACAAAGGGGCGGACGGGTTTGCCCCATCCGCCCCTGGTTTGCCTCAACGTCTCCGCAAGGCGACAACGAGCTTAGTGGATCGAGCCCGGCTCGACCTTGACGCCCGGGCCCATGCTCGACGACACCGCGACGCGCTGGATGTAGGTGCCCTTGGCGCCGGTCGGCTTGGCCTTGGTGACCGCGTCCGCGAGCGCCTTGATGTTCTCGACCAGCTTCTCCTCGGTGAACGAGGCCTTGCCGACGCCGGCCTGCACGATGCCGGCCTTCTCGACGCGGAACTCGACCGAGCCGCCCTTGGCGCCCTTGACCGCACCGGCGACGTCCATCGTCACCGTACCGATCTTCGGGTTCGGCATCATGCCGCGCGGACCGAGCACCTTACCGAGACGGCCGACCAGCGGCATCATGTCGGGGGTGGCGATGCAGCGGTCGAAGTTGATGTTGCCGCCCTGGACCTGCTCGACAAGGTCCTCGGCGCCGACGACGTCAGCGCCTGCCGCCTTGGCTTCGTCGGCCTTGGCGCCGCGCGCGAACACGCCGACCCGCAAGGTACGGCCGGTGCCGTTCGGCAGCATCACCACGCCGCGGACCATCTGGTCGGCGTGACGCGGATCAACGCCGAGATTGAGCGCGACTTCGATCGTTTCGTCGAACTTCGAGGTCGCGCGCTCCTTCACCATCTTCACCGCTTCGTCGAGCGGATACAGCTTGGTGCGATCGACACCCTCGCGGGCCTTCTTCAAACGCTTACCGATTGCCATGTCCGTTACCCCTCAACCTGAAGGCCCATCGAACGGGCGGAGCCCTCGACCATACGCATGGCCGAATCGATGGAGTCGCAGTTCAGATCCTTCATCTTCTTCTCGGCGATCTCGCGCACCTGCGCCGAGGTCACCTTGCCGGCCGAATCGCGGCCCGGCAGCTTCGATCCGGACTGGATCTTGGCCGCCTGCTTCAGGAAGAAGGACATCGGAGGGGTCTTCAACTCGAAGGTGAACGAACGATCGGCGTAGATCGTGATCACCACCGGAATCGGGGTGTTCTTCTCTTCCTTCTGAGTCTGCGCGTTGAACGCCTTGCAGAACTCCATGATGTTGAGGCCGCGCTGACCAAGCGCGGGACCGATCGGGGGCGAAGGATTCGCCGCACCGGCCGGCACCTGCAACTTCAGGTATCCGGTCACTTTCTTTGCCATCTACAACTCCTGTTGCCGGCGCATACCGGCGGTTTCAGGTTTCGTGGTGGGGCGCATTCCGATGACTGGCGATCACCGGCACGCCTCCCACGTCGCTTCTGAGCAAGGCCTTGGCCCCACCCTCTTCCGTCATGCCCGGACTTGATCCGGGCACCCATCCGTCTTTGCAAGACTGTTTGCGAAGAGGATGGATTGCCGGGGCATAGGCGTTCTTTAGAACGCCGTTCTTCGAACGGCTATGCCCGGCAATGACGACAACCGATCAGACCTTCTCGACCTGACCGAATTCCAGTTCCACCGGCGTTGCGCGGCCGAAGATCGACACCGCGACCTTGACGCGCGAACGGGCCTCGTCGATTTCCTCGACCACGCCGGAGAACGACGCGAACGGGCCGTCGGCGACGCGGACGTTCTCGCCGATTTCGAACGACACCGAGGGCTTCGGACGTTCAACGCCTTCCTGCACCTGATGCAGGATGCGCATCGCCTCGGATTCCGAGATCGGCATCGGCTTGTTCTCGGCGCCGAGGAATCCGGTGACCTTCGGGGTGTTCTTGATCAGATGAAACGCTTCGTCGGTGAGGTTCATCTTCACCAGGACGTAGCCCGGGAAGAATTTGCGCTCGGCGTCGACCTTGCGACCGCGGCGGACCTCGGTGACCTTCTCGGTCGGCACCAGCACCTGCTCGAACAGGTCCTCCAGGCCGCGCTGCTTGGCCTGCTCCCGAATCGATTCGGAGACCTTCTTTTCAAAGTTCGAATAGGCGTGGACGATGTACCAGCGCATGCTCATGTTGAGGGGCCTGCCATTAAACGCCGAGCACGAAGGTGATCAGAACCCTGATCACCTGGTCGGCGACGAAGAAGAAGATCGAGGCGAGCGCCACCATCACGAACACCATGATCGTGGTGATGGTGACCTCGCGGCGCGAAGGCCAGGTCACCTTGGCGGTTTCGCTCCGCACTTCCTGCAGGAATTTGAACGGGCTGAAAGCCATCGTGTGATCCAGATCAGTCGAATGTGGTTGTTTCAGAAATCCGAACAGCCCTGTTGCGCCCAACCTGTGCCAAGGAACCCCTTCGCCAAGGATGAGCCGCCAACCGGGCCCTGTTTTCGGGAAATCAAAGCCGCGCCGGAAATCCGTCGAAGCGGGCCGGCAGCGAGTGACGCCTTTTATGGCGAGTCCGCTGAAACGTCAAGCTGGCCGGGCTCCGGGGCGTCCCGGAAAACACCTTCCGCGTCGCCGGGACGCGGACGGAAATCCAAGATATTACAATCGGCTGGCGGGATCTATCGAGGGTCGGCTGGCAGGAGTGGCAGGGCTCGAACCTGCGACCCCCGGTTTTGGAGACCGGTGCTCTACCAATTGAGCTACACTCCTACGCCGACGTCGCCGTCGGTTGGCGCGTTTGAAGCATAAGCAGTGCCCTGCTGGCAAGTGGGATACGCGCTAAGGCTTTGGTCTATGGGAGCGGCTGGGTCACTTTTTGGCTCGCACGCGGAACCAAAGCGCAGTCCTTGTTGGCGCCCGTGCCCGGCGCGTTCTCGAAGACGCAGCGCGTCGGCGGTTTTCCACAGACCCGATCCAGTTCCCTGAAGCCGACGCAGGTCCCCTCCGGCCCGCGATAGCCCGGACCGCCCTTGCAGCCGCAGCCCTTGCACGGCGGCCGATCGAGACAGGCCGCCGCGACCGGCGTCGCGAACCCTGCCCCGAAAAGCAGAAGGGCCGCGAGCGCGACAATTTGCGCTCGCGGCCCTCGCATTGCGGTGGCGATGGATCTTACTCGATGATCGAAGCGACGACGCCGGCGCCGACGGTGCGGCCGCCTTCGCGGATGGCGAAGCGCAGCTTCTCTTCCATCGCGATCGGCACGATCAGGTGCACTTCCATCGCGATGTTGTCGCCCGGCATCACCATCTCGGTGCCTTCCGGCAGATGAACCACACCGGTCACGTCGGTGGTGCGGAAGTAGAACTGCGGACGGTAGTTGGTGAAGAACGGAGTATGACGACCGCCCTCCTCCTTGGTCAGGATGTAGGCCTCGGCCTTGAACTTGGTGTGCGGCTTCACCGAACCCGGCTTGCACAGCACCTGGCCGCGCTCGACGTCCTCACGCTTGGTGCCGCGCAGCAGGCAGCCGATGTTGTCGCCGGCCTGGCCCTGATCGAGCAGCTTGCGGAACATTTCGACGCCGGTGCAGGTGGTCTTCTGCGTGTCGCGGATGCCGACGATCTCGATTTCCTCGCCGACCTTGACGATGCCGCGCTCGACGCGACCGGTCACCACGGTGCCGCGGCCCGAGATCGAGAACACGTCTTCCACCGGCATCAGGAACGGCTGGTCGATCGGACGCTCCGGCTGCGGAATGTAGGCGTCGACCGCCTTCATCAGCTCCAGGATCGCGTCATGGCCGAGCTTCGCATCCGAGTTCTCGAGCGCGGCGAGCGCCGAGCCCTTGACGATCGGAATGTCGTCGCCCGGGAAGTCGTACTTCGACAGCAGCTCGCGGACTTCCATCTCGACCAGCTCGAGCAGTTCCGGATCGTCGACCATGTCGCACTTGTTCAGGAACACCACCAGCGCAGGAACGCCGACCTGGCGCGCCAGAAGGATGTGCTCGCGGGTCTGCGGCATCGGGCCGTCAGCCGCCGAAACCACCAGGATCGCGCCGTCCATCTGCGCCGCACCGGTGATCATGTTCTTCACGTAGTCGGCGTGGCCGGGGCAGTCGACATGCGCGTAGTGGCGATTGGTCGTCTCGTACTCGACGTGAGCCGTCGAGATCGTGATGCCACGCGCCTTCTCTTCCGGCGCCTTGTCGATCTGGTCATACGCCGTGAACGTCGCGCCGCCCGTCTCCGCCAGAACCTTGGTGATCGCCGCCGTCAGCGACGTCTTGCCATGGTCGACGTGACCGATCGTCCCGATGTTGCAATGCGGCTTGTTTCGTTCAAACTTTGCTTTGGCCATCGATGTCCATCCTTGTCGGCGCAGCACACTATGCGGCGAAGCCCGCGGCTGGTTACTGCGGAAAAGCACCCTGTTCAAGCTGGAAGTTCTGGTCCAATCTCGCTGCGCCGTTTCGAGAAAGGCCGCATGGAAGCCATGTAAGGCCTCGTACGCAAAGATCAATCGGGAGACGCCATGACCGCGCACGCCGCCGCCAAACCCGCCCCAGCCGCGCAGACACCGCCGCTCGCACAGGCCAAGCCGGAGACGATCGGGCTGTCCTCCGCCCGCCTGCAGGCGATGTCCGACGCCTTCCAGCGCGAGATCGACAAGGGCAGCATTCCCGGCGTCACGGTGCTGGTGTCACGTCGCGGTCATATCGGCTGGTTCGAGGCGCTCGGCCGGCAGGCGCCCGGCCTGGAGGCGCCGATGCGTCGGGACAGCCTGTTCCGGATCTTCTCGATGACCAAGCCGATCGTCTCGGTCGGGATCATGCAGCTCGTCGAGGACGGCCACCTGCAGCTCGACGATCCGCTGCAGAAATTCATTCCGGAGTTCGAAAACACCAACGTCGGTGTCGTCGAGCAGGGAAAGCTCGATCTGGTGCCGCTGGTGCGGCCGATTACCATTCAGGATTTGCTCCGCCACACCTCCGGCATCACCTATGATCACGTCAGCGACGGCCCGATCCAGAAGATGTATCGCGAGTCCCGGGTCCGCAGCCGCAAGATCACCAACGAGGAGCACGCCAGCCTGATTGCAGCGATGCCGCTGGTGTGTCAGCCGGGCGCCGGGTGGAACTACAGCCGCTCCACCGACATTCTCGGGCGCGTCATCGAAGTCATCTCCGGCAAGACGCTCGGCGCGTTCCTGAACGAGCGGATTCTCGCGCCGCTGCAGATGGCCGAAACGGCGTTCCACACCGACGCCGCGAACAAGGGCCGTCTCGCCCAAGCCTTCCCGACCGATCCGTGGACCGGCGATCCGGTGGCGCTGTTCGACATGCTGGAGAAGCCGGCGATGGAATCCGGCGGCGGCGGGCTGGTATCGACCACGATGGACTACGCGCGATTCTGCCAGATGCTGCTGAGTGGCGGCTCGCTCGACGGCGCCCGCATCATCGGTCGCAAGACGCTGCAGTTGATGGCGAGCAATCACCTCGCCGCGCACATTCCGCCGGACAACTACATCCTGCCGCCGGGCCACGGCTTCGGGCTCGGCTTTGCGGTGCGCACCGAGCCGGGCATTGCGCCGTTCCCCGGCTCGGTCGGCCAGTTCTATTGGAGCGGCATCGCCGGGACGTTCTTCTGGATCGATCCGGCAGAGGACCTGTTCGCGGTGTTCATGTCGCAGGGCCCGGGCCAGCGCGAGTATTTTCGCACGCTGCTCCGCAATCTGGTGTACGCGGCGGTGGAGTGATTACTACGAGTTCGTCATTCCGGGGCGCTCGCGCAAGCGAGCGAACCCGGAATCCCGAGCTGTTCTGCGACGCTCCCCCCACAACTTCGGGATTCCGGGTCTGCGCGCCAGCGGCGCGCATCCCGGAATGACGTTGCGTGGCGAGGAGGAACGCCTCAGCTGATCGTCGCGCCGCCGTCGATCACCAATGTCTGGCCGGTCGTGAAGCTGCCCGCTGCGGAGGCGAGGAACACCGCGGCGCCGGCGATTTCGTCGGGTTCGCCGATCCGCTGCAGCGGCGAGCGCGCGGTCGAGGCCTTCAGCGTCTCGGGATTTTCCCAGAGCGCACGGGCGAAATCGGTCTTGATCAGGCCGGGCGCAATACAGTTCACACGGATGTTGTGCGGGCCGTATTCGCAGGCGAGGTTGCGCGCGAGCTGCATGTCGGCGGCCTTGGAGATGCAATAGGCGCCGATCACGGTGGAGCCCTTCAGGCCGCCGATCGAGGAGACGATGGTGATCGAGCCGTCCTTGCGCGCGATCATCTGTGGCGCGACGACGCTGATCAGCCAATGATTGGCGACGATGTTGTTGTCGAGAATCTTGCGGAACTGATCGTCGCTGATGTTCGCCTGCGGTCCATAATACGGGTTCGACGCCGCGTTGCAGACCAGCGCGTCGATCCTGCCGAACGCGGCCGTCGCTTCATTGGCGAGGCGCTCGAGATCCGTCTTGCTGGAGATGTTGGCGGCGATCGCCAGCGCGGTCCCTGCCCCGCGCTGATTGTTGATCGCCTTGGCGACCTCGTCGCAGGCGTCCTGCTTGCGCGACGAGATCACCACCTTGGCGCCGTGCTCGGCCATCCGCTCGGCGATGGCGCGGCCGATGCCGCGCGACGAGCCGGTGATCACCGCGACTTTTCCGGTCAGATCGAACAACGTCATGTGTTTCTCCCGATATGTTGGTGATTGATGGTGCGTCATTGCCAGCGGAGCGAAGCAATCCCGAGCGGCGTGCGCGGTGTCGACGGAGTGCGTCGTCGCCTCGCGGCTCGCAATGACGGCTAGGCGAGCTTGGTCGGGGTGGCGACTTCGGGTCCGGCCGGCTGATGCATCGCGGCGTGCGAGGCGTCGGCGATCCACGGCTGCTGATTGACCATCGGAATCCGCCAGCCCTCCTGGCCGTCGGAGGCCATGTGGTCGAGCCGCGTGATCGAACAATTGTCGACGGTGAAAGCGAGCCCGCGCTCCGGCTGATCGCGCAACGCCACGCCGATCGCCGCCTTGATCGTGCCGCCATGCGCGACCGCGACGATATCCTGGCCGGGATGCGCCGCGGTGATCCGCACGATCGCCCGCTTGGTGCGCTCGTAGAGATCCATGAAGCTCTCACCGTTCGGCGAGCGCTCGTCGATCGGCGCGAACCAGAAGGTCGAGAGATTGATCGGCAGATTGGCGAAGAACGCAACGCGGTTGGCACCCTGCCAGTCGCCGAGATGTTGCTCGTTCAGGTCGGCGTCGTGGGTGATCGTCGACGGCCGCGGAAAGCCGGCTGCGAAGATCGCGTCGGCGGTCATATGCGTGCGCTTCAGCTTGCTCGCGTACCACACCGCATTGCGCGGCAGCACCCGGCTGACAGCATCGAACACCACTCTGTCGCTGCAGTCGCAGTCGATATCGCTCTGGCCGTAGATATTGCCGCCGTCGCTGCGCACCGGCGCGTGCCGCACCCACCACCATCGCGTCGCGACGACGCCCGCAGGAACGGAGTGCTGGGCGACGAAGGGTTTTTCATCGGCGGAAGGCGGCGCGTTCGACATGCAGAAAATCCTTCATTCCCGTTTCAAGTCGCTGTACGTCAGAGCTCGCATCGCCTCAAGTCACTTGTGTGTCCGTGCGCGATGCGGACCGTTCAATCGATCGGCCGAATTCCGTCAAGCGGCAAACGCCGCACGATCATCAGGGAGCAACGCATGGGCCGCCTCGCAGGCAAATCCGTCATCATCACCGGCGCCGGCAGCGGCATCGGCCGCGCGGCCTCGCTGCTGTTCACGCAGGAAGGTGCAAGACTGATCGCGGTCGATCGCACCGACGGCGTGCACGAGACCGTCGAGCAGGTGCGCAAGGCCGGCGGCACGGCGGAAGCGGTGACGGCGGATGCGGGGTCGGAGGATGACGTCAAGGCGTTCATCGCGAAGGCGATCGCATCTTACGGCAAGCTCGATGCGATCTGGGCCAATGCCGGCGTCAGCGGCGGCCTGGTGCCGCTCGCCGACCAGACCGTCGAGCACTGGCAGGACATCCTGCGCATCAATCTGATCGGGCCGTTCCTCGCGATCAAATATGCGACGCCGCACCTGATCAAACAGGGCCATGGCGCCATTCTGTGCACGGCCTCCGTCGCGGGTCTGAAGAGCGGCGCGTCCGGCCACCCCTATGCGGCCTCCAAGGCCGGCGTCATCAGCCTGGTGCAGACCACCGCCTATTCGCTATCGGGCACCGGCGTGCGCATCAACGCGGTGTGTCCCGGCCTGATCGAGACCGGCATGACCAAACCGGTGTTCGACGGCGCCCGCGCCCGCGGCACCGACCACAAGATCGGCCAGCTCAACCCGCTGAAGCGCGCCGGCCAGCCGCACGAGCTCGCCACCATGGGCCTGTTCCTGCTCAGCGACGAGGCCTCCTACGTCCACGGCCAGGCGTTCCCGGTCGACGGCGGACTGACAGCCTCGATGCCCTATGCGGGCAAGCCGATCTGAGCGACGAACGCGCGCGTTGCGGATCGGCTCGCGCGCAAACGATCTTCAGATTTCAAACAGCCCCGTGATTGCAGACATGGGATCGCGTTTCCGCGGCGCATCTGCGCCCGGGCTTTGCGAGGTTCGTTCCGCCCTCTCGAACAAGAGGGCGTGCGGAACGCCGGACGCACGACGCGTCCGCGGCCTCGTGTGCATAGTAAAAAAGCACACGAGTTAGTCACCACGGTCACGCCGAACATCGTCCGGCGTTCCGCACGCGATGGTGTTAACGGCTTATGTCGTGCTCTCCCCGGC
>NZ_FODT01000002.1 GCF_900110435.1 Rhodopseudomonas pseudopalustris
TGACCGTGGTGACTACGCTCGTGTGCTTTTTTACTATGCACACGAGGCCGCGGACGCGTCGTGCGTCCGGCGTTCCGCACGCCCTCTTCTTCGAGAGGGCGGAACGTTCCTCGCAAAGCCCGGGCGCAGATGCGTCGCGGAAACGCGATCCCATGTCTGCAATCATTTGGCTGTTTGAAATTTGAAGATCGTTTGCGTGCCAGCCTATCCGCACACGCAGCGCCATCCTACGCGAGGGCGTAGCAGCCGCAGTCGTCATCCTCGGTTCGGAATGACCGAACTCTCCGTCCGTCTATTTGCTCCGCCAGAACGAGAAGCCCTTCTCCGGCGCCGGGCTCGACGGCGTCGCGGTTGCGGGCGCGGCAGTGGGCGTTGCTGCCGGCGGGCGTGGCTTCGGGTCGCCGTCGTCGTCGTGATGATGGCTGAGCAGGCGTTTGCCGAGGCTCCAGGACACCCGGCCGACATCGTCCATCATCATGAACATCGCCGGCACGAAGATCAGCGACAGCACCGTCGAGAAGATCAGGCCGCCGATCACGGCGAGCGCCATCGGCGAGCGGAATTCGCCGCCGGCGCCGAACGCCAGCGCGCTCGGGATCATGCCGGCGACCATCGCGATGGTCGTCATCACGATCGGCCGGGCGCGCTTCTGGCCGGCGTCGATCATCGCCTCTTCGCGATTCTTGCCGTCGCGGATCGACTCCAGAGCGAACTCGACCAGCATGATCGCATTCTTGGTGACGATGCCCATCAGCATCAGGATGCCGATCCACACCGGCGTGGTGAGCTGCTTGCCGGTGATCAGCAGTGCGCCGATCGCGCCGCCGATCGACAGCGGCAGCGAGAACAGGATGGTGATCGGTTGCAGGAAGGTGCCGAACAGCAGCACCAGCACCGCATAGACCATCATCAGCCCGGCGCTGATCGCGGTGGCGAAGCCGTCCGAAAGTTCGTTCAGGCTTTCCGCGTCGCCGGACGGGCTGACCCGGACCCCCTTCGGCAGCGACTTCATCACCGGCAGATCGTTGATGCGCTTCTGGGCGTCGCCGAGCGCGGCATTGCCGACGAGGTCCGCGGCCACCGTCGCCTGGCGCTCGCGGTCGTAGCGATTGATGCTGGTCGGTCCCTGGTCGAACTTGACGTCGGCGACCACCGACAGCGGCACCGAGCCTCGGCCGCCATAGATTGGCACCTGGAGCTGTTCGAGCACGCTGAGATCGCCGCGAGCGCCGTCCTCGAGCTGGACCCGGATCGGCACCAGCCGATCACCGGCGTCGAATTTGGCGAGCGCCGGGCCGACGTCGCCGATGGTGGCGACGCGGATCGTCTCCGACAGGCTTTCGGTCGAGACGCCGAGCCGGGCGGCGAGATCGGCGCGCGGCAGGATTCGCAGTTCGGGGCGATCGAGCGAAGTCTCCGAGATCACGTTGGAGAGGATCGGGATGCGCTTCATCTGCGCCGCCAGTTCCTGGGCGACGTTGTTGACGATGTTGCTGTCGGCGCCGGTCACCACCAGCGAGATCGCGCGCAGGCCGTTCTCGTCGAGGAACCAGTAGCGGATGTCGGGGACCTGATCGAGATCCTTGCTGATCGCGAGTTCGAGTTCGCGCTGGGTGATCTTGCGATCGCCCTTCGACGTGTAGTTGATGATCAGCGAGGCGCGGCGCACCTCGTGGATGCCCGGCGGCACCCGGCCGCCATCGACGAACACGCTGCGGACTTCAGGCCGCTTGCGCAGCATCGTCACGACGGTTTCGGTGATCTTCTCGGTGGTCCCGATCTGGGTGCCGGGCGGCAGCTCCATCGCCATCACCGAACGCGAGGTGTCCTGCGCCGGCAGGAAGCCCTGCGGCAGCAGCACGATGCTCCAGATCGACGCCGCGAACACCCCGAGCCCGATCAGCACCGTGAGATAATAGTGCTTCACGGACCACGTCACCATCCGGGTGTAGCCCCGCAGGATTCGGCCCGGCGGCTTCTCCTCATGCGGGACGTGCTTGAGGAAATAGGCGGCGAGCACAGGCGTGACGAAGCGCGCCGCCAGCAGCGAGAAGAACACCTGCACCGAGACGGTGATGCCGAACTGCTTGAAGAATTGCCCGGCGATGCCGGACATGAAGCTGGCCGGCGCGAAGATCGCGATGATGGTGAGGCTGATCGCGATCACCGCGAGGCCGATCTCGTCGGCGGCTTCGATCGCCGCCTGGTAGGGCGATTTGCCCATCCGCATGTGGCGGACGATGTTCTCGATCTCGACGATGGCGTCGTCGACGAGGATACCCGTCGACAGCGTGATGGCGAGGAAGCTGACCAGGTTCAGCGAGAAGCCCAGCATGTCCATCGCCCAGAACGCCGGGAAGATCGACAGCGGCAGCGAGATCGCGGCGATGACGGTGGCGCGGATGTCGCGCAGGAACAGGAACACCACGATCACCGCGAGGATCGCGCCCTCGAACAGCGTCGAGATCGCGGCCTCATAATTGCCCTTGGTGTAATCGACCGAGGTGTCGATCAGCTTGAGGTCGACATCCGGATGCGCCGCCTTCAGCGCGTCGATCCGCTTCTGCACTGCGCTCGCGACCACGACGTCGCTGGCGCCCTTGGAGCGCTTGATGCCGAGCGCGACCACCGGCTCGCCATTGACGCGGGCGAAGGTGCGGCGGTCGGCGATGGTGTCGGTGACGGTGCCGAGGTCGTCGAGTCGGATTTCGCCGCCCGACGACAGGCTGATCATGGTGCCGGCGAGATCGTTCAACGTCTTGGCGCCGGCCAGCGTGCGGATCGCCTGGTCGTTCTTGCCGATCTCGGCGCGGCCGCCGGCGAGGTCGACATTGGTGCCGCGCAGCCGCCGCGACACGTCGAGCGCGGTGAGGCCCGCGGCCTTGAGCCGGTCGGGATCGAGCGACACCAGAATTTCGCGCTCGACGCCGCCGATGCGCTCGACCTGCGCCACCCCGCGCACGCCCTGCAGCGCGCGCTTGACCACGTCGTCGACGAACCAGGAGAGCTGCTCGGGCGTCTTGCCCGGCGAGATCGCGGCGTAGGTGACGATCGGCAGCCCGATCACGTCGACGCGCTGGATCAGCGGTTCGGTGACGTTCTGCGGCAGGTTGCTGCGGACCCGGGTGATGGCGTCCTTGACGTCGTTCAGCGCGCGGTCGGTATTGGTTTCGAGCGCGAATTGAATCGTGGTGACCGAGAGGCCGTCGGTGACCGACGAGGCGATGTGCCGGACGCCCTCGACGCCGGACACGCCGTCCTCGATCGTTTTGGTGACCTGTGCTTCCAGCTCGGCCGGCGCGGCGCCGAACTGCGCCACCGCGACCGAGATCACCGGAATGTCGGCGCTCGGCAGCCGCGTGACCGCGAGCTTGGTGAAGCTGATCCAGCCCAGCGCGAGCAGGATGATCGAAAACACGATCGAGGGCAGCGGATGCCGGATCGACCAGGAGGAGACGTTGAGGCCCATTAGCGTACTCGCGATCGGTCGAATTCGTCCTGGAAGATCGGCTTGATCAGGTCGCCGTCGTGCAACGAGGTGCCGGCATCGGCGACGACAACCTCGCCCTCGCGCACGCCCTCGAGGATCTCGATGCTGCTATCGGACACCAGACCGACCTTGACCTTGCGGGTCTCGACGGTGTTGCCCTTCACGACTTGCACCTTGAGGTGATCGATCGCCTGCCGCGGGATCGCCACGCCGCAGCTCCGCCGCGCATCGATCGTCGCCCGGACGAACATGCCGACCTTGAGCGAAGGCGAATTGGTGACCGACAGCCGGACCTTGCCGAGCTGGGTTTTGCGGTCGATCTGCGGCGCCATCAACCGCACCTTGCCGGCCAGATCCGAACCGTCGTCCCGGCCGATGCGCGCCGGGGCGCCGGGCGCGACCTTGAGCGCGTGGATGCTCGGCACCTCGGCTTCGATCTCGAGTTCGTTGTTGACGGCGATCCGCGCTACCGGACCCGCCAGCGGCGAAGCCGGCGCGCCGGCGATGGTGCGCAGTTCGGTGATCAGTCCCGCGGCCGGCGCGCGCAGCGATTTCGGCCCGGTCGCGCCGATGATGCGCACCAGCTCCTGGTTGTCGGTGACGACATCGCCCTCGCGCACCAGCACATCGGTCACCTTGCCGTCGCTGTCGGCGATCACCACCGCTTCCTTGCGCGGAACCACGAAGCCGGTGATCCGCACCATGTCTGAGAAGCAGGCGTTGGTCGCCTTGGCGACGGTGACCTGCACGCCGGACGGTGCAGGCTCGGCTTTTTCGGCGGCGACAAGGGAGTCGGCGAACCCAACGATCGCCAAGCCAAAAGCTGCGCCATTGAGGGCCGCAATCCGAACGCGCGCCAAGCGCGTTCTGGCCGAAACGATGGTGGTCGTGACGCGGGACAGGGCGGTTAGCTCGATCCACACCTTGGTCATGAGCGTACTCAATCAGGTCTCGATTCGGATGTTCGCTTCACCAGTTCGGTTGTTCAGCGAATTCGAATCAACGAACACTGAAAACAAAACCTTCGGTGCGCTGCCGCGTGCGGCAATCTACACACGGTGATGAATTGGCAAAAGAGCAAAAGCGCCCCGCGAATGGCGGAGCGCCGAAATGCTGATACGCGTGGGCGCCGAACAATTTCTTCGGTATCACTTGGAGGCGGTGGTCTGGCTGGTCATGTTGACCACCTGCACGCGCCGGTTGGACGGATCGGCGGGACGCACCGCATCCTTCGGCTTGTTCTCACCATAGCCGACGGTAACGAGATCACTGCCGGCGATCCCATATTTTTCGACGAGTACACGTTTGATCGTGTCAGCGCGGCGTTCGGACAGATCCTGATTATATGCGTCGCCGCCAATGCTGTCGGTGTGGCCCGCAACCACAAAGGTCGATCCCTTGAGGTCCGGATTGGACAGCGCCTTGCCGAGCGCGTCGACCGCCGGCTCGGCCTTGCGGCTGATATTTGCGGAATTGTAGTCGAAGGTGATCTCGAGATCGATGTTCGGCTTGTCCTTCGCCAGTGTTGCGATCTGCTCACGCTCGCCTGACGACAGCGACCGGGTGGTGCGGTTGCGCAACGTGTCGACGAATTGCCGCTCGGCGGGATCGGCCGCCGGTCGCGACGCGGAGAGGCTGCGGGTCAGCGGTTTCTTCGGCGCCAACGCCCGGAGGATCTGATCCTCGGTCGCATCGTCGGCGGCCAGCGCCATGCCGGTCCCGAAAGACAATGCTGCGCTGATACCGACGATGGCGCGGATGAAGTTGAGGCTGGATGTGTTCGACATTGTGATACCCCCCACGCCCTCGGGCGTTTGTGCAACAAGCAACAAGGTTGCGAAGTCTCCGAAAAGCCGTCTCGACTCATCGTCGCTTCGAGGGCGGCGGAGGTTCAATGCGGCGTCGAAGCGGTCGCGAAGCTGTATCAGCGCACCCCGTAGCCAGCGAACTCCTTCACTATATTCGGGTCCAATCCCTTGGCGGTTGTGATGTCGATTTCCCCTTCGGACTTCATCCCGGAGCGCAGACGGGCGAGTCCCCGTCCGTACAGCGACGAAGTGAGCCGCGGATTGATCTTCAGCGCCGCGTCGAAATCCGCGATCGCATTCTTGTTCTGGCCGTTCTTGAGATTGAGCAGCCCCCGGCTGTCGAGCGCATCGACGAAATTGGGGCGCAAACGCAGTGCTTCATTGCAGTCCTTGAGCGCTGCGGTCAGTTCATTGACGATGGTGCGCACGAAGCAGCGATTGTTGTAGGCCTCGACATCCCTCGGGTTGAGCCGGATCGTGTCGTCAAAATCCTTGATCGCTGACCAGTAGGCGCCCTTGCTGGCGTAGACCTGACCGCGCCGGTACAGCGCATTGGCGTCGGCCGGGTTTTCCTCGATCCGGTTACTCAGGCTCTGGACGGTCGGATCGTCCCGCAGCGACAGCTTCACCTTCTCGTTGTCCTGCCCGGCGTCACCGGAGACCGGTTCAGCTGTGATCGAGCCGAGTTCCTTGGCGAGCTCCTTCGGCACATCGATCGGCTTCGGAAGTTCGATCTGCTTGGCCAGTTCAGCGGGCTTGTCAGGTTCGGCGGCGGCCGTCGGAGCAGACTTGGTGACGGTGGCGGAAGGCTTCGCCACGGGCGGACTAACCGCCACGGCGGGCTTGGTATCGACCGGAGCAGGGTTGGCTTTCGCCGCCGGTTCCGGCGGCGTGCGATCGACAACGGGATTTGCCTTGGAGGTATCGGCCGCAGCGGTCTTGGAACTGGGCACGAAGGAGAAGTCTTCCGCCAGCGACGACGAAATCCACGGCACCTGTTCGCTGCGCGACGCCCGCGTGACGCCGACCCGGGTGCGATTGAGTGCTTCCTCGGCCCCGAGGCCGGGAACGCGGATTTCCTTGAGCAGTTCGCTGACGAACAGGCTGTGGTCGCCGCCATTGTCACTGACCACCGAACTCAACGCGGCGGAGTACATCACCAGCGAGCCGCCGGGTGCGATGATCGGGGCGAGGCCCGCCGAGAAGCTACGAAACCGGCGCTCGAACGGATTGCGCCGCGAGGCGTCGATCAACGCGATCTTGACGGTTGCTCCGCGGCTGTTCAGTTCCCCGAGCACGGTCTCGAGGCTGATGCCGTCGCGGCGGACGTCCGGCTCGGTCCAGATCTGGGCATCGACCGGAATCATGTAGCTCTGCCGTCCGGACTGGATGCCGAAGCCGCTGAAGAACACCAACGCCACCGATCCCGGCTTGACACGATTGTACAGACGATCGAAGGCGCGCCGCATCGCGTCTCCGTTGAGATTCTCGCCGGCGTCGACGTCGAAGCCGTCGCGCTTCAACTCGTCGGCCAGATCGCGCGCATCGTTCACCGGCTGAGTCAACGGCTTCTCGGCGTCGGGATATTTGGCGTTGCCGATCACCAGCGCGACGCGCGCGCCGCGCGCATCATCGGCCTGCGATCGGGTTGCCGGCGCCATCAGCAAAGTGAGGAGTACGAACAACGCAATGCGGATATTCATTCGGCGCCAGTCCTGAGATGGGGCGCCGATCCAGACGGGGCCGGGACGGCGACCTGACTTCAATCAACGATCTTCATATTATCAAACCGCGCGGGTCGCCACTGTCAATCAGCCGCGACGTCGGCTTTCGTTGCCATGACGAGTGCGCCAGGGACGGCAGGCATCATGTAGTCGTCGCGATCGCGGATCGTGGAACACGAGCGCCTCGCGAGCCGTCGAATGATGCAGGCCAACCTTCATTCAAGGCGCTGACGCTGCCGGTGCGGAGATTCGGCGTTCAGTATCCGATGCCAAGCATCAGGACGAAGTCACGTCGGCACCAGCTGCCGCAGCGCGCATCGCCGCTGTCCACGCGGCGGACGTTTCGCGGGGCCGTGGCGACACTCGTGCGCTTGGCAGGCGCGGCCGACGCTTTCGCGGTCGAAGCCGAAGCGCCTGCGGTCCCAGCCGGTGTTGTGGCGCTTGGCGCCGAACTGGCTGATACCGGCTCGGACTTTGCGGGCGCGTCCCTGCTGCCGGTCGCCGTGTTGGCTGCTTCGGTGTTCGACGTGGCGACGCCCTGCGCCAGCGTGCCGAGGCTCACCGGAGCGGCGATCGTTTCGTTGCTCGCGACAGCGCCTTGCGTGGCGGAAACCTGCGTGACCGCGAGCGCCGCCACGAAGCCGGCCGCAGTGATGGTCCGTCGCGTCAGGTGTAGAGAATAGGCCATCGATCACCTCGTCATCTGTTCCCGGCGACACACGCCGCGATCGGCCGCCACAACGGCGGCCTTGAGTATCATCATTCGTCCGGCGTCGCGCCGGATGATCGCGATCGGCGCTCAGAAGCCGACGCCGATCATCGCGGCGCCGCCACCGTGACCGCCGCCGCTCGGCCGCGACGATGCCTGCTGGCGCGCGCGCGGCTCGGGACGGGACGGGCGGCGCTCCTGCTGTGCTTCGCGGCGCGCCGGCTTGCGGCGTGTCGCGGGCTCGTCCGCATCGTCGTCGCGCGGACGCCGGGTCGCCGCTTTCGGCTCCTCGGACTTCTCGCTCGCGATGCAGCTCTCACCCTTGGCGATTTGCCCCGATTTGCACTCGATCGGGCAAACACGGCCGGATTGCTTGCCGAGATCGGATACCAGATCCTCGGTCACGCTCGCGTCGTCCGACGAGCGCCCCTTGATGCTCAAATAGCGGCTCAACGCAGATTTGGTCGCGGCGCCGAGCTCGCCACTGGGCTTCTCGGTCAGGCATCCGATACGCGTCAATTCGCTTTGTGCCGAGCGGACGAGTTGCGGCGAATTCGGCATCGCCG
This sequence comes from Rhodopseudomonas pseudopalustris, assembly GCF_900110435.1. Lineage (GTDB taxonomy): Bacteria > Pseudomonadota > Alphaproteobacteria > Rhizobiales > Xanthobacteraceae > Rhodopseudomonas > Rhodopseudomonas pseudopalustris. The sequence continues at coordinate 8,298 of NZ_FODT01000002.1, forward strand.
CGGCACGCTTGTCCGCTTCCAGCTTGAGGCGATCGATCGCCGTGGCGACCATCGGCTGCAGCCGGCTGCAGGTAATCGATTTGGCGAAGGTCTTCATGTCGTCGAGCGCGGAAGTCGCGCTGCTCTTGCCGTTGAGGTCGTCGAACTTGGCCTGCTGATCCTTGCAGACGGTTTCCTGGATGGTCGCTTCCGCCGCCTTGCGCCGCTCGTCTTCGGCTAGCCTGGTTCGCCGCTCGCTTTCGGCGCGAAGCGCTGCGGCTTCCGCCGCGGTCTTCTGGCGGTCGGCATCCTCTGCCTTGCGTTTTGCCTCGGCTGCCTTGCGTTCGGCTTCGTCCGCCTTGGCCTTGGCGTCGACCTCGGCCTTCTGCGCGCGGCGTTCGTCGTCCTCGCGCTTCCGAACGGCGGCTTCCTCGACTTTCTTCTGGGCGGCCTGCTGCTTGGCCAGTTCCGCGGCCTTTGCGGCGGCGTCGCGCTCGGCGCGCGCACGGTCGTCACGCTCGCGCGCAATCCGCTGCAACAGATCGACCCGGGTCTGCGCGGTGATCGACAGCGGCGAATCCGGATAGCGCTTGATGAACTTCTGCAACGCCGAGATGTCGTTGCTATCCTTTACCCGGTCCCAATCCAGCGCTTCCTTGGAGTTGGCCTCGCGCCCCGGCGCCATCGTGCTCGGCTCGACCGCCGCCGTCTTGACGTTGCCGGCGGCCGACGACGGCTCGCTCTTAGGAGCCTGATCGGTCAGGCTCGCGATCTGGGCGCGGGCCAGATCGGCATAGAAGCCGGTCTTGTAGGTGCTGAGGAACACTTCCCAGGCGCGGCGGGACCCAATCTTGGCGACCAAGTCGTAGTCCGCCTTGACGTCGTTCGCATGGGCTTCCTGCGTCACCGCCGGCGCCGCCACCAGCGAGACATTGCCGCCACCGAGCGAGCCGTACACGAACGGCTCCTGCTTGTTGCCGGTCGACTTCATTACCTCGTCGCGGACGCGGCCGAACGCCAACCGGATGTCCAGCCCGGGCACGGTGAGGTTCTTGAGAATGGCGGACGTGAAAGGACTATGGTCGCCCTGGCCGTCTTCGGCGGTCGAGCCGGCCTTCGCCGCATAGGCGATCAGCGTGTCTGTACTGGTCGGCTCGACCTTGCCGAGGCCAGAGCTGACAGCGCGGTTCGCAACTTTGCGCTCGCGGCGCATCCTTACTGTGAACGGGTTGTCGCGGCAGGCGTCGAGAATCACTACGCGCAGCCGCTGCGCGCCATCGGCCGACGATACCATGCGATCGAGCGGGATCGCCTCGTCCTCGGCGTCGCGGTCGCTGGCGAGCCGGGCATCGACCGGGATCAGGTAATTGCTGCCGCTGATCTCGATGCCGTGCCCTGCATAATAGATGACGGCGATGTCGGCCTGATCGGCGTCGGCCTCGAATTTGCGGATCGCGCGCTTGAAATCCAGATTGCCGACGTTGACCACCAAAGTCACATCAAAGCCGGCGCCCTTGAACATCTGCGCGACCGCGTTCGCGTCACGCGACGGGTTTGGTAGCTGCGGAACGTTCTGATAGGTCGAGTTCCCGACCACCATCGCGACGCGCTTGCCGTCCGCGAACGCGAGACCGGACGACATCACCACCGCCAGGATGGCTGCGCCGATCTTCGCCCCAATCGGACCGAGACGCTCGAACATCGTTTTTCCCGGGTCGTTCGCCGCAGCGACTTCCTGACAAGAAAGGAAAGCGAGTTGGGTGGACGTTCCAACCGTTTCAAAAGCACGTGCTGACCAGCCTATCCTATCGCCGACCCGACGTCCGATCAATTGTCGACGCCAGGTAGCGCGGGCGGCCTCGTCCACCGCCCGGCTGATGACTTCACTTCGTCGCTTCGTCGTGCTCGACCATGTTGACGATCTGGACGCGCCGGTTTTCGGCGCCGAGCGGATCGGAAGGGTCCTTCAGTTGCTTCTTGCCATAGCCGACCGCGACCAGGTGGTCCGGCCGGATACTGTACCGATCTATCAAATAACGCTTCACGGACTCGGCGCGGCGCTCCGACAAGGTTTGATTGTAGTCGTCCCCACCTTTGGCATCGGTATGACCCGCCAGCATGACGATCGAATCCTTCAGATCGCTGCTGATGAGCGCGTCGCCGAGACTCTTGAGCTGCGGTTCGGCACGGGGCGTCAGCGCCGCGGAATTGTAGTCGAAGTTGATTTCGAGGTCGATCGCGGGCCGTTTGGCGGCGATTGCCGCCATTTGCTCCCGATCGCCCGCCGACAGAGCGGGTCTGGCTGATCCGTTTGACGGTTGCGAGTTCTTCCGGGCTTACCGCCGCGCGGGCGCCGCTGAGGCTGCGGGTCTTGGCGCCCTTGAGCTGATCGCGAATCTGTTGCGCGGAGACCTCACCGGCCTGGGCCGCGTTCGGGTTGATAGCGAGGCCGCTCACCAGAACGAAGGCGGCGAGCGCCAGGCTGATATCGCTGAGTCGAATGATCATGCGTCGAATCATCATGGTTAGCTCCATTTGGCCCCGGCTGCTGAGCGGCTGGTCGGCCTCTTGGTGATCAGTTTTGCTCCTGGCGCCCCGTCCCGCTGTGACCTTGGTCACTCAGTCGCCGGGATGAGGTCTTGTCCGGAAGAGCAGGGCAGACGTATCTCCCCTCGGGCTTGGACGTCGGCTGGGCACGATATGTTCAAGCGGTTCATAAATTTGGTTCGAATCGCTCGGCTTCCTACAAGTAATCGCAGAAGCGCCGTTTACCGGTGATAACACGCTGAACTGACAGGCCGGGACGATCATACCAACCCGGATAGTAACCGACGTCACATTTGTTGCTGCAGGATCACATGGTTTGGAATTATCGGGGTTTGCACCCCTCCTCGTAGCCGCGATCCTTGCTCGCTCTGATTTCGGTGCCGTAGAAATTACGCCAAGCAACGCGCTGGGGCTGATGTCGCGTGGCGCATTTTAGATTTCTGATTGAGTCGATAGGGGATCGATAAGTATGCAACACGCGCGGACCCGAATTCTGGCAGGCTTCGCTTTCGCGATGGCCGCCTCCGTTTCCACCGGCGCCTTGGCCGAATGTACCGGCACAGGCAGCTTCGTTCCGGGCGCCGTGATTCCGGGCACCAATTTCAGTCCGAGCGCGCTCTTGCCGTTCGCCGCGGGCGGTGCGGTGAATTCGCTCGTTTCGGCGATCAACACCGCCAACACGGCATTCCTCACCCAATCGACCGCCTTCGTGAGCGCCCCGCGCAATCCGGCGCCGAATCAGGAAGGCGGCGGCGTCTGGACCCGTGCGATCGGCGGTGAAGTCACCACCAAATCGACCAGCACGACCTCCAACGTGTCGCTCGGGGGTGTCGGATTGCCGGGCTCGGTGAACTGCAACAACGAGAACAAGCTCAGCTTCGCTGGCGTTCAGGTCGGGGCGGATACCTCGATTCTGAACTACAACGGCTGGAATATGCACCTCGGCTCGACCGTCGGCTATCTCGGCGCCAAGTCCCGCGACAAGTCGTCGGCCGGTGCACTCAACCCGCTTGGCGGCACTTTCGAGGACACGCTGCAGGTGCCGTTTGCGGGCGTCTATGTCGCGATCACCAAAGGCGGTTTCTTCGCCGACGGCCAGGTTCGCCTTGATTACTATCAGAACTCGCTGAGTGATCCGATCGTCGGCGGTATCTTCAGCCAGAAGCTGGATGCCCGTGGCCTCTCCTTCACCGGTAACGTCGGCTACAACCACGCGTTGGAGAACAACTGGTTCATCGAGCCTTCGGCCGGTATCGTGGTCTCGAAGGTCAAGGTCGATCCGCTCAACGTGACCGGCTCGCTGGTGTTGCCCGCGACCTTCACGCCGGGCGTCACGTTCCCCGGCCAGTTGCAGGTCGACGATATCAACAGCACGCTCGGTCGCCTCAGCTTGCGCGGCGGCACCAGCATCGCATCCGGCAACATGATCTGGCAGCCCTTCGCCATTGCGAGCGTCTATCATGAATTCAGCGGGGCGGTGACTTCCACTTTCAACGGCGATGCGGCGTTCAACGCGACCGGCATCCCGTCGGCGACCGGCACGATCTCCAGCACCAACCTCGGCACCTACGGCCAATTCGGGCTCGGCGTCGCCGGCCAGCTCGTCAACACCGGCCTGCTCGGCTACGTCCGTGCCGACTATCGCACGGGTGATCATATCGACGGCTACAGCCTGAACGGCGGCGTCCGCTACCAGTTCGCGCCCGACGCGATCGTCGCTGCGCCGCTCTACACCAAGGCCGCGAAGGCTCCGGTGCTGGTCCGCTCGGCCTATAACTGGACCGGCTTCTTCATCGGCGGCAGCTTCGGCGCGCTGAATGGCCGGACCGACTGGACATTCCAGCCGGTCGGCACGCGCACCGATCCGCGTTTCGCCGGCGCGATCGGCGGCGGCCAGATCGGTTACGACCATCAGTTCGGCAAGTGGGTGGTCGGCGTCGAAGGCAACCTGTTCGCGACCAATGCCAACGGCGCTCGTCCCTGCCCGAATGGCGTGTTCTTCACGTGTGAAAACAATGTGAGCTGGATGGGCACCGCGACTGCGAAGCTCGGCTACGCGTTCTGGGATCGCTCGCTCTGGTACGTCCGTGGCGGCGGCGCCTTCGGCGATCTCAAGGTCACCACCAACTGCAACACCGGTCCGGTGGTTCCCAATCCGGCATTCCTCGTCGTGGCGGGTTGCGGCGAAAGCGCCAGCCGCAACCGTGCCGGCTGGACCATTGGGTTCGGTTCGGAGTTCGCGCTGAGCAAGAACTGGACGGTGCGCGCCGAGACCAACTATTTCGACATGGGTAACGAGCGCTACACGCTGCCGACCTCGACCATCGACGTCAAGGAAACCGGTTTCATCTCGACCGTTGGCCTCAACTATCGCTTCGCGCCCACGGCGCTGGTCGCGAAATACTGATCATCGATCGCGGATCGCTTGATCTGTCGAATAGGCCCCGGCTCGCGCCGGGGCTTATGTCGTTTTGACGCCGAGTTCGTCGCGTTTTCGAGCGAAATGGATCCCGGTTCGCATCAAGAAGATCTGGGACGAACATCGAGTGAGAGCTTCGGCTCTGGCGCAACCAGAACCGAACAAACTCCAAGCGTACGATCGCGATCGCGATCGGATCGCGTCAGAGCCACACTCCGCCGAAGTCAGCCGACCGAGACCCGTGACTTTGCCGCCGGCAGGTCGTCGTGATGCGGAGCCTCCTGATCGTGGTTGGCCTGGATCAGATTGAGGTGCCGCTCGATCTTGCCGAGCGCCTCCGCGAGATTGTCGCGCTCTGATGCGGACAGGCAGGACAGGATCTGCTGTTCCCTGCGTTTCAGCCGCGGCACCAGCTCGTGATAGAGCGCGCGCCCCTTACGCGTCAGCCGCAGGCGGAGTTCGCGGCGATCGTCCTCGTTCTCGACCCGCTCGATCAGTTCGCGCTGCAGCAACGCGGTGACGGCCCGGCTGATGGTCGATTTGTGGGTTCTGGTGCACTGCGCAATGAATTGTGCCGTGCACGCGTCGTTGCGGAAGCCGAGGGTCGCCAAGATCCGCCAGCCCGGAATATCGAGCCCATAGCGCTGCTGATACTCGCTGGCCAGCGCTGCGCTGACCTCGGCGGCCAGCCGGTTGAGCTGGAACGGCACGAACGAAAACAGATCGAGCTTGCTCAAAAAAATCTCCAGCTCGGGTTGCGCGTCGCGGCGACTGCGGCTTAGATGGTTGCAAATGAAACTATCATGCAGGAGGAAGCCTTGACCAGCGGTTTGCCGGACCTCCCGGGTCAAAAAGGCTGACGCCGATGTCCCATCACCAGGAGCACTTTCATTTCGGCTACCGTCGTCATCCCGATCAGGATCGCGACAACGACCCGGCCCGCCATCCGGTGGTGGTGGTCGGCGCCGGCCCGGTCGGCCTGTCGCTGGCGATCGATCTCGCGCAGCGCGGCGAGAACGTGGTGTTGCTCGACGACGCCGACAGGATCGGCGAGGGTTCGCGCGCGATCTGCTTCTCGAAGCGCGCGCTCGAAGTTTGGGATCGGCTCGGCGTCGGCGCGCGGATGGTCGAGAAGGGCGTGGTCTGGCAGGTCGGCAAGATCTTTCGCCGCGACGAGATGGTCTATCAATTCGATCTCTTGCCCGAGACCGGGCACAAGATGCCGGCTTTCATCAATCTGCAGCAATATTACGCCGAAGCCTATCTGGTCGAGCGCGTCCAGCAATTGCCGCAGATCGATCTGCGATGGCGCAACAAGGTGACGGCCTTGGCGCAGCATAACGACCACGCGGTGTTGACGATCGAGACGCCCGATGGGTCGTATCGCCTCGCCGCCGACTACGTCGTCGCCTGCGACGGTGCACGATCGGCGCTGCGCGGCATGGTCGGCGCGGAATTTGCGGGCGAGGTGTTCGAGGATCAGTTCCTGATCGCCGACGTTCGGATGAATGCGGAATTCCCGACCGAGCGCTGGTTCTGGTTCGATCCGCCGTTTCATTCCGGTCAGTCTGCGCTGCTGCATCGCCAGCCCGACAATGTCTGGCGGATCGATCTGCAGATCGGAGCCGACGCCGACGCGGCTGTGGAACGACTGCCTGGGAATGTCCGGCCGCGGATCGAGCGGATGCTCGGGAATAGCGATTTCAGCTTCGAGTGGATTTCGATCTACAAGTTCCAGTGTCGCCGGATGCAGCGCTTCCTGCACGAGCGGGTGATCTTTGCCGGCGACTCCGCGCATCAGGTCTCGCCATTTGGCGCCCGCGGCGCCAACTCCGGCCTGGAGGATGGCGAGAACATCGCCTGGAAGCTCGCAATGGTGCTGCGCGGTGACGCGCCCGCGAGTTTACTCGACAGTTACGAGATCGAACGCAGCCAGGCGGCGGATGACAACATCCGGCATTCGACGCGCTCGACCGATTTCATCGCGCCGCACTCGAAACAGGAGCGCCGGCTGCGCGACGTCGCGCTGGCGCTCGCGCGGGACGTCGAGTTCGCCAAGCGCATGGTCAATGCCGGCCGGCTGTCGACGCCGACGGCGTATGACAGTCCGCTATCGACCCCGGACGCCGACGCCTGGAACGCCGGACCGAAGCCGGGCGCCACATTGCTCGACGCGCCGCTGAAGGCAGCCGATGGCGGGCCGGTGTTTCTGACCGACGCGTTCAAAGCCGCAGGCTGCGGCTTCGTGCTGCTGGAAATCGCCAACGGCGCGGCAGCGCCTGCGCCGCAGGGCGTGCGCAGCCTGCGCATCGGCAAGGATGCGCCGCTGCGGGACGAGGAAGGGCTGTTCACGAAGCGCTATGATGCGACGCCGGGGGCGGCCTATCTGCTGCGCCCGGACGGCTATGTCGCGGCGCGCTTCCGGCACCCCACACAAGCCGCGCTCGACGCGGCGCTGGCGCGCGCCAGCGGGAGAGCAGCACGATGACCGCAGCACTGTCGACCAGAAGCAATTTCACCGATCCCGACGCCGCCTACCGGATGATCGTCGAGGCGCATCGCGGCGTCAGCGACGAGCAGAGCGCGGCGCTCGACGCGGCGCTGGTGCTGATCCTCGCCAACCACATCGGCGATCTCGATCTGCTGCGCGAGGCGGTGACGCTGGCGAAGCGGAGCGTGGTGAGTGAAGGGCAGGGGTGATGCGATTGCCGAGAAGATGCTGCACCTCTCGGAAAGAAATGCCGCGCCTCACATTCGTCATTCCGGGTTCGCTCGCTGCGTGAGCGCCCCGGAATGACCACCCCAGGACAAGCAACAAGGACCACCAAATGGCTAAAGGTTTCGCCTCCACCACCGATCTCGCCGAAAAGAACGTGACGTTCTCCGAGATTGGTCCCGACCTCTACGCTTTCACCGCAGAGGGCGATCCGAATTCGGCGGTGATCGTCGGCGAGGACGGCTGTCTGGTGTTCGACGCGCAGGCGACGCCGGCGATGGCCAACAAGGTGATCGAGCGGGTCCGCTCCGTCACCGACAAGCCGATCAAATACGTCGTGCTGTCGCATTATCACGCGGTGCGCGTGCTCGGCGCATCGGCCTATCAGGCGGAGGGCGTCGTCGCCTCGCAGGAGACCTGGCGGCTGATCGAGGAGCGCGGCCAGCAGGATTGGGATTCCGAATACGGCCGGTTTCCGCGGCTGTTCCAGGACGCCGAGAGCATTCCCGGCCTGACCTGGCCGACCCTCACCTTCGACGGCGAGATGTCGATCTATCTCGGCAAGCGTGAAGTGCGCCTGATGCAGCTCGGCGCCGGTCATACATCGGGAGATATCGTCGCCTGGGTGCCCGACGCCGAGGTGATGTTCACCGGCGACCTCGTCGAGTACCACTCGGCCTGTTACTGCGGCGACGCTTACTTGCGGGAATGGCCGATGACGCTCAACGAAATCCGCGAGTTCAATCCCAAGGCGATCGCGCCGGGCCGTGGCGATGCGCTGAAAGGCCTGGAGACGACGCGCGAGGCGATCGCGATGACGCGGGATTTCGTCGGCACGCTGTATGGCGCCGCCGAAATTTCCGCCGCCAAGGGCCGCAGCCTGAAGGAGACCTGGGACGCGACCCGCGAAAAGATGGACCCGAAATTTTCGAGCTTCGCAATCTACGAGCACTGTCTGCCGTTCAACGTCTCGCGCGCCTTCGACGAAGCCTCCGGCATCGACGATCCGGTGATCTGGACCGCCGAGCGCGATCGCGAGATGTGGGCGGCCCTGCAAGGGTGATGATCTCGGACAAGCTCGGACAAGGACGTCTGCTTCCGGTCGAGATCATGCGACGAACAACGAGGGAGGATGACATGAACGTCAACGCCGCGCCTGAGATCGTCGGCCGTGCTTCGCAGGGCGTCACGCCGGGCTACATGTCCGGATTCGGCAATTCGTTCGAGACCGAGGCGCTGCCCGGCGCGTTGCCGGTCGGCCGCAATTCGCCGCAGCGTGCGGCCTATGGGCTCTATGCCGAGCAACTGTCCGGCTCGCCCTTCACCGCGCCGCGCGGCGCCAATGAGCGCTCGTGGCTGTATCGCATCCGACCGTCGGTGAAGCATTCCGGCCGGTTCGCGAAAGCCGATATGGGGTTGTGGCGCTCGGCGCCCTGCCTCGAACACGACATGCCGATCGCCCAGCTCCGGTGGGATGCGCCGCCGATGCCGACCGAGGAGGTGACCTTCGTGCAGGGCGTGCGGACGATGACCACGGCCGGCGATGTGAGTACCCAAGCCGGCATGGCCGCGCATATTTACCTGATCAGCCGGTCGATGGTCGATCAGCATTTCTACAATGCCGATGGCGAGCTGATGTTCGTTCCGCAGCAAGGTCGATTGCGGCTCGTCACCGAATTCGGCGTGATCGCGATCGAGCCGGCCGAGATCGCTGTGATCCCGCGCGGCGTCAAGTTCCGCGTCGAGCTGGTCGATGGTCCGGCGCGCGGTTATCTCTGCGAGAATTACGGCGGTGCGTTCACCCTGCCGGAGCGCGGCCCGATCGGCGCCAATTGCCTCGCCAATTCGCGCGATTTCCTGACGCCGGTCGCGTCCTACGAAGACAAGGACACGCCGACCGAGCTGTTCGTCAAATGGGGCGGGGCGCTGTGGCGGACGACGTTACCGCATTCGCCGATCGACGTGGTCGCCTGGCACGGCAACTACGCGCCGTACAAATACGATCTGCGAACGTTCTCGCCGGTCGGCGCGATCGGCTTCGACCATCCCGATCCGTCGATCTTCACCGTGCTGACCTCGCCGTCGGAGACCGCGGGCACGGCGAATATCGACTTCGTGATCTTTCCCGAGCGCTGGATGGTGGCTGAAAACACCTTTCGCCCTCCCTGGTATCACATGAACATCATGTCGGAGTTCATGGGGCTGATCTACGGCGTCTATGACGCCAAGCCGCAGGGCTTCGCTCCGGGCGGCGCGAGCCTGCACAACATGATGCTGCCGCACGGGCCGGACCGCGAGGCATTCGATCATGCGTCGAACGGTGAGCTGAAGCCGGTCAAGCTCACCGGCACGATGGCCTTCATGCTGGAGACCCGCTATCCGCAGCGCGTCACCGAATACGCGGCGACCGCCGACACCTTGCAGGATGACTACGCCGATTGCTGGCGCGGCCTCGAGAAGCGCTTCGATCCGAGCCGGCCATGAGCAAGGCCGCCGATCACGACGCCGCGGTGCTGTACGGTTACTTCCGCTCGTCCGCGGCCTATCGGGTGCGGATCGCGCTCAATCTGAAGGGCATCATCGTCGCGCAGCGATATGTGCATTTGCGCAACGGCGAACAGAACCTCGAAGCGTTTCGCTGGATCAATCCGGCCGGGCTGGTGCCGTATTGGCGCGAGGGCGATTTCGGCCTCGCGCAGTCGCTGGCGATCATCGAATATCTCGACGAAGCCCATCCCGAACCGCCGCTGCTGCCGAAAGACGCGAGGGCGCGCGCGATCGTCCGCGAGATCGCCTATGCGGTGTGCTGCGACATCCATCCAATCGGCAATCTGCGGGTGCTGAAACGGCTCACCGAACTCGGCGTGGACGAGATCGACCGTGCGCGCTGGTCGAAAGAGTGGATCGAGCAGGGCTTTGCGGCGATCGAGGCGCGGCTCGCACAGACGCCGGGTCCGTTCGCCTATGGCGCGCAACCGACGCTCGCGGATCTCTGCATCGTGCCGCAGCTGTTCAACGCACGCCGCTTCGACGCCGACCTCGCGCCGTTCGAACGTATTCGCCAGATCGAGGCGGAGGCAATGAAGCTCGAGGCCTTCGTCGCCGCCGAGCCGGGCAGGCAGCCGGATGCCGAATAAGTGCCGTCACGGCGCGATCTCGACTCGTTGCTGAACTAAGAAGTCATTCAGGACCCTCTTGATGCATCCCAATGATCCGCGCTTGCGCTCCTTCATCGACGTCGATCCGACCTCGGATTTCCCGATCCAGAATCTGCCCTATGGTGTGTTCTCGACGGCGAGCACGCCGACGCCGCGTGTCGGCGTCGCGATCGGCGAATACGTTCTCGATCTCGCCGCGTTGCAGGCCGCACGCCTGATCGATCTGCCGGATGGCGTGTTCGCGCAGCCCTCGATCAACGCTTTCATGGCGCTCGGGCCGCAGCAGTGGAGCAAGACGCGAGCGCGGATCAGCGAGTTGCTAAGGCACGACAACGCCGAGCTGCGGGACAACGCCGCGCTGCGGCAGCAGGCGTTAATCCCTCTGCGCGAAGCGAAGCTGCATTTGCCGCTGCGGGTCGAGGGCTTCACCGATTTCTATTCGTCGAAGGAGCACGCCACCAATGTCGGCACGATGTTCCGCGACAAGACCAATCCGCTGCTGCCGAACTGGCTGCACATCCCGATCGGTTACAATGGCCGCGCTTCGACCGTAGTCGTCAGCGGCGCCAAGATTCATCGGCCGCGTGGACAGTTGAAGCCGCCCTCCGCCGAGCTGCCGAGCTTCGGCCCGTGCAAGCGGCTCGATTTCGAGCTGGAGATCGGCGTCGTCGTCGGGCAATCGTCGGCGATGGGCACGATGCTGACCGAGGCGCAGGCCGAGCAGATGATCTTCGGCTTCACGCTGCTCAACGACTGGAGCGCGCGTGATATCCAGCAATGGGAGTATGTCCCGCTCGGGCCGTTCCAGGCCAAGGCATTCGCGACCTCGATCAGCCCGTGGATCGTGACGCGCGAGGCGCTGGAGCCGTTTCGCGTGCACGGCCCCGAGCAGCAACCGACACCCTTGGACTATCTGCAGCAGAAGGGCGCCAACAATTACGATATCGCGCTGGAGGTCTGCCTGCGCACACCCGCGATGGCTACGCCGGCGCGGATCAGCGCCACCAATTTCAAATACATGTACTGGTCTTCGGTGCAGCAACTGGTGCATCACGCCTCGAGCGGCTGCGCGATGAATATCGGCGATCTGCTCGGCTCCGGCACGGTCAGCGGCCCGGAGAAGGATCAACTCGGCAGTCTGCTGGAGTTGAGCTGGAACGGCGCGGAGCCGGTCCAGCTTCCGGACGGCGAGCAGCGCGGCTTTCTCGAAGACGGCGACTCCCTGCTGATGCGCGGCTGGTGCCAAGGCGACGGCTATCGGATCGGCTTCGGCGAAGTCGAAGGGACGATTCAGCCGGCGGGCAATTAGAGCTCCGGTTCTGATAGAATCAGAACCGGAGCTCTAACTTTTTGCTCTGACGCGTTTTCTTAACGCGAACCGGTTTCCACTTCGCTCGAAAACGCTCTAGCAAAATCTCCGCGGGTCATTCCGGGGCGCGAGCGAAGCTCGTGAACCCGGAATCTCTCTTTGCGACAACCTCGGGATTCCGGGTTCGCTCACTTCGTGAGCGCCCCGGAATGACGGCCGCGTTGCGATCTGGCGCTGCGGCCTTATCGCCCGCTCCATTCCTTCGCGACGCCGGCGAGATCGGCTTCGATCGGCAGACGTGCCGAGGATGGCGTGCGCGAGAACCGCGGCGCGGGCGCGGGCTGGGTGTGGCCGCCTTGCTTGATGAACACCTCGCGCGCGACCATGTGCGGATGCTGCGTCGCTTCCGACATCGTCAGCACCGGTGCGAAGCAGACGTCGGTGCCTTCCATCAGCTTGCACCATTCGTCGCGCGTCTTGGTCTTGAACAAAGCGGTCAGCTTCTGTTTCAGCGCCGGCCAGTTCTTCGGGTCCATCTGGCCGTCATATTGCGGATCGGTCAGGCCTGCGAGTTCGCGGAGCAGTGCGTAGAACTGCGGCTCGATCGAGCCGATCGAGATGAAGTGACCGTCCGCGCATTCGTAGACGCCGTAGAAATGCGCGCCGCCGTCGAGCATGTTGCTTTCGCGGCTCTCTTTCCAGCGGCCGGCTGCCACCATGTCGAAGAACATGGTGATCAGCGAGGCGGCGCCGTCGCACATCGCGGCGTCGACCACCTGGCCCTTGCCGGACGTTTTCGCCTCGAGCAGCGCCGCGAGCAGGCCGACCACGAGGTACAGCGAACCGCCGCCGAAATCGCCGACCAGATTGAGTGGCGGCACCGGCCTCTCCGCCGGGCCGATCGCCGCGAGCGCGCCGGTGATCGAGATGTAGTTGATGTCGTGCCCGGCGGCCTGGGCGAGCGGGCCGCTCTGGCCCCAGCCGGTCATCCGGCCGTAAACGAGCCGCGGATTGCGGCCAAGCACGACGTCGGGACCAAGGCCGAGTCGTTCCATCACGCCCGGGCGATAGCCTTCGATCAGCGCATCGGCATTGTCGAGCAGCGTCAGCACGCCGGCGACCGAATCCTTGTCCTTGAGGTCGACCGTGACGATCTTGCGTCCGCGCGCAGCGGCGCCACGCGGCGTCTGTCCGGCGCGCACCAGCGTGATGACTTCGGCGCCCATGTCGGCCAGCAGCATCGAGCCGAACGGTCCGGGTCCGATGCCGGCGAATTCGACGATGCGAATGCCGGACAGCGGTCCGCTGGGGCGGCTGGCGGTTTGCGGCTGGGCGGAAGCGGTCGTTGTGTCTTGCACCTTGGGTGTCCATTTGTTGTTGTCCGCATCGTGCGGAGCGGTGGTCGTTGCCGGGAAATCACCACGGCGGCCCCGTGCAGAGCAAGCAGCATTTCAGCGCAGCGCTGCATGCGGCCATGCTTCCGCGCCGCAGATAGCAAAACGGCGCGCAGAACGCGCGCCGTTTTCCGTGAGGTGGAATGAACTCTCAGCCGGCGGCGTCGACGGCGCGCTGTGCCATCACCCGGATCAGGTTGGCGCGGTAATCCGAGGTGCCGTGTATGTCGGCCATCAGGCCTTCGTCGGAGACCTTGACGTTATCGAGCGCTGCGGCCGACCAGTTCGCCTTCAGCGCATCCTCGATCACGCCGACCCGCATCACGCCGTTCTGCGACGCGCCGGTGGCGGCGACGCGGATCTCGCCGGATTTGTGCCGGGCGACGAACACGCCGGTGAGCGCGAAGCGCGACGCCGGGTTGCGCATCTTGGCGTAGCCGGCCTTGGCCGGGATCGGGAACGAGATCGCGGTGATGATCTCGTTGTCCTCGAGCGCGGTCACGAACAGGCCCTTGAAGAACTGATCCGCCGGGATCTCGCGCTTGTTGGTCTTCACCGTGGCGTTCAGCGCCAGCACCGCGGCGGGATAGTCCGCGGCCGGGTCGTTGGTCGCGACCGAGCCGCCGATGGTGCCGCGATAGCGCACCGCCGGATCGCCCAGCACCGAGGTGAGATGGGCGATCGCGGGGATCGTCCGCTTCACATCGGCATTCCGGAGGATGTCGTAGTAAGTCGTCGCTCCCTTGATGGTCAGCGCGTCGCTGCTCGCTTCGATCCCGATCAGCCCCGGGATGCGGGCGATGTCGATGACGTCGCTCGGCGCTGCGAGGCGCTGCTTCATCACCGGAAGCAGGGTATGGCCGCCGGCGAGATATTTGGCGTCGTCGCCTTTGCCGAACAGGGCAACGGCCTCTTCGACGGTCGAGGGCCGGTGATAATTGGTAGAATACATCGTGTGTCCTCCCCTCAGGCGTTGCCGTGGATCGCGTGCCACACCCGGTCGGGCGTCGCCGGCATTTCCAGTCTGTTGTGGCCGATCGCGTCGGTGATGGCGTTGATCACCGCCGCCGAAGCGCCGATCGCGCCGGCCTCGCCGCAGCCCTTGACGCCGAGCGGATTGCCCGGACACAGCGTCTCGGTGTGCGACACCTTGAACGACGGCACGTCGTCGGCGCGCGGCATCGCGTAGTCCATGAACGACGCGGTGACGAGCTGGCCGGTCTCGTCGTAGATCGCGTTTTCCAGCAACGCCTGGCCGATGCCCTGGACCAGCCCGCCATGGACCTGGCCTTCGACGATCATCGGATTGATCAGCCGGCCGAAATCATCGACCGCGACGAAATTGACGAACGAGGTCTTGCCGGTGCCGGGATCGACTTCGAGCTCGCAGATGTAGGCGCCGGCCGGGAAGGTGAAGTTGGTCGGGTCGTAGAACGCGCTTTCCTTCAAGCCCGGCTCCATGCCGTCCGGCAAATTGTGCGCGGTGTAGGCGGCGAGCGCGACCATCGGCAGCGCGATCGACTTGTCGGTGCCGGTGACCTTGAACTCGCCGTTCTCGATCACGATGTCGCCTTCCGACGCTTCGAGCTGATGCGCCGCGATCTTCTTGGCCTTGGCCTCGACTTTCTCCATCGCCTTGAAGATCGCCGACATGCCGACCGCGGCCGAGCGCGAGCCGTAGGTGCCCATGCCGAACTGCACCTTGTCGGTGTCGCCGTGCACGATCGAGACCTGATTGATCGGGATGCCGAGGCGATCGGCGACCAATTGCGCGAAGGTGGTCTCGTGGCCCTGGCCGTGGCTGTGCGAGCCGGTCAGGATCTCGATGGTGCCGACCGGGTTGACCCGGACTTCGGCGGATTCCCACAGACCCACGCCGGCGCCGAGCGAACCGACCGCCTTCGACGGCGCGATGCCGCAGGCCTCGATGTAGCAGGAGAAGCCGAGGCCGCGCAGCTTGCCTTCGGCTTTCGCCTTGGCCTTGCGCGCCGCGAAGCCGGAATAGTCCGCGGCCTTCAGCGCCGCGTCGAGCGACGCGCCGAAGTCGCCGATGTCATAGGCCATGATCACCGGGGTCTGATGCGGGAACTGGGTGATGAAGTTCTTGCGCCGCAGCTCGGCGGGATCGACCTTCAACTGCCGCGCCGCCGTTTCGACCAGCCGCTCCACCAGATAGCAGGCCTCGGGGCGGCCGGCGCCGCGATAGGCGTCGACCGGCGTGGTGTTGGTGTAGACGCCGATCACCTCGGCGTAGATCGCCGGGATGTTGTACTGGCCCGACAGCAGCGTCGCGTACAGATAGGTCGGCACCGAGGACGAGAATAGCGACATGTAGGCGCCGAAATTGGCGTGGGTCTTCACCCGCAGCGCCAGCATCCTGTTGTCCGCGTCGAACGCCAGTTCGGCCTTGGAGACGTGGTCGCGGCCGTGGGCGTCGGTGAGGAACGCCTCGGAGCGGTCGCCGGTCCATTTCACCGCGCGGCCGACTTTTTTGGAGGCCCACAGCGCCACCATCTCTTCCGGATAGATGAAGATTTTCGAGCCGAAGCCGCCACCGACATCGGGCGCCACCACCCGCAGCTTGTGCTCGGGAGCGATGTTGTAGAACGCCGACAGCACCAGCCGCGCGACATGCGGGTTCTGCGACGTGGTGTAGAGTGTGAAGTGTTCCTCCGCCGAATTGTAGTCCGCGATCGCCGCGCGCGGCTCCATCGCGTTCGGCACCAGCCGGTTGTTGGTCAGCTCGAACGACACCACATTGGCCGCCTTGCCGAACGCCTCGTCGACCGCCTTCTGGTCGCCGATCTCCCAGTCATAGACGATGTTGCCGGGCGCCTCGGGGTGAAGCTGCGCCGCGCCGGGGGCGATCGCCGCCTTGATGTCGGCGACGGCGGGAAGCTCCTCGTAGTCGACCACGACGGCTTCCGCGGCATCACGCGCGAGGTTCTTCGATTCGGCGATCACCACCGCGACCGCCTGGCCGACGAAGCGCACCGTCTCCGGCGCCATCGCCGGCCACGCGCCCATCTTCATCGCCGAGCCGTCCTTGGAGTGGATCGCCCAGCCGCAGATCAGATTGCCGACCTTGTCGTCGACGATCTGCTGCCCGGTGAGCACGTCGACCACGCCCGGCATCGCCTTCGCCGCCTCGACGTCGATGCTCTTGATCTTGGCGTGCGCGTGCGGGCTGCGCACGAAATGCGCATAGGTCATCCCGAGAATCTTGATGTCGTCGACGTAGCGGCCCTTGCCGGTAATGAAGCGTCGGTCTTCCTTGCGTACGACGCTGGCGCCAATACCCTCGATGCCCATTGGAATGTCTCCCTGTCCGACTGCATTGGCCGCGCGACGTTCGCGACGCGGGTCGCAGTCCTTGTTGGATGTGAACGGTGACGAAAAGCGCGGGCGGCGGCCTATTCGGCGGCCTGCGCCACCTTCATGCGGGAGGCCGCGTCGAGCACTGACTTGACGATGTTATGATAGCCGGTGCAGCGGCAGATATTGCCTTCGAGTTCCTGCCGGACGGTCTCCTCGTCGAGGTCGCCGCCAGTTGAAGAATGGTGGCGATTGACGATGTCGATAGCCGACATGATCATGCCCGGCGTGCAGTAACCGCATTGCAGGCCGTGATTGTCGCGGAACGCGGCCTGCATCGGGTGCAGCTCGTCGCCTTTCGAAATGCCTTCGATGGTGGTGATGTTGGCGCCGTTGGCCTGGCCGACCAAAGTGGTGCAGGATTTCACCGCGCGGCCGTCGATATGCACAATGCAGGCGCCGCATTGGCTGGTGTCACAGCCGACATGGGTGCCGGTCAGGTTCAGATGATCGCGTAACAGATGGACGAGGAGGGTACGATCCTCGACCTCCGCCGTGACGGCTTTCCCGTTGACAGTCAGTGAGACTTTGGACACGCGCAGTCCTCCCGGATGAATTTATAGTTGTTCCAATTAGAAGCACGGCCGTCGCAGTTTGCAACTGGGATTTTTGTGACGCCTGTTGGGTGGCGACGGCGGACCCAAGACGGCGCGATGACAGTCCGCGCCGCACCCCACCACCATTCGGAGAAGTTCCCGGTTTACAGGCTCTTCAGCAATCCAGTGTACGCTCACTGCGCCCGGTTCTTTTACGGGGCGCGCAGGGGCGCGGAAGGCGGGGGCGACAGGTGGGTAATACAAAAGCTGACGGACCGCGGCATTGGACCGCGGCGATGCCGTCATTGCGTTTTCGCGGCAAGGTGACGCTCGGCTTCGCGGTGGTGCTGGGGATCACGGCGATCAGCATGAGCCTCGCTTATGTGGGCTTCGAGCGGGTCTCCGAAGGTGTCGTCAGCTACCGCGACGGCGTCGGGCAATCCGATCTCGCCCGCAATATTGATCGGGCGCTGACATCCTATCAGGCCCTCGCGCGCTATTATGTGGTGACCGGCAAGGACGACGACGCCAAAGCGGCGGTTGCGGCGCAACAGGAACTCAAGGACGCGATCGATCAGTCGCTGCTGGCGGCGACCAAGCCGGAGCGGCGCGAGCGGATTGTCCGGCTGGCCGGCGAGTTCGACGGCTTCGCCAAGCTGTTCGGCGAAGTTCAGGCGCTCAAGACCGAGAGCGCGATGCTGGTACAGAACCGGCTCGCCCGCGGCGGCAACAATCTGCGCTACAAGGTCGACGACCTCGCCAGCACGGCCGGTGAAAACGAACTCCCGGCCGTCGAACTGGGCGCCAAGCAGGTGGCCGGTCAGTTTCTCGCGGCGACGACGCAGGTCAGCACCTTCGTCATCAATTTCGATCGCCGCGCCTCGGACAGCGCGCTGGCGCGGCTCAAATTCGTCGAGAACGGGCTGAAAGCGATTTCGACCGACAATGCAGACATCCTCACCCGGCTGACGGAGCTGTCCGGCCTGCTTGATGACTACAGGCAGACGCTGATCAAGCTCGTCGACAACTCCAAAGCGATCGACGCCCGCGTCGCGCAGATGCTGGAGGCGGCCGAGGCGATCACCAGGAATTCGGCGGCGATGAAGGCCGATCTGCTGGCCGCTCAGCAAAGGCTGGAACGGGAGTCTGACGCCACCGTCGCCTCGACCAAGCGCCTCGTGGCGATGCTCGGCGTCGGCGGCTTCCTGCTCGGCGCCGTGCTGGCGCTCCTGCTCGGGCGCGGCATCTCGCGGCCGATGCAGACGATGTGCGGTGCGATGCGCAAGCTGGCGGATGGCGACTTCAACGTGGTTCTGCCCGGCCTCGGCCGCAAGGACGAGATCGGCGACATGGCCGCCGCGGTGGAGTCGTTCAAGGTCCAGGCCGCCCGCAAGGCCGAGCACGACGCCTCGGAGCGCGAGATCGAGGCGAGCGCCGGTCGCGAGGCGCGGCGCGCCGAACTGATCGGCTTCGCCAGCGAGTTCGAGGCCGCGGTCGGCGCGATCGTGTCGCACGTCTCCGACGCAGCCGAGCAGCTCGAGAAGGCTGCGGACACGCTGACCCGGACGGCCGAGACCACGCAAAGCCTGTCCAGTGAAGTCGCCGGCGCGTCGCAGCAGGCGTCATCCAACATGCAGTCGGTGGCGACGGCCACCGGACAGCTGTCGGCCTCGGTCGGCGAGATCGGCCGTCAGGTCGGCCAGTCCAGCCAGATCGCCGGCAGCGCGGTCGAACAGGCGAACGAGACCGACGGCCGGATCGGCAAGCTGACCCAGGCGGCGCAACAGATCGGCGACGTGATCCGGCTGATCACCGCGATCGCCGAGCAGACCAATCTGCTGGCGCTCAATGCCACGATCGAAGCGGCGCGTGCCGGCGAGGCTGGCCGCGGCTTCGCGGTGGTCGCCGCCGAAGTGAAATCGCTGGCGAGCCAGACGGCGAAGGCGACCGACGAAATCTCGTCGCAGGTGGCCGAGATGCAGCAGGCGACCCAGGACTCGGTGGCGTCGATCAAGAGGATCGGCGACACCATCACCGAGATTTCGACGATCTCCGCCTCGATCGCCAGCGCCGTGTCGCAGCAGGGCGCGGCGACGCGCGAAATCGCCGACAGCGTGCAGAGCGTCGCGCGCGGCACCCAGCAGATGGCGAGCAACATCACCGCGGTCAATCGCGGCGCCTCCGACACCGGCGCTGCCTCCGCCGAGGTGCTGCACTCGGCGCGCAGCCTGTCGTCGGAGAGCGCGCGGCTGCGCACCGAGCTCGATCGCTTCATGGCGAACATCCGCGCGGCCTGATCAATCCCGCCGCCGCCGTTCCGGCATCGTTCCCGGTCCTCGCACCCGAATCATCGGGAACCGATCCGGTCGACCCTCGTTAGCTTGGCGACCGGTCTGCCTTCAGCGGCGGATCGCCACGTTCGGCGCTTGCGGCGTGGATCAAACGCCGGAGCGAGGTGAATGGCCAGTCCGAACAGCGCCGTGATGAGAGAGCCGCCGCCGCAGGCTGTCAGTGGCCGTGTCATCGAAACCGATATTCCGGCGCGATTGGACGGCCTGCTGTGGAGCGGCTTCCACACCCGCGTGGTATTCGCGCTCGGCGTCACGTGGATCCTCGACGGCCTCGAAGTCACGCTGGCGGGTTCGCTGTCGGGCGCGCTGAAAGCCAGCCCGCAGCTTCAGTTCTCCAATCTCGACATCGGCTTCGCCACCAGCGCCTATCTGGCGGGCGCTGTGCTGGGCGCGATCGGGTTCGGCTGGCTGACCGACCGGATCGGCCGCAAGAAACTGTTCTTCATCACGCTTGCGCTGTATCTCACCGCCACCGCGGCGACCGCGCTGTCGTGGGATCTCTGGAGCTACGCGCTGTTTCGCTTTCTCACCGGGGCGGGGATTGGCGGCGAATACACGGCGATCAACTCGACGATCCAGGAACTGATGCCGGCGCGCTATCGCGGCTGGACCGATCTGGTGATCAACGGCAGCTTCTGGATCGGTGCGGCGATCGGCGCGATCAGCGCCATCGTGCTGCTCGATCCGGCGGTGATCGATCCCGAACTCGGCTGGCGTCTGGCGTATCTGATCGGAGCGTCGCTCGGACTGATCGTGTTCGCGATGCGGTTCTGGATTCCCGAAAGTCCGCGCTGGCTGATGATCCATGGCCGTCCGGAGGAAGCCGAAGCGATCGTCGCCGACATCGAGAAGACGGCGCGCGCAGCGCCGGAGGCCGAGCATCGCAACCCGTCGAAGATCAGGTTGCAGATGCGCAGCCACACGCCGCTGCGTGAGGTCGCCCATACGCTGTTCACGACATACCGGCAGCGCTCGATCGTCGGGCTGACGTTGATGGCGGCGCAGGCGTTTTTCTACAACGCGATCTTCTTCACCTACGCGTTGGTGCTGACCGATTTCTTCGGCATCCCGTCCGGCGACGTCGGCTGGTACATCCTGCCGTTCGCGGCCGGGAACTTCCTCGGACCGCTGCTGCTCGGCCGGCTGTTCGACACGCTCGGACGCCGCAAGATGATCGCCTTCACCTACGGCGCTTCTGGAATCCTGCTCGCCGTGTCCGGTTATCTGTTCTCGATCGGCGCCCTGAGCGCTCAGGGCCAGACCATCGCCTGGATGGTGATCTTCTTCTTCGCGTCGCCGGCGGCGAGTGCGGCCTATCTCACCGTCAGCGAGACCTTCCCGCTGGAGGTCCGCGCGTTGGCGATCGCATTGTTCTACGCATTCGGCACCGGAATCGGCGGCGTCGCCGGCCCGGCGCTGTTCGGGGCGCTGATCGACACCGGTTCCCGCACCAGCGTGTTTGCCGGCTATCTGCTCGGCGCGAGTCTGATGATGATCGCCGCTATGGTCGGTTGGCGTTATGGTATTGCGGCTGAACGCCGGTCGCTTGAACACATTGCGCGGCCGCTGGCCGCCGTAGAGGAAAGCCGATGACTTCGAAGCTCGCCGAAACTTCATCGCGGCCCACGACCAATTCCGTGCCGGTGCCGAGCGCGTTGGTGCCGCATCTCGATCAGTGCGCGATGCTGCTGGACATCGACGGCACCCTGCTCGATCTCGCGCCGACGCCGCGCGAAGTCTGGGTTCCACCGGAACTCGAGCGAACGCTGCGCGGGCTGCACGCGCGAACCTCCGGCGCGCTGGCGCTGGTCAGCGGCCGGTCGATCAACGACATCGACCTGATCTTCGCGCCACTGAAGCTGCCCGCGGTCGGCGGCCACGGCGCGGAGATGCGACTGTTGTCCGGCGGCGATCTGGTATCGACCCACGCGCCGCCGATGGATCCCGAATTGAAGAACCGTCTCGCCGCGATCGCGCGGATCAGCCCCGGTATTTTGCTGGAAGACAAGGGCTACTCACTGGCGTTGCACTATCGTCTGGCGCCCCACACCGAGAAGGCGATCTACGAATCCGTCGCCGCGATCCGCGCCGAGAATCCGCACGCGCCACTGGAAGTCTTGCCCGGCAAGTCGGTGTGCGAGATCAAACATTCCGGTTTCACCAAAGCCACCGGCGTGATCGAGCTGATGAAGCACGAGCCGTTCAAGGGGCGCCGGCCGGTGTTCCTCGGCGA
Organism: Rhodopseudomonas pseudopalustris; assembly: GCF_900110435.1. GTDB lineage: Bacteria > Pseudomonadota > Alphaproteobacteria > Rhizobiales > Xanthobacteraceae > Rhodopseudomonas > Rhodopseudomonas pseudopalustris. The sequence goes on from NZ_FODT01000002.1 coordinate 30,315, forward strand.
CGACGTCACCGACGAAACAGTGTTTGCGATCATGCCGGAACTACGCGGCCTGGCGTTTTCGGTCGGACGCCACAGCGACATGGTCGCGGGACATTTCGACGAGCCGCGCGACGTGCGCGCGTGGCTCGCGCGTCTGCTCGATCCGCAGCAGGCTTCCGCAACTTAAGTCAAATCCACAGGTTCCGTCTCGGATCATGACGCGGCCGCAAAGTTGTTCGATTTGAGCCATGGAACGAACTTGATGAACGGTTGTTAATTCCGACAACAAATAGGGCGTCGGAGGGACACGTGAACCTAGTTGTCGTTTCTAACCGGGTGGCGAGGGCCTCGGCAAATGAGCCGATGACGGGCGGTTTGGCCGCCGCTCTGCTTCCGGTGGTGGAGAAATCCGGTGCAATCTGGGTGGGCTCCAGCGGCCGCGTGCGCGATGGCGCACAACGGGAACCTTTCGCCGAAATCGAACAGCTCGGTTCCGGCGCACTTGCGATGCTGGATCTGCCCGCGGCGCATTATGGCGGTTACTATGAAGGCTTCGCCAATTCCGCGCTGTGGCCGGCGCTGCATTCCCGCGCCGATCTGATCCGCGTCTCGCAGGACGACTATCACTCCTATCGCGAAGTCAACGGCTTCATGGCGCGCGCCTTGATGCGGTTCCTCAAGCCGGACACCGCGTTCTGGATTCAGGATTACCACTTTCTTGCGCTCGGCGCGGAATTGCGCGCGCTCGGCGTGACCCAGCCGATCGGCTTCTTTCTGCACACGCCATGGGCGTCGCCGGCGACGATGGGCTGTGTGCCGCATAATCGCGATCTGATCGAAGCGATGCTGGCTTATGACCTGATCGGTTTCCAGACCGAGGAGGACAGGTCAAACTTCCTGTCCTATGTCAAAGCCGAACTCGGCTTCGTCGTCACCGACGGCGTCGTCACGACGGCGCGCGGCATCGCGCGATGCGAAGTGTTTCCGATCGGCATTGACGCCGATCTTTTTGCGCAACAGGCGCAAAAGGCGACAGCGCATCCCGATGTCTCCCGGCTGCGCAAGAGCCTCAACGGCGAGAAGCTGGTGATCGGCGTCGACCGGCTGGATTATTCCAAGGGCCTGATCAACCGCATCAATGCGTTCGATCGCCTGCTGACGACGCGGCCGTCCTGGCAGCGAACCGTTTCGCTGCTGCAGATCGCAACGCCGTCGCGCGGCGCGATCGAGGCCTATGGCAATCTGCAGGGCGAACTCGCCAGGCTCGTCAGCGACGTCAACGGCCGGCTCGGCGAGGCCGACTGGACGCCGATCCGCTATCTCAACAAGGGTTTTCGCCAGGGCGTGCTGGCGGGGCTGTATCGGACCGCGCAGGTCGGCCTGGTGACGCCACTGCAGGACGGCATGAATCTGGTGGCGAAGGAATATGTCGCCGCGCAGAACCCGATCGATCCGGGCGTGCTGGTGCTGTCGAAATTCGCCGGCGCGGCTCAGGAGCTCGACACCGCGCTGCTGGTCAATCCGCACGACGTCGAAGGGATGGCGCGGGCGATCGACACCGCGCTGTCGATGCCGGTGACCGAGCGGCGACTGCGCTGGGAGGCGATGATGGCCAAGCTGCGGCGCGGCAGCGTACAAGCCTGGTTCTCGGATTTCGTGACGTCGCTGGAAAGCGCCAATGACGCCAACAGCGAGGCCGTCGGCGCGATCGCCAGCACAGCGCCGGCGCTGAAGATGGCCGGCGGCTGGTCGCGACGCTCGCCGGTGGCGTTCAGCGGAGCGATCCTGCGATAGGCTGACCGGGGCAACGATGATCGGGGCAACGCCCCGGAGGCCGGAGCACATTGTCCGCCGATCCGCCGGACCTCGTCCGCCGGTGCCTTTGCGTCTTGCGACCAGCCCGCAGAGCCCCGCCGCGCCCGCAGCCCGCATCGCGAGGCTTTTCCGGCCATGCGCGGCCTATGAACAGCCCATCAAACCAATAATTGAGGTGAAATCCCCCGGCCGCTCACGCGATCCCTTGCAAAAACCGCCCGGGGCGGTCATGAGAGGGCGCCCGGAGAGATGGCCGAGTGGCTTAAGGCGCACGCTTGGAAAGCGTGTGTGCGGGAAACCGTACCGTGGGTTCGAATCCCACTCTCTCCGCCAGTCTCCATGAAGTCCAATTTGTTGTTATAAAACAAGGACTTCGTGATGAGCAAGAAATCTGCAACCACACCCGCCAACCACACCCGCAATAAGCGACAGCTTGCAGCCCTAGCCACCCTCCTGGGGCTCATGCAGACCGCTGCAAAGCTCAGCAGCGAACTCGACGCCTTGGCCAACGAGGTTGGAGGGTCACTGGAGCAGATCGCCGAAACGGCTGGCGTGCCCTTCTTTGAGGTCCACCAAGCCTATTCAGGGCTGCGACCACCCGCACGGAAGCCCCGCAAGACCAAACGAGCCACTGCGCGGACCTGAGGGCCCTGAGGGTCATCAGTCCGCCATCGCTTCGCCGTCAGATATCCGCGAAGGACCAGGGGGCCTCATGGTTTTGCCATGGGCCTTTCCCTTGTGCGCCAGCGATCGTTTGAGTGTAATAGAGGTGACACGACGGGAACGAGGCCGCTTGGGGTGGTTGTTAGACAAAAACCGATGGGTCACTCGTCTTGAGCAGCCCCACCGGCCAAGTCTATCCCACCAGCCTCTTAGGCGGCTTGGTGCTTCACGAGGTAGCTCTTAGCGCCCCGTCCTTTGCCCGAAACGTATTCCACGTTGATGCTCCATAGGCCCTCAGAAAGGGCGCTACTGGGCTCGTTAAGCTTCTCTCTGATCTTCTTGAGGGAGCCCTGATCGATGTCGAGTGCTCTCAATACCTTCGTTATCGGCTCCCTGCCGGGCAACCGGGCCGCCATATAGGCAATGATAGCCTCGTGTTTCGATCCCTTGCGAGGCTTCCGGACCTTCGGGCCGTCTATCGAGAAATCCCAATCAGCAAGCCTCAGCCCCGGCAGATCGGCTCGGATGTCTTGCAGAACCTCATCACCCTCTTGGCCCTTTGGAAGCACGATGAAAACATCCGAGGGAGGGCAATTGCCGTGCTCGTCAATAGCGCACCGCAGCCGAATACGCCCGATTGCCTGAATGATCGACACGGACAACTGCCGCTGCCTCATGACTCGGCGAACGTCGAGATAGGTCTTCCACTGAGGGTCATCGAACCAATCGTCACCTTTAAAGCCCTGCAGAGCGAAGAAGGTGTTGTTGAGTGACACCTGATCCCTGTACGGCATGCCGAAGATCACTGCTGTATCGAAATCCTTCCATTCGTTGCTGCCGTCCACCTTGCCCCAATGCCCTATGGAGAACCTTGAGAAGGCTGGTGCGTAGTCCTCAGCAAGAGGCCGATTGTCTTTGTGCACGCATACGAACACGGACCTATCGGGTGGCAGGCGGCTTTCAAGATCATCGATCAATCGAGGGAAGCGCTTGCTGAAGTTTGCCTTCATGGTCCGCTTCCCGACGCCAGAGGAGCGCGCGACATGCAGGGTCACGTTGCTGTAGTTGCGGACGCGGCTTGGCGTCTCGATCCGCAGTGCCCGACCACCGAACAAGTCCCAAAGGAAGTCCGCTCGTGCTGTTGCGTCAAGGACGACAGGGCCGGGAGCGTCCAGAGGCACTACAAGCGCCGATGAGTGCAAAGCGTGCTCGTTGCCGTTCTTGGCATAGTAGGCCCATTGGTCCAGGAGCGCCTGTGCGTGCTCCAGCGTCTCGTCTACCTTCTTACCAATTCGATGTCTCGTGATCGTGCTATCTTCCAATGCCCCAAGACGATCAAACGCCACCCCCTTTAGGCCCCTCCGAAGCAAACCGAAGTCCACCGGTGGGGCAACTCCAGCCTGTTTGACACCTTCAGACCACAAGCCGCGAGCAAACACACCGTCGGTATCGGACGCCAGTGCACACTTATCTGCCTCGTGCTTTAGCAAACGGAGAGCATCGCACTCGGTCCGGTGGTCTCGCTCCATCTCTGGCGTGACGTAGCTCAGCACTTGAGCAATATCGCTGGAGGTGACTTTGAAGCTCGTGACCACGTTTGCCAGTGCCTCGTCAACGATGGTCAGAAGGCGCATGCCCCCCTTCCATGTCGTTAGCCTCTCCCAACGGTCACCGCCCGCCTGAGAGGCGTTGAGATAGGCTTGGTGGGTAATGACGATGGTGTCATGATCTGCAAGAGCCTCTTGCGGCTTGGGATCATCGGAATGATGAGCTATCGCGACGGCACGTCCAGCATGATCATTGATCTTGGCGGCAATCCCCTCAGCGTCCTCTATCAGCCTCGTAACTATCGCGATACCTACGGGCTCCAGAACGCCTTCAGAAACTCTGTTGCGCTCTGCCTGCATGGCAGCGAACAGGCATGCCCCCGTGGTCTTTCCCGACCCCGTAGCAGGCTGAAGGATGCGCCAAGGACCGTTGACACTGTTGGCTGTGTCACAGATAGCATCATTGAAAGTCTCAGCCATAGTGCTCCATAGGCGCTCAAGAGGGCCTGAGGAGCAGAGGGCATGATTGTTAGTCCAGAGTTCCGTCATTCGCTTAGAGAACTCTTGCGGCGGCACGAAAGCATAGAGATGCCCGTGCAGACCCTTGGTGGTTTGCATTGATTGACCGTTGAGGTTGTCTTTGAGGATGCCGTGCTGTGTCAGAACGCTCTTTGCGCGACGTGACGGCAGGGAAATGCACCCCCAAAATCCCCTATAGAGGATCTTCTTAGGGGCTTTGAGGGGTGCCTTTATTGATCATAACCAGTTCGGCTTCAGGGGCCGTTGCGGACTCTATAGAGCCGTCTTGAGCCGTTCGGCTCCCCAACCAGCCTCAAGGCGGGAAAGCGCGTCTGTGGCCTCCCAAGGAGTCCTGAGGGCACCCTAAACAATCACCATTGATCATGATCGTAGGTGCCCGTCAGGATGATCGTAGAGAAGCATTGGTGCCACACCCGGAGCGGGTCCAGCGTGCCTCGGCACCGACCGCGACACCTACGTCATACTTCCTAGGCTGAAGGCGTCAGGCCTTAATGCAGGTTAGCACTGTGGCGCTCTCCGGTCGCGTCTCATTACCGCCTGTCTCGAGAACTGTGATGTTGTGACTGTGGTTTCCCTGGGCTTCAGTTGTCCCGCTAAAGGCGTGGCCGTGATTGATATCAGCAGCATTTGTTTCTGTACGGGTGCCAAGTTGGTTGTCATAACCAAAGCCCGCAAGCATAGAATTGCCGGTGCCACTAAGAGCGCTCATGCCGTGGCTATGGGGATTGTTGGCATTCATCCCTCCTGTCGTCCCACTGAAGCTGTGAGCGTGTCCCCCTTGAGCTTCGGCGTGCGCAGTGTGCGCGTGGGAGCCGAGTTGGCTACTTTGAAGATTACCAACTTCGCCTGAGACAGAAGCGCTATCGCGGTGGCGTCGGTATCTATTGATCAGCGGCGGGACTCGAAACTGCCAACCAGAGCCGCCCCATAGATAGCCAATGGCGGCGAACAAATCAGGGTGGTCGGCCGTACTCACCAACTGGCCATCGCAGGCAAGCCAGCCGTCAGGTGCGGCAGGCAGTGCGAAGTCCATGATGGCTCCAGGTGGAACGGTGCCTCGCAAGGAGCCTCCGGCGACGCCAATGAGGCCCGCTTTGATCCTATAGAAACCAAGTGTTCCTTCGCTGTTGAAGCTATAGCTCGGACCTTTAGCGCTTCCGTCAGCAGCCAGCCAGCCTACCGTGCCGCCCATGGCTCTCGTGAGGGCCGTTGAGGCTCCAGGGAAGGTGTTCTTGAGGGTGAACTTGATCCCACGGATGTGGTCGTCACCGTTGACGATGCCATCGTTAACGCCCGGGTTGGCCGTTTCGAGGCTGTCAAGGTAGCTGAAAGTCTCTACCGGCACTTTGCGCACCTCGTTGGGGTGGTCATGCGGAGTGAAGTGTGAAGCGTAGTTCCGTAATGGTCTCGGAAAATGATGTTAGCTCGCTGTTGTTGATTTTAGGATGTTGAGAAGGGTGGTCTGAGGCTAAGTGTAGGAAAATGGGGAAGTGCTCAGACTTGGATCGTTGATGAAGTCCGTGACGTTGTAGGGACCAAGCCGAAAGCCGTAGTGAAGTCGTCAAACGATATGCCGTCTCTGATCACGGTGCAGGCAGATGGTGCCCTCTGTCGTCTTTGCAGGCGTCGAAGATCGGCAGGAACTCTCTTAGGCGCTCGTGGCGCTCGGTCGTGTCGTCGTGTCTCCTCTTGAGGGTTTGGGAGCGCCTTTCCCTTATGGCAGTCTAGAAAACCCCTAACCCATTGAGTCCTTGAGCAAAGACCCTCGTTTTGGCCCTTTAGCTGCTACGTTCGACTCTGTGAAAGTTGCACGGTCCAGACCGCCTCTTGTGTATAGGTAGTGCAATAAAACCGTAAGCTACGGATTTTTCGCCGCTTCTGTTGGTTTTGGTGGTCCAGAGGATCGGAAGGGACCCGAGCCAACACATAGCGATTTCGTCTAACAACAACGGCGACTTTAGGCCTCGTTTTCGAAATCCATTTCCAGAGAAGCCCGTCAAATCGGGGAGCGCCGGGGGACCCTATGGCGCTTGCGGACTCGCGCTCACTGGCGAAGAAGCCAAGCCAAGAGCGAAGCGCCGCGTGCGTGCTGAGGGCCTAGCGATTTCTCAATGAGGATTGGAATTTCGGGCGATAGTTTTCAGGCATTGGTCGGTCTGAGAAGCGCCCTTCCCTTATAGGGGTAGGAGAAAGCGCGTAACCCACTGTAGTCCAAGGGAGATAGACGAATTCTAGGCCTTAAGAGGCCTGGTGCCCTCTCACATGCAAAGTGCCCCGATCCAAAGAGCCAAAGAGCCAAGCATGAACCGCTCTGATCCTGATAGGACGGCGAGAATGAATATTGATGTTGTGACTTGGACGAGCACGGGCGTTCTCCTTACGGGCGGACTCTAGGCGGCTTTGGGAAGGCGATTGAGCAGGCGCGCAACGGCTGTTGGGTGCCACTGCCCGCCTCGTGGCGCATTGATGCCTTGCCGGTTAAGTTCGTCGGTGATGGCGCGCACGCTGGTGATGCCGGAACGCCTGAAGCCATCAATGAGCCCCTGTAGGTCGATAGCGCGCTGTGCGGCCTTCTGCTTGATCCTGGCGACCGCCTCAGCATTGCCAGTCTGCTTGCCCCTGAGCGCACGAGCGCCGTTGGGGTTGCCCAGCTTCACGCCACGGGCCTTTGCAGCCGCTAGGGCCTTCTTGGTGCGCTCGCCAATCAGCCCTGCTTCAAGCTCCGCGACGGCGGCCATCTGTGTCAGCAAAAACTTGCCCATGGGGCCGGGAGGCACACTCGGCAGGTCACAAAACACAAGGTCTACGTCGCTCGCCACCAGGGAGCGCAGGAGGTCCACGTTCCTCGTGAGGCGGTCCAGCTTAGCGAAGACCAGCTTGGCCCCAATGGCTTTGGCGTGGGAGAGCGCAGCGGCCAGCTTGGCACGGTCGGACTTCCGCCCGCTCTCAGTCTCGACGTACTCGGCAACGAGGGTCCAGCGGCCACCATTGAGATAGCTGGCCACGGCTTCACGCTGCGCTTCGATCCCAAGGCCGCTCCTGCCCTGTTTATCGGTCGAGACGCGCAAATAAGAGACGAACTTTCCAGAGGCCAAGACAATATTCCTGCTTACACGTTTCCTTCTATCGGACGTTACGTGAATTTGTGTACATGGCTCAATGCACATTTTGGAATCGCAGGGATTCCGTTTTGCATGGCTTCAGGGAGCGGGAATGGGCATCTTGTGAAGCGGAATGAATAGGGGGGGTGAGATGTTCAAGTACGGGTTGCTGTTCGTCGCTGCAGGGGTCCTGAGCTACAACGATGTGTCGCCGGTCGTGAGCGCCGTGATGCTGACGTTGATCGCGCTTGGCGCGGTGGACGATCTTGGCAAGAAGCTCAGAGGGGCCGAAAAGGCGATTGGTCCGGTGGACCGAATGACGCAGGAGCTTAGTGACATCAAAAGAGAACTGAGCGATGTGCAGAAGGAGCTTGTGCAGGGCAGCAAGGCAGCGGCGCGTCTGGAGTGGTTATTGAGCAACAGGATCGAAGCCTCCGAAGCGCAACAGTTGGCTGAAGACGTGGCCTCAGCGTTGTGCCGTTTGGACAGCCTGGAGGCTGAAATAGGCCTTAGGCGGACGCACTCGATGGCTTCATAGGAGCGCGGTGCAATGATGTTTGCTCAGCCGTCATTCCTGTAGTTCAACTGCAACAGTAATCATTAGGGCAAACTACGAAGCTGTGCGACCTTGAAGCATTCGAAACTCTAGCAAGGGCGCTCGACCTTCGATGAATGACAAGAAATTTAAGTATAACCCGTTCGTCACGGAGGTCATGACGGCACGCGAGGTGCATTTGACCGAACCCGACACCGAGGGCGAATACGCGGACGGCAAGTATAAGACCGAGGCGACTGCCTGTAAGGAATACACAGAGCGCTTGAAGGCCGAAATCCAAGCGGTCGCAGACACCCACTTCGCGCGCAAGAAGAACGTGCACCTGCCTTGGTGGAAGACCAAGGAAGGGGTCATCGCGTTCAAGTTCAAATCTCCGAGGAAACAGCCAAAGCTGACTGACGCGAAGGGCAGGTTGCTCAATGCTGGCACGGTCATCCGTGGGGGCACTCAACTCCGTATCGCTGGCGTTATCGCGGCATGGGAGAAGGGTGAGAAGCGGGGCGTTAGCCTCTTTCCGGACGCCGTGCGTGTCATCAAACTCTCTGAAGACTTCGACCCTTGCGCGGCCTTTGGTCCACCTGAGGACGGCTTTGACGGAAGCGCGCGCGCGCGCAATGATGACGGCACCCGTTCTCGTCAAGCGCCAAGAGACCCCTAGGGTGATGCTAGAGCCTTCATAACGTCAGGTCCGTAGTCCACCTTTTCGATCACCTTGCGCAAGTTCATGCGCTGGCCTGTCGAGTAAACGCCGTAGGTGAAACCGCGTTCATGACCGATGATCAACTGCACGGTGCTCTCGGGGACTTCAAGGCTCTCCATGAGGTCGGCAAACGTCTTGCGAAGGGCGTGGAAATCTTCGAAGGGGGCAGAGACGCCAACCTGTTTCCGAAAGCGGCCATAAGCCTTGCTGACGTTCCATGACCGCTTGAGGTCCGGACCACCCGGCACCAATCCCGCGAACAGGTATTCGTCAGCGCCAGCCAAACGACGCTGGATTATCGGGACGGCAAGTGTGTGAACCGGGATTTGCCGAATGGCGGCCTCTGTCTTGCCTTCCGTGATGGAGAACCAGTATCCGTCTTTCAACTTCTCAACGTCCGCCTTCTTGAGGGCGCATAGCTCATCCAGGCGCGTGCCATGGAGAAGCGCGAGCCTCGTGAGGTCGGAAAGGACGTTCGCATAGCGCGGTGTCTTGTAGCGGCCTTTGAGAAGCTTCAGGAGCTTGTCGTTGGTCAGTCCTTTCCGAACGGCTTTCCGTTTGGACCCGCTCGACCTCTTGCCAACCCCATGCCCTCGCCATGGATTGTCCCGTTCGGATGGGTCAGTGAGGCCCTTGCTCATCAGCCATGACCATAGCGAGGCCAGCGTGGACAGGTGGCGTTGGATCGTTTTGGACGATAGCCCATCGTCTCGCAGGAGTTGAACGTATTCGCCTGCCTTCCGCCTGTCGGTGCCTTGGATCGACATGTATTCGCCAGCCCAAGCGAGATAGCGCTTGATGGTTGACTTGTGCTGAGCCTTGGTCTGCTCGGTGCCGTTACAGATCGTGAGCCACGTTGGGTATTGGTCCCGAATGAGGGTGGCCTTGCCAGTCGCAAGACTGCGAAACAGCCGCGCAGCCTCTGGGCCTTCCGTCTCCAGAAGGGCCTCCGCCTCACGGTTCACCACAGCCAAAAGTTCGGACGCTGCCGTGCTCTCCTGGTCGCCATGCTCCAGATAATCGTTGTCGGCGGAAGCGAAGGCCTCTCGAAAGGCGAAGGCAGCCTGCATAGCGGCGGCGCGCGGGTCTGCTTGGCCCTTCTCGGCCAATTTGATCCGGCGTTTAAACTCGGCAACATGCTGATGCTTGAGCCGGTTGGCGTCGGTCAGGCTCTCAGTGCCCAGCGACTTGATGAAGCGCGGCTTGCCTTCCAAAGCCGGGCGGAGCGGCTTGGGTATCTCGACCACAACACGCCACGTGTTGCCCTTCTTCTGTAGATATTTGGTGTCCGCCATCCAACCAAACCACACCCGAAAACCACACCTTGCTATCCTCAGAGGCTCTGATAAACAAGGATTAATTGGTCTTTAGGTGCTTGTGGGGGAGGTTCCCACTCTCTCCGCCAGTTGTCCAAAAATGTGCTTTGAACTCAGCACTTTCCAATGGGTTCTCCGGCGACCCATCCTTCTTGCAGGCTTGTCCGCCACTTAAGAAGAGGCGCGGGGAAGGCTTCTGATTTTGGAAGCATCGCGACGCGATCTTGGAAAATTTGCGGTGGAAATGCACCCCGCGTGAACAATCTCCGGGGCTTACGAATGTCGTTCCTGAGGCAGATCTGCTGGCAACCTTGAGTGCTTGAATGGTATCGGGCGAGAACGAGATTCTTCGCACCGACAAGCCCTGTCACCATTGGTAGTGAATCCCCCCGTTGCGTCTCCGCAACGGGGGTAATCCGTCGCAACGAAAACCAAGGTTTCCGTTGCTTGCCGTGGCTTTCCTACCGATTTCCCACCCCATGATTGCTGAATTGCGCAGGACGGTCAATAATCAATTTCTGGTTGTGCGTGCTTTTCAGGTGGCGTGATGAGTGAGTGTGTTGCTCGGCGAATTCTTGGAATTGACCTCGGTATTGCATCTTGCGGATGGGGGGTCATCGAGGTTGGCGAGGCTAGCGGAAGTATCATTGCCTCCGGCGTTCGGTGCTTCGACGCGCCATTGATCGACAAGACCGGTGAGCCGAAGAGCGCGACGCGGCGCACAGCGCGGGGGCAGCGGCGAATTATTCGCCGCCGTCGGCAGCGCATGAACGCCGTCCGGCGCCTGCTTGCTGAATTTGGTGTGCTTACGGGGCGGTCACCGGATGCCCTACATCAGGCACTGCTCAGAATCTCGCAAAGCGTTGCGGGATCACAAGTCACGCCGTGGACGCTTCGCGCGGCCGCGCATGAGCGTAAGTTGACCAATGACGAATTGGCAGTTGTTCTCGGTCATATCGCCCGGCACCGCGGCTTCCGCTCGAACTCCAAGAACGATGGCGGCGCGAATGCCGCGGACGAAACGTCCAAGATGAAAAAAGCGATGGAGACCACGCGCGAAGGTCTCGCGAGATATCATTCGTTCGGCGCCATGATCGCCAGCGATCCGAAATTCGCCGATCGAAAGCGCAACCGTGACAAGGACTATTCACACACAGCGAAGCGCTCCGATCTGGAAGACGAGGTTCGCACGATTTTTCGGTCGCAAACCCGGTTCGGCAGCTTGGTTGCCAGTGAAAAACTGTCGCAGGCGTTTGCGGATGCGGCGTTCTTCCAGCGTCCGCTGCAGGACAGCGAAGACATGGTGGGTTCTTGCCCGTTCGAGCCGGGACAGAAGCGGACCGCACGCCGCGCACCTTCATTTGAGTTGTTCCGTTTCCTCTCCCGTCTGGCCAATCTCAAACTGACCGTCGGCAGAGCGCCGGAACGGCGGCTGACGCCGGATGAAATTGCACTGGCCGCCAAAGGCTTCGGCGAGACCAAGAAGAGCATTACGTTCAAATCGTTGCGCGAGGCGCTCGATCTCGATCCGAACGCGCGCTTTTCCGGCGTCGCGAAGGAGAAGGAGAGTACGCTCGATGTCGCCGCGCGCACCGGGGGTGCCGCCTACGGAACCAAGACGCTAAAGGATGCGCTGGGCGATGCGCCGTGGCGATCGTTATCGCGAGTGCCTGAAAAACTCGATCGCATCGCAGAGATACTGTCATTCCGCGAGGACATGAAAGCGATCCGGAACGGACTTGAAGAAATCGGGCTCGATGGCCTTGTTGTCGATGCCCTCATGCAGGCCACGGCCAACGGTGATTTCAAGGACTTTACGCGGGCCGCGCACATCTCGGCGCTGGCGGCGCGGAATATCATTCCCGGATTGCGCGAAGGGCTGGTCTATTCGGACGCCTGCACGCGCGTTGGTTACGATCATGCCGCTCGGCTCGCGGTCCCCCTCAGTCAGATCGGCAGCCCGGTGACCCGAAAGGCGCTGAGCGAGGCGCTCAAGCAAGTGAGGGCCGTGGTGCGTGAATATGGTCCGATCGATTACTTTCATATCGAACTTGCACGCTCCGTCGGCAAAAGTGCCGAGGAGCGCAAGAAGCTGACGGACGGCATCGAAGCGAGGAATGTCGAGAAGGAGAAGCGGCGAAAGGAGGCCGCGGAACACCTTGGCCGCGCGCCGAGCGACGATGAACTGTTGCGATACGAACTCGCCAAGGAACAGAACTTCAAATGCATCTATTCCGGTGATCCGATCGACCCGGCAGGCATCTCGGCGAACGACACACGCTATCAGGTCGATCACATTCTGCCATGGAGCCGCTTCGGCGACGATTCCTATGTGAACAAGACGCTCTGCACCGCCAGATCGAATCAGAATAAGCGTGGCCGAACGCCGTTCGAATGGTTCGATGCCGACAAGACCGAAGCTGAATGGATGGAGTATTCAGCCCGCGTCGAGGACCTCAAGGAGGTCAAGGGACGCAAGAAACGGAACTACAGCATCAAGGATGCGGCGAGCGTCGAGGATAAGTTCAAGGCGCGCAATCTCACCGACACGCAATGGGCGACCCGGTTGCTCGCCGACGAACTCAAGCGGATGTTTCCACCGCGGGAGTGCGAGCGGGTGGTGACTGTCCGAGCGGACGGCGGCAACGATGGTCTATCGATCGTGGAGGAGCGCCGGGTGTTCACGCGCCCCGGAGCTATCACGTCAAAGCTACGGCGCGCATGGGGACTCGAGGGACTCAAGAAGCAGGATGGAAAGCGCATCGAGGATGACCGGCACCACGCCGTGGACGCGCTGGTGCTGGCCGCCACGACCGAGAGCTTAATGAATCGTCTGACGGTCGAAGTCCAGAAACGCGAACGCGAGGGACGGCCGGACGACATCTTCCATTGCAGCCAGCCGTGGCCGGGTTTTCGGGCCGACGTGCAACGCACGGTCTATGGCTCCGAGACCATGCCGGGCGTTTTGGTCTCGCGCGCCGAACGTCGCCGCGCCCGCGGCAAGGCGCATGACGCAACAGTTCGACAAGTCCGGGGAGATGACGGCAAAAAGCGCTTCAACACGCAACCTCACGAGATCGCCGGAGGGAAGATCGTTTACGAGCGAAAAGACGTTTTTGACAAGAATTTCAAGGAAAGCGATCTCGAAAAAATTCCGTATCCTGAGCCCTATGGAAAGGTTGCTGATCCGAAGAAGATGCGTGACGAAATGGTCGAGAATTTGCGCGAGTGGATCAGAAAAGGAAAGCCGAAAGACAATCCGCCGCGCTCGATGCGTGGCGACGTAATTCGAAAGGTGCGGATCGCGACCGACAAGAAGGTTGCATTTGAACTAAACGGTGGGACCGTCGATCGCGGTAATATGGCGCGGGTCGATGTGTTCCGAAAGAAGAACAAGAAGGGTGCATGGGAATTCTATGTCACTCCGATATATCCGCATCAGATTGTCTCACTGGAACGTCCACCAAATCTGGCGGTGAAAGGTGGCGGCGGAGAGGAGTCGGACTGGTATCCGCTCGGCGGTGAAGCTGAGTTTCTGTGGTCGTTACATGCCATGAGTCTGGTCGAATTAGTCAATTCTGGCGGAGAGGTGATTGAGGGCTATTTCCGTAGCCTTGATCGCAATACGGCGGCGATCACGGTCTCACCTCAAACGACGAATGCGATTATTCGCAAAGGCATCGGCGTCAAGACGCTGTCCAGTTTTCGCAAGTTCACCATCGACCGTCTCGGACGAAAATTTGAAATCCAGCGTTAGGTGCGTACATGGCGTGGCGAGGCCTGCACCTGACGCAGGCGGCGCGATTGTCGCTCGCCGACAGTCAGGTTTGCGTCAAGCAGGACGCCGGCGAAGTCCGGCTCGCGCTGGAGGACATCGCCTGGATCGTGATCGACACGCCGCAGGCCACGCTGACGAGCGCGCTGATGAGCGCGTGCATGGAGACGGGCATCGTGCTGGTCTTCACCGACGAGCGCCACATCCCGTCCGGCATGGCCTTGCCGTTTCATCGTCACCACCGACAAGGCGGAATCGCAAGACTTCAGATGGATGCGAAGGACGGCGTGAAGAAGCGGCTGTGGCAGGCCATTGTTCGCCGCAAGATTCTCAATCAGGCCAGTTCGCTCGCGGTTCTTGACCGCAACAATGCGGAGACTCTCAGGGAAATTGCCCGCCATGTCGAACCGGGAGATCCCGAGAATGTCGAGGCGCGCGCGGCGCGGTTCTATTGGGGGCGTCTTTTTGAAGATTTCGTGCGCGACGACGATGGCGATCTTCGCAACAAGATGTTGAATTACGGGTATGCCGTGGTACGCGCCGGCGTCGCCCGTGCGCTGGTCGCCTCGGGATTTCTCCCGGCGTTCGGCCTCAAGCACGATGGCGCGGCCAATGCCTTCAATCTGGCGGACGATCTGGTCGAGCCGTTCCGGCCGTTTGTCGATGTCCTCGCGTGGAAGACTCTCGGCGATCGCGTCGACAGGAAAGGCGATCTCACACTCGAAGATCGTCGCGCGATGGCCGGCGTACTTCTCCTCAACGGCAAGGTCGGCGCAGGGAGCGTGTCGCTTCTAGTCGCAGCGGAAATGGCCGCAGCCAGTCTCTGTCGTGCCCTGGAGTTTGAAAAGCCGGCATTTCTTGAGTTGCCTGAATTGGAGCGCGATTCGTGAAAAGCGAGGAGGTGCGTTTCGTGTGGATGTTTGTCTTTTTCGATTTGCCTGTCGGCACGAAGTCAGATCGCCGCAACGCGACCCGCTTCAGGAAATTCCTCAAGGACGATGGATTTATGATGCTGCAATGGTCGGTGTATTCACGCGTTTGTCGTGGCGACGATGCGGCGGAAAAACATGGGCAACGGGTGACGAAAAACTTGCCGCCGCGCGGAAGTGTTCGTACCCTTCAGGTCACGGATCGTCAGTACGCGCGTATGAGGCTGTTACTTGGGGAAGCGACCTTCAATGAGAAAAAAGCACCTCAACAATTGGTTCTGCTCTGATTTCCGCCTGTCGAATCACGCGGAAATCAGAGCAGTTTCAGCCGCTTGTTTCACTCGCAGCCTACCACGGGGAAATCGGTAGGGAAGCCACGGCTGCGCCAGGCGCTGCAGATTGCCGCTCAACAGCCTACCACGGGGAAATCGGTAGGGAAGCCACGGCGCAATGACGGTCGACGGCGCCGTCGCGCCAAGCCTACCACGGGGAAATCGGTAGGGAAGCCACGGCCCTGTTTAGGCGCGAGCGCAGGCGCCGCCGAGCCTACCACGGGGAAATCGGTAGGGAAGCCACGGCCCAGACCTGTGTCGTGCTCGCTGGAGCGTTAGCCTACCACGGGGAAATCGGTAGGGAAGCCACGGCGTTCGCGCACAACACAAGTGCAATCGCTAGAGCCTACCACGGGGAAATCGGTAGGGAAGCCACGGCCAGATGATCGAGCAGCGCGTCGAAAAAGCCAGCCTACCACGGGGAAATCGGTAGGGAAGCCACGGCACAGCCTCGACGAACTCCTCGCGATGGCCGAGCCTACCACGGGGAAATCGGTAGGGAAGCCACGGCACATTGCATGGCAGACCCGAGCAAGTCCGCAGCCTACCACGGGGAAATCGGTAGGGAAGCCACGGCCGATCACCAATCTCGCCAACGGCCGCAGCAAGCCTACCACGGGGAAATCGGTAGGGAAGCCACGGCGCAATGGGGACTGCAGCGGATCGTCGCGAAAGCCTACCACGGGGAAATCGGTAGGGAAGCCACGGCGGCCCTACACGACGGCGCCTGATCCGGCGAAGCCTACCACGGGGAAATCGGTAGGGAAGCCACGGCTGATCGGCCAATACGCGGTCGCGCTCGGCGAGCCTACCACGGGGAAATCGGTAGGGAAGCCACGGCCTTCTGCATGTGGTGGATGTGATGCTTGCGAGCCTACCACGGGGAAATCGGTAGGGAAGCCACGGCTTTCGGCGACGAGTCGTGCATTCGCCATCAAGCCTACCACGGGGAAATCGGTAGGGAAGCCACGGCAGACAACGCGGCGACGCCTAACGTGGTGGTAGCCTACCACGGGGAAATCGGTAGGGAAGCCACGGCGCGCGATGGCGGCGCTCGGCGACGCCATCCAGCCTACCACGGGGAAATCGGTAGGGAAGCCACGGCCGACTTGCTCTGGTCGATCTTCGAGATCGAAGCCTACCACGGGAAATCGGTAGGATGCCCGGCCGATGTTCAGGCGTTAGCAACAAATGATGGCTGCGTGCTTGCTTCCTGAAGCGTCTCCGCCTGCTGGGCAGCACCGTTGCTGGGGTTGTTGAGGCGGGGGAGGACGGCCGAGACCACTCGGATGGATGAGCATCCAGCCCCCGGAAACCCCCACCCACCCCCGATTGACAAAACGTCAGTCGATGCTATCAAAATGGCAACGGTATTTTGGGGAGAGTGAACGTGCGAGGGGTTGGCGTGTCGGCGATGACTGATTTCGATATCCATGCCCTGATCGAGCCGAAATCGATCGCAATGGTCGGTGTGTCTCCTGGTGCACCGAATTCATGGGGGTTCCGCACCATGCGGGTGCTGGCCGAGGGCGGCTATACCGGCGCGCTTTACGCCGTGCATCCGACCAAAACCGTTCCCGGTTTCGAGACCGTTCGCTCGCTTCGCGACAAGCCGGCGCCCGATCTGGTCGCGGTCTGCGTGCGCGCCGAGCAGGCCGTCGATGTGGTCCGCGAGGCGCGGGAGATCGGCGCCAAGGCCGCGATCGTTTTCGCGTCGAATTTTGCCGAAATCGGCGAGGATGGCGTCCGCCTGCAGCGTGAGCTGATCGAGGCCGCCGGCGACATGCCGTTTCTCGGGCCGAATTGTCTCGGCTTTTCCAATCGCACCGCGTCGGTGAAGATGTCGGTGGCGCCGTTTCTCAATCGGCCGTTGCTGCCGCCCGGTCCCGTTGCGCTGGTGGCGCAATCCGGCGCGCTCGGCCTCGTCCTTGCGCAATGCGTGGAGGAAAGCGGCGTCGGCTATTCGCACTTCATCAGCGTCGGCAATGAATGCGTGGTGACGGCGTCGATGCTGGCGCGGCAGCTCGTCGAGCGCGACGATGTCGGGATCGTCTTCATCTATCTCGAGACGCTGCGCGACCCGCAGGTGCTGGCGGAAGCCGCCGCGCGCGCCCATGCGCTCGGCAAGCGGATCATCGTGTTGAAGGCCGGCGCCTCCGACGCGGGCCGGCGCGCGGCGCTGTCGCACACCGCGGCGATTGCGGGCAACGACACGCTGTTCGGGGCGCTTGCGCGCGACATGGGCATCGTCAGCATTCGCGACGACGAAGGCGTTCAGCCCGTGCTGGCCGCGCTCCGGCGCGACTGGGTCATGCCGCCGAAGCCGCGGGTCGCGATCCTCAGCAATTCGGGCGGCGCGGGCGCGCTGCTGGCCGACCGGCTGGTGGCGGAAGGTGCGCGCGTCGAGGCGTTTTCCGAGCCGTTGCGGCAGGCGATCCGCCAGACCGGGCTGGTCGAGGCCGGCGATCAAAATCCGCTCGACATCGGCGGCGGTTGGGAAGCGTTGCTGGATCGCGTCGAGCCGTGTCTCGAAGTTCTCGACCACGCCGAAGAGGTCGACGCCGTCGTCGTCTACTATGCGTTCGGCGATATCATCGGCGCGAAGGTCGCGCCGATCGCCGACTATTGCGCGGCGATGTCGAAGCCGGCGGTGTTCGTCTGGCAGGCCGCGCCGTCGGAATTCTATGCCAGCGTCACGGCGCGCGACGTTCTCACCGGGACGATCGGCGGCGGGGTGCGCGCGGTCGTCGCGCAGATGGCTCTGGCCTCCGCCGGCGAGGTCGCGTGGCAGCGCCGCGATGTCGCCGCCGTGGCGTTGCCGGTGGTGCAGGCGGGCCAGTCCACCATCGCCGAGCTCGACGCGGGCGCCGTCCTGCGAAAGCTCGGGATCGGCGTCGTCGATGCGGTCGTGTCCGCGCGCGGACAGGCTGCCGCGGCAATCGCCGAAGTCGGCGCCAAGGGATGGACGCGCTGCGTCGTCAAGGGCAACGCCGCCGACGTCCTGCATCGCAACCGTGTCGGCCTGGTCGAAGTCGGCGTGCCGGTCGAACGGCTCGCCGAAGTCCTGGCGCGTTTCGAGCGGCGTCTGGACGAGGTGTCGTCCGATCCGCAGCGCAGTCTGCTGATTCAGCCGATGATCGCCTTCGAGGAGGAAATCGGCGTCGGCGCTCTGCTCGATCCGAATTACGGCCCCGCGATCCTGATCGGGCCCGGCGGCGTCGGCATCGAGGCGGCTTCGGGCGAGCGGCACGTCCTGCTGCTGAGCGCGTCCGATGAAGCGCGCGCGGCTTACCAGAGCCGTGTCGAAGACGCTTACGGCCTCGCGCCCGGAACGCTCGGGCCGGTCGTCGCCGGACTCGAGCGGCTGCTCGCGACGCCGACTATTTCCGAGATCGATATCAATCCGATGGTGCGAACGCCCGACGGCGGTCTCATCGCGCTGGATGCTCTCATCGTCGTCGAACCGCATCACCCGACGGCCGCCGCCTGACCGGCGGCGTAAAAAAACGATGCAACCCAGGGAAGGAAACCAGATGTCTCGCAGAATCATATCAGGCGTCGTGGCGCTGGCGGTTGTCGGCACCGCGTCGGCCCTCGTCGCGCAACCGGCGTCGATCACCATCGTCAATCCGGGCGGCCCCTATCTCGAGGCGACGCTGGAGGCCTGGGGCAAGACCTTCACCGAGAAGACCAACATCAAGGTGAAGGGCGACTCCCCGCAGAGCCTGCCGAAGATCCAGCAGATGGTCGGCGCCAAGAACGTGTCGTGGGATGTCGTCGAAGTGCCGCCGGTGTTCACGATGCGCCATTGCGGCACGCTGTTCGAAAAGCTCACGCCCGGCCTCGTCGACGCGGCGCGCGTCAATGCGGGTTTCGGCAATGAATGCGGCGTGCCGGATGCGGGCTACGCCAACATCATGCTCTACAACAAGACCAAGTTCGCGAAGGGCGGCCCGCAGAACTGGGCCGACTTCTTCGACGTCAAGAAGTTTCCCGGCAAGCGCGGCCTGTGGGACGGCGCCGAGGGCGTGAACCTCGAAATCGCGCTGCTGGCCGACGGCGTCGCTCCGGAGAATCTGTATCCGCTCGATCTCGATCGCGCGTTCCGCAAGCTCAGCGAACTCAAGCCGCATATCGTGTTCTGGCGAACCGGCGCGCAATCCACCCAGATGATGGAAAGCGGCGAAGTCGACATGATCATGGCGTGGTCGTCGCGCGCCTATCCGGCGCTGAAGAACGGCGCGCCGTTCGAGCCGGTGTGGAACCAGCACATCATCTACAACAACGTTCTGGCGATTCCGATGGGCGCGCCGAACAAGGCCGCCAGCGAAGCCTATATTCGGCATGCGCTCGAGGACAAACAGCAGGCCCGCATCACCGAACTCTATCCGGTCACGCCGGCGCTGATCGGCGCCGCTCCGAAGCTCGACGAGGCGGGCATGAAAGTCTTCGCCGGCACGCCTGAGCGGGCCAAAACCGCGATCCGCCTCAATCTGAAATGGGTCGCCGACAATTCCGAAGTGATCCAGAAGCGCTGGATCGAGTGGTTGAACTCCTGACCTCGTCGGGCGGGCGGCACTCGCCGCCCGCCCGTCTCCCGCTCGGATTGAAATCAGCTGTCGTGTCCAGAGTTTCGCCATGAACCCCGCACGCAATCCCAACGGCCTGTCGGTTCTTGTCGGCATCCAGCTGATGCTGCCGACGGCGGCATTCCTGGCGTTGTTCTTCGTCTGGCCGACGATTCTGATCGTCTCGCAGAGCTTGCTCGGCGAGGGCGGATGGTTGTCGCAATACACCATGTTCCTGTCGAGCGCGGGCTATGTGCGCATCCTGCTGCGCACGCTGGTCATGGCCGGCCTCGTCAGCACATTGTGCCTGATCATCGCCTATCCCTACGCGTATCTGATGAGCCAGGTGCGCGGCAACATGCTCACGGTGCTGATGGGCGTCGTGCTGATCTCGTTCTTCACCAGCGTGATGGTGCGATCCTTCGCGTGGATCGTGGTGATGCAGCGCAACGGCATCGTCGACCGTCTGGCGCAGTCTCTCGGCTTCGACTCGCTGGTGCTGCGCGGCTCCACCCTCGGCGTCACCATCGCGATGGTGCAGATCATGCTGCCGTTCATGATCTTTCCGCTCTACAGCACGATGGTCGGCATCGATCGTCGTCTCAATGTCGCCAGCAAGTCGCTCGGCGCGAATGGCTGGACCACATTCTGGCGGGTGTACTGGCCGCTGTCGCTGCCCGGCGTGGTCAGTGGCTGGGTCATCGTCTTCATCACTTCGCTGGGCTTCTACGTGATCCCCGGCCTGGTCGGTTCGCCGCAGGAGCAGCTGCTCTCGCAATTGATCTACACGCTGATCAACACCGTGTTGAACCTGCCGCTCGCTTCGGCCGCGTCGATGCTGCTGTTGCTGATGGCGCTCGCGGTGGTGCTGCCGGCGATGTCGCGGTTCGACGTCGCGGCCGGCGTGACGGCGCGGGCCGGACAGGTCAACGACACGACCGATCGTCGCTCCGCGTGGCTTTACGTCTGGGCGATCGTGGTCGGCGTTGCGCTGCTGCTGCCGAGCCTGGTCGTCATTCCCCTGAGCTTTCCGGGCAATGCCAGCTTCGCCTTTCCGCCGACCTCCTGGTCCACGCGATGGTACGAGCGGTTCTTCAGCAGCGACGAATGGTTCGGCGCGCTGCTGGCCTCCTTGCAGGTCGCCGTCATCACGATGGTGCTCGCCGTGGTGTTGTCCGTCAGCGCTGCGCTGGCGATCCGCCGGCTGCCGCCCTCGTTCCGCATCGTGCTGCGCTCCTTCGTGATGGCGCCGCGCATCGTGCCCGGCATCATCATCGCGATCGCGATCTATGGTCTGTTTCTCTCATGGGGTCTGACCGCGACCACCGCCGGCTTCGTGATCGCCCACACCGTTCTGGCGCTGCCGTTCTCCTTCATTCCGATCATGACGGCGCTCGAACAATTCGATACCCGGCTCGAGCAGGCTTCGGCGAGCCTCGGCGCCGGACGAACCAAAACCTTGTTCCGGGTGATGTTGCCGTTGATTTCGCCGGGACTTTTGACGGGCGGGTTGTTCGCCTTCGTCATCTCGTTCGACGAGGTCGTCGTCTCCCTCTTCATCAGCGGAACCGAACTGCGGACGCTTCCCGTCCAGATGTATCGGTCCGTCGCCACCGATATCGATCCGACCATCGCGGCGGCATCGACCATGCTTCTGCTCCTCACAATGGTGCTGGTGATCGGAAGCTCCATGCTCTCAAAGAAGTTTCAGCGTGCTCCATGACGAACATCAGAACCAACGGCGCTGCACTTGTCCTGAAAGATCTCGCGAAGACCTACGGTTCGCTCGCCGTGGTCCGAGATGTGTCGCTCACTGTCGCGCCGGGCGAGTTCGTCACCTTTCTCGGGCCGAGCGGTTCAGGCAAGACGACGACGCTCAATCTCATCGCCGGATTCACCGAGGCCAGCGCCGGCCGGATCACGCTCGACGGACGCGATCTCGGCAATGTGCCGGCGCATCAGCGCGGCATCGGCGTCGTGTTCCAGAGCTACGCGCTGTTCCCGCATATGACGGTGCGGCAGAATATCGCCTATCCGCTCGAACAGCGCCGGCCGCGGATGGACCGCAAGGCGATCGAGACGCAGGTCAGCGACGTCCTGCAATTGGTCGAGATGGCCGGATACGCCGACCGCCGGCCGCATCAATTGTCCGGCGGGCAGCAGCAGCGCGTCGCGCTCGCGCGTGCGGTGGTGTTCGAACCGAAATTGCTGTTGCTCGACGAGCCGCTCGGCGCGCTCGACAAGAGGTTGCGGGAAAGCCTGCAACTGGAGCTGCGCCGCATCCATCGTGAGCTGGGCGTCACCGTCATCTTCGTCACCCACGACCAGGACGAGGCGATGACGCTGTCGGATCGCATCGTGGTGTTCAACGAGGGCCGCATCGAGCAGGTCGGCACGCCGCAGCAGCTGTACGGGCAGCCGGCCACTGAGTTCGTCGCCCGCTTTCTCGGCGACTCGAACATCTTCCGCGGCCGGGTCGAGGACCAGCATCTGAATTGCGGCGCGTTCAACATCCGGCTGCCCGCGCCGGCCACGCCCGGTCCGCTGTCGGCGATGGTGCGCCCGGAAAAAATGCGGGTGAAGAAGGACGTCGCCGGCGCAGGCGAGGACGGCGTTGCCGCCACGCTCACCGACGTGACGTTCTCGGGCTCGACCTGGCGGGTCGAGGGGCATGATTCGGATGGCCGGACATTGTTGGCGCGGGTCGCCGACGGTTCGACCCTCCACATCGGCGAGATGGTCAATTTCGTCTGGTCCGTCGAGGACGTGCGTATCGTCGCCAGCGAAGCCCGGCCATGAGCGACGCGCGCCTCCAGCAGATCGCGCAACTGGCGCAGGGCGAGCCGCTCGCCGACCGTTCGGCGCATCTGCGCCGTCTGGCCGATAGCACGTTCGACATTCTGGTGATCGGCGGCGGCGCGACCGGTGCGGGCGTCGCGCTCGATGCGGTGACGCGCGGATTCTCGGTCGGGCTGATCGAGAAGGCCGACTTCGCCTCGGGCACCTCGTCGCGCTCGTCGAAAATGATCCACGGCGGCTTTCGCTACATGCAGACCGGCGACGTCGCGTTGGTGCGGGAATCGCTGCGCGAGCGCACCTTGCTGCAGTCGAACGCGCCGCATCTCGTGTCGCTGCTTCCGTTCTTGATCCCGCTGTTTCTCAAAGGGGGATTGATCAACCCGAAAGTGTCGCGCGCGCTCGGCGCAGCGCTGTGGAGCTATCAGTTCGCCGGCTCGTGGCGGATCGGTCGTCGCCATCGCCGGCTCAAGGCGTCGGAGGTGCTGGCGCATATGCCGGTGCTCGATCCCGACAAGGTCGGCGAAGGCTATCTGTTTCACGATCTGCGCACGGATGACGCGCGGCTGACGCTCGCGATCGCCGCCACTGCGGCGGCGCACGGCGCAGCGGTCGCCAATCACGCTGAATGCGTCGGCATCTCGGATGTCACGGCCGGATTGCGCCGGGTGTCCGTGAAGACGGCGGAAGGCGAGTTCACGGTTGCGACGCGGATGGTGATCAACGCCACCGGCATCTGGGCGGGAGAGCTGCTCGGCCACGCGCGACTGTCCGCTGCGCAGGGGCTGGTCGCCGCCAAGGGCACGCATCTGGTGTTTCCGCGACACGTGTTCGGCAACGACGTGGCGGTCAGCCTGCCCACGACAGACCGGCGCACGATGTCGGTCGTCGATGCAGGCGCCTTCAGCTATGTCGGATCGACCGACACGACGGCGGACTGCGCGATCGATGAGCCCGGCATCACGCAGCGGGACATCGACTATGTGCTGGCGGGCATCAACCGCAACGTCACGCGGCCGCTGAGCGAGGACGACATCACGGGCGGCTGGAGCGGCTTTCGGCCTCTGCTCGCGGATCAGAGCAAGGCGAGAACCGCCGACCTGTCGCGCAAGCATCGCATCACGCACGATGCGGACGGCTTCGTATCGGTGACCGGCGGCAAGCTCACGACCTATCGGGCGATGGCCGAAGAGGCCGTCGATGTCGCCGCGAAAGCGCTCGGCGGCGGCCGCGCTTGCCGCACCCGCAAGCTGCGCCTTCACGGCGCCAGCTCCGATTTCAAATTCTCCGCGCCGATCGGCCGGCTCACGCGCTACGGCGTTCAGGGCGCCAAGGTGGCCGCGCTCGCGGCGCGCGACGAAGCGCTGGCGCGCCCGATCACCAAAAACGCCGAGAGCCTGGTCGCCGAAGCCGTTTGGGGACTTCACGCCGAAATGGCCGGAAGTCTCGAGGATGTGCTGATGCGGCGGACGCGCGTCGGCCTGTTCGATGGCCGCGCCGTTTTGAAAGATCTCGATGTTCTGGGCGGCCAGATCATGGACTGGACGGATTGGTCCCCTGATCGCCGACAGCGAGAAATCGACGCGACGCGCCGGGTGCTGCGGCGTGAGCTTGGTCCCCTTGCGGCTTCGTCCGCCGTCACTCCCCCGATTGAAGTAAAGGATACATGATGCCAAAGGCCCTGCCCATTTCATCGCGACAGCCGCCGGCGCTGCCGGGAGGCGTGATGACGCGCGCGCAATTCCGCGGCGAGACGCTCAGCGGCCGCGCCGTCGCGGTGTCCGACGCCACGATCCGACAGCTGGAAGCCATCTGCCCGACCCGCGTGGATGACCACAGCCTGTTCGACTATGCGCGCGACTGGTGGCCTCTGGGTCTGGTCTGGTCGACGAGCGGTCATGTGGCGCGGCTGCCGTCGGCCGTGGTGATGCCGTCGACCGTCGACCAGATCGCAGCCGTGCTGCGGATCTGCAACGAGGCGCGCATTCCGGTCGTCGCGGCCGGTGGGCGCTCCGGCGTGCTTGGAAACTCGCTTCCGGTTTTCGGCGGCGTCGTGCTCGATACCACGCAGCTGTCTGGGATCCTCGATCTGCGGGAAGACGATCTCGTGGTCGACGTCCAGGCCGGCACGTTCGGCGACGATTTCGAAACCACGATGCAGGCCGCAGGTTACACCGCGGGGCATTGGCCGCAGTCGATCGCACTGTCCACCGTGGGCGGGTGGATCGCCTGCCGTGGCGCGGGGCAGATGTCGAGCCGATACGGCACGATCTCCGACATCACCATGAGCGTGACGGCCGTTCTCGCCGATGGCAGCGTCATCGACACCAGCGACTATTCGCACTCCGCGACCGGGCCCGACCTCACGCAACTCTTCGTCGGCTCGGAGGGCACGCTCGGCGTCATCACCTCGGCCCGCCTGCGGATCTCGCCGAAGTCCGATCACGCCCGCAATGCGGCGTTCGCCTTCCCGAGTTTCGCGGCGGGGGTGGCGGCGATCCGCCGCTTCGTACGCCGAGGGATGTCGCCTGCGATCGTGCGGCTTTACGACCAGGTCGAATCGCGGCGCAATTTCGGAACCACCAATCAATGCGTGTTGATCTTGCGCGACGAGGGCGATCCGGCCCTGATCGACGGACCCTGGCAAGCCGTTCTGGAGTCGTGCGACGGCGAGGCGCTCGGCGATGCTCTGGTCAAGCAATGGATGTCGCATCGTAACAACGTCAGCACGATGGGCGAACTGATCGCCGATCGCGCGCCGGATACGATGGAAGTCGCCGCGCCGTGGTCGCGGGTGGTCGAAATCTACGAGAAGACCACCGCCGCCATTTCGGCGATCGACGGCTCGCGCACTGCGACCGCGCATATCTCGCACGTCTATTCCGATCGGGTCGGGCTGTATTTCATGTTCGGCGGCCGCCCCGAACTGAACGCGCGTCCGGGATGGTACCGTCAGGTGTGGGACGCGGCCGCCACCACCGTGCTGCAGAATGGCGGCAATCTCAGCCACCATCATGGCATCGGCCTCGGCCGCGGACGTTTCATGCGGTCCGCGCTGGGCAGCAGCTTCGATGTTCTGGATCGGGTGAAGTCGGCGCTCGATCCGAACCGGATTTTGAACCCTGGCAAGATGGGCCTCGACAGTCCGTTCGGTCCGCCACCGGTGTGGTCGGATGACGTGACCGTTCCGCCCAAGACCGAGGCGCCGTGACCCGTTCCGTTCTGGTCATCGATTTCGGCACGACCAGCCTGCGCTTTTCGATTGTCTCCGCCACTGGAGACATTCTGGAAGCGCGGCGGGTGGTGCTGCCGACGCTCGCAGGTACGGCGGGCGAGGTGGCCTGGGACGGTGATCTCATCGCCGCAACGGTGCTGGCGGAAACCCGACGGCTCGCCGAAGACTGGCAGCCGCTCGGGATCGCGATCGCCAACCAGCGTGTCAGCTGTCTGCTGTGGGACGCCGCGAGCGGCCGCGCGCAGGGCCCGGTGTTGTCGTGGTCGGACGCGCGCACCGCGACGCTCGACCGCGCGCTGCGAAAATCCGGCAGCGGCCACATCCCCAATCTCACCGGCAGCAAGCTGCGCTGGTTGCTCGATCGCGTCGATCCGGATCGTCAGGCCGTCGCGGCAGGAACGCTGCGTGCGGGCACGCTGGACAGCTTCATCGTCTGGGTGCTGTCGGAGGGCCGCCTGCACGTCACCGATTTCACCAATGCGGCTCAGTCCGGACTTCTGCGCCAGGACACGCTGCGCTGGGATGAAGCATTGGCGAACCTGCTCGGCGTGCCGATGTCGATTCTGCCGCAGCCCGCGCTGTCGGTCGGGCCGTATGGATTCGCCGCCGCGATCGATCCGCATCTTCCGATCCTCGGAATGATCGGCGATCAGCAGGGATCGCTGCTGGGGCAGGGCTGCACGCAGCCCGGACAGGCCAAGCTGACCTTCGGGACGGTCGGCGCGCTCAACGTGGTTGTCGGCGATCGACCGACGACCGTGAGCAGCCGCGTGGCATTCGCCAATATTGCCTATAGCGACCGAAGCGGCGCCGTGTACGGCGCCGAGACCTCGATCCAATCCGCAGGCTCGGCGATCGAGTGGCTGGTCGAGATCGGCGTGCTGCCGAATCCCGCCGCGATCGACGACCTTGTCGATCCAGGCAAGCGCGCCGAGCGGGTGGTTTTCGTGTCGGCTTTGCACGGACTCGGCGCGCCGCACTGGAAGACGGGCGCGCGCGGCGCATTCCTCGGCCTGTCGGCCGCCGACGGACGCGAAGCACTGGTGCGCGCCGTGCTCGACGGCATCGTCTGCGCGACGGCGGACGCGCTGGACGGCCTCGAAACCGAACTCGGTCGCAGGCTCGACCGGATCAGCGTCGATGGTGGGCTGGCCGCCAGTGGTGCGTTCTGTTCGATCCTGGCCGCGACGCTCGGGCGCGATCTGGTCCGCGCCGCTCACCTCGAAGCGACGACGCTCGGCGCCGCGCGTATCGGCTTCAGTGCGCTCGGCGGCGCCGACGTCTTCACACCCGCGGCGGCGCAGCCGATCGTGCCGGCGCCCGGCACCGTGCCGGCGGATCGCGCGCGGGCGCGGCGCGCCACCGACATGGTCTTGCTCGAACAGTCGCAGAGCCTGGGAGACCGGCGGCCGTGATCGGCGCGGCCGACGAAACTGCTGTTCGCGCGCCGGCGACCTCGATGGTAGTGGGCGATCCCGACACATGCGACGGCCAACTTCTGCTATCGGCATTGCGGGGCGGGGCTTACCATCGTTTCGCGGCCGGCCGTTGAAAGGACCCGAAATGACGAAGACCAAAGACAAACAGCCGGACCGGGCGGTCGACGACGTTTCGGCCGATCAGGAATCGACAGCCGCCGAGAAGGTCGAGGAAGCCGCGCTTGCGATGATCGCAAGGGAAGGCGTTCTCGCCGGCCTCAATCTGAACGAGGTCGCCAAACATGCGGGCGTGACGCGCGGGCTGGTCTATCATCATTTCGGTTCACGCCGGGGTCTGTTGCGTGCGGCTCTCAAGCGCCGGATGTCCTCCGAACGCGACTCGTTTCAGACGCCGAGCGAGCCGATGCGGCTCGGCGCGCGTGTGGCCCACGCGATCCGCGCGACCATCAAGAACAAGGACATGCTGGCGCTGACCACGCTGCTGCATCTCGACGGCTCGACCGCGCCGCGCCTGATGCCGAATGCCGAACTGACGCTGGCGCTGATGCAGCGGGATCAGGCGTTGAATCTGCTGCCGGACGAACACGATTTGCCGGCGTTGCACGCCGCCTATGCGGCTGCGACCTATGGCTATGGCTTGTACCGCGAGGTGCTCGCCCGCGACCTCGCAGTTTCGGTCGACGAGTTGGACCGGCGTGTGATCGACGTCCTCACGCGGTTGTTCGACGGCATCGACAAGCCGGAGCCTGAAGCAGGATGACGTATCCCGGTTTCGGGATCGCGCCCGAACGCCCGAGGCGCATCGTCAGGCGTCGGCGTGGCCGGGCTGGGTGGGAGTCGTCAGCGCTTCGCTGATTTGCCACAGGCGGCGGTTCGCTTGCGCGTCGAGCGCCTGGGCGGGCGCCGGGATGGTCTTGCGATAGCCGAAATACTGACCACTGACGTTCGCCAGCTCCGGTGCTTTGGCGACATACAGCACCCGCCGCGCCGCCCGTTCGGGGGAGGGGATCGCCCAGCCCAGCAGCCGGGCAAACAGCTTCAACAGTAGGCCCTGCGCGCCATCGGTGCCGCCCAGGTTCGATCTGAAAACGCCCGGAAAGACGCAATTGACCGTCACGCCGCTGCCCTGCAGCCGGCGCGCCAGCTCGAAGGTGAAATGCAGATTGCCGAGCTTGGACTGGCCATAGGCCTGCATCAGGCCGTAGGGGCGCCGCTCCCAATTCAGATCATCGAAATCCAGCGCCGTGTTGATACGGGTGCCGACATTGACGATCCGCGCCGGCGCGCTCGCTTTGAGCAAATCCAGCAGCAGGTTGGTGAGCAGAAACGGGCCGAGGTGATTCACCGCCAGCGCACGCTCGATACCCTGTGGGCTGAGCCGTCGCTCGGCGAAGGCGGTGCCGGCATTGTTCACCAGCAGATGCAACTGCTCGAAGCGCTCATGCACCGACTGCGCGAGGGCGCGGATCGCTGACTGATCGGCCAGATCGGCGACGAAAAGATGCAGATCGTCGTTGCCCGTGGCGGCGCGGATGTCCTCCAGCGCCTGCTCGCCGCGGGCGCGATCGCGGACCACCAGCCCGACGCGCATATCGGCCGCCAGCGCTGCTGCGATGGCTTTGCCCAGCCCCGAATTCGCGCCTGTGACCAGGGCAGTCATTTTCCCCGCCGCGCTCGTGCTCATCGGTTTATCCCTTTCGCCGGATGCGGTCCGACCTGGTCGGCGTCGTTCGTCAGCGGTCTGATGCCGGTCGAGATCTGACGACCTTGCTTCATGATCGATCCTCCGCGCGACAGCCAGGGCGACCATATAGGCCGGAAGTGAAGGCGATCGCGACTGCGCAACATCGCGCCTCCGTGAGGCTAAGGCAGAACACGATGCAACACGAATCGACACCACGTGTCGTCGTCAAATTCGGAAGTATGAATCCGGTACTGCTGTTCGAGGCGGTGCTGGAATAGGCCGTTGATGGGCAGCGCTTCCGGGTGCGGAAAACCCGGGCCGTTCCACCGAAATCCTGTAGATTGTCCGGCGGGTGGCCGGACCGAGCGCCTTGATCGAGAGGAAGCCATGAGTCGTCTCCGTGTGCATCCCGAAGCCCACCTCGTGGTCCGCGTCGGCTGGCTGAGAGCGGCGGTGCTCGGGGCCAATGACGGCATCGTCTCGACCGCGAGCCTGATCGTCGGCGTTGCCGCCGCAGCCGCGAGCCCCGGCGATATCCTGATTACCGGAACGGCGGGCCTGGTTGCCGGCGCGATGTCGATGGCCGCCGGCGAGTATGTCTCTGTCAGCTCGCAGTCCGACACCGAGAAGGCGGATCTCGCGCGCGAACGCAAGGAGCTGAGCGACAACGTCGTGTTCGAACAGGAGGAGCTTGCCGCGATCTATGTCGAGCGCGGCGTCGATCCGGCGCTTGCGCTGCAGGTCGCCGGGCAATTGATGGCGAAGGATGCGCTGGGCGCGCACGCGCGCGACGAGCTGGGAATTTCGGAAATGACCACCGCGCGGCCGATCCAGGCCGCGCTGACCTCCGCCGCGACATTCTCCGTCGGCGCGGCAATGCCGCTGCTGATGGTCGTCGTCTCGCCCGCGAATGTGCTCGTGCCTGTCGTGTCCGCGGCGTCGTTGGCGTTTCTCGCCGTGCTCGGCGCGATCGGCGGAAAAGCGGGCGGCGCAAACATCTGGCGCGCGACGATCCGCGTGACGTTCTGGGGCGCGTTGGCGATGGCGCTGACGGCAGGCATCGGAAAGCTGTTCGGCACGGTGGTGTGAGCGCGCAGCGCGCGCCCGCGACGTTCAGGTCGCGGTGTCGATCAGACTCTCCAGCAGCCGCTTCAATTCCGCGGTCGCCTTGTCGCCGTAGCTCTCGGCGATGTGCGCTTCCTGACTGAGCGCTAGCGCGTTGAGGCGCTGGGTCAGCGCTTTGCCGCGTTCCGAGCTGTACATCAGGACCTTGCGGCGGTCGTCCGGATCCTGGACGCGATACACCAGCGAGTCCGACACCATGCGGTCGATCATCTTCGTCAGTGTCGGATGGTTGAGCAGCACCTCGTCGGCGAGGTCGCCCATCGAATGGCCCTTGCCGTCGGACAGCACTTTGAGGATGCGCCATTGTTCGACCGGAACGCCCTCGTCGCGCAGTCGCGCCTCGAGCTGCCGGTTGATCTCCCGGTTGGCCTGGGCGAGCAGATAAGCGAGGTGTTCGGTGATCGGCGGGTTGCGGCTTGGCGATTTGGCCACGGGCTGAGACTTTATCGTTCGATTTGAATGAATCGGATGCTGCGCTTGCTGCATCTATATGCACATCAATCCTTGAATGTTCAATATTTTCGAATAGCATCCAAAATCGTGCGGGGGAGGACTTTCGCGGGACGCTCCGTGCCAAAAAAGGAGGGAGTGTGCTTTCGATCGGGGATCTCGGAGGCGGAGGCGCCGGAGTTCCGCTGCCGCTCTGCATGCTGGAGAGAGCGAGTTCGCTCCCGGATGCGGCATGGGCACAAGGACCGGGCGACGGCTTCGGCGCCGCGGTGCGCCGGGCGCGCAACAAGTTGCGGATCGCGAACTTCGTCACCTTCCAGGGCGCACCGGGGATCTGGGGCCCGGCGTCGAGCAACGCCGCGCTGCTTGCGGCGGCTGAGATCAACAAGCGCGGCGGCATTCTCGGCCGCGAAATCGAACTGGTGATGTGCAACGCCGGCGGCCCGATCGACGACGTCGCCCGGCGGGTCGCGGAGGCCGTGGACAGCGACGACGTCGACATCGTCATGGGCTCGCATATCAGCGCGGTCCGGGTCGCGCTGCGCAAGGCGATCCGCGGTCGCGTGCCGTACATCTACACGCCGGTGTACGAGGGCGGCGAGCGGACGCCCGGCGTGATGGCGATCGGCGAGACGCCGCGTTGGCAGAGCCGGCCGGCGATCGACTGGCTCGCCCAGGTCAAGAAGGCGCGGCGCTGGTATCTGATCGGAAGCGACTATGTCTGGCCGTGGCTGTCGCATCGCGCCGTGAAGAAATACATCAACGACGCCGGCGGCCAGGTGGTCGGCGAGGAGTTCGTGCCGCTCGGCGAGGACGATCACGAGCGACACCTGGCGCGCATCCGCGCCGCGCGACCCGACGTGGTGCTGATCTCGCTGATCGGCACCGACAGCGTCACCTTCAACCGCGCCTTCGCCGAATGCGGGCTGGCCGGCCGCATCCTGCGGCTCGCGGGCGCGATGGACGAGACGGTGATGCTCGGCATCGGCGCCGACAACACCGAGAACATGTTCTGCGCATCCGGCTATTTCGGCTGTCACGCGTCCAGCGCCAACGACGAGTTTCGCGCGGCCTGCGTTCGCGCGTTCGGGCCGACCGCGCCGCCGATCGGTTCGGTGGGACAATCCAACTACGAAGGCTTGCGATTTCTCGAAGCCGTCGCCGACAAGGCGCAGACGCTCGTCGCGCGTCCGCTGCTGCAGGCCGCGAAAAACATCGTCTATCACGGCGCGCGCGGGCCGGTGACGATCCGCGACGGCCGCGCGCTGATGCCGATTCATCTCGCCGAAGCCGACGGCCTCGACTTCAGGTTGATCCGGCGGTTCTGAGCGCCTGCACAACGCCGCGACGAACATTCGCAAAATAATACTTGAAACAGAAAATATTTCCGTATGTAGTATCTGCGTGACGCGGCGGCCCCGCAACACCGGTCGGTCCTCCCCGGGCCCTTGCCGATGATCCGCCCACGCGCAGGAGAACGAGCCTTGGCAGTTTCACTTCCCACACCCATGCAGCTACTCGATGTCGCCGAACAATGCGGCCTGTCGCTCACCGACGAGGACGTCGCGTCGTTTCGCGCGCTGATGCAGCCCTCGGTCGAAGCCTACAATGTGGTGGCGGCTCTGCCGGACGAAGTCCCGCTTGTGAAGTATCCGCGAACGCCGGGCTATCAGCCCGGCCCCGAAGACAATCCGCGCAACGCCTGGTATCGCAAGGCGAGCGTGAAGGGCGCGGCCGCCGGCAAGCTCAAGGGCAAGACAATCGCGCTCAAGGACAACATCATGCTGGCCGGCGTGCCGATGATGAACGGCTCCTCGACGCTCGAAGGCTTCGTTCCGGATTTCGACGCCACCGTCGTCACCCGCATCCTCGATGCCGGCGGCGAGATCCTCGGCAAGGTGCATTGCGAGCATTTCTGCATGTCCGGCGGCAGCCACACCGGCTCCAACGGTCCGGTGCACAACCCGCACAAGATGGGTTACTCGGCCGGCGGTTCGTCGTCCGGCAGCGCCGTCGTGGTCGCGCTCGGCGAGGCCGACATGGCGATCGGCGGCGATCAGGGCGGCTCGATCCGGATGCCGGCGTCGTTCAGCGGCATCTACGGCATGAAGCCGACCTGGGGCCTCGTGCCCTACACCGGCATCATGCCGATCGAGGTGTTCGTCGACCACACCGGTCCGATGACCGCGAACGTCGCCGACAACGCGCTGCTGCTCGAAGTGCTCGCCGGCGACGACGGCTACGATCCGCGGATCCGTGCGCCCAAGCTGCACGACTACACCAAGGCGCTGGGCGGCGGCATCAAGGGCATGAAGATCGGCATCGTCAGGGAAGGCTTCGAGCAGGCCGGCGCCGAACCCGGTGTCAACGAAAGCGTGCGCGGAGCCGCCAAGCGGCTCGCCGGCCTCGGCGCGACTGTCGAGGAGATCTCGATTCCGGCGCACAATCTTGCCGGCGCGGTATGGATGCCGATCGGCACCGAGGGCATGACCCAGACCATGATGTTCGGCGACGGCTACGGCCTCAGCCGGCCGGACCTTTATTCGACCGCGCTGATGAAGGCGCATCGCGGCTGGCGCGGCCAGGCCGACTCCTTGTCCGAGACCACCAAGATGATGCTGCTGTTCGGCACCTACATCAACAACACCTTCGGCCCGCGTTATTACGGCAAGGCGCAGAACATCTCGCGGCGGATCGGCGCGGCCTATGATCAGGCGCTGGCGAGTTTCGATCTGTTGCTGATGCCGACCACGCCGATGAAGGCGACGCCGCTGCCGTCGCCCGGCGCCAGCCGTGAGGAAATCATCGGCCGCGCCTTCGAGATGATCAGCAACACCGCGCCGTTCGACATCACGCATCACCCGGCGATGTCGATTCCGTGCGGCATGGTCGACGGCCTGCCGGTCGGCCTGATGCTGGTCGGCAAGCATTTCGACGAGCCGACAATCTACCGCGCGGCGCACGCCTTCGAGCGGTCCGGCGACTGGAAGACGATGTGACGGGCGCATCCTGACCTTGGTCATCGTCAGCCGGTAAGGCCGAATGGAAAACCTGATCGTCGCATTGTTCGAAATCCTGAGCTTCGGCGCCATCGTCGTGCTGGTGGTGCTGGGGCTCGGGATCATCGCCAGCATGATGGGCATCTTCAACTTCGCGCAGGGTGAGTTCGTCCTGCTCGGCGCCTACACAACCTATCTCGCTTACACCGCCGGCTTGCCGGTCTGGGCCGGGATGCTCGCGGCGCCGTTCGTGGTCGGTGCGCTGGGATTCGTTCTCGAACGACTGGTCGTGCGCCGGTTCTATGCCGCGCCGATCGTCGCGATGCTCGGCACCTATGCGCTCGGCCTGATCATCCGCGAAATCGTCCGCGGCCTGATCGGCGGTCTGTATATTTCGGTGCCGGAGCCGATCGGCGGCTCGGTCGCGCTGGGCTCGATGCATTTCTCGATCTGGCGGCTGGTGATCATCGTCGTCACCGCGCTGGTGATGGTGGGGAGCTATCTGCTGCTGTCGCGCACCTCGTTCGGCCTGCGCGTCCGCGCCTCGCTGGAAAATCCGGCGCTGGCGCGCGCCTCCGGCATTTCCACCAGCGCGATCTACGGCGCGACGTTCGCGTTCGGCGCGGCGCTGGCCGGCCTCGCCGGGGCTTTGATCGTGCCGGTGTTCTCGCTGTTCGCCGATCTCGGCCTGCGCTTCCTGATCCAGGGCTTCGTCGCGGTCATGGTCGGCGGCATCGGCTCGTTCGCGGGCCCGGTGGCCGGCGCCGGCGTCATCGGCACGCTCTCGGCGGCGCTGCCCTGGGTGATCCAGCCTGTCATCGCCGACGTTCTCGTCTTCGTCCTCGCCATCATCTTCATCAAGTTCCGGCCGCAGGGCCTCGTTTCGGGAAAAGGGATCTAGTCTGATGTCCAGCGACTCACCCCACAATCTCACCCGCCGCCGCTTCCTCTCCAACTTCGCCTTCGCGAGCACAGCGCTGGCGACCGGCGTCGGCAGCTGGGTGGTGCGGCCCGATTGGGCCAACGCCGCCGCCGGCGCGATCAAGGTCGGCATCGCCACCGACCTGACCGGCCCGATGGGTTACGCCGGCAACGCCGACGCCAACGTCGCCAAGATGGTGTTGAAGCAGATCAACGACGCCGGCGGCCTGCTCGGCCGTCCTTTGGAGCTCTACATCGAGGACACCGCCTCCAACGAAGCGGTCGCGGTCGGCAACGTCCGCAAGCTGATCCAGCGCGACAAGGTCGATCTCGTGCTCGGCGGCATCACCTCGTCGATGCGCAATGCGATCAAGGACGTCATCGTCGCACGCGGAAAGACGCTGTACATTTATCCACAGCTTTACGAAGGCAAGGAATGCACGCCCAACCTGTTCTGCACCGGACCGACCCCGGCGAAGCAGTGCGATGAATTCATCCCGTGGCTGATCAAGAACGGCGGCAAGAAATTCGCGCTGCCGAGCGCCAATTACGTCTGGCCGCACACGCTCAATGTCTATGCCCGCAAGGTGATCGAGGCCAATGGCGGCGAGGTCGTGCTGGAGGAATACTACCCGCTCGACCAGATCGACTTCTCATCGACGGTCAACCGAATCATCTCCAACAAGGTCGACGTCGTATTCAATACCGTGATCCCGCCGGGCGTCGGTCCGTTCTTCAAGCAACTCTATGAGGCCGGCTTCCTCAAGAACGGCGGCAGGCTGGCCTGCGTCTACTACGACGAGAATACGCTCGGCATCAATCAGCCTGCGGAGATCGAGGGCCTCGCGAGCTGCCTCGACTACTTCAAGGCCGTCGCCAAGACCGATCCGGTCAGCGCTAAAATCCAGGCGGAATACGACAAGGCCTACCCTGGCAACTTCCTGTTTGCCGCGGGCAGCGCCGCCACCGGTACCTATCGCGGCCTGAAGCTCTGGGAGGCTGCGGTGAAGGAAGCCGGCAAGATCGACCGCGACGGCGTCGCCACGGCGATGGATCACGCCAAGATCACCGACGGCCCGGGCGGGCCGGCTGAGATGGTGCCGGGCAAACGGCATTGCAAGATGAACATGTACACCGCGGTGGCCAAGAACGGCAGCTACGAGATCATCGCCCGCAGTAACGGCCTGGTCGATCCGAAGGAATGCTGATGCAGATCTCCCTATGCACCGCACGACCGGCGCGGCGCCGTGCCGGCCGCCGGGTCCGCCGATGACGGACGCGGCCGAATCCGGGCTGAGCCACGCTTTGTCGGCGCCGCGGAAGCGACGCCGGCGGGTGCTGCCGATCATCGAGCTGGTGGTGCTCGCGATCGGCCTGCTGCTGCCGCTGGTGCTGCAGGACTATCTGACGGTGTTCGGGACGCGGGTGCTGATCCTGTGCCTGTTCGCGCTGTCGTTCGATCTGGTGTGGGGTTATTCCGGCATCATGAGCTTCGGCCAGGCGGTGTTCTTCGGATCGGCCGGCTATGGCGTCGCGCTGCTGGCGCGCGATCTTGGCGTCACCTCGATGCTGGTGGTGATCCCCGCCGGGGTGCTGATAGGGTTTTCTATCGCATTGCTGATCGGCGGCTTCCTGCTGCTGGGCCGCAATCCGTCGAGCGTGATCTTCGTCGCGCTCGGCACGTTGACCGGCTCCTACGCCTTCGACCGGCTGGCGCGGGGCTGGTACTATCTCGGCGGCCAGAACGGCATCCCGTCGATTCCGCCGATGCATATCGGCAGCTACGATCTGACCGAGGGGCCGGTCTTCTATTATGTCGTGCTCGCGATCCTGCTGCTGGTGTATCTGGCCTGCCGCTTCCTGGTGCGGTCGCAGTTCGGGTTGGCGCTCGCCGGCCTGCGCGAGAACGAGCAGCGCATCGCGTTCTTCGGCTACAAGGTGCAGCACATCAAGGCGATCATTTTTTCGCTCGGCGGCGCGATCGCGGGGCTCGCCGGCAGCCTCTACGCCTTCCACGAGGGTTTCGTCTGGCCGAACATGCTCGGCGTGGTGATGTCGACTCAGGTGGTGCTCTATGTGCTGTTCGGCGGCTCAGGCACGTTGATCGGCGCGGTGATCGGCGCCGTGGTGATCGAAATCGTGTCGTTCTGGTTGTCGAACAGCTATCAGGAGATCTGGCCGATCATCCTCGGCGCGCTGATGCTGCTGGTGATCCTGTTCCGTCCGGCCGGGCTGATCAGCCTGATCCTCAGCGAGCGCGAGCGGATCGGCAATTTTGGCCGCCCGCCCAGGCTGCACGACAAGGAGCGCGATCATGGCTCTGCTTGAGGCGCGGGGCCTGATCAAGATCTTCGGCAAGCTCACCGCCCTGAACGGCGCCGAGCTGATCATCCAGCCGAACGAGTTCCACGGCCTGATCGGTCCGAACGGCTCCGGCAAGAGCACGATGATGAAATGCATCGCCGGCGCCGAAGTGCCGACGCAGGGCCGCGTCAGCTTCGACGGTCAGGACATCACCGCGGCATCGCCGGCCGAGCGCGCCCGCCGCGGGATGAGCCTGAAATTCCAGATCACCAGCGTGCTGCCGGCGCTGACGCTCTATGACAACGTGTTGCTGGCGCTGCAGGGCCAGACCGCGTTGTCGAAGCTGATGTTCTCGCGCACCCGCGGGCTGTTGCACGACAAGGTGATGGCGATGCTGGAGCAGTTCCGGCTGGTCGAGCGCGCCGGTGAGCGGGCGGGAGCGCTGTCGCACGGCCAGCAGCAATGGCTCGAGATCGCGATGGCGCTTGCGCCGGAGCCGAAGCTACTGCTGCTCGACGAACCGACCGGCGGCATGAGTCTGGAGGAGCGCCGCGTCACCGGCGAATTGCTGGCGCCGATCAAGTCGCGCTGCTCGCTAGTGATCGTCGAGCACGACCTCGATTTCATCCGCGACATCTGCGACCGCCTCACCGTGCTCGATCAGGGCGCGGTGCTCGACACCGGCTCGATCGAGCAGATTCAGGCGAGCCCGAAGGTCCAGGAGGTTTATCTGCGCCGTGCCTGAGGATCATTATCTTCACATTCGCGATCTCGAGGCCGGCTACGGCCGCAGCCAGGTGCTGTTCGGTGTGTCGATGACCGTGCCGTGGCGCGGCGGCGTCGCCGTCCTCGGCCGCAACGGCGCCGGCAAAACCACGCTGATGAAGGCGATCATGGGCGAACTGCCGGTCAAGCGCGGGCAGGTTTCGCTCGATGCCCGCGACGTCACCAGATGGCCGACCGAGCAACGCATCCGCGCCGGCTTCGGCTATGTGCCACAGGACCATCCGGTGTTCGCGCGGCTGTCGGTGCGCGACAATCTCGCGGTCGGCGCGCTGACCAACAAAGACAGCGGCGCGGTCGACCGCGTGCTGGAGATGTTCCCGAAGCTCGGTCTGAGGCTCGATCAGGTCGCCGGGACGCTGTCCGGCGGCGAGCGCAAGATGCTGGCGATCGGCCGCGCGCTGTTGTCCGAGCCAAGCGTGCTGCTGCTCGACGAGCCGACCGAAGGGGTGTGGATCGGCGTGATCGAGGAGATCACCGACCGGCTGATCGCGCTGGCGCAGGAGATCGCCGTGGTGATCGTCGAGCAGCATCTCGACCTGGCGCTGCGCGTCGCCGATCGCGCCTACGTGCTCGACCGCGGCCGCGTCGCGCTGACCGGCGCCGCGGACGACGTCCGCAACGACCCCCGGCTGCTGCAATATCTCGCGC
This sequence comes from Rhodopseudomonas pseudopalustris, assembly GCF_900110435.1. GTDB lineage: Bacteria > Pseudomonadota > Alphaproteobacteria > Rhizobiales > Xanthobacteraceae > Rhodopseudomonas > Rhodopseudomonas pseudopalustris. Next base: position 68,523 of record NZ_FODT01000002.1, read on the forward strand.
CGTAGCCGCGGCGCGGCCAAACCTGCCGGAGCTTTTCCGGTTCTAATAGAATCGAAGCTCTGACTTTTTGTTTTGACGGGTTTTCTTCACGCGAACCGGATTTCACTTCGCTCGAAAACGCTCTAGCTTGCGCAAACGCTGCATGATGCGGCGTGGCGCGACGCCTCGCGCCAATGCTGTCCCGACCGCGCAAGGCAATCGTCGGCGCGTGGCCTGTTGTTGAGCGCCTGATGATCCCCGCTTTTTCAATCGCCCGTCTGCCCCGCATCGAATTCGGCGCGGGCGCGGTGGTCCGGCTGCCGCAACTCGCCGCGGGCTATGGCCGGCGCGTGCTGCTGGTCACCGGCGCGCATTCATTCGACCGCGCTCCTTATGCCGCAGCGCTGCTCGCGGGGCTTCGCGACCATGGCCTGAACTGGGACAGGGTGATGATCGGCGGCGAACCATCGCCGGAGGCGGTCGACGCCGCGGTGCGCGACTGGCATGGCTCCGGCATCGACGCCGTGATCGGGGTCGGCGGCGGCAGCGCGCTCGATGCCGCCAAAGCGATCGCCGGCCTGCTGCGGCCGGGCAATTCGGTGATGGATCATCTCGAAGGCGTCGGGCCGGAATTGCCGTATCGCGGCCCGGCGACGCCGTTCATCGCGGTGCCGACCACCGCCGGCACCGGCTCCGAGGCGACAAAGAACGCGGTGTTGTCGCGGCATGGCGCCCATGGCTTCAAGAAGTCGTTCCGCGACGAGGCGCTGGTGGCCGAGATCGCGCTGGTCGATCCGGATCTGCTGGCCGGGTGCACGCCGGCGCTGATCGCGGCCAACGGCATGGATGCGCTGACCCAGCTGCTCGAATCCTACGTCTCGACCCGCGCCAATCCTCTCACCGACGCATTGGCGCTGTCCGGCCTGCACGCCGTCCGCGACGGACTGCTCGCCTGGTACGAAGGCGGCGACGCGGCGCGGGCCGCCCAGGCGCAGATGGCCTATGCGTCGCTGCAGTCCGGCATTTGTCTCGCGCAGACCGGGCTCGGCTCGGTCCACGGGCTGGCGTCGCCGCTCGGCGCGTTCTTTCCGATCGGCCATGGCGTCGTCTGCGGCACGCTGGTGGCGGCCGCGACGCGCGTCAACATCGACGCGATGGATATGCGTGCGCCGCACCATCCTGCGTTGGAGAAATACGCCGAGGTCGGCCGTCTGCTGTCCGGGCGCAGCGGCGCCGGCCTCGCGGAGGATCGCGACAATCTCGTGCGCACGCTGGACGACTGGACGCGGCGGCTGTCGCTGCCGAAGCTATCCGCGCTCGGCGTCACCACGGACGATCTCGATCGGATCGTCGCGGCCAGCCGCGGCTCCAGCATGAAGACCAATCCGGTGGTGCTGACCGATGACGAGATCAGGCGCGTGTTGACCTCCCGCTTCTGATCTAAATCACGGCAGGCCAGTTCTGGCCGTGCAGGATGTCTGCGAACTGCTTCGCCGGCATGGTATCTGGGTGTGGCGGTTCGCGATATAAGATTTACTTTTGCGGTAACAAGGAAAATGCAATTTCTCTTAGGCTGTCGCCCGGCTCACAAGCTGCCCGCGGCGGGCTCCGTGTGGCAGTATGCCAGGTTGCGTTTTGGGGGGATGAATGGATCAGGGTCAGACGCTAGCACGGCTCTTGGACTCTTATGCGACGGACCCGCGAAAGCGGGCGGTTGCGGCGGCGGTCGGCGCGATCGCCGAGGCGTCGATCGAGATTTCTGAACTGATCGGGCAGGGGGCGCTGGCGGGGATCACCGGCGCGGCGCATGGCGCAAGCAATGCCGATGGCGACGTGCAGAAGGATCTCGACGTCCGCGCCGAGGCCGCCATCGTCGCGGCCCTGAAGAACGTGCCCTATGCGGCGCTGGCTTCCGAAGAGGCCGAGGCGCTGCTCATGGGAGACCCGCAGGCGCCGATCTCGATCGCTTATGACCCGCTCGACGGATCATCGAACATCGATACCAACATGACGGTCGGGACGATCTTCTCGATCATCCCGAACGAGCCGGGCGTGGCGCCGTTCACCGCGCCGGGGAGCTGCCAGCTCGCCGCCGGCTTTGTCGTCTACGGACCGCAGACATCATTTGTCCTGACGCTCGGCGACGGCGTCGACATCTTTACGCTGGACCGCAAGGATCACGTCTACCGGCTGATCCGCGAGAAGGTGAAAGTCGCGGGCGACACCGCCGAATATGCGATCAACGCCTCGAACCATCGCCATTGGGAGCAGCCGGTCCGCGACTTCGTCGACGAGTGCCTCGCGGGGGCCGACGGTCCGCGCGCCAAGAACTTCAACATGCGCTGGATCGGCTCGCTGGTGGCGGAAGCCTACCGCATCCTGACCCGTGGCGGCGTCTTCCTGTATCCGGCCGACTCGCGCCCGGGCTACGGCGATGGCCGGCTGCGGCTGCTGTACGAGACCCATCCGATGGCGTTCGTGATGGAGCAGGCCGGCGGCGCCGCCTCGACCGGCCGCGAACGCGTGCTCGATCTCTCGGCCGCAGCGACCTCGACCCACCAGCGCTCGCCGCTGATCATGGGCTCGAGCGACAAGGTCAATCGCATCGTCGAACTGCACCTCGATCCGAGCGCGGCCTCTCGCACCGCGCCCTTGTTCGGGCGCCGCGGCCTGTTCCGGACCTGATACCAGCATATTTGGAAGTCTGAACCCTATGTCCCGTAAGCACCCGATCATCTCCATCACCGGCTCCTCCGGCGCCGGCACGACATCCGTCAAGCGCACTTTCGAGCAGATCTTCCGCCGCGAGAACGTCAACGCGGCCTATATCGAGGGCGACGCGTTCCATCGCTACAACCGCGTCGATATGCGGACCAAGATGGCCGAGGAGGCCGAGCGCGGAAACAAGCACTTCAGCCATTTCAGTCCCGAGACCAATCTGTTCGAGGAGCTGGAGACCACGTTCCGGGACTACGCCGCGACCGGCACCGGCAAGACCCGCTACTACGTGCACGACGACAAGGAAGCCTTGGTTCACGGCGTGCCGCCGGGCAATTTCACCGAGTGGCAGTCGCTGCCGTCGGATTCCGATCTGCTGTTCTATGAAGGCCTGCACGGCGCTGTGATGACCGACACGGTCAACGTCGCCCAGCACGCCGACCTCAAGATCGGCGTGGTGCCCGTGATCAATCTGGAGTGGATCCAGAAGCTGCACCGCGACCGCGCCGACCGCGGTTATTCGACCGAGGCCGTCACCGACACCATTCTGCGCCGGATGCCCGACTATGTGCACTACATCGTGCCGCAGTTCGGCGAGACCGACATCAACTTCCAGCGTGTGCCGACGGTCGACACCTCGAACCCGTTCATCGCGCGCTGGATTCCGACGCCCGACGAGTCGATGGTGGTGATCCGGTTCAAGGACCCGCGTGGCATCGACTTCGCTTATCTGCTGTCGATGATCCAGGGCAGTTTCATGTCGCGCGCCAACTCGATCGTGATTCACGGTGCCAAGATGGATATTGCGATGCAGCTGATCCTGACGCCGTTGATCATGCAGCTGATCGAACGCAAGCGCGGCGTGAAGTAATCATGCAAGGCAACTCCACTCCCGGGAGGACGGTTTGAACATCTCTGCACGCGATATCCACGACGAAGTCAGCCACGGCGAAATGGCCAATGCGGTCCGCTTCCTCGCGATCGACGCAGTCGAAAAGGCGAAGTCCGGCCACCCCGGAATGCCGATGGGCATGGCCGACGTCGCCACCGTGCTGTTCACCCGCTTCATGAAGTTCGATGCCGCCGATCCGACCTGGCCCGACCGCGATCGTTTCGTGCTGTCGGCCGGCCATGGCTCGATGCTGCTCTACGCGCTGCTGCATCTGACCGGCTACAAAGAGGTCACGATCGACGAGTTGAAGGCGTTCCGGCAGTGGGGCTCGAAGACGCCCGGCCATCCGGAATACGGCCACACCGAAGGCGTCGAGACCACCACCGGCCCGCTCGGGCAGGGGCTCGCGACCTCGGTCGGCATGGCGCTCGCCGAGCGGATGCTGAACGCGCGTTACGGCGATGCGCTGGTCGATCACTTCACCTATGTGATCGCCGGCGACGGCTGCCTGATGGAAGGCGTCAGCCACGAGGCGATCTCGCTCGCCGGTCATCTCAAGCTCAATCGCCTGATCGTGCTGTGGGACGACAACCACATCTCGATCGACGGCGAAACCTCACTGTCGTGCTCGGATGATCAGCTCGCGCGCTTCGCCGCGTCGGGCTGGGCCACCATCCGCGTCGATGGCCATGATCCGGAGGCGGTCGAGGCCGCGATCGAGCAGGCCAGGAAAAGCGACCGGCCGTCCCTGATCGCCTGCCGCACCAAGATCGGCTTCGGCTCGCCCAAGGTCGAGGGCACCGAGAAAGCCCATGGCGCGCCGCTCGGCGCCGACGAGGTCGAGAAGACCCGCGCTGCGCTGAACTGGCCGCACCCTCCGTTCGAAGTGCCGGACGCGGTTCTTGCGCGCTGGCGCGAGGCGGGCAGCCGCGGCAAGGCCGCGCATCAGGCGTGGACCGAGCGGCTCGGCAATCTCGATGCGGCGACCCGCGCCGGCTTCGAGAACGTGCTCGCCGGCAAGCTGTCGGCCGACTACGAGCCCGCGCTGAAAGCGCTGATCGCGAATTTCGCATCCGACCAGCCGTCGATCGCCACCCGGCAGGCTTCGCAGCTCACCATCAACGCGCTGGTGCCGGCGTCGCCGAACCTGCTCGGCGGCTCGGCTGACCTGACCCATTCCAACCTGACCCACGCCAAGGGTTCGGTTTCGGTGAAGCCCGGCGCCTATGGCGGCAGCTATCTGCACTACGGCATTCGCGAATTCGGCATGGCAGCGGCGATGAACGGCCTCGCCCTGCACGGCGGCTTCATTCCCTATGGCGGCACCTTCCTGGTGTTCGCCGACTACAGCCGTCCGGCAATTCGGCTCGCGGCGCTGATGGGGGTGCGGGTGATCCATGTGATGACCCACGACTCGATCGGCCTCGGCGAGGACGGCCCGACCCATCAGCCGGTCGAGCATGTCTCGTCGCTACGGGCGATCCCGAACCTGCTGGTGTTTCGTCCGGCGGACGCGATCGAGACCGCGCAGGCCTGGGACTGCGCGCTGAAGCAGGCGAGCCGGCCCTCGGTGCTGGCTCTGTCGCGGCAGGCGCTGCCGATGTTGCCGCGCCCGAACGGCGTGAACGACAATCCGGTCGGGCGCGGCGCCTATCTGGTGATCGATCCGGGCAAGCGCGACGTCACGCTGATCGCGACCGGCTCGGAAGTCTCGCTGGCGCTGGAAGCGGCGTGCAAGCTCGAGGGCGAAGGCATCAAGGCGGCGGTGGTCTCGGCGCCCTGTTTCGAATTGTTCGCCGAACAGGACGAGGCCTACCGCGCGACCGTGCTTGGGACTGCGCCGCGGATCGGCGTCGAAGCGGCGCGCGATATCGATTGGCGGCGTTGGATCGGCGATGGCGGCGCCTTCGTCGGCATGACCGGGTTCGGCGCCTCGGCGCCGGCGCCGGTGCTGTACCAGAAGTTCGGTATCACCGCAGATGCGGTCACGGACGCGGCCAAGGCCGCGATCGCTCGCAGCAAACATTGATCACGACGACGCTCGTCACCCCGAGATTGTCGCCCGAAACCTAACACAGGAGCCATCATGGCGCGTATCACCTTGAGGCAGTTGCTGGATCACGCCGCGGAGCACGGCTACGGCGTGCCGGCATTCAACATCAACAACATGGAGCAGGGGCTCGCGATCATGGAAGCGGCGGCCGCGGTCGACGCGCCCGTCATCATCCAGGCCTCGCGCGGCGCGCGCTCCTACGCCAACGACATCATGCTGGCGAAGATGATCGATGCGCTGGCGGAGATGTATCCGGACATTCCGCTCTGTATGCATCAGGACCACGGCAACGACGAAGCGACCTGCGCCACCGCGATCAAATACGGCTTCACCTCGGTGATGATGGACGGCTCGCTCAAGGCCGACGCCAAGACCGCCGCGGACTATGAGTACAATGTCGACATCACCCGCCGCGTCACCGACATGGCGCATTGGGTCGGCGCCTCGGTGGAAGGTGAACTCGGCGTGCTGGGTTCGCTCGAGCATGGCGGCGGCGAGCAGGAAGACGGCCACGGCGTCGAGGGCAAGGTCAGCCGCGAGCAGCTCCTGACCGATCCGGATCAGGCGGTGGATTTCGTCCGCGCCACCAAGGTCGACGCATTGGCGATCGCGATGGGCACCTCGCACGGCGCCTACAAGTTCACCCGCAAGCCCGACGGCGATGTTCTCGCCATGAAGGTGGTCGAGGAGATTCATCGCCGGCTGCCGAACACCCATCTGGTGATGCACGGCTCGTCCTCGGTGCCGCAGGAACTGCAGGACATCTTCAACGAGTTCGGCGGCGCGATGCCGCAGACCTTCGGCGTTCCGGTCGAAGAGATCGTGCGCGGCATCAAGCACGGCGTGCGCAAGGTCAACATCGACACCGATTGCCGCCTGGCGATGACCGGCGTGTTCCGCAAGATCGCGACCCAGAACAAAGCGGAGTTCGATCCGCGCAAGTTCCTGAAGCCGGCGATGGATGCGATGCGCGACATCTGCCGTCTGCGCTTCGAGCAGTTCGGTACTGCGGGCAATGCCAGCAAGATCAAGGTGATCCCGCTCGCGGAGATGGCCAAGCGCTACAAGTCCGGTGCGCTCGACCCGCAGATCGGTCAGGTCGCGAAGGCCGCGGAATAATTTGACGGAATCAGCGGCGGCCGCCGGCCGCCTGCACTCGCCATTCAGGAGACCACGATGGACCAATCGAACCGCTACGCCAACCTCAACCTCAAAGAAAGCGATCTGATCGCCGGCGGGCGGCATGTGCTGTGCGCCTACATCATGAAGCCGAAGGCCGGGTTCGGTAATTTCGTGGAAACGGCGGCGCATTTCGCCGCCGAGTCCTCCACCGGAACCAATGTCGAAGTCTCGACCACCGACGACTTCACCCGCGGCGTCGACGCGCTCGTCTACGAGGTCGACGAAGCCAAGGAACTGATGAAGATCGCCTATCCGATCGAGCTGTTCGACCGCAACGTGATCGACGGCCGCGCGATGATCGCCTCGTTCCTGACGCTGACGATCGGCAACAACCAGGGCATGGGCGACGTCGAATACGCCAAGATGCACGACTTCTACGTGCCGCCGGCCTATCTGCGGCTGTTCGACGGTCCGTCGACCACGATCAAGGATCTGTGGCGCGTGCTCGGCCGGCCGGTGGTCGATGGCGGCTTCATCGTCGGCACCATCATCAAGCCGAAGCTCGGCCTGCGCCCGCAGCCGTTCGCCGACGCCTGCTACGACTTCTGGCTCGGCGGCGACTTCATCAAGAACGACGAGCCGCAGGGCAATCAGGTGTTCGCGCCGTTCAAGGACACCGTGCGCGCGGTCAACGACGCGATGCGCCGCGCCCAGGATGCGACCGGTCAGCCCAAGCTGTTCTCGTTCAACATCACCGCCGATGATCACTACGAGATGCTGGCGCGTGGCGAGTACATCCTGGAGACGTTCGGCGAGAACGCCGATCACGTCGCCTTCCTGGTCGACGGTTACGTCGCCGGTCCGGCCGCGGTGACCACCGCGCGCCGTGCGTTCCCGAAGCAGTATCTGCACTATCATCGCGCTGGCCATGGCGCGGTGACCTCGCCGCAGAGCAAGCGCGGCTACACCGCCTTCGTGCTGTCGAAGATGGCGCGGTTGCAGGGCGCCTCCGGCATCCATGTCGGCACCATGGGCTATGGCAAGATGGAAGGCGAAGCTTCCGATCGCGATTCCGCTTTCATGATCACCCAGGATTCCGCCGAGGGTCCGTACTTCAAGCAGGAGTGGCTCGGCATGAACCCGACCACGCCGATCATCTCCGGCGGCATGAACGCGCTGCGGATGCCCGGCTTCTTCGCCAATCTCGGCCACTCCAACCTGATCATGACTGCAGGCGGCGGCGCCTTCGGTCATATCGACGGCGGTGCGGCCGGCGCCAGGTCGCTGCGGCAGGCCGAGCAGTGCTGGAAGCAGGGCGCCGATCCGGTCGCCTTCGCCAAGGACCACCGCGAATTCGCCCGCGCCTTCGAGAGCTTCCCTAACGACGCCGACAAGCTGTATCCGAACTGGCGCAACATGCTGAAGCTCGCTGCCGCGTGAGCTGTCCGGATCACTTCTGATTGCGAGCGGCCCGCCTTGCGCGGGCCGTTCCTTTTTGGTTGTCGGGTGCGCTACGCCGCCATCCGCAATTCGGCGTAGCGGTATTTTTTGCTGGATTGATTTCGGGCTAATCGGCCGCGTCAGCTTGCGGCGAGCGGATTAGCTACTGCCTAACTCTCGCCACAGCGTTCGCTTTTTCGCCTTGGGCAAATGTGCCATCGAAGCTCAGCCAACGAGCGGGAGACGGGACATGACCCATGACCATTCGAGCATTTATCCGTTTCAGATCGAGCAGCACAGCATCATCTACGATTGCTCGTTCTTTCTCACCGACAATCGATTGATCACGGTGATGGCGATGGGAAAGAAGCATACCGAAGGTTTGGGGGCGAATCCGCCGCGGGCCTGTGCGGTCGGCATTGCCAAGAACCTGATCGCCGAATCCGAGCCGGCGCCATCCCAGGAAGCGCCGCACAGCCGCAAGAGCCTGTTGGACAGGGTGCTGGATCGCTTCGGCAGAGCCGAGCCGATCTGCGTGCATTGTTGAGGGAAAGTGCCGGTCGCGTAGCGAATCTCTCAGAATCGTTTGGCGATCAGCAAGCAGAGCAGCACCGATCCCGACGATGCGAACACCGTCGCCATGTTCGCCAGATTCTGTGTGATCACCATCGCCAGCGACGTGGCGTGTTCCACAGCAGGCGCAGCCTTTCGTCGGTTCTGAGGAGCCGGCTTCTTCGACGTCATGTCAGGCCTTGATTGAGTGAACACCCCGCCGCATTGCTAGGCGGCGCGCGTTGCGGGCAAGTTTGCCCGCTTTCGCTCAAATCTCGCATGCCCGGCTGTTGGATATCTTAATGTGGCGGGCCGCCCATTCGTATTCACTACGCATGGTTTACGAGTTTCCGCCCCGAGGCCCCGATTGAAGGCTGCATTGACGGCCGCACGGCGGCTGCGCCAGGGCGACAGCAAACCTCTACTGACACCCGCCGGCCACGCTGCAGAGAATGATGAAAGCTGGCCGTAGGATTTTGTGCCAGATCAAACCTGTTGCAATCGATTCCGTCTTACATGCGAATTGATAGCGCCTGTTACAATCGTTCTAATTTCCGATCGGCGCAGTGCTGAATCTCTTGACCTCCGCGGCGACGATTGGAAGAACAGCCAATGACTTCAAACCTGCATCACAACGGCCACCAGCCCATCCTGCTCGGCAACGCCCGGCGCGGTTATCGCGGCATCGTCCAGGCGATCGACTCCCAGCGGGTGGCCTCCGCGTTGCAGCCGGTGGAGCTTGAAAGCCGGCTGATCGAGCTGGGTTTCGTCGAAGGCGCCAAAGTCGAAGTTCTGCACGAAGGCATCATCGGGCGCGATCCGATCGCCGTGCGTGTGGACAACATCACGATCGCGGTCCGACGACGCGAGGCGATGGCCGTCGTATTGATGTGACGGTTACCCGATGAGCTCTATCGAAAGTCAGCCCTTCAATCTCGCTCTGGTAGGAACGCCGAACAGCGGCAAGACCTCGCTGTTCAACGCGCTGACCGGGAGCCGCCAAAAGGTTGCGAATTACCCCGGCGTTACCGTCGAGCGTAAGGCGGGCGTGTTTGCAACGCCGGCCGGCCGCACGGTCAGCCTGGTCGATCTGCCGGGCACCTATTCGCTCCGCGGCCGCAGCCCTGACGAGGAGATCACCCGCGACATCGTGCTCGGCCGCTATCCGGATGAGGTCGTTCCCGACCTCGTGCTGTGCGTCGCCGACACCACCAATCTGCGGCTGACGTTCCGGCTGATGCTCGAACTGAAGGCGACCGGCCGACCGCTGATGCTGGTGTTGAACATGTACGACATCGCGAAGCGGCGCGGCGTCGAGGTCGATGTCGACAAGCTGTCGGAACAGCTCGGCGTCCCGGTCGTCACCTCGATCGCGGTGCGCAAGGGCGGCACCGCCGATCTGTTGAAGCGCACCGATGAAATGGCGGCGCGCACGCCGGTCACGTCCGCCGCCGACAATTGGCGGCCGCTGACCACCGCCGAACTGCGCGCGCTTCAGCGCGAGGCGGACCGCATCATCGCCGATTGCGTCAGCCTGCCGGCCCGGCCGCATACGGTGACGGCAAAGGTCGATTCGGTCGTCCTGCACCCGGTCGCCGGCCTGGCGATCCTGCTGCTGATTCTGTTCGTGATGTTCCAGGCAGTCTTCACCTGGGCGCAGCCCTTGATGGAACTGATCTCGGACGGCTTCGGCGCGCTGGGCGCGTTCGTCCACACCATCCTGCCGGAAGGGCTGCTGCAGAGCTTCCTGCAGAACGGCGTGATCTCCGGCGTCGGCAGCGTCATCGTGTTCCTGCCGCAGATCATCATCATCTTCCTGTTCATCCTGCTTCTGGAAGATTTCGGCTACATGGCCCGCGCCGCGTTCCTGATGGACCGCATCATGGGCGGCGCCGGCCTGCATGGGCGCGCCTTTATTCCGCTGCTGTCGAGCTTCGCTTGCGCGATCCCCGGGATCATGGCGACGCGGGTGATCGACAATCGCCGCGACCGGCTAACGACGATCCTGATCGCGCCGCTGATGACCTGCTCTGCGCGGATTCCGGTCTATACGCTGATCATCTCCGCCTTTATTCCGGCGAGGCAGGTGTTCGGCTGGATCAATCTGCAGGGCCTGGTGATGTTCGGCCTGTACACCGCGGGCATCGTCAGCGCGCTCGCGGTGTCGGCGCTGATCAAGTTCTTCATGTGGCGCGATTACGAGCCGGCGCCGTTCATGCTGGAACTGCCGGACTACAAGCTGCCACGGCTGAACAGCGTTGCGATCGGCATCTACATCCGCGCCAAGATGTTTCTGCAGCGCGCCGGCACCACGATCTTCTCGATGATGGTGCTGATCTGGTTTCTGGCCTCGTTTCCGCGTCCGCCGGCCGGCGCGACTGAACCGGCGATCGATTACAGCCTGGCCTCGATCATCGGCCATACAATCGAGCCGGTGCTGGCGCCGCTCGGATTCAATTGGCAGATTGCGGTCGCCCTCATTCCCGGCATGGCCGCGCGCGAAGTTGCCGTGGCCGCTCTCGGCACGGTCTATGCGATCGAAGGCGGCAAGGAAGCCACCGAGCAGATCGGGCAGATGCTCACCACCAAATGGAGCCTCGCCACTGCGCTGTCGCTGCTGGCCTGGTTCGTGTTTGCGCCGCAATGCGCCTCGACGCTCGCGGTGATCAAGCGCGAGACCGGAAGCTGGCGCTGGATGGGCATCACCTTCATCTACATGTTCGCCCTGGCCTATGTGGCGAGCCTTATCACTTACAACGTGGCGGTCGCGTTCGGCGCAGGCTGAGGCTTCGCCTCACACCGGCTGGAACGGACCGACGTCATGGTCGGTTTGCGAGGGCGCGTGAGCTGCGATCGCCCGGCAGACCGCATTGGCGATCGTCCTGCCGCGGCCATCGATCCCGGTCCATTGCGCGTGGCGACCGCGCGGATCGATTTCCAGCAGCTTCACTTTTTCCGGCACCTCGCAGCCGTCTCGAACGATGCCGCGAACGATGCCGTCGCACGGCGCGCGAACCGCATCGCCGGACAAGTGGCCGAGCATGAAGCCCTTGAACACCCGGCTGCCGATCTCCACCGCGGTGTGCCAGCGGCCGCTCGCCTGCGAGTATTGGAAGCGCTCCGCTCCGGCGTCGCCGAGAGGATTGGCGACGCCGTCGGCGGCGTCAGTCCAGCCTTGCGTGACCACCAGCCCGCTGCGGCCGGGACGGGTCTCGATCGCGACGTCGCAATTGATCCGCGTCGAAAAGCCCGGACCAAGCCCGATGGTCAATCCCGCCAGCCGGCGAAGATCCGGGGTGATGCGTTGCTTCTGCATCCGCGCATCGACGAGAACATCGACCGAACCGACCGGAAGAAGATCAGTCAATGACAGCCACGACACCTGGACCGCGGGTGAGTATCGAAGCGCCTTGAGAATCTGTACGCCGTCATCGGCCCGTTCGCCGGCAATGCCATCAACTGACACCTGATCGCCATACAGCGCGTCGTGAAACGCCATTTTGCGTCGGATTACCGGCGGAAACGGATCGTGCGACATCACCACGCCGTAGCCGTCGCGATGCAGATGCACCGCAACGGCGGACGCAATCTCGCTGGTTCCGAGCACGATCGCGAAGCGGCGTCGGCTCAGGTCGGTCGGCTGATGCATCCGGATCTCGACTGTCGCAAGGGTTGACCTTTCGACAGCCAAGCAAGGCTTGGACCATGTGCGAATTCGCCGGAATCGTCGGTGAGCAGCGCCGGATTCGAACGGCGGTGTCGGGAAGGTCACGATTTGTCGGCTCGGTCAGGAGCGGTGTCGGGCACATGACATTCGCTGGCAGCCGAAACTCGTGACATGGCTGTAACCATCGTTAGTTCGCTATTAGCGCGCGCTGGCCCGTTTCCTGCAGGTCTCCTGATTGAAACAAGCGATGGAGATCGCCAGTGCATAGCGAGCCGTTGCAGGCGGAACGGCCAGGACATCCCGGAAGCCATGGACCGGGAAACGATGGACCGGGAAGCCACGGGCCGGGAATGCCGGCTTCCGGTGGCGCCTGTCCGTTTCACAACGATCAGCGCGAGGCTCGTTCCGGCAAGCAGAAGACACTGGTGTTGACCGGCGCCTCCCGCGGCATCGGTCACGCTACCGGGAAGCTGTTCTCCGATGCCGGATGGCGAATCATCACCTGTTCACGCCAGCCTTTCGCCGATGATCGCTGCCCGTGGAGCACCGGCGTCGAAAACCACGTCGCCGTCGAACTGGCGGATCATCGGGCCTTGCCGCGTGCGATTGACGAACTCAAGGAGAAGCTGGCGGGCGGCCCGCTGAGCGCGTTGATCAATAACGCGGCGATCTCCCCGAAGAGCCAGGAAGGCGAACGACTGACGTCGCTGAATACGCCGGTCGGGACCTGGATGAGCGTGTTTCACGTCAATCTGCTGGCGCCCGTGATGCTGGCGCAGGGATTGTTCGACGAACTGCGCGCCGGCAGCGGCTCGATTGTCAATGTCACCTCGATCGTCGGCTCACGCGTGCATCCGTTCGCCGGCAGCGCCTATGCGACGTCAAAGGCGGCGCTGACCTGCCTCACCCGCGAAATGGCGCACGACTACGCGCCCTATGGCATCCGGGTGAATGCGATCGCGCCGGGCGAGATCAAGACCGATATTCTCTCGCCCGAAACGGAGGCGATGCTGGCGCCGACAATTCCAATGCGCCGTATCGGGACACCGGAAGAAGTCGCCAAGGTGATGTTCTTCCTGTGCTCGGATGCCGCCAGTTACGTCACCGGCGAAGAAATTCACATCAATGGCGGGCAGCGGGTCTAGCGAATAGTTCGCAATTAGTCCGATCTGAGATGCCGTCAGCCGAGCCTAACTGCGTGTCTTTTCATCGGGTTGTTTTGCGCTGCATCAATGCGAGACGTTGCCGTTTTCGCTGGTAACTAAGTAATCAGTGCATATTCAGACACTTCTGCTCTGGCGACGAACTGTGCAGCTAACGCTATCAACTTCCTCAGTGATGCAGCCAAGTTGAGCACGACATCTGGTTGAGGATCATACACAATCTCGTAATGCTCCGGAACTAAGGGGGGAAGTCTCAGGAGCGATGGAGATAGCTATGGCTCAGCGCGAAGTACGTCTTGTCGAGAGCGAGCAATCGCGGCAGCCGATGAACCAGAACCCGATACCGCTGAGTGAGATTGCGCTCACCGGCATCTTCGAAATCTCGAAGATCCTCACCGCGCCGGCGCGCCTCGAAGTCACGCTCGCCAATGTGGTCAATTTGCTGCAGTCCTTTCTGCAGATGCGCAACGGTGTCGTTTCACTACTGGCTGACGACAGCGTTCCGGACATCACGGTCGGGGTCGGCTGGAACGAGGGCAGCGACAACCGCTATCGCGCAAGGCTGCCGCAAAAAGCGATCGACCAGATCGTCGCGACCTCGGTTCCGCTTGTCGCCGACAATGTGTCCACACATCCGATGTTCTCTGCAGCGGACGCTCTTGCGCTCGGCGCGACCGACGAGACCCGCGTGTCGTTCATCGGCGTGCCGATCCGGATCGACTCGCGCGTGGTCGGGACGCTGACGATCGACCGGCTTCGCGACGGGCAGTCGAACTTCAGGATGGACGCCGATGTGCGTTTCCTGACCATGGTTGCCAATCTGATTGGGCAAACCGTGAAACTGCACCGCGTAGTGGCGCGGGATCGCGAACGGCTGATGGCGGAAAGTCATCGCCTGCAGAAAGAATTGTCCGAGTTAAAGCCTCAGCGCGAGCGCAAGCGCGTTCGCGTCGATGGCATCGTCGGCGAGAGTCCGGCGATTCGTACGTTGCTTGCCAAAGTCAGCATCATCGCCAAATCGCAATCACCGGTGCTGCTGCGCGGCGAGTCGGGCACCGGCAAGGAACTGATCGCAAAGGCGATCCATGAATTGTCGGCGCGTAGCAACGGGCCGTTCATCAAGATCAACTGCGCGGCGCTTCCCGAATCGGTACTCGAATCGGAATTGTTCGGGCACGAGAAGGGCGCGTTCACCGGTGCGATCGCCTCGCGCAAGGGCCGGTTCGAACTCGCCGACAAGGGCACGCTGTTCCTCGACGAGATCGGCGAGATCTCCCCCGCATTCCAGGCCAAGCTGCTGCGCGTTCTGCAGGAGCAGGAGTTCGAGCGGGTCGGCGGCAACCAGACCATCAAGGTCAACGTCCGCATCGTTGCTGCGACCAACCGCAACCTCGAGGAAGCGGTGGCGCGCAAGGAGTTTCGCGCCGATTTGTATTATCGCATCAACGTCGTGCCGATGATCCTGCCGCCACTGCGCGACAGGCCGAGCGACATTCCGTTGCTGGCGACCGAGTTTCTGAAGAACTTCAACAAGGAAAACGATCGCGAGCTGGCATTCGAGCCGCACGCGCTGGAATTGTTGAAGGCCTGCTCGTTCCCCGGAAACGTTCGCGAACTCGAGAATTGCGTGCGGCGAACGGCGACGCTGGCGGCGGGACCGGCCATCAACGACAGTGATTTCGCCTGTCACCAGGACGAGTGCCTGTCCGCGATCCTTTGGAAAGGCCACGCCGAGCCGCCGCCGGAGCGGCCGCGGCCACAAATCCCGCTGCAGGTGTTGCCGCGCAAGGTCCCGGTCGAGGTCGTCACGCCGCGCGAGGTATTCACTGCACCGACGGAGCCGGACCAAACCGCGGTGCGGGCCGCGTCGAACGACGCTGCGATGCCGGAGCGTGAGCGCCTGATCAACGCGATGGAACGATCCGGCTGGGTGCAGGCGAAGGCCGCACGCCTCCTCGGACTGACGCCGCGTCAGATCGGTTACGCGCTCAAGAAGCACGATATCGAACTCAAGCATTTTTAGCCTCGAGGACAGGCCGGTTCGGCTTCGGCCCGGCCTGTCAGACTTGCGACAAGTGTCAGTCCCGCGACACCGCCAGTTTTCCCCTTCCGAGCGATAACCCTTCAAAATCAACTACAAGGCCAATTGGCACGGGGCTTGAAAGACAGTTGCTCAGCGCAACGTCTGCGAACCCAGGAGCTCCACATGGCCTACAAGATCATCACCTCTCAGTGCACCGTCTGCGGCGCTTGCGAATTCGAGTGCCCGAATGCCGCGATCGCGATGAAGCGCGGCACCTATGTGATCGACGCAGTCAAGTGCACCGAATGTGAAGGTCACTTCGACAAGCCGCAATGCGTCGCGGTGTGCCCGGTCGACAACACCTGCGTGCCGGCCTGATCGACCTGTTCGATGTCGCGGTTCGCCTTCCGTATCGAAGCTATCAAGCGACATCCAGAACAGGATGACGACGGCACTGCGGCCGCTGCCGTCACGGCGGCGGCGGCATCTGCCCTCGCCAATTGATCGCCGCGCCAGATCTGTTGCTGGCTCGGTCAATGCGCAGTCTCCAACGGACAGCCGCGCCCGTCGCGCGGCGCTCGAACGAGGGCCGGACATGCAAAAGAAACTTCTCACGCTGCACGATTTCGGCGCCCCAGGTGCGACGTCGTTCGATGAATTGCGGCGCAGCGCCGCGCAGTCCGGCTGTAGCAGCACGGGTGGTAGCGGCAAGTCCGGTTGCGGCTCGGCGGCGAGCCAGGGCGACCTGCCGCCCGACGTCTGGGAGAAGGTGAAGAACCATCCCTGCTACAGCGAGCAGGCGCATCACCACTTCGCCCGCATGCATGTCGCCGTCGCGCCGGCGTGCAACATCCAGTGCAACTACTGCAATCGCAAATACGATTGCGCCAACGAATCCCGTCCGGGCGTGGTCAGCGAAAAGCTGTCGCCAGAGCAGGCGGCCCGCAAGGTGGTCGCGGTCGCCTCAACGATTCCGCAGATGACCGTGCTCGGCGTCGCCGGCCCGGGCGATCCGCTCGCAAACCCGGCTAAAACCTTCAAGACCTTCGAACTGGTGTCCGAGACGGCGCCCGACATCAAGCTGTGCCTGTCGACCAACGGCCTGACGCTGCCCGATCACGTCGAGCGCATCGTCGCGATGAAAGTCGATCACGTCACCATCACGATCAACATGATCGACCCGGAGATCGGCGCGCAGATCTATCCGTGGATCTTCTACGACCATCGCCGCATCACCGGCGTCGAGGCGTCGAAGATCCTCAGCGAGCGGCAATTGCTCGGGCTCGAGATGCTCACCGCGCGCGGCATCCTGGTCAAGGTCAACTCGGTGATGATCCCGGGGATCAACGATCGGCATCTGATCGAGGTCAACAAAGCGGTGAAATCGCGCGGCGCCTTCCTGCACAACATCATGCCGCTGATCTCCGCGCCGGAGCACGGCACGGTGTTCGGCCTCGAAGGCCGCCGCGGCCCGTCCGCGCAGGAGCTGAAAGCGCTGCAGGACGATTGCGAGGGCGAAATGAACATGATGCGGCATTGTCGGCAATGCCGCGCCGACGCGGTCGGCCTGCTCGGCGAAGACCGCAGCGCCGAATTCACCACCGACAAGGTGATGGAGATGGAGGTCACATACAATCTCGCCGCGCGCCAGGCCTATCAGGCCAAAGTCGAGGCCGAGCGCGACGCCATCGCTGTCGCCAAGCAGCGCGAGATGGCGACGCTCGCCGATAAGACCGCCTCGATCAAGATCCAAGTCGCGATCGCGACCAAGGGCGGCGGCGTGATCAACGAGCACTTCGGCCATGCTCATGAATTCCAGATCTACGAGGTCTCGACCGCCGGCGCCAAGTTCATCGGCCATCGCCGCGTCGATCTGTATTGCGAAGGCGGCTACGCCAGCGACGCAGGGATCGAGCCGATTCTCAAGGCGCTGAACGACTGCGCCGCGGTGCTGGTCGCCAAGATCGGCCTCTGCCCGAAGGATTCGCTAGCCGGCGCCGGCATCGAGGCGGTCGAGACCTATGCCTTCGACTATATCGAGCAATCGGTGATTGCCTATTTCAAGGACTACCTCGAACGCGTTGGAAAATCGGAGATCAGTCACGTCCAGCGTGGCGATGCCGACATTCGCCAGGGCGCATTCGTCACGAGCTGAGGCCGAAGCGGCGGGCACAGACCATGGCTTACAAGATCGTCGCGTCGCAATGCACCTCCTGCTCGGCTTGTGAGCCCGAGTGTCCGAACGTCGCGATCACCGAGAAGCGCGGCGTGTTCATGATCGACCCGTCGACATGCACCGAATGCCTCGGCCATTTCGACGGGCCGCAATGTGTTGCGGTGTGTCCGGTCGACGGCACCTGCGTGATCGACAATTCCGTCCCACGCGCTCGCGCGGCATAAGGTGAGATGATGGATCTGATCCTGACGCCCTCGGCCGAGAAGTTCATCCACCGTATGGTGCAGTTCAGCGGCGGCGCCGGCGGTTTCCGTCTCGCGGTGACGCCCGGCGGCTGTTCCGGCCTCTCGGCGGCGTTCGATATCGAGGCGCTGCCGCGTGCTGGCGATCGGGTCATCAATCACGGGGGCCTCCGGCTGTTCGTCCCGGAAGATAGTTGCAGGCTGTTGGAAGGCGTCACCATCGACTTCATGGAGACGCCGACATCGAGCGGATTCATCTTTCACGATCCCAGGCCGTCGAGCTGCCAATGCTCCGGCGGTACCGCCGAGGCGCCTAAAGCCAACCTGCATCAGTTGCGGGATTTCTGACATGCCGCATGTCCTGCACAGTGAACTGACGATGTCCGGACCCGAACAGTCCATGCTCGGCGGCGCGCTGCTCGGTGCGGGCCTGCCGGCCGAGGCGCAGCGTCATCTGGAACTCGCCGGCCGCGACTTCCAGAGCGATGCACTCGCGGAGCAACATCTGCGCGAGGCGCAGTCTCTGGCGCCCGATCATGCCGCGGTGCTGATCGGCCTGTATCGCTTCTATTTCTACAAAGGCCGCCTCGATGAGGCGTTGCGGGTCGCCGAAATCTGCCTGACGAAAGCCGCGCGCGATAATGGTCTCGACGCCAACTGGCGCAAGGTTCGGCGCAGCGACGCTGAGTTCTCCAGCTTCGCCGCCATCCTGCCGCGGTTCTATCTGTTCGCCCTGAAGGCCTATGCCTATCTGCGGATGCGGGTTGGCGACATCGACGAGGGCCATGCTGCGATCGAGAAGCTGCTCGAGCTCGATCCCTCCGACAAGGTCAATGCCGGCGTGCTGCACGACGTCTGGCGACGGATAGGGCAAGTCGATGACGACTGACATCGACGAAGCCCGCGACTGGCAGGGCAACGAGGTCGATTGCGCGTCTTGCCCGCATCGCGAGCTGCTGTCGGCCGGTCGCTGCGAGTTGAAGAAAGCCTGTGTGCAGGATCGCTATGCGCGGCGGTTGGAGCACTTCTTTCAGCGCAATCGAGCTCTCGCCGACGACTATCTGACACATCCGTACTTCGAGGTGCGGGCGGTGGCGGCGGGCTATGCCGCCGTGTTTCTGCTGCCGCGGCTGCTGCAGGATCCCGACGAGACCGTGCGCTGGAGCGCGGCGCGGCGGCTGCCGAAGCGCTATTTGCTGCCGCTTCGCGCCGATCCGCATCGCGAGGTGCGAATCCGCATCGCCTCGGTGCTCGCGGATGAAGATTTGCGCCCGATGGTCAATGACGAGGATTACTACGTCCGCCAAGTGGTGGCGAAGCGAGCATCGCCCGGCCTGCTGCCGCTGCTGGTGCTCGATCCCGACAGCGGCGTCCGCCGTGAGGTCGCGCGCCGGATCGGCCTCGAATGGCTGGCGCAGATAGCCATGGACAAAGATGGTGACGTCCGCCTCGAAGCGGCGCGGCGAATGTCGCCCGGCCGTCTGCTGGCAATGATCGACGATCCCGACTGGCGCATCCGCTACGAAGCGGCGAGCCGCGTCGACACTTACGAACTGTGCGGATTGCTGGACGATCCCGATCCGCTGGTTCGGGAGCTGGTCCGCAGCCGCACCGGCTTCACCGGACCGGCGCGGTCAGTTTCAACCGGTCCCCATAAAAAGCCCGTGACGGAGTCATCACCATGAATATCAGCCGTGACAGCGATATCGTCGAACTCGACGGTCCCCCGGCGTTCGAATACGGCCAGAAGGTGCGGGCGCGGATCAATGTCCGTAACGACGGCACCTTTCCCGGTAAGGAAATCGGTGATGTGCTGGTGAAGAAGGGCGATGAGGGGTACGTCGTGAGCATCGGCACCTTCCTGCAGCAGTTCTACATCTACGGCGTCGACTTCGTCGCCCAAGGCCGCATCGTCGGCATGAAGCGGAAGGAGCTGGTCTCGGCCGAAGTCGAGCAGCCCGTCTCGCGGGAGGTCGCGTGATGACGCCGGAGCCAAAATATCAATGGGGCCAGCCGGTCCTCGCCGAGATCGACCTGTTCAACGACGGCAGTTTTCCGGATCAGCCGCTCGACGCGCTGCTGGTGAAGCGCGGCGATCCCGGTGAAATCGTTCGGATCGGTCTGCACACCGAAACCAACCGCCCGATCTATCTGGTGGAATTCGCAAGCCATCGCGTCGTCGGCTGTCTCGAGGACGAAATCGCGCCGGTCGAGCCGTCGCTCGCCGGCCAACCGTAAGGACTCGATCCGATGAAAGTGATGATCCGCAAATCAGATCAGGGCCAGCTCTCGGCCTATGTCGCCAAGAAGGATCTCGAAGAAGCGATCGTCGAGATGGAGAACCCCGAATTGTGGGGAGGCAAGATCACGCTGGCCAATGGCTGGCAGCTCGAACTGCCGGCGATGGCGGCCGACACGAGGCTGCCGATCACCGTCGAAGCCCGCAAGCTGAGCGATTGACGATGCCGCTCTCCACAGATGATCTCACCAAGCTCGATGCGCTGCTCGGCGGTGCCGATGCGCATGTCGGAACGCTGTCGCTGATTCGGCAGCAATTTCCCGGCCTGTCACTGACGCAATGTGATGCGTCCGATATCGACCAGGAACAGCCGTTTCGGATCTATCCGCGGTTCAACGTTTACCTGGTCGACCGTTCCGATCATTGCTGGGCGATCACCGGCAATCCTGCCCAGGCGACAGGTCTCGTCGTCGCGCACCACAAAGCCGCCGCGACATCCCTGGCGTCGTGAAGGAGACCGCTATGCCGGCCCAACTGCTCGAGGACGTTGCCGCAGGTTTCGCGCAGGCGAAGGTCATTCCCTATCTCGGCTGCGGCGCGCTCGCGCTCGGCGGCGGGAGCGGCCCGATTCCGGCGTCGCCGATCGAATTGGTTGCGCGTCTGACCGCGAAGACGACGGTGCCGCACAAGGTTCGCACCAATCTCACCGGCGCGGCGCAGTACATCGAGAATTTCAAGCATCGCAAGACGCTGTCGTCGCTGATGTCGGAAGCATTCCGCGCTTCGGCCGCGCCGAACGACCTGCACAACATGCTGGCGGCTCTCCCCAAGCTGCCGCTGCTGGTCCATGCCTGGTACGACGACGTGCCGCAACGAGCGTTCGCGGGCCGCGCCGATTGGGGCATGGCGCAGGGCGTCAGCCAGACCGAGCATCACGGTCGATGGGTGAATTACTATCGCCCCGACGGCAGCGAAGTGACCGAACCAGATCCGAGCATCGTCGCCGATGAAATGCCGTTGTTCGCGGCGACGCCGGACGAGGCGCGCGCCTGGGCGACGCTGTTGTATCAGCCTCTGGGCTCGGTCGCGCCGGCCGCGAACTATCTGGTGTCCGACAGCGACTTTGTCGAAGTCCTGACCGAGATCGACATCCAGACGCCGATTCCGCTGTCGGTCCAGGAACTGCGGCGCGATCGGCATTTCCTGTTCCTCGGTTGCCGCTTCGACAACCAGCTTGATCGTTTGTTCGCACGCCAGATCATGAAGCGCTCGTCCGCGCGGCACTGGGCGGTACTGCCCGACACGCTGACCCGCAACGAAGAGCGCTTCCTCGAAGAGCAGAACATCCAGCGGATCGAATGGCCGCTGTCGAAGTTCGTTGCGTCTCTTGCCCCGATGCTGCAGTGCCAGAGCCTGCCGGCTTAGAGCTTTTCCGGTTCTGATCGACCAGAACCGGAGCTCTCTTTTGTTCTGACGCGTTTTCTTCACTGCGCCGGCACATCGTGATTGCGAGGAGCGCCCGGATCGGCGCTCCGCGCCGTCGGAGCAAGGCTCCGCGGCCGAATCAATTCCGGAGCTCCGCGCGTCCTCGATTGCTTTGATGCGTTTGCAATGACGAAGTCTGCGCGCGCAGTCGGAGGCCGCTGCGACCACGACCTCTTGCTGACGGTATCAGTTGTTTCGTTTGCAACAGCCATGCCCCGCGATGTCGGCCGCGAAGCCGTGATGTCGGATTTGAAACATCTCCCTGCGACCACCCGATTTGGCGCTATCCGCAAGTAAACGCCCACTTTTTCGGTCGGAGCCGAGATTGGCACGGTCGTTGCAAAACAGGGATCAGCAAGGCGAGGGATGTTTGGCTGAGCAATGATTGCGAAGGGCAACATCCGCTTCTGAGCCGTGCGACGGTTTTAACGCAATGAGACTGCGCGGTTCGCGCAAATCGATCAACGGCTCAAGATCAACGGAGAGAGAACATGGCGGCACTTCGGCAAATCGCATTTTACGGCAAGGGCGGCATCGGCAAGTCGACCACCTCGCAGAACACCCTCGCGGCGCTGGTCGAGCTCGGTCAGAAGATCCTGATCGTCGGCTGCGACCCCAAGGCGGACTCCACCCGCCTGATCCTCAACACCAAGATGCAGGACACCGTGCTCAGCCTCGCTGCTGAAGCGGGTTCGGTCGAGGATCTCGAACTCGAAGACGTGATGAAGATCGGCTACAAGGGCATCAAGTGCACCGAAGCCGGTGGTCCCGAGCCGGGCGTCGGCTGCGCAGGCCGCGGCGTCATCACCGCGATCAACTTCCTCGAAGAGAATGGCGCCTATGAAGACGTCGACTACGTCTCCTATGACGTGCTCGGCGACGTGGTCTGCGGCGGCTTCGCGATGCCGATCCGCGAGAACAAGGCCCAGGAAATCTACATCGTGATGTCCGGCGAGATGATGGCGCTGTATGCCGCCAACAACATCGCCAAGGGCATTCTGAAATACGCCTCCTCGGGCGGCGTCCGCCTCGGCGGCCTGATCTGCAACGAGCGCCAGACCGACCGCGAGCTCGACCTCGCCGAAGCGCTGGCTGCCCGGCTGAACTCCAAGCTGATCCACTTCGTGCCGCGCGCCAACATCGTGCAGCACGCCGAGCTGCGCCGCCAGACCGTGATCGAATACGCGCCCGACTCGCAGCAGGCGCAGGAATATCGGCAGCTCGCCAATAAGATCCACGCCAACTCCGGCAACGGTACCATCCCGACGCCGATCACCATGGAAGAGCTGGAAGGCATGCTGCTCGATTTCGGCATCATGAAGACCGACGAGCAGGCGCTCGCCGAACTCGCCGAGAAGGAAGCCGCCAAGGCGGCGGCCGCCACCGCTTGATCCATCAGCCGGGCCGGCCGCCTCACGCGGCCGGCTCCCCGGCGGCCCCTTTAAACGAGGAACAACGATGAGCACCGCAGTCGCAGAATCTCCCGCGGACCTCAAGGAACGCAACAAGCAGCTGATCGGCGAAGTCCTGGAAGCCTATCCGGACAAGTCCGCCAAGCGCCGCGCCAAGCACCTCAACACCTATGAGGCCGAAAAGGCCGAGTGCTCGGTCAAGTCCAACATCAAGTCGATCCCGGGCGTGATGACGATCCGCGGCTGCGCCTACGCCGGCTCGAAGGGCGTGGTGTGGGGTCCGATCAAGGACATGGTCCACATCAGCCACGGCCCGGTCGGCTGCGGCCAGTATTCCTGGGGCTCGCGCCGCAACTATTACAAGGGCGTCACCGGCATCGACACCTTCGGCACGATGCAGTTCACCTCCGATTTCCAGGAGAAGGACATCGTCTTCGGCGGTGACAAGAAGCTCGGCAAGATCATCGACGAAATTCAGGACCTGTTCCCGCTGAACCGCGGCATCTCGGTGCAATCGGAATGCCCGATCGGTCTGATCGGCGACGACATCGAGGCGGTCTCCAAGGCCAAGACGAAACAGTATGACGGCAAGCCTATCATCCCGGTACGCTGCGAGGGCTTCCGCGGCGTGTCGCAGTCGCTCGGCCATCACATCGCCAACGACGTGATCCGCGACTGGGTGTTCGACAAGGCCGGCGACAAGGTCGCCACGTTCGAATCGACGCCCTACGACGTCGCGATCATCGGCGACTACAACATCGGCGGCGATGCCTGGGCCTCGCGCATCCTGCTCGAGGAGATGGGGCTCCGCGTGATCGCGCAGTGGTCCGGCGACGGCACCATCGCCGAGCTCGAGAACACTCCAAAAGCGAAGCTGAACATCCTGCACTGCTACCGCTCGATGAACTATATCACGCGGCACATGGAAGAGAAGTTCGGGATCCCGTGGGTCGAGTACAATTTCTTCGGTCCGACCAAGATCGAAGCCTCGTTGCGCGAGATCGCCGCGAAGTTCGACGACAAGATCAAGGAAGGCGCCGAGCGCGTCATCGCCAAGTACAAGCCGCGGATGCAGGCGATCGTCGATCGCTATCGTCCGCGCCTCGAAGGCAAGAAGGTGATGCTCTATGTCGGCGGCCTGCGTCCGCGCCACGTGATCGGCGCCTATGAAGACCTCGGCATGGAAGTGGTCGGCACCGGCTATGAATTCGGCCACAACGACGACTATCAGCGAACTACCCACTACGTGAAGGACGGCACGCTGATCTACGACGACGTCACCGGCTACGAATTCGAGAAGTTCGTGGAGAAGGTGCGGCCCGATCTGGTCGGCTCCGGCATCAAGGAAAAGTACATCTTCCAGAAGATGGGTGTGCCGTTCCGCCAGATGCATTCGTGGGACTATTCCGGCCCGTATCACGGCTATGACGGCTTCGCCATCTTCGCCCGTGACATGGACATCGCCATCAACGCCCCGATCTGGAAGCTGACCAAGGCACCTTGGAGCTGAAGTTCGGAGCTGAGCCCACTCGTCACGCGGGCTTCCGGTGCGATCCACCGGAAGCGCCGTGTCCCCGAATTCCTTGCGAAAGAACATCAACATGACCGAGACCGTAGAAAAGATCCGGGATCATTTCGATCTCTTCCATCAGCCCGAATACGCGGACATGATGGACAACAAGCGCAAGCAGTTCGAAAACGCCGTCGGCGAAGCCGAAGTCGAGCGCGTGGCGGACTGGACCAAGACCAAGGAATACCAGGACAAGAACTTTGCGCGTGAAGCCCTGGTCATCAATCCGGCCAAGGCCTGCCAGCCGCTCGGCGCTGTGTTCGCCGCGGTCGGATTCGAAAAGACGCTGCCGTTCGTGCACGGCTCGCAGGGCTGCGTCGCGTATTATCGTAGCCACTTCTCACGGCACTTCAAGGAGCCGACCTCCTGCGTCTCCTCGTCGATGACCGAAGACGCCGCGGTGTTCGGCGGCCTCAACAACATGATCGACGGCCTGGCGAATTCCTACGCGCTGTACAAGCCGAAGATGATCGCGGTCTCGACCACCTGCATGGCCGAGGTGATCGGCGACGACCTCAACGCGTTCATCAAGAATGCCAAGGAGAAGGGCTCCGTTCCGCAGGAGTTCGACGTCACCTACGCCCACACCCCGGCCTTCGTCGGCAGCCACATCACCGGCTACGACAACACGATGAAGGGCGTGGTGGAGCACTTCTGGGACGGCAAGTCCGGCACCGTGCCGAAGCTCGAGCGCCAGCCCAACGGCTCGATCAACTTCCTTGGCGGCTTCGACGGCAACACCGTCGGCAACATCCGCGAGGTCAAGCGGATCTTCGAACTGATGGGCGTCGACTACACCATCTTCGGCGACAACAGCGACGTCTGGGACACCCCGGCCGACGGCGAGTTCCGGATGTATGACGGCGGCACCACGCTGGAGCAGGCCGCCAACGCCATCCACGCCAAGGGCACGATCTCGATGCAGGAATTCTGCACGGAAAAGACGCTGGCGACGATCGCGGCGCACGGCCAGGAAGTGGTCGCGCTCAACTCACCGATCGGCATCACCGGCACCGATCGCTTCCTGCAGGCGGTGTCGCGGATCACCGGCAAGGCGATCCCCGAAGCGCTGACCAAGGAACGCGGCCGGCTGGTCGACGCCATCGGCGACTCGAGCGCGCACATCCACGGCAAGAAGTTCGCGATCTTCGGCGATCCGGACCTGTGCTACGGCTTGGCCGAATTCATCCTCGAGCTCGGCGGCGAACCGACCCACATTCTCGCCACCAACGGCAACAAGAACTGGGAGGAGAAGGTCAACCAGCTCTTGGCGTCCTCGCCGTTCGGCACAAACTGCAAGGTCTACGCCGGCAAGGATCTCTGGCACCTACGCTCGCTGCTGTTCACTGAGCCGGTCGACCTCATGATCGGCAACACCTACGGCAAGTATCTCGAGCGCGACACCGGCACGCCGTTGATCCGCATGGGCTTCCCGGTGTTCGATCGCCACCATCACCACCGCTCGCCGATCTGGGGATATCAGGGCACGATGAACGTCCTGGTGAAGATCCTCGACAAGATCTTCGACGAGATGGACAAGGCCACCAACATCGCCGGCAAGACCGACCTCTCCTTCGACATCATCCGCTGATGCCGAAGTCGATACCAAAGTCTCGGACCACCTGACCCTCAGGAGCGCCGCATGAGCCGCCTCGCAGACAAGATTCAAGATGTCTTCAACGAGCCCGGCTGCGCGGACAATCAGGCCAAGTCCGAGAAACAGCGCAAGAAGGGCTGCAGCAAACCGCTGCAGCCCGGCGGCGCGGCCGGTGGCTGCGCTTTCGACGGCGCCAAGATCGCGCTGCAGCCGATCGTCGACGTCGCCCATCTGGTGCACGGCCCGATCGCTTGCGAAGGCTCGTCCTGGGACAATCGCGGCACCAAGTCGTCGGGCTCGAAGCTGTATCGCACCGGCTTCACCACCGACATGGGCGAGAACGACGTGGTGTTCGGCGGCGAGAAGCGGCTGTTCCGGTCGATCAGGGAGATCATCGAAAAGTATCATCCGCCCGCGGTGTTCGTGTATCAGACCTGCGTGCCGGCGATGATGGGCGATGACATCGTCGCGGTCTGCAAGGTGGCGACCGAGAAG
This sequence comes from Rhodopseudomonas pseudopalustris, assembly GCF_900110435.1. Classification (GTDB taxonomy): domain Bacteria; phylum Pseudomonadota; class Alphaproteobacteria; order Rhizobiales; family Xanthobacteraceae; genus Rhodopseudomonas; species Rhodopseudomonas pseudopalustris. Next base: position 95,348 of record NZ_FODT01000002.1, read on the forward strand.
CTCGGCACGCCCTGCGTTCCGATCATCGCGCCGGGCTTCGTCGGCCCGAAGAACCTCGGTAACAAGCTCGCCGGCGAGGCGATGCTCGACTACGTGATCGGCACCCAGGAGCCGGATTTCACCACCCCTTACGACATCAACATCATCGGCGAATACAATGTCGCGGGCGAATTGTGGCAGGTGAAGCCGCTGCTCGACGAACTCGGCATCCGCATTCTGTCATGCCTGTCGGGTGACTCGCGCTACCACGAAGTGGCGCGATCGCATCGCGCCCGCGCGGCGATGATGGTGTGCTCGACCGCGATGATCAACGTCGCCCGCAAGATGGAAGACCGCTACGGCATTCCGTATTTCGAAGGCTCGTTCTACGGCATCACCGACACCTCGGAGTCGCTGCGCCAGATCGCCAGGCTGCTGATCGCGCGCGGCGCGCCGGACGAATTGATGGGCCGCACCGAGGCGCTGATCGAACGCGAGGAGGCGAAGGCCTGGGCCGCGATCAAGGCCTATACGCCGCGGCTCGAAGGCAAGAAGGTTCTGCTGATCACCGGCGGTGTGAAGTCGTGGTCGGTGGTGCTGGCGCTGCAGGAGGCCGGCCTGACTATCGTCGGCACCAGCGTCAAGAAATCGACCAAGGAAGACAAGGAACGGCTCAAGGAGATGAGCCCGGACGTCCATTTGATCGACGATCTGCGACCGCGCGAAATGTACAAGATGCTGAAAGAGGCGCAAGCCGACATCATGCTGTCCGGCGGGCGCTCGCAATTCGTCGCGCTGAAGGCGCGGATGCCCTGGATGGACATCAACCAGGAGCGTACTTACGCCTATTGCGGCTATGTCGGCATTGTCGAAATGGTGCGGCAGATCGACAAGGCGCTGTTCAACCCGATCTGGGAGCAGGTCCGCTCCGCCCCGCCGTGGGAGGAGATCAGCTGGGAAACCCGCGCCGACGCCGCCAATGCGGCCGACGACGCGCAGCGCGCCGCCGAGGCGACGCCTGCCGCAAAGGTTGCGTGAGATGGCGAAGGTGGTGACATCGACAAAATCCTGCACCGTCAATCCGTTGCGGATGAGCCAGCCGCTGGGCGCGGCGCTGGCCTTCATGGGGCTGCGCAATTCGATGCCGCTGCTGCACGGCTCGCAGGGCTGCACCTCGTTCGGCCTGGTGCTGTTCGTGCGCCATTTCCGCGAACAGATTCCGCTGCAGACCACGGCGATGAGCGAAGTCGCGACCGTGCTCGGCGGCTTCGACAATGTCGAACAGGCGATCGTCAACATCGTCGGCCGCACCAAGCCCGACGTGATCGGGATCTGCACAACCGGCGTGACAGAGATCAAGGGCGACGACCTCGACGGCTTCATCAAGCTGGTGCGCGGCAAGCATCCCGAACTCGCGAATGTGGCGCTGGTGCCGGTGTCGACGCCCGACTTCAAGGGCGCATTCGAGGACGGCTTCGCGACGACGGTCGCGAAGATCGTCGAGACACTGGTCGAGGCGCCAGCGGCGGGCGTTGCGCGCGATCCGGCGAAGCTCAACGTGCTGGCGGGCAGCCATCTGACGCCGGGCGATATCGACGAACTACGCGACATCATCGAGGCGTTCGGCCTGCAGCCGACGTTTCTTCCCGACATTTCCGGCTCGCTCGATGGCCATCTGCCGGACGACTTCACCCCGACCACCCATGGCGGCGTGTCGGTGGCCGAGGTCGCGGCGATGGGGCGCGCGGCGCACACGCTCGCGCTCGGCGAACAGATGCGCAAGGCGGCGGCCGCGCTCGAGGCCAAAGTCGGCGTGCCGTTCACGCTGCTGCAGCGCCTCACCGGGCTTGCGCCGAGCGACGAATTGATGGCGACGCTGGCGCGGATCAGCGGCCGCCCGGTGCCGCCGAAGTATCGCCGCCAGCGCAGCCAGCTCGTCGACGCCATGCTCGACGGCCACTTCTATTTCGGCGGCAAGAGAATCGCGATCGGCGCCGAGCCCGACATGCTGCTCAACATCGGCGGCTGGCTCGCCGACATGGGGTGCACCATTGCTGCTGCGGTGACCACGACGCACTCGCCGGCGCTCGCGCAGGCGCCGTCTGACGACGTGCTGATTGGTGATCTGGAGGATCTGGAGCAACGCGCTGAGGATTGCGATCTGCTGGTGACGCATTCGCATGGTCGTCAGGCAGCGGAACGGCTCGGCGTTCCGCTGTTCCGCGTCGGGCTGCCGATGTTCGACCGGCTCGGCGCCGCGCATCAGGTCGCGGTCGGCTATCGCGGCACCCGCGATCTGATCTTCGCGATCGGAAATCTGTTCATTTCCAACATCAAGGAACCGGACGTCGACACTTGGCGCAGCACCGCTGCTGGCGGTCCGGATCAAGTCGATGCGTCGGTTACGACTCATTAAGACGGAAGCGAAGGAGAGCGTCGATGCACAACAACGGAGGCGCGGCATGAAGGTCGCTTTTGCCACTCAGGATATGAAGCGCGTCGACGCGCATTTCGGCTGGGCGAGGAACATCGCCATCTACGAAGTCACCGCGGAGGATTATCGCTTCATTGAGGCGGTGCAGTTCGCCGAGGAGAAGGAAGACGGTAACGAAGACAAGTTGGCGGCGAAGATCGATGCGATCCGGGATTGCGCGATCGTGTATTGCGCGGCGATCGGCGGCTCCGGCGCGGCGCGCGTGGTCGCCGCGCAGGTGCACCCGCTGAAGCTCGCACAGCCGGAGCCGATCACCGAACTGATCGTCAAGTTGCAAGGCGTGCTGCGCGGCGCGCCGCCGCCGTGGCTGCGCAAGGCGCTGTTGAAAGGCGAAGAGCGCAAGTTCGATTTCGCGGATGAGGTGTGAGATGACCGACGCAACGGCAACCGCCAGTGACGCTACGATCGACTCGCTGTTCGTCAAGGAGTTGGTCAAGCAGCTCCGTGCCCAGGACACCCACGGCGTCTGGGAGAGCAAGTCCGATCTCAAGCTGCTCGAGCCGTTCATCATCGACAAGGCGAAGCGCCGAGAGATCCCGCTGATGGGCGATCCTGATCCCGAGACGCTGTGGCGGCTCGAGCTGTTCTACAACGCGGTGGCGCTGTCGATCGAGCGCGAGACCAAGATCATGGTGTCGCCGATGATGAAGATGCATCACGAAGGCTTCGGCCGGATGATCCTCAGCGCCGGCCGGCTGATCGTCGTCAACAAGCACATGCGCGACGTCCATCGCTTCGGCTTCGACAATCTCGGCAAGCTCGCCGAGGACGGCGACAGACTGGTGAACGCCGGCGTTGAGATGATCCGCAAGTTTCCCGAGGTCGCGGCGCTCTGAAGGAAATCACCATGTCAGATATCGACACGCTGAAAGCCGAAATCAAGAAGCTGTCCGCGCGCGCGACGACAATGAAGATGAATCTACACGATCTGTCGGAGGAACTGCCGATCAACTGGCAGACCATCATGACGGTGGCGCAGCAGACCCACGATGCTTTCGCGGCGCTCGAAGCCGCGCGAACAACCTTGAAGGAACTGGAAGCCAAGGCTGCGTGACAAGGCCGCCTAAGCGGCCGCAGCGCCAGTCCGAACCGCGCGGCGAAGGCCGCGCCAGGAGCGATGACGATGACGATCTTTTCGAGCCGCGACGGCAAGCCGTGGGAACCGACCTACATCACCGCGATCGATGGCGACAAGTGCATCGGCTGCGGCCGTTGCTACAAGGTCTGCTCGCGCGACGTGATGCACCTGATGGGCGTCAACGAGGACGGCGAACTGGTCGGCTGCAGCCTCGAGAACGACGACGATGACGACGAGGAATTCGTCCGCAAGGTGATGGTGCTCGACAAGGCCGGCAATTGCATCGGCTGTTCGGCCTGCAACCGGGTCTGTCCGAAGGATTGTCAGACCCACGTCAAGGCCAGCGAACTCGGGCTCTAGGAGCGATCATGATCGGCGCGGCGAAGCAGGAGGCAGGCGTGGCGTCGGCGGCGAAGCTGCCGCTGCGCGTCGCGGCGTCCGGCTTCGCGTCGTCGCCGGCGATCGTGTATCGGGCGCTGACCGGCGGCCTGCCGGCCGATGCATTGATCGATGACGACCACGCGTTCGATCGCCACGTGCTGGCGTCGATCCTGTCGGCGGCGATGGCCGAGCCCGGCCCGATCAACGCGCGCTGCGGCCTCGGCGCCGACGATTTCGTCGCGCTGGTGACGTCGTTCTTCCCGCACATTTCGGTGCTGCTGTCGGTGCTCGCCTCGGGCGAGCCTGACGTCGACGAGGAGGCCGCGATGGTGCGCGACCTCCTGCTCGCGCATCGCTCGACGCCGGGCGAGGTCGGACGCTGGCTCGCCACGATGGTGGCGCGCCGGGCGATGGAGCCGGATCACCTTTGGGAAGATCTCGGCCTGCGCGACCGCACCGAGCTGACGCGGCTGTTGATGCGGCACTTCGGCCCGCTGGCGCGCGACAACACCCGCAACATGCGCTGGAAGCGGTTCTTCTATCGCAAGCTCTGCGAGGACGACGGCATGGTGATGTGCAGCGCGCCGGTGTGTTCGCAGTGCAACGACTTCGCCGAATGCTTCGGCGACGAGAGCGGCGAAAGCCGGATGGCCGGCCGCCGGCGAGAGATCGAACAGCGCGCGGCGGGCGTGTCGTAAGACGGGCTTCACCCTCCCCTGGAGGGGGAGGGTCGCGAGCGTAGCGAGCGGGGTGGGGTGGCGAAGAGTTTGTCCGCCGTGCCCGCGGCTCACCCCACCCCGGCGTGCACCGCGCTTCGCGCGTTACCCGCCGACCCTCCCCCTCAAGGGGAGGGTGAAGAGTGAGCTGCGAGCGGTTGTCGGAAACCGTCGCGTTAGCGACCATGTCGCAACTCCTACATTTCCCAATGGTTCAATTTAATTAGTAAATTCAGTGTCTTGCTGCTCTACCGAAGAATGGCACAGCGGTTGCAAACCCTCATGTCGGACCCAATCCACGGAGGCCGATCATGATCATCCTGACCGAACAAGCCGGTAACGCCGTCAAGGCTGCGATGTCCCGCGCTGGCAAGACTGAAGCTGGCCTGCGGGTCATGGTCGAAGCGGGTGGCTGTGCCGGATACAAATATCTGATCGGGCTCGACCCCGAGCCGCGGTCCGACGACGCGGTGGTCGAAGCGGCTGGCGTCAGGGTGTTCGTCGATCCCGACTCGCAGCCGCTGCTGAGCGGCATGACGATCGACTTCGTCGAGAGTCTCGAGGGCTCGGGCTTCACCTTCGACAATCCCAACGCCGAGAACAAATGCGGCTGCGGCAAGTCATTCGGCTGAGGCCCCCTGCAAGCCACGGAGCGTCGTCATGCTCGACAATCTCGATAGGCTCGACGAACACATCTCCAGCCCGCGCAATGCCGGTGTGCTGCCGCACGCCAATGCGGTCGGCTCGTTCGGCGCCATCCGCTGGGGTGACGCGGTCAAACTGATGCTGCAAGTCGATCCGCGAACCGATCGGATCGAACAGGCGCGGTTTCAGACCTTCGGGTGCAGCTCGTCGATCGCATCGTCCTCGGCGGTTACCGAGATGATCACCGGCAGGACGCTCGACGAAGCCGTCGGGATCAGCGCTGCCGATATCGCGGATTATCTCGGCGGTCTGCCGCTGGAACGCATGTACTGCGCGGTGATGACCTATGAGGCCCTGCAGAAGGCGATCGGGTCCTATCGCGGCGAGGCCGAGCTGAGCGAAGCCGATGCGGCGCCGTCCTGCAAATGCCTCGGCGTCAGCCAGATGATGATCGAGCGCACCATCCGTTTCAATCGGCTGACCAGCGTCGAGCAGGTGACCCACCACACCAAGGCGGCCGGCAGTTGCAGCGCCTGTTTCAAGCAGGTCGAAGGCCTGCTGGCGCGGGTCAATGCCGAGATGGCCGAGGATGGGCTGATCGGGCCCGGCGACGCCTATCAGCTCGGTTCGACGTCGCCGCGCGCGATCGATCTGAAGCCGCACGGCGCGCCGCAGCCGGCGACCAATATCTTTGCCGCCAAGGCCGCGCCGGCGCATCTGCGCGCCGCGCCGAAGAGCGCGCCGTCGCGTCCGGCACCTGCGCCTGCCGCGGTCGGGGTCGATGCGCCGTCGCAGACGACGCTGATTGCCGAAGCGCTCGACGAGCTGCGGCCGCATTTGAAGCGCGATGGCGGCGACTGCGAACTCGTCAATGTCGAGGGCAATGTCGTTTACGTCAGGCTGTCGGGCAATTGCGTCGGCTGCCAATTGTCATCGGTGACGCTGTCCGGCGTTCAGGCCAGGCTCGCCGACAGGCTCGGCCGGCCGCTGCGTGTGGTGCCCGTGCCATGAACCAGACCCGCGTCCCGCCGCAGCCGGCGAATATTTGCTATCTCGACGCCAACGCCACCACGCGCACCGATCCGCGGGTGGTCGATGCGATGCTGCCGTTCTTCTCCGGCTATTTCGGCAATCCGTCGTCGAAGCACGCGCTCGGCGCCCACGCCGCGATGGCGGTGAGGCGTGCGCGCGAGCAATTGCAGGCGCTGCTCGGCGCTGCGCATCCGCACGAACTGATCCTCACCTCGGGCGGCACTGAAAGCGCCAATGCGGCGATCCTGTCGGCGCTGGAAGTAGCACCTCGGCGGCGCGAGATCATCACCACCGCGGTCGAACACCCCGCCGTTCTGTCGCTGTGCGCCTGGCTCGAGAAGACCAAGGGCATCCGCGTCCACGTCATCCCGGTCGATCGTCACGGCCACCTCGACATCGCCGCCTATCGCGAGGCGCTGTCGGATCGCGTCGCGTTGGTCTCGATGATGTGGGCGAACAACGAGACCGGCGTGATCGCGCCGGTCGCCGATCTCGCCGAGCTTGCGAAGGACGTCGGAGCGCTGTTTCACACCGATGCGGTGCAGGCGGTCGGCAAATGTCCGATCGACCTGCAATCCACCGCGATCGATATGCTGTCGCTGTCCGGACACAAGTTGCATGGGCCGAAGGGCATCGGCGCGCTGTATGTCCGCACGGGCGTCGGCTTCAAGCCGCAGATCAAGGGTGGCCAGCACGAGCGCGGCCGCCGCGCCGGCACCGAGAACGTGCCGGGCATCGTCGGTCTCGGCATGGCCGCAGAACTCGCCGCCGAAGCGATGGCCGATGAGGACATCCGGGTGCGAGGCTTGCGCGACCGGCTGGAGCGCGGGGTCCTCGCGCAGGTCGACCATTGCGTGGCGATCGGCGCCCGGGCCGAGCGGCTGCCCAACACGTCGAACATCGCGTTCTCCTTCATCGACAGCGAGGCCATCGTCACGCTGCTCGACCGCGCCGGCATCGCCGCCTCGATGGGTTCGGCGTGTTCGACCGGCTCGTTCGAGCCATCGCATGTGCTGATGGCCATGAAAGTCGCGGAGGACACCGTCCGCGGCGGCGTGCGGTTCTCGCTGTCGCGCGACAACACCGACGACGACGTCGATCGGGCGCTCGCCGTGATCCCGGGCGTGGTCGCGAAGCTGCGCGCAATCTCGCCGTTCGATGCCGATGCAGGACCATTGCTCGGGCGTTCCCATGCTTGATATCACCCCACGCGACCCAGTCACGACGACCTCGACGGCAAAGTCGATCGTGCTCAACGACACCACGCTGCGCGATGGCGAACAGGCGCCGGGCGTCGCGTTCTCTGCTGCCGAGAAGCTCGCGATCGCCCGCGCGCTGGCGCGGGCCGGCGTCCCGGAGATCGAAGCCGGAACGCCGGCGATGGGTCCCGACGAGATCGCCGCGATCCGCGCCATCGTCGAGGCCGGGTTGCCGCTGACGACGATCGCCTGGTGCCGGATGCGCACCGAAGACGTCGACGCGGCGCTGGCGGCCCGGGTGCCGATGGTCAACGTCTCGGTGCCGGTGTCGGATGTGCAGATCGCGGCCAAGCTCGGCGGCCAGCGCACCAACGCCATCGAAACGGTGAAGCGGGTGGTCGGCTATGCCCGCGACAAGGGTCTCGAGGTCGCAGTCGGCGGGGAGGATTCCTCGCGCGCCGATCCGGAGTTCCTCGCACAGGTGATCGCCACGGCGAAGGAGTCTGGCGCACGGCGGTTCCGGATCGCCGACACGCTCAGCGTGCTCGACCCCTTCAGCAGCCACAAATTGCTGGCGTCGTTGCGCGCGACTACCGATCTCGAACTTGAATTTCACGGTCATGACGACCTCGGCCTCGCCACCGCCAACACGCTGGCTGCGCTGCAGGCCGGCGCTAGCCACGCCTCGGTGACCGTGATCGGGCTCGGCGAGCGCGCCGGCAACGCCCCGCTCGAAGAGGTCGCCGTCGCGTTGAAGCAGCTCTACGGGCGCGACACAGGAATCGTGTTGTCTGAACTCGGCCATGTCGCCGATGTCGTCGCCGAGGCCGCGGCGCGCACGATTCCGCTCAACAAGGCAATCGTCGGCGAGCACGTTTTCACCCACGAGTCCGGAATTCATGTCGACGGCCTCCTCAAAGACCAGCGCACCTATCAGTCGCTCGATCCGCGGCTGCTCGGCCGCTCCAACCGCATCGTGATCGGTAAGCATTCCGGCCTGTCGGCGATCACGTCATCGTTGGCCAAGCTCAATTTGCCGGCGACGGCGGAGGAGGCGCAGGGCGTTCTGGCGCGGGTGCGGATTCATGCGGTCGCCAACAAGGGCGCGGTCGGAAACGAGACATTGACGGCAATCTGGCGTGAGGTTCGTGACCGCGCGCTGCCGAACTGCGCCTGAGCGCAACGCGACGCTGCGCGGCGAACAAGATGCGAAGGAGATCGAGATGAGCGCGTCCCAGTTGGAAACCACAGAACCCGCCGACATCGTCGGGCAATTGCAACGCGCGGCCTCGGCCGAAGACTTCTTCGAGTTGCTCGACGTCGACTTCGATCCGAAGGTCGTCAACGTCGCCCGGCTGCATATCCTCAAGCGCATGGGGCAGTATCTCGCCAGCGAGGATCTCGACGGTCTGCCGGTGGCGGAGACAAAGGCCCGTTGCAAGACAGTGCTGGAGCGCGCCTACGCGGACTTCGTGGAATCGTCGCCGCTGGATCAGCGCGTCTTCAAGGTCCTCAAGGATGCGGTCGCGCCGAAATCGCCGCGTCGGCCGGCTTTTGTCTCGCTCGACAATTTGAAGTAATTCGCGCGCTTCCTGCCGCATCGATCGTTTCGCAACCTCGGCCCGCCACGCGGTCGGCCGAGGTTGCTTTCTGGCATGCGCGTCACATGACCTGAACATTTCTCTCAGACGTCGAAATCACCTGTTCGCCGGTGCGCTGTCGCCTTCCTGACAAGTGTTCGACTTGTCGGGTCGCGTTCAAGCGCCGCCAACAGCGCAAGCTCGGCGATGGCGCCCAAGCCATTGCCTCGTCGACAAAATTTCTCCTGATCGAAAGTTGGTACGAGGCTTGCTGATGTTCTGGTGTCAGCAAGCGCGGAGCACACCATGCACATCGTCGTCTGTATCAAGCAGGTCCCGGACTCGGCGCAGATCCGCGTCCATCCGGTCACCAACACGATCATGCGTCAGGGCGTTCCGACGATCATCAATCCCTATGATCTGTTCGCGCTCGAAGAGGCGCTGCGGCTGCGCGACAAATTCGGCGGCGAAGTCACCGTTCTGACGATGGGGCCGCCCTCGGCCGAGGACTCCTTGCGCAAGGCGCTCACCTTCGGCGCCAATCGCGCAGTGCTGCTCACCGATCGCTTCTTTGCCGGCGCCGATACGTTGGCGACCAGCTACGCGCTCGCCTCCGCCATCCGCAAGATCGGCGCGACCTATGGCGAGGCCGACATCGTGTTCACCGGCAAGCAGACCATCGACGGCGATACCGCCCAGGTCGGCCCGGGCATCTGCAAGCGCCTCGACTTCCTGCAGCTCACCTACGTCTCCAAGGTGGCGTCGCTCGATCTCGCCGGCCGCACCATCGAGGTCGAGCGTCGGTCCGAAGGCGGCGTGCAGGTGCTGCGCAGCCGGTTGCCCTGCCTGATCACCATGCTCGAAGGCACCAATGAAGTGCGCCGCGGCTCGATGCTGAATGCGTTGAACGCCGCGCGCGCCGAGGTGGTGAAGTGGAGTGCCCAGGACGCCGGCGTCGAGGACATTTCGAAATGCGGCCTGCGCGGATCACCGACCGTGGTGAAGCGCGTATTCGCACCGACGGCCCGTTCCGAGAAGGCCATCGTCGTCGAGCCGGCCGGTCTGCCGCCGGCGGACGCGCTGATCGACGAGATTTTCAAGGTCCGGCCGAAGCTCGAGGCCGACATGTTCGAGCTTGCGCGTGGATTCTGACAACACCAACAGAGAGCCGCTTCGATGAGCCAGCCAGCCAAGCCTGCCCCGCAGCCCGCCGGACGCGCCAACGCCAAGAAAGAGCTGTCCGAACACTTCAAGCAGTACAAACACGTCTGGGTGTTCGTCGAACAGGAGCGAGGCCACGTCCATCCGGTTTCCTGGGAACTGATGGGTTCCGGCCGCCGACTCGCCGACAAGCTCGGCGTCGAACTCGCGGCGGTGGTGATCGGGCCCGCCGGCGACGCCACACGCGTCGCGGCGGCGGAGTCGTTCTGCTACGGCGCAGATCTCGCTTACATCGTCGCCGATGACGTGCTCGCCGACTATCGCAACGAATCGTACACCAAGGCGCTGACCGATCTGGTCAACACCTACAAGCCGGAGATCCTGCTGCTCGGTGCCACCACGCTCGGCCGGGACCTCGCCGGCGCCGTCGCCACCACGCTGCTGACGGGACTCACCGCGGACTGCACCGAACTCGAGGTCGACGCCGACAATTCGCTCGCCGCGACCCGGCCGACCTTCGGCGGCTCGCTGCTCTGCACGATCTACACGCTGAATTTCCGGCCGCAGATGGCGACGGTGCGGCCGCGGGTGATGGAGATGCCGGACCGCGTCGAGAAGCCGGTCGGCCGCATCATCGAATTTCCGCTCGGCATGGTCGAAGCCGACATCGTCACCAAGGTGCTGGCGTTCGTGCCGGACCGTGACAAGGCGACTTCGAACCTGGCTTACGCCGACATCGTCGTCGCAGGCGGCATTGGGCTCGGTTCGCCGGAGAACTTCCAGCTCGTTCGGCAGCTCGCCGGGGTGCTCGGCGCCGAATATGGCTGCTCGCGGCCGCTGGTCCAGAAGGGCTGGGTCTCGGCCGACCGGCAGATCGGCCAGACCGGCAAGACCATCCGCCCGAAGCTCTACATCGCCGCCGGCATCTCCGGAGCGATCCAGCATCGCGTCGGCGTGGACGGCGCCGATCTGATCGTCGCCATCAACACCGACAAGAATGCGCCGATCTTCGACTTCGCGCATCTGGCGATCGTCACCGACGCGATCCGGCTGTTGCCGGCGCTGACCGAAGCATTCCGCAAGCGGCTGTCGCCGCACACCCGAGACCGGATCGCAAGCTGAAGGAGCTCGCCATGATCGAGGAACGTTTCGATGCGATCGTGGTCGGCGCCGGCATGGCCGGAAACGCCGCCGCGCTGACAATGGCCAACCGCGGCATGAAGGTGCTGCAGATCGAGCGCGGTGAGTATCCCGGCTCGAAGAATGTCCAGGGCGCCATCCTCTACGCCGAGATGCTGGAGAAGCTGGTCCCCAACTTCCGTGAGGATGCTCCGCTGGAGCGGCATCTGGTCGAACAGCGGTTCTGGATGATGGACGAGAGGGCGCACACCGGCCTGCATTATCGCTCGGATGACTTCAACGAAGAGAAGCCGAACCGCTACACCATCATCCGCGCCCAGTTCGACAAGTGGTTTTCCAGCAAGGTGCAGGAGGCCGGCGCAATCGTGCTGTGCGAGACCACCGTCAAGGAGTTGGTCAAGGACGCCTATGGCCGGGTGATCGGTGTGCTCACCGATCGTGACGGCGGCGAGGTTCACGCCGACGTCGTCGTGCTGGCCGAAGGCGTCAACGGTCTGCTCGGCACCAAGGCGGATCTGCGCGAGCGGCCTTCGGCCGAGAACGTCGCGCTCGCGGTCAAGGAGATGCACTTCCTTCCGCGCGAGACCATCGAGGCGCGCTTCAACCTGAAGGGCGACGAAGGCGTGGTCATCGAGGCGGCGGGCACCATCTCGCACGGCATGACCGGCATGGGCTTCATCTACGCCAACAAGGAGTCGATCTCGGTAGGGATCGGTTGCCTGGTGGCCGATTTCCAGAAGACTGGTGAGACGCCTTACGGTCTGCTCGAGCGTTTCAAGAAGCATCCCTCGGTCGCGCCGCTGATCGAAGGCTCCGAGGTCAAGGAATATGCCGGCCATCTCATTCCCGAGGGCGGCTACAAGGCCATCCCGCAGCTTTATGGCGATGGATGGGTTGTGGTGGGCGACGCGGCGCAGCTCAACAATGCGCTGCATCGCGAAGGCTCGAACCTGGCGATGACCTCCGGCCGAATCGCCGGCGAGGCGATCTTTCAGGTCAAATCCCGCAAGGATCCGATGACCAAGGAAAATCTCGCGCTCTACAAGAAGATGCTCGACGCCTCTTTCGTGATCAAGGATCTGAAGAAATACAAGGATATGCCCGATCTGTTGCACATCCAGTCGAAGAACTTTTTCCTGACCTATCCGCAACTCGTCAACAAGGCGCTGCAGAATTTCGTGCGGGTCGACGGCACGCCCAAGGTCGACAAGGAGAAAGTCACGATCAAATCATTCGTGTCGGCCCGATCGTGGGGCGGCCTGTTCGGCGACGCCTTCCGCTTCGCACGGGCCTGGCGGTGAGCGGGCAACATCGGAAATCTCAAGCGCGGAGACTCAAATCATGACCACCGAAGCTCCTATTCGGGTCGAGGATAAGCTGTTCCAGAACCGCTATCTGGTCGATGTCGGTAACGCCCATATCAAGGTCAAGCCGCATACCAAGCCGTCGGCGGCGCTACTTGCGCTGTTGAAGGTATGTCCTGCCCACTGCTATGAGCTGAATACGAACGGTCAGGTGGAGCTGACGCCCGATGGCTGCGTCGAATGCGGGACCTGCAGGGTGATCGCCGAGGGCTCCGGCGACATCGAATGGAACTACCCGCGCGGCGGCTACGGCGTGCTGTTCAAGTTCGGCTGATCGCCGGATATCAAACGCAGGGAGCGTGGCGACTCCGTTGCCACGCCTGACCAGGCTCGAGATCGTCTTCGGAGATCAGCTCAGGCCGCCGTGTTGAGCGCGCGCTCCAGTCCGACTCGGTTCCGCTGAGACACGAACCCGCGCCGCGCCAACCATTGCTGAACGCGCGGCGAATCGATCATCGCTTCCTCGGCGAGGCCATTGCTGAATTCGCGCCATTGCTTGATGTGGCGCTCCGGAACGCCGATCAGCACCGGAATGCCCAGGTCGACCGCCTCGGTGATCACCTCGCCGAGGCCGTAACCTTCGGCCTCGAGTCGACCGAATTTGTTGATGATCAGCAGCTCGGGGCATTTCTGAAACGCGGCCGAGATGAGTGCGGCGGCGTCCTGCATCGCTGTGGGATCGACCCGGCAGCCGGAAGCTTGCGGAGTCTGGTCCTCGGCGAGCTGCAGGATGATCCGCGAGGACAGTTCCTCGACTTCCATGTCGCAACGCGGGGTGCCGTCACGCGTCGCGTGATACGGGACGATTCCCGCGACCATCGCGCCAGCGTCCCGCAATCGATAGCCGAGATCGGAAATCATGCGGCAGGCGGCGGCGCCATCCGAATACACAACACCGAGTATTGAAGGTCTGCCAGACCTGCCGAAATTGGGCCCCATCACTGTCCCCGCCGCGCTTCGATACGACTTTCGAATAATCGAATGCCAGAATCAGCGGGCCCCGGCTTTGCGGCAAATCAATCCCAGTCGCGTCGCAGCCCGGGCGTTGGAAAGACTGCAGATACGCGGGTTGGCGTTGCAACAACGTCCGTTTCGGCGATTCGTTGTCGAGCGAGACGAGGCGGGCTGTTTGTTCAGCCCGCCATTGAAGGCCGGAGCGTCGAGAAGCTCAATTAGCGCCGAGCAGCGATTGCGTCGGGCGCTGTTGGGACGGCATCAGCAACGATCGCAATTTGGCGAACACCCGCAGCGCCAACCCGACCAGCTTCGGCTGGGTGCGACGGCAGAACGCGATCTTGCGGATGTGACCCTCGACATGCCAGCGCGCGCTGGCCCCGTCCTTGAAGAAAATCACGTCGCCCGGTCCGTAGCGGGTCGCCGGCATGCCCTCGCTCTCGATCACCACCGAGCCTTCGAGGATGCAGATCGTCTCGTCGATGTCGTAGTGCCAGTTGAACTTGCCTTCGGTGCACTGCCAGATGATCGTCGACGCCATGCCATCGGCGCTGCGCGACAGCGTCGCGTTGGTCGCGGTCGGGGTGCCCTCGATGATCCACGACGGCTCGATCGGCGCCGGCTTCAGTTCGACATCGGTCTTGGAGGTGAGGATCAGGTTCGTGGACATCGGGTCGGCTCCTGGTGATATGCGCTACGCGTGTTGTGATGGGGGCGAAGACTGATGATCCGATCAGGCAGCCTGCATCTATCAGGCGGCCTGCAGTTGGAGGCGCTTGAGCACGAGGCGCTCGATGGTTTCGACGGATGTGAAGTTCTCCGGCGTGATGTCCGATTGCGGCAGCGTCATATCGAACGCGGCTTCCACTCCGAGCATCAGATTAACCATTTCCATCGAGGTGAGGCCGGCGTCGGCAAGGCGGGTGTCGGGTTTCACGCCGCCCGCCATCGCATTCTGCGCCAGGATCGTCTCGACCAGCGCGAGGATTTTGGTTTGAACCGCGGCGTTAGAGCCAGCCTGCATTGCAGCCTCCGTATCGTTTGTCGTTATCCGGCGTCTTAACTAATTGACGTCGACGGCGCGTTCTATCAGTCGCGATGTAATCGCAGAAAGATTGCGGAAACAATTGCGGCAGTTCGTCCACGTCGCCCATTTGAATCTTAACGCTAACGGGAAATCCGAAAATCTTCGGTAATCCCGCAATCACGGATTAACCGTCGAATTCGAATCCAAATTGATTCACTTTGAAACTGCTCGACGCACCGGGTTCCTTTCCATAGCTTCTCACTTGCAATTTGCCGACAACTATCAGCACGGGCGATAACGCGCATCGCCGCATCATTTCAGTCAGTACCGTGCTTGACCGAGGAGCTTTGGACGCCATGGCGATCGTCACCGATAGCAGTGCTCGCGATATGACCCCGGCTGCGGCCGTCCCGCTCCGGCACGATATTGTCCCGTTGTCCCAGCGTGTGGCACAGGTTGCCGCCATCGCCTCTGCCGACGCAGACAGCGTCGACAAAGAGTCGCGGTTTCCGCGTGCCGCGCTCGACGCGGCGCGCCAGCACGGTTTGCTGGGCGCTCAGATTCCCGTCGAGTTCGGCGGCGAGGGCGCTTCGATCTACGACATCACCGAGATGTGCTACGCGCTCGGTCGGGCCTGCGCCTCGACCGCGATGATCGTGGCGATGCATCAAACCAAAGTCGCCTGCCTGGTGCGGCACGGCCGCGGCAGCGCTTGGCATGAACAACTGATGCGCCGGATCGCCGGCGAGCAGATGCTGCTGGCGTCGTCGACCACCGAAGGCAACAATGGCGGCAACATCCGCGCCAGCGCCGCGGCGATCGAGGTGACCGCCGAAGGGGTGTCGCTGGTACGCAATGCGACAGTGATTTCCTACGGTGCCGAGGCCGACGGCGTGATGACGATCGCGCGCCGCGCGTCAGACGCTTCTGCGTCGGATCAGGTGCTGGTCGTGTTCACCAAGGACGACTACACATTGACGCCGACGCTCGGCTGGGAAACGCTCGGTATGCGCGGCACCTGCAGCGCGGGTTTCGAGCTGAAGGCGAACGGTGTCGTCGGTCAGGTGTTCGCGGAGCCGTATGATCGCATTCACGCGCAGACCATGACGCCGGTTGCGCATCTGTCCTGGTCGTCGGCCTGGGCAGGGATCGCGGCGGCTTCGGTCGAGCGCGCGCAGGCGTTCATCCGCAAGGCGGCGCGCGGCGCGGACGGCCAGATGCCGCCGGGCGCGGCCCACTACAACAGCGCGAAGATGTCGCTGCTGAAGCTGCGTGCGCTGATCTCCGCGAATCTCGACGCCTACGCCGCGCACGAATACGACGATCGCGGTCTCGGCTCGCTGGAGTTCCAGTCGGCGATCAA
This sequence comes from Rhodopseudomonas pseudopalustris, assembly GCF_900110435.1. Lineage (GTDB taxonomy): Bacteria > Pseudomonadota > Alphaproteobacteria > Rhizobiales > Xanthobacteraceae > Rhodopseudomonas > Rhodopseudomonas pseudopalustris. The sequence continues at coordinate 111,461 of NZ_FODT01000002.1, forward strand.
TCTGCTGAAGGTCGAAGCCTCCGATCTCGCCGTAGCGACGGCGATGAGCGCGATGCGGGCCTGCGGGCTGTCGGGCTATCGCAACGACGGCGATTTCACCGTGGGGCGTCACCTGCGCGACCTGCTGTCCGCGCCGCTGATGATCAACAATGATCGCATCCTCGCCAACATCGCGACCGCCAGTCTGATGAGCGCGGTGCCGTCGAGCCTGCGCGACTGAATTCAGCGTCAACGAACCACCGAGGAGGCCACCTCATGAACGTTGCGATCCGCAATGTCCCGTCCGAGACCCACGCTCAACCGATCGATCCGCTCGATCACCTCGCCGAGCATCTGTTCCATCGCCTCGGCGCCGATGGCGTCTATGCCCGGACCGCGTTGTACGAGGGGGTGGTCGAGAAGCTCGCGGCGCTGATCTCGAGTCATCGCGAAGCCGGCACCGAGATGATGCGTTTCCCTCCGGTGATGAGCCGCAGTCAGCTGGAGAAGTCGGGTTATCTGAAGAGCTTCCCGAACTTGCTGGGTTGCGTCTGCGGTCTGCACGGCACCGAGCAGGAGATCAATTCGGCGATCAGCCGGTTCGATGCCGGCGGCGACTGGACGACATCGTTGTCGCCGGCCGATCTCGTGCTGTCGCCCGCGGCTTGTTACCCGGTGTATCCGATCGCTGCGAGCCGCGGGCCGCTGCCCGTGGGCGGCCTTCGTTTCGACGTCGCCGCCGATTGCTTCCGCCGCGAACCGTCCAAGCAGCTCGATCGTCTGCAGTCGTTCCGGATGCGCGAATATGTCTGCATCGGCACGCCGCAGGACGTCGCCGAGTTCCGCGAGCGCTGGATGGTGAAGGCCCAGGCGATCGCGCATGATCTCGGTCTCGCGTTCAAGGTCGATCACGCGTCCGATCCGTTCTTCGGCCGGGTCGGTCAGATGAAAGCGATCAGTCAGGTTCAGCAGGCGTTGAAATTCGAATTGCTGGTGCCGCTGCGTTCGGAAGAGCAGCCGACCGCGTGTATGAGCTTCAACTATCACCGTGAGCATTTCGGCGTGACCTGGGGCATCGACGATGCCGAAGGCAAACCCGCCCACACCGGTTGCGTCGCTTTCGGCATGGACAGACTGGCGGTGGCGCTGTTCCACACCCACGGCATCGATCTCGCATCCTGGCCGGCGTCGGTGCGCGAGACGTTGGGGCTGTAAGAAGGCTTGCGTCGGTCATTCCGGGTTCGCGCTTCGCGCGCCCCGGAATGACGAGAGGGAATTAATCGCTGCGTGATTACGCCGTGTTCCCCGCGTCGATGGTCTGCACCGAGCCGGTGATATTGCGGCCGCCGTCGCCGAGCAGATACTCGACCATGCGGGCGACGTCATCGATCTCGGGCAGTCGCCGCAGGGCGCTGCGGTTGGCGATCTTGTCGCGGCCTTCGCCGGCGAGGCCCTTGGTCAGTTCGGTATCGATAAAGCCCGGCGCGATCGCGTTGACGGTGATGCCGAGCCGGCCGACCTCGCGCGCCAACGAGCGCGTGAAGCCCAGAGCGGCGGCCTTGGTCGCGCCATAGACCGAAAGCCCGTTGTAGCCGGTCGAGCCGATGATCGACGAGATGTTGACGATGCGGCCGCCGCCGTCGGCCATCATCTGCCGGACGATGTATTTGGTCAGGACGATCGGCGAGGTCACGTTGATCCGCACCAGCGCATCGATCTGGGTGTTGTGCATCGTCGCCAGCACGCCCTCGGTGCCGATCCCGGCATTGTTCACCAGTCCGTAGATCGAGCCGAACTCCCGTCGAAGCGATTTGACGAAGTCGGGAATGGCGTCGATCTCGCCGAGATCGAACGCCTTGAAGGCGATCGCGCCGGGGCCGGGCGCGGCCGCCGCGATCGCCGCCGTCAGTTCCTCGCTCTCGCGCCGTGCGACCGCGATCACCCCATAGCTCGCTGCGGCGAGCCGCTGCGCAATTCCAAGCCCGATACCGCGGCTGCCGCCGGTGACCACGACCCTACGCATGGCGGGCCAGCTTTCCGGAGGCGGTGACGTCGAGCTTTTCGACGAAGCTGATCATGACCGGCAGCTTGTGCGGCGGCAGAGACTGCTTGCAGTCGGCGAGGATCGCCTCGCGGATCTCCGCGGTACGACCGGCGTCGGAGACGCTCGCCAGCACGACGTCGGCGACTACCAGCGCGCCGGTGATCGGGCTACGCCGCGAGCGAATTCGCGACATCCGCACCGCCGGGTGGCGATTGATCACGGCTTCGACTTCTTCCGGATGCACCTTGAGGCCCCCGACATTGATGATGCCGTCGCGGCGGCCGACGAAGTAATAGCGATCGTCGCGAAGCTCCACCATGTCGCCGGTATCGACGAAGCCGTCCGCGTCGGTCAATTGCGGCGCGCTACGCCCCACATAGGTGTGGGCGGTGCGGCCGGATCGAATCCGCAGCGAGCCGTCGATCACTTTCATGTCGACGCCGTTGGCGTTGGCGCCGATCATCGCCGCGGGGAAGCCCTCGCGGCCGTCATTCACAGCGAAGCCGACGCCCGCCTCGGTGGACGCATAGGCATGGCCGATCGAGGCCTCGGGAAACGCGCGGCGCAGACTGTCGAGCACGGCCTGATCGGCGATCTCGCCGGATAGCCGAACGTAGTTCGGCCGAAAGGTCGAGAGTGCGGCGCTCATCAGCGCCTTGCGCCAATGCGACGGCGTGCCCGAGATATGGGTGACACCGCGTGCGGCGAGCCGCGCCAGATGATCGGCGATCGACTCGCCCGGCGTGGAGAGCACCATCGATCCGCCGCCCAGGATGGCGCGGAGGAAGATCTGTAGTCCGCCATAGCGGCGGATGTCGTAGAACGTCGCCCAGGTCGGCGGCGCGCCTTTCGCCGGTGCATCCGCCACGATCGCGCCGGTCAGCGCCGCCAGCGTATGCGCCACGATTTTCGGCGCGCCGGTGGTGCCGGAGGTGAGCATCAGCCAGTGTGTCGTATGTAACCGGTCGACCGGCGCAGCGGGCTGCAGCGGGAGGCGTGCCGGCACGATCAGGTCGACGCCGAGCCCCTGCCAGCGCGCCGGATCGTCGGTGACGATGGCGTCGATCTGCGCATCGGCGATCAGCGTCGGGGCGTATTTCATGTCGAAATCGGGCGGACACAGCAGCATCTGCCGCGCGACGCCGTCGATCTCGATCATCGCGACGCCGCTGATCAGCTGCGTCGACAGCGACAACACCACGGATCGGCCTGCGAGTTCGGCCAGCCGGCCGCCGAGCGCGGTGGCGTACGCGATTTCGCCGATCGCGAGGGTGTCGGTTCCATCGGAGAGCGTGCGGTCGCTCAGGCCGGCTGCGAGATAGTTGCGCAGCGCAACAATCTCACGCGGGGACATTCTCGTAGGCCTTGATGAAATCGCCCAGCGTCACAGGGAAAATCGCGTCGTCGGCTGCGGTGAACGGATCGACGCCGAGTTTGTCTTCGAGCCGTGCGACGAGGATGGCGAAGCACAACGAATCGAAGCCGGACTGATGTAGTACGAGGTCGTCAGTAAGCGCCGGCAATTTGCGGTTTTGCTCGGCGGCGATCTCTTGCATCATCGTCACAATCGTTAACCGTACAGACATGGAAATTTCGCCTTCCTGCTCGATCCGTGAGACAACACTATATGGCGCAAACATGAACTGAATCTATGTGCGTAGCTCTCAATCAGGTCGATTGGTAAACGACGATGGATCCCCGCAAGGTTCGCTGCCGCGAGATCGTCGAGGCCGATATCGAGGCCGTATCACAACTGCTGACGCGCGGATTTTCCGGCCGCTCGCAGAATTACTGGCTGCGTGGTCTGCACCGCCAGGGCCAGCGTGACGTTCCGGACGGCTGCCCGCGCTACGGTTACCTGCTCGAAAACTGCGAGCGCCCCGTCGGCGTGCTGCTGTTGCTGTACACCCAGCGACTCGAGGACGGCGGGCCCAGCGTCCGGTGCAACGTGTCGAGCTGGTATGTCGACCCGGAATTTCGTAACTACGCGACGCTGCTGACGTCGGTGGCGCAGAAGAACAAGCACGTCACCTACATCAATATCTCGCCCGCGACCAACACCTGGCCGATCATCGAGGCGCAGGGCTTCCGTCGCTATTGCGGCGGCATGTTCTTCTCGGCGCCGCTGCTGTCGCGTGCCGAGAAGGGCATGACGGTCGAGAGGGTGACCGGCGCCTCTGCGGCGGTCGAAGGGCTGCCGCCGGCGGATTTCGATCTGCTCCGCAGCCATGCCGACTATGGCTGCCTGTCGCTGGTGTGCCGCGTCGGCGACGAAGCCATTCCCTTCATCATGATTCCGAAGCGGATGAAGAGCGGCCGGTTCCCGATGCCGGCGATGCAGCTCGTCTATTGCCGCGAGACCCCGGATTTCGTCCGCTGTGCCGGCGCGCTCGGCCGCGCGCTGATCTGGCGCGGCAGGCCGTTGGTGATCATCGATTCCAACGGGCCGATCGCGGGCCTCAGTGGCGTCTATACCGAATCGCGTGGCCGCAAATACTTCAAGGGCCCGAACCCGCCGCGGCTCGCCGATCTCACGGAGACTGAGCTCGTGCTGTACGGGCCGTGACGCGTCGCGGTCGCCGCAAACAACATTCAGGGAAACGCCATGCATCAACCGCTGAAGAGCCGCACCGCCGCCGAAGCGCTGGTCGATCAATTGGTGATCAACGGCGTCGAGCACGTGTTCTGCGTGCCGGGAGAGAGCTTCCTCCCGGTGCTGAACGCGCTGCGCGATCGTGACATCACCATCACGGTCTGTCGCCATGAGGGCGGCGCGGCGATGATGGCGGAGGCGATCGGCAAGGCGACCGGGCAGCCGGGGGTGTGCTTCGTCACCCGTGGCCCGGGCGCCACCAACGCGTCGGCCGGCATTCACGTTGCGCGGCAGGACTCGACGCCGATGATCATGTTCGTCGGTCAGGTCGAGCGCGGCGTGAAGGAGCGCGAGGCGTTCCAGGAACTCGACTATCGCGCCGTGTTCGGCAGCATGACGAAATGGACCACCGAGATCGATGATCCCGAGCGCGTCACCGAGCTGGTGTCGCGCGCGTTCTATACGGCGACGAGCGGCCGCCCGGGACCGGTGGTGATCGCACTTCCGAAGGACGTGCTGAGCGAGCGTGTCAGCGTCGCCAACGCCCCGGCGTTCAAGCAGGTCGAGACCTCGCCGGGCGAAGAGGAAATGGCCGAGCTCGCGGCGCTGCTCGCAACCGCCGAACGGCCGCTGATCGTGCTTGGCGGCAGCCGCTGGAGCCTGACGGCGCGCGAGCAGATCGAGCAGATCGCGACCCGCACCGGCCTGCCGGTCGCGACCAGCTATCGCCGCGGTACGCTGTTCGATCCGTTGCATCCACGCTATGCGGGCGATCTCGGGCTCGGGCCCAATCCGAAGCTGGTGGCGCGCGCCAAGGCCGCGGATCTGTTGGTGCTGGTCGGCGGTCGGCTCGGCGAAATTCCGTCGCAGGGCTATGCGCTGCTCGACAGCCCCGCGCCGCTGACCAGGCTGGTGCACATCCACCCTGGCGCCGAAGAGCTGGGCCGGGTGTATCGTCCGCAATTGGCGATTCACGCGTCGCCCGCGCGTTTTGTCGCGGCGCTGGCGCGGCTCGACATCGCGACCAACCCGTCCTGGCGGGAGGCGGCGGATGCGGCGCATGCCGACTATCTCGCCTGGACCGAAACCGCGACGCCGCAGCCCGGCGACGTCAATCTCGGCGAAGTCATGACCTGGCTGCGCGACAACGTTCCCGCGGATACGATCCTGTGCAACGGCGCCGGCAACTACGCGTCCTGGATCCACCGGTTCTATCGCTTCCGCAACTATATGACCCACATCGCGCCGACCTCGGCCTCGATGGGCTACGGAATGCCGGCGGCGATCGCGATGCAGCGGCTGCATCCGGAGCGGCTGGTGCTCTCGGTCAATGGCGACGGCGACTTCCTGATGAGCGGGCAGGAATTCGCGATCGCGGTGCAGTACAGCCTGCCGATCATCGTGGTGGTCTGCGACAACGGCATGTACGGCACCATCCGGATGCATCAGGAGCGTGAGTTTCCGGGACGCGTCGCCGCGACCGAACTGCACAATCCGGATTTCGCGGCCTATGCCCGCGCGTTCGGCGGCTTCGGCGCCAATGTCGAGCGAACCGCCGACTTCCCCGCCGCGTTTGCAGCGGCGCGGGAATCCGGCCTGCCGTCGATCATCCATCTCAAGATCGACGCCGACGCGATCCTGCCCGGCGCGACTCTGTCGGGCATCCGCAAGACGGCGCTGGAAAAGGCGTGAGCAGGTTCGAGCGGCGAGCGTAGTTCGCCTCGAAGGATGATGGCGATGCGTGCGCGGCCCATCCTTCCAGGCCGCCGCGTCGGCGCCTCAGGATGACGGCGTGCGCGTTTCGATGCGACGTCTCTCGTCGCCCGGATTCGATTGTCAAACAGCCACGTCCTAAACAGCCACGCCTTCGCGATCCCGCGGCGCGGAGCGCCCGGGGTTTGTTGCGGTCGCTTCGCCCTCTTCGAGAAGAGGGCGCGCGGAACGCCGGTGCCCGATGCACCCGCGGCCTCGTGTGCAAAGTGAAAAAGCACACGAGTTCGAAACCACGGTTGCGCCGGAAACATCCGGCGTTCCGCGCGCGGTGGGTTTTGTCGGCTTGCTCCGCGACGGGGCCCCCGGCGGCCGGTCCGTGCGTAGGACCGCCGTTGTGAGGACTGACGAACCCCAGAGCTGCGCCCCGACAAGGGCGCAGATGTGGCTCTGCCTCGTGGCGCGAAGGCGATCGCGCCGGGACCTCGCGGTTTGGGCCGCCATCGCCGCGGTGTGGTCGTCAGCCTGCTTCGCGCGCCCGATTACTCGAACGCACTCCCCTGCATCGAACACCGCGGCGTCGCCACCGCATCCCGCCCCGCGTCCGTGACGATCGCGAGCCGCCCCTCTCGGTGAGGCGGGATGAACTGGGTATAGGATCCTATAGGAATATTGTCAAGAGGGGCGGGCGCGCACCCGCTACGGAATCGTCGCGCGCGTTCAGGCGTGTGCGAAGTCCCAATACAGCTTGCGCGCTTTGGCGAAGAACGGCCCCGGCTGCAGCGAGCGGTCGTCGATCCGGATCACCGGCGTGACCTTGGCGAAATTGCCGCTGGAGAAGATTTCGTCCGCGGTCTCGAAGTCGTGATAGCTCAGCGTCGTCTCGCGCACGACGACACCGTCGCCGCGCAGCAGGTCGATCACGCGCTGCCGTGTCACCCCGTTGAGGAAGGTGCCGTTCGGCGCCGGCGTGTAGACGACGCCGTCCTTCGCCATGAAGATGTTGGAGTTGCCGAGTTCGGCGATGTTGCCGAGCATGTCGCGCAGCAGGCAATTGCCGAAGCCGCGGCTCTGCGCCTCCATCATCGCGCGCGAATTGTTGGGATAGAGACAGCCGGCCTTGGCGTCGACCGGCGCGCACTCCGCAGTGGGCCGGCGGAACGGCGACAGCGTGATCGCGAGGCCGGTCGGCTTCGGCATCGGCGCTTCATAGATGCACAGGCACCAATTGGTGGTCTCCGGATCGAACAGCACGCCGCCGCCGGATCCGTTCTGCGCCCAATACATCGGCCGAATGTACAGCTCGGCATCGGCGTCGAAGCGCTTCAGGCCGTCGCGCACCAGGCCGAGCCAGGTGTCGGCGTCGACCACCGGCTTCAGCCTGAAGTTGATCGCCGACTGATTGATCCGCGCGATATGCCGGTCGAGGTCGGGCGTCACGCCCTCGAAGGCGCGCGCGCCGTCGAACACCATCGAGCCGAGCCAGGCGGCGTGGGTGCGCGGCCCCATGATCGGCACATTGCCGTCGTGCCAGTCGCCTTCGAAGAACGTCCACGTCTTGGAGAAGCTGATCGGTGCAATTGCGGGAGTCATCGTGCTGATCCATTGCTGAGCGGCCGAGCCGCTGCCGAAGAATTTTAGCAGGTTTCCAACGGGGTCGTTCGCGCGTCTCAAAGCCGCAGTGTGCCGGCCGCGATCCGGCGATGCAGGGGCTCATCGAGCACGACGTAGCCGGCTGCGGTCGCATCGCCGAGATACAGCGGATCGCTCACCACGACGGGATCGAAACCGTCGCGGATCAAATCCTGCTTGTTCTGCTTGAAGGTGCCGGTGATCTGCAGCGCGGCCTGGATCCGGATGAAGACCGGGCGCGCATAGGCCGGCAACCGTTCTGCGAGATGGCGATGCAGCGCCGCGAGATCGAAGCGTTCGTCGACGACCAGCGCCGCCATGCCGGCGCGGCCGTCCGTGTGGGGCACCGACACGCCGTAGACGCTGGCGTCGATCACGCCGGGGCAGGCGGCGATCGTTTCGGCGACCTCGCTCGCCGCGACGTTCTCGCCCTTCCAGCGGAAGGTGTCGCCGATCCGGTCGACGAAATGGAAGAAGCCCTTGTCGTCGAGCCTCATCAGGTCGCCGGTGCGAAACCACGCGTCGCCTGCGGCGAACACGTCGCGGAGCACTTTCTTCTCGGTTTCGGAATCGTTGGTGTAGCCTTCGAACCGGCCGCCGCTGTCGCGCGCCTCGCCGATCCGGCCGATCGCTTCTCCGGTTTCGCCGCGGGCGCATCGGATGCACAGCCCGTTCTCGTCGCGCAGCGGACCGCCGGTCTCGACGTCGAATTTGACGATCGCCGCGGGAAAGCGATGCGCCAGAAACGACGGAATGCGCCCGATCGCGCCGGGCTTGCCCTCGACATTGTAGAGCGAGAAATTGCCCTCGGTCGACGCGTAGAATTCGAGGATGCGCGGGATCGCAAAGCGCGCCTGGAACGGCTCCCAGATCTCGCCGCGCAATCCATTGCCGCAGCATAGCCGCAGCCGATGCCGGGTGTCGCCGTCGGATGGCGGCGCCTGCAGCAGATAGCGGCAGAGTTCTCCGATGTATTGAAACAGCGTGCAGTCCCAGCGGATGATGTCGTCCCAGAACCGGCTCGCGGAGAATTTCTCGGCGATCACCACCGAGCCGCCCGCCATCAGCATGCTGCCGGTCGCGACCACGCCGCCGACGCTGTGATAGATCGGCAGGCAGTTGTACATCCGATCGTCCGGTGCGGCGTCGGTCAACCCCGCGAACCAGCCGGCCCAGCCCATCACCCGGCGATGGGTGACGCGCGCCGCCTTGGGCAGGCCGGTGGTGCCGGATGTGTAGATCAGCAGCGCCAGATCGTCGATGCCGACGTCGCGCTGCTCCTGCGGCGTCAGCGCAGCGCTGTCGAGCGCCGCGAGCGCCTGGTCCAGCGCCTTGTCTCCAGAAGTCTCGCCATGGAGCCAGATTCGCGGAGCCGCTCCGAGATGCGCGCGGGCGCTCTCCCACGCGTCGACGAATTCCTCGCCGACGATGATGTGTCCGGGCCGCGCGATGTCGATGCAATGCGCCAGCGATGCGCCGACGAGCTGGGTGTTGATCAGCGCGACCACGCCGCCGACCTTGGTGATGCCGAGCCAGGCTGCGACGTAGTCCGGCCGGTTCGACATCAGCAGGCAGACGACGTCGCCGATGCCGACCCCGTTCTCCAGCGCCCAGCGCGCATAGCGGTTGATGCGGCGCGCGAGCTCCGCGTAGCTGTAGGAGTCGCGATCCGACACGATCGCGGGGGAGTTCGGTGCGACGGCTGCCCATTCGTCGACGACGGTTGCGAGCAGTCGCCGCGGCTCCTGCTCGACCCGCGCCGTGATCTCGATCGCCTTCAACCAGCTTTTGGCCACCGATGGTTGCGCGCGACGCGTCTGCAGCGCGTCGTCCGTCGCAGGTCTTGCTTGGATGTTCATGAACGCCAGCCCGACAAGATCGTGAGAATTGTCGGTGCATCTTACTCGAATGCGACTGCCGATTGATTGCATCGGCCGCAACAAAGCGTCCGCAAGGTAAACAGAACAATTCCGAAAATTCGATTCAAATTGTATTCAATTTATCATTCGAAATTAGGGTTAGTTTGTTGTCGATCTCAAAACTTGTTGTCGATTAAACCTCTTCCCTCTAGCTAAGGAGGATACCCGCGGACTGCGTGTTAAGTGCAGCCTCGGATGCGGAGGTGAGCCCATGCGCAACGAAACGATTGCAATTCATGCCGGCTACGATCCCGATCCGACGACCAAGGCGGTCGCGGTTCCGATCTATCAGACAGCTTCCTATGCATTCGACAGCGCCGATCACGGCGCCGCTTTGTTCAATCTCGAAACCGAGGGCTATCGCTACTCGCGGATCGCAAATCCGACCAGCAACGTGCTGGAAAAGCGCGTCGCCGAGCTTGAAGGCGGCGTCGGCGCGCTCGCGGTCGCCAGCGGGCAGGCTGCGCTGCACTACGCCTTCGTCAACCTTGCCGATCACGGCGGCAATATCGTTTCGGTGCCGCAGCTCTACGGCACGACGCACACGCTGCTGTCGCACGTTCTGCCGCGGCAGGGGATCATCGGTCGCTTCGCCGAAAGCGACCAGCCCGATGCGATCAAGCGTCTGATCGACGAGAATACCCGCGCCGTCTTCTGCGAGACCATCGGCAATCCCGCCGGGAACATCTGCGATATCGAGCGCATCGCCGAGGTGGCGCACCGGCACGGCGTGCCGCTGATCGTCGACAACACCGTTGCGACGCCGATCCTGCTCAAGCCGATCGACTACGGCGCGGACATCGTCGTGCATTCGCTGACCAAATTTCTCGGCGGCCACGGCACCACGCTCGGCGGCGCAATCGTCGACAGCGGCCGGTTCGACTGGTCGGCGCAGCCGCAGCGCTTTCCGGCCTTCAACCAGCCGGATCATTCCTATCATGGCATGATCTACAGCGAACATTTCGGTCCGCGCGCCTATATCGAGCGCGCGCGCAGCGTGTTTCAGCGCACCATGGGGTCGGTGCTGTCGCCGTTCAGCGCGTTTCTGCTGCTGCAGGGGATCGAGACCGTCGCGCTGCGGATGGAGCGGCACGTCGAGAATGCCCGCAAGGTGGCCGAGTTCCTGCGCGACGATCCGCGCGTCGCCTGGGTGAACTACACCGGATTCCCCGACAGTCCGTATTACGAACTGGTCCAGAAATATCTCGGCGGCCAGGCGTCGTCGCTGTTCACCTTCGGCATCAAAGGCGGCCTCGAGGCCGGCAAGAACTTCTACGACGCGCTCAAGCTGGTCACCCGGCTGGTCAATATCGGTGACGCCAAGTCGCTGGCCTGTCATCCGGCGTCGACGACGCATCGCCAGATGTCGGCCGAACAGCAGCGCATCGCCGGCGTGTTGCCGGAAACGATCCGGCTGTCGATCGGGATCGAGCACATCTCCGATATCATCGCCGATCTCGACCAGGCGCTGGCGCAGGCCAGCGGTCAACAGCCGCGCCTTCTGGCCGCGGAATAGACGCGGCGAGGCGGCATGACCCTGCTGTTCGATAAGACCGGTCCGATCGACAGCCCGACGCTGGCGCCGGCGAGCGTCGACAATCATTGCCGCAGCCCGGATCGCTCCGCCGCCGCGAGGGTGATCGAGATCGGCCTCGTCAACAATATGAGCGACGCCGCGCTGCGGGCGACCGAGCGCCAGTTCATGCGGCTGCTCAGAGCCGGCTCCGGCGAGCATCTGGTGCGGCTGCACTGCTTTGCGCTGCCCTCGGTACAGCGTTCGCCGGCCACGCGCCAACGCATCGACAGCCTTTACGCCGACATCGCCGATCTTCGCCACACCCGGCTCGACGCACTGATCGTCACCGGCGCCGAGCCGCGCGCGGCGACGCTGCAGAGCGAACCCTATTGGGACGAAATGCGCGCGCTGGTGGACTGGGCCGAGGCCAATACCCGATCGACGATCTGGTCGTGCCTTGCCGCTCATGCGGCGGTGCTGCATCTCGACGGCATCGAGCGCGAGCGGCTGCCGCAAAAATGCTCCGGCGTCTTTGCCGGCGAACAGGTGAATGACGATGCGCTGCTGAGCGATCTGCCGTCGCCGCTGAAGGTGCCGCATTCGCGCCTGAACGATCTGGCCGCCGATCGGCTCGCCGCGCGCGGCTACGAGGTGCTGACGCATGCGCCGAATGCCGGCGTCGATATCTTCGCGCGCCAGGGCCGCAGCCGCTTCGTGTTCTTCCAGGGGCATCCGGAATACGACGCCACCTCGCTGCAGCGGGAGTATCTGCGGGATATCGGTCGCTTCCTGACGGGTGAGCGCCACGATTATCCGGAGTTTCCGGTCGACTATTTCGACGCGGATATCGAAGACGCGCTCGATGCGTTTCGCGCAGAGGCCGAGGCGGCGCGGGATCCGGCGATCATCGCCAGGCTGCCGCATCTCGCTTTGCGGCAAGGCACCGCCGAAGGCATCGAAACCACGGCCAACGCCCTGTTCCGCAACTGGCTGATCTCACTCGCGAGCGAACCATGAACGTGCGGCCGGCAACCATTCCCGCGAGCGCCACCGGCTCAGCGACCTTCAAGGCCGCGATGCGGCATCTCGCCGGCGGCGTCAGCATCGTCAGCAGCGGGCAGGGCGACGACCGCAACGGTCTGACGGTGACCTCGGTGAGTTCATTGTCCGCCGAGCCGCCGTCGCTGATCGTCTGCATCAATCGAGATTGTTCGATTCTCCCGGTGCTCCGGGATCAGGGAAATTTCGGCGTCAACATCCTCGGCAGCGGTCATCGCGAGCTTGCGGATCGCTTCGCCGGCCGCCACGGCATCCGCGGCGCGCAGCGCTACGACAGCGGCGATTGGATCGAGCTGGTCACCGGGGCGCCGTTACTGGCCGACGCGCTGGCGGCGATCGACTGCACGGTCGACAGCATCATGGACTGGAACAGCCATGCGCTGGTGATCGGCCGGGTCGAAGCGGTCCATTTCCACGACGGGCCGCAGGCGCTGGTGTATTGGCGGGGCGGCTATCTCGACGTCGGCGCCGAATAGCTCGCCACAGCCGGGCGACAACGGCGCTTGGGCAAACACCCCCAAATTCCTCACATCGAACTGAGCGATCGTTCTTCTCCCCGCGCGGCTCACTCGGGGCGTAGCGAGATCCGTCCGTGACGCAGCCGCGTCAGCAGGCGCAGCACCGAGCCGTCGATGCCGGCCGCGCTCTTGGCGGCGTTCCGCAGCAGGATCGCCAGCGTGATGAACGAGATCGTCGTCGCAGCCACCGCACCGGGAATGCCGAACCACGGGATCAGCAGGAAGAAGCCGACGGCGCGCATCAGCACCGTGCCGCCGATGATGGCGAGATAGCGGCCCTCGTGTCCCGTCAGCATCAGGATCGAGCCGGACGGGCCTGAGGCCGCTACGGCGGCGGTTCCCGCGGTCAGCATCGCCAGTGCGCCGTAATACGACACGTACTCGGGATTGAAAGCGTAGAGGATCCAGTGCCCGCCGCCGAGCACCACCACCAGGCCGGCGACGATGATCGTCAGAGTCACCAGCGCGACCGAATCCAGCAGGCTGTCGAGCTGCCGATGCTGCTGGTTGTAGTACAGGTTCGGAATGTGGCGGGTGGAGAAGATGTAGACCGCGCCGGTCACCATCGCGAAAGCGTTGGCGATCCGCGTCGTGACGAAATAGGCGCCGGCGACGGAGGGCGAGGTCAGATAGCCGATGATCACCACGTCGGCATATTGATTGGCGGCTTCGAGCCCGCTCGAGACGCACAGCTTGCTCGACCGTGTGATCCAGGTGCGCAGATCGAAGGTCGATTTGCTTTGGCCGAGGTTCGGAAACTGCACTCGCACCCGCCGCCTCAGCAGCGCCATCTGGACCAGGACGGCGAAGCTCGCGGCCGCCGCCATCGCCAGGAAGATCCGGTGAATCTGGATCGGCGCGCCGGTGATGAAGCATCCGGTCAGATAGAGAATCGGGCAGATCGCCACCAGCAGATAAGTCAGCCCGTCGCCGACGCCGACGCCGACCGCGCTGCGTGTCAGATGACCGGACGTCAGAACCAGCGAGAAACAGACCAAATAAAGCGTCGCCGATAGCGCGAGAAGGCTGTCGTGCTCGGCCGCGAACCAGAAGTAGAACGGCACGCCGACCAGGGTGACGCCGGCCGCGCAGGCGAGCGCGCTGAAGGTCATCGCGCCTTTCAGCATTTTCTCATCGCCCGCGGAGCCGAATTCGCTCCATGAACGCATGATGAAGATCTGCTGTCCGAATGTCGCGATCACGCTGAGCAGGCTGGCCGCGCTGAACAGCATGGAATAACTGCCGAAATCGTGGCGGCTCAGCATGCGTGCAGCGAGAGTCACCAGCGCGAGATTGACGATGGTAATGGCGACCCGCAACGCCAACGCTCCGGTCATCGCGCGGACCGTGGAGTTGTTGCGCAGTCCGATGATTTTCTCGATCGCGACGCTGAACTTCACTCTCACTCAACCTGGTCGGGCGACACTGATGCGGGTTTCATCCGATGGTTTTCGGCCGACGGATATTCGCGGGTTCGCCGAATGACGTTGCGCCGTCGGCGCTCTGGCGTGCTGTGACAACTTATCCTATCTGGGGCCGGATTGATCCAATTTGAAATGATAATTGCGTGTAAGGTAAAGACTGCGGAGAGGGTCCCGATCAGTCGAGAGCAGCCGCGTTAACGAGTTGTTAACCATATGAAAGCCGATCCAGACGGAGTGACGATGCCGGAGCTGTCGACCAAACTGCAAACCATGCTGCGCGTCGCGGCGTGGCTGTGCCTGGCGGCGGTTGCCTTCGCGACCCTCAGCCCGCTCGGCATTCGTCCGACGACAGGTCTGCCGCCGTCGATCGAGCGCTTCACCGCTTTCGCACTGGTCGGCGCAATGTTTGCCGCAGCGTATCCGCGCTACATTCTGTTCGCCGCTGCGATCGTGCTCGGCGCTGCGGCGCTGTTCGAATTCCTGCAGGTGCTGGCGCCGTCGCGGCACGGTCGGCTGTTCGATGCCGGTGTGAAGTTCTCCGGCGGAACGGTCGGCCTGATCGCCGGCTGGCTGTCGGTGCGTTGGTTCGCGCGGCGCTGATCCCGCCGCGCGCGGCTCAAAGACTCTGCGCGCCGGCCGGATCGCCGAGCTTGTCGGGCAACCGCAGCGCCTTGATCTTGGGCTGGATGATCGTGCCGTCGATCAGTTCGAGGCGGCCGCAGCGGTTCAGCGTGTGCAGCTTGCGGCCGGGCCAGCGCGGTCCGGGCTTGATGGTGTGACGCACGGTTTGCGCGAACGTCGTCGGCGACAACTGCTCGACTTCCGCCAGCCCCAGCGCGCCGCCATAGCCGTTCGTGCAATCCTGTACCGGCCGCCAAAGCCGGCCGTTACGTTGAACGAAATGGCCGGCGGGCCGCGCGCTCGCGCGATCGACCAGCACCGGGCGTTGCGCGTGCGGCATCCAGGGCCCGAACAGGCTGTTGGCGTAGTAAATCGACAGCGTATCCGAATAGCCGCCCGATCCGTCGCGCGTGGCGCCGAACATGTAGTACAATCCGTCGTGCTGCACGATCGTGGCGTCCGCAAACTCGACGCCCGACAGCAGCGTGGCGTGTTTCTCCCAGCGATTCGGAAACTGCACACACTTGTACAACGTCACCTCGCCCGAGACGCTGCTCTCGGGGATCATCCAGAGGTCGTTATCCTGCGCGATCAGGAACGGATACGACAAGTGCCACGGCTCTTCGAGCACCGGAATGGCTTCGCCCACGGGACCGTCATGGCCGAATTCGATCGCCGAGATCGTGCCCTTGCCGACGCGATGGTCGAGATCTTCGAAAAAGGCAAACGTCCGTCCCTTCCAGGTGATCGGGAACGGGTCGGCATAGAACCGATTGCCGGGACTGGGCACCGCGCGCCAGCCTGGACCCGAGAGATCGCCTGAACTCCAGATGCCCGCATCATCGGTGTAGCGCCACCCGATCCGCCAGTGCGGAGAGTAGCAGCACAGCCGATAGATGTGTCTGACGAGATGCTCCGCAACACCGCGCAGAACATAGGCCGAAGGCGAGCGGACGCCGGCGCGATCAACCGAGGCGGCAGCCGTCGCCGGCCGCGGCCCCGAATCCAGCACGCCTTTGAGCAACGTGACTGTTCGGGCCATCACCGTATCGAGCGCGCCGCCGAGGCCCTCTGCCGTCTCCGCCGAGGGCTGGCCCGACCACATCATCGCGCCGCTGATCTCGTCGTAAATCTCGATCAGCGGCAGGTCGCCGCCGAGGATCGCGGCGAGAGCGGCGTCTTCGCCAGCCGCGCCGTTGTAAAGCGGGCGCAAATACAGCTGCGCCGCGCGTTTCGGATCGCGTGGCATCGCGGTGAAATCGACCACGATGTCGGCTGTCTGGCTCGGCTGCCGGCCTTCGCGCAACAGCTCCGAGCAGAGGTCGGCGCCGCACGGGCGGCCGCGCCGCATCACCATCCGCTCGAGGTCCAGAAGCTGTTCGAGTCCCGTTGGACGCGTTGCATCGGTCCGGACCCAGGCGACTTGCAGCCCGTTCGGGTCGCTGCACAGCAACGACATCTGATGGCGCATCCATCGGCGTGGTCGCGCTTCGTCGAAGCGAAGCTCAACGATCACCTGTTCGCTCCCCTCGCTGGACGTCTGTCGCCAGCGCTTGCTCGATGATGCGGGCGTACTCGTCCGCCATCGCATCGACCGAGTAGCGCGTCTTCAGGCCATCACCCGCGCGCCGAAGTTGCGCGGCGAATTCGTCGTCGGCGAGCACCCGCGCGATCGCGGCGGTCATTGCCGCGGTGTCGGACGCATCGACGAAGACCGCTGCGGGGCCCCCCTGATACGACAGCACTTCACGCAGCACCGGAAGATCGTTGGCGATCACCGGCACGCCGGCATTTGCGGCTTCCACCGCGGCGAGACCGAAGGTTTCGGCGAGTGAAGGAAACACGAAGACGTCGAGGCAGGCGAGGAAGTTCGCGACCTGGTCCGGAGAGATCTCTCCGATGAATTGCACGCGATCGGACACGCCCAGCCGATCGGCGAGCTCGCGCAGTCGCGGTTCGTCCTGGCCCTGGCCGGCGAGCGCGACGGTCCAGTCCGGCCGGTTCGCCAGAACGCGGATCGCGGCGTCGAGCTGCTTCAGCGGATGCAGCCGCGCGGCCGAGCCGAGAATGATCGCATCCGGCTTCAGCCCGAATTGCCGACGCGCATCGGCCTTCGACAGCGTCGCGCGCTTTTGGTCGAACCCGTGCGGTACGTGCGTCAGGCGCTTGCGATAGCTTTCGGGGTAGCGCGAATAGTCGCGCAGCATGTCGTGCGAATTGACGGTGATGCTGTCGAAAACCCCGAGCTGTCCCATCAGGCGATCGACGCCGCTCAGCCAGCCCGGCATCGTCAATCGCGCCGAGACCTGATTGGCGATCACCGGAGCGGGGCTCGCCAGCCGCGATACGATTCCGCCGATCGAATTGCCGTAGTGCTGAAACGTCAGCACGACATCGGGACGAAGCTGGCGGATGCGCGCATACAGCGCGCCGAGAAACCGCAGGAACGACAGCGGATCGCCCGGCCGACGCGGCGCGCAATAGACGGTCTGCGGCGGTTCGTCGAACGCGAGCGACTGCCGAAAGAAGAACAGGTTGTGGACGTCGTAGCCGCGCGCCGCGAGGCCGGCACCGACCAGCCGGGAGATTTCCTGCGCGCCTGCGTTCTCGGCCTGGGTCTGAATCAGCAATACGCGCGGGCGCTTCGCCGACCGCGCCGTTCGGTCGGTCACGCCGGCATCGCGCGGCGGCGTCGCGGTCTGCGCAGACGTGCCGGATTCGAGAGCGAGAACCCGCTCGAACTGGCTTTTTTTCAGGATCGTCATCGGCGCAATCTTCAGGAATCCGCTTTAGATTTTACTGCCAACGTCGCCTAATTACCGCCGCTGGTTAACAAGGACGTATCATAAAACGTGTTGCGTTTTATACATTCGACGCCCGGTCGCAGATCAGTTTTGCTGCTCGCGGTTAATGCACGGATGCGTCGCGGCCGCCATTGCCAACCGATGCGACAATGTTGCGCATTAACGAATTACTAACCTCTTGAAGCCCGCGGCGATGCGTAACCGCCGATTAACCGTAGTTCTTTACTTTACGGTCAGCGTGCGACGCAGCCGCGATCGCGGTCCATATCTCGGAGCGCTGCGCTGATCGATCGACGGGGCGCCGAGGGCCCCGCCGCGCGATGCCACGCCGACATATAGCTCGGCGCGGTTGACGATTTGAGTTTGTAGATCAAGCGAGTGTGTAAAGTATCATGTCGCCCCAGCCGTCTTCGCCCGATGCGCCGACCGACCGGACCTCCGATGGGCTCGATTTCAGGAATGTCCTCGGCATTCTGGCGCGGCGAAAGAACTGGGTGATCGGCGTCCCGCTGGCGCTGTGCGCTATGGTGGCCGCCTATCTGTTGATCGCCCAGCCGGCCTATACCGGGATGGCGCAGGTCTTCGTCGATCCGCGCGATCAGTACACGCCGAAGGACGATCCGCTGCAGAATTCGGTCCCCGGTGACGGTCTGTTGCTGGTCGAAAGCCAGCTCAAGATCATCACCTCGAACGAGGTGCTGAATCGCGTCATCGAACAGATGGATCTGCAGAACGATCCGGAATTCAACGGCCAGCGCTTCGGCCTCGGCAGATTCGTGAAATCGCTGATCGGGCTCGGCAAGACCGAAGACCGGGCGCTGACCACGCTGCGCAATCTGCGTCTCAAGGTCGCAACCAGGCGGATCGATCGCTCCTTCGTGATCGACATTCTGGCTTCCGCCGACACCGCGCCGTGCGCCGCCGCGCTCGCCAATGCGGTGGCGACCTCGTATCTCGAAGAGCAGGCCGGCGCCAATTCGGCGTTCCAGCGCCGAACCTCGGAGGCGATCTCGGCGCAGCTCGGCAAGCTGCGGCAGGAGGTGAAGCGCGGTGAGGAGGCGGTGGCGGCGTTCAAGGCGGCCAACAATCTGGTCGGCGCGCGCAGCCGCTTGGTGAGCGAGCAGCAGCTCGACGAAGCCAACACCCAATTGACCAATGCCCGGACCCGGCTGGCCGATGCGCAGGCGCGCGTGCGGCTGATCGAAACCGTCGAGCAGGGCAACGCCGGTCTCGATTCGCTGCCCGAGGCGATGCAGTCCGCGGCGATCGTCCAGCTGCGCGGTCGCGCGGTCGATGCGTCGCGCGAGGAGGCGCAGCTCGCGCAGATCAACGGGCCCAACCATCCGGCGCTGCAAGCGGCGCGGGCGCAGGTGCGTGACGTTCAGGCGGCGATCCAGCGCGAGCTGAAGACGATCGCCCGGTCGGTCCGCAACACCGAGGCCAGCGAGCGAACCAATGTGCAGAACCTGCAGGCCAATTTCGACGCGCTGAAAGCCCAATCACAGGCCAATGACAAATTGATGGTCCCGCTGCGCGAACTCGAGCGCAAGGCGGAGTCGAGCCGCATCGTCTACGAGAGCTTTCTCGCCAAAGCGAAGACGGCCGAAGAACGGCAGGGCATCGACACCACCAACATTCGGCTGATCTCCCGCGCCACCGCGCCGGAGAACAAGAGCTGGCCGCCGACTCTGATCATGCTCGCGGCCGCGATCTTCGCGGGCCTGACGATCGGAATAGCGCTCGCGCTGGCGCGTGATTACTTCGAGCGGCCTGTCAGGGACCCCGAGCCGGACGCCGTCGCCGTGTCCGATGCGCCGTCTCTGGCCCCGGCCGATCCGGCGCCGGTGTTTCGGCCGGCGGTGAAGGCGCAGAGCCACGCCGGCCGGTTGAGCGCGCTCAGCGAGGAGTTGCTCGCGGCGCCGAAGGGCCACACCGTCGTGCTGGTTCAGGTCCAGCGCGGCGCGTGGCTGGACGACGTCGCATTGCAGCTCGCCCGCACCGTGATCGCGAACCAGATGGACGTCATGCTGGTCGACGCCGACCTCGCGCGGCATCAAACGACCTCGCGGCTGGGCTATGACGACGCGCCCGGCCTGCGCGACGTCATGGCCGGCGATGCCGCGATCGGCGACGTCGTCCGATTGCACAAGCCGACCGCGATGCGCGTCGTTCCGGTGGGGCTCGCCGCCGTCGGCAGTCGCGATCCGCGGGCGCGGCAGGCGCTGTCCCTGGCCTTTCAGCAGCTTCGGGTATTCGATCGCGTCATCGTCGATGGCGGCGAGATGGGATCGACGGCCTCCGAATTCGGCATGTACTACATGGCCGACGAAGTGGTGTTCCTCGCGCAGGCGCCGGGCGGCAAAAGCGACGACGCGGCGATCCTGGTCGATCTGCTGCAGCACCGCCAGATCAAGGCCCGGGTGGTGTTCGTGGAGCCGGACGTCTCGGTGGCGGCATGACCGCCGGCGGGCCGGGCGCGCCGCATCCGCCGGTCGCGTTTGCGTCCGCCGTCTCGTCCGCCCGCACGGTCCGGCTGCGGTTGCCATTCGCACCGCCGCTGATCCAGAAGATGATGGCGGTCTATATCGTTCTGCTGTTCGTGGTGTCCGCCAATGTGCTGGACCTGATCGGCTACGATTACAGCGCGATCGGCGGATCGCCGATCACCAAGATCCACGTCTCGACCTATTTCATCGTGCTGATGTTCGGCGTGTTCGTCGTCACCTACCCGCAGAAGGGCGATCTCGCCCGCTATTATCTGGCCACCAAGCTCGGCTCGATCTTCTTCTTTTGCGCTTCCACTTTCGCCGTCATCAACATCGTCGTCGATGGCCGCAACGGCTTCGGCATGTATTTCGACACCGATCTGCATCTGTTTCTATGCTGTATGCTGCTGCCATTCGTCACGCCCGACAACATGGATCGGCTCGAGCGGTTTCTGCACTGGTTCTTCCTGGTCAACGCGCTGCTCGCGGTGGTGGAGCTGGCGATCGGTTTCAACATCTTTCCGCTGATCACCTACGCGCCGGACGGCATGACGACCGTGGAGCCGCGGGCGACGGCGTTTCTCAGCCATCCGCTCCACGCGGCGACCATCACCTGCGTCTATATCGTCAGCCTGCTGTGCGGCGCCGGCATGGCGCTGCGATCCAATCTGCGGATGCCGATGATCCTGCTGCAATACGCGGCGCTGCTCGCGTTCGGCGGACGCACCGCGTTCCTGCTGACGGGGCTGATCATGGCGGCGATGTTGCTGTGGGGCATGTTCCGCACCGCCGCCGGCATGAAGCTGTCGCAGCTCGGCCTGATCGTCTGGTTCTCGATCATTCCGGTCGGCATTGCCCTGGTGGCGGTGCTGGCCTCGATCGGAGCGTTCGATCAGCTGCTCGACCGTTTCACCGAAGACGGCGGCAGCGCGCGCAGTCGCTGGTTGATGGTGCCGCTGCTGCTGTCGTTCAACTGGGGTGACCTGCTGTGGGGCGCGCAGACCGACTATGTCAGGTCGCAGATCTATTCCTTCGGGCTGGAATGGGGCGTCGAGAATCCATTCATCCAGATGAGCGTGTTCCAGGGCGTGGTCGTCGCGTCGATGATCATGCTCGGCGTGCTGTTGCTGATCTATGAGGCCTATCGGCGCATGACGTGGAAAGCGATCTTCCCGATTGCCGTGTATTTCTTTCTCTGCAGCACCTTCGGATCGTTCGCCGGACGTTTCTTCACCTTCTCGATCTTTCTGATCGTGATTTCCGCGCTGTTCCGCCGGCCTGACACGCCGTCGAACTATGTGAGCTGAGGAGGACGGATGGACGCAGCCGTGCCGAGCCATGTCGCCGATCCGCCCGCGATCGTCAGGGACGCGGGTGATTTGCGTCCAGCCGGGCGCGGCGGATATTTGCTGCCAAACGGCTATCTCAGCACGTCGGGCAGTCAGATCGTCGATGCTTCGGGCCGGCCGGTCCGCATCGCCTCGATCGGCTGGAACGGCACCGAGGGGCCGCTCGGAGCCGCGCCATCGGGCATCTGGCGCGTCAGCTACAAGACCGTCCTCGACTCGATCGTCGCGGCCGGCTTCAACGCGGTGCGAATTCCATGGACCGATATCGGGCTGAATGCGCCGCTCAACGGCTACAGCGACCGGCTCGGCTGGATCAACATCACGCTGAACCCGGAGCTGCTCGCGAGCTCCACGCCGAATTCGCAGGGCCGCTACCAATACGTCACCACGCTGGTCGCGTTTCAGCGCATCGTCGACTACGCGCAGGAGATCGGCCTCAAGGTGATCTTCAATCATCACACCAATCAGGGCACCGCCGGGCAGCAGCGCAACGGGCTGTGGTTCGACCTCGGTCCCGGCACCGACAACACGGATGGAATCGTGCCGGGCAGGGTCACGGCGGAAACCTTCAAGCAGAACTGGCTGCTGGTTGCGCGGACCTTCGCGAACAATCCGACCGTGATCGGCTACGATTTGCACAACGAACCGAATGGCGATCGCGGCCACATCACCTGGGGCGGCGGCGGACCGACCGACATCAAGGCGATGTGCGAGGATGTCGGTTCGGCGATCCAGGACGTCAGCCCCGGCGTGCTGATCATCTGTGAAGGGCCGGAAACCTACAAGCCGCCGCCAGCGTCATCGGGCATGGACCCGCGCCACGCGGCGCCGGCGGGAAATCTCACCGCGGCGGGCGCCAACCCCGTGAAGCTGAAGATTGCGAACAAGCTGGTGTATTCGATTCACGAATATCCGGACGAGATCTCGGACACCAAACGCTGGGGGTTGCCGGAGGTTGGCAAGGGCTTCATCGACCGGATGAATTTCACCTGGGGCTATCTGGTCCGCGACAACATCGCACCGGTGTGGATCGGCGAAATGGGCGCGTCACTGCGAACGCCCGAAACGCGCGAATGGGCGCGCAATTTGATCGACTACATGAACGGAAAATACGGCCAGGAGGGCGGGCCGACATTCTCGGGCGACCAGCAGCCGGTCAGCGGAAGCTGGTGGCTGATCGGGCCGTCGAACGATCCGCCGTTTGGCCTGCAGACCGAATGGGGCGTCGGCAACTATCGTCCCGATCAGATCGCGATCACCGACGAGATGCTGATGCGTCCGCGCAACTAGAGCTTTTCCGGTCTGATAGAATCAGAACCGCAGCTCTAACTCTGTTCCGACGCGTTTTCTTCACGCGTATTCCGCGCGCCATGACGGCGCGCGGCGAACCCATCAGCGCGTCCGGGTCAGCAGCAGATACATCGCGTAAGGGTTGGTCTTGAGGTAGCGCATCCCGAGCCGTCGCGGCTCGAGCGCCATCCGCCATAGCCATTCGAGGCCAATTCGCTGCATCCATTGCGGCGCCCGCGCCTTGGAGCCCGACAGGAAATCGAACAGGCCGCCCGACGTCTTGATGATCCCGACGGTGGTCAGCCGATGGCGATGCCGCCGAATGAAGACCTGCTCGCGCGGGACGCCCATCGAGATCCAGAGAATATCGGGAGCCAGTTCGGCGATCTGCCGGCAGGCCGCGATCTCTTCCGCCTCGTCGGCGAAGAAGCCGTTGCGCCGCCCGACCAGTTTTAGCTTGGGATAGCGTCGCTTCACCAATTCGGTTGCGAGACGGTTCGAGGTCTCGTCGGCGCCGAGCATGAACATCGTCGCGCCGCGCACACTGGCTTCGCGCGCGACATCGTGAAACAGGTCGGTGGTCGCGACGCGCTCCGGCAGCGGAGTCTGGCATTTGAACCGTGACACGAACACGTGCGGCATGCCGTCGGCGTGAATCGCATCGGCTTCCAGAAACATCGCACGTTCGCTCGGATCGACTGCGCAGCGATAGGTGACCTCGCCGTTGGTCGACGTCATATAGGCCGGGTAGCGCCACTGGCCGCGGCGCTTCAGCGCCTCGTCGACCATCACCTTTGCGGTTTCGGCACGGTCGGCGACGACGATCGGCAGGCCGCCGATCATGTTGCGCTGCCATTGCTGAAACCGCTCGCGCCGACGCTCGCCAGTCACCCGCCGTTCCTCGAACGAAACGGAGCTGTCGGTCGAAACGTGGAACGGCGCGACTCGACGCTCCTCGGCTCGCCGCTCGGCATTCAGCGGATCAGAAACTGGATTTCGGCTGGCATCTTGCGCTTTGGGCATTGCGAGTTCCGCTGGTCGTTGACGAGTCGAGGCCGCCGCTCGATCATTCAAACCGAACAATTAGCCAATCTAATCAACCTTGCAATCGGCGCTTAACCGTTTCCGCTCAACAGGGTAAAGCAGTTAACGTCGCGGCTACGAGATCGTGCGGAATTTCAGCTAAATGTCCCGTGCCGGGTCAGCCTGTCTCAGGATGACGCGCGGGGCGTGTGCCGATCTGAAAGGAACGATCCGCGGCTGCGCCGTTACGGCAGCCGGCGTTCCCAGGCCAGTGCGTGCCGCACTATGGTTTCGAGATCGTCGTGACGGGGGCGCCACCCGAGCAGCGATTTCGCCAGTTCGTTCGAGGCCACCAGCGCGGCCGGATCGCCGGGGCGGCGGCCCTTGATGCGGACGTCGAAATCGATACCCGAGACGCGCTTCACCACCTCGATCACGTCCAGCACCGAATAGCCGTTGGCATAGCCGATGTTGCAGATGACGCTCGGATTGCCGGCGCGCAGATATCGCAGCGCGTCGATATGTGCGGCCACGAGATCGCTGACATGGACGTAGTCGCGGACGCAGGAGCCGTCGGCGGTCGGATAGTCGGTGCCGTACACATCGAGGCCGTCGCGCTTGCCGAGGGCGGCCTGGACGGCGATCTTGATCAAATGAGTGGCGTTCGGCGACGACTGGCCGGCGCGGCCATCCGGATCGGCGCCCGCGACGTTGAAGTAGCGGAGCGCCGCATAGCTCAGCGGATGCGCGCGCGCGACGTCGTCGAGCATCCATTCGACCATCAGCTTGGAGCGGCCGTAAGGGTTGATCGGTTGCGTCGACTGGCCTTCGCTGATCGGTGTGCGATCGGGTTCGCCATAGACCGCGGCGGTCGACGAAAACACGAGATGCGGCACCTTTCGCTGAACCGCGCAGTCGATCAGCGTCCGGGCATTGGCGGTGTTGTTGCGATAATAATCGAGCGGGCGCGCGACCGATTCCGGCACCACGACGCTGGCCGCAAAATGGATGATCGCCGCGATCGGATAGCGATCCATGATGTCGCCGACGAAGGCGGCGTCGCCGACCGAGCCGGCGAACAACGGGACGCCGTCCGGAACGGCGCTGCGCAGCCCGGCAGAAAGATCATCGATCACCAGCGGACGCTCGCCTGCGGCCTGCAGCGCCAGCGTCATGTGGCTGCCGATATAGCCGGCGCCGCCGGTGACGAGGATGTAGTTGTCCATCTCGGGCCTTTCCGTCGCTCGCGGCGTCCGCTGGCCGTCGGACGCTCAGGGCGCTGCGTTGCTCTGAAACCGGATTCGACTGCTCGCAATTGCCGCGCCCCAGGTCAAGCCGATCAGCATGAAATAGTGCCGCCAATGATCGGTATCGATAATGAAGCTCTCGAGCAGCGTCACGATCAGCGTCGCGACGATCGCGATATAGGTCCGCTGCCAGGGCGTGCGGACGAAGACGTTGCGGAGGCCGTAGGCCGCGGTGATGAACACCAGAGCAGGATACAGAATGCCGCTGATCCAGCCGCCGGACATGAAGGCGTTGAGGAACGAATTGTGGGTGTCCTCGGGAAAGAATCGGCGGAATTGCAGCGGTCCGATCCCGGTCGGATAGTCCAGCGCCATGCCGGCGCCGAGCAGATGCCGGCCGAACCGGCCGAACCGGCCGCTGTCATAAGGCTGCGACAGGCTGGCGCGTTGCCTGAACAGCTCGTCGATCTGATCGATCGACAGCAACACGGCGATCGCCGCGACCAGCATCGCCGAGGCGAGCGCCGCGAGCAGCACGATCCGCAATCGCCTCTGCTGGGTCGGTGCGGTGATGAAGGTCAGCGCGATCATCAGCACCGATGCACCGGCCAGCGTGCCCCAGGCCGCGCGCGAAAAGGCCAGGAAGATCGCGAGCGCGATGATGCCGAAGGCGATCGCATTACGCACCGCGCTCCAGAACGATCCTTCGATCACCCGCTGCAGCGCGTAGATCGCCGGAAAGATCAGGAACGCGCCGAGCACGTTGGGGTCCTTGAAGGTGCCGCGCGCGCGTCCGGCGTAGGTCAGCAGATCTCCGGCGCCAGGGATCAGGTTGAAATAGCCGGCGATCCCCGCCAGCGATGCGATGATGCCGCCGACCAGATAGCCCTTGGCGATCGCCTCGATCCGCTCGCCGGTGTCCTGCAGCGCCACCAGCGCAAAGAATATCGCGGTGATCGCCATGTACCACGACGTCAACAGCCAGTTCAGGATGATGGTGTCGCCGAGCAGATCGGCGGCGCCGATGGTGTAGCCCAGCTCGACGCCGATCAGCAGCCCGATCGGCACGATCAGGACGGGCGTGATCCGCAGTCCGGAGGCCAGAAACACGATGATCGACAGCAGGATCGCGAATTCATACGGGCTGGGCTCGATGAAGACGATCGCGCCGCTGGCGCCGACGAACCACAGCAGGGCAAGCTGCAGCGCTCTCAGCCGCGGCGCCGTCACGGAAGAGGGAGCGGCCGCGATGGCAAAGTCGGTCATGGCTGCAACCTGGCGTGGCCGGACGTAAGGGATCGTTAACCGAGTGGCCGCGGCACGATGCCCGGAGGGCGGACGAGACGTCGGCTGCGCGCTCGCATCGCGATGCGTCAGGCGATCTTGCTTGTTGGGAGCTTAAGAAAGCCAGATTAACACCGGCTTATCGGCGTCGCGCGCCTCTGTTTCGGGGCCCCGCGCCCGCTTGCAATTGGCCGCCCGGGCTCCGATATTTCCTGTTCGCTCACCATATGCCGAACAGGAGACGCCGGATGCCTTCCTTGCCCGAATGGAATGTGCCGGCCGCGATCCGGCCGCGTGCCGCCGACTTTCCTTTCGATCTCGAACGCGCGCTGTCGGCGGTGATCGGGTTGCATTCGATCATTCCGTCGGACGCCTTCACGGCCAACACGCTCGGCACCGAGCGCGCCGGCAATTGCGTGCTGATCGACGACGGCCTGCTGCTGACGATCGGCTATTTGATCACCGAGGCGGAGACCGTCTGGCTTCATCTCGGCGACGGGCGGGTGGTCGAGGGCCATGCGCTCGGCTTCGATGCGGAGAGCGGGTTCGGTCTCGTGCAGGCGCTCGGCCCGATCGATCTGCCGCCGCTGGCGCTCGGCAATTCCGGTGCGGCCAAAGCCGGCGATCGCGTGGTGATCGCCGGCGCCGGCGGGCGAACGCGATCGGTCGCGGGACGGATCGCGACGCGGCAGGAATTCGCCGGCTATTGGGAATATCTGCTCGACGACGCGATCTTCACCGAACCGTCGCACCCGAATTGGGGCGGCGCCGGGCTGATTTCGGCGACGGGCGAACTCATCGGCATCGGCTCGCTGCAGATCGAGCGCAGCGGCACCGACGCGCATTACAACATGATCGTGCCGATCGATCTGTTGAAGCCGGCGCTCTCCGATCTGCGCAAATTCGGTCGCGTCGACAAGCCGCCGCGACCGTGGCTCGGCCTGTATTCGACCGAGATCGAGGGCAAGATCGTCGTGGTCGGAATCGCGCCGAAGGGCCCGGCCGCCCGCGCCGAACTGAAGTCCGGCGACGTCATCCTCGCGGTCGCCGGCGAGAAGGTCAGCAGCGAGGGCGAGTTCTATCGCAAGATCTGGGCGCTCGGCACCGCGGGCGTCGAGGTCCCGCTGACGCTGTTCAGCGGCGGCGCGACCTTCGACGTCGTGCTGCATTCGTCCGACCGCGCCAAATTCCTCAAGGCCCCACGGATGCACTGAGCTGGTATCGGTGAGGTGTTTCGGTCGGGATCGGCCTCGCCGCTGCGGGTTTACTTGCCGGGAATCTTGTCGTCGATGCCCTTGATGTAGAAATTCATGCCGAGCACCTGGCTGTCGTCGAGGCGGTCGCCGCCCTTGCACTCGATCTCCTTGCCGTCCTGATCCAGGATCGGGCAGGCGAACGGCTTGATGCTGCCGTCGACGATGCCGGCCTCGGTCTCGACCGCGAGCTTCTTCACGGCCTCCGGCATGTTGGTATAGGGCGCCATCAGGATCATCTTGTCCTTGAGGCCGCCCCAGGTGTCGCCCGACTGCCAGTTGTTCTCCAGCACCGCCTTGATGCGGGAGGTGTAGTACGGCGTCCAGTTGTCGACGATGCCGGTGAGCTGAGCCTTGGCGCCGAACTTCATCATGTCGGTGGCCTGCGCGAAGGCGAGCGCGCCGCGCTCATTGGCGACCTGCATCGGCGCGGCGCTGTCGGTGTGCTGCATGATCACGTCGGCGCCCTGATCGAGCAGCGCCTTGGCGGCGTCGGCTTCCTTGCCGGGGTTGAACCAGGAGTTCACCCAGACGATCTTGACCTTGATGTTCGGATTGATCTTCTGCGCCGCCAGCATCGTGGCGTTGATGCCGGAGATCACTTCCGGCACCGGGAACGAGCCGATATAGCCGATCACGCCCTTCTTCGACATTTTCGCCGCGATCGCGCCCTGGATCGCGCGGCCCTCGTAGAACCGGCCCGAATAGGTCGCGACATTGTGCTCGCGCTTGTAGCCGGTGGCGTGCTCGAACCTCACGTCGGGATATTTCTTGGCGACCTTGATGGTCGAATCCATGTAGCCGAACGAGGTGGCGAAGATCAGCTTGTTGCCGGCGCGCGCGAGCTGCTCGATCGAGCGCTCGGCGTCGGGGCCTTCGCCGACGCTTTCGAGGAAGGTGGTCTCGATCTTGTCGCCGAATTCCTTGACGACGGCCTGGCGCGCCAGATCGTGCTGATGGGTCCAGCCGAAATCGCCGATCGGGCCGATATAGACGAAGCCGATCTTGAGCTTGTCCGCCGCGGAGGCCGCCGACAGTCCGGCGCAGCCCGCCGCCAGCACCAGCGCAGCCGTTACAATCGTCTTCCTCATCCGCGTCTCCGATCGTCGTCGGGGGACTGTCATCGTTCCGAACCGCGTCGCCCCGTCTCGCGCGATTCCACAGGATCTACCGGTCCGGCACGAACGCCGTCCCGAGCGCCGCCGGCCCAACCGAGCCGCCGCGGCGGCCGCGGGAGATCAGCACCAATACGATCACCGTGGCAAGATAGGGAAGCGCCGACATCAATTGCGAGGGCAGGCCGACGCCGAATGCCTGGGCGTGGAGTTGCAGGATCGACACCGCGCCGAACAGATAGGCGCCGGCCAGCAGCCGCGCCGGCCGCCACGAGGCGAACACCACCAGCGCCAGCGCGATCCAGCCGCGGCCGGCGGTCATGCCGGGCGCGAAAAACGGCGTATAGGCCAGCGGCAGACAGGCGCCGGCGAGCCCGGCGCAGCCGCCGCCGAACAGCACGGCCAGCGTCCTGATCCGCGCGACGTCGTAGCCCAGCGCGTGCGCGGAGGCGGGATTGTCGCCGGCCGCGCGCAGGATCAGGCCGGCCCGGGTGCGGACCAGGACGAATGCGATTGCGGCGATCAGTCCCAGTGACAGATAGACGAAGGCGTCCTGCCCGAACAGCAATCGGCCGACGACCGGCAGCGTCGTCAGACCGGGGATCGCGAGCTGCGGTGCGGCGGCGATCCGCTCGCCGACGAAGCCCAGCCCGATCAGCCCGGCGAGACCGGTGCCCAGAATGGTGAGCGCCAGCCCGGCCGCGACCTGATTGACGGCGAGCCCGATGGTCATGGCTGCGAACAGCGCCGCCAACGTCATGCCGGCCGCAATTCCGCACAGCGCGCCGACCGTGGTCGAGCCGGTGAGCCATGCGCCGCCGAAGCCGCAGGCCGCGCCGAGGATCATCATGCCCTCGACGCCGAGATTGAGCACGCCGGCCCGCTCGGTGACGAGTTCGCCGCTCGCCGCCAGCAGCAGCGGCGTCGAGGCGGTGACGATCGACAAAAGGATCGCCTCAAACATGTCCATCGCCGGCCTTTCGATGCGTCGCGATCAGCCGGACCCGATACAGGATCAGCGAGTCGCAAGCGAGCACGTAGAACAGCAGGATGCCCTGGATCACCCTTGTCATGTCCTGCGGGATCTTCATCGCGATCTGGGCCTGCTCGCCGCCGATGAAGGTCAGCGCCAGGAACAATCCCGCGGCGAGAATCGCGATCGGATTGAGCCGGCCGAGAAACGCCACGATGATCGCGGTGAAGCCATAACCCGGCGAGATCCCGGGCTGCAGGTGGCCGATCGGGCCGGCGACCTCGATGATGCCGGCAAGCCCCGCCAGCGCGCCGGAGATCGCGAAGGTGAACAGAACCAGCCGGTCGGCATTGAAGCCGCCGAACCGCGCGGCGCGCGGCGTCGCGCCGACGACGCGGATCTCGAAACCCTTCAGCGTCTTGCCGAGCAGGATCGCCGCGCCGATCACGAACAGGACGGTGAGGATCACGCCGACATGCAGACGGCTGCCCGCGATCAGCAGCGGCATGGTCGCGGCGGCGTCGAATTCGGCGGTGGTCGGGAAGTTGAAGCCGGCCGGATCGCGCCACGGTCCGCGCACCAGATAATCGAGCGCGAAGTCGGCGATGTAGACCAGCATCAGACTGATCAGGATTTCGCTGGCGCCGAACCGCACCTTGCACAGCGCCGGAATCAGCGCATAGAGCGCGCCCGCGGCCGCGCCGATCAGCAGCATCGCGGGCAGCAGCCATGGCCCGGTCTCGACGCCGTGCGTTTTCACCGCGAGCCAGCTTCCCGCCACCGCGCCGATCAGGAGCTGCCCTTCCGCGCCGATGTTCCAGACATTGGCGCGATAGCACAGCGCAAGCCCGACCGCGATCATCACCAGCGGCGACGCCTTGACCGCAATCTCCTGCAGCGAATAGGCGTCGGTCCAGGGCGCAACGAAGTACACATGCAGCGCCGCCAGCGGATCCTTGCCGAGCGCCGCGAACAAGGCGGCCATGGTCACGATCGTCAGCACGACCGCGATCAGCGGCGACAGCGCCGCGATCGCCGTCGAACGCTCGGCGCGCCGTTCAAGCAGGAATTGCATCGTGCACACTCTGTTGCGGCCAGCCGCTGCCGCCCATCAGAAGCCCGAGCTGCTCGCGACCGGTCTCGGCCGCGGCCAGCGGCGGCGACAGCCGGCCGTGATACATCACCGCGATGCTGTCGGCGATTTCGAGCAGTTCGTCGAGGTCCTGGCTGATCACCAGCACCGCCGCGCCGCCTGCGGCGAGATCGATCAGCGCCTGCCGGATCGCCGCGGCCGCGCCGGCGTCGAGCCCCCAGCTCGGCTGGTTGACCACCAGCAGCTTCGGCTGACGCAGAATTTCGCGGCCGACGATGAATTTCTGCAGATTGCCGCCGGACAATCGCTCGGCCTCCGGATCGCGCTGAGCCTTGCGCACTCCGAATGCTGCAGTGACCTGATCGACGAGGCCGAGCAGGGCGGCCTGATCGACGAAACCGCGCCGCACCACGCCGGGATCGGCGTGGCTCGTGAGCAGCGCGTTTTCGGACAGCCGCATCGTTGGCACGGTGGCGTGGCCGAGCCGTTGCTCCGGGATGAAAGCGGCGCCGAGCCGGCGTCGCGCCGTGATCGACAGATCGCCGGCCGCCTGTCCGTCGATCAGGATCGTGCGCGCCTCGTCGAGCGGCGCTTCGCCGGACAGGGCCGCGAACAATTCGTCCTGGCCGTTGCCGGCGACGCCCGCGATGCCGACGATCTCGCCGCCGCGCAGCTGCAGATCGATCTGTTTCAGCGTCATGCCGTGCGGATCGTCGGGCGCAAGGCTGAGCCCGGTCACAACGAGGCGCGGCGCGCCGATGCTGTGGCCGGGCTGCGGCTTCGGTGGGATCACGTCGACGCCGACCATCATCCGCGCCAGCGACGCCGCGGTCTCGGCGCGCGGGTCGCAGGCGGCGACGACGCGACCGGCGCGCAGGATCGTGGCGGTGTCGCACAGCCGCTTCACCTCTTCGAGCTTGTGGGAGATGTAGAGCAGCGCGCGGCCATCGGCCCGCAATTGCTCCAGCACATCGAACAGCCGGTCGGCTTCGGCCGGCGTCAGCACCGCGGTCGGCTCGTCGAGGATCAGGAATTGCGGGTCCTGCATCAGCGCGCGGACGATTTCGATCCGCTGCCGCTCGCCGACCGACAGCCGCCACACCTCGCGCTTCGGATCGAGCGGCAGCCCGTAGCGTTCGGCGATCTGCGCCAGCCGTCTCGATAGGATGTCGAGTGATTCACCGCCGCGCTGTCCGAGCGCGACGTTCTCGGCGACGGTGAGATTGTCGAACAGCGCGAAATGCTGCGAGACGAGGCCGATGCCACAGGCCTGCGCATCGGCCGGGCCGGCGGGCGCGAACGGCGCGCCGCGCCAGCGCATCGCGCCGTCGTCCGGCTGGATCAGCCCGCAGATGGTTTTGACCAGCGTCGACTTGCCGGCGCCGTTCTCGCCGAGCAGCGCATGGATCTGGCCCGGCGCGATCGCGATATCGATCGCCGAATTGGCGGTGAAATCGCCATAGCGCTTGGTCAGGCCGAGGCCCTGAAACAGCGGCGGACGCTCCGGCGGCGCTGCCGCAGAGGCGTCGGATGGGCGATCTTGAGACGAAGACGGGTAATTCAATTGGGGGCTACGCTCTTCCAATCGGCGGGGTTTTTCGCAATCTATCGGAAAAGCGCTGCAGGCGCGAAGCCGTCATTCGATCGTCGGCTTCCCGCGATAGGTCAAACATAGTAGTCAGGACAACAGAATGGCTGTCAGGTTGATCATCTTCTGGCTGGCGTTGGCCGCGGTCTCGGGCTGGGTCGCGTGGTTCTTGGCGCGCGCGCCGCGCCGGGCGCTGTGGGTCCGGATCGTGATCGCCGCCCTGTTGCTGGTCGCCTGCGCGGCCTCGTTTCTGATGTACGGCGCCGATCTCGAGAAGAATCTGGGATCGGTCGTGCTGTATTTCCTGGTGTGGGGCTCGGTGTTCGGCCTGTCGGCCGCCTGCGCAGGCACCATTCTCGGCACCCTGATCGCCCTGCTGATCGGCTGACCGGCGCCGATCGCCATTCATCGTCCCGTCCTTCCTCGCTTTGACATGCGCCTTGCCGATCGTGCGATCGATTCCGAGATCGCGGATCACGCGAACGCGTCGCATTGTCTTCGCCGAACTCATTGTACGACAGCGCGCCGAAGCCGGACGAATTGTCGCTGCCGTGCGAAAATCGGAACCCCGCCGATGTGGAACCGTTAGCCTTCCTGAACTCGCATAAGAGAAGGAGACGATAATGAAGATGTCACGCACGCTGTCGGCCATGGCGCTGATCGCCGGATCGCTGGCCATGGCGGCGGCTCCGGTCGCTGCCGCGCCGATGATGGTCGGCCCGCAATCAACCGCCGCGGCGTCGGACGTCCAGCAGGTGCAGTACCGCCACGGCTGGCACGGGCATCACGGCGGCTTTCATGGCCATCACGGTGGCTGGCACGGGCACCGCGGCCATCATCACCACCACGGCCATGGTTGGGGTCCGGGCGCGGCGATCGGCGGCCTCGCGGTCGGCGCGATCATCGGCGGCGCCATCGCCAGCAGCCAGGCCCAGGCCCAGGCGCGCGGCAGCGACGCGGTCGCTTATTGTTCGCAGCGCTTCAGGTCGTATGACCCGGCGTCGGGAACGTATCTCGGCTATGACGGGATGCGTCATTCCTGCCCGTAAGATCCGGGCGATCTGAACACGAAAGCCGCGCGGGAGGTCCCGCGCGGCTTTTTTTCCTGATCATGCGTTCTCGAGCAGGATCTTTCCGAAAACCGGCGTCCAGTTTTCGGGATCATGCTGAGGGTCAGTCGGCGCCTTCTTCTTCGTCCCCGGACGCGGTCCGGCTGTCGACGAAGTACTTGATCGCAGCGATCAGCACGACGAAGGTCGCAATCCAGACGATCCGCGAGCCGTAGCGGTCGTGCGGTCCCGAAATCACACCGCAGATCACCGCATTGCCGAGCAGCGAGGTCGCGACGAAGCCGGCCAGCAGCGAGACGTCGTCGAGTTCGCGCCGCCACAACGCCCGGCCGAGGATCGCCAGCAGCAGCGCCATCGAGCCGAGTGCCACCGGCACGTGCACCCAGTTCACCGCGTTGAAATTGATGTCCCAATGCTGCTGCCGCGCGGCGCGCATGGTCGGGCCCTGGTTCGGCATATAGCGCTCGATGATGCCGTAGGTGTGCGGGATCCAGCCATTGGTGCCTTCGCCGGTGCCGACATGAACGAGCTGATCCCATGTCGCCTTGGCGGCGGCCTTGGCCTGGATCCACGGATAGGCGGTCAGCGCCTTGCGGGAGATGTACTCCATCTCGTCGCTCAGCCCCTCGAAGCGGCCGAGCTTGTCGAACATGTTGTTGCCGCCCCACAGGAAGTCGTCGCCGGTCGGCGGCAACTCGTTGCGATAGGGGCAGAGCTTGAGCTTCACGGTCGCGCAATGGTCGTCGAGATAGCGCTTGACGATGCCGTCCTGCAGCATCCGGCCGAAGGCGACGCTGGAGCCGCCCGGGGTCCAGGCCACGGTCCCCGACAGCGCGTAGTTGGTGGCGAGCAGCAGCAGCGAGCCTGCGACCACGGTCATGCTGCCCTGAGCCAGGCCGGCCGCCGACAGTCGGCCGCGCAGGAACGGCAGCGCGAGCCAGCCGGCGCAGCACAGCCCGGTCAGCACGCCGACGGTGGCGCTGTGGGTCGCCGCGGCGAAGGTGGTGAAGGCGAACAGCAGGACCTTCTCGATCGTCGAGGTGCGGTCGCGGAAAGCCACCAGCAGAAACAGCGTCAGCACCGACAGGCCGGCGAAGATGTCGGTCAGCAACATGCTGGTGA
The DNA here is from genome assembly GCF_900110435.1 of Rhodopseudomonas pseudopalustris. Lineage (GTDB taxonomy): Bacteria > Pseudomonadota > Alphaproteobacteria > Rhizobiales > Xanthobacteraceae > Rhodopseudomonas > Rhodopseudomonas pseudopalustris. The sequence continues at coordinate 146,173 of NZ_FODT01000002.1, forward strand.
TCCACGGCAGCGCCGTGGTGGCGACCAGCGCGACGCCGATCGCCGCCAGCCGGAACGGCCGTGTGATACCGAACACCCGCAAAGTCAGTTGCAGGACCCAAAGCGTAATGATCGCCTGGAAGGCGAGGTTGATCCAGAACTGCGAGGATTCGCCGAGATGTAAATAGATGCCGTAGGTGGTCGACCGGCTCGGAACCAGATAGCCCTCGTACCAGCGCGCCAGATAACCGCCGGTGTCGTATTGGAGCAGCGGGTAACCGTTCCACAGCGCGGGCGCGAGCAGCAGCAGCGGCAGCCCGAACATCGCGATGCGCGCGGACATGGCAAGGCGCGACTGCGCAGCGAGGCCTTTGGTTTGAACGGAAGTTTCCATGTCGATGGGGCTGTCAGCTGTTCTCTACTGCGATCGCGCGACTGAATATGGCAGGCTCAGATAGGGCAGGCTCAGATAGGGCAGGCTCAGATAGGGCTGGCTCGGATAGGGCAGGCATGGATATAGCAAGTATGGATCTGGCGGGCTTGAATATCGAAAGCATAAATATCCCAGCTTGGATATCCCAGGAATGGCGTGCCCGCAACGAAGCGGGTAACTCACTTGCAGCACCGTAATCATTCCTGCTGATCCGACAGATTGGGCGCGATCAGCGAGCTTGGCCGTCCGGCCGGTGTAATTGCTTGCAACTAAGGTGGCTTTATGTCCGGTCCGCTCGCCGATGGCTCCCCGATCGGACCGAACGAACCTACGTTACCGTTGATGAACGAACGCTGACTATCCTGTCCGGGGGCGCCGAAGCGAGCTATGGCTGTCGGCCGGATCGGCTATAACTCCCCCGCTAAGACCTCTGGCGGCGGCCACAGCCACCCCGGCTTGTGGGAATTCCGGCCGCGGCCGCAAAGCGTGCCCGAAAGGACGGGAATGAAGATCAGGACCAAGCAGTTTCGGGTCGAGGAAGGCGCCAAGGTCGATCTCGGCAAATGGCCCACTCTGGTCGAACCGGCCTATGAGTCGAAGGAAAACTACCAGGAAATGCTCCGCAGCTATGTCGCGCACCTGGCCGAGCAGCAGAAACTGCTCTACGCCAGCAACCGCCACGCGGTCCTGCTGATCTTCCAGGCGATGGACGCCGCCGGCAAGGACGGCGTGATCCAGCACGTGATGTCCGGGGTCAATCCGCAGGGCTGTCAGGTGTTCAGCTTCAAGCACCCCAGCGCGACGGAGCTGCGCCACGACTTCCTGTGGCGCACCACCCGCGATCTTCCGGAACGCGGCCGGATCGGCATCTTCAACCGCTCCTACTACGAAGAGGTGCTGATCGTTCGAGTCCATCCGGAGATCCTGCAAAGCCAAGCGTTTCCGAGCGATGCGCATCATGGCAAGCATTTCTGGGACAAGCGCTATCGCTCGATCCGCGATCTCGAGCAGCATCTCCACGCCAACGGCACGCGGATCATGAAGTTCTTTCTGCATCTGTCCAAGGAGGAGCAGCGCAAGCGCTTCCTGGCGCGGATCGACGAGCCTGCGAAGAACTGGAAGTTCAGCGCCGCCGATATCGAGGAGCGCAAATATTGGGACGACTATATGGACGCCTACGAGCACTGCCTCAGCGAAACCAGCTCCGAGGACGCGCCGTGGTATATCGTTCCGGCGGATGACAAGCAGAACACCCGGCTGATCGTGTCGCAGATCATTCTCGAAACGGTCGAGGACCTGAAGATGACGTATCCCGAGACCTCTCCGGCGCGGCGAAAGGAGCTCTTGAAACTGCGGCGTCAGTTGGCGAAGTAGGCCGCCGCGTCGGCCCGTGCCTGCCCGCGCTGGTGTGACGCGCGACCATTCGCGGTTGGTCAAGCGCTCTGGTCACGCGGATGACACATCGGGCGGGTTAGGGAGTCGCAATGACGCTGCATGGTAAGACGCTGCACGGTAAAAAGGGACTGGTGGTCGGGATCGCCAACGCGGACAGCATCGCTTTCGGCTGCGCCCGTGCGTTCCGCGACGCCGGCGCCGAACTCGCCGTTACCTATCTCAACGACAAGGCGAAGCCGTATGTCGGGCCGCTGGCGGAGCAGCTGCAGAGCCCGATCGTCGTCCCCTGCGACGTGCGCGAGCCGGGGCAGCTCGAGGCGGTGTTCGCGCAGATCGGCGAGCGATGGGGCCGGCTCGACTTTCTGCTGCATTCGATCGCCTTCGCGCCGAAGGATGACCTGCAAGGCCGGGTGGTCGATTGCTCGCAGGCCGGCTTCGCGATGGCGATGGATGTGTCCTGCCATTCCTTCATCCGGATGGCGCGGCTGGCCGAGCCGCTGATGCCAGATGGCGGCTGCCTGTTGACGGTATCTTTTTACGGCTCCGAGAAGGTGGTCGAAGACTACAATCTGATGGGGCCGGTGAAGGCCGCGCTGGAAAGCTCGGTGCGCTATATGGCGGCGGAGCTGGCGCCGAAGCGCATCCGCGTCCATGCGCTGTCGCCCGGGCCGCTGAAGACCCGCGCCGCCTCCGGCATCGCGCGTTTCGACGAACTGCTGGAGCGGACCCGCGCCCGCGCTCCCGCGCACAATCTCGTCAGCATCGAAGACGTCGGCAACGTCGCGACCTTCCTGGTCGGCGACGGCGCCAGCGCGCTGACCGGCAATATCGAATACATCGACGCGGGCTATCACGTCGTCGGCTGATCCGCCGGCTGGAGAATCTCATGGAGCAGATCCAGAACCGCACCTTTGACGAGATCGCGGTGGGGGACACCGCGAGCCTGGTGCGGACGCTGACCTATCGCGACATCGAGGTGTTCGCGGTGATGTCGGGCGACGTCAATCCGATGCATGTCGACGCCGCCTTCGCCAAAAGCGATCAATTCCATCAGGTGGTGGCGCACGGCATGTGGGGCGGGTCGCTGATCTCGACCCTGCTCGGCACGCAACTTCCCGGCCCCGGCACGATCTATCTCGACCAGTCGCTGCGTTTCGTTCGCCCGGTGCTGCTCGGCGACACCGTCACCGTCTCCGTCAAGGTGAAGGAGAAGAACGAGGCGAAGAAGCGGTTGCTGCTGGATTGCCGCGCCACCAATCAGAGAGGCGAGGAGGTGATCGTCGGCCTCGCCGAGGTGCTCGCTCCGGTCGAGAAGATCTCCCGCCCACGCGTGCATCTGCCGGAGATCGATCTGCACCCGGCGGCGCGGCGCTACGAACGGCTGATCGAGATGACGCAGGGGCTGGAGCCGTTGCGCGTCGCGGTGGTGCATCCGGTCGATCCGCCCTCGCTGCTCGGCGCCGTCGAGGCGGCGCGCGCCGGGCTGATCGTGCCGGTGCTGGTCGGCCCCGATGCGAGGATCCGCGCCGCAGCCGCCCAGGCCGAGGTCGATCTGTCGCATTTCGACATCGTCGCGACCGAGCACAGCGACGCCGCGGCTGCAGCCGCGGTGGCGCTGGCGCGCGCCGGCAAGGTCGAGGCGCTGATGAAGGGCGCGCTGCATACCGACGAACTGATGCGCGCGGTGGTCGATCCGGCGCGTGGATTGCGCACCGCGCGGCGCATCAGCCACGTCTATGCGATCGATGCGCCGGACTATCCGCGGGCGCTGCTGGTCACCGACGCCGCGATCAACATCTACCCGACACTGACCGACAAGCGCGACATCATCCAGAACGCGATCGATCTGGCGCACGCGCTCGGCATCGGCCAGCCGCGGGTGGCGATCCTGTCGGCGGTCGAGACCGTCACCGAGAGCATCCGCTCGACGCTCGACGCCGCGGCGCTGTGCAAGATGGCCGAGCGCGGCCAGATCACCGGCGGCATTCTCGACGGACCTTTGGCGTTCGACAATGCGGTGTCGGCCGAGGCGGCCAAGACCAAGGGTATCGTCTCGCCGGTCGCCGGCCGCGCCGATATCTTCGTGGTGCCCGACCTCGAGGCCGGCAACATGCTGGCCAAGCAGCTCGAATATCTCGCCCGCGCGCATGTTGCCGGCATCGTGCTCGGCGCGCGCGTCCCGATCATCCTCACCAGCCGCGCCGACAAGACCCTGGCCCGGCTCGGCTCCTGCGCGATCGCGCTGCTGGTCGCGCGCCACAGGACGGCGGCGCTGCCCAGCGTGTCGTCCGGAGGCGCGGCATGAGCGACATGCTGCTGGTGCTGAATGCCGGCTCCTCCAGCGTCAAATTCGCGCTGTACGCGGCGCACGCCGAGCCGACGGTGGAGCAACTGATCTGCGAGGGCGGCATCGGCAGTATCGGTCATCGCCCGCATTTCAAGGTGGTGGACCGCGATGGCGGGGCGGTGCACGACGACTATCTGGCCGAGGGCGCCAGCCATGACGACGCGATCGCGACCCTGATCGGCTGGATCGAACAGCGCTTTTCCGATCAGCGGCTCGCCGCGGTCGGGCATCGTGTCGTGCATGGCGGCGACCTGTTCGATGCTCCCGTTCGCATCGATCCGGACGTGGTCGCGAAGCTGCGCCGCTTCACCACGCTGGCGCCGCTGCACCAGCCGCACAATATCGCGGCGATCGAGGCGCTGGCGAAGCAGCACCCGACGCTGCCGCAGGTCGCCTGTTTCGACACCGCCTTCCACCATCGCCTGCCGCCGGTTGCGACCTGGTTCGCGCTGCCGCGCGAGCTCACCGCGCAGGGCATCCGCCGCTACGGCTTTCACGGCATCTCCTACGAATACATCGCCGGCGCGCTGCCGGGCGTGGCCGGCTCGGCGATCGCCTATGGCCGCGTCGTGGTCGCGCATCTCGGCGCCGGCGCCAGCATGTGCGCGATGCGCGCGCGCAAGAGCGTCGCAACCACGATGGGCTTCACCGCGCTCGACGGCCTGATGATGGGCAGCCGCACCGGCGTGCTCGATCCCGGCGTGGTGCTGTATCTGCTCGAACAGAAGGGCATGACGCCCGCCGAGGTCAGCGATCTGTTGTATCGCCAATCCGGCCTGCTGGGCGTCTCCGGGATCAGCGACGACATGCGGACGCTGTTGGCCAGCGACGACCCGCGCGCCGAGGAAGCCGTCGCGCTGTTCGTCTATCGCATCGGCCGCGAACTCGGCTCGCTCGCCGCGGCGCTCGGCGGCCTCGACGCGCTGGTGTTCACCGGCGGGATCGGCGAGCACGCTGCGGAGATTCGCCGGAGGGTGTGCAAGCAGGCGGCCTGGCTCGGCGTGACGCTCGACGCCGCCGCCAATGCGCAAGCCTCGGGCGCCGCGCGGATCAGCATTGCCGACAGCAAGGTCTCGGCCTGGGTGATCCCGACTGACGAGGACCTGATGATCGCCCGCCATGTCTGGCGGCTGGTCGAGGGCGGCCGGATCGCCGACTGATCAGGCGACGCGCCGGACCTGTCGCGAAACCGCTTTCGCGCATGATCCGTTCCGAGAGCCGTTATCCACGTTCCGGGATCATGCTCTGGCGTCGTCGCGCGAGGTCGCCGCGCGCAGCTTGAAATGGCCGTAGCAGGACGCGATCGGCTTGGCGGGGTCGGCCTGATAGGCCTGCGCCTCGAACGCGACGACGCGGCGGCCCTGCTTGACGATCGAGACTTTGGCGTAGGTGTCGAGCGGGCGGCCGGAGCGCAGATAGTTCACGGTCAGGCCGATCGGCTTCGGCGCGGTGGCGAGGCCGATCTCGCGATGAACGCTGACGATCGCCGCAGTTTCCAGAAACGCGCCGATCACCCCGCCATGCAGCGCCGGCAGGATCGGGTTGCCGACCAGTTTCGGATCGTACGGCATCACCGGCTGCGCGTCGGCGTTGACCCGGATGCCGAGAAAGCGTGGATAGGGACTGATCCCGAGCGGCCCGTCGGGGTCCTCCGGGGCCACCAGCGGCGGCGGGGTGTCGAAATGCACCTTCGGCGTCTGCCGCAGCATGTCGGTGTGGTTGGCGCCGATCATGAACATCGCGGTGGCGCTGGCGATCGGATCGGCCTCGGAGTCCTGATAGGCCGTGGCGCGGACGAAGGCGATCGACCGGGTGAGGTGATAGCAATGCGCGTGCGCGCGGATCGCCTGTCCGGGCGTCGCCGGCCGCAGATAGTCGATGCGCAGATCGAGCGTCGCGATCGCCGGCGTGTCGGGCAGCGCGAGCTGCACCGCCATGCCGCAGCTCTCGTCGAGCATCGCGGTGACGACGCCGCCGTGAATGACGCCGGTGCGGGTGTCGCCGACGAACACCGGATGATAGGGCAGGCTGCTCCAGGCCTGCGCCGGCGCGAACCGGTCGAGCTTGAGGCCGATGATGGCGCCGTGGATCGAGCGGCGGAGCTGGAGCATCCGGGCCTTCTCATCGAAGGAGATCGCGCGCGGTTCGCTGGAGGTGTCGGGCATGATGCCCATCTTGTAGCAAGCGATCCCGGCCACGGGAAGCGACCCCGATTGGATGCACCTGCAGGCTTTGTTTACGATATCGTGCGACGCTGCCGGATCGGTTCTGGTGTGGAGTAGCCCGGTGCGTGCAGTCGAGTTTCTTGTTCCCGTGCTCGCGGGGATCGTGGCGGCGTCGTCGGCGATGGCCGCAGACTATCCGCCGACATCCTACCGGCCCGCCTATCGATCCGCGCCGATCGCCTATCCGGCGCCGCGACTGGTCGGGATTCCCCAGGCGCCGCCGGTGATCTGGGTCGAGGCTCCGCCGCAATACGTCCAGCATCTGGTGCCGACCGGCGGCTGCGGCGGCTGCGGACCGCAATATCGCGTCGTGGGCGAATGGCGCCGAACCCCGCCGCCGTCGTTCTGGGACTCGATCTATCGCGACTACGGTTACTGATCGCGACAGCCGGCTGTCGCCGACGCAGCTCGGATTTTGCGATCATCGCTGCGCCGGTTTCAGGGAATCGCGCTATAGCTGAGCTTGGGGCGCGGCAAGCCGGATGCGGCCGGGCCGGTGAAGCTGTGAGGGCGGCATGGTTGCGGTCATTTTCGTGTTGGCGTTTCTGGTCGGCGCGCCGGCCTTTGCCGTGGCTGCCGATGCGATCGTCCGGGACGCCGCGACGCTGCAGCTCGGCGGCGTGACTTATCGGCTGGAGGGGATCGACGCCCCCGAGCTCGACCAGCGATGTATCAGCGAGTTCGCCGATCCCTCGACCTGCGGGATCGAGGCCCGCGACGCGGCGGTGAAGCTGATCGGCGGCCGCGCCGTCGCCTGCCGCGATCTCGGCCCGGACCCGGTGTTCAAGGGGCGCCGGATCGGCGCCTGCACGATCGCGGGCGACAATCTGAGCCAGCAACTCGTCAAGGCCGGACTGGCGCTGAGCGCGGACCCCAAGGGCCGCTTCGCCGCCGACGAAACCAAGGCCAAGGCGGATCGCGTGGCGTTGTGGAAGGGCTGCTTCGTCGCGCCGCAAAGCTTCCGGCAATGGAACAAGACCGCGCCGCTGCTCGGCGCCGCCTGCCGCGACGACCGGCAGGCCGAGATGCTCGACGTGATGTTTCCGGACATGCCGCCGATGCCGGACGGCTGCAACATCAAGGGCAAGCTCGCCAAGCGCGCCCGCATCACCGGCAATGTCGGGGTCTATCAACTGCAGGGATGCCCGAGCTACGCCAGCCTCGCCAAGCCGAACCGCTGGTTCTGCTCGGAAGACGACGCCAGGGCCGCCGGGTTCCGCAAGGCTTACAATTGCAGGATCAGCGCCAAGCGCTGAATTGGATGAAGCGGTCAGCCGCGCTTGCTGAAATCCGGTTTGCGCTTGGCGCGGAACGCCTCGACGCCCTCGGCGAATTCATCGCTGCCGAACGCCACGGCCTGAGCGAACGCTTCCAGCGCGAAGAATTCCTCGATCGGTCCGAACGCGCCGTTGACCAGCATCTTGGTCAGGCCGAGCGAGGTGGCGGGCCCTGCGGCGAGTTCCGCCGCGAGTTCGAGCGCCTCGCCGAGCAATTGATCGGCGGCCACGACGCGCTTGGCGATGCCGAGCGCTTGCGCCTCGTCGGGCTCGACGCGCCGGTTGGTGAGCAGAATGTCCTTGGCGCGCGATGCGCCGATCGCGCGCGGCAAGGTCAGCGCCAGGCCGAGATCCGGCGCGGCGCCGAGGCCGGGAAACGCGGCGCGGAAGTAAGCCTGGTCGGACACCAGCACGATGTCGCACAGCAGCGCCAGCGAGAATCCCGCGCCCGCCGCGGAGCCGTTGACCGCCGCGATCACCGGCTTCTCCGCGGTCAGCAGCCGCTGCGCCCAGGAATGCGTCGCCTGCATCCGCCGCCGCACGCGCGGCGCGTCGCGCTCGCCCATGTTGTTGATGTCGCCGCCGGCGCAGAACGACTGGCCCGAGCCGGTGATCACGAGACACCGCACCGACGGGTCGGTCAGTAATTCCGGAATACGGGATTCGAGGTGCTGCTTGACCGCGGGCTGCAGCGCATTGCGTGTCGCAGGGCTGTTGAGGCGGACGACCATCACGTCGTGATGGCGCTCGAATACGACGGCGTCGTCAGGCGCGGTCTCGGCTTGCATGTTTCGCTTCCCCGTTTTGTTGTTGTCCGAACTATACCGCAGCGCGCAGATTTGCGAAATCGATTTTCGCAATGCTAGACTTGCGGCGGACGACGACAAGCGCATCCAGCAACAAGCGCTCACGACAAGAAACGCACAGAACAAGAAACGCACAGGGTGGAATAAACCATGCAATTGACGTCGGGCCTTCGCAAGGCGACCGCGTTCCGCGCGGACCAGACGGCGATCGTCGCCGGCGAACGCAGCTTCACGCATGGCGAATTGCTCGATCGGGTGTCGCGCCTGGCGTCCGCGTTCCGCGCGTTCGGCGTCGGGACCGGCGATCGCGTCGCGATCCTCGCCGCCAACGGCCATCCTTATGTCGAGTGCTACTTCGCCGTGCTATGGGCCGGCGGCGTCGTCGTGCCGGTCAATTCCCGTTTCGCGCTCGCCGAAATGATCGAGCAGGTGAACGACGCCGAGCCGTCGATCCTGGTGTGCGATCGATCGTTTGCGGATGTTGCGGTGCAGATCGGCGAGGCCTGTTCGTGCCTCACCGCGATCGTGGCGGCTGCGGCCGCGGCGGGCCTGCCCGGCGTGTACGACTACGAGTCCGCGGTGGCGAATGCCGAGCCTTGCGACGATGCCGGGCGCGGCGGCGAGGATCTCGCTTGTCTGTTCTACACCGGCGGCACCACCGGCCGGTCGAAGGGCGTGATGCTCAGCCATCGCAATCTCTGGGTGAATGCGGTCGTCACCGCGATGTCGTTCGGCTTCGACGAGTCCACGGTGGCGCTGCACGCCGGCCCGCTGTTTCATCTCGGCGCCGGTGCGCGGGTCTATACGACGTCGATCATGGGCGGGCGGCACGTCGTGATCCCGCGCTTTGCGCCGACCGAGGTGCTGGAGGCGATCTCGCGGCACAAGGTGACGGTTGCGACCTTCGTGCCGACCATGCTCGGCATGATCCTTCAGCTACCGGATCTGGATTCCTACGATCTTTCCAGCCTGAAGCTGATCACCTACGGCGCTTCGCCGATGCCGGAGGCCGTGCTGCAGGAATGTCTGCGGCGTTTCCCGTCGATCAAATTCGGCCAATCCTACGGCATGACCGAATTGTCGCCGGTGGCGACGATTCTCGCGCCCGACGATCATCTGCCCTCGGCGCCGCGACGCCGCCTGCGCTCGGCGGGCCGGCCGATCGTCTCGGCGGAGGTGAAAGTGGTCGACGCCGAGGATCGCGAGCTGAAGCGCGGTGAGGTCGGCGAGATTGTGGTGCGCGGCCCGATGGTGATGATGGGCTATTGGCGCAAGCCCGAGCTGACCGCGGAGGCGCTGCGCGGCGGCTGGATGCACACCGGCGATTCCGGCTCGTTCGACGCCGACGGCTATCTCTACATTTCCGATCGCATCAAGGACATGATCATCAGCGGCGGCGAGAACGTGTATTCGATCGAGGTCGAGAACGCGGTGCTGACGCATCCCGAGGTGATGCAATGCGCGGTGATCGGAATCCCGCATCCGAAATGGGGCGAGGCGGTGCACGCCGTCGTGGTGCGGCGACCCGGTTCGTCGCTGTCGGCCGAGGAGCTGATAGCCTTCTGCCGCTCGGCGATCGCCGACTACAAATCGCCGCGCAGCGTCGAATTCCGCGACGATCCGCTGCCGCTGTCGAGCGTCAACAAGGTCAACAAGGCGGCGCTGCGTCAGCCCTATTGGAAGGACAAGCCGCAACCGCCGAGCTGAGACGCCGTGCGCCTGTCACGCGCCGAGCGCGGCGCTGATCCGCTTCGCCGCCTGCGCCAGCGCCGGCCCGTGCTGTTCGAGCAATTGCTGCGGCGACACCAGATAGGCCGGGCCGCCGAAGCTGAGCGCATACACCGCGCCGCCGGCCGGCGGGACGATCGCGGCGCCGACCGCATTGATGTCCTTGCGCCATTCGCCGGTCGACAGGCAGAAGCCGCGCCTGGCGATTTCGGTCGTCGAGCGCTCGATCGATTTCAGCATCTTCGGCCAATCCTCGCCGTGCTGCTTGCGCAATTCCGTGAACAACAAACGCCGCTCGTCGTCGCCGATCGCGGCGAGATAGGCCTTGCCCAGCGCCGTCGTCGCCATCGGAACGCGCGAGCCCGACGGCAGCCGCAGCCCGACCAGCGCATTGCCCTCGCAGCTCTCGATGTTCAGCATCGTCAGCCGCTCGCGGGTGCCGAGCCCGAGATGCAGATGGCTGGCCTCCGCCAGCTCGGTCATGATCGGCAGCGCGGCCTTGCGCACGTCGAGATTGGCCAGCGCTGCGTAGCTCAACGCCAGCGCGCGCGCGCCGAGCTGATAGGTCGCCGATCGCGGATCGTAGGACAGGTAGCCGAGCTGGATCAGCGTGTGCGTCATCCGCGAAATCGTCGGCTTCGGCAGGCCGGTGCGCTCGGCGAGTTCGCGGTTGCCGAGCGCGCGATCACCGGCGCGGAATGCGCCGAGCACGTCGAGCCCGCGCGCCAGCGCCGACACGAACAACCGGCCGCCGGCGTCGTCGCTGTCCGCCGCGCCGGCGCGCGGCCGCCGCGAGGCGCGTTGCAACGCCTGTTGCGCGGCACGGCGCTGCGCGCGCTCCTCGCTCGCCGGCGTCACCACGCTCCGCTCGGCGACCGTCTTGGCCGCCGGCCGGCGCGTAGTCGCGGAACGCCGCGTCGGTTTCTTGGCCGTCATCTGGTTCTCCAGCCCGCGCCGCCGCGCGATTGCGCCGCGCCGTACAAATTTGCGAAAATCGATTTCGCATATTGCGCGCGCCGGATGTCGGTGGCAAGCTGCCGAAAAATAGGAAACGTCCAGGAAACGTCCAATGCCGATCGATCCCGCCGCGCTGCGCGACTGGCCCATCCCCGACATCGAGCAGACCTATACCGAGCGCGACACCATGCTCTACGCGCTCGGCCTCGGTCTGGGCAGCGACCCGCTCGATCCGCATCAACTCCGCTACGTCTATGAGAGCGACCTTCAGGTCCTGCCGTCGATGGCCGTGGTGTTGGGCTATCCGGGATTCTGGCTCGGCGATGAGAGCACCGGCGCCGATTGGCGCAAGGTGCTGCACGGCGAGCAGGGGTTTGAGATCATCGAACCGTTGCCGCCGAAGGGCTCCGTGATCGGCCGCTCGCGGGTGACCGGCCTGTTCGACAAGGGCGCCGGCAAGGGCGCGGTGCTGCTGTCCGAGCGCGACGTGGTCGACAAGGCGACGGGCAGGCTGCTGTGCCGTCTGACCTCGACGACGATGCTGCGCGGCGACGGCGGCTTCGGCGGCGCCTCGGGTCCGTTGCCCTCTCCGCATCCGCTGCCCGATCGGCCCGCGGATCTGCAATCGCGTATCGCCACCTCGCCGCGCGCGGCGCTGATCTATCGTCTTTCCGGCGACTACAACCCGCTCCATGCCGATCCGGACATCGCCCGTAACGCCGGCTTCGACAAGCCGATCCTGCACGGGCTCTGCACCTTCGGCGTGGTCTGTCGCGCGCTGGTCGAGCTGTGCTGCGACGGCGATCCGAAGCGCCTGACGAAAATGCAGGTCCGGTTCAGCTCGCCGGTCTATCCCGGCGAAACCATCGTGACCGAAGTCTGGAAAGAGAGCGCGGGCCAGATGTCGTTTCGCGCCAGGGTCGCGGAGCGCGATGTGGTTGTGATCAACAACGGTCTTGCAACCGTTGCCGCCGCAGGAGCCTAGCGATGTCTCCCAGGCGCGCTGATCATTCCGCCAAAGGGAAAATCGCCGGGCGTCCTAATGATTGCAGCGCTGAGTTCATCGCTCGGCGCGCGGGTAGTAAGCGTGTGTTCACGTCGGATGACGTGCGCCCGGCATGGCTGATACATTTCATTGGGACCGCATCTCGATATCTCGTATAACTGCGCGGCGCGTTGCCACGATAACAACAAAACATGAGGAACGCCCTTGTCCATTACCCGACGTTCGTTTGGAATCGGCGCGACTGGCCTGATGCTCGGTACGGTCGCTGCTCCCTGGGTCCGCAAAGCCGGCGCAGCCCCTGCTCCGATCAGGATCGGCGTGATCAACTCGATGAGCGGCAGCCTGTCCGCCTACGCGCAGGAAGGCCAGCCTGCGTTCGAGTATATGATCAAGAAGATCAACGAATCCGGCGGCATCAAGAGCAAGGACGGCGCCAAGATCCAGCTGATCCAGGCCGATGACACCAGCCAGCCGGCCCGCACCGCGACCGAAGCGCGGCGGCTGATCACCGAAGAGAAGGTGCATCTGCTGACCGGCACCATCCTCAGCGCGCAGATGCTGGCGCTGACGCCGGTGCTGGATGAACTGAAGGTGCCGACGCTGTCGATCTGGGCCGGCGGGGCGCACTCGAACTACATGTTCTCGCTGGGCTACCCTTACGACCGCGGCTACGCCCAGACGATCAACGATTTCATCAAGTCGCTGCGCGACGACAGCAAGTTCCCGGTCAAGACCGCGGTGATGAGCTACTCGAACTACGAGGCCGGCCAGCAGGTCAACAAATTCCTGCTGGAGAAGCTGAAGGCCACCGGCATCGAGGTGATCGGCGAAGCGCCGCTCGACACCAAGGCGCAGGATCAGACCTCGGCGATGATCCGCATCCGCTCGCTGAAGCCCGACATCGTCACCGGCCTGGTGACGCCGCGCGACGGCATTCTGCTGCATCAGGCGCGCTACAATCTGAACTATCACAACAGCCTGTTCATCGGCGGCACCGGCGGCTACTCGGACCTGACGCTGTGGAAGGATCTCGGGCCGGAGATCGGCAAGGCGGTGCTGACCCGCAATCTGTTCGCGATGACCGGATTCAGCCCCGGCGCCAAGATCGATTCGATGCAGAAGATCGTCGCCGAACTGCGCGACGTCGCCAAGCTCGACCGCATCGGGCAGGGCGCCATCCAATACGCGCAGGGCGCCCGCGTGCTGCAGCATGTGCTGGAGAAGACCGCCTCGCTCGAAAGCGATGCGCTGATGGCCGCGCTCAAGGCCTTCGAAATTCCGGCCGGCCATCCCGATCTCTACATCGCCAAGCCGAAGGGACTGCAATTCGCCGACGATCGCCTGCCGAAGGACGGCTCCGCGATGATGGTGCAGTGGATGCCGGATCAGGCGCAGGAGGTGGTGTTCCCGAAGGAGTTCGCGCAGTCCGCTCCGCGTCCCAAGAGCTGAGCCGGTCGTGCCGCTGCTCGAGGTCGACAGAGTCAGTAAACGCTTCGGCGGCCTGCAGGCGCTGAATGATGTCAGCTTTGCCGTGGAGAAGGGCGAGATCCTCGGAATCATCGGCCCGAACGGCGCCGGCAAGACGACGCTGTTCGGCGTCATTTCGGGCTTCACCCCGCCGTCCAGCGGCGAGGTGAAGTTCGACGGCCGCCTCATCACCGGCGTGTCGCCGGACCGGCTGACGCGGCGCGGGCTGATCCGAAGTTTCCAGATCGTGCAGACCTTCGCCGACATGACGACGCTTGAGGTGGTCACCACCGCGGCGCTGACCCGGCGGCCGATCCGGCAGGCGACCGACTACGCGGCCGAAGTGCTGACCCGCGTCGGCCTCGGCGGCAAGCTCGATGAAACCCCGGCGACGTTGTCGCTGCAGGACAAGAAGCTGCTCGAAGTCGCCAAATGCGTCGCGACCGACCCGCAGTGCATCCTGCTCGACGAAGTGATGGCGGGGCTGACGATGGCCGAGACCGAGGCGCCGATGGCGATCATCCGCGAACTCAACCGCGCCGGCGTCACCATCGTGATGGTCGAGCACGTGATGCCGGTGATCATGCGAATGGCGACACGGATGGTCGTGATCAATTTCGGCGAGAAGATCGCCGAAGGCACGCCGGATTCCATCATCAAGGACCGCAAGGTGATCGACGCATATTTCGGAGAGCATCTCGATGCTTGAGGTCGAGGGGCTGGTCGCGGGCTACGGCGGATCGCCGATCCTGCGCGACGTGTCGATCAGGCTCGCCAGCGGCGATATTGTCGGGCTGCTCGGCGCCAACAACGCCGGCAAGACCACGCTGATCAATTGTCTGTCCGGCCTGGTGTCGCCGATGGCGGGCAAGATCCTGTTCGAGGGACAGGACATCACGCGCGCGACCTCGCAGCAGCGGGTCGAGCTCGGCATCATTCAGGTGCCCGAAGGCCGGCTGGTGTTTCCGGAGATGAGCGTGCGCGAGAACCTGCTGCTCGGCGGGTTCTGCGATCGCGCCAGGCCGCATCGGCCCGCGCAGATGACCAAGGTGCTCGAGCTGTTTCCGCGGTTGCAGGAGCGGCTGTCGCAGGCGGCGGGCACGCTGTCGGGCGGCGAGCAGCAAATGCTGGCGATCGGCCGCGGCCTGATGGCCGAGGCGCGCGTCCTGATGCTGGACGAGCCGTCGCTCGGGCTCTCGCCGCTGTTCGTCCAGTACATCTTCGAGATCATCGACCGGCTGCACAGTGACGGCCTGACGATACTGCTGGTCGAGCAGAATCTCAATCTGACGCTGCGGCACGCGCAGCGTTGCTATGTGCTCGAACGCGGACAGATCGCCGTCGAAGGCGACGCCGATGTCGTGCGCGACGATCCGCGAACGCGGCAAGCCTATCTGGGTCTGTGAGGAGACTGAAGTGAACGAACTCTGGCAGGCCTTGGCGCAAGGCGTTCTGATCGGAAGCACCTACGGGTTGTTGGCGCTGGGCATGGGGCTGGTCTATGGCGTCAGCGGCATCGTCAATTTCGCCCATGGCGATTTCATCTCGCTGGCGATGTTCATCTCGCTCGCGCTGTTCTCCGCCTTCGCGCTGGACCCTTACGTCTCGGTGCTGATCACCATCCCGGTGATGGCGGCGCTCGGCGCGTTGGTCTATCGCTTTCTGCTGCGGCCGATGGCGGGGCATCAGTTCCTGATGATCGTGCAGCTCACGCTCGGTCTCAGCCTGTTGCTGCAGAACGGCATCATGATGGTGTTCGGCGGCCAGCCGGCGCGCACCCCCTCGATCGTCGAATCCAAGCTGATCATTCTCGGCGACGTGGTGCTGCGGATGCCGCATGTGATCGCCTTCGTCGTCGCCTTCGCGATGGCGATCGGGCTGTATGTGATGCTGCGCTCGACCGATTTCGGCCGTTCGATCCGCGCCGTGCATCAGAACGCGCGCGCTGCGGCGCTGATGGGCGTCGACGTCGGCCGCGTCCAGGTCGTCACCTTCGCGATAGGCCTCGGCATTCTCGCGGTCGCCGCGGCGCTGTTGCTGCCGGGTACGCCGATCCAGCCGACCCAGGGCTTGCAGTACACCGTGATCACGCTGCTGGTCGTGGTGCTCGGCGGCATGACGAATTTCGTCAGCATCATGATCAGCGGTCTGGTGATCGGCATCGCCGAAGCATTCGGCACGGTCTATGTCTCGGACACGCTGGGGCGGCTGGTGCCCTATGCGATCTTCGTGCTGATCATGCTGTTCCGTCCGCAGGGGCTGACCTGGAGGACGTCATGATCGGCCAGGGCTTCTACAAGACGCTGGCGTCGCCGTGGCTGTGGGGTGCCCTGCTGCTCACCGCGGCGTTGCCGCTGATGCTGAACAGCTACTATCTCCATATCCTCACCATCGCGCTGGTCTATGTCGCGCTGGCCTCGGCTTGGAACATCGTCGGCGGCATGGCCGGACAGATCTCGCTGGCGCACAGCCTGTTCATCGGCACCGGCGCGATGCTGTCGACCGCGCTGCTGGTCAAGCTCGGCATCAATATGTGGGCGGGGCTGGTGATTTCCGCCGCGATCGCCGGGTTGCTCGGCGCGATCATCGCGTGGATCGATTTCCGGTTTCAGCTCGGCCATCTGTCGTTCGTGCTGATCACGCTGGCCTTCGCCGAGATGGCCGCGATCGTGGTCGAGGGCTGGGAATTCCTCGGTGGCGCGTCGGGCCTGCTGCTGCCGCGCGACACCGGTGACGTCTGGGCGTTCCAGTTCGGCGGCGTCCGCGGCGCATTCTGGGTGATGCTCGGGCTCGCCGCGACGATTGCGCTGATCAACGTCGCCATTCTGAACTCGCCGCTCGGCTATTATCTGCGCACCATCCGGGACAACGAGAAGGCGGCGCAGGCGATCGGCGTCGACGTGCTGCGGCACAAGATGATCGCGATGACCATCTCGGCGGTGCTGACCTCGATCGTCGGCACCTGTTATGTCCGCTATCTGACCTTCGCCGATCCCTATCTGCTGGCGTCGCCGCTGATCACCATCGAGATCGTGCTGTTCGCCACCGTCGGCGGGCTCGGCCGCGCCTTCGGCCCGGCGCTCGGCGCATTGCTGCTGGTGCCGCTGGGCGAAGTGCTGCGTGGCCAGCTCGGCGGCGCCGTGCCGGGGCTGCACTACTTCATCTATGGCGTCGTGGTGATCGTCGTGATTCTCGTCACGCCACGCGGGCTGCTGCCGCTGTTCGAAAAACTGGTGCGACGGCGCCGGCCGGCCGCGTCTTAAAGCGTTTCCGGTTCTGATCGAATCAGAACCGGCGCTCTAACTTATTGTCTGACACGTTGGCTTCACGGAGCCGGTCTCCGCTTCGCTCGAAGATGCGATAACGACATCGGCGCGGTTGCCCGCGCCGATTATTCGTCCGATCAGCGGCGGCGCATTTACTCGCCCGACACCAGCTTGATCCGCGGCGGGACCGCCTTTGCGAGCAGGCCTCGATAGGCCGCCAGATAGTCGAGCGCCATCCGCCGCGCTGTGAAGCGTTCCTCGAACCGTGCGCGGATCGCGGAGCGATCGAGATCTTCGAGTTGATGCACAGCCGTCACCGCGCTGGTCTCGTCCTCGACGATGAATCCGGTCAGTCCCTGTTCGATGATCTCGGGGACTGAGCCGCGGTTATAGGCGATCACCGGCGCGCCGCAGGCGAGCGATTCGATCATCACCAGGCCGAACGGCTCCGGCCAATCCAGCGGCAGCAGCAATCCCAGCGCGCCGCTGAGAAACTCGGATTTCTCCTGGTCGCCGATTTCGCCGATGAACTCGATCAGCGGGTGACGCAACATCGGCTCGATGACCTGTTCGAAATACTCCAGATCGGCCCGGTCGACCTTCGCCGCGATCTTCAGCGGGACATTGGCGCGGATCGCGATCCGGATCGCACGGTCGACGCCCTTCTCCGGCGCGATCCGCCCGAGTACCGCGAGATAGCTCGGCTTGCGGACCAGCGGCGTCAGCAGGTCGGCCGGAAGCCCGTGATGGATGGTGCGGATCCAGTTCGCCTTCGGCACCGGGCGCCGCTGTGAATCCGAAATCGACACCACCGGCACATCTGCGAAAGCCGCGAACACCGGCTGATGCTCGGGCAAATCGAGACGGCCGTGCAGCGTTGTAATGAAGGGCGTCGGCTGTCGACGAAACAGCGACCAGGGATAGTAATCGAGATGGAAGTGGAGGAGATCGAATTCCTCTTTGTCACACCGTTGTCTCACCTGCTCCAGCATGACCATGTGCAGCGCGTTGGCGTCGCGCACCGCGCCATCGAGGCGGAGCGCTCTCGGCCAGGTCGCCTCGAGTTTCGCCGACGTCGTGGAATCGCCGGAGGCGAACAGCGTCACGTCGTGTCCGAGCGCGACGAGTTCTTCGGTCAACCAATGCACGACTCTTTCCGTACCGCCGTAGAGCTTGGGCGGGATAGCCTCCGTCAGCGGAGCAACCTGCGCAATGCGCATCGACATGTCTCCTTCTTTCGCGGTGGAACAAAGCAGGATTTATCGAACGGCACCGGCATTGCCACGACGGGAACGATTTTGCAGATGCGAGGTTCCTAAGGAGCGCGCACTTCTTCCACCGTGCTGTCTTGTTGATGCCACTTCCCGATGTCCTTTTGCGTTCGCCCGTGAATCGATCAGGGGCGGTGTACCGGAGCGAAGGCGTCTATCGCTTGTGACATGGGCGAAGATGCGTTGCAGAGGCGGACTTTTATGGACTCTCTTTCAGGATATTCGCGGCGCCCGTTTGCCTTCATCTTGCGCTATTTGCGTCAGCGTCCGGGCACGCATCTGGTCATTCTTGGATGCGTTCTGCTGGCGGTCGCGTGTTCGGTGGGCACTCAGTACGGCGTGAAATATCTGGTCGATGGCCTCACGCGCGGGCAGTCGGGCGTCGTCTGGCTCGGCTTCCTCTTCCTGATATCGCTGATCGCCGCCGACAATTTCCTCTGGCGGATCGCCAGCTGGGTCGGGAGTTTCACCTTCGTCGGCGTCACCGCGGATCTGCGGCGTGACATGTTCCGGCATCTCACCGGCCATGCGCCGAGCTATTTCTCCGATCGCCTGCCCGGGATGCTGTCGAGTCGCATCACGGCGACTTCGAACGCGGTTTTCACCATCGAAAACATGTTCGTCTGGAATGTGTTGCCGCCTTGCATCGCCACCGTCCTGTCGATTGCCCTGATCGCGACGGTCAGTGCGAAGATGGCGCTTGTGCTGGCGATCGCCTCCGCCCTGCTGATGGCGCTGGTGTTCAAGCTGGCCGCGGACGGCAAACCCCTGCACGACGAATTCGCCGACAAGGCCGCGACCGTCGACGGCGAGATGGTGGACGTGATCAATAATATGCCGCTGGTCCGCGCTTTCTGCGGACTCGGATACGAGCACGCCCGGTTCGAGAACACCGTCAATCTCGAGGTCAACGCCCGCGGTCGCAGCCTGCGTTATCTCGAGCGGCTCCGGCTGTTACACGCCGTGATCACGGTGATTCTCACCGTGGCGTTGCTCGCCTGGGCGATTCAGCTGTGGCAGCGCGGTGGCGCGTCGACCGGCGATGTGGTGCTGATCTGCACGTTGGGCCTGTCGATCCTGCACGCGACGCGCGATCTGGCGGTGGCGCTGGTCGATGTCACGCAGCACGTCGCCCGGCTGTCAGAGGCGATCGCGACGCTGCTCGTTCCCCACGAACTCAGCGATCATCCCGAGGCCGAGCCGCTGGCGCGGGCAGGGGCGGCGATCGCCTTTAACAATGTCTCCTTCAATTATCCGGGCGGATCGAAAGTGTTCGATCGCTTCACGCTGCGGCTCAATGCCGGCGAGCGCGTCGGATTAGTCGGCGCCTCGGGCGGCGGCAAGTCAACGCTGTTCGTATTGCTGCAGCGGTTCTACGACGCGCAGAGCGGCAGCATCACCATCGACGGCCAGGACATTTCACGCGTCACGCAGCACAGCCTGCGCGCCGCCATTTCGGTGGTTCCGCAGGACATTTCGCTGTTTCAGCGCTCGATCCGGGACAATATCCGCTATGGCCGTCCCGAGGCCACCGACGAAGAGGTGCTGCGCGCGGCGATCGCGGCGCGCTGCGATTTCGTCGAGAAATTGCCCGAGGGACTCGACACCATGGTGGGGGATCGCGGCGTCAAGCTGTCCGGCGGTCAGCGCCAGCGGCTTGCGATCGCGCGCGCGTTCCTGAAGGATGCGCCGATCCTGCTGCTCGACGAAGCGACCGCTGCGCTCGATTCGGAATCGGAAGAAGCCATCCGCGAGGCATTGGCGCGGCTGATGCATGGGCGTACGGTGATCGCGATCGCCCACCGTTTGGCGACGCTGCGCAATTTCGACCGCGTGGTTCTGCTGCAATCCGGCCGGATTATCGAAGATGGTCCGCCGGATCGGCTGATGCAGGGCCAGGGTCCGTACCGTGAACTGGTTGCGCGCGAGATCAGCCGCCTGGCGACGCATGTCGCCTGAGTCCGCTAGTAGCGTCCTCGTATCTGCGTCCGCGTCGCGGCTGTCTCGGCCGTGTAATCAGCAAGCCGATGGGGTCGATGGATGCTCACTCATGTAATTTCGCAGCCCGTCGTCGCCGCGGACGTCGAGCCGACCGCGGAATCGCCGTTCTACATCGCGATGGTCGGGCAGGCGGCGCGTCCGCGAACCGTGCTGAAGCACGACGACACCTTTCTGGTGATCGATAGTCACGGGGACCTCGGCACGGCCGTCGGCGCCGATGGACTCTTCAATGCCGATACGCGCTATCTCGCCAAGCTGCAGTTGCAGATCGCCGACGTCCAGCCGCTGCTGCTCGGCTCCAATCTGCGCGACGACAATTCTGCGCTGACCGTCGATCTGACCAATCCGGACATCTATCGTGATGGTCGCCTGGTCCTGGCGAAGGACCTGCTGCATATCGTGCGCACGATCTTCCTCTGGCGCGGCACGGCGTTTCAGCGGGTCGGCCTGCAGAACCACGGCGACGCCGAAGCGAGTTTCGACCTGACGCTCGACTTCGATAACGATTTCGCCGATCTGTTCGAGGTTCGCGGCAGCGTGCGCCCACGGCGCGGCGAATTCGTCAGCCGCAGACTATCGTCGAGCGAAGTCATCTTCGAGTATCGCGGTCTCGACCACGCAACCCGCAGTACAATCGTCACTTTCG
Organism: Rhodopseudomonas pseudopalustris; assembly: GCF_900110435.1. GTDB lineage: Bacteria > Pseudomonadota > Alphaproteobacteria > Rhizobiales > Xanthobacteraceae > Rhodopseudomonas > Rhodopseudomonas pseudopalustris. The sequence continues at coordinate 166,977 of NZ_FODT01000002.1, forward strand.
ATCCGGCGCCGGCGGATTTGAAGGTCAATCGCGCCGTCTATCAGATCACGCTGGCGCCGCAACAGACGGTTTCGGTGTTCGTCGCCGTGAGCTGCAACAAGCCGGCGGCGCAGAAGCTGCTGCCGTTCTTCCGCAGCCTGCTCGCGCACCGTCGCGAGATGCGGCAGACGACCTCCGGCGGCACCACCATCGAGACGTCGAACGATATCTTCAACGAAGTGCTGTGCCAGGCGATGGCCGACCTCAACATTCTGACGACGGAGACGCCGCAAGGTCGCTACCCGTATGCCGGCATTCCCTGGTACTCGACGACGTTCGGACGCGACGGACTGATCACCGCGCTGCAGATGCTGTGGATCGATCCGCGCGTCGCGCGCGGCGTGCTGCGCCGGCTCGCAGCCCATCAGGCAACGGCGGTCGATCCGCTGAACGATGCCGAACCGGGCAAGATCCTGCACGAGATGCGCGGCGGCGAAATGGCGGCGCTGCGCGAGGTGCCGTTTGCGCAGTACTACGGCAGCGTGGATTCAACGCCGCTGTTCGTGATGCTCGCGGGACTTTATGTCGAGCGCACCGGCGACGATGCGACGTTGAAGGAATTGTGGCCGGCGATCGAGAAGGCGCTCGGCTGGATCGACGGGCCGGGCGATCCGGATCGCGACGGCTTCGTCGAGTATCAGCGAGCGACCGAGCAGGGCCTGCAGAATCAGGGCTGGAAGGATTCGTACGACGCGATCTTCCACGCCGACGGCAAGCTCGCCGAGGGTTACATCGCGCTCGCGGAAGTGCAAGGCTATGTGTTCGCCGGCAAGCGGCTTGCAGCGCTTTGCGCGCGACGGCTGGGGCTGATCGATCGAGCCGATCAGCTCGATAACCAGGCCGAGCGGCTCGCGGCCCAGTTCGAGCGTGCGTTCTGGTGCGAGGAACTCGGCACCTACGCGCTCGCGCTCGACGGCGAAAAGCGGCCGTGCAAGGTGCGAAGCTCGAATGCCGGGCAATTGCTGTTCACCGGAATCGTCCGGACCGATCGGGCGCGGCTGGTCGCGACCGATCTGATGCGGCCGCATTTCTTCTCAGGCTGGGGCATTCGCACCATCGCCTGCGGTGAGCCGCGCTACAATCCGATGTCGTATCACAACGGCTCGATCTGGCCCCACGACAACGCTCTGATCGCGCTCGGCCTCGCGCGCTACGGCTTCAAGGCCGCGGTCGAGAATGTTTTCAAGGGCCTGTTCGACGCCGCGACCTATATGGAGTTGCGTCGGCTGCCGGAATTGTTCTGCGGCTTCCAGCGCGAACGCCGCCGCGGCCCGACGTTATATCCGGTGGCGTGCGCGCCGCAGGCCTGGGCCAGCGCGACGCCGTTCACATTGCTCGAAGCCGCGCTCGGCGTGCATTTCAACGCCGATCACCGTGAGATCCGGCTGGTCAATCCGCGGCTGCCGGCGTTCCTCAATATGGTGGTGCTGCGCGATTTGCGGCTCGGTGATTCCAGTGTCGATCTGCGCATTCGGCGGCACGGCGAGGGTGTCTCGATGGAGGTGTTGCGCACCGATGGGCGGATTCAGGTCTCGATCGTGCTGGCGCGCTGAGCCGGACGTCACTCGCTCGATGCGCGGCGCATCATCGTGGAGAGGTCGATGCATATCCGGTTCAGTACTGCGTTCGCCATTGTGATGATCACCAGCGTCGGCTCTGCCGCGCTTCGCGCCGATCCGGCGGAGCCGGACCAATCCGCCGCGGCCGCGAAGGCGGCCCCACCATCGGTGACGGTGATCAGCTCGGACGACGCGCGCGGCGTGCTCGGCCGCGAAGTGCGCAGCGCCGCCGACGAGGATATGGGCCGCATCGTGGATATCGTGGTCGATAAAGAGGGCAAGCCGCGGGCCGCAATCATCGATTTCGGCGGCTTTCTCGGCGTTGGCAGCCGCAAGATCGCGGTCGATTGGGCGGCGTTGAAGTTCGGCAAGGTCGCCAAGAAGGAGGACAAGGTCACGCTGGCGTTGACCCGGGATCAGGTCCGCGCGGCGCCGGAGTACAAGGACGATCAGCTTGTCGTGGTGCTCGGCGCGTCGGGCAAGCTGTCGCCGCTCGAGTTCGGGCCGGAGAAGTAGGCTGAGCGCGCCACCTCCCGATCGTGGAGCCGGACCCGGTCGGGACGATGACCACGCTTCGTCTCGGGCTGAATCGTCGAACACTCCTGAGCCGGCGCGCGCGCCGTCCCGGCAGAGCCAGCGCGGACTCGACTGGTTCATCTTCTTCCTCGCCGATGTGCAGACCGGCTTTGGTCCGTTCATCGCGGTGTATCTCACCACCCAGAAATGGACCCAGGTGGAGATCGGGCTGGTGCTGTCGGTCGGTGGCATCGTCGGCCTGATCGGCCAGATGCCCGGCGGCGCGATCGTCGACGCCGCGCGCGACGAACGCCGTGTCGCCGGCGTTGCCGTCGCGGCGATCGGCGTCGCGGCGCTGGCCTATGCGGCGATGCCGATCTTTCCGGTGGTGATGGCGGCCGCGACGCTGCACGCCGCGGCGAGCTGTGTGCTCGGGCCCTCGATCGCTGCGATCAGCCTCGGCCTCGTCGGCCGCTACGCGATCGGCGAGCGGCTCGGCCGCAACGCGCGCTGCGCCTCGCTCGGCAACGGCGTCGCCGCCGCCGTGATGGGGACCGCCGGCTATCTGTTGTCGAGCCGCTCGGTGTTTCTGGTGACGTGCCTGCTGGTGATCCCGACGCTGATCGCATTGTCGCGCATCCGGGGACACGAAATCGACTCCGCCCGGGCGCACGGCGCGGAGCGCCGCGACGAGACGCCGGGCTTTCGCGCCGCTGGTCTCGCGAGCCTGCTGCGGCAGCGGCCGCTGCTGGTGTTCGCCGCCGCGATGCTGACGCTGCAGCTCGCCAACGCCGCGATGCTGCCGCTGATGGCGAGCGCGGTCACCACCCGCTCCAGCGACTCCGCGCCGGCGCTGATCGCGTTCTGCATCATTGTTCCGCAAGCGATCGTCGCGCTGTTCTCGCCGACAGTCGGACGCCTCGCACAGTCGATCGGCCGCAAGCCGCTGCTGTTTGCGGGCTTCGGCGCGCTGGCGATCCGCGGTTTGCTGTTCGCGAGCGTGACCGATCCATATCTGCTGGTGGCGGTGCAATTGTTCGACGGCATCACCGCCGCGGTGTTCAGCGTGCTGGTGCCGCTGATCATCGCCGATGTCGCGTTCGGCAGCGGGCATTTCAGCTTTGCGCAGGGCGTCGTCGGCACCGCGAGCGGGATCGGCGCGTCGCTCAGCACCGTGGTGGCCGGCCTCGTCGCAGATAAGTTCGGCAGCCCGGCCGCCTTCACCGGGCTGGCCGCGGTCGCCGCATTTGGATTCACCGTGGTGTGGCTGCTGATGCCGGAGACGCGGCGGGTCGAGCCAGAGAAGATTCGAGCGTAACCCCGGTCCTTGCGGGGAGCACAGCGACGAAGCAATCCAGAAGCCCGTTGCCCGGCGCTCTGGATTGCTTCGCTTCCCCGGCAATGACGAAAAGAGAGGGGCCTCAGCGCATCAGCTTGCGGATCTGCTCGGCGCAGCGCGACGCCGCGTTCTGGGCGGCGACCAGCGAGGCGAAGGTCCGGCGCTCCAGGCTGTGGAAATCCTGGTGCGCGGCGTGGAAGCAGAAATTGCGTCCGTCGCGAACGACGATGCCCGCGGTGCGCGAGCTGACTTCAATCACGTAGGCGTCGGACATTTTCAGTCACTGGCACAGCCAGCGCTCCCGGAATTCGGGCGTCCCTTGCTGGGCACCCGCACGCTTCAGACCGTCGAGCAAGGACTCGATGGCGCTCAAACGCGCCTGACCGGGAAAAGTTCCTGAGATGCGCCGCTGGTTCAGCGTTGGACGAACACCAGCAGCACGCCGTTCGCCGCGCCCGGCGGCACCACCAGCCGGTCGCCGAGCGTGACGCCGGCAGCGCCGACGGCCTTTGCGGTCGCGGCGAGGTCGGTCACCGCGATGATCAGCCCGGCGCCGCCGCGCTCCGGCACGCCGTCCAGCGACACGCCTGGATAATGCTGCGCCAACGTGTCCCGCGCGACGAAGGCGAATTCGGCGCGGTCCGATCCGGACGGCACCACAACGCTGCCGTCGGGCTCGGAATACTGCTCGCCGTCGATCAGCCGCAGAATGTGCCGGGCATCGCTCTCCGGCCGCGGCGCGGTGATGATCACCCGCACCAGCCCGGCCGCGGTGTTGGCGTGGCGCAGCAATTCGGGAATCCACACCGTGTCGCGGGTGTGGTGCTGGCATGCGAAAATGCGCAGGCCGGCGGGCGCTTCATTGAGCGGCCATTGGAAGATGCTGAAGCGTGCTTCGCCTTCGCCGCCGCCCGGCAGTTGCACCGGCCGGCCGAAATCGATCGGGCCGATCGCGGCGAGGCCGAGGTCGCGCAGTTCGTCGGCGCCCTTGGCGGCGTCGGTGGTGGTGAAGGCGATCCGCTCGATGCCGTCACCGCGTTCGTCGAGGAAGGCGCGGCTCGGCGCGTTGTGCTCGGTCGGGGTCAGGATGCCGAGCAGCTCGATGTAGTCCTGTCCGAACATGATGGTGTAATTGCCGGAGCCGAGCGCGGCGCTGTGGGTGCCGCGCGGCGACAGCGTGAAGCCGAGCCGTTGCCAATTGGCCGCGGCGGCATCCAGATCCTTGACCATGATGACGGCGTGATCGATTCCGACGACATATTGCAGTGACACGCTGGCTCTACTCCCCAAAAATCCGGCATATTAGGCTAGCGAGATCGCCGCGCCGCCGCAACCCGATGCGTCGACGGATGGCGATCTGTACGCTGTTGAATTGATGGAAGGACTCCCCGCATGAGTGCCGAGGCTCGCTGGCCGGAATCGCTGTGGCACGCGGTGACGCCGCCGGGGCCGGCATTGCCCGAATTGCGCGGCTCAGAGGCGGCCGACGTGATCGTGATCGGGGCGGGCTTCAGCGGTCTGTCGACCGCGCTGCATCTGCGCGAGGCCGGCGTCGACGTCGCCGTGATCGAGGCCGCCGAGCCGGGCTGGGGCGCCTCCGGCCGCAACAACGGCCAGGTGATCCCGACGCTGTCGCGGCCGGATCCCGAAGACATCGTCGCCAAGCACGGCGCCGCCGGCGAGCGGCTGGTCGGGCTGATCCGTGACAGCGCCTCGATCCTGTTCGATGTCGCCAAGCGCCACGCCATCGACGCCGAGCAGGAGCAGAACGGCTGGGTGCAGCCGGTGCATTCGCCCGGCCGGATCAAGATCGCCGAACGCCGCGTCCGGCAATGGTCGAAATTCGGCGCGCCGGTCGAGTTGCTGTCGCGTGACCAGACCCGCGAGATGCTCGGCTCCGACGCCTGGTTCGGCGGCTTCTGGAACAGGACCGGCGGCCACATCAATCCGCTCGCATTGGCGCGCGGGCTGGCGCGCGCCGTGCTGGCGCAGGGCGGGCGTATTTTCGCGCGCTCGCCGGCGCTGAGCATCGAGCGGCGCGGCGATCGCTGGATCGTCAAAACCGCGCAGGGCGAAATCAGTAGTCGCGCGCTGGTGGTCGCCAGCAACGCCTACACCGGTGAATTCTCGAAAACGCTGGCGCCGTCGCTCGCCGGCGAAGTGATGCCGGTGCGATCGTGGCAGATGGCGACGCAGCCGCTCGGCGACAATGTGCGCAAGAGCATGATCCCGGGCCGTCAGGCGATGTCCGACACCCATGGCGAGCTGATCTTCGGCCGCTTCGATGCGCGCAACCGCTTCGTCACCGGCGGCGCGATCATCCGGCCGTTCAATCAGGCCGCGACGCTGAAGGCGCGGGTCGGCAAGCGGCTGCAAGGTCTGTGGCCGCAGATCGGCGAGGTGAAGTTCGACTATGTCTGGAACGGCTTCATCGGCATGACGACCGACTACCTGCCGCACATCCATCGCCTCGGTCCCAATGCCTATGGCTGGACCGGCTGCAACGGCCGCGGCGTCGCGCTGTCGATCGCGCTCGGCGACGAGCTGTCGAAGGCGGTGCGCGGTGTGCCCGACAACGAATTGGCGCTGCCCTTCACCGAGCCGACCCCGATCCCGGCGAACGAACTGCTGCGCCCGTTCGCGCCGCTGATGATGGTGCTGTACCGGCATCGAGACAGCAAGGAGATCGCGTAGTCGGTCCAGCCTTCTTGTCAAAGGCCTTCGCCTCTCACGCAGCGTCATCCTGCAGGATGACGACGGAGTAACAAGTCGAGAGCGCTCAGGCCTCGACCGGCTCGACCGGATGACTCCGCGCCAAATCGCCGCCGGGAATCGAGGCGAGCAGGGCCTGCGTATACGGATGCTGCGGCGCGTTGAACACCTCGCCGGCGGGGCCATGCTCGACCACTTCGCCGTCCTTCATCACCGCGACGAGATCGCAGATCTGCGCCGCCACGCGCAGATCGTGGGTGATGAAGACGATCGACAGGCCGAGCCGCTCGCGCAAATCCGCGAGCAGCTTCAGCACCTGCGCCTGCACCGAGACGTCGAGCGCCGACACCGCCTCGTCGGCGATCAGCACGTCCGGCTTCAGCGCCAGCGCCCGCGCCAGCCCGATCCGCTGCCGCTGGCCGCCGGAGAATTCGTGCGGCAGCCGGTCGCCGGACGCGGGATCGAGCCCGACCAGCGCGAACAGCTCGCGCGCTTCCCTGATCGCCTGCGCGCGCGGCGTGCCGTGGATGATCGGCCCCTGCGCCACCAGCTCCTCGGCCTTGTGCCGCGGATTGAGTGAGGCGAACGGGTCCTGAAACACCATCTGCATATGCCGGGTCTCGCGGCGCACCTGCTCGCGCGGCATTGTCGCCCAGTCGCGGCCCTCGAGCAGGATCGAGCCGCCGTCGGGATCGAGCAGCCGGATGATGCAGCGCGCCAGCGTCGACTTGCCGGAGCCGCTTTCGCCGACGATGCCGAGCGTGGCGCCGCGCGGCAGCTTCAGCGACACCGACTTCACCGCATGCGTAACGCGCGCGCCGCGGCCGAGAAAGCCGCCGGTGCGGAAGGTCTTGGTGACGTCGGCGATGTCGAGGATGGTCTCGGTCGAGATCGGCCGCGGCGGCGGCGCGGTCAGCGGCGGCACCGCCGCGATCAGTTTCCGTGTGTAGGGATGTTGCGGACGATGCAGCACGGCGTCGGCCGCGCCCTGTTCGACGATGACGCCGCGTTGCATCACCGCGACCCGATCGGCGATTTCGGCGACCACGCCGAAATCATGGGTGATGAACAGCACCGCGGTGTTGCGGCGATGCTGCAATTCGCGGATCAGCGTCAGGATCTGCGCCTGCGTGGTGACGTCGAGCGCGGTGGTCGGCTCGTCGGCGATCAACAATTTAGGGTCGAGCGCCAGCGCCATCGCGATCATCGCGCGCTGGCGCTGGCCGCCCGACAGCTCGTGCGGATAGGCGTCGGCGGTGCGCGGCGGATCGGGAATCCGGACGTCTTCGAGCAGCGCCAGCACCTTGGCGCGGATCTCCTGCTTCGACAGCCTTGTGTGGATGCGGAACATCTCGCCGATCTGGTCGCCGATGCTGCGCAGCGGATTGAGCGCGGTCATCGGCTCCTGGAACACCATCGCGATGCCGGCGCCGCGCACGCTGCGCATCTCCGCTGCGCTGGCCTGCGCCAGGTCGCGGCCCTCGAACAGCACGCGTCCGCCGTCGAGCGCGACGCCGCCCGGCAACAGCTGCATCACCGCGTTCGCCATGATCGATTTGCCGGAGCCGGACTCGCCGACCACGCAGAGAATTTCATCGGCGGCGATTGTCAGCGACGCATCGCGCACCGCGTGCGCGCGATCAGCGCCTCCGGGCAGTCGCACGCTGAGCCGGTCGAGCGTCAGGACGGCGGGCTTGGTCTCCGTCATCGTCCCTTCAGCCTCGGATTGAGCGCGTCGTTGAGGCCCTGGCCGACCAGCGACACCGCCAGCACGGTGATCAGGATCGCGAGACCCGGGATCGCGGCGACGTACCACTGCACGCGCAGCACGTCGCGGCCGAGCCCGATCAGATTGCCCCACGATGCGACGTTGGGATCGGACAGTCGCAGAAACGCCAGCGCGCTCTCCAGCAGGATCGCGACCGCCATCACCACGCTGGCATAGACGATCACCGGCGGCAGCGCGTTGGGCAGGATCTCGCCGAGGATCAGTTGCAAATCCTTCATCCCGAGGGTGCGTCCGGCCTGGACGAATTCGCGGTTGCGCAGCGACAGGAATTCGGCGCGGGTCAGCCGCGCCGGCGCCGGCCACGACACGATGCCGACCGCGATCGTCACCGTGGTCAGCGTCGAGCCGAACACCGCGACCAGCACCAGCAGCAGCACGAAGTTCGGCAGGATCTGGAACGCCTCGGTGATCCGCATCAGCACGGTGTCGATCCATCCGCCGAAATAGCCGGCGAAGGCGCCGATCAGCACGCCGATCAGCACCGCGATCGCGGTCGCCGCGCCGCCGATCAAGAGCGCGATCCGTGCGCCGTGGAAAATCTGCGCGGCGATGTCGCGGCCGGAATTGTCGGTGCCGAGCAGGAAGCGCGGATTCGAGAACGGCCAGATCAGCGGCCGGCCGGCGAGCGACAACGGATCCCGCGGATACAACCAGCCGGCGCTGATCGCCATCCCGATCACCAGCAATAGCAAGATCAATCCGACGATGGCGGCGGGGCTGCGGAAATAGCGCTTGATCGCATCCATCGCTTCAGGCCCCGGCGGAGATGCGCGGGTCGAGCCGCGCATAGAGCAGGTCGACCAGAAAATTGACGGCGATCACCAGCAGCGCCGAGACGAACACGATGCCGAGCAAAGTGTTGAGGTCGCGCTGCACCACCGATTCATAAGCAAGCCGGCCGAGGCCGGGCAGCGAGAACACGCTCTCGACCACCACCGAGCCGCCCAGCATGGTGCCGGCCTGCAGTCCGATCAGCGTCACCATCGGTAACAGCGCGTTGCGCAGCACGTGGCGGACGACGATGCGGGTCTCGTCGAGCCCCTTGGCGCGCGCGGTACGGACGAAATCGAGGTTCAGCACCTCCAGCATCGACGCCCGCATGATCCGCAGATAGATCGCCAGAAAGATCAGTCCGAGCGTCAGCGTCGGCAGCACCAGATGGCTGGCGATGTCGAGCGTCCGCGCGAGGCCGGTCGAGGCGGCGCCGATGTCCTCGAAGCCGCCGGCCGGCAGCCATTGCAGATAGACCGAGAACACCACGATCGCCATCAGCCCGAACCAGAACGACGGCGTCGCGTAGAAAATCAGGCCGAGCGTCGAGATCAGCGTGTCGGGCCATTTGTTGACGCCGCGCGCCGCAATCACGCCGAGCACCAGGCCGGCGAAGAACGCGAACGACAGCGACGCGGTCATCAGCAACAGCGTCGGCGGCAGCCGCTCCAGGATCACGGTGGCGACCGGCTTGCCGTAGATCGACGAGAAGCCGAGATCGAACCGCACCAGCCGCCACAGATAGTTGCCGAGCTGCATCGGGACCGACAGGTCGAGCCCGTAGAACTGCCGCAGCTCGCGCGCGGTCGCGGCGTCGCCGCCACCCATCTGCGCCATCATCGCGTCCACGGTGTCGCCGGGCGCGAATTGCAGCAGCACGAAGATGCCGATCAGGATCAGAAACAAGGTCGGGATCGAGGCGGCGAGCCGCCGCCCCGCGAGGCTCAGGATACGCATGCGCTCATCTTGGCTGAGTTGGCGCTATTCGGCCAGCCAAAGATCATGCCAGGTCGATGACGCCCAGCGCGGATTGTTGGAGTGATTGCGCGCCTTGGCGGAGATCACCGTGACGAACAATTGCTCGATCGGCATCCAGATCGGCAGTTCGGTGTTGGCGCGGGTGACGAAATCGGCATACAGCGCCTTGCGCTTGACGGGATCGACCTCGGTGGCGGCGTTATCGATGATCTTGTCGGTGGTGGCGTCTTCCCAGCCCCACTGATTAGTCCACGGCGCGCCCTTGGGCTGGCCGGAGCGATACCACACCGTGGTCGAGACCGCTGGATCGTTGCGATACTGGTGCCAGCCGGTGGCGAGGTCGAAGGCGTGTTCGTCATAGACCTGCTTGAGGAAGCCGCCGCCATCGTTGCGCACGATCTCGACCTGGACGCCGATCTCCGACAGGGATTGCTGGATGAAGGTCGCCCACAGCGAGATGTCCTCACCCCACGGCGCCGGCAACAGCCGCAGCGAGAGGCGGGTGCCGCCGCCTGCGGGCTTCAGCCCGGCCTCGTCGAGCAGCGCGATCGCCTTCTTCTTGTCGTAAGCGTATTGCGGCGTGTTCGGGCCGGGATAGAAATCGGTCGAGGTCGAGGGGATCGGCCCGGTGCCGAGCCTGGCGAAGTCGCCGAGGAAATTCTCGATGAAGAACGGCACGTTGATCGCGTGCGCGATCGCTTGGCGGACGCGGATGTCCGACAGCTCCTTGCGGCGGAAGTTGAACTCCAGCGTGTTGGTGCGGGCGTTGCCCTCGTTGCCCTTGGTCGAGACGATGAAGCGCTTGTCCTTGCCGAGCCGCGCCATGTCGGAAATCGTCAGGCCCGAGAACGGGCTGAGATGCAGGCTGCCGGCTTCGAGCTGCGCCGCCGCCGCGGCGCGGTCGGTGATCACCCGCCAGACGATGCGGTCGAGATAGGGCGCATTCGGCCGCCAGTAATTGTCGTTGCGGTCGGCGATGATGTACTGGCCGCGCTCGTATTTGTTGAACTTGAACGGGCCGGTGCCGATCGGCGCGAGATTGACCGGGTTCTGGCGGATGTCGCCGGTCTCGTAGATGTGCTTGGGCGAGACGTAACCGAGGTCCGGCAGCGCGCGCAGCAGCAAATTGAGCGGCATCGGCCGCTCGTAACGGAAGATCGCAGTCTGCGGATCGGGGGTGTCGACCGCGGTGAGGAACAGCTGCAGCGTCGATCCGTAGTTGAGGATCTTCTTCCACATGTTCAGCGCGGTGAAGGCGACGTCCTCGGAGGTGAACGGCTTGCCGTCGTGCCAGACGACGCCCTTGCGCAACTTGAAAGTGATCGTCTTGCCGTCCGGCGTCGATTCCCAGCTCTCCGCCAGCACGCCGACCGGATTGCCGGCGGCGTCGAGATCGACCAGCGGCTCCTGGATCTTGCCGCCGATGATGTACACGCCGGTCGATGCCTGCAAGCTGGGGTTGAGCTGGCGTTGCTCCGCGCCGTAATGCACGTTGAACACCCCGCCCTTGCGCGGCGTCTCCTGCGCGAACGCCCGCATCGGATTGAGTACATTGGCGGCGATGGCGGCCGACGTCAGCAGGACGGTCCGGCGGTTGATCTCGAAGCGCGACAAGGCCATGCGGTCTCCTGGCGTGATGCTGTGAAGTGAGCGAAACCATAAGACGATACGAGACCGCCGCTGATCAAGCCATTTTCATTTCCGGTTGTGGCCGGCAAGTTTCTGCTGCCGCGGCGAGGCGCCGCGATCAGATATTTGCGGCAAGATCGACCAGTTCGTCGAACAGCACGCCGCTGGCCGCCAGCATCGCCTCGACCTTGTCGGCCGCTTCCGCCACCGTTTGCGCCGAGGTGTCGATCACGAGTTCGCTCGCGGTGGGTGGTTGATAGTCGTTGCCGATTCCGGTGAAATTCTGCAACCCGCCCGCGCGCGCCTTCGCGTAGTGTCCCTTCGGATCGCGGCGCTCGCACACTTCGGCCGGCGTCGCGACGTGGATCTCGCGGAAGCGGTCGCCGGCAATGCGGCGAGCGGCGGCGCGGTCGTCGAGCGCGGGTGACACCGCGGCGACGATCGCGATGTGGCCGTTGGCGGCGAGATGCGCGGCGATTTCGGCGAGGCGGCGGATGTTCTCGCTGCGATCCTGCGGCGAAAAGCCGAGATCGCTGTTGAGCCCGGCGCGCAGCGTATCGCCGTCGAGCAGGATCGGCGAGCCGCCGCGATCGAACAGCCGGCGCTCCAGCGCCTTGGCGAGCGTCGATTTGCCGGAGCCGGGCAGGCCGGTGAACCACAGCACCGCGCCGCCATGGCGAAAGCGCGCGGCGCGCTCGTCCGGCCGGAGCGCCGATTCCACCGGCACGATGTCGGCCGTGGCGGCGCGCTGGCCGGAGTCGACGCTGAGCACCAGTCCGCCGCCGGCGATCCGGCCGCCGACTTCGACCACCAGCCGCCCGGTGCGCGGGAATTCGTCCGCGTGATCGGCGGCCACCGGCTGCGCCAGCGACAGATCAATCTCGCCGACATGATTGCGCGCGATCGCCTTGGCCTCGACGCTTTCGAGATCGCCAGGATCGACCGCCTTCTCGATCGCCACCACGGTGGCGCGGGTCTCGCGGGTGCCGAGCCGCACCAGCAGCGTGGCGCCTGCGGTCAGCGGCTGATCGTGCAGCCAGAAGATCCGCGCGCGCAGCCGCCGCGTGTCGCGCGGCGCCGCGCCGACATGGCCGATCACGTCGCCGCGCTCGATGAACAATTCGCGGTCGAGCGTGATGCCGACCGAGCGGCCGGCGCCCTGCGGCCCCGACACCGGCGTCACCGGCCAGCTCTCGACCGTCTTGATCCTGGCGATCTTGCCGGCCGGCATGATGACGATGTCGTCGCCGGCTTGCAGCCGGCCGGACTCGATGCGGCCGGCGACGATCCGGCGGTCGTCGAATTTGTAGATCGCCTGCACCGGCAGCCGCAGGGCGAGCTGATCGAGCGGCTGCGACGGCGTCAGCGTATCGAGCGCCTCGACCACGGTCGGGCCGTCGTACCAGGCGATGTTCGTCGTCCGCTCGGCGACGCCGTCGCCGTCGCGCGCCGAAATCGGAATCACCGCGGTCGGCGTGACGCCGAGCGAGGTGAGATGGGCGGTGATCTCGTCGCTGATATCAGTGAAGCGCGCCGCCGAAAAATCGACGCGGTCCATCTTGTTGACCACCACGGCGACCTGCTTGATGCCGAGCAGCTGCAGCAAATAGCCGTGCCGCCTTGTCTGGTCGCGGACACCTTCCAGCGCGTCGATGATCAGCACCGCGCCGTCGGCCTGTGAGGCGCCGGTGATCATGTTGCGCAAAAATTCCGCGTGGCCGGGCGCGTCGATCAGCACCACGTCGCGCGAGCGGGTACGGAAGCTGATCTGGGTGGTGTCGATGGTGATGCCCTGATCGCGTTCGGTCTGCAGCGCGTCGAGCAAAAACGACCACTCGAACGGCATTCCGCGCCGGGCGCTGACCGCCTTCAGCATGTCGAGCTTGCCCTCGGGCAGCGAGCCGGTCTCGTGCAGCAAGCGGCCGACCAGCGTCGATTTGCCATGGTCGACATGGCCGACGATGACGATGCGGACCTGCGGACGTGTGGTACCGTTCGGCGTGGCGAGCGTGGAAGGCGGGACGGCGATGGTCATGGCGTCACTCATTGTCCGATATCACGTTGTCCGAAATTGCAGGGTCCGAAATCACAGGGTCCGAAACTACACGGTCCGAAACCGCGGCTCACAGATAGCCGGCGACGCGAAGCCGCTCGAAGGCGTCTTCGGTCTCGTGATCGAGCGCGCGGCCGGCGCGCTCCGGCACCTTGGTGGTCTGCAATTCGTGCAGGATTTCGTCGATCGAAGAGGCGTTCGACGCCACCGGAAAGGTGATGTCCTGGTCGCCCAGCGAGCGATAGCGCTTGCCGTTCTGCGCGAGATACAGCGGAATGATCGGGATGTTCTCGCGTTTGGTGTAGGCCCAGATATCGGCCTCGGTCCAATGCAGGATCGGGTGGATACGCAAGTGAGCGCCGGGCGGCGGCGAGGCGTTGAACTGATCCCAGAATTCCGGCGGCTGATCGCGCACGTCCCATCCGCCCTCGGTGCCGCGCGGCGAGAACACGCGCTCTTTCGCGCGCGTCGCTTCCTCATCGCGGCGGATGCCGGCGATCAGTCCGTCGAAGCCGTATTTGGCGAGTGCGAGCTTCAGCCCCTCGGTCTTGCGCGCCGCCGAACGCGCCGCCGGCGGCAGGGTGGGATCGACGCTGTCGATCGGCGGGCAGGGATCGACGCGCAGGTCGAGCTCCCATTCCTTGGAGTACTGATCGCGGAACGCGTACATCTCCGGAAATTTCTTGCCGGTGTCGACGTGCAGCGCGGGGAACGGGACGCGGCCGAAGAACGCCTTGCGCGCCAGCCAGATCATCACGTTGGAGTCTTTGCCGAGCGACCACAGCAGCGCCAGTTTTTTCAGCCGCGCGAAACCTTCACGGAAAATGTAGATGCTCTGCGCTTCCAGCGCGTCGAGGTGATCCATCGGCCGGAGTTGCTCGCGCAGTTCGAGATCCGACAACGGCGCCGGATCGGGGGAGACGGCTTGGCGTACGGCTTGGGTCATTCACGGGCTCCGGGAAAAGCGGTCCCGGATCGCTCCGGGGCGGTCGTGTTGCGCAGCCAGGGGGGTCGCCATTGTCGTCAGGAGAACGAACATCTCTGCCGCGCGTTGAAAGGAGATAGAATTTCTACGTCCGATATGATCATAAGAAAGAATAATTTTCTAACGATCTGACTTGTAAGATACATAGATAGAAAATAATTCTAGTCAATCCTTCTTCAATCCAGAGAAGCGCGGGCGGCCGCTTTTTCCTCTTTGGGGATCGTCGCCGCGAACAGGACGTCACAACGATGAGTGAATGGGCGCAGCCGTTGTCGCCATCGGCGAAGTCACAGCCAGCGAATGAGCCGGCCGAGCGTGCGCGCGAGCTCGATGCAGCGCTCCGCACCGCGTCGCCGCCCGAGGTCATCGCGGCGGCGCTGCGCGAGGTCGGCCGCGACCGACTTGCGCTGGTGTCGTCGTTCGGCACCGAGTCGGCGGCGCTGTTGAAGGTGATGGCCGACGTCGATCCGGCGATCCCGGTGATCTTTCTCGATACCGGCTGGCTGTTCGACGAGACGCTGGCTTACCGTGACACGCTGATCGATCAGTTGGGACTGCGCGACGTCCGTTCGATCAGGCCGCCCGACGCCGATCTCGACCGCGACGATCCGGCGCGCGAATTGTGGTTCTCCGATCCGGACAAATGCTGCTTCATCCGCAAGGTCGAGCCGCTGCGCCGCGCGCTGTCGCCGTTCGCCGCGTGGCTCAACGGCCGCAAGCGCTTCCAGGGCGGCGCGCGCGCCGAGATCCCCGTCGTCGAGGCCGACGGCGTCCGCCTGAAGTTCAATCCGTTCGCCAACGTCTCGCGCGAAGAGGTCGCCGCGATCTACACGCTCGGCAAGCTGCCACCGCATCCATTACTTGCGTCTGGATTTCTCTCGGTCGGCTGTATGCCGTGCACCAGTCGGGCGGATTCGGAAGCGGATACGCGCTCCGGACGCTGGCAAGGCAGAGGCAAGACGGAATGCGGTATCCACACGATGAAGACTTCGTAGCAGATTGCTGTTGCGACACGGCGAACATTGAAATGCGGTTTCGTTGACTTGATCGGGTTTGTTCTGGAGTTTCGCAGCTCCGCTGTCGACGACACACGCTTCGTCCGGACCATGGAGAATTGATATGTTTCGCCGAATAATTCCTCTGCTCGCCGGACTTCTGGTTGCGACGTCCGCGCACGCCGCCGACGTTTCGTTGCTCAACGTGTCGTACGATCCGACCCGCGAACTCTATGCCGCGTTCAACAAGTCGTTTGCCGCCGCGCATCAAAAAGAGTTCGGCAAGAGCGTCGAGATCAAGCAGTCGCATGGCGGCTCGGGCTCGCAGGCGCGCTCGGTGATCGACGGGCTGCAGGCCGACGTCGTCACGCTGGCGCTCGCCTATGACATCGATGCGATCGCCAATAAGGGGCTGCTGTCGAAGGATTGGCAGAAGCGGCTGCCGCAGAATGCGTCGCCCTACACCTCGACCATCGTGTTCCTGGTGCGCAAAGGCAATCCGAAAGGCATCAAGGACTGGGACGATCTGATCAAGTCCGGCGTCAGTGTCGTGACGCCGAACCCGAAGACCTCGGGCGGCGCGCGTTGGAACTATCTTGCGGCCTGGGGCTATGCCGAGAAGAAGCTGGGCTCCGCCGAGGCGGCGCGTGAATTTGTCGGCAAGCTCTACAAGAACGTTCCGGTGCTCGATACCGGCGCGCGCGGTTCGACCGTCACCTTCGTCGAGCGCGGCGTCGGCGACGTATTGCTGGCGTGGGAGAACGAGGCGTATCTTGCGGTCAAGGAATTCGGCAAGGACAAGTTCGAGATCGTTGCCCCGTCAGTGTCGATCCTGGCCGAGCCGCCGGTGACGATCGTCGATACCGTCGTCGACAAGAAGGGAACCCGGGCCGCGGCCGAGGCCTATCTGAAATATCTCTACAGCAAGGACGGTCAGGAAATTGCCGCACGGAACTTCTACCGTCCGCGCGACCCGGAGGTCGCCAAGACGTATGAAGGCTCGTTCGCCAAGGTCGACCTGTTCACGATCGACGATGCATTCGGAGGCTGGACCAAGGCGCAGGCCGAGCACTTCGCCGAAAACGGTGTGTTCGACAAGATCTACAAGAACTAGGGACGGCGCCGAAATGCGCCGCGCCGGGTGTCCGGCGCGGTGAGGAGTTGAAGGGGGTGGATGTGAGCGCGGTTTCCAGACGGTCGTTGCCGGGGTTCGGCCTGACGATGGGCCTGACCATCATGTGGCTGTCGCTCATGATCCTGATCCCGCTGGCGGGGTTGTTCGTGAAGACGGCCGAACTCAGCCCTTCCGAATTCTTCGCCACGGTGACGGCGCCGCGCACGCTGCACGCGCTGAAGATCTCGTTCGGACTGGCCTTCGCGGCGGCGGCGGTCAATCTGGTGGCGGGGCTGCTGATCGTCTGGGCGCTGGTACGCTATCGGTTTCCCGGTCGACGGATCTTCGACGCTATCGTCGATATCCCGTTCGCGCTGCCGACGGCGGTCGCCGGCATCGCGCTGACGGCGCTGTTCGCGCAGAAGGGCTGGCTCGGCGCGCCGCTCGCCGAGCTCGGCATCAAGGTGGCGTTCACGCCGCTCGGCATTTTTATCGCGATGATCTTCATCGGCATCCCGTTCGTGGTGCGCACGGTGCAGCCGGTGCTGATCGACCTCGATGTCGAACTCGAGGAGGCGGCCGAGTGCCTCGGCGCATCGCGCTGGCAGACGATCCGCCGCGTCATCCTGCCGTCGCTCGCCCCCGCGGCGCTGACCGGCTTCGCGCTCGCTTTCGCCCGTGCCGTCGGCGAATACGGCTCGGTGATCTTCATCGCCGGCAATCTGCCCAACGTGTCGGAGATCGCGCCGCTGCTGATCGTGATCAGGCTGGCGGAATTCCGCTATGCTGACGCCACCGCGATCGCGGTGGTGATGCTAATCTTCTCCTTCCTGATCATCTTCGTTCTGAATCGGATCCAGCACTGGGCGCAGACCCGGTCGCTGGCAGTGGCGTGACGCCATGACCTTGGTCGCAACAACCCCTGTAAGGCGTTCCGCCCGCAAGCCGGTCGCCGCGGTCGGGAGCGATGCAACGGCCGTGCGCCGCCCGGCGCATACCGAGCCGGCTTGGGTGCGGCTGCTGATCATCGGCTTCGCCATCGGCTTTCTCACCCTGTTCGTGGTGCTGCCGCTGATCCTGGTGTTCTCGGAGGCCCTGTCGAAGGGCGTCGGATTCTATCTGTCGGCGCTCGCCGATGCGGAAGCGCTGTCGGCGATCAAGCTGACGCTGATCGCGGCCGGCATTTCCGTCGGGCTCAACCTGGTGTTCGGCGTGATCGCGGCGTGGGCGATCGCGAAGTTCGAATTTCCCGGCAAGACCCTTCTCATCACGCTGATCGATCTGCCGTTCTCGGTCAGCCCGGTGATCTCCGGCCTGGTGTTCGTGCTGCTGTTCGGCGCGCAGGGCTTTGTCGGCCCGTGGCTGATGTCCCACGACGTGCAGATCCTGTTCGCGGTGCCGGCGATCGTGCTCGCCACCACCTTCGTCACCTTTCCCTTCGTCGCGCGCGAACTGATCCCGCTGATGCAGGAACAGGGCGCGCAGGAGGAAGAGGCGGCGATCTCGCTCGGCGCCGGCGGCTGGACGACGTTCTGGCGCGTCACTTTGCCCAATATCAAATGGGGCCTGCTCTACGGCGTGCTGCTCTGCAACGCCCGTGCCATGGGTGAATTCGGCGCGGTGTCGGTGGTGTCGGGCCATATCCGCGGCGAAACCAACACCATGCCGCTGCTGGTCGAGATTCTGTATAACGAGTATCAGATGGTCGCGGCCTTCGCGATCGCCTCGCTGCTGGCGCTGCTCGCGCTCGTGACGTTGATCGTGAAGACCGTACTGGAAGGCCGTATCGAGGAAGGGCTGCACACCGATGACCATTGAAGTCCGCAATATCGTCAAGGAATTCGGCAGCTTCCGCGCGCTCGACAATGTCGACCTGCGGGTCGAGA
This sequence comes from Rhodopseudomonas pseudopalustris, assembly GCF_900110435.1. GTDB lineage: Bacteria > Pseudomonadota > Alphaproteobacteria > Rhizobiales > Xanthobacteraceae > Rhodopseudomonas > Rhodopseudomonas pseudopalustris. The sequence goes on from NZ_FODT01000002.1 coordinate 185,342, forward strand.
CCGGCGAGCTGATGGCGCTGCTCGGCCCAAGCGGCTCCGGCAAGACCACGCTGCTGCGGATCATCGCCGGGCTGGAATGGCCCGACGCCGGCTCGATCGCGTTCGACGGCGAGGACGCGCTGGCGCGCGGCGCGGCCGAGCGGCATGTCGGCTTCGTGTTCCAGCACTACGCGCTGTTCCGGCACATGAGTGTGTTCGAGAACGTCGCCTTCGGGTTGCGGGTCCAGCCGCGCAGGATCCGCAGGAGCGAGGCGGAGATCAGGAAGCGTGTCGGCGATCTGCTCGATCTGGTGCAACTCGGCTGGCTGGCCGACCGCTATCCCAACCAGCTCTCAGGTGGCCAGCGCCAGCGTATCGCGCTGGCCCGCGCGCTGGCGATCGAGCCGCGCATCCTGCTGCTCGACGAGCCGTTCGGCGCGCTCGACGCCAAGGTCCGCAAGGAGCTGCGCGCCTGGCTGCGCAATCTGCACGAGGAAATCCACGTCACCTCGATCTTCGTCACCCACGATCAGGAGGAGGCGCTCGAAGTCGCCAACCGGGTGGTAGTGATGGACAAGGGCAAGATCGAACAGATCGGCTCGCCGGGCGACGTCTATGAGCGCCCCGCCTCCGCCTTCGTGCACAGCTTCATCGGCGAATCCATCGTACTGCCGGTCGAGGTCCGCGACGGGCGGGTTCAACTCGGCGACCGCGTGCTCGATCTCGCGCCGCCCGAGACCGGGGGTGGTCCGTCGAAGCTGTTCGTTCGCCGCCACGACATCGCGGTGGGGCCGAGCGGCAGCGGCGTGTTCGAAGGCGCGGTCAGGTCGGTGCGCGCGTTCGGCCCGATGCAGCGCGCCGATATCCTGCTGCAGGGCGTCGACGGCGACATGCTGGTCGAGATCGACGCGCCGCGCGACCATTCGCTCAAGGTCGGCGACCGGATCGGCCTGCAGCCGCAGCGCTACCGGATCTTCGCCGATCACTGACGGTTTTCGCCGCAGCGCAAACCACCTCCGCTCGGTCGTCTCATCCCAACGCGTTGCTTGCGGCGCCGGATGAAACTGGCTTTAGTCGGCCGTCGCGCAGAGCGAGACGACCAAAGCGGGAGGCCGCGGGCATGGAGCGGTTCAATGTGCTGTGGCTGCAGGGCGCGAGCTGCGGCGGCTGCACCATGGCGGCGCTCGACAACGGCCACTCCGGCTGGTTCGCCGACCTCGCCCGTTTCGGTATCGACCTGATCTGGCACCCGTCGCTGAGCGAGGCGACCGGGGACGAGGCAGTCGCGATCTTCGAGCGCGTGGCGGACGGCACGCAGCGGCTCGACGCGCTGGTGCTGGAAGGCGCGGTACTGCGCGGGCCGAACGGCACCGGCCGCTTCAACATGCTCGGCGGCACCCATCGCGCGATGCTGCATTGGGTCCGCGCGCTCGCGCCCTGCGCGAACTACGTCGTCGCGGCCGGGAGTTGCGCTGCATTCGGCGGCGTGCCGATGGCCGGCAGCAATCCCACCGACGCCAGCGGCCTGCAGTTTGCGGGCGTGGAAGCAGGCGGCGTGCTCGGCGCGGCGTTTCGATCCCGCGCCGGCCTGCCGGTGATCAACATCGCCGGCTGCGCGCCGCATCCGGGCTGGATTGCCGAAACACTGGCGGCGCTGGCGCTCGGCGGTTTCGACAGCGAAGCGCTCGACAGCTTCGGCCGGCCGCGATTCTACGCCGATCACCTCGCGCATCACGGCTGCGCCCGCAACGAGTATTACGAGTTCAAGGCCAGCGCCGAGACGCTGTCGCAGCAAGGCTGCCTGATGGAGCATCTCGGCTGCAAGGCGACCCAGGCGGTCGGCGACTGCAACCAGCGCGGCTGGAACGGCGGCGGCTCCTGCACCAGCGGCGGCGGCGCCTGCATCGCGTGTACGTCGCCCGGCTTCGAGGCATCGCAGAACTTCATGGAGACCGCCAAGCTCGGTGGCATTCCGGTCGGCCTGCCGCTCGACATGCCGAAGGCGTGGTTCGTGGCGCTGGCCGCGTTGTCGAAATCGGCGACGCCGAAACGGGTGCGCGCCAATGCGACCGCCGACCATGTGATCGTGCCGCCGCGCACTGATCACGGACGCCGCAAATGACCCGGCGCGTCACCGTCGGCCCGTTCAATCGCGTCGAGGGTGATCTCGAAGTGCGGCTCGACATCGACGACGGCGTGGTGACCTCGGCGGAAGTCACAGCGCCTTTGTATCGCGGCTTCGAGCAGATCCTGCGCGGACGGCCGGCGCTCGATGCGCTGACGCTGGCGCCGCGGATCTGCGGCATCTGCTCGGTGTCGCAATCGCTCGCCGCGGCGGCGGCGTTGCGTGCGGTCGACGGCCTCCGCGCCGCCGATAACGGCGTGCTGGCGGCAAACCTCGCCCATGCGGCCGAGAACGCCGCCGATCACCTCACGCATTTCTATCTGTTCTTCATGCCCGACTTCGCCCGCGACGCCTATGCGGCGCGGCCATGGCATCCGGACATCGCGACGCGGTTCAAGGCGGTGCAAGGCAGCGCGGCGCAGCAGATGCTGCCGGCGCGGGCGCGGCTGCTGCAGATCATGGGCCTGCTCGCCGGCAAATGGCCGCATTCGCTGGCGTTCCAGCCCGGCGGCACCACCCGCGCGATCGACCTCGGCGAGCGCGTGCAATTGCTGTCGATCATCGGCGATCTGCGCGACGTGCTCGAACGCATCGTGTTCGCCGACAGTCTCGACAATGTCCTGGCGCTCGACAGCGCGGCGGCGCTGGAGCGATGGCGCGAAGGGCGCGGCGGCGATTTCGCCCGGTTCCTCGCGCTCGCCGACGATCTTGCGCTCGATCGGCTCGGCCGCATTGCCTTGCCGCTGATGAGCTACGGCGCGTATCACGGCGGCGACGCGCCGCTGTTCGCCGCCGGCGTGTTCGACCCCGCGACTGCGCAGGCGCATCCGCTCGATCCGGACGACATCTCCGAAGACGTCGCGCGCGCCTCGATGCGCGACACCTCATTGCGTCCGTCGGAAGCCGAGACCGATCCGGATGCCGACAAGCAAGCGGGCTATAGCTGGTGCAAGGCGCCGCGGCTCGCCGGGCGGCCGGTCGAAGTCGGCGCGCTCGCGCGGCAGGCGGTCGACGGCGATCCGCTGATCCGCGATCTGCTCGCACGCCAGGGACCGAACGTGTCGGTGCGGGTGATCGCGCGGCTGATCGAGACCGCGCGGCTCGCCGCCGCGATGCATGATTGGGCGCGGCGGCTGGACCTGCGCGCGCCGTTCCTGGAGCGCGCCGAGCGGCGCGGCGAGGGCGCCGGCATCGGCCTGATCGAAGCCGCGCGCGGCAGTCTCGGCCACTGGATTGAATTGTCCGACGACAACATCCGCCGCTACCAGATCATCGCGCCGACCACCTGGAATTTCTCCCCGCGCGATCGCGACGGCGTCGCCGGTCCGCTGGAACAGGCGCTCGCCGGGACCGCGGTCGGGGACGAGGGCGCGCGATCCGTCGCGATCCAGCACATCGTCCGCTCGTTCGATCCCTGCATGGTGTGCACCGCACACTGATCGCGCCGCGATCACCGCCTGCGGTCACGCGCTTGTCAGCACTGCAACCGAGTTATCACCTGCATACGCGGTGACGCCGGCCAGCGTGCAGCGCAGCATTGGTATCTTTACCGGGGCTTTCAATGACTTGAGCTTCAAGACGGCGCGCACGCTGCGGCTGGCATGGTTCTTGCGATCTCAGCCTGAACGCGAAGCTGAACTGACTTCGCGCGCGGCGAGGACACCGAGGAGCCACCATGGGCGCAGAGACCGAAACCTTCTACGAGGTGATCAGGCGGCAGGGCATCACCCGGCGCAGCTTCGTCAAGTTCTGCAGCCTCACCGCGACCAGCCTCGGGCTCGGGCCGATCGGCGCCAGCCAGATCGCGCAGGCGCTGGAGACCAAGCCGCGCATCCCGGTGATCTGGATGCACGGGCTGGAATGCACCTGCTGCTCGGAAAGCTTCATCCGCTCGGCGCATCCGCTGGTCAAGGATGCCGTGCTGTCGATGATCTCGCTGGACTACGACGACACCATCATGGCCGCCGCCGGTCATCAGGCCGAGGCGATCCTCGAGGAAACCCGCGCGAAGTACAAAGGCCAGTACATCCTCGCGGTGGAAGGCAATCCGCCGCTGAACGAGGACGGGATGTACTGCATCGACGGCGGTCGGCCGTTCGTCGAGAAGCTGAAGGAAATGGCCGACGATTCGATGGCGGTGATCGCCTGGGGCGCCTGCGCCTCGTGGGGATGCGTGCAGGCCGCCAAGCCGAACCCGACCCAGGCCGTTCCGATCGACAAGGTGATCAAGAACAAGCCGATCATCAAGGTGCCGGGCTGTCCGCCGATCGCCGAAGTGATGACCGGCGTCGTCACCTACGTCACCACTTTCGGCAAGCTGCCCGAGCTCGACCGCCAGGGTCGGCCGAAGATGTTCTACTCCCAGCGCATCCACGACAAATGCTATCGCCGCTCGCATTTCGACGCCGGCCAGTTCGTCGAGGAGTGGGACGACGATGCGGCGCGCAAGGGGTATTGCCTGTACAAAATGGGCTGCAAGGGCCCGACCACCTACAATGCGTGCTCGACGGTGCGCTGGAACGGCGGCGTGTCGTTCCCGATCCAGTCCGGCCACGGCTGCATCGGCTGCTCGGAAGACGGCTTCTGGGATCAGGGACCGTTCTACGAGCGTCTTACCACCATCAATCAGTTCGGCATCGAAGCCAACGCCGACAAGATCGGCGCCACGGCGGCCGGCGTGGTCGGCGCCGCCATCGCCGCGCATGCGGCGGTGACCACCGTTCGCAACCTGTCGCGGCGCAAGGAGGTGCCGACCGGCGGCGACGGCAACGGCAAGTCCAGCGGCAGTTCGAACGGTACGTCGGCTTAAGTCGGGGAAAGCAGCATCATGAGCAACGTCACGACACCCAACGGCTTCAAGCTCGACAATGGCGGCCGCCGCGTCGTCGTCGATCCGGTGACCCGGATCGAGGGGCATCTGCGCGTCGAGGTCAATGTCGACAGCGCCAACGTCATCCGCAACGCGGTGTCCACCGGCACGATGTGGCGCGGCATCGAGATCATCCTGAAGGGTCGCGACCCGCGCGACGCCTGGGCCTTCACCCAGCGGATCTGCGGCGTCTGCACCGGCACCCACGCGCTGACCTCGGTGCGCGCGGTGGAGAACGCTCTCGACATCAAGATCCCGGAAAACGCCAACACCATCCGCAACATCATGCAGCTCACGCTGTATGTGCACGACCATATCGTCCACTTCTATCACCTCCACGCGCTCGACTGGGTCGACGTGGTGTCGGCGCTTTCGGCCGATCCGAAGGCGACCTCGGCGCTGGCGCAGAGCATTTCGTCGTGGCCGCTGTCGAGCCCGGGTTACTTCAAGGATCTGCAGACGAGACTGAAGAAATTCGTCGAGAGCGGGCAGCTCGGCCCGTTCAAGAACGGCTATTGGGGCCACCCGGCCTATAAGCTGCCGCCGGAAGCCAATCTGATGGCGGTCGCGCATTATCTGGAAGCGCTGGATTTCCAGAAGGAGATGGTGAAGATCCACACCATCTACGGCGGCAAGAATCCGCATCCGAACTGGCTGGTCGGCGGCGTGCCCTGCGCGATCAATCTCGACGGCGTCGGCGCGGTCGGCGCGATCAACATGGAGCGGCTCAATCTGGTCTCCTCGATCATCGACCAGATGGTGACGTTCACCGAGCAGGTCTATCTGCCCGATCTCCAGGCGATCGCTTCGTTCTACAAGGACTGGACCTTCGGTGGCGGGCTGTCCTCGAAATCGGTGTTGAGCTACGGCGATATCCCCGAGCACGCCAACGACTATTCGGCGTCGTCACTGAAGCTGCCGCGCGGCGCGATCATCAACGGCAATCTCGCCGAGGTTCTCCCGGTCGATCTCACCGATCCGTCGCAGGTGCAGGAGTTCGTCGCGCATTCCTGGTACAAATATCCCGACGAGACCAAGGGCCTGCATCCGTGGGACGGCGTCACCGAACCGAACTTCAAGCTCGGTCCCAAATCCAAGGGCACCAAGACCCGGATCGAGGCGCTCGACGAGGACGCCAAATATTCCTGGATCAAATCGCCGCGCTGGAAGGGCAACGCAGTCGAGGTCGGGCCGCTGGCGCGCTACATCGTCGGCTACGCCCAGAACAAGCCGGAGTTCAAGGAGCCGACCGACAAGCTGCTGAAGGATCTCGGCCTGCCGCTGCCGGCGCTGTTCTCGACGCTCGGCCGCACCGCGGCCCGGGCGTTGGAGGCGCAGTGGGCGGCGCGTCAGCTGCGTTACTTCCAGGACAAGCTGATCGCATCGCTGAAGGCCGGCGACAGCGCCACCGCCAATGTCGACAAATGGAAGCCGGAGAGCTGGGCGAAGGACGTCAAGGGCGTCGGCTTCACCGAGGCGCCGCGCGGCGCGCTCGGCCACTGGGTCAAGATCAAGGACGGCAAGATCGACAATTACCAGGCGGTGGTGCCGACCACCTGGAACGGCAGCCCGCGTGATCCCAAGGGCGGCATCGGCGCGTTCGAGGCGTCGCTGCTCGACACCCCGATGGCCGATCCGAATCAACCGCTGGAGATTCTGCGGACGCTGCATTCGTTCGATCCCTGCCTCGCCTGCTCGACGCATGTGATGAGCGAGGACGGCCAGGAAATGACCAAGGTCACCGTGCGCTGAGCGCCACCCGGAGGAGGAGACGATGACCACGGAGATCGCACGGGTTCAGGGCGCGCTCGACTCGGCCGGCGAACGCGCGAGGTCGCTGCAGACCGTCTATGTCTATCAGGCCCCGGTGCGGCTGTGGCACTGGGTCAACGCGCTGCTGATCGTGGTGCTGTGCGTCACCGGCTATTTCATCGGCACGCCGTTGCCGTCGGTGCCGGGCGAGGCCTCCGCTTCGTTTCAGATGGGCTATATCCGCTTCGCCCATTTCGCGGCCGGCCAGACGCTGATCGTGTTCTTCCTGCTGCGGGTGTACTGGGCGTTCGTCGGCAACAAATATTCCAAGCAGATCTTCTGGCTGCCGATCACCAACAAGACCTGGTGGTGGGGCATGTTGTACGAGCTGAAATGGTATCTGTTCCTGGTGCGCGATCCCAAAAAATACATCGGCCACAACCCGCTGGCGCATGTCGCGATGTTCTCCTTCATGGTGTTCATGGTGCTGATGATTCTCAGCGGCATGGCGCTGTACTCCGAAGGGCACGGCATCGACAGCTGGCAATACAAGCTGTTCGGCTTCATGTTCGCGATTTTCCCGAATGGCCAGACCCTGCATACGCTGCATCATCTCGGGATGTGGGCGATCGTGGTGTTCGTCGTCGTTCACATCTACGCCGCGGTGCGCGAGGACATCCTCAGCCGCCAGAGCATGATCTCGTCGATCGTGTCCGGCGAGCGCCTGTTCCGCGACGATCTGCCGGATTAGAGCGAAGAGACTGGCCGTGACGGTCGCGCCGCCTCACCAGTTGCGAGCTCTTCACCCTCCCCTGGAGGGGGAGGGTCGCTCGCGCAGCGAGCGGGGTGGGGTGGCGAAGAGTTCATCCGCCGTGCCCGCGGCTCACCCCACCCCGGTGGGCACCGCGCTACGCGCGCTACCCGCCGACCCTCCCCCTCCAGGGGAGGGTGAAGAGAGCTCTGCTGCAATTGTCTTCATTGAGGACGTCTACGCCATGACCGTGCATCCGACGCCATCGCCATCCCCCCGCGTCCTCGTGCTCGGCATCGGCAACATCCTGTGGGCCGACGAAGGGTTTGGCGTGCGCGCGGTGGAGGCATTCCATCGCGGCTTCACCGCGCCGGACAACGTCACGGTGCTCGATGGCGGCACCCAGGGCCTCTATCTCGTGAACCTGCTGCAGGAGCATGATCATCTGCTGGTGTTCGATGCGATCGACTACGGCTTGCCGCCCGGGACGCTGAAGCGCGTCGATGGCGACGAGGTGCCGAAATTCACCGGCGCCAAGAAGATGAGCCTGCATCAGACCGGCTTTCAGGAGGTGCTGAGCGCGGCGGACTTGCTCGACGCCGCGCCAAAACGGCTGGCGCTGATCGGCTGCCAGCCGGTGGATCTCGAGGATTGGGGCGGCGCGTTGACGGCGCCGGTGAACGCGCGGATCGCCGACGCGCTGACGCTGGCGTGCGACATTCTTGCCGAATGGGGCGTGACGCTTGCGCGGCGAGCGGTTCCGCTCGATCCTGCCGAGGGCCTGCTCGGCCACGACATCGATCAGCTAAACTATGAACGGCACGCCGATCCGCCGCGCGCCGCAGCCAATGAATGAAGGAGTGACGTCATGACCCGATTGATCCGCGCCGGCGCGCTCGCAAGCCTCGCGCTGTGCCTGCCCGGCCTCGCCGAGGCGCACACCGGCGTGCATCCGTTGGTGGCGGATGGCGCCGCCGCCGGCTTCGCGCATCCCTTGCTGGGCGCCGACCATCTGCTGGCGATGGTCGCGGTCGGCCTGTGGGCGGCGTCGCTCGGCGGTCGCGCGCGCTGGCTGGTGCCCGCGAGCTTCATCGCGCTGATGACAATCGGCGCGGTCTGTGGCGCGACCGGCGTCGCGCTCCCGGCGGTCGAGCCGATGATCGGCTTGTCGGTGATCGCGCTGGGCGCGCTGGTTGCAGCCTCGGTGCGGGTGCCGGCGATCGCCGCCGCCGCGGTGGTCGCGCTGTTCGGCCTGTTCCACGGCTTTGCCCACGGCGCCGAGATGCCGGCGATGGCGTCGCCGCTCGCTTACGGCCTCGGTTTCATTACCGCGACCGCATTGCTGCATGGCGCAGGCCTCGCCTTCGGCGGTCTGCTGTCGCGCGCTCCGGCGCTCAAGCTGGCCGGCGGCGCGATCGCCGCGGCCGGCGTCGCATTGGCGCTGCCGCTCTAACACCGAAGGACACCAGATGTGCGTCGGCCTGCCGATGACCGTGATCAGCAGCGACGGCGCGACCGCTTTGTGCGAGCGCCGCGCCGAGCAGCGGCGGGTCTCGACCGCGCTGGTCGGCGAGGTCGCGGTCGGCGATCAGGTGCTGGTGTTCATCGACAGCGCGGTCCGCCGGCTCGATCCGGAGGAGGCGCGGCAGATCGACGATGCGCTGGACGGCCTCGTCGCCGCGATGGAGGGGCGTCCGTTCGAACATCTGTTCGCCGATCTGATCGATCGCGAGCCGGAGCTGCCGGATCATCTGCGAACCGAGCGGCACTGATAGTTGCGAGCGAGTCGCGATGGTCGCTCTCTGGCGGGTATCTGGAAGTCTACTATCCGGTCTCCGACAAAAATGTTTCCATTCGATCCAAAGCTGCTGCCCGATTGGTAACATGCCGACAGATACTCGGTAGGTTTGCTAACATTTCGGGCTGACAGCGGATTGGCACGTGGCTTGCTCAAAACAAGTCACGACCGACAAAAACAAACATAGGGACTGGGAGGAAACATGGGCTCTCCGCTCACGTGCGCCGCTGCGCGCCCCGATGCGCTGCCGATCATCGATGAGACCACCGTCGATGACTTCATCACGGCCGCATCCGGCAAGATCAGCGTGTTGTTCTTTCGCGGCGACGCCGCGCGCTTCCCTGAAGCCGCCGATATCGCCGTCATCCTCCCCGAACTGATCGCCGCGTTTCCGGGCCGCCTGATCGCGGCTGAAATCGGCGCCGCCGCGGAGCGCGCGCTGATGCCGCGGTTCGGCGTTCTGGTCTGCCCGGCGCTGGCGCTGGCGCGGCCCGGCCGAAACCTCGGCGCAATCGCCAAGATCCAGGACTGGTCGTCTTACGTCGCCCGCATCCGCGCCATGCTGGCCGACGAAGTCCGCGCCGCACAGCAGGAGCAGCCGGCATGAGAGTGGGCTACACCAGCGTCGCCGAGAGCGACGACGTCGAGATGCACGTGCTGCCGCTCGGCCACGACAACGCCTCCCGGCGCAGCCTCACCGGCGCGGGCACGATCGCGGCGCTCGCCACCCGCGGCGGCGCGGAACTGATGCAGCAATGTCCGCGACTCGCCGAGTTGCTGGCGCAGCTCCGGGCCGCGCTCGTGGCGCAGCGCGCCGACGCGCCGACCACGCTGATCCGGGTCGATCAGCTCGACGCCGACGAGCGCGGCCTGCTCGGCGACATTCTCGGCGAGGGCGAAGTCTCGGGCATCGTCGCGCTGCCGGATCGCCGTGTCGCGCAGATTCAGGAATCCGTGCTCGCCGGGCTGTGGCGGGTGCGGATCGAGGGCGAAGCCGGTCAGCTCGCGCTCGACTATCTGGAGATCGGCACCATCCCGGAAATCGTCGCGCGCGCCGCGCAGGACTTTCCCGCCGCCGAGATCGCGATCAGCGAGGCGCCGGCCGGCGCGATGAACGTGATGCCGGTGCTGGCCGAGATCCGCCAGCGGATGGCGGCGCATCGCGCAAGCGCGCCGTCGCATGTCATCAACTTCACGCTGCTGCCGATGAGCGAGGCCGATATGGCGCATCTCGCATCGACGCTCGGCAACGGTCCGATCCAGCTCTACTCGCGCGGCTACGGCAGTTGCCGCGTGCTGGCGACCGGGGCGCGTCACGTCTGGTCGGTGCAGTTTCTCAACGCGATGGAGACGCCGATCCTCGACACCATCGAGATCGGCGACGTGCCGGCCGCGGTGCGGGCCGCCGACGAGGATTTTCAGGATTCAGCCGAACGGCTCGGCGAGATCATCGAGGCGTATTTCGCATGACCAGCTTCGAGAATTTCGGCCGCGTCGAAGCCGATCCGCGCGCCCGGATGGAATGCGGCGTGTGCTGGACCGTGTACGACCCGGCCGAAGGCGACACGCTCGGCCGCGCCGATCCGGGCACGCCGTTCGCCGCGCTCCCCGACGATTGGTGCTGCCCGACCTGCGACGCGCCGCCGAGCAAATTCCTCAAGGTGGACGATGACCGCTGAGCCCGGCCCCGATCGCGATGCGAGCGCCCGCGCGGCAGGCGAAGCGCTCGCCGCGCGCTATCGCGAAGCCGAACCCGCGATGCGCGATCTGCCGGTCTACAACCCGGCGCTGAGCGTTGCCGCGATCGGATTCCGCGCGACCGACGACGACGCGATCGGCGTCGTGGTGACGCCATGGTTCATGAATCTGGTGCGGATTCCGGCCCCGGGCAGTGCGGCCGATGCGCAGCACGGCGCGGTGGTGTCGCGCGCGCTGCCGGCCGGGGTGCTGGACTTCACCATCGGCCTGCTCGACGGCTTCGGCCCGGTCGAAAGCTGCTCGCTGTTCTCGCCGATGTTCGGCTTCGCCGATCAGCAGGCGGCGGAGACGACCGCGCGCGCGGCGCTGGCCGCGGTGCTCGATCCGAATTTCACGGCAGACCCAAAGCCTGAGCCGGCAGCGCGCCAGCCGGGCGCGCCTGCCGTGGCGCTCGATCGCCGTCGCTTCCTGCGCGGCGCCCTGTCGGAGTCGCGGCCATGAATGCCATCCCGCGCGACGACCGCATCACCATCAGCGTCGCGCTGAGCGGCGGCCACGTGTCCCGGATCGAGATCACCGGGCGTCGTCCGATCGGAATGAGCCGCCTCGCGCAGGGCCGGTCCGGCGAGGCCGTCGTCGCGTTGGCGCCGCGGCTATTTGCTTTATGCGCAGCGGCGCAGGGTGTCGCGGCGGTCCATGCGCTGGCGGCCGCGCGCGGAGAAAACGTGTTCGCGGACACCGCCGCCGCGCAGGCCAGCGCCGTGCTGGCCGAACGGCTGGTGGAGTTGCTGCGCGGCACGATCACCACGCTCGCCGGCGACGCGCTGCCGGCATGGGCGCCGCTGCTCCGCGATGTAATCGCCGCGGCGCGGCGGTTCGATCAGGCCGGACTGCTGGAGGCCGACGCGATCGACGCGATCGAACGCGGGCTCGACGCGCTCGGCCTGCCGGCGGGATGCGTCGACGACGCCGACGCCTACCGGGATTGGCTCGCCAGCGCCGCGCCGGTCGCCGAGTTGCACAGGCCGCTGCTCGGCGAGGAGGCCGAGTTCGGCGCTTGCGCTGTCGATCCGCTCACTGATTCCAACGACCAGGCGATCGGCGAACAGCTCCTGCGCGACGGCGCATCCTTCGCCTTGCGTCCGCATATCGCCGGCCGCGTGCCCGAAACCGGTTCGCTGGCCCGGCAAGCCATGCATCCGCTGATCCAGTCTCATGGCACCGGCCTCGCCGGCCGCCTGCTGGCGCGGCTGATCGAAATCCGCGCGACGCCGGATCGGCTCCGCGCCTTGCGCAACGGCCATTCCGACGTTGCGGACATCATGCAGGCGACGCGACTCGGTGACGGCCTCGGCCTCGCCGCCGTCGAATGCGCGCGCGGGCGGCTGCATCATCTCATCGCGCTGGATTCGAACGGCCTGATCCGCCAGTTCGACATTCTCGCGCCGACCGAATGGAATTTCCATCCGCGGGGCCCGCTCGCCCGCTCGCTCACCGGCCACGCCTTGCGCGCCACTGACGACGACCGCCGCCGGGTCGAACGGCTGGTCGCGGCGTTCGATCCCTGCGTCGGCTTCGACGTGCATCTGCGCGAGGCCGCCGATGCATGAGATGGCGCTGTGCGAAAGCATGATCGAGATCATCGAACGCGAGGCGCGCGACCAGCACTTCGCCCGCGTCCGCGCGGTGTGGGTCGAGATCGGCGCGCTCAGCCATGTCGAGCCGGAGGCGATGCGGTTCTGCTTCTCCGCCGTCGCGCATGGCGGCATCGCAGCCGACGCGCGGTTCGAGATCGTCAGCGTCTCGGGCGCGGCCTGGTGCATGAGCTGCAGCAAGACCGTGCCGCTGGCGCAACGCAGCGCGCCGTGCCCGGATTGCGGCGGATATCAATTGCAGGTCACCGCGGGCGACGAATTGCGGATCAAGGAACTGGAGGTCGATTGATGTGTACGGTTTGCGGATGCGGCGACAGCAGCGTGGATCCCGGCCATGCCCACGGGCACGCGCACGACCATGATCACCCGCATGATCATGCGCATCCCCACGGACATGATCACGCTCACCCGCACGATCATGATCACGGCCACGAGCCTCATCACCATGACCATCATCACAATCACGACCACGCGCATCCGGCGGCGGCGGCGGGCAGTCTCGATTTCGGCGGCGGCATCGCCGGCGTGCACGTGGCTGGCCTGACACAGGCGCGCGTGGTGCAGATCGAGCGCGATATCCTGTCCAAGAACGACAGCTACGCCGCCGCGAACCGCGCGCGCTTCGCGGCCAGCGGCGCCTTCGCGCTCAACTTCGTCTCCAGCCCGGGCTCGGGCAAGACCACGCTGCTGGTGAAGACCATCACCGACCTCAAGGATAGCTATCCGATCGCGGTGATCGAGGGCGATCAGCAGACCGCTAACGACGCGGAGCGGATCAGGGCGACCGGGGCGCCGGCCATCCAGATCAACACCGGCAAGGGCTGCCATCTCGACGCCCACATGGTCGGCCACGCGCTCGATCAGTTGCCGGCTGTGAGCGGCGGCCTGTTGTTCATCGAGAATGTCGGCAATCTGGTCTGTCCGGCCGCGTTCGATCTCGGCGAGGCGCACAAGGTGGTGGTGCTGTCGGTCACCGAGGGCGAGGACAAGCCGCTGAAATATCCGCATATGTTCGCGGCCGCCGATCTGTTGCTGCTGAACAAGATCGATCTGTTGCCGCATCTCGATTTCGATCTCGCCGCGACCATCGAATACGCCCGCCGGGTCAATCCGAAGATCGAGGTGCTGACGGTGTCGGCGAAGAGCGGTGAGGGGCTGCCGGCGTTCTACGCCTGGATCGCCAAGCGCGCCGCGGCCGCCCGCGCCGCCGCCAAAGCCGCCGGGTAGCGGGATGGAGCTTGCTCGCGCCAGCGCCGCAAACAACGTCGGTCGCGCCCGGGTGCGGGTGCGCGGCGCGGTCCAGGGCGTGGGCTTCCGGCCGTTCGTCTACGGGCTGGCGCAGCGCTATGCGCTCGGCGGCTTCGTCGCCAACGATGCCGAGGGCGTGCTGATCGAGGTCGAGGGCGGCTCGATTGCGGAATTTCTCGCCGCGCTGCGCTGCGAGGCGCCGCCGCTGGCGCGGGTCGATTCGATCGAGACCGAACAACTGCGCGCGCACGGCGAGCGTGGCTTCGACATCGCCGAGAGCCGCGCAGGCCGCGTCACGACGCGGATCGGCGCCGATGCCGCGACCTGCGAGGCGTGCCTCGACGATCTGTTCGATCCGGCGAGCCGCTTCCATCTCTATCCGTTCGTCAATTGCACGCATTGCGGCCCGCGCTACACGCTGACGCATCGCCTGCCGTATGATCGCGCCAACACCGCGATGGCCGGCTTTGCGCTGTGCGCGGATTGCCGCCGCGACTATCGAGACCCGCGCGATCGCCGCTTCCACGCCGAGCCGATCGCCTGCCCGGCCTGCGGGCCGCGGCTCGACCATCCGATCGGCGAGATATTCGAGCGATTGCGGGCCGGCGGCATCGTCGCGCTGAAGAGCCTCGGCGGTTATCATCTGCTGTGCGATGCGGCCAACGAAGCATCGGTCGCCGAGCTGCGCCGGCGCAAGCGCCGCGACGCCAAGCCGTTCGCGGTGATGGTCGCGTCCGAGGCCTCGCTCGATCGCGTCGTCGCCGCCGACGCAGCCGAGCGGGCGCTGCTGCGTTCGGTCGAGCGGCCGATCGTGCTGATGCAAGATCGCGGCGCGCTGGCGCCGTCGGTGGCGCCGGGCCTGCGCCATGTCGGCGTGATGCTGCCCTACACGCCGTTGCATCATCTGCTGTTCCACGCTGCAGTCGGCTCGCCGCAGGGCCGTGGCTGGCAGCGCGCGCCGGTGGACCTCGTGCTGGTCGCGACCAGCGCGAATTGCGGCGGCGATCCGATCGTGATCGACGATGCGGAACGCAAGCTCGGTGGCATCGCCGACCTGATCGTCAGCCACGATCGGGACATCGTGGTGCGCGCCGACGACAGCGTGATGGCGATCAGCGACGGCGGGCCGGCGTTGATCCGCCGCGCCCGCGGCTTCGCGCCACGGCCGATCCGGCTGCCGCGCGAAATCCCGCCGGTGCTGGCCGTCGGCGGTTACTTGAAAAATACGATCACGTTGACGCGCGGCCGCGAGGCGTTCGTGTCGCAGCATGTCGGCGATCTCGCCACCGCCGACACCGTGCGTTTCTTCGAACAGACGATCGCGCATCTGACCCGGCTGGTCGGCGTCGCGCCGGTCGCGGTGGCGCATGATCTACACGCCGACTTCGCCTCGACCCGCTTTGCCGAAAGCCTCGGCCTGCGGCTGATCGCCGTGCAGCATCATCACGCCCATGTCGGATCGATCGCGGCCGAGCACGGCGTCGATGCGCCGCTGCTCGGCCTCGTGCTCGACGGTCACGGCCAGGGCAGCGACGGTGGCAATTGGGGCGGCGAGTTACTGCGCGTCGACGGCGCGCACGTCACCCGGCTCGGCCATCTCGCGGCGCTGGCGCTGCCGGGCGGCGACGCCGCCGCGCGTGAGCCGTGGCGGATGGCGGCGGCGGCGCTGGCCGCGATCGGACAAAGCGAGACGATCACCGCGCGTTTTCCCGATCAGTCGCGCGCGCCGGCGCTGGCCGCGATGCTGGCCAATCATGGCTGCGCCGTCACCACCAGCGCCGGGCGGCTGTTCGACGCCGCCGCCGGATTGCTCGGCGTTTGTTCGGTTCAGGCCTACGAAGGCCAGGCCGCGATGCAGCTCGAGGCGCTGGTGCAAACGCCGCGTGTGCTGACCGATGGCTGGCGCATCGAACGGGATGCGCTCGATCTATCGCCGCTGCTGCGCTACCTCGCGACGCCCGGCCTCGCTCCTGTCGCCGGCGCCGAACTGTTCCATGGCACGCTGGCGGCGGCGCTGGCGGATTGGATCGCACAAGCGTCGGCGCGAACCGGCCTCACCACGATCGCGCTCGGCGGTGGTTGCTTCCTCAACCGCGTTCTCAGCGCCGATCTCGCAGCGCGGTTGCGCGCGTGCGGGCTGACGCCGCTGCCGGCGCGGCAATTGCCGCCGAATGACGGCGGCCTCAGCCTCGGCCAGGCCTGGATAGCCGGACAGGCGATCGTGAACGACACAGAGGAGGAGCGCCCATGTGCCTCGCCATTCCCGCTGAAGTGATCGAGCTGTTGCCCGACCAGATGGCGCGGGTGTCGCTCGACGGCGTCATCAAGGTCGTCTCGGTCGCGCTGGTCGCGCCGATCACGGTCGGCGACTACGTCATCGTCCATGTCGGTTTCGCGCTGACGCGGATCGATCCCGAGGAGGCGCAGCGCACGCTGGCGCTGCTTGCCGAGATGGGCCAGATCGCGACGGAGGTCGCGCCATGAAATACATGGATGAGTATCGCGACGGCAAGATTGCCCGCAGTATTGCCGCGGCGATCGCGGCGGCGGCCGATCCGGCGCGGCTGTATCACTTCATGGAGTTCTGCGGCGGCCATACCCATGCGATCTCGCGCTACGGGCTGGAGGATCTGCTCCCCGGCAACGTCCGCATGGTGCACGGGCCGGGCTGTCCGGTCTGCGTGCTGCCGATCGGCCGCATCGACATGGCGATCCGCCTTGCGCAGCGGCCCGAGGTGACGCTGTGTACTTATGGCGATCTGATGCGGGTGCCTGGCTCGCACGGCGCGTCGCTGCTGCGCGCCAAGGCCGCCGGCGCCGACATCCGCATGGTGTATTCGACGCTCGATGCGATCGCGATCGCGGAAGCCGAGCCGGAGCGCCAGGTGGTGTTCTTCGCGATCGGCTTCGAGACCACCACGCCGCCGACCGCGCTGGCAATCAAACTCGCGGTTTTGAAGCGGCTGACCAATTTCACCGTGTTCTGCAACCACGTGCTGACGCCGCCGGCGATCCGCGGCATCCTCGAACATCCCGATCTCGACGGAGTGGAAGTGCCGAAGCTCGACGGCTTCATCGGCCCGGCCCATGTCAGCGCCGTGATCGGCTCCGACGCCTTCGCCGAATTCGCGCGCGACTTTGCAAAGCCGGTGGTGGTCGCGGGTTTCGAGCCGCTCGACGTGATGCAGGCGATCCTGATGCTGATCCGGCAGGTCAATGACGGACGCCACGCGGTCGAGAACCAGTACATCCGCGCGGTGTCGCCGCAGGGCAACCGGATCGCGCAGGCGGAGGTCGCCGAGGTGTTCGAACTGCGCGAGAGTTTCGAATGGCGCGGCTTCGGCGCGGTGCCGGCGAGCGGGCTGCGGCTGCGCGAGGCCTATGCGGGGTTCGACGCCGAGCGTCGCTTCGCAATGCCGGAAATCTCCGCCGCCGACAATCCGGCGTGCGAATGCGGCGCCATCCTGCGCGGCATCAATCGGCCGACCGATTGCAAGCTGTTCGGCACGCTGTGCACGCCGGAGACGCCGATGGGCTCGTGCATGGTGTCATCGGAAGGCGCCTGCGCGGCGCACTGGACCTATGGCCGTTTCCGCGACCATGCGCGGAGGGCGGTGGCATGAGCGACCGCACCCGCAGGCGCAAGCTCGATGTCAAGAACGGCCGGGTCGACCTGTCGCACGGCGCCGGCGGCCGCGCGATGGCGCATCTGATCGGCGAAATCTTCCATGAGGCGTTCGACAACGATCTGCTGCGCCGCGGCAACGATCAGGCGGCGTTCGATGTCGTCGGCGGACGGATGGTGATGACCACCGACGGCTATGTGGTGTCGCCGCTGTTCTTTCCCGGCGGCGACATCGGCTCGCTGGCGGTGCACGGCACCATCAACGACGTCGCGATGGCCGGCGCCAGGCCGCTGTATCTGTCCGCCGGCTTCATCATCGAGGAGGGGTTCCCGCTCGCCGATCTGAAGCGCATCGCCGACAGCATGGGCGCGGCGTCGCGCGAGGCCGGCGTGCCGATCGTCACCGGCGACACCAAGGTGGTCGAACGCGGCAAGGCCGACGGCGTGTTCATCACCACCACGGGCGTCGGCGTCGCGCCGGCAGAGCTGGTGCTGTCGTCCGAACTGGCGCGGCCCGGCGACAAAGTCCTTCTCTCCGGCTTCATCGGCGACCACGGCGTCGCGGTGATGTCGCAGCGGCAGAACCTCGCCTTCGAGACGTCGATCGTGTCGGATTCCGCCGCATTGCATGAACTGGTCGCCGCGATGGTCGCCGCCGCGCCGCAGGCGCTGCGGGTGATGCGCGATCCGACCCGCGGCGGGCTCGCGGCGACGTTGAACGAATTGGCGCAGCAATCGGCGGTCGGCTTCCGGCTCGACGAGGACGCGGTGCCGATCCGGCCCGAGGTCGCGGCGGCCTGCGAGCTGCTCGGGCTCGATCCGCTTTACGTCGCCAATGAAGGCAAGCTGATCGCCATCGTCGCATCCGAGGCGGCGGACACCGTCCTCGCGGCGATGCGCGCGCATCCGCTCGGGCGTGATGCCGCGATCATCGGCGAGGTGATCGCCGACGATCATCACTTCGTGCAGATGACCACGTCATTCGGCGGCGGGCGGATCGTCGACTGGCTGTCGGGCGAGCAATTGCCGCGAATTTGTTGAATGGATTCTTGCCGGATCGTTGCGTGATGGAACAACAGCGATGAGTGGACAAGCGACAGTCCTGGTGGTCGACGACGAGATCCGCTCGCTCGAATCGCTGCAGCGCGTGCTGAGTGACGAATTCGAAGTGATCTGCGCGCGTGACGCCACTGAGGCGCGCCGTGTGCTGGAAAGCGAGATCGTCCACGCCATCCTGTGCGATCAACGCATGCAATACGAGACCGGGGTCGATTTTCTCAAGCACGTCCGTGAGACCTGGCCCGATCCGGTGCGGATGATCATCTCCGGCTATTCGGACAGCGAAGACATTATCGCCGGCATCAATGAGGCCGGGATCTATCAGTACATCGCCAAGCCGTGGCACCCGGACAAATTGCTCGCCACCGTGCGCGGCGCGGTGGAACTGTTCCGGCTGCAGAAGGAAACCGAGACCGCCAGCATCGACGTCAAGCTGACGCCGGAGCGGGTGCAGCGCGTCGTCACCGAGAAGCGCGGCGTGGCGCGCAAGCTGTACGATTTCGACCGCATCGTGCACGCGCCGGATAGCCCCCTGGGCGACGTGATCGCGCTCGGCAAGCGCGCCGCCGAGTTCGATATTTCGGTGCTGATCACCGGCGAGTCCGGCACCGGCAAGGAGCTGCTTGCCCGGGCGATCCACTACGGCTCGGCGCGCTCGGGCAAGGCGTTCGTGGTCGAGAATTGCGGCGCGCTGCCGGACGAGTTGCTGGAGAGCGAATTGTTCGGCTGCAAGAAGGGCGCGTTCACCGGCGCCTATCAGGATCGCGTCGGGCTGTTCGAGGTCGCCGACGGCGGCACGATCTTCCTCGACGAGATCGGCGAGACCTCGCCGGCGTTTCAGGTCAAGCTGCTGCGGGTCTTGCAGGAGAGCGAGATCCGCCCGCTCGGGGCGCGGCGCGTGCGCAAGGTCGACGTCCGAATCGTCGCCGCCACCAATCGCGACCTCGAGGCCGAAGTTCGCGCCGGCCGATTCCGGCGCGATCTGTTCTATCGGCTGGCGGCGTTCCCGCTGCACATGCCGCCGCTGCGCGAACGGCCGATGGACGTGCCATTGATTGCCGCCAAGGTGCTCGCCGATGTCACGAAATCCTACGGCCGCCCCATCGAGGGCATCTCGCCGGGAGCGCTGGCCCGGATGCGGCGCTATGATTGGCCGGGCAATGTCCGCGAGCTGCAGAACGAGATCCAGCGTATGGTGGTGCTGACCGACGACGGCTGGCTGCAAGAGGCCGATCTGTCGGCGCGGATCCGGCAGGGCGGCGAGCCGATCCAGCTGCAGTCGGCGCATCACAGCAGCGCATCGCTGAAAACCAACATCGAGGCGCTGGAGCGGCACATGATCGTCGAGGCGCTGGATCGCCATGGCGGCAATATCAGCCGGGTCGCGGGCGAACTCGGCCTGTCGCGAGTCGGCCTGCGCAACAAGCTCGGCCGCTATGATCTGCGTAAGGGCCTCAGCGATGAGGTCTGATCGCGGAGACCGCGGCGAGAGCCTGATCGACCGCGTCGGCTCGCCGCTGCCGTCGCCGTTCGAGGGCGACCAGGAGGCCGCGTGGATCGAAGTGATCCGCAAGATGGACGAGGTCTATGCCGACCTGCTGCGCTACGAGACCGACCTCGAAGAGAAGAACACCGCGCTGGAGGAGGCGCAGGCCTTCATCTCCAGCGTCATCGAGTCGGTCTCCGACATCCTGATCGTCTGCGATCGCAATGGAATCATCCTGCAGGTCAATCCGGCTGCCATGCGGCTGCTCGGTGCGTCCGCCGATGCTCTGGTCGAGCATCCGCTCGGCGAACTGGTCGATCCCGCCGATCGGGCGCGGATCGAGGATCTGCTACGCGCGCATTCGCCCTCGGATCTGATCGCGCTGGAAGTACGCTTCGTCACCGCGCGCGGCCTGTCGGATCTCTACGCCATCAATGGCGCGACGCGGGCTGATCAGGCCGCGCGCCGCGTCGGCACCGTGCTGACCGGCCGGCCGATCGGCGAGCTGCGCCGCGCCTATGAGGCGCTGCACACCGCGCATAGCGAGTTGCAGCGGGCGCAGCGCCAGCTTGTCGAGCAGGAGAAGATGGCGAGTCTCGGCCGTCTCGTCGCCGGCGTCGCCCACGAACTCAACAATCCGATCAGCTTCATCTACGGCAACATCCACACGCTGCAGCGCTATCGCGAGCGGATGGCCGCCTATCTGCAGGCGATTCATTGCGGCGCCGATCCGGCCGAGGTCGAGGCGCTGCGGCGTGAGCTGAAGATCGACGCACTGCTCGCCGACTACGCGTCGCTGATCGAGGGCACGCTGGAGGGCGCGATGCGCGTCTCCGACGTGGTCAAGAATCTGCGCCGGCTGAGCTTCCCGAAAAGCGGCGAGATCCAGCGCGTCGACGTCGATCGCGTGGTGCGCACCGCGGCGCGCTGGGCAGCGCGCGCCAAGCCGGGCCATGTCGAACTCACGTTCGACATGGCGGCGGATGTCGCGATCATCGGCAATGAGGGCCAGTTCCACCAGATCGTCGTGAACCTGGTCGACAACGCGATCGATGCGGTGCGCGGCCAGTCCGAGCCGCGGATCGAAATCTCTGCGCGGCGGCAGGGCAGCGACGTGGTGATCGCGGTCGCCGACAACGGCCCGGGTCTGGCGGACGGGTTGATCGACAAGATCTTCGAGCCGTTCTTCACCACCAAGCCGGTCGGCGAGGGCACCGGTCTCGGCCTATGGATCAGCTACGGCATCGCCCGCGAGCACGGCGGCACGCTCGCCGCAAGTAACCGTCCCGGCGGCGGTGCGCTGTTCACGCTGACATTGGCCGCGCCGTGAGGGGGCTGATGTTACTGCTGTGGTGGCCGCGCAGAGCGCGGCGCGACGGTCACCTCAAGATGACGTTTCGCGTGTGGTGAGTCGCGTTGTGGAGAGCTGAGCGGGAGAGGCGTGTACGATCAGGCACTGCGCACATTCCGCCGCTCACCCTAGCAGAAATTCCCGGATCAGTCGCAACACTTCGTCCGGTCTGTCGTGCTGCAGCCAGTGGCCGGCGTCGGCGACGGTCTCGACGCGCGCCTGCTGGAAGTGATCGGCGATGCCGGCGCTGGCCGCATCGCCGAGGAAGCTCTCGCCGGCGAACAGCAGCAGCGTCGGGCAGGCGATCCGCGCCCACAGCGTGACGTGATCGTCCGGCCACAGCCGGTGCGGCGCCATCACCCGCTGATACGGATCGAACTTCCAGGAGTAACTGCCGTCCTCGTTCTGCTTCACGCCATAGGTGGCGAGATGCAGCGCGAGCTCCGGCGTCAGCCGCTTGTTATGCGCCTGCATCTGCGCCGCCGCCTCCTCGATGTCGCGATAGCGGCGCGGCTCGCGTTGCTCCAGCGCGTCGAGCTGGCCGATCCATTTGCGCGTGCGTTCGTGCGCCGGCGGCTTCGGCGCATTCGGCAGCACCGTGACGCCGTCGAGCACGACCAGCCTGGCGACCTTCTCCGGGAACGTGCCGGCATAGATCAGCCCGACCATGCCGCCCATCGAATGGCCGATCACGGTGATCGGCCCGCGGCCCTCGAACGCCGGCAGACGGGTCAGGTCGTAAATATATTCCGGCAGGCTGTAGCTGCCGCCGAGCGTCCAGTCGGAATCGCCGTGGCCGCGCAGATCGGGCGCGACGACGTGGAAGTCCGGCCGCAGCGATCGCGCGAGATGGTCCCAGCTCCGGCCATGATCGGCGCCGCCATGGATCAGCAGCAATGGCGGCGCGGTGTCATTGCCCCAGTCGGCGTAATGAAGCCGCAGCCCGTGCGATCGATAAAAGCGACTTTCCGGATTTTGCATGTATGCTCGCGCGTGCGGGGCCGATCGGCCGATTCCGAAGAACATTGGCGCATGTTGATGCGCCATGGTGCCGCAACAACAGGCTTGCTCAGTTGATATTGTGTTGCAACAACGGATTTGATCGTTCGATTATCCTGCTCCCGCCCATTTTCCAAGGGGTCTCCCGGGCTCGACTTCCCTGAAGGTTTTCTGGTCGCCCCCTATCGTACAAGAGGCAATCTGATGTCCGTGCCCAAGCGAGCCCGGAAACCATCGACTGATGGGCTGGCGCGCGTCGATACCAGCGACTTGCGCAAGCACGCGCTGGTCGCCAGCGAATTCCTCAAGACGCTGTCGAACGTGTCGCGGCTGGTGATGTTGTGTCAGCTCGCCGAGGGCGAGAAGTCGGTCTCCGAACTGGCGGTGCTGCTCGACGAACGGCAGCCGACGGTGTCGCAGCAACTCGCGCGGCTGCGCAGCGAACGGCTGGTGCAGCCTCGCCGCGACGGCCAGCAGGTGTTCTATTCGCTCGCCAGCGAGGAAGTCCGCAGTATCATTCTCGCACTGCACGCGATCTTCTGCGCCAAGCCGCGCGGAAAAGCCAAGGTGACGGCGCTGCGGCCGGCGACATCGAGGGTGGCAAAGAAGACGGCGGCGCGGCGGTAGCTCGCGGCAACGATCAGTCCGCTTTGCCGCCGAACAACCGCTTCAACAGGCTCGGCGGCTGCGGCCCCTTCACGGTGTCGAAGCCGGCTTTGCGCCACGCCAGAATGCCGCCGCCGAGCACATAGGGCTCGCAGACACCGTTCGCCTTGGCGGCGATCTGGCCGGCATACATCCGCGTCCGGCCACCGGAATGGCAGAAGAAGATCGCCTTGCGGCCGCGCGCGTTGCTCAGGTCGCCCTGCTTGAAGCTGGAGAGCGGCATCGCGATCGCGCCGTCGATCTGCTCGCGCGCGATTTCACCTTGCTCCCGGATATCGACCAGCACCGCGCCGTCGCCCAGCATCCGCTGCGCCTCGATTGGCGATATCGTCTTCACACCCATGTCGTCGGCTCCCCGGTAGGCTGCATCATCGGAACGTCGTCAGATAGTGCCGTTCGAACAGCCGCTTCAACCAGTGAAACAGCTTCATCTTCGGCCCGACGAAATTGAACTTTTCATTTCGGAACACCAGCATCCCGGAATCCAGCGTGTCGACGATGCACACCAGCTCCGGCTTGAACCGCGTGGACGGTTCGGCGCCGGTCTCGACCGCAGCAATGTTCGCCGCCACCGCCAGTGCCTGCAGATCGGCCTGATGCGCCTGCTTCGGCATCCAGTCCGGCCCCGGAAACGATCCGGCATCGCCGGCGACCCAGACATTGGGCAGGCCTTCGACCCGGCAGCATTCGTCGGCCTTGATCATCCCGCCCGGCGACAGCGGCAGTTCGGTGTTCGCGAGCCATGCCGGGCCGGTCAGGCCCGGCATGAACAGGATCAGATCCGCGTCGATCTCGCCGCCTTCCAGCACCACCTTGCGCTCCTCGATGCGCAGGATCTTGCGGCCGAGCTGCGTGACGATGCCGCGATCCTTCATCTCCTGCAGCAGGCCGTCGACCGCGCGTTGGCCGAGCCGCGCGCCGGGCCGCGGCGACGGGCTGAAGAACACGATCTGGAAGCCCGGCCGTTTGCCGCGCTGGCGCAGCAGCGTATCGATGATGAACAGGAATTCGAACATCGGCCCGCCGCGCATCGCGCCGGGCTCCTCCGGATTGGTGGAAAACCCGACCGCGATGGTGCCGCCCTTCATCGCGTCGAGCCGTCGGCCGATCTCCTCGCCGACCGCGATCCCCTCGCACGGGATCAGCGCGTGTTCGATGCCCGGCAGCTTGCGGATGAAGCGGGCACCGCAGGCGATAATCAGATGATCGTTCGAAACGTCGCCATGATCGGTCTCGACGACGCGGCCGCCGTGTTTCAGTCCGGTCACCGAGGCCTCGACGAAGTCGATCCGGTGCTTGGCGAAGAAGTGCGCCAGCTGCACTTTCAGCCGCGCGCCGCTGCGGATGCCGGCCGGAATCCAGATCGTGCTCGGCAGGAAATGCAGCTCGCGCCGCGGCGAGATCATGGTGATGGTCGCATCGACCTTGCGCTTGCGCAGCGCGCGGGCGGCGGTGAGCGCGGCGAAGCCCGATCCGATGATGGTGATGTTGGTCATCGCTGGCGTTCCTGTCGGCGTCGGCGGTTTCCGCCTCTGCGCCCCCCGCTCGCACGGCGGCGCACGAGCGTCTGTGACGATGTCACCGCGGCGGCGTCCGATCGCTGTCATCGACGGATCGGGGATTGCGCCGAACCTCTGGCGCGGCCAAGCTCGTGGCGCGCGCAGGGCGGCATAGTGCTGCGCTTGCGCAGGGAAAGTCGGGACGTGATGGCATCGAACGAATTCAACCGCTGGGAAGGCCGGTTCGCGGTCGAGGACTATGTGTTCGGCACCGCGCCGAACGCGTTTCTGGCGTCGTGCCGCGATCTGCTGCCGAAACAGGGGCGGGCGCTGTCGATCGCCGATGGCGAGGGACGCAACGGCGTGTTTCTGGCCGAATGCGGCTTGTCGGTGCTGTCGGTGGATTTTTCGCCGGCCGCGCAGGACAAGGCGCAGCGGCTCGCCGCCGCACGCGGCGTCACGATCGAGACGCAGACCGCCGATCTTCTGACGTGGGACTGGCCGGGCGACTTCGATATGATCGCCGGGATATTCTTCCAGTTCGTCGAAGCCGAGCAGCGCCCGCGGATCTTCCAGGCGATCCGCGACGCCTTGAAGCCGGGCGGGCTGCTGCTGATCGAGGGTTACCGGCCGAAGCAACTGTTCTACAAGACCGGCGGCCCGAGCCGTGCCGACAATCTCTACACCCATGAAACGCTCGAAGCCGCGTTCGGCGATTTCGACAATCTCAGCATCCGCGAGCACGACAGCGAGATCGCCGAAGGCAGCGGCCATGTCGGGATGTCGGCGCTGATCGATTTGATCGGCTGGAAGCCGCGATAGAGGTTGATCGCGGAATGGCGAACTACTCCATCGCGCAGCGATCGGTGATGGGCGCCTCGGTTGGGCGCAGGCCGATCCAGGCATCGACGAGCGTCTGATCGAAGCCGGATTCGCGGCGATCGCCGGCCTGCATCAGCGGTCGGCGGATCAGGAGCGGATCTTCGATCATCATCGCCAGGGCCGAATTCTCCGTGAGGGCGGCAAGATCGATCGCGCCGGCTTTCACCTTCGGCGACGACGCGTTGAACCATTCGGGAATCGGCTTGCTGCCGAAGAACGGCCGCAGCGTCTCAGGCGTCCAGGTCTCGCTCAGCAGATTGCGGACTTCGAGTTCGTGGCCGGATGCGATCAGCAGCGCCTTCTGCCGTGCATTGCCGACGCAGCCGGGCTTCTCGTAGAAAACCACCTTCGCCATCACCGCTCCTTCGCCGTCAGCCGATTGTCGCCGGCCGGTGTTCGCGCTCATTCGCGCGCGGGTCGCTCTCGTGGGCCGCGGCGTCGCGCCACCATGCCTCGACCGCGTCGCGCGTGCAGGGCAGCTCCGTGGCCTGATCGCCGATGAAGTCGCGCCATGCCTCGGCGCATTTCTCGGGGACCGCGGTGAGCAGCGGACGGCCGGCGACGATCGTGTCGGCGAACTCGCTGCGCAGCCCTCTGCCGGTTGCTTCCTGCTTGGAGAATTTGTTGATGACGACGAGCGCGACGCCGCCGGCGATGGCGCGGGTCACCGCTTGCGCCGACTCCGCCAGCCCGGCGGCGTCGAGCTTGCACGACCCCGCGCTGCCACCGAGCGTCTGCGAAATGCCGATCGCCTGCCCGGTCATCAGGTCGATCAACTGCATGTCGATCCTGCGCCCGGAGGCGTCCTTGATGTTTCGCTGCACGATGCCGCCGAGCCGGTCGCCGGCGCGCAGCCGCGCGACGGCGAAATCCGCGAGCAGGCTGTCGACGTCGTCATCGGCGCGATACAGGATCGCGGCGATGCGGGGGGCGTCTGCCTCGGCATTGGTTTGTGTCATGGCCTGCATCCTTCGATCGGCGGTTCGGCGCCTGATAGCAGCTCAGCAATCCTCGTGCCGACCCTGCCGCCGGCCGCGCGATGAGCGAGGACATTGATTCGTCGCGTTTTATTCCGCTGGCGGCGTCAAGGTACCGCAGTTGTAAACCCGACAGCGTTGTATAGTCGTGGACATAACGATGGCTTCCAGGGATGTTCCCGGTTCGGGACCTTCCGCCAAATGCCAAGCCTGAAGAATGCCAATCCTGAAGGACGTCCGGATGCCTGCTGCGACCACCACCGAACTGGAGCGTCTGCTCGATGATGACGTCCCGCATGGCGATCTGACCACCGAGGCGCTCGGCATCGGCGGGCAGGCCGGCGTGATGGAGTTCACGGCGCGCGACCCGATGGTTCTGGCGCTGGTCGACGACGCGGCGGCGATCCTCGGACTATGCGGATGCGAGGTCGAACGGATGGCGATGTCGGGAAGCCGGCTCGCGCCGGGTGCGCCGATCCTCACAGCGCGGGGCGGGGCGGCGGGCCTGCTGCGCGGCTGGAAGGTGGCGCAGACGCTGATCGAGATCTGGTCCGGGGTTGCGACCGCGACGCGCGAGATCGTCGACGCCGCGCGCGCGGTGTCGCCGCACATCGCGGTGGCGTGCACCCGCAAGAACACGCCCGGTACCAAGCGCTTCGCGGTCGCCGCAGTGAAGTCCGGCGGCGCGGTGATGCATCGGCTCGGCCTGTCGGAAACCATTCTGGTGTTCGCCGAGCATCGCGGCTTTCTCGACGAGCCGCTGGCGACGACGGTCGAGCGGTTGCGCCGCGCCGCGCCGGAGAAGAAGCTGGTGACCGAAGTATCGTCGATCGAGGCGGCGCTGGCGGCCGCCGAAGCCGGCTTCGACGTCGTGCAGCTCGAAAAATTCGCGCCCGCCGATGTCGCGACGCTGGCGCAGCGGCTCGCAACGGGTCCGCACCGCCCGGTGATCGCGGCCGCCGGCGGCGTCAATGCGAGCAATGCCGCGGCTTATGCGCAGGCCGGCGCGCAGGTGCTGGTGACGTCGTCGCCCTACATGGCGAAGCCGCGCGATGTGCAGGTGAAGATCAGGCGGGAACAACAAACTAACTAATTGAGGGACAAGCTGCGCCGGGCACGGCCTGCTCCCTCTCCCGCTTGCGGGAGAGGGTTGGGGCGAGGGCGAGCCGAGCACTGACGCTCCGATTCGCGGAGAGCCTTTCCCCCACCCGCCGCGCTCCGCGCGTCGACCTCCCCCGCAAGCGGGAGAGGTTGCGCAGCGGCCGGCGGCGACTTCATTGCGCAACAAGCCTGCTGATAAGATTCACGCTGGATGGTAGCTCGCCGCCCGCTCCGCAATCGTCTCGCGCAGCACGGTCTTCTGAATCTTGCCGTTGGCGTTGCGCGGCAGGGGTTCCGAGCGGATGATGATGCTTTCCGGCACTTTGTAGTCCGACATCCGCGCCGCGCAATACGCGGCGATGTCGCGATCGGTCAGCGTGGTCTTCTGGCTGGTCACCACTATGGCGTTGACGCGTTCGCCGAGCACCGGATCGGGCGTGCCGATGATCGCGGTCTCCAGCACGCCCTCGATGCCGCAGATCACGTTCTCGACCTCGGCCGAGAAGATCTTGAAACCGCCGCGGTTGATCATGTCCTTCTTGCGGTCGAACACGCGGACGAAGCCCTCGGCATCGATCGACCCGATATCGCCGCTGCGCCAGAACCCATTCACGAATTCCTTGGCGTTGGCGTCCGGCCGCTGCCAATAGCGCGGCACCACCATCGGGCCTGCGATCAGCAACTCACCGGGCTCGCCGGGCGCGGCCTCGTTGTCGTCGGCGTCGATCACGCGCACCTGCGCGTAGGGGACCACCTGCCCGACGCTGTCCATGTGATCGCGCCAACAGGCCTGCGGCATGATCGTGGTCGGCGAAGTCGTCTCGGTCGCCCCATAGGCATTGCGCAATTGCAGATTCGGCAGCCGCTTCGCCAGCATCTCGATGGTCGGCACCGGCATCGGCGCGCCGCCGAAGCAGCCGATCCGCCACGCCGAGAGATCGTAGCGCTCGAACTCCGGATGCATCGCCGCCAACGTGTAGATCGCCGGCACCAGGATCGAATAGGTGATCCGCTCGCGGCTCGCGAGCGCTAGAAAATCCGCGGTCTTGTAGGCCTGCCGCATCAGCACGACGCAGCCGCCGGCCGCGAGCGTCGCATACGACACGCCGACGAGACCGGTGACGTGCGACAGCGGCACCGCGACAAGGCCGCGGTCGTGCTCGGTGAGTTCATGCGCGCGCGCGAAGGCGTAAGCCGAGTGCAGGATGCTGAGATGCGTCAGCTCGGCGCCTTTGGGTTTTCCGGTGGTGCCGGAGGTGTAGAGGATCACCGCGGTGTCGTCCTCGTGCATCGCGGCGATCGGCGCGTCCGCGGGCGAGGCCGCGAGCAGATCGTCGAACGGCCGCGCGCCATCCGCATCGCGTGGGGCGTCGCCATGCGCGGCGAAGCGATGCAGCAGCGTCGGCGCCTCTGCCGGCGCCGGAATCTGATCGGCGAGGTCGGCTTCGAACACCAGCACCTTGGCGCCGCTGTTGTTCAGCAGGAATTCCAGCTCGGCGCGGCGCTGCCGCGTTCCGATCGGCACCAGCAGCGCGCCGATCCGGTTGCAGGCGAGCGTACAGGCGAGAAATTCCCAGCAATTGCCGAGAAACAGCGCGACGCGATCGCCGCGCGCGACGCCGAGCCCGGTCAGCGACGCCGCGATCCGGCGCATCTGCGCGTCGAGCTCGCGATAGCTGAGCGTGCGATCGTCGACGATCGCGGGGCGTTCGCCGAACCGCGCGACGAGATCGTCGAACATCGCCGCCAGCGTCGGCGGGCGATCGGCAAAGCACAGCATCGTCCGGTCGCCATAATGGGTTTCGCGGCGCAGCGGTCCACCGATTCCGGAATTGGCCCAGAACTTCATGCGCGTTTCCTCGTTGTCCTGATGGCGCCGCGGTGCGTCCGCGATCTGCCTGGCGCAGGCTCTCTGCTTGCGCCTCGGACAGATTATCCCGGCGGGCGCGCATACCGCCAGTCCGAACCTGCGGATGACAACCCAGGAGCTGCGGCGTCCATCATGGCCGCTGTGACATCGCAGCGTCAGCTTGGCGTCGTATGACAGCGCCATGTCCCGCGTTGCGGAACAACCTGATCGAGGATGCAGCTATGATTTTGACCGAGGTTCAGTGCGAATGCGGCGCGGTCTATCGGTGCGCCGAATCCGAGACGCTCGACGGCGAGCCGGGCCGGCTGCAATGCACCAATTGCGGCCGGATCGTCGAGCAATGGGCGAGCGCTCACAAGCGGGTGTATCGCTGCGTGATCGCGCCGGACCGCGGCTATCCGGAGGTTTCGCCGCCGCCGGCGCCGTGATGCTGCGGTCGCTGCGGTGTCTCGCGCTCTCCTGACGCACGGCCTATAATGCCGGTGCGCGGTTTCATTCAGCGATCCAGAGGTGTGATCTTGCGGGCACCCGTGCTGGCAGCAGGCGGTATCGTTTTGCGACGCGGCGGCGATCCTTTGTTCGCCGTCGTCCGTATGCGCAAGCGCAACGACTGGGTGCTGCCGAAGGGCAAGCTCGACGACGGCGAGACGCCGCGCGACGCCGCCGAGCGCGAGGTGCTCGAAGAAACCGGGCATCTGGTCGAGGTCCACGAATTCATCGGCACGCTCGCCTATGACTCCGGCGGCCGTTCCAAGGTCGTGCACTTCTGGCGGATGGAGGCCGCGCCGGAGCAGACTCATCCGTTGATGAAAGACATCCGCGCGGTCGACTGGCTGCCGCTGGATCAGGCAATCGAGCGGCTGACGCGCGCCAATGAGCGGGCCTTTCTCGCCAATGTCGGCCCGCTGGTGCTCGAAGCCGCGGCCGGCAAGGCGCAGACGCTTTCCCCGCGACCGAACGAGGCGACGCCACCGGTCATCGTGCCGTCGCCGCCGGCGGCGCGCCGAACGGCGCCGATCGACGATGGTCCGATCACCGAACTCGCCGACGCGCCGTCGCTGGCGTTGGAGCAGCCCGGTGAGCTCGAGCCCGACGCGCAGCTCACGATGTTGCAGCGCATCCGGAAGTGGTGGCGCGGCGGCTCGCGCGCCTGAGCGCGTCATTGTCCGCGCGAGTATCAGGCGCGAGGTTTTCGGCGCGTTTTCTTCACGCGAACCGGTTTCCACTTCGCTCGAAAACGCTCTAATCGTCTTCCCCGAATGTCAGCGCGATCCCCGTGATCGTCGCGACGATGCCGAAGGCGAGTGCAGAGGTGACGGCGAAATCGAACGCGCGAAAGCCCGACGGGTCGAGGGTCGCCAGCGCACGACGGATGCCGAAGACCTCGGACCGCGTCGCGATGAAGGCGAAGCCGAGGCCGACGGCGACCCCGATGGTTGCGTGGCTGGCCAGCGCAATCATGCGCGTGATCGCTTTCGGCGACAGTTTTCGGGGCCGGGTCGATGGCTTCTTCGCGCGCATGATAATCGCCTCCTTCGACGAGGCGCCAACGCGTCGCTCCGCGCGCAGTTCCTGCGGGGGGGCGTCCGGCGCGGATCGACATGCGTGACCATTGTGCGGCTGCGAGATACGGCGGGCCTTGCGCTCGGACGCGAAAGCTCCGTCCTCACGCGCGGTGTTGGGGATGACTCCATGATCCCGAAACGTCGAGGCCAGCTTTCGGAAAAGTTCTAGTCGCGCGCGGGGGTGCGCCAGACCGTGTCGCCCCAACTCAGCCGGCGGAACTGCGCATAGGCCGGCTTGTCGCGGCGGGGCGCTGCGGCGTGGACCAGGCCCTGCGGCGTGCAGAGTTTCGCGGTGATCGCGGCCTTGGTCAGCTCCGGCTGCGCCAGCACCCGCGACGGCCGCGGCGGCAACGGCTCACGGGTCAGCGCCAGATAGATGAACTTCTCGTCCTCGTAGGGCACCTCGGCGCCCTTGAGTTGCTGATGCAGCCGCGAGCGCGGCAGCCGCTGCACGAAATGGCACCAGTCCGGCGCCTGCAGCGGACAGGCGTGCTCGTGCGGGCACGGCGCGATCACCTGCGCGCCCTGCGCGATCAGCCGGCTCCGAAGCGCGAGGACGCGGGCGTAGCCGGCCGGCGTGCCGGGCTCGACGATCAGCAGCGTGTCGGTGGTCTTGCGCCACAGTGCGTCAGCGAAACGGTCGCGCTCGGCTTCGCCCAGCTCGTTGATGACGTAGCTCGCGATCACCAGCGCCGCCTCCGGCGCATCGCTCAGCAACTTGCGCGCATCACCGAGCTGGTAGTTCATCGCCGCGATGCGGCTGCCCTGCGCCAGCGTCAGCGCCAGATCGCGCAGCGCGCGGTTGGCGTCGAGCAGGGTGAAGGCTTGCAGCGTGTCGAAGGCCTGCGCCGCCGCCCAGCTTGCGGTGCCGGGTCCGGCGCCGACGTCGAGCAGCGCCGTAGGCGCGAAGTCCGGGCGGAATTCCAGCAGCGCATTCAGGCTTGCCGCGACCGCCGCATAGGTCGCCGGCATCCGCGCGCCCGCATAGGCCAGCGCATCGGTCTCCGTCCTGATCGGCGACGAGTTTCCGCCGTCCCGATAGGTCTGCGATATCGCGCCCGCCCGCGCCGCCGCATCGCCGCGCGACAGCCCGTGCGAATGCTGCTCCAGCGCGGCCTTCAACGCAGCGGGGAGGGACGGGGGGATCATGGCTTACCCTCCCCCTCAAGGGGAGGGTGAAGAGGGCCAGGTGCAAGAGACCAAGATATTCCATCGACGATCGCCTCACCCCTGAGAGGGGAGGGTGAGATCATGCCACGTTCTGGTCCAAAATCCCGACGGCGCCTTCGAGGTCGACGGAGACGAGCTGCGACACGCCGCGCTCGGCCATGGTGACGCCGAACAGCCGGTTCATCCGCGCCATCGTGATCGGATTATGCGTGATGATGATGAAACGCGTCTCGGTGGTCGCGGTCATCTCGTTCAAGAGGTCGCAGAACCGTTCGACGTTGTGGTCGTCGAGCGGCGCGTCGACTTCGTCCAGCACGCAGATCGGCGACGGGTTGGTGAGGAACACCGCGAAGATCAGCGCCATCGCGGTCAGCGCCTGCTCGCCGCCCGACAGCAGCGACAGCGATTGCGGCTTCTTGCCCGGCGGCTTGGCGATGATTTCGAGGCCGGCCTCGAGCGGGTCGTCGCTTTCGATCAGCTTCAGCTCGGCCTCGCCGCCGCCGAACAGAGTGGTGAACAGCCGCTTGAAGTGGCCGTTGACGACCTCGAACGACGCCAGAAGCCGCTCGCGCGCTTCCTTGTTCAGGCTCTGGATGCCGGTGCGCAGTTTCTTGATCGCCTCGACCAGATCGTCGCGCTCGGCGGCGAGCGAGCCGTGCTGGGTCTCGACCTCGTTCAGTTCTTCTTCGGCGCGCAGATTGACCGCGCCGAGCCGCTCGCGGTCGCGACGCAGCTTTTCGAGATTGTCCTCGATCTCGGCCAGCGCCGGCAGCTCGACGCCTTCCTGGACCTCGGCGAGCGAGGCGGCGGCCTGCGGCTCGACCTCGAGCATGTCGCGGATCTCGCGCTCGACGTCCTCGAGCCTTCGGCGGGCCGCTTCCATCCGCTCCTCGGCGCGGGCGCAGGCCTCGCGCGCGCTGGACAGATGTTCGAGCGTCGCCTTGGCCGAGCGATCGGTGTCGGCCATCGCCTGTTCGGCGGTGGCGAGCGCGTCGGCGGCGGCGCGGCGGTCGGTCTCGGCGTATTCGATTTCGGTGATCACCGCGCTGCGCTTCTCGGCGAACACCGCGGGCGCATTGTCGAGCTCGGCGCGCTCGGCGGTCAGCTCGGCGAGGCGCTCTTCGACGGTCGCGATCTGCGACGCCGCGCTCTGCTTGCGCTTGTTCCATTCGTGGCGCTCGGCGACGATCGCCTGCAGCCGCTTGTCGGCGAGTTCGGCCTCGCGCGCCAGCGCCTGCGCTTCGGCGCGAACCTGGGCGGCGTTGCGGCGATGGTTCTCGATATCGTTGCGGACGGCGGCGAGCCGCTGCTCGGAATCGTCGTTCGGCGCCAGCTCGGCCAGCGCGTTCTCCGCGGTCTCGTAGGCCATTTCCGCCTCGAGGCGGTCGGCGGCAAGGCGAGACTGCGCCTCGGTCAGCGCCGAGCGGCGCGCGGCGTGGCGGTTGATCTCGCGTTCGGCGGCGGCATGGCGCTCGCGCGCGGCATCGACCTCGCGGCGGGCGCCGCGCAAGCTCTCGCGCGCGGCGGTTTCGGCCGCGGCGGCGTTGCGCAGCTCGGCCTCGGCCATCTCCAGCGCTTCGCGCTTGGCGGCGGCGTCGATCCGCGCCTGTTCGAGGTCGTTCTCGATGTCGACCAGGCGGGCGCGTTCGGCGAGGCGGCGCGCCGCGCCGGTCGGCGCGTGCGCCGAGGCGACGAAGCCGTCCCAGCGCCAGACGTCGCCGTCGAGCGACACCAGCCGCTGGCCGGTCTTGAGCTGCCCGACCAGTTCGGCGCCGCGCTCCTTGGCGACCACGCCGATCTGCGCGAGGCGGCGCTTGAGCTCCGGCGGCGCATTGACGTGCTGGCTCAGCGCTTCGACGCCCTCGGGCAGGGCCGGATCGTCGGCCTGCACGCCGACATCGGTCCAGCGCATCGGCGCGCTCGGATCGACCGGCGCGTCGAGATCGTCGCCCAGCACCGCGCCGATCGCTTTCTCGTAGCCCTTGGCGACGGTGATGCCGTCGATGATCGGCGGCCACAGATTCTTGGTCTCGCCGTTGAGGATCTTGGAGATCGTCTTGGCTTCGGTTTCGAGCCGCTGCACCCGCTTGTCGGCCTCGGTCAGCGGCGCGCGCGAGCCGTCCAGCTTCTGTCGGGCGCTGATATGCGCGGCCTCGGCGTTCTGCACCGAGGATTCGAGTTCGGCCAGCGTCTCCTGCGCCATCGCCACCGCTTCGGCCAGCTCGTCGACATCGCCGGCGCCGCTGGTTTCCCGGGTGAGCTTGTCGACTTCGGCTTCGACGTTGCGGATGTCGTTGTCGAGCCGCGCCAGCCGGTCGCGATGGCTGCGCACCGCCTGTTCGAACTGATTGCGCCGCGCGGTGAGCTGCGCGAGCTGGGTGGTGAGTTCGGCGAACAGCCGCTCGGCCTCGCCGAGCGCTTCCTCGGCCAGGCCGACGCGCTCGTCGACGCCGCTGCGCTTCTCGACCCGCTCCATGATCTCTTCGCGCAGCTCGATATCTTCGGTTTCGAGCCGCTCCAAAGCGGCGTCGGCGTCGATCGACTGGCGCTGCTCGCGCTCGACGTCGGCCGAGAACTGCGTCAGCCGGCGCTCCAGCTCGGCGACGCGCTCCTTGGCGCGGGCTTCCTCGCGGTCGAGCAATTCGCGGGCGTTGATCAGCCGCTGCAGACCGGCGGCGGCGCGGGCCTCGGCCTCGCGCAGGCCGGGCAATTCGGAGGCGCGGTCGGCCTGGATGCGGGCGGCCTCGGCCTGCTCGCGGGTGCGTTCGGCGAGTTCGCGCACGCCGAGATCGTGCACCTGCGCGGCGGCGCCGACTTCGGACTGCGCGTCGCGCCAGCGCAGATGATACAGCATCGCCTCGGTCTTGCGGACCTTGGCGGCGACGTCCCGGAAGCGGATCGCCTGTCGGGCCTGCTTCTTCAGCCCGTCGACCTGGGTCGACAATTGGCCGATCACGTCCTCGACGCGGGTGAGATTGGTTTCGGCCGCCTTCAGCCGCAGCTCGGCCTCGTGGCGGCGGGCGTGCAGGCCGGCGACGCCGGCGGCGTCTTCCAGCACGCGGCGGCGCTGCTCGGGCTTGGCCTGAATGATTTCGCCGATCTTGCCCTGGTGGACCAGCGCCGGCGAGCGCGCGCCGGTGGCGGCGTCGGCGAACAGCAGCTGCACGTCGCGGGCGCGCACTTCGCGACCGTTGATGCGATATTGCGAGCCGGCCTCGCGCTCGATCCGGCGGGAGATTTCGAGAATCTCGGAATCGTTCATCGCCGCCGGCGCGGTGCGATCGGAATTGTCGATCGACATCACCACTTCGGCGTGGTTGCGCGACGGCCGGTTGCCCGAGCCCGCAAAGATCACCGCGTCCATGTCGGCGGCGCGCAGCGATTTGTGCGAGGTCTCGCCCATCGCCCAGCGCAGCGCCTCGACCAGATTGGACTTGCCGCAGCCATTCGGCCCGACCACGCCGGTCAGACCCGGCTCGATCATGAAATCGGTGGGCTCGACAAACGACTTGAAGCCGTGAAGGCGGAGACGCGTGAGTTTCATCTGGTCCGATGCTCGTTTGGCCGCAATTCGGACGGCGCTGGCGAATCTCTCAAGCCGGACAATACCATACAGGGTATCGCGGCGGTGCGATTCGCTCGCAGCCGGCGGCGTCATTAGCCGGCGACAATGGCCGCCCCGACCGGGCACGGCAACCGCGGAACCGGGCTTTTCCACGGGGGGATTTGCGGGAAAGGCGCGAGAAAGCTGGGGATTTCGGGTTGGAGCGCAGTCCGAGCGGGAACGGCGGCCTTCTGGCGGAACCCCGGACTCATTCCACTCATCGCGACCTGGTCAACGTGCGCCTCGAGGAATGTATCATGGGATGATACATTCCTCGCATGATCAGGAACTTCGAGGACGTCCTGATGCGAGCCGCCTTCGAGGGTGAGGCCCGCAAGGGCGATCGGCAAGGGCAGCAGTCCATCCGCGTGAATGATCAGTTTCGAATTTGCTTCGTTTGGACCACGGACGGCGCAAGCGAGGTCGGGTTCACCGACTATCACTGATAACCGGCCGATTGTGGCCGCCAGAGAGGAGCAGCCGTGGCGAGCACAAATCTTCCGCCCATGCATCCCGGGGAAGTTCTCCGCGAGGGGTTTCTGGTGCCGCTCGACATGTCGTCCGGCGCGCTGGCGAAGGTCTGCGGCGTGCCGCGCACGCGGATCGAGCGGCTGGCGAATGAGCAGACCAGCGTGACCGCCGACACCGCGCTGCGACTGGCGAAAGCGTTCGGCACGACGGCGGAGTTCTGGCTCAATCTGCAGAACGCGTTCGATATGCGAACGGCGAAAACGCGGATCGCGGGCGATCTCGCGAAGATCAAGCCGGTGATCGAGAGCGCGGCGTGACTACGGACGAGTAGCATCGCCTCTCGTTCGTCATTCCGGGGCGCTCACGCAGTGAGCGAACCCGGAATCCATATCCCCTGGACTCGCGGTGAAGCGCAGCGTCCGCACCATCGTGCTCCATCGCCGAGCGCGGTTATGGATTCCGGGCTCGCGCTGAGCGCGCCCCGGAATGACGGAGGCGAGAGGTTTTTCGGGGCGATTATCAGCCACAATGCGCGGTCACGTCAGACCAGGTCGATCCGCGCATGATGCCCGGCGGCTGCGGCGAGGCGTTTGTCGCGCGTGAGTAGCTGGGCGTCGAGCGCTTCGGCCAGCGCCACATAGGCGGCGGCGAGATGATGGGCCCCGCAGGGCGTCAATGCGTGGCGCTGGTCGAGAACGCGTTGACGATCACGACGCCGGTCAGGATGAAGCCGATGCCGATGATCGCGGCGAGATCGAGCGTCTGCCGGAACGCGATATAGCCGACCGTCGAAATCAGCACGATGCCGAGCCCGCTCCAGATCGCGTAGGCGATTCCGACCGGCATCGTCTTCAGCGCATGTGACAGCAAATAGAACGACAGCACGTAGCAGACGGTGGTGCCGACGCTCGGCCATGGCTTGGTGAATTGCTGCGACTGCGCCAGCAGCGCGGTGCCGATCGTCTCCAGCAAGATGGCGCAGCCGAGCGCGGCGTAGCTCACAGCGATCGGCGACATGTCGGGTTCAGACTTTGACAGCATCCCGCTCCGCGGCGTTCGGTGCGGTCCGCGGAGACGGGAGAGGGCGTGATCAGCTCTTCAGCAGCGGGTCGATGCGCTTGGCGAATTCCTCCAGCGAGGTTTCGCCCTTCAGCATTTCGCCGTTGATGAAGAAGCTCGGGGTCGAGTTCACCTTCAGCACTTCGTTGGCGTATTTCTGGTCGGCGGCGATCTTGTCGAGGAGCGCCTGGTCCTTGAGGCAGGCTTCGACTTCCGCGCCGCTGAGGCCGGCCTGCTTGCCGATCCGCTTGAGCTGCTCGGTAGTGTCCTTCAGAACCCAGTCGGCCTGGCTCTTGAACAGCAGGTCGGTGACCGCGAGGTACTTCTGCGCGTCGTCCTTGGCGATGCAGCGCGTCAGCATCGAGCCGGCCGCGGCCTTGATGTCGAGCGGGAATTCGCGGAACACGTAGCGGACCTTGCCGGTGTCGATATAGGCCGCCTTCAGCTTCGGAAACACCTGCTCGTTGAAGGTCGCGCAATGCGAGCAGGTCAACGAGGCGTATTCGGTGATGGTGACGGCGGCGTCCTTGGGGCCGATCGCCATGTCCGGCAGCGACATCGGCTTGGCGACATCGGCGGCGGTCACGGCCTTGCCGCCCTGGGCCAAGGCGTCGTCGATCAGGCGGAACGGCGACACTCCGGCGAAGGCGGCGAGGCCGGTCAGCGACAGGGCGGCAGTAAAGGTGCGGCGCGTGATCATCAGCGAGGTGCTCCAACGCGGCGGTCGCGCCGCTCAGGCGAGGGTCAGCGGCGCGTCCGCCGCATAATGTCGTCGTTCGCTAGCTTGAAACCGCAATTGTGGCAATGCCGGGCCGAAACAGCGCCGCCGGCTTCAGCCTCAATTCCGCTTGATCGTGGCACCGAGCCGGGCCAGCGCGTTGCGCAGGCTGTCGTCCTCGACGGCATCGAGGCTGGCGGCGAGTTTGGCCACGGCAGCTTCATCCGGCGGCTTCGGCGCGGGCTTGCGCGGCCGGCGCGACAGCGGCGCCTGGCGCAGCGCCAGCCGGCCGACCGCATTCCAGCCGAAGAACCGGTTCACCCGCTGCAGGATCTGGTCGGAGGAATGCTGGATCTCCAGCGCCATCGGCCCTTCGACCCGCAGCACCAGCGTCGCCGGCTCCTGCGGCTGGCCCTCGACCGGACGCGGCCATTGCATCTTCAACGGCTCGCAATGCGCGGCGATCTGCGCGCCGGCGATCTCCGGCCAGCGGGTGACGAGTTCCCGCGCGGCAAAGCCCTGCTTGGCGAACGCCTCGTTGAGCGTCGCGCCGAGCAGGCCCGCCAGCGGTTTGGCGCTGATCGGGCCGGGCTTGTAGATGGGACCGGGCTTGCTCATGGGAGGATGCTTTGCGACGATGAGAGCCATGAGTCTAGCAGGCGCGGCGCCGCGGCGGAAACAATCCCCGGTCATCACAGCAAGCGAACCCACCGGCCCCGATCGCGGGGAGCGGCCGGCGGCGCTGCTCGCCTGGTATGATCGCCACCGCCGCATTCTGCCCTGGCGGCCGCCCGCCGGCGTCCCGGCCGACCCATATGCGGTGTGGCTGTCGGAAATCATGCTGCAGCAAACCACCGTCCGCGCGGTCGGGCCGTATTTCGAGAAGTTCATGGCGCGCTGGCCGAGCGTGAAGGCGCTGGGCGCGGCCTCGCTCGACGACGTGCTGCGGATGTGGGCCGGGCTCGGCTATTACTCGCGCGCCCGCAATCTGCACGCTTGCGCGGTCGCGGTGACACGCAACCATGGCGGCGCGTTTCCGGACACCGAACAAGGCCTGCGCGCGCTGCCGGGCGTTGGTCCCTATACGGCGGCGGCGATCGCGGCGATCGCTTTCGGCCGCCAGACCATGCCGGTCGACGGCAATATCGAGCGCGTGGTGTCACGGCTCCATGCGGTCGAGGAGGAATTGCCGAAGGCGAAGCCGCGCATTCAAGAACTCGCGGCGACGCTGCTCGGACCAGAGCGTGCCGGCGACAGCGCGCAGGCGCTGATGGATCTCGGCGCCACCATCTGTACGCCGAAGAAGCCGGCCTGCGCGCTATGCCCTTTCAACGACGGCTGCGTCGCGCGGCTGCGCGGCGACGCCGAGACGTTTCCGCGAAAAGCGCCGAAGAAGACCGGTGCGCTGCGCCGCGGCGCCGCCTTCGTGGTGACGCGCGGCGATCAGCTGCTGCTCCGCAGCCGCGCGGCGAAAGGCCTGCTCGGCGGCATGACCGAAGTGCCGAATTCCGACTGGCTCGCCGATCAGGACGATGCTGTCGCGCGCGCGCAGGCGCCGGCTCTGAAAGGCGTCACGCGCTGGCAGCGCAAGGCGGGCGTCGTCACCCACGTGTTCACGCACTTCCCGCTGGAGTTGGTAGTCTACACCACGCAGGCGCCGGCCGGAACGCGCGCGCCGGCGGGGATGCGTTGGGCAGAGGTCGCGACGCTCGCCGACGAAGCCCTGCCCAATCTGATGCGCAAGGTGATCGCCCATGCGCTGGACTAATCCCCGGTTTTTGATTCCGTAGTATCACGGGGGACCAGCTTTGAGCGGTTCCGGCGGAGATCATTTAAGTCAAACTTAATTGGGCCGATCCTAACGACATTGTTAAGTCAACCGTCTGGGACAAGCGATGGCCTCAAAAATTCTTCCTACCGGCAAGGAAGTCATCTTTCCCGCGAGGGAACTGATCGTCTCGAAAACCGACCTCAAGGGGCGCATCACCTACGCCAACCGGACGTTCTGCCGGATCGCCGGCTACACCGAAGCCGAGCTGCTCGGCCAGCCGCACAGCATCATCCGCCACCCCGATATGCCGCGCGCGGTGTTCCGTCTGATCTGGGAGACGATCGCCGCCGGCCAGGAAATCTTCGGCTACGTGACGAACATGGCGCGATCCGGCGACCACTACTGGGTGTTCGCGCATGTTACGCCGTCGTTCGACAATAGCGGCAAGATCATCGGCTATCATTCCAACCGCCGCGCGCCGGATCGCGGCGTGATCGAAACTGCGATCGTCCCGCTTTATGCCGAGGTGCTACGGATCGAGCAGAGCCACGCCAACGGCAAGGATGCGGTCGAGGCCGGATACCAGGCGCTGGTGGATTTCGTCGCTTCCAAGAAGGTCAGCTATGACGAACTTATGTTCGCTCTCCAAAGCGCAGCTTAATCTCGCCGTCATCATCGTCGCCTCCACGATCGCGCTGGCGCTCGCGGTGATGGAGTATCGCGTCGCGGCGCTGACGATCCAGTCAGTCGCGATCGTGGCGACGGCTCTCGCGCTGTATCGCATGGTCCAGACGACGCGGCTGATCCAGTCGGCGCGTGACGTCTGCCAGCGCATTGCCGCCGGCGACTTCGAGGCGCGAATCCTCGAGATTCCCGACAATGGCCGCACCGGCGATCTGTTGCGGGCGATCAACGACGCGATCGACGGCTGCGACGCTTTCGTGCGCGAGGCCACCGCGGCGATGAATGCCGTGCAGCAGCGCCGCTATTTCCGCCGGATCCTGCCGGGCGGCCTGCATGGCGCGTTGCTGCGCGGCACCACCACCATCAATGGCGCGACCGAAAGCATCGAGGCGCGGATCCGCAGTTTCGAGCAGCATGCGGCGCGGCTCGAGGGCGCGGTGAGCAACGTGGTCGGCTCCCTCGACAAGGATTCGAGCGGGATGCGCGACACCGCGGGCAATCTGGCCAACGGCGCATCGACCACCCGCCAGAGCCTCACCGCGGTCGCGGCGGCTTCCGAACAGGCCAGCGGCAACATGCGATCGGTCGCGAGCGCCACGGCCGGATTGTCGTCCAGCGCCCGCGCCGTCGGCGTCGACATCGGACGGTCGTCCGAAATCGTCAGCCGTGCTGTGGCGAGGGTGTCGGAAGCATCTTCCAACGTCGCCGAACTGCGCGAGGTCGCCGATCGCATCAGTCAGGTCGTCAGGTCGATCGAGGTGATCGCTCGCCAGACCAATCTGCTGGCGCTCAACGCCACAATCGAGGCGGCGCGCGCCGGCGAGGCAGGCCGCGGCTTCGCCGTGGTCGCCCACGAGGTCAAGTCGCTCGCCGAACAGACGGCGCAGTTCACCGGTGAGATCGAAGCGCAGGTCGACCACGTTCACGGCGCTGCGGACGCGGTGAGCAAGTCTATCGGCGAAATTGGCGCTGTGATGACGGAAGTCGTCGGCATCACTGGAACCGTCGCCGAAGCCGTCGAGGCGCAGTCGGTGGCGACCGCACAGATCGCGCAGAATATCGAACAGGCTTTCACCGTGGTCAGTGAGATCACGAGCAGCATCCAGACGGTCACCGCCACCGCGCGCGAGACCGAGACCTACGCCGCTGCGACGATGACGACGTCCGGTCATCTGGCGTCGCAATCGGAAGTGCTTGCGCACCAGATCCGCGACTATCTCGACCAGGTGCGCAAGGATCTTGTGGAACAGAACGCGGCCTGACAGCAACGCGCCGGGTGACGTCGCAACCAAAAAGATCGGGAGCGCGCGGTCGAATGCCGA
The DNA here is from genome assembly GCF_900110435.1 of Rhodopseudomonas pseudopalustris. Classification (GTDB taxonomy): domain Bacteria; phylum Pseudomonadota; class Alphaproteobacteria; order Rhizobiales; family Xanthobacteraceae; genus Rhodopseudomonas; species Rhodopseudomonas pseudopalustris. The sequence continues at coordinate 227,096 of NZ_FODT01000002.1, forward strand.
GCGACGGCGTCGGTGTTTTAGCGAGCAGCCATTAGCCAGCAGCCATGGCGCTGCGGATTTCGGCGCGGAGTTCGTCGATCAGGCGCAGGCCCTTGCTGGTCTCGACATGCCAGAACGTCCAGCCGTTGCAGGCCTCTGAGCCTTGCGCCACCGCGCCGATGCGGTGAATCGAGCCGACCTTGTCGCCGAGCATGATCGCGCCGTCGGCACGGACCAGTGCGCCGTGCCGCTTCTTCGAATCGACCAGCTTGGTCCCGGGCGAAATGATTCCGCGTTCGATCAGTTCGGCGAACGCGACCCGCGGCGCGCTGCGCGCGGTCATGAATGGCGCCAATGTGGCTTCCGGCAGCGGCTCGATCGCGGCAATCCGCGCTTCCGCAGCGGTGGCATAGTCGCGGTCGCGCTCGAAGCCGATGTAGTTGCGGCGCAGCCGCTTGGCGACGGCGCCGGTGGTTCCGGTGCCGTTGAACGGATCGATCACCAGATCGCCGGGCTTCGACGACGACAGCAGCACACGCGCCAGCAGGCCTTCCGGCTTCTGGGTCGGATGCACCTTCTTGCCGTCGCTGCCCTTCAGCCGCTCCTCGCCGGTGCACAGCGGAATCAGCCAGTCGGATCGCGCCTGAACGTCCTCGTTGGCGGCCTTCAGCGCGTCGTAATTGAAAGTGTAGCCCTTGGCGTTCTCGTCGCGTGCCGCCCAGATCATCGTCTCGTGGGCGTTGGTGAATCGGCGGCCGCGGAAATTCGGCATCGGATTGGTCTTGCGCCAGACGATATCGTTGAGCAGCCAGAACCCGAGGTCCTGCATGATCGCGCCGACGCGGAAGATGTTGTGATAGGAGCCGATCACCCAGATCGTCGCCGACGGCTTCATGATCCGGCGCGCGGCGAGCAGCCAGGCGCGGGTGAAATCATCGTAAGCGGCGAAGGATGAGAACTTGTCCCAATCGTTGTCGACCGCATCGACGTGCGATTCGTCGGGACGTTTCAGCTCGCCCTTGAGCTGCAGATTATACGGCGGATCTGCGAACACCAGATCGACCGAGCGGGCCGGAAGCTTCGACATCTCGGCGACGCAATCGCCGACGATGATCCGGTTCTCCGGGAGGTATTCGAATTGAGTGCGGGGCGCCCTTGCAGACGCCCCGCTACGCGACAAAATCATGACTCAACTACTCTGACTCATGTGACGCCGTCGGAGACGCGGGACTAAACAACCGACTGGCGATACATTGCCCCGTCAAAGTAAAAATCGACTTAATTGAAATCGGCTTCGTTGACTTTGGAACGACTACATCCTGCGATTGTTTTCCCGGTCGCCTGCCGACCCCAATCGAGGGATCGATTTTGCATGTCGTTTCAAAGGCCCGACGGCGTTGGCGCGGCTGCAAATGGCGATAGGACGGACGTTTGACGTCCGCACTAGGCAATATTTGCCGGGCAGGTTAATTCTGTTTGTCGCGGACTTGTTGATTCCGGCCGCATGGTGCGGACGGCCCGCCGTCGTGAACCCGAGGAAAAGCTGATGCGTGACGATGATTTCCGTCGCAGCGACAACATTGACGACCGGCGTGAAGGCGGCGGGGGCGGCGGCGGCGGCTTCGGATTTCCGATGGGCGGCGGCGGCCTCGGCATCGGCACCATCGTCGTCCTCGGCCTGGTCGGATGGGCGTTCGGGATCGACCCGCGCCTGCTGATCAGCGGCGCCGAAGTCCTGACCGGCGGTGCGCCGACTCAACAGAGCGAGCGGGCGTCCCCCGGCAAGCAGGGCGCACCGACCGACGAAATGGGCAGCATGATTTCCGGCGTGCTCGGCGAGATCGACGATCGCTGGACCGAGATCTTCAAGGCCAACGGCCAGACCTATGTCGGGCCGAGGATCGTGCTGTTCCGCAATTCCACCAATGGCGGCCGCTGCGGCATGGCGCAATCGGCGATGGGGCCGTTCTATTGCCCGCCGGACAAGCAGATCTACATCGACACCAATTTCTTCAAGCAGGTCGAGACGCGCTTCAAAGGCTGTTCCGGCAGCGCCTGCCGATTTACCGCAGCCTACATCATCGCCCATGAGGCGGGGCATCACGTGCAGAACCTGCTGGGCATCCTGCCGCGTGTGACGCGGCTGCAGGAGCAGGCGGGCTCCAAGAGCGAGTCCAATGCGTTGCAGGTCCGCGTCGAATTGCAGGCCGACTGCCTGTCCGGCGTCTGGGTCAATCGCGAGCAGAAGAAGCGGCCGAACTTCCTCGAGGAAGGCGACATCGACGCGGCGCTGACCACGGCGAGCGCGATCGGCGACGACACGCTGCAGCGCAAGGCGGGCCGGGAGGTCGTGCCGGATTCCTTCACCCACGGTTCGGCCGAACAGCGCAAGCGCTGGTTCATGACCGGCTATCAGCAGGGCACCGTGCAGGCGTGCAACACGTTCGCAGCCGAGAAGCTGTAAGGCTCTCTTGCAGCGCCGTCATCCTGGGCGCTGGCCTGCAGGGCGGGCCTCGCAGGATGACGATCATTGCGCCAATTGCGCAGCAGGGACTTCATGATGGCTTCCGTCGAACAACCGAAAACGTTCATCCCGCTCAACATCGCGGTGCTGACGGTCTCCGATACCCGCGCGCTCGGCGATGACAAATCCGGCGCCACTCTGGTCGACCGGCTGACCACGGCCGGACACCGTCTCGCGTCGCGCGAGATCGTGCCCGATGACATCGAGGCGATTCGTGCGGTGGTGCGGCGCTGGATTGCAGATCCCGGCATCGACGCGATCATCACGACCGGCGGCACCGGCTTCACCGGCCGCGACGTCACGCCCGAGGCGATCGAGCCGCTGTTCGAGAAGCGGATGGACGGCTTCTCGATCGTCTTTCAAATGATGAGCTACGGCAAGATCGGCACTTCGACGATCCAGAGCCGCGCCACCGCCGGCGTCGCAGGCGCGACCTACATCTTCTGCCTGCCCGGTTCGCCCGGCGCCTGCCGCGACGGCTGGGACGGCATTCTCGCCGCCCAGCTCGATTACCGCACCCGGCCGTGCAATTTCGTCGAGATCATGCCCCGGCTCGACGAGCATCTGCGCCGCGACAAGGCTTAAGCCTTGCGCATGGGCGATCAGCCGCGCCGCGCCTTGACAGCCACGCCCCCTCGCGAAACCATCGCCCGATAAGGACAGCCGCGATCGTCACGCAGCGGCGAAGGAGGGGGCTTTGGGAGACATCGTTTCGCTGGAGCAATTGGCCGCGCAGGTGCGCGACGGCATGACGGTCGCGCTGTCGTCCGATCACGCCGGGGTCGCGATGGCCGCCACCGCCGCGATCCTCGCCAACCGCCCGAACAACCTGCATCTGGTATGCGTCCCGATCAGCGGTATCCAAGCCGACATGCTGATCGGCGAGGGGCTGGTCGGCACGCTCGAGACCAGCGCGGTGACGCTCGGCGAGGCCGGCGGCGCGCCGCGCTTCGCCGACGGCATCCGGAACCGCGCCTTCACGATGAAGGACGCGACCTGTCCGGCGATCCTTGCGGGCCTCGTCGCCGGGCAGAAGGGCGTGCCCTTCATGCCGATCCGCGGCATCATCGGCAGCGACCTGCTGAAATCGCGGCCGGACTGGAAGATCATCGACAATCCGTTCGCCGAGGACGACCCGATCGTCGTGGTGTCCGCGATCCGGCCCGACGTCGCGCTGTTTCACGCGCCCGAGGCCGACCGGTTCGGCAATGTGCGGATCGGCCGGCAGGCCGAGCTCGCCGCGATGGCCTATGCCGCCAAGACCACGCTGGTGACGGTCGAGCGCATCGTCGAGACCTCGTTGCTCGCCGATGAGCGCAGCGCCGCAGGCGTGCTCCCGGCGCTCTATGTCGGGGCGATCGCCGAGGCAAAAAACGGCGCATGGCCGCTCGGACTGGCCGGCGAATATGTCACCGACTCCGCCGAAGTCGCCCGCTACGCCAGGATGGCCCGCTCGGCCGAGGGCTTCGCGGCCTATATGAAAGGCTTCGCCCAGCGCTTCGAGGCGGTGGCATGAGCGCGAGGCCTGCGACATCGCGTGAAATCCTGATTGCGACCATCGCCGACCTGCTCGACGGCGTTCGCACCGTCGCGGTCGGCGCGTCGTCGCCGATCCCGGCCGCCGGCGCGATGCTGCTGCGCGCCCGCAACGAGCAGCGCGGCCGCGAGCGCGTGCGGGTGATCGTGCTCGGCTCGCGCGAGCACAATTTCTTCACCAACGGTTCGTTCGAACTGTTCGACGCCACCGCGCAGGGGCGGATCGATGCGTTCTTTCTGGGCGGCGGCCAGATCGACGGCGAAGCCAACATCAATCTGGTCGGCACGGGTGACTATCCCACCAGCACCGTACGTTGGCCGGGCTCGTTCGGCTCGGCCTTCATGTACTATCTGATCCCGCGCGTGATCCTGTTCCGCGAGGAGCATTCGCCGCGCGTGTTGGTCGACAAGGTCGATTTCGTCAGCGCGCCGGGATCGAGCGAAGCGATTCATCGCACCGGCGGTCCCCACGCGCTGCTCACGGGCCTCGCGCTGTTCGACTTCGACAAGGAGACGAAGCGGTTCCGGCTGCGCAGCGTGCATCGTGGCGGCTCGGCGGAAGACGTTCGCGCCAACACCGGCTTCGACTACGACGCGCCGGAAATCGTGCCGATCACCCCGGAGCCGGATGCGGAGACGCTGGCGCTGCTGCGCGGCCGCGTCACCGCCGAACTCGCCGAATGCTATCCGCAATTCGCTGAGACGCTGGTGGCCGATCGCGCCGCGTGACGTCGGATTGCATGGCGCGATCGCGCAAGAGCGGTCAGCGAAGTCCGACGGGGCGCCGTCAGACCAGCACGATCCGGCTGCGCAGCAGGGTCCGTGAGGAGCGGCCGAGCTGGCGCAGGAGTCGGCCTTCGGAGCGCTCGGGATCGTGACCGCCGAGGCGGTCGTAATGCTCGCGTGCGATCAGCAGGCCCTGATCCGCCTGCGGTCCCGCGATCTGTCGCAGCAAGGCGCTGAACGTTTCGCGCCAGCTCGGCTCCGCATAGGGCGAGCGCGCATAGCGGAAGATGCCGGCGCGCGGCCGGCCGCTGAGCGACACGCCCTGGATGAACTGCGCGGTTTCCTCGATCCACCCCGAATCCAGCACTGCCCCGGCATGGAGAAACATCAGCCATGGCGACCGCGATTGCTGCGCGCCGGCGGCGAGGGCTGCGGCGCGGCTGCCCTGCACCGCGAGAAAGCTGCAGCCGGCGACGTCGGCGACCCGTTCGATCACGCCGTCATCCTTGCGGTCCACCAACAGAACCTCGCGGACCACGCCCGCAGCCGCGCCGGGGACCAGCGCCGCCAAAGTGGCGACCGCGGTTCGCTCAACACCTTCAGTGGGAATGATGACGCTCAGCATGTCCGCCGGATGACCTGTTGCGACAGTGCGGCGCACGCTTAGCACTTCGACGCGCCGAAATCAGCCCGGAATTGTGGCGTGCCCAAAAAGCGAGCGCGCAACAGCCGGGCTGCAACATTGTGAGTTGCTGGATTATGTTCTTGCTTTGTTCCTGTGACTCGCTATCTTCGAGGCATGAGCAGAGCATCCAATGCCCTCAAGCGCCCGCCGGTCAAGGCGCCCTCCGAGCCGGTGGGCGCAATCTCCCCTTTTCCCGCGATCGAGGTTGCGATCGACAAGCAGCGACGACGTGGTCGCGGCGCGCAATCGAACGACAGCGGCCGCTTCGAGGCCGAAGCGCGGGTCGCGTTCGACGACGGCTGGCAGAGCCTCGACGAATTGCCGCCGTTCAAGACCACCGTCGCGCTGGACACCGCGCGCAAAGTGATCACCCGCAACGAGTCGCCGGATATCGGCTTCGACCGTTCGATCAATCCGTATCGCGGCTGCGAGCATGGCTGCGTGTATTGCTTCGCGCGGCCGACCCACGCTTTTCTCGGGCTGTCGCCGGGGCTGGATTTCGAGTCGCGGCTGTTCGCCAAGCCGGATGCGCCGGCGCTACTGGAGAAGGAGCTCGCCGCCGCCGATTACGAGCCGCGGATGATCGCGATCGGCACCAACACCGATCCGTATCAGCCGATCGAGCGCGAGCGGAAGATCATGCGCGGCATCCTCGAAGTGCTGGAGAAGACCGGGCATCCGGTCGGCATCGTCACCAAATCGGCGTTGGTGACGCGCGATATCGATATCCTGGCGCGGATGGCGAAGCGTCAGCTCGCCAAGGTCGCGCTGTCGGTGACGTCGCTCGATCCCAAGCTCGCGCGCTCCATGGAGCCCCGCGCGTCCTCGCCGGCGAACCGGCTCGAGGCGCTGAAGCGTTTGTCCGACGCGGGCATCCCGACCACGGTGATGGTGGCGCCGGTGATCCCGGCGCTGAACGACATCGAGATCGAGCGCATTCTGGACGCCGCCGCCCATGCCGGCGTCAAGGAAGCGAGCTATGTGATGCTGCGGCTGCCGCTCGAAGTCCGCGATTTGTTCCGCGAATGGCTGATGGCGAACTATCCGGACCGTTATCGCCATGTCTTCACCATGATCCGCGACATGCGCGGCGGCCGCGACTATGACTCGCAATGGGGCACGCGGATGAAGGGCACCGGCCCGATCGCCTGGATGATCGGCCGCCGGTTCGAGACCGCCTGCGCCCGGCTCGGACTGAACAAGCGTCGCTCGAAACTCACCACGGACCATTTCGCGAAACCTGAGCGGGCCGGGCAGCAGTTGAGTTTGTTCTGAAGCGGAGGAAGCACTTGATCGAATCTCTGAGGCCACGGCTGACCGTCATCACGCTCGGCGTCGACGACGTGAAAACCAGTGCTGCATTCTACGAACGGCTCGGCTTCGTGCGGGCCCCGGGCGGCGGCGACCAGGTTGCATTCTTCGACACCGGCGCCAGTGCGCTGGCGCTCTATTCCTGGAAGCTGCTGGCTGAGGATGCGACGCAGGCGGATCAGCCGCGGCCCGCTGCATTCAGGGGTGCCACCTTGGCCTGGAACTGCCGGACTCCGGAAGAGGTCGACGCCGTGCTCGCTTTTGCGGTTGAGACGGGCGCGCAGCTGTTGCGAGCGGCTGGCGCGACCCATTATGGCGGCTATCGCGGCTATTTCACCGATCCGGACCAGCACGTCTGGGAAGTCGTCACCGCACCCGGCGTCGACGTGAGAGACGATGGCCGGGTCGATCTGTCGTCGTAGCGCCGTTGGATTGCGGGGCTGATTGACGGTTCCGGGTTGCGCGGGAGGCGTCGAGCCCGCAGCATCCCGGCATGATTCGGGAACCCCAGAAGTCCGCCAAGGCCGCGTCGAAGTCGTCGGCCCTGCGGGCGCGACCATCGGTCGCCAAGGCGACGTCTACCAAGGCAACTTCTAGCAAGGCTTCGTCTTCCAAGGCTGCGTCTTCCAAAGCCGGGGCCGATGCTGGTGCTGCAAAACCGCGTACCAAAGGCCTCGGCAAGGGCGTCATTGCGGTGGCGCAGCCGAGCTTTCGGCGTGAACGGGCGCTGATCAAGCGCGGCGTCTGGCCGGTCGCCGGCTGCGACGAGGCCGGACGCGGACCGCTCGCCGGCCCCGTCGTCGCGGCGGCGGTGGTGCTCGACCCGAAGCGCGTGCCCAAGGGGCTCGACGACTCCAAGCGGCTCACCGCGGACAGGCGCGAGGAGCTGTTCGAGGAAATCTGCGCCACCGCGCAGGTCGCGGTCGCTTACGCCTCGCCGGAGCGGATCAACCGCGACAACATCCTGCGTGCCTCGCTGTGGGCGCTGACCCGCGCCGTGCACGCGCTGCCGGATCTGCCGCAGCACGTTTTCGTCGATGGCCGCGACCGGCTGGCGACGCGGTGCGAAAGCGAGGCGGTGGTCGGCGGCGACGGCCTGATCGCGTCGATCGCGGCGGCCTCGATCATCGCCAAAGTGTCGCGCGACCGCCTGATGTGCCATCTCGCGCAGGAATGCCCCGGCTACGGCTTCGAATCCCACAAGGGCTATGGCGTGCCCGAGCATCTCGCAGCCTTGGCGCGGCTCGGCCCGACAGTGCATCACCGCCGGTTCTTCGCCCCGGTCGCCGCCGCATGGCGAAAAATCGAGGGCGTGCCGGCCGAGCAGACCGGTGTCACCGGCGACCTGTTCGAAACCCCAGTCGACGCAGGGATCGCCGCCACGCTGTGAGCGCGGCCAAGCTGGTTGCCTGTGGCGGCGGCGGGCTCTATCACGGGCCAACCGAACTCCGCTGGCCCCTCATGCGCTTTACCTCCCTGATCATCGAGCTGATCCGCGCCCGGCCGCGGCTGATGTTCTGGCTGGTGGTGTCGGCGCAGGCGCTGCTCTGGGTGCTGGTGCCGCTGCTGGTCTATTCCAGTCCGCCCGAAGGCGTCGCCACGGTCCTCGCCTATGGCCGCGAGTATCAGGTCGGCAGCGACCTCGGGCCGCCGCTGGCGTTCTGGCTCGCCGATATCGCGTTTCGCGCCGCGGGCGGCCATATGGTGGGCGTCTATCTGCTGGCGCAGGTCTGTTTCATCATCACCTTCTACGGGCTGTTTCAGCTCGCGCGCAGCATGGTCGGCCCGCAGCACGCGGTGATCGCCGTGCTGCTGACGTCGACGGTGACCGCCTTTGCGGAGCAGGGCGCCGAATTCGGTCCGCTGGTCCTGGCGCGGCCGCTCTGGGCGCTGGTGTTGTGGCACAGCTGGGAAATCATCGGCCGCGGCCGGCGCAGCGCCTGGTTCGCGCTGTCGATCGAGGTCGGGCTGTTGCTGCTGACCACGGTGGCCGCGCCGGCCCTGCTGCTGCTGCCGATCGGCTTCGCGCTGTCGACCGCGCGCAGCCGGCGCGCTTTGATGTCGCTGGATCCGCTGTTCAGCCTGCTGGTGGTCGCAGTGCTGGTGCTGCCCTATGGGATCTGGCTGCTACGCGCCGACATTTTCGCGCTGCCGCCGCTGCCCGCGTTGGGCGATCTCGGCGATCGTGCGCTGCTCGGCGCCGAACTGTTCGGCGGGCTGCTGGTCGCAATCGGCGGGATGGCGCTGCTGGTGCTGCTCAATACCAGCCGTTTTGACCCGAGGCCGGACGACGCGCCGGTCGTGTACCGCGCACCGGTCGATCCGTTGGCCCGGCAGTTCGTGTACTTCTTCGCACTCGCGCCGGCGCTGCTCGGCGCCATCGTCGCCGGCCTGTTCGGGCTGAAGCACGTCATTGGCGGGGCGGGGATCGCTCTGCTGATGGTCGGACTCGCGGTGGTGATCGCGACCGGCGACCTCATCCATCTGCGCCGGCAGCGCGTGCTGCGCGCGGCGTGGGCCGCGCTGGTGGCGGCGCCGGCGCTGGCGGTGATTGTGGCGTCCGTGGTTCAGCCCTGGGTCAGCCAGACCGAACTCGCCACATCGCTGCCCGCCAAGGACATCGCCCGCTATTTCGGCGACAGTTTCGAGCGCCGCACCGGCCGGCCGCTATCGGCGGTGGCGGGCGATCCAGAGCTTGCCGGTCTGATCGCGATGGGCGCGTCGCGGCCACATCTGTTTCTCGACGCGACGCCGTCGCGCACGCCCTGGGTGACGCCGGCGACGTTCAACGAGCGCGGCGGCGTGGTGGTTTGGCGCGCCGCCGATACCGCCGGCAGGCCGCCGCCGGAACTCGCCATGCGGTTTCCCGATATCGTGCCGGAGCTACCGCGCGCGTTCGAACGGATGATCGCCGGGCGTCAGCCCTTGCTGCGGATCGGTTGGGCGATCGTGCGGCCGAAAGCGGCGCCTTAAGATCCATCGCCCGTCAGTTCACCGGCGATTCCAGCGCCGCGAATGCGGTGGCGATCGCGCGCAGATCTTGCCACGCCAGTCGTTTGTAGGTCGGCTGTCGCAGCAGATAGGCCGGGTGCAGCGTCGGCAGCGCGCGGATCGTGCGCGCGCCGTTGTGGTAATCGAACCAGCGCCCGCGCGTGCGCATGATGCCGTCGCGGGTCGATAGCAGCGCCTGGGTCGAGGGATTGCCGAGCGTCACCAGAATCGCAGGATCGACCAACTCGATCTGCCGCCTGATGAACGGCAGGCAGATCTGGGTCTCCTGGGGCGTCGGCGTGCGGTTGCCCGGCGGTCGCCATGGAATCACATTGGCGATGTAGACCTTGCTGCGGTCGAGGCCGATCGCCGCGAGCATCAGGTCGAGCAACTTGCCGGAGCGGCCGACGAACGGCAGCCCTTCGATGTCCTCCTCGCGGCCCGGCGCTTCGCCGACCAGCATGATACTGGCCTTCGGATTACCGTCGGCGAACACCAACCTTGTGGCAGTCGATCGCAGCGCGCAGCCGTCGAACTGCTCCATCAGCGCGCGCAAAGCCTCAAGTGAAGGTGCGGTCGCGGCCGCCTCGCGGGCCGAAACAATCGCAGCTTCCGGTAACGGCGGAATGGCGCCGGCCGGTTGGGTCCTCGGTCGTGGCGCGAGCGATCGAATTTTTTCCGAGTCCGGCCGGGGCGCAGCCTCGCTGGCTTCGGCTTGAACCGGTACAACGATCGCGTCGTCGAGTAGCCGGTTGATCGGCTCATCGTTCAGTGCGCAGTCGACGCCGGCTTCGAGATAGAACGCCAGCAACTGCTGCAAGCTCGGCGCGGGTTCAGGTGTCATGACGGGCGATCGATCGAGGACGGAGTGAAGAAAGCGGGATGAGTTCGCATTTCGCACAGCGAACTGTGCCCGAGAAAAACGCGGCGTGAAAGCCGGAACGATCGGGCGGCAGGTACATTTGGGTGGTTGTCCTTCCGATAAAAATAAGAAAGAACACCTGTAGGAAACGTTCAAGAGTGCCTCTGCGAGAAAATACATGAGCGACGAAACGCTGCCGCCCCGCGAATCGATGGAATTCGACGTTGTGATCGTGGGGGCGGGACCTTCGGGACTGGCTTCCGCAATCCGCCTGAAACAGCTCAATCCGGAGCTGTCGGTGGTCGTCGTCGAGAAGGGCTCCGAGGTCGGCGCGCACATCCTCTCGGGTGCGGTCATCGACGTGACGCCGCTCGACAAGCTGATGCCGGGCTGGCGCGAGGACGAGGCCTGTCCGCTCAAGACGCATGTCGAGGACGATCATTTCTACGTCATGACGTCGGAGAAGGCCTACAAGGTCCCGAGCATCATGGTCCCGCCGATGCTCAACAACCACCAGAACTTCATCGGCTCGCTCGGCGATCTGTGCCGGTGGCTCGGGCCCAAGGCCGAGGAACTCGGCGTCGAGATCTATCCCGGCTTCGCCGCGACCGAAGTGCTGTACGGCGACAACGGTGAAGTGCGCGGCGTCGCGACCGGCGACATGGGCATCGGCCGCGACGGCCAGCCCAAGGATTCATTCACGCGCGGCATGGAACTGCTCGGCAAGTACACGCTGTTCGCGGAAGGCGCACGCGGCAGCCTGGCGAAGCAGCTGATCGCGAAATACAAGCTCGACAAGGACAGCGATCCGCCCAAATTCGGCATCGGGCTCAAGGAAGTCTGGGAGATCGATCCGTCGAAGCACCGCAAGGGCCGGATCGCGCATTCGTTCGGCTGGCCGCTCAGCAACAACATCGGCGGCGGCTCGTTCCTGTATCACTACGGCGCGAATCTGGTTGCGGTCGGCTTCGTCGTGCATCTCAACTACGACGATCCGTATCTGTCGCCGTTCGAGCAGTTCCAGAAGTTCAAGACGCACCGTTCGGTCGCGCCGATCTTCGAGGGCGGCAAGCGGATCTCCTACGGCGCCCGTGCCATCACCGAGGGCGGCTATCAGTCGGTGCCGCGTCTGACCTTCCCCGGCGGCGCGCTGGTCGGCTGCGCCGCGGGCTTCGTCAACGTGCCGCGCATCAAGGGCGTTCACAACGCGCTCGGCTCCGGCATGCTGGCTGCGGAACATGTCGCGGCGGCGCTCGCCGAAGGGCGCAGCAATGACGAGGTGAAGAGTTACGAGGAGTCGTGGCGCGATTCCGCGATCGGCCGCGATCTGTTCAGGATCCGCAACGTCAAGCCGCTGTGGTCGAAATTCGGCACCGCGGTCGGCGTGGTGCTGGCCGGCTTCGAGATGTGGTGTTCGACGCTCGGCTTCTCGGTGTTCGGCACGCTGTCGCACGGCAAGCCCGACCGCTCGACGCTCGATCCTGCCCAGTCGCACGAGCCGCATCCGGGACCGAAGCCGGACGGCAAGCTGACCTTCGATCGGCTGTCCTCGGTGTTCCTGTCGAACACCAATCACGAGGAAGACCAGCCGGTGCATCTGAAGGTTGCCGACATGGCCCTGCAGAAGAAGTCGGAGCACGACGTCTTCGCCGGACCGTCCGGGCGCTATTGCCCGGCGGCGGTGTATGAATGGGTCGAGGACCCGTCGGGGCCGCGCTTCGTGATCAATGCGCAGAACTGCGTCCACTGCAAAACCTGCGACATCAAGGATCCGAACGGCAACATCACCTGGGTGCCGCCGGAAGGTGGCGGCGGGCCGAATTATCAGGGCATGTGACCACGATGTCGTGAGCGGTTGCGGCCGGAGAGAAATGCCCCGGCCACGATGCTGCCATGTTGCGGCAGTCTCAATCGGATCGAGGGCCGCGCCGCGACACTTTGCGGTGCTGCGGCTTCGATGCGTGCCTGGTCCAATCCTTGCGGTTGGGCGCTAAAACCGTCATTGTCATCGGCCAGACGCTGCCGGCTCGGCGGCCGGGACATCCGAGCCCTTTCCTGGAGCTAGGCAATTTGATGCTTCTTCACCGACTCCGTCGCTCGATGTTTGTCGCCGTCACCGTCGCGGCACTGCCGATCGCGGGTCAGGCGCTGGCGCAGACCCCGGACCATCCCGCTGACAATTCGGCGCAGTTTCCGTCCGGCCAGGATTTGCGGTCGATGACGACGGCCGGCAGCTATCTGGCCGCCCGTCACGCCAGCGTCGAGCGCGACGCCGCCGCGGCGGCGGCGTTCTATCGTTCGGCGCTGCGCACCGATCCGAAGAACAACGAGCTGCTCGACCGCGCCTTCATCTCTTCGCTGGCCGAAGGCAATATCGACGAGGCCGTCAAGCTCGCCGATCGCATCCTCAAGATCGACAAGACCAACCGCGTCGCTCGTCTCGTGCTCGGCGCTCGGGACCTCAAGACAAAGAAATACGCGTCCGCGATTCAGAACGTGAATCTGTCGGTCCGCGGCCCGATCACCGACCTGATCGCGACCCTGCTCGCGAGCTGGGCGATGGAGGGAGCCGGCGACGTCAAGGGCGCGGTGGCCAATATCGACAAGCTCGCCGGTCCGGAATGGTATCCGATCTTCAAGGATCTCCATTCCGGTATGATCCTCGAACTCGCGAACCGTCAGAAGGACGCTGGCGTTCGCTTCGAACGCGCCTACAAGCTCGACGATTCCGCGCTTCGGGTGATGGACGCCTATGCGCGCTGGCTGTCGCGCAACAAGGACGACAAGTCCGCGGTGGCCGTCTATGAGAGCTTCGACAAGAAGCTGTCCCGTCATCCGCTGGTTGTCGAAGGCCTGAACGACACCAAGGCCGGCAAGAAGCTGCCGCCGCTGGTCGACAGTCCGCAGGCCGGCGCGGCCGAGGCGCTGTACGGCATCGGCGCGTCGCTGACCCGCCGCGGCGGCGAAGACCTCGCCCTGGTCTATCTGCAGCTCGCGCTGTATCTGCAGCCCGATCACGCGCTGGCGCTGCTGGCGCTCGGCGACCTCTACGAGTCGGTCAAGAAGCCGCAGATGGCGGTGAAGGTCTACGAGCGCGTGCCGGCGAATTCGCCGCTGAAGCGCAACGCTCAAATCCAGCTCGCCACCGATCTCGATGCGACCGACCGCAGCGAGGAGGCGATCAAGATCCTGAAGACCGTGATTGCCGAAGACGGCAAGGATCTGGAAGCGATCATGGCGCTCGGCAATATCGAGCGCGGCCGCAAGAAGTTCGCCGACTGCGCCGTGACCTATTCGCAGGGCATCGACGCGCTGTCCGGGGCCGAGAAGAACAGCTGGGTTTATTACTACTTCCGCGGCATCTGCGAGGAGCGCTCCAAGCAGTGGGCCAAGGCCGAGATCGACATGAAGAAGGCGCTGCAGCTCCAGCCGGAGCAGCCGCACGTTCTCAATTATCTCGGCTATTCCTGGATCGACCAGGGCATCAATCTCGACGAAGCGATGAAGATGATCAAGCGCGCCGTCGATCAGCGTCCCGACGACGGCTACATCGTCGATTCGCTCGGCTGGGCATATTTCCGCATCGGCAATTTCGAGGATGCGGTGAAGACGCTGGAACGCGCGATTGATCTGAAGCCGGAAGATCCGACCATCAACGATCATCTCGGCGACGCTTACTGGCGCGTCGGTCGCACGCTGGAGGCGCGTTTCCAGTGGGCGCACGCCCGCGACCTCAAGCCCGATCCGGAAGAACTACCGAAGATCGAGGCCAAGCTCGCCAACGGCCTGCCGGACGACACCTCGTCGGCGGCCTCGGCGGACAAGAAAAAAGAAGACGGCAAGGGCGGCTGACGTGAGTGACGGATTGCCGATGACTGCGCTGAGCGAGCAGGCGCGCGCCAAGGTCAACCTGACCCTGCGGGTGGTGGGCCGGCGCGTCGACGGTTATCACGATCTCGAAAGCGTGGTGGCGTTCGCCGATTGCGCCGATCGCCTGACGCTGCAACCCGGCGCCGAGCTCAGTCTGGTCACGTCCGGGCCGGGCGCGCAGGATTGCGGCGACACCTCCGACAATCTGGTGCTGAAGGCGACCCGCCTGCTCGCCGAACGCGTGCCGAACCTGCGCACCGGCGGCTTTGTCCTCGACAAGCATCTGCCGGTCGCCGCCGGAATCGGCGGTGGCTCGGCCGACGCGGCGGCGGCGTTACGGCTGCTCGCCCGCGCCAACGAGTTGTCCGCCGACGATCCGCGCGTGGTCGAGGCGGCGCGGCTCACCGGCGCTGACGTGCCGGTCTGCCTGCCGTCCAAGCCCTGCGTCATGACCGGCGTCGGTGAAAATCTGTCCCCGCTGCAATTGCCGCGGTTGCCTGCGGTGATGGTCAATCCGCGCGTGCCGGTGGCGACCAAGGAGGTGTTCGCCGCGCTTGGCCTGCGCGCCGGCCAGCTCAACGTCGGCGTCGTCGATTTGCTGAAATCGACCGGCTGGCCGACCGACGGCTCCTCCGCCGCCGACTGGATTGCGGCGGTCAAGCGCGGCACCAACGATCTCGAAGCGCCGGCGCTGAAGGTCGAGTCGATCGTCGGCGAGGTGCTGCGGGCGCTGGCCGCGCTGCCGGGCGTGCGGTTGTCGCGGATGTCCGGCTCCGGCGCGACCTGCTTCGCGCTGTTCGCCAATGACGACGACGCGCAGGCCGGCGCGCAACTGCTGAAGGCCGCGCAGCCCGGCTGGTGGGTTCACGCCGGCGCGCTGAGCTGATCAAAAGCTCTCGTCATTCCGGGGCGCGCGCAGCGCGAACCCGGAATCCATAGCCCCTGGCCTCGCTGGTGAGCGAGATGGGCGAGCGGCCTCGGCCCAACTCCAACCTGTGGTTATGGATTCCGGGTTCGCCGCTACGCGGCGCCTCGGAATGACCGAGAGGGGGACCCCGATCACAGTCGTCATCGCCCGGCTTGTCCGGGCGACCCAGTATGCCAGAGCGCCAGCGATGGTGGAGGGCGGCGCGAGCGCACCGCTTCGCTTCACCATTGGCGCTCTGGGATACTGGTTCCCCCGCATGGGCGGGGGATGACGGCCTGCTGTGTGGCGATGCGGCGGCCAGCGGAGAGGCGCCGCGCTCAGTGCGACCTTGCCAGGCAGAACGCGACCACCTGCTCGAGCGCGGTCTTCATCGGCGAGGACGGGAACAGCGCCAAAGCGTCGACCGCCATCGCGCCGTAATGATGCGCGCGCTGGATGGTGTCCTCGAGCGCGCGATGCTTGGCCATCAGCGCGATCGCCTGATCGAGATCGGTTTCAGTGATTTCGCCGCGCTCCAGCGCCTTGATCCAGAACGCGCGCTCGGCGTCGTTGCCGCGGCGGAACGCCAACACCACCGGCAGCGTGATCTTGCCCTCGCGGAAATCGTCGCCGACGTTCTTGCCGAGCTTGGCGGCCTTGCCGCCGTAATCCAGCACGTCGTCGACCAATTGGAAGGCGATGCCGATGTTCATCCCGAACGAGCGGCACGCCGACTGCTCGGCCTTCGGCCGGTCGGCGATCGTCGGACCGACTTCGCAGGCCGCCGCGAACAGCTCGGCGGTCTTGCCGCGAATCACCGCGAGATATTCGTCCTCGGTGGTGGCGGTGTTCTTGGCGGCGGCGAGTTGCATCACTTCGCCTTCGGCGATCGTCGCCGACGCCGCCGACAGAATGTCGAGCGCGCGCAAGCTGCCGACCTCGACCATCATCCGGAACGCCTGACCGAGCAGGAAGTCGCCGACCAGCACGCTGGCCTCGTTGCCCCACAGCATCCGCGCCGATTTCTTGCCGCGGCGCATCTCGCTCTCGTCGACGACGTCGTCGTGCAGCAGCGTTGCGGTGTGCATGAATTCCACCGCGGCGGCGAGCTTGATGTGGCCGTCGCCGGCATAGCCGGTGAGGTTGGCCATCGCCAGCGTCAGGATCGGCCGCAGCCGTTTGCCGCCCGAGGAGATCAGATGATTCGCGACCTCGGGGATCATCGTGACGTCTGAGCCGGTGCGCGACAGGATGGTGGCGTTGACCCGCTCCATATCCGCAGCGACGAGACCGACCAATTGGTCGATCGTCGCCGGCGGGGGGCCTTCGAAAGGTACGACTACGGCCACGCTCAGTCTCCACATTCGGGGAGATTTTCGGGCAAATGGAATCCGCTCGAAAACTCCTGATTTCGTTGTTCGAGGCGAATTGGGTGCCGACGCGGCGCCGGCCGGCGATTTCGCTCTTCGACGTGATCCCCACTATATCATGGGACCGGCCCGCTCACGAGCCGAGCATTCGCCCGTGAAGGTCGCTGGGAGCTATAATGCACGGATCAGGGGAGGCGCAAGGTTGCGGGAACTGGTGAGGACCAATGACGTGGTGCTGATCTCGGCGATCGGGGCGCTGATGGACGGCGCCCATATCCACTATCTGGTCATGGACCAGAATATGAGCATCCTGGAGGGCTCGGTCGGGGTCATTCCGCGGCGTGTTCTGGTCCATCCCGACGATTTGAGCTCGGCGCGTCAGGTTTTGACGGATGCGGGCCTCGCCCATGAACTTCGCACCGATGAGTGATCAGACCGCGCGAGCGCCGTATCCGACCACCGAGGACGGCTTTCTCGGCGGGCGGCTGCGGCTTCGGCAGCCGGTTTCCGGCCACCGCGCCGGCCACGACGCCGTTCTGCTGGCGGCGGCGACCGTAGCCCGGCCAGGCGACCGGGTGGTCGAGTTCGGCGCCGGGGTCGGCACGGCCGGCCTCGCGGTCGCGGCGCGGATCGCGGATCTCGATCTCGCGTTGGTCGAACTCGATCCAGGCCTCGCCGATCTGGCGCGGGGAAACGCCGCGGCCAACGGCATTCGCGCCACGGCCATCGCGCTGGACGTTGCCGCCGGCGCGGAGGCCTTCGCGGCCGCCGGTCTTGCGCCCGACAGCGTCGATGTCGTGCTGATGAACCCGCCGTTCAACGATCCGTCGCGACATCGGGGTTCGCCGGACGAAGCCCGGCAGATCGCCCATGTCGCGACCCAGTCGACGTTGCAGTCGTGGGTTCACGCGGCGCGACGCGTTCTGAAATCGGGGGGCGAATTGAATCTGATCTGGCGCGCCGATGGATTGGCGGAGGTGCTGGCGGCGCTCGGCCGCGGCTTTGGCGGCGTCGCCTTGATACCCGTTCATGGCAACCCGAACGAGCCTGCGATTCGGGTGCTGGTACGTGCGGTGAAGGGCAGCCGGGCGCCGCTCCGGATTCACGCGGCGCTGATTTTGAACGAGGCCTCCGGCGCGCCGACCGCTGTGGCGCGTGCCGTTCTGGCTGGTGAGCAGACCCTTCCGCTGGTGCTCACATAATCGCGAGCACTGTGCAAAAATTGCGCAGACTGATTAGTGCGGAAGCGTCTTGGTCCGCTGATCCGCCCTCGCGGTGAAGTGAACAGAGGCCAAAATCGCCCCGATCAGCAGCATCAACAGATAGATTTTCATGGCTCTCTCCGCTGCGTCATTGCAGCCACGTGCCTATATGCAACTGGGCTTTGCAAAACGCGTTCCAGATCACACACTGAGTTGGGCTATCGAAAAATGATCAACATTTGGGTAACCGTATGAATGACGCGGCGACAGGTCGCAGCTCCTCGGGCGTGCTCGCGGGGTTCGGCAAACTGATTCCGGCACGGTTTCGCTCCGATATTCCGGTGGTTCCGGTGGTGCGTTTGTCGGGTGTGATCGGCGCCGTCACGCCGCTTCGCCCGGGCATGACTCTCGCGGGAGTGGCCAGGCTGCTGGAGCGCGCATTCGCGACGCGTAACGCCAAGGCGGTGGCGCTGGCGATCAATTCGCCCGGCGGTTCGCCGGTTCAGTCGCGGCTGATCTATCTGCGCATCCGCGCGCTCGCGGCGGAAAAGAAACTGCCGGTGATCGCCTTCGTCGAAGACGTCGCCGCGTCCGGCGGCTACATGATCGCCTGCGCCGCCGACGAGATCTATTGCGATCCGTCGTCGATCGTCGGCTCGATCGGCGTGGTCGGCGGCGGCTTCGGCTTTCAGGAACTGATCAAGAAGATCGGCGTCGAGCGCAGACTGTACACGGCCGGGGACCACAAGGCGCAGCTCGATCCGTTTCTGCCCGAGGACCCGGCTGACGTCGCCCGGGTGAAGGCCTTGCAGCGTGAGATCCACGCGCTGTTCATCTCGCTGGTGAAGGACAGCCGCGGCGCGCGGCTGAAGGGCGCCGAGGATTTGCTGTTCTCCGGCGAGTACTGGGCCGGCGCGACCTCGGTGTCGCTCGGCCTCAGCGACGCGATCGGCGATCTGCGCGCGGTGCTCCGCGCGCGCTTCGGCGACAAGGTGCGCACGCCGGTGGTGGCGCCGCCGTCCGGCCTGCTGGCGAGCTTCATGCGTCGATCGTCCGGCGCGGAGGCATCGCTCGATGGGCTCGCGGCGCTCCCCGAATCGCTGATCTCGGCGCTGGAAACGCGCGCGATCTGGGCGAAATACGGCTTCTAACGCATGCCCCCGAAAAGCGGAGACTGGTTTTCGGAACTTGTCATGCTCAAACATGACTCCAGGGCAGGATGACGACCCTAAGAGGCGTGATCCTGCTCTGGAACATGTGGGCGCGCTGTTTCGCCCCGCCGGATGCGATTGCGTGGCGGGGTCGATTCAGAAAGAGTGTTGTGGGGCGTGACGTCACTTAAGATAAGGACCGACCAATGCCGCCGCTGCTCGTACTCGCCGGAAGCCTCGTCGGAATAGCCTTCGTGCGCTGGGCGTTCCGGAGCGCCGGGCGAATCAATCAGGAACTGGATGAGGCCCGGTCGGCGATCTTCGCCGAGCCGCAGCCGGTCGAGCTTCCGACGCTGCGCCAGGACCCGGTGACCGGCGCCTACCGGCCGGGCTGATCACCCGCGGCGTTCTCGTCTGAAACCCTGGCGCCGGCCCTGGGGCGGGGGCATCGCCCGCAAGGCCGGCACGCAACCTTGGAGGTTGCAACTGGTCGGGCGCGCTCCCGCACCCGGTCACTTTAGCGACGGCCGCCGATCTCGCCGCCGAGCAGCGGCGCAACCGTGAGCACGATCATCAGCGCGCCGATCATCTGAATTGTCGTCATTTCCGGCTCCCGTCGATCTTTGCGCACCGCCCCCCAGCCGCACGCAGATCCCACGGTCCGATCGTTACCCAGCAATTGCTAATGATTTTCGGCGTCGCGTCCGGGCGCAACCGGGATGGTTAACAGCGGGTAAATGGCCGTCCGCGGGGTGGTTTGACGCCCGTATCGCCTTGATTCGGCGGGGCTGCACCGATACGGTCCGCCCTCTTTCCGAAAACCCTTGCGAATCCAAAGCCGATCATGGACCCGACGCCTCCGCACATGCGCCCGGAACGCTCGTTCCAGGGCCTGATCCTGACGCTGCAGCGTTTCTGGGCCGATTACGGCTGCGTGATCCTGCAGCCCTACGACATGGAGGTCGGCGCCGGCACGTTCCATCCGGCGACCACGCTGCGGGCGCTCGGCCCGAAACGCTGGAACGCCGCCTATGTGCAGCCGTCGCGGCGTCCGAAGGACGGCCGCTATGGCGAGAACCCGAACCGGCTGCAGCATTATTACCAGTTCCAGGTGATCCTGAAGCCGTCGCCGCCGGACCTGCAGGATCTCTATCTCAAATCGCTGGCCGCGATCGGCGTCGATACCGCGCTGCACGACGTGCGCTTCGTCGAGGACGATTGGGAGAGCCCGACGCTCGGCGCCTGGGGACTCGGCTGGGAGTGCTGGTGCGACGGCATGGAAGTCAGCCAGTTCACCTATTTCCAGCAGGTCGCGGGCGTCGAATGCGCCCCGGTCGCCGGCGAACTGACTTACGGCCTCGAGCGGCTGGCGATGTATGTGCAGGGCATCGACCGGGTCTACGACCTCAACTTCAACGGCCGCGACGGCGCCGACAAAGTCACCTATGGCGACGTCTTCCTGCAGGCCGAGAAGGAATATTCGAAGCACAATTTCGAAGTCGCCGACACCGAGATGCTGTTCGAACAGTTCAAGATGGCCGAAGCCGCCTGCAAGAAATATCTCGACGCCGGCTGGGTAAGCGACAAGCGCGAAGCGCACGCGATGGCGCTGCCGGCCTACGACCAGTGCATCAAGGCCAGCCACGTCTTCAACCTGCTCGACGCCCGCGGCGTGATCTCGGTGACCGAACGCCAAAGCTACATCCTGCGCGTCCGCGAACTGGCCAAAGCCTGCGGCGAAGCCTGGTTGCACACGGAAGCGGGCGGGGCGGACTAATAGGAAGCGCTCCTGCTCCCCTCCCCCTTGCGGGGAGGGGTCGGGGGTGGGGGTCCACGGATGCAGACTTCGATGTTTGGATCGCCAGCGATGACCACTGATCGCCAGCGTTACTTCGCGCACACGATGCGCCAGAACCCGACGGACGCGGAGCGCTTGCTGTGGCAGCGCCTGCGGCACGACGTCGTGCTGTCCAACTCACACTTCCGCCGGCAGGCCGCGATCGGGCCCTACATCGTCGATTTTGCCAGCCGCGGCGCCAGGCTGGTGATCGAACTTGATGGCGGTCAGCATGATGAGCAGCACGTCGCCGACGAAGCGCGCAGTCGCTTCATCGAAGCCGAGGGCTATCGCGTCCTTCGCTTCTGGAACAACGATGTGCTCGGCAACCTCGATGGTGTCCTCGCCGAGATTCAGTCCGCGTTGACCCCCACCCCCGACCCCTCCCCGCAAGGGGGAGGGGAGCCAAAACCGCGCGCTCCCCGCAAGCCGCGCCGTTCTCGCACCAGGATTTCAAACTAAATGCCTGACCTCCTTCTCGAACTGTTCTCCGAAGAAATCCCGGCGCGGATGCAGGCCAAGGCTGCTGACGATCTGCGCCGCATGGTGACCGAAAAGCTGGTCGCCGAGGGCCTCGTCTATGAGGGCGCCAAGGCGTTCGCGACGCCGCGGCGGCTGGCGTTGACGGTGCATGGCATTCCGGCGCGGCAGCCGGATCTGAAGGACGAGCGCAAGGGGCCGAAGGTCGGCGCGCCGGACGCCGCCGTGCAGGGCTTTCTGAAAGCCACCGGGCTCGCCTCGCTCGACGAGGCCAAGATCCAGCGCGATCCGAAGAAGGGGGATTTCTACATCGCGCTGATCGAGAAGCCGGGCAAGCCTGCGATCGATGTGCTCGCCGACATCCTGCCGGTGATCGTGCGCACCTTCCCGTGGCCGAAATCGATGCGCTGGGGCGAGCGTTCCGCCAAGCCCGGCGCGCTGCAATGGGTGCGGCCGCTGCATTCGATCGTCGCGACCTTCGGCATCGACACCGAGGAACCCGAGGTGGTGGCGTTCGACGTCAGCGGCATCAAGGCCGGGCAGGTGACGCGCGGCCATCGCTTCATGGCCCCGGACGAGATCAGTGTGCGCCGCTTCGAGGACTACGAGGCGAAGCTCTATGCCGCCAAGGTCGTGCTCGATCCGCAGCGCCGCAAGGACATCATTCTGGCGGATGCGAAAACCCTGGCGCAGGCGCAGAACTACGAACTGGTCGAGGATCAGGGACTGCTCGACGAAGTCTCCGGGCTGGTCGAATGGCCGGTTGCGCTGATGGGCTCGTTCGACGCGGACTTCCTGTCGATCCCCGGCGAAGTGATCCGCGCCACCATCCGCGCCAACCAGAAGTGCTTCGTGGTCGCCGATCCCGCGACGGCTAAGCTGGCCAACAAATTCATCCTCACATCGAATATCGAAGCCAGCGACGGCGGCGCCGCGATCACCGCCGGCAACGAGCGTGTGATCCGCGCGCGATTGAGCGACGCGAAGTTCTTCTACGACACCGATCTGAAGACCAAGCTGGAAGACCGGCTGCCGAAATTCGATCAGATCGTGTTCCACGAAAAGCTCGGCACGCAGGCAGTGCGCATTAAACGTATCAAGAGCTTCGCTGCAAAGATCGCGCCGCTGGTCGGCGCCGATGTTGAGAAGGCGAAACGCGCTGGTGAGTTGTGCAAGGCCGATTTGCTGACTGAAATGGTCGGCGAATTCCCCGAACTGCAAGGCCTGATGGGCAAGTACTATGCGCTGGCGCAGGGTGAAGACCTGAGCGTCGCCGCCGCCTGCGAAGAGCACTACAAGCCGCAGGGCCCGACCGACCGCGTCCCCACCGATTCTGTCTCGATAGCGGTGGCCTTGGCGGACAAGTTGGACACGCTGGTCGGGTTCTGGGCGATCGACGAGAAGCCGACGGGCAGCAAGGACCCGTTTGCGTTGCGACGCGCGGCGCTGGGGGTGATCAGGCTAGTGCTAGAGAATAGCCTTCGCCTGAATCTAATGACGATCATTCGTCCTCAAGCAAGTTTGTTCGTTTTCCATGAGTGGATGAAATCGGAGAATGTTCAAAAAATCATGGCGCTGGCCAATGAGGAGGGGCTTGCGGAGGAGATTTTTCCCATCATCAGTGCCTCCTACGATAAGAAGTTGGGTGCATTTAGGGAGTGGAATCCGCAAACTGAATCGGAAGTAATTCGAGATCCTAAAAAGCATGCCGAGCTTCGCGAGCTTGTTAGCTCGCGATGCGGTGATCTCCTTGCCTTCTTCGCCGACCGCCTCAAAGTCCAGCTCCGCGATCAAGGCGCTCGTCACGATCTCGTCGACGCGGTGTTCGCGCTAGAGGGCCAGGACGACATCCTGATGATCGTCCGCCGGGTCGAAGCGTTGGCGGCGTTCCTCGCCACTGACGACGGCAAGAACCTGCTCGCCGGCGCCAAACGCGCCGCCAACATCCTGCGGATCGAGGAGAAGAAGGACGGCCGCGCCTTCGATGGCGTGCCGGATGCGTCGCTCTACGCGCAGGACGAGGAGAAGGCGCTGGCGGCCGCGATCGATCGGGCGCGGGCGGAGGCGACCGAGGCGGTGGCGCGCGAAGACTTCGCCGCCGCGATGACCGCGATGGCGGGCCTGCGGCCGGCGGTCGATGCGTTCTTCGACAAGGTCACGGTCAACGCGGACGAGAAAGCCGTCCGCGAAAACCGCCTGAAGCTGCTGGGCGAAATCCGCGCCGCGACGCGCGCGGTGGCGGATTTCTCGAAGATCCAGGATTGATCGTCGGTCATTCCGGGGCGCTCGCGCAGCGAGCGAGCCCGGAATCCCGAGATGCCCTGAAGCTCCGGATTCCGGGTTCGCGCGCTTTGCGCGCGCCCCGGAATTACGGCGCTGAGTGCCTGCAACGCGTCCCCGATATTTCCAGCAATTCGGAAATATTTACGTGTCGTTAACCATGTCCTGAAAAGTTGGCGGCCGGTAAGGGTTTCTTAACCGCCTTACTCGCAGCGGGACGTCGCCCATGACAACGGTTACCACCGGCCTCAATTCCTGCGCGCAATATGGCGCGGCCTATGCCCGCACGGCGGTGTCGCAGAATTCGCTGGCCGGCGTGCTGGCTTCGACCGGCGACGACCCGTTCACCTCGAATAATTCCGCGACCAATCTGACGCTGTCGGCAGCGGCGCGGGCGCAGCTCGCCAACGCCACCGCCGCGAAGGACTTCACCGCCGTCATCAGCGACAGCCGCGCCGCGCTCGACAAGCTTTACAAGGCGGCGGGCGTCACCGGCCCGTATGATGCGAGCGGCAAGCCGACGATCGATCCATCCTCGCTCGATCGCCGCGCGCTGTTCGCGGTGGCGTCGAACGCCGGCGGCAAGTTCACCGAGGCCGAGCAGACGCTCGCCGCGGTGACGCGGATCGCCGGTTTCAACGCGGCGCTGTCGCCGGCGGCGCAGACCGCGAAGCTGACCGACAACTACAATACGATCTACAAGGCGGCCGCGGACTATCTCGACGGCGCCTCGAGCGAGGAGAAGGCGACGTCGACCTGGCAGGCCGAGCGGGCGGCCATCGCCAAGGGCCTCACCGCGACGCAGAGCGATCCGACCAAGGCGCCCTCGGGCATCTCCGGTGATCCAGTCGCGTCCTATCTGGCGCAATATCCGTCGGGCAGCCCGACCAACACGCAGAGCTTCGCCAGCGTCGCCAACTCGGCGCGCGCCGCGCTCGACGATCAGGCCAAGCAGGCCGCCGCTGCCGGCAAAGAGCTGATCTACGACCCCGGCCGCAAGGTCGGGCAGATGGCCGATCTGTCGTCGCTCGACAACCGCTCGCTGTCGGCGATCTCGCTCAATCAGGATCAGCTGTTCTCCAAGGAAGAGACCTTCGCGGCCAAGCAAGAGCTCGACAGCCGCAATCGCGCCAGTATTCTCACGGCGCTGAAGCAAAGCCAGACCTCGGGCAATCCGGCCGATTTCAGCCTCGGGCTGCTCAATTCCTATTCGGCGATGAGCGCAGAGGAGCGCACCGCAGCGAACTGGACGCCGGCGTTCCGCGACAATGCGGTGCAGAGCTACAAGGCGACGACGACGCTGCTGTCGATGCTGAAGGGCGGCTGATCGGCGCTCAGATCGCCCCGCGCGCGGTCGCGGTCGACGAATACAGCCCGCCGAGCCCCGGCATCCAGCCCGCGCGCCTCATTGAGCAGCAGCACCACCAGCCCGGCGTTGCGCCCGCCCTTTTCATCGCGCTCGCGCAGGCTGCGTGCAACTCGCAGGCGCAAACAGAAGAACCCCGCCCGGGCGGGGGGCGGGGCGGGGTTCTCTGATCCAGTCGCAGCGTTCGCGCCCGGATCTCGTTCCGGCGACTTCTTCGTCCACCTGAACGATCTCGAACTGCGGTGCTCCGGCGAGCGCCCTCGTTGGGCCAGTTGTCCGCAGCAGTCACCGAAGCAATGCCCGCCGCGGCGTGATGTTCCTGAGAAAGCTGCATGCGCGCGCGATTTTGTGCGGAGTGGAACTCAGGCGACCTGATCGGCGTCGTCAGGCGCCAGTATCCATGACCCCACCCGCCCGCTACAAATCCGTTTGCGATTCGATCTCGATATCCCTCAGCCGGAGCCAACTGCCATGACAATCACCGCTGCCCACATTCCCGCCATCGTCGCGCTGATCGCCGGTATCCTGATTCTGATCATGCCGCGTCTGCTCAACATCGTGGTGGCGATCTACCTGATCTGCATCGGACTGATCGGTCTCGGCGTGCTTCGCTTCTTGCACCTTTAGTCGGCAGAGGGCCGGCCAGCTTGCTTGCAACGGCCAAAACGTGGTGTATAGCGCCGAAATCTTTCCCCCTCTTGCGGACCGTTGAGAGCCATGGCCAAAGCCGCTTCCAAGACCAAGAAGACCCTCAAATCTTCAGCCTTAAAGTCTTCGGCATCCAAGTCTTCGGCATCTAAGTCTTCGGCACCAAAATCTTCGGCGTCCAAATCTTCGGCGTCAAAGTCTCAGGCGTCCAAGTCTTCGGCGTCCAAGTCTTCGGCGCCGAAGTCCTCGGCGCCCGCGCGTGGCAAGACCGCTGCGCCGAGCGCCCGCAAGGCGCTGACGAAGACTCCGCCGAAGCAGGCTCCGAAGGCCGCCAAGAAGGCTGTTAGCAAGCCGGTCGCCAAGCCGGTCGCCAAGTCGGTGGCAAAGCCGTCCGCGAAGAGCGTCGCCAAGAGCAAGCCGGTGGCGAAGGCCGCCAGCAGCAAGACCGCGGCGAAGGCAGTCAGCGCGCCGAAGGCCGGCAAGTGGGTCTACACCTTCGGTGACGGCAAGGCCGATGGCAAGGCGAGTATGCGCGACCTGCTCGGCGGCAAGGGCGCCAACCTCGCCGAGATGGCCAATCTCGGCCTGCCGGTGCCCCCGGGCTTCACCATTCCGACCTCGGTCTGCACCTACTTCTACGCCAACGACAAAACCTATCCGAAGGAGCTGAAGGCGCAGGTCGAGCGTTCGCTGGAATATGTCGGCAAGCTGACCGGCAAGCGCTTCGGCGATCCGAAGAATCCGTTGCTGGTTTCGGTCCGATCCGGCGGCCGTGCGTCGATGCCGGGCATGATGGACACCGTGCTCAACCTCGGGCTCAACGATGAGACCGTCGAGGCCGTGGCGCTGATGTCCGGCGATCGCCGCTTCGCCTATGACAGCTATCGCCGCTTCATCACGATGTATTCCGACGTGGTGCTCGGGCTCGAGCATCATCATTTCGAGGAAATCCTCGATAGCTACAAGGACAGCAAGGGCTACACGCTCGACACCGACCTCACTGGCGACGACTGGGTCCTGCTGGTCGGCCAGTACAAGGACGCCGTCGCGCGCGAGATCGGTCAGGACTTCCCGCAGGATCCGAACGATCAGCTGTGGGGTGCGATCGGCGCGGTGTTCTCGTCCTGGATGAATGCGCGCGCGGTGACCTATCGCCGTCTGCACGACATTCCGGAATCCTGGGGCACCGCCGTCAACGTGCAGGCGATGGTGTTCGGCAACATGGGCGAGACCTCGGCCACCGGCGTCGCCTTCACCCGCAATCCGTCGACCGGCGAGAGCCGGCTGTACGGCGAGTTCCTGATCAATGCGCAAGGCGAGGACGTCGTCGCCGGCATCCGCACCCCGCAGGACATCACCGAGTACGCGCGCCTCGAATCCGGCTCCGACAAGCCGTCGATGGAAGTCGCGATGCCCGACGCCTTCCAGGAACTGACGCGGATCTACACCCTGCTGGAAAAGCACTACCGCGACATGCAGGACATGGAATTCACCGTCGAGCAGGGCAAGCTGTGGATGCTGCAGACCCGCGGCGGCAAGCGCACCGCCAAGGCGGCGTTGCGGATCGCGGTCGAACTCGCGCATGAAGGCCTGATCAGCAAGATCGACGCTGTGGCCCGTATCGAGCCGAGTTCGCTCGACCAGCTGCTGCATCCGACGATCGATCCGCACGCCAAACGCGACGTCATCGCGACCGGCCTGCCGGCGTCGCCGGGCGCCGCTTCGGGCGAGATCGTGTTCTCCTCGGACGAAGCCGCCAAGCTCCAGGCCGACGGACGCAAAGTCATTCTGGTCCGGATCGAGACCAGCCCCGAAGACATTCACGGGATGCACGCCTCTGAAGGCATTCTCACCACCCGCGGCGGCATGACCTCGCACGCCGCGGTGGTCGCGCGCGGCATGGGCAAGCCCTGCGTGTCCGGCTGCGGCGCGATCCGCGTCGATTATGGCCGCGGCACGATGACGATCGGCGCGCGCACCTTCAAGACCGGCGACATCATCACCATCGACGGCTCGATCGGCCAGGTGCTGGCCGGCCGGATGCCGATGATCGAGCCCGAATTGTCGGGCGATTTCACCACGCTGATGGGCTGGGCCGATCAGGTCCGCAAGCTCAAGGTCCGCGTCAACGCCGACACCCCGGTCGATGCGCGCACCGCGATCAAGTTCGGCGCCGAAGGCATCGGTCTGTGCCGCACCGAGCACATGTTCTTCGAGGAGACCCGCATCCGCACCGTGCGCGAGATGATCCTCGCCGAGGACGAGCAGTCGCGCCGCGCGGCGCTGGCCAAGCTGCTGCCGATGCAGCGCGCCGACTTCGTCGAGCTGTTCGAGATCATGAAGGGCCTGCCGGTCACGATCCGGCTGCTCGATCCGCCGCTGCACGAGTTCCTGCCGCACAGCCACGCCGAAGTCGAGGAAGTCGCGCGTGCGATGAACGCAGATCCGCGACGGCTCGCCGATCGCGCCCGCGATCTCGCCGAGTTCAATCCGATGCTCGGCTTCCGCGGTTGCCGTCTGGCGATCGCCTATCCGGAGATCGCCGAGATGCAGGCCCGCGCCATCTTCGAGGCCGCGGTCGAGGCCGAGAAGCGCACCGGCGAAGCGGTCGGGCTCGAAGTGATGGTGCCGCTGATCGCGACCCGTGCGGAGTTCGACCTGGTCAAGGCCCGGATCGACGCCACCGCGCATGCGGTGTCGCGCGAGACCGGAGCCCAACTCAAGTACCAGGTCGGCACCATGATCGAGCTGCCGCGCGCCTGCCTGATGGCTGGCGACGTCGCCGAGACCGCCGAGTTCTTCTCGTTCGGCACCAACGACCTGACCCAGACCACCTACGGCATCAGCCGTGACGACGCCGCGAGCTTCCTCGGCACCTATATCGAGAAGGGCATCTTCGCGGTCGATCCGTTCGTGTCGGTGGACCGCGACGGCGTCGGCGAACTGGTGAAGATCGGCGTCGAGCGCGGCCGCAAGACCCGGCCGGACCTCAAGGTCGGCATCTGCGGCGAGCACGGCGGCGATCCCGCCTCGGTCGCCTTCTGCCACGAGGTCGGTCTCAACTACGTGTCGTGCTCGCCCTATCGCGTGCCGATCGCGCGGCTGGCGGCGGCGCAGGCCGCGCTCGGCAAGGCGGCTGCCGGCCAGGCCTGAGCGTCTCGCGCGAGCGATCCTGATAACTGATTGCAATGGCCGGGCAAGTCCCGGCCATTTGCTTGCGTGGTGATTGCTCGCACGTGCGGGCAGTCGACGCTTGTAGGCGACGCTTGTGGATCGAATGGCGTGTGTGTGTCGGCCGAGCGGGAACCGAGTCGCGCGCGTGATAATTGAGAGGTTCCGTCGACGTCGTGCCTTGACGCAATCTTAACCACTACAATGAAGTTGCGGTTTACCAAGGCTCGCGGAAGTTCTGCGAACTAATCGCTTGTTGTTGCGTGTGGCGCTGCTGCATCGGCGATTAACGCACAAGCAACTTTAATCGAATAACAACAGAGAAGATCAACTTGTTCGAAACGACAGGTTGGTTCCAGTAAGCGTTGCGTGAGCGTATCGATGTCAGTCATGCGTAACCGGCCGAAGGGCGCACGGATTGCGTCCTTCGGTCTCGGGCTCTGCGTGTTCGCGGTGTTCCCGACCGAAATCGGCTATCAGGATATCGCCTCGCTGCTGGTTCGCCAGCCGGGCGTCACCGAGCGTTGGCAGAAGCGGATGTTCGCCTCGTCGTTCGGCTCGATCCAGGTCGCGACCTTTTCGTTCGGCCGTCCGATCGGCACCTGGGCGCCGCAGGGCGCCGACTCTCGTCTCGCCAGCCTCGACGGCAAGCTCGGTCTGGTCGGCGCGCTGACCCGCAATCCGCTGGCGCAGCCGCCGTCGCGCTATCAGGCGTCCGATTTTCCCGCCGTCGATCGCACGCTGAAGGGCGATCGTCTCGCGATCTTCAAGCCGGGGACTGCGACGCCGGATGACGCCGCGCCATCGGCGAGCGACGATCCGAACGCGCCGAACGTCGCCGGCGCCAAAACCGCCGAACTGGTGCCCACCGACAATGCGCCGCTCGATCCGGAACTCGCAGAAGCGCTGAAGTCCGAGCCTTTGCCGCAATACGACGCTGCGCATGCGCTCGAGGCGGACGCGCTGCATGTCGCGCTGCATCCCAAGTCGACTGATCATGCCGAGACGGCCGCCGCGCCGCCTCGCGATCCGTTCACCTTCAAGACGTCGAGCCTTTTCTTCGGCACCGGCTCGCTCGGCGGCCCCGAGGAATCGCTCGAACAGTGGCAACCTGGCGAAGAGCCGATGATCGTCACGCCGCACGGCGCCGATCCGGAGATGAAGTCGCCGCTGCTGTCGGCGACCGCGGTCGATCCGGAAGCGGCCGGCCTATCCGTCGCCGGCAAGGGCGAGGTCAACGCCGATCATCACGCCAAGACGCCCGCCGAGCGGCTCGGCCTGTTCGACGCGAAGCTGCGCGCCAAGCACGAGAAATGCCTTGCCGAGGCGGTGTATTTCGAATCGCGCGGCGAGAAGGTGCGCGGCCAGATCGCGGTCGCGCAGGTCGTGCTCAACCGCGCCTTCTCGGGCTTCTACCCGAACAATGTCTGCGGCGTGGTGTACCAGAACAAGCACAGGCGGCTCGCCTGCCAATTCACCTTCGCCTGCGACCGCGTCGCCGACGTCGTCCGCGAGCCGGAAATGTGGGATCGCGCCCGCAAGATCGCCAAGGCGAGCCTCGACGGCAAGCTGTGGCTGCCGGAAGTCGCCAAGTCGACGCACTATCATGCCTATTGGGTGCGGCCGTCCTGGGTGCACGAGATGAAGAAGATGTATCGCACCGGCGTGCACACCTTCTACCGACCGCGCAACTGGGGCGACGGCAGCGAAGCGCCGAGCTGGGGCGACGCGTCGGAAACCGCAGCCATCAGCGCCCAACTCGCCGAAGCGGCGAAGAGCTCGGCCGAGATCAACGCGAAGAATTGAGTTGCTGGCTGACAAGCATTGAGCCTGCGCCACCGGCAGCGCGCTCCCTCTCCCGCTTGCGGGAGAGGGTTGGGGTGAGGGCGACGCAAGCACTGACTCGGCAAGCGCGTAGCGGAGTGCCCTCACCCGGATCGCTGCGCGATCCGACCTCTCCCGCAAGCGGGAGAGGTTGCGCGGTGCTACGCGGCGCCCCGGAATGAAGGAGAGGGCGTCGTGAACTACGCGTCGATATCCAGCGCGATGTCGAAATTCGGCGCCGAATGCGTCAGCGCGCCGGCGGATGCGTAGTCGACGCCGGTCTCGGCGATGGCGCGGATCGAGTCGCGGGTGACGCCGCCGGAGGCTTCCAGCACGACGCGGCCTTGCGCCATGGACACGGCGCGCTTCAGCGTGGCGATGTCCATGTTGTCGAGCAGCACGACGTCGGCCATGCCGGTGTCGAGTACGTCCTGAAGCTGGTCCAGCGTGTCGACCTCGATCTCGATCTTGACCAGATGGCCGATCTTCGCCCGCGCGCGCTCCAGCACCGGGCGGATGCCGCCGGCGACCGCGATGTGGTTGTCCTTGATCAGGATGGCGTCGTCGAGCCCGAAGCGGTGGTTGAAGCCGCCGCCGCAGCGCACCGCGTATTTCTCCAGCGCACGAAGCCCGGGGGTGGTCTTGCGGGTGCAGCAGATCCGCAGCTTGCTGCCGGCGGTGTGGCGGACGTAGTCCGAGGTGAGCGTGGCGATGCCCGACAGCCGGCCGACGAAATTCAGCGCGGTCCGCTCGCCGGACAGCACCGCCCGCGCCGGGCCGGACATCGTCAGCACATGGATGCCGGCGGCGACCGCGTCGCCGTCGCGGACATGGGCGGCGATGTGGATGTCGGGCGACAGCCGCCGAAACGCCTCGACCGCCAGCGGCAGCCCGGCGATCACGCCCGACTGCCGCGCCACCATGATGGCGTGCGCTTGGGTCGTCTCCGGAATCGTCGCGATCGACGTCACGTCGCCGGCGCGGCCGAGATCCTCGTCGAGCGCGCGGTGCACGGCCTGTTCGATCGCCAAATGGGACAGGAATGCATCGGGATGCAGCAAAGTCGTCGGATTCATCGGGCTGTTCCTGAGCAGAGAATGGGAATGGATCAGGCGAGGGCGGTGTGGGTGTGCAACGGCCTGATCGTCGCGCCGCCGCCGGCCAGCGCGCCTGCGCGTTCGCGGGCCTGCGCGAGCGTGGTCATGCTGCGCTCGGCGAGCGTTGGATTCTCCGCCGGATAGTCGGAGCGATAATGCGCGCCGCGGCTCTCGGTCCGCGCAAGCGCGGCGGTCGCGACCAGCAGCGCCGCCGTCGCCATGTTGGCGAGCGCGGTCGAGGTCGCATCGGCTTCCAGCGCCGCGAAGGCGCGCACCGCTTCGGTGAGGCCGTCGCGGTCGCGGATCACGCCGACCTTGGCCGACATCATCGCACGCAAGTCCCGCTCCTGCGCCGGGTCGAGCGCCGCATCGCGCATCCGCGCCGCCGGATCGAACCGGCCGGTCGCCGCACGCAGCTCCGCGCCGCCGATGTCTTCGGCGATCCGCGCTGCATAGACCACGGCTTCGAGCAGCGAGTTCGAGGCGAGCCGGTTGGCGCCATGGGCGCCGGTGCAGGACACTTCGCCGGCCGCCCACAGGCCGTTCAGCGAGGTTCTGCCGCGCGCATCCACCGCGACGCCGCCCATGTGATAATGCGCCGCCGGGGCGATCGGGATCGGCTGCGTCGCCGGATCGATGCCGGCGGAGATGCAGCTCTCATAGACGGTCGGGAATTCCTTGGCGAAATGCGCGCCGAGCGCGGTCGTCGCGTCGAGGAATGCGCCGCGTCCGGAAGCGACCTCGGCGAACACGCCGCGGGCGACGATGTCGCGCGGCGCCAGTTCGGCGAGCGGATTCAGCGCCAGCATGAAGCGCTCGCCGCGGCCGTTGATCAACGTCGCGCCTTCGCCGCGCAGCGCCTCGGTGGCGAGCGGCGCCGGATCGCGGCCGACCATGATCGCGGTCGGGTGAAACTGCACGAACTCCGGATCGGCGATCACGGCGCCGGCGCGGGCGGCGATCGCCAGGCCCTGGCCGGAGGCTTCCGGCGGATTGGTCGTCACCGCATACAAATGCCCGATGCCGCCGGTGGCGAGCACCACGGCGCGCGCCGGGATCGTCACCGGCGCGGTGAGGACGTGACCGGCCTTGCGCAATTGCAGCCCGGCGACGGCGTCGCCGTCGGTCAGCAGAGCTTCGGCGAACCAGCCTTCGATCACGCGGATCGACGGCGTCGCGCGCACCGCCTCGGTCAGCGCGGTGATGATCGCCTTGCCGGCCATGTCGCCGCGCACATGCACGATGCGCCGCGCCGAATGCGCCGCCTCGCGCGCCACCGCCAGCCGGCCTTCGAGGTCGCGATCGAACGGCACGCCATATTCCAGCAGATCATGGATGCGCGCCGAGGCTTCCTGTGCGAGCCCGAGCGCGATCGCCTCGTCGACCAGCCCGGCGCCGACCGCGATGGTGTCGGCAGCATGGGATTCCGCGGTGTCGCCTTCGCCGACCGCGGCGGCGATGCCGCCCTGCGCCCACGCCGTCGAGGCGCCTTGGCCGAGCGGCGCCGCGCTGATCACCGTCACCGGCCGCGGCGCCAGCTTGAGCGCGCAGAACAGCCCTGCGAGGCCACCGCCGACGATGACGATGTCGCCATGGGCGCCGAGCGATCCGATTTCAGTTGTGGTGCTCATGCGGCGGTCCAACTCTGAGGCGATGCCCGCGAACGCCGATGACCCGCGAACGCCTGTGACAGATGCGGGGGCGGCCGGGCGGGCCGCCGCCGATCGAGCCGCGACCTGCGGCTCAGTTCTTCAGATTGATCATCCGCTCCACCGAGCGTCGCGCCGGCGCGATGATGGCCGGATCGACCGTGACGTCCTCACGCAGATACACCAGGCTGTCGAGGATCTTCGCCAGCGTGATCCGCTTCATGTGCGGGCACAGGTTGCACGGCCGGACCATTTCGACGTCGGGCAGCTCGGCCTGGACGTTGTCGGCCATCGAGCATTCGGTGATCATCACCACCCGCTTCGGGTGCTTGTTGCGCACCCAGTTGATCATGTGCGCGGTCGAGCCGGTGAAGTCGGCTTCGGCCAGCACGTCCGGCGGGCATTCCGGATGGGCGATGATCTGCACGCTCGGGTCGGCCTCGCGATAGCTGCGCAGCTCGTCGCCGGTGAAGCGCTCGTGCACTTCGCACGCGCCCTTCCAGGCGATGATCTTCACCGTGGTCTGCGACGCCACGTACTTCGCCAGATACTGATCCGGCACGAAGATCACCCGGTCGACGCCGAGGCTCTCCACCACCTGCACCGCATTCGACGAGGTGCAGCAGATGTCGACCTCCGCCTTCACGTCGGCCGAAGTGTTGACGTAAGCCACCACCGGCACGCCGGGGAAGCGTTCGCGCAACAGACGGACGTCGGCGCCGGTGATGCTGGAGGCGAGTGAGCAGCCGGCGCGCGAATCCGGGATCAGCACGCGCTTCTCCGGATTGAGGATCTTCGAGGTCTCCGCCATGAAGTGCACGCCGCATTGCACGATCGTCGACGCTTTCACTTTCGTCGCCTCGATCGCGAGCTGCAGCGAGTCGCCGACGATGTCGGCGACGCAATGGAAGATCTCCGGCGTCTGGTAATTGTGCGCCAGGATCACCGCGTCGCGCTGAATCTTCAGCTCGTTGATCGCCTTGATGTAGGGCGCCATGAACGGCCATTCGACCGGCGGAATCACCTTCTGCACGCGCGCATACAGCGGCGCGGTCGCGCGCTCGACCTCCGGGGTCCATTCCAGCGACGGCATCGGCAAAGCGCGCGCCTTTTCGGCGGCGCTCAGCGGCGCGCGGGCGAGGGGGGACGACCGTCCGTGTGCCGGCTGGCCGAAGTGCTCCGGGCCATAGAGTTCAGCAAGCGGCATCATGGCCTCCTGTACGCACCAAATATACTCATTGTGAGCATATGTTGGGTTAGAGAAATCCGGCCACTCAGGGCCGGCGGTATTAACCAACTGCTACGTCTGGGCTTCCCGATCCAGCGCAGATGCTGCGCCGGTTTCGGGACATATGAGAATACTTATCCTCATAACGAGCAAATCTAATATAGCATGTGAGGTTGGGTTCCGCCAGAGGTCGATTTGGCTAAATCGTCACGGCAGATCACTGGAATTGCATCGCTGCAGCGCAACGTGATCTTTACAGGCGGGCCGCTGTTTCTCTAACTCAACTCGGCATCGGCAAGCACAAAACAAGGGGAGCGGAATGGCGACGTTCAGGGCGATCAGGATCGAGAAGGCCGAGAAGGGCACCACTGCGGCGCTGACCCAGTTCGACGATTCCGAGCTGATGGACGGCGACGTCACCGTCGCGGTCGAATGGTCGACGCTCAACTACAAAGACGGCCTGGCGCTCACCGGCAAGGCGCCGGTGGTGCGGCGGTTTCCGATGATCGCCGGCATCGACTTCGCCGGCACTGTTCTGGAGTCGTCGCATCCCGACTGGAAATCTGGGGACAAGGTCGTCTGCAACGGCTGGGGCATGGGCGAGACCCATCTCGGCGCCCTTGCCGAGAAGGCCCGCGTCAAGGGCGATTGGCTGGTCCGGCTGCCGGACGGCGTATCGGCGCGCGACGCGATGGCGATCGGCACCGCCGGCTACACCGCGATGCTCAGCGTGCTGGCGCTCGAAAAGCACGGCCTGACGCCGAAGGACGGCCCGGTCGTCGTGACCGGCGCCGCAGGCGGCGTCGGCTCGGTGGCGATCGCGCTTTTGTCCAAGCTCGGCTTTCACGTCATCGCCTCGACCGGCCGGGTCTCCGAGGAGCCCTATCTGCGCGACCTCGGCGCTGCCGAGATCATCGACCGCAATGAGCTGTCGGGTCCGGCCAAGCCGCTGGCGAAGGAGCGCTGGGCTGGCGGCATCGACAGCGTCGGCTCGACCACGCTGGCCAATCTGCTGTCGATGACCAAATATCGCGGCGCGATCGCCGCCTGCGGCCTCGCCGCCGGGATGGATCTGCCGGGCTCGGTCGCGCCCTTCATTTTGCGCGGGGTGTGTCTTTACGGCATCGATTCGGTGATGTGCCCGCTGCCGAACCGCAAACAGGCCTGGTCGCGGCTCGCGAGCGATCTGGATCGCGCCAAACTGGCCGAAATCACCCAGGAAATCGGCCTCGACGACGTCATCGACGCCGGCGCCCGGGTGCTGGCCGGTCAAGTCCGCGGTCGAATCGTGGTGAAAATTGCGTAGCTGTTCAGACTTTACCAACCAAGCTGCGCCAATGTTGCCGCAGTTTGTATGGTAAGGAGCGGGTTAACGGATAAGACCCGCGCCAGTAGGAGTTCAGGCATGTTTGCGCGTTTCGTCTACGGAGCCCTGATGGCCGGTGCGGCGGTCCTGCCGGCGGTGGCAGGGTCGATGAACGCAGACGAGGCGCGCAAATTCGTCGCCGGTAAGGTGTTCGCCTTCACCTGCTTCGACGGCACCAAGGGCGCAGGCCGGGTGTTCGACGATGGCGGCGCTGCGGGCGCTGTGCAGTTCTCGGGCTCCGGTCCGAACCGGTTCATGCGGCTTCCGGGCAATACGCTGCAGGTGCGCGGCCAGTCGATCTGCGCGTCGATCAAGGGCATCCCGTTCGATCCCTGCTTCAATCTCGACAAGACCAGCGAGCGCAGCTTCCGCGGCTCGGTGTCCGGCATGGGATTCGCTTATTGCGACTTCCGCCATCATGGCGCTGGCCAGATGATGATGGCGCGCGCGCTGTCGCGCTCGCAGCCCCGCTCGTTGCAGGCCCCGGGCACTCGCCAGGCCGATGCCTCGCGCCACACCGAGGTGACGTCCCGCGTGCCGACGCCGCGCGTCGAAGCGGCCCGGCTCGATCCGCCGAAGGTCGAGGCTTCAAAGGTCGAAGCCGCTTCCGAACTGCGCCGCTCGACCGACTGAGTTCACCTCAGCCTGTGACCGCCTGAACCCTCGCCTCACGGCGAGGGGGTCATCGTCGCGTCTTCGGCCGGCGTCGCCCGCGACCGAAACAGGATGCGCTGGTACAGCCAGCCGATCGCCACCAGCACCAGTCCCAGCCCCATGAATGACAACGCCCGGTACACGCCGGTCAGCGTCGACATGTCGATCACGAACGCCTTGACGATGGTCAGCCCGATCACCACGGCGGAGGCGAGTCGGGCGCGCTGCGAATTGAACAGGATGCCGGCGCCGAGCAGCAATACGCCGCAGCCGAGCCAGGCCAGCGAGTAGGTGTACTGCTCGGCGTCGCCGGTGACGCCGCGCCACAGCACCGGGCCATGATACAGCCTGCGGATCTCCAGCGTGACGTAGGCCAGCCCCATCACCAGCGCGAGACCTGCGAAGCTGTTGGCGTAGGCCGGCCGGCGCAGTCCCGCGACCGCGTAGGACAGCAGCAGCGCCAGCAGCGCCGGGGCCGCATAGCCGAGCAGCAAGGTGTTCAGCAGCAGGCCGCCGATGTCGGCCGACCACCACAGCATCGGGTTTTCGAACAGCAGCAGGCCGCCGACGCTGGCGAGTGCCGCGAACACGGCAAGCAGGATCGCCGCGACGTTGTGGACGATGCTGCGGCTGCGGACCCGCAGTCGCTCGAGGCCGATCGCCATCGCCAACGCGACGCAGACTTGCAGCGCGACCTCGGTCAGTCCGGCGCTGTCGCGATAGACGTCGCCGCCATTGACGGCGTGGCGGATCTGCAGAAACGCCAGCAGCACGGTGAACAGGATCGCTGCGGATTCCATCATCCGCAGCGGGACGTCGTCGCCGCGCCGGCGCATCCAGTGGCTGGCGGTCCAGAACGACAGCGCCGGCACGCCGTAGCCCCACAGCAGCCAGTTGAAGATCGGCGTGGCGCCGACCGCGTCGCCGACGATCCGCGGCTCCCAGCCGATCCGCAGCACGACGATGCCGGCGAGGATCGCGGCGAGCCAGCGCAGGAACGGGATCGGCCGTTGCAGCGAGATCCACGCGGTGCCCGCCGCCATCAGCGCCAGCGCGATCGTCAGCCAGCCCTTCTCGAGCGCGAAGGTCAGAGCCAGCGCCAGCGCGCCGAGCGTCCCGGTGGCGAACAGCGCGGTCGAGATCGCAAGCCCGGGTCTCGTCTCTCGCTTGCTCAGCGCTTCGGTCGCGGCGCCGAACGCGGCGGCGATTAGCACCGCGACAATCGCGAACGGGATCGAGCGGTCGAGATGCGCGATCCGCGCGTACAGCGCGATCAGCAGCGCCAGCGGCGTGAATACGCCTGCGGCGGCCCAGATCACCGGCACCACCGCGCTGACCGAACGGCCCTGCGCCAGCACGCCGGCGACGCCGAAGCCGATCGCGAAAACCGCCGCGGTGATCAGATGCGTGGTCACCGGGCCGGCGATCGGATCGGTGCCGATGCCGGGCAGCGGTCCGCCGGGCAGCGTCAGCAAGTCGGGCGCGCTGCGGATCACCCAGAGCAGGAACACCAGCGCGACCAGCCCGGCCGCCGCGCCGACCGCCGCGGTCGCCGCCGCGGCGCGCCACGCCACGATCAGCGTCGCCGCGACCAGCAGCGCGAACACGATCACGGCGCTGTCCGCATGAGCGCTGTCGACCACGATCAGCGCGGCCGCCAGCAGATAAGCGGCGAGCGAGCCGGACGACACCGGCTCGATCCGGCCATCCTCCAGTGACGGGCCGAACAGGAAGCCGCACACCACCAGCAGCGCGGCGAGCGCGAAGCCGGCGATGACATGGAAGGCATGCGGCGCGAGTGCGGCCAGTCCGTCTTCTAGGCCCGGCAGCGTCCACAGGAACGCCAGCACGATCGTGCTCACCGCGAGCCAGCGCCACAGCCGGATCCGGGCGAGGCCGAACGCCGCAGCGGTCACCACCGCGAGATAGATGTACAGCGCCCAGTAATCGGGCTTCTCCGACGACACCAGCACCGGCGTGACGAAGGCGGCGACGACGCCGAGCCCGGCCAGCGCCGGGCCGTGCAGCAGCGCCGCCGCCATGGTGCCGAGTGCGACCAGCCCGAGCAGGATGAACGCGCTGGCGGGCGCGAGGAAGTCGTACAGCGCGTAAGCCGCGTAGACGGTGGCGAACGCCACCGCGGTGCCGGCCGCGGTGAGGATCGCCGGAATGTTGGCGATCGGCAGCGCGGCGATCTGCGAGATGCTCTCCTTGCGCCGGGTCCATTCGCCGGCGCCGAGCAGCGCCAGTGCGAACAGGCCGCCGAGCAGCACGCGCACGCCGGGACCGAGCAGGCCTTGTTCGATCGAGTAGCGCACCATGAAGAAGCCGCCGAGCGCCAGCGTCAGGCCGCCGACCCACACCACCCAGCGGGTGCCGATGCGCTCTTCAAAGCCGGGCTTGGCGTGCGGAGGGCGCGGCGGCGATGCTGGCGGCGGAGGGGCGATCGGTTCATCCGCCGAAGCGATGCTGTCGGCGCTTGCGGACTCCGCAACCATGGCCTCGGACAAAGCGGGCTCAACGTCCTGCGGAAGCGGCGCTTCCGCGACGACACTTTCACTTGCTGCGGCCGTCGCCGGGCGCGTGCGACGAGCCAGCGGCTGGCCTGTTTCCAGCGCCGCGAGCCGGGCCTGCAATTCCTGGGAGCGATTGTTCGCCTTGCGCGCCAGCACCAGCGCCACAATGGCAATCACGAGCGTCAGTAGTTCGAACATGACATCTCCAGGCGACCGGCCCGGACGCGGGACGTTTCGCTTCCTATCACAACTTCAGCGCCGGCCGCTCCTGCAGCACCTCGCGGCGGACGAAACGCAATTGGCGATCCGGTGCTTCAGTCACTGTAGTTACAAGAAACGAGGCCTAGGCACCCACTGATCAGCCTAGACAGGCGGCATCGAAGCCGCCGTCTCGATTCCAGCATCCTCCACTTCTTTCGGACCGTTTGATTGGTTCCTTTCTGCTGCCGCCAGTAGAACTAGGTCGTTGGGATGAAGGAACTTACTCAGGTCCTCTGCCATCAATACTTCCGCCCGATCCCTCGCGGCTCCCAATTCAGTCTGCTTTGTTGCAGGGCTCTTGTTGATGGGCAAACCCTCAGCTGCGGTGCCATTTAAGAGCTGCTTTACCAAGTGGTTTGCGGCACTGTAGCGTCCGTCCGGACCCCGCTCTACGAGAATGAGGCGTTCAGATTGAGTTCTTCCTTGATCGTTCTGGAATCTTGCGAGGAACGCGGCGAAAAATTCAGGAAGCGATGGATCTTCAAAGGCGCCATAGCCTCCTTCAAATTCCGGAGAGGTGATGGAGTTGACGATGAAGTCAACGAATGATGACGAAAAGTCGAGAAGCACTACATCAGTGTGGGGGCGCCAATCGGCACGCTTCGTTGTTACCGGGATCACAGTCCTTGTGCCGAATTCCGGAAATTCTCCTTTAAGTTGGTCCGGCAGGCGGATCACAAACTTCTCTCGCCCGCTTTCCGAAGAGAATTCGATCCCAAAAAAGGGAAGTGCCCGCTTTATTATCGAGCAGACTTCTTCGGTAGTGAATGAATTTGTAATAGCATTTTTGAGCTCCAAATCAGTCATGGTAAGTAGGACTTCATCCTGCATCTTCTTTGCTTTTCGCGCCTCCGCTAGGGCCGCGTCGACCCTCTCAGTTGGACGTTCGATTTTCCCGGATTTTGCCTCTTCGAGAAGTAAAGAAATGTCAACGCGGTCAAGAAGTTCTCCCATTACCTCCGCAGCATACGTGTCGTAATCGGAGAATTCCGTGCTGACTCGAGACATGGCTGACACGATCGCTTCTAAGCGATCAAACAAAACCCCAAGTATTTCGTTGTCTATTGTGTCTCGAGCGCAAAAATTGAAAACGATCACCTTCTTCATTTGTCCATAGCGGTAGAGGCGCCCGATACGTTGGCTGATGCGGCTGGGGTTCCAGGGTAAATCGTAATTGATCAGGATATGGCAGCTTCGATGCATATTTAGGCCTTCGCCGCCGGCCTCGGTGGAAATCAAAACTTGAGCGTCTTCTTCAAATCTCTGCACTGCATCACGTTTTTCGTCCGCGGAGTGGCCCCCGTGTATCAAGAGAGGTTCGACCTTTAGGACTGAGCGAAGCATGTAGAGGATGAATGCCTGAGTTGCACGATATTCGGTGAAGATCAGTACTTTTTCTCCCTCTGCATTGACTAGCCGATTGATCAGTTCGACCAATTCCTGGCACTTCCTATCGGTTCTCATGCAGTCGGTGGTCTTTCCCAATAGCCGTTGAATTAATTCAATTTCTCCATCAAAGAACTGATGTGGGCTG
This sequence comes from Rhodopseudomonas pseudopalustris, assembly GCF_900110435.1. Lineage (GTDB taxonomy): Bacteria > Pseudomonadota > Alphaproteobacteria > Rhizobiales > Xanthobacteraceae > Rhodopseudomonas > Rhodopseudomonas pseudopalustris. The sequence continues at coordinate 268,121 of NZ_FODT01000002.1, forward strand.
GCTGTGGCTGGTCGATTGCTAAGGTCGTCGTCTACATCGTCATCTTCTGATGGGTTGAGCGTTTCCGATCCATTCGCTTCCTCAATTCGTTCAAGGCGTCGCTTCAGCGACATGTGTAGTGCCGCGACAGAAGAAGATGCGAGCTTCCGGTAGATTGTCATGACGAAGCCGATGGCGCGCCCCTCTGAGCCACCCATGGCCTCTCCGGCTTGGTAGCCCGTCCGCAGATAGGTCTTAAGTTCGCGCTCCATCTCCGCAAAGGCCGGATCGTGACTCACTTCAATCCGTTTCACGGAGACGCCCTTAAATAGAAAATTGCCCTCGATGTCGACTGTGTCAATCTTCCGATTTCTGAGGACGATCTCCCTCACTACGTCGCTGTTTTCTTCAAGCTGATCAATCGCTGGCTTAAGATCTGGGCGGACCAAAGAAAGAAGGTTGCGGAATTTTCCATTATCTCCCTGATGTGGGGTGCCGGAAAGGAGAACTAACGAGTCGGTTTTCTTTCGGAGGGCTTGGGCAAGTTTGAACCGCAGGGTGGATTGGCCTCTATCGTTACGAGCCAATCTATGTGCTTCGTCAAATATGACGATGTCCCAACTTCCGGCAGCCAGTAACATTCCAAAATTGCTATCTAAGTCGGCTCCGTCGTCATCGGAAGATCGAGGCTTTGCGAGATCCAGCGATACGATTACTCTCTCATAGAGCCCCCACTCTTTATGGTCAGAAACTCGAAAGTCGACTCCGTAAATAAGGAAGCGTCGATCGAATTTCAGGAGCATTTCATCCTTCCATTGACGGGTCAGCCCAGACGGCACGACTAGTAAGATGCGGCGAAGGGTCTCCCTTCGCTCGAGTCCAGCCATAAGAAGTCCAACCTCAATTGTCTTTCCGAGACCCACGTCGTCTGCAATAAGCCAGTTAGTTTGACCTGAGTTTATAATGTGATGCACGAGTGCGATTTGGTGAGGAAGGGGATCTACGTCAAGGCGATCGAGCGCGCCGGTGGCTTCATTCCAGCTTTTCAGTGCTTGAGCGATAATATTGAGTGACGTTCGTTCCGCAGCGCGGTCCTCGATCGGTTCAGAACGCTTGAATCGCAGCGAAGGATCCTTCACGCGTTTAAGCCGTTCAAATGGCAGCCAAATCAGCTTTCCGGATTGATGGAATTGAACTAACGCCTGTTCGCGCGTTGCTAGTTCACGGATTTCGACGACCGTTCCTGTACCAAGTGTACGTCTCACGCTAGAAAGCGGTATGTCTTGGACCGTAAAGCCGGGTCTGAGGCCAGACCCCCACTCATGTTGCGCAATCCACGATCTTCCAAATGGCCCAAAGTCAGCCTCAATTGCTGTTCTACCGTTGCGATTCGCGACGTGTAAGACAACTCCAATTTTGTCTGGATCATCTCGTTTGCAGATCCACGAACCGACAATCGGAACAAGGTCAGACATCCATTTCCTCCGCAGTCTCTGTGTTTTTAGTGTTCGCTTTGTTGATTGCGGATGAGTAGTTGCCTAGAGGATTTGTGTAGGTGTTCATCAGTAGGGCAGTTCGTGAGCCGTTGTTCGAGATTTGATATCCGTCGATTGTTGCAATGTCTTTGAGGGACTCCCTTCCGTATTGGAAGCGGGGGTACATTCGTCCGGCGGGAGGATCTTCAAGGCGGTTTATCGGTCGGCGGCGCGTTGGTGGTTCATCAAGTGCGCCTTCTTCAAATGCCTGCAGGCGGGCGCAGACGTAATCAATAAATCGAAACCGAAGCGGGTCGCCGCTGGGTAAGTCCAGCCATTCATCGATCCATGATGCGTCAATTATCGTTTCCGGCGGAGTGCCACGCGTTTGAACGACTAACCGAAAAGCGAGGCGCCAATACATGAGTCCATCTCTGTTTTCGATGAGGCTTAGGTTGCCCCTTTTCTGCCTGATCGCGGAGTAATTAGGATTGTCGTTCCATGCTTTCTTGAAATCGTATGTTGCTAGTACTTGATCGGGAGATGCATCTTCCTCTCGGATAAGAGTCGCTATCGCCAAGTAGGTGGAGGGGTGGGGGTAGTCTGTAAACAAATCTACGAATCGTCCGATTAGGCGATCCTGTGCTTTTCCGATGAGGCCTGCGAGAGCTAAGATGGCTGCGGAGCACTTAAGTGCGACGCTTTCCCTTGAGCTAAGGGGCAAGTCCAGCACGAAGGGCGGTTCGTGGCCCGCGGGATCAAATGCTGGGATGACGACTTCGTCGTACCAAGATGCTGTTTGAACCGAAGAAAGGGAAGCTCGGCGAGCCTCGGGCAGAGGATCCCAATAATCGAACCAGACCTGTCTGTCTGCATTTCGTTCGAGGGGCGGGTAGTGGTTTGTATCGGCATCTTGAGGTGAATTGGCCTCAATTCCAATCTTTGAAGCGGCTAGGAGCTGAGACGCTTCGGTCGGGTCGGTTGAGTGTGGCTCCCAGAAATCGAAAAATTCAGGTGCACGTGCCGGAGGTGGAGCAAAATCCTCCAAATCCCAAGAATCTAGCAATCGCCCCATGACCCCAGTTCGCAAACATCAGATTTGTAATAGAGCGTATTTCATCGCAAATTGTGTGGGGCGTCTAGTACCATTATGGGTTGCTCTGAACATCCGATCAGGTCAGCGCCGGCCGCGCACGCGCAGGCCGGGCGCCGGGCGCTCCTGCAGCACCTCGCGGCGGAAGCGGAACAACGCCGCGGGCCGTCCGCCTGTTCGTGTCGACATCTCGCCGGTCGGTTCGACCAGCGCGCCGGCCTCGACCAGCCGGCGGAAATTCTGTTTGTGCAGATGACGCCCCGAGATCGCTTCCACGGTATGTTGCAACTCGGTGAGTGTGAATTCCGGCGGCAGAAGTTCAAACACCACCGGTCGGTACTTCAGCTTGGCGCGCAGCCGCGCGATCGCGGTGGCGAGAATCCGGCGATGGTCGAACCGCATCGCCAGGCCGAGCGGCGGCACCTTGGCGCGCGAAAGCGCTGCGGGTCGGCCATCGCGCCGCGCCTCTTCGATCAGGCCGGCTTCGTAGAGCAGTTCGTAGCGATCGAGCACGCGTTCCTCGTCCCATTGTGCGCCGTCGATGCCGAAATACAGCCGGACGCGATCCCTGCGGGCGAGCGCGCGCGCGGTGTCGGCCTGCTCGGCTTGCCCGGCCCATGCGGTGAGTTCGGGGATGATGTCGCGCTCGATGATCTCCGGCCGGTTCTCGCGCCAGTCTTCCCACGGAAAGAAGCGGTACCACGGCTCGAAGGTCGCGCCGGCGGCGTTGTCGACCGCGCGGGTCAGCGCCAGATAGCCGATCGAGGCGACATGGACGTCGGTGTCACCGAGCCGCGCATGGCGGCCGCGGTCGCCGAAGGTGTAGAGCTGCTCGACATAGCCCAACCGCAGCCCGGTCTGTTCCTCCACCCAGGCGCGCAGCCCGATTTCAAGCGTGCGATGGGAGATCGCGTCGAACGGGCCGTAGGGCAGGCCGATCAGGTTGTTGCCGCCTGACGCCGTCAGAATCAGCGGCTCGTTGTTCTCGATTGCGACGATGGCTGCGGTCAGCCCGATCTCGATCGGAATCGGGAGACTGTCGCCGGTCGAGGGCTTGTCGCTCATGCGGCTGCGATCGTCATTCGAGATCGATGCGGAACGGCTGGCCGTCGACGCTGATACTGCCGGGACCGATCCTATCCAACGCCCGCAGCATTCGCCCATCGCGACCGAGCGCGCGATCGGCCAGCGTGACGATCAGCCGGTTCGGGGAGGCGCTCGGCGACGCGTCGCGGATCTGCTGTGCGATCACCGCCTCGTCGCGATGCGGGTTCAGCGCGCAGGCGGCCGCGAAGGCGCTCGCCGTGGAGCGGCTGATGCCGGCGTAGCAATGCACCACCAGCGGCGCGGCGCGGTCCCAGGCGCGGACGAACTCCAGCACCTGGACGATGTGCTCATCGTTGGGCGCGACGAAGCCGTCGATCTGTTCGGTGATGTCGTCCATCGAGATGCGCAGATGGTTGGCCTCCAGCACCGACGGCGGCCGCTTGACCTGGCCGACATCGGCCATCACCGACAGCACGTGGCTGGCGCGGGTCGCGGCGACGGTCGGATGCAATGCTGCGAGCGAGCAGACGTGAATCATGAGGCCTTCCGGAGTTGGCGCGATCTTAATCCTGCGCCGCTTGCGGTGAAAGCGCGATGACGGCGCGCGCCCCGCGTCGAGCGAAGCCGGTTTGCGGGATGAAACGCGTCAGGAACCTGGCTCGCACAGCGCCTGGAACCGCGTCAGAAAGCGTTTCTCGGCCTTTCCGGCCGACCACGGCGTCAGATAGTCGTCCTGCATCGTCTGCGGCAGGCCGGGATCGCTGCCGAACAGCCGCTTGGCCTCGGCCTTGGTGAAGCCGGCGAGGCTGGTGGCTTCGAGATAGGCGGCGCCGCGGTCGGCGGCCTTGATCTGGCGTTCGATCGCCTCGTCGAGCGCGGCCGGCAGGCCGAATCGGATGTGGATCGCTGCCAGCAGCCGCCGCTCGACGGCCTTGTAGGATTCGCCGATCACCGCCTTGAACGGCGAGATCATGTCGCCGATCACGTATTCTGGGGCGTCGTGCAGCAGGGCCGCCAGCCGCAACCGCGCGTCGATCCTGGGATTGCGCTCGCGCATCACCGCCTCGACCAGCAGGGTGTGCTGCGCCACCGAGAAGATATGGGCGCCGCTGGTCTGTCCGTTCCAGCGCGCCACCCGCGCCAGGCCGTGGGCGATGTCCTCGACTTCGACATCGAGCGGCGAGGGGTCGAGCAGATCGAGCCGGCGGCCCGACAGCATCCGCTGCCAGACCCGGCCTGCGGCTTGCGATGTCTTGGGAAGGGTGGTCATGGCAGGTCGAGGCGACGTCCGGGTTCCGGTGCGGCCATCGCGGAAGCCGCGGCGGCGTCACCGACATATAGAACATGATCCCGAAAAATGGGCGCCGGTTCTTTCGAAAAAATCATGCTCGAACAAGAATCTAGAGCTGCATGACAATGCGAAGATCCGGCATTCAGCTCCAGCAGTCTGCCCGAACTAAGCCACCGTCTCGGCTCAGTTCTGCACGATCTTGTGGATAGGCTGATCATCCTTGTGCTGGTGGGCGCGTTGCACCAAGGGGGAATGCCATGGGGATGACCGATCGCCGCGAGGCGGACCGATCACAGGCCGAAGACGGAAGCCGTCAGGCCGCTCCGGAAGTGCCGTTGCAAGAACTGCAACAGGAAAACGATTCTCTGAAAGAGCTGGTGGTGAGCCTGTCGGAGCTGGTGATCAAGCGGGTCGCCGATCAGCGCTGACGCCTTGCAGTCTGACGCGCCGGCGCCGCAGAACGTCGCGCCGGCCGTTGCATCGCGCCGCAGCGCGCATGGCAGTGGCAGCTCACCAGATGGTCGTTGACCATGCCGACCGCCTGCATGAATGCGTAGACGATCGTCGGACCGACGAATTTGAAGCCGCGCGCGGAAAGCTCCTTTGAAATCTTCACCGACAGCGGCGTCGAGGCCGGCACGCCCGCGGTGGTCTTGAACGCGTTGACCTTCGGCGCGCCGCCGACAAAGTCCCACAGCAATTTCGAAAAGCCCGGTCCCTCTTCCTGGATCTTCAGCCACGCCTTGGCGCTGCCGATCGCGCCGTCGATCTTGGCGCGGTTGCGGACGATGCCGACGTCGTTCATCAGCTCCTGAATCTTGGCCGCGTCGTAGCGGGCGATCTTCGCGGGATCGAAATCGTCGAAGGCCCGACGGAAGTTGTCGCGCTTGCGCAGGATCGTGATCCACGACAGCCCGGCCTGGAAGCCGTCGAGGATCAGTTTCTCGAACAATGCGCGGTCGTCATATTCCGGCACGCCCCATTCATTGTCGTGATACGCGACGTAAAGCGGATCGTCGCCGGGCCACGGGCAACGCGTCAATCCGTCGTCGTGCAGGCGCGCAGCGGTCATGCAACGGTCCTGCGCGTGATCGGCTTCAGCTCGTCCGGATCGGCGAGGCGCAACGTGATGCCTCCGGCGCTAATCGGCAGCGACGCGTCGCGCGCATCGGCGACGCGGTCGATCCGCAGCAGAGCTAATCCGTGGCCATCGACCGAGGAGCCCATGGTGCCGACCGATTTCTCGCCGGCGATGATTTCGGCGCCTGCTTCCGGCCCCGCGCCGTCGAGCAGCACGCGCACGATGCGGGTGCGCGCGGTGCCGCGATGATGCATCCGCGACACCACCTCCTGGCCGATGTAGCAGCCCTTGCCGAAGTCGACGCCGTGCAGCCGGTCCATATTGGACTCGTGCGGGAAGGCGTCGCCATAGGCGAAGTCGACGCCGCCCGCCGGCGCGCCGCAGGCGATGCGATGCGCCTCATAGGCCGCAACGTCCACCAGTTCCGCACCGATCGCGGCGGCGGTCTTCTGCGCCAGCAGCTCGGGCGTGAGGATACGCCAGCCGAGATCGTCGTGGCGCGGATCGGCGAAGGCGAGTTCCGGCGTCTCGGCCGGCGCGCCGCCCCACGCCGCGAGCACGCCGAGCCGGTCGGACAGGTTCTCGATCAGCACCTTGGCGCGCAGCTTGTAGAATTTCAGCTTGTCGGCGAGTGGCTGCGCCAGGGCTTTCGGGCAGTCGATCAGGAAACCGCCGTCGTCCGCCGCCGCGCTTTCGGTGATGAGGAAATCGGCGACGATCTTGCCCTGCGGCGTCAGCAACGCCCCGAACCGGCCGAGTCCCGGCTTCAGCAGTGTCAGATCGGTGGTGACCAGGCCGTTCAGCAGGTGGCGCGCGTCGGCGCCGCTGATCTTGATCACGCCGCGGTCGGGGAGAAAGGCTGCCTTCATTGCATTCTCTCGTGGCGCCGGTCAGGAACTTCCTTGCGGAAACGCACCGGCTGGATAAGACATCCCAAGGTAAGCGGCCCGGCTTCGGCCAACAAGAGTAGAGGGCACTGAGCACCCATGACCGCGACATTCGACACCGTTCTGAAGGGCGCCACCATCGTCAACCACGATGGCGAGGGCGTCGGCGACATCGGCATCACCGGCGGCCGGATTGCGGCGCTGGGCTCGCTCGGCGCTGCGTCGGCGGGAGAGACGATCGACTGCCGTGGGCTGCACGTGCTGCCCGGCGTGATCGATACCCAGGTGCATTTCCGCGAGCCGGGTCTGACCCACAAGGAAGATCTCGAAACCGGCTCGCGCAGCGCGGTGCTGGGGGGCGTCACCGCGGTGTTCGAGATGCCGAATACCAATCCGCTCACGGTGACGGCGGAGACTTTCGCCGACAAGGTGAAGCGTGCCGAACACCGGATGCATTGCGACTTCGCCTTCTTCATCGGCGGCACCCGCGACAATGTCGATGAGCTGCCGCAGCTCGAGCGCGCCCGCGGCTGCGCCGGCGTGAAGGTGTTCATCGGCTCGTCGACCGGCAGCCTGCTGGTCGAGGACGATCCGAGCCTGCGGCGGATCCTCAGCGTGATCCAGCGTCGCGCCGCATTTCATGCCGAGGATGAGTATCGCCTCAACGACCGCAAGGGCGAACGGATCGAGGGCGATCCGCGCTCGCATCCGGTGTGGCGCGACGACATCGCCGCCTTGACCGCGACGCAGCGGCTGGTGGCGATCGCGCGCGAGACAGGTAAGCGCATCCACGTGCTGCACATCTCGACCCGACAGGAGATGGAGTTTTTGCGCGACCACAAGGACGTCGCTTCGGTCGAAGTGACGCCGCACCACCTCACGCTGGTGGCGCCGGACTGCTACGAGCGGCTCGGCACCCGCGCGCAGATGAACCCGCCGGTGCGCGACGCCTGGCATCGCGATGGCCTGTGGCACGGGCTGGCGCAGGGCGTCGTCGACGTGCTCGGCTCCGATCATGCGCCGCACACGATCGAGGAGAAGGCCAAGACCTACCCGGCCTCGCCCTCCGGCATGACCGGCGTGCAGACGCTGGTGCCGACCATGCTGGATCACGTCAATGCCGGGAAATTGTCGCTGGCCCGCTTCGTCGATCTCACCAGCGCCGGGCCGGCGCGGCTGTTCGACATCGCCTGCAAGGGCCGGATCGCCGCCGGCTACGACGCCGATTTCACCGTGGTCGACCTCAAGCGCAGCGAGACCATCACCAACGAGCAGGTCGCCTCGCGGGCCGGCTGGACGCCCTATGACGGCGTCCGCGTCACCGGCTGGCCGGTCGGCACTTTCGTGCGCGGCGCCAAGGTGATGTGGCAGGGCGAATTGACGACGCCATCGACCGGCGAGCCGGTGCGCTTCCTCGAGACGCTGAAGTCCTGACGCAGCAGGATCGATCCCAACAGGAGATGGCGCTGCGCCGGCGGACGAGATGCCGCACCCCGGCGGCGCCTGCGGCACGGAACCGCAGTCAGGGATTCTGCGTATCCCCCAAGCGAGCATTTTCAGCGACGATCGTCGGGACGATTCGGCCGCGCACGCCGAAGCGGGCTTGAGAACGTTTGGTTAACAGCAAATCAACGAAACAGGCGCTTACTTCGAATTCGCAACGATCGCCGGGTCGTCGAGTGACGGATACGCGGAGAGGGATTCCAGATGGAAGCTCAGAAGATCGCGGTCGAAGCCATCGTCGCCTTGACCGGAGGTGACCGGACGGTGGTGACCGAATTCATCCGTCGGTCCTATCTGGCCGGGATCAAGGACCCGAAGCGGCTGACCTTCAAGGGTCTGCAGGCGTTCGCGCCTCACTGATCCAGACGGCGGTCGATCGTCATGCGGGATGCTCGGACTTGATCCGGGCAATCATCACGCTTTCGCAAGGCAGACGGATCGCCGGGTCGACCGGCGACGGCCGCTACTGCTTGGCCATCGCGACCGAAAACTCGCCGTTCCGCACCCGCCCGGGCAAGCCTTCGACGAACTTGGCCACGGCGTCCTCGCCATAGGTTCCGACGAGTTCCGCGAAGGCGGTGAACAGGCTGGCCTGCGCCAGGCAATCGCCGTCCACCCCGTCATGCAGAGCTTCGGCCCAGGCTTCGCTGAGATAGCTGAGCGCCGTCTGCTTCTGCTCGCGGTCAGCCTGCATGTCGCGATCGGTCGGATAAGTCGTGAGGCTCATGAAACTCAACAAGGTGGGGCGCGATCCACTGCGGATCGGCGATGTCGAAGTGTTACCACGAGCGGTGCGCGGGGCTAGGGCAGTTCTTTAGGAAAGGTTAATGGCCCGGGATAAACGCCCCAGACCGGCTTTCAATTCGCGTATCGGGCGGTGAGGTCGCGGGAGATCCGCGAGCCTTCCTCGAGATAACGGCGGATCGCCACCCGAGCGGCCGGCGTGCAGGTCCGATAGGTCTGCTGGAACCCGTTGTAGCCGCGGTTGAAGCCGGCGATCAGCCTGGTCCGGCGTTCGCCGGAGGGGGTTTCGGCGTCGATCAGCGCCTGCATCTCGTTGCGCCATTTGGCGCCTTCGTTGCTGCCGCAGACGCCGCGCAGATAATGCAGCGTTCCGAGGATTTCGGCGAATCGCTGCAGGTCGGCGTCGAACGGCGCGGCGCCATCCTGCGCCCGCGCGGGAGCGAGCGCCGCAGCCAGGCCACAGGTCGCAACCACGAGAAAAATGGCGAGCAGGCGCTTCAGCATCAGGGGATCCCGTCGCGGCCTGATAGGCTTTTTCGGCCGCACCGGCAAGCCGGCTGGCCGCTCAGGTTCCGATCAGACGGCGCGCGGCGGCGACGATGGCGGGCAGGCCTTCGGTGACCTTGAAATCGCCGATCGCCTCCGGAGCAACCCAGACGGCGTCGTCGAGTTCGTCGTTCAGCACCGGCTCGCCGGCGATCCAGCGCGCCGCGAAAGACAGGATCACGTAGTGCCCTGCATTGGCCGGTCCGGGCACCACCTCGCGCCATCCGGCAAAGCCGGCGATCCCGATCGTCAGCGCGGTCTCCTCGCGGACCTCGCGCTCCAGAGCGGCCTCGAGCGTCTCGCCAAATTCGACCCGCCCGCCCGGCAGCGAGTAGAGCCCCCGCCCAGGCGACCGCGCCCGGCGAACCAGCAGCACATCGCCGTCGCGAAAGATCGAGGCGCTGACGGCGATCTGGGGATGGCGGGGCGGCTCAGGCGGCGTCACGGCGATCAGTGCGCCATGATGTAGTCGACGTCGGCTTCGCTGCCCTGGCCGTTGATGACCCCGCCGGCGCGGCCGATCAGCGGCTTGATCCAGCCGACCGCTTCTTCGGCGAGCCTGGCGCGGGTGGCGTCCTGCTGGGCGCCGCGCATCGCGTCGCCGACCGCCGTGAGGATGCTGGTCATGGTGTTGACGATGTCGTCGAAGTCGGAACGGATGCCGGGATCGGCATTGTCATAGGCCTCGATGGCGAGGTCGCGGCCCTTGAAGTTCGATGCCCTGAAATGCTCGGCATAGGACAGCGGTTGCCAGCCGAGAAAATCCTCCGAACACTCCGGCATGTCCGGGATCATTTCGAGCAACATGACGGCTTCGTTGAAGTGGTTCAGATAGTCGGTCGCCAGCCCGGTGTTCGGATTGATGTTGGCAGCCGCAAGCTGCGCCGCACGCGCGACGGCGTCTGCGCCGCCCGGAGTGCTGGGGCGCGGTGAGGGGGTTGGTTGCGTCGAGGCCATCATTAGTATTTTTGAATTACCGGAGTTAATAGGCCCTGAAGAATCCGGCTCGGAAGATTGCGGAATGTGCGGACGCTTTGTCATTACTTCGGCGCCAGCCGCGATCAGGGAAGCGTTCGGCTATGCCGATCAGCCGAATTTCCCAGCGCGCTACAACATCGCACCGACGCAACCCATCCCGGTCGTCATCGTCGAAAACGGCGTCCGCCGGTTTCGCCTGATGCGCTGGGGGCTTTTGCCATCCTGGGTTAAGGATCCGCGAAAATTCACGCTGTTGATCAATGCAAGGGCTGAGACTGTGCTGGACAAGCCAGCGTTCCGGAACGCGATCAAGCGGCGGCGCTGCCTGGTTCCGAGCGACGGCTACTTTGAATGGAAGCCGGCGGGCTCCCACAAGCAGCCGTATTTCATTCATCCGCGCGACGGCGGGCCGGTCGGGTTTGCCGCGCTGTGGGAGACCTGGGTCGGACCCAACGGCGAGGAACTCGATACCATCGCGATCGTCACGACCGCGGCGAGCGGCGGGCTCGCTGATCTGCACGACCGCGTGCCGGTGACGATCGCGCCGTCCGACTACGCGCGCTGGCTCGACTGTGCCGACGTCGACGCCGAGAGCGCCTGGTCGCTGTTGCGCCCGCCGGCCGAAGGCGTGTTCGTCTGGCATCCGGTCTCGACCGCCGTCAACCGCGTCGCCAACGACAATGCGCAGCTGATCCTGCCGATCGCCGCAGAGGAGATGGAGTCGGAAGCCCGAGCCGGCGCGGCGAAACGCGCGAAGTCCAAACCCGTACCGAACAGCAAGCCGGCGTCATCCGATGACGACGGGCAGGGCTCGTTGTTTTAAGGGATCGTTGTTCTGAGGCTCGTTGTTTTGGCGGTGGTCGCCGACGTGTCGCGCGACGAGGCGGCTACAGCACCTTGCCCGGATTCATGATGCCCTGCGGATCGAGCATCGCCTTGATCGCGCGCATCAGCTCGATCGCGGTCTGGTCCTTCACGCCGGGGAGCTCGTCGCGCTTCATCACGCCGATGCCGTGCTCGGCCGAGATCGAGCCGCCCAGTCTCATGACGATCGCGAACACGACGGTGTTGACCTCGTGCCAGCGCCCGAGAAATGCCGCTTTGTCGGCGCCGACCGGCTGGGTGACGTTGTAGTGGATGTTGCCGTCGCCGAGATGGCCGAACGGCACCGGCCGCGCGCCGGGGATCAGCCCCACCACCGCCGCATTGGCTTCGTCGATGAACTGCGGCACCGCCGCGACGGGCACCGAGACGTCGTGCTTGATCGAGCCGCCTTCCGGCTTCTGCGCCGGAGAAATCTCCTCGCGCAGCTTCCAGAACGCCTGCTGCTGCGTGAGCGACGTCGCGATCGCGGCGTCGACGACGACGCCCTCCTCGAAGCCGCGCTCCAGGATCGCCTCCAGCGCGCCACGCGCGTCGTCGCGCATCGACGATAATTCGATCAGCACGTACCACGGATGCCGGCTCTGCAGCGGGTCGCGGTTGTGGCCGTGGCGCACCGAGAAGTCGAGCGCGATCTCGGCGATCAGCTCGAAGCTGGTGAGATTGCCGGCGGCTTCCGCCTGCGCGATGCCGAGCAGCTTCAGGGCGTCGGCCGGCGATTGCAGCCCGACGAACGCGGTCTCGACCGCGCGCGGCTTCGGAAACAGCTTCAGCGTCGCCGCGGTGATGATGCCGAGCGTGCCTTCGGCGCCGATGAACAGATCGCGCAGATCGTAGCCGGTGTTGTCCTTCTTCAGCTTCGACAGCAGGTTCAGAATGCGGCCGTCGGCCAGCACCACTTCGAGCCCGAGCGCCATGTCGCGTGCCAGCCCATAGGCCAGCGCGGCGGTGCCGCCGGCATTGGTCGAGAGGTTGCCGCCGATGGTGCAGCTGCCCTGCGCGCCGAGCGACAGCGGAAACAGACGGTCGACGCTGGCGGCGCGCTCCTGGGCGTGCTGCAGGATGACGCCGGCCTCGACCGTCATGGTGTTCGACGAGGTGTCGACCTCGCGGATGTTGTCCATCCGCTTCAGCGAGATCACGATTTCGCCGTTGAGCGGCGTCTGGCCGCCGACCAGGCCGGTGTTGCCGCCCTGCGGCACCAGCGCGACGCGCGTCTCGCTGGCGAGCTTGCAGATCGCCGCGATTTCCGCCGTCGAGCCCGGCCGCAGCACCAGCGGCGAGTGGCCGCGGTACAGATTACGTTCCTCGGTGACGTAGGCTTCCAGCTCGGCCGGGTCGGTCACCGCGTATTTGTCGCCGATGAGAGCGGCAAAGCGCGCGATCAGCTCGGGCGGCAACGCAACGATCGGCGGCGGATTGGCGATGTTCATGCGAGCTGTCCGTCGAGCCTGATTCTGTCCTCGCCCTCCCATCACTCCGGGAGGTGCGCAGTCACCCTTCACCACTCTGCGCGCGCGATCAATCCCGCGGCGCGGCGGCCCGGCGCAGACGGTCGTTGATCGCTTCGCCGAGACCCTGATGCGGGATCGGCATCACTGCGATCGCGTGCGCGCCGCTGGCGTCCAGCTCGCGCAGAAAGCCGAACAGATGCGCTGCCGCCTCGGCGAGATCGCCGGCCGGCGACAGGTTGCGGATCGCGGAGGCGGCCTCGGCGCCCGGCAGCGCGACGGGGCCGAAGCCCAGCAACGCCTCGCCGGGGCGGACGTCGCGGGCGTCGAGCCGGACCTGCGCGCCCGGGGCGTAATGTGACGCCAGCATCCCCGGCGCCAGCGGGGCGTGATCGCCGGCCGGCGCGGCGGCCGGCTCGGCCAGCGCAAAGCCGAGCAGGCGCTCGATCGCCTCGCGCGGCGCACCGCCGGGCCGCAGCAGCACCGGCGCGCCAAGGCAGCCCAGAATCGTCGATTCGACCCCGACCTCGACCGGCCCGCCATCGACGATCAGGTCGATTCGGCCGTCGAGATCGGCCCGGACATGGGCCGCGGTGGTCGGCGAGACATGGCCGGAGCGATTCGCCGAGGGCGCCACCACCGCGCCGCCGAATGCGCGCAGGATCGCCTGCGCCACCGGATGCGCCGGAATCCGCACCGCAACGGTGTCGAGCCCGGCCGTGGCGAGGTCTGAGACTGTGCAGCCCGGCGCCTTCGGCAGCACCAGCGTCAGCGGCCCGGGCCAGAAGGCCTCGGCGAGGCGCAGCGCTGTGGCGTCGAATCGGGCGAGCCCGCGTGCGGAATCGAGGCTCGCGACGTGGGCGATCAGCGGATTGAACGACGGTCGGCCCTTGGCGGCGTAGAGCCGGGCCACGGCGGCCGGATTGGCGGCGTCGGCGCCGAGCCCGTAGACGGTTTCGGTCGGAAATCCGATCAATCCGCCGCCGCGCAGGCACTCCGCAGCCTCCGCGGCCGCGTCTGGCCCGGCCGGGAGGGTCTTTGTTTTCAAATCGAGGGTCATCCTTCGTTCATATCGCAATTCGGACGCTTGCGGAGGGCGAAGGTCGACGCTATAAGCCGGCCTCTTGTCGGAGTGTGGCTCAGCCCGGTAGAGCACTGCGTTCGGGACGCAGGGGTCGCAGGTTCAAATCCTGCCACTCCGACCAAGATTTCCAGCGCTTGAGAGAGCCCGACGCGGGCGTCTCGCGCACTTCATCCCCGCTCAAAATCCCAAAATGCTGTAACGCGCAAGATCATATGGCAGGGGATGGTTAGGCGGGATTTGGCGGGACGTTCCGGGATATTGTGAGACGCCGCAACGCTTTAGACGGCCCGTGAGTAGTCCCGTGGGACCCGGTCGCCGCGCAAGATCAAATGGCAGTTCTAGCGCCGCCGCGCCGGGCGGCGCTTCCGGAAAACCCCGATAAATCAGTGATCGGGCACGCCGAACTCTGACCTAACGTCAGAGTTCGCATCAAATCGGCGAAAACACTGAAAACCATTGATATTCCGTGCGATCTCGCGTCTCTCGCTCTCTGGATCGCCGCCGGAACTCTGACGCGGGCCATCTTCAAACCCCACCTACGACTTCGATGCGGCGGCCGGCTGAAACGCCGCCGCCTCCGAAATCCGCTTTACGTCTGGCGCTTCACCGGCTGCCGCCGCTGCTGGAGCCGATCGCGCGCTCGCAGGCCGTCAGACTGCGGCGATAGGATTGTTCGAGCGTCTCGGCTGCCACCAGCGACTTGGCGGGGCTTTCGTTTCTCGCAGCGCGCTTGATCGCCGACACAATAGCGGAGAGATCGCCGGCCGCCCATCCAGCAGGCCGCGCGAACGTCGCCCGGCTTGGTTGCTTGCAACAGCCGCGACTCGATTTGAAAGAGCCGCCTCGATTGAACGGTCAGTTCCCCGTCGTCGCCGGTCTTAAACGCCGCCATGACTAGGCGCTCGGCGTTGCGGATGTCGTTGAGTGTCGCCCTGAAGTCAGGCGGTGCCGCAGGTTCGGTCTTAGCATCTGGCGTCGCCGGCCTCTGTGCCTGAAGGACCGCGTCGACCTGCATCATGGCCTTCTCGGCGCTGACCGGCGGATCGCCTGCAGCGGCACCAATGGTCAGCAGCAGCCAAGCCGCGGGAGCTGTCGAGAAGCTCTTCAAACAAGCCATTTCCGTTACCTATCCTTGCCAAAATCAGGCGCCCAATCCCAAGTGGCAATTGCGCTACGCTACCATCTTGTCGAGAAATGTCTCAATTAGAACAAGTCCGCGCACCAGCATCAGGCCGAGGCTTTGCCGGCGCCGGGCTCGGCCTGCGCGCTTCGAATTTCCGCCCGCAGTTTGGGCGACGATCAACTTGGTCATGGCACGGAGTTCGACTGGATCATCGGTGGCTGCGACGATTTCCCCGTATTGAAGAGGCGGTGAAGGCGGCTTCAAGCCGTTCCAAAACCGTTGCCATATGATCTTGCGCGCCGTGCCATTTGTTTTGCGCGCTATACCTCCAGGCTCTCGAAGGCGTCACCGCATCCGGCGCTGCGGGCGGTACTTCAGTACAGTATTGTCCTCTGCCTCATTAAGTATTACTTTATGAGAAGAGGGAGGGCACATGGCCACCAGCTACACCGTCGGAAAGCACTACGAGGCTTTCATCAAGAGCCTCGTGGAAAGCGGTCGATACAGCACGGCCAGCGAGGTCATGCGCGACGGATTACGCCTCATCGAGGAACGCGAAGAACGCCGCAAGGCCAAGCTTGAAGCGCTACGCGGCGAAATCCAGAACGGCCTCGACAGTGGTCCGGCCGAAGCCTGGGACATCGACGAAATGGTGGCTGAGGCGAAGCAACGTAAGGCCGCCAACAGTCATGGCAAATAGCCAGACACGCCGTCCGCAGGCACGCGAAGACCTCATCGAAATCTGGTTATTCATCGCCGACGACAACGAGTCCGCCGCAAGCTCCGTCGTTCACCGGATAGACCGGACCATCCAGATGCTCGCGGAAAACCCCAAGGCGGGCCGCGAACGTCCTGAACTGGGCAACAACATTCGCAGCTTCCCCGTTGGAAACTACTCCGTGTTCTATCTCCCGGACGGCAACGGGGTCGAGGTTGTACGTATCCTGCACGCCAGCCGCGATATCACGGCGGAAGATATCGACTAACGCCGAAGCCGAAGGAGTAACGGTTGGGCGCGACGACCGACGCCCCCCGAACGCCTCCGCAGCCTCTTCCTGGAAGTCCGGACGGTCTCTTCCCGGCGCGCGCCGTACAGGCCCATCAGACAGAATCGCGCAGCGGGATAGCGGCGGCGGATGATTCAGCGGTCGCGGCGCAAAAGCGCCGTCGTGTTTACGCCTCCACGACGCACGCTCGCCATCCCAGACGACGCCGATCGCAGCGCCGAGCAATCTCGCGGCCTCGTTCCGCGTCAGCCAGCGATAGCGGCCCTCCGCCTTCGTCGGCAGGGTAATCTTCGGGACGCAACTGACCGTCTTGTCGTCAAAGAAGTGATTGAGATCGAGCAGCCGGATGAGCAGCAAGTCATGCTGTGCCCAAGCCTGTGCACAAGCCCCGAGCGTCGTTCTTGCTCTACGGCTGCTTTGAAACCTCGTAGGCCGAACGCCTGCAGATGCGTGCCGCCAGCAGCGATCGTGCGCCGTCGCGGGGCGGATGCGGGTTGTTCCCGGCTTCCGGGGCGGTCCGGGGCTGGTCGGCGGGCACCGGGGGCGCTTCGGTCCGGAGCGAATCCGGACCGAGGCTGCTTTGGTTGCTTGGCCGAGGCGGTACGACCCGGTCTACAGCGTGAGTTCGTGACGGCCGACGACCATCCAGTGGACTTCGTCGGGGCCGTCGGCGAATCGCAGATGGCGCACGTCGGTGTACATTTCGGCCAGCGGCGTCCATTGCGAGATGCCGGTCGCGCCGTGCATCTGAATCGCCTGATCGATGATCTTGCAGGCGCGCTCGGGCACCATGGCCTTGACCATGCTGACCCAGATGCGCGCTTCCTTGTTGCCGAGCACGTCCATCGCCTTGGCGGCCTTCAGCACCATTAGCCGCATCGCCTCGATTTCGCAGCGGGCCTGCGCGATGATCTGCAGATTGCCGCCCAGATGCGCGATCTTCTGGCCGAACGCTTCCCGCGTGAGACCCCGCGACACCATCATGTCGAGCGCCTTCTCGGCCTTGCCGATGGTGCGCATGCAATGATGGATGCGGCCGGGGCCGAGGCGGAGCTGCGAGATCTCGAAGCCGCGGCCCTCGCCGAGCAGGATGTTCTCCTTCGGCACGCGGACATTGTTGAAGCGCATATGCATGTGGCCGCGCGGGGCGTGATCATGGCCGAACACGTGCATCGGCCCGATCACCTCGACGCCGGGGGTGTCGACCGGAACCAGGATCTGCGACTGCTGCTTGCTCGGCGCTGCGCCCGGATTGGTCTTGACCATCACGATCATGATCTTGCAGCGCGGATCGCCGAGGCCGGAGATGTAGTACTTCTCGCCGTTGATCACCCACTCGTCGCCGTCGAGCTTTGCGCTGGTCGAGATGTTCTTGGCGTCCGATGAGGCGACGTTGGGCTCGGTCATCACATAAGCGGAGCGGATCTCGCCGGCGAGCAGCGGCTTCAGCCACTTTTCTTTTTGCGCGGGCGTGCCGACGCGCTCCAGCACTTCCATATTGCCGGTGTCCGGCGCGGAGCAGTTCATGGTCTCGGACGCCAGCGGATTCTTGCCGAGTTCAGCCGCGATATAGGCGTAGTCGAGATTCTTCAGCCCCTCGCCGGTCTCCGCATCGGGCAGGAAGAAGTTCCACAGACCTTCTTCCTTGGCCTTGGTCTTGGCCTTGCCGAGAATATCGAGCTGTTCTGGCGAGAACGACCAGCGATCGGTGTTCTTCTGCTCGGCCATCTCGAACTCGTGCGACATCGGCTCGACGGTGGTCGCGATGAATTTCTTGACGTGGTCGTAGAGCGGCCGAACCCGCTCCGACATCCGCAGGTCGTTCAATTCGTCTTCGGGGGCAAGCGTATAGGGGGTCTGGCGGGCTGCATATGCAGTCTTCATTTTTGTCGTCCTCCCGATGTGTTCATCGCGTTCGCCCATCTCGCATGGATGGTTGCGCACCTTTATAGGCACGAACGCTCGCCATTGTCGAAGGCGCGTCCGGGACCGGCGGCTTCCCAGCCCCCTTGGTCGTCAAGGATGGACAAACCGGCAACCGCCACCGAAGCTGGGCCAATCCAAAAGGAGCGGCATTCTTGAAACCCATCTGTGATGCGTGGCCACTGATTGGAATCAGATGCCTTCAAAAGTCTCCATGAGAAAATCAATTCCAAAACGAATCCGTCCGGGCAGCGAGAACGAAACCGGTCGATCGTCATCCGGTGTTAGAGTTTTCGTACGATCGGTGATCGCGTGGCGCGCCGGACTCACGCTCCGCCACGATCATCGCGATGCAGGTTGCGCGAGCGGCCGCTGGAATGCGAGGACGGATGATGAAGACGATCGGCTTGATTGGCGGCATGAGCTGGGAAAGTACGGCGGTGTACTATCGCCGGCTCAACGAACAGGTCCGCAATGTCCGCGGCGGGCTGCATTCCGCCGAGATTCTGATGCGCTCGATCGATTTCGACAGCATCGTCGCAATGCAGAAAGCAGACGATTGGGACGGCGCCGCGAAGGTGCTGCAGAAGATCGCGCGTGAATTGCAGGCCGCCGGCGCGGATTGCGTGCTGATCTGCACCAACACGATGCACAAGCTCGCCGACGCGGTGCAGAGCGCGATCGACGTTCCGCTGCTGAACATCATCGACATTTGCGCGCTGGAGTTGAAGGCGGCCGGCGCGCGCAAGCCGCTGCTGCTCGCAACCCGCTACACGATGGAGCATGATTTCTATCGCGAGCGGATGAGCCGCCACGGCGTCGAGACCATCGTGCCCGATGCGGACGACCGCACCGCGGTGCACGACATCATCTTCTCCGAGTTGTGCTGCGGAATTATCCGCGACGGTTCGCGCGAGCGCTACATGGATGTCATCGCGCGCGGCCGCGCCGCGGGCGCCGACAGCGTGATTCTCGGCTGCACCGAAATCGGCCTCTTGATCCAGCCGGAGAACATTGATTTACCGGCATTCGATTCGACGCTGCTCCATGCCGATGCGGCAGTCGATTTCGCACTCGGCGACGGGCCTTCCAGCCACGCCGACGCAGCCTGAGGGGAGACGTTCAAGAATGCGCGCAATGGTCTTGCGGGAACATGGAGGGCTGGAGAAGCTCTCGTTCGATTCGAATTTTCCCGATCCGGATATCGGACCCGGCGACGTTCTGCTGCGCGTGCGTGCAACGTCGCTGAACTATCACGATATCTTCACCCGTCGCGGCATGCCGGGCATCAAGATCCCGCTGCCGGTGATCATGGGGCTCGACGTCGCGGGCGAGATCGTGAAGGTCGGTGAGGGCGTCGAAGGCTGGAAGGCCGGCGACCGCGTGCTGGTCGATCCGCTCAACCGCGTCGAAGGCGGGCTGATGGGCGAGACCATGAACGGCGGTCTCGCCGAGCTGTGCAAGGCGCGCGCGCATCAGCTCGTGCGCATTCCCGACAATGTCAGCTTCGAGCAGGCCGCGGCGCTGCCGGTCGCCTACGGCACCGCGCATCGCATGATGACCACAAACGGTCACGTCAAGGCCGGCGAGAAGGTGCTGATCCTGGGCGCCAGCGGCGGCGTCGGCGTGTGCTGCGTGCAGCTCGCCAAGATCGCCGGCGCCTATGTGATCGCCTGCGCCGGCTCCGAAGAAAAAGGCCAGCGCCTGAAGGAGGTCGGCGCCGACGAAGTCATCCTCTACACCAAGGAAGACTTCATGCAGGTGGTGCGTCAGCGCCACGGCCGGCCGCAGCGGGTCGGCGGCGGCTCGTCCGAAAACGGCGGCGTCGATGTCGTGGTCAACTTCACCGGCGGCGACACCTGGGTCAAATCGCTTCGCACGCTGAAGCTCGGCGGCCGTATCCTGACCTGCGGCGCGACCGCGGGCTACGATCCGGCCGAAGATCTGCGCGTGATCTGGACGTTCGAGCTGCAGGTCCGCGGCTCCAACGGCTGGGAGCGCGACGACATCGAGAAGCTGTTCGCGTTGCTGGCCTCCGGCAAGCTCCGCGCCCAGGTCGACAAGGCCTTCCCGCTCGAGCAGGCGGCGGACGCGCTGCGGATGCTGGAAGACCGCACCGTGTTCGGCAAGGTCGTGGTGACGCCATGACCGAACCGCTCGATCAGGTTCAGATCGAGGCGATGCTGCAGGCGTCGCCGTTCATCTCCTTTCTCGGCCTGACGGTGCAGGCGCTCGACGCCGCCAAGCAGGAGATCGTGATGCGATCGCCGATGCGGCCGGAGTTCGAGCGCGAGCCCGGCACCAAGCAGTGGCACGGCGGGCCGATCGCGTCGATCATCGACACCGTCGGAGACTACGCGCTGGTGATGTTCGTCGGCCGCGGGTTGCCGACCATCAATTTCCGTGTCGATTACTTCAGGCCGGCGATCGACACCGCTTTGATCACCACCGGCCGCGTGCGACGGCTCGGGCGCACTGTCGGCGTCGCCGATGTCGACGTCCATGACGAAAAGGGCGCCCTGATCGCGATCGGGCGCGCCACCTATGCAATCTGATCTGATGATATCGACACTGGAGCCACGATGAAGCCACTCACCGACAGGATCGCTCTCGTCACAGGCGCAAGCCGTGGCATCGGTCGAGCGATTGCCGTCAGGCTGGCGCAGGACGGCGCGATCGTTGGCATCCATTATCGCGCCGAGCGCGACAAGGCGGAGCAGACGCTCGAACTGATCCGGAGCCAAGGCGGCAAGGGCTTTGTCGTCGCGGCCGATCTCGCCGATGCCGCAGGCGCCGCACACCTCGCCGATGAGTTGATCGCCGAACTGCGCACCCTGCGGATTCCGGCGACGCTCGACATCCTCGTCAACAACGCCGGCATCGACGACCGCAAGACCATCGATCAGGTGACCGAAGCCGACTTTGATCGCATGGTGCAGGTCAATCTGAAGTCGCCGTTCTTCCTGATCCAGAAGCTGCTGCCGGTGCTGGCGAACGGCGGCCGCATCATCAATATCTCCTCGATGGCGACGCGGCTGTCGTTTCCGACCATGCCGGTCTACGCGCCGACCAAGGCGGCGCTGTCGACGCTGAGCCGCATCCTCGCCGTGCATCTCGGCCCGCGCTGCATCACCGTGAACACCGTGGCGCCGGGGGCGACCGCGACCGATCTCAATCCTGCCGCGTCGGATCCGCAGCACAGCGAAGCGATCCGCGACAGCGTCGCGCTCGGCCGCATCGCCGGGCCGGAGGACATCGCGCCGATCGTCGCCTTCCTCGCCTCGCGCAACGGCGGCTGGATCACCGGCGAGACGATCGAAGCCAGCGGCGGTCAGCGGCTATGATCTCGATGTCCGGCAGCGAATGGTTTTGTTCGATGCCGGACATCAACGGAAGATTTTGCTTCCGCGCTGCTCATCAGGCGCGGGATTTTTCAAAGTGCTGCGAGAGGTCGGCCTCCCTTTCTTGTCACGCGAGGCATCCTGTAGAGAGGGCGCGGGTTCCGCGCCAAAGGTAGGTCGTTGATGGATCGCATCGATCTCAAGATTCTCGGTTGCTTGCAGGAAGACGCCATGATGCCGGTCGCGGCCGTGGCCGAGAAGGCGGGGTTGTCGACCTCGCCGTGCTGGCGGCGGATCCAGGCGCTGATCGAGAAGAAAATCATCCGGCGCCGGGTCGCGCTGCTCGACGCCAATTTGGTCAACGTGCCGGTGACGGTGTTCGTGACGCTGAAGACCAACAAGCATCACAGCAAATGGATGACGTCGTTCGCGCGCGAGATCGCCAAGATCCCCGAGGTCACCGAATTCTATCGCATGAGCGGCGAAGTCGACTATCTGCTGCGGATCGTGGTGCCGGACGTCGCCGCCTACGACAACGTCTACAAGCGGTTGATCAGCGCGGCCGAACTGTTCGACGTCAGCTCCAGTTTCGCGATGGAGACGATCAAATATTCGACCGCGCTGCCGCTCAATTATGCGGACGTCTGATGCGCATCGTGGCGACATGCGCGACGAGAAACTGAAAAAATCACAACGAACGGCGGAGGGAGAGACGATGATGGGAACTTATCGCATGGCGGTGATCGGGCGGCTGACGACGGTGGCGCTCTGGGCAGGTCTCGGTGTTGCAAGTCTGGGTGTTACAAGTCTCGGCGTTGCAGGTCTGGGCATCGGCGGGGCTGCGGCGCAGCAGTCCGCCGACACCTCGCCGGTGCGGATCGGCGTGCTCACCGACATGTCGGGGCTGTTCGCCGACATCTCCGGCCACGGTGCGGTGATCGCCGTCAAAATGGCGGTCGATGATTTCGGCGGCAAGGTGCTCGGGCGTCCGATCGAGGTTCTCTCCGCCGACCACCAGAACAAGGCCGACGTCGGCCTGTCGCTGGCGCGCGCGTGGATCGACGAGAAGAACGTGGTGATGCTGGCCGACCTGATGAATTCCTCGGTCGCGCTCGGCGTGATGGAGCTCACCAGGAACAAGGACCGGATCGCCATCGTCAACGGCGCCAGCACCTCGGTGATCACCAACGAGAAGTGCACGCCGAACAGCATCCACTACACCTGGGACACCTATGCGCTCGCCCGCGGCACGGCCAATGCGGTGGTCAACCGCGGCAAGAAGAAGTGGGCGCTGCTTGAAGCCGATTTCGCATATGGCCACCAGCTCGCCAATGACAGCCGCCGCTTCGTCGAAGCCGCCGGCGGCGCGGTCGTCTCGGAGATCAAGCACCCGATCAACACCAGCGACTTCTCCTCCTTCCTGCTCCAGGCGCAGAGCTCCGGCGCGGACGTGATCGCGCTGGCCAATGGCGGGGCCGATACCATCAATTCGATCAAGTCGGCGGCCGAGTTCGGCATCGGCCGCGGCGGCAAGCAACAGGTGGTCGGGCTCGCGATCAACCTCAACGACACCAAGGCGCTCGGCCTCGACGCCGCGCAGGGATTGCTGCTGACCGAAGCGTTCTACTGGGATCGCAACGACGAGACCCGCGCCTGGTCGAAGCGCTTCCAGGAGAAGTTCGGCAAGATGCCGACCTCGACCCAGGCCGGCGACTACTCGTCGACGATGCACTACCTCAAGGCGGTCGCCGCCGCCGGCACGCTCGATGCGCAGACGGTGATGGCCAAGATGCGCGACACCCCGGTCGACGACTTCTTCGCCAAAGGCGGCAAGATCCGGATCGACGGCCGCATGGTGCACGACATGTATCTGGCGGAAGTGAAGAAGCCTTCGGAGTCGAAGGGCCCGTGGGATTTCTACAACATCCTCGCGACGATCCCGGGCGATCAGGCATTCCGGCCGCTGTCGGAGAGCGCCTGCCCGCTGGTGAAGAAGTAAGCGGCGTTCGCCGAGCGACGATTGCGGTCCAGCAAGTTCGGATATGCAGGAGCTTCTGGACTCTCACCCCGTCATGCCCGGCACAAGGCCGGGCATGACGAACTTGAGTTTGTCGACCCGGATCGAGGTCCGTATGCGTCTCGATCCCATCATGATGACGACACGTTTGGAGCCTGTTTGATGTCCTGGCCGTCCCGCAATCTCGGCTGCTGCTTCGATCCGTCGAAAGATCCCGACAAAGTCGCGATCATCGATTTGCGCGATCCCGAACGGCCGGTGGAAGTCGCCTATGCGGCGCTCGACGCGGCGTGCGACGCGGTGGCGCGCGGGCTGCTCGGCAAGGGGCTGAAGCGCGGCGATCGCGTCGGCATCATGTCGCTGAATTCCGCGCCGATGATCGCGGCGTATCTCGGCATCATGCGCGCCGGCCTGGTCGCGGTGCCGATTTCGTTCAAGCTGGCGCGGGAGACCGTCGACTACATCGTCAAGGATGCCGATCTGCGCGCCGTGTTCCACGATCACGAGCGGCGCTCGCTGGTGCCGGACGATCTGCTCGCCATCGATTTCGACACGCCCGACGGCTACGCCGCGCTGTGCGACCACGGACCCTTCACCGCGTTCGAGCCGCAGGGGCGCGAGGTC
This sequence comes from Rhodopseudomonas pseudopalustris, assembly GCF_900110435.1. Taxonomy (GTDB): domain Bacteria; phylum Pseudomonadota; class Alphaproteobacteria; order Rhizobiales; family Xanthobacteraceae; genus Rhodopseudomonas; species Rhodopseudomonas pseudopalustris. Next base: position 292,197 of record NZ_FODT01000002.1, read on the forward strand.
GCCACCATCCTGTACACCTCGGGCTCGACCGGAATGCCGAAGGGCGTGCTGCTATCGCACGAATCCCAGATGTGGGCGCTGGAGACCGCGGCGCGGGCCAGCGATCGTTCGCAGCATCGCTACATCGTCGCCGCGCCGATGTTCCACATGAACGCGACGATCAGCGCCAAGACCGCGCTCCATGCCGGCGCATCGATGGTGCTGATGCCGTCGTTCGATGCGCGGCTCTATGCGCGGGCGATCGCCAGATATCGCGTCACCTGGCTGACCTCGGTGCCGACCATGATGGCGATGATGGCGCGCGAGCATGATCTGATCGGCCAGCTCGATTTCTCCTCGGTGACCCATGTGATGATGGGCTCCGCGCCGCTCACCAAGCCGCTGGTCGAGAAGGTTCAGGGCCTGTTTCCCGGCGCCGCGATCAGCAACGCCTACGGCACCACGGAAGCCGGTCCCGGCGTGTTCGGTCCGCATCCGGACGGTCTGCCGCGGCCGGACACGGCGGTCGGCTATCCGACCGCGGGCGCGCAGGCCGAATTGCGCGAGGGCCCGTCGCCGGACGAGGGCGTGCTCTACATGAAGAACCCGATGCTGATGGAGGGCTACAACAACCGGCCCGAGAAGACCGCCGAGGTGATGAGGGACGGCTGGTATCGCTCCGGCGACATCATGCGTCGCGATGCGAACGGCTTCTTCCATTTCCTCGGCCGCGCCGACGACATGTTCGTGGTCGGCGGTGAAAATGTCTGGCCGGGCGAGGTCGAGAAGCTGGTCGAGCGCGTGCCCGGCGTGCATCAGGCCGCGATCGTGCCGGTGCCGGACGAGATCAAGGGCACGCTGCCATTCGCCTTCGTGGTGCTTCAGGATGGCGCCAAACTCGACGAGGCGGCCGTGAAGAAGTTCACGATCGACAACGGCCCGGCCTTCGCCCACCCGCGTTTCGTCGAGTTCCGGCCCGCCATCCCGCTGTCCGCCACCAACAAGCCGGATCGCCGGCTATTGACCCAGGAAGCCGAGCAGATCGCCGCCCGGCGTCGGGCGGCTGGCGAGCGGGCTTGATCCCGGGAACCAACAGGCACCGGCCGGTCGACCCGTACGGTAATTTGGTGTGGAAACCCTTCCTGCGACCTCGTTTCAATCGCGTGGGACGCCGTGCTCCATTGACAAATGCTGCACTGCGCTCAACTGATGGGCAATCCAGTTCGGATTGAAACGCGAAAGCAAATCGGGGCCGATCGGCTCTCACGGCCGCCGCTGACCATCGCGACTGGAGCGACGCGCAACCGCAGGAGCATGGATGTGAAGGCTTTGGCTCGGACGTTCTATCATGTGCCGGTGATCGGCTGGCTGACAAAGGATGCCGTTCATGGCTCGCCGGAGGCGAAGTACTTCTTTGCCTTTAACATGGCCGTGCTGTTCGTCGGACTCATCTATTTCATCGGCTATCCGCTGGTGATCACGCTGGCGCTGATCGGCGCCGGGGCCGGCCTGTCGGGCCTGGTGCTGCTGACCGCGCCCGATGCGTTCGACAGTCGCTCCTCGCGCACAACCGTTGCGATGCCGGCGCCGCCGCCCCGCCAGCAGGTCATCCGGCGCGCCGCCTGAACGGAGATTGCAAACCCGGTCGCGCCGCGCGACCGGGTTCAGATGCTAATAGCGTTTTCGAGCGAAGTGGGGACCGGTTCGCGTCAAGAAAACGCGTCAGAACAAAAAGTTAGAGTTCCGGTTCTGATTCTATCAGAACCGGAAAAGCTCTATCCCGAAAGAGTATCGCAGTTCCGCTGCAGCCGTTGCCAGGCGGGCTCGTCCGCGGGCAGGCCGAAGCGATAAAGCCGTGGGCTGTGATCGAAGCCGCGGATCAAGATGCCGGCGCGCGCGAACCGGTCGACCAGATCGCCGTCGTCCGCGCTTTCGTAGAACCCGAACAGATCGGTTCCGCCGCGCGGTTCGAGCTGCGCTGCGGCGAGTGTTGCGTCGAGCCGGCCGCGGTCGGCGGCAAGCCGGCTGCGCGTCGCCGCGATCCATGCCTTGTCGCGCAGCGCAGCGGTTGCGATCGTGCAGGCCGGTCCGGACGCGGCCCAGTCGCCGAGCAGATCACGCCATCGCGGCGCATCGCCGGCATTGACCACCACGAAGCCGAGCCGCAGTCCTGCCAGCCCGAAGAATTTTCCGAGCGACCGCAGCACCACCACCCCGCGCGGCAACGCCGCGCCGCCAAGCACCGACAATTCCGGCCTGAGGTCGCCGAACGCTTCGTCGATCACCAGGCGTTTGCCCGATGCGGTCCAGCACTCGGCAAAGTCCGCAAGTGGCTCCGGCGCGATCAGGTGTCCATCCGGATTGTTCGGGTTGACGAGCACCACGACATCGAAGTGCGCCTGCGGATCGGGCAGGGCGCCGAGCTCATGCACCTGCGCGCCTGCCGCGCGCCAGGCGGCGGCGTGCGAGCCATAGGTCGGTCCCAGGATGCCGACTTGCGCGATCGATGGCTGTGGCGGCGTCAGCACGAGCGGCGCCAGCCGGATTGCGATCTCGCTGCCCGGCGCGGGAAGCACCACTGCGCCGCCGGGCAGCCCATAGGCTTCGGCCGCGGCCGCGCATAATTCGTCGAGTTCCGTCGTCAGCGGCAGCCGTGCAAAGGCCGCTGCTGCGAGCGTCGGGATCGGATAGGCGGTCGGATTGATGCCGGTCGAAAGATCGATCCAGGGCTGCGGCGCGTCAGGATAGGCGCTTGCTGCGAGATCGACGCGGCCGCCGTGAATGCGGAGCGCCGTCGCAGCGGCCGCTGCCGTCAAGGCGTCACCAGCCAATATCCGCCGACCACCAGGATCAGGGCCAGCGTCACGATCACCCCCAGCACCCCGGCGATGATCGCCGGCAGGCTGTGATCGTCGAGCCAGCGTTGCAGCTTGCGTTCCAGTCCCAAACCCATCGATCGCCCATCCGCTTTGCGCACCCGTCCGCTGATGTATCACCTCGCGGGCTCCCGCGCGCTAGAGCTTTTTCGGTTCTGATTGAATCAGAACCGAAGCTCTAACTCGATGTTCTGACGCGTTTTCTTGACGCGAACCGGCATCCACTTCGCTCGAAAACGCTATCGCCCGACATAAGCGAAAGGTTCCGCCCGAGCCGGCGGTGAGTTGCAAGGAACCAGCGTGCGCTCAGGGATTTGACTTGCAAACAGGAGGTTTGCAATGTCGATCCGCTTTCAGATTGCGTCGCTGGTGTTCATGATGACCAATGCGGTCGTCTTCGGCGTCGGCCTCGTCTCGGTGCTGACGTTCCCGTCGCTCGCGCGCCACGCATTCGACTTGATTCCGATCGTTGTGCTCGGCAGCTTCATCATTTCGGCCCCGCTGTCGTGGATGATTGCGCCGCGTCTGCAGGCGCGGTACTGGCGCCGGCAGCAGCAGCTCGCCGCCAGAAGCTGAGCCGCGGCGGTTGGCCGCCGTCCCCGATTGATGGGGATCAATCGGGGGCCGGTAGCGGTGCCGCATATAGCAGCAGGATGTGGTGAACCCGGCGGTCGCGATGAGCCTGCCCAATCTCGACTGGTTGCAGCGCTTTCCGGCTTTGGCCGGGATGCCCGAGAGCGAACGCGCGCCGCTGACCGGCGGCGCGATGGCGATGAGCCTTCCCGCCGGCGCTACGGTGTTCGCACCGGATCAGCCCTGCGGCGCATTCATCCTGGTGACCGGCGGCAGCGTGAGGGTGTTTCAGCTCGACGCCGAGGGCAACGAGATCGTGCTGTATCGGCTCGGTCCCGGCAGCATCTGCATCCTGACCACGCTGGCGCTGCTCGCCGCCGACAGCTACACCGCCTTCGCCGTCACCGAGACGCCGGTCGAAGCGGTCGGCCTTCCGGCTTTGACCTTCAATGACCTGATGGCGCGGTCGGCGCAATTCCGCAGCTTCGTGTTCCATGCCCAGGCGGCGCGGATGGCCGACCTGATGGCGGTGATCCAGAACGTGGCTTTCGCCTCGATCGATGCCCGTCTCGCCGCGCGGCTGCTGGTGCTCGCCGACGGCAATCGCGGGCTGTCGATCACCCATCAGCAACTCGCCGCCGAGATCGGCACAGCGCGCGAAGTGGTCAGCCGGCATCTCAAGGCGTTCGAGCGGCGTGGCTGGGTCAGCCTCGGCCGCGGCCGGGTCGAGCTGCGCAACGCAGCCCCGCTGCGCGCGGCGGCGCAGGCTGGCCGCTGAGCCGGATCGCCTCTTGCTGCGGCGGTGACTTCGTCACAGACCGATCGCCCCCGGGGTCGTAGACATCATGCGTCACTCAACCAAGCGAGGGGAAACAAGATGACCGTCAATGTTGGAATGATCGACCGCCTGCTGCGCGCCATCGTCGGCGCCGGACTGATCTATTGGGCGCTGACCGGCGGCCCGATCTGGGCGTGGGTCGGCGTCGTGCCGCTGTTGACCGCGGCGATCGGTTTCTGCCCTGCCTACACGCTGCTCGGCATCAAGACCTGCCCCGTCAAGCAGCCCTGATTTACAGGGGTTTGTTAGAACTCTCGGAATCGGGTACGGCCCGATCCCGAGAGTTGTTCTCTTTCAGGTGAGAAAATGCACAAGAACTGGATCGATCTGACTGGCGAGCTTTCGGTGGCGCTGCGCGAAGTGCGCGGCGGCGCGCCGGACGTGATGAAGGGCTTCTCCGCGATCGCGCAGGCCGCGCTGAAAGCCAACGCGCTCGACACCAAGACCAAGGAATTGATCGCGCTTGCGATCTCGGTCGCCACCCGCTGCGACGGCTGCATCGGCTTTCACGCCGAGGCCGCGGTCAAGCACGGCGCGACCCGCGACGAGATCATGGAAACGATGGGGATGGCGATCTACATGGGCGCCGGTCCCAGCGTGATGTACGCGGCGCAGGCGGTCGAGGCCTACGATCAGTTCGCGCAGAAAAAGGCCGCAGCGGAAGCCGCCAATTCCGCTGTGCGGTAGCCGCAGCCAACCCGCAGCCGCGCGGGTTGCGTCGCCGCGCGCGCTGCGTCATATGGTCTACTCGTCTACCCAGAGAGTGACCATGGCGCACCCGATACAGGACGTTCTCCAAGCATTTGCCGCCGGCGAAATCGTCGTCGTCACCGATGACGATGATCGCGAGGGTGAGGGCGATCTCGTCGTCGCGGCCTCGCTGTGCAACTCCGAGAAGATGGCGTTCATCATCCGCCACACCTCGGGCATCGTCTGCGCTCCGATCACCATGGACGACGCCCGCCGGCTGCGGCTCGATCCGATGGTCGCGCACAACGACAGCAATCACACCACCGCCTTCACCGTTTCGATCGACTACAAGCCCGATAACGGCACCGGTATTTCGGCGGAAGAGCGCGCCTCGTGCTGCCGCGCGCTGGCCAATCCGAACGCCGGCGCCGCCGACTTCGCGCGCCCCGGCCACATCTTCCCGCTGATCGCCCGCGACGGCGGCGTGCTGCTGCGATCCGGCCACACCGAGGCCGCGGTCGATCTGTGCCGGCTCGCCGGCCTGCCGCCGGTTGGCGTCATCAGCGAATTGATGAACGACGACGGCACCGTCACCAAGGGCGCGCAGGTCGTCGAATTCGCCAAGAAGCACAACCTCAAGCTGGTCACGATCGCCGACCTGATCGCGCATCGTCAGGCGCGCGAGAAATTGATCGAACGCGTGGCGATGTTCACGATGGAAAGCCCGATCGGTCCGATGCAGGGCTACGCCTATCGCTCGCCCTTCGACGAGATCGCCCACGTCGCCTGCGTCTATAACGGCGTCGGCGACGGGCGGAACGTGCTGGTGCGGTTCCACAAGCCGAACATCGTGAAAGAGATCTTCACCGGTCCGCGCCGGATCGAGGCGGTGCTCGAGCATTTCCGCAACAACGGCTCCGGCGTGCTGATCTATCTGCGCGACGGCGCCGCCGGCGTTCCCGTCGCGCCGATCGACGAGGCGAGTTCGGCCGAGGCCGATCGCCACCGACAGTGGCGCGAGATCGGCGTCGGCGCCCAGATCCTGCGCGACCTCGGCGTCAGCTCGATCCGGCATCTCACCTCGTCGCACCTCGACTACAAGGGTCTGTCGGGTTTCGGGATCGAGATCGTCTCGAGCGAGCACCTTGAAGGCGCCTGACCAACGTTTTACCTTCCTGCCGTCGCAACACGCGGCAGCGTCGTGAAAGGATGATCGATGAGCGTGCGTGCGCAAACCAAGGACAAGCCGGCTCCCGCGAGCTTCAAGTGGGACGACCCGCTGCTTCTGGAAGACCAGCTCACCGAAGACGAGCGGATGATCCGCGACACCGCCCGCGCCTATGCGCAGGACAAGCTGTTGCCGCGCGTCTCGCAGGCCTATCTCGAAGAGAAGACCGACCGCGAGATCTTCAACGAGATGGGTTCGCTCGGCCTGATCGGCGTCACGCTGCCCGAGGACTATGGCTGCGCCAATGCCAGCTATGTTGCCTACGGCCTGGTGGCGCGCGAGATCGAGCGGGTCGATAGCGGCTATCGCTCGATGAACTCGGTGCAGTCGTCACTGGTGATGTATCCGATCTACGCTTACGGCGACGAGACCCAGCGCAAGAAGTATCTGCCCAAGCTCGCCTCCGGCGAATGGGTCGGGTGCTTCGGTCTGACCGAGCCCGACGCCGGCTCCGATCCCGGCGGCATGAAGACCAAGGCCGAGAAGGTCGCCGATGGCTATCGTCTCAGCGGCAGCAAGATGTGGATCTCCAACGCGCCGATCGCCGACGTGTTCGTGGTGTGGGCGAAGTCGGCCGCGCACGACAACCAGATCCGCGGCTTCATCCTCGAGAAGGGCATGAAGGGCCTGTCGGCGCCGAAGATCGGCGGCAAGCTCTCGTTGCGCGCCTCGATCACCGGCGAGATCGTGATGGATGGCGTCGTGGTGCCGGAAGAGGCGCTGCTGCCCAACGTCTCCGGCCTCAAGGGTCCGTTCGGCTGCCTCAACCGCGCCCGCTACGGCATTTCCTGGGGCGTGATGGGCGCCGCGGAAGACTGTATGCAGCGCGCCCGGCAGTATACGCTGGACCGCAAGCAGTTCAACCGCCCGCTCGCGGCGACCCAGCTGGTGCAGAAGAAGCTCGCCGACATGCAGACCGAGATCGCGCTCGGCGTGCAGGCGAGCTTGCGCGTCGGCCGGCTGATGGACGAGGGCAAGGTCGCGCCGGAGATGATCTCGATCGTCAAACGCAACAATTGCGGCAAGGCGCTCGACATCGCCCGCGTCGCTCGCGATATGCACGGCGGCAACGGCATCCAGATCGAGTACCACGTGATGCGCCATGCCCAGAACCTCGAGACCGTGAATACCTACGAGGGCACCCACGACGTCCACGCCTTGATCCTCGGCCGCGCCATCACCGGGATTCAGGCGTTTTCGTAAGGCGAGTGAGCACCACCTTGCGACGTCATTCCGGGATGCGCCCTCTTGGGCGCAGACCCGGAATCCATACTCCCGGCGGTGGTTATGGATTCCGGGTTCGCGCTGCGCGCGCCCCGGAATGACGAACTCATAGATTGGTCTCGCTGCGCTCGGTACCACGATAACAACAAACAAACCGGGAAACGCCATGAGCGACGCCAGTGCCAACCCCGACGACGTTCCGTTCAACCGCGACTTTCCGCTGAAGCCGGGCGTCGTCGAGGAGGTCCGCCCCGGCCTGCGCCGCGTGCTGTGCGACAACCCTTCGCCCTTCACCTTCACCGGCACGGTCAGCTACATCGTGGGTACCGGCAAGGTGGCGATCATCGATCCTGGCCCCGACAGCGAGGCGCATGCGAATGCGCTGATCGATGCGGTGAAGGGCGAGACCGTCACCCACATCCTCGTCACCCACACCCACAAGGATCATTCGCCCGGCACGCCGCGGCTCAAGGCCGCGACCGGCGCGACGGTTTATGCCGAAGGCCCGCACCGCGCCTCGCGGCCGTATTTCGAGAGCGAGAAGGTCTCGACCGAATCCGGCGCCGACCGCAACTTCAAACCCGACGTCGCGATCCGCGACGGCGATGTGATCGAAGGCGACGGCTGGACGGTGGAAGCGGTGGCGACGCCGGGGCGCACCGCCAACCACATGGCGTTCGCCTGGCGCGAGCGCGACGCGCTGTTCGTCGGCGACCACATCATGGGCTGGTCGACCTCGATCGTGGCGCCGCCGGACGGCTCGATGGTCGATTACATGAATTCGATCGACCTTCTGATCGCGCGCTCCGAGCAGCTCTATCTGTCCGGCCACGGCGCCGAGATCCTCGAAGGCCCGCGCTACTCGCACTTCCTGAAGCGCCATCGCCTCGCCCGCGAAGCCTCGATCCTGTACCGATTGGCGAAAGGCGAGACCGACATCCCGACGATTGTGCGCGCGATCTATATCGGCATCGACCCGCGGCTGATGACCGCCGCCGGCTATTCCGTGCTGGCGCATCTCGAAGATCTGGTGTTGCGCGGCATCGTCGCGACGGAGGGCGACCCGGTGATCGGCGGGCGCTACCGGCTGGCGAAGTAACAGGCACGGCCTGTATTGCGCTGTCGGTCATAGACCGCAGTCGAGCCGGCACAGCCCGACCTCTCCCGCTTGCGGGAGAGGTCGGATCGCGTCGCGATCCGGGTGAGGCACTCCGCTCCGCACTTGCTCAGTCAGTGCCCGTATCGTCCGACCCTGTTCCGCAAGCGGGAGAGGGAGCGCGCCGTCTGCGCGGCAAGGCCGGTGACGACAATGATCCCGCGGACGTGCCACTTCTTCTGTCTCGCGCGACGCTGCCCTACTTCTTCGGCGCCGCCTTGCCCTTCGCCGGCTGCTTTGCGGCCGGGTCGGGCTTTGGCGTCGGCGCGTTCTCGGCGGCGGTGGTGATGTCTTCGCTGAGCTTGGCGATGCGCGCGGCGTTGCTGCCGAGGTCGCTTTCGAAGTAGCGCGAGGCGGAGCGGATATCGATCCTGGCGCCGTCGCCGTCCGGCAGGATGCGGATTGCGACGTCTTCGGGCAGGCCCATCACCATGGTGCGCGCGACCGCCTCGATGTGTCCCTCGCGCCGCGGCAGCTGCGGCGGCCGCGCATCGACCACCCGCCATTTGCGGCGGTTGACCAGATTCAGCGCCAGCTCATAGGCGCGCTGCACAGGCAGATCGACCTGCACGGTCTCGATCGCCGGGTAGGCCGTGTGCTGCAGCTCGGCGGAGTACAGGCCGGCATAGACCGCGGTGTTGGCGCCGTCGCCGACGCGCAGCCGCGCCAGCGTCTCGAATTTCGGCGGGTCGATCGCGTCGGTGGTGATGTCGTGGATCGCGGGCAGCGTCCGATACTGCCAGCCGAGATAAGACGGGTAGGCGAGGATCAGCACATCGATCAACAGCGCCAGCAGGATGCGCGCCATGCCGCGCGATCCGTTCTGCCAGATCGAGGCGAAGCCGGCCAGCGCCAGCACGATCGAGAGCCCGGCCAGCGCCAGCGCGCCGAAGAACGTGGCCATCGCCGGGCGCACTTCGAGGAAGTCGAACCGAACCACAAGGGTCGAGACCACGGCCGCGATGGCCGCGAACACCGCCAGCATACGCGCCCAGCTGGCGAGGCGCGATACGGGCTCCATCTGATAGGGAGCGGAAAATCTGCGCGCCATCGCTGTTCGTTCTGCCGGGTAGGAGACTGCGCCTGCCGCCATCGGGCCGCGCCGCAAGCCGATCCGTTGAGACCATGGCGGCTGTGGAAATTCAAGGCCGGATTACTGCAGCGAAACGCCGAGGGCTGCACGGCGCTTGCCGGACCGGTTCCGGCATTCACATTCGACGATGTGGCGGCAAGGCGAGCGAGCGCCAGACCGCCGCGGAGCATGTGATTGTCTAGCTGCCGGGCAGTCGACCGTAGACCCCGGTGACCGGGACGGGACGCGCAGGCGGGAAACCAGGTTCATACCGCCAGCGATGACCAATCGCTCGGATCGGTTTCTCGAGCAGATGGTAGCTGAGATACGACGCCAGAACGGAAGCCACCAATGCGCCGAGGGCGATGGCGGCGTCGGGCCAGTTGGTGACCCGTTCCGGCCGTGCGGCGAGAATGAATGCCAGGCTGAGGAAAAGAGAGTGAAACAGATACAGCGCGTAGGAAATTCGGCCGGCCTCTTGCAGGGGCCTTATTCTTAGAAGGCGAACACCGGTGTCGATGCGCAGCAGAATCCACATCAGCAGGACGCCGTAGAGCACCGCCAGATAGAAGTGCCCCCAAACATGCATGTGCCACCAGATGTCCTGGAGAATGGCATAGACCATGATCGGGGCAATACAGGCGAGGCCGACAACGGCGGCGCTGACTTGCGCGGCCCGTTCCCGGATTGCCTTCATGATCTGCGGGTCGCGCCAGATGGTGGCGACAAATGCTCCTGCGCAGAGGCAGTCCAAACGGAACGGGGTAAAGACGTAGATCGGCAAGCCATACTTCGGAAATGCGAGATATGTCGCCGCTCGAAGAAGCGCTGAGGTCAGGCCGACGATGATGATCAGCTTCCGGAGATGTTTGACCGGGGTGAGCCACAGAACAAGCGGCGCAACGAGGTAGAACTGTTCCTCGATGGCGACCGACCACGTCACGGAAAAACCGCGGGATACGTAGCTGTCGGCGGCGGCCATCAGGATGTTGTAGGAGAACAGCGACTGCGCCGCGAACTGAACGGGGAAGTTCGGGTTGGCGTTGAAAGCGGCGTTCGGCCCTGTCAGGTGGAAGCAGAGCCAGTAGATCGCCATCAGCGCGAAATACGGCGGGAAGATCCGGGCTGCTCGCCGGATATAGAAGGTCTTGAAGTAGGAGGGAGACTGCCGGTTGTCGATCAGGATTCCGACGATCAGAAAGCCGGACAGCACGAAGAAGAGATCGACGCCGGTGCGGCCGAAGATGGTGGCCGCGTAGGTCGTGGAGGCGATCCAACCAAGTGCTGGATCGAGCAGCGATCCGGTGAAGTGCCAAACCAGAACCATGATAGCCGCGATTCCTCGCAGGCCGTCCAGTTCCGGGATGCGCTTGTCAGATTGCATGCGCGGAAACTAGCTGAACCGCAACGCCAGGGCAAACTCCGTGACCTGGTGCTCTTCGTTCATTCATCAAACGGTCGAATGCGCCTTCCGTAGGGCCTGAGAGAGCCTGTGTTTCCACGGAATGGGGCGCGGAGGCGCGCGTGTCGCCGCGTAGCATGATGCTCTGCCGGTCAGTGAGCACGGGCTGCTCCCTCTCCCGCTTGCGGGGGAGGGCCGGGGTGGGGGCGACACGGGCTCAGTCGATGTGGCCTTCTCAACCCGGCGCCGCGTGGGTTGCGCCGCTGCTTCCCCCACCCGCCGCGCCACGCGCGTCGACCTCCCCCGCAAGCGGGAGAGGTTGCTCCGGTCCGGCCTCGACGGCTTTCGGGAAAAGCCGTCCTCAGGCCGCCGCGTTCGGCAGGCTGTAGGTCTTGAACTGATCGCGTAGCGCGGTCTTCAGGATCTTGCCGGTGGCGGTGTGGGGGATCGCTTCGACGAACACGATGTCGTCGGGCATCCACCATTTGGCGATCTTGCCGTCCATGTACTGCAGAATCTCGTCACGCGTGCAGGTCACGTCCGGCTTGAGCTGGCAGATCAGCAGCGGCCGCTCGTCCCATTTCGGGTGATACACGCCGATCACGGCGGCCTCCGCCACCTTGGGGTGGCCGACTGCGAGATTTTCCAGATCGATCGAGGAAATCCATTCGCCGCCGGACTTGATCACGTCCTTGGAGCGGTCGGTGATCCGCATATAGGCGTCTGCGTCGACGGTGGCGACGTCGCCGGTGTCGAAGAAGCCCGCATCGTCGAGGATCTCGGTATCGACCCGGAAATACGCCTTCGACACCGCGGGTCCGGAGACCTTGAGCCGGCCGAAGGTCTTGCCGTCCCATGGCACGTCTTTGCCGGCGTCGTCGGTGATCTTCATCTGCACGCCGAACGGCGGATAGCCCTGGGTGGCCAGCACATCGAGCCGCGCATCGCCTGTCAGCGTGTCGAATGGCGGCTTCAGCGCCGCCAGCGTGCCGATCGGGCTCATCTCGGTCATGCCCCAGGCATGGCGCGCCTCGCAGCCCATGTCGACGAACGCCTTGATCATCGAGCGCGGCATCGCCGAGCCGCCGCACACCACCATCTTCAGGTCCGGCAGCGTCAGCTTCTCTTTGGCCATGTATTGCAGCAGCATCAGCCACACCGTGGGCACGCCGGCGGTGTGCGTCACCTTCTCGGTCGACAGCAGCTCATAGACCGAAGCGCCGTCGAGCTTGGCGCCGGGCATCACCAGCTTGGTGCCCATCGACGGCGCCGAGAACGCGATGCCCCAGCTGTTGGCGTGGAACAGCGGCACCACCGGCAGCATCACGTCCTTGGCGCGGGTGCCGAGCGAGTCGCCGTTGTTGGCCATCAGCGCGTGCAGCACGTTGGAGCGATGCGAATACAGCACGCCCTTCGGATCGCCGGTGGTGCCCGAGGTGTAGCACATCGCCGCCGCGGTGTTCTCGTCGAAGCTCTTCCACTGGAAGTCGCCGTCGGCCTCCTTCAGCCATTCCTCATAGGCGATCGCGTTCTTCAGCGTGGTCTGCGGCATGTGCTCGGCATCGGTGAGCACGATGAAGCGCTCCACGGTCGGCAGCTTGTCGGCGATCTTTTCGAGGATCGGGACGAAGGTGAGATCGGTGATCATCACCCGGTCCTGGGCGTGGTTGACGATCCAGACGATCTGGTCCGGAAAAAGCCGCGGATTGACCGTATGGCAAATCGCGCCGATTCCCATAATACCATACCAGCATTCCAGATGCCGGGCGGTGTTCCAGGCGATGGTGGCGACGCGGTCTCCGAGTTTGATGCCGGCGCGATCCAGCATCTGGCTCACCTTCAGCGACCGTTGATGAATCTGCGCGTAGGTCGTGCGCACGATCGGTCCCTCGACCGAACGGGTAACCACTTCCTGGTTGCCGTGAACCTGCGCCGCATGCTCGATGATCCGGTGACACAACAAAGGCCAGTCTTGCATCAGTCCAAGCATAAGAACGTTCCTCCTGATTGTTATCCCTCATGGATTGGCAGCGACATTAGCGCGGACAAGGCCAGCGGAAAACGGTCTTGTCATGCGCTGTTCCGCGGCAAAGCGTCGACGCTCGCGGTGCTGATCGCGGTGGCGGTGGCGCTATGCGCGCCGCCCGCGCTGGCGCGGGACAAGATACCGTTGCCGAAGCCTCGGCCGGCCGAGGCGCCTGCGCCCGACGACGAGCGCGCGGCCGACAAGCCGGAGTCCGACGCGCCGCCGCAGGCAGAGGCGGCCAAGCCGCCGCCCAGCCCCGAGTCGAAGCCGCCCTCGGCGTGCCGGCTGGCGCTGACCGATGCGATTGCGGTGGCGCCCAGCATCCCCGACATCACCGGTCCCGGCAGTTGCGGCGGCCCCGATCTGGTCCGGCTCGAAGCGATCGTTCTGCCCGACGGCAGCCGCGTCGCGGTGACGCCGGCGGCGACGTTGCGCTGCCAGATGGCCAGCGCGCTCGCGGCCTGGGTCCGCACCGACATCGCGCCGCTCGCGGCCTCGTTCGACCAGCGGCTTGCCGCGCTCGACAATTTCGACTCGTATGACTGCCGCGGCCGCAACCGGGTGTTCGGCGCGAAGCTGTCCGAGCATGGCCGCGCCAATGCGCTCGATCTGCGCGGCCTCAAGCTCGCCAATGGCCGGATGCTGTCGCTGACCGATCGCGCGACGCCGCGCGCGGTGCGCGAGAGCGTGCTGCAATCGGTGTGCGCCCGATTCTCCACCGTGCTCGGGCCGGGCTCGGACGGCTATCACGAGGACCACATCCATCTCGATCTGGCCGAGCGGCGCGGTGGCTACAAGATCTGCCAATGGGAGGTGTGGGAGCCGCTGCCTGCGATCGCGCCGCTGTTGCCGGCGGCGCGGCCGGCCGAGGCGCCGCCGCGCGAGGTCGCCGATCAGCCGGCGGACCGGGAGCAAGAGCGCGCCGCGCCGCAGCAAGGCGATCCGGAGCAGGCCGAGCAGCGCGAAGCCGAGCAGGCGCCTGCGCCGCCGCCGGCGAAGCAGGCGACAAAGAAAAGGCGCCGGACTGACCAGCGCCTTTGAGCATTTTCGAGATATTGCGGATCGGCTAAGCCGATCCGGTCTGGGCGATCGAGCGGATCGGCGAGGCCGGTCCGCGATCGGCTGACCTACAGCGTGCTGCCGCCGCCCTGCAGCGCCATCTTGGAATTATACGGCGAGTCGCCGTGCTTCGGCTCCAGCACCACGACGATCGCGCCCATCTTGACGCGGTTGTAGAGGTCGATGACGTCCTCGTTGGTCATGCGGATGCAGCCCGACGAGATCGAGGCGCCGATATATTCCGGCTGGTTGGTGCCGTGGATGCGGAACAGCGTGTCCTTGCCGCCCGAATACAGATAGATGGCGCGCGAGCCCATCGGATTGTCCGGGCCGGGAGCGACGAATCGTGGCACGCCGAGACGGGAAATCTCGCTGGGGGTCGGATGCCAGGCCGGCCATTCGGCCATCGCGCCGACCTTGGCGATGCCCGACCAGGCCATCGCCTCTTCGCCCACGGTGATGCCGTAGCGGATCGCTTTGCCGCCGTCCTGGACGTAATACAGATAGTGATTATCGGAATCGACCACGATCGAGCCGGGCGTTTCCTTGCGGTGATAGTCGACGATAGCGCGGCGGAACGCTTCCGGCGTCGGCGTCTTGACGTAGGACACCTTGGCGAGCAGCTCCTTGTCGCGCGGCTTGAACACCGTCGACGACGTCTCCTGATAGGTGGTCTGCGTGCAGGCGGACAACAAAAGGCCCGCGCAAACCAAAAGTCCCAGCTTCTTTCCGAGAGACGCCATTATCGTTCCAATCGCAATCGGCACGCTAAAACGCGCCGGAAAAAGACATCGCCCATGACGATTCCTAAGGCTTTAGTATCGCTGAAAGCCGCCGTTTGGCCAGCATTTCTGCGAGTGTGCCGCATCGCGAGCCCATAGTTGTTGTATTTCTGCCGCAGAACTGCGGTAGGTGATTAACTTCCAGGCAAGACCTGTGGCGGCTCCGCCGCAGCCCATCTCTGCCCTGCCGATGAAAACCGTCTCGCCCGGCGCCGGCGGACCTTGCCAACCCCCGCAGAGTTGCGGCACTCCAGAGTCGCCTCCGCCATCACTCCCGCCAGCTCCGGAGTCTTCATGCTCGCGCTTTTCGCCCCCGCCGACGCCGCGCTGAAGCGCGTAGCCCCGCTCGATTTCGACGCGCTGCCGGACGATGCGGTGTGGATCGATCTGGACAAGCCGACCCCGATCGAGGATCGCGCGGTGGAGAAGCTGGCCGGGATCGCGGTGCCGACCCGCGAGGACATGCAGGAGATCGAAATCTCCAGCCGTCTCTATATCGAGAACGGCGCCCGCTACATGACCGCCACCTTGATGTGCGGCGCGGACACCACCTCGCCGCGGCTGACCCCGGTGACCTTTATCCTGTCCGGCCGGCGGCTGGTGACGGTTCGCTACGACGAGCTGCGGCCGTTCGCGTTGGTCGAGAACAGGCTCGCGCGCACGCCGTCGTTCGGCGCGTCCGGCGAGTCGGTGCTGCTCGAATTGCTCGACGCCGTGATCGACCGCTGCGCCGACATTCTGGAGCGAGCCGGCGCCGACGTCGACGACGTCAGCCGCGCGATCTTCGAACCGGAGGGCCCGGCGCGCGCCGGCCACCCCAAGCGCTATTCCGACATTCTGATCGCGATCGGTCGCAAGGGCGACTTGGTCTCCAAGGTCCGCGAAAGTCTGGTCTCGATCGGCCGGCTGGTCGCCTTCCTCACCGTCGAGGGCGAGGGCCTGAAATGGCCGAAGGACAGCCGTACCCAGCTCAAGACCATGCAGCGCGACGTGATCTCGCTGACCGACCATGCGAGCTATCTGTCGAACAAGACCACCTTCGTGCTCGACGCGATGCTCGGCGTCGTCAATCTCGAGCAGAACAACATCATCAAGCTGTTCTCGGTGATGGCCGTCGTGCTGATGCCGCCGACCCTGATCGCGTCGGTTTACGGCATGAACTTCAAGTTCATGCCCGAACTCGAATGGGCCCACGGCTACACCATGGCCCTCGGCATGATGCTCGCCGCCGCCGTGGTGCCGTATATGTTCTTCAAGTGGAAGAAGTGGTTGTAGGGGCGGGGCGACAATAGGGTGGGCAGAGCGAAGCGAGCCCACCGCCTTGCTGGAAACGCCATGCTGGAAACGGCACGCGATCGAGCCCCGTCGAGATCGTATAGCGGATGAGCGCAGCGTCATCCGCCATTGCATCGGCGCAATACGCTTCGCTATTGCGCCCTACGAATCCGACTTCTTCCCCGCCACTTTCTTCCTTGTCATATGCTGCTTCAACACCTCGCCCATCCGCGCCTGATAGCCGGGGCCGGTGCTCTTGAACCAGCGCAGCACTTCGGGATCGAGCCGCAGCGAAACGGCCTGTTTCGGGGCGACTGATTTGGGCCGGCCGCGTTGGATCAGCTTGCCGCCGCGATAAAGATCCGCTGCAGCGAACCATTCGTCGGTGAGCTCAGGAATTTCCTCGTACTCTTCCGCCGTGATGACGTGCCGATCAACCTTGTCCAAGTCTGTTCGCGAAACGCGCTTGCTCCCGGGCATTGGCCTTCCTCAATGAAATGACGTGCCGCGCGTCGCCGCGCTGGGTCCAGACCATCACCACCATACGGCCGCGAAGTCGGCCGACGGTGATCATCCGGACTTCCCCGTAGTCCTTGCGAAGATCGGGGTAATCCAGCGTGTCGCCCGCGAAGATCGTCGCCGCGTCGGCAAAGTCGATGCCTCGCGAACGAATTGTCTCGTCGCGTTTGGCTGGATCAAAGGTGATCCTCATGCGCGAGTGGCCTAATTATTGTATATACAAAAATCATGTTTGCAAGTCTTCAGGCTAGCTGATGACCGTTGCGCCGCAATCGTGAATCCTGCATATTGACAATATTCCTATTATGACTATAATCCGCGCCGTCCTGTCCGTGAGGGGCGCTTCGCGAGGCGTTGCTAAAGCGGGACAGATCACGAAGGCCGGGTGACTGGCCTCCGTGATAACCCGGCGTGGCCAGCTTGCTGGCGATGTCGGCTGGACGCGGCGTCCTGCGCGCTGTGCCTCGCAAGCACGCGTCCGGGAGGCAGAAGGTCACCGTCCGCCGCTAATATGAGCGGCTGCCGCTTTCGTGGCTGGACGGGCGCAGCAGAGGCGGGGGAAATCCCCGAAATCTCCCTGCCCCCGGAAGAACGGTCCCGACGCCCAAAACCGCCGCGGTGGCGCGCTGACGAGGCGTTGCGCGATTGCTTCATCGAAGTAATCGCGAGAACCACCAAACCCCGCGCCTCGCGGCGCGCCCCCACCCCTCGCTATGAAGCGACGGGTGCACAACTCGGGCTCAACGGAGCCGCGAGAGGGAATTGCCGTGGCTGTTTGACAATTCAATCCGAACATCGCGACGAGGCACGGCCGTGCACGACACCGTGGCTGTCATCGCCCGGCTCCGACCGGGCGACCCAGTATCCCAGAGCGTCTGTTGGGTGCGCAGTGCGTCTGCCGCGAACGCTCTGGAATACTGGATCCCCGCTTTCGCGGGGATGACGGCTTACTTTGGGGCACGCGCGTTGCGTTATGGCGCCGCACCAGAACCTAACGTGCGGCGACAGCCTCACCGCCTTGCCCTGAAAAACGCCCGCAGCATCGTCGCGGCTTCGCGCTCGCCGACGCCGGAATAGACCTCGGGGGCGTGGTGGCAGGTCGGTTGGCCGAAGAACCGCACGCCGCTCTCCACCGCGCCGCCCTTCGGATCGAATGCGCCGAAATACAGCCGCCGGATCCGCGCGAACGAGATCGCGCCGGCGCACATCGTACACGGCTCGAGCGTGACGTAGAGATCGCAGTCCGGCAGCCGCTCGCTGCCGAGTTTTTGCGCGGCTTCGCGGATCGCCAGCAATTCGGCGTGGGCGGTCGGATCGCGGTCGGTCAAGGTGCGGTTACCGGCGGTCGCGATCACCTCATTGGCGCGGACGATGACGCAGCCGATCGGCACTTCGCCCGATTGACCGGCGATGTTCGCGGCGGCCAGCGCCAGATCCATGAAAGAGGGCGTCGTCATATGGCTCGTATGTTGCGAAAAACTCTGCTAGGAGACCCCATTCAGCAAAAGTGGATGCCGGTTTTGCGTGGACTATGCGCCTTCAACGAGAGCGCACGTCAGCGTCGTGCGAGCCCGTTCCCGACAGCTTGAGCCCCATTCCCGATCCCTGACGGATCCTGCAGAAAGACCAGTCATGCCCCGCGACACCGATAAAAACAACGCCTCCGCGCGGGGCCGCCGCGATCGACCCGGCGGAGGCAAGGCGTCTTCGGGCGGTAAAGGCGGTTTCGGGGGCAAAGGCGGCTTTGGCGGCAAAAGCGCGGGCGGCGGCAAAGGTCGTTCCGGAGCGGCCCGCGGCCCCGAGAAGAAATTCGCCAAGCGCGGCGAGGGGACCTTCGAGGCCCGCGCCGACAAGCCGTTCGCCAAGAAAACCTTCGGCGGCGACGCCAAGCGCGCGTTCGGCGGCGAGGGCAAGCGGCCTTATGTGAAGCGCGACGGCGCAGCCCCGCGCCGCGATTTCGCCGATCGGCCGCGCCGCGACGATGGCGACGCGCCGCGTCCGCGCTTCAACCGCGACGAGCGCCCCGCGCGCAGCGGCGGCGATCGCCCGGAGCGCGGCCCGCGCAAGGAGTTCGGCGAAAAGCGCGCATTCGCGCCCCGCGAGGGCGGCGAGAAGCGCCCCTATACGCCGCGCCCGCCGCGCGACGACCGCGGCGGCGATCGGCCGTTCAAACGCGACGATCGCGCCCCGCGCCGCGACCGCGGCGACGACGCCCGCCCGGCAGGACGGTTCGGCGACAAGAAGTTCGGTGACAAGAAGTTCGGCGAGAAGCGGCCTTTCACGCCCCGCGAGGGTGGCGAGAAGCGGCCCTACACACCGCGCGAGGGTGGCGACAAGCGTCCGTATACGCCCCGCGAGGGCGGTGAGAAACGCCCCTATACGCCGCGTGAAGGCGGCGAGAAGCGGCCTTACGCAGCTCGCGACGGTGGCGAGAAGCGCTCTTACGCGCCCCGCGAGGGTGGTGAGAAACGTCCCTATACGCCGCGTGAAGGCGGCGAAAAGCAGCCTTACGCAGCCCGTGACGGTGGCGAGAAGCGTCCGTATACGCCCCGTGACGGTGGCGAAAAGCGCTCTTACGCGCCCCGTGAGGGCGGCGAAAAGCGGCCCTATACCCCGCGCGGCGAAGGCTTCCGCAAGGATGGCGAGCGGTCGCGGCCCACAGGGGATCGCCCGTTTGGCGCCCGCCCGGCGCGTGACGGCAAGTTCGGCGGCGACAAGAAATTCGGCCGCGGCGCGCCGGATCGCGGCCCGCGCAAGGATTTCGGCAGCCGTCCCGATCGCGGCGGCGACCGCGGCGACGCCAAACCGTGGCAGAAGCGCGACGGCGACTCCGCCGAGCGCGGGCGCAGCTTCGACAAGCCGCGGTTCGACAAGCCACGCGAGGAACGCGGCGGCGATCGCCCGCGATTCTCGCGCGACGATCGTCCCAAATTCGAGCGCCGCGAGCGTACCGGCGACTGGCACGAGCATCCGCGCAGCGAAGGCCCTTCGTCGGATCGTCCACGCAGCCGGGACAATGGCGAGCGCGGCTTCGACCGGCCGCGCCGTGAAAACGAGGACGAGAGCAAGATCTTCGCCAAGCGCCCCGCCTTCGGCGGCCGCGGCGCCTATCGCGAGCGTCCCAAAACCGACCGTTCGAAGACCGAGCGGCGCGCCGCTCCGGCCCCGGCCAAGGCCGATAAGGCCGGCGACCGCATCGCCAAGGTAGTCGCCCGCGCCGGCCTGTGCTCGCGCCGCGACGCCGAGGCCTGGATCGTCGAGGGCCGCGTCGCGGTCAACGGCCGCGTCATCGATAGTCCGGCGCTCGACGTCACCTATTCGGACGTCATCACCGTCGACGGCAAGCCGTTGCCGGAGCGCGAGCGCACCCGGCTGTTTTTGTACCACAAGCCGCGTGGCCTGATGACCACCCACGCCGACCCCGAGGGCCGGCCGACGGTGTTCGACAATCTGCCCGAAGACCTGCCGCGCCTGATTTCGATCGGCCGGCTCGACTTCAACACCGAAGGCCTGTTGCTGCTCACCAATGACGGTGGGCTGGCGCGTGCGCTCGAATTGCCGGAGACCGGCTGGCTGCGGCGCTATCGCGTCCGCGCGCATGGCGAAGTGACCCAGGCGCAGCTCGATCAGCTCGCCAGCGGCGTCGAGGTCGACGGCGTCAAATACGGTCCGATCGAGGCCAAGCTCGAACGCGACCAGGGCGCCAATGTCTGGCTGGTGTTCGCGATCCGCGAAGGCAAGAACCGCGAAGTCCGCAACGTGCTGGCGCATCTCGGGCTCGAGGTGAACCGGCTGATCCGCGTCTCCTACGGCCCGTTCCAGCTGCTCGAGATCGAGGAAGGCCAGGTCGAGGAGGTCAAGACGCGGGTGCTGCGCGAGCAGCTCGGCGAGAAGATCATCAAGCTCGCCGAGGCCGATTTCGGCGGGCCGTCGCCGAGCGAGACGAAGCCGAAGCCGCGCCCGGGCAAGCCCGTCGCCGCCGAGAACGGCCCCGCGCCGAAGAAGAAGGCCGTGGTCAAGCGCGGCGCCGTCGAGGACCGCAAGGGCCGCAAGGTCAAGGTCGAGCGCACCGGCAGCGGCGACCGCGACCCCTCCCGCGGCCCCGCCCGCCGCTACCACGGCAAGCGCGAACCGGCACCTCGCGAGGACTAGCGATGCGCGTGATCGGCGGAAGGCTGCGTGGCCGCAATCTGGTGGCGCCGTCGTCGCGCGACATCCGCCCGACGGCGGATCGCCTGCGCGAGTCGCTGTTCAACATTCTGATGCATGCCTATGGCGATCCGATCAGCGACGCGCGCGTGCTCGATCTGTTCGCCGGCACCGGCGCGCTCGGCATCGAGGCGGCCTCGCGCGGCGCCAAGTTCACCCTGTTCGTTGACAATGGCGCCGAGGCGCGCGCGCTGCTCCGCGCCAATGTCGAGGCGCTGGGCTTGGGCGGCGTCAGCAAGGTGTATCGCCGCGACGCTGCCAATCTTGGTCCGGCGCATCCGGTCGAGCCGTTTTCGCTGGTGTTCCTCGATCCGCCCTATCGGATGCAACTCGCCGAGAAAGCGCTGGCGTCACTGCGCGACGGCGGCTGGCTCACGCCCGATGCGCTGGTGATCGTCGAGGAAGCCAAGGACGCCGGGTTTGCAGCGCCCGACGGTTTCGCCGAGCTGGAGCGCCGCAGCTATGACGACACCGAGTTCACGATCCTGAAAGTCGCGACGTAGTTGGGCTTCGGACCAATCTGTGACGTGGATTCAACTTCTTGCCTCTCGTTCGTCATTCCGGGGCGCGCGCAGCGCGAACCTGGAATCATACTCACGGACTGGGGGCTTTGCGCCCGAGCAACGGCGGCTGCGCGTCGGACTGACGCCTGCTGATTGCTATCTGCCGGCCTGCTTCAACGCATCACACTCGCGTAACCGCTTGCGATCTTCCCCGCCGGATCAGGGATGAACCAGCGGTTCAGCGCGGCGATGATCGCTGCTTGTGATCGGCGCTTGACCTTGAGCTTGCGCAGCAGCGCGGTGACGTGAGAGTGCACGGTGCGTTCGCTGATGAACATCTCGGCCGCGATGTCGCGATCCGCCATGCCGATCATCAGCCAGCTCAGCACCACCATCTCGCGATAGCTCAGCCCGACCGGCAATGGCTGCGGCAGCAATTCGATCAGCAGATCCTCGTTGCCCACTGGCGTAGCCTTGAGCAGATACGGGCGCTCGCAGACCCAGCAGCATTGCAGCGGCATCGCCTCCGGCGGCAGGCACGACAGCGTCGTCAGCAACCGGTTAGTGACGACCGAGCCTTGGTCCCGCACAGCTTCGACCGCGACTAGCGCGTTGCCGCGTCTGCGCAGCACCGCCACGATGGCCTTGTCGGGTCGAGGCATCAGCGACCCGAGCGTCGCTTCCAGAGACACCTGAAAGCCGCGCGCCATCATACGGACGTCGCGGGTGAAGGTCGTCGGCCGCCGCGCGGAGAAATGCGCCAATCCGAAATAGTCCGTACCGCTGCGCAGTTCGATGGTCAGCCCGTCCTGGAATCCCTCGCGGCTCAGCGCCTCGATATAGATTTCGGTCGCACGAAACGCCGGCTGCATTACATCGTCGGATTCGCAAATCGAAGGCGGCAGGCCGTCACCGGGAGAGAACAGCTCGGTGAAACCGGGCGGGTAGAGTGCGGGAAAGGCTTCCGCCAGCGCCCTCCGGCTGGCGCAGCCATAGCCTTCACAGAGCAGGATCAGGTGATTGTCCTGCGGTGCAGGACGGCAAAGCACCTGGACGGCGTCGAACGCTATCAGGTGACGAAGCGAAACAATCTGGGCCGCGAGAAGACCCGACGCCTTGTCTGCTCCCATGGCTGTCCTCCGATGCCGTCTGGCGCGATCATGCTGTCACAAAGCTGGATCATCCGACAAGCATCCGGTGCATCCGGAACGACGACGCCCGTCGATCCGGATGCCGGGACCAGTTCCGTCGCCGCGGTCAGCAGGTGATATCCTTGACCAGCACGGCCGCGTTCTCGATCCATTCGCGCTCATGCTGCTGCAAGGTGTCGCCGCCCATGGTCGAGATGAATCCCTGGTACGGATCGTCGAGCAGCCTGACCTCGGCCAGTTCCTCGATCACCGCCAGGCCGCAGAACGGCAGATAATGCGGGCTGTATCCACCTTCCTGCACACAGGCGATCTTGCCGCCGCAAATTCGATCGGCACAGTCGATCACCATGCGCGCGAGCTTGCGGAAGCCGGCCGCGGTCACCATCATCCGCGCCAACGGATCGAGGATGCTGGCGTCGAAGCCAGACCCGACGATGATCAGCTGTGGCCGGTAGGCTTCCAGCGCCGGAATCACCACCCGCTCGAAGGCGTGCTGATACGCCGCGTTGCCGCTTCCCGGAGGCAACGGGATGTTCAGATTGTAGCCATGGCCATCGCCTTCGCCGCGCTCGGTCACGAAGCCCATATTGGCGGGGAAGCACAAATGCTGATGAATCGAGATCGTCAGCACCGAAGGGTCGGTCCACCAGATGTCCTGCGTGCCGTTGCCGTGGTGGACGTCCCAATCCACGATCGCGACCCGGTCCAGGCCGAGGACGTTGCGGGCATAGGCCGCGGCAACCGAGGTATTGTTGAAGATGCAGAATCCCATCGCCTGATTGCGCGGGGCATGGTGTCCGGGCGGGTTGACCAACGCATATCCGTTGCGCAGCTCGCCCGCGACCACCTGTTTCACCAGTTCGATCGCGCCGCCCGCCGACAGCAGGGCGATGTCGAGACCGCCATTGCCTAGCATCGTCACACCATCGCCGGCGATGCCTCCGGTCGGCCGTGCACTTATTTCCTTGATGATGCTCAGATGTTCTTCGGTATGCACCCGCAGGATGTCGGCATCGGTCGCAGGCCGGGCGACGACATCGACCAAGTTATCCCGCAACCCCGATACGGAGACGAGCTCATGAAACCGACGCTTGGTGTCGGAATGTGCGAGATGATGCGAGATCGGCTGCATCCGCTCGGCGAGATTGGCCGCGGCAAGACTTCCGGTTCCGGTGTCGACCCAGCCATAGAGGGTATTCCAAAGATATCCTGTCGTCATGATTTCCTCCCGTTTTGTTTGAACCGAGAGTGGGGGAAATCCTGAGCCGCAATGTATCCGTAGAATTACCGAATTCCACGCGCGCGACGGCGTCGATCAGCCGCTGTTGCCGCCAAGAGGCTGCGACAATCGGCGGCGTCGAATTGGGCCTCGGAGCCCATGTGAACGGAAACGTTGCCTGCCGCCTTCAGCGCGCCTGATCGGTGTTGCTCACGGACCACCATCAATTCCGGGTTCGCGAACTTCGTTCGCGCCCCGGAATGACGTTGAAAAGCTGTGCTTGGAAGTAACTACAGATCCGACGCGGCGATCCAGAATACTTCGCCGTTGGACTCTTCCGTATCGAGCCACAGCAGCGGCAGGTTCGAGAATTCTTCCTCGATCAATGCGCGGCCGCGGCCGACTTCGCACAGCAGTCCGCCGTCCGGCGTGAGATGGTCTTTTGCCTCGTCGAGAATGCGGCGGATGATGTCGAGGCCGTCGTCGCCGCCGTCGAACGCCATTGCCGGCTCGGCGCGGCATTCGGCCGGCAGGCTCGCCATACCTTCGGCGTCGACATAAGGCGGGTTGGTGATGATCAGGTCGTAGCGCGCTTCGCCGAGCGGCGCGAACAGGTTGCCGTGATGCAGCGTCAGCCGTTCTCCGACGCCATGATCGGCGACGTTCTTTGCCGCGACCGCGAGCGCGTCCTTCGACAGATCGACGGCGTCGATCTCGGCGTGCGGAAAATTGCGGGCCGCGAGGATCGCCAGGCAGCCGGAGCCGGTGCACAGGTCGAGGACGCGTTCGACCGCCTCCGGATCGCCGATCAGAGAGGTCGCGCCGCCGTCGAAATGCGACTCCAGCAATTCGCCGATGTAAGAGCGCGGCACGATCACGCGTTCGTCGACATAGAACTGGACGCCGCGCATGTAGATCTTGTTGACGAGATAGGCGGCCGGCAGCCTCGTGGCGACGCGGCGCTCGATCAGGCCGAGGATCGCAGTCGCCTCGCGTACGGTGACGCGCGCGGTCGCGAACATCTCGAACTGATCCGGATGCAGATGCAGCGCTTCGCCGACCAGGAACACCGCTTCCGCGATCGGATCGGTGGTGCCGTGCGCGAACACGACGCCCGCTTCGGCGAAACGGCTGACCGCATAGCGCACGAAGTCGAGCAGGGTGACGAGTTCGCCCGCCGCGACCTTCGGCGCGCTTACGGCCGCTCGGGATTTTGCGGTCGCGGCGCGTCGCTTTGCCGGCTGCTTCGTCTTTGCGGCTTTCGCCTTCGCTTTTTTCGCCATCAGTCCTTGTCCCATCGCGCGGCGGCCGCGTCGTCGCGGTCGTGCGCCTCGACCCACCGCGTGCCGTCGGCGCGCTCCTCGCGTTTCCAGAACGGCGCGTTGGCTTTCAGATAATCCATCAGGAATTCGGCCGCGGAAAACGCCGCCTGCCGATGCGCCGAAGCGGCCAGCACCAGCACGATATTGTCGCCGGGCCGCATTCGTCCGACGCGGTGCACGATGGTCAGCGCGGTGACCGGCCAGCGCGTCACCGCTGCAGCGGCGTGGCGTCCGATCTCGTCTTCCGCCATGCCGGGATAGTGTTCGAGCGTCAGGGCGGCGACCGCATCGTCACCCTCGGCTCCCCGACAGATGCCGCTGAAACTTACCACCGCGCCGATATCGGTACGTCCGGCGGTCATCGCCGCGATCTCGGCGGCGATATCGAAATCGGCTTCCTGAATACGGATCGTCACCGGAACGGTCATCGGATCATCCCGTGCGCGCAGCGCTCAGCCGCCGGTCATTGGCGGGAAAAAGGCGACTTCGCGGGCGCCCTTGATCGGCGTCTCCGGGCGGACATGGGTGCGGTCGATCGCGGTGCGGATCACCGTCGGCTTCTCGAACGCCGCGGCATAGCCTTCGCCGCGCGCCGACAGCCAGCCGATCAGATCGGCGACGGTTGCGATGTCGGCCGGCGGTTCGATGGTTTCCTCGTCGAGGCCGATGCGTTCGCGGACCCAGGCGAAATACTTCACCCTCATCGCGAGTCTTCCTCGATGAGATGATGGATGCCGGCGCGGAAATAGTCGTAGCCGGTGTACATCGTCACCAGCGCGGAGATCCACAGCAGGATGAGGCCGATCTGGGTGGTGTAGGGCAGCACCTCGTCGCCGGCGTCGCCTGCGAGCAGGAAGCCGATCGCCACCAGTTGCACCGTGGTCTTCCATTTCGCGAGCTTGGTGACCGGCAAGCTGACCCGCAGCGCCGCGAGATATTCCCGCAGGCCCGAGACCAGGATTTCGCGGCACAGGATCACGATCGCCGCCCACAGCGTCCAGCCGTGGATGATGCCATCGGCCGCGAGCATCAGCAGGCAGGATGCTACCAGCAGCTTGTCGGCGATCGGGTCGAGCATCCGGCCGAACGCCGAGTGCTGGTCCCAGATCCGGGCATAATAGCCGTCGAGAAAGTCGGTGATCGCCGCGGCGATGAACACCGCCAAAGCCACCCAGCGTAGCGAAAGCGGGCCGCCCAGGATCGACTGGGCGAAGATGCAGCCGACCACCACCGGGATCGCTGCGATCCGGGCATAGGTCAGGATATTCGGAAGCGTCAGCGACTTCGTTCCACGCGCTGGCGCTCTGGTAGAAACATCGTTCATCGAGCTTACCAATACTGCCCGCGCCGGAAGGTCAACTCCCACGAAGGCGCTCCGCGATCCCTATCAGGAAAAGGTGAAATCCGCATGGGCCGCATGGGGCCGCGCCGCAGCCGACTTTGGTCGAGCCGCGCCACCTTCAGCCCGGACCCGGATGGAAGAAATCGAAAATCCGCCGGGCACTCTCGGCACTGATGCCCGGAACCTTGCCGAGGTCGCCGATCGAGGCGCGTTCGATCTCCTTCAAGGTGCCGAAATGGTGGAGCAATGCGCGCTTGCGCGTCGGGCCGATGCCGGGAATCTCCTGCAATCCGGCCTCGCGGATGTCCTTCTTGCGCAGCTTGCGGTGCGAGCCGATCACGAAGCGATGCGCTTCGTCGCGCAGCCGCTGGATGAAATACAGCACCGGGTCGCGCGGCTCGAGCTTGATTGCCTCGCGCTCCGGCATGAACAGCGTCTCGCGGCCGGCGTCGCGGTCCGGTCCCTTGGCGACGCCGAGCAGCGTCACCTCCGCCCCGAGGCCGAGTTCGGTCAGCACCCCGCGCGCGGCGTTGAGTTGGCCGCGGCCGCCGTCGATGATCACGAGGTCGGGCCATAGCGGGGTATCGTCCTCCTTCGGCTTCGCCGCATCGCCTTCGGCCTTCGCGGCCGCCAGCCGCTTGAACCGGCGCTGCAACACCTCGCGCATCATCGCATAGTCGTCGCCCGGGGTGAGGCCTTCGGAGCGGATGTTGAATTTGCGGTACTGGTTCTTGATGAAGCCGTCCGGGCCGGCGACGATCATCGCGCCGACCGCGTTGGTGCCCTGGATGTGGCTGTTGTCGTAGACCTCGATCCGCTGCGGCGGCCTCGGCAGGCCTAGTGTCGTGGCGAGCCCCTGCATCAGTCGGGTCTGGGTCGCGGTGTCGGCGAGCTTGCGGCCGAGCGCCTCGCGGGCGTTGGTGAGCGCGTGCGCGACCAGCTCCTTCTTCTCGCCGCGCTTCGGCGCCGCGACCTCGACCTTGCGGCCGGCCTTGATGCACAGCGCGTTGGCCAAAAGTTCGCACTCCTCGATATCGTGCGACAGCAGGATCAGCTTGGGCGGCGGCTTGTCGTCGTAGAATTGCGCCAGGAACGACGCCAGCACCTCCTCCGGCGTGAACGACTTCTCGGCGCGCGGGAAGTAGGCGCGGTTGCCCCAGTTCTGGCCGGTGCGGAAGAAGAACACCTCGACGCAGGAATAGCCGCCCTCCTGATGGATCGCGAACACGTCGGCTTCCTCGACGGTGCGCGGATTGATGCCCTGCTGGGACTGGATCGCCGACAGCGCGGCAAGGCGGTCGCGATACAGCGCCGCGGTCTCGAATTCGAGCTCGTTCGACGCCTTCTCCATTTCGACGGCAAGTTCCTGCTTCACCGCCCGGCTGCGGCCGGACAGAAAGTCGGTCGCCTCGCGCACCAGCTCGGTATAGCCGGGAAAATCGACCTCGCCGGTGCATGGGCCGGCGCAGCGCCGGATTTGATACAAAAGGCACGGGCGGGTGCGGCTCTCGAAGAACGAGTCGGTACAGGAGCGCACCAGGAACGCGCGCTGCAGCGCGGTGATGGTGCGGTTGACCGCGCCGACCGAGGCGAACGGGCCGAAATAGCGCCCCGGGCGGCTCTGTGCGCCGCGATGCTTGAGGATCTGAGGCGCCCAATGGTCGCCGGTGATCAGGATATAGGGGAACGACTTGTCGTCGCGCAGCAGCACGTTGAAGCGCGGCCGGAGCTGCTTGATCAGATTGGCTTCGAGCAGCAGCGCTTCGGTCTCGGTCGACGTCGAGATGATCTCGACGGTCACGGTCGCGGCGATCATCCGCGCGATCCGGACGACGTGCCCGGTCGGCCGCGCATAGGACGACAGCCGCTTCTTTACGTTCTTTGCCTTGCCGACATAGAGCACGTCGTCGGCGGTATTCAGCATCCGGTAGACCCCGGGGGAGGTCGGCGCCAGCCGAACCGCCTGCTCGATCGCGGCGCGGCCGACCGCGAGCGGTCCGTCGGCGACCTCGGCGCTATCGTCGTCGATCTCCGGCAGGCGCGCCTCGTCGTCCTCCTCCACCGTCAGCGAGGCGGACGCGGCGTCGATGTCCTGCGCGCCGGGCGCGGAGCGGGGCTCCAATTCAGGTGAGACGGGCGATGGGGATGCGGTGTCCGCGGGCGGCGGGGCCGCCGTGTCGCGGGTCTCGGCGGGGTCTTGATTCATGGTCCTAAATTAGGCGTTCGGGGCGTGCGGTGCCAGCGCTGCACGCCGGGAACCCACATCGCGCGCGCATTGCGGCCGGCCGCCATGCTGTCGCCGCGAAGCTTGGGAAGTAAGCTTTTGTTAACAACGACATCTGGAACCGCGGCCGGTTTAACAACCGCTTAACTTAAAACTCTCGATAAATCTTACTGGAAAAAAGTGGAAATCCGTAACCATCCCGGATGCTTTTTCCCTCGGCCAACGATGGCCGGTGGCTGGGCGGACGGCGCGCGAAAGCCGCGTTCCTGCCGTCGAGGAGAGTAAGATGCGTAAATTTGCAATGGCCGCGGCGACCATTCTCGCCGCAGGAGCTTCGACGGCACAGGCCGCGGACATGGGCTATTACGGCTCGCGGACGCCCTACACCGTCAATCAGCCGCTGAATGCCTTCAGCTGGGCCGGGCCGTATCTGGGCGGCAACCTCGGCTACTCTTTCGGCAATGTCACCAACAACATCACCAAGCCGTCCGGCTTCAACGGTGGCGTTCAGGGCGGCTATAACTGGCAGAGCGGAAACATCGTCTTCGGCCTCGAGGGCGACATTCAGTTCTCGACCGCGGACGACACCTTCGCGCCTTACAAGTTTTCGAACCCCTGGTTCGGGACCGCGCGTGGTCGTGTCGGCTACGCGATGAACGACCTGCTGATCTACGCCACCGGCGGTTTCGCTTTCGGTCAGTTGAAGGGCGAGCGCCTGCTGTCGACAGAGAGCCACAGTTCCGCGGGCTGGACGGTCGGCGCCGGCGCCGAATTCGCCTTCGCGCCGAAACTCAGCGCCAAGGTCGAGTATCTTTACGGCAGCCTGTCCACCAATAACTTCTTCATCACCGGTGCCCCGAACGGCTACAATTTCGGGGTGGTGCGCGCGGGCATCAACTATCACTTCTAAACCTCGCGACGAAATCATCGCGACCAAGAAACTCGGCGATCATCATTCCCGGCCCTTGTGGCCGGGATTTTTTTGCTGGATTCGATCGGCACGTCGCGCCGAATCGTGCATCGAGACGACGCGGACCGCGCGCACAATTGATCGTCGTGGCGCACCATCCGGTGCGCCATCATCTGCTACATAAAATCCGTCGCGTCTAAGCGATCGCTGCCAGGGCTGTCGCGCTGGCCCGAGCGAAGCCGGCGGCTGCGGTTATGAAATCACCAGATTGACCGCCTTGGGGCCCTTGCCCTTCTTGTCTGGCTCGACCTCGAACGAAATGCGCTGACCTTCAGTCAGATCCTTCAAGCCGGCACGCTCGACTGCAGTGATATGAACAAATACATCGCGGCCACCGTCATCTGGCTTGATGAAGCCATAGCCGCGCTCTCCATTAAAGAACTTCACCGTTCCCGTCATAGACATTCCGGAAACCCCTCCCGCATGCTTTCCGTCGCGCGCCGGCGCTTCGGTGCGACCTGACATTGCGCTGCCGGAAAGCTTGGCCGAAAGCTGGACCCGCTAAATGCCGGTCCGAGGTAGTACGGCCTTGTCACTCCGCCGCCCCCATTCGCGGAAGCGGAACGTAAAGCCAGTCCAATGAGTCAGCATAATACGGATTGACGCGGATTGACTACGTTCAAATGAGACTTTTCGTGCTGGAAGCGATCACTGATCGGGTGGTCACGATCTGGGTAGCTCGAGCCGATAGCGGCTGACGCCGCCCTGGCCGAGCGGTCTCTCCAATTCGGGGAGAATGACTCTCAACTCCGACGCCAGCGTCCATGGCGGGTTCACCACCAGCAGACCGGTCGACGTCAGTGCGCCGTCCGGCTGTTGCGGTGCGACGCTGAATTCCAGCCGCAGACACTTTCCCTCGCCACCCGCAGCGGCGACGGTTGCGACGTGGTCGGCCAATGCCTCGGTGAGGCGGCGATTCTTTGCCGGGTACCACAACTGATAGGTGCCGGTCGGCCATTTCGCGTAAGCCGTGCTGAAGCCCGCGGCCAGTCGCTCGAACTCGTCCTTCTGTTCGAACGATGGATCGATCAGCACCAGACCGCGGCGTTCTTTCGGCGGCACGAACGCCGTCAGCGCCTGCCAGCCGTCGAGATCGACCACCCGGGCCTGGGTGTCGCGGCGCAGCGCGTTGATCAGTTGCTTGCGCGCCAGCGGCTCCAGTTCGCTCGCGACCATGCTGTCCTGCGGCCGCAGCAGGGCGCGGGCGATCAGCGGCGACCCCGGATAGGCAGTCATGTCACGCTGCGGGTTGAAGGCGCGGACGATGTCGAGATACGGCTTGATCAGGTCGCCCGCGGCGTCGGTGAACCGCGCCTGCAGCACCCGGGCGATGCCCGTGGCCCACTCGCCGCCGCGGATGGCTTCTTCGCCGGTGAGGTCGTAAAGCCCGGCGCCGGCATGGCTGTCGATCACCCGGAACGGCGCCGGCTTCTCCTGCAGATAGGTCAGGATCCGGACCAGGACGATGTGCTTGATGACGTCGGCGAAATTGCCGGCGTGGAAGGCATGGCGATAATTCATCGGCACTCCCTAGAGCTCTTTCGGCTCTGATCGAACCAGAACCGAAGCTCTAGATTTTAGGTTGGACGCGGAGTCTTCACGCGAACCGGCAATCGCTTCGCTGGCAAATGCTCTAGCAGCCGCCGCGATCAACCGCCATGACGGCCAGGCATGACGCCGCCCTGCTTTCCATCACGCCAGCACACTCGTAAGACTACGGGAAACCGCCGGACAATCCAAATATGCGGCAAACCAGCGGTTCATCGTGACTTCCGCGGCGACGTCCGCGACGCTCATGATACCCCGGTTAACGGGCTGTTTAATCAGCGGTGCTAGTTCTGGGCTCCGGATGGGGCCGGACGTTTCGAACGTCGGGTTTTCCTGAGAACCAAATTGAGCCCACCGTTGGGGCGTTTCGGCGCACCGTTGCGGTGCCCCTTGGGAGTTGAAGATGGCGGTTGATTTGTCAATGTCGGTCCTGGTGGTGGACGACTACAGCACCATGATCCGGATCATTCGTAATCTTCTGAAGCAACTCGGCTTCGAGCATATCGACGATGCCAGCGACGGCTCGGCGGCGCTCGAAAAGATGCGCGTCAAGAAGTACGGTCTGGTGATCTCGGACTGGAACATGGAGCCGATGACGGGCTACGACCTGCTGAAGGAAGTTCGCGCCGACCCGAACCTGTCGCAGACGCCATTCATCATGATCACCGCGGAATCCAAGACCGAGAACGTGATCGCCGCCAAGAAGGCGGGTGTGAACAACTACATCGTGAAGCCGTTCAACGCCGCGACCCTGAAGACGAAGATCGAGGCGGTGTTCCCGGATCACGTCGCGGCGTAACGCGCGACATCACGGCCACCGATTTTTCAAAACGCGCTCCGGCAACGGGGCGCGTTTTCTTTGCGCCGTCCCGCGCCGTCATTCCGGAGCGCGCAAAGCGCGAACCCGGAATCTCTCTTTGCACCAATCTGGGGACTCCGGGTCTGCGCAGCTGGCGCAGTGCATCCCGGAATGACCCGTCGAGGTGAGGAGCGACGCTGTTACCACCGTAATTCGCGGGTCAGCGCCAGCGGCGGGTGGCCGAACAGCTCGCTGACAGCGTCGGTGTCCAGCCGGTCGATGCCTTCGAAGGCGTCGGAATGGATGCCGCGGGTGACGAACAGCAGATCGATGCCGTAGCTCTGCGCGCCGGCAAGGTCCGTGCGCACCGAGTCGCCGATCGCCAGCACGCGCTGCAACGGCGTCTCGGCGTTGCGCAGTTCACGTGCGATCGCCATGGCGCGGTCGTAGATCGGCCGATGCGGCTTGCCGTAGAAAATGACATCGCCGCCGAGTTCGCGATAGAGTTCGGCGATCGCGCCGGCGCAATAGATCAGCCGGTCGCCGCGCTCGACCACGATGTCGGGGTTGGCGCAGATCAGCCTCAGCTTGCGCTGCAGAGCTTCGCCCATCATCTCACGATAGTCCTCGGCCGACTCGGTCTCGTCGTCGAACGGGCCGGTGCAGATGATGTAGTCGGCCTGGTCCAGCGGCGTCAGAACAGCGTCGAGGCCGCGATAAATCGAATTGTCGCGATCCGGGCCCAGCCAGAACACCGACTGACCGGGGTGCTCGGCGACGTAAGCGCGCGTGAGGTCGCCGGACGAGACGATGGCGTCGTAGCAATCGTCGGGCACGTGCAGCTTGCGGAGCTGGCGTTGCACCGAGTCGGCCGGGCGCGGCGCATTGGTGATCAGCACCACAGTGCGGCCTTCGTTGCGCGCGGTGCGCAGCGCGTCGCAAGCCTCGGGAAACGATTCCAGGCCGTTATGGACGACGCCCCAGATGTCGCTCAACACGACATCGACAGAGCCCATCAGTTCGTGCAGGTGATCGACGAAACGAAGTGTGGTCATGCGGTGAAGCGGTCAGACCGGGCCGACGGCGCGGCGCGCCAGAGCGGCGACGCCAGTGGCGGCGCGCGGCGGATCGATCCGGGCGAGTTCGCCCTTCGGGGAGGGGCCTGAATCATGCGGAGTGGCGGTGTCCTGCTTGGCCTTGTCGCCGGAAGATATCGGCGCAGGCGATGGGGCGGTCTCGGGTCGCAGCGGCCGGGGCGCTGCGAACAAGAACCCCTGCCCAAACCTCACATCGTAGTCAAGCAGGTCGACCACCGCGCGCTCACCCTCGATCCGCTCGGCGATCAGGTCGATGCCGAACCTGCCGAGCAGGTCGGACAGATCCGCGGGGTGGATGTCGGCCGCCGGATGCTCGCGCTGGTCGAGCAGCAGCGACGCCGGCACCTTGATGAAGCGCACGCCGCGATCGGCGAGTTCGCGCGGCTCGAACCGCAGGTCGGTGACGTGGTCAATCGAGAACCGGAAGCCCCGCTGCGCCAGCGCCGCGAGGTGCTCGCTCTCGCGCGGCCCGAGGTTGCGCAGCGTGCTTTGCTTGAATTCCAGCACGAAAGACGGCGCCAACGCCCGGTTGGCCTCGAGAAAATCGAGACATTGTGAAAACGCATCGGCGTCCGACAGCGTCGCCCCGGCGACATTGACGAACACGCCGACCTCTTTGTTGCGCACCATCAGGCGGCGCAGCACCTGGACCGCGCGCAGCATCACCTCGTGATCGATGCGGCCCATCATTCCGGCGGATTCTGCGACGGGAAGAAACTCGTCGGCGGTCAGCACCTGATCCTTGCCGTCGCGCAACCGCGTCACGATCTCGTAGAAGCGCACCTTGCGCTGCGGCAGCGTCACCAG
The DNA here is from genome assembly GCF_900110435.1 of Rhodopseudomonas pseudopalustris. Lineage (GTDB taxonomy): Bacteria > Pseudomonadota > Alphaproteobacteria > Rhizobiales > Xanthobacteraceae > Rhodopseudomonas > Rhodopseudomonas pseudopalustris. The sequence goes on from NZ_FODT01000002.1 coordinate 326,087, forward strand.
CGGCTGCAGATAGATGTCGAGCCGACCAGCCTCGACGGCGTTCTTCACTGCGGTCAGGATTTGTGCCGGATCGCGCGCCGGCTGGGGCAGGAGCGACGACGGCGCGGCGGGAGCGGGAACGACGTCCGTTGCCCCGGGCTGTTCGGCCTGATTGTCGGCGATCTGCTGGATCTGCACCGGCGCTTCCGGATCGAGCAACGGAGTTCGCCGCGGCGGCGCGCCTGGCGCGGCTCCGGCCAGCATGTCCTCGTGGGTCGCGACCGAGGCGGCGAGCTGCTTCACCAGCAGCCCGAGCTCGCCGATCTCACCCATCGCGACCTGGATGCGGTCTTGATTGGTCGCATTGGCGGCGACCACCTTGCCCTCGACAACGGCGAGCCGGCGGCCGAATTCGGCGATCTGGCGGGCAAGGTCGGCGGTGCCGCGTGACAGGTCGGCGATCTGGTGACTGGGGTCGGCGCGGTCGCTGAGCCGCATCGACACGGCGCTGTAAAGAACGAAGAAGGTCAGCGTCGCGAGCGCGACGATCGCGGATTCGCCCGCGCTGAACCCGGCGAGCGAATACACCACCGTGCCGAGCGACACGGAGACCAGTACCATGCAGATGGCAATGAAAATGGTCGAGATTCGGAACATTTAGCGCCGGTTGTCCTGCCGATCCCGCCATCATTGGTGATTCGGCGGACGAGTCCACTGGATTCGTCCGCCTAGACAGGAAGCGAGGCAGGCAGCGTCAGGCGACGGCGCGGATCACCTTGGCGACCTTGTCGGCGATTTCGCCGATATGGTCCTCGCTGAGGATCAGCGGCGGGGTCAGCGCCAGGGTGTCGCCGGCGATCCGCAGCATCAGCTCGTGGTCGTGAAACGCCGAGTTCATCGCCTCGTAGCCGCGCTTGCCGGGTCCGTCCGAAAGCGGAGCGAGGTCGATTCCGGCGGTGAGGCCGATGGTGCGGATATCGAGCACGTTCGGCTCCGACCGCAGCGCCATCACCGCGTCGGCGAACTTCGGCTCGAGCGCCTTGGCGCGCTCGAACAGCTTCTCGTCGCGGTAGATGTCGAGTGTGGCGAGGCCAGCGGCGCAGGCCAGCGGATGCGCCGAATAGGTGTAGCCGTGGAACAACTCCACCGCGTAATCCGGTCCGCTCATGAAGGCATCGTGGATCTCGGCGCTGGCGATCACGCCGCCCATTGGCACTGCGCCGTTGGTGACGCCCTTGGCGAAGGTGATCATGTCCGGGGTGACGCCATAGCGCTCCGCGGCGAAGGCGTGGCCGAGGCGGCCGAACCCGGTGATCACCTCGTCGAAGATCAGCAGGATGCCGTGCTTCTTGGTGATCTCGCGCAGCTTTTTCAGATAGCCCTTCGGCGCCGGCAGCACGCCGGTGGAACCGGCCATCGGCTCGACGATCACCGCGGCGATGGTGTTGGCGCCGTGCAGATTGACGAGGCCCTCCAGCGCGTCGGCGAAATGCGCGCCGTATTCCGGCTCGCCCTTGCTGAACGCTTGCTTGTCGCGGTCATAGGTCGCAGGCAGATGGTCGACGCCGTTCAGGAGCGTGCCGAACATCTTGCGGTTGTTGCCGATGCCGCCGACCGCGGTGCCGCCGAAGCCGACGCCGTGATAGCCGCGCTCGCGGCCGATGAAGCGGGTGCGCGAGCCCTGGCCGCGGATCTGCTGCCAGGCCATCGCGATCTTCAACGCGGTGTCCGCGGCTTCCGAGCCGGAATTGCAGAAGAACACGTGGTCGAGCCCGTCCGGCGCCAGCTCGACGATGCGGCTGGCGAGTTCGAACGCCTTCGGCTGGCCGAACTGGAACGGCGGCGAGAAGTCGAGCGCCTCGGCCTGGGCGGCGATCGCAGCCGAAATCTCGGTGCGACCGTGACCGGCGTTGGAGCACCACATTCCCGAGGCGGCGTCGATGATCTTGCGCCCGTCGGTGGTGAAATAATGCATGTCCTTGGCGCCCGCGATCATTTTCGGCGCGCGCTTGAAGGCCCGGTTCGCCGTGAACGGCATCCAGAACGCCTCGAGGTCGTTCGGCACGTTGACGGCGGACGTAGGCTTGCTCTTGTCTAACATAGCGCTCCTCATGCATGCGCGGGCGGGTTGCGGACGGCGTCGCAGGCTAGCAGCTTCGGGGGATCACGGGAACGCCACGAGCCAGCAATTTTACGTGGGTCTCCTATCCTGCGATAGACCATCCGGGCGCGGCCGATTTGCGCTGGATCACACAACCCAGCCTTGCTGTGGAGCAGGGCGGCTGGTACCAACCCGGCCCGACGCTGAAAGACGACAATGGCTGAAAAACCGAAGAAAACGCAGAAACTCCGCGCCCGGCTGCCGCGCGGGCTGGCCGACCGCGGCCCCGCCGAGATCGCAGCGACGCGGTCGATGGTCGAGATCATCCGCGAGGTCTATGAGCGCTACGGCTTCGAGCCGGTCGAGACCCCGGCGTTCGAATACACCGACGCCCTCGGCAAGTTCCTGCCCGACCAGGACCGCCCCAACGAGGGCGTGTTCTCGCTGCAGGACGACGACGAGCAGTGGATCAGCCTGCGCTACGACCTGACCGCGCCGCTCGCCCGCTACGTCGCGGAGAATTTTGATGCACTGCCGAAGCCGTATCGCAGCTACCGCTTCGGCTGGGTGTTCCGCAACGAAAAGCCCGGTCCCGGCCGCTTCCGCCAGTTCATGCAGTTCGACGCCGACACTGTGGGCGCGCCGACCGCCGCCGCCGACGCCGAGATGTGCATGATGGCGGCGGACACCATGGAAGCCCTCGGCATCCCGCGCGGCAGCTATGTGGTGAAGGTGAATAACCGCAAGGTGCTTGATGGCGTGCTGGAGGCCATTGGGCTTGGCGGCGAAGAAAATGCTGGTCGCAGGCTGACCGTTCTGAGGGCCATCGATAAGCTGGACAAGTTTCCGATCACGGAAATCGAGAAGCTACTCGGAAACGGTCGGTGGGATGGTGGTGAGGAAGGCAAAGGTGACTTCACTAAAGGCGCTGGCCTGACTGAAGAGCAGATGCTGCGCATCTTCAATTATGTTTCGTTTGGGGCTGTGCTTTCTACCTCGCCAGGTGACTCAAATTTTGCCGGCTCGATACAGAATCGCAATCCGAGCGAACTGCGTCGGTCGAACGAAGAGGTGGTATCTGGACTCAAAGACTCTTTCGGGGACTCGCCGACCGCACAGCAAGGGCTAGATGAGCTTGCCGAGATAGCTCGGCTTGCGGCTGCGGGAGGATATGATCAGATGAGAATTCTCATCGACCCTTCCGTCGTCCGCGGCCTCGAATACTACACCGGTCCGGTCTACGAGGTCGAACTGCTGCTCGACACCAAGGACGAGAAGGGCCGACCGATTCGGTTCGGCTCGGTCGGCGGCGGCGGGCGTTATGATGGTCTGGTGTCGCGTTTCCGCGGCGAGCCGGTGCCGGCGACCGGTTTCTCGATCGGCGTGTCGCGGCTGCAGGCGGCGCTGGAGATCGTCAACCGGGACAAGCCGAAACAGCCGAGCTACGGCCCCGTCGTCGTCACGGTGTTCGGCGGCGATATCGCCGGCTATCAAAAAATGGTGTCGACGCTGCGCCAGGCCGGCATTCGCGCCGAATTGTATCTCGGCAACCCCAAGCACTCGCTCGGCCAGCAGATGAAATACGCCGACAAGCGCAACTCGCCCTGCGCCATCATCCAGGGCTCCGACGAAAAAGAGCGTGGCGAAGTTCAGATCAAGGACCTGATCCTCGGTGCCGAACTGGCGTCGCTGGAGAAGGATCGTGAGGAGTATCTGAAGAAACAGGCCGATGCGCAGTTCTCCTGCGGCGTGGATGATCTCGTCGCCAAGGTCCGCGATGTGCTGGCGCGGCACAGCGTGAAGTGGAATTAGTTCGGCAAGGGGCGGATTGAACCCTCTCCCCTTGTGGGAGAGGGTCGCTTTGCGAAGCAAAGCGGGGTGAGGGGTCGAGGGCCTTCGCCAAGTCCCCCTCATCGTCGCGGACTTCGTCCGCGCCTCCTTCTCCCACGAGGGGAGAAGGAAGAACAACCGCGCAGCCAACGCGCACAACAGGGAGAGAATCCGGATGCCCGAGATCACCGTCAACATGGCTGCCGGCCGCACCGACGAGCAGAAGGCGGCGATGATGCGCGACATCACCCAGGCGCTGGTGACGCATCTCGGCGTCGATGCCGAGGCCGTGGTGATTCAGATCAACGAAGCGCCGCTCAGCAACAAGATGAAGGGCGGCAAGACCTTCATCGAACGCAAGGCCGAGCAGGGCAAGTAGGCCTTTTCGACGACGTCTCGTTCGTCATTCCGGGGCGCGAGCGAAGCTCGCGAACCCGGAATCCATACCCCCTGGACTTGCGGTCGAGTGTGGACATTGCAACGCTTGTCCTTCTCATCGACACTGGGAATATGGATTCCGGGTTCGCTCACTTCGTGAGCGCCCCGGAATGACGAGCACACACGCATTGATTGTCGAAATTGCAGAGGCCCTGATGGACGCGCGCGATGTACTCACCGTCGGCATGAGCGCCGAGCGGCAGATCACGGTGGCGCCGGAGCAGACGGTGCAGCATTTCGTGCCGTATATGCCGGCGGTGTTCGCGACGCCGCTGATGATCCTCGAAATGGAAATGGCCTCCGGCGAGGCGGTCCATCCGAAATTGCCGGACGGCTGGGTCACCGTCGGCACTGGCGTCGACATCCGCCATTTGACGCCGGCGTTGGTCGGCCATGTGGTGCGGACGGTCTCGCGCGTGACAGCGGTCGAGCAGCGCACGGTGAGCTTCGAGGTCGCCTGCTATGTCGGCACCCGCAGGGTCGGCGATGGCCGCCACATCCGCGGTCTGATCGATGTCGACGCCTTCACCAAGCGTTTCAAGGATTGGTCGGGCTCTTAGCGACCCTCGCGCAACCAGGTCGCCGCGAAGGCGCCGAGCAGCAGCAGCAGGCCGATCAGCCCGGTGAACACCGGCAGCACGCCGACGCCGCGGACCACGCTGGCGTCGCGCATCCGCACGCCGAGCCAGCCGTCGCCGCGGAACAGCGTCGCGGATTGCACCGGCACGATCCGCGGCAACTCGATGCTGCCGCTATCGGCGATCCGCCGTGAATCGCCGCCGGTTGCCTGCGTCAAGGGCTTCAGCGTGTCGGGGGTCGAGGTGACTTCGGAGAATTCCTTTGGATTGACCGGCCCGACATTGATCAGCGCCTTCAGCGTGCCGTCGGTCGCCTGCCACAGTCCGAGTTCGTCGGCCGGCAGCGTCGCGCGCCAAGTGCCGGGATCGTTCGAGTTCAGGCTGAACTGCCGGGTTTTGCCGGACGGCGAAGTGACGGTCACCGGCGGCACGTCGTCCGCCATGGTCTGGCGGATCACCTGCAGGTCCTTGCCTTCGACCTTCAGCCGCAGCGCCTCCTCGTCGAGGTCGGGCTGCTTCATCAGCCAATGCGACATCCGCCGCAAAAGATCGAGATGCGGGCCGCCGCCTTCGTAGCCGCGCGCCCACAGCCAGATGTGATCGGACAGCAGCAGCGCGACACGGCCCTCGCCGAAATGCGAGAGCAGCAGCAGCGGCATGTTGTCGGCGCCAGTCATCAGCGGCGGCGTGGTGGTGTTGCGGGTGTCGATGGTGCGGAAGAAGCGGCTCCATTTCGGCGGCTCGGAGTTCGAGCCCTCCAGCCCGCGCGTCACCGGGTGGCGTTTGCCGGCGTCGGACAGATGCGCATAGAACGGCTTCTCGGTGACGCCGACCGGCTCCGCCGGCAGCAATTGATCGAGCGGCGTGCGCCAGATCGAAGTGGTCGAGGCGTAGTCCGGCCCGGCCGAGACCAGCACCGCGCCGCCGTTCTTCACATAGCGCGCGATGTTGTCGAAATACGCGATCGGCAGCACGCCCTGGCGTGCGTAGCGGTCGAAGATGATCAGCTGAAACTCGTTGATCTTCTGCTGGAACAGCTCGCGGGTCGGAAACGCGATCAGCGACAATTCGTTGATCGGCGTGCCGTCCTGCTTCTCCGGCGGCCGCAGGATGGTGAAATGCACGAGGTCGACGCTGGCGTCGGACTTCAGCAGATTGCGCCAGGTGCGCTCGCCGGAATGCGGCTCGCCGGACACCAGCAGCACGCGCAGCTTGTCGCGGACGCCGTCGATCGAGACCACCGCGCGATTATTGACCATGGTCAGTTCGTTCGCGACCGGCGAGGCTTCGATCTCGACGATGTTCGGGCCGGCGTGCTTGATCTCGACGTCGACAGTGACAGTCTGCCCGCTGCCGACGCTGCGCTCGTTCAGCATTTCGCCGTCGCGGCGCACCACCACGCGAGCGCGTTCTCCGGAGATGCCCTGGTCGTCGAGCCGGTAGGTGATGGTCTGGGTCTGGCCGACAATGCCGAAGCGCGGTGCGGCGACGATCGCGATCCGGCGATCGCGTTCGTTGCTGCGCCCGGTGATCAGCGCGTGCACCGGCGCCTGGAAGCCGAGCGCCGCGGCGTTCGCCGGGATGTCGTGGACCCGGCCGTCGGTGATCAGAAAGGCGCCGGCGACGCGGTCGGTCGGCACGTCGGACAACGCCGAGGTCAGCGCGCCGAACAGCTTGGTGCCGTCGGTCTCGCCGTCGGCCTGGCCGGCCTCGACGACGCGAACTTCGACGCCCTTCAGCTGCTTCAGCCGCTCGACCAGCGCTTCCTTGGCCTGTTCGGCTTCCTGAGTGCGGCTGCCGAAATTCTGGCTCGGGCTCTTGTCGACGACGACGGCCGCGACCGACGACAGCGGCTCGCGCTCCTCACGGGTGAAGGATGGATTGGACAGCGCGAGCAGGATCAGCGCCAGCGCCGCGATCCGCACCAGCGCGCCGCGCGAACGGCCGAGCAGAAGGATAGCCGCGATGACCGCGACAGCGGCGAGCGCGACCCACAGCACGGCCGCAGGAACCAGAGGCGCGAAGGCGATGCCGTATTGCATCAATTGCTCCCTCCGCCATCGTCATTCCGGGGCGCGCCGTTTTGCGCGAACCCGGAATCCATAACCCCTGCAGGGAGTATGGATTCCGGGTCCGCGCCGCGAGTGCGGCGCATCCCGGAATGATGAGGCGAATTGTTTGCCCGCATCACTGCCCGAGCCGTTCGATCAGCGCGGGGGCGTGGACCTGGTCGGCTTTGTAATTGCCGGTCAGCGTGTACATCACGATGTTGACGCCGGCGCGGAACGCGAATTCGCGCTGGCGCGGCTCGCCCGGCGTCAGCGGCAGCATCGGCTGGCCGTCCGGCCGCATCGCCCAGGCGCCGGCGAAATCGTTCGAGGTGATGATGATCGGCGACACCCCGTCGCCGCCGCGCGCCGGCCGCGCGGAGTCCTCGTCGTCGTTCTCGCGCGGCAGCACCTCGACCCAGGTCTCGCCTGCGGTGAAACGGCCGGGGAAGTCGCGCAGCAGATAGAACGTTTTGGTCAGCACGTGCTCGCGCGGCACCGGTTCAAGCTCGGGGATGTCGAGCGAGGACAACACGTTGCGCAGCGTCAACATGCCGGGCGTCTGAGATGCGCCGTTCGGGCCCGCCGGCGCCTCGATCGCGTCGCGGGTGTCGAAGATCACGGTGCCGCCCTGCTTCATATAGGCGTCGATCTTGTTGAGCGCGTCCTGCGGCGGCTTCGGCGCACCCGCGATCACCGGCCAGTAGATCAGCGGGAAGAACGACAGCTCGTCGCGCGCCGGATCGATGCCGATCGGCTCGCCGGCTTCGAGCGCGGTGCGCTGCGCCAGGAACAGCGTCAGCCCGCTCATCCCGGCCTTGACGATCGAATCCACGTCCGGATTGCCGGTCACCACATAGGCAAGGTGAGTTTGCGACGTCGACTTGATCGCGAACTCATCCTTGGGGCCGTCGGCATAAGACGGCCACGGCGTCGTCGCCAGCGGCAGCGCGAGCATCAGCGCCAATGCGGCGGTGGCCGCGCGGCGGCGGCGCATCAGCAGCGCGATCAGACCGCCGCCGAGCAGCGCCACGATCAGCGCGTCGAGCAAGAACAGGCCAAGCGAGGAGGCGAGCAGAATCCCGCGCAGATCGCGCGGTTCGGCATTGGTGTAGTCCGCGCGCCGCGCATTGATCGCCGCGGTGTCGAGCGGCGCGATTCGGTCGGCGGCGGCCAGCGTATTCACGGCGAGCGGACCGTCGGCCGGGCCGTAGAAGCCGGGTGGGTGGTCGGCGCTGCCGCGGTCGCGGTACGCGACCGGGATCGGCTTGGCCGAGGCCGGCGGCGGGCCGAATGCGCCGAAGCCGTCGAGCGTGCGCAGCGGCGCCACGGTCTCGGCGGCGTTGGTCTCGGTGGCGACGCCGGCGCCCGGCGTCGAGGTGTAGCCGGACATGTCGACCAGCCTCCGCAGCATTTCGACGAAGGTGCCGGACATTGGCAGATCGGACCAGCGCATGTCGGCGCTGACGTGGAACAGCGTCACCAGGCCTTTGCCGCGATGTTCGCCGGTGACCAGCGGCGTACCATCGGCGAGCGAGGCCCAGCTTTTTGTCGCCAGCACCGCGTCGGGCTCGGCCAGCACCTGGCGATTGACGGTGACGTCGGCCGGCACAGCAATCCCCGCGAATGGGCCATCGGCCGCAAATGACGCGAGGTGCTGCGGCTTCTCCCAGGTCAGGCTGCCGCCGAGGCTGCGGCCGCCGCGCCGCAGCTTCACCGGCACCAGATCGTCGTCGTTCTGGCGCGCAAGCCGTGGCCCCGCGAACCGCACCAGCACGCCGCCCTGTTCGATCCAGGCGTCGAGCCGCTGGCGAAGCTCCGGCGACAGCGCGCCGACATCGGCCATCACCATCATCGGCAGCTTCTGATCGAGAAACTGCGCAATGGCCTGCTGCGGCGCGGCGCGGTCGCCGAGCCGGACGTCGGCGAACGGCGACAATGCGCGGGCGAGGTAGAAGGTCGGCGCCAGCAGTGGCTGCGCGGTGTCGGAGCTCGCGCCTGAGACGATGCCGATGGCGCGGCGGCGCCAGCGCTTGTCGAGCAACTGCACGGCGCCGGCAGAGCGTTCGCCGGCGATTTCCAGCCGCGCGATATCGTTGCGCAGCTCGACCGGTAGCTCGAAAGCGGCGTCGGTCTCGCGATCCTGCGGCGGAAAACTGAAGCGCGCCTCGCCGATCGGCGCACCCTTGGCGTCGAGCGCCCGCACCGTGCCGGTGTCGAGGCCGCCAGCCTGCGAACGCAGCACCTTGACCGTCATCTTGGCGGCCGCGTTCTCCGCGGCGGCGAGCGCATGGGCCGGCGGCGCGCCGCCCTCGACGATGGTGACGCTGCGGTTCTGCACCAGTTTGTTCAGGCCTTGGACGAATTCGCCGCCGCGTCCGGTGTCGACGCCGTCCGTCAACCAAACGATCTCGGCGTCGCCTGAGGCCTTCAGGAAGCGCTCGATCGGCGGCAGCGCCTCGACGCGTTCGACCGCGTAGGGTTTCGGCGCGAGCTGGCGCAGCGACACCCGCGCGGTGCCCGCCGGCATCAAGGTCGGATCGCGCGTCGCTTCCGACAACGGCGCCAGCGCGACGGCGCGGCGCGAACTATCGGCTTCGGCGATCAGTTCGTCTGCGGCCTTGATCCGCATCTCCCAGTTCGACGCCGAACTCCAGCCGTCGTCGAGCATGATCAGCAGCGGCGCGCGGCTGTTGCCTGCGGCGGTCTGCGGATTCCAGATCGGGCCGGCAAGCGCGATGATCACCAGCGCCGCGGCGAGCATCCGCAACGCGGTCAGCCACCACGGCGTGCGCGACGGCGTTTCTTCCCTGGGGGCGATCTCGAACAGCAGCCGGGTCGGCGGAAAGTCGATGCGGCGTGGCCGCGGCGGCGTCACCCGCAGCAGCCACCACAGCGCCGGCAGCGCAGCGAGCCCGATCAGCAGCAACGGTTCGGCGAAGGACAGAGGCAAACCGCCGATCATGCGCCGAGCCCCGCTTTGGCGCCGCGTTCGACGCCCTTGGCTGAGGTCATTCCGGCGTGCAGGAACAGCAGCAGCTCAGCGGTCGAGCGGCTGGTGGTGTGAGTCGAAAACAGCCAGTCGAGCTTGCCGGTTTCGATCCGGATCTGGTCGCGATGCGCCGCCACCAGCGCCACATAATCGGCCGCCCAGGTCTCGGCGCGGCCGGCGGTGATCGCGCCGCCGCCTTCGGGTTCGACGAATTCGACACGGCCGGAGAACGGAAAGCTCTCTTCCGCAGGATCGACAACCTGCACCAGGGTGCCGTGCGCGCCGGACGAGGACAGCCCGGCGAGCATCTGCCGGATCTCGCCGATCGGCGACCAGAAGTCCGACAGTACCACGATTTCGGCCAGCGACGACGGCGCGAAGGACGGCGGCAGACTGTCGCGCGAACGGGTGTCGTGCAGGATCGCCTGCGCCATCCGGTCGATCACGTTGTTGTTCGAGGTCGGGTTCATCAGCCCGGGAATGCCGACGCGCTCGCCGCCGGCGACCAGCAGTTCGGCCAGCGCGAACGTCACGATCAGCGCACGCTCGAGCTTGCTGTCGCGTGCGCCCTTTGAGGCGTAGGCCATCGAGGCCGAACGGTCCGGCCACAGCCACACCGTATGCGCCGCCTCCCACTCCAGTTCGCGGACGTAAAGATGATCGTCGCGCGCCGAGCGGCGCCAGTCGACGTTTTGCGCCGGCTCGCCGGATACGAAGCGGCGATACTGCCAGAAATTCTCGCCGGCGCCGGCGCGGCGGCGTCCGTGCAGGCCGTGGGTGACGTTGTTGGCGATCCGGCGGGCCTCGAGCATCAGCCGCGGCAGTGACGCGGCGAGCGTGCGGCTTTCGCCATCCGCGCGTCGGACTGCAAGCGTCTCCTTGTTCGGTTGCTCGGTCGCCTGCGCCATCAACCGATCCGGCTCTTGAGCTGCCGGATCACGTCCGGAATAGTGCGGCCTTCGGCGCGGGCCGAGAAGGTCAGAGCCATCCGGTGCTTCAGCACGGGTTCGGCGAGGTCGAGCACGTCGTCGATCGACGGCGCGAGCCGGCCGTCGAGCAGCGCGCGGCCGCGCACCGCCAGCATCAGCGACTGGCTGGCGCGCGGGCCGGGCCCCCAGGCGATCAGCTTGCCGAGATCGCCGGCCTCCGGACCGGGACGCGCCGAACGAACCAGCGAGAGGATCGCTTCGACCACCGAGTCGCCGACCGGCAGCCTGCGCACCAACCGCTGCGCCGAAACCAGAAGCTCGGCATTCATCGTCGTTTTGGGGACCGCGTGCTCGGCGCCGGTGGTGTCGAACAGGATGCGGCGCTCGGCGTCGCGATCCGGATAGTCGACGTCGATCTCCATCAGGAAGCGGTCGAGTTGGGCCTCTGGCAGCGGATAGGTGCCTTCCTGCTCCAGCGGGTTCTGGGTTGCGAGCACGTGGAACGGCTTCGGCAGGTCGTGCCGTGCGCCGGCCACGGTGATGTGCTGTTCCTGCATCGCCTGCAGCAGCGCCGACTGCGTGCGCGGGCTGGCGCGGTTGATCTCGTCGGCCATCAGCAGCTGTGCGAACACCGGCCCGGCGATAAATCGGAAAGAGCGCTTGCCGGCGGCGGTCTCGTCGAGCACTTCGGCGCCGAGAATGTCGGACGGCATCAGGTCGGGCGTGAACTGGATGCGCTTGGCGTCGAGACCGAGCGTCACACCCAAGGTTTCCACCAGCTTGGTCTTCGCGAGGCCCGGCACGCCGATCAGCAGCGCGTGGCCACCTGCGAGAATCGTGATCAGCGTGTTCTCGACGACGCGGTCCTGGCCGAAAATAACCGTGGAGATCGACTCTTTGGCGGCGCGGACGTCGCTGGCGACCTGCTCGGCAGAGCGCACGATGACGTCTTCAAGTTTCTCGACACTGTCCGCGCCTGCCATCCAGTCTCTCCTGTTCACGTTCGCCTGTCGACCGGTCCGACCTGTCGCAGCGGCGTCGTGCGATTTCCGCAGCCATGCTAGGCTGCCGCTGCGGCGAAGCGAAGGCTATGGTTTTATTAGCCAAATCTATCCCCACATTATGAGCATCGCGGATTTGCGCCCATCACGATGTGGAGAGTTGAATCGCGCCGTACGTTGGCAAAGATGCGCAGCTATCGTGCAATTTCTTGGAGATCAGGGTCAGGGTAAACCATGGCGAAGCAAGGGCAGACCGCAAACCACAGTCTCGACGGATTGACCGAAGCCGCGCGTGAGGCTGCGGGCCGATCCGCGACCGGCAAGGGCCTGCCGCCGGTGCATCTGTGGAATCCGCCGTTCTGCGGCGACCTCGACATGCGCATCGCGAGCGATGGAACCTGGTTTTATCTCGGCACGCCGATCGGCCGGCCGGCCTTGGTGCGGCTGTTCTCGACCATCCTCAAGCGCGAGGATGGCAAACACTTTCTGGTGACACCGGTCGAGAAGGTCGGCATCAAGGTCGATGATGCGCCGTTTCTGGCGGTTGAAATGGTCAAGGACGAGGATGCGCTCGGGCGCGTGCTGCGCTTCCGCACCAATGTCGACGACTGGATCACGTGCGACGCGGATCACGGATTGCGATTCGAAACCGCCGCCGATGGCGGAATCGTGCCCTATCTGCACGTCCGCGCCGACCTCTGGGCCAAGGTGACGCGGGCGTTGTATTACGATCTGGTTGACATCGGCGAGGAGCGGGTGGTCGATGGTCATCCGAAATATGGAATTGCTTCCGGCGGCGCGTTCTTCGCGATGGCCGACGCGGAGCAGATGAGGGAAGCACTTTGAACGGGCCGGAAGCACTTTGAACGAGCCGATGATGGGGATTGAGTCTGCCTTGGGCAGCATCAGTTCGGCCGACTTCTTCGATCGCGCGCTGCGGCGGTTGCGGTTCGACGTGCCTCCGGCGCTGACCGACGCCAGCGTCATTCCCGCAAGCGGCGATCACGGCACCGACCGGATGCTTCGGCTGATCGCGCAGGAGCAGCCGATCCGGCCCGCCGCAGTGTTGATCCCGGTGATCGAACACGCCGAGCCGACCGTGCTGCTGACGATGCGCGCCGCGCATCTCAACGATCATGCCGGGCAGATCGCATTTCCCGGCGGCAAGATCGACGCTACCGACAATTCGCCGCTCGACGCCGCGCTGCGGGAGGCGGAAGAGGAGATCGGCCTCGACCGCTCCTATGTCGAACCGATCGGCTATCTCGACGTCTACGGCACCGGCTTCGGTTTCCGCATTCTGCCGACGGTCGCGCGCGTGCGGCCCGGCTTCGAACTGACCATCAACAAATCGGAAGTCGACGACGCCTTCGAGGTGCCGTTGTCGTTCCTGATGAACCCGGGTAATCACCAGTTGCACAGCAAGGAATTCCGCGGCGCGCAGCGCTCCTACTACGCGATGCCGTTCGCCGAGCGTTACATTTGGGGCGCGACCGCAGGCATCCTGCGGGTATTATACGAACGGATCTGCCTGCCATGATTCGTGCCGTACTGACGGAAGTCGCAGTCTTCCTCATCCCCTTCATTCTCTACGCGGCCTATCTGGTGATCACGCGTTCGGCGCTGACGCATCGCTCGTCATGGCCGCTGCGCGTTGTCGGCTGGCTGCTGTTGTCGGCGCTGATGTTGGTGATCGTCAGCCTGCTGTTGCTCGTGCACTATTCCGGCGCTCCGCCGGGCGCGACTTATGTGCCCGCGCATATCGAGGACGGCCGGCTCGTTCCCGGAGTCGAAAAATGACCGCAGCGGTGCGCGCCGACGCGCCGTGGCTGCATGTCGGCCCGGCTGCCCAGGTTCTCGCACTGCTCGACGGCCATGGTGAGGAAGCGCGTGTGGTCGGCGGCGCAGTGCGCAACGCGCTGCTGAAGCTGCCGATCGGCGACGTCGACATCGCCACCACCGCATTGCCCGACGAGGTCGTTCGCCGCGCCAGGGCGGCCGGCATCAAGGCCGTTCCGACCGGAATCGAGCACGGCACCGTGACGCTGGTGCTCGATGGCCACGGCTTCGAGATCACCACGCTGCGCGAGGATGTCGAGACCTTCGGCCGCAAGGCCAAGGTCGCGTTCGGCCGCGACTGGGTCCGCGACGCCCAGCGCCGCGACTTCACCATCAACGGGCTGTCGGTCTCCGCCGACGGCGTGGTGCACGACCATGTCGGCGGCCTCGACGACATCGCCGCGCGGCGGGTGCGGTTCATCGGCGATCCGGATCAGCGCATCGCCGAGGACTATCTGCGTATCTTGCGGTTCTTCCGCATCCACGCAGCTTATGGCGTCGGCGCTCCCGAGCGGGACGGGTATCTGGCCTGCATCCGCGGCCGTGGCGGCTTGTCGACGCTGTCGGCCGAGCGGATGCGGATGGAGATGCTGAAGCTGATGGTGGCCGGCGGCGCTGCGGCATCGGTGGTCGCGATGGCCGATGGCGGCCTGCTGCTCGGGGTGCTCGGCGGCGTGATCTATCCTGGAGCTTTCGCGGCGATGGTCGAGGCGGAGCGCGCGCTCGGTCTCGACGCCGACCCGGTGCGGCGGCTCGGCGCGCTCGCCGTCGCGGTCACCGAGGACGCCAAGCGGTTGACGCAGCGGCTGCGGCTGTCGAACGCGGAGAGCAAGCGGCTCGACTCGATGGGGCATCGCTGGTGGCGGCTGGCCCGCATGGACGAGGCCACCGCACGCCGCCGGCTGTATCGCCTCGGGGAGCCGCGGTTCCACGACAGGATGATGCTGGCCTGGGCGCGGGCAGGGCGTGAGGCCGATCCTGCGCCATGGCGCGACCTGATTGCGTTGCCGCAGCGCTGGCGCGCGCCGGCTTTTCCGCTGAAAGCCGCCGATTTCATTGCCCGCGGTTTCGCCGAGGGGCCGGCGCTCGGTCATGTCCTGACGCTGGCGGAGGACGCCTGGCTCGCCGCGGACTTCCCGGTCGACGATCAGCGGCTGCAGGCGATCGCCGATCAGACCGCGGCGCGGTTCGCGCGCGATCACCGGCTCTGACGATCGCTATCGGATCCCGATCGTCTTGTGTGTTTGCACACTGAGGCGCCATTGCGGATGGCGCAGGCAGTACGCGATCGCCAGACGGGTATGCTCGTCGCGCGCCGGGCCATCCATCGGCTGCAGCGAGAACCGCTCGAAGTCGAGCGCGGCGAATTGCTCCGGCATCGCCCCGGGCTGCGGATACACCAGCTTCAGCTCGTTGCCGCGCTTCACCCGCAGCTCAGCGCCGGCCTTGGGACTCACGCAGAGCCAGTCAATTCCCGGCGGCGGCTCGATCGTGCCGTTGGTTTCGACGCCGATCGCGAAGCCTTGCTTTTGCAGTGCGGCAATCAGCTCCGCGTCGAGTTGTAGCAGCGGCTCGCCGCCGGTGATCACGACGTAGCGATCAACCTCGGCGCCGGCCCATTGCGCTGCGATAGCGCCGGCGAGCTCGCCGGCGTCCGTGTAGCGACCGCCGAGCGTGCCGTCGGTACCGACAAAGTCGGTATCACAGAACCGGCATACCGCCTGATCGCGATCCTGCTCGCGGCCGGTCCACAGATTGCAGCCGGCGAATCTGCAGAACACCGATGCGCGCCCTGCATGCGCGCCTTCGCCCTGCAAGGTCAGGAAGATCTCTTTCACCGCGTAGCTCACGAAGCCTTGTCCTTTATCCGTAACGGGTCTGGCGGAGCGCTTCGCCGACCACCAACGCCGCGGCCATCGCGACGTTGAGCGATCGCATCTTCGGTTGCATCGGGATCAGCACGCGCGCATCGGCGGCTGCGGCGACCTCGTCCGGTACGCCTGCGCTTTCCCGGCCCAGCAGCAGCACATCAGTGGATTGGTAACGTTGTTCGAGATAGGGTGTTACGCCTTTCGTTGTAAGCAAAATCACTCGGCAGTCAGCTTCCTTCCGCCATTGCACGAATTTTGACCAGGAATCATGGCGCAGGATCGTTACCTGATCGAGATAGTCCATTCCCGCGCGCCGGAAATGCCGATCTGATGTCGGAAAGCCTGCAGGCTCGATGATGTGAGCTTCGAGGTTTAAACACGCGCAAAACCGAAGAAGTGTGCCGGTGTTTTGCGGAATGTCGGGTTGGTACAGGGCGATCCGCATACGTAATGCTCCCTAGCAACTGAATTATAACTCGCGTTGTGACATGACAATTCGCGGGAATTTTATGAGCCGCGCTGAATAGCCGTTGGCGGGCTTGCGCTCTACCGGCAAGGGTGCCAATAGATCGATTCTGGACTGTCTGTTTCTTCCCGACCGGCTTGCGTCAAGCAGCCAAGGGGTGCGTGGGCTGCGGACTCCGGCGGCCTTCCCTCGGGCGATCGTTTCGCATCTTGCCGAGACCGCTTCGCCGGCCGCAGATATGAAAGGGCTTTGGATCGTGACGACAGAGACTTCGGCGGAACCGACACGCCGTGATTTTCTCTACATCGCAACCGGCGCCGTGGCTGCAGTCGGCGCAGCTGCGACCGTGTGGCCGTTCATCTCGCAGATGAACCCAGACGCATCGACGATCGCCGCCGGCGCGCCGATCGAAGTCGATCTGACCCCGATCGCTGAGGGTCAAGACATCAAAGTGTTCTGGCGCGGCAAGCCGATCTACATCATGAACCGCACCAAGAAGCAGGTCGAAGAAGCGCGTTCGGTGAGCCTGTCGGCATTGCCCGACCCGCAGACCGATCAGGACCGCACCAAGGAAGGCTACGAGCAGTGGCTTGTCGTGGTCGGCATCTGCACTCACCTTGGCTGCATTCCGATCGCGCATGAAGGCCTGTTCGACGGCTTTTTCTGCCCCTGCCACGGTTCGCAATACGATTCCTCCGGCCGAATCCGCCAAGGGCCGGCCCCGGCGAACCTGCCGGTCCCGCCGTATCAATTCGTCTCCGACACCAAAATCCAGATCGGCTGACGCTCAGTCGCGTCGCCACATCGCTTACTAGGATCGCATCATGAGCGGACCCTCGACCTATCAGCCACAAAGTCCTTGGATGAAGTGGCTTGAACAGCGCCTGCCAATCGGGAACTTTGTTCACTCATCGTTCATTGCGTGGCCGACGCCGCGGAACCTGAACTACTGGTGGACGTTCGGCGCCATTCTTTCGATGATGCTCGCGCTGCAGATCATCACCGGCATTGTGTTGGCGATGCACTACACGCCGCACGTCGACATGGCCTTCGACTCGATCGAGCGCATCGTTCGCGATGTCAACTACGGCTGGCTGCTGCGCAACATGCACGCCGCCGGCGCGTCGATGTTCTTCATCGCGGTCTACATTCACATGTTCCGCGGCCTGTATTACGGGTCGTACAAGGCGCCGCGCGAAGTGTTGTGGATCCTCGGCGTGATCATCTACCTGCTGATGATGGCGACCGGTTTCATGGGCTACGTGCTGCCGTGGGGCCAGATGAGCTTCTGGGGCGCCACCGTGATCACCAACCTGTTCTCGGCGATCCCGTTCGTCGGCGACAGCATCGTGACGCTGCTGTGGGGCGGCTATTCGGTCGGCAACCCGACGCTGAATCGCTTCTTCTCGCTGCACTACCTGCTGCCCTTCGTGATCGTCGGCGTCGTCGTGCTGCACATCTGGGCGGTGCACGTCACCGGCCAGAACAACCCGGCCGGCGTCGAACCGAAGACCGAGAAGGACACCGTCCCGTTCACGCCGTACGCGACGTTGAAGGACGTGTTCGGCATGTCCTGCTTCCTGATCTTCTTCTCGTGGTTCATCTTCTACATGCCGAACTATCTCGGCGAAGCCGACAACTACATTCCGGCGAACCCGGGTGTGACCCCGCCGCACATCGTGCCTGAATGGTACTACCTGCCGTTCTACGCGATCCTGCGCTCGATCCCGGACAAGCTGATGGGCGTCGTTGCGATGTTCGGCGCGATCATCGTCCTGCTGTTCCTGCCCTGGCTCGACAGCTCGAAGGTGCGTTCGTCCCGCTATCGTCCGCTGGCGAAGCGGTTCTTCTGGGGCTTCGTGGTCTGCTGCCTGGTTCTGGGGTGGCTCGGCTCCAAGCCGGCGGAAGGCATCTACACTATGCTTGCCCGCGTCTTCACCTTCTTCTACTTCGCCTACTTCCTGATCGTGCTGCCGATGCTGTCACGGGTCGAGAAGACCCTGCCGCTTCCGAACTCGATCTCTGAAGACGTGCTGAACAAGGGCAAGGTGATTGGCACGACGGCGGCGAGCCTGTTCGCCGTGGTGTTGGCCGGATCCATGATGTTCGGCGGCGTGCAGAGCGCCAAGGCGGGGGAAGGCGGCGAGAGCCCGCCCTCGCTGAGCTGGAGTTTTGCTGGCCCGTTCGGCAAGTACGATCGCGCCCAATTGCAGCGTGGCTTCAAGGTCTACAAGGAAGTCTGCTCGGCCTGTCACTCGCTGAAGTTGCTGCAATATCGCAACCTCGCCGAGCCGGGCGGCCCCGGCTTCACCCTGGATCAGGCCAAGGCGATCGCCGCCGAAGCCTCGATCAAGGACGGCCCCAACGACGCCGGCGAAATGTTCGAGCGCCCCGGCCGGCTCGCCGACGCCTTCCACTCGCCGTTCCCGAACGAGCAGGCGGCGCGCGCGGCCAATGGCGGCGCGGTTCCTCCGGACATGTCGCTGCTTGCGAAGGCTCGCTCCTATCCGCGTGGCTTCCCCCAGTTCGCATTCGACCTGTTCACCCAGTTCCAGGAGCAGGGCCCGAACTACATCGACGCGTTGCTGCAGGGCTATCTGGATACGCCGCCGGAAGGGTTCTCGTTGCCGGACGGGTCGTACTACAACAAGTGGTATCCCGGCCATTCGATCAAGATGCCGCCCCCGATTTCGGACGGGCAGGTGACCTATGACGACGGCAGCCCCCAGACGGTTCAGCAATACGCCAAGGACATCACGTCGTTCCTGATGTGGGCCGCCGAGCCGCATCTCGAAGCCCGCAAGCGCCTTGGTCTGCAGGTCATGATCTTCCTGATCATTCTCAGCGGTCTGCTGTACTTCACCAAGCGCAAGGTCTGGTCGAACGCGCACTGAGCGCGAACGACGAGAGATCAGACGACGATCGCGTGACAGAAAGCCCCTTCGGGGGCTTTTTTGTTGCGTCGAGCCGCGATGTGTGGCTGCACCTCCGGCGATTGCATCTCGCAGTCAGTGCGGACACAATGTTCGCAACGATGTGCGACTCAAGCGGAGGAATCATGGGCACGATCATCACCTTCAAACGTCCCGACGGTCAGGACGCCAGCGGCTATCTGGCCAACGCCGCGCGCGGCAATGCGCCCGGCGTCGTCGTGATCCAGGAATGGTGGGGGTTGTCCGAGCAGATCAAGGGCCTGACCGACCGGTTCGCTCTGGCCGGTTTCGATGCGCTCGCGCCCGATCTCTATAACGGCAAGGTCGTGCCCTATCACGACACGGACGCAGCCAACAAAGAGATGAGCTCGCTCGATTTCATCGATGCGACGACGCAGACCGTGCGCGGTGCGGTGGCCTATCTCGCGCGCAACGGCGCCAAGGTCGGCCTCACCGGTTTCTGTCTTGGTGGCGCAGTCACCGTCATCGGCGCGTGCAAGATCCCCGAACTCAGCGCCGCGGTTGTGTTCTACGGCATTCCGCCGGAACAGGCGGCCAAACCCTCGGAAGTGCGGGTTCCGCTGCAGGGCCATTTCGCCAACCGCGACGATTGGTGCACGCCTCAAGTCGTCGACGCCTTCGAGAAGGGACTGACAGAGGCCGGCAAGACTGCGGAATTGTTCCGCTATGAAGCCGACCATGCCTTCGTCAACGAGCAGCGCGCTGCGGTGCATGATCGCGAAGCCGCGGAACTCGCGTGGTCGCGCGCCACTGCATTCTTTGGAAAGCATCTCGGCTGATCCGCCGTTGCCTCTAAAATTTGAGCGGTCGCCTGAAGACTTGGAAGAAGGGTTTGCTGCGATAAGGCTGTCAAATGTACGAGGACAGCAATGGTTGAGAGAGTTGTAACACCAGGTCGCAACGTCATCGACTTCGCGGACTATCAGCGAACTCAGCGACCGAGTCAGGCAACAGCGATGAGCGGCCGCTTCTGCCGTCACTGCGGCGCGGCGCTGCTCGACGACGATTCCGAGGATGATTGTTCGAGCGCCGGCATCGGTCTGCAGAGACCGTTCCGTGGGCGGTCGCCGCGCCGCATCCGTTTCGATTGATCGACAACGACCAAACAAAAAAAAGCGGGGCGATCGCTCGCCCCGCTACTGACAGGAGAGCGGCGACCTCGCTACACGTGCTGGCCGCCGTTGATGTGGATCTCGGCGCCGTTCACGTAAGACGACGTCTCCGTGCACAAAACGTAGATGATCTTGGCGACTTCGTCCGGGGTGCCGAGCCGACGCAACGGGATGTCTTCTTCGACGATCTTTTCGGTGCCCGGCGACAGGATCGAGGTGTCGATCTCGCCCGGCGCGATCGAGTTGACGCGAACGCCGATGCGGCCGAAATCCGACGCCATCTCACGCGTCAGCGCGGCCAGCGCTGCCTTGGAGGTGGCGTAGGCCGCCCCCGCGAAAGGATGCACCCGCGAGCCGGCGATCGAGGTGACGTTCACCACCGAGCCTTTCGCCGCCTTGAGTTCCGCGATCAGTCCGCGCGCCATCATGATCGGCGCAAAGAAGTTGACGTGGAATACGTGTTCCCAGGTGTCCATTTCGGTGTCGATCGAGCCGAGCCGGCCGCCGCCGGCGGCTTTCGGCGAGATCGCGGCATTGTTGACCAGAGCGTGGAGCTGATCGCCGTCGAGGCGTTCGCGGATTTCCGCGATGCCGCGCAACGTATCGTCGCGGTCGCCGAGATTGATCTGGATGTGATCCTCAGGGCCAGCGCCCCAAGGGCATTCCTCGGGGAAGGGGTGGCGCGAGCAGGTGATCACCCGCCAGCCGGCGCTGGAGAAGCGGATCACCGTGGCGTGGCCGATGCCGCGGCTGGCGCCGGTCAAAATCATGGTCCGGCGCTGCGCATTGCTGTCGGGCGCGCGCGGCTTCGCGGTGTCGGGGCTCATGGATACAGCCTTGTCTTGATCCAGGGTTGGGCCGGGGTATCCCGGCTGAATTCGATCCGGTCGTGCAGGCGGAACGGGCGGTCGTGCCAGAACTCGAAGCGCAACGGCGTGATCCGCCAGCCGCTCCAGCCCGGCGGGCGCGGAACCTGGCCGACCAGATAGCGCGCAGCCACCTTGGCGATCGCCTGCTCGAAGGCGAAGCGGCTCTCCAGCGGCTGCGATTGTTTGCTAGCCCAGGCGCCGATCTGCGCCTGCTTCGGCCTGGTGGCAAAGTAGTCGTCGGCTTCGGTTTCGGTTACCGCAGACACCGCGCCGCGAATGCGAACCTGACGCCGCAACGACTTCCAATGAAACAGCAGCGCCGCCTTTGGGTTGGCGGCAAGCTCGCGACCCTTCTGGCTGGCGATGTGGCTGTAGAACACGAAGCCGTCAGTGTCGTAGCCCTTCATCAGCACCATCCGGACATCCGGCAGACCGTCGGGGTCGACCGTGGCCAGCGCCATCGCGTTCGGATCGTTAAGTTCGGATTCATTCGCATCTGCAAACCACTCAGCAAACAACGCAAATGGATTCTCCGCCGCGGTGAAATCACCGGACGTTAACTGACTCTGTTGTTGGATGGAGGTATCGCTCATGCGAGGAAATCCGACTTGTGCTTCACCACGGTCCGAAACGCGCTGGGAACTCTGTATAGGTCAGACCTATATAGGGCACGCAACCGCGTTGGCCTATCGGCGATCGCCCCATCCGCGGCGATGATAGCGATTCTAATGGGGCCGGGACTCGGCGGCTGCAGTGTCGGGGGTAAGGATGCAGCTTTTGCCCAAATGGAAAGCAACGACTTCACCGGCTCCATCCGCGCCTTGGCGCCGTCTTCCGATAACGGCCCAACCGAGGCGGATCTGGCAATGGCGCGCATTGCCGCGTCCGACGTGCTGACCAAAGGCGACAAGGATTCGAGCCAGCCCTGGGAGAATCCGGCCACCGGTGCGCGCGGTTCGGTGACGCCGATCGCCGCCGCCTACACCAGCGATGGACAATCCTGCCGCGACTTTCTTGCGAGCTACGTCAAAGACAGGTCGGAGAGCTGGATGCAAGGTGCGGCGTGCCGCTCGGCGCAAGGGCATTGGGAAATCCGCTCGCTGAAGCCCTGGCGGCGCAGCTGACGCGCCGCGAAGGCGGCCGAAAGCGGTTGCAAAAGCGACACAAAAACCCCAGATGAAACGCCAATGGGCGTTCTGCCCAGGGTTCGAATTCCTTGAAGGAGACGAGACGGATGCGCGACCCCTATGAGGTCCTGGGGGTGCAGCGGGACGCCAGCGCTGCGGCGATCAAGAGCGCCTATCGCAAGCTGGCCAAGAAGCATCACCCCGACGCCAACAAGAACGATCCGAAGGCTGCTGCCCGCTTCGCCGAAGTCAATTCCGCCAACGAGATCGTCGGCGACGAGACCAAACGCAAACAGTTCGACCGAGGCGAGATCGACGCCGAGGGCAAGCCGCGCTTCCAGGGCTTTCCCGGCGGCGGACGCGGTGGGCGTGCAGGCGGGCCCGGCGGTGGCTTCGAGCACAATTTCCGAAGCGGTGGCGGCGGATTCGCTGGCGCGGGCGGCGCAGGCTTCGAGGACATTCTGAACTCGATGTTCGGTGGTGCGGCCGGCATGCGCGGCGGCCCGCGCGGCGGCCCCCAGGGGTTCGATTTCGACACCGGCGGCTTCGCTCCCGATCTCGACCAGACCGTCGCGATGACGGTGACGCTGGAAGAGGCGGCCCAAGGCACCGAGAAGCGCGTCCGGCTGCCGACCGGCAAAGAGCTCAACGTCAAGATTCCGGCTGGCGTCAGTTCGGGCCAGCAGATCCGGCTGAAAGGGCAGGGCGATAGCGCCCCCGGCCATCGCGCCGGCGATCTGCTGATCACCGTCAACTACGCCCCGCATCCGCACTTCAAGGTCGAGGGCACTGATCTGCGGCTGGAGCTGCCGATCACGCTGTATGAGGCGGTGCTCGGCGCCAAGGTTCGCGTCCCGACGCTGACCGGCGCAATCGAACTGTCGATCCCGAAGAACACCTCGAGCGGGAGAACCTTCCGGCTCAAGGGCAAGGGGTTGCTGAAGAACGGCGCGACCGGCGACCTGTTCGTCACCACGCGGATCACGCTGCCGGACGGCCACGATGCCGAGCTCGAGGCGCTGATGCAGAAATGGCGCGACGGCCATCCGTATCACCCGCGCAGCGACCTCAAATAACTGCCGGATCGGCTGGAAGACGGTGGCGTGGCCCGGCCAAAAGGGGAGCGGCCTCGGCGCGGGGGATCAGCGCAACCCCGGCCAAGGCCGCTGTGCGTCGATCGGCGGATCAGACGCGGATCAAACATCCTGAGTTCATCGGACGATAGTGAGGCGCGTCCATGTTGGAAACCGCGATTATCGATGTCGAAATTGGGACGACGATGATTGCTAAGTCAATAGTGCCCGCCGGCTCCAACTGATTGCCAACTAACCGCCGCTCTTGTCGGTCTGCTCATAGACCTGCTTCGCTACTTCGCTCAATCGGTCCCTGTCGGTCGGGCCCGACAGCACATAGCCAACGCCGCGGTCGGTCCAGAACAGCGCGCCGTCGCGATCATCGCTGGCGTAGCGCATCTGCGTCGCGTCGGTTTTGGCGCGCGAGGTGTACAGCGTGAAGCGCTCGCCGCTGGCGCTCTCATACATCAGGAAGGCCGCCGGCGCGTCGGGTCCGGGCAATAGCCGCCCGCCGACCAGCTTCAGCCCGGCGCCGTCGAGCTCGGGCGCCCTCACCACATAGCCGACGCGCTTCGACAGCCATTGCTGCAGATGGGCGCGTTCGGAGCCCTCGACCTCGACGGGGTGGCGAACCTCGACGACGTAGAGCCGGTGCGCGTCCAGCGCATCGACGGTGAAGTTGCGGAAAATGCTCGGTGTCGCGGCTGCGCCGTGGGCGAACCAACCGGCTCCGCCGCCGGCGATGAACGCCGCGAGCGTTGCCGCGATTGCGCCGGCGATCCAGCGCCGCGGCGGGCGGTTGGTCAGCCGGTCGATCTGCAGGCGCGGCGGCACCGGCTCGTCGAACACCTGATCGTAGCGTGCGTGCAGCGCCTCCGCTATCGCGCGCCACGACGCCACGCGTTCCGCATCCGCCGGATGCGACGACAGCCAGGCTTCGACGTCACCGTGCCGCTCGTCCGGCAGTTCGCCGTCGACATAGGCATGCAGTTCGTCTTCGGTCACGGGAATCTTGGGGTCAGTCATGGCCATTCGTCTTCTGCATTTACTGTCTCATTTCACCCGCTTGAGCATCGGCCGTTCGCCTGCGAGGGTGGCGCGGATGTGGGCGCGGGCGCGGGCAAGGCGGGACATCACCGTGCCGATCGGCACGCGCTGGATGTCCGCGATCTCGCGGTAGCTAAGCCCCTCCAGAACAACCAGCAGTAGCACCGCCCGCTGCTCTTCGACCAGCGTCGCCAGCGCGCGCGCGATGTCGCCGCCCTCCGCTTCGGTGCCGCTGGCGTCCGCGCCGGTGTCGTTCAGCGGCAGCAATGGCGGACGGCGCGCCAGTGCACGGCGGCGGTTGCGGTTGAGGTTGGTCAGAATGGTATAGAGCCAGCTCCGCAGATCGCCGCCGTGAAACAACTTTTCCGAGCGCAGCGCCCGCACCAGCGTGTCTTGCACCAGATCGTCCGCAATATCGGCGTCGCGCGCCAGCGCGCGGGCGTACCGCCGCAGCGCGGGAATCAACTCTTCGACGCCGTCGCGAAAATCGTTCATGGCTCTGTTCGCCCGGACTTGCCTGCCGCGCGGCGGTGTCTCGGCGACGGCAGCAGCGCCGGGAATCATAACACCGCCGTGCGGCGCCTATTCCATCGCGCCAGGATTGCGCGAAATCGCTGAATTTGCAGCGAACATGGGGGCTGTACCCAGCCCGGCCGCTGGTGTAGGTCCAAAGCCTGATCAAGGCGATAGGATATGAAATGGTGACCGATTCAGGTCTGATGCACGGCAAGCGTGGTGTGATTCTGGGCGTGGCCAACAATCGGTCGATCGCCTGGGGCATCGCCAAGGCGTGCCGCGCCCACGGCGCAGAGATCGCGCTGACCTGGCAAGGCGACGCGCTGAAGAAGCGGGTCACGCCGCTGGCGGCCGAACTCGAGGGTATTTTGGTCGGGCATTGCGACGTGACCGAACCGGCGACCATCGACGCGGTGTTCGACGAGCTGAAGGCGAAGTGGGGCAAGATCGACTTTGTGGTCCACGCCATCGCGTTCTCCGACAAGGACCAGCTCGACGGGCGCTATGTCGAGACCACCGCCGATAATTTTTCCAAGACCATGCTGATCTCTTGCTATTCGCTGACAGCGATCGCGCAGCGGGCCGAGAAGTTGATGCCGGATGGCGGCTCGATCCTGACGCTGACCTATTACGGCGCCGAGAAATGGATGCCGCATTACAACGTGATGGGCGTCGCCAAGGCCGCGCTGGAAGCCAGTGTGCGCTATCTCGCTGCCGACCTCGGCGAAAAGAACATCCGCGTCAACGCCATCTCGGCCGGCCCGATCAAGACGCTGGCGGCGTCGGGGATCGGCGATTTCCGCTACATCCTGAAGTGGAATGAGTACAATTCGCCGATGCGCCGGACGGTGACGATCGAGGAAGTCGGCGACAGCGCCTTGTATCTGCTCTCGGGCTTGTCGCGCGGCGTCACCGGCGAAGTGCACCACGTGGATTGCGGCTACCACGTCGTCGGAATGAAGCGACCCGACGCGCCGGACATCACCTTGGCGAAGGACTGAGGAAGCGCTCCGCCGTCATCCGGAGGCGCGCGTCCGAAGGGCGCTCCTCGAAGGCTGACATCGCGGCTGCCGTCGCCCTTCGAGCTCGCTCATGCTGGCACCTTGGGACGACGGCTTTGCACAGGCTGATCATGCCCACCATCTACTACATCCGCCACGGCCAGACCGACTGGAATGCCACCGGTCGATTTCAGGGCACGCAGGACATTCCGCTGAACGACATCGGGCGCGCGCAGGCCAGCGCGGCCGGCCAACTGCTGCGCGATCTGCTGACCCGCGACGGCCGCGACGCCGCGAGCCTGTCTTATGTCGCGAGCCCGCTCAGCCGCGCTCGCGTCACCATGGAGCTGCTGCGCGTTGCGCTCGGCCTGCCGGCGGAGGATTACACCACCGACGACCGGCTGCGCGAGATCACCTACGGCGCCTGGGAGGGGTTCACGCTGGCGCAGATGGAGCAGTCCAACTCGGAAATCCACGCCGCACGTCTGGCCGATCGCTGGGCCGTGGCGCCCCTGCGCGGCGAGAGCTACGCCGACCGGCTGCCCTTTATCGCCGACTGGACCGGCGCGTTGACAAACGACACGGTGGCGGTTGGCCATGTCGGCACCGCGCGGACGCTGATGGTGGCGCTCGGCCTGAAATCGCCGGCGGAGGCGTTGGAAGGGCTGATCGAGCAGGGCGCACTCTATGTGTTCCGCGACGGCGGGCTGACGATCGTGCGCTGACCCCGTTTGAACCGTCGCCCACGAGGGGAGAAGGTGACAGCGGGCTTGTTTGACCACCCGTTTCCGGCGCGTTACCACACCCCTCAACCCTTCGCGCAGGCTGTCCCATGTCCTTCAATACATTCGGCCACATGTTTCGCGTCACCACCTTCGGCGAGAGCCATGGGGTGGCGATCGGTTGCGTGGTCGACGGCTGCCCGCCGCTGATCCCGCTGACCGAGGCCGACATCCAGGGCGATCTCGACCGCCGCCGGCCCGGCCAATCGCGCTTCACCACCCAGCGCCAGGAAGCCGATCAGGTGAAGATCCTGTCCGGCGTGATGGCGCATCCGGAGTCCGGCGCGCAGGTCACCACCGGCACGCCGATCGCGCTGATGATCGAGAACACCGACCAGCGCTCGAAGGACTATTCCGACATCAAGGACAAGTATCGGCCCGGCCACGCCGACTTCACCTATGAGGCCAAATACGGCATCCGCGACTATCGCGGCGGCGGCCGTTCCTCGGCGCGGGAGACCGCGAGCCGGGTCGCCGCTGGGGCGATTGCGCGAAAAGTGATCGCCGGCATGAGTGTGCGTGGCGCGCTGGTGCAGATCGGGCCGCACAAGATCGATCGCGAGAAGTGGGATTGGGACGAGATCGGCAACAATCCGTTCTTCTGCCCCGACAAGGACGCCGCTTCGGTGTGGGAGGCCTATCTCGACGGCATCCGCAAGAGCGGCTCGTCGATCGGCGCGGTGATCGAGGTGATCGCCGAGGGCGTGCCCGCCGGGCTCGGCGCGCCGATCTACGCCAAGCTCGACGGCGACCTCGCCGCGGCGCTGATGAGTATCAACGCGGTCAAGGGCGTCGAGATCGGCGACGGCTTTGCCACTGCCGCGCTGACCGGCGAGGAGAACGCTGACGAGATGCGGATGGGCAATCACGGCCCAGCGTTTCTCTCGAACCACGCCGGCGGCATTCTCGGCGGCATCTCCACCGGCCAGCCGGTGGTGGCGCGGTTCGCGGTGAAGCCGACCTCGTCGATCCTTTCGCCGCGCAGGACCGTCGATCGCGAAGGCCATGACACCGACATCCTCACCAAGGGCCGTCACGACCCCTGCGTCGGTATCCGCGCGGTGCCGGTCGGCGAGGCGATGGTCGCCTGCGTGCTGGCCGATCATCTGCTGCGCCATCGCGGCCAGGTGGGCTAGCTCTGCGCTGAGCGTTCACCCTGGAAGCCTCGCTGCGTCATCCTCACTCAGCCAGCGCGATGCAGCCGATCTATCGTTCGCCGCTATTCCTCCGGCTCGGTGGTGAATAGCAGTGGATAGCCCTTGACGCGGCCGGCGTCGGTGGCGCGGGTGGCTTTGGTCTCTGCGACATCCTTCGTGAACACCGCGACGACGCAGACGCCGCGCTGATGCGCGGTCAGCATCACTTTGTAGGCCTGTTCCTCCGTCATCCGGAACTCGGCCTTCAGGATCATCACGACGAACTCGCGCGGCGTGAAGTCGTCGTTGACGAGGATCACCTTGTGCAGTTTGGGCCGCTCGAGCTTCGGCTTGGCCTTGGTCGACGGCTTGGTGACGATTTTGCCCATGCGTTGAACCGGTGCTGATCGCTGGTAGTTTACAGCCTCGGCTGGGATCAGGAAACCCACGGTCGCTCGGCGATCTGCGCAGTTTCGGTGCAGCGCGTCATTTTCCGGCGCTTTCACTATTGTTGTTACTGACTGAAACGTGATCGCGGCGGAACCGGCTTTGCCGCTTTTCGTCGTCAGCATAGCGTGACACGATCATGTATCCTCGACCGGAGGGCGCACGATGCGCTGGTGGGTCTCGATCGGAGCGGTGGTTGCCGCCGTCTCAGCGGCCGGCATGGTCGGGGGACTCGCCGCGCCGAACCGGGCGGCGCCGATCGCCGATCGCAACGACGACGCCATGGCGGTGGATGTCGAACTGGTGCTTGCGGTCGATGTCTCCTACTCGATGGATGTCGACGAACTCGCGGTGCAGCGCGAAGGCTACGCCGAGGCGCTACGCTCCAGCGACTTCAT
Organism: Rhodopseudomonas pseudopalustris; assembly: GCF_900110435.1. Taxonomy (GTDB): domain Bacteria; phylum Pseudomonadota; class Alphaproteobacteria; order Rhizobiales; family Xanthobacteraceae; genus Rhodopseudomonas; species Rhodopseudomonas pseudopalustris. Next base: position 354,621 of record NZ_FODT01000002.1, read on the forward strand.
GAAGACGTTGAAGACCGGGCCGAACGGCCGCATTGCCGTGACCTATTTCGAATGGGCGGCGGCGAGCGATCAGAAAATCATTCTGCCGTGGCAACTGATCGACGGGCCGGAATCGGCCGATGCGGTCGCTACCGAAATCATGAACGCGCCGCTGCGGCGGGCGTCGCGCACCTCGATCTCAGGCGCGATCAACTTCGCGATGCCGCTGTTCGAGCAGAACGCTTATCACGGGCTGCGTCGCGTCATCGACATCTCAGGCGACGGGCCTAACAATAACGGCGAGCCGGTGACGCTGGCGCGCGACGCCGCTGTCGAAAAAGGCGTCGTCATCAACGGCCTGCCGATCATGGTGAAGGAGCCATCCTACTCGACGATGGATATCGAGAACCTCGATTATTACTACGAGGATTGCGTGATCGGTGGTCCCGGTTCGTTCGTGGTGACGATCAAGAGCCGCGACAAGTTCAAGGAAGCGATCCGCACCAAACTCGTGATGGAAGTTGCCGGCCGCACCCCGCCACACCGCATCGTCCCGGTCGCCGACAGGGCGCAGACGCCGCGGGTGTCGTGTCTGGTGGGCGAGAAGATCTGGCAGGATAGATGGGGGCGGTGACCTTCCATCTTCTCCCCGGTAGAAGATGGAAGGTTATTCCGGGGCGCGCGCAGCGCAAAGCGGAAGCCCGAGGTTGTCGGGACGACGCGATGAACAGCGCGTTGCCATCACCCCGCCGCCACCCAATTGCCGTGAAAGCCGTCCGGGACGCGGTGGCCGAGTTGCACCAAGGCGATCGGGCCGCCGGCGATGTCGGCGGCGTTGAACACCGCGAGGTCGCTGCGGTTTTCGCAGCTGCGCCAGATCACGGTCAGCAGCCAGCCATCGGCTTCGGCTGAATCCGGCTTGCGCGGCACGAACACCGGCTCGCCGATGGTGTCGCCGGTTGGCAGCAGATAGCGCGCGCGACGATGGCCGTTGCCGTCGACATGCACGAGTCCGGTGAGCATCCCGAGCATCGGCGTCTCCGGGCTGGCGCAGGCGTACCAGCCGTGGCCGCTGCGCAGGCCGGCGCGGCGCTCGTCGATCCGCGGGAATTCGCCGCTGATGTCGTCGAGATAGCTGCGCTTGAAGGCATTGGTGTTGCCGGCGAGGTCGAAGCTCCAGCGGCACAGCCGCGCGCGGCCCTTCTCGGGATCGGTGCGGCGGCCGTCGGGATGGGTGAACAGCGGCGCTTCCTCGGATTGCATCACGTCGGCGACGATCTTTGTCCCGTCCTCCCACGCATTCATGACGTGGAACACGAAGCAGGCGTCGCCGCGAAACCAGCGGATGTCGCGCGTCGTGCCGGTGCGCTTCATCACGCCGACATAGGAGCCCTTACCGGGGTCCCAGGCATAAGGCGGCCGACCGCGCATCGCCCGCCAGATGCTGCCGGTCAGCGGCAGGATCGGAAACAGAACGTAGTTCTCGGTGACGATGAAGTCGTGCACCATCGCCGCGTAAGGCGCCTTGAAGTACTCGAATCGCGTCACATGACCCGACGCATCGATCGCGCCGAAGGACATCGTCCGTTTCAGCGGCCCGGCGGCGTTGTAGCCGAAGAACAGCATCTCGCCGGTCACCGGGTCGATCTTCGGATGCGCGGTGAACGGCCCTTTCAGCGCGCCGCCATAGTCGCAATAGCCGCGGGTCGCCAGCGTGTCGCGCTCGATCTCGATCGGCAGATGCGCCTCTTCCAGCGCGAGCAGCCGGCCGGCGTGAAACACGATGTTGGTGTTGGCGACGTTGCCGTCATCGGGCGCCGAGCGCGGCGCGTCGGGCAGCTTGAGGTTGAACTCGCCGTAGAGCGCCCGACCGGCGGCATGTTCGGCCAGCCATTTCGGCGTGCGAACCCAGCGGTTTCGATAGCTGGCGCGGCCGTTCTCCAGCCTGAAAGCATGGAGCATCCCGTCGCCGAAGAACCAGTGCGCGTTCGGCGAAGCGAATTGCGGGTTGGCGCCGTTGCGATACAGCGTGCCGTTCAGCTCGCGCGGCAGCTCGCCTTTGATCGGCAGAGACGGCGCGTCGCATTCCATCGGGATCGGTGCAAGATTATCGCACGCATCCGGAATCCCCGTTACCTGCAGCATGTCGTGCTCCTGGCTGCGGTCCGCGCCGCAGCGGCGATCAGTTCAAGGTCAGCAGCCGGCCGAACGGCTGAATCGTATTCCTATGCGTCTCCGGCACCGCCCAGATCACCGGCCAGCGCGGCTTGAAATCCGCCGGACCCTCGAGGTCGGTCAGCACCACGGCGATGTCCGGCCTGTGCCGGTCGGCTTCGGCGAGCAAGGGGGTGAAGTCGGTGCCGCCGCCGCCGGCGAATTCGATCTCGCTCAGCACGAAACGACGGCCGGGCTCGAAGAATTCCACCTGCCGCACCCGCTCGTCGCCGATGATCAGCACCAGCCCTGCTTCCTGCCGCCGCGTGATGGTCTCGATCTCGCGCGCGAACCGTTCCATCAACCCTTCATCGATCGAGCCGGAAACGTCGATAATCAGCGCCAGCCGCGGCTCGTTCTTGGTCGCGCAGAACCCCGGCTCGAACGGCATCCGGTGTTGGCCGGCTCGGCCCTGATTGGCGATGTAGGAGCGCGCCGGCCGCGACCAGGTCAGTGACGGCTTTCGTGCCAGGCCGCGTGCCAGTTGCACCCTCAGCACTTGTGCCCAGGGCGTGCGGGTGTGCGGCAGGTCGGCGATCAGCGCGCGCAGCATCGAGAACGCGCCGTCGCCGGCGTGGCCGCGCAGGATTCGCTCGCTCCATTCGCGGGCGTGTTCGGCTTCGTGCTCCGGCGCGGATTGCGATTCCGGGTTCGGCACCAGATCGCGAACGCCTCCGGCGCCGAGTTCGCGGACCTTGGCGGAGCGTGCGCCGTCGGCGCGCTGCTCGGCGCTTTGTTGTTCAGAACTGGATTGCGACCGGGATTGATCGCGGCCGCCGGAGCCGGACGCATCGGCCTGGGAGCCCGCCTGAGATTTGTTGCCGGACTTCGACTTGCCGTTGTTGCTGTCGGTGTCGCGATCGTCGATCGCGCGATACAGCTTCTCGACATCCCATTCCAGCAATGCCGCCTCGGCCTCCTGCTCGCGCTTGAGCGCCTTGGCGAGGATCTGCTCCAGCATCACCGATTTCGCGGGCAGCGTCAGCCAGCTCAGATGCGCCAGCGTCGAGTTGACGATGGCGTCGGCGCAGATGTTGAATAATTCGAGGTCGACATCACCGATCACGCGCTGCAGTTCGACGAAGCGTTGCGGATGTCGCAGCGCGATGTGCAGCACCTCGTGGGCGACGAGCCCGACCTGTTCGGGCAGCGCCAGCCGCTCGAACGCCGCGCCGTAATACACCACAGTGCCGTCGGTGAACGCTACTGGCGCTACGTCGCTGTCGGCCGGCAGGTCCTGATGCCGCACCCATAGCGCGAGTCCGCCGGTGGATGGCGCGAACTCCACCATCCGCTGGATTGCGCGTGTTCCGCGATGGCAATACAGCGCAGCGGCCTCAGGCATCCTGCATATCCATTTGCCGGCGCTCGCCGTAGCGGGCATAGGCCGGGCTGTCGAAGATCGCGGCCTCGAGGCCGTTCTCCAGCGCGCGCTGTATCAACAGCTCCATCGCCAGCGTCTGCGCCTCGCGGATCGGCAGCGGCACCGCGCCGCGGATGTCGGGGAGTTGCTCGATGATTTCGAGCGCGCGCGCCAGCGTCGGCTGATCGGTGCAGGCCGCGAGCAGCCCGTACAGCATGCCGTACAGTGCATCGAGGGTTTTGGGGAGAAGCGCTGCGGTGTCCGGGCCCGGGCGTGCCGCGAGCAGACGCGCCACGTCGGTGCCGGCCTTGATCTCGCGCAGCACCCCGAAGAATTCCGCCGCGTTGGCGGCGCCGATCCGGCCCTGCACGAACAGCCGCTTGGCCTGATCGGAAAGTCCCGACTTCAGCACGTTGGAGATATCCTCCCAGCCGCGCGGGCTGGCGCCGATCAGATGATCGCCGGCGAGCTGGGCCTGCGTATCGTCGAGCTTGTCCGGGCGGATCTTCAGATAGGCCATCACTTCCGGCGCGAAGTCGCGGGCCATGGCGTGGCTGAGGAAGGCGTCGATCGCGGTCTGCACGTTGAAGTGGAACATGCGGTCGGCGAGCGCCGTGCCCATATCGTGGCTGATCGCGCCGTGGAAGCTGGCGTTTCCGGCGGCGACAACCAGCCAGCCGTCCGGCAGTTGGTAGTTGCCGACGCGGCGGTCGAGGATCAGCGAATAGGCCGAAATCTGCAGCCGCTGATCGGCGGCGGTCAGCTCGTCGAGGAACAGCAGGCCCTCGGGCTGGTCGGCGGACGGCAGGAACTCCGGCGGAAACCACACCGTTTTGGCGAGGTTCTCGTCCGCGTAGATCGCGCCGCGGATATCGACCGGCTCGATCGTAGTGAGGCGCAGATCCACCAGCGGCACCTTGTAGTGCTCGGCGACCTGGCGCACGACCGACGACTTTCCGACCCCGCGGGTCCCCCACAGCATCGACGCACGGCGGCGCAGCGTCGGCTCGGCATATTGTTCGATCAGCGCCGCCTTCGCTGCAGCGATCGAGACCGGGGGAATGTTCATCGGATTGCCGTGCATGGATCGGCTCCTCGGTTAGGTCAGCTGAACGTCGAGAGTCTGCGGCGCGGCCGTCTCGATCTGTGGATGCCACGCGGCGTGCGTGATGCGGCGCGGGAGCGGCGGAATCTCCATCGATGGGATATCGCGCATGCCGAATGCGCCGATCATCAACAGCGGCGGCGCGCCCATCAGCAACAGGTTGACGATCGAATCCTGCGGGATCTCGACAAGCGTCAAGCCAGCTGCGCCCAGAATTAGGCCGCCGAAGAACAACAATGGCAGCGAGCGCCGCAGCGCAACGACCCAGCGCGCCCGCGCCAGCGCGTCGTGATAGGCAGCCGGCGGCTGCGTCAGCGTATGCGTGAGATGCGCGACCGTTTTCTCCAGCCGCGCTTCGATTGCGCGGCTCAGTTCCGGCTCAGCGCCGCGCACCTTGAGCTTGCCGCTCCAGCCGGCCTTGCTCTTGCGCAGCGGCGACCAGGCCCAGCCGAGAACCGCGAGCAGATCCTCCGGCAGTTCGGCGCCGGCGACCTTCGGCGTGATGTCGATCTCGACGGGGTAGCCCTTCACATGCGCCGGACGCAGCACCAGTGTGAAGCCGGCGATGTCGGCCACGCCGCGCAGCAACTCGCGTGTTACGGCAGTCGGGGCGGCGTTCTTGCCGCTGTCGCTCGGGATCAACCGATAGTTCAGCGCCACGATCGTGCCGTCCACTGAGCGAAACTGCTGATGCGGCAGCACGGCCTCGATCCGCGCCAGCAATGCGTCGGGATCTTCGCCCTGGGTCTCCAGGGTCGCCGACAGGCCGCAAGCGTGCGTGAGTGTGCGTGTGAGCACACTGAAGCCCTGCCGCGGATTATCGAGCTGGAGGACTTCGCAGGCGTTAACGCCGGCTGGGTCGGCTTCGTTGTGCGTGACCGGCTTGAAGATCAGCCGGCGGTTGATCCGCTCACTGGCGTCAAGATCGACATGAAAGCCGCGGTGCGTGAACGGGCGCACCAGGCCCAGGATCTCGTGATGCGTGAGCGGATGCGTCGGCGGCGCGTCGAGGCCTGCCGAACCGGTGAGAAGCCTTGCGTAGTTCATTTGCGTTCAACACCTCCGAATTCGGTGCCTCATCACATGACTTGCATTGTCAGTTAACAGCGTTCGCATTGCTCAATGCAACTCGAAAACCCATGCCGCGCCCTCGATGAGGGGAGCGTCGCTTCACATAATCGTGCGGCGGCGCTCCTTCCTGTGTCAGGCGCTCACGGCAGTCGCGTCAGTCGGCGCTGACACCGCCAGAAACTGATCGTATGAACGGACGACCTCACCCAGAACTTCGAAGTGAAGCATCGCGCCTGCGTCGAACTTTACGATAGTCCAGTTCGAGCGTCCTGCGACGCGACTCTTGTGGCGGTAATCCACGAAGTCGCCACGCACGCCATGCGCCATCCAAACCGGCAGGCGTAGCGATTCGTAAATGCGAAGGATATCCTTGCTGAACATATAGCCGGAAACAAAGTAGTACGGCGCGTAGCGTGCGCCGGGTTGATGGGTGGTATGGTAGTCGTAATCGAGCATCGACTCGTCGATGTCTTTCGAGCCCCAGGCCTTTTCGAGGAACTTTCGAATCACCGGCCTCGTTGTTAAGAGATTGAAGAAGCCTCGATCCCACAGTTTGAATCTCAGTGTGCTCAGCAACCAGGATTGGCCACGCGTGGCCGGCTCCGCCTCGTCGCGCGCCTTGCCTTCGAAGCCGGTCGGACTGATCAGGCCGAGAGTATTGAACGCGTCGGGCTTCTCTGCCGCTGCACGTGCGGCGAATTCGCATGACAACGACAGCGCCACCACATCGATCGGCTCCGGTCCGTGAACTTCCTGCACGCGTGCGATCGCCGCATGGACCGCATCGGTCATCAGCCGCGCTGTATACTCGCGGTCGTCGCGGTCGGACTGGCCGAAGCCGGGGAGGTCGACGGCGTGAACCGGGCGATGCTTGGCGTAGTGATCATACAGCGTTTTGATTTCGAAGGCGGAGCCTGCGGCGTTGATGCTGTGCACCAACAGCAGCGGCCGCGTCGTATCGTCGCTAGACGTCAAGCCGAGCGAGTAGGTCGCGAGCCGGCCGACTTTCGTGACGATGTCGGCACGTGCGCCGCCCACCGGGTTGGCGAGGTTTGACCGTGCATAACCCTGCTCGGCGTTCCTCGGTATGGTTGTTTCATTGCTGACGACCGACATCTGCGAATCTCCTCGAGATCAATAGATGGTTGGGCAAATATTGTGGGCCCATTCGGTTCCATCAATGCAACAGCAAAATGGAACTAATTAGTAAAATGGTATTTGCGTATATTTTTTCGGCGCGTTGCGCCACGAATCGTGATCAGCGCGAGCTGTTCGATGGGCGTGAAGAGTCACGCGCGGTTGACGTCAACAGAGTAGTTAGTTGTCGTGACCGGAAGATGGTTGTCCGTTCGGCTTGACACGAACGCCCTTGCGCAGTCGCGTCCACGGCAATGACGCGGTATCTGCCGGCATCGCGCCCGGCGCGGCGCAGATCAACAGCCGCTCGGCAATCGGCTGGAAATCGGCGCGGAAATGCACCGAGCTTTTGACGACGAGGATCGCCTGTTGGGTCGGCTCGATGCCGACATAGCGATACATCGCCTGATCGGCCAGTTGGGCCTTGTGCGAGGAGACGACGACGCGGACATCGCCGATGCGCAGGCATGCCGACGGCCCCATCTCCATCTCGCGGCCGCCAAAGTATGGGCCGGGCGCAATGAAGCGGCCTTCGGACAGGCGCTCGACCACGAAGCTCGCTTCATAAGGGGCGTCGCCCTCGATGCCGGACTTGCCGCCGAGCGCGAGCTGGACAGTCGCGCCGACGCCTGCTTGATGCGCGGCCTGCGCCGAAGCAGGATCGTAGATCACGCCGATTGCGGCGCGTTTCGCGTTGTTGCGCACCAGCGCGCGCAACATCCCGGTGGTGTCGGAGTCGCCGCCGGCACCGGGATTGTCCTGGGTATCTGCGATGATCACCGGTCTGGTTGCGTCGCGCGCGATCTCCATCGCCAGCTGCACGCCGTCATCCGGCGAATAGATCGTGCCGTCGAAGTCGTTCTCGTGGCCGATCACCAGTGCGGCGACTTGGTCCGCAGCCGCATCGGCCTCGGCTTGCGTGCGTCCGTAGGCGAACACGCTGGCGCCGCAATCGGGGAAGTCGGCGGCGGGGAAGCCCGGCGCGAACGACAGCGACGGCACCGCGTCGCTCTGCAGCGCGGCGAGCTTCGCGTAGATGCCCCTGGTCGGCTCGTCGAAGGTGCATTGCCAGGAGATCGGGATCAGGAACGGCAGTTGCCGAAACGCCTTGGCGAGCCTTCTGCCGCTTTGAAAAAGGAGATCGAGATGCTGAGCCGAGGCGCGGCCGGTGTCGGCCATGTCGACATGCGGATAGGTGCGATAGGCGATCAGCGCATCGGCGTGCGCGATCATCGCCGGCGTGACGTTGGCGTGCAGATCGATGCTGACCACCAGCGGCAGGTCGGGGCCGATCACCTTGCGGACGCGGGCGAGAATCTCGCCTTCGCCGTCGTCGAGATGCTCGGTCACCATCGCGCCGTGCAGGTCGAGATACACCGCGTCGAGCCGGCCCGCAGCCTTGATGCCATCGATCATGATCTTCACGATGCGCTCGAACGCATCCTCGGTGACGTGCGCCGACGGGCTGGCGCCGCAAGCGATCGTCGGCGCCAGCTCCCAGCCTTTCATCTCGGCTTCCTCGATGAAACCTGCGAGGCCGACATTGATGCCGCGCATCACCTTGAGCACGTCGGCGCCGAACGTCATCGCCGGCCAGCCTCCGCCATGGACGAAGTCGTCCCAGGTCGCCTTGGTGGGCGCAAAGGTGTTGGTCTCGTGCAGGAAGCCGCCGACGGCGATACGGGTCATGGATGGGGATCTCTTGTCGTTCCGTGGCGCGCAGAGGTAATTCGAAAGGCGCTACGGGGCAAGCAGGCCCCCCGCCGTCTCACACGGCCGGGCCTTTCGCCATCGCGGAGGGCGATCGAGCTGACGGCGATTGATCAATCGCCGAGGAACGCTTCCGGACCATTGACGCGTCCGGTTCGCGCCTCAGGCGAACCGGAACGACATGATTGCTCAACCCGGTGCTGTACGCGCCGGATCCGCCGGACGATCAGGCCGCCGCCTGCTTCTTCTCGTCCCGCAATTCGCGGCGGAGGATCTTGCCGACATTGGTCTTCGGCAGGGAGGTTCGGAATTCGATCTGCCTTGGCACCTTGTAGTTGGTGAGCTGGGTGTGACAGAACTTGATGATGTCCTCGGCGGTGAGGTCGGGATCCTTCTTGACCACGAACGCCTTGACCGCCTCGCTGGTGCGCTTGTCGGGCACGCCGATCACGGCGCATTCCATCACGCCGGGATGGCTGGCGATCACTTCCTCGACCTCGTTCGGATAGACGTTGAAGCCGGAGACCAGGATCATGTCCTTCTTGCGGTCGACGATCTTGGTGTAGCCGTCCTCGCTCATGATGCCGACGTCGCCGGTGCGGAAATAGCCGTCGGCGGTCATCACCAGCGCGGTCTCGTCCGGCCTGTTCCAGTAGCCGACCATCACCTGCGGACCCTTGGCGCAGATTTCGCCGGCGGTGCCGAACGGCACTTCCTTGCCCTCGTCGTCGCGGATCGAAATATCTGTCGACGGCACCGGCACGCCGATCGTGCCGTTAAATTCGGTGACGGTGGCGGGGTTGCAGGTCAACACCGGCGCGGTCTCCGACAGGCCGTATCCTTCGGCGATCGGGCAACCGGTCATCTTCAGCCAGGCTTCGGCGACGGGCCGCTGCACCGCCATGCCGCCGCCGTTGGAAATCTTCAACTTGGAGAAGTCGACCTTGTCGAAGCCGGGCGAATGCAGCAGGCCATTGTACAGCGTGTTGACGGCCGGGAAGCTGTTGACCTGATACTTCATCAACTCTTTGATGAAGCCCGGCATGTCGCGCGGATTGGGGATCAGCAGGTTGACGCCGCCTGCGCGCATCCCCAGCAGGTAGCAGGCGGTCAGCGCGAAGATGTGATAGAGCGGCAGCGCGCAGACGATGAACAACTGGTCGACATGCGGCGGCTTCGCCAGCGCCGGTTGCAGCCAGGCGTCGTTCTGCAGCACGTTGGCGACGACGTTGCGATGAAGCAGTGTCGCGCCCTTGGACACGCCAGTCGTGCCGCCGGTGTATTGCAGGAAGGCCACGTCGTCGGGGCCGAGCGTCGGCTTGGTGAGCTTCAGGCTGCGGCCTGCGGCAACCGCGTCATTGTAAGGCACCGCGCCGGGTAGCGAGTAGGCCGGCACCATCTTCTTGACCTTGCGCACCACCAGATTGACGATCACGCCCTTGAAACCGAGCATGTCGCCCATCGTGGCGACGATAATCTGTTTGACGGCGGTCTTGGCGATCACCTGTTCGACGGTACTGGCGAAGTTCTCCAGCACGATGATCGCCTCGGCGCCGGAGTCCTTGAGCTGATGCTCGAGCTCCCGCGGAGTGTAAAGCGGGTTGACGTTGACGACGGCGAAGCCGGCGCGCAGTACCGCCGCGATCGCGACCGGATATTGCAGCACGTTCGGCATCATCAGCGCGACGCGGGCGCCCTTCTGCAGGCCCTTTCCCTGCAGGTAGGCGCCGAGCGCGGCCGACATCTCGTCCAGCTCGCGATAGCTGATCGCCTTGTCCATGCAGATGAAGGCCTTGCGATCGCCGAAATTTCTGAAGCTCTCCTCGAGCAGGTCGACCAGCGAGGCGTATTGCGTCACGTCGATGTCCGCCGGCACGCCCGGTGGGTAGTGCTTGAGCCAGTTCCGCTCCATGGTCTTTTCCTCGCATCCGGGAGCGCTACGCTCCGCATAATTAATTGTCGCACATCGCCTTGTCGCGGCGAATTGGCCGAAAGGCGCGGCAATTTAATGATTTTGCCCGCCAGCTAAGTATTGAGCGAAGCCGGGACTGAACGCAAGCGGACCAGCGGCGGCAAGCGGGTGTCGGAAGGCCGGGATAGCGCGACGGATTGGCGCTGGGTCAGGTGCCGGGCTTGACCTCGCCGGCAGCGCCTTTCGGAGCCGGCTTGGCCACCGCAGCCGTCGCCGGCTTGGGCTTAGGCGCAGCAGCGGGCTTTGCCGCGGTCGGGGTTTCGGGCTTCGCGTGAGCATGCTTGGGGCCGGCGGGCTTGGCATCTGCAGGCTTGGCGTTTGCAGGCTTGACGTTTGCAGGTTTGGCGCCGGAAGGATTGGGCTTGGTGGTATCGATGGTCACCGCGGTCCGGCTGCCGGGCTTTTCGCCGGCGGTCGCTTCCTTGGCTTCGTCCTTCGGCTTCGCGCCCTTTTTCTTCGCCGTCTTCTTGGTGTTCCTGCCCTCGGCCGCCTGCTGCTCGGCGTCGCTGACCGCAACCGCGATCAAGGCTGCGCCGGTCCGGGTCGGGCCGGTGTAGACCTGAACGGGCTCGGTCGGCGCGGGCGCCGCCGCAATCATGTCGACGGGACGCAGCACCGGCGGAGAGAACATCGACAACGCGGTTTCGCCATTGGCGATGACGCTGGCGACCTGCTCGTCCTCGTCGCTCGCCGGCCGCTTGCGCTTGGGTCCGCACATCTCCTCGCGGAGATTCGGAGGGGTCGCGTCGATCGGCGCGAGGTTGTCGACAGTGCCGAGCGACGGCGTCAGCCACGCCAGCGTATTGGCGGAGAAACCGCGCTCGAGGAGCTGCGCCGCCTTGACCGCGCGGTCCTGACCGGAATTGGCGCCAAGCACGACGGCGATCAGGCGGCGCCCGTTGCGGGTGGCGCTGGCGACGAGGTTGTAGCCGGAGGCGCAGATGAACCCGGTCTTGAATCCGTCGGCGCCGGGGTAGCGGCCGATCAGCTTGTTGAAATTATGCGTGACGCGCTTGCCGAAGCGGATCGCCGGGATGTGAGAGAAATACTCGTATTCCGGCAGGTCGCGGATCATCGCCCGCGCCAGAATCCCAAGATCGCGTGCCGAAGTGACCTGACCGTCGGCGGGAAGACCGTTCGGATTGACGTAGTGCGTCTGCGTCATGCCGAGCCGTTGTGCGGTCGCGTTCATCGTCGCCGAAAAGCCGTCGATCGAACCGCCGACGCCTTCCGCCAGCACGACGGCCATGTCGTTGGCCGACTTCACCATCATCATTTTCAGCGCGTTGTCGACGGTGATCTGGGTGCCCGGGCGGAAGCCCATCTTCGACGGCGATTGCGCGGCCGCGACCGGCGATACGGTCAGCAGCGAGTCGAGCGTCAGCCGGCCTTCCTTTACCGCCTTGAGCGTGACGTAGGCGGTCATGATCTTGGTGACTGACGCCGGGTACCACGGGTAGGTGGCGTTCTCTGCCTGCAGCACCTTGCCGGTGTCGGCCTCGATCAGCAGCAACGCTTCCGCGGAAGCGAGCCGCGGCGCCGCCATCAGCATCAGCGTGGCGGCGATGGCGATCCAGCGTGTCGGCGATCTGCGAAGCTGCGGGGTGGAAGAGTGCACTATCCGAATTCCGGTCCTTGAGATCCGTCCGTCGCGGACGAAGTCTTTACGGGTTGACGTTCGGGTTCAGGCGTTGGCCCAGCAGACCCGACCCTATACCGGCTTGTGATCTTAGAACAGAGCTTGCGGGCGTTAATCGGGGATGAAAGGGGCCGAAATTCGACGGTGCTCAGAGCCTGACTGGCGCATCGTCGGCTGCGGTCGCGACCGCGGCACGCGCTTCCTCCTGCACCATGAACTGCGCCCGCGCCAACTCCGCGAAACGCCCGCGCTGGGCCACCAGTTCGTCGAAGGTTCCACTTTCGATCACCTTGCCGTTGTCGAACACCAGGATTCGCGTGGCGTGTCGGATGGTGGATAGCCGGTGCGCGATCACGAAGGTGGTGCGGCCCTTCATCACCTCGTCGAGCGCGAGATTGACCTTGGCCTCGGTCACTGCGTCGAGCGCCGAGGTCGCCTCGTCGAGGATCAGGATCGGCGGATCCTTCAGCAATGCGCGGGCGATCGACAGCCGCTGGCGCTCGCCGCCGGACAGCATCCGGCCACGCTCGCCCGCATTGGTGTCGAAGCCGAGATCGTTGCGGTCGATGAAGTCGAGCGCTTGCGCGCGTTCGGCAGCCAGCCGCAATTCCGCATCGGTGGCGTCGGGTTTGCCGACACGCAGATTCTCCCCGATCGAGCGGTTGAACAGCAGCGCTTCCTGAAACACCACGCCGATGTTGCGCCGGAGGCCCGACATCGTCAGCCCGCGCACATCCATGCCGTCGATCTTGACGACGCCCGATTGCGGATCGAATGCACGATGCAGGAGCGCGATCGCGGTCGATTTGCCGGCGCCGGTCGCGCCGACCAGCGCAATGGTCTGCCCCGGCAGCACGGTGAACGATAGATCCTCGATTGCCGGGCGCTTGCCGTCATAGGAGAACGACACGTCGAGGAATTCGACCAGGCCCGAGAGGCGGCCGGGATCGATCGCGTCCGGTCGGTCGCGCACCGCCGGGACTGCGTCGAGCACGGTGATGAATTCCTGCAGTCGCGGCGCTTCCATCATCAGGCTGTTGACGAAGCTTACGACTTGCTCCAGCCGCTGGATCAGCAGCGTCGCGAACGAAACGAACATCACGATCTCGCCGACGCTGGTGAGGCCCTGCTGGTTCAGCGCGATGCCGAGCGAGAAGATCGCCAGCACGGTGATCGTGGTCGAGGCGCGGGTGATCACCGTCACCAGCGCCCACCACGACAGCACCGGCATCTGGGCCGCAAGCAGCTTGTCGGCGACGAAGCGCAGGCCTTGGACCTCGGCGTCGATCCGCACGTAGCTCTGTACCAGCGCGACGTTGCCGAGCGCGTCGGACGCGCGCGCCGACAGGTCGCTGTACTGCGCCTCGACCTCGTTCTGCATCCCGTAGGTCTTGCGCACCACCAGCGTGGTCAGCACGGTGAACACCCCGCACAGCGCAAACAGCAGAATCGCCAGCCGCCAGTTGATGTAGAGCGACAGCGGCAGCAGCACGACCAGCGACAGGATCGCGGCGAAGTGCTCGCGGAAGAAGCCGAGCCAGACGCGCCAGAGAGCGTCGGTCCCTTGCAGCATCACCTTCATCAGCCGCCCCGAATGGGTGCCGGTGTGGAAGGTCAGCGGTAATTGCAGGATATGCTCGAAATAGCTGGTCAGCACCGCCTGGCGCTGCCGATGCGCCAGCCGGTCGGCGTGCAGCGCGACGGTGGCCGAGCACAGAATGGTGAACAGGCCGAAGCCGACCCAGGCGGCGAGCAGCGGCCACGGCGATCGGGTCTCCGGCACCAGCGCGCCGGTTGCGAGATTGCCGGACATCACATCGATGATCCGGCCGAACAGCACCGGCTCGGCGAATTGTGCGGTCGCCAGCAGCAAGTTGGCGACCGCCAGGGCCCAGCCGAGACGCCGCTCCTTGCCGAGCAGTTCGAGAACGCGCGTATAAAGACGAAACAGCGACATCGACCGCCCCGAACGATGGAACCTTATGGTTAGATCATTTCGCCGCGCAGCGGAATGAGGGGTGTCGCGAGCTTCGGTGGATGATCTTCCGGACGACTGGCCGGCGAAGATTTCAGCATCTGCAATCAGGCGGGATGAGAGATCGGGGTGGCATCGTGCCGCAGCGCAGCGAAGCGTTCCGAATCGGTCGGCGCAGCCGTCGCAATCGAGGTCCGGAAAAGCGCATGAGACGGCGCTTTACAGCCTCCCGCAGCGAGTTCCAAGTCGTGGAAATCATATCGGGATTCGGGTATGCGTGAGAGTGGACGTTGATCGGCGTCAACGGTCCTTGACGGCTCAGGTGACATGGTCACCATGCACTTGCGATCCGAGTTCCAGATCGGGCTTGGATCGCGAGTGCTTCTTTTTGCCGTTCGTTTGGAGGCCCGCCGGTGGGTGACCTGATCTTTCCGATCAATCCAGGTGCTGCACTTGCCATCCATGTCGCGCTGTCGGCGGGCATCGTCGCGGCGATCATCGTCGTCGCCGCGTTGCTGCGCGAGAAGCGCTCCGGCGCGCGCGCCGACGTCCCCTACGAGGGCGGCGTGTTGCCGGCCGCGCCGCAGCAGGGGCCGGTCAATGCGCCGTACTTCCTGATCGCCGCGCTGTTCGTGATCTTCGACATGGAGGCGGCGATCCTGTTCGCCTGGGCGGTGGCGGCGCGCGACACCGGCTGGCTCGGCCTGATTGAGGCCGCCGTCTTTATCGGCGTGCTGCTGCTGGCGCTGGTCTATCTGTGGGCCGATGGCGCGCTGGACTGGCACAAGGAGCGCCGCCGATGACTCTACCGCCCGCAATTCCGCCAACGCCGGCCGATTCGATGTCGGTCGAAGAGCACATGGCGCGGAGCAACCTGTTCACCACACTCGAAGACCTCACTGCGTGGTCGCGCAAGCACAGCCTGTGGCCGTTCAATTTCGGGCTGTCGTGTTGCTATGTTGAACAGGTCACCGTGCTGACGCCGGTGTACGATCAGGCGCGCTTCGGCGCCGAAGTCATCCGCGCCTCGCCGCGCCAGGCGGATCTGCTGGTCGTGTCCGGCACAGTGTTTCACAAGATGGCCGCGCCTCTGCTGCGACTGTACGAGCAGATGCGCGCACCGCGCTGGGTGATCTCGATGGGCGCCTGCGCCAATTCCGGCGGCATGTACGACATTTACTCGGTGGTGCAGGGCGTGGATCGTTTCATTCCGGTCGATGTCTACATTCCCGGCTGTCCGCCGCGGCCGGAAGCGATGCTCGACGCGCTGATCATGCTGCAGCAACAGATCGGCAGCGAGCGCCGGCCGCTCGGCGTCACCGTCGGCAACACCGCCGGCCTCGGCTTCGATGCGCCGCGCCGGCGCGACCAGCGTCGCGACGAACGCATGGCGCAGACCCTTCTCGATCCCCCGGAGAAATTGTGAGCGGCACCGACTTCGTCAGCGAACTCAGTGCGCGGTTTGGAGACGCGGTGCTGGGTGAGCAGATCACGCGCGAGCGGTTTCCGACGGTGTGGATCCGTCCGGAGGCGTCGGCCGCCGTGCATCGATTCCTGAAGCACGAGGTCGATCGTCCGTTCCGGATGCTGGTCGATCTATGGGCGATCGACGAGACCGCGCGAAAACATCGCGAGGGTCAGCCGCCGTCGGGCATCACCATCGCCAGCCATCTGATGTCGCACGAGCGCAACGCCGACATCCGGCTGAAGATTGCGCTCGACGCCGAGTATCCGAGCACGAAGTCGATTGCCGGGGTGTTTCCCAACGCGGCGTGGTACGAGCGCGAAGCCTACGACATGTTCGGCGTCGAGTTCGAATTGCAGCCGCACTCGCAGCGCATCCTTCTGCCGCCCGGATGGGAAGGCCATCCGATGCGCAAGACCCAGCCGGGTCGCGCAACCGAGCGGCCGCTGTTCAACATGACCGCGGCGTTGTTCGACGCCAAGGAACATGCGCTCGCGGCTGATCCGGAAAAATTCGGCCTGCCGACGCATCGTGACGGCGTCGAGCTGATGATCCTGAATTACGGGCCGCACAGCATGGCGACCCATGGCGTGTTCCGCATCGTGCTGGCGCTCGACGGCGAGGAGATCGTCGCGGCGCGGCCCGACATCGGCTTCCATCATCGCGGCGCCGAGAAGATGGCCGAGCGCCAGACCTGGCACAGCTTCCTGCCCTACACCGACCGCGTCGACTATCTCGGCGGGGTGATGGGCGAGATGCCTTATCTGCAGGCGGTGGAAAAAGCCTGCGGCATCACCGTGCCGGATCGCGCACTCATGGTCCGGGTGATGCTGTCGGAAATATTCCGCATCATGAACCACCTGCTGTTCTACGGCACCATGGCGCAGGACACCGGGGCGATGTCGCCGGTGTTCTACATGTTCGTCGATCGCGAGCGCGCCTACCGGGTGATCGAGTCGATCACCGGCGCGCGGATGCACCCCGGCTTCTTCCGCATCGGCGGATTGTCGATGGACCTGCCGCAAGGCTGGGACGGGCTCGTGCGCGAATTCCTCGACTGGATGCCATCGCGGCTCGACGACTACGAAGGCATGGTGTTGCGCAACGAAATCTTCCGCGCACGCACCAAGGGCGTCGGCGCCTACGACACCGCGATGGCGCTCGATTGGGGCGTGACCGGGCCGGGACTGCGCGCCACCGGCTATGCCTGGGACGTGCGGAAAGCGCGGCCCTATGCCGGTTTCGAAAATTTCGATTTCGAGATTCCAGTCGGGGTCAACGGCGACTGTTTCGACCGCACGGTGGTGCGGGTCGAGGAGATCCGGCAGTCGCTGAAGATCATCCGCCAGTGCGTCGACAACATGCCGTCTGGCCCGATCAAGGCCGACCACCCCCTCACCACGCCGCCGCCGCGCGAGCGGATGCTGCACGACATCGAGACCATGATCCATCATTTCGTCGGCGCGAGCTGGGGCCCTGTGTTGCCCGCTGGAGAATACACCGGCCAGGTCGAGACCGTGCGCGGGCTGACGCAGTTCGCGCTGATTTCGGACGGCGAGCCGTCGAGCTATCGCACCCGGATCCGCACGCCGTCATTCGCGCATCTGCAGATGATCTCGGCGGTGGCGCCGGGCATGATGGTGGCCGATCTCGTCGCTTTTCTCGGGAGCATCGACTACGTGATGTCGGACGTCGACCGATGAGCCTCAGCCCCGCGATCAAGACCGCAATTGCGCAGGCCGCCGCCAATCACGGCGGGCCGAAGGCCGCCATGGTCGAAGCGTTGAAGCTGGTGCAGGAGGCCGAAGGCTGGGTTTCCGATGCGCATCTGAAGGAAGCCGCGCAGGCGCTCGGCGTCACCACCGCCGAAATCGAAAGCCTCGCGACGTTCTACAGCCAGATCTTCCGCAGGCCTGTCGGCGACACCGTGATCCTGCTGTGCGACGGCTTGAGCTGCTATCTCTGCGGCGGCGATGCGGTGCGCGATGCGATCATGAGCAGGCTCGGCATCGGCTTCGGCGAGACCACGCCGGACGGCAAGTTCACGCTGATCAATATCTGCTGCGTCGGCGGTTGCGACCGCGCGCCGGTGGCTCTCGTCGGGCCGGAGCGCAAGCTGGTCGGTCCGCTGACGGCTGACGATCTCGACGCGTTGATCGGAGGCAGACCATGAGCAAGAAGCCGCTCACCGGCCGCGCCAGAGCCGACCGTCAGCCGCACAGCCTCGCCGCATGGCGCGGGCTCGGCGGTGGTGCTGCGTTGGCGCTGGCCTTGAAGCGCCACAGCCCCGAGGCCGTCATCGCGATGGTCGAGGCCGCGGGTCTGCGCGGCCGCGGCGGCGCGGGATTCCCGACCGCGAACAAATGGCGCTTCATGCGCGCCGGCGCGGATAAAGCGGGGCCGGGCGCGCGTTATCTCTGCGTCAATGGCGACGAGACCGAGCCGGGTTCGTTCAAGGACCGGCTGCTGATGGAGGCGTTGCCGCATCAGCTGATCGAGGGCGCGACGATCGCGGCCTATGCGACCGGCGCGACCGAAGTGATCATCCTCGTGCGCGACGAGTATCGCGCCGCCGCGGCCGCGCTGACCCGCGCGATCACCGAGGCCGAACAGGCCGGTTGGCTCGGACGGGACATTCTCGGCTCCGGCTTCGATCTGATGATGCGCGTCCATACCTCGGCCGGCCGCTATATTGTCGGCGAAGAGACCGCGCTGATCGCCGCCCTCGAAGGCGAGCGTCCGGTGCCGCGACATCGCCCGCCCTATCCGGCGGTGAGCGGGCTTTGGGGACGGCCGACCACGGTCAACAATGTCGAGACGTTGTCGGCGGTGCCTTCGATCATCGAGAACGGCGCCGATTGGTATCGTGGCCTGTCGCGGTCGGACGAAGGCGGCACCAAGCTCTACGGGGTGTCCGGCTGCGTCGCGCGCCCGCAATTGATCGAAGCCCCGATGGGCACCACAGGGCGCGAGTTGATCGAGATTTGCGGCGGCATTCGCAACGGCCGCGCGTTGTTCGCGTTCCAGCCCGGCGGCGGCGCGACTGCGTTTCTGGAAACGGCCGAACTCGACGTGCCGCTGGACTTCACCCACACCAAGAAGGCCGGCAGTTCGCTCGGCACCGGCGCGCTGATCGTGCTCGACGATCGCGCCTGTCCGGTCGCAGCGATCGGCCGCCACATGCGGTTCTATGCGCGCGAGAGCTGCGGGCTTTGCACGCCCTGCCGAGATGGCTTGCCGTGGGTCGCGAAACTGCTCGATACGCTGGAAGCCGGCCGTGGCGCGAAAGCCGATCTCGATCTGCTGCACAGCCATGTCCAATTGTCCGCTCCCTCGGGGCGCAGCTATTGCGACCTCAACACCGGCGCGCTGACGCCGCTGAAGAGCGGACTCGAACGCTTCGGCGACATCTTCACGGCCCATCTGCAGGGCTCCTGTCCGGTGGGCCGCGCATGACCAGGAAGATCGAGATCGATGGACGCGTGATCGAGGCCGGCGACGGCGACGATCTGTTGTCGGCATGTCTGACCCATGGCATCGACGTGCCGTATTTCTGCTGGCACGGCGCGCTCGGCTCGGTCGGCGCCTGCCGGCAATGCGCGGTGAAGGTCTATTCCGGCCCCGACGACACCGAAGGCCGCATCGTGATGTCGTGCATGACCCCGGTCGCCGATGTCGAGCGCGTGTCCGTCAGCGACCCCGAAGCTGCGCAGTTCCGCGCGCAGGTGATCGAATGGTTGATGGTCAATCATCCGCACGATTGCCCGGTCTGCGAAGAGGCCGGCTCCTGCCATCTGCAGGACATGACGATCGCCACCGGCCATAACATCCGCCGCTATCGCTTCGACAAGCGCACCCATCGCAATCAGGATCTCGGGCCGCTGCTGACGCACGAGATGAACCGCTGCATCGCCTGTTATCGCTGCACCCGGTTCTATCGCGACTATGCCGGCGGCCGCGACCTCGACGCCTTCGGCGCGCACGACAACGTGTATTTCGGCCGCGCCGAGGACGGTCCGTTGGAGAGCCCGTTCGCCGGCAATCTGGCCGAGGTCTGCCCGACCGGCGTGTTCAACGACAAGGGCTGGTCGCAGGACTACGCCCGTAAATGGGACATGCGCGCGACGCCTTCGGTCTGTCCGCATTGCGCGGTCGGCTGCAACATCCTGGTCGACCAGCGCGGTGGACGGGTCAAGCGGGTGCAGAACCGCTATCATGGCGCGCTCAACGGCTACTTCATCTGCGATCGCGGCCGGTATGGCCCGCTGCACGTCGTCTCCGATGCGCGATTGCTGACGCCGCTGATAAACGGCGAGGCGGCCGGCGAGCACGACGCCTGCGCGGCGGCGCACGCCGCGGTCGCCGAAGGCGCAATCGGCATCGGTTCGCCCCGCGCCTCGCTGGAGGCGAACTACGCGCTGCAGCGTTTGGTCGGCCCGGAACGGTTCTTCGCCGGCGTCTCGGACGCCGAAGCCGCGATGGTCCGGCGCATCGTGGCCATTCTGCGCGCCGGCCCGGCGCAGATCGCCTCGCTCGCGGATGTCGAGCAAGCCGACGCGGTGCTGGTGCTCGGCGAAGATCTCACCAACACATCCCCGCGCATTGCGCTGGCGTTGCGCCAGACCGCGCGCGGCGCCGAGCGCGAGCTCGCCGCGCAAAAGGGCGTGCCGCAGTGGCTCGATCCGGCGGTCCGTGTCGCCGGTGAAGGCCGCCGTTCGCCGATCATCCTCGCTACGCCGGTCGTCGATCCGCTCGACGACATTGCGGCGCTGGCTCTGCGACGCGACCCGCAGGCCATCATTAATTTCGGCGCATGCCTCGCCGCCGCGCTCGGCGGCGTCGCGAGCGCAGATGCCGACGCAAACCGCGTCGCCGACATTCTCGCGGCTGCCGAGCGCCCGCTGATCATCGCCGGTTGCTCGCTCGGGACAGCCGGCATCATCGAAGTCGCTGCAGCGCTCGTCTCGACGCTCGGTCCCAAGGCGCGGATTGCGCTGCTGCCGCCGGAGGCCAACAGCATCGGCCTGGCGTTGCTCGGCGGCGACGGCGTCGAGAGCGCTGCTGCGCTGCTGGAGCGCGGCGCGGCCAAGGCCGCGATCGTGCTCGAAAGCGATCTGTTCGAACGCGCGCCGCGCGCCAGCGTCGAGCGGCTGTTCGCCGCCGCCAAATCCGTGGTGGTGCTGGATTCGATGGCCAGCGAGACCACCGCGCGGGCGTCGATCGCGCTGCCGGTCGCGCCCTTCACCGAATGCGCCGGGACCTTCGTCAACTACGAAGGCCGCGCGCAACGCTTCTTCGCCGCCGTGCCGTCGTCCGAAGCGACGCCTGCGTCGTGGCGACGGCTCGACGTGTTCGGCGCCGGCGACTGGCACGGGCTCGACGCGTTGATCGGCGACCTGATCGTCGAGCGTCCCGATCTGGTCGGCGTCGCGGATGCCGCGCCCGACGCCGATTTCATGATGGCCGACGGCCAGGTGACCCGTGCGCCGCGGCCCTATTCCGGCCGCACGGCTGACGACCGCGCCGGTCAGTTCGCCGACGCAGCGCCGCCGATCGATCTCGACGGGCCGATGACTTTCGGCATCAAGGGCGCGCGCGGCACGGCCGTGCCGCCGGCGCTGATCACCAGCTACAAGACCTCAGGGCACCACTCCGCCAACAACGTCACGCGCTTCATGGAAGAGGTCGGCGGCCCGCTGCGCGGCGGCGATCCCGGCGCGATGCTGCTGAAGGCGGGCGAGGCATCGCTGCCCGACGCGCCGCCGTCTCGGGCGGTCGAAGGCGACGGGCTATTGCTGGTGCCGTTGCACGACGCGTTCTCCGGCTGGGAGTTGAGCCGCGCCAGCGCGCTGCTCGCCGCGCGCGCGCCTGCGCCGCGGCTCCTGCTGCATCCTGACGACGCTGCGCTGCATGGCCTCACGCACGGCGCCGCCGCGCTGGTCGACGGCCGGCTTTACCCCGCGACGGTTTCGCTCGATGCCTCGCTGCCACGCGGCACGGTGGCGATCAGCGCCGGCGTCGGCGTGCCGCGCGGGCCGCTGCACCGCGTCCGAGTGGAGGCGGCGCGATGATCGGTCTCATCATCACCGCGACGATTTCGGTCACCCTGATCATGGTGCTGCTGGTGGTCGCCGGCACTTTCACCTGGGTGGAGCGGCGACTGCTCGGATTCGTGCAGGAGCGGCTCGGGCCGAACCGCGTCGGGCCGTTCGGCTCGCTGCAATGGGTCGCCGACACCGTCAAGATTCTCACCAAGGAGGATCGCCCGCCGCCTGGTGCCGACAAGTTCACTTACATCCTTGCGCCCGCGGTCGCCGCGACGCCGGTGCTCGCCGGCTTTGGCGTCATCGAATTCGGCGACGGCCTGTCGCTCGCCGCGGTCGATGTCGGCGTGCTGTTTCTGATCGGCATGTTGGGTCTCACCGCCTATGCCGTGGTGCTCGGCGCCTGGGCGTCGCATAGTCGCTTCGCGCTGATGGGCGGGATGCGCGCCGCGGCGCAGATGCTCGCTTACGAAGTGTTCCTCGGCCTGTCGCTGATGGGCGCAGTCATGCTTGCCGGTTCGCTCTCGATGAACGCGATTGTCGAGGCGCAGCGCGACGTCTGGTTCGTTGTGCTGCAGCCGCTCGGCGCGGCGCTGTTCTGCATCGCCGGCGTCGCCGCCGCGCACCGGCTGCCGTTCGATCTGCCGGAGTCCGAGAACGACCTCGTCGCCGGCTTCATGACCGAGTACACCGGCATGTCGTTCGGTCTGTTCTTCCTCGGCGAATATCTTGCGGTGCTGCTGGTGTCGGCCCTGGCGGTGACGCTGTTTTTCGGCGGCTGGCTGGGGCCGTGGCTGCCGGGGCCGATCTGGTTCGGACTGAAGACGGGGGTGATCGCCGTGGTGTTCGTCTGGCTGCGCGCGACGCTGCCGCGGCCGCGCTACGACCAGTTACTGAGTTTCGCCTGGAAGATCGCGCTGCCGTTGTCGCTGGCCAATCTGCTGCTGACCGGCATCGTCGTGGTGGCGAGGAGCGCGTCATGATCGGCTGGCTGGAGGCGATGTTGCGGGTCGGCCGCAAACTGTTCGTCAAGGCGGAGACCCAGCTCTATCCGGAGGAGAAGCCGAAGCTGTATCCGCGCAGCCGCGGCCGCATCGTGCTGACCCGCGATCCGGATGGTCAGGAGCGCTGCGTCGCCTGCAACCTGTGTGCGGTGGTGTGCCCGGTCGGCTGCATCGACCTCACCAAAGCGGTGGCCGACGACGGCCGCTGGTATCCCGAACATTTCCGCATCAATTTCGCGCGCTGCATCTTCTGCGGCTTCTGCGAGGAGGCGTGCCCGACCTCGGCGATCCAGCTCACGCCGGATTTCGAACTCGGCGAGTGGCGGCGCGACGCGCTGGTCTACGAGAAGCACGATCTTCTGATCTCCGGCGAGGGCAAGGTGCGCGGCTATCGCTACTGGTCGGTTGCCGGCAAGGCGATCGACGGCAAGGACAAGGGCGATGCCGAGCACGAATCCCCGCCGGTCGACTTGAGGGGGCTGCTGCCATGAGCCTGCTGCTCGCCATCTATGCCGGAGCCTTCGCGCTGGTGTCCGCGGCGATCGCGGTGACGCGACCGAACGCGGTGCATGCGCTGCTGTATCTGGTGGTGACGCTGCTGGCGCTGGCGGTTGCGTTCTTCGCGCTCGGCGCTGCGTTCGCGGCCGTGCTGCTGATCATGATCTACGCCGGCGCGATCGTGGTGCTGTTCGTCTTCGTGGTAATGACGCTGCCGATCTCGCCGGAATCGATGACGCGGGAGCGCGCCAGCTTGCGCGGCGCCTGGCCGGTGCCATTGCTGCTGTCGGTGCTGATCATCGCGCCGTTCGTGTTCGGCGAATTCGGCATCGCGGCCAACACCGCCGCCGCGCCGGTGTCGGCGCAGCAGGTCGGGCGTCTGCTGTTCGGGCCGTGGGCGCTGGCGGTCGAACTCGCCTCGCTGCTGCTGCTCGCCGGCCTGATCGGCGTTCGTCATATCGGCCGCAGCGACCGCACCCCGAGGAGCCGCCCATGACCGGTTCCGACCTGATCGCGATGATGATCCTCGCCGCCGGCCTGTTCGCCATCGGGCTGTTCGGCGTGCTGGCGCGGCGCGGCATCATGTTTCAGCTGGTCGCGCTGGAAGTCGCGTTGAGCGGCCCGGCACTCGGCTTCGTCGCCGCCGGCGCCTATCATGCCGATCCGCAAGGGCAGGGGATGTTCATTCTGGTGCTGACGCTCGCCGCGGCCGAGGTCGCGGTCGGGCTCGCTTTGTTTCTGCGCATCCGCCGCATCGCCGGCAGCGACGACAGCGACGTTATCAGTGGGATGAAGGGATGAGCATGATCAGCTTGCTTCCCTTCGTGCCGGTGCCGGCGCTGGTTGGCTTCATCGTGCTGTCGCTGACGCCGGCGACGCTGTCGCGCGCCGTCGTCATTGCGATCGGCGTCGGCGCAGCGGTGCTGCCGGCAATTCTGTTCGCGCCGGTCGCGCTGTCCTGCCTCGACGGCGCCTGCGTGTCTGGCGCAGTGGCGCCGATCCTGTCGATCGACGTCGGCGTTTTCGTCGCGCAAATCGCGATGTCGCTCGATCCGCTCAGCATGGTCACCGGCGGCACCGTCGCGGTGGTCGCCGCGCTGGTGCTGATCTATTCCGGCGCCTATATGGGCTCCGAACCGCTGCCCGAGCTGCGCCGTTACTTCGCGCTGATGAATCTGTTTCTCGCCGGCATGCTGGCGGTGGTGTTCGCCGGCGATGTCATCCTGCTGTTCCTCGGCTGGGAAACCATCGGCCTGTGCAGCTTCATGCTGATCGCTTTCTACACCAAGCTGCCGAAGGCGGTGTCGGCCGGGCGCAAGGCGCTGATCACCACGCGCATCGCCGACACCATGCTGCTGGCCGGCCTGATGATGCTGTTCCTCTCCGCCGGCACCACGCGGCTCGACGGCATGCTCGCCGCGGTGCCGTCGATCGACCCGTGGCGGCTGGCGCCGATCGCCGGCCTGATCGCGCTCGGCGCACTCGGCAAATCGGCGCAGTTTCCGTTTCACACCTGGTTGCCGAGCGCGATGGCGGGCCCGACGCCGGTGTCGGCGCTGCTGCATTCCGCGACCATGGTGGCTGCCGGCGTGATCCTGCTCGCGCGGCTCGCGCCGCTGTTCGCCGCGGCGCCGGAAATCTCCGCCATGGTGGCGATGCTCGGCATCCTGACCGCGGCGTTTGGCGCGCTGATCGCGGTGATCCAGCCCGACATCAAGAAGCTGCTGGCCTTCTCCACGATGAGCCAGATCGGCTTCATGGTGCTGGCGCTCGGGCTCGGTGCGCCGGCGGTGGCGCTGGCGCATTTCGCGATCCACGCCGCGTTCAAATCGCTGCTGTTCCTCAGCGCCGGCGTGATGAGCCATGCCTCGGGCGGCTCGACCGCGATCGAGGCGCTGCGCGGTGCGCGCTATCGTCAGCCCTGGGCGTTCTGGAGCTTCGCGATCGGCGCCGCGTCGCTGGCTGGCCTGCCGGTGATCACCGCCGGCTGGTACTCCAAGGAAGCGGTGCTCGCCGCGGTGTGGAGCAGCGGACCGTGGGGCGTGCCGCTGTGGTTGCTCGCCGCGATTGCGGCGATGCTGACCGCCACCTATGCCTTCCGCGTCGTGTTCATCGCCGGCAGTCAGTCCGCCGATCTCGCAGCGCCGCCCTGGGGCGGCCTCGCGGTGCTGGTGCCGCTCGTCGTGCTGGCCACGGTGGCGGTGGTCGGCGGCTTGTCGGTCGGTGCGCTGATCAGTTTCGCCGGCGGCCCGCCGGAGGACATTCCGCTGTTGCTGGCGCTGCTCGGCGCCGCCGCGCCGATCCTCGGCGTGTTGCTCGCGCGACGATTCGTCCGCAATCCGCGTGAGCTCGAGCGGATCGCGGCCCGGTTGCGGCACGTCCGCGCATTCCGGATCGAGATCTTGTACTATTACTACTTCGTGCGGCGCTTCCGGCACGTCGCCACGGTACTCGGTAACGCTGAAGGCACCGAAGCAGTCGCACAAGCCGCGGCGCTGCGCCGCGAGGGCATTGACGTGCCCGGAACGGTAGCCGACGATCCGGCCGCGCGCGCCTTCGGCGTAGACGCAACGAAGCCGGATTTCATCGCGCGCGTGACCGACGGGCAGACGCCAATGGTGCGTCTCGTCTCCGGCGATCCGGTCGGACGGATTCTGATTGCCGTCGCGCGGGTGTTCGTCGGCAGTTTCGTCGCGCGCTTCAGTCCCGATCAGATCGATCGGGCCTGGATGGGCTTCGCGGGCGGTTTCGGCCATGCCTGGGCACAGGCGCGGCGGATACAGACCGGCCGCGTTCGCGATCACTCGCTCTGGATTGCGCTCGGTTGCGTAGGACTTCTGTTGTTTGCCTGGGGGACGTCATGGCGCTGATTGCGCTCATTCTGCTACCGGCCATTGGCGGCCTCGTCGCATTCTTCATCGCGGGACGCGGCGAGCGCGAACGATGGGTCACGATCGCGACCTTTGCGTTGATGCTCGTGCTGCTCGCCGCGATCGTCGCCGGCGCCGACGATGGCCGTTGGTACGCGAAAGTCTCCTATCCGTGGGTGCCGTCGTTCGGCATTTCGCTCGACTTCGCGATGGACGGGCTGTCGGCGGCCCTGATCGCCATCGCCGCCGGACTCGGCATCATTTCGGTGATGGCGTCGTGGTCGGAGATCCGCACCCAGTCCGGGCTGTTTCACGCCAGCCTGTGCTGGACCGTGGCTGCGACGATCGGCGTGTTCCTGTCGTTCGACCTCTTGATCTTCGCGTTCTTCTGGGAAGCGATGCTGGTGCCGGCGTTCACACTGATCGCGGTGTGGGGCCATGGCGACCGCGAAGGCGCAGCGCTGAAATTCCTGATCTTCAACGCGGTCGCGGGATTTGGACTGCTGGCGGCGTCGTTCGCGCTGGCGTCGATGGCCGACCACATGACCTTCAACGCCTTCGAACTTGCGGAGATGAAGCTCAGCACGTCGGTGCAGGTCTGGATGCTGCTCGGCTTTTCGCTCGCCTTCCTGGTCAAGCTGTCGGTGCCGCCGTTCCACGCCTGGCTGCCTGAGGCTCATACGCTGGCCCCGACCGCAGGCTCGATCCTGCTTGCGGGCGTGCTGCTGAAGACCGGCGCCTACGGCCTGTTCCGGTTCGCGCCGATGCTGTTTCCGCAAGGCCTGGAGGCTGTGGCGCCCTACGGCATCGCGCTCGGCGCGGCCGGCGCGCTGTACGGCGGCTTCGTCGCCTGCGGCCAGAACGACGCCAAGCGGCTGGTCGCCTACACCTCGATCGCGCATATGTCGATCGTGCTGATGGGCATCTCAGCCGGCGTGCAGTATGCGCTGGCCGGCGCTGCGGTCGAGATGATCGCGCATTCGTTCTCGGCCTCGGCTCTGTTTTTGCTGATCGGCGCGCTCTACGAGCGCACCCACACGCGCGATCTGCGCCAGCTCGGCGGTCTGCAACAGCTCGCGCCGCGTTTCGCTGCGGCTTTCGCGCTGTTCTGCTCTGCGCTGCTGGCGCTGCCCGGCACCGCGAACTTTGTCGGCGAGGCGCTGATCGTGGTGGGCATCTTCCAGGTCAACTGGGTGTTCGCGCTGCTGGCGCTGTCAACGCTGGTGGTCTCGGTGATCTACGCGACGCGGCTGCTGAAGGGGCTGGTGTTCGGCGTGCCGCGGACCAACGCGCCGCTCGCCGATCTCAACTGGCGCGAATATTGGCCGGTGCTGGTGATGAGCCTCGCCACCTTGATCATCGGGCTTTACCCGCAGGGCCTGCTGGCGCTGCTCGAACCGGCCATCAAGGCCGCGCTGGTGCTGCCTCGGCCATGACCGCAGCCCAGTTCGTCGCGCTCTTGCCGCTCATTGTGCTGGCGATCGCCGCGGTCGCGGCGATGATGCTTGTGCCGCTGGCGCGTCTTGAAGCCGCCCAAGCCGCCGCCGGCGTTGGCCTGCTCGCCGCTTTGGCGCTGGTGTTGCTGCGGGTCGGCGCACCGGCGGCGCCGCTCGGTGCGCTGTTCACGGACGACGGCATGGCGCGGTTCGGTATCGCCTATGCCTGCCTTTCTTCGCTCGGCGCTCTGGTCTTCCTGCGCACCGGCGTGCCGGCGAAAGAGGCGCCCTCTCTGCTGGTCTTGGTCGCGCTCGGCGCGGCCACGCTGGCCGGCGCCGGCCATGCCGCAACACTTTTTCTCGGCATCGAGATCGTCAGCCTGTCGCTGATCGCGCTGTTTGCGTTCCGGCTTTCGCGGCAGGGGCTGGAGGCAGCCTACAAGTTTCTGGTGATGAGCGGGCTCGCGTCGTCGGCTCTGTTGCTCGGCATTGCGCTGATCTACGCCGAGACCGGCGCGCTCGATTTCGTCGGCTGGACAGGCCACGGCGCTCTGGCTGCGTTCGGGACCGCGCTGCTCCTGGCCGGCCTCGCATTCAAATTCTCGCTGGCGCCGTTTCATATGTGGACGCCTGACGCCTTCGAGGCCTCGCCCGCGAGCGCCGCGGCGCTGGCCGGCGTGGTGTCGAAAGCGGCGGTGGCGATCGTCATCCTGCGACTGTTCCTCACCGCGCATCTGCCGGAGCCGGTCTGGAGCAGCGGGCTCGCAGCGCTGGGCGCCGCTTCGGTCCTGGTCGGTAATCTGTTGGCGCTGCGCCAGCCGCAATTGCCGCGGATGCTCGGCTATTCGACCATCGCGCATTCCGGCTACATCGCGCTGATCCTGGCGTCGGGCGCGCCGCGCGCCGGCGAGGCGGTGCTGTTCTATCTCGGCATCTATGCGCCGGCGATGCTGGGCGCGTTATGCGTGTCGGCGGCGCTCGGCCGCGCGCCGACGTTGCCGGATCTGCATGGGCTGATCAGAAGGCGACCGCTGGAGGCGATCGCGCTGTCGTTGTCCTTGCTGTCGCTGGCGGGCTTGCCGGCCGCGGGCGGCTTCATCGCCAAGCTGTATCTGTTGCGCGTGCTGGTCGATGGCGGTTTGTGGACGCTGCTGGCGATCGTGGTCGCCGGTTCCTCGCTCGGCTTTTATTACTACGCGCGGTTCTTCACCGCGCCGTTCTTCGGCCAGTCGAGCCCCGAGGCAGAGCCGTTGCCGCGGCTCGACCAGGGGCTTCTGGCGGTGTGCGTGGTGCTGATCGTATTGTTCGGCGTCGCGCCGGCGGTTCTGATCGACGTCGTGCGGGCGACGCTGGCGCCGTGATCACACCATCAGGTGGGTTGGCGCGAAGCGCGCAACCCACCTGATGGTCGCGTCAAGCCGCTTTGGCGAGCCGCCCTGCGGCGAGGCCGCGTTCCAGATCGGCGATGATGTCGTCGATGTGCTCGAGGCCGACCGACAGCCGCACATAGCCGTCCGTGACGCCGGTCGCGAGTTGGTCCTCGGTGGAGAGCTGCGAGTGGGTTGTCGTCGCCGGATGGATCGCGAGGCTTCGGGCGTCGCCGATATTGGCGACGTGATACAGTAACTGCAGCGCGTCGATAAACTTGCGTCCAGCGTCGAGGCCGCCGGCGAGTTCGAAGCCGACCAGGCCGCCGAACTTGCCCTTGAGATATTTGTCGGCGCGTTCGCGGGCGATTCCGGTCTGCTTCGACGGGTGGATCACCTTGACGATCTCGGGCCGCTTTTCGAGATAATCGGCGACCGCCTGCGCGTTCTGCACATGACGCTCGATCCGCAGCGGCAGCGTTTCCAGGCCCTGCAGGATCTGGAAGGCGTTGAACGGCGACAGCGCCGAGCCGATGTCACGCAGCAGCGTGGTGCGCGCCTTGATGATGTAGGCGACCGGACCGATCGGCTTCACCGCCTCCACCCAGACCGCGCCGTGATAGCTCGGGTCCGGGGTGTTGAGCGCCGGCTGACGCTGCGGGAATTTATCCCATTCGAAATTGCCGCCGTCGACGATCAGGCCGCCGATCGAGGTGCCGTGGCCGCCGAGATATTTGGTCGCCGAATACACCACGATCGCGGCGCCGTGCTCGAGCGGCTTCACCAGCAGCGGCGCCGCGGTGTTGTCGACGATCAGCGGGATGCCATGCTTGCGGCCGATCGCGGCGACTTCGGCGATCGGAAACACCGCGAGCTTCGGGTTTGGCAGCGTCTCGGCGTAATAGGCGCGAGTGCGGTCGTCGGTGGCCCGTTCGAACGCTTCCGGATCGGACGGGTCGACGAAGCGGACTTCGATGCCCTGGTCCTTCAGCGTGTTGGCGAACAGATTCCAGGTGCCGCCGTAGAGATCGGTCGAACTGACGATGTTGTCGCCGACCCGGGCGAGGTTCTGCAGAGCAAGGGCGGAGGCCGCTTGGCCCGATGCGACCGCGAGCGCGGCGACGCCGCCTTCCAGCGCCGCGACGCGCTTTTCGAGCACGTCGGTCGTCGGGTTGCCGATGCGGGTGTAGATGTTTCCGAGCTCCCTCAGCGCGAACAGGTTGGCCGCGTGCTCGGTGTTGTTGAACTGATACGACGTGGTCTGAAAGATCGGCACTGCAACCGAGCCGGTCGAAGGATCGGCGCGCCAGCCTGCGTGCAGAGCGAGGGTTTCAGGATGAAGTTTCTGGGTCATGACAAGGTCCTTCGATTGAGAACGGCAAAGCTGCCCTGCGCCTTGCCCTTCTGGGGTCGATGCGAAGGTCCGCCGGAGCGTCCATCAGGTCGGGGCGCCCCGTCCAAGTCAATCGGTCGATTGAAATAAAAATCTATCAGGCGGGGAATTTGCGCCTGTGACGAGTTCATTCTTCAGGTATTGTGGTTTCTGGTAGAAAATTCTTTTGATTTTTGCGAAGACCTGCTCGCGCCATCGGCTTCTATCTGCAGCAAAAAGGCCGCCATTGCTGGCGGCCGATCCGTCGAGAGTGATGTAGGCCCGCCGACCGTTGGCGACGTTGCCGTCGGTCGGTAGGCGTCTGCGATCAGGCGTCCAGATTGCGGAGCTGCTGGCGATTGCGCAGCTCGATCTGGCGGGCGCCGGAGAAACCGAGAATGCCCTGGCTCTGCAGCTGCGACAGCGCGCGCGACACGGTTTCGAGGGTGAGGCCGAGATAGTCGCCGATATCGCGGCGGCACATCGGCAGCGCCATCATGCCCGCGACGGCGAGGCGGCGGTCCATTTCCAGCAGGAAGTTGGCGACGCGCTCCATCGCATTCTTGCGGCCGAGCAGCAGCATGTGGTCTTCGGCGTGGCGCAGCTCGCCGGCGGTCATCGACCACAGGCTGCGGGCGACATGAACGTCGGTGGCGGCGGCCTGTTCGAGGCTGCGGCGCTTCAGCAGGCGGACGGTGGTGTCGACGATGGCTTCCGCGGTGAGGCGATGGGTCGGTCCCGATTCCAGCCCGAACACGTCACCGGCAAGATAGAAAGCGCCGATCTGACGGCGGCCATCTGACAGCAGCTTGTAGCTGCGGACGGCGCCCGACACAACTTGATAGACGTATTCCGACGGCTCGTCCTCGCCGTAGATTTCCTCTTCCTTTTTGTAGGAAAACTCCGAGGCAATCAGCCCGGCATGGCCCGTAGTTGCAAAAAACTGAACCGCCGGGGAACAGGAAGGGTCAACCGGAGCCTTGGCGGCGGTATGTGCCCTGAGCGACTGGTTCAGCATCTTGCCATCTCCTAACGGGTATCGGGATCGGATGGCCAGGTTGTATTGAAGAATTCTCAGGTGAGAAATTTCGCCCCTTATCTTAAGGAGGTCTACCTAAGTAGTTTTACGGAGGCGGCGTGGCCGCCGGCTGATAAAATAAAGCCGAAATTCTTCAATGGCTTGGAAGTCGGGGAGGGCGTTGCGGCGATTCACGCCGAGGCGTCGCTGCCCTGTAGCGCGCCGCGGATATGAGAGGCCAGGCTCTCTTCCAGATGCGGCTTCAGCACCACGTGGCGCACGCCGGCGGCGGCGGCGCGGCTGGAAATGCTCTCATCCGGGTATCCGGTGATCATGACTACCGGAGTCTTGACCTTGCGATCGCGGAGCTTCAGCGCGAGGTCGATGCCATTCATGCCCGGCATCTTGTAGTCCACGACGATGCAGTCGGCTCGCCCGTCATCGAGCGAGTCGAGTAAGGCTGGCCCGCTCCGAAAAGTGCGAACCGCGAACCCGTCGGTTTCCAGCAGAAACCGCAGAGATCCGAGTACGCCCTGATCGTCGTCAACCACATAGACAACAGTTTTTACCGGCGCGGAGGTCATCAATTGATTCCACGCACCCGGCCCAGCTGCAATTTTCTCATGGTCGCGAGAATAGGCGCCGGCGTACGAAGCAGGTTGATCTGCCTCAATCCTTGATCACGCCGCCACGCATCGCCATCCGGACAAGTTCCGACAGGCTGCTGGCCTGCATCTTGGTCATGACGTTGGCGCGGTAGACTTCGATGGTACGCGGGCTGATATCGAACTCGCGGGCGATCGCCTTGTTCGACATTCCGGCGATCAGCCCCTCCATCACCTGAAGCTCGCGCGGGCTGAGCGACTGGATTCGCGCCACGATATCTTGCGACACCGCTTCGCTCTTGGCCTCTTCGCCGGCCAGTTTCAGGGAGGTCTCGATCATGCCGATCAGCCGGTCGTCGTCGAACGGCTTCTCGATGAAGTCGACCGCGCCGAGCTTCATCGCCTCGACCGCGAGCGGGACGTCGCCGTGCCCGGTCATGATCACGACTGGCAACCGGCTCCGGCTGGCCTTCAGCCGTTTCAACAAATCGAGCCCATCGATTCCGGGCATTCGCACGTCGGACAGCACGCAGCCGAATTCGACATCGGCCATGGCATCGAGAAAGGCCGGCGCGGATTCGAACAGGCGGACTTCGTAATTGGCGGAGGTGAGCAGGAAGTCGATCGACTCCCGCATCGCCTGGTCGTCGTCGATCACATAGACGATTCCCTTATGCGGCATCGGTCACGTCCTCGCCCGGCGCCATCGGCAGCGTGAAGCGAAACGTCGCGCCGCCAGCGCTGTTGGTTTCAGCCCACATCCGGCCGCCATGGGCCTCGATGATCGAGCGGCTGATGGATAGTCCAACGCCCATTCCGGTGTCCTTGGTAGTGAAAAATGTCTGGAACAGTTTGGCCTTGACGTCGTCGGGGATGCCGCTGCCGCTGTCGGCCACCGTCACCTCGATCATGTCGTCCGCCACCCGTGCATTCGACGCGGACAACTCCTTGCGCCGTGAAGTCGCCATCGCCTCGAGCGCATTTCGGAACAGATTGACGAGCACTTGCTGGATCTGCACGCGGTCGACCAGCACCAGATCGTTGGCCTGGTCCATGTGGAAGCGCAGCACCACGCCCTGCTCGCGCGCGCCGGTCAGGCCCAGCGCACCGGCTTCCTCGACCAGCTTGGCGAGGCTCTCGACCCGCTTTTCGGATTCGCCGCGGGCGACGAAGTCGCGCAGCCGTCGGATGATCTGGCCTGCGCGCAGTGCCTGCTCGGCGGCGCGCTCCATCGCGTTTTCGATCTTGGAGATGTTCGGGTCGCTGCTCCCCGCGAGCAGCCGGCGCGAGCCCTTCATGTAGTTGCTGATTGCCGACAGCGGCTGATTGAGCTCGTGCGCCAACGCCGACGCCATCTCGCCCATCGCTGTCAGCCGCGAGACGTGCACCAGCTCCGCCTGCAGTTCGTGCAGCCGCGCCTGGGTCTGCTGATATTCGGTGAGGTCGCGGATGAATCCCGTGAAATATCGCTCGCCGCTGGACACCATCTCGCCGATCGACAGATGGATCGGGAAGGTGGTGCCGTCCTTGCGCTGGCCGGTGACGATGCGGCCGATGCCGATAATGTGGCGCTCGCCCGTATTGCTGTAGCGGGAAATGTAATTGTCGTGGCGTGACGCGTCCGGCCGGGGCATCAGGATGCTGATGTTCTGGCCGATCGCTTCTCTCTCGGACAGTCCGAACATCCGCTCTGCGGCGCTGGAGAAGAACCGCATGATGCCGCGGCCGTCGATCAGGATCATCGCATCAGGCACCGTGTCGAGAATCGAGCGGAGCTGATTCTGCTGCAGCCGAAGTTCCTGTTCGAGCACCTTCTGCTGGTCGATGTCGAGCACGATGCCGCACAGGTAGCCGGCCGTGCCGTTCTCCCTGACGAGACCGCCGCGGGCGCGCAGCCAATGGCTCGGCTGGCCCCTGTCGGCGACCCGAAACATGATGTCGAGGTACTCGCTGTGCTCGATCGTGCGCTGCACCGCCTGCGTGACGCGGTCGCGGTCTTCCGGATCGACCAGAGAGACGAAGGTGTCGAAGTCGACCGGTGCGTCGGGCGCGACACCGAGCAATCGTCGCGTCGTCGCAGACCACGCCAATTCCCGCGTGGCGAGATTCAATTCCCAACTTCCCACGCCGTAGCTATCGATGCCCTGCTGCAGCCGCCTATCGCGCGCCAGGGCCTCCGATGACGATTGGGCTTGATCCGTCACGCGCTACCTTCGTCATTCATTGTCTTAGTCTTATCATAGCGGTGTTCCGATCCGCAACGGACGCGGTGCACAACAAAACGCGCTGCGGCAAACCATCCGTTTGCCGCAGTCGTCGAGCCTGTCAAGCCCCTGCGCGCCGGCCGGCGCGCCGCGCTCAGCGCTGCTTCTTGGCGGAGCGATCGTCCTCCGGCGAATTCAAGTAGAAGCCGGACATGGTGTCGACCCAGCAAAGGTGATCGTGCACCTCCCTGACCCCGCATACATTCTCCGCGGCGACGATCGCCGCCTGGCGCGAGCGCTCCTCGGTGATCACGCCGCTAAGGTGCACGACGCCTTCGCGCACCAGCACGCTGAGCCCGAACGGTCGCCAGTCGTTGCGTTCGATTTCGGCGACGATCTTCTCGCGGATCTTGTCGTCGGCCGCGCTCGGGTCCGGAACTTCGCGCGCCAGGTTGGCGACCGCGCGCAGCAAGTTCTTGCGGGTGACGATGCCGACCAGCAGGTCGCCGCGCATCACCGGCAGGCGCTTGACGTGATGCTTCTCCATCGTCTTGACGATGGCCTCGATCGGCGTGTCTTCCGTGATCGTATGCGGATGATGGGTCATCACCTCGCCGACCTTGCGGCCGTGCTCGTGGACGAAGTCGGCAGCACAGGTTCCTGGGCCGAGCAGCAGCCGCAGCCAGCGGCTGCGTTTGCGCTGGGTGCCGAGCTCAGCGCGGCGGATGAAGTCGCCTTCCGAGATGATGCCGACCAGTTTGCCGTCGGCGTCGACCACCGGCAGGCCGCTGACGTGGTTTTCGAGCATTACATTGGCGGCGTCGATAATCGAGGCTTCGGGCCCGATCGTCATCACCTGTTCCGTCATGATCTGCTGCGCACGCATGATCTGGCTCTCCTCCGGCACGGCTGTGCCGTCAATCGTCTAGCGCCCGGCGACTCCGGCATCGATGCGTCGGCGGCCGGTCGTGTCGCCTCAGTGCGAGATCAGCGCCGGCAGCGTCAGCGACTTGAAGATGCCGCGGGTCACGCCGCCGAGGATGAATTCGCGCAGCCGCGAATGGCCGTAGCCGCCCATCACCAGCATGTCGGCGCCGAGATCGGCGGCCAGCGACAGGATGGTGTTGTGGATATTGCCCGGGGGTGAGGTGTAGCGGTGCGCGGTGGCAGCGAGGTCGTGGCGCAGCAGATGCGCCAGCAGGGCGTCGGTCGACGACTGGCCGACATCCTCCTCATCCTCGTTGACGGCCACGACATCGATGGTCTTGGCGCGGCGTAGAAACGGCATCGCGTCATGCACGGCGCGCGCGGCCTGGCGTCCGCCGTCCCAGCAGATCAGCATGCGATCTAGCTGCATCGGCCCTGTATGGATGTAAGGCACCATCAGCATGGGTTTGCCGGAATTGAACAGGATGCTCTCCGGCAGCGGATCCTGGTGGCCCGGCTTGGCGCGATCGGGCTGTGGCACGACGCTGAGGTCGTACAGCCGCGAGATCTCCGACAGCGACTCATTGGCAAGCACCGGAGTGTCGCAGATGCTGCGCGCGCCATGGGTGATACCCGCGGCGCGGGCCGCGATTTCGAATTGGTCCAGGCGCGCCGCCGCTTCGTCATTGTCGGTGTTGTACTGATTGGCTGCTGCGTAGTACGCCGCCGACGCGCCGACGACAATCGCCGGATTGATCGGCTGATAGGTGCAGACGATGCCGTCGAGATGCGCGCCGAACGCTTTGGCGATCGAGACGGCGCAGCCGACGATGCCATCAGCCGGTCGGTCCGCCGGAATATGCACGACAATATCATTCAGCATGGCAGTGTTCCCCGCATAATGCCTGTTCCGAGTTTCGGCGAAATATACCGGCGTTGACGCGCCGTACTTTGATCTAGCTCATCGTGCGGGCTTGGCCCCGTTGCAGAAACATGGCTCAATTGCAGCAATGAGGATGCCCCGAACAATACGGTTAGTTCGGGGTGGATGCGCTGGGGGGATACCGATGACCTATTCGACGATGATGGTGACCTTGTCTTGCGATCATACGAATGCGTGTCAGCTCGGGATCGCCGCTGAACTCGCAGAACGGTTCGAAGCCCGGGTGATCGGCATCGCGGCCTCTGACATCAGTCCGCCACTCTACTTTACCTCCGGGGATCAGGCCGAGCGGCTGCTCGAGCACGGACTCGCTGCGATCCGGCAGCGCCTTGGCGAAGTGGAAGCCGAATTCCGGCAGGCGATGGGCGGCCATGCGCGGGAGCTGCAATGGCGCTCGGCGATCGACCAGCCGGCTAAGTACATCGTGCAGCAGGCGCGCGCTGCGGACATCGTGATCAGCCGCGCCGCCGGGCCGCTGACCGACCCGTTTGCCTTGGCCGATCCGGCGGATCTGGTGATGCAGATCGGACGGCCGTTGCTGGTTGTCCCCGACGATAATTGTCGCGTCGATCTGTCGAGCGTGCTGGTGGCGTGGAAGGACAATCCGGAGGCACGCCGCGCGATCGTCAATGCGCTCCCGCTTCTGCGTCAAGCAAGCCACGTCACAGTGGTGGAGATCGTCGAACATGACGGCAGCCGCGCCGACGCGCTTGCCGGCGTTCACGATGTAGTCGACTGGCTGTCGCGCCATCATATTCACGCCACAGGCGAGGTGCCGGCGCCGGCCGGCGATGTCGCCAGGCAACTCGATACGGTCGCAACCCAGGTCCGCGCCGGAATTGTCGTCGCCGGTGCCTATGGGCACTCGCGATTCCGCGAATGGATCCTTGGCGGCGTCACCCAGCACCTGATCGAGCAGACCGCCCGCTGCGCCTTGCTGGCGCGCTGATGCATGATCGTCCTGGAAATGGATCCCGGTCTTCGGGGAAAATCGCGCGACAAACATCAGCCGGGCTGTTGATGACGTCCACTCGCTTCAGCACCAGGCGCTTGGCAATTTCAGCGCAGGCCAGATAACACACGACGATCGCGCCGAGCGCCAAGGCACCTCGACCCCGATCGACCATCCGAACACCGTCCGCAGCGGGCCGATCACCAGCGCGATGGCGACAGCCACCGATCGGCGCAGCGCCCACCGCGAGGAGCGCCTGTCGGATCGGCTGATGGAATGCGTTGTGGCCATAACGCAGCAACCGCTGCGCGGCCTCGCCGGAGGTCAGCCCCGTGCGCTGGCTGTTGGACTCAGCGAGCAGGGCATCGATCGATGACAGCCAGAACTGCGCTTGGTCTTTCACGTGACCCCTGCATTGATTGGCGTCAACGACGCCAAATCGCCGAATGGGATGCTCTCTCGCCGATCCGACGTGACGCTTCCTTAACCATCGGGCAAGCTGCGTTGCGTCGCTTGGATGCAGGACTGCGAGATGACGATTTCGCCATCCTATATGTGTATCGCAATGCCGTGCCGTGAATCCGCTCGACGATTTCGCAAGAGTCCCGACCGTTTTCACGCCGAACTGGCCCGCACCGACATGAGGCGATGATGCTGCAAACGCCGTCAAACCCAATTGCCGTAGCGCCGCAAGCGCCGGTCAGGCATGTCGGGTCGACCGACAGCGACCGCTCGCTGCACGCCGCGCTGGCGCCGCTGACCGGCGGGCTGTCGCCGACCGCACTGTCGCTCGCTTATGCCGACTGGCTCTCGCATCTGTTTTGGGCGCCGGCGCGCCGGCTCGACCTCGCGCAGGATGCGCTGCGCGGCGCCGCGCAATTGGCGCAAGCCGCTGTCCATCCCGCGCCTCCGTGGTCGCTGATCACGCCGCAGCCGCAGGATCGACGCTTTGCCGGGCCGGAATGGCGGCAGCCGCCATTCAACCTCATGGCGCAGAGTTTTCTGCTCGCCGAGGAATGGTGGCGCGACGCCACCAACGGGATCCGCGGCGTGTCCCAGCAGAACGCGAAGATCGTCGAATTCGCCATGCGGCAGATGCTCGACGTGTTTGCGCCGTCGAACTTCGCGCTCACGAATCCCGAGGTGATCCGCCGCACTCTCACGTCCGAAGGCGGCAACGTCACCGCAGGCCTGCGGAATTGGTGGGAGGATCTGCTGCAGACGATGTCGCACGACACCGACCTGAAGCACGATTTCGAGGTCGGGCGCGACGTCGCGGTGACGCCGGGCAAGGTGGTCTACAGCAACGATCTGATCGAGCTGATCCAATATGCGCCCGCAACGGGGGAGGTTCGGCCGGAGCCGATCCTGATCGTGCCGGCCTGGATCATGAAGTACTACATTCTCGATTTGTCGCCGCACAACTCATTGGTGAAGTACCTCACCGAACAGGGCTTCACCGTCTTCATGGTCTCGTGGCGCAATCCGACGGCGAAACACCGGGATCTCACGCTGGAGGACTATCGCCGGCTCGGCGTGATGGCTGCGATCGAGACCATCCGTGCGATCGTCCCGCACCAGCCGATCCACGCGGTCGGCTATTGCCTCGGCGGCACATTGCTGTCGATCGCGGCGGCGGCGATGTCGCGCGATGGCGACGATCGGCTGCGATCGATCACGCTGTTCGCGGCCCAGACCGACTTCACCGAAGCCGGCGAGTTAACTCTGTTCATCAATGAAAGCCAGGTGGCTTTTCTCGAGGACATGATGTGGAAGCGCGGGGTGCTCGACACCACGCAGATGGCCGGCGCTTTCCAGATCTTACGCTCCAACGATCTGGTCTGGTCGCGGATGGTGCGCGACTATCTGATGGGAGAGCGGTCCGAGCCGAACGATCTGATGGCGTGGAATGCCGACGCCACCCGGATGCCGTATCGGATGCATTCCGAATATCTGCGCAAGCTGTTCCTCGACAACGACCTTGCCGAGGGGCGCTACACCGTCGACGACAGGGCGATCGCGCTGTCGGACATTCACACTCCGATGTTCGTGGTCGGCACGCTGCGCGACCACGTGGCGCCGTGGCGCTCCACCTTCAAGATCCATCTGCTGGCCGACGCCGAGATCACCTTCTGCCTGACCGGCGGCGGCCACAATGCCGGCATCGTCTCGCCGCCGTCGCCGAAAGCGCACGGCTATCAGGTGATGATGAAGGAGGCTGATGGTCCCTATATCGGCCCGGACGATTGGATCAAGGAGGCGCCGCACGCCGAAGGATCGTGGTGGACCGAATGGGTGCACTGGCTCGAGGCACGATCTGGCCAGCCGGTGCCGCCGCCGCGGATCGGGCTTTCGGATACGAACGCCGCCGAGCTGCCGGATGCCCCCGGCCATTACGTGCTGCAGGCCTGAACGTCGAGCTTCAGCGCCGTCACGGCGCGCGCCAGCGTCTGGCCAGGCCCGCCGGAGGCGTCAATCGCGGCCCAGCCGATCTCGCCTTGCTCATAATCCTGCTGCTGTCGGACAATTTCCGGCGTCGCGTCCGACGCATCGCCGACGCGGTGGCCGACGCGATCCAGCCGGGTCTTCAGATCGGCGACCAGAAACAGACCCGCGAACGCGGACCTTGTCTGCGCCGCGATGGCTTCGATCGCCTGCCGCTCCTCGCCTTTCGAGAACACCGCATCGACGATCACCGAATGACCTTGCTTCAGAATATGCCCGGCCCGTTCGCCGAGGTTGCGATAGACCTGCGCCGTCACCTCAGCTGAATAGGCGGTATCGGGCAGCCGTTCGGTCTCGTCGACGCCGAACAGCCGCTTGCGCGCGACGTCGGAGCGCAGCACCACCGCGCCCGGAAGCGGCGAGATGTGGCCGGCGAGCGCGCGGGCCAGCACCGACTTTCCGGTGCCGGACAGCCCGCCCACGGCGATCAGCCGGGGCGGCGGCGGCGCGATCAGGCGCGCGGCGAGGACGAAATAGGCCTCCGCGGTCTGTCGGTGGCTACGCTTCGTCACAGCATCGCCGGCGGGCCGCGCCAGCATCACCTTGGCGCGGATCGCGGCGCGCAATGACAGCAGCAGAGGCAACAGGCCGAGCGCGTCGCCGTTCGGCGCGCGCGTCACCGCAAGATAACGGTTCAGCAGGTCGGCGGCGGCCTCGCAGCGGCCGTAATGGATGAAATCCATCAACGCGAAGGCGAGGTCGTACAGCACGTCGACCGACGCGAATGCCGGATCGAATTCAATCGCGTCGAACAGCACCGGTGCGTCGTCGATCAGCACGATATTGGCGAGATGCAGATCGCCGTGGCACCAGCGCACGAAGCTCTGTCCACCGCGCCATTCGAGCAACCCACGCGTGCGTTCGAATTCGGCGCGGGTGGCGCGATCGAGCGCCGCGACCGCGTCGGCCGGAAAGCCGCCGGCTTCGAACGCTGCGGCATTGTCGGCGATGATCGGGACGATGGATGCGATCCAGGGGGCAGCGGCGGCTTCCGGCGCCGCGCGATGCGACGCGGCAATTACATCGGCAATGGCGACGACAAGGGCGGGATCGAGCGGACCGGCGGCTGCGAGATGGTCGATCGTGCGCCTTTCGTCGAAGCGCTGCATCTCGACCGCCCACTCGATCGGCTCGCCGTCGCCGCCGATCCGCAGCGTGCCGTCCGCAGCGCGGGTGATCGGCAACACCTGGCGATAGATCTGCGGCGCGAATCGACGGTTGACCTGGAGTTCCTGCTCGCAGGCCGCCTTGCGCTGCACCAGCGTCGAATAGTCGAGAAACGGGAAACGCACCGCGCGTTTGATCTTCAGCACGCGATCACCGGTGAGAAACACCGCCGCGCCGTGCGTGTCGATTTGCGTGACGGGCGCGCCGCCATGCGTCGCCGGATCGGCGACAAACCGGAACACTTCTTCCTGCCGCGCCCGGTCTGATGCTGTGATCGGCTCTGCCATGATGCTACTTCGGAACTTGCGACCTGTCCGGAAATGGATCAGCGCCGCAGGCCGACGTGCCGAGCATAATTGCACGGATAACAAGACGCCCGGGAAAACGGCGCCGGATTGACCTTGATCAATTCAATTCCGCAAAGCTGCGGTCAATTTGCCCGAAACGGCGATTATCAGGTGTCTCAATACACTTTGTACGCCATCGACTGCAGTTCGACTGATTGGAATTAGCTTGTACAAGTTTCTCGAGGCAATCGTTGCCGACCACATGACGCGTCCGGTGAAATCCGTGTCGCGGGAAATGACGATGCGCGAGCTGGAGGACCAGTTCGAGCGCGACGATTACAACGCCTATCCGGTGTTGGAAGATTCACGCGCGATCGGGCTGGTGACGAAGTACGATTTTCTCAATTGCTTCGCCTTTCACCCGACCCAGATGCTGCCGCATTATGACGACCTGATGAACCGCACCGTCGGCGACATCATGACGCCCGACTTCATCTATGTTCATGCCGACACCAAGCTGACGCGGGTGCTGCAATTGATGGTCGAGCACCAGACCCGTAGCATCCCGGTGCTCGATGCCGACCGCAAGCTGGAAGGCATCATCTCGCGCGAGGACGTGATCAAGGCTCTCGCGAGTTTCACCAAGGTAAAATGACAGCCGCGCGGCGCTGGGCCGCGGTAGCGAAAATTGGAAACGCCGGGGCATTTGTAATACACAGGTTGCGGGCAGCCCCGGAATCGCGCAACGGCTGATATCGGCCTCCGGCTGCCCGGTGCCGAGGTGGGATGTCGACTTATCGATTGAGCAATCTCCTGTCGCCTGCCGCGGTGGCGGTGATCGGCGCAAGCCCGCGGCCAGCATCGCTCGGCCGCGCCGTGCTCGACAATCTGCGTAACGCCGGCTTCAAGGGCGAGATCGGCGTCGTTAACCCGCGCTATCCGGAGATTGGCGGCTTCAAGACGGTTCGCGCGCTGGCCGAGCTTTCGTTCGTACCGGATCTGATCGTCATCACCGCGCCTTCGCGGACGGTAGCTAAGATCGTCGCCGAAGCCGGCGAACGCGGCGTCGCCGGGGCGATCATCATCAGCGCCGAGATGGGTCGTGGCAAAGGCTCTTACGCCGAGGCCGCCAATCGCGCCGCGCGCAAATCGGGAATACGACTGATCGGCCCGAATTGCCTTGGCATCATGGTGCCGAGTTCCAACCTCAACGCCAGCTTCGCCGCGCATATGCCGCGGCGGGGCAATCTGGCGCTGATTTCGCAGTCCGGCGCGATCGCGGCCGGTATGGTCGACTGGGCCGCCGTCAAGAACATCGGTTTCTCGGGGATCGTGTCGATCGGCGATCAGCTCGACGTCGACATCGCCGATATGCTCGACTTCTACGCTGCCGACATCGAGACCCGCGCGATCCTTCTGTACATCGAGGCGGTGACCGACGCCCGCAAGTTCATGTCGGCGGCGCGCGCCGCCGCGCGGGTGAAGCCGGTGGTGGTGGTCAAATCGGGACGGATGGCGCACGGCGCCATGGCGGCCGAGACGCACACCGGCGCGCTCGCCGGCGCCGACGCCGTATACGGCGCTGCATTCCGCCGCGCCGGCATGTTGCGGGTGTTCGATCTGCGCGAATTGTTCGATTGCGCCGAAACCCTTGGCCGGGTCAGCGCCCCGCGCGGTAAGCGCGTGGCGATCCTGACCAATGGCGGCGGTATCGGCGTTCTCGCCGTCGATCGGCTGGCAGAACTCGGCGGCATCCCGGCGACGCTCTCGAAAGACATCTGCGACAAGC
This sequence comes from Rhodopseudomonas pseudopalustris, assembly GCF_900110435.1. Taxonomy (GTDB): domain Bacteria; phylum Pseudomonadota; class Alphaproteobacteria; order Rhizobiales; family Xanthobacteraceae; genus Rhodopseudomonas; species Rhodopseudomonas pseudopalustris. The sequence continues at coordinate 397,239 of NZ_FODT01000002.1, forward strand.
TCGACGCCGTTCTGCCGCCGAGCTGGTCGGGCTCGAATCCGATCGACATCACCGGCGATGCCGATGCCGAACGCTATGCGGCATCCCTGGAGGTGTTGCTCGCCGATCCGGACAACGACGCCATCCTGGTGATGAATGTGCAGACCGCGATGACGTCGTCGGCCGAGATCGCCAAGGCGGTGATCCGGGTGGTCGGTGAGGAACGGGTTCGCCGCTCCTTCTTCAAACCGGTGTTCGCGGTCTGGGTGGGCGCTGACGACACCGTGACCAAGGCTTTCGACGCAGCATCGATTCCGAACTATCTCACCGAAGACGACGCGGTCCGCAGCATCATCAATCTGGTGCGCTATCGCGAAGCCGCGCAGCTCTTGACCGAGGTGCCGCCGAGCCTGCCGAAGGAGTTCGATCCGGACACCGAGGCCGCGCGGTTGGTGATCGAGAAGGCGTTGCGGGAGGGGCGCTCCTGGCTCGATCCGATCGAAGTCGGTGCGCTGTTCGCCGCGTATCAGATCCCGATGGTCCCGACGCTGGCTGCGGCCGATGCCGACGAGGCGGTGGCGTGGGCCGAGCCGTTTCTGGCGCAGGGCGTGACGGTGGTGGTCAAGGTGATGTCGCGTGACATCACCCACAAATCCGACGTCGGCGGTGTGGTGCTCAACCTCACCAGCGCCGATGCGGTGCGCACCGCCGTCGGCGAAATTCTCGCCCGCGCCGCAAAGCTGCGGCCGAAAGCGCGGCTCGAGGGCGTGATCGTGCAGCCGATGATCATACGTCGCAAGTCGCGCGAGCTGACGGTCGGCATCGCCGACGATCCGACCTTCGGACCGGTGATCGCGTTCGGCCATGGCGGCACCGGCGTCGAAATGATCGACGACCGTGCCCTGGCGCTGCCGCCGCTCGATCTGCCGCTCGCCGATTCGCTGATCGCGCGCACCCGGGTATCGAAGCTGCTACAGGCCTATCGTGACGTGCCGGCGGTGAAGGACGGCGCCGTTGCGCTGACGCTCGTCAAGCTGTCTCAGATAGCGGCGGACTTTCCGGAGATCCACGAACTCGACATCAACCCGCTGCTCGCCGACGAGGGCGGCGTGGTGGCGATCGACGCCCGCGTCCTCGTGCGGAAAGCCGAGCGCAAATTTGCAGGGCTCGGCAACAGCACCTTCGCGGTGAAGCCGTATCCATCGGAATGGCAGCGGCATCTGGTCGTGAAAGACGGCTGGCGCGTGCTGGCGCGTCCGCTCCGGCCCGACGACGAGCCGGCGATCCACGAATTCCTCAAGCACGTGACACCCGAGGATCTGCGGCTGCGATTCTTCGCGGCGATGAAGGAGTTCAGCCACGCCTTCATCGCGCGGCTGACCCAGATCGACTATGCCCGCGCGATGGCGTTCGTCGCGATCGACGAGGCGACCGGCGAAACTCTCGGCGTGGTGCGGATTCACTCGGACTCGATCTACGAAAGCGGCGAATACGCCATCCTGCTGCGCTCCGACCTCAAGGGCAAAGGCCTCGGTTGGGCCCTGATGAAGCTGATCATCGAATATGCGCGCGCCGAAGGGCTGAAATTCGTTTGCGGTCAGGTGCTCCGCGAGAACGCCGCGATGCTCGGAATGTGCCGTCAGCTCGGTTTCGAGGCGAAGACCGATTACTCCGAACCGGACATCCTCAACGTGACGCTGCCGCTGACCGACGAGTCGGCTCGCGCCGCCGCCAAATCTTGAACATCAAGAGGCTTGAATATCTCGGAACGCGCCGCCGGCGCCGCGTGATGCTTGCTCGATCGACGGGAAAGACCTATAGCCGGCTCACCGCCACGACGCGGAAAGTATGCATGTCGCCTTCCTCGCGAATCGAGACGTATTCGCCCTGCACGAAGCGTTCGTCGCCGAAGTGGTAGCCTGCCTCATCCGGGATGTTGGCGGCAGCGTCGTACTGAAACGCCCAAGAGCCGCCGGGACGATGAACCAAATGGCCGAGACTGTCCGGTTGCTGCGGACGCTGCCGCGCCACGCGGCAGGCCTCGCGATGCTTCTTCCAGGTTTCGGCGTCGATCCGGTCGTTCTCGTCGAGCGGCGCTACGATCACGTAAGCGATCCGCGATTCGCCTTCCGGATGTCCGGGCTCGCGCGCAAGCTCGAGCCGGATTTGGCGGAAGCGCGCGGGCAACGAAGAGTTGAGGATGGCGGACGGAGAGCCCTTGGTCATTGGATCGATCCTATCATCGCTGCAGGGACAAAGCTTACGCAGCGCCGGGGCGCGATAATTGATTTGCATCAATCGCATCCCGCGACGCAAGCTGTCGGCTCGAGGGTGCCGCTCCGGCGGCTCGCGAATCGCAAACGGAGCATCGGATGGCGGCATTGAAGGCCGGGCAGGAGCGGCAGTGATTTCTGCGCCAGTTCTGACTGTAGTGACCGACGGCGACGTGCTGGAACTGCATCCCGGCGGCGCGTGGATCGCCAGCCAATCGGCCGCGCTGGAACGGCTGTTCGAGGGCGTCGCGCCGCAGGTCGCCGCTGCAAAATCACTCAAGATCGACATGACCGAGGTGATCGAGATCGACACCATCGGCGCTTGGCTGCTGGAAAAGGCGTCACGCGAGGCCGCGCAGGCTGGTCGCACCGCGCATTTCGTCGGGGTCGGCGAACGCTACGCCGGGTTGATCGAAGAGGTCCGGCAAGTCAACCGCCACAGACCGACGCCGAAACCCAAGGTCAATCCGATCATCGCGCGACTCGATCAGGTCGGTCGCTCAGCCTGGAGCGCCACGCAGGACATCGCGGTATTCCTCGACATGTTCGGTGCGCTCGGCGTCGCGTTGCTCGGCGTGCTGCGGCGGCCGCGTTCGCTGCGGCTGACCTCGTTGACCTACCAGATCTATCGCGTCGGCTGGCGGGCGATCCCGATCGTCGTGCTGATCACCTTCTTGATCGGCGCGATCATCGCGCAGCAGGGCATTTTCCACTTCCGCAAATTTGGTGCGGAATCCTACGTGGTCGACATGGTCGGCATCCTGGTGTTGCGCGAGATCGGCGTTCTGATCGTCGCCATCATGGTCGCCGGCCGCTCGGGCAGCGCCTACACGGCCGAACTCGGCTCGATGAAAATGCGCGAGGAGATCGACGCGCTATCGACCATGGGGCTCGACCCGGTCGAGGTGCTGATCCTGCCACGCATCATCGCGCTGGTGATCGCGCTGCCGATCCTGACCTTCATTGGATCGATGTCGGCGCTGTACGGCGGATTGCTGACCGCGTGGTTCTACGGCGGCATGCAGCCCGCGGTATACATCGCGCGGTTGCACGAGGCGGTGTCGCTCAACAGTTTCGAGGTCGGGATCTGGAAGGCGCCGTTCATGGCGCTGGTGATCGGCATCGTCGCCTGCAGCGAGGGCCTGCGGGTCAAGGGCAGCGCCGAGTCGCTCGGCCTGCAGACCACCACTTCGGTGGTGAAGTCGATCTTTCTGGTGATCGTGCTCGATGGCCTGTTCGCTGTATTCTTCGCCTCGATCGGGTTGTAGCGATGGACGCATTCGCCGATCTTTATTCTATTCGCGTTTCCGAACTCGTGGTTGGTTTTGGCCACCAGATCGTGATCGATCATCTGTCGCTCGATGTCCGCCGCGGCGAAATTCTCGGCCTGGTCGGCGCCTCAGGGGGCGGCAAATCGGTGCTGATGCGCACCATCATCGGCCTGATCCCGAAGCAGGAAGGGCGCATCACGGTGATGGGGCGGGACAGCGATCTTGGGCTCGGCCGCGGCACGGCGGTCGCCGCCACATGGGGCATCCTGTTCCAGCAGGGCGCGCTGTTCTCGTCGCTGACCGCGCGGCAGAACGTGCAGTTTCCGCTGCGCGAGATGCTCGACATCTCGGAGAAGCTGCAGGACGAAATCGCGACCGCCAAGCTCGAGATGGTCGGCATTGCGCCTGACGACTGGGACAAATACCCGGCGCAGCTCTCAGGCGGCATGACCAAGCGCGTCGCGCTCGCGCGTGCGCTGGCGCTGGATCCAAGCATTGTGTTTCTCGACGAGCCGACCTCCGGCCTCGATCCGATCGCCGCCGGCGATTTCGATCAGCTCATCAAGACGCTGCAGACCACGCTCGGGCTGACTGTGTTCATGGTGACCCACGATCTCGCCAGCCTCAACGTCGTCTGCGACCGCGTCGCGGCCCTGGCCGACGGCAAGATCGTGGCGATCGGCCCGATGACCGAACTGCTGCAATCCGAACATCCCTGGGTGCGCGCCTATTTCCACGGCAAGCGCTCGGAGATGCTGCGCCCCAAACAGGACTAGAACGCCCATGGAAACCCGTGCTCCCTTCGTCATTGTCGGTGCGTTCGTGCTTGCGGCCATCCTCGCGGTGTTCGGCTTCGTGTTCTGGCTGCACAACACCAGCGGGATCGGCGCGCGCACCAGTTATCACATCCAGTTTCGCGATCCGGTGCCGGGCCTGCTGGTCGGCGCCGCCGTATTGTTCAACGGCATCCGCGTCGGCGAGGTTACCGCGCTCGGGCTTGCGACCGACGATCCGCGCCGCGTCAACGCGACGATCGCGGTGGCGACCGATACGCCGGTGCGGCCGGACACCAGGGTCGGGCTCGACTTCCAGGGGCTCACTGGCGTGCCGGTGGTTGCGCTGGAGGGCGGCAAGGATCTGACGGGATCTGCAATCGCCACCACCTTGATCGCGGAGCCGGGCGCGGGGATGAGCATGACCCAGGCGGCGCGCGAGGCGCTGCGCAAGGTCGATTCGGTGCTCGGTGAGAATTCGCAGCCATTGAAGGAGACAATCGGGAATCTGAAGACCTTCTCGGAATGGCTGTCGAACAAGACCGGCAAGCTCGATGGTATTCTCGGCGGCGTCGAGCGGATGACCGGGGCCAACGAGCCGGTGGTGAAAAAGGTCGTGTACGATCTCCAGCCCGCCAAGGGCTTTCCGCCGCCGACCAAGTCGATCCGAGGCCAACTCACCATTCCGGAGCCGACCACGGTGGTGCTGTACGATTCTCAGAAAATGCTGTTGGCGCCCGGCCTCGAACTGCCGGCCTTCGCCGGTGCGCAATGGAGCGACAGCATTCCGAAAATGCTCCAGGAAAAGCTGATCCAGAGCTTCGAAAACTACGACATCGCTCATCCGCCGCTGCGGCCGAACGATGCAGTGCAGCCGGATTATCAGTTGCTCATCGACCTTAGAAGTTTTCAGATCGCCGGCCGCGAGGCTGAGCTGGTCGCTGAAGTCGCCTTCGGCGCCAAGATCATCGACAAGGGCGGAAAGCTCGTCGCGGCGCGGCTGTTTCAGCAGTCGTCCAAATTAGGTAACCCAGAGCCCGCAGCGGCCGTTGCGGCCTTCGAAACGGCCTTCGACGCCACCGCCAAAGCGTTGATCCTATGGACCGTGGATAGTCTGGCCACCGGCGCAGGTGAGGCGAGACCGGTTACTCCAGGCTCTTCAGGTACGACAAAAGGTCGTTGATCTGATCCGGCTCGAGCTCGAACGCCGGCATCTTCGAATGTCCGGTGTAAATGCCCTCGGCGAACGCCTCGGCCAGAGTCTCGACCGGATAGTGGTTGTGCAACGTGCGGAACGGCGGCGCTTTCTTCAATCGACTTTTGCCGGTCCGGCCGATTGCGTGGCAGCGCGCGCAATGCGATTTGGCAAATACCAGTCCCCGCCGCTCGACGTCTGTCGACGCCGAAGCAGTGCTGACCATCAGAAGCATAATCGCGGAAAACCCGGAAACAATTCGCATTGGCGCTCTGTCTAGAAAAGGCGCAATTGCGCACCCGACCATCGATGGAGACAGGCTGAATGGCCTTGATCTGTGTCAAGCCGCCTTGACGATTTGCCGACATATTAACTTTTTTAGCGCATGGTACGCGATCATTCGATGGCAGTGCGCGGCAAAGCAGTAGATCTAGCGACCGCATGGAGTAATGGATGCCGCACCTCGCTTTTCCGAACTCGAACTGCGACGGTTTCCGTTGCGCCACGCATTGCGCGGTGCGCCCGCTGGCAATTTGTGGCGAGCTGGAACAGGCGGAGCACGAGGAGTTCGAACGCCTCGCCCAGCACGTTCGCTACGGGGCGAAGGAAGCCCTGTTCTCGGAGGATGAAGTCGCCGATGCGGTCTACAGCCTGGTCGAAGGCATCGCGCGGCTCTACAAGTTGTTGCCCGACGGCCGCCGTCAGATCATCGGATTTGCGTTGCCTGGCGATTTTCTCGGGATGGCGCCTTCGGCCCGCTACTCGTTCTCGGCGGATGCGATCGGCGGTGTCACCGTCTGCAAATTCTTCCGTGGGCCGTTCCTGCGCTTCATCGAAAACAAGCCGCATATGCTGATGCGGATGAACGAGTTCGCCACGCGCGAACTCAGCCTGGCGCAGGATCAGATGCTGCTGCTCGGACGCCGCTCCGCCGAAGAGAAGGTCGCGGCCTTTCTGGTCGGCTGGCGCGATCGACTTGCCCGGCTCGAAGGCGTCACCAAGACCGTCAGTTTGCCGATGGGACGGCAGGATATCGCCGACTTCCTGGGGCTGACCATTGAAACCGTAAGCCGCACCTTCACCAAGCTGGAGCGGGAAAAGTTGATCGTGATCGTCCCGGACGGGGTACGCGTGCTGGATCCGAAGCGTTTCGACGCGCTCGCCGCGGCCTGAACCGGTTCGTCTAACGGCGCGTCCGCTCGGGGCCCATTCGAGGCCCAATGATGCGTCACGACCGGTCGCTCCATCTGAGAGCACGGCAATACATCTACGAAATTCTCGAATCGCACGCGGAAAGCACGCGCGTCGGCGTGAGCGTCAATCGCGTCATCATCTTCTTCATCACACTCAGCATCGGCGTTACGGTGGTGGAGTCGGTGCCGCGGTTCCGCGAGGGATACGAGCCGCTGTTTCACGCGCTCGAATTCGTCTGCCTAGTGTTCTTCTCGATCGAGTACTACGTCCGGATCTGGATTGCAGCGGAGCATGTCCCGTACCGCGAGACGAGCGCGCTCAGGGCCGGCTGGGCCTACATGATCAGCCCGCAGGGCATCGTCGATTGCCTCGCAGTAATGCCGCTGTGGGTGGCGATGCTCGGCTTCGACGATCTGCGGGTGCTGATCATCCTGCGGGTGCTGCGGGTCCTGAAATTCGCCCGTTACTCGTCCGGAATGCGGTCGCTGCTGGAAGTGCTGGAATCCGAACGGCGCGCGCTGCTGGCCTGCCTGGTGATTTTGGGCTGCGCCACGCTGGTGTCCGCGACCGCGATGCATATCGTCGAGGGCCACGCGCAGCCGGACAAGTTCGGCACAATTCCCGATGCAATGTGGTGGGCGATCGTGACGCTGACCACGATCGGCTATGGCGATGTGGTGCCGGTGACCGGCGTCGGCCGGATGATCGCATCGGTCACCATCGTTGGCGGGCTGGTGATGATCGCGCTTCCGGTCGGCATCGTCGCCAATGCTTTTTCCGATGTGATCCACCGCCGCGATTTCATCGTCAACTGGAGCATGGTGGCGAGGGTGCCGCTGTTCTCGCACCTCACCGCGGGTGACATTGCCCATATCATGCAGTTGCTTCAGGCGCGGCAGATCGACCGTGGCGACGTCATCTTCCGCCGCGGCGATCCGGCGACCGCGATGTATTTCATCGCCGAAGGCGACGTTGAGATCGAGCTTGGGCCAGAAGAGAAGGGCCGCCGAATAAGGCTCGGCACCGGGCACTTCTTCGGAGAGATCGCGGTACTGAAGCGGGCGGAGCGCTCTGCGACGGTGAAGGCGGTGTCGCGGGTCAGGCTGCTGGTGCTCGACGCCGCTGACTTGCGGGCTTTAATCAGCCGCGAACCCGGCATCGCACGCAAGATAGACCAGATTGTCGAGGGTCGCACGGGCCGCAATCTGAATCTCGAGATCGCCGATCTCGAAGGCCAGGATGAGGTGAGTTCGGAGAAAGATGTGACCTTGGAAAAGACCGCTTAGTAGGCCGTAGAAAAAGAGAACAACGTTCCCGTTCCGATCCCACTTCGTTCGCGGCTCGAATCCGTTGTGTTCACGCCGAAAGCGACTTTCAACAGTCTGTTAGGTCAGTGCGCTGCGCTTGGACGTGGCGAACGGTCGGCCACTTTTTGGAACTGTCTCCGCCTGCGGGGGAACTCATTCACGGACGTCAGCGACTTTTGCGCTGCAATCGAAGCCATCAGCTGTGACGCAGCGTCAGCGTAACAGGCGCCTTCAGGCAAGTTGAACGCCGCGCAATACTCCGGCCGCATCGATTCCGTTTCGGCTCGCAACTCCATGGCCGTTCCCCACCACCACGCCGCGGCGGGCGCTCGATCGTCATCGCGGATCGCGCGCCATGTACTGAATTCCTTCAAGAGCCGTTCGAACTGGAAAATTCTCGCCGGGTGCACGGGCTGCCCAATCTGATATCAGAGGCAGTAACTGCCGAACGGCCGGGAAGTTGCGTGGCGGTCAGCAAGTTCCAGGCACGCCAGGAATAGCGCGCCCCGGCGACCGTTCTCAGTGGCGGCTTAATATGCTAATAGTTCGCAAATGAATCAGCGCCCAGACATCGAGATCCGACATTCGACGTGTCCGCATGATTGTCCGTCTGCCTGTGCGCTCGACGTCGAGGTGATCGACCGTTCGACCATCGGCCGCGTGCGCGGGTCGAAGCAGCAAACCTATACGGCTGGCGTCATCTGCGCCAAGGTTGCGCGCTACGCCGAGCGCATCCATCACCCCGACCGGCTTAAATACCCGATGCGCCGTTCCGGCCCGAAGGGATCGGGGCAGTTCGTCAGGATCAGTTGGGACGAGGCGCTCGACGAGATCGCCGCGCGGTTCAACGCCGCAGAAGCGGAATTCGGCGCGGAGTCGGTCTGGCCCTATTACTACGCCGGAACGATGGGACTGGTGATGCGCGACGGCATCAACCGGTTGGCCAACGCCAAGAAGTACTCGCGATTCTACGCGACGATCTGCTCCAACGTCGCCTGGGCGGGGTATGCGGCCGGCGTCGGCAAGGTCGCCGGCGTCGATCCGCGGGAAATGGCGAAGTCGGACCTGATCGTGATCTGGGGAACCAACGCGGTCTCGACCCAGGTCAATGTGATGACGCACGCCTCCCGCGCCCGCAAGGAGCGGGGAGCGCGGATCGCCGCGGTCGATATCTACGACAACGAGACCATGAAGCAGGCCGATATCCGGATCATCCTGCGTCCGGGCACCGACGGTGCGTTCGCCTGCGGCGTCATGTATGTGCTGTTCCGCGACGGCTACGCCGACCGAGACTATCTCGCCCGCTACACCGATTGCCCTGATGAGCTGGAGGCGCATCTGGCGGTGCGCACGCCGGAATGGGCGTCCGCGATTTGCGGCGTGCCGGTGGCCGAAATCGAGGCCTTCGCCCATGCGATCGGCGAGACCAAACGTAGTTTCTTCCGGCTCGGCTATGGCTTCACGCGTAGCCGCAACGGCGCGGCGCAGATGCATGCGGCACTGTGTATCCCGGCGGTGACCGGCGCCTGGCAGTACGAAGGCGGCGGCGCCTTCTTCAATAACGGCGCTATCTTCGGCTTCGACAAGACGTTGATCGAGGGACTTGATACGCTTGATCCGTCGACGCGGGTGCTGGACCAATCGAAGATCGGCCGCATCCTCACCGGCGACGCCGAGGCGCTCGGCGGCGGCGCGCCGGTCAAGGCGATGCTGATCCAGAACACCAACCCGATGACGGTTGCGCCGGAGCAGACGCTGGTTCGCGACGGCTTTGCGCGCGAGGATCTGTTCGTCGCGGTGCACGAGCAGTTCATGACCGAAACCGCGCTGATGGCCGACATTGTGCTGCCTGCAACGATGTTTCTCGAACATGACGATTTGTACTACGGCGGCGGGCACCAGCACATTTCTGTCGGGGCCAGACTGATTGATCCGCCGGGCGAATGTCGCTCCAACCACGAGGTTCTGCAGGGCCTCGCGATCAGGCTCGAGGTCCGGCACCCGGCGTTCGAAATGACGTCGCGCGAAGTGATCGATGCCACGCTGAAGAAAAGCGGCTGGGGCGAAATTGCGGCGCTTGAGGCGGAATTGTGGCGTGACCTGCAGCCCGATTTCCGCGCGGCGCACTTTCTCGACGGCTTCGCTCATGTCGACGGAAAATTCCACTTCCGCGCCGACTGGGGCGAGGTGAACGTGCCGCGGCAGATGAAATTCGGTCCGTGGCAGGCGATGCCGAGTCTGCCCGACCATTGGGCGGTGACTGAGCATGCCGACGACGAACATCGGTTCCGGCTGGCGACCAGTCCGGCGCGAAGCTTTCTCAATACGACATTCAATGAGACGCCGTCGTCGCGCGCGCGCGAAGGCGCGCCGACGGTTTTGATACACCCGGCTGATGCCGCAACGATCGGAGTGGGCGAGGGGGATGCGGTGACGCTCGGAAATCAGCGCGGCGAGACGACGCTGACTGCGAAGCTCGACGCCGGGCTACGCCGCGGCGTGCTGATCGCCGTGTCGATCTTCCCGAACCGCGCACATGCGGGCGGCCGCGGGATCAATGTCTTGACCAGCGCAGACTCGATCGCGCCGCACGGCGGTGCAGCGTTTCACGACAATAAAGTATGGGCGAAGAAGGCCTTACCGCCGCTCGCGAAGCGCGACTGATACCCGAACGAGCGGCGGAAGCCGCCGATCGGCAGTCGTTGATCGCTTCGCGAGGCGGGTTTTGCCGACCTCAGCGCTGATGGCCGAGACCGATACCAAGCTTGAGCGCCTTCTGACGCAGCGAACCGACGGTCCGCTTGGTCAGCTTGGCGATCTGCGCCACCGGAGTCCGCGCCTTCGAATGCGCGCGCAACTCCTTGATGTCTTCCTTGGTGTATTCGCGCCGAGTGATCTTGGTTTTCTTGGCGACCTTGGTAGCGGGTTTCGCAACGGTCTTCGCTACGGTCTTCGCCTTCTTCGTCTTTGCTGCAGTCTTTGCAGTCTTTGCAGTCTTCGCTTTTGCTTTCTTTGCCACGCGTAGGGCTCCTTTAGTGAAGCGCCCTTCTACTACACTCGTTTCGTGTCGACAATTCTCATTTTCACGATTCGTCCTCAGCAGGACGGCGTCGGTTAGCATTCGCTTAAGCGTGCTTAGTTGAGATTCCGGCGGAAATCAGCGCGGCTTAGGTAGTAAATACAGGTCATGCCCCCGACTGATCTGCCCCGGCCCACGATATTCGTGACGAGCGGCCGCTAAGCGCCCGCCTTGGGGTGCGCTGATTCGTCACGATTGAAGGCGAATGCGATGCGAAGATTGCGCGCTGCGTCCGCATAGCGGGATATTCGTGCAACCAAAGACGTAGTGGGACTAACCGGGCGGCCCGGCCGAGCGCTATAGGCTCAGCGGCGGGGCTTCATCGGCTGAGACAGCAGCTTTCGCGTGCGGGCCAAGGTCTCGTCGTAATACTTTTCGCGATCCTGGCGCAATTTGACCTGCAAATTTCGGAATGCAGCAATGCGTTTGAGGATTTCGGCGCGTTCGTCAGGCGCATTTCGCGCAATATCGGGCTCTGGAGCCGCTGTGGCAGCGTTCTCCGCGGCGGATTGGGCCGCGCGCGCTTCGCCGCCGGCCGCTGACATAGCGCTGCTATCTGGCGCGGCGGACGCTGATAGCTCGCTCCGAGGCGCGGCCGGCGGAGGTGTCTCAGTCCGATTTCGGGACGCAGGAGCTGTCCGGCGGGTGTCGGGATTCCCTGAACGCCCCGCGATCTCGTTGTTCGGCAGTTTCGATGAAGTCATTGTGATCCCCGATCAGCATCTTTGAGTCCAGCGGCGCGCGGGCGTCAACCCACATGCAGGCGTGCTTTCTCGGCCGGTGGACAATTCCGTCGGACGCTCGCGGCTTAAGCGGTACCCGGCAGCCAATCGTCGATTTGGAGAGCCAGCCGATGTCGATGACCGAGCTCGACGCGCTCAGCATCGAAGTGCTGAAGTCCGCGCGCGGCGATGCCGGCTGGAATCTCTCAAGAGAAGAATGCGGACGCGTCGGGCCGCGCGCGCGGCGAAGCTGGCGACGTTGTGACGCAAACGCCCGCGCGGACGGCGGCCGCCGCTGAGCCGCGGAACGATGCAAAGATCAACGATGGCGGCCAACGAGGATGGCGCGAAGGGACTGCGCCGAAGAAGCGGCCGAATTCCGCGTCGATCAGACATGCTCCTGGAGCTTCGGTTCTGATTGAATCAGAACTGAAGCTCCAACTTTTTGTTCTGACGCGTTTCTTCAGGCGAACCGGTTTCCACTTTGCTCGAAAACGCTCCTAGTCGACGGTATCTTGCATTCTTTGACCGCATCGTTCTTATTTGCTCACGGTGCGGCGCCATCGTCGAGCTGCCGCCATCGGCCACGATAAGCCTGCATTATTGGAAAAATCCATGTCAACTCATCACGGTCCTTTGCGCGTCGGCATCGGCGGCCCGGTCGGGTCGGGCAAGACGGCGCTGATGGATCTGCTGTGCAAGTCGATGCGCGAGCGCTACGACATCGCCGCGATCACCAACGACATCTACACCAAATGGGACGCTGAGTTCCTGGTGCGGTCCGGGTCCCTGACTCCCGATCGCATCGCCGGCGTCGAGACCGGCGGCTGTCCGCACACCGCCATCCGCGAAGACGCGTCGATGAATCTCGCCGCCGTGGCGGAGATGCGGAGCAAGTTTCCCGGTCTCGATCTGGTGTTGATCGAATCCGGCGGCGACAATCTCGCCGCCACTTTCTCTCCGGAACTCGCAGACCTGACGATCTATGTGATCGACGTCTCTGCGGGCGACAAGATACCGTCGAAGGGTGGTCCCGGTATCACCCGTTCGGACCTGCTGGTCATCAACAAGATTGATCTGGCCCCGTATGTCGGCGCGTCGTTGGACAAGATGGATGCCGATGCCAGGCGGATGCGCGGGGAGCGGCCGTTCGTGATGACCAATCTCAAGACGCACGAGGGGCTCGAGCGCATTCTGAGCTTCATCGAGACCAAGGGCGGCTTGAAACCAAAGGCGGACACTGCCTGATTCAGCATTTGCAGCCTATCGGCCCAAAGCCTGTCCTGCCGGAACATTCCGAGGTTGTGTACGTTGTGCCGCTTCGTGTCAGCCAATAGCGTTGCCAAGGATGTTCACCAGAAATGGTCCCAGTTGCCCTGCGACGGTTATTCCTCCTGATCGTTTGTGGCTCTGATACATCATGATAGGTGGCAGCAGCGCCCTCCCTATATTGATCGAGTAAAAGCGTGGTTCGGCTGGGTTTCATCATCGCTCTGGTTGCGATCGTGGGGATGCTACTCTCCGGTTTCGCGGCCTATCGGATCTACGATCAGGAGTCGGCGATCGAGCGAATTGCGCTTGGGCGGGCGATCGACGTTCATGCCAGCCAGGTACAGGACCGATTGACCGAGCGCGAACTACTCGGAAGAGTTGCATCCGGGCTGTTCCGCACGCCGGCTGTTATCAAGGCCGACATGCTGAAGCCGCTGCGCTCGTCGATCTACGCGTTCAAGACGGACTTCCAACTGGCAAGCTGGGTGGTCAGGCTGAAGGCCGACGAGTTTTCCGCCGCCCAGGCCGAACTGGCCAAGGCCGGTTTCGCCGACACCACGATCCGGCATTCCGACGGCGCGGCGATCGATCCCGCGACGCTCAGGGAGCCGGTCGACGTTGTCATGGACATCGAGCCGCGCAACGCCGAGACCGTCGCACTGCCGGGCCGTTCGCTCGACGATCATCCCGTGCTTGGGCAGATGTTCGCCCGCTCGCTCGCCGCAGGCAAACCCGAGGCCTCCGATCCAATGCACCTCAACGGTCCCGATGGTCCGATCGGGGTGGTTCTCGCCGCGCCGGTCATGACGGACGACTCATCGGCGGTGATCGGATTCATCACCTTCTCCTACGATCTCTCGGCGCTGATGCTGACCAACGACGATATGTCGTTGTTCTCGGTGGTTCTGAAGGACCCTCGGCAGGCCGATGTCGAACTGATTGCTGATGATCGCGGCAAGGTCACCGAGCGGCCGGCGCGCCCGGGCGGCGAGGGGCCGACGATCGTCAGGACCGTGACGTTCGGCGCCCGCGACTGGTCGCTGGCCTATTACGCGCGCGTCAATCCGTTCGTCCGCGCCCAACAGGTCGCCGCCATCGTTGCAGCGGTCGGTCTGGCGCTGACCATCATCGTCTGCGGCTTGTTCGGCTACGTCAGCAACAGCAATCTCAGGCTGCGACGCGAGATCGAGATCAGGATCGGCTTCGAGCGCCGGCTGACCGCGGTGATCGACGAGCTCAATCACCGGGTCAAAAACATCCTCGCCGTGATCCAGTCGATCGTGACCCGCACGCTTCGGAGCGGTTCGGACATGGATGTCGCCCGCGAGCTGCTGATCGGGCGGATTCATGCCATGTCGAACGTCGTCTCGCTGCTGAGCGAGAGCCAGTGGCAGGGCGTATTGCTGAAGGGGCTGTTCGCGGCGCGCGCGATTCCGCATTCGGACCGCATCGCGGTGAATGGGCCCGACATCGCGGTGAGCGCCCGCGCGGCGCAGAGCCTGTCGTTGCTGTTTTTCGAACTCGCCTCGCATTCCGACGAGGGGCTGTCGCTGGTCGGAAAGCACCCGCATATCGTCGCGAGCTGGGAGGTGATCGGCAAGGGCGCCGACTCCATTTTCAACTTTCGCTGGGAGGAGTTCAATACCAGCGAAGCGACGCGACGGGCCGAAAGCGAGTTCGGCGTTATCCTGTTGGATCGCGTTGCGCCGGAAGCGCTCGGCGGCACCGCCAAGCGCTATTTCACGGATGTCAGCTATGTCTATGAGCTGACGGCACCGATGGATACGGTCGTTGATATGAACGAACGCGATCGCACCGGCCAGATCTCGGCGCCGCTGCGGAACAGATGAACCCGCTGCGGGCTCCGGAGCAATGTCCCGGGGAGTTTGTTTCAGACAAGCAGCAATAGCGAAGCGGCCCGGAGGCCAACTTCGCATTGCTTTGCCTGATCCGTGGAGAGGATGACGTCGATCAGCCGTTTCCGCCGATCACGGCCCGCACAGTATTGTCAGGGCCGAAGTCTTCCGCGCCATCGACATAGAGAAGCGCACTCAGCTTCGAACGCGCGCGGTTGACGCGACTCTTGATGGTGCCGACCGCACAGCCGCAGATCGCGGCTGCGTCTTCGTAGGAGAAGCCGGAGGCGCCGACCAGGATCAGGGCTTCGCGCTGGTCCTGCGGAAGCTTGTCCAGGGCCACACGGAATTCCTCGAATTCCAGATGCGCGTTCTGGCCCGGTTGCGACTTCAGCGTCTTGGCGTAGCTGCCATCGGCATCCTCGACCTCGCGCCGCCGTTTCCGGTAGTCGGAGCGAAACAGATTGCGCAAAATCGTGAACAGCCACGCCGGAAGGTTCGAGCCGGGCTGAAACGAATCGATGTTGGCGAGCGCGCGCAGCAGAGTTTCCTGCACCAGATCGTCGGCGCGATCACCATTTCCGCTGAGCGAAATTGCGAACGCACGCAAGCTCGGCACCGCCGCCAGAATGTCGTCCCGAAGAGAGTCTGTGAGAGGCATTATTCCCTCCTCTCGTTGTCGGCGGCCGCCGGATTGCCTTGTTGGGGATCGTCGAGCCGCTTGACCAAGTCCGCAAACCGATCCGGGACGCCCTGTCTGACCACGTCATCATACATGGCGCGGAGCTGATGACCGATCCGGGCCTGGATCTCTTGGTTGAGACCGCCCTTGCTGCCAGGCGCGGACTTCTTGCTTGTCTGAGCCTTGAAATCTTTCATGACTGATCCAATGTCTTCCCCATGGTCAAGTACCCTGAAACTTTGAGGGTTTTGCTTGATTTTTGAAGGTTTTGCCGTGTCACTGAAAGCACAATTCACTCGCGGCGGTAAAGTTCCCCGCTTCGATGGAACTTTCCCCGCGCTCCGGCGTAGGTAGTGCTACTGGGGAGCCCGGCCGCTCCGAAGAGCCAACGGCCGAGACAAGATTCGAGATTGGAGTGGGGATGTCGAGATCTCAATTGGTTGCCGAGCATTTGCCGTTGTTGCGCCGTTATGCTCGGGCGCTGACCGGAAGCCAGGCGTCGGGTGACGCCTATGTGGGGGCGATGCTGGAGGCCCTGCTTCAGGACCCGGCATTGCTCGACGAAAGGCATGGGCCGCGCGTCGGCCTTTTCCGCCTGTTCGCGCAGATCTGGAATTCTGTGGCGCTGAACGACGATTCCGAGGTGCGAATTCTGCCTATGCCGTCCGAACGCCGGCTCTCGGCGATCACGCCGTTGCCGCGGCAGGCCTTCTTGCTGCTGTCGCTCGAAGGCTTTTCCGAGGAAGAAGTCGCCTTCGTGCTGCGCACCAATGTCGGTGAAATTCGCCAACTAGCTGACACCGCCGGCCGCGAGATGGCCGAAGAGATCGCGACCGACGTTCTGATCATCGAGGACGAGACCTTCATCCCGATGGATCTCGAGAGCCTGGTGAAGAATCTCGGCCACAATGTCATCGGCGTCGCCCGAACCCATGCCGATGCGATCGCGCTGGCGCAAACCAAGAAGCCCGGCCTGATCCTGGCTGATATCCAGCTGGCCGACGGTAGCTCCGGTCTCGATGCTGTTAACGAATTACTAAAGAAGTTCGAAGTGCCGGTGGTGTTCATCACCGCCTATCCGGAGCGTTTCCTGACCGGCGAGCGACCGGAACCCGCGTTCCTGATCTCCAAGCCGTTCCAGCCCGCGATGGTTTCGGCGGTGGCAAGTCAGGCGTTGTTCTTCCAGCGCAATTCACGCAATCGCACGCCCAAAGCCGCCGTTTCCTGAGGTCTGGAGCTTGTCAGGCTCTGAGCAGATCGACCGAAGCCGTCCGCGCCAACAGCGCGGGCGGCTTTTTGTCGCGGATGAGGGGACAAAGCAGGCGGCTGTGCGATTAGGGCCCGGCGCTGCTGCGTAAGCTGCGAACTACTTTGCCCACTGCGGTTAGCCTTGCCCAAAAGAGTTGGCCTTGCCCAAAAGAGTTGGCCTTGCCAAAAAGAACAGGGCGCAGCTGGCATCACCACAGCTGCGCCCTGTGTCGCCGGTTAATTGGGGCAGGGGGACTAACCGGCGTTCTCACAACGCCGACCCATCTGCATCGGTTCCACCGAGCGGTCCGGAAAAACCACACACTTAGTTGATCAGTTATTATCGAACCTCTGCGGCACCAACGCGATTAATTGGTGCGGCGGGTGTTGACAAGCCGCCGAAAACAGGGAAGCGGCGATCATGCCGCGCAAACAAAGAGCGGCTGGATCCATGTCACAGATCGTGCGGGGAATTTTAGGCGCCATCGCCGTCACCGGCACACTTGGCGCAGCGCAATTGGCGATGGGTGGCGATCTCGGTCAGCTCCGTTCGCAAAATCAGGCAACGATCGCACAGGACGTCAACCGCGGTGGCAAGGCCGATCGCGCGGCGCTGGCGCAGCAACTGCAGGCTGGCGAGACGTTCGCCGTCAAGCTGGTCGGCCAATCGGTGCTGGTCCGCATTCCCGAACAGCAGATCGGCCAGGCGACCCGCGTCCGGGTTCAGCAACCCACCACCGCACCGCGCCGCACGATGGTCGCCTGCGAGCCGGTGGTCAGCGTCCTGACCGATGTGGCCAAGCAACTCGAGCCCGGCCGCTGCATGACCTGAGCTTCATGACCTGACCCGGTCGCGTCACGACGAAAATCCGGCAAGACGAAAGCATCCGCCAATCGTTTGGCGGATGCTTTCGTTTGAGCGCTGTTTGCCGCCTACGGACCTGATTAGAGCCTTTCCGGTTCTGATAGATTCAGAACCGGAGCTCTAACTCTCTGTTCTGACGCGTTTTCTTGACGCGAACCGGCATCCACTTCGCTTGAAACGCTATAGCCTTCCCCGGATGCGATCCGCCATCGGCCGGCCGGGCCGCGATCAGTCGTCACGGCCGGGCAGTTGCGGCGCGTCGTCGGGCGTCAGATGTTCTTTGAGGACCAGACCCACGATCAGGAGCGGGGAGGCAAGGAAGCCGCCCATCGGGCCCCACAGCCAGGTCCAGAACGCCAGCGCGATGAACACAGCGAGCGCGTTCAGCTCCAGCCGCCGACCGATGATGGTCGGGGTGATGAAATGGCCTTCGACGAAGGTCAGGAGGACGAAGCCGATCGGCGCCAGCAGGCCTTCGCCCATCGTCGGCATACTGATGATTCCGACCAACGTCAGAATGACGAACATCACGACCGGCCCGATCACCGGGATGAAATTCAGCGTCGCCGCGAGCGCCCCGAGCCCGGCCGGATTGGGCATCCCGGCGAGCGCGCAGATCACGCCGGTCGCCGCCCCGTAGCACAGGTTGATCACCGTCACGGTGAGCAGATAGCCGCCCAGGCTCTGCTCGATCTCGTTGAGGATCCGCAGCATCCGCAGCCGCGCGTCGCGGCCGCCGAAATTCATCACCAGCGCGCGGCGCAGGTCCTTCCAGGTGGCAATGAACAGCACCAAGGTGACCAGGAACAGCAGGAACTCGGTGAGGGTCGGCGACAGGAATTCGACGGTCGGCTGCATCCAGTCGATCTGCGGCATCTGGATCGGCGTCGACGGCAGCTCCGAGCCGCCCATAGCCGATTGCAATTGCCGCCAGAACGCCATCGGCCGCTCGAAGAAGGTCAGCTTGTCGCGCAGGATGGCGCCGAGCTCCGGCAGGCGGCTGGTCCAGTCGATCAGCGGCACCGAGATCAGCGCCACCATGAAGCCAACGCCGGCCAGCGCCAGTCCGACGATCAGCACCGCGCTGACCGCGCGTGGAATACGCCCGCGCTCCATATAGGTCGCCGCCGGCGACAGCATGGTGCCGACCACGAAGGCGGTTACGATCGGCAGGAAGAACGGCTTGGCGACATAGAGGAGGCCGATCACCACGACGATCAGCAGGGCCACCAGCGCGAACGCGACGATTTCGGTTCGCCGGATCAGCGGCGGCCGCTCTTCCTTGCTGTCGGGGAGCGGAGCGCCTGCAGGCTCGACGGGAAGACTTCGCACAATCACCCACCCAGCTTCTGCGTTCGAGATCGCATTGACGACGTGCCGCGCCCGGCTCTCAGCCGCGGCGTGGTACCGCGATAACTCGGCGGCTTAACATCAACTCGTCGCGAAAGTTCCAGAGCTCAACGGCCCGCGGCCCGGCGTGCCCGCAAGCGCCTGCCGGGCGGCGCGGAACGCTTATGACCACATCGCGTTGATTGGCGGCATCTCAAACGATGCAACGCAAATTCGGGGACATCGCCATGATTACTTCCGGGATCGCATCGCGACGAAGTTCGATGGCTCCGTTGTTGGCCTTCGCGGCCGCCATTCTGCTGACTGCCGCGCTTCCTGGCGGAGCATCGGCGCAGATGCTGGGCTACGCGGCCGCGCCACAGGCCGGTCCGTTCGAGGCCGACGACGAGATCATGGCCGCCCCGCCCCGGACGGCGTCGCCCGACGAAGCCGTCGGCGGCGATGACGCGCAACTCGCTGACCGGCTACGGCGGCAGGTCGTCGCCTATGACGGCAACCAGCCGGCCGGCACCATCGTGATCGATACCGCGAACACCTATCTCTATTACGTGCTGGGCGGCGGCCGGGCGATCCGCTACGGCGTCGGCGTCGGCCGCGAGGGCTTCACCTGGGCGGGGACGCAGACCATCACCCGCAAGGCTGAATGGCCGGATTGGCATCCGCCGGCCCAGATGATTGCGCGCCAGCCCTATCTGCCGCGCTTCATGGCTGGAGGCCCCGGCAATCCGCTCGGCGCGCGGGCGATGTATCTCGGATCGACCCAGTATCGCATCCACGGCACCAACGATCCCTCGACCATCGGCAAGTACGTCTCGTCGGGATGCATCCGGCTCACCAATGAGGACGTCGCCGACCTGTTCAGCCGCGCCAATATCGGCGCCCGGGTTGTCGTGCTGCCGAAATCGTCGCCGAACCGCGAGGCCCGCAAGGCCCGGCCCGACCGGCAGGCGATGATCATTTCGGTTTCGTCGGTCGACTAGAGCAAAATGACTCATCTTCGGATCGTCATCCCGTTCAAGATTCTTGTTCGAGCATGATCGTTTCCGAAAGCCGTTGCCCGGTTGTCGCGATCGCGCTCTCTTTCACCACGGACCGGAGGTCCAGGATGCGCCGCTCTGCTGCGAGAATAATCGGGATTGGATGCGTCGCGTGGCTGTCGGTGGCGGGCATGGAATCGGGCGCGCAGGCACAGGACTTTTTCTCGGCGCTGTTCCATGGATCTCAACCGTCGACGCGCGGCTATGCGCCGGAGCGCGCAATTCCGTTCGCCATCGAAGGCGACTATGCGCCACGCCTGCCTCGCTCCAGCCCGCGCGCTTACAGCCCGCGCGTGCACGCCAGCGGCGGTCAGGCCTATTGCGTCCGGACTTGCGACGGGCGTTATTTCCCGATCTCGGCCACAGGCGGAGAGAGCAAGAACGAGACTTGCAGCAGTCTGTGTCCCGCGAGCGACACGAAGGTAGTTTATGGCTCGGGCATCGATGGTGCCCGCACGTCGAGCGGCAAGTCGTATTCGGAACTACCGAACGCTTTCAAGTATCGCACCGAGATCGTGGCCGGCTGCACCTGTAACGGCAAGGATCATTTCGGCCTGGCGCAGATCAAGATCGAAGACGATCCGACCGTGCGCAAGGGCGACATCGTCGCGAGCGAGGACGGCCTGAAGGTCGCCGGAAGAACCGACCGCCGCGAAGGCGCGGTCAATTTCTCGCCTGCGCCGGCGTCGATCCGCGCCGTTTATGGCAGGGCGCCTGTGGTGGCGGCGAACTGAGCCGCATCATTGCGGCACTGAGCGGTCCTCCGCCGACCCCATCGCAATCAGTTCCAATCGTGGAACCGTCGCGCGTTCACTTCGTTATTGCAGCGCGGGCAAGGGCTCGGGCTGAAAGGATTCTACGATGCTGATCGGTATTCTGATTACGTTTCTGGTCGTCATTCTGGTCTTGTATCTCATCAATCTGCTGCCGCTCGACGGCCGCGCCAAACAGATCGCGCGCGTCGTCGTCATCATCATCGGCATCATCTCGCTGCTGAAATATCTGGCGGTGTTTTAGAGCGTTCCGGTTCTGATAGATCAGAACCGGAGCTCTCATACCAAAAGCCTTAAATATCGAACCACTCAACGTCATCCTGAGGTGTCCGGTATGCCGCGCTCCTGCGCGGCGCACCGGACCTCGAAGGATGAGCCACGGTGACTGTCGCCGCATCCTTCGAGGCTCGCTACGCTCGCACCTCAGGATGACGACCGCTCTAGGATGTCTAACGAAGAAAGCCCCGGCGTCATCGCCGGGGCTTTCTTGTTCAGCGCATCGCGCGCCGATCAGGGCAGGGATTTGAACCAGGCGTCGACGTCGGTGCGAACCTGCTCCTTGGCGAAGCCATAGCGCTCCTGCAGCTTGCCTTCGAGCTGGTCGCGGCGGCCGGCGATCACATCGAGATCGTCGTCGGTGAGTTTGCCCCACTTCTCTTTGACGTTCCCCTTGAACTGCTTCCAGTTGCCTTCAACGCGGTCCCAATTCATCGTCAACTCCTCTTGTTCGTATGCAGGACAACGGACCGCTGCGAGCAAGGTTCCCGACATGTGATCGGGCAAGGTTCGCTTCGATCGCCGGCTCAAATCATTCAATCCCAAACAAAAAAAACCTCCCCCGCGAGGGAGAGGTTTTGTCGTGTGAGGGTCGGCGGACCGACCGATCAGTGTGGTATCTGGATCAGCGTAGATCCTGCAGATGCGCGGCCTTGGCTTCGCGGCGACGGATATGCAGGATGAATTCGGTGTAGCCGTTCGGCTGCTCGCGGCCCTTGAAGATCAGGTCGCAGGCGGCCTCGAAGGCGACGCCGTCGAAATCCGGCGCCATCGGCCGGTACAGCGGATCGCTGGCGTTCTGCTTGTCGACGACGGCGGCCATCCGCTTCAGCGATTCCAGCACCTGCTCCTTGGTGACGACGCCGTGATGCAGCCAGTTCGCCAGATGCTGGCTGGAGATGCGCAGCGTCGCGCGGTCTTCCATCAAGCCGACATCGTGGATGTCCGGCACCTTGGAGCAGCCGACGCCCTGGTCGATCCAGCGCACGACATAGCCGAGGATGCCCTGGCAGTTGTTGTCGATCTCCTGGCGGACGTCGTCCGGCGCCCAGTTCGATTGCGACACCGGAATGGTGAGGATGTCGTCGAGCTTGGCGCGCGGTCCGCCCTTCTGCAGTTCCTGCTGACGGGCGATGACGTCGACCTGGTGATAGTGCAGCGCGTGCAGCGTCGCGGCGGTCGGCGACGGCACCCAGGCGGTGGTGGCGCCGGCCTGCGGATGGCCGATCTTCTGCGTCAGCATGTCGGCCATCTTGTCCGGCGCCGCCCACATGCCCTTGCCGATCTGGGCGTGGCCGGGCAGGCCGTCGATCAGGCCGGTATCGACGTTCCAGTCTTCATAGGCCTTGATCCAGGGCTGCGCCTTCATCTCGTTCTTGCGGATCATCGGACCCGCTTCCATCGAGGTGTGGATCTCGTCGCCGGTGCGGTCGAGGAAGCCGGTGTTGATGAACACGATCCGCTTCGACGCATTCTGAATGCAGGCCTTGAGGTTCACCGTGGTGCGGCGCTCCTCGTCCATGATGCCGACCTTCAGCGTGTTGTCGTTCAGGCCGATCATCTTCTCGACGCGGCCGAACAGTTCGCAGGTCAGCGCCACTTCGTCCGGGCCGTGCATCTTCGGCTTGACGATGTAGACCGAGCCGCTGCGGCTGTTGCGGGTCTTGCCGAGCGCCTTGAGGTCGTGGATCGCGATCAGGCCGGAGACGGCGGCGTCGAGGAAGCCTTCCGGAATCTCCGCGCCGTCGGCGTCGAGCACCGCGTCGGTCCACATGTGATGGCCGACATTGCGCATCAGCAACAGGCTGCGGCCGTGCAGCGTGATGTCCTTGCCGTCGGGGCCGGTATAGGTGCGGTCGCCGTTCAGCGCGCGAGTGACGGTCTTGCCGCCCTTGTCGAAACTCTCCGACAGCGTGCCGTCCATCAGGCCGAGCACGTTACGATAGATCAGCACCTTGTCTTCGGCGTCGACCGCCGCGACCGAGTCTTCCATGTCGAGGATGGTCGACACCGCGGACTCGATCACCAGGTCGGCGACGCCGGCCGGATCGTCCTTGCCGATGGTGTTGGCGCGGTCGATCCTGATCTCGATGTGCAGGCCGTTATTGACCAGCAGCACCGCATTCGGCGACGCGGCGTCGCCCAGATAGCCGGCGAACTGCTCAGGCTTCTTCAGGCCGGTGGCGTTGCCGCTCTTCAGCTTGGCCGAGAACTGGCCGGCGATCACGCTGTAGGCGGTGACGTCGCTGTGGCTGCCGGCGACCAGCGGCGCGGCCTGGTCGAGGAACGCCTTGGCCTTGGCGATCACCTTGTCGCCGCGCGCCTTGTCGTAGCCCTTGGCCTGAGTGGCTTCCTGCGGGATCGCATCGGTGCCGTAGAACGCATCATACAGCGAGCCCCAGCGCGCATTCGCCGCGTTCAGCGCGTAGCGCGCGTTCGACAGCGGCACCACGAGCTGCGGGCCGCACAGCTTGCCGATCTCCTCGTCGACATTGGCGGTCTCGACCGCAACCGTCGCCGGCTCCGGCTGCAGATAGCCGATCTCCTTGAGGAAGGCGGTGTAGACCGCGAGATCCTGCTTCTTGCCCTTGTTGGCGAGGTGCCAGGCGTCGATTTTGGCCTGGAGATCGTCGCGCGTCGTCAGCGCCTTACGGAGCTTGGGCGTCAGGTCGCGGACGATGGCCGCGAGCCCGGCCCAGAATGCGTCGGGCGCGACGCCGGTCTTCGGCGCGGCCTCCTTGGCGATGAAGTCGAACAGGACAGGCGCAATTTTCAAGCCGTGGGCGTCGATACGATTCATATGAGGATGTCTCGCGAGAAAGGGCGCCAAGGGGCGGCCGTTTCAGGGGTCAAAATGAGCCGATGACCGCGGAGAGGCGGCCTCGGGAGGCCTCTTTTAGCGCCAAAGGCGAGGGCTTTGGAAGGCCCCCTCGGCGAGGGCGCCGGATCAGGGCTGCGGACGCTCGTCGCCGGCCAGCCGCTCCAGCAGCATTTTCAGCAGGATGGTGACCACCGCCACGGCCGTCAAAGTGGTCGCGGCGGCGAATGCGCCTGCGACATTATAGTCCTGGTACAGCAGCTCGATCTGCAGCGGCAGCGTGGTGGTCTGGCCGCGGACATTGCCGGACACCACCGAAACCGCGCCGAATTCGCCCAGCACGCGCGCGTTGCACAGAATTGCGCCGTACAGCATCGCCCAGCGGATGTTCGGCAGTGTGACGCGGAAGAAGGTGGCGAACCCGCCTGCGCCGAGGGTGACGGCGGCCTCTTCCTCGTCGGTTCCCTGAACCTGCATCAGCGGGATCAACTCCCGGGCGACGTAAGGGGCGGTGACGAACATGCTGGCGAGCACGATGCCGGGCAGCGCGAACATCACCTTGAGGTCGAACTGGTCGAGCAGCGGCCCGAACAGGCCCTGCGAGCCATAGACGAACAGATAGGCGACGCCGGCGACGATCGGCGAGATCGAGTAGGGCAGTTCGATCAGCGCAATCAGCAAAGTACGGCCGGGGAACTCGAACTTGGTAACGGTCCAGGCCGCGGCGACGCCGAACAGAATGTTGATCGGCACCGCGATCAGCGCGGTGATCGTGGTCAGCCACATCGCGTGCAGCGTGCCGGGATCGCCGAGATTGCGCAGGAAGACCCCGACGCCCTGCGCGAAGGCCGAGCTGAGGATCACCGCCAGGGGCGCGATCAGGATGAACAGCGTCACCACCGCGACCACGCTCAGCACGACGAAGCGCGCGACCGGGCCGGCCCCGACCGGCGTGACCATCCAGTCCGCTTTTGCAGCGCGTCGCGGTTTCGCCATCACGCGTTGCCCCGTCCGAGATAGCGGAGCTGCCAGGCTTGAACCGCGTTGGTGACGATCAGCATGGCGAAAGCCATCGCCAGCATCACGGTCGCAATCGCCGCGGCCGCCGGGTAGTCGTATTCCTCGAGCCGGATGAAGGCGAGCAGAGCGACGATCTCGGTCTTCATCGGCTGGTTGCCGGCGATGAAGATCACCGCGCCGAACTCGCCGAGGCTGCGCGCGAACGCCAGCGAGCAACCGGCCAGCAGCGCGGGAAAGATCGATGGAAAGATGATCCGCGACAGGATCTGCAGATCGCTGGCGCCGAGCGAGCGGCTGGCTTCCTCGACGTCGCTGCCGAGATCCTCGATCACCGGCTGCACGGTGCGCACCACGAAGGGAATGCTGGTGAACGCCATGGCGATCGCGATGCCGAACGGGGTGTAGACCACACTCACGCCGAGCGGCTCGAGCGCTGCGCCGAACCAGCCGGTCTTCGAGAACAAAGCGGTCAGCGCCAGACCCGCGACCGCGGTCGGCAGCGCGAACGGCACGTCGACCAGCGCGTCGAGCAGGCGCTTGCCGGGAAACTGATAGCGCGCCAGAACCCAGGCGAGCAGCAGACCGTAGATCGCGTTGAACACCGTCGCAGCCAGCGCCATCGTCACCGTCAGCCGGATCGCCGCCAGCGTGCGCGGCGACGACAGGATCGCCCAGAGCTGCGCCGGGCCGATGTCGGAGGCCTTCAGAATCAGCGCGCACAGCGGCAGCAGCACGATCGCGCCGAGATACAGCACGGTGATGCCGAGGCTGAGGCCAAATCCGGGAATGACGCTGCGTCGCAAGGCGAGTTGTATCCGATCCGCAGTTGGCGGTTAGTCGACGAGCACAAAACTCAAATTGTCATTCCGGGATGCGCCGCGGGAGCGGCGCAGACCCGGAATCCCGAGATGTTGCAAAGAGAGATTCCGGGTTCACGAGCTGCGCTCGTGCCCCGGAATGACGAACTCTATTGCAGCGACAGCTGTTCACCGTCCGCCGAACAGCTGATCGAGCTTGGCGCCGGAGGCGAGGTGCGCGGCGTTGAGCCTGTCCCAGCCGCCGAATTCGTCCTCGACCCGGTACAGCTTCACCTCCGGGAACTTGTCCTTGAACTTCTCGATCACGGCCTTGTCTTGCACGCGGTTATACGCCTTGGCGAGGATGGTCTGGCCCTCGGGCGAATACAGATATTCGAGATAGGCGGTGGCGAGCGCGCGGGTACCGTGCTTGTCGGCGTATTTGTCGACCACGCTGACCGGGAATTCGGCCAGCAGGCTGGTCGGCGGCACCACGACTTGATACTTGTCGGCTCCGGCGAGGTCGCGGATCGAGCTGGTTTCGGCCTCGAAAGTGATCAGCACGTCGCCGGTCTGACGCTCGACGAAGGTCGTCGTCGCGGCGCGGCCGCCGGTGTCGAACACCGGCACATTGGCGAACAGCTTCTTGATAAACGCGTCGGCCTCCGCCTCGTTGCCGTATTTCTGCTTCGCGAAGGCATAGGCCGCCAGATAGGTATAGCGGCCGTTGCCCGAGGTCTTCGGGTTCGGGAAGATCACCTTGACGTCCGGCTTCACCAGATCGTCCCAATCCTTGATCCCTTTCGGGTTGCCGGCGCGAACCAGAAACGCCGGCAGCGAATAATACGGCGAGGAATTGTTCGGCAGCCGCTTCGCCCAGTCGGCCGGGATCAGCTTGCCTTTGTCATGCAGCACCTGGACGTCGGTGACCTGGTTGAAGGTCACGACGTCGGCTTCGAGTCCTTCGAGGATCGATCGCGCCTGCCGGGACGAGCCGCCATGCGACTGGTTGATGGCGATGTCCTGTCCGGTTTTCGCCTTCCATTGCGGAATGAACGCCGCGTTGATCTCGGCGTAGAGCTCGCGGGAGATGTCGTAGGAGACGTTGAGCAGCGTGGTCGGCGTCTGCGCCTGCGCAGGCAGCGCGGTTACGAGCGCGCCGACACCAGCGAACAATGCAAGGGCGAAACGGTTCACGGGAACTCCTATTGTTGGCCTACGGCATCAGGCGTCGGCGAGAAGCGACCCCTTCGCATGAAAAAAGTGGAGCTTCGAAGCCTCGGTTCGATCGCGCCGATTGTGGTCAGATAGTCGAGCTAATCGCGCGTGTGAAGCGGCCGGCGCCGGAACAACGCCGCCGCGGTGAAGGCGCGGAGCAGACCGCGGCGCGGGCCGGAGAATGGTTGTCTCCCGCAACTGACCTGGAGGGATGGAAATTCCACACTGCTCTGCGGCAGTGCAAAGGATTGGTTTTCTTTCGGCGAGACTTGTAACGACTCCAGGTAGAAAATAATTCTGGCGAACCCCGTCGGGGCAACGGAGCTGTGATGCGTTTCCTTCCGGTCTTTCTCGATCTCGCGGCAGGGCCGGTGGTGCTGGTTGGCGCCGGAGAGATGGCGCGCGCCAAGATGCGGCTGCTGTTGTCGGCCGGCGCGGCGATCCGCTGGTACGTGACTGACGGCGATCGCGACCTCGCCGGCCTCGGCGAGGCCGACCGCGCGCGGGTGACATTCGCCGACGGCGATCCGCGTGACGCCGATCTGTCCGGCGCGATCGCGTTGCTGTGTGCGGGCGCCGGCGACATCGCGGCAACGCTCGCCGTCAAGGCCCGTGCGCTTGGCGTGCCGGTCAATGTGATGGACGAACTGTCGCATTCAACTTTCATCTTCCCGGCGATCGTCGATCGCGGCGATGTGGTGGTCGCGGTCGGCACCGGCGGCGCCTCGCCGGTGGTGGCGCGGCGCGTGCGCGAGATGATCGAGAAGATGCTGCCGGCGCGGATCGGCGATCTCGCGGCGCTGATCGGCCGCTGGCGCCATCCGATCAAGGGGCGGCTTCCGGAGTTTCCGCTGCGCCGCCGGTTCTGGGAGCGCGTCGTCGATGGACCGATCGGCAAGGCCGTGCTGGACGGCCGGCTCGCCGAGGCGGAAGACCAGTTGAAGATGATCGGCGATCCGTCGGCCTATGCGCGCGGCTCTGAATCGGGACATGCCGAGGGCCACGTCACGCTGGTCGGCGCCGGTCCCGGCGATCCCGATCTGCTGACGATCAAGGCACTGCGCGCGCTGCAGGACGCCGACGTGGTGTTCTACGACGAGCTGGTGTCGCCCGAGATTCTCGACCGCATCCGCCGCGACGCCGCGCGCGTCCCGGTCGGCCGCCGTATCGGCAAACCGGGGATCGGCCAGGATGCTATCAACACGCTGCTGATCGAAGCCGCGCAGGCCGGTCAGCGCGCGGTGCGGCTGAAGGGCGGCGATCCGTTCGTGTTCGGCCGCGGCGGCGAAGAGATCGAGGCGCTGCGCGACGCCGGCGTGTCGTATTCGGTGGTGCCCGGCATCAGCGCCGGCCTCGGCGCCGCCGCGCAGTTCGAAGTGCCGCTGACCTATCGTCACGAGGCGCTGCGCATCACCTTCCTCACCGCGCACAAGGCCAGAGACGCCGAGGCGGTCGACTGGTCGGCGCTGATCGACGAGAAGATGACCATCGTCGTCTATATGGGCATGACCGCCGCGGCGACCGTTCGCGAAGGCCTGCTCGACGCGGGGCGTTCGCCGCAGACGCCGGTCGGCGTGTTCGCGCGGGTGACGCGGCCGGACGCCAGCGCCGCGGTCGGCACGCTCGACGACTTGCCGGCCTTGGTCGATCAGGTCGGGGCCGGCCCGGCGATCCTGGTGATCGGCGACGTCGTCGCGCATTCGGCGCCGTGGCGCCAGCAACAACTCCAGCAACTCTTGTCGACCTATCAGGTGGCCGCCGAATGACCTCTCCGCTGCAACAGAAGATCAAGATCACCGGCCCGTCGGTCGTGACGGCGAACCGCACCTTCGACGGCGTCGTGATCTACCGCACTGGCGCGCAGGGCTGGTCGACCGATCTGACGGAGGCTGCGATCGTGCGTGAGGCGGCGACGGCGCGCGCGTTGCTCGCCGAATCCGTCGCCGACGATGTCGGCGCGGTCGGCGCCTATATCGCACCGGTGAAGATCGACGACGCCGGCGTCATCATTCCCGGCAATCTGCGCGAACAGATCCGCAAAAGCGGCGTCACCATCGCGCTGCCCGCTCAGGCCTAAGGTTCTTCAATGTACGCATATGACGACATCGACCGCACGCTGGTCAACGAACGGGTCGCCGAATTTCGCGACCAGGTGCAGCGCAGGCTCAGCGGCGAACTGACCGAGGACGAGTTCAAGGTCCTGCGGCTGATGAACGGAGTCTATCTGCAACTCCACGCCTATATGTTCCGCGTCGCGATTCCCTACGGCACGCTGTCGTCGCCGCAATTGCGCAAGCTCGCCCATGTCGCGCGCAAATACGACCGCGGCTACGGCCACTTCACCACGCGGCAGAACATCCAGTTCAACTGGATCGCGCTCGCCGATCTGCCGGACGCGCTGGCCGACCTCGCCGAGGTCGGCATCCATGCGATGCAGACCTCGGGCAACTGCACCCGCAACGTCACCGCCGACCAATGGGGCGGCGTCGCGCCCGACGAGGTCGAGGACCCGCGGGTGTGGGCGGAGATCCTGCGTCAGCACACCTCGCTGCATCCGGAATTCTCGTTTCTGCCGCGCAAGTTCAAATTCGCAATCACCGCGGCCGATCACGACCGCGCCGCTATCAAGGTCCACGACATCGGGCTGCGGCTGCGCAAGAACGATTCCGGCGAGACCGGCTTCGAAGTGCTGGTCGGCGGTGGCCTCGGCCGCTCGCCGTTCATCGGCAAGACCATCAAGGCGTTCGTCCCCGGCCGCGATATCCTCAGCTATGTCGAGGCGATCCTGCGCGTCTACAATCAGTACGGCCGCCGCGACAACATCTATAAAGCGCGGATCAAGATCCTGGTGCACGAACTCGGCATCGAGAAATTCGCCGCCGAGGTCGAACAGGCGTGGCGCCCGATCGCCGACGGACCGCTGACGCTCGATGACGAGATGATCGCGGACATCCGCTCGCGCTTCATCTATCCGGCCTACGAAAAGCTGCCGGCGATGCCGGACGAATTGCGCAAGGCTGCGCACGACGCCCGCTTCGAGGCGTGGCGCAAGAACTCGGTCGCGCCGCATCGCGAGCCGGGCTACGCCATCGTCACGCTGTCGCTGAAGCCGGTCGGCGGCCCGCCCGGCGACGCCACCGCCGATCAGATGGATGCGATCGCCGATCTCGCCGATAAATACTCGTTCGGCGAAATCCGCGTCGGCCACGAACAGAATCTGGCGCTGCCGCATGTCGCCAAGCGCGACCTGCCGGCGCTGTGGACTGCGCTCGACGCGATCGGCGTCGCCACGCCGAACGTCAATCTGGTCAGCGACATCATCGCCTGCCCGGGGCTGGACTATTGTTCGCTCGCCAACGCCCGCTCGATCCCGATCGCGCAGGAGTTGACGCGGCGTTTCGCCAATCACGAGACCGCCAATCTGATCGGCCGGCTGCACGTCAATATTTCCGGCTGCATCAACGCCTGCGGCCATCACCATGTCGGCCATATCGGCATTCTCGGCGTCGAAAAGAACGGCGAGGAGTTCTATCAGATCACCATCGGCGGCCGCGCCGACGAGGACGCCCGCGTCGGCGATCTGATCGGCCCCGCGGTGCCTTATGCGGAGGTCGCCGACGTGATCGAGGATATCGTCGAGGCCTATCTGGCGTTGCGCGAAAAGCCGGAAGAATTGTTCGTCGACACCGTCAAGCGGCTCGGCGTCGAACCTTTCAAGGAGCGGGTCTATGCCACTCGTTAAGAACGGCGCGATCGTCGCCGACGACTTCGTCGCGATCGCCGACGACGCCGAACTGCCCGCGGGCGGCGCCGTGCTGATCTCGGCCGCGCGTTTCCTTGCCGACGCCGAGGCGCTGGCGACCCGCAACGCGCCGCTGGGCGTGATCTGGCCGAACAATCGCGACGTCGCCGAGCTTGCGCCATGGCTAGACCGGCTGTCGCTGATCGCGCTGGTGTTCCCCACCTTCAGGGACGGCCGGGCGCACAGCCAGGCGCGGCGGTTGCGCGAGATCGACGGATTCCGCGGCGAGCTGCGCGCCACCGGGCAGATTCTCCGCGATCAGTTCACGTTTCTGCTGCGCAACGGCTTCGACGCCTTCGCCGTCGCCAAGGAGTCGGACGCGCACGCCTTCAGCGAGGCGACGCATCGCTACACCGAATTCTATCAGCCGACCGGCGACGGCCATCTCAGCGCGCTGCAGCGCCGCCGCAAGCGGCACACCGCGGCCGCTACCTAGATCAGGATGACGAATCTTCGAATTGTCGTCCTGCTCTGGATTCCTGATTGAGCACGGTCTTTTCCGGAAACCTGCATCCACGTTTCGGGATCATGCTCTAACCGACCGATACGATCCAAAGCGCTGGCCCGTCTTTGCGAGCAGGTGAGGCCGACGACGCAATTCAGGTCCTGACGGTCTGCCGCCTCTTTGATCTTGCGTTACCGTCGAGCTTGGCTTTCTCTCCGCCGCCATGAGCACGGACCTTCTCGACCGCACCGTCGCAGAGATCGCCGAAGAGATGGCGCAGCGGACCGACCGCGGCGAGGTGGCGAACTACATTCCCGAACTGGCGCGGGTCGATCCGCAGGGCTTCGGCCTCGTGGTGATCGACGCCGATGGCCATGTCGCGGCCGGCGGCGATGCCGATCTGCCGTTCTCGATCCAGAGCATCTCGAAAGTGTTCACCCTGACGCTGGCGCTGGGCAAAGCCGGCGACCGGGTGTGGCGCAGGGTCGGCCGCGAGCCGTCCGGCACGGCGTTCAATTCGATCGTGCAGCTCGAGCGCGAGCGCGGCATTCCGCGCAATCCATTCATCAATGCCGGCGCGATCGCCGTCACCGATCTGATCCTGTCCGGGCATCAGCCGCGCGAGGCGCTCGGCGAAATTCTCCGTTTCATGCAATTTCTCGCCGCGGATTCGGCGATCACGATCGACGAGGCGGTGGCGGCCTCCGAACAGCGCACCGGCTTCCGCAACGCTGCGCTCGCCAATTACATGAAATCCTTCGGCGTGCTCGACAATCCGGTCGACTACACGCTCGGCGTTTATTTCCACCATTGCGCGATCGCGATGAGCTGCCGCCAACTTGCGATGGCCGGGCGCTTCCTCGCGCATAACGGCCGCAACCCGTCGACCGGTCACAACGTGGTGTCGGCGCAGCGGGCGCGGCGCATCAACGCGCTGATGCTGACCTGCGGGCACTACGACGGTTCGGGCGAATTCGCCTATCGGGTCGGTCTGCCGGGCAAAAGCGGGGTGGGCGGGGGCGTGCTGGCCGTGGCGCCTGGCAAGGCCTCGATCGCGGTGTGGTCGCCGGGGCTGGATGCCTCGGGAAATTCTCATCTCGGCCGGATTGCGCTGGAAGCGCTGACCAAGCGGCTGGGCTGGTCGATTTTCGGCGTCTGAGCCGCCGATCCGGGACGAGGGCAAAACAAAGGGCCGAAACGCTTGCACGCCGGCCCTTCGTCAGGTTTCGAAATTCACGCCACGCGGCGTCGCTGGCATCGGTGTCATTGCGGTTTGCGGGTCTGCTCTTCGAGCAACGCTGCTTCGTGGTACCAGCTCGCGCAGGTCAACACATTGTGGGAGCCGGCGTCAGCTACGTTCGGCTCGCGCCGGCTTGGGCCGCTTCGACCGCCGACCGGGAACTGATAGATCTTTGCGGATGTCTGGTTCAGGGGATTCACTGTCTCTCCTTCTCTCCTTCGTTGCATTCACTCGATTGCACTACTCTACATGGTCCGATGATATCGGCCGCGCATATGCGTCGCGCAGAATGCCCAACGAAATATCATCGTTTGCCGAAAACATAGGCAATACGCCGTGCTCTCGCGCTCAGGTTGCTCGGGCAACGTCGCATTGCCGTCTTGGTTGCGAACGAGCAGGAACCATCCTGAGAGATTAAAGCGTGCGCCCGACCGGTTAATTTTTTCCGCGCGTCCGATCCGTTCGAATCCGGAGAGATTCTCGGGATTTCTCTGCCTGCCAAGCCCAGGGAACCGCAGGTTCCACAAAGGCTTGGTCGCGCCTGCGCGAGATTGCCGCAGCCTGTCGGATTCCGGTGCAGCAAATGCTGACTCTGGCACAGCAAATGCTTACGAGTTGCCGGACGCCGACCGCCGGGTAGCGCGGTTCAAAGTCCGCTTCGGGTCAGTTTGCCCTTTGCAGATCAAGAGAGAGAATCGCATGACGAAGTACAAGCTCGAGTACATCTGGCTCGACGGCTACAACCCGCCAAACCTGCGCGGCAAGACCCAGATCAAGGAGTTCGAGATCTTTCCGACGCTCGAACAGCTTCCGTTCTGGGGCTTCGACGGCTCGTCGACGATGCAGGCGGAAGGCCAGACCTCGGACTGCGTGCTGAAGCCGGTGGCGCTCTATCCCGACGCCGCCCGCAAGAACGGCATTCTCGTGATGTGCGAAGTGATGATGCCCGACGGCGTCACCCCGCATCCGTCGAACACGCGCGCGACGATCCTCGACGATGAGGGCGCCTGGTTCGGTTTCGAGCAGGAGTACTTCTTCTACAAGAACGGCCGTCCGCTCGGCTTCCCGGAAGCCGGCTATCCCGCGCCGCAGGGGCCGTATTACACCGGCGTCGGCTTCAAGAACGTCGGTGACGTCGCCCGCCAGATCGTCGAGGAGCATCTCGACCTCTGCCTCGCAGCCGGCATCAACCACGAAGGCATCAACGCCGAAGTGGCGAAAGGCCAGTGGGAATTCCAGATCTTCGGCAAGGGCTCGCGCAAGGCCGCCGACGAGATGTGGATGGCGCGCTATCTCATGCTGCGTCTGACCGAGAAGTACGGCGTCGATATCGAATTCCACTGCAAGCCGCTCGGCGATACCGACTGGAACGGCTCGGGGATGCATTGCAACTTCTCGACCACCTATATGCGCGAGGTCGGGGGCAAGGCGTATTTCGAAGCGCTGATGAAGGCGTTCGACGACAATCTGCACGACCACATCGCCGTCTACGGTCCGGACAACCACATGCGCCTGACCGGCAAGCATGAGACCGCGCCGTGGAACAAGTTCAGCTACGGCGTGGCGGATCGCGGCGCCTCGATCCGCGTCCCGCATTCGTTCGTCAACAACGGCTACAGGGGCTATCTGGAAGACCGCCGCCCGAACTCGCAAGGCGACCCCTACCAGATCGCGTTCCAGGTTCTGAAGACGATCGCCTCGGTTCCTACCTCCAAGATCGCCGCCGCCGCCTGAGCCTCCACGGCGACTGCAAACGCGGCCCGGACGCAAGTCCGGGCCGCCGTCGTTTCGGGGCAGCTTGGCCCGATCTATCTTCACCTTTCAGCCACGGTTCCTGTGCAACAACGGAGCCGCGCGCGGCGGCCGGTGACGGGACCGGCGACGCCGATGCGCGCATGGGGATTGCTGAATGTTGCGTGGGGTGATGGCCGTTCTCGGCCTTCTGCTGCTGGCGGGGTGCGCCGGCGATGTTGGTCCGAGCGTCGAGGCGCCGTCGATGTACGCCAGCATGGCGCGCGAAGGCGCCAGGGTCGACGCGGTCGCCGCGGCGACAATGATCTCGCAATATCGCCAGAACAACGGTCTCGGCGCGGTGGTGGTCGATCCGGCGCTGACGCAGCTCGCCGAAGAGCAGTCGGCGACGATGGCGAAGCGCAACAAGCTCGATCACGACGCCAAGGCGCCTCTGGCGCAGCGGCTCAACGCCTCGGCCTATCCGGCGTCGATCGCGGTCGAGAACGTCTCGGCCGGTTATCACACGCTGGCGGAGGCGTTTTCCGGCTGGCGCGACTCGCCGCCGCATCGCGCGAACATGTTGAAGGGCGGCGTCACCAAGCTCGGCATCGCCGCCAGCTACGCGCCGAACACCAAGTACAAGGTGTTCTGGACCCTGATCCTCGCGTCGACAGAACCGCCGCGCTAGGCCGGGTTTGACTGGAGTTCTCCGGTTGCGCGATTGACGTCGCGGCGCTGGGCCGCGCCGCTGCGGCCTGCCCTGGAGCTGCGCAGCGATCTGGCCTGCGCGATCCTGCACGACGCGGCGCAGGAGAATGCCGTCACCGTGGTGCACCTGATTTACCGCAAACGCGACGACGAGGCGGCGTCCAAGGATTACGATTTCTCCCGCCTCAACATGATCGAACACTGGAAATCCGGCGAGCAGGATGTCTATGTCTCGATGCGCCACGAGGAATGGCAGCGCGGGCCGCAGGACGGCGAGACCATGGTGACCTGGGACCTGACGCGGGATGCATTCAAATAGCGGCCGCCAGCGCCGCTTTCGCAGACGTTCGAACAGGAGCAGATGATGGCTAATCTCACCGGCAAAACCGCGGTCGTGACCGGATCGACCTCGGGCATCGGACTGGCCTATGCGCGCGCCTTCGCCAAGTCCGGCGCCAATGTGGTGCTGAACGGCATGGGCGAGCCTGATGCGATCGAGGCGGCGCGCAAGGCGATCGAGACCGACTTCGCGGTGAAGGCGCTGTATTCGCCGGCCGACATGCTGAAGCCGGCGGAAATCGCCGAGATGATCAAGCTCGGCGAGAAAACCCTCGGCTCGGTCGATATCCTGGTCAACAATGCCGGCATCCAGTTCGTCTCGCCGGTCGAGGATTTTCCGGTCGACAAATGGGACGCGATCATCGCCATCAACCTGTCGTCGGCGTTTCACGGCATCCGCGCCGCGGTGCCCGGCATGAAGAAGCGCGGCTGGGGCCGCATCATCAACACCGCCTCGGCGCATTCGCTGGTCGCCTCGCCGTTCAAGTCGGCCTATGTCGCCGCCAAGCACGGCATCGCCGGCCTGACCAAGACGGTGGCGCTGGAGCTTGCGACCCATAAGATCACCTGCAACTGCATTTCGCCGGGCTATGTCTGGACTCCGCTGGTCGAGAAGCAGATCCCGGATACGATGAA
Source organism: Rhodopseudomonas pseudopalustris (assembly GCF_900110435.1). Taxonomy (GTDB): domain Bacteria; phylum Pseudomonadota; class Alphaproteobacteria; order Rhizobiales; family Xanthobacteraceae; genus Rhodopseudomonas; species Rhodopseudomonas pseudopalustris. Next base: position 433,148 of record NZ_FODT01000002.1, read on the forward strand.
GGCGCGCGGCCTGACCAAGGATCAGGTGATCAACGACGTGCTGCTGCAGGCGCAGCCGACCAAGCAATTCGTCACGTCCGAACAGGTCGCGGCGCTGGCCGTCTATCTGTGCGGCGACGACGCCAGCCAGATCACCGGCGCCAACCTCTCGATGGACGGCGGCTGGACCGCGGCGTAGCGCAAGCGGCGCTGTCGTCCTTACGGGGACGACAGCGGCCGTCGCGATGTATGCCGGATGTGCAGGATCTCGATCTGGTTCTGCCGCAACCGATAGAAAATCCGAAACGGGTAGCGAATCACGGCTACCGTCCGGACATTGGATCGTTGTGAGACTCGAGGTGCCGAGTTGGGTGATTTGGCGATCCGGTCGATGACATCCTCGATCCGTCGGCCGATCGATCGGGCGATGGTCGATCCGGCGTTGCCGGTGTAGTCGTCGACGACACGCTCCAGATCGGCGAGAGCCTGTCGCGAAAAGACAACCCTCACTGTCGAAATCGAGCGAAGGCTGTTCTGATTTCCTCGTCGGTCGCCTGCTCGCCTCGATCGAGCGAAGCCATCGCTGCGTCGATCACGTTCAGTTCGTCAGCGCTCGCGAAATACTCGCTGGTCTGCAATTCGCTTTCGATCTGTTCGGCGATTGATGCGAGTTCGTCCCGGGCCGCTTCGGGCCAGGTTTCGGCACGCTCGATCAGGGCTTTGAGGTCCACACTCATGGGGCGAGGCTAGCACGGGAGCCCCTTCGGAGCCAGTCCGCGGACTTCGGCTCAGCCCTTCTTCCCGAACGCCAGGACGTGCAGGCCGAGGCGGCGGCGAACGATCCAGAACAGCAGCACGGTTTCGAAGGTCAGCGCCGCGGAGGTCGCGGCCGCGGCGCCGTAGCCGCCGAATTTCGGCACCAGGGCGAGGCACAGCGCGAGGTTGACTGCGAACGCCAGCGCATAGGCGAGCGCGCAGATGTTCTGATGCCCGAGCATGTTCAGCAGCCGCTCGACCGGCCCGATCGCGGCGCGGACCATCAGCCCGATCGCGGCGACGAACATGATGCCGTAGCCCTCGGTGAATTGCGGGCCGAACAGCCACAGCAGCGGCTTGCCGAGCGCGAGCAGCACCACGGTCGCCGCGAGCGAGGGCCAGAACGTCCAGGCAATCGCGTGCTTCACATAGGCCGCCAGACGTTCCTTGTCGCCGGCGGCGTGATATTCGGTGAAGCGGTGCGCGGTGGTCGCCGACATCGCGTAATGGATGAACGACACCAGCGCCAGCGTCTTGACCACCGCGTAGTAAACCCCGACTTCTTCGGCGGAGCGGAATTGCTGCAGCACCAGCACGTCGGTGTAGGACAGCAGCAGATAGAAGCTCTCGACCAGCAGGATCGGCAACGAGGTGGCGAGCCAGCCGCGGAAATCGTAGGCGCGCGGACCGGCATCGACATGGCGGCCGAGCTTGCGGTTGAGCGCGATCATCTGCCCGATCATCGCGATCCACACCGCCGCGCAGCTCGCCGCCATCGCGGCGACCGCGCCGAGCTGGAAGCCGAGCACGAACAGGCCGGCGGTGAAGCCGATGATCAGCGCCTGCCGGATGATGAACTGCGGCATCAGCCCGAGCGGCATCCAGTCGTGCGAGCGGGCAATGCCGTCCTGGGTATTGGCGACGACGAACGCCGGCAAGGTCAGGCAACCGAGATACAGCGGCAGCACGGTGGCGGAGTCGAGCGACGACGACAGCGCCCAGACCAGGGCCGCCAGCAGCAGCGACGCCAGGCTGGAAGCCGCCAGCGTCGCCCAGCGGCTGCCTGAGAGAAACCCGCGCAACCGGTCGAGGTCGCCGCGCGCGCGATATTCGGGGATGATCTTCTGGGCCGACGCCGAAATGCCGAAATCCAGCATCGATCCCAGCAGCAGGACCCAGGTCCAGACATAGACATAGACGCCGTAGTCGGAGCCGCCCATCCAGCGCGCCAGCAGGATCTGCGCGAGATAGGCCATCCCGGCGCTGATGACGCGGATCAGGAAAATAGTACCGGCGAGGCGATTGGTCAGCGAACGCTCGTTCGCGCCGCCGAACAGCGCAGCGAGCCGCGCCTTCAGCCCGGCGAGCAGCGATGTTGCCGGTGGAGCATCCATGACAGCCAAAGCGAACCCCGAGGGCATGGCCGCGGGTGACCGCGGTAGCCTGATCCCTTTAGCAACCAGATGTTAAGATTGGGTTGGGTGCGGCGGCAGACCACATCACGAATAATTTGCATATTCATCCGCATGGGCGGTGTATCGTGGAAACCGGACGCTCACGGTCGCGTTGATACGCTACCGGTAGTCAAACGCGTTTTCGCTTCCGGACGCGTTCGCGTCGTCGGCGTCAGGACGGTCGTTCGTTACCACTCACGTGCAGGGCAGGATGTTACAATGCCGAAACTCGCTCCGAAGACGATTGGTCTCATCGCTGCGGCGGGCTTCGCCGCCATCGTCGTCGCCGGTCTTCTCAGTATGATCACATCCACCACCTTGGGCTTCTCGGGAGAGGCGGTACGCGAGGGTGCGCTCAATGTGGTGAGTCTGGTCGTCGCGTTTCTGCTCGTCGCCGGAATAGGTCGCCAGCAAAAAGACAAAAGCTGAGCGCTGCAATTATTTAGTCGCTCGTACTGCGACTTTCGTCGGGGTCGTGGAAGCGCAATCAGTATCTCGATATAGGAAGATCGGCGAATCCCGTAAATTATGCTGTGTTCGAGCATTAGACGCATTTTTAGAGCGAACTAACTCTTAAGTTCCTGGCCCGTATTTGTTCGAGGCCGGACCATTGCGGGTTCGGCGTGATCGTTCGCAGCCGGACATTGCCCGTGAAACAAGTCGTAACACCGACCACCGTCGAAGTGTTCTTCGACGCCGACGACATCATTGTCTCCAAGACCGACCTCAAAGGCCGGATCACCTACGCCAACAAAGTATTCACCGATATCTGCGGATACAGCGAAGCAGAGCTGATCGGCCAGCCGCACTCGATCTTGCGCCATCCCGACATGCCGCGCTGCGTGTTCAAGCTGTTGTGGGACACGCTGGCGGAAGGTCGCGAGATCTTCGCCTACGTCAAGAACATGACTCGCAAGGGCGATTACTATTGGGTCTTCGCCCATGTCACGCCGTCTTTCGACGCGAAGGGGCAGGTGATTGGATATCACTCCAATCGCCGGGTGCCGGATCGCCGTGTCGTCGCCGCGCTGGCGCCGGTTTACGCCCAGTTGTGTGAGGTGGAATCCCATCATCGCAACGGCAAGGACGGTCTCGCCGCCGGCTATCGGCATCTGATCGATTTCGTCAAAGCGAAAAATGTGTCCTATGATCAGTTCATCTTCGCTGTCTAACGCGGCCGTCTGTCTCGGCGGCGTGGTCGTTTCCACGCTGACGGCGTCCGTCGGTGTGATGACCGGCGCGCCGCTGTTGCAGCAGATCGGCCTGGTCGCGGCGCTGGTGTTTTGCGGGCTGCTCGGCTGGATGCTGTTGCGGCTCGATCGGACGCTGGTGAATTTCAGCGCGATCTGCGAGCGCATCGCCAATGGCGACTTCGAGGCGCGGATCATCGGCAGCCGGGAAGGCGGTCGGATCGGCGCGCTGCATCACACCTTCAACGACATGATCGACCGCTGCGACGCCTTCGTGCGCGAAGCCAGCGCGGCGATGGGCGCGATCCGTGACGACAAATACTATCGTCACATCCTGCCGGCCGGATTGCGCGGCTCATTGCTGATCGCCAGCCGGACCATCAACGAGGCGATGCAGGTGATCGAGACCCGGGTCGCGGCCTTCAACGCCAACACCACGGAGTTCGAAGGCGCGATCGGCACGGTGATCGACACTGTGTCGTCGGCTTCGAACAATATGGGCGAGACCGCGGGAAGCCTGAACCGCGGCGTCGCCGCTACGCGCGAGCGCGCATTGGCTGTGTCGGCGGCCTCGGAGCAGGCCTCGACCAACATGGAGACGGTGGCGGCGGCGACAACCGAGCTGACAGCGTCCGCGAACGAGATCCTCGGCAGCGTCAATCGCTCGGCCTCGATCGCCAGAACCGCGGTGAGCGCCTCCGACCATGCGCGGGAAACCGTCGGCAGCCTGTCCACCGCAACCGAGCGGATCGGCACCATCGTGCAACTGATCGAAGAGATCGCCTCGCAGACCAATCTGCTGGCGCTGAACGCGACGATCGAGGCCGCGCGCGCCGGCGAGGCGGGCAGGGGCTTCTCGGTGGTGGCTCAGGAAGTGAAGTCGCTTGCGGCGCAGACCGCCAAGGCGACCCACGACATTTCGATGAGCATCGCCGAAGTGCAAGAGACGACCCGCGCCGCGGTCGACGCGATCTCCAGCATCGGCCAGAGCATCGGCGAGGTCGACGCCATCACCGGTCAGGTCGCAATCGCGGTCGAGACGCAGACGGCGGCGACCAGCGAGGTCGCGCGCAACATCGAGCAGGCCTTCGCCGGCATTCGCGACATCTCGTTCAACATCCAGAGCGTGACCGTCAACGTCGCCGAAACCGAGCAACATGCCGGAACCACGCTGACCGCGTCCGGCTCGCTCGCGCAGCAGGCGACGACGCTCGGCGATGCGGTGCGCGACTTCCTGAGGTCGTTGCGGCGGAGCGAAACCGGATCACGCCACGCCGCATGACGTCGCGGGTTCCAGAGTTGATAGTCGATCGCGGCGGCGTTTCGGTGACGACGACGCGGTCCGTACCTTGCCAAGATTTCATCTAGATGAACTCCATCGTCAGCGCTCATTCACCTGCGACTTCCTAGGCTGCCCGCAGTTTCGGAGTTGAATTGAAGGAGGTTGATCCGATGAAACTCAAACTCGCTGTTGCCGCCGCCGCTGCTCTGGGCGCCGTTGCGCTTTCGCCGGGCGTTGCATCCGCCGCAATGCCGAACGGCCTTGCCGGCGCGGCCAACGCGGCCGGCAGCCAGGCCGCCAATGTCGATCAGGTGCGTTACGTCTGTAACGAGTGGGGTCGCTGCTGGTGGCGTCCGAACTCCTACGGCGCCTATGGCCATTATGGCCCGCGGGTCTACGGCGCGCCGCGCTTCTACGGCGGCCCGCGCCATTACGGCCGGCCGGGCTGGCACGGCGGGCGCCGCTGGTAACAGCCTCACTCCATCGGACGGATCGCGGGGCCTTCGGGCCCCGTTGTCGTTCAGGGCGCCTGCTGTTCAGGGAGCCTGTCGTTCCGCGCGCATCTCGCTGACATCGACCCATTCGGCGCCGACCAGTTCCGCCATCCGCCGCGGCGCGATCCGCACCGCGCTGTTGATGGAGCCCGCCGCCGGCAGCACAATGTCGAACGCCTGCAGGGTGATGTCGCAATAGATCGGCAGCGGATCTTTCAGGCCGAACGGGCAGACGCCGCCGACTTCATGACCGGTGAGATCGGCGACCTCGTGCACGCCGAGCATCTTCGGCTTGGCGCCGAACGCCGCCTTGGCCTTCTTGTTGTCGAGCCGCGCCGTGCCGCTGGTCACCACCAGCACGACGCGTTCGCCGACCCGCAACGACAGCGTCTTGGCGATCTGCTCCGGCGGCACGCCATGGGCTTCGGCTGCGAGCGGCACGGTGGCTGAGCTCTTGTCGGATTCCTCGACGGCAATGTCCGGGGCGTGTTGCGCGAACCAGGCGCGAACGGAGTCGAGACTCATGCGATTCCTTCGGCGGCGATTGAAGCCGGCAATCAAGTTCATTCGTCATGGCGAGCAGCACCCGGATCGGCATTTCGTGCCGACCCGTGGGCTCGTGATGACGAAGCGATATCAGATTCCCAGCAGCTTCCGGGCGTTCTGCTTCAGCACCTTCGGGCGAATCTCGTCGCGGATCTCGAGTTTGGCGAAGTCTGCGAGCCATCGGTCCGGGGTGATCACCGGCCAGTCGGAGCCGAACAGCATCTTGTCCTGCAACAGGCCGTTGATGTAGCGCACCAGGATCGGCGGGAAGTATTTCGGCGACCAGCCCGACAGGTCGATATAGACGTTCGGCTTGTGGGTCGCGACCGACAGCGCCTCCTCCTGCCATGGGAAGGAGGGATGCGCGAGGATGATCTTCATGTCGGGGAAGTCAGCGGCGACGTCGTCCATGTAGATCGGGTTGGAGAATTTCAGCCGCATTCCCATGCCGCCCGGCATCCCGGAGCCGACACCGGTCTGGCCGGTGTGGAACAGCGCGATCGCGCCGCCTTCCTGGATCGCTTCATACAGCGGATAAGCGAGGCGATCGTTGGGATAGAAGCCCTGCATCGTCGGGTGAAATTTGAATCCCTTGATGCCGTAATCGGCGATCAGCCGCTTCGCCTCGCGCACCCCGAGCTTGCCCTTGTGCGGATCGATCGAAGCGAACGGAATCAGTACGTCGGAGTTCTGCCGCGTGATCTCGATCATCTCGTCGTTGTTGTAGCGGCGAAAGCCGGTCTCGCGCTCGGCGTCGACCGGGAAGATCACCGCCGCGATTTTCTTGGCGCGATAATAGGCCGCGGTCTCCGGCACGGTCGGCGGATGCTTGTTCGGCGAGCCGAAATACTCCGCCATCCGCGCCTGGAAATCGTCATAGCCGTCGTCGGGGTGCGAGCCGCAGGGCTCCTCGGCGTGGGTGTGGATGTCGATGGCGACGAGGTCGTCGGGGTTCAGCATCGGGTGTTTCCTTGGAGCCTTCTTGGCGGGGCGGATTGGCGGAGCGGTGAATTGATTATATTCTATAATCAATTCACCGGGCTGTGAAGCCGCGCATCGGCGGGGGCGCGCGGCGAAAATGGACCTCGCGCTGGCCAAGGCGGCTCCGTTCGCGTCGTCGGCGAATTTTCCTGCGGAATTGAGGGGATGGGCCGTCCGGTTCGATTGACAGGTCCGGCTCCCCTCGTTAGAAACCGACCGTCCCGGGCGGAGTGCCGCCGGCGGGAAAGGTATATTTTACACCTTCGGCCAGTCCAAAAACGGCCTTTCAAACAGTCAGGAAAGACCCATGAAGGTCCGTAACTCGCTGAAGTCGCTGCGCTCCCGTCATCGGGACAACCGCCTTGTGCGCCGCAAGGGCCGGATCTACGTGATCAACAAGGTGCAGCGCCGCTTCAAGGCCCGCCAGGGCTGATCGCGACCCGGTTGCGCGCAACCTGGTTGCTCGCATCGAGCTTGGTCGCACGCGGCTGAGCTCGTCCGGTGGCCGAACGATGATCCATCACGCCTGTGTGACGCGCGCGCTGCTTTGCAGCGCGTGTCGCTGCGTCTAGACTTCGCGGATGGCTTCTGGATTCTCCGCCTGCCGTCACCTGCCTCGCGCGGCCTTGTTCGCCGCGCTATTGTCGCTGGCTCCTTTTGCCGCGCAGGCGCAGGCGCCTGACGGATCGCCGAAGACCGCGCCTCCGAAACATCATCCGGAAAAGCCGCTCGATGTGCCGCCGTCGCCGCCGGCCAAGCTTCCGCGCGTCGGTGGCGATCAGGTCAAGGGTCTGGATTTCCTGTTCGGCGCGCTGAAGGCGGCGCCGGACCAGGCCAGCGCCAAGCATGTCGAGGCGCGGATCTGGGCGCTGTGGAGCAAGACCCCGAGCGACACTGCCGCGCTGTTGATGGCGCGCTCCAAGGTCGCGGTGGAGGCCAAGCAATACGACGTCGCGGTGAAGCTGCTCGACGCCGTGGTCAAGCTCCGGCCGGATTATGTCGAAGGCTGGAATCGCCGCGCCACCATCTTCTATCTGCAGAACAATTATGTCCGCTCGCTCGGCGATATCGAGCAGGTGCTGATGCGCGAGCCGCGCCATTTCGGCGCGCTGGCCGGCCTCGGCATGATCATGCAGGAGCTGGGCGACGACAAGCGTGCGCTCGAGGCGTTCCGAAAGGCGTTAGTGGTCAACCCGCATCTCGACAAGCTTCCCGACCTCGTGAAGACGCTGTCGGAAAAGGTCGAAGGCCGCGATATCTGAACAGGCCGACGAAACAATCGCGGCAGCACGGCGTAACTCATCCGTGCGAAATCTCTCCCGGGTCCTCTCCATGGTTTTGATCGGCGCCGTCGCCACGCTCGCCGTCCTGGCGCTGCTGACGCATACCGGCGTGCTGTGGCTGCAAAGCAAATTTCCCCCGCAGGGCGAATTGATTTCGGTCGGTGGCGGCGTGCTGCACGTGGTCGATCTCGGCCCGCGCGGCCTCGCCGAGCCGCCGATCGTGATGATCCACGGCGCGAGCTCGAATCTCCGCGCGATGCAGGCGCCGCTCGGCGACCGACTCGCGCAGCAGCATCGTGTGCTTCTGGTCGACCGGCCCGGACATGGCTGGAGTTTCCGGGACGATCTGACCAATTCGTCACCGGCGATGCAGGCGCAGGCGATCGGCGAGGCGCTCGACCGGCTCGGCGTCTCGCGCGCGATCTTCGTGGTGCATTCGATGGCCGGCGCGCTCGGGGCGCGGCTGGCGCTCGACCAGCCACAGCGGGTGGCGGGGCTGGTGATGCTGGCGCCGGTGACGCATCCGTGGCGCGGCGGCGTCGGCACCTATAACCAGGTGATGACGACGCCGGTGATCGGCCCGCTGCTGGCTCATACCGTCACGCTGCCGCTCGGATTGCTGCTCACGGAGCCCGGGGCGCGCGCGGCGTTCACGCCGCAGACCATGCCCGTGGATTACGTCGACGCCAGCGCGACACCGCTGCTGCTGCGGCCGCGCGCATTCCTCGCTAATAGCTGGGACTTGACCACGCTGAACGAGGCTGTGGCCGAGCAGGCCGCGCGCTATCCGCAGATCACAGCGCCGACCGTGCTGATCCACGGTGACGCCGACAGGATTGTGTCTGTCGACGTTCATTCGCGCGCTTTCGCCGCCGCGGTTCCGCAGGCGAAGCTGATCGTGCTGCCCGATGTCGGGCACATGGTGCAGAATACCGCTCTGGATCTGGTCCAGCGCGAAGTCGAGGCGCTGATTGCGACCACCGTCACGAAATCGCACGCAGCGCTGCATTAGTCTTCACACGACTACTCACCAACGCAGGAGCTACCCAATGAGCACCACATTCGGTTCGGCCAAATGGCAGGGCGGCATCAAGGACGGCAAGGGCGCGATCTCGACCAAGAGCGGCGCGCTGTCCGACTATCCCTACGGCTTCGCCAGCCGCTTCGAAGGCAAGCCCGGCTCCAATCCTGAAGAGCTGATCGGCGCCGCCCATGCCGCCTGCTTCACCATGGCGCTGTCGCTGATCCTCGGCGAAGCCAAGCTCACCGCCGAGCAGATGGAGACCAAGGCCGACGTCACGCTTGAAAAACAGGGCGACGGCTTCGCCATCACCGCGGTTCATCTCACGCTGAACGCCAAGATCCCCGGCGCCGACGACACCACCTTCCAGGAACTCGCCGGCAAGGCGAAGGCCGGTTGCCCGGTGTCGAAACTGCTCAACACCAAGATCACCCTCGACGCCAAGCTGGCGAGCTGAGTGGCGAATTAGAGACGAAGCATGAGCTCACGAGCGCAACTCATGCTCTCTGCGCAACCAGGCTTTTCGTTCGTCATTCCGGGGCGCGAGCGTAGCTCGCGAACCCGGAATCCATATTCCCTGTGTTCATTGTGAAGCACTGGGGGAGTGATCGGAACTAACGAACTCTGGGGCTATGGATTCCGGGTTCGCGCTGCGCACGCCCCGGAATGACCAACGTTGATGTTGTGCGGACCGTGCGCAGGTCACCTAGAGCGTTTTCGAGCGAAGTGGAAACCGGTTCGCGTGAAGAAAACGCGTCGGAACAAAAAGCTAGAGCTCCGGCTCTGATTCTATCAGAACCGGAAAAGCTCTAGCCTCACACATCCGTATCGGTCGGCCCGACATAAGCGATCCGGACCATGTTGGTGGCGCCGGGTGTGCCGAGCGGCACGCCGGCGACGATGATGACGCGCTGGCCGGATTTGGCGAAGCCGTCGCGGAAGGCGATCCGGCCGGCGCGGTCGACCATGTCGTCCTGATCCTTGGCGTCTTCGGCGACGACGCAATGCACGCCCCACACCGCCGATAGTTTGCGGCCGGTGTTGATGTTGGGGGTGATCGCAACCACCGGGACCTTCGGCCGCTCGCGCGCGACGCGCAGGGCGGTCGAGCCCGAGCTGGTCCAGCAGATGATCGCCGACAGGTCGAGCGTTTCGGCGATCTGCCGCGCCGCGCCGGCGATCGCGTCGCCTGCGGTGGCTTCCGGCTCCGGTCGCTGCGCCGTCACCACGGTGCGGTAGATCGAATCGCGTTCAACCTCTTCGCCGATCCGGTTCATCGTCGAGACCGCTTCGACCGGATACTTGCCCGCGGCGGATTCCGCCGACAGCATGATCGCGTCGGCGCCCTCATAGACCGCAGTGGCGACGTCGGAGACTTCGGCGCGGGTCGGCACCGGGCTCGAGATCATCGATTCCAGCATCTGGGTCGCGATCACCACCGGCTTGCCGGCGCGGCGCGCCATCCGCGTCATCTGCTTCTGCAGACTAGGCACCCGCTCCAGCGGCATCTCGACGCCGAGATCGCCGCGCGCGACCATCAGCGCGTCGGAGACGTCGAGGATCTCCTGCAACCGATCGATCGCCTGCGGCTTTTCGATCTTCGCCATCACCGCGGCGCGGCCGCGGATCATCCGTTTCGCCTCGGCGACGTCATCGGCGCGCTGCACGAAGGACAGCGCCACCCAGTCGATGCCGGTCTCGCACGCGGCCTCGAGGTCGGCGCGGTCCTTGTGGGTCATCGCCGACACCGGCAGATCGGTGTCGGGCAGGCTGACGCCCTTGCGGTCGGACATCTTGCCGCCGATCACCACGCGGGTCACCGCGCGATCATGCGAAGCCTCTTCGCAGATCAGCCGGACCTTGCCGTCGTCGAGCAGCAGCGCGTCGCCGACCTTCAGCGCGGTGAGAATCTCCGGGTGCGGCAGCTGCACGCGGTCGGCGTCGCCGGGCTCCTTGCTGGAATCCAGCACGAAGGTCGCGCCGTTGTTGAGCTGGATCGGGCCGTTGGCGAACGAGCCGACACGAAGCTTCGGCCCCTGCAGATCGACCAGAATGCCGATCGGGCGGCCGTAGCTGCCCTCGACATTGCGGATGGTCTTCACCAGCTCCCGCATCTTGTCATGCGAGGTGTGGCTCATGTTGATGCGGAACACGTCGGCGCCCGCCTCGAACAGCTTTCGGATCATCGCGCTGTCGGAAGAAACGGGGCCCAAGGTCGCGAGGATCTTGATTCGGCGCAGGCGTCTCATGGCTTGTTCCCGTCGCCCGGCGGCGCGGTCGGTGTGGCCGGCGCGGTGCGGCCCGGCGTCGGCGGGATGCCCGGCATCCCGGCGCCTGGCGGCGAGCCGCCGGGAAGTCCCGGCAGCTTCTGGGTGTTCTGTTCGTTGCTCTCGGTGAGCTGCACGGTCCAGGCGCGTTGCTCGCCGGTGTCGACTTCGAAGAAGCCGGTGCGGTCGAAGCCTCGCGCGAGGCAGTTTTCGGTTCCCTTGATGGTGAACTCCTTGTCGCGTGAACACATGAAAGCCTGACCGGACCACTCGCCGCCGCGGTCATAGTCGAGCGCGTAGATGTAGTAATAGCGCGCCACCAGAGTGCCGCGCAGCAGCGTCTCGCAACTCCGCGACGCCACGTTCCACCAGCCCTCGGTGGTCCAGCCGTCGACGTCCTTGTAGCCCAGCGCGATGCCGACCCGACTCGACGTGTTGTTGCACAGCCGGAAATCCGCCGCCGCCGGCGCCACGGCCAGCACCACGGCGCAAAGCGCCAGCGCGGCCGACAGGGCGACCTGGATACGGCGCGGTTGTGCGATGCGGGGGAGAGAATCTGTGCTGGTCATGCCGCCAAGCTATAACAAAACGAGGATGATTTCGCGTGACATGACCGGCCTGTCAACGGCGCTGCAGGGCGAATGTCCGGTAGGGCGCCCCTGGAACGTGGCGATGATGTTCTGGCGCGGCTGTTCGATCCCATCGCATGAGCCGCAAGATGTGGCAGAATTCGAGACCGCGCCCATTTGAGAAGGGCGTTGAAGTGCACGAGAAGGTGACCACGATGGACGACAACACACGGACCGAACTCGAAGCCGCGGCGTTTCGGCGGCTGGTGGCGCATCTGCGCGAGCGCAGCGACGTCCAGAACATCGACATGATGAATCTCGCCGGGTTCTGTCGCAACTGCCTGTCGAACTGGCTGAAGGAGGCCGCTGACGCGCAGGGCGTCGCGCTGAGCCGTGACGAGAGCCGTGAGGCGGTCTACGGCATGTCTTACGAAGCGTGGAAAGCGAAGCATCAGAGCGAAGCGACGCCGGCGCAGCTCGACGCGTTCAAGAAAACCCACCGCCACTGACGCGCGAGTCCAGCACGCAAAACTCCCTCCGAGATTTCTTCTGTGCGTCGCTGTGGATCGGCACGATGCCCCTTGACGGGGCGGGTCGCTCTGGGGACTGTCCCCCCTCAGATGCGGCGCGAGGCGATCATCCCCGCCGCCCTTTTCAGATCATCATGCCCCCAGGAGTGAACGATGGCCACCTCTGCTGCCGCCGTCCAAGACGAACCCGCGACCCGATTCGCCAAGGATCAGCTCAAGGCCATCATCGAGCGGATCGAGCGGCTGGAAGAAGAAAAGAAGACGATCTCCGACGACATCCGCGACGTCTATGCCGAGGCCAAGGGCAATGGCTACGACGTCAAGGCGCTGCGCACCATCGTGCGGATGCGCAAGCAGGACGCCAACGAGCGCGCCGAGCAGGAGACCATCCTCGAGACCTACATGCAGGCGCTCGGAATGCTGTGAGGGCGCGAGCTCTCAAGCAGTCCTTCGCGGCCTCGACAGGCCGCGCACAACAGCAACGTCGTCATCACCCGCGAAAGCGGGTGACCAGTATCGCAGAGCATCCCGATGGTGGATGCCGAGCCGATGCGATGTTCGATCCGAAGCTAGGCGCTCTGGAATACTGGGTCGCCCGCTTTCGCGGGCGATAACGTCGGAGTGGGATGCAGCTGTTTCGCGGACTCGCGATGACCTGCGAGAAGCAGCGATGATGCGAGGCAGCAAGATGTGTGATGCGGCTGCGCTCAGCGCAGTGCGGCGGTGGTGAAGGTCGTGGTCGACACGGTCGCCACGGCCGGGCCGGTGAACGTGTCGGCGTAGAGGCCGGGCTGCGGATCGTCGCTGAACGCCATCGTCACCGTGGTCTGCGGCTTGGCGAAGTGCTTGGTCAGCTGCGTCATGTCGGCATCGCCGATCGCCGTGGCGCCGGTCGTGACCGCGCTCGGCATCAGGATCATCGCGCGCATCCAGACGTCGCTGTCGCGGCTGCCGGCGGCGGTGATCCGCGCCGAATTTGCGACCACGCCGACTTTGCCCTGTGCGGTCTTGCCGACCACGGTGTCGATCCTGCTGGTCGTCACCGGATGGCGCGCCAGCGATGCGGATCGGCTACCGGACGGGATCGGCGCGCTCGCTGTCACCACTTGCGGATGGGTCTGCGGCTTCGCGGCCTTCTCGCTCGAATTGGCGGCAAACGCCATCGCGTTCATCGGCGATTGCGGGTCCGCCGCTTCCAGCGCCTGACGGGCGCTGATCGCGGCGACTTGCGCCGGGCTGGCCTGCTTCGGCGCCGCGGGAATGTCATCCCAGAAACCGCGCGCGTTGATGATATCCGTCGGAGTCTGCGGCTTCGATTCGGACTTCGCTGCCTGTCTGGCGGGCTTCGCGGACGGCAGCGGGACGATGTTGTCGGCGGACGCGACCTGAATCGGCACGGCCGGCTTAGCGCGCGGCATCGGCACCGGCTCGGTGTTGACGAGCTTGACCTCGGCGGCCTTGACGTCCGCGACCTTGATGTCCGGAAGCTTGCCGGCCGGTTTGGCGCTGGCGGCTGCGGTGGCGGCGCTCGCGCCCTCGTCTTCGTCGTCGGCCGACTTGCCGCGGAACAGCGCGGTCAGGAAATTGGATTTGGACGACGAGGCGCCGCTGCCGTCGCCACGCTTCTGAATGTCGGCCAGCGCCAGTTCGTAGCCGCGCAGCGGCCTGCCGTCGGTCGGCAGGTGAACGGTGCGGCCATCCGGGAACACCCTGGCGAGCTGGTCGGAGCTCATGCGCGGCCAGTGGCGGATCCGCCCGGTGTCGAGATGGACGAAGGGCGAGCCGGAGGTCGGGTAGAAGCCGACGCCGCCACGCTGCAGGCGAAGCCCGGCGAAGCGGATCTGCTCGAGCGCCACGCCCGGAATATGGAAATCCATCGCGTGGCCCAGCGTATGCTGGCTATGGCGGGCCACACCGGAGGAACGGCGGCGGAGCATCGCGTTGGTGGCGGGGGAGCGGTAGGCGGAGATGATCTGGATCGGCTGCTTGCCGTCGACGTCGCGATAGACTTCCCAGAGGATGTCGAACAGCGTCCGGTCCATCACGGTTTTGTCCTGGCTGCGCCAGTCCCGCAGGAAGTGATTGAGCTTGCCGAGCGCCTCTTCGTCGTAACGGCCGTTGCGCTTGAAGGTGACGGTGAGGTCTTCGCCGGAATGGGTGTGGTGGAAGGAGAGGGTGCGGCTGTCCCCGACCGCCGAGGCGTCGTGCACGGATCCCGCGCCGGCCAGCAGCACGGCCGAACTCAGCACGGCGCCATAGCCGGCTCTGGGAAATGACAATGATTTTAGACGGCGCGTGAGTCCAGCTAGCACGAAGAAGCCCCACCAGAAGGACGACCGAACGGGAGCCTGTCGGCAAACCCCAGATCTGTCAGACCAAGTCTGCCAGACCAAATGCCGGACAGGGTCGTTACATCGCCGACGGAGCGTTACCGAACCGAAAACGACGCCCGTTTCCCCAAGTCGATCGTCAACCATAACCCGCGGACTATGGCGAAATCGAGCCCGCTGCCGGCATCCTGATGGACAATGGTTAATGGAAACGGCTCATCCGGAGATGAGCCGTTGTTCCATTTCAGCTTTTCAGATTAACGCCGGAACCGCGATCAGCGGGTGTAGCGCTGTTGCTGGCGGCGCATCTGCTGCTGCGGAGGTGCCGGAGGACCGCCGAACAGCCGCTCGAAGAAGTTGAAGCCGGAGGCCTGCGACGACCCGGTGTAGTCCCCGGCGACGTTCACGCCCGGCGGCAGACTGGTCGGGCGGCTGTAATTCGGCTGGGAGTGAGCAACCACGGCTTCGAGGTTCTTGCCCTTGTCGTTGCGCAAGATCGCCAGCATGGCGGAGTCGCGGCCGTAGATGTCCTTGCGGATCTGCAGCTTGCCGTCATCGTCCACGAACGCGGTCTGGTAGGTGATGTTGACCGGGATCGGCGTCGGGAATTTCAGGTCGATCTCGCTGCGGCCGTACATCGAGCGGATCTTCTCCGGCGTATAGCGCTCGTTCGGCATGGTGATGTTGAGCAACGCCGCGGCGTATTGATCGGGATTCTGCACCCGCATGCAGCCGTGGCTGAAGGCGCGCTCGTCACGGGCGAACAGATTCTTGTCCGGGGTGTCGTGCTGGTACACCAGAAACTTGTTCGGGAAGTTGAAGCGGACGCGGCCGAGCGCATTGGCTTCGCCCGGCGGCTGCGAGATGTGGATCGAGCCGTCGCGATTACGCGACATCTTCAGGCCCATCCGGTCGAGCACGGTCGGGTCCTGCGCAAGCGCCGGCAGGTACTCGTTGTTGATGATCGAGGGCGGCACGTTCCAGGTCGGGTTGACGGTGATGTACTTCATCGTTTCCGTCAGCAGCGGCGTCGCGTGCTTGCCGGGCTTGCCGGTGACCACGCGCGTGGTCCAGACCTGGGCGCCGTTCTGCATCACCTTCAGCGTGTAGTCCGGGATGTTGAGGATCACATAGGCGTTGCCGATCGAGGCCGCGCCGAGCTGGCGCGGCAGCCAGCGCCAGCGCTCCATGTTGACGATAATGGTGTCGATGCTGCGGTCGCGCTTCGGCGTGTTCAGCACCTTGACGGTGCGGTCGTCGAGCACGCCCGTCGGCTTCAGATCGGCGCTGCGCTGGAATTTGCGCACCGCTTCGGCGACCTTGGCGTCGTAGGTGGAGCTATCGGCGTCCTCGGTGATCCCGAGCTTGGCGCGGAGCTGCGGCACGCGCGGATCGTCCATGGTCACCGCCGGCTGCTTCTTGCGCGCCGGCACGAATTTCAGCGTCTCGCCCTCGGCGATCTTGAGCACCGGCATGCCGCTTTCGCCGCGCAGTTCGGCGAGCTTCTTCTTCAGTTCGCGATACGGCTTGTGCGGCGGGTTGTAGCTGTCGAGCGCCGCCGAGGCGTCCTTCGCGGTGGTGACGTTGGCGAGCACTTCGGCCGGATCGATCGGGTGTTCCGGATACTGAATGTCGGAGCCGGCCTGCGACCAGTGCATCCGGCCGCTCTGCGCCTGGCGCGCATAGTCCATCATGCTCTCGGTCAGCCGCAGCTCGGCCTCGGCGAGCGCGTCGGGCGAGGTCGCTGCGGCGAAATCCGGCACCGGGTAATCGGTCGGATCGAGGCCGTCGGCGGCGGCGTCCTTCAGCCGCGCGATCACGCCCTTTCCGGCGGACGTCAAGGCGCCCGACGCCGTCCACACCGGCGCGTAGTCGCGCCCTTCATAGAATTTCTCGACCGCGGCGCGCTCGGCCTTGCGGTCGAAATAGCGCGCCGCCTTGGTGGCGAGCGTGTCGCGCACCTTGTCGGCGACCGGCTGATCGGCGGCCGGCACGGTGCTCGCGGCCTTCTGCGGCTCGGCGGGCTGGTCCTTGGTTGCCTGCGTCTTCACCGGCTCCTTGACGGGCTCGGCGGCGGGCGCCGTCGCGGTGGCGGCGGGCGGCGCGGCGACCGGCGAGGCCGTTTCCGGCACCGCTGCGGTCGGCGCAGGCGCAGACTGTGCGGGCGCGGCCGGCGTGGGCGCGGCGGCGCTGTCGGTGTTGGTCTCGGCCGGCGGATTCACCGGAGCGGCCAGCGTGTCGGGCTTGAAATCGCCGATCGACGGCGGCGGCAGGTCGACCGGCTGCGGCACCGGAACGGCGGCGTCGATCGCGAGATCGGCGGGGGATTTGCTGGGCGATTGCGCGATCGCAGAGGTCACCGATACGGTCAGGAAGGTTGCCGCAACGGCCATCAGCACACCTTCAAAACCGCGGCGGCCAGTCGAGTGATCTCGCATTCGTGCACCCCTTGGGAGAAGCTGCCGGAGGGCAGTTCGTGTTCTTGCTGTTCGTTTTTCGATGGATTCGCTGACCCGCGCCACGAGTGACCCGCGCCACGAGCGACAACGCGTCGCAAACTCACGACTCGTCCGACGATACACGCGCCCTGTCGGAGCGGCCAGCGCCCGCCGGGCGAGTCACGACAAACTGACCGCGCATCCCGGTTAGAAAGCGTTAACCGTTGATGCGCAGCGTTTTTGCCATGTGTTGCCGGCTTTGTCTGTCACCACTCCGCAACGGTTCAAATGTTCCGGGCGGTCAAGGCCGTGGCGGTGCGGTGCCACGGCGTCGCCACAATTTCTCAGCGGGTATTCGCCGGCGATGACGCCTGCGCCGCCCGAACAGCTTCCATCTCGTCGAGCTTGCGATACAGCGTCGAGCGGCCGATTTTCAGCCGCCGTGCCACTTCGGACATCTGGCCGCGATAATGGGAAATCGCAAAGCGGATGATCTCGCTCTCCAGCTCGTCCAGCGCCCGGACATCATTGTCGCTATTCAGCATCGGCAGGCTGCCATGGGTCGGCAGCGGCGCGATCGGCGCCTCGTTGGCGGCGACGAATTGCGCCGAGGTCGGCGGCTCCAGGATCAGCGGCTCGCCGTCCGCCTCGCCGGTCGGGACGGTCGAGGGCGCGCTCGCGAGCGGGAAGTCGTCGACGCCGAGCTGGTCGCTGTCGCTCATCACCACCGCGCGGTACACGGCGTTTTCGAGCTGGCGGATGTTGCCCGGCCAGTCGAGCTGGGCGAGGCGGGCCATCGCTTCGCCGGTGATGCCACCGATCGTGCGGTTTTCCTCGGCGCAGAACCGCACCAGAAAATGCCGCAGCAGCGGCGGGATGTCCTCGCGCCGTGATCGCAGCGGCGGGACCGTCAGCGGCAGCA
Organism: Rhodopseudomonas pseudopalustris; assembly: GCF_900110435.1. GTDB lineage: Bacteria > Pseudomonadota > Alphaproteobacteria > Rhizobiales > Xanthobacteraceae > Rhodopseudomonas > Rhodopseudomonas pseudopalustris. The sequence continues at coordinate 451,190 of NZ_FODT01000002.1, forward strand.
CGTGCAGGCGATAGAACAGGTCTTCGCGGAACTGGCCGGCCTTGACCCGGTCGAGCAGGCGGCGATTGGTCGCCGAGATGATGCGCACGTCGACCTTCAGCGGCTTGCGCCCGCCGACCGCCTCGACCGCGCCTTCCTGCAGCGCCCGCAGCAGCTTGACCTGCGCGGCCAGCGGCAATTCGCTGACCTCGTCCAGAAACAGCGTGCCGCCGGTCGCCTCGACGAACTTGCCCATGTGACGGTCGGTGGCGCCGGTGAACGCACCCTTCTCGTGACCGAACAGGATGGATTCGACCAGATTGTCGGGGATCGCGCCGCAGTTGACCGCGACGAACGGTTTGCTCCGCCGTTCGCTCGAACCGTGAATGGCGCGCGCGAACATCTCCTTGCCGACGCCGGATTCGCCCTCGATCAGCACCGGGATCGAGGAAGCTGCGGCCTTCTCGGAGGCGCGCAGCACCGCGGCCATCGACTCGCTGCGGGTGATGATGTCGGCGAAGGTCAGCCGGCCCTCGCGGCTGTGGCGGATGCGCTGCAACTCGCCCTTCAGCGCGCTGGCGTTCAGCGCGTTGCGCAAGGATACCTGCAGCCGCTCGATGCCGACCGGCTTGACCACGAAATCATGCGCGCCTGCGCGCATCGCCGACACCACGTTGTCGATGCCGCCATGCGCGGTCTGTACGATGACCGGAACGCTCAGACCCGACTCGCGAATCTTGCCGAGCACGCCGAGGCCATCGAGGCCCGGCATCACCAAATCGAGTACCACGGCGTCGATCGCGGCGGTATCCGGCGCTGTCAGAAGCGCGATCGCGGCGTCGCCGCTATCGGCCAGCACGGCCTCGTAGCCGCACTTTTGCACCATGTTCTCGACCAGCCGGCGCTGCACCGGGTCGTCGTCTGCGATCAAAATCCGCTCAACCATACCACTCTCAAGCCTGCAGTGTCCCGAATTGGTGCACCATGGGCGTGAAAGCGTTAATGGTTCATGAAAGTGACGAAAGCGCGGTGAATGCGTGCGGCCAAACTTCGAGGACGCCGCGATAGATCATGTCGAGCGCCACGTAGAGAATGATGGCGAGACCGACATAGGCGATCCAGCGGTGCTTCTGCAGCAGCTTGGCGATCACGGTCGCGGCGAGACCCATCAGCGCGATCGACAGGCCGAGGCCGAAGATCAGAATGATCGGGTGTTCGCGCGCGGCGCCCGCCACCGCGAGCACGTTGTCGAGCGACATCGAGACGTCGGCCAGCGTGATCTGCCACACCGCCTGCCCCAACGTCTTGGTCGGCCCGGCAGATGACGCGCCGATTCGGCTGGCGTCCTCCGAAGCATCGTCGTCATCCGGATGCTGGGTTCGCAGCTCACGCCACATCTTCCAGCACACCCAGAGCAGCAGCACGCCGCCGGCCAGCAACAGGCCGAGGATCTGCAGCAATTGGACGGTGACGCTGGCGAACAGGATGCGCAGCACGGTGGCGGCGATGATGCCGATCAGGATCGCCTTGCCGCGCTGCTCTTTCGGCAGGCCAGCGGCGGCGAGGCCGATGACCACGGCGTTGTCGCCGGCGAGCACCAGGTCGATCATGATGACCTGCGCCAGAGCGGTCAGGCCTTCCGGGGTAAAGATCGTGAGAAATTCAGTCATGGGGCCTCTCCGTGAACGTCCAGTCCGACATCACAGTTCTTGCGAACTGCCAGAGGGGCCCGGTCCTTGGACGTTGATGTCTGAAGTCGTGGCACGACGGCGTCGGCGTCCGAAGGGTTAATTCACTCGCTATTGGTTTGATCGGACAGCGGCATGAGACGCAGCAACTGGTCCGGGTCGATCAGGATCGAGACGGCGACGCCGGCATAGACAAGCAGCCCGGCTGCGTCGAGCCATTTCGCGCCTCGCAAGCGATCGCGTAGCAAAATACCGCCGAGGGCGACGCCGCCCGCGGCAGCCATCAGCAGCGCGGCGACCGTGGGCGTAACCGCGTCCGGCAGCACCACGTCCCGAAGCGCCAGCGTGACAGCGAGCAGCGCCAGCAGGCCGGCCACGACACAAAGCTTCACGCGATCCGCGTTGGGCATACGTTCCTCGAGCAGGGCTCCATTTCCTAGTGATGGCGGTGGTTGCGATCAAGTGACGCAGCGTCGTAAAGGCCGCGCCGCCTTGTCGCAGGCAGGGCGCGGAATCGCGATCATGCCTCGGGCGGAACTGGCGGCGGTGGCGCTGAAATCCTGCCTTGAAAGAGGCGCTTGCGGAGGCCACGTGTCACCTAGTAGCGTTTTTCAACGCAATTGACGTCATTTCGAAAGTTGACATGCCGAAAGCTGTAACCTCCCGCACCGTCAAGACTTCCCGTAAGCCGTCGTCTCGCAAATCGGCGCCCGCCAAGCCGACCAAGCCCGCCAGCAAGAAATCCGCGTCCGCGGCGAGCCGGAAGCCGGCCAAGCTGCCGGAATGGAATCTGGCGGATCTGTATCCGGCGATCGATGCGCCGCAGGTTGCCGCCGATCTCGACCGGCTGGATGCCGATTGCGCGTCGTTCGAAGCCGACTTCAAGGGCAAGCTCGCCGAGGAAGCCGCGAAGGACGGCGGCGGCGCGTGGCTGGCTTCCGCCGTCAGGCGCTACGAGGCGATCGAGGACCTTGCAGGAAGGCTCGGCTCCTATGCGGGCCTCGTCCATGCCGGCGACAGCGTCGATTCGGCCAAATCAAAGTTTTACGGCGACGTGTCCGAGCGGCTGACCGCGGCGTCGGTGCATCTGCTGTTCTTCGCGCTGGAACTCAACCGCGTCGACGACGAGGTGCTGGAGCGCGCGATGCAGACACCCGAGCTCGGCCACTACCGGCCGTGGATCGAGGATCTGCGCAAGGACAAGCCGTATCAGCTTGAAGACCGCGTCGAGCAACTGTTCCATGAGAAGTCGCAGACCGGCTATGGCGCCTTCAACCGGCTGTTCGACCAGACCATCTCCGGCCTGCGCTTCAAGGTCGGCGGCAAGGAGCTGGCGATCGAGCCGACGCTGAACCTGTTGCAGGACCGCACGCCTGCGAAGCGCAAGGCGGCGGCCGACGCGTTGGCCAAGACATTCAAGGCGAATGAGCGCACCTTCGCGCTGATCACCAACACGTTGGCCAAGGACAAGGAGATTTCCGACCGCTGGCGCGGCTTCGAGGATGTCGCCGATTCACGTCACCTCAACAACCGCGTCGAGCGCGAGGTGGTCGACGCGCTGGTCGCTTCGGTGCGCGGCGCCTATCCGCGGCTGTCGCATCGCTACTACAAGCTCAAGGCCGGCTGGTTCGGCAAGAAGAAGCTGCCGCATTGGGATCGCAACGCGCCGCTGCCATTCGCGGCCACCGGCAGCATCGCCTGGCCGGAAGCGCGCAATATGGTGCTGACCGCCTACAACGCGTTCTCGCCGGAGATGGCACGGATCGCCGAGCGTTTTTTCACCGATCGCTGGATCGATGCGCCGGTGCGTCCCGGCAAGGCGCCGGGTGCGTTCTCACACCCGACCACGCCTTCTGCGCATCCCTACGTGCTGATGAACTACCAGGGCAAGCCGCGCGACGTGATGACGCTCGCCCACGAACTCGGCCACGGCGTGCATCAGGTGCTCGCCGCCGGCAACGGCGCGCTGATGGCGCCGACGCCGCTGACGCTGGCCGAAACCGCCAGCGTGTTCGGCGAGATGCTGACCTTCCGCCGGCTGCTGTCGCAGACCAAGAGCGTCAAGCAGCGCCAGGCGCTGCTCGCCGGCAAGGTCGAGGACATGATCAACACCGTGGTCCGGCAGATCGCGTTCTACTCTTTCGAACGCGCGATCCACACCGAGCGCCGCAGCGGCGAACTCACCGCGCAGCGGATCGGCGAGATCTGGCTGAGCGTGCAGGGCGAAAGTCTGGGACCCGCGATCGACATCCGGCCGGGCTACGAGAATTTCTGGATGTACATCCCGCACTTCATCCATTCGCCGTTCTACGTCTACGCCTATGCGTTCGGCGACTGCCTCGTGAACTCGCTCTACGCGGTCTACGAAAATGCTCAGGAAGGCTTCGCCGATCGCTACCTCGCGATGCTCTCGGCCGGCGGCACCAAGCATTACTCCGAACTGCTCGCGCCGTTCGGTCTCGACGCCAAGGACCCGACATTCTGGGACGGCGGCCTGTCGGTGATCGCCGGCATGATCGACGAGCTGGAGGAGATGGGGTAGGGAACGCCTAATCTCTGTATAACAATTGTTGAACTTGCTTCCATCCTCCGTTATACGTAACGTATAACGGAGGATGGATTAATGAACGAGCAGACCAAGATCGAATCCGGCCCGGGCCAGGTCGTCGCGACCGTCGAGATCAAGAAGATCGGAAACTCGTCGGGGCTGATCTTCTCGAAGGAATTGATGTCGCGCTTGAACCTGAGCGTCGGCGATCAGCTTTACGCCACGCTGACGCCTGATGGCGGCATCCGCTTTACGCCTTCCAATCCCGACTTCGAGAAAGCGATGGAAGTCGCGCGGCGGGGAATGAAGCGTTATCACAACGCTCTGGCGGAGCTCGCCAAATGAGCGAGCCGATCTGGCTCACTCGGCAGATCATCGTCGCGATTCACGATGAGCAACTGGCCATTCATGGTGGCGCCGGGGGGCTGCGCGACGAAGGAATGCTCGAATCCGCGCTGGACCGCCCGCGCAATCGATGGACCTACGAGCAGGCCGACTTGGCGGAGCTGGCCGCAGCATACGCCTTCGGCATCGCGCGCAATCATCCCTTCGTCGACGGCAACAAACGGACGTCGCTGCTCGCGCTTTACACCTTCCTCGGTGTCAACGGCATCGACTTCATCGTTCCAGAAGCAGATGCGGCGGCAATGATCCTCTCGCTCGCCGCCGGCGAAGTCAATGAGGCGAGCCTGACGCGTTGGATCAGGGACACTTGGCCGACTTAGAGCTTTTCAAACGAAGTGATGAGCTTGCTCGGCGCGCAGCTAGAGAACTTCGGCTGCAGCGCTCGGTCTGATGATCAGCTGCAAATTGTGAGTGTGCACTGCGCAAATTCGCCGTCGTGACCCGCATAGCGGAATTATCAATGCAGTTGTTGCGAGTGCCTCCGAAATGCTTGTCCTGACGCTCGGTTGCGATCACACTGCGTCGTCGCAGGGACGGCAGCCGAGCTGATTTGGAATGATCCAAACTGGTTAGGTGCGTGCAGTGCAGCGCCGTTGCCCTCGCTTTGGGATTGCGCTAATGGCACAGCACTTTCGCGAAAATCGCTCGGAGAAGTCGATGGCTGAGAAACACGACCTTGCCTACACCACCGCTTCGGGCAACGACTACGCTGCCCACGAGCAAACCTATGAAGGTTTCATCAAGCTGGTGAAGTATGGCTCGGCGGCTGTGATCGCGATCGTCGCCTTGATGGCGATATTCCTGACTTGACGTTGACCTGAGTGCATCGCCCGAAAGCGGTGTCGGGACTGCTAGCTCACGCGCGCGCCAGGCGCCGCAGGAGGCTCCATGAAAATTGCTGTTGCTAAAGAACTCGATACTTCTGAACCGCGTGTCGCGGCGACGCCGGACACGGTGAAGAAGCTGAAGGCGTTGGGCGCCGACATCGTTGTCGAGCCCGGCGCCGGCATCAGGTCCGGCCTGCTCGATGCCGAGTTCACCGCCGCCGGCGCGACCGTCAGTGCGGATGCGCTGAAGGACGCGGACATCGTTCTCAAAGTGAAGCGGCCGGAGGCGTCCGAACTCGCTGCCTACAAGCGCGGCGCGCTGGTGATGGCGATCATGGACCCGTACGGCAACGACGCCGCGCTGAAGTCGATGGCCGACGCCGGTGTTGTCGCCTTTGCGATGGAGCTGATGCCGCGCATCACCCGCGCGCAGGTGATGGACGTGCTGTCGAGCCAGGCCAACCTCGCGGGCTATCGCGCCGTGGTCGATGCGGCCGCACAGTTCGGCCGGGTGTTCCCGATGATGATGACCGCCGCCGGCACCGTTCCGGCCGCCAAGGTGTTCATCATGGGCGTCGGCGTCGCCGGTCTGCAGGCGATCGCGACGGCGCGCCGGCTCGGCGCCATCGTCACGGCGACCGACGTCCGCCCCGCCACCAAGGAGCAGGTCGAAAGCCTCGGCGCCAAGTTCCTCGCGGTCGAGGACGAGGAATTCAAGAACGCGCAGACCGCTGGCGGCTACGCCAAGGAAATGTCGAAAGAATATCAGGCCAAGCAGGCCGCGCTGACCGCCGAGCACATCAAGAAGCAGGACATCGTCATCACCACCGCGCTGATCCCGGGTCGTCCGGCGCCGCGTCTGGTCACCGCCGAGATGGTCCGCTCGATGAAGCCGGGTTCGGTGCTGGTCGATCTCGCGGTCGAGCGCGGCGGCAACGTCGAAGGCGCGAAGCCGGGCGAGGTGGTCGAGACCGACGGCGTCAAGATCGTCGGCTTCACCAACGTCGCCGGCCGCGTCGCGGCGTCGGCGTCGAGTCTGTATGCGCGCAATCTGTTCAGCTTCATCGAGACGCTGATCGACAAGAATAGCAAGGCGCTGGCGGTGAATTGGGACGACGATCTGGTCAAGGCCACCGCGCTGACGCGCGATGGCGCCGTCGTTCACCCGAACTTCCAGCCGAAGTAAAGGAAAGCCGCCATGGAGCATGTCGTACAGGCCGTCGATCCGTTTGTGTTTCGGCTGTCGATTTTCGTTCTGGCCGTGTTTGTCGGCTATTTCGTGGTGTGGGCGGTGACGCCCGCGCTGCATACCCCGCTGATGTCGGTCACCAACGCGATCTCCTCGGTGATCGTGGTCGGTGCATTGCTGGCGGTCGGCGTTTCGCTGGTGGGCAGCGACAACGGGCCGCTGTGGGCGCGTGGCTTCGGCTTCGTCGCGCTGATCTTTGCAAGCGTCAACATCTTCGGCGGCTTCCTTGTCACCCAGCGTATGCTGGCGATGTACAAGAAGAAGCAGAAGTGATTAGGGGCCGTCGATGAACGCCAATCTCTCCGCAGTCCTGTATCTGATCGCAGGCGTCCTGTTCATCCTGTCGCTGCGCGGGCTGTCGTCGCCGGCGTCGAGCCGGCAGGGCAACTTCCTCGGCATGACCGGCATGGCGATCGCGGTCGCCACCACGCTGGCCGGCCATCCGCCGGCCGACCTCCTGGGTTGGGGGCTGGTCATCCTCGGCATCGCCATCGGCGGCGGCATCGGCGCGGTGATCGCCCGCCGCGTGCCGATGACCTCGATGCCCGAACTGGTCGCCGCCTTCCACTCGCTGGTCGGCATGGCCGCGGTGCTGGTCGCCGCCGGCGCGTTCTATGCGCCTGCCGCGTTCGACATCGGCGTCCCCGGCGACATCCACGGCTCCAGCCTGGTGGAAATGTCGCTCGGTGTCGCGATCGGCGCGCTGACCTTCACCGGCTCGGTGATCGCGTTCATGAAGCTGTCCGGCCGCATGAGCGGCGCGCCCATCATCCTGCCGGCGCGGCATGTGGTGAACATCGCGCTGTTCGTGCTGATGATCGCGTCGATCGTCTATCTGGTCGCGACCCAGAGCGAGGTTGCGTTCTGGGTGATCACCGGCGTCGCGCTGCTGCTCGGCATCCTGATCATCATCCCGATCGGCGGCGCCGACATGCCGGTCGTGATCTCGATGCTGAACTCGTATTCGGGCTGGGCCGCGGCCGGCATCGGCTTCACGCTGGGCAACTCGGCGCTGATCATCACCGGCGCGCTGGTCGGCTCCTCGGGTGCGATCCTGTCCTACATCATGTGTAAGGGCATGAACCGCTCCTTCATCTCGGTGATCCTCGGCGGCTTCGGCGGTGAGACCGCAGCCGCGGGCGGCGCCGGCGGCGAACAGCGCCCGGCCAAGCTCGGCTCGGCCGACGACGCGGCCTTCATCATGAAGAACGCGCAGAAGGTCATCATCGTGCCGGGCTACGGCATGGCGGTGGCGCAGGCCCAGCACGCGCTGCGCGAAATGGCCGACACGCTGAAGAAGGAAGGCGTCGAGGTGAAGTACGCGATTCATCCGGTCGCCGGCCGTATGCCGGGCCACATGAACGTGCTGCTCGCCGAAGCCAACGTGCCCTATGACGAGGTGTTCGAGCTCGAGGACATCAACTCCGAGTTCCCGCAGGCCGACGTGGCCTTCGTGATCGGCGCCAACGACGTCACCAACCCGGCGGCCGAAGACGACAAGACCTCGCCGATCTACGGCATGCCCGTGCTGCAGGTCTGGAAGGCCGGCACCGTGATGTTCATCAAGCGCTCGCTGGCGTCGGGCTACGCCGGCATCGACAATCCGCTGTTCTATCGCGACAACACGATGATGCTGCTCGGCGACGCCAAGAAGATGACCGAGAACATCGTCAAGGCGATGAACCACTAAAGCTCCGACGTCTCGAACGACAAACGCCCGGCCGAAAGGCCGGGCGTTTTCGTTTTGAGGCCAAACTAAATCGTGGCGTTCAACCACTTGGTTTGGCTGGAGCGTGGAGCAGCGCATCGGCCACAAAGGCGTCCTTGGCCGCCCGGTAACGTTCCATGGTTTGTCCGTCATGCGCCATCTTGAGAGCATTGTAGCTTTTCACCAGATCCGGATCGGCGCGCAGCGCGTCGACGAAGCGGTGGAAGACGTCCCATTCGCCACCCTTGGCCGTGAGTTGGATGCCGAGGTGAGGCGTGCGGTCCTCGTCCTCGAAGGCGGCGAACTCATCTGTTCCGATCGAGCCAGGATTGCGGGCGAAGCGGGCGGCAAGCGCGGCTTCGACGGCTTGGAAATCCTTGCGCTCCACCCGCACGACAATATCGAGGTCGCCCTTGGTGAGACATCCCGGGACGGCCGTCGCGCCGACGTGCAGAACCTCGGCGGTCGCAGGGAGAAGCGCGTGAAGCTGCTGCTGCACGGCCGCGAACAAGCGCTCGGCCGCCGCACGAGCCTGTTGGTGATCTGTGGCGACGTGGAACACATCGGGATGGGCCATCGTCATCTCAGGTCCAGAATGCGACCATGCGCCACTGCGTCTATTTACCTCCGACAGACGTTCATGCCCGGCGTAAGGCCGGGCATGACGGAGGTTGTTGTCAGCCTCACATCCGGTGCATCACGCAGAGCTTGTTGCCGTCGGGATCGCGCAAGTAGGCGAGGTAGAGCTTCATGTCGCCCATCGCCCGCACGCCGGGCGGGTCCTCGCAGGTGGTAGCGCCGCTGGCGACGCCGGCCGCATGCCAGGCGTCGGCCTCTTCGGTGGACTTTGCAAGGAAGCCGATGGTGCCGCCATTGGCCGCTGTCGCGGGCTTGCCGTCGATCGGCTTCGACACCGCGAAGGTCCCGGTCTTGCTGCGATAGAAGATCCGGTGGCGATCGACCACGCCCGGGGCGATGCCGATGGTGCCGAGCAACTTGTCGTAGAACGTCTTCGCCGCATCCAGATCGTTGGTGCCGATCATGACATGTGAAAACATAGCGCTCCCTTTGTTCTTGCTTGATGTCATTGCAAAGATGACGCGCGACTATACGCATCGCGCGTGATTTGGCGAGACGGCGGGCGAACCTGCCGCGGGGCGGAATTCGTTCGCATCGGAGTGGGCGCCGCTCGGTTGCATCCGGTGTTCGGCCCGGCGGCCATTGATGGTATGCGTGCTGTTCGCGCTCCCGCTGCCCGCACCCGAGGATGACAACAATGACGGTCGCCGCACAATCCGAAGTTCAGGTCGACAATGCCGAGGTGCGCGTCACCGAATGGCGGCTCCCGCCCGGCGCCGCCACCGGTCCTCATCGGCACGGCATGGACTACGTCATCGTCCCGGTTGCGGATGGCGAGATGACGATCGTGGCGCCGGACGGCGCGCGCGCCAAGGCCCAGCTCAAGACCGGCAAGTCGTATTTCCGCAAGGCCGGCGTCGAGCACGACGTGCTCAACGAAACCGCGACCGAGATCGTGTTTCTGGAGGTCGAGCTGAAAGTTTAACTGCGCATTAAACCTTGTGGACCAGCTTCCCCGAGGGCGCGCCGCGACGCGCCCTTTCTACGTTTTGATGCCACCGATCCGTCGCAGTTGATCCCTCAATCAGCCTCAAACATCGAGCATCAAGGCGTTCGGGGAAGAGGCCGCCAATGCTGAAATACATCACCGAAAAATTGATCGGGCAGATTCTGCCGTCGGTGGTCGCCACCGTGCTCGGCGCTTATGTCGTGAACCAGTACATCACCAGGCCGAATCCGCCGGCCGCCACGCATGACGCCAAAGCCGAGGCGGCGAAGCCCGCGCCGGGCGCCGAGACGCCGGCGCTGAACGCATCGCTGCCTGATTCCGACAAGGCCGACCCGACCAGGGGCAAGGCGTCAGCGGCCGACAAGGCAGCCGAGAAGCCGTCGCCGCGGCATTCCATTGCGCGTGACAAGGCTGCTGCAGAGAAAGCGGCCGCGGACAAGCTCGCCGCCGACAAGGCTGCTGCCGAGAAAGCCACGGCCGAGAAGGCTGTTGCGAAGCCGGCCGTGGCCACGGTGGCGTCCGAGCCTGCCAAGGCCCTGGAGAAGGCCCAGGAGAAGGCTCAGGACGAGCGCCGCGACGCCAACCGCGATCCCAACGACGTGGTCCGCGCCGCCATCGAGCGGCTGCGTGCATCGGAGCCCGCGCGTCCGGCGTCGACCGAAGTCACCTCGCGGACGCCTGAGCCTCTCAAGGTCCAGGAGCCTCTCAAAGTGCAGGAGGCCGTCAAGGTCCAGGAGGCGCCGCGCGCCGTCGCGCTGCAGCCGCTGCCGGCCCCGGTCAACGTTGCCACGCCAGTTCCCAACGCGTCGGTGACCACCGGCTCGAGCGTCACCGGCTCCGTGCCATCCGCCGCCACGGCGGATGCGAGCTACGGCAATCCGCGGATCAGCCCCCCGGCGGATATTCCCTCGGCCGCTGATGGCGGCGGAATACAGCAACGGCCGTCGGTTGCCGAAGATGTGCTGCTCGCTGCGAAATCGGTGTTCCACGCGGTCCTGCCGCGCTAAGCAGCGGCCGCGATTCTGCCGATCGAGCCCGGGCTTCGCCCGGGCATTTTTTTAACCGCAGCGGCTTTTTCACTCGCAGCGGCGCTGGTCCGGCAGGCATCGGCTCAACAGGCTCGGCTGAAACGCAAAACGCGGGCACAGGGCCCGCGTTTCGAAACCTACAACTGAAATCCGATCGATCAGCGCGGACCGCGGGGGCCGGCACCTGCGCCTGCGCCAGCACCGGCAGCGCCCGGACGGCCGCGATCGGCGCCGAAGGCCGGCTTCGGCTTCATCGGCAGCAGGCCTTCGCGCTGCAGCTTCTTGCGGGCCAGCTTGCGAGCGCGGCGAACGGCCTCGGCCTTTTCACGAGCCTTCTTCTCGGACGGCTTCTCGTAATGACCGCGGAGCTTCATCTCGCGGAAAATGCCCTCGCGCTGCATCTTCTTCTTGAGCGCCTTGAGAGCTTGATCGACGTTGTTATCGCGAACGAGAACCTGCACGCGGCATCCTTTTTGACTGGTCCGATTGAGTCTGGTCGGATTTTGAATTTCTGAAAAAGGCGGAGCCGACAACGGCCAGGCCCTCAGCCTTAAGGGCGCGGATGTATCAGATCGGGTCGCCGATGTCCACATCGGCCGGGGATAAGTTTTTGCGACATTGGTCGGCCGGAATGCGAGGTTTGGCGGAGGGTTCGATCACTGGGGCTCGATCACCGTCACATGGCCCATCTTGCGGCCGGGCAGGGCGGTCCGTTTGCCGTAAAGATGCACCGTGGCGCCCGGGACCGTCAGCCAGCGCGCATAATCGTCGACGTCGTGGCCGATCAGATTGGTCATGGTCACGCGGCCGTGGCGCAGCGGTTCCGCCAGCGGCCAGCCGGCGATCGCCCGGATGTGCTGTTCGAATTGAGACACCGAGGCGCCGTCGAGCGTCCAGTGACCGGAATTGTGCACGCGCGGGGCGATTTCATTGACCAGCACCCTGGCGCCGCCGTCGCCCGGCACCACAAACATCTCGACGCCGAGCACGCCGACATAATTCAGCGCGTCGGCGATCGTTTTGGCGATCCGCCGCGCCTCGTCCGCGACCGCATCGGTCACCGGCGCCGGCACCCGCGACACTTTCAGAATGTGATCGCGGTGCTCGTTTTCGGTGACGTCGTAACACACCACCTGGCCGTCGCTGCCGCGCGCGGCAATCACCGAGACCTCGCGCTCGAAGGGCACGAACGCCTCGAGAATCGCTGCGCGGGTTTCCAGCTTGGCCCAGGCCGCGTCGGGGTCGTCGCCCTCGCGCAGGATGATCTGGCCCTTGCCGTCATAGCCGAACCGGCGCGTTTTCAGCACGGCAGGCAGACCGAGCCTGGCGATCGCGGCACGCAGCGTCTGCGGCGACGTCACGTCGGCATAGGCGGCTGTGCCGATGCCGAGCTTGGTCACGAAGTCCTTCTCGCCGAGCCGGTCCTGCGTGGTCTCCAGGATCCTGTAGTCGGGCAGCACGGGTTTACGCGCCGCCAGCACCAAAGCGGCCGAGGCCGGCACGTTCTCGAATTCGTAAGTGATGACGTCGACGTCGGAGGCGAACATTTCCAGCGCCTCGACATCGGCATATTCGGCGCAGGTCGCGTTCTGCACCACGTCGAACGCCGGCGAATCGGGGTCCGGCGAGAACACATGGCAGCGCAGGCCGAGCCGCGCCGCGGCCATCGCCAGCATCCGGCCGAGCTGGCCGCCGCCGAGAATGCCGATCGTATCGCCGGGTTTGAGCACCAACTGAACGGGGGCCGTCACGCCGCGCCCTCCGGCCGGGCGGCGATCGCATCCGTTTGTCTCTTGCGCCAGGCCGTCAGCCGACCCGCCAGCGCCTCGTCGGTCAACGCCAGCACGCTCGCCGCCAGCAGTGCCGCGTTGATCGCGCCGGCCTTGCCGATCGCCAGCGTGCCGACCGGGATGCCGGCCGGCATCTGCACGATCGAGTACAGCGAATCCACGCCCGACAGCGCCTTCGATTCGACCGGAACGCCGAAGACCGGCAGCTCGGTCAGCGCTGCGGTCATGCCGGGCAAATGCGCAGCGCCACCGGCGCCCGCGATGATGACCTTGAAACCGGCCGCTTTCGCGCCCTTGGCAAAGCCATAGAGCCGGTCGGGGGTGCGGTGGGCGGAGACGATCTGCGCATCATGAGCGATGCCGAGCGCGGTCAGGGTCTCGGCGGCATGCCGCATCGTGTCCCAGTCCGACTGGCTGCCCATGATGATCGCAATGGGGGCTGTCATTCGAATGATTCTTTCGAGAATCCAGAAGCATAGGCGGGGGAATATAGGGCGCGCCGCAGCGTCGGCCAAGGCACCGGGAATGGACTATCCTTTCTTGGTGAAGACCGGCAAGTGTTGTCGTGGTTCTCACGTTGATTCTGATGAAAAAGACGCCCAGCCGACCTTCCGAATCGCACCGCTCCGGCCGCAAAGTTGCGGCTGGCCCCGTCGCCGAGGAGCTGCCGCGGTCCGCTGCAGGAGCAAGCCAGGCGGCCCCGGACGAGGCGCCGGCGCGCGCCGGCGCTGGCGCCGGCAGGCTGCCTTCGGACCCCCAGGCCAAAATCCGGCGGCTGAAGGCCCAGCTCGCCGCTGCGTTGGCGCAGATCGAAGAGCTGCGCGCCTCCGCCGAGACCGACTTCCTGCTCGGCATCTCCAACCGCCGCGGCTTCGAGCGCGAACTCAACCGCGCGCTCGCCTACATCAAGCGCTACGGCGCGGCCGGCGCGCTGATCCTGCTCGACGTCGACCGGTTGAAGCCGGTCAACGACACTTTCGGCCATGCCGCCGGCGATGTCGTGCTGAAGTCGGTGGTCGAGGCGTTGCTCAGCCACGTCCGCGCCTCCGACCTGATCGGCCGGCTCGGCGGCGACGAGTTCGCGTTGCTGCTGTGGAATCTCTCGGAGGCCGACGCCCACATGAAGGCCGCCGCGCTGGAGCAGACGGTCGACCAGCTCGTGATTCGTTTCGGGACGCACACCGTCGCTGCCGGAGTTTCGGCCGGCGTCGCGATGCTGACGGCGGATATGGATGCGGCGGGGGCGCTGGCCTGCGCCGACCGGGCGATGTACGCCCGCAAGGCCGAGCGCCGCGCGGCCGAGGGCAAGCCGGACCCGGTCAGGCGATGATGTCGGGCGTGATCTGATCTTCGATGAAGGAGATGCGATCGCGCAGCGCCAGCTTGCGCTTTTTCAGCCGCTGCAGCCGCAACAGATCGGGCGCCGGCGAATGGTGCAACGCATCGATCGCCGCGTCGAGATCGCGGTGTTCCTGCTGCAATTTCGCGAGCTCGGCATCGAGCTCGCCTTCGTCTTCATCGGTCATGACCAAAGTCGGCTTGAGCCGGGTCGCTGAAGCGCGGCCGGTGGCAGAGAGAATGATAGATCGGTTACAAGCTGAGTATCGCCTTTGCCGAGCTTGCGAGCAAGCGGCGCGCCTTGTTCGTTCGTCGAACGCGACCTTCGACAGTGAATGATTTCGAAGGCGTTAAAAATCCCAGCCGGCTGTTCGGCGTTGCTTGTTCGACTGGTTCGCCGGCTGTCCTGCGCTGCAGCAGGGCGTCAGCAGCAACCGGCATGGTCACGAATCGTTTCACACGATCGGGTTATTATGACGCACGTATTTCAAAATCATCGACAGCCGCAACAAGAGATGTACACTCACTTGTCCGGATGGAATCTAGTCTCACTCACCGAGGAGGTTTCGTATGGCACTTCAGGCGCATCTCGTTGAACTTGAACGTAAACACAAAGTTCTAGAGTCCCAGTTGCACGACGCGCTCGTCCATCCCTCCACCGACGCTCTGCGCATCGCCGAGCTGAAACGCCGCAAGCTTATGGTCCGGGACGAGATCAACCGGCTGCGGCAAGTCTCCAGCACACTCCATTGACATCCCGTTTCGCAGCGCAACAGAGAGCCGCTGACGCCTTCTCGTGAGCAATCGCGCTGAAGGCGCTGCGATGTAGCTGTCATGATCCGGTCTGCGCCACCTGTCCGGGACGCTCACGCGTCGGCGCCAAGACCGGGTTTGCAGCGACGCTGACTTCTGTTGATAGCAACGGTTGATAGTTGATACCGATCGCTGCCAGCGATCGTTGACGATGATCGAAGCCAACGATTGGAATAGCGATCGTTGACAACGTTCGTCGATTGGATCGGTTCGGCGTGACGCAGAGCCGTCAAGAGCCGTCAGCCGTCAAACGCAGAGTCTTCGGACGCAGAGTGTTCCGACTCTGCCGATCCGTCAGCCCTCCGCGTTAGCTTGAATGCTCGAGCCGGTGCGAGAGGTCGGCGACGTGGTCGGCGATCGCCAGTGACGCGGTCAGCCCCGGCGACTCGATGCCGAACAGGTTGATCAGTCCGGCGACGCCGTGTTGATCCGCCCCCTGGATGACGAAGTCCTGCACGGCCACTTCAGGCGGCACGATCTTCGGCCGGATCCCGGAATAACCCGGAGCCAGCGCTCCGTCGGGCAGGCCGGGCCAGTATCTGCGGATCGCCGGATAGAATCGCTCCGCCCGCGCCGGATCGACGACGTAGTCGATCGCATCGATCCATTCGACGTCCGGTCCGAAACGGGCCTGCCCCGCCATATCCAGCGTCAGATGCACGCCGAGCCCGCCGGGTTCGGGCACCGGATAGATCAAGTGCGAGAACGGCGCGCGCGCATTGCAGGTGAAGTAATTGCCCTTGGCGAGATACGCGGACGGCACCAGCACCGCCGGCATCGGCGCGATCGCGCGCGCCACCGCCGACGCCTCCAGCCCCGCGGCGTTGATCAGCAGGCGGCACCCCAACGTCATCGGCGCCTCGCCGCCGACCTCCAGCGCGAAGCCGCCGGCGTCGGCCGTCGCTTGCAGGAGCGGCGCGTGGAAAGCGAACGCGGCGCCGGCCGCCTCGGCGTCGCCGCGCAGCGCCAGCATATAGGAATGACTGTCGATGATCCCGGTCGAGGGCGACAGCAGTGCTGCGACGCAGTTCAGCGCCGGCTCGATCGCCCGCGCCTCGGCGCCGTCGAGCGCGCGCAGATCGTCGACCCGATTGGCCGCCGCATGGGCGCGGATCGACGCCAGTTTCTCGGCCTCCGCGGCCGTGGTGGCGACGATCAGCTTGCCGCAATTGCGGTACGGCACGCCATGGTCGCGGCAAAAGGCGTACAGCGTCTGCTTGCCGGAAACGCACAGCCGCGCCATCAGGCTGCCGGCCCGATAATAGATCCCCGCGTGGATCACCTCGCTGTTGCGCGACGAGGTGCCGGTGCCGATGCCCTCGGCGGCTTCCAGCACGATCACTTCGCGGCCTTCCTGCGCCAGCCGCCGCGCAATCGCGAGACCGACGACGCCGGCTCCGACGACGACGCATTCAACCTGTTCCATCCGCTGACTGTCCTCACTTCGGCTCGTGCTGATAACTCGGTGTTATCGCGGGATTAACCATCACAGGTCAAATGATGAAAATCTGGTCAATGGCCCGAAGATGCATCATCACCGTTTACACGTTTCAAACAGGTCACGAGCGAGACTCAACGAGCAATTGCTGGGTGTTTCATGGTGCTGAGGATTGGGAAGGCGGGCAGCGGGGCAGCGGGGGCTGCGGCTATGGCCGGACTGTTCGCGTCGATCAGCCTCGCGCAAGCTGCGCCCCAATTCGAGCCCGGCAGCCAAGTCGGTGGATTTGAGACCGAGTTGATCTGGGAGCTGCTGATCGGCGGCTTCGTCCTCGCGTCGTTCACCAGCGCCGTCGCGCTGTGGGCGACCGCAATGTTGCGCAAGCAGCGCCGCGCCCAGCGCCGCAAGAACATACTGGTCAACTCGGTGCTGAACAAGCTCCAGCAGGGAGTCGTCATCACCGATGCCAACGGCACTCTGGTGTTCTGCAACGACCGATATCTCGAACTCTACGGTCTTCAGCGTTCAGACGTACCGTGCGGCATCGCCAGCCACGACATGCTGGCCTTGCGCCGCGCCCGCGGCACGCTCGATCTCAGCAACGAGGAATTTTACCGCCACGCCGCGACGCCCGAAGGCTTCATCAGCGAGCTGCCGGACGGCCGCTTCGTGCAGGTGAAGTTCTCGCAGCTTGCCAATGGCGGGATGATCTCGACCCATGACGATTGCACTCAACTGCGGCGGGTGTCGAAGCAACTCGCGACCACCAGCCAGTTCCTGGAGTCGGTGATCGACAACATTCCGGTCTGCGTCGCGGCCAAGAGCATCGATGACGGTCGCTACATCCTCGCCAACCGGGCGTTCGAGAAATTGTCGCGGTTGCCGCGCGAACAAATCATCGGGAAGACTGCAGAGGACCTGTTTCCGCCGCGATCCGCCGCCGTGATTCGTGATTCCGACCGGGTCACGCTGGAATCCGGCAAGAATGGATTCCGCTCCGAACTGTCGATCGAATTCGGCCAGCGCGATGTGGTGCTGGCGACCGATCGCGTGGTCGCCTTCAACGAACGCAACGAGCCGGAATTCATCATCGTGCTGTTCGAGGACGTCACCGAACGTCAGATGCTGGCGCGGGAACTCGACAAGACCCGCAGGTTCCTCGAGCTGGTCGTCGACAACATTCCGGTCGCGGTCACGGTTCAGAATGCCAGCAACGGCGCCTACCTGCTCGCCAATCGCGGAGCCGAGGTCATTCTCAATCGCCGGCGCGAAGATGCGATCGGCCTCACCTCGGGCGAAATCTTCAACGCCAAGGAAGCGCGGCTGATCGAGGAGCGCGACCAGCTCGCGATCCACAAAGGCGGGATGATGGTCGAGGAATATCCCATCAGCACCAAAAACGGCCTTCGGCTGTTCGTGACCCGCCGCATGACGGTGGCCGACGAGGCCGGCAATACCAACTACCTGATCAAGACCCATGCCGACGTCACGGATCGCCGCCAGACCGAGGTGCGCATGGCGCACATGGCCTATCACGACGGACTCACCGACCTGCCGAACCGCACTGCCTTCCTGAAGGCGTTGGCGCAGATGATCGAGGCCTGCGATTGCACCGTGGACCAGTTCGCGGTGTTGTCGGTCGATCTCGACGGGCTCGCGGAAATCAACGATGTCTTTGGCCACGCGGTCGGCGACAAGCTGTTGATCGAGGTCGCGCGCCGGATCGAACGCGCCTCGCGCGGCGGCGTGGTGGCGCGGCTCAGCGGCGACGAATTCGGCCTGATCATCGACGGGCCGCAGCCGCAGGCCGCCCACGCGCTCGCCGAGCGCGTGGCGGAGGCGCTGGCCGACGGCCTCGAGATCGACGGCAAGACGGTGCGGACCGGCGTCACCACCGGAATCGCATTGTTCCCGCGCGATGGAAAGGACGCCGCCTCGCTGCTCGCCAATGCGGGCGCCGCGTTGTTCCGCGCCAAAGCGCGGGCGCGCGGTTCGGTCAGCCTGTTCGCGCCCGAAATGGACATGCAGATTCGCGACCGCAGGGCGCTGCATCAGGATCTGTCGAACGCGATCCGCAACGGCGAGTTGACGTTGCACTACCAGCCGCAGGCGGCGAGCAGCAAAAGCATCGACGAGACCGACGTCGTCGGCTTCGAAGCTCTGGCGCGCTGGCGGCATCCCACGCGCGGCTTCGTGCCGCCCGGCGAGTTCATTCCGCTTGCGGAAGAGAGCGGTCTGATCGTCGAGATCGGCGAATGGATTCTGCGGGAGGCCTGCCGCGAAGCGGCGTCGTGGCCGAAGCCGTTGCAGATCGCCGTCAATCTGTCGCCGGCGCAGTTCCTCAATTCCGATCTGGTCGGCTTCATTCACCAGGTGTTGCTCGAGACCGGGCTGCAGCCGGGCCGCCTCGAGCTGGAAATCACCGAGGGCGTACTGATCGAGGATTTCGAGCGCGGCCTGGCGTTGCTGCGCCGTGTGAAGGCGCTCGGCGTTCGCGTCTCGATGGACGATTTCGGCAGCGGCTACTCGTCGCTGACCTATCTGCAGGCGTTTCCATTCGACAAGATCAAGATCGACCGCGCCTTCATCATGAATCTCGGCCGCAACGCGCAGTCGGCGTCGATCGTCCGCGCGGTGATCGGGCTCGGCCACGGTCTCGGCGTGTCGCTGGTCGCCGAAGGCGTCGAGACCCAGGAGCAGCTCGACTTCCTCGTCGACGAAGGCTGCGACGCGGTGCAGGGCTATCTGATCGGCAGGCCGGCGCCGATCGATCAATTCCCCTGCATGGTAGGGCTCGCGCCGATGCTCGATGAAGTTCCCCGCCTCGCCCTGCAGGTCGGCTGACGCGCGCATCGCGCGTTATGCACAGGGCGAGCGCCGCCGCGCATTCCACTCTCCGCCTGTTGAGCCATTCGCCATCCGCGGCTAGCGTGCGGGTGGGACTGGGATGGTGGAATGATCGAGAACGTTGCAAAGCGCAGCGCACCCGCTGATGCCTCGGGTGCGCCGCTCCTTCAAATCGAAGCGGTCGAGAAGCGATTCGGCGGCTTCGTCGCGGTGAACAGGCTGTCGCTCGATATCCGGGCCGGCGAGTTTTTCGCGCTGCTCGGGCCGAGCGGATGCGGCAAAACCACGCTGCTGCGGATGCTGGCCGGTTTCGAGACGCCCGACAGCGGCCGCATCCTGCTCGACGGGCAGGACATCGCTGCGGTGCTGCCGCATCAGCGCCCGGTCAACATGATGTTCCAGAACTACGCGCTGTTTCCGCATTTGTCGGTCGCCAACAACATCGCCTTCGGCCTGAAGCGCGCCGGTCTGCCGGGCCGCGAGATCAGGGAGCGCGTCGCCGAGATGGTGGCGCTGGTGAAGCTCGAAGGCATGGAGCGGCGAAAGCCCGATCAGCTTTCCGGCGGCCAGCAGCAGCGCGTGGCGCTGGCGCGTGCGCTGGCGCGCCGACCGCGCCTGCTGCTGCTCGACGAGCCGCTGGCGGCGCTCGACAAGAAGCTGCGCGAGAGCACCCAGCTCGAACTGATGGCGCTGCAGAAGCGGCTCGGCATGACGTTCATCATCGTCACGCACGATCAGGACGAAGCCATGACCGTGGCCGATCGCATCGGCGTGATGCAGTCCGGCCGCCTCGCGCAGGTCGCGACGCCGCGGCAGCTCTACGAGACTCCGGCGTCGCGGTGGGTCGCCGAATTCGTCGGCGACGTCAACATGCTCGAAGGCGCGATCGAGGCGCGGGATCACGGCCGTCTCACGGTCGCGACCGAAGGCGCCGGGAGGATCAGCATCGCCGAGCCACGTCAGCCGATCGAGGCGACCTCGGTGTGCATCGCGATCCGGCCGGAGAAGATCAAGCTGTCGCGGCGCGGACCCGCCGCCGACATCGACCACGCCGATGCGATGAACCGGCTCGACGGCGAGGTCGCCGAGGTCGGCTATTATGGCGGGCTGACCAGCTACAAGATCAGACTCGATACCGGCGCGACGCTGCTCGCCAAGATGGCCAACACCACCCGGTTGGATGTCGACGCCTATCGCGCCGGCCAGCACGTCGTGGCGTGGTTTGCGCCCGATGATTGCGTGGCGCTGGACAGATGAGCACGGACCGATGAGCGCACGTCAGATCTTCACGCGGCCCGCCCGCATCGCAGTGATCGCGCCGTATCTGTGGATGGGGCTGTTCTTCCTGGTGCCGTTCGGCTTCGTGATGAAGATCAGCCTGTCGCAGAGCGCGATCGCGCTGCCGCCCTACACGCCGGTGTTCGATCTCGCCGCCGGATGGGACGCGCTGGCGGCGGCGTTCGCCGAGCTGTCGCTCGACAATTTCCGCCTGCTGATCTCCGACAATCTCTATGTGCTGTCCTATCTGCGCAGCCTCACCGTCGCCGCGGTGTCGACCGCGATCCTGCTGGTGATCGGCTATCCGGTCGCTTACGCAATGGCGCGGCTGCCGCGAGGGTGGCAGCCTCTGGCGATGATGCTGGTGATCGTGCCGTTCTGGACCTCGTTCCTGATCCGGGTCTACGCCTGGATCAACATTCTGCAGCACGACGGGCTGCTCAACAAAGTGCTGCTGTGGCTGCATCTGGTCTCGGCGCCCGTGGTGTGGCTGTCGACCGACACCGCGATGTATCTCGGCATCGTCTATTCCTATCTGCCGTTCATGGTGCTGCCGTTGTATGCGACGTTGGCAAAGCTGCCGCACGCGCTCGGCGAGGCCGCGGCCGATCTCGGTTGCTCGCCGCGCCAGGCGTTCTGGCTGGTGACGTTTCCGCTGTCGTTGCCGGGCATCGGCGCCGGCGTGTTGCTGTGCTTCATCCCGATCGTCGGCGAATTCGTGATCCCGGATCTGCTGGCCGGCTCCGGCTCGCAAATGATCGGGCAGACGCTGTGGCTGGAGTTCTTCACCAACCGCGACTGGCCGGTGGCGTCGGCGATCGCGTTGATCCTGCTCGCCGTGCTGCTGTTGCCGCTGACGATCTACGAGCGGGTGCAGCTTCGCCAGCTCGAAGGAGGGCGGTGATGGCAGCGCGCGTCGCCCGCTTCTCCAACTTCAATCTGGTGTCGTTGACGCTCGGGCTGGCGTTTCTGTATCTGCCGATCGTGATCCTGGTGGTGTACTCGTTCAACGACTCCCGCCTGGTCACGGTGTGGGGCGGCTGGTCGCTGCGCTGGTACAGGGAATTCTTCCAGGACGACGCGATGCTGGCCGCATCCTGGATGAGCCTGCGGGTGGCGCTGGCCTCGGCGACCGCGGCCGCAGTGCTCGGCACGCTGGCGGCGGTGGCGTTGTCGCGCGCCGGTTCGTTCCGCGGCCGCACGCTGTTCTCCGGGATGCTGTATGCGCCGCTGGTGATGCCGGAAGTGATCACCGGGCTGTCATTGCTGCTGTTGTTCGTGGCGCTGAACGCCGAGCGCGGGTTCTGGACGGTGGCGATCGCCCACACCACGCTGACGATGTGTTTCGTCGCAGTGGTGGTGCAATCGCGGCTCGGCTCGCTCGATCGCAGCGTCGAGGAGGCGGCGATGGATCTCGGCTGCGGCCCGGTCGAGGCGTTCTTCCAGGCCACCCTGCCGCTGATCTGGCCGGCGATCGCGGCGGGCTGGATGCTGGCCTTCGCGCTGTCGCTGGACGATCTGGTGATCGCGAGCTTCACCACCGGGCCGGGCTCGGCGACGCTGCCGATCCGGATCTATTCGGAAGTGCGCCTCGGCGTGAAGCCGGAAATCAACGCGATCTGCACGCTGATCATCGCGGTGGTGACGATCGCGATCGTGATCGCCTCGCTGGCCTCGAAGCTGTCACGCGGACGGGCCGACAGCGCCGCGCCGATGTGAGGCGAGCCGCTTTCGCCAATGTGCACAACGTCATCCTGAGGTGCGCGGTCTTGCGCGCCTCGAAGGATGGGCGACAGGCACGCGCCTCGGTCATCCTTCGAGGCTCGCCGAAGGCGGCGAGCACCTCAGGATGACGCTTTGCACAAGCGGCTATCTGCGTGAACCGATCAGTTCGCCTTCGGCGCAGCGTCCGGCTCGGGAGCGCCCGGCGCGGCTGGCGTTTCCACCGCCGCATCGGGCTCCGCCTTGCGGCCGCCACCGGTGATGCGTTCCAGCACCGAACGCACGGCGTCGCGGGTCTTGCGGTCCTTCACGGCGTCGAGCAGCGGAGCGGAGGCAGGCGAGCGGCGGATCAGGCTTTCCGGATCGGGGAAGATCAGCGGGTCGTCCCACGGACCCTCGACGATAAAGGGCAGGTCGAAGCCCGGCGCCCCGCCCGAGGCCTTGGCGAGGCTGGCGACGCCCTTGAGGTTGTATTCGCGGGTCGGGACAGAGGCGGTCCCGGTCATCGACACCCGCGCGGTCGGGCCGTCGATCCGCACGTCATCGGCGGTGGCGACGCCGTCGCTGAACCGCACAGCGACATTGAGCGTGTCGAACGGCGTCTTGCCATTGCGGAAATTACCGCCGCCGGAGAGCGGCCGGCGCTCCAGCCGCTTCAGCAACTGCTCGACGTTGAAACCGGTGATCGCGCCGTCATGGCCGGTCAGCAGCGCCGAGCCGTCGAGCGACTGCGCCAGTCCGAACGGGCTGGAGCCCGAGGCCTCCAGCGCGATGCTGAGATTGCCCCGGCCCGAGAGATTGCGCACGCCGAGCAGGTCGGCGGCGCAGGCTTCGAGGTCGACGTCGTTGAACTGGAACTGGGTCTTGATGTTGGCGATGTTCTGGCTACGGGCGACGCCGAGCGTGCCGCGGACGATGCCGCCATAGACCTGTGCCTCGCCGACGCTCAGCGCCAACGTGCCGCCGCGAAGATTGGCGCTGAGAGCGGTGCGCCCCAGCGTCGAGGAGCCGAAGACGACCTTGGCGGCGGACAGACGCACGTCGAGGTCGAGCGGATTGGCGGCGCCGAGATCGAACAGCTGCCGGTTCCAGTCGCGCGCGCCGGTGGTCAGCAGCTTGATCGTCGACAGATACGGCGTGACGTCGATCGTGCCGGCGGCGAGCGTCGCCTGCAGGCCCTGATGGCCGCTGGCGATGGTGTAGGTCATCACCCCTTCGGCGACGTTCTTGTCGAGTTCGATATTGACGTTGGTCAGCGCGATCGACGGTCCGACGAGATTGGCGCGCGCTTTCATCGCGAAGCGGCCGAATCCGCCGGCGCCGGGCGGCTCCTGTCCGGCCCAGCGCAGCGCGTTGCGCAGCGAGGCGCTGTCGGCGGTCAGGGTGCCTTCCAGCACGAGGCTGGATCGGTTGGCGATCGCGCCGTCGAACGCGATCTTCATCGGCGCGCCGGCGAGCCGCAGCTTGAGGCTGGAGCGGTCGCCCGCGAGAGCTTGGATGAAATCGCCGACGCTGATGCTGCCGTCGATCCGCTCGCCGCGCCAGTCAAACTGGCCGGCGGCTGCGAAAGTGCGGGAGATCGATGGCCACGCCAGCGACAGGTCGATGTCGCCGATGTTCTCGAGCGTATGGTTGGCGTCGTCTTGGTAATTGAGGACGCCGTCCTGCAAACGGATCTCGGAGAACGACACCTGTTCGTCGAGCCCCGGCTTCATCGTCCGGGTCAGGCTTTTGATGAACGGCGTCCAGTTGCTGCCGCCGTCGGCATCGCGAATGACGCGGATGGTCGGCTGAAACAGCACGACGTCGGCAATCTCGAAGCGGCGCAGCAGCAAAGGCAGCAGCCGCAGAGTGGCGGTGAGGGTATCGACGCTGAGCGCGGTATCGCCGCCGCCGTCCTCGCTGCTTTTCAGGCGCACCGCCTTGAAGGTGACGTAGCTGCGCGGAAAGATCGCAACCTCGATGGGGCCATCGATCGCCAGTTCGAGCCCGGTGGCGGCGCGCAGTTGCGACTCCACCGCCTGCCGCATCGCACCGCGATCGATCAGCAGCGAAAGCGTCAACGCGGAGATCACGGCAACGGCAATGAGCGCCGCCACCGATATCCCGAGGCGCTTGATTCCTTGGGCCATCGCCAATGATTATCCAGATCGAATGTGGGAGTGGACGTGCAGGGCCCGCCGGCCCCTGTTTGGCGGCAACTTGATCGGTTTTCTTGTCTCTTTCAAGGCCCTCCGGGGCGGCGCGGCGGGTGCAATTGACGGCCCTCTGGGTTTTTGCCTAATAAACCCATTCGCAGCCAGTCCCCCCTCACCAGGTCCCTGCATATGAACAAGGTTTACCCCGACGCCGAAACGGCACTCGCCGGAATCCTGCGGGACGGCATGATGATCATGTCCGGAGGTTTCGGGCTCTGCGGCATCGCCGAGACGCTGTCGGACGCGTTGCGCGAGTCCGGCGTCAAGGACCTCACCGTTGTCTCGAACAATGCCGGCGTCGATGGCATCGGCCTCAGCCGGTTGCTCGAAACGCGGCAGATCAAGAAGATGATCTCATCCTATGTCGGTGAGAACAAGCTGTTCGCGCAGCAGTTCCTGGCCGGCGAGCTCGAGCTTGAATTCGCCCCGCAGGGCACCCTGGCCGAGCGCATCCGCGCCGGCGGCGCCGGCATTCCGGCGTTCTTCACCAAGACCGGCGTCGGCACGCTGGTCGCGGAAGGCAAGGAAGTGCGCGAGTTCGACGGCGAGAAGTACGTGATGGAGCGCGGCCTGTTCGCCGATCTCGCGATCGTCCACGCCTGGAAGGGCGATACCGCGGGCAACCTCGTGTACCGGAAGACCGCGCGAAACTTCAATCCGATGATGGCGACCGCGGCGAAGATCACCATCGCCGAGGTCGAGCACCTGGTCCCGGCCGGCGAGATCGATCCCGATCACATCCACACCCCGGGCATCTTCGTCCAGCGCATCATCGACGTCGGCACCGGCAAGAAGCGCATCGAGCAGCGCACCACCCGCAAGCGCCCCGAAGCCGCGGCAACCTGAGGAGACCTCTGATGGCCTGGACCCGCGAACAGATGGCTGCGCGCGCCGCCAAGGAATTGCGCGACGGTTTCTACGTCAATCTCGGCATCGGCATTCCGACGCTGGTGTCGAACTACATTCCCGACGGCGTCGACGTGGTGCTGCAGAGCGAGAACGGAATGCTCGGCATGGGCCCGTTCCCCTACGAGGGCGAGGAAGACCCCGACCTGATCAACGCCGGCAAGCAGACCGTCACCGAGCTGCCGTCGACCAGCTACTTCTCCAGCGCGGATTCGTTCGCGATGGTGCGCGGCGGCCATATCGATCTGTCGATCCTCGGCGCGATGCAGGTGGCGCAGAATGGCGACCTCGCCAACTGGATGATCCCCGGCAAGATGGTCAAGGGCATGGGCGGCGCGATGGACCTGGTCGCCGGCGTCAAGCGCGTCGTGGTGGTGATGGAGCATTCGGCCAAGGACGGCCCGAAGCTGCTGAAAGAGTGCAACCTGCCGCTGACCGGCGAGAAGGTCGTCGACATGGTCGTCACCGACCTTGCGGTGTTCACCATCGACAAGCACGGCAATGACGGCATGGCCCTGATCGAACTCGCCGACGGCGTCACGCTCGACGAAGTCAGAGCCAAGACCGAAGCCGACTTTCGGGTGGCGCTGAAGAACGCGTAGTACGGCGCGTTCGCCGGAGGACGGCGCCGTCATTCCGCGGTGCAAGGGCGAAGCCCGAGCCTCGAGGGATGCGGCGAGGATAACGTCGATGCGACTTGCATGCGACCCATTCTTCAAAGCTCGCCCAAGAGGGCGAGCACTCCAGCATCACGGCGGATAGGACGCGCGCGCTCGGCGGCATTGTGTCGCACGAAACGTCGCGCATCGCGTCGGCGCGCCGCGGCCGCGTCATGAGCGCAATGAACGCCGGCATTCCTGCTATCTCGTCCTCCACGCTGTCGCCACGACGTGCGTCGCCGTCGCATGCGTCTCAATGACGTGGCTCAATGCCACCTCCGGTCCGTCGGCAAATCGTATTGCGGCCCGTGCGATGTTCGTCGAGGGTTCCCTCGCGCCGCTGACTCGTCCGCGGTTCGCGGAGGAAGAGACGGCGTACTTCATCGTGCGGCGCCGAGGCGCATGACATCTTGGAACGGAATCCATGGCACCCACGGAAAGCTCGGCCCTTCAACGCGACGATGCGCCTGACGCGTCGAACCGGAACTGGCACGCGCTCGACGCCGGCGCCGCGCTCGCCGCAATGCGCAGCGGTGCGGACGGGCTGACGGAGGACGAGGCGTCGCGGCGGCTCGTCACCTTCGGCTTCAATCGTCTGCCAACCAAAGCCGAGCGGAGCGCGCTGCTGCGGTTCGCGCTGCAGTTCCACAATCTGCTGATCTACGTACTGCTGGCCGCAGGCGTGCTGGCGGGGGCGATCGGCCACGTCACCGATGCGATGGTGATCGTCGGCGTCGTGCTGATCAACGCGGTGATCGGCTTCGTGCAGGAGGGCAAGGCCGAGAAGGCGCTTGAGGCGATCCACAAGATGATCGAGCCGCATGCCTCGGTGCTGCGCGACGGTCGTCGGGTCACGATCGCCGCCGATCACGTGGCGCCGGGCGATGTCATGGTGCTCGAGGCCGGCGACCGGGTTCCAGCTGACCTGCGGATTCTACGCGCCCGCAATCTGCGTATCGACGAAGCCATCCTCACCGGCGAATCCGTTCCGGCCGAAAAGAACGACATCGCGGTTGCGGCCGACGCATCGCTCGGCGACCGCCAGTGCATGGCGTTCTCCGGCACGCTGGTGACCGAAGGCGAGGGCACCGGGGTCGTCATCGCCACCGGCGGCGCCACCGAGCTCGGCCGCATCAGCGCCATGATCGGCTCGGTTGAAAAGCTGGCGACGCCGCTGGTGCGGCAGATGGATCAGTTCGCGCGGCAAGTCACCTTCGTGGTGCTCGCGGTCTCCGTGCTGGTGTTCGCCTATGCGGTGTTCGTGCAGGCCTACCGCCTCGACGAAGCGTTCATGATCGTGATCGGGCTGGCGGTGTCGGCGATCCCCGAAGGCCTGCCGGCGGTGATGACGATCACGCTCGCGGTCGGCCTGCAGCGGATGGCGCGGCGCAACGCGATCATCCGCCGGTTGCCGGCGGTCGAGACGCTGGGCTCGGTCTCGGTGATCTGTTCCGACAAGACCGGCACGTTGACGCGCAACCAGATGACGGTGCGGACCGTCGTGGCCGCGCGCGGCCGGATCGAGGTCGATGGCGTCGGCTACGAGCCCAAAGGCGGCTTTCGCCTTGATGGGGCCGGCGCGATCGACCCTGCCGCGGACGCCGTGCTCGAGCAGCTCACGCTCGCCGCGCTGTTGTGCAACAACGCCGGCCTGCGCCAGGTCGGCGCCGACTGGGTCGTCGACGGCGATCCGATGGAAGGCGCGCTGGTCGCGCTGGCTGTCAAGGCAGGCCATGACCGGGCAGCGGCCGTGGCCGCGTTTTCGCGCATCGACGACGTTCCGTTCGATCCGCGGCATCGCTTCATGGCGACGCTGCACCTGTGTGACGGCGAGCCCGTCGCCTATGTCAAAGGCGCGCCGGAATCGGTGCTTTCGATGTGCGGCGATGTCGCGACGATCGACGGCGTGCGGCCGCTCGATCGCGACTGGTTCGATCGCCAGAGCGACGCGCTGGCCGCCAGCGGGCAACGCGTACTGGCGATCGCCCGCCGCCGCCTGCCGGGCGGCGTCCGCGATCTCGCGCCGGCCGACGTGGCGCAAGGCCTGACGTTGCTCGGTCTCGTGGGTCTGATCGATCCGCCGCGCCCCGAAGCGATCGCCGCGGTCGCCGAGTGCCGCGCGGCCGGCATCCGGGTGAAGATGATCACCGGCGACCATGCCGCCACTGCACGCGCGATCGCGCTGCAGCTCGGCCTCGCCGACGATCCGAGCACGGTCACCGGACGCGATCTCGACGTCGCCGAAGACGACGTGTTCCGCCGCTACGCCCGCGAGGCGGTGGTGTTCGCCCGCGCCAGCCCCGAACACAAGCTGCGGCTGATCGAGGCGCTGCAGGAGGACGGCTCGGTGATCGCCATGACCGGCGACGGCGTCAACGACGCCCCGGCGCTGAAGCGGGCCGATGTCGGAATCGCGATGGGCGCCAACGGCACCGAGGCCGCGAAGGAGGCCAGCGAGATGGTGCTGGCCGACGACAATTTCGCCTCGATCGCCGCCGCGGTCCGCGAGGGCCGCACGGTCAACGACAACCTCACCAAGGTGATCGGCTGGACGCTGCCGACCAATGGCGGCGAAGCGCTGACGATCATCCTCGCCATCGCGTTCGGACTGACTCTGCCGGTGACGGCGATCCAGATCCTGTGGATCAACATGGTCACCGCGGTCGCGCTCGGCCTGACGCTGGCGTTCGAGCCGACCGAGCCGAACGCCATGCGGCGTCCGGCGCGGCCGGCGAACCAGCCGCTGCTGTCGGCGCTGTTGCTCTGGCGGATCGTGTTCGTGTCTGTGCTGATGGTTGCGGGGACGTTCGGGATTTATGCCTGGGCGACCGTACGGGGGCTGCCGGTCGAGACCGCGCGCACCATGGCGGTCAACGCGCTGGTGGTGATGGAGATCTTCTATCTGTTCAGCATCCGCTACATTCGCGGCCCGTCACTGACCTGGCAAGGCGTCGTCGGCACACCTGCGGTGCTGATCGGCGTAGGGATCGTGGTGATCGCGCAGCTCGCCTTCACCTATGCCCCGCCGCTGCAGAAAGTGTTCGACAGCCGTGCGGTGTCGCTCGCTGACGGACTCGTCATCGTCGCGGTCGGCGTCATTCTGCTGGTGCTGGTGGAGATCGAAAAGCGTTGGTCGACGCGCAGCGGTCCGTAGCTCCAGGCCGAACCTGGTCGAAACCGGATAAGGTTTGGTTACCGCCGGCCGCCCGAAAACATCGTCGACTCGCCGGGTAGCAGCGACGAGCGGATGTCGCTGTCGACCGCGCCCGAGGGTTGGACGTAGCCGGCCGAGACCGACAGGCTCAGATTGGACGTCGGCCGGATCTCGACGCCACCGTGAACGGCAGTGGCCGCGGTGTTGCCGCTGCTGAAGCCCGGCGAGGTCAGCGAAGTGAATACGTCGGGATTGTATTTCAGCGTATCGACGCCGCCGAACAGCGTCACCGGCAGACCGCCGACGCCCTTGAAATTATAGCCGTATTGCGCGCCCTCGGAGGTCAGCGCGCTGAAATTGCCGAATGCGCCGGCGCCGCCGATCCCGCCGACGCCGCGCCAGGCGGAACCGCCGGCGAACGAACTGACCGGCGTGCTGTAGCTGCGGAACGCGAAGCCGGTCCGCTCGCCGTCCTCGCCGCTGACGCTGTCGGCGGTAAAGCCAGGTACGTCGCCCCAATTCAGCGTCTGCCAGCTCTGCGACGTGCCGCCGCCGAAGCCGAATGGGCCGCCGGGCACCCAATAGCGGATCGGCGCCGATTGCGCCGACGCCGCCTGCGCGCCGAGGCACAGCGCGGCGGCGATGGCGAGGCTGATTTTGGCTGCGAAGTGGGTCATCCGGGCTTCCGTCATAAGGTGCCGGATTCTACGCCTTGGCGCGTCCGAAGGCCAGCGGGAGCGGCCGATGGTCGCTTCCGGGTTCCATCGTCGACAATACGTGCAGCTTCTCACTTGCGCCGCGGCGCCTCAGCATGACGTTGGTTATGGGGCTGGCGCTTTACTCCGGCAGATCCGAAAACCGCGTCAGCCAGATCACCGGCGGGATGCTGGCGGCGACGATGATCAAGGCGGCGAGCGCGCCCTCCTCGAAGCTGCCGCGGCTGGCGTATTGGTAGATCGAGGTCGACAGCGTGTCGACGTTCAGCGGCCGCAGCAGCAGCGTCGCCGGCAGCTCCTTCAGGCAATCGACGAACACCAGGATCGCGGCGCCCAGCAGCGCCGGCTTCAGCAGCGGCAGGTCGATTTTCGCAAGCGTCACCAGCCGGCTTGCGCCGGCGGCGCGCGCCGAGTCGTCGTAATCGCGCGGGATCCGTTCGAAGCCGGCTTTCAGCAGACCGGTCGGCACCGCGAGGAAGCGGATCACATAGGCGGCGATCACCGCGCCGCCCGAACTCATCAGCAGCAGGCCGGGCGAGGCAAGACCGATCGATTGCGCAAACGTGGCGATCGCGCCGTCGAGCGCCAGCAGCGGGGCCAGCAGGCCGAGCGCGAGCACCAGCCCCGGCAGCGCGTAGCCAAGCTGCGCCACCGAGACAGCCGCGGTTGCGGTCCGGCTGGGACGCCAGCGCGCGGCGAGGATCACGATCAGGCCGAGCATCAGCGCCAGCGCCGTCGCGATCGACGCCAGCGTCACCGTATGCAGCGCATCGCGCCACAGCGACGGATCGATCCGCCCCGCGAGGCTGCGACGCAGGCTCTCGCCGAGCAGATAGGCGGCGGGCACGATGAAGCCGAGCAGCGCCGGCAGCAGGCAGGCGGCGAAGGCGAGGGAGCCCTTGAGGCCCGCCAGCTTCGTGCGCGGCCGCAGCCGCGGGTTTTCGGCGGAGAATTCGACGTTGGCGTTGCGGCGGCCGATCCGCTCGACGGTGATCAGCAGCGCGGCGAAGCCGAGCAGCACCAGCGACAATTGCGCCGCGCCGGCGAGGCTGCCGCGGTTGAGCCAGGTCGAGAACACCGAGACCGTGAGGGTGCGGACGCCGAGATACTCGCTGGCGCCGATGTCGTTCAGCGTCTCCAGCGCCGCCAGCGCCACGCCGACCGCGAGCGCCGGCCGCGCCATCGGCAGGATCACGCGTCGCAGGATGGTGAAGCGTCCGGCGCCCAGCGTCCGCGCGGCCTCGATCGCATCCGCGCTTTGCGCCTGAAACACCGCGCGCGCCGACAGAAAGACGTAAGGGTAGAGCACCAGAGCGAGCAGCAGCACCGCACCGGGCAGTGAGCGCAGATGCGGCAGCCAATGCACCGCCTCCGCCGCCGGCATCAGCAGCGTCAGCGTGCGATGGGCGAGGCCGAGCGGCTCGAACAGATCGACATAGACGTAAGCCGACAGATAGGTCGGCACCGCGAGCGGCAGCGGCAGCAGCCAGATCAGCAGCGCGCGGCCCGGGAAGTCATGCGACGACACCAGCCATGCGGTGCCGGCGCCGATCAGAAGGGTCAGCGTGCCGACGCCCGCTAACAGCAGCGCGGTGTCGCGCAGCGACTGCGGCAGCACGTAAGCGAGCAGATGCGGCCAGATATCGACAGCGGGCTGCAGCGCGGTCACCGCGAGGCTGATCACCGGCGCCGCGACCATCAGCCCAACCAGCAGCGCGATTCCGAGCGCGATGAATTCGACACGCGACGCCCGCACCGACGCTCTCATCGTGAGCAGGCGCGCAGCGGCGTTGCGGACGAGGATGTGACGCGACGAAGCCTCATGTTTGGATAGGCGCCGCAACCGCTGCTCCTCGAAGGCCGGCCGGTCGTGCAACGACGCCATGGGCGGATGTCGCACGCGCACCGTCACGCCCAGGCGGGTCCCGGGCATCCACGTCTTCAGGCCGCGCGTCGGGAGTTCCCTTGGAGGGCCGGGTCAAGCCCGGCCCTGACGGGGAGTGGCCGGCGCGGCTCAGTTGTCGAATCCGACCTTGTCGACCAGGGTCGAGGCGGCCTTGCGTTGCGCCGCAATCTTGGCGATCGGCAACGGATCGGCCGTCAGCCGGCCGTAGCTGGCGATGGTCGGATTGAGCGGTACGCCGGGGCGGATCGGATATTCGTAGTTGGCGTCGGCGTAGATCTGCTGCGCTTTCTCGCCGGCCAGCCATTCGATCAGCTTCACGCCGTTGTCCTTGTTCGGCGCGTTCTTCGCCAGCAACACGCCGGAGAGATTGACGTGGGTTCCGCCGCCTTCGAAGGTCGGCAGGATCACCCGGGTCGCCTCGGCCCACGGCTTCTTGTCGGGGTCGCCATTCATCATCAGCGCCCAGTAATAGGTATTGCCGATGCCGAGGTCGCATTTGCCGGCGGCGACGTCGCGCGCGGTCTCACGGTCGCCCCCCGACGGCTTCTGCGCCAGATTGGCTTTCAGCCCCCGCAGCCAGGCTTCGGCTTTCTCCTCGCCGTATTTGGCGACATAGGCCGCGAACAGCGCGTTGTTGTAGATGTGCTGGCCGGACCGGATGCAGATCTTGCCCTTCCATTTCGGGTCGGCCAACTCTTCGTAGGTGATCGCGTTCTGTTTGACGCGCTCCTTCGAGGCGTAGATCACCCGTGCGCGCATCGAGATGCCGGCCCAGTGCCCGTCGGGATCGCGATAGCGCGGCGGCACGGTCTCGTCGATCACCGCGGACTTGATCGGCTGGGTGATGCCGGCCTGCACCGCTTCGTCGATGCGTCCGATGTCCACTGTCAACAGCACGTCGGCCGGGCTGTTGGCGCCTTCCGCCTTGATCCGCTGCTCCAGCCCGGAACTCGCCGAGATCACGTTGACGGCGATGCCGGTGTCCTTGGTGAAGGCGTCGAACAAAGGCTGAACCAGCTTGGTTTCGCGATAGGTGTAGACATTGACCTGTTCGGCGGCTCCTGCCTGCAGCGGCAGCAGAACGGCAACGAAGGCGAGGGCAGCGGCGCGGTGGCGGCTCATGCAGCGGACTCCTGAACGGGCTAGTTGATACCCGGTGTCAGTAGCTCAGGGGGGCGAAGGAGTGCAGCGACGGAATGTCGCGATTAGAGCGATTCCAGCCGCCAGAACGGCCACTCGCGCGCACCAGCCCTGGCCCACAATCAGACGAAATGCGGCCGGCCGGGGCATCGAAAGCGCTGTTAACCAGATTCAATTGTTTCGAAGCAGCCGTCTCAGATCAGATCGCGTGAGATCGGACGATTGTTCTCGCCGTCCTGGCAGGACGGGCATTTGCAATTGTGGAAGCTCACGTCGGTGGCGAGATACTCGTTGCCGCAATGAATGCAGCCGATCCGCAGATGCGGCCGCTTGTCGGGACTAACGGTGCGGTCGACCAGATACTGCCCGAGTGCATTCTGGTCGCCAACGGCGACATGATAGTTCGCGACCACTTGCGTCCCCCGCATCTCGCGTCTGCGAGATAGTCTAGCACACAGCCGGCGGGGAAAAGCAAACAAGATAGCTGCGAGCCGATTGCGTTGGCGAGCGGGATCCGGCGCCGTTCGGCATGTTTGGCGTTCATCGCGGTATTCGACGGTATTTAGGCAATGTGTCGCGAGATGATGTGCCTCTCACCGGTTTATGGGCGCTTGTCACGGTCGGTTTCGTCCAGCGCGCGGCGTAGCCGCCGGACAATGACGCTGCGAGCGCGGGCGTCCGCCGCCGTCTCGATGCGTTCGTTGATATCGAGGATGAGCTTCGACATGTCGTTGTGCCAGTCGAGCTTGACCACGGCCTCGGGTTCGAGCCGGCGGCGATGTTTGGCGTCGAGCGGTGTCGGGCTGGCCGCCGCAAGTTCGTAGATGTCATCCAGCACCGGCTGGAAGATTTTTGCGGCAGGCAACACTCCGCCGGAGATCCGCTCTGCCAGCGCGGCGATCGCGGTTTCCTCGCCATGCGCGAGAAACAGCCCGCGCTCGATCGGACGACGTGCTGCGATCCAGCGCGCCAGTTCATTGGCGTCGGCGTGGCCGGAGTAATCGTCGATACGTCGGATACGTGCCTTGACGCGGATCTCATCGCCCATGATCCGTACGGATGTCGCGCCTTCCTGCAGGAAGCGGCCGAGTGTGCCCTGTGCCTGATAGCCGACCAGCAGCACGGTGCCGTTACTTCGACACAACCAGCGCTTCAGATGATGGCGGATGCGGCCGGCATCGCACATTCCGCTTGCGGCGATGATGATGTGAAATCCGGAGAGCTTGGCGATCGCCTTGCTTTCCTCGACAGTCTCGGTGAAGCGCAGATGCGGCGACGACAGCAGACGTTCGATATCGACGTCCTCGTCGAGACTCGCCGCGTGGCGGCGGAAGACTTCTGTGGCGCGGATTGCCAGCGGCGAGTCGAGAAAGATGGGCGCAGCCGGAATCGCGCCACGCGCCATCAGGTCGATCAAATCGACGATCAGCTCTTGGGTGCGCTCGACGGCGAATGCCGGGATCACCAGCGCCCCGCGCGCAGCGGCGGCGGCATTCACTTCCGCCGCCAGCCGCTCGTGGCGGAGTTGCGACGAGGTCGCCTCGCGGATGCGGTCGCCATAGGTGGACTCACAGATCACGTAGTCGAAATGCGACGGCGCTTCCGGATTGGGCTGCAAGAGCTTTTCGTCGGGCCCGATGTCGCCGGAGGCAAGCACGCGCAGCGCGGAGGCGGAACGGCCTTCCCCGGCGATTTCGATCTCGATCGATGCCGAGCCCAGCAGATGGCCCGCGTTCCAGTAGCGGGCGCGCACTCCGGGAATGACGTTGGTCCAGGTCTCATAGTCCACCGGCCGGAACAATTGCAGCGAAGCGATGGCGTCGGCCTGGGTGTAGATCGGGCTCACTTCCGGCCGTCCGCGCGCGACGTTGCGGCGGTTTAGCATTGCGACTTCGGACTCCTGAATGCTGCCTGCGTCCGGCAACATGTAGGAGCACAGATCAATGGTGCCGCGGGTGGCGAAGATCGGCCCTTGAAAGCCGTCGCGTAGTAGCTTCGGCAGCAGGCCGGAATGGTCGATATGCGCATGCGTCAGCAGCACCGCGTCGACCGCCGACGCGCGAAATGGGAAGGCGCCGTAGTTCAGTTCCTTCAGAGTCTTCTGGCCCTGGAACAGACCGCAATCGACCAGAAAGCGGCCGTTTCGGGTCTCGAACAAGTAACAGGAGCCGGTGACGGTGCGCGCGGCGCCGCAGAACCGTAGGGTGATGCTCATGTGAGTGCCTCCGGGGGCGCCGCACCGACCTCGTCGCGCAGCGCCTCGGCGAACAGGTCGTCGAGCACAATGGCGTTGGTCGGATGCGGCACGGTGTGGGCCGAGCGAATCGAGCTGATGCCCGCCGCGGTGAACTCGGGCAGCATCTTCGGCGGAAACAGCGCGTGAGTGATGACCGCGTCGACCGATGTCGCGCCGGCCGCGAGCAACGCCTGCGCACACGCGATCAGGGTGCCGCCCGACGACACGATGTCGTCGATCAGGAGGGCCGGGCGGCCGGCGATCCGCGCGGGGTCGTCGAAGGCGATTTCGACGCTGCGATCGCCGTGGCGGATCTTGCGCGCCACGGCCGAGTGTGCGCCGATCAGTCCCGCCAGCGTATCGACCCATGGCTGCGACTCGGAGTCGGGGCCGACCACAATGGTCGTTGGCGCGAGACGGCTTTGACACAGCGCCGCGGCGATCACCGGCATCGCCGATAAGTCGTTGGCCACGATCCCGGGAAACACCTCGCCAAGCGTTGCGGTCCGGTGCAGATGCGCGTCGACCGTGATGACGCGATCGACCAGACCGGCGAGGAGGCGGCCGACCGCCCTTTGGCTGATGGCCTCGCCTGGATGAAAGGCGATGTCCTGGCGCATGTAGCAGAGATATGGCGCCAGCAGCACGAGCCGGGAACAACCGTCGCGCCGCAGCGCTTCCGCGGCAAACAGGATCGTCAGCAGCTTGTCGTTCGGCTGGTCGAGCGGCAGGTAGAGGATCGTGGTCGCCGCCGCGGGGCCGACCGTCACCGCGATCTCGCCGTCGGGAAACCGATGCTGCGCGATCCGGTGAACCGGCACGCCGAGCCGCGCACCGAGCCGCGTCGCGTCGTCGGCGGTCGAAGCCAGGCACTGGATCGCGGTGGTCACGACACCGGTTCCACGGCGGCGGGAGAGTGATGGTTGACCGAGAAACCGGACTCTGCTTCCGCGGCCGCAATCGCGAGGTCCAGTTCGGAGCGGTCGGAGGCGTAGATGCGATAGATCGGTTCTCCCTGATCGACGCGGTCGCCGATCTTCTTGAACAGATCGATGCCGGCGCCCTTCACGATCGGCGCCCCCGCGGTGCGGGCGAGGCGGTTGATGCGCAGGCAGTCGATGCCGTTGACCACGCCGTCGGCCGGCGCGAGCACGTCGGCGGCATGGCTGCCGAGTTCGGAGTTGCACACGGACGGCCCCTGCGCGTCGATGATCTGCTGCATCTTCTTCAGCGCCGCGCCGCTGTCGAGCAGCTCCTTCGCCCGTGCGTAACCGGCGCCGCCCCGCAGCAGAGGGTCGTATTCGAGCAGATGCGCGGCGAGCCGCAGCGATTTTTCGCGCAGATCTGCCGGCGCGTTCGGCTCGTTGCCGAGCACGGCCATCACGTCGCGCGCTTCCAGCACCGGGCCTATGCCACGGCCGATCGGCTGTCGGCCATCGGTGGTTACCACCTCGACCGCGATGCCGAAGTGATCGCCGACGAATTCGAACAGTTTGCGCAACCGCATCGCTTCGGAAGCGCTTGCGATCTTGGCGCTGGGCCCGACCGGAAAATCGATCAGGAGCCGCGTCGAGCCTGCCGCGAGCTTCTTCGACATGATCGAAGCGACCATCTGCTCCGGCGTGTCGAGGCTCAACGGCCGTTCGACCGAGATCAGGATGTCGTCGGCTGGCGACAGATTGACGTGGCCGCCCCATATCAGGCAGCCGCCGCAAGTGGTGACCACCCGCTTCATCTGTTCGACGTCGAGATCGACGCGCGCCAGCACTTCCATCGTGTCGGCGGTGCCGGCCGGCGAGGTGATCGCGCGCGACGAGGTCTTGGGAATCATCAGCCCCTGCGCGGCGACGATCGGCACCACGATCATGGTGGTCCGGTTGCCGGGAATGCCGCCGATGCAGTGCTTGTCGACCACGATCGGGTTCTGCCATTTCAACCGGGTGCCGACCGAGGCCATGGCGTCGACCAGCGCCAGCAATTCATCGGTCGAGGTGAAGCGTGCGGCGCTGATCAGGAACGCCGCGATCTCCATGTCGGAGTAGCGGAAGTGTGCGACGTCGTCGATGACAGCGGTGATTTCCGCGGGCGTCAGCGTGTGGCCCTGGATCTTGGCGCGCACCGCGTCGAGGCTGGCCGGCGGCTGCGCCGGCGACACGCTCACCGCGCTGCCAACCGGTTCGTTGAAGCGGCGAAACGCCGGCTCGGACAGGCCGAGTTCGTCGGGGCCGATCATCGCATCGTCGTCGGTGATCATCAGCGTCGCCAGCAGCACTTTGGTGTTGATGCGCAACGCGACCCGGCTGAAGCCACGAAAGACGTCGGCGCGCAACGCCCGCGAACGGCGCGAGATCACCGCGACATTTTCGCGGCCGG
This sequence comes from Rhodopseudomonas pseudopalustris, assembly GCF_900110435.1. GTDB lineage: Bacteria > Pseudomonadota > Alphaproteobacteria > Rhizobiales > Xanthobacteraceae > Rhodopseudomonas > Rhodopseudomonas pseudopalustris. Next base: position 488,724 of record NZ_FODT01000002.1, read on the forward strand.
TATCGAGGCTGATCCGCCGGATCGTCAGCGGTGGACGGGACAGGTGGGAGGCGTTCACGGCGGGGAGACTCCGCGCATCGGCCGGATGGCCGGATCAAGGGCAGGGCGGGCAGGCGAGGCTACGCGCGCGACAGCAGGCTAGAGGCCGGTACGTCGGATCAGATTGACGCGCGTCAATGTCGGTCGCCCGGAACCGTTATGTCGCACGGTGGTGAAACGAGCATCATGACGTCTGGTCGTCGGGCGTTTGGTCCGCCAGCACCACGAGCTGATCCAGATTGCGGAGCACGATGCGCTGGCGGCCGCTCTCGATCAGCCCCTTCTGCTCCCAGCCGGAGAGCAGCCGGCTGACGGTGTGCAGCGTGGTTCCGGTCATCTGCGCGATATCCTGGCGGCTGATCGGGAAGTCGATCTCGACGCCGTTTGCGACCTTGCGGCCGGATTGCTTGGCGAGCCGCAGCAGGGCGTGCGCGACGCGCTGCTCGACCTGCTGGGTGGAGATTTCGACGACGCGCGAATGGGTTTCCTGCAGCCGCGCGCCCACGGTGCGCAGCGTATTGGTGGCGAGCGACGGATATTGCTCGACGAGACGCGGCCAGGCGGCCGTCGGCCATGCCAGCACGATGCTGTCGTCGACCGCGGTCGCCGTCGCTGGATAGCTGAGCAGCCCGATCGCCATCGCCACGCCCAGCGTCTCGCCGGGCGAGACGTAGCGCACCACCACCTGCTCGCCGGCCGGCGTCAGTTTGCTGGCGCGGACATGGCCGTGCAGCAACACGAAGAAGGAATGCGCGTCCTCGCCTTGCTCGAACACATTGGCGTTCTTCGGAACCCTGATCGAGCGCGCCTGCTGCAGAATGGCGTCGAGCTCGTCCGCAGTCAGCCCCGCAAACAGCGGCAGCTTCGTCACGAGGGATGCGTCGATGGTCGCCATGCGATGTCTCGCGGTTGATGTGGCCGAAACGAGCCAAATCGCGATTGCGGGCGTGCTTACTTCGAGTTCGACAAACCGCTCACGCCTGCGCGGGCACGTGCGAAAACACCACCTCGATCAGCGTTCCGGATTGCGGCGCGCTCTTGATGTGGAACTTGGCGCGGTTGGCTTCGACCAGCGCTTTGGTGAGCGACAGGCTGACGCCCGAGGTTTCCGAACGGTCGCTCGGCGCCGGCGTGTTGAACGGCTGCAGCGCCGCCATGATTTCGCTCTCGTTGAGGCGCTGACCGGTGTCGCGCACCCGCAGCACCACCTCGCCGAAATCGGACAGCGCGGTCGAGACGATCACCTGACCTCCCGCATTGGCGAGATGGATCGAGGTGCCGATCAGGTTCATCAAGATCTGGCGCAGCGCCTGCGGATCAGCGACCACGGTCGGCAGCAGATGCGCAAGCGAGGTACGGATGATGATGCGCTCGCGATTGGCGCGCGGCTGCATTACCGCGACGCATTGCTCGACCATTTCGTTGAGATTCTGGCTGGTGAATGACAGCTCGAGCTTGCCGGTCTCGATCTGCGACAGATCGAGCAGATCGCTGACGATGCCGATCACGCGCTCGCCCGAGGCGCGGATGTCCTTCATGTACTCGCCATAGCGGTCGTTGCCGAGCGCGCCGAACCGCTCCTCGATCATCACCTCGGCGAAGCCGATAATGGCGTTGAGCGGCGTGCGGATTTCATGGCTGAGCCGCGCCAGGACGTCGGCTTTGGCGCCGGCCGCGCGCTCGGCGAGCTTACGTACCTGATTGAGTTCGGTCTCGATCTTGCGCGCCTGCGACAGATCGCGGAACACGGCGAAGAAATTCGGACCGTCGGGCTGGGTCCGGCCGATCGTCATCGTCAGCGGCAACAGCCCGCCTTCGCGCACCCGGCCGAGCGCTTCGAGTCCGTGATCGAGCAGGCTTTCGGCGCTGCCGGCCTTGACGCTGTCGAAATAATCGAGCACCGCGCCGTTGCTTTCAGGCGCGAACAACTCCGCGATGTTGCGCTGGACCAGATCGTCGCCGTCATAGCCGAACAGCGCCTCGGCGCTGCGGTTGCAGGCGCTGATCCGGCCGTCGGCGTCGAACATCAGGATGCCCTCGGCGGTGGTGTCGAGAATCGCGCCGAGTTCTTCGGCGTTGGCATGGCCGACATCCGACGGCGCATTGATCTCGGGCGCGATCGGCGTCGCCGCGCCGACTTCAGCGATCGGCTCGGCTGTGGCGGAGAAGATCAGCGCCAGCGCCTGATCGCCGTCCCATTCGATCGCATGAAGGCGGCCCGCGGTCGGCGCCGATTGCGTCGTCGTGACGGTGATCGGCGTGCCGCTTTCCGACGTGCTGCTCGAGCCGGTGACGCCTTCTTCGACATACAGCGTATCGAGGCCGCCGGCCTCTTCGAGCGCGGACAAGGTTGCGAAGCCCATCCGCTGCAGAAAGGCGGTGTTGGCGTAGATCAGACGGTCGAGCCGGTAGATCAGCACGCCGACCGGCATCAGGTCGAGCAGCACACGGTCGCGCGCGCTGTCGCCCTTCGCAGGCGTCGCGAGCGGCGCAAGCCAGTCGGCTTTCGGCGCCGCCGGTTGCTCGGGCGTCGTGGTGGTTTCGCTCGGCGAGGTCTCGTTCGCCTTCGGGGGCTGCTCAGCAATTGTGTTGTGCTGCGTATCGGTCGGCGCTTCCGCGAACAGACGCTCCGCTGTGTTTGCGGCATCGCTTTCCAGCCGTTCCGACAATTGCCGGGCGAGTTCGTTGAAGGCGCTGTTCTCGACCGGCGTCAGCGCCGGCGACCGGACGTCGTGGATAGGCCGGAAGGGAAGAACGTTTCTCGGGGTGTCCACGATGATATCCGATTGTTGTTGGGAGGAAGCGTCGGTCGCGGCCGTTTCGGTCGCGTCCCCGACGAGCGTTGTGTCGCGCGGTGTGAAATCCGCCGACAGCGACCGCGGCGGATGTTCGTCCGGGCCGCCGCGCTGGCGCCGCGCCGCGAGCTGATCGAGGCCGTCGAGATCGCGGCAGACGCCGAAGCCGCGATATCCCGTGAAGTTGCCATCGCGGTCTTGCACCGGCAGGCCGGACATCTCGACTGGAAGGCGACGGCTGGCGCCATCGGCCGGCCATTGCAGCGTGATGCCGCTCCAGGTGTGGCGCGTCGCAATGGCTTGCGCGAAACTGTCGTCGGGATCGAGGTCGAGCGCCGCGCGAATCTCGGTCCAGGGCTGACCGAAATGCGCGATGGTGCGCGGTCCGGCCAGACGGATGAACTCGTCCGACCTCACCGTGAAGCGGCTGTCGCTGTCGAGCTGCCAGACGAATCGCAGCGGATGCCGGCGCGACGGCAATGGTTCGTAGGCCGCGAGCTCGCCGCTTGGCTCCGGCTCGACCGCAAGGATCATCGCCGGTTCGGCAAGTTCGGTTTCATCCTGCGACGGGACGTCGAGGGGATGATGCTCTGCGGTCGGTTCGGCTTCGGTGAGCGGCGCGGGGTGAGGTGCTGCATCCGCCGACCTGTCGGGCAGTGTTTCGGTCGCAGGCGCTTCAGGCCGTGGCTCGTCGGCGACCGGCGCGATCAACGGCGAGGGGGCGAGCGGGGCGATCTCGGCGGCAACGGGCGACGCCTCTTCAACGGCGGTCACGTCTTGCGCCGGCTGTTGTTCGGCTCCGGCCGTTGACGCGGTCTCCGCAGGAAGAACCTGTTCGGCCCGCGCCTCGCTGGTGTTTTCGAATGCTACGTCGTCGATGGTGTCGGCGGCCGCCACGGGTTCGACAGGCTGGATCGGGTCGGGACTGACCGCGGAGGCAGACTCTGTTTCCTGCGCCGATGGTTGATCGTCTTGCTGCGCCGGTTCGGCAGGCAGCTCCGGATCCTGAATTTGCGTAGCGCGCTGTTCCGCTGGCGAATCGCCCGGCGCGAGCAGCGCGACCAGACCGACATCGCTGCCGCTGCCGACGCGTTGCAGCACCATGCGGCCGATCCCGATCGGGGTTTCGGAGCGGCCGTTTCGCAGTGCGTCCGCGCGCGCCTGGTCGAGGCCCGCGTCGGTCAGGTTGCGAAAGCCGAGCAAAGTGCGCGCGGCGGCGCTCGAGCCGATGAACAGGCCGTCGCGGGCGAATGCCGCAATCGGGGTGTCGATGCTTTCGACCAGCCCGCGCAGCCGATCGACCAGCGACATCGGGCGGCCGATCGGTTCCGCGGCGGCGATCAGCACGCCGGCGGTGCCGTCGGCGAAATCCAGCCGCGCGCAGGCGCAGGTCACCAGCGCGCCGAGCCGCGCGCCGAAGCCGCGCAACCGCTCCAGGCGGGTCGCGCCGTTCGGCGGCAATCTGCCGGCGAGTTGCGCCACCAGGCGGCGATGGGGATCCGCCGGTCCGAAGGTCCGCGCGCCGAGTTCCTTGCCGTTGTTCGCGCCGAAAAGCCGGGCGCCGACCGGGTTGGCCCAAAGCACGCGGGTGCCATCGACTGACCACAGCCAGACCGGAAGCGCACGCGTGGCGTGAACCGCAAGCCGCGGATCGTCGACCCCTCGCAACTGAAAATCCCAACTGGTCATCGATGCTCGCGCGCGGCGGTTCCCGTCAGGTCCAGGCGCCGAGCAGCTCGAAGCGGCGGCCGGCAAAGAACCTTAACAATTCATTATCGCTTTCGGCCGCCGCCAGGTCCACGGTCGCCTGCGCGCTGTCCCAACCTAAGCGCCGATAACCTTAATTCGACCACTCGGCAGAACCTTGTCGGCCGCGTTTGCGTTGCAAGGTTGAAAAAAACAATCATTCGGTCACGATGCGAACGGCTGCCACCGGCCGGTCATATCGCCGATGCGAGACGAGATTAGGGTGGAAAAAGACTTGGAGAGGGTCGCAAGGCGACCTCCCCGCCTTCAGCTGCGGGGCGCAATAGGAGTCGATCATGGATCAGGATGGGCGTGACCGTTTCGAAATCCCCAAGGAAGTGCGTTCCATGGCAGAGGCCAGCTTCGATCAAGCCCGCAAGGCGTTCGAGCACATGCTGACCAACGCCCAGCAGACCGCCACCACGATCGAGGACCGCGGCGCCACCGTCCGCGCCAACGCCAAGGAAATCAGCACCCGGGCCGTGAGCTTTGCCGAGCGCAACGTTTCGGCGGCGCTCGACTACGCCCAGCAACTGGTCCACGCCAAGGACCTCGGCGACGTGCTGCGCCTGCATAGCGAATACGTTCAGGGTCAGATGAAGGCCCTGGCCGAGCAGGCTGCCGAACTCGGGCAGGTTGTGACCAAGGCTGCCCAGGACGCCGCGAAGCCGAAGAGCTAGTCAGCTTCTACACCCGCTACGGACCGGATTATCAGGAACATTCGGCGGCGTTCGGAATTGTTGCTGGCTGTAAATCTGGCAGTGCAATGCGATTTTATGTTGCGTTGCAACAATTGTAATGTTACCTATTGATGAATAGGGACGACCAGCGTCGGTCGTCCCCAAACAGGCTCGGCGACGGCCCATTTTTCCTTAGGCCATCCGCGCGGGTCACTTCGATTTCCCCACCAGCGAAGGATGTCCCAATGGCCGATTCGAGCGATCCGTTTTCCACCGTCCTCCCGTTCCAGCTGCCCGAGCAGGTCCGCGCATTTGCTGAAAAGGGCGTGTCCCAGGCACGCGACAGCTACAGCAAGTTGCGGGACGTGGCCGAGACCAACAACGGCACGATCGAGGCTATGTTCTCCACGGCCAGCAAGGGCGCGACCGACTATTCGGCCAAGATGTTCGAAATCGTGAAGACCAACACCGGCGCCAGCTTCGATTTCGCGCATAGCCTGTTCGGCGCCAAGACGCTGCCGGAAGTGCTGGAAATGTGGACCTCGCACGCCAAGAAGCAGGTCGAGGTGATGACCACCCAGACCAAGGAACTGACCGAATTGAGCCAGAAGGTCGCCGCCGAGGCGGTCGAGCCGATCAAGGCCAGCGCCTCGAAGCTCTTCACCTCGGCCGCCTGATCCGGGCGCAGTTCGCACGATTTCGAAAGCCCGGGCATTGTCCCGGGCTTTTTTGTCGATAGCGACCCTCGACATTCGTCTGGAGGCCGTTCGCGGCCTTGCCAAAGAGCCGCGTTGCACCTAGTTTCCGCCCGTTCGCGGCCAAGCTGCCGCGCCGGATGCAGTTGTAGCTCAGTTGGTTAGAGCGCCTGTCTGTGGAACAGGAGGTCGGTGGTTCGAGCCCACCCAACTGTACCACAAAATCAACCGCTTAGCGGAACTTAAGTCATACTCCTTCTGCCTGGAACGCACACCGAGCCACACACGTGTGATTTCGTGGGACTGGGAAAACAAACCTGCAATCAGACCTAGTGAGCGTGGAAAACACACTCGTAGGATCACGTAAGCTTTACCAAAATCGCTTTGCGGTTGTAGGCTCCCGGCGTCACTGGGGGCAAAAATGGCTGAAGAAGCACTATTTACGGTCACGAGCGAGGAGGACGCTTGGGCGCTTCTGCGCAATGCGTTGGAGAAGCGCGGAGACATTCCAGATGATCTAGAGATTGTTTGGAGCGGATGGCCGACCCTGCGCATTTATCTTCCGAACGTGCCGGAGGACGCCACGATCTCCACATCAATGATGTCTGCAATCATCTCTCTACAGACATCGATCTATCGAACCCACGCCCTGCTTTCCAAGGGAAACAGCAACCTTCGAACATTGACACAGATTGAGCGAGATCAATTTGAAATTCGCGTTAAAGTTGAAAAAGGAAGCAGCGATCTCTCGATCAATCTGAATGACATTCTTGCCAAATACGGAAACGAAATCATCGCAAAAATGACCGGTACAGACCTGCTCATCTTGGTTTTGGGACTTGCCCTAATTTATGCGGGCAAGCTGGCTTTTAGTGATTTTCTCAAATTCAAGAGCGAGCAGCGAAAAGCGGCCTCGGACGATCAGAAGACCAAAGGGCTACTCGACACTTTCGAGACATACTTACAGCATGACTCCAAGCGAACTGAATTGCTTTCTAGAGCGCTAGAGGCGGCACCGGTCCTTAAGCAAATTCAGCAGAGTGCCAATTCGGCCAAGGAGGAACTCGTCAGAGCCGTTGCGGATGAGCGCGGCGGTAAAATTCAAGGCATCGAGTTGCCGAAGGATGTTGCCAACGAGATTAGCTCCAAAAGCCGAACGCAAAGTTCTGAAGCGCGCAGTGCCGGCCAGTACCGTGTTGCAAAAGTTGATACTACAGTCGCAAACGGATTCAGAGTAACTCTTGAAGATATAGAGTCCGGTGAGATCGTAACCGCCTCTCTATTCGATGCAATTATCTCGGCTGAACACCGCACCGTGCTTCAATCCGCTGAATGGAATAAGAAGCCTTTGTTTGTCGAAATGAGTGGTCGCAGGCTCCGCGGAAAGATGGTCGACGCAAAAATTGTGAGTGTTTCGGCTGTCGAGGATGCGTAATATTTCAGGACGCCATTTGGCACTAACTTAGAAGCAGCGAAGCGAAATTTCTCTCGCCCGGAACTGGGAACCCGCCGGTACGCTGAGCCTGTAGCGGAAATGGTGCTGCGCCGTGCGCTGTTCCGACCCGAGGAGCTAGTTTATCAGGCGCGGGTGGTCGCGCAGATCGGCCTTTCTGCTGTTGATCAGAGGCAGGCTGTCCCGATACAGGTCGCTCTTCGGCTTTGCGGCGGCTTCGTAGGTGATGCCGGCCGATCGGAACGCTCCTTGCCCATTCGCCCGCATAGCGATCTCTGAGGACGTGGGTAATGCCGTAGCTGCGCAGCGTCGCCGCGAACTCCTCCACAACATCATCGGGCGAGAATGGCGGTTTTCGCTCGCGGACCGCGTCGAAGACGCAGACGCCATTTTCGCGATGCGCGATCGCAAGCGTCATCGAGACTGAAAATCCCCCCGATGGATCGCAGAACGCCGAATAGCAGGCTTCATCAACACGGCTCCGCTCGAAAACGCCCGCTGAGACGCAAGCGTCGATCGCAGCGCGGCCGATGACCCGCAGAACGAGGCCGAGCATCCGCTGGTCGAAGTAGTCCACCTGCTTGCCGGGGGTGGGCCTGAGGTTCCGCCCCCTTTCTTCGGTGAGTCGTTTCCGCGGCATCCCATCCTTCGCCTAATGAATGCCTAGGTAATTTGGGATGGCTGGATGGTGCTACTACAGGTTGATTCTTCATGAGTCGATCGCATCCAGTTGAATATTTGGTTTAAAATCAAAAATTTCGTCGAAGCGAGCCGAAATGCTACGGCTTTGGCAACTAAAGATTGTGTCTGTGGAACAGGACGTCAGTGGTTCGAGCCCACCCAACTGTACCACTCACCAATCCCCCTTGATGTCGTCACAGCCCGGCCGTTGGCCGTGCCGGCACAGCGACGCTCTGATCCGACGTTCGCGCCGACTTCCAAGCCTCCGCCTTTGCCGGAACGAGCACCCGTGCGCCGCGTTTCCTCCTTATCGAAGATGGAGGCGGCATGACCGAGTTCGAACCGGGGGACGACGCGATCGCACTGATGGTCGATGTCGCCCGAACAGGCGGACGCGATTTGAATGCAGCGCAGCGACGTGACCTAAATCACTTGGTGTCGCGGGGCTTGGTCGCGGTCGACGAGGCGTCGAATAGTTGCGAAGTCACGCCGAAGGGACAAGCATTGCTCGATCAGCGAGGGGTCGGCGTCAATGAAGCGTAGTATCCGGGCTAATTCCGGCGATGCGATCGGATTTCCTTTCTCTCATCTTGGCGAAGATCAGCAAGCGGTTCCAACGCAACAGCGCGTCAGACTGACGCGCTGGCGCCGCGCCGATGCGCCTCATAACTCGAACGGATGAATCAGATCATGAACGATGCCGACCACCGAGCCGAGCTCGATCGCCATCTGGCTTGGTTCGAATCCAAATTGCCGGAGAAGCCCGCGAATTTCGTCGGATGGCTGCGGAAGCCATCATCGAAATACGTTCGTTTGCCGCTCGGGGTGATGCTGGTCGGTGGTGGCGTGCTGAGCTTTCTGCCGGTGCTGGGGTTGTGGATGTTGCCGCTTGGTCTCGTGCTGATCGCTCAGGATGTGCCGGCGCTGGAGAAGCCGACGGCGCGGACGTTGAGTTGGGTGGAGCGTAAATGGCTCGAACGGCAGCGTCCCAAGGGTGCCGATACGGAACCTTTCATTCCTGATCAGCACCCGCATAGTGCCTCCGATGACCCGCGGCCGAGGGCCTGATACGGCACCCTGGCGCGATTAGTGTGACTCAAAAGCCAATCGGCAGCTGCAATCCGGCAGGCATCCTCGCCAGCCTGCAGTTTTATCTTCCACGAATCAGCTTCCTGATTCACCTTTGTCAATTAAAGGTCATTCGGGAGGCCATCGTATGAATGTAATCGTTTTTGCTTCGCGTAAGGGCGGTTCGGGAAAAAGTACCCTGACCGCTCACTTGGCTGCTCATGTCAACAAAGCGTCGCGGCCATGTTTGCTGATCGATGCCGATCCGCAGGGATCGCTGACTCTGTGGCACAAGCTTCGTGGTACCAACGAGCCGCCGCTGCGTTCCGCGACCCGCTCGGTCAGTGAGATCGTTGCGTCCGCCAAGCGCGACGGCATCGAATGGGTGTTTATCGATACGCCGCCGAATTTGTCCGCGGTCGTCGAAGACGCGATCCGGAATGCGACGATGGTGATCATTCCGGCACGTCCCGGGGTGTTCGACGTCAATGCAGTTCAGGATACGATTCAGACCTGCCGCGCCAATCGCAAGCCCTATGCGGTGGTGCTGAACGGCGCGCCGGCGCTGCGGGACGAAGTCGAGAGCCGGATCGTGACGATCGCTCGCGATGCGCTGTCGAAGTTCAAGGCGCCGGTCTGGGGCGGCCAGATCACCAACCGCGCCGACCTGCTGATGGCGCTTGGTGAAGGCCAGGGAGCCCGCGAGTATGCGGCAGAAGGCCGCGCCGCCTATGAGATCAATCGCCTCTGGGCCGCGATCGAGCGCTCGGTCAAAGCCATTCGCGGGGCCGGTTCTTCCGGCGGCGCGATGCACAAGCAGGCTGCTTAGACTTCACAACACATGCGCGCGGAATTCCGCGCGTTTCGTTGCTGTCGCGGCCGATCGACGCGGCATGACATCATTGATCCCAGCGGCGTCCGCTTTGGCGACCAGCGCATCTGCTTTGGCGATATGACGAAAAAAAACCGGGCTCGCGAGGAGCCCGGCTGAGGTCTTGGCCACGTGAGGCCGACACAATCACCTTCCAAGAGGGATAACTGAAGCTCCACACTACTGGAGGAGGGGGACATGCGTAGTGCGAACCCTCAGCGTGGAGACATTTGATCTTTGAATGCATCTCGCAGCAAGCGGGGCGCCCGCATGTCAGTCATGCGGAGACAGCGACCTCAGCTCGGCCAGCGTTGCGCCTTGTTGACCACGAAATCGCGAAACACCTGAACGCGCGCGACCGACTTCAATTCCTCGGGATAAACGAAGTAGGTGTCGAGCTGGATCGAATCCTCTTCACCGAACAATTGCACCAGCCGGTTCGGATCCTCGACCAGATAGTCCGGCAACGCGGCGATGCCGAGGCCCTGCTGGCACGCGCGCACCAGACCAAGGATGTTGTTGACCTTGAAGTAAGGCTCACGCGGACCCGAACCGTTGCGGCCGGCATCGACCAGCCAGCTCCGGTTCTGCAAATGCTGCGGGACCTGGCTGTCGCTCAGCATGATCAGGCGATGATTGTCGAGCTCTTCCAGCGTGCGCGGCGTGCCGAAATGCTTGATGTATTCCGGTGAGCAATAAGCATGGAAGCCGATCGAGAACAGCTTGCGCTGGATCAGGTCTGGCTGGGTCGGCTTGCGGGTGCGGATCGCGACGTCGGCCTCGCGCATCGAAAGGTCGAGTTCTTCGTCGGTGACGATCAGCGAGATCCGGATCTCCGGATAGAGCGCCGTGAATTCCCCGAGCCGCGGCACCAGCCAATGGATGCCGAGGCCCGGCGTGGTGGTGATCTTGAGGTCGCCGCTCGGCCGTTCCCGGCTGTCGGTCAACTTGGCGCGGGCGGCCTGAAGCTGCATGAAGACATCATGCGCGGTCCGGAACAGCAGGTCGCCCTGTTCGGTCAGGATCAGGCCGCGGGCGTGCCGATGAAACAGCGACACCGACAGTTCCTGTTCGAGTGCGCTGACCTGCCGCGACACTGCCGACTGCGACAGCCCGAGCTGTTCACCGGCATGAGTGAAGCTGCCGGCTTCGGCGGCGGCGTGGAAGACCTTGAGCTTGTCCCAATCCATATCGGTGAACCCGTCGCGGTGTCGAGGCATGGCTATTCCGCCGCTTCGCGATCGCTGGCCCGGAGCGCCAGGAAGCGCTCGGCTTCCAGCGCGGCCATGCATCCGAGGCCGGCTGCGGTGACCGCCTGGCGGTAGGTCTCGTCGGCGACATCGCCGGCGGCGAACAGGCCGGGGATCGAGGTCGCGGTGGAGTTCGGTGCGACTTCGACATAGCCGGACGGTTTCAGCTTGAGTTGGTCCTTGACCAGTTCGGTGGCCGGCGCGTGACCGATGGCGATGAACACGCCGTCGGCGCGAACGTCGCTGGTCGCCCCGGTCTTGACGTTCCGCAGCCGGACGTGGGTCACCTTGGTCGGATTGTCGCTGCCGCAGATCTCGTCGATCGCGCTGTCCCAGATCACCTTGATCTTCGGGTTCTTGAACAGGCGGTCCTGCAGGATGCGTTCGGCGCGGAAATGATCGCGGCGATGAACGACGGTGACGCTGGAGGCGAAATTGGTGAGGAACATCGCTTCTTCGACCGCGGTGTTGCCGCCGCCGACCACGACGACGTCCTTGCCGCGATAGAAGAAGCCGTCGCAGGTGGCGCAGGCCGAGACGCCGAAGCCCTTGTAGGTCTGTTCCGACGGGATGCCGAGCCAGCGCGCCTGCGCACCGGTGGCGAGGATTACGGTGTCGGCGATATAGACGTCACCACTGTCACAGCTCAGTCGGAAAGGGCGCTGGCTGAGGTCGAGGTTGACGACGAGATCGGTGACGATCTTGGTCCCGACATGCAGGGCCTGCTTCTCCATCTGCTCCATCAGCCAGGGCCCCTGGATGACGTCTGCGAAGCCGGGATAGTTTTCCACGTCTGTCGTGATGGTGAGCTGGCCGCCCGGCTGGATGCCCTGAATCAGGATCGGCTCGAGCATGGCGCGAGCGGCATAGATCGCCGCGGTATAGCCGGCCGGTCCCGAACCAATGATCACAACTTTGGCGTGGACTGGGCTGGGCATGTTTCAGCTCCCCGAATTTAGGGCGGCGCGAAGCAGGGATTGGGCCTGGCAGATGCATCGCCGTTGGGCGGAAGATTTAGCCGCGACCTTATGGTATCTGGTGAGCTATGCAAGTTTTGCAATACGTCTCTGCAGGATTTCCCACCGACTTTGGCGAACGACCTGTGAGCATCGCGAAATAAAATTACTCAAAATTTGCCAGTTGCGATATGACGGGGCGATTTTCCAGCCTGTAACCCGGGACAGCATGCGTGTCGAAGAGCCTCGATCAGATCGATCTCAAGATCCTTCAGGAAATTCAGGATGACGGCCGGATCACCAATGTCGAATTGGCGAAGCGGGTCGGTATCTCGCCGCCGCCCTGTCTGCGCCGGGTTCGGACGCTGGAAGAAGAGGGCTATATCAAGGGTTATCGGGGGCTGCTCGATCCCGCGCAGCTCGGTTTCGACGTCACCGTGTTCGCGTCGGTCCATCTGTCGAGCCAGGCGGAAGCCGACCTGCGCGGCTTCGAGGCGTTCGTTCGCGCCGAACCCCTGGTCCGGGAATGCTGGATGCTGTCGGGCGAGGTCGACTTCATCCTCAAATGCGTCGCGCCGGATATGGCGACATTCCAGAACTTCGTCGCGCACCTGACAGCGGCGCCGCACGTGCGGAACGTGCGGACGTCACTCGTGCTGCGGAATTCGAAATACGCAGCGGCCGTGCCGCTCGAGCTGAAGTCGGCGGCGACCTGACGATCGCCGCCGCGGCGCCGTCAGCGCGTGCGGGAGATCGCCCGATCAAGGCTGATCGGTCCGCCACCAGCCGTCGCCAGATACAGGCAGGAGAAGCAGAACAGGATCGCGCTCGTTCCATTGTTCAGCAGCGGCAGCCAGACCGGCGCATCGGCCTTGAAGACGTGGCCGAGGAAATAAGCGAATGCCATCTCGCCAGCGAGAATGAACGCCACCGGGCGGGTGAACAGCCCGAGCATCAGCATGGCGCCGAGGATCAGTTCGAGCGCACCGGCGGCTCCGATCAGCGAAAACAGCTCGACCTTGGCGAAGTAGGGCACGGCTGGATATTTGAAGATCTTCGCCACGCCATACTGAAACAGCAACAGACCGGTGATGAAGCGGAACAGGCTGAGGGCGAGCGGCTGCCAGCGCGCGAAGACTTGGTCCATGGGTACCCTTTCGATGTTTGTCTGCTGTCGTGAGATCATCGGGAAATCGCGACGACGCAAGACAACACCGAAGCATGACAGTTATTCCGGCGAACGCTGATCGCGACCAACCGCCGCACCGCGACAAACAAACAAGCCGCGCACGAGGCGCGGCTTGTTTGGCATTGATGCGGCCGGTTTCGGTCGCCGTCAGCGCATGATCCGAAAACGATGCCGGCCTTCGGACAAGATCATGCTCAACAACAAGCTCAAGCGGAATGACGATCCGGGGATCAGTCGTCCTGTCAGCGCCACTCGACCTTGGCGATCTCGTAGGCCTTGGCGCCGCCGGGCGCGACGACTTCCACCGACGTGCCCTGCGTTTTGCCGATCAGGGCGCGCGCCAGCGGCGAGGTGATCGATATCTTGCCCTTCTTGGCGTCGGCTTCGCTTTCACCGACGATCTGCCACACCGCCTTCTTCTCGGTGTCTTCGTCGATCAGTGTCACGGTGGCGCCGAATTTGATGGTGTCGCCGCTGAGCTTGCTGATGTCGATGATATCGGCGCGCGCCAGCTTGTCTTCAAGCTCGGCGATGCGGCCCTCATTATGCGACTGCTCTTCCTTGGCGGCGTGATACTCCGCATTTTCGGACAGGTCGCCGTGCGAACGCGCTTCGGCGATATGCTCGATGATGCGCGGACGATCCACCGACTGGCGATGTTTCAGCTCGTCCGAAAGTGCGGCATAGCCACCCGCGGTCATCGGTACCTTTTCCACCATCTTGCCTTCATCCTTCAGCATTCGTCGGGGATGGCCACGGTGTGCGCATCCACGAAGTCGTCAGCTTACATAAGGGGGCGGGCCGCCAAAGCGGTACCCCAAGAATACTTCCAGCCGTTACCCGGGGACGCTGCGAAACGCCGGGTAGAAAACAATCCCAAAGCTGGCGGGTTCCCGGCCTGCCGGCGACGTTGCCGATCAGTGACCGGGCACGGGGCCCGGCTGACGATCAGGTTTCGGAAAAGTAGCTCTGCAAGGTCCGAACCTCAAGGTCCCCGCCAAGATAGGCCCGGATTCCCTTCGCGGCGGCAACAGCGCCCGAAAGAGTGGTGTAATATGGTACTTTATGCAAGAGGGCAGCACGTCGCAACGAGCGGCTGTCCGCCAGGGCCTGAGGTCCTTCGGTCGTATTGAAGACCAGTTGCACTTCGCCGTTCATGATGGCGTCGACGATGTGCGGACGACCTTCCAGAACCTTGTTGACCTTCTCGGCCGGGACGCCGTGGTCGCTGAGATAGCGTTGGGTGCCCGAGGTCGCGATCACCTTGAAGCCCGCCTCGTGTAGCAGCTTCACTGCATCGACGATGCGGGTCTTGTCGCTTTCGCGAACTGAAACGAACACCGTTCCCTTGCGCGGCACCCGCGTGCCGCCGCCGAGCTGGCTCTTGGCGAAGGCGATCTCGAACGAGCGGTCGAGCCCCATGACTTCGCCGGTCGAGCGCATCTCCGGGCCGAGCACGGTATCGACGCCCGGGAAGCGCGCGAACGGAAACACCGATTCCTTGACGCCGACATGATCGAGCTTGCGGCGCTTCAGGCCAAGGTCGGCGATCTTCTCGCCGGCCATGATCCGCGCGGCGAGCTTCGCCACCGGCATACCGATCACCTTGGCGACGAACGGCACGGTGCGCGACGCGCGCGGATTGACCTCGAGCACGTAGATCTCGCCGTCCTTGATGGCGTATTGCACGTTCATCAGGCCGACCACATCAAGGCCGAGCGCAAGCTCGCGGGTCTGGCGTTCCAGTTCGGCGATCATCGCCGCATCGAGCGAATGCGACGGCAGCGAGCAGGCCGAGTCGCCGGAGTGAATGCCGGCTTCCTCGATATGCTCCATGATTCCGACGATGAAAGTATCCTTGCCGTCGGACAGGCAATCGACATCGATTTCGGTCGCGTCCGACAGATAGCGGTCGAACAGCAGCGGATTGGTGCCGAGCACCGTGTTGATCTGGCCGGTCTTGTCGTTCGGATAGCGCGCCTTGACGTCGCCCGGCACCAGCTCCGGCAGGGTGCCGAGCAGATAGTCGCTGAGCTGATTGTCCTCGCGGATGATCTGCATCGCGCGGCCGCCCAACACGTAAGACGGGCGCACCACCAGCGGCAGGCCGAGTTCGGCGGCGACCAGGCGCGCCTGCTCGACCGAATAGGCGATGCCGTTCTTCGGCTGCTTCAGCCGCAGCTTGTCGAGAATCCGCTTGAACCGGTCGCGGTCCTCGGCGAGGTCGATCGCGTCGGGCGAGGTGCCCAGGATCGGCACATCGGCCGCTTCCAGCGCGCGCGCGAGCTTCAGCGGCGTCTGGCCGCCGAACTGTACGATCACGCCGTGAAGCGTGCCGTTGCTGCGTTCAGTATCGATGATCTCGAGCACGTCCTCGGCGGTCAGCGGTTCGAAATACAGCCTATCCGCGGTGTCGTAATCGGTCGACACGGTTTCCGGGTTGCAGTTGACCATGATCGATTCATAGCCGGCGTCGTGCAGCGCGAAGCAGGCATGACAGCAGCAATAGTCGAACTCGATGCCCTGGCCGATCCGGTTCGGACCGCCGCCGAGAATGATCACCTTGTTCTTCGCCGAGGGCCGGCTCTCGTCAGAGGGCGGTCCCGCGAACGGAGTCTCGTAAGTCGAGTACATATAGGCGGTCGGCGAGGCGAATTCCGCAGCGCAAGTGTCGATCCGCTTGAACATCGGCCGCACGTCGAGCGCGCGGCGTTTCGCCTTGACCTCGGCTTCGGTGGTGCTGGCGAGCACTGCGAGGCGGGCGTCGGAGAAACCCATCGCCTTCAGCGTGCGCATCCCGAATGCGTGATCCGGCAGGCCGCTGCTGCGGACCTTGTTTTCCATGTCGACGATGCCGCGCAGCTGCGCCAGGAACCACGGATCGATCTTGCAGGAGTTGAAGATCTCTTCGTCGGTCCAGCCGAGCCGCATCGCCTGCGCGACCTGCAGCAACCGGCTCGGCGTCGGGGTGCCGAGCGCGGCGCGGATCGCGTTCTTGTCGTCGCCGCGGCCGAGCCCGTCGATCTCGATCTCGTCGAGGCCGGTGAGGCCGCTTTCGAGGCCGCGCAACGCCTTCTGCAGGCTTTCCTGGAAGGTGCGGCCGATCGCCATCACCTCGCCGACCGACTTCATCGAGGTGGTCAGATTGTGCGAGGCGCCGGGGAACTTCTCGAACGCAAAGCGCGGGATCTTGGTGACGACATAGTCGATGGTCGGCTCGAACGACGCCGGCGTCGCGCCGCCGGTGATGTCGTTGGCGATCTCGTCGAGGGTGTAGCCGACCGCGAGCTTGGCGGCGACCTTGGCGATCGGGAAGCCGGTGGCCTTGGAGGCCAGCGCCGAGGAGCGCGAAACCCGCGGATTCATTTCGATCACGACCAGGCGGCCGTCATCCGGGTTGACCGCGAACTGCACGTTCGAGCCGCCGGTTTCGACGCCGATCTCGCGCAGCACCGCCAGCGAGGCGTCGCGCATGATCTGGTATTCCTTGTCGGTCAGCGTCAGCGCCGGCGCGACCGTGATCGAGTCGCCGGTGTGGACGCCCATCGGATCGAGGTTTTCGATCGAACAGACGATGATGCAGTTGTCCTTTTTGTCGCGGACAACCTCCATCTCGTATTCTTTCCAACCGAGGATGGATTCCTCGATCAGAACCTCGCTGGTGGGCGAGGCGTCGATGCCGCTCTCCACGATCTCGATGAATTCCGCCTTGGTGTAGGCGATGCCGCCGCCGGTGCCGCCCATCGTGAAGGACGGCCGAATCAGCGCCGGGAAACCGATCTCGTCGAGCGCGCGCAGCGCGTCGGGCAGGTTCTTGACCTGGCGGGAGCTGGGCGTTTCGAGGCCGATCTTGGTCATGGCCTCGCGGAACCGCTCGCGGTCCTCCGCCTTGTCGATGGCGTCGGCGGTGGCGCCGATCATTTCGACGTCGAATGTCTCCAGCGTGCCGAGCTTGCGCAGGCTGAGTGCACAATTCAGCGCAGTCTGGCCGCCCATCGTCGGCAGCAGCGCAAAGCCGCCGGGGATGGCGTAGCGCTCCTTCTCGATGATCTTGGCGACGATCTCGGGCGTGATCGGCTCGATATAGGTCGCATCGGCCAATTCCGGATCGGTCATGATCGTGGCCGGGTTGGAATTGACCAGGACGATCCGGTAGCCCTCTTGCTTCAGCGCTTTGACCGCCTGGGTGCCGGAATAGTCGAATTCACAAGCCTGGCCGATCACAATCGGACCAGCCCCGATGATGAGAATCGTGGATATGTCGGTTCTTTTGGGCATCAAATCTCGCTGACGCGGGCGGAAATCGGGCACAAAAAAAGGGCGCGCATCCGCGCGTCCCCTGTTCTACAAGCGCCAAGCTTCCCAGGCGCGCGGGCGTGTCTTAGACCAGTTTCCGCAGCCGCGAAAGGGGTTACAGCCGACCGTCAACCGCCAATTTGGTCGCTGGAGGCCCGGCCTGGATTTGAACCAGGATATGGGACGATGCACTGCCCCCGCGTTGACATTCCGCCACCGGGCCGAGGGCATTATCGTCTTTCGCGTGCCGGCAATCCAGTGGAAGCGTGATTTATTCTTAATCCCGGCTCTAGAAGGAACACGCATGGGCGGGGCGCCGGTCGAGTTGGTCACGAACTCGTGTGCGCCCGATCGTAACGATCCGCGCGCAGCTACGTATCTTGGTCAGATGCGGGGGCGCGGCCCACAGGCCTCGAGCGCCCGCCGCCTGCGTCGAGCCTTCGATCTCACTCGCGAGGAAAGCCCATGCGCTCCGTCAGCCGTCTTTCACGCCCAGCCGCCGCTCTGGCCGCGCTGGTTTTGTCCGCCGCCTTTGCGCCTGCGCTTGCCGCAGAGGACGCGGTGGTGATCCCGCCGCCTGCGGTCGACGCCACCGTCGCGGACGGGGTCCAGACCGCGATCTTCGCAGGCGGCTGTTTCTGGGGCGTCCAGGGCGTGTTCCAGCACACCTCTGGCGTCGTCAACGCTGTGTCGGGCTATGCCGGCGGCAGCAAGGCGACGGCGAACTACATGGCCGTATCGACCGGTGTGACCAGTCACGCCGAGGCGGTCGAAATCAAGTACAACCCGAAACAGGTCAGCTACGGCAAGCTGCTTCAGATCTTCTTCTCGGTCGCGCATGATCCGACCCAGCTCAACCGGCAGGGGCCCGACACCGGCCCGCAATATCGCTCGGCGATTTTCACCGCGAACGACGAGCAGAAGAAGGTCGCAGACGCCTACATCGCGCAGCTCGATGCGGCGCGGGTCTACAAGAAACCGATCGTCACCAAGGTCGGCGCGCTGGATGGCTTCTATGCCGCGGAGGCGTATCATCAGGACTACCTGACACTGCACCCGACCCAGCCCTATATTGTCTATAATGATCTGCCGAAGATCGAAAACCTGAAGAAGCTGTTCCCGAAGGACTATCTCGAAAAGCCGACGCTGGTGAGCAGCGCGAAGGTAACGAACTAACAGCGGTTCGCCGACACGTTCAGGAGTTACGATGACCGATACCAAGACGACGCCTGGCAAGGTTGCCAAGAGCGAGGCCGAGTGGCGCAAGGAATTGACGCCGATGCAGTACGCGGTGCTGCGCGAGAAGGCGACCGAGCGTCCTTTCTCCGGCGAGTACGAGCACGACAAGACGCCGGGCACCTATCTGTGCGCCGGCTGCGGCCAGACTCTGTTCGAGTCCGACGCGAAATTCGATTCCGGCTGCGGCTGGCCGAGTTTCACCGCGCCCGCCGGGGACGGCCAGATCGACGAGGAGCGTGATGTCAGCCACGGCATGATTCGCACCGAAGTCTTGTGCTCGCAGTGCAGCGGACACCTCGGCCACGTCTTTCCGGATGGCCCGGGGCCTACCGGCTTGCGCTATTGCATCAATTCGGCGGCGCTGAAGCTGAAGCCACGATAGGCGAGAAGCAAGAGCGCGAAAGCGCCCGACGTCCAAGACTCATCGCCAGGCGATGAGATCGGGCGTACTGTGTCCCCAGAGCCGGGGCGGGTCTGCGTTCGCCCCGCACTCCGGCCGGGGATAGCGAGATGTCGATCGCAACCGTTCTCATCATTGTCTTGATCATCCTCCTGCTCGGCGGCCTCAGCCAGCGCTTCGGCGGCTATGGCTACGGGCAGGGCCACGGCATGACGGGCCTGATCGGCGTCGTGCTCACCGTGTTGCTCGTGCTGGTGGTGTTGGGCAAAATCTGACGCTTTTGGCGGCTTCACCGGCCTCAAGCGGCGAATCGGCCGGCCGTCTTCTACCCCCGGAGGGGTCGCATTTTGCGCGATAGTGCCTATATCACAGGGTATATCCGACCAGGCGTTGGCTGACTGCTCGCTGCAGTGGGCCCTGTGCGTCCGATTTGGTCCATTTTGTCAGAAGGTTAGTTGCGCCATGGCATTCAGCTTCGATACCTCCGCCGAATTGTTTCCTGCCGCTATTCGCAAGAAGAAGCGTGCCGGCTTCGCCTATCGCCGTTTTGACAACGCGGCGGACGCGGTGCGGTTTGCCATCGAGGAACTGCCGGCGGATTCGCTCAATGGAGCCTATTTGCAGGTTGATGAAGCCCGGTTCGATCAAAAGGGCATCCGCTCGCTGTATGAGAGCGAAGGCTATCCGCACAAAAGGCGCGAACCAGAGGCAGCGGAAGCTCTGAAGGAAGACGCCGCTTAAGCGCGGCCGCAGCAATTCTTTCCGAGGCCAATTAGAGCGGTGCGAAGGTCTGTAGTTCGCAGCGATCGATGATCGCTGAGAGCCGCGACGAAACCAGCTTCACGTCGCGATAGAACAGCGCGTAGGTTCGTCTCCATTGATTCGGAGACGTGCTGCGTACGCAGATGATCCATGGCGCGACCGTTACCGGGATTGCTTCGATGGGACCCGCCACCTCGAGTGGTTCGGCCAGTTTCGCATCGCCGGCGACTCTTTTGATATCAGCGGACGCTGCCTTGATGGTGGGCGCTTGATTCGCCGGCTCCGGAATCGATTCCAGAACCGAGCATCCCGCCAGCGCAAGACAGCCAAGGATAGTAGCGAGAATCCGCATCGGACTACAATTTCCAGAATAAATGGTCATGACGCCCCGCTGCCTAGACCAGGCCGGGTTCGATATCAACGCCGGCTGGCGAAGATGTGACGGTTGGGAGTGACCATCGCGATCGTTCGTTCACGCAGTTCGGACTGCAGAGCGGCGGTCATCGGTCTGGTCACGAACAAGCCCAAAGTCTCGGCCAAATCGCTGACGGCTGGCCTATTCTCATCGTCCGCACATCAGGGTAGAACGGCGCTATGCAGCGAGCCATCCGTCTCATGACTTTGACCCTTGTGTCAGTCGGCCTCTGCGGCTGCGCCGTGGACGCCAATTTCAGCTACGCTCCCGACTTCATGAAGCAGGCGGGGCCGCGACAACCAGTGGCCGAGACGCCGCCCGATGTGGGCGGCTTTCTGAGGACCAACGTCAACGCGGTGTTTGCACAGGGGGCCTCACCGACAGGCATTCGCTTTTCGCCGCCGGTCGCCAGCAAGTATGGCGGATGGGACACCTGCGTGAAGGGAGACGTCGTCGGTGTAACCGGGCAATCGCTCGGCGGGCAGACGTTTCTCGTCACGATCGATCAGGACCGGGTCGGACGGCGAGAACGGGTCGGTACCGAGCATTGGTGCGCACGCCAGACCTACACGCCGCTCTGAGAGCCGCGGCGCGATGAGCCGCCGTCGGACATTTTCGATGCCGACGGACTTCGAACCAAAGCTCCAGATACTTGTTCGGTGTGTTTCTTCACACCAACCGGCATCCACTTCGCTCGAAACGCGATGGACGATGCTGCCTTGCCTCAGCGTAGCGATCTCTCTGGACGGAAGCCGAACTCCGTCAGCACGGCCGCGGCCGATCAGATCGTCTGGTTATAGGCGCCGACTTCGGGATGGCGGCGCAGAACGACGTTCATCGCCTCGAACATCTCGTGCATCCGTGCCTCTGACACTGGGCTCTCGACCACGACGACAAGCTCCGGCTTGTTCGACGAGGCGCGAACCAGTCCCCAACTGCCGTCCTGGCAGGTCACCCGGACGCCGTTGACGGTGACGAGATCGCGGATCGGCTGGCCGGCGACCTCGTCACCATTGGCCTTTGCCGCCTGGAAGTGCTTCACGACGGCATCGATCACGCCGTATTTGGTCTCGTCGTCGCAATGCGGCGACATCGTCGGCGACGACCAGGTTTTGGGCAGCGCGTTCTTCAGATCCGACATCGATTTGTCCGGCGCACGATCGAGCATTTCGCAGATCGCGATCGCCGACACCAGGCCGTCGTCATAGCCGCGGCCAAGCGGGGCATTGAAGAAGAAGTGGCCCGACTTCTCGAATCCGGCCAGCGCCTGCAGCTCGTGGGTGCGGCGCTTCATGTAGGAATGGCCGGTCTTCCAATATTCGGTGCGCGCACCCTGCGCCTGCAGCACCGGATCGGTCGCGAACAGGCCGGTCGATTTCACGTCGACCACGAATTGCGCGTTGGCGTTGATCGCCGACATGTCGCGCGCCAGCATCACGCCGACCTTGTCGGCGAAGATTTCCTCGCCGGTGTTGTCGACCACGCCGCAGCGGTCGCCGTCGCCGTCGAAACCGAGGCCGAGATCGGCCTTGTGCAGCAGCACCGCGTCGCGGATCGCGTGCAGCATCTCCATGTCTTCGGGATTCGGATTGTATTTGGGGAAGTTGTGGTCGAGCTCGGTGTCGAGCGGGATGACGTCGCAGCCGATCGCTTCCATCACCTGCGGCGCGAACGCGCCGGCGGTGCCGTTGCCGCAGGCGACCACGACCTTCAGCTTGCGCGTCAACCGGCTTCGTTCGGTCAGGTCGGCGATGTAGCGCGCCGGATAATTCTCGTGAAACACGTAGGAGCCGGCGCCGCTCTTGAACTGCGCATCGAGCACGATCTGTTTCAGCCGGCCCATCTCGTCCGGCCCGAAGGTCAGCGGCCGGTTGGCGCCCATCTTGACGCCGGTCCAGCCATTGTCATTGTGCGAGGCGGTCACCATCGCGACGCAGGGCACATCGAGATCGAACTGCGCGAAATACGCCATCGGCGTCACCGCGAGTCCGATGTCGTGCACCTTGCAGCCGGAGGCCATCAGCCCGGAAATCAGCGCATATTTGATCGACGCCGAATAGCTGCGGAAATCGTGGCCGGTGACGATCTCCTGCTTCTGACCGAGTTCCGCGATCAGCGTGCCGAGCCCCATGCCCAGCGCCTGAACGCCCATCAGATTGATCTCCTTGCCGAACAGCCAGCGGGCATCGTACTCGCGAAATCCGGTGGGCTTCACCATCGGCTCGGATTCGTACGCATAGGTGTTGGGGAGCAGGGATGTCTTGGGCCTGGGAAACATTAGGATCGGCTCGCGAATGAGTTGTGAGCACAGTGGGCCGTATCCCCCTGCGGTCTCGGACCATGATGACTTGATCTTCGAATCGTCATCCCGCTCCAGCTGCGTTCCCCGGATTGTCGTTTGAGACGAGCCTAGCGGCCGGACTGCCTCGGCCCTCGGCCTTCCGCCTCTTGGGTCGCCTCGGTCTCCATGTCGCCACCTAATCCGTCCTCGCGGGCGAGGTGGGGGTACTGTGCGAACATTTCGGCCTGCAGGAATTTGACCGGCACGTCGAAGTAAGCGCCGTGGTCCCGGATGTATTCCATGAAGCGCGCATTGTTGGTGTCGAACGCCTGCATCACCGCGTCGGTGCGGCCGTCGAAATCGAGCGGGGCGACGCCGAGCTTTTCGCACAGCGTCAGATTGAAGGTCGGCGACGCCTTGACCCAGCGTTCGCCGGTCCAGCATTCGGTGTAGCCGTGCCAGGCGAACAGATCGGTGCCCATCGTCCGCGTGAGATTCTCGGTCGCCAGATGATTGCGCACGTCGGCGAAGCGCACCCGCGCCGGAATCTCAGACGCGCGGCACAGCGCCGCGAAGGCCGCGGCCTTGCCGACGCAATAGCCGCGCTGCGCGCGCAACACGCTCGAGGCGCGAAACACCTCGGCGCTTCTGAAATCGACGTAAGGGTCGTAGCGGACGCCGTCGCGCACCGCCAGATACAGCGCGCGGAGTCTGTCGCCTTGGGTCGCGGCGCCGGCGGTCGCCCGGGCTGCGAGCGCCTTCACCTCGGGATGGTCGCTGTCGACGAACTCCGCCGGGCTGAGGCAGACCGCGCGTTCCGATTGGCTTGTCGGGTTGTCGTCCATCATGGGCGCCGCCAACGCGTCAGACGCTGTGCAGGCGCGGCTTCGACGACAGGATGCGTTGCGCGATCACCACCGGGCAGTCGGGCGCGTGCTTGATCTCGTCGCCGGTCTGCAGCCACGGCACCGAAGCGTTGCACAGCTTGCACTGGTTGTGCGCTCCGCCGTCTTCTTCGGAGACGATTTCGATCGCCGTCTTGACGAGTGCGGCGGCGATCTTGCGGATTTCTTCGGCGGCGGCGTCGGTCATGGCTTCATTCCGGTGCGAGCGTTGTGGTCAGTCTTGGAGCGAGTGTGCCGTCGTTGCTGTCTTGTTGCAATTGAATGGCGGCGTCGGGCGTGCTGCGACCAGATCAATAGCACGGATGCCTGCGGCCATCCTGGCCGCGATAGGCGGCGGCCCCCTGCTTGCACAGCGCGGAGACCGGGCCATCGTAATAGGCGAACAATTCGTCCGGCCGGATCGGCGGGCCGAAATTGTGGATGTACAGCGATCCCGCGCCGGCGTGATGGTGATGATGATGGTGGTGGTGGTGGTGGTGATGGCGATGCTTGTGCCGGGCTGCCGCCGGCACGGTGGCCGCGACCGACACGACCGCGATTGCGCAGATCAGCTTGAAGAGGGTCATCTGAAATTCTCCTGCTTGTCGGCAAATGAACGCGAACCAACTGCATCGGGTTTCATCATTGCCCCGGCCGATGTCAAGTTCGATGCGTTCCGGCGCCGGCCTGCAGCGGGCGCTCCACCGCGCGCAGCGTGGTCTGGCCGCCGGCGCAGCCCGCCAGCCGCTCGATCTCGGCGGCGATCGCCTCGGCATGGGCATGGTGCGCCATGTGCCCGGCGCCGGCGAGCCGCACCAGCCGCGCCTGCGGCACGGCCTTGGCCAGCGCCTCGGCGTGGATTTGCGGCGGCACCACCGGATCGGCGCTGCCGGCGAGGATGACGGTCGGCACGCTGACGCCGCCATAGCGCGGCACGTGATCGATCAGTTGGTCGCGCAGCCCGGAATATTCCTCGAGGCTTGCCCCGAAGCGCTTTGCGGTCAGCGCCAGCGCCAGTCGGCTGGTCTCGGCATAGGCCGGCGGCGGCCTCTCGGGGCGGAAGATCCGCGCGGTGATCCGCCCCATCATCGCCAGCGACAGCGGCGGCAGCAGCGTTTTCGTCACCAGCGGCCCGATCAGAACCCCGGCGACGCGCTGGAACAGCGGCAGTCCTGCGGGGCGGGGATGAGTGGTCGGGTTGATCAGCACCAGCCCCGCCACCGCGTCGGGATTGTCGAGCGCATAGCGCAGCGCGATCAGCCCGCCGAACGAATGTCCGACCACGATCAGCGGTCCGGCATCCAGGCTGCGCATCAATTCGCGCAGCAGCGAGACCTGATAGGCCGGCGAGGCCACCGGCCCGGTGCCGGTGGCGCTGTAGCCTTGCCCCGGCCGGTCCGGGATGATCACACGCAGTTTCTGCGACAGCCGCTCGCCGAGCGCCATCCGCATGTCTTCGCTGCAGAGATTGGCCCCGTGCAACAGCAGCACCGTCGGCGTCGGCCGGGCCAGCGGCTGCGCGGGGGCGAGATCGAGCGCATGCAGCCGCACGCCGCTCGCGTTGACGAACACGCCGCGCGGCGGCGTGCGCGCCTCGAGCGTCCGCGTCATTGCCCACGACGCCGCGCCCGCCGCCGCGAACACTGCGGCAACGGCCAGCACCAGCAAGACGATCGCTGTCATCGGATCCCTTCGCCCATATCGAGAATGGCGGACAAGGTCCGCTGCGACAACGGAAATGGACCATGCGCCGCCGCCCATGCAATTGATCTTTCGCAATCGTGCAATTCGCTTGCCGGTGTAGGGCTGTGGCGCAACAGACGGACAAAGATGGATCTTCATGCGGACCAGCCGGTTGGCGCGGCGCCGGCCTCGAGCTTGAGCCATTGGCTGAGCGCGGCCTGGCGGCGCAAATGGTCGGTGCTCGGCATTGCGCTGGTGCTGCTCGCCGCGGGGCTTGGTCTGGCCCGGCTGATGTTCGGTCCGCAAGTCATCGCCGTCCTGGTGGAGCGCGGCAATCTCGTGCAGACGGTGGTCGCCAGCGGCCACATCGAGACCCCCTACCGGGTCGAGATCGGCAGCCAGATCACCGGCACCGTCGCCGACGTGCTGGTGCGCGAAGGCCAGGAGGTCCGCGAGGGCCAGAAGCTGGTCGCGATCGAGGCCAGCGAGCTGCAGGCCGCAATGGTGCAGGCCGAGGGCGCGGTGGCGCAGGCCGAGGCGCGGGTGCGCCAGCTCCGCGAGCTGACCAAGCCGGCCGCCGATCAGGCGCTGCAGCAGGCGCACGCCAATCTGCTCAATGCGGAAGCCGCCTATGAGCGCGCGTCGAAGCTCGCCGCGTCGGGCTACGGCACCAAGGCGACGCTCGACGACGCCACCAAGAATCTCGACGTCGCTCGCACCCAGGTCCGCACCGCCGAGCTGCAAGTCTACACCTCGAGCCCGGTCGGTAGCGATTATGTGATGGCCGAGACCCTGCTCGGTCAGGCCCGCGCCAATCTCAACACCGCACGCGCACGGCTCGGTTACGCCAGCATCGTCGCGCCGCGCGACGGCGTGCTGATCACCCGCAAGGTCGAGCGCGGCAGCGTGGTGCAGCCGGGCAAGGCGCTGCTGGTGTTGGCGCCGGCCGGCGACAGCCAGATCGTGGTGCAGATCGACGAGAAGAATCTCGGCCAGCTCGCGCTCGGCCAGAGCGCGCTGGCCTCGGCCGACGCCTATCCCGACAAGCGGTTCGCGGCGCGGCTCAGCTACATCAACCCGTCGGTCGACATCAACCGCGCCTCGGTCGAGATCAAGCTCGCAGTGACCGACCCGCCGAACTATCTGCGCCAGGACATGACGGTGTCTGTCGACATCGCCACCGCCCGTCGCGAAAATGCGGTGATCGTCCCGGCGCGGGCGGTCAACGACGCGACGACGGTGCCCTATGTGCTGAAGGCCGAGAACGGCCGCGCAATCCGGCAGCCGGTCAGGCTCGGCCTGCGTGGCGTCGGCGCCTATGAAGTGATCGAGGGGCTCGTGCCGGGCGACCGGGTGATCCCGCTCACCACCGGCGTCAAGCCCGACCAACGCATCCGCGTGGTCGTGCCGTGAAGCGCTGGCTGCCGTTCGAGTGGATCGCCGCGGTGCGTTTCCTGCTCGACGGCGCGCTGCAGACGCTGGTGATCGTCGGCGGCATCGCGATCGGCGTCGGCGTCATCGTCTTCATGTCGGCGATGCTGGCCGGGTTGCAGGCCAATTTCATCAAGCGCGTGCTGACCTCGCAGCCGCAGATCCAGTTGATCCCGCCGGACCAAGTGGCGCGGCCGCTGCGCGACGAGCCCGGCACGGTCGAGGTCGCGACGGTGCAGCGCCCGACCCAGCGCGTCATCTCGATCGACCAATGGCCGAAGATCCGCGCCGAGATGCAGGCGCGGCCCGACGTCGTCTACGCCGCCGCCACCGCGTCGGGCTCGGCGTTGGCGCTGCGCGGCGACACCAGCCGCGCGATCACGCTGTACGGCATCGAGCCGGAGATCTATTTCCAGATCGTCAAGGTACCGGACTTCATCGTCGCCGGCGAAGCCCAGATCACCACCGAGGGCATCCTGATCGGCGTCGAGCTGGCGCGCGATCTCGGCGCTTCGCTCGGGGACAAGATCATCGTCTCGACGCCGCTGGCCGGCAATCGAGTCCTGACCATCAAGGGCATCTTCGATTTCGGCAACAAGGCCGCCAATCAGCGCAACACCTTCGTGACGCTGCGCAACGCCCAGAGCATGTTGGGCCTGATCGGCGGCGTGACCTCGATCGACATCACTGTCGCGGATATCTACACGGCGGAGACCATCGCGCAGGAAATCCAGGCGACGCTGCCGGTCAAGGCCGACAGCTGGATCAGGACCAACGCGCAGTTCTTCACCGCGGTGAAGGCGCAGCAGAATTCCAACACGCTGATCCGGCTGTTCGTCGGCCTGTCGGTGGCGTTCGGCATCGCGGCGGTGCTGATCGTTTCGGTGATCCAGCGCTCCAAGGACATCGGCATCCTGCGCGCGATGGGAGCCCGGCGCGAGCAGATCCTGCGGGTGTTCCTGATCCAGGGCGGGCTGCTCGGCTTCATCGGCGCACTGATCGGCTCGGGTCTCGGCGCGCTGGCGCTGTTCGCGTGGCACCAGTCGGCGCGCCAGGTCGACGGCAGCGAGCTGTTTCCGCTGATCCTGGAATCCGAACTTTTCATCGCGTCGTCGTTATTGGCGACGCTCACCGGCGTCGCGGCGGCGATCGCCCCGGCGCTGCGTGCGGCGCGGCTCGATCCGGTGGTGGCGATCCGTGGCTGAAGTCCTGCGCCTCGACGGCATCCGCAAGTCCTACAATGTCGGCACCCCGGTCGAGACCGAGGTGCTGCACGGCATCGACCTCACCCTGCACGCACGCGACTTTCTGGCGCTGATGGGGCCGTCGGGCTCGGGCAAGTCGACGCTGCTCAACATCATCGGCCTGCTCGACCGGCCGACCGCCGGGCGGCTTCTGATCAACGGCGTGGACGCGGGACAACTCGGCGATGCGGCGCTGACGCAGCTGCGCGGCCGCGCGATCGGCTTCGTATTTCAGTATCACTATCTGATCTCGGCCTTCACCGCGCGCGAGAACGTGATGATGCCGATGCTGGTCGATCGCGGCCGCCCGGACGGGGAGATGGAGCGCCGCGCCGACGAATTACTCGATCGCGTCGGTCTGAGCCGCTGGCGCAACAACAACGCCGCCAACATGTCCGGCGGTCAGCAGCAGCGCGTCGCCATCGCCCGCGCGTTGGCGATGAATCCCGACCTCGTGCTCGCCGACGAGCCGACCGGCAATCTCGACACCAAATCGGCCAATGACGTGTTCGAACTGATGCGCGAGATCAACCGCGAACGCGGCACCACGTTTCTGCTGGTCACCCACAACGACGACCTCGCCAAAAGCTGCGACCGGATCGTCCAGGTGGTCGACGGGCGGATCGCGGCGTCGGGCGTGAGTTTGCCTTAGCCGGGATAGGCGCAGCGAAGCCGATCGCTACGCCCCGTAGCTCGGGCTCATCGGAGCCGCGAGAGCAATTCAGCGTCGCTGTTTAACAGTGTATTTGGTCGCCACGCAGGCTTTCGCCACTCGCGCTCCGTCATCCTGAGGCGCGAGCGCAGCGAGCCTCGAAGGATGGGCCGCACGCATCACAGCCTTGCTGCCAGCGACGCGCCATCCTTCGAGGCTCGCCGAAGACGGCGAGCGCCTCAGGATGTCGCCCGGGAGCGGCGACAAGCCTCGCCATCCCGTGTCCCGGTCGCGATGCGGCATGCAATGCCGCTTCGCAGAACCGGGACCTTCACGCGCACCAAGCCGTGGTTCCGCGCCGGGCCGCTCAGCGCGTCTGCGGCGTGATGCGGTCTTCGGCTTTGAAGTATTTGCGGGCGTGGGCGACGATCTGGCCATCGCTCGGATGATCGACGGTCTCGACCGCGGCGATCTTCGCCTTCAGCGCCGGATTATGCTGTTCGATATATTTGACAAGCTCGTTCTTGGTCTGGGCCGGGCCGACCACCAGCACCGCGCCGGCGTCCGAAATTGCGTCCATCGCCGCCTTCAGGTAGTGCGGATCCTCGGCCTTGTGTTGCAGATGCTTGGTGGGATGATCCGGATGCACGACCGTGCGCTCGACATCGTCCGGATTGAAATGGAAGACGCGCGCTTCCTTGTGGTCAATCCAGATCACGGCGTGGAAGTGGTGGGCAGTCATGAGCGGTCCTTTCAGAGGGTGCGCCGGATCGGCCGGCGCCCCGGGTTCCTTATCTTCCGATCGCCGCCCGGATCATGCGCTCGATCAATTCGCCGCCTGTTTCTTGATCAACGGGCAGGCCGGGTCGGGCGGGCCGAACGCCTCTTCACCGGAGATATGCGCGAGGATCTTGTAATAGTCCCACGGATATTTTGACTCCTCCGGGCTCTTGACCTGAACCAGCATCAAGTCGTGCACCATCAGACCGTCCTCGCGCAACTTGCCATTGCGCGAGAAGAAATCCTCGATCGGCTTCTCGCGCATCTTGGCGGCGACCTTGAGCGGCTCGTCGGTGCCGGCCTCCTTGATGCCTTGCAGATAGTGCGTCACCGCGGAATACACGCCGGCCTGCCACATCGTCGGCATCCGGTTCATCTTGGCGAAGTAGCGCTTCGACCATTCGCGGGTCTTGTCGTCCATGTCCCAATAAAACGACGTCGTCAGTAACAGGCCCTGCGCGGCGGGCAGGCCGAGCGAATGGATGTCGGTGATCAGCGCCAGCAGCGCCGCCATCTGTTGTCCGCCCTTGAAGACGCCGAACTCGGCGCCGGTCTTAATTTCATTGATGTTGTTCGGCGGGCCGCCGGCGATGCCGATGATCTTGGCCTTCGAGGCCTGAGCCTGAAGTACGAAGGACGACAGGTCCGGCGTCGCGAACGGCGGACGCACCGAGCCGAGCACCTTGCCGCCGGTCTTGGTCACCACCGCTGCGGCGTCGCGCTCCAGCGACAGGCCGAAGGCATAGTCGTCGGTGATGAAGAACCAGGTGTCGCCGCCGCGTTTCACCACCTCCTGCGCGGTGCCGACCGCGAGCGCGCGGGTGTCGAACACCCATTGCATCGTGTAGGGGCTGCAGTACTTGCCGTGAAAATCGGCGGCGCCGGTCGATTGCGTGATGAACATCCGCTTCTTTTCGTTAGCGATGTTCTGAACCGCGAGACCGACCGCGGAGACCGGCACGTCGACGATCAGGTCGACCTGTTCGACGTCGTACCAGCGCCGCGCCAGAGCGCCGCCGATGTCGGGCTTGAGCTGGTGGTCGCCGACGATGACGCTGATCGGCTTGCCCAGCACCTGGCCGCCGAAATCGTCGATCGCCATTTGCGCGGCCGTCATCGAACCCTGGCCGGTCGGCGTCGACGCGGGACCGTTCATATCGGTCAGTACACCGATCTTGACGATGTCGTCGGACACCTGGGCGAATGCGGTCGAGGATGACATGAGCGCAGCCGTCATCATCGCCGCCGCGAGAGGCTTGGCGAACATTCTGGTCTTCTCCCTTGTTCCGGCTCTTCGGCCGTGTTGTGATCGCGAACTTACACCATTCCGAAGCTGCTGCAATTTGCCGGCGCGAAGCGACGACCAGGGGCCGACACCGGCTGAGCCGAGGCTGCGGTCACACGCTGAAATTGTTCCTGTTCGCCGGCGTCGCCATCATGATAATTGGGGCGCGCGATCCCGGCACGCATCGCGCACCCCTTTGAAGGCGCAGTCGGCGAAGGCGCAGTCGGCGTGATGCAAGTCACGATCCCGGCGACGCTGCTCGCATCATGGCCGCTGCGGCGACACGCCGCGAAAACGATGCTAAGCGGTCGGCAGAGTTGCTCGTTGCCGGTCCTGCACAACATTCCGAAAGAGTCGCGATGAACGCCAGCCCGTCCGCCGATGAAGATCTGCTCTACACCGTCGCGGATGGCATCGGCCGCCTGACCTTCAACCGACCGCAGGCGCGCAACGCGCTGACCTTTGCGATGTACGAGCGGATGGCGGCAATCTGCGAAGAGATCAATGCAGACCGTTCGATCAAGGCGCTGATCCTGACCGGCGCGGGCGACAAGGCGTTCGCCGCGGGCACCGACATTTCGCAGTTCCGCGCCTTCAAGACGGCGCAGGACGCGCTCGATTACGAAGCCCGGATCGACCGCGTGCTCGGCGCGCTGGAGCAATGCCGCGTCCCGGTGATCGCCGCGATCGCAGGCGCCTGCACCGGCGGCGGCGCAGGCATCGCGGCCTGCTGTGACTTCCGGATCGGCACCGCCGCAACGAGGATCGGGTTTCCGATTGCGCGCACGCTCGGCAATTGCCTGTCGATGTCCAACATCAGCCGCCTGATCGCGCTGGTCGGCCCGGCGCGAACCAAGGACATGATTTTCACCGCGCGGCTGATCGAGGCGCCGGAGGCGCTGGCGCTCGGGCTATTGAACGAAGTAACGCCGGACGTCGAGACGTTGCAGCGCCGCGCCACCGAGACCGCGCAATTGATGGCAAGCCACGCGCCGATCACTCTGGAAGTCACCAAAGAGGCGGTGCGCCGGATCCGGCGGACGCTGTCCCGCGACGAGGGCGAGGATCTGATCCTGCGCGCCTATATGAGCGAAGATTTCCGCGAAGGGATGGAAGCCTTCCTCGGCAAGCGCAAGCCGGAGTGGAAGGGCAAGTAGCCTGGCGTCAGAAAGACGGATCACGCGCCAGTTTCGCCAGCTCGCAGCCTTCGCAATAGCGCGCGTCCTTGTAGTCGATCCAGTTGTGGGCATAGACGCGGTCGGCCGGGATGTCGTAGCGGGTGCGAAGTACCCGCACCAGAACGCGCCATG
This sequence comes from Rhodopseudomonas pseudopalustris, assembly GCF_900110435.1. Taxonomy (GTDB): domain Bacteria; phylum Pseudomonadota; class Alphaproteobacteria; order Rhizobiales; family Xanthobacteraceae; genus Rhodopseudomonas; species Rhodopseudomonas pseudopalustris. Next base: position 520,809 of record NZ_FODT01000002.1, read on the forward strand.
CCGCGATCTGCGCCGCGGTGGCGGGCGCGGTGACATCCGGATAATTGCCGGCGAACTCGACCCCGATCGAATTGTCGCGGACCACCTGACGGAACGTCGACTTGTTGTCGATGTATTTGTTGTCGTTGCGGTTGGCACCGTCGCCATGGGTCGTGACGAAGGTTTCCGGCGTCGCCCAATACACCGTGCCGTCGGTCTCGACCCAGACCGTGACGCCGCGCCGGGTCGGGTTATTCGCCTGCGCGCGCGCGCCGTTGCGCGCCGATCCGGCCGGTCCCTCGGTCTGGTGCACGATGATGTTGCGCCACGGCGCCTTCCTGTAATCGCCCCACGGCGCGAGCCAGACGATCTTGAGCCCGGGAATCTCCGGCGTGCCCGAACCACGCGCGATCGTCGCCAGATCCGTCGATGGCGCTTGCGCCTGTGCCTCTCGCAACGGCAACAGCGCCGCGGCCAACAGCGCCAATCCGATCAGGCGGTGAATCATCGACGGCAATGGATCACCGACGGGAGCCTTGCGAGCGGCTTGGATCAGGCGGTTTTGCGCCATGGCTCGAATGCGGGAGGCGGAGGTTCCGGCGCCAGTTCATGGACCGCATAGCGATCCTTGCCGAGTTTCTTCGCATTGTACAGCGCCGCGTCCGCCGCCGCGATCAGCCGCTCGGGATGCATACCGATTTGCTGCGTCCACTGCGCCACGCCGATCGATGCGGCGATGTTGATCCCGTCGTCTTTACCCCGCGCCGACAGCGCGCGACTTTCCTCGAGGATGTGGCGGGCGATCATCGCGCCTTCGCGCAAGGTGGTCGCCGGCATCACCACACAGAACTCGTCGCCGCCGGCGCGCGCTAGAAGATCGCCGGGACGCAGTCGCGTCTGCGTGGCGCGTGAGAACCGTCGCAGGCATTCGTCGCCCGCCGCGTGGCCGTGGCCGTCATTGATGGCCTTGAAGCCGTCGAGGTCGATCGCCAGCACCGTGAAGGGTTCGCCGGTCTGCGTCGAGATCTGGCACTGTTTGGCCATCCGCTGCAGCAGGTGGCGTCGATTGGCGATGCCGGTCAGGTCGTCGAGCAGCGCGAGATTTTCGACCTCGGACCGCAGCCGGTCGATCGCCATCAGCATGAAGGCGAAGTTCAGCGTCATCGACAGGAACACCAGCGCCAGAACCAGCGAGGCCTGGAAATTATTGAACTCGATGATCGACAATTCGCCGCCGACGCCCATCATCGCAGCGACCGAGCGGACCGTGTAGGTCGCGAGCATCAGGATCGCCACCGTGCCGGCCATCCGTGCGCCGGGATTGCGGTGGGCTGTGCGCGACATCGTCAGCGGCAGCGTCATCGCCAGCGGCACCGCCTGGGAGAGCGAGTAGATCACGATCCTCGTCGCCATCGAGTCGACAACCAGAAGAAAGAAGGCGAGACCCCCGACGCAAAAGGCGGTCATGCTTAGCGGAAGCCACCAGCTCAAACGCCGGCCGTAGAAGCGGTAGATTCCCATCAAGATCAGGAAGGCCGCGAAGGCGACGGCGCCGCCGCCCGCGATCAGCATCACCTTTGTGTCCAACACGCCCCGCAGCATGCCGAAGACTGCGCCGAGCGAGACGACGAAGCAGGATGCGGTCCAGTAACGCGCCGGCGTGAAACTGGGATAGCTGCGCATCACGTGGGTCCAGACGAGGCCCAGCGCGAGGAAATTGACCAGGAAGACAACCCAGAGCGTCGGGATACTCAACATTGCGCAACCAAGGCGCAACGCGCTGCCAAGCCCCCGATCTGGAATACTTGCTGATGCATAGCCGCTCCCGAAGTTGCCTTCAGGTTGCATGTCCAGCGCTTAATGGAGTCTAAGGGAGCCTCGGAAAGCTACGAGTTGGTTTGAAAAGGATGAACGTTCCGCAGCCTTGGCGTCAGCCTTCGTTAACCATGCCGCGGTGGCCGGCTGCGATCGGCCGGAAGCCGAGGCAGCGCCGTGGGGCACGACCAAAAGCTATTTTGATCGATTCAGGGGCGATTCTCCCGCAAACCCTGCTTCAAATGCCGGCGGCGCTCCGATAGGGTCCGCCGCGACCGACGACGGCGCAATGCGCCCCAACCCCCGACATCAATGAAGATTACGCAAGCGTTCAGGTTCGAAGCCGCCCACCAATTGCCCAATGTTCCGGAGACGCATCGCTGTCGCCGGATGCACGGGCATTCTTATCGCGTCGAGCTGCAGCTCTCCGGGCCCGTCAATCCGACGACCGGCTTCGTGCTGGATTTCTTCGAGATCGAGGCTTCGTTCGGCCCGCTGCTGGCGAGGCTCGATCATTATTGCCTGAACGACATCGAAGGGCTGGAGAACCCGACCGCGGAAAATATCGCAATCTGGATCTGGACCCGAACCAAGCCGTCTTTGTCGGCATTGTCGAACGTTCGGGTCTACGAGACGCCCGACTGCTGGGCGGACTACGCCGGCGAAGACGCCGGCGATTGACGGTCGGATACGGGATTAAGCGCTACAGTTCGCCGGCGCAGAGTCCCGGCGTGCCCGTTCAGCGCGCAGCTGCGGCCGCGGCCCTGTTGCGGTCTTCCTCGGTCTCCTGCTCCCAGCGCAGAATGGTCGCGTAGAGATTCTGGAATTTGTTCGTGGTCTCGCCGTCGAACATCGGATCCTTGCTGGCCTCGATCCGGGCGTCGATCTTGGCCCAGTCCTCGGCAGTCAGGGTTTCCAGCGCGGCCGGGAACAGCAACTGCTCTTCCTTCGCCATGTGGCGGCGCTGATGCTCGAGGAAATCCTGCGCAGCAGCGTGGAAGGTCTGGCGCGGCAGTTCCTGGTCGGCCAGCACGTCATCCACCACCTTGGCGAAGCGGGCCAGGCGTTCGCCCTCGACCTCGTGCTCGGCCTCGACGTCTCCGACAGCGCCGGCGACCGCCGGATTGCGTTCCTTGAGGATCTGATAGACCACATCTTCCTTGGGATGATGGCAGGCTTCCGGGTACTCCTTGAAGTACTGGATGATGGCCTGGAAGATTTCGTAATCGGGCCGTTCGCGACGGTCGAACACGCTGAGTTCACGCTCGATCACACTGAGGAGCTTCGCAATGTTGCGGTGCTCTTCGTGCAGCAGTTCAATGATTCGTGACATGGCTGACCTCGACTGCTCGCTGACCGGAAACACCGCGGCTGCGGCAAAAATCCAAGGCGGAAGATAGTGGTCGGCGCGCGTCGATCCTTGCGTTAGATCAATGGCCGCGGGCCGCTATCAGTCGCAACAAGCAATCACTCCAATCGGGCGGTGCGCAGCCGCAGCGCATTGCCGATCACACTCACCGACGACAGCGACATCGCCGCCGCTGCAATGATCGGCGACAGCAGCAGGCCGAAGCTCGGATACAGGACGCCGGCCGCGATCGGGATGCCCGCCGCATTGTAGATGAAGGCAAAGAACAGATTCTGCCTGATATTGCGCATCGTCGCCCGCGACAGATGTCGCGCGCGGACGATCCCGCGCAGGTCGCCTTTCAGCAGCGTGATGCCGGCGCTTTCCATCGCGACGTCCGTGCCGGTTCCCATTGCAATGCCGACGTCGGCCGCGGCCAGCGCAGGGGCGTCGTTGACGCCGTCCCCGGCCATCGCAACGACGCGTCCTTGCTTGCGCAGATTTTCCACGACCGCGTTCTTCTGCTCCGGCAGCACTTCGGCTTCGACATTGGCGATGCCGAGTTTCCGCGCGATGGCGTTCGCCGTCGTGCGGTTGTCGCCGGTCAGCATGATCACCGCGAGGCCGTCAGCGGCGAGCGCCTTCAACGCCTCGGGCGTCGAAGCCTTGACCGGGTCGGCGACGGCGAACAGGCCTGCGAGCCGGCCGTCGATCGCGACGCTGACGACGGTGGCGCCGTCAGCGCGCAGTTGCTCGGACTGGTCGCGCAGCTCTTTTGTGTCGATGTCGAGCGAGGCGAGGTAGGCGGCGTTCCCGATCACCAATGTTCTGCCTGCGACCTTGCCGGTCGCGCCTTTGCCGGTCGGGGCATCGAATGCTTCGACCGGAGCGAGCTCGATGTTGCGATCCTTGGCCTCGGCGATGATCGCATGGGCGAGCGGGTGCTCGCTGGCGCGCTCGACGCTGGCTGCAAGCCGCAGCAGGTCGGTCTCATCGAAGCCGGCCGCGGCGACGATCTTGGTCACCTTGGGCTTGCCCTCGGTCAGCGTGCCGGTCTTGTCGATCACCAGCGTATCGACCTTTTCCATCCGCTCGAGTGCTTCGGCGTTGCGGATCAAGACGCCGGCCTGGGCGCCGCGACCGACGCCGACCATGATCGACATCGGCGTTGCAAGGCCGAGCGCACAGGGGCAGGCGATGATCAGCACGCTCACGGCGGCGACCAATGCGAAAGTCAGCCGCGGCTCGGGGCCGAACGTCGCCCAGGCGGCGAAAGACGCAAGTGCGGCCAGTACCACGGCCGGCACGAACCAGCCGGCGACGAGGTCGGCGATACGCTGGATCGGCGCGCGCGACCGCTGCGCCTGCGCGACCATCTGCACGATCCGCGACAGCATCGTGTCCCGGCCGATCTGATCGGCGCGCATCACGAAGCCGCCGGACTGATTCAGCGCGCCGGCGACCACCTTGCCGCCGGCCTCGCGTGTGACCGGCATCGATTCGCCGGTCAGCAGCGATTCATCCAGCGACGAGCGGCCTTCGAGGATCACGCCGTCGACCGGCACCTTCTCGCCGGGACGGACGCGAAGCTTGTCGCCAACAGCGAGGCTGGCGATTTCGACGTCCTGCTCGGCGCCGTCCGCCTCGATCCGCCGCGCGGTCTTCGGCGCGAGGTCGAGGAGCGCCTTGATCGCGCCGGAGGTCGCCTCGCGGGCGCGCAGCTCGAGCACCTGGCCGAGCAGCACCAGTACGGTGATGACTGCGGCGGCTTCGAAATACACCGGCACGGCGTCGCCATGGTTCCGGAGCGCTGGAGGAAACAGCTGCGGCGCCAGAGTTGCTACCAGACTGTAGACGTAGGCGACGCCGGTTCCCATCGCGACCAGCGTGAACATGTTGAGGTTGCGCGTAACCAGCGACTGCCAGCCGCGCACGAAGAACGGCCAGCCTGCCCACAGCACCACGGGCGTTGCGGATGCGAGCTGGATCCAGTTCGACAATGTCGGATCGATCAGGCCGTGGCCGCCGACGAGGTGGCCGCCCATTTCCAGAACCACCGTGGGCAGCGCCAGTGCGAGCCCGATCCAGAACCGGCGGGTCATGTCGATCAGTTCGGCGTTCGGTGGCGCATCGAGCGACACGAGTTCCGGCTCCAGCGCCATGCCGCAGATCGGGCAATTCCCCGGGCCGACCTGACGGATCTGCGGATCCATCGGGCAGGTGTAGATCGTCCCCTCCGGCACCACCGGCGCCTTCGACTTGTCGAGATAGGAAACGGGATCGGCGCCAAACTTCGTCAGACATCCGTCGCTGCAGAAATGGTGCGTGATCCCGCGATACGCGAAACGGTGCTGGCTGGTGGCCGGGTCAACGCTCATGCCGCAGACCGGATCGATCACCTTCGCGACCGCAGGTGAGGGGGCTTCATGGTCGCCACCGCAGCAGGACGAAACTGCGGCTTGCTGAGCGGTGTCGCTCGCTTTGCCGGAACAACAATTTGATTTTTCACCAGGAGAGCCGTTGCTCGCTTGCTCTATGCTCCGCATATTGCGTCTCCGTGGTTCTTGAAACCGATACCGTGTAGGGGTATGTAAGTGCGATGAAGTCAGACATCAAGGCATCTTGTCAGAAGCGCCTCGGCAGGATCGAGGGTCAGGTGCGCGGCATCTCCAAAATGCTGGATGAGGACCGCTATTGCATCGACATCGTCACGCAGATTTCAGCGGTCCGCGCGGCGTTGCGGCGGGTCGAGGAAGAGGTCTTGAAAGATCACGTCGCGCATTGCGTCGAACATGCGATCGCAAGCGGCGACAAGTCCGATCAGCGCCAGAAGATCGCCGAACTGATGGAGGTGATCCAGCGGTCCAGCCGTTGATCCGAGACGATCCAGAGACGACCACGTTGCGGTCGAACAATGGACCGATCAGTTCAACTGCTTCTTCTTGGCCGGCGGTCCAAACAGCGACTTCTTGACCGCCGTGATGCCGTTGGACAGCTGGGTCCAGCCGCAGGACAGCGGGTCGTTGTTGCAGGCGTATTTGGCCATTTGCACCGGCCGTTGTTTGTCGCCTGTGCGCGCCTTCTCGGACGGCGGAGGCGGCTTCGCAGGTGCGGAACGCGGCTTATCCACAGCCAATCGCGGCTTGACGATCGGGCGAGCCTCGGCCGGCGCCTTGTCCTGCGTTAGCGCTGCGATCTGTTGCTGTCTGGCTGCGAACGCTGCGGCGATGATGGTCTTGCGCCGCTGGTCGAGAAATTCGGTGTAGTGCTCGTCCATCTTGCGCAATTCTTCGGCGGTCGGGTTCGGCCCGGCGATGTCGAAGCTGCGGTTCTGCATGAAGTCGAAATAGCTGTAGCCGCCGCCCGGCTTGCGCCGGCCCGCGAATTTCGCGTCGCATTGCGCGACAAGAGCCGCCTTGGCGTCCTTGCCATCTGCGGCCTTCTCGCCTGTCTCGATGCAATCCTCGTAGTCGAGCGGTGCGCGGCTCGACCACCACTCCGCCTGCGCTTGCGACGGCAGGGTCGCTGCGGCCAGCGCAATCGCAAGATGGATCGAGGTCAGCGTTCGGAAATCGGTCATGCCCGTCCCAAGGCAGCGGATCACGCGAAGTTCGCAATGATTTCGCCGTCCGGGAGCGCGATTTGTCAAGCTTGACGGCCACGGCAGTCGCTAGCCAGTCCAACTTCGGCTCCCACATCAATGACAATGCCCGGCACCGCGGCTCGTTCAAGCCCGTGGGTGTCGAACACCACGAAAGATGTGACTCGCGCGCTTTCGCCCGTCGGCCGAATCCGCGCAGCGACTGCACCGCGCCGGCCGCAGCGGACTCTCATCGGTTTCCGACAGCATCAGCGAGGGGACGTGACTTACTCTCGCCGCGAGCACCATTTGGCTCATGGTTCACTCGGTCGTTGCAGCGAGTTTGGTCACTTGGCGTCGGCGAATTCCTTCTGGTGCAGCCAGGCGGTATGGCGCGGCGGCTTCTTGGTCTCCGCCCATTCGTCGACCATGGCATGGGCGACATCCTTCATCTGCGCGAGTTGCTGGGGCGTTGCGGTCCAGGCCGCGACTTCGAGCCGGTGGCCGCTTGGGTCCCAGAAGTAGATCGACTTGAAGATGGTGTGGTCGGTCGGCCCGACCACGTCGAGGCCGTTGGCCTCGGCACGCTGCTTCGCGCTCAGCAGCGCGTCGATGTTTTCGACCTGGAACGCGATGTGCTGGGTCCAGTCGGGCGTGTTGGGATCGCGGCCCATCGGCGGCGAATTCGGCAGTTCGAAGAAGGCCAGAATGTTGCCGGCGCCGGCATCCAGGAAGATGTGCATGTAGGGGTCGGGCGCTTTGGTCGAGGGCACCTTGTCCTCGGCGATCGCCCCGATCAAATCCATACCCATCACCCGGCCGTAGAATTCGACCGTCTGCTTGGCGTCCTTACAGCGATAGGCGACGTGGTGGATTTGCTGGATCTGCATGACATCCTCCCGACTTGCTTACTGCGTTTGATCCGCATTGGATCAAACGCGAGCGGCCGGGAGATTGACGTAGATCAACGATCAGCTGTGGCCGATCGAGTTCGCGCACGTACCAACCGCGCTTCGCATCAGCGCGGCGGCCAGCGCATCACAGGCGCCTCAGGCGGCGAAGTGCTCGGCCGAGACCGAATTGGCTTGATCGATGTGGTCGAGGTCGGACAATTTCGTCGTCGTCTTGCCGCGGCAGGACCACGAGATCAGCGCCTCGTCGTCGCTGATCGACAGGATGATCCCAGTAACGCTGCCATGGGCGGTCACCTCGTCGCCGACCGAGAACGTCTCGTTGGCGAGCGCGGCTTCCAGCGCGGCGCGAAGGCTGACATCGTCACGGCCGCCAGCGGCACGGAAAGCAGCGGTGGCCTTGGCGACCATATCGTCGGTGACTTTGAGTTTCTGGTTCATTGTTGTTACCCCGATCGGTCAGATCATCGACAGCGATACGCGTCGGCAATTAACGATCTACGACTATGGGCGGTGCGGCCAACCGCATGAGCTATTTTCCGTTAATGGAAAGCGCCAATTTCGCTGGCATATTACCGCTAGCGGTACTTATGCACCTGATGCGGCCGATTTGGATTGACCTGGATCAAAAATGGCAACGCGCGCCGAAGCGCGCGTTGCCGAACAAAACGGGCAGTTCTTTAGACGGCGACCGAATGCCGGACCGACGAATTGCGCAGGTAGGTGTCGAAAACCGAGGCAACCACGCGCGATAGCCGGATACCTTCCGGCGTCAGCGTCAGCTTGCCATGATCGCAGACCACGGCGCCATCGCGCTGCAGGTCGGCAAGCGCTTCCTCTTCCGGCGCATACCAATCATCGGCATAGCCGAAGGCGCGACCTGCCGCGGCGAGATCGATCTTGCCGTCACACATGATCCGCTCGATCACATGCGCCCGCAGATTGTCCTGCTGGGTGAGCGTGTGGCCGCGCGCGACCGGCAGCTTGCCGGCCGCAACGGCGCGCGCCCAGGCGCCGGTTTCGCTGATGTTCTGCAGATAGCCGCTCGGCGTACGGCCGATGGAGGTCGAGCCGATCCCGATCAGGGTCTGTGCGGCGTCGCTGGTGTAGCCCTGAAAATTGCGGTGCAACTCGCCGGTCTTCGCGGCGATCGCCAGAGAATCATTGGGCAGCGCAAAGTGATCGATCCCGATCCGGACGTAGCCGCCCTTGACCAGCGCGTCCGCCGCGGCGTCGGCTTGCTCGGAGCGCAAATCCGACTTGGGCAGCGAGTCGTCGGGAATCATCCGCTGGTTCTTGGCGACCCACGGCACATGCGCGTAGCCGAACAGCGCGACCCGGTCCGGTTTCATTTCGACGCACTGCTCGACAGTGCTGCGCAGGTCTTCGGCGGTTTGATAGGGCAGGCCGTAGATCAGATCGAAATTGATCCGTTGCACGCCCGCCGCCTTGAACCGGGCCATCGCATGGGCGACCATCTCCGGCGGCTGGATACGGTTGATCGCCGCCTGGACTTTCGGGTCGAACTCCTGGGCGCCGAAGCTCGCGCGGGTGAAGCCGAGCTCGCCGATCTTCGCGGCCATCTCGTCGGTCAGGGTGCGCGGATCGCTTTCGATCGCAACTTCGGCGTCGGAGACAAACTCGAAGCGTTCCCGCAGCAGTGTCATGATCGCGCCGAGGTCCTCGGGCTCAATGACGGTCGGAGTGCCGCCGCCGAAATGCAGATGGCGCACCGGCAGGGTTCCGGGCATCGCGTCGGCGACCAGATCGATTTCGTCGATCAGGCTCTCGACATAGTCGGCGACTGGTCCGTATTTCGACGCGAGCTTCATGTTGCAGCCGCAGTACCAGCACATCTGCTTGCAGAACGGCACGTGCAGATACAGCGAGATCGGCTCGTCGGTGTCGAGCTGGGCAAGCCAGCCGCGATAGACGGATTCCGGAAACTCGTTGGCGAAGTGCGGCGCGGTCGGGTAGCTGGTGTAACGCGGCACCGAGCTCTTGGCGTATTTGTCGAGGGCAGACGACATTGGCGTTTCTCTCACATCGTCCGCGGATCAACGCGCGGAAAGGGTTTCGGAATTGCCGGCGATCGAGGTCGAGCGCCGGGTCGCATAAATGTTGGCCGCGTCCGGAATGGTGGTCCAGTCCGCGACGAAGCGGCAGCAGTCGTCGCCGCGGGCTCCGCAGGTGGTTTCGGTCACCCTGGTATAGGGCGACACCAGCACCTGGAACAGCCGTTGAAAGACGGCGGCGTGCCAGACGCAGACCTGATGGTCGGCGTGCTCGCCGGCGCATAGCGGATTGGCTGCGATCTCGAACACGACGGTCTTGCCGACGCGCGACGAGAACTTGCCCGAGCCGGCGAATGTCCAGGCATGAGCGCCGATTGCTTTGGTCAGCATTCGCGCGGCGATCGGCGCCGGCATGATTTTCAGCACCGTCTGCGCCAGCTTCGGAATCCGGTTGGCGAGGATATAGTCGCCGGTCCGGCGCCCGGCGTCGTCGAGAATCGCCGCCGCCTGCTGCGGCGGCAGCAGTCTGCGGACCGTCCGATGAATCGCCGCGACCGGGCGCTCGTCGACCATCGCGGTCGGCGGATGCGCCAGCCAGTCGCTCGCAGCCGCCTCCGAGAAGATCTCGCTCGCGGCCGGCTGAAGGCCGGCCGCGTCGAGGGCGGTGATCAACTGCGTGACCGCGTTAGGGCCGATCTCGGCAACTGCCGGACCGGTCCCGGCGTCAGTGGCGGGTGTGCGAACCTGCTTCATTGGCGTTGTCCACCATGCGGCTGGTTACGGTCTCCGCCAATGCTTCCTTGGCGACTTCACAATTGCTCGGTTCCGACATCTGCTCGGAGCCGCCACCGCAGGCCGAGACGATGGCCATCTGCGAGGCCGCCGACTTTCGCGAACGATCGGCGTTGGCTTCCCAGTCTGAGGTCTGCGCGTCGGCGATCGTGCGGGTCGTGTCGAAGTGGAAGTCGACCTTCTTCTTCGACTGCGGCCCCCAATAGCCGACCCGGCCCAGATCGTAGAACTTTCGCTCGAATCCGGCCTTCAGGAACGCCTTGAGGCAGCCCAGCAGGTAACGTCGTCGTCGTCCGGTGCCGGACCACGGGTAGGAGAAGAACGCTTTGTACATGTAGAACCGGCGATAATTGTTCATCACCCGGTCGAGCAGTTCGCCGCGCTCCATCGCCGCCGGTTTCACGATCGGCGTGACGAAGTTGTATTTGGCGAAGTCGAACACCTCGACCTTGTCGCTCAGTTCCTTGAACAGCGGCGTGAACGGCCACGGCGTGTACATCGACCAGTTGGCGAGATCCGGCTTCCAGTCCATCGCCATGCGATAGGTTTCTTCCAGCGTCTCCGGGGTTTCGCTGTCGAGGCCGACGATGAACTGGGCTTCCACGACGATGCCGGCTTCGCGCAGCAGGCGGATCGCCTTTTTATTGTCGGAGATCTTGGTCTCTTTGTTGAACAGGTCGAGCTTGAGCTGCGCCGCAGCCTCGGTGCCGAGCGAGACGTGCATCAGGCCGGCTTCGTTGTAGAACTTCAGCAGCTGCTCGTCGCGCAGAATGTCGGTGACGCGGGTGTTGATGCCCCACTGCACCTTCTTGTTCAGGCCGCGCGCGATCAGTTCTTCGCAGAACTGAATGAACTTCTTGCGGTTGATGGTGGGCTCTTCGTCGGCCAGAATGAAGAAGCCGACTTGATACTTGTTCACCAACTCTTCGATCTCGTCGACCACCTTCTTCGGGTCGCGAACGCGATAGTCGCGCCAGAATTTCCACTGCGAACAGAACGAACAGGTGAACGGACAGCCGCGCGCCATGTTCGGAATCGCGACGCGGGTGTTCATCGGGATGTATTTGTAAAGGGTCCAGTCGAGGATGCCCCAATCCGGGCTGATCGCGTCGAGGTCCTTCACCGTCGGTGCGGCCGGCGTGGCGACGATCTTGCTCTCGCCGTTCATGCCCTCGGTGTAAGCGAGACCCTTGATCTCCGCACGATTGGCCTGCCACTGGCCGGACTCGACCGCACGCGCGAGCTCGACGACGATCTCTTCGCCTTCGCCGCGCACGATCACGTCGACCCACGGCGCTTCGGTCAGAACCTGTTGATACATGAAGGTGGCGTGCACGCCGCCCAGCATGGTGACGACCTTCGGATCGACCTGCTTGGCCGTCTTCAGCGTCTGCTCGGCCGCGTAAATCGACGGCGTGATGGAGGTGACGCCGACCAGGTCAGGCTTGTACTCCGCCATGATCGCGGCGAGCTTATCTTCCGAAAGATCCTCCGTCATCGCGTCGACGAACTTGATGTCGGTGAACCCGTTTGTCTTCAGCGCGCCCGCCAGATACGGCGCCCACGCCGGGGGCCAGTGGCCGGCGATCTCGGCGCCACCGGAATGATAATTCGGGTGTATGAGCAGGATGCGCACTGACTTAATCTCCCATGATTGTCAAGAAACGATGACATACGCAGTGTCAACCATTGTTGACGCAGATCAAACGAACGGCGGATCGCAAGCCGGAGACACTTGCTTCAGGCCTCTCCGGGATGCGTAGGGGGCGGCGTCTAGATCCTGTCGGCAGGTATCAAGACTCCGCAGCAAAGTTGGCGTCGTGCTGGAGCGCCCTGAGCGAGTCGACGTTCAGGCAGTAGCGCTGATACGATTGCAGCAGCGTGCCGGCGACGATGTCGTCGTTGCACTCCCGCTTGTGCTCGCACATCGCGCAGGTTCGCCGCAGATCGTTGAGCAACATCGGGTCCTTTTCCGCGAGCGCACGGATACTGATACCGAGCGCGTCGAGCAGGCAGGGGAGCTCCTTGGCGCTGCTTCCCTTGGTCGCGAGCGCGCGCACCTCGGAGGGGGACAGGTCGAGATCCTTCACCATGTTGGCCATTGCGCGGCCGAATGCTTCGAGTTCGCCCGGGCTGGCAGTGATCTCTTCCCATTCTCGGACGACGGCGGCGACGACATCGGTTACGGGCGCGTTGCTGATGCTAGGATTGCCGGATGCAGACATGATCGCCTCCAACGCAACTATTGTGCTGATATACTCACCGGCGTTCTGCATCCCATTGCGCCAGATCAAGGAGTGCGACGCGGTTGCGATGGATCAAAGATGTTATAATGACTGGGTCGCGCCGGTCCGAACGGCAGCACTGAAAACGACTGCCAAGACCGCGATTTCATGCCTCCGGGCGTGACGTGCCAACAATCGACATCCGCTCGCAAAGAGCGGGTCAAGGAAGCGGGAGGTCGGACGTGCTGCTTGCGCTTTTTGCTGACATTCATGCCAACCGGCAGGCCTTCACAGCGTGCATGGCCAAGGCGCGCGAGCAGGGGGCTGAGAAGTTCGTTCTGCTCGGCGACTATGTCGGCTACGGTGCCGATCCGGATTGGACCGTCAGCAGCGTGATCGATCTGGTCGACAACGGTGCGATCGCCATCCTCGGCAATCACGACAGCGCGATCGGCAATCCGAAAGTGCAGATGAACGCCGAGGCGGAGGCGGCGATCGAGTGGACCCGCGGTCAGCTCGACGTCGCGCAGCGCCAGTTTCTCGCAGGCTTGCCGATGAAGCATGAGGCCGGCAGCCTGCTTTACGTCCATTCCGAAGCGACGCGGCCGGAAAGCTGGATCTACGTCACCGACACTGCGATCGCGTCGCGCAGCATGCAGTCCGTCGCGGCGCATGTGACGTTCTGCGGCCACGTCCACAAGCCAGCACTTTATTCTTTGTCGGTCACCGGCAAGATGACCACTTTCGTGCCGACCGCAGACGTCCCGGTGCATCTGTTGCCTGGCCGGCAATGGCACGCCGTGCTGGGTTCGGTGGGCCAGCCGCGCGACGGCAATCCTGCGGCGGCCTATGCGCTCTACAATACCGAGAAGCGCGAGCTGACCTATTGCCGCGTGCCGTACGACGTCGAGGGCGCGGTCCGCCGGATTCGAGACAACGGCCTGCCGATCTGGCTTGCCGAGCGTCTGCTCGTCGGGCGGTGATCGCGATGGATCGCCACTCGTTCGAGCCCGGCTCGGTGGTCGACGGCTATATCATCGAGGGTCCGCTGCATCGCGGCGGCATGGCGTCCCTGTTCGCGGTCCGGCGCGCCGACGATCCGACGCCCATGGTGATGAAGATTCCGCGGATGGGCGAGGGCGAAGACCCCGCCGCGATCGTCAGCTTCGAGATGGAGCAGATGCTGATGCCGCGGCTGAGCGGGCCGCATGTCCCCCGATTCGTCGGACTCGCCGATTTTTCGACGCAGCCTTACATCGTGATGGAGCGGATCGCCGGCGAGCCTTTGCTGTCGCGGTTGCCTGATCTGCCGTTGTCCGATGACGAGGCCGTCGGGATCGCGGCGAAGATCGCCGCAGCGCTTGCCGATCTCCATCGCCAGCATGTGATCCACCACGACATCAAACCCAGCAACATCATGTTCCGGCCAAGTGGCGAGGCGGTTCTGCTCGACATGGGGCTTGCCTGCAGCGATCAGTTGCCCGACCTGATGCAGGAGGAATTCCGGCTTCCGTTCGGCACCGCGCCCTATATGGCGCCGGAGCGACTTCTCGGGGTGCGCAACGATCCGCGCAGCGACCTGTTCGGCCTCGGCGTGCTGCTTTACTTCTTCACCACCGGCGTCCGTCCGTTCGGCGAAACCGAGACGATGTACGGCATGCGCCGGCGGCTGTGGCGCGATCCGGCGCCGCCGCGCAAATTGCGACCGGACTATCCGCCCTGGCTACAGGAAATCGTGCTGCGTTGTCTGGAGATCGAGCCGGCCTGGCGCTACCCAACGGCCGCGCAACTGGTGTTCGATCTCACCCATCCCACAGAGGTCAAACTCACCACCCGCTCGGAGAAGCTGAAGCGCGATTCGCTGAAGACGGTGCTTCGCCGCCGCTTCAACAAGGAGCTGACGCGGTCGCGCAAGGAGACGCTCGCGGCGCACCTCGCGTCGGCCCCGATCGTCGCGGTCGCGATCGACGTATCGGAAGGTGCGGCAACTCTGAACGAGGAGTTGCGGAGCACAGCGGGGCGCATCCTGGCGACGCTGCCGTCCGCGCGGCTCGCCTGTCTTAACGTGCTGAAGCTCGGCCGCATGACGATCGACCGGACGCTGGACGAGCACGGACACAACAAGCATGTCGATCGTCTGGTCGCGCTGCGGCACTGGGCTGAGCCGTTGAAGCTCGATGACGCTCGTCTCACCGTGCATGTGCTCGAGGCGGTCGATCCGGCCTCGGCGATCCTCGAATTCGCGCAGGCGAGCCGCGTCGATCACATTCTGATCGGCGCGCGCCGCAATTCGGTGTTGCGCACACTCGCCGGCAGTGTCTCGGCGAAGGTCGCCAGCGAAGCGAACTGCACGGTCACGATCGTCCGCTCCGCCGTCGCCGCGCAGGTGCGGACATCTGGAAAACATGCCGCGTCTCAGGACAACTGAGGCGGTCCAGGCAGGACGATCGTCGTGTCGAGGGATTGGCTTTCGGGCGTCTCCACGTGGAGACGTTCAGTCAGTTGATCATCAGACGGTCATCAACCGCTGCTACGCCGGGTGTCGACCACGCGGCGTTCTGAACAGCGCGACGTTCGTCCCAGGTATCGACGCGGCCCTCCAGAACGACCATGTTGCCGTTCTTCACCGTGACGCGAATGCCTTTGGATGCGATCTCGGCGTGGCGCTCAAGTGCGGATTCGAGTTTAGACCGGATACAGGAATGGTCGCCGAGTGGATTGTTGATGACGATATCGTTCGTAACGCCGACGACGCCGGCGAGCTTTCGGACGTCGTCCTCGGCGGCGGCTCGTTCGTAGTACCAGTCAACGGTGCCGCTCAGCGTCAGCCATCCATCTTCGACCTGAACCTCGATCGAATTCGCCGGCACCAAAATGTTCCAGTCGAGGATGTCGGATGCGCGCTGCGCGATCTGGTCGTCGGCGGTCTTGGTGAATGGGTAGCAAACGTCGATGTGCTCGGAGATCGCATGCACACCTTTGACGCGACGCGTCGCTGCGATCGCCGCGAGTTTCTCGGCGTAGCTGATGACGTGACCGGTGAGGATCACCACGTCGCCTTCAACAGTGACATTGATGTGCCCGCTGTTGAAGCTCGGATCGAACTCGAACTCGTCAAGGATGTCTTGACGAAGCTGGGACTCAGACATGGTCGGCCTCTGGAGTTCCGCCGCGCTAACGGGCGGCATCTTCCGTGCTTGAAGGTCAAGCACATTGATCCCAATCAAGAAGAAGCGACGTCAAGGTTGATCTACGTCAAACGCCGTCATCATGGTTTCGGCGCCGTAATCCCAACAACCCAATAGTCGAGGATAGCGTTCGACAATCGTCGTTGTCCTCGCATTGCGTCGCGTTCGCGAGCGACTCGAGTGTCAGGATTTGCTGACACTTGTTTCGATCCTGTCGATGCCAACGAACGAGGCATCACGCGCGTCGTGTGTCAAAATCAGCGAAGGGCGACAGGTCTCATTCGCGCGGTGCTAATCGCATCGCGCGGTGACATAGAATGCAGAGGCGGGAGTTTGTGATGTTTGACGTGCTGTCCGATGATTTGATGCAGAAGATGGACGCCTATTGGCGGGCCGCTAATTATCTGTCGGTCGGACAGATCTATCTTCAGGACAATCCACTGCTCGAACAACCGCTCCGGATCGAGCACATCAAGCCGCGTCTGCTCGGGCATTGGGGAACGACGCCGGGGCTGAACCTGCTCTATGTCCACCTTAACCGACTGATCAGCGCGCACGACCTCGACATGATCTACATCATCGGGCCGGGCCATGGCGGCCCGGGTCTGGTGGCGAATTCGTATCTCGAAGGCTCTTACACTGAGCGCTATCCGGCGATCGAACGCAATCGCAATGGGCTGCAGCGTTTGTTTCGCCAGTTCTCCTGGCCGAACGGCGTGCCGAGTCATGTTTCGCCGGAAACGCCCGGTTCGATTCACGAGGGCGGCGAGCTCGGCTATTCGCTGGCACACGCCTATGGTGCGGCCTTCGATAATCCCGATTTGATCGTCGCCTGCATCGTCGGCGACGGAGAGGCCGAGACGGGAGCGCTGGCGACGAGCTGGCACTCCAACAAGTTTCTCAACCCGGCGCGGGATGGCGCGGTGCTGCCGATCCTGCATCTCAACGGTTTCAAGATCGCCAATCCGACGATTCTTGCGCGGATCGGCCGGCAGGAGCTCACCGATCTGATGCGCGGTTACGGCTACGAGCCGATCGTGGTCGAGGGCGATGATCCCAAGCTTGTGCATCATACGCTCGCCGCGGCGCTGGAGCGCGCACTGGCCGATATCCGCGCGATCCAGGCTGCGGCACGCCATCAAGGTGTCACCGTGCGGCCGCGTTGGCCGATGATCATCCTGCGCACGCCGAAGGGGTGGACCGGGCCAAAGCAGGTCGACGGCAAACAGATCGAGGGGACCTGGCGCGCGCACCAGGTGCCGATCGCAAGTTTCAAGGACCCGACGCACGTCCAGCTTCTGGAAGCATGGTTGCGCAGCTATCGGCCGGAAGAGCTATTCGACGCCAGCGGCAAGTTCCGCGACGATCTGGCGGTGCTGGCGCCGACCGGTCATCGCCGGATGAGCGCCAATCCTCACGCCAATGGTGGCGAATTGCTGCAGCCGCTGTCGCTGCCCGACTTCCACGGCTACGCGGTGACCCAATCCGGGCCGGGGACGGTCAAGGCCGAGGCCACCCGCGTGCTCGGCGCGTTCTTGCGCGATGTGATGAAGTCGAATCTCGACGCCAAGAATTTCCGTCTGTTCGGACCCGACGAGACAGCCTCGAACCGCCTGGACGCGGTCCTCGAGGTCACCGACAAGGAGTGGATGGCGGAGATCGAGGATGTCGACGTTGCGCTCGGCCCCGACGGTCGGGTCATGGAAGTGCTGAGCGAGCATTTGTGCCAGGGCTGGCTCGAGGGCTATCTGCTGACCGGACGTCACGGCTTTTTCTCGTGCTACGAAGCCTTCATTCACATCGTCGGTTCGATGTTCAACCAGCACGCCAAATGGCTGAAGACGTGCGACGCGATTCCGTGGCGTCGCCCGATCGCCTCGCTGAACTATCTGCTGACCTCCCACGTCTGGCGCCAGGATCACAACGGCCTCTCGCATCAGGACCCGGGCTTCATCGATCACGTCGTCAACAAGAAGGCGAGCGTCGTCCGGGTCTATCTGCCGCCGGACGCGAACTGCCTGCTGTCGGTGGCGGATCACTGCCTGCGCAGCCGCAACTACGTCAATCTCATCGTCGCAGGCAAGCAGCCGGAATGGCAGTGGCTCGACATCGACTCCGCGGTCAGGCATTGCTCGGCCGGCGCCGGAATCTGGCATTGGGCGAGCAATGGCGAGGATGATCCCGACGTGGTGATGGCCTGCGCAGGGGACGTGCCGACGTTGGAGACGTTGGCAGCGGTGATGCTGCTGCGCGAATACGTGCCCGACATTCGCGTCCGGGTCGTCAACGTCGTGGACCTGATGGTGCTGCAGCCGAGCTCCGAACATCCGCACGGCCTCGATGACAAGCGCTTCGACGAGATTTTCACCGTCGACAAGCCCGTGGTCTTCGCATTTCACGGCTATCCGTGGTTGATCCACCGACTGACTTACCGGCGACGCAATCACTTCAACATCCACGTCCGAGGTTACAAAGAAGAGGGCAGCACAACGACGCCGTTCGACATGGTGGTGCTGAACGATCTCGATCGTTACCGGCTGGCCCTCGACGCGATCCGCCGGATCCCGCGTCTCGCTGGAGAGGTCGAGGCGGCGACCGCGCGATACTGGGCGACGATGCAGCGGCACAAGCTGTATATCGGCGAACATGGCGACGACATGCCCGAGGTTCGCGACTGGAGCTGGCAAGGCTGAGGTGGCGTTGCGCGCGCCGTCTGCTCAAATCGTCGCCGAACAGGTAAGCCAGCATCAACCAATCGAGCAGCCGCGTTACGCGACTGCCGCGTTGCCGTCTCCGGATTAACGGACGGTTCCTCTGCGGCCGATAAGGATTGCGATGCGGAACCCAAATCGAAGGAGCGGGCCGATGGACACGCGCGAACACGTCGCAGCGCATCAGCAGATCGGTGCCGACAAACTGCTCGGGCTGCTGAATCTCCTGGTGGTGGACGACGACCCGATGCAGCGCATGTTGATTGCCGGCGCCGCTGAAAAGGCAGGATATACGGTCACCCACGCGGCCTCCTGCGCCGAGGGTATCGCTTTGTTCCGTGATCGGAGCTTCGACTGCGTGACTCTCGACCTCATGCTCGATGACGGTGACGGCGCCGACGTTATGCGGGCGATGGCTGACGCCCGCTACAGCGGCCCGATGATTGTGATCAGCGGGATGGACTCGGAACGCCGCCGCGCCTCGCGGGCTCTCGCCCGTTCGCTCGGGATGGACCTTCTGCAGAGTTTCCCAAAGCCGATCGACCTTGCTGCTCTACGGATCTCGCTGGCCAACCTCCGAAGCAACGTTGCCGGCTTGCCGATTGTTCACTCATGGGGCGAGGTCTGCGGTCCACGGTTCGATCGTACCGGCTGAGCGCCCGCCTGCTACCATTCCAGTCCCCTCCGGCGGTATTAGGCTGAGCGCGGATGTGCGCCTGAGTTGCGCGTCCTGCGCTCGATCGTTGTGCCCTCGGACATAGGCGGTCTCGTCTGCCGCAGCCTCGGCCGTCGAGAAGGAGGGGCGGCGAAGCAAGAGATTGCGCGGAACGTTTCAACGGCAGCGCCTTCTCGCGAGCCGTCTGCAGCCCGGCGATCGCGCGCGCCGGCAAACAACGCAAGGCCGGGTCGGGAAGCTCCTCGGCAGTGGACGAGCGGGCTGATCTACAACGTATGGTTGGGGTGGGACGCCCTCATTGCTGGTACCACTACGAGGGCCAAAATTAACGAGAGTGAAGGTCAATCACAGCTAGAGCTGTCAGGACGCGAATTCCGGGATCGACGGGGCGTTGTCCCGTGACCCTCGGAAGATCGAGAAAAGGTGCTTGGGAATGCATGATGTCTCAGTGCGAGGCGGCGCCGATCGCGGGGCCGCCGGGGCGCCTTCCAACCGTTCTTCCGGCGCAATCGCCGGTGGGACAGAACTGCCGATGGCCGTGTGAGGTCGATACGATGACTGGACGTGCAGATCGATCGCCCGTCCATCGACGTGGTCCGTCACGCGCGAACCCTACAGGAAGGGCCAAATGACCCCGCTCGACTACGAGTATCTGCAGAAAGTGCTGAAAGACCGGTCCGGCCTGTTGCTGTCTGCGGACAAGAAATATCTGCTGGAAAGTCGCCTGCTACCACTGGCCCGCAAGATCGGCGTGGCGGGCATCAGCGAGGTCGTGCAGAAGATGAAGGCTGGTTCGGAGCCGCTGATCCACGATGTGGTCGAAGCGATGACGACGAACGAGACGTTCTTCTTCCGCGACAAGACACCGTTCGATCACTTCAAGGACAGTGTGGTCCCCGAACTGATCAAGGCCCGCGCCGGACGACGTAGTTTACGGATCTGGTGCGCCGCCTCGTCGACCGGTCAGGAGCCGTATTCGCTAGCGATGATCCTCAAGGAGAAGGCAGCCGAACTCACCGGCTGGCGGATCGAGATCGTCGCCACGGACCTGTCGCCCGAGGTGCTCGAAAAATCCAAAGCCGGGCTCTATTCCCAGTTCGAGGTCCAGCGTGGCCTGCCGATTCAGCTGCTTGTCAAGTATTTCAAGCAGGACGGTCCGATGTGGCAGCTCAACGCCGACGTCCGCTCGATGGTGCAGTTTCGGAAGTTCAATTTGCTGCAGGACTTCGCACCGCTCGGCAAGTTCGACGTGATCTTCTGCCGCAACGTGCTGATTTATTTCGATCAGGCGACCAAATCGGACATCTTCAACCGGCTGATGAAAGCGCAGGAGCCCGACGGTTACCTGTTCCTGGGCGCGGCCGAGACGGTGGTCGGCCTGACCGATAGCTACAAGGTCTGTCCGAAACGCCGTGGCGTGTACCTGCCGAATACTGGAGCTTCGCCTTCGCTCGCGCCGGGCATTGGCGCAAGTGCGTTGAAACCGGCGAGTCTGGTCGGCCGATAGGAGGAAATCGGCTTGACGAGTGAGAATACCGGATCTGATCGCGTGACATTCGGGCGTGGTTACAACGTCTGGATCATGGGGATCGACGGTACGTGGCGGCGAAGCTGCGTGCTGAAAGCGGTGTCGAACTTCGAAGCCGAACTGGAACTCGAGGGATCGATCGAGGGTCTCAATCTCAAGGAATTCTTCCTTCTGCTTTCTTCAACAGGATTGGCATATCGCCGCTGCGAATTGATCCGGGTCAACGGATCGGAAATCGATGTTCGCTTCCTGAAGACCAAGAGTAAGCCCGGCCGGGCGAGCGGCGGTCGTGAGGACCGGCTGGAATCCTGATCGTCGTCGAGAAAGCAGTAACCACACTCATCCGCGAATAAGCCCGTCCAGTATTCGTAAAATACTTCGTTCAGCACAGGCGACTAACGTGTCGCTTCGGGTTGCGCGTGACTTAATCGTACGAACACCAACAACGGGACCTACCAATGACGGGTATGACAGATTTGGCGCGGCCGACCCGCGTTCTTGTCGTCGACGATGACCCGTTACAGGGAGCAGTTATCAGCAGTCTCTGCCGCCGGCTCGCTTATGAGCCGATGTTCGCCAACTGCTTTCAGGCGGCCGCCGATCAGATTGTCTCCGGTGGCTTCGATTTCATAACCATTGATCTCTCGCTCGGCGATCGAGACGGCGTCGAATTGTTGCGCCTGATCGCCGACCACGGAAGGGCGCCACGGGTCATCGTGATCAGCGGCTGCGATCGGCGGATTCTCAGCGCGACGGTCCGCATGGCGCGAGCCGCCGGCATTGTGGACGCGGTCTCGCTGCCGAAGCCGATCGACCTTGCCTCGCTTCGCGAGGCGCTGATCTTGAAGGCGAGCAACCAGGGATCTTTGCGCCCTGGACCGACACAGAGGCCGCGACCGATCACTTCGGAAGATCTGCTGCGCGGCTTCGAGCGCAACGAACTGTATCCCGCGTTTCAGCCGAAGGTCCACCTTGCGACCGGACAGGTGGTCGGATGCGAAGCTCTGGCGCGATGGGACAGCCCAACGTTCGGCGCTGTCGCCCCAGATGAGTTCATTCCGTTGGCCGAGCAAAGTGGGCTGATCAAGTCAATCACTCTGCAGATGCTTCGCGATTCGGTGCGGATGGCCCGGCACTTCCTGGAACTCGACCGCTCGTTCGAAGTGGCTGTCAATCTGTCTGCGACGCTGCTCTCGGACACCTCGATCCCTGAGGAGATCGAAAAAGAACTGGAAGAAGCCGACGTTCCGGCGCAAGCGCTGATCATCGAGGTTACCGAATCCACCGCGATGACCGATATCGCCCGCGCGATGGATGTCCTGTTGCGGCTGCGGATCAAGGGCGTCGGAATCTCGATCGACGATTTCGGCACCGGCTATTCGTCGCTGGCGGCGCTCGCACGAATGCCGTTCAGCGAACTCAAGATCGATCGGTCCTTCGTGAAGGAATGCCTGACTGATGCCGACATGTGGAAGGTGGTTTCCGCTTCGGTGGCGATCGCGCATCAGTACGACATGAAAGCGGTGGCCGAGGGCATTGAGGACGCGGAAACCTGGCGTGCCCTCGACGAACTCGGCTGCGATATCGGTCAGGGGTACGGTTTCGCTCGCGCCATGAGGCGTGATGCCTTCGATGAGTGGTGCCGCCATTGGAACCGCCAGCACTCGCTGGCAATAACTTCAGAGCGTCATCAAGCCTGAGCGAACGGACTGAGAAACGGGCTGCAGGTCCCGCACACTGCGTTGCGGCGTCAGGCGACGAACTCGACGAGCTCGTCGTCGCCGACTGGAGTCCGCTGTGCGGCTGCGAAGGTAGTCTTGATTTGAGCCACCAGCACTACGTAGTCCGCTTCGGATAATTCCGGCGCGCGACGCTCGAGGTCGCGGGCAAGGCCAGCCAGTCGATCAAGTCCGAATGTGCCTGCTGCGCTTTTCAGCGAATGGGCTTCGCGCTCGATCCTGCGGCGATCGGTGGCGACATTGAGTGCATCGAGCAATCCGAGCTTCGCCTCTGCATCACGGACGAATACAGCGAGTACGTCCAGGCTCGCCTGCTCGCCGATTTCGGCGACCAGATGGGCGAAGGCGGCCTTTCCGACATAGAGCCGGGCAGTCGGTGCTGACTCGATCGGACAAGCAACCGACCCGACCTCCGGACGCCCTTCGATGTCGCGGCCAACGTCGCCGGATGGCGTCGGTTCGGATGCAACCACAGGTAAACCGACGTCTGCCGCGTTGCGAGCCTGCAAAGGCGGCAGCGCGCTCAAAATGGCGCTGACCAGCGCGTTCTTGCGGACCGGCTTGGCGACATGGTCGTTCATGCCGGCATCGCGGCAGGCTTGTTCATCCTCGGCGAATGCATTTGCCGTGAACGCAATGATCGGCACGGTCGCCAGTGGCCCGCCCCTGGCTCGAATGGAGCGGGTCGCTTCCAGGCCATCCATTTCGGGCATCCGCATGTCCATCAAGATGACGTCGTACTCGAACCGAGTCGCTGCGGTGACGGCTTCAGTACCGTCGCAGGCAGTACTGCACTGGATTGCGAATTCGCTCAGCATCTGGACCGCGACGGCCCGATTGGTCGGGTTGTCGTCAACGATCAGCAGGCGCAACGGCCGTCCGCCCGCCGCGATGCGCGCGTGCAGATCCGTAACGCCGGTCGGGGACTCTTCCTTCGGGGCGACGTCGCTCGTGATCGCGAGTGCCAGCGTGAAGTTGAACGACGATCCCACCCCCGGCGTGGATGTCACGTTGATGCTCCCGCCCATCTGCTCGATCAGCCGGCGGCTGATCGCGAGGCCGAGTCCCGATCCGCCAAACCGGCGGCGGATCGAATTGTCGGCCTGGACGAAATCGTCGAACAATGATTCGATCTTATCGGGATCGATACCAATCCCGGTATCGGTGACGGTCCACTGAATGCGTGCCGTCGATCTATCGTCGGAGACGCAATTTACGGCGACGACGATGGTGCCGGACGGGGTGAATTTCACCGCGTTCGAAAGCAGGTTGAGCAGGACCTGGCGAATGCGTCCGGGGTCGCCGATCAGCGCCTGCGGCAGGTTGTCACTCAGATCCGTTCGAATGGTGAGCCCTTTTGCCGCTGCGCGTGGGCCAATCATATCCAATGATTGCTTAACCACATTGATCGGTGAGAAAGTGATCAGTTCGATCGACAAGCGACCGGCCTCGAGCCGTGAATACTCGAGGATATCATCGAGAATCTTGAGCAGACCGTCTCCGGAGGAATGAATGCCCTCGACCGCCCGTCGCTGCTCCGGGGCGAGCTTGGTCTCGAGCAGATTGCTGGCGAGGCCGAGCACCGCATTCATCGGCGTTCGAATTTCGTGGCTCATCATCGCCAGAAAGTTCGACTTCGAAGCGCTGGTTGCTTCGGCGGCCTCGGCGTAGAGTGCCTGCTTGTTCCACCAGCGTGCGATGGCGACGCTGCCGGTGAGGATGATCAGCCCACTGATGATCGACATGGCCAGCAGGAGTTTCGCCATTCCATGCCAGTTTCGTAGCTCGCTTTCCTCGTTCAGCGTCACCGTCACCAAAACCGGATAGTTCGGCAGCATTCGCGCCGAGCGCAGTATTGTCTTGTGACTTTTATGCCCATCTTCGCTGGTCTCACGGAGGCTGCCACCGGCCTGTAGCGCCCGCCGCCCGCCGTCCGCCTTCAACTGGCCGGTCTTTGCCGAATGGGGGTAGCTGGCGAGTACCAGGTCGTCACTGCGGACAAGCGAAATTTTCGTATCTGACTCGGGCGCGGTCGCTGCGAAGAAGTTTTCGAAATAGCGCTGCGACATCGCGCCGAGTAGCAGGCCCATAAAGTTGCCGTCGGGATCGTTGAGTCGCCGGGCCAGATAGATGTTCCAGGTTCCGTTGCCGCGATTCTGCGTCGGCGCGCTAATGTAGGTTTCGAGGTTTTCGTCGCTGCTCAGCGCCTTGAAGTAATCACGATCAGAGACGTTGATGTCGGGAATCGGCCAATAGCGGGAAAAATTGATCAGTTTACCCTTTGCATCGATCATCGTCACGGCGTCAATCTGAGGCAGGCCGGTGACCTTCTCCTTGAGTAAGGCGTGAGTTTCCTGATCGGACATCGTGCGTTGGTAGGAGTCGCTGTCCGTGACGCCGCGACGGGCAAGGTAGTCGCTGACGCTCGATAGAACGAGGTCGAGCGATTTGAACGAGCGATCGGCTTCTTCGGCCAGTGTCAGGTTGTACCGCTTCAGATTTGCTTCGGTGGTTCGCAACGTGCTCTCGCGAAGGTCGCTGAGGAAGATCAGGTTGGTACTGACGATCGACACGATCAGCGCGGCGGAGATCAGTCGGAGGGCAATCTGCGAGCGTCGGAGGTTCGGGCGGCTCGACTTCGCATGTCCGGTCATTGTGCCACCCGTTCGCCGCCCACGGGGGGTGGCTTCGAACTTGGGGTCCATCGCGCAACCTCGCTCTCGACTCGTTTGGCGAGCTCAGCTGGGCTGCGTTCCTCGACCGATGGCACTTCGCTGCCGAGATCGGTCAACTCCTTGCGCACGTCGGGATCGTCGAGCGCCCTGCCGAGCGCAGCGTTGAGACGATCGATCAGTTCCCGCGGCGTGCCTTTCGGCGCGAACAGTGCGTTCCACGCCGTGATTGCGAAATTCCCGATTCCGGCTTCGGTCGCGGTCGGCACGTCTGGCAGCACCGGGCTGCGCCGCGGCGACACGATCGCCAGCGCCTTGACGTCTCCTGACTTTATGCGAGGGAATGCACTGACGATCTGATCGCACATGTAATCGACGTGCCCGGCCATGAGCGCCTGCAATGCAGGGCCGGTGCCTTGATATGCTTTCGTTGCCGGATGAGCGTCGATGATCGAGTTCAGAAGCGTACACGTTGCGTAGGAGACCGAGCCGATACCGGCGTGGGCCATCGTGGTGAGCTTGGAGTGATTGTTCAGGTAGCGAGCCAGATCGCCTAAATTCTGGGCAGGCAGGTCCGCCCTCGCGAGGACGAGCGAAGGCATTTCGATGACAAGTCCGATCGGCGCAAAGTCCTTGACCGGGTCGTAGGCGAGCTGCGGATAGACCGCGACGGCATTCCCGTGAGTTCCCATGTGGCCGATCAGGAGTGTGTAGCCGTCTGGCGCGGCGCGCATCGCGCGGCTGGCAGCCGTGGTTCCACCGGCGCCGACGACGTTCTCGATCATGATCTGTTGGCGAAAGGTCTTCGCCATGTGGGCGGTGACGATGCGTGCGACGATGTCAGTGGGGCCGCCTGCGGCGAACGGCACGATCACGGTGATGGCGCGCATCGGATAGTCGAGTTTCGCTGCAGCCGGCGTCGTGGCTGCCAAAATAGCTAGCAAGCCGAGCAACAAACGGCTTGATCGGCCGTTCCAGTTATCCACGCGCGACCTACACGGCCGGGCTCGTTCGCTTGCTTGAATCTGGTGCATAATGCTAATGGAGGCTGCAATGTTTCATTTCGTAGTATTTTCAGAGACTAATGAGCGGTGCGTAAACGTCCGGACAGATCGAATGAATCTCTCCATCGTGAATTTTATGTGAAGAGATGTCACGGGGGGCGTCTGGTAGTCGCGGAGACAGAGCGCTGCCGGTATTTGGAGTTTCCAGCGTTTATTGTAACGATTTGGTGCGTTCTGGGAGTTAGTTTGGTATTCGTAAAACTACGGGCCGGGGCGGCCCTGTCATTGTCGCAGGCTTTGTGGAGATCGGTCGACGAATGAGAAATCGTCGGGACGGGAAGTGTTCGTCGTTGATGATGATCCGGCCGTGCGCGAAACGCTCTCGATCGTGCTGTCGGCCGCTGGTTACGAGGTTGTTTGCTTTGCCGATGGCGATGCTCTCCTGACGGTGGCTCGCAGCCGCAGCCCCGCTTGCATTCTGCTCGATGTCCATATTCCGGGACGCTCTGGGCTCGACGTTCTCGCCGAATTGCACGCCGAGGATTATCCGGCTCCGATATTCATGATCTCTGGAAAAGGCGATATCGCGATGGCGGTCAACGCCATCAAGAACGGTGCGCTCGACTTCATCGAGAAGCCGTTCCGCGGCAAGGAGATCGTCACCCGCGTCGAGGAGGCGATCGACGCGTATTCACGGCGAAGCGTGTCGGGCAAGGCGGTCAAGGCGCCGTCGTATATTTTCCCGGGCAAGGAGCCGCTGACCTTGCGTGAGCGTGAAGTGCTGGAACTGTTCGCGTCCGGCAACACCAACAAGGAAGCCGGGCGGCAGCTTGGTATCAGCCCCCGCACAATCGAGTATCACCGCGCCAACATCATGAAAAAGCTCGGCGCGCGCAATGCGACCGACCTCGTTCGGATCGTGATGACGGCGCCAGAATCCTGACCAGGCGCTGGCCGGTCCGTCACAGCGTGCCGGGAAATGCACCGCCGTCCAGCAGGATGTTCTGGCCGGTGATATAGCCCGATCGTGCGCCGCATAGGAACGCGCAGGCCAGCCCGAACTCCTCGGGATCCCCGAAGCGGCCGGCAGGGTTCTCGTTCATCCGCGTCTGAAGGATCTGCTCGACGGGGACGCCCGACGCCTTGGCCTGACCTGCGGAAACGCCGCGCAGCCGGTCGGTGTCGAATGGACCCGGCAGCAGCGCGTTGATCGTCACGTTGTGCCGCACCGTCTTGCGTGACAAGCCGGCGACGAATCCGGTCAGGCCGGTGCGCGCGCCGTTGGACAGGCCGAGCACATCGATTGGCGCCTTCACGGCGGCCGAGGTGATGTTGACGATACGTCCGAATTTGCGGGCGATCATCGTGTCGACCGTCGCCTTGATCAATTCAATCGGCGTCAGCATGTTGGCGTCGAGCGCCTTGATCCAATCGGCGCGGCTCCAGTTGCGAAAATCCCCGGGCGGCGGCCCGCCGGCGTTGTTGACCAGGATGTCCGGCTCCGGGCAGGCTTTCAGCGCGGCCTCGCGGCCTTCCGGCGTGGTGATATCGCCGGCCACTTCGAGGATTTCGACGTCGGGGTAGGCCAGGCGCAAAGCCGCGGCCGCCTGCGCCAGCGCTTCGGCTCCGCGCGCCGTCATGGTGACATGGACGCCCTCGGCCGCAAGCGCGGCGGCGCAGGCGCGTCCCAATCCCTTGCTCGATGCGCAAACCAGTGCGCGGCGGCCTTTGATTCCCAGATCCACGTTCCACTCTCCGCTATGTGCTTCGATGCCTGACTGGTCGGCGACCGCACTCTAGCCAACCGGGTCGGGCGTGATAAGTGATTGACATCGCCTAATTCATCGATGGGAAACGCAGCATGGATCCACTGTTCGACGTCAGCCGGGAAATCGTTCTGGTCACTGGCGCATCGCAAGGGCTCGGCCGCCAGTTCGCGCGCGTGCTGGCCGAGCGCGGCGCCGGCATCGTGCTCGCCGCGCGCCAGATCGACAAGCTGAAAAGCCTCGAACAGGAGATCAAGGACAAGGGCGGCCGCGCCGTCGCGGTGCCGTTGGACGTCACCGATCTCGCATCGATGGCGACGGCGATCGATCGCGGCGAGGCCGCCCTCGGCCCCGTCACCGTGCTGATCAACAACGCCGGCATTGCGGTCGAGAAGCTCGCGGTCGAGCAGAGCGAAGCCGATTGGGACGCCGTGATCGGCGCCAATCTCAAGGGGGCTTACTTCCTCGCAACCGAGGTCGCGCGGCGGATGATTGCGCGGCAGCAGGGCGGCAACATCGTCAATATCGCTTCGGTGCTCGGCGATAGCGTGATGAAGTTCCTGTCGCCTTACGCGGTGTCGAAGGCCGGCATCATCCAGGCCACCAAAGCCCTCGCGCTCGAACTCGCGAGCGCCCGCATCCGCGTCAACGCGCTGGCGCCGGGCTACATCGACACCGACATCAACCACGCGTTCTGGTCGACGCCTGGCGGGGAGAAACTGATCAAGGGCATTCCGCAGCGACGCGTCGGCCACGAATCCGACCTCGACGGCGCGATCCTGCTGCTGGCGTCGAATGCGTCGCGCTACATGACGGGAAGTGTGGTGACGGTGGATGGCGGGTTCTTGTTGGCGTAGCTACCAGCATCACCTCTCGGTGTCATTCCGGGCTCTCGGGTGTCATTCCGGGGCGCTCACGCAGTGAGCGAACCCGGAATCCCGCAGTTCAGAGCACCTCGGGATTCCGGGTTCGCCGCTGCGCGGCGCCCCGGAATGACACCCGGTGAAAAATCACATCGCCCGCATCTCTTCCCGAATCATATCCGCCGCCTTCTCGCCGATCATGATCGTCGGCGCGTTGGTGTTGCCGCCGATCAGGGTCGGCATCACCGAGGCGTCGACGATGCGCAAGGCTCCGACGCCGTGAACCCTGAGCCGTGAATCGACCACCGCCATCGGATCGTTCGTGCCCATCTTGCAGGTGCCGACGGGGTGATACACGGTGTCGGTGCGGGCGCGCAGGATGGCGCGGATGTCGTCGTCGGTGCGGACATCCGCTGTGAACAGGTTCTTCTGCTGCAGCGCGCGCAACGCCGGTGCGTCCACCAGCCGCTGCGTCGTTTTGTAACCGGCGACCATCGCCTCGAGATCGTCCGGCTCGCCGAAGAAGTTCGGATCGATCAGCGGCGGTGCCAGCGGATCGGCGCTGGTCAACCCGACGCGGCCGCGGCTCTTCGGCCGCAACAGGCAGACGTGGCAGGAGAAGCCCGTGCCCCAGTGCCGCTTGCGGCCGTGGTCGTCGACCATCGCCATCCCGAAATGCAGCTGAATGTCGGGAATGTCGAGATCCGGCCGCGTTTTCAGGAAGCCGCCGCACTCGGCGAAATTGGTCGTCAGCGGGCCGCGGCCCTCGCGGCGATACAGGCCGATGCTCGACAGCAGCCGGCCGATGCCGTTGAAGCTGGTGCCCGTAAAGTGAGGGCTGTCCGACATGTAGGAGAAGATGAAGTCGGGATGATCCTGCAGATTCTGCCCGACCCCCGGCAGATGATGCATCGATGCGATGCCGTGGCTTTTCAACGCGGCGCCGTCGCCGACGCCGGATAGCAACAGCAGTTGCGGCGTCTGGAATGCGCCGGATGCGACGATCACTTCGCGGCGGGCGCGGACCTGCCGCGTCTCGTTGTTCTGGCGATATTCGACGCCGACCGCGCGGCCGCCTTCGAACAAGATGCGTGTGGCGTGCGCCTGCGTTTCGACGCGCAGATTGGGCCGCGTCGTCATATAGGGATGCACATAAGCGCGCGCCGCGCTCCAGCGTTCGCCATTGTGCTGGGTGAGCTGATACAGGCCGAGGCCTTCCTGCTCCTCGCCATTGAAGTCGTCGCGGATCCGGAATTGCGCTTCGCGCGCCGCCTGCAGGAAGATGTCGTGCGCCGGATTGTCGGTGCGGAGCTTGTTGACGTGCAGCGGACCATTCTGGCCGTGATACGCGCCATTGAAGTCGGAATTATTCTCCGAGCGCTTGAAGTAAGGCAGAACGTCTTCGTAGGACCAGCCGGCGTTGCCGAGTTCTGCCCAATGGTCGTAATCCCATTTGTGGCCGCGGATATAGACCATGGCGTTGATCGCCGACGATCCGCCCAGCCCCTTGCCGCGCGGCTGATAGCCGATGCGGCCGTTGAGGCCGGCTTGCGGCACGGTCTCGAAGTGCCAGTTGTTGAGCTTGCCCGGCACCATCAGCGACAGCGCGTAGGGCGTCTTCAC
The DNA here is from genome assembly GCF_900110435.1 of Rhodopseudomonas pseudopalustris. Classification (GTDB taxonomy): domain Bacteria; phylum Pseudomonadota; class Alphaproteobacteria; order Rhizobiales; family Xanthobacteraceae; genus Rhodopseudomonas; species Rhodopseudomonas pseudopalustris. The sequence continues at coordinate 551,244 of NZ_FODT01000002.1, forward strand.
CACCCAATTGTCCGCGGTGCCGCCGGCCTCGAGCAGAGCCACCGACGTGCCCGGATCTTCCGACAGCCGGCCTGCAACGGCGCAACCGCCAGAGCCTCCGCCGACCACGACAAAGTCATACGTGTCCGTCACCGTTTCAACTCCCGAATGATTTGTTGTGTCGTTGTTATTGGCCGCGCCGGCTCGTTGACCGGGCGGGTCGTCAGATCAGGAAATCCAGCGCAGCACTTTCGCAAGCCGCGTGATTTTGCCGCCGTAGGGCGGATACAGATCGGCGAAGCGGTTATAGGGCGAGCGATAGAACACCGGCTTGAGTTGGGTGAAGGTGTTGAACCCCCATTCGCCGTGATAGGAGCCCGTTCCCGACGCGCCGACGCCGCCCATCGGCTGGTTGACCTGGGCGAAATGCACCAGGCAGTCGTCGATGGTGACGCCGCCGGACACGGTCCGCGCCAGCACCTCGTCGCGCGCCGCCTCGTCCTTGCCGAACCAGTACAGCGCCAGCGGGCGGTCGCGTGAATTGATGAAGGCGATCGGCTCGGCCGGATCATCGTAACCGAGGATCGGCAACAGCGGGCCGAAGATCTCTTCCTGCATGATCTTCATGTCGGACGTGGCGCCGAGCACCACTGTCGGCGGAAACTTGCGCTGTCCTTGCCACGCCGCGTCGTCGGCCGCGGCCGGCTGCAGCAGCCGCGCGCCGCGCGCCGCAGCGTCGTCGACGAGGCCCTTCAGCCGCGCATAATGCCGGTCGGCGACAATCGAGGTGTAGTCCTTGTTGGCGGGATCGGAGCCGAACATCCGCTGCATCGCGTCGCGGATCTTTGCCGCCAGTGCCTCGACCATGTCTTGCGGCGCCAGCACATAGTCCGGCGCGATGCAGGTCTGGCCCGCATTCATCAGCTTGGCGTAGGCGATCCGCGGCGCCACCTCGTCGAGGTCGGCGGAGCGGTCGACGATGGTCGGGGATTTGCCGCCGAGTTCGAGCGTGACCGGCGTGAGGTTACGCCCGGCGGCTTCTGCGACGATCCGGCCCACCCGCGTGGAGCCGGTGAACATCAGATGGTCGAACGGCAGCTTCGCGAACGCCTCGGCGACGCCGTCCTCGATCCCGGTCACGATCATCTCGGCGGGGTCGAACTTTGCGGCGATTGTTTCCTGCAACAGAGCCGAGAACGCCGGCGACAATTCGCTCGGCTTGATCATCACCCGGTTGCCGGCGGCCAGCGCGCCGATCGCCGGCGCCAGCGTCAGCTGCAGCGGATAATTCCACGGCGCGATGATGCCGACCACGCCGAGCGGCTGCGGGATCAGCCGGTTCTTGCCCGGCCAGAATTGCGGCTGGGTCGCGACCTTGCGCGGCGCCATCCAGGATTTGATGTGCTTGCTGGTGTGCTTGATGTCGCCGAGCAGGCTGAGCGTCTCGGCGATCATGGTCTCGATCGCGCAGCGATGGCCGAAATCGGCGGAGATCGCCTGCTCGAATCGCTTTTCATTGTCCTTCAGAACACTGCGGAGCCGCGCCAGCCTGTCGAGCCGCTGCTCCAGCGTCGCCGGCGCTTCGGCTCGGGAGCGGTCGAGCATCCGGTGAAAGCTGTCCTGCAGGGCGTTGCCGCCGAATCCGCTCAACGGCTGGTCCATGATGCGCTCCACCTGTTGCGGCCTTTTGTCTGGATTTGGGCCGATTTTGACGAAGTCTTGCAGGAGCAGGGGCATCGGGCAACCGCATCGGGTTCCGGTCGTCATAATATCTTGAAAATATCCGTCACGGGCCTTCCCAAACCCCCCGGGCATTGGTACACACCCCTCGCGCCCCGGGCATCAGCCCACGGGCAGCCTTCTCAGGAACCTTCCGGGAGGATCGATCAGCGCCCCACGGCGTTGACCGTTCACTTTGGTTTTCTGAAAAGCCGCGCAAAAGTTTATCGCGGGGTGGAGCAGCCCGGTAGCTCGTCAGGCTCATAACCTGAAGGTCATAGGTTCAAATCCTATCCCCGCAACCATCTCAACTTGCGAAACCCCGGTCCTTGTGGCCGGGGTTTTCGTTTTGAGGGAAATCGCAAGGATTCCAGCGAGGTCGCCTCGGACATCGATTTTCAGCTCATCATTCTGAGGCGTCAGCACGATCTCCTTGACGAGGGATCGTAGGATTTCACCGGCCTTCAGCCGTGTTGCTTCACTATCGTCCTGCAGCGCTTCGTGGAGAGCTGCGACTTTTTCGCGATAGAAAGTCGCCATTTCAGGATGGAGGAGCGGCGGTGGCTCCTCGGCGTTGGCGAGTAGTCGCTCAAGCTCAGATTTTCGCCCCTCCAGTTGGACCATCTTGGCGTTGATCCGGTCGGCCGCTCCGCCCTTGAGGATCAGGTTCAGCAAGGTGTCGAGTTCATGCTCGATCCGCTTCACCTCGGATCGCAAACCGTCGAGTGACGCCGAGCATTCGATCCGAAGACGATTCATCTCGCGTGTGAACTCGTCGCAGAACTCCTTGAAGAGCGCGGGATCCATCAGATGGTGACGCAATGCGTTCAGCACTCGCTCCTCCAGCCGGGCACGCGGGATGCTTTTGCGGTTTGCGCAGGTTCCCTTGTTCCTCGCAGTCGAGCAGCCGGTTAGGTCCGCTGAGATCATGGCGTATCCACCGCCGCAACATGCGCATTTGATCAGGCCTGAGAATATGTATTTTGGACGCCGCCGGTCACGGAAGCTGTTCTGCACTTCGCGACCGTCCTCGCCGTGCCCTGTCTTGATCGTCTCCTGCCTAGCCTTGGCGGCGTTCCAGAGCTCATCGTCTATGATGCGCAGCTCTGGCACTTCCTGAATGATCCATTCCGCCGAAGGATTTGGGCGCGCCTGACGCTTTCCTGTCTCAGGGTCCTTGATAAAGCGCTGTCGATTCCAGACGATGCGGCCAACGTACATTTCGTTATTGAGGATACCATTTCCGCGTTTGGCGTTGCCATTGATTGTGCTGAAACCCCAATCTCCGCCGCCGGGTGCCCGTATGCCGTCCCTATTCAGTTCGACTGCAATCCGCTTTGCTGATTTGCCAATAACATAGTCACGATAGATGCGGCGAACCACCTCGGCTTCAGCCAGATTGATAGTTCGATCACCCCTTATAGGCTCGCCATTTGCATCAAATTGTTTGACGACATCGTAGCCGTAGGAGTTGCCGCCACCGGACTTGCCCAGTTCAACGCGGCCGCGCAATCCTCGGCGAGTCTTGTCGGCAAGATCCTTGAGAAAGAGCGCGTTCATCGTGCCCTTGAGGCCGACGTGAAGATGCGTAACCTCGCCTTCGGATAGAGTAATGATTTTGACCCCGGCGTAGGCCATGCGCTTGAACACGCCGGCGATATCCTCCTGGTCACGGGATAGGCGATCCATCGCCTCGGCCATCACCACCTGAAATCGACCGCGCAAGGCATCAGCAATCAGGGCTTGGATGCCAGCACGCAGGAGCGATGCACCGGAAATTGCGTGGTCGGAATACTGCTCCACGATCTGCCAGCCTTGCTTCTCGGCATAGGCACGACAGACGCGAAACTGGTCCGTGATCGAGGCGTCACGCTGGTTGTCGGTGGAGTATCGGGCGTAGAGCGCGACCTTCATGTGACAATCTCCTGCCAGCTCAGGAGCGCTTTGGACGGTGCTCCTCGGCAAGCTGCTCATACCAGTCTTGCGCCGCGCTACGAGCCAGTAGACGTACAAGCTCAACGAGGCGCGGATCGGGGCCGCCGCCACTCCGTGGCACGAGCACCAAGTCCGGCCGTCCAAGGTGGACGACGGTTCTGCGCTCTTGAGCAACGACCTCTTTCATCGTAGCGCCAATTTCTGCCGATTGCACGGTGTTTGTCCCGAGTACCATCGGCACATCGGGGGACAACGACAACGGAAATTGGGTCCGATTATTGGATAGGAGCGGCGGTGCCTGCGAACGAGTTCTGACTCTAGGGTAGCGGAGAGTAGTTTAGCGTCGCGCAAAGACCTGCGCGCTTCGGCATCCGAAAACAAACGCTGCAGGCATCCGCGTCGTTGCGCACCGCATTTGGACTGGCGTCCTTTTCGGCGATTCCCTCAGGTATTTCGCGGTTGTGGCGGTGCCATCGTAGGCAGAATAGCTACAGCCATCCCCGTTCGCTGAATGCGGCGAGGTCGATGCCGGGCGGAGCGAACCAGCCCCCGTTGCGATAACGCGCGCCGAGCTTGAGTGCGACTTCCTTGTTGCCATAGGGAATTCGCAGCGGTGTGTCTCTTGCGGACTTTGGCGGCCTTGGCGCTGCATCGGCCGCCGCCGCAGTTTTCGATTTCCGAACTCGCTTCCGCGATGCGATCGATCGGGAGGTGCTTGTTCCAGTGGTTCTCGCCGCGGCCTTGCAATGGCCGTTCCGGCGCTTCGCCGTCCCTTTGTTCGAATCGAGCCACGCGGCCATGGCGCTGGAGTTGGTCTTGGCCTCATCCGGAACGACGATGCCTTTCGCGATCGCGATCTTCCGGGCGTAGGACAGTTGCGCCGCACTCGCCGGCGTGGGTTCGGCCGTCTCGTTTGAATCGCCGTCGGTCTTCTTCGGGGCATGTTGTTTCAGAAACGCACCGCAGATCGATATCGAAGTCTTGTAGCCGGAGGGCGGTTTGATGCCGAGTTGCCGGGCGATGCTGTCGGCATAGCGCTTCATCGCCGGTGTCGGCGGAAAGGATCGGGCGGAACTGGCTGCGCCGTCGCCGAGCAAGGCGGGGCTTCCAGCGGCGGTGCTGTCGGTCAGCTTGCCGATGATGCGTTGCGCGACATTGCACACGGCATCGATCGCGCCGAGCATCTCTTGTTTGCCGACGACGACATCGTCGAGCAGGCATTCCAGTTGCGCTGTCACGCCGGGATCGACCAGGGCGGGATCGGCTCTTTGCAGAATGCCGAACAGCGACAGACCGGCGTCGGTCGGCACGATGTGCTTGCCCTGGATCACCAGAAAAGCCTGCTTCTTCAGTCCGCCGATGATCTCGGCCCGCGTCGCCGGCGTGCCGATGCCCTTAGCTTCCTTGAGGCGATCGCGCAGCGCCTCGTCATCGACGAAGCGCCAGGCATTTTGCATGGCTTCAATCAGCGTGCCTTCGTTGTAACGCGGCGGCGGCCGGGTTTCCTTGTCCTCGATTTTGGGATCCTGCAACTGCGCCGTCTCGCCGTTGCGTAGCGCCGGCAGCAATTGGGCGTCGTCTCCCTTTTCCTCGGCGGGTTGCCATTCGGGGAAGGCGGCGCGCCAGCCGAGGTCGATCGGCTGCCGACCGGCGGCGCGGAATTCGAAGCCGCGCACGTCGAGCGTCGCGGTGGTCTGCCGATAGCGGAAGTCGGGCATCAGCGCGGCCAGATAGGCGCGTGCGATGACGTCGAATAGTTTCTTCTCGTCGGACGACAGCCGCGGCCAGACTTCCGGCAGCCTGTCGATGGTGTTGACGTTGGGGATGATGGCGTGATGGCTAGCCCCCTCCAATCCCTTGTCGTGAAATGTGCCGCTCGCGCCCCTGCGGATCACCGGCGGTTCGGGCACCGGGATTGCGCCAAAAGATTGCCCCGCCTGCAATCCGGCCACGATCCGCGGCACGTCCGCGATCAAGCTTTGCGGCAGGTAGCGGACTTCGGCGCGAGGGTAGGCGATGATCTTCTTGCCCTGGCCGTCATAGAGCTGCTGCGCTACGTCGAGCGTCTTGCTGGCCGGCCAGCCGAAGCGGGAGCCGCACAGCTTCTGCAGCGACGGCAGATCGTGCAGTTTCGGCGGCCCTTGCCGTTTGTCCTCGACGCGCACGCCAAGTCCGCCCTCGAAATCCCGCGCAGCGTCTGCGACGGCCTCGGCCACCTCGCGCCGGACAATTCGCTCTTGAGGGGCGTGCCGCATCTGGAATTGCCCGCCCTCGACTTTGGCGGTGGCGACAATCTCGAAATAGGCGAGGGGGACGAAATTGCGGATTTCCAATTCGCGTCGGCAAACGATCGCCAAGGTCGGCGTTTTCACGCGCCCGACGCCAATCACACGCCGCGCGCCCTGTCCCAGGATGACGGTCGCCGTGCGGGTCAGCGACAGATTGTAGATCTGGTCGGCCTGCCGGCGCGCCACGGCGGCGGCGTAGAGCCGCGCATAGTCGGCGTTCGGCTTTGCCGTCTCAAACGCCGCGCGGATCGTCTGCGAATCCTGTGCAGTAAACAACACGCGCATAACCTCGCCGCAGTAGTTGTAGTGTTCGAGAATCTCCTGGCCGATCAGCTGGCCTTCGCGGTCGCAATCGGTCGCGAGCCAGACCCGTTTGGCCGTCCGCAGCGCTTCGCGGATAGCCTTGAGCTTGGCGGTCTTGTTTCCGCCCGAGGCCGGACGCGTGTCGTAAAGCCCCTCGGGGCGCAACAGGATCGGCGACCACCGCTTCCAGGCGGGCACGACATCCTCTGGTTCCAGCAGATCGAACAGATGACCTTCGGCCGGCAGGATCTCGCCGTAGCGAGACCCGACAGCTTCTCGGACGTCTTTCGCCTGGCTGGTCTTCTCGGTGATGACGATCTGATCGGACATTTCGGGCTGAGAGCGCCACTCAGAATATGCCAATTTCCGAAATGGAACATAAAGCGAACAAAGGGCACATGCAAGCGCCCCACGGCCTCGCGCTGCCGGATTCCGCTCGACACTTCGCGGGGCGCCTCGTTTCGACTTGGTCGGGCAGCATTCTGGCCCCCTCTGGTGAACCCGCTTGACCGAGGGAGTGGATAAGAACATATAGAGAACAAATGGCTGCCGGTAGGCTGCGCACTGTCTTGTTGGATCGCTGACGACCTGCGGAAACGAAACGTTGTGAATTATGGGTTAATCTCGCCATCGCGCTTGGATTTGCGGCGCTGGGGATCGAAGGGGCGCCCGTGAGCACGGTTGAGCGTTGGACCAGGGACTTGGGATATGGCGAAGTGCCTGGCGCGCTGTTGGCCGATGCCAATCAAGTTTCTGCGGATCATCCCTTTGCTACCGAGGTGGTGGGGATGTTCGACGCGGCTGGCGATGTCGGCGCGTCGGCCGTTCTTTGCATCGATCGAGTGCCGACTGTTTGTCTGGTGGATTCCGCGCAACTCAAGGGTGACGAGAACGCCCAGGCGAACCAGATTCGCCGGTTTTGCGAACGGCTCTGGAACCAAAATCTGGCTCGCATCGTTCTGGTGGCAGCGGATGATTATGTCGATGCTTGGTCCGTCGACGATCCTCAGGCCCCGCGCGAGAGAATTGTAGCGGAAGGCGGCGAAAAGCTCGCAGACTTCTCCTTCCAGGGATTGTTGAGCGGAGAAATTCTCAAGAACCGGGCTACCTGGTTTGATCCACATAAGCGGGTCGACAAGACATTGCTCGACAACGTGCGGGTATTGGTTGAACGGCTATCAGGTGCCGTCACGGCCAATATCGCACGCGAACTGACCGCTTCGGTCATCTTCGTGGCGTATCTCGAAGATCGAGAGATCATCACCGACGCGTATCGTGCGAGCCGCAACGTATCGACTTTGATCGAGCTTCTTGAGAAGGGTGACGTAAGCGGCCTCGAGCGATTGTTCGGTCAGCTTCAGAAGGACTTCAATGGAGATTTCCTCGCGACCGATGGCCGCAAGGAGGGGATGTGGCGCGGCTTGCCGTCAAATGCGTTCGAGGATCTCCATCAATTCCTGCGTCGCACCGTGCTGCGCTCCGGTCAGACCGCCTTTTGGCGTTATAATTTCGCGCAGATTCCAATCGAATTGATTGCCGGCATCTACGAAACGTTCCTCGGCCAGAAGGCAGCGGCGGAAACGGAAGCCGGCGAAAGCGCAACCGGCAAGCGGAAACAGGGGGCCTATTATACGCCGCGGCTGCTGTCAGATTGGGTGGTTGAACAGGCGCTCGCTGGCCGCAATCCGCTGGAGCAGCGCATCTTCGATGGTGCCTGCGGTTCGGGTATGCTTCTCACCGCGGCATTTCGACGGCTGATGCGTGCGCAGCGAGCGGCTGCGCTTCCCAAAGACGACGACAACAACCATGACTTCGCAGCGCGTTGCAGTCTTTTGCTTGGACACATCTTCGGCAGCGACATTGATGAAGACGCATGCCGACTGACAGCGTTCAGCCTCTATTTGGCCCTCCTGTCCGACCTCGCGCCACGCGACCTTGAGCTCCTGCGCAAAGGCGGACACAAACTGCCGTCGCTCAAGAAGAATATTCGAAGCAATGGCCATGGCAATTTCTTCAGCCAAAAGAGCGAAGCGATCAACCGCGAGCAATACACGGTGTTTCTGTCAAACCCTCCATGGCGAGAGATGCCGCCAGGGGACCCGGAAACTGCTGTCGTCGAAGCATGGGCTGAGCGTCAACCAGCTACCGTACACTGGCCCAAGCGGCAAATCGCAGCAGCGTTCGCTCTAGCAGCGGCAGAATCGTTGAGTGCGTCCGGCCGTGTGGCGATGATCTTGCCGATCGGTCTGTTCATCTCGGCGGAGCCGAGCACGCGGCGCTTCCGGGCGAATCTGCTTTCGCGTTACAAGATCAAGCGCATCACGAATTTTGCCGATATGCGGCGGCTTATTTTCGTCGACGCGGACCACCCCTTTGTCGTGATGATTGCGACGCGGCGCGCCGAGGCCGTCGACGACCTTTCCGTTGAGCAGTTTGAATATTGGACACCCAAGACGGATATCGCGCTTGCCTTCGGCCGTCTTACGCTGCATGGCGCCGATCGGACGATCATGCGCGCCACGGCATTGATCGATGAGACGCCGCATCTACGCCTTCGCTATTGGGGCACCTTACAAGACCTCGCATTGCTCGAACGTCTCTGGCAATTCGGCTCGGTCAACGATCTGCGCGCCCGTTTTGGATGGGAGAAAGGCAAGGGCTTCCATCGGGTCGATAATGATCGGCGTGTCCCGCAGCATTTGCGATCTGTAAGCCCATCGCGATGGCTGCTGACTCACAAATTTCTCAAGGCAGAGCGGATCCCCGGTGATCTACCCATCGTGGATAGACTTTGTTTGGAGCGATTTCCATACGAGCGCATCGCACGAGAGCCGGACGAACTGCGACGCAATTTCAAAGGTCCCCGTGTGATCTGGCCGGACGGGACTCATCCCGAGAATGGCGTGAAGGCGGTGTTCGCAGAGGACCCGTTCAGCTTTCAGCACTCCGTCGGTGTGTTATCGGCACCCGACACGGAAACTGGCAGGCTTGAGGCTCGTTTTTTGACGGCGTATATGCGCTCGTCGATGGGAACGTGGCTGTCGCTACTGCTGAGTCCGTCAGTCGCGGCCGAACGCCCAAAGCTGCACGTCAACGAGTTGCTGAGTTGGCCATATTGGCCGGTCGCAAGCATCCACAACCGAAAAAAGCCCAAGCCATTCTGAAGAAAGTTGATCGTCTCTTCAGCGCAATCGAAAGCGCAGAACCGCTGAATCGGCCGGCGAAATACGCCGCACGCAAGCCCGAATTCGAAGAGCTCGTCTTCGATTATTTTGCGCTGCGACCGGACGAGCGTGTGCTCGTCCAGGAACTGGCGACCTATGCAGGGCCCTCTCTACAGCCGGGTAGTCTCAGCTACGAGATGCTTGTGAAATCGATGCGGCGGCCTCCGGCGCGGGACCAGATCGATCGATACTGTCAGCGACTGGTGCAGGTTCTAACTGAATGGCGTGACGCGACTGGCGGCAAGGGCGAGTTGAGCGCAGTTGCGTGGACAGCGCGCAGCGTTCCTCTCGGCGGCGTCATTGTCACGATCTCGGAATCCAAACCGCGCAAAGCCATGGTCAGCCGTTTAGAAGACGATCGCGTGGTTGCCGAACTTCTCAGTACAGTCGCCACCGCCATCGACGGCAGTCCCGAGCAAATGCTGACCGTGCCTGACGTCATCGTTGTCAAGGATGATCGCATCACGATCGTCAAACCCCTCGTAACCCGGTTTTGGCTTGAACGCGCCGCAATCGAAGACGCCAGCAAACTGGCGGCCGAGATAAAGGCCATTCGACGAACGAAGAGGCCGTTATGAGCGACGTCAAGGGCTTGACTGCCGATAGTCCCTTCATCGACCTGTTCGGCGAACTTCCGGTTTCAGCCTTGCTCGCTTACGTACACGAGACATGGCTCGCTTATGCCGACTTTTATAAAGGCTCGGAGCCGCCAATGCAGAAACGTACCGAGCCGCAATTGACACAGGCGCTTGCGGCACATTTACGCGAACGACAGGACGCGGGTGAACAACCCTTTGCAGGCGACTTCTATGGCGAGTTGTCGGAATACGTTCTCGATAAGGCGACTGGGTTACCCAAATGCATTGCCCGCACTGACATTGAATGGCGTCTCTACGGTGTGTCGGGATTTATCATCGAGTTCAAGATACTCGACGGGAAACTGCAACGTCGTGAGAAGTATTTGCTGGACGGCGTGATGCGGTTTGTTGTCGGTCGTTACAGCGGATCGGCAACCGCGGGTGCGATGTTCGCATTGCTTCGTAAGTCCGCATCTGACGATCCGAGCCTGCTTCTGCTCGAATTGGAGAAAGATGGCACCGACCTTCGATGCGCGGGCATCAAGAAGGATTCAGAACTTCTGCCGAAAATCGCGGCGTTCGATTCAGCCCACCAAAGGAGCGCGCCGCACGTCACACCGTTTCAGTTGGCGCACCTGTTTGTTCCATTGCCAGGGTGAAGACCATGGTCGAAGCGTGGTCCCCGGAGCTCGAATTTTCCGGAAGGAAGCCACGCCTAGATGCCCCCCCGAATGACCGCGGGCTTTTCTGGCGTCGCCTTATGGACCGGGCTGTCGGTTTGGATGAAGCCTCGCTACGGAGGTCTTCACCCTTCGGGCTTCCATCCCGGACGCAAGTGCGCTTTCCGGCGCTCGGCCCGGTTCCTGACGATTCAGCCTAGCCATGCCGTCCGAGAGTGAGAGTGCGGGCCGGTTTGGCCGAGACGGGATGAGGTCGAGAGAGAGCCTTCCGGCGCCCGTCGCGGAGAACCGCGATGTCCAGGACCACTACTCAAGACCGCGCCGACGAAGGTCGTGCCAACCTCTATTCCGAAATCACCGACAAAATCATCGCCGAACTTGAGGCCGGCCGCGTCCCCTGGGTGCAGCCATGGGGGACGGCTTCGGCGAACGCGTCGCTGGCCTTGCCGCGCAACGCGACGACGAAGCGTCGCTATTCCGGGATCAACATCCTGATCCTGTGGGGGGCCGTGATCGAGGGAGGTTTTTCCGGCCAGAGCTGGCTCACCTTCCGGCAAGCGCTTAGCCTCGGCGGTCATGTCCGGAAGGGCGAACGCGGCACAACCGTGGTCTATGCTGATCGGTTCACGCCCGAGGACGAACGGCGCCGCGCCGCTGAGACCGGCGAGGAGGCGGGCGCCATTCCGTTTCTGAAGCGGTTCACCGTATTCAACACCGATCAGTGCGAGGGACTGCCCGAAGACGTCGCGGCCGTTGTCATTCCGCCGCCGCCCGGACAGATCGAACCGCAGGCCGAGGCCTTGATTGTCGCTACCGGCGCAGATTTCCGCATCGGTGGCCCGCGCGCGTACTACAACCCGACGGGCGATTTTGTGCAGGTGCCGCCGCCAGCGGCGTATTTCGAGCCGATCAATTGGCACCGCACTGCGTTTCATGAGCTTGGGCATTGGACCGGCCATAGCTCACGGCTCAACCGCCATCATTCCGGATTACGCGGCTCAAAACCTTACGCCCGGGAAGAACTCGTCGCCGAAATCGCCGGCGCCTTTGTCTGCGCCTCGCTCGGCATCGTGCCGACGGTGCGCCACGCCGACTACATCGGCTCCTGGCTGGACGTGCTGCGCGAGGACAACCGCGCCGTGGTGCGGGCGGCGAGCGCGGCGTCGAAGGCCGCGGATTTCCTGCTGGCCTTTACGCCGTCGGCGACCGACGCCGGCACAGAGAAGCGTGAACAAGCGGCGTGACGCCGTCGCCGGCTGCCGCGGCCTTCACTTGCTGCGGTGCCTTGGAGAGTGAGAGGGAGGCCGGGATTTCCGTGACGGGTTTCCAGGTCGAGAGAGGCTCTCGGCCGCCCGTCGCGGAGATACGAAGATGGCGTCAGTTCAGAAGATCAAGCTCAGCTCGTCGCGTGACATTCCGTTCAACAAGCTGGTCTTGAGCCAGTCCAATGTCCGCCGCGTCAAGGCGGGCGTCTCGATCGAGCAATTGGCGGAGAGCATCGCGCTGCGCACCCTGCTGCAGAGCCTGAACGTCCGCGCGGTGGTGGACGCCGATGGCCAAGAGACAGGCATGTTCGAGGTGCCGGCCGGTGGCCGGCGATACCGCGCGCTCGAACTGTTGGTGAAGCAGAAGCGGATGGCGAAGACGCAACCGGTGCCGTGCGTGGTCCGGGACGAGGGTATCGCTGAGGACGACTCGCTCGCCGAAAACGATGAGCGGATCGGACTCCACCCGCTCGACCAGTTCCGCGCCTTCAAGGCGCTTCACGACGGTGGCATGAGCGAAGAGGACATCGCCGCCCGACACTTTGTGACGCCGGCGATCGTCAAGCAGCGCCTGCGCCTGGCCGCGGTATCGCCGAAGCTCCACGAGGTCTATGCCGACGACGGCATGACGCTGGAACAGTTGATGGCGTTTTCCGTCACCGCCGACCACGCGCGCCAGGAGCAAGTCTGGGACCATGTCAGCCGCTCTCAGCTCGATCAGCCGTACCAGATCCGGCGGATGCTGACCGAGAACAGCGTCCGCGCCTCGGACCGCCGCGCCCAGTTCATCGGGCTCGATGCCTATCAGCAGGCCGGCGGCAATATCTCACGCGACCTGTTCGAACATGACGATGGCGGTTGGCTGCAGGACGTGGCGCTGCTCGATCGTCTCGTCACCGAAAAGCTAACAGCCGAAGCTGAGACCATCGCCACGGAAGGCTGGAAGTGGATTTCGGCGGCGGTCGACTTTCCCTATGGCCATAGCCATGGTTTGCGCGAGCTGGACGGTGTTCCAGTCGAGTTGAGCGAAGACGATCGTGCGGCGATGGCTGCTCTTAGAGCCGAATACGACAGGCTCGAGGCCGACTATGCCGAGGCCGACGAACTGCCGGACGAGATCGATCAGCGCCTGGGCGAGATCGAGACCGCGCTGTCGGCCTTCGACATCCGGCCGGTGATCTTCGATGCGGCCGACATCGCGCGCGCCGGCGTCTTTGTCAGCATCGATTCCGAAGGCAAGCTGTCAGTCGATCGCGGCTATGTGCGCCCGGAAGACGAGGCACCGGTGATCGTCGATCGAGAGGCAGAAATCGCCGCGGGCGGTGAATCAGCTCCCGACGATGAGGACGCCGTTTCGGCACCTCGCGCCGTCATCACCATCGGTGGCGCTCCTGCTGAATCGGAAGAGGACGACGACGACGTCATCAAGCCGTTGCCGGACCGCCTCATCACCGAGCTGACCGCGCACCGGACGCTGGCGCTGCGCAATGCGCTGGCCAACGATCCGGCTATAGCCTTCACCGCGGTCCTGCACAATTTCGTGCTATCGACGTTCTATCGCTTCGCGTCATCGAGCGGTTGCCTGGAGATTGCGATCCGGTCACCGACGCTGCCGGCACAGGCGCCGGGTCTCAACGACAGCGCGTCGGCCAAAGCCATCGAGGCGCGCCATGAGGCCTGGAAGGTTCGGTTGCCGAGCGAGGAGGGTGATCTCTGGGATAAGCTGATCGGTTTCGACGCCACCGAGCAGTCATCGCTGTTCGCGCATTGTGCCTCGTTTGGCGTCAACGCGCTCTATGAACCGGCCAGTCGCTTCAATGAAGGCCGCGTCTCTGCGCATTGCGTTCGCCGCAGGCTCGACCATGCCGAAGTGCTGGCGCGCGCTGTCGGCCTCGACATGGTCGCGGCAGGCTGGACCACAGGGGTGGACAACTATCTCGGCCGGGTCACAAAACCCCGCATTCTCGAAGCGGTGCGCGAGGCCAAGGGTGAATCGTCGGCACAGTTGATCGACCACCTCAAGAAAGCCGACATGGCGCGGGAGGCCGAGCGGCTATTGGAGGGAACGGGCTGGCTGCCCGAACCGCTGCGGCTGACCGACGTCGAAACTGCTGCGGCTACCGGTGAAGCCGAGGCTTTGCCTGAATTTCTCGCCGCCGACGACGAGGATCAGGCTGAGACTGACGAAGATCAGCCTCGCGTAGTCGCGGCTGAATGATCGTGAGGGCGGGGCGGCGAAAGCCGCTCCGCCCATTCCATTGCGATCCGCAGCAATACCAGCGATCGCGAGAGTGAGAGTTCGGCCGGGAGGGTTTGAGCCGGCGGGGCTGAGAGAGCGCGCCACGGCTCGACCGTTCCCCGCTCTCCGAGGCTCTTGCGATGACCCTAACAAATTCATCCACGACTGTGACTGATGCCGTGCGATCTCCTGCGTCGTCGGCTGGCGCCGAAGTTGCCGCTCGTATCATTGCCGCGGCGCGGCTGATCCTCCCGCAGTTGGAGCGCGGCCGACGCATCGATGCGGCCGGCCTGCGCGCTACGATGGAAACAGCCTTTGACGGTTCGGACGCCGACGGCGCCTGGGACTGGAAGAGCGCCTATGATGCCTGCGAGGCGGCGACCGTCCTGTTTCTCCGCAAATTCGGCCCGGCGATGCGCGCACGTGCCGCGTCGCCCGACGCCATGCTGCCGATGCTGGCGAAGATTGCGGGTCTTCTCCCCACCCACACGCGACGCTCCGAGGAAAGCCAGGCGCTGCAGCAGTTCAGCACGCCGATCGAACTTGGTTGGGCCGCATCGGTCGCGGCGGCGATCACTCCCTCTGACATCGTCCTTGAACCATCGGCCGGCACGGGACTCTTCGCCATTCTCGCCGAACTAACCGGCGCCTCTCTCGTCCTCAACGAATTGGCCGAGACACGTGCGGGCTTGCTGGCGCAACTTTTCCCAACCATCGCTGTCACGCGCTTCGACGCCGCGCAGATCGACGATCATCTTGGCGTTGGCATTGCGACGAGCGTCGTGCTGATGAACCCGCCGTTTTCGGCGGTGGCCAATGTCGATCGCCGGATGGCCGACGCAGCATTGCGGCATATCTCATCGGCATTGGCGCGGTTGGCCGATGGCGGGCGTCTGGTCACTATCACCGGCGCCAATTGTGCACCCGACAATCCGACCTGGCGCGACGCCTTTGTCAGCTTGCAGCAGCGCGGGCAGGTGGTGTTCTCGGCGGCGATCGACGGGGCGGTCTTTGCCAAGCACGGCACCACGATGGACACCCGCCTGACCCTGATCGACAAGCGGGCAGCCGATGATCCTAGCGCATTTCCGGCATCACCAGGCGTCGCTCCCGACGTTGCCACGCTGATTGGCTGGATTACAAAATTGGTGCCGTCGCGTTTGCCGGTCGCGCTTCCGCAAGCACTCCCTTCGACCGTCCGATCGGTGGCGGGTATCGGTCGCGCGCAGAAGCCGGTCGTCGCCAAGCCTTCCTCCTTCCCGGCCAAACCTCAAGAGCCGGAGGCGATCGAACTCGCCTATCAAACCGTCGACTGGAAGCCGGTCGAGGGCGGCAGCATCACCGATGCGCTGTATGAAGCCTACAGCTTGCAGTCGATCCGGTTTCCCGGCGCGAAGGCGCATCCGACCCGGCTGGTGCAATCGGCGGCGATGGCCTCGGTGGCGCCGCCGAAGCCGAGCTATCGTCCGCATCTTCTAGCCGATGTCGTCGAACGCGGCCTCCTGTCAGATGCCCAACTGGAAACCGTGATTTATGCGGGCGAAGCTCATGCGCAGTCTCTCGCGGGATCCTGGAGCGTCGATGAGACTTTTGACATTGTCGCAGCCGCGCGCGACGACGCCGAGACCGCGGTGCGGTTTCGCCTGGGCTTCATGCTCGGCGACGGCACCGGCGCCGGCAAGGGCCGACAGGTTGCCGGCATCCTGCTCGACAATTGGCTGAAGGGACGGCGCAAGGCGGTCTGGATCAGCAAGTCCGACAAGCTGATCGAGGATGCCCAACGCGATTGGTCGGCGCTTGGACAGGAACGGTTGCTGGTGACACCGCTGTCGCGGTTTCGCCAGGGCACCCCGATCCGTCTGCAGCAAGGCATCCTTTTCACGACCTATGCCACGCTACGCTCCGACGCCCGTGACGACAAGATATCGCGGGTGAAGCAGATCGTGGAATGGTTAGGTGCCGACGCAGGCTCTGAGGCCGGGGCGGGTTTCGACGGTGTGATCATCTTCGACGAGTCTCACGCAATGCAGAACGCGGTAGGCGGCAAAGGCGAACGCGGCGACCAGGTCGCTTCGCTGCAGGGCCGCGCCGGACTTCGCCTGCAGCACGCGCTGCCGAACGCACGCGTCGTCTACGTCTCGGCGACCGGCGCCACCACGGTGCATAATCTGGCCTATGCCCAGCGCCTGGGGCTGTGGGGCGGCGATGACTTTCCATTCGCCACCCGCGCCGAGTTCGTCGAGGCGATCGAGGCCGGTGGCGTTGCCGCAATGGAAGTGCTGGCCCGCGATCTCAAGGCGCTCGGCCTCTATGCGGCACGGTCGCTGTCTTACGAGGGGGTGGAATACCAACTCCTCGAGCACCGGCTCACCGAGGAACAGATCCGGATCTATGACGCCTATGCCGGTGCCTTCAGCATCATCCATAACAACCTCGATGCCGCGTTGCGCGCCGCCAACATCACCGGCACCACCGGCACGCTGAACGCACAGGCCAAATCCGCCGCCCGGTCGGCATTCGAATCCGCAAAACAGCGGTTCTTCAACCACCTGATCACAGCGATGAAGGTGCCGACGCTGATCGCGTCGGTCGAACGGGATCTGCACGACGGCCACGCCGCCGTGATCCAGATCGTCTCGACCGGCGAGGCGCTGATGGAGCGCCGGCTTGCCGAAATCCCGACCGAGGAATGGGGCGACGTCCAGGTCGACATCACGCCGCGGGAATACGTGCTGGATTATCTCGCCCATTCGTTTCCGACCCAACTCTACGAACCCTTTACCGACAGCGAAGGCAATTTGTCGTCACGGCCGGTGTTCCGGGATGGCCAGCCGGTGCAATGCCGGGACGCGGTCGCGCGGCGGGACCGGCTGATCGAACATCTGGCCTCGCTGCCGGGTGTGCATGGTGCACTCGACCAGATCGTGCAGCGCTTTGGCACCGACATGGTCGCGGAGGTGACCGGACGCTGCCGGCGCATCATCCGCAAGACCAACGCCGATGGCACGGGTCGCCTTGCCGTGGAGAACCGCGCCGGCTCCGCCAATCTCGGCGAGGCGCAGGCGTTTATGGACGACGTCAAACGGATCCTGGTGTTCTCGGAAGCCGGCGGCACCGGGCGCTCCTATCACGCAGAGCTGTCGGCCAAGAACCGGCGCCTGCGGGTGCATTACCTGCTGGAAGCCGGATGGAAGGCCGATGCCGCAATCCAGGGGCTTGGCCGCACCAACCGCACCAATCAGGCGCAACCGCCGCTGTTTCGGCCGATCGCCACCAATGTGAAGGCCGAGAAACGCTTTCTCTCGACCATCGCGCGGCGGCTCGACACGCTCGGCGCCATCACCAAAGGCCAGCGCCAGACCGGCGGGCAGGGCCTGTTCCGAGCTGAAGACAATCTTGAAAGCCACTACGCGCGCGATGCGTTACGGCAGCTCTATCTGCTGCTCGTCAACGGCAAGATCGCCGATTGCTCACTGCAAGCGTTCGAGGACGCCACCGGGCTGAAGCTGATCGACTCCAACGGAATCAGGGACGACCTGCCGCCGATCACCACTTTCCTGAACCGGCTGCTGGCACTGACGATCGAGCTTCAGAACATCCTGTTTGCGGCGTTCGAGCAATTGCTCACCGCGCGCGTTGAGGGCGCGATCGCCTCCGGCAGCTATGACGCCGGCTTGGAAACCCTGACCGCCGAGAGTTTTGCCGTCACCAGCCGGCAGACCATCTACACCCATCCCGGCACCTCGGCCGAGACCCGTCTTCTCAACATCACCCAGCGCGAGCGCAACCGACCGGTGACGCTCGACGAAGCGCTGCAGCGCTTGTCCGATCCGCGCGCGCTGTGTCTGGTCAACAGCCAGTCCGGTCGCGCGGCGGTGCAGGTTCCGACCCGCAGCATCATGCTGGACGATGGCGAGGTGGAGCGCCGGGTCCGGCTGATCCGGCCGATGGAGCATCCGACCTTGCCGTTGGCATTGATGCCGCAGACCCATTGGCAGGACGCCGACCGTGACACCTTTGCACGCGCCTGGGTGGCGGAAGTGGCGGACGTCCCGGAATTTGCCTGCAGCGAGATTCACATCGTGGCTGGCTTGCTGCTGCCGATCTGGAAGCGGTTGCCGAATGAATCGACCCGGGTCTATCGTCTGCAGACTGACTCCGGGGAACGTATCATCGGCCGTAAAGTGTCGGCGGCGTGGGCGGCGACCGCTAGCGACGCGGGCATCTCGACCATCACGCCTGATGCGGCGTTCGTCGCGTTGCTCGACGGCAAGACCATCATCGATCTGGCCGAAGCGCTTCAACTGCGCCGCGTCCGTGTGATGGGTGCGAACCGGATCGAATTGACCGGCTTCTCGGAGCCGTTGCGCGAGCGGCTGCGCGCCTACGGCCTGTTCAGTGAAATCATCTCCTGGAAGCTGCGCTTCTTCGTGCCGGTCGACGCGACCGGCCCGGTGGTGTTGGCCAAAGTGCTGGAACACTATCCGGTGCTCCGCATCGCTGATCGGGCCGCCGCGTGAACTCGAGCGTGGCGGATCTGGCGCATTGCCTCGCGCGCGAGGCCGAGGCGGTGTGCCGCCACTATCTCTCCAATGGCTGTCGCGTCGGCAATTATTGGCAGGTCGGCGACGTCAGGAACACCGCCGGTCGCTCGATGTTCGTCCGCCTGACGGGCAGGGACGGTGGACGCCGTGCGGGCAAATGGACTGATGCCGCCACCAGCGAGTATGGCGATCTGCTCGACGTGATCCGCGAAAGCTGCGGCCTGGTGGATTTCCGCGATGTCGCTGAGGAGGCGCGGCGCTTCCTGAACCTGCCACGACCTGATCCAGTGCTGGACTATCGCACATCGTCATCTCCAGTACCCACCGGCTCGCCGCAATCAGCGCGGCGTCTGTTCGCGATGTCGGAACCGATTGCCGGGACGTTGGCGGCAGTCTATCTGCATCACCGCGGCATCACCGATCTTGATGGCGTGGGGAGCCTGCGCTTCCACCCCCGCTGCTACTATCGTCCGGATAGGGATGCGCCGACCGAGACTTGGCCTGCACTGATCGCAGCCGTCACCGATCTCGAGGGACGTATCACCGGCGTGCATCGGACCTGGCTCGACCCCTCCGGGCGCGACAAGGCATCGATCGACACGCCGCGGCGCGCGATGGGCGATCTGCTCGGCAACGCGGTCCACTTCGGTGTGGCCGATGACGTGATGGCGGCGGGCGAGGGCATCGAAACCATGCTGTCGGTTCGCTCCGTCATGGCTACCATGCCGATGGCTGCCGCGCTCTCAGCCGCGCATCTGGCCGCCATCCTTTTTCCGGCAACACTGCGCCGGCTCTATATCGTTCGCGACAACGATCCGGCCGGCGACGGCGCGCTGGAATGTCTGCTTGGACGAACCGAGTCGGCAGGGATCGAGGCGATAGCGCTGTCGCCCTGGGGCGGCGATTTCAACGAAGATCTGCGGCAGCTCGGCATCGACGCGCTATGGGCAGCGGTGCGGACGCAGATTGTCCCGGACGACATCACGAGATTCATGCCGCTCTGATGGGATGAGGGGACGGAAGCGGGCGGCACGCCTTACTACCCCGCATGATCGATCGGGGATGCTCCCAGTGTGGCGGAGAGCACCGCGCGCACGGCCTTCTTGAGAGGGCGATCGATGCGGCAAGCGTTCCGGATCCGCAATGGCTTCGCCGACTATTTTCCGCCGGCGGGGAAGACCCGCCTTTGCATCGCGAGGCAAAATAGCCGTCTCTCGCCATCCTCCGCTTCGCTTCGGCCGCTGTCGCTGCGCTCGGCGGTGCAGGTCCGGCTCGCCCGCCGCAGTTCGTCGCCATGAAGGCCGCGATGGGCGCGGTCGATCCGCCAGAGGCGAGTATCATGACCATAGATCACGACGACACCGGCTTCGAGTCGCAGCAAAGCGCATCGCCAACCGACCACATCCTGACCGAGTTGCAGCTCCACGGCTATCGTCCGTTCCAGGACGAGCCAGATCCGAGACCTTTGCCCGAAGCGCGAATGATCGCGGGCGCCATCGCCGACATCTTCGATGCCCTTGTCGCCACGCTGAGCGAAACCCGCCTTGAACCCGATCTTCCGGACCTGTTGTGGTCGACCGTCAACCTGTTCCACCGCGCCAACGAACGGATTGAGCGGGAGCTCGACGACAACGAACAGGCGCAGAAGCGCAGCCAGCGCGACCAGGATGGCTCCGAAATCCGCTCGGTCGAGCTGGAGCGCCTCACCGCCGAGGGCATGACGCTGATCGAGCGCCGCAACACTATGGAGTTCTTCCGCGACCAGGCCGCCGAACACTTCGTTCGTCACACCGGATCGCATTGGCATCCGCGCAGCGGCTCGCTGGTCAACCACCGCGCCCTGACCGCGGCCGTGATCGATAGCCGCGACTTCATCGCTGCCAAGCGTCGCGCCGCGACCGAGGTGCTCCTGCCCGCAGGGCCCAAGATCGCCTTCACCGGCGGGCTCGACTTCAACGATCATCGCCTGATCTGGGACAAGCTCGATCAGGTCCGCGCCAAGCATCCCGACATGGTTCTGCTGCATGGCGGCTCGCCGAAGGGTGCCGAACTGATCGCCGCCCGCTGGGCCGATCACCGCAAGGTGCCGCAGATCGCCTTCAAGCCGGACTGGACCAAACACGCCAAGGCGGCGCCGTTCAAACGCAACGATCAGATGCTCGACGTGCTGCCGATCGGCGTCCTGGTGTTTCCCGGCACCGGCATTCAGGACAACATGGCCGACAAGGCCCGCAAGCTCGGCATTCCGGTGTGGAAGTTTGGAGAGCGCGGCGCGTGAGCGCCGCTTTCCTCTATCGTCGGGATCACCACCTGCGGTCGAAACCGAGCCGCGATTGATGATTTAGCCCACATCAAGAAGTCGCCGCTGCAAATTCTCGTTGGCGCCACAATTGCTTTCCGTAGTGCTTTCCATGCGCCGTGGTGGTGGTGGAAGGCGCGACCCTTGCAACATTTGTCACGGGGAGTCACCACCATGATCATCATCGGCATTCTTCTCAATATCGCGGGGCTCGGCGTGCTTTGCTGGGCAATGTTCAGGCTTGCCGTTTATGCATTGCCATTCTTCGTCGGTGTGACCGCCGGCCTCTATGCAGTGCAAACCGGGGCAGGGCCGCTCGGCGCCATCGTTGTTGGCATCGTTTCAAGCGCGTTCGCACTGGTTGTCGGGCAGTATGCTTTTGCCGTTACCCGCTCGGCTATCGTCCGCTTTGTGATCAGCATGCTGTTCGTAGTTCCGGCGGCTATCGCCGGCTATCACCTGACCCTTGGCTTTGCTCATCTCGGCATGGTCTCCAACGGGTGGGGCCAAGCGTTTGCCTTGGTCGGCGCGGTCGCCGTCGCCGGCACGGCATGGGCACGGGTGACAATGCTGGCAGCCCCGCTGTCGATCGAGGGCGTTCACACAGGATCGTCTCGAGCGCCGCTGGAGTCGGCAACGACCAGCGGGTGATTGCGCGACCTTCGTCGTTTGGTTCGGCAATCGAGCATGAATGCTGCGCTGTTTTTGACTGTGTTGTCGGGCGTTCGCTTGCGAGCGCTTGGGTGGGGCGGCTGGAATCTTCGCGGACTTCAAACCCGTGGGGCGGGCACACGCTGTGCTCTGTCGCTCGGGATGCAGAGTCACTCTTCTGTACGCCAGGGTTTCTGTTGCTTCGCCGGTCGCGCGCGGCCTCTTGTGTGCGCCGGTCGTTAGCTGGCACGTCTTTCTCCCAAATGCTGTTCAGGCACACGAGCACCTTGCCTCTCTTTGGCTTGATCTGGCCGAAGGCCGGCTGCGCCTCGATCGCCTGGACCGCAATGGCTGAGGTGAGACTTTCTTCCCCTGGGCGGACCACCCCGCGAAAGTGCGGGGGCCCGGTGCGCCCATTCCTCGCGAGGCAAGAAAGTCTCCCCACCGCCATCCTCCGCTGCGCTACGGCCCCAATGGGTGCGGCGTCGATCGCCTTCGGCTTTCAGATCGCCATCGAGGCCGCGGTGGTCGCGGGCTCGAAAACAGCAAGGAGAATTGACATGGCTAACATCGGTTCATTCAAGAAGTCCGGCCAAGAATTCCAGGGCGAGATCGTCACCCTGAGCCTTCAGACCAAAGGCGTCCGCATCGTCCCCGAGACCGACCGCAGCAACGACAACGCGCCGAGCCACCGGGTCTATGTCGGCCGCGCCGAAATCGGCGCCGCCTGGTCCAAGCGCTCCAGCGAAGGCCGCGACTACCTCTCGGTCAAGCTCGACGACCCGAGCTTCAACGCTCCGATCTACGCCAACCTGTTCGACGCCGAGGACGCCGAGACCTACACCCTGATCTGGTCCCGCAGCCGCAAGCCGAACGGCGATTGACCTCAATCTGGAACGCCTCGCTCAACCGAGCGGGGCGTTTCGATTCAGCATCCAAACCCCGCGGCAATCGGGGGATCAGCCTTCCCAAAACGCATTCAGAGTCCACGTCCGATCACGGCTTGTGCCTCGCCGGTTTCGCGCGTTCGCTCCCAGATTCGTCATCTGGTTGCACAAGGTCGACGTGACTGACGCCAAGGGCGGCCGCAAGGTGAAACAGCGTGACGATCGTCGGGTTGCGCTTGCCTTGCTCGAGACCGCTGACATATTGCTGGGTGAAGCCAGAAGCTTCAGCGAAACGCTCCTGCGTAAAGCCCTTCTCTTTCCTCAATCTCTCGAAATTTCGGCCGACAAGCCTGCGCATATCCATCTGCGCAAGTTGCGTCTTTACATACTATGAGGTTTATCTCCTATAGTGTGTATTCGGTCTCGATCGCCGTCCCCGGTCTGGAATGCGGCCAAAACGCGGCGTAATTTCTCTCCAAAGGTTGGTCGCTTGAAGCGTAATTGCTGCTGCAGGATGCTTGATGCGAAATCCTCCGCTTGATCCCGATGTTGCTGACGCGGCCCCGACGGGGCAGGCGCTCACCAGCTACGACCAGGAGCATCTGGTTACTTATCTGCGCCTGCTCGATGCCGATGCGGAAGCCGCTGATTGGCGCGAAGTTGCGACGATTGTTTTGCACATTGATCCCATTCGGGAACCTGAACGCGCTCGTCACGCATACGATAGTCATCTAGCACGGGCGAAGTGGATGTCTGAAAGCGGCTATCGGTATCTGTTGCGTCCCAGCGCATTGGAATGAGTCTGATTGCCTCTTCATCGGCGACAAGAACAAACTTTCACCCAGATGTGATGATGGGTTTCTAGTATCAAAAGTTGCAATGTTGCGGTGGGCTAGAGTCGTTCACCGATATTATTTGGAAGGTATCATCTACGTTCGCGCCGCAGGGGAACGACGCATGCCTCAATCTGATTGGCGATCAGCTACGAGTTACAACCGCGCGGATGCGCTCGATCAAATCGGTTTTGCGTGGGAATGTCTCCGGCGCAACCCCGCGTTTCGCAATGACTCCCAGGCGATCCTCGGACGCACTCCCGATCCGATGCTGATCACCGGCTTCAGAAATCGCTGGGGTCTCTCTTTTCGCAGCTGATCCGACGCTCTCCTCGCTGGATCAGGCGATATTCTGGACCCCGGAAGTCCTCCCGACCGTCATCGCGATCGTACCAACCGCCGCGGCTGCCGCCGGCGACGGGCTTAGTTTGGCGCATTTGTCGGGCGGCGAAATCCGCCAAGCGGCCGATGGCTGGCACGTTGTGGTGCGGGTTCGAGAGGTTGAACATCGGCTCTGGCTACGCCAGCCGCCGGTGATCGGCGAGTCCTACGCCGCCCAATTTTTGTTCGACTCGGACTTCGAAATCCGCACGCACGCCGCGCGACGGCTGTGGCGAACGCTCAATGGGCGTGCCGCCGGTCCTTCCTATCATGACCTGTCTCCACAGCGCCGCAAGCGGTTGGTGCTGGCGCTGCGCGCTCTCGACGGAAGGACCGAGGGCAATACCTACCGGACGATTGCGTCAGTACTATTCGGTGAGAAGAGAATTCCCGAGCGCGCCTGGAAGACCCATGATTTGCGAAACAAGACGATCCGCCTGGTACAAACCGGCGTCGCCTTGATGCGCGGCGGCTATCGCAACCTGCTGCATCAATCCCGCCGCAACAAGCGAAAGTCCGGCTGAGGTGAGGGTGCCGAATATCGTCGCTGCGATTATCGGCATCCCCTTCGACATCCGCACTCCGCCATCGTGACCTTCGACGCGCCGCAAACCGTTTGCGCGCTCCACGAGATCACGGAGGCTTTCAAATGGCCGACCCCAATGCCGGTCTTCCGCCGCGCTACTTGCGCACGCCCGAGGCTGCGCGATTCCTGAGCCTGTCGGGTCGTACCCTGGAAAAACATCGGACCTACGGCACCGGCCCCACCTACCGGAAGATCGGCGGCCGCGTCGTGTACGCGCTCGATGATCTGAAGGCTTGGGCCGATCGCGGGGCCAAAAGTTCGACCTCCGATCCAGGAGCGGGAGTCGTCTTGCCCGCCAAACGGCATGCAGCGGTCTCGCCGGCCTATGCCGGCCAGACCCGTCGCTGATCGTCACGCCAGGAGCGAGATGATGCGACGCCAAACGACATCGGAGCGCGAGCAGCTCGATCTGTTTCGTGCGTTGCCGGGCGATCTTTCGCCGCGCGATGCGCAGGATTTGATGGCCTATCCGTTCTTCTCACTGGCCAAATCAAAACGCACCGCGCCGATCGATTTCCGCGCTGGCAAGGTCATTATTCGTGTCGAAGCCGTGCCGGACTATGGGATGGCCACGATCTGGGACGCCGACGTTCTGATCTGGGCCGCCTCGCAGATTGTCGAGGCCCGCGACGCCGGTCTGAAGACCTCACGGCTGATGGCGGCCACGCCCTATGAGATCCTGACTTTCGTCGGCCGTGGCACCGGCGTGCGCGACTACGACCGCCTCAAAGCCGCGCTGGATCGGCTGCAATCCACCACGATCGTGACCTCGATCCGTCAGCCGACGGAGCGTCGGCGGCACCGCTTTTCGTGGATCAACGAATGGAAAGAGACCGCCGATCCGCACGGCCGCCCGCTCGGACTGGAATTGATCTTGCCGGATTGGTTCTACGCCGGCGTCTTGGACGACGCGCTCGTGCTGACAATCGACGGGGCGTATTTCGGTCTGACCGGCGGTCTGGAACGCTGGCTCTATCGGCTGGTGCGCAAACACGGTGGTCGCCAGGCCGGCGGCTGGAGTTTTGATCTGCGGCATCTCCATGCCAAATCCGGCAGCCTCTCGCCGCCAAAGCACTTCGCCTACGACCTGCGCGAGATCGTCCGCCGGCAGACCATCCCCGGCTATCGGCTGCTGATCGAGCGTGGACTGCGCGGCACCGAGCGCCTCAACTTCACGCCCACGCCTGTCAATCCGATGACGGATGCATTGCGTCGTCGCCGCCTCGCAACTGTGTCTGGGGACAAGCTGTGAATCATCTCGTGCTATCAGGGACCGCAAGCCTCGTGCTATCGGGGACCGGATCCTCGTGCTATCGGGGACCGAAATCGACCGAAATGCGCGGTCGTTCAAGAGCTTCCAGCGGCCGTAACTTCTCTAACCTAGAATCCTTCGGATTCTATCTAACGGACGCCGCGGTTGTGGCGATGTGGATGCTTCACCTCCAGCGAGGCGATGCTTCACAACGATCGCCCATCGAAGCCCGAAGGGCCGAGTCAGCAATACGATCGCTCTTCGAATCCGAGGCGTCTTGGCTAGGCAATTCTCCCATCACGGGAGGCAGCCATGGATAGCCTCACCCACGTCGAACTGCTCTGGCTGGAGAAGCGGATCGAGAACTGGATTCGCTTCGGTCATGCGGCCCAGGAACAGATCCTCGACCGCAAACGGCGCGTCCTTTCGTTCGCGCCAGGCAGCATCTTCGCGTTCGTCCGGTGGAGCGCGAATGATTTCGGCACGGTCGTGTCGCGGATCGACATTGTCAGGGCGGTCGCGCCCGGCCAGCGCTGCACCACCGTGCCGTTTGTGCGCCCAGGCGGCGACATCCTGTTGCGGCTGTCCGGCTGGTCCAAGGTTGAACAAGTGCTGCAGATCGTCGATGCCGTCGAGGCGCTCGGCGTTGATCCGGCCGACGCCGCCCCTGATTACTGGCACCACGTCCACAACCGGCTGTCGGTCAATGAGGTGCCCCGCGGCTATACGCGGTCGCGCCATCAGGCATGGCTGCAACGACGCAGGACTTCGTCATGACGGGCAGGGCGGTGACGTTTCTCGGAACAATCGGGATTGGCGCGATCCTGATCGCTTCAAGTGGGCAGCAATCGCCGAAGCCGTTCATTTGGAACACATCCGAGAGTGTGCCGGTGGGCCTCTACAGGCTGCGTCCGATCCGCAAGCTTGCCGTCACCAACCTGGTCGTAATCCAACCGCCGGAGCCGCTTGCGAGCTTCCTGAATGAGCGCGGCTATCTGCGCCGCGGCATTCCGATGTTGAAGCGCGTGTTGGCGCTGCCCGGTCAGACGGTTTGCAGGAATCATCTCACGATCACCATCGATGATATGGTGCTGGGAGAGGCGCGCGAACGCGACGGCCAAGGCCGATCGCTGCCAGTCTGGCATGGATGCCGCGTGGTCTCCGCCGGCGAAGTCTTCCTCATGAATTGGCAGTCGGCGGCCTCGCTTGACGGCCGATATCTCGGCGTGCTGCCGGCGACGGTGATCGTCGGACGGGCTGATCCTCTTTGGACCAGGGAGGAGGATTGATCATGCCGTCCCCTCGCAAGGCCTCGGTTGTTTCTGCAGGTGGCTCGACCACGGGGCCTTCCTTCTTCCCGGCTAAGGCTCACGTCGCTATCCTGCGCCAAATCGGCCAGACGCCGCATGCAGAGCGCGGTGTTCTTCCTCGACGGTCACCCCGCACGATTGTCCGGTCACGCGGGCGATCCGTCGCCTGGATGGTTTGCGCTGTCGCAATTCTTGCATCATCGCCGTGGTGGCTTGACCATGCCCGCGGAGACCAATCGCAGTTCGGCGTGCAGACCGTGCCCCAACAGCATGCGGAGTCCATCGCGCCCTTTATCGCCGAGGCGTCGCAACGGTTCGCGATCTCGGAACGCTGGATCCGCGCGATCATGCGCACTGAGAGCGGCGGCAATCCGCAAGCCCGATCGCCGAAGGGCGCCCTCGGGCTGATGCAGATCATGCCTGACACCTGGGCCGAATTGCGTGCTCGCTACAGCCTCGGCGGCGACCCGTACGATCCCCGCGACAACATTCTGGCCGGGACGGCCTATCTCCGCGAACTGCATGATCGCTACGGCCGACCTGGGTTTCTCGCTGCCTACAATGCGGGCCCCGGACGCTACGAACAGCATCTGGCGACGGGGCGAGCGCTGCCGGAAGAGACGCAAGCCTACATCGCTGCGGTCCTGCCGATGCTCGACGGCAATCCGATCGGGGCGCAGACCTCGGTCGCGAGAAAATCGTCGTGGTCGACGCATTCGCCGCTGTTCGCCGCGCGGTCAGCAAACAATTTGGCCGCCGCTCCGCCGTCGAACGACGTGCGATCTCACGGTTCACGAAACGCCTCTGCCGTCGCCGACCTGTCGGCCCTGGTGCCACGCTCGGACAACCTGTTTGTGCGCACGGCCAACGCGGGTCGATCGCAATGATCAGCATCGCAGTGTGGCGGGTTGTGTCGGGCTGGGTTCAGCTTCTGAGTTGGAAGCAGGCGACGCGGGGAGTTTCGGGCGAAAGATTGCCAGATAAAAGCGCCGACCTCCGTCGTGCGCATGTGGTTGGTTGGTATCAGGATTTGCGAAGGAGCCCAAGGTCGCCTGCTGGCGCTTCCGACAAAAGTGCAAATGAAATCAAACGTCAAAGCGCCATCGCCTGTTCGGCACAGGCTCTGACCTGGTCATGAAGCAGCGCAATGACGATCTGCGCCTGCGTCCCGGCCGTATCCGCGATCGCGGCCGCGGCGCGGTTCAACCAAACAGCTTTGTCGGCCAGGTGATGCGCGCCGCCAAGAAGGCCGGGCATTCGGGGAAGGGTTTTGGCCGGGAAGGGCGAAGCACTGGCTCGCGGTTCGGTCGGGGCCGTTCCGCGGCGCTGGCGTTGTCGTTGCGCTCTGCGTCGCGGCGGGTGGTGGTGAAAGCGCGCGTGGTGCGCCATCGCGGTGGCCGGTTTCGATCGGCGCCGCTCACCAAGCACGTCAGCTATCTCAAGCGCGAGGGCGTTACCCGCGATGGCGCGGACGCCCGGATGTTCGATGCCGGCTCAGACGTCGCCGATGAACGTGGCTTTGCGGAGCGATGCGAGGGCGATCGTCATCATTTTCGCTTCATCGTTTCGCCGGAGGACGCGGCGGAAATGCAAGACCTCCGAGCTTTTACGCGCGAGCTGATGGCCGATGCCGAACGTGATCTCGGCTCCAGGCTCGACTGGATCGGCGTCGATCATTGGAACACCGACAACCCGCATGTCCACATCCTGGTCCGCGGGCGCGCCGACGACGGCCGGGACCTCGTCATCAGCCGCGACTACATCAGTCATGGGTTTCGGGCCCGCGCCGCCGAACGCGTCACCTTGGAGCTCGGTCCACGAAGCGAGCACGAGATCCAGTCTGCGATTCAGAAGGACATCGATGCCGAGCGCTGGACCGGGCTCGACCGCGCGCTGCAACACGCCGCCGATGAGGGGGCCGGCATTGCCAATCTCCGCCCCGATGCTGCGGACAGCGATCCGGAGGTGCGGCGGCTGATGATCGGCAGGGTCGCCAAGCTTGAACGGCTTGGCCTCGCCGAGCAGGTCGAGCCGGGGTGCTGGAGTTTGAAGCCCGGTTTTGAGGACACCCTGCGGGATCTCTCCGTCCGCGGTGACATCATCAAGACGATGCACAAGGCGATGGCTGGTTGCGGTCGAGCGCCTGATGTGTCCGGCTACGCGATCCATGGCGATGACATCGCTGATCCGGTGCTGGGCCGGCTGGTCGCACGCGGTCTCCATGACGAGTTGAAGGGCTCCGCCTATGCGGTGGTCGACGGGGTCGACGGCAGGACGCACCATCTGCGCTTTGCCGATCTCGAACTGACCGGCGATGCCGTGCCCGGCGCGATCGTCGAAGCGCGCACCTATGACGACGCCCAGGGCAAGAAACGATTATCGCTCGCCATTCGGTCGGACCTCAATCTCCAGGACCAGATCGCGGCACCGGGCGCGACCTGGCTCGATCGCCAGCTCATCGCCCGCGATCCCGCGGCCAGCGGCGGCTTCGGCGCCGAGCTGCGCGAGGCGATGGATCGTCGTGCCGATCATCTGGCGAGCGAGGGGCTGGCGCGTCGCCAAGGAAACCGGATCATCTTTGCGCGCGACCTACTTGAAACGCT
The DNA here is from genome assembly GCF_900110435.1 of Rhodopseudomonas pseudopalustris. Taxonomy (GTDB): domain Bacteria; phylum Pseudomonadota; class Alphaproteobacteria; order Rhizobiales; family Xanthobacteraceae; genus Rhodopseudomonas; species Rhodopseudomonas pseudopalustris. The sequence goes on from NZ_FODT01000002.1 coordinate 580,800, forward strand.
GCGGCGGCGCGAGCTCGATGCCGCAGCCAACAAAATTTCGGCTGACAATGGGCTCGCCTATCGTTCCACTGCCGAGGGCGATCACGTCGCCGGCGTCTACCGGGAGCGGGTCACGTTGAGCTCAGGCCGGTTCGCGATGATCGATGACGGTCTCGGTTTCCAGTTGGTGCCGTGGCGGCCGGCCTTGGAGCAGCAACTCGGCAATCATGTCTCGGGCGTCATCAAGCCGGGCGGAGGAGTTGACTGGAGTTTTGGCCGCAAGCGCGGGCTTGGGCTGTGACCTGCGCGCAGGGCCGGCAATTCTGCGCCACGCTACGCGGCAATGCGTATCGGCAAACAACCGCCTTGAAGCGCGATCGGAGCATCACTTCCTTGAATGAAATCGTCGTTTCGGGAACAGGTTCCTTGTCCGCCACAAAAATCCTCTGGGGCCAGATCATCGTCGTCTGCGCGGTCGTGCTCGTCACCATGTGGGCGGCGACGCAATGGGTGGCATGGAAGCTCGGCTATCAGCCGCAACTCGGGCAGCCCTGGTTTGAACTGTGGCCCGGCGTGCCCATGTATCTTCCGCCGGCGTTCTTTTGGTGGTGGTACGCCTATGATGCCTATGCGCCTCATGTGTTTGTCGAGGGCGCTTTCATCGCGGCCTCCGGCGGCTTCCTGGCGATCGCGGTCGCCATCGGCCTGTCGGTGTGGCGCGCCCGCGAAGCAAAATTCGCCGCCACCTACGGCTCGGCGCGCTGGGCGTCGCTGCCGGAACTCCGTGCCGCAGGTCTGACCAAGCCCGACGGCGTCGTGCTCGGCCGGTTCGAACAAGACTACCTGCGTCACGACGGACCTGAACACGTGCTGTGTTTTGCGCCGACGCGGTCCGGCAAGGGCGTCGGCCTGGTGGTGCCGACGCTGCTGACCTGGCCGGGCTCCTGCATCGTCCATGACATCAAGGGCGAGAACTGGACCCTGACATCGGGATTTCGGGCCCGCCACGGCCGGGTGTTGCTGTTCGATCCGACCAATTCGAATTCGGCGGCCTACAATCCGCTGCTCGAGGTGCGCCGCGGCGAATGGGAAGTCCGCGACGTCCAGAATGTCGCCGACGTGTTGGTCGACCCGGAGGGCTCGCTGGAACGGCGCAATCATTGGGAGAAGACCAGCCATGCCTTGCTGGTCGGCGCCATCCTCCACGTGCTCTACGCCGAACCCGACAAGACGCTTGCCGGTGTTGCGGGCTTTCTGTCCGATCCGAAGCGGCCGATCGAGGTGACGCTACGGGCAATGATGACGTCGGCTCATTTGGGCGAGGCAGGACCACACCCGGTGATTGCCTCGGCGGCGCGTGAGCTGCTCAACAAAAGCGAGAACGAACGCTCCGGCGTGCTGTCGACCGCGATGTCGTTCCTCGGTCTCTACCGCGATCCGGTGGTGGCAAAGGTGACGCAGCAGTGCGATTGGCGGATCAGCGATCTGGTCGAAGGTGATCGTCCCGTGACGCTCTACCTGGTGGTGCCGCCCTCCGACATCAGTCGGACCAAGCCATTGGTGCGGCTGATCCTCAACCAGATCGGCCGCCGGTTGACCGAGGATCTCAATCCGAAGGGACGGCGACATCGGTTGCTACTGATGCTGGATGAGTTTCCCGCGCTCGGCCGCCTGGACTTCTTCGAGTCGGCACTGGCGTTCATGGCAGGCTATGGGCTTAAGAGTTTTTTGATCGCGCAATCGCTGAATCAGATCGAGAAGGCCTACGGGCCGAACAATGCCATCCTGGACAATTGCCACGTCCGGGTGTCGTTCGCCACCAATGACGAGCGCACCGCCAAGCGGGTGTCGGACGCGCTCGGCACTGCGACCGAGATGCGGGCGATGAAGAACTACGCCGGGCACCGGCTCAGCCCCTGGCTCGGTCACCTGATGGTGTCCCGGCAGGAAACGGCGCGGCCGCTGCTGACGCCGGGCGAGGTGATGCAACTGCCGCCCGGCGATGAGCTGGTGCTGATATCCGGTTGCCCGCCGATCCGGGCGAAGAAGGCGCGCTACTTCGAGGACGCTCGATTGACCGAGCGTATCCTGCCGCCACCATCGGCGGAATCTCAGCAGGGCAGGGTGGTGCCGGACGATGATTGGAGCCGATTCCCCGCTCCTGCGGCTGGCAACTCTGGTCTGGGTTCTGACGCGTCGAGCAGCGTCGAAACTGATCCCGCCAATGCCGGCATCCGTCGCGAACCCGAGCTTCCCGAGCATGAGGAGATCGCGCCCGAGCGTGTGACCCCGTCGCCGGAATTTGGCTTTGCCGACGACGAGCCCGACGACGATGCGGCGCGGGCCCGCGTCTTGCGCCGGCAGGCTCGCGGTCTTGCACGCCAGGCGGCGATGGATCCGGGCGATGGCATCGAGTTGTAGGAGGCGCTATGCGGACCAAACATACGTTTCGGCTGCCGCCGGACCTCGCGGGCCAGCTCGCCGACTACGCCAACCGCAAGCGTGTGCCGCAGGCGTTGGTGGTGGAGACGGCGCTGGCCTCGTATCTGTCGCCGGACAATTCGGAACGGATGGAGGCAGCGTTGAGCCGTCGGCTCGATCGCCTCACCCGGCAGGCCGAACGGCTGGAGCGGCACGTCACGATCTCGAACGAGGCGCTCGCTTTGTTCGTCCGCTTCTGGCTGACGGTGACGCCGCCACTGCCGGACACCGCCCAACCGGCCGCGCAGGCCAAGGGCCGCGAGCGCTATGAAGGCTTTGTCAAGGCACTCGGGCGACGTTTGGCCAAGGGCCAGACCCTGTCCCAGGAAATCACCCAGGACGTGAGTCCGAACGCCGCTCCGCCAGGCCCAACGGATAGCTCCTCGTGAGGCGGTTCGCCGATCACCTGCCTTGCTACGCCACAGTACGACGACCGAGCTGATCTTGTTGCGCAATCGCGTGTCCTGCCTTTCCTAATCATCCCCGACGTTTTGGCCGCGATGCGCGGTCGATGGGTGGGGGACGGCGATGCCAATTCATCAGCTCAATCACGAGGCGACGTCGCGCGGCGCGCGCATGTTGCGGACCGCCTTGGGGGCCTCGATCGCGCTCTGGCTGGAAGACCCCGAGATCGTCGAGGTGATGCTCAATCCCGATGGCCGGCTCTGGATCGATCGGCTGGCGGCAGGACTTGTCGATACAGGGGAGCATTTGTCGGCGCGTGATGGCGAGCGGATCATTCGTCTGGTCGCGCACCATGCCGGCGTTGAAGTACATCCGACCTCACCGCGGGTGTCGGCCGAGTTGCCGGACACCGGCGAGCGTTTCGAGGGACTGCTGCCGCCCGTGGTTGCGGCGCCCACTTTTGCCATCCGCAAACCCGCAGTCGCGGCCTTCACCCTCGATGGCTACGCAGCCCGCGGCATCATGACCGCGCGCCAGGCCGCGACGCTGCGCGCGGCTGTTGCCGATCGCCGCAACATCCTGGTCGCGGGGGGGGGACTTCAACCGGCAAGACCACGCTGACCAACGCGCTACTGGCGGAAGTCGCCAAGACCGCCGATCGGGTGGTGCTGATCGAGGATACCCGCGAGCTGCAATGCCAGGCGCCGAATTTCGTCGCGCTGCGCACCAAGGACGGCGTGGCTTCGCTGTCCGACCTCGTCCGCTCATCGCTGCGGCTTCGGCCCGACCGCATTCCGATCGGCGAGGTTCGTGGAGCCGAGGCGCTGGATCTGTTGAAGGCGTGGGGCACCGGCCATCCCGGCGGCATCGGCACCATCCATGCAGGCTCCGCGCTCGGCGCGCTGCGCCGGATGGAGCAGCTCATTCAGGAAGCCGTCGTCACCGTGCCGCGCGCGCTGATCGCGGAGACCGTTCAAATGATCGCCGTGCTCGCCGGCCGCGGCTCCGAACGCCGGCTGGTCGAACTTGCTCACGTGGACGGGCTCGGAGCTGACGGCGACTACGTCCTCAAACCTGTTGGAGATCAGCCATGACGGGATCATGCCATCCAATCCGTCGCTTCCGATTCACGACCTCTACCACTTGCGTCTTTGCGCTCACCTCGGTTCACGCCTGGGCCGCGGGCTCCAGCATGCCGTGGGAGCAACCGCTCAATCAGATCCTGCAATCAGTCGAAGGGCCGGTCGCCAAAATCCTCGCAGTGATCATCATCATCGTCACTGGCTTGACGCTGGCATTCGGCGACACCTCGGGCGGATTCCGCAGGCTGATCCAGCTCGTGTTCGGCCTGTCGATCGCCTTTGCGGCGAGCTCCTTCTTCCTGTCGTTCTTTTCGTTCGGCGGCGGCGTGGTCGTGTGATGGACGCGCCCGCCAGTTCCGAGCAGCCGATCGCAGGCTTTGTCGTGCCGGTGCATCGCGCATTGACCGAGCCGATCCTCCTTGGTGGTGCGCCGCGTGCAGTCGCGATCCTCAACGGCACGCTGGCGGCAGCACTCGGTCTCGGTCTGCGCTTGTGGCTGGCCGGTCTCGTGCTGTGGGTCATCGGCCATGGCGCCGCGGTGTGGGCGACCAAGCGCGATCCGCAATTCGTCGACGTGGTGCGCCGGCATCTGCGCATCGCCGCACATTTGTCGGTCTGAGGCACCTCACATAGAGACGATCTGATGATGAACCTCTCGGAATATCGCCACGCGACGACGCGTTTGGCCGACTTCCTGCCCTGGGCCGCGTTGGTTGGCCGCGGCGTGGTGCTGAACAAGGATGGTTCGTTTCAGCGCACCGCCAGCTTTCGCGGACCGGACCTTGATTCCGCGGTCCCCGCCGAACTGGTCGGCGTTGCGGCACGATTGAACAATGCGTTGCGCCGGCTTGGATCAGGATGGGCGGTGTTCGTCGAGGCACAACGTCATCCCGCCAGCAAATATCCGGAAAGCCAGTTTCCGGACCCGGCGTCGGCCCTGGTCGATCTCGAGCGCCGCGCGCAATTTGAGGAGGAGGGCGCCCACTTCGAATCGAGGTACTTCTTGACCTTTCTCTATCTGCCCCCGGCTTCGGACGTCGCGCGCGCAGAGCGTCTGCTTTACGAGGGGCGGGAGCGCAGTGAGGCCAGTGATGCGCGAGAGATCCTGCGCGGCTTCGTCGATCGCACCGATCGGGTGCTGCAGCTGGTCGAAGGTTTTATGCCCGAGAGCGCCTGGCTCGATGACCAGGACACCCTGACCTATCTGCATTCCACCATCTCGACCAAGCGCTACCGGATCCGGGTTCCGGAAACGCCGATGTATCTCGATGCGCTGCTGGCGGACAAGCCGCTGACCGGTGGACTCGAGCCGATGCTTGGCGATGCGCATCTGCGGGTGCTGACCATCGTCGGTTTCCCGACCGCCACCACGCCGGGCATCCTCGACGAATTGAACGCGCTCGCCTTTGCCTATCGCTGGTCGACCCGCGCGATCATGCTGGACAAAGTCGACGCCACAAAACTGCTGACCAAGATTCGCCGGCAGTGGTTCGCCAAGCGCAAATCGATCACGGCCATTCTGAAGGAGGTGATGACCAACGAGGCCGCGACCCTGGTCGATACCGACGCCCAGAACAAGGCGATGGACGCGGACGCGGCGCTGCAAGAACTGGGCTCCGACGCGATTGGACAGGCCTTTGTCACCGCGACGGTCGCGGTCTGGGACGACGACCCGCGGGCCGCCGACGAAAAGCTCCGGCTGGTCGAGAAGGTCATCCAAGGCCGCGACTTCACTTGCATGGTGGAGACCGTCAATGCGGTCGAAGCCTGGCTCGGATCGCTGCCCGGTCACGCCTATGCCAACGTCCGACAGCCGCCGGTCTCGACCCTGAATCTCGCCCACATGATCCCGCTCTCGGCGGTCTGGGCCGGACCGCTGCGCGACGAACATTTTGATGCTCCGCCGCTGTTCTTTGCCCGTACGGAGGGTGCCACGCCATTCCGGTTTTCGCTGCACGTCGGCGACGTCGGACACACCTTGGTGGTTGGTCCGACCGGGGCCGGCAAGAGCGTGCTGCTGGCACTGATGGCGCTGCAGTTCCGACGCTACGCCGGATCGCAGGTGTTCGCCTTTGATTTCGGCGGCTCGATCCGCGCCGCGGCGCTCGCGATGGGAGGCGATTGGCATGATCTCGGCGGCGCGCTGTCGGACAACGCGACTGAGCCTGTCGCGCTACAGCCGCTGGCCTTGATTGATGATGCCGCGGACCGCGGATGGGCAGCGGAATGGATTGCCAGCATTCTGGCCCGCGAAACCATCCGTCTGACGCCCGAGGCCAAGGAGCATCTGTGGTCGGCGCTGTCCTCGTTGGCCTCGGCGCCCATCTCGGAGCGCACGCTCACCGGCCTGTCGGTGCTGCTGCAGTCCCAGACCCTGAAGCGGGCGTTGCAACCCTATTGCTTGGGCGGTCCCTATGGCCGGTTGCTCGATGCCGAGGCTGAACGGCTGGGCGAGGGGACGGTTCAGGTCTTCGAGACCGAGGGCCTGATCGGCACCAGCGCTGCTCCTGCGGTGCTGGCCTATCTGTTCCACCGGATCGAACGCCGACTGGACGGCCGGCCGGCCTTACTGATCGTCGACGAAGGCTGGCTCGCACTCGACGATGAGGGCTTTGCCGGCCAGCTTCGCGAGTGGCTGAAGACGCTGCGCAAGAAGAATGCCTCGGTGATCTTCGCCACCCAGTCGCTGTCGGACATCGATGGCTCGGCGATCGCACCGGCCATCATCGAGAGCTGTCCGACAAGGCTGTTCCTGCCGAACGAGCGCGCGATCGAACCCCCGATCACCGCGATCTATCGTCGCTTCGGCCTGAACGACCGCCAGATCGAGATCCTCGCCCGGGCCGCGCCGAAGCGTGACTATTACTGCCAGTCGCGCCGCGGTAACCGGCTGTTCGAGCTTGGTCTCGGTGGCATAGCACTGGCTTTGACGGCTGCCTCTTCGAAAGCCGACCAGGCCGCGATCGAGAGCATCCTCGCCGACCATGGTCGCGACGGATTTCTCGCTGCCTGGCTCACTCATCGTGGCGCCGGGTGGGCGACCGATTTCATCCCAAAACTCTCCATCCAGGAGCGCTCAGCATGAAGCGAATCCGTCACATCGTTGTGGTGAGCACCGCGGCGCTCATGATCGCAAGCTCGACTGCGCCGTCCTCGGCCCAAATGGTGGTGTTCGATCCGAACAACTACGCGCAAAACGTGCTGAGCGCAGCACGCGCGTTGCAACAGATCAACAACCAGATCGTTTTGCTGCAGAATCAAACGCAGATGCTGACCAATCAGGCGCGGAATCTCGCCAGCCTGCCATACTCTTCATTACAGCAACTGCAATCGTCAATGGCGCGCACCCAGCAGCTTCTCTTTCAGGCGCAACGTATCGCTTACGACGTCCAGGAAATCGACCAGGCATTCGCGACAAGCTACGCGCCGGCAACGGCAGGAATGTCGAGCCAGGATCTGATCGGCCATGCGCAGCAGCGCTGGCAGACCTCGGTCGCGGCGCTCCAGGACGCGCTGCGAGTTCAGGCCGGCGTGGTTGACAATCTCGATACCCATCGCAGCGAGATGTCGGCGCTGGTGACGTCGAGCCAGTCCGCGACCGGGGCGCTGCAGGCGACCCAGGCGGGCAATCAGCTCATCGCCTTGCAAGGACAGCAACTCGCGGATCTGACCGCGACTGTCGCGGCGCAAGGACGGGCCGCAAGCCTTGAAGCCGCACAACGCAGTGCCGCGCAGGATCAGGGCAGGGAGCAGCTTCGCCGCTTCCTGACTCCAGGCGTCGGCTATCAACCCGCTAACGTCCAGATGTTCCATTAATGAAGCACATCAGCTCTCAACAATTGGTACGGATGGCCGCAATGATTCTCGCGGCCGCTGCCGTAGCCGTCGCAATCGTTCACGGCGGGCTTAGCGACGAGGTGGGCGTGATGGCACCACTCGAGCGCGATCAGGCCGATGCGCTGGCCTCCGAGCTCGAGCGCTGCCGAACTATCACCTCTACCGAAGCAACAGCTCTCGAGGCCTGCCGCCGGATATGGGCCGACAATCGCAGGCAGTTCTTTGCGCCTGCGCGAACGCGACCCTCGCCAGCTGAGCTGCCGAAGACCCCGTCCGCGCCGCTCAAGATTCAGGACCGGTTCCTGCCGACCCAGATCGATCCCCAGCAGAGCGAGACACGCTGATGGGGGGCACCGGCGTCATCGACCGCTTTCTCGAGGTCTTCACCCGCTACATCGATTCCGGTTTCGGTCTGCTGAGTGGCGAAGTTGCATTTCTGGCAACCACGCTCGTCGCGATCGACATCACGCTCGCGGCGATATTCTGGAGCTGGGCGCACGACGAAGACATCATCGCACGGCTTGCAAAGAAGACGCTGTTCGTCGGCGTGTTCGCCTATCTGATCGGCAACTGGAATAGCCTGGCCCGCATCGTCTTTGAAAGTCTTGCCGGGCTCGGCTTGAAGGCGTCCGGCAGCGGAATGTCGATGGCCGATCTGCTTCGGCCGGGCCGCGTCGCCCAGGTCGGGATCGATGCCGGGCGGCCGATCCTCGAATCGATATCGAGCCTGCTGGGCTACATCAGCTTCTTTGAAAACTTTGTTCAGGTCGTCGTTCTGCTGTTCGCCTGGGTCGTGGTGCTGCTGGCCTTTTTCATCCTGGCAATCCAGCTGTTCGTCACCCTGATCGAGTTCAAGCTGACGACGCTCGCGGGCTTTGTGCTGATCCCGTTCGGCCTGTTCGGCAAGACCGCATTTGCCGCCGAACGTGTGCTCGGGAACGTGATTTCATCGGGCATCAAGGTGCTGGTGCTGGCCGTCATCGTCGGGATCGGCACCACGCTGTTTTCGCAGTTCACCGCCGGATTTGGTGGCAACCAGCCCACTATCGAAGACGCGCTCGCGCTGGTGCTCGCTGCCTTGTCCCTCTTGGGCCTCGGGATATTTGGGCCCGGCATCGCCAACGGCATTGTGTCAGGCGGCCCGCAGCTCGGCGCTGGTGCCGCAGTTGGGACCGGCCTTGCGGCAGGTGGCATCGTCGCGGCCGGTGCGGCCGGCGCCACCATGGCAGCTGGGGCCGCCGGCGGCATCCTTGCAGGTGGCGCCCGTGGTGCCGCCGCCATGGTGCAGGCGAGCAGCTCTACCATCGCAGGTCCGCTGCGCCGCAGCGCATCCAATCAAGCGGGGCAAGGCACAGCGTCGGCAGATCCTTCGTCATCCGGTGGAGAGCCGGCGTGGGCCGCGCGGATGAAGCGCTCGCAAACCGTCAGCCATGGGGTTTCCGCAGCGGCCCATGCGGTGCGCTCCGGCGATCACGGCGGCGGCGGCGCGTCGGTCGATGTCTCCGAGGGGAAACGCTGATGTTCAAACGATCTTCCGTGCATTACGGGCGCGCGCCCACACCCGAGACGCCCTATCAGAAGGCCGCGCAGATGTGGGACGAGCGGATCGGCTCGGCCCGGGTCCAGGCCAAGAATTGGCGGCTGATGGCGTTTGGCTGTCTGCTGCTATCGGGTGGCCTGGCCTCGGGGCTGGTCTGGCAATCGGTCCGCGGCACCGTGACGCCGTGGGTGGTCGAGGTCGATCGCCTCGGTCAGGTCCAGACGGTGGCGCCGGCCGATAGCCGGTTTCAGCCGACCGATCCGCAGATCGCATTCCACCTCGCGCGCTTCATTGAGGAAGTTCGCGGTCTTCCCACCGACGGCATTGTGCTGCGGCAGAACTGGCTTCACGCCTACGACTTCACCACCGATCGGGGTGCCGCGGCGCTGAACGATTTTGCCCGCACCAACGATCCCTTCGCCAATCTCGGAAAGCTTCAGATCTCGATCGAAGTTTCCAGTGTGATCCGTGCCTCGCCGACCTCGTTCCGCGTCGCATGGATTCAACGCGCCTATGAGAACGGCAGCTTGAGCGTCACCGAGCGCTGGACCGCGATCGTCACCGTCGTGCTCGACCCGCCGCGAGATGCGGATCGTCTGCGCAAGAATCCGCTTGGGATCTACGTCAACGCCATCAACTGGTCGAAGGAGCTTGGATGATGAAGTCACATTTGTTGCGCCACGCTGCCTGGCCGGTGCTGCTACTTCCCATTTCAGTGTTTGCAGGCTGCACTATTCCGCTGAAGCCTCCGCCGGAGATTTCCTACGACGAGAACGTGCAACCCGCAGTGCAAATGGCTGATCCGCCAAAGCCGGTCGAGATCGTTGAATTGCCGACGCCCTTGCCGCTACCGGGTCAGCTGAAGCCGCTGAAGGGGACGCGTTCAAAGCCGGAAAATCCTGATCCACGCCAACGCGTCGAGAAGGCCAATGCCGCGGCGCGCGTCCAGCCCACCCGTCACGGCTATATCAACGCGGTGCAGGTTTATCCGTATTCGCCGGGGGCTCTGTATCAAGTCTATGCCGCCCCGGGGCAGGTGACGGATGTCGCCCTGCAGGAAGGCGAGCAACTCTTGGGCTCTGGACCGGTCGCCGCCGGCGACACCGTGCGCTGGATCATCGGCGACACCGAAAGCGGGGCGGGACCGACAAAGCGTATCCATATCCTGGTGAAGCCGACCAGACCTGACCTCGTCTCCAATCTGGTGATCAACACCGATCGTCGAACCTATTTGCTCGAGCTTCGTTCTGCCGAAAAGACCTATATGGCGTCGGTGTCCTGGCAATATCCGCAGGATCAGCTGATTGCGCTGCGCCGTCAGAATGCCGATGCGGAGGCGGCGACGCCGGTCGTCACCGGGGTCGATGTCTCGCGGCTGCGCTTTCGCTACGCGATCGAGGGTGACACCCCGCCGTGGCGGCCGCTCTCCGCCTTCGATGACGGCTCAAAAGTCTATATCGAAATGCCGGGCGGGATCGCCCAAGGCGAGATGCCGCCGTTGTTCGTGATCGGCCCCGAAGGCGACGGGCAGCTGGTCAATTATCGCATCCGGAAGAACTACTACATCGTCGACCGTCTGTTTGCCGCAGCCGAGCTTCGCATGGGCGGCGAACGTCAACAGACCGTCCGGATCAGCCGCATCGACGGGAGAGGGCGATGACCGGGGCAGCCGACGACCGCCGTGCCGAAGCCGAACCGGAAGTATCGATGCGATTGGGGGCGGAACGCCCCCGTGTGACACGCTTGTCGCGCAGGGTGCTGGCGGGCGGTGCGGCCGTTGGGGCATTTGCGATTCTTGGGGCAGTCCTATGGGCGCTGCAGAATAATCGATCGCGAACCACACCTTCGAGTGAACTCTACACCACCGAGCATCGACAAGTCGCCGATGGCGTGAACGGCTTGCCGCGCGACTATGCCGGGGTGCCGCGACAGGCACCGCCGCTCGGGCCAGCGCTGCCGGGGGACCTCGGTCGGCCGATCCTGAACGCCAACAAGGCCGCTTCGACCAACGTCGTTGGTGGCGATCGGGATCAGCTGCGCCACAACCAGGAAGTTGAAGCGGCGCGCCTCAGCCGCCTGTTTGCCCCGACCAACAGCCGTGAGCTGCAGTTGCCGGCCGTGCACCCGGTCGCCCGCGAGGTGTCCCAAGAAATTCCGGCACAGCCGGTTCAGTCTTCAACAAACGATGCCTTCGCGCAGAACGGTCAGGACCGCAAACTCGCCTTCGTAAACGGCGCTGTCGACCGTCGCACAAACAGCCCGGATCGAGTCGCTCCGCCGGCGTCTTCCTATGTCGTGCAGGCCGGCAATGTCATTCCGGCGTCGTTGATCGCCGGCATCCGTTCGGACCTTCCCGGCCAGATCACAGCTCAGGTGACCGAGAATATTTACGATAGCCCAACGGGCCGTTGGCTGCTGATCCCGCAAGGCGCCCGCCTGATCGGGATCTACGATAGCCAGGTTGCCTTCGGACAATCCCGCGTGCTGCTGGTCTGGACACGTCTGATCATGCCGAACGGGCGATCAATCGTGCTGGAGCGTCAGCCTGGCGCCGATACTGCGGGTTACGCCGGGCTCGAGGACGGCGTCGACAATCATTGGGGCTCGCTGTTCAAGGCGGCACTATTGTCCACGCTGCTCGGCGTGGGGGCGGAACTCGGGTCAAGCGCCGATAGCAGCGGCAACAACGCCGATATTGTCCGCGCACTTCGGCGCGGCTCAAGCGACAGCATCAATCAGACCGGCCAGCAAGTGGTTCGGCGCAATCTCAATATCCAGCCGACCTTGACGATCCGGCCGGGATTTCCGGTGCGGGTCATCGTCAACTGGGACCTCGTTCTCGAACCTTACAAAACCTGAGGGTAATAGACATGGCAAAACTTAAACTTGGAGCCATCGCAGACGACAAGCCCGTGAGGCTCAACGTAGAATTACCGGCGAGCGTCCATCGCGATCTTGCTGCATATGCCGCGATGCTCGCCCGAGAGACGGGACAATCGATCAGTGAACCCACGAAATTGGTCGCACCGATGCTGGCGCGGTTCATGGCCACCGATCGTACGTTCGGAAAAGCTCGCCGCAAGGATCAAGCCGCTTTGAGCGACAAAGGATAGCGCTCGCCCAGTAGCTTCAGGAAGCCTGCCAGAGCTGGGTTGTCGTTCTCTTGCCAATGCGCGGAATAGCCGATCCGGATTTCGCCAGTATCGCCATGGGCCACGCGAAAGACCAGCCCGGTATAGTTCGCGCCAATACAGGATTCGGTCATCAAACTAATGCAGATCCCAGCGCCGACGAGGCGCTTCTGGAAACTTGCGTGGTCTTTTCAGGTCTTCTGCGGAGCCAGCAGACGCAGCGCGTTCATCGTCACCAGCACGGTGGCCCCGGTGTCGGCGAGGATGGCGGGCCATAGGCCGGTGAGGCCGACGACCGTCGTGACGAGGAAGACCGCCTTCAGTCCAAGCGCGACCGTGATGTTCTGCTTGATGTTGAGCATCGTGCGCTTCGAAAGATCGACCATCGCGGCGACGTCGGAGACCCTGCCGTGAAGAACGGCGGCACCGGCGGTCTCAAGGGCGACGTCGGTGCCGCCGCCCATCGCGATCCCGACATCGGCGGCGGCGAGCGCCGGCGCGTCGTTGATGCCGTCGCCGACCTTCGCGACGGTAAAGCCTTGCGACTGGAATTCCGCGACGATCCGTTGCTTGTCGTGCGGGAGCAACCCGGCCTGCACCTCGATACCGAGCGACTTGCCTATCGCCGTGGCGGTCCGGCGGTTGTCTCCGGTCAGCATGACCGTCCGGATCCCGGCGTCGGTCAGAAGCTTCAGGCCCTTCGCGGCGTCGAGACGCGGCTCGTCGCGCATGGCGATGGCTCCCGCCATCTTTTTTCCGATCACAACGATCGAAACCGTCTTGCCCTCGTCGTTGAGGGTCGCGACACGGCCTTCAGCATCAAGGTCAAGAACGCCGATTTCCGCGGCAGCCTTGGGCGACCCGAGGAATATCTGCTGGCCGTCAACGACCGCGCTGACGCCCTTTCCGCCGAGGGCCTAAGACCCCGAGGTGGACGGCGGCGCGATTCCCCGCTTCGAGGCTTCGGCCAGGATCGCCGTCGCCAACGGGTGGCTGGACCCCGTCTCCAGCGCCGCCGCGAGGCGCAGCACCTCGTCCTCAGACGTGCCGAACGACAGCACGTCTGTTACGACCGGTTTTCCCGCGGTCAGCGTTCCGGTCTTGTCGAAGCATGCGAGCGTGATCTTGCCCATCTGTTCGAGGACGACGCCGCCCTTGAGCAGCAGCCCACGGCGCGCACCGGCGGACAGGCTGGCGGCGATCGCCGCGGGCGTCGAGATCACCAGGGCGCACGGACACCCGATCAGGAGGATCGCCAGCCCCTTGTAGACCCACTCGCTCCAGACGCCGACACACAGCAGCGGCGGGACGACGGCGACCAGGAAGGCGACCACCACGACGCCGGGCGTGTAGTATCGGGAAAAGCGGTCGATGAAGCGCTCGGTAGGAGCCTTGGATTCCTGGGCCTCCTCGACGAGCCGGACCACGCGCGCGATGGTGTTGTCCGCGGCGGCTGCGGTGACGCGGACGCTCAGCAATCCGTCGCCGTTGATGGTGCCCGCGAACAGTTTCTCCTCGGGTCCCTTCCGGACGGGCGCGCTTTCGCCGATCACCGGCGCTTCGTCGATGGAGCTCTCTCCGGAGACGATCATCCCGTCTGCGGGTATCCGGTCGCCCGGACGCACCTGGATCATCGATCCCACGACCAGCGTGTCTGCCTGGACTCGCCCGCCGTCGGCACACGAGAATGACCAGTTAGGATGGACGCACAGACGCAGCAGAAGCTACGTCACGTAGCCTTGCCAGTCGAGCAATCGACTGCGCGGCCAGCTTCTGGGCCAACTCCAGGCTGAACTCGTCCGCGGCCCGATCCGCTTCTTCGAGATAGAGTTCTGACAATTGCTCGGCCCGCTGCAATACGCGGCGCCTGATCTGGTCGAGCGTCCCGGCATCTGCAATGTCCTCCTGTGGTTCGGAAGCCGGTGGCAACGGCGAGGGCATCAGCTTCGACAGCACGTCGCATTGTTGCGGCGTCAATTGCTGCGACCACAACTTGATATCCTTGAGCAGTAAACTTTCCAGAAGCGCAGCGGAGTCAGGCTCGGAGACGGGGGTGCCCCCGTCTCTCCCGCTTTCGCTTAGCGAACGCCAGGCCAGCCGGCGCTCGCGTCGAAGCAGACTGCCGTCCTGCAGAGCTGCCCGGGCGAAATCCTCGGCGACCGCGCAGACGCCCCGATCGGTCGCCAGAGAGGCCACGTAAGTCCAGAACACGAACGCCCGCTCGCGGTGACGAACCGCGAGCGCCCAGGCATCGTACGCGGTGGAGAGCGACGAGTTGACGACATCGGACAACTCATCGGCGGGAACGATATCGGTCGGCGTCCAACGCAGGTCCGCCGAATCGGGGCGCTTGTTTAGCGATGCCAGCGAGCCTAAGATAATGGTCCGCGCACGTTCGCGATCGATTTGCGTCAAGATCTCGAATACGCGCCGGACCGGCACGAAAGACGGGTCCGCCGACGCGACGAGTTGCTGATATCGCGTCGATGCGGTCTCGGCCTGGAACAGGGCGATCGCGTAGAGTTCCGCCAAGCTGCTGACCGACGTCAGCGGCGCGACTGTCAAGAGCGGTTCATTACGCATTGTGGGAGTCTCCCGCTTGCGGCCTAGTCGCTCATAGAGATCCATCTAGCTTGCTGTAGCGCAAAGAAGCGCTCGATTCGACTGCTATAGGACCTCAATCGCAAAATATCGCAAATCCAGAACAACGGCGTTCTGCTGCAACTGGAACAATGCAATTGGGAAGGTTCGCTCACATTCATCGCATTCTTGGCGTAGTGCTTGCTGCTTGCTGCTGGTTCAGCGTCTCGACGTGCTCGGCGGCGAGCCGACTCACCGATTTTCTCGGCAAGGCGGAGCCGACCGAGCTGGTGCCCGGCGCCGACAGATTCGGTCCGCTGCAAGGAGAGCCGGCTATCGCGCCGGTCTACAGGAAAGACGAGTTAGTCGGATTCGCTTACCTGAACTCGGAGGTTTCCAACGCTACCGGCTATTCCGGGAAGCCGATTCACATTCTGGTCGGCATCGATCCCAGGGGCGTGCTCACCGGGCTGAAGCTGGTCGATCACAAAGAGCCGATCGTGCTGGTCGGCATTCCGGTGCAGCGCATCCTCGACGTGATGAACAAGCTGACCGGAACCGATATGGCCAGCGTTGCGCGCGGCGACGCACGGCCGCCGCAGATCGATATCGTCAGCGGCGCCACCGTCACCGTGCTGGTGATGGGCGACAGCATCGTTCGCTCCGCGACCAAGTTGATCAGGAGTGGCCGGATCGGAACCCAGGACCCGAGCGCCGCTGCTGCGGCGCCGCCATTGCGCAAGTCGCTGGCCGGCGGCAGCGGCGAGATCCGCGACTGGGAGACGCTGCTCGGCGACGGCTCGATCCGCCGGTTGCACCTGACGGTCGCCGACGTCAACCAGGCGTTCGAGAAATCAGGCAGTCCCGCCGCGGCGGAGCACCCAGAGCAGGGCGACCCGGAGGAAAGCTTCATCGAAATGTTCGCCGCCGACGTCGCGGTACCGACCATCGGCCGCAGCCTGCTTGGCGACGACGGTTTCGATCGGCTGGCCGCGCGGCTGAAGCCGGGTCAGCAGGCGATCCTGGTGGCGGGCAGCGGGCGCTATTCCTTCAAGGGCTCCGGCTATGTGCGTGGCGGCATCTTCGATCGCATCGAGCTGATCCAGGATGGCAACAGCATGCGGTTTCGCGATCGCGATCACACGCGACTGGGTGCCGTCGCCGCGGAGGGCGCGCCGGAGCTGCGCGAGATAGCGCTGTTCGTGGTGCCGTCGGGTTTCGCGTTCGATCCGACCGAGCCATGGTCGTTGCAACTGGCGGTGCAGCGCGTGATCAACACCCGCGACAAGGCGCTGCTGACCTTCGATCTCGGCTACACGCTCCCCGAAGCCTACATCAAGTCCGAGCCGGCACCTCCGCCAGTGATCCAGCCGCCGTCGCCAGCCGCAGCGCCCGCGCCCGTCTCCGGCGCCGCTGCGAATCCGCTCGACGAGGAGCCGCTGTGGATGCGGATCTGGCGCGGCAATGTCGTCAACATCGGCATCACCATCGCGGCGCTCGGCGTGCTGACGCTGATCTTCTTCTTCCAGAACTCGCTGGTGCGCCGGCCGGCGCTCTACACCTGGGTGCGGCGCGGCTATCTCGCCTTCATCCTGGTCTGGCTCGGCTGGTACGCCAACGCGCAGCTGTCGGTCGTCAATGTGATGACCTTTGCCAATTCGCTGATGAGCGGCTTCAACTGGGAATACTTCCTCTCGGCGCCGCTGATCTTTCTGTTGTGGGCCGCAGTCGCCGCCGGATTGTTGTTCTGGGGCCGCGGCCCGTTCTGCGGCTGGCTCTGCCCGTTCGGCGCACTGCAGGAGCTGCTGAGCAATCTCGCCAAGGCGCTGAAGGTTCCGCAATATCGTTTGCCGTGGGGGCTGCATGAGCGGCTATGGCCGATCAAATACATCATCTTTCTCGGCCTGTTTGGCATGTCGCTGTATTCCACCGCGCTGGCCGAGCAACTCGCCGAAGTGGAGCCGTTCAAGACCGCGATCGTGCTGAAATTCGTCCGCGAATGGCCCTACGTGATCTATGCGCTGACGGTGCTCGCCGCCGGTCTCTTCGTCGAGCGGTTCTTCTGCCGCTACATGTGCCCCCTCGGCGCCGCGCTGGCGATCCCCGGCCGGATCCGCACCTTCGAATGGCTGCGGCGCTGGAAGGAATGCGGCTCGCCGTGCCAGCGCTGCGCCAATGAGTGCCCGGTGCAGGCGATCCATCCCGAAGGCCACATCAACGTCAACGAGTGCATCTACTGCATGCATTGTCAGGAACTGTATTTCGACGACCATCGCTGTCCGCACATGATCCAGGTGCGGCTGAAGCGCGAAAAGCGCGAGGCGCTGTCGTCGCCCTCGATACGGTCCGGCAAGGGCCCCGACACGCTGATCACCGCTGGAGGCCGGCCCATTCCGGGTTTGTCGGCCGAAGCGATCGCTCCACCTGCAACCTGAAGTCAAGGAGACGACCATGACCGAAAATACCAACGACAAAACCGTCAGCCGGCGAGCGCTGTTGGGGACCACGGCCGCGGCGGCCGGTGTTGGGCTGGCCGGCGGCATCGGGTTTTCGGGCGGCGATGGCCTGACGACGGCTGCCGAAGCGCAGACCAAGGCGGCAACCAAGCTGCCGGCGCGGCCGGCGGTTCAGAAACACGAGGTACTGCCGGGCGAGCTCGACGAATACTACGTGTTCTTCTCCAGCGGCCAGACCGGCGAGCTGCGGATCGCCGGCCTGCCGTCGATGCGCGAATTGATGCGGGTGCCGGTGTTCAACCGCGACAGCGCCACCGGCTGGGGCCAGACCAACGAAAGCCTCAAGATCCTCACCGAGAATCTGCTGCCGGAGACCCGCGAATTCCTCAAGACCCGCGGCGGAACCTATCTGAATGGCGATCTGCATCATCCGCATCTGTCGTTCACAGACGGCACCTATGACGGCCGTTACGCCTTCATGAACGACAAGGCCAACACCCGCGTCGCCCGGGTGCGGCTCGACGTGATGAAATGCGACAAGGTCATTCAGCTGCCGAACCAGCACACCGTGCACGGCCTGCGGGTGCAGAAATATCCGCGCACCGGCTACGTGTTCTGCAATGGCGAGGATCGCGTGCCGCTGGTCAATGACGGCAAGATTCTCGACAATCCGAAGGAATATCACGCGATCTTCACCGCGATCGACGGCGACACCATGAAAGTCGCCTGGCAGGTGATGGTGGATGGCAACCTGGACAATGTCGATGCCGACTACCAGGGCAAATATGCCTTCGCCACCTGCTACAATTCGGAGGAGGGCGTCAACGCCGCCGAGATGACCGCCAACGAGCAGGACTGGGTCGTCATCTTCAATCTCAAGCGGATCGAGGAGGGCGTCAAGAACGGCGACTTCAAGGAGATGGGTGGCGTGCCGGTGCTCGACGGCCGCAAAGGCTCCAAGTACACCCGCTATGTCCCGATCTCCAACAGCCCGCACGGCATGAACACCGCGCCGGACGGCATCCACATCGTCGCCAATGGCAAGCTGTCGCCGACCGCCACGGTGATGGACGTGCGGCTGTTCGACCAATTGTTCGACGACAAGATCAAGCCGCGCGACGTCGTGGTGGCGGAGCCCGAGCTCGGCCTCGGCCCGTTGCACACCGCCTATGACGGCAAGGGCAATGCCTACACCACGCTGTTCATCGACAGCCAGATCTGCAAGTGGAACATCGATCTGGCGATACGTGCCTTCAAGGGCGAGAAGGTCAATCCGATCATCGAGAAGATCGACGTCCATTATCAGCCCGGCCACAACCACACCTCGATGGGCCAGACCAAGGAGGCAGACGGAAAGTGGCTGATCTCGCTGAACAAGTTCTCCAAGGACCGGTTCCTCAATGTCGGTCCGCTGAAGCCGGAGAACGATCAGCTGATCGACATCTCCGGCGACAGGATGAAGCTGGTGCACGACGGTCCGAGCTTCGCCGAACCGCATGACGCCACCATCGTGCACCGCTCCAAGATCAATCCGATCTCGATCTGGAACCGGGCCGACCCGATGTTCTCCGACGCGGTCAAGCAGGCGCAACTCGACGGCGTCAAGCTCGAGGAAGAATCCAAGGTCGTTCGCGACGGCAACAATGTCCGCGTCTACATGACCTCGACCGCCCCGAACTTCGGTCTGGAAAAATTTCAGGTCCGACAGGGCGATCAGGTCACCGTCTACGTCACCAACATCGACGACGTCGAGGATCTCACCCACGGCTTCTCGATCGTGAACTACGACATCAACATGGAAGTGGCGCCGCAGGCCACCGCGTCGGTGTCGTTCTCCGCCGACAAGGCAGGCGTGTACTGGTACTACTGTTCCTGGTTCTGCCATGCCATGCATATGGAAATGAAAGGCCGCATGTTCGTCGAGCCGAAGACGGCCTGAGAACGTCATCGCGAGTCGAGGGCGGCGTACGCGCCGCCCGACAGCGAAGCAATCCAGCAGCAACATGCGGAGCCCTGGATTGCGTCGTCGCAAGAAAGCAGAAACTGATCGTGAAAGCAGTATCCGAACGTATGTCGCGAGCGCTGACTCCACCTCTCCCGGCAAGCGGGGAGAGGTGAGTTGCCCGACGCCGCGGCCAGCGCCCGTTCCTTTCGCTGATCTTAACTTGAACAAACTCCGAGGACCTCACGTGTCGCTTTGGTCGCGTCTCATTCCGATGGCAATTCTCGCCTTCGGCGCCTGCGGGTCCGCAGTCGCGGAAACCATCGGCGTCGCGCCCGATCAGCCGCTGCAGGGCGTGCTGGATCGCGCCGCCGACGGCGACGTGCTCGAGCTCGCGCCCGGCAACCACAATGGCGCGATCACCATCGCGCGCCGCGTGGTGCTGTCCGGGCAGAAGGGCGCGGCGATCGTCGGCAACGGCCAGGGCAGCGTCGTCACCGTCAGTGCGCCCGACGTGACGGTCCGCGGCATCACCATCAAGGGCTCGGGTCGCGACCTGCAAAGCATGGATTCCGGCGTCTTCCTGCAGAAGACCGCGGAGCGGGCGCTGATCCAGAACAATCGGTTCGAGGGCAACCTGTTCGGCGTCTATGTCCACGGCGCCAGCGGATCGCGGGTCGAGCGCAATGTGATCGAAGGCATGCGCGATATCCGGCTCAACGAGGCCGGTAACGGCGTCTCGGTGTGGAACGCGCCGCACGTGACCATCGAGGGCAATACCATCCGTTATGGTCGCGACGGCATCTTCACCATCACCAGCAGCAAGGATCGCTTCATCAACAACCGTTTCGAAAATGTCCGGTTCGGCGTGCACTACATGTACACCAACGACAGCGAGGTGTCCGGCAATCTCTCGGCCGGCAATCACGGCGGCTACGCCATCATGTTCTCCAACCGCCTGAAGATCACCGGCAACATCTCGGATCGTGATCGCGACTACGGGCTGTTGTTCAACTACGCCAATCGGTCCGAGATCTCCGGCAACCACGTGATCGGTGGCGCGCTGAACAATGGCGGCAACGCGCGCGACGAGGCAGCCGGCGACGAGAAGGGCATGATGCCCGAACCGCGATCGGCCGAGCCGGCGCGCGAGGGGCCGCAGAAATGCGTGTTCATCTATAACGCCAACCACAACCGCTTCCACGACAACTGGTTCGAGCGCTGCGGCATCGGCGTGCATTTCACCGCCGGCTCCGAGGGCAACAGCGTCACCGGCAATGCTTTTGTCGGCAACCGCAACCAGGTGAAATATGTCGGCACCCGGGATCTGGACTGGTCGAAGGGCGGCCGCGGCAACTACTGGAGCGACAACCCGGCATTCGATCTCGATGGCGACGGCATTGCGGACACCGCCTATCGGCCGAATGATCTGGTCGATCGCGTGCTGTGGACCGCGCCGGCCGCCAAAGTGCTGATCAACAGCCCGGCGGTTCAGGTTCTGCGCTGGGCGCAGAGCCAGTTTCCGGCGCTGTATCCGGGCGGCGTGGTCGACACAAGGCCGCTGATCGCACCGCCGCCGAAACCCACCGCGTCGGAGCGCGCGCCATGACGGCCAGCGTCAAGGTGGCCGGCGTCGAAAAGAGCTTTCGCAGCGTCCGCGCGCTGCGCGGCGTGTCGTTCGAATTGCGGCCGGGGCGGCTGAACGCGCTGGTCGGCCACAACGGCGCCGGCAAGACCACGCTGATCAAGCTGATGCTGGGACTGATCCGCGCCGATCGGGGTGCCGTCGCGGTGCTCGGCGAGGATCCCGCCGCCGGTGAGTTTTCCGGACGACGTCAGCTCGGCTATCTGCCGGAGAATGTCGCTTTCAACGCCGCGCTGACCGGGCGCGAAACGTTGGCGTTTTATGCCCGGCTGAAGCAGGTCAAGCCGGCCAGCGCATGGCCGGTGCTGGATCGCGTCGGACTCTCGGCCGCGGCGGATCGTCGGGTCGGCACTTATTCGAAAGGCATGCGGCAGCGGCTCGGGCTGGCGCAGGCGCTGCTCGGCCGACCGAAGGTGCTGCTACTCGACGAGCCGACCACCGGGCTCGATCCGGCGCTGCGCCAGACCTTCTATGAAATCCTGGACGAGTTGCGCGACGATGGCGCCACCGTGTTGATCTCGTCGCATGCGCTGAACGAGCTGGAGGATCGCGCCGAGCACGTGCTGATCATGAACCGAGGCTTGCTGGCGGCGCAGGGCACCATGGAGGAATTGCGCGAGATCTCGCAACTACCGATCCGTGTCGCGATACTGCGCGAGCCGGGCGGCGCGCCGCCGGCCTGGGCGACGGGCGGCGACGCGGCGGCGCTGCGCGACGTCGTTCTGGTCGAGAGCAACGCCAGCAAAATGCATCTGCTGCGGCTCGCCGCCGCGGATCCGCGCGTGCGCGATATCGAAGTCACCGCGCCGACGCTCGACGATCTGTATGCGCACTTCCTGCAGCGCCAGGAGGACGCGGCATGAGGACGATCGCCATCATTGCCGCCAAGGAGATCCAGGAAGGCCTGCGCAACCGCTGGGTGCTGGCAACCACACTGCTGCTGGCCGCGCTGGCGCTGTCGTTGACCTTCTTGGGCAGCGCCCCCACCGGCCAAGTCGGCGCCGGCGCGCTCGACGTTGTGGTCGTCAGCCTGTCCAGCCTCACGATCTTCCTGGTGCCCTTGATCGCGCTGTTGATCTCGCACGACGCGGTGGTCGGCGAGATGGAGCGCGGCACCATGATTCTGCTGCTGAGCTATCCGGTCGGCCGCAGCCAGGTGATCCTGGGAAAATTCGTCGGCCATGTGGCGATCCTCGGCTTCGCCACGCTGGTCGGCTACGGCGCCGCCGGGCTGGCGCTGGCGCTGACCGGCGCCTCGGTGCTGGCGGCCAGCTGGATCGCCTTCGCGGCGATGCTCGGCAGCTCGGTCCTGCTCGGCGCTGCCTTCGTGGCGATCGGCTATCTGATCAGCGCGCTGGTGCGCGACCGCGGCACCGCGGCCGGCGCCGCGGTCGGCGTCTGGCTGCTGATGGTGCTGCTGTTCGACTCCGCGCTGCTCGGGCTGCTGGTGGTCGACCAGGGCCGCGTCATCACCGCGTCGGTGCTCAATGCGCTGCTGTTTCTCAATCCGACCGACCTGTACCGGCTGAGCAATCTGGTCGGATCCAATGTCAGCCAGTTTTCCGGGATGGCCGGTCTCGCCGGCACGGCCCATATCGGCCTGAGCGCGCTGCTGCTCGGTCTCATCGGCTGGATCGTCGCCCCGCTCGGGCTGGCGATCCTGGCATTCGGACGGAGGGAGCTATGATGTTTCGAATCGTCTGCGCGATGCTGGCCGCCTTTGCGCTGGCGGGCTGCAATCAGGACGCCAGCGTCGGCAAAATGCCGCCGCCGGTGGCGCTGAACAGTGACGCGATGGGGGTGTTCTGCGGCATGAACCTGATGGAGCATCCCGGGCCGAAAGGGCAGATCATCACCGGCAGCCGGATCGATCCGTTCTGGTTCTCCTCGGTGCGCGACACTGTGGCGTTCACCCTGATGCCGGATCAGCCGCGCGACATCCGCGCGATCTATGTCTCCGACATGGCGAAGGGCAGCTGGGACGAGCCGGGCGCCGACAACTGGATCGATGCCCGCAAGGCGCTCTATGTGATCGGCAGCCGCCGACAGGGCGGCATGGGCGCCGCCGAGGCCGTGCCGTTCGCCGAGCCGGCCGCGGCGGAGGCCTTCGCTGCGGAGCATGGCGGCCGGATCGTGTCGTTCAAGGAAATCCCATCGTCCTATGTGCTCGGCAGCGACAGCGCCGCCGACCACAGCGGCGACCATCAGGCGCATTCCACCATCAACTGACGAGGCCGCCATGCCGCATTCTTCGCTGACGCGCCGGCGCATGATCGCGATCGCGGCGACCGCCCTCGGCGCGACAATGCTGGCCGGCGTCCGCGGCGCGCGGGCGGACCAGCTGTTGCGCTGGCAAGGGTCGGCGCTGGGCGCGCAGGCGTCGATCGAGATCCATCATCCGGATCGCGCCGTCGCCGAACGGCTGATCGCGCAGTGCGTCGCCATGGTACGACAGCTCGAGCAGCAGTTCAGCCTGTATCGGCCCGACTCCGCGATCTGCGAGCTCAATCGCAGCGGCCTGCTGATCGGTCCCGATCCGCAGATGGTCGCGCTACTGCGCGCGTCGCGGCAGTTTGCAGAGCTCACCAACGGCGCCTTCGATCCCACCGTGCAGCCATTGTGGCGGTTGTATCAGGATCATTTTTCGGCGCACCCGGATCCCGATGGGCCGTCGCAGCCGGCGCTGGCCGATGCGCTCGCCAGGGTCGGCCATGACGGGCTGCGAATCGGCACCGACCGCGTGGCGCTGATGAAGCGCGGCGCGGCGATCACGCTGAACGGCATCGCTCAGGGGTTTGCCACCGACCGCGTCGCCGAGCTGCTGCGCGACGCCGGCCTGTCGACCACGCTGATCGATATCGGTGAGATCCGCGCGCTCGGCGCGCGCCCGGATGGCCGACCGTGGCGCGTCGGGCTTGACGATGCCACGCAGCCCGGCGCCCTGACCGGCAGCATCGATCTGGTCGACCGCGCCGTCGCCACCAGCGCCGGTGCCGGTTTCCGCTTCGACGACAGCGGCCGCTTCACCCACTTGTTCGATCCCGCCACCGGCCGCAGCCCCGCGCTGTATCGCTCGGTAAGCGTGATCGCCCCGACCGCCACCGAAGCCGACGCACTGTCGACCGCCTTCAGCCTGCTGCCGCCGGCGCGCATCAAAGAGATCATGGAGAGGCGGCCGAATGTGGAGGCGTGGATCGTGAGAGCGGATGGAGAGCGAGTCGTGCTCGCAGCTTGAATTGTGATGAGCGCGATCGGTCTGCGTCAACGCGTAGTTCATGAAGCGCCTCTTCGCGCAGCGAACGCAAGCGTGCATTTGATCAGGCTTCCCTCTTCGGCTCGCGGATGCGCCGGACGAGGCGGTCAAGCAGGAAGCCGCTGCAGACACTCAACTTCTGCGAGCCTGAAGCGAGCAGCTCGCTGTCTGATAGGTGGCAGGCACCATTGATCTTCAAGGCTATAGCCTCAAGCCGGAGCTTAGGGGCAGCGTGCAGTTTTGGTGGTGGGCCGCCTGAACTGGTAAAAGCCTGCCCCTCTTGCGCCAACCGCCCGGCCTCGCCGCGAGAAAGCGCGTGGCGGCGAACTGATCGTCGCGGCACCAGTAGGCTTCTCTCGTAAAGGCCGGCATTTAATACGCGAACGACCTCGAGCGTCGCGAGCAGGTGGTCATCATGTTTCGGAAACAATCAGGAGATCGTCGAGGTCCTTGATCCAAGCTCCCGAAGAGAGGTATTTATGAGCACCAGTTTGAGGATGTTATCACCGAAATAATTGGTGACCCGAAGACAACGGAGAGGTTTCGGCAGTGCTAGCACGTCTTTGCGCGTCGTCCGAGGTCTCAATTTGAACGCCGTCCAGACGCTCACTCCAAAGTACAGACGCACTATCCAGTGGCGTGCCAGCCTCGGGCGCTTCTGTTCCAGAATCGGAACCTGTTTTCGATAGCTGAACTGTTAACAAGTTTGCTCCAGTGTTCTTCGGTGCTGGACCGATTTTCCCCGAATTCTGGATCACGCGGTGCGCGAACAAATGGGTCTTTTTCTTGCGACCCAACTCGATTTTATCTTCTTTTTCTACGGCCTTGCCTTCATGTTGCTCGGCGCCGTGTGCTTTTCGATCGCTCGCGGCGCGGTAGGAAAAGCTGCAAGGTTCGATTTGCTCGGATGGTTCGGTCTCGTCCATGGCGGCAGCGAATGGCTCGACCTTACCGCGCTGATCGTTGACGACGGGCCCGCCTTTCAGGCGTTTCGAACCACAGTGATGTCGGCCTCCTATCTATTTCCGCTGGAGTTCGCGCGGCTGGCAGCAATCCGGCTCGGAGCTCCGATGCCCGGCCGTTGGATCTATGTTCCTTTGTTGATGGCCGTTGTCGCGACCGGTGTCGTCAACGGGCAGGTCAGCGCGAATATTCTGGCACGGTACCTGCTCGGTGCGCCTGGCGCGTTCGGCACCTGCGTGGTCATGATAATCCGGGCCCGAACCCTGGAGATCCTCTCGCGACCGTTGGTGCTGTGCGCTGCAGCCTGCTTTGCACTATATGGATTTGCCGCGGGCCTCATTGTTCCGGCCGGAGATTTCTGGCCTGCCAACACGCTGAACCAGAACTGGTTTGTGACACTCACCGGCGTGCCGATTCAGCTCGTGCGCGGACTGTTGGCCGCCGCATTGGCAGTGATGATGTGGTCGGTCTGGGGAAGGCTGCAGACCGTTGCTGTTGGATCGAATCTATACACCGCTTATTTGCAACGGCATTTTTTGACGACGCTCGCGGCGCTCGCTGTGATTTTTGCCGGAGGCTGGGCGCTGACGAATTTCCTGGGCGATATCTACAAGGAGAACATCCAGACTGAAGCGCAAGGCGATCTCAAACTGCTGGTCAGCCGACTCGACGGAGAGACTGCCACGGTCGATGCGATGGTGAAGGCGCTGTCCGGATCTCGAGCGGTGCATTCACTGCTCACGGGCGGCGGCGAAGCTGAACGTGCGCAAACCGTGCTCGGTCGCAATGTCGAAGCCTCGGGCGCGACGCTCGGACAGATCCTGGATCTGTCGGGCGCAGTCATTGCTTCGTCCGACCGGGAGTTCGGACTGTTGGGGGCACCCAATGCTGCCACCGCATTGTATTTCAGGGTTGCGATGGCGGGTGGGGCAGGACGTGAATTTGTCCAAGACAATGAGGGCGGTCCGCCCGGCTCCGTCGCAAGTTATCCAATCCGCCGTGAGGATGAAACGGTGGTGGGCGTTGCGATGCTGAAAAAGTCTCTCGTGAAGCTCAGTACCAGCCTGCAAAGCTTCGATCGACCGTTTTTCTTCGTTGACGGCAATGGCGTGGTGATGCTGAGCAATCGGCCCGGCACCCTGAATCGCGGCTTGTGGCCGATCGGCGCTAAAGCGACGATTGCCGAGAAATTCGGGGCCCCGATTGGAGCGCCGATGCTCGCAAGCGAGATCACCGACGCCGCCTGGACGATGTTCAACGGTCGCCGTAGCTACGTGATGAGAAGCGCCATCCCCAAAACCGAATGGTCCATGCTGATTGTCACTCCGCTGGCAGGCATGTTTGCAAGCCGATTTCTTGGCATCATCATTACCCTGCAATTGGCCCTGACTGCCTTGTTTCACTTCCTCGGAAAGGAGCACGGCGTCCGCGATAGCGTTCAAATGCAAAGCCGCAGTGACCTGCAGACGCTCGCCGATAGTCTTGAGGTCAAGGCGAATACGGATCCGCTCACCGGACTTTACAACCGGGCGAAGTTCAACGTCGTCATCGCCCACGAACTGGCCCGCGCCCAGCGCTACGGGACCGCGTTCTCCTTGATCGTGTGTGACATAGATCGTTTCAAAGAGGTCAACGACGTACACGGCCACCAGGCCGGCGACCAGGTCCTGGTCCAATTGTCTGCGATCTTTTCAGCGGGGATCCGGCAGACGGATCTTTTGGCGCGATGGGGTGGAGAGGAATTCGTCCTTGTGCTTCCCGCCACCGATGGCCTGACTGCCGCCTTGGTCGCCGAGAAGCTGAGGCGCGCCGCCGCTCAGTCTGCCTTCGCGTCGGTCGGCGCTATCACCTGCAGTTTCGGTGTCGGTGAGTACGTCGCGGGCGACTCTGTCGAGAGCCTTTTGGCGCGCACCGATAACGCCCTCTATCGCGCCAAACTGAATGGCCGGAACCGCGTCGAGTGTGCTGCGCCCGTGACGTCGCCCGATCTGGTGCCGATGCACTTAGGATAGGTTCCAGTTAGAACGGGGTAACGAACATCGTTCATTCGAAGACGGCGCGAAGTCGCAGTTCGGCTCCACCACCAACTTGCGTGCAGCCGGGCGCTAGGAAAATCTGCCGAGCGAGCGGCAAAGGCTGCGACCAATGCACAGCCGCAACATTCGTTCAACGTTGCATCGCGGGCCGCCGGAGCAGCATCGGCCCGTAGAGGCTGGCGAACAGCACGAACGCCCCCACCCAGGCTGCGCCCGAAAGACTGAGCACGACAAAGGCCGTCTCGGGCAAGAGCGCTGCGGTGATGCGAGTTGCGGCTGCGGTGGCCATCAGTGCGTAGATCACTATCGTTCCGAACGGTGCGGTCAGCGGATGCCCCGTGTGGCCGCGGATCGCGCGGGTCATTACAGCGAGTGTCATCAAGCCGATGGCACCGACGGTCCAGGCATGGGTCGCGGCGGTTGCGGCGGACTTCTCCGCGGTCCACAGCGCGTAGGCTGCCAGCAGGAAACCCAGCGGAAGAAAAGCATAACCGAGGTGCAGCACCGCGACGAGCGGCTCGGCTAGCGTGCGCTCCGGGCGCCAGCGCAATTGCCGTATCCCCTGCAGCAGTCCAGCGATCAGCAGGAGGCCGGCAACGGCCGTGTGGGCCGCTGGGATAGACGGAGCGCCGCCCCATGCGAGCAATCCGGCAATCCCGACAATCGCCGCAACCCGGTCGAACGGCCCCGGCGATGCGGGCAGCGCACCGGGATTTTCCTGTTTCAACCAGTTGCCGGTGAAACTCGGCACGATGCGGCCGCCGACGATGATGATCATCGTGAGGGCCGCGGCCAGGGCCAGATGATCCCCATAGGTTGCGCGACCATAGCGCCAGATCTCGTAGTGAAACAGTGCCTGCGCCAGCGTCAGCACGCCGATGCCGGCGAGCAGCTTGAGATTGCGCCAATTCTTGGCCGCGACGATCTCGCGGGCAAGAACAGCGAACAGCGCGAGCAGGAAGGCAAGGCTGAAGGTCGCGACGACGGCCGGCGGGGAGAGGTTCGACAGGGCGACGCCGGCCCGGCCGAGAAGCCACAGGGCGAACAGGCCGATCAGCGGCCAGCCGACGATCGGAGGGCGGCCCGTCCAATTGGGGACCGCGGTGAGCAGGAATCCCGCCATGATGGCCGGCACATAGCCGAACAGCAATTCATGGCTGTGCCAAACGACCGGCGGAAAGGCGCTCGGCAGATGGATGAAGCCGAGATACCATGGCACCCAAAGCCCAACCATCAGAGCGGCGTGGAGAGCTCCGAACAGGAAGAACGGCCGAAAGCCGTAAGAGAACAGGGCTGGTCCGGTCCAGAAATGCTGCATCGCCATCGTGGTTACCGCTTCAAGTTCTGCTCAGCATGTGCGGGATCCGATTGTTCTCTGATCCGCGATTGACGGCCCGTAGGCCAAGAGCCAGATCAGAAAGGCCGATGCCCAGGTCAGCGACGCCAAACCATGCGCCGGTCCGGGCAGGCTTAGCCCGCCGAAGTCCGGCGCAACGCGCAGCACCAAGCCTACAACCAGCACCAACAGTGCTGCTTTCGCCGGGCGGCCAAAAGGCAGCGTTCGGCCGGTATGCATCAGGCCGGCGATGCAGAATACCGACAACACGCCCAGCCCAAGCCCGCCCATGGTGACGACATGGAGAGCGTTGGTCTCGGCAATCGGTAGCCCGAGCCGGCCCCCGCCGACCAGCAACAGCCCCGCGCCGGTGAGCGCGCTGGAGCCGGCGAGCGCGAGAATTTCGGCCCGCCACATCTCCCGGCCGACGAAGGACTCGGTCACGCGGTCCATGAACGCCGCTCCGGCCGCGATCCACAGAAAGCCCGAGACCGCCGGGGACAATCCCTGCAACTCGCCCGCGATCGCGATCGCGGCAAGCCCCGCGCCGAGATTGAGACGGCCCGGATGCGGCCGGTAGGGTGACGTCTGTTCGCTGGGGTCGAGCACGAGATTGGTGACGGGGACCGTGATACGCGCGATCGCAAGCCCCAGCAGACCGCACCAAACGAGCGTGAGAACGCGGGTCATCGTCTGCACGAGCGCCAGATCCGACATCCAGAAGGCGAAGCGCAAGGCCAGACTTGCCAGTAGCAGCGTCGCGATCCAGCCCGCGAAGGCCAGCAGCCGCGTGGTCCGCTTGCGCCACGAGACGGTGAGCAGATAGAGCACAAGGGCAAACAGCCAGGCGGCGTCCAGCAAGGCCGCGACCGGTGTCAGCATGTCGGCGCCGAGCAGGCCGACAATCCGCGGGCCTGCCCATAGGCCGGCAAGAACGAACAGAGGGCCGTTCTGGAGACGCCTGGTATCCGTCCATTCCGGGACAGCGGTGGTCATGAACCCGATCAGGGCGGCGCCGAAGCCGCCGATCAGCATCTCCTGTGCATGCCAGATGCCGGCCGGCATCGTCCTTGCTAACGGCAGGTCGAGGCCATGAAGCAGCGTCCAGAGCACGGGCGAAAGCGCCAGATGCAACGCCGCGAGCGGAAAGAAGATACGAAATCCCTCGTCGCCCAGAATTCGGAGAAGCGGCATGCGATATCCCGCGAGGGTATCTGTCCCGAATGCGACCGTCATGCCACGTTCCGTTCGTCGACATCGTTGATATGGCAGAACAGCGGGTCGTCGTTCAGGAATTGCTGAACCGTCTCGAACACCACGCGATCTTCGCGCAGCCCGGGCGTCCCCGGCAAGCGACGTTGGCCGGCGATGCCGCGGCCATGCAGATCGAGCACCGCAATGCGGTGCGCGATCCGGACCGCCTCGATCAGATCGTGGGTTATGAACAGCGCCGCGAAGGCTTGTGCGGTCGCTGCGGCGATCACGAGGTCCTGCATGCGGCGCTTCAGCGCCTGGTCGAGCGCGGTGAAGGGCTCGTCGAAAAACACGAAGTCCGGCTCCACCACCAGGGCTCTGGCGATCGCCGTTCGCTGTCGCATGCCGCCGGAGAGTTCGACCGGGAATTTACCAAGGTCGTCACGGTCGAGCGCCACTTTGTCGGCGGCAACAAGCACCCGTTCCCGGCGCTCCGCCCGCGAAACGCCGGCGAGGCGCAGCGGGTAGGCGATGTTGTCGGCCGCGGTCGCCCACGGCATCAGCCGCGGCTCCTGAAATACCATGCCGTGGCGGGTGTAGTCGCGCGTCACACGGCCCCGCAGCGGATCGACGATCCCGACAGCGATGTGCGCGAGCGTGCTCTTGCCGCAGCCGGATGGACCGACCAGCGCCACCAGCTCGCCCGGCTCGATCGCAAGATCGACCGCGTCCAGTACGGTGCGGCCGAGATAGGCATGGCCGATGCCGTTGAGCTTCAGCGTGCTCATCGCTTCACGCCCCAGGGTCGGGCGGCCTCGCGCCAGCGTTCAAAAGTCGATCTGATCGGATGCACGACGCCGTATTCGACCGCGATGAGAGCGCCAACCGCGATCATCACCCAGGCCAGCGCCGTCGCCACATCGAGGTTGGATCTGGCGCGCGCCAGCGCGCCGCCGATGCCGCCGGTGTTGGCGAGCAGTTCCGCCATCACCGCGACCTTGAAGGCCGAGCCGAGCGAAATGGTGAGGGCAGGGAAGACGTGAGCGGCGACATGGCGCATGCCGACTGTCCTGACACGTTGCCAGCCGCTGGCGCCGAACGCCTTGGCCATGTCGTCGAGACCGCGGTCGCGGCTGGCCACCCCCTCGGCCGCGCCGACGAACATCAGCGGCGTGGCGGCGATCGCGATGGTGACGAGCACGGTTCCGTCGGTCGAGCCGAACCAGATCATCGCCAGCACGATCCAGGCGATCGGCGGCACGCCGAGGATGACGGTCAACAGCGGCCGCGCCAGCCGCAACGTGGCGGCCGAATAGCCGGCGATCAACCCGAGTGTCGTTCCCAGGACCGTCGCCAAAACAAATCCCTGCAAGGCACGTCGGATCGTCTCCAGCGCGGTCGACCAGTTGTGCGGGTCCGTGAGGATCGTGCCGGCCGCCGACAGCGTCGCCAGCGGGGCAGGCAGGATGAAGTCGCCATAGGCTTCGTGCCCGGCCTGCCAGAGTGCGGCGAGCAAGGCGAGCGCCGCGACGCCGGCCCAGCCGCCCCAGAGGAAACGAAGCGCTGCAAGCGAGCGATCGGAGACGAGGCCCGGCACGGTCACAAGTAGAAGTCCTTGTCGGGCAATCGACCGCCCAACATGGCGAGATCGGCGCCCGCGGCGCTTGTGAACATATGCTCGAGGTCGGCGCGGGCGTCGCGGGCGGCGACGCAGACGAGATTGGAGTGCGGAATCGCCTGCTGGATGATCGGCAGCGGCAATTCGAAGTAAGCGGCGGAATGGCCGGCGGCGACGGCGGGGGCTGCATTGACCTCCGCGGTCGCCTTGACCAGCGCCTCGTGCAGCTGTGTCACGAGAGCCGGGTTTGCGGCCTGGAAGGCGGTGGTGACGGCAAGCCCCGCCTGCGGCAGGATCGACGATCCGCCCGCCACTTTTGCCCATTCGGCCTGCACGTCCATCACGCGATGGATCACCTGGCCTGCGATCTTGCCGCGCAGGATGGCAGCGGTGGCGGCAGGTTCGGGAACCAGTGCGGCATCGATGCGTCCGGCGAGCAGAAGCTGGATGGCCTCGATCGGCGATCCGGTACTGCTGACCTGCAGATCCCTGCCGGCTTCCATCCCGTGGCTTCGCAGCAGGATATTCGACAGGAATTCGGGCGTGTCGTTGCGGAAGGGGACGGCGAGACGCTTGCCTTTGAGCGCGGGGAAACTGCTCAGCGAGGGATCGGCGGCAATGACGTAAAGCAATCCGTGGGTCATGACGTTGACGAGCCGGATGCCGAGACCGCGATTGTAGAGATTCGCCGCCGCAGCCGTCGGCATGATGACGAGCGGCATGGTGCCGGAGGTGAGCCCGGCGCGCATCTCGTCCGGATCGCGCCACGCCCTGAACGTCGTCTTGTCCGCGAGAAATGACACCGCGCCAGTGGCCACGGCATGAGCGAGTGTGATCGAAGGCCCCGCCGGCGGACCGGTGAGCACGATTTCCCGCAGCGCAGCGGCAGAGGCGTGGTTCGGCCACAGCGGCAGCGCCGCGCACGCGCCTGCGGCAGCGAGGACCCTTCGTCGGCTGATGGGCGCAGTCATGAAACGCCTCCTGTTGTCGTTGTGTCATCAATCAAAGCGGAGCGCGGGATCATCACGCTTCTACGGAAAACGAACTCTCCCTTTCGATCAGAACGTCGCTTTGATTCCTGCATAGAATCCCCGACCATCGCCCGGCAGGAACGCCGCCTGATCCGCGCGCGCCTGATCGACGACCAGCGTCGAGGAGGCATAAGTCTTGTTGAAAAGATTGGTGACCTCGCCGAACACGCGGAAGTGTTTGTCGATCTGGTATTCGCTGCGTAGATCGACGACCGCATAGGCATCGGCATAGAGCGTGTTCATGTTGTCGACTGGAACCTTCGCCGGGCTCCAGCGCACCGCGCTTTGCATCTTCCACGCATCGGTCGCTTGGAACTGCAGTTGAGCATAAATCAGATGAGGCGGAGCGCCTCCCAGCCGGTTGTTGCCGCGCAAGGAGTCGTCGACGAAACGGAAGTCCTGGTAGGTGTAGGCAATGCGGCCCGACAAACGCTCCGTGATCTTGACGCCGGCGCCGAGTTCGACGCCGAAATGCGTCGTCCGGTCGGCATTGATGGCGCCAAGCGAAGCTCCGGTGACGTCGCGCAGCGAGAGCAGCTCGTTGTCAACCCACGAGTAATAAGTGACCACATCCCAGGAGAAGCGGTCGGCACGGCCGCGCCAGCCGCCTTCGACCGTGTTGGCGGTCTGCGCCTTGAGGTTCGGCGTCGCGAACGCCGCGGACACAAATGCCGGATTGGCCGGATTGGGACGGCCGGGACTGGAATTCGGAGTGCCGTTCACGGTGGCGATCAAGTCGTCATGCGTCGGCGGCTCGAAGCTGTGACTGCCGGCGATGAAGAAGGTCTGCAACGCATCGGGACGATAGGACAGCGCCAGGCTCGGACTCCAGCCGGAATATCTGCGCGAGTAGCTGGTGTCCTGGGTCGGCACCGAGCCGTTCGGCAGCAGGGTGGCTGGTGAAGCCGGGCTGTAGGCAATCGTCGACCGGCGCGCCAGACTGTACTGATCGTCATTGTCGCGGGTGGCGTAGGCGTAGGAGATTCCCGGCGACAACACGAACTGCTGCCACACGGGCAGATTGGCGCCGGCGAACAACGCCAGCGTCTGCGCGCGCAGCTCGCTGGCGCCGAATTGTGCGCCGGTCTGACCGCCCTGGTTGAGGAAATTGCCGCGGTCGGCCGAGCCGACGGTGTATTGCGCGGTGGTTTCGAACAGCGGCAGCAGCGCGTCGACCGGGTTGTAGGCGTAGCGCAGCAGGCCGGTGAAATCGCCGCCCTTCGTGGTGCGAACACCCGAAGAGATCGGAAAACGGAAGGTGTCGTCGGTGTAGGTGTAACCGAACGCGACATCGATCAGATGCGCGTCGAACGTCGCCGTGGTGCGGTTGCCGACCAAGAACTGGCTCGCGTCCCGCCGGGGCTTGTCGCGGACGACATTGGGGCCCGGATTGATCGAGGTGCCCGCATTGACTGTCGGCCCGGTGGCGACCTGCCGCGGGTTGGCGTATAGCGCATTCTTGGTCAACGGACCCGCGACGTCAAAACCGAGGTCGGTATAGCCCATGAAGACCCGGGTCCTGACGTTTTCGGAGAGCGCCACGCCGACATTGCCGTTGACGCTCACACGTTCCGACGAGTTGTAGTCCCGGAATCCGCTGCGATGGCCCGTGTCGAATTGCAGCAGACCGTCGGCATTGTCTTTCTTGAATCCGGTCTGCCCGCTGGTGTTGATCTGACCGAAGCTGCCGCCGCTGACGGTGAGTTGCGATCCTGGTTGGGTCGAGCCCGTCGGTGAGACAAAATTGATGGCGCCGCCGAGCACGGTCGCGCCGAGGCGATTGGCCATATAGCCGCGATACACCTCGAGCGACTCCGCCTGCCGAGGATTGGCAAAACCGACAATATAGGAGCCGTCAGCGCGATTGATCGGCAACCCGTTGAAAAGTACGAGAACGCCTCGCTCGACCGGGTTCTGCTGAAGGCCGGAGCCGCGAATCTGGATTCGTGGCTGGTCGTTCCCGCCGAAAAAGCTTTGCACAACGACGCCAGGGACGCCGCTCAATGCCGCCGCCAGCGTCGGATTGCCGGCGTTGGCGTAGTCCTGCTGGGGAACGAGCGCGACGCCGCCGGGCAGAACAGTGAAGCGGTTGCGGACCTTGTCGGCTGCCTGCTCGGAAAGATTGGTCAGCGCCGGCTCCGGCGCCATCGGCCGCGTGGGTAGCGAGGTTCGCGCGCGCGCCGGTGGTCGGACCGGCCGTCGCGACTCCTCGACCACGATCGTCTCTAGGCTGATCGTCGATCCCGGTGTTGCCGATTGCGCCAGACAGGCATGGCTGACTGACGACAGCAGCAGCGCCGCAGGAATTGCCAGCAGTCGTCTCCGGCCAACTCCTCGCTGGTCCCGACCCGCGACGACGACGGCCTCGGCATGTGTAACGACGTTCATTCCAATACCCCTGATCGTTCACTGACATCTGTGCCGGCTCGGCGCTGCTTGGAGTCGATCTAAATCGACCGAATCAAATGTGAGGAGACGGCAATTCGTGCGAATTTGCCGCGCTGGGATTGATCCGCGCGCGGCAACAATTGCGTCTTTCTCGTCAGGATTTGATCTCGATGGCAGTCAGGCTTTCTCGATCGGCGTTGAGCCTACAAGTCGTTGCCTGGAGGCTGGTTGCGCTAACGCAAACAATTGGCGATTCAGACTCGTATTTGAGCGGAGTGTCACTACTTCAATTCCAAAGAGGGGCGTGGTGTTTAGAAAGCTTCAAATAATGGAGGCCAGATCGATCGCTACGGCATATTAGCGAGTGTCGACAATTGGTGTCGATCGGCGACGATCGCGCGCGCGGCGTCGTTTAGCAGGCTGTTGAAGAAGTCCGGCATTCATTGGGATTGAAGGCTGCAGTCGTTCGACATGCGACGGCTTCAGCTTTGAGTGCGGATGGCCTCGCTGTCTTGGGGAGCTTCACGCCGCTGCTCCCAGGAGCTTTGGTAGGCGGATCAGATTGTAAGCCGCCAGCGCCAGGTTGAAGGCGGCGTCGACCCGGTCGCGGCCTCGCAACTTGACCTTGGCGA
>NZ_FODT01000023.1 GCF_900110435.1 Rhodopseudomonas pseudopalustris
CTCATCGCGCTCCATTGCAGATCGCCCGCGTAGCGCCAGGCCATCCGTCCTGCCTCATCGAGCGCGAACAAATGCAGCCAGCCATTGTCGAACAGCGCCCGCACATTGTCGGCCGGGCATTTCTCTGGAGAGTTGCCGCCTAACCCGTCCACACAAGATCGTCCGGCTTGTTTCCTTACCAGTATCCGCAGAGATTGCGCGACGTCGGATGTGCCAAAGCGCGCTGAAGCATCTCGATCACTTGTCCACGATTACCGGCCCGCCGGCGATTTTCACGCCAGGCCAGTTCGGCTGCGTACCAGTCGAGGTACTTCATCGAGAAGCGGTGGTGGATCCCGCGGTATGAGCGCCTGATGCGAGAGATGAAGCTCTCGATGACGTTGGTCGAAACGCCAAGACCGTGCTGGTAGGCCTCCGAAGGGTTCACCCGGGTGAGCGGATTGAGGCCACAGAGTTCATCATATGCAAGATGTTCGTCGGCATGGACGTGAGCTTTGCGGCTCACGTGAGTTCGGACGATGTCCCAGGCGCAATCGGCGTTCTCGGTCGGGGTTACCCGGGCGAACGTTTGCCCATCAAGCGGCGCTCACGCGCTGCCATCACGACCACACGTTGCGGCGACTGAATCTTGCGTCGATCCTCACGATCCTCTTTGCGGTTCTCCTGCCGGATGTGACAGCCGAGGTACATGCCGTCGATTTCCACACGGTCTTCGAGCAACATCTGCTCGCGTCTTGCGGCCAATGCTTCTCTCAACTTCATAAGGTTCAGCCATGCCGTCTTGGTCTGAACTCCGAGTTCACGGGCGACCTGCAGTGCGGCCTTGCCCTTCGCTGCGTTCGCCGACATGGCGATGACCGCGAGAATCTGCCTGAACATCAGCTTCCGGCTGGCGAAGATGGTGCCGCTGGTGACGGTGAATTCCTTGCGGCATTCCTCGGCCGAGCACTTGAAGCGTCCACCGCGAGCAAGCTCGTAACACCGTAGGTTGCCGCAGGCAGGACAGTACGGCTCGTCATTGGTTTGGTGCCACCGCGCTCGTTTGAAGCAACGATAGGCACCAGGCTCGGTCATCCGCATGACCGTTTGGAGCGGCAGATCGCGGGCGTCTTTGGAAAGGAGGAAGTGCTGCGACATCAGCACATCCCCTGGAAAGAGGCGTCATGGTCAGCGTATGGACCAGCCCCCGACCGTGGTCGTCAGAGCGGCACCTTGAAAATGATGATGGAAGAACATGGGCAACCTTCGTTCGAAACTCAGCGCAGAAGATCACAATCTGCGTGGCGAACGACGGCTCCGGATCAGACGGTCCCAATCATAGCCGGGACGCGTGCAATACGCCGTCTTTCCGCTCGCCACGCAGGGCTATGAGGGAACGATAGGTCATGGTGGCCTCTTATCCGGGAAGCCTAGTCAGATCCAGAATGAACGGCAGTCAACGTGAGCGAAACGCTTACGTGGCATTCTCAATTTTCGACTTTGTGTCTGCAACCGATGCCGACTGGTGACGATCGGCGTTCAGGGCGTGAGCGTCAAATCTTCCGGCGCTGGAGCGAGTGCCTCTTATCGCTCGTCAGACGACGGCGGGTGGCTCATCTGCAGCTACTTCCGGTCTTGGCAACTTAGCGGAAGTGGATGTACTTAACGTTCACTCGGCCCAGTCGCGAATGACCCTCAGCGGACATTGCGAGAAGCGCCGATGAAAGAAGTGATCACATCGATAATGCCCGGCGCCAACGGAATCCCAGGGCCGGAGTAAGTAGCAAGATTGGCGCCGCGATCATCGGAGGCGATGGACTTGAGGACGTGATCGGCATGCGCGACAACAGCGAGGGTCGCAGCAGGATTAGCTAGCTTCAAGCTCTCTGCATCTCCAACTCCGACCTGGATATCTCGATCGATCGCCCTGCACGATCAGAATGGGTTGGCGGCAAGCAGCAATCAGCTTCGCGGGGTCGAGGGAGAACTCGTCGATAAGAAAGCCCTGCACCTCGGGCCTGAACAACGGCAATAATGCGGGGTGCATCCCGGTGACGTCTACGTGTTCACCAGCTTCGAGGCGAGTAATGGCTGAGAGCGACTCATCAAGAATTGGCGCGTTCGCAGGGTTCGCCGCAATTGCTCGCACAGCACCGCTCCGAGCGGCCGGCCAGCTGTCGATACCAGGATCACGCCGCAATGATCAGATGCAGTCTGAGCAGCGGCCAGGGCGACCAATCCACCTTCGCTGTGGCCCAGCACCCAGACGCAACGCGCGGCGGCCTGGCGGGGAATGACTGATACTAATGCTTTGACGTCGTCCGCGTAATCGTCAATGGTCACTGCATTCGGGTCCTCCACGGCGGCGCGACTGCCATAGAGACCGCGCTTATCAATACGGACACTAGCTATTCCGTGTGCGGCCAGCCCTTCACCCAGCAGCCGGTAAGTAGATGCTCTCACCGAACTTCCGGCATTGCCATCGCGATCGATTGGGCCGGAACCGGGCACGATGAGAACAACGGGACCTTTAGCGGGATTGGGCGTGAGTATCGTGCCGCTCAATAAGCCGTTTGGTCCGGGGGCGTGAATGTCGGTTTGCATGGTCGTGAAGCTCGCCGCTTGGCTGGCTATAAGAACGCCAAACACTGCGAGGCTATTGAACAGACGCATCGATCCTCGCTCCGGCAATCGAACTTAGCTGACATTGTCCTGGCTGTCTGCTCCTGGCACTTAGCGTCATCTCGCTGCGCTGTGAAATTCGGTCGCTATGGGGCCATGGCGGACTTTGAAGAGCAAGCTGTCCCGTCGAGCCGCACTGGAAGTCGTAAACGAAAAATCTTAAAATAACTCAATTGGTTGCGATGTTTTGGTGGTGCTTGCCACCTAATGCCGAAAAAAGCGCCGCCTCGGGCGGCACCGCTTGCTGCAAGATTGTAAGCAAGATTGATTGAAGGCTGCCGTGAGAGAATAGCCAACAGGAAAGGTGTTGTCTGTCTCCAACGGGCAGTCAAAGAAGGCAGCAAAAAAGAACCGCCCCCGGCAGGTGGCCAGGCGGCGGTTCTGGTGAATGTTAGGTGTTAGTGGTGATGCTTGGGTCAGATTTCAGCTGCTCGTAGGTTTCTTTTTCGCCCTTAACGTCCTTCTCCGCCTGTTTCCTGAATTCTCCGCGGCGTTCCTCCGGCAGGCCCTTCACCTGCCGCATTTCCTCGGTGCGATGGTCGATACGCTCTTCGAGTTGGTCCTTCATGCAAATCTCCTACATTAGAGGCATTTCGTGCTCAGCCTGGATCGAAATTTACTTCCGTCAAATATAACCAGAAGGTCATTCACTTGTTCCAAAGGCCGGCGGCGCGTTAAAGTTAATGGTTCTGAATACCTCTGGACTGTGCAGCCTCTCGAATATCTCCTGATCTTGGCCGCAAAACTGGACCGTTTTTGGCTAGAGTTTTCCCGCAAGACTTCCTCGGCTGGGAAGGTGCGGAGCGATGAAGGCTTCGAAGTTTGGAGGCCCAGAAGGCGTTCATTCTGAAGCAGGGCGCTGATGGCATGCCGTGGCGGACGTCTGCCGGAAGGCGGGCATCAGCCGGGCGACCTATTTCAACTGGAAGAAGAAATACGACGGTTTGCTGTCGACCGAGATGCGGCGGCTGAAGCAACTCGCGGACGAGAACGCCAAGCTGAAGCGGATCGTGGCGGACCTGTCGCTGGACAAGGAGATGCTGCAGGACGTCATCCGCCGAAGAATCTGAGGCCTGTTCGTCAGCGCAAGCTCGTAGACGGGGTCTGTGGTGAATGGGGCGTCTCGATCCGGCGCGCCTGCCGGGTGTTTGAGGTCGATACCTCAACCTATCACTACAAATCGCGACGACCCGAACAGGCCAGCCTGGAAGCCAGAATCAGGGAGATCTGCCAGACCCGGGTCCGCTACGGCTACCGGCGCGTTCATGTGCTTCTACGACGCGAGGGGTGGCGGCTCGGCCAGAACAAGACGTGGCGGATCTATCGCGAGTTAGGCCTGCAATTACGCAACAAAACGCCCAAACGGCGGGTGAAGGCCAAGCTGCGGGCTGAGCGTAAGGACGCTACGCAGCCGAACGAAACTTGGGCGATGGATTTTGTTCATGATCAGCTGGCCACCGGGAATAGGATTCGTGTGCTGACGATCGTCGACCTTTTCTCACGCTATGTGCCGGCGCTGGATCCCCGCTTCAGCTACCGCGCCGAGAACGCGGTCCAAACCCTGCAGCAAATCTGCGCCATGACCGGCTATCCGAAAACCATCCGTGTCGATCAGGGATCGGAATTAATCTCCCGCAACCTCGATCTGTGGGCCTACGCCAATGGCGTCACGCTCGACTTCAGTCGGCCTGGCAAGCCGACTGACAACGTGTTCATCGAAGCCTTCAACGGACGCTTCCGCGCGGAGTGTTTGAACACCCACTGGTTCTTGAGCCTTGACCACGCCCGCACAAAACTGGTCGGGATGCGATCCTGCGGGGTATTTTGGATTCTGCCGGGCCTGCTCGGTGATGGATTGTGCGGCGGTTGTTGTCAGCGCTGACCGCGCGAAGATCCAGGTTCCGTCGGAGAGCGGTTGGACACCTTCGATCTCGCCGGCCTCGGCCGCCAGTCGGAGGGGCTTGGGAGCAACCTTTAGGAGTTTGGCAGCGTTTCCGAGGTTGAGCCAGGGCTCGATGCCGTCTATGGCTGCCTTGAACGCTGGGATCCGGTAGTTCGAGCGCATGGAAGTGACGCGCTCGCGGGTCCAGCGATTGCCGTTGCCAGTCTTGAAGCCGTTACGGTTGAGCAGCCCTGCGATGAGATCGTCGCTGGCGACGATCACGAGCTGCCGTACGGCCTTGAGGATATTGGCGGGGGTACTGTAGCGCTGTCCGCGCCGTCGCTTCGGCAGCCGCATCTCGTTGTGAGTTCCGCCTACCCAGTGGACGATGAGAACGATCTCGGACGTCGATATCGGCCACGACCTCGTGGATCAACGTACGCACGATGCGCTTCTTCAGCCGTGCATCGGTTGTCGGCGCCGCCCAGACCGCCTTGAGATTCGGGGCTATCAGGCCAAGCGTCGAAGGATCGACGACCGGCGGCGCCGCGGCGGCGTCATGCGCGGTGATCTTGCCCTCCACCTCGGCGACGCGGGCAAGCGAGCGGTTCCAGCGCGCTTCCAGCTCGCCGGCTACGAGCCGATTGGCGGATCGGCGGCATCATATTGCCGGAAGGCACGGTCGACGGCGTAGCGCGCGGCTTCGAGATCGCGGCCGAGCGCGTCGCGCACCTGATTCCGCTGTCGCGTGGCTTGCTTCGCGGCTGCCGTCGCCGCAGCGATCGCGCCGGGTCCCACCACTCCGAGAAGCGCTTCCTCGACCGCATCGTCGACGCGCAAGCCACCAAAAGCGATGCAATGTGGGCCGCCGTTGTCCATTCAGGCGCGGTTGCAGCTGTAGCGCAGCGTCAGCTTGCGGCCGCAGCGCTACAGCGGACCAGGCCAGCCGCCGTAGACCGGGTTCTCGATGATCCGGTGGATGGAGGCATAACTTGGCCTGCGCCAAGCCGTGTCGCCGCCCGGCTGCTTCACGGGCAGATCGAGATCGTGTTCGTGCAGCCAGCAGCGCTTGACGCGCACTGCCCAGTTCCGCGACCTTGTCGAAGACCAGCGTGATAGCCTCTTGCACGCGCCGATCCGGATCCTTCTCGTAGCGATCACCTCCCTTGATGAAGCCGACCGGGGCCGCCACCACCAGTTCGCCGCGACGTGCCTTCTCTTATCTGGCCGAGAGCGAGCGCTGACGCAGTAGATCGAGCTCGTATTCGTTGAGGCTGCCCTTGAGGCCGAGCAGTAGCCGGTCATTGCCGTGCCGAGGTGCGTAAATCGCTTCCTGATCGACGAGCGCCGTGTCGACGACGCGGCACATCTCGATCAGTTGCTGCCAATCCCGACTGTGGCGCGCAAAGCGCGATACCTCTCGCGCAAACACCGCACCAACCTTGCCGAGGCAGACCTCTGCTACCATCCGTTCAAAACCCGCGCGCTGCACGCCGCCAGCGGCAGAGCGGCCGAGGTCATCGTCGATGACTTCTATCTCGGACCATCCCAGCGTGACCGGCCGATCGCGCATAGCGTATTGCAGTACGCTGCTCTCGCGGTTGTGCAGCACCTGATGAGCGGAGGACTGACGGACGTAGAGGATCGCCTTGCGCTCCAGGTGATGGGGCCGAACCTTGTCAGTGATCATGGCTGACCTCCACGGTCACGCTGCGCATGTTCCAGTATCAGCTGCGCCATCAGGTTTACCAGCGCATCCTGCGTCTCGCCCGGCTGATCCCGCCATGCCGGCGCATCGATGCCGCCCCCGCGGGCCTGCTGAATAGGTCTATCTGATGCGCGCCGAGCCGCCGGTTGAGTTGATTCGCCCGAGCGCACGTCGTCTTGTCTGACATGAGCTTCTCCCCGATTCTGATCGCGAGAAGCTCGGCATCCGTCCAAAAGTCGGGATTCGATGATGGAGTGGCCGTCTTCAGCACAAGATCAAGCAGTGAGGATAGCGCCATCAGCGCATCCAGGCCGACAAACGGATCCTTCGTTCCATGGCCGCTGGCACAAACAAGCCCGGTCGAACATCCAAGCAGGAATCTCAAGAAAGCGGTCTGTCTCCGCACCGTCCAAAGAGCAGCGGAAAAACGCGCCATCAGACACTTCGCGATGACCGCGTGAACCCAGACCTCCTGCGCAAACCAGGGATGATGCGCGTACACAACCTCGCGCTGGACGGTCTTTTGGGTGTTCTCAATCTTGTTGTACAATCGGGGAGCGCCCGCACGAAGCGCTCGGCCAGCGGCTTCCCGCCGATCTCTACACCGCCTCGACGCGTCAAATGCCTGACCGGATCTAGCAGGCTGTTGAAAAAGGCACTGGCGGCAGGCCTCTCGTCATGATTCCCTTCGATGCGGATGCTTCGAGGGGAAGACGATGCGGGGAAGTGACGAACGATCTGGGGCGCTGTTCAGCTATGTGGACCTGGAGGCTCGGGTTCGGCCCGACCATCCGCTGCGCACGATCCGGCGGCTCGCCAATGCTGCGCTGAATGATCTTTCGAGGGACTTCGACGCGCTTTACACGTCTTTCGGCCGTCCCTCGATCGCGCCGGAGAGATTGCTGCGTGCGATGCTGCT
>NZ_FODT01000007.1 GCF_900110435.1 Rhodopseudomonas pseudopalustris
TGGGAGCAGCGGCGTGAAGCTCCCCAAGACAGCGAGGCCATCCGCACTCAAAGCTGAAGCCGTCGCATGTCGAACGACTGCAGCCTTCAATCCCATTGAATGCCGGACTTCTTCAACAGCCTGCTAGGGCCCCTGGCACGACGCCACCACTAGGCGCGGCGCGGCGCGTGCGCAGCTCCGGCGAGATCATGTGGCAGGGTCAGCGCATCTTCGTCAGCGAGGCGCTGATCGGCGAACTGATCGGTATCGCCGAATTGCAGACCGGCGACCAGATCGTGCGGTTCTGCCACTACGACATCGGCCTGATCGATCGTCTCCACCAGTTCCACCGCTGCGCCGCCCCGACAGGGACTGCGCTACGCGCCGGAGCAGGCGGACTTAAAACTGTCGACAATCATCCCGGTCTGAACTGGGGGGAATCATGCCGGTTGAAAAGCCGGCTGATGAATTCGAACGGCCCTTAACGAAAGCCGGTTTCCCGCGCGGTCGGCCGAAAATCCAGTGCTTTTCATGGTGAAAATCCCAAAGCTTTGGGGTATATTCCACTGCTGGGTGCATTTCGCTACAAATCAGAGCCTTCCGTGTCTGCACAAGATTGTGGAAGGAGCCTCATGTCTAGGGCCATAGTTACGATGCAATCCGAAACGCCGCTTCGCCTCGCGGATTTTATACGCGCCAATATTGATTCGATTGTCCAAGAATGGGTGCGGTTCGCGGAGACCCGGACGCCCGCCAGCGAAACGATGTCCCACCTGGCGCTAAAGAACCACATTGTCGAGCTGCTCGACTTCATCGCAGACGATCTCGAATCCGAGCAGACGGAAAAGGAACGTTTTGCCAAATCGTGTGGTTTGGAGAAGCGGGACGACGAGTTCGCCCGAACCGCGGCCGAGGTTCATGCCCTGCTCCGGATCAAGGATGGTTTCCGGATCGACGAAGTGGTATCGGAATTTCGAGCTTTGCGGGCCAGCATCCTGAACCAGTGGACAAATACACGCACAGGGCGGCCCGACGAACGTGAAGATATGATCCGGTTCAACGAGGCGATCGATCAGGCGATCGCCGAATCCGTCGCCGAATACACGATGACGGCCAATCGGTCGCGAGACCTGTTCCTC
This sequence comes from Rhodopseudomonas pseudopalustris, assembly GCF_900110435.1. GTDB lineage: Bacteria > Pseudomonadota > Alphaproteobacteria > Rhizobiales > Xanthobacteraceae > Rhodopseudomonas > Rhodopseudomonas pseudopalustris. Next base: position 1,119 of record NZ_FODT01000007.1, read on the forward strand.
GGTGTATTGGGACATGATTTGCGAAACCCGATCGCGGCGGCGCTGATGGCGGCGCGACGGATAGCCAGCCTCAACGTCACCGACGGCAAGCAGAAGGCGATGGCCAGACAGATCGCGCTGACTATGGAGCGCGCAACCTCGATTCTCGACGACCTTCTTGAACTGACGCGCACGACCTTTGGTTCGGAGATCCCGCTTCATCGAAAGCAAATGAATCTTGCCGAGCTCGGGGGGCAGATCGTCGACGAGATGCGATCGTTGTTCGATGTCAGGCAGATCGAGATCTCCACGCTGGGTGAGACTGTGGGCGCGTGGGATCGGGCCAGAATGGGGCAGGTGTTGTCAAATCTGATCGGCAATGCCCTGCAGCACAGTCCGGCCGACAGCTCCGTTACGGTGAAGATCGTCGGTGAGGCGGATCAGGTGTTCATCTCGGTGCACAATGAGGGCGAACCGATACCATTGGACGAGCAGAGGACGATTTTCAAACCCCTCTCACGCGGCGCTGACTGTGAAACCAGGGACACCGGCGCGGCTCATCTTGGCCTGGGGCTATTCATCACCCACAAGATCATCACGGCTCACGGCGGCACCATTTCCGTGCAGTCCGCTTCCGGCAAGGGGACGCGATTTATTGCGCTCGTGCCGAAATGCTGAAGGAGCGGCATCTTCCGGCGCTGATATCCTAGTCTAGCGTAGACGTAATACTCACGGCGACCTGACGGATTCACGGTTGAAGTGCAACAGTTGATTTGAGTTTTGAGAATGCCTGGGCGGGTATCTTGAAGTCCAGGCATTTGCGTGGTGTTTTTTAAGGCGGTTGACATGCCGCTGGAGTTCGGCTGCTGTGATGCAGTTGAGATCGGTTTTGGGTGGTAGCAAGCGACGCAAGCGTCCGATGGAGTTTTCCACGCTGCCCTTTTGCCAGGGACTGTGAGGATCACAGAAGAAGGATGGACGCCGAGAGGGTATCGTGAAGCCTGTGATGCTCGGCATATTCGGTCCCGTTGTCGAAGCTGATGGTTTTGCGCAACGCCGGTCGCAAGTCGCCGAGTTCATGGCCGATGGTCGAGGCGGTGAGGACAGCTTTGCGGTCGACCTGGTGCTGAACGATGCTGAAGCAGGTCGGTCGTTAGTGCAGGACAAGTAATCCTTGGCCGTACCGGGCGGACAGCATGAAGTCGGCTTCCCAGGGGCCTAGCACCGGGCGGCCTTCCACCCCGGCAGGTCGATCGGTGATCGGACGCCGATGTTTTGATGAAGCTGGCGGGACTACCGCCTCTGCGCCCGCGTGTGAGCTTATGGGGAGGCTGCAGACGATGCCAGTAATCCTTCTGGGCCTTTCGGTGATAGATAAAGGGATAGATTGATTCATGGCGGATGATGACGCGACCATGCTGCAGCGCCAGTCGTCCAGCGATCTGCTCGGGAGAATGACCCATCGCAAGGTCCCGCAGGTCCGGCTGGCGCCAACTTGAAGCGGCAATCCCAGCGCCGCCGGCGATCCGCCAATTGCTGAGCCCGGACAGGTTCGTAGCCGCCCGCCCCATTTCTTGGAAGGCAGCGAGTTGCGTCGCAGTTCCCGACTGATCGTCGAGGGCGACCGATCAAGCGTCGTTCTGAGATTTACCCCCTGCATGCAGCCGGTAGATCTCAATGCGCTCCTCAAGGCTGAGCTGGCCATGCTGTGACATCTTCGGTTTCGTCCAAATGAAGCTAGGGCCTGTGGGGATTCAACGTGAGTTGATGACTGCGGCGGTAAGATAGATCATGGCCTCGAAGCTTCGGTCGGTTTTGCAGGCACGCATGGCGATGCGTTTGAACTAATTTCGCCATTCCGGCGGACGGCATCCGCGCCACGTCCCGGAGCTCAGCCGTTCTAACGAGCTTAGAGCTTCTCGATCTGATCGGCTACGCTGCGCCAACTCGCGTCGAAGCGTCCATCGACCGGCGGCTCCCAGATCGCCCGCCGGGCGAGCCGCTGCGCGACTTCGAAATCGACGCTGCCGGGCGGGCCGGCGAGATCGATGACGACGGCGGATTCGGGAAGCCGGGCCAGGACGGTGGCGCCGATCGGTCTGGAGAAGCTCGTGGAAATCAGCAGGTCGATTCCCGCGGCGACCGCCGGCATGTCTTCGAACCGATGCGGGACGGCGCCGATGCGCTCGAGAACGCTGTAGTCATCGATCGTATCCGCGGTGGCGTGCACGCGAACGCCCATATTCGCCAGGCGTTCCAGCAGTTGGACGACGACGTCACCGTCGCCGACCACGCACACTGCAATCCGCCCGTTCGCCTCCTGGTGGGCGGGTCCCATATCGAGCGCGCTGATCGACGGTGTTGCAAGATCTGGCCCGGAGCAGCCGTGACCGATGCTGAGTTGGCGTCGCCACGGATCGTCCCGATCCTCGCCGATCGGCGGCGGCAGGTCGGCGGATCGCAGGTCGCTTCGGCGAGGCCGCTCGCGCAGCACCGCGATCCGGACCAGCAGCTCCAATCCCCGCCAGAATTGAAATTGCAGCCGCCATGCCAGCGCGCGCCAACGCCATCGTCGTGTGCGTCGTGCCGTCTCGATGCCGCCGGACGGTCCGGCCGCAATCGACGAAGCGCTCGGCGGAGCCGGATCGTCTCCTTGCGGATTTCGTGCTGCGTTCGACGATCCGGCTGAACCGCGCTGCGGTTCGATCGGCTCGGTCCGGCGCCCGCCGCGGGCTGCCGGCTTCGAATGAGGTGATTGCATCGTTCAGTCCCAATCCAGCGCCCCGCCGTTCTGGTATTCGATGACGCGGGTCTCGAAGAAGTTCTTCTCCTTCTTCAGGTCCATCGTCTCGGACATCCAGGGGAACGGATTGTCAGTGTCGGCGAGCACCGGGCGAAGCCCGAGCTGAACGCAGCGGCGGTTGGCGATGAAGTGCATATAGCTCTCGCACAATGGCGCGTTCAGCCCCAGCAGGCCGTGCGGCATCGTATCCCGGCCATAGGCGGCTTCGAGCTCGGCGGCGTCGTGGATCATGCCGCGGATGTCGTCCTGAAACGACGCCGTCCACACCGCAGGGTTTTCGAGCTTGATCTGATTGATGACGTCGATGCCGAAATTCAGGTGGATCGATTCATCACGCAGAATGTATTGATATTGCTCCGCGATCCCGACCATCTTCTGGCGCCGTCCGAGCGACAGGATCTGGACGAAGCCGGTGTAGAACCACATGCCCTCGAACACGACGTAGAAGGCGACGAGGTCGCGCAGAAAGGCCTGATCGCTCGCAAGCGTCCCCGTCTTGAAGTGCGGGTCGTCCAGGTGCTGGGTGTATTCGAGCGCCCACGCCGCCTTGTCGGTGATCGACGGCACTTCCCGATACATGTTGAACAGCTCGCCCTCATCGAGGCCGAGACTTTCGACGATGTACTGGAAGGTGTGGGTGTGGACCGCCTCTTCGAATGCCTGGCGGAGCAGATATTGACGGCACTCGGGATTGGTGAGGTGGCGGTAGATCGCGAGGACGATGTTGTTTGCGACCAGGGACTCGGATGCCGCGAAAAATCCGAGATTGCGCTTGAGCGTGAGCCGCTCGTCGTCGCTCAAGCCGTCACGGGATTTCCACAGCGCGATGTCCGCCTGCATTGGGACCTCGGTCGGCATCCAGTGATTGTTGCAGGCCGCCAAGTATTTCTCCCATGCCCAGCGATATTTCATCGGCAGAAGCTGGTTGACGTCGGCGCGGGCATTGATCATCCGCTTGTCGTCGACACGCACGCGCGCGGCGCCCCGATCGATGGCGCCGAGGCCGGTCGTCTCCTTTGTGGCGGCCGTTTCGAGATCGGCGAAGATGTCGACCTTGGCGGTGGCGTTCTTCATCGCTTGCAGCATTGTGAAATCCCTTCGTCGATCACTGGCAGGCTTCGCAGGTCGGATCGTCGATCGCGCAGGTCTTGCCCCACGCTTCGGTGTCGACGTGTCCGTTGGCGGTGTTGCCGCGCGCAGCGTCCGAAGCGACGGCCGCAGGCATGAACGCCGACACGGCATTGAGCTTGCCGTCCGTGCCCTTCAGCGTCGACTTTTCGACATGGGTTGCCGATCGGGACCGCAGGTAGTAGGTCGTCTTCAGTCCTCGCCGCCATGCCAGCCGATACAGCGCGTCGAGCTTCTTGCCGCTGGGATTGGCGAGATACAGGTTGAGCGACTGAGCCTGATCGATCCATTTCTGCCGTCGGGCCGCGGCTTCCACCAGCCAGGCAGCGTCGATCTCGAAGGCGGTCGCGTACAGCGCCTTGAGATCGTCGGGTACACGGTCGATCTGGCCGAGACTGCCGTCGAAGTACTTCAAGTCCGAGATCATCACCTCGTCCCACAGGCCCCGGCTCTTCAAGTCACGAACCAGATGGGTGTTCACGACGGTGAAGTCGCCCGACATGTTGGATTTGACGTAGAGGTTCTGATAGGCGGGCTCGATCGACTGCGACACGCCGCAGATGTTGGAGATGGTCGCGGTCGGGGCGATCGCCATGACGTTGGAATTGCGCATGCCGGTCGTCGCGACGCGTTGGCGCAGCGCCTCCCAGTCCAGTCGATGGCTTCGATCGACTTCTATTTCGATGCCACGCGCGTCATCGAGCAAACGGATCGAGTCGAGCGGCAGAATGCCGCGCGACCACAGCGAGCCGTCGTAGGACGCGTAGCGGCCGCGTTCGGCCGCAAGCTCGGTCGAGGCCGAGATCGCCCAATAGGCGATCGCTTCCATGCTCTCGTCGGCGAAGGTGACCGCTTCGTCGGACGCGTAGGGCAGTCTCAGGATGTTGAGCGCGTCCTGGAAGCCCATCAGGCCGAGACCGACCGGGCGATGCCGGAGATTCGACGCCCGCGCCTCGGGGATGGTGTAGAAATTGACGTCGATGACGTTGTCGAGCATCCGCATCGCGGTCGTCACCGTGCGGGCCAGCCGATCGTGATCGAGCCGGCCTTGCGCCACATGATTGACGAGGTTGATCGAGCCGAGATTGCACACCGCGACCTCGCGCTCGGAGGTGTTGAGCGTGATCTCGGTGCAGAGATTCGACGAATGCACCACGCCGCAATGCTGCTGCGGTGAGCGCAGATTGCAAGGATCCTTGAAGGTGATCCACGGATGCCCGGTCTCGAACAGCATCGTCAGCATCCGCCGCCACAGATCGACCGCGCGAACCTGCTTGGTGACGCGCAGTTCTCCGCGTGCGGCCTTGGCTTCGTAAAGGGCGTAGCGCTCGGCGAAGGCCCGGCCGGTCAGATCGTGCAGATCCGGCGTTTCGTCGGGCGAGAACAGCGTCCACAGGCCATCCTGCTCGACGCGCTGCATGAACAGGTCCGGCACCCAGTTGGCGGTGTTCATGTCGTGGGTGCGGCGGCGGTCGTCGCCGGTGTTCTTGCGCAGGTCGAGGAATTCCTCGATGTCGATGTGCCAGGTCTCGAGATAGGCGCAGACCGCGCCCTTGCGCTTGCCGCCCTGATTGACCGCGATCGCGGTGTCGTTGGCGACTTTCAGGAACGGCACCACGCCCTGGCTCTCGCCGTTGGTGCCCTTGATGTGGGCACCGAGACCGCGGACGCGGGTCCAGTCGTTGCCGAGCCCGCCGGCGTATTTCGACAGCAGTGCGTTGTCCTTGATCGACTTGAAGATGCCGTCGAGATCGTCGGGCACCGTGGTGAGGAAGCAGGACGACAATTGCGGCCGCAGCGTGCCGGAATTGAAAAGGGTTGGCGTCGAAGCCATGAAGTCGAACGACGACAACAGATCGTAGAACTCGATTGCCTTGGCCTCGCGATCGACCTCGCGCAGCGCGATACCGCAAGCCACCCGCATGAAGAACGCCTGCGGTAGCTCGAACCGCGTACCGTGGACGTGAAGGAAGTAGCGGTCGTAAAGGGTCTGCAGGCCGAGATAGTCGAACTGCAGGTCGCGCTCGGGTTTGATCGCGGCGGCGAGCCGGGCAAGATCCAAACGTCCGATTTCGGGATCGATCAGGTCGTGCGCGATGCCGGCTTCGAGATAGGCGCTGAAATACTCGGCATAGCCGTCCACCATCTGCGCTTGCGTCGCCTGCCGCGACCGCCCGTCGACGAAACTCAGGGCTTCGCGGCGGAGTTTGTCGAGCAGCAGGCGCGCGCTGACCTTGGTGTAGTCCGGTTCGGTCTCGACGAAGGTCCGGGCGGCGAGAATTGGCGCCAGCGCCAGTTCGTCGTCGCTGATGCCATCGTAGAGATTGCGCTGGGTCTCGGCGAGAACAGCATCGACCGATACGCCGTCGAGTCCCGCGCAGGCCTCGGTGATGACGGCAGAGAGCCGCGGCAAATCGATCGGATGCAACGTGCCGTCGCCAGCCTTGGTGCGCAACACCGGTTCGGCTGGCTTGGCCTGCGCGGTCGCCGCCTTGGCGCGCTCACGGGCGCGCTCCTCACGATAGATCACATAGGCGCGCGCGACCTTGTGGTGCTCGCCGCGCATCAGGGCGAGTTCGGCCTGATCCTGAACGTCCTCGATGTGGAAGGTGCGGCCCGGTCCGACGCGGCGGGTGAGGTTGGCGACGATCTGGTCGGTCAGTTCGGCAACGGTGTCGTGCACGCGCCGGGACGCGGCGGCGTTGCTGCCTTCGACGGCGAGGAACGCCTTGGTCAGCGCAACCGAGATCTTCGACGCGTCGAACGGCGACACCTGACCGTTGCGTCGGATCACCTGATAGCTTTGATCGTGGATGGCCCCTCCTGCGGCAACGGCAGAGAAGGGCGGCGGCACTGCCGGGTGAGGTGCGGCAGACGCAGCGTCGGTTCCGAAAGACATTCCCAAGACCCCGTGGTGTTGGGGCGGGGAGCGCGAGCGGATACGCGAGCAGAAGTTCGTCCGTCAGGACCGCAACGACCGCTAAGCGACCCACCGGGACACCCCGCCCAGGGACGATTGCAAATGTCACGGCAGGTCTCCTGGCTCGCGGGTCGTCGCGTCGGTCCAGTCTTCCCGGGCCTGGTGGGGCCCAGTGACGAATTTCGGACGTCGGCTCGTCGCTTACAGTTGCGGGGGCAGCGCCGGTGTTACACCGGCTTCCCTCTTAGCTCTCGGGTCGCTCACGCGACTCGAAAGACCGTGACATCTAGATATTGTATTAGTGCGGCTATCCGGTCAACAGGTTGTGCCGACTTTAGGCGGCATTCGTTGTGGGAGGTATTGAAATCTTGGCGCCGGTGTCACGAAACGATTGGATGCGCGTGCGTCCGGCGCCGAGCGCAGCGAGGTCCGCAGACAGCCGGTCCAGGGCGGGTTGGCCGAGAAGATCCGGATGAACAGTTGTCCGCAGGTCGCATTCCACTCCGCTAGCGAGAACCAGCGCCAGGCTGGCGCGCGCGCTGTCACCGCTGCCGGCAACGCCGGTGATCCGGTCGTATTCGGCAAACGGCGCTTTGACGTCGAAGCCGATCCAATCGAGCAGCGGCAGCACACGGGCGAGCCGTTCGGGATATGGACCAGCGGTGTGCAGGCCGACACGAAAGCCTTGCGCGCGCACGGCTGTGATCGCGGACGGCAAGCCCGCCTGCAGCGTCGGCTCGCCGCCAGAGAACACCACGCCGTCGAGCAGGCGTCGTCGTGTTTCGAGGAATGCGAGCACGTCCGGCCATGCGAGCTGATCCGTCCCGCGGGCGGGCAGCAGATGTGGGTTGTGGCAGTAACCGCACTGCCAGGGACAGCCTTGGCAGAACACGGTCGCGACCAGTTCGCCCGGCCAGTCGCAGGTCGACAGCCGGACGAGACCGCCGATCCGCAGCTCAACCGAGCTTGGCGCGGGCTTCGGTGAAGTACTTGCGGTCATTGAATTCGCCGATCTTGCCACGGTTGAACGAGGAGACGGGGCGGTGATAGCCCATCACCCGCGTCCAGATTTCGCAGGGTTGACGCTCGGCGTCGGTCAGCTCGATGGCTTCGGTTGCATTGGCGGGAATGGTGACGTGGGCGTTCATCTCTCGTTTCCTTCTGGTCAGTGATGAGCAGCGAGCCGCTTGGCCGCGAGGCGTTCGGCGTCGCATGTCGGGCAGAAGGCGTGTTCGCCTTCGATGTAGCCGTGGGTCGGGCAGATCGAGAAGGTCGGGGTCACCGTGACGTAAGGCAGCCGGAAGTTCTCCAGCGCGCGTCGCACCAGCTTCTTGCACGCCTCGCCAGAGGAGAGCTTCGACCCCATGTAGAGATGCAGCACCGTCCCGCCGGTGTATTTGCGCTGAAGATCGTCCTGGCGTTCCAGTGCCTCGAACGGATCGTCGGTGAAGCCGACCGGAAGCTGGCTGGAGTTGGTGTAGTACGGATTGTCCTCGGTGCCGGCCTGCAGGATGCCGGGATAGCGCTTGCGGTCTTCCTTGGCGAACCTATAGGTCGTGCCTTCCGCCGGCGTCGCCTCGAGATTGTACAGATTGCCGGTCTGTTCCTGGAAGGTTGTCATCCGGGCGCGGACATGATCCAGCAGCCGCACCGCGAAAGCGTGCCCCCACGGCGTCGAGATGTCCTCGTGACCCGCGGTGAAGTTGCGGATCATCTCATTGATGCCGTTGACGCCGAGCGTGGAGAAGTGATTGCGCAGCGTGCCGAGATAGCGCTTCGAATAGGGAAACAGCCCGTCGTCCATGTAGCGCTGCACCACCTTGCGCTTGATCTCGAGGCTGGTGCGGCCGATCTCGAGCAGGGTATCGAGTGCACGCAGCAGGCCCGGCTCGTCGCCGCGGTGCAGATGGCCGAGCCGTGCGCAATTGATCGTGACGACGCCGATCGAGCCGGTCTGCTCGGCGCTTCCGAACAGGCCATTGCCGCGTTTCAACAGCTCAGTGAGATCGAGCTGCAGCCGGCAGCACATCGACCGGATCATGTGCGGCTTCAGTTCCGAGTTGAGGAAGTTCTGGAAGTAGGGCAGGCCGTATTTCGCCGTCATCTCGAACAGCCGTGTAGCGTTCTCGCTCTCCCAGGGGAAATCCGTCGTGATGTTGTAGGTCGGGATCGGAAAGGTGAAGACCCGCCCTTTGGCGTCGCCCTTGGTCATGATCTCCATGTAGGCACGGTTGATCATGTCCATCTCGGACTGCAGATCACCATAGGTGAAGTCCATGTCCTCGCCGCCGATCACCGGGACCTCGTCTCGCAGATCTTCCGGACAGGTCCAGTCGAAGGTGAGGTTGGTGAACGGCGTCTGCGTGCCCCAGCGCGACGGAACGTTGAGGTTGTAGACCAGCTCCTGGATCGCCTGCAGAACGTCGACGTAGCTGAGATTGTCCTTGCGCAGGAATGGCGCCAAGTAAGTATCGAACGAACTGAACGCCTGGGCGCCGGCCCATTCGTTCTGCAGCGTGCCGAGGAAGTTGACGATCTGGCCGATGGCGCTCGACAGATGCTTCGGTGGGCTGGCTTCGACCTTGCCGGGCACGCCGTTCAGGCCTTCAGTCAAAAGCGTCCGCAGCGACCACCCGGCGCAGTAGCCGGACAGCATGTCGAGGTCGTGGATGTGAAGGTCGCCGTCACGGTGAGCCCGGCCGACTTCCGGCGGATAGACGTGCGAGAGCCAGTAGTTGGCGACCACCTTACCGGACAGATTGAGGACAAGGCCACCCAGCGAGTAACCTTGGTTGGCGTTGGCATTGACGCGCCAGTCGGTGCGATCGAGATATTCGTTGATCGACGCGATCGCATCGACGGCGACCTTGCGGTCGTTGCGCGCCTGACTACGCTTTTCGCGATAGACGATGTAGGCCCGCGCAGTGGTGAGATGGTTGGCTGAAATCAGCACCTGCTCGACGATATCCTGCACCTGCTCGATCTGCGGCACTCGGCCAGCGAAGCGATGCGCGATGACCTTGACGGACTGGCTGGTGAGCAGTCCCGCTTCGAGTTCGCCGAATTCTCCCGTCGCCTGTCCGGCACGCGCGATCGCAGACCTGATCTTGGCACTGTCGAACGGGGCTTGCGAGCCGCTCCTCTTGATGATTGCTTGAGGAAGGTCGGTCAGGTTGGTAACAGGCATCGGCACCCCGCGGGTCGAATTGCGGGCAGGGGCCGAGCAGGCGCGTGCAGAAGTCGCACGGAGACACCGTGCGCATGAAAGCAAGCGACCCACCGGGACACCCCGCCCAGGGACGTTTGGTTGTTCGCGGCAGGTCTCCTGGCTTGCGGGTCGTCGCCTTCGTCAGCCTTCCCGGGATTGCTCCCAGTGGCGTGATGACGTCGGCTCACCGCTGACAGTTGCGGGGGCAGCTCCGGCCTAGGCGGTAACGCCGCACCGGATTCCCTCTTAGCCCTCGATCAGACGATTCGAGAGACCGCGAATACAATATATAGTGCCTCACACGACGTTTCTGTCAAGCCGTCGATTTGCTTTCGCGGCGGACTGCATGCTTAGCCGTGTCAGTATCGGCTTGACGCCAAGCTTCGACTTGCTCCGGAGAACGCGCGAGCGACGCGATTGCGGCAGCGGGATACAGCACGAGAAAGATCGACTTCTTACCGTTCTGGAAAGAGGTATGCCCGGATGTCGGCAGCCGTCCGTTCTTGGTCCAGCGAAGTCGCTCCTGCGCACTGATCGCAAGGATCTCCTCGACCACTTTCGCGTGGATTCTTTCGGACTTGAAGGCTGCGATTTCGGCGTCGATCGCGGCTAACAGGGCGGACATCTGGAAAGACGAGGTGGGAATGATCGCGCGCGCACCGATGTCGTCGAGTGTCGCTTCGAGACGCCATTTTCGAAGCACTCTCAGCACCCGCCGAATGACAGCTTTCGCGCGGCGCGTCGATCCCAGCGCGATGTCGAATGTAGGCTCGAAACGCAGCTCCAGACCATCGCCATACGGACCGAACCACACATAGCGTTTGCAATTATCCTGCTCTGTCGACGTCATGCTTCACCGCAGCGTTCCCGACGAGCAATGTTTCGTCTTCGATAGTTCAGGTCAATTCGTCGAATAGGGAGAGAACGAGCCGCGGCTTTCGTCGACATGGAGCGCGCGGCCGACGGGCGGGAAGGCGCGTTGCGGGCAGGCGGGCCGTTCGCAAATCCGACAGCCGGCGCCGATAGGCGTGGCCGCTGCGGGATTGGAGAGATCGAGGCCGTCGGAATAAACCAGACGCCCGGCATGCTGCAGATCGCATCCGAGAGCGATCGCAAATGTCTTGCGCGGCGCGTGATAACCTGCCTGATCGTGCGAAACCGTGCGCGCCACCCACAGATAGGTCCGGTCATCGGGCATTCGTGCCAACTGCGTGAGAATCCGGTCCGGTTGCGAGAACGCCTCGTAGACGTTCCACAGCGGACACGTTCCTCCGCCGCGCGAGAAATGGAAATCCGTCGCCGACTGTCGCTTCGAAATGTTGCCTGCGCGGTCGACACGGATGAAGAAAAACGGCACGCCGCGTGCGCCCGGTCTCTGCAACGTGCTGAGACGGTGACAGATGGTCTCGTAACCCACGCCGAAATGCTGACCGATCAACGTGATGTCGTAGCGCACCGATTCGGCTTTCTCCCGGAAAGCGGCGTAGGGCAGCAGCAGCGCCCCGGCGAAGTAATTGGCTAGTCCAATCCGCGCCAATTTTCGCGATGCCTCGTCGCCGAATGGACTTTCTGCGACAAGCGTGTCGATCGTGTCGCGATGCTCCAAAAAGGCGAGCTGCGTACCGATCTGAAACGCCTGCTGGCCCGGTTGCAGCCGGGCCGAAAGCCGAAGCGTGTTGTCGCCCGCGTCAAAGCTGCGCTGAAGATCCGCCGATGCGTCGCCGGTTGCACCGACGCGGACGTCGATGCCGTGACGCGATTTCAGCCGCTCGGCCAGCGCCGCCGCGACCTGCTGGATCGTTCGTCCGGTGTCCGCGGCGGTTCGTTCCGCCGCTTCGTCGAGCTCGGCGATGTAGTTGTGCCTTGCATAAAAGAAATCGCGAACCTCCTCGAACGGCGTGGACATTGCGGGTGTCGGTCGATCTTGCCGATCGTCCCCAAGACGGGCGGCGAGGGCTGCCGATTGCTCCAGCGCCAGGTGATAGCGCCGATAGATCGCCACCAAGGCGCGGCCGGCTGCGGGCATGCTGGTGGCGAGTTCGCGCACGTCGTTGGCGGTCATGCTTTCGCCGATCATCGGGTCGGACAGCGCTTCCTTGAGGTCGGCGATCAGTCGCGCCTCGTCGTCCTCTGAGAACAATTGCACGTCGATGCCGAGCGTTGCATTGAGTTTCAGCAACACCGGGACCGTCAGCGGACGCTGATTGTTTTCGATCTGATTGAGATAGCTCGGCGAAATGCCGACGGCGGTGGCGAGCGCATGCTGCGTCATGCCGCGTTGCTCGCGCAGCCGTCGCAGCCGGGCACCTACATACGCTTTCTTCATCGCACCTCCGCAGATCGCCTTCGCAATCTTTGCAAATCGCCGCACCACGCTTCGCAATTCTTCGCAGGTTTAGTCCTTTACGGCGGCCCGCGTTCGCCAATATGCCGAACCATTCGCCAAGACAAGCCGAAGGAGGTGGCGCCGTGAGTGCGACAAGTTTCGATGCGCCGCCAGAGACGCGCTTCGTCGAGATGATCTTCCCGGAGCAAGCTAATCACTACGGGACGCTGTTCGGCGGCAACGCGCTCAATCTGATGGGCAAGGCCGCGTTCGTCGCGGCGACCCGGCGAGCGCGCCAGCCGATCGTGATGGCGACATCCGACAAGATTGAATTTCATGTTCCGGTCAAGGTCGGCGATCTGGTCGAACTGACAGCCCGCGTGGTGCGGGTCGGACGCTCGTCGATGACCGTGGTGGTCGATGTCGTCAGCGAGGCGCTGATTTCCGGTGCCCGGCAACTCGCAGTCCGCGGCTCGTTCGAAATGGTCGCCGTCGACAAGGCCGGCAGACCGACGCCCATCCAAGTTTCTTCACCGACGACGACCACCCAGGAGACGATTTCGTGAAGCTGCATACCGTCCGAACCGCCCGTTCTGCCGACCGCTTACCCCGCACCGAGCAGCTCGCTTGGAAAATTGCGGAGGTCGCTGCCGATCCGGTCGCGGTCGAGCCCGCGGTGGAGGAGATGATCGGCAACCGGATCATCGACAATGCCGCGGTCGCGGCTGCGTCGATCGCGCGCCGCCCGGTCGCCAGTGCCCGTGCGCAAGCGACGGCACATCCGTATCGCGCCGGCGCGACGGTGTTCGGGCTGGCGCCGGACCGGCGCGTTTCGCCCGAATGGGCGGCGTGGGCCAACGGTGTGGCGGTGCGTGAACTCGATTTCCACGACACCTATCTGGCGGCGGACTATTCGCATCCCGGCGACAACATTCCGCCGATTCTGGCGGTGGCGCAGCATTGCGGTCTCGATGGCGCAGCGCTGGTTCGCGGTCTCGCCACCGGTTACGAGATTCAGGTCGACCTCGTCACCGGCATCTGCCTGCACGAGCACAAGATCGATCACATCGCGCATCTCGGTCCATCGGCGGCGGCCGGCATCGGAACGTCGCTGCGGCTGCCGGCCGAGGTGATCTATCAAGCGGTTCAGCAGGCCTTGCACGTCACCACGACGACGCGGCAATCGCGCAAAGGCGAAATTTCGAGCTGGAAGGCTTACGCGCCTGCGTTCGCCGGCAAGATGGCGGTGGAAGCGGTGGATCGGGTGATGCGCGGCGAGAGTGCGCCGTCGCCGGCCTGGGAGGGCGAGGACGGCTTCATCGCCTGGCTGCTCGGCGGCCCCAAGGCGAAGTACCAAGTTCCGCTTCCGGTGCAGGGTGAGCCCAAGCGTGCCATCCTGCAAACCTACACCAAGGAGCATTCGGCCGAGTATCAGAGCCAGGCACTGATCGATCTGGCGCGCCGGATGGGACCGCTGCTGCGGGAGCGCGCGCCGGACCTGTCGAGGATCAGCAGCATCGTGCTGCACACCAGCCATCACACCCACTACGTAATCGGTACCGGTGCCGACGATCCGCAGAAGATGGACCCGAGCGCCAGCCGCGAAACGCTCGATCACTCGATCATGTACATCTTCGCCGTCGCGCTCGAAGACGGCGGGTGGCATCACGAGCGCTCCTACGCACCGGAGCGGGCGGCGCGGCCCGCCACGGTGGCGCTGTGGCACAAGGTCTCGACGGTCGAGGATCCGGAATGGACCCGGCGCTATCACAGCCGCGATCCCAAGGAGAAGGCGTTCGGTGCGCGTGTCGTCGTCACTCTCGACGACGGCTCCGTGGTCGAAGACCAGATCGCCGTGGCCGACGCTCATCCGCTCGGCCGTCGCCCGTTCGGACGCGAGCAATATGTCGGCAAGTTCCGCACCCTGGCGGACGGCATCGTCGAGCGATCGGAGCAGGACCGCTTTCTCGACCTTGTCGAGCGACTGCCGTCGCTGACCTCGGCCGAACTGAGCGGTCTGAGCTTTGCGGTGGCGCCGTCCCGGCTCGGAGCCGCGCCTGCGACCGGCATCTTCGACTGGAAGCCGGCATCGTAGCGGGACGACCAATTCAGCAGACAAGGGAGGCAACAATGACAGAACACGCAAATGCGCGTCACAGTGCTCCGCCGAAGAAGTCCGTGGCATTGTCCGGCGTTGTCGCTGGCAACACCGCGCTGTGCACGGTCGGCCGGACCGGAAACGATCTCCATTATCGCGGCTACGATATTCTCGACATGGCGGAGACCTGCGAGTTCGAAGAGATCGCGCATCTGCTGGTGCACGGGGCGTTGCCGACGGCGGCGGAGCTAGCAACCTACAAGGCCAGACTGCGAAGCCTGCGCGGGCTGCCGGCGGCGGTGCGGAGTGCCCTCGAAGCACTTCCGGCGGCGGCGCACCCGATGGACGTGATGCGCTCAGGAGTATCCTCGCTCGGCTGCGTTCTGCCGGAAGCGGGCGACCTCAATCATCCCGGGGCGCGTGACATTGCCGACCGGCTGTTGGCTTCGTTCGGCTCGATGCTGCTGTACTGGTACCACTTCGCCCACACCGGCCGCCGCATCGAAGTCGAGACCGACGACGACAGCATCGGCGGCCATTTTCTGCACCTATTGCATCGATCGCGACCGCGAGAGTCCCACGTTCGTGCAATGCACACCTCTTTGAACCTATACGCCGAGCACGAGTTCAACGCCTCGACCTTCACGGCACGCTGTATTGCCGGGACCGGCGCTGATTTCTACTCGGCGATCGCTGGAGCGATCGGTGCGCTGCGTGGCCCCAAGCATGGCGGCGCCAACGAAGCGGCGTTCGAAATCCAGAAGCGATACGCAACACCGGATGAAGCGGAAACCGACATCCGGCGCCGCGTCGCTGCGAAAGAGGTGGTGATCGGGTTCGGGCACCCTGTCTACACAATCGCTGATCCGCGCAACCGCGTCATCAAGGAGGTTGCCCGACGGCTTTCGGTTGAGGCCGGGTCGGTGAAGATGTTCGAGATCGCCGATCGGATCGAAGCGGTGATGCACGAATCCAAGAAAATGTTCGCTAATCTCGATTGGTTCAGCGCCATCTCCTATCACGCGATGGGCGTGCCGACCTCGCTGTTCACGCCGTTGTTCGTGATCTCACGGACGGCGGGCTGGAGCGCCCACATCATCGAGCAGCGGCAGGACAACAAGATAATCCGGCCGACTGCGAATTACATCGGACCAGAAAATCGCCTGTTCGTGCCGATCGAACAACGCGGTCCCGCGCCGTCATCCCGTCACGCCTGAAAGATACACCATGCCCTATCTCGTTGCTGCTGATCTCCCCTCCGACCCCGCAGGCGTGCGGTTCCGCGCGCTGATCGAGCGAGGCGGCATCGTTCGGATGCCGGGCGCGCACAATGGTATGGCCGCGCTGCAGGCGCGGGCGGCCGGCTTCGAGGCGCTGTATCTGTCGGGTGCCGCGATGACCGCCTCGATGGGGCTGCCGGACCTCGGCATGATCACGGTCGACGAAGTCGCGTTCTTCATCCGGCAGATCGCGCGGGCAGGCGGCCTTCCCACCCTGGTCGATGGCGACACCGGGTACGGCGAGGCCCTCAACGTCATGCACATGGTCCGTACCTTCGAGGATGCTGGCGCGGGCGCGGTTCATATCGAAGACCAGCTGTTGCCGAAGAAGTGCGGTCATCTCAACGACAAGAAGCTCGCCGATGCCCGCGATATGGCCGCCAAGGTCGCCGCCGCGGCCAAGGCGCGCCGCCATCTTTATCTGATCGCACGCACCGATGCGGCGGCGAGCGAAGGCATCGACGGCGCCGTGGCGCGCGCCAGGCTGTACATCGAGGCCGGAGCCGACGCGATCTTTCCCGAGGCACTGACCACAGCCGAGATGTTCCGCGAATTCGCTGCTCGGATGCCGGGCGTGCCGCTGCTCGCCAACATGACCGAATTCGGCCGGACTCCGTTCTTCACCGCCGACGAGTTTCAGCAGATGGGCTACCGGATGGTGATTTGGCCGGTGTCGTCGCTGCGCGTCGCCAACAAGGCCCAGCAGAAACTCTATGCCACGTTGCAGCGCGAGGGCTCGACACAGGCCATGCTCGGCGACATGCAGACCCGCGCCGAGTTGTACGAAACTCTCGGGCTCGATCGGTTCGAAGCGCTGGATGCATCGATCGTCAGATCGATCGCCCCGGCGCCGGTGTGATCATAGGCGATGGACGGAAGCGCTTGTCGGATGCGGCGATGTTGCATCCCGAGTGGCAGAAGCTGATAGCTCCGGTGGGGTAGGGCAGAATCTATCTGCACTGCTGCTGCGCGCCTTGCGCGGGGGAAACTAATTAGTTGAGATGATCGAAGCGTGGATCGCTTGACAGTGCTGGATGGCACTCGCCATAGTAATCGCCGTCGAGGTTCTTCGGGCACGATCGTCCCGAAGCTAAGAGGGAAGCCGGTGCAAGGCCGGCGCTGCCCCCGCAACTGTCAGCGGCGAGCCGACGTTCAGCAAAGCCACTGGGAGCGATCCCGGGAAGGTGAACGAAGGCGACGACCCGCGAGCCAGGAGACCTGCCTCGTCGAACGAAACGTCCTCGGGCGGGGTGCCCCGGTGGTGCGCTTGTGGCCCCGCCGCGCTCGCGGAGTTCGGGGATTCACGTCGCGTCGCTAGGCCTTGCCCCCAACATTTTGGGGTTGAGCCATGTCTTCTCTCACATCTACTACTTCTCTTGCCGTTGCCACACTCGGTACGCCGCGGATCGGTCCGCGGCGCGAACTGAAATTCGCGCTCGAAAGCTACTGGGCCGGAACATCGACGGAAAGCGACCTTTTGAAAGTCGCAGCCGCGTTGCGCGCGGCGAACTGGGCCCGGCAGAACGCGCGGGGCGTCAGTGTGATTCCGTCGAACGACTTCTCCCTCTACGATCAGGTCCTCGACACCAGCGTGATGGTCGGCGCGATCCCTGAGATCTATGGGTGGAGAGGGGGCCCGGTCTCACTTGCTACCTATTTCGCCATGGCGCGCGGCACCCAAGCCGAAATCGCAGGGCATGGTTGCGCCAATGGTCATCACCACGGCGATTCTGCACCGCAGGGCGTCCCGGCGCAGGAGATGACCAAGTGGTTCGATACCAACTACCACTACATGGTGCCTGAACTTTTCGCCGGGCAAAGCTTCCAGCTCGCATCGCTCAAGCCGCTCGAGGAATATCGCGAGGCGAAGGCGCTCGGCTACGACACCCGTCCGGTGCTGCTCGGGCCTGTCACCTATCTCAAGCTCGGGAAGTGCGCGGGTGCCGACTTCGACGTTCTGTCGCTGCTGCCGAAACTGGTGCCGGTCTACATCGACATCCTCGGCCGTCTCGCGGCTGAGGGCGCGGATTGGGTTCAGCTCGACGAGCCGGCGCTGGTCCTCGATCTCGATGATCGCGAACGCCTGGCGTTTCACCATGCTTACGGACAGATCGCGCGAGCGCTGCCGCATCTCGACGTGATGCTGACGACCTATTTCGGCGGGCTCGGCGATAATCTCGACGCCGTGCTGGCGCTGCCGATCGCAGGCCTGCATCTCGATCTGGTGCGGGCACCGAAACAGATCAACGCCGTCGTCGCCAAGGGGCCGAAGGATCTTGTGCTGTCGCTCGGTGTCGTCGACGGCCGCAATATCTGGCGCGCTGACTTGCCCGATCTGCTCGACCGCCTCGAACCGATCGTGCAGCAGCGAGGGAGCGACCGCGTTCAACTGGCGCCGTCCTGCTCGCTGCTGCACGTTCCGGTCGATCTCGAACTCGAAACCGGTCTCGATCTGGATCTGAAGAACTGGCTGTCGTTCTCGCTGCAGAAGATGGGCGAACTATCAACGCTGGGGAAGGCCTTGAGTGGCGAGCGGGCTGCGGTACAGGAGGAGTTGTCGGCCTCGGCGAAGGCGGTCGCGACACGTCGCAAGTCGCCAAAGGTGCACGACATCGCCGTGATCACCCGTGCCGCGGCGGTGACGTCCGCGCTGGCCCAGCGCAACAGCGGCTTCGCGGCGCGTGCCGCGCTCCAGCATCAGCGCTTGCGACTGCCCCCTTTCCCGACCACCACGATCGGATCGTTCCCCCAGACCGCCCAAGTTCGAAAGGCCCGTGCGGCCCATGCCAAGGGAACGATCTCGGACGCCGAGTACAACACGTTTCTTCGCGGCGAAACCGCCCGGACGATCCAGTGGCAGGAAAAGATAGGCCTCGACGTGCTGGTTCACGGCGAGTTCGAACGCAACGACATGGTGCAGTATTTCGGCGAGCAGCTCTCCGGCTTCGCCTTCACCAAGGAAGGCTGGGTGCAGAGCTATGGCTCACGCTGCGTTCGGCCGCCGATCCTGTTCGGCGACGTCTCGCGGCCACGGCCGATGACGGTCGATTGGTGGACATATGCGCAATCGCTCACCGCAAAGCCGATGAAGGGCATGCTGACCGGACCGGTGACGATCCTGAACTGGTCTTTCGTGCGCGACGACGTGCCGCGCAGCACCGCGTGTCGCCAGATCGCGCTCGCGATCCGCGACGAGGTGGTCGATCTCGAGAGGGCCGGGGCTAAGATGATCCAGATCGACGAGGCGGCGTTGCGCGAGGGGCTGCCGCTCCGCCGCTCCGAATGGAAGAGCTATCTCGACTGGGCGGTCGAGTGTTTCCGGCTGTGTTCGTCCGGCGTCAACGACGAGATGCAGATCCACACCCACATGTGCTATTCGGAGTTCAACGACATCATTGACGCGATCGCCGCGATGGATGCCGACGTGATCTCCATCGAGACGTCGCGTTCGAAAATGGAGCTGCTCGACGCCTTCAAGACCTACAAATATCCGAACGAGATCGGCCCCGGCGTCTACGACATTCATTCGCCCCGCGTGCCGTCGGTGGAAGAAATGACCACGCTGCTCCAACTCGCGCGACAGCGGCTGTCCGATGGGCAGTTGTGGGTCAATCCAGACTGCGGATTGAAGACTCGCGGCTGGGACGAGGTCGAAGGCGCGCTGGTCAATATGGTCGAAGCAGCGCAGCGGATCCGCCAAGTCAGTGCGGAATGAAGCGGCACCGTCCTGAATAGGCGCCCGTCTCGCTGCGATCGGGGAGGCCTTCGGCTTTGCACCGGAGGCCTCCAGGGCCTGAAACTACGACTCGTTTGGAGTCTCTCCAGACTCGGAACGGCTCGGTCTGTTCATCGTGTCTCCCGATTTGAACGTGGTTAATGCGCTGCGTCACAGGTGTCTCTCGCAAGAGGGGTGAAACGGGAATGCGGTGCGGGACGACGTCCCTGAGCCGCAGCTGCCCTCGCAACTGTAAGCGGATCACGACGTCCTTGATGTCACTGGCCGGTGGTTGGCTGGGAAGGCGGACGAGCGATATATCCAAGAGCCAGGAGACCGGCCGGCGATCTGGAGCTGTTGTGACCCCTTCGATTTCCTCCGAATGAAGCTAGAGTCCGGACCCGTGGAAGGACCGGACAATGAAGCGATCGAGATTTACGGAAGAGCAGATCATTGCCGTTCTGCGCGAGCAGGAGGCGGGCGTGGCGACCGCGGAGGTTTGCCGCAAGCACGGCATCAGCAGCGCGACGTTCTATGCCTGGAAGGCGAAGTTCGGCGGGATGGATGTGTCGGAGGCCAAGCGGCTGAAGAGCCTGGAGGAAGAGAACGCTAAGCTGAAGCGGCTTCTGGCCGACGCGATGCTCGACAATGTCGCGCTGAAGGATCTTCTGGGAAAAAAATGGTAACGCCCGTCGCCAAACGGGAAGCCGTCGCTCATCTGGTGACCACCTATGAGATGAGCGAGCGGCGGGCGTGCCGGGTGATCCCGGCTGATCGCAAGACGATCCGCTATCGATCGCGCAGACCTCCGGACGTCGAGCTTCGCGCTCGCTTGCGCGAACTCGCCGCGGAGCAGCGTCGGTTCGGCTACCGCCGGCTGCACGTGCTGTTACGCCATGAGGGGCACGTGGTGAACCGGAAGAAGACGCAGCGCCTCTACCGGGAGGAAGGGCTATCGGTGCGTCGACGGCGTGGGCGCAAGTGAGCGACTGGCACACGCGCGCCGATCCTGGTCGAAGCGAGGGCAAATGCGCGCTGGTCGGTCGACTTCGTGTCGAATCAGTTTGCCTCGGGACGCCGCTTCCGGATCTTCAACGTGGTTGATGACGTCACCAAGGAATGCCTGACGGCGATCCCGGACACCTCGATCTCCGGCCGGCGGGTGGCGCGCGAACTGGCCGAGGTCATCGGGCAGCGTGGCAAGCCCGACCTGATTGTCTCCGACCATGGCACCGAGTTCACCTCGAACGCGATGCTGGCCTGGACCCAGGAGGCCGGCGTCGCATGGCACTTCATCGCTCCCGGCAAGCCGATGCAGAACGGCATCTGCGAGGCCTTCAACGGCCGGATGCGGGACGAACTCCTCAACGAGACGCTGTTCTACGATCTCGACCACGCCCGCGCCGTCGTCGCCCGCTGGGTGGGCGCCTACAACCGGACGCGACCGCACTCCGCGCTGGGCTACCTGACACCTGCTGCCTACGCAGCTTCCCTCACGCAACGGACGATCGGCTACGCAACTCCGACCAGCTCCGCCGATCGTCCGTTGCTCAACTGGCGCACCTGCGCCAATCTCAGCCCGTGACTCTGGCTTCAGCTGGATGAATGAAAGGGGTCCCAGCAGAGCCAACTCATTCGGCGAAGGGCCGACGGAGGATACAGCCATGAGGAATTGCACGCCGCATCGCGGCGCGAACGTCGTGCGCGGCGTTTTTCCTGCAATGCGTTCAATCCTCTTCCTCAACTTTATCCAGCCGAATTCGGGCAGGCTGCAAATTGGCGATGCCGATGTCGCACAGCCGCCGCGGCAGTCGAAACGGCTGGTTGCCTATCTTCCCGACCCGGTAAGAGTCTCGGACGTGAGTGCCCGCTTCGTCACGCCAGCGGTCTACTCACAGTTCTTCCTGTTCTGATTGAATCAGACGGGCCGACTGAACGACAGGGCTAAGCCGCTGCTTCGAACAGCAATTTGAGATGGTTGCAGGTCCCCGCAACCAAGCTTCAAGCCCTTGAAAACGCTTCGTTTTCGAGGGCTTTTTGCTGCTCGGATTTTGGTTCGAAACTTCGCTCGTGGAAGCGTCGTGGAAGCGGCAGGAGGAAAGTCGCAGCGTAAAACCGGCAGGGTTGGCTGCGATGTAATGACTCAATTGTGATCGGGGGGCGCTTAGGCAGGGGCCGCTGCAGCACCTTTGCCTCGTCCCACGGTGCCCGCATCCAAACTGCTCGCTCTTCGTCGGTCGTTGGGATCACCGGTAGGGCCTTCGGATGGATCGGCTCGACGATCGCGTTCGACTCCGTCGTGAGGCATCGATGACTTCAAGGGTGAGCCTGACCTGGTGTTTCCGGTTTCCACCACAGCAACCGAGATTGGCGAATTCTTCCAGGACAAGTGGCCTTGGCTCGATTTCAGATACTTGGAAGGCCACGAGATATTGTCCGGCAAGATGGGTGCGCTGCGTTCACGGCTGCATGTCTGGATCAACGACCTAGGCAAGGCATACATCGAGGTCGAGAAATATTACGAGAGCGGCGCTGCCGAGTTTCTTGTCGATGATCCTGGCCTCGAAGAAACGTATGACGACGACGAGGAGACGGAGGAGAACTTCCGCCGCAACCTTGAGCGGGACGACTGAGGGCCGCTCTCATATGATGAGAATCCGCTGATTCGTTAGGGGCGGACCGTGAGCGACGCACCAGAACAAACGATAGAGGAGTTGCTGGCCACCTCAACCGCGCCGGCCAACATTCCATTTCATCTGAAAGGCTTCGCTGACGAGAAAACGGCGACGGATTTGGCCAACAAGACGGCAACCTATATCAACTTTATCGGCACGCGGATGAACTTGGAGGACCTCGACGGCGTCACCGTCGCGTATGATTACGCCCAAGCTCTGACCGAGATCGACCGCGGATATGAGACCTCACACGTCCTGACAGCTTCAACTGAGATTGCGCACGGCGTCGCAATGGCACCCGGCGTGTTCCGTGATGGGGTACTCAAGACTCATTTAGCATTCAATGCAAACGTCCTGATGCACCTGATGGACGGGGAGGGCGAGGGCTTCTCCCATGTCTATTACCAGCTTGCCCACGAATGTGGCCACGTTCACGACCGTACAGCATTTGATGTCGCGATTCCCGGTCTTCTGCAGAGGCCGTACAATTTTGGGAGTGATCTGGCTCGCATCCAGTTCGGTCTAGGTTGGGGAAGCTGGTGTGAATATGCGGCGACCAGGTTGAGCGCGTCGTTCTATCCCGAGCAGGTAGCCCATTTTGAAGAGACGTTCTTCGCAGCACTCGATGGGCTCGATGATCGTGTTGAAGCCGCAATGGATGCCTTCAGCGGCGATGGCGATGGTTGGAAGTGCTTCAACGCTGTCACGGGAGAGTACGATCGCTTTCTCACATTTGCTTCATACCTCCTTGGACACCTGAATGGCCTGGGTGAAGACGTTGATCTTGCGCCAAAGTTCAAGGAATTCCTGCAGTCCGGGAATTGGCTGGCAAAACACGTGATTGATTTAGATAAGACCGTTGAGGAAATCTGGAGCAATTACGGTGAGTGGAAGAGCTTTGAGGAGTTCGATGGAATAGGTGAGCTGGTCTTGCTGCTTGCCGCAACTGATGACGTGCATCTTACGGCCGATGGGCTGGTCATCTACTGACCTGTTGCTAACTTTCCCGATGCTGCTGTGTGCGCATAGTCGTAAAGAGGACTTGCCAGACGTGCCATAACATTCGATTTGCGTAGGACAACTTCGAAAAGCTGTCCCCCCAGGACTCGAACCTGCATCCAGATCGCTATGAGCAGCAGGATATCGATCGTCTTCGATTTTGTTGGGTTTTCGTTCGATTTCGATCGCGTCCGTTGTGCTTCATCGAGGTCGTTTCTGGTGCGAAACCGGAGCGGTTTGAATCTGAGGTACGGCATGGCTAGCTCCGATCGAAACACTGCATGTCGGGTGTGTGAGTCTGTCCCATGATGGATTGGGTGGAGAGTTCATGTAGATCAAATAGTTGAGTGGAAGGCGTGTGCAAATTCTGTGCACAGCCGCGTGCCTTTTCTTTCGTTTTCGTTCTTACGACATTGGGGTCAAGAGCCGCCTATTGGGTGGAACGATGCCTTGGCCACAACGTAAGATTAGGTCCGATCACATTCCGAACTGGCAGATGTCTTTGGCCAGGCCTCTGCCGAAAGAGCCGGTAAGTGGAGTTTCTGCCTGATCGCGACCAAAGCGCCGGACATGCTATACGTGCAACGCCGGCACCATTTCGGTGCAACTGACGGACGCAGTGCGATGGGCTGGACATTGCTCGAAGCCGGCGCCGTCGCGTTCGTTGGCGCATCGTCGATCGCGTGGTGGAGCGACATGCTCTCGCTTGTGTTTCGGCTCCGAATATTGCCCCCTTTCGGCGTCCAACATTGACCCCGGTGCCATCTCAAAAGTTGGAGCAAAATGCGGAGCTTGTGGCGCGACGGGTGGGGTCAGTCTTGGACGCCGATTGGGGTCAAAGGCCACGCCGATTTACAGAAGGTGTAGGTCAAGGCGATCAGCCTGCCGAAGTCGTCTGCGTTGGTGTCCGCAAGCAAGTCTCGGGAGTTCTTCAGCAACTCGGCCATGCGCGACACCACTTCGCCGGGCAGGCAGAATTCATAGTCGTTACCCGGCTCGAGTTGGCTCTCGGCAGAAATCCTCCGGTCGAAGAGCGAAGTGCCAGGCGTGCCGCGATAGGTGCCTGCATATTCGGGGTGGTCGGAAGGCGCGAAAGACGCAAACAATTCCCGATGCAGGTCGAGCGGATCAGCCAAGATAGCCTGTCGCCGATGGTGATTTGCAACGATCTCGGTCAATAGCTGTCCGCAGCGCCTGGACATGGCGGCGTCATAGCCTTTCGTCGCGTGCGCTTGCCATCGTGGCGGGTGCTTCGTCATTTCTCGGTTCTCTCCGGCTTGTGTCGCGCGCCTTAGATGAGGAATGGTTGGCGTGGGCCGGGCCATTCGTCGGTTTCCATCAGGAGCGCGAGATCAGCGCTGGCGATGCGCCGCAAGCTTGATGCGGCGATGAATTGCACGCCCAAAGCAAGCTTGACGACCTGCAGCCGCTTCAATCCGGCCGGCTTGTATCGGCTTTCGACATATGGCGGCAGGGCGCTGACGACGGCTTGGACGCGCGGGTCATCGCGGTGCGGGCGCGCGTCCGCTATGCGGCGGGAAAGCGTCGGCAGATTGTGACCGTCCTTGCCCTTTCTGAAGGAATCCGGGTCGACACCGTCCCGGACAAGAGCCGCCTTCATCGAAAGTTCGGCCACCATACAGATCGGCTGGATTACCGAGTCATGGCTGAACGTCGTCGGGAGGGTGTTCGCCACATCTTCGAGATTGGACCGCGCCATGCGCCAGAGCGTGGTCGCCGCTGGATTCACTTGTTCGACTTCATTCAAACCATTGGTGAGATCGTGGAGATCGGCGTCCGCGAGAGAAACTTCGCCGGCAATTGCCCTATCCTGCCTACACCAGTTCCACCATTCCTCGGCGCTAGAGAACCCTGCTATCTGCCAGGGCTGGAGCGACACCTGGCCGAACACGACCGGGAAAGTGAGCTTGCGGACCTGATCGACGGACGCAGCGAAACCGATCCCAGCACCAGGCCAGCTCGTGCTGACCTCGGGCACCATGGCGGTATAGGTGTCCATGATCCGTTTGACTTCGGGGTTTCCGCCGACCCCCATGACGAAGTTGGAACCGAGAAGCTCCATTGCGGCACGGAATGGCCGCTGATGGACGTGGATGCCTTCCTCCGCGTATTTCAGGTCGAGCCGGCGAAGATCATCTAACGTCCATGTGGTCATTCGCGGTTTGCCTTCCTGATAGGTTTAAAGCGGGCCGTGTCCTTGCGGTGCAACGGCCACAATTTTCGTCATTCGTAAGGGAGTTCCCCAAATAGCCCGATCATGAGATCGCCGTCGTAAAGCGAGAACGGGATTTCGACGTAGTGATCGGGATGGCGGGGCAAGGCGCGCCCATCATTGGGACCGTTTTTGGTGTGGCCCCGGATCGGCTCGCCATTCTCCTTGATATAGGGAAGCACCACGAGGCGACCGTGGTTGGTGGAGAGGATCGTACCTTCCTTCCAGATCGTCGCGCCCTCGGAGTCCTTCGTCGAAGACGTCGATTTGACCTGCCAGCCTATCCCGCCTTCCGGCTCGTACCAGAAGACGATACCGTTGGAGACAAGCACATGATCGCCTCGGGCCAGGGCCTCGGCGAGGAGGCGCTGGACACTAGCCATTTGAAGCAACTGGTTGGCGCGGGGGAGAAGGATCTGTCTGATCCGCGCCTTGGTCTTTCCCCAGTGGGCGGTTGCGCTCAGATCAAAGCCATTTGCGATTTTCGCGCGCTCGGCCGTGAGCGCAGCCTTTTCGCCAGCATGATAGGGCTTCGACCAGGCGCCATCGAGACCGAGGAACACCAGGGCATAAGTCCATCGACTGTTCGAGCGGCCGACCTTGGCGACCTTGAGATAGGGCATCTCGGCCAGTTGTTCGGCGAGGTCCTGTCGATAGCGCTCGGACTCCGGCGCGAGCTTCAGGCTGGAAGGGTCCGGCCGCGCGTCGTCGGCATGCCGGCGTTGGGCTTCGCGCAACATCAGCACTTCTTCCTCCAGCAGCCGCTGCTTGGCCTGGAGGGCCTTGTCGATCTTCAGTTCGAGTGATCGCTTCGCGACAGGATCCATGGTGCGGGCAGAAACGGCAGCGCTCAAGACCGGGTTGAGCGCCTGGGCGGCGGCGATCGCTGTCTCGCGTTCGGGATAGTGGTCAGCGCGCACGGTGTCGTTTTCTCCCGGCACCATCCGCTCGCGCCAGACCGGAGGAAGTTCGTCCTTGTCGACCAGCTCCTGCATGAACCAGCGTTCGTGGAGGGGGCGGTAGTGAGGCCAGACCGCCAGCACGATGTCGGAGGTCCGTTTGAGTTCCGACCATTTCAGCATGGCGGACGTCCTTCGGCGGGAGGCGGCGCAACGCGCTGGAGCTTCGTCATGCTGCCGTCTCCTGCCGGGTTCGGATATCCACGATCCACTTTTCGAGCGCGTCGATCTCCGCCTGAATGACGGTCGGTGCTGGCAGCCGGGGGTTGATCTCGCCGGGCTGGCTGTGGAGCAGCGCCGAGCATCTCCCGAACGCCTCGCGCATGGTTGCGCAATCGCCGTCGGTGAGAACCGTGAGCTTGATGAGGCCGGCGGTATCGACCTTGCGCGACAGTCGGCGGATCACCGGCCCGACCACTTCCTCTACGGCGCGCTCCCATGTCGTGCGCAACTGGTCCTGGAATGAGGTTACTTCGCGCAGCCACTTGGCTTGATCGCCGCGCTCATGGTGGATCTTCACATTGGCCAGGTGCGCTTTCATGCCGTCGAGCACCTTGTCGAGCGGCATGACGCTGGCGGGCGGATCTTGATGGCAGAAGCCGGAATTCTCGCCGCCGCGGCTGATCAGGCGATAGGTGACGGGCGTCGCCTCGCGATCCTTGGTCGCGCGGCACGCTTCGTCCTGCAGCAGGAGGAAGGCCATGTCGTGGGTGAAGACGATCACTTGGCGAGTCTGACCCGCTTCGGCCAGGCGCGCGGCGACCCGGTCGCGATGCAGGTGGTCGAGCGACGAAACGGGATCGTCGAACACGATCGCCGATTGTGCGTCGATCGTGGACAGTTCCGCCAGGAACGCGGCGAGCGCGACGCAGCGATGCTCTCCTTCACTCAGCACCTTGCCGACTGGCTCGCTCGGCTTGTTGATTAGCCGGACCTGGAAGAAGGGCACGCCGGCGGTCGTCTTCGCCTGCTGGAGCTCGATGGCAAGCCCGGCGACGCCGAGCTTGTCGACCTCGATGGCGAAACGCCCGCGCAACCGATTGGTCACGAGCGCCTGCGCGATCCTGGCGCTCTGGGTGGTGATCTTGTTGGTGGTGGTGTCCTTGCTCGCCTTTTCGAGGGCCTCGACGGCCTTGAGGCGTGTGATCTGGGCGAGTACGTCGGACTCTACGACGCCGAGCCATTTACGGTCGGCAAGCGCATCGCGTTCGGCGACAAGCGCGGTTCGTTGGGGCGAGTTGGCCTCCGAGCGTAAGGCTTCCATGCGGGTCGCCAGGCCAGAAAGAGCCGTTCGCAAGGGATCGAGAGAAACGGCGATTGCCGGCGGCAGGGTCGGCAGTGTTTCGAGACGATGGGTGCGCAGGATGGCGCGCAGGCGCCAGGCCATAGCGAGAATCTCGCGACGAACGGATGTCGCGAGCGATTCCTGTCCAAGATCATCCCGGATCAGCGTGATGATGGCCGGAACGTCGGCCATCGCGATTGCCTTTGACGCGACATCCTGCAGCGCCTCGTCATAGGCTGTCTCAGCCTCTTCCTCCCGACGTTTGCTCTCGTCCTGGACGAAGGCCTCGAAGCTACTCAGGCGTTTCGAAGCTTCTTCGCGGAGGGGTTGCTGGCAGAGAACGCAATGCGCGTCGGCGTCCGTGACGGGAAAGCCTTTACCGGGATAGGCTGACGCGCGGGAATAGTCCCGAGCTGCCTCCCAGAGCGACTTCCACACGTCCGACCCGATGTCAGGCAGCGGCTCGTCGGCGAAGAGGTTCGCAGAAGCGGTAGCGGCCGCCCGGCGTGCGGTGTCGAGACGCGTATGGGCATCGTGCAACCCGGTTCGGGTTTTCTCAGCCACGATGCCCGCCAGCCGCTCGAGATGGTCGATGATGGTCTTGAGGCGGGTCTCTTGGCCCTGGAGCTGGCGCAGCGTACGCGTCGGATCGCTGGCGAGATCGGTGACGAGGGTCTGAAGCCGGGCTTCCTCCTCGGCAGTGAGGCCCGACAGTTTCTCAACCGTTTCCGACTTGGTCTTACCTGAAAGTGCTGCGATCAGCTTGCCGACTTCTGTCTGGGGCTTGCACTCGGGTTTGGAAAGAACGGCCGGTGTCTGTTCCTGCAGGGTCTTGATCTCGGCGGCGAGCTTGGCCTTCACGTCCTGACAGGCCTGCGCAAGGCCGGCGAGGATGCGGAGCGGCAGAGGCGTGTAGGCGAGATCGTTGGTGTTCTCGACATGGACGTTGGCGGTGCGTGAATCGAATACGCTGACCGCCGAGAGCATCGCGTCGGTCGGAGTGCCTTGTGTCCAGGAGGCGTTGCGCTTCTGCCCGCCAATATAGAACTCCACATTGGCGGATGGCGTGCCGGAAGCGGACGCGTAGATGTTAGGCAGGATCGCGTCACCTTTGGGGGAACGGGCGCGGCAGAGCTGCTTAAGCACACGGGCATAGCCGGACTTGCCGGCGCCGTTGTCGCCGTAGATCACCGTCAGCCCGGCCTTTCCAAAGGACAGGCGTTCGCCCGGCGCGAGCGCGTTGACGTTTGATAGGCCGTGGAGCGCGCCGAGACTGACGACGGCATGGCTGGCGGCGGGATCTCGGATATGGGTCGCGTCGAGCGGCGTGCCTTGCTCGGCGGCCTTGCAGATGGCCACGAGCGACATCAGGTCCGCCGGCTCCAGCTTCGTTTGGCCACACAGCCGCCGCAGGGCATCCCGTTGCCAAGCGGGAATGTCCGCCGACCATTTGAGGATGTCGGCAAGAGCCGCGGCCTCGTTGGAGAGATCTCCATCCTGTCCATCCATGTTTCCGCCCCGATTTTATTTGCCGATACCGGCAATTGGTATGTCTTGCCGTGTATTCCCGCGTCAGGTCCCGCCGATAATGTGCCGTTCTTCGCCGAGCGGCACGATCCAGCCGCCCGCGCGATCGGGCCGCGCGAAATCATCGGGACGCACCGACTGGGTCAGCCGCGTGCGCACCGTCTGCGGCTCCGCATCGATGGCAGCCCGGATCAGCTCGCGCTCAACACCGACAAACACCGGCCGCAGATTGAGGCGCGCAAGCGACTCCTGATCGCCGGGCGTGACGTCCGTGTCCGTCACCGGACCGGCGCGGGTGACGATCCCGCCGACCAGCCCGTCCATAGCTGCTGTTTTATCCACTTCTCCTACCGAAGCTGCGTCGAGCGCGGAGCGGGCCAGATCGAGATCGCCTTGAAGCCTGCGTGCGAACGGTTGCTGCGTCAGCCGATAGAGCGCTCCCGCCAGTTCGGCATGACCGAGCGGTCGGATCAGGTTGGCGATGTGCAGCCGAAGCATGCCGATGAAGAGGGCCTCCTTCTCCAGCGGCTCGATGGGCTCGCCCTCGTCGAGCGGATCTTTGACGGAGAGATGGGCGTCCGCCGGGCCGGCGTGGGCCATGCCCCAGCGCGTTGCGATAGCGATGCGCTTGACCGTGACCTTGCGGCCCCGGGCGGTTACGTCGATGCGGCCGGCCTGCGCCCAGGCCCGCGTCAGCGCTTTGGCCGGGCCTCCGGGATCGTGACAGCCCTTGGCCTCGGCGACCGTCAGTGAGGACAGATCCGATGCGCAGGCGATCCAATCGGGCAGGTCACCGCGCGACAGCCGCTTGATCTTGACCTTCCGCCGGCGGTCCAGATCGATCGTCTGGCTGCCCAGATGCGCGAAGATCGACAGGTTGAAGTAGCGCTCGAGATAGGCGCGGGCGACGAAGCGCCCGAAGAGCCCCGACAGGGCGACCTTAACTTCCCGAGCCTGGCCTAGCGGTTCACGGAAAATGAAAGGCGTGCCTACGCCGGTCGGCGCCAGGAGCGCGTCGAGAATGGACCATGCGCCATAGGCAGCGCCCGGCGTCTGCAGTACCTCGCGGATGCCCGCATCCTCGATATCCGCCACGTCGAGGTCGACGGTCGTGCCCGTGACCGGGCTGGCCGATGGCGGGTCGAAGCTGTGAAGGAAGGTTCTCGTCATAAGGCCAGTGCTCGCTTCAAATCATCATGCTCGAAGGCGCTGGCCATGCGGTTGATCTCGGCCGACCGGGCGCCGACCGCCTTTGCGGTTTCACGCCAGTTCGCGGTGACAGTGGCGACTTCTTTGATGACCGAGCGGGCCTGCGGCAGGGTCAGCGCGAAGAATTCCGACGCGGCTTCGAGCAGGTCGAGCGAGCAAGTGCCTTCGTCGAGATCGATGTTCGTCGTCAGTACCCGCGCCTTCACATCGGTGGGCACGGGATTGAGATCGTAAGCCGGAGAGAGCGACCATCCCGCCTTTCCCAACCACAGGAAACCATGGTTGCGCAGATGATCATCGACGTTGGAGATCAGCACGTTGAAGACGACTCGCCGGTAAAGGGCATGGGCGTCCTTCTTTCCTTGCGCGCCATGTTGGGCGAGAGCATCGACGATCTCCGGATAGCTGCCGCGCTCGCCGTCTTTGGCGCCCATCATCGCCATTGCGGACAGGAACGGGATGCGGACGGAGTCATTGCGATCGAAACGGCGCGACAGCATCACGGCCTTGCCTGCCACTTCGACCAGTTCGTGTTGCGGGGTGGCGATGCCGGCCTGGCCAGCGAGCCGCAGCGCAATCTCCTCCCAGGTCTCCATGCTGTAGTCGTCGGTCTCCTTCGGAAACTTGGCGATCGAGAGGTTGCCATGCTGGTCGACGACTGACGCCTTCGGTCGGGCGCCGCCGAGGGAGGAGCCGGGCGCGAAGATAAGCTGGAGATCTTCGTCCGTCTCCTCGTCGCGGAGAATGCGCTCGGTGATCTCGAGCAGCCGGCCGAGTTCGATCAAGGCGGGCACGCCGGCGCGGATCGGCGCCTGGAAGGCTTCTTCGCCGACCCAGCGGAAGCGGAGTGCGCCAAGTCGGGTTTCGTCGGCAACGCCGAGCAAATAGTCGCTTTCTGCAAGCGTGCGAACGGCGCGGTGTTCGCGATTGGCGAGGCGACGTTCGGCGCGCTGCATCAGACGGCGGCCCCAAGTGTCAGGCGCGGAGTCGCCGATGGAGCCGAAGGTCGCCAGTCCGGGGGGAGGAGCGAAGGTGCCCCGCGTCAGGGCCAAGGCAGGCTCCAGCGAGAACTTGTCTGGGTCACCAAGCCACGCGCCATCGTACTCGAATAGAATGGTCTCCGAGCCGCGAACTTGATTGCTCCTTGCCAGTCCGATGCGCCGCGTGCTGCCACCGAGATCGATATGCACCTCAAAGTCAGCCATCGCGTGAAGCTCCGGTTTTGCGTTTGAGGTGGATATGCTTGGGCAGTTCGGCGCTGGCGAGCGCCTGGCCGACACTGTCGTTGCTGATATCGGCGACTTTAATCAGGCCGTCGAGCAGGCCGAGAGCCTGAAGAACGCCGGCATATATGCCGATGCTGACGTTGGTGTCCCCGGCTTCGACTTTTTGCAAAGTCGAGCGGGACGTGAAGGCGCGCTCGGCCACGACTGCCATCGGCAGCCGTCGGCGCCGACGGGCATCATGGATGTCGGCGCCTAGCTTGCGCAGGGCCCGCCGTACGGCCGCGGGAGGGTTGTGTGGAGTTGGCATTTGATACCTTCGCACTTCAGATTTTGCGAATATGTAGCACGAAGATTACAATTTTCCTAGGGCGCGTTAGGTTAATAGAATCCCAATTCGGGTCACCCAGCTCTTCGTCCACGGCCGATCCTGAGGAAACTCGGGGATAAAATCGGCGGCTCTTGACAACAAAATGCATCCTCCCCATACTCACTGAGTTCAATGAGGATAAAAAAGTGAAGTTATCGATTCTTACTCTGGCCGGTGGCCAGCCGGTGCTCAGCGGTGTGCAGGCCGGCCGTCAGCTGCTTGGAAAGCTGGTCGCAGCTGCGCGCCCGCTGGCCGAGCCGGAGCCTGTTTATTTGGATTTCGATGGCGTCACCGTCGCAACCGCCTCCTTCCTGCGCGAGGGTGTGATCGCTTTTCGCGACTATGCGCGCGCCACCTTGCCGGCGCTCTACCCAGTCATCGCAAACGCCTCACCCGAAGTGACTGAAGAGCTCGAATTTTTTCTGCGGCATCGGAAGGATGCGCTGTGGATTTGCCGCCTGACGCCCGAAGGCGAGGTTCGCGATCCGAAGATACTCGGTGAGCTTGACGAGGCTCACCGCTCGACCTTCGATCTCGTCGCGCGCCTCGGTACGGCAAGCGCGCCGAGTCTTGCTGCGCAGAGCCAAGAGAGCTTGGCGCCGACGGCCTGGAACAACCGCCTGTCCAATCTGGCCGCGCGCGGTCTTTTGATCGAGCGCCGATCAGGGAAAACCAAAACTTTTGCACCTGTCTTGGAGGTCGCGTGATGGGGATTGAATTCATCCGAAACGCCAGCGGCAAACCTTACACCAAGCGCTGGGCGAGGGGCATCGACCGCATCAGGACGCCAACCTTAATGGACGTCAGCATGTCGGAGGAAAGCCGCACGCTCACGGCGAAGCTGACCGCGAAGGGAGCGGCGTGTCAGGGCGCCACTGTGCTGATCCAGTCGAAGGGGGCGGATCTGGTCGTGTTCGACGGGCTTCGGCAGGTGGCAAGCATTCCCAACGCGCCGCCTTCCGTGCGGGCCGCCGTTGATGCGCGACAGGGCATGGCTCCGGCCGTCGTCGAGCGCGTCGGTATCCTCGGAGCAACTGCGGAGATCAAGCTCAAATGACCCGACGCGCCCCGCAGGAGCCCACACGCGACTTCAAGCCGTCCCATCGGCTTCGCGACGACGCCGCGTTCTATGCGCCGTCGCTTGGCTGCGGCGGCTGCCCGGACTTCAAGACCTGTGGAGGCCTTCACACCCATGCTGGCGTGTTCGACTGCAACGATTTCTGTTCGTGTGAGGATCGCGCCGCCTGTGACTCCGTCTGTCGCAACAAGCCGGACCAGTTCTTCGAGCGCTACCTCGAGATCGGCGGCTTTGAACTTGAACCGACGCCCCGGGTTGCGGCTCTTGAGACGCCCGCGCTGCCGTCCGTCATCCCTCTCATCGGGCATAAATATAGCCGCCAATCGGTCCTGAACGAGCCCGTTGTCGCCGTTCCCTTGTATGAGCTCTTCCACATGGGAAGCGGCCAGCCGCATGTTCGCACTCGCGCTGAACTCGCCGAGCGCTTCCGCATCCCCGAAACCGCGACAGTCGTTGCCTCGGGCGTCGATCGGGACGTCAAGCTCGAGGCGTGGTGGGCCTTTGCCGATCGCGAGCTGATCATGTCGACGCTGCGCGATCTTCGGATCGCGCTGGTCACCGTGCCGAACTTCAGCCTGTTCTTGAACGTGCCGCGGTCCGACAATCTGCACAGCATCAAGCGCATAGCGCTCGGCTGGGCTGAGCTGATGGCGGCGGGGATTCCGGCGGCGCTGCACCTGAATGCACGGACCGATCAGGACTATACGCGCTGGATGCGCTTCGTGCAGGAGCGCTCGGAAGTCGAGATCGTTGCATTCGAGTTTCGCACCGGCGCTGGCGTGCCGAGCCGAATCGACTGGCATGTCGATCGTCTCTGCCAGATCGCCGACGTGGCGGGACGACCGCTCACGCTTGTCGTGCGCGGTGGTGCTCAAGTTCTTCGCCGCCTGAAGCGCCACTTCGGCCAGGTAATCCTCATTGAGACCGATGCCTTTGCGCGCACCCTGAAACGCCGCCGGGCGGAATTCACCGAGTCTGGCCGTCTGCGTTGGCCACGGATCTCGACACCTAAGGGCGCGCCAATCGACGACCTGCTCGCCCACAATATAGTCACCAAGCGCACGGCGCTTCAGCTCTCCGACTTCGCGCCGACGGCGGACTCAGAGCGCTCGGCCCGGAACGCTCGTCGGTCGGCACAGCACGCTGATGGTCAGACCAGGCAGGGCAGCTTTCTGGCGGAGCTGGATGCGACCTTGGAGGCTCGGGCTGTGCCCGCGAACCTCGAGCGCGTGATCGTCGCTGCGGAAACGTAGGTCGCCGTCATGGTTGGCCAGCGCGCGAAACATCTGTCCCATGCCGAAGCCGCAGCCGCTATCGCGGCCGAAGCGGGATTCCCCATCGGCCACCGCGACCTTCAAGGCCGCGCCGGCGTCCTTGATGCAGGCATAGTCCGCATGCGAGCGCAGGCTAGCGAGCACGCCGACGCCGCTGTCGCTGACGACGACTTCGAACGTACCAGGCCGCGCAGCGAATGCGATAAGGCCTGTACGTGCCGCCTCGCTATGGCGGAAAACATTGTCTTGGAGCTCGCCGAGCGCGCCGACAATCTCGGCTGCGATTTGCGCTGGGAAGCCGGCGGTGAGGGCGGCCTGGTCGGCGCGGCTCGCCCAAAGCTGCCACAGGTCCGATCGCTCGCCATTCACGCCAAGCCGTTGAAGCGGAAAAGCGCCGGCCTGCGCGTTCTTTTCGGTGCCGGTCACGGTGTCGCGATCAAGGGCAGCCTGGATGGTCGCGACGAACGGTGCTTCAAACACCACGGACGCAAAGGCTTCAGGATATTGCTGTCGGGCTCGAACCAGCTCGACCAGCGGCCCGATCTGTCCCGACCGTTGCACGCGAATAGGCCCGAGATCGTGCAAGCCGCCGCTCTCGGCTGCAAAAAGCAATTCGTCGGCGACATCGAAGTCGCCGATCAGCGTCTCCCCCTGTTTCTCTCCCTCTGGCTCCATTGCCCCCGATCTCACCCGCCAGCGCCGGCGGGGTGTCATCCTGGCCGGGTACGCGGTCCACAGCCGCCTTGATAGCATATCAAGGGCGTTTTCTCCTCCTGATTGTGCGGCCCTGGGAAATAATGGATCGGGCCCGCCCCAAGATTGCGGATTACTCATGTATCTCGAACGACTTCACCTGACGAACTTCCGGTGCTTTGGACCGCAGACGACGACGATCGACACGGCTCGAGGTCTGACCGCGTTCGTGGGCGTCAATGGTTCTGGCAAGACTGCGGTGATGCAGGCGCTGCTGAGGCTGTTCGGCGTCACGCCCGAGCATCGGCGACTGCGACGGCAGGATTTCCACGTGCCCAGCGTCGAAGCGGGAGCGCCGCTTGAGCGCGAGTTCGTGGTCGAGGCAATCTTGTCCTTTCCGGAGCTCGACGGCGCAGACGGCCATGCGGCGGTGCCGGAGTTTTTTCATCAAATGGCCTGCGAGGAGGACGGGCGGCTGAAATGTCGGTTGAGGCTTGAAGGACGCTGGACAGACGACGGTTCGCTCGAGGGCGTAATCGAACAGAAGTACCAGGCCATCCGCGCGATCGGCAATTTTGAGGACGGCGATCGCTCGGATATGCGGCCGACTGACCGCGCCCGCATTCAGATGATCTATGTGCCTGCGAGTCGGGACGGCTCCTCTCAGGTGAGTGCTTTTCTGCGCGGTCGCCTCTGGCGCGCGATCACTTGGTCGCAGGGTATGAAGGACGTCTTCCTAGACGCGGGCGGACGACTCAATGGCGCCTTTGGCGGCGAGGCGGCCGTCGATCTCGTTTCTCAGGCCGTGGAGCGGCGCTGGCAGCAGGTGCAGGCTCTGACCAAGGCGTGGCCATGTCCCAAACGGTGACGCCGCCGACCGCCCCGGCTCCGCCGGCGTTCGGGCACGAACTGGAGATGTTCCGCGGCGAGGAGGAGTCCGCGCAGCAATACTTCTTCGGCTATCTCGCGACGCAATTGGTGCCGGCCCGCAATCCCGAGGTGCTCGAGAAGATGCGCGAGACGCCGATGTTCTGGCGGACGACGCGCTACGCGCTGCTGATGTCGGCGTTCGTCGTGCTCGGCCGCATCTTCGACCAGGATCCGAAATCGCTCCACAACATCGACAAGCTGATGATGGCGGTCTCGGCCTCTATCGGCGCCCTGAGCCGTGCCGGCCTGCAGCAACGCCGCGTCGTGCAGGGCATGACCCCGGTCGACGCCGCGGCCTACGCCTCCACGAAATACGATCTGACCACCGACGACGTGCGCGCCATGCGCAAGGAGGTCGCGAAGTGGCGAAAGGTCTATGAGGCGACCTACCGCGACATCCGGCACAAGATCTTCGCGCACAAGAGCGTCAGCAGCGCCGACGCCGACGCGCTGATGGCCAAGACCAACATCGACGAGATGAAGGAGATACTCGGCTTCCTGCACGCGCTCTACAGATCGCTGTTCCAGCTTCACTCGAACGGCTTGATGCCGGACCTCACGCCGATCGTGTTCGACATGCCGCCGGTGACACTCGGGTGGGGCCCGTCGGCGGCGGCGGAGCACATGTTCCGCGAGGCCGGCGACCTGCTCTACGGTACGATCGACGTCGAATAGGAAACGCAGGAAATGATTGAAGCCCGCACACTGGCCTGTGCGCGGGCTCCCGGCCTTCGTGCCGGCGTGGTGCAGTGAGCGACGCCTGCCGACCAGAACCGCTGGATCGCACGAAGAATTCTTACCAATTGCCACAACTACAGGTAACATCACGGCCATTGCTCACCAAAGGTATTGAGAATGACCGGCGAATTGGCAGGCGACCAGCCTAAAAAGCGGATAGCACTGTTCCTCGATGGCACGTGGAATACGACCAACGACAACACCAACGTCTGGCGGCTCCGTGCTCTTACCGCCCCCGTCGGTGCAGACCGGGTCAGGCAGTCGATCTACTACAACGCCGGCCTGGGAACGCAGGTCGGTAGCAAAGTGCGCGGCGGAATGTTCGGTGTCGGCATCGACGAAATACTTCTCGAGACCTATCAGTGGCTCGTCGAAAACTACAACGACGGCGACGACATCTTCATCTTCGGATTTTCCCGGGGATCCTACACGGCGCGCAGTTTGTCCGGATTCGTCTCGCGGTGCGGCGTGCTGAAGCCAGGTGGGCCGCTCTCGATCAAGCAGCTTTATGATCGCTATCGCTTGGGATTGACGGTCCCGTCGATCGAACGCCTTCTCAATCATCCTCCGAAGAATCCCACACTGGAAGAGGAATGGCTTGTGCGGTACTCGCGCTTCGTGAACATCAAGTTCCTGGGCGTGTTCGATACCGTTGGATCCCTAGGCGTTCCCGTGGGCATCAGCCGCTTCAGAAAGAGTCACTCCTTTCTCAACACCAGCCTTCGCACTCCTAATATCGCAGCCGCGCACGCGCTGGCCATCGATGAACACCGCCCGGATTTCGCCCCTACATTATGGACCAGGAGTGTCCCGAAGGATCCGAATGCGGATCAACCGAGAGCTCCTCGATCGCTGGCGGAAGCGGAGCAGCGCTGGTTTGTCGGCGCTCACGCCAATGTCGGCGGCGGCTACTCGAACGACCTGCTCTCCCAGAGGCCGTTCGCATGGATGATGAAGCGGGCCGCCGCCCAGGGACTATCGTTTCGCAGTGATGTCGACCAGTTCTCTCCGACCATCAAATCGCCGGTGATTGACTCCTATGGAAGCTTCCTCGGCGGATTCTATAGGTATCTTCAAAGGGAGTATCAGCGACCGATCGGGGCCGATCCCATCGATTCCGGTACCGCAGTCGAGAGCCCGATCAACGAAACGATCGATAGCTCCGTTTTCGAGCGATGGCAGAGTGACGAGACGTACCGCCCCAAGAACCTGTCGACGTGGGCCGAAAGGAATAAGGCGGACCTGACCAGAATCTCCGGATCGGTGCGCGCCGACGATCTGTCGCAAGTCCCGAGCGACTGAGGGGAGAAGGTTGCGCATGACACGGATGGTGGTCGATACCAACTACCTGCAGGGGGACGAGCTGCGCGGTTACCTGACGGATCCGAACAACAAGGTTGTGATCACGCCGTTCGTCGAGCTTGAGATGCTCAAGGGAGATGCACCGCTGAACGTCGTCAGATCGACGGAGATTCTGGCCGAACACGCCAAACAGGTCGTCCTGACCAAGGATTCGCGCGACGTCGCGTGCCTCAAGGGGCGCCGAAAGGGCATGAAGAAGCGTCTCACCGGCGGCCGGAGAACCTCGAGCTTTCGCAAGTGGTGCCGTCACACCCGCGAACGCGCCAAAAGCGGCGACGTTCTCGCCTTGAACCACATCGCCCGTCGGGCCGCCGGCGCGCGAGCCCAGCTTGCGGACATGCGCCAGAATGCGGACACCTTCCAAAAGAACATCGACGAGGCACGAAAGCGCTACACCAAGGAGGAATTGGAAGCGTTCCGCGCCGATAGCTTCACGCCGGGACTGATCGAGAAGATCCGGACGCATGTCATGGAGATGACGCAACAGTTCTTCGAAGATCATCCGGATCAGCCGGGGTGGCCGCCGAGAGATGATGTCTTTCACACGTTCACGTTTCGCTTCGCATTGTGCGCCCGCCTGCACGCGATTACCGTCATCGCAAACGGCGTCGCCAAGGACGTGGACAAGTTGCCGAACGACTTCATCGATGTGAGCGTCGCGGCCTACGCAAGCTGTTACGATGGTCTTCTAAGCAAGGACAAGCTGACCCTGGACATCTACCGTAGAGCGCGCCTTCTGCTCGATGAGGAGTTTCTCAAGGTCGAGCGCGCCGATTGACGGCGGACTTTCCATCGGCGGTGCTATGATCGCCGACCCGAACTGCGTCTGCCACGCGGTCGGCGTGATCCTCGACGGAAACGCGACCCCGACATGCACTCCGGCACGTGGCGGTCGCCACAATTCCGCGGTCCGTTGTAAATCTGCGCCGAAGCGGGACCCTCTCGTAGATCCACTTAAGCAGTGGATTTCTAACTGAAAATTGGTTTGAGCAGGGGCCCCGATCGGCGCCGATCGGGACCCCTGCCGAATTCGATATGTCTCAAGTAAATCAGCAATTTATTCTGCGGATCGGCGGGGTCCCGCTTCGGTGCTGATCCACACACGACTTGGCGCCATCGACCAGAATGCGGTCGGAATTTCTGGAAGATCGACTACTACGATCTGTCAACTCGCAGAAGCCATCCTCGTTGTCTTGGCAATCAGACCGCGTAACGCCTCGTGAGACCGTCGGTCGACTGACAAGGTTTGGTCGCAAATGGAGTCAGTTCGTTGACTGATAAGCTTTCGAGCAAAAGCTTATCGGTTCTCAATGCGTGTTTCGCGTGTAATCAAAACGTAAAATGAACCGGAAACCCTTCCCGTGTGAAAGGAACGCTTTAGTCGAAAATTCAGTGAAATCAAGGGCACCGCTTGGTCGTAGGGGCCACAAAAAGGCACCAAAACGCACCTGAGGGCGGGTGCCGACACAAAGCATTGGTGGGATGAGTAAATCACTCAGGGGCGAGGCCCGCTTCGATGCGCTTAAATCCGCGCAGAAAGTGACGACCCATTGCGAGCCGTTCCTCGCGGTTAGAAACTTTGTATCGGTCGAGCGCTCTTTTGAAGTCGGCATACCCATCGTGCCCGGGGTCGGGGTGAGAATCCCAAATCTCCGGCTGGTCGAGCGTCATCAAGCTTTCCCAGGCCTTCATTTCCGGGGAACAGGATTCTGTCGCGCGGCTGTAGAGAATAATGCCGAGCCCAATGCCCGTTCTCGCGTTTATGTCGTGGGGCTCCATCTGAGCCTCAGTGTCCTTGTCGGCATGTTTTAGGAAATTGGTGATTGCGTTGAGCTTGTGCCAACCGATGTTTTCAATGACTTTGCCCAAAGGCTTTTCAAAGCCGTCTTGCGCGATAGTCGGGTAAATGTCCCACAACAGGCGAAACGAGGCTCGCGAGAGGGTGATGACTGAACTGAGGTGGTCGTCGGTCAAGTAAAGCCGTATCGCGCAATCAAGCTGACGCTTCGCTGCTTCCAGTTTTGATGTCAGCATTTTCTCTCCCATTGGTTGGGGTGGCTAATCGACGCAATTGGTCGCTTAAAGCTGGGCGCGAGAGCAACGGCCATTCTTACCGCGTTGGCTATTCTCAAAGACAAGTCGGGTGGCGTTCATTGGTTTCGATGAGTCTTTGCAACTGCAGTGGGCCTGGAGGTTGCTACTGGAATTGCCTATTAGGGTAATAACGCCCGGTAGAATTCCAGAAGGAAGTAGGTAAAGTCGACGTTATTCCTGAAGCATGAGGCTTCAGTGTCCGACATACCTGCTTATTTGGGGCGAACTCTTAACGGCCGTGCGACCGACACAGCCGTAGAGATTGCCAAGATTGTTCGGGAAGTAATGAACCGTCTCGCTTCGCGCGGGCAGACAGGGGCATCGATAAGGAACATTGATGTCGAAGCGATGGAATTGCTCACGAAGCAGGTGAATGAGGCCTGCCAATTCGCCTTTAATCTGATTGGCGAGGTTACTCCATTCGTGGTGGAGCAAGTTACGTTTTTTGCTGGCCGGGTTGAAAAGATTATCACGGACGAAGTTGTGCCGGTGGCTACGCGTTTGGGGATGCGTGAGGATCAGGCTGCGAGGGTAAACGCTACTTTCTTGGGCCAACTGCGAAGCCGAAAGGAGCAACTGCTCGACGATTTCGTGCACGGAATGCAGGGTAGTGAGCGGCTGAAGAAAGACCCCGTTTTGAACGTCATCGCCAACCAGACCAACAGCCCTGGTGCTACACAGCAAATAGGTATTGGCGACAAGTTCACGCAGTCGGCTTTCACGCAGAACCACACCGAGCTGATTGCTGTGATCGACCGGGCCTTGGAATCCCCGGAGTTTGCAAAGCTTAATACAAGTCAGAAAGGCGTCGGTCAGGGGTTTCTCTCCGGCTGGATGGGCAGCATCGATCCCGCAAGGGCCGCGCGCTACTTCCGGTTCGCCATGGACAAGGGCGATGCAAGATCGACCTTCCGTCTGGCCGACATGACGTTGCAGGGGAACGGCGTCAAAAAGGATGAAGTGGAGGCCGATCGGCTCGCCGAAAAGGCGGCCCTGCAGGGCAACCGTGAGGCCCAGGCCTTTGTCGGCGCGCGTAAGTTGATGCCCTATCTGGCTGGTTTGACGGACCATGCAGAGGATGCGCTCAAGTGGCTCAACATGGCGGCCGATCAAAACGAACCGATCGCCATGCGATTTCTGGCCAATTTCTATCACTCGCTGGGCGCCCGGACCGGCGAGGTGAATCTTGCCCGCGGCAATGAGCTGCTCAAGCGCTGCGTCGAGAAGACCGCCGATCCGGGCTGCGCTTTCGCCTATGGCGAGGCAATCAACGCCGGTGTCGCCGAGCCCCGCGATGTGAAGAAGGCGTACGCACTCTTCATGCTCGCCAATCG
The DNA here is from genome assembly GCF_900110435.1 of Rhodopseudomonas pseudopalustris. Lineage (GTDB taxonomy): Bacteria > Pseudomonadota > Alphaproteobacteria > Rhizobiales > Xanthobacteraceae > Rhodopseudomonas > Rhodopseudomonas pseudopalustris. The sequence continues at coordinate 42,559 of NZ_FODT01000007.1, forward strand.
CGACGGCCGCAACCGAGCCGCCGCAACCAAGCTCGAGCAAATTGCAAGGGAACTGACGAAAACCGACATCGTCAATGCGCAGATGATTGCCAGCGAGCTTTCGGTGTCGAAGGAATGACGATCAACCAGACCACGGCCGGTCTAAATGACGCCGGAACCGACGCTTCGGCGTCGGCGCGTCGAACTGATGTCATCCTGATCCGTCTTTCGAAGGCCGTGGCAGTCCTTTTTGCAGTGGCGCTGACCACCATTGTTTTCAAGGTATTTCTGGGGATTGCGACCGAGCCTAAGCCGCTTGGAGGCATCGATCTCGCCAAGATGCCCGATGCGTTCATGCCTTGGACGCCGGTCTACTACCCGTTGATCCTGGCTGCGCTATTCGCATGGTGGCGATGGCCATCGAACATCATCAAGCCGGGCGCGTGGGCTTTGCTGCGCGGCGGCTTCGTCATGGCCCAGATCGCGGTGGTTTGTATTTTCGTGTGCTTTCTCTGTGCCCAAATCGGTCAATTGACGCTGACGATTCCGTTTGCTCTCAGTGCAGAGCTTTGGAAGATGTTGCTCAGTTCGGTCGCCGCAGCGCTGTCTTATACGCTGACCTACGCGATGTTCTTTGCGACGTCATTATTTCCTCTGGCAATCGCGTTCGGATTGATCCTGGCGCTGATGACGCAATCGCTGCGCCGACGTCTCGTCGGAGATGCGGAGCAGGGAATTGATGAAAGTCATGCCGATGCCTTTGTCACCTGGCAGCCCAGCCGCTCGCCGGGAGTGCATTTCGATCGCCCGATTGAGCAACGCATATTTGCCGGGTGGCCTTCGGTTCTCGCTGGCGGCTTTGTTCTGGTTCTATTGCTTCTGTCATTCCTCACGATGGGTCCGTTTATCCTGATGATGTGGGCGCACGGTCTGATATCGACTGCCATTCCTTGTCTGATCATTGGAGCGAGCTTCCGCTGGCTCGGATTTGGGTGGTCATCTTGTGCCGTGGCTGGTGGACTCCTCAGTTTGTATTTCGGATATGATTCAATGCAGCATAATGGCTTTCTGACGGGGCAATTGATTTCAGCGCCGCCGGTCGTCGGCGCGACGATGGGTGGCTTCTGGATTTTCAACGCTATTCATCCGAGACATAGGCAGCGGCCCGCCTGAGCGGAGGTGGTCTGACCGAACGTCGGCGGACGGCTTCGGCAGTCGGAACTGGCAGGCGTCTCGACGTACGCACGGCTTGGTTGTCGAGATTCCGTTTGCAATACGTCGTGAGCCGATTAGAGTGCAGTTTATTGGTGATTGGTTCATTTATGGGCGCACATGCGGCTGTTTTTCTTGTCAGAAGCGATGCATTTTGAGCTGCGATTCGGTGCGCCGATTAAATTCGCCGTTTTCTCCGCCCCCCTCCACAAGTCCCATAGCCACCCGTTTCCAGCCGCAAGTGAAAAGCATTTTGCAGCGGGTCATTGGTCGTGAGGTGGCTGATTGGCTTTGCACTCATTGTGGCAGCCGTTTCCGGTTACGTCGCGATCAACAGTGCCACGGTGCGGTATCGCCTTACGCTAGAGGCGGAAATCGATGGCGTCCGCAAGACAGGGGCGGGCGTAGTAGAGGTGAGCTACAGCAAGCAGAACCTTCCCATTTCTCAGGCTGAATTCCGGATAGATATTCGGGGAGATGCCGTTGTGGTTGATCTGGGGCCCAGAGGACAGCTGTTCGCGCTGCTAAGAGAAGGCTCCGATAGCCGCTCCGGTGCTGACTACATCGTGCTGCGTGCTTTTAATTTTCCTGGCGGAGCATTGCCGCGACCGGTGCTAGACGGTCTCGGCAAAGTCAGGCGACTGTCTGGGAAGGTCGATTTGCCTCTCAGGAGCCTACCGTTACTCGTTCGCTTTCGCGATTTGGATGCCCCAATGACAATCGAGCGGGTCGACCCGCTCGATCTCGGAAGGAGCTTCGGCACCGGCGCAAGATTGGTTGGCGCGACGTTGGAAATCGTCTCCCCTGGCGTCTGGCCGTTTAATCGCATCGGAATAACGGGAGAGTCGATCACGAGAGGCATCGACCAAACGCTAAAATGGATCCCAAACTACTACAATCGCCAACTCGACGGAGACCGAGTCGAGTCAGCGTCTGCGCCATTGCGTCTAGCAAACTCACTTTCTTCCCGCGACTTCAAAGCAGGACCCTAGTTATGGCCATTTCCAAAGAGCTGTTTCTCGCAATTCTTTCGATGGATGCGTACAATCGTGGAGGCGCGCCCGGCATCAAGGACCTTGGCGGAATTGGTAGCTCAGTAGGAAACGCAATTCTAAAATTTCAGTCTCAAAACGTAGAATCTAATTTCTACGCCAGTGCCTACAACACTTCAGCAGTATCCGGTTTCTCGGCCGGAGAGACGACGATCGCCTACCGGGGGACTGACGAACCAATCGGATCGAATATCTTAGACGGTGACATTTGGAATGGCTGGGGTGTTGGCGCCGGAAGCCCCGGTGGGGCCCAGGCCCAATTGGCGATCGAATTCTACAAGGTTCTCGCCAATGGTGAGAATCTTCAAAGCGCCAATATCTCGCTCACTGGCCATTCGCTGGGTGGCGGGCTCGCCGGACTTGTTGCAGGCCTCTACGGCAAATACGGCGCCCTCTTCGACAATATGCCGTTCGAGCTGGCGACCGAAAAGGCACATCAGTTTGCTTCGGCAGACCCGTCAAATCCCCTGTACAACGCCGCGCTAAACGCGCTTATATATCAAGGCACGAGCCCATGGGCGATTGATCTCTCCAAGCTTCTAACTACGTATGTTCAGGGTGAGTTTCTTGCTTCGCTCCGCCTTGGACAATCGACGCCGACGCTTCGGCTAGATTTGGATCCCTCCATCCCATTGGACCTCCTCACCGAACGGCATTCCCAGTCACTGTTGGTGATACTGAAATATGCCAACGAAGTGTTGGGATATGACGGTGATTGGTCTCAAGCGACGAAGTATTTCGTTCCGGCGCTATTTGACGAGCGTATCGGCACCTTGCTGGTGCCTGAAAGCATCCAGGGATCTTCGACATTCTCAACAGTCCTGCGCGACGCAATCGCGTATTCAGCGATTGACGAGGGCACGCGTATCTTCGGTGACACGGGCATTCGAGCGTTGTTTGATGACGCTAATGACCTGGGAAAGGCGATCGCGCTTGCGAACGTCTCCAAGACTCTCAAGGACGCGGCTGATGGCCTGGCAACAATCCTAACTCAGTTCGCGGGCCAGCTCGCGATTGGCAAGGTGCTACAAACGGAACACTCCGAAGCGTTGCCCGGGGTTCTCGCCCTTTCGAGCGACGATCAGACGCTGGCGGTGGATTTTTCCGATCAACTGTGGGCCCTTGGTAGGGATGCGCCGCAAACGAATATCTTGGGCCGATCCGATCTGATCAATCAGGTTTTTGCGCAGTATTCCGGTGGAGCGGCGGGCCAGCCGTTTGGCAGCGATACCAGCGCCGGAATGAAGTGGCTATGGAATGCGGATGATGCCAGCATTGTCGACCGCATCATTCTTGCGACAACCAATGATGCGCTGACCACGACCATTGCAGATCGCGGATATACGACTTCTAAAGTCAGCCTATTCGCGGCCGGTGGTCTCGGCGACACCATCCGTGGCTCTAGCGGCAACGATTTTGTCTACGGAGGCGATGGCAACGACACTATTCGCGGTGGTGCGGGAAGAGATCTTCTCGCGGGCGGTGCCGGCGACGACCGGCTCAGCGGTGGTGAAGGCAGGGACTACCTTGCCGGGGGCGACGGCAGGGACACCGTATTCTATGAATCGGTCGGTAGCGCTGGCGTCGAATTGACGATCAAAGCTGTAGCCGACGAAGCAAGTGGCAACGTTCCGACGCTGGAGTTGCGAATGTCGGCCACCGACATCGACCGCGCTAACGCGGTCGAAGTCATCGAATTGACCGATGAGAGAGATACGGTGCATGTCGGAGATGGCCTTACTACGCTGAACGGCACTGTGGAGATCGATGCCCGCGGTCAGTCGGCCGAGCAACGCGACGTGCTCGATTTTCGGGGCTTGACCAGTGGCATCGTTCTTAGGCAGGACGGCGATGGAGCTCTTTACTCTTCGCGAGGCGCGTCCGCAGCCGGCCAGGTTGCCGACTCTATTGCGGGCATTAGCGTCAAATATCTCCATTTCGAAGAGGTACATCTGACGTCGAGCGACGACACCGTCTATATCAAGTCTGACGTTCAGAAGCTCTACACTGGGGATGGCAACGACACAGTGAAGGCTACTGGCGTCAGGATGACAATCGACCTAGGTGAAGGCAACGACATCCTCAAAGGGTCTGGAGCGGGGGCAATCGTCTACAGCGGAGCCGGTGAGGACCGTATCGAAATATCTCACAAAGGTCAGATGTTGTTCGACGATGCCAGTACTCTCGATCGAATGACGATGTACGGCGTCACCCTGACCGGTGGAATACATTGGCATGCTTCTGAAAGCCCTTGGGCCTATGGAGCGCTCGGAGAGCGTTACGGCCGAAATCAGCAAGGCGATCTCGTCATTAAAGATTGGAACGGCAATGAGACTTTCATTTCAAATTTCAATTTCGCGATTGGCGGAGCGAATCTAACAGCGGGACTCTATGTCATCGATTTGGAGGTCTACTGGCGGAACATCATGGATGTCCCGAGCGACTTCAGTATCTTGAACGCTTGGGAAGCTCTCATGGGTCACGCCATGAAGGCATTGACCGGTCACTCGGGCTGGGTAACGGTAGATCCGTTAGTGCTCGATTTGAATGGTGATGGCATTAGTCTGTCGTCACGAGACGTAAACAAAGCTTTCTTCGATATCGACAGCGATGGGTTTGCTGAACAGGTAGGCTGGACGACCGGTGGTGACGGCCTCCTTGTTCGAGACAGGAACAATAACGGAAGAATCGACAATATCGACGAGATGTTCGGAAACGAGCATCAGTCCGGCTTCGAGCAGCTTTCTATGCTCGACGGAAATCACGACGGTAGAATTGATGAGCAGGATAACTATTTAGCAGAGTTCGACGGCGACGGTGTCATCGACGCAGAGGACACATTCGACGCACTGAAAATCTGGATTGATGTAAACGAAGACGGCAAAACCGATCCAGGGGAACTTGTGGGCCTAGATGCGCTCGGCATCGTTTCGATTGCGGTCGCGTCATCTCCTTCCGGGACCACGTCGGCCGGCAACACGATCGTATCCACAGGCTCATTTACGAAGGCCGACGGATCAACGGGCACCGTTGCGCACGTCGACCTCAATGTGAATGACTCCGATACGGTTTGGTTGGGGGATCAATCTGTCAGTACGGAGGCCGCGGCGCTCCCAAATATAAAGGGACATGGGACCCTTACTGATCTTCACGTCGCGATGACGATTGATGACGGTCTCATCAACATTGTGGAGAACGGCCTGTATGCTCTCAACTCCACCAATCTTGACTCGTTGCGTTCGGCGGCGCGGCCTATTTTGGCAGCTTGGGCAAGTGCGGTTCCTGTTCCGGAGGGTACCCCAGGAAGCGCCCCGCGAGATGACTTCAACCTTGTGATCGAAGAAACAGCGACAGGTATAGTGGTCAGGGATTTTCTGATCAGAAAGACGGACGAAAACGGGACATACTGGGGACTGGCGAGCGGGCACGTCGTTAAAGACGCACTCGATGTAACGATCGATCGACCGACGCGTGAGCAGGTGCTCAGCAGCACCCCAGAAGCCGGAGAATGGTCGATCTTGACGGGAGCCGATATCTCGTTTCTCGAGCGATATATCGGCGATGCAATTGATCTAGATGTAACAAACAATCCGGGCTCGGCGGCAATTGCAGCAGTAACGACCGTTCTAAATTTTGCTACACATGTGCTCGATGAAATCGTCGTTCGGTTGGCAGCGCAAGGTCCACTCGAACAATTCTTCGCCGGCATCGAATACGACGCTGCGGCAGATGTCTTTCGGCCTACGACAGACCGACAGCTCAGTCCTATGTTGGAGGCGATCTTTATGGCGGCGCCGCAATCTTCGGTTGATGCACCGCAGTTCGTAGAAGGGTGGAAGAGTATCATTGGAGTGATGCTTCCGGATTTCGAGCGCGGCGGCATCTTCTTGGAGACTACCTATGCCTATCTGTTCCAGAATTTGGTCGGCGCCTACGAGAACGTACCAATTGCACTAACGCTACAGCAGGCAGCAACACTTCTTGGAATTCCTCAGGAAGCGATCTTAACGGGCTCGGGCACCGTGTCGGGCACGAACGACGCCGATCTGATATACCTGGATGCGTCTAATCAAGAAGCCCGAGGATCCGCTGGCTACGATTCGTATGTAATTGGGCGCGACTTCGGCATTGATATTATCCAAGACGTGATGGAAGGTTATGGAGAATCTCAAGAAGACACCATCCGTTTCGTGCATCTGAACCCTGATCAGCTTGAGTTCCGAAGAGACGGCACTGATCTCATAATTACGCAAATTGGCACACAGAACGAAATTCGCGTGGTCGATGAGTTTGCTGGTCGCAGGCCGTCATTAGGTGTGGCGTATATGGATTTCGATACTTCAATCGAAGTCATCACCTTTGGCGATGGCACAGTGTGGGATATGGTGGAGATTGCGCGCCAAGTTGGCATGCAGTCGTTTGTTACTGACGATGTTTTGGTTGGTACGGGATCTTCCAATGTCCTGAATGGAGGTGCTGGTGATGACTTCATGTCCGGTGGAAATGACGGCGACCAATACATGTTCGGCCGCGGAGATGGCCACGACATTATTCGAGACAACCAGAGCTGGATCTGGGCGGAGACGCCGGACTTTCTTCATTTTGGAGAAGGAGTCGCGCTAACAGATCTTTGGTTCCAGAGAATCGGGAGCTCCGATGACCTGAGCATCGGCATTTCCGGAACCGATGACGTCATTACCATTGAAGACCAGTTTACCGTGGCATATGGCCTATTAAATACGACCGTAGACCGCATTGAGATCTTTACGTTTGACGATGGCAACTACATTGATTGGGAATACATCATTCAACGGTTGGACGCAGAGGCCGGTACAGACGGTGACAACGTCATTTACGGATTCTCTTACGCAGATGTCCTAGATGGTGGAAGGGGTAACGATTTCCTAAGTGGCGGAAACGAGAACGATACATACGTATTCGGTCGCGGTTATGGGCACGATACGATTCGTGACAACCTGACGATGATCCTCAGTGGTAGCGACGACACGATACGGTTTCGGGAAGGAATTAGTCGCGGCGACGTAAGGTTCAGTAAGGTTGGAGATTCAAATGATCTCCAGGTGACTATCATCGGAACGGACGACGTTCTCAATGTCCTCGGGCAATTCCAGGTCAACTATGGTTTGATTTCCACGAAAGACGATCGGATTGAGTTTTTTGAATTTGCAGATGGTGCAGTTATTAGCTGGGAAGAGCTGATTTGTCAATTTAACGAAGCCGCGGGAACGTCGCTTGATGATGTGATTTACGGGTTCTCTTATGAGGATACGCTCACCGGCCGGGGCGGAGACGACTACCTGAACGGCGGTAGAGACAACGATAGATACGTGTATAACCGTGGTGACGGCAACGATTTGATCGAGGAAGGGGCTGACGGGCAGGCGCCTGCTTTCGATACATTATTCCTTCATGGTGTCGATCCGATCCAAGTCAGCCTTTCGCGGACAGGCAACGATGTCACGCTCGTCATCGCGGAAAGCGGGCCGGGCGTTGGCGATGCCGGATCGATCACCCTCAAAGAGGAGTTAGACGATTGGTTTAGCCGTGGTGTCGAGCGGGTTGTATTCGACGACGGGACGATCTGGACGCAAAATACCCTCCGACTGAGGTTAATTGCCGATGCATCCACGGCTGGGGACGACGATATTGTCGGGTTCAACGTGAACGATGTCATTCGTGCTGGTCGTGGAAACGACGTGATGAGCGGGGGGGCCGGAGATGATAACTATATCTATGCTCGCGGAGATGGAAATGATGTGATCGTCGAGGGAACGAGCGGAAATTTCAGCACGTTCGATACGCTGTTGTTCGAAGATATCGACGCGGTCGAAGTTTCGTTGTCCCGAAGCGGTAACGATATTACGCTTACAATCGCGGAAACGACGCCTGGGGCTGGCGACGGTGCGACTATTCTTTTGAAGGATGAGTTCGAGGACTGGTTCAGTCGCGGTGTCGAGCAGATAATCTTCGCAGACGGTACGATCTGGACGCAAGCGACCATTCGGGCAGCGCTGATCAGTGCGTCTGGGACATCCGGGGATGACGTTATATTCGGATCTGGATCCGATGATATCATCGATGGCGGCATGGGCGATGACACGGTGTCCGGTGGACCGGGCGATGATACGTTTATTTATGCTCGCGGGGACGGGCACGACATAATTGAGGAGGGTACCTCCGGAAACTTCAGCACAATTGACACGCTTCTTATCCACGGCGTTGTGCCTGCTGTAGTTACGCTGGTACGGAATGGCAACGACTTGACGTTAGTGATTGCGGACTCCGCCGCGGGTGCCGGCGATGACGGGTCGATTACGCTGAGAGACGAGTTGGACGACTGGTACAGCCGTGGCGTTGAGAATATTATTTTTGATGATGGGACGGCGTGGACACAAAATGATCTTCGTTTGAAGGTGTTGGCGCAGAGCGCTACGTCGAGCGATGATGTTATCGACGGATTCAATACTAACGATAGCATTTTTGGTGGGGCTGGTGACGATATTCTTAACGGGATGTCGGGAGACGATTCTTATCGTTACGCAAGAGGCGATGGTCATGACGTCATTTTCGACGGAACTGGTGGAAACTCTAGCACTATTGACACCCTTACTCTCGAGAATATCGATCCATCGGACATTAGCTTGTTCCGGAATGGGAACGACCTAACGTTAGTGATTGGGGAAAGCGCCTCGGGCGCCGGAAACGGTGGCTCCATCTTGTTGAAAGAGGAGCTTGATAACTGGTACAGCCGAGGCGTAGAGCGGATCGCTTTTGCGGACGGCACAATATGGACCCAGGCCGATCTTCGTTATCAATGTCTGGTGTTGGCGCAAACAGAGGGCGACGAGGTCATTATTGGATTTAACGTAAACGATGTGATGCGTGGCGGCGGTGGAGATGATGTTTTGTCCGGGGGTGGTGGCTCGGACACTTACGTCTATTCACTAGGCGATGGCAACGACACGATCCAAGATCAAGGTGCCTCGGGGGCAAATGAACTGGTCCTGCATGGAATCCCGCCATCATCGGTAATGGCGGTCCGTCATGGCAACGATGTTATCCTTCTCTTTGGCGAAGATGGCATAAATGGCCGGATTACAATCGTAGGTCAGCTTGCTGCATCTAGCAGCATAGCGACCATTGCTTTCGACGACGGAACAGTATGGTCCGATCAAACGATTGCGGCGAATTTGGTCGACAATGATGGAGCGATCATCACCAACCTTGGTACCTCGGCGAGCGAGTCGATCACCGGAACGCCTTTTGCAGATGTTATCGATGGGCGCGGTGGTGATGACTATTTGAGCGGCGGCGGCGGCGGCGATATCTACATCTTTGGGGTAGGTTCGGGCAACGATACAGTGACCGAGTCCGATGGCGGCACCGACGTTGATGAGGTCCGTCTTGTGGGTCTCTCTACATCGAACGTCGAGTTCGCCCGGAGCGGAGACGATCTTTACGTCGCCAATATTGAAAGTGGCGAGAGGCTGAAGATCGAGAGGCAGTTTAACGGCGCTAGCGGAATCGAACAGATCAGGTTTGCAGATGATACTGTTTGGGATCGCAGTCAGATCCTTGCCGCCTCTTGGATCCGAGGCACCGACTCCAACGAAACGGTGAGCGGATCGAACGACGCCGACACAATTGACGGCAAGGGAGGCAACGACCGTCTCGAAGGCAATAATGGTAGCGACACCTACATTTATCGAGCGGGCTCTGGCAACGACACGATCGTCGAATACGGTTACAGCAGTGGTGTGGACGTCGTTGCTCTGATCGGACTTAATCCGATCGACGTGCTGTTCAGTCGGAGTTTGACCGATCTCATGATGACGGTCATTGCGTCTGGTGAGGTGCTTAGGGTTGAGAACCAGTTCAGCAGCAACTACGGAATTGAACAGATTAGGTTTGCAGATGATACTGTTTGGGATCGCAGTCAGATCCTCGCCGCCTCTTGGATCCTAGGCACCGACGCCAACGAAACGGTGAGCGGATCGAACGACGCCGACACAATTGACGGCAAGGGAGGCAACGACCGTCTCGAAGGCAATAATGGTAGCGACACCTACATTTACCGAGCGGGCTCTGGCAACGACACGGTTGTCGAATACGGTTACAACAGTGGCGTGGACGTCGTTGCTTTGATCGGACTTAATTCGTCCGACGTACTGTTCAGTCGCAGTTCGACCGATCTTCTGATCACGGTCATTGCGTCAGGCGAAGTACTCACGGTTAAGGACCAGTTCAACAGCAACTACGGAATTGAACAGATCAGGTTTGCAGATGATACTGTTTGGGATCGCAGTCAGATCCTTGCCGCCTGTTGGATCCGAGGCACAGACGCCAATGAGACGGTGAGCGGCTCGAACGGCGCCGACACGATTGACGGCAAGGGAGGCAACGACCGTCTCGAAGGCAATAATGGCGGCGATACCTATCTTTACCGGGCTGGCTCTGGCAACGACACGGTTGTCGAATACGGTTACAACAGTGGCGTGGACGTCGTTGCTTTGATCGGGTTCAATTCGTCCGACGTTGTGTTCAGTCGCAGCTCGAACGACCTATCGGTGACGATCACTTCGTCAGGCGAAGTACTCAAGGTTAAGGACCAGTTCAACAGCAACAACGGCATCGAACAGATCAGGTTTGCAGATGATACTGTTTGGGATCGCAGTCAGATCCTTGCCGCCTCTTGGATCCGAGGCACCGACGCCAACGAAACGTTGGGTGGTTCGAATGACGCCGACACGATTGACGGCAAGGGAGGAAACGACCGTCTAGAAGGCAATAATGGCGGCGATACCTATCTTTACCGGGCTGGCTCTGGCAACGACACGGTTGTCGAATACGGTTACAACAGTGGCGTGGACGTCGTTGCTTTGATCGGGTTCAATTCGTCCGACGTTGTGTTCAGTCGCAGCTCGAACGACCTATCGGTGACGATCACTTCGTCAGGTGAAGTACTCAAGGTTGAGAATCAGTTCAACAGCAACAACGGCATCGAACAGATCAGGTTTGCAGATGATACTGTTTGGGATCGCAGTCAGATCCTTGCCGCCTCCTGGATCCGAGGCACCGACGCCAACGAAACGTTGGGTGGTTCGAATGACGCCGACACGATTGACGGCAAGGGAGGAAACGACCGTCTAGAAGGCAATAATGGCGGCGATACCTATCTTTACCGGGCTGGCTCTGGCAACGACACGGTTGTCGAATACGGTTACAACAGCGGCACGGATGTCGTTGATCTGATCGGGTTCAATTCGTCCGACGTACTGTTCAGTCGCAGTTCGACCGATCTTCTGATCACGGTCATTGCGTCAGGCGAAGTACTCAAGGTTAAGGACCAGTTCAACAGCAACTACGGAATTGAACAGATCAGGTTTGCAGATGATACTGTTTGGGATCGCAGTCAGATCCTTGCCGCCTCTTGGATCCGAGGCACCGACGCCAACGAAACGGTGAGCGGATCGAACGACGCCGACACAATTGACGGCAAAGGAGGCAACGACCGTCTCGAAGGCAATAATGGTAGCGACACCTACATTTACCGAGCGGGCTCTGGCAACGACACGATTGTCGAATACGGTTATAACAGCGGTACGGATGTCGTTGATCTGATCGGGCTCAATTCGTCCGACGTTGTGTTCAGTCGCAGCGCGAACGACCTATCGGTGACGATCACTGCGTCAGGTGAAGTACTCAAGGTTGAGAATCAGTTCAACAGCAACAACGGCATCGAACAGATCAGGTTTGCAGATGATGCCGTCTGGGATCGCAGTCAGATCCTCGCGGCCTCTTGGATCCGAGGCACAGACTTCAATGAAACGGTGAGCGGCTCGAACGACGCCGACACAATTGACGGCAAGGGAGGCAACGACCGTCTCGAAGGCAATAATGGCAGCGACACCTACATTTACCGAGCGGGCTCTGGCAACGACACGATTGTCGAATACGGCTATAACAGCGGCACGGATGTCGTTGATCTGATCGGGCTCAATTCGTCCGACGTTGTGTTCAGTCGCAGCGCGAATGATCTATCGGTGACGATCACTTCGTCAGGTGAAGTACTCAAGGTTGAGAATCAGTTCAACAGCAACAACGGCATCGAACAGATCAAGTTTGCAGATGATACCGTCTGGGAGCGAGCGCAGATTCAAGGGGCTGCCTGGTTTCATGGGACCGGCGGAAATGATTCAATAAACGGAACGGCCGGGAGCGACACGCTGCTGGGAGGAGCCGGCGATGATATTCTAACGGGAAGTACAGGAAGCGACAAATTCGTATTCGGCGCAGGTTTTGGGCAGGATACAATCACAGACTTCACGGTCGGAGCGGACACTATCGAATTCCATGATGGCATATTCGCTGATGCTTCCGCTGCATTAGCGGCGGCCAGCCAATCTGGGAATGATACGTTGATTACTGTCGATGCGACGACTAGCATTCTACTGCAAAACGTCGCGATTGCTAATCTGCATGCGGACGATTTCCGTGTCGCCTGATAGTCCGCTCAAGCGTAGTGTGAGGGCGCCGTGACGTTGCCACAGAAGAGGTCCGTGCCGTCGGCAGTGGTGACAAATGCCCTCCGTGCATGCCGTCTCGGGTTAGTGGCCGTTGGAGTTTTTACTGGTATCATTAACGTCCTGATGCTAACCGGGTCGTTTTTCATGCTCCAGGTATACGATCGGGTGATACCGAGTCGCAGTCTGCCAACGCTGCTTGGTCTTTTTGTCTTCATTATTGTACTCTACACGTTCCAGGGAGTGTTCGACGCTATTCGGGGCCGCTTGCTGGTACGCATCGGCGCTTCGCTCGATCAGCACTTAAGCCGTTCTGCTTATGAAGCCGTGGTCAAGCTGCCTCTGGTCCAGGGCGCGGGGCCCGATGGCTTGCAGCCTGTTCGTGATCTCGACCAAGTCCGCAGCTTCTTGGGAGGACTCGGCCCCACAGCGCTCTTCGACTTGCCTTGGATGCCACTCTACCTTGGCCTCTGTTTCCTTTTCCATGTCTGGATTGGTCTAACTGCTCTGGTCGGTGCTGTTCTCTTGATAGCGCTGACGCTTCTAACGGATGTCATGACCCGGGCCTCTGCTAGGGAGGTCTCGCAGTCGGCCTCAGTGAGGCTCGGTATACTCGAAGCGGGACGCCGCAATGCCGAGGTGTTACGCGCAATGGGCATGATCGGGCGGGTGTTTACGCGATGGGCGATCGTCAACGAGCGCTACATGGATACTCAGCAGCGCTCATCGGATGTGGTGGGTGGACTCGGCGCTTTGTCGCGGGTATTGCGCATGCTCTTGCAGTCAAGTGTGCTTGCCGTGGGCGCCTGGCTCGTAATAAATCAGCAGGCTACAGGCGGGATTATCATCGCCAGTTCAATCCTGACATCGCGTGCATTGGCCCCGGTCGAACTCGCAATCGCACACTGGAGGAATTTCGTGGCCGCACGCCAGAGTTGGCGTCGGCTTACCGACCTAGTTAGTCGCCTCGCGGTGCCGGAACCGTCCCTTTTGCTGCCGCCTCCGGTTAAGGAGATCGCTGTCGAGGCGTTGACCGTGGCGCCGCCGGGTACTCAACGGTTTGTGGTGCAGAATGCGAATTTCCGGCTGGAGGCCGGGGACGGCCTCGGCATCATCGGTCCAAGCGGATCTGGAAAATCTTCGTTGGTGCGCGCTCTTGTTGGCGTTTGGCCGGCCGTACGCGGCAAGGTGCGGCTGGACGGCGCTGCGCTGGACCAATGGAACGCCGAACAGCTGGGAGATCACATTGGGTATCTGCCGCAGGACGTTGAGCTCTTCGACGGCACTATCGCCGAAAACATATGTCGTTTCGAGGATAGACCTGAGTCTGCATATATCATTGAGGCTGCAAAAGTCGCGAGCATCCACGAAATGGTTCTGCGGCTTCCCGACGGGTATGAGACGCGGATTGGTGAGGGTGGTTCCGCGCTGTCCGCTGGACAGCGTCAGCGCGTCGCGCTGGCGCGCGCAGTGTACAAGTCGCCGTTCTTGCTTGTGCTGGATGAGCCAAATTCAAACCTCGACGCTGAAGGCGACCATGCATTGACGCAGGCGATCGCGGCAACGCGAGGACGGGGTGGCATCGTGATGATCGTGGCGCACCGGCCGGCTTCGCTTGTGGGCATAGATCTTCTTTTGGTGATGGCAAATGGGCAATGCCAACACTTCGGATCTAAAGATGAGATCGTAAAGCGTTTAGCGGAGGGGACGCGAGACCCGTCGCAGCGGTCAACTATACGCGCCGAGGCAGTCAGGGCTAAAGGATGATCAGCTGGACAGATACGAGCGACGTCGGCACAGCGGGTTCTTCGATCCGAAAGCATAGCATCGTAGGTTTCGCGGCGCTTGCTCTGCTCGTCTGCGGTGCAGGCGCCTGGGCAATGAACACAGAGCTCGCCGGTGCGGTTGTCGCACCGGGGGTCTTGGTAGTCGAATCCGACGTCAAGAAGGTGCAGCATCCAACCGGAGGCGTAGTTGGAGAGATTCTAGTGCGCGACGGCCAACGAGTGCTTACAGGTGAGGTTTTGGTGAGGCTCGACGAAACGGTGACACGCGCCAATCTAACTATCTTAATCAAGAGTCTTAACGAGTTAAACGCGCGAAAGGCGCGTCTGGAAGCCGAGCGGGACGGTGTAAATGACATTATCTATCCCACCGAGCTCATCATGCAATCCGCCGATCGCGAGATCAATAGCCTATTGGCCGGCGAGACCCGACTATTCGAATTGCGTCGCTTGGCAAGGCAAGGTCAGAAGTCTCAACTCACTGAGCGGATCGGCCAGATCAATGAAGAGATTTCTGGCTTAACGGGACAGTCTGCCTCGAAGCGACGAGAGATCGAGTTCATTCGTCAGGAACTGTCGGGTGTTCGCGAGCTATGGCAGAAGAGACTCGTTCCCATGAATCGCGTGATGAGCCTTGAGCGCGAGGGAGAGCGACTGGACGGCGAGGCGAACCAACTTATTGCGGGAGCAGCGCAAGCAAAGGGCAAGCAGACGGAGACCAGCTTGCAAATAATCCAAATCGATCAAGATCTACGAAGCGACGTGGCCAAGGAACTCCGTGAAATTCAGGCGAAGACAGCAGAACTGTTAGAGCGGAAAATTGCCGCAGAAGACCAGCTTAAGCGAATCGATATTCGCGCTCCGCGGAGTGGATCGGTCCATCAGCTAGCTGTCCACACAATTGGCGGGGTTGTCGGGGCGAGTGAGACGTTGATGATAATTGTGCCGGAAGATGATGCATTGAATGTTGAGGCCAAAATCGCGCCCAGCGATATTGATCAGGTGCGAGTGGGACAACGCGCGGTGCTCCGATTTTCAGCATTTAGCCAACGAACCACGCCCGAGATCGGGGGGAGCGTTAGCCACGTCTCTGCTGATGTAACGCAGGATCAGAAATCTCCAGCAACATTTTACGTCGCACGCATCGGCTTTTCTAAAGAAGAAATTGGCGGTCTAGGTAGTGTTCGCCTAGTGCCTGGTATGCCGGTAGAGGCGTTTATTCAGGCGGACTACAGAAGCGTCGCCTCGTACCTAGTCAAACCTCTCCATGATCAAATCATGAAGGCGTTTCGCGAAAGATAGGATTGGACGCCTTGAGCGCTTGTGGCGGACGAACCCTACGCACGCAAGGTCAAGGAGTCATTTGCCAAGGATGCCTACTGAGTGCTTCCTGCGCCCGTGGTGCAGGACTGAGTTCTGGGAAACTTTATGGTCCTTCAGATCGAGTTTGATGGTTGGGATGCATCGGCAGGGCTGTGGCCCAGAGCTAATGAAGCTACGACGTAATCTCCGCGGGAGAAGAGTCGTTCAGGCCGCCGTCTCAAACAACAATTTGAGATGGTTGCAGGTCCCCGCAACCAAGTTGACTTGCGAAACCCCGGTCCCAGTGGCCGGGGTTTTCGTTTTGAGGAATCGCAAGGATTCCAGCGAGATCGCCTCGGACATCGATCTTCAATTCATCATCCTGCGCGTCAGGACGATCTCCTTTGCGAGCGATCGTAAGACTTCAGCGGCCTTCGGACGAGGACAGACGCTCCCCACGCCCGCGTCATTCCCTCTCCGACATTCCGTCCCTGTTAGATTGTTTCGCATCACGCCGACATGCAGCGTCCAGTAGTTCCGACCCACGCTCCCGCGCGGGGAGTGACTCTTCGACGCGCACAGCGACGCCATCCGGGCTTGGCAGTTTCGATCCACGCTCCCCGCGCGGGGAGCGACCAGGGCACGCCGGTAACGGTCTCGATGCGCGTGCAGTTTCGATCCACGCTCCCGCGCGGGGAGCGACCGCCGAGTCCCGCCGCCAGATCGCCGACGCCATGGTTTCGATCCACGCTCCCGCGCGGGGAGCGACGGGAGACGTGCGCCCATGCGCCCTACTGCTTGAAGTTTCGATCCACGCTCCCGCGCGGGGAGCGACGCCCGGTCGGCTTTGGACGCCTTTGCCGAGTAGAAGTTTCGAGCCACGCTCCCGCGCGGGGAGCGACGGCGAGATCGGTCGTGATCGCTGCCTCGACGAACAGTTTCGATCCACGCTCCCGCGCGGGGAGCGACTGCCTCATAAGCCGTATCGGGCAACAGGTTTTGCGGTTTCGATCCACGCTCCCGCGCGGGGAGCGACACGGGCCATAGCCTAAAATAGGCTGGACAGAATGTTTCGATCCACGCTCCCGCGCGGGGAGCGACACGCCAGCGCTGAGCGAGCACTTGAGCTTCAGGGTTTCGATCCACGCTCCCGCGCGGGGAGCGACAATGCGTATTAGCAATGATACACAACGATAAAAAGTTTCGATCCACGCTCCCGCGCGGGGAGCGACCTCGGCCGCCCGGCGGCGTTCGGCTTCGTATTCGTTGTTTCGATCCACGCTCCCGCGCGGGGAGCGACGCCGCAGCACAGATAGTCCGGGCCGTCGCCTTCGATGTTTCGATCCACGCTCCCGCGCGGGGAGCGACGCAATGACGGCGGCGACGTGATCCGCCTGGTCGAGTTTCGATCCACGCTCCCGCGCGGGGAGCGACCGCCGGTGCCGGTGTAACCGGGCGACTTGGCGCGGTTTCGATCCACGCTCCCGCGCGGGGAGCGACGCTGCTCGGCGGGCGTCAGATGGTCGGCGGCGCAGTTTCGATCCACGCTCCCGCGCGGGGAGCGACAGGCTGCAAAAGTGGCAGGCAAAACTCAACGTCGGTTTCGATCCACGCTCCCGCGCGGGGAGCGACTCGGCGTTGATGCCCAAGGCCAGCAAGATGGCCTTGTTTCGATCCACGCTCCCGCGCGGGGAGCGACCCCGCAACGCCGACGTGTCCAGCACCCATGCGGTGTTTCGATCCACGCTCCCGCGCGGGGAGCGACCCGGCCCCGTGAGATTCTGAAGGGCCGCGTTTTCGTTTCGATCCACGCTCCCGCGCGGGGAGCGACTCGGGCTGCAGGCCTTTGAGGACAAGGGCGACAAGTTTCGATCCACGCTCCCGCGCGGGGAGCGACATCGGCTCGGCCTCAGCGTCAAAGCTGTGCAACCGTTTCGATCCACGCTCCCGCGCGGGGAGCGACCCGCGGGTGGTGCGGATACCGATCGTCGACAGCGTTTCGATCCACGCTCCCGCGCGGGGAGCGACTTTGATGGAAGACGACGACGCGCGCGTGACGAAGTTTCGATCCACGCTCCCGCGCGGGGAGCGACCTCGGACAGCCGTTGCCGGTCTGGTACGGACGCCTGTTTCGATCCACGCTCCCGCGCGGGGAGCGACTTGCGATGCCGCCAGCCTCTAGGGCGTGGGAGGCTGTTTCGATCCACGCTCCCGCGCGGGGAGCGACTCGGGACGTGGGAGAATGTCCGCGTCGAAGGCGGGTTTCGATCCACGCTCCCGCGCGGGGAGCGACGCCGTCGCCGAGCACGCGGCTGATCACCTCGAGGTTTCGATCCACGCTCCCGCGCGGGGAGCGACCGTCGATCCCGCCGAGCTGCTGCGCGCCAAGAAGGTTTCGATCCACGCTCCCGCGCGGGGAGCGACTGTTACCTCGACGCCCCGAGGCTCGACGAGGTGCAGTTTCGATCCACGCTCCCGCGCGGGGAGCGACTCGACACGGGCACCGCAAACTGTGCTGCATTGGAGTTTCGATCCACGCTCCCGCGCGGGGAGCGACGCAGGAACCCCGGGAGCGTCACGCGACCGCACAGTTTCGATCCACGCTCCCGCGCGGGGAGCGACGTCTGCGGCACATCGTCGGTGTTGATGTTCTTAATGTTTCGATCCACGCTCCCGCGCGGGGAGCGACGGGGAACAAGGTATTTAGCCCGACCCCTGGTTATGTTTCGATCCACGCTCCCGCGCGGGGAGCGACGTCAGTAGCAATAGCCGACTGCAACGCCACGTGAAATCGCACGGTTTGCGCGAACGTCAGCTTATGGCCAGGCGCACCACGTCGTGAAATGCCGCTGGCCGCATAAGCATCTTGAATCACGGCGGTTTAGTCCGGTGCGAAGGTTCCGACTCCTGCGCGTGCGCTCTGGGTTCGCGCTCCAGATCAGACGATCAGCGGTTCGCCGAAATCCGTTGCCGGCTTGGCGCCCACATGTTCGACGCGTCGGCGCCAATTGGAGCCCAGGAAGTAGTATCGAAGGCTGTCGTGCTTCGGCGAGATCAGACTTTCCAGCCGGGATCGCAGCGCGGTCCATTGCGCGGGATCGACTTCGATCTCGAACACGGAATACTGCACGCGCTGGCCATAGTCCTGGCACGCCCGGGCGACGCGCCGCAACCGTGCTTGACCGCCGGGTTCGCTGGTACGGACGTCGTAGGTCACTAGGACGAGCATCGCAGGCCTCTTGCTTCGCGTTCGGCTATTTCCAGATCCAAGGCGGATAGGCGTCCAAGTCACCGCGCAAGTGTCGGCTGAGAAGCTGTGCCTGCAGATAGGGAACGAGCCCCAGCTTCGCGGTCTCGTCGAGAAAGGGATGGCGCCGTTCTTCCTTCTTGCGATCCTGCCAGGCTGTCAGCACGGTGCGTCGGCCATCGTCTGTGAGAAGTGTCGCACCGCCGTCCAGGTTCTCGAAATCGCGTGGCCGCAACTGCCGACGGTTGATCAGCGAGAGCGCCAGACGATCCGCCAGGACCGGTCGCAATTCCTCCATCAGATCGAGGGCGAGGCTCGGGCGGCCCGGCCGGTCGCGGTGCAGGAAGCCAACCGCGGGATCCAGGCCGACCGCTTCAGCGGCGCTTCGGCAGTCATGTGTCAACAACACGTAGATGAAGGAAAGTACGGCATTGACGGCGTCGCGCGGCGGCCTGCGACTGCGACCGCCGAATTGCATCTCCTTGTCAGTTACGCGGATCAGATGCCCGAACACCGAGAAGTAGCCGAGCGCGGCTTCACCCTCGGCGCCACGCAAAGCGTCGACTCCCAGGTTCGCCAAAGTGACTCGCCGCACGATGCCGGCCATGCGATCAACCACGGCCTCGATCTGCGCGCGCGGGCCGGCCGCCATCTCGGCCCCATAGTCCCGCAGCGATCGCTGCAGCACCGCCCGCTGGTTTGCCACCTTGGCCGAGACCAGGCTGCGAACCACGTCGTCGGCTTGCTCCGACATTCGATATTGAGCACGGCGCAGCAGCACATTGCCGCTCACAGGTCCTTCGATCCGCGCCTGAAACCGGCCCGCGCGATCGAGCAGAACGATGGTGATGCCACGCGGCGCCAGCGCCTGGATCAGCGGCGGCGACAGATAGACCCCGCCAAATACAACGACCGACGACAGCATGTGAAATGGCACGCGCGCACGTTCCTCCTTGTCCACCTCAGCGACGAGGTTCTCTCCGTCCTTCCGCAGTGATGCGCCCTCGGCGGTGACGTATAGCGTGTTGAGAAGCTTCTTCACGGCATGTCGCTCCGTGGCGTGTCCGCGAGCGCGTCCTGGATCGCACGATTGCGGAAGTCGGCGGCGGATTCCCGCGCGAGTTTCGGCCGGCATAGATCGAGCAAGGAACACGCGTTGCAGCGATCGGCTCGGAAGTTCGCTGCCGGCGTCCGGCCCGCATCCACCAGCGCGCGGAAGCTGATGGCGACGTCTTCGGTCAATCGGCGCAGTTCGGCGTCGAACGGCACGCCGACGCGGCGGCGCGTACTGGCGTAGAACAGCGCGCCTTCGGGCACCGGGCGGCCGGTCATTTCCTCAAGGCACAGCGCCTGCGCGCAGAGCTGCACTTCATCAGCGCGGTGCAGCTTGGCCTTGCCGCGTTTGTATTCGACGGGGAAAGCGGTCTCGCCATCGGGCCCATCGCGAAATTCAACCAGATCGGCGGTGCCGGCGAGATTCAGTCGTCGGCAGGCCAGCGGCATGGCGCTGACGCGCCGGATGCTGCCGCGGCGATGGTCGGCAGCCTCGTGCACGCTGTTATGCAGCACCCGGCCTTCGGCGGTGAAGCGGTTCTCCTCCCACATTCGTTCGATGTGGATCAGCGCCGCCTGGCGCAGGCAATACACCGCATGCTGCAGCGCCGACAGCGCAATCGGATCGTCGAGCTCGGGTGCAGCGCCTGGCAGCATGATCGCGTGCCATCGATCAGAACAGTTCGACCACCTCGATCCCGTCGGGCAGGGCGTCGCGGTCGATCGTGACCTCGTAGTCGGAGAACTGCCGTGCCGGCTTGGCGTTATCGAGGCGGGCGTCACCTGGCGCCATCAGATCGTCACCGCTGCGACGCCACACCTTGACGCGGTCGAACAGCGCCTGGGCGTGGGCATTGCCCAGCGCCGAAGCGTGCTTGAAGGCGATGCCGCGCCGCGACACCATCTCGCCGCGCGAAGCCGAGCGGTCGTGCTCGAACATCGAGGCCAGCGACGCGAACAGATGGTCGAGATCGTCCTGGCCAAAGCCGGTGCGCTCGGTGAGTTTGGCGTTGACGAAGATGTGGGCGCGGTACAGTCCGTAAGGGACGATGTGCTTGCGGCCCATGGTGCGGTTCTCGGTGCGCTCGTCGTCACCGCCCTTGTCGCGCTCGGCCTTTTCCTTCTCATTGGTGGCGGCCATGCGGGTGATCGAGATTTCCAGCGGCAGGATCGGCTCGATCGAGGTGGCGAACGTCACCTGAACGGGGCCGCGCACCTGGCCGGCATTGATGCCGGTGCTCATCACCGCGCCGAACGTGCGGACGTCGAAGAAATTGTCGCACATGAACTTGGTCAGCGCGCGCGCCTCGTCGTCGCTTTGCGGGTTGAGCTTGTCTTTGGACGATTTGTCGCCGTCGCCGCGCACGGCCTTGTAAGCCTCGCGGTGCTTTTCGTTGAGGATCGCGCCTTCCTGCACATAGATGCGGTAGCCGGGTTGGTCGCCCTTGGCGAGCTCTGTGTAGTTGCGGATCTTGCGTTTCAGGCAGACGTCGGTGACCAGGCCGAAATTGGTCTCGGGGTCGATCCGTGGCAAATTGCCGGCGTCGGGATCGCCGTTGGGATTGCCGCGGGTGACGTCGAACAGGAACACGATGTCATAGCGGTTGGTGAGCGAGGTCATGGGGCAGTCTCCGAAACGGCAGCGGCATCCGCAGAGTCCGACTTGCGGAAAAATTCGTTGCGCTGGTGATAGTAACCAAGGGTGAACAACGCCTGGCTCTTGTCCGACAGGCTGGTGGGAAACGGATCGTCGCCAGGGTCCATCATGTCCATGATGGCGCCGATGGCTTTTTCCAGATTGACGCGGTGCCCCGGCCGCTGCTTGCCGATCTTCGACAAATGATTGCCCGCGCCGGAGCCGAGCAACGCAAACACCTTGCGCGGCTGGGCTGCGGCGGCGCCATAGTACTTGTCGCGGATGGTGGCGTTGACGTTGCGTCCCAGCGCCGCCTCCTGAATGTGCTCATAAACGGCGAACAGCCGGCCGAGCAGATAGCCTTTGTCGGTAAAGTCCGGATCGAGCGCCACCGGAGCCTCCATTGCAAAATTCTTGATCAGGATCGATTTCAGCAGGCTGACGCGCAGCGCGTTGACGTCGTGATCGACGCGCAGCCGCATGATCACCGACGACAGCAGCGTCAGCGGGTAGTGCGTGTCGGCGAGGATGGCGCGCAGCCAGTCGCCGCCGAGATTGGGGGCGATGTTCTCGCTCTTGCGCAGCACTGCGGTCTCGATCAGATAGCGCCACAGTGACGGCGAAGGCTCGTGCGGCGGCGGTTCGATGCGCAGGCGCTGCAGATGGCGCAGATAGCGCGTGGCGATGACGTCGAAATCATCCTCGATATAGAAGCGCACCGATAGCCGCGCGGCATTCGGTGCCAGCCCAAGCACATGGAAGCGCACGCCGGGGGGCAACTCCGGCTTCAGATCGCTGACCGGCCGGCCTTGCGCGATCTTCTCAAGCAGCGCCCCGACCTTTTTGGACTCGGTGTTTTCGTTCACGGCCAGCAGCGAGGCGAATATTTGTTCGGCGGCGTCCGCGGCGGCCTGCTCGGTCGCCTCGGCCCAAAACATCGTCGAGGCATCGCCGACCTGCAAACGATGGCCGCTGCCGCGATCGAGAAAGCGGTTGAGCACCGAGGTGTAGGCGAAGGCCGATGCTTCGGAGATAGGGGCAGTATCATGCCCGTATGAGGTGAATGCCGTCGCATTGAACGATACGATGAATGCACCAGAGGACTGCGCGCCCCAAACTCCTTTTATCGGCGGATGAGATCGGGCGACTCGTCCAACCTCTCCAGTCAACAGACATTGGGCTTCGCTAGCTTGCTCCCTGGTGTAGAGGTCCATCCAAATCGAATGCGCGGCTTCCCTTTGGTGCAGAAGGCGTTCGTGATATTCGTCCTTCAGGGCGAAGACGATGTTCGCGTCCTTTATATCCTCCTGCCAGCCCAAGACGTTGAATCTTTCCGGCGTCCAGGTTTCGAGGAAACGCAAAAATGTCGCCAGTCCTGGATCTTGCGTGCCTGCCAGCAGGCGCTGGTGAAAACTCTTGAAATGCTCGTGTTCGTCGGCAGTTCTCTTGCCAGAACCGGCCGTGATCCCGAGGGAATAGGCGCTCTTATCCCAAAGGAAATTCGACGAGATGCCGGAGGTACGTTGAACCAAAGGTGTTGGTAGATTGAAAATTTTTCCAGTTCGCCGCTTGCCGGTACCTTCGCGCAAATCGATTGGAGGGAAAGCTGGGGCTCCATCGGTATCGAGTACTACGCAAAAGCCAACTTCGGTGCGCGAATACCCGAACGGTGGCACCTCGCCGCGCGCGGCCATGCGATCATAGGCGCGGACTAGGGCGGCGAGCGCGCTCATCGACGTAGCTCCGGCGAGCCGGGCGGGGGCACTTTGACGACGCCGTCAACCAGCGTGGCGCGAAACAGAATCGAGCCGCGGTCGCCGCCATGATCGATGTCGTACAGCATGAAGCCGAGGTCGCGCGGCGTGCCGAAGCCGAGCGTCGCAGAGCGATGTTGTTCGTCGGCCTGAGGCAGCGGCGCGCCGGGTTCGATCAACTCGAAGCTTGCTGGGAATTCACGGGTGCCGAGGCTGGGCTGATGGAACGCCTGGCCCTTGCGCGCGCGCCGGTTGAAGGTGTCGAGGTGCTTGGCCTCGTTGTCCTCGGGGCCGGCTTTTGGCGTCATCACGAAATGAGCGGAGATCACATAGTCGACGTCACATAGCAGCGTCGCGGCACGCTGCTGGCGGTTGTCTTCGACCACCAAGGTGAGGTCGCCGACATGGCCACTCTTCATCGCCTTGCGGATCGCGGCGACCGGCGCCTTGGTGCCGACTTCGTTGCGGCGAAGCGACTCGAAGCGGATCGGCTTGAGAACGTGGATTTCGTCAATGACCCAGCGGATCGCGGGCTTCCAGTGAATCGCCTCGAGAATGCCGCGGGCCGCGGACGGCGTCATCACATCATAGGAAACGCGTTCGACCTTCATTTCCGGGCGCGTGAACAACGCCCATCGCCCCGCAACGCGCAGGCGAATTCCATACGTCATACCGGCCCCCAACACGCAACTGTGCGTTGATATCATGCATAGAAGCAATCCGAAAACAATCGTCCAAGTTGCGGTGTCGCGCATGCCGGCGGCGACAGGAGATCATACGATCCCCCATGTGAATTCGTCGGCGTCTTCCCAGCGCAGGCCGCTGGTGGCGGAGTAGAGAGCGGTGGTTTCGAGCACCGCAAACTGCTCGCCAAACCTGTCGGCCTCGACGAAACGAACGTGGCCGTTGTCGATCATCCGCTGGCGTTCGCGCGGCGGGACCTGCACCAGGTAGTTGCGCAGCCGCCGCGCCGCGGCCGTCGGCGGCAGGCCACCGCGCAGCGCCGCCAGCGTGTCGAGTGCTTCGGCGTCGGTCGGCACGATCACCGGCGCCATGCCGCTTTCGATCAGACGGAAGGCGTCGCCCACGGTGCGATAGCCAAAGCTGGGCTGCCCCGCGCTGACGCTGAACTGCTGCATGGTTTGCGCTGCGACCTTGCGGCCATCGGCATCGGCGATCTTGATGCGATCGAGCCCGTCGCTTTGCAGCCGCCAATGGACCTCGCCGAAATACGCTTCGACCGCCGCGGGCGCGAACAGATCGCCTTTGTGCGTCTCGAGGATGCGGTAGGTGTCACCGATCAGCGCTTCGATTTCCGCCGGCGGCTTGGCCTCCGCTGGCTTGAAAATGGTGACGATGCTGGCGTCGGCTGGCGCGCGGCCCTCGCGATTGCAGCGGCCGGCGGCCTGAACCACCTGATCGAGACCGGCTTCTGCGCGCCACACCCGCGGAAAGTCGAGATCGACACCGGCTTCCACCAGCGAGGTGGCGATCACCACGCACGGCACATTGTCCACCAGTCGCTGGCGAATGTCGGCGAGGATTAAGCGGCGGTCGGCTGCGATCTGCCGTGTGGTGAGATGGAGCAATCCATCGATGCCGCGCTGCTGCGCGCGTTCAAACAGCGCGAGCGCGTGCTTGCGGCTGTTGACGATCACCAGCGCCTGCGCCGTGCCCGATTGCGCGATGTCCTCGAGCAATTGGTCATCGGTCATGGTGCCCGCGAGCCGCTGCGTCGTGCGCCGCAGTGCGTTGTGCAGCGCTGCCGGATCGGGCGCCAGCTCGCGATCGGGACTGATGACGAGGCCGCCCTTGAAACGGTCCGCGCCGAGCGCCGGCAGCGTCGCGGTACACAGCACGACCGTGCAGCCGTAATTGCGCACCAATTCGTCGAGTGCGGCGACGCAGGGACGCAGCAGATTCAGCGGAATGGTCTGCGCCTCGTCCAAAATGATCACCGCGTTGGCGAGATTGTGCAGCTTGCGGCAGCGCGCGCCGCGGCTGGCAAACAGGCTTTCAAAGAACTGGACATTGGTGGTGACCACGATCGGCGCGGCCCAATTCTCTGCTGCCAGCCGCAGCTTGCCGTCGCGCGCGCCATCATCAATGCCGTATTCTTCGCCGGCTTTGTTTTGGGCCTTGGATGGATCAAGCTCGATCGCCGAGTGATGCTCGAGCAGCACGTCGTCGCCTAGGACGTTGCGAAAGATGCCGGCGGTCTGCTCGATGATCGCGGTGAACGGGATCGTATAGACGATCCGGTCCATCTGATGCCGCTTGGCGTGGTTGAGCGCGAATGCCAGCGAGGCCAGCGTCTTGCCGCCGCCGGTCGGAACATTGAGCGTGAACACGCCGCGCGGCAGCTCGGCTTTTCTGCGGACGTGATTGAGGATGTCGCGCCGCAGCGCGTTGAGGGGCGTGTTTGGCGCGTGCTGCTGCTTGTCGGCAATGTAGCTGTCGAAGCGCGCGTTCAACCCATCGATGGATTGCGCCAGGCCGGGCCACGCGCGATCGACCTGACGTCCTTCGGTCCTGGCGTAAAACGCTTCGGTACACAGGAAGTCGGCATCGACCAGGCAGGAGAACAGCATTCGGCCGAGGAAGGCGAACTGAAATGCCATGCGCTCCGGCACGGCAGCGTCGCCCTGGTAGGGCTTGAACGGGGTCGGCAACAGCGCCGCCGCATTGAGCTGCAGCTCGCTGCGCCAGATCGCATCGATCGGCTCAAGCTGTTTCTTGAGCCGATCATCGAGCCCGGCTGAGCCGTGCTGATCGGGCAGGCCGCCATGGTGGCCTGCGATCGCATAGGCCAGCAGACGGGCGACCAGCCCATTGATTCCGGTGGCGAGCTTGATCACCTGCTGCGCACCGGCGCTCGCATGATCGACGCCGCGCGCTCGCTGTCCACGGATGTATTCCTGAAACGCTGCCGCGTATTTTCCGAGATCGTGCAACAGGCCGGCGAGTTCGGCCGCGTTGCCGCCGCCGAATTTGCTGCCAAAGCTTCGCGCCAGCTCCGCGACCTCGTGCAGATGCCGAGCCAGCGGCTCCCAATTATCTTCGGTGGAATTTGTAGAGTGGGCGAAGTGCATTTCGCGTCCGATCTCTTTGCGTCTTAACCAGTTCGCTAGTCCGCAAGCCCAATTCTAAGTTGTCTGAATCGACCCGGGGTTGCCGGAGGCCATTAGATGTGAGTTACTTCGCCATGGACGGCTTTTCCAGCATGGCGTAGGGGTGTTGCGCGGTTTCGACCGGCGGGCTGTTGTCGATCGGCTCCAGGAGCGGTCGGTCACAGGTCGAAGGGGCGATCGGCAGCACTGTGGAGGTCGGCGACCCCATACGTCTCGTGATCATCATCGATGAAGGCCATCATGGCTTGGATCAGCGGTCGAGCTCCGCCGCCCCAAACTAGGTGCCGATCAAATCGTCATCGCCCGGAATCGATGAATTCGTGTCGCAGGCGGTTAGCTCCGAAATGCCGAACGTCCATCGGCTTGCCCAACTGCCTCACGAGAGCTGTCATCAACCCTGTGCCTCTCTGCTCTTCGCGGCCTTCTCGGCCACTTTCTTTCGCAGCTTTTCAATCTCGACGACAAATCGACTGTGGCTTCCGCGGCTGATTTCCTCGATCGCGTCGTTCGCCCTGAGCTCGAAGGTCACGAGGCGGCCTTCGATCTTGCTGACCGTCACCGTGATGTCGACGTGCATTCCACACAGCGTCGCGCCGCCGTGGGAGATGGTGATGCCGGTGCCGACAGAGTCCTCTCCTGGATCCGTATGCGCAAGTATCAGCTCGCGGCATACGGTTTCGAAATCGCGCACCAGCTCCGGGGTGGCATAGACGCGTAGCGTCTCACCGAGAAAGTCGATGCTGCGTGCGGGATCGATTTCAATCCGATGGGATGCCGATAGGCCAGCGATCAGAGTCGGTCTCATTGTGTCCCCTGGTGGTTGAAAGCCGAAAGTCGACGTCGATATGATACAAAACATTCAAGAAGAAGCTCAAAAGATAAATCAAGATGGCTCAGTAGGAATTTCCTGATGTGGCTGGCTTTGGCTTTTGGAATTGTGCGTTGCAGTATGGTTGGGCGCGCCGCAGCAATATGGCGCTGATAATTTGATACATATCAATTGACATGATGGCCTCCAAAAGTATCCAATAATTCGGCATAGAAATACCAAATAAGAATCCAGGCTGGGGTGCCGGAGGGCAGGAAGACGCAAGGATCGTGGATTGGCACGGTGCATCGTCGCGTTGGCGGCTGATGCCTGCGCGGGCCAGTTCCGTCCAATCGCTCCTGAAAGGCGCCTTGCGCTCGACGTGCATCCTGCACGGGCGCTCGAGGAGGAAGCGATGAGTGCGACGGAGGACGTCAAACGCGTTCCGACCTTCTGCTACAATTGCGTATCCGGCCCGGACTTCATGAAAGTGAAGGTCGAGAAAGGCGTCGTCACCGAGGTCGAGCCGAATTTCGATGCCGAGCAGGTGCACCCGGGCCGCGGCCGGCCCTGCGTCAAGGCCTATGGCATCGTCCAGAAGACCTACAATCCCAACCGCGTCCTGACGCCGATGCGGCGCACCAATCCGAAAAAGGGCCGCCATCAAGATCCGGGCTTCACGCCGATCTCATGGGATGAAGCGCTCGACACCATCGCCGAGCGGCTGAAGGGCATTCGCGCCAAGGGCATGATCGACGACGCCGGCCTGCCGCGGCTCGCCGCCAGCTTCGGCCATGGCGGCACGCCGGCGAACTACATGGGCTCGTTTCCGGCTTTCCTCGCCGCATGGGGCCCGGTGGATTACAGTTTCGGTTCGGGGCAGGGGGTCAAATGCACCCACTCCGAACATCTCTACGGCGAGTTCTGGCACCGCGCTTTCACGGTCGCCGCCGATACGCCCACCACCCGCTATATCATTGCGTTCGGCGCCAATGTCGAAGTCACCGGCGGCCCGACCGCGGTCATCCGCCACGCCGATGCACGGATTCGCGGCTACAAGCGGGTGCAGGTCGAGCCGAGCCTGACCATCACCGGCGCCTGTTCGGCGGAGTGGGTGCCGATCCGGCCGAAGACCGATCCGGCCTTCATGTTCGCGCTGATCCATGTGCTGGTGCACGAGCACGGCCTCGATAGGCTCGACATTCCGTTCCTGCGCGATCGCACCGCATCGCCCTATCTGATCGGCCCCGACGGGCTGTATCTGCGCGATCCGCTCAGCAACAAGCCGTTGCTGTGGGACGAGGTGACCGGCGGCGCGGTGGCGTTTGATGCGCTTGGGGCGATTCCGGTGGTCGCCGGACGCTTCCGCGTCGCGCGCGCCGTCACCATCGACGCCGATTCCGCGCGCCGCGACTATGCCGATGTCGAGGCCGTCACCGCCTATCAGGCGCTCACCGATCACATCAAACGCTACACGCCGGAATGGGCGGCGGAGGTCTGCGACGTTCCGGCGGCGACCATCCGCCGCATCGCCGGCGAATATCTCGAGGCCGCCAGCATCGGCGCCACCACCGAGATCGACGGCGTCACCCTGCCGCTGCGGCCGGTGGCGGTGACGCTCGGCAAGTCGGTCAATAATGGCTGGGGCGCCTATGAATGCTGCTGGGCGCGCACCGTGCTCGCCATGCTGGTCGGCGCACTCGAGAATCCCGGTGGCACCGTCGGCACCACGGTGCGCCTCAACCGTCCGCAGGACAATCGCCACCTCAGCGTCAAGCCGGGCGACGACGGCTTCATGGTGCAGCACTTCAATCCGACCAGCAGCAACAGCTGGGAAGCGGAGCCGACCACGCGCAACCTGCACCGCACGCTGGTGCCGATCGTCGGCCGCAATGGCGGCTGGAGCCAGGCGCTCGGGCCGACCCAGCTCGCCTGGATGTTTCAGGAGAATCTGCCGCCCGACTGGACCATGCCCAAGCCGACCCATCCGGATCTGTGGTTCGTCTACCGCTCGAACCCGGCGATCTCGTTCTGGGATACGCGCGCGCTGGCCGAGTCGGTCGCGCGCTTTCCGTTCATGGTCGCCTTCGCCTACACGGTCGACGAAACCAACTACATGGCCGACCTGCTGCTGCCGGAAGCGACCGATCTTGAATCGACGCAGCTGATCCGGATGGGCGCCACCAAGTATATGGAGCATTTCTGGGACTATCATGGCGTCGCGCTGCGCCAGAAAGCGGTCGAGCCGCAGGGCGATGCGCGCGACTTCACCTGGATCGCCACCGAACTCGCCAAGCGCACCGGGCTGCTCACCGGCTATGTCGAGCAGTTGAATCGCGGCATTGCCGGCGTGTCGCCGCTGAAGGGCAAGGACTATGATTTCAGTCTGGACCCGGCGCAGGCGCCCGAGCCCGAGCAGATCTGGGATTCGATCTGCCGCGCCGCGACCACGACGCTGTCCGACGGCAAGCACTGCCACGGGCTCGACTGGTTCAGGGAGCACGGCTTCTACGCCATCCCGATGTCCCGGCTGCAATGGTACCTGACCCCGACGATGGAGCAGCAGGGGCTGCGCTACGAGCTCCCCTATCAGGAGCGGCTGCTGCGGGTCGGGCGCGAACTGGGCAATCGTCTGCACGAGCAGAAGATGCACTGGTGGGACGAGCAGCTCGCCGAATATGCGGCGCTGCCCGATTGGCACGACGTGCCCGGCCGGTGGGAGCGCGCGCTGGTCAATTCCGGCGCCCGCAGCGAGGATTTTCCGTTCTGGCTGCTGACCACCAAGAGTATGCAGTATCACTCCGGCGGCAATGCCGGGATCGCGCTGATGGACGAGGTGTCCGAGAATCTGCACGGCCACACCGGCGTCATCATCAATGTCGACACCGCGGCGAAACTCGGTATCGGCGAGGGCGAACGGGTCGAGGTCCGCTCGCATATCGGCGCCACCTACGGCAAGGCCGCGCTGGTCAAGGGGGTGCGTCCGGATACGCTGGTGATCATCGGCCAATTCGACCATTGGGCGACGCCGTATATCAAGGATAGCGAGCGCGCCAGCCTCAACACCATCGCGCCGATGACGCTGGAACTCAGCGATGCAACCGGCTCCGGCGCCGATATCGTGCGCGTCGCCGTGCGCCGGATGCAGAGGCCGGCGGCATGAGCAAACGCTATGTGATGGCGATCGATCTGCGCCGCTGCGTCGGCTGCCAGACCTGCACCGCGGCCTGCAAGAGCGCCAACGCGACAGCCCCCGGCGTGCAATGGCGGCGCGTGCTCGATCAGGAGACCGGCGAGTTTCCGGATGTGCGCCGCACCTTCCTGCCGGTGGCGTGCATGCATTGCGCCAATCCGCCCTGCGTCGAGGTCTGCCCGACCACGGCGACCCGCCGGCGCGAGGATGGGCTGGTCACCATCGACTATGACATCTGCATCGGCTGCGCCAATTGCATCATGGCCTGCCCCTATGATGCGCGCTCGATCGAGCACCAGCCGCGCTACGCCTTCGGCAAGGCGATGACGCATGAGATCGCACGGTCCAGTCCCGAGCGGCTGTCGGTCGCCACCAAATGCACCTTCTGCCAGGGGCGCGTCGACCGCGCCGCCGCCACCGGCCAGATCCCCGGCGTCGATCCGGACGTGACGCCGGCCTGCGTCAATTCCTGCATCTCCGGCGCGATGCATTTCGGCGACGTTGCCGATCCGGACAGCAATGTTTCGCAATTGCTGGCCAGTTCGCAGCACTTCCGGATGCACGAGGAATTGGAGACCGATCCGTCGGTGTTTTACATCTGGGGCGGGAGCGAAACATGAGCAGGCCGCACAAGATCATCGATCGGATGATGCCGCGCCAGCAGACCTATTGGGACGCGCGGGCGGCGATCAACTTCATCTGCGTCGGCGCCGGCGGCGGCCTGCTGTTCGTCACCGCGCTGGCTTCGCCGGCCGCCGACGATCTGCGGCCGCTGCTGGTGCTGGCGCTGGCGCTGGTCGGCACCGGCATGACCGCGGTCTGGTTCGAGATCGGCCGGCCGCTGCGCGCGTTCAACGTCTATCGCAACGCGGCGACGTCGTGGATGACGCGCGAAGCGATCATCGTCCTGTTGCTGGTCGTGTCCGCCGCCGCCGCCATCGTGTTCGACCAGCGGGCGGCGCTGGCGATCGCCGGTCTGCTCGGCCTCGCCGTCGCCTTCGCGCAGGGGCGCATTCTGCGCGCGCAAAAAGGCATCCCAGCTTGGCGATGCTCGATCTGCGTCAGCATGATCGTGGTCAGCGGCCTGACCGAGGGCGCGGGCCTGCTCAGCCTTGCGGCGTTGTACTGGCCGGCGCTGCTGCCGTTCGGCATCCTGCTCGCCGGCCTTGCCGGCGTCCGCCTGCTGGTCTGGCGCAACTACCTCGCCACCTTGCGCCGCGATGGCGCGCCGTCCGGAACGTTGCAGGCGTTCGCCGCCATCGATCGCCGGTTCGTCTGGCTCGGCCACGCGCTGCCGATGCTACTTGCGGTGGCCGGCGTGGTCGCCGGATCGAGCTTGCTGATTGCGCTCGCCGGCGTGCTGGCCGCCGTTGCGGGAGGCTGGTTCAAATACACGCTGATCTGCCGTGCCGGATTCACCCAGGGGTTCGCCCTGCCGCGGACGCCCGAGCGCGGCGGCGGCGCGGCGGGTGCGGGCATCCAGCCTGGGTGGACGCGCGCTTAAATTATCGAGCCGACCTGCAAGGCGGGCGGCAGTGGCCAATGAGGGGATGCGATGTACGAAGTCCGTCTACATGGTCGCGGAGGTCAGGGCGCGGTGATGGCCGCCGGCATACTCGCCGCCGGGCTGGTTGCCGAAGGCCGGTTTGCGGTGGCGATTCCCTCGTTCGGTTTCGAGCGGCGCGGCGCGCCGGTGGTTGCGTTCCTCCGCTCGGACGAGCGCGAAATCCGCCGCATGACCAACATCACCTATCCGGACTGCGTGGTCTGCATCGACCCGACCGTGGCGCGGTCGGTGGACATCTTCGCCGGGCTGAAGCCGGGCGGCACGCTGGTGCAGACCACCAGCAAACCGCTTGCCGCGCTCGAACTATCGGATGCCGTCGGCACGGTCGGTTTGATCGACGCCATCCGCATCGCCATGGAAATCTTTCGCCGGCCGATCACCAATACGCTGATGCTCGGCGCCTTCGCCCGCACCACCGGCGTGGTGTCGCTCGACGCGCTGAAACAGGCGCTGGCGGACTCCGATTTCCGCGATGCCGGGCTTGGCCAGAACCTGGCGGCGCTCGACCGCGGCTACCATGAAACCGAGGTGCATCGCCTTGGCTGCGAGGCCGCCGCATGAGCAGCCATCGCGCCTATCCGATGTTCGATCCGGGCCAGGCCGGCGTGCCCGACGATCTTTGCCCGATCGCGACCGACATCAACCCGATGCTGCCCGGCGACTGGCGCAGTATGCGGCCGGTGGTGGACCGCGACAAATGCGTCAAGTGCGCGGTGTGCTGGCTGTACTGCCCGGTGCAATGCATGGTCGAACGCCCGGCCTGGTTCGATGTCGATCTGCGCACCTGCAAGGGGTGCGGCATCTGCGCCAACGAATGTCCGCACCGCGCGATCGCCATGGTGGAGGAGACGGCGGGATGAGCACAGCAATCCTGGAGAAGGACCACGCGGCATCCAACAAGCCACGCCACATCGTTTGCGAAGGCAACGAGGCGGCGGCGCTGGCGGTGGCGATGGTGCGGCCGGACATGGTGTCGGTCTATCCGATCACGCCGCAGTCGAGCCTGGTCGAACATCTGGCCAAGCTGGTCGCCGACGGCCGGATGGACGCCGAGATCGTCGATGCCGAAGGTGAGCACTCCGTGCTCTCGGTGCTGCAGGGCGCCGCCCTCGCTGGCGGCCGGACGTTTACCGCCACCTGCGGTCCCGGACTGGCCTTCATGTTCGAACCGTATTTCCGGACTTCCGGCATGCGGCTGCCGATCGTGATGGCGCTGGTCACGCGCGACGGCATCACGCCGCAATCGGTCTGGGGCGGTCATCAGGATGCGATGACCGTTCGCGAGGTCGGTTGGGTGCAGATGTATTGCGAGACGGTGCAGGAGGTGCTCGACACCACGATCATGGCGTTCCGCATCGCTGAACACCATGACGTCATGCTACCGGTCAATATCTGCCTCGACGGCAACTATCTTTCCTACGGCGCCGCGCGGGTGACGCTGCCCGAGCAATCCGACGTCGACGCCTTCATGGGCGACAAGGACGTCAACTGGCACGCCGCGCTCGATCCGCTCCGGCCGATGGCGGTCGACCCGCTCACCGGCGGCTCCGGCGGCAAGGGGCCGGCCACCTTCGTGCGCTATCGCAAGGGCCAGTGCCGCGGCATGCAGAATGCGCTGCGTGTGATCACCGAGGTGCACGCGGAATATGCCGCCCGGTTCGGCCGCAGCTTTGCGCCGCTGGTCGAGCAGTATCGCATGGACGACGCCGAGTTCGCGTTGATGACGCTCGGCAGCATGACCGGCGCCGCCAAGGATGCGGTCGACGAGGCGCGCGACGCCGGCAAGCGCGTCGGCATCGTCAAGATCAAGACCTTCAGTCCGTTTCCGGTCGAGGCGTTGCGGTCGGCGCTGTCCGGGATCAAGGCGCTCGGCGTGGTCGATCGCTCGGTCGGTTTCCGGTGGAATTGCGGGCCGATGTATCAGGAGGTGCAGGGCGTGCTGTACCGGCTCGGCCGCCATGTCCCGGCCGCCAGTTTCATCGGCGGGCTGGCCGGCGCCGACATCACGGTCGAGCATTTCCACTGCGTGATCGACCAGACCGAAGCCCTGCTCACCGGCGCCGTGCCGAGCGGGCCGGTCTGGATCAACGAGAACGATTGAGGGACGCGCGATGATGCAAGCCCAATATCTCGTCGTCGGCAGCAGCCACGCGGCGTTGGAAGCCGTCGACGCCATTCGGATGCATGATGCCGAGGGCAGCATCGCGCTGCTGACCCGCGACAGCCATTTGCCTTATTCGCCGACCGTGCTGCCCTATGTGGTGTCCGGCCGCTCGGCGCCGGACCATGTGTATCTGCGGACGCCGGCGTATTTCGCCGAGCGCCGCGTCTCCTACCTGCCGGGCCGCGCGCTGGCGCGGGTCGCGCCGGAGCGCAGCGCCGCGACGTTGTGCGATGGCGGCGAGATCACCTATGGCAAATTGCTGCTCGCCACCGGCGCGTCACCGGCGCTGCCGGCGATCCCCGGCATCGACGCCGTTCCCTATCATGTGCTGCGCACGCTGGACGATGCGCTGCGATTGAAAGCCGCGATCGCCGCCTCGCGCCGGGCGGTGGTGCTGGGCGGCGGGCTGGTCGGGATGCACGCCGCCGAAAACCTGGTCAAGGCCGGCGCCGAGGTCAGCATCGTCGAGATGCAGAGCCAGGTGCTGGCGGCCTATTTCGATCCGGTGGCGGCCGGGCTGATCGAGCGCGCCTTCGCCGATAACGGCGCCCGCATCGTCACCGGCCACCGCGTCGTCAGGCTGTCGCCCGGGGCGGGCGGTGCGGTCGTGCATCTCGACGATGGCCAGACCCTCGACGCCGACCTGCTGCTGGTGGCGACCGGGGTGAAGCCACAGATGGACTATCTGGAAGGCAGCGGCGTCGCGCATGACGCCGGCATTCTGGTCGACGATTACATGCGCACCAACATCGACAATGTCTGGGCCGCGGGCGATTGCGCCCAGGGCAGGGACTTCTTCAGCGATCAGGCGGTGCTGAACGCGATTCTGCCCGACGCCGCCGAGCAGGGACGCATTGCCGGGATGGCGATGGCCGGCGATCCGGGGGTCAAGGGCTACGCCGGCGGGGTGCCGCTGAACACCTACAACTTCTTCGGCCGCCACGCGATCTCGGTCGGCGCTGCGCCTGCCGGCGCGGACGTGCGGGTGCGTTTCGATCCGGAGCGCGGCCGCTATCTGCGCGTCGTCAGCACCGATGGTCGGTTGCAGGGCGTGTTCGGCGTCAACGAGTTCTTCGACGCCGGCGTGATCCGGCAACTGATCCTGCGCCGCACCGATCTGTCGGCGGCGCTCGACCGGCTGCTCGCCGATCCGCTGACCACCGCCCGCGAATTCATGTCTCGGTTGTGGAAGTGAGCATGGGACAGGCCTACACCACGATCGCCTTCGACGCCGCCAAATGCGACGGCTGTCAGCAATGCATGAGCGCCTGCGCCACCGCCAAGAAAGGCGCCGACGACAGCGCACGGGCGCGCCTCCAGGTGCTGCCGACGGACAGCGGCTTCGAACTGGCGATGTGTCGCCAGTGTGGCGATCCGAAATGCGTCACCGTCTGTCCGGCCGGAGCACTGGCCAAGGACGGCGACACCGGCGTGATCGGATGGGACGCCGGCAAATGCGTCGATTGCCTGCTGTGCACGGTGGGCTGCGCCTATGCGGGGATCGCGCGCGACGCCGCTGACGGCCGCGTCGCCAAATGCGATATGTGCGATGGCGCGCCGGCCTGCGTCGCGGCCTGCCCGACCGCGGCGCTGAGCCACATCACCACCGCGCGGATCTACAACGAAGTCGGCGACTGGGAGGATTTGTTCACGCCGGGCCTCGCCGGCTGTCAGGGCTGCAACACCGAACTGCTGATGCGTCACGCGCTGCGCCGCGTCGGTCCGGATACCGTGCTGGCAACGCCGCCGGGCTGCGTGCCGGGGATGGGATCGGTCGGCTATAACGGCCTGACCGGGACCAAGGTGCCGGTGTTTCATCCACTCCTGACCAATACCGCGCCGATGCTGGCGGGGGTCAAGCGCCAGCTCAAGCGCAAGGGCCGCGAGGTGACGGCGATGGCGATCGCCGGCGACGGCGGCGCGTCCGACGTCGGCTTCCAGTCGCTGTCGGGCGCCGCCGAGCGCGGCGAAGAAATCCTGTTCATGGTGGTCGACAACGAAGGCTACATGAACACCGGGATGCAGCGATCGAGCTGCACGCCCTACGGCGCCTGGACCTCGACCACGCCGGTGGGACGCGAGTCCAAGGGCAAGACCCAGGACGCCAAGAACCTGCCGCTGCTGATGGTCAACCATCGCTGCGCCTATGTGGCGACCGCTTCCACCGCCTTCATGCAGGATCTCTACGACAAGCTCGACAAGGCGATCGCCGCCTCCAAACAAGGCTTCGCCTATCTGCATGTCTACTCGCCCTGCACCACCGGCTGGCGGTTTCCTACCGACCAGAACATGGAAGTGGCGCGCAAGGCGGTGGAGACGAATTTCGTCATGCTCTGGGAATTCACTCCGAGCAATGGCCTGCATTTCACCCATCCGGTCGACGCGCCGCTGCCGATCACCGACTACCTCAAGGCGATGGGGCGCTTCCGCCATCTCGACGCCGATCAGATCCGGCACATCCAGGCCAAGGTCGACGAGAACCGCGCCATCATCGAACAGCTCGCGACCGGGGTGAGAGCGGCCTGACGCGGCGCGCGCGCTACGCAACCAAGTAAGACCGAAAAGACCAAAAAGACCGAAAAGGCGAAACGGCTGAGGCAGAAAAAGTTCACAGCGTCCTCGAGGCGCGAACGACAGAACTTCGTAGCAGGGGGGACGGCATGAATATCAGCGTCAATGCGAAAGGGATCGAACCGATCGAACTCGCCAGCCGCGATGAACTGCAGGCCCTGCAGTTGCAGCGGCTGCAATGGACGTTGCGGCACGCCTACGACAACGTCGCGCATTATCGCGCCAAGTTCGATCAGGCCGGCGTCCATCCGGATGATCTGAAGTCGCTGGCCGATCTCGCCAAGTTTCCATTCACCACCAAGGATGACCTGCGCCAGACCTATCCGTTCGGGATGTTCGCGGTGCCGATGCGCGATATTGTCCGGGTGCACGCATCGTCGGGCACCACCGGCAAGCCGACCGTGGTCGGCTACACTGAGCGCGATATTTCGACCTGGGCCGGGCTGATGGCGCGGTCGCTGCGCGCCGCCGGCGCCACCGCCGACGACATCATCCTCAATTCCTACGGCTACGGCCTGTTCACCGGCGGACTCGGCGCCCACTATGGCGGGGAGCGGCTCGGCGCGGCGGTGATACCAATGTCCGGCGGTCAAACCGAGCGGCAGGTGCAGCTGATCCAGGACTTCAAGCCGACCGTGCTGTTGTCGACGCCGTCCTATTCGCTGACCATCGCCGACGAGCTGACCCGCCAGAACGTCAAACCGGGCGGCACCAGCCTGCGGATCGGGCTGTTCGGCGCTGAACCCTGGACCAACGAGATGCGGCGGGAGATCGAGGCGCGGCTCGGCATCGACGCGGTCGACATCTATGGCCTGTCCGAAGTGATGGGGCCGGGCGTCGCCTGCGAATGCGTCGAGACCAAGGACGGTCCGCATATCTGGGAAGACCATTTCTATGCCGAGATCGTCGACTCGCTCACTGGCAAGCCGTTGCCGGATGGCGAGGAGGGCGAACTGGTGTTCACCTCGTTGACCAAGGAAGCGCTTCCGATCATCCGCTATCGCACCCGCGACCTGACCCGGCTGATGCCCGGCAGCGCGCGCAACATGCGGCGGATGGGCAAGATCACCGGCCGCTCCGACGACATGCTGATCATTCGCGGGGTGAATCTGTTTCCGACTCAGATCGAGGAAATCCTGCTGCGGAATACGAGCCTCTGCGCGCAATACCAGCTGCAGGTCAGCCGCGATGGCAATCTGGATAAGCTCGACGTGTTCGTCGAACTGCAACCGGATTTGTCGGACCAGACCGAGCGCGAGCAGCGCGAGGCGATCGGCCGCGACGTCGCGCATCACATCAAATCGATGATCGGCGTCAGCGCCACCGTCCATGTGGTCGCGACCGACACCATCGAGCGGACCATCGTCGGCAAAGCCAAGCGGGTGATCGACAAGCGCACGTCCTAGGTGCAGGCGCGCCGTTCCGGCGAAGGAGGCAAGATGTTCTCGCAGATCCTGCAATTCATGTTTTCCGGCGTCACGGTAGGCGCGACCTATGCGCTGGCGGCGCTCGGCTTCACGCTGATCTACAACGCCAGCAACGTGATCAACTTCGCGCAGGGCGAGTTCATCATGCTCGGCGGCATCCTCACCGTGTTCTTCTTCAAGACCGGCCTGCCGCTTCCGGTCGCGCTGTTGCTGGCGGTGGCAATTCCGGCGATGGTCGGCGTCCTGGTCGAGAAACTCGCGATCGAGCCGGCCAAGGGCGCCGGCGTCGAGAGCCTGATCATCATCACCATCGGCGCATCGTTGGTGCTGCGCGGTCTGGTGCAGATCTCGTTCGGCAAGGGCGCCGCTTCCTTCCCGGCGTTTTCCGGCGACGCGCCGATCAACATCGGCGGCGCTGCGCTGGCGCCGCAGAGCCTGTGGGTGCTCGGAACCACGGCGGTGGTCGTGCTGGCGCTGTGGCTGTTCTTCAACAGGACCGTCGCCGGCAAGGCCATTCTGGCGACGTCCTACGATCCGCTCGCCGCGCAGTTGGTCGGGGTCAATACCCAGCTGGTGCTGCTGGTCAGTTTCGCGCTGTCGGCGGCGATCGGCGCGATGGGCGGGATTCTGCTGACGCCGATCACGATGACCTCCTACGATGTCGGGATCATGCTCGGCCTCAAGGGTTTCGTGGCGGCGGTGGTCGGCGGTCTCGGCTCCGGGCTCGGCGCTGTGGTCGGCGGATTGCTGGTCGGAATCGTCGAAGCGTTGACCGCCGGCTACGTCTCCTCGGCCTACAAGGACGCCGTGCCGTTCTTGCTGATCTTCGTCATCCTGTTCTTCATGCCGCGCGGCCTGTTCGGCGCCAAGACGACGGAGCGGGTATGAAACGCGCCCATGCAGGCCTCCTCGTTCTCACCGCGATCCTGCTGCTGTTGCCGCTGGTACTGCCGAACGCGTTCTATTTCGACATCGTCAACCGCATGGCGATCAATGCGGTGATCGTACTCGGGCTCAATCTGCTGATCGGTTTTGCCGGCCAGATCAGTCTTGGCCACGCCGGCTTCTTCGGCATCGGCGCCTATGCGTCGGCGATTCTCACCACGCACTTCTCCTGGCCGCCGCTGGCGGCGCTGGCGGTCGGCGCGGTCGGCGCGGCGCTGCTGGCATTGGCGATCGCGCCGCCGATCTTCCGCCTGCGCGGCCACTATCTGGCGATGGCGACGCTGGGGCTGGGGATCGTGATTTCGATCGTGCTCAAGAACGAGGCGGCCTATACCGGCGGCCCCGACGGCATGTCGGTGCCGCCGCTGACGCTGTTCGGGTTCGAGATCTATGGCGAGCGGCAATGGTACTGGCTGTTCGCCGCCATCCTGCTGTTCAGCGTCTGGGCCTGCCAGAACCTGATCGACTCGCCGTTCGGGCGGGCGCTGCGGGCGCTGCACGGCTCGGAAGTCGCCTCGCAGGTCGTCGGCGTCGACGTCGCCCGCTACAAGGTGGCGATCTTCGTGCTGTCGGCGTTCTTCGCCAGCATCATGGGCAGCCTGTCGGCGCATTATGTCGGCTTCGTCACCCCCAACGCCGCCGAATTCCTCCACTCGATCGAACTGATGACGATGGTGGTGGTCGGCGGCATGGCCTCGGTCTACGGCTCGGTGATCGGCGCCGTGCTGCTGACCGCGTTGCCGCAGGCGCTGGCGACGTTCGAAGGCTGGGAGACGGTGGCTTTCGGCGTCATCCTGATGGTGTCGATGATCTTCCTGCCGAAAGGGCTGGTGCCGACGATCGCCGCCAAACTGGGAAGGAAGCGCTGATGGCGCTGCTCGAAATCTCCGATCTCAGCAAGACCTTCGGCGGCGTGCTGGCGGTGCAGAACGTCAGCTTCAGTGTCGACCAGGGCATCGTCTATTCGGTGATCGGCCCGAACGGCGCCGGCAAGACCACGTTGTTCAACCTGATCACCGGAATCTATACGCCCTGCGACGGCGAAATCCGCCTCGGCGGCGAGCTGGTGTCGGGGCTGGCACCGCATCAACTCGCGCGCAAGGGGATGGGACGGACGTTTCAGAATCTGCAGATCTGCATGAACATGACGGCGATCGAGAATGTGATGGTCGGCGGCCATCTGTCGCTCGATCGCAATCTGGTCAAGAGCATGTTGCGGTTCCCGTCGCTGCGCCGCGCCGACGCCGTGCTGCGGGAGCACGCGGCCGAGCTGATGGTCTATGTCGGGCTCGAGCCCTATCTGAACAGCGAGGCCAGCGCCATGTCCTATGGCGCGCTGAAGCGGCTGGAAATCGCGCGGGCGCTGGCGGCCAAGCCCCGGATTCTGTTTCTCGACGAACCCGCCGCCGGATTCAATCCGAAGGAAACCGCCGAGATCGACAATCTGGTCAGAAAGATTGCCGATAGCGGCATCACCGTCGTTCTGGTGGAGCACGACATGAAAATGGTGATGAACATCTCCGACCGCATCCTCGTGCTCAACTACGGCAGGAAGCTCACCGAGGGATCGGCGCGCGACGTTCGCGATAATCCCGAAGTGATTGCTGCCTATCTCGGCACGGCGGCGTGATCGCCATGACCGAGCCGTTGCAAACACCTCTCGTCGATCGCGTTCCGGGTCAGATCGGGCAACAGGATGCGGGCGGGCCGGCGTCGGCGACGCCGCTGCTCGACATCCGCGCACTGGGCAGCCACTACGGCCGGATCGCGACGCTACGCGGCGTCAATCTCGCGGTCGGCCGGCGGCAACTGGTCGCGTTGGTCGGCGCCAATGGCGCCGGCAAGACCACCTTGCTGCGCACCATCTCCGGTGTGCAGAAGGCGACCGGCGGCGGCATCCTGTTCGACGGCGAGGACATCACCGGGATGCGCGCCGACAGGCGGGTGCGGCTCGGTATCTGCCATGTGCCGGAAGGCCGCCGGGTGTTCGGTCCGCTGTCGGTGAAGGACAATCTGCGCCTCGGCGCCTATTGCCGCGCCGACGACGGCGAGATCGCGGACGATCTCGAGCGCATGTATGCGATGTTTCCGATTCTCAAGCAGAAGGCCAGGCTGCCGGCCGGAACGCTGTCCGGCGGTCAGCAGCAGATGCTGGCCATCGCGCGCGCTTTGATGGGGCGGCCCCGGCTTTTGCTGCTCGACGAGCCGTCGATGGGGCTGGCGCCGCTTCTGGTCGAGGAAATCTTCAGCGCCATTACCGAGCTGCGCAAGCAGGCGATGACGATTCTGCTGGTGGAGCAGAACGCGCACGCCGCGCTGGCGATCGCCGATCGGGCCTATGTCATCGAGACCGGCGAGATCGTGTTGTCGGGCAGCGGAAAGGAACTGCTCGATAATGAAAAGGTCCGCGAGGCCTATCTCGGGATTTGAGCAGAGCAAGTTTCAATCGTCGTCGTCGATATATCCAACGGGAGGAGCATTGGAATGAATAGGTTTCTGACAACATGTCTGGCGGCCGCATTTGGGCTCGGCCTGGCCGTGCAGGCCAAGGCGGCCGAGCCGATCAAAATCGGCTCGGTGCTTTCGGTCACCGGCCCGGCCGCCTTCCTCGGCGATCCGGAGCTGAAGACCCTGCAGCTCTATGTCGAGAAGATCAATCAGGAGGGCGGCCTGCTCGGGCGGCCGGTGCAGCTCATCCATTACGATGACGGCTCCGACGCCACCAAGGCGAATAGTTTCGGCAAGCGCCTGATCGAGGACGACAAGGTCGACGTGCTGATCGGCGGCACCACCACCGGCTCGACGATGTCGATGGCGCCGCTGGTCGATCGCGCCGGAATTCCGTTCATTTCGCTGGCGGGCGGCGTGGTGATCGTCGAGCCGGTGAAGAAATGGATGTTCAAGACGCCGCATACCGACCGCATGGCGGCCGAGCGGGTGTTCGGCGACATGAAGAAGCGCAACCTGACCAAGGTCGCGCTGTTGTCGGAGACCAGCGGCTTCGGTCAATCCGGCAAGAAGGAGAGCGAGGCGGCGGCGGCGCGGCTCGGCATCACGCTGGTCGCCAAC
This sequence comes from Rhodopseudomonas pseudopalustris, assembly GCF_900110435.1. Classification (GTDB taxonomy): domain Bacteria; phylum Pseudomonadota; class Alphaproteobacteria; order Rhizobiales; family Xanthobacteraceae; genus Rhodopseudomonas; species Rhodopseudomonas pseudopalustris. Next base: position 84,997 of record NZ_FODT01000007.1, read on the forward strand.
GAGACCTACGGTCCGAAAGATACCGACATGAGCCCGCAACTCACCAATATCAGGAGCACGGCGGGGGTGCAGGCGCTGTTTATTTTCGGCCTCGGTCAGGGACCGGCGATCGCCAACAAGAACGCCAAGATGCTCGGGCTGAGCCTTCCGATCTACCATGCGCATGGCGTGGCGTCGGAGGAGTTCATCAAGCTGTCGGATGGCGCCGCCGAAGGCATCCGCCTGCCGGCCGCCGCTCTGCTGGTGGCAAGCAAGTTGCCGGACAACGATCCGCAGAAGCCGATCGCGCTCGGCTACGCCAAGGCCTACACCGACCGCTACAAGGAAGAGGTTTCGACCTTCGGCGGCCATGCCTATGACGCGCTGATGATCATGGTGTCGGCGATCAAGCGCGCCGGCGACACCGACAAGAACAAGGTGCGCGACGCGATCGAGCAGACCAAGGACCATATCGGCGCCGACGGCAAGTTCAACATGTCGCCGACCGACCATATGGGCCTCGACCTGTCGGCGTTCCGGATACTCGAAGTCCGGAACGGCGACTGGGTGCTGGTCGATTGATGGCTGGTCGCGTCCGGCGGCGGCCGGACGCGACTTTCGCCATCGCCTTTCGTCTCAGGGGGCGGACGCTGATAACTCCGCAGACTGTTGATTTTTCATCACAGTCCTACGGATGAATGCCGAGAGGGTCGCCCCTGGCGATCCTCGGGGTTACAATGCCGTCATGAAGAATCGCGTCTTGAGCCAGTGGATCGCAAAGCAACTGGCTGATCGCCCGTTGCGGGCGAACTCCCTGATCATCACGATCTATGGCGACATGATTGCGCCGCTTGGCGGCACGGTGTGGCTCGGCGGCTTCATCCGGCTTGTGGAGCCGCTCGGACTCAACGCACGCGCGGTGCGCACGTCAGTCTTTCGCCTGTCGCGCGAAAAATGGCTGGTCTCCGAGCAGATCGGGCGGCGTAGTTACTACAGCCTGACCGCGACAGGCCGCCGCCGCTTCGAACTTGCCTTCCGCCGAATCTACGAAGATGCGAGCATTTCCTGGGCCGGCGATTGGCAAGTGGTGTTGACGCCGGGCGTCAGTCTGACGCCGGCGCTGCGCAAGGAGCTGCTGTGGGCGGGCTATGCTGCTATTGCGCCGGGCGCTCTCGCCCATCCATCGGCGCAGACCGATGCATTGCTGGACATCCTGCAGAATGCCGGTGCGCACGACAAGGTCGTGGTCCTGCAGGCACGGACCTTCGGCGCGTTGTCCAGCCGACCGATCAAGGAGTTGGTCGACCAATGCTGGAATCTGGGCAAGGTCGCAGGCGAGTATCAGAGTTTTATCGATCGCTTTCGCAGCGTCGCGCGAGCGCTGCGCAGTACGTCGAATCTCGACCCGGAACAGTGCTTCATCATCCGCACCCTGCTGATGCATGAGTTTCGCCGCGTGCAATTGCGCGACCCTTCTTTGCCACGGCAATTGCTGCCTGACGATTGGCCCGGCGACAAGGCGCGAGCGATGTGCCGGGATATCTACCGACTCTGCTGGGTGAAGACCGAAGAGCATCTGATGCAGATGCTGGAGACGTCGGATGGGCCATTGCCACCGGCGGAGAAGAGTTTCCATGCGCGGTTCGGCGGCGTGATCGACGAAGAGGCCGAACAGCGATCCTAGTCAGGCGCTCCGCACTGCAATGCAACATAATTTGGCAGCGCAATACCAAAAATAGTTGATGGCGATCAAGGATCGGCAAATCCCGCATAGGCTCTAGTTGGGGCTGACAGGGAGTGAGCGTCCTCGATGGCCTCGAAACTGACCGGCGGTGATCTGCAGATCATCACGCGGATCGCCGTCTTTCGCGGACTGAAACCGGAAACCGTCGCGCATATGATAGCGCCGGCGACCGCGGTGAACGTGCGGGCGCGCGAGCCGATCGTCCGGCAGGACGAGCCGGCGACCGCGTTCTTCATCGTCATCGACGGCTGGGTCAAGCTGTTCCGCAGCAACCTTGCCGGCGACGAGGCGGTGATCGAGATCATGACCAAGGGCGGCAGCTTCGCCGAAGCCGCTGCGCTCACCGGCAGCCGCTATCTGGCGACGGCGGAGGCGGTAAGCGAGGCGCGGGTCGCGCGGATTCCGGCCGATCATCTGGTACGCTGTATCCGCCACAATCCCGATATTTCGATCTCGATGATCGCTTCGATCTGTCAGCACATGCATTTCCTGGTGCAGCGGGTGGAGCAGCTCAAGGCGCAGAGCGGCGTGCAGCGGCTGGCCGAATTCCTCGTCTCGCTGGCTCTGAATCAGCAAGGGGCCTGCGCGCTGGTGCTGCCCTATGACAAGACCCTGATCGCCGGCGAATTGGGGCTGACGCCGGAATCGCTGTCGCGGGCCTTCGCCAAGCTGCGCTGCATCGGCGTTTCGGTCGACGCATCGCAGGTCGCGGTGCGCGACGTCGGCAGATTGCGCAAACTCGCCGCCGATGGCCGCAGCGCGGTGCGCGGCACGCTGCAGGTGGTGCGCTGAGCGGCTGCGCGTTACTGATCATGCCGCGAATAGCTCGCCGGTGAGGCGGCGGGCGATCGCGGCGGCAGCCAGCCGGCGGTAGTTGGACGACATCAGCGTGGTGCGCATCGGCTGCACCTGCTGCTGCACCAACTGGTCGATCTCCTTCAGCATCTGGTCGTCGAGCGGGCGCTGCGCCAGCGCATCGGTGCCGGCGAGCAGGAACGGCCGCGAATTGGTGCCGGTCAGCGCGATGCGTAGCTGCGCGATGTCGGCGCCGGACCGCGCCAGCGCCACCGCGACACCGGCCAGCGGATAGTCGACGGCGCCGCGCACCCGCAGCTTCTGATAGGCCGAGGCGGCCGGATTGGCCGGTAGCCGGACCTTGACCACCAGCTCGCCCGGCTTCAGCGCCAGATGCGCCTTGCCGTCCTCGACATACAGCTCGGCGAGCGGAATCCGCCGGCTGCCGCCGGGTCCGGCGACGTCGATCTCGGCCCCGAGCACCAGCAGCGCCGGGGCGAGATCGCCGCTGAAGGCGGCGTGGCAGCGGTTGCCCTTGGGTGCGACGTGGCAGGTCTCGCCGTGGTTCTTCAGGCAGTAGGCGTTGGCGCGGCGCCACCATTCGCTCTGGTTGTAGTAGATGCAGCGGGTGTCGAGGCACAGATTGCCGCCCACCGTGCCGAGCCGGCGGTGGCCCGGGCCGGCGATGGAGGCGGCCGCCTGCGCCAGCGCGCGATAGCGCGACGCGATCAGCGCGTCATCGGCAAGCGCGGCGATGGTGACGCCGGCGCCGATGATCAGCGCATCGCCGTCCACGCTCAGTTGCTTGAGCTCGGCGATGTTCGCGGCGTCGATCAGCAGATCGGGCTGCCTGACGCCGCGGCGGATGTTGACCAGAAGGTCGGTGCCGCCGGCGACCAGGCGGGCGTCGGGATGCTGCGCCAGCGCCGCGACCGCCTCGTCGATGCTGCCGGGCTGGAGCAGCCGCAGCGAGTGCAGCGCGTCGGTCATGTTGCCGCCCTCGCAGGTTTGGCGCGTCTAGCCTCGCGCCGTCGCCGGATTAGCGCCTCGACGACGCGGTCCGGCGTCACCGGCAATTCATCGAGATCGACGCCGATCGCATTGGCGACGGCATTGACCATCGCCGGCGGAAAACCGGCCAGCGCGCCCTCGCTGGCTTCCTTGGCGCCGAACGGGCCGAACGGATCGTGGCTTTCGACGATCTGCACCTCGATCGGCGGCGATTCCGCCATCGTCGGCATCCGATATTCGAGAAAGCTGGCATGGGCCGGCAGGCCGTCGAGATAGCGGGTTTCCTCGCACATCGCCTGGCCCATGCCCATCCACACCGCGCCCTGCACCTGGCCGACCACCGCCAGCGGATTGATGGCGCGGCCGCAATCGAGCGCGGCCCACACCCTGTCGATGGTGATCAGGCCGGTGGCGTCGTCGACGCTGACTTCGACCACCTGGGCGGCGTAGCTGAAGCCCATGGTCGAGCCGACCGCGCCGCCGCGATGCTTGCCGCCCTGGGACTCCGGCGGGCAGGTGAAAGTGCCCTTGACGGTGATCGCCCCCTCGGCGACCAGCGCGGCCTTGACCACCTCCGCGAACGACAGCGCCGCCTGCGCGCCGCTGCCGACGTAGAACGTCTCGCCGGCGCATTCCACCTGATCCGGGCCGGCCTCGAGCTTGCGCGCCGCCGCCGCGACCAGAATCTCCTTCAACTGTCTGGCGGCGTCGATCGCGGCGTTGCCGACCATGAAGGTGATGCGCGACGAATAGGCGCCATTGTCCTTCGGCGTGATCGCCGAGTCGCCGGAGATCACCCGCACCCGGTTCAGCGCGACGCCCAATGTCTCGGCGACCGTGATCGCCACCACCGTCGACGACCCCTGGCCGATATCGGCGGCGCCGGTCAGCGCGGTGACGCCGCCGTCGAAGTCCAGCCGCAGCGCCACCACCGCGTGCGGCTCGCCGGTGAAGTGGATCGGCTTGGCCGATCCGCTGACATAATGCGAGCAGGCCATGCCGAGACCCTTGCCGCGCGGCAGCCGGCCGATCCGCTCGCGCCAGCCGCTGGCGCGCTCGACCTTGGCGAGGCAATCGCCGAGGCCGTAGCTGTTGACCATCAGGTCGTTCAGCGTCCGTGTCGGCGCGGTCAGCAGATTGGCGCGGCGGACCGCGAACGGATCGAGGCCGAGTTCGCGCGCCATCCGGTCGACCAGCGTTTCGAACGCGTGACGCACATTGACCGAACCATGCCCGCGCATCGCGCCGCACGGCGGCAGATTGGCATAGACGCGGTAGCCGTCATATTTGATCGCCGGAATGTCGTAGAGCCCCTGCAGCAGCGCGCCGGCATACAGGATGGTGACGATGCCATATCCGGCATAGGCGCCGCCGCGCTGCACCACTTCGCAGGCGCAGGCGGTGACCCGGCCCTCGCGCGTCATCCCGATCTTCAGCTTGATATCGGTCTGCGGCCGCGCCCGATGGGTGATGAAGGTTTCCTCGCGCGTCAGCTGCATCGACACTTTGCCGCCGACCTTGCGCGCCAGCAGAGCGGCGATGATCTCGAAGTTGAGAACCTCGACCCGCGCCCCGAATCCGCCGCCGACGAACGGCTTGATCACCCGGATACGCGACTGATCGATCTCGAGGCAGCGCGCCAACATCAGATGCAGGTAATAGCCGACCTGGGAGACGCTCTGCGCGGTCAGCCTGCCGCTGACCGGATCATACTCCATCAGGCAGGCATGCGGCTCGATCTGGGCGTGATTGACTTCGGCGCAGTCGAAGACGTGCTCGCGCACCAGATCCGCCGCCTCGAAGCCGGCGCGCAGATCGCCGAACTCATTGTGCACCTCACGCTCGATATTGCCGGGCTTGTTGTCGTGCAGCAACAGCGCATCGGCGGCGCGGGCGGAGTTTGAATCGTAGTAGGCCGGCAGCGGCCGCAGCTTCAATTCGATCAGATCGAGCGCGCGCTGCGCGGTTGCGGCGTCGATCGCCGCGACCGCGGCGACCGGCTCGCCGCGATAGCGGACCCGCCCGCGCGCCATCGGATATTCGTTCATCGCAATCGGCAGAACGCCATAGGTGCTGGCGCAATCCTCGCCGGTGACCACCGCCACCACGCCGTCGAGCGCGAGCGCCTTGCTGATATCAAGCACGACGATGTCGCCGTGGCTGACCGGACTGCGCAGGATGCGGCCGACCAGCGCGCCGGCATGGTCGAGGTCGGCGGTGTAGCGGGCCCGGCCGGTGACCTTGTCGATGCCGTCGATCAGCGGGACTCCGGCGCGGTCGAGGCCGCCCTGCGGCTGCGCGGCCGCGGTCATGGCGCTACGTCCGCGGCGGCCTGAACCGATTCGAGAATCTTGGCGTAGCCGGTGCACCGGCACAGATTGCCGGACAGCGCCGTGCGGATCTCGGCTTCGGTGGGCGACGGATTGCGCCGCAACAAGCCTTCCGCCGCCATGATCATGCCCGGCGTACAGAAGCCGCATTGCGTGCCAAGCCGCTCGTGGAACGCCTGCTGCAGCCGGTTGAGCCGGCCATTGCCGGCCAGGCCTTCGATGGTCTCGACGTGGCGGTCCTCGCAGCGCACGGCCAGCGTGATGCAGGACGGCACCGGGTCGCCGTCGATCAGCACGGTGCAGGCGCCGCATTCGCCGCCATCGCAGCCGCTCTTGACCCCGGTCAGGCCGACGACGTCGCGCAAGTAATCGACCAGCAACAGGCCGTCGGCGACCGCGTCCTCGCGCCAGCGTCCGTTGACCTGCAGGCGTAGCAGTCGCTTGTGTCGCCGTGGCAGTGGTTCATGCATGGGCCGCTCCCTCGCCGCCAGACTGTCGGCGCCGACCAAATGCTTCCATGACTAAAGTCAAGACGCATGAGGTCACGAAGGATTTTGACTTTCCGTACCTGGCAAAAGTCAAGGAAGCGGGCGCGATCAAGTGATAGCAGGAGAGGGACTCCAGCGCGGGAGAACGCATGCCGCTTCGTGACTACAATGCGGCGGTCGATTTCGTGGATCGCAATGTCGCGGAAGGTCGGGGCGACAAGATCGCCTTCATCGATCCGTTGCGGAGCCTGTCCTATGGCGAGCTACGCGACGCGGCGGCGCGGGTCGGCCCGATGCTGGCGCGGCTCGGCGTCGAGCAGGAAGACCGCATCGCGCTGGTGTTGCAGGACACCGTCGATTTTCCGATCCTGTTCTGGGGAGCGATCCGCGCCGGCGTCGTCCCGGTGCTGCTCAACACAAGGCTGACCACCGATCAGTACCGATATCTTCTGGAGGATTCGCGCGCGAAGGCGGTGTTCGTCTCGACCGATCTGCTGCCGCTGATCGAGGAGGCCGCGACCGACCTGTCGCATCTGCGCTCGATCATTGCGGTCGGCGAGGGAGCATCAGCGGCGGCGCGGCTGGCCGATCTGCTCGCCGCCGAAAACGAGGGCGGCGCGCCTGCCCGCACCTGCGCCGACGACGTCGCCTATTGGCAATATTCGTCCGGCACGACCGGAATGCCCAAGGGGGTGATGCACGTCCACTCCAGCCCGCGCGTCATGGCGACGAGCGCCGGCCAGCGCCGCATCGGCTATCGCCAGGACGATATCGTGTTCTCGGCGGCGAAGCTGTTCTTCGCCTACGGCCTCGGCAACGCGATGTTCTGCTCGATGTGGGTCGGCGCAACCTCGGTGCTCTACCCGGAGCGGCCGACGGCGGAATCGGTGTTCGACGTGCTGCGGCTGCACCAGCCGACCCTGCTGTTCGCGGTGCCGACGCTGTATGCGGCGATCCTTGCCGATCGGCAGCGCAAGCACGAGCGGCTGCCGGAGCGGCTGCGGCTGTGCGTCTCCGCCGGCGAGCCGCTGCCGGCGCAGGTCGGATTGAACTGGCGCAATCGGTTCGGCCGCGACATCGTCAACGGCGTCGGCTCGACCGAGATGGGCCATCTGTTCCTGACCAATCTTCCGAGCGCGGTGGAATACGGCACGTCGGGGGTGCCCGTCGATGGGTATCGGCTGAAGCTGGTGGACGATCAGGGATGCGACATCGCCGACGGCGAAATCGGTGAACTGTTAGTGAATGGCGGCTCCGCCGCCGCGGGCTACTGGAATCAGCGCGACAAGTCGCGGATGACCTTCATCGGCGAGTGGACGCGAACGGGCGACAAGTATCACCGCCGTGCCGATGGCGTGTACACCTATCGCGGCCGCAGCGACGACATGTTCAAGGTGAGTGGCATCTGGGTGTCGCCGTTCGAAATCGAGGAGGCGCTGATGAGGCACCCCACGGTGGCCGAAGCGGCGGTGATCCCGGCCGAAGACATCGACGGGCTGATCAAGCCGAAGGCCTTCATCGTGCTCGCCTCGCAGGATGAAGACATCAACGTATTGATCCAAGACCTCAAGGAGCACGTCAAACGCGCGATCGGTCCGTGGAAGTATCCACGCTGGATACGTGTCGTGAACGAGCTGCCGAAAACGTCCAGCGGCAAGCTGCAACGCTACATGTTGCGTGCGATGGTGCTGGACTAGGACGGTTCAGTATGATCCCGCCCGCTCGGTCGAGGAGAACTTGCTGGTCGCCGGACGTCTCAGGAGTCGTCGGCCGTATGAACACGTCAGGCGCATTTGTCGAATTGAATTGTAAGCCGGCCTCCAGGCAGCGGCGGAAGGCTCCGTCCGTCTGCTCGGCGCCACATCCGAGGTGACTTCATGCCGAACACGCAAACGCAGTCGAATGTCGATCACGCGATCCGTCCGTTGACGCCGTCCGATCTCGAACGGGTGGTCGAGATCGATCGGGACAACACCGGGCATGCGCGCCGCGGATTTTTCGAGAATCGATTGACCGCCAGCCTGAACGAGCCGAATGCGTTTATCTCGCTCGCTTACATTGAGCACGACCGAGTCGAGGGCTTCGTCCTCGCCCATATGCTCGATGGCGAATTCGGCGGCTCCCGTCCCGCGACGATTCTCGATGCGATCGGAATAGCACAATCGGCGCGGGGGCATGGCGGCGCCCACGGGCTGTTACGCGAGCTTCAAGCCAAGGCGCGGCGGCGGGATGCGCTGGAGGTGCGAACGCAGGTGGTGTGGTCGGACCAGGCGATGACCCACTTCTTCGCGGGCCTCGGCTTCCGGCTGGGGACGCGGCTGGTGCTGGAGCGCGACTGCGCCATGTTGCCGGATGAGACGGAAGCTCAGGCTGAACCCGGCGAGGATTTGTCGCGGGATCGGATCGCGGTGCGGTCGATGGCGGTGGAAGACCTTCACACCGTGATCGGCCTTGATCGCCGCATCACCGGGCGCGATCGTTCCACCTACTATCAGCGTAAAATGGGTGAGGCGTTGCGCAAGAACGGGATCCGGCTGTCGATGCTGGCAGAAATCGACCAGACCCCGGCCGGGTTCGTCATGGCGCGGGTCGACTATGGCGAGTTCGGCCAGACCGAATTGGAGGCGGTGCTCGACACCATCGGGGTCGACGCGGAATTTCGGACGCAGGGAGTCGGGTCGTTCCTGCTGGCGCAATTGCTGTCGCATCTGGCAAGCTTGCGCGTCGACCGCGTGAGGACCGTGGTCAATTGGAATGACGTCACCCTGATCGGCTTTTTTGATCGACTGGGGTTCAGACCCACGCAGAATGTGGTTCTTGCCCTTGATCTTTAGGAGCAGGAACGATGCGTGGCGGTAATTGGGAGAACGTGATGAGTGGCGAGAACAAGGTCGCCGTGGGCGAAGTCGCTCGCGAGGTGCATATCCGGCCGGCTGAAGCCGACGACCTGGCATGGATTGTCAAGCTCGACGAATCCGCAACCGGACAGGCGAAGCCTCGCTATTGGCAGAACCTCTATGAGAGCTTTTCCCTCAATCGAACCGGTTGCCGCGCCTTTCTGGTGGCCGAGATCAACGGACAGGTCGTCGGGTTCATCTCCGGGGAGGTCCGGGATTTTGAATTTGGCGCGGAAAGCTGCGGCTGGGTGTTTGCGCTGACCGTCGATCCTGCGATAAGGGTAAATAGCATCGGCACGCAACTGTTTGATGAAATTTGCAGAATCTTCGCGGACGCCGGGGTCAGGAAGGTTCGGACGATGATCGAGCATGAGAACCAGCTGGTCATCGCTTTCTTCCGCAGTCAGGGCTTGATGGTCGGCCGATTCATCGGGATGGAGAAGGATCTCGACTAGGCGGGCTCGACCACTGGAGCGCGTGTCGTTCGGAACGACGGAAGTCGAGATCAAAAAGAAAAGTTTGAAGCCGATGAAGCTGCAGAAATCGACGATGTGTGGACTGTATGCCGTGCTCGAGCTCGCGGCACACGCCGATCAGCAGATTTCCGCCGGCGACATCGCCAAGAAGTACGACATCTCGCTCAATCATCTGGCCAAGGTGCTGCGGACCCTGGTGCGCGCCCGCCTGATTGAATCGGTGCGTGGCCCCGGCGGCGGCTATACGTTCAGCGGCAATCCGAAGCGCGTCACGCTGCTCGACATCATCGCCTTGTTCGAGGATACCGCGCCGGCTTCCGACCTGACCGCTTCCGACGATCATGAAGAAAGCCGCGCGCTGCACAAGGTGCTCGGCGATATCGACGAGATCGCCATCACCACGCTGCGATCGGTCTCGCTCACCTCGCTGTTGAAGGTGATCGACATCGAGCGGCGCAAGAGCGAGCGGGCCGCGCACGGCCAAGCGGTGCGCCTGCCATCGGCCAGCAGAGCGTAGGCCGCTGCGCTACGCGCCAACCGGTACCGGCTCGCGCGAAACCGGTCTATCCAGCTGCGGCATCATTCCGAATACAGCGGCGGATCGGGGTCTTCGTCCCAGCCCGGCTCGTCGGCGGGGAATTTCAGCAGCCACTGGTCGACCCAGGCGACGTGCTGGCGTTCCTCCTCGGCCATCTCCCTGGCGAAGCCGGCGATCGCCGGATCGGTTGCGGTCGCGGCGATCGCTTCGAAATAGCTGACCGCACGCTCCTCATTGTGACGCGCCAGCATCAGCGCCTGGCGCGGCGTCATCAAATAATGCAGTTGCTCGAGCTCGGTGGTTTCGGGGCCGTCCGGGGCGGTCCAACTGAAATTCGCCGGCCGACCGGCGACCAGCGCATCGCCGGCGCGGCGCGCCACCTCGTCGCGGTGCTCGGATTCGATCGCCGCCATCTTGCGGAAGATCTCGGCGATCTCGCGGTTGTTATGCACCTCCATCTGGTCTGCAAGCAGCGTGTAGCGTTCGGCTGCTTCCACCTCGATCGCGAGGGCCTGGGCAAAGAACTCCGCGACGCTGTCGAAGCTCGGAATCTGGTCGTGCTGCTGGACCTGGCTCATATTGCAAACTCGGACTCGAAATGGCTTGGCGTGAGGTTGGCGGAGGGGCGGGGCTGATACGGCAGTCGCTTGCCGCGATACAGCACCCCGAGATTGAATCCGTCATCGGTCATCAGCCGCCGGGCGGCCCGCGCCGGATCGTCGGTCTCCGGCACGATGGCTTCGCGCACCAGGCTTTTCCAGGCCTTCTGCTGATCCGACCGGAAGGTGACGCAGGGGCTGAGGATCTGCACGAAGGAAAAGCCGGGGGTGCGGACCGCGTCGACGATCAGCTTGGCGCAGCCGCCGACGTCGCCGGTGAAACCGCGGGCGATGAAATTGGCGCCCGATGCGAGCGCAATCACCAGCGGATGGAACGGGCTCAGCCCGGTGCCGCCGGGCGCGATCGCCGTGTCCCAATCCGATTCCGTGGTCGGCGACGGCTGCCCCTTGGTCATGCCGTAGATGCGATTGTCCATGACGATATAGGTCAGGTCGAGATTGCGCCGGCAGGCGTGCAGGAAGTGGTTGCCGCCGATCGAGAAGCCGTCGCCATCGCCGCTGGCGACCACCACGGTCAGATCCGGCCGCGCCACTTTCAGCCCCGAGGCCACCGCCAGCGCCCGACCATGGACGCCGTGGAAACCGTAGCAACTGGTGTAGGACGGGATGCGAGAGGAGCAGCCGATGCCGGAGACGACGGCGACCTGTTCCGGCGGCAGCGCCAGCTCCGCCATCGCCCGCTGGAACGCGACCAGCACCGAATGATCGCCGCAGCCGGGACACCAGACCGGCTTGACCGCGGATTTATAGTCGGCGGGCTTCAACGCCCTGACCTCGGTGGGGATCATATTCATGCCAGTGCCCCTTGCTGGATATGCGCCAGAGCCTCGCCGGGCCGGATCGGCAGCGGGCCCGGACAGTGAATCGGCACGACGTCGTCGGGTAGTGCGTAGTGGGCGCGCAGATAGCGCCAGAACTGCCCGGCGTGGTTCTGCTCGATCACCAGCACGCGTTTGACGCCCTGCAACGCCGCGGCGAGCCGCTCCGGCTGGGTCGGCGAGATCAGCCGCAGGGCGATCAGCCTGACCTGGATGCCGGCGGCGCGGGCGGCGGCGACCGCTTCACGCAGCGGCCCGCTCGACGACCCCCAGGTCAGCACCGCCAGATCGCCGTCGCCGTCGATCTCGGCCCAATGCGCGCCGAAATCGAAGCGGTCGAGCTTGCGTTGGCGCTTGTCCATCTGCTCGACATGGTCGCGGGCCTGGCTCGAGGGGGCGCCGCGCGGCGTGTGGGTCAGGCCGTCGGCGGTGTACTGGCCGCCGGCCGTGCCGGGGATCGCCATCGGCGACACGCCGGACTCGGTCTGCGCGTAACGCTGGTAGTTGGTCGGATCGCCCTCGAGCACCAGCCGCTTGCCCGCAAACTCGACATCCTCCGGCCGATCGATCACCGCTCGGGTCTGGCCGAGCGACTGGTCGGACAACATGATCACCGGCGTCTGCAGGGTTTCCGCCAGATGCACCGACCATTGCGCGGTCAGCAGGCAATCGGCGATCGACAGCGGCGCGGTGACCACATGCGGTGCATCGCCATGCAGGCCATAGACGGCGATGTTCAGGTCGCTCTGCTCCGACTTGGTGGCGATCCCGGTCGAAGGCCCCGAGCGCATCACGTCGATGACGACAAGCGGGATCTCCGAGGCCACGGCGAGGCCGAGCGTTTCGATCATCAACGACAGGCCGGGGCCGGCGGTCGCCGTCAACGAGGGCAGGCCGCCATAGCTCGCGCCGACGATCATGTTGATCGAGGCCAGCTCATCCTCGGCCTGCATCAGCACGCCGCCACACTGCGGCAATGCGCCGGCCAGCCATTCGAGAATCTCGGTGGCCGGGGTGATCGGATAGCCGCCGACGAATTTGACGCCGCCGCGCAGCGCGCCGAGGCCGGCGGCCTCGTTGCCGGTGATCGACCAGCGCGGGTGCGACCGCGGCTCGGCCGGCATTGCCAGCCGCGACACGCCACCGTCCGGCGCCTCGCTGGCGCCGAGGCGAACGGCGTTGGCGCTGGCCTCCATCGCCTCCGGCTTCTTCCGGCCGATCGAGGTGGCGATCGCGGCGATGATCGAGGATTCGGGCAGGCCGGTGAGCTTCGCCAGGATGCCGAGCGCGATCATCGCGACGCGGCCGCCGGCTATCGTCTTGGCGAGTTTCGCCATCGGCACGCCGGCCACCGCCGCTCCCGACGCGCGCAGGAATGCGGGGACCTCGCCGGCCGCCGGATCGACCACGATCAGGCTGCCGGAATCCAGCGGCAGTTCGGCGGCGAAGCGTTCGACATTCTCGAAGTCGAGCGCGAGCAGCAGGTCGAAGCGGTCGCCGGGCGTTTGCACCGGCTGGGTGGCGAGCCGGATCATCGCCGCGGCTTCGCCGCCGCGGATCTGCGGTCCGCTCGATCGCGTCATCAGGCCGTAGAGCCCGCAATGCGCCGCGGCGTCGAGCAGGATCTGGCCGGCGGTCATCACGCCGGCGCCGCCTGATCCGGTGAGAGCGATCGACAGGGTGGTCGGCTGCAGCGGTTTGCTCATCGGCTCGCTCTTCGAATGACGCCGCTGCCGTCGACGCCCGATGTCCAAGTTGATTTCGTTGTCTCCATCATCTCGGACTCAGGAATGCAGCTGATCGTATTTGACCTGCAATTCTTCCGGCGTTTCCGACCAATCCGGATTGGCGACGACGCAGCCGGCAGGGCAGACGAGGCGGCACTGCGGTTCGTCCTCCGCCCCGACGCATTCGGTGCAACGCAGTGCGTCGATCACGAACAACGGTTCGCCGGCGGCAATCGCCTCATTCGGACAGACCGGTCGGCATGCGTCGCACGCCGTGCAGTCGTCATTGATCATCAGCGCCATCTCATCCTCCTTTTCGTCTTGTCGCTGCGACTTCAGCCCAACACGCCTTCGCGCAGCTTGAAGCGCTGGATCTTGCCGGTCGCGGTCTTCGGCAACTCATCGACGAACACCGTGCTGCGTGGATATTTGTAGGGCGCCAGCCGATCCTTGATGAAGGTCTTCAGTTCGGCCTCGGAGACGGTCGTGCCCGGCCGCTGCACCACATAGGCCTTCGGCTTGGTCAGGCCGTGCTCGTCGGCAATGCCGACCACCGCGGCTTCCAGCACCGATGGATGCTGCACCAGCGTCGCCTCGATCTCGAACGGGCTGACATAGATGCCGCTGACCTTGAGCATGTCGTCGGTCCGGCCGGCATAGGTGTAGGAGCCGTCCTCATTGCGGATGTATTTGTCGCCGCTTTTGGTCCAGCCGCCCTGGAAGGTCTCCTGGCTCTTGGCGCGGTTGCCCCAATACATCGTCGCCGACGACGGTCCGTGAATGTACAGATCGCCCGGCTCGCCGTCGGCCACCGCTCCGCCGGAATCGCCGCGCAGCTCGATCTGATAGCCCGGCACCGGCCATCCGGTGGTGCCGTAGCGCACCCGCTCGGGCCGGTTCGACAGGAAGATGTGCAGCATCTCGGTCGAGCCGATGCCATCGACGATGTCGAGGCCGAAATGGCGCTGGAAGCGCTGGCCGATCTCCGCCGGCAGCGCCTCGCCCGCGGACGACGCCAGCCGCAGCACAAGCTGCTCGCGCGCCGGCAGGTTGGGCGACGCCAACATGCCCGCATAGCCGGTCGGCGCACCGAAGAACACCGTCGGCTTCAGGCCGGCGACGCCGCCGAGCCAGCGCTTGAACACGGCGTCCGGCGTCGGCCGCTCCGGCATCAGCAGCGTGGTCGCGCCCACTGTCAGAGGAAACGTCAGCGCGTTGCCGAGACCATAGGCGAAGAACAGCTTGGCGGCCGAGAAGCAGACATCGCTCTCCTGCAGCTGCAGCGTATTGCGGCCGTAGAGCTCGGCGCTCCAGTATGGATTTGCCTGGGTATGGACGACACCCTTCGGCCGCCCGGTCGAGCCGGAAGAATACAGCCAGAACGCCGGATCGTCGGCGTGGGTGGCCGCGGGCTTTTCCAGGGGCGCATGCGCGCCGACGAAGGCCTCGAAGTCGACCTCGTTGGGTTCGAGCGGCGCGATCGGATGAGACACGATCACCTTGTGCACTTCGTGATCGCTTTTGGTGAGCGCCGCCTTCAGCGTCGCCCGCAACCCGCCGCTGACCAGCACCGCCTGCGCCCGCGAATGCTCCAGCATGTAGGCGTAATCGTCCGCGGTGAGCAGCGTGTTGGCCGCGACCGGAACGACGCCGGCATAGATCGCGCCGAGAAACGCGACCGGCCAGTCGGTGCCGTCCAGCATCAGCAGGAAAACGCGCTCTTCGCGCTTCACACCGAGGGCGCGAAGGCCGGCCGCCATCCGCCGCGCTTTGTCGTCGAGTTCGGCGAAGGTGAGGGCGCTGGAATCGTCGACGAAGGCCAGCTTGTCCGGCCGGCTGCGATTGGCCGACAACAGATGCTGGGCAATGTTGAATCTCTCGGGCGGCGCCGCGACTACGGCAGCGTTCATGGTGTCACTCCCTGACCACTCTTGCGTCCGGACGCGATCTTGATGCCGCTTTCCGATTTCATCATGCCGTTGCTACAGGCACCGGCGTGGTGCCCTGGCTACGGCTCAGGCCGCGTTCGCCATGTCGGCGAGCTTTTGGTGGCGGAACGCGCCCCACAATGCGGCGCCGAAAGCGCCGGCAAAGATCGCGTCCGGATGGCTCTCGAGCGGGACGTTGAACTTGGCCTTGGCGACCGCGTCCTGCATCGCCTCGACCAACCCCTTGTCGAGCGCCAGGCCGCCCGTCATCTGCACCACGCCGTCGATCGTGCCGAGGGTCTTGAGCAGCTTGGCGAGGCGATCGGCCATCGATTCATGGATGCCGCGCAGGATGTTCGGCGCGGTGATGCCGCGTGACACCATGTTGATGACGTCGGTCTCGGCCAGCACCGCGCAGATGCCGGAGACCTTCTCCGGATTGTCGGCCTGCTTCGACAGCGAGCCGATCTCGTCCTGCGCGATGCCGAGATAGCGGGCGATGTTCTCCAGGAACTGGCCGGAGCCGGACGCGCACTGGCTGGTCATCTTGTAGGACAGCACCTTGCCGCGCTCATCCATCCGGATGGCGCGGCCGTGCAGCGCGCCGGTGTCGAGCACCGCGCGGGCATCCGGCCGCAGATAAATCGCGCCGCGGGCGTGTGTCGTCATCGAGTAGAAATGCCCGGTGTGGAAGGCCAGCGCCTCGCCTTCGCCGGTGGTGGCGCAATAGGCGATATCGCCGCGCGCCAATCCAGCCTCCTTCAGCACATTGTCGTAGACCTCGCCGGCAAGCTTGAGCGGATCGCGTTGCCGCACCCGCTCGACCTGCTTGCCGAGGCAGATCTCCTTGCCATCATTCACCTCGAACAGCGCCACCTTGATGGCGCCGGTTCCGACATCGATCCCGGATGTGATCGGCATAGAGAATCCTCCTTAGGCAGCGACGGCGCGGCGTGCGAACTCGGATGCGCCGAGCGCGCCGGTGTAGATCGAGTCGGGATTGATGTTGATCGTCACGTCGCCGTAGTTCTCCTTGATCAGCTTGCGCAGCTCGCGCACCGCCGCCTCGTTCTTGGCGACGCCGCCGGTGAAGGTGAACTGGTCGGTGACGCCGCCCGAGCGCGAAATGATCGAGATCGCGCGTAGGATGATGGCGCGGTGCAGGCCGGCGAGGATGTCCTCGCGCTTCTCGCCGAGCGACAGCCGGTCGCGCAGCTCGGCGCCGGCAAACACGGTGCAGGTCGAGTTGATCCGGGCCGGGCGGTTCGACTGCATCGCCAGCGGGCCGAGCTCGTGCAGGCCCATGTTCATTTCGTCGGCGATGTAGCCGAGATAGCGGCCGCAGCCGGCGGCGCAGCGGTCGTTCATCTGGAAATTCTCGACGATGCCATGGCCGTCGATCTGGATGCCCTTGGTGTCCTGGCCGCCGATGTCGAGTACGGTCCGGGTGCCCGGATACATCATGTGCGCGCCAAGGCCATGGCAGAGAATCTCCGAGCGGATGTGCTCCTTGGAGAACGGCAGGGTCACCCGGCCATAACCGGTGCCGACCAGATAGGTCTCCTCCAGCTCGATCTCGAGCGTGGCTTCGATCATTTTGGTGTAGTCGCCTTCGCCATCGGCGACGTGCGAATCGGCGTCGAGCATCCGCGCGGCGGCGCGCCGGAATTTCTCGCTGAGCTCGCCGCCCGGCGGACGGTTCTCGACCTCGATGATCGACTTGTCGTAGGCGTTCAGCACGATCTCGAGCGCCACGCCCATCTCGCGCGCCACCGCTTCGGCATGGACGTGGAAGCGCGAGCCGGCGATGTCACGGAAGAAGTCGGACTTGCGCTTGGCGTCGGGGGCGTACAGCGCCGGCGCCTCGGCGCGCAGCCGGGTGAACACCTCGTGCAGCGCCTCTTTGAGCGCGCCGGCGACGGCGGCGAAGCGGTCGCTTTTCAGTTGGCCGTGGCAGGTCTCCTCCAGATCGTCGAGCTGTTCGAGGAACTGGACCAGGCGGAAGTTGCGCTCCAGCGCGGCCAGGAAGTCGCGGCTGTGTTCGTGGCCGGACTCGCCGGCATGCAGCGCCCGGCGGAACAGGGTGAAGCGGGCGTCGATCCGCGCTTCCTCCGAGGCGACCCGCGCCGCTGTGGCGTAGTTCGACCGCGAATTGGTGATGCCGCGGCCGATCACCTCTTTGTTCTCGTCGAGCAGCACCGCCTTGGTGGTGGTCGAGCCGAGATCGATACCGACAAAGGTACGCATCATCCCTCCCTCAGGCCGCGCCGCGCAGGCCGGCGCGCTTCTGCTCGATCATCTGGAAATAGCTCTCCAGCCGGTTCTTGACGTTGGCGGCGGAGAAATAGCGCGGGTCGACCAGGTCGGTTTCGATGAAGGCCGCCGGCTTGCCGGTGCGCTTCTCGACCTCGCGCATCATCAATAACTGGCCGGCCGAGAACGAATTGCAGCTCTTGATCGAGTTGATCAGCAGCCCGTCCGCCTCGTACTCATTCATGTAATTTTCGAGCATGTCGACGCGCATCGGAAGATTGCGGTTGGTGTAGACGTTGAGGCAATATTCGGCCAGCGACTCCAGCGGCCGGTCGGGATCGTGGCGGAAGCCGAAATCATAGGTGCCGCCGACCTTGGTGTAGCTGGAGGCGACCACCACCGCGCCTTCGTCGTAGAACATCTTCCAGAACTGACGGAAGTTGGTGTAGTTCGGCGGCCCCTCGACCACCAGGCGATAGCGTTCCTTGCCCATGTCGCCGTCCGGCGTCACCGGCCCCTTGCCCTCGGCGATCCGCTGCTCGACCTCGGCGCGGAGGAACTTGTAGTAGTCGATCGCGTCGTCGGTGCCGCGAAACGCGCCGAAGATCGGCCCGATGTAATAGATGCCGCCGAAATAGGCGTCGATTGGCGACGGCTTGTTCTTCGCCGATTGCAGCACCCAGACGTGATCGTCCTCCGCCTTGGCGGATTTGCGCAGGTACTCGCGCAGCCGGTCGATGTCGAACTTGACGCCGGAGATCCGCTCCAGCTTCGGGATCACATCCTGCTTCAGCTGCTTCACCATATAGGCGATCATGTCCTTGGTGATCTTGCCGTCGGCGAGATACGGCGTCTGGAACATGATGGTCTCGCAGCCATATTGGCGGCGCAGCAGTTCGAACCACTTCATGAAGGTGAAACAGCCGGTATAGGACAGCAGCAGCACGTCCGGGTCCGGCAGCCTGCGGCCGTTCGGGCCGATATTGCCCTTCGCCATCATGCCGATGTCCGACTTCACATAGGTGCAGACATCCTCGGAATGGCCGAGCTTCTCTGCCTCCATCACGAACGCGCCGCTCTGGCGACGCAGCCCGTTCTGGATGGCGTTGACCTCCGGCAGGTTGTTGACCATGTCGAAGCACATCAGCAATTCGTTGAGATTGCCCGGCACGAAGGTGGCGGCGACCTTCTCGCCGCGCTCCTTGGCGTTGGCGAGACGATCGTAATGGGCGTTGACCATCTCCTTCTGCCGCGCCATCGAGGCGTCCTTGACGATTTCGGGCGGCCTGGTCTTCGGTCCGACGATGATGGTCATGCCCCGCTCCACAGTTTGATCGAATCGGCGAAGGTGCCGGCCTGCTCGCGGATCGGCTGCATCTGGCCGGAGTTCTCGGCGTATTTGAAGGCGATCTGCGGAATGCTGTGCTGCTTCAGCACCGCCTGCAGCATCGGCCGCTCGAGCAGTCCCGGATCGCAGAAGCTGGTCATCGCGAAGATCACGCCCTCGGCGCGGTTCTTGCGCACGCTGTCGACCAGATACAGCCCCTTCTTCGCCTCGTCGGGCTCGTATTTCGGCGGCGTCGATTTGGAGTCGTGCAGATAGGCGCGCGCCAGATTGCCGAGCGGATCGCCGTCCAGCGCGACGTCGGAGTTTTCCCAGCGGGCGACCAGGATGAAATCGTCATCGACGATGTAGCAGCCGGACAGTTCGATCGACTTGATCAGGTTGAGCGGCGGCTGTTCGCAGAACATGCCGCAGATCACCACCCGGGAATTGTCCTTGATCGGCTGCTGCTGCAGCCGGGCGGCGGCGAGATAGTCGGCGAGAATCTGGTTGTGCTCCTCGACCGGGATCACCATGCCGGCGCGCAGCAGCAGATACAGCTCGGAGGATGGCACGTGCCACGGCTCGGCCGCGCGCAGCGCATACAGCTCGCGGATCAGCCGGCGGTTCTCGTTGAACACCGCGATCGAGGCGCGCAGCGCCTCGCTGGTGATCGGCTTGCCCGTCATCCCGGACAGCCATTCGCAGGTCTCGCGCAATTCGCTGACATAGAACTCGCCGCCGAGGTCGTCGTCGAAATTGTGCGGCAGATCGATGTAGCGCGCACCCTTGTCGGGAAACATCAGCTTCCACATCCCCGACAGATTGCGGATCACGTCGCAGATCGAGGGGAACATCATGCCGTCGACGAAATCGAGGCGGCCGGAGACGCCGAGCTCGATGGTCGAACGCGGGATCCGGCAGATGTAGCTCTGGTAGTAGGCGTCGCCGTGGATCACCTCGAGCTGGTCGCCGCCGCCGAAGATTCCGAGCGGCAGGCCGCCGGCGGCGTGCACCAGCTCGCGCGGAGCGTAATACGGCAGGAAGCCGACCACGATCCGGCCGGGCTTTGCCGCCTTCCATTCGCGCGCGGCGGAGAAACTGAGATCGGAAAACAGCGCCTCGCAGCGGTTGACGATGTCACCCGTGGTCTGGCGCGCCCTGTCGAGCATACCGATGATCCTCCCTGTGCTCCGCAAGGTCGCTGAAGCGGTTGTTGCCCAGCTTCCCCGGACTATTAAATCGTAAACTAGTATTGGAATGCGAAAATAGAATTGATCTGGATCAAATTCGATCTGGATCAACGGCGCGGCGTCCGGGAGCGAAGATCTCTGCGCTTCGCCAGGGCGAGGGGGCGCTATGCCGCGCCCCGCTGTTGTTAGATATCGATGGCGATTTTGCCGAATTGCTCGCCGGATTCCAGCAGCGCAAAGGCATCGCGGACGTCGTCGAGCCGATAGCGGGCGTCGATCGGGGGGCGGAGCCGTCCTGCGGCGCACCATTCGATCAGTTCGGCGAATTCGTCGGGATTGCCGAGCGTCGATCCGAAGATCTGCAGCTGGCGGATGAACACCCGGCGCAGATCGGCGGACGGATTGTCGCCGATCGTTGCGCCACAGGTCGCGATCCGGCCGCCCCGCACCAGCGATTTCAGCGCCGCGCTCCACATCGCGCCGCCGACATTCTCGATCACCACATCGGCGCCGCGGCCGCCGGTCAGTCCCATCACCGCGGCGGGGATCTTGTCCGCCGGTGCATCGATCACCGCGTCGGCGCCGTGGGCGGTGGCGCGGTTCAGCTTCTCGGCGCTGCGCGAAGTCACCAGCACCCGCGCGCCGGCGGCTTTGGCGATCTGCAGCGCGGCGAACGACACGCCGCCGCCGATGCCGAACACCAGCACGGTTTCGCCCGGCTGTAGCTTCGCCTTGGTGAACAGCATCCGCCAGGCGGTGAGATAGTTCACGCCCAATGCCGCGCCCTGGGCGAAGTCGAGGCCGGCGGGAATTTCCAGCGCATTCGCGGCCGGGACGCAGACATATTCGGCCATGGTGCCGTCGCAATGCTCGCCGAGCAGGCGCATCTTGGCGCACAGCACCGGCTCGCCACGGGCACAGAATTCGCAGTGGCCGCAGACGAGGCCCGGGTAGATCGTGACGCGGCGGCCGATCAGCGCGCCGTCATCGGCCGCCTCGATCACCCCGGCGCCGTCGACGCCCATGATCTGCGGCAGCGTATGGGTGATCCCCGCGCCGCTGTCGCGCATATAGAGGTCGACGCGGTTGACGGTCGCCGCCTTCATCCGGACCAGAACCTCGCCCGGCTGACGTTGCGGCGTCGGCCGCTCGCCGACCACGATGACCTCGTTGCCGCCGTGGCCGGTCATAAAGGCTGCCTTCATTGCTTCCATCCCATTTTGCTTTTGATCGTGTGTGCGTCGCAGCTGAAACCTCACCGCATGGCGACGCAGTTCAGTCCCGAGGTTCCTCATCCGCATCCAGGTCGGATGCGCCGTCGTCGATTCGCTTCATATTGTCGAGGATCTTGAGCAGGTAGTGCAGCGCATGCGTGGTGTCGTTGATCGAGAAATCCGCAAGTACCTGATCGTAATAGGCGCGGATTTTCGGTTGGGCGAGATCGTTCCAGACATGGCGGCCGGTTTCGGTCATCGTTACCAGGCGTGAACGACGGTCGCGCGCATCGGGCACGATCGCGACATGCCCGTCGCGTTCCATGCGGCCGATCAGCCCGGCGAGATTCTGCCGGCTCACCATCAGATAGCGGGCGAGATCGCCGATGCTCATGCCCGCTTTCGCGACCGGGCGCGACAGCGCACCGAGCACGGCCCATTGCTGGGTGGTCAGCCCTTCCGCTTCGACTGCGCGCGTTCCGGTTTTATGCAACATATTGGCGCATTGATAGAGCCGAAAAAACAATCGGTTAGCGAGCTCAGTCTTCGTTGTAGCGGTGTTAGATGCAGATTTTGTATTCCGTGCCATCGACTCCCTCTTGCGGATTTCGGCCCAGCGCGATAGATATAACAACATGTTGTCCTAAAAGCCAAGCCATGGTCGGCGACCGTCGGCCAAGAGCGGGGGCAAAGTCAAACACCGGGACAGGGAGCAAGCAGGGATGGCGCGTCTGCAGAACAAGACAGTCGTGATCACGGGCGGCGGCGGCGGCATCGGCGGGGCGACGTGCCGCAAGTTTGCGCAAGAAGGCGCCAAGGTCGCTGTGCTGGACCTCAATCTCGAAGCCGCCGAGAAAGTCGCCGCCGAGATCCGCGCGGCCGGTGGCGTCGCCGAAGCGTTCAAGTGCGACATCGCCGACCGGGCCAGCGTCGATGCCGCCGTGGCGGCGACACAAACCAAGCTCGGTCCGATCGACGTGCTGGTGAACAATGCCGGCTGGGACATCTTCAAGCCGTTCACCAAGTCCGATCCCGGCGAATGGGAGAAGCTGATCGCGATCAATTTGACGGGCGCGCTGCATATGCATCACGCCATCCTGCCGGGCATGGTCGAGCGTCGCTACGGACGCATTGTCAATGTCGCCTCCGACGCCGCCCGTGTCGGCTCGTCGGGCGAGGCGGTGTATGCGGCGTGCAAGGGCGGTCTCGTCGCGTTCTCGAAGACGATCGCGCGCGAGCACTCCCGTCACGGCATCACCGTCAACGTCGTCTGTCCCGGCCCGACCGATACGGCGCTGCTGGCCGGCGTCACCAGCGGCGCGCCCAATCCGGAAAAGCTGGTCGAAGCCTTCACCAAGGCGATCCCGCTCGGACGCCTCGGCCAGCCGGACGATCTCGCTGGCGCGATCGTCTTCTTCGGCAGCGACGATGCGTCGTTCGTCACCGGCCAAGTGCTCAGCGTCTCCGGCGGGCTGACGATGAACGGTTGATCAGAACAAAACAGCGGGAGGATGCCCATGAAGTTCGAGGACCTGATCTACGAAATCCGCAACGGCGTGGCCTGGATCATCATCAACCGGCCCGACAAGATGAACGCGTTCCGCGGCACCACTTGCGACGAGCTGATCAAGGCGCTGTACAAGGCCGGCTATGACAAAGACGTCGGCTGCATCGTTCTGGCCGGCGCCGGCGACCGCGCGTTCTGCACCGGCGGCGATCAGTCGGCGCATGACGGCAATTACGATGGCCGCGGCACCGTCGGCCTGCCGATGGAGGAGCTGCACACCGCGATCCGCGACGTGCCGAAGCCGGTGATCGCGCGGGTGCAGGGCTATGCGATCGGCGGCGGCAACGTGCTGGCGACGATCTGCGACCTGACGATCTGTTCGGAAAAGGCGATCTTCGGCCAGGTCGGCCCGAAGATGGGATCGGTCGATCCCGGCTACGGCACGGCTTTCCTGGCGCGCGTGGTCGGCGAGAAGAAGGCGCGCGAGATCTGGTACATGTGCCGCCGTTATTCCGGCAAAGAAGCGGAAGCCATGGGCCTCGCCAATCTCTGCGTGCCGCACGAGGAACTCGACGCCGAAGTGCAGAAATGGGGCGAGGAGCTGTGCGAACGCAGCCCGACCGCGATCGCCATCGCCAAGCGCAGCTTCAACATGGACACCGCGCATCAGGCCGGCATCGCCGGCATGGGCATGTATGCGCTGAAGCTCTATTACGACACCGAGGAATCGCGCGAGGGCGTCAAGGCACTGCAGGAGAAGCGCAAGCCCGAATTCCGCAAATACGCCAAGTAGCACATCGCTCCGGACATCGAATGACGCCGAGGACAGTCTCGGCGTCGGCGGGCAGTTAGGGAGGCGGATCGGTGAATCCTTATCTGAACGACGATCTGGTCGCGCTCGGCGATCAGGTGCGGCGATTTGCAGCCGATCGCATCGCACCCGGATTCCAGGAGCGCGACCGGACGCGCGTGCTCGACCGCGGGCTGATGCGGGCGATGGGCGAGATGGGCTTCATCGCGCCGGAATTGCCGGAGCAGTTCGGCGGGCTGGGCCTGGGCTGCCTTGCCGCCGGCGTCATCCACGAGGAGGTCGCGCGCGCCGATCTCAGCATCTCCTACATCAATCTGCTGGCGTCGCTGAACGGACAGATCCTGTCGCAATTCGGCCGGCCGGAGGTGGTGAAGCCGTGGCTTGCGCGTCTGACCGCGGGCGATGCGCTGGTGGCGATCGCGCTGACGGAAACGCGCGGCGGGTCGGACGCCGCCAATCTGCGGCTGCGCATCGCGCGCGACGGCGACGACTACATCGTCAACGGCGAGAAGACCTCGATCTCCGCCGCCGACCAGGCCGACGCAGCCGTGGTGTTCGGCCGCACCGGAACGGTGGAGGCCGGCGCGCACGGGGTGACGGCGCTGCTGATTCCGATGGACCTGCCGGGGATCAGCCGCAGCCGCTTCGACTGCCACGGCCAGCGCGCGATCGGCCGCGGCTCGCTGTTCTTCGAGAACGTCCGAGTCCCCGTTTCGCATCGCCTCGGCGACGAGAACAAGGGCTTCGTCCAGGTGATGCAGGGCTTCGACTTCTCCCGCGCGCTGATCGGACTGCAGGTGCTCGCGGTGGCGCGGGTCGCGCTGGAGGAAACCTGGGCGCATGTGGCCGAGCGGCAGGCCTTCGGCAAGCCGCTGTCGGCGTTCCAGGGCGTCGCGCATCCGCTCGCCGATCTCGACACAAAGGTCGAGGCCGCGCGCCTGCTGTGCCTGCAGGCGTTGTGGCTGAAGGACAAGGGCGCGCCGCACAGCGCCGAAGCGGCGATGTGCAAATGGTGGGCGCCCAAGCTCGCTTACGACGTCGTGCATCAATGCCTGCTGATGCACGGCCATGGCGGCTACGACCGCGGCGTGATGGAGCAGCGTTTGCGCGATGTGCTCGGCTTCCAGATCGGCGACGGCACCGCCCAGATCATGAAGACCATCATTGCCCGCAGCCGGGCCGGCCGCGCCGCCGTGCCGGCCTGAGCAGGGCTGCGGCCACGACAACGCGCGCCGATCACAACGGGGAGATGACCATGGAATTCGATGCCGTATTGCTGCCGGCGCGTCGGGCCGAGAGCATCGCCCGCGGGTTCTGGCACGACCGCACCATCAACGACGATCTCGATGCCTGCGTCGCCGCCTGCCCGGACAAGACCGCCCTGACGGCGGTGCGTCTCGACGGCGGTCAGCCGCGCCGTTTCAGCTATCGCGAACTCGCAATGCTCGCTGATCGCGTCGCGGTCGGGCTGTCGCGGCTCGGGGTCGCGCGCAACGATGTGGTGGCGATGCAACTACCGAACTGGTGGCAGTTCAGCATTCTCTACCTCGCCTGTTCGCGCATCGGCGCGGTGCTCAATCCCTTGATGCCGATCTTCCGCGAGCGCGAATTGTCGTTCATGCTGAAGCACGGCGAGGCCAAGGTGCTCGTCGTTCCGAAGACCTTCCGCAATTTCGATCACGAAGCCATGGCGCGCGGGCTGCAGCCGTCTTTGCCGGCGCTGCAGCGGATCGTGGTGGTCGACGGCGGCGGGGCAGATGATTTCAACGCGCTACTGACCATCCCGGAATGGGAGCAGCAGCCGGACGCGCAGAAGATCCTGAGCAGCAACCGGCCGGGTCCGGACGACATCACGCAACTGATCTACACCTCGGGGACCACGGGCGAGCCCAAGGGCGTGATGCACAGCGCCAACACGCTGATGGCCAATATCATTCCCTATGCCGAGCGGCTCCGGCTCGGCGCAGACGACGTCATCCTGATGGCCTCGCCGATGGCGCATCAGACCGGCTTCATGTACGGGCTGATGCTGCCGATCATGCTGAAGGCGAGCGCCGTGCTCCAGGACGTCTGGGACCCGGCCAAGGCGGCCGAACTGATCCGGGCGGAGCAAGTGAGCTTCACCATGGCCTCCACCCCGTTCCTCACCGACCTCACCCGCGTCGTGAAGGAGAGCGCGCAGCCGGTTCCGAGCCTCAAGACCTTCCTCTGCGCCGGCGCGCCGATTCCGGGGCCGCTGGTCGAACAGGCGCAGATCGGCCTCGGCGCCAAGATCGTTTCTGCTTGGGGGATGACGGAGAACGGCGCCGTCACTCTGATCAAGCTCGACGATGACGACAGACTGGCCTCGACCACCGACGGCTGCGCGCTGCCGGGCGTCGAGGTGAGGGTGGTCGACGGCGACGGCAACGCGTTGCCGGCCGGCCAGATAGGTCGCCTCGTGGTGCGGGCGTGCTCGAATTTCGGCGGCTATCTGAAACGCCCGCACTGGAACGCCACCGACGCTGAGGGCTGGTTCGACACCGGCGATCTCGCCTACATGACCGCCGAGGGCTACATCCGGATCAGCGGCCGCAGCAAGGACGTGATCATTCGCGGCGGCGAGAACATCCCGGTCGTCGAAGTCGAAGCCCTGCTCTACAAGCATCCTGCTGTCGCGCAGGTCGCCATCGTCGCCTATCCCGATGAGCGCCTCGGCGAGCGCGCCTGCGCCGTGGTGGTTCCCAGGAGCGGCGGGGCGATCGATTTCCCAGCGATGGTCGAGTTTCTGAAATCTCAGAAACTCGCGGTCCAGTACATTCCTGAACGGCTGATCGTTCGTGAAGCCATGCCCGCGACGCCTTCCGGCAAGATTCAGAAATTCCGCCTGCGCGAGATGCTGCAGCAGAACGACCTTTAGGGGACCGCGCCACGAGGAGCAGAGCCGGCGGCGCTGGATCGTCCTCACTGGAAATCGGTGGCGGGAGACAACACCAGGAGCAAGCTCGTGCCAGAGAACGTGATCATCGTCGAAAGGGAAGGGCGGGTCGGGATCGTCACGCTCAATCGGCCTGAAGTCCTCAACGCGCTCAACGATGAGCTGATGGATGCGCTCGGCGCCGCGCTGCTCGACTTCGACGCAGACGACGGCATCGGCGCCATCGTGATTGCCGGTACGGCGCGGGCGTTTGCGGCAGGCGCCGACATCGCGGGCATGGCGGAATGGAGCTACAGCGACGTCTACAGTTCGAACTTCATCACCCGGAACTGGGAGACCATCAAACGGGTCCGCAAGCCGGTGCTGGCGTCGGTCGCGGGTCTCGCATTCGGGGGCGGATGCGAATTGGCGTTGGCGTGCGACATCATCATTGCCGCCCGCAACGCGAAGTTTGCGCTTCCGGAGATCAAGCTCGGCCTGCTGCCGGGCGCAGGCGGCACGCAGCGCCTGCCGCGCGCCATTGGCAAGGCCAAGGCGATGGACATGTGCCTGTCCGCACGCCCGCTCGACGCTGAAGAGGCCGATCGCTATGGCCTCGTCTCACGCGTGGTCGACGATGACAGGCTCCGCGAGGAAACCATGAAACTCGCCACGACGATCGCTTCGTTCTCGGCTCCGGCATTGATGGCGCTGAAGGAAAGTCTCAATCGCGCTTTTGAAATTCCGCTTGCGGAGGGCATCCTGTTCGAACGGCGCGAACTGCACGCCCGCTTCGCGACCGCCGATGCCCGCGAGGGCATTCGGGCCTTTCTGGAAAAGCGAAAGCCGAGCTTCGTCCATCGCTGATCGCTCGGCGCCCGGCTTCGCAGCCGCAGCGCCGGTGCTCTTACCGGAATCTCCGGCGGGCGCACACTCGCAACGCATCCTTCGCGTCAGCGCGTCAGGCTGCCGAACAAGGTCGGCAAGCGTTCCGGCAGGCGGCTAACGTGATCGATCACCGCAAAGCCGCCGGCGCCGAAAATCCGTTCGACATAGCGGTCCGCCAGCGGATCGAGGCTGAGGCAATAGGTGCGGATGCCGTCGGTACGCAAATCTTCGACCGCCTTCTTGGTATCCATGCGCAGGTGCTGCGGATCGCGCTCATCGACATCGGCCGGCGCGCCGTCGGTGATCACCAAGAGCAGCCGGTGCGCTTCGCGGCGCTGCGCCAGATAGCGGCCGGCATGGCGCATCGCGGCCCCCATGCGCGTCGATAGCCCGCCGGACATGCCGGCCAGTTTCGACTTGGCGTCGGCGTCGAAGCGCTGATCGAAATCCTTGAAGCGCATATAGCGCACGTCATGGCGGCCGTTCGAGGA
The DNA here is from genome assembly GCF_900110435.1 of Rhodopseudomonas pseudopalustris. Taxonomy (GTDB): domain Bacteria; phylum Pseudomonadota; class Alphaproteobacteria; order Rhizobiales; family Xanthobacteraceae; genus Rhodopseudomonas; species Rhodopseudomonas pseudopalustris. Next base: position 112,925 of record NZ_FODT01000007.1, read on the forward strand.
GAAGCCGTGGATCGCGAACGGATCGCCGATTCCGGAGATCGCCGTCGACAGCAGCGCGCAGGCTTCGCGGGTCAGATCGATCACCGAGCGGGTCGAACCATGCACCGGCTCATTGGTCGATTCCGACAGGTCGATCAGGATCAGCGCCGCCAGATCGCGGCGATGGATCACGTTGCGCATGGTGATGCGCGCATCCGGCTGGCGGCCGAGACGCAGCATCACCATGGCGTCGACCGCCGCGCCAAGATCAAGCTCCTCGCCGTCTTCGAGCCGGCGCACCCGCTGCAGCCCCTGCGGGCGCAGCTGATCGACGATGCGCCGCACCCGCTGGCCGACCGCCTTCTGCTCGGTCAGCATGGTGTCGATCACCGCCGGCGCGCCGCGGGTGGCGGCGTGCTCGCGCAGCGTCACCCAGTTCGGACGAGCCACCTGCATCTGGTAGTCCCATTCCGGATAGTGCACCGGCGCCGACACCTGCGGCCGGCCCTCGCGCTGATTGTAGGAGACGCCTTCGTCCTCGTAGGGGAACAGCTCGGTGCCGAGCACCCAGATTTCCTGGGCGTCATCGCCGGCGTTTTCGACATCGGTCTCGTTGATGAACTCCATCAGCCCGACCCGGCGGCGAATCTGCGCTTCGCCGGACGCGGCGCCGCCGAACATTTCCAGCCGGTCGAAATGTTCCGGCTGCCACAGAAAGCGGTTGTCGTCGCGCCAGGGCAAACGAATCCGCTCCAGCAAGCGGAGGCTCGGCATGATCTTCTGCGCGGTCAGATGGTCGGCCAACGCCCGGCCAAGATTGAGCGAGATGTTTTCGCCTTGCTCGAGCGCGGCGTGGAAACGTGCCGCCAACGCATCGAGCTTGGCATCGCCAATGCGCTCGGCCGGATCGAGCAGCGCCAGCGCAAAGCGTTCCAGCACGGCGATGGTCGGATGGCTGGGAGGCGGGGTCGCCTCGGTCGGCATCAACGAGCGCCACAGCCGGCGCAGGCCGGGGAAGCGTTTCACCGCCAGACGCTCGACGCGGGCGTCTTCGACAAAGCCGATCAGAAAGCGTTCGGCCGGCGTCAGCCCGTCGGCCACCGGCAGCCGGCCGGTATAGACCAGATGCGCCGCCAGATGCGCGGCCATGGCGCGATAGACATCGAGGCCCGACACCGTGCCATGCACGTCGGCGGCGTCCGGCAGATGCAGCCGGCCGTCCTCGATGAAGCAGCGGAAATCCTCGTGATCGCTGATCGTCGGCCGCAGCAGGAAGTCGCGGCCCCAGAATGCCCGCAGATAGGCCGACAGCCGGCGCTGCACATCGACAAACAAGGTGCCGCGGCGCTCGCGCTCCAGCACCGCGCGGCTGTCCTGCGATTCCAGCCCGAAATACGCGGCCTGCGCCGCGAGATTGCGCTGATGCGCCTCCGCGCCGAATTCGGCCCAGGCGCGCAGCCCCGACAGCGTCAGCCGGTTCAACAACTCGTCGATACGGCTGAGCATCGGCCGCAGCCCGCGCGGCACGCGGGCTGCAAGACGATGCAGCAGTTGCAGATAGACGGCCACCAGTTCCGCATCGCTGAAGCGGCTGGCGGCCGCCGGCAGGCTGGCGAAGGTCATCGCCAGCACGTCGCCGGAGGTCATCGAGGCAAGCTTCATCACCGCCAGGCGGCAATCGCGGATCGCTTCCTCGCCGCACTCGCGCGCCACCATCGGCATCGCGTCGAGATAGGCGACGACGACGGCGCTGCCTTTGCCGAGCCGGGCCAGGCCGCAGGCGCCGTCGAACAGGTCTTCGAGCCCGGCCGGCGACAATTGCCGGACCGCGTCGGCGTAAACAGCCTGAACCAGGTCGGAGAGCCCCGGCGCAGTGGTGTCGAGTTCGGCTTGGTATGCTTCGAGCTTGATGGTCATGCTGTTCGCCTTCTGCCGTCAGATCTCAGCGCTGGTGTCTCACCCGAAGAAGGTGTCGACCGCGGCGTCGAGGGTGTCCTGCATGTCCGGATCGTCGGTCAGCGGCCGCACCAGCGCGGTGCGGCAGGCGTCCGCCGGCGGAATGCCCATCGCGATCAGCCGGCCGGCATAGACCAAGAGACGGGTCGAGATGCCTTCATCGAGGCCATGGCCGCGCAGATTGCGGCTGCGCTGCGCCACCTCGACCAGCTTGGCGGCGACGGCGGTGTCGACGCCGGCTTCGTGCGCGACAATCTCGGTCTCGACATCGGGATTGGGGAAGTCGAACACCATGGCGCCGAAGCGCTGCCGGGTTGACGGCTTCAGGTCCTTGGTCAGGCTCTGATAACCGGGGTTGTAGCTGATCACCACCTGGAAGTCGGGATGGGCTTCGACCACTTCGCCCTTCTTTTCCAGCGGCAGCGTGCGGCGGTGGTCGGTCAAAGAGTGGATCACCACCACGGTGTCCTGACGGGCTTCGACCACTTCGTCGAGATAGCAGATCGCGCCCATCCGCGCTGCCAAGGTGAGCGGGCCATCGCGCCAGGTGGTGCCGTTGATATCGAGCAGGAAGCGGCCGATCAGATCGGCGGCGGTCATGTCTTCGTTGCAGGCCACCGTGATCAGCGGGCGCTGCAGCTTCCAGGCCATGTATTCGACAAAGCGCGACTTGCCGCAGCCTGTCGGACCTTTCAGCATCATCGGCATGCGCGCCGCATAGGCGGCGGTGTAGAGGTCAACCTCGTTGCCGACCGGGCGATAATAGGGTTGGGCTCCAATCCTGTAGGGGGCGCTGTCAATCTCGCTCATCGCGTGTGTCCTGTGTGACCGGTGAGGCGACCGGCGCGCCCTCAGAACTGGGCCCTGAGGGCCGCCGGGCGGAGGCCGGGGGCGCGCGACTGCGCTGCGCAGTCATGCGCCCCCGTCCAGTTTTGATGTCAGGGGAGATCCGCAGCTGCGGTCAGACCTCGATCGGCGCGCGATACACCAGCATGCTGGTGCCTTGGGTCTGGACGACGTTGTCGTAGCCGATCAGTCGAACGTGGTGGTTCGGATTGGCGGCGCGGCAGGCCTCGATTTCGGTGAGGACACGGTCGACGTCGGTTTCGCCGAACATCGGCAGCTTCCACATGTACCAGTAGTAACCGGTGGCATGGCTCGGCTCGGTGTGCTCGATCGCCGCCGTCCAGCCCTGGTTGACGATGTAGTTGATCTGCTTGCGCAGCTGCTCGGCATCCATCGGCGGTAGATAGGAGAAGGTGCCGAGCTTGCGGCTGTTCGGATCGGAGATACGGGACTGATAGTCCTTTATCGGAGTGGTCATGATGATCGTTTCCAAAATTGGCGTGATGCAAGATGCAGTGGTTTAGCGGTGCGGCGCGTCGAGCTTGTCGACCACGTCGAACTCGAACTTGATCTCGCGCCAGGTTTCCATCGCCACCTTCAGTTCCGGGCTCGACTGCGCGGCGGCGGTGAGGATGTCCTTGCCCTCGCGCTCCACATCGCGGCCTTCGTTACGGGCGCGCACGCAGGCTTCGAGCGCGACGCGGTTCGCGGCCGCACCGGCAGCGTTGCCCCACGGATGGCCGAGCGTACCGCCACCGAACTGGAACACCGCGTCGTCGCCGAAGATCGCGAGCAGCGCCGGCATGTGCCAGACGTGAATGCCGCCCGATGCGACCGGCATCACCGGCGCCATGTGGCCCCACGGCTGATCGAAGAACAGGCCGCGGCTGCGGTCTTCCTTGACGTGGCGCTCGCGCATCAGGTCGACCCAGCCGAGCGTCGCGGCACGGTCGCCTTCCAGCTTGCCGACCACGGTGCCGGAGTGCAGATGGTCACCGCCGAGCAGGCGCAGCAGCTTGGCGAGCACGCGGAAGTTGATGCCGTGGCGCGGGTTGCGGTCGATCACGCCGTGCATCGCGCGGTGGACGTGCAGCAACATGCCGTTGGCGCGGCACCAGCGCGACAGGCTGGAATGCGCCGCCCAGCCGATGGTCAGATAGTCGCTCATGATGATCGGCGAGCCGATCTCCTTGGCGAACTCGGCGCGGCGATAGATTTCCTCCATGTTCGGCGCGGTGACGTTGAGGTAGTGGCCCTTGCGCTCGCCGGTCTCCTGCTCGGCCTTCTCGATCGCTTCCTGGCAGAACTCGAAGCGGTCGCGCCAACGCATGAACGGCTGCGAGTTGACGTTCTCGTCGTCCTTGGTGAAGTCGAGGCCGCCACGCAGACACTCGTACACGGCGCGGCCGTAGTTCTTGGCAGAGAGGCCGAGCTTCGGCTTGATGGTGCAGCCGAGCATCGGGCGGCCATACTTGTCGAGCTTGTCGCGCTCGACCTGAATGCCGTGCGGGGGGGCCGTCGCAGGTGGTGACGAACCACAGCGGGAAGCGCACGTCTTCCAGGCGCAGCGCACGCACCGCCTTGAAGCCGAACACGTTGCCGACCAGCGAGGTGAAGACGTTGACGATCGAGCCTTCTTCGAACAGGCCCATCGGATAGGCGACGAAAGCATAGAACGCTTCGTCGTCGCCGGGCACGTCTTCGATGGCGTAAGCGCGGCCCTTGTAATAATCGAGATCGGTCAGCAGGTCGGTCCACACCGTCGTCCAGGTCGCGGTGGACGACTCGGCGCACACGGCGGCGGCGGCTTCCTCGCGCGGCACCCCGGCCTGCGGGATCACCTTGAACACCGCGAGAATGTCGCTGTCCTTCGGCGTGTAATGAGGGTCCCAATAGGTTTCGCGGTATTCCCGCACTCCCGCCTGATAACTCTTCAGCATTGCATGTCCCCTTTGGTGCCGGCCGCTTGAACCGGGCCGTCATGGCGGGGAACCTAGGAACTTGAGTTCATAAACAGAAATTGATAGTTTCAATCGTAACGATTTACTGGATGTTATGATGGCGCGAATGCATCTGACCTTGCAGCAGCTTCGACTGTTCGAAGCAGTATCAAGGCACCGGCACTTCACCCGCGCGGCCGAAGAGTTGCATCTGACCCAGCCCGCAGTGTCGATTCAGCTTCGGCGCCTCGAGGAGAACGTCGGCGCCAAGCTGTTCGAGCATATCGGGAAACGCTTTTTCCTCACCCCCGCCGGGCATGAGATGCAGGCCGCCTGTAATGATATCCTTGGTCGGCTGCAAGTGCTCGAGCAATCGCTCGACTCACTCGACGACACGCTGAAAGGTCCGTTGCGGCTGTCTGTAGTCACCAGTACCAAGTACTTTCTACCGCATCTGCTGGGCTCGTTCATCGTCGATCATCCGGCGGTGTTGCCGCGGTTGATCGTCACGAACCGCGAGCGCGTGATCGAGCGCCTGGTCGAGAATCTGGACGATTTCGTCATCATGGGGCAGGCGCCCGACGACCTCGCGGTCGAAGCCCACCCGTTCTACGAAAACCTGATCGTCGTTGCGGCCCATACCCAGCACCCGTTGTCTGCGGTGCGTTCTATTCCGCCGTTGCAGATCGCCCGCGAACGTTGGCTTGTGCGCGAGGCCGGGTCCGGAACCCGTTCGGCGTTCGACCGCTATCTGATCGAAAATGATCTGGCGATCACGCCTTACATGGAGCTCGGCAGCACCGAGGCGATCAAGCAGGGTGTGATGGCCGGGCTCGGCGTGTCGGTGCTGCCGATCTCGAGCATGCAACTCGAACTGACCAACGGCTGCCTCGCGGTGCTCGACGTGCAGGGCTTTCCGCTGTGCCGGCGCTGGAACGCGGTGTGGTTGAAGGGCAAGACCCTGTCGCCCGTGGCGCGTGCATTCGTCGACTTCCTCCTTGCCGGCGCTTCGTCCGACCGAACGTCTCCGCTCGCCGGCGGCCGCCTCAGCGCATCGAACGCGCCAGGGAACTGATGACGAAGAGAGGCTCGCCACCGCCAAGGTGATCCGCTGCGCTCGTCGTTGTCGAACCGCAATTATATCATGCGGGGTTTGATCGGAATCAACGCGGGATCTTTCGGTGGAGAATTCATGCTCAACCGACCGTCAGAAGTTCTGTCTGGCTGAGATCGAGAAGGAAAGACATGAGTTCGCTCGCCACCAAGGGAAGTTCGCTTCAGTCAAAGTTGCTCTGGGCCGCAGTGATCGCGCTTGGTGTGTTTTCGTTCGGAATTGTCGCGCTCAGCAGAGGCGAGAGCATCAACGCGGCATGGCTCGTCATCGCAGCGGTGTGCGTCTATTTCATCGCCTACCGTTTTTATGCGCTGTTCATTGCCACCAAAGTACTTGGCGTCGATCCTGCGCGGCAGACTCCTGCCTACCGCCACAATGACGGCCTCGACTACGTCCCGACCAACCGCTACGTGCTATTCGGTCATCACTTCGCGGCCATTGCAGGCGCCGGTCCCTTGGTCGGCCCTGTGCTTGCTGCCCAGATGGGCTACCTGCCTGGCACGCTATGGATACTCGCTGGCGTCGTCTTCGCCGGTGCGGTGCAGGATTTCATCGTGCTGTTTCTCTCGACGCGGCGCGACGGCCGCTCGCTCGGCGATATCGTGCGCGCCGAAATGGGCCCAGTGGCGGGGAGCATCGCGCTTGTCGGCGTATTGCTGATTATGGTGATCCTGCTCGCCGTGCTGGCGTTGGTGGTCGTCAAAGCACTGGTCGGCAGTCCGTGGGGCACCTTCACGGTGTTCTGCACCATTCCGATCGCCATGCTGATGGGCGTCTATGCCCGCTTCATCCGGGTCGGTCGCATCGCGGAAATGTCGGTGATCGGCGTAGTCCTGCTGCTGGCGTCGCTGATCTACGGCCGGACCGTGGCGGACAATCCGGCGCTGGCGGCCTGGTTTGATCTCAGCGGCGAAACGCTCGCGCTGATGATCATCGGCTACGGCTTCGTGGCCTCGGTGTTGCCGGTGTGGCTGCTGCTGGCGCCGCGGGACTATCTGTCGACCTTCCTCAAGGTCGGCACCATGGCGCTGCTCGCGGTCGGCATCATCATCGTCCAGCCGGAATTGAAGATGCCGGCGCTCACCAAGTTCATCGACGGCACCGGCCCGGTTTGGTCGGGCGGCCTGTTCCCGTTCCTGTTCATCACCATCGCCTGCGGCGCGGTCTCAGGCTTTCATTCGCTGATCGCCTCCGGCACCACCCCGAAGATGGTGGAAAATGAGAGCCAGCTCCGGTTCATCGGCTATGGCGGAATGCTGACGGAATCCTTCGTCGCCATCATGGCGATGATCGGTGCCACCGTGCTCGAACCCGGAATTTATTTCGCGATCAACAGCCCGAGCGGTGTGATCGGCACCACCGCCGTGCAGGCCGCGCAGGTGATCTCGAGCTGGGGCTTCACCCTCACCCCCGACATGATCAACCAGCTCGCCCAGGACGTCGGTGAGAAGACGCTGCTATCGCGCACCGGCGGCGCCCCGACACTCGCGGTCGGCATGGCGCACATCCTGTCGGGCATGTTCGGTGGCCGCGCCTTGATGGGGCTGTGGTATCACTTCGCCATTCTGTTCGAAGCGCTGTTCATCCTGACCACGGTCGATGCCGGCACCCGCGTCGCCCGGTTCATGATCCAGGATATGATCGGCAGCGTCGTGCCGTCGTTCCGCAAGACCGAGTCGTGGACCAACAATCTGATCGGATCGGCATTGGCGGTCGGCGCCTGGGGGTACTTCCTCTACCAAGGCGTGATCGACCCGATGGGTGGCATCAATACGCTCTGGCCGCTGTTCGGCATCTCCAATCAGATGCTGGCGGCGATCGCGTTGATCTTGTGCACGGTCGTCCTGTTCAAGATGAAGCGCCAGCGCTACGCCTGGGTCACGATCGTGCCGACCTTGTGGTTGCTGATCTGCACGCTGACGGCGGGGTTCCAGAAAATCTTCAGCGCCGAGCCGAAGATCGGCTTCGTTGCCCATGCGTGGAAGTTCAGCGACGCTGCCGCGGCCGGCAAGATCCTGGCGCCGGCGAAGACCATGGCGGAGATGAACCGCATCATCGTCAACGATTATGTCGACGCGACACTGTGCGCGATGTTCGTCGCCGTGGTGTTGTCGATGATCGTTTATGGCGCCATCGCTATCCGCCGGGCCTTGAGCGATCCGAGGATCACCGCCAACGAGGTTGGCATGCCTGCGAACATCCGAGGAGCCGACCTTGCGTGACCTCATGGCGCTGAAAGAATGGTCGGTACGCGCCGCGCGTCTGATGGTCGGCATTCCCGACTATCAGACTTACGTGGAGCACCGCCAGGAGCAGCATCCGGACAAGCCGATCATGAGCTACGGCGAATTTTTCGTCGAACGCCAGAATGCGCGCTTCGCCGTCGGCAAAGGCCGCTTCCGCGGCTGTTGCTGAGCGGGGACGGCGAGGGCGCCGGCGGGCGAGGATCGAAGCGCCCGCCGGAGGCGATATCGTTCGTCACGATCGGCGAGGTCGAGGTGCGCTGGCATTGCCTGGAGACCGGCTGGTGTCGCGTTTGCGCTTGTGAGCGGCTGTCGGCGACAGAGCGGGTGTCGTCGGGCCATAGGCCGCTAGAAAAACATCGATGGCGCGTTCGATGGCCTGATCGATTTCGGTCGCGTTTTTATTCTCCTTGAGATCGAGCGTCGACGACCAAAAGGTCTCCGCCTCGAGCAGAAATCGCAGGTGGTGCGCCCCAACGGTCGGGTCCGGCACGTTGAGGCGGCCGACCTTGGTGGCTGCCGCCAGATAGGCCGCGAATGCCTCGACGCCTTTCCGCGGCCCGGCGTCATAGAAAACCTGGCCGAGGTTTCCGACCGATCGTTGCGCCACCGCAAGACGTAAAGCAGTCACGGAACTGGGCGAAGTCACCAGCCTGATCAACTGCCTTCCGACATCGAAAATCACCTGGCGAGGGTCTTCGTCGGCCCGTTCCGCCATTCTGTGCAACGCGGGCATGATCTGTTTGGCGACGACCCGCAGGCTGACGTGGACGAACAACTCTTCCTTCGATGGGAAGTACCCATAGAGAGTTGCCTTCGACCCCCCCAGCCGCTTGGCGATTTCGGACATGGAGGCGCCGTCGAGCCCACGTTCGCGGAACACTTCGGCCGCCGTCTCCAGGATTGCTTCCCGCTTTGCCTCTGTCCGTACCCTTACCATGACCGCTCCATGGGCGTGTTGCCTGGGCCCATGTCTGGCGCGCCGAAATCCGCGGAATGGACAGCCGTTGATGCGATGCCGCCGGCCAGCCGTCAAACGCCGTCCACGGCCGACAAAGGGAGGCTCGTCGATGCAGCGTCAATACTGAACCGCTTGTACAGTATTGTTTGACAGCTCCGGCGCGTCAAGCTAAAACATCTAATACCGTACGTACGGTATTGTTTGTATCTTTTGGAGACGGCAATGGAGACCACGGCGAACCCGCAGGAGCGCTACACGCGCATGGCCATTCTTCTGCATTGGGGGATGACGGCGATCATCTTCGGCTTGATCGGCGTTGGTTTCTACATGAGCAACTTGCCGCCTTCGCCGCAAAAATATGCGCTCTATGATCTGCACAAGTCGTTCGGCGTACTGGTGGTGTTGCTGCTCGCAGTGCGACTGGTGTGGCGTGCTGCGCACACCCCGCCAGAGCTTCCGGCGGCCTATTCGCCATTGCTGCGGAACGCCAGTCACCTCGGACACCTGCTGCTCTATGTCCTGATGTTCGCCGTTCCGGTCTCCGGTTGGGTGATGAGCGCAGCCGGTGGCCGTCCGGCCTCGCTGTTCGGATTGTCGATTCCTCCGCCGGTCGAAAAGAGCGAGCATCTCGCCGGCCTTTGGGGCGACATCCACTTCACGCTCGCTGCAGCCTTAGTGCTGCTCATCATCGGCCACACGCTGTTCGCGCTGAAGCATCACTTCATCGACAAGGATGGGCTGTTGAGGCGGATGTGGGGTGGCCTGCTCCCGTAAAGACCGCGTGAGGCGGGCTGTCCGATGCGGCGGGACGGTTCGCTCTGCGGCGCGATGATGCCGATCGACCAAAACTCTCCATCAAGGCCAAGGGCGATGAACAAGGCTCTCCTCTTCGGAAATACGCTCATCATCGTTATGGCGCTTGGGCTTGCGCTTGCGGCCTGCGACCCCGCCAGCCCTAAAGCCGAGCGCAAGGACGCGCCAACCCGCATGACGGATCGCCCGGTGCTGGTCACAGCAGTCCGCTTCGAGGACGATACCAGAACGCGCAATTTCGCCGCGACGGTCCGCCCCAGCATCGAAAGCGACCTCGGCTTTCGCGTCGCCGGCAAAGTCGCACGGCGGATGGTCCGAAATGGCGACCTGGTACGCAAGGGGCAAGCCCTGCTGGTTCTCGATACCAACGACCTCGAGCTGCAACGCGAGCAGGCCCAAGCCGAGGTGAGGGCCGCGACCACCAGTCTGGCGCAGGCCGAAGCGGACGAAAAGCGCGTCACCGAGCTGCAAAGTAAAGGCTGGGCGGCCGCGGCTACCCTCGAAAAGGGCCGTGCTGCAGCCGAGGAGGCCCGAAGCCGGCTGACCCGAGCGCAGCGCTCGGTGGACCTTGCCGCTCACGCGCTCGACTACGCAACCCTCGAAGCCGACGCCGACGGCGTCATCACCGCGACGCCGGTCGAGCCGGGCCAAGTGGTCGCGCCCGGCCAGGTCGCTGTTCGCCTTGCGCGACTGACCGAGATGGAAGCGCTGGTGGCACTGCCGGAAACTTTCGTCGAGCAGGCAAAAAGCGCGATCCCCAGCCTTTCGCTCTGGTCGCTGCCGGATCGAACCTACCGGGTGCGATTGCGCGAACTGGCGCTCGCGGCCGACCCGGCGACCCGCACCTATGCTGCCCGCTACAGTATCCTGGATGTCGACCAGGCCGTGCGGCTCGGTATGAGCGCGACGTTGACACTGAGCGAGTCGATCGGAGTGCGTGCGGCGCGATTGCCGCTCACTGCGCTGTTCAATCACGGCCAGGGTCCGTCGGTCTGGGTTGTCGATCAGGACGGCAAGTTGACGCCGCGCCGGGTGACGACCGCCCGCTATGACGACCGCAGCGTGCTGATCACGGCGGGGGTTTCCGAAGGCGAGACGGTGGTGCAGCTCGGGGTCGAAAAGCTCGACCCTGGTCTGACTGTCCGTCCGATCTCCGCGCTTGCCTTTTGATCCGCGGAGGCCGTGATGCATCGCTTCAATCTCTCCGCCTGGGCTGTAGCCCATCCCACCCTGATCCTGTTCCTGATCCTGATGATCGGTGTCGCGGGGACGCTGTCCTACCGCAATCTCGGACGCGCCGAGGATCCGTCCTACACCATCAAGGTCGCGGTGGTGACGGCAGCGTGGCCGGGCGCCACCGCGGAAGAGATGCAGTTCCAGGTCGCCGACCGGATCGAAAAGAAACTGCAGGAACTTCCGTCGTTCTACAAGGTGACGACTTATTCCAAGCCAGGCTTCGTCGCTGCGCAAATGGAGTTCCGCGACACCACGCCGCCCGGTCAGGTGCCGTGGCTGTTCTATCTGGTGCGCAAGAAGATGGTCGACCTGAAGCCCGACCTGCCGGATGGGGTGATCGGGCCGAACGTCAACGACGAATATGGCGACGTCGATTCCATCGTGTACATGCTGAGATCGGAGAGCGCCGACTACGCTACGCTCAAGCGCGTCGCCGAGGCTGCCCGGCAGCGCCTGCTCAAGGTGAACAACGTCTCCAAGGTGACGATCTATGGGACGCAGGACGAGCGGATCTTCGTCGATTTCGACCACGTCAAGCTCGCCAATCTCGGAATCGCGCCCCAGGCGATCTTCGACAGCCTCGCCAGACAGAACGCATTGTCGTTAGCGGGGATGATGCAAACCGCTTCGACGCGGATTCCGCTGCGCGTCACCGGCGCGTTCGACGGCGTGAAGGCCGTCGAGGAAACGCCGGTCGCCGCCAATGGCGCGGTGATCCGGCTGGGCGATATCGCCACGGTGAGCCGGGGCTTCATCGATCCACCGGAGTTTCTGGCGCGTCATCGCGGCGTCCCGGCGCTGGCGCTCGGAATCGTCATGCAGAAAGGCGCCAACATCCTCAAACTCGGCGGCGACGTCGAAGCGGTGATGACCGAGGTCGACCGAGCGACGCCGGTCGGTCTCGTCTTCGAGCGGATGGCCAACCAGCCCGCGGTGGTCGCCGAGGCGGTCGACGACTTCATGCGCTCGTTCGTCGAAGCACTCGCGATCGTGCTGATCGTCAGCTTCCTGTCGCTCGGCTGGCGCACCGGCATCGTGGTGGCGGCCTCGGTGCCGTTGGTGCTCGGGGTCGTGTTCAGCATCATGCTGATGATCGGCATCGACCTGCACCGGATCTCGCTCGGCGCGCTGATCATCGCGCTCGGCCTGTTGGTCGACGACGCCATCATTGCGGTCGAGATGATGGTGGTGAAGATGGAGCAGGGAGTTGGTCGCGCGGAGGCGGCCGCCTTCGCTTGGCAATCCACCGCGTTTCCGATGCTGACCGGGACCTTGGTCACGGCCGCCGGGTTCGTTCCGGTCGGGTTTGCGGCCAGCGGCACCGCGGAATACGCCGGCAGCATTTTCTGGGTGGTCGCTATTGCGCTGATCGCGTCCTGGGTGGTCGCCGTGATCTTCACGCCGTATCTCGGCTTCAAGCTGTTGCCGACCCTCAAAACGACCCATGCCGGCGATCCCGGCGCGATCTACCAGACCGGCATTTATCGCCGGCTGCGCAGCGTCGTCAGCTGGTGCGTGCAGCATCGGATCAAGGTCGTGGTGGCGACCTTTGCTATGTTCGCGCTATCCGTCATCGGCTTCGGCAAGGTATCGAAGCAGTTTTTCCCGGCGTCGGATCGGCCCGAGCTGTTTGTCCAGCTCCGGCTGCCGGAAGGCAGCGCGATCGGCGCCACGATCGAGGCGGCGAAGCGGGCTGAAGCACTCCTCGCCGGCGACGACGACGCCGCGACCTGGGCCAGCTTTATCGGGAAGGGGCCGCCCCGTTTCCTGCTCAATTTCAATCCTGCGCTGCCAAACGAGGCTTATGCGGAGATCGTGGTCGTCGCCAGAAGCGGCGAGGCGCGAGAGCGTATCAAGGCCAAGATCGAGCACGCGGTGGCCGATGGAGCAATTCCCGATGCCCGCGTGCGCGTCAATCGGCTCAGATATGGGCCGCCGATTGAATTTCCGGTCCAGTTCCGGGTCATCGGCGCCGATCCCAACACTGTGCGCGGCATCGCCTATCAGGTTCGGGATATCCTGAGGGCCAATCCGAACGCCATCGAGCCGCAACTCGATTGGAACGAACAGATGCCCTCGATCCGGCTGGTCGTCGATCAAGACCGCGCACGCGCGCTCGGGCTCGATCCCCAGACGGTCGCGCAGACGTTGCAGACGCTGGTGACCGGCTCCACGGTGACCACCGTCCGCGATCGCACCGAAAAGGTTGCGGTGGTGGCCCGCGCGGTGGCGTCGCAGCGCGGCGATATCGGCGCCATCGGCGATCTCACGGTGCTGTCGCGCAACGGCGTTCCGGTGCCGTTGTCGCAGGTCGCCCGCATCGAGCAGGGCCACGAAGAAGCGATCCAATGGCGTCGCAACCGCGACATGGTGATCACGGTGCGTACCGACGTTCGCGACGGCGTGCAGGCGCCCGATGTCTCCGCCGCGGTTTGGGCGACGCTCGGCGACCTGCGCCAACGTCTGCCGGAGGGCTACCGGATCGAGCTGGGCGGCGCGATCGAGGACTCCGGCAGGGCCAATGGCGCGCTGGTTGCGGTGATGCCGATGATGCTGGTGATCATGCTCACGGTCCTGATGGTGCAACTGCAGAGCTTCTCGCGGTTGGCGTTGGTACTGCTGACGGCGCCGCTCGGTCTGATCGGGGCCTGCCTCGGACTGCTGGTCTCGGGCAAGCCGTTCGGCTTCGTGGCGCTGCTCGGCCTGATCGCCCTGGCCGGAATGATCATCCGCAACGCCGTCATTCTGGTCGATCAGATCGAGCATGATGTGGCGGCCGGCCATCCGCGCCGGGTGGCGATCATCGATGCGACGGTGCGCCGCGCGAGGCCGGTGGTGCTGACCTCGCTAGCCGCCGTGCTGGCCATGATCCCGTTGTCGCGATCGAGCTTCTGGGGCCCGATGGCCGTCGCCATCATGGGCGGCCTGCTGGTCGCCACCGCTCTGACGCTGCTGTTCCTGCCGGCGCTCTATGCGCTCTGGTTTCGGCGGTCGCTCGATGGGACGGAGACCGTATCCGGATGGGAAAACCTCAAGAGCACGTTCCGGTCACTGACGACTTCCCTGCCGACCATCTCGAGAGGCCGACGATCCGCTGATCACCAGCCAGACAATCGATGACCGGATGGTCGAACGTTAGACGTACCAACTTCGAACGTTCCAACTCGCGAAATCTTATGCCTCCCAATCAGCGAGCCGCCGCCGAAGATGAAAGTCGATCGAATGGGCAGGCCAATCTCCAACAACCTCCAGGGGGCGTCACTGAATATCGGTGACCGCGTCAGGATGAGCGCGCTGGGGCGCGAAAGACACCCGCGATACGGCGATCGGTAGGGTGTGATTGTCGGTATCGCTTCTCCAAGCATCTTGCGCGTGAAGTTCGACGCGACCAAGACGACCGTGTCGATTCACAGGGGCTATTTGGAGCACGTATGACGGGCTTCCATCTCAGGAATGCAGCCGAGGCAGTTGCCGCTCTGCATCCAGCCTCTGCGCGGCGATCACGACCTCGAGCCGATTGCGCACCTGCAACTTCTGCATGAGGATCGTCATGTAGTGCTTGACCGTCTTCTCGCTGATACTGATCGCGTGGGCGATTTCCTTGTTGGTCTTGCCCTTCAGCAACAGCCGCACGATCTGTTCCTCGCGGATGCTCAGCTTGACCGCCATGGCGGCACGGCGCCGGATAGTCGCATCGCGCAGCGCCGAGATCACTTGGGTGGCGAAGTTGCGCGTGATGTAGGTTTCCCCGGATCGCACCGAGGCGATCGCATCCAGCAGCTCGTCCGGGCTGCTACCTTTGAGCACGTATCCGCTCGCCCCGCTGTCGAGGGCGCGAATGGCGGTGTCGACGCCGGTCGAAGCCGTGAAGGCGACGAGTTTGGTCCCGCAGGAGTTCGAGGCGACGCTCGCAATCGCCGCGTAGACGTCGCCGGGGAGCCCCAAGTCGACGATCATGATTTCCGGTCGGAGTAGTGTTCCGATGTCGACCACGTCCTTCGCGCTGGTTCCGGTCGCCACCACTTCAAATGAATCAATTCGGGAAAGGAGGGAGAAAACCGCTTCGATCATCAACGGATGGTCATCAACGAGGGCAACCGAGACCCTACTCATAAATCCACTCCATCAATCCGGCTCTAAAATGCCCTGGTCTATTCACAAAGGTCAGCGGATCTCCCTAAAAGGTTCAATCACATCTGAGGCCAGAGCGGCGACCCCACCACAATTTGATAGAATTATTGCCGCAATTCAATAAAGTATTCGGTCAGGAGAGTTGTGTGGTCGATCACTACCGTTAACCGCCGGCCGGATCGCCCATCGGCAAGGTTGCCCGAAGTTCGGTTCCCGGCGACAATTGTGCGATCTCAAGCGAGCCGCGGAACCCTTGGACCCTTCGGTGCAGGCCCGGCAAACCCAGGCCGGTCTTGCGTAGGCGGGGACTCGCCGGTGCATCGGCGCTGCCGCTGTCGCGGACAACGATCGTGATCTGGCCGGCGCTCCCGCTCGCCGACACGTGCTGGCCCTGTCCGCTGGCGTAGTAATAAGCGTTGTTCAGGCCTTCCTGAACGATCCGAAACAGGCAGGTTCTCAGGGGAGGCGGGGGGAAGAAAGTGAGGTCGCCGATCTCGGTGAGGACACGCGTTCCCGTCAGAGCTTCGTGCTGACGCACGGCCAGCAAGAGCGTCTCTCGGGCGTTGAGCCCCTCCAACTGCGGCAAGACGAGACCAATAGAGAGGTCGCGCAAATCGGACAGTGCGGCCGCGGTGAGGTCGGCAAGACCGCCGGTCGCACTGCCGGTCACCATGGGAAGCGCGGTGCTTCCGCTATCCGCCGGCTTCATCTCCGACAGTTTGAGCGTCAGGATGCTGAGGAGCTGGATCGGGCCATCATGCAAGTCCTGCCCGATCTGACCGAGCAGGCCCTCGTTGGATTGGATAGCATCCAGACGGGCCTCGTCGGCCTCGCGCCGCAATTGATCATTCTGGTCCGCCAGTGCCTTGGCCTCGTCCACTTTTCGCGACAACGCTGCGCCGTGTGCCGCCACGATTGCACTCGCTCGCCGGACGATCAGGAACAGCAGCAGCATCATCGGTGCCGTGACCGCCCCGACGATGCCTGCAGTTACGGTGCGGATATGCGACAACTCTCCTAGAAGACGCGAGCCATCGTTGTAGACCTCTCCGACCGCGATGACTTCTCTGGTTCCTGTTCGATAGAATGGCGCATAGATTTCGATCAGCGGAACCTTCAATTCGCGCTCATAAGTGTTTTCATCGTCATCGAGATCGTCGAACGAGCCTGATACGCGGCCGCCGAACGCCTTGTCGAGGTGATCGGACGGGAATTTCTCGCCGATCAATTTGTTGTTGGTCGCATAGACCAGCCTGCCGTCCTTCATCCAGATCTTGATGACCTTGACGCGCTCGTTGAGCACGGTCTGCAGCATCGCGTCGAGCCTTTCGACGTTCTGCGGCGACAAGACGTCGGAAGAAGCCAATTCCTGCACGTGCGGGCCGATGAAGTGGCCGACCAACAACGCGCCTTCCTCCGCGGCTGCTTGCATTATGCTCGACTCAAGCCGGGTCGAGACCGAATAGGTCAGGACGGCCATCGACACACAGATCGTGACGGTTGCAGCGGCCAGGAATTGCTGGAGCAAGGTCGCGCGGCGCCAAATCGACCGGATGCGATGAAGCGGCTGCATCAACCGAAGTCCCAATTCACTGCCGGAGAACGATGAAATCGGCGCCTTGTCGAGGTCCGAAAACTTTGTTCGAAACATATTAACACCCCGGTGCACGCTTCATTCCCAACGATCTATCGAAGCCGCCGCTCGTAGACCTCGCAACACCTCTTCCACCGCGGATCGATCACTCCGGGTTGTCTTCGCTCCACCGAATAGCGCGCAGCTATCAGACCAAAGTCCGGGACCAAGGCCGAATACCGCGTGTGGCCTTGGTCCGACTGCTGATCAGACCTTGCGCGGTCCCGAGTCGGTCCCGCGAATGCTTAACGTAGCATTAATCCGAAGCCTGGCCGCCGTTCGGGTCAGGGCAACAAATCCACGCAGGGAGACGGAAAATGGCTGCATTTACGCTCAATCAGGCTGATCTCGCTTTCATTCTCCGTCAAATCAAGGTCGCAGAAGCCCACGCGGCGGGCGCGCCGCTCACCAGCATCTACGTCGACGCGCTCGGCAACGTCGTTCCGGCAGGTACGCCAGGCGCATTGCTCGCCGTCGCCGATCCGAAAGTGCCGGTCGGGCTTCGGACGGTGGACGGTCAGGATAACAACATCGTCCCGGGACGCGAGCAATGGGGCGCCGCTGACCAGTCAATGCCGCGCCTGCTAACGGCGAGCTATACGACAGGGACCGGCTCGATCGATCTCAACGGCCCGGCGCCGGGCGGCGTGGTGACTGGCGGAAACTACGCAGCTCCCGGCACCATTGTCGACACCGCGCCCCGCACCGTGTCCAATCTCATCGTCGACATGAGCTTGAACAATCCGGCGGCCATCATTGCCGCGCTCACCTTCGCCGGCTCGGAGGACGTTCTTGCCGACCAAAGCGAGATCACCGCCGCCTTTCTGGCGCTGAAAGCGGCGCGCGACGCCGACCCGCTCGGCGATCATGCTGCATTGCAACTCGAACTCGACACGATTCTCGAACAGAAGGGCGTCACGGTCACCAACGGTTCGATCGACGTTCCGAACGTCGCGCCCGACGAAGGCCTCTCCGCGCCGTTCAATGCCTGGATGACTTTCTTCGGCCAGTTCTTCGATCACGGCTTGGACCTGATCAGCAAGGGCGGCGCCGGCACCGTCTATGTTCCACTGGCCGCCGACGATCCGCTCCGCACTCATGGTCCGGATGGCATCGCAGGAACCGGCGATGAAGTCCCCGGGCAGATGGCGTTCATGGCGCTGACCCGCGCGACGCCCGCAGCCGACGGGTCGCAAGTCAACACGACGACGCCATTCGTCGACCAGAACCAGACCTACACCTCGCATGCCTCGCACCAGGTGTTCCTGCGCGAGTACAAAATGGTCGGCGGCGTTCCGATGGCGACCGGCAAATTGCTGGGCGGCGCGGAAGGCGGCCTCGCAACCTGGGCCGACGTCAAGGCGCAGGCGCAGAACATGCTCGGCATCGTGCTGTCCGATCTCGACGTCCTCAACGTGCCGCTGCTGCGCACCGATGCCTATGGTGAGTTTATTCGTGACGCCAATGGCTTTGCGCAGGTGATCATCGGTCTCGGGGGCGACGGGATTCCGAACACCGCCGATGACCTCGTCGCCAGCGGTACCAACCTGGCGCCCCTCAATCTCGCGACGTTGAACAATGGCGCGGGCCCGGTGCGCACCAGTCACGCTTTCCTCGACGACATCGCGCACAATGCGGCGCCGGTCGTGGTCGATGGCGTCCTCACACCCGATACCGATTCCGCGACCGGAAACGACGTCGCGATCAATCCGCTCACTGGCCAGAGGCTCGAATACGACGACGAGCTGCTCGACCGTCACTACATCACCGGGGACGGCCGCGGCAACGAGAACATCGGCCTCACCGCGGTGCACCACATCTTCCATTCCGAGCACAACCGCCAGGTCGACAGCCAGAAGCTGACGATCCTGAACTCCGGCGACATCGCGTTTATCAACGAGTGGCTGGCGACGGATATCGGCGCGCTCGATCCCGGCTTCGGAACGATGAATGCGCTGCAACAATTGGACTACGCCAACAGCCTGAACTGGGACGGCGAGCGGCTTTTCCAAGGGGCGCGCTTCGCCACCGAAATGCAGTACCAGCACCTGGTGTTCGAAGAGTTCGCCCGCAAGATTCAGCCGGCGATCGATCCCTTCGTGTTCAATTCGGTCACCGACATCAATCCGGCGATCTTCTCGGAATTCGCCAACACGGTGTATCGCTTCGGCCATTCGATGCTGACTGAAGGAATGCCGCGGCTCGACGCCAACGGCAATCCGATGGACAGCGAACTCGGTCTGGTCGAATCCTTCCTCAACCCGGTCCTGTTCGACAATGACGGCGCCATCTCGCACGACGCCGGCGCCGCTGCGATCGTGCGTGGCATGACCATCGAGCGCGGCAACGAAATCGACGAATTCGTCGTCGACGCGCTGCGCAACAATCTGCTCGGCCTGCCGCTCGATCTCGCCGCGATCAACATCGCGCGCGGCCGCGACACCGGCATGCCATCGCTGAATGAGACCCGGACGCAACTTTACGCGGCGAGCGGATCGACCTTCCTCAAGCCCTACGACCATTGGGTCGACCTCGCCACCAACCTGAAGAATCCGGCCTCGATCGTCAATTTCGTCGCCGCCTACGGCACGCATGCGACGATCGTCGGCGCCACCACGCTCGAAGCCAAGCGCATGGCCGCGATGGAGCTGGTGTTCGGCGTCGATCAGAACGGCGACGCGACGGTGGCCGCCGACCGGACCGCGTTTCTCACCGGCACCGGTGCCTGGGCCGGTGTGGAGACCGGCCTCAACCGGATCGACCTGTGGATCGGCGGTCTGGCCGAGAAGAAGATGCCGTTCGGCGGCATGCTGGGCTCGACCTTCAACGCCATCTTCGAACTGCAGCTCGAGAACCTGCAGGACGGCGACCGTTTCTACTATCTGACCCGAACCCAGGGACAGAACTTCCTCAACATGCTGGAGCAGAATTCGTTCGCCAAGCTGATCATGGCGAACACCGATCTGGCGCAGCCGGGCCCGGACGGCATTCGCGGCACCGCCGACGACATCGTTCCGCGTCACATCGGCGTCGATTCCTTCGCCAACTACGACTACGTTCTGGAAGTCGACGAGTCCAACCAGGCTGACTACAACGGCGCGGCGCCGGGCAAGGACCCGCAAGGCGCCGACCCGTTCCTGGAAGCGCTCGGGCTCGGCAAGGTCATCCGCAATGATCCCGGCACGGCCGGTCCCGACGCAAACTACATCCGGTTCAGCGGCGGCGAGCACATCGTGGTCGGCGGCACCGATGGCGACGATACGATCATTACCGATTTCGGCGACGACGGCATCTGGGGTGATGCCGGTGATGACCGAATCGAATCCGGCGCTGGCGTCGATCTCGTCAATGGCGGCGCCGGCAACGACATCATCACCGACTCCGGCGACACCGGCGACTTCCTGAAGGGCGACGAGGGCGACGACGTCATCGCCAATTCCAACGGCATCGACATTCTGATGGGCGGCTCCGGCAAGGACGTTGTCTTCGTCGGCGTCGACGACACCGAAGTGTTCGCCGGCGAAGGCGACGACTTCGTGCTCGGCGGCGACGGCGTCGACTTCCTGCTCGGCAACGAGGGCGACGACTGGATGGAGGCCGGCGGCGGCTTCGACACCACCGCGGGCGACAATTCGGAACTGTTCTTCAACTCCGCCATCAAGGGCCACGACGTGATGTTCGCCGGCTCGGAGGAGCACGATTTCGACGCCGAATCCGGCGACGACATCATGGTCCAGGGCGAAAGCGTGATGCGCAACGAGGGCATGTTCGGCTTCGACTGGGCGATCTTCAAGGGCATGAGCCTCGACGGCTATGCCGACATGAACATCCCGATCTTCACCACCGATCAGGCCGACATTCTGCGAAACCGGTTCGACAAAGTCGAAGCGCTGTCCGGTTGGGACAATAACGACACTCTGATCGGTGACAGCCGGGTGTTCGGCGACATCGCCGCCGGTGATATCACCGCTACCACGGAAGGCGTGTTCTTCAACGACGGCCTCGACCAGGCCGGCCTCGACCGCATCGCCGGCCTCGATCAGATCGTGCAGGTCGGACAGACCGGGCTCTTCGAGAGCGGTAACGTTTTGTTCGGCGGCGGCGGCAGCGACGTGATCGAAGGCAATGGCGGCGACGACATTCTCGACGGCGACCGATGGCTCAACGTCCGCATCCGCATCACCGGTGCCGGCGAGGCCAACACCGCCGACAACCAGATCGCGACCGTCGATAGCCTGAAGCACGTCTTCACCGCCGCCGACGCGGCGGACCCGAGCTGGGTCGGCAAGAGCCTGTTCGAGCTGATGATCGCGCGCACCATCGTGCCGAACCAGCTTTACATCGTGCGCGAAATCATCGAGGACGACGGTGCCGGCGACACCGATATCGCGGTGTTCAACGACATTCGCGCCAACTATGTGATCAGCGGCAATGCCGACGGCAGCATCCGCGTCGAGCACGTGACGGTGTCGAACGTGATCGATCCAGCGAACGGCCGCAATATCGTCTCCGACGGCGTCGACACGCTGCGCAACTTCGAGGTGCTGCGCTTCGCCGACGGCGATTTCACGCTGACGCCGCCGGAGCTTCGGCTCAACGGCTTCGATTCCCTGACCGTGGCGGACAATTTCGATGCCGCCAATTATACGAATTCGACGGGCAATCGCGTCTGGGGCTCAGGCTGGGTCGAAACCGGCGATGACAACAGCGCGACCGCCGCGGCGGGCCAGATCCGAATTACCGGTGGTGTGCTGCAGTTCGATCAAGGCAACGGAGCGCAGATCCAGCGCACGATCAACCTCGCGGGCGTGACTTCGGCACGTTTGAGTTTTGATGCCGACCCCAACAATCTTGACGGCGGTGAACTCGTCCGAGTCTTGTACTCGGCAGACGGCGTCGTCTTCAATCAGCTCGACACCATCGTAGGCAACGGCGGAAACACCACGCGCAGCTTCGATCTGACCGGCCCGTTCACGGCGAATTCGGCGATCCGCTTCGAAGTCACCAGCTTGAACGCCGCCAACGAGACAGTGAACATCGATAATCTGTCGGTCGTGGTCACGGTGCCTGCGGCAACCCCGACGATCGATGTCGGAGCCACCTTCACGGAGGACGGCCCGGCGACGCCGATCGCCTCGTTGCCCAACATCGCCGACGATTCGGCGACGATGGCATCGGCGCGGATCGTCCTCACCAACGCGTCGGCCGGCGATCAACTTGTCGTCGGTGGGCTCCCGGCCGGCATTGCCGGCGCGATCGACACCTCGGTCGACGGGCGGATCACTGTCACGTTGACGGGCGCGGCCTCCCGGGCCTCCTATCAGGACGCGATCCAGGCGATCACGTTCCGCACCACGTCGCAGTCGCCGAGCGTCGATGACCGCATCATCCAGGTCACCGTCAATGACGGCCTCGTCGATAGCAACATCGCCACCTCGACCATCCAGGTGATCAGCGTCAACGATGCGCCGAACGCGGTCAACGACCGTATCGTGACCAACAATGGCAACGGGGTGGCTTTCCAAATTCCGGACTGGGCGTTGACGGCGAATGACACCGACGCCGACAGCCCGTTCGCGATCACCGTCGTGAACGGCGCCAACAACCTCACCGCGACACGCCCCGCCGGCGGTCCGGTCACCATCACCGATACCGGCACGATCAACGGCGGATCCTTCAACTACACGGTCAGCGATGGCTTCGCGACCGACCCCGCGAGTGTTCAGGTGGTGCGCGACACCACTGGTGCAATCAACGGCAATAATGGCGTCGACATCCTGGTCGGCGACGGCGCTGCGAACATCCTGGAAGGCGCCGGCAGCAACGACCTGATCTTCGCCGGAGCCGGCGACGACACCATCAACTGGACGGCGACTTCGATTGGCGGCGTTGACATCGCCAATGACGGCCGCGACTTCGTCGATGGCGGCGCGGGCACGCTTGACCGCTTCGTGGTGAATGGCTCGGGCTCTGAAGAGGCCTTTGTGGTCTATGCTGCGTCTGCCGCCCTGGCGGCGGGGTTCACTGGTCTGAAGCCCGGCACCGAGATCGTCATCACCCGCAACGGCACGGTGATCGCCGAGCTCGACAACATCGAGGAAATCACTATCAACACCGGCGCCGGCAGCGACACTGTGACGGCGGTCGGAGATTTCGACCCCACCAGCCTGAACTTCAACACCATCACGATCAACGGCGACGGCGGAAACGACACCGTCGACGTCTCTACGCTGCAATCTGCCCATCGTATCCTGTTCCGCTCCAACGGGGGCAACGACACTATCGTCGGCAATCTGCGCCCGCAGGATGTGGTCGAGCTGGCGCCGGGGACAAGCCTTGCCAACTATGTGCTGGCGGACAATGGCAACGGCACCAAGACCCTGTCGAACGGCGCGCACTCCATCACATTCACCGGCGCGGTGCCGCCGCAATTTCAGAATGGTTCGGCGCCGGGCGGTAACGGCGAAGGCGTCACCGGAGCGTTCGAGTACACCGCGAGCGATCTCGCCGGATTGAAGGCGCTGGTCAACGGCCAGCGGCCGGTGGGCGACGACGACGATGGCGCCACGGGCGTTCGCGACCTGTCCGGCCACAACAACAACGTTGCCAACCCGAATTGGGGCTCTGCAGACCAGCCGTTCATTCGGATCACCAATCCCCATTATGGTGAGGCGGACGCCAACGGCAATCTTGCGATCAATCCAGTGTTCGACGGACTCGACCCGCGCACTATCAGCAATGTCCTCGGCGGTCAGGAAGCGGGGCTGCCGAACGCCGGTAACGACGCCAACATCTTCTTCATGGCGATGGGGCAGTATATCGACCACGGCCTCGACTTCCTCGGAAAGGGTGGCAACGGCACGATCCAGATCGGGGCGCTGGGCGGCGGCGCACCGGGATCGGGCAACCCAGCCGACCTCACCCGCGGCAGTGTCGCGTCTTACGACGCGAACGGCGTGCCGCAGCACATCAACCGCACCTCGCCCTATGTCGACCAGAACCAGGCCTACGGCTCCAACGATCTGGTCGGCCAGTTCCTGCGCGCAGGCGATGACAATGGCGGCCTCGGCGCGCATCTGTTCGCCGGCGCGCCTGATCCGTCGAATCCGGAATTCGCTTTACTGCCGACGCTGCGCGAACTGATCACGGAGCATTGGCAGAACAACACCGTGTTCCATTCATCGAGTCTGCAGGGCGGCTCGGTCGCGTTCCGGGATTATTTCGTGGGCCTTGTCGGCCAGAACGGCGTGATCAATCAAGCGTTGCTGCCGTCCATGATCTCGAACTTCATGGGCACCAACCATGCGCTGTTGCTGGACGCCAACCCGTTCATCAACGTGCTGGATCACTATGTCTCCGGCGACGGCCGGACCAACGAGAATTTCGCGCTGACCTCGATCCACACCATCTGGGCCCGCAACCACAACCACCATGTCGAGGGGCTTGCCGCCGCCGGGTTCCAGGGCACGGCCGAGGAGCTGTTCCAAGCCGCCAAGATGATCAACGAGGCGGAGTATCAGCGCGTCGTCTTTGACGAGTATCTGGAGACGTTGCTTGGCGGTCTGCGCAGCCAGGGCACTCACGGTTTCGAGGAGTACGATCCGAACGCCAACGCCGGCATCTCGCACGAATTCGCCGGCGCAGTGTTCCGCTTCGGCCATTCGCTGATCGGCCAGACCATGACGGTGCTCGATGCGAACGGCAATCCGACTCAGGTCAACCTGTTCGACGCCTTCCTCAATCCGAGCAACGACCCGTCGGCGTTCCCGAATCCGCTGCCCCCGGGCTACACGCCGCAGCCGGGCTATGCGCAGCACGGCGTCAACGCCATCATCGGAGGCACCGTCAGCCAACCGGCCGAGGACGTCGACTTCAACATCGTCGACGCCGTGCGCAACGATCTGGTGCGGATCAACGCCGATCTGTTCGCCTTCAACGTCGCCCGCGGTTGGGACCTCGGTCTCGGCACGCTGAACCAGGTGCGGCGTGACCTCGCCGCATCGACAAACCCCTACGTCGCCGAATCTGTCGGCTTCGCCGGCAGCGATCTCACGCCGTACAGCTCTTGGGAGGACTTCCAGCAACGCAACGATCTCAATAATGCGGTGATCGCCCAGTTCAAGCAGGCCTATCCTGACCTGACACTGGCGGCCGCTGATATTGCCGCCTTCCGCGAGGTCAATCCCGACATCGCGATCGCAATGCAGAATGACGGCACCGGGATCGTCAGCGGCATCGACCGGCTCGATCTTTGGGTCGGCGGCCTGGCCGAAAAGCACATCAATGGCGGCCTGGTCGGTGAGACCTTCTGGGTAGTGCTGAGTGAGCAATTCGAGCGGCTGCAGGACGGCGATCGGTTCTATTACATCTCGCGGTTCGATAATTTCGACTTCTACGAGAACTTCATCGACGGCCAGCAATTCGCCGACATCGTCACCCGCAACACCGGCATGACCGGTCTTCCGGAGCACATGTTCCAGACTGATCCGATCGACCAGAATGAAAACGAGGGAGAGGGAGAGGGAGAGGGAGACGGCACGCCGGTGGGAAATGGCGACCCGCCGACCGACGATGACGATGACGATGGTGACGGTACCGCCGGTGGTGATGACGATGATGACGACGATACTCCACCCGCCAATGGTGAGGGCGATGGGACGACGCCGCCGGTCGGGGGCGTGATCCGCACGGGAACGCCGCAGCCCGACGTGCTCGTCGGCGGCGCCGGCGACGACAACATCGTCGCCTTTGCCGATGACGACGTGATCGCCGCCGACGCCGGCGCCGACGCGATCTCGGCCGGTGACGGCAACGACTTCGTCAACGCCGGCGCAGGTCGCGACGTGATCTTCGCCGGAGCGGGTAACGACCAGGTATTCGCTGGCGACGGTGCCGACATGATTTACGGCGACGCCGGAGCGGACCGGATTTTCGGTCATCAAGGCAACGACCTGATCAACGCCGGCGCGGGTGACGACATCGTGTTCGGCGGCGCCGGCAACGATCTGATCGTGGCCGAACTCAGCGACGGCAACGACGTGTACTATGGCGACGACAGCGAAGGTGGCAGCGGCATCGACACGCTCGACCTGTCGGCGGCGACGGCCAATGTCACCGTCAACCTCGGTTCGGGACCGCTGTTCCACGGCAGCGCCTCGGGCTCGCAGACCGGCAATGATACGCTGTGGAGCATCGAGAACGTCTACACCGGCTCCGGCAACGACACGATCACCGCCAGCAACGCGGTGAACGTGATCAGCGGCGGCACTGGCAATGACACCTTCCGCTTCACCTCGACGTCGGCGGCCAACGGCGACACCATCCTCGATTTCGAGCCGGGCGACCGGATCGATCTGACGGCGATCGACGCCAGCACCAGCGCCAACGGCGATCAGAGCTTCGAACTGATCAATGGAGCGACGTTTACTGCGGCGGGCCAGCTCGCCGTCAGCTTCGAGAGCCGCGAAGACGGCGACTTCACCGTGATCCGCGGCAACATCGACGGCAATGCCGATGCCGATTTCAAGATCGAGGTCGCCGGGCATCACAATCTAACGTCGTCGAACGTCGGTCTGTAGGCGCCTTGGTGGCTCGCGGCGTGGCGCCGCGAGCCACCGAGACCTTCCCTCGTTTCAAGCGGGTTGATTCATTATGGCCAAGCCGAAAGAACTTTCGTCTGCGAAGCGGCGAAATCTCGCCGAGCTGACCCGTGGTTTGCGCGGCGTTGCGATCTTCCTGTTTCTGGTCTCCGGGATGATCAATATTCTGGCGCTGACCGGATCGCTGTACATGATGCAGATCTACGATCGCGCGCTCACCAGCGGCAGTATTCCAACGTTGCTGCTGCTGTCGGCGCTCGCAGCCGGACTCTACCTTTTCCAGGGCTGCTTCGACGTGATCCGGTCGCAGGTGCTGGTGCGGGTCGGCGCGCGGCTCGACAAGAAGATCGCGCCGCTGGCGCACCGCGTCGCGATCGACATGCCACGGTTCGGCTTCTCGACCTCCGAAGCGCTCGAGCGCGGTCGCGACGTCGACACGGTTCGCGGATTCCTTGGCAGCCAGGGTCCGTCCGCGCTGTTCGATCTGCCGTGGATGCCGATCTATCTCGTCTTCATCTACTTCCTGCACCCGCTGCTCGGGGCGCTCACCTTCGCCGGTGCCTTCGTGCTGACGATCATGACGGTCGTCAGCGAGGTCCTGACCAAGCGCCTCAGCATCGCCACCCGCAAGGCGGCGATGGCGCGCAACACCATCGCGGATTGCAACGCGCGCAATGCTGAAGTGCTGAAGGCGATGGGATTCGCAGATCGTGCCGTCAGTCGGTTCAACATCGCCAATGGCGAGCACCTCGAGTTGCAGACCAAGGCAAACGACATTACGGGCAATTTCGCAGCGGTGTCGCGGGTGTTGCGGATGCTGCTGCAGTCGGCGGTGCTCGGTCTTGGCGCCTACCTCACGATCAAGAACGAGCTGTCGGCCGGCGCGATCATCGCCTGCTCGGTGGCTTCGGCGCGCGCGTTGGCGCCGGTCGATCTCGCAATCGGCAACTGGAAGTCCTTCATCGCAGCGCGCATGGCCTATCACCGCCTGCGCGACACCGTGGTGGCGCTCGCTTCGGCAGACGAACCGATGCAACTGCCGGCGCCGAAGAATCGCCTCACCGTGGAGAAGGCGACGATCGCCGTGCCGGGCACCGGCCAGATCGTGCTCAGCGATGTCAGCTTCGAACTCGAGGCCGGGCAGGCGCTCGGGGTGATCGGCCCGAGCGCCGGCGGCAAGACCACCCTGGTCCGCGCGCTGACCGGGATCTGGCCACTGCTGCGCGGCAGCGCGCGGCTTGACGGCGCTGATCTCAGCCAGTGGCGCGAGGACGAGATCGGACGGCACATCGGCTATCTGCCGCAGGAAGTCAGCCTGATGGACGCGACCATCGAAGAGAACATCTGCCGCTTCGAGCCGCAGCCCGACTATCGCAAGGTGGTGGAAGCGGCCAAGGCGGCCGGCGTGCACGAGATGATCGTGAAGTTGCCGGACGGTTATCGAACCCAACTCGGCCCGCAGGGGTCATCGCTGTCGGCCGGCCAGCGTCAGCGCGTCGCGCTGGCGCGGGCGCTATACGGCAATCCATTCATTGTGGTGATGGATGAGCCGAACTCGAATCTCGACGGCGAGGGCGAAACGGCGCTCACCGCCGCGATCGAGGGAATTAGCGCGCGTGGCGGCATTACCGTCGTCATCGCGCATCGGCCGAGCGCCCTGGTTGCGGTCGATCTGGTGGCGATCGTCCAGGGTGGACGCATGGTCGCGTTCGGCAAGAAGCAGGACATCATGACGCCGGGCCTGCAGCCGCAGGCGCGGCCGGCGGCGGAAGAGCCGCAGGAACTGATCCGGAGGCCGGCATGATTACAGCCAAGCCGATCAGGCAATCTGAATCGAAGACGCCGACGCGCGAAGATTTTGTCAGCGAAGAATCCGACAAGCGCCGCTGGGTGCCGCTCGCCTTCTTGCTGTTCTTGACCGGCTGCGCGGCCTATCTGAAGAGTTTCATGCCGGTGGGGCTCGAAGCGCGCGAGGAAGGCAAGCCGAAGCCGCCGGGTGGTGATGACGAGGCAGCCGGTCCGAAGCCCGATGAAGCCATCGCCACCGAGGACGATGATCTCGCGACCGGAAGTATCCGGCCTCAGCCGAAATCGTCCGACAATGTCATTCCGGTGCGGTTCGCCCTATCGAAGGACGGCGCTGTCGTGATGACGTCCGCGCCGCCGCTGAGTTCAAACGATCAGCCTCCGCCAGTGACGATCGACCGCTCGACGTTCGGGGACCGCCCGGGTGCCCCCAACGACAACCGGGCCGGCAATCCCGGAGGTGGCGGCGGTGGAGCTGGCGGCGGCGGAGGCGGCGGAGGCGGCGGAGGTGGCAGCGGCGATCGCGGGAGCGGAAACGACGGCCCGCTGCGGCTGCCGCCGGAACGTCCTCCTTCGGTCAACCCGCCTACATCCGAAAACCAGCGCAATCGCGCGCCGCGCGTCGCCGGGCCTGTCTATCTGTCGAACGTCGTCGGCTGCGAAGGCATGACGATTGCGGTATTGGCTCTGCTCGCCGGCGCCACCGATCCCGATGGCGATGCGCTCCGTGTTCTTGGTGTCAGGTCGAGTTCCGGCGCGCTGAAGCAGGCGGACGATGGAAGCTGGGTTTTCGCGCGAGATCAGGGAATGCTCGGCGAGGTGACGCTGACCTACTGGATCACCGACGGCAATCTGCTGATCAAGCAGACCGCGCATTTCAACGTCGTCGAACCGCCGCCGATCATCGGTGGCGCCGGCGACGACAATCTGCTGGGCACGCGCTGCGCCGACACGATCATCGGCAATGCCGGTGACGATAATATCGACGGCCGCGAGGGCAGCGATACGATCAGCGGCGGCGAGGGCCACGATCATATCGTCGCCGGATCCGGCAATGACATCGTCTATGCGGGCGCCGGCAACGACATCGTTTTCGCAGGCCCGGGTAACGACGTGGTGTTCGGCGGAGCAGGGAACGATCGCCTGTTCGGCGAGGACGGTGACGACATCCTGTTTGGCGAGGACGGCAACGACACTCTGTTCGGCGGCGCCGGGGCCGATATCCTGATCGGGGATGTGGGCGACGACAGGCTTTACGGCGACGCCGGCAATGACACGCTCGACGGTGGTGACGGCGACGACGAGCTCGACGGCGGCGACGGCAACGATCGGATGGCCGGGGGCGACGGCGACGACACCCTGTCGGGCGGCGCCGGCAACGACACGCTGATCGATGGGCTTGGTGCGGACATCGTTCGCGCCGGCGCGGGCAACGACTACGTCGTCGCCGCGGCGGACGGTGCGACGGATGACTATTCCGGCGATGCCGGTCGCGACACGCTGGACTATTCTGCCGCAAACACGCGCGTCGCCGTGGATTTGGAGCGGGGCACGGCCGATGGCGACGAGATCGGCCACGACACGATCGCTGGCTTCGAGGAAATCATCGGCGGCAGCGGCGATGACGATCTCAGCGCCGGCGCCGATGCGGTGACGATCCGGGGCGGTTCGGGTGACGATCTGGTTTCGGATGGCGCCGGTGAGGACGTCGTCGACACCGGCGCGGGCGACGACCGCGTGCTGGCGGCGATGGATGGCGTCGACGACCGATACGATGGCGGGGCCGATTGCGATACCATGGACTACTCGCGGGCAACGCTGCGGGTGAACATCGATCTCGGCGAGAATACAGCTGAAGGCATCGAAATCGGCAAGGACCTGCTTGCCAATTTCGAACGGTTCATCGGCGGTAGCGGTGACGACGACTTCATGGCCGGGTCATCCTCGGTGTCGTTCACCGGCGGCGAGGGCAACGACACGTTCCAGTTCCAGCGACGGGACGATGATCATCAGCCCGACATCGTCCGCAAGATCACCGATTTTTCGGTCGGAGATCGCATCATCGCCGCGACTTACGAAATCTACTATCGCGACGAGGACGACGCCGCCGATCAAGTCGCCGACCTTTTCGAGGACATCTATCTCGCCGATCAAGGCGATCAGCGGCCGGTCCGCTTCCGGTTCGAAAAACAGGACAACGACGAATTCACGATCATCGAGGTGCAGGACAGGCCCGACAATGATCAGGATTTCTACGCGATCCAGCTGTCCGGTCATCATCAGCTTCAGTTCACCGTGTCGGTGTCGTGAGCGACCCAGGAGAATTCGTTATGAAACATGTCGATTCCAGCGAGTTCGTCCCGGTTGCCGTGAGCCCTAAAGAGTCAGGGGCAACGAGCGAAGACAAGCCGTTTCGGCTTTGGCCGCGTGTCCTCGGCGGCGTTTCGCTGGTCGCGTTGCTGGTGATCGGCTGCGGCGGCTGGAGTGCGCTGGCAAAGCTCGAAGGCGCTGTGATCACATCCGGCGCGGTGAAAGTCGATCAGAACCTCAAGGAGGTCCAGCATCGAGATGGCGGCATCGTCAAGATGCTCGCCGTGCGCCAGGGCGATTTCGTCCGCGAGGGGCAGGTGCTGGCGACGCTCGACGACGTACAGATCAAGGCCGAACTGTTGATCGTCCGTTCGCAGTTGAGTGAAGCCCTGGGACGGCGTGCGCGGCTGACCGCCGAGCGTGACAATCTTGCCGCCATCGACTTTCCTTCGGAACTCACGGGGCTCAGCACGACGTCGGAGACTGTGATGGTCGGCGAACGGCGGCTGTTTGCCGGCAACAAACTGACCCGGGACAGCCAGAAAGAACAGCTCGAGCTCAGCGTCGGCCAGACGGGCGAGGAGATCAACGGCATGGAGGCGCGGCTGGCGGCCAAGGAAGAGGAGATCAAGCTGGTCAGTGCCGAAAGAGAGAAACTGCTCGGCTTATTCGACAGGAAGATCGTGGAATACGCCCGCGTCTATTCGGTGCAGCGCGACTGGGCGCGGATTCTCGGCGAGCGCGGCGAGATCGCCGCCGGCATCGCGCGGGCCAAGGTGCGCACCACCGAGATCCGGCTGCAGATCATTGCAGTCGATCAGAATGCCAGCACGGAGGCGCAGCGCGAACTACGCACGGTCGACGCGCGAATCGCGGAACTCAGTGAGCGAAGGGTGGCAATCGAGGATCGGCTCGCACGGACCGACATCAAGGCGCCGATCGCCGGCTATGTCAACGAGCTGTTCGTGTTCACGGTCGGTGGCGTGATCACGCCGGCAGCGCGGATCGCGACGATCGTTCCCGACAACGCCGCGCTGCGCTTCGAGGTCAAGATCGCGCCGGTGGATATTGATCAGGTCCGTGAGGGGCAGCCCGCGCGCGTCCGGTTGTCGGCATTCAGCCGCGCGACGACGCCCGAGCTACAGGCCCGCGTCGCACAGGTTTCGCCCGCGCCCGCGCGCGATCCGGCGACGGGCCAGGAGAGCTACATCGCCTATGTGCAACTGACCGACGAAGCCGCTGCGCTGATCCACGGCCTTCGCCTGGTGCCCGGAATGCCGGCGGAGGTCTTCATCTCCACCCAGGAGCGGACGGCCGCATCCTATCTGCTGAAGCCGATGAGCGACCAGTTCAACCGAGCCTTCCGGGAGCGTTGATCGGAGATGCCGGTTGCCTTTCGATCAACCCTTGCTGGCAAAGGCTTTTCGACAGGACAGTCGTGACGGCCTGTACGCCCGTCTGTGGTCGGCGCGGGGACGATCCATGCCAGCAAAGCGCGCCCATTCAGCCGCCTTAATTCTTGCTCTTTAACAAAGTCCGATAGAAATCAATCAGCGTTTTCGACTCGCGATCCCAGTTGTATTTGTTTCGAACGGCGGCCTGCCCGTTTCTGCCCATGGCTTCTGCTTGTTCGGGATGATCGAGAATCCAGCGCATCGCATCGGCGATCGCCTTGGGGTCGAGAGGATCGACAAGCAGACCGCATTTTGCGCCGTCGATGATCTCTCTCCACAGGGGAAAATCAGAGGCCACAACAGGTAGTCCAGCTGACATATATTCAAACATCTTGTTGGGCTGAGCATCGATGTGGTTCGGCATCGGATGGAACAGGACGAGTCCGCCTCTCGCGCCCCCCAACAATTGAGCAACTTCGGACCGATTGAGAGATTGGCGGTATCTCACACGGGACCAGCTGCTCAGTTCGCGCAATTCGGCGGCCAGACCTGCCGGGCTGATTGCCCCAGCTATCTCCAAGTGTGCGTCAGGTCGATCTTTCAAATGATCGAGCGCTTGCACCATGCCCTTGACGCCGCGGATGTCAGTGAGCGCGCCGACATAGGCAAACGCTTGAGGCCTTTGGTTGTATGGTTGCGGTGTTGCGAGAACCAGTTCAGACTGGATTGGAAAGTTCTGAACGATGACTGTCCGCTCGAGAGGAAACCGAGCCGCAATGGTCGAAGTAGCGGGTACAATTCCGTTGAAGAACCTGCCGGCCAGCCATTCCATCGCTGAAATTGCCTTGGCCACTGGCCACCGCAACACGACCGGGATCCAATGCTTGCTCATTATTTGTCGTGGGACATCCTCATGGACGTCGTAGATCACTTCGTGTCCAAAAACACGAAGGACGAGACCCAACGGAATCAGCTCGGGGTCATGAAAGTGCACAAGACGGGGTTTAGTCCGGCGAATGAAATCAAAAGCGCGCTTGTTACCGTGGATGGCGCGCAGCAATCGACTTTCCGGCAGTTTTCCAAGATCGTGAACATTGGCACTGCCAGTCCCGAGACTGTCGCCGAGCCCATCCGCAACGACAAGAGCGACGTCTGCGTCGAGCGCGGCATGCAAGGTCTGCACCTGCTTGACGAAGATGCGGATATCATTCCGTGGATGGACGGTAGAGAGCTGTATCAGCTGATGTTTGTTCATCGTCAGGTCAAGAATACACTTTAACTTCCCGGCCGATCGCGCGCTGAATCAAGCGTTGCACTTTCTTCAGCAGCTTGTGGCGGGCCTCCCAGGTCGGGAAATCCGTGTGATGATGCGATGGGGCGGTCAGATAGCTGTCGAATTGCTCGCGAGTAATCCTGAGTTTCTTGCAAAAATACTCGATGTCGGTCTCGAGCTCTTCCGGATCGTAAAGCGGCTCCTGCAGCTTCGCCAGCGCCTCGTCACGAGTCATCTGACCGGATACGATCAGGCTGGCGAAATGCGGTTTGCGCTTGTCGTAGCCGAACTTGGTCGGCAGGTAGTAGTTCTGAAACAGTTTTGTGAACAGTGACTCGCCGTGTTTGCGTGGATAGGCGCGCCAGCCGATCTGCTCGAGTTCGCGAATGGCGAGCTGCTTGTCGTAGGGCATGAAGTTGAGCGGGCGGACGGTGCGCATCTTCTTGATCAACGGATACCAGAAGTAGTAGTCGAAGAATCCGATGGTGCTGTAAGTCTCCAGCTTTCGTTCGCCATACTTTGCGTGAATTGCCCTGAGGTTGATCGCGTCCATCGCGCTGCCATGCCAGGCTTCCGGAAAAATGCCTTCGGTCGCCAGGTTGCCTCCGCTGAGGATGTAGCGGATGTTGTTGCTGGTCGCGAAGTGATACAGGCTTGCAAAGAAAACGTGGTCTTGC
Organism: Rhodopseudomonas pseudopalustris; assembly: GCF_900110435.1. GTDB lineage: Bacteria > Pseudomonadota > Alphaproteobacteria > Rhizobiales > Xanthobacteraceae > Rhodopseudomonas > Rhodopseudomonas pseudopalustris. The sequence continues at coordinate 146,836 of NZ_FODT01000007.1, forward strand.
GGAACGTCCTGGTTGGCGACGCCTGCTTTCAGGTAAGCCAACTGCAGGTCGCGCATCTCTTCCCAATCGACGACATGGGTGTGGAGATCGAAATTGCAGTGCTTGACGATCTTTTCGATGTTCGCGACGGCGAGCTCGCTATTCCATCCGGCGTCGACGTGCACCACCAGCGGGCGCAAGCCCCAGTCCCTCACCTTCAGTGCCATGTATGAACTGTCGACCCCGCCACTGAGGCCCAGAATACAGTCGTACTCTTGATCTTTTCCGGAAAGACGGATCTGCTCGCAGGTCGCGGCCCACTTCTTGGCGCCGATCTCGTTGGGAAACCATCCGAGCCGCGTCTCCTCTTCGAACTTGCGGCAATGGTTGCAAACGCCTTGCGGGTCGAACGTGATCTCAGGATCGCTCGTATCCATGACGCAACGGATGCACTGCTGATACTGTTGCACGAAGATTTCTCGCTTCCGAAGACTGATGTCTGACGCTCAATTCGACCGCGGTGGTTTGCGACGGCGTCTATAGCTGCGACCCCCATGAGGCTCGGCATCAAGCAAACTGCTAAGTGCGCTCGCCTGGGACTTCAAGCCGACGCCAAGCTCACCAACAACACCGGAAATTATCGGTGATGGGCCGAAGGGTTGCTGCAAGACCGGGTGGAATTGCTATAACGGTCACGACGTCGATTTACAAGTGACGGTGGAATATTCGCGAATCATGACCATTTCAATTCCATTCCTGCGCCATACCGCGATCTTGATGGGCGGGACCGCCTTGGCGCAGGCGCTGGCGTTGCTGGCTGCGCCAGTTCTGACGCGGCTCTATCAACCGGCGGATTTCGGTGTTTTCGCAGCCGTCACTGCCGCTGCCGCCATTCTGTCGATCATATCGACCCTGCGCTACGAGCTTGCCATTGTGCTTCCCAAGAGTGAGGCCGAGGCGGCCGATCTCACGCTGATTGCCATGGGAACCGCGGTCGCCTTCGCGGTCGCTGCTTTCGTTTTGCCATGGCTGCTGCCTTCGTCGGTGGAAAGGCTCTTGGGACCGCTCGCGCCATTGTGGTGGTCTGTTCCTGTCCTGGCGTTGTTGATGGCGTCGACCCAGATCCTGAATTGCGTCGCCAATCGTCATAGAGCCTATCGGGCGATTGCGAGCGGGTTGTTGCTTCAACAAGGTGGGACAGCAGGCTTCTCGATCCTGATTGCGGCGTTTGCGATGATGCAGAACGGTCTCGTTGTGGGGCGTCTCGCGGGTCAGTTCGGCGCCGTCGCAGGTCTTGCGATCTTGCTGCGCTATGCGTTCGCTGCGCGGGGCGCATTGAACTGGCGGCAGATTCGTGAGGCTGCGAGCCGCTACCGCCAGTTTCCAATATTCAACGTCCCGTACAGCCTGTTCGGAACTGTTTCGAAGGAGTTTTTGGTTCTCGCGTTCACCGCGACGGGCCACCTGTCGGCTGCTGGATTTTACGGCCTGGCGCGTACGGTTCTGACGGTCCCGATCAGCTTTCTGTCGTCCTCGCTTAGCCAAGTCTTCTACAAGGAGGCTGCAACCAGCATCGGCACGCCGGCCTTCGAGAGCCTGATGCTCGGCTTGTTACGCGGCATCGCGTGCGGGATGGCGCCCTTGTTCGTCTTCGCGTGGTTTTGGAGCCCGTTGGCGTTCGCCCTGATTTTTGGGGAGAACTGGCGGGAAGCCGGGCAGTACGCATCAATTTTGATGCCGATGGCGTTCCTCGCACTGTTTACAAGTTGGCCCGAGCGGATCTTCGAGGTTCGAAGCAAGCAGCAGTACGCATTGGGAATCCAGGCGACATTCGATATCGCCTCCTTGTTGACGGTGATCTTGCTCCTGAACAACGGTTATTCGGAGATCGCCGTCGCACGCGCTTACGTGGCGATCCAGATCGCGTACCATGTGAGCTATTTGTTCGCGGTGTTTGTCCTTTCCGGGCTGGGCGCACGACGATATCTAGGATTCCTGCTGCTGCTGGCTTCGGCAGTCGCAGTATCGCTCGCTATTCAGCTGCCAATTCAACGATACGGGCCGCCTGATTATGTCGGGATGCTGTTCGGAGCGCTGGCCGCGATTGCCGTTGCGGCGCCATGCGCGATCTATTCCTTCAGGTCTCGTGCCCGGTCCTGAGTTGTCCGTGGCAGCGAGGTGTGCCTCGATGTGCAGGCCCTCGGCGCCGGCCTAACAGCGAACCGCGGATGGGCGCCCGGATGAACTACACCAACGGCATCCGCGCCGGTTTTGGTTGCTCTTTTCAGACTTATCCGAACGTGCTTACGATCGGCAAGGGCTGTGGAGGCCGTGGCATTTCGGCTCGCCGATGACGGGACCTCGACAAGGGGCGGCCGCGAACGGCCCACGTCCCAAGGACACGTGCGAGGCAGATCTCTGTCCTCGGAAAGAAAGGAAGCTGCTCGGGGTGGGGCCCGGCATCGCCGATTTCGCCTCGATCATTTTTCCGACGAGACCGTACTCTGGACGGCGAGCCAGATCCGGATATCGCCTCAGCCGATCTGTTCGGGCAAATCCAACCGGGGACTGTTCGACGTCGCGGATTGCAGTACCTCCGTCGATTTTCAACTGATTGCTGATCGCGATGTCGGCCGCCTCGCGCAACTCGACACTGCGCGGCGTCGCAGCCCCCCTTGAACGATTGAACGGGGCGGCTGGTCGAACTCGCCCGGTGCGAGAAGCCGCTGGTACTGCCGTTGCCGCGCGCGACGCAGGTCTTTACCATCAGGGACGCGGTCGCTATTTGAGAGCTGGGTGGCGGATCGATTCGACGGTCCAGGTCGTTTGACCGAGCCTCGTTCCCAATACTGGTGGTTCTAGCGTATAAAATTTGCCAGTTCGGCATATGTTGACCTACGGGCTTCGGCCCTTATACAGAACGGCACGGCTTCGCCCTGCATCCAGGCTGGGCAGGGGCATCCGTTCGAGCGATCAAGCGTCCGAATGGCGTTCGAATCCGTCAGAACATCGCGAGCCGGCAAATGAAATCGAACCTGATCGACAAGCTCAAGTCCAGAAAGGCCGTCATCGGCATCGTCGGTCTGGGCTACGTCGGCCTGCCACTGACTCTCCGTTACTGCGAGGTCGGATACAAGGTCATCGGCTTCGATATCGACGAGGACAAGATCGACATCATCAACCGTGGCGACTCCTACATCGAGCATATCTCGGCGGAGAGCATCAGGAAGGCGGTGGCGGCCGGTTTCGAGCCGACGACGGACTTCTCGCGAGCCGCCGAGGTCGATGCCCTGATCCTCTGCGTGCCGACGCCGCTCAACAAGTACCGCGAACCTGATCTTAGCTTTGTGCTCGACACCGCCGACTCGCTGGTGCCGTATCTGCACCGCGACATGGTCGTCTCGCTGGAGAGTACGACCTATCCCGGCACAACCGACGAAGAGCTGAAGCCGCGGATCGAGGCGCGGGGCCTCGCTGTCGGGAGCGACATCTTCCTGGTGTTCTCGCCCGAACGCGAGGATCCCGGAAACCAGAATTTCTCGACCCGGACCATTCCGAAGGTCTGCGGCGGACATACACCTGGCTGCCTCGAGGTGGGTCTGGCGCTGTACGGAAGTGTTATCGACAAGGTGGTGCCGGTCAGCTCGACGCGCGCGGCCGAGCTGACCAAGCTGCTGGAGAATATCCATCGGTCGGTCAATATCGGCCTCGTCAACGAGATGAAGATCGTTGCCGACAAGATGGGGATCGACATCCACGAGGTGATCCGCGCCGCGGCCACCAAGCCATTCGGCTTCGTTCCCTACTTCCCCGGGCCTGGCATCGGCGGCCATTGCATCCCGATCGACCCGTTTTACCTGACCTGGAAGGCGCGCGAATACGGCATGCATACGCGCTTCATCGAGCTTGCCGGCGAGATCAATTCGTCGATGCCCGACTACGTCGTCGCCAAGGTCGCGGACGGACTGAATTCGCGCAGGAAGTCGATCAACGGCAGCAAGATTCTGATCCTCGGGATCGCGTATAAGAAGAACGTCGACGATATGCGCGAGTCGCCGTCGGTGTTCCTCATGGAAAAGCTGCGCGATCTGGGAGCGTCGATCGCCTACAGCGATCCGCATATCCCGGTGTTCCCGAAGATGCGACAGCACCAGTTTTCGCTGTCCAGCGTTCAGCTCACGGCCGATAGTCTCAAGGACTTCGACTGCGTGTTGTTGACGACTGATCACGACAAGTTCGACTATGACCTGATCGGATTGAACTCACAGTTGCTCGTGGATTGCCGCGGCAAGTTCCGTGAGCCCGCCGATCACATCATCAAGGCCTGAAGATGCGCCAGTATCCCCCGAACATCACCGACCGGAAAATCCGCTTTGCGCTCGTCGGATGCGGGAGGATCGCTCAAAACCACTTCATGGCGCTGAAGAAACACCAGGATCGCGCCGAGATCGTCGGGGTTTGCGACATTGACCCCAAGTCTTTGGCGGCCGCGGCGGAAACCACTGGCGCCACGCCCTATTCGAATTTGCGCGATCTGTTGGAAAATTCCGACGCCGATGTCTTCTCGCTGACGACGCCGAGCGGCTTGCACGCCGAGCACGCGATCGAAATCGCCGCAGCCGGCCGCCACATCGTGACCGAGAAGCCAATGGCGACGCGGTGGCACGATGGGGTGCGCATGGTGAAAGCCTGCGACGATGCCAGTGTCCGCCTGTTTGTGGTCAAGCAGAACCGCCGCAATTCGACGCTTCAGCTGCTGAAGCGCGCGATGGAAAAGGGTCGATTTGGCCGGGTCTACATGGTGAACATCAACGTGTTCTGGACCCGCCCGCAGGATTACTACGACAGCGCCAAGTGGCGAGGGACGTGGGAGTTCGACGGGGGCGCGCTGATGAACCAGGCCAGCCACTACATCGATCTGCTCGACTGGCTGATCGGTCCGATCGAGAGCGTGCAGGCTTACACCGCCACCCTGGCGCGCAACATCGAGGTGGAAGATTCGGGTGTCATCGGCGTGCGGTGGCGCTCCGGCGCGCTTGGCTCCGTCAACGTGACGATGCTTTCATATCCGAAGAACTTTGAAGGCAGTATCACCATCCTTGGGGAAAAGGGCACCGTTCGGGTCGGCGGTCTTGCCGTCAACGAGATCCAGCATTGGGAATTCGCCGAGCCGGATCCGGATGACGCCGAAATCAACGCCGCAAGCTATGCGACCACCTCGGTCTATGGGTTCGGGCACCCGCTGTACTACGACAATGTCATCAAGGTGTTGCGCGGCGAAGCCGACCCGGAGACCGACGGCCGTGCGGGCTTGCGGTCGCTCGAAGTCCTGATTGCCGCGTATCTGTCGGCGCGGGACGGACGGCGAATCCCGCTGCCGCTGGATTTTTGAGATGAGTGTCACCATCCATCCGAGTGCGATCGTTGATCCTGGCGCCGAGATCGGTGACGGCTCCCGCGTTTGGCACTGGGTTCATGTTTGCGGCGGCGCCCGGATCGGTCGCAGTTGTTCGCTGGGGCAAGGCGTTTTCGTCGGGAACGACGTCACCATCGGCAACAACGTCAAGATTCAGAACAACGTTTCGGTCTACGACGCCGTGCGGATCGAGGACGACGTGTTCTGCGGTCCGAGCATGGTGTTCACCAACGTCTACAATCCGCGCTCGGCGATCTCCCGCAAGGAGGAGTACCGCGAGACGTTCGTCCGTAAAGGCGCCACGCTCGGCGCCAATTCGACAATCGTCTGCGGAGTCACGGTCGGAAGCTATGCGTTCGTCGGCGCCGGTGCGGTCGTAAACCGCGACGTCCCGGCCTTCGCCCTGATGGCAGGGGTGCCGGCTCGCCGGCTCGGATGGATGTGCGTCTGCGGTGTGCAGTTGCCGAAGGCGACCGGCCGGATCAGGTGCGAGAGCTGCGATCGCGCTTATGACATCGACCACGCCGCCTGTCGGCCCGCCGAAGCGCAGGATGGCGATCGATCGCCGTCGTCCGACGCCCCGCCGACAACGAAACCGACGCAATGAAGATCGCCACCATTGTCGGAGCGCGTCCGCAGTTCATCAAGGCGGCTGGCGTATCGCGCGCGATTCGCGGCGAGTATTCCGGCCGCGTGACCGAGGTCCTGATCCATACCGGGCAGCACTACGACGACAATATGTCGAAGGTGTTCTTCGACGAGCTCGATATTCCGGAGCCCGACCATCAACTCGAGATATCCGGCGGGTTGCACGGCGCCATGACCGGGCAAATGCTGGCGGCGATCGAACTCACGCTGTTGGCAGAGAAGCCGGACTGGGTCTTGATTTACGGCGATACCAACAGCACGCTGGCTGGCGCGCTGGCGGCGGCTAAGCTTCATATCCCCGTCGCGCATGTCGAGGCCGGCCTGCGATCCTTCAACATGCGAATGCCGGAAGAAATCAACCGCATCGTCGCAGACAGGTTGTCGTCCCTGTTGTTGTGCCCGACCGCGTCGGCCGTCGAAAATCTCGCGGCGGAAGGCATCGTGAAGTCCGTCTACAATGTCGGCGATGTGATGTACGACGTCGCGCTTGCGTCCGGACAACGTGCACGCGACCGCAGCCAGATCTTGAAACGTCTCGGCCTCGACGCAGGACGCTTTATTCTCGCGACCTGCCACCGCGCGGAGAACACCGACGATCGTGAACGGCTGGCGCAGATCATGACTGCGCTCGCCGAACTGGCGCGCGACATGCCGGTGGTGTTGCCTCTGCATCCGCGCACGCGGAGGCTGTTGGCGCAGCATGACCTGGCTGGACGACTGGAAGGCTTGACGGTCGTCGATCCGCTGCCGTTCCTGGACATGGTTGCTCTGGAGCAGTCGGCGCGGACCATCGTTACTGATTCGGGCGGCGTTCAGAAGGAAGCCTACTTCTATCGGGTTCCCTGCGTGACCATGCGCGACGAAACCGAATGGGTTGAAACGGTTGCGCTGGGCTGGAACAAGGTGGTGGGTCCGCACAGCGACGCCATCGTCGCAGCAGCTCGCGATTCTTTCGTTCCCGAAGACACCGGAGCGACGCCCTACGGCAATGGTCAGGCCAGCGCCGCCATCGTCGCCCTGTTACTGGCGCAAGGCGAAGGCGCTGCGTCCTGATCGCAGCGTATCGCTCCACATTGATATCGCCGGCTTAAGCTTTTCCGGCTCCGATCGAATCAGAACCGCAGCTCCAAACTCTCTGTTCTGACGCGTTCTCGCGACGCGAACCGGCATCCACTTCGCTCGAAAACGCTATCACGCACGTCGATCAAGCCAGGAACTGCTCCAGTTCCTTCTGCGTCGGATAGCTGATCAACACCGCGCGATGCTTGCCATGGAAGACGAACATGCTTCCCGCCGCGACCGCCGGGATCTGTGCCTGCTGGACCAGAGCCTGCATGTCTTTCAGCGAACCCGCGCCACCACATGCGATGATCGAGACGTCGACCGCCGCGGAGATTTTCTTCAGCAGGTCGATGTCATAGCCGCTACCGGTGCCGTCGCGATCGATCGAATTCACCAGGATTTCGCCGACCCCGAGCCTGTTGAGTTCCTCGGCGTATCGGACTGGGTCTTCCTTGGTATTCACGGTTCCGCCCTCGATCCAGACTTCATGGCGGCCGAACAGCGTCTTCCTGGTGTCGATGGCAGCCACGATGCTGGAGCTGCCGAACACGTGACAGGTCTCCTTGACCAGCTGTCTGTCCTTGAAGGCGGCGGTGTTCAAGGAGATCTTCTCGACGCCGAGCCGATGCAACTTGCGAATCTGATCGAGGGAGTTCACGCCGCCGCCGTAGGTTAACGGCATGAAGCACTCACCAGCGATATCGCCGATCAGCTCGAAATTCGGTTCACGCTTGTTGGGAGTAGCGCCGATGTCGAGCAAAATCAGCTCATCGACCTCCTTGTCGTTGAAGATTTTGACTGCGTTGATGGGATCGCCGACGTACTTGGCATCCTTGAACTTCACGGTCTTGTAGAGGCCGTGATCGCGGAGCAGCAGGCAGGGAATGACGCGGGTCTTCAGCACGCGACGAAACTCTCGCTGAACTGCCTGAAAATCTGCAGTCCGAACTTGTGACTCTTCTCGGGGTGAAACTGCATCGCCAGCACGTTCTTCCGTCCCATCACGCTGACGAACCTGTAACCATAGTCGGTGGTGGCGAGAGCGTCGTCCGAGGATGCAGGCAACATATGGTACGAATGCACGAAGTAGAACCGCATTGGATCTGGCGCATCGGTGAAAATGCCGATGCCCGGGCGTGTGGGAGTGATCGTGTTCCAGCCCATATGGGGGATTCGGAGCTGGGTATTGGACGCAGCTTTGAACCGCACGATCTGAGCATCGATCCATCCGAAACCAGGAAGGGTCCCTTCCTCGCTCCCGTTCGCGACCAACTGGGCGCCAAGGCAAATGCCGAGGATCGGCTTCTGCTGTTCGACAACCAGTTCGTTGAGCAGATCGAACAGCTCCAATCGGCGAAGATTGGAAATCGCTTCATCGAACGAGCCCACTCCTGGCAGAACGAGCTTGTCTGCCGCGCGGAGGATGTCCGGATCTCGGGTTATCGTTGCCTTCGCGCCGACCTTTCGCAGCATGTTGGACACGGACGCGACCGTGCCGACGTCGTAGTCAACGATGGCTATCATTTGTGGCAACGCATAGGTTGAGGCGACAGGACGACACGACCGGACCAGCCTAGTTTCATCGCGATCAAACATACCAGATTCAACAAGTCGATGTCATGTTCTGCACGGGCGGCCGCCCGAGGAGATCCCGGAAACGGCGCGACGAGCTGGGCTGGAGGCGGATCAAGCCTGCCCGCGCCCGCCGGCCTTCGACGTTGCCGGTCGTGCGGTCTATCCATCCGCCCCGTGTGCCGGCTTCCGCCGGAAGACGACGAGATGTGACATCGAGAAGTTCACCACGAAGCTGACGACGATCGCAACCAGCTTTGCGGTGAATACGGGAACATAGGCCGACAGTACGACCAATGTCGTGGTGTTTGCGATCAGCCCCAGCAGCCCGGACGCCACGAAGCTCAGATAGTCCTTCCTCTTGAGCACACGCCCCGACTCCACGCGGAAGGTGATCATCGTATTCATCACGTAGGAACAGGACGCTGCCACCAGCCACGCCAGCACGTTCGCAAGCACGATCGGGAGTTCGAACACCTTGTAGGCGAGGGCAAAGACGCCGAGGTCGATGAACGTATTGACGACGCCGATGCTGGCGAACGCGACCATCTTGGACGCGAGCGACCTTGAAACGCGCAGGTCGGAAAGTCGGCGGAGTTGTGGGTGCATGACGGGCGTCCGGACGATACGGACCCGCTCTTAGCAGGATCGAGAGGCGCTGTCTGGCCGTTTTTGCTGGATTTCCCGCGAGTTGCAGGGGGGGATGCAGGGCCGCCGGTGCGATCGATCCAGATCAAGCGCTGGAGCTGAACTGGCGCGTTATGGTCCCACCGCAGTCGCCGCGCGACAAGGGTTCCACAAATCCGGGAACCCGAGATGGGAGAGCCCTATAGCCACCGCTTCCGTCTTTTGAAGCTCTTCAGATTCTTGAAGCTCTTGCGCTGATCGCCGGCGCCGCCGAGGTAGAATTCCTTGACATCCTCGTTGTCGCGCAGTTCCTCGGCGGTGCCGTCGAGCACGACCTTGCCCTGTTCCATGATGTAGCCGTGGCTCGCGACGGACAGGGCGGCGCGGGCGTTCTGCTCGACCAGCAGGATGGTGACGCCGAGGTCGCGGTTGATCTGCTTGATGATCGAGAATACCTCCTTCACCAGCAATGGCGACAGGCCCATCGAGGGTTCGTCCATCAGGATCATCTTCGGCCGGGCCATGAGCGCACGGCCGATCGCCAGCATCTGCTGTTCGCCGCCGCTGAGATAGCCGGCGAGGCCGGTGCGCTCCTTCAGCCGCGGAAAGTAATTGTAAACCATCTCGATATCGGAGGAGACCTTGCGGTCGCTGCGGGTGAAGGCGCCGAGCCGCAAATTCTCGAGCGAAGTCATGTCCGAGATGATCCGCCGCCCCTCCATCACCTGGAAGATGCCGCGGCGGACGATCTTGTCGGGGTCGGTGCCGTCGATTCGCTCGCCGTCGAACACGATCTCGCCGCGGGTGACTTCGCCGTCCTCGGTTTTCAGCAGGCCGGAGATCGCCTTCAGCGTGGTCGACTTGCCCGCGCCATTGGCGCCGAGCAGAGCCACAATGGCGCCTTGCGGAACCTCGAGGCTCAGTCCGCGCAGCACCAGAATGACATCGTCATAGACCACCTCGATGTTCCTGACGCTGAGCAGCGGGGCAGGCACCGGGGTGGCGGCCTGCGATCGATCGAGTGCGGCGGCTTCGGTCATGGACAGTCCTGATCGTCTTGGGCGTCATGTTGTTTTGAGCGAGGCTGATGCTGGCCCCGTTTACCGACGTCATCCCCTGCTAAAGCGGGGGACCCAGTATTCCAGAGTGTTCGTTCTTCGAACGAGAAGCTGCGGCGTACTGGATCCCCGCATGCGCGGGGATGACGGTTGGTGATGTTGCGGCGCCGCGGCTCTAAGCGGCGGCGGCACCGCACTGTTGCTCAGGCTTTTTCCAGCCGCATTTTTCAGCTCACCAGCCGAACCATTCCGGCTTGCGCGGCAGGTCGACGGTCTTGACCTTCTCGAGCTTGATCGTGCCCTTGGCGATCAGGTCCTTGATGTCCCCATCGGTCGGTCCCGTCACTTTCGAGCGATACAGATCGACCTTCATCGTTCCGCGGTGGTCCTTGTCGGTCCAGGTCGAGGGATTGCAGACGCCGTCCATGCCGGCCGGCACCCAATCCTTCTTCTGGTAGAAGCCCTTGGCGACGTTCTCGCCGGTGGCGCCACCGTTCTTGGCGGCCCATTCGATCGCCTCCTTCATGTACAGCGCGGAGCACACCGCCGCGACGTAATGCACGGGACGATAGACGTTGCCGGTCGGGTCGGAGATCTTCGAGACTTCCTCGACAGTCTTCATGCCGGGCGCATTGCCGCCCCAGGCGACCGCGGTGCGCAGCGGGAAGATCACGCCATCGGCGGCGTCGCCGGCGGTCTTGGCGGCGTTCTCGTCCATGCCCCACACGTTGCTCATGAACTGCACGTCGACCCCGGCCGCCTTGCAGGCCTTCATCACCGAGATGTTGGAGGCCGCGGTGTTGCCGAGATAGGCGTAGTTGGCGCCCGAGCTCTTCAGGCTCAGGCATTGGGCGCTGTAGTCGCCCGGCGCCAGCGCGAACACCAGCGGCGGCAACACCTCGAAGCCGAGCTCCTTGGCGAGGGCTTCGCCTGCAGCCTTCGGCGCGTTGGGGTAGGGATGGTTGGCGCCCATATGCACGAATTTCGGAGCGCCCGACTTACCCTTGGCCTTCCAGTCCTCCGCCGCCCACATCAGCTCGGCGCGCAGCGCGTCGGAATAGCTCGGGCCGTAGAAGAAGTTGTAGGGTGCGGGCTTGGCCTTGCCGCTGGTGCCTTCAGGGTCGGTCAAAGCGGCGGCGTAGGAGCCGGACATGTCGGGGATTTTATCCTGGGCGAGGAACCCGGTCAGCGCTTCGGTGTCGGCAGTGCCCCAGCCCATGATCGCTGCGACTTTGTCGCCGCCGGACCACTTCTTGTACAGCGCGATCGCGCGCGGCACCTGGTAGCCGTAGTCGTTGCTGTCGACATTGAGCTGCTTGCCGGCGACGCCGCCGTTCTTGTTGACCCATGCGAAGGTGTCGGCGACGGCCTGGCCGTAGGGCGTGCCGACATCAGAGGTGCCGCCCGAATAGTCGGCGAGATGCCCGATCGCGATCTGCGCCTGCGCGGTCGCCGAGACGGTTGCGATCACGAGCGCCAGCGACGCCGTGCTCAGTAGGGTTTTCATCGTCATGGTTGTTGTCCTCCGGTCGTCTTTTGTGAGGTCTCGTCGTGCATTCCCCGTTCCAACCTCAATGCGAGAACGGGTAGAGTTTCCAGTACGCCTTGATCTGCCGCCAGCGATGCGCCAGCCCGTCAGGCTCGAACACCAGGAATGCAATGATGATCAGGCCGATCGCGATCTCGCGCAGGAAGGTCAGGTTGTTGTTGAGCTGCAGCACGCGGTCGATCGCGCCGCCTTTCAGTTCCATGCTGATCCATTCCATCGCTTCCGGCAGCAGCACCACGAAGGCGGTGCCCATCAAGGTGCCGCTGATCGAGCCGATGCCGCCGATGATGATCATCGCGAGGAACAGGATCGAACGCTCGATGCCGAAGCCTTCGTTCGAGACCACGAGCTGATAGTGGGCGTAGAGCGCGCCGGCGATGCCGGCGAAGAACGCGGCGAGGCCGAACGACAGCGTGCGATATTTGGTGAGGTTGATGCCCATGATCTCGGCGGAGAGATAGTGGTCGCGCACCGCCACCAGCGCCCGGCCGTCGCGGGTCCGCATCAGATTGGTCACCAGCAGATAGCTGACCAGGAGATAGGCCAGCACGACGTAGAAATATGATTTATCCCCCCGCAGCGTATAGCCGAAGATCGAGAACGGATTCGCGGAAGCAGGCACCGATCCGCCGGAGAACCATTCGGCGCGTGAGAAGAAGTCGATCAGGATGTACTGCGCCGCCAGCGTCGCGATGACGAGATACAGCCCTTTCAGCCGCGCCGCCGGCAGGCCGAACACCAGGCCGACCAGCGCGGTGATTACGCCCGCCAGTGGGATCGTGAAAAACACCGGGATCGGCAGAGTGTTGTTGAGATAGGCCGAGGTGTAGGCGCCGAGCAGGAAGAACGCCGCGTGGCCGATCGAAATCTGCCCGGTGAAGCCGACCAGAATGTTCAGGCCCAGCGCGGCGATGCCGAAAATGCCGATCTGGATCAGCACGCTCAGCCAATAGCCGCTCAGCACCAGCGGCGCGAAGCAGATCAGGATCACGCCGACGATCGCCGCATTGCGGCTCGTCCTGGTCGGGAAGATCGTGGTGTCGGCGGCGTATGTGGTGCGAAAATCGCCGGCGGGAATCAGTGACGTATTGGCCATGGGGCGCTACCGACGCTCACTCTTGAATGAAGTCATTCCAACGCCCCTTTGTGTCTGGGCACAGTCGTGCCCGAAAACCGGTGTCCGCTTTTCGGCGATGATGCCTAAATGCGCTCGATGTCCTTGGTGCCGAACAGTCCGTAGGGCTTGATCATCAGGATGATGATCAGCACGTAGAACGGTGCGATCTCGTAAAGATTGCCCCAGTGCAGATATTCGCTGTCGACGTATTGGGCGAGATTTTCGAGGAGGCCGATGATGATGCCGCCGAGCACCGCGCCGCCGATCGAGTCGAGACCGCCGAGGATCGCCGCCGGAAACACCTTGATGCCGTAGGCCGAAAGGCCCGACGACACGCCGTTGACCACCGCGACCACGACGCCCGCGACCGCGGAGACAGTCGCCGAGATCGCCCAGGCCATCGCGAACACGCTCTTCACCGAGATGCCGAGCGATTGCGCCACCTGCTGGTTGAACGCGGTGGCGCGCATCGCGAGACCGTATTTCGAGACCCGGAAGAACCAGGCCATGCCGATCATCATCGCGATCGAGACCACCAGGCTCATGACGTAGACAGTCTGGATCTGCAGCCCGGCGAACGACACCGACTGGCTGGTGAAGATCTGCGGGAACGGCTGCGGGCTGACGCCGAAGATCCATTTCAACGCCGCCTGGAACACGGTGGAGAGCGCGATCGTCACCATGATCACCGAGATGATCGGCTCGCCGATCATCGGCCGGAGAATGACGATCTGAATCGCGATGCCGAACGCGAACATGAAGACGAGCGTGATCGGCATGCCGAAATAGAATGGCACCTGGTATTTGGCGAGCAGCGTCCAGCACACCCATGCGCCGATCAGCAGCAATTCGCCCTGTGCGAAATTGACGACCTGGGTCGCCTTGTAGATCAGCACGAAGCTCATCGCGACCACGCCGTAAAGCGTGCCGACCACGAGACCGTTGACCAGAAGCTGGATCAGGAGCTGGGAATTCATGCGGGATAACCGAAAGCGGATGAGGTTGTCTTTCCCTCTCCCCTTGTGGGAGAGGGTGCCCGAGCGAAGCGAGGGCGGGTGAGGGGGGTGCGATCAAGATGCGCACGACCCCTCACCCGGCTGGGCCCGCGGCGGGCCCCGAGGCCGCCCTCTCCCACAAGGGGAGAGGGCGCAGTCATCGGCTCTGCCGCATGAAGCGATGCAATCATTCCGCCGCCTCCGCATGGGCGGGGAGGCCGAGGTCGACCACTTTCAGCGAGGTGCGGATGCGCTGGGTGGTGCCGTCCTGGAACTGGATCACGGTGTCGACCGGGATGTCGCTCTTGCCGCCGTAGATGCCGTCGATGATGTCGGCATACTTCTCGTTGATCACCGTGCGGCGGACCTTCCGGGTGCGGGTCAATTCGCCGTCGTCGGCGTCGAGTTCCTTGTACAGCAGCAGGAAGCGGGAGATCCGCTGCGCGGCCGGCAGCGTCGCGTTGACGGTCTCGACCTCGCTGCGCAGCATCTCGTAGACCTCGGGGCGCGACGACAGATCGGAATAGGTGGTGAAGGCGATCCGCTTCTTTTCTGCCCATTTCGAAATGATCGAGTAGCGGATGCAGATCATCGCCGCGAGCCGCTCGCGCCCGGCGCCGAGCACCACGGCCTCGGCGACGTAAGGCGAGAATTTCAGCTTGTTCTCGATATATTGCGGCGAGAACTTTTCGCCGTGCGAGGTCTCGGCGAGATCCTTGATGCGGTCGATGACGACGAGCTGGCCCTTGGCGTTGAAATAGCCGGCGTCGCCGGATTGCATCCAGCCGTCCTTCATGTCGGCGGCCGAGGCTTCCTCGTTCTTGTAGTAGCCGAGATACATGTTGGGGTGGCGCACCACGATTTCGCCGATGCCCTGGACGTCGGGATTCTCGACCTTGATCTCGATCTCGGGTCCCATCGGCACACCGGTGGTGTCGGGGTCGACCTCATCCGGCCTATGCAAGGTGTAGGCGCCGAGCAGTTCGGTCTGGCCGTACAGCGTGCGCAGCGGCACGCCCATCGCGCGGAAGAACTTGAAAGTGTCGGGGCCGAGCGCCGCGCCGCCGGTCGCCGCCGAGCGCAGCCGCGTGAACCCGAGCCGGTCGCGCAGCGCGCGGAACAGCACCGCGTCGGCGAAGCCCGAATGTTTGCCCTCCGCCAATGCGGCGAGCCCCGCTTTCATGCCGGTCTCGTACAGCCGCTGTTTCAGCGGTGAGGCGTCCATCACCCGCGCGCGGACATCCGCCGCAAGGCCTTCCCAGACCCGCGGCGCGAACAGTACGAAGGTCGGCGCGATCTCGCGGAAGTCGTTCATCATCGTGTCGGGCTCTTCGACGAAGTTGACCTTCATCCGGCACAACAGCCCTTTGCCGAGCGCGTAGACCTGCTCCATGATCCAAGGCAGCGGCAGCACCGAGACGTATTCGTCCTCCGGCCCCTTCGGGTCGAAGCTGAGATAGGTCGCGCAATGCTTCAGAATGCGTCCCGCAGCCAGCATTGCGAGCTTGGGATGCGCGGTCGTGCCCGAGGTCGTGCACAGGATCGCGACGTCCCCGCCTTGCGTCGCGTCCACCAGCCTGTCGTACAGCCCCGGCTCGCGGGCGGCGCGGTCGCGCCCCATCGCGGCGAGCCGGTCGGCCGGAATCAGCCGCGAGTCGTCGTATTTCCGCATGCCGCGCGGATCGGAATAGACGATATGCTCCAGGTTGGGCACCCGGTCGGCGAGGCCGAGCAGCTTGTCGACCTGTTCCTCGTCTTCGGCGAACACCAGCTTTGCCGCGCCGTAGGTCAGCAGATAGGCGGCCTCCTCGTCGAGCACGTCGCGGTACAGCCCGAGGCTCATTGCGCCGATCGCGTGGGTCGCGATCTCCGCCGCCACCCAATCCGGCCGGTTGTCGCCGATGATGCCGATGACGTCGCCGCGGGTCAGCCCCAGTTCCAGCATTCCCAGCGCGAAATCATGGACCCGGGTCTGGTAGTCAGCCCAGCTGAAGACGCGCCAGAGGCCGAGGTCCTTTTCCCGCAAGGCGATCTCGCCGCCGAACTCGCGGGCATTGAGACGCAGCAGCTTGGGGAATGTGTCGGCTTGCGCGACGCGGCCGGCGTAGTCGATCATGCCACGCGCTCCGCAATCGGCGGATGGTCCGGCGCATCGTCGGGATCGACCAGCACTTCGTCCTCCTCACCGAGATAAGCGCGCTTGACGTGCGGATCGGCGAGCACCTCGGCCGGGTCGCCCTCGGCGATCTTGCGGCCGAAATCCAGCACCACGACGCGGTTGGAGATATCCATCACCACGCCCATATCGTGCTCGATCATCACGACGGTCATGCCGAACTCTTCGTTGAGGTCGACGATGTAGCGGGCCATGTCCTCCTTCTCTTCGAAGTTCATGCCGGCCATCGGCTCGTCGAGCAGGATCAGTTTCGGCTCCAGCGCCATCGCGCGCGCGAGTTCGACGCGCTTGCGCAGGCCATAGGAGAGGGTGCCCGCGGTGGCCTTGCGCACCGACTGCAGATCGAGAAAGTCGATGATCTCCTCGACCTTGTGGCGGTGTTCGAGCTCTTCGCGCCGCGCCCCGAGCCAGTACAGCGCGCCGGTGAAAAAGTTGTTCTTCAGCAAATGGTGGCGCCCGACCATGATGTTGTCGAGCACGCTCATGTGGTGGAACAGGGCGAGGTTCTGGAAGGTGCGGCCGATGCCGAGCGGGGCGCGGGCGTTCGGCTTCAGCGCGGTGATATCGCGGCCGTGATAGAACAGATGTCCTTCGGTCGGCCGGTAGCGGCCGGAGATGCAGTTGACGATCGAGGTTTTGCCGGCGCCATTGGGGCCGATGATGGAAAACAATTCGCCGTCATTTACGGCAAAGCTGACCTCGCTCAGCGCGCGGACGCCGCCAAAGCGCAGGGACACATTGCGCACTTCCAACGCGTGTTCCAAACCGTTCCTCCCCGAGCGCCTTTCGCCACAGCATTGCTGTGTGGTGGCGGGATGCTCCTAGCGCTTTCCGCGCTTTACCTGCCGCGGTCTTTATCCCGCAGCTTATCGCTTTCCCTGAATTTACTACAGGCGGGTTGCCGAAGATATGCGACTATTTTAGTCTGGAAAATGGGCTTGAGCGCAAGGAGGGAGGATCGGGACGCGCTTGATTACCTCAATCGTGCTTCAGGACGCGTCTGATTCTGCACTTGGCCGAGGGGCTTTCCAGCCGGCTGTGGAAGCTTGTTGCTGCATCACAGCATGAGCTGAGCTATGGTGTGGGACGTTATCGTCGCGAGGGTCTGGCTCATCTGCCGGTGCCTTAATTCTTTTCCCTTGGATGATCCTTGCTTGGTGCAGCGGGCCGCGGATGGCTCACTGGTTGCTGGAGCACCGGCAACTCCCTGGGGCGTAGACTGGTAGCTGGTGCACTCGAGTCAATGACCAAGAAATTCATGATTACGGGCGGCGCGGGCTTCATCGGTTCGGCCGTCGTACGTCGACTGATCGAAACCAGCGATCATGAGGTTGTTGTCGTCGACAAGCTGACCTATGCCGGAAATCTGGAATCGCTTGCGCCGGTGTCGGCCAGTCCGAAGTTCAGCTTCGAACGGGTCGACATTACTGATGTCGAGGCCATGCGCCGGGTCTTCGCGGAGTTTTCGCCCGACATCGTGATGCACCTCGCAGCCGAAAGTCACGTCGACCGGTCGATTGACGGTCCCGATGAATTTGTCCAGACCAACCTTGTCGGGACGTTCGTGTTGTTGCAGGCGGCCCTAAACCATTGGCGCTCGCTGCCGGCTGGTCGCAAGACTGGTTTTCGCTTCCACCATGTCTCGACCGACGAGGTGTTTGGATCGCTTGGACCGTCCGGCTCTTTCAATGAGGAGACGGCCTACAGACCGAATTCGCCCTATTCAGCCTCGAAAGCCGGATCCGACCATCTGGTGCGCGCCTGGCATCATACTTACGGCCTGCCGATGGTGATGACCAACTGCTCGAACAACTATGGTCCCTATCAGTTTCCGGAGAAGCTGATTACTCTGATGATCATCAATGCGCTGGAAGGCAAGCCGCTGCCGGTCTATGGGACCGGCGAGAATGTTCGCGACTGGCTTCATGTGGAGGATCATGCCGAGGCGCTGCTGCTCGTTGCCGAAACCGGAGGCGTCGGTGAAAGCTACAATATCGGCGGAGACAACGAGCGCACCAACATGTCGGTCGTTCGCTCGATCTGCCGGATCGTCGATGAGCTCGCGCCCGACGCAGCGATCGGTCCACGCGAGAAGCTGATCGAATTTGTGGTCGACCGGCCGGGTCACGATCTGCGTTATGCCATCGACGCAAGGAAGATCGAGCGCGAACTAGGTTGGAAGCCGCGCCATACCTTCGAAACCGGGTTGCGCCACACAGTTCAATGGTATCTCGACAATATGGGCTGGTGGAAACGGGTCCGCTCCGGTGCGTACCGCGGCGAGCGCCTCGGCATCACCGTCTGACTGCAGCCTAAGGAGGACATCTGTGCTTACTGTCACGCCGTCCGCCATCGAGGCCGTCAAGGTCGTCGTTCCAAAGAGCTTTGCCGATACGCGCGGGACGTTCTGCGAGACCTACAATCACCGGCGCTTTGTCGAGCATGGCATTTCGTTCGAGTTCGTCCAGGACAACCAATCGTTTTCGGCGGAGGCGGGTACAATCCGTGGCCTCCACTTCCAAAGCCCGCCGGCAGCTCAGGCCAAGTTGGTTCGCGTCCTGCGTGGCCGCATCCTGGATGTCGCCGTCGACTTGCGGCGCTCCTCGCCGACATTCGGTAAATGGGTCGCCGAGGAATTGTCCGCGGAGAATGGCAAGCAACTGCTCGTTCCTGTCGGATTTGCGCACGGCTTTTGCACACTCGAGCCGGATACCCACGTTCTCTACAAGGTCACGAGCTACTACTCCCCGGCGCATGATCTGGGGGTGGCTTGGGACGATCCGGATCTGGCGATCGACTGGCCGATCAGGTCTGACGAGGCGGTTCTGTCCGACAAGGATTTGAGACAGCCGTCGTTTCGCTCGCTTGCGCCCGTTTTCGAGTAGCCGATGCGCCTCGCAGTGACAGGTCGGGTCGGCCAAGTGGTCCAATCGCTGCTGGAGCGTGCGCCTGCCGATATCGAGATCGTCACGATCGCCCGTCCCGCCGTCGATCTGCAGGACCCGGTTGCGGTTGCGGAGGCGATCGGCGCTGCTCAGCCTGATGCGGTCATCAGCGCCGCGGCCTATACCGCGGTCGATTTCGCCGAGAAAGAAGCCGAGCTGGCTTACCGCATCAATGAAGCCGGCGCCGGCGCGGTTGCGACCGCCGCCGCCGATCTCGGCATCCCCGTGGTGCATCTGTCCACCGACTACGTATTCGACGGCAGCCTGTCGCGGCCCTATCGCGAGGACGATGCGCCGGCGCCGCTCAGTGTCTACGGCGCCAGCAAGCTCGCCGGGGAAAAGGCTGTTGCAGCCGCAAATCCTGACCACGCGATCCTGCGCACGGCGTGGGTCTACAGCCCCTTTGGCAAGAATTTCGTCCGTACCATGTTGATGCTCGCCGACAGTCGCGCCGAGGTGTCGGTTGTGTGCGACCAGCGGGGCGCGCCGACCTGCGCCCTGGATATTGCGGACTGTGTTGTCGCGGTGGCCCGCAACTTGTTAGCGCGCCCGAGCGATGGCGCACTGCGTGGCATTTTCCACATGAGCTGCACTGGCGACACCAGTTGGGCCGGTTTCGCCGAAGCAATCTTTGCTCACTCGGCCGCCGCGGGTGGTCCGTCAGCACGCGTCAAGCCGATTCCGACCTCTGAATATCCCACCCCGGCGCGTCGCCCGGCCAACTCCCGGCTCGACACCTCGCGTCTCGCCGAACGTCACGGCATCCGCCTCCCGAATTGGACCGATCCGCTCCCGCTTTGCATCGACCGGATTCTCGCCGCACAGCGCGCCAGCCATTGAGCCAAAGGCTTCAACATGACCAGGGTTTCCAAGGGCATCATTCTGGCAGGGGGAACAGGAACGCGCCTGCATCCGATGACGGTGTCAGCCTCCAAGCAACTGCTGCCGATCTATGACAAGCCGTTGATCTACTATCCGCTATCCACGCTGATGATGGCGGGCATCCGCGAGATCCTGGTGATCTCGACCCCGGCGGACCTGCCGCGGTTTCAGCAATTGCTGGGCGATGGCGAGCGCTGGGGGATGTCGTTCAGCTATGCCGAGCAGCCGCGCCCCGAGGGACTGGCGCAGGCTTACATCATTGGCGCCGACTTCGTGGCTGGCGGACCCTCGGCTCTTGTGCTCGGTGACAACCTTTTCTACGGCCACGATTTGATCGCGTTGTTGCAAAGCGCGGCGAGCCATGGCGAAGGTGCCACCGTGTTCGCCTATCAGGTCAGCGACGCCAGCGCCTATGGTGTCGTCGAGTTCGACGAAAACCAGTTGGCGATCTCGATCGAGGAGAAGCCGGTCGCGCCACGATCGAACTGGGCTGTGACCGGCGTGTATTTCTATGATTCTCATGTGGTGGATATAGCTGCCAATCTGACGCCTTCGGCGCGCGGCGAACTCGAGATCACCGACGTCAATCGGGTCTATCTCGAACGCAAGCAGCTTCGCGTCGAAAGGATGGGCCGCGGGTTTGCGTGGCTCGATACGGGGACGCCTGACAACCTGCTGGATGCGGCCGAATTCGTGCGCGTTCTGGAAAAACGGCAGGGTCTCAAGATTTGCTGTCCCGAGGAAATCGCCTTCCACATGAACTGGATCGATGCCGGGCAACTCGAGAATCTCGCCAAGCCGATTGCGAACAGCGGCTATGGCCGATATCTGCTCGACGTCGCCCGACGTTGACGGACGAAGCTCATTGAGCGTTTTCCAGAGCTTTTCCGGTTCTGATAGATCAGAACCGGAGCTCTAGCTTTTTGTTCTGACGCGTTTTTCTTCACGCGAACCGGTTTCCACTTCGCTCGAAACGCTCCAGTGCGACGGCTTGGAGCAAGCGTTTCAGCGCCGACGCCAGATCGTCGCCTGCGCCTGTTCGTCCGGCAGGTCGTAGGTTGCCGCGCGCGCGAAGCGGGTCTGTTCGGCCATGGCGTCGAGGATGCCGGCCATCCGGGAATACACCCAGCCGACCGAGGGCAGCTGGTAGTGGCTGGTCGGCGAGTCGATGGTGACGATGATGTCGGCGGTCGACCGGGCGATCCGCTCGGTCATGACCTGCCGGACTTCCTCGCGCGAGCCGAGATTGGCCGGGACCAGATCGTCGACGATCCGGTTGCAACGGCAATGCTCGCGGATCACCCACGCAAACAGCTTGCTGCCTCCAAAGGTGGTGAACACCGCGACTTCGCGTGCGCCGTCTAACTCCGGCAGATAGGGGCGCACCAGATTGAGGTCGCTCGGGCCGGTTTTGGTGTGGATCGCATAGGTGTAGGCAGCCTCCGGCATGGGGTGGCCGAGATTGACGACCAGCAGCGACGCGGCGGCGGCCATGGCAAGGACGCCGCGCACCCAAGGCGACAACAGGTTCCGCATCCAGCCCAGGATCAGCCCGGCGCCGACGCCGGAGCAGATCCAGACCGCGAACACCCAGGTCGACATGAACCGGCCCTGGTGCTGCGGATGGATCACCACGCCGGCCCAGGCCAGTAGCGCGAACAGAAACACCGCGCGGGCGCCCGGCGTGAGACGTGGAAGTCCGAATGCACCGATCACCGCCAGGGCCAGAACCGGGATCGCCAGCCAAGGCATGGTGTGGAAACCGTCGGCGAACACCTGCCAATAGAACTGTGCGCCCTGCCACAGGCCGGCGTTGGGATCGGGATTGTTGGCTGGCCCGACAAACCAAAGGAACCGCGAAAGTCGGTGCGGGAGCAGGAACGAAATCGCGATCGGCGAGACGTGCCAGTACAGCATGGCGCGGCCGGGAACGCCGAGCGCAGCGTCGATCGCTTCCTTGTGTCGCCACCACAGCAACGTCCACCACAGAAACACCAAAGCATAGGCGAGCGTCGTCAGGTTCTCGGGCGGATACAGCGACACCGATTTCCCGAACAGTTCGATCGCCGTCGGGCCGCGGGCGTAGATGAAGGCGACCAGCGCGACCACCAGCGCGGCGAGGATCAGCAGCGGCTGGCGGAGGAGCGCTGCGAGCGCAGTGCCG
Organism: Rhodopseudomonas pseudopalustris; assembly: GCF_900110435.1. Taxonomy (GTDB): domain Bacteria; phylum Pseudomonadota; class Alphaproteobacteria; order Rhizobiales; family Xanthobacteraceae; genus Rhodopseudomonas; species Rhodopseudomonas pseudopalustris. The sequence continues at coordinate 169,026 of NZ_FODT01000007.1, forward strand.
ACCCGGACCCGGCCAATCGTGCGGGCAACCCGGACGGTAGCGCGCCAGTGTTCGGAGGCGAAGGCGATCGCGATCGGCGCCACCAGCAGCCCCCAGTAATTGCCCTTGTGGAAGAACAGCGCGGTGAGGATCACCGCGAGCAGCCGCCAGCGTGCGGCGCTGTCGGGGGTGGCGGATGCGCGCAGATAGGCCCACAGCGCTGCAGCCGAGAGGCCGGCGCCGAGGCCTTCCAGCATCACGTCGGCGCTGATCAGCCGGAAGGTGGGGCTGGCGGCGGTCAGGGTCGTGGCGATTGCAGCGGCGAACAGTCCGTCGATCCGGTCGGCGAACAGCCGGCGGGCGATCAGCCAGACGAAGGCCATCGTCGCGACCCAACCGGTCAGGCTCGGCACGATGCCGAGGCGATAGTCGATGCCGCCGATCAGCAGGACGACGCTCAGCACCAACCCGTGGAATGGCGGCCACACCTTGGCCTTTTCCAACTCGCTGAAGAACCAGGCGGGGTCGAGATGACGCATCGCCAATGCGAGGTCGAGCCCGAAACTGTAATGCGAGTTGCGGTCATGATAGAACACGCGCCACAGCAGATCCGGCGCGCGCGCGTACTCCGCGAACATCCAAGCGGCGATGGCGATCGCAGCGCTCAGGACAATCACGAAGGCCAGCGCTTCGGGCCACCATGTGGCGCGGGCGGCCCGGCCGCTGACCGGCTGCGCTGTACTTTGCACATGCGCACTGGCCATTGGACGGCCGGTCGTTCGACCGTCCTGTCGCTCAGCATCCGCCATCACGATCCCCAGGGAACTCTCGCGGTCATCCGAAGGGATTCCGGGCCTTCCCGGGGCATCGGATAGCATATCGGCCGCGGCGGCTGAAAGTCATGCCTTGGATCGGAAAGCTGCGCGCGAGGGCTCAGATCTCGAAGGGCTCAGACCTCGAGCCACTCCTTGCGGACCGCCTCGTTGGCCTTGAGGTCTCCCGGAGTACCTTCGAACACGATCTTGCCGTGGCCCATCACATAGACCCGGTGCGAGATGCGCATGGCGATCGACAGCTTCTGCTCGACCAGCAGGATGGCGACGCCGCGGCGGGCGATCTCGACGATCAGGTCGCCGACCTGCTGGACGATGATCGGCGCCAGTCCCTCGGTCGGCTCATCGATCATCACCAGTTCCGGATCACCCATCAACGTGCGGCAGATGGTGAGCATCTGCTTCTCGCCGCCGGACAGCACGCCGGCCGCGGTATCGGCGCGTTCCTTCAGGTTCGAGAACATGTCGAGCATGTCGTCGAGCCGCCATTTGCCGGGGTTGCGCGGATTCTTGACGCCGAGCATCAGGTTCTGCCGGACGGTGAGGCCGGGGAAGATGTCGCGATGCTCGGGGACGTAGCCGAGTCCGAGATGCGCGATCTTGTGGCTCGGCAGGCCGGCGATGTTTTTGCCTTTGAACATGATCGTGCCGTGCGGCGGCACTTCGCCCATGATCGCCTTGACCGTGGTGGAGCGACCGACGCCGTTGCGGCCGAGCAGGCTCACCACTTCGCCGGCGGCGATATGCATGTCGACGCCCTGCAGAATGTGGCTCTTGCCGTAATACGCGTGCAGATCCTTGACCTCGAGCATCAGGCTGCCTCCTCGCCGAGATAGGCTTCCTTGACCTTCGGATTGCCGCGGATCTCTTCCGGCGTGCCGGAGGCGATCACCTGGCCGTAGACCAGCACCGAGATGCGGTCGGCAAGGCCGAACACCACGCTCATGTCGTGCTCGACGATCAGCAGCGTCCGGCCTTCGGTGAGGCGGCGGATCAGCGCGACCGCGCGTTCGGTCTCGGCGTGGCTCATGCCGGCGGTCGGCTCGTCCAGCAGGATCACATTCGCGCCGCCGGCGATGGTGATGCCGATCTCCAGCGCGCGCTGCTCGGCATAGGTGAGGAGACCGGCCGGCATGTCGCGGCGCGAGGTGAGGTGGATGTCCTCGAGGATCTGCGCGGTCCGCTCGCGCACCTCCGGCAATTTGTCGACGTTCTTCCAGAACGCGTAGCGGTGGCCCGTCGCCCACAGCACCGCACAGCGCAGGTTTTCCCACACGGTCATGTTGGTGAACACGTTGGTGACCTGGAACGAGCGCGACAGCCCGCGGCGGTTGATCTGGAACGGACGCAAGCCGGATATTTCCTCGCCCCGCAGCAGGATGCTGCCCGAGGTCGGCCGCATATAGCCGCTGATCAGGTTGAAGGTGGTCGATTTGCCGGCGCCGTTCGGGCCGATCAGTGCATGGCGCTCGCCCTGTGCGATGCTCAGGCTGATGTTCTGGATCACCTTGGTGATGCCGAAGCTCTTTTCGACGCCGCGGAGTTCGATCGCGTTGCTCATCGGGCGTGTACCTTGGCGCGGGCGGCGGTCAGCGTGGTGTCCCAGGTGTGGCCGACACGCGCCCAGGCGAGCCGCGCCAGGACGAAGCCGGCCACGATCAGCACCGCGGAGATGGTCCAGGTCAGCGGGCTCGCGGCGTTGAACGGGATGCCGAACGCCTTGATGTGCGGACTCTCGCCCGGATTGACGGTGTAGTGCACGGTGGTTTCGATCATCAGCATCAGGCCGGTGACCAGCGCCAGCGTCGGCAGCGCCGCCAGCAGATAGCTCGGCAGCATCTGCGTCAGCATGCCGGCGCGCAGCAGCGGCCGGTGCATCATCATCAGGCCGGTGATGCCGCCCGGCGTGAACATCACCACAGCGATGAAGAACAGGCCGAAATACAACTGCCAAACGTGGGTGAGGTCGCTGAGCCCAAGCGACAGGATGGTCACGAAGATCGCGCCCACGATCGGGCCGATGAAGAAGCCGATGCCGCCGATATAGGCCGCGAACAGCACGGTGCCGGATTGCACGGCGCCGAGATAGGCGGAATTGGCGATCTCGAAATTGATCGCGGCGAGCGCACCGGCGATGCCGGCGAAGAAGCCGGAGAAGCAGAACGCCAGATAGCGGACGACATGTGGATCGTATCCGACGAACTGCACCCGCTCGGGATTGTCGCGGACCGCGTTGCACATTCGTCCGAGCGGAGTGCGGGTCAGCGCATACATCGCGATGATCGCAATCAGGGTCCAGGCCGCGACCAGATAATAGATCTGGATCTGCGGACCGAAGTTCAGCCCAAACAGCTTGAACAGCTTGGTCCGGTTGGCCGAGATGCCGGCCTCGCCGCCGAAGAAGGTGCGCAGGATCAGCGCCGAGGAGGCGACCAGTTCGGCGAGGCCGAGCGAGATCATCGCAAAGGCGGTGCCCGAGCGCTGGGTCATCACCCAGCCGATCAGGGCCGCGAAGAACAGCCCCGCGACGCCGCCGATCAGCGGGACCAGCGGCAGCGGGATCGGCCATTTATTGCCGCCGAGCAGATTGATGGCGTGGATCGCGAGGAAGCCGCCGAGCCCGTAATACACCGCGTGGCCGAACGACAGCATCCCGGTCTGGCCCAGCAGGATATTGTAGGACAGCGCGAAGATGATCGAGATCCCGACCAGACTGAACGTGGTCAGCGATCCGCCGGATGCGAAGATCTTCGGCAACAGCAGCAGCGTGAGCGCTGTCGCGATCCAGATCCCATAGAACTTGAGGCGGTCGGACAAAGCCGGCCGCGGCGGCGCGACGCGGGAGGCGAGGTCGGTCATGTTTCGCGGGTTCCCAACAGCCCCATCGGCCGGAAGATCAGGATCAGCACCAGCAGCAGGTAAGGCATGATCGGCGCGATCTGCGCGACCGTCACGTTCCAGATGTCGCTGAGCCAGGATTGCGCCAGGTCCGGTCCGAGCGGTCCGAACACCGAGGCGAGCGAGCCGTTGATCGAGACGGCGAAGGTCTGCACCAGGCCGATCAATAGCGACGCGATGAAGGCGCCGGGCAGCGAGCCGAGACCGCCGACCACGACGACGACGAACAGGATCGGGCCGAGCAGCCCGGCCATGTTCGATTGCGTCACCAGTGAGGGACCCGCGATGACACCGGCGACGGCGGCGAGCGCTGTGCCGACGCCGAACACCAGCATGAAGATCCGTTCGACGTTGTGGCCGAGATGGCCGACCATGTGCGGGTGGGTCAGCGCCGCCTGCACGATCAGGCCGACCCTGGTCTTCTTCAGGACCAGCAACAGGCCGATAAAGATGACGATCGACACCGCCAGCATGAACATCTTGTAGGCGGGGTAGTTGGTCGAGAAGATCGTGAACGCCGGGAAGTCCAGCAACGCCGGCGGCCGGAAATCGACCGGGCTTTTACCCCAGATGATCTGCACGATCTCTTCGATCGCGAAGGCGAGGCCGAAGGTGAACAGCAGTTCGGCGACGTGGCCGTTGCGATGGACGCGGCGCAGGCCGAACCGTTCGACCGCGGCGCCGATCGCGCCGGCCAGCAGCGGCGCGAACAACAGCGCCGGCCAGAAGCCGAACCAGCGGCTGATCTGAAAGCCGAAGAATGCGCCCAGCATGTAGAAGCTGGCGTGGGCGAAATTCAGCACGCCGAGCATGCTGAAGATCACGGTCAGGCCGCTCGCCATCAGGAACAGCAGCATCCCGAACAGCACGCCGTTGAGGGTGGAGATGACGATCAGCTCGAGCATGGTGTTCCAAGGCCGGGTGACGACATGATTTCGTCATGGCCGGGCTTGTCCCGGCCATCCACGTCTGTTGCGTCTCCACACCATCAGGCGTGGATGCCCGGGACCAGCCCGGGCATGACGGGAGTGCCTTACGGCCGCTCCATCTTGCAGGTGGTCGGCAGAACGGTCTTGGCGGTGTCGATCTTGGCGACCTCCTTCCAGCCCCAGCCGGTCTTCTCTTCGTCGAACTGACCCGGCTTGATCTCGCCGAACGAGGAGATGTAGATCGGCTGGAAGAACTGATGGTCGTCCTTCCGCATCATGCCTTCGCCGCCGCTGAACACCTCGAACTTCATGTCCTCGAGGGACTGAGCGACCTTCACCGGATCCAGCGACTTGGCTTTCTCGGCGGCTGCAGCGAACATCCGCATTTCATTGACCGCGCGCGGATACCAGAGACTCAGGTCGACCTTGGCGCGGAACGCCTTTTCGAAGTCCTGCGACGTCTTGTGATCGACGTTGGCGAAGCCTTCCGTGATCTGGAACACTTGATGGTTGAGCCCGGTCTGCTTGATCGCGGTCGGGCCGCCGGCGCCGCCGGCGTAGTAGGTGTACCAGCTGACCTTGAGACCCGCGTCGGCCGCCGCCTTCAACAGCAGCGCGATATCCTGTCCCCAATTACCGGTCACCACGGTGTCGGCGCCCGAGGCCTTGATCTTGGCGACGTAGGGGGCGAAGTCGGTGATCTTCAGCAGCGGATGCAGTTCGTCACCGACGATCTGGATATCGGAGCGTTTCGCGGCCAGCATCGCCCTGGCCTGGGTTCGAACCGACTGACCGAAGGAATAGTCCTGATTGATCAGGTACACTTTTTTGATCGAGGGGGCATCCTTCATGTAGTTGGTCAGCGCCTCCATCTTGATGTCGGAGTTCGCGTCCCAGCGGAAATGCCAGAAACTGCACTTGTCGTTGGTGAGCACCGGGTCGACCGCGGCGTAATTGAAGTACAGCACTTCCTTGCCGGGATTGCGCTCGTTGTACTTGGTGATGAAGTCCGACAGCGCGCCGGCGACCGACGAGCCGTTGCCCTGGGTGATGTAGCGGACGCCTGAGTCGATCGCCTTCTGGGCCTGGATCAGGCTTTCCTGCGGATTGGTCTTGTTGTCGAGCGGGACGATTTCGACCTTCTTGCCGAGGATGCCGCCCTTGGCGTTGAGCTCTTCGGCGAGAAACTGAAAGGTCTTCAGCCCGCCTTCGCCGACGCTGGCGCCGCCGCCGGACAAGGGATCGATATAGCCGATCTTGACGGTTTCCTGGCCCATCGCCGCGGAGCCGAGCATCGGCAGCGCGATCGCGACGGCTGCGAGAAGTCTCTTCATCGTGGTCCTCCCTGAATCCCCTGTTGGGTTCTTGATCTTGGATCGGTGTTAGCGCAAATCGGTCAGCGGTTTCAACCCGCCGGTTACGCTCCTTCGGTCGCATACTGGTCCAATGACGGTTCCGCAGCAAGACGGCGTTCGCTACGTGGCTGCGTCCAAACGTCGGATGCTTGCTCGCGAGGTCTGCCTCGCTCTGCCGGGGCAAAACGACCTTGGCGGACTTCTCTGCCGCGTCATGGTCAAACGCGGCCGGCAACCTTACTCCGCCGCAAGCCTAACGCCGCCGCTCTTTTTCGTGGTTGCTACATTTCCGATCACACCCCGATCGTGCAGGCCTTCGATCTCGGCGTCGCTTAGTCCAAGCTCGCGCAGTACCTCGTCATTGTGTTGGCCGAGCGTGGGCGCGAGTCGTTCGATCGGGTAGGGCAGGTCGGCGAAGTCCTCGCGATAGGACACCGACGGCAACAGATGCGCGCCCATGAACCGGCGCACCACCGGTTGCCAATGTCCGGTTTTGAGCAAATGCGGATCGCCGACCAGATCGATCGGCAGCCGAGCGACCCCTGCGGCGATGCCGGCCTCCTGGAGCGTCACCATCGCGAGTTCCGGCCGCACACTGGATGTCCAGTGTCGGACTGCGATCTCAATGCGATCCTCGTCGGCACGACGACCGTCCGCGGTGGCGAGCGAGGGATCGGCGGCGAAGTCGGGCCGGTGCATCACCCTGCATAATGCCTTCCATTGCGCGTCGGTCTGCACGGCCAGCGTGACCCATTGATCGTCGCCGGCGCAGGGAAAGCAGCCGCTCGGCACAAAGCGCGGATGACGGTTGCCGATCCGTGGACTGGTGTGTCCCGTCGCCGATTGCTCGATGATCGATGACGCCAGCATCGGCAGCATGCATTCGACCTGCGAGAGGTCGATGTGCTGACCTTCGCCGGTTCGCTTCTGATGCATCAGCCCGAGCATCAGCGCGGCGGCGGCGTTCAGTCCGCCGACCGGATCGCCGAGCGCCGCGTGCAGCATGGTCGGCGGATCGCCGTCGCGGCCCGTCACCGACGGCAGGCCCGACGCCTGCTCGAGCGTCGAGCCATAGGCGCGAGCGGCGCTCCAGCGGCCGGTGATGCCGAAGGCCGGCATCGTCACCACGACGAGGCGCGGATTGATCGCCTGCATCGCGGCGACGTCGAGGCCGAGCCGCGGCAGCACATCGGCCGCGTAGTTGTCGATCACCGCGTCGGCGCCCGCGAGCAGCCGCTTCAGCACGGCGCGCCCGTCGTCGGTGGTGAGGTCCAGCGTGATGCCGCGCTTGTTGCGGTTCATGGTCTGGAACCAGTAGGTCTTCTCATAGGTCCGTTCGGGGTGGTAAGGCCCGCGTGGATCGGTGCCGCGAAACCAGTCCGGATATTGGCAGGACTCGACCTTGATGATATCGGCGCCGAGATCGCCGAGCTGACGCACAGCCGATGGTCCCGCCCAGCCCATGGTGAGATCGACGATGCGGATGCCCGACAACGGCAGAGCTTCGTTCGGGCGGACGGCACGTTCGGCGGTGCGCCGGCGCGGCGACAGCTCCGCGTCATTGTGTTCACCGGCGCGGGGGGCGCGGCCGTTCGGCTTGCAGGGTGATTTCGTCAGACGCTGCGGCAGCACGGGCGCGTCGAACGACGAGGCGCCGATCTCGACCTTCGCGAAGGCTCCGCGCTCGCGCATCACCGGCTGCGCCAGCAACTGCGCCATGTCCGGAACCAGCGCCAGCGGCAGCCGCAATTCGATGCCGCGCTCGAACCATTCCAGCGCGGTCTTGTGCATCAGCACCGGCCGGATGATCGAGTTGAGTTCGTCGGCATGGATGAAGCGATCCGCGGTCGCGGAGTAGCGCGGGTCGGGGCCGAGTTCGGGCAGGCCGATCATTGCGCAAAAGCCGAGCCATTGCGCCGGAGTCACCACCGTGACGCCGAGCCAGCCATCCTTGGTGGCGTAGTTGCCGACCGGAAAGCCCCGGCCGAACCGGTTCAACCCGATCCGCGGCCGGGTGGAGCCCGCTTCCAGCGCCAGTGCGATATCGAATTCGGTGATCTGCAGCATCGCCTCGAAGGCGTTGACGGCGAATCGCCGCGCGCCCTGATCGGCGCGGGCGTAGAGCCCCGCCAGGGTCGGGATGAACGCCGTGAGGCCGGCGATCACGGCGATCTGGCCGTCGCGCGGCAGCACCGGCGGACCTTCCGCCGGCCCGACCAGTTTCACCAGACCGGCGAGGCTGCGACACACGGAATCGGTCGCGAGATAATCGCGATAGGGACCGTGCTCGCCGAACCAGGACAGCGACGTGATCGCAAGGCCGGGCTGCACCTCGCGCAGACGCCGATGCGACAGCGGCGATGCTTCGATCGCTGTCGGGTGACGCGCGTCGAGCAGCAGGTCGCTGTCCGCAAGTAATCGTTCGATGCGTGCGGTGTCGTCGGGTTGATCGAGGTCGCCGAGAATGCTGTATTTGTTGGTGTTGAGCCACGCGAAGGTGGCGCTTTCGCGTCGCCCTCCGGCATCGACCAGCGGAGCGATCTGTCGATCCGGATCGCCGCCGGGCGGCTCGACCTTGATGACCTCGGCGCCGAAATCGGCGAACAGCTTCCCACAATAAGCCAGCGCGTCGCCGGATCCGATTTCCACGACGCGCAATTCCGACAAGGGTAGCGCCCGCATTTCCACCCGACCTTGTTTCTTGGTTGTCCGCATCTTGGCGGCGTGGGCGCGGGCGTCAAGTCAAAGCTGCAGGCTGACCCGACGATCGCCGAGGTCGCGTCACTGATCGCGACCATCGGTCATCGCAGAGCCTCGGCGCCCGGCTCGGCGAGCCGCCGGGCGAACTCCGCTTCCTCGCGGGGGTCGAGCTCAGACTGCCACAGCCGTCGAGCCGGCCAACCAAACCCCGCCGGGCGCCGTGCTGGGTGATCCTGCGTCTTTGATCGGGATTGGCGCAGGCGTCGCGGCGGTGCTAGAGCAGGGTCCCGAACCGAGTTCCAGCGCATTCGCCGCTGCTATCAAGATCGCCAATGCCCCATCATCAGTATGTTCTGACCCTGTCCTGCCCCGATCGCGCCGGTATCGTTGCCGCGGTGACGACCTTTCTGTTCGAGAACGGACAGAACATTCTCGACGCCCAGCAGTACAACGACACAGAGAGCGGCCACTTCTTCATGCGCGTGGTGTTCAACGCGGCCGAGCGCGTGGCGCCGCTGGCGGAATTGCGCACCGGCTTCGGCGCGGTCGCGGTCAAGTTCGCGATGGGCTGGCACATGCGGGATCGTGCGACTCGCCGGCGGGTGATGCTGCTGGTGTCACAGTCGGATCACTGCCTCGCCGATATTCTCTATCGCTGGCGGATCGACGAACTGCAGATGATCCCCACCGCGATCGTCTCCAACCATCCGCGTGAAACCTTCAGCGGCTTCGATTTCGGCGAGATCCCGTTCTACCACATGCCGGTGAACAAGGAGACGCGGCGGCAGCAGGAGGCTGCGATCACCGCGCTGGTCGCGCAGACCAAGACCGATCTCGTGGTGCTGGCGCGCTATATGCAGATCCTGTCGGACGAGATGGCCGGCCGTCTGGCGGGGCGCTGTATCAACATCCACCATTCATTCCTGCCGGGCTTCAAGGGCGCCAAGCCCTATCACCAGGCGTTTGATCGTGGCGTCAAGCTGATCGGCGCGACCGCGCATTACGTCACCAGCACGCTGGATGAAGGTCCGATCATCGATCAGGACGTCGAGCGCATCAGCCATCGCGACACCCCTGCGGATCTGGTCCGCAAGGGCCGGGATATCGAGCGGCGGGTGCTCGCCCGCGCGATGCACTATCACCTCGATGACCGGGTGATCCTCAACGGCCGCAAGACCGTGGTGTTCACGGATTGAAGGCCGCGCCGAGGTTCCGATCCCGGACTACTTGGCCGGCAGAGCGGCAGCCAGATCGCGGGCAACAGCCGTGGGAAGGATCAGCCCGGACATCTTCCATCCCGAACCGTCGAAATGCAGCTTGATCGCGCTGTAGGCGTCGGGATCGGAGCTTTCGCTGATCCGGATGGCGAATTCGACCGGCTGAATGAATCGGAACCGCTGCAGCAGCGACAGCACATTGCCGGTGTCGATATCCGTCAGCTTCGGCACGCCGGCGAACGACGGCAAGCTCGGATCGGCGTCGAGACCGCCGGTCTTCAAAATCTGGGTCAGATGCTCCGGCGTCAGCATCTTCGTGATCATCGCCTCGGCTAATCCGAGCCCTGCGCCCCGCACCAGCGTTCGCTCCATCGGCCGAACCTGACGAGTCTGCCCGATGCGGTCGAGATACGCAGTCACGATCTGGTCCGCCAGTGATTGGGTCAGCGATTTGACGTCGGTGCGCGCGATCACCGCAGCGCCGTCGCCTGCGCGCGCAGCGGCGGCGAGGCCGGCCAGGGACGTCGCCGCTGATCCCAGATAGATCAGAATGCCGACCACAATCACCGCAAGGACGCCGAAGAACCAGCGCATCTCTATCGCTCCGTCGCTGGAGTCACCGCATTCATCGAGCCGGTTGACGCCGGCCGCGATCGCTCAACGCAGAGGCCCGCCGCTCGGCGCCGACTGCCCGGACTCTGTCGCCGTGGTCCCTTCGATCTTCTGGCGTTCGGCCGCTGGCAGATTTCGCAGCCTTTCCTGCTCGCGCATGTAAGCGTCGTATTTCGCCGTCCCGGGGCGCGGCGGCGCGTTCGCCGGCAGGCCGCCGGCCCATTGCGGTACGAAGTCGGCGAGCCCGACGGTCAATTGCTCGTTGATGGTGCCACATCCGGTCAGACTGCAAAGGATCAGACCGGCGGCGGCAGCGACCGATAGACGCAACGAACTTAACTGCATTGGGCTTTCGACGTCCTGGTTCACTGCCGGCTCGCATTGTCGGCCGGCTCTGCCGCGCGGCGGCGGATCAATCACGCGGGATGTTATGTCTTCCATCCGATATTGGCATACCTGATATTGCACCCATCATTCCGGTTTCCATGGCAATGATGTGACCAATCGGCCGATCGAAGCCGTGGATTTCTGGTCGGAGGCTGGGGGCCTCGCACCCCCACCGTAGCACGAGACCCTTGGCAATTCGTTGCCACGGGTCGCGCGGTGAGATCGTCGCGGGGAGACTTCGCTAGGTCGCGGATAGCCGGCTCCAGCCTGCAAGACACCGCGGCGCCACCTCGGCTAGGATACGGACCGGGGCAAAAGCCTCGGGACGAGAGGCATCGGGACAAGAGGAAACACTCATGCTGATTGGCAGACGAACACTGCTGCAGGCCGCCTGTATCGCCGTCGCAACGGGCGCCCCGATCGCGGCGGCGCAAGCCGAAGACACCTTCAAGGTCGGTCTGATCGTGCCGATGACCGGCGGCCAAGCCTCGACCGGCAAGCAGATCGACAACGCGATCAAGCTGTACATCAAGAAGCATGGCGTCACCGTCGCCGGCAAGAAGATCGAGGTGATCCTCAAGGACGACGCCGCGATTCCGGACAACACCAAGCGCCTCGCCCAGGAACTGATCGTCAACGACAAGGTCAATGTGATCGCCGGCTTCGGCATCACGCCGGCCGCGCTCGCCGCGGCGCCGCTCGCCACCCAGGCGAAGGTGCCGGAAATCGTGATGGCCGCCGGCACCTCGATCATCACCGAACGCTCGCCCTATATCGTCCGCACTTCGTTCACGCTGGCGCAGTCCTCGATCATCATCGGCGACTGGGCGGCGAAGAACGGCATCAAGAAAGTCGCGACGCTGACCTCGGACTATGCCCCGGGCAACGACGCGCTGGCCTTCTTCAAGGAGCGCTTCACCGCCGGCGGCGGTGAGATCGTCGAAGAGATCAAGGTGCCGCTCGCCAATCCGGACTTCGCACCGTTCCTGCAGCGCATGAAGGACGCCAAGCCGGATGCGATGTTCGTGTTCGTGCCGGCCGGCCAGGGCGGCAACTTCATGAAGCAGTTTGCCGAGCGCGGCCTCGACAAGAGCGGCATCAAGGTGATCGGTCCCGGTGACGTGATGGACGACGATCTCCTGAACAGCATGGGTGACGCCGCGCTCGGCGTGGTCACCGCCCATATGTACTCGGCGGCGCATCCCTCGGCGATGAACAAAGAGTTCGTCGCCGCCTACAAGAAGGAGTTCGGGCAGCGGCCGGGCTTCATGGCGGTCGGCGGCTATGACGGCATCCATCTCGTCTACGAGGCGCTGAAGAAGACCGGCGGCAAGGCCGATGGCGATTCTCTGATCGCGGCGATGAAAGGCATGAAGTGGGAAAGCCCGCGCGGTCCGATCTCGATCGATCCGGAAACCCGCGACATCGTCCAGAACATCTACATCCGCAAGGTCGAAAAGGTCGACGGCGAACTCTACAACATCGAATTCGCCAAGTTCGACGCCGTCAAAGACCCCGGCAAGACGAAGAAGTAGTTCTAAGTCACGCAACTCGGATTTGACGTTCGTCATTCCGGGGCGTGCGCAGCACGAACCCGGCATCCATAATCCCGGTCGGTGACTATGGATTCCGGGTCTGCACCCCAAGGGGCGCATCCCGGAATGACGAACTCGAAGTGATCGCAAGCGTCATGACCTTCCTCACCATCCTTTTTGACGGCGTCGCCTACGGCATGTTGCTGTTCGTGCTGGCGTGCGGGCTGGCGGTGACGCTCGGGCTGATGAATTTCGTCAACCTTGCGCACGGCGCCTTCGCGATGGCCGGCGGCTATGTCTGCGCCGTGCTGGTCAACAAGATGGGCTGGCCGTTTTTCGCGGCGCTGCCAATCGCCTTTCTCGCCAGCGCGCTGATCGGCGCGGTGTTCGAGCGGCTGCTGTATCGCCACCTCTACGATCGCTCGCATCTCGACCAGGTGCTGTTCAGCGTCGGCCTGGTGTTCATGTCGGTCGCCGCGGTCGATTTCATCATGGGATCGTCGCGGGTGTTCATCAAACTACCCGAAGCGCTGCAGGGCCAGATCGATCTGTTCGGCGTCGGCATCGGCCGCTACCGGCTGATGATCATCGTGATCTGCGGGCTGCTCACGGTGGCGCTGCAATTGACGCTGGCGAAGACGCGGTTCGGCAGTCGGCTGCGCGCCGCGGTCGACGACCCGCGCGTCGCGTCCGGCCTCGGCATCAACGTGCCGCAGGTGTTTGCGCTGACCTTCGCATTCGGCTGCGGGCTGGCCGGCTTCGGCGGTGCGCTGAGCGCGGAAATCCTCGGCCTTGATCCGCACTTCCCGTTGAAATTCATGATCTACTTTCTGATCGTCGTCACCGTCGGCGGCTCGTCGTCGATCACCGGGCCTTTCCTCGCCTCGCTGCTGCTCGGCATCGGCGACGTCGCGGGCAAATATTATCTGCCGAAGCTCGGGCCGTTCATGATCTACACCATCATGATCGTGATCCTGATCTGGCGCCCCAACGGCCTGTTCGGCCGCACGGCTACGCGATGACCGGCATGACGACGCCCTCGGAGAATGTCGGCTTCCATGCCCGCCGAACCGCGCGGTGGCACGCCGGCGAGGTCGTGTTCTGGATCGTTCTGATCGGCTGCGGCCTGCTGTTTCCGTCGCGCTATCTGATCATGACCGAAATTCTGCGGATCGGCCTGTTCGCGCTGTCGCTCGATCTGATCCTCGGTTACGCCGGCATCGTCTCGCTCGGTCACGCCGCGTTCTTCGGCGTCGGCGCTTACGCCGCGGGCCTGCTGGCGCTGCACGGCATCGTCGGCGAGCCGGTGCTGGCGCTGCTGGTCGCGGGGCTGGCCGCCGCCGTACTCGGCTTTGCCACCAGCTTCCTGGTGATCCGCGGCGTCGACCTGACGAGGCTGATGGTGACGCTCGGCATCGCGCTGCTGATGGAGGCGCTGGCGGAACGGTTCTCGAACATCACCGGCGGCACCGATGGCCTGCAGGGCATCGTGATGCAGCCGATTCTCGGACTGTTCGAGTTCGACCTCTTCGGCAAGACTGGGTTCTGGTACAGCGTCGCGGTGCTGTTCGTGATGTTCCTGCTGGCGCGCCGCATCGTGCATTCGCCGTTCGGGCTCAGCCTGCGCGCGATCCGCAACAATCCGCTGCGCGCCTCGGCCGTTGGCATTCCGGTGAACCGGCGGCTGGTCGCGGTGTATACGTTGGCGGCGCTGTATGCGGGCATTGCCGGCGGGCTGTTCGCCCAGACGACACAGCTCGCCTCGCTTGACGTGTTCTCGTTCGAGCGCTCGGCCGATCTGGTGCTGGTGCTGGTTCTCGGCGGCACCGGCTATCTCTATGGCGGCCTGATCGGCGCGGTGGTGTTCAAGATCCTGCAGGAGTTCTTCTCCACCATCACCCCGCAATATTGGCAGTTCTGGATCGGGCTGGTGTTGGTCACGATCGTGCTGATCGGCCGTGAGCGGCTGGAGCGCTGGGTGATGTTCGTGCCGCGTCGGGCGCTGCGCCGATCCAAGGCGGAGGGCGGAGGCGCAACATGACCTTGGCGCTGCAGACCATCGGGCTCGAAAAGCATTTCGGCGGACTGAACGTCACCCGCAATCTCTCGCTCAATGTCGAGGCGGGCGCGCGCCATGCGCTGATCGGCCCCAACGGCGCCGGCAAGACCACGGTGATCAACCTGCTCACCGGGGTGCTGAAGCCGAATGGCGGCCGCATCCTGCTCGAAGGCCGGGACATCACCAATACGCCCGTGCATCAGCGCGTGCTGCGCGGGCTGTCGCGAACATTCCAGATCAATCAGCTTTATGCCGATCTGACGCCGCTCGAAACGATCGGCCTTGCGGTGTCGGAGCGTTCCGGCCATGGCGGCGACTGGTGGCGGCGGATGGGCACCCGCACCGACATCAACGACGAGATCGCCGAGAACCTTGCGCGCTTTCATCTGCTCGACGTGATGAACGAGCCGACCGGCCGGCTGCCTTACGGCAAGCAGCGCCTGCTGGAAATCGCGGTGGCGATCGCCACAAGGCCCCGCGTGCTGCTGCTCGACGAGCCGGCCGCCGGCGTGCCCGAAAGCGAGCGCCACGATATTCTCGCCGTGGTCGCCAACCTGCCGCGCGACGTGACCGTGCTGCTGATCGAGCACGACATGGATCTGGTGTTCTCCTTCGCCGACCGGATCTCGGTGCTGGTGTCCGGCGCGCTGCTGGTCGAAGGCCCGCCCGACGAGGTCGCGCGCGATCCCTTGGTCAAGGCGGTGTATCTCGGCGAGGACGCCCATGTCTGAGCTTCCAGATGTCTGAGCTTCCAAATGTCTGAGCTGTTGTCGATCGAGAAACTGCGCGCCGGCTACGGCGAGGCCGTGGTGCTGCCTGAGCTGTCGCTTGCGCTCAAGGACGGCGAGGCGCTGGCGCTGCTCGGCCGCAACGGCACCGGAAAGACCACGCTGATCAACTCGATCGTCGGCGTCACCCGACGATTCTCCGGCCGGATCGCGCTCGGCGGCGTCGACGTCACCACGATGCGGCCCGATCAGCGGGCGCGCGCGGGGATCGGCTGGGTGCCGCAGGAGCGCAACATCTTCAAGTCGCTCACCGTCGAGGAAAACCTGACCGCGGTGGCGCGGCCCGGTCCGTGGACGGTGGCGCGGATCTACCAGATGTTTCCGCGGCTCGAAGAACGGCGCGGCAATTTCGGCAATCAACTCTCGGGCGGCGAGCAGCAGATGCTGGCGATCGGTCGGGCGCTGACGCTCAATCCGAAACTGCTGCTGCTCGACGAGCCGACCGAGGGGCTGGCTCCGATTATCGTTGACGAATTGCTAACAGCGCTCGGCGCGATCACCCGGTCCGGCGGCATCTGCACGATCATCGTCGAACAGAACGCGCGAAAAATCCTCGGGCTCGCGGATCGCGTTGTGATATTGGAGCGCGGAGCGATCGTGCATGACGCGACCAGCGCGGCGCTGAAGGACGACCCCGCAACGCTGGAGCGCTACCTCGGCGTTTCTGGCGCCGCCGGCACAAAAAGCTGATCCTGTCTGGGAGTGAATCGATGCAGAGAACCAAAGCCCCGTTCCGAGCCGACGAGGTCGGCAGCCTGCTGCGTCCGCAGAGTATCAAGGACGCGCGCGCCAGGCTCGAGAAGGGCGAAATCTCCGCCGCCGATTTGCGCAGGATCGAGGACATGGAGATCGAGAAGATCGTCCACAAGCAGTCGGCGATCGGACTGAAGCTCGCCACCGACGGCGAATTCCGCCGCTCCTGGTGGCATTTCGATTTCCTCAGCCATCTCACCGGCTGCGAGCTGTACCATCCCGACACCGGAATTCAGTTCGCCGGCGTGCAGACCCGAAACGATTCGATCCGGGTGATCGGCAAGCTGGATTTCCCCGACGACCATCCGATGCTCGAGCATTTCCGCTTTCTGAAGAGGCATGCCGACATCGCGCATGTGACGGCGAAGATGACGATCCCGTCGCCGGCGGTGCTGCATTTCCGCGGCGGCCGCAAGGCGATTTCCAGCGAGGTCTATCCCGATCTCGACGGCTTCTTCGAGGACCTCGCCAGGACCTATCGCAAAGCCGTGAAGGCGTTCTACGACGCCGGCTGCCGCTATCTGCAATTCGACGACACCGTGTGGGCCTATCTGTGCTCGCAGGACGAATTGCAGAAGGCACGGGAGCGCGGCGACAATCCGGACAATCTGCAGCAGATCTATTCGAGGGTCATCAACTACGCGATCGCCGAGCGGCCGTCCGACATGGTGATTACCACCCATGTCTGCCGCGGCAATTTCCGCTCGACCTGGATTTCGTCCGGCGGCTACGAGCCGGTGGCCGAGACGCTGCTCGCCGGCATCAATTACGACGGCTACTTCCTCGAATACGACTCCGAACGCGCCGGCGGCTTCGAACCGCTGCGCTTCCTGCCGAAGGGCAACAAGGTGGTGGTGGTCGGCGTCATCACCTCGAAGTTCGGCGAGCTCGAGAAGAAGGACGACATCAAGCGGCGGCTCGACGAGGCGGCGAAATTCGCGCAGCTCGCGCAGCTCGCGCTGTCGCCGCAATGCGGCTTCGCCTCCACCGAAGAGGGCAACATCCTCAGCGAGCAGGAGCAGTGGGACAAGCTGCGCCTCGCCGTCGAAGTGGCGCAGGACGTCTGGGGCAGATAGCGCCCTGCGGCATGGCGTGCCTCGGTCGATCGTGTCGCTTGAGAGTTCCTTAAGCGGCGCGTCCTTATCATCGCCGGGTTCAAACCCTAACGATTGCTTAAGGATTGCCGCATGGCCGCAGCGCCAGAGACCCGACGCCCGATCCGCGGCGATCTCGCGTCGATGGCGCAGGCGCTGCACGATTTCGCCGAGCAAGAGTTTCCGCAAGCCGCCGCCCAGCCGCGCGTCGCGGTGCTGGTGCCGTGCTTCAACGAGGAGGCGGCGGTCGCGACCGTGGTCGCGGATTTCCGCCGCGTTCTGCCGGACGCCGCGATCTACGTGTATGACAACAATTCGACCGACCGCACCGCCGAGGTCGCACGCGAGGCCGGCGCCGAGGTGCGCCGCGAGCGGCGGCAGGGCAAGGGGCAGGTGGTGCGGCGGATGTTCGCCGACATCGACGCCGACGTCTATCTGCTGGTCGACGGCGACGCCACCTACGACGCCGCCAGCGCGCCGAAGATGATCGCAGCGCTGATCGACGAGCATCTCGATATGGTGGTCGGATCGCGGATCGATCAGGCACGCGGCGCCTGGCGTCCCGGCCATCGCACCGGCAATCTGTTGCTGACCGGGTTTCTCTCGGCGGTGTTCGGCCAGGCCTTCAAGGATATCCTGTCCGGCTACCGGGTGTTCTCGCGCCGCTTCGTCAAGACCTTCCCAGTGCTGTCCGACGGCTTCGAGATCGAGACCGAGCTCAGCGTGCATGCGCTCGAACTGGCGATGCCGGTGCGCGAGATCGAGACGCCGTATTTCGAGCGGCCGCACGGTTCGTTCAGTAAGCTCAACACCTGGCGCGACGGCTTCCGCATTCTCGGCACCATCCTGAAGCTGTATCGCTCGGAGAAGCCGTTGCGGTTCTTCGGCTCGATCTCGCTCGGCCTCGTGATGCTGTCGCTCGGCCTCGCGACGCCGGTGATCGTGACCTATCTCGAAACCGGCCTGGTGCCGCGGCTGCCGACCGCGGTGCTGTCGATGGGGCTGATGATCGTCGCCGTGCTGTCGGTTTCGTCCGGCCTTGTGCTCGACACCGTGACGCGCGGACGCCGCGAGATGAAACTGCTCGCCTATCTCGCGCATCCGGCGCTCGGCGAGACCCGCCGCGACGGGTAGCTCGACCGCGTCGTCGTCCGAGCCGAACCCTTACGAGGGCCGGCCGATGCCGTGATAGACGAAGCCGTGCTCCGCCATCTGCTCCGGGCGGTACACGTTGCGCAGATCGACGATGACCGGTTGCTTCAAGGTCTGCTTCAGTCTGGCGAGGTCGAGCGCGCGGAACTGGACCCATTCGGTGACGATGACGAGGGCGTCGGCGCCCTGCGCGCAGTCATAGGCGTCGGTGCAATAGGTGATATCCGGCAATTCTTCGCGCGCCTGCGCCATTCCGGCGGGATCGAATGCGCGCACCGTCGCGCCCATGTCGAGAAGGCCGGTCACCAGCGGGATCGACGGCGCCTCGCGCATGTCGTCGGTGTCCGGCTTGAACGTCAGCCCGAGCACCGCGACGGTCTTGCCGCGCAGGCTGCCGCCGAGCGCATGCAGAACCTTGCGCGACATCGCGCGTTTGCGGTTTTCGTTGACGGCCAGCACCGCTTCGACGATCCGCAGCGGCGCCTCGTGGTCGAGACCGATCTTGACCAGAGCGCGGGTGTCCTTGGGGAAGCACGAGCCGCCGAAGCCGGGGCCGGCGTGCAGGAATTTCGCGCCGATGCGGTTGTCCATGCCGATGCCGCGGGCGACGTCCTGCACGTCGGCGCCGACCTTTTCGGCCAGATCCGCCATCTCGTTGATGAAGGTGATCTTGGTCGCGAGGAAGGCGTTGGCGGCGTATTTGATCAGCTCGGCGGTGCGCCGCTCGGTGTACATCAGCGGCCCCTGGTTCAGCGACAGCGGCCGATAGATCTCGCCGAGCACTTTGCGCGCGCGCTCGTCGGAGGTGCCGATGACGATGCGGTCGGGAAACTTGAAGTCGCGGATCGCCGCGCCCTCGCGCAGAAACTCCGGGTTGGAGGCAACGGCGGCATCCGCCTCGGGATTGGTCTCGCGGATCAGCCGTTCGACCTCGTCGCCGGTGCCGACCGGCACGGTCGACTTGGTGATGACGACGGTGAAATCCTTCAGCGCGGCGGCGATCTCGCGCGCCGCTGCATAGACGTAGCTGAGGTCGGCATGGCCATCGCCGCGGCGCGACGGCGTGCCCACCGCGATGAACACCGCTTCGGCTTCGCCCACCGGCACGCTCAGATCGGTGGTGAAGCCGAGTCGCCCCGCCTTGACGTTGGCCGCCACCAGTTCGTCGAGCCCCGGCTCATAGATCGGGATTTCGCCCCGATGTAGCGCGGCGATCTTGTCGGCGTCCTTGTCGACGCAGACGACGTGATGGCCGAAATCGGCAAAGCACGCCCCCGACACCAGCCCCACATAGCCGGTTCCGATCATCGCTATTCGCATCATACGCTCATTCTGCTGGCACGCCCGGCGGATCGTCGGCGCCGGGGCCTCTTAGCAGAAAGACCAGTGTTTCCAAATGACGGTGCATGAATTCCATGGGGGTGGCCGAGGTTTTGTCCGGCGATCGCCCGGTTGCATTCCGGCGGTGGGCAGGTGATGGTGCGCTTCCTGTCCGATTCCGTTCTGCCCACCGCCGAATGATGAAAAACGACCAGCTCCTCAGCCGGATTTCCGACTATTGTCGTCAGGCGGGCATGGCCGAGACCACGTTCGGCCGCCGCGCTGTCAATGACGGCAAGCTGGTGCAGCGGCTGCGCGAGGGCAAACGCATCACCGTCGATACGCTGGAGCGGATCGAGGCGTTCGTCGCGGCGGGGCTGGGAACCGCGCCGCCGCCGCGGGGGCTGGTGGTGCCGCCGGAGCGGCGCGACGCCCGCGGCAACTTCCGGTTCTTCGAGAATCGGCAGAAGTATCTGCTGTTCGTCCACACCTGCAGCGAAAAGCGGGTGGTCGCCGACCGGGTCGCGCTGGAACTCGCCAGCATCCATCCCCGGCCGCCCGCGCTGCGCGTGTTCGACGCCGGCTGCGGAGACGGGACCGTGCTGGCGCGCGTTCTGCGTGCGATGCATGGCCGGTTCCCGCATATGCCGTTCTATGTTGCGGGCAAGGAACTCAGCGTTGAAGACGTCCGCCTGACGCTCGACAAGGTCCCGGACCGGCTGTTCGAGCACCCGGCGACGGTTTTTGTTCTCACCAATATGTATTACGCCGAAGCGCCATGGCTGACGCCGGCCTCGCCGACAGCGGCGGCCGGGATGATCTGGCATGAAGTGCCGTTGCGCGGCGCTTCATCCGGCGAGTTTGAGACCCAGATCGCCGAATTGGCGCCGTTTCTGCAGGAAAACTGGCGCGCCAGCGTCAGCCCGCGCTCCGGAATGCCGGTCTATGAGCGGCCGGTGGCGATCGTTCTGTATCGCGAGGACCATCGCTTCCTGCTCGATTCGGTGATCCCGCGGGCAGGGCGGACCGAGGCGAATTTCGACCTGATCATCGCCTCGCAGCCCTATCGGGCCAAATCCAGCGTGAATTTTCGCGCCAAACGCATCATCGCGCCGCTGGCGCGTGCGTTGCGGGCCGGGGGGGCGGCTGATCGGAATTCACTCCCACGGGCACGATCCGGGGCTGGAAATCGTCCAGTCGGTGTGGCCGGAGGAAAACCCGTTCTCAGTGAGCCGCCACGAACTGCTACGTGCGGTCAAATACGAGCTCGGATCGGCCGGAAGGGACCTCAACTTTAACGCATATGCGGATAGCCGGTCGATCTTTCGTTATGATATGGAAGCCCTGCCAAACGAGGTCACCGGGTCGATTGGCAATTCGACGGCCTTTGCAGCCTGGAATGCGGCGGTGTATGTCGCGCAGATCGAGGATGATCGGCTTACCGAGATGACCCAGGGCGGCCAGTATCTCGATGCTACCAGGGAAGTTCTGCGCAAGCACAGCGGGCTCTGGTTTTACGACGAATCCTACGTCATCTCGCGCCGTCGCGACTGACATTTCAGGGATATCATTCACGAAAGCGCCGCCGGATCCGGCGGATACAGGGGTTGGTGATGCGCGCGTCTTACATGTTCACGAGTGAGTCGGTGTCGGAAGGACATCCGGACAAGGTCTGCGACCGGATTTCCGACGAGGTCGTCGATCTGTTCTTCCGCGAGGGGCCGAAGGCGGGGATCAGCCCCTGGGCGATCCGCGCCGCCTGCGAGACGCTCGCAACGACCAACAAGGTCGTCATCGCCGGCGAGACCCGCGGACCGGCCTCGGTGACCAACGACCAGATCGAGAGCGTCGTCCGCGCCGCGATCAAGGACATCGGCTACGAGCAGGAAGGCTTCCATTGGGAGACCTGCGACATCGAAATCCTGCTGCATCCGCAATCGGCGGACATCGCGCAGGGCGTCGACGCGCTGCAGCCCGGCACCAACCAGGAAGAGGGCGCCGGCGACCAGGGCATCATGTTCGGCTACGCCACCAACGAGACGCCCGACCTGATGCCGGCGCCGATCTTCTATGCCCACAAGATCCTGCGGCTGATCTCGGAAGCCCGACATTCCGGCAAGGAGAAGGTGCTGGGCCCGGACTCCAAGAGCCAGGTCACCATCCAGTACGAGAACGGCAAGCCGGTCGGCGTCCGCGAAATCGTGGTGTCGCACCAGCATCTGGTCGAGGACATGACCTCGGCCCAGGTCCGCGAGCGGGTCGAGCCCTATGTCCGCCAGGCGCTGCCGGCCGACTGGATCACCGACAAGACGATCTGGCATATCAACCCGACCGGCAAGTTCTACATCGGCGGCCCCGACGGCGACACCGGCCTGACCGGGCGCAAGATCATCGTCGACACCTACGGCGGCGCGGCCCCGCATGGCGGCGGCGCGTTCTCGGGCAAGGATCCGACCAAGGTCGACCGCTCGGCCGCCTACGCCTCGCGCTATCTCGCCAAGAACATCGTCGCCGCGGGCCTCGCCGACCGCTGCACCCTGCAGCTCGCTTACGCCATCGGCGTGGCGCGGCCGCTGTCGATCTACATCGACACCCACGGAACCGGGAAGGTCTCGGAAGACAAGCTCGAGAAGGCGGTCGCCGAGGCGATGGACCTGACCCCGCGCGGCATCCGCACCCATCTCGACCTCAACAAGCCGATCTACGCCCGGACCTCGTCCTACGGCCATTTCGGCCGCACGCCCGACGCCGACGGCGGCTTCTCCTGGGAGAAGACCGATCTTGCCGACGCCCTGAAGCGCGCGGTTTAAGAAGACGTTCCGCCTCTCCGGCCGATCGCCGGGGAGGCGTCTGCCGTCATCCTGAGGTGCTCGCCGTGTTCGGCGAGCCTCGACGGATGACCCAGCGAAGTGCCCGCAGCGCTCCTTCGAGGCGCGCACGAGAGCATGATCCCGGAAAGCGGATGCCGGTTTTCGGAAAAGATCATGCTCGGACAGGAATCTCGAACGGGATGATGATTCGAGGAAGCATCGTCCCGCTCGAGCGTGCGCCTACCTCAGGATGACGTTTCGTTTGCGGTTCGTCACAAAACGTTCGATTTCGCTTCGTATCGACGTTTCCGAATTACTCCGTTCAGGAAAGTACTCATGACCGCCAAGTTCACCGATTACATCGTCAAGGACATCGGCCTCGCCGAGTTCGGCCGCAAGGAAATCTCGCTGGCCGAGACCGAAATGCCCGGCCTGATGGCGACGCGCGAGGAATATGGCCCGAAGCAGCCGCTGAAGGGCGCCAGGATCGCCGGCTCGCTGCACATGACGATCCAGACCGCGGTGCTGATCGAGACGCTGACGGCGCTCGGCGCCGACGTGCGCTGGGTGTCCTGCAACATCTATTCGACCCAGGACCATGCCGCCGCGGCGATCGCCGCCGCCGGCATTCCGGTGTTCGCCATCAAGGGCGAGAGCCTGGAGGACTATTGGGACTACACCGCCCGGATGTTCGACTGGCACGGCGGCGGCACCCCGAACATGATCCTCGATGACGGCGGCGACGCCACCATGTACGTCCATCTCGGCCTGCGCGCCGAGAACGGCGACACCGCGTTCCTCGACAAGCCCGGCTCCGATGAGGAAGTGATCTTCTTCGCGCTGCTGAAGAAGCAGCTCAAGGACAAGCCGAAGGGTTACTTCGCCGAGATCGCCAAGAACATCCGTGGCGTCTCCGAGGAAACCACCACGGGCGTGCATCGCCTTTACGACATGCAGAAGGCCGGCACGCTGCTGTGGCCGGCGATCAACGTCAACGACTCGGTCACCAAATCGAAATTCGACAACCTCTATGGTTGCCGTGAATCGCTGGTCGACGGCATCCGCCGCGGCACCGACGTGATGATGTCCGGCAAGGTCGCGATGGTCGCGGGCTTCGGCGACGTCGGCAAGGGCTCGGCGGCGTCACTGCGCCAGGCCGGCGCCCGCGTGATGGTGTCGGAAGTCGATCCGATCTGCGCGCTGCAGGCGGCGATGGAAGGCTATCAGGTCGTGACCATGGAAGATGCGGCGCCGATCGCCGACATCTTCGTCACCGCCACCGGCAACAAGGACATCATCACCATCGAGCACATGCGCGCGATGAAGGATCGCGCCATCGTCTGCAACATCGGCCACTTCGACAACGAGATTCAGATCGCGCATCTGAAGAACCTGAAGTGGGACAACATCAAGCCGCAGGTCGACGAGATCACCTTCCCGGACGGCAAGCGGATGATCCTGCTGTCCGAAGGCCGCCTCGTGAACCTCGGCAACGCCACCGGCCATCCGTCCTTCGTGATGTCGGCGTCGTTCACCAACCAGACGCTGGCGCAGATCGAACTGTTCGCCAACAACAAGGACGGCAAGTACAAGAAGGAAGTCTACGTCCTGCCGAAGTCGCTGGATGAGAAGGTCGCGCGCCTGCACCTCGCCAAGATCGGCGTCAAGCTCACCGAACTGCGCAAGGACCAGGCCGACTACATCGGCGTCAAGGTCGAGGGCCCGTTCAAGGCGGATCATTATCGGTATTGATGGGGGAGGGCGGCGGTCGCTGCGCTCGCCGCCATCTCGCACTGCCGCTGTCGTTATCGCACAGCGTCATGGCCGGGCTTGACCAGGCCATCCATCGGAAAAACGAAGCCCCGGAGCGATGCTCCGGGGCTTTTCGCTAGCTAGAAAAATCGACCGCGACAAGGTGTTCGAAGTAGAGGCGCTTTTCACCTGAGCTGTTAGATATAGCGAGCGTAGTCCGAGCTGATCTTCTGATTTGTTGTGTACTTCAGTACTTCGCCAACTGCACGGGCAGCGCGAATTGGAATTGGTAACTTCTGATTCATTTGTGTGGAATTCCAATTGACTTTGGTTAGAGCCAATACCTCTCCTGCGATCTGTGCGACTGTGCTGTCACTCCCTTGGTATGGGCAAAGCAGAAGTGGGCGCGGGTCGTACTGACCTGGATAAGTCCCATAGTAAGGAATGCTTCCATTTGTATAAAGTAGGCCCTTTCCGTCCAGCTCCACAAAAGTTCCTCTCATTACTGGATAGTTTCCATCCCGAAGTACTTTTACGGAGTATGATTCCTGGATCCAAACGAGATCACGAAGTTCGGCGCCCGCTTCGTCAATCGCGTCAAAAATGCCTGCCGCCTCTTCTTCTCGAAACTGAGAAGTCTTGAAGACTATGACACGTGCAGGGTAATGTTTGTGGTGGTTCTTGTAGGCCGACAGTGCATCTCGGATGAGTTCAAAGGCGTCCTCCCGAGTCATGTAAGGATGGCGCCCTCGACTCTCAGTCTGCGATCGCTTTCCTCTGAGAATAAAGCCGCGACCTCTTTCATCAAACATCTGCGCCGCGCTTGTGAATAGCTGTTGGCCACCCACTTCGCGGTAGAAGCTAATGCCGATATAGCAAGCTCTGAACTCGCCGTCCTGAGGCATCTTTCGCCAAGGGATGCGTCCAGTCCCTTTGTAATAAAGCGTGGTAAGGAGATTCCATGTTCGATCTGCTTGCTCTTGGATCTTTCTGGATCGACTTTCTTTGACCTTCAGGGGAATCTTGGCGCTCTCATCAAGTACGTCTTCCCACACGATCTGAATCGGAAAGCTAAGCCCCATCGCTTTTGCTTTGAGCATTCCGCGAAAGTCTGGCGCGTCCGAGCCGCCACTATCATCCTTCTCGACTGTGGCCTTGGAATCGACCTTCGCATTCCAAACGCGCTCGATCAGTTCGACGGGTAAGGCGATAATCGCCACGTGGGGGCGGCGGCTGCTCTCGTCGAGAGTCTCAAGCTGTTGAACGATCTCATCGACAGCTAATTCCACGGCCTTTGTGTGATTGGGCTCTTTCCTAATCTTATCAATTTTGGACTGAGAAATTGCCGCCGTCGCCCCCTCCTCGATTTCGAATTTGCAGCGGAAGGGATTTCTATTTCCCAGGCCAGGAAAATCTGGATGTAGATTAGGATGCTTCTCGCCGCTGCCGGTAAAGCCGGCCGATGCGTCCGCAAGAAATTCCTTCGTATTCTCCACAGTCTTGGCGCTGCCAACAACTGCGATTTTAATGGCGTCTCCTAAAGGGGTTTGAAGAGGTCCAGCTTCGAACAGTCCTAGTCGGGGGTCCGGATGATGATGTTTGTCACCAAACTCAAGGTGGGGTTCGTCGAATATCTTCGTTTCGAATCTCATCCGAACATGCGCTCCTGTCCATCATCTGATTCAGTGGTGCGCCTCTTTTGAGCTCCCCAAACGTCCTCAGGTACTCGCGTTGAGAGAGTGACCGTAGGAGGCTCGCCAAACCTCAATCGCTGCTCTGGTGCCGGTGTTGCAAAGAGGCTCTCTTGATCGCGCTCGGACTGAGTCAGAAAGCGATGCCACATAATGACTTGCCCTCGTAGCGATGCGCTGTTGTCCAGCCGTTTCTTGCCAGCTAACAGTGCGGATGGATAGGAATGCGGGATAAATCCATTAGTTGTGAAGAAATAGGTAGGGCTAACAATAAGGTACCATTGATCGTAGAGTAATTCAAATCGCGGGATGAAGGCGTGGTGCCGAACAAAATCGATCTTGCTCTTTTCAATTTTGTTCTCGGACACGTTCACTATTTCGGTTGAAGTTCTCTTTTTCGATGCCCCGTAAGAAAATGAGCGCGGTGTGTTTTCTGAGAAGGCGCGAGCGTAATATATCTTTCGCTCTTTATCCCATGATAGGTCTTTGCGAAATTGATGGTCCAGCGTCTTGCGCAGCAAGAAAGAGAAATTATTCCGTTCGTGGCTATCTTCGTGAAATGCTAGGAAAGATGTTGCTATCGCTTCCACTTGATCGGGATCGACAATGTGGCGGCAGACTGATTCACGGGGGTCGCTAAATGACCAGAATGTTTCGCCTTTGATTGCCCAATCGAAGCGAGGTTCGTCTCCTTCTAGAAGAATCGCAGCCGCCTTCTTGGGCGTGTAAGGAGTAGACGAGACGAATAATTCTGATGGGTATTGCACTGGCAGGATGTTAACCAGCGCGTCTTCGCCGCCCCCAATTGGGGGGACATAGTAACCGAATCCAGCTTTTGGGACGGTTAGAGCGGCCAGTCGATCGACGGCGCGTTCATCTAGTACATCAACGATCTTATCGAATTGAAGTCTACGATCGTCATCGTCGACCTTGCCGGCAATTTCCTTCCAATAAAAAGTATCATCTGATTTCCGGTAGAGAACTATAATTACAGGAAGGTTCGATCCTCTCCAATACGCCAAGTCGGTTGAACGTAATAGGTAGCTGAAGCTGGTCTCATCTTCAGAGGTGTATCGCGCTGCTTCGGTGGCTTTGACCTGAACTGCAATCATTCGGGCCAGAGGCTTACCTTTGTCCATGACCTCCGCAATTCCATCGACCCCAGCTTCCAGGCGCGAGCGCCCGTCGAATTGGAAGCCGATGTGAAGGAAGCGCAGACGAACCGAAGTCTCGCCGATTTCTCCCAAGAGCTGGCTGGAGGTAATTTTCTTGGTCATGCTGAAATATAGAACAATTCGGGAACACTGTTAAGCGGCATTTGAAGATATTGATAGCTTTATGCGAGATTTCGCTTTGTTTTGGACTTGTAGTATCGTGATACCTGGCAGAGGGATTGATGTTGCCCGCAGTCTCCAGTTCGGCGGGCGGCCGATGATAACTTCATCGGCCCGTAGGGCGGCCGAGTGCGGTGTCATTTGCCATTGCACCCGGACAAGCCCCGCGGCTGTTCGGCGGGTTACGCCTTCGGCTAGCCCACCCTACGAAGAATGCGCTTGCTGTCGCGGATGTCGCTGCGCTCATCCAAGCTACGTGGACCGCTACCTCCCCCTCCAGGGATCAACCACCGTAATCCCGCACTCGGCGAAATCCGCAACATTGCGCGTCGCCAGCCGGGCGCCGCGGGAGCGGGCGATGGCGGCGATCTGGGCGTCGATCTGACTGATGGGTTGGCCGCTGTGTCGCCGGCTCGCCGCGATGGCCGGGTAGGCGTCTGCGGCGTCGGTGTCGAACGGCAGCACGCGACCGGCGAGGTCGCTCTCGAAGATCGGTCGCGCGGCGGCGATCAGGTCGTCGCGGCGGCGTCCTTCCGGCAGCAGCGCCAGGCCGTAGAAGATCTCCGCCTGCGTCAAGCTCGTGGTGAACAAGCCGGCGATCGGTTGTTCGCCGATCCATGCCATCACCGCGGCATCCGGCTTTGGACGCATCAGCTCGGAAATGACGTTGGTATCAAGGACGATCATTCGCCGAAATCCGGCGGCTGCCGGATCGCCTCGCGCGGCGTGTCGGGGAGGTCGACGCCGCCCGTCGCCGCGAACCGCTCATGGATGACTTGCGCGAGATTGCGCGCGCGCGGCTCGTCGGTCGACAGCGCCGAACGCAGGATGTCTCGCGCCTCGTCTTCCATCGAGCGCCCGTTGACGGCGGCGCGCACCCGCAGCCGCTGCTTGATGGCGTCGTCGATGTTCCGGATCGTCATCACCGCCATGCCGGCCTCCATCAGTCAATGACTGCAAAATAGTCATTGATGGGCAGGCGAGCAAGCGTTGAAGAGGCGACATCTTAAGGTTCGGCGTAGCCCGTAGGGCGGATGAGCGTAGCGTCATCCGCCATTGCGCCGAGACAAGCCCTGCGGCTGTTCGGCGGGTTACGCCTTCGGCTAACCCGCCCTACGAACTGAACGGATCGACCACCGCCGCCCCTGTCGGTGCGAAATCCGAGACGTTGCGGGTCACCACGGTGAGTCCGTGTTCGAGTGCGGTGGCGGCGATCATCAGGTCGGCGCTGTCGTTGCCGAGTGCGGCGCTCAGCGCCCCCCAGCGCCGGGCCGCGCGCAGATCGAACGGGACGATCCGCTCGCCATAGACGGTCAGAACGCGGTCGAGCCAGGCGGCGAGGGCGCGTGCGAAGTCCGGGTCGGTCGTGCGCTGCCGCGCGATGCCGCGCTCGATTTCGCCGATGCTGATGACGCTGAGGAACAGGTCGGCCGTTCGCTGCCGCTCGAACCACGCGACGACCTGCGGGTCGCGCTGCCGCTTGCGCAGTTCGGACAGCGTCACGGTGTCGATCAGAAACATCACAGATCGAGATCGCGCATGCGCACGTCGGCGCGCGAAAAGTCGCGGTCGTCCTGCGGCATCGCCAGCAGCACATCGGCGAACGACGGCGCGTGGGCGCGTTCGAGCTGTTGCAGGCGTTGGTATTCGGTCACATCGACGACGACGACGGCAGGCTTGCCGTGCTTGGTCACCGTCTGCGGGCTGCGCCGTGCCGCCTCGACCACCTCGCTGAAGCGGTTCTTGGCGTCCTGCACCGACCAGCTGCGCTCGGCCATGGGGCGGATCTTTCTGGCTAGATTATCTGGCCAGAATACGGCGATGGTCGATCGCGGTCAAGCCATCGCTGCGCGGTACTCACCAGAGCCCGTAAGGCGGATGAGCGCAGCGTCATCCGCCATTACGCCGAGACAAGCCCTGCGGCTGTTCGGCGGGTTACGCCTTCGGCTAACCCGCCCTACGAAGAATGCGATCGCCGTCCCGGATGTCGCTGCGCTCATTCGGGCTACAGATCGCGACAAGTCGCGGCGCTGCGATTCATCACGGATCGCGGTGATGATGGATTCCTGGTTCGCGAGCTACGCTCGCGCCCCGGAATGACGGACGAGAGGTGACGCGCCCGTCCGCGGGCGCGCTCGTCTCGTGCGCTGTTACTTCTTCTTGCCGGTGCCACCCTGCGTCGGCTGCCAGCCGCCGGTCTTCTGGCTCGGGGCGGCGGCGATGGTCTTGGGCTTTTCCTTCTTGGGTTTCTTGGTCTCGCGATTACCCTTTTGCTCGCCTTTGGCCATCGTGGTCTCCTGTTCGACTGGGATTGAGGA
This sequence comes from Rhodopseudomonas pseudopalustris, assembly GCF_900110435.1. Lineage (GTDB taxonomy): Bacteria > Pseudomonadota > Alphaproteobacteria > Rhizobiales > Xanthobacteraceae > Rhodopseudomonas > Rhodopseudomonas pseudopalustris. Next base: position 198,542 of record NZ_FODT01000007.1, read on the forward strand.
CGTCTGCTGCCGATCGCGACGGCGGAACCGCTTGCGATTCGCGTCGCGCGGCATTGGTGGCGCCATCGTGCGCCCTTTGCGGCCGCGGTGCCACGGATTTCGCGCGCGCCGCCATCGTCAGCGCCCGGTCGCGTTCAGCGTCGGCGCGGCCGGCTGCGGATCGGAACCGGACGCGCTCGAAAGCGTCGCTTGACAGACGCATCGAAATAGGATTATAGTCCGCTCATCCCGCCCCAATGAGAGGGGCGTTTCGCGATCGTCACGATCCGCGGGGCGGGAGGCGGTGGACGCAGTCGGCGTCGGCCGAAGCGGCGTTGCGGGATCGGCCGCAACCCGCCCGGCAGACGACACGCCGAACGCGGACGGCCGAAGTCGCGTGGTCCTGACGTCGCGATGCTGACGTCATGTGGGAGGTGGAGGCCCCGGCCTGATGCCGACAGCGGGGATCTCTCAATCACCCACGAGCGGTGGCGAAACAGCCGTCCACCGGGGAGAGCGCGAAATAGGCGTTAACCCACCGCGCGCGGAACGCCGGATGTTCTCCGGTGTGACCGTGGTTTCGAACTCGTGTGCTTTTTCACTTTGCACACGAGGCCGCGGGTGCATCGGGCACCCGGCGTTCCGCGCGCCCTCTTCTCGAGGAGGGCGAAACGAACGGCGCAAACCTCGGGCGCATCGCGCCGCGAGAACGCGGAGGCGTGGGTGGTTGTGTGTGGGTGGTTGTGATGGGGCTGTGACCATCGCGCGCAGCCGGTAGCAAGTGGCGTCGCGATCGCCAGCCGTCCCGTCGTTGCACGTCATTTGACAGGCGCACGCATCGCGCTGCAAATTCCGCCGATTCAAATTTTATTAACCGCACGTCGGCATCGTCTCCCGCAACGCAACAGGAGTATTCGATGCAGGATTTGGAACAGGCGATCCGCGAGCGCGCCTATCATCTCTGGAACGACGCCGGCCGCCCGGACGGCAACGCTGAAGGCTTCTGGCTGACCGCTCAACGCGAGCTGCTTGCGCAGTCGTTGGCGCAGATCACGCCTGTCAAACCGACCGCGTCCAAGAAATCCGCGAAGACGACCGCGACGCCGCGCAAACGCAAGGTCGCTTGAACGCCGCCGGATCGGAGGTCGCCAAGATCGGCGATCTGCACTGACCAAACTGGATCCGTGACCCGTCAGTCGCGGTTGGATGGATTGGGGTGCGAAACCCGTCGCAACACCCGCGGCCGAACGCCGCTCGAAAAACACATCGAACTCGGAAAAACGCCGATCCGACCCGCTCCGGCCGCGCCGCTCTCGCGGGAGCCGTTGGGCAAGGGGGCATTCAGAGACCCGCCGGGTCGGCGTGAATCAAGCTTTGGCCTCGATCGAACGCGAAGCCGCCGCAGCCTCGTTGCGGAATGCGGCGGTTGCGACGCAGCCGATCGGCAGCAGCAGATAGATCCATTGCCAGTTGGCAAGTTCGACCAGCAGCACGCCCTCGACCAAACCATGAACAAACACGTACACAGCCATACTCAAGGCGAGCACGTCCCCGCCACGCCAAGCGATCGGCACCGCCGACTTCACCATCACGAACAGAACGCCAGCCCAGGCAAGGCACGCGGGAATCCCCGCATACAACAGAGCGATCAGAAACATATTGTGCGGATTGTCGATGGGCGATCCCGCGATCTCGAACACCAGCGCGAATTGCCGATCGATCCCGATGCCGCGCCAAATATGCTCCGAGATCGGCTGCCAGAATGCTCGCCAGACCTCGAACCGTGCGGAGTCGCCTCTCGTGAGATAATTCAGTGGTTGAATGAACCCCGCGGCAGTTGCGGCAGCCATGACGACCGGCAGGGGGATGGTCAACAGCAACAAGGCTTTCAGAGATCGGCGTGCGAGAAGGGCAACGAAGCAGGCGGTGATCACAGCCAGAAGGGTGGCGCGACTGAGCGAAAAAACGATCTCGATCGAGAGTCCGAACAGCAGAACTGCAATCAGATATCGCAGCGGCCCGTTCCGGCAATTCAACAAGGCGCTGACGAGCAACAGCGTCGCCACGCCGGTCACAGCCGCTCCGGTATTCGAGTTCGACCACATGAACAGCGTCAACCGGCCGCCGACGAACTCCGTTTGTCCCCATAAGGACAGGACAAGTGCGATGAAAAGGCTCCCTCCCAACGAGAGGCTCGCCAGGAGTTCTGTGCGGTTGCGGTCGTGTTCAAGAAGCCAGGCGATCAGCGTCACAAAGGACAATTCAGCCAGAAGGTTTCGCGCGTAGTATATCGTCCACGCCGGAGTGGTGTGCCCGTTCCAGAGCAGCGAAAACCACAGCGTCGCAAAGTAGACGGCGAGTGCGATGAGTACACCGTTCCGCGCCAGCTGTTTCGCCTCCGCAGCGGTGATCGCCAGAAGAAACGGCACAAGCAGCAGAAGATAGTAGTAATTCTGGGTGATCGATTTTCCGTAGAAAACCAGCAGCACGAAGAAGCCCGCCAGCACCCAGGCGAATGGATACTTCTCCCGAAAGAAACGTCGCGTGATGGTCAGCCGCTCCGATAGTGTCGTCATCGACGCGTTGCATGCCCCTGGATCAGATTGAGGAAGCGATGGGCGATGGCGTTGACGGAAAATTCCGGGCGCGCTGCATGGTCGAGCGCGAATTTGGATGTTTGCCGGTAGAAATCCTCATCGAACCACAATTTGTCGAGCGCCGCGGCCCACTCTCCGATCGGCGCATCGCGTGCCACGACGACGCCGCCGGCGCCGACCGCTTCGGGCATGCCGCCGCTGTCGCTGACCAGAGCCGGGATGCCGCTGACCTGAGCTTCAGAAATCACCCGTCCCCACGCTTCCTCCCAAAGGCTCGGCGCAAGGATCAGCCGTGTATTGGCGTAGATCTGGCGCATGTCCCGCACCGGCGGACGCAACTGGATGTTGCCATGATGGGCGATCCTCTGCTGCAGATATTTGCGAACCCGTGCGCGCAAGTGCCATGCCTCGACGAATTGGAAGCCGATTTCGGGCCTCCGCGCCGCCAGTTCGAAGGCGATCTCGATTCCCTTGCGCGGAATTGGATTGACGAAGGTGATCAAATTGCCAGGCGCGGGGACCCGATAGGAGGCCGGATCAATCAACACGGGCAGCACGGTGGCCTCGATGTCGATGTTGCGTAGCGCCGCGGCGACGCTGCTTGAGCAAGCCGCGTAGGCGTCCGCGCCACCCTTGACCTGTGCGACCGTTCCGGTGTCGTGCAGGTAAGCCAGAACAGGGATATCCGCCGACTTCAGCGCCGCGACCATGCCGGCGATATCGCCGAATTGCACCACGGCGAGATCGGGCCGATAGCTCTGGCATACGTCTCGCACCGCGCCAAGCGGATCGTCGACGCGCGTGACCGGATAGCCGAGATCGACCTTGCGCGCCCATGGCATCAGCCGCGTGAGCCCGCTGCGAAGATCTCTGCACAGCACCATCACCTCGTGTCGGCGCGCGATCAAAGCCCGGCATAGAGCGTCGGTATTCGTCAGCCCGCCGCCGAACTCATGAGGTAGATAGGGAACAGTCTGGCTGAACAGAATGCGCATCGGCTACCTGGTAGCGACCCCAGCACGGGCTGGTATAACTAAGTTCTTATGCCAATTGGTAAAGGCTTGCCAGCGGCAAGCGGAGTTGTCGGTCGCAACTCACATCGCCTTGCCGATCGTCACCTTCAGCGTACCGAGGCCGTCGACGCCGCATTCGATCTTGTCACCCGGCACGAGCGCGGCGACGCCGGCCGGGGTGCCGGTCATGATGATGTCGCCGGCGCCGAGCTGCACCTGCTGCGACAGCCTGGAGATGATCTCGGCGACGTTCCAGATCATCTCGGAGAGATCGCCCTTCTGTCGTTCGGCGCCGTTGACCGACAGCCAGATCCGGCCTTTCGCCGGATGGCCGATCTCCGACGCCGGGCGCAGCGCGCCGCAAGGCGCCGAGAGGTCGAACGATTTGCCGATCTCCCAGGGCTGTTCCTTCTTGCGCGACGCGGTCTGCAGATCGCGCCGCGTCAGATCGATGCCGACGCCGTAACCCCAGACGTGATCGAGCGCGGTGTCGACCGGAATGTTCAGCCCGCCGCTTTTCAGCGCCACCACCAGTTCGACCTCGTGCTGCATGTCCTTGGTCAGCGTCGGGTAGGGGATGGTGGCGCCGTCGGGCGCGACCATGTCGGCGTGCTTGGCGAAAAAGAACGGCGGGTTGCGCTCGTCATTGCCGAGTTCGCGGATATGCTCGAGATAGTTGCGCCCCACGCACCAGATCCGGCGCACCGGGAAGGTCTTGCTGACGCCGTGCACGGCCAGCGCGGGTTGCGCCGGAGGCGCGATCACGTGGTTGGCATTGCTCATGACTGACCTTCGCCGTTGGGGATTGCAAATCGAGTGATCGGCGCGGAAGCGCGAAACGTCGTCTTCGTGAGTCTAGATCGCGGTGTCTGCGGGCGCCAGCGGCGCGGCGTGGCGCTGCTGCAGACGGAAGAACGAGGCGTAGCGGCCGCTGCGCCGCAACAAATCGTCGTGCCGGCCTTGCTCGACGATCTCGCCGGCTTCGACCACCAGGATGGCGTCGGCGTGCATGATGGTGTGCAACCGGTGCGCGATCACGATCGTGGTGCGGTTGAGGCACAAACGTTCGATCGCTTCCTGCACAAGCTTTTCCGATTCGGAGTCGAGCGCCGCAGTCGCTTCGTCGAGCAGCACGATCGGCGCATCGCGGAGCAGCGCGCGCGCCACCGCGATCCGCTGGCGCTGGCCGCCGGACAGTTGCGCGCCGTGTTCGCCGACCGGCGTGTCGTAGCCGAGCGGGAAGCTCATGATGAAATCATGCGCATGGGCAGCCTTGGCGGCGGCGACGATCTCGTCCTCGCTGGCGCCGATCTTGCCGAAAGCGATGTTGGCGCGGATGCTGTCGCGGAACAAATAGACGTCCTGGCCGACATAGGCGGTCTGCTGCCGCAGCGACCGCCGCGACACCGCCGCGATCGATTGGCCGTCGATGCGAATGTCGCCGGAGCCGGCTTCGTACAGCCGAAGCAGCAGCGCCAGCACGGTCGATTTGCCGCCGCCGGAGGGGCCGACCAGCGCGGTCATCTTGCCGGGCTCGGCCGTGAAGCTCATGTGATTGAGCACCGGCTCGTCGGGACGATAGGCGAAGCAGACGTTGTCGAACTCGACGCGCGCCACGGTCAACGCGAGGGGCGGCTTGTCGCTGTCGTCGGGCTCGCTCTGCGGGCTGTCGACGATCTCGAGCAACATCCGCGCGCCGACCAGGGCGCTGTTGAGCTCGATGTTGAGCCGCGCCAGCCGCTTCGCCGGCTCGTAGGCCAGCAGGAACGCGGTGAGGAAGGAAAAGAACTGCCCCGGCGTCGCGCCGGTCGCGACCACGCGGTAGCCGCCATACATCAGCGAGGCCGCCACTGCGAAGCCGCCGAGCGTCTCCATCAGCGGGCTGGACCGATTCGAGACTCGCGCCATCTTGTTGGCGTTCCGCTCGACCGCGCTGATGCTGGCGTCGATCCGTTCGCGCATGGTCTGTTCGAGCGAGAACGCCTTCACGGTCCGGATGCCCTGCAGCGACTCCTGCATGGTCTCGAGAATTTCGGCGTTACCGGTGAACTGGGTGTAGGCGAGGCCCTTCACGCGCCGCACCAGCTTGCGCAGCACGAACACCGCCGGCGGCGCGATCAAGAGGCCGAACAGCGCCATGAACGGGTCCTGCGAGACCATCACGATGACCAGAGCGATCAGTGACAGCAGATCGCGGCCGACCGCGTTGATCAGCAAATTGAGGACCTCGGTGACCGAGTTCGCGCCGGATGTCAGGCGCGCGAGAAACTCCGAGGAGTGCCGCTGCGAGAAGAAGCCGAGGCTCTCGTGCATCAGCTTGGCGAACAGCCGCCGCTGATTATTGGCGAGGATCGCGTTCCTGATCTGGGTCAGGATCACTGACTGGCCGTAGGTCGCTGCCCCCTTCAGCGTGAAGATCGCGAGACTCACGACCGACAGGATCATGATGCCCTGCAGATTGCGGTCGACATAGGCCTGGTTGATTACCTGTCCGAGCAGATAGGCCGACAGCGCCGTCGCAGCCGCGGCCACCGCCATCAGGCTGAAGGCCAGCAGATAGCGACGCCAATAGACTGAGGCCTGTTCCATCACCAGACGACGCACGAGCTGCGCCGCGCCGTAGGGATCGTCCGTTATCTTACGTGGGGCGTCGGTCATCCGCGTTCCATCGACGGCGTCGAACAGGTCGCGCGCGTCCGAGCATGTTTCGGCAAAGTGCCAACCGGTTTGCCGAAAGACAGTGCTCCAGTCCATGAGGCTGCCCGTATCCTGATCACAAAACCGGGTACAGTTGTGCGGGATCCGCGCGGGCGTGCGTAACGAACGCCTCCTTGCCCTTGATGGACCGGGTTTTCAAGCCAAAAGCTAGGGAAGCGGGGCTGACTTAAGCTGGAATCGCTTGCCGTTCAAAGCCTTGGCGCTGCGCGACCAGCTTGCGCTCCCATCCCAGCGCATCCGCCGCGATGGTGTCGAGGTCGTCGTAGCGCGGCGTCCAGTCCAGAGTCGCGCGTATCCGGCGCGTGTCGGCGACCATCGCCACGATGTCGCCGGGCCGACGGGCGGCGGTGGACACCGCGAAATTGCGACCGGCGACGCGCCGCACCGCCTCGATGGTTTCCAGCACCGAATAGCCGCGGCCGTAGCCGCAGTTCAGCGTCACCGGCGTGCCGCCCTGGCGCAGATAGCCGAGCGCCGCGCCATGGGCTTGAGCGAGGTCGCTGACATGAATGAAGTCGCGGATGCAGCTTCCGTCGGGCGTCGGATAGTCGGCGCCATAGACCTCGACCAGCGGGCGCTGGCCGGTCGCGGCTTCGACCGCGATCTTCATCAGATGCGTCGCGCCGGCGGTTGCGAGCCCGATCCGCGCCTGCGGGTCGGCGCCCGCGACGTTGAAGTAGCGCAGCGCCACGTAGTTCATGCCGTAGGCCGATGCGGTGTCGTGCAGCATGATCTCGGTCATCAGCTTGGAACAGCCATAGGGCGACAGCGGTCGGGTCGGCGCTTCTTCCGGGACCGGCGTGCGGTCGGGATTGCCGTAGACCGCTGCGGTCGAGGAGAAGATGAAGTTCTTCACGCCGCACGTAACTGCTGCGCTCAGCAGGTTGCGCGAGGTCATGGTGTTGTTGCGATAGTAAGCGAGCGGATCGCGCATCGAGTCCGCCACGATCACCGAGCCGGCGAAATGAATGATGGCGTCGACGCCGTGATTCCTGATCACGCCCTCGACCAGATTCTCATCGCCGGCATCGCCGATGAACAGCGGCACGCCTTCCGGGATGAAGCTGGAGAAGCCGGTGCTCAGATTGTCGATCACCACGACGCTTTCGCCGGCCTCGACCAGCGCCAGCACGGTGTGACTTCCGATGTATCCGGCGCCGCCGGTCACGAGCACGGTCATGAAGGGCTCCCGTGTTGAGGTTGCGGATCTGCGCCCGCGCGGTCGGCCTCAGTCTTTCGTCAAACGGTGGACTTGCGGTGTAGCCAAGCCCCTGATCTTCGCGATTTTCCAGCGCTCCACAGGGGGAATCGACAATATGGTTGCCAAACTGTAACGAGTGCCGCTGTTGTGGCGGCCATCGGCGGCAATGTCGGACATTCTCATCATCAAGACTTCCTCGCTCGGCGACGTGGTGCATCAGATGCCCGCGATGACCGATGCCGCGCGCGCGGTTCCCGGATTGCGGCTGTTCTGGGTGGTCGAGGAATCTTTCGCGCCGCTGGCGCAATTGCATCCGTCGATCGCGGAGGTGATTCCAGTGGCGACGCGACGCTGGCGATCGAAGCTCGCTTCGCGCGCGACCTGGCGCGAGATCGGCGCGTTCAATACGCGACTGCGCGAGCCGGATTTCGACAAGGTGATCGACACGCAGGGGTTGATCCGCTCCGCGGTGATCGCGCGCCTCGCGCATGGCGAACGTCACGGCTACGATGCCGACAGCATCCGCGAGCCTCTCGCTGCGCGGTTCTACGGCGTCACCCACGCCGTAAGCCGCGACCTCCATGCGGTGGCGCGCAATCGCTTGCTCACGGGTCACGCGCTCGGCTATCAGCCGCCCGCAAAAATCGACTACGGCCTGATCCGCCCGCCGCGCGCGGAGGAAAACGGCTACGCCGTGCTACTGCACGGCACTTCGCGCGCCTCCAAAGAATGGCGCGCGGAGGACTGGATCGAGACCGGCCGCTGGCTGCAGAAGCGCGGAATGCAGGTCGTGCTGCCGTGGGGCACCGAGGCAGAACGGCAACTCGCCGAAATGCTGTCGGGCGCGATCGAAGGCAGCCGCGTGCTGCCGCGGCAGCGCCTCGATCTCACCGCGCAGGTGATCGCCAATGCGGCGCTGGTGGTCGGCGTCGACACCGGTCTGATGCATCTGGCCGCTGCCTATCGGGTGCCGCTGGTCGGCATCTATGTCTCGACCGATCCGGGGTTGACCGGTCCGGTCGGCAGCGGTCCGATGAGCGTGCTGGGCGGCAAGGCCGGCGCGCCATCGGCCCGACAGGCGATCGAGGCTGCCGAGCGCCTGCTCGATTAGTTCGATACGGCGCCGCGGGCCATTCGATCGAGCACTTGCACGACGAACGCGTCGATATCGTCGCCTTCGAACAAAAAGCCCGGAATGCCAGCGGCCCGCGCCGCCTCGATGTCGATGTCACTGTCGCCGATCACGAAGCTGCCCTGCAGTGACACCGGCCAAGCGCGCGCCAGATCGAGGATCATGCCGGGCTTCGGCTTGCGGTCGTCGCTCGCCCTTCGGTAGGCCTCGACGACGCCCTCTGGATGATGCGGACAATAGCGAATGTCGTCGATCCGCGCGCCTTGCGGACGCAATTCGTCCAGCATCCAGCGATGCAGGGCCTGCACGTCGTCCTCGCTGAACATTCCGCGCGCCACGCCGGACTGATTCGAGATGATGAAGACGTAGTAGCCGGCGTCGTTCAACCTGCGGATCGCCGCAGCGATCCCGGGCATCCAGCGAAACCGCTCGCGCGTGCCAACGTAATGGTCGTTGTAGTTGATGACGCCGTCGCGATCGAGGAATGCGGCCGGCCGCAGCGGCGCTGTGGAGCTCGACGTCATGCCTTTGTCGCGCCGAGCACGCTTTCGATCTCGTCGCAGATTGCGTGCGCGGCCATCAGATGGATCTGCTGAACCAGCGCGGTCTCGGCGCCGGGCGCCACCAGCAGATGATCGCACCACGCGGCCATCGAGACGCCGCTCGGCCCGGTCATGCCGATGGTGACCAGGCCGCGTTCGCGCGCCATCTTCAACGCGGCGAGAATGTTGGGTGAGCGGCCCGACGTGGTGATGCCGATGAAGACATCGCCGCGCTGGCCGAGCCCCTCGACCTGCCTCGCGAACACCCGATCGAAGCCGTAGTCGTTGGCGATGGCGGTCAGCGCCGAAGTGTCGGTGGTGAGCGCGATCGCCGGCCACGCGGGTCGATCCCGCTTGTAGCGCCCGATAATCTCGGCGGCGATGTGCTGGGCGTCGGCGGCGCTGCCGCCATTGCCTGCGATCAGAATCTTGCGACCGTCACGCAGCGCCGCAATTGAAGCCGCGGCGATCGCGCGTGACGCCGACAACACGGCCTCGTCGCCCACCGCCGCGGTCATCGCGACGAGTGAGTTGTGAAAATGCGCGGCGATCCGGTCCTGGCTCACGTGACACCTGAAAGCTGAAAGGCACTGGTTAAGCGCAGGGCAGGGACGGGCGCAAGTCGCGCGGCGCTACTGCGCCGGGGCGAGGCCGGCCGCGCCGAGCGCCCGCAGCGCCGCGGTCATGACATCCTCGACCGGGATGTCGCGCATGCATTTGTGGTGCACCATCCGGCAGGTCGGCTTGTGACAGGGGCGGCAGGGCACGTCGGTTGTGGTCTCGATCACCGCCTCGATCGGGTTCAGCGGCGCGTAGTGCCAGGCGCTGGTCGGGCCGAAAATCCCGATGGTGCGGCTGCCGATGGCCGCTGCGACGTGGAGCAGGCCGGAATCGTTGGAGATCACCAGATCGGCCGCCGCCAGCGCCATGATGCCGTTACGCAGATCGGCGCCGGTGAGGTCGCGCGCGCGGGGACCGGCCATCGCCACGATCTCGGCCGCCTTGTCTGTCTCGCCCGGCCCGCCGATCACCCAGACCGCGAAACCGCGGTCCGTGAGCGCTTTCGCCGCCTCGGCATAATAGGTCCAGCGCTTCGAGGGCCCGACCGCGCCCGGCGCCAGCGCCACGGCGGCCTGACCTTCCAGCCCGTTCGCCCGCCGCCAGGCGGCAATTTCGGCCTCCGGCACGACGAGCTGCGGCTCCGGCCAGTCCATCGGGAGTTCGATTCCGGACGGCAGCGCCAGTGCGGCGCAGCGGTCGATCATCCGCGGCAGCGCCTTCTCGCCGCGTCGCCAGTCGTTGAGCAGGCCAAATCGGACCTCTCCGATGAAGCCGGTCCGGTTCGGGATACCGGCGAGGAACGGCGCGATTGTGGATTTGAAGGTGCGGGGCATCACCAGCGAATCGCCGTAGCGCTGTTCGCGGAGTCTGGCGGCGAGGGCCCGCTGCTGGTCGAGCGCGAGCTGCTTGCGCGGCAGGTCCCATACGATCCCTTGGCGCACGCCCGGCATGTAATCCACCAGCGGGGCGCATAGCGTCGTGGTCAGGACGTCGACCGGTCGGTCGGGCCAGCGGTCCTTCAGCACCCGCACCACGGTATGGCAGCGCACGAAATCGCCGATCCACATATAGGGGATCAGCAAAACCGGGCTGGTCTCAGAGCGGTCGACCGCCGTGGCCAGGCTCAATTTGAGTGAATTGTAATTCATTACGCTGCGGGCGGAGTCTCTAATACCCCGAGAGGAACGCGGTGATGCCGGTTAGCGCTTGCGTCGCCCCGCGTCCAGCCGGATTTCTGCGGCATGCAGGTTCCGATTTCGCCGAAAGTCAGAGTTCGAGTTGCCTGCCCGGGCGGAGTGGGGCAAAGGTGGCCGCTCAAATCAAGGCGGGGGACACATGCTGCTGGTAACCGGAGGCGCCGGTTTTATCGGATCGAACATCGTGGCCGCGCTGAACGACGCCGGCCGCAGCGACATCGCCGTGAGCGATGTCCTGGGTCATGACGGCAAGTGGAAGAACCTCGCCAAGCGTCAGCTTGCCGATGTCGTGCCGCCAGCCGAACTGGCCGACTGGCTGAAAGGCCGCAGGCTCGAGGCGGTGTTCCACATGGGCGCGATCTCGGAGACGACCGCGAGTGATGGCGATTTGGTGATTGACACCAACTTCCGGTTGTCATTGCGACTGCTCGACTGGTGTACCGAGAACCGGGTACCGTTCATCTACGCATCTTCGGCCGCGACGTATGGCGACGGCGCGCAAGGCTTCAGCGATGATGCCTCGCTTGCCGCCTTGAAGCAGTTGCGGCCGATGAATCTCTACGGCTGGAGCAAACACCTGTTCGATCAGGTGGTCGCGGAGCGCGCCGCGCGCGGCGACCGGCTGCCGCCGCAATGGGCGGGGCTCAAGTTTTTCAACGTTTTCGGCCCCAATGAATACCACAAGGGCACGATGGCGAGCGTGCTGGCGCGGCGTTTCGACGACATCAAGGCCGGGCGCGTGGTGCAGCTGTTCAAGTCGCATCGCGACGGCATTGCCGACGGCGACCAGCGCCGCGATTTCATCTATGTCGACGATGTCGTTCGGGTCATGTTGTGGTTGTTCGCGACGCCGTCGGTGAGCGGCCTGTTCAATGTCGGCACCAGCCATGCCCGCAGTTTCCGCGACCTGATCCTTGCGGCCTATTCGGCGCTCGGAACCCCACCGCATATCGAGTACATCGACATGCCGGAACAGATTCGCGGCAGCTATCAGTATTTCACCGAGAGCGAAGGCGACCGGTTGCGTGCCGCAGGCTATAATGGCGGCTTCACGCCGCTCGAAGATGCGGTCGCTTCCTATGTCAGGGGCTACCTTGACGGTAACGATCGCTTCCGCTGATCGCGCTCCAACTGCGTCGAGTTTGATGTCCAGATTTGACACCCTGCTGCAATCGATTGCCCGCACGACGGTGCTGTGCGTCGGCGATCTGATGCTCGACGAGTTCGTCTATGGCGAGGTGTCGCGGATCTCACCGGAGGCGCCCACGCCGGTGATCGCAGTCCAGCGCAGCGAGATCAATGTCGGCGGCGCCGGCAACGTGGCGCGTAACATCGCGGCGATCGGCGCGCGATGCATTTTTGTCGGACTGATCGGTGGCGACGAGGCGGGCCGGACGCTGAGCGCCGAGATTGCCCGGGAATCCCGGATCGAGCCGCTGCTGGTGTGCGATCCGGCACGGCCGACCACCCGCAAGGTGCGGTTTGTGTCCGAACATTTCTCCACCCACATGCTGCGTGCCGATTGGGAGACCGCGTCGGCCGCATCCAGCGAGATCGAACAGCGCCTGCTCGACGCCATCCTGCCGCAACTTCAACGCGCCGACATCGTCCTGCTGTCCGACTATGCCAAGGGGGTGCTGACGGAGCGGGTCATCGCAAGTGTGATCGAAGCCGCACGAAAACTCGGCAAGCGGGTGATTGTCGACCCCAAGAGCGCCAACTTCGCGATCTATCGCGGCGCGACGTTGCTGACGCCCAACCGTAAGGAATTCGTGTCCGCGACACGTAGCGCCGCGGAGACTGTCGATGACATCGCAGCGGCGGCGCAGGACGCGATGGCGCTCGCCGATTGCGAGGCGATGCTAGTGACGCAGAGCGAGCACGGCATGACGCTGGTGCCCCGCGTCGGCGAGCCGATCCATGTGCCGGCGATGCCGGTGAAGGTGCGTGACGTCTCCGGCGCAGGCGACACCGTTGCTGCCGTGCTGGCGGTTGTGCTTGCCGCCGGCGCCGACTGGGCGACCGCGATGCGGGCCGCGAGCGCCGCGGCCGCCGTCGCGGTCAGCAAGAATGGCACCGCGGTGGTGACGCCGGCGGAGTTGCGGCGAAAGATCCTGCCGCATGCCTCGCTCGCCGCGGAGGAGAAAATCATCGGCAGCGAAGCCGAGCTCGACCTTCGCCTCGCCGAATGGCGGCGCGAAGGGCTGCGCGTCGGCTTCACCAACGGCTGCTTCGACATCCTGCATCCCGGCCACGTCAAGGTCCTGACCGCGGCCCGCGGCGCCTGCGACCGGCTGATCGTCGGCCTCAACAGCGACGCCTCGGTGCGCCGACTGAAGGGCGAGAGCCGTCCGGTCCAGAACGAGCGGGCGCGCGCCGAAGTGCTGGCCGCGCTCGAAGCGGTCGATCTGGTGGCGATCTTCGGGGAGGACACCCCTCTGAAGCTGATTAAGCGGATCGTGCCGAGCGTGCTGGTCAAGGGCGGCGACTACACGCGCGAGCAGGTGGTGGGCCACGAGATCGTCGCGGCCAGAGGCGGTGAGGTGCTGCTGGTCGACGTGCTGCCGGGGTTCAGCACGACCTCGCTCGTCGAGAAAGCGCGGGAGGGGACCACATGAGGCGGTCCCTGGAATCGGAATCCGTCTATCGGTTGCGATCGCACAGGAATATGGCAATCGTAATGGGAATGAGATATCAGCGCGTTGTGATTAGAGAAATTCCAGATTTTCAAGTTGCGGGCGAATGGTAATGCGTTTTTTTTCAAAGATGCGATCGCGAAACTACCTCATCATTTTGCACGATGTGATTGCGACGGCGTGCGCGATTCTGACGAGTTTCTATCTTCGCTTCGACGGTGAAGATCTGTCTGCTCGCCTCCCGCTACTTTGGACGTTGATGCCGGGCTTTCTGCTGCTGAGCGTCTTCGTATTCTATGTCTTCAGGTTGACGACGTCGAAATGGCGGTTTGTTTCGCTTCCCGACGGCATCAATATTCTTCGTGCAGCAACCGTCCTCACCGTAGTTCTTGTCATCACCGATTACATTTTCCTGGCGCCCGACGCTTACGGAACCTTCTTCCTGGGTCGGATCACCATCGTTCTGTACTGGTTCCTCGAAGTCGCCTTTCTGAGTGCGCCGCGATTTGCTTACCGTTACTTCCGCTACACACGAACACGCAATCAGGCTAAGGCGATCAATGCCGCTCCCACGGTTCTGATCGGCCGCGCAGCCGATGCCGAGATTTTGATTCGGGGAATCGAGAGTGGCGCCGTCAAGCAGCTTTGGCCGGTGGGGATTTTATCGCCTTCGGCCGCTGACCGCGGCCAGCTCGTTCGAAATATTCCTGTCCTCGGAGGGATTGGCGACCTTCAGGATGTCGTCGCGGACTACGCGAGACGTGGAAAGCCGATCGAGCGCGTGGTAATGACGCCGTCCGCCTTCGAGCCTGACGCCCATGCGGAATCGATTTTGGTCCGCGCACGAAAACTCGGCCTGTTGGTCAGCCGGTTGCCGTCACTTGAAGAAAGCCGCGACGTGCCCCGGCTGGCGGCCGTTGCGGTCGAAGATTTGCTGCTCAGGCCGACCGAGAAGATCGACTACGGCCGTCTGGAGGCCCTGGTGAAGGGCAAGGCGGTGATCGTGACCGGAGGCGGCGGCTCGATTGGCGCTGAAATCTGCGCCCGAGTCGCAACCTTCGGCGCCGCAAGATTGCTGGTGATCGAGAATTCCGAACCGGCGCTCTACGCGGTCGTCGAAACGCTCTCGGCGACTCCGGTTCAGATCCGCGTCGAAGGTCGCATCGCGGATATTCGGGATCGCGAGCGTATCCTCGGCTTGATGAACGAGTTCAAGCCGGATCTGGTGTTCCATGCCGCCGCGCTGAAGCACGTTCCAATTCTGGAGCGCGACTGGAGCGAGGCCGTCAAGACCAACATTTTCGGATCCATCAACGTTGCAGACGCGGCCTTGGCCGCGGGTGCGGAAGCGATGGTGATGATCTCGACCGACAAGGCCATCGAGCCGGTGTCGATGCTGGGGCTCACCAAGCGTTTCGCGGAGATGTATTGTCAGGCGCTCGATCGCGAACTCTCGGACAAGGGCGCAGGAAAGACGCCGATGCGGCTGATTTCCGTGCGATTTGGTAATGTGCTGGCTTCGAATGGCTCCGTCGTGCCGAAGTTCAAGGCTCAGATTGAAGCGGGCGGCCCTGTGACTGTCACCCATCCGGATATGGTGCGGTACTTCATGACGATCCGTGAGGCATGTGATCTGGTCATCACGGCGGCCACGCATGCTCTGACGTCTGCATGTTCCGACGTGTCGGTTTACGTGCTCAACATGGGGCAGCCGGTACGGATCGTCGAACTGGCCGAGCGCATGATCAAATTGTCGGGCCTTGAACCCGGGCACGATATCGAGATCGTCTATACGGGCGTGCGCCCAGGTGAGCGCCTGAATGAAATCCTGTTCGCGCATCAGGAGCCGACGATTGAAATCGGGATCGCGGGGGTGATGGCGGCGAAACCCAACGAGCCAAGAATGCAGACATTGAGAGACTGGATCATCTCGCTCGATGAGGCCATCGCAACCAATGACCATGCAAGAGTTCAACTGGTGCTGAAAGATGCGGTTCCGGAGTTCGGCGTCAGCATGGCGTGACGTGTTGGTGGTGATGTCCGCGATGCGCGGTCTCTGGCGCCGCTGATGTCGCACCTCTGTCGTCAAACGTGATGGCTGCCGCCTCCGTCCGCAGAGGCGCGCAGCGAGGTTCGAACGGGTTGCCTGCTTGTATTTGGGGGGGAGATGCCGAAAAGCGCGGTTCTGGTCACGGGAGCGGCTGGCTTCATCGGGTATCACCTATCCCGCGAGCTTCTGGAGGCCGGCTACGATGTCGTTGGACTGGACAACGTCAACGATTATTACGATCCGGCGTTGAAATCCGCGCGTCTGGACCTGCTGCGGGACAATCCCAGGTTCGATTTCGTGAAGCTGGATCTGAAGGATCGTTCGGCGACCGATGCGGTGTTCGCTAAGGGACGCTTCCCGGTCGTCTTTCATCTCGCCGCCCAGGCCGGCGTTCGGTATTCGATCAGCAATCCGCATGCTTATGCCGATTCCAACCTCGGGGCCTTCGTCAATGTCCTGGAAGGCTGTCGGCACAATGGATGTCGTCATCTCGTTTATGCTTCGTCGTCCTCCGTTTACGGCGCGAACGCCAAGCTGCCTTTCTCCGTCGGTGACCGGACCGACCATCCGATCAGCCTGTACGCCGCGACCAAGAAATCCAATGAGTTGATGGCGCATTCCTACAGCCATCTGTTCGGATTGCGGACGACCGGTTTGAGGTTCTTCACGGTGTACGGCCCCTGGTATCGACCTGACATGGCGATCTTCCTGTTCGCCAAGGCGATATCGTCCGGCGCGCCGATACGGCTGTTCAACCATGGCCGAATGCGGCGTGATTTCACCCACATTTCCGACGTCATGCGTGTGATGCGTCGCCTGTTGGACGTCCCCGAAAACGCAGGCGATCCGACCGCGCGCGTCTATAATGTCGGCAATCATCGACCCGAAGAGTTGATGCGTGTCGTCGATCTTCTGGAGGCCGAATTCGGACGCAAGGCGGAGAAGGAGTTGCTGCCGATGCAACCGGGTGACGTGCCGGAGACCTTCGCCGACATCGACGACCTCAAGCGCGATTTCGGTTTCAGTCCAGAAACGCGGATCGAGGATGGTATTCGCGATTTTGCGTCATGGTATCGAAGCTACTATGGCGTCTGAAAAACGGATTGGCATTCAATGGACAAGAAAATCGTTCCTGTGATCATGTGTGGTGGAGCGGGGACGCGACTCTGGCCGGCCTCACGTGAGGCGCGTCCAAAGCAGTTCTTGCAGCTGTTCGGTCCACGATCGACGTTTCAAGACACACTGCTGCGGGTCGCGGATTCGACGCTGTTTGCGCGCCCGATCATCATCACCAACACCACCTATCGCTTCATCGTCAAGGAGCAACTCGACGAGATCGGGATCGCTGCCGACATCCTGCTTGAGCCTCTCCGCAGAGACTCCGGTCCGGCGATCGCAGCTGGCGCCGCTTTTGCGCGAGCGGTGAATAGCAACGCCGTGCTGCTCGCACTGGCGTCTGATCATGTCGTGCGCGACAACGAGGCGTTCGTCGAGGCCTGCCTGAAAGGCAGGGACGCCGCGCAATCGGGATACATCGTCACATTCGGAATCAGACCGGAACGTGCGGCGACCGAGTACGGTTACATTCGCGCAGGGGACAAGATTTCGTCCGATGTTTTCAAGGTCGAGACATTCGTCGAGAAGCCGGACGAGACAACAGCGAACGAGTACGTTCGGGCCGGCTATTTGTGGAATAGCGGCAATTTCATGTTCGGCGCAGCAATGCTGCTCGATGAGTATCGAAAGACCGATTCAGTCAGCGTCGAAACGATCGAGGAGGCCGTTGCACATGCTGGATCGGACCTCGGGTTCGTCACATTACAACCGGAAGCCTTCGCTGCAGCCGTGCCGATTTCGATCGACTATGCGGTGATGGAAAAGACCGCCCGTGCGGCCGTCGTGCCCGTGTCCTGCGGGTGGTCCGATGTCGGCTCGTGGCATGCGGTTTGGGAACTGTCCGACAAGGACGAGCACGGCAACGCCGCCCGGGGCGCGGTCGTCTTCGAGAATTCCCACAACTGCAATGTCGCGACAGATGCCGCGCTGGTTGCGCTCGAAGGCGTCGACGACCTCGTCGTGGTCGCAAGTCAGGATGCCGTACTGGTTTCGAGCCAACGCGATCCTGCCGGTTTGAAGCGCCTGGTGGCGAAGCTGAAGGCGATAGCGCCGGAGGTCACTGACCATCATCTGCATGTGCTGCGACCATGGGGAAGTTACCAGTCGCTCGACACCGGCGAACGCCATCAGGTCAAGCGGATCGAGGTCAAGCCCGGCGGACGCTTGTCGCTGCAGAAGCATCACCACCGGTCGGAACACTGGATCGTCGTTAGGGGCGTGGCTCTTGTCACCGTAAACGATGATGTCAAAATGATTCACGAGAACGAATCAACCTACATTCCCATGGGGGCAACCCATCGGTTGGAAAACCCCGGCAAGATTCCCCTCGAACTGATCGAGGTGCAAACGGGTAGCTATCTCGGGGAGGATGATATCATCCGGATCTCCGACGAATACAGTCGACAATGAGCCGGTCGGCAGCGCCTGTCCAAGCGGCGCTTGCGTAGTTTCGTCAGCGTCGCGTTGGAACTCTGTAATCTTTTGAATCAAAACGTGTTTGGGCAATTTCCCCTGCGCATCGCCACATCTGTGGCGGCGTGCTAGGAAGCCGCATCGCCAATGTCCGAGGCATCACGCAATGACTTCACCTTCTGATCCGGCCACGAAACCCCTGCTCAGGATCGGCGTTATCGGCGCCGGCGTGATGGGAACCAATCATGGGCGGGTTCTGGCCGGTTTGCCGGGGGTGTCGCTGGTCGGCGTCGTCGATCCGCTGGAAGAGCACCGCAGTCGCGCGGTCGAGCTGATCGGTTGCCGCACCTTCGCGACGGTGGACGAATTGCTGCTGGCCGGCGTCGATGCGGTGACGATCGCGGCCCCCACGCATCTGCATCATGACATCGCGCTCACCTGCATCGGTCGCGGCGTCCATACGATGGTGGAAAAGCCGATCGCCTCCACCGTCGCGGAGGGGCGCGACATCGTCGCCGCTGCACGCCGCGCCGGGGTGACGCTGATGGTGGGCCATGTCGAGCGTTTCAATCCCGCCGTCGCCGCGATCAAGCAGGCCATTCGCAACGAGGACATTCTGTCGATCGGCATCACCCGGGTCGGACCGTTCCCGCCGCGAATGTCGAATGTCGGCGTCGTCATCGATCTCGCGGTGCACGACATCGATCTGATTCGCTGGTTCACCGAATCCGAGATCGTCGAAGTGCAGCCGCAGCTCTCGAGCGCGGTCGCCGAGCGCGAGGACATCGCGCTGCTGCAATTCCGCACCGCGTCGGGCGTGCTCGCCCACATCAACACCAACTGGCTGACGCCGTTCAAGGCGCGCAACGTCACGGTCGCGACCCGCGGCAAGTACGTGATGGGCGATCTGCTCACCCGTCAGGTCACAGAGTGCTTCGGCTTCAAGGCCGACGGCAGCTATTCGATGCGGCATCTGCCGGTCGGACACGACGAGCCGCTCCGCGCCGAACTGATCGCCTTCATCAGCGCCGTCCGTTCGAACGGCGTTCCCGCCGTCACCGGCGAGGAGGGCGTCGCCAGCCTCGAGATCGCCATCCAGTGTCTGGAGCAGCCACCCAAGGCCGCCGCCGTTCGGCACACGCAGCCGCTGCGCGCCGCAGGTTAAGCGCACCAGTCCGTCTGCTCGCGCGCCGCCCCGGCGCATTATCGTTCTCACCGATCCCAGCCAGGTCTCATGAATCAGCATCTCCGAACCGAACCGGTCCCGTTCATCGATGTCGAGGCGCAGCGCCGCCGACTTGGCGGTTTGCTCGATGAAGCGATCGGACGCGTGTTGACGCACTGCAATTTCATCAACGGTCCCGAAGTCACCCGCCTTGAGGCGGATCTTGCAGCCTTCAGCGGCGCGCGCCACGTGATTGTTTGCGCGAGCGGCACGGATGCGCTTTTGATGGTATTGATGGCCAAGGGCATCGGTCCGGGCGACGCCGTCCTGTGCCCCTCCTTCACGTTCTGCGCAACCGGCGAGGTTGTGGTGCTGACGGGCGCCACGCCGGTTTTTGTCGATGTCGATGAAAGTACCTTCAACATCGACATTGCCTCGCTGAAACGCGGCATCGACACGGCGCGCAAGCTCGGCCTGAAGCCGCGGGCGGTGATTCCGGTCGACATGTTCGGGCAGGCCCTCAATCATGACGCGATCGCGGCGGTGGCCGCCGACGAGGATCTGTTCGTGCTCGATGACGCCGCCCAAGGGTTCGGCGCCAGCTTTAACGGCAGGAAGATCGGCACCTTTGGTCTCGCCACCGCGACCAGCTTCTTTCCCGCCAAGCCGCTCGGCTGCTTCGGCGACGGCGGTGCGATCTTCACCGACGATGCCGAGCTGGCCGAGGTGCTGCGCAGCATACGGGTCCATGGTCAGGGCAGCGAAAAATACGACAACGTCCGGATCGGGCTGACAGCGCGCCTCGACACCATGCAGGCCGCGATTCTGATCGAAAAGCTGAAGATCTTCGACGATGAGATCGTTGCCCGGAACAAGGCCGCGGAGCGTTATTCCCGCGCGCTCGGCAATCTCGTCACCGTGCCGCGGCTGGCGGAGGGCTGCACCTCGGTGTGGGCGCAATATACCATCCGTTTGCCGCAGGGCGTCGATCGGAACGACTTTGCCGCCACGCTGAAGGCGCAGGGCATTCCGACCGCGATCTATTATCCGAAGTCGATGCACCAGCAGACCGCCTATCGTGGCTTTCCGGTGGCCGAGGGCGGGCTGCCGGCGTCCGAGCGGCTGTCGCGCGACGTCATCAGCCTGCCGATGCACGCCTATCTGGACGAGGCGACCCAGGATCGGGTGATCGCGGCGGTGCGCAGCGCGCTCGGGGCCTGATTTCGGCTCTGCCTGATTTCGCCGTTTTGCCCGCCCGCATCATGATGTAAAGCGGGCGGATGCTCAGGCGTATTTTCACCGTCGGCGGCTTTACCCTGCTGTCGCGTTTGACCGGCTTCGCCCGCGACATCCTGCTCGCGGCGATTCTCGGTGCGGGCCCGATCGCCGATGCGTTCTTCGTGGCGCTGCGGTTGCCCAACCATTTCCGCGCGATTTTCGCCGAAGGCGCGTTCAACGCCGCCTTCGTGCCGGCCTATGCCCATGTCCATGGCGAGCGCGGCGAGGCATCGGCGCGGCTGTTTGCCAGCCGCATCTTCACGCTGCTGTTCGCGTCCCAGCTGGTGCTGCTGGCGGCGGCGCTGCTGTTCATGCCGCAGATGATGAGCATCCTGGCGCCGGGCTTCACTGATGATCCGGCGCAGCGGTCGCTGGCGATCGAACTGACGCGGATCACCTTTCCGTATCTGCTGCTGATCACGCTGGTGACGCTGTATGGCGGCATCCTCAACGTGATGCAGCGCTTTGCCAGCGCAGCGGCGGCGTCGATCTTTCTCAATATTTCGATGATGGCGACGCTGGCGCTGGCCGCGTTCTTCCCGACCGCCGGACATGCGGCGGCGTGGGGTGTGCTGATCTCGGGTTTCCTGCAGTACTTCTTGCTCGCCGGTGATCTGTCGCTGCATGGCGGGCTGCCACGCTTCGCCAGGCCGAAGCTCGATGAAGACGCGCGCGCCTTCTTCCGCGCGCTGGGACCTGCGACGCTGGGTTCGATGGGCACCCAACTTGCGCTATTTGCCGACACCATCATCGCGACCTTTTTGGCCGCCGGCGCGCTGTCGGCTTTGTACTACGCCGATCGCCTCAACCAGTTGCCGATCGGCGTGATCGGCATCGCCATCGGCACCGTGCTGCTGCCGGAAATGTCGCGGCAGCTCGCTGCCGGCGACGATGCCGGCGCAAAAAAGTCGCAGCGGCGGGCGTTCGAATTCACGCTGCTCTTCTCGGCGCCGTTCGTCGCGGCGTTCCTGACGGTCCCGGACGTCATCATGCGGGCGATGTTCGCGCGCGGCGCGTTCACCCGCGCCGACGCGATCGCGGCCGGGGCGACGCTCGCGGCCTACGCGATCGCGCTGATTCCGTTCGTGCTGATCCGCAGCGCGGTGGCGCCGTTCTACGCCCGCAAGGACACCGCGACGCCGGTGAAGGCGGCGTTGACCGGCGTTGCCGCCAATGTCGTGCTGAAAGTGCTGCTGATGGGACCGCTGGCGCAGGTCGGCCTGGCGCTCGCGACCGCCGCCGGCGCCTGGATCAATCTGCTGCTGGTGATCGGCTTCTCGGTGCGCGCCGGATATCTCGAGTTCGACCGCGCGCTCACCAGCGCGATCATCAAGTTTCTTGCGACCGGCGTGGTGCTCGGGGCGGCATTGTGGGCGACCAACGGGTTGGCCGCGCCCTATCTCGCACAACTGCCGACGCTGCGCGACGAAGCCGCGCTGCTGTTGCTGATCGTCGTCGGCGCCGTCATCTACGGCGCCGCGGTCCTGATGTTGTTCGGGCCGCGCTGGATCAAGACGCTGCTGCGGGGCTGAGCTCAGCCCGCGCGGGTGGCCGATCGCACCAGATTGCTGACGTCGGAATAGACCTCGAGCACCGGGTTGATGAAGCGGTGCGCCTTGTTCTTCGACACGATGGTATCGTGCATCACCAGATGGTCGATGCCGGTGGTGAGGAAGCAGGCCATCGCGTCGCGCGGCGTCTCGACGATCGGCTCGCCCTTGATGTTGAACGAAGTGTTCACAAGCACCGGCACGCCGGTGAGGGCCTCGAACTCCTTCAGGATGTAATAGAGGTCCGGTGCGGTCTCTTCGTCCACCGTTTGCACACGCGCGGTGCCGTCGACGTGGACCACAGCGGGAATCTTGTCACGCCACGCCGCGGCCACCGGCTTCGCCATCAGCATGAATGGCGAGTCGCCTGTGCCTTCGAAAATCTCGTCGGCGCGTTCTTTCAGCACGATCGGCGCAAAGGGGCGGAACGGCTGGCGATGCTTCACACGACTGTTGAGAATGTCCTTCATCTCCGCCTTGCGCGGGTCGGCGAGCAAGCTGCGATGGCCGAGTGCGCGGGGGCCGAACTCGGAAGAGCCCTGGAACCACCCGATCACCTTCTGGTCTGCGAGCAGCTTGGCGGTTTCCTTGTAGACGCTGTTGCTGCGGATTATGTTGATCTGCGGCTTGACGAAGAACCGCTTGGTCGCTGCCTCGACCTCGCCCTCGGTGTAGGCCCGGCCGATGAAGGCGTGCTTCATCTCGAATGAGCGCTGCTTCTGCTGGACTGCGAGATGGCCGTAGTAAGCACAGCCGATCGCGATACCGTCGTCGCCGGCGGCCGGCTGGATCCAGACGTTTTCGAAGCCGCTCTCGCGCGCGATCCGGCCGTTGGCGACGCAGTTCAGCGCCACGCCGCCTGCGATGCAGAGATTCTTCGCGCCGGTGGTCTCGCGCAGCCAGCGCGCCCGCTCCAGCAGAACGCGCTCGGTGTCGTCCTGGGCCTGCCAGGCGATGTCCTCCCAATGCCGCATCGACGGGTGGCTCTCCCACTTGCCGGGCGAGTCCATGATGTAGGGCTGGTTCAATTCGGGCGTCCAATGCGGCACCGTCAGAACATTGTTCTCGATCTGCAGCATCGGTTTCACGGCGCCGGGGCGGCCGTAGGGCGCGAGACCCATCAGCTCGCCGCATTTGTTCCAGTCGCCGAATACATAGGTCGAGGCGCGGCTGTAATACGCGCCGAGCCCGGGCATGTTGTAGAACTCGTCGCTGAGGAAACCGCGCACCGGTTCCATCCAGATTTTCTTGAGGCACTCGAGCTTGCTGCCGCTGAACTTGTAGTAGCTCTCGGATTCGCGTGCGAGCGGGCTGGCTTCGTCGCCGGGAAAGCTCTCGTCGACGTCGGAGCGATAGCTGCCGACGCCATCGACGACCATCACCACGCCTTCATCGAATGGCGACACCGCGAACGCGCTGTAGGCATGCGCGAGGTGATGCGAGATCGTCATCACCTTATTGGAATTGGTGCGGAACAGCGCATGGGTGCCGGCGTCGCCGCGCTCATATTCGGGCAGGAAGGCCGGCATGTCCTGATAGATCAGCCGGTCCTCCATTTCCTGCACCGGCAGGATGTAGCAATTGCGCACCACCAGATCGACATCGGCCATCGTGATGCCTTCGGCATTCAGGCAATAGTCGATGACCTCCTTGTAGAAGCCGCTGGCGTGCTTCTCGCGGGTAATGCGTTCCTTCGCGATACCGAAGGCGATCTCGCCATCGCGCAACAGGACGGCGCTGACGTCGTGATCGTAGGTGTTGAGGCCGAGGATGTAGGTGTGTTGATTTGACATTGACCACTTTTCTGAAGGCCCGGCGGCCGCGGATATCGCAACCGGCACTTTTTACCCTGAAGTCGATCCGCACGAGGCTGCGGTTCAGTGAATTTGCAGGATATCAGTATAGTGTGTCGCCTGCGCTTGAACACGACTTTGGATGCGATGCTCATTGCCTCTGCGGTCTTGCGTTTTGAACTTTGAAATGCCGCATTGCACAAGGAAACTTATCGCCGTTGAAACTGTTTCGCACGCGTATCGTTTGGTGTTTCAGTTTTCGACGCAACTTGACCCAAACCGGCGCTTGCTCTTAAGCTCATTTGTTGAGACGGCAAAGATCGGTTTGAATCGACCGGCATTTTTGAACCTTCAGGACTTGCGTGCCCACCAATACGGGCGAAGTTCTGGTCAAATGCTCAAACGATCGGAGAAAGACGTAAGATGGCTCAAAGTGTTTCGAAGGCCCGGAAAGGTTTGCTGGCGCGAGTGATCGCGGCTGCAGCGTTGACCGGCATTTATTGCCTCAGCCTGGTGGGCACCTCGGCGGTGTTCCTCACAGCCTCTACCACCAAGGCGGACGCCCAGCGTGGCCGCGGGCGTGGCGGCGGACGCGGGCGAGGCGGCGGTTTTTATCGCGGCGGACGTGGGCGTGGGTACTATCGTGGTCGTGGGCGCGGCTACTATGGCGGCGGCTGCGTGTTCAATCCGGTCTACGGCCGGGTGGTCTGCTACTAACGCACCGCTCCGGGCGGTGACGCCGGAAGCTCTAACGAATCGAAAAGGTGCATCGGCAAGCCGGTGCACCTTTTTCTTGTCGACTACGTTGTCGTTTCTTGTCGACGACGTCGTCGACAACAGCTGTCATGTCGCCTTGCTGCCGCACCGCGGCCTTTCCGAGATTCGGTTCGTTTTGCGGCTGCTGGAAGCAGTGATCGAGCGACGTTGTTTGCGCGGAACGCCGATCCGCTGCATGATGGCGGAAAGAACCAGAGAGGGTGATCGATGGCTCCCACAAAGTTCGGCGTCGGCCAGAGCGTCCTGCGCAAGGAGGATGACCCCCTTATCCGCGGCAAGGGACGCTATACCGACGATTATGCGCCGCAATCCTCGGCGCACGCGCTGGTGCTGCGCTCGCCGCACGCGCACGCCAAATTCACGCTCGACGCGACGGCCGCGCGAAATCTGCGTGGGGTGCTCGCGATTTTGACGGCGGCCGACGTCCAGGATCTCGGTGGGCTGCCGTGCCTGTTCAACCTGCCGGACACTCCGTTCAAGGGCCCTGACTACGCGGTCCTCGCCAGCGGCGAGGTGCGGCATGTCGGCGATGCGGTAGCATTTGTGGTGGCGGACACGCTGGCGACGGCGCGCGACGCGCTGGAAGCGATCGTGGTGGAGTGGACGCCGCTACCGGCCGCGATCGGCGCGGCCGAGGCAGTCAAGCCGGGTGCGCCTCAGGTCTGGCCGGAATTCGCCGGCAACGTGCTGTTCGATACAGCGATCGGCGACAAGAGCGCCGCTGACGCGGCCTTCGCGAAGGCGCATGCGGTCGCCGAGATCAAAATCGTCAATCCGCGCATCGTCACCAACTACATGGAAACCCGCGCCGCGGTCTGCGAATACGACGCCAAGAAGGATCATCTGACCCTCACGGTCGGCAGCCAGGGCAGCCATCGCCTGCGCGATATCCTGTGCCAGAACGTGCTCAAGATCCCGGTCGAGAAGATGCGGGTGATCTGCCCTGATGTCGGCGGCGGCTTCGGCACCAAGCTTTTCCCGTATCGCGAATATGCGCTGCTCGCGGTGGCGGCGAAGAAGCTTGGCAAGACCATCCGATGGACCGCCGATCGCTCCGATCATTTCGTCGGCGACTCCCAGGGCCGCGACAACATCACGACGGCGCGGATGGCGCTTGCCGAGGATGGCAAGTTTCTCGGCATGGACGTCGATCTGATCGGCGATCTCGGCGCCTATCTGTCGACCTTCGGGCCGTACATCCCCTATGGCGGCGCTGGTATGCTGCCGGGTCTCTACGACATTCAGGCGTTTCACTGTCGCATTCGCACGGTGTTCACCCACACCGTGCCGGTCGATGCCTATCGCGGCGCGGGGCGGCCGGAGGCCGCCTATGTCATCGAGCGCCTGGTCGATGCCTGCGCGCGCAAGCTTGGGATTTCGCCGGATGCGATCCGGCGCAAGAACTTCATCGCGCCGCGCGCGATGCCCTACAAGACCGCGACCGGCAAGGTCTACGACTCCGGCGATTTCAACGCCCATCTGAAGCGGGCGATGGAGATCGGCGAGTGGAAGGAATTCCCGAAACGCGCCAAGGCGGCCAAGAAGCTGGGCCTGGTGCGCGGTATCGGGCTCGGCTGCTATGTCGAGGTCTGCGGCACGATGGGCGAGGAGACCGCCAAGGTTGTGCTCGATCCCGATGGCGACATCACCGTGCTGATCGGCAGCCAGTCGAGCGGGCAGGGCCACCAGACTGCCTACGCGCAGATCGTCGCCGAACAGTTCGGCGTGCCGCAGGAGCGCGTCCGCGTTGTTCAAGGCGACACCGACAGGATTGCGACCGGGCTCGGCACCGGCGGCTCGGCATCGATCCCCTCCGGTGGCGTCAGCGTGCAGCGCGCGACTCACCAGCTCGGTGAGCAGTTGCGCGAGACCGCCGCCGATGCTCTGGAAACCAGCGCCGCCGACCTGGAGATCAGCGACGGTATCATCCGCATCGCCGGCACCGACCGGTCGATCTCCTTCGCCGATCTCGCCAAGCGCCCCGGCGTCGACCCGTCGAAACTCAACGCCAGCGCGACCTTCTCCAGCGCCGACGGCACTTTCCCGAACGGCACCCATCTGGTCGAGATCGAGCTCGATCCCGCGACCGGTAAGATCGCGATCGTCAACTACGTCATCGTCGACGATTTCGGCGTGACGTTGAACCCGCTGTTGCTCGCGGGACAGGTCCATGGCGGCACCATCCAGGGGATCGGCCAGGCGCTGATGGAGCGGGCGGTGTATGATCCCGACGACGGCCAGCTCGTCACCGGCACCTTCATGGATTACGCATTGCCGCGCGCAGAAGATGCCGCGCCGATTATCTTCGAGACTCACAACGTGCCGTGCACGACCAATCCGATGGGCGTGAAGGGCGCGGGCGAGGCGGGCGCGATCGGCTCGTGCCCGGCGGTGGTCAATGCGATCGTCGATGCGCTGTGGCGCGAGTACAAGATCGATCACATCGACATGCCGGCGACGCCTGAACGCGTCTGGATGGCCATCCGCGAACACGAGCGCCAGCATCGGTTGTGAGTCGTTGACGATTACGTGATCGGCCGCGTCTCGCGGTACGATCATGCGCTAATTCTGCACGGTGCGATGAGACACCGCACCCGTAACGTCTTCGTCATATGCGCGATATGGAATAGTCCGATTGGATCGGGGTTTCCATGGTGCGGTTCGGGGCAGGCTGCCGAACCGCGCTTCGTTCGAATTGAGCCAGTGGGAGATGATTGATGTTGCGAACATTTGTAGTAGCCGGAGCCTTGTTGCTGAGCGTGAGCGCGGTGGTCGCGCAGCAGGATATCGTCGACAAAACCCAGAAGCTGATGAAAGACAACGGTCGCAACGCCATGCTGCTGGGCGCGATGGCGAAGGGCGACAAGCCTTACGATCAGGCCGCGGTCGATGCGGCGCTGAAGCAGTTCGACGAAACCGCGAAGGAGCTGCCGAAGCTGTTTCCGGCCAGCGTCAAGGGCCTGAAGGCGTTCGACAGCAAATACAGTTCGTCGCCGAAGATCTGGGACGAGCGCGCCAAGTTTGATGCCGAGATCGCGGATTTTGCCAAGGCCGTAAACGCAGCGCAGGGCAAGATCAAGGATGTCGACACGCTGAAAGCGTCATTCCAGCCGATCGGCAAGCAGTGCGGCAGCTGCCACGAAACCTTCCGTCTGAAGGACGGTTAGTCTCCGCAGGAAAGGCGGGCGCCGCACGCGTCCGCCTTTGACCTGTGCGCTGGGATCTGCCCCGAGAAGGCGGATTCGACGGGTGTTGCCTTCGCCAGTGAGGAGCGGCAGTGGCTCGAAGATTTGGTTTGGCGATCGTCGTGATCGCGTTCATCGTCGGCGGCGGGTTATGGGTCCTCACCACGCCGGCAACGATCGCCGCCAGTGCGCTGCCCTCGCGGACGCCCGACCTCGCCAATGGCAAGATCGCATTCGATGCAGGCGGCTGCGCCTCCTGCCACGCCACCCCAAATCAGAATGACCGCACCAGGCTCGGCGGCGGGTTGGCGATGCCGTCGCCGTTCGGCACGTTCCACGTGCCCAACATCTCGCCCGATCCGAACGACGGCATCGGCAAATGGAGCGAAGCGGATTTCGTCAGTGCGGTGATCAAGGGCACGTCGCCCGACGGCGCGCATCTGTATCCGGCGTTTCCTTATCCATCCTATGCGCATGCCCGGCTGGACGACGTCCGCGATCTGTTCGGCTACATCAAGACACTGCCGGCGGTGGCCGGGCAGGCGGCTCCGCACGAACTGCCGTTTCCGTTTAGCATTCGCCGCGCTGTCGGAGTTTGGAAGTTGCTGTTCTTGGACGACAAGACCTTCGCGCCGGACCCGACACAGACCGCGCAATGGAATCGCGGCGCCTATCTGGTCAACGGCTTCGGCCATTGCGCCGAATGCCATAGCCCCCGCAATGCCCTCGGCGGCATCGTGGCATCGCAGCGTTTCGCCGGCGGGCCTGATCCGGAAGGCAAGGGCTGGGTGCCGAATATCACCTCGAAGGGCCTGAAAGACTGGAGCGAGAAGGATATCGCCTATTTCCTCGAGACCGGTCAGACGCCCGAGGGCGACAGCGCCGGCGGCTCGATGGCCCGCGTGATCCGCAACACCTCGCAAATGAGCGCCGAGGATCGCAACGCGATGGCCGCCTATGTGAAGTCGCTGCCGCCGGTCGACGGGCCGTCGCGCCCGCCGCGCAAGAATTGAGACCCGGAACGGAGGCCGGGCGCTATTTCGGCCCGAACGCCTTGAAGGTGATGATGGTGTGGGTGTCCTTGATGCCTGGGATCACCTGCACCTTCTCGTTGACGAAGTGGCCTATGTCGGTGGCGCGGTCGACGTAGAATTTCACCAGCAGATCGTAGTCGCCCGCGGTCGAATAGATCTCCGACGCGATCTCGGCCTCGGCGATCGCATTGGCCACGGCATAGGACTTGCCGAGCTCGCATTTGAATTGAACGAAAAAGGGGACCATCGCTTGTCTCTCCGGGTCTTGCTTTGGCCCCATCAAGCCCAAAACCACCTGGCGTGGCAAGCTTGCGGCGACCTTGGCGGCACGCTACCACCGGTCCGAAAGCATGGGTTCGGCGCCGGCCGGCCTCAGATGACGACGACGAGCATGACATGGCTATTCCGATCGCGCTGACGATCGCCGGGTCCGATTCCAGCGGTGGCGCAGGGATCCAGGCCGACCTCAAATCGTTTGCCGCCAACGGCGTCTACGGCGCCTCGGTGATCACGGCGCTGACCGCGCAGAACACACTCGGCGTGAGCGCGATCCATTCGGTGCCGGCTGAGTTCGTCACCGCGCAGATCGATTCGGTGTTCAGCGATCTCGCGGTCGCCGCCGTCAAGATCGGGATGGTCTCGCAGCGGCCGGTGATCGAAGCCATCGTCGCCGGCCTCGACCGCTGGTCAGCCGCCAACGTCGTGCTCGACCCGGTGATGGTCGCGACCTCCGGCGATCGCCTGATCGCCGACGATTGCGTGGAAGCGCTGCGAACCATGCTGATCCCCCGCGCGCGGATCATCACTCCGAACCTGCCCGAGGCGGCCGCGCTGCTGGACGAAGCGGTGGCGACCGATCAGGCGGCGATCGAAAGCCAGGGCCGTCGGCTGCTGGCGCTCGGCTGCGGTGCAGTGGTGATCAAGGGCGGCCACGGCCACGGGCCGACGAGCACCGACTATTTGTTCAGCGAAGCCGGCACTTTGGTGCTGGTGGCGCCGCGGATCGACACCCGAAACACCCACGGCACCGGATGCTCGCTGTCCTCAGCGATCGCCGCGCAACTCGCCAAGGGCGAGGAACTGGCGACGGCGATCGGTCACGCCAAGGCTTGGGTCAGCGAGGCCATCGCCGCCGCCGACCGCCTCGAAGTCGGCAAAGGCCACGGCCCGATTCATCATTTCCACGCCTTCGACTAAGGCCGGAGGGACTGCGGGACGGGTTGTCGCAGCACCGTCGCACTCCGCTGCTAATCGGAAATCAATGATGATTTCCAGATTCGCGACGGACCCGATGACCCCCGACCTCGACAAATCCCTGGTTGAAACCGCCTACGCTCGCTGGGCGCCGATCTACGACGCAGTGTGCGGGCCGGTGATGGTCAAGGGGCGTCGCGCCGCGGCCGCCGAAGCGCGGGCGCAGGGCGGCAGGATCCTCGAAGTCGGCGTCGGAACCGGGCTTTCGTTCGATGATTACGATGCCTCGACGGAGATCATAGGTATCGACCTCAGCGCGCCGATGCTCGAGAAAGCCCGCGCCAAGATGTTGTCCGGCCGCTATCCGTGGGTGAAGGACGTACGCCAGATGGATGCGCACCACATGGACTTCGCCGACGCGAGTTTCGACTGCGTAGTGGCGCAGTTCGTGATCACGCTGGTCGCCAATCCCGAGCGCGTGCTGTCGGAGTGCCACCGCGTAGTGAAGCCCGGCGGTCGCATCATCCTGGTCAATCATCTTTACTCGGAAGTCGGCGTCGCCGCCGCAGTCGAGCGCTGGGCGGCGCAGAAGACGCGCGGACTGGGTCTGCGCCCTGAATTTCCGTTTGCGCGATTGCAGGCCTGGGCGCAGGCGAACAGCGACGCAATTCTGATCGAGCGGCGCAAGATCAAGCCGTTCGGCATCTACACGCTGGTGTGTTTCGAGCGAGCCGGCCCACCGCTGGCGGCGTGAAGCCACCGCATTGTCATTCGCTGCCGTGGCAGCCTGGCATGGGACATAGACCGATGAGCGACGACGGCCCGGAACGGCGTTTCCGTACGCTTTTCATTTCAGACGTTCATCTCGGCGCGCGGGGTTCGCAGACCCATCTGCTGTTGGATTTCCTGCGCGTCCATGACGCCGACACGATCTATCTGGTCGGTGACATCATCGACGGCTGGGCGCTCAAATCGAACTGGTACTGGCCGCAATCGCACAACGACTTCGCGCAGAAGCTGCTGCGCAAGGCGCGCAAGGGCGCGCGCGTCATCTACATTCCCGGCAATCACGACGAATTCCTGCGTTCCTACTACGGCACGCATTTCGGCGGCATCGAGGTCGCGGAAACCGCGATCCACACCGGCGCCGACGGCCGGCGCTATCTGGTCATCCACGGCGACATGTTCGACCTCGTCGTGCAGAACGCGCGCTGGCTCGCCCATGTCGGCGACAAGGCCTACGACCTCGCGATCCGGCTGAACCGCATGGTCAACGCGCTGCGGCGTTGGTTCGGCGTGCCGTATTGGTCGCTGTCGCAATGGGCCAAGCACAAGGTCAAGAATGCCGTGAACTACATCGGGGCGTTCGAGCAGACGCTGGCGCAGGAAGCCCGCCGCCACGGCACCGAGGGCGTGATCTGCGGCCACATCCACACCGCCGCGATCCGCGACGATCACGGTATTCGCTACATGAACTGCGGCGATTGGGTCGAAAGCTGCACGGCGCTGGCCGAGCACGAGGACGGCAGTTTCGAAATCATCACCTGGACCGATCCACTGAAGCGCAATCTGCCGGTGCCGACGGTCGCGGCGCGTGCCGCCTGATGCGCATCCTGATCGCCACTGACGCCTGGCATCCGCAGGTCAACGGCGTGGTGCGGACGCTGACCATGATGGCCGAGGCGGCGAAGTCGCTCGGCGCCGAAGTCACGTTCCTGACGCCCGAAACCTTTCCGACCATGCGACTTCCGAGTTACCCGGATCTGCGGATCGCGATCCCGAATCCGGCCAAGGTGGCGCGGATGATCATCGCGGCGCAGCCCGACTGTATCCACATCGCGACCGAAGGGCCTATTGGGCTGGCCGCGCGGCGCTACTGCCGCAAGCGCGGCCTGCGCTTCACCACCAGTTTTCACACCCGTTTCCCGGAATACGTCTCGGCGCGTATGCCGATTCCGGAATCCTGGGTCTGGGCCTTGCTTCGCCGGTTTCACGGCGCCAGCCACGCGGTGATGGCGGCGACGCCGGCGCTGGCCGATGAGCTGCGCGGACGGGGCTTCCGCAATGTGGTGCTGTGGCCGCGCGGGGTCGACGGCGAGCTGTTTCATCCCCGCGCGGGCGCCGATCTCGGCCTGCCGCGGCCGGTGTTCCTGTCGGTCGGACGCGTCGCGGTCGAGAAGAACCTCGAAGCGTTCGTCGGGCTCGATCTGCCCGGCACCAAGGTCGTGGTCGGGGACGGGCCGGCGCGGGCGGCGCTGCAGCGCGACTTCCCGCAGGCGGTGTTCCTCGGCGCCAAGCAGGGCGAGGCGCTGGCGCAGGTCTATGCTGCAGCGGATGTGTTCGTGTTTCCGAGCCTGACCGACACTTACGGGCTGGTGCTGCTCGAAGCGCTGGCGAGCGGCGTCCCGGTCGCCGCGTTCCCGGTGACCGGCCCGCGCGATGTGATCGGCGATGCGCCGGTCGGCGTGCTCAGCGACGACCTGCGACAGGCCTGCCTCGGGGCGCTTGGGATCTCGCGCGACGCCTGCCTCGGCTTTGCCGCGGACCACACCTGGACCGCGTCGGCGCGCGCTTTCATCGACAATGTCACCCGGGTCTGGATGATGGACCCCGGTCAAGTTCTCGCCGCGGATTCCGCAAAACCGCGGCGTCTGGTCGCCTGACCTCAAGCCAACGTGCGTTGCCGCGCCGAGCCTCGCCGCGTTACGATCCGCCCATGATGGATCAGCTCTCGTTCCCGATCACCGCTGCGGATATCGACGCGGCGGCCGAGGTGCTCGCGCCCTATGCGGTGCGCACGCCGTTGTTGACGTCGCCGGCGCTGGACGCCGCCACCGGCGCACGCGTGTATCTGAAGCCGGAGATGTTGCAGCGGACCGGCTCGTTCAAGTTTCGCGGCGCCTTCAACAAGCTGTCGTCGATCCCGCAGCAGGCGCGGGGCGGCGGCGTCGTGGCGTTTTCCTCGGGCAACCATGCCCAGGGCGTCGCCGCGGCGGCGCAGATTCTCGGGATGCGCGCCACCATCGTGATGCCGGCCGACGCGCCGGCGTCGAAGCGCGAGCGCACCAAGGGCTACGGCGCCGAGGTGGTGCTGTACGATCGCGAACGCGAGGATCGTGAAGCGATCGCGCGGGACATCGCCGACAGCCGCGGCGCGACGCTGGTGCCGCCTTATGATGATCCCAAGGTGATCGCTGGGCAGGGAACGGTCGGCCGCGAGATCGCGGCAGACCTCGCCGCGCTCGGCGTCACGCCCGATATCGTGGTCGCTCCGGCCTCCGGTGGCGGGCTCGTTGCCGGCACTGCGGTCGCGGTAACGACGCGCTTTCCCGAGGCCGCGGTGATGTCGGCGGAGCCGGAAGCGTTCGACGATCACGCCCGCTCGATCGCCGCCGGTCGCCGCGAGCCGCATCGCGCTCAGGGCCGCACCATCTGCGACGCGCTGATGGCTTCGATCCCCGGCGAACTCACCTTCGCGATCAATCAGCAGCTTCTGGCGCGCGGCGTCACGGCATCCGACGCAGAGGTCGCGACCGCAGTGGCCTTCGCATTCCGTGAGTTGAAGCTGGTGGTCGAGCCCGGCGGCGCGGTGGCGCTGGCGGCATTGCTTGCGGGGCATATCGATGCGCGCGGTAAGACCATCGCGATCGTGTTGTCAGGCGGCAATGTCGATGCAGACTTGTTCGCGAGGCTGATTGCTTAGCGGCGAGGCCCTGAAGGCAAGGTTCCTGGAGCTCCGGCATTGACGCGTTCTCTTGACGCGAGCCGATATCCACTTCGTTGAAAACGCGACAAGGTAAGGCTCAGGAGAAGAACGCGACCTTCTCGGCCTGGCTCATCCGTCGCAACGGCGCCAGCGGGTCGCTACGCGGCTGTGAGGGTTGCGCGACGACACCGCTCGCGATCAGCGCCGCGCCAAGCGACGCCGTTGCCCCCGGGGCGGGCGTCTGCGCTGACATCGTGGCGGCCGCGGCCATGATCGGCTGCGCTGCGTGCTGCGTTCCGTGCAACGGCTCGCCACGCTCGCCAATCTCGAACGTCGAGACATCGATCGACGGCGCCGCGGCTTCGGCGAGCCCTGCGGCCTCCGCATGTTGCTGCTGGATTGCGACTTCTACAGCGAGCTGTTCGATCTCCGAGCGCTCGACGGCGGCGATCCCGGCTTCGGTCGTCTGTTCGGCATCGGCCTGTGCGGCAGCGATTGCCGCTTCGAGTTCGCCGGGTTCGGGAGGCTGCGGGGCCGACATCTCGGTCGCGATCAGATCGAGCATCGCGTCGACGTCTGCAGCCTCGTCCTCGCTTGCGGTTTGTGCTTCGGAGGTCTCTGCAACAGCGGCCGACTGATGGTGCAAAGTCGTCGGCCCGACGTCGGCCGGCGTTGCCATCGGCTCGACGAACTCGATCCCGTCGGTCTCGGCCGCGGTCACGATCACCAGCTCGGACTCGGGTGTCGCTTCCGGCCTTGCCATTGCTTCGGGCGTTGCCGTTGCGTCCGGCGCTGCTGTTGCCTCCGGCGTTGCCATTGTTTCTGGCGCAGCCGCTGCGTCCGGCGCTGCCATTGCCACCAGCTCTGCGACTGCGGTCGGCTCGGGCGCTTCAGTGACGGACTCTGCGGCCGGCTCAATCGCGGCCGCAGCTTCGGGCAGTTCGCCATCGGCGGTCGGGAATGCCGGTTCGTCCTGGTTTGCAATGGGCGATTCGCCGGGGCTCATGCGAGCTTCGCCGGCGAGTTCGTGGATGCGGTCGAGCAGCCTGTCGAAGGTGGCCAGCGCAGCCTCGCTGTCGACGTCCGCGATCAGCCGATGGCCGGCATCGATCGCCGACAGCTGGGTATCGAGCAGGTTGCAGATCCGAATATCGGCGCCGCATTCGCGCAGCGTCCAGGACACCTCGCGGATGATCCGGACCCCGTCATGCGCTGCCACCAGCACGGCGTCGTTCTCGAGCCCTGCAATCGCCTTCGCGACTCCGGCGCGCGCTTCGCCGACGACGGCCCGGATCGCGATCAGTGATTCGCTCAAGGACGGGCCGATCGGCTGCTTCTGCGCGGCGAGGTTCTTCTCGATTCGCGCCACCGCATCGAGCACCATGTGGGTGTCGGCGTTGCGGTTGCGCTTGGCGTATTCGCTGAGAAACCAGCGTCCGCGCGAGGTTTCCATGAAGGCTTCGCGGATCGCATCGTAGTCAGCGTCGCTCGGCATGGCCGGGCGAGCGGAGATCGGCGAGAGTGCGAAAGCTTCGTCGGCCATCAGGGACTCATTGCACAAATCACTGTGCGTCAGGATAACGATCACCACGATCCGCGTCGAATCGCAATTGAATTGATGTCTACCGAATCAGGAATCCCCATCAGAGCCAAGGCTCCAAAGCGATTCGCTGCAGGGCTCGCGGTGTTCTACGCGACGGTGTTCGGCGTCACCGGCGCCTATCTGCCGTTCTTTACGGTGTGGCTGAAAGCGATTGGCATCGAGGCGTGGTGGATCGGCATCATCGTTGCGACGCCGGCGATCACGCGTTTCACGGTGCTGCCGTTCATCACCGCCGAGGCGGAACGGCGCCAGGCGCTACGCGCGGCGCTTGTTATCACGGCGATCGTCACGACGATCGGCTTCATATGCCTCGGAGTGCTACGAGGCCCGCTGGCGATCCTCGCGGTGTTCATGGTGACCGCTTGCGCCTGGACGCCGATGGTGCCGCTGACCGACGGCTATGCCCTCAAGGCGGTGGCGCGGTTCGGCCTGAACTACGGACCGCTACGGCTTTGGGGGTCTGCGGCCTTCGTCGTCAGCGCGCTGGTGAGCGGGGCGCTGGCCGATATCATCTCGCCAGAACACCTGATCTGGTTGATCGCGGCCTCAGCGGGCCTCGGCGTCATCGCTGCCCTTGGCTTGCAGCCGCTCGATGCCCCGGGCGCGCGACAGGGGCCTGCGCGTCGCGTCGCGCTACTGCGCAATCCGGCCTTTCTTGCGATCATCATCCCGGCCGGGATGATCCAGGGCAGCCATGCCGCGTACTACACGTTCGGGTCGATCGTCTGGCAGGGCGCAGGCTACAGCGGCATGACGATCGCAAGCCTCTGGGTGCTCGGCGTCCTCGCCGAGATCGTCGTGTTCGCATTGTCGCCGCGTTTCACGCTGTCGCCGGCGTTGATGATGCTCGGCGGCGCGCTCAGCGCGGTCGTGCGCTGGCTGATCACCGCTCAGGATCCGCCGCTCGCCGTCCTCGTCGCCGTGCAGCTGCTCCACGGCCTGACATTCGGCCTGACGCAACTCGGCACCATGGGGCTGCTGATCCGCCACGCGCCCGGGCACGTCATTGCGCGTGCGCAGGGCTATTACACCGCCTGCTCGGGGCTCGCGATGAGCAGCGCGGCGATGCTGTCGGGCGCGCTGTTCGAGCGCTACGGCTTGGCCGTCTATGATCTGATGGCGGTGATGGCATTCACCGCGGCGGTCGTTGTGGTCTTGTCGCGTCGCCGGCTGGAGGCGCCGCCGGCGAGCGATCAGCCCCACAGTCCGGGCTCAGGCGGATAGACGGTGCTGCCGTCGTAGCGCAGGCCGTTGTCGCGGTCTCTGGCGAGCAGCAAGGGGCCGTCGAGATCGACGAAACGGGCATAAGGCGTCAGCAGCATCGCCGGCGCCATCGACAGCGAGGTTGCGACCATGCAGCCGACCATGATGTCGAGGCCGAGCGCCCGCGCCGCTTTCGCCATCGCGATCGCCTCGGTCAGGCCTCCGGTCTTGTCGAGCTTGATGTTGATCGCGTCATAGCGCCCGCGCAGGCCTTCGAGCGAACCGCGGGCGTGGAGACTTTCGTCGGCGCAGACCGCGATCGGCCGCCTGATCTGCGCCAGCGCCTCATCGCGCCCGGCCGGCAGCGGCTGCTCCACCAGCGTGACGCCGGCATCCGCGCAGGCCGCCAGGTTGCGAGCGAGGTTGTCGGGCGTCCACGCCTCGTTGGCGTCGACGATCAGTTCGGCCTGCGGCGCCGCGCGGCGGACCGCGGCGATTCGGGCGTCGTCGCCGTCGCCGCCGAGCTTGATCTTCAGGAGCGGGCGGGCGGCGGCCCTCTCGGTCGCTTCGGCCATCGCGTCCGGCGTGCCGAGCGAGATGGTGAAGGCTGTAATCGCGGCGCGCGGCGCGGCGCTGCCGAGCACGTCCCAGGCGCGCCGGCCGCTGGCCTTGGCCTCGAGGTCGAGCAGCGCGCAATCGAGCGCGTTGCGCGCGGCGCCCGGCGGTATCGCGGAGTGCAGGCCGGCGCGGTCGAGCCCGCGACGCAATGGCTCGCGCATCGCCTCGATCGCGACCAGGGTCGCATCAGGCGTCTCGCCATAGCGGGCATAGGGAACGCATTCACCCCGGCCGGCTTGTCCATTGCGGCTGATCTCGGCAATCACCACGACCGCTTCGGTCTTGGCGCCGCGGCTGATCGTGAAGGCGCCCGCGATCGGCCAGCGCTCGATACGGGCGGTCAATTCGGGCAGTTGAGTGGAAGTCATCCGGATTTCCGGCACATTGAAACCGGAGGGTTGCCCGGCGCAACTAAGTATGGCTGGTACTGACCCTTCCTCACAAGTCGCTGATTGAACTCCGGATTGGCTCAAAATGGCACAGCAGCTGGCATTGGACGGCGGTCCGACGCTCGAACATATCGCGCGAGGCGAGGGGCTGGCCCTGTGCGCC
Source organism: Rhodopseudomonas pseudopalustris (assembly GCF_900110435.1). Classification (GTDB taxonomy): domain Bacteria; phylum Pseudomonadota; class Alphaproteobacteria; order Rhizobiales; family Xanthobacteraceae; genus Rhodopseudomonas; species Rhodopseudomonas pseudopalustris. Next base: position 236,354 of record NZ_FODT01000007.1, read on the forward strand.
GCAGGTTCCTGGACCGCGCGGTTCGCGCCGTCGCTCGAGCGGATCGTCGCCGACGCCGAGAAATTGACCGGGACGCGGCCGAACATCTTCATCGATGTGTCTGAAGTCGCACGGCTCGACACCTTCGGCGCCTGGCTGATCGAGCGGCTGCGCCGAAATCTCACCCAGGATGGCGTCGAGGCCCGGATCGCGGGACTGTCGGCGAATTATGCGAGCCTGGTCGACGAGGTCCGCCAGGTCCAACCGGACGTCCCGGCGGTCGCATCGGGCGGGGCATTGCGGGCGCCGATCGAGAAGCTCGGTCGGACCATGTATGTCTTCGCGGACGACATCGTCGCGTTGATCAGCATGTTGGGCGCGGTGCTGGCCGGCGTGATGCGGGCAATCCTGCATCCGACGACGTTCCGTCTGACCTCGACGGTGCATCATCTGGAGCAGGTGTGCTGGCGCGCGGTGCCGATCGTCGTGCTGATCACTTTCCTGATCGGCTGCATCATCGCGCAACAGGGCATCTTCCATTTCCGCCGGTTCGGCGCCGACGTGTTCGTGGTCGACATGCTCGGCGTGCTGGTGCTGCGCGAAATCGGCGTGCTGCTGGTGGCGATCATGGTCGCCGGCCGCTCGGGCAGCGCCTACACCGCCGAACTCGGCTCGATGAAGATGCGCGAGGAGATCGACGCGCTGCGCACCATGGGGTTCGACCCGATCGACGTGCTGATCGTGCCGCGGCTGATTGCGCTGCTGCTGGCAATGCCGATCCTGACGTTTCTCGGCGCGATGTCGGCGCTGTATGGCGGCGGGCTGGTGGCGTGGCTGTATGGCGGGGTCGATCCGGAGGCGTTCTTGCTGCGGCTGCGCGACGCGATCTCGATCAATCACTTCACCGTCGGTATGATCAAGGCGCCGGTGATGGCGCTGGTGATCGGCATCGTCGCCTGCGTCGAAGGGCTGGCGGTGAAGGGCAGCGCCGAGTCGCTCGGCAGTCACACAACCGCCTCGGTGGTGAAGGGGATCTTCTTCGTGATCGTGATGGACGGCGTGTTCGCGATCTTCTTCGCCTCGATCGGGATTTGACGATGGCGCCCGAAGCAAACGACCCGATCATCCGGGTCCGCGACGTCTCCGTGCAGTTCGGCGCCACCAAGGTGCTGAACAATCTCGATCTCGACGTCCGTCGCGGCGAGATCCTCGGCTTCGTCGGCCCGTCGGGGGCCGGCAAATCGGTGCTGACCCGCACCATCATCGGGCTGGTGCCGAAGCTCAGCGGCCAGATCGAGGTGTTCGGCGTCGACCTCGACGCCGCCGGCAAGGTCGAGCGCCGCGGCATCGAGCGGCGCTGGGGCGTGCTGTTCCAGCAGGGCGCGCTGTTCTCGTCGCTGACGGTGCGCCAGAACATCCAGTTTCCGGTGCGCGAATATCTCAAGCTGTCGCAGCGGCTGCTCGACGAGATCACCATCGCCAAGCTGGTGATGGTCGGCCTCAAGCCGGAAGTCATCGACCGCTACCCGTCGGAGTTGTCGGGCGGCATGATCAAGCGCGTCGCGCTGGCGCGGGCGCTGGCGCTGGATCCGGAGCTGGTGTTTCTCGACGAGCCGACCTCGGGCCTCGATCCGATCGGGGCCGGCGACTTCGACGAACTGGTGCGCACGCTGCAGCGCACTTTGGGTCTCACCGTTTTCATGGTAACTCATGACCTCGACAGCCTTCATACCGCGTGCGACCGGATTGCCGTTCTCGGAGACGGCAAGGTGATTGCGGCCGGATCGATGGCGGATATGCAGGCGTCGCAGCATCCGTGGCTGCGGTCGTACTTTCATGGCAAGCGCGCGCGCGCGGTGGTCGGCTAGGCATGGTCGGTCTTGCCGGGCGAGATGTTGTTTTCAGAGGCGGGCGCCGCTTTGAGTCCGCAATTGGCGCGCAAGGGGGGCCATGCGTCCGTCGTGCGGCGCCGGGCGTCGTTGGAGTAGATTGATGGAAACGCGGGCGAATTACTTCCTGATCGGCACTTTCACCCTGGCGGTGATCGCCGCGGCGTTCGGCTTCGTGCTGTGGTTCCAAAGTCTTCATTCCACCAAGGCGCGCAGCCCCCTGCGGGTGGTGTTCGAAGGCGCGGCCTCGGGCCTGCGCAACGGCGGCAGCGTCAATTTCAACGGCGTTCGGGTCGGCGAGGTGATTTCGGTCAAGCTCGACAATCCGAAGCGCGTGGTGGCGCTGGCGATGGTCGAGAACACCGCGCCGATCCGCAAGGACACGCTGGTCGGGCTCGAGTTCCAGGGCCTGACCGGGGTCGCGGCGATTTCGCTGAAGGGCGGACTGGATTCCGCCCCGCCGGTACCGCTCGACGAGGACGGCGTGCCGGTGCTGACCGCCGACCCCGAGCTGCTGATGGATATCTCGGAATCGGTGAAGGCGACGCTGCGCAACCTCAACAAGGTCGTCGCCGAAAATGCCGAAACAGTGAAGGAGTCGCTGTCGAACCTGCAGACCTTCACCGCCAGTCTGGCGCGCAGCTCGGACAAGATCGACAGCATCATGGTCAAGGTCGACGGTGTGATCGGCAAGACCGACAGCGTGATGCAGGGGATCGACGCCTTGGCCGGCGGCAAGGACGGCGGCGAGCTGTTCCAGGCGGTCAAGTCGTTCCGGGAACTCGCCGACAACCTCGACAAGCGCTCCAACGCGCTGATCATCGACGGCCGCCGCACGCTGGTCGATATCAGCCGGGCGGTGAACAATCTCGACCGGAACCCGACGCGTCTGTTGTTCGGGCCGAGCAACAACGCTGCGCAGGAGCAGGCGGCGCCGCCGCGCCTACAGGTCGCCCCGCCCACGGCCGCGCGCGCCGAACAACCCCGCCCGCCGCGCCGGCGGGTGGCGCAGTAGGCGCTGCGCCAATCAGCGGGCCGGGCGATGACTGACGTCACTGCCGGGTGTAGTTCGGGAGGTGCAGCCGCCGCACCAGCCCCTGTCGTCATCCCCCGCGGATCGGGGGATCCAGTATCGCAGAGCGCTGATGGTGACACGCGGCAGGTGCAGTTCACTTCGCCGTTTCGCAGCGCGAACGCTCTGGGATACTGGGTCGCCCGGTCGAGCCGGGAGATGACGGGGCAGAGTGGGTGGCGAGGTCTGCCCCCATCTCAACGTCGATCTGATTCAACTGTCAAACAGCCACGTCCCAAACAGCCACAATTTCGCGATCCCGCGGCGCTAAGCGCCCGGGGTTTGCTGCGGTCGCTTCGCCCTCTTTGGAAAGAGGGCGCGCGGAACGCCGGGTGCCCGATGCACCCGCGGCCTCGTGTGCAAAGTGAAAAAGCACACGAGTTAGAAACCACGGTTGCGCCGGAAACATCCGGCGTTCCGCGCGCGTTGGGTTTTGTCGGCTTGCTCCGCGACGGGGCCCCCGGCGGCCGGTCCGTGCGTAGGACCACCGTTGTGAGGACTGACGAACCCCAGAGCTGCGCCCCGACAAGGGCGCAGATGTGGCTCTGCCTCGTGGCGCGAAGGCGATCGCGCCGGGACCTCGCGGTTTGGGCCGCCATCGCCGCGGTGTGGTCGTCAGCCTGCTTCGCGCGCCCGATTACTCGACCGCACTCCCCTGCATCGAACACCGCGGCGTCGCCACCGCATCCCGCCCCGCGTCCGTGACGATCGCGAGCCGCCCCTCTCGGTGAGGCGGGATGAGCGAGGTATATGATCCTATAGGAATTTTGTCAAGGGACCGGTGGCTTGTACGGCGGGTTTTGTCAGCCCTTCAACGAATGCAGATGAACACCGAAGACCTGAAGTCCTTCGATTTATGGTCGAAACTATGAATTTCGCTTGCGATTTCGACCTTGTGTGAAACTCGCTGCGACATAAAGGGGAGCGACTTACTACTCCCGCAATGAGTTGGTTTCGCTGATGGGTAATAAATCATCCTGCCGTTTTCAGTCTCGGAGAGATGACGCCCATCCAGCGACGTCCGCACCAGTCGCTGCGCCCCCTTGTCGCAACACTCCATGTTTCCGCTGAAAACAACATGGTCGACGCCGCCGCTGTCGATCGACCACGCAATGACCTCCGGCCCTTCACTTGCCGGCTCTTTGATCGTGATCCGCCTGGTGCCGGTAATCGTTCCAGCAAAGACGCCTTCGTGTCGATTTCGGTCGAGATCGTAGACGCTCCACGCGATCCAGATATCATTATCAATATGGGCTGGCGGAGTTGCGTAGATGAATTTCCTCGGATCGGCCGGAATGACTTCAACCGGCGATGAGCAGGCGTGACCGCTGATATCGATCACGCCGAGCCCGCCGCCCTGGTTCGCCTCCGTGCGGACGATTAGCTTCGACGTAGGACCAGCCCGGATGAAGCGTGGATAGGTGAAACGGCCCGTGAGGTGACAGATCAGCGATGAATCGAGAGTTTTCAAATCGACCCGGTAAACGAAAAGGTCGCTGCTATGGTGGGAAGTGGCGACCAGCAACGATCCGTCCCTCTCCGATAATGCGGGAGCAGAGTGGTCGTCTGGGGTGTCATAGCGATGAATGGTCGCTCGTCGAGAGACCTTCTTGTCGTCTATTCGGACGACCTCGATGCCGCCGCTGCCTGTCGCATAGCCGGCAAAGATAGCTCGATCGGCCTCGACTGCCGGCGGTGAGTTGAAATGCAGAATGGATGCAGAGGAACTGAGATCAATTCGTTCGGCAGAGCAGGTGGATGTTGCCACGAAGAAAACGATCAGAGACGCCACCATCGTCTTAAACACTTCAGAGATCCAATCTGCGATTATGAGTTAATGTGATGGCCTCACGGTTCCGGATTAGGTATTTCGTGCGCAATATAAGCGCAACCGGAAAGTACGAAAATCAGATATGCGAAAGAAACGGTGTGGAGGTGACATTTGAAGTTGCGCGCGGGAGCCATCTGAAAATTGCGCGCGACAGCGCCCCCCCGGCCGACGCCAAGCAGCGTCCACCGCTCCCGCCGCGTCCGTGACGGTCGCGAGCCGCCCCTCTCGGTGAGGCGGAGTGCTGTGGCAGTAATCCTAGATTGGAAGCTTGGCGATTGGCGTTTGAATTCGGCGTCGCAGAGAGGCGGACGCGGACTGTTGGGAGTTCGGCCGATCCAAACCCGCAGCCGTCATTGTCGCGGCGTGGCGGCGCTGCGAAGCTTGAGGATCACCTCCGCAAGCTCTTTGTCATCCGGCGTGACGATGGCGAGCTGCTCGGCATAACCGAGCGCCGCCGGAGCATCGCCGGCCATCTGGGTGAACGATACGAGGGCCCGAAGAATCTCGGGATTGTTAGGATGGGTGCGGAGGGCGCCCTTGAGGACGGTCATGGCTTCTGCGCGGCGGCCGCTGGAATGCAGCGCAACAGCGTAGACATAAGGGTAACGCGGCTGCTCCGGCTCGAGATCCGTCGCGCGCTGCAATTCGCCGAGCGCGTCGTCGGGCCGCTTCAGGCGCGTCAGATTGAGGCCCAGCGCGTGATGCAGCGCCGCATCCCGCGGAGAAACCGCCAATGCGGCGCGAAGGACAATTTCGCCCTCGCTGTCCCGGCCGCGCTGCCGATAGAGGTCACCGAGGTTGATCGCGGCCGTGGCGTATTGTGGGCTCAGACTGAGCGCCGCCCTGTATTCGGCCTCAGCCTCGGACATCAGGCCGCGCTGCGTCAGAAAATTTCCAAGCATGGTCCGGGCTTCCGGACGCTCGGCATTGGCGCGTTGCGCATCGACAAATTCAGAGGCCGCACGATCGAATGCCACTCGGTCCCGTTCTGGCTGGCTTGCGGTCGGCACCGCCGCCAGCAGCGCTGCCGCCCTGATCCGGACCCCGCGGACAGGATCGGACAACAACGGGGACGCGAAGGGCCAGAGCTGACCGACGGGAACGTTGTCCAACATGTCGAGCGCACCGATCCGCACGATCGGATCAGGATCGGCGAGAGCGGCTCGGGTCATCGTGACATGCGCGGCCGAGACGCGCGAGCCCAGTTCGCCAAGCGCGCTGGCGCGAACCACGGCGGGCGCCTGGCGATCCGCCGCGAGCACAGATAGCAGCGCGGCAGCATTGACCTGGTCGGTGCGGGCGGCATGAAATGCCGCTGCGTAAGACCGCAAGTCCTTGCGGACCGGGCCGTACCATCGTTCGACGGCTGCCGCCGACCACTGTGGCGACTTGTCCTGATGACAGTCGTTGCAGGCATTCGGGGTCCCGAGCGTGACGGAAAGATCAGGGCGCGGAATTCTGAACGCGTGATCGTGCCTGACATCGATCACCATATAGGTCCGGGTCGGCATGTGGCACGAGATGCAGGTCGGCGCCCGGTCGATCGCGGCGTGGCGGCGATGGTCCACGCCGGCATATTTGTCGGACGCGTGACATTGCAGGCAGACGCCTTCGCCGGCGAGGCGCAGCTTGCCGCTGTGCGGCTCGTGGCAGTCGCTACAAGTCACGCCGGCGGCAAACATCCTGCTTTGCCTGAAAGGGGTGTAGTTATACGCCTCCTCGTTGTCCCGGATCTGGCCGTCGGCATGGTAGGTGTTGCGCGCAAGCGCTTCGACGGCATGGGTTTGCGACAAGGATCGCCCCGGTATCCAGTTCTCGTCGAAGCCGGCCCGGCGGGCGTGACAGAGACCGCAGGTTTCGACCTCCTTGCGTAGCGTTGCCGGGGCTGCCGAGCGTTGCGTGTTCCCGCTTCGTGGGTCCATCGGCCAAATGATGCCTTGGCGTTCGTCGAAACGAACCAGCAATCCCTTACTGGTGTCTCGCCGCCGGCCGAACGGCCACCAACTGTGCTGATCGCGCGCCCAGGCGGCGTGACGCGAGCCCTGCCCATGACAGGCTTCGCAGCCGACGCTGATCTCCGCCCAGGTCGTCGCGAAACGATCCGTTCTGGCGTCGTAATTCTTGCGCAGTCCGGTCGAGTGACACTCCGCGCACATGAAATTCCAGTTCTGGTTCAGCTTGGTCCAGTGGAGGATATCGTCGTGCCGGATTTCCTCATGGGGTGAGAGGTGAAACCAGTGCTGGCCGCCCTTGTCCTGCGGTCTCGCGTCCCAGGCGAGCGGCAATGCCTGCAGGCGTCCGTCGGAGAATTCGACCAGGTATTGCTGCAAGGGATCGATACCGAATGTATACTTCACCTCGAACACCGCCAGCTTGCCGCCGGCACCATCGGTCTCGACCCAAAACTTGCCGTCCTTGCGGAAGAAGCGGGAGCGCGAGCCGTAGTAGTCGACGCTTGCATCGTTGAAATTGCCGAGCACGGTCCGGTCGGTGGCGTGCTGCATAGCGGCCTTGTGCTGCGATGTACTCCACGAATTTGCTTCGGTTTGGTGACAGCCAGCGCATGTTTCGCTGCCGACGAAGGTTGCAGCGGCTTCGGTTTGACGGGTGGGAGTGAACTCGCCACGCTTTGAAAACTGGAATCCGACCGCGAGTGCTGCGAACCCGATCATGACTGCCGTCGCGACCAAGATGCGGCGTGTCGTGGGGAGCAGGGCCTTCAGTCCGCGAGGAACCGTCTCCCGCCGCGCCGCCGGCACAATCACCTGCGCCGTGTCCTTGCGGGATCCACCTTTGCTCCGGGTTCTCCGTCGTCTGCGTACCAACTGTGAGGCTCTTCAGCGTTGCGGTCGTCGAAACGATGATCAAACGGTTCACTCGCATGATCAGGCCTTATGCTTGAGCCCGCCGTCAAGTTGGGCGGAAGCGTCCGGCCGAACAGCCTTGGCGGTCACAGTCGGACACTGCTCATCGCGGCTCCTGGGGCAGGATGAGTTGTCTTCGAGCTGTCATCAGTTCCAGTCTGCTCTATCCGGCTCCGGCTTGCTGTCACCGCATGACTCTTCCCAAAACCGGCGTCGAGGTTTCGGGATCATGCACTAGAGCTTTTCCGGTTCTGATCAAATCAGAACCGGAGCTCTCACTTTTTGTTCTGACGCGTTTTCTTCACGCGAACCGGTTTCCACTTCGCTCGAAAACGCACTAACGAGGACGAAGGGGCGAACAGTCTAGCTCCGAAGCTTGATCTGGATCAAATACGGCGACCGGATTGAAGCTGAACCTGCGCAAAATCAAAACGTCGGAAGAGCGGAGGAGTCGACCATGAGAGTGTTGAGCGAATAGCATCGGCGCTTCTGGCGGCGGTGTCCGTTGCCGTAACTACTCAGCATGGCCATGCAGCGGTCGTGTATTGCCAATAGGTGAGCTATCCCGCCGGCTGTATCGTGAGGCCGGGCGTGGTGTTGCGGCCCCGGCCGGTCGCGCGAGCCGTGGTGAGGCCGGGCGTCGGCGTGGTCGGAACGCCGATGAACCGTGGCGGCCCGGTCAATCGGGTCGGCAGACGCTGACTCGATTCTGGATGCCGGTGGCTCGAGACAACCCTGTTTGTTGTGGCGTAGCAGTCTTCGTTGGAGGACACCATGAAGCGATTGGCTTTGAAGCGATTGGTTTCGGTTGTTGCGCCACTGTCGTTGCTGGCATCGTTGTTGCTGGCGTCATGGATCGGCTACGCAAGCGCCCAGCAGGCGGCTCCGATCGACCCGGCTCCGATCAACCCATCGATGCCCACCGATCGCTCGGTATTGCCGATTCCTGAACCGCAATACCCGCACAGCACGGTATTCGACGTCCGCAACGCAACGCCACCGCCGCGGTTCGAAGTCAAGGCTCCGGCGGGCGCGCCGAACGTGGTCATCGCTCTGATCGACGATATGGGGTTTGGCCAATCCAGCGCATTCGGCGGACCCGTCAGGATGCCGACAGTCGAGGGCCTCGCCAATCAGGGACTCCGCTACAATGAGTTTCACACCACGGCGCTTTGCTCGCCGACACGCGCCGCGCTGCTCAGCGGACGCAATCACCACATCAACAACATGGGCTCGATTACGGAAACGGCGACTTCGTTTCCCGGGCAAACCGGGCAGCGCCCGAACAGCGTGGCATCGGTCGCAGAGATTCTGCGGCTGAACGGCTACAGCACCGCCCACTTCGGCAAGAACCACGAAACCGCGGCGTGGGAGGTCAGTCCGTCCGGTCCGACCGACCGCTGGCCGACGCGTCAAGGGTTCGACAAGTTCTACGGATTCATGGGGGGCGAGACCAACCAATGGGCGCCCCTTCTGTATGACGGTACGGCCCAGGTCGAACTACCAAAAGACCCGAACTATCATTTTATGACCGACATGACGAATCATGCGGTCGACTGGATGAAGTCGCAGAAGGCGCTGACGCCGGACAAGCCGTTCTTCATCTACTTCGCGCCCGGCGCCACACACGCGCCGCATCAGGTGCCGAAGGAATGGATCGCTAAATACAAAGGCAAATTCGATCAGGGCTGGGACCAGCTTCGCGAAGAGACCCTGGCGCGGCAGATCAGGCTCGGCGTGGTGCCGGCCGGCACCAAGCTCGCCCCGAAGCCCGAGCCGATCAAGGATTGGGCCACGCTGAACGCAGACGAGAAGAAGCTGTTCGCGCGCCAGATGGAAGTCTTCGCCGGTTTCGGCGAATACGCCGACACCGAAATCGGCCGTCTGATCGAGGCCATCAGGCAAACGGGTCAGCTCGACAATACGCTGATCTTCTACATCGTCGGCGACAACGGCGCGAGCGCTGAAGGCGGCATGAACGGCCTGTTCAACGAGATGACCTATTTCAATGGCGCTCAGGAAACCGTTCAGGATGTTCTGAAGCACTACGACGAGCTGGGCGGCCCTAACACCTATGGCCACTATGCAGCCGGTTGGGCGATTGCAGGCGATACGCCGTTCACCTGGACCAAGCAGGTGGCCTCCAGCTATGGCGGTACCCGTAACGGCATGGTGATCCACTGGCCCAAGGGCATCGCCGCAAAGGGTGAGGTGCGCTCGCAATGGCATCACGTCATCGATGTCGTGCCCACAATTCTCGAAGCGGCGAGTTTGCCGGAGCCGAGCGCCGTCAACGGCACGCTTCAACTGCCGATCGTCGGCAACAGCATGGTGTATACGTTCGCCGACCCGAAAGCGGCGAGCACGCACAAGACCCAGTACTTTGAGATCTTCGGCAATCGCGCGATCTACAGCGATGGATGGCTGGCCGGAACGGTTCACCGAGCGGCATGGGAAACCAAGCCCCGCAGGGCGCTCGAACAGGATGTCTGGGAACTCTACGATACGCGGTCGGATTTCAGCCTCGTCAACGATCTGGCGGCGACGAATCCCGACAAGCTGAAGGAGTTGCAGGATCTGTTCATGAAGGAGGCGGAGAAGAACTCCGTCCTGCCGCTCGACGATCGAACCCTGGAGCGCACCAACGCAGCTCTGGTCGGACGCCCGGATCTGATGGCCGGTCGAACCACGCTGACGGTTTACGAGGGAATGATCGGGATGTCTGAAAACGTCTTCATCAATCTCAAGAACCGGTCTCACACGGTCACCGCCGTGGTGGATGTTCCGAAGGCCAACGCCAACGGCGTCCTGATGGCCCAGGCCGGGCGATTTGGCGGCTGGAGCCTGTATGTGAAGAACGGCAAACCGGTTTACACCTACAACTGGCTCGGCCTGAAACGGTTCAGTATCGCCGGCAAACAGCCGATACCGGCCGGCAAAGCAACGATCCGTTTCGAGTTCGTCTACGACGGCGGGGGGCTCGGAAAGGGCGGCCTTGGCACCCTTCTGGTCAACGGAAAACCCGCTGCTTCAGGTCGCATCGATCAGACCCAATGCTGCTTCTATTCGGCCGACGAAGGCGCCGATGTCGGCGCCGACGAAGGAACGCCCGTGACCGAAGACTACAAGTCGCCGTTCAAATTCACCGGAAAGATCTCGTCAGTGACGATCGAGCAGAAAGAGATGAAGAAGACCGAAAGCGAGGACGCCGTTCAGGCTCGCAAGGCGGCGCTGTTGAAGAAGGGACTGTCGGATTGAGCAGCAGTTCTGGAATGACGAAGGAGAGGCTTCGTCGACTGTTCGTCGTCGGTAGCCCGGGTGTTGCTGCACTCGTCCGGGCTACGGTTTCGTGCGCTTTTGCTCGCGATGGGAAAGTAGTGGGAGCATCGCTTCGTTCACCCAAGCGGTGATCCGAGCAACTCCAATGGCGGTTGGTCGTGCTCGGCAAAAAAAGAAAAGCGGAGGCCAGAGGCCTCCGCTTTGTCGTTGTTAGTTAAGTCCCGTCGCCGGATCGGGCAGGGCGCTCGTTCACCCCAGCCGTCCCGCGGCGTGGGCCAGCAGGGTGTAGACCAGTCCGGTCTCCGAGCTGAGATGGGTGCGCAGCGCTTGCGGGCCGCGTTCGTCGCGCGCCACCTCGTCGAGCAGGCGCTCGAACTCGGTGATGTAGCGGTCCACCGTCTGCTTGAAGGCGCGGTCGCTGCGATATTTGCGGGCGACCTCGTCGAACGCCTTCTGGCCGGCGGGGGTGTACAGCCGCTTGCTGAACGCCTTGGCTTCGCCGCGCTGGTAGCGGTCCCACATCTCCAGCACAAGGTTGCGGTCCATCAGCCGGCCGATGTCGAGCGACAGCGATTCCAGCGGATTGCCGCTCATCGCCTGCTGGGGCGTCCGGCCGCGCGGGGGCTCGCGCTCCGCGCCGGTGTCGGCGCGGTTCAACAGGTCCGACAGCCAGCCGTCACGGCCCTGATCGGCGGCGGTCGGAGCGACCGGCGGAGCTTCGGTGCGGCGCGGCGCAGGACCGGCGATTCCGAGGTCCGGAGGCGGCAGGGTCGATGCGCTGGCGTCACGTCGGCTCGATTGCCGCGACACGGGCTCCCGCGACACCGGCTCGGCCGGCCGCGAGATCGCTTCGCTGCGGCCGCCGCCGGCGGTCGCCAGCATCGGCTCTTCCTCGCGGGCTGCGCTGGCGCGGGTCGTGCCGACCACGTCCAAGCCGCGGCCGTGGCGGGCGACGATGCGGTTGAGCTCGGCCAGCGCCTCGATCTGGTCGACGATCACCTTGCGCATCTGCGCGGTGCTCTCGGCGGCCTCCTGCGGGATCTCGAGCACGCCGCGACGCAGTTCTTCGCGGGTGGCTTCGAGTTCGGTGTGCATCTCCGACGCCATCTGCTTGATGCCCTGGACGATCGCCGAGAAGCGGTCGGCCGATTGCTTGAACAGGGCGTCGGCTTCCTGGGTGCCCTGCTGATAGACCTGGTGCATCGTCTCGGCGGTGAGGCGGCGCTCCTTTTCGGCGGCGCTGCGCACCGCTTCGAACTGCTGGGTGATGCTGGCGGAGCCGGCGCCGGCGGTCTCGGCCACGATCCGCGCGATGTCGCGCGCCCGTTCCTCGGCGGCAGCGAGCGATTCATCGAGCAGGCCGGTGAAGCGGCTCAGCCGCTGGTCGAGATCGGCGGTGCGCAGGTCGATGGTGGTGACCAGCGATTCCAGCGACTCCTTGCGCTCGGTGACCGAGGTCGAGGCCGAGCGGTTGCTCTGCTGCACCAGATCGGCGGCTTCGGCCAGCGCCTGGCCGTGGGCCTCGAACTGCACGGACAGCGCGTTGAGGTCGGACAGTGCCTTGCTGGTCTTGGTGTGGAAGCCGGTGAGCTGATCTTCCAGGCCCTGCGTGGCGGCGCCGCTGCGGGCGTTGACGTCGTTCATCGTGGCGACGAAGTCCGCCACGCGGGTGACCAGCGCGCGCTCCAGCGAGTTGAGGTTGTCGTGAGCGCCGGTGAGCACTTCCTGCAGCAGGATGTTGCCCTCGCGCAGCCGCTCGAACAGCGCCACCGTATCGGAGCGCAGGATCTTGCTGGTCTCCTGCATCTCGGTGACGGCCGCGACCGACACCTGGCGCGACTGATCGATCGCCGATCGCGAGGCCAGTTCGAGGTCCTTGAGCGACTTGTTGATCGCGCCGGTCGCCAGATCGCCGGCGCCGGTGATCGAGCGCGCGACGTCGTTGCCGTTGGTGGTGATCGAGTTCGAGAACGCCTTGCCGCGAGTCTCGATCGCGTTCAGCGCATCGGTGGTGACGCGATCGATGTCGACGGTGAGCTGGTTGGTCTTGCCCGACAGGGCCTCGACCAGCACGCCGCGCTTGCTGTCGATGATATGCGACAGCCGGTCGGCCTGTTGCTGCACGTAGCTGACGATCTCGTCGGTCTTGGCGGAGATCGTCGAGCCGAAGCTGCCGCTGGCGGCGAACACCGACCGTTCGATGTCTGCCGAAGTCGATTTGATCTTCGAGCTGACCTCGTTCGAGACCGAGACCAGCGTGGTCTGGGCGGCGGCCGCACTGGCCTGGATGTTGTCGGTGGTGTTGATGGTGACCGCCGCGAGCGTGCGCTCGATATCGGCGGAGATCGTCTTGATCTGCGTGGCCGCTTCCGCGGTGCTGTTGGTGAGCGTCGCCTGCACCTCGCGGGCGCTGCCCAGGATGGTGGTCGCCGCCGTGACGCCGGCCGAGCTCAGCGAGCGCTCGACATCGATCGCCAGCGACTTGACGTGGTTGGCCGCTTCCTCGGAGGCGTTGACCAGCGTCGACTGCGCTTCACGCGCGCCGGTGACCATCGATTCCGCGGACGTCATGCCGGCGGTGATCAGGGTGCGCTCGAGCTCGGCAGCAAGCGACCGGACCTGATCGGAGGCCGAGGTCGACGCGTTGGCGAGCGTGCTCTGGACGTCCCGCGCGCTGGCGAGGATGGCGCCGGCGGTGGCGCTGCCTGCAGCGGTCAGCGTGCGCTCGACGTCGCCAGTCAGCGCCATGACCTGGTTCGACGCCTCGGTGGAGGTCGCAACCAGAGTGTGCTGGGCGTCGCGAGCTCCCGACAGGATGGTCTCGACGGTGGCTGCGCCGGCCGCCGTCAGTTTGCGTTCGACGTCGCTGGCCAGCGAGATCACCTGGCTCGACGCCTCGGAGGAGGCGGCGACCAGCGTGTTCTGCGCCTCGCGCGCGCCGGCGACGATGCTGCTTGCGGTCGACGATCCAGCTTCGGACAGCGTGCGCTGAACCTCCGCGCTGAGCGATTTGACGCGTTCTGCGGCTTCCTCTGACGCCGCCATCAGCGTGGTCTGGGCGGCGCGGGCGCCGCCGAGGACCGATTCCGCCGTCGCATTGCCGGCGGCGTACAGCGTGCGTTCGATATCCGACGACAGCGAGCGGATCTGACCGGTGACTTCGGTCGAGGCCGAGAGCAGCGTGCTGTGCACCTCGCGGGCCCCCGCCAACACCGATGCCGACGTGGAGTCGCCGGCGCCGGTGATGGTGCGCTCGATATCGGCGGACAGCGAGCGGATCTGCCCGGTGACCTCGGTCGAGGCCGACAGCAGCGTGCTGTGGGCTTCGCGGGCGCCCGCCAGCACCGACGCCGAGGTGGCGTCGCCGGCACCGGTGAGGGTGCGCTCGATATCGGCGGACAGCGATCGGATCTGGTTGGCGACGTCGGAGGACGACGACACCAGGGTGGCCTGCGCCTCGCGGGCGCCCGCCAGCACCGACGCCGAGGTGACGTCACCGGCGCTGGTGAGGGTGCGCTCGATATCGGCGGACAGCGATCGGATCTGATTGGCGATGTCGGAGGACGACGACACCAGGGTGGCCTGGGCCTCGCGGGCGCTGTTGAGCACCGAGGCCGAGGTGGCGCCGCCGACATCGGTCAGCGAGCGCTGGATTTCAGCCGACAGCGTCCGGATCTCGGCGGTGATGTCGCTCGAGGTCGCGACCAGCGTGCTCTGGGCTTCGCGCGCGCCGGCGAGGACCGAAGCCGCGGTCGACGTGCCTGCGACCGCGAGGGTGCGCTCGACGTCGGCGGACAGCGACTTGAGCTGGGCCACGGTGTCGCTCGACACCGCGGAGAGTTTGGCCTGCGCTTCGGTCGCGCTGACCACCACCGAATTCGCGGCGTTGGTGCCGACCGCGGTGAGGGCGCGTTCGATCTCGGCCGAGGTGAGCTGCAGCTGGGCGCCGACCTCGGTCGACACCGACAGCATGGCGTCCTTCGCCGAGCGGGTGCCGGACTGGATGGTGTCGCTGGTGCTGATGGCGAGGTTGGTGAGCGAACGTTCGGCGTCCGACACGTGCGACTTGATGCCGAGCGATAGCTCTTCGGCGCGCGCCATCAACAGGTTGCTCGCCTCGCGGCCGGTGTTCTCGAACCGGCCGGCCACCGCGTCGACGCGCGAGCCGAGCAGGTCTTCGAACTGCGACACGCGCAGATCGATATCGGTGAGCACCGTACCGACGCGGTTCTCGAGCCCCTCATGGATTTCCTGGAAGCGCGCGCTGACGGTCGCGGCGAGGCCGGTGCTGCGGCTGTCGATGGTGTCGGTGACGTTGGTGATGCGCTGGTCGATCGCGCCGATCGCCTGGGCGGTGCCGTCGGTCAGCGACGTGGTCAGATGCGACAGGCGGGCGTCGATCGACTCGATCGCCTGGACCGCGCCGGTGGTCAGCGTATCGGCGAGCCGGTCGATGCGGGTGTCGATCAGATCGATCGCCTGAGTGGCGCCGGTCGACATCGTGGTCGACAGCTGCGCGATCCGGTCGTCGATCAGACCGATCGCCTGCGTCGAGCCGCTCGACATCGTGGTCGACAGCTGCGCGATCCGGTCGTCGATCAGGCCGATCGCCTGCGTCGAGCCGCTCGTCAGCGTCGTCGACAGCTGCGCAATCCGGTTGTCGATGGCATCGACCGCCTCGATCGAGCCGATCGTCAGCGTGTCGGAGAGCTGCGCGATGCGGGTGTCGAGGCTCTCGGTCACCGACTTGGTACGCGACGTGAAGCTGTCGTCGAGCGACTTCAGATGGCCGCCGACGGTGTCGTCGAGCGACTTGACTTTGCTGTCGAGCGAGCCGTCGAGGCTGGTGACGCGGGCGTCGAACACGGTCTCGAAATGCGACAGGCGCTGATCCAGCGTGGCGCTGATCTCGTCGCCGCGCGCAGTGACGCGCTGATCGAAATTGTCGACATAGGTCTTCAGGGTGCTGGAAATATCCTGGGTGCGCTGGCCCATGCGGTCGACGATCTCGCCGCCATAGGTCTTCACGGTACGGTCGAATTCGGAAATGTGGCGGGTGATCAGCGCGCCGAGCGTGCCGCTGTCGCGCGCGAACTTCTCGGCGAGTTCGGAGCCCTGCTGCTTCACCAGATCGTCGAACGAGCTCATCTGCAGGCTGAGAGCGTCGTGGGCGTTCTCGGTCTGGCTGACCACCTTGGCCACCAGCGTGTTGACGGTGACGTCGAGCGCTTCGCTGGCCTTGTCGCCGCTGGTGAGGATCTGGTCGGCGAGGCGATTGCCGGCGTCGTCGATCTTGCTGACGAGGTCGCCGCTGCGCAGCTCGAGTTCGAGCAGCAGTGAGTCGCTGGAGTTCTTCAGCGAATCGTGGACCTGCTCGGTGCGCTCGGAGATGCCGTCGACGATGCTGGCGGAACGCTGCTCGAAGTCGCCGGTGATGCGGTCGAGGCGCTCGTTGAGCATGTCGTGGACACGGTCGGCGAGTTCGACGAACTCGTCGTGGACGTGACCGGTCTTGAAATTCAGGCTGGCGGTCAGCCGTTCGCTGGCGTCGAGCACCGCGCGGGTGGTCTCGGCGCTGGCTTCCTCGAGGCGGTCGAGCAGGTCGCCGCCGCGCTCGCCGAGCGCGAGGATCATGTTGTCGCCGGCATTGCCGAGGGCGCTGGTGATGTGCGCGCCGCGCTCTTCGAGCGCGCTGGTGATGCTCTTGGCCACTTCGTCGACCCGCGAGGCGATCGCGTCGGAAATCAGCGCGATGTCGTGACGCAAATCGATCTGCACGCCGGAGATGGCGCTGCGCACCTGCTCGGCCTGGCCGACCAGATTGTCGCGCTGATGCGCGATGTCCTGCAACAGCGCGCGGATCCGGACTTCGTTGTCGGAGTAGGCGCGTTCCAGCGCCGAGACTTCATTGGCGACCAGGGTTTCGAGTTCGCCGGCGCGCGCGATGGCGCGCTCGACGCCGTCGCCCATCGCGGCGACTTCGCGGCGGATCGCCTGACCGACGGTCACGACGGAATCGCTCGCCGCAATTTCGGGCTCGGAGAATCGCATCGCGACCTGCGCCATCGATTGCGCGATCATCCGCAATTCCTGACCGCGCCAGGTCAGACTCGCGAGGAAGTAGAACAGCATCACCGGCGCAAGGAACAGCGCGACCAAGCCGACCAGCGCAATCGTGCCGCCGCTGCCCTGACCGACCATCGCCTGCAGCGACGGCAGGAAGCTGACGGTCAGCACAATGCCGCCGAACACCCAGACGCCGGCGAAGATCGATGCGAGTGTATAGACGTTGCGGGACGGACGGCCCTTCTGCAGCGCCTGGAGGAGCTGGCCGATGGTCTCACGATCGTCATTGGCCGGGCGCTGGGCGAAAGCGCGCTCGTCGGCCTGTTCGAAAGTGGGACGGTCGGGTGCGATCCGCGGCTCCGGCGCGCCGTCGTTGTAAGCGGCTGGCGTGGTGATCGCCGGCGAGCCATCGCTCCGCACCGAGATCTGATCGTCGCCTGTCGTCGGCGCGTCGCTGATGTTCAGGGCTTCCTGAATCGCGGACAGCGCCACTTCGGTCGGATCTTTGATCTTCTTCGGATTATTCGCCATGTGACCTACGCCCTCGTTCTACGCATCCGGGGGACGCTGCATGATTGATCGCAGCTCGCCGCCGGTCTGGTGCTCAAATCCGGCGCGGTCGAACCCCCTCGACGCCGGGCTTTTGTCCACCACTTCCGGAAACATCCTATTGGCTCGGTGGATCGAATGAAATGGTCGACGTTAAGACAATCTTAATCATCGTTAACGGGAGTTGCCGCTAAGCCCTTCCGCCTACGTAAAAATCCTGTGGGAAGCAGGAAACGCTGCGAAATTGAGGACAAAATGGCCTCAAACTTGCGGCGTTGTCCCGAAATGATCCGTTAACCAATCGCGTGCTTCGATCGGTCCGATCCGTTTCCGGTATCAGGAAAGCGGTCATTCTCCGGGGAGTGGACCTTGTCGCTGCAGCTTGAATGGGTCGCGTGGATGCCGTCGCCGCCGTTGGTCCCGGAGTCCGGGGCAATTGATGAGGTGCATCTGGAGCGGATGACGCTCGGTGACAAGTCGCTGGAGCGCGAGGTCCTGACGCTGTTCTCGGCGCAGACGGAGCGGCTGCTGGGGATATTGGCGAATTGGCCGGCGGATGCGGCGGCGCTGGCGCATACGCTGAAAGGATCCGCCCGGGCGATCGGGGCTTTCGCGGTGGCGGACGCGGCGGCCGAACTCGAGGACGCGCTGCGACGCGGCAACGCCGGTCCCGAGCTTCTGGCGGCGCTGGGCACCGCGGTCGATCACGCCCGGATCACGATCGACGACCGGCTGGAGCGCTGAGCCGGATGGGTGCGGCGAATGGACGATCCGGCGGTTCCGGATTTTGCCCGCCGCGGCGCTGGCGGAAAGCCGATCGACCCGCTATAGGACAGCCCGTCATCCTTTCCCTGTCAGAACGAGCAGAGCGTCCGACGAGCAATCATGGCCAAGATTCACTTTGTTGATCACTCCGGAGAGACCCGCATCGTCGACGTCGAGAACGGCGCAACGGTGATGGAAGCGGCCATTCGCAACGCCATTCCCGGCATCGAGGCCGAATGCGGCGGCGCCTGCGCCTGCGCGACCTGCCACGTCTATGTCGACGAGGCCTGGCGCGAGAAAGTCGGCGGCCCGTCGCCGATGGAAGAGGACATGCTCGACTTCGGCTACGACGTGCGTCCGTCGTCGCGGCTGTCGTGCCAGATCAAGGTCTCGGACGAACTCGACGGCCTCGTGATCTCGACCCCGGATCGCCAAGCCTAACGGTTGGCCAAGCCGTCATCGACCGCATAGAGCGCGCAGTCCGGCGCATGTTGTCCACAGGCTTTCAGCGCCTCGGCTTCGGCCGTGGCGGTGGAGCGCTGGGCGGAGCGGAAAGCGAACGCGCCCGTCGGCGACATCGCGAACGCCTTGTGCGGGCTGCCGGCGAGATAGGCGGTAAAGCCGGCACGGCCGGCGGCGCTGAGCTGCGGCGGAAGCGGCAGATCGGCCACTGGTAGCGCGATCGGCTCGCGGCTGACGAGATGATGCGCCCGTAGGAACTTGTCGACCATCGGCGTCCAGATTGGAATTCCCGCCGCCGAGTACAGCTTATGGCCGTCGCTGCCGAACGCCGGCGCTTCGATCAGCTCGGCGCGGCCGCCGCTGGCGGTGAACGCCGCGTGCATCCGCCGCGCCAGTTCCGGTCCAAAATACTTGTCGTTGGCGGCATAGACCCACAGCGTCGGGACCCGCGCGGTCTTGCCATAAGTTGCGAACGCGTCGATCAGCGCCTCCTCGTCGCAGACGTCATTGTCCGCGCGCGAGCCGCGGCCGCCGGCGAACGAGATCACCGCAGCGAGGCCGGGTGGCGGCGTAGCCGCCAGCGCCAGGCCGGCGAAGCCGCCTGCCGAAACCCCGACCACGATCATGCCCTCCGTACTGACATCGGGGCGGCCGACCATCGCCGCGATCGCCGCGCGCAGATCGAGCGCGGAAGCGTTGCCGCCGGCCCAATAATTGCGGCGGCCGCACGGGCCGGCGCCCTCGGCGAAAGTGCCGTCGGAAGCGCCGTAGCCGCGCCGCATCACCACCAGCGCCGCAAAGCCGCGGCGGGCGAATTCGGCGGCATGCGGATAGGCCCGGTACGGCGACATCGCCGCGCGGTCGGCCGGTTTGCGCGGCGCGCCATGGGTCAGCACCGCCAGCGGATAGCGGCCGGGGCCGGCCGGCCGCAGCAGCATCGCCTCCAGTCCGCGCAGTCCGGCCACCGCCATCGGCAGCCGCAGTTCCTCGCGATGCAGCGACTCGGCACATGCCTGCGTGGCGACGAGTAGCGCCATGCAAAATGCTGCGATCGACCGCCTCATGTCGGCTCCACGCCGCGCCGCCACCATGGTGCCAGGCTGGCGATCAGATCGTCGGTCAGCGGCGTCGGCTTGCGGCTCTGCGCATCCACCAGCACGGTGACCGCGCGCGCCGAGGCGACGCAGACGCCTTCGGAAAACACCACCTGATCGAAATGCGTCGAGGTGCGGCCGAGCTTCACCAGGCCGATGCCGAGTTCGATGGTGCCCGGCCAATGCAATTCGCTGCGGAAATGGATGTCGAGACGGACCAGCACCCAGGACAGTCCCGGCGGGATCAGGCCCGAGGCAGGGTCCTTCATCAGCGTGACCCGGGCGGTCTCGAAATAGCTGGCGTAGACCGCATTGTTGACGTGGTTGTTCGGGTCGAGGTCGGCGAACCGGACGTTATCCGAAAGTCGATAGGGGAAGTCCTCGAGCCGAGGCAAAGCATGGTCGCGGGATCGTGCGGTCAAGGGCCATTCTCCGGGCTTTTATGATCCATTGAGCGCAATTCTTGAGCTAGAACAAGGTGCCACCGCCTTTTTATGGCTTTTCTCCCCCGCCGGGCTTGGCTACACAATCCGCGGCCGGACCGCCCGCGTCCGAAAATCTTCAACCCGAAAAGAATCAACGATGACCGAAGCGATCAAAACCGATGTGCTGATTGTTGGCGCGGGTCCGTGCGGACTGTTCGCCGTGTTCGAGCTGGGCCTTCTCGATATCAAGGTTCATCTCGTCGATATTCTCGACAAGGTCGGCGGCCAATGCGCCGAGCTGTATCCGGAAAAGCCGATCTACGACATTCCCGGCATTCCGATGATCACCGGCCACGGTCTGACCGAAAGCCTGATGGAGCAGATCAAGCCGTTCAACCCGACCATCCATCTCAACGAGATGATCGAGAGCGTCGAGAAGATCGGCGACCCCGAATTCCGCGTCATCACCAACGCCGGCACGGTGTTCGAATGCAAGGTGCTGGTCGTCGCCGCGGGCGGCGGTTCGTTCCAGCCGAAGCGGCCGCCGGTGCCGGGCGTCGAGGCCTATGAAGGCAAGTCGGTGCACTACGCGGTCCGCAAGATGGAAGAATTCCGCGGCAAGGACATCGTCATCGTCGGCGGCGGCGACAGCGCGCTGGACTGGACGCTGAACCTCAACCCGATCTGCAAGAGCATGACGCTGGTGCATCGCCGCGACGATTTCCGCGGCGCGCCGCACAGCGTCGAGCAGATGCGCCAGCTGGTGGCGTCCGGCAAGCTCGATCTCAAGATCGGCCAGATCACCGAGCTGCAGGGCGACAACGGTCAGCTGTCCGGCGCGACGATCAAGCTCAACGACAACAGCGTGGCGCAGATCAAGTGCGATGCGATGCTGCCGTTCTTCGGGCTGACGATGAAGCTCGGCCCGGTGGCGAATTGGGGCCTGCAGCTCGAGAACAATCTGATCCCGGTCGACACCGGCACGTTCGAGACCAACGTCCCCGGCATCTTCGCGATCGGCGACATCAACACCTATCCGGGCAAGCTGAAGCTGATCCTGTCGGGCTTCCACGAGGGCGCGCTGATGGCGCAGAAGGCCGTCAAATACGTCTATCCGGACAAGCGCGTCGTGTTCCAGTACACCACGTCATCGACCAATCTGCAGAAGAAGCTCGGCGTCAACTAGAGCTTTTCCGGTTCTGATAGAATCAGAACCGGAGCTCTAGCTTTTCGTTCTGACGCGTTTTCTTCACGCGAACCGGTACCCACTTCGCTCGAAAACGCGATAGCGCCGCGTTCGCTGGAGGGACAATGATCCCGCCGGCGAATGCAGTTTGAGTTTGCAAATTCAGGGCGCGCCGACCGGCGCGCCCTTTTTTGTGACCTGGCGGTGTTACTCCGCCCGCCGTCCGATCCGCGCGCGCTGATCGTTCAGGACGTCGGCGATGGTGGTGGCGAAGTCGATGGTCGGTTTCCAGTCGAGCAGCGTGCGGGCGCGGGTCGCATCGCCGACGATGATGTCGGCGGGGTCGGCGCGGTCGCGCGCCGGATCGCGCTGCACGTCGATCGGCTCCGGCGTCAGCGCCAGCAATTGCTGCAGGATGTCGCCGATCCGGCGCGGGAGGCCGGAGGCGACGTTGAGGATCAGGCCGGGCTCCAGCAGCTCGCTGCGGGCGATCGCCTCGACATAGGCGGCGGCGACGTCGCGGACGTCGAGAAAGTCGCGCTGGCCGTCGAGATTGCCGACCCGCAGCAGCGGCGGCGCGACACCGGCCTCGATCTGGGCGATCTGCCGGGCGAAAGCCGGCACGACGAACGCGTCGGTCTGCCCGGGGCCGGTGTGGTTGAACGGCCGGAACCGGACGCAGCGCAGCCCCTTCGCGACCAGCGCGCCGAGCGCGAGATCGGCCGCGGCTTTCGATGCGCCGTAGTCGTCGCGCGGCGCCAGCACGGTCTGCTCGGTCGCGGGCCGGTCCGACGCGGTTCGGCCATAAGCGAGGCCCGATCCGATATGCACCAGAACGCAGGCCGGGGCGGCGGCCAGGATGGCGTGGCCGAGATTGCGCGGGCCGTCGAGATGCACGCGCCAACCCAGCGCCGGATCGGCATTGGCGGCCGCGGGGGCGGCGAGCGCCGCCAGATTGACGAGGTGGGTGGGCTGCAGGTCGCCGATCGTCGCCTCGACCGCGGCGCGATCGGTGACGTCGAGAGCCTTGATCGCGCCGAGGACGGCGTCGTCGCCGGCATCCAGCGCAGTCGCGGTGAGTTCGGCGCGATCGCCGAAGCGTTGCCGGATCGCCGCCGCCAGATGCGGCCCGACGAAGCCGGTGGCGCCGGTGATCAGGATCCGCAGCGGCGCCGAGGCGCTCGCCATCAGGCGCGCCCGCCGGCCGTCAGCCGGGCGAGGTCGGCCTCGACCATTTCCTCGATCAGTCTCTCGAGCGGCGTTTCGAACTGCCATCCGAGCTTCTGCTTCGCCTTCGAGGCGTCGCCCTTCAGGACGTCGACCTCGGCCGGCCGCAAGAAACGCGGGTCGGTGACGACATGATCGTTCATGTCGAGGCCGACGCAGGCGAACGCCATCTCACAGAATTCGCGGACCGACGCGGCGCGGCCGGTCGCGATCACGTAGTCGTCAGGCTTGTCCTGCTGCAGCATCAGCCACATCGCCCGGGTGTAATCGCGGGCATGGCCCCAGTCGCGCTTGGCGTCGAGATTGCCGAGCACGAGCTGCTGCTGGAGGCCGAGCTTGATCCGCGCGACGCCGTCGGTGATCTTGCGGGTCACAAACTCGATGCCGCGGAGCGGCGACTCGTGGTTGAACAGGATGCCGCATGAGGCGTGCATCCCGAAACTCTCGCGGTAGTTGATCGTCATCCAATGCGCGTAGAGCTTCGCCGCGGCGTAAGGCGAGCGCGGATAGAACGGCGTGGTCTCCGACTGCACCGGCTCCTGGATCATGCCGAACATTTCCGATGACGACGCCTGATAGAACCGCGCCTCCGGACAGGCCGTCCGAACCGCCTCGAGCGCATTGACGGCGCCGAGGCCGGTGACGGTGCCGGTCAGCAGCGGCTGTTGCCAGGACGATTTGACGAAGGACTGCGCCGCGAGATTGTAGACCTCGTGCGGGCGAACATCGCCGAGCACACGGATCAGGCTGGAAAGGTCGGTCAGATTGCCGTCGTGCAGCGTCACGCGGTCGGCGACGCCGAGCCATTTCAGCCGGCTCACCATGCCGTCCGCAGAGGCGCTGCGGCGAAGCAGGCCGTGCACGGCGTAGCCTTGTTCGAGCAGCAGGCTGGCAAGGTAGGCGCCGTCCTGGCCGGTGATTCCCGTGATGAACGCAATCTTGCTCATGGTCCGTTCGATTTCATCCCATTGACGTGGTGAGGCGACTATACCCGCTTAGAGCTTTTTCGGTTCTGATTGAATCAGAACCGAAGCTCTCACTTGATGTTCTGAGGCGTTTTCTTGACGCAAACCGGTATCCACTTCGCTCGAAAACGCTATCGGCGGTCGGCACCACCTGCATCGCGCATCGCGCCGTCGCGATGAGCTTAACCCTTCAGCATCAGCTTGATCGCCTTGGCCGGTCCGAGCCGCAGCAGCAGCGCCAGCAGCGAGGCGCGCGAGACGCCGGGCAGCTTGCGATCGCCGTTCAGCAAGTTCAGGACGGCGGCTTGTGCGAACTTCCGTTCGCCGGCGGTCAGCGTCGCGAGCTGCGAGGTGATTGCCGCGAGGTCGATCGCCGACGCCGGCGCCGCCCGCGCCAGCTCGGGATCGGCGAGTTCGAGCATCCGGAACAGCCGCGAGCTGTCGCGTTCGAACGGGCCGGGGGCCGGGTCGTGCCAGTCCGGCGGCGCAGCGAGTGCGGCGGAAGGATCGGGACGGCCGCCACGGCGGGCGGCGCTGGCGAGTTTGGCGAGGCGGGCGGAATAGATCTGACGCAGCTCGCGCGTGCGCGTGACACTGCCGCCGTGCTCGCGATAGCGGATCAGCACGTCGGGCAGAATTGCGATCTCGCCTGCATCGGCGAGGCGCAGCCAGAAGTCATAGTCCTCGCCGGCCTCGAAGGCGGAGCGATAGCCGCCGACGCGCCGCGCGGCGTCGGCGCGAACCATCACCGTCGGGTGGATGAAGGGGCTTTTCCTCGCCAGCGTCTCGCGCAAGCCGCTCGGGTTCGGCCGCATTTGCTTGCCGCGCGATGCGCCGTTTTCATCGATGATCTCGGCCCAGCCGCCGAGTAGCACGACGTCCGGGTGGGCGTGCAGATAATCGCATTGCCGCGCCAGCCGATCGGGCAGCGCGATGTCGTCGGCATCCAGCCGGGCGATCAGCGGCGCGCGCGCTTGCGCAAGCCCGCGATTGAGCGCGGCGACCAGGCCCTCCCGCTCCTGCCGCAGCGCGATCACACGCGGGTCGCGGGCGCGGACTTCATCAAGGAGCGCCGGCGTCGCGTCGGTCGAGCCGTCGTCGATCACCACGAGTTCGAGATCGGACAATGTCTGCGTCAGTACGCTGTCGATCGCTTCGCGCAGCCAGCGCTGGCCGTCGCGAACCGGCAGGATCACAGATACTTGTGGCGGCCTGTCGGGCGGCACGTCGTCCTCGCTCAAATCGTGCACCCGGAGCATCGCGTGCATCCGAGCATAGACCGCGCCCGCCGCCGCTTTGCAAGCCGGCCGCGGCGGGGCTGGACCGCCCGGCCTCCGCGGCGAAATTGCGGCCG
This sequence comes from Rhodopseudomonas pseudopalustris, assembly GCF_900110435.1. Taxonomy (GTDB): domain Bacteria; phylum Pseudomonadota; class Alphaproteobacteria; order Rhizobiales; family Xanthobacteraceae; genus Rhodopseudomonas; species Rhodopseudomonas pseudopalustris. The sequence goes on from NZ_FODT01000007.1 coordinate 261,361, forward strand.
TCAACCAGCAGTTGCCATTGACGCTGCGAAGCCGGACCCGCTAGACCCCTTCGCAGCCTCAACCGCTGATTTGCAGGATCACACCGTTCCGCACGCTTGTTTTCAGCCCGGCCGCGAGGCGCGATGACCAAAGTGACGGACACCCCCTTGGCGCAGCCCCCCGACACACAAGCCTCTCGGTCTCAACCCTGGCTGTGGATGGACGTGTCGACCAGCTTTCGCTCGCGCTCCGGCCAGATGAACGGCACGCTGCGGGTCGAGCAGAGCATGGCGACGGCGCTGTCCGAACTGATGGCGCCGCAGCTCCGGTTCTGCCGCTACGATCCGCTGCGGCGGGACTACGTGCCGCTCGCCAATGCGCCGGATCTCGGCGGCAAGCCGGTCGCCGCCGCACCGAAGCAGAAGCGCACGACGCCGCTGTCGTCGATCAAGCCGCTCGGCAAGAAAATCGAACGTGCGATCCGAACGTCAGTACGTAGCGCCGCGGCGCCGTTGTTGCAGAAGATATCAGGCAGCAATGGACTGCCGCTGATCGGCGGCGCCGACAGCAGGGAGGTTCTGCTGCTCGCCGGCGAAAACTGGTCGCGGGTGGACTACGCCGCGGTGGCGCGGATGCGCCGCGAACGCGGCACCAAGGTCGCCGCGGTGTGCCAGGATTTCATCCCGGTGATGGCGCCGCAATTCTTCGCCGACGGCGATTTCGTCACGATGTTCGACGCCTATGCGCAATTCCTGATCCGCGAATGCGACCTGATCATCTCGATCTCGCAATCGACCAGCGCCGATGTGATGGCCTATGCGCAGCGCCATGGCGGCCTGCGCGGCGCAATCGAGCTGGTGCATCTGGGGGCTGATCTGGCCGCGCCTGAAGCCGGGCGGCGGCCGCAGGCGCTCAGCGACGCGCAGGCCAAGCGCTTCGTGATCAGCGTCTCGAGCATTCAGTCGCGCAAGAATTTCGACCTGCTGTATCACCTCTGGCGACGCCTGACCGAGCAGGGCACCCCGGACCTGCCGACGCTGGTGCTGGTCGGCCAACCCGGCTTCGGCAGTTCGGACCTGTTGTGGCAGATCGCGCATGATCCGGTCACCGCGTCCTCGATCGTGCATTTGCCGCGCGCCGGCGACGAGGAGCTGGCGTGGCTTTACCGGCACTGCGCGTTCACGCTGTATCCCTCGTTTTACGAAGGCTGGGGACTGCCGGTATCGGAGAGTCTGGCGTTCGGAAAATATTGTCTTGCATCGAACACGTCATCGCTGCCGGAGGCCGGAGCGGGGCTGGCCGGCCACCTCGATCCGCTGGATTTCGCCGCCTGGCGCGAAGCGGTGCTTGACCTGATCCGCGCACCTGATCAACTTGCGCAGCACGAGGCGGCGATCCGGCAGAACTATCGCCCGGTGACCTGGGCGCAATCGGCGCATCGGCTGGCGGAGGTGTTGCGCAGCCTGTCGGCCGCGCCGGCCGCGTCGAAGAGTTAGGAGTACCATGGTCGCGCGCACGACAAAGACGGGAGCTGATCAGCGACTGATTGCTGCGCGATCGAGGCTGCGCGTCCGCCCTGCGGGGGGCCGGGATCGTGCCGCTACGAAGTTCCCCTCCGGTTGGTGATTAGCATCGCCGCTGGATTGCCATACCGTTCCGCCATAATATCGTCCCATCGCGATGTTTCAGGTGTTGCCATGAATACACATCGATCGATCCGCTTGTTTGCAATGGCGGCCGCCGCCGTCGTTTCATTCCTGATGTCTGCGCCGGCCCCGGTCGCCGCGGCAGAACCGACCGCCGTCGGGCTCTGGCAACGCACCGACAACGGCAAGCCCACTGGCAAGCCGGTGGTCTGGGTGCTGATGCTCGACCGCGGCAACAACATGTACGAAGGCGTCGTCGCCAAGTCGTTTGCGCAGCCCGGCCAGCCCAACCTGACGGTGTGCGAGGAGTGCGAGGACGACCGCAAAGGTCAGCCGATCCTCGGCATTTCTCTGATCCGCGACATGAAGCGGAAGGGCCGGGTCTATGAGGGCGGCAACATCCTCGATCCGCGCAATGGCGACGTCTGGAAGGCGATGCTGACGGTCAGCCCCGACGGCCAGGATCTGACGCTGCGCGGCTATTTGCTGACGCCGGCGCTCGGCCAGGACGAGACCTGGCAGCGGCTGCCCGATACGGCGATCGCCCAGATCGATCCAGTGATCGTCGCCAAGTTCATGCCGGAACAGGCCGCGGCGCTCGCCGCCAAGCCGGGCGCCACCGCCGGCAAGCCGAAGGCTGCTACCCCGACCCCGGCGACTGCCCCGATGCAGAAGGGCGGCATGATGGCGCCCGCGCCCGCGAAGTAATCGAGCGTCTGAAGCCGGCCGCATGGACTGTCGGCGCAGGCCGCTTCGTGCATGAAAAAGCTGTCGGTCGGGAAGCCGGATCAGCAGCCGCGTCGTGTGAATTGAAGCGGCGTGATTACGTGCCCGGTTTCCAATCTTGGTATCGCTTCAGCAATTCGGCCGGATTGTCGAAATTGGTCGCGAGGTCGAGCGTCGTCGCCATGATCGAACAGCTGTTCCGGCCGAGATCGCGATAGGCCTGGAACTGGTCGGGATCGAAGAACTGATCCACCGTGGTCTGATGCGGAAAGTCGGCATTGATCGCGCGATAACCGAGTGTGGCGAAATCCAGCCCCTGGACGATGGTCGATTTCATGTAGATCAGGAGGCCGGTCTTGGCCGGACTGGCGCCGTCCTTGGCTGGACCGGCGCCATCCTTGGCCGGATAGTCGATTTCCGCCACCAGGAAGGGCGATTTCGCCAACGCCAGGCCGTGCGGGTATTTGTCCTTGGTCTCCTCACCGAGAAAGACCTCGGGACCTTTGCCGGGCAGGAAGCGGATGACGGTCTTGAAGTCCTCCTTGATGCGATTGCTGGATGAGACCAGCGCGGACAGGTTGATCTGTTTGTCCTGTTCGGCGTCGACCACGATGATCAGATCGAGCCTGCGTCGCACGAGCTCGTAAAGACCCAGATTCTCGAAATGGCCGCCGTCGGAGAGTTCGAGAAACCTGGCCTTGCGGTGATGACCGAAACCGAGAATGCCCGAGGTCAGACCGGGCCTGAAATAGGTCGGCACCCTGGCCCGTCGTGACCTTGATGATGACGTCGTCTGCGCCAGCTTCCACGGATTGGTCACCCACAATCCCAGCCGGATGTTGAGGATCGACATCACCGCGGACAGAAAGCGGTCGCGCGTCACACCGGTGCCGATGTAGCCGGCATTGGCGTTGGCGGCCGCGCCGGACGCCGCCATCGCGGAGGCCAGCGTGAGCGGGCCCTGCAGCCGCAGATAATCGGAGGTCCGCATCCATCCGGTCGCGGCCGATCCAATGATCGCCGGCGAGATCAGGAAGTTGTCGCCGCCGCGCAGCGCGATCTTGGGATTGTCGTCTTCGTTGACCATGATCGCGTGTGCGTTGACGAGGTGATAGGGCCGGTCGCCGCGCTCCTCCGCGCCGCGGAGGACGTTGGCGACGGTGAGCGTGTCTGCGATATCGCTCTCGCGCGCGGCGCCCTTGTCGACCGCATCGGTCATCGGCATGAAGGTTTCCATCAGCCGGTCGCGATAGAAGCGGTGCAGGCCGGTGGCGTTGATGCTGCCGAACATGCCGACGAGGATCGCAAGCAGGAACAGCACCAGGCAGGCGATCAGCACCCACTGGCTGATCTCGCCCTGGAACAGGATCCGAGCGATCACGAACGAGAACAGCAGCAAACCGGACATGAACAGCAGCGAGCCGGCCACGGCAAGCAGTTGGCCGGGGATGCCCGGAATGATGCCCTTGGCTTTGACGTAGTATCCATACAGCGCGGTCGCGACGCCGCTCAACAGGGCGATCACGCTGCCGATCGGACCGAGGGCAAACAGCAGGGCTGGCCCGCTCGGGTCCGGTTTCAGGCTGCCGACGATGATCGGCAATGCGCCGATGAAGGTGAGGGCGACGGCGTTGGGAACGAGGTAGTTCGAGAGCCTTTCGAAGGTCCGTCGCAGGAAATAGCCGCGATTGGACGGGCTGAAGAATTCGGCCCAAGCGAACATCCACGCGCCGCCGACGCCGAGAAACTCCAGCGCGATCTGCGCGCCGATCCCGGGCTGCGGCGGGTAGAGCCGGCCGAACAGCGTTGCAGCATGGACGAGCAGCGCGAGGCCCCCCAAAGTCGTGATGGCGATCAGGCTATAGCTACGCCGTCCGGCGGGCGCACCGGTTGCAGGCGGGATCATCCGGCTGAGAAACGCGAACAGCACGGTTCCGGCGAAGAAAGCGATTCCAATGACGGCGGCGACCGTGAGCAGCACCTTGAACGACGGCCGGCAGCCGAGCGCCGCCACTCCCGTTGCTTCCTGGCAGGTCTTTGCGAGTTCGCCGTTGATCTGAGCGCCCGACCACCAATGATCGAGGGCTTCGACTCCCAGGAAGAGTGCGACCAGCAGCGGCATCCAGACCGCAAGGCTGAGCAGCACCGTGCGCAGCACCGCCATGATCAGGCCTGCGAATCCGATGCCGTCGCCCGAGGTGAGGTACGAGCCGTGCTGCCGCAGGAAAGTGAGATTGCGTGCCGCAGCCTCCTGCAGCGGCGGCGGATTCTCCATCGCGCTTTGAAACGGAAAGCTGGCGGAGTCGGCGCCGAAGCGGGGAATGTCCGGCTTCGGATCTTTGGCCAGCGCGGTTTCGGCCTCCACCCGGCGTTGGCACCAGAACCAGGATAATGCCGAGCCGATATAGCCGCCGCCGGAGACGGTCGACATGTAGTGCATACGTTGCAGGAGGCTACGCGAGGCCAGCCCTTCGAGCACCCCGAGCGCCACCGTCGCGGCGCGGACGCCGCCGCCGGACAGCGCCAGCCCGGCACGATAGGTCGGCCTTTGCTTCGGCCAGAGGAAGGTCTCTTCCTCGGCCAGCATGTCATGTTCGTTTAGTAACAGTGTCGTGGCTGATCCGCCGGCCACCGCGGCAGCAGTCTTCTGCGCCGTTTCGCCAGGGATGCGCTCGTTGCGCGCCGTCGCTTCCGCCCCGCCCGCCATCGCAGGTCCTCCACTGCGTCAGCGCGGCCACGCCCATGATTGCTCCTCGGTGCGGAACAGGCCGAACCGGCGTTCGAGGTCATTGATGCGGATGAAGCCGCCCGGCTTCAGCACCGAATCGAACACCACGCAGGCGAGACCGGCAGCGTCCGCGACGTAGCGCTTGATCGTGACCTGTCGCTCCGCCAGGGGTTCGGCATAGGCCGCGCCGAAGCCGAACTGCGCCCAGAAACGGCTGCTCTGGCCCGTCCTGACGACGTCCGGGTTGAATGAAAAGTCCGAACGATTGCTCCGCCGCCGCGACGCGAAGTAGGAATCCGGCGTGGCGTCGTCCGAGGGTTTGCAGCCGCCGTTCCGCGCCAGATAGCTCACGTGGAAGGTCTTCAGCGTGTCGCCGTCCGTCTCGTCGGCGACCTCGCTGTAGTCGTGGTAGTAATCATAGGACCTTATTCGCACGGTCTTACCGGAGGGAAAGGCCGGGTAGGACTCACATCGCTCCGCGTCGCGGAGACGCTCATAGTTGTCCCGCACGAGCGCAACGCGCCCGGTGTTGGTGGCCTGCGGGCCTTCGATGCCGGTCTTAATGAGCAGGATGCCGCGGCGAGCGCTTTTCAGGCCGGGTTCGTTCGCCACATAGGCGAAGGTCACCCGCCGGGCGCGGCCGTCCGCCACCTCCGGCGTCAGCTCGGAGACCGGCCGCCAGCCGCCGTTCTTGCGAAACAGCCAGCTCCCATCGGCCAGCGAAGCCGCGCCGTCGATCTGGTTGCAATTGGCCAAGACAGTGGTCGCGGATGCGACGATGATCAGGAACGTAACGGACAGCGTCTTCCGAATGCTCATGATGGCTTCCTCCATTGTCGGTGCGTCGTGCGCACCGCGGGGAAACGGCAATTACGTTTCGTTCAATCCTGTTGGTGATCGGCTCGTCGTTAATATGCTTGTCAACAATCTGTCGGCGTCTTCAGATGGCCTGCATCATCGGCTTCAGGCGTGTCTGCGGCAGACCGCAATTCGCCTGCACTCGCGGACCGCCGCAAACGCGGCTTCACTCCTAGTCAACTACATGGTCAATTCGCGTGCTGCTGCGCACAATCGAGCAACGGCGCGAACCGTGAAGCGCACAAAGCATAGCACCATTGCGAGGGCTGTCCATCGCGATGGTGCGCGCGCGCTCACAGCGCCCGGTTTGGTAAGCGCAATGAGCGATCCGCGTTCACGATAAGCGTCGTCGACTGGTGAGCGTCATCCGACGCGGCGAGGGGCGCCTCAGCGCACCGCACCGCCGGGCGGCGGCAATGGCTGGCTGGTGACGTCGGGGCCGGACTGCAGCGACAGCACCGCCTCGGCCGCGGGGACGGCGGCGTCGGCCATCGCGGCGTGGCCTTCGGCGGAGGGATGGATCGCGCCGCCATACACGGCGGACACCACGCCCCAGGTGGCGTCGTGGATGTCGGCGGGCTGGATCGCGGCAGGCAGGCCTTGCGGAAAGGTCATCGCCGCGAAGTAACTGTCGTTGGCGTCGCGGATCCAGCGGGCGCGCGGCAGGTAGGCGCGGAAGTTGCTGGCGCCGGCGCCACAGGTCATCGGCGAGCTGCCCGCGGTGACGATGTCGGCATTGAAGCTGTCGCCGCTCGGCGAGAAGCAGGCGCGGTCGAACTCCGGATCGGTCTCGGCGCGGGCGCAGAAGCCGTGATTGGCGAAGCTGCGCTGATGCGCGTCGACGAAGGTCATGGCGTCGGCGGACGGATCGCGGCACAGCACGCCGCCGCTGCATTGCGCGAGGTCTTTCAGGCGCGGCAGGAATTCGTTGTCGACGAAGGAGGCGACCGTCGCCAGCCGGTTCGGGTCGGCGTTGAACGAGGGGTGGATGTCGAAGCCGCCGCGGCCGCCGGGGCAGGGCACGCCGCGGCTCGCCAGCGCCGGATTGGCGTAGGTGACGTAGACGACGCGCGACATATCCTCGACCAGCCCCTTCAGCGCCTCGCGCATCCGCGCGAAGTTCTGCGGCAATTGCCGCGCCAGCGCCGTGCGGGATTCATCGACCGCGCCGATCACGCCGGAGCGGCGGAAGATGCCGCGCTCGGTCGGGCTGTCGACGATGACGTCGGCGACGAGGCCGGAGAAGTTGATGTCGTTGGCGCCGACCGTCAGCAGCACCAGATCGAGCCCACGCTGCGGCTGGCGCTTGCGCGCGGCGGCGACGGCCTCGCGCAGTTCGGCGATCTGGCCATTGACGCTGCCCGGGCAGTTGGCGCCGGACTTGGTGCGGAAGCATTCGCGCGGACGCTGTGAGCCGAACAGGCCGTCCGGGATGGTGGCGCCGGTGCAAGCCAGCGGCAGATAGGTCACCGCGATATGCGGATGACGCGCCGCCAGCGCCAGCGCGGTGCGGGTCTGGTAGCTGTACAGCGAGCGGTGGCAGGCGGCGTTGAGCCAGGTCGCCGAATAGCGCTGCCAGTTCTGCAGCGTGTCCGGCGCCTCGCAGGCGCGGCCGCCTTTGAAGCCGGCGCGGCTCGGCCGGTAGAACTGGCCGGGGCCGGCGCCGATGCCGAGGCCGAGATAGGAGCGATAGCAGAAGCCGTCGTCGGACAGCGCGATCGGCCGGTCGGGATTGCCTTCGCCGGACGCGATCGAGTCGCCCATGCCGGCGATGAAGACGTCGCGCACCATGATCTCGGTCGAGGCGCGCTGTGGCGCCTCGGCGCCGCTGGTGACGTCGACGCTCGCGACCGTCGGCTTGCCGTAGCGGGCGCGGAAGTCGATCGGCTCGGCGCAGTCCTGCGTCGCGTTGCGCGGGTCGTCGCCGTCGTCGAAGGTCCAGGCGCAGATCGCGCCGACCGGGACCGCGCCGGCCAGCCGCACCGTGACCGGGTGCTCGGTCGGGGTCAGGTAGCTTTCCTTGACGCCGTCGCGGGTGCAGGGCTCGCTGACCCGGCCGGTGAGGTCGATGCACAGCCGGTTGACGACGTTGCGGGCCCAGCCGCGGCCCTCGCTCTGCTGCCCGAGCGCCTGCTCGGCGGCGAGCACTGTGATCCCGCGCAGCGCGTCGGCCTGCTCGCGGAAATCCCGCTCCTCGCGAAACAGCCGGAATCGGTTGCGGACCTCCCAGACGATCTGGATCGCGCCGTCGCTGACCGGGACGGCGGCGCCGGGCTGCGCAGCGGTAGGCGGAAGCGGCGCCTGGGCGTGCGCGGCGCCGGGCGCCAGCGCGCCGAGCGCGGCGGTCAACATGATGAGCGACGCCGTAAAACGGAACGGGAACGAGAACATGATCAAGATCGAGCCTTTGACACTTTGGGTCGAGCGCCCCTTATGGGGCAGGCTTCGGGCCGAAAAGCGGCGTGGCTCAAAGTTTCGAGGACGTCCGCCCGATCTGCCGGACCGGAGTGGCGGCCGTTACCGGGTGGCCGTTGCCGGCGCGCTTCTCGTGCCACGGCTTGACCACGCTCAGCCACAGCTCGCGTACCCCCAGGATCGAGATCGCGATCCCGAACGGCAGCAGGAAATACAGCACACGGTAGATCAGCAGCGTCGCGATGATGTCCTCGCGGGGGAACATCGGCAGCGCCACCAGCATCGCCGCATCGAACACACCGAGGCTGCCGGGTGCATGGCTGGCGAAGCCGAGCAGGGTGGCGAGGATGAACACCACCGCCAGCGACACGAAATCGATATAGGGCTCGGCCGGCATCAGCATGTACATCGCCAGCGCGCAGAAGCCGAGATCGACCACGCCGATCAGCACCTGCAGCAGCGTCAGCCGCGCCGACGGCAGCACCACCTTCCAGCCGTTCTGACCGAGCTCGCGGCGCTTCTTGCCGGTCGCCAGCCACAGGAAATAGGCCGCGATGCCGGTCAGGCAGGCGACGCCGATCAGCTGGTTGATGCTGTCGGGCAGCAAATCCATCGCGCTCGCCGCGGCCGGATGCCAGATCATGCCGATGCCGAGCACGAACAGATTGCCGAGCCAGAAGGTCAGGCCGGAGATGAAGCAGATCTTGGCGACGTCGATGGCGGAGAGGCCGTAGTCGGAATAGATCCGAAACCGGATCGCGCCGCCCGTGAACACCGTGGCGCCGAGATTGTGGCCGATGACATAGGAGGTGAAGCTCGACAGCGCCGCGATCCGGTACGGCACGTGCAGCTTGCCGATCGTACGCAGCGCGAAGAAATCGTAGAAGGTCAGCGTGCAGAACGCCCCGACCACGCACAGCGCGGCCATCCCGATCTGACCCGGGCTCTTCTCGGTCAGCGCGGTGAGGATGACGGCGCTATCGACTCCCTTGAGAGTGCGGAACAGCGACGTGATCGCAAAGCCGATGATCAGGACGCTCGCGACGATGCCGAGCCGTTTCCAGCCGACATAGGTCTTGAAGCCACGCCCCAGCGCGCTCAGCAATCGATGCATTCGTCCTCCCGGCGGGGCGGCAACGCGACGGGAGCCGCATGCAAAACGGCCTGGCACTCGGCACCCGACAAACTCATCCGCGCAATTCCTTAGGGCATAATCGCCCCGCGGCGCAATCCGGCTATCCGACAGAACAACGCATCCTTGGGACGGTCGACGTGGTTAGCCCTTGACGTAGCGCAAACCAGCCGTCAACCGCGGTCTGGCGGCCTCAGCAACGGACAGCGCTCGTCTGCGGCACCCTCCATATAGGCCGCGCGCGGCCTTGCGCCATCGGGCGGCAGCTTCCCGCGCAGGGAAAGGAACGCCTGCTCGGTCGGCTGGTTAACACCCAGTCAGGACGAGGCGGAAGCACGGTTGCGAGACCGTCCGCACCCAACCCGAGAGGAACCGCAATGGGTCTTTTTACCAAAGACATCAAGACGATGGACGATCTGTTCGTGCACCAGCTGCAGGACATTTATTACGCCGAGAAACAACTCGTGAAGGCGCTGCCGAAGATGGCCGACAAGGCCACCGACCCTGTTCTGAAGCAGGGTTTCATGACCCATCTCGAAGAGACCAAAGGCCATGTGAAGCGTCTGGAACAGGTGTTCGAGATGCATGGCGCGCAGGTGAAGGCGGTGGATTGTCCGGCGATCGACGGCATCATCGAGGAAGCCGAGGAGACCGCCGGCGAGGTCGCGGACAAGACGGTGCTGGACGCCGCGCTGATCAACGCCGCGCAGGCCGCCGAGCACTACGAGATCGTGCGTTACGGCAGCCTCGTGGCATGGGCGAAGCGGCTCGGCCGCAACGATTGCGCAGCCGTTTTGCAGAAGACGCTCGATGAGGAAAAGGCCACCGACAAGAAGCTGACTACGCTGGCCGAAACCTCGATCAACATCCGCGCCGCGGGCTGATCGGTCTTCTTTGGTATCAAGATGAGGCTAAAAGTCGCGCGAGAAATCGCGCGGCTTTTTTTTGTTTGCCCGGAGCCGGACGCGCCAGCGGAACACTTCGCGTAGGTTGTAGTCCGGAGTTACTATTGCGACAACTTGATGACAGATGACTGCTACGCGGTGCCGATCCTGCGCGATGGCCCGGGCGCGGCCGCCTGCTGCTGTCTCAGGCCCGGCGCAGCGCGAAGTATGCGCCGCAAAATGCCATCGCCGCGCCGAGCAGCAGCGTCGCCAGTCCCGAGACGACGCCCGCGGTGGTCGGGCCGGTGGAGGGCGCCGACGCCGCCTGTCCGGCGGCGGCGAGCACCAGCACGCCGATCGCGATCAGGAACTGGCGCATGCGCGGCGGGATCTGGCCGGCGACGGCGTGATCCATCAGGGTCGCGGTGAAGTAACCGCCGGCGAACCCGGCGGTCGCCACCAGCCACCACGCCAGCGCCGCGCGCGCCGGCATGAACTCGGCGAGGTCGCTGCGCCACAGCCCGCCGAGATCGAGCCCGAACCGCATCCCGAGCATATGCAGAGCCAACGCCAGCAGCACGCCGCTCACCAGCGCGCCGGCAAAGATCAAATGGCGGGGAAAATCGGTGGTTTCGGATTTCGGCATCGGGACTCGGTGTGGATCGGCAGGTTAATCCTAGGAAACCGCGGCGACGGCGGCAAGCGGGCGTCGGGCCCGCCTGGCGCAGGCCGCAAGTGGACCGCGCCATCGACGGGCTGCGACGCCGCATTGCATCCCGGCCTCAGCTGCGGCAATGACGCGGGAGCAGGGGGCAGCGAGAGTGGCACGAGCGGATCGGAATGCGGGCGCGGAGGCGGGGGCCTATGCCTTCAAGGCGTCGCTGATCGGCGCCGCGCAGCAATTCGAGCTGACCGATGACGGCCTCGTCTGGCGGATCGGCCCGAAATCCGGGCTGTGGCCCTATGCGACGATCGCGAAGGTGCGGCTCAGCTACCGGCCGGTGTCGATGCAGTCGCAGCGCTATCGCGCCGACCTCGAAGACGTCAGCGGCGCGCGGCTGCGCATCCTGTCCACCACCTGGCAGACCGTGGCGCTGATGGCGCCGCAGAACGACGCCTATCGCGGGTTCATCCTCGAGCTGCACCGGCGGATGCGCGACGCCGGCAGCCACGCCGAACTGATCGGAGGGCTGCGGCCGGGCATCCACACCGGCGCGCTGGTGCTGATCGCGCTGGTCGCGGCGGCGATGACCGGCCTGCTCGCGCGCGCGGTGGCGACCGGGAGCTGGGCAGGGGCGCTGTTCATCCTGGGCTTCGCCGGGCTGTTCGGCTGGCAGATCGGCGGCTTCATCCGCCGCAACCGCCCGCGGCTCTACAGCTTCGACGACGTGCCGAAGGATCTGCTGCCGTAGCGAGGGGCGCGATCAATGTCATTCCGGGGCGCGCCGTCAGGCGCGAACCCGGAATCCCGGGATGTCCATCGTCTTTCGCAACAACCTCTGGATTCCGGGTTCGCGCTGCGCGCGCCCCGGAATGACTCGTGATGTGTATGATGCCCGCTACTTGTTGTCCCGCACCACCAGCACCGAGCACGGCGCGTAGCGGACGACGTGGCCGGCGTTGGAACCGAGGAAGTAGCTGCGCATCGCCGGGCGATGCGAACTCATCACGATCAGGTCGGCCTTGATCGTCGCGACCTCCTCGATGATCTCGTGATAGATGCCGCCCTGGCGCACCTTGGTCGATCGCCGCGACGGCTCGATGCCGGAGTTCTGCGCCACCTCGGCGAGCGCGGCTTCGGCGTCGCGGCGCTGCTGCGCGTCGAAATCCGCGGGCACGTATTCGGCAAGCACCACCGGGGTGATCGAAATCACGTGCAGCAGCCGCACCGTGCCGTCGTAAGTCCGCGCCAGCGTCGCCGCGGTCTCGATCGCCGGTCGCGCCAGCGCGGTGTCGGCGAGATCGATCGGCACCAGAATGGATCTGAACATCGGCGGCCTCCCGCGACCGGACGGCGACAGGCGTCAGTATGGCGCAAAGGCGGCAGCGTTCCAATCGCGAAGAGGCGGCCCGTGCGGCGCCGGGCGCTGCGAGACTTCCGGTTCTGATCAAGTCAGAACCGGAGCTCTCACTTCTCGTTCTGACGCGTTTTCTTCACGCGAACTGGTAGCCACCTCGCTCGAAAACGCTGCTAACTCGCCTCGCGCAGGATCTTCGGGCTGACGAAGTGCTGCAGCTTGCCGGTGCCGAAGCAGGCGTCGGCCCAGTCGGCGATCGGGAAGTCGATCACCGCGACCGCGCTGGTCGGCATGCTGCCGGACAACAGCTTGCGGTCGCTGTCATTGCAGCGGCAGGTCAGGCCGAGCGCGAGTTCCTGAAGGCCCGGATTGTGCCCGACCAGCATCAGCTGATTGTTACCGGCGGAGACCTCGTGGATCGCATGCAGCAGTTGCGCCGCGCTGGCGCTGTACAATTCCGGCAGATGCTCGACCTGTGGCTCGGCGCCGGTCGGGAACAGATCGGCGAGAATGTCCCAGGTCTGGCGGGTCCGGGTCGCGGTCGAGACCAGCACCTGGTCCGGCACCAGCCGGTGCTCGGCCAGCCATTCGGCGATCGCCGCGGCATCGGTCCGGCCGCGATCGTCGAGCCGGCGGTCATGGTCCTTGCCGCTGGGTGCATCCGTTTCGGTCTTGGCGTGACGCAGCAAAATCAGTCGGCGCATGTATTCCTTCCGGCGGGCGCGAGCTTGCGGATTAATAGAGAAGCCCGGACAGGACAAGGTGACAAGCGCCCAAGCTGCCCGTAAGGAAACGTCATGACCCCGCCGGCGACAAGTGCGACCAATGGACCGGACCGGTTCGCGCCCGATATGGCCGCGGATCCGCATGCGCGGCTGACATTCGACCTCGACGTCGACCTCTGTGTGATCGGGGCGGGCCTCGCCGGATTGTCGGTGGCGTTGGAGGCGGCGCAGCATGGCCTCAGCGTCGCGGTTCTGGAAGCGCGGCGGGTCGGCTGGAGCGCGTCCGGCTGCACGCTCGGCAGCGTGACCCCGGGCTACGGCGTGCCGATCGGCGACCTGATCGCGCGGATCGGCATCGCCCACACCCGCGAACTGTGGACGCTGTCGCGCGAGGGCATGGCGATCGTCCGCGACCGCGCCACCGAGGAGGCCATGCCGGGCATCGCGCTGTCGGCGGGCGCGCTCGAAGTCTCCAACGTCGATCTCGGCGACCGGCTGGTCGAACGGCTGCAGACCCTCGGGGTCGATTTCGCCACCGAAGTCGAGGGCTGGCAGATCGACCACGTTCGCGATGTGCTGCGCACCAAACGCTACTTCCATGCCATTCACTTTCCGGACGCGTTCCAGCTCGACGGCCGGCGCTATATGCGCGGCCTCGAGACGATGGCGCGCCGCGCAGGCGTCCGGATCTTCGAGGATACCCCGGCGCTCGGGATCGACTCCTCCGGAGTCCGCAAGCGGATCGTCACCCCGCACGCCCGGCTGCGCGCCTCCGACATCGTGCTCGCCGGCAACGTCCATCTCGGGTCGCCGTCGCGGCGGCTGAGCGAGACGCTGCTGCCGATGTGGCGCACCGCAGTGCTGACCGCGCCGCTCGGCGAGCGGCTGCAGCAGGCGATCGCCTTCACCGGCTCGATCGCCGACACCGACGGCGTCGATCACTACCGCATCGTCGGCGGCGACCGGCTGCTGTGGACCGGCCCGGAGACGACGTTCGAGGTCGCGCCGAAACGGCTCGAAGGCCTGATCCGGCGGCGGATCGCAGCGCTGTATCCGCAGCTCGGCGAAGCGCCGATCGAACGGAGCTGGAGCGGGGCGATCGGTCAGACCGTGCACGGCATGCCGCAGATCGGCGAATTGCGGCGCGGGCTGTGGGTCGCCAGCGGCTTCGGCCGCCAGGGGCTGGCGACCACGGCGATCGCCGGCCGGCTGATCGCGCAGGGCATCGTCCATGGCGACCAGCGCTGGCGGCTGTTCGACCCGTTCGAACTGGTCTGGGCCGGCGGCAAGATCGGCCGCGTCGTCGGCCAGGGCGTCAGCATCGTGGAACGGCGCGCCGCCATCACCGCGGGGCTCCTGGCGCGCTACCGCGAACGCGCCGCCGAACGCAGCCGGATCCGCGAGGAGCGCCTGGAAGCGGCCAATCGCGGCGCGCGGATCAACCGGCCGCAGCCACAGGCGGCGGCGCCGGAGCAGCGTGCCGAGACCGGCGTGCCGGACGCCCGCCGCAGCGAGCCCAGCACCATCGATTGAATTCGCTGCTCTGCACGCATTCGCGCTCGCGACAATGTGAGTGCGCGGGCAGGGCGCTGGTGTAACTTCAGGCGGCTCGTTTGCGTATCTCGGGCTGACGCCATTCGGGCCTGCTTCGCCCCGCATTGCTGGGAGACATGATGATCGACCGCCGTATCCTGCTCGCTTCTGCCGCTCTGGCCGCCTTGTTCGGTTTCCGCTGGCTGCGGCCGGACGCCGCCCGCGCCGCGGAGAAATTCGAGATCGAGAAGACGCCGGAGGAATGGCGGGCGCAGCTGACGCCGATGCAGTACAAAATCCTGCGCGAGGAGGGCACCGAGCGGCCGTTCTCGAGCCCGCTGCTGAAGGAACACCGCAAGGGCACCTTCTCCTGCGCCGGCTGCGACCTGCCGCTGTTTGCGTCCGACACGAAATACGACAGCGGCACCGGCTGGCCGAGCTTCTGGCAGCCGCTTCCGAACGCGGTCGGCGAGCGCAAGGATTCCACGCTCGGCATGGTCCGCACCGAAGTGCATTGCCGCCGCTGCGGCGGCCATCTCGGCCACGTGTTCGACGACGGCCCGAAGCCGACCGGCCTGCGCTACTGCATGGACGGCTTCGCGCTGACCTTCAAGCCGGCGACGTCGGGCGCAACCTGACGCCAAGCGCCGGCGGGCATTTCGTCGCGGAACGCGCCCGCAGTGGAGAAAACCTCTTGTCGGCGCGTCTCAAGCGGTCGGTTTTCCGAGAGATAATCGGGAACTCCGATTGACAACACTGCGCCACGTCCGCATCTAGCCGCCAACATTAACTTTTGGAAATGTCGGCGGCTGACCTGATGGATCGAACCTTGTCCCGGTCGGGATTTTCCATCGGTCTGATGGCGCTCGTCGTCGCCGTGCTGGTGTTGCCGGTCGGGCTGGCCGCGTTGGTGTTCCCGACACCGCTTTACGATACCCGCGAACTGGTCGCATGGGGACGGCACTTCCCGCTGCTGACGCCGGTGCATCCGCCGGTGATGGTGTGGGTCGGCGGCGCGGTGGATTGGCTGTTCGGGCCGTCCGGCACCGCGATCGTGTTCGTCAACCAGATCTGCCTCGCGGTCGGCCTCGGCTATCTCTACGCTACGCTGCGCCTGCTGGTCGACCGCGCGATGGCGGCCTACATTCTGGCGCTGGCCGCGACGTCGTTCTACGTCGTGTTCGGGCCGCTGTCCTGGGCGCTCAACGCCGACATCCTGCAGCTCACCTCCTGGCCCGCGGTGCTGTATCACTTCCTGCGCGGGCGCAGCACGGATCGCTGGCTGCACTGGATCCTGCTCGGGGTGTGGACGGCGATCGCGGCGCTGACCAAGTACAATGCCGCCGTGCTGTTCATCGGGATGGCGGCCGGCGTGCTCGTCTTGCCGGCGTTCCGCGCCTGTCTGCGTCGGCCGGGCCTCTATGTCGCGGCGCTGGTCGGCGCGCTGCTGTTCCTGCCGCACGTCATTGCGGCGCTGCGCTATGGCACTACCATCGCGTATGGCGAACGGCACTTCACCGGCTTCGGATCGATCGAAGATACCGCGCGGCGGCTCGGCCTGCTCGTCGCCGGCTATCTGCCGCTGCTGCTGCCCGGCGCCATCGTCCTGGCGATCGCGGTGGCGCGGCGGATGGTGGTGTGGCGCGTGCCGCGCCTTGCGCAGATCAGCGACGATCTGAGATTCGTCGTGATCGTCAACGTCACGATGTTCGTCGTGCTGCTCGTGCTGATCGCCGTGTTCGGGCTGGAATATATCGCCCGCTACGGCGCACCCTTCGCCGAACTCGCGGTGCTGGCGCTGGCGCCGCTGTTCACCTGGAACGAGGCCCGGCGCGACCTCGCGGTGCGCCAGACGGTGCAATCGCTCGGCGCGCTCTACGCCGTGCTCGCGGTCGGCGTGTCGGCCATCTATCTGTTCTTCGCCTCGCACAGCGGGCTGCAGGAGCCGACCGCACAGGCCGCCCGCATCATGCTCGCGGACTGGAACAGCAAGTACACCTGCGGCCCGGGCTATTTCCTGGGCGATCGCCAGACGGTCTACGGCATCGGCATCGCGGCCGGCCCCGATGGCGACTCGATGACGATCAATTTCATCCCGAAGGCGCGCTGGTTCGATGCCACGAAGCTCGAATCCAACGGCGCCGTGCTGGTCTATACGCTGCCGCAGGCGCCCGCCGATTTCGCGGCGGCGTTCCCCGATCTGAAAATGTCGGATGAAAAGCGCATCAGCGTGTCGGTGCTGCGGACCCATAGCGGCAAGACCAAGGAATACTTCTACCGCCTGGTCGCGCCGAAGGCGTGCGGGGGCTGAGCGCCGGGGCGGTCGCTCACCCCAACAGCGCGTGCCATTTCCGGGCGGCTTCGATCGCTGCGGGGCGCAGCGTATCGGCGGGCAGGCCGCGGTGCAGGGCCTTGGCGTATTCGCACACGGCCATGAAAGTCGAGGCGCGTGCCTCGTCGACCTCGAACGAATGCGGCGTGCCGTCGCCGGTCACCATTCCGACCAGCCCGTTGAGGATTCCCAACGCCGCCTTCGAATCGGCCAGCTCGGTCTGCTGCAAACTCTGCAGCACGTGCTGCGCCATCTCGCCTTCGCTCATTGCTGTTTCTGCTCCGGGAATTCTGATCCGGTCGTTTGATACCATGCCGGGCGGCCGGATGTCCTGATCTGGCGCAAGGCGGAACCGGCGCTGCAGCGGGATGACTTGTCCTCGATCGTCATCGAGCCCCAGCCTGTGATCCGAGCATGATCGGTTCCGAGAACCGAAGTCCAAATTCGGGATCATGCTCTCGGCCAGTGCCGGTCAGGTCAGCGCCCGGCGGTTCTCCGTCATCGCCCGGCGCAGCACCTTCGACAGGTCCTCGACCGAATACGGCTTGTGTAGCAGTTCGAAGCCGTGATGCCCGTCGTCGGCCAGCACGTGGGCGTAGCCGGAATTGAGGACGACCGGGAGGTTCGGCAGGCGCTTTCTGATTTCACGGCCGAGCGCGACGCCGTCCATGCCGGGCATCACCACGTCGCTGAGCACGATGTTGAACCGGGCGGCGTCCTGATCGAGCAGTTTCAGCGCCTGCTCGGCGCTCGACGCCAGCACCGTCTCGTAGCCGAGGTCGTGCAGCAATTGCGTCGAGAATTCTCCCACCTCGGAATTATCTTCCACCACGAGCACGCAGCTGCGCTCCTGCGACTTGCCGGTCTCGCCGCTCGGCGTACGCTCGCGCGATTCGATCGGCTTGGCGCTGAGCGGCAGCCGCAGCGTGATGGTGGTGCCTGCGCCGACTTCGCTGTCGACGGTGACGTTGCCGCCGGATTGCTTGGCGAAACCATAGACCTGCGACAGGCCGAGGCCGGTGCCGCGGCCGATCTCCTTGGTGGTGAAGAACGGCTCGAAGATGCGGTCGATCTTGTCCGGCGGGATGCCGGAGCCGGTGTCGGCGATCGACACCGCGACGACCCCCTCGATACCCGCGGCGGTTTCCTGCGCGGTCGGGCTGGCCCGTGCGACGCGGATTTCCAGCGCGCCCTGGCCGTCCATCGCATCGCGGGCGTTGGCGACCAGATTGACCAGCGCCGCGTCGAACTGGTTGGCGTCGGCCTCGACCGCGAGGGGCCGCTCGGCGACCGTCAGCGCGAAGCTCGCGCGCGAGCCGAGCGCAGTCTTCAGCATCTCGGCGATCTGCTCGATCTGGTGGGCCGCGTCGAACACCTGGCGGTTCTGGGCGTGACGGCGCGCGAAGGTGAGAAGCTGGCCGGTCAGCTTGGCGGCGCGGTCAGCGGTGTCGGAGATCGCATCGACATAGCGGCGCATCCGATCCGGCGGCAATTCGCGCCGGCGCAACAGGTCGGCGGAGGAGCGGATCACGGTCAGCAGATTGTTGAAGTCGTGCGCGACGCCGCCGGTGAGCTGGCCGATCGCCTCCATCTTCTGCGCCTGACGGAACGCCTCTTCGGCCTTGCGCCGCTCGGTGATCTCGACCGCCTCCGGCACGATCGCGATGACTTGGCCCTGCGCGTCGTGGACCGGACGCATCTGGAAGTCGAACCAGCGCCAGCCGCCGACCGGCAGATTGATGTGCAGCTCGCGCCGCACCGTCTCTCCGGCGGCGACCGCCGCCACCGCATCGCGGATCATCTCCGACATGCCCGGCGTACCGACGATCCACGGCGTTTCCCACAGCGGCTTGCCGACGATGTCCTCGAGCTTCGCGTCGATCCCGGACAGCGAGGTGAGGTTGGCGTCGATCAGCGTGCCGTCGAGCGCCAGCAGCGCCTGATAGGTGTAGCTTGCGGCGAAGATGGTGCGCAGCCGCGCTTCCTTCTGCCGCAATTCGGCGGTGCGCTCGGCGACCTGTTCCTCGAGCTGGTCGTTGAGTTCGCGTAGCGCCGCGACAGCCCGCTTGCGGTCGGTGATGTCGCGGAAATAGACCGAGATGCTCTGACCGTTGGTCGGCGACACGCGCAGGTGAAACCAGCGCTTGCTCGGCGGATGGTAGCTTTCGAATTCGGCGCCGATCCGGTCGGTCATGGCGCTGCGATAGCTGCGCTCGATCATCGTGCCGGCCATCGCCGGATAGACCTCCCAGTAGTTCTTGCCGAGCAGCTCGGCGGCAGGGCGCCGCATCAGCCGCTCGGCGGCGGCGTTGACGTAGGTGAAGCGGAAATCGCCGTCGAGCGCGATGAAGCCGTCGCTGATGCTGGCGAGGATGCCTTCGGCGCGTTCGCGCGCCGCCTGCGCCTCCTGCCGCAACGCGTGCTCGGTGCGCAGCGCCTCGCGCCGCACCTCGGCGATGTCGAGGTTGGAGCGCACCCGCGCCAGCAATTCGCGGGCGCTGAACGGCTTGCTGAGATAGTCGTCGGCGCCGGCCTCGAGTCCCTCGACCCTCGCTTCCTCGCCGGCGCGGGCGGAGAGGAAGATAACCGGCACATCGGCGAGCGTGGAATCGTTGCGCAGTGCCTTCAGCAGGCTCAGTCCGTCGAGCCGCGGCATCATGATGTCGGAGATCACCAGATCTGGGCGCTGCTTCCACGCCGCCTCCAGCGCCGCGACGCCGTCGCCGACCGCGTCGACCTCGTAGCTCTCGCCGAGCAGGCGGGCGACGTAGTCGCGCATGTCTGGGTTGTCGTCGGCGAGCAGGACGCGGGGGCGCGCCACGCCGCCGCGGCTTGCGCCGAATCCGAGATCCTCCGCCGTGGAGGCGTGCGGTCGACCGGCGTCGATTTCGGCGTCACCTTCACCCTGCAGCCAGCCCATCGCTTCGTCGAGATAGGCCTGGGCGCGGACATTGGTGGAGATCTGCAAAGCGGAATGCTGCGGGCGTTCGGCTGGCAGATGCGCGGCGCCGAACGGCAATGTGACGCGGAACGCGCTGCCGCGGCCGAGTTCGCTCTCGACGCTGAGGCTGCCGCTGTGCAGCTTGACCAGTTCCTGCACCAGCGCGAGCCCGATGCCGCTGCCCTCGATCGAGCGGCCGCGCGCGCCTTCGACCCGGCGGAAGCGTTCGAACAGATGCGGGATTTCGGTCGGCGGAATGCCGGTGCCGGTGTCGCTGACGACGATTTCGGCGGAGCGGCCGTCCGGGCCGGCGCGGACCGTCACGGCGATCTCGCCCGCGAAGGTGAACTTGAAGGCGTTGGACAGCAGATTGAGGACGATCTTCTCCCACATCTCGCGGTCGACATAGACCGCCTGCGGCAGCGGTGGCGCATCGATGATGAGCCGTAGCCCGGCCTTGTCGATGGCCGAGCGGAAGTTGGAGGCGAGTTCGGCGGTGAAGGACGGCAGATCGACCGGGGTGAATTGCGCGGTGACGCGGCCGGCCTCGATCCGTGCGAAGTCGAGCAGGGTGTTGACCAGCTTCAGCAACCGCAAGCCGTTGCGATGCGCGATCCCGAGCAGCGCCTGCTGCTCGTCCGGCAGCGCCGCCTGGGTCATCACTTCCTCGAGCGGGCTCAGCATCAGCGTCAGCGGCGTGCGGAATTCGTGGCTGACATTGGAGAAGAAGGCAGTCTTGGCGCGGTCGATCTCGGCCAGCGCCTCGGCGCGGCGGCGCTCTTCCTCGTAGGCGTCGCCATTGGTCACCGCGGCGGCGATCTGCGCGGCGACCAGGGTGAGGAAGTCCCGATAGGCGGCGTCGTACAACCGGAACGGGTTGAGGCCGGCGATCAGGAAGCCGGGCTGGCCGGTGTCGCCGCTCGACGGGATCGGCAACACGATCGCCTGGCTCGGCGGCTGGCGCCAGCCGCCGGCCGGGAAATCGAATCCGAATTGCGCCGACAGATCGCGCAGCAGCCGCGGTTCGTTGAACCGCAGCGCCTCGGCGAGCGGCCAGCATTCGGCGCCGTCGACCAGCGACAGCACCGGCTTGACGCCGGGATGGTCGGCGTCGATCCCGGCCGACGCGGCGAGCCGGACACTCGAGCCGCCGGGCTCCATCAGATAGATCATCGCGAAAGGCAGGTCGCGGGGATCGGTCGCCAGCGCTTTCGCGGTGCTTTCGCAGGCCTGCGCGACGGTGCGGGACTGCGCGGCGTTGCTGGCCAGTTCGCGCAGCAGCGACAATTGCCGCTCGCTGATCACGCGCTGAGTGTCGTCGGTGTTGGCGCAGAAGATTCCGCCGGCGGAGCCGTCGTCGGTCGGGATCGGGCTATAGGAGAAAGTGTAGTAGGTCTCCTCGGGGAAGCCGTTGCGCTCCATGATCAGGAGTTGGGCTTCGACATAGGTGCCTTCGTCGCCGCCCATCGCCTTGGCGAGCAGGGGGCCGATGTCGTCCCAAATCTCGTGCCACACCTCTCTGGTGGGACGCCCCAGCGCCCATGGATGCTTGCCGCCGATGATCGCCTTGTAGGGATCGTTATAGAAATAGGTCAGCTGCTCGCCCCAGCCGATCCAGATCGGCTGCTGCGAGGTCAGCATGATGCGAACTGCGGTCTTGAGCGCCTGCGGCCATTGCTCCGGGGGGCCAAGCGGTGTGGCCGCCCAATCGAATCTCCGCAACAGGCTCGTGAGCTCGCTGCGTCCCAGGAAAAGGGTCTCGTGACCAGCGGCTCCGCGCCCGGGCGATGACCCCGGCCATTCGACGTCTGCCAACTATTCCCCCGACACATTGAACGGGCCGAACGCGCCGGGCCGCCAAAAGTTCCATCCGGAACTCTGCAATCCG
Source organism: Rhodopseudomonas pseudopalustris (assembly GCF_900110435.1). GTDB lineage: Bacteria > Pseudomonadota > Alphaproteobacteria > Rhizobiales > Xanthobacteraceae > Rhodopseudomonas > Rhodopseudomonas pseudopalustris. The sequence goes on from NZ_FODT01000007.1 coordinate 283,167, forward strand.
CGTTCAGGGAGCCATGCCTCCGATGACCGGCAAATGTTGCCCTCCCGGCAAATCCGGCCCTGCGCGCGCAGCTCCGCCATTCACCTATCACATTGATATAAATGAATTTTGTGTGTTGGCACGGCGCTTGCGGGGGTCTTGGCCAGATCGTGTCGTGACATCCGACAACAAGCGGCCGCGGGTCGGCTCGAATTGGGAGAAGTGAGTAATGGGTATCTTCGGCGCTCTCACCACCTCGGTCGCGGGCCTGCGCGCAAATTCCTACGCGCTGGAGAACATCTCCGGAAACATCGCGAACTCGCAGACCACCGCCTTCAAACGGGTCGACACCGCATTCCTCGATCTGATCCCGCAGGCCGGCACCAACGCGCAGGTCGCGGGCTCGGTGACTTCCGAATCGCGGCTCACCAACACGCTGTCGGGGTCGGTGCAATCGGCCTCGGTGTCGACCTACATGGCGATCAACGGCGAGGGCTTCTTCGCGGTGCAGAAGCCCGGCTCGTTCTCCGACAACAGCCCGGTGTTCACCGGCGTCAACAACTACACCCGGCGCGGCGACTTCTCGCTCGACAAGAACGGCTATCTGGTCAACGGCGCCGGCTATTATCTGCAGGGCGTGGCGATCGATCCGACCACCGGCAACCCGGTCGGCAGCACGCCGACGGTGCTGAAATTCCAGAACGACTTCCTGCCGTCGCAGGCGACGACCAAGATCAGCTATCGCGCCAATCTGGCGAGCTATCCGCTCACTACCAAGAATGACAAGTCGGTCCCGGGGTCGGAGCTGTTGCGCCCTGCGGATTTCACGTCCAACCCGCAGGTTGCCGGCACCGCACCGCCGCCGTTCGCCGACAACACCAAGGTCGGCCTGCAAAAGAACAGCAAGGCCGGCACGGCGATCACCGCCGCGACGCTGTTGAAGGGCGCCGCCGCGACCAACTCGGCCAGCGCCGACTTCACCATCACCGACACCATCACGGTCGGCACCGGCGGCTCCGCCAAGACGATCGCGTTCTACGATTCCGGCGCCGGCGGCTCGGCCGGCGCGGCGCCGAACACCACCTATCTCGATCTCGCAACGGCCACGGTCGGCAATCTGCTCGGCGCGATCGACACCGCGAACGGCAACGGTGGCAGCCCGTCGTCGGTGGCCACCGGCGCGATCACGCTGCACACCGGCATCGCGGCCGACCTGACGCTGACATCGACCTCCGCCGGCTTCGCGTCGCTCGGCCTGACCAGCCCGGTCAGCGTCGCCCGCCTCGGCGGCGGCAGCGTGGGCACCGGCCAGGTGACCGGCGCGGAGAACCAGACCTTCCTCGACGAATCGATTTCGGGCGGCGCGACCACCGCCTATGACGGCAGCGGCGCGCCGGTGAACGTGCAGTTCCGATGGGCCAAGATCGACTCGGCCGCGCTCGGCGTCGGCCATAACGACACCTGGAACCTGTTCTACCAGGTCAATCCAGGCGCCACCGGCAGCCAGGTCGCCTGGCAGAACGTCAACACCAATTTCAGCTTCAACTCCACCGGCCAGATGAACCCGGTGATCGGCCAGCTCGCGCTTTCGAACCTCACGGTGTCGGGCGTCTCGCTCGGTAACGTCACGATGTCGTTCGGCACCGGCGGCCTGACCCAGTTCTCCGACACCAACGGCAACGTCCAGGTCAACCAGCTGCAGCAGGACGGCTACGCCGCCGGGCAATTGACCAGCGTCTCGGTCAGCAACGAGGGACGCGTCGTCGGCGCCTATTCCAACGGTCGCAATATCGACCTCGCCGAAGTCAGCGTCGCCACCTTCAACGGCGCCAACTTCCTCAAGCGCATCGACGGCGGTGCGTTCGAAGTGACCAACGAATCCGGCGAGGCGCTGTACGGCAAGGGCGGCAGCATCTCGGGCTCGTCGCTGGAATCGTCCAACACCGATATCGCCGACGAATTCACCAAGCTGATCGTCACCCAGCAGGCCTATTCGGCCAACACCAAGGTCATCACCACGGCCAACACCATGGTGCAGGATCTGCTCAACGTGATGCGCTGAGCCGCGCGTTGCATCGTTTCGTTCGTTCAAACCGGTAGTTAGTCATGGGTCTCGGAGACGCACTTTCGATCGCAATGGCCGGCCTGCGCGCCAATCAGGCCTCGATGTCGCTGGTGTCGTCCAACGTCGCCAACGCCGAGACGCCGGGTTACGTCCGCAAGACCGTCGATCAGATCACCACCACTGCCGGCCCGTCTGGCAGCGGTGTTTCGATCATCGGCGTCAACCGCGAACTCGACGCCTATCTGCAGTCGCAGCTTCGCACCGAAACCTCGGGCGCCTCCTACGCCTTGCTGCGCTCCGACTTTCTGAAGCAATTGCAGGGCCTGTATGGCAACCCGAATTCGACCGGCACCCTGGAGAACGCGTTCAACAGTTTGACCGCCGCGGTGCAGGCGCTCGGCACCAGCCCCGACAGCACCTCGGCGCGAATCGGCGTGCTCAACGCCGCGCGGGTGGTGGCGGGCGGGCTCAACGCGACATCCAACGGAATCCAGTCGCTCCGCTCCGGCGCCGAGACCGGACTGGCCGACAGCGTCAACACGGCGAACAATCTGCTGCAGCGGATTGCATCGATCAACAACAACATCCGCACCAATCCCGCGGGGGGCACCTCGACCGACGCGGCGACCGCGTCGCTGCTCGACCAGCGTGACGCGGCGATCAGCCAGCTCTCGCAACTGATGGACATCCGCGTCGTCACCGACGGCTCCAATCGGGCCACGGTGTTCACCGGCTCCGGAATGCAGCTCGTCGGTATGCAGGCGGCCAAGCTGTCCTTCGATGCGCAGGGCACCGTGACGCCGAGCACGACCTGGAGCTCGAACTCGGCGACGAGCCAGCTCGGTTCGGTCAAGATCACCTATGCGGATGGTGGCACGATCGACCTCACCAGTTCGCTGAAATCGGGCACGATTGCGGCCTATATCGAGCTGCGCGACAAGACTCTGGTGCAGGCCCAGACCCAGCTCGATCAATTCGCGGCGTCGATGGCGAGCGCTTTGTCCGACAAGACCACCGCCGGAACCCCGGCGACGTCGGGCGCGCAGGCCGGCTTCGCGCTCGATCTGACCAACATGAAGCCCGGCAACACCTTCAACATCAGCTACACCGACACGACGACAGGCGCGCAGCGCACGGTGTCGGTGATGCGGGTCGACGATCCCTCGGTGCTGCCGCTGCCGCAGACCGCGACGCTCGATCCCAACGACTATGCGGTCGGCATCGACTTCTCGGGCGCGTCGGGATCGATCACCGCACAGCTCAACGCCGCGCTGAACGCCAAGAACCTGGAGTTCACCGGCACGTCGCCGAACATCACCGTGCTCAACAATCCAGGCTTCTCGACGGTGACTGCGGCCTCGGTGACCACGACCGAAACCTCGCTGACCGGCGGCAGCGCCGAGGTGCCGTTGTTCACCGACGGCTCGTCGGCCTACACCGGCGTGCTCAGCGGCACCGGAGCGCAGATGACCGGCTTCGCGCAGCGCATAGCGGTCAATTCCGGACTGATCATCGATCCGTCGCGGCTGGTGGTGTATTCGACCACGCCGCCCACCGCGGCCGGCGACACCACGCGGCCGGACTTCCTCACCAAACAGCTCACCACCAGCAAGTATCTGTACTCGGCGGCGACCGGGATCGGTTCGACCAGTGCGCCGTATAACGGCACGCTGTCGAGCTACCTGCAGCAGTTCGTCGGTCAGCAAGGCTCCGACGCATTGGCGGCATCGCAACTCGCCGAGGGGCAGAGCGTCGTGCTGAATACGCTGCAGCAAAAGTATTCGACCAGCTCCGGCGTCAACATGGACGAAGAGATGGCGCATCTGCTGTCGCTTCAAAACGCGTATTCGGCGAATGCACGGGTGATGTCGACGGTGAACCAGATGTATCAGGCCCTGATGCAGGTGATGTGAGGCGGCTATGGCAATCGATGGCGTAAGTGGGCGTACTTCCTACATCGGCTCCGGAATTCTCAATCTCCGCAGTCAACTCGACAACCTGAGCCAGCAGCTTTCGAGCGGGCGGATCTCGCAGACCTATGCCGGCGACGGCACCGGCCGCACGTTGGCGATCGGGATGCGTGAGCAACTGGCGAATATCTCCAGCTATTCCGACACGATGGTCAACATCAACACCCGTATCGGCGTCGCCAATCTGTCGCTGCAGCGGCTGAACGCCATCGGCAGCGAGGTCAAGGGCGCGGCGGCGAGCGCCGGCTCGACGCTCGACAACACCGGGCAGACGCCGGGCCAAAAGACGGCCGGGCTCGACTTTTTCGATTCCGTGGACATGCTGAATGCGCAGACCGGGGACCGCTATCTGTTCTCCGGGCGCGCCACCGACACCGCGCCGGTGACGGCTGCCGACCAGATCATGAACGGCAACGGCGCCGGCATCGCCGGGCTGAAGCAGGTCGTCAGCGAGCGCCACGATGCCGATGTCGGCACTAACGGCATGGGACGCACGATCATCTCCGCCGGCGCGACGCCGACCTCGGTACAGATCGGCGAGGATTTCGCCGCCAATCCCTTTGCGCTGCCGACGCCGATCGGCGCTTCGCCGTTCGGACTGAAGATCGCATCGATTGCCACCACGATCGTCGGCGCCACGGTGACCCAGCCGATCGAGACGCCGCCGACCACGCCGCCGGCCGCGCCCAATCCGGTGGCGATGGGGATCGATCTCGGCGCCACCATTCCGAAGAATGGCGATGCCGTCTCGTTCACGTTCAACATGCCGGACGGAACCCAGGAGACACTCAAGCTGACCGCGTCGTCGCAGACGCCATTGCCCGCGAATAGTTTCGCGATCGATCCGGGCGACCCGTTGGCGGTGCCGCCGGTGCCGGCCTCGCCGTCGATCACCGCCGCGAACATGCAATCCGCGCTGACGGACGCGGTGAAGAAATTGTCAGGCAGCGCGCTGTCGGCCGCGTCGGCGATCAAGGCCGGCGACGACTTCTTCAACAAGACGCCGCCTCTGCGCGTCGCCGGCACAGCGCCGTTCGGCAACGCTACCGCGCAGGTCGTCGCAACCAAAGCCGACACCGTGTTCTGGTACAATGGCGAGCCGGACTCGCCGAGCGATCCGGCGCGCGGCACCGCGATCGGCCGGGTCGACGATTCGATCACTGTCCAGTATGGCGCCCGCGCCGACGAGCAGGCGCTGCGCAAGCAGTTGCAGACCGTCGCGGTGTTCGCGGCGGTCACCACCTCGGCGACCGATCCTTACGGCTCCGACAAGATGGCCGCGCTCAACCAGAGGGTGGCGGCGAATCTCGCGACCGAGCCGGGCCAGCAATCGATCCAGAACATCCAGGCCGACCTTGCCGGCTCGCAGGCGGCGATGAAGGCCACCAAAGATCGCCAGACCCAGACCAAGGCGCTGGCGCAGACGATGCTCGACTCGATCGAGGGCGTGAACAACGACGAGGTCGCGACCAAGCTTCTGGCGCTGCAGACCAGTCTGCAGGCGTCGTATCAGGTGACTTCGCAGCTCTACCAAATGAGCCTCGTCAAGTTTCTTTAGTTAAGACTTACTAAACGAACAGCCGCCGTTGCGTCGATCGCACGGCGGCCTTTTTGCGTGTCCGATCGACGGCGCGGCGGCGCAAGTCACACGGAAACCAAGGGCTTCCTGGAAAATCGCTCGCCCGTCATTGCGACCGGCGCAGGTTGTTAGATCCGCAACCCTCGTGGTTTTACGCGGATTTCGATCCGTTAAAACCACTGCCTCTCCTTTACGCATTTTTAGAGTGTGCCGGTCATGGTTCCGCAGTCGATCAAGAAGATCGCAGTTGCACACCAGGAAGGTAGCAAAATGTCAGGTATCGTTCTCTCGAACGCCGTCCGCCAGAATCTTTCGTCGCTCCAGGCCACGGCTGATCTGCTCGCCACCACCCAGAGCCGTCTTTCGTCCGGCAAGAAGGTGAACTCGGCTCTCGACAATCCGACCAACTTCTTCACCGCGTCGGGTCTCGATGCCCGCTCCAGCGACATTAACAACCTGCTCGACGGTATCGGCAACGGCGTGCAGATCCTGCAGGCCGCCAACACCGGCATCACCTCGCTGACCAAGCTGGTCGATAGCGCCAAGTCGATCGCCAACCAGGCCCTGCAGACCGTCTCGGGCTATTCGACGAAGTCGAATGTCTCGACCACGATCACCGGTGCCACTGCCAACGACCTCCGCGGCACTACCAGCTACTCCAGCACTTCCGCGGCGGGTAACGTGCTGTATTCGGGCGCCGCCGGCGGTGCCACGGCTGCGACCTCGGCTGCGACCCTCGGTGGCACTGCTGGTTCGCTTGTCGGGTCTGGCGTGGTCAACAACAACCTCACGGTTCCGGTGGCAATCGATTCGACCACCCGTCTGTTCGCAGCGGGCGGTGGCGGCACTGCCGGTCTTACCACCCAGGCAAACACCACCTTCACCGATGGTTCGAAGCTGTCGGTCAACGGCAAGACCATCACCTTCAGTGCGACGGCGGTTCCCGGTGCCAGCGCCGTTGCGGCCGGCTCCAGCCTGTCCAGCACGAACGTCGTGACCGACTCCGGCGGCAACTCGACGGTTTATCTCGGGACCGCTGCAGACTCAGCGGCCACGGTCGGCGATCTGATGGCCGCGATCGATGTCGCCAGCGGCGCACAGTCGATCACCGCGATCAACGCCACCACCAAGATCGCGACCTTGACCGGCGGTGCGGGCGCATCTTCGATCACCGGCGGCACCGTCACGTTGAAAAGCTCGACCGGCGCCGATCTGTCGATCTCTGGCACCGCAGACATGCTGGCGTCCCTGAAACTCACGGCGTCGCTGGGTTCGAGCGTCACGACTGTCGCCGCTGCTCGTGCCACCTCGTCGTCCAGCCTCGGCAGCCTGATCGAGGACGGCTCGACGCTGAACGTCAATGGCAAGACCATCACCTTCAAGAACACGCTGTCGACCGACGTGAATGCGATTCCGACCGGCTTCGGCAAGCCGAGCGGCGCGCATTACGCCACCGACGGCAACGGCAATTCGACCGTGTTCCTGCAGGACGCGACGGCTGCCGACATGCTGTCGGCGATCGACCTCGCCACTGGCACCAAGAGCGCGACCATTGCCACCAGCGTCGCCACAGTGACGACCCCGGCCGGCAACGTCGCGTCGACGGTGCTGAGCGGCGCGCTCAAGCTGTCGACCGGTACCGCGGCCGACCTCTCGATCACTGGTACCGGCAACGCACTCGCCGCCCTCGGCCTCAACGGCCCGACAGGCACCGACACCTCGTTCAACGCATCGCGGACGGCGAGCGCCGGCAATGTCAGCGGCAAGTCCTTGACCTTCACCTCCTTCAAGGATGGTGCGGCGGTGAATGTCACCTTCGGTGACGGCACCAACGGCACCGTCAAGTCGCTCGCCCAGCTCAACACTGCGCTTGCGGCCAACAACATGGTGGCGGTGGTTGACAATGCGACCGGCAAGCTGACGATCTCGGCGTCGAACGATTTCGCTTCCCACACATTGGGAAGCAGCGACGGCGGCGCGATCGGTGGCACACTGAGTTCGACACTGACCTTCTCGTCTGCGTCGGCTCCGGTGGCTGATACCAATGCCCAGAACACCCGCGCCGGCCTGGTCAAGCAATACAACGACATCATGGACCAGATCAAAACCACGGCCCAGGATGCCTCGTTCAACGGCGTCAACCTGCTCGACGGTGACACGCTGAAGCTGGTGTTCAACGAAACCGGCAAGTCGACGATCTCGATCCAAGGCGTCAGCTACAATCCGACCGGCCTCGGCCTGTCGACCCTGACTTCGGGCACCGACTTCATCGACAACGATGCGACCAACTCCGTGTTGGCCAAGCTGAGCACCGCATCGACGACCCTGCGGTCGCAGGCCTCGGCGTTCGGTTCGAACCTCTCGATCGTCCAGGCGCGTCAGGACTTCTCGAAGAACCTGATCAACGTGCTGCAGACCGGCTCGTCGAACCTGACGCTGGCCGACACCAACGAGGAAGCGGCCAACAGCCAGGCGCTGTCGACCCGCCAGTCGATCGCGGTGTCCGCGCTGTCGCTCGCCAACCAGTCGCAGCAGGGCGTGCTCCAGCTGCTGCGCTGATCTGAAGCGAACGTTCAGTTAACGATCTGGAAACGGCGGGGGAAACCCCGCCGTTTTTCTTTGATTCGCGTCGGAGATTGGGACTGCGAGGATGCCGGCGGCGGGGTCGCCGAAGCCGGTCTGCGTTTTGAGATATTGATTTTGCTTGCGTTTTTGCTGTCCGCGAGGCCTTAAGGGGCTGTTAACCATATTTTAAAGCCCGGCGGCCATAGTCTCGATGCTCAGGAAGAAGGTTGGCCGAGAATCGGCCGCGTTGATCCGGACCGCATTCGCGTATGTGCGTGCCCGAGGTCCCTCTCCAGAACAGGCGTCTAAACACAACCGGCAAGCGTCGCGGCAACGGCCCTCGACGCAAGCAGCAGCGCGCGACTGAAGTCGCCGCCCAGCGCGGATCAGGAAGGTTTGCACCATGTCTGATGTGGTTCTCTCGGCAGCGGTTCGCCAGAACCTGCTTTCGCTGCAATCGACGGCGGATTTGCTCTCGACCACCCAGAACCGTCTTGCGACCGGCAAGAAGGTCAACACCGCGCTCGACAATCCGACAAACTTCTTCACCGCGGCAGGGCTCGACAGCCGCGCCAGCGACATCAACAACCTGCTCGACGGCATCAGCAACGGCGTCCAGATCCTGCAGGCGGCCAACACCGGCATCACCTCGCTGAACAAGCTGATCGACACCGCCAAGTCGATCGCCAACCAGGCGCTGCAGTCGAACGTCGGCTACTCGACGAAATCCAACGTCTCGGCGACCATCGCGGGCGCCACGCCGGACGATCTGCGCGGCACCCAGACCTTCGCCAGCGCGACGGCTACCAGCAACGTGGTCTATGACGGCACCGCCGGCGGCACCAACGGCGTGTCGCTGACCGACACCCTCGGCGGCGGCGTCGGCAGCATCAGCGGCACCGCCATCACCAAGGCGATCGCCGCGGACGCCACGTCCACCGGCGGCGTGCTCTACACCGGCATCACGTCGACTCCCGCGACCGGCGCGGACCTGATCAGTTCGCTGACCAACGGCTCGACTGTGACGCCGACCGGCCCACAGGCCGGCGACACCATCGTGGTCAACGGCAAGAACATCACCTTCACCACCACGGGCTCGTCGACCGCCGACAGCAACGGCAACTACACGATCGGCATCAACCAGCCGATCAGCGCGCTGCTGGCGACCGTCGACACCATCAACGGCAACACCAGCAACCCGTCGGTGGTCGACGTCACCGGCCACATCGAGCTTCACACCGGCACCAACCGTGCGCTGGCGATCAGCGACACGTCGGGCGGAACGGTGCTGGCCAAGCTCGGCTTCGGCGTCAGCGTCTCGGTCCCGCTCGGCACCGGCGCCGCCTCGCCGATCACCGCGACCACCAAGCTGTTCAATACGGTCGGCGGCCTCGGCCCGGCGATCGCCGACGGCACCACGCTGACGGTCAACGGCAAGTCGGTCACCTTCAAGGCGAGCGAGCCGCCGAGCGCCGCGGGGCTGCTCGCCGGCTCCGGCGTGCTCGGCAATATCGTCACGGATACGTCGGGCAATTCGACGATCTATATGGGGACGAGTAACACATTCACCTCGGCCACCGTCGGCGATGTGCTGACCGCGATCGACCTCGCCAGCGGCGTCAAGTCGGCGACGATCGCCAACGGCGTCGCGACCTTCACCGCCAACGGCACGACGTCCCAGATCTCCGCCGGCGGCGCGGTGACGTTGCAGACCTCGACCGGCGCCGACCTCAGCATCACCGGTCCGGCCGACTTCCTGAAGTCGCTCAACCTCACCGCTTCGACCGGGCCGGGCCCGGCGACGCTCAACGCCACCCGGTCGACCGGCCCCGGCACCATCGGCAGGCTGATCGAGGACGGCTCGACGCTCAACGTCAACGGCAAGACAATCACCTTCAAGAATGCGCCGGTCCCGCTGCCCTCGGCCAGCCACACCGGCGTCACCGGCAATATCGAGACCGATGGCCTCGGCAATTCCACCGTGTATCTGCAGGGCGGCACCATGGCCGACGTGCTGAAGGCGATCGACCTTGCCACCGGCGTGCAGTCCGCGGCGTTGTCGCAGGCCGGTGCGACGCTGACGACGCAGACCGGTTCCGCCAATTCGTCGCTCTCCAGCGGCTCGCTGAAGGTCTCGACCGGCAGCGCCTCCGACCTCACCATCAGCGGCACCGGCAACGCGATGCTGGCGCTCGGCCTCGCAGGCAACACCGGCACCTCGACCGAGTTCAAGGCGTCGCGCTCGTCCGGCACCGGCGGCGTCGCCGGCAAGACCCTGACCTTCACCTCGTTCAAGGGCGGCACCCCGGTCAGCGTGACCTTCGGCGACGGCACCGGCGGCACGGTGCAAACGCTGGCGCAGCTCAACGTCAAGCTCGCGTCCAACAATCTGACCGCGCAGATCGACGCCAAGGGCTTGCTGACGATCTCGGCGAACAACGACTATGCCTCGGCGACGCTCGGTTCGGTCGCGGATGGCGGCGCGCTTGGCGGAACCATCACGGCGACGCTGAGCTTCACCACGCCGAATCCGCCGGTCGCGGACGTCAACTCGCAGGTGGCGCGCGCCAAGCTCGTCGAACAGTACAACAACGTCATTCAGCAGATCACCACGACAGCTCAGGACGCCTCGTTCAACGGCGTCAATTTGCTCAACGGCGACACGCTGAAACTGGTGTTCAACGAAACCGGAAAATCCACGCTGAATATCGTGGGCACCGCGTTGAGTCCGGCGGCGCTCGGCATGCCGACGCTGATGTCGGGCGTCGACTTCATCGACAATGCCGCGACCAACAAGACGCTGGCCTCGCTCAACACCGCGTCGACGACGCTGCGCTCGCAGGCGTCGTCCTACGGTTCCAACCTGTCGATCGTGCAGATCCGGCAGGATTTCGCCAAGAACCTGATCAACGTGCTGCAGACCGGCTCGTCGAACCTCACGCTGGCCGACACCAACGAAGAAGCCGCCAACAGCCAGGCGCTGTCGACCCGGCAGTCGATCGCGGTCTCGGCGCTGGCGCTGGCCAACCAATCGCAGCAGAGCGTGCTACAATTGCTGCGATAATCGCGACCGCGGCGATCGGCGAGGGCGCGACATCCGCCCTCGCGGCGCGGTGATTCGGCGGGTCGCAACGCCGCGCTCGACTTTTCCCCCGAAACACAGCACTGGATCGTCACGCAAAGCCTGCGCATAACAAGCGTACAGCTTGGCGTGACGATTCATCTTTGGTCGCATTGACCGCAATCAAAGGACAACACGATGCCCTTGCGAGTTGAACTGAAGCCGTTCGAACGGATCGTGATCGGGCAGAGCGTGATCACCAACTCCGACACGCGCACCACGTTTCTGATCGACGGCGATGCACCGATCCTGCGCGAGAAAGACATTCTCACCTCGGAGAGCGCGAACACTCCCGTGAAGCGCGTCTATCTCTGCGTGCAGATGATGTATCTGCAGAACGACATTCCCGCCTATCAGGAACTCTATCTCGGCTTCATCAAGGAGTTGCTCGAAGCTGTGCCGAGTTTTCGCGACACCATCGAGGCCACGAGTAATCTAATTTTAAGTGGCCAACTTTATAAAGCGTTGCGGGAACTGCGTCCGCTGATCAAGCGTGAAGAAGAACTCCTACAGAGGTAACGATGTCGAGTGCTGCTCAGGCGTATGCCCGCACCGCGCAAAGAACGGCTTCTCCCAGAGAGATCGAAGCGCAAGCGCTGCTCAAGGCGGCCAGGCAATTACAGGACATCGTCACTAACTGGTCCGAGCGCGGCGCCATCGGCTTGAATGAAGCGCTGATGTTCAACCGAAAGCTGTGGTCGATCTTCGTCAGCGATGCGATGCGCGACGACAATCCGCAATCGATCGAGATCCGTCAGAACATCGCCAACATCGGCGTGTTCGTGCTGAGCCAGTCTGCCGCGCTGCAGATGAAGGCTGAAGTCGAGCCACTGAAGGCTCTGATCGAGATCAACCGCAACATCGCCGCCGGTCTCAGCGGCCGCGCCTGACGTGGTCGGTTGTCGATTTTCTCACATCAGTACAGACAAGCAAAATCACCCGCGCTTGCGACAGCAAGCCGGGTCGATAAGATCAATGTCAGCTCGCTCAGGCCGTTCGGTCGGTCGGTATCGGACCGGAGCGCGGCTGAAGCTTCGATTGATCCTGTTCGCGGAAGTAGGCGCGAGCCTTGAGCTGCCACGAGTCAGGATACTGGTTGATCACCTCAGCCGTGCTCTGATCAACCGAGACGTAGACCATTGCGGCCGACGCCTGGTCGAAAATCACTTGGCGCGAGATGGTGTCGGCGCCGACCTTGGCGGCGTTGCTGGCCACGGCGTTGCTGCCGCTGGCGTTGGCCGTCGCAGTGACGCTTTGCGGCGCGGGTAATTGCGTCGCGACAGCCTTCTGGACCACCTCAGGCTCCGGCCTGACGACCGGCGGGATCACCAGCTGCCCGACGGGCTTAACGGTGAAGTCGAAACTCATGGCAGCCTCCTGGCTCCATTCAGTCAACCCATCCCCCCGCCAGACATGGTGCACGGAACCCCTAAAGCTCCCACTGCAATCTCCGTCGCCATTTAATTCAAATTGCCGGATGTGCTCGAAGCGTTCGCGGACGCCAAAGCACCGCCGGCTCGAGGGCCGGCGGCGCGTGGAAACGGGGCGTTCGTGTCAGGCGGGCGACGCTACAGCGAGCGACTGACCGCGATCGGCGTGAGGTTTTTCGGGCCGGGCGCAGCGCGCTTTCCATAAGCGGTGTAGGTCTGCGGAATGTTGCGGCGCTGCACCTCGGCGTTGACGCCGCGTACGATGCCCTCGGACACCGCGTGCGCGGTGGCGAGCACGGTGAGATTGACCTGCAGCATCGCGCGGAACACTTCGTGATGACGATGCAGACCGCCGAGCAGGTCGGGCGTCGCCTGCGCCATATAGGGCTGGCTGGCTTTCACCAGCGTGATCGCGACGATGTAGCGCCGGGTCCAATCGTTCTTGTCGCGCTCGAGCTTCATCGCTTCGGGGATCTTGCCGGCGCGAACCAGCTCGGTCTCGCGCTCGATCACCGCCAGCAGCGCGTCCATCACCTCGATCAGACTGTTGGCGAGCTTGCGTGCGTCGGCCGGCGACGTCACCGGCTGGGGAGCGGCGGCCTGTTGGGGTTGCATCTGCGTCATGGCGTCGTCCTTTGCGCTCAGGCTGCGCGGTTCGCCTGCTGGAGAATCGGGGTGCGGAATACGTCGCTGGCGATGCCGACGCCGCCGGCCTTCGCGACCGTCTGCGCATATTGATCCGTCAGCATCGACCGCCATACGCCGGTTCCCACGGTGTCGCCGAACGGACCATCGCCCTTCAGCCCGGAGGTCATCTGCGAGAACATCGAGTTCAAGAACATCGCCTCGAAGTCCTGTGCGGATTTGTGCGCCTTGGCCTGGGCCTTCGGCGAAACCTGGGCCAGCGCCTCGGTCAGCGCGATGTCCGGGCGGCCGTTGTAGCTCGGCGCGACGTGGGAATAGGTCACGGGAACAATTGACATCACATCACCTCGATATCGGCTTCGATGGCGCCGGCGGCCTTGATCGCCTGCAGAATGCCGATCAGGTCGCGGGGGCCGATGCCGAGGCCGTTGAGGCCGTCGACGAGCTGCTGCAGCGACACGCCGTCTTTCACCAGCGCCAGTTTCTTGCCGTCCTCGGTGACGCCGATCCGGGAATTCGGCGTGACCGTGGTGCGGCCGCGCGATAGTGGATTGGGCTGGCTGACCTGCGGGCTTTCGGAAATCGACACGGTGAGATTGCCCTGCGCCACCGCGACGGTAGCGACCCGGACGTCGCGGCCCATCACGATGATGCCGCTGCGCTCGTCGATGATGATCTTGGCGGCCTGGTCCGGCTCGACCTGCAATTGCTCGATTTCGGTCAGGAAGGCGACCGCGTTGCCTTTGAACTCCGCCGGGATCGAGAGCTGGACGGTCGAGGGATCGATCGGCTCGGCGCTCTTGGTGCCGAGGAAATCGTTGACCGCGGCGGCGATCCGCTTGGCCGTGGTGAAGTCGGCGTTGCGCAGCGCGAGCCGGACGTTCGGTAGCCGGTTCAGTGCGAATTCGATTTCGCGCTCAATGATGGCGCCGTTGGCGATCCGGCCGACGGTCGGCACGCCGCGGGTGATCTTGGCGGCCTCGCCCTCGGCCTGGAAACCGCCGATCGCCAGCGAACCCTGCGCCACCGCGTAGACGTTGCCGTCGGCGCCGAGCAGCGGGGTGACCAGCAGGGTGCCGCCTTGCAGATTCTTGGCGTCGCCGAGCGCGGAGACGGTGACGTCCATCCGGGTGCCCTGGGTGGCGAAAGCCGGTAGGTTTCCGGTTACCATCACCGCGGCGACGTTGCCGGTCCGGATCGTGGCGCCGCGGATATTGACGCCCATCCGTTCCAGCATCGCCTGCAGCGACTGCTTGGTGAAAGGGATGTTGTTGAGGGTGTCGCCGGTGCCGTTGAGGCCGACCACAAGGCCGTAGCCGATCAGCTGGTTCTGCCGGACGCCCTCGATATTGGCGAGGTCCTTGATCCGCGAGGTGGCGCTGGCGGCCACGCCCGACAGCAGCAGCGCAGACAAGGCGGCTGCGGCAAGCTTCAGGAGCGTGGGCGAAAAGCTCGGCATTCTCGGGTTTCCTCGGGCGCTGCTGCGGCGGGGCCGCAAGACAGTCACGCAACTCGCCATGCCAGACCTGTGCCAGTCTGATGGACGGTGGCAACTTGTTGATATTCCGAGGGGAAGGCGCCGGGCAGGGGGATTGGAGGAAGTTGTGGCAGCGCCAAAACTGCCGCCGGCGGCAAGTTTTGCCGATCGTTTACCGGCTATTAACCATAAACCGCGACGGTGGCCTCCGAGAGCCTCAACGCTCTTGCCGGCTTGGGTGTAAGCTGTTCAGGCGCGGCGCCTAGCCTGGAACTGTCCGGCGAGAGAGACCATGCGAATTTACGGCCCGAACGGCACCACAACTCCGACTTCCACCGGCAACGCCCGGCGCACGAGTTCGAGCGGCTTTTCGCTGCCGACCAGCGCCGCCCCGCCGGAACCGGGTCCCCGCGCGGTCAGCGCGCCGCTGGCGCCCACCGGGCTCGAGGCCCTGTTGGCGATGCAGGGTGTCGAGGACGCCACCGAGCGGCGCAAGCGTTCAGTGGCGCGCGGCCGGACCGCGCTGGACGTGCTCGACGACCTCAAGATCGGCCTGCTGGCCGGCAATTTCGATACCGCCACGGTGGCGCGGTTGCGCGCCGCGGCGGCGGAACTGAAGGCCTCGTCCGGCGACCCCGGTCTCGACGCGGTGCTGTCCGAGATCGAGTTGCGGGTCGAGGTCGAACTCGCAAAGGCCGGGCAATACTGATCAAGCCACCACCCCGGATCCTGCAGTTCCTGATCTGAAACAAGGTGCGAGCCGTGAAGCGGGCGGCGGACGATATTGTCTGTCACCGACGCGCGCTATATAAGCTCCCGCGCAGGCGGGTTATATTGCCGCCCAACAAGATCATGGATTGCCCTTGGATAAGTTGAAAAGCTATCGACCCTCCGAGAAAGAGCCGTTCATGAATGAACGGCAGCGCGAGTATTTTCGCGGTAAGTTGCTGGCCTGGAAGGATGAGATTTTGCGCGAAGCAAAGCTCACGCTCCAGACCCTTCAGGAAGAGAACGTCAATCATCCCGACCTGGCCGATCGCGCTTCGTCGGAAACCGACCGCGCTATCGAACTTCGTGCGCGCGATCGGCAGCGCAAGCTGATCTCCAAGATCGACTCGGCATTGCAGCGTATCGACGACAACACCTACGGCTACTGCGAAGAGACCGGAGAGCCGATTTCGCTGAAGCGCCTCGAAGCCCGCCCGATTGCGACGCTGTCGGTCGAAGCTCAAGAGCGCCACGAGAAGCGTGAGAAGGTTTATCGCGACGAGTAGTACGAAGCTTCGCTTCGCTGCCTCGGTCGTCCAAGATCAGAAGCGGGCCTTGCGCCCGCTTCTTTTTTGTCTGCCGTTGCGAAGCGTGACGTCCTGCCGCCGGCGCGCCAGCGACGGGATCAATACCGACGCTGGTGATGATGCGACCGTGGCTGCGATTGCGGCTCCTGTTGGGCACGGAACGCGAACACCGGGTTGATGTCGCAATAGGCCCTGGTCCCGGACGCGGTTGTCACGCACTGCTGATAGGAATCGAACTGGCAATTGCCGGGATAGCCCCATTCGCCGCCCTGCAGGCAATAGGGGAAGTCGCGGGCTTGGGCGGGCGCTGCCGCCAAACTGACAACGGTGGCGGCCGCAAACAGGACGGCGCTGGTTCTGGTCATGCGGCTCTCCATTTATCGAAGCTGTCGACGCGGCGTCGGTGAATGCACGGCGGAACTTAATGTGCCTGGGGCACGATGCAACGGCGAGCGCGCGGAATGTTCCATGCGCCGGATCACTTTGCCGCGGTGGGCTGGCGCGAGGACCGAGTCATGATCGGGTCACCTGAAAGGCACTCGGAAAGGGCCGCGGCCTCCATCCGGGGGAGAGCCGGAGGAGGCCGCGCTGGTACACCTGACCGCGCCTAGGTTCGCGATCCGGTGTGGGAGCTCGAGAATTCGGAGGCGGGTCAGAACGGCAGCAGCACGTCCATCACCTGCTGGCCGTAGCGCGGTTGCTGCACGTCGGTGATCTGGCCGCGGCCGCCATAGGCGATGCGGGCCTGCGCGATCTTGCTGCTATCGATGGTGTTGTCGCTCTGGATGTCCTCCGGGCGCACGATGCCGGCGACGATCAGTTCGCGAACTTCGAAATTGACGCGGATCTCCTGCTTGCCTTCGACCACCAGATTGCCGTTCGGCAGCACCTGCGTCACGACCGCGGCGACGCTGGTCTGCAACGCTTCCTGGCGCTGCACCGATCCCTTGCCGTCGGCCGTCGACGTCGAGTCGGTGGAGAGCAGCCGGCCTGGCAGCACCTGCGCGGCGTTGCCGGTCAGAAGTTTGCTGCCGGCGAAATCGGTGATGCCGGAATCTTCCGAACTGGAGCGGCTGCGCTGAGTCTGGTTGGCGATGTTGGCCTTGTCGGTGAAATTCACCGTCACCGTCATGATGTCGCCGACCTTGGCGGCGCGCTGATCGCGGAAGAACGCCCGCGAACCGTTCCGCCACAGCGAGTTGGCGTTGTAGGACGCGACCTCCGGCTTCGGCATCGGCATCTGCACCGGCTTGTAGCCCGGCTGCGTCGTCGGATTCTCGATCGCGCTCAGCGCCGGCCTTTCACCGATCGAGGCGAGCCGGTCGATCGACGAACAACCGCCGGCGAGACCGCCCGTCGCGAGCAGCGCGGTGATCAGGACGATGCGGTTGGTTGGTATTGACTTGAACATGAAACTTACTCGGTTCGGGCGGCGGCGGGGGCGACCGGGACGGCTGGGGCGATGGCGGTGTCGGCGGGAGCGCTCGGCGCCGTGGCGGGCTGCGCGCTGGCGAGAATGCGCGGCACGGCGACCGTCACCATGACCTGGCCGCGGCCGACCACGGTCGCGGACACGGTGCGCTTGGATTGCAGGTTGAGTACGTTCACCACGTCGCCCTCGGTGCCGGTCTCCAGCGCCTTGCCGCGCGACGTCAGGTAGATGCCGGCGGCCTGATAGATCAGCGTCACGCCCTGATCGCGGGTCACCAGATCGGGCTTGGCGAGATCGGTGCTACGCACGATCTGGCCGCTGCGCAGCGCGCGCCGCGCCTGCATGCCGATCACGGCGTCGCGTGCGATTGCATCGGAGGCGACCTCGGCCTTGGGCCGCCGCTCGATCGCGACGTCGGAGATCTTGATCACCTCGTTGCGTTCAACCGGCCGGGTCAGCACCACCGTAGCCAAGGTCTCGACCGCCGTGCCGGTGACGCGCAGCCGCACCGGTACGTTGCCGGCGGCGCCCGTGATCTCGAAGCTGATGTCGAACCGGCCGCTGCGTCGATCGAACCGCTCGGCGACGAGCTGCAGCGCGCCACTGTAGCTCGAAGGCAGGGTCTGGCTTTCGATCTCGCGGTCCCAGCTCAACGTGACGTCCTCGGCTTCGCCGAAACCGTGGCGGCGCTGCAGCGTTTCGATCACCTGCATCTGGATGTGCTTCGCCGGCAGGCTGCGGGCGAGGCGGGTCACGGTGACTTCGCGGATGTCGCGGGTGTCGACGCCAATCACCTGATGGGCACGCAGCGCGGCGATCACCGATGCGGTCGGCAGTGCGCCGGTGGTGCCGAGGTCGGGCGCACGATAGATCGCGATCCGCGCCGCGCCGCCGGCGTTGTCGATGACGTCGCCGATCCGCACCAGCTCGTCGGTCACCTCGACATGGGAGCGCAGCACCGGCGTGCGCAGCACCTCCTCGATCCGTGGGTCGAGGCCGGGCGCGGCGGCTGGCGGCGTCGACTCCGCCGCGGCTGCGGTGAGCGGCGCTGCGAGCAGCGTGGTGATCAGGAGTGAGCGGATCATCTGTCGGATCCCGTCAGCGGAACATGTTGGAAGTGGATTGCAGCATCTGGTCGGCGGCGCTGACGACCTTGGCGTTCATCTCGTAGGCGCGCTGCGCGGCGATCAGGTCGGAGATTTCGTTGACGACTTCGACGTTGGCCTGTTCGAGCGCCTTCTGCTGCATGTCGCCGAAGCCGTCGGTATTGGCGGTGCCGTCCTGCGGCGGACCGGAGGCCGGCGTCTCGGTGAACAGATTGTCTCCGATCGGCAGCAGGCCGGTCTTGTTGATGAAGCGGGTAAGGCCGATCTGGCCGAGCAGCACCGGCGTGGTGGAGCCGGGGACGTTCACCGTCACCTGACCCTGGGCGTTGATGGTGATACCCGAGGCGCCCGACGGGATCGTGATGGTCGGCTGCACCGGGTTGCCGTTCGAGGTGACGATGCGGCCGGTGTTGTCGGTGGTGAACGAGCCGTCGCGCGAATAGGTGAAGGTGCCGTCGGGCATCTGGATCTTGAAGAAGCCCTCGCCCCGGATCGCGATGTCGAGATCGTTGCCGGTGGGCGAGATCGTGCCCTGGCCCATCATCCGCGGGGTGCCGACGGTCTTGACGCCGCCGCCGATGTCGACGCCGACCGGGAGGATCGTGCCCTGGTCGGAGGCCTGCGCGCCGACCCGCCGGACGTGATCGTAGATCAGGTCCTGAAACGCCGCGGTCTGCTTCTTGTAGCCCGTGGTCCGCATGTTGGCGATATTGTTGGAGATCACCTGGACGTTGAGCTCCTGGGCGGCCATGCCGGTCGCCGCGGTGTAGAGTGCGCGCATCGTCGGTCTCCTTACGCCGGAACGTCGGCAAGCCGCTCGATTGCGGCCTTCTGCAGATCACTCTCCTGCTGCAGCAGCGCGGAGACGGACTGGTAGGAGCGGGTGACTTCGATCATCCGCGTCATTTCGAGCACCGAATTGACGTTCGACTTCTCGACGTAGCCCTGGCGAACGATCGCTTTGGGATCTGGCGCCCCGCGATCGGAGGTCGCGGCGAACAGGTTGCCGCCCTGCTTCTCCAAGCTTTGCGGCCGGGCGAACGACACCATCCGCAGCTTGCCGCGCAGCGAGTCGATCGTGGCGACGCCTTCCAGCACGCTGACATTGCCGTCCGACGAGATGTTGATCGACTTGTCGGTCGGTTGAAACACGATCGGGCCGGAATTGCCGAGCACCGGATAGCCGGACGCGTTGACGAGCTGACCCTGCGGATTGATCGACAGCTTGCCGTCGCGGGTGTAGCGCTCGCCCTGCGGCGTCTGCACCACGAGGAAGGCCGAGCCGTCGATCGCGACGTCGAGCGGGTTCTTGGTCTCCTCCATCGGGCCGGAGGCGAAGTCGTGATACGCGGCGCGGTCCTGCACGAAGCTGACCCGGCGGTCCTGCGCCTGGAAATTGTCTTCATGTGCCCCGGTGTTCAGGAATTCCTGGAACACGGAGCGCTCGGCCTTGAAGCCGTTGGTGTTGATGTTCGCCAGATTGTTCGCGACGACATCCATCTGCCGTTCGAGCACGACCTGCCGCGACAAGCCGACCAGAAGCGTATTCTGCATCGGTGGTTCTCCCTTTAAGGACCCGCGCCCGGTCCTCCCAGACCTCTCGCGGATCGCCGTGAACCACGCTCTCCCAAGCAGTGGTTCGCCAATCTGTCTTGCGAACCTCGTGCCAATTGCGAAAGACGATATATTTCAATCTGTTGATTGTTTTTGAAGGGGGCGGGGAGGTCGGCAATAAGGACTTGTTGACCATGTTGCCCGGCAAAATCTTCCTAGTTGGCGCGGTCTGGAAAGGTTCCGTTAACCATTGCTGCCCTAGCGTCGCCAGATCAGAGCCTCGGGCGCTGGCGGCTTTCGTTTCGCGTAATGGTTCGCCTTCGCGGCACGGCGGCTCTTCTCGCAACGCGGATTTGCGCCGATGGCGGACTCAGAGAAACCAGAAGAAGGCGCCGAAGCCGCAGAAGGCGCGGCGCCGAAGAGCAAGAAAAAGCTCATCATCATCGCCGCTGCAGCGCTGCTGCTGATCGGCGGCGGCGGCGGCGCGTGGTTCTTCCTGTTCGCGGGACATAAAGACGACAAGCACCATGCCGAGGCCGCCGAGAAGGTGAAGCCGCCGTCTTTCATCGAAGTGCCGGAGATCATGGTCAACCTGGCCGGTTCGCCGGGCGAACGGGTGCAGTATCTCAAGGCCAAGATCGTGCTCGAAGTGAAGGATGAGAAGCTGGTCGAGCAGATCAAGCCGACGATGCCGCGCATCACCGATCTGTTCCAGACCTATCTGCGCGAACTGCGCTCGGGCGACCTCAACGGTTCGGTCGGGATGTTCCGGATGAAGGAAGAGCTCACCCGCCGGGTCAACGTGGCGATCGCACCGGCGCAGGTCAGCGCCTTGCTGTTCAAGGAAGTACTGGTGCAGTGAACTGACATGGCTGGCCAGGAACAACTCGATCAAGACGCCATAGCTGCCCAATGGGAAGCGTCGATGGCCTCGGAGGACCCCGAGGCCGCAGCGAAGGCGGCTGAGGAGAACGAACTCACCGGGACGATGGCGGAGCAATGGGCCGCCATGGTCGAGGACGGCGGCCGCGATCTCGGCGCCGGCAAGAACAGCGGCGAGCGCGTGCTGTCGCAGGAGGAGATCGACAATCTCCTCGGCTTCAGCGTCGGCGAGGTGCATCTCGACGAGAACTCCGGCATTCGCGCGATCATCGACTCGGCGATGGTCTCCTACGAGCGTCTGCCGATGCTCGAAATCGTTTTCGACCGCCTGGTGCGATTGATGACGACGTCGTTGCGCAATTTCACCTCCGACAACGTCGAGGTTTCGCTCGACCGCATCACCTCGGTGCGGTTCGGCGACTACATGAATTCGATTCCGCTGCCCGCGGTGCTGTGCGTGTTCAAGGCCGAGGAGTGGCAGAATTTCGGGCTCGCCACCGTCGATTCCAGCCTGATCTATTCGATGATCGACGTGCTGCTCGGCGGCCGCCGCGGCCAGGCCGCGCTTCGGATCGAAGGCCGGCCCTACACCACGATCGAGACCAATCTGGTGAAGCGGCTGCTGCAGGTCGTGCTCGCCGACGCCGAGCAGGCGTTCCGGCCGCTGTCGCCGGTGGCGTTCTCGATCGACCGGCTCGAAACCAATCCGCGCTTTGCCGCGATCAGCCGTCCCGCCAACGCCGCGATCCTGGTGCGCCTGCACATCGACATGGAAGACCGCGGCGGCAACATCGAATTGCTGCTGCCCTACGCCACGATCGAACCGATCCGCGGCGTGCTGATGCAGATGTTCATGGGCGAGAAGTTCGGCCGTGATCAGGTCTGGGAGGGCCACCTCGCCACCGAGGTCGTGCAGGCCGAGATTTCGGTCGACGCGGTGCTGTACGAGGCCGAGGTTCCTCTGAAGCAATTGATGGCGCTGCAGGTCGGCGACACGCTACCGCTGGACCTGCGGGCCGATGCGCTGGTGGCCGTCCGCTGCGGCAGCGTCACATTGACGGAAGGCCGAATGGGCCGGGTCGGCGACCGCGTCGCCATTCGGGTCACCAAGCCGTTACGCAGGCCGGTCACGACCTACGCGATGTTCGAGCGGACCGATGAGCAGAGCAAAATGATGGAGGCACAATGAGCCACACCTTCGCACTCGTTATCGAAAGTCTGGTCGCCGTCCTGTTGATGCTGACCATCGGCTATTGCTGGCTCCTCAACAAGCGGCTGCTGCGGCTCAAGGCCGACGAGCAATCGCTCAAGGCGACGATCGGCGAACTGATCACCGTGACCGAGATCGCCGAGCGCGCGATCGGCGGGCTCAAGCTGACGGTGCGCGAAGTCAACGACAATCTCGGCCGCGACATCGCCTCGGCGACGGCGCTGTCCGATCATCTGAGGAAGCAGCTCGCCGAAGGCGACAACGTGCTGCGCCGGCTGTCGAAGATCGTCGCGGCGGCGCGGCCGTCCTCGGAGCAGACCGACGAGCCGGTGTTGTCGGCGGCGCGCGCCAACGCCGCGGCGGCGGAGGCGTTCGCCGAGCGGCGACGGCATAGCGGCCTGGCTGCATGAACGCATTTCGCGACATCCGCATCCTTCCGGTCGTGCTGGTCGCGATCCTCGGCCTTGTCGTGCTCAAGGTCGCCGGGTTGATGCTCGATGGCGGCTATATGTTCGATTACGATCCCAAGGCCACCAAGCCGTCTTGGGCGCAGGCCAACCTGAATTTTCCCGGCGGCAACGCCAAGACCGGAGATTCCGACATCACCGGCTCGGTGCCGGCGGCGCCGAAGAAGGAAGAGCCGAAGCCGGTGGTCGCGCCGCCGGAGGAGGCCAAGCCGGCCGAGACCGAGCCGCCGCAGGCGATATCTCCCGCCGAGCGCGCCATTCTGGAGCGGCTGCAGGCTCGGCGGCAGGAACTGGATGCGCGCGCGCGAGAGGTCGAAATCCGCGAGAGTCTGCTGAAGGCGGCGGAGAAGCGGATCGAGTCGCGAGTCGAGCAGATAAAGGCCAGCGAGGGCGAAATCGGAAAGGCGACCGAGCAGAAGACCGAAGCCGACGCCGCGCGCTTCAAGGGCATCATCACGATGTACGAATCGATGAAGCCGAAGGACGCGGCGAAGATCTTCGATCGGCTCGAGATGCCGGTTCTGATCGAAATCGCTTCGCAGATCGCGCCGCGCAAGATGTCCGACATTCTCGGTCTGATGACGCCCGAAGCCGCCGAGAAGCTGACGGTCGAGATGGCGCGCCGGGCCAGCGGCAGGTCGGCCGCCACGGCGTCGGCCGCTGCGCTACCGAAGATCGAGGGCCGGCCGCTTCCGCCGCGGCAGTAACGGCCGAACAGCGGTCGGTCCTGATCCAATCCGAACCGGACCGCTTCGATGATGCGTCTTGTACGCGACTTCGCTCGAAAACGCTGGATTCTAATCGCAGATCCGCGTCAGCACCGCCTTGAATCCGAGTGACGGAGATTCCGCTGCGACGCCCTCGACCTGCGCGTAGTCGCCGATCGAGGAGCCGTGGAAATCGACCCGGACTTCGTCGAGGCCGAATACGGATGGCTGGCTCGGATCGCTGGTGTGACGTCGACTGGTGATCTTGCCGCGGATGGAGCCGCCGTCCTGCTCGTAGTAACCGATATAGGCAAAGGCGGAACTACCCCCGCGGAGCCTGCCGCTATCCGCAAACACGACGCCCACCGCCTTGCGGCGCGGCGTTTCGAACTCGACTTTGTACAAGCCCTTCAGCAACATTGTCGGGAATCCTGAATGAAACTGGCTGGATCGGGAGTCTCACTGTCGCATCGTCGTCGTGAGGTGAGCGGACGAATGCATATTCGTCTTTGATCATATACCAGAAAACGTGTTGATCCGATCCTGTTAAATCATAGATTGCAACTTATGATTCACGACCCGGTTGCTAGATCCGCTGGCCGGGGTGACCGCGCAAATGGTGGATGGTTAAGCTAACGTTAACGGCTTTCATGGTGGAGTGGCGCGTGAGTGCCCGCGCTGAACCCGCGCGTGGAACAATGCGAGAAGGCGGGACGCGGCCCGCTCGGCAGAACAGGGTCGTTGACCGGAAGACACGGATGGCGCGGATGGCTGCCGCTGCAGTTTGGTCGCAGGCGCTCTGCTGGCGCCTCGCACGATTCTGTCTGGCGTTAGGGCTCGTTCTCACCATCGCGCTCGCAGCGCGGCCGGCGGCCGCGCAAGCGGTGCGCGGCGAAGCCAGCTTCGATGCGACCGGCGGCTATGGCCGGCTGTTGCTCAAGCTTGCCGAGGACGTCGAGTCCGACGTCACCATGGCCGGACTGATCCTGGTGATCCGCTTCAAACGTCCGGTGGACATCCCGATCGACAAGCTCGCCGACTCCGCCCCGAACTACATCGGCTCGGCGCGTCTCGACCCCGACGGGTCTGCGGTGCGGCTTGCGCTGGTCCGCAAGCTCAACGTCAATCCGATGGCGGCGGGCGAGCGGCTGTACGTCGATTTTCTTCCCGACAATTGGTCGGGCGCGCCGCCCGGCCTGCCGCAGGACGTCGTCAAGGCGCTGGCCGAACGCGCGCGCCTGGCGGAGCGTGCGCTGCGGGCGCAACAGGCGAGGGCGGACGTCAAGAAGCGGCCGCCGATCCGTGTCCGAGCCTCGATGCAGCCGACCTTCGTGCGCTATTTGTTCGAGATCCCGAACGACGTCCAAGTCTCCTCGACGCTGACCGACAAGAAACTGACGGTGTCGTTCAACACCGGGCTGAGCTTCGATCTCGCCGATGCCCAGCTCGCCGGCGCTCCGAACGTTGGAGCGATCAGCCAGAGGATC
This sequence comes from Rhodopseudomonas pseudopalustris, assembly GCF_900110435.1. Taxonomy (GTDB): domain Bacteria; phylum Pseudomonadota; class Alphaproteobacteria; order Rhizobiales; family Xanthobacteraceae; genus Rhodopseudomonas; species Rhodopseudomonas pseudopalustris. The sequence continues at coordinate 308,138 of NZ_FODT01000007.1, forward strand.
GACGGCAATGGGTCCAGCGTCGATTTTCCGCTGATCGGTGGAGCCGACGTGCGCTCGTTCCGCGAGGAGAAGAACTTCGTCGTCGACGTCGGTTTCCAGCCGCAGGACGGTGAGCCGCTGAAGCGGAACTCGTCGGCGCTGACGTTGCCGGAGATCGCCAAGCTCGAACGCAAGCCCGCTGCTCCGGCGCGCGGCGCAGAGAACGGCAAGGCCGACACCCACGGTGCCGGCGACGCCGACCACGCGACGCCGGAAACCAAACCTGCCGCCAAGCCCCAGGCGCAGGCGGCGCCGCAATCCGCGGCCGCACCGCCGAAGGCCGCCGCGGCAGCGCCGGCGCCCGCTGGCCCTCCGCCGCGCCAGGCCGAGGCAGCAACGCCGTCCAAAGCCGCTGCGCCGCCTGTTGCGGCGCCTGTCGCGGCCGTGCCCACGTCCGCCGCGCCGGCCACGGCTGGCGCCGAGGCTTCGGCTGCACCCGCCGCCTCGCCCCAGCCAAGCGCTGGTCCGGTCGTCGCGGAGAACCCGCAAGCGCCGCCACCCGCTCCGGCCGACGCCGTTGTCGCAATGCCCGCCGCGGCGTCGAGCGCCGCCCGTGCCGCTGAGGCGCGCCGTTCGACCGACGGCCTCCAACTCACATTCACCTTCGCGACGCCGACCCCGGCGGCGCTGTTCCGGCGCGGCGAAATGATCTGGCTGGTGTTGGACAACACCGCTCCGTTCGATCTCGCCGCGATCCGCCGCGAAGGCGGCGGCATCGTCGGCGACGTCGCCCGGGTCGCGCTGCCGCAGGGCCAGGCAGTTCGCATCCGGCTCGATCGCCCGCAACTGGCCGCGCTGAGCGACGAAGACGGCTCCGGCAAGAGCTGGTCGATCACGCTGGCCGATTCCGGTCGCGGCGCGTCGCGACCGCTGACCGCCGTGCGCAACATCGCCGATCCCGCCCGCTCCACCGTCACTGTCGCGCTCAACGGGCTCGGCCAGATCCATCGTCTCACCGATCCGGAAGCCGGCGACGCGCTCACCGTCGTGACCGCGCTGCCGCCGCCGCGCGGCTTCATCAAGCGGCAGACCTTCGTCGAGTTCAATCTCCTGGAGTCGATCCACGGCGTGGTGATCGAACTGAAGTCCGACGACGTCACCGTCGACGCCGCGGCCGATGCGGTGGTGCTGACGCGACCGGGCGGGTTGACGCTGTCGTCGGCCGAGCCGGCTGGGCAGGCCGGCTCGCCGACCGAGAAGCCGTTCTTCGACATCGCGCAATGGTCGAAGGATCAGGAAGGCCGTTTCCTCGAGGTCCTCGACGCGAAGGTCAACGCGGCGTCGGCCGCGACCGGCGACGACAGGCTGCCGGCGCGGCTCGATCTGGCGCGGTTCTACATGGCGCGCGGCCTGTATCAGGAAGCCAAAGGCGTGCTCGACCTCGCGCTGCTCGGCGTCAAGACCGGGCAGGAGGACACCGCGACGATGATCGGCCACGCCGCGGCCAGCGCGCTGATGTCGCGGCCGGAGCAGACGCTGAAGGACGTCGCAAATCCGGCGATCTCCTCGACCTATGACGCGCAACTGTGGAAGGGCGTCGCGCTGGCGCGGCAGGGCAAATGGCCGGAAGCGCGTGAGAAGCTGAAGACGGTGCAGTTCGCGGTCACCGCGCTGCCGCTCGACATTCAGCGCGAGGTGCTCGCCGCGGCGATGCGCGCCTCGCTCGAAGTGCGCGATTACTCCGGCGCCGCCAAGATCAGCAGCGACTTCGATCTGGTCGGAATTCCGGCGCAGATGAAGCCGCAGCTCGCTTTGATGCGCGGTTGGCTCGACGAGTCGCTCGGCCGCGATCAGGAGGCGCTGCGAAAATACAAGGAGGCGATGGGCTCGTCCGACCGCCAGGCCGCCAGCGAGGCCAAGTTTCGCGATATCGTGCTGCGCTCCAAGCGCGACGAGCTGACGCCGGCCGAAGCGCTGCCGGAGCTCGAACGGTTGTCGGTGACGTGGCGCGGCGACGACCTCGAGGTCCGCACCCAGCAATTGCTGTCGAAGCTCTACGCCAACGCCGGCCGCTACCGCGACTCGCTGGCTGCGGCGCGGATCGCGACGCAGCTCGCGCCGAACTCCGAATACGCGCGTCAGGCGCAGGACGACAGCCGGGCGCTGTTCTCGCAGATCTTCATCGGCAGCAAGGGCGACGACATCCCGCCGATCGAGGCGCTGGCGACGTTCTACGAATTCCGCGAACTGACGCCGATCGGCCGTCGCGGCGATGAGATCATCCGCCGGCTCGCCGATCGGCTGGTCGCTGTCGATCTGCTCGATCAGGCGAGCGAGCTGTTGCAGTACCAGGTCGACAAGCGGCTCGAAGGCGCGGCGCGCGCCCAGGTCGCAGCGCGGCTGGCGATGGTCTATCTGATGAACCACAAGCCCGACCGCGCGATCGCCGCGTTGCATTCGTCGCGGATCGCCGACCTCGCCGGCGAAATACGTCAGCAGCGGTTGCTGCTCGAAGCGCGGGCGCAGAGTGACATCGGCCGTCACGATCTCGCGCTCGACATCATCAGTAACATCGGCGGTCGCGAGGCGATCCGTCTGCGCTCCGATATCTACTGGGCGTCGCGGCGCTGGCGGGAATCCTCCGAGCAGATCGAATTGTATCTCGGCGATCGCTGGCGTGATTTTACGCCACTGTCGCAGGCCGAAAAGGGCGATGTGATCCGCGCCGTGGTCGGCTACGCGCTGGCCGAGGATGCGCTCGGTCTCGGCCGCTTCCGGGAGAAATTCGCGCCGCTGATGACCGACCCGGCCGACCGCGCCGCCTTCGACATCGCCAGCAGGCCGGCCGCCGGCGACAGCGCGGCGTTTGCCGCGATCGCCAAGATGGCGGCGAGCGTCGACACGCTCGAAGGCTTCCTGCGCGAGATGAAGCTGCGCTTCCCCGACGCGACCGCCCGCGCCGCGCCGCCCGGCGCCGATATGAACTCGACCGGCTCGCTGCCGGAGGTCCCGAAGGTCCGCGTCATCAAGATGACGCGGTAGGCGTCGAGCCACGACGACAGGGGCTATGCAGCGCCTCGAGCGCCGCGCGGACTACCCGCTGCCCGAATAGCTCTGCACCAGCGAGCCCGCGACCAGCGACCAGCCGTCGACCAGCACGAAGAAGATCAGCTTGAACGGCAGCGACACCACGACCGGCGGCAGCATCATCATGCCCATCGACATCAGCACCGATGCGACGACGAGGTCGATGATCAGGAACGGCAGGAACAGCAGGAAGCCGATCTCGAAGGCGCGCTTCAGCTCCGAGATCATGAAGGCCGGCATCAGAATGCGCAGCGACAGCTCTTCCGGCGTGGCCGGCGGCTGCTCGCCGGACAGATCGAGGAACAGCTTGAGGTCCTTCTCCCGGACGTTCTTCTGCATGAAGATGCGCAGCGGTCCGGAGGCGCGCACCAGCGCATCCTCGACGGCCATCTCGTTGGCGATCAGCGGCTTGATGCCGTCGTCGTAGGATTTTTGCAGCGTCGGTCCCATCACGAAGCCGGTGAGAAACAGCGCCAGCGCGATGATCACAGAGTTCGGCGGCGCAGTCGCCGTGCCGAGCGCGGTGCGCAGCAGCGACAACACCACCACGATCCGGGTGAACGACGTCATCATCACCAGGATCGACGGCGCGATCGACAGCACGGTCAGCAGCGCGATCAGCTGGATCGCACGCTCGGTCACTCCGGTGCCACCGGCGCCGCCGAGATTGATGCTGACGTCCTGCGCAAGCGCCGGCGTCGCCAGCGCGGCTGCGGCGGCGATCAGGACGGTGAGGAAGATGAATACTCTACGCGGTGTGGCCGGGCGGCTCACGAAGGCGTCTTCGGACGACCCAGCAGAGACGCCATTTCGTCTTCGAGGCTCTCGAAGCCTGATTTCGTCGACGCCGGCGTCGCAGCCGGTGGCTCGGGGCGCGGTTCGGGCGCGCGGGGCGCCGGGCGGGCCGTCGGCTCGGGGGCGGCCGGCGGCGCGGCGGTCTCGGGCTTGGCGTCCGGCGGACGGCGGAGCGCCGCCTCGAGCCGGTTGGCCATCTCGGCGAGGTTCTGGTCCGCGGCCGAGACCGCGGCGGGCGTCGGCAGAACGGGCGCGGCCGGGGCCGGGGCCGCGGGCGGCACAGGCGGGGCCGGGCGTTCGGTCCGAATCGGCGGCTGCGCCTTCGGCGGTTCGGGACGCGGCGGACGCGGCATCGCAGGTTCCGCGCGCGGTCGCGGCGCCGGGTCCATCCGCGGCTCGGGGCGGGATTCGGCGCGCGGCTCGGGGCGCAATTCAGGCCGGGGTTCGGAGCGCGGGTCGGGTCGGGCGATCGGCAATTCCGAACGCGGCATCGGTTCCGGGCGGGTCATCGGCTCCGGGATCAGGCCGGCGAAGGGATCGTTGCCGGGAAATTCGGTGGTGCGCCGCTGCGGCATCGGCGGCGGCGCCGGACGACGCGCTTCGTCGGCGAAGGAGGGGCGTGACGGCCGCGGCGGCAGTTCCGGCGTCTGCGGTTCGGGCGATTCGGTTGCGCCCTCGGCTTCCCAATCCGCCGGGGCCAGCCGCGGCTCGACGCCCAGGCCCGGGCGCTGCGCCGCCTGCTCGCGCGCCGGATTGGCGCGAATGATGTTGGATTCCACAACGATGTCGCTGGGGCCGCCGATCATCAGAAGATGCTCGACATTGTCGCGCCGCACCAGCACCAGCCGCCGCCGGCCATCGACAGCGGCGGCGTCGATCACCGCCAATCGGGGCATCCGGCCGCTCTTGGTGTGAGCGCCGAGGCGGTTGCCGGCGAAGCGCCGCACCAGCCAGGCGGCCGCTCCGATCATCGCCAGAACGGCCAGAAACGCAAAAAAGAACATCAATGGCTGCGGCATACTCGATCCCCGGAGAGAAGCGCGTCGCCTTCAGCTTCGTCTAAGGCGGCCCCCGACACGGGTGCAGGCTCGACGACGCGGCGCGCGCTCCTTTCATCCTTCTTAATAAGCAGCGGCAAGAACTGCCATCCGATTTTTCTCATCCGCCACGATTCATGGGGACCAAATCGCCTTCGACCGGCCGCAAACGCCAAGCCGGGGGCTGCGAAACAGCTCTTGTTAACGAACAGGCAAGCCTTTCGTAACCAATCTTAACCGGCCGTTAACCATGACCCCGGCAAATTCTGCCTACTCCGGCGGTGTCACACAGGCGCCGTGACCGGGGCGGAGGCGGCGATGGCGGTCAATGATCTTTCGATGCTGGCGGCGCTGCGCACCAAGATGCAATGGCATCAGGAGCGCCAGAAAGTGCTGTCCGAGAACGTTTCGAATTCCGACACTCCGAACTTCCAGCCGCGCGATCTGGTCGAGCCGAAATTCGATTCGACCGGGCGCGTCACCGCCAGCACTTCGGGCGGGGCGCTGCCGATGATGATGACGAGCACCTCGCACCTGAAGCCGCCCGGAGGGACCGTTTCGTTTTCGGAGGATCGCCGGATCGGGTTCCAGACACGTCCGGCCGGCAATGCCGTCACCCTCGAAGACCAGATGATGAAGGTGTCGGCCAACCAGATGGACTACGCCGCCGCGACCTCGCTCTACAGCCGCAGCCTCGGCCTGATCAAGACCGCGATCGGCAAGCGCTGACCGGCGCCAACAGGGAGATTGAAAAATGGCAAATGAAGCAGGCGACTTCGCAAGGTCGATGGGCATTGCCACCTCCGGGCTCCGCGCGCAGGCCGGGCGGATGCGGGTGATCTCGGAGAATATCGCCAATGCCGAATCCACCGCGCAGACCGCGGGCGGCGATCCGTATCGCCGCAAGGTGCCGACATTCACCTCGGCGCTCGACCGCTCGCTCGACGCGCGCACCGTGGCTCTCGGCCGGGTCAAGCCGGACACGTCGGCCTTCCGCGTCAAGTACGAGCCGACCAATCCGTCCGCCGACGCCGCGGGCAACGTCAAATATCCGAACGTCAATTCGGTGATCGAGATGACCGACATGCGCAACGCGCAGCGGTCCTACGAAGCCAACCTCAACGTCATCAGCGCGACGCGCCGGATGATTCAGCGCACCCTCGACATCCTCAAGGCCTGACCGGACCTGATCCAGGAGACCACCAATGGCATCCCCGATTTCCGCAGCCAATGCCTATGCGAGCCTGGCCCGGCTCGCCAATCCGGCCGGCGCCGGCAAACAGACCGACAACGGCCCGTCGTTCGGCGCGATGGTCAAGGAGGCGATGGGCAGCGTGCTCGACGCCGGACGCAAATCCGACGCCCAGACCGTGGCGATGGCCAATGGCAAGTCGAACATCATGGATGTGGTGACCGCGGTCGCCGAAACCGACGTCGCGGTGTCGACGCTGGTGTCGGTGCGTGACCGGGTGATCCAGTCCTACGAAGACATCCTGAGAATGCCGATCTGATTCAAGGCCCTCGTCCTGAGCGGCCGCAGGTCGCTTTTCGCAGGGCGGGGATCATCGTTCTCACGGTTCGCGACGCGCACAGCGCCGCTCACCTCTCGATCGGGGCAAATCGCCCGCAGCGTTACGCAAAGGAACTCGACATGACTGGTCCCGAAACTCTCGACGTGGCGCGCGATGCGGTTTGGACGATCGTGATCGTCTCTACGCCGCTGATGGTGGTCGGCCTCGTCGTCGGCGTGGCGGTGTCGCTGGTGCAGGCGCTGACCCAGATCCAGGAACAGACCCTGGTGTTCGTGCCGAAGATTTTGGCGATGTTCCTCACCTTCGTGCTGACGCTGCCGTTCATGGCCGACGTGCTGCACGCCGAGATGTTGCGGATTTCATCGCGAATCATCGGCGGTTGACGCATGATCGGGGCCCGCGCCACCGGCCGGTGCGCAGCGTTCGCGGCCGGTGCCGCGGATCGCCGCGACGCCGACGCGACCGCTTGGTGCCCCGACACAGATCCTCGCCATGCGCATCGACATTTCGTTCCTGCCCGCGCTCGGCGCCGCCTTCATGCTGGTGTTCGCCCGCATCGGCGCGATGGTGATGCTGTTTCCGACGCTCGGCGAGAGCAACATCCCGGTGCGCATCAAGCTGTCGATCGCGCTGGGGCTGACGCTGATCATCCTGCCGCTGCACCGCAGCGCCTATCAGGTCGATATGTCGTCGCTGACGCCGCTGCTGGTAATGATGATTCAGGAGATCATCATCGGCATCGTGCTCGGCGCCACCGCGCGGGTGACGCTGTCGGCGCTGCAGGTCGCAGGCTCGGTGATCGCGCAGCAACTCGGGCTCGGCTTCGTCACTGCGGTCGATCCGACCCAGGGCCAGCAGGGCCTGCTGATCGGCAACTTCCTCACTATCCTCGGTGTGACGATGCTGTTCGCCACCGACTCGCATCATCTGGTGATCCAGGCGCTGAGCGACAGCTACAAGATCTTCGCGCCGGGCGAATTGCTGAGCAGCGGCGACGTCGCGGCGCTCGCGACGAAGGCGTTCGCCGCATCGTTCAAGATCGGGATGCAGCTCGCCGCGCCGTTCCTGGTGTTCGGCCTGGTGTTCAACATCGGCCTCGGCATCCTGGCGCGGCTGATGCCGCAGATGCAGGTGTATTTCGTCGGCGTGCCGCTTTCCATCGCGATCGGCTTCATCATCCTCGCCGCCGTGCTCACGACGATGATGGGCACATTCCTCAATTATTTCGGCGGCGTCATGCAACAGCTGACGCCACGCTGAGCCTGACCGCGCGGGAAGGCTGAGCGATGTCCGACGATAATGACGAAGAGAAACAACAAGAACCAACACAAAAGCGCCTCGACGACGCGCTCAAACGCGGCGACGTCGCCAAGAGCCAGGAGGTCAACACCTGGTTCGTGATCGCCGGCGCAACATTGCTGCTGTCGTCGTTCTCGGGATCGATCGGAACCGGCGTCACCGGTCCGATGCGCGCGCTGATCGAAAAATCCTGGATGCTCAAGGTCGATGGCGCGGGCCTGCTGGCGCTGACCAAGAGCCTGTTGCTGATGCTGGTCTCGGTGCTCGGCGTGCCGCTGTTCCTGTTGATGCTGGTCGCGATCGGCAGCAATTTGATCCAGCACCGCCTGGTGTTCTCCACCGAAGGGCTGACGCCGAAATTAAGCAAGCTGTCGCCGCTGGAGGGCGCCAAGCGGCTGTTCGGCAAGCAGGCGCTGGCCAATTTTCTCAAGGGCCTTTTCAAGGTGATCGCGCTCGGCGTGGTGATGGTCGCGGTGCTGTATCCGGAGCGCGATCGGCTCGACGCGCTGCTGCAGATGGACGTGGTCTCGCTGCTCGGCGTCACCGTCGGGCTGACATTGAAGCTGATGGGATCGGTTGCGGCGGTGCTCGCCTTCGTCGCAGCCGGCGATTACTTTTTCCAGTATCGCACCTGGCACGAGCGGCAAAAGATGTCGCTGCAGGAGGTCAAGGACGAATACAAGCAATCGGAAGGCGATCCGCACATCAAGGGGCGGATCCGGCAGATCCGCTATCAGCGGATGAAGAAAAGGATGATGGCGGCGGTGCCGAGCGCCTCGGTGGTCATCACCAACCCGACCCACTTCTCGGTGGCGCTGAAATACGAGCGCGGCATGCAGGCGCCGATCTGCGTCGCCAAGGGCGCCGACGCGATCGCGTTCAAGATCAGGGAAGTGGCGAAGGCCAACAACGTCCCGATCGTCGAGAACGTGCCGCTGGCGCGCGCGCTCTACGCCACCGTCGAGGTCGACGGTGAAATCCCGATCGAGCACTATCACGCGGTCGCCGAGGTGATCGGCTATGTCATGAACCTGAAGCGCGGCTTCTCCGCGCGGCGGGGCTGAGCCGGATGGCGAGGCTGCTGCGAGCCGTTGGCGAGGGCGGGCATCCCCGGAAGCCCCGCATCCGCAGCGGCGTCCGGGCCGGCCGGGGAAGCTTCCCGGGCCGAGGATGGTCTTGCGCGGGCGGCTCCGATTCAGGCAGGTGGGAGCCGGCCGCCGCTGCGCAGGCGGGCAAGGGATCGGTTCGGTGACCATGACCATCAACGACCATCAGGCTCCGACGACCGCTGCGGCGGAGCCGGCGCGCCGCGGCGGCAGCATCGTGCTGGTTCTGCTGGTGGCGGGCGCCATCGTCGCCGCCGCCGTGGCGTTCATGACGCTCGGCCGCGCCGATGCGCAGCCCTATATTCTCGGCCTGCTGGCGCTGCTGGCGATGGTCGGGCTGTTCATGCTGTTCGCCTTCGCCGCCGGCATCGTCGGCTTCGCCGACCGGGCCGCCGACGATCCGGTGCTGCGGGCGATCGCCGAAGGCGCGTTCGACGGCATCGCGGTGACCGATCCGCGCGGGCATGTGGTTTACGCCAACTCGGCCTATCTGGCGCTGACCGGCGCCGCGACGATGCAGGACGTCCGCCCGGTCGAGCGGGTGTTCATCGGCAACCCCGACGTGTCCGAGGCGGTATTCCGCCTGTTGAAGGCGGCGCGCGAGGGCAAGCGGCTGCAGGAGGAGGTCCGGGTCGCCGGCGCCGATGGCGCGCAGGGCCGCTGGATGCGGATGCGGGTGCGTCCGCTCGGACCCGGCAAGCGCGAGGCGCGGCAGACGGTCTGGTCGCTGGCCGACATCACCCGCGACCGCGAGCACCAGGAGGACGTGTTCCAGGAGCTGCAGCACGCGATCGAATATCTCGACCATGCGCCCTGCGGCTTCTTCTCGGTCAATGCCGACGGCAATCTCGTCTACGTCAACGCTACCCTGGCGAACTGGCTCGACCACGACCTTGCCGAGATCGGCTCCGGCGGGCTGAAGCTCGGCGACATCGTCTCCGGCGACGGCGCGGCGCTGCTGACCTCGATCGTGCCCGAGCCGGGTGAGGTGAAAACCGAGGTTTTCGACATCGATCTGAAGATGCGCAACGGCAAGACCATGCCGGTGCGACTGTATCACAAGCTCGCCTTCGGCGCCGACGGCGCGCCCGGCGCGTCGCGCACGCTGGTGATCAGCCGCGCCCGCGACGAGCGGCTCGATCCGCAGCGCGCCGCCGAGATCCGCTTCATGCGGTTCTTCGACCACACCCCGATGGCGATCGCCACGGTGGACAAGTCCGGCGTCGTGGTGCGCGCCAATGCCCGTTTCGCCAAGCTGGCGCAGAGCCTGGATCCGACCGGCGCCGCCGCCAAGTCGATCCTCGCTGCCGTCAATATCCGCGATCGCAACACCCTCGGCGGTGCGATCGATCAGGCTGCGCAAGGCCAGGCCGACATCGCGCCGGTCGAGGTGATGCTCGACGGCGCCAAGGAGCGCTGGGGCCAGTTCTTCGTCACGGCGGTCGCCGACGACGGCGATGCCGAGGCCGCGATCGTCTATCTGCTCGAGACCACCGAGCGTCGCGCGCTCGAGAACCAGGTCAACCAGGCGCAGAAGATGGATACCATCGGCCAGCTCGCCGGCGGCATCGCGCACGACTTCAACAACGTGCTCTCGGCCATCATGATGGCCAACGACTTCCTGCTGAACGCGCACAAGCCGACCGACCCGTCGTTCCAGGACATCATGCAGATCAAGCAGAACGCCACCCGCGCCGCGACGCTGGTGCGGCAGCTGCTGGCGTTCTCGCGCAAGCAGACGCTGCGGCCGCAGGTGCTCGATCTTCGGGAGGCGCTGACGGATATCGACCGGCTGTTGAAGCGGCTGATCGGCGAGAAGGTCACGCTCACAATGCCGCACGGTCGGGATCTGTGGCGGGTGAAGGCCGACGTCTCGCAGTTCGAACAGGTGATCGTCAATCTCGCGGTCAATGCGCGCGACGCGATGCCCGATGGCGGCAAGCTGACGATCCGCACCTGCAACGTGACCGCAGCGGACGCCGCGCAGCTCGCCCACAAGGGAATGCCGGCGGCGGACTATGTGCGCATCGACGTCAGCGACACCGGCACCGGGATTCCCGCCGATATCGTCGACAAGATCTTCGAGCCGTTCTTCTCGACCAAGGAAGTCGGCAAGGGCACCGGCCTCGGGCTGTCGACCGTCTACGGCATCATCAAGCAGACCGGCGGCTTCGTGTATGTCGACTCGGAGCCCGGCAAAGGCACTACCTTCCAGATTTTCCTGCCGCGCCACGATGCGGTTGAAGTGCTGCCGGAAGCCCCGGTCGTGACCAGCATCGCGGTGTCGAGCGAAGCGGCCGCCGCCGCCAAGCAGCGCGCCGACATGACCGGGCAGGGCACCATCCTGCTGGTCGAGGACGAAGAGGGGCTGCGCTCGCTCAACGCCCGCGGCCTGCGCTCGCGCGGCTACAACGTGATCGAGGCGTCCAACGGCATCGAGGCGCTGGAGGCGTTCGACGAGCATGGCGGCTCGGTCGATCTCGTGGTATCGGACGTGGTGATGCCGGAGATGGACGGGCCGTCGCTGTTGAAAGCGATGCGCGCGCGCAACTCCGACCTCAAGATCATCTTCGTCTCCGGCTACGCCGAGGACGCCTTCGAGAAAAGCCTGCCGGAGAATGAACAGTTCGCCTTCCTTGCCAAACCGTTCGCGCTGAGCGCGCTGGTCGCCAAGGTCAAGGAAACCATGGCGCCGAACTAAGCCGTTCGTCGTAGTTTCGCCGGGATTTCATCGTGCTAGCGCCAGCCGCGACCGAGCGTCGCAGCTTGCGACGCCCCCTGCGACGTCGCGGAGGCTTCCCTTTTGGGTGGCGCTGCCCATTTTAATCGAGCTTCCCCCTGCCGGGGATTGAGGGAAACCAATGAACTTTTTTCATCGCACGCGTGGCGCCGTTGCTGCACTGGCCGTGACCCTGTCGCTGGCCATGCCGCTGGCGCTGGCGCTCTCGTCGGCAGCTGACGCGCGCGTCGGCGGCGGCGGCAACTCCGGATCGCGCGGTTCGCGCTCCTTCTCGGCGCCGCAATCGACGCCGACCGCGCCGGGAACGGCGCAGCCGTTCAATCGCAGCATGGCCCAGCCGGGCAGCCCGGGAATGGCCGCTCCGGCCGCCGGCGCGGCCGCCAAGGGCGGCTTCTTCAATCGGCCCGGCATGGGCATGCTCGGCGGCCTCGCTGCCGGCTTCCTCGGCGCCGGCCTGCTCGGAATGCTGTTCGGCGGCGGCTTCATGTCGGGTCTCGGCGGCTTCGCCTCGATTATCGGCCTCGTCCTGCAGGTCTTGCTGGTCGTTGTGGTCGCGCGGCTCGCCTGGTCGTGGTGGCAGCGTCGCAAGAACCCGCAGCCCGCCCCGGCCTATGCCTCCAACGCGGGTCCGACCGTCGGTCCGGGTCCCGAGCCGAGCTATCGCACCGGCTTCGGCTTCGGCGGTGGCGGCGGCAGCGCCCCGAATGCGCCGCCGCTCGAGATCAAGCCGGAGGACTACGAGGCGTTCGAGCGTCTGCTCGGCGACGTTCAGTCCGCCTGGTCGAACGAGGACGTCGAGAAGCTGAACCAGCTCACGACCCCCGAGATGGCCTCGTATTTCGCCAAGGATCTGGCGGAGAACAAGGCGGCCAACGACATCAACAAGGTGTCGGACGTCAAGCTGCTGCAGGGCGATCTCGCCGAGTCGTGGCGCGAAGGCGAAACCGACTACGCCACCGTGGCGATGCGGTTCTCGCTGGTCGACAAGACCCTGGAGCGCGGCACCAACCGGCTCGTCTCCGGAAGCGAAACGCCGATCGAGGTCACCGAAGTGTGGACCTTCGCGCGGCGGTCGGGCGCCGACTGGGAACTGTCGGCGATCCAGCAAACCGCCTGAGCCTCGCTTTCCCTCAAAGACCCAAGCGCCGCGGATGTTTCCGCGGCGCTTTTTTTTGGCGCGCGCACGCCCGACAGGTCGCGGCACAATCACCGCAAAAGCGGGTTGATCCCAGACGGGTCTGCGGCCACGCTCACCCCCGAGGCAACGACGAACGGGAGGACCTTATGCGGATCGGATTGAAGGCATTGTCGCGTGTCGGCAAAGCCACTGCAGTCGCGGCCTTAGCCGCCTGGGCTGCGCCCGCGGCGCAGGCGCAGACGGCCAATGCGAGCTTCTTCGTCACCAGCAAGAGCATCGGCAATGGCGGCAATCTCGGCGGCCTCGCCGGCGCCGACAATCATTGCCAGGAACTGGCGCAGGCGGCCGGCATCGGCGGCAAGACCTGGCGGGCTTATCTGTCGACCCAGGCCGAAGACGGCAAGCCCGCGATCAACGCCCGCGACCGCATCGGCAAGGGGCCTTGGCAGAACGTCAAGGGCGAGCTGATCGCCAAGGACGTCACCGAGTTGCACGACGCGAACAAGCTGACGAAGCAGACCGCGCTCAGCGAAAAGGGCGAGGTCATCAACGGCCGCGGCGACACGCCGAACCGCCACGACATCCTGACCGGCTCGCAGCCGGACGGCACCGCTTTCGCCGGGCCCGAGGATCGCACCTGCAAGAACTGGACGAGCAGCCTGCAAGGCGCAGCGATGGTCGGGCATTCCGACCGGATCGGGCTGCGCGACGACGAGCCGTCGAAATCGTGGAACAGCTCGCATCCCTCGCGCGGGCCGGACGGCGGATGTTCGCAGAACGACGTCAAGAGCACCGGCGGCGACGCGCTGCTGTATTGCTTCGCGGTGAACTGAGGCCGCGCTCGGGCATTGGGCTATCCTGACGAAGGCCTTGCGGAGACCGGCGGGGAAAATCACCCATGCGTTACGAGCTGTATTACTGGCCGACCATTCAGGGCCGCGGCGAGTATGTTCGGCTTGCGCTCGAGGAGGCGGGCGTCGACTATGTCGACGTCGCGCGCCGCAACAAGGCCGGCGTCCGGGCGATGATGCAGATGATGGCGGCGAACAAGGGCGCGCCGCCCTTCGCGCCGCCGTTTCTCAAAGCAGGTTCGCTGGTGATCGGCCAGACCGCCAACATCCTGCTGTATCTCGGCGCACGCCACGGCCTTGCGCCGAAAACAGAGGCCGGGCGGCTGTGGGTCCATCAGCTCCAGCTCACCATCGCCGACTTCGTGCAGGAGGTCCACGACACCCATCATCCGATCGGCACCTCGCTGTACTACGAAGACCAGCGCGGCCCGGCGAAGTTGCGCAGCGCCGAGTTCCGCAAGGAACGCGCGCCGAAATATCTCGGCTATTTCGAGCGCCTGATCGGCGGCAGCGGCGGCCCGTTCGTCACCGGCCGCAAGCTCACTTACGCGGATCTGTCGCTGTTCCAGATCGTCGAAGGAATGCGCTACGCGTTCCCGAAATCGATGGCGAAGATCGAACGCAAGACCCCGGGTCTGATCGAGCTGCACGACCGCGTCGCCGCGCGCCCGAACATCAACGCCTATCTCGAAAGCCCCCGCCGCATCGCTTTCAACGAGGACGGCATCTTTCGTCGCTACAAGGCGCTGGACAAGTAGTCGACGCCGGTCGCCGCTACCTGCTGCGTCCGTCGATCGGCGTCATCTTCAGCGCCGCGAGATCGATGCCGTCGATGCAGGAGACGTTGACGGCGATGATTTCGCTGCCGTCGGGCTTGGTGCCGCGGGCGAACACTTCGACGCCGCATTCGCTGCAGAGTTGGTGGCTGATCGCGCGCTGGTTGAACAGATATTCCTTCAGGCTCTCACCGCCGGCGCGCAGCTGAAAGCTCTTGGGCGGCAGGAAGGTCAGATGCAGCCCCTTCTTGGTACAGATCGAGCAATTGCACGCCGTCACCGTTGCGAGGTCGGTGGTGCATTCGAACCGCACCTGGCCGCAATGGCAGCCGCCGGTGCACACTTTCAGGCCAGTCATGGTGTCGCTCCGCCATCCCGCCGGTCGGGCGCCGGCGCGCGCCTGTATTAGCAGACGCCGGACGGCAGGCGATAGCGCAGGCGCATCAATGGAACGGCAATGGAACCGGGGCGGAGCGGTGAGCCTCTGAAGCGGATGTGAAAAGCCCCGCGCGAAGCGGGGCTGATCACCGGGGTAGATCGTCGCTCAGGCGAGCTGATCGACCCGCGTGCCTTGTCCGGGCGGCAGCGCCGCCTTGGGGGGAGGCGTCGTGGTTGCGTCGTCTTTGGCCGGCGGCGGCGGCGGCGGGGGTGGAGGGCTCGCCTGAACCGGCTTCGAGACGGGCGTCGAGGACACGCTCGAAATACTACTCATGATTGATCCTCGTAGGTTTGCGAGTGTCACCGACAATCACATGGTGCGGCTTGAAGCGGAGTGCTCGGCCCCCAAACCGCGCCCGTCGTCGGACCGCATCATCATCCCCCCAGCAGATGAAGTTTGCGCGCAGTCGCCCGATCGCATTTGGCTAAAAGTCGAGCGTTACCTTCGCGGCGTCACTCCGCGTTGCTTCGCGACACCGCGATCGACGAGTCGGCCTTGCCGCGGATGCAGCGTATGTCGAGACGGCGGTAGCGCGACTTGACGTCGTTACCGCGCAGCAGGCCGATCCGGCCGAAGCAGCGCTTGACGCCGCGCAGCGTGTCCGGCTTCGGGATCGTGAATACGATCGCCGCGGCGCTGGCGATCAACTCCTGGAACGCCGGCGACGGTTGACGCGTCGGCGCGATCCCGAACACCTCGTTCTTGATGGTGCGGTTCGGGCAGCCCAGCCGCAACGACTTCGCCGCCGGATGCGACAGATAGATCACGTTGGCAATGGTCTTGCCGATCGTGATCCCGTCGATCTGCGATTTCAGCTGGGCGGCGAGATCGTCGCAGCGATCAGCACGGGCGGGGGCGGCGGCGAGCAGGCATGCGGTGAGCGCGAGGGCGGCGAGGCGCGCAAAGCGGGGGAGGGACAAGGCGGCTGAAAGGACGATCATCAGGCAATGCTCCGCGAACAACCCGGCCAAGAAACATAGCGAAGGCGCGGGAGAATGCAAAATGGGGCGGAGCGGCCGAGCCGATCTGGCCTTCGCCAACCTGAAGTGTCGGTTGGCCTCCGGTTCACCTAAGCGGCGAGATTGCTGCTCTGATATCGCGGTCGCGCGCGGTTGAAGGGGTGAAAAAGTCGGGCCGCTGTGCTAGGTTGAAATCATGACGAAACTGCTAGAGCAGGCTTTGCGCGAGGTCGAACAGTTGTCGGACGCCGAGCAGAATGCGGCGGCCGGGGCGTTGCTCGACTACGTCAGGCATTTGCACGACACATCGCTGACTGATGCGCAGGTGGCCGAAGTTCGTCGTCGCCGTGCGCAGCCTGATCGCAGGCTGATATCTCATGAGGAAGCTCGAGAGCGGATTGCGCGGCTCGGGACGCAGCCAGACGAATGAAGCTCGTCTTCGACGATCAGGCGTTGGCCGATCTCGAAGGGATCCACAGATGGATCGCAACAGACAGCCCGGCGACGGCAAAGAGTGTCGTTGCGCGGCTGTTCAGCAGCGCCGAACTGTTGACATCGTTCCCTTTGATGGGACGGTCCGGGTCCGAGATCGGTACACTAGAATGGGTGGTCCCGCGCCTGCCTTATGTCATCGTCTGAATGCGATGAGATCGGTCAGCACATCATCGTCATCGCGATCTTTCATGGCGCTCGGGATCGCGAAATATCAATCGAGAAGTCCGCAGACGCGCCAACGGAGCGCCACCGCTCTTTTTTGAACCCTTCAAAACTCCGGCGAAACCGACTAGACAACTCGGCAACTCCACCTGCCGAGGCCCGCCCATGAACGCTCCCACGCCTGTCCCGTCCGCCGCTACCCCGGTTCCGCCCTACAAGCACACGCCGCTGTTTCCGCTGGGCCCGGACGAGACGCCGTATCGCAAGATCACGTCGGAGGGCGTGCGGGTCGAGACGGTGCTGGGGCGGCAGATGCTGGTGGTGTCGCGCGAAGCGCTGCGGGCGTTGTCGGAGGCGGCGTTCGGGGACATCAACCATTATCTGCGCCCCGGCCATCTGAAGCAGCTCCGCGCCATCCTGGACGATCCGGACGCGAGCCCGAACGACAAGTTCGTGGCGCTGGACTTCTTGAAGAACGCCAATATCTCCGCCGGCGGCGTGCTGCCGATGTGCCAGGACACCGGCACCGCGATCATCATGGGCAAGAAGGGCTGCAACGTCATCACCGACGGCAGCGACGAGGCGGCGCTGAGCGAGGGCGCGCGCGATGCCTATCTGCGCCGCAATCTGCGCTACTCGCAGGTCGCTCCCTTGTCGATGTTCGAGGAAAAGAACACCGCCAACAACATGCCGGCGCAGTGCGAGATCTACGCCGAGGGCGATGACGCCTACAAGTTCATGTTCATGGCCAAGGGCGGCGGCTCGGCCAATAAGAGCTTCCTGTTCCAGGCGACGCCATCGGTGCTGACCCGCGACCGGCTGCTGGCGTTCCTGAAAGAGAAGATCATGACGCTCGGCACCGCGGCGTGCCCGCCCTATCACCTCGCGATCGTGATCGGCGGCACCTCGGTCGAGTCGACCATGAAGACCGTGAAGCTCGCCTCGGCGAAATATCTCGATGCGCTGCCCACCCAGGGCTCGGAAAACGGCAATGCTTTCCGCGATCTGGAGATGGAGCAGGACATCCTGAAGATGACCCAGTCGCTCGGCGTCGGCGCGCAGTTCGGCGGCAAGTATTTCTGCCACGACGTCCGCGTCATCCGGCTGCCGCGCCACGGCGCGTCGCTGCCGATCGGACTCGGCGTGTCGTGTTCGGCCGATCGCCAGGTGCTCGGCAAGATCACCCGCGACGGCGTCTATCTCGAGGAGTTGGAGCATCATCCGGCGCAGTATCTGCCGGAAGTGGAGCAGGCGCTCGGCGGCGAGGTGGTGCAGATCGACCTCGACCAGCCGATGCAGGATATCCTCGCGACGCTGTCGAACTATCCGACCAAGACCCGGCTGTCGCTGACCGGCACGATGATCGTCGCGCGCGACGCCGCCCACGCCAAGCTGCGCGACCGCCTGGAGAAGGGCGAGCCGCTGCCGGACTATTTCAAGAATCATCCGGTGTACTATGCGGGCCCCGCCAAGACGCCCGATGGCTATGCCTCGGGCGCGTTCGGGCCGACCACCGCGGGGCGGATGGATTCCTTCGTCGATCAGTTCCAGGCCGCCGGCGGCTCGATGGTGATGGTCGCGAAGGGCAACCGCGCGCCCGCGGTGCGCGAGGCCTGCAAGAAGTATGGCGGCTTCTATCTCGGCTCGATCGGCGGCGCGGCGGCGAATCTCGCCGAGCACTGCATCAAGAAGGTCGAGGTGCTGGAATATCCCGAGCTCGGCATGGAAGCGATCTGGCGGATCGAGGTGGTCGACTTCCCGGCCTTCATCATCGTCGATGACAAGGGCAACGACTTCTTCAAGGAGTTGAACCTCGGCTGACGCCGCTGCGTCGCCGATGATCGCCGTCGGCCTCGATGGCTATCGACACGGTTGGGTCGCCGTCACGCTCGACGGCGACCGCCATGCAATCGATTTCATCGCGGACATTTCCTGGCTCGCGGCGCAGCGCTTCACCCGCGCCGCCATCGATATTCCGATCGGCCTCCGCGACGACGGCGCCCGCGCCTGCGATCTCGAGGCGCGGGCGTTGTTGCGGCCGCATACCAGCCGCGTGTTCACCGGCGCACGGCGCTGGTTGTGGACCGAATTTCGCTATCCCGATCAGTTTGCCCGAGCCAACGCTGCGGCGGTCGCCCGCGGCCAGCCGCGAGTATCGCTGCAGCTCTGGCATCTCGGTCCGAAGATCATGCAGGTCGACAGCTTCGTGCGCGCCCATCATGCGCTCGACATCCGCGAGACGCATCCGGAACTGGTGTTCCGGCGATTGAACGATGATCAGCCATTGCCGCCCAAGCGGACTGCGGAGGGCCTGCGGCTTCGCCGCGATCTGCTGAGCTGGCAGGGGATTGATCAGATCGATCAGTGGGTGGACCGAGCGCGGATCGGCCGCGGCGCCAAGGCGGACGATGTGCTCGACGCTTGCGCCTGCGCGCTGGCGGCGCGTGATAGCGATGCCCGCGTGCCCAGCGGAGAGGCGCCTCTGGACGACCATGGTCTGCCAATGCGGATCTGGTATTGAGCCGCCCGCCGCTCAGCGCCGCAGGACGTATTCCGTTGGCCGGCCGTTGTCGGGGCCGTCGAACATCACCAGCACGCGCAACGGCGCGCCGTCGGCGTCCTGCAGCACCAGCAGGGTTTCGGCCTTCGCCGATCCCTTGACGTCGGGAAGCTCGAGTTCGCCGAGCTTTGCAATCTGATCGTCGGCGCGCCACAGGAACACCGCCGGCGCGGCGTCGGTCTGCTCGTTGACCGGGCCGGACAGGACGAGGAGACCGTCTTTCACCGCCGCAAGGTCGCGGATGCCGGCGTGGCGGCCGAGCTTCAGGGAATGCAGCTTGGCGTCGAGCGGCGCATCCGGGGTGAACGGCGCGGCCTTGTCGATCGACACGATGAACGCCTCGCCGTCGCGCGAGGGGCCGCGCAGGCCGAGATACATCCGCGTGCCGCGCAGCGCGAGGCCCTCGATATTGATCCCGCCTTCGTCGAGCGGCTGGTCGAAATAAGCGGCGACCGGATTGATCGATTTCAGCGCCTCGGCGAGCCGCGCGCTGTGCGCCAGACCCTGCACCTTTTCGTCGCCGACGAAGATCGGCTGGCCGTCCTTGTCGAGCGGAAAGCGAAACAGCGCGTAGCTCGATGGATTGTGGGCTTTCCAGTCGTGGCGTTTGCGGCCGTGCGAGCCGGTCACATAGAAATGGCTGTCGTCATAGGCGGTCGCTTCCGCGTCCGGATCGCCGTCATCCCCCTTGTCGACCAGTCGAATCACCGCGCCCGGCGTCAGCGCCGTTCCCGCGATGCTGAAGGCCTGCGCATATTTCTTCTCGTCGTTGACGATCAGGCAGGATCGCAGCGGCGGCGAGGTCGGCGCGCAGGCGGCGCCGCTGAGATTCTGCCGCGCGTCGGCGCTCTTTCCGAGATCGCCGCTGCTCGTCCATTGCGTCGGCTCCGGCTTGATCCGGTCGGCGGCCGCGGCGGCCGGGTTGCCGCACAGCGCGGCGCAGGCGAGGGTGGTCAGAAGCGATCTGAAAGGGGGCGTCATGATCAGCGCTGCTCCTTCGGGAGGCCGAGCGGCCAACTATCAAAATGCAACGAGCAAATGCACCTGCAGCAATAACGATTTAAGAATGAAAGACCGATAGTTCGCGCAGCCATGCGCGGACTAACAATGCGAAGGATGTGACCAGCGAGGAGGCGACGTGTCAATGCAATTCCAGGCGAAGCAACCGCCCGGCGCGTCGGCCGGTGTTGCGCGTGCCGAAGGACTTCGCTGCGGCGGCATCGCCGATGCGTAGCAGCGTCCGGGGATTTGCAGATGTTGAAGGCCGGGCTCGTTTCACCGCGGCCCTATCGCTTCTGCGCGGCGGATGCGCGGACCGGCGGCGCTCAACGTCTCGCCCTCTCCCCGCCAGAGCGCACGACAGCGGGGGGAGGGAAGTGCGGAAAAAGCCGTTACGCGCGTGCGCCGGAGAAGGGGAACGAGCCCATCGGGCCGATGCCCATTTCGCCGGAGATGCTGTCGCCGGTCACCTTGCCGCTGTAGCTCAGCGTCAGCGGCATCGGGTTGGTGATCGACAGCTTCCAGGCGACATCGTCGCCATTCACCGTGCCGTCGAAAATCTCTCCCGCATCGCCGTCGGCGGATTGCGTTCCGGTGAGCGTGGTTCCGTCGGCCTTCAGCGTCAGGTCGGCCTGCCGCTCGCCCATCGGCGTGCTCATGGTGATCTTCCAGTTTCCGTCGACTGCCATCTGTCTCTCCCTTGGGTCCGGCCTCGAAGGCTGCCGGGCGGCCCCTCTTAGTATGCCGTAGGGCGCGCAAACAAGCCTGATCGCCCGCATCGGCTGCGGCGAGGGGCCGCTAGCCCCTATGGGCGAGGGGAAACGGTGCTCTGCTCTGCCTTTCCAGCATAAGAGTACCTGTGGTGCGACGCACCAATCGTGATATGTTCAACATCGGAGGACGCTTCGAGGTTCGACCGTTCGCTCGGTGGAGACTTGACATGCGTTTATTGTATTTGGGCGGCCTGGCGTTCGGCGCCCTGCTGCTGCCGGTCGCGCTGACCGGCGCTGCGTCTGCGCAATACGAAATCATCAGCGAGCGGACAATGATCACCGTGTCGGCCTCGGCCGATCCGATGGCGCATGGCCGCGTCACCCTGACGGCGGACATCAAGACCGATCTCGGCGCCGGCGTCGCGGATGGCCGCATCACCTTCCTTGATATGACGACGATGCGCGTGCTGGGCTGGACCAGCGTCGCGCAGCCGCAGCTCACGGTCGACGATCTCGCGCCCGGCCGTCACAAGCTGCGCGCCGATTACAGCGGCAGCGCCAAGCTGATGCCGGTGATCGTGCTGCCGAGCCAGTCCGCTGAGCTCGCGCTCGATGTGCCGGCGCAACCCACGCTGACGCTGTCGTCGTCGCAGGGCGTCACAGCGCCGGGCGAACTTGTGACCTTCACCGTGACGGTGAAGGGCAGCGCCGGCGTGCCGGGCGGCGTGGTGACGGTTCGCGACGGCGACTGCGTGCTCGCGGCGCATGTCCCGCTCGACCGTGCCGGGACCGCGGCATTCACCACGTCGGCGCTGACCGACGGCGCGCGCAGCATCGTCGTCGAATATGAAGGCGATGCGCGCTACGCCAAGGCACGCGCGCAGATCGAACACGTCGTCACCGCGGTCGTCGCATCGGCCGCGCCGCGAATGTAGCGTTCCCGCCGCGCGAAACTGCTATTCCGCCATCGCGGAAGAGATCGAGGCGGCGGCGCGGAGCCGGTTGCGGATCACCAGCCGGAAGACGAGATATTGCGCGGCGACCGCCGCGATTTTGGCGGCCAGCGCGACGATCATCACATAGGCGGTCCACACCTTGATATCGCCGGTCAGCGCCGCCGCGATCACGCCGCCGCCGAGCGCGATCATCAGCGCGGCCCACAGATAGCCGGCCACCCGGACATATTCGGGGATCGTCGTGGCGACGATCGGCGGCACGTAGCGCAGCATCCAGTCCCGCCGCAGCATGATCGCGCCGACCGCGATGTGGCCCACGCTCGGCTTCGCCAGCACGAAGCGCGGGTCGTTGGTCAGCAGCGTGGCGCCGCCGAGCACGACCACCAGCGCCACGCTGGCATAGGCCATCACGTCGAGCCGCAGCCCCTTGATCCGCGCATGGATGAACTGACCGACAGCGCCGATCACCGCAACCGCCGTCGCCAGCGCGACATTGCCTGTCGAGAAATACAGCACCACGAAAATGATGGTGGAGAAGAAGTCGCTGCCGAGCTTGGCGAACACGGCTTTCATCGCAGTTTCCTCTCGGTCTGTTGGGGCGCTGCCCGGCCCTGGCCAGCGGCGCGCCCGTTGCGGATATTGCGGGCAGTATTGGGCGAAGTAAACCGGGGCCAATTCACAGGTCGCACGGTCGCGGCCGCAGTTCGCGCGGGGCGGGAGCCGGCGCGTGCGACGCGGCAGGGGATCATCGAGGCCTTGTTTTTGGGCGGAACTACGCTGATCGGACGATCCAAGCTGGGGAAGTTTCGCCTGAAAGCCACGAAACCCCTGCCAATCCGCGCGGAATCGATCTAGAAGGCCCGCTTGCGATCCCTTCCACGCCTGCAACGTCCGAAGATCATGCCCGCTTTGTCGAACAAGCCCTACCGCGTTGGCCGCTCCAAAACCGGACTCGGCCTGTTCGCCACCCAGCCGATCAAGAAGGGCGCCAAGATCGTCCGCTATTTCGGGCCGATGCTCGACTGCAACAAGAAGAAGGACGACGCGGTCGAGAACAAATATCTGTTCCAGATCAACAAGCGCTGGACCGTGGACGGATCGGTGCGCAAGAACATCGCGCGCTACATCAACCACGCCTGCAAGCCGAATGCGGAGTCGGATGTCAGTGTGCGCAAGCGCAAGATCATCATCCGCGCCATCAAGAACATCGAGCCGGGCGAAGAGATCAACTACGATTACGGCACCGATTACTTCAAGGAATATCTGAAGCCGATCGGGTGCAAATGTGATGCCTGCGAAAAGAAGCGCAAGAAGAAAAGCGTCGAGGCCCGCGCCGAGAAAATGCGGCTGAAGCAGAAAGCCGAGCGCAAGGCGCAGAAGCAGGCCGAGAAGGAAGCCGCCAAGGCTGCAGGTCAGGCGAAGGGCAAGTCCAACGGCAAGGGCAAGCCTGAGGCGGATGTGAAGGCCGGCAAAGCCAAGGTTTCGAAACCGCCGAAGACGACAAAGGCCGCAACGCCGAAGGCGACGCGTGCGAAAGCCAAGTCTTCGGCTGCCAAGTCTCCAGCGGCCAAGTCTCCAGCGGCCAAGCCTTCGAAGGAAAAGCCTTCGAAGGGCAAGACCTCGCCGGTGAAGGCGAGGTCCAAGGGTTCCTCATCGAGAGCGGCTTCATCGTCTAAAACGGCTGCATCCTCCAAAAAGGCTGCATCGTCAAAACCGTCGCCGCGCAAGGCGGCGGCGAACGCGGCGGCCGCCGCCTGAGCGCGCTCAGGCTGTCGCCGCCGGACGGCTGCGGCTGAGCCCCATGAACTGCAACTCGGCGAACACGCCGACCGCGATCGCCTGGATCACCACGAAGGCGATGCCGAGCGCATTCGGCGTTACCGCGCCGCTGATCAGAAGTGCGACGCTGCCGAGCGTCCATAGGGCGTTGCCGATGATCACGACGACGACCAGCGGCTTGATCAGCGTGGCGCGGGTGCCGAGCCAGCCGACGAACGCCGCATAGGCGATCAGGAACAGTCCGGTCTCGAACAGCAGCGGCTGAGGCAGGGAGAGCCAGGGCGATAGCGCGCCGGCGCCGAAAGCCAGCAGCACTGCCATCGCGCCGCTGACCAGCGCGTCGGCCTGAAGGGCGCGGCGGAGCAGCAGTGACGGGTGAATCATGGTCGTCTCCTTCGGTTCGGTTGCGATCACCGGAAGATGACCACCTTCGCCGCCGAGTTCGATTACCTCGAAGGTCATGGAAGCTGCGAAGCGCGAATGCTAGTTTGGGGCATGACCACGATCATCTCTTCCGCCAAAGCGTCCGCCGGTGCGCAGCCGGTCCGCGTCGGCGATTACTTGCGGCAATGGCGGCAGCGCCGCCATCTCAGCCAGCTCGATCTCGCGGTCGACGCGGAGATTTCCGCGCGGCATCTGTCGTTTGTCGAAACCGGCCGCGCCGCGCCGTCGCGCGACATGGTGATGCGTCTGGCGGAGCGGCTCGACGTGCCGCTGCGCGAGCGTAACGTGCTGCTGGTGGCGGCGGGTTTCGCGCCGGCGTTTCCGCAACGGACGCTCGATGATCCGGCGCTCACGGCCGCGCGCGCCGCGGTCGATCAGGTTTTGAAGGCGCATGAACCCAGCCCGGCCCTCGCGGTCGACCGGCATTGGAACCTGGTATCGGCCAATCGCATGGTGATGCCGATTCTGGACGGCATCGCGCCGCATCTGCTGGCGCCGCCGCTCAACGTGTTGCGGCTGTCGTTCCATCCCGACGGGCTCGCGGCGCGCACCGCCAATCTCGGCGAATGGTGCGCGCATCTGCTGGAGCGGCTGCACCGGCAATGCGAGGCGACCGCCGATCCGCAACTGCTCGCGTTGTATCAGGAACTGAAGACCTATCCGGTGCCGGCCCGCGCCGCGCCGATTTCGGCGGATGCGGTGGCGGTGCCGTTCAAATTGAAGCGCGGCGGCGAGGTGCTGAGTTTCATCTCGACCACCATGGTGTTCGGCACGCCGATCGACGTCACGCTGTCGGAGATCGCGATCGAGACGTTCTTTGCGGCCGACGACGCCACCGCGGCGCGGCTGCGCAGCATGGCCGCGAGCCTCTGACGTCTTGCGCGGCGTTGCCGCAGGCCTATCTCTGTGAGACCGTCCGGCAAGGGAACGACGAAGGAGGCGCCGATGAGCGCGATCAGGCCGTTGAAGATCGATGTCGTGTCCGATGTCGTTTGCCCGTGGTGCTACATCGGCAAGCGCCGCATCGAGCAGGCGCTGGCGCTCGCCCCCGATGTGCCGGTCGAGCTCAACTACCGGCCGTTCTTCCTCAATCCGTGGGTGCCGCGGGAAGGCATCGAACGCGACGAATACCTCACCAAGAAATTCGGCTCGCCCGAGCGCTACAAGGAGATCGCGGGCCGCGTCGTCGAGGTCGCCGCGCAGGAAGGGCTCGACTATCATCCGGACCGCGTGCAGCGGCAGCCGAACACGATCGACTGCCATCGGCTGATCCATTGGGCCGAGGCGATCGGTCAGGGGCCCGCGATGAAGCAGCGGTTGATGGAATTGTATTTCCGCGACGGCGGCGATCTCACCGACACCGAGGTGCTGGTGCAGGCCGCGGCCGATGTCGGCCTCGACGCCGCCGAGGTGCGCGCCAGGCTCGCGACCGACGCGGATATCGAGCTGATCTCGGGGCAGGCGGAGGAGGCGGCCGAGAAGGGCATCTCCGGCGTACCGACCTTCGTGTTCGCGCAGAAATACGCGGTGTCCGGCGCGCAGGACCCGGCGCAGCTCGCCAAGGCCATCCGTCACATTTCGGCGGAGATCAACGCCGAGGCGGCGGAGTAACTCTCGGGTTTTCGAGCGAAGAGGATCCCGGTTCGCGTGAAGAAGACGCGTCAGATACGAGAAGTTAGCGTTTGAGCAACCGCTTCGCCGTCTGCCGCAGCGCCTCGCGGGCGCGGAGTGCGCGTGTGATCGGGCCGAACAGCGGATCGAGCGGACGCAGCGGGATCAGTAGGTCGCCGACGGCGAAGCGCCCGCGCCAGATCGGATCGATCATCGGGTGATCCGGGCTCGCGGTGGAATCCGCCATCGTGATCGCGGGATCGGCGCACAGATGCCGCGTCAGCTCCAGTGTCAGCAACACGCCCGGCGAATAGCGCGCGAAGCTCTCCGCGATACCGAGCTTGAAGAAATAGGCGCGGTCGCCGTGCCGCAACACGATGCCGGCGGCGATCGCCGCGTTGCCGGCGTGCAGCAGCGCGATTTCGCAGGCGTTGCGCGTGGCGAGCGCCGTCGCCGCGCTACGGAGCCGAGCCGCCAGTTCGGGCTGGTGCAGCAAAGCTGTTCCCCGGCGACCTTTCCAGCCGCTGGCTTCGAGCGCGAGAAACACTTCGTAGGCCTGCGCCACCGCGTCGGGCGTGCGCGCCACGGTGAAGCGTACCTCGCCGTGATCGCCGAGCCGGCGCATCAGCCTTCGATATTCCTTCAACCGTTTGCCGCCGAGCGCGTCGCGCAGCAGCTCGTCGGCATCGCTCGTGGCGTCGAGGCAGGCGCGCGACCAGCCGCGCAGCAGCACCGGCGCCAGGCCCTCTGCCGCAGCGGCGCGCGAAAACACCTGGACGGCCTCGCCGTCGCGCGCGACGTCGCGGAGCAGCAAAGCGCGAGCGCCCGAAGCCCGCGCCTGTGCGATCATCACGGCGGCGGCGCGGTCGGCGGTGTCATGGTCGAGCAGCGGCGTATCGAGCGAGCGAAACGGATCGGCGGCGACCAGCACCGGCAGCGGCAGCCGGAAGCCATGCCAGGCCGAGAGCACCGGCAGTAATCCGGGAGTGCGCCGGCTGTATCATGCGCCGTCAGCGCACGTGTCACCGCGCGGGCACGCCGGTCGCCATTGGCGGCGATGGTCCATTCCGGCAGGTAGTAGGCATTCGGTTCGATCGCCCGGCCGGCGAGGTCGCGCCATGCAGCGCAATCGATCTCGGCGATCAGCGGCAGCGCGGCACGTGCCGTCGCGGCGCCGCCTTGCTCGGCGCGTGTGATCGGCGATGAACTCGAAATGTCGACCACGTCCACCCCTTCCCGCGCGAGCGCGCAGCCGCGAGTCACGCGGCGCGCTTGTGCCGGTCGGAAAGTAACTTAGAGATCCCGAGATTGAGTGAGTTCCGCAGACCATTTTAGGGGGTATTATTAACCGCGGCTTGCCGGCGCGAGCGGCCGGGCGCGGCGCCGGTCCGTTTTTTGAGGTTCGGCGTGCAATTGCCACGGGCCGGTGGTGAACCCGCTTGTGCTGGCGACCGACCAACAGCGGGAATTGATCAAGGAAAGGACGGGCCGATGTTGCGTGCGATGCTGTGGAACGCGGCGCTGGCGGCGACGATGCTGCTCGGGACGGAAGCGGCGCTGGCCGAAAGCCGCGTTGCCCTGGTGGTCGGGCAGTCGGCCTATCGCGCGGTGCCGGCGCTGCCCAATCCGGTCAACGACGCCAAGGCGATCGAGAAGCTGCTCGGCGACGCCGGCTTCGAGGTCACCGCCGCCAACGATCTCAGCCAGACCGAACTGCGGCAGATGGTCGGCGATTTCGCCGCCAAGGTTGCGGCCAAGGGGCCGGACACCGTGGCGCTGATGTTCTATGCCGGCCACGGCATCCAGGTCGACGGCGAGAACTATCTGGTGCCGGTGGACGTTGATCCGAAACGCGAGGCCGACATTCCGCTGCAGGCGGTCCGGCTCAACGACGTGCTCAACACCCTGACCTCGGTGCCGACGCGGACCCGGATCATCATGCTCGATGCCTGCCGCAACAATCCGTTCCCCGAGATCAAGAAGATCACCGGCCAGGGGCTGGCGCTGGTCGATGCCAAGACCGGAGCGCCCGGCACCTTCCTGTCGTTCTCGACCTCGCCGGGCGCCGAAGCCGAAGACGGCGGCGGCGCCAACAGCCCTTACACGGCGGCGCTGCTGAAGGCCGGTCGCGAGAGCGGTCTGCAGATCGAGGACACCTTCAAGCGGGTGCGGCTGGCGGTCAATCAGGCCACCTCCGGCCGGCAGACGCCGTGGGAAAGCTCGTCGCTGGTGGATGATTTCCGCTTCTTCGGCTCGGCCGAGGACGGCATCAAGCCGGAGAAGAAACGCACCGTCGAGGAATGGAAGGCCTTCCTGAAGGGTAAGCCGATCGAACAGGCCAACGAGCTTATCGTCTCCGACGGTTCCGGCGACGCCTACGAGGCGTTCGTGTCACTGTATGCCGAGCCGCCGCTCGGCACCGAGGCGAAGCGCTGGCTCGACCGCTTTCGCCAGATGCAGGCCTGGAACCGGGCGGTCCTCGCCAACAGCGGGCCGGCGTATCGGTCCTTCCTCGACCAGTACCCCGACAGCGACCTGACCCCGACCGCGAAAAAGCTCGAAGAGCGGCAGCGCAACAAGCCGGTGCCCGCGGTGGCGATCCCGGCCGCCACGCAGGCCAGCCTGACGCCGCCGGCGATTCAGGCCGCGGCAACGGCAACCTGCCCATGCAGCACGCCGCCGGCGATCGACAAGAAGATCGACAAGACCAAGCCGAAGCGGGCCGAGCGCGCCGAGCCGCCGAAGCGCACGGCCGTGAAGCCGCCGCGCGAGCGGGTGTATTACGAAGACGACGTGGAGGATGTGGTCGTGGTGCGGCGTCCGCCGCCGGTCTACTACGATCCGCCGCGCGGCCCGAGCATTTCGATCGGCGGCGGCATTCGGGGTGGGGGCTACGGTGGCGGCTACGGCGGTGGACCGAGCGGCGGCAATGGCGGGCGGATCGGCGGCGGCCGCTACTGATCTCAGCGCAATGCGGTCGACGAAGGCGAGCCACGGCTCGCCCGTTTTACTGGAAGGCGACGCCGATGCGCCGGGCGGCGACCCATACCGGGCGGCAGCGGTGTTTCACCTTGTCGGTCTCGATCACCAGCACGAATTCCTCGGGCAGGGCGACCGGCGCTTCGACGTCGATCCGCGCCCCGGTCGCCGACAGATTGCGTATGGTGCAATCGAATCCCGCACCGCTGAATGCGATCGTTCCGCGTTTGAACACCCTGTGGCGCGGCGCGCCTCGTCGTTCTGTCATCGCCGTTGTCCGAGCTTACCGTCGATGGCTGCGAACATCGCGCATGCGAATTACAAACGGCTGAACGCGATCACCGCGCCCGGCCGGTGTCGCTTTACACTTCGTTTACCAAACGCCCCTGCACCGGGGGCGTCCGGGGCCGGCCCCGTTCAAAGCATCGCGAACGCGCTCGACACCATCGCCACCGGCTTGCCATCGGCCGCGCTCAGCAGCGTCACCCGGCCGAAGCTCATGGTGCGCCCGAGCCGCACCACCCGCGCGTCCGCCAGCACGTCGGACGAGGCGACCGCTTTCAGAAAATGTGTGGTCTGATCGACCGTGGTCATCGGCCTGAAGCCGCGATTGGCGGCCAGGATCGCGATCACCATCGCGGTGTCGGCGAGAGCCATCAGCGCCTGTCCGCAGACGATGCCGCCGCTGCGGCAGAGCCGATCCGAGAACCCCATTCGCAGCGTCGCGCCGGGCTGCCAGTCGCCGCCAGCACCGGGCGGCGGCGCGGTCTCGATCGCATCCACCGTCAGGCCGAGATCGAGCACCCAGGGCGCGAATACATCGCTGAGCGTGCGCCTCGCGTCGTCGAGGCCAAAATCCGTGGTTGTCCCGCTCTCCGGCATGTGGTCTCCCGTTCCTTGTTTTGTACGTCGCCGTACGGAGCTTGCTCCGACCGGTCGTTCCGGTGAGCGGACCCGATTCGGGGCGGCTTGAAAACGCCACGGTCGTTCCCTTAAGGTCCGGCAGTTTTTGTGGGGTGGCGTATGGTCAAGCGTTCGGCTCTGATTTTCGGCGTGGTTGGTGCGGCGATCCTTCTCAACGGCTGTACCAAATGCGGTCCGATCTGGGAGGATTGGACGCAATCGCCGAAGTCCTGCAGGTCCGAGCGTCCCTAATGCCGCGACCGTCATGCACGCGAAGGAGTTTCGAATGAAGTTGTTGCGCGGCGTCGCCGTGAGCGTCCTGTTGGCCGGGCCGGCCTATGCGCAGGGCATGCCCAACGTCAATCTCGTCCCCGAGATCCAGCACAAGACGCCTGAGGAAAAGGCTCAGGACGCCATTCGTGAGAAGGCCTACCGGGAATCGCTGCGCAAGATTCCCGACGCCAAGGCGTCGAACGATCCCTGGGGCGATGTGCGTAGTGGCGACTCCTCCGCGACCCCCAAGGCCAAAACAGCGACGACCAGACAGAAGAAAAACGGCTCCGCCGCGGAATAGAGTAGGATGACTTGTCTTCGAACTGTCATCCCGCTCCAGGTGCCCGTTGAGCATGATCATTTCTGAAAACCGGCGTCTACTTTCGGTATCATGCGCTAATACAAGCTGGTAAGTGCGCCAGGTCTGAATGGCGTGATCAAAACGGCACAGATTTTTATCCCGAATTGATGTTGAAGGACAGTCGCGGCGAGTGTTTCGCCGTGAGGCTGTGCGACCGCCGTGGGTAACGGCCCGGTTGGTCGTTTTCGATTGCGGGACACGACGTGTGAATTCATACGAGGCGGCGTTCGATTCCAAGGCGTTTCTTGGTAGCGCTGGGCCGGGCCGGGCCGTCCAGCAGTTCCGCAAGAATCAGGCGATATTTGCGCAGGGCGACGAGGCCGAGAGCGTGCTGTTTCTGCAGCGCGGTCGGGCCAAGCTCGTGGTGATGTCCGAGCAGGGCAAGGAGGGCGTGGTCGCGATCCTGCAGCCCGGCCAGTTTTTCGGCGAGAGCGGATTGATCGGCCGCCGGCGCTTGTCGACGGCGGTGGCGCTTGAGGACTGCGTCGTCACCACGCTTGCAAACACCATGCTGATCTCGACGCTTCAGCGCGAGCCCGGCATGTGCGAGTTCTTCCTGACGCATCTGTTGAAGCGCAATTGCAGGGTCGAGGAAGACCTGATCGATCAGTTGTTGAACTCGAGCGAGAAGCGGCTGGCGCGGCTGTTACTTCTGCTCGCTGATTTCAGCGCCGGCGATACGGCAAAGTCGCTTCCGGTCGATATCAGCCAGGAGACGCTGGCCGAAATGATCGGCACCACGCGCTCGCGCGTCAGTCACTTCATGAACAAGTTTCGCAAACTCGGCTTCATCAACTACAACGGCCATATCGAAGTATATCCGTCGCTGCGAAGCGCGATCGCGCCGGACAAGGCGCGGTTGCCGGACGGCGAGGCGCGTAGCTCCGGTTAGAGCATGATCCCGAAAAGTGGGTGCCGGTTTTCGGACAAGATCATGCTCAAACCCCGAGCATGATGGCGATTTCGATTTTCTGATTTGGCGCGAAATCCAGGACGACGCGGACCGGGGCCAGAGCTTTTCCGGTTCTGATCAAATCAGAACCGGACCTCTAACTTTCTGTTCTGACGCGTTTTCTTCAGGCGAACCGGTTTCCGCTTCGCTCGAAAACGCTCTAGGACTTGTCGCCGAGCAGCTTGCCGTCGGCGCGGTTGACGAAATGCACTTGCGTGCAGGCCGGACAGCGCACCAGTTCGAACGTCGATGCCGCTTGAGGGTGTTCCTCAGCGACCCATGCCTGAACCTTCATGGCGGTCCGCGGGCATTTATAAATCACATGCGACATCGGGCGGGGCCGGGGGCTTCCTCGAACTTTCCAGCACAATCGCCGGCCCCGGCTTCGATCATTTGATTTGAATCAATAAGGTATTTATATACCGCGAAATTGATCGGTGATCGCCGCTTGTATCGCGTGCGTGCTCACTGCCGCGGTAGCCGGATGCGGGGGGCTGCTCAAATCGTTGGCGGGTGGCAAGAGCCGCCCTCCCGGGGCAGCCCTTGTCGATTCGTCTGAGCGGTTACTTGCGCGCGCAGCTCAGCACGATGCTGGTCGAACTCGGACCGCAGCGCGCGGTCATCACGCCGTTCTGGACGCTGATCGAGTCGCTGAACTTGGCGGACGCGTTGCCGACGCAGAGCGCCGAAACCAGTGTCTCGCCGCTGTCGCAGGCCGACGGGCAGCCGTTCGACGAGCACGAGGTCGACGCCACCGTGCGGATGCTGGTGGCGGAGGCGCCGTCCTTGCCGGGAGGGCCAGGAGGGCCGGCCGGTCCCTGCGCGCCCTGTTCGCCCTTCGGGCCGGGCGTTCCCAGGCCGGTATCGCAGCCGGCCAGCGCGATGGCCGCCGTCATCATCACGATCAAAGTTCCGAGACGCATTCCCACACTCCCTCTGACAGACGACCCGAGCGTTTACCTTCGGGCCCATGCGAGCGACTGACGTCGCCCCTCCTTCGCCGTGCGCACGATCTTTGCAAAGCGACGGGTCACTCGTCGCGCAACGGCAGCGGCGGGCCGGATCTCGCGGGCCGCTGCCGGAGACACAATACCTAGGTCATCAGCGATTGGAAAATGTTGTGATGGCGTAAGACTAACGGATGGCACAATGAAGATGAATGGCGATGGTGAGGGCGCTCGGCGAGGCGAATTTTGCGGTGCGCTTCGCGCAGACCGCTGTCAGCGGAACGTGCGCCAGAGTGTCGCGCCAATTTAGCACAGAGCCCATCAGCAGAACGAAAGAGAGCCCCGAACGAGGCCATGTTCGGGGCTCCCCGTCAGCGTCGGAACTCCCCACCTCTAGAAAGTTCGGCAATGACGAGGCTTAGGCTATCCGCGAGCCTTCGCGCCGCATTGCGTGGAATCAAATACCACTAAGTTTCAAAGGTCGGTCGACTGCATCATCCGTATTGGAGCCCAATCGGATTGGAGCATAACTGGCACTAACTTTGCCGTGCGCAGCTGATAGCTGCCGTCACGTCTCGCCACGACCGGATTGCTCGCGCGTCAGGTTGGCGATCAGCTGTACCAACACCCGGCGGCGCTCCTCATCGTGCGTTTCCGCCAGCAGGCGCCTGTACAGCTTCAGGTTTTCCTCGCGAAGAAACTTGTCCAACTAAGTCCCCGTTTCATTGAGGTCCTGAATCAGCCGGTCTCGGAGGTTGGTTCCGAACGATGGTAATGTCACTGATTTTTAAAAATAAACCGGCTGCGATTGGCTGTCGATCCGAAGCTGCCTCCGATGACGCAAGCAAGATTCCGGATAGTGTCAGGAAACAGCTGACGCGCTGACGGATATCGACACGGATGTCATGTGTTCGGAGACGCGCCCGCATTGGGGGTGTTGAGGAGCTGCGTGACGGCGGCAACCACCTGCGATGGCGCGAAAGGCTTGGTCAGCAGGATACTGTTGGGAACGCCGCGGGCCGCCCACTCCGCAGCGCTGTCGCCGGTCATGTAAACGACCGGGAAGGCGGGATCGATTTCGCGAACGCGGCGTCCGACCTCCCAGCCTGGCATCCGGTCGCGGCCGAGATTGACATCGGTCACCAGTCCGCGAAAGCGATCGCCGTCCGTGAGCAGATCAACCGCTTCCTCGCCCGAGGATGCGATCACAGCTTCGAAACCACCTTCTTCGAGGGCTTCCAGCACGATGCTCTGGATCATCGGATCGTCTTCGACGACCAGAATGACGATCGAATTATCCAAGGCGTACCCCCGCCGCAGGTGCATCTAAAATGCGCAATGACAAGTCGCATTGGCCCCGGAAGTTCCCCGGAGTGGCATAATACCGAAATTGGGGTGGGCATGATTCCATTGGTGGATGGCCGTTGCGATCGGACACGCTAGGTGGTGTGGACACTTATCGCATCCATAAGATGATGGCCGCGAGGGTGACGACGGCGAGGAAGTTTCGGGCGGTCTTTTCGAAGCGGGTTGC
>NZ_FODT01000009.1 GCF_900110435.1 Rhodopseudomonas pseudopalustris
CCGCTGATCCTCGAGCAGAAGGGTGAGTACCAGAGCTTCTCCGGCACTCCGCTGCTGCTGAAGCAGGAAGGCGAGTACAAGTCGTTCTCCGGCACGCCGCTCCTGCTCAAGCAGGAAGGCGAGTACAAGTCCTTCTCCGGCTATCCGCTGCTGCTCGGCTTCTGACGCGACGGCGATCGTCATCTCTGGCGGATGGTCAAGGCCATCCGCCGAAAGGAAGTTCGATGTCAAAAGAAACCTATCGATCGTTCTCCGGAACGCCGTTGCTCTTGAATACGACCGGTGTCTATAAATCGTATTCTGGTCGTCCGCTGATCATCGAACAGAAGGGTGAGTACAAGCCTTATTCGGGCTCGCTGATCTTGCTGCCTCGGTTGAAAGCTTATTATTCGTTTTCCGGCGTTCCGCTTTTGCTCAACGGTGCGGGTCCCTACAAATCGTTTTCGGGCACTCCCCTGCTTCTGAACCAGAGCGGTGCTTATCAGTCATTCTCCGGGACTCCGCTTCTTATCGGAACGTCAGGCCCCTACAAGTCGATGTCCGGAACTCCGCTGATCCTGCAGCAGAAGGGACCGTACCGGTCGTTCTCGGGCTGGCCCTTGCTGATCAACCGGCCAACGCCATTCTCGTCGCTCTTTGGCTTGCCGACGCTCATGCAGTAACTGGACCAAACGAGCCAGGACGTCACCACTTGCTCGCACCTCCCGAGTTACTACACGGCACAAGCAGCCTCCCCGACTTTTCGGGGAGGCTGCTTGTGTGTCATGGCGGCGCCTGACGGAAGCGGCGCTGCGGAACTGGCGACCTCGTTTCCCAACGCGGCCCTCCCGATCACTCCAGAGGCCAGCGCTCACGACCCGGGAGAAACCAAAGAGTGAGCTCCCGGAGCGCGCTGCGGAGGGGCGCAATCTTGTCTGGCGCATCCGACGCTCCGGCATCTGCCCGGATCCAGCAGGCTGTTGAAAGACTCCCCAGCGCAGCCGTCATCGACCTGAGTCCCATCGATGCGGCCGCTTTGAGGGGATTGAGGTGCGGAGCGACGGACCGACGGGCTCATTGTTCAGTTACGTTGATCTGAGGATCGGGTTCGCGCCGACCACCCACTACTGACGATCCGAAGGCTCGCCAAAGCGGCGCTGGTCAATCCATCGAGAGACCTTGAGGCGCTCGACGCCGCATTCGGCCGCGCGTCCATCACGCCGGAGAAACTGCTGCGGAGAAACTGATGCGGTCGTTCCTGCAACAATCAGGACCGAAAACTAGTGGATCGTGTCTCTCTTCAGGCCGTCGACAGTCCTGTTGAAGGCCTCGAGGCCCACGAGGCGAGCCAATTGCCGGAGAGCCAACTCATTGTCGGGTTTGTGAGCTGAGAAATAGGGATCGAGATAAAGGTCTCCCGCCGCCACCGCGTGAATGCCGCGCGCGAGTTCGTCGGTCGCCGAGCGTTTAAGAATGTATCCCGTGACTCCGAACTGCAGAACTTTCCGCAGATAGGCCTCGTCCTCGTGCACCGTCAGAACCAGCACACGCGAAGTGGGGCACGCCGACAGAAATTGACGGGCGACATCGAGGCCCTTCAGGCCAGGCATCCACAGGTCGAGAACGGCGACGTCCGGCTTCAATTCGATCGCGCGCTCGAGGGCGCTCGGTCCGTCAGCGGCTTCGCCGACAAGCTCGAGACCTGCGTCGTTCGCAATCAGCATCTTCATGCCGCGGAGGACAAGGGGATGATCGTCGGCAAGGAAGACGCGCAGACGAGGGCTCGCTCGACCATCCATGTTCCAGGTCCTCAACGACGCAAAGTGGGACAGAAGGGACGGCCGAGCGACACCATCCGTCCCGGCGCGTCGCCGCCGCTGCGACCAGCCTGTCCTCACTGATGAAACGGCGGGCTTGCATCGAAGACGACAAAGCCCGCGCCTGACCGATCGGCGAAACCTTCGAGCCGACACGGTGCTCCGGCGGATCCAAACGAGCTGCTTTTGCAGGCTCAAACCTGCGGCGGATCAGATTCTGTCTGTCGAGAGACAGGGAAGCGGCGTTCCCGGAGAGGACGCCGCTTCCGAGGTCGACTACTTCTTGGCGGGCGCCGCCGGAGCGGCCGGGGCGGCCACTGCGGCAACGGATTTGCCGTTCATGAACGCCGAGACCCATGTGGTGTTTTCGAGGACGGCATAGTGCACGAGGAACGCCATCGTTGCCACGCCGCCAAGCAGCAGCGGCAAGCCGACGGTGGGATTGACGACGGTCCAGAGTTTACCTTGGTTCATGATCGATCCTCCTCAATGCAACCAGGGCGAATAAACATACGCCAGGAAGTGAGCGATGATCGCGATTGCGCCGAACACGCGCGTTCCGTCAATCACGTGCTTGTGGAGTTCTTCCGACTCCGCGATTGTCAGGCCCGTCGGCCAGACTTTGTTCAGATCTTCTGCCATGCGAAAACTCCCAAAATAGGTCACTGAGCGTTGTGCCACCCGCACCCGCTCGTCTGATACTTGCAGCGGTCGAACCCGACCACGGCACGTCACTTCTGGTCGGAAGCAGGTGTGGAGTCCGCGTTGCCTCGCTCGAACTGACCTTCGAACGTGATTGCGGACTCCACCAGCGAGATCTGGACGATCGCACCTACACCAGCCCAACTCAGAGAGTAGCAACAGACTATCCGACGCCTTCCCACGGTCAATTTGGGAAGACCTTATCCAACAGTCCGTTTCATCCCTGATGCGGCAGGGTATCGTCAGGAAATCCCACGCTAATTTCGATTCGCAACTATTCGACCCAAGTCGATCGTTTTGGAACGCGACAGCGGAAAACGACGCCTTAGAACGAGCAAAGAGCCATGAACGCCTGACACGAATTGGGTTATCAGTAAGCCGCCAATCGAAATGAGACTTGAGCAGCCCTAAGCGCACCCAGTTCAAAAACTCGGTCAGCTCAATGAAAGACGATGAATCCATGCCGCCAAGCGGCGCGATCCCGCCACGCTGTCGGTGCGCGCCAAGCAGGATGCCGCCCTGACGATCGAAGTTCGGCGCGTGTTCGAGGAGAACCTCCAAGTCTACGGCGTGCGCAAGGTGTGGCGGCAGCCGAAGCGTAAGGGCTTCGACGCCGCGCGCACGGTAGCTCGGTTGATGCGCGAGATAGGCTTGCAAGGGGGTGATCCGCGGCAAATCCATCAAGACCACGATCCGCGACAAAGCCGCGCCGTGTCCGCTCGATCACGTCAACCGCCGGTTCAAAAGCAAAGCTGATTTTGACTCTGCTTTCCTGTCAATCTACCAGAGTGAGCCCGACAGACAGTGAGTAGGCATGCAACTATCTGTAGCCGGCAGCCTGCAATTCGAACAAATCGGAATAGCGGCCACCCTGCCTCATCAGCTCGTCATGCGTGCCCGCGGATTCGACCTTGCCGTCCGCGAGAACGAGAATGCGATCGGCCATGCGTACGCTGGAAAAGCGGTGCGAGATCAGAATGCCGGTCTTGCCGGCGCTGAGCGCCTTGAAGCGCTGAAACACTTCGAATTCGGAGCGCGCATCCAGCGCCGCGGTCGGCTCATCCAGGATCAGCACGGGCGCCTCGCGCATATAGGCGCGGGCGATCGCGATCTTCTGCCATTCCCCGCCGGATAGTTCGATGCCGTTGCGGAAGCGCTTGCCGATCATCTGGTCGTAACCGCCGGGCAACCGCGCGACCACCTCGTCGGCCTGACTGCTCCGCGCGGCGCGCTCGATCCGATCCCGGTCGTCGCGTGCGTCGATCTTGCCGACCGCAACATTGTCGGCGGCGGTGAGGTTGTAGCGGAAGAAATCCTGAAAGATCACGCCCATATTGCCGCGCAGCGATTCCAAATCGTACTCGCGCAAATCGTGGCCATCGAGCAGCACCCGGCCTTCGTCCGGATCATACAAACGCGCCAGCAGTTTCACCAAGGTGGTCTTGCCGGCACCATTCTCGCCAACTAGTGCTAGCATTTCGCCGGTCCGCAAGGCGAAGCTGAGATGCCGCACGGCCCAGCGTTCCGCGCCGGGATAGATGAAGCCGACATCCTCGAACACAAAGCCCTCGCGAATCGGCTGCGGGAACGGCCGCGGATCGGGCGGCGACAGGATCTCCGGCTTGACATCGAAGAAGGCAAACAGGTCGTTCAGATACAGCGCCTGGCTGGC
This sequence comes from Rhodopseudomonas pseudopalustris, assembly GCF_900110435.1. Classification (GTDB taxonomy): domain Bacteria; phylum Pseudomonadota; class Alphaproteobacteria; order Rhizobiales; family Xanthobacteraceae; genus Rhodopseudomonas; species Rhodopseudomonas pseudopalustris. The sequence goes on from NZ_FODT01000009.1 coordinate 4,171, forward strand.
GGTGATCGAGAAACTCGTCAGCAGCCCTTCGAGCAGCGTACTGAGGCGCCGGAACGAGCCGGCCAGAAAGGTGAGATCGCCGACGGAAAATTCGCCGGTCAATGTGCGCCAGACGATATAGCCATAGGCCAGGTAATAGCCGGCGGTACCGAGCGCGGTGAACAGGCTGCCCCAGCCGGCGCGACGCAGCGCAAGGTCGCGATTGGCGGCATAGAATTTGGTGGCCAGTTGCACGTAGCGGTCGATCAGAAAGCCGCTGAGCCCAAAAATCTTCACTTCCTTGGCGGTCTCGACGCTGGCGGCAGTCTGACGCACATAGTCCAGCCCGCGCCGCTCCGGCGTTCGCCCAAAATCCAACGAATAGCTCTTGGCGCTGAAATGCGCCTCGCCGAGAAACGACGGCACCAGCGCCAGCAGCAACAACGCGATCAGCCACGGCGCGTAGAAGATCAGCCCGCCGGCGAAGCTGGCGACGGTGACGATGTCCTGCGCCTGGCCGAACAATTGGGCCATCAGCGTCATCCGACCGCTGGTCTGCCGGCGTGCGCGTTCCAACTGGTCCTGGAAATCGGAGTCTTCGAAGTCTTCGAGATCCAGCGTCGCGGCGTGCTGCATCAGGCGAACGCTGGAGGCATTGGTCACGCGTTCGGAGAGCAGGCTGTCCACCAGCGCAACAATCCGTCCCAATACATCGGCCACGATCGCCAGACACAGCTCGGCCGCAAGCAGCAGGCCCAACCGGTTGAGAAGGCCTCCCTCCAGCCACTGCCCGAACGTGCCAGGCTTGTCGGGCAATTGCACCAGCAGCACCACTTCGTCGATGATCAGCTTGCCGACGAACAGCGTCGCCACCGGAAGCACCGCCCGCAATAGGCGAAGCAAGAGCGAGGTCAGTGTCAGCGACGGGCTGGTGCGCCAGACCATCGCGATGAAGGGCCGCAGATTTCTCAGCGCCCCGACACGTTCTCTGATTGATCGCCTGTCGGACATCTGCATCGAGCTAAGTAAACCCTTCATGATCTGCGCGAAACCGCTCTGCGGCAGCTAGTTGGACATCGACGGACGGGGGTGACATCGTCACAGACCGGAGTGCGGCAATGGTAGGTAGAAACGGATAACGTCGTGCGGCCTTCCGCGCCGCCTCAGAGAATTGCGACGAGCAGATGATTTCCGTCAGAACCGCAGGCAAAGAGACGATCGAGCACGACGCCCTCGTATCTCTTCTCAACTGGGCGACATTTGTCGGTTTCATCGCCCTCGATTTTGTCGCCAAGGTCATCCACCGTCTGCTGTGCCCGCGGCTGATCGCAGTATTGCTGGCGACGCTGAGCTCGGTGCTGGCGCCTGGAAGTGGCAATACGCTTCTCGATATTCCTCGTCTGCTCGGCCAGACGGACCACCTCGCCAAGAGCTTGTCGAGCGCGCAAGACATGATTCTCGTTGCGATGTTGGGAATCGCGTTGCCGCATGTAGTTGCCGCAATATGGCGCCAGCATCTTCATCAGGCCGCAGCGCTCGGACGAATAGTGGCTCGGTTACACGGCAGGATGTAACTGCATCATTTGACGCGAAACGCCACGTGGCAACCGTTGCAGCGCATCGTTATCTTGCCGAGGCTAGCGACCACCTTCTGCCATCCCTGCGCATCGAAAGGTTCAACCATCTCGTCTGTTACTCGCGCAAAGTCGTCCGCCGCACGGTGAAACTCAAACCGATTTCCCGGAATTCACGCGGCATATGCCGGCCGAGTCCCGAGCCTTGGCCGATTGCCATCTCGCTGCGCGCGAGAACCCTGGCCTCCTTGAGCTTGCCGTCCGCTATCAACTGGATGACGTTGTCGAGCGACGTCATGTGGGTTCGCATGTGCTCCAGAAACTGCGTCCGCACTTCGGGCGGCAGCTCGATCACCGTCCGTAAATTGTCTGCGGCGGCCACAGCTGTCGCGGATAGTCCCAGGAGCAACGCCGAGAAAACGGCGCGCCTTAACGCTCCGCCCTCTGCTTTCGCTTTCGTTGCTCCCAACTCCAATGCTCCCACTGTTCAGAAGCAGCCGCCGAACCCGCGACCCATTCCTTGTCCACGTCCGCCGCCCCGACCACGCGCCCAACTTGGACTGAGGTTGTCACCACGGAGCGTGAACGTCTGGTCGGCGGTCTTCACTGACTTGGCGACGTAGGCATCAGGCGGCATACGATCAGTCCGGAAGGCCTCGAATGTGATCTGCTGCCCCACGGGCGCCGCTTTCAGCACATCGCCCACGGCCTCGGACGGACCGAGGTGAAGGTTGACGACCTTGTCTTGTGACTGGACGATCAGATGAGCGCCTTCCGCGCTCCGCCCCGTGGTCAGTTTGCAGGGACCGATCTTCGTATCCTTGACGGTTCCTGACATCGAGATGATCGCGGGCTTTTCAGCGCGCTGCGCCATCCCGGTCGCCTCGCCGGTACCTTTTTGCGCGAACGCCGCACCACCAAACGTGGTGGCCGCGATGAGTGCTAGAGCCGCACAGCTCTGAACATACCGCATTTCAGTTCTCCTGTTGCCGACGCATGTCCGCCGAAGAACAACGTTGCACTGAGAATAGCGCAAGATCGCCTGAAACCATTGATCTATCTCACTTGCCGGCGACGTTTAGGTGTTGGACGCAAAAAACAAAATGTGGTTCCGCGCTCAATACCACCAGCCGAGACGGACACTCGATCGGTTCATTCAGCGTGCGTGGACGAGCACCAGCAGACTTTGCGCCGGCGATCTCAGCTACACCGGCATTCGCAGTTGTCGTTTTCAAATTGCAGGTGCGTCGGCGGCGGGGTGAGCGTCCCGACGACAAAGCGTGCGACAGCGATCGCCGGATTGATTTCAGAGGTCGCGACCGCACGCACGCCGCGCTCGGCCATCCGGCTGACAAATCCCGTCCCAACGCTGCCTGCGATCACGATGTCCACCGCATCGAGCGGATGGGCACCCTCCCCCTTGAACTCGTGAATCGTTAGTTCCTTCGGCAACTCCAACCGGTCGACCTCCAAAGGAGCCCGGCACGGTGCGACTTTAAACACCAGGAAGCGGCGGCTCTTGCCGGCATGAGCGGTGACGGTCCAAAAATTCTGGCTGGCGACGGCGATCAGCATGATGGCTTTCCGTCCGAATCTGATGTCGGCACGATGGCGATTGAAAACGGAGAGCTAGGGACGACACGACCGGTGGCCATCGCGGCCCGGATTCTTCTCGGAATCGGGCGCGCCCGCCCGCCCGTGACGAAGGCGATCTTGACCTTGGCGTCGCACAGGACGATCCCGCCGCGAAGGATTTGCTGCCCCATCGTGATCGAAGCGCCCTTGACCTCGAGCGGCGTCGTGACGACCTCAAGCACGTCGTCCATCCTTGCCGACTTGAGAAACTCAAGTTGCATGGCACGAACGACGAACGCGTATCCTGGTGCGCCGCTGCCGTCCGCGAACAGCGCTCGCTGGTCGGCGCCGAGCAATCGAAGATAGTTGCTGCGACCTCTTTCAAGAAAGCGGAGATAGTTGGCGTGGTAGACGATTCCGGAGAAATCGGTGTCTTCGTAGTAGACCCGGACGAGCATGCGATGGATGCCATCGCAGACCTCGCCATCGAGTTGAGCATGGGACGGTTCGGCGATTGCCAAGGCCCTTCGCTTCGGCAAATCGATACCATGTGCTCCTTCGAACATCCGAAAGCGTGGCGTTTTCCTGCCGGGCCATGATGCGTTCATTTTCTTCAATCCAATCGAGCGCCGCCGGGAGGGCACGCCGCGCGAAATCGCGCGGCCGTGTCGTGTCGTAGGCCCGAAGAGGAGACGCGGGCGCGAGCCACAGGATCAGCCAGTGCCGATGCGAACATTGTGTCGGAGAGAAACGATCGAGGGCAATTGCCCGCCGTTCCGATCGAGGTCTCACTAGCGCTTTGAACCGGCTTAGACCTTGCGAAGTTCGCCGGCCACCCGCGCGACGATCGCCACCAACTCCGCTTCGGTTGCTGGATCCTGGAGGATCCGCTTGCCGGCGACGTCGCTCAGATTGTCGAGCGCCGCGCGCATCAGCGCTGGCAATCCGGCGTGTTCAACCTCGTTGGGCTCGGCATCGCGATGATGCCGGCACGGCAGCGACCCGCGTTTTCGGTATGCCGCGAGCCGCTTGAAAGCCACGTCGGCGACCGTGCGATTGGCGGCGAGATGAGCCTGCCCCTCGTCGGTGATGACATAGAGCTTCTTGCTCCCCTCGGATTGCGACCTGAGGTGACCGAGCTCTTCAAGCAAAGTGAGGGTCGGATAGACCAGGCTGGAACTCGGCGCATAGTTGCCGCCGGTAGCTTCCTCCACGACCTTGATGATGTCGTAACCGTGACGGGGCAACTCGGCGATCAACGCCAGCGCCAGGAGCTTTAGATCGCCCTGACCGAGCATCCGGCCGGCGCGCATGCCCCGACGGCCCACGCCGCTCCCGCCCATTCCTTGCCCGCCCATGTCACGCCCACCAGCGCCGCCCCGACCACCGCGAAATCCGCCTGGAGAGGCGTCGGCTCCCTGGGAATTGTGTTCTGACATGTTCATAAAGTCCTCCTCTAAGATATATCTTAGATACACCGCCCGGCAGTCGATATAAAGATATATCTTTCGCTTATGAAGACATATCTTTGAAAAACCGCTTTCAGCAACTTCGCGGCGACATCGCCCTCCGGTCCTTCTCGGACCAAGGCTTTTGGAGATTTGGAAGCGGGTGGCGCGGCGAACTAGCGTTCCTTGAACGCTTTCACATTCGCCGCGGCCCAATCTCTCAACAGATGGCCCATCTCGATGAACGCTTCCGAGCGCGCCGATTGCTGGCGCCAGGCCAGGCCGATCTGGCGATCGTCCTGCTCGAGGGTGGGGATGGGGCAAAGGCTATTCAGCGGCACTTGGAGGATACGCGTGCCGGACGCATCGGGCTCCGGCAATTGGTCATCGAGGATCTGTCGATGACCGTGGCTAAAGCCTATGGGAGGATTCATCCCGACGCGTCTGACACCTCCGCGGTGCGCGCCACCTTCATGACGGCATCCTGCGCGCGATGGTCTATTATCCGATAACCAACGGGCGCAGCGTGGCGGAGATCCTGCGCCTGATACAGGGTCTGCAGACCAGCCTCAGCAACGACGTCGCCACGCCCGAGGTTGGCAGCCCGGGGAGAAGATCATGGTCGGCCCGCCCAAGACCGTCGCCGAAGTCGCTACGCGGATGTCCGAAGGACTCGAAACCACGGATTGGTATTTCTCCAAGCGCACGCTCTAACTTCCACTTCGGCCGAGCCCCGCCGTACACTTCTTGTCGGGGCTCGGCTCTAGACGACCGCAGCGAATGATCGCCGTGCCCGGAAATAAGCGATCATGCTATTCCAGACCATTTCCAGCGTGCTGTTCCGGAATCGGATGAAGCCTCACGGAGCCTGCGGCGCGCCGAAATCGTCGGGCATTTGGATGGCAACGACATGTCCGCGCGCGGTGAGTTGCCCAGCGGCCAGCACAGAAGTCTCGACCACCACTTTGCGACCCTTAATTTCCGTCACCCGCCCGCGCAGTTCGAGCGCGCCGTCGAGCGGTGTTGGCTTGAGGAAATCGACGTGCAGCGAGCCGGTGACAAAGCGGAAGGCAGGCTGGCTGTCGAGGCTGCGGCCTTCGCTGCGATACATCGCGGCGGCGGCCGTCGCCGTGCTGTGACAATCCACCAGCGAGGCGATCAGCCCGCCATAGACGAAGCCTGGAACCGCGATGTGATAGGATTCCGGGGTGAAATGGGTGACCGTCTCCTCGCCCTCCCAGGCGGTCTTGATCTGGTGGCCCTCGTGGTTCAATCGCCCGCAGCCGAAGCAATGCGCGACGTTTTCAGGATAGTGATCCTGGAAAGCATCCATGTGAAACGTTCCGCCGGTTGATCCGGCGCGATGCCGGGTGAAATCGTCGACGACCGGATCAAAGCCCGGCCATCGGATGCATTGATTACCTGAAGCCGGTCTGTTGCCGAGACCGACTCTTGGACTATGCGATCCTCGGCCTACAGCGAACCGCGCCGCCTGATCACAACCGGGCTCGCCCGCAACAGTGTCTGCGACGTGTAGACCAAAATCGCCGTGCCGCCGGCCCCCAACAACGCAACGCCGAACAACACGATCCAATCGATCGGACCTCCAAGGTCGCCAAGGCCGGAATGCGTGAATGCCAGGACGAACAACACCGCGGCAATCGCCCCAAACGGCATCGACAGTTGCGCCCACAGAAACCGCCGCATCGACATCGCCCGGTCACGGATCAGCACATAGAGATAGCCCGCCGTCACCAGCGCCGCGACCGCTACCAGCGACCAGAACAGCGTGGCGCCGTAGAGTTCTTCGAACACCGCGACCAACGTTTCAAGAGTCAGATCCTTCATCGCGCCCTCCCCTCAGGCCTTACCACGCAGCATGGCGTTATAGGTCGCCCGCAGCGCAACCTCCTTCATCAGCCAACTGATCCACAGTTCCTCCAGCGGCGCGATCACACCCGGGAACGACGGCGCCAGATTGCTCTTGTAGTCGAACTCAACCAGCATCGCGCGGCCGACCCGCGTCATCAGCGGGCAAGAAGTGTAGCCATTGAATGTCTGGGTTCCCTCGCGCCCCTGAATGGCGGCGACCAAATGATCCTCGACCACCGGCACCTGCCACTTCACCGACGCCGCCGTCTTGCCTTTGGGAACGCCGGCGACGTCGCCCAGCGCAAACACCTCAGGAAAACGCCGGTGGCGCAGCGTCGCCTGGTCGACCTCGACCCAGCCCTGATCTTTCCACTTCTCGGCCCATGACAGCCCGGACTGGCGGATCACCCCCGGCGCGCGTTGCGGCGGAATAACGTGGAGATAGTCGTAGTTGAGCTCCTTGTCACCGGTCGGGGTGGTAAAGGTCGCGATCCTGCGTCCCGGATCGACCGCCTTCAAGACATGGTTGTAGCTTGCCTTGATGCCGCGCTCATCGAACAGCATCCGCACCTTTTCCGATACGATCGGCACACTGAACAAGGAGTCCGCGCTGGCCGCATAAGTGATCTTGTAGCGCCCCGCTCCGACGGCGCGGCTGGCGATGTCGTCGATCAGAAACGTGTGTTTCAGCGGCGCGCCGGCGCATTTCATTTCGGTGGCCGGGCGGGTGAACACCCCGACGCCGCCTTTCTCCGCGAAGCGCGATGCGGCCGCCCAGGTCCTGGCCGCATATTCGGGACCCGCATAGAGCGCGCCGATGCCGTTGCTGCCGACCAGGTCGAGCGAGAAGCCCTCGATCGCCTCGTGGTCCAGCACCAGGCCGGGCGCGACGATCAGGTAGTCATATGGGAGGGTGTTGCGGCCTGCCGTTGCCACAGTCTTGGCCACCGGATCGATCGCCAAGGCCGGCTCCTCGATCAGCGTGACGCCCGGCAGCAGCCAATCCGTCGTTCGCGACACCACATAGGCGGCAGGACGAAGCCCGGCGGCGACCAACGACAGTCCAGGCTGATAGACATGATTGCGACGCCCGTCGATGACGGTGATCGTGGCGTCCTGCAATCGCAAAGCCAGCCGGTTGGCGATCGCGGTGCCAGCTGCGCCGGCTCCGATGATCACGATCCGGGCCTTGGTCTTGATGCGCTGGGCCATTGCCGACCGCCCGAGCGACGCCGTCGCAACGGCGCCTGCAGCCAGGCCCAGGATCATCCGCCGCGAGGCGAGACTGTCGTGCTTCCAATCCACGTCGACCTCCCGTTTCAATGACCGTCGCGCGCCGCGATCGGCCTGTCGTCTTTCGCGACACTCCACCAGCGTCGGACTGCCTCAACCTCCGGGTCTCGCCCGCACCACACCAGGCCCGGGGAAAAGGGAGATTTGCTCTATCTCTGAACGGAATACGCGAAGAGCAGATCGAAAACTGGTACCACCGCGTTTGCACAGCGCGGTTTTGTGTTTTCAGGGGCGACCGACTGCCGATTTTTCCGACCGTGAGATATAATGCGGTCTGGCGAAGATGATCTGTGATGATGTCACCAAACCGGCCGTGCCGGAGCGCACCCTGTTCCTCACTGACCTTCAACCCAACTCGACCGAGGCAGCGTGCCGCTCAGGCAGCGCGCACCGATTCCAGGACTCTATCGACCTCAACCATCAGCCGGCTGCTCTCGTCGGACAGCGAATGCGCGCCGGCGAGAACGTTGGTCGAAGCCGATTCGGTCTCCGTGGCGCCGCGCGGCACGTAGTTGATGTGGCCAATCTCGTTGACTGACGAGGTCATCTCTTTCGCCGCTGACGCCACCGATTGCACGTTCGTCGAAGCTTCCTCCGAAGCCGAAGCAACGGCGGTGGCCAAATTCAACGACCGCTCGGCCGTCGACGTCAGTGCAGCAGCGGATGCTTCCCGCTCTGTCGACGCTGAAGTCACCGTTTCGACAATCTGGCCGACCGCCGCCTCAAACTTGTGAGCGAGTTCGTTCATCTCCGCCTTGCGCTGTTGCGGCTGCCGCAACGCGACCTCCGAATGCTCAGCGCGAAACCGGTCGGCCTCGATCATATTCGCTTTGAAAACATCGACCGCCTCGCCATCTGCCCAACTTCATCATTGCCGCCACGCACCGGTCCGCGCGACGATATAGTGGCTATGGCGATTGCGCCCGAAGCTACGGACGGTCTCGACGTCGAACCCCGCCCGACAATGGCTTGGCGAAGACACTCTGCCGAGAAAACGGTCACCGGAGGCACGAACCTGACCGTCTGAAGCGCAGAAATGATCGCGCGGCGCAGCACGATGTTCATCGCCGCCGAAGCAGAACGTCTTGCTCAACAGCAGGCCACCGTGTCCTTGATCGGGCGTGCCGCGTACCTGTCAGCTACCCGGTCCTAGAATTGAATGTCGCTGCGGTCCGTCATTTCCAAGTCTTTCAACGGAGTTCAGTGTTTCGACGTCGTCCACCGGTACGTCTTAACAACAGGGCCCATCTCGACGAATACCGACTTGCCCTTTGCGGCTCACTTCTCCAGCCCCAGCGCCCGTGTAATTTTCCGCCAGGGTCGGTCCGCCGGCCCCATCCGATCGCCGAGGCTCCAAGCGCTGGCGAGCGGGCTCTGAAGCAAGCTTTGCTGGCTGGCTTCCGCCATCGCCGATCCCGCACATAGCAATTGATCCCCAACTATCAGCTCGAAATCCGGGGCCGGCATCTCATGGACCGTGGTCGCACGTAGCACCCTCAGAACCAGCGGCTGGCTCCGGCTATCCAGCGCACCCGCCGTTTTCGAGCCGCCCTCCTTCAAGAGATCGGCAACGGTGACCGGCTGAGGGCCGTCCATCACTGCGATCAGGCCCGGAGCCTCGTTGCGATCGAAGGTCACGCTCCAGAACCGCGGCGTTTCGTTGCCGACCGCGGCGCGCAATCGTTCGGACAGCGCATAGGCCCACAGATCATCCTTGGCTCTGACGGCATCGAGGAAGTCGGCCAACAGCGGGGTACGAAGGGCCGCAATGCATTGATTGGCGACGATCTCGCTGGGAACCATCGTGATGTTCGCGCCGAATTTCGTGAACAGCATGCGACTGGAACGGAGATTCTGCCTCGCAATGATGAAGATGTCCGGCTTGAGCCGGCGCGCCGCGATTCCGATCGCCAAGTTCTCGGCGTCGTCGTCGGTGCCGGCAACGATGCCGGATGCTCTGTCGATGCCGGCTTCGTCGAGAACGGCGACGTCAGCGCCGCGCCCCTTGATGGCGTGATGACCATCGATCCGCGGACCGGCCGGATCGACCACCGTCGCCGTAAAGCCGCCGCGCTGAACGGCGGCGACGACTTCCTGGCCGAACCGGCCGTAGCCGCACACGATCCAGTGCCCCGGCGCCGCCGGAATCCGGGTCGGCGAACTTGGAAACAGATACGCGCCCGGCGCACTCGTCAGCCAGGTGATGAGCCGATAAACGTCGGGAGCGCGCATCGCCCGCGCCAGATGTCCGCCGAATTCGCGGAAGGGATTGATCACCCGGAAGGTGCCGAGCGACGCCATCGAACTGGCGGTCGCCGGCGTATCGGCCCGGCCGATGACGGGAAGTCCTGGACGCAAGATGGAGGCGGAGATCGCGGCCGCGAGATTGGCCTCGTCGTCGTTGCAGAGCGTCAGCACGCCCTTGCATTCCGGTTTCATCAGCCCCGCCGCCGTCAGTGTTTCGGGGGATCGGGCGTCGGCGACGATGGCGGGCGTGGCGTTCGACAGACCGTCGATCTCGAGCTGCTGGATCTTGCGTTCGTCCTTGTCGATTGCTGTGACGTGGCAGCCGAGTTGCTGGAGCGCGCGGACCACGGTCATGCCGGTGTCGCCGAGGCCGCAGATCAGATAGAACGGCTTGCCGAGCTGTTCGACGGCCCGCCGAAATCGCCGGTTGATCAGGGCCTGCTGGAACGCCTTCTCCTGAACAAGGCTCAGCAGCGACCCGAGCAGATAGGCCCATCCCACCACCGACAGGTAGATGATCGCCGTCACGAACACGCGCTGCTGATCGGTGAAAGCGTGGGGAAGCTCGCCGAAACCGATCGTGGTTGCGGTGTAGGTGACGAAATAGAACGCCTCGAACAGCGTCATTCGCCACGGCCGGCCTTCGGCATCGACGCCCGGGATCAGGACCAGCCCCAGCGTCGACAGCGCGAACACCAGCACGATCAGGATCAAGGGAGCGCGCAGCCGCCGCAGCGCGATGAACGTGACGTTACCCACCGCGCTGCCCCCGAACGCCCGCACCAGCAACGGCAGTCCGCTCGAGCGAATTAATGTTTGGCTGGCGAAGTCGGATCATGTCAGATGCCGTTGCCGTCGTCCGGGCTGAGGGTGAAGTAGAAAGTCGAACCATCGCCCGGCCTGGAACGGACCCAAATCCGTCCGCCGTGACGTTCGATGATCTTTCGCGTCATCGCCAGGCCGACGCCGGCGCCGCCGCCATATTGCTCGGGCTCGTTCAGACGGTGAAACATCTGGAAGATGAGTTGCTGGTCGGTCTCCTCGATCCCAATTCCGTTGTCCCGGACGTAGTAGCGCGCCGGATGGCCCTGCTCGACGCCGATCTCGATCCATCGCGCGGGTTTATCGTTGTACTTGATCGCATTGCCGATCAGATTGGAGAATACCTCGCCGACCCATTCTTTGTTGCAGGTCGCTGTGCCCAACGGTCCGGGACGGCGGATTTCGATATTCTCCTCGGCGAACTGGCGGGCAAAGGGCAGCATCGCCTCGTCGACAACGGCGTCCAGATCTGCGGTCTGCAGCGCGAGCTCGGATCGGCTGGTCTGCGCCTGCTCGAGCAGAGCGTCGACTAGACTTTCCATCCGTTGCGTCAACTTCAGGATGGTCACGACCTGCTGCTGGCCTTCGTCGTCGAGCACGTCTCCGTGTCGGCGTCGCAGAGCCGTCGTGAGGTGGTGGATGCCCCTGAGATGTTCCTTCAGCTCGTGGGACGCCGTGTCCGCATAGTGGCCGAGTTCGGATCGCGCACCGCCGAGCTCGCGGCTGATCCGTTCAACCCTGGTGGCGCGTTCGGCAACGATGTCGCCGATCGCCGCGGCGAGGCGGGCGACCGCCTCCTTCTCGTCGTCCCGCCATGGGATTGAGCGGTTCCGGACGCTCTCCTTCCACAGCGCGAACGAATTCCTCGGCCTGAGCCGCAACATACCGTCGGCTTCGCTGACGTCGACCGGCTTGTGGGGATCTCCGGCCCACGCAACGATCTCGACTTGCTCGGGACGAAACCACAGCACGAGGTCCGGCAGCTTGGGCGAGATCCGTACGGCCAGCACGCCACTGGCATCGCGGGCAAAAGCCTCGCCCGGCGCGTAGAGCGATGGCAGCCGGTCGGTTGCGAACAGCGGCGAGGTGCGGTCAGTGAGCCATCCCGCGAGGTCGCGCACTTCGTCGCGCGACGGCGTCTTGCCGCTCAACGTCACGTTCTGATCGGAGATAATCGCGACGCCACCGGCTTCGACCTGGGTCGAGAGCAGTTGCAGCGCATCCGGCGCGCGTAGCGCCCTGGCGACGTTGGCGTCGACGGCGAGAGCGCGGATCAGCCGGTCCGATGTGGCCTTCATCGCCGTGATCAGGCCGAACAGTTCGGCGTCCTCCTTGGCGGACATCAGGAGAGACAGCGTATGAGCCAGGAATTCGGCCGCCATGCGGGTCTCGTGGGTGATGTGGCGCGGCGCGGCATGGTGCATGGCAGAGATCAGCCCCCACAGCTTGCCCTCCTTGACCAGCGGCATCACCAGGGTCGAACGCACATCCATATTTTTTAGGTAACCGGTGTACATCACCGAAACGCTGCGAAGGCTGGCGACGCTCATGTCCACCGGGCCGGGGACCAGAAGGTTCTTTGCCGCGATTAACGGCACCGGGGTGTAGTCCACATCCGGCAAGTGCCGTACCCAGCTCAGCGAAAACAGCCGGCGCGCCGGAGCCGGGATGTCGGTCGCGGGATAGTGCAGCCCGAGATAGGCCTCGAGGTCGCCGCGCTTGGCCTCGGCGATGACGTGACCGCTGCCGTCCACATCGAAGCGATAGGCCATCACCCGGTCGTAGCCGGTGAAGGCTCGAATCCGCGCGACCGCGAGGTCGAAGAAGTCCTTCAGGCTATTGGCATCCTGCAGCCGTGCCAGGTCGGCCCGCACCTCCGAATAGAGATTGGGACTGACACCGGAGCCATCCGCCGCGGATTTCTCCAACTCGAGAATGATCAGTCCGCCGCAGCGATGGGCGAACAGATTGAAGCCCCTCTCCGTTCCGACGAACGATTCGCGGGCAATATTGACCGGTCCGCTGTCGAGCGGCATCCGGTGCAGCGTTGCCGTCAGGTCACGCCAAGCCGGTCCCAGCACCGCGGCGACCGTCGACCCGACCACGGCCTCGAGCGGCTTGCCGAGGAATTCGGCGCAATTGGCGCTGGCGTGCATGATCAGGTGCGACTGATCGTCGACCGTGAGCATGGCGCCGTGCGGCTGGATCGCCTCCGGATACTGCACGAGTTCGCGGTCGCAGGTCGACAGGTCGACATTCTTGGCGGTGACGACGCCATCGGCCTTGACCGGATCCATGGGAATCCCTTCGCTCTATACGCCTCGGCCAGACTTATACCGCCGGCCGACGGCTGTCGCGAGCGTCATCCTCATCTCCGCGATGGCTAGGCTACCTGGTTCACGCCGCCGCGAAATCCTCCGGCATCTGCAAGGCTACCACGCGTCCTCGCGCCGCCTCTTCTTCCGCCGCGATCACCGACATCTCGATGACAACATTGCGGCTTTGATTGCGACGACCGGCCCCACTTACTCGCCTGGCGCGAGCAACTTCGCGACGACCTCACAGCTCTCTGCGGAGCGTAAAAATCCCGCGCATGTCACCCGCCCTAAAACCCGTCGCCTGATCAGCGGGGTAAAGTTGCTTGATCTTGGCGGCCACCGCCGGCTTCAGCTCGCTGCCGTGGCAAGTGAGGCACAGTTCGGCGGTGGGGATCGCTTGGACATAGCGGAAGCTGCGTTGGCCGTCGTGCTCAACAATCTCGGCGCGCTTCAGCGAGACGGCCGGCTCGCCGGCGGCGATACGGGCGACAAATTCGGTCATCACGGCGCGCTCGAATTCGTCCGGCGCAGAGGCTGGGTTGCGTGGTTTCAGGCTGGTGCGGGCGATCTTCCACCCGCTGCGTTTGGACGCCCCTTCGGCGATGGTGGGCGCTTCCTTGTTGCAGAAGTCAACGGCGCCCTCCGGACCCGAAGTCTCGAGCGCCCCCTTGAGAATGCCGAGCAGCGACGCGCCGAAGTCCTTCGTCAACACGGCTGCCTCCGCTTGAAGCGCCACCTCGTCCACAGCTTTGGGACGGGAGGAGACCAGCACCACCGCAACGGCGGCGCCGGCGAGGATCGCGAGAAACAATTTCGGGGGCATGAATATCCTCTATACGGTATACGTTGATCGAGTGCGGTCGTCACGCCTATCGCGCAACTGGCCATTGTCCTTTGTGACGAAAACTACACGCAAAATCCTTCGCGCTGATGTTGTGAGAAAGTTCAGGGCACAAGCTGGCGTACCCACTGTACGATCTGATTAGCTGACATCGCTCCCGATTGCCGGCCGATCTCGCGCCCGCCTTGGAAGAGGATCATGGTGGGAATGCTGTTGATCCTGAGCCGGGTAGCGACGCTCTGTTCGACGTCGGAATTGAGCTTGAGCAGTCGAACATCGGGTTCGAGTTCGCGAGCCGCCGCCTCGTAGGCCGGCGCCATCGCGCGGCAGGGCCCGCACCAAGGCGCCCAGACGTCGACGAGCACCGGGATAGTGTCGTGCCCAATATGGCGGTCGAAGGTTTGGCCGTCGACTTCTGCCGAGTGCCCGGCGAACAAGACCTGCCTGCACTTGCCGCATTTTGCAGTGGCTGCGGGACGGCCGGCCGGAACGCGGTTCGTCGCTGCGCATTTCCCGCAGACGATGTGCATATCCATTGTTAAGTCCTTTCGCTTTCCAGCCCCACGACCGAGCAATATCTGCCCGCACTTCAGTGGCCGAACAGCCTGGACAGCAGACCCGGGGGCCGCGCCACTCTTCATCCTCTTGGATCGGTTCGCCCGCGCGATCCTTCACAACCGATTGTTTCAGCTTCAAGAATATTCGTACGCCGCTTCCTCCGTCTGTGACCGAGTCACAGGCGGTGGCGGACCAGGGAAGTAGATTGTCGAGGAGTCGGGTACGATTTATCGAGCAAAGAAACGCTGATTGTCGAAGCGCAGCGACGGCTTTGCACTGTGGTGGAGGCCAACATGCCTGATAGCTCTCGGACTACCGCCGAAAAGATCGACTTCGGCGCCTGCCGAGCGGTCAAACTGACCTGCGTCTCGGAGATCGGTTGGTCCAGCAATGATACATTGATGCAGGACATCGCTGGCAGCGGCGGCATCGCGGCAAATCAATGGCATATTCCCTGGCGCGAGGAAAACGCGCGCGGCAGCTGTAGCTTGCTCGAAGTCGAAGATCTCGACGGTTCGCACCGGCGACTGTTGATCGATTCAGGTTGGAACAGAGACTATATGCGCGCCCGCTTTGCCGCGACTGGCGTCGACCGATTGCTGCGTACGGGCAAGATCGAAGGCGTATTTCTTACCCATGAGCACATGGATCATCTGTTCGGCCTGCAAGCGGTGCTGGAGCTGAAGCCCGACGTTTCGATCTATATCCCCTCGACCTTCACCGACGACGCCTGCCACTTCATCGCCGGCATTGAATTCCCCGATGCCCATGCGAGCAACGCCGCGCCCCATCAAGGCGAACTGATCCGGCTCGAAACCGGCCGCGTTCATGTGCTGATGCCCGGACTGGCCGCCGTTGGCTTTGACCTTCCAATCATGCTCGGCATTGAAGGCGAGCAATCGCTCTACGTTCGGGTCGAAGACAAGGGCCTGGTAGCCGTCACCGGCTGTGGCCACCATTCGGTCGATCGCATCATGGCTTTTGCCCGCGACCATCTGGTCGATGGAACGGATTTCTATGGCCTTTACGGCGGCCTTCATCTCGCCCCTTTTGGACCGTTGGCGCCTGCAACGGAGGCCATCGTTCGCGACATGAGCAAGTATCGGCTCAAGCGTATTGCCTGCAATCACTGTACCGGACTTCCGGCCGTCAGACTGATGATCGACCTCGGCTATCCTGTCGTGCGCGGCAGTGGCCGCGATGGCTCGATCAGCGACCTGTACGTCGGCAACGGCGATTCCGTGACGTTCGGCTGAGGGGAACGCGCGGCATTGCCGCTGACCTGCCCCTAAACTTTCATCCAGCTCCAGTTAGAGCCTCGGCATTTTTGCTCTGAGACCGAACTTTGGACCACCGGCGGTTAGAGTTTTTCCGGCTCTGTCACGATGGCGGGCTGGTGGCGCCATCGCGGTTGATCAAATCAATCGGGGCTCTTTGCCCGATTACATCATGTGGGGCGTTCTTCGTTGTAGTATCGGTGCCAATCCTCCGGTTCTGTCCGGGCGGCCTACCCCTTCCGCCACGCCTGTTCAGATTTCCAAAACCGTTCCGGGCGGCTCCACCTGCCCACTTGGGCAGAAGATTCAGCGTCTTGCTCTCGCAATGAACTCGACGAATCCTGAGACTTCCAGTTTCGCGTAGATTCGTTTGATCTGCGATCGAATCGTTCCGATGGAAACGCTTCTTCGAAGTGCAATTTCGGCGGGGCGCCGGCCGCTCAGCAATTCCGTTGCAACCTCCCTTTCCGCCGCAGTCAGCAACACGGCAACGTCGGGCAACAGCTCGGCCGAGTTCGTCAACGTCTGCGACTCGATCACCAGGATCGCGGCGGCGGCGAATGAGGTCTCGTCCGCGTTGGAAGGAATCGACGACAGTCGAAGATGCAGGACGAGACCACGGTCTCCACTGACTGAGATCGAACAGGCTGACGAACCAAGGTCGCGCGCCGACGCCGATCGCGTCACGCAGTCGATGCACGGCTGCAGATCTTGATCGATTTCGATCGGGCCACCGGCGCATCGACAGTCGGCGACGGCTCGTGACGATTGACTGCGGCGGAGGCGATTCTGGCGAATCGTCAGCACCGTGCTGTCCGCTAGCAGTGTCTCAGCATACGGCGAGACCTGGGAGCAGCGGCCACTGCCGTCGAGGACGATGGTGTGGATGGACAAGGAATCCAGCGCACCTGCCAAGACGCGTGTTCCCGCGTCAACAGCGGTCATCCATTCGTCGGGATTGCAGGGTGCCGGTTGACGAGCATCCGACCGCTTTTTCAACATAGCTACGCGGAGCATTTCGACTGCGTGTTCATCGCAGCATTCTCGACACCGAAATTCAGTCTCGAATGTGGGGCAGGACAACCTGCAATCAAAGGCTCACTAGCACAAACCAAATACGAGATGGCGCGACAAAACAGCTCTATTGCGCGGATCGCATCTGTCCTTTCCCGGAGTCGGGTCGACTGACGCAAGCGGCGCGCTTGAATAATCGCTGAATCGCGCGGCCGCCTGTTGATGGCTGCATAGCTGGGTTGCGCGCAATTCGGCCTATGCGTGAACCTGCAATCCCAAAGCGGCGCTGTTGCGAACCGCGAAAAGTGCGGCCTGCGTTCGATTGGTCACGTTCAGCTTTTGAATGACGGTCGCAACTTGGGATTTGACGGTGTTGATGCTCATGCCCCGTTCCTTGGCGATCTGCCGGTTGCTCATCCCGTTCGCCAGATACGACAGCAGTTCGATTTGGGGGCGCGTCAGTTCGTCGAGGGCTGGATCCTCAGGCCGATGTCGGGGCATCGGCAAATTTGAAGGCCGCGCCTGCGATGCCGCGAGGGCATCGACGATCGCTCCGCGGACGACTCCCAGCAACGCAGTTTCTGCTTGAGCCGCAGCAGCGGCGCCCTGCCCGATCATCAGCGCGGAGAGCTCCTGCCGCCCCCCGAGCAGCACCGAAAGATCGATGTGCAACACGAGGATCGTGCCTGACGCGTCGGTTCGCGGCATCGCGGCGATCAAGAAGTGCTTCCGCTCGCCAGCTTCCTCCCGCCAACTCACCGTTGCGAAGAAATCGATGCTGTTCTCGGCGAGATTCTTGAAGCCGCGCAACAGATCAAGCGAATGCCGGTCCGGTCGAATGCAGGTTTCGAAATAGCTCTTGCCGAGCTTGATCGCCGTTCTTGCCGAACCGAGACCGGTCCATCCCTCGCTGACCTCGAGAATCTTGCCGGATCGGTCAACGACGACGGCACTGATCCCGACCCCTTTGATGATCTCCGACAGTTTGATACGGGCAAGCACGCTTGACTGACTCGCGATGTGTCCCTGCAACGGACAGAGCGATGCGTGGCGGGACTCGTAATTCTACTAGACAGTAAGTTTGGCCGAAGAGAGTCGTCATCCCCAATTTTGGCGATGACGATTCACGCAACTAGCCAGCTGACGCGCTCGCGCTGGCAGCGCGATAGCGCCGGCGATCACGCACGAATTCAACCGATAGCGGCTTTTGCGAATGGCCCTGCTTCAGCGGAGCTGATTCTGTGGCTGTTGCCGACCATGCCTTGTCGGGCTCGGTCGTATCGAGCAGATCGCGATAGGCTTTCAGCGCCGCGTAGAGTCGGCCTTCGGCGATGGCCTCGCCTGCCTTGCGGATTGTCTCGGCGGCGGCGGGCATCTCCTGGAGGAGTTGCTCAGCCTTCACGCTGTATTGTTCGATGCTGGTGCCGTCGCGTCGCAGATACAGTCTCTGCAAGCACAAATAGACCTGCCGCAGACTGGTGTCGG
Organism: Rhodopseudomonas pseudopalustris; assembly: GCF_900110435.1. Taxonomy (GTDB): domain Bacteria; phylum Pseudomonadota; class Alphaproteobacteria; order Rhizobiales; family Xanthobacteraceae; genus Rhodopseudomonas; species Rhodopseudomonas pseudopalustris. The sequence goes on from NZ_FODT01000009.1 coordinate 22,474, forward strand.
CGCGATCTTCGGGCATGAAGTTGGCCTGGCGCAGCACCGGCGCGAGGCCCTCAATTGAGAACGTCGACGATTCGGTCCAGCCGTTGATCAGCGTCAGCGGGCCGATCTCGATCCGTTCGAACGGCTTCAGCGTGACTTTCAGGCCAGACGACGCCCCCCGAGTTGGACGCTTCTTCGCAGCAGCGCCAGTTTGAAGCATCTCGGTGGCCGTCATTGTCTCATCTCCTTGTCTCAGTGCGGCGAGTCGGCGGCGGCGTCCATGCCGCCGCCGACCCGTTCGAGGTCGTTAACGCAGTAGCTGCAGCACACTCTGCTGCGACGAGTTGGCCAGCGACAGCGCGGACACCGCGATCGACTGGCGGGTCGACAGCGCCTGGCTGTTGGCCGCTTCCTCGTTGGTGTCGGCCAGCGTAAGGTTGGACGAGCCGGTCTGCAGCACGTTGATCAGGTTCTTCGAGAAGTCCTGACGGGTCTGCACGATCGACAGGTTCGAGCCCAACGCCGAGGCCTGCGAACGCAGCGTGCTCGACGCGGTGTTCAGCGACGACAGCACCTTGTTGGTGTTCGCATTGTCGATGAAGTTCTTGCCCGACTTCAGGCTCGACAGGCCGAGGCCGGCCGGGTCGAAGGTGACGCCCTGAATGCTCAGGGTGGACTTGCCGGTTTCGTTGAACACCAGCTTCAGCGTGTCGCCGCCGAGCAGGTTGACGCCGTTGAACGACGCATCCTGAGCAGTGGTTTTGATCTGCTGAATGATGTTGTTGTACTGCGTCACCAGATTGGCGCGGGTGTTCTGGGCGTTGACGTCGGCAACAGGAGCCGAAGCCGTCGAGAACAGCGACGCCGCGGTGCCGCCGATCTTGCCGCCCGATTCGGTCGAGCCGATCGTCGAGGAGGCATAGTCGTTGGACGCCGAGATGGTCAGCTTGCCGGTGGTGTCGATCGACGCCGCCAGATTGTTGACCGACAGCGCCGAGTTCAAGTCGGCCAGCGACTTCACGGTGCCGTTGGTGCCGTCGCCGACGGTCACGTTGACCGCGGTGCCGCCATTAAAGGCTTCGAACGACAACGTCTTGCCGGTGATTCCGCCGGCAGTGGCGGTCCGCGCGACCGAGAAGCTGGTCGCGGTTCCCTGATTGCCGGCGAGGCCCAGCGCCGACAGCGCATTGCCGGTGCCGCTGATCTTCAGATCGCCGGCCAGACCGGAGCTGATCTGCAACTGACCGCCGCTGAGCACCTTGGAGGCTTCGCTGCCCGCTGTCACAGCGAGGGAGGCTGCGCCGTTGCTGACCGGCGCGGTCTGCGCGCCGCTCGCGATGTCGACCGCGGTGAGCACGTCCTTGATCGTGCCGCCCTGCAGATAGACAGTGGAGTTGCCGTTGCCGTCGGTGATGATGTTCTGGCTGCCGACCTTGCCGAAGCCATAGTCAGCGTTTGCAGGGATCGCGGCATCCTTGAAGGTGATGGTCTTGCCGTTGATGCTGAGCGTCGAGTCGGCCTGGATCATGTTGGCGCGGCTGACGCCGTCGCCTGCAGCCGGGCTGGCAGTGCGTTCGGCCTTGAAGGTACCGGCCCCGGTGGCGCCCGAATTCAAGCCGAACGCCGACAACAGCGTGTTGTTGCCGGAGATCGACAGATCCGAACCCGTCGAGGTCGACAGCACAAGCGCGTTCGATGTGACTGCAGCGGCAGTACCAGAACTGGGCGCCAGCGTAGCGTCGCCACCGGTGATCGTCACTTTCTGAACGCCGCTGGCGAGGTCGATCGCGTTCATCACGTCCTGAACAGTACCGCTGTCCAGAAAGACCGTGGAGTTGCCCTTGCCGTCGGTGACGAGCTGACCTTCGACACCCGAGCCGGTCGGCAGGGTGGCCTTGTCCGGAGCGCCGCCGCTTGCGAAGGTGATGGTGCGACCGTTCACCGTCATGGTGTCGCCGGCCACCGGCTTGTTCGCGCCCAGCGCGCTCAGCGCGGTGCCTGCGGTGATGCCACTCCCACCGACGGTTCCGCCGGTCTTGGTCGCAGCGACGCCGCCGAGCAGGGTATCACCGTCGACAACGCCGGGCGTGCCCTGGCCGTCCTGCAGACCGATGCTTTGCGCGAGGCCGTTGGAATAGGTCGAGGTGCCGCGCAGATCGTCCGCGGTGGCGCCGGCGATCGTGGTCGTGACGCTCGATTTGCTGCTGTAGCCGGCGACCGACTGCAGCGCCTGGTTGGCGATCGACTTGGCGCTGTCCACCAGCTTGGTCAGCGAGCTGATGCCGGTGTTGGCGGCCTGAATGATCTGAATGCCGTTGCCGATGCCGTCGAGCAGGTTGTTGATGTCGCTGGAGCGCGAATCGAGCGAAGCTGCGGTAAAGAAGTTGGTGGGATTATCGAGCGCCGAGTTCACCTTCTTGCCGGACGACAGCCGGCTCTGGGTGGTGGCGAGCAAGTCCGCGGTGGCCTGCAGCGAGGAAAGATTCTGGCGGACCGCATTGGAGAGAACGATACCTGACATGGACGTTGCCTTTCTGGGCAGTACGTGTCGTTTGCGCCGATCGTTTCTGTCGGCTCTGCATCGTCCTTCTGCGCGCGGAAATGATCGCTGAAGCGATATCCATCACTTCGGGTGACATCTTCACCCATTCGGATGCCCGACCGTCGCCTCGGATCTCGGGGATTGCCCAAGCACGCAAGCCGGCGACCAGGAGGTCAGCTCGATGAGGCGGCGATATCGCTGGCCTTGCCGAACGGCCGCTCGCGCAATTTCATTCGGCGGCCGGCTTCATGGCGAGCAGCATCAACGACCATTGCTTGCGAGCGTACCCTGGCGACGAGCCGTCTTGCGGTCGTCATTGAATGGACGCCGCCTTGCCTGAGCAATCGAATGGCTGCTGAAAAGGAAGATCAGGCGACGGAGTCTCGACGACGGCGACGGCGCCATCCCCGGAACAGGCGATCACCGTTCAATGAAAACGACGGGCTGCATGTCGCGGATTCGACCGGAACGCCGGACCGGACAGATTCAGCGTTGTCTCGAAAATGGCGAACTACTTTTCAGAGCGCCCGCAATCGCTCGGCATCCTGTAGTCGCGAACAATAGGTCTCGGCGGTTAGCTTTCCTGTGCGGAGCGACCTCGGTCACGAGCGAAACACCTGGGGCAAGGCGTCGATCAACAGCGACGACCGTACGCCTTGCGCGATGGATGTCTCCGGATTGAATCGGATGATGACCTCAAACTGACCGAACAAATCGAGTATCAATCGCTGACCACCGGCGTCGCCGTCGGTGATCATCTTCGCGCCGGAAACAGATCGCACGTGCGGCGCCCCGAACCAGTCCGCCCCGCTACGCCAACGCGATATCGAGCCAGCCCAGATCGTTGACCGCGATCCGATCGCCGTCATTGACCACAACTGTCGTGGTTTCCGCCTCGACGATCGCGGGCCCTGGGATGACATGACCCGGCTTCAGCCTGTCCGCCGCATAGACCGGCACGTCCCGCCATGCCCCGAAAAACGCCTTGCGTTTGCCTGATGGCGCACAGGCGGTTGCGACAGCGTCGTCGCGGGCAACATCGGCGCCTTGCGGAATCACGCCGATCGCGGCGACGCGGGCATTGACGAAGACGACTTCCTGATCCGGCGACGCATAGGTGTAGAGCTCTTCGTGCCGGCGATGGAACAACTCCTCGATACGATCGACGATGTCGTCCGACGTCCAGTCGAGATCGTTCAGCGCAACGTCGATCTCGAAGATCTGCTCGCCATAGCGCATCTCGGCGGAGCGCTCGATCGCGACCTCGCCGCCGAACCAGGATGTCAGCCGCCCGGTCGCCTGCTGTTCGAGATCGGAGAAGATCGCCCGCACTTCCGCCGGCGTGATGCGCTGGCCCGCGCTGTAATGCGTGCTGCTGACCTCGTAACGCAGGTCGCTCGTCAGCATCCCCCAGGCCGACAGCACCGATGCGGCGGTCGGCACGATGATGCGCTTGATCTCCAGCTCGCGCGCCACCTCTGCCGCATGAAGACCGGCGGCCCCGCCGAAGCTCAGGAGCGCGTAGCGGCGCGGATCGACGCCGCGGCGCAGGGTCATCAGCCGGATGCCGTCGGCCATCCGCAGATTGACCATGCGATAGATGCCGGCGGCCGCCTCATCGCGCGACAGGTCGAGCGAACGGGCCAGCCGGTCGACGGCCGCCTCGGACGCCGCACGATCCAGCGGCCGCTTGCCGCCCATGAACGCAGCCGCGTCGAGGTAGCCGAGAATGACATTGGCGTCCGTCACCGTCGCCTCGGTTCCGCCATTGCCATAGCAAGCCGGTCCAGGCACGGAGCCCGCGCTTTCCGGGCCGACCCGGAAGGTGCCGCCCGCATCGATCGCCGCAATCGAGCCGCCGCCTGCGGCGATGCTGGTGATGTCGAGACTGCGCAACGCGATCCGTTGATCGGCAAGCCCGCCATCGGCCGAAAGCGAAGCCCGACCATCGGTGATCAGCGAAATATCAGTGCTGGTGCCGCCCATGTCGAACGCAACGAGATCCGGAATCCCGAGCAGGTCGGCGCAGCGGCGGCAGCCCGAAATGCCACCGGCGGGACCGGACAGCACCGTACCGGCCGCGAGACGCGCGGCTTCCTCGACCGGGGCCATGCCGCCATGGGACAGGATGATGAACAGACCGCTGGCGAGGCCGGCCTGCTTCAGCCGCGCCTCCAGATTGGTGAGATAGCGCCGCACCGCCGGCTCGACATAGGCGTTGACGATGGTCGTCGAGATGCGCTCGTATTCCTTGATCTGCGGCAGCACGTCGCTCGACCGCGAGACGCCGACCTCCGGCAACTCGCGCCGCAACCGTTCCGCCGCTGCGATCTCATGAGCGGGATTGCGGTAGGCATGAAGGAAGCAAACCGCCACCGACGTCACGCCTGATGCGCGGACCGCGGCGATCGCCTCGCCGAGCGAGTCCTGGTCGAGCGGGACCAGCACCGATCCATCCGGCTTGACGCGTTCGCGCACGCCGAAGCGCAATTCGCGCGGCACCAGCGGCTCCGGCGGCGCCGTCCGTAGATTGTAGCGATCGCCCTTCAGGCCCTCGCGCATTTCGAGAATGTCGCGATGTCCCTGCGTCGTCAGCAAGGCGACCTTTGCGCCCTTTCGCTCGAGCAGCGCGTTGGTGGCAACCGTCGTGCCATGCACCAGGCGATCGGTCTGGCCGAGCATCTCCGCGCGCGACAGGCCGAGCCGGCGCGCCAGCTCGTCGAGCCCCGTCATCACGCCGATCGACTGATCCGACGGCGTGGACGGCGACTTCGCGAACACGGTCTTGCCTTCGCGATCGATCGCGACCAGGTCGGTGTAGGTGCCGCCGACATCGATTCCAATCGTAAACATCTTCAGGATACTCACTCGGTCGTTGCGTCGGTTGTCGTCAGGCCTTGCGCCACATCGCGCGATCGCGCCTGCTGCGAGCGCTGCTTCGGCGGCCCCCAGCCGCCGCCGCCGCTGGAACGGATTTCAAAGCAGTCGCCGGGCAACACCTCGATGCCGACCTCCTTGGTGCGCAGCACGCGCGGCGCGCGGCCTTTTGAGATCAACGTGTAGTGATGCGGCTTGCCGTCGCTGCCGCCCAACATGCCGCAAGCGCCGTGCCGTGTGCCCTCGCCAGCGGTGTTAGCGCGCGCCGGCTTCGCCGTCTCCATCACGAGATCGAGCGAGACGCCGAGGCCGCCGCGATGCTTGCCCTCGCCTCCGGAATCGGCGCGGAATTCGTGATGGCGGAAGTGCAGCGGAAAGCGTACTTCGGCGACCTCGATGCTGCCGAATTTGATGCCGCCGACCGTGTGCCACTCACCGATCGACGACCAGCCATCGCCGCCCGACGATGCGCCACCACCGGGCCGCGCCTGGAACATGTGCCAGATGAAGCTGCGGCCGTTGCGCGGATCTTCGCCCTGAATGGCGATCCGAAAGCGACGGCTCCAGCCGGCCATGGCGCGGTCCGGACAGGACGCCGACAACGCCTTGACGATGGCCTCGACGATCTCGTTGGAGGGATGGCTGGTGCACATCGTCACCGGCAGGCCGGGATCGGCCCAGACGATGGTGCCCTGCTTCGCCACGACCTTGAGGGGGCGCAGCGCGCCGGCATTCTTCGGAATATCGGCATCGATCAGATACGCGAACGCCATCACGACGGCGGCCTGCATATTCGCGTGCGAGGAGTTCACGAAACTTGTGGTCTGCGGGTCCGAATCCGACAGGTCGATTTCGATGTCGGTCCCCTTCTTCGTAACCTTCGCGGCGATCTTGATGTCGGTGCGGCCGTGGCCGTCGTCGTCGAGAAACGCTTCGCCGTAGAACACGCCGTCCTTCCAGGTCGACAGCACCGCCCGCGTCTGCTGTTCGGCCGCATCGAGAATGGTCTCGACCGCCGCCTCCACGGTCTCTCCGCCGAACTCCCCGAACAGGCGGCGCACGCGGCGTTCGCCGAGATGCGCCGCGCCGACCATCGCCGCGAGATCGCCGCGAAAATCCCGCGGGTTCCGCACGTTCAGCGCCAGCATGTCGAGCAGATCGTCGCGCAGCTTTCCGGCTTCGTAGAGTCGGATCGGCGGCACCCGCAGACCCTCCTGCCAGATATCCGTCGCCGCGGGATTGTACGCGCCATGGGTGGCGCCGCCGATATCGCTCTGGTGCGCCCGCACGATGGTCCAGTAGAGCCGCCGGTCGCCGTCGAACACCGGGACAAATGCCGTGAGATCGGGCAGATGGCTGCCGCCGTGATAAGGATCGTTGAGCAGGACCACGTCGCCCGGCTTGATGTCCTTGAAGCGCTCTTCAACAGCGAGCGTCGCCCAGGACAGCGCGCCGACATGCACCGGGATATGATCGGCCTGCGCGATCAGGCGCCCGTCGACGTCGCAGATGCCGAGCGAGAAATCGCGGCTCGAATTCAGGATCTGCGAATACGACGTGCGCAACATCGCTTCGCCCATTTCGTTCACGATCGAGCTCAATCGATGCTGCACGACGGAGCGGGTGATAGGATCGATCTTCAGGGTCATTGCGAGCCTGCCTGCAAGAATGAGGAGTCCGGTCCGGCGTCATCGCGACGCCGGTCGGAGCGTTGAGAACGGAAAGGCCGTACGATCAGCCGAGCGCTGCGACCTGTTCCAGCGCCGCCGCTGCGGCCTTCACGATCGTCTCGACGTCGGCATCGGTCATCGGCGTCGACAGCGCCAACAAACCGTAGTTTGCCGCGAAAACTCCGTGATTGAGTAGCCCGGCATTGAACGCGGTCTGCCGCTTCGTCTCGACCTCGTTCAGATAGGCCGTGCGATAATCGCGGATCTTGCGATCGGTGAAATGAATCTTCAGCAGCGAGCCGAGACCGACCGTACCGCCGGGCACGCCGGTGTTGCGGAACGCCGCGTCGATGCCGTCACGCACCGCCTGGCCGATCGTATCGAGCCGCGCGAAGGCGGCGGCGTCGAGCAACTCCATCGCAGCGAGGCCGGCGCGCATGGTGACGGGATTGGCCGAGAACGTGCCGCCATGGGGCAGCGCCGGCTTGCCGGACGACGGATCGAACACCGCCATGAACTCTTTGCCGCCCGCGATAGCGCCGACCGGGAAGCCACCGCCGATGATCTTGCCGAGCGTGGTGAGATCCGGCGAGATCCCCCAAAGGCCCTGTGCGCCGTGATAACCCAGCCGGAAGGTGATGACCTCGTCGAAGATCAGCAGCGCTCCGACTTCACGCGTCACCTGACGCAGAGCTTCCAAATAGGCCTTGTCGGCGGGAACGAGCCCTGCCCGGTTCGGCATCGGATCGACCAGAACGCAGGCGAGCTCCGGACCGTGTTCGCGGATCAGGCTCACGGCTGCTTCGATGTCGTTGAACGGAATGGTCACGACATCGGCGAGCACGTTCTCCGGCGTCCCCTTGGCGTAAGCGACGGAGACCGGCGCGTTGCCGCCCCAGGCCGCAGGCGTCGGATCGAGGCTGACTTCGGCATAGTCGTAGGAGCCGTGATAGGCGCCCTCGCATTTCGCGATCTTCGGGCGCCCGGTGTATGCACGCGCCGCCTTCAGCGCCATCATCACGGCCTCGGTGCCGGAATTGGCGAAGCGAACCTGGTCGACAGAAGGCAGTCGCGCCGCGAGTAGTTCGGCGAGATCGACCTCGGATTCCGTGGGCATACCGAAGGCTGAACCCAGCGCGAGCTGCCTGGTCGCGGCCTCGATCAGCACGGGATGCGAATGGCCGTGGATCAGCGAGGTGAAGTTGTTGATGCAGTCGATATATTCGTTGCCGTCGAGATCCCTGACGCGGCAGCCGGCGCCCGACGCCGCATAGATCGGAAACGGCTTCATGAACACGGTGGTGCGCGTATTGCCACCCGGCAGGCTGTGCATCGCACGCTGGTACAGATCGCGGGACTTCGCGTGATTGTCAGGATACATGCTACCTCGTGACTCCGGTTTCAACGGCCCAGATAGGCTTCGCGCACGCGCGCATTGTGCTTGAGTTCGCTGGCCGGCCCCTCGAGCACGATGCGCCCGGTTTCCAGCACGTAGGCACGATCGGCGACCGACAGCGCCAAGACGGTATTCTGTTCGACGACGAGAATGGTCAGGCCGCTCTCGCTGATCAGCTTGACGCGTTCATAAACCTCTTCGGCGAGCCGCGGCGCCAGACCGAGCGAAGGCTCGTCGAGCAACAAAAGCTTCGGCCGCGCCATCAGCGCGCGCCCGATCGCGAGCATCTGCTGTTCGCCGCCGGATAGCGACCATCCGAGCTGTTTGCGACGCTCCTTGAGGCGAGGAAACAGTTCGAACGTACGATCGAGATCGGCCGCGATGGACTCGCCCCAACGCCGCCAGCTCACCGAGGCCAGTGACAGATTCTCTTCGACCGTCAGACCGGGGAAAATGCGCCGCCCCTCCGGCGCCTGCGAGATGCCCTTGGCGACGCGCCGGTCGGTCGACCACTCCGAGATCGACACGCCCTCGAGTTGAATGTCGCCGGACGACGCGCGATTGAGCCCGGAGATCGTGTGCAGCAGCGTCGTCTTCCCGGCGCCATTGGCGCCGATCAGCGCGACGGTCTCGCCGGTAGCGACTTTCAGCGTAACGCCCTGCAACGCCAGGATGTCGCCATGAGCGACGACGAGATCGTTACACGTCAGCATGGACATAACCTTCGCCAAGATAGGCCGACAGCACGGCAGGATCGGCCTGTATCTCCGCCGGCGTGCCTTCCGCGATCTTGCAGCCGAAATTGAGCACGAAGATCCGCTCGGCGAGGCGCATGACCATGCCCATATTGTGCTCGATCAGCACGATGGCGAGCCCGTGCCTGGCGCGTAGCTCCGTCAGCCGATCGACCAGTTGATCGACCTCTCCGGAATTCAGACCTGCGGCCGGCTCGTCCAACAGCAGGACCTGCGGCCGGCAGGCCAGCGCCCGCGCGAGCTCCACCATGCGGCGGCGGCCATAAGACAGTGAACCGATCGCCTCATCCGCGTCCTCGGCGAGTCCCATCTGGGCGATCACCTCCATCGAAACTTCGCGCAGAGCGGCTTCGCTGAGATCGCCGCGGATAGCGGCGCCGGTCATGACGTTCTCCAGCACGTTCAGCCGTGGAAACACCCGGCCGTGCTGGAAGGTGCGGCCAAGACCGGCACGGATGCGCCGGTTGGTGGCCATTCGGGTGATCGCCCGGCCGCCCAGCACGACCTGCCCTTCATCGGGCATCGCAAGACCGGTCAGCACATTCAACAGCGTCGATTTGCCGGCGCCGTTCGGCCCGATCACGGCGACGAACTGTCCCTTCGACACGGTCAGATCGACATCCGTCAATGCCGCGAGACCGCCATAGCGCTTGTGAATATTGCGCGCTTCCAGAACGGTCATGGCTTCGCCTCCGGAACGCGGACGGACGCAGCGGATGACGGCTTGCGTGACCGGCGCAAACGCTGGCCGAGACCGACCAGCCCGGTCGGCAGGAAGACAAGGATGCAGAGCATCAGCAATCCGAAGAAGAACAGATAGGCGGTGCCGAGGAAGCGCAGCCATTCCGGCAGGAAGGTGAGCAGGATCGCGCCGAGGATCGCACCGACGATGGTGCTCTCCCCGCCGACGATGAGCATCGCCAGATAGGTGATGGAATGCGCATAGGTGAAGTCCTCCGGTGCCACGAAGCGGACATGCAGCGCGAACAGACAGCCGGCGATGGCGGCGCAGACCGCCGACAGCACGAAGGCCGTGATCTTCACCCGCGTGGTATCGATGCCGATCATCTCGGACGCGATCTCGTCATCGCGCACGGCCATCATCTCGCGGCCATGACGGGAGCCGTGCAGGATGGCGGCGAGCGCAGCGACGATCGCGAGAACCACCAGCGCCAACCACAGAAAACGGTGCTCGCCGGCGACGGCTAGCGTGCCGATGGTGAGTTCCGGGATCCGCGCGATGCCATTGGTGCCGCCGGTCAGGTCGATCCAGTTCGACGTCACGATGTAGAACGACACGTTGAGACCCAGCGTCGCCAGCGCAAGATAGTGGCCGCGCAGGCGCAGCAGCGGATAGCCGATCAGCGCTGCCAGCACCGCAGTGGCGGCGATCGCAGCAGGCGCCGCGAGCCAGGGCGACCAGCCGCTGGTCACCGTCAGAATTGCCAGTCCATAAGCCCCCACCCCGACAAAAGCCGCGTGGCCGAGCGAGATCAGGCCGGCATAGCCGAACGCGAAATTCAGACCGATCACGGCCACCGCGGAGATCGCCGACAGATTCAACAGCCGTAGATAGTATTCAGGCAGAACCGCCGACAGCAGGCCGCCGATGACGAGGATCGCCGCGGCGATCGAAAGCGCATTGCGTATCGCCATCGGATCAACCCCGGTCCTGGATCTTTTCGCCGAAAACGCCCTGCGGACGCACCAGCAAGAAGACGATCATGATGCCGAACGAGATCAGGTCCTTATAGGCGGACGACACATAGGACGCGCCGAGCACCTCGCTGAGGCCGACGAACAGACCGCCGACGATCGCGCCCGGCAGACTGCCGAAACCACCGATGATCGTCGCGGCGAACGCCTTCAACGCGATCGGATCACCCATATTGACGTCGGCGAACCACATCGGTCCCAGCATCAGGCCCGCCACGCCGGCGAGAACGGCGGCGAGCACCCATGACAGGGCCAGCAGTCGGTTGACCTTGAGACCCATCAGTTTGGCGGCCTGCAAATCCTGCGCGACCGCGCGCATGCCGACGCCGACGGAGGTGCGATTGAACAACAGCCAGAGGCCGCCCACCATGATGGCGGTCACGCCGACGACGCCGAGCGCATGGGTCGAGATGATCGCGCCGCCCAGAGTCACCGCGCTGTCTTCCACCGGCGACGGGAGCCGGAACGGCCATGAGCCGAACGACAGCAGCGCTGCGTTCTGCATGGTAATGCTGATGGCGACGGTGCCAATGATGATCGTGACGACGGATCCGCGCCGCAGCGGCAGATAGACGGCACAGAAAAACAGCGCTCCGAACAGCGCCATGATGAGGAGCGCCGCGCTATAGGCGAATGGCCAGGGCAGCTGCGCATTCAGAAGGGTCGCAACGCCGGCGAACGTTCCGAACATCACGAACTGACCAGCCGCGAAATTCACCACACCGGTCGCCGAATAGACGATCACGAATCCGATCGCAGCCAGCGCGTAAACGCTTCCGATCGCCAGTCCGTTGACAAGTAGCTGGACGAAGTCCGCCATGATGCCGCTCTCTTTCCTCCTCGCGACCGGTCGAGCCGGTCGCGAGGCCAATTCGGTCGATGGATCAGTCGAGGTTGACGCGCTGCACCAGCTCGAGGGTCTTGCTGCCCGCCTTGGCCTTCACCACGGCGAGATCGCGCACCCCGTTGCCCTTGGCGTCGTAGCTGTAGACGTGGCCAACTCCCTGCCAATCCTTCACAGCGGCGAGCCACTCGCGCAGCGCCTTCGGATCGGTGCCGACTTTGCGCATGCCGTCGGCCATCAGAAATGCGCCGTCGTAGTAAGCAAGGCCATAGGGATCCGGATCGATTCCAAACTTCGCCTTGAAGCGCTCGACATAGTCCTTCATGCGGTCGCCGGCGGTGGCGTCCATGAACGTATCGACGACACCCCAGACGCCCTCGAGATCGGCGGGCGACAGCAATTGCATCGCGGCCGGCACCAGCGCGGCCGACGATGTGACCAATGGCATCTTGAAGCCGAGCAGCTTGGCCTGGCGCAGCACCAGCGCGCCGTCCTGCGGATAGTTGAAGATCAGGATGGTGTCGGCGCCCTTGCTGCGCAGGCTGAGCAATTGTGCCGAGAAGTCCTTGTCGTTCTGGCCATAGGCCTCCATGCCGACAACCGGAATGCCCGCAGCCTCGAAGCGTTTGGCAGCCGTCTGCGCACCGCCCTGCCCGAAATCGTTCTGAATGTAGAGAATGCCCGGCTTCTTCGCCTTGATGACGTCGACCGCAGCTCTCACCATCCCCGCGGCCGAGACACTGTCGGCCGGCCGGATACGGAACATCCATTCGTTGCCGCCATCGGCCACCGCGTCGGCGCCGCCCGCATACATCGCCGGGACCCCGATCTTCTTCAATTCAGGCGCGACCGCGAGATTCTGCGTCGAATAGCTCGACAGGAAGAAGAACGCCGGCTTGGTTTCCTGGGCGAGCTTCACGAAGGCGTTGACGGCAGTGCCGTTGGACGCCTGCGTGTCCTCGAACACGACCTTGATCTGGCGGCCGTTGATGCCCCCTGCCTTGTTGATGTCCTCTTCGGCCATCGCCAGGGAGTTCTGATATTGCTTGCCGGTCAACGACAGCGGCCCCGTGATCGGGACTGTCGCGCCGATCAGAATCGGTCCCGCCTGCTGCGCATTCGCCGCTCCGACGAACGACAACACCGTCGCCGCCACCATCGAACTCAGAAACTCTTTCCGTGTGATACCCACGTTGCGCCTCCTCCAGAGAAATTGCGTGTTCCCGGCCCCGGCGATCCGAGGCCTCTTGACAAGCCATTCCGTTTTTCGGAACATTATTCCGATTACTGAAACGGTAATCGGCGACGATACCAAGAGTCAAGCCGAACAAATCGGCGCACCCCCGCCCAGCAATTGGTCAGCCCGATGTCCACAGATGATGCCTCGCCCGGTCCGCTCGCACGCTATATCGACGTCCTGGAGGTGATCGCGGCGTTTTCCGGCGCGATCACGCTGGCTGACGTGTCGTCCATTCTCGATCTGCCGAAGACGACGGCGCACAGGCTTCTCAAGGGGCTGGTGCGCGCGGGGCTTGCGGTCGAAGGCGATGCGGGCCGCAGCTATTACGTCGGCGAACGCTTGACGCGACTGCTGCATGCCGGAGCCGACGACGGCTGGTACGCCTCGCTCGCCGGGCCGCATCTACGCGCGCTGACGGAGGCTTCGACGGAAACCTGCTATCTCGCACGGCTGATCGGATCCCGCGTGGTCGTCGCCCTCTCCTACTCGCCGGATGTCAGATGGCGCGGCTATGTGCAGCCGGGCATCGAAATGCCGGTCAATGCCGCCGCCACTGGCAAGGCGATCATGGCGTTCCAGAGCAAGGCGTTGATCGCGGAAGCGCTCTCGCACGAATTGCCAAAGCCCACGATCAATTCACACACCAGCAGGAAATGGATCGAGCAGGAGTTCGCCAAGGTCAGGACCAACGGCTACGCGACTTGTATCGGGGAGATCGACGAAGGACTCGCCGCGATCGCCGTGCCGGTGAGGCTGCCGAACGGAGCGGTGCTTCATTCGGTCGGCATGACAGGCCCGCTGGAGCGCATCATGAACAAGCAGTTGTCCACAAGACTGGCTGCACTGCGGGCCACGGCCGCGACCTTGGCAAAAGCGCTGGCGCTCGGCTCGACGATCAAGCAGCGGAGTTCCTCCTGATCGAAAACGCCCGCTTCCGGCCGGAGTTCAACGTTCACGGCTACTGCCGCACAAAGTAGTTCACCGGTACGCTGAAGCTGAGAGTGGCCTGCGGCAACTCAGGCGGGAACGGCGGCAGCGGCTCTGAGCGGCGAACCATCGACAATGTCTCGGCGTCGAGCCCGGCGTCTCCGGACGATCGCACCAGCCGCGCGCCGAGCAGCTGCCCGGATCGTCCGACGGTGAAGGCCAGCGTCGCGGTGCCCTGCTCGCCGGCGGCGCGCGCATTCGCCGGGTAACGCTTGAACCGCTGCAGATGCGCGGCGACGCGTTGCCGATAGGTCGGTAGCGCAGCGGCTGCGTCAGCGCCGGCGAGTGCTGCCGTCTCGGTCATGGCGCGGCGTTCGGCGCGCTGGGGCGCGCTGCTTCGCGGCGCCGGCGGCGTATCCGACGGATGCAGCTTGGCGACTTGGCGCTTGACCGGCTTTGCCCGCACCGGCTCGGCCTTTGCCTGCGTCGGTTCGGCTTTGTCGGCGTCCGAGCTCGACTTGGATTCGGGCGGTATCGGCGCCTGCGGTGCAGGCTGCAGCGGCGTTGCCGCGATCTCAGGCGGCGCGGCGGCGCTTTCCCGAGGCTCGGGCTCGGCATCCGGCGTCTCCGCCTCCTGCATCTCGGGGCCGGACGGCAGATCGAACCGGCTCGGCTGCGGCGCCGCAGTGGCGGGGGCCATGTCGATCATGATCGTCGGCATTGTCTCGCCCGGCGGCGGTGTCTGCGCGTAGTAAGCCAGCGCCGCCGCGATTGCCGCGGCGTGGACGCCGACGATCACCGCCGCCGACAGCAGCCAACGCGACGCAGCGCCGCGCTCGGAACGGCCATGCAGCGACCAGGCGTTCATGGCGCACTCCTGCCGTCGAGCCCGACCAGCGCCACCTTGAGATAGCCGGCGTCGCGCAGCAGATTCATCACCGCCATCAATTCACCGTAGCTCACCGCCTTGTCGGCACGCAGAAATATCCGCTCGTCCTTGTTGCCGCTTGTCGCTGCGTCGAGCGCCGCGCCGACCGCCTCGCGCGCGATCACCTGTTCGCCGAGCGCCAGCGACAGATCGGGTTTCAGCGAAATGAAGATCGGCTTGTCCGGGCGGGCCTGCGGCTCGGCCGTACTGGTCGGCAGATCGACGCCGAGATCGACGGTGGCGAGCGGCGCGGCCACCATGAAGATGATCAGCAGCACCAGCATCACGTCGATGAACGGCGTCACGTTGATTTCGTGCGTCTCGGCGAGATCGTCGTCGCCGCCTGCCCGCTTTGCGCCGAGCTTCACCGCCATGGCCTTATCTCACGCCGCGCGCCGGCCGCAGCGCTGGCGGGCCGCCTCACGGCCGATCAGCAGCAGCAATTGCGCGGATGCGTCGCCGAGCAGCGCCCGATAGGATCCGATCCGCCGCGACAGATGATTGTAGATCACCACCGCCGGGATTGCTGCGACCAGACCGAGCGCGGTCGCCAGCAGCGCCTCGGCGATGCCCGGCGCGACCACGGCGAGATTGGTGGTGTTGGCTTTCGAGATGCCGATGAAGGCGTTCATGATGCCCCACACCGTGCCGAACAGCCCGACAAACGGCGCCACTGCGCCGATGCTCGCGAGCAGGCCGGTGCCGATCGCGGCCCGGCGCACCGCGGCGGCTTCGACGCGCTCCAGCCGCAAGCTGACGCGATCGGCGAAGCCATCGTCCTGAATCCCGCCGGACAGGCTCGCCTCGCGCGCCACCGAGCGGATCATCTGCGCGACGGTGTCGCTATCCTCGCCGCATTCCGCTTCGACCTGCGCCAGCGTGGCGCCATTGTCGAGCAGGTCGAGCCCGCGCCGCGCCAACGTGACGTTGCGGCGCAGTTCGATCGATTTCGCCAGCCACACCGTCCAGGCGGCGAGCGACGCAAGCGCCAGACCGATCATCACGGTTCTGACCACCATGTCGGCGTTGACGAACATGCCCCAGGGCGACAGGTCGCGCGGCAGCGCCGCCATGTCCGCGCTCGCCGCGATGGCGGCATTCGTCGATAGCAGCGAGGCAGCAGCCAGCCACGCGGCGGCGAGCGCGCCACGCGTGACGCCGTTTTGGCGAGGCCTAGTCAACGGGTTCCCCACTGAACCGGCGGGCGAGCGAGTTGAACCGCACCATCTGGTCGGCGCGCAACTGGCGATTGGAATCGCGGCCGACGAACACCTTGAACATGATGCCGCCATTGCGGTTGAGGAACGCCACGAACGCGCTGGCCTTGCCCATGAACGGCCGCTCGACGAAAGCCACAGCGGCACAATTGTCGTGCTTCAGATGGCCGTGCAGCCCCTTGGGCTGGATCAGATTGAAGTAACCGCGACCGATCTCGCCGGCCGGCACCTCTCCGGTGAATTCGAAGATGGCGTCCTCGGTGTGCACGATCAGCGTCACCTCGCCCCAGGTCGCGATGTCGTTCATCGCCGGGACGAAGGCGTCACCGGGACCGAGCCGCACCATCCCCGGCGGCAGCGCCTCGATCACGTCGCGCGGCGACACACTCCATTGCCGCGCGACGTCCTCGATCACCGCGGCCGGGTTCTCGGCCATCTGGGCCCGAAGATCGGCGGGCTTCAACTTCAACTCGGACGTCACCATCAACCTCACTCCATTGCCGCTCAGGCGGCCGCTTCGGACTTGCGTTCGGTGCGAAGGACTTCAAATCCTTCGAAGCGGGGATGGCCGAGATACAGGCTCTGCCCGGTGTCATTGCCGGCGCGCGCGTGCGATCGGCGGAATTGCTCCGACGTGGTCCAGGCCTCGAACGCCGCCTTGTCGGCCCAGGTCGTGTGGGTCGAATACAGCGTGTGGTCGTCGCTCACCGGTCCCTTGAGCAGATGAAACTCGATGAACCCTTTCATCTCGCCAAGATAGGACTCCCGCGCGCTCCAGATCGCCTCGAACGACGCCTCTGCGCCACGCTTCACCTGAAACCGATTCATAGCTATGAACATTTCATCTCCCTTGCCTTTGTTTACCTGATAGGCCGCCACCCGCGGCGCCGTTGCCGACGCCCCGGCTCGCGGCGGATTGCTATGCACCTCCGAAGTGCACCTTGATCCCGCCCTTGTACACGATGCCCGGCCCGGGACTGCTGAACAGAACGTCGTTCTGCGTGGTTCCGTCCGACGACGATCCCGGGATCGCATAGGGACGATAGTAATTGTTCAGCAGATTATCGATCGAGAAGTTCACGGTGACGTCCGACGTCGGCCGGTACGACACGTTGAGATTCACCAGATCATAGGATGTCGCCGGCAGATAGCCGGTCGGAAGATTGGAGTTGCCCGCATAAGATGCCCATTGCGCCGCGATCGTCAATTGACGGTCGAGCAAGCGGACGCCGCCCGAGGTGACGACCTTTCGCGACGGAACCGCGGCGAGACCGATTCCGGTATCGGGGTTGGTGCCGCGCAGCGCAGAAGCGCTGACGCCGACGAACCATAGCCCGGCATCGTAGGACGTCTCGAGTTCGACGCCGTCGATCCGCGCGTGCGGGATATTCTGGTACTGGTAATTCTTGCTATAGAGGCCGTAAGCAGCCCCCAGCCGCGACGCCTGCGGCGGCGACCCGACCAGGTCGATGTAGTTGTCGATATCATTGCGGAAGGCGTTGATCTTGCCCCGGAAGCTGTCACCCGCGATGAACACGTCGTTGTATTTGAGGTTGATGCCGACTTCCTTGTTCTTGCCGACTTCGGGCCGCAGCCCGGTGTTCGGGATCAGGCAGAACAGACCGGTCGCGCCGTCCGCACAGGCGAACAGCGCCGGCCCGCCGCCGGTGGCGTGCGAGCCCGCGATCAGCGTCTCGGTGATCGACGGCGCGCGGTAGCCTTCGGCATAGCTGAGATAGGGCGTGAGGCCCGCCAGCGGGGTAACGCCGAGCGTGATCTTGGGCGACAGCCGGCTACCGCTCGCGGAGTTGGTCTGCGAATTGAGTTCGTAATGATCGAACCGCGCCGCGCCGATCACCTCGAGCCAGCTCGCATAATTGTTCTTGAGTTGGACGAATCCGCCGGACACCGTGCGCTCGCCGCTCGGGGTCGTGATGTTGGAGTTGCCCCGCGAATCCGCGGTCGTGACCTTGTCGTTGAAGGCGTCGAAGCCGTAGGTCACCGCGGTGCGCCAGTCGCCGTAGTCGAACCGCGTGGTGTTGTTGGCGTCGATGCCGATCGTATCGAGCCGGTAGCCGCGCTTGTCGCCGATGCAACCCGAGATGTTGTTGCCGTAGTTTCCGGCGCCGCAATAGGCCGAACCGCTGGTGGAATTGTGATAGGTCTTGGTCTGGTCGTTGTCGGTGCGGTTGCCGTACAGGCTGATGTTCCAGTCGAACAGCATGTCGTCCGGCCGTGAGTACTTCCAGCTCAACGTTCCGGTCGAATTCCGCACGTTGGAGTCGTAGACCGACGAGCCTTGGTAAAGTGCGCGCTGCGCCGCGGTCAGCACCGGTCCGCGGTTGAACTGGCCGATGTTGTAATTGTAGTCTTGGAACAGGCCGCCTATCTTGACCTCGTGGCCCTCGGCCGGCCGCACCGTGAGCTTGAGCAACCCGCCGGCGAGGTCGTTGCCGGTATTGCCGATCTCGGTGCCGGCGCCGTCCTTGTAGTTGCCCTGCGTGCGGTACAGCGCGCCGCCGAACACGTCGACGGTCGGATCGACCCGGATGCCGCCGAACACCGAGCCGAGCCCACGGGAATTGTTGCTGCCATAGGAGCCCGTCATGTCGACGCCCCAGCGTTCACCGGCCCGCAATACGTCGTCAATGTCCTTGGTCCGAAACGAGACCACGCCACCGATCGCGCCCGAGCCGTAGATGTTGGCGCTCGGACCGCGCACGACATCGACGCCGCCGATCATTTCAGGATCGAGGAAGAACGAGCCCTGCGCATTGTGGCCGGAGCGCTGATAGTTCTGCCGCGCACCGTCGACCACGACGCCGACCCGGCCGAAATCCTGCAGACCGCGGATGTTGATCGCGGTCGACGGATCGTCGCCGCGATCCTGGAACGATACGCCCGGCGTGGCGACGAAGATGTCCTGCAGCCGGTTCGGCTGAAGCCGCTGGATCTGGTCGACAGTGATCGCGCTCGCCGGCGCAAGCGCGTCGATCGCGCGCTCTTCGGTTTTGGTGGAGACCACGGTGATCGCATCGAGCGACTGGGTCGATGGACCAGCTTGCGCATAGGCGTCTAGCGGGTCAGTCGCCGGCATCTGTAGAGCCGGCTTTGCTACTTGGTCTCGCGTGACCGGCTTCTGCTTTTTGGATTGCGGCGACAGCACCGCGGTTTGCGCCGCGCTCGGCGTGGCCGCCAGCGCAATAACGGATACGGATAGCAACAGCGCACAGATGCGCGAGTTCAGCCCCACCATGACAACCCCGATCGAGTTTGTTGATTGCGGCTGGCGGGCTCGCCCGAGGGCAGCTGGCTGGCAGAGACCGTCGGCAAATGCCAACGGATTGCGATTTGGTAACGGAACGGAAACAGGCGGTCAACGTCGCGCGATCGCCGATTAAAGTAATTGTAAGGAAGACGCGCCTCAGATCACCAGCGCGACGACGCAGCGCTGATGATGAACAACGATCAAGCGCTCGGCGGCAGGGCGAACTCACGCAGATCGGAAGGCTCTGCCGGCAACGTCGTCCGATTGACGGCCGACAGTGTTAGGCGGTGCGTAGCAGCGGCCGCGACCGAACGCAGCACCAGCGCTGCGAGATCTATTCGGGCGATCCATCCATGCACACGGGGATCGTCATACAGCGCGCCGGCGCCGGTCGCCTCGCCGTCGGTCAACCCGCCGGGACGAATGATGGTCCAGTCGAGATCGAGCCGGCGCAGATGATCCTCCGCGCGGGTCTTGGCCTCGAGCACCGGGCCGATCGCGGCGATGATCCGCTCGGAGGCGAACGGCCGGCTGTCGCCGCAGGCGAGCGACGAAATCTGCACCAGGCGCCGCACGCCACCGATCACTGCGGCATCGGAAATCGCGTTGTTACCGAATTCGTCGACCAGCTGCCCATCCGGCAGAGCGCCGCCGACCGTTGCAATGATCGCATCCGGCGCGACGCGCGTCACGACATCGGCGACCTGATCAGCATCGGCGAGATCGACAATGGAGATCGCCGCCGCGTCGCCGAGGTCCTGCAGGCGTTCCCCGTTGCGGCCGGCGGCGTGTACGCTCCAGCCGATGGCCGCGGCCTGAGACACCAGATGCCGACCGGTCCGACCGGTCGCGCCGAATACCAGAATCTTCATACAGCCCCATCCACATTCAAAAGGCGGTCTGCCCGCGCGAGCGATCTCAGCATAGCCGACCTCACACCGAACCGCAGCAGGCGTTTGATTCCGCCTGCGTCGCGGACTGCAAACCAGCGGACAGGCCGCTGGTCAAATTGCCGATCCAGAACGCACCGGCATGATTGGGTTTGAAGCCGTCGCCGCTCAACTCGCCGAGGCCGGCCGCCGCCCAGTTCGCGAGCAGCGGCGCCACCGCAACGCGGAATCCGGGGCGCAGCGCCTCGATCGCGACGAGGTCGAGCCGTCCGGTTTCAAGTCCTGCAGCAATCATCGCATGGGCGGCGTGATCGGGCGGCACCAGCGCCAGCGCTTCAACCGGCTCGCGATGCTGTGCGATCATCTCGCGACGTTGCGCGATCTCGATCACGTTGCGCCAGCGATAGCCGTGCGCCTGGCCGCCGGCGCCGGCGCCGAACGGCAGACACGTGACGCCGCGCTTGATCGCGGCGTTGTAGCGGTTGAACTCGCGCACCGAGCGAACCAGATGCGACTGCGACACCTGCAGCCAGCCGAGCGCAGCGAGTCGCTCTACCGCATCAGCATAAGCGCGCGCCTGTTCGCCAGGTGTCGCAGGCGGCGACAGCTTGCCCTTCTCGATCGCGCTCGCCAACGGCCCGCCGGGAAACGTGTTGAGCGCATAGAGCGTGACGCCGTCGATTCCGATCTGGTCGACGATCTCGATGTCGCGACACCATTCCGCCCGGTCGTGCCCCGGCAGCCCATAGATCAGATCGCAGACAACCGCCGTGCGGCCGAGCGCGACCAGATCGGCCAGAAACGACTTCACCTCCGGGCCGGAGAGCTTGCGGCCGAGCCGACGCCGCACCTCGGTCGAGAACGTCTGCACCCCGATCGACAGCCGCGTCACGCCGGCATCCGCCACCTTCACAGCCTTCGCCAGATCGAATCCGAACGCCCGTCCTTCGAGCGTGATCTCACAATCGCTCGTCAGCGGCAGATAATGCCGCAGGCCCTCGACGAGACGTGCGAGATCGTCTGCTGCGAGCGCCGATGGCGTGCCGCCGCCGATATAGACCGCGTCGATCGGCGCCGACGACACCAGCGCAGTGGTGGATCTGGTCGCGAGTTCGGCGAGCAGATCGTCGACATAAGCGGCCCCGGCCTCCGGACGCCAGGCATTCTGGAAGAAGCCGCAGAACAGGCAGCGCGTCTGACAAAAGGGCACGTGGACGTAGGCGACGGCCGTCTCCTGCCGCGGTGTCGCGAAGATCCTCTTGAACACTGCGTCGACATCCTCGGTGTCGACCGGCCGGCTGCCGCGCCACGGCGGCGAGAACGACCGCCTCTCGAACGCCCCTGTCAGCGGATCGCAACCGATCCGTACGAAGTAATCGCTGACCCGCGCCGCCGCGGCCGGCGCCGGATGGCGCCCCTGCGCGCCATGATGGTCGTGCGCGCCATGCGCCGATCCGCCGCTCATCCTCGCCTTCGCCATCGTCATCGGAAGCGCCCTCGTTCGGAAGCGACGCAGCCGATCGACATCGGCCGCAACACCGGGGCGCGCGCCAGCGCGCGCAGGTAACTGACCAGCACGACCATTCTGAATTCCAATCAGATTATCGGTGATGGGCTGGCGGGCGCTGCAGATGCAGGGAGCTGGCTGGCGAAAACGGACATGACGACCGCGACGCGGATCGCCGTCACCTGAACCTGACGCCACGGCCGCCGCGCGTCAAGCCGAAGCGTCCCGCTTTAAAGTGATTATAATACACATTCCGACGGGAGCACTTATAACGACGTCAGCTAACAGTTCGAAGATCATGACGGGTAAAATGACGGCATACACTGATAACAACGACACCGCTGACGAAGCGGCGGACTCAGCGACCGCACGCGCCATCCATGTGATCGGCAATCAAGTCGAGAGTCGCGATCTGTTTTCGCTGGGGCGAGAGATCGTCATTGCCCACGGCGGCGACAGATACCGGTTGCGCCTGACATCTCAGAACAAGCTGATCCTGACGAAATGATCGCCTCAGCTCTTTCAAAGCCCGTGCGCCGCACGATCGTCTCGATACTCGCGGTGACCGCTCTCACAGCGAGCCCCGGCTTTGCCGGCGACATCGCAGTGCGCGACGCGCATGGACGGAACGTCGTGATCAACGACAGCTCGCGCACGGTGTCGATCGGCGGCGCGATCACGGAAGTGCTGGCTGCGCTCGGCCTCGACCAACGGATCGCCGGCGTCGATTCGACCAGCACCTATCCGCTCGCCGTCGTCAAGGACAAGCCGAATGTCGGCTATCTGCGGCAGCTCTCTGCCGAAGGCGTGATCGGATTGAACCCGACGCTGATCCTCGCGATGGACAGCGCCGGTCCGAAGCAGACGATGCAGGCGATCGAGGCGGCGAAAATCCCGATGGTGTCGATCCCGGAGAACTTCACCGAGCAGGGACTCCTGGAGAAGATCCGTCTGATCGGCCACGTGATGAACGCCGACGCGGCCGCAAAATGTCTTGCGACCGCCGTGGCGGAGGATTTCGAGCAGCTCAGGCAGCTCAGGGCAAGGATCACCAGGCCGATGCGGGTGATGTTCGTGATGTCGCTGGTCAACGGCCAGGCGATGGCGGCCGGCCGCAACACCGCGGCCAACGAGATCATCGAACTGTCCGGCGGCGTCAACGCCATCGACAGCTACGAGGGTTACAAGTCGATCAACGACGAGGCGATCGTCGCCGCGAAACCGGACGCCGTGCTGACGATCCAACGCAGCCGGGACACGTTCGAGGCCGATGCGTTCTACGCCCATCCGGGCTTTGCCCTGACGCCGGCGGCCAAGACCCGCTCCTTCGTGGCGATGGACGGCCTCTATCTGCTCGGCTTCGGGCCGCGCACCCCGGCGGCTGCGCGCGACGTCGCGGCGACGCTGTATCCACAGCTCGCAACTCCAGCCGGCAATTTCAAACCGAAGGCGGCGTCCGCCGATTGCCGCTCATGACCGTCATGGACATCGGACGCAGGCGGGTCGCACGGTCGTTTCGGCCGCGGTCCGGCGTGACCATCGCCGTGTTGCTCTCATTGCTCTCGATCTGTCTTGCGCTCGCTCTGACGGTCGGCGCGGCGGGCATTCCGCTCTCGCGACTGCCCGCCGCGCTACGGCTGCTGCCCGATGCCGACGCAGGGCCGCTGGCGGCGCGCGATCAGCTGGTACTGTGGTCGATCCGCCTGCCGCGCATCCTCACCGCCGCGATCGTCGGCAGCCTTCTGGCGGCGTCGGGCGCGCTGATGCAGGGGCTGTTCCGCAATCCGCTCGCCGATCCGGCGCTGGTCGGCGTCTCCAGCGGCGGCGCTCTCGCGGCCGCGGCGTCGATCGTGCTGCTCGATCACACGCTCGGTCATAACTTGCGTTTCCTGCAGGACCATCTGCTGCCGATCGCCGCCTTCGGCGGCTCGCTGGTCACCACGATCATTCTGTTCCGGATCGCCAGCCGCGCGGGCAACACCTCGATCGCATTGTTCCTGCTGGCGGGTCTCGCGATCGCCGCCATCGCCAATGCCGGGATCGGCGTTCTGGTGTTCCTCGCCGACGACCGGCAGTTGCGCGATATCACCTTCTGGATGATGGGATCGCTCAGCGGCGCGAACTGGGCCAAGGCGTCGTCGACCGCGCTGGTGCTGCTGATCGCGCTGTTGGTCTTCGTCAAGGTCGCGCGGCATCTCGATCTCTTGGTGCTCGGCGAGTCGGAGGCGTTCCACACCGGCGTCGACGTCGAGCGGATGAAGCTGCTATCGATCGTGCTGGTGTCGGCGATGACCGGCGTCGCGGTCTCGGTCTGCGGCGTCGTCGGATTCGTCGGGATCGTGGTGCCGCATCTGCTGCGTCTGGTGATCGGCCCGTCGCATCGGCTGCTGCTGCCCGCCTCCGCCTGCCTCGGCGCCGTGATGCTGGTCGCCGCCGACACCGTCGCGCGTACCATCGTCGCGCCGGCCGAGATGCCGATCGGCATTCTCACGGCCGCGATCGGCGCACCGTTCTTTCTCGCCATCCTGCTGCGGCAGCGCAAGCTGGTCGGCCTATGAGCGCTGCACTGACGGCAAATGCCGCGTCGTTTGCGATCGGTAGCGTCGCGCTGGTCGAGCGCGTCGACCTCCGCGTCGAACCCGGTGAACTGATTGCCATCGTCGGCCCGAATGGCGCCGGAAAATCGACACTGTTGCGGATGTTGTCCGGTGACGTTCGGCCGACGGCCGGCGCGGTCCGGATGGCGAACCGCGATCTTTCCACCTACTCGCCGCGTGAACTGGCCGGGCGGCGTGCGGTGCTGGCGCAGCACACCAATGTCGGCTTTCCGTTCTCGGTCGAGGAGATCGTCTGGATGGGCGCCGACATCGATCGCCGCAAGGCTGCACCGCTGTTCGATCGCGCCATCCGCGAAGTTCGGCTCGAAGCATTCCGCCATCGCGACGTCACCACCCTGTCCGGCGGCGAACAGCAGCGCACGCATTTCGCGCGCGTCCTGCTGCAACTGTGGTGCGGCGAAGCCTCCTATGGTCCGGGGCTATTGCTGCTCGACGAGCCGACGTCGAGCTTGGACATCCGTCACCAGCTCGATCTCGCGGAGATGGCGCGGCGTTGCGCGCGAGACGGCACCACGGTGATCGCAATCCTGCACGACCTCAATCTGGCGGCCCGCTTCGCTGATCGCATCCTGATGATGCATCAAGGCGCGCTGACCGCCGATGGTACGCCGTCCGCCGTGATCCGCCCAGACCTGCTCGCCAGGGTGTTCGATGTCGAGCTGTCGGTGAGCCGAGACTCGACAGGAGCCCCCTTCGTGCTGCCGCAATTGGCGAAGCGGTGACAGCTCCCCTGAGTGTCTGACGGAAACTGCCTCGCGCAGTCGTTTCCGCACCCCGTCACTGCGGGCGCGATTGTTGACATTCGCCCTGAAAATGGGACATCAACTTCACCCGACAACAAATGAAATCTGCACATTGTGCGGTTAAATCAATATCTTGCGCTAAAGTGGCAGCCCTTCCCGCTGCTTCCGCGGGATTTCATGTGTCTTGCCCGAAGCATAGGTCGTCGGCTCCAGTTGCTGACGTGCCCCACAGCGATTGCGCTTACGCGATCGCCGGCTCACAAGCGGAGCTGAACTATCACGCGACCCAGATTGGCCCGGTCCAGTTTCTTGACGATACAGATGAATCGAAAATCATTCGCAAACGCAACTCTGGCGCCCTGGTTGCTGGGCGCCACCCTGTTGCTATTCATTGTCATCGCCGGCGCCCTGTTCCTCAATCTGATGCGGCTGCGCGACAGCTTCTCCTGGGTGCAGCACACCAACGACGTGCTGCTTTCGATTTCCGGCATTCAGCAGGCGGTGCTGGAAGCGGAGACAAACGAGCGCGGCTACCTGCTCACCGGCATCGACAGCTACCGCGAAACCTATAGCCGTAAGCGAGACGATCTGGCGTCCCGGCTCGACAACCTACGCTCCACCGCCGCCGACAATCCGGAGCATGCCGCGCGTATCGACGAACTACGTCAACTGATCGACATGCGAACCGCACAGCTCGGTCGCGTCATCGAACTCGGGCCCGAGCGGTTGCGCGAGGCGCTCGACATTCTTGAACAGGCCCGCACCGACCGGCTGACCGAACGCGTCGAAGCCAGTCTGGCGGGCTTGACCCAGACCGAACAGGGTCTGCTCGCGGAGCGGATGTCCCGGCACGACCAGGAAAGTCTTGCCGCGGCGCTGATCACCGCCTGCCTGCTGATCCTCGCCGTCGCCAGCGCCGCGATCGCCGCGTTCCTGCTCGAGCACCAACGCGCGGTGTCGCGGCAGCAGGAGGCCGACCAACGGCTGCAGGCCTTGCAGGCCGAGCTGATGCGTGTGGCCCGGCTCAGCACCATGGGCGAAATGTCGAGCGCGCTGGCCCACGAACTCAACCAGCCGCTCGGGGCCATCACCAATTATGTGCGAGGCTCGCGCCGCCTGGTCGACGCCAGCAACCATCCCGACAAGACCAGGATCGGCGCGGCGCTGGACAAGGCCGCGCAGCAGACGCTGCGCGCCGGCGAGGTGATCCAGCGCCTGCGCGAATTCGTCGGCCGTGGCGAGACCGACAAGACGATCGAAAGCCTGCGCGCGATCGCGGAAGACGCGCTGGCGCTCGCATCGGTCGTCACCCGCGATTGCCCGGTCGACGTCGAACTCGCGATCGCCCCCGCGGTCGATCGCGTTCTGGTCGACAAGGTGCAATTGCAGCAGGTCTTTCTCAATCTGATCCGCAACGCCTTCGAGGCGATGCGGGAACAGCCGGAGCGCCGTCTCACGATCGACGGCAGCGCCGCCGCCGATGGCCTGATCGAAGTCGTGGTCACCGACTCGGGCCCCGGGCTCGATCCGCAGATCGCCGATCGGATGTTTCAGCCGTTTACCACCACCAAGCCCGAAGGCATGGGCATCGGCCTGTCGATTTCACAGACTATCATTCAGGCCCATGGCGGCTCGATCAAGGCCGAACCCGCGCCGGGCGGTGGCACGCTGTTCCGGTTCACACTCCCGCAGGCAGAATTCGCCCTGTCCGAGGTTCAGACCGCCGCAGCCGTATAGAGCATGATCCCGAAAACGAGATCCCGGTTTTCGAAACGATCATGCTCAAACAAAAATCGACTGCAGGATGACGATCCGAACCGTCATCATCGCGCCGTAGCAAGCGCCACCCCCTACCCCACGCCCAGCGTCTGCACACCGTCCTTCGCACCCACCCGCTCGGCGAAATGATCGTACAACCCTTGCAGCGCCTGAGGCGCGGCAGCGCAGCACTCCGCCAACGCATCGGCAGCAGCCTTGTTGTCGCCCCCAGCCAGCGCATCGAGCAACCGGCGGTGCAGCCGCTTCAGCTCGGCGAACTCGGGCGTCGCCGCAACCGTCTCGTCGCCGACGAGCGCATAGAGCCGTGTCGGGCGCGACTTGCCCTTCAGCAAGATTTCGCCGGCTTCGAGCAGCGCAATGCCCGGCGCTGCGCGCGCGACGTCTTCGGAGACTAACAAATCCGTGCCGAAACTCTTCGACGCGGATTCGATCCGCGCCGCGACGTTCACCACGTCACCCATCGCCGAGTAGTTGAACCGCTTCGCCGACCCCATATTGCCGACGCAGGCTGAACCCGTATTGATGCCGACGCCGATCCGCACCACCGGGTCGGCGATGCCCCTCGCCACGAATCCGAACATATCACCGTCGTTGAGCTGCTCGACGACCGCGCGCATCTTCAGCGCGGCGCGGCAGGCGCGCGCGGCGTGATCGGCCACGTCGACCGGCGCGTTCCAGAACGCCATGATCGAGTCGCCGATGTATTTGTCGATGGTGCCGAACTCGTCCTGAATCACGTCGGACAGCGGCGACAGCAGCGTGTTGATGAAATCGACCAGTTCGGTCGCGCTCAGCGTCTCCGAGATCGGCGTGAAGCCGCGGACGTCCATGAACATCACGCTGAGGTCGCGGGTCTCGCCGCCGAGCCGCATCCCGTCCGGTGATTGCTCGAGCTTGGCCAGAAGCTCCGGCGCCAGATATTGCCCGAACGCCTGGCGGGCGAATTTCTTCTCGCGGTCGGTCGCCATGTGCAGCACGCGCTCGACCGCCACATAGGTCGCGAGCGTCGCCAGTGACGGATACACCGGATCGATCAGGAGCCGGAAATGCGAGAATGCGAACCACGACCCGCCGATCGCGCAGAGAAACACAACGCCGCAGGCGATCAGCGAGAATCGCGCGCCGGCGATCAGCAGCAGCGCCGCGACCAGCGAGCCGAGCAGCAGCGTCAACACGATTTCGAAACCATCCGCCCAATCCGGTCGCTCGATGAAATCCTGCGCAATGATCTGCTCGATCATCTGCGCCTGGATCGCGACGCCGGGCACCACCTGGCCGAGCGGCGTGGCGCGCGCGTCGAGCAGGCCCGACGCGGAGGTGCCGACCAGGACGATCATGCCCTCCAGCCGTCCGCGCATCTCGGCATCCTTGGCGGGATCGAGCACGTCCTTGACCGAGACGTAGTGATCCGGGCGGTCGCGGTTGAAGTACACCCAGGCCTCGCCGTCCGGCGTCAGCGGCAGCTTGAACTGACCGACCCGCATGTCGAGCAGCGCGGCCTTGCCGGTGTCGGCGTCGCCGCTGGCGCCGGTTCCGCGGACGACGATGCCCTTCTGGTTCTGCGCCACGCGAAGCGCCTCGATCGCGAGGCTTGGATACACCTGCGCGCCGTCCGACATCAGCATCGGCAATCGGCGGACCACGCCGCTGTCGCGCGCCGACAGATTGATCGCGCCGACGCCGGCGGCGGCTTCATCGAGCAGCGGAAGATTGGAGACGGCGCCCTGGAACGGCGGCAGCACCGCGCTCGGCGTGACGCCGACCGCGGCGAGCCCGGCTTTCACGGACGGTCGCGTGGCGTTGGCGAAGCGGTGGGCGGCGAAGCCGAGCACAGTCGGCGTCTTCCGCATCGCCTGCGCGAAACTCTGATCGTGATCCGGCAGGCTCTTCAGCAGCGCGACCGTGAGATCGCGGTCCGGCAGATCGGCGTCGCCGAGTTCATTGGCGAGCCGTCCGGGCGTCGTGCGGTCAGGCTCGGAGAAGATGATGTCGTAGGCGACGACGCCTGCGCCGAGTTCTCCGAGCCGCTTGGTCAGGGCCGCCAGGCGCGTACGCGGCCACGGCCATTGCCCGTAGGCAGCCAGCGATGCCTCGTCGATATCGACGATCCGCACCGGCAGATCGGCGTAGGGCCGCGGCGACAATCGCTGATAGGCGTCGAACGCGCGCTCCTTGGTCTCGTTCACCAGCCGCGGGTCGTAGGTACGCAGCCCGGTCAGTGCGATCAGCGTCAGCAGCGCCGCGGCGACGGCGCGGATCGACTTGCCGCGCGTCGACCGCCGCAGCCGCAGCCACGACAATGCGGCCCGGCTGAGGATCGGATGCGTGGCACGGCTCAGCCGCCGCACGGCGCAGCCTCGGCCGTTCCACGAACGTCACGCGGAACCACCCGGCTCCACGGCAGCGGCCTCTGAGAGAGATGGAACTGACACATCGGCGGAACGTCGCTTCGTTGGTGGACCAGACGTCGCCGGACAGCGGCGGTGGACGCCGCAATGCTAGAAAGAACAGCCGGTTCTCGCTACTGATTTCACCGGAGTCCCGCCGCGAACCCGCGCTTCGAACCGACGCGAAAACGTCCTCCCGCCCACGAGGCCCCACAAAAGACCGACCTCGGATAGGCGGCGCGTAGCGCCTATTTCTTCTGCGCCGCGAAAATGCCGCCGCCGAGATAATTGGCGCCGGAAATCGCCACGGCGCCGCCCATCTCGCCGACCGGGCTGTTCGCGCCGCGGAAGAAGCTGCCGGTCAGCGCCATCTGCCGCGCCCCGGTGTCGCCCGCGAGCGAGCCGGCAAAGTTGCGCGGGTCGGGCAGGAATTGCACCTGTCCCGTATAGTTGGTGCTGTCGAGACCCGTCACGGTCACCTGCCCGCTACGCGTTCCGAAGTTCACCGTGTTGCTGAAATTGCCGGTCGACACGTACTGGGTGCCCTGGTTGTCGATCGCGGCGATGACATGCCCCGCATAGGTCGCCTGCCCCGAAGTCGGCACCTCGGTCGCCGTGGTCGGGCGGCCGGCGACCCAGAAGCCGAGGATCGTATCGGCGTACGAAGATCGCGCGCTCTGATTGGCCCATAGCCCCCAGCGCGTGTAGTCGCACTGGCAGAAATTGGTCGCCGCTGCCGAGCCGTCCTCCGACGTCAGTTGTCGCGCCTGCTCTCGCGTGACCGTCAGCATCGCGCCGACCTGGTTGGTGACCGGCAGGCCGTTGATGGTCGACAATGGTTTGCCAGTCTTGTCCTCCGCGGCCGCCCCGCCGAAATGATTGTAGTCACCATAGGCGCCCTGCGCGTCGAGATTCGGATCGGTCGATCCAAACTGATAGTTGAACGTCGTCGGCAGATAATACGAATTCGGGCCGTGCGCGACATCGCCGTTGAAATTCGCCTGCATCCGCCCCGTCGTCGCGTCGAGCGCGACGCTGGCGGTGCCGCCGGCCACGCCGGTCGAAGACGGCGCGTAATAGGTGGAGGCGTTGAACACGCTGGTCATCAACCCGCCGACGAAGCCGGTCAGCGTCAGCGACG
The DNA here is from genome assembly GCF_900110435.1 of Rhodopseudomonas pseudopalustris. GTDB lineage: Bacteria > Pseudomonadota > Alphaproteobacteria > Rhizobiales > Xanthobacteraceae > Rhodopseudomonas > Rhodopseudomonas pseudopalustris. Next base: position 52,898 of record NZ_FODT01000009.1, read on the forward strand.
GCCGCGCGTTGGCGGCCTGCTCTTGCTGAATTTGCTGCGCCACAGGCTGCACTGCGGACTGCTGCGTCGAGGTTTGAATGGTCTGGTTCAGCGTCGAGACCACAGGATTGATCCGCGGGGTCGGCGGCGGCGGAGGCTGCGGCGTGAGAGATCCCGCGACCGAGCCGCCCGGCGTGCCGGTGGCGCGGTTCTCGGCGCGCTGGACGTTGCCCTGCGATGCAGCCCCCCGCGCGACGCCGCCGAACTGGCCGCTGCCGCTCTGGAACAGCTGGATCTGGTTCAGGACGAAATTCGGCGGCGGCGGGCCGGGCGGCGACGGCGGCTGGCCACCCTGCAGAGCAGTGTATTCGCCGGCCCCGAGCGTCACCGTCGATCCGCCGGAGGAGACCGTCGAACTGCCGTAGCCGGCATAGACGTGATGCGTCCCGATCAACGCGACGCCGCCACGGATGCCGACGGTCGCGGATGCCGTCCTGATCTCGGCGTCGCCGGTGTGGCTGATCTGGCCGCCGACGAAGCGCAACGCGCCCTTGCCGAGCGTCGCCGCAAGCTTGCCGCTGCCGGCGTTCGGATCATAGACGTATTCGTCGATCGTCAGATCGCTGTTCGGACCGACCGTCATCGACGTCTTGTCGAGAAACAGCAATTGCACCGAACCGGCCGAGGTCGTCTGAATCCGCTCCTTGTGCGTGATTGATGCGCCGATGGTGATCGTCCGCAAATTCGCGGTCGCATTGGGATTGACCGCGGAGGCCTTGCCGACTTCCTGCGCCAAAGCGCTGGCGCTGAACATCGCCACGGCCAGCGCCGCCATCACACTTTGTCCGATCCGCTGTCCTGACAACCGTCGCATCGCCGATCTCCTCAGAAACGCAGCGTCGGGCCGATCGAGGCCGACAGGTTGTTGGTGCGATAGTTCGGCAGATTGGAATCGATCTTGGTGTAGGTCACCTGGGTGCGCAGCCCGACATTGTCGACGATCTGCGCGTCGAAGATCGCGCCGTAGCGATATTCCTGGTCGCGGCGGATGATGACCGGATCGACGATGAAATTCGGCGTCTCATAATTCGCCTGGCTGAAGCCCGCAGTCGGCGCGAACACAAAGGCGCGCGGCGCGCCAAACACCGGCAGCACGAACTCGATCGGCAGCGCGACGTCGATCGAATAGCGCTTGTAGTTGTTGTAGTCGGCGATCGCCTTGTTGCCGTCATAGCCGGCCCGCGTGGTCAAGTGCACCCCGCCCCAGCGGAAGTCGGTGAGAATCGCCGCGCTCAGCAGATCGCCGGTCTGGTCGCCCGCGGTCGGGAAGTAGGTCGAGTCGCTGAAGCGGCGGTGCCGGGTCTCGACATAGCCTTCGACGAGGCCGAGATTGCCGAGCGTGGTGCGCGCCGACAGGCCGCCGCCGAGCGCGCTGAAGTAGCTGTAGTCGCCGAGCCAGACCTTGTCGCCGATGCCGTAATACTTGAACGACGCATTCTGCCCGAGGCCGACACGATGGCCGAGGGTGACTTCGACCAGTCCGAGGTTGAACTGGCTCAGCGTCATCTGCCGCGAGTTGAGACCGAGGAAAGTGGTCTCGATCGCGTCGCCGCGAAGATTGAGCTTGTAGGCGTAGCTCGCCGCGACGGTCTGGAACGTGCTCCAGTCCGGCTTGCGGCCGTAGCGGCCGTCGAGAATGGCGTCCTGGCCGAGCGCGCGCACCTGCAGGCCGTTGGGGCCGATATTGGCGTTGGTCTGATAGCGCATCCCGGCGTGGAGAAACACGCTGTATTCGTAGGTCGCGAGCCGGCGGTCGATCTCGGCGAGATAGGCCATCACCTGGGCGCGGATATCGTCCGGAACGTTGCCGCCCTTGATCGCGTCGATCAGATAGCCCCGCGCGATTTCGTACGAGGCCAGCTTGAAGTACAACACGCCGAGTTCGAGCTTGACCCGCGGCAGATCGGAATTGAAGAACAGCATCCGCTCGAGCGCGCCGATCGCTGCTTCGTAGTCGCCACGCTCCACCGCCTGATGCGCGAATTTGAAGCTGATGTCGAGATCGGTCGGGCGCTGATACATCTCCTTGAACAGCGCGTCGTAGTCCGGCTGCACGGCCGAAGCCGGCACCGGCCCGCCGGCGCCTTGCTGCGCAGAGGCCCCCGGAACGGTGAGGCCGATCGCCGCCAACAAGACAAGCATCGTCACTCGAAACGTCACGCTGCACCCCGAAATCAAATAATCTCGAAACTGATTGCTCGGTGGTCCGAGCTAATTGGTCGGGATTTTGCGGGCAACGTTCGGACAGCGGTACCCATTTCTGCGCCGACGCGACGCGATTGGAGGCCGTCGTGGCTTTTGTGTCACGCCGCAGCCAGGGAAATGTCCTGAAATTGAACGAGATCACACAAAATGCCGCGCGATTGTGCAGGCGCGCGGGCGTAGTCCAGCAGGCGCGCAGGCTTAATCCAGCCCGCGCTCGGTGCTGAGTCGGACCATCTCGGCGACGAAGAACGCCTTCTGCTTGTCGTCGAGCGAAGCGTAGAGCGGCTCCGCCGCGTCGGCCACCGCGCGCTGGTCTGCGCCGCGGTCGTAGAGGAATTGCGCCTCGTTGCGCATCTGCTCGACGATGTCGTCAGGCGGATCACGCTGCGCGCGCGCCTTACGCAGGGTGAGCCGTTCCGCGCCGTGCTGGCCGAGATAGTGCATTGCGCTGGAGAACAGACCCCAGTGCTTTTCCTGCTCCGGCGTCAGGCTCAATTCGCGCTTGATCCGCTCGATATGGGCGTCGGAGTTCGCGACCATCTGCTCGGCGGTGAGCTGCACCACCGGCGCAGCCGTTCCGGATTTCGCCTTGCGCTTCGCCTCCCTCTCCTGCTTGCGGGCCTCCTTGGCCGAGCGCGGTGGCGCGGTCTGCTCGCGCGCAGCGCCGACCGGCCCACGCGCGGTGTTGCCGCCGGTGACGCCGGTCAGCACCCCGCCGACCACCCCGACCACGCCGCCGATGGCCCCGCCCAGCACGCCGCCGACCGGCCCCGCCGCCTTGTTGCCGGCGCGGGCGCCCTGCTCCACCCCCTGCACCAGCCCCTGGGCCTGCGCGGGCGGTTGCAACGCGGCAAGCCCGACCAGCGCGGCGACCGACAGGACGGCCAGGGGAACAAAGCGGCGACGCTTGGCAAGTCCGGGCATTTCAAATTCTCCGTCGTCCGCGCCTTTGCGCGGCACGGATGGATCATGCAGGTCGATTCGGCCGACAGTCTGGCAGAGCGCAGCACCGCGGTGAAGCCGCCGCCCCCCAAAGCGTTCGGAGCAGAAGGACGGATCGTCGAACCCTCATCCTGCTCCAGATCGTCGTTCAAGCATGATCATCGTCCGAAAACCCGTATCCGCTTTTCGGGATCAGCCCCTAAAGCGCCGCGAAATCCTTCGGCAGCGTCCGCTTGAACAGCGCCAGAACACGCTTTGCTTCGCGCGGCGGCAGCGTGATCGCGTGGCGGACGGTCGCGGCGATCAGGACGATCATCAGCTGCGCGAAATCCCGAAGCGCCGCTTCCGGCGCCAGCGGAGCGACGCGGCGTAGCGCCTCGGCGAGCAGGCCGGCGAGAAATGCGCCGTCATCAGCGTCGAGCTGCTGCAACGCGCGGTCGGCCTGCGTCGCCTGCCAGACGCAGCGCACCACCGGCTCGTCGTGGAAGAACTGATAGTAGCCGTCGGTGATCGCGCCGAGCACGTCGTGCAGATCCTCGGTCCGCTTCAGCGCCGCGAGTTCGCGGCGGATGCAATCGTGGCCTTCGGCGTTGAGGCGCTCGGCGAGCGTGGCGATGATCGCGGTTTTGTCGGGGAAGTACTGATACAGCGAGCCGAACGCGATGCCGGTGCGCGCCACGATGTCGCTCATCCGGAAATCCTCGCTGCCCTTCTCCGCCATCACCTCGGCGGCGCAGGTCAGGATGCGCTCGAACCGCTCGCGGCTGCGCGCCTGCGAGGGCACCAGCCGCGCCACGCCGGAACCCGGCGGCGCCGCCGCCTGCTTGCCGCCTGTCGTCGATCCCGCCATCGCCGCATCCCCTCGCATCGCTTGACGATCTCAATACGAGAGTTTATCGCATTTATCAAATGCGAGAATCCCTCGCATTAAGAACCAGAGAGATCGACATGACCGACACTCCCGTTCTGATCATCGGCGGCGCCGGCAAGACCGGTAGCCGCGTCCAGGCCCGTCTCGCGGCGCGCGGAATCGTCACCCGGCTGGCGTCGCGGTCCAGCCCGACGCCGTTCGACTGGACCAGGCCCGACGGCTGGGCCGCTGCCCTCGACGGCGCGTCGAGCGCCTATGTCACCTATCAGCCCGACCTCGGGGCCGATGGCGCGACGGACGCCATCGCGAAACTCGGCCGGCAGGCGCATCGCAAAGGGCTGCGCCATCTGGTGCTGCTGTCCGGCCGCGGCGAGCCCGGCGCACAGGCTGCGGAAGCGGTGCTCCAGGCGTCCGCCGTGCCGTGGACCATCGTGCGGGCGAGCTGGTTCCACCAGAATTTCTCCGAGAGCTATCTGCTCGATGGTGTGCTGGCGGGCGAGATCGCCCTCCCGGCGGGCAGCGTTCCCGAGCCGTTCGTCGACGCCGACGACATCGCCGACGTGGTCGCAGCGGCGCTGACCGATCCGCGCCACATCGGCCAGATCTACGAGGTCACCGGCCCGCGGGCGCTGACATTCGCGCAGGCGGTCGCGGAAATCGCCCAGGCGAGCGGACGGCCGATCCGCTACACCCAGATTTCTCCGCACGACTTCGCCGAGGGCTTGCAGCAGGCCGGCGTCCCGGCCGAACTGATCAAAATATTGAACGAGCTGCTGACCGTCGTGCTCGACGGCCGCAACAGCCGGGTCATGGACGGCGTCGCGCGGGCGCTCGGCCGTCCGCCGCGCGATTTTGCTGACTATGCCCGCACCACAGCCGCCACTGGCGTCTGGAGGGTGTGACGCGGCGAGACGACGTCCCGGATCAGCAGCGCTCGGGGATACTGGATCCCCGCATGCGCGGGGATGACGATCGGAGGAGGAACCCGACCGGCCTCACCCGACCTTCTTCACGTCCTTGATCTCGGAGAACACGATGCCTTCGGCGCGGTCGCGGGTGTAGCCGAGGTAGAATTCGTTCTTGGCGAGATAGACCGGGTCGCCGTCGACGTCGTCGGCGATCGAGGAATTGTTGGCGGTGAGGAAGGTATCGAGTGTCTTGCGGTCCTCCGACGAGATCCAGCGCGCCAGTTGAAACTCGGACACTTCGAAATCCACCGGCAATTGATATTCGGCCTCGAGCCGGGCCTTCAGCACGTCGAGCTGCAGCGGACCGACGACGCCGACCAAAGCGGGCGCGCCGTCGCGCGGGCGGAACACCTGCACGACGCCCTCTTCGGACATCTGCTGCAGCGCTTCCTTCAGCTTCTTGGCCTTCATCGCGTCGCCCAGCCGAACCCGGCGGACGATTTCCGGCGCGAAGCTCGGCACGCCGACGAAGGTGACGTCCTCGCCCTCGGTCAGGGTGTCGCCGATCCGCAGCGTGCCGTGGTTGGGGATGCCGACGACGTCGCCGGCGAACGCCTCGTCCGCCACCGAGCGGTCCTGGGCGAAGAAGAATTGCGGCGCCGACAGACTCATATTCTTGCCGGTGCGGACCAGCCGCGCCTTCATTCCGCGTGTCAGCTTGCCGGAGCAAAGCCTTGCAAAGGCGATGCGATCACGGTGGTTGGGATCCATGTTCGCCTGAATCTTGAAGACGAAGGCGCTCATCTTCGGCTCGTCGGCCTCGATCTTGCGCAGATTGCTGTCCTGCGCCCGCGGCGGCGGCGCATAGCGGCCGAGCCCTTCCAGCAGATCGCCGACGCCGAAATTGCGCAGCGCCGAGCCGAAATACACCGGCGTGAGGTGCCCCTCGCGAAACGCCTCCAATTCGAACGGCTTGCAGGCCTCGGTCACCAGCTCGAGTTCGTCCTTCACCGCGGCGACGTCGAGGCTGGCGCTGCGCTTGCCGAGGTCCTCGATCGCGATCTGCTCGGCCGCACCGGTCTTGGCGCCGCCGCCATCCAGCAGTCGCACGCCGCCGTTGAGAATGTCGTAGGTGCCGAGGAAGTCGCGGCCGCGCCCGACCGGCCAGGTCATCGGCGTGGTGTCGAGCGCCAGCGTCTTCTCGATCTCGTCCAACAGATCGAACACGTCGCGGCTTTCGCGGTCCATCTTGTTGATGAAGGTGATGATCGGAATATCGCGCAGCCGGCAGACCTCGAACAGCTTTCGCGTCCGCGCCTCGATGCCCTTGGCGGCGTCGATCACCATCACCGCCGAGTCGACCGCGGTCAGCGTGCGGTAGGTGTCCTCCGAGAAGTCCTCGTGGCCCGGCGTGTCGAGCAGGTTGAAGACGAGGCCGTCGAATTCGAAGGTCATCACCGAGGTGACCACCGAGATGCCGCGGTCGCGCTCGATCTTCATCCAGTCCGACCGGGTGTTGCGGCGCTCGCCCTTGGCCTTGACCTGGCCGGCGAGATTGATCGCGCCACCGAACAGCAGCAGCTTTTCGGTCAGCGTGGTCTTGCCGGCGTCGGGATGCGAGATGATCGCAAAGGTGCGCCGCCGCGCCACTTCCTGGGCGAGCGAAGTCGGGGTCGAGGACGGCGCTTCGGCCGGAATGGCGAGATCGGACATGCGGAGCCTGTGGCAGGGAAAACGGGCGTAATCAAGCGGATTTCGGGGCGCGCGACGGCTTGCAGGCTGCCCTTGGGTGTCTCATATAGGTGCTCGAGGACGACCTCCCAATCACCCTTTCGGCCGGGACGACCCGGCTTCCCGAGACTGCGCATGTTCCGCGCCGCTTCGCAGCGCCCGAATCATGCGCAAGGAGGCCCTCATGGCTTGGCTTTATCTTTTCTTTGCCGGATTGCTCGAAATCGGCTGGGCGATCGGCCTTAAATACACCGAAGGTTTCACGAGGCTGATGCCCTCGCTGCTGACGATTGCGGCTATGGCGGCGAGCATGGTGCTGCTCGGGCTGGCGCTGAAGACACTGCCGATCGGCACCGCCTATGCGATCTGGACCGGAATCGGCGCAGTCGGCACCGCCTTGCTCGGCATCGCGCTGTTCGGGGATCCCGCGACGGTGGCACGGCTGGCCTGCATCGGCCTGATCGTCGCCGGCATCATCGGGCTGAAGGTCGTGACCTGAGTTCCCGAAAACCGACCGGGCTGACCGTCATGGCGCGGAGTGCGGTAACGAAGCAAACCAGCCCCGGTGCATCGAGCTGAGTTGCTTGGCTCCACTCGCCATCGCGTGTCTGGAGCAGGACGACTTCAATCTTCGCATTCTCATCCTGCTCCATCCCTTTGTTTGAGGATGACTTTCCGAGAGTCAGCATCCACCTTCGGGGACAGGCTCTGGCCGCCCTCAGAACGTCGGTAGCAGTCTCGTCGCCCAATAGGCCAAAGCGGCGACGATGGCGGAGGCCGGGATCGTGATTACCCAGGCGTAGACGATCGAGCTCGCCACGTTCCAGCGCACCGCCGACATCCGCCGCGCCGCGCCGACGCCGACGATCGCGCCGGTGATGGTGTGGGTGGTCGAGACCGGCACGCCGAGGAAGGTCGCCATGAACAGCGTCGCCGCGCCGCCGGTCTCGGCGCAGAACCCCTGCATCGGCGTCAGCTTGGTGATCCGCAGCCCCATGGTGCGAACGATCCGCCAGCCGCCCATCAGGGTGCCGAGCGCCATCGCCGCCTGGCACGACAGCACCACCCAGAATGGCACCGAGAATTCGCTGCCGAGATAGCCCTGCGAGTACAAAAGTACCGCGATGATGCCCATGGTCTTCTGGGCGTCGTTGCCGCCATGGCCGAGCGAATACAGCGAGGCGGAGACGAATTGCAGGATGCGGAAGGCGCGGTCCACGGCGAACGGCGTCGAGCGCACCGCGGCCCAGGACACGATCGCGACCAGCACCAGCGCCAGCAGGAAGCCGACCACCGGCGACAGCACGATCGCCAGCAATGCCTTCGACAGCCCGCTCCACACCGCCGCCGACAGCCCGGCCTTGGCAAGCCCGGCACCGAGCAGCCCGCCGATCAGCGCATGCGACGAACTCGACGGGATGCCGAGCGCCCAGGTGACGATGTTCCAGACGATCGCGCCGCACAGTGCCGCGAAGATCACCGACGCGTCGATCACGCTGGGATTGATGATGCCGGTGCCGATGGTGTTGGCGACGTGCAGGCCGAACACCAGGAACGCCACGAAATTGAAGAACGCAGCCCACAACACCGCATATTGCGGGCGCAGCACCCGGGTCGACACGATGGTGGCGATCGAATTGGCGGCGTCGTGCAGGCCGTTCAGAAAGTCGAACAGCAGCGCGACGGCGATCAATCCGACCAGAATAGGCAGCCCGAGCGAAGCGTCCACAATCCGGCCCCTGCCCTAGACTTGCTCGATGACGATGCTGTTGATCTCGTTCGCGACGTCGTCGAACCGGTCGGCAACCTTCTCGAGATGGTCGTAGATCTCGGCGCCGACGATAAAGTCCATCGTGTTGGCGTTGCGGTGCTTGAGGAACAGCTCCTTCAGGCCGATATCGTGCAAATCGTCGACCCGGCCCTCGAGCTTGCCGATCTCCTCGGTCATCGCAGTCAGCATCTGCAAATTCGGCCCGATCGACTTCATCAGCGGCAGCGCCTTGCCGACCAGATTGGCGCTCTCGACCAGCAATGAGCCGATCTCGCGCATTGGCGGCTCGAATTCGCGAACTTCGAACAGGATCACCGCCTTGGCGGTCTGCTGCATCTGATCGATGGCGTCGTCCATCGCGGTGATCAGATTCTTGATGTCGACGCGGTCGAACGGGGTGATGAAGGTCCGGCGCACCGCCATCAGCACCTCACGGGTAATTCCGTCTGCCTCGGCCTCGAAATGGCTGACCCGCTGGCAATGCACCGGCGTCTCGTCGCCTCCCCGAAGCATGTCCTGCAGCGCTTGCCCACCTTGGACGACGGTCTGGGCATGCCGGGCGAACAGGTCGAAAAACCTCTCCTCCCTGGGCAGAAAGGCTCGAAAGTAGCGAAGCATTGGGAGTTATCCGATTGACGGGGCTGGGCCCGGGCGTCGGCCCGCGTCACAGGAGCGTCATAAATCACCTCGGGCGATGGCAGGCAACCGCCCATTCGAAGAACACCTCCCCCATCGACGCGTATCAGGGGTTCCTGGCGGGCCGGCCGGCCGATGCAACGCAGCGACACACTACAACGCCAACGATTGACGCTCCCCGGTCATCCACAGAAATACACGCGGGCCAATATTGCGTCGCAATCGAAATCACCGCGCAAGCGCCCTTCGCGAATCACTTGAACACGCTGAGGTCGATTCGAGCTGCGCGAACCTGTGAGTCGCAGCGGTACCCAGAAACAGATCACCCCCCTGTCAACGCCCGACCCCGGAAAATTTTTGAGGACAGTACAAGCTGCGTCCGAGCCCGGCGAGACGCCGAACTTCTCTCCTGACTATCAACACTTAGCGGCCATTGCTGAGCTGAACTGAGAGGCTGTTGAATCGACCTGAGAGCAGCGCCGCGTATTGAATTCGCTAACGCTCTGTTAAAGTCAGGCAGACTTGTCACTTTCCAACCGCGGCGCACATCACCGCAGAATTGGGCGGCCATGATTCAAAGCGCACTTGGTGTCATCGCAGGCGTCGATCGCAAGACCCTCTCGACCTGCCCGGCCTCCGACAAGCTGTGGGCCGCGCATCTCGGCGCGTCGCTCTGCCTCTCCTTCATCGTCGTGCTCGGCGTTTCGTATCACGCCACCGGCTACATGATCGAGAGCGTCTCGACGCGGTTGCTGGTCTCCGGCGTGATCGCGCTCACCGTGCTGATGTTCGATCGCGCGCTGTGCCAGTCGGATTGGTTCTATCAGGGGACGCTCTGGGATACCGCGCCGATCCAGTCGAGCGCCGAAGCAAAGCAGACCGCCTGGCGGTTCGTGCGCGTCGGGATCCGGCTGCTGATGTCGTTCGGGCTCGCCTGGGTGATCGCGATGTTCCTGGAACTCGCGATCTTCTCCGGCACCATCAACGAGAAGATCGAGGCGGACCGCGTCGCCGCCAATCAGCCGATCTACAACAAGATCGCGCAATACGAGTCGGGGCTGAACGCCGAGGTCGCCCGCCGGCAGGCCAGCATTGATGCGCTGGAGGCCCTGCACCGCGACGCACTTACCGAGGCGCCGGCGCCGGAGCCGAACCTCCAGACCCGCAACGACGACATCGAACAACAGATCAAGGCGCTGGTTGTCCGCGAGAGCGAAATCCGCGCCGATATTGGTCAGATCGACCGCACCATCCAGCGCTACATCGCCGACATGAACGCCGAAGAGTTCGGGATGAAGGCCTCGCCGAACAATTCGGGCCGCCCCGGCGCGGGGCCGCGCTATGAATTCGCCAAGAAGCAGAAAGAGGCGTTCCTGGTCCAGCGCGCCGCGCGCGAAGCCGAGATCGCCCAGCTCCACGTCAAGCGCGACGAACTGCGCGCGGCGCAATCCAAGATCGGCGCCGAGGCGCTGGTCGCGCGCGATCAGGAGCGCGCCGCAATCAAGGCCAAGGCCGATGCGCTGCAGACCCGGATCGATGCCGCCCGCGCCGAGCTCAAGTCGTTTGAAACGGCCAAGGTCGCCAGCGTCGCCGAGTTCCGCAGCAAGGCGCTGGCCGAGTCGTACTACCAGGACAAGAGGGAGCTGGTCGACCCGCTGACACGGATCGCAGCCTATCAGGAGTTGAAGAACGACCCCAAGGACGGCGGCACCATGACGCTGTTCTCGTGGATGACGCGCTTCTTCATCATCTTCCTCGAAATCGTTCCAGTCGTTGCGAAAATCTTCTTCTCGCCGCCGAGCGTCTATGCCGCCAAGATCCAGGCCCAGGTCGAGCGCGCACGGCAGCGGATCGAGAACAACGAGGATCTGGACGACGACAAGCCGGCGGAGCCCGCCCCCGTGCTGGCGATGGCGGCGATGCCGCTGCCGGCAATGAGCCTCGACCCGGTTGTTGTGAAACCTGCGCCGCAGCCGAAGGCCGAGCCGCCGAAACAGCCGGCCCGACAGCCCGAGCGACAATATTATGAGGAAGACCAGCACGAACTGCCGCGGCGACCGGCCCGCGACCGCGACGACCGCCTCCCCGACTACAGGCCGCGCGAATATGCCGAGCGCGACGCCGATCCGCGCGGCTATGGCCGGCGTCACGACGATCCGCGACGCTACGGCGCGCGGGACGACTATGCCGGGTATGACGACTTCGATCGCAGGAGTTTCGAGCGTCGTGACCTGCATCCCCGCTACGACGACGAACGCGACTACGATCGGCCGCGGACGGCGCCGGTGCGCCGACGGACGCCGCAATTCGCCGCCCAGGACTATGCGGCGCACGACTATGCAGCTCGAAATTTCGGCGCGAGCAGCTACGGCGAGCCGGAGTTCGATACGAGCGAGATCGACGTCCGCAATCTGATCGTGCCGCGGAAGGGTGCGCCGCGGTATGACACCGCGGACCAACAGCCGGGCAGCAGAATCCGATTTACCGTGAAGGACGACGCGCCCGCCACGCCGGACCACGCCGCGCGGCCCGCCGCGAACGCCGAGCGCAATCTGCGCTGGCCGGACGGCCTGCCGGTGGACGATCTGAACACCCGGGAACTGCTGCGGCAGGTGCTCGCAGATGCCGAAACCGGCCCGCGCGCCGAGCCGGAGCGCAAGCAGATGGCCGCAATTGCGGACACGCCGCCGCCGGTTTCCGAGGATGCGCCGATCCCCGCTGACGCGACCGCGCAGCCTGTCGTCGCTGACGCGCCAGCTCAGCCAGTCGTCGAGGCCGAAGCGGCCGCAGAGCCGGATGTGATTCCGACATTTCTCGGGAAAAAGAATCACGGATCCAGCGGCGAAAACTCACCGGCCGAGGCGGCGCCTCCCGCGCCGCACGCAACCGAAGAGGTTGCGGCTCCGCCCAGTGAAATCGTCGGCCCGGTTCAGAAATACAGCGCCGACGTCGAGAAGCTGATGACCGAGGCGATGGAACTATCGCGCGCCAGAAAGAAGGCGGCACATCCGCGGCGCGACCATCACCACGAGGGCGACGCCGAATTGCCTCTGGACAACAAGGTCCAGTACGAGATCTTTCCGAAGCAATAGGCGCGATTGCGGACGGGCGTAGCCCCGCTCGCGCGACCTGCCGCTTCACAACGTCTCGATGGTTCGCCGCGTCGGTTCTGATTTGCCCCAGAACCGACGCGGCGAATTGCTTTTCGGGCTCGTTTTTTACGAGGCCGCCTGTTCCGGCATCAAAAAGCTGAACCCCAAAGCGGACTGGAGCTTTTCCGGTTCTGATCGAATCAGAACCGGAGCTCTAACTTTTTGTTCTGACGCGTTGTCTTCACGCGAACCGGCACCCCTTCGCTCGAAAACGCTATGGGGGATTGTCGCCCGCCGCGGTCTACGGGAATTGCCCGAAGGCAGCGCGAGCTTCGCGCCGCCATGGCGGCGCGAAGCTCGGCTCAGGCCCTTACAGCGAGCGTTTGAAGTAGTGCCCGATCTCGCCGACGATGCCCCGGCGGAAGGTCAGCACGCAGGCGACGAAGATCACACCCTGGATCACCGTCACCCATTGGCCGAAGCCCGCAAGATACTGCTGCATGGCGATGATCACGAAGGCGCCGACCACCGGACCGAACACGGTGCCGAGCCCGCCGACCAGCGTCATCAGCACGATTTCACCGGACATCGACCAGTGCACGTCGGTCAGCGAGGCGTTCTGCGCCACGAACACTTTGAGCGCGCCGGCGAACCCCGCCAGCGTGCCGGACAGGATGAAAGCCATCAGCTTGTAGTGGTCGGTCTTGTAGCCGAGCGAGATCGCGCGCGGCTCGTTCTCGCGGATCGCCTTCAGCACCTCGCCGAACGGCGAGTTGATGGCGCGATAGATGATCAAGAAGCCCAGCAGGAAGCCCGCCAGCACCACGAAATACAGCGTCGTGGTGTTCTGAAGGTCGATCACGCCGAACATCTTGCCCTGCGGGATGCCCTGGATGCCGTCTTCGCCGTGGGTGAACGGCGCCTGCAGATAGATGAAGTACAACAGCTGCGACAGCGCCAGGGTGATCATCGCGAAGTAGATGCCCTGGCGGCGGATCGCGATCAGGCCGGTGATGACCGAGAGCCCGAACGCCGCCGCAGTGCCGGCCACGATCGCGAGCTCGGGCGGCAGTTCCCACACCTTCAGCGCGTGGGCGCTGACATAGCCCGCCGTGCCGAGGAACATCGCGTGACCGAACGACAGCAGGCCGCCATAGCCGATCAGCAGATTGAAGGCGCAGGCCAGCAGCGCGAAGCACAGCCCCTGCATCACGAAAAACGGATAGACGCCGGTGAACGGCACCACCGCCAGCACGATCGTCATCAGCGCGAAAGCGATCATCTCGTCGCGCATCGGACGCCGCGTCGTCGGGGTCGGAACGGAGTTTTGCGTAATCGTGCTCATGTCAGGTTGCCCGTCCCGTCAGGCCCGAGGGTTTTACAAGCAGCACCAGCACCATCAGCACGAACACCACGGTATTGGAGGCCTCGGGGTAAAAATATTTGGTCAGGCCTTCGATCACGCCCAGCGCAAAGCCGGTAATGATCGAGCCCATGATCGAGCCCATGCCGCCGATCACCACCACCGCGAACACCACGATGATCAGGTCGGCGCCCATCAGCGGCCGCACCTGGTTGATCGGCGCCGACAGCACACCGGCGAGCGCGGCGAGACCGACGCCGAGCCCGTAGGTCAGCGTGATCATCCGCGGCACGTTGATGCCGAAGGCGCGCACCAATGTCGGATTCTCCGTGGCGGCGCGCAGATTGGCGCCGAGCCGGGTGCGCTCGATCAGGTACCAGGTCAACAGGCAGATCACGAGCGAGAACGCCACCACCCAGCCGCGATAGATCGGTAGGAACATGAAGCCGAGATTGACGCCGCCCTTGAGTTCGTCGGGGATCGCATAAGGCAGACCCGACGAGCCGAAATAATTCTGGAACACGCCCTGGATGATCAGCGCCACGCCGAAGGTCAGCAGCAGTCCGTAGAGATGGTCGAGCCCGGACAGCCATTGCAGCAGCGTGCGCTCCATCAGCATCCCGAACAGGCCGACCGTGAGCGGCGCCAGGATCAGCGCCCACCAATAGCCGATGCCGAACAGGTTCAGCAGGAAATAGGCGCAGAACGCGCCCATCATATACAACGCGCCGTGGGCGAAGTTGATGATGTTGAGCATGCCGAAGATCACGGCGAGGCCGAGACTCAGCAAGGCGTAGAACGAACCGTTGATCAGCCCGACCAGAAGCTGCGCCAACAGGGCCTGGATATTGATCGACATAGGGTTTCCAGATCTCAGCAGATTTCGAAGGGCACGCGCTCACACGCCGAGATAGGTGTGAAGCTTGTCCATGTTGGCCTCGAGCTCCGAATTGGCGAAGCCGTCGATGATCTTGCCGTGCTCGACCACGTAGTAGCGATCGGCCACCGTCGCAGCGAAGCGGAAGTTCTGCTCCACCAGCAGGATGGTGAAGCCTTCCGTCTTCAGCCGCGCGATGGTGCGGCCGATCTGCTGGATGATCACCGGAGCAAGGCCCTCGGTCGGCTCGTCGAGCATCAGGAAGCGCGCGCCGGTGCGCAGGATGCGTGCGATCGCCAGCATTTGCTGCTCGCCGCCCGACAGCTTGGTGCCCTGGCTTTTCAGCCGCTCGCGCAGGTTCGGGAACAGTTCGAAGATCTGCTCCTGCGACAGCCCGCCGGGCCGGACCTGCGGCGGCAGCATCAGGTTCTCGCGGACGTCGAGGCTGGCGAAGATACCACGCTCCTCCGGGCAGAACGCGATGCCGCGCCGCGCGATCTTGTCCGACGAGGCCCGGCTGATGTCGTGACCGTCGAAGGTGATGGCGCCGGTGCGCTTGCCGATGATGCCCATCACCGATTTCAGCGTGGTGGTTTTGCCAGCGCCGTTGCGGCCCAGCAGCGTCACCACCTCGCCGGTGCGGACCTCGAAGTCCATACCGTGCAGAATGTGGGACTCGCCGTACCACGCCTGCAGATCGCGCACGCTCAACAACGCATTGCCGGCCGATGCCGCCTTGGTGCGGTCCAAAGTCGTCGTCTCAACCATGACCCGCTCCGAGATAGGCTTCCTTGACGCGATCGTCCTGAGTGAGGTCATTGTAATGGCCTTCGGCCAACACCTGACCGCGGGTCAGCACCGTGATGATATCGGACAGATTGGCGACGACGCTGAGATTATGCTCGACCATCAGGATGGTGTACTTCGCCGAGATCCGCTTGATCAGCGCGGCGATCTTGTCGATGTCCTCGTGGCCCATGCCGGCCATCGGCTCGTCGAGCAGCATCATCTCCGGATCGAGCGCCAGCGTGGTGGCGATCTCCAGCGCGCGCTTGCGGCCATAGGGCATCTCGACCGCGGGGGTGTCCGAAAACTCGCTGAGGCCGACGTCGTCGAGCAGTTCACGAGCGCGATGATTGAAGCGGTCGAGCACGCTCTTGGAGCGCCAGAAATCGAACGAGTGGCCGTGCTGGCGCTGCAGCGCGACGCGGACGTTCTCCAGCGCCGTCAGATGCGGGAAAACAGCCGAAATCTGGAACGATCGCACCAGCCCGAGCCGCGCCACATCGGCCGGCGCCATCGCGCTGATGTCCTGTCCCTTGTAGAGAATTTTGCCGGCCGAAGGCTGCAGGAACTTCGTGAGCAGATTGAAACACGTGGTCTTGCCGGCTCCGTTGGGACCGATCAGCGCGTGAATATGCCCACGCTTTACACGCAGATTGACGTCACGGACCGCGAAGAAGCCCGAAAACTCCTTCGTCAGACCTTGCGTCTCAAGGATGATGTCATCAGCCAAGAAACTCTTCCCCCCCTGTCGGTCCCGCGGCGGAGCCACGCGCACGGCCGATCTTTTGTTGCTATTTGGGTGCGGGCGCCTCGGCTGGCTCCGACCCTTCGTTCTTCTCGGGACTATGCCGCTATTCCGCAGCCGCGCGCAAGATGCAAAGCAGGCCCGCGTTTATCAGCGCCCGGGTGTGGAAAACAGGCGGCGGCAACAACGCGCGATCACCTCACGCGCCCTGAATTCATCCGAACGCCTCGGCATAGGCCTCGGGCCGAAAGCCCACCAGCAATGTCGCGCCCGTCTGCAGTACCGGACGCTTGATCATCGACGGTTGCGCCAGCATCAACGCCATTGCCTTGGCTTCGGTCAGCCCCTCTTTTTCGGCATCAGGTAGTTTGCGGAAAGTGGTTCCGGCGCGATTGAGCAGCGTCTCCCAGCCTACCTGTTTCAACCAGCGCGCGAGATGCGCCTTGTCGATGCCCGCAGTCTTGTAGTCGTGGAAGTCGTATGCGACGCCATGGCTATCGAGCCAGGCCCGCGCCTTCTTCATGGTGTCGCAGTTCTTAATGCCGAAGATGGTGACGGACATGCGGGCCTCGCGTTCGAGCTGAGGGGCGCATTCAGGCGGCCCGTTGCATCGCCGTCAAGCAGCCGGCGGCTGTGAACTGCGGCAGACGCCCCCCGCCGCCCCTGATGATCGTCAAATCGTAAGCGGAGACCGCTTCGCTGTCACAGCAGTTACATAGCCGCCCCCTAAAGCAGGCAGGATGCCGCCGATGGCGGCCGCCCGCGATCCAGAGAGCCCGCAGCGATGTCGACCGAGATCGTCCGCCTGAAGCAGAAACTCGACCGGCTGATCGCCGAGATCGAAGCCGACAGCAGGCCGCGCATCGGCGCCTGGAGCGGTCGGATCGGACGCCCCGGCTTCGCCGCGAGCGCGGCCAATCTCGCGCATTATCTGGCGCTGCGGCAGCACGATCTGCGGCCGCTGCAGCGTGGACTCATGACGCTCGGCCTGTCGTCGCTGGGGCGGCTGGAAAGCCGGGTGATGCCGACGCTGCTCGCCGTCCGCGCCACCCTGACCGCGCTGTGCGGCGAACCGGAAACTCTGCGGCCGTCCCCACGGCAGTTCTTTGCAGGCGAGCACGACCTCGCCCAACGCAGCGAGGAGTTGTTCGGTACGCTGTCGAGCGGTCGCGCGACCGCGCTGCTGGTCACCTGCCCGAGCGAAGCCGCCGACGATCCCTCGTTCATGCTGCGGCTCGCCGAGCGAAAAGTCGAGGCGGTGCGGATCAATTGCGCCCACGATGACGCCGACGCCTGGCAGCGCATGATCAATCACCTTCACGTCGCCGAGCAAACCACCGGCCATCGGATGAAGATCCTGATGGACATTGCCGGTCCGAAAATCCGCACCGGCGCGGCGCGCGCGCCGCAAGGCCGTGAACGCATTCTCACCGGCGACCTGATCGCGATCGTCGCGGCCGGCGCGCTCGATCGCATCGACCTCGCCGAGGATCACTTCTCGGTGGAGTGCACGCTGAGCGATCCGCTGATCAACAGTGCGGTCGGCGCGCGGGTCTTCGTCGACGACGGCAAGCTCTGTATCCGCATCGAGCGCAAGACGCCGTGGGGCCTGATCGGACGCGTCACTTCGACCTCGGACAAGGGCCTGCGGCTGAAGCCGGAGAAGGGTCTCAACTTCCCCGACACGCTGCTCGACATCCCGGCGCTGACCGCGAAGGATCGCACCGATCTCGACTTCGTCGCCGAACACGCCGACGGCATCGAGTTCTCCTTCGTGCAATCGGTCGCCGATGTCGAAACGCTGCAGGCAGCGCTCGCCGAACGCCGGCCGGACGATTGGCGCAAGCTGTCGTTGGTGTTGAAGATCGAGACGCCGGAAGCGGTCGCCAACCTGCCGGACATTCTGATGCAGGCGGCGGGACAACAGCCGACCGCGGTGATGATCGCGCGCGGCGACCTCGCCGTCGAGATCGGCTTCGCGCGACTTGCCGAGATGCAGGAGGAGATCCTGTGGCTCGGCGAGGCTGCGCATATCCCGGTGATCTGGGCGACGCAGGTACTGGAGCAACTGGTCAAGAAGGGCACGCCCTCGCGCGGCGAGATGACCGACGCGGCAATGGCCGCGCGCGCCGAATGCGTGATGCTGAACAAGGGCCCCTATTTGTTCAAGGCGATTACCGAGCTCGACACCCTGCTCGGCCGGATGGCCGACCACCAGCACAAGAAGACGCCGCAACTCCGCAAGCTGCAGAGCTGGGGCTGAGCGCGCGTCACCAAGCAACGATCGGTCGCCGAGCCGCCCTCATTCGTTTCCGTCCGATCTGAGCAGATACGCATCCATGATCCAACCCTTGGCGCTCCGCGCTTCGCGTCGGACGCGCTGAATCTCGGAAGCGACCTCGTCCAGCTTTCCGGCGACGAGGATCTCGTCATCCATCCCAAGATTCGCACCCCAGTAGATCGAGACGTCGCGCGCATCGATCTTGGCGAAGGTCTCATCACCATCCAGCAGAACGACAATGGTGTCGTCAGTGAGTTGACCCGCTGCGCCCAGCTTCCGCCCGGTCGTAATCGTGACCGATTGGCCAATTCGGTTGAGCGGGATTCGGTGACGTGCGGTCAGCGCCTGGACCGCGGTGATCCCGGGGATGATTTCATAGGCGATGTCTGATCCTTGCGCCTGCAATCGGTCCAGGATCCTCATCGTGCTGTCGTAAAGGCTCGGGTCTCCCCACACCAGGAACGCGCCGCAGCCGCCATCGGGCAGCGACTCGGTCAGGACGCTCTGATAGCGTTCGGCGATCCGCGCGTGCCAATCGTCGACGGTCGCCTGATAGTCCTCCGGGTGCGCGTCGCGCTTCGGGATATCGATGGTGACGGTGCGATAATCAGCGTTGGTGATGAACCGCTTGCAGATCTGCTCGCGCAACTGGCGAAGCTCCGCCTTTTCGGCGCCCTTATCGGGAATGAAGAACACGTCTGCTCGGTTCAGGGCGTTGATCGCCTGAACCGTCAGGTAGTCCGGGTCGCCCGGACCGATACCGATCAGCAGGATCTTTCGCATCACTCACGCTCCTCGTGGCACGTCGGTGTCATTCAAGCGAGCTTGGCGCTCGACTTCGCGCCCGCGCATCAGATCGGGCCGTGACCGACCGCCGCCGCGACGCCGAGCAGGAGGCCGATCTCGATCATCTGCTCCGTGGCGCCGAGCACATCGCCGGTGTAGCCGCCCAGAAGGCGACGCGCCGCGAGCGGCGGCAGCACCCCCAAGACCACGGCGACAGCCAATCCACATCCTGCCGCCCAAACATCGGTCGTGGCGAGCCATAGCACACCAAGCACGGTGAAAGCCGACGCCCACATCCGTCCGATCTGGTCGATCCGGGTGGTCGGGTAGTTCAGCTTGGCGGTCGCGACATTGCCGGCATAGGGGATCGCCGACATCGTCAACAAAATTCCGCTCCGTCCCAGGCTGTGAGCGGCGACCAAAGCCGCCGCGCCCAGCCAGCCAGGCAGACTCGCGAGCAGCGCGATGCGAAGCACCAGGCTCGAGACCAACGCGATCGCGCCGTAAGTTCCGATGCGGCTGTCCTTGATGATCAGCAGGCGCTGCTCGCGCGTTCTTCCGCCGAACAGGCCATCAGCCGTGTCGGCGATGCCGTCTTCGTGCAATGCGCCGGTGAGGATCGTGCCGGTCAAGATCGCCAGAACGGCGGGGACGATGCCGGTCCAGATCGCCGAACCGGCCAGCAGGACGGCGGCAGAAGCAAGACCGATCAGCGCGCCGACCAGCGGAAAGTACTTGGCCGCGCTGAGCAGCCAGTCATCGTCGAGCCGATCCGCCCCTGGCGTCGGCACGATCGTCATGAACTGAATGGCGTTCAGCAGCGGTTGCAGCGGCCGGATCACGCTTGCGGTCCGAAATTGCCCGCGAGCACGTCGGACAGATCGGCCAGATCGTTGAGGATCCCGGCAGCGGCGCGCAACAGCGGTACCGTCGTCAAGGCGCCGGTGCCTTCACCCAGGCGCAAACCGAGATCGAGGTAAGGCGTCGCCTCCATCGCCTCCAGCAGAACCCGGTGTCCCCGCTCGGCGGAGCGGTGCGAGAACACGCAGTAATCGCGCGCCGCCGGATGCAACCGCACGGCCACCAGCGCGGCCGCACTTGCGATGAAGCCATCGATCACCACCGGACGCTGCGACGCTGCGGCGCCGAGCACGGCGCCGGCCATCATCGCAATGTCATAGCCGCCGAATTCGGTCAGCACGTCGAGCGGCTCGGTCGGCTGCGCACGCGCCGCCGCTGTCGCGACAACGGCCCGCTTGTGCGCCAGACCGGCGTCGTCCATCCCCGCGCCGCGGCCGACGCAATCGTCGATCGGCGCTCCGGTCAGACAATGCGTGATCAGCGCGGCTGCCGTGGTGTTGCCGATCCCCATCTCGCCGATCGCCACGATATCGACCCCGCTCGCGATCTCGTCCGAAACCAGCCTGGCTGCGGCGGCGATCGCACCCATCGCCTCGCTTGGCGTCAGCGCCGCCTCACGAACCGAGTTGCGGCTGCCGCGCCGGATCTTGCGGTCGATCAGTTCGGGATGAGGCGCAAGATCGGCATCAACTCCGGCATCGACGACACGGATTTCGGCAGAGGCCGCCCGCGCCAAGACGTTCAACCCGGCGCGGCCCGCGAGATACGCACCGACCATCAGCCGTGTGACGCTTGCCGGATAGGGCGAGATACTCTCTTCCGCGATGCCGTGATCACCCGCGAACACGAACACCATCGCGCGGTCCGCGCGTGGCGGGGCCGGATGCCAGATCAAGCCGAGTTGGACCGCGAGGTCCTCGAGCCGTCCCAACGACCCCGGCGGCTTCGCCTTGGCATCGAGACGCGCCCGCAGATCGGGTTCGCGGGAACGATCGACCGCAGCAATGGACAGAGTGATTGGATCGCGCATCGGGGCGTGCATGAGAGGCTCGGAAATAGAGAGAGGTTTGCCGCCGCGGACGCGGGGCATCGATGATGCGGTCAGACGCAGGGATGACGGATGTCGCGAACGATCGCGCTGGCCGTCGATGCGACTTGCTTCCGCAAGTGCGGAACCGCGCGCGCTACGCGTATCGTCGTCGGTGCATGTAAGTGTCCTTCTTCGACCCACCGTCGAATGGCGTTGCTACGGTCTTCGGCCGGTCTCCTGGCTTGCGGATGTTGTCCTGATCGCCTTCCCGAGCGGCTGGTGCCGAACTCAGTGGCGCATGTGATCGAAGACAATCCGCTTACAGTTGCGGGGGCAGCCGCGGATTGGGCGATCACTCGCCTCACCGCATTCCCGTTTCACCCTTCCGACGAAGGGCACCGAAGATGCGCGACAACAGCATGGCACCGTGACGAACGCAAGATTGACAAGGCTGATGTCGCCGCCTCTAAGACGAAGGTGCAAAGAAACCGGATTTATCAGGTCGTCGCAGCGGCATCGGTCCGGTGCGTCGTCATGATCGGATTGTCCTCCATTGCTCTGGGATGTCACAGTGATCGGCGGCGGCATCGCCGGCCTCAGCGCGGCGATCGCGGCGCGGCGATCCGGCGCATCGGTCCGCCTGCTCGAAGCAGCCCCACAGAGCTTGCGCGGCGGCAATGCGCGTCATGGCCGCAACTTCCGCCTGATGCACGCATCGCCGCTCTGCTATGTGCCGGACCGATATGACGCCAACGAGTTCCTCGACGAACTGCACGGCGTCACCGGAGCCGGAACGGATCCGTCGCTCGCGCAGTTGCTGATCGACGGATCCGAAACGATTGCGCCGTGGTTGATCGGCAACGGCGTGCATCTACAGCCGCCCGGCACCGGTGTGATGCCCTATTCCCGCCGGACCGCCTTTCCGCTCGGCGGCGGCAAGGCGATGATGAACGCGTTGTATGCGACCGCCGCCAAGCTCGGAGTTGTGATCAGCTACGACAGCGAAGCCCGCGCGCTGGTTAGGAAGGGCCGTCCGGGCTGGACGATCGAGGCTTGCAGCAACGCGACATGCGAAACAATCGAAGCGCGTAGCGTGATCGCCTGCGCCGGTGGCGCTGGCGCCGACCCGGACTGGCTGCGCACGCATTTCGGAATCGCGGCCGAAGGAATGATGATCCGCGGCGTCCCCTACGCCAACGGACGCATCCTGACCCTCTTGATCGACTCAGGGGCCTGCCCGGTCGGCGATCCCGCAACCGGCCATATCGTTCCGGTGGACGCGCGCGGACCGCGAATGGACGGCGGCATCGTCACCCGCATCACCGCGATCCCCTACGGCCTCGTCGTGGATCGATCGGGCCGACGCGTCGATGTGACCGACGCCGGCGCCCAGCCGACGCATTATGCAAAATGGGGACCGCGGATCGCCGCCTGCGCCGATCAGCTCGCCTTTCTCATTCTCGATGCGCGCGGGATGGCGCGCGCCGCGCCGTCCGCGTTTCCGCCGATCACAGCGCAAAGCCGCGCCGACCTGGCTGTCGCGCTCGGGCTCGATCCGGTCGCGTTCGCGGGCAGCGTCGACGGCTTCAACGCGGTTCCTCCGCCGAGCGCTCGCCCGATCGTCGCGCCGCCGCTCGCTGCCTATCCGATGCGGCCGGGGCTGACCTTCGTGCATTACGGCATCAAGGTCGACGACACGATGCGCGTGGTGCAAGCGGATGGAAGCCGTCATGACAATCTGTTCGCGGCCGGCATGATCATGACGGCCAATGTGCTCCGCCGCGGCTATCTCGCCGGACTTGGCATCACGCTGTCGGCGGTGTTCGGACGGCGCGCGGGCGAGGAGGCGGCGCGCTATGTCACAGGCTGATCCAATCGAAGAGGCCGATCGCGTGTTGCGCATTTGCGCGGCCTGCATGTATTGCGACGGTCTCTGCCCGGTGTTTCCGGCGATCGACGGCAAGCATGGATTCGACCTCGCCGACCTGAACTATCTGTCGAACCTGTGCCACAACTGCCAGGGTTGCTGGCACGACTGCCAATACGCGCCGCCGCACGCCTTCGCTGTCAATCTGCCGGCGACGCTCGCCGATCTCCGACAGCGCTCTTATGCCGACTATCTGTGGCCGCCCCTGCTCGGCCGCGCGTTTCGCGCCTCGGGCATCGTCGTGCCGGCGATTGTCGTGCTTGCCATGTCCGTCACCTTTGCGACCGTCCTGATCACCGCTTCGCCGGCGCAGTTGTTTTCAGCGGATTCGAGCGAAGGCGCGTTCTATCGGGTGCTGCCCTGGCCGGCGATGGCGGGGATCGCCGGCGCAACGCTGCTGTGGGCGGTCGCGACGTTGACGCTGGCGACGGTGCAATACTGGCGTGCGATCGCGCCGCGTGCCTCGGCCGGCGAGATCATGCGCGCCCTGCCGCCTGCCCTCCGCGACATCGTCACCTTGCGCCACCTCGGCGGCGGCGGGCCGGGCTGCCACGATGAGGGCGACCGAACCTCACATCGTCGTCGCATCCTTCATCATCTGACGGCTGGCGGCTTCCTGCTGAGCGCGCTGTCGACGGTCGCAGCCGCCGCCTATCACCACCTGCTCGGCATTGCGGCGCCCTACCCGATCATCAGCCTTCCGGTGATGCTGGGACTGGTCGGCGGCGTCGCCTTGACGGCCGGATCGGCCGGGCTGCTCCGGCTGGAATACATCGCGGATCGCCAGCCCTCGAACCGGCGAGAAGCCAGGCTCAACGTCGCGTTCCTGCTGCTGCTGGGACTGGTCGCGGTCAGCGGGCTCGCAGTACTCGCATTCCGCAGCACGCCCGCGATGGGCCTGCTGCTCGTCGGACATCTCGGACTGGTCTTCGGGATGTTCGCCGCGTTGCCCTTCACCAAGGCGCTGCACGCCCCGTTCCGCGCGGCGGCGCTGCTGCGCGCGGCGATCGACAAACAACAGGCGGCAGCACGGCGTGACGCTGATGCAGGCTGATTTCGAGACCCGAACGGCAGACGGCAAGTTGACGTCGCCATGATCCACATCAAGTTGATCGCTGCCGGGCGCGGTGGCGACGGTGGCCAAGGCCGATTGACAGTTCTCCTTTTCCATCCCAAACATCACGCGCCGATGGTGTCCCGTCTTTGGACGGGACGAAAAGGGAATGCCGGAAGTCGCTGCCCGCATTGATGCGAGCAGAGACCGAGCCGGAGCTGCCCCCGCAACTGTAAACGGCGAGCCGACGCAACACGCCACTGGATGTTTCTCCGGGAAGGCTGCGCCTGCGACGACCCGTGAGCCAGGAGACCTGCCATCGCCTGCTGTGTTGACCCATTTCGGGCGGGGTGCCCCGGAGTGTCTTTCGGCGGCCCGGAGTGCAGGTCCGTTCGCCGGTTCTGAGCCATCGTTCGTGATGGCGGCCAACTGACGGATCGGCGCCATGCCGCGCACTGCACCTAACTCCAGCGGGTTCGCTGACTCTCTGCCATCGGTCGTATCCGCAATCAGGGCCGATATCATCGTGCTGTCCCCGTCCGACGACGAGTTGGCCGCGTTCGCAACCGAATGGCGCGATCGGCGCGGGTCTTCAATTCATCCGATCAACATCGCGACTGTCGCGCAGCGGCACGGGTCGGATCGCCAGGCCGATCAGTTGATTGCGACCGCTGGCGCAATCCTGATCACGCTGCCGAACGGCCTCGCCCCATGGCGTGAAGCAGCCGAAGACATTGCAACGATCGCGCGCAATCGCCGGATCGCTTTCGCGGTGATCGCCTCGAACGATGCCGGCGAGTTGCCGAGCGAACTTGCCACTAATCTGCCGCCCTCGACCCTGCGGCGTCTGATCAGACTGTATCGGCAGCACGGCAGCAACGCCGCGCGAAACATCCTGGCGCAGTTATCGCTTGCCGCCGGCCTGTCCCACGACATCGACAGCGACGATCGTCCGCAGCGGAACTCGCATCCGCCGGAATGCGCGTCAAGCACTCCCATTCTCCGCGACCTGATCGAGGACGCCACGCGATGAACTACACTTATGAGAAGCACGGCGACGCGATCTATCGTCACTCCTTCGCCATCATCCGAGCTGAAGCCGCGCTCGATCGCTTCGATCGCGACGAAGAGACGATCGCGGTGCGCATCATCCACGCCAGCGGCATGGTCGAGATCGCCGCGGACATCGCGTTCACTCCCGGCTTCGTGACGGCCGGACGCGCCGCGCTTCAGGCCGGCGCGCCGATCCTGTGCGACGCCCAGATGGTCGCTAACGGCGTCACCCGCGCGCGGCTGCCGGCCGACAACGAGGTGATCTGCACGTTGAACGATCCCGCCGTGCCGGCGCTCGCCGCGCGGCTCGGCACCACGCGCTCCGCGGCCGCGATCGAGCTGTGGCGCGATCGGCTCGACGGCGCCGTGGTCGCGATCGGCAACGCTCCGACCGCGCTGTTTCGCCTCCTCGAGATTCTCGCCGAGCCCGGCGCGCCCCGTCCCGCTGCCATCATCGGCATCCCGGTCGGCTTCGTCGGCGCCGCTGAATCCAAGGACGCGCTGTTGCAGGATTTGCCGGCGCCTTGCGTCATCGTTCGCGGCCGGCGCGGCGGCAGCGCGATGACGGCGGCCGCAATCAACGCGCTCGCGAGCGAACGCGAATGAGCGCCGCAACAGTCTACGGCGTCGGCGTCGGTCCCGGCGCCCCAGATCTGATGAGCGTCCGCGCCGCGCGCCTCGTCGGCGATGCAAAGGTCGTCGCCTATTTCCGCAAGGCCGGCCGACCCGGACATGCGCGCAGCATCGTCGACGGCCTGCTGGTAGACGGCGTGGTCGAAGAACCGATGGACTATCCGGTGACCACCGAGATCGCGCTCGATGATCCGGCCTATGCCGCAACGTTGCGCAGCTTCTACGAGGATTGCGTCGCGCGCCTCGCGCACCACGTCGCGCAAGACCGCGATGTCGTCGTGCTGTGCGAAGGCGACCCGTTCCTGTACGGCTCGTTCATGCATCTGCACAGCCGCCTCGCGGCGCGGGTGCCGGTGGTGGTGGTGCCCGGCATCTCCGGCATGGCGGCGTGCTGGACGGCGAGCGGCACGCCGATCACCTATGGCGACGACGTGCTTTGCGTCGTGCCGGCGACGCTGGATGCGGCGCGGATCGCCGAGGCGCTGGCGACCAGCGATGCCGTGGTGATCATGAAGCTCGGCCGCAATCTGGCGAAAGTCCGCAGCGCGCTCGCCGCGGCCGGGCTGCTCGACCGCGCGGTCTATGTCGAGCGCGGCGCGATGGCCGATCAGGTCGTGATGCCGCTGGCCGCCAAGACCGACGACGACGCGCCGTATTTCTCGATCATTCTGGTGCACGGACAGGGACGACGGCCATGACCGGATCGCTGGTGGTTGCCGGTCTCGGGCCCGGCGCGCAGGAACTGATCACGCCCGAAGTCAACGCCGCGCTCGCGCACGCGACCGACCTCGTCGGCTACGCGCCTTATGTTGCGCGGGTCGCCGAGCGTCCCGGCCTGCGCCGGCACGGCTCGGACAATCGCGTTGAGCTCGACCGCGCCGCCTTCGCGCTGCGCCTCGCCGCGGAGGGACATCATGTCGTGATCGTCTCCTCCGGCGATCCCGGCGTGTTCGCGATGGCGGCGGCGCTGTTCGAGGCGATCGAGGCCGGCGAGCCGTCCTGGCGCGATCTCGACATCCGCGTGCTGCCCGGCATCAGCGCGATGTTCGCGGCGGCGGCGCGGATCGGCGCACCGCTCGGCCACGATTTCTGCGCGATCAATCTCTCCGACAATCTCAAGCCTTGGGAGACGGTGGAGCGCCGGCTGCGCGCCGCGGCCGAGGCCGATTTCGTCATCGCGCTGTACAATCCGATCTCGAAAGCGCGGCAATGGCAACTCGACAAGGCGTTCGCGTTGTTGCGCGGCATTCACCCGGCTTCGGTGCCGGTGGTGTTCGCGACCGCAGTGAGCGATCCCCGCGAGCGCATCGATGTCGTTGCGCTCGGCGAGGCGGTTGGGAGCCGCGCCGACATGCGCACGCTGGTGATGATTGGATCGTCGCAGACCCGCACGATCGCACGCGCAAGCGGCGGCGCTTACGTCTACACGCCGCGTTTCTCCGGAGCAGCGTCGTGACCGAGCCAGGCCAGCACCTCGGCGACCGTAGCGACTGTCCGTCGCGCGGGCACGGCCGGACGCCGAACCATCACCACCGGCAGACCGAGTTCGCGCGCTGCGGTGATCTTCGCCACCGCCGCGTCGCCGCCGGCGTTCTTGGCGACGACGATCTCGGTGCGATGCGCCTCGAGCATCGCCCGATCGCCGGCAAGATCGAACGGCCCGCGCGCCACCACCAACTCGACATTCGGCAGCGGCAACGGCCCGCGCGGCGGATCGACCAGCCGCACCAGATAGGCGTGCTGCGGATACGCCGCGAAGATATCGAGGTTCTGCCGACCGATGCCGAGAAACACCCGGCGCGGCTGCGCGCCGAGCGCATCCGCGGCCTGAGGCAGATCGTCGACCTCGATCCAGCGATCACCGGCGACCGGCCGCCACGGCGCGCGCTCGAGCGCGAGCAGCGGCACGCCGGCGGCGTTGCAGGCGATCACCGCGTGGCGGCTCATCTGCGCCGCGAACGGATGGGTCGCATCGACGACGCGATCGATCTTCTCGTCGCGCAAGTAATTGATCAGACCGTCGACGCCACCGAACCCGCCGATGCGCCACGGGATCGGCGGCAGCTTCGGATTGTCGGTGCGGCCGGCGAACGACAGCACCGCGTCGACGGGTGCGTCGGCGGCGAGCGTCGCGGCGAGCGCCGAGGCATCGGCGGTGCCGCCGAGGATCAACAGGCGCAGGCGCTGGGTGAGAGGGAGCGTCATGATCCGGACCGATGACACGACGCGGCCCTGGCTGTCCATCGTCGGAATCGGCGAGGACGGCGTCGCCGGCCTGTCCGAGCGGGCGCGCGCGCTGCTCGCCGCGGCCGATCTCGTGGTCGGCGGCGACCGCCATCTCGCGCTGGTCGCCGCGCTGAACAAGCCGTCGCTGCCCTGGCGCGTGCCGTTTTCCGCCTCGCTGCCCGAGGTGCTGGCGCAGCGGGGACGACATGTCGTCGTGCTGTGCTCCGGCGATCCGTTCTGGCACGGCGCGGGCGCGGTGCTCGCCGATCACCTGGCGCCGCAGGAATGGACCGCCCTGCCCGCGCCGTCGACGTTTTCATGGGCCGCAGCCAAGCTCGGCTGGCGGCTGGAGGATGTGGTCCCGCTCGGCCTGCACGCGCGGCCGATCGCGACGCTGCGGCCGCATCTTCGCGACGGCGCGCAGCTACTCGTGCTGCTGCGCGACGGCGCAGCGGTCGCGGATGTCGCCGCTTATCTCACGACCTCCGGTTTCGGCGCCTCCGAAATCGTCGTGCTCGAAGCGCTCGGCGGCCCGCACGAGCGCATCCGGCGCACGACCGCGAGCAACTACGCCTATGCGGACGTCGCCGCGCCGGTCGCACTCGGCATCGTCGCTGTCGCCGAACCCGGCGCGACGATCATCCCGTGCGCCGGCGGCCTGCCGGACGATCTGTTCCAGCACGACGGCCAATTGACCAAGCGCGAGATCCGCGCGGTGACGCTGTCGACGCTGGCGCCGCGCGGCCACGAACTACTCTGGGACATCGGCGCCGGCTCAGGCTCGATCGGGATCGAATGGCTGCTGGCGGCGCGAAGCAATCGCGCGATCGGGATCGAGGCGCGGCCGGACCGGCTCGCCACCGCCCGCGCCAATGCCGAAGCGCTCGGCGTGCCGCATTTCGATCTGCGGCTCGGCCAGGCTCCCGACGCGCTCACCGCGCTTCCTCCGCCCGATGCGGTGTTCATCGGCGGCGGCGCCAGCCGTCCCGGGGTGATGGAGACGGTGTGGCAGGCCCTGCCCGCCGGTGGCCGACTGGTGGTCAACGCCGTGACGCTCGAGACCGAAGCATTGCTGATCGACTGGCACGGCCGCCATGGCGGCGAGCTGCTGCGGCTCGCGGTCGAACGCGCATCGCCTGTCGGCGGGCTGACAGCTTGGCGCGCCGCGATGCCGGTGGTGCAATGGAGCGTTCGCAAATGACCGCTGTGGTGATCGGCGTCGGATTTCGCTCGGCCGCACGAGCATCGTCGATCACCGACGTGATCGAGGCCGCGTCCCGCGCCGTCGCGCCGCGGCGGCCGACGGCGTTGGCGACGCCCGCCGACAAGGCCGGTCACACCGCGCTGCTCGAAGCGGCAAGCGCCGCGTCCCTGCCGGTGCGTTCCATCGACGACGCAGCTCTCCGGCAGAGCGGCGGTCGCGTCGCCACGTCGTCGCCGCTGGTCACGCGCCACCGCGGCGTCGGCAGCGTCTGCGAGGCCGCGGCGCTCGCCGCCACGGGCCCCGCCGCGCGCCTGCTCGTTCCCCGCCTGATTTCCCAGGATCGCCTTGCGACCGCCGCCGTCGCCATCGAGGAGCCCACACCATGACCGTCCATTTCATCGGTGCCGGGCCCGGCGCGCCCGACCTGATCACCGTGCGCGGCCGCGATCTGGTGGTGCGCTGCCCGGTCTGTCTCTACGCCGGCTCGCTGGTGCCGCGCGAGATCGTCGCGCTGTGTCCGCCGGACGCGCGGGTAATCGACACCGCGCCGCTCGATCTCGACGCCATCACCGCGGAATTCGTCGCGGCCGCCGCAGCCGGCCACGACGTGGCGCGGCTGCATTCCGGCGATCTGTCGGTATGGAGCGCGATGGGCGAACAGATCCGGCGGCTCGAACAGCACGGCATTCCCTACACGGTCACGCCCGGCGTGCCGTCATTCGCCGCGGCGGCGGCGTTGCTCGGCCGCGAGCTGACCTTGCCCGAAGTGGCGCAGACCGTGGTGCTGACCCGCACCTCCGGCCGCGCCTCGGCGATGCCGCCGCGCGAAACGCTCGAGGCCTATGCGGCGACCGGCGCGACGCTGGCGATTCATCTGTCGATCCACGTGATCGATGACGTGGTCGAGCGGCTCCGTCCGCATTACGGCGACGACGGCGCGGTGGCCGTGGTGGTGCGCGCGAGCTGGCCCGAACAACAGGTGATCCGCGGCACCTTGAACACGATCGCCGCGCAGGTCGCCGCCACCGGCATCGACCGGACCGCGCTGATCCTGGTTGGGCCGGCGCTCGCTGCCTCCGACTTCAGAGACAGCGCGCTGTATGACCGCGGCTACGACCGCCGCTATCGCCGCTCGGCGGAGGACGGCCGTGATCACGACTGACCGCCTCCCTGATGTTGCGACGACAGGCCGGCCGCCCGGGCTGATCATCGCGGCGCCGGCGACCAGCAGCGGCAAGACCACGGTGACGCTGGCGCTGCTCGCGGCGCTGCGCCGTCGCGGTCTGAGCGTGCAGCCCTACAAATGCGGCCCGGACTACATCGATCCGGCCTTCCATGAAATCGCGGCCGGACGGCCGTGCTTCAATCTGGATTCCTGGGCGTTCAGCCGCGGCCGGATCGCGGCGCTGCTCGACGCCGCAGCCGGCGCCGAGCTGTGTATCACCGAAGGGGTGATGGGGCTGTTCGACGGCGGCAGCGCCGTCGGCGCCTGGGGCAACGGCGCGACCGCTGACATCGCCGCCGCGACCGGCTGGCCGGTAGTGCTGGTGATCAACGTCGCCGGTCAGTCGCAATCCGCCGCCGCACTGGCGCTCGGCTTTGCGCGCTATCGTGGCGACGTGATGCTCGCCGGCGTCATCCTCAACAATGTCGCGAGCCCGCGTCACGAAGCGCTGGTGCGCGACGGTTTCGCAGCATCCGATATCGCCGTGCTCGGCGTGCTCGACCGGCAAAGCGACTTTGCGTTGAAGAACCGCCACCTCGGGCTGGTGCAGGCGCGCGAGACGCTTCGCCTCGACGACCGGCTGCAACAACTCGCCGTGAGCGCCGAGCGCGGCATCGACCTCGACGCGCTGATCCGCGCGGCGCAGCCGGCGCGTCTCGATGCGCCGACGCTGCGGCCGCTGGTTCCACCCGGGCAACGCATCGCGCTGGCCAGCGACGACGCCTTCTCCTTCATCTATCCCCACCTGGTCGCCGGATGGCGCGCCGCCGGCGCCGAGATCGTCCCGTTCTCGCCGCTCAACGACGAAGGCCCCGACGACGGCTGCGACGCCGCCTGGCTGCCGGGCGGCTATCCCGAGCTGCACGCCGGCCGGCTTGCGGCAGCGACAAACTTCAAAACTAAGCTCGCAGCGTTCGCGCGCACCCGGCCGCTGCATGGCGAGTGCGGCGGCTACATGACCCTCGGCGCCGGACTGATCGACGCCGCAGGTTGCCGTCACGCGATGGCCGGGCTGCTCGGCCTCGAAACCGATTTCGCGACCCGCAAGCTGCATCTCGGCTATCGGCTGGCGACGTTGCACGCGCCCGCCGCCGGCCACGCCGCGGGAAGCGTGCTGCGCGGCCACGAGTATCACTACGCCCGCGTCGTCACCGTCGCCGACGATGCGCTCGCCGAGATTCGCGATCCCGGCGGCGTGGTCACCAGCGAGACCGGCAGCCGGCGCGGGCTCGTCACCGGAACGTTCTTTCACCTGATCGATGCCGCCGAGGAGACTGTTTGCTGATGCCGAAATCCTCCGATCATCACGGCGCGGGCGCGACCGGGAGCATCGCGCTGGTCGGCGCCGGTCCGGGCGATGCCGATCTGCTGACCCTGCGCGCGATCAAGCGCCTGCAGACCGCCGACATCGTGCTGTACGACGATCTCGCCGGCGAAGACTTCATGGCCTATCTGCACCCGGACGCCGAACTGATCGCTGTCGGCAAACGCGCGGGGCACCCCTCGCCGCGCCAGGACGAAGTCAGTCGCCTCGCGATCGCCCACGCGCTCCTCGGCAAGAACGTTGTGCGGCTGAAAGCCGGCGATCCAACGCTGTTCGCTCGCGCCGACGAGGAACTCCGCGCGGCGCGCGACGCGGGCATCGCCGTCGAGATCGTCCCGGGGATCACGACCGCCACGGCCGCGGCGGCGGCGATCGGGGCGTCGCTGACCAAGCGCGGCGTCGCCCGCCGGGTGCAATTCGTCACCGGTCACGACGTCGATGGCCGGCTGCCCCGCGATCTCGACCTCGCCGCGCTGGCGGACCCCACCGCGACGACCTGCGTCTATATGGGCAAGGCGACCTTCCCCGGACTCACCGAGCAACTCATCGCCCACGGGCTGAGTGCGGCAACGCCCGCCGTGATCGTGGAAAGCCTGGGATCGGAGACGACGAAAATTCTGCGGGGAACCATCGCGGAGATCGCCGCCCGCCTCACCATCGATCGTCCATCGGGACCGTGCATCATCCTCTACGGCGCCGCGCTCGCGGAAGCCTGATGCTCACAGCGCTTTTTCGGTTCTGATTGAATCAGAATCGAGGTCGGACGAATCAAACTTCGCCGACCATTGGATGCGATTCAGATACTCCGAGGCCCGACAACCGGATCGCCTCCAGTCCTGTTCTTTGATCCGGATCGCAACGCTCCAAAAGCTGCTGTTGACCTTCCTGTCACTGGAAGCACTAGCGTCGCCAGAATATTGCAGCGGTGTCATCGGAGACATCGCGCATTCTGACGACGAGGTAGCTCAGATGACGAGGACGTCCCGGATCTTTCTTTTCGCTTTAGCGGCAGCGGCCGGTGGCGCATTGCTCGTCTATCTCAATGGTGTGCCTTCCATTGTCAGCAGGGTGCTGACCTCGGGTGAAACGATCAAGATCGCCCCGAAGCCCTCGCCACCGCCCCAGGTGCCTGTCGGTCAGGTCGTCACACGGGTGGCCGCACGATCGTCGGAGTTCACTGGCGTCATCGCCGCCGTCAAAACGGTCGAGCTACGGCCGCGTGTCGGTGGCACACTTGAATCCGTCACGGTGCCGGAAGGTGGTCTCGTTGAACGAGGCCAGTTGTTGTTTCAGATCGATCCTCGCCCGTTCGAGATCGCGCTGCAGAATGCGGAAGCGCGGCTGCAACGGGCCGAGGTTCTGTTCTCACAAGGCGAAACGGATCTCGATCGATCGCAGCGGTTGGTCCCGAGCGGATCCATCTCCACGAAGACCTTTGATGACGCCCTGTCCAGGAAACAGGAACGGCAAGCGCAGATGCTGGAGGCGAAAGCTGCAGTAGCTGCTGCCGCGCTCGACCTTTCCTATTCACGCCTGACCGCCCCGATCGCCGGACGGGTCGACAAGGTACTTGTGACAGAAGGAAACCTCGTCACCGGAGCCTCCGGGGCCACGGCGACATTGCTCACCACGATCGTTTCGGTCGACCCTGTCTATGTCTATTTCGATATCGATGAAGCCACATATCTGGGCTTTCTGGGCCAGACCCGCCCGGAGGCCGTCGGACGCCAGGGCACCCCGTTCCCGGTGGAAGTCGGGCTCGCCACCGAGAACGGCTACCCGCATTCCGGCGCCTTGGACTTCCTTGGAAATCGCGTCGATCGCGGCACCGGGACGATCCGCGCCCGCGCAGTGCTGGCAAATCCCGACGGCAGGCTGACACCTGGCCTGTTCGCACGGGTGAAACTCGCCACGAGCGCGCCCCGGGAAACCGTTCTCATCGATGATCAAGCGGTCGGGACCGATCAAGGCCGCCGATACGTTCTGGTGCTGGGGGCCGGCAACAAGGTCGAGTACCGGCCGGTTGAATTGGGGGCGATGAACGAGGGACTGCGCGTCGTTGATAACGGCCTCAATCCTGGTGACACGATCATCATCAAGGGGCTCGTCCGACCCGGCATGCAGGTTACGCCGAACCGGATCGCGATGGCGCCCGATCAGCGCTCGGTCAACGGCGTTGCCAATAGCAGCTCGCAGGAAGCGCGTCGATGAGCCTGCCACGCTTCTTTATCAATCGCCCGATCTTTGCGATCGTTCTTTCCGCCCTCATGCTGATCGCCGGTGCGATAGCGCTATTCCGACTCTCGTTGAGCGAATACCCGTCCATCACCCCGCCGACCGTGCAGGTGACCGCTAGCTATCCGGGCGCGAACCCGCAGGTGATCGCCGAGACAGTGGCCTCCCCGCTCGAGCAATCGATCAACGGCGTCGAGGGCATGCTCTATATGAGCTCGCAGGCTGCGACCGACGGCAGGATGACGCTCACCGTCACGTTCGCTCAAGGCACCGATGCGGACATCGCCCAGATTCAAGTGCAGAACCGCGTGTCGCGCGCCCTGCCGCGGCTGCCCGAAGAGGTTCAACGCATTGGCGTCGTCACCCAAAAGACCTCGCCCGACATCCTGATGGTGGTGCATCTTGTATCGCCCGGCAAGCGCTACGATCCGCTCTACATCTCCAACTACGCGACCCTCCAGATTCGCGACACGCTCGCCCGACTGCCGGGGATCGGCGATGTCGTCGTATGGGGCGCCGGCGAATACGCCATGCGCGTATGGCTGGACCCCGCCAAGGTCGCTGCACGCGGTCTGACGGCTGGCGATGTCGTCACCGCAATTCGCGAACAAAACGTCCAGGTCGCAGCCGGTTCGGTCGGCCAACAGCCTTCGGAGGCTGCCAGCTATCAGGTTACGGTCAGTACGCTGGGGCGACTGTCCAGCGAAGAACAATTCGGCGAGATCGTGATCAAGACCGGCGATGACGGGCAGATCGTACGTCTGCGCGATGTTGCGCGGGTTGGCCTCGGTGCTGATGCCTACGCGTTACGAAGCCTGCTCAACGGTGATCCGGCCGTTGCCATGCAGATCATTCAACGACCAGGTGCAAATGCACTGGACGTCTCGAACGCGGTGCACGCCGAGATGGAGCGGTTGCGGCGGGATTTTCCGGAAGGCCTGGAGTACCGGATCGCTTACGATCCAACCGTCTTCGTGCGCGCGTCCCTGGCCGCCGTCATGATGACGTTGCTCGAAGCGATCGTTCTCGTCGTCGTCGTCGTCGTCCTGTTCCTGCAGACGTGGCGCGCTTCCATCATTCCGTTGGTGGCCGTGCCCGTATCGCTCGTCGGCACGCTTGCGGTGATGTATCTTTTGGGTTTTTCGCTGAACACTTTATCGCTGTTCGGCCTGGTTCTTTCGATCGGAATCGTCGTCGATGACGCCATCGTTGTCGTCGAGAATGTCGAACGGCATATCGGTCTTGGCGAAACGCCGAAGGAAGCGGCCCGCAAGGCGATGGATGAGGTGACTGCGCCGATCATCGCGATCACTTCCGTTCTGGCTGCAGTGTTCATTCCGTCCGCATTTCTGTCGGGCCTTATGGGCGAGTTCTACCGCCAGTTCGCAGTCACGATTGCGATCTCGACGGTTCTTTCGGCGATCAACTCCCTGACGCTTTCGCCGGCGCTGGCAGGCATGCTCTTGAAATCGCACCACTCAGGATCAAACCGCGACTGGCTTACCCGCGGCATCGATTTCGCGCTCGGCTGGTTTTTCCGTCTGTTCAATCGCTTCTTCGACAGGGCATCGAGCGCCTATGTCGGCGCGGCACGCGGCGCCATCCGCATCAGCGGCGTAATCCTGATACTCTATGCAGCACTTGTTGGAATGACGTGGGTGGGATTCCAGAGCATCCCGACCGGTTTCGTGCCTGCTCAGGACAAATACTATCTCGTCGGCATTGCCCAACTGCCGTCCGGGGCGTCGCTCGATCGGACGGAGGCTGTCGTCAAAGAGATGTCCAGGATCGCGGCAGCGGAACCGGGCGTCGAAAGCATCGTGGCCTTTCCGGGCCTGTCCGTGAACGGCTTCGTCAACCTGCCAAATGCAGCCGTCGTCTTCGCGATGCTCGATCCATTCGAGCAGCGCAAGGATCCGTCTCTCTCGGCTAATGCGATCGCTGGCCGGCTGATGGGCAAGTACAGCCAGATCCCTGACGGCTTCGTCGGCATTTTCCCGCCGCCGCCGGTTCCGGGGCTCGGAACGATCGGTGGCTTCAAGCTCCAGATCGAGGATCGCGCCGGCGCAGGCCTCGAGGCCCTTGCCAAGGCGCAGGGCGAGATCATGACGAAAGCTTCGAACGCGCCGGAGCTTGCCGGCATGATGGCGAGCTTCCAGATGAACGCGCCACAGGTTCAGGTCGAACTCGATCGGGTCAAGGCCAAGGCGCAAGGCGTTCCGCTGACGGCGATCTTCGAGACATTGCAGGTTAATCTGGGTTCCTTCTACGCAAACGATTTTAACCGTTTCGGTCGCACCTATCGCGTGATCGCCCAGGCGGAGGAGCGATTCCGCGCACAAATAGACGATATTGCGCGCCTGAAGGTTCGAAATGCCTCGGGCGAGATGGTCCCCCTGGCGGCTCTTGCAACTGTGGTTACCAGTTCAGGACCAGATCGGGTGATGCACTACAATGGCTATCCCTCGGTCGACATCACAGGAGGTCCGGCACCGGGTTATTCGTCCGGGCAAGCGACAGCGGCAATTGAGCGGATCGTCGTTGAGACGCTGCCAGACGGTATGATGTTCGAGTGGACTGATCTGACCTTCCAGGAGAAACAGGCTGGGAACACGGCCATGATCGTTTTTCCGCTCGCAGTCTTGCTCGCGTTCTTGATTCTCGCGGCGCAATACAACAGCTGGTCATTGCCCTTCACCGTCCTCCTCATCGCGCCGTTGGCGTTGCTGTCTGCCATCATCGGCGTCTGGCTCTCCAACGGAGATAACAACATCTTCACCCAGATCGCCTTTGTCGTGTTGGTCGGTCTCGCGGCCAAGAATGCGATCCTGATTGTGGAGTTCGCCTACAAAGAGGAGAAGGATGGCCGCGAGCCACTTGCCGCGGTGCTCGAATCCGCGCGACTGCGTCTGAGGCCAATTCTGATGACGTCGCTCGCATTCATCGCTGGTGTTGTGCCACTGGTCATTGCAACGGGAGCCGGTGCAGAGATGCGCCATGCGATGGGCATCGCCGTGTTCGCCGGCATGGTTGGCGTGACCTTCTTCGGGTTGATCCTGACGCCCGTCTTTTATGTCGTCATCCGACGGCTAGTCCTGCGGCGAGAAACCAATTCCGGGGCTAGCCGATTGACGCCAGTCGAAGGGGAGCCGCTGGGCTAACGTGCGGGGGCAGGATCCGAACAGTCCCAGCCCCCAGCCCCCAGACACATCACGCCGTGAGCGTTCAAGCGTCCATCCCGGTTCTGGACCTTGTCGGGACGTGGTCAGGTCTCATCTCAGCGCGGTTTCCGCGCAAGTGCGTCTGGGAGAGTTCGGGAAGGGTGTTGCGCTGGGGACGGAGATGAAAGCTCCGCCCCCTAAGATATCGCTATTACGCGGCGCTGACAGTGGCGGGGTAGCCCGCCACTTCAAGTGCTTGTGTGAAAGCGGAGTCGTCAGAGGCGGCGTCGATGGTTACGGTCTTGGTATTGAGATCGATACCGACCTTAGCGCCCGCGTCGACGCTCTGAATGGCCTTGGTGACGGCCCCGGCGCAGTGGCCGCAGGTCATGTCGGGTATGTTCAACGTCAGCATTCGAAACTCCTGATTGGCATCGGCACAAGCGCCGTCTCTTGAGGCTGCAGGTTCCTGCCAGTGGAACGTCAAGCAGGTTTTTTCCATACCCTTAAGTGCGCGCCGACCGGATCAGACCAAAGACTGCATACAAAACAATAGCTTGAGTGGCCACAGAGTTTTCTGCCATCGCTATTGACCTTCCCGTTACTGGAAGCATTAGCCTCTGCTCAACTCATTCGAGCAAGGACTGAAACGATGAACGCCGCACCGCAAGCCAGATCCGCAGTTGCCAGACAGATCTTCCCGATCGAGGGCATGACCTGCGCATCCTGTGTGCGCCGCGTCGAAGGCGCCATCACCAAGGTGCCGGGCGTGACGGCGGCGGCCGTCAACCTCGCCACGGAAAGCGCCGAAGTCACCTACAGCGGCGCCGTCGATTCCGGCGCGATCATCGCCGCTATCCGCGGCGCCGGCTACGACGTCCCGGTCGAGAGAATTGAAGTCGACATCGAGGGCATGACCTGCGCGTCGTGTGTGAACCGTGTCGAAAAGACCATCGCCGCCGTTCCAGGCGTAAAATCGGTCTCTGTCAATCTCGCCACCGAACGCGCGACCGTCGAGCTGCTCGCGGGTTCCACGCCACGCACGGCGATCGACGCCGCCATCCGCAAGGCAGGTTACGAGCCGCGCCGCAGCGACGACGCGGAGGCCGGAAGCAATAGTCGCGAGGACGCCCGCAACCGCGAATTCTCTCACCTGAAGCGCGATCTTGCTATCGCTGCAGTGCTTACGCTGCCGATCTTCGTTCTGGAAATGGGCGCGCACGCCTACCCGCCGCTGCATCACTGGTTGATGTCACATTTTGACGATCAGCCGCGCTACATCGCCTTCTTTGTCCTCGCGACCATCGTCCAGTTCGGCCCCGGCCTACGCTTCTACAAGAAGGGCGTGCCGGCACTGCTGCGCCTCGCCCCGGACATGAACTCACTGGTCGTGCTGGGCTCGACCGCGGCCTGGGCATATTCCGTCGTCGCGACCTTCGCGCCCGGCGTACTGCCGGAAGGTACGGCCAATGTCTATTACGAGGCCTCGGCGGTCATCATCACGCTGATCCTGCTCGGCCGCGTGCTGGAAGCCAAGGCCAAGGGCCGCACCAGTGAAGCGATCAAACGGTTGATGAGCTTGCAGGCCAAGTCGGCCCGCGTCGAGCGTGACGGTCATTTCGTTGAAATCATGCTCGATAAGGTGGTCGCTGGTGATGTCGTCCAGGTGCGGCCGGGCGACAAATTGCCGGTCGATGGTGTCGTCGTGTCGGGCTCGTCGTTCGTGGACGAGTCGATGATCTCGGGCGAGCCGATCCCGGTCGGCAAGCGCGAAGGCGCCGAGGTCGTCGGCGGCACGATCAACAAGACCGGCAGCTTCACCTATCGCGCGACCAAGGTCGGCGCCGACTCACTGCTTTCCCAGATCATCCGTATGGTGGAATCCGCACAAGGTTCGAAGCTGCCGATCCAGGCAGTCGTCGACAAGGTGACGGCTTGGTTCGTACCAGCCGTCATGGCCGCTGCCGCGATCACCTTCGTGGTCTGGCTGTTCTTGGGTCCTGAACCAGCCGTCACCTTCGCGCTGGTCAATGCGGTCGCAGTGCTGATCATCGCTTGCCCCTGCGCTATGGGGCTCGCCACCCCGACCTCGATCATGGTCGGCACCGGCCGCGCCGCCGAACTCGGCGTGCTGTTCCGCAATGGCGATGCACTGCAATCCCTGAAGTCCACGCAGGTCATCGCCTTCGACAAGACCGGCACGCTCACGGCCGGCAGGCCGGTGATGACCGATCTCGACGTCATCGGCGATTTCAAGCGTGCGAAGGTTCTGGCACTCGTTGCTTCGGTCGAGGCTCAGTCCGAACACCCGGTTGCAGCGGCCATCGCAACTGCCGCCAAGGATGAAGGCTGTTCATTGGTTGAAGTCACCGCCTTCGAAGCCGAACCCGGTTTCGGTGTCAGCGCACAAGTTGGTCAGCACCAGGTTGCTGTGGGCGCCGACCGCTACATGGCTAAGCTGGGCATTGCGGTCGACAGCTTCGCCGACACCGCAAGCCGCATGGGCAAGCAGGCCAAGACGCCGCTCTATGCCGCAATCGACGGCAAGCTCGCTGCTGTGATCGCGGTTTCCGATCCGATCAAGCGCTCGACCCCGCAAGCCATTCGAGCACTGCATGCCATGGGTTTGAAAGTCGCAATGATCACCGGCGACAACCGCCGAACCGCAGAAGCGATTGCAGCCCAACTCGGCATCGATGAGGTCGTTGCCGAAGTGCTGCCCAACGGCAAGGTCGACGCAATCAAGCGGCTGCGGGACGGCAGCCGCACTGTCACCTTCGTCGGCGACGGCATCAACGATGCGCCGGCCCTCGCCGAGGCTGACGTCGGCGTCGCGATCGGCACCGGCACCGACGTTGCGATCGAGAGCGCCGATGTGGTGTTGATGTCTGGCGATCTGCTCGGTGTCGCCAATGCGATCGCGCTGTCGAAGGCGACGATCCGCAACATCCAGCAGAACCTGTTCTGGGCCTTCGCCTATAACGCAGCCCTGATCCCGGTTGCGGCCGGCGCCCTCTATCCCGTCAGCGGCACCCTGCTGTCGCCGATGCTGGCGGCCGGGGCGATGGCGCTGTCGAGTGTCTTCGTCCTCGGCAACGCAATGCGCCTGAAGCGCTTCCGGGCACCCGTCCGCGAAACTGGCGACATCGCTGCGGTTTCACTGGCTCCGGCCGAATGAGCGCATCCGGTCCGGAAATCATTCTGGCGGACCTTTCCCGCCCATGAAGGCACTTGAGCTTCCAGTAACTGGAAACATTATATATTGTCCGTACACGCCAGGGAGAACGAGATGAACATTGGCGCCGCATCAGAAAAGTCCGGATTGCCGGCCAAGACCATTCGTTACTACGAGGATATCGGCCTGCTGACGGCTGACCGCGCCAGCAATGGCTATCGCGATTATTCGATAGCTGACGTGCATCGCATGCGCTTCATCCAACGCTCGCGCCACCTCGGCTTTTCGGTCGAGGAATGCCGACAACTGCTTTCGCTCTATCACGACAAAGAGCGCGAGAGCGCCGACGTAAAGGCGCTGGCCGAGGCAAAGCTCGCCGAGATCGACCGCAAGCTGGTGGAGCTCGCCGAGTTGCGCGACACCCTTCGCCATCTTGTCCGCAACTGCCACGGCGATAGCCGCCCTGACTGCCCGATCCTCGACGGACTATCGCGATCCGACCACACGCAGTGATGATGTTTGCCGACAATCGGATGACCAGCGAGATGAGTTCGGTTCGCTCGTTGTCGGCCCTCGTGGCTTGAGCAATTGCAGACCCACCGGCTTTCGAAAATCAGCTTTGGATTAGCCACGTCCAAGTTGTTCGCGACCATCATCATCACGCGCTGTTATCTGAGCCTCCCCCATCGGTGCCCGGTATCAGCCCCGGCCAATAAAACGCGTCGCTGGTCGGGCGAGCGCCAAAGATCGCCTGTCCGACCCGCACCACATTGGCGCCCTCTTCGATGGCGACCTCGAAATCACCCGACATGCCCATCGAAAGCTGGGTCAGTCCGGGGTGGATCGAGACGGCCCGGTCGCGCAGATCGCGTAGCAGCCGGAAGCAGGCGCGCACGCGCGCGGTATCGGCGCTGAAGATCGCCAGCGTCATCAGACCGCGCGGCTTGAGCCTTGGAAATTCGGCCAGACGTTCAATGAAGGCAATGACATCGTTGGGATGCAGCCCGTATTTGCTGGCTTCACCCGAGGTATTGACCTGCACGAACACGTCGAGGTCCCGGCCTTCCGCCTGCAAGCGACGGTTCAGCTCGTCGGCGAGCCGCAAGCTGTCCAGCGCATGGAATTCGGAGGCGAAGCGTACCAGGTACTTCACCTTGTTGGTCTGCAGGTGGCCGATAATGCTCCAGCGGATCGGTAGATCGCCGAGAATGGCGAACTTGTCGCGGGCCTCCTGGAGCTTGTTTTCTGCAAAGTCAGTAATGCCGGCGGCGTAGGCGAGCCGCAGCACACGGGCCGGAACCGTTTTGGTGACAGGTAGCAGGCGTACGTCATTTACGTTCCGGCCGCAGCGATCACAGGCGGCGGCGATGCGCTCCAAAACCGTTTTCAGGTTTGCGGCAAAGGAAGTGGTGGGATCGCGGCCGAAGCGCTCAATCTCGTCCGGCGCGAGTTCAACGGCGGCAGGGATATTCATCGCAGTCCCGCCTTTCGATCAGTAAGGCAATGGAAAGCGCGCCACCAGCTGGCGTACGCGCGCGTTGATCCCTTGCCGATCCGCATCGAGCGTTCCGGCGCGGACGGCTTGGAGCGTATCGAGAATGAGCGTGGCGATCTCACGATACTCGTCCACGCCAAATCCACGCGACGTGCCTGCGGCCGTCCCGACGCGGATGCCGGAGGTCACCATCGGCTTTTCCGGATCGTTCGGGACCGCATTCTTGTTGAGCGTGATGCCGACCGACTCCAGCGCCTTCTCTGCGACATTGCCGGTGATGCCGAACGGGCGCAGATCGACCACTGCCAAATGGCAATCGGTGCCGCCGGAGGTGATCGTCAAGCCGCCATCGGTCAGCGCCTGCGCCAAGACGCGGCAATTCTCGACCACGGCCTGCGCATAGGTCTTGAATGACGGTTGCAGCGCTTCGCCGAACGCCACCGCCTTCGCGGCGATGACATGCATCAGCGGACCGCCCTGAAGGCCGGGGAACGTCGCGGAATTGATCTTCTTCGACAGCTCCGCGTCGTTAGTCAGAACAAAACCGCCGCGCGGGCCGCGCAGCGTCTTATGCGTGGTCGAGGTGACGACATCGGCGAAAGCAACCGGCGACGGATAGGCGCCGCCAGCCACCAGCCCGGCGAAATGCGCCATATCGACCATCAGGCTCGCGCCGACCTCGTCGGCGATCTTACGGAAGCGCGCAAAGTCCAGGATACGCGGATAGGCTGAGCCTCCGGCAATCAGCAGCTTCGGCCGATACCGGCGAGCCAGCTCCGCCACCTGATCCATGTCGATGAGATGGGTTTTGGGGTCGACGCCATAGCTGACGACATTAAACCAGCGGCCGGACATGTTGACCGGCGCGCCATGGGTCAGGTGTCCACCGGCCTTCAAGTCCAGGCCGAGAATCGTGTCGCCCGGCGTCAGCAGCGCGAGAAACACCGCCTGATTGGCCTGGCTGCCCGAATGCGGCTGGACATTGGCGTAAGCGCTGCCGAACAGCTGGTTCACGCGCGCGATCGCCAGATCCTCGACCACATCCACATTGACGCAGCCGCCATAGTAGCGGCGGTGCGGATAGCCTTCGGCGTATTTGTTGGTAAGCACCGAGCCCTGCGCGTCGAGCACCGCCTGGCTGACGAAATTCTCCGAGGCGATCAGTTCGATGGACTCGCGCTGGCGGACTCTCTCGTTGGAGATCGCAACAGCAACGGCGGCGTCGGCCGCGGACAAGCCGGCAGCGCTCACGCCTGAGTTCCCGATGTTCTGAACTGCCTGCAGCGCGGCCGATGTGCTCATTGCCGATCTCCTTCAAGATGCTGATCGTTGTTCGCCGTCACGCAGCGTTCGCGCGGCATTGTCCGTCAGCACCTAACATGAAGGCGGTCTGCTTCTCCCCTCCACTTCTAACGAGCTATCCAGACCATTAGATTCGACGAGACCCACGTCCGGCTACGGCTTCATCACCGCCCGAAGCGCATTCGCCAGTTTCTTGACGGCCATCTCGATTTCCAGGGGCGTGTAGGCCGCAAAGCCCACCAG
Organism: Rhodopseudomonas pseudopalustris; assembly: GCF_900110435.1. GTDB lineage: Bacteria > Pseudomonadota > Alphaproteobacteria > Rhizobiales > Xanthobacteraceae > Rhodopseudomonas > Rhodopseudomonas pseudopalustris. Next base: position 96,079 of record NZ_FODT01000009.1, read on the forward strand.
GAAGCCGGCCTTGCCATCGCCGCCCGCGTGCAGCGCCGACAGTCCAAGAAGATCGATTCCGACACGTCGCGCCGCGTCGATCGCGACGCGCTCCGAAACAGCGCAGCTCAATAGGCAGGGCATTTGCAGCCCGCCGCTAGGCACGCGCGGCTCGACGACATCCGACAGATGTTTGCTGACGAGGCGCGCCAGCACGTCGAGGCGTTCGGCGTAGACGCCGCGCATGGTGCGAACATGCGCGCCGAAATGTCCGCCCTCCATGAAGCGCGCCAGCGTCAATTGCGCCATCGGCGCGGTATGGCCGTCCAGCAGCGTGCGCGCCACCGTCATCGGTTTGACCAGCTGCGGCGGCAACACGACGTAGCCAATCCGCAACCCCGGAAACAGCGATTTGGTGAAGGTGCCGATATAGATGGTGCGGTCATGCGGATCGAGACCTTGCACGCAGGCGGTCGGCTTGCCCGCGTAGTGGAACTCGCTGTCGTAATCGTCTTCGATGATCCAGGCCTGATGCCGGGTCGCCCATTCGATCAGCGCCAGGCGGCGGTCCAGCGTCAGCGTTGCACCGGTCGGAAACTGGTGGGACGGCGTCAGGAAAACCGCCTTGGCCCTGCGCGGTTCGGCGATGATCTGATCGACGACGATGCCCTGCCGATCGACACGGATCGGAACGCATTCCAGCCCCGCCGCATCGAACGCCTTGCGCGCGCCGTAATAAGCAGGGTCTTCGATGAAGATCCGCTCGCCAGGATCGAGCAGCATGTTGGCGCACAGCGACATCGCCTGCTGCGAACTGGTCAGCACCAAGACGCGGTCAGCGGTGGCGCGCGCGCCGCGCTCCAGATTCACATAGTCGGCGATGGCGCGGCGCAGCGGTTCGGTCCCCTGCGGATCGCCATGAAGCAGCGTCTGCACGCCGACTTCTTTCCGAACCTGCCGCTCCAGACGTTCCCAGAGCTGAAGCGGAAAGGTCCGGGTTTCCGGCACGCCATGGGCGAAGGGCCGCGGCGAAAGCATCTCGCGAACGCCGCCGCTGTGGAACATGGCGGCTCCGCGCTTGCTGAGATTGGGCGCCTGATTGCGCGACAGCGCGTCCCGCTGCGACAGCCGGCGACCGGGCGTGAACTCGGTCATTTCCGCGACGAAGCTGCCGCTCCCCACGCGCCGGTCGATGAAGCCTTCGGCATGAAGCTGGGCATAGGCCGCTTCAATCGTGTCGCGCGACACGCCCAGCGATTTCGCGAGTACGCGTGACGCGGGCAGCGGCTTGCCCGGGCCAAGAGCACCGTCGACGATCAGCTGCCGGATCGCCCGTTGAATCCGCGCATGAAGCGGCATCGCCGCATGGGCGGGATGGGCGATCCATGCCTTTACGGATTCAAGTTGCGAGTGCTTGAACAAATGGTCTGTCTCTATCGTTCAAAGTGGATGGGCATGTCAGGCCATTCATTGGCTAGATGTCAATGCCCTTCAGGAGACCTTTCAGGATCATGTCGTCCGGTTCCTCGCATTCAGCCATCCGCCTGAACGATCTCGCCCACCCCATTGTCGCGGGTCTGATCTCCGTCATCGTCAATTACGGCGGCACTTTCATCCTGGTGTTTCAGGCCGCGAAGGTCGCGGGCCTCAGCCCTGAACTGACGGCCTCCTGGGTCTGGTCGGTGTCGATCGGCGTCGGTTTGACCGGGCTGTTCCTGAGCTGGCGCTATCGCGAGCCGGTGATCACGGCCTGGTCCACTCCGGCAGCGGCGTTTCTGGTCACAGCACTTGCGACGACGCCCTATGCGGAGGCGGTCGGCGCTTACATGATCTCGGCGGCGGCCTTCGTCGCGCTCGGCATGTCGGGCTCTTTCGAGAAGGTGATCCGCCTGATTCCGCCCGGCATCGCCGCGGGCCTTCTCGCCGGCATCCTGCTGCAGTTCGGCATCGGCGCTTTCGGCGGCGCAAGTGTCGATCCGCTGCTGGTCGGCTTGCTGATCGTCGCCTATGTGGCGCTGAAGCGTTTCTCCGCCAGATACGCCGTGGTCGGTATTCTTGTTATCGGGCTTGCCGTCCTGCTGACGCAAGGTCGCCTCGACCTGTCGGGGCTGAAGCTGGAATTCGCAGCTCCGGTCTTCACCGCTCCGGAGTTCTCGCTGAACGCGCTCCTCTCCGTCGCTCTGCCGCTGTTCCTGATTACGTTGACCGGCCAATACATGCCGGGAATGCTGGTGTTGCGGAACGATGGATTCAAGACGAGCGCCAATCCGATCGTGACCGTGACCGGTCTCGGCTCGCTGATCATGGCTCCGTTCGGCTCCCATGCCTTCAACATCGCGGCCATCACCGCAGCGATCGCTACAGGCAAGGAAGCCCACGAGGATCCCTCCAAACGCTGGATTGCCGGCATCGCGGCGGGTTGCTTCTACGTGCTCGTCGGCGTGTTCGGCGTGACACTGGCCGCAATGTTCATGGCGTTTCCCGCGACCTTCATCACCACCCTCGCCGGCCTGGCGCTGCTTGGCACCATCGGCGGCAGCCTTGCCGCGGCGATGGCCGACCCGACCTCCCGCGAGGCGGCGCTGATCACCTTCCTTGCCTCAGCCGCCAATATCAAGCTGCTCGGCATCGGCGGGGCGTTCTGGGGCCTGCTGATCGGCCTCTTCGCCTACCTCGTCCTCAACGGTCGCCCGCCGCGCCGCGAGCGCAGCGACCTGTCCGTGAGCGAAGGAGCTACGAAATGAAACCTCGGACGTTGCCGATGACGACCTCCATCATCTCGATCCAGAGCCAAGTCGTGCATGGGCATGTCGGCAACAGCGCCGCCGTGCTGCCCATGCAGGCGCACGGGCTGAACGTGGCGGCGGTGCCGACGACGCTGCTCTCCAACCCGCCAGGCTTCGCAACCATGCGCGGCCGGGTGTTGGAGCCCGAACTTGTCGGCGATCTGTTGCGAGGCGTTGAGGAACGCGGCCTGCTCGAGACCAGCCGCTATATCGTCTCCGGCTATCTCGGCTCGCGCGCCAATGGCGAAGTGGTAGCAGCCTTTATCAAACGGGCGCGGCAGATCAATCCGGCCATCACCTATATCTGCGATCCGGTGATGGGAGACGCCCATCTCGGGGTGTTCGTCGCCGATCAGGTCGTCGAATGCCTGTGCGACGCGCTGGTCCCGCTCGCCGACCTCTTGACGCCCAACCAGTTCGAAATCGGGCTGATTGCGGGCCGTCAGCTATCGACATGGGACGAACTCGAGACGGCGGCGCTGCAGATCCAGGCAGCGCGCGGCGCCCGGCTGGTCGTCACCAGTTGCAAGCTTAGCGATACGCCGGAAGGCACGCTGGAGAACATCGTGTTCGAGGACAAGTCGAGTACGCGGCTGACATCGCCGCGCCTGCCGATGGCGCCGGTCGGGACTGGCGATCTCTACACCGGCCTTCTGACAGCCAAGCTCGCACGCGGCGACACGTTGGTTGAAGCCGCGCGCCAAGCCGCCGCCACCGTGCTCAAAGTTCTGGGACAGACCATGGCGGCCGACGAACACGAAATGCAACTCGCCAGCGTCATCGATACGCTTGGCCCCGCCTGCAAGGAGCCTTCGCAATGACCATGTATAACTATCGGGACTTCTTCACCAGCGAACTGGCGCAATTGCACCAAGAAGGGCGCTATCGCGTCTTCGCCGATCTCGAACGGGAAGCCCACAGCGGCATTCGTGCATTCGATCATCGGGCCGGCAGGCGTATTACGATCTGGTGTTCCAACGACTATCTGTCGATGGGCGTTCACCCGGAGGTCATTGCCGCGGCGCGTGTGGCCTTGGACCAATATGGCGCGGGCGCCGGCGGCACGCGCAACATCTCCGGCACCAGTCACGAACATGTCCTGCTCGAGCGTGAGCTTGCCGACCTGCACGGCAAGCAATCCGCTTTGCTGTTCACATCGGGCTATGTCGCCAACGACGCCGCGCTTTCATCGCTCGGCCGCTTGTTGCCCGGCTGCGTGATTTTTTCCGACGCGCTGAACCATGCCTCGATGATCGAAGGCATTCGTCGATCGGGCGCGGAAAAACGCGTGTTCGCGCATAACGACTGGCGCGACCTCGAACGGCAGCTCGCCTCAGTCAGCACATCGCGGCCGAAGCTGATCTGCTTCGAGAGCTGCTATTCGATGGATGGCGACTTCGCGCCGATGGCAGCGATCTGCGATCTCGCCGAGGAGCACAATGCGTTCACCTATGTCGATGAGGTCCATGCCGTCGGACTTTACGGCGCGCGTGGCGCCGGCATCGCCGAGCGCGATGGCCTTCTCGACCGCATCGATATGTTTCAGGGGACGCTCAGCAAGGGCTTCGGTTCGATCGGAGGCTACATCGCCGGCAGCCGAGATGCGGTCGATTTCGTTCGCAGCTTTGCGCCGGGCTTCATTTTCAGCACCGCGCTGCCGCCGTCCGTCGTCGCCGGAATTCGCGCGGCCCTGCGCCATCTGAAGGAAGACGGATCATCCCGGCTGATGCTTGCCATGCGGACGGCATCGCTGAAGGCGAAGATGTTGGCCAATGATATCCCGGTGCTGCCGAGCCCCAGCCACATCCTGCCGGTGATGATCGGCGATGCGACGCTGGCAAAGGCGATTACCGACCAATTGATGGCCGAATTCGGTATCTACATTCAGCCGGTGAACTACCCGACCGTGCCGCGCGGCACCGAGCGGCTGCGCATTACGCCGACTCCACTGCATACCGACGAGGACGAGAACGCCCTTGTCGCGGCGCTGGTCGCGATACGCCGGCAATCTTCGCGCTGGCGGGAACTGGCGCAGGCGACGCAACCGGACAGCGCCGTCCCCATTGTGGAGGGCGTGACATGACCAATGCACTGCTTCCGGTGTACCAGCCGGCATCCATGCTGTTCGACCGTGGCGAAGGCGCGTGGCTGACGACAGTCAACGGTGACCGCTATCTCGATTTCGGCGCAGGCATCGCCGTCAATGCGCTTGGCTACTCCCATCCGCATCTGATCGAGGCGCTGGAACGGCAAGGCCGCAAGCTGTGGCATCTGTCCAATGTCTATCGGATCGCCGAAACCGAGCGGCTGGCCGAACGCCTGACCGCCTCCTGTTTCGCCGACATTGCATTCTTTGCGAATTCAGGGGCCGAAGCCAATGAATGCGCCATCAAGATCGCGCGCCGGCACCACGACGCTCACGGCCTCCCCGACCGCTGGCGCATCATCACCTTTGAGGGCGCGTTTCACGGACGAACGCTGGCGACAATGGCCGCTGGCGGAAACCGTAAATATCTCGACGGCTTTGGCCCCACAGTCGATGCCTTCGATCAGTGCCCGCTCGAAGACATCGAGGCTGTCCGCGCCCGCATCGGCCCGCACACCGCCGCGATCATGATCGAGCCCATTCAGGGTGAAGGCGGACTCAGGCCAGTGAGCCACAGCTTCCTGCGCCAGCTCCGCGCGCTTTGCGACGCGCACGGCCTTCTTCTGATCTTCGACGAAATACAATGCGGCATGGGCCGTACCGGCTATCTGTTCGCGCATCAGGAATCCGGCGTCGTCCCCGACATCATGAGTCTCGCCAAGGGACTCGGCGGCGGCTTTCCAATCGGCGCGTGCCTTGCCACCCGCAACGCAGCTTTCGGCATGACGCCCGGCTCGCATGGCTCGACCTTCGGCGGCAATCCGCTTGCCGGGGCCGTCGCCAACGCGGTGCTCGACGTCGTGATGGATGATGCGCTGCTCGGAGAAATCCGGCGCAAGGGCGCCTTGCTATTTGGGCTGTTGCAGGCCCTGGCTGGGCGCTATCCGGATAGCATTGTCGAGCTGCGCGGCCGTGGCCTGATGCTCGGCATTAAAACCACGCTGCCATCGCCGCAAGTGGTCGAGGCGTTGCGCGCACAGGCAAAGGTGCTGACCATTGCGGCCGGCGACAATGTGACCCGGGTGCTGCCGCCGCTGATCGTCACCGACGAGGAGATCCACCTGTTCGCCGAGCGCTGCGACGAGACCCTTGCGCATCTCTTCAAGCGCGCGGCGTAGCAGACATCACAACCCGGCGCCGTGGCGGAGTGGATACGCAAAGGACTGCAAATCCTTGCAGCGCTGGTTCGAATCCAGCGCGGGGCCTCCACACCATCGCAGCGCCGCCGCTTCCTGCGGCAGGAGGCCATCCCTCCACGGACGCCGTCTCTCAACGGGGCGAGCCCCGCATTGCGGACCGCCCACAATAAACGCCGCAAAAGATCGACACGATCGATTGACCGATTTCGGCTGCCATCTAGAATACTCGCCTGTCACGGTCTTTCGAGTCGTATCTGCACGCGATCCGAGAGCTAAGAGGGAAGCCGGTGCAAAGCCGGCGCTGCCCCCGCAACTGTCAGCGGCGAGCTGCGGTCCGATAGTCGCCACTGGGTCCATTGGACCCGGGAAGGCAGGACCGACGCTAAGACCCGCGAGCCAGGAGACCTGCCGCGACAGTCGCAATCGTCCCTGGGCGGGGTGTCCCGGTGGGTCGCATGACAGCTGTCGCGGTCCTCATGGCCACAGCGCTGCGCGCGTCTCCGCTCGGCCCCTGCCCCAGCAACCCCGGGGTCTTGGGTGATGTCGTTCAAAACCAACACTGCTTGCGCCGCGCGTCACGCGGCACCGCCGGCATCGACTGCGGGCGTCTCGTCGTGTCAGCCGCCACAGGCGCCGATCGCAGATCGCCGCGCCGATCATCTCTGCACCGCCACGCGCTGCGCTACGCTCAATCGGGATTTTCCGAGGTGAAGTCCCCTCATTCGCATCGGGTCGCTTCAAGCCCGCGCGCTGCCGCGCCCATTGAACAGCACCACGATCTAGTAGCGTCCGCAGCAATAGCGCGGCCGCCGCGCGGTGATCACACGCCCCCGCTGACGGCTTCGTTCGATCACGCAGGTTCTTGCGCGTCGTCGTCCGCGCAAGGTCTCGGCGTTGCAGCGTCGATAGCAGCGGAAGCAACGCCAGGCTCGCGGCCGCGGGGTTGGCGGGTGCGCTTATGGCGACTGCAATTTCATGTGCTACGCGCCATGGAGATGTTGCTGCGGATCGCGGTGGTGCGCGAGAGGCCTCGTCCAAACGAGCTGCGATCCGCTGCCGCGCCCCCGCTCAGTCAGGAAAGCGACGATCCATGGCGGCGACAGCTCAGCATCGGTCATGGCTGCTCCGGACCGGATTTAGCGACGCCTTCGATCAACGCCATCAATATGGGAGATGATCAGGTGCAACAGAGCGAGGGCATCTCGGTCGGCGTGGTCGGTCATGGTCACGCGATCACCCCGCTCATTCACCGTCTGGTCGAACTCGGCGTTCGCGTGCACGCCACCGCCGATACCATCGATGACTATGTCGCGCTGCGCAGCGCGGGCGCGATCCCCCATCGCTTCGAGGACATGCCTGCGGTCGCGGCCAAGGTCGATCTGCTGATTTCGACTAGCTTCGCTCGGCATCTCGGCGCCACCGTGGTGGCCCGGCTGCCGGAATCTGCCATCATCATCGATCTTGCAGGCCCACCCGGCAGCGTCGATTTCGAGACCTCGCGCCGGCTCGGCCGTCACCCGATCTGGGCGCCCGCCATCGAAGGCAATCTCGAGGCAAGCTGGCCGCTCATCGCAGCGGAGATCGAGGCGATGGCGGCCGATAACAGGCGGCAACCGCGTTGTTCCAAGTGAACAATCAGTAGAGTCCGAAACTCACGGCGGGTTACGCACGGCGCTAACCCGCCTTAGGCTGCAACGCGTAGCACCAACCAACCATGAAAAAGCCCACCGATTGGTTGGGCTTCTTCGTGCATCATCGGTCGTAGCCATCAGCAGGAAGGATCATTCCCACTCGATTGTCCGAATCCCGCATAAGTGTTTGAAAACCCGATGGTAAGTGCCCGGTCTGACGGTCATTCTCCGACTGCGAGGCCGTCAAAATGCTACGCTTTTGATTTCATTGAGAAATCGCCCAAAAAAATATTTTTGTAGTTTCTGTATCTATCGGCATCATTTGCCGTCAGGTTGCACTTTAGAGCGTCCCTGCGAGCGTTCAAACAGCGCTCGAAAAGTACCGTCACCTCGCATCGGGTATCAGATCTGAGCCGCCAACGCGAGCCCAACATCTTTGTCTCGGCACCGACTAAGAACATCTCCGCTTGCTGCATCGAACGGGCCGAGATCGAACATTGTCCTGGCTGGAATTGCCGCTGCCCAAGCCTGGTACGTTTCGACACCTCCCACCGTCAAGAAGTGAGAGCCTATCCGTTCCGTATCAGATGATCGAAAGCATCACCCTCTTCTTCTTCCTCCTGAAAGCGTGGGCCATCTGCCTCAAATTGCAGCACGGTTATTTCCTGGTCATACCGATCGGAGCGAAAGCACATTTCATGGACGGGTTCATCAAACCAGACGCCAGCTTGTTGCGTGATACCGATCAGCGCACTGTCGGAGTAGTCGCGCCTTGCCGCCAACGCTTGCGAGGGTAACTCATAGACTGTGCTCTTGGTCCTAATGAATCTCCCCGACTTCAGCGCGGGACCACTTGGTTTCGCCCAGTGGGCAAAGCCTTCGTTCGAGACCACCATCATCGCCCGTGTTTCAGTGTATTCAAGCCAGCGAAGGATCGCCGCAGTTAACGACACGCCGTAACGCTTGGCGAGGCGGCTGAGCTTGTCAAAATCCACCCGTTCTTTGGCTGGCTGCTGTCGGCGAAAATCGTGGAGTGGCATCAGCAGAGCCGCGGTGAACTCATCGGCCTCCTGTTCGATACCGGCTCCCCCGCGGCGGTCCACCGAGTTCTCGTCACAGTAAATGCCGCCCTTCAGGCCTTTGTCCTGCTCTATCAGCTGACGGTGCAGGAGGTAGTGGGCGAACTCGTGCCCCACCGTGAACGAACGCCGTCCGTTCGACTGGCCGGCATGGTACATGATTGCCCATTGGCGTGGACTGGCCTTTCCATATACCAATGCGCCCACGCAGCCCGGGAGGTTGCGCTCCACTACCTCGTGGATCGGGCTCTCTGGCGCGATCTGACGGGAGTACTCTAATGCCAAATTGATTATATCGACCGGTGCGCGATCAAATCGATCTACTCCAAGCACCAGATCGAGCATCTGCGTGATTCGGGACGCCTCCCTTAGCGGCCGGAGGCGGGTCGGCTCGCTCATTTACGGCTCTTCGAGTCGAGGATACGAGCCATCTCTCTAATCTGTCGGCGTGTTTCCTCTGGCAGACCGCTATACTGCCGGAAGAAGGCAGTATCCTCCGCTTCACCAAGCGTTTGTGCATCTGCCCCGAACAGATAGTCGACTGTCACCCCGAGCGCGCTGGCAATAGCGGACAGCTTCTCGGCGGAAGGGCGCGGTGGATTCTTGTTTTCGAGCTCCCAGATGTAGCTCTTCGACGAGCCGGTCTCCTGTGCGAGATGATCGAGCGTGAAGCCTTTCTTCGTACGTAAGTCCTTGATTCGCTCTCCAAATTTCATAGTCGGTCCTTCCGCTTGAGCCGCTCAATCCCGCGTTCGGAGTAGCCATATCATAAGTGCCTTGACAGGCGCATTCAAGCTCCCCATTTTGTTCGGAGTAGACGTATAACGACTGATATCATCCCGAACATCGCGCGGGCGGTGGCGAGATGCAGCCAAGCCCGCCGTGGAGATCGATGTGAACATCCAGCCTACGCCGACCGGCCTCAATCCCTTCGACGACCCTCTCGACCGCATCCTCGCCGAGATCGCGCTTAGCGTTCAGCTGCCGCCCTCCCTGCATGACAAGGCGAAGTCGCGTTACGAGGCGGTGCGGCGTCATCTCGAGGCCACGACCGCCTTCTTCGACCAGATCGAGCACTTCTACCCGCAGGGCTCCATGGCGATCGACGCCACGATTTCCACGCGGGGGACCGACGACGAGTACGATCTCGACATCGTCTCGCAGCTCGGCGGCCGCTTTCGTGGCATGACGCCTCTCGAAATCTTGACCGAGCTCGAAGCCGCCCTCGCGGACTATCCTGTCCAGCGAGTGTTGCGGCAAACGCGCTGCGTTACCCTGTTCTACGCCGATAAGATGCATCTCGACGTCACGCCGTCGCTGCGCGTCTACAGCAAGCTAGATCGCGAAAGCCTGATCACTCACGCAAAGGGTCCGCGCCGGTCGGTCGACGACCGGTTCGTCGACATGAACGCCTATGGCTTCGCGCAGTGGTATGCGAACAGGACGCCGCTCGAATTGCGGATGGCGAAGGAGTTCCACCGGCGGTGGCTTGACCATGCTGGCCTTGCGGCTCGCGCCGACGCCGATGTGGACGATGTTCCCGATCAGTGCGACTTCATCGTCAAGAACACTGCAACTCTCGCCCTCCAGCTCCTCAAGCGCTTCCGCAACATTCGCTACGCCAGCTACGCGGGCCGCATTCCGCCGTCGGTGATGCTCTCCTACTACGCGGGGCTCGCCGCGCAGCCGAACATGTCGCTCAGCGCCATGCTCGTTCGCCTTGCGAGCTGGATCATCCGCGACATCGAGCAGGCTTCGCTCTACGGGCGGCTGTTGCATGTCGCCAATCCGATCTGCGAGGCTGATGTCTTCACCGACCGCTGGCCGGAATCCATCGCTCAGCAGGACGAATTCGCCGGGCATCTTCGCGTACTGACTCGTTCGCTCGAGGCGATGCGCAAGGGCGAGATGTTCCCCGACACGATGATGGATGTGTTGCGCGGAAACTTCGGGGATCGCGTCGTGACCCGGGCCGCCGACCAGATCGCCACCGAGATCGGTGGCGGCATCCAGCAATCCCGTCAGCTCTACACGCGGCGCGGCGGCCTCCTGTTACCTTCTGCCGCTGGGGTCGCGGCGCCGATCATCAATCCGTCGGTTTCTGTTGCTCGGCCTCACACCTTCTTCGGGCGCAAGATCTGATGACGGCGGCGATCCTCTCCATCGATGAGCAGATCGCCACGATGAAGGCGGCCTGGCCGCAGTTCACGGCGCGCCGGATCGATCGCCGCGCGCAGTCCGCGCGGTGGGCGGGGAGCGTGAGGCCGCAATTTGCAAGCTACTCGCTGGAGATCCGCTATGAGCTCGGGTCGTTCCCCAAGGTGCGAGTGCTTTCACCCGAACTGGTTCGGTTGCCCGGCAATTCCGAGGGCCAGCTGCCCCACGTTTACCCACCGGCCGACGATCCGACCCTTTGTTTGTTCGACCCCAGCGAAAGGGAATGGACAGCGGCCATGACCATCGCGAGCACGACCGTCCCATGGGCGCTCGACTGGCTCGCTTGCTACGAACTTTGGTTGATGACCGGGCGCTGGACCGGCGGCGGACGCCACGCCGGCCAGTTGGTCAACCATGCAAGGGAGACAACAGGATGAACTATGTCCCGCCGCGGCGATCGGACGGCACCATCCAACACGCACGCTTAAAGCAGCCATGGCCGCGGGGCCGCCCGTTCCGCATCCTGTCGATCGACGGCGGCGGAATTCGTGGCGTCTTTCCGGCGGCAGTCCTGGCGGAACTAGAAAGCCGCTTCCTGGGCGGCGCATCCATCGCAAATCACTTCGACATGATCGCGGGCACGTCAACGGGCGGCATCATCGCGCTCGCCCTTGCCCATGGGATGACGGCTCGACAGGCATTGAACATCTATCTTGAGCGCGGCGATCGCATCTTTCCGCCGGCGGCTGGCCTCGGCAAGGTGTCGAGAGCGCTGCGCTGGGTGTTCAAACCGAAGCACGACCAGACCGCCCTCAAGGACGAGTTACTGCGGATCTTTGGTGGCAAAGTGCTCGATGATGCCATTACCCGGCTGGTGATCCCGAGCTTCGAAGGTCGCCACGGCGAGCCATTCCTCTACAAGACGCCGCACCACCCGGACTACCAGAAGGATCGCCACAAGAAGTTTGCCCATGTGGCGCTCCACACGACGGCAGCCCCGTCCTATTACCCTGGCGTTGAGGACGACGGTTACATCATGATTGATGGCGGCATCTGGGCAAACAATCCGGTCATGAACGCCCTGGTAGACGCCCTGGCCTGCTTCGACATCGCGCGTGAGGACGTACGTATCCTGAGCCTGGGAACGGGTGAGTCCACCTTCACTGTCGATGAGCGGGCGCGCAACGGTGGGATCAAGGATTGGGCGTTCCTGCGCTCTTTCAATGCGGCGGCACGCGCACAGTCCCGAAATGCCCTCGGCCAGGCCTATCTGCTGATCGGCAAAAACAACGTCACACGTATCGACGTGCCGGAAAGCGATGCGCCAATCGCAATGGACGACGTGCAACGCTCAATTCGGGAACTGCCGATGGTAGCGCGCAGTCTTGTTGAAGGCGCCGGGCACCATATCGAGCGGGTATTTCTGGACGGCGAGGTCGAGCAGTATATCCGGTGTCCGATAACGTAGGCTTCTAATTTCGCATGTTCCCTACCGGGCCGTGAGCAAACGACAGGCGAGCTCGCGCTCGCCCCAACGGGTCGAAAAAGTGTCGGAGACCTCAAACCAGGAACCGTCGTTGCCGATGCCATGGTTGGCGCCCATGCAGGAGCACTGGCATTCGTGCCCCTGTGCCTCCTGGCACGAGCGCGCGCAGATTTCTTGTTCGCGATAAGGCTGGATGATGTAGACCTTGCCGTACCGCTGCAGCGCCCGATCGACGAAGTCGTTGAACCAGGCTTTCGGCAGCTCCCAATAAGCGTGATTGCCGCCGATCCAATCCGGTGCTGTTCGCCGGCCGTCCTGCAACCATTGCCGGTTGTCATCGGCAAACGGCAGTCGCACTCGAAGCTTCTCACGAGGCCCAGTCCGGCGCAGGATGACTGGCGTGGTCTTCTGCTTCCAGACGTAGTTGAGGGTGAGCCTCGCCATGGACACCTTCTTCAGATTATCGGCCGCTTGGACGTGAAGAGCCTAGTCGACCAAAGGCCTCGCATTTTGAGGTCGAACAATCGTCACCAGTGTCCGCGCCCGCGTCAAACCCACTCGCAATAACCGGCGGCTGCGCTCAAATGGGGGTTGCTCAGTCCTTTCGTCAAAGAACCCCGACTTGAAGGCACCTTCAACAAGCACCACGCCATCGAACTCTTTGCCTTTGGCCTTGTGCATATTCATCAGAATGCAGCCGAACTGTGAATCGCGCTCGGCAGCGATGAGCCGCTCCTGTTCAAGGATGCGCTTCACGAGGTCACTCGCACCCCGGTAACTGCCTGATGCAAGCCAGCGTTCACTAAGGCCCGATGCCAGGGCATCCGTCGCCCTGAAGAGGCGGACAAGCCGCACTTCGCGGAATAATTCGCTGAGCGCAGGGATGTCCTGAAGCAGGCGACGCGCCACCTTCCAGTCCGCCACCGGCTCGCCGATCAACGCGACACCGGCTGCATGAGCGGCGACCAATGCCTTCGCGGCTTTGATCCGCGGTTCCTCACCCTTCGCCACCTTGGCCGCAGCCTCGTCATATTTGCGAGCGTTCTCGGCTGCCGTGTTGGTTTGCTCTTCCGCGTTCTTCAGCTTGTAGAAGCCGGCGATCGCCAGAAGCGTCCGCGCCAAGCTCTCCGCGGCCAACCCCGTCGGCCACTCCAGGATCGATGCGACCACGATTGCCGCCGCAGCCGATAGCTCCGCATCCCACACTACATCATGCTCAATGACGGAGAGCAGCTGGTTGTTGTAGGTGTGAGGCTCGGAAAGGATAACCGAAAGGTCAGAGATCAGCGAGTTGCTCCGCGACAGCACCGCGACACTCGGCTTCTCGACACCTTTTCTTCGCAACGCACTGAAAGTCCAGATTACCGCCGTATGAACCGTCGCGGAGAAAGCGTTCCCCCAATAGCTCACCTGTTTGACGTCAGGTGTCACCGGCAGCGGACCTTGATTACGCAACACCGCATCGGCAAAATGGAGGATGCCGGCGTTCGGACTCCTGTGGTTTTCGCCACCGAGATCGAATTCGGCGATCGCGACAGCCTCGCGCAGAATGTCCAGCCGGCGAGGATCGATGTCGTCCCGATAATCGAAGATCCGCTGCTCCGGATCCGCCAGACAGAATACGTCGGTCACTTGGGCGAGCGCCCGCACGATCCGCCACTGATTATCGTCGGTGTCCTGGAACTCATCGACGATAATCATTGGGAACCGATCAGCGACTAGCCCGCGTAGCGCCGCGCAGCCTTCGAGCAGATCGGCCGTGCCCGCCGCAAATAGGTCAAAGCAATAAAGCCCCATTTCTGCTGCCTGACGCTTGCGCTCGACACTCCAGTCCCCGTCGAACGCGGACTTCTGAAGCCGTTCCTCGCCAGGGTAAAGAAAACGCACCGACCGCCCATGCAACAGCCGCCCATGTGCTTCCAGCATCTCCATGCAGAAAGCGTGGTAGGTCTGGACCACGACGGCCCGGCGCTGGCTCGGCGTCAGGATTTCTTTGCAGCGTAGGAGGACCTGACGGATCGCCGCGCGAGAGAAGCTCAGGAACAGAACTTCCTGACCGGGCTTGAGCGTCGCGAAGCGGCCTTGTGCCTTGAAAAGCGCGATCGTCGTCTTGCCTGAGCCCGGTCCACCGAGCACCAGCAGGTGCCCGGTCTGCGCGATGATCGCCTTTCGCTTGTCGCACAGCTCCAGTTTCATCCCGGCAAGTCCTCGAAATCGCCGGGCACAGGTGCGGCAATCTCTTCGGGCATGGCGCTGAGGGTCTTATGAATCGCCTCCAGGATCTCGCGGATCGTCGCGGGCAGTTCCGCCGCGGTCTGGCACTGCGCGATCAGCATCGCCGCATAGCCATAAGCCTCGCCCTTGCGAGCCTTAAGCACTTTGGTCGCCAACGCCGCTGCGTCGGCATCGCCGGCCGCCGGATCATAGGCCCCGACAGCGGGATAATCGGACCGATCTTTCACCTCGTTGAGAAAGCGCCGCACGACCGCGATCGGCATCTGCTTGACAAGGACGTTCTCGATTCCCTTCTCGGGTGACTCCCAGACCTGAGTGTAGCTCTTCAGCTTTTCGAGGGAATCTTGACCAAACGCGGCGTTCGGCTTGTCGTAAAAGCCGAAGGCGAGCTTGCCTAGAGCCGAGAAAATCGGGCCATGACGCGGCACTGCATTGTCCGCGCCGGCGTCGAAGACGCTGACGCCGGCAAGATCGAAATGCATGTAAGAGTCCGCCGGCAGCGAATCTTCCATGATCGAAGATGCGACCGGAAACAGCGACGCCTCGGTCGAGCCCTCAACCACCAGCACCGCCCGGCTCAGGATCGCTTCGGCGAACTGGCGCCGTTCCGTCCGGTAGGTCTTTGGCTTAACCGCCTGAGCGTCGATTGGCTTGCCTGTCAGCGCCCCACCTTCGTCGCGGTTAAGGATGACGATCTGCGATGCATCGAATTGCTCAATCACATAGGGCGAATGCGACGTAACGATAGATTGCCCCATCTCGGCCAGCACGAAGCGTGTGACGCGGCGCTGCGTATGCGGTGGCAGCGCAATCTCCGGCTCCTCCATCGCGAAGATCACAGACTGCTTGTCCTTCAACTCAGCGATGAAGGTCAGCAGCGCAAAGACCAACAGATTGATCGAGCCAGTGCCAAGCCGGCCGAACGGCACGAGATGCTGCCCCGGCTGTGCTGCGATGAAAAGGCGCACGACCTCGCGCAGATGCTCGCGCGTCAGGTCCGACGCGAAGAACGCTGTCGAGTTATCGCCTGGCGCAAGATTGACGAAGCGACCCATGCGCGAACGCACTTCGGCACGAATCTGCTTCAATTGCTCGATCTCACCAATCGCGGGGTCGAGCGCTTGCAGCCGGCCCAGAGTGTCCTGCCACATCTCAACTGCGCCAGACCCGCCGAGCTTCAGGACCGAATCGAGTAACGACCCCCGCTGAAGGCTCAGCGCTCGGGACCCCGTCCGGAGGGTCCGCAAAAACACAAAGCCGCAAAGCCGCTTGTGAACGCGCGTGAAAGGTACGCGTCCCTGGCCGAGCTTTATCTCGGTCTCCTCGTCGAGTGCATCCAGCTCCTTGGTCGGATGGTCGAAGAAGGTATTCCCGACGAAATCATCCTCGTCCCGGTCGTAGCGGCCGACGAACAGCAAAGGCAGGGCCCAGACCACGCCAGGCGCGTCGGCTTGGTCGAGCCCATTTTCCCGCTCGTCGATGAAAGTGCCGGCCTGATCGTCCCACCGCCGCAGATGCCCGCCGAACCGACGCGTTGCCTCTTCGGAGAGATCGACAAGAATAGCCTCAATGCGTATTTCGACGGGCGCTCCATCCTCAGTTAAATATCGTCCGCAGTGAAAATCATGCTCGTCAACGACCGGCCTGCGAAAGAGGCGTTCCGGCCCCAATACGAGGTCGAGGGCTTCGCATACTGTCGATTTGCCGACGTTGTTGCCGCCGACAAGAAGCGTATGGCCGGAAAAATCGATGCATCCTTGGGAGACGCCCCTAAAATTCGTGATCTTGAGGCGTCGTACCCGCATAGCTGCTCCCTCAACTCATACCGGCGTCAGGCCGTCGCGCGACCCACGATATCCATGAGCTTCTCGTAACTCGTCACCACGTCATACTTGACCCGTTCCTCGGACACTCGCTGACTGATCTCGTCGAAGAATTTCCGGGCGCAAGCGATCTTGGTGTTCTCGATCTCGCGGAGCTTCATCGAGGACATGGTGCCCTTGGTCTCGGCGACGAAGTAGATGTGTTTGACGCTTCCCTCCTTGAAGGAGATCGCCCAATCGGGGTTGTAATCGCCAACCGGCGTCGGGATCAGGAAACCGCGCGGCAGCTTGGCGTAGACAACCACCTCGCTCGCTGTATCCAGCTCGTCGGCAAACTTTCGTTCGATCTCGGAGTCGGTGACCACGTAATCGTACACGTGCCGCTTCAGCTTCGCCGACGCCTTCGAGAAGTCCTGGCCGGTCTGGTTCGCGGTGAAGATGTCGACGTCGTAGCGTTCGGCCAACCCGTCATAGGCCAACCGCTCGATTACCATTGTGGCCTTTTGCTCAGCGATGATCCGCGACGCTTCGGCGATGAAGTGCTCGGGGTTCTCCTTGAACTGCCCGAACACGCTGGCCTGTATGCCGGTCAGGATTTCCGCTGCAGTCTTGCGCGTGAGCTCCGTGTTTTCGGCGATCTTCCCGAGGAGGTCGTACTTCACGAGCGAATGGACAGATCCGCCGCGTTCGGTCGTTGAGCCTGTCAGGGCAAAACCATCACCCGCCTTCAGCTGCTCGTCCGTTAACCCGTCGCCCTGTATGCCGGTCTGAACCGTGTACTGGAGCGGCGTCACGCGAAGCTGGCTATCGAGAGCGCTCACGCATTTTCGGACCAATTCATCGGAGTCGAACTCGACCCGATAAACTGCCTTTTGGTTGATGCGCCGCCAGAGCTCCTGGAATTCCTTTTTCTCAAAATTCTCATTGAGCGGATTGGTCTTCGGCTTGCGGCCGTCCTCGACCTTCGGGAGCTGCGCATCGCTGAACACGCTGTCGATGATCTGGAAAATCTGATCGGCATGCGCCTTCAGCTCATCCGGCAAGGCCGCCAGGGTTCCGGCCTCCTTCGCCTGGTGGTAGGCGCTGGTGATCTGGTCTGCGTCGTCGGAATAATCGTTCTTCACGAGGTAGCGGTAAATCTGCTTCGCCATGGCCGGCGTGATCTCGATCGGGCCAGCATCCGTCGTGATGGTCTTCCCGGTGAAATAGGCCTCCGTCGCCTTGCGCGGGCGCGACGTCAGCGTGTCGGCGATCTCCTT
This sequence comes from Rhodopseudomonas pseudopalustris, assembly GCF_900110435.1. Taxonomy (GTDB): domain Bacteria; phylum Pseudomonadota; class Alphaproteobacteria; order Rhizobiales; family Xanthobacteraceae; genus Rhodopseudomonas; species Rhodopseudomonas pseudopalustris. The sequence continues at coordinate 113,799 of NZ_FODT01000009.1, forward strand.
CTGGAGGCCGGCCACGAAGTTCTTGTAACTCTCGCTGGCGACGACCGTGAGGACGTTGATGTCATGGACGACCGCGGGGTTGTCCATCCGGTCGCCGTTCTGGTCGACCGACAGGCGAAGGCCGCGGCCCACTTCCTGGCGCCGTGAGACGGTGTTGTCGCTGTGCTTGAGCATGCACATGACGAAGACGTTGGGATTGTCCCACCCTTCGCGCAGTGCGGAATGCGAGAAGATGAACCGCGTGGGTTCCGCGAAAGACAGCAGCCGTTCCTTGTCTTTCAGGATCAGGTCGTAGGCGTCCACGTCATCTGAATCGACCGACCGTGCGCCGACGGCGGGGTCCTTGAGCCGGTTGGTCTTCTTGTCGATCGAGAAATAGCCGTTGTGAGTCTTGGCCGCATCGATGCCCGCCAGGTGCTTCCGATAGGCGTCGTTATCAATCGCCAGCTCAGCCAGATATTCCGCCTTGAGAAGCTCGTACTCCTCCTCGAACACGCGGGCATATTCGCCCTTCTCATCCGGCTGTGCGTAATCGCGGTACTTCACGACCTCGTCGATGAAGAACAGCGACAGCACCTTGATGCCCTGGGCGAAGAGCTGCTTCTCCTTGTCGAGATGCGCCTTGATCGTCTCGCGGATTTGGATGCGCCGGATGTCGCGCTCGGACACATCACCGGTGGCCTCCCCAGCCTGGAGCACCAGGCCGTTGGTAAATTCGACCGTGTCGTTGCGCGCGTCGATCTGAGAGATCGTGAAGCCGTCGCGGTATTGATCTAACTCGCCGGACTCGGCGAACAGGTCGTCACGGAACTCCAGCCGCTTGAGCTGGCGCTTGATCTCGCCGCTCGCGAGCTTCACCTCGATCTCGAGCCGCGCCACCGGCGCCTTCTTCGAGATTTCAATGCCCTCGAGGTAGAGGTAGGCGTTCGTGCCGGCGAGCCCGCGCGTCTGGATGCCTCGCACCGCGATCTTTTTCACCAGCTTCTGGTTGTAGGCGTCGAGCGCATCGAGCCGGTGAACACGGTTGTGTTGCGTCTTGTGGGTCGCCGAGTAGCGCAGGATCATGAGCGGCTTGAACTTGGGCAGCGCCTCCATCGTGGCCGCGCCTTCCATCTTCTGCGGCTCATCGAGGATCAGGATCGGCCGATTGCTGGCGATCACGTCGATGGGCTTGCGCGACTGGAAGTCGTCCAGCTCCTCATAGATGCGACGGTTGTCGGCGCCGCGCGCCGCGAACGCCTGGATGTTGATGACCATCACATTGATGCCAGCGTCCGACGAGAAGCTTTCGAGCTCGTGCAGGCGCTTGGAATTGTAGATGAAGAAACGCGCCTTCTTGCCGTAGCTCTCGGTAAAATGGTCGGCGGTGATCTGCAGCGATTTGTGGACGCCTTCCCGGATGGCGATCGACGGCACCATGATGATGAACTTCGACCAGCCATAGCGCTTGTTCATCTCGAAGATCGTCTTGATGTAGCAATAGGTCTTGCCGGTCCCCGTCTCCATCTCGGTATCGAGGTTGATCCTGCACCCAGCGCTGGCAACCAGCTTATCCGATATTGGCAGATTCTGCCGGCGCTGAACGTCTTTGATGTTGGTAAGCACCTGAGGCTCGGTCAGTACTAGATCGGCGTTCTTGAACCCCTCCTCGAAGGCGCTCGTCTGCGCCTTTCGGCCTGGATCGATCCGATAAGTGATGCCGTTCGACATTGGTTGCCCGGCGAAGCAGTCCACGACCGAATTCACTGCCTCGGTCTGATAGGGCTGGACCTTGAATTTCAGTTTCATGGCTGCCCCCTCAGATCGACTTGACGTCGGTGGCGGGCGAGATCTGGCGGAAGACCTGCTCAACGTTGATCTTCACCGCGTCGGATACGAATCCATTATCGCGGAACACGACGCGCAGCGGCTCGCGGCCAGCGAGCTCCTTCACCAGCTCCTCTGTCACGCCGGTCTCGAAGCACGCGGCCAGTGCACTTCCGTCGACGAAGAACACGGTCTTGCCCTGTACCGTCTCGCGCTTGATCGGCAGCGTCAGGTCCACGCCCCAATCGACGAGCACCTGGAACAGCAAGTCTTCCGGGCTGCGGTCCGGCTTGATGTTGTCGACGGTGGCCAGCAGGTCCTTCTGATCGATTTGATCCGGGCGGTAGTAGACGTCCTGCATGTTCGAGGTGTCGACTTTCAGGACCCGGAAGCCGACATCGCGGTTCCAGTCGGGGTGGCACTCACCTTCGAGCACCGCTTTCCCGGCTCGGCGCAATCGCTCCTTTGTTAGTTCAGCAATGTTGGCGGGCTTACCAATTCCGTGGCAGTAATCATACGCCGTTTTCTGCTCCCTGTTTCCCTTTTCCAGAGCTTCTGGAAGTTGGACAACAACAAACTTTCGATTGCCTCCATCTGCGGCGTTTTGGGCCATAACGGCGTGCGCTGTTGTTCCCGATCCCGCAAAGAAGTCGAGGATGGTATCGTTGTCTTTTGTCGCTTGCTCAACGATCTTTTTCATCAACGCTACTGGCTTGGGAAAGCTGAATACGCGCTCATTGAAGAGCGCCATCATGTCTGCTGTTCCGTCCCGGGTGTAGATTCCAGAACCAAGGATAGTAGAAAAGCCAGTGAACTCGGACTCAAGCTCACTCAGAAAGGCCTTTCTTCTCGGCCGCCCTTCCGGGGAAGAAGGCCAGAGGATACGATCTTCTTGAATGAGTCGCGCCATTGTATTTCTGTCATAGCGCCATCCCATAGTTGGGCACCCGTAATTTATGCCCGTAGCTGTATCAATGAGGTCATAGTGAAGATTGGGTCTTCTGTCTGCTGTAGCAATACCAACCATGTTTGCGCTGACCCAATCCCCCCTGGGATCATTGTCTGGATTGGTGTATTGCTCTATCTTTCTTTCTGAACCGCGAATTGCGCGACCATAACAAAGTACATACTCATGATCGACAGATGCACCGGTTGTCGTTCTATTATCGATATTTTGCCGGCTCTTCCAAACGAAGTTGGCTATAAACTTGTCAGATCCGAAGATTTCATCGCAGATTTTTCTCGTGTTCTGAACTTCTCCATCGTCAATACTGATAAAAATAACTCCATCATCTGATAGCAGATTTCGAGCCAGCTTGAGCCTCGGATACATCATGCTCAGCCAGTCAGAATGGAATCGTCCGTTCGAGGTGGGGTTGGCGACCAGAGAATTACCAGCCGAGTCTTTTTGGTTGGAAGATTCCAGGAACTCGGTGGTGGCAGAAGTGAAATTGTCGTTATAGACGAAGTCGTTTCCTGTGTTGTAAGGCGGGTCAATATATATCATCTTAACTTGACCAAGGTAGGTCTCTTGAACAAGCCTGAGGGCGTCCAAATTATCGCCTTCGATGAAAACATTCTTCGTTTCTTGGAAATCCGTGCTCTCGTCGATATGAGGCCGGAGTGACTTGGCAACAGGTGTATTCGCGAGCGCCAATGCCTCCCGCTTGCCTGGCCAATCGAGCCGATACCGCTCCTGCGGTCCCTCAACGATATGGTCGCTCAGCTCCTGACGCAACTGATCGAAGTCCACCGCAAGACGCAGCTGTCCCGTCGCCTCGTCGCGCGCCTCGGTCACGCAGCCGGGAAACAGGTCGCAGATCTTCGCGATGTTCTCCTGGCTCAGGTCAGGGCTATGCATCTTCAGTTTGTCCATCGTCTTTCCCTTACTCATTCGATGCGGCACTCATGGGTTCTCCTCCGGAGAGGCGCTCCAGTTCCTGCCGTGCAGCGCGCAGTTCGGCGTTGATCGCCACGCGCTTGTTGAACTGCTTCTCGCGGGCCAGGCGACCCTTGATGCGGTCCACCTCCCGCGTCTTGGCCCGGATCGCCTCCATCCGCGCCACACGCGCCTGGATGTCCTCACCGGCTTGCTCCGCTTCGGCGGCGGACTTCGGCATCAGCGCCGTGATGAGGGAGTCGTAGAGACCGCCGAGATTGAGGGCGACCGGCAACGGCCGACGCGCCGTGTCGTCAGGCGCCCAATCGGTCGCGAAATAGCCGCTGACAACCCACTTCGTGGAATCGGCATCACTCGGCCGCTTGAAAGCGGCCACCGCCTTGCGCTTTCCGGACCATGTGAGCTCGAAGATCAGCGGGAACGGGATCGCGCGGTCGATCGCGCGCAACACCTCTTCGTCGAGCTTGCTGGAGCGCATGCTGATGCCGAACACCTGAATCTCGCTGACGGCCTTCGTCGCCGCGAGGTTGGTCGTTTCCGGCGCCAGCTTGTACTTCCAGACGATCTGATCGACCTGGGTGACGAACAGATCCCGGAGCGCCGTGCTGGCACCAGCGTGCTCGTATATGCGGCTTTTGGGGACAACCCGGCCGAATGCTGCAGCCTTGGGATAATCGAAGAACGCTGCCGTCATGTGGCCCCCTCCTCGATCACGAGGAAGGCGATCAGCTCGAAATCGTCGAGCCCGGCGATGGTGTGGACCAGCGCCGTGGTCCGCCCACCGCTGAACAGGCTGTCAATGTCCTTCTCTTCCTTGACCTCTATCATCGAGCGGATCGCCGCACTCAGAAGGGCGGAGCAATGCTCCATCTTCCGGCCGTCCTGCGTCCGCTCGTTGAACAGCTGGCAGACCGCCCGGATCGGCTCTGCCTGGCCCTTGCAGCTCGTGCGGATCAGATCGAGCAAGCGCTTCACCTCGGTATGGTCGATGATGACCCCACCGTCGTGACCGACATAGACGAGGTAATAAGGGTGCAGTCGGTTCTGCTGGTTGATGTTCACGCTGTCATGGATGTTCTTCAGCGCGAAGATCACACCGGGCTTCAGCCCGAGCGCCGGCTGTGCCGGCACAACCGCGTGCATGCCGTTGGGCAGATGCTCGAGATCGCCGTGCTCCTTGATGTGATTCAGAAGGTCCATACGGAAATCGTTGAGGCCGAGATCCGTGATGGAAATCACGGTCCGCACGTCCTCCAGCTCGATCACCTCTTCCTGGAGCCGCTTGAGCTGCTCCTTCCGGTAGGCGATGTCGCTGCTCTTGGCCGTCAGCACGTTGTCGTCGCCGGTCGCCGTGACGTCGGCGATCATCATGCGGTTTTCGACGCGCTCCTTGAGATTGATGTACTCGTCCAGCGAGATTTCCGGCCAATAGTTGACGAGCTGGATTTGCGCATTGGGAGACCCGATACGGTCGATGCGGCCAAACCGCTGGATGATCCGCACCGGGTTCCAGTGAATGTCGTAGTTGATCAGATAGTCGCAATCCTGGAGGTTCTGGCCCTCGGAGATGCAATCCGTTCCGATAAGGATGTCGATCTCGCCGGTTTCGTGCGGCAGGACCAGATGCTTCTCCTTTGCGCGCGGCGAGAACAGGGTCAGCAGGGACTGGAAGTCATAGCTTTTCTTTAGCGTGCTCTTCGGCGCGTCGGAGCCGGTGACCATGCCGCAGTGCAGGCTGTGCGACTGAAGAAAGGCCGGCGCCAAATTGGCGTAGAGGTACTTCGCCGTGTCTGCGAAGGCGGTGAAGATCAGAACCTTGCGGTTGCCGGGGTTGAGCGGGTCAGCGACCTTGCGGGTGATGACGTCCTTCAGATGCTGCAGCTTGGCATCATCCTCCGGAACCACCTTGTCCATCGAGGCGATCAGGTCACCGATCAGCGTGAGATCCGCGGCGAGGTCGTGCTTCCACGATGGAAGGTCCATGTCCGACAGACTGATCTGAATCTTTTTGCCGACCGTGAACTCATCCAGTCCGCTCAGATCGTCGTCGTCGGGATCAAAACCCGGATCGCCAAGATGGTCTGTCACACTCGCGGCGGCGCCCGTGCGCTCAAAGGTGTCGATCGCCTTTAGCGTCTGCGCGATGTTGCCGCTCAGCGCCCGCAGGGTGAGCCGGAAGGCTTCGACCGAACTCTCCAACCGCTTGAGCAGGTTGGTAGTCATCAGAGCCTGAAGGCTCCGCTCACGGTCAGCCTGGCGCAGCTTGCCGCGACCACCCTCCACCTGGGTGTCGTAGATTTCTTCGTACTTCCGAAGCCGGCTCGGCAGGATGTAGCTGATCGGCGCGTAGACAGCGAGCTTGAGCACCGACAGGCTGCCGAAGATGTCGTTGAGGCCGAGCACATCGGAGCGATGGGTGATCGGGCATTGGTACGACAGCGGCTTTCGGCGCTGGGGGAATTTTCCGATATCCTTGGTGTCGTAGAAAGTCTCGATATGCTTGCGCGACCGGGCGATCGTCACGGCATCGAGCATCTCGAAGAAATCGAAGTCCAGGGCCTTCAGGATTGCGGCTGCGGTTCGCTCGTGCGGCGGCAGATCCGACCAGGCATTGAACGCCTTTTGGGCGCGCCGGAAAATCTCTTCGATCCCGGTCTTGGTTTTCAGCTTGCGGCTGAGGTTTTCTGAATCCCCTTCATAGGCCAGCGCGAGCTGATTGCGCAGGTCGTTGAACCGGTTGTTCACCGGCGTCGCCGACAGCATCAGAACCTTGGTCTTCACGCCGGAGCGGATGACCTTGTTCATCAGCTTTTGGTAGCGCGTCTCCCGATCCTTGAAGACATCGTTGTTTCGGAAATTGTGCGACTCATCGATGACGACGAGATCGTAATTGCCCCAGTTCACGCGGTTCAGCGGAATTCCGAATGCCTCGCCGGATGTGCGGGAGAGATCGGTATGGCTCAGAACGTCGTAGTTGAAGCGGTCCTTGGCGAAGATGTTCGTGGTCAGATTGGTGTTGTAGTTGCGCCAATTGTCCGCAAGCTTCTTCGGGCACAGGACGAGCACCGACCGATTGCGCAGTTCGTAATATTTGATGACCGCGAGCGCGGTGAAGGTTTTCCCGAGGCCGACGCTGTCCGCCAGAATGCACCCGTTGTGCATCTCCAGCTTGTTGATGATACCAGTGGCAGCATCCCTCTGGTAGTTGAACAGCTTGTTCCAAACGAGGCTGTCCTTGTAGCCGGTCAGATCGTTTGGCAGCGCATCCTGATCAATCTCTTCGAGGAAATCCTGGAAGAGGTTGTAGAGGATGTGAAAGTAGATCCGTTCAGGTGAATTTTCCTGGTAGACGGACTCGATGTGGTCGCAGATGGCGGCGGTGACGTCGCTGACCTTGTCCTCATCGTTCCAGATCTGATTGAACAGTTGCAGATAGACCTGTGTGTGCGCCGCATCGTCGATGCGCGTAACGAGATTCGAGACGGCGTCGCCCTTCTGATAGCCCAGGTCAACGGCCGTGAACCCGCTAATCGGCATGTAGGCGACGTCGCGGGCTTCCGATCCTGCGTGAATGAACTGCTGCATCGGTGCCTTAGTCTTGTTCGACTTGAAGCGAGCCTTCTTTCGTATCCATTCGGCGCACTCGCGCGCGACTGCGCGCTGCGTGAGCTTGTTGCGAAGCTGAATCTCGAACTCGGTGCCGTAGAGCCCCCGCTCTCGCGTCGTCTTTGGGATGAAGAACTCTCGCCGCTCCTTGCGGAGGCGGTCAGTCACATCCGTCGCGACGAAGGTTGGGGCTGTGAAAATGAACTGCAGGCTCTCGACCTTCGAAAACTCCGCCTTCAGGGCCTCGAACGCATAGATCGAGAAGCAGGACGCTGCGATTTTGATCCGAGCGCCACGCCCCAACGTCGCCTTCAGGTCATCGCCGAGAAGCAGTGAGGTGTTGTCGATTATCTTCATCGGCTTTTCCTCACGCCCACAGACACGATAGAGGCGCGGCCGCCAGGCTGTCTCCGAACGGCACGACATCCGTGCTGTCGTAGAGGACGACGCCAAACGCGAAGCGGTCCCCACAAGCCTCGGCCAATGCGCGCAGGCCCGAAAAGTCGCTGGCCTTGACCGTTGCGCTCGCCTTCACCTCGATGGCGGCAATCATGCCGTCATCGCGCTCGAGCACGATGTCGACCTCGCGCATGTCCCGATCGCGGAAATGATGTGGCGTCAGACGCAGGTCTGAGGCCGTCATCAGCTTCAGCACTTCGGAGAACACGAAGCTCTCGAGCAGCGCGCCAAATGCCCCCCGATCCGCCTTGATCCGATCGAAAGTCAGCCCGCGCGCGGCAGCCAGCATGCCGGAATCAAGGAAATGCAGCTTGGGCGTCTTAACGATGCGCTTGAGCGCATTGGTGAACCATGGCTGCAGGGTCGCGATCAGGAACACCTGTTCGAGCAGACCGACATAGCGCTGACCGGTCCTGTGGTTGACGTTGATGCCGCTCGCAAGCTGGGAATAGTTGACGAGCTGCCCGGAATGTTCGGCGAGAAGACGCACGAACTTGGGGAGTTCGGTGAGCTTCTCAACTTCAGCGATATCGCGCAGATCACGGGTCAGGATCGAGGTGAGATACGCACGCGCCCAGTCTTGTCGCCGGCGTTCGCTGTCGCGGCTAATCGCCTCAGGAAAGCCGCCGCGCAACGCAAGCTGGACCAACTCGTCGCCGACAATGGCGGCGCTTTGACTCTCCAAATTCCCCTCGAACAGGCGTTCCAGAAAGGTCGGTGCTCGGCTTTCGATTTCCGCCCGAGCCAAGGGCAGCATCCGAATGGTTTCCATCCGGCCAGCGAGGCTGTCAGCGACGCGCGGCAAGGTCAGCACATTGGCCGAGCCGGTCAGCAGGAAACGGCCCGGGCGATAATCTTCGTCGACCGTCTTCTTGATCGCCAGCAACAGATTGGGCGCGCGCTGGATCTCGTCGATGATGGCGCGATCCAGACCTCGGATGAACCCGGCCGGGTCGGACTGGGCGGCCTCAAGGACGGTCTGGTCGTCGAGTGTGCTGTAGGTCCAGCCGGTTTCTCCCATCTTTCGCACCAGCGTCGTCTTGCCGGCCCGGCGCGGTCCGACGATGAGGACGACCGGCGTGTCTGCAAGCGCCTCCTCCGCCCTCCGCTCAACGAATCGCTGGAACATGACATCTCCGACTACCGGCTGATTGGCATCATCAGCCTCGGCAGATTTGTAGTCAATGGTCCGCTGATTGGTATCGTGTGCATTCCCAGGATCTGAGGGGAAAGCCTTCCCCTGCGGCTGAACTTTGTCTCTGCCGACCCTTGTTTAGCGGGGAGCCCCCGCAACGCCCCCCGAGAGTGAGAGTGCAGGCCGGGTGTGCCGTAACGGGTTGAAGGCTGGGAGAGAGGCTTCCGGCGCCCGTCGCGGAGACCCGTGATGTCGAAACGTGATCCAAGCGGCCGGCCGAGCGCTGACCGGACGAGCCTGTATGACGAAATCACCGGCAAGATCCTGGCCGAACTGGAGGCCGGACGGTTGCCCTGGGTCCAGCCCTGGGGGACGGCCGCGGCCAAGGCGCCACTCGCCATGCCGAACAACGCTGCGACCGGGCGCGGCTACTCAGGCGTCAATGTGCTGATCCTCTGGGGCGCGGTGATCTCGCTTGGCTTCCCGAGCCAAGGCTGGCTGACCTTCCGCCAGGCCCTGTCGCTCGGCGGCAATGTCCGGAAGGGCGAGCGCGGCACCACCGTCGTCTATGCCGACCGCTTCGTGCCGGACGATGAACGCCGTCGTGCGCGAGAGACCGGTGAGGAGGCACAGGCGATACCGTTCCTGAAGCGCTTCACTGTCTTCAACGTCGCTCAGTGTGACGGCCTGCCTGAGGACCTCGTGGCCGCCGTGCCGGCGCCCGAACCCGGGCTGATCGAGCCCACGGTCGACGCGCTGATCCGGGCGAGCGGGATCGACTTTCGCATCGGCGGCGACCGGGCTTACTACGCGCCGGCACCTGACTATGTGATGGTGCCGCCGCCCCAGGCATTCTTCGAGCCCATCAACTGGCATCGCACGGCGCTGCATGAATGCGCCCATGCCAGCGGCGCGGTCCATCGGCTGGGACGCGATCTCACAGGATCGTTCGGCTCCAAGAAATACGCGTTCGAGGAACTGGTGGCCGAAATCGCCTCGGCCTTCTGCTGCGCCGCCCTCGGCATCGCCCCGACCGTCCGCCACGCCGACTACATCGGATCCTGGGCCGAGGTCCTGCGCGAGGACAATCGCGCCATCGTCCGTGCAGCCAGTCAGGCAAGCAAGGCAGCGGACTGGTTGCTGGCCTTCGCCCCAAATGCGGGCGAACCTGGTCAGGCAATTGCCACCACCCCCGAGGCCGCACGCCAGGCGGCCTGACCGACTCGTTATCGTTCCAAGCATCGGCGCAGTCCCGTCTTTCCGGCTCTACGGCGTTCCGGCTTTCCGGCTTTCCGGCTTTCCGGAGGCAATGAGAGGAAGAGGGCTGCGCCGATTTTCGTGACGGGTTGGAGGTCGGGAGAGAGGCTCCCGGCCGCCCGTCGCGGAGACCTGTCATGGCCACTGCCATTCAGAAGATCACCCTGTCGCCGTCGCGCGACATCCCCTTCAACAAGCTCACGCTCTCGCAGGCGAACGTCCGGCACATCAAAGCCGGCATTTCGATCGAGGAACTCGCCGAGGACATCGCGCGCCGCGGTCTCCTGCAGAGCCTCAACGTCCGGCCCGTCCTCGATGCCGATGGCGCAGAGACCGGCCTTTACGAGATCCCGGCCGGCGGCCGTCGCTACCGGGCGCTCGAGCGCCTGGTGAAGCAGAAGCGCCTCGCCAAGACTGCCCCCGTGCCGTGCGTCGTGCGCGATCCCGCGACATCGATCCTGGCCGAAGATGACTCCCTCGCGGAGAACATCCAGCGCGCGCCGCTCCACCCGCTCGATCAGTTTCGGGCGTTCCAGAAGCTGCGCGACAAGGGCCAGTCCGAGGAAGACATTGCCGCGGCCTTCTTCACCTCCGCCCATGTGGTGAAGCAGCGTCTGCGCCTTGCAGGCGTCTCGCCGAAGCTTCTCGACATCTACGCCGAGGACGGCATGACGCTGGAGCAGCTGATGGCCTTCACGGTCAGCGCCGACCATCCGAGGCAGGAACAGGTCTGGGAGACGATCGCAGGCTCCTGGTCCAAGGAGCCGTATCAGATCCGCCGGATGCTCACCGAGAAGACGGTGCGCGCGTCGGACCGCCGCGCCATGTTCGTCGGGCTCGATGCCTATGAAGCCGCTGGCGGCACGGTCCTGCGCGATCTTTTCCAACAGGACGATGGCGGCTGGCTCGCCGATGTCGCCCTGCTCGATACCCTGGTTGCCGCCAAGCTGAAGACAGAGGCCGAGGTCATCGCGGCCGAAGGTTGGAAGTGGATCGAGGTCGCTGCCGACTTCCCCTACGGTCACACCCACGGTCTGCGCCAGATCGACGGTGTCGCCGCCGAACGATCGGCTGACGAGCAGGCGACGATCGATGCGCTCAACGCTGAATATCAGCGGCTCGAAGCCGAGTATGAAGGTGCGGACGAATTGCCAGACGAGGTCGATGCGCGGCTCGGCGAGATCGAGGCCCTGCTGGATGAGCTCGACACCCGGCCGGTGATCTTTGATCCCTGCGATATCACGCGTGCTGGCGTCTTCGTGAGCATCGGCGCGGACGGCAGGCTCGTGGCCGACCGCGGCTATGTTCGCCCGGACGACGAGGCGCCCCTCGTCCTGCCCGATGACGAGACCGGTGGCGCTACGGCGGCCACCAGCGCACATGCCGGCGAACCCGGACCGAGCGGCACGTCCCGCACCGTCATCACGGTCGGCGGGCAGCCGATCGAAAGCGAGGACGACGAGGACGACGTGATCAAGCCGTTGCCCGAGCGCCTGGTGATCGAACTGACCGCCCATCGCACGCTCGCGCTGCGCGACGCCGTGGCGAGCAACCCACAGATCGCGCTGACGGCGCTGCTGCACAAGCTCGTCATCGACACATTCCAGCGCACCAGCACCGGCGGCGGATGCATCGAAGCGTCCGTGCGACACGTCTTCTTCCCCGCGCAGGCCGCCGACCTCAAGGACAGCCCCTCCGCATACGCGATCGCGGAGCGTCACGACGCCTGGAAGGCCGATCTTCCGCAGGACGATCAGGCGCTCTGGGACTGGCTGTCGGCACTCGACGATGCGCGCCGACTCGCGCTGCTCGCTCATTGCGTGAGCTTCGGCGTCAACGCGCTTTACGAGAAGCCGAACCCCTACGGCGGGAACGGCGTTTCCCTGCACGGGCTCGAACGCCGTCTCACCCAGGCCGACCGGCTCGCGCGGGCGACTGGTCTCGACATGGTGGAGGCCGGATGGCGTCCTTCGGTCGACAATTATCTCGGCCGGGTCCCGAAGCGCCGCATCGTCGAGGCCGTGCGTGAGGGCGCGGGAGACCGGGCTGCGCAGCTCATCGAGCATCTGAAGAAAGCTGAAATGGCCAAGGAAGCCGAACGCCTTCTCGCCGACGCCCGGTGGCTGCCCGAGCCGCTGCGGCTCGCCGACACGGACACATCCTCCGAACCGGCCGAACCCGAAGCTGAGGCGAGCTCCGTGGATCTGCCGGCGTTTCTCTCAGGTGACGAGGAAGCTTCGGACGAAGATCCCGAGCCGCTCCCGGCCATCGCAGCCGAGTAGCCGATCCAGGCGGGACCGCTCCGGTGGTCCCGCATCTTTCCTCACACGCCCCTTCCATAAGCCCGGTCGCCACGCCGGGCTTTTCCATTTTCGTGGGAGACTGTCATGGCAGATTTTTTCACGCACTTCTCGTGCCTGCTCGACGTCGGCACAGCTCAGAACGCCGCGCGCGCACTCGATCTCTACAATGCCCTGTCCGAAGCCGGCGCGTCGGAAGAACCGCCGTCGGAGGGCTTCCTTATCTCCATCCAGCCGGAGCACGGCGGCTCGCAGCTCTGGCTACGGGATGACGTCTCCGGCGATCCCGAACGGCTGATCCAGTTCGTGAAACTCTGCGCCGCGGAATTCAGCCTCAAGGGCCGTTGGGGCTTCCAATACGCCAATACCTGCTCGCGGCCCCGGCTCAATGCGTTCGGTGGCGGTGCGCACGTCCTCGACCTCGGTACGGGTGAGACCCTCGGATGGATCGACACCGATGGCTGGCTCGCCGCCGCGGTGGATGGAGGTAATCCCGATGCCTGAGATCATCGAAACCACCGTCTATCGCCTCGACGAACTCTCCGCTGCTGCGAAGGACGCCGCGCGCGGATGGTACCGCGACGGCAGCTTCGATTATGACTGGTTCGAGTTCGCCTATGACGACTTCGAACGCATTTGCATGATCCTCGGCATCAGCCTCAGGAGGCGCCCTGTCCGACTGTTCGGCGGTAGCACCCGCTCGAAACCCTGCATCTGGTTTTCGGGCTTCTGGAGCCAGGGCGACGGAGCCTGCTTCGAGGGCGACTACCGACACGCGAGATCCGCCGCCGGCCGCATCCGGGCCTATGCACCGACGGATACCGCGCTTCACCGGATCGCCGATACCCTCCAGGCCGTTCAGAGGCGCAACTTCTACCAGCTCCGAGCCACGATGACCCACCGGGGGCGCTACTATCACGAGCATTGCATGGCCATCATGGTCGATCGCGACAGTCCCGTAGGTCAGGACATGACCGCCGATGCAGAAGATGCCGTGTCGGAAGCGCTCCGCGATCTGGCCCGCTGGCTCTACCGCCAGCTCGAACGGGAATACGAGCATCTGACCTCGGACGAGGTGGTCGACGAGGCGATTGCGGCGAACGGCTACACCTTCACCGAAGCGGGCCGGCGCTTCGGCTGATTCAGCCTGCCGCTCGCACGTCGAGAGGCAGAGGGGGCCGGGACGGGTTTGAGCCCGGACGGTCGAGAGAGAGCGGCCGAGGGCTTGCCCTGTTCCCGCTCTCCTCGAGGTCTTCCCCATGCACGATCGTTCCGCACCATGCGCGCAAGAACATAGGCCGGCGACTCATTTCCCACGCGTCGACCTAACGGCCGCCCTGCTCGATGCCGCCCGATCCATTCTCGTCCATCTCGAAGCCGGCCGGCGAGTCGACGCCACCCTGCTTCGTGACGCGATGGAAGCGAGCTTCAACGCGAGCGACGCTGCCGGAGCGTGGGACTGGAAGCTGGCCTACGACGCCTGCGAGGCAGCGACCGTTCTCTTCCTCCGCAAATACGGCAAAGCGCTTTTGCACAAAGCCGGCTCTCCGGCCGCTGCCCTGCCGCTGGTCGCCAAAGTCGCCGGTCTGCTTCCCACGCATACCCGCCGCTCCCTCGAAAGCGAGACGTTCCAGCAATTCTCGACGCCGATCCCGCTCGGATTCATCGCGTCGCGCGCGGCCGGCATCACACCTGCCGACCATGTGCTCGAGCCTTCCGCCGGGACCGGTTTGCTCGCCATTCTGTCCGAGATTGCGGGCGCTACTTTGGTCCTCAACGAACTGGCGGAAATCCGCGCCAGCCTCCTGTCCTCCCTCTTCCCGGCGGTCGCAGTCACGCGCTTCGACGCAGCGCAGATCGACGATCATCTGCACCCGGCTATGGTCCCGTCGGTCGTGCTGATGAACCCGCCATTCTCGGCGATGGCGAACGTCTCCGGTCGCATGGCCGACGCAGCTCTGCGACACATCGCATCCGCGCTCGCCCGCCTCGCCGAGGGCGGGCGCTTGGTGGCCATCACCGGCGCCAATGTCAGCCCGGAGCATCCAGCCTGGCGCGACGCGTTCATCCGACTGCAGGAGCGCGGGCGCGTCGTATTCACCGCGAGCATCGACGGCGCCGTCTACGCCAAGCACGGCACAACCATCGAGACACGGCTCACCGTCTTCGACAAGCTGCCAGCAGACGATCCGGCCCGGTTTCCCGCATCACAGGGTCAAGCACGCGACACGCAGACGCTTATGGGCTGGGTCACGGATCACGTTCCCCCACGGCTCACACTGGCGGGTTCGGTCGCCCTGCCGGCACCGTCGGCGATGGCGCCGAAGCAGGTTGCCTGTCCGATTGCGCGCAGCACCGCGAACGCGCCGCAGAGGTCATCACTCGAGGAACCGGTTTACCTGGACCTCGCCTATGAGACCCTTGACTGGAAGCCGGCCGAGGGCGGTCGGCTGACCGACGCCATCTACGAGGAATACGGACTTCAGACGATCCGCATTCCCGGCTCTCAAGCCCATCCGACCAAGCTCGTGCAATCGGCGGCCATGGCGTCGGTCGCACCGCCCAAGCCAAGCTATCGTCCACGCCTGCCCGAACGTCTCATCACCGAGGGCATACTGTCGGACGCGCAGCTCGAAACCGTGATCTATGCCGGCGAGGCCCATACGGGCTTCCTCAGCGGCGCCTGGACCATCGACGCGACGTTCGATGTCGTCTCTGCCGCACCTGACGACGCGGCATCCGCCGTCCGCTTCCGGCGCGGTTTCATGCTCGGCGACGGCACGGGCGCGGGCAAGGGGCGCCAGTCCGCCGCCATCATCCTCGACAACTGGCTGCACGGTCGGCGCAAGGCCGTCTGGATCTCGAAGTCGGACAAGCTGATCGAGGACGCGCAGCGCGACTGGTCGGCCCTGGGCATGGAGCGCCTGCTGGTGACGCCGCTATCCCGCTTCCCGCAGGGACGGCCGATCACACTGCCGGAAGGCGTCCTATTCACCACCTATGCCACGCTGCGGTCCGATGAGAAGGCCGACAAGGTTTCGCGTGTCCGCCAGATCGTCGATTGGTTGGGCTCCGAATTCGACGGGGTGATCATCTTCGACGAGAGCCATGCCATGCAGAACGCCGGCGGCGGCAAGGGAGAACGAGGCGATGTCGCTCCGTCGCAGCAGGGCCGTGCCGGCTTGCGGCTCCAGCACGCCCTCCCCGGCGCTCGGATCGTCTACGTCTCGGCGACAGGTGCCACCACCGTCCACAATCTCGCCTATGCCCAGCGTCTCGGCCTGTGGGGCGGCGAGGATTTCCCGTTCGCCACCAGGGCCGAATTCGTCGCAGCCATCGAGGCCGGCGGTGTCGCGGCGATGGAGGTGCTGGCCCGCGATCTTCGTGCCCTCGGACTCTATACCGCCAGGTCCCTGTCCTATGACGGCGTCGAGTACGAGCTGATCGAGCACGCGCTAACCGACGAGCAACGCCGCATCTATGACGCCTATGCTGGCGCGTTCTCCATCATCCACAACAACCTCGATGCCGCGATGCGCGCCGCGAACATCACCAGCGAGACCAGCACGCTCAACCCGCGCGCCAAATCTGCCGCCCGTTCGGCCTTCGAAGGCACCAAGCAGCGCTTCTTCGGGCACCTGCTGACCTCGATGAAGACCCCAACGCTAATCCGCTCGATCCAGCGTGATCTCGATGACGGGCACGCGGCTGTCGTCCAGATCGTCTCCACTGGCGAGGCACTGATGGAGCGGCGACTGGCCGAGGTGCCGACCGAGGAATGGAACGACGTGCGCGTCGACATCACCCCGCGCGAATATGTGCTGTCTTACCTTCAACACTCCTTCCCGGTGCAGCTCTACGAGCCGTTCACCGACGCGGATGGCAATCTCTCTTCGCGACCTGTCACCCGCGACGGCCAGCCCGTCGAAAGCCGTGAAGCGGTCGCCCGGCGTGACCGGCTGATCGAGAAACTCGCAAGCCTGCCGCCGGTGCCTGGCGCGCTCGATCAGATCGTCCAGCGCTT
Source organism: Rhodopseudomonas pseudopalustris (assembly GCF_900110435.1). GTDB lineage: Bacteria > Pseudomonadota > Alphaproteobacteria > Rhizobiales > Xanthobacteraceae > Rhodopseudomonas > Rhodopseudomonas pseudopalustris. Next base: position 130,286 of record NZ_FODT01000009.1, read on the forward strand.
CGGAGTGGACTTGGTTGCCGAGGTGACCGGGCGATCGCGGCGCATCATCCGCAAAGGTGATCGGCTTATGGTCGAGAACCGCCCGAGCTCCGCCAACCTCGCCGAGACCGCCGCCTTCATGGATGATGCCAAGCGCATCCTCGTGTTCAGTGATGCTGGCGGCACTGGGCGCAGCTATCACGCCGACCTCGCGGCACGTAACCAGCGCCTTCGCGTCCACTATCTCCTCGAGCCGGGCTGGAAAGCCGACGCCGCCATTCAGGGCCTTGGTCGCACCAACCGCACCAACCAGGCGCAGCCGCCCTTGTTTCGCCCGATCGCAACTGACGTGAAGGCCGAGAAGCGCTTCCTGTCGACCATCGCCCGCCGGCTCGACACGCTCGGGGCAATCACCCGCGGCCAGCGCCAGACCGGCGGACAGGGCCTCTTCAGACCCGAGGACAATCTCGAAAGCCCCCACGCGCGCGACGCGCTCCGCCAACTTTACCTGCTGATCGTCCGCGGCAAGGTCGATGGCTGCCCGCTCCAAATCTTCGAGAGCGCTACCGGCCTGAGCCTGATGGACGACACGGGCATCCGCGACGAGCTGCCGCCGATCACGACCTTTCTCAATAGGTTGCTGGCGCTGACGATCGACCTGCAGGGCATATTGTTCATCGCCTTCGAGCAGCTTCTCAATGCCCGGATTGCCGGAGCACTGGCCAGCGGCACCTATGACATCGGGCTGGAAACGCTGAAGGCCGAAAGCTTCGTCGTCACCGACCGGCACACCATCTACACGCATCCCGCCACTGGCGCGGAAACCCGCTTGCTGACGATCACCCAGCGCGAGCGCAACCGGCCCTTGTCGCTCGAACAAGCCTTCGAGCTTCTCGCCGATCCACGTGCAGCTCTGCTGATTAACGAGCGGTCCGCGCGGGCGGCGGTTCAGGTGCCTGCCCCGAGCATCATGCTGGATGATGGCGAAATCGAACGTCGGGTGCGCTTGCTCCGGCCGATGGAACATCACCATGCATCGCTGGCGTCGATGGCGGAAAGCCATTGGCGGGCGGCCGATCGCGAGGTCTTCGCGGCGGCGTGGCAGCGCGAACTGGGGCAGATCCCCGAGTTCACCGACAGCACGATCCATGTCGTCGCCGGGCTCCTGCTTCCGATCTGGAAGCGTCTCCCGGATGAGTGCACGCGTGTCTATCGCCTCCAGACGGACGACGGCGAACGCATCATCGGGCGACGCGTTTCTCCAGCATGGGCAGCCAACGCACTCGCTATCGGAGCGCCCACGCTGACGGCTGCCGATGCCTTTGCAGCCTTGGTGGCAGGCAGCACCGTCCTCGATCTCACTGAGGGCCTCCAGCTTCATCGCGCGCGGGTGATGGGCGTCCACCGCATCGAGCTATCGGGCTTCTCAGACACGATGCGCGATCGCCTCCGGTCCTACGGCCTGTTCCACGAGATCATCTCCTGGAAGCTCCGGATGTTCGTTCCCACCGACGCGACCGGCGTGGCCGTCCTTGCCAAGGTGATGGAGCGCTATCCAGTCACGCGGATCTCTGAACGGGAGGCCGCATGATGGCCAGCTTGGACGCATCCGATCTCGCGGCCCGCCTCGCCGGCCAGGCCGAAGCCGTGTGCCGGCACTATCTGTCCAACGGCACAAGGCAGGGAGCCTACTGGCTGGTCGGCGACGTTCGCAACACGCCGGGCCGCTCAATGTTCGTGCGGCTCAAGGGGCCGCAGACGGGTAAGGGCGCCGCCGGCAAGTGGACCGACGCCGCCACCGGCGAGCATGGCGATCTGCTCGATGTCATTCGCGAAACCTGCAGCCTTCCCGACTTCAAGCAAATCGCCGAGGAGGCACGGCGCTTCTTGAGCCTCCCGCATCCAGAGCCAAATCGAGAACCGCGGCGAGGCAAGACGTCCGCGGCGCCCATGGGCTCGTCAGAAGCCGCGAGGCGTCTCTTCGCGATCGCACAGCCGATCAGTCGTACACTCGCCGAGACGTATCTGCGCGCACGCGGCATTACGTCTTTGCACGAAACCGGATCGCTGCGCTTTCATCCCCGCTGCTTCTTCCGCCCCGATGAGCATTCCCCGACCGAGATCTGGCCGGCGATCATCGCAGCCGTCACGGATCTCAATGGCGAGCTAACCGGCGCACATCGCACTTGGCTGGACCCCGACGGCTTCAACGAAGCGACCTTAGGCAAGGCGCCAGTCGAGACACCGAGACGGGCGATGGGCAATCTCCTCGGGTCTGCCGTGCGCTTCGGACTGCCAGGCTCGGTGATGGCGGCCGGCGAAGGCGTCGAGACCATGCTGTCGCTGCGCTGCGTCCTGCCGACCATGCCGATGGCAGCCGCGCTGTCGGCGGCGCATCTCGCTGCCATCCAGTTTCCCGACACCCTGCACCGGCTGTATGTCGCGCGTGATGACGATCCCGCTGGCGATGTGGCGGTGACGACCTTGATGACCCGCGCGGATGAAGCGGGCATCGAGACGGTCATCCTGTCTCCGACCCTCGGCGACTTCAATGAAGACCTCCGGCTGCTGGGACACGCGGCGCTCCGGACGGCCATCCGTGTCCAAATCGCGCCCCAGGACGTCGCACGCTTCATGCAGCACACAGCCTAACCGGGATGGAGGCAGGCGGCTGCCGGTCGAGCACTTCGACCAACGCTCGCATCCGGGATGACCGTTTCGCCAGAGGACCGCGCCCCGGCCTTCCAGAGGGCGATCGGCCATCAGACGGTCTATCCAGGCAACCTTGTGGCCGACTATTTTCCGGCGGCCCGCTCCACCCCACGCGGTCAAGCCGCGCGGGGACCCCGGCTCGGGCCTTTCCATCGCGAGACAAAATAGCCGGCCCCTGCGGTCCTTCGCTCACGCTGCGGCCCCTCGCTTCGCTCCGGGTGCCAGTCCAGCCCGTCCGACGGCTTCGTCGCCATGAAGGCCGCGGCGGTCGCGGTCCAGCGAACGGAGCTTCCCATGAGCGAGCATGACGAATTTGAGCCCGACCACATCTCTTCTCCCACCGAACACGTTCTGACCGAGCTTCAGCTCTACGGCTTCCATCCCCGCGACGACGAACCCGATCCTCGACCAATCCCGGAAGATCGCGTGATCGCCGGCGCCGTCGCCGACATCTTCGACGCGCTGATTGCCACCATGGCCGATACCGGTCTCGACGCAGATCTCGACGACCTGCTGTGGTCAACGGTCAACACCTTCCACCGCGCCGTCGAACGGGTCGAACGCACACTCGACGACAACGAGCAGGCGCAGAAGCAGGGGCAGCGCGAACAGGACGGCTCCGAGGTGAAGGCCGTGCAGCTCGAAGCGCTGATCGCCACAGGCCAGCGGCTCATCGAACGCCGCGACGCCCTCGAACTCCTCCGCGACACCGGCGCCGACCTCTACCGGAAGACGACCGGCTCGAACTGGTCTCCCCGCCACGGCTCACGCGTCAACCATCGCCAGCTCACCTCTGCGATGATCGACAGCCGCGACTTCATCGCCGCGCGCAAACGCTCCGATCGCGAGGTGCTGCTGCCCGCCGGACCGAAAATCGCGCTGACCGGCGGGCTCGACTTCAACGACCATCAACTGATCTGGGCCAAGCTCGACCAGGTCCGCATGAAGCATCCCAACATGGTGCTGATGCACGGCAAATCTCCGAAAGGGGCCGAGAAAATCGCCGCCCGCTGGGCCGACAACCGCGGCGTCGCGCAGATCGGTTTTGCCCCCGACTGGACCAGGCACGGCCGTTCAGCCCCGTTCAAGCGCAACGATCAGATGCTGGACGTGCTGCCAATCGGAGTCATCGTCTTCCCCGGCACCGGCATCCAGGACAACCTGGCCGACAAGGCGAAGAAGCTCGGCATCCCTGTCTGGAGATTCGGCGGCGCGTGAGCGCCGCCTATCCCAAATCGACTTTCCAGAACTTCAGAACATTCTCGACCTCAGTCTTCGGATAATGAAGCAAATTGGCGCTGGCGAGAGCGGACCGAATCTTTGACTTTCGCTTTTCGATTTCGCGTTCGATGCGCGGCGTGAACGGCGCGGTCCCCGGAGGCAAGACGCCTCGCCGATCCGCGTTGGGCCAACTCTTCGGGTAGTCGGGAGGTGTCCAGCCAGATCGCACCTGTTCAGCCTGTTCGGCGACCGCCTCGTGCTCGCATGCCCATCCGTACAGATGGAAAGCGCATACGCGCAGCATGGCTTTGATTTCAGGAAGTGTGTCGGTGAAGCCCTTCAGCGAGGTGGGCAGCCACACCATGTTCGCGACACAGGAGAAATAGCGTGGATCCTGCACCACGCTGCTGCCCTGCGCGAACGATGGATCGTCGTAACCCCAGATGTGACAGACGGTCCAGTTTTTCGGCCTTGGGGACGCGACGTCGAGCGCGGCGACAAGGGCGTTCAGCGCAGCCACATTTCCTTCGAACTTCTCCGCCGTGACGCCGGTTAGCTTGCGCGTGTTCGTGTAACGCCGCGTCCACGCGGCATCAAAGAGCGGCCGACCGCGCGCAGTATGCGGTGCCCAGACCGGCAGCGCGCGAAACGTGTCGGGATGTACCCAACGTGCCGTCCGCTCGATGAGTTCGACGATGGCAGGAATATCCGACCTCAAGGCCTCGTTGCCATCCGGCACGTGGAAACCGCTTGCCATTTTCCTCCCAGACGAAGTTGTCGCCTCGTCTGCGCGAGACGTCCGGTTGATGTCTTGGCGGCAAGGCTGTTGAGACCATCACAGCTACCATTTCAGACCGGCCGACACACCCCCGCTTATCTGCGCTGATCCTTGGTCAGACTGATCGCCTGACGCCATCAACCCGTAAAGGGTCGGCTATGCGAGCATGCCGCCGCTTCGGCTGCGCCTGCGCGGTGATTGCAGCGTTCAGTCCGACACTTCGGGCGCCTGTCAGCGGGGGATGGTCCTCCGCTCGGAACAGGAGCCGGACCGATGTCCCTCGACGCCGCTTATGCCTTCGCAAACAGCCTCGCTGGCACCCTGATGGTCGCCATCATCATCTTCCGAGCGGGCGACGGCACGCTGTCTGTCACTCCCTGCAACGAGTTCGACGGCGATGCCGAGGTCGTGGCCGAGATCGATCCGTTCGACGTCTGACGTCTGGCGGAACAGCTTCGCGGGCGGAGATCGGTTCGATTTCCGCTCCCGAAGCGCATCGAATTTGGCTATACTCTGCATCGCGCTTTGGTGGTGGTGGTCGGCGCACCCGTCAGACCTATTCTCACGGAGGCCACCACCATGATCGTCTTCGCCATTCTCGGTTCGCTCGTCGCCATCGGCGTGCTTTGCTGGCTTTTGTTCACGCTCGCCGTCTTTGCGCTTCCAGCTTTCATCGGCGTCAGCGCGGGCATCTGGGCGCATCAGACCGGCGCCGGCCTGCTCGGTGCCATCGTCATCGGCGCCGTTGGTGCCGTTATCGCACTCGGCGTCGGCCAGCTTCTGCTCGCCATCCTGCGGCCGGCGTGGCTGAAAATCCTTGTCGCATTGGCTTTCGTCGCGCCCGCAGCCATCGCGGGCTTTCACGCGACCCATGGCATCGTGAAGCACACCATGCCGTCGGAAACCTGGCACCTCGTATTCTCGGTCATCGGGGCGATTGCCGTTGCAGTCACGACCTTTGTCCGCGTGACGTCACTCACCCCGCCAGAATCGACCAGCCGGGGCGTTGCCAATGCCTGAATGCCGAACTGACCGCAGAGCCGGACCAGAAAGCGGACGTGCACCACGCACCAACCATCGACCGACCTGATGTGGGATCGAGCGAAAGGGCGCGCACGTCAGCGCGCAACCTGTCATGGCGCAGGGCTCGCTGATCGTCTGATCCCAGGCTGCTCATTCGCCGACTGACCAAACGCAGGCTGACGGGCGTCACCGGTCAGGCGCCCCTCATCAGCAGGACGAGACGTGTCAGCTCAGAGCTCAGAAACGCCGATCACGTGAACCGCGCGTGCCAATTCGGCCGATGCCTTGCGCCGCCACGTCATCCCCTCGGGATCTAGCCAGATCGAGCGCACCCGAGCGGCCTCTTCAATGGCCTGATCTGGCCGAAGACCGGCTCACGCCTCGCTCGCCTATGGCGCAACAGCGGCGTCACAACTTTCTTCCCCTGCCGGCTGCGCCGTCATTCCTCGCGGGACAAGAAAGTTCCTCCTTTGCTGTCAGGCCCCAAGCCTACCCCAGCGAACTGGGGCCCCGAGGCTGGGGTGCGCCGCCGAGCGTCTCCGGCCCGTCGATCGCCATCGAGGCCGCAATGGTGCGGGCTCGAGACTTAAGATCGAGGAGAAATGACATGGCCACCATCGGCACCTTCAAGAAGACCGGCACGAACGAGTTCACCGGCGAGATCGTCACCCTGAGCGTTCAGGCCAAGAACGTCCGAATCGTCCCCGAGACCCGGGCCACCGGCGAGAACGCCCCCAGCCACCGCGTCCTGGTCGGTCGCGCCGAGATCGGCGCCGCCTGGTCCAAGCGCTCCAACGAGGGCCGCGACTATCTTGGTCTCAAGCTGGACGACCCGAGCTTCAACGCCCCGATCTACGCCAACCTGTTCGACGACGAGGATGGCGAAGCTTTCAGCCTCATCTGGTCCCGCCCCAGCCGCCGCAACGGCGACTGAGGCTCCGGCGACGCCCCGTCCGGTCGATCCGGACGGGGCCTTCGTCGACCAAAGCATCCGAATCAGGTTGCGGCCTGAACTACTCGAGCGACCGCAATAGACGCTCTTCAGTCTGGCCCGAGAAGCCAAGAACGACTATTGTAGTCGTAGTTCTGGCGTGCGCTGAGGTCCGAGTGGAGGTGATCATGCATGATCACCGCCCGACTGTCGCGGGCCGCACGCGCGCTGCTGGGTTGGACACAGGAGACGCTCGCTGACGAAGCCCGTGTATCACTGACCGCGCTCAAGCGCCTCGAGTCGGAGAGCGACTTGAAGGTCTACGAGAGCACACGCGATCAGGTGCGCCGGGCATTTGAAGCGCATGGCATCGTCCTCTTGCAGTCCGACCAAGGTGAAGGGGTGATGCTCGTCCATGGCCGAAAAGCCGCCAGCGACATGCGGAAGAGAAACTAGCGCCGTTCCACGACGGCCAACCCGCGTTGCGAGCCAGCAGCCATACCAGTTGCCGTCGAAGTCGGGCTTGGTTAACGCCATGCCGACACGCAGGGGCTCTGTGATTCCAGGTGGGGCGTCGTGACCAAGGCAGACTTCCTCGAACGGCCGCCGGAGAGCGCGTCGATCACCGACTATGATCGGGCGCACATGACGCTCTACCTCCGTCTCCTTGATGCCGCGTCGGACGGCGCTGCTTGGGAAGAGGCCGTGTCAATCCTGTTCGGCATTGACCCGGCCGCCGAACCGGAGCGGGCCCGCCGCATCCATGACAGCCATCTCGATCGTGCCAAATGGATGACCCAGCACGGCTACCGCGAGCTTGTACACGAGCACCCGCGTCGTTGAGGCGGGGGTGATGCCGCAGCGGCATCGCCCGTTTCCATTTCTCCGGCTTCCGCTTGCGCTTGCGTGGCGGAATCCTGCGCAGCGAAGCTGCTGCAGGTTTGCTGGCGGAGGATTCATGACCCCCGACATCTCGCACTGGCGATCATCCGAGCACTACGAATACGTCGAAGGCCTCGTCTCGCCCGAACTCGCTTGGGAATGGCTGCGCCGGAATGGAGACTATCAGCGCGACTTCGAGGCCGCTCAGCTGGAACCGAACGCCGACACCGCAGCAACCGAGGCGACGAGGTCTCGATGGGGGCTGCGATTTCCTGTTGTCGCCGGCCCTCGACGCCAAAGAGGCCGCGCCCATCTGGGCACCCACCGTGAACACTGGCGTCGTACTACTGACCGCACCGCCCGCCATCCTGCCGAAGGACGACACGTCACAATACATTGACGCGCAGGCGCCCGGCCAATCAGACGCGCAAGGCTCCCACTTCGTCCACACCCTCACGAATGGCGAACGGCTTCAGATCCTGCGTCTCGGCGGATTAGGCGCAGACGAAGGCACGGCGGCCGTCATCCCGCTCGGCCCCGAAGGCTTCGATCGGCTCGAGGCCGTAGCCCGTCTCCTGAGTTCGCTCCATGGCCGCTCGATTCCTGCCGACACGCGGCTGACCAAGCAGCAGCGTCAACGTGCGCGACGGATGTTGCAGGCCGTGGACGGGCGTCTCAGCGGCGCCAGCTACCGCGAGATCGCGGCGGCACTGTTCGGCGCAAGCGACCTCGCCGATGAACCATGGAAAACATCCTCGCGCCGGTTCGCGACCATGGACCTTGTGCGCGGCGGCCTCGCCATGATCGCCGGCGGCTATCGACGCCTCCTGAGCCATCGCCGTCGACGCTAGCACGCCTGGTGTGGGGATTTGCTCCCGCCAGCTTCCCACTCCCTCCGCAACTTCGCGGTCCGCCAGGGTAGCCGCCAACCGCCGCTGTCCCCCTGCGGCTCTCGCGCAACCTCGGAGGCCCGATCATGTCACCCAATGGCGCCGGCGTGCCGCAACGCTTTCTCCGCACGCCTGAAGCGGCCCGCTTCCTCGGTCTCTCGGATCGCACGCTCGAGAAGCACCGGACCTACGGCACCGGTCCCGCCTATCGCAAGCTTGGCGGGCGCGTCGTCTACGCGCTCGAGGACCTGAAAGCCTGGGCTGACCGCGGGTTTGTCACCTCGACGTCCGATCCGCGCGGGAGTGTCCTTCCCGCCAAGCGCCATGCCGCCGTCACGCCTGCCTTCGGCGGCGGCCAAGCCCGCTGAGCCGTCCGACATGTCCCCACGGCAGCGCCCCCTCTCCTTGAGCGAACGATCGCGGCTCGACCCGTTCGTCGTCGCCACCGGCGACGCCAGTCCGCGCGACCAGCGCGATCTGATGGAGCGGCCCTTCTTCTCGCTCGCCAAGGCCAAGCGTACTTCACCGATCCACTACGAAGCCGGCGACATCCGCGTCGAAGTCTTCGCGGTCCCCGAGCATGGCATGGCGACCATCTGGGATGCCGATATCCTGATCTGGGCCGCGAGCCAGATCGTCGAGGCCGCAAACCTCGGCTTCCAAACCTCACGCTTCCTGCGCTTCACGCCGTATCAACTCCTGACCGCGATCGGGCGCCAGACGGGATCGCGCGACTATCGGCTCCTCAAGGGCGCTCTGGCGCGCCTTCAGTCGACGGTCATCCGCACCACGATCCGCAACGGCGAGCATTGGCGGCGTCAGCAATTCTCCTGGATCAACGAGTGGGGGGAATGCACGACGCGCGACGGCCGCGTAGAGGGCATGGAGTTCGTCCTGCCCGACTGGCTCTATCGCGGTGTCATTGACCGCTCGCTCGTCCTCGCCATCGATCCCGCCTATTTCCGACTGACCGGCGGCATCGAGCGCTGGCTCTACCGGGTCGCCCGGAAGCATGCCGGCCGTCAGCCAGCGGGCTGGACCTTCGAAATCGCGCACCTGCACGCCAAATCGGGCAGCCAGGCGCGTGTTTCCGACTTCGCCATCGACATCCGCCGCATCGTCGCCCGCCAGCCGCTGCCCGGCTATCGCTTGGCTCTGGAGCGCACCGGTCGTCAAGAACGCCTGCACATCCGCCCCATCAACTTGTCCACAGGCCCTGTGGATGGTGTTGTGGATGCGATCGGGACTTCGGGCGCAAATGGTATCGGGATTTCGGGCGTTGCCGGCTCGGGACTTCGGGCGCGGAAATCGCAACTAACCCTCTGGCCTGAAACGGCGATTCCGAGCCTTAACTTAGAATCTAACAACGAATCTAACTTCTTGTTGGAGCGGGGCGACGGTGGAAAACCACCCCGCTGCCGACGGAGCGCGCGGTCATGATCGTCGCGTTGCTCAATCAGAAAGGCGGCGTCGGCAAAACGACGCTCGCTCTCCATCTCGCCGGCGAATGGGCCAGCCGCGATCAACGCGTCATGCTCATCGATGCCGATCCGCAGGGTTCCGCACTCGACTGGTCCCAAGCTCGCGCCCGTGAAGGCCTGCCTCGCCGGTTCGCCGTCATCGGACTGGCGCGCGACACCTTGCACCGCGAAGCGCCCGAACTGGCGCGCGGCGCCGATCATGTGGTGATCGATGGTCCCCCGCGGGTCGCCGGCCTCATGCGCTCAGCCCTGCTCGCCGCCGATCTCGTCCTCATCCCGGTTCAGCCGTCGCCCTTCGACGGATGGGCGTCAGCCGAGATGCTGGCACTGCTCCGCGAAGCACGCCTGTTCCGCCCGTCGCTTGTCGCCCGGTTCGTGCTCAACCGCTGCGGCGCGCGCACCATCATCGCACGCGAGACCGCGAAGGCGCTCGCCGAACACGATCCGCCGGTGCTGGCGAGCGCGATAGGCCAACGCGTTGGCTTCGCGGATGCCGCGCAATCCGGCCGCCTGATCTCGGAGCTCGATGGCCAGCGTGCCGGCACGCGCGAGATCGCAGCGCTTTGCGCCGAAGTTGGAAGGCTCGCACCATGACCAGGCGCAACTTCGCCGCGCGGCCCGGCGACCCGGACACCTGGATCAAGGCCGCCGACGATCCGCGCGGCCGCAGGGCTGACGTCATCGCCTACACCGCGCGCCTCACGATCGACGTCACGCCGGACCTGCGCGGCCGGATCAAGGTTACCGCGTTCCAGCGCGGCCAAACCGTCGCGGACATGCTGCGCGAGCTCCTCGCGGGCGCGTTTCCTGCCGAGGGGGACGCGCCATGAGCGCACCGGCAATTCATGGTGCAGCAGGCGTTCGGCCGTCATCACCTCCCGGTCGGCTCACCGAGGTCGAACTGGTTTGGCGCGAGAAGCAGATCGAGCACTGGATCCGCTTCGGCCATGCGGTCCACGAGCAAATCCTCGACCGACGGCGCCGCGTCCTCAGCTTCCCCGCCGGGGCTGTCTTCGCCTTCGTCCGCTGGGCATCGAATGGCTTTGGCACCGTCGTCTCGCGCATCGACATCCTGCGCGCCGTCAGCGCGGGCGACGGCTATCAGACGCTACCCTCGGTGCGGCCCGGTGGTGAAATCCTGCTGCAAACGAGCGGCTGGCCGAGCGTCGAGCAGGTGCTGCTTCTGATCGACGCGATCGAAGCGCTCGACATCGATCCCGCCGAAGCTGCGCCTGACTATTGGCGCCATGTCCATAACCGGCTCGCCGCCGGGGACGCCCCGCGATCCTACTCCCGACAGCAGCATCGCGCTTGGCACTTGCGACAGAGGGCCGAGCCATGACGCGCGCCGGCTACCTGCTGACGGCCACTGGCGCCGCGCTCCTGCTGATCACGCTGGCGATGGTGCACGTTGCACCGCGGCTCGTCTGGAACGCATCGGCCAGCGTCCCGGTCGGCCTCTATGAGATCGGCTCGGCTACGCCGCTCGAGGTCACCGACCTTGTCGCGGTCAATGCGCCGGAGCCGCTTGCCGCATTCCTCGCGGACCGGGGTTATCTGCCGCGCGGCGTACCGCTCTTGAAGCGCGTTGCCGCACTTCCCGGGCAGACAGTCTGCCGTTCGGAAGGGGACATTAGCGTCGACGGGATCACCGTCGGCAATGCGCTCGACCGCGACCGTCTGGGACGCACGCTGCCTATCTGGAGAGGCTGCCACCGGATCGGCGCGAGCGAACTCTTCCTCATGAACATCGGCGTCCGGGACAGCCTGGACGGCCGCTACTTCGGGCCTCTCGCCGTCACCACCGTGATCGGCCGGGCCACGCCTCTCTACACCGACGAAGACGGCGATGGTCGCTTCGTCTGGCGCGCGCCGACGCGGTGACGGCGCAGCCATGACCCGTTCCACCGCATCGCCAAGGAGGTTGCCATGAGCCTGATCGGAGAATTCACCCGCACCAAGAGCGGCTATGGCGGCCGCATTCGCACACTCGCCCTCGACGCCGCTCTGGTGCTCGTGCCGGCGGAGCACTCCGACGCCGAGAACGCGCCCGACTATCGCGTTTACCTCGGCGATGATGCCGATGGGCCTGAAGTAGGCGCGGGATGGAAGCGCACCGGCGAGAAGGCCGGCGAGTATGTGTCGTTGCAGCTCGACGATCCGACCTTCGCACAGCCGATCCGGGCCAACCTGTTCCAGTCGGCCGACGACAAGTCAGCATGGGGTCTCTACTGGAACCGGCCGACCAAGCGCAGCGAGCGGGACTGACCGATGCGCGTCTCCCATCGCCAGCCCGCTGCCGGAGCGAAAGGGGCCGCCCGCCGATTCCCCTTCATTCTCCTTTCCGGCCTGGCCTTTGCCGGCGCGATGCCCGCGCCGTCTCTGGCGCAGACCTCGCTCATCGAGCGACCCGCTGCAGGCTCGCCCTACACACAAGCGGTCGCCGAGGCAGCGCAGCGGTTCGGCATTCCCGAGCGCTGGATCTGGGCAGTCATGCGCGTCGAGAGCGGCGGTCGTGTCCGCGCGGTCTCGCCCAAAGGCGCGATGGGACTCATGCAGATCATGCCCGCGACCTGGGCGGATCTGCGGGCGCGCCACGGTCTGGGGGCCGATCCCTTTGACCCTCGCGACAACATCCTCGCTGGCGCAGCCTATCTGCGCGAAATGCACGACCGCTACGGCGCGCCGGGCTTTCTCGCGGCCTACAATGCCGGCCCCGGGCGGTACGATGACTATCTCTCGGCTGGCCGCGCGCTGCCCGCCGAGACCATCGCCTACGTGGCCGCGATCGCGCCGTTGATCGGCAGTGAGCCGCTCGCTGCCGGCGTCGCTGTCGCGACCATCGACCCGCTCGCGTGGACTCGGTCTCCGTTGTTCGTCGCGCGCTCCGAAGGCAGCGTTGCAGCAGAACGATCGCAGCCCGATCGCCAAAGGAACGGCAGCCGAACCGCAGATCCGCAGCAACCCCCAATTGCCGGTTCGACGCAGACGGCAGGCATCTTCGTGACCCGCGCCGATGATGGGGGGCGTCCATGACCGGAATCGCACTCCGGCGCGGTGTAGCGAGCTCCCGGAAAGAGGCGGCACGGGGCCGTTGGGGCGAAGCAGACACGACCAACAGATGGCGAGATAAAAGCGGCTCGCCACTCGCGTGCAAGCCATTGCTTTCGCATGGCTTTTCACGTGCCGGTCGGTCGGGGGCAGTGCCGGTTCCGGCTATTTTCCACGATATTTCAAGGACATTGCCGGCACTGTCCCGCGTTTGGCCCGCCGGAGGCCGGCGATGAGCGACGGCGACAGCGACTTCCGGGTCCGGCCAGGCCGCATCGGTTCGACGCGGGCGCCGAAACCCAAGAGCTTCATCAACCAAGTCCTGCGCGCCGCCAAGCGCTCGGGGCATGTCGGCACCGGCGGCGGTCCGGGCCGCAAGGCGTCCGGCTATGGCCGTTCGAGCTTCGGGCGCGGACGGATCGCCTTCAGCCGCGCGCGGCTTTTCAGCTCGTCGCGCCGCGTCGTCGTCAAGGCGCGGATCGCCCGCCACCAGGGCCGGGCCTTCCGGTCTGCGCCGCTTAATGCCCACCTCTCTTATCTCAAGCGCGACGGCGTCACGCGCGACGGTGAGAAGGCCGTGATGTTCGATGCCGACAGCGACCGCGCCGATGACGCTGGTTTCGCCGCGCGCTCGAAGGACGACCGCCACCATTTCCGCTTCATCATCTCGCCCGAGGACGCCGCCGAGTTGACGGACCTGCGCGCCTTCACGCGCGACCTCGCGCGCCAAATGGAAGCCGACCTCGGGACCCGGCTCGATTGGGTTGCGGTCGATCACTGGAACACCGACAATCCCCACGTCCACCTGCTGGTGCGAGGCGTTGACGCCCAGGGCACCGACCTCGTCATCTCACGCGACTACATCAGCCGCGGCTTGCGATCCCGGGCCGAGGATCTTGTGTCGATCGAACTCGGCCCGAAGCCGGAGCACGAGATCAAGACGGCGCTCGAGCGCGAAATCACGGCCGAGCGCTGGACGCGCCTCGATGTCGAGATTCGCATCGCCGCCGACGAGACCGGCTTCATCGATCTTCGTCCCGAGCAATCCGGCGCCACTGATCCCCAGACCCGCCGGCTCATGATCGGGCGGCTCCAGCACCTAGAGAAGATGGGCCTCGCGTCATCCGCCAGCCCCGGCGAGTGGATGGTCGGGCTCGACGCCGAACGCAATTTGCGCGACCTCGGGCTTCGCGGGGACATCATCAAGACCATGCACCGCGCCTTCGCCGAGCGCGGTGAGGATCGCGCTGTCGCCGACTATGTCATCGAAGGCGGCAGCGGACAGGCGCCGATCATCGGGCGGCTGGTCGATCGCGGCCTGCACGACGAGCTGACGGGCGAAGCCTATGCGGTGATCGACGGCACCGACGGCCGCGCCCACCATGTCCGGTTCCGCGGTGTCGAGGCCTTCGAGCATGCGCCTGCGATCGGCGGCATCGTGGAGGTTCGGCGCTTTGGCCGAGCCGATGAGGCGCGCCCGACGCTTGTTCTCGCCCACCGGTCAGACCTCGAACTCGGCCAGCAGATCAAGGCGCCGGGGGCCACCTGGCTGGACCATCGGCTTGTGGAGGCGGACCCCATGCCGCTGTCGATGGGAGGCTTCGGGCGAGAGGTGCGCGAAGCCCTGCAGGCACGGGCCGAGCATCTCGCCGACCAAGGCCTCGGTCGACGCCAAGGCCAGCGGATCATCCTGCAACGCGACCTCCTCGCCACGCTGCGGCGGCGCGAACTGGATGCGGTCGGGGCGCGCCTCTCCGCCGAGACCGGCCTTGCGCACATGAAGCAGACCGCCGGTGATCAGGTCGCGGGCATCTATCGCCAGCGTCTCGACCTCTCCTCCGGCCGGTTCGCGATGATCGACAACGGTCTCGGCTTCCAGCTCGTGCCCTGGTCCCGCGAGATCGAACGCAAGCTCGGCCAGCATGTCGCCGGCGCCGTGAAGGATGGCGGCGGCATCGAATGGGGCCTCGGCCGCAAGCGTGGGCTCGCCCTCTAGCCAACAAGGAAGAAAGGACCGCCGCCGATGTCTGCGACGAAAATCCTCTGGGGCCAGATCACCACCGTGTTCCTCATCGTGCTGCTCACGACCTGGGGCGCGACCCAATGGACCGCCTGGCGGCTCGGTTTTCAGGCGCAGCTCGGCACGCCGTGGTTCGAGCTGGCGGGTTGGCCGGTCTACTATCCACCCGCCTTCTTCTGGTGGTGGTACTTCTACGACGCCTATGCCCCGCCGATCTTTGTTGAAGGCGCTATGATCGCCGCCTCAGGCGGCTTCATCTCCATCGCCGTCGCCATCGCAATGTCGGTATGGCGCGCCCGTGAGGCGAAGAATGTCGAGACCTACGGCTCGGCCCGCTGGGCTGAAATCCGGGAGGTGAAGGCGGCAGGACTGCTCGGACCCGATGGCGTCGTCCTCGGAAAGCTAGGCGACGCCTATCTCCGACATGATGGACCCGAGCATGTCCTGTGCTTCGCACCAACCCGATCGGGCAAGGGTGTCGGTCTCGTTGTCCCGACGCTCCTCACCTGGCCGGGCTCCGCCATCGTCCACGATATCAAGGGCGAGAACTGGCAGCTGACCGCCGGCTTCCGCGCGAGGCACGGCCGCGTCCTGCTGTTCGATCCCACCAACGCCAAGTCGGCCGCCTACAATCCGCTCCTGGAAGTGCGACGGGGAGAGTGGGTAGTTCGCGACGTGCAAAACGTCGCCGACGTTCTCGTCGACCCCGAGGGCTCACTCGACAAGCGCAATCACTGGGAGAAGACGAGCCATTCTTTGCTCGTCGGTGCCATCCTGCATGTGCTGTACGCGGAAGAGGAGAAGACGCTCGCCGGTGTAGCCGCCTTCCTGTCGGATCCGCGCCGTCCGATCGAAGCCACGCTGAAGGCGATGATGACGACGCCCCATCTCGGCCTTGGCGGCCCTCATCCCGTCGTGGCGTCGACAGCGCGCGAACTCCTCAACAAGAGCGACAACGAGCGCTCGGGCGTCCTGTCCACCGCCATGTCCTTCCTGGGCCTCTACCGCGATCCGGTGGTGGCGGAGGTGACGCGCCGCTGCGACTGGCGGATCGCCGACCTCATCGCCGATGAGAAGCCAGCAACGCTCTACCTTGTGGTTCCGCCATCCGACATCTCCCGGACGAAGCCGTTGATCCGGCTCGTGCTCAACCAGATCGGCCGACGCCTGACCGAGGATCTGCATGCGCGAGACCGGCGGCATCGTGTGCTGATGATGCTCGACGAGTTTCCAGCTCTCGGCCGCCTCGACTTCTTTGAGAGCGCGCTCGCCTTCATGGCGGGCTACGGCCTGAAGTCGTTCCTCATAGCCCAGTCATTGAACCAGATCGAAAAGGCCTATGGCCCGAACAATGCGATCCTCGACAACTGCCATGTGCGCGTGAGCTTCGCCACCAATGACGAGCGCACCGCCAAGCGCGTGAGCGACGCCCTCGGTACGGCGACCGAGATGAAGGCGATGCGGAACTATGCCGGGCATCGGCTCAGCCCCTGGCTCGGTCATCTGATGGTCTCGCGCTCGGAGACGGCGCGGCCGCTCCTTACCCCTGGCGAGGTGATGCAGCTACCGGCGACGGATGAAATCGTGATGGCCGCCGGTGTCCATCCCATCCGAGCCAAGAAGGCCCGTTACTTCGAGGATCGCCGCTTCAAGGAGCGCATCCTGCCGTCACCCGACCCGGCGAAATGCGGGCGTTCGGCCCGAAGGGACGCCTGGTCCGAGTTGAAACCGCAGCGGCCCGACGCATTGCTCGCGGCTGAGCTCGACAAGGCGGAAGACGCTGCCAATGGCGGTCTGCGGCGCGAGCCCGAACTGCCCGACCATGTCGCGATCGCCAAGGAGACGACCGGACCTGCCGCGGCCGACGAGTTTTCCATCATGCTGGACGATGAGCCGGAAGACGCGGCGCGGCAGCGTCAGGCGCTGCGCCAGCAGATGCGCGGCGTGGCGAGACAGGTCGCGCTCGATCCCAATGACGGCATCGAACTGTGAGGCAACCATGCGCGACCGGATGAACGTTTATTTCCCGCCCGAGATGCTCCGCCAGATCGCCGATCTCGCCGACCGCAAGAAGCTCTCCCGCTCCGCGATCGTCGAAGCGGCGGTTGCGTCATTCCTGTCACCTGATGGCGCGGACAAGCGCGAGGCCGCGTTCGCGCGCCGCCTCGATCGCCTGTCGCGCCAGGTCCAGCGCTTGGAGCGCGACCTCGGCGTCACCGCAGAGACACTCGCCCTGTTCGTCCGGTTCTGGCTGACGATCACGCCGCCCTTGCCGAATGATGCTCAGGCGTCAGCACAGGCCAAAGGGCGGGAGCGCTACGAAGGCTTTATCGAAACGCTGGGGCGGCGCCTGCAGAAGGGCCAGAGTTTCCTTCGGGAGATCCCACAAGACGTGGCCGGTGCAAATGATCCCGATCATTGAAGAGGAAATTCCACACTTAGCCGCCGCGAGAGGCCGACATAGACGCAACGTCGCGGCCTTTCAATGCAACAAATAGCGCGCTGGACGCATCAAACGCGCTTGACGCGCACCAGAAAAGGGCCTATACGCATCATCTTAATGAGATAGCGCATCGCGCCGCCAGGAATCACCAATGGACCACTTCTCGATCATTCAGGCCCTATGTCGCGCGGCAATGGCCGACGCTTCACCTGCCCTACGTAAGCAGATCGAGCGACTTCGCGACGCTTTGGCTAAGGATGGGGAGGCGAAGCAGTCCGCTGCTCTGACCAGCATCCTCACGACCGCTGATCGGACGAAGGAGCTTTCGCCAAGCCGGATCGAACGCTCCAAGGCGCAGATCTCGGGTGAGCCGCTGACACGGAACACGCCTGTTCCGGTCGACCGTGAAACAGCCGCACCGTTGGCGGAGATTATCTTCCCGGCGGACATTCAACCGACCGCGCCGCTCTTCAACTCGACCGTCAGTCGTGCCATCGAGACAGTTATCGAAGAATGGGCCAACTTCGACGCACTATCAGAGATCAACATTCGGCCGTCCAAAACCTGCCTTGTTTACGGAGCTCCAGGGACGGGAAAGACAAGGCTGGCGCTTTGGATCGCGCAACAGCTCGATCTCCCCGTCGTGCTGGTGAAGCTGGACGGGCTCGTTTCGTCGTTCCTCGGCACGACCGCGCGCAATATCGGAAACTTGTTCGCCTTCGCGAACCGTCACCGCTGCATCCTTCTACTCGACGAATTCGACGCGATCGCGAAAGTTCGTGACGATCCCCAGGAGGTTGGCGAGATCAAGCGTGTCGTAAACGCACTTCTGCAGAATCTCGATACGCGCCGCGATGTCGGCTTCACGATTGGCATCACCAATCACCCGAAGCTCTTGGACACCGCCGTCTGGCGGCGTTTCGAGGTTCAGCTTGAGATTCCCAAGCCGGACTTCGAGATGCGAAAGGCGATCGCCGCGCATTTCATGCCACCAGTAAAGGCCCCGGACATCCACTTGCGCCTAATCGCATGGTTTACTGAAGGTTCGACTGGCGCTGAGATCGAGTCTCTCGTGCGCACATACAAGAAGGCCACCACCGTTCGTGAGGAGGACAAGCGCGGGCTACTCGATACGCTTCGCCAATTCGCCACGTTGAACGCGGCTCGGGTCCAAAGCGAACGCCGCGCGTTGCTATTCGACGACTCCAGCAATCTGTTTCGGGCGATGCGGGATGATCCGATCCTCGGCTTCTCAATGGCCGACATCGGTGAGATTGCCGGCAAGGACAAATCGACGGTCAGTCGTCAGCTCGGCCGCGCGGCCAAGTCTGGCGAGGCGGAGACGCTAAATGGCTAGTCCCATCCAGATCGTCCTCAATCCTGAAAACTATGAGGAAGCGCGTGACGCTGGTGGTGGAGGCGGTCGGAAGGACTTCTTTGCCCACCGCGATGCGGAGTTCACCGCCCATCGCGCCGCGCTGATGGGCCAAATCGACACGATTGCTGGCGTTCTCAGCGCGCAAGCACAGGGCGATATCGGCTTCGTGAAGGTTATTCTTCGTCGTGAGGCTTGGGCTAAAAGCCATCGCCCGATCGCCAGCCTGTTTCGGCACGATCGCACCCCTGTAGTTGGCGGCGGAGATCTCGGAGTTATGCTCGTCGAAGCCCGGCCTGGCACGCTGCGCCAGGTGGCAGCAGAGATTGCCAAGGCCGAAACCCACACCGAAATGCGCTTCAACGAGCAAAAGCAGAAGGACGAACCTTATCCGTCTGCCCGAAAGAGCGAGGTCGGTGCCATCGACCGGATCGAACTCTATGGGCCAAGTGATCGGCGCAGCTTCTCGGTCGATGAGGCTGTAGCGTGGCTCTCCAATCCGATGACGGGCAGCAGCTATCAAGTCGAGCTGTTTGATAGCCCGCCGCCGCGCTCGGAGTGGGACCGCCTCGACCTGAGCCATCGGCGCCTAGTCGAGAGCTTCGTTGCCGGCTTCGCCGCACTAGATCGCGGCCTCGTCGTCGAGCGTTTGCCGAACCGTCGCCACAAACAGCCGATCCTCTCTGTCCGACTGGATCAGTCCGGAGATCAGCCGGTTCTGCGGCTGAATGATGCCCCGGTCAGCGAACGGCGGCGCGAGCTTGCCGCATTCAATCCCGACGTGGGTCGACACCTCCGGCTGCTCGCCTTCCTTGACAGCCATCCGCTTGTGCGCCGGATCGAACTTCCTGGCATCGTCGTGCGGGCCGCAAGACCCAGCACGGCAGTCGCCCGCGCACGGCCTACCGATGTCACTATTCCCGTCCGAGACAGCCGCCGCAGTCATCCCCGGCTTGGGATCATCGACGGCGGAATCGGCGAAGCACTGTCAGACTGGATCATCGACCGGTGGGACGTTCTCGCAGAGGAAGATACCGACCTTGCGCATGGGACGTTCATCGGCGGATTGGCCGCACTGGGCGGCGCGCTTAACGGCGCGGAGATTTGCCCCGAGCCCGACGGCGCGGAGTTGGTCGACGTTGCAGTCTTCCCGAACGAACGCAAAGCCGGAGCTTTTGCGTCCTATTATCCCGATGGCTTGCCGCAATTCTTCGACGAAATGGAGACAGCCATTTCGGACGCTCGCGCTCGACATGGGGTGCGCGTGTTCAACATGAGCCTGAACATCCTTCAGCCTGCGGCACCAGATCGTTACAGTCCCCACGCAGCGCGGCTTGACCAGATCGCTGAGAGCAACAACGCCATCGTTTTCATTTCAGCTGGCAACATACAACCGCAAGACCTGCGCCCTGAATGGCCTGCTGACGCCACGGCGGCGCTCGGCAACCTTGCCACCGCACGCAACGACGGCCTCCTTACGCCGGCCGAGAGCGCGCGCAACGTCGCTGTGGGAGCTCTCAACCCGCCAGGCCATGATGGATGCCTTCCGTTCGCTCCGACGCGCTACAGCCGACGTGGCCCCGGACTGCGCGCAGGTGTTAAGCCCGACTTGGCTCACATCGGTGGCGCAGGGTCCCAGCACCCTAAACTTGGCCACGGGCTCTTCTCGATCCTGCCCGACGGCACCATCGTCGATGGCTGCGGAACTAGCTATGCCGCGCCCCTTGCCGCGAAGACCGCCGCTGTCCTGGATCACGCTATTGAGGGCGAGGTCTCTCGTGAAACCCTGATCGGTCTGCTTGTTCACCATGCCGAAATGCCGACCCTTTTGCAGGACAAGGCGCTGGCGCCTATCGCCAAACATATGGTCGGATTCGGAATGCCGCCTTCGGCCGATCGCATCCTGGAAACGGGCGACCACACGATTACTCTAGTTTTCGCATCGCGCATCCAACGTGACCAACAGATCAACTTCCGTTTCCAATGGCCGGCGTCACTGGTCGGCCCCGAAGGCAAGTGCCGTGGTCGAGCAAAGATCACGCTCGTCTCCACCCCCCCGCTCGACGCCCGTTTTGGATCGGAGTTCGTTCGGGTCAACATCAACGCTGTCCTCCAGCAGGAACAAGCCAATGGCGGGTGGAAAGGACGGCTTGAACCACTTTATCTCCCGTCACGGCGGGAGGCTCCTCCGATTGAGGCGGAGCGCATCGAACATGACCTCAAATGGAGCCCGGTAAAGGTCTTGGCGAAAACCTTCCCTCAGGGCGTGGGTCCCTCGTCGAACTGGCGTCTCTTCGTTGAATACTTGACGCGCGCGGGCGAGGTCATGCCCGAAGAAGGCGTGCCCTTCACAGTGATCGTGACCATCAGTGATCCAGACGCCGAGCAACCGGTTTTCAACGATATGCGTCAAAATCTGCAGGCTCTTGGCATCCAGATCGCCGATATCCGTACCGCAGCGCGTATTACTCCCCGGGTTTAACCGACGATGGGCGGCTCTTTATCGACCGCGTCATCGCATGGCTCCCGCGATCGTCAAAGCACAGCGATCGGCGCGGTCACGGATCATGTTGGCAAACTGCTCGATAGCCGTTCGGTCCAACTCAGGGCGCGAAAGTTCCTCTGCGACTGCGGCTGCTTTCTCGAGGACCTCTTTGCTGATCTCCGCAACCCGTCGTCGTATCAGCGGCAGACCGAGACCTGTGTCCGCCGCGAACGCTGCCCACCCCTTCGCATCCAGTTCGGCAAGCGTCGCTCGTTTCCCGATCTTCATGGCAAATTTCGGCGAGAGATCGGGATAGGCAACTGTCGCAAGCAAATCATACAGCGGGGCTAGGCGTGGGCCTTCGTCGCCGTAGAGGATCGAAAAATTCTTGCCGTGTGCGTCGGCGTTCCCGGCGATCACATTTAAGATCACCGCATCGAGAAGCTTCAGCACATCGACAGCGGGCCTTGCGGCGACGCGGCGGAGCAGCGCGAAGCAATCCTTGAAGGTCGGCCCGCCTTCGCTCGCATATTTGGTCTCCGGTGGCACGCCGAGCGCCTGGCAGAAATCCTCCTGATGGATGCGGCGCACAAAGCCATCGTCGCCAATGAGGCGGTCATAGCGCTGGACCAGCAGAAACGTTCGATCCTGAACGATGCGGGCTTCTACCGGCGCGACATCGAGGCCGATGGCGGCAGCAAGGCGCATCACGAAGGCCTCGTTCTCGGTCGTGGCCGCGAAGCGGGATATCGGGGGCTTGAGAATATGCGTCGTGGGCTGGCCCGGAGCAGGCAACGCCACTGCGCCTTCCACCAGAACCACCGGCACCTTCGATTGGGCGCCAGCGAGAGAGAGCCGCAAGCCTTCCTCGCCCGCGAGCAATGGGCGGACGGGCAGCGCGTCCAGCACCCGGATCAGGCCCTCATCGTCAAGCGGGATTGGCCGTTGATCGGGGGCAGGAGCGGTCGGACCTTCGCCGGGCGGCAGAAGCTGGAGCGCGCCCGCCACATCGCCGCCGAGGCGATCAAGAAGGGCGAAATCATTGGCGCGCGACACGCCGAGTGCCTGAGCCGCGGCGTCGCGCTGGCTTTCCTCCGGCAAGAGACCGCCGAAAAATGGGCGGCACTCGCGACGACTGAACGGCTCCGTCCGCTTTGGCAGTGAGGCTGACAAGGGCTGCGCCGCCTCGTCGTCGAGCCAAGCCCGCGCATAGGCGAAGCCGAGTTCACCATGCTTGTCCTGCGTCAGCTGACCCACCAGGCGCCCGTCCCACCAGATATCGAGGGTGCGCGTCATCCCTTCCGCGCTCCTTTGGGATCGGGCGGCGGTGTGATATCGAGCGAGCAGCCCAACGCGGCTAGGACCTGAAGTGTCTTGCCGATCTGCGCGGTCGGCTTGCCCGCTTCGAGATCGACGATGAAGCGCAGGCCGACGCCAGCTGCGCCGGCAAGCTCGTCCTGCCGCAGGCCAGCGGCCTTGCGGGTTGTCCGGACAATGTCGCCGATCTCGGCGGTGGTGAGGTTGCGTCTGGCCATGATATTTACCGAACGGGAAAGTATCATGGATTTCTGAAGAATGTCTATAAGAATTTCCCGCTCGGGAAAGCTTGCGCCTCGGGGTAGCTCCTAGGTCTGAATTATTCCCGCTCGGGAAAACGCGCCGGTCGGGAGTCTCAGATGCTGCCGCGGCTCGACGCCAGTCCGCCGATCACCTGTCTTTCTTCGCCACAGTACGATGACCCCCTGAGCGTTGTTGCAACGCCCCAATTCCTGCCTTTCTTACTCATCCCCGATCCAGGGCCGCGCATCGCGCGGGCCCGCAAGCGAACGGGGACGACGTGGCGGTCAACCATCAGCAATCGGAAGCAGCCTCACGCGGTGCACGCATGCTGCGCACCGCGCTGGGGCCTGCGGTCGCCCGATTCCTGGAAGACCCCGCGATCGTCGAGGTCATGCTCAACCCCGATGGGCGGCTCTGGGTCGACCGGCTCTCTGACGGCCTGTCCGATACGGGGGAACGACTTTCGGCCGCCGATGGCGAACGCATCATCCGCCTCGTCGCCCATCATGTCGGTGCCGAGGTGCATGACCGACGGCCGCGTGTCTCGGCTGAACTGCCCGAAACCGGCGAGCGCTTCGAAGGCCTGCTGCCGCCGGTCGTGACGGCTCCGGTCTTTGCGATTCGCAAGCCTGCCGTCGCCGTCTTCACGCTCGACGACTATGTCGCCGCGGGCATCATGACGGCCGACCAGGCCGCCATCCTCCGGCAGGCGGTCGCAGCGCGCGCCAACGTCCTCGTTGCCGGCGGAACCAGCACCGGCAAGACCACGCTGACCAATGCCCTGCTGGCCGAGGTCGCGAAGACAACCGACCGCGTCATCGTCATCGAAGACACCCGCGAGCTGCAATGCAGGGCGCAGAACATCATCGCCATGCGCACCAAGGACGGCGTCGCGACCCTGTCCGACCTGGTGCGCTCCTCGCTGCGGCTGCGGCCGGATCGGATCCCGATCGGCGAGGTGCGTGGGGCTGAGGCGCTCGATCTCCTGAAGGCCTGGGGCACCGGCCATCCCGGCGGGATCGGCACGATCCACGCGGGCACCGCGCTCGGTGCGCTGCGCCGCCTCGAGCAGCTCATCCAGGAAGCTGTCGTCACCGTCCCCCGGGCGCTGATCGCCGAGACCATCGATCTGGTGGCCGTGCTCTCCGGCCGCGGCGCAGCGCGGCGTCTCGCCGAACTCGCGCGCGTCGAAGGGCTCGGGACGGACACCGACTACCGCCTTTCCCCCGCAACCCAGCCTCCCGACCCACAAGGAGAACCCGCATGATCCAACCTATCGCGCGCGGCCATCAGCGCCTCGCAACCGCCGCCACGGCGCTGACCCTGAGCTTTCTTCTGGCGCCCGCCGCCCATGCATCCGGCTCCTCGATGCCCTGGGAAGCGCCGCTGCAGTCCATCCTGCAGTCGATCGAGGGGCCGGTCGCCAAGATCATCGCGGTGATCATCATCATCGTCACCGGCCTGACGCTGGCGTTCGGCGACACGAGCGGAGGATTTCGGCGCCTCATCCAGATCGTCTTCGGCCTGTCGATCGCCTTCGCGGCGTCCAGCTTCTTCCTGTCGTTCTTCTCGTTCGGCGGCGGGGCGCTCGTCTGATGGCGGGCCTCCTGCATCATCCCGATGAAGTCGCGGGCTTCTCGGTTCCGGTCCACCGCGCGCTGACCGAGCAGATCCTGCTGGGCGGCGCACCGCGCAGCATCGCCATCATGAACGGCACACTCGCCGGCGCTGTCGGTCTCGGATTGCGGCTATGGCTGGTTGGTCTCCTCATCTGGGCGATCGGCCATTTCGCCGCCGTTTGGGCAGCAAAGCGCGATCCGCTCTTTGTCGAAGTGGGCCGCCGGCATCTGCGCATTCCGGGCCATCTCTCGGTGTGAGGCGTGGCCATGATGAACCTCGCCGAATATCGCCGAACCGCGACCCGCCTTGCAGATTTCCTGCCCTGGGCGGCGCTGGTCGGCGAAGGGGTCGTGCTGAACAAGGACGGCAGCTTCCAGCGCACCGCGCGCTTTCGTGGTCCCGATCTCGACTCTGCTGTGGCCGCCGAACTGGTGGCAGTCGCCAGTCGCCTCAACAACGCCTTCCGGCGTCTGGGCTCGGGCTGGGCGATCTTCGTCGAAGCGCAGCGCCACGAAGCCGCCTCCTATCCGGCAAGCCGCTTCGCGGACGCCGCCTCCGCCCTCGTTGATGCGGAGCGCAAGGCCGACTTCGAGGAAGCGGACGCGCATTACGAGTCGAGCTACTTCTTGACCTTTCTCTATCTCCCGCCTGCCGAGGACGCCGCGCGGGCGGAAACCTGGCTCTACGAGGGTCGCCAACAGTCCGGCGTCGATCCCCATGAAGCCCTCGCGGCCTTCATTGACCGCACAAACCGCGTCCTCCAGCTCGTCGATGGCTTCATGCCGGAATGCCGGTGGCTCGATGACGCCGAGACCCTGACTTACCTGCACTCGACCGTCTCGACGAAGCGCCACCGCGTCCGCGTGCCCGAAACGCCGATCTACCTCGATGCGCTTCTCGCCGTTGAGCCGTTGACCGGCGGCCTCGAGCCACGGCTCGGCGCCGCTCATCTGCGCGTGCTGACGATCAACGGCTTTCCGACGGCGACGACGCCAGGGATTCTCGACGATCTCAACCGGCTCGCCTTTCCCTATCGCTGGTCCACGCGGGCGATCCTCCTCGACAAGACGGACGCCACGAAACTGCTGACGCGCATCCGGCGGCAGTGGTTCGCCAAGCGCAAGTCGATCGCCGCAATCCTGAAGGAGGTAATGACCAACGAGGCCTCCGCACTCGTCGATACGGACGCTGCGAACAAGGCCGCCGATGCCGACATGGCCCTGCAGGAGCTTGGGGCCGACTATGCCGGTCAGGCCTATGTGACCGCCACGGTCACAGTCTGGGACGCCGATCCGCGCACCGCCGACGAGAAGTTGCGCCTCGTGGAAAAGGTGATCCAGGGCCGCGACTTCACCGCGATGTCCGAGACCATCAATGCCGTCGATGCCTGGCTCGGTTCGCTGCCCGGCCATGTCTACGCCAACGTCCGCCAGCCACCGATCTCCACTCTAAACCTCGCCCACATGATTCCGCTCTCGGCGGTCTGGGCCGGGCCGGAACGGGACGAGCATTTCGGAGCGCCGCCGCTGCTGTACGGCAAGACCGAAGGGAGCACGCCGTTCCGCTTTTCGCTGCATGTCGGCGACGTCGGCCACACACTGGTCGTCGGGCCGACAGGCGCGGGCAAGTCCGTGCTGCTCGCGCTCATCGCACTTCAGTTCCGGCGCTATCCGGGCAGCCAAGTCTTCGCCTTCGACTTCGGCGGCTCCATTCGCGCGGCCGCGCTCGCCATGGGAGGCGATTGGCACGACCTCGGTGGCAGCCTGACGGACGGCGCCGCGTCGTCGGTCTCCCTCCAGCCACTCGCACGCGTTCACGAGACCCATGAGCGTGCCTGGGCAGCCGACTGGATTGCCGCCATCCTTGCCCGCGAGAGCGTCACGATCACGCCGGAAGTGAAAGAACATCTCTGGACGGCGCTGACCTCGCTGGCGTCCGCGCCGATCACAGAGCGCACGCTGACGGGCCTCGCCGTCCTCCTCCAGTCGAACGATCTCAAGCAAGCGCTGCGCCCCTTTTGCGTCGGCGGTGCCTACGGACGGCTGCTGGACGCCGAAGGCGAGCAGCTAGGGGAAGCTGCGGTCCAGGCCTTTGAAACCGAGGGGCTGATCGGCGGCGGCGCGGCGCCGGCGGTCCTCGCCTATCTCTTCCATCGGATCGGCGACCGTCTGGATGGACGGCCCACGCTCCTGATCGTCGACGAAGGCTGGCTCGCGCTCGACGATGAAGGCTTCGCGGCGCAACTGCGCGAATGGCTGAAGACGCTGCGCAAGAAGAACGCGTCGGTCGTCTTCGCCACGCAATCGCTGGCCGACATCGATGGGAGCGCGATCGCTCCGGCCATCATCGAAAGCTGCCAGACGCGCCTTTTGCTGCCGAACGAACGCGCGATCGAACCCCAGATCACCACGATCTACCGGCGCTTCGGCTTGAACGACCGCCAGATCGAGATCCTCAGCCGGGCCACACCCAAGCGCGACTATTACTGCCAGTCGCGGCGCGGCAACCGGCTGTTCGAGTTGGGGCTCTCCGAAGTCGCCCTCGCGCTCTGCGCGGCATCCTCGAAAACTGATCAGGCCGCCATCGAGGCGATCCTCGCCGAGCATGGCCGCGACGGCTTCCTGTCCGCCTGGCTGCGCGCCCGCGATGTCGGATGGGCCGCCGACCTCATTCCCGATCTCACCAACCTGGAGCCCAAGCCATGATGATCCGACGCTCTCGCGCGGCGCTGTTCGCCGCAACCATCCTGTCGCTGCCCGTCGCCTTCTCGCCCGTGTTCGTGACCCCGGCAGCGGCGCAGTGGGTCGTTTATGATCCGACCAACTACGTCCAGAATGTCCTATCGGCCGCGCGGGCGCTCGAGCAGATCAACAACCAGATCCAGAGCCTCCAGAACGAAGCGCAGATGCTGATCAACCAGGCCCGCAATCTCGCGAGCCTGCCCTATTCCTCGCTTCAGCAGCTCCAGCAATCGGTGCAGCGCACGCAAGCGCTTCTGGGTCAGGCACAGCGCATCGCCTTCGACGTGCAGCAGATCGACCAAGCCTTTCAGAGCCAGTACAGCAACATCTCGCTGTCCACTTCGGATCAGCGTCTCGTCTCCGATGCACGATCGCGCTGGCAGAACACGGTCGGCGGCCTTCAGGACGCGCTGCGCGTGCAGGCCGGTGTCGTCGGCAATATCGACACCAACCGCGCCGAGATGGCGGCTCTGGTCGGGCAGAGCCAGGGTGCGACCGGCGCGCTTCAGGCAACCCAGGCCGGCAACCAGTTGCTCGCATTGCAGGCGCAGCAACTCGCAGACCTGGTCGCTGTGGTCGCTGCGAACGGCCGAGCGCAGGCGCTTGTCGATGCCGAGCGAGCCGCAGCCGCCGAACAAGGCCGTGAACAGCGCCGCCGGTTCTTGACGCCCGGCTCCGGCTATCAGCCCGGCAACGCCCGGATGTTCCCGAACGGCAACTGAGGACAGCAGGATGGACGGCAAGACGCTGGCCCGCCTGGGCGCAATCATCTTCGTCTCCGTCGCGATCACGGCAACGGCGATCGAGATGACCCGGAAAGAGGAAAGGCCAGCGGCTCGGCCGACGCCCGTGCTTGAGGAGGCGCCGGACCCGCTGCGCGAGGGCCAGCGTCGGTGCCAGCAGATGGGGGAAGCCGCCGCAAGGGACGGCGAGTGTCTGCGCATCTGGGCCGAAACCCGCGACCGTTTCCTTGGCACCCGCACCGCGCCGCGACGCGCCGACGAAGGGCGGTGAGCCATGGGCGGCAGCGGCGTCATCGACAATTTCCTCGGGGTCTTCACCTCCTACATCGACAGCGGATTCGGCCTGCTCGGCGGCGAGGTGGCGTTCATCGCGACGACGCTGATCGTCATCGACGTCACGCTGGCCGCCCTGTTCTGGAGCTGGGGCGCGGACGGCGACATCATCGCACGCCTTGTGAAGAAGACGCTGTTTGTGGGCGTCTTCGCCTACATCATCGGCAACTGGAACAACCTCGCGCGGATCGTCTTCGAAAGCTTCGCCGGCCTCGGACTTCAGGCGTCTGGCACCGGGTTTTCCATCCAGGACCTGATGCGCCCGGGCCGGGTCGCGCAGACGGGTCTCGATGCGGCGAGGCCGCTGCTCGAATCCATCTCAAACCTGATGGGCTGGATCGCCTTCTTCGAAAACTTCATCCAGATCGCCTGCCTGCTCTTCGCCTGGGCGCTGGTGCTGCTCGCCTTCTTCATCCTCGCCATCCAGCTCTTCATCACGCTGATCGAATTCAAGCTGACCACCCTGGCCGGCTTTGTCCTGATCCCGTTCGGCCTGTTCGGGAAGACCGCCTTCATGGCCGAGCGCGTGCTGGGAAACGTCATCTCGTCAGGGATCAAGGTACTGGTGCTCGCCGTCATCATCGGCATCGGCTCGACTCTGTTCAGTCAGTTCACGGCAGGATTCGGCGGTCAGCCACCGACCATCGACGACGCGATGGCCGTCGTATTGGCGGCGCTGTCGCTTCTCGGTCTCGGCATATTCGGTCCGGGTATCGCCAACGGCATCGTTTCCGGCGGCCCGCAACTCGGCGCAGGCTCCGCCATCGGCACCGGCCTCGTCGCGGGCGGCGCAGCCATGGCTGCCGGCGGCGCGGCCGGGCTCGCCCTGCGCGGTGGCGCGAGCGCCATTTCCGGCGGCGCCGCCGCCATGCGCGGTGGAGCCACCGCGGCGGGAGCCGCCTCTGCTGCCTACAGTCTCGGTTCCCTCGGCCAGTCGGGCGCTGCCGGCGTCGCGTCGGGCCTCGGCGGCGTCGCACGAGCGGCCGGCGGCGCGGCAGCCTCTCCGCTGCGCCGGGCCGCGCAAAGCGTTCGCTCGAGCTTCGCCGACGGCGTCAAAAGCGGCTTCGGAGCCACCGGCGGTTCCTCGAGCATGGGAACGGTCGCGAATGATGCCGGTTCGGCCGCACCGGCAGCCACAGGCTCTGCCGCCAGCCCGCCGGCTTGGGCGCAGCGCATGCGACGTGGGCAGACCATGAGCCACGGCGTCACGCTCGCGGCACACGCGATCCGATCGGGCGACAGCCACGGCGGCGGCTCTTCCATCAATCTCTCCGGAGGCGACCGCACATGAGCTTCTTCAAGCGACCCGCAACCCACTATGGAAAGACGCCCGGGCCCGAGACGCCGTATCAGCGCGCGGCGCAGATCTGGGATGATCGAATCGGCTCAGCGCGTGTCCAGGCCCGAAACTGGCGGCTCATGGCCTTCGGCTGCCTGATCCTCTCCGCCGGCTTCGCTGCCGCGCTGGTCTGGCAGTCGGCGCGCGGGACCATCGTCCCGTGGGTGGTGCAGGTCGACAATCTCGGCCAGGCGCAGGCGGTCGCGCCAGCGCAGGCCGACTACCGCCCCACCGACCCGCAGGTGGCCTGGCATCTGGCGCGGTTCATCGAGCAGGTCCGCTCGATCCCGGCCGACGCCATCGTCGTGCGGCAGAATTGGCTGCGCGCCTACGAGTTCACGACCGATCGCGGCGCGGCGGCCCTCAATGACTTCGCCCGCGCCAACGATCCGTTCACCCGCGTCGGGAAGCAGCAGGTGTCGATCGAAGTGTCGAGCGTTATCCGCGCGTCGCCTGACAGCTTCCGCGTCGCCTGGACCGAACGCCAATACGAGAACGGCCAGCTCTCCACGACACAACGCTGGACAGCCATCCTGACCATCGTGATCCAACCCCCACGCGACGCAGAGCGGCTGCGGGCCAATCCGCTCGGAATCTACGTCAACGCCATCAACTGGTCTCGGGAGATGGGGCAATGAGAGATCATCTCCGCCGATCCGCGAGCCGCAGCTTCCGTCTATCCGGCTCTGCGCTTTTGCTGATCTCCGGATTGGCGCTGGCCGGCTGCGCGACCAACCGGCCGCCACAGGTCAGCTACGACGCCGATGTGCCGCCGCTTCCCCCTGTGCCGGCTGCCGTCACGGAGGCGCCACCAAGGCCGCTTCACACACCGCCCGCCTGGACACCCGCGCGCGGTGGCGCTGCCGCAGGGACGCCGGCGGGCCGCGTGGAGAATGCCAACGCCGCCGCGCGCGTCGAACCACGCCGCGAGGGGTATTACAACTCGATCCAGATCTATCCCTGGAGCGAGGGCGCGCTCTATCAGGTCTATGCCGCTCCCGGGCAGATCACCAACATCGCGCTGGAACCAGGCGAGAGCCTGACCGGCGCCGGCCCGATCGCTGCGGGCGACACAGCGCGCTGGATCATCGGCGACACCGAGAGCGGCTCGGGGATCACTCGCCGCGTCCATGTTCTCGTGAAGCCGACACGGCCAGATATCACGACCAATCTGGTCGTGACCACCGACCGTCGCATCTACATGATCGAGCTGCGCTCGGGCGAACGCCCTTATATGCCGGCCGTCGCTTGGGCCTATCCCCAGCCGCCCGCCTCGCAGAGACAGGCAGTGCCCGCTACGCCAGTGCTCCCGGCCGTTGCGGCACGGAACTATCGCTACGGCCTCACGGGCGACACGCCGCCGTGGCGGCCAATCTCGGTCTACGACGACGGGCGCCGCGTCTATGTCGAGTTCCCGCGTGGGATCGTTCAGGGCGAGATGCCGCCGCTCTTCGTCATCGGCGCAGATGGCGAACCGCAGATCGCCAACAGCAGGATCCACCAGAACATACTGATCGTCGACCGCCTGTTCGGCGCCGCCGAGCTCCGTCTCGGCAGTGGCGAGCGCCAGCAGACGGTCCGGATCGTTCGCACCGATGGGAGGCCCGCGTCATGAGCGAGCGCGACACGCCCAACGAAGCCGACGCACCGCTGGTCGGCACACCGCCCGACGATGCCGCTGCGCCCATGCGGCTGCGCGCCGAACCGCCCCGGGTCACCCGACTGTCGCGAAAGGTGCTGGGCGGTATCAGTCTCGTCGCCGCCCTCGGGGTCGGTGGCGCGCTCATCTATGCGCTTCAGACGCGCAGTATCGGCCCTGGCAGTGAGGAGCTTTACTCCACGCAAAATCGGCGAACCGCGGACGGGCTTGCCGGCCTGCCACGCGACTACACCGGCCCGGTGCTCGGGCCTCCGCTGCCCGGAGATCTGGGGCGACCCATCCTCGATGCGCAGAATCGTGGCCAGCCCGTCACGCCGCCGATGGCGGCAGCGCCCACCGTCGATCCGGTTGAGCAGCGCAGGCGCGCGGAAGAAGAAGCTGCCCTAACGAGCCGCGTCTTCTTTCAGACGGAGGCGCGCGTCGCAGCTCCGATTGCGACAGCTGGCGGACCAGGCAGCCCGAGCCTCTCTGGGCTAGGTCTTCCGGGCCAGCCGGGGGCAGCGACGGCGCAGGATCGCCAGCTCGCGTTCCTGAATGCGGGCGTGGACCGCCGCACGGTCTCGCCAGATCGCGTGATGGGTCCGGCGTCGCCCTATGTGCTTCAGACCGGCGCCGTCATCGCCGCGGCCCTCATCACCGGCATCCGATCCGACCTGCCGGGCCAGATCACTGCGCAGGTCACGGAGCATGTCTACGACAGCCCGACCGGGCGCATCCTGCTCGTCCCACAGGGCACGCGGCTGATCGGCGAGTACAGCAACGATGTCGGCTTCGGTCAGCGCCGGGTGCTGCTCGTCTGGAAGCGGCTCATCCTCCCGAATGGCCGTTCGATCGTCCTGGAACGTCAACCCGGAGCCGACGCGCAAGGCTATGCGGGTCTCCAGGATGGCGTCGACTATCACTGGTGGGATCTCGCCAAGGCTGCCGGCCTGTCGACACTGCTGTCGGTCGGCGCCGAACTCGCCGTTGACGATCAGGATCGGCTGCTCCGGGCGATCCGCAACGGCGGGCAGGACACCATCAACGATGCAGGGCAGCAGATCATCCGTCGGCAACTCAATGTCGCGCCGACCCTGACGATCAGACCGGGGTTCCCCGTGCGCGTCATCGTCACCCGCGACCTCGTGCTCGAACCTTATGGAGGGTTGTGATGACCAAGCTGAAGCTCGGCCCGATCATCGACGACAAGCCGGTCAAGGTGACGATTGAACTCCCTGCGCCGCTGCATCGGGACCTCGTCGCCTACGCCGCAGCACTCGGCCGCGAACAAGGCCAGACCATCGGCGACCCGATGAAGCTGATTGTGCCCATGCTCGAGCGCTTCATTGCAACCGATCGGGGGTTCGCCCGCGCGCGCCGCGATGGCAGTCAACGTGCGGCACGCGCCGATGCTCAGGGCGCATGAGCCGTTGCCGGGCGAACCAAGCGTCATCTCGCTCCGAGAAAGACTTTGCCAGCGCCAGCAGGCGCTCGAGGTTCCGATTGAGCGCCCCTCGCGGGTGGACAGCACCATAGCGGAGAACTGCATCCTCGATCAGGCGAAAAGTGATGCCTGGCACTCCGTGACGTACATGCGCGCTACCTGCGATGGTGACGCCGTCCCCATGCGCGACGATCTGCATCAGAGATTCCCGAGTGACGGACAATTGCTCGATCTGGAGGTCTCCGGGCGAAGTCTGGAGGTTTCGCATCAGGTAACCCTTCGCGAAATCGCCGGTCGGTAAATCAGTCACCACAAAGTGCCGATCACGCAGGTCATCCCAACGGAGCGCCTTCTGATCGGCGAGTGGGTCGCCGTCCGGCAATGCCGCGTACACGGGCTCGGCCCACAAATGCGTCACGTCAAAGCCCTTCCCGGGCGAAGCTTCGGCGACGACACCGACATCAAGCTGCCCCCGCCGCACGGCCGCGATAAGTTCGGGACAGCTGCCCTCGCTGAACCGCAGCTTGACCCCCGGGCGGTCACCCCGAAAGGCCCCGAAGAGCTCAGACAGAAAGCCCATGGTCAGAGGCCCGAACACGCCGATCCGAAGATGCCGTCCTCTGTTCGCCACCGTTCTTGCGCCGTCGAGCGCCGATCCGATCTGGCGAGCCCCAGGGGCGGCCTGATTCAGGAATTGTTTGCCGATGTCCGTCAGGTCGACGCCGGCAGGATGACGGCGGAACAGCTGTGCGCCGATCTCATCCTCGACATCCCGGATGCGGCGGCTGATCGCCGACTGCTCGACACCGAGATCTTGCGCCGCGCGCCGGAAGCTGCCGCTTTCCGCGGCGGCGATGATGTAGCGCACATGGCGCAGCTCGATCTTCGATCTCGGCACGATGGTTCCCCAAGATGCAAAGGTCTTTGCAAACGTAGCCCCGTCAGCCCCCGAG
Source organism: Rhodopseudomonas pseudopalustris (assembly GCF_900110435.1). Lineage (GTDB taxonomy): Bacteria > Pseudomonadota > Alphaproteobacteria > Rhizobiales > Xanthobacteraceae > Rhodopseudomonas > Rhodopseudomonas pseudopalustris. Next base: position 163,929 of record NZ_FODT01000009.1, read on the forward strand.
AACTGTTCCGATCAGATTATGGGTCTTCTCCGTCTCCTCGCTACCGCCGCCCACGAAATCCTTAAGTGTCACACATCGACTGTTGCTACGTCGCTAGCGGACTTCCGGATCGCATCTCGCCGGTGCAAGCAGTAAATGGTGCGTGATCTGAACAGCGCAATTAAGGCGCGGAACGCGTGCGGCGAGTCGTGCAGATTCTGTGGGCTGACGGATGTCCGGCCGCGCTGTCAGGACTGAAAATGACCCGCCGATTTCTACGCCAGAGCCCGAAATTGCCGCACGCCACTCGGGAGGGACTTCCGGCATCGGCACCTATCGTTCTCAATCGCCAGCGACAGCCGCTGAGGAGATTGGGTATGGGTCAGAGCGAGCCTTTGGAGATCAGGAAGACCATCCGGCGGCACCAACTGCGCGAGATGGTGCCCCTGGCTGACAGCACAATCTACGAGATGGAGCAGCGCGGCGAATTCCCACGCCGCTTCGCGCTGTCGCCGCGCTGCATCGTCTGGGACCTCGCCGAGGTCCACGCCTGGTTGCTGGCGCGGCGCGCGAAGCCAATCCCTCGCGCACAGCATCCCGATGTCACCAAGCGCAAGTCCCGCCCAGTCAAAGGGCAGGATCGAGCGCGATAGACGGCATGATTGTCGGCAGCAGCGTCGGAACATACTTCCGCCCCTCGACCCAGGCATCGACGGTGTCGGCCCATTCCTGCATCATGTGGCGACGCTGAACCTCGTATTCGGCCTTGTTGTAGACGCCGCGTGATGAACGCCCGTCCTCGTGCGCCAGGCACTTTTCGATCCAGTCGCGGTTGAAGCCCAGCTCATTGAGGAGCGTCGAGCCCGTGCGGCGCAGGTCATGCACGGTGAACGGCTCCAGCGGCAGCCCCTCCTTCTTGGCCTGTTCGACGACAGCGTAAGTGACCCGGTTGAAGGTCGCCCGCGACATCGGCGCATCCGCATCGTAGCGGGAAGGCAGCAGATACCGGGAATTACCGGCGCAGGTCTTGAGCGCGATCATGATGTCGAGGGTCTGCCGGCACAGGTAGACGTTGTGCGGCTTCGATCGCTTCATGCGCTCCTTCGGGATCGTCCAGACGGCGTTTTCGAAATCGACTTCATCCCAGACCGCGTCCTGCAGTTCGCTCTTCCGGACCATGGTGAGGAGGTAGAGCTTCATGCCGAGCCGGATCGTCGGCAGCGTCGCGACATGCTCCAGTTGCTTGAGCATGATGCGGATCTCGGTCGGCGAAAGCGCCCGGTCCTTGGGCGTGAACGTGGCAATCGAAGCCGGACCAACGTCATCGGCCGGGTTCGCGACCTTCTCGCCGTGGAGGATGGCGAAGGCGTAGATCTGCTTCAGGATATCCCGCACATGGATGGCCGTCGCGGGCGCGCCCCGTTCCACGATCTTGGCGCAGTGGGCGCGCAGGTCATCAGGCGTGATTTCGGTCAGCAAACGGTTCTGCCAGACCGGCTTGAGTTCACGCTCGAATATGGCGCGGCGCATGGCGCGCGTACTGTCCGCCATGGGCGCGCCCGTCAGCCACTTCTCGCCGAACTCGCCGAAGCTCTTGGCCTCCTTGATCCGGCGCTTCTCCCGCTGCTTCTCGATGGCGGGGGACTGCCCCTCGGCAATCATGCGTTTCGCGTCCAGGCACAATTCCCGCGCCCGGGCGAGCGAGATCCCATCTCGGGCGTACTTGCCGAGATGGACGGTCTCCCGCCTGCCGTTCAGCCGATAGTCGAGCCTGAACGAGATGCCGCCTGTCGGCGCGACACGCACATACATGCCGTCACGATCGGTCACCTTGTACATTTTGGCTTTTGGTTTCAGGCACTTGAGTGCCGCATCCGTCAACATTCTGGGCCTCCTCGCGGAAAAGTACCGTCACGCGGTTTTTGAAGGCTTTTGACGGGAATATCTGTTTATGTTCAGCGTGTTAGGCTGAAAAAAGTACCGTCATTAGCCTCGGTCGCTATGACGGTACTTTCGATTTTCCGGATGATCAACGGGGGCAGGGTCCGTCAGCGGGCACGACAGACGCGTTTGATGCCCACCGATAGCTCTCGATAGGTCTCGGCTGAAATATTTTTGTTTTTCAGGTGGTTACGTCGTATTCTGGCGTAGTTTCGGATAGCCTCGGATGGGCAAAAATTATTCCCACTCGATCGTCCCCGGCGGCTTGCTCGTGATGTCGTAGACTACGCGGTTGACGCCCTTGACCTCGTTGATGATGCGGGTGGCGGTGGCGCCGAGGAAGTTCATGTCGAAGGCGTAGAAGTCGGCGGTCATGCCGTCGGTCGAGGTCACGGCGCGCAGCCCGACGACGTATTCGTAGGTGCGGCCGTCGCCCATCACGCCGACGGTCTTCACCGGCAGCAGCACCGCGAACGCCTGCCAGATCGTGTCGTACAGACCGGCCTTGCGGATCTGATCGATATAGATCGCGTCGGCGTTGCGCAGAATCTCCAGCTTTTCCGAGGTGATCTCGCCGGGGCAGCGGATCGCCAGCCCGGGACCCGGGAACGGATGGCGGCCGACGAACACGTCCGGCAGGCCGAGCTCGCGGCCGAGCGCGCGGACCTCGTCCTTGAACAATTCGCGCAAGGGTTCGACCAGCTTCATGTTCATGCGTTCGGGCAGACCGCCGACATTGTGGTGCGACTTGATCGTCACCGAAGGCCCGCCGGTGAACGACACGCTCTCGATCACGTCGGGATACAGCGTGCCCTGCGCCAGAAAATCCGCGCCGCCGACCACCTTGGCCTCGGCGTCGAACACGTCGATGAACAATTTGCCGATGATCTTGCGCTTCTGCTCCGGGTCGGTGACGCCTTTGAGCGCGCCGAGGAACGTATCAGCCGCGTCCACATGCACCAGCGGGATGTTGTAGTGGTGGCGGAACAGGTCGACGACGGACTTGCCCTCGTCCTTGCGCAGCAACCCGTGATCGACGAACACGCAAGTGAGCTGATCGCCGATCGCCTCGTGGATCAGCACCGCGGCGACCGCCGAGTCGACGCCGCCGGACAGGCCGCAGATCACCTTGCCCTGCCCGACCTGAGCGCGGATCTTCTCGACCGCCTCCTCGCGGAAGGCGCGCATCGTCCAGTCGCCGGTAAGGCCCGCCACCTTGCGGACGAAGTTGCGCAGGATTTTCGCGCCGTCCGGCGTATGCACCACCTCGGGATGAAACTGCATCGCGTAGAACTTGCGCGAATCGTCGGCGATCACCGCGATCGGCGAGCCCGCCGCCTTGGCGACGCCGCGGAAGCCCTCGGGCAGTTTGGTGACGCGGTCGCCGTGGCTCATCCAGACGTCGTACTGGCCGCCCTTCTGCCAGACGCCGTCGAACAGCGCGCAGTCGTCGGTGATCTCGATCGTGGCGCGGCCGAATTCACGATGATGCCCGCCCTCGACGGTGCCGCCGAGCTGCGCCGCCATGGTCTGCTCGCCGTAGCAGATGCCGAGCACCGGGACGCCGGCCTGAAGGATCGCCATCGGCGCCTTGGGCGCGTCGGCGTCCAGCACCGAGGCCGGCCCGCCGGACAGGATCACGGCCTTCGGCTTCATCTCGGCGAAGGCGGCTTCGGCCTTCTGGAACGGTACGATCTCGGAATAGACCCCCTCCTCGCGGACGCGGCGGGCGATCAATTGCGTGACCTGCGAGCCGAAATCGACGATCAGGATTTTTTCGTGGATCGCGGCGACGTGCGGCGAGGAATCGGCGGCGGAAGCGGAGAATGTGCTGGGGGCTGTCATGGGCAGCAGATACGCGACCGCAGCCCGGCTCGCAACCGGGAAAAACAGGCGCAGCGGCCGACATCCATTGCCAGCCTCGTTCACCCCGTCGTCCTGAGGCGCCGCCGCGAAGCGGCGGCCTCGACGGATGCTGGCCTGCGCCCCGAGCCCGCGACGCCGTCGCCCTTCGAGGCTCCAGCCGTGCGCAAGGCGCTCAGCGCTCTCCCCTCAAGGTGACGGCTATCAAGCGCCCGATTTGCGCAGCACGCTCACAAAGAACCCGTCGGTGCCGGTCCGCAGCGGGGTCATCAGCAGGCCCTCGGGCGTGGTCCGGGTGGCGGCCAGGAAATCCTCAGCCTTGTCCCACAACGCGGCGGCGACCTCGGCGGGCGGGGTCACGGCAAACTCCGGGTGGCCGGCGACGAAGGCCTTGACCTGCCCGCCATTCTCCGCCGGCAGCACCGAACAGGTGACATAGGCGATCCGCCCCCCCGGCTTCACCAAAGTGGCGGCCCGGGCCAGCACCTCGGCCTGGTCCTTCAGCCGGATTTCCAGCGCGCCCGGCCGCATCCGCCATTTCGCGTCCGGGTTGCGCCGCCAGGTGCCGGTGCCGGTGCACGGCGCGTCGACCAGCACCAGATCGGCGGAGGCGTGGATGTCGGCCAGCGGGTCGGCCGGCCCCTTCGGGGCGCGGATATCGCAATTATGCACGCCGGCGCGCGACAGCCGCTCGTGGATCGGCGCGAGCTGGCGCTTGTCGGAGTCGGTCGCGATCAGCCGCCCCTTGCCCTGCATCATCGCCGCCAGCGCCAGGGTCTTGCCGCCGGCGCCGGCGCAGAGGTCGATCACCTGCTCGCCGGGCTTTGCGGCCGACAGCAGCGTCGCGAGCTGCGAGCCCTCGTCCTGGACCTCGACCGCACCCTTGATGAAGTCCTGCTCGGCCTGCACGCCCGGATTGCGGGCGTCGGCGCCGAGTTCGATCCGCAGCCCCAGCGGCGACCACGGCGTCTCGCTGGCGCCGAGATGCGCCAACGACGCCAGAACCTTCTCCCGCTTCGCCCTCAGCGTATTGACCCGCAGATCGAGCGGCGCCCGGCTCGCCATGGCGGTGGCCTCCGCCACGCGGTCGTCGCCGAACATTTCGATGAAGGCGCCGTCGAGCCATTCGGGATAATCGCCAGCGACGTGCGGCGGCGCGCCGTCCAGCGTGCGCCCGGACAAGGCGGCATGCTCGACGTCGGACAATGGCTGCGGCGAAAACCGGCCGCCGTCGCACAGCGCCGCGATCGCGTCAGGCGTCATGGCGCGCTCGACCTTGAGCATCCCGAGGACGCGCGAGCGCGCGCTGTCGTCGTCCATGATGAAGGCGCTGGAGGCGCGGCGGCGCAGCACGTCCCAGACCAGGCCGGCGATCGCAGCACGATCGCCGGAGCCGGCGTAGCGATGCGCGGTCCCCCATTCCTTCAGGGCCTTGGCGGCGGGAATCCGCTGGCCGTCGATGGTGGCGATCAGGTCGATGGCTGCGGACAGCCGTGCGGCGGGGGTCATTCAGATCTTTCAGTTCGAGTAGCAATCAGCGGTCAGATCAGCAGCAGGATACGCAGGGCGAAGTAGATCCACATCGCCATCAGCACCAGCGCTCCTGCCAGCCACACCGGGCCGCGGCGCCGGATGTCGTTCGAGGTGACGAAGACGCCGGCATGGGCGAAGCGCGCGACCACGAACACCCAGGACAGCAGCACCATCACCAGATCGACGTGCCGCAACGGCAGCGCCAGCGCAATCAGCAGATAGAACAGCACCGGCAGCTCGAACTGGTTGCGCAAGCAATTGCCGAACTGGGTGACGCGGTCCGGCCACGCCTGCTGGCCGAGCGCGACGTCCCGCATTTTGGTCTGGCCGGAGGCGATTGCCTTGGTGCGGGCGGCGAAGGTGCCTAACATCAGCGCGAAGGTCAGCCCGATCAGGACGAACACCGGCAGCAGCACCATCTGGACCGACATGGCGGAGCCCTCCCCTGATTGGCCTGCTTCGCTATAGCGACCGCACCCCATCATGACAATCGATCGGCCGGTTTGAACCTGCATGGCTGCATCGGAGACCCACGCCTGACGAGGTTCCGGTCCATTCGAGCCGAGTAACGGTGTCATGTCGTATTTTTGGGCGGGTGTGACGGCTGTGATCGAGACGATGGGCGGCGGCGTCACCGCTGTCGTGAGCGCAGCCGTGCAGTTGTTCGGGCTGACCTCGGACGCCCCGGACGGCGCGGCCGGTCTCACAACCTCGGCATTGGCTGGCGCCGCCGCTGCGCTTGCTCTGGCGATCGCGCTCAAACTGTATTTCAGCCGCCGCGAGCGCACCACGCGCGACATCCTCAGGGATGGCGCGACGATCAGTGTCGTGATCGGGCTCGTTTGCTTCGTCGCCTACGACATGCGGCACGCGGCGCTGGACTATCTCGGTCTCAACGGTTCCAAACCCGCGGTGGAGTTCGAGATCCGGTTGCCCGCCTCGGCCTTCGCCGCGCTCGGCCGCGACGCCCAGATCGAGTTGCACACCGACCGCAACCAGACCATCGGCCGACTGCAGAGCACCGCCATGGTCGACGACGGCCATCCGGTGCTGCGCGGCTCGGTACCGATCGACTTCCGAACCGCAGATCGGATGGTGATCCTGAACCTGCCCGGCGAGGGCCAGCATCTGTTCAAACTGAGGCTCGCCGCCAACCCGAGCCGCACCGCGGTGTTCGGCCCGTGGCATCTCGCGGACCGCGTAACGTCGCCGAACAAGCCCGAGGCTCCGCGCGACGCCACCGCGATCCGCTATCGCGTGATGTAGCGGAACGCGGTTACGCGCGATCCGGCCCGATGCGAACGAGTTGCTTGCCGAAATTGGCGCCCTTCAGCAGGCCGATGAACGCTGACGGCGCGCTCTCGACGCCCTCGGTGACGAACTCGCGATACTTCACCTTGCCGTCGCGGACCCACTCCGACATATCCCGCAAGAACTCCTGACGCCGTCCCGCGAAATCGCTGACGATGAAGCCGCGGATGGTGAGCCGCTTGGTCAGCACATGACGCATCATCGCGCCCGCCCATTTCGGCGTCGGCGGCGCTTCGAAGGCGTTGTACTGCGCGATCAGGCCGCACACCGGAATGCGGGCGAAAGCGTTGAGCAACGGAAACACCGCCTCGAACACCTCGCCGCCGACATTCTCGAAATACACGTCGATCCCTTTCGGACACGCCGCCTTCAGCTTGGCGGCGAGGTCCGGATCGCGGTGGTCGAGGCAGTCATCGAAGCCGAGCTCGTTCTTGACGTAGTCGCATTTCGCCTTGCCGCCGGCGATGCCGACCGCGCGCGCGCCCTTGATTTTCGCGATCTGTCCGACCGCGGAGCCGACCGCGCCGGAGGCCGCGGCGACCACGACGGTCTCGCCTTCCTTCGGCTGGCCGATGTCCAGCAGCCCGGTGTAGGCCGTCATGCCCGGCATCCCGAGCACGCCCACTGCGGTCGAGATCGGCCCGAGCGACGGATCGATCTTGCGCAGCGGCTTCGGATCGGCGAGCGCGTGGGTCTGCCAGCCGGCATGCGCCAGGACGATATCGCCCTTGGCGAAGCCCGGGCTGTTGGAATCGAGCACCTCGCAGACCGTGCCGCCTTCCATCACGCCGCCGACAGGCACCGGCTGGGCATAAGACGGTCCGTCGCTCATGCGGCCGCGCATATAAGGGTCGAGCGACAGCCAGATCGTGCGCAGCAGCACCTGCCCCTCGCCCGGCGCCGGCACGTCAAACTCCTCGAGACGGAAATTCGCCGCCGTCGGCTCCCCAGTCGGACGCGAGGCAAGAACGATACGCTGACCCTTGGACATGCTGTTTCCTTGTTGTTGTTGGTTGTTGTTGATTGGGAACGATTGGCGCGACTTTAAGCGAGGCTATCGCATTCGCCAACTGCGGCGGGCATGATTCACGCCGGCGGCGCTTTGACGGCGCCGACCCAGTCCGCGTTCGTCATTCCGGGGCGCTCACGAGTGAGCGAACCCGGTATCTCTCTTGATAACAACTTCGGGATTCCGGTTTCGCGCGTTTCACGCGCGCCCCGCAATGACCGCCAATTCAGCTCACACCCCGCCCGGATAGTTCGGGCTCTCGCGGGTGATGACGACGTCGTGGACGTGGCTTTCGCGCAGGCCGGCGCCGGTGATGCGGACGAAATCGGCCTTGTCGTGAAGTTCTGTGAGCGTGCGGGCGCCGACGTAACCCATCGCGGCGCGCAGACCACCGGCGAGCTGATGGACGACATTGCCGACCGGACCCTTGTAGGGCACCTGGCCCTCGATGCCTTCCGGCACCAGCTTCAGCGTGTCCTTGATGTCCTGCTGGAAGTAGCGGTCGGCCGAGCCGCGCGACATCGCGCCGACCGAGCCCATGCCGCGATAGGCCTTGTAGGAGCGGCCCTGCCACAAGAACACTTCGCCGGGGGTTTCGTCGGTGCCGGCGAGCAGCGAGCCGACCATGGCGATGTCGGCGCCAGCGGCGAGCGCCTTGGCGAGGTCGCCGGAATATTTGATGCCGCCGTCGGCGATCACCGGGATATCGGCCTTTTTCGCCGCCTCGACCGCGTCCATGATCGCGGTGAGCTGCGGCACGCCGACGCCGGCGACCATCCGCGTGGTGCAGATCGAGCCCGGGCCGATGCCGACCTTGATGGCGTCGGCGCCGGCGTCGATCAGCGCCTGCGCGCCATCGCGTGTCGCGATGTTGCCGGCCACGACCTGAACCGCGTTGGAGAGCCGCTTGATCCGGTTCACCGCCTCGAGCACGCGGGCCGAATGGCCGTGCGCGGTGTCGACCACGATGACGTCGACGCCGGCCTCGATCAGGGCCTCGGTGCGTTCAAAGCCGCCTTCGCCGACGGTGGTGGCGGCGGCGACGCGGAGGCGGCCCTGCGCGTCCTTGCTGGCCAGCGGATGCGCGACCGCCTTCTCCATGTCCTTGACGGTGATCAGGCCGACGCAGCGATATTGATCGTCGACCACCAGCAGCTTCTCGATGCGGTGCTTGTGCAGCATCCGCTTGGCCTCGTCCTGGCTGACGCCCTCGCGCACCGTCACGAGGTTCTCGTGCGTCATCAGTTCCGAGACCTTCTGCGACGGGTCGGTCGCAAAGCGCACGTCGCGGTTGGTCAGGATGCCGATCAGCTTGCCCGGGCCGCGGCCCTCGGCGCCGGTCACCACCGGGATGCCGGAGAAGCCGTATTGGTTCATCAGCGCCAGCGCGTCGGCGAGCTTGGCGTCGGGGCCGATGGTCAGCGGATTGACCACCATGCCGGATTCGAATTTCTTGACCTGGCGGACCTGCGCGGCCTGGCCCTCGGGATCGAAGTTGCGATGAATGACGCCGATGCCGCCGACCTGCGCCATCGCGATCGCCATCCGCGCCTCGGTCACGGTGTCCATCGCCGAGGCGATGATCGGGACATTCAACGGGATCGCCCGGGTGATGCGGGACCGGATGTCGACCTCGGACGGCATCACGTCGGAGGGGCCTGGCTTCAGCAACACGTCGTCGAACGTGTAGGCTTCGCGAAATTGCTGAGATCCGTTCAATGAAGCCATTGCCAACTCCGTTCAGCGGCCGGTTGCGCCGCGTTCAAACTCGGGAGACGGGAGCCGCGTTCGGCGCCACAGCAGCAGCGCCGTCGAATCGAGCCCGTCGGTAGGGTTGGCGGTGGTCGATAGCATGGCGGTATGACGAATCAAAGGGGCAAAGCCTGTCCGGCCCAATCCGCCCCCCAGACATTGCTCAACCGGCCGCGAGCGAGCCGAAAACCACGGGAACATCAGGGATTTCCACGATCGTGTCCCGGGCTGCGCGCAGCACCTGCCAGATTTGGCGTTGCGGCTCGGGCAGAACTTCGAGCTTGGGCTCAAAGGTCCTCAGCATCGAATGCTCTCTCGGGAGGCGTTTTCCGGCAATGCCCGCCCCGTCGCGCGCTGCAGGCGACCGCGCCAGAACTCCCACGACCGCGGGTCGATCCAACCGGGCTCGGCGCTCAGCATGGCGTCAGCCAGCGCGTCGGAGCCCAAATTCCGCTCGAGCTCGAGGCCTTCGGCGAAGGTTGCAAAGCTCATCGCCTGCGCCAACAGGCGCGCCTCGGAGCGCGGCACGGCTCCGATCGGCTCCCACCAGAAATACTTCCGTTCGAGATCGGAAGCCAGTTGAGGCGGAAGGCGCAAAGCGAGGGTCATCGAGCCGAATTATAGCACATCACCAAATCGGTTGCGAACCGCCTCGCTCGCCACTCAGCGCCGGTAGGCCGGCGGCGCGCCGTGCTCGCGGATCGCCTCGACCACCTCGCGGTGCATCCGCTTTTCCCGCTCCATCCGGACCGCGATCAAAGCGTGCAGCGACGGCAGCAGCAGCAGCGGCTGGAAGATCAGGCCGAGAATGACGCAAACCACCAGCAGCACCAGATTGAACACGGCCGACAGCGGCTGGCCGTTGAGCAGCAGGCCGAGCGGCGGCAGGAAAGCGGCAAGCAGGTAGATCATCGGCGGAACTCCCTCAAGACGTGGGCTCCGGCAAAGGGCTTTCGGATGCGCGCCGGTCACGCAAGATTTAGGTGCTGAGAGGCCGTCCGCAATAGCGGGAGCTGCGACCGGATGGTACACGCGGGGCTCCCGCCCCGGCCGAAATCCCGCATGAACAAAGAACGACTGATCCCGCTGATCGTGGCCGCCGCGTTGTTCATGGAGAACATGGACGCCACCGTGATCGCCACCTCGCTGCCGGCGATCGCGGCCGATATCGGCACCTCGCCGCTGACGCTGAAGCTCGCGATCACCTCCTATCTGCTGTCGCTCGCGGTGTTCATCCCGGCCTCGGGCTGGACCGCCGACCGGTTCGGCGCCCGGACCGTATTCTCGGCCGCAATCGCGGTGTTCATGGTCGGCTCGATCGGCTGCGCGCTGTCGAGTTCGATCACCGATTTTGTCGCCGCCCGCATCCTGCAGGGGCTGGGCGGCGCGATGATGACTCCGGTCGGACGGCTGGTGCTGCTGCGCTCGATCGACAAGAGCGCGCTGGTCAGCGCGATGGCGTGGATGACCTTGCCCGCGCTGATCGGGCCGGTGATCGGGCCACCGCTCGGCGGCTTCATCACCACCTATTTCTCGTGGCACTGGATCTTCCTGATCAACATCCCGATCGGCCTTGTCGGCATCTTCTTCGCGCAACGCTACATCGACCCGATCCGCAGCGAGAATCCGGAACGCTTCGATCTCTACGGGCTGGTGCTGGCCGGAATCGGGCTCGCCGGGATCGCCTTCGGCCTGTCGGTCGCCGGGCTCGGTCTGCTGCCTTGGCCGATCGTGACCGGACTGATCGCGGTCGGCGCGATCTCGATGACGCTCTATCTGCTGCACGCCCGCCGCACCGCCTCGCCGGTGCTGGATTTCTCGCTGATGCGGCTGACGACGCTGCGGGCCAGCATGATCGGCGGTTTCCTGTTCAGGCTCGGAATCGGCGCGCTGCCGTTCCTGCTGCCGCTGTTGATGCAGATCGGCTTCGGGCTGACGCCGTTCCAGTCCGGCCTCGTCACCTTCGCCTCCTCGGCCGGCGCGATGGGCATGAAACCGCTGGCGGCGCGGATCATCCGCACCTTCGGCTTCCGCAACATCATGACCATCAACGCGCTGATCAGCTCGGTGTTTCTCGCCGCCTGCGCGCTGTTCACGCCGGCGACGCCGCTGCTGCTGATCATGATCATCCTGCTGGTCGGCGGCTTCTTCCGCTCGCTGCAGTTCACCGCCATCAATACCGTGGCTTATGCCGAGGTTCAGAGCGCACAGATGAGCCGCGCCACTACGCTGGTCAGCGTCGGCCAGCAACTGGCGATCTCGGCCGGCGTCGCGATCGGCGCGTTCTCGGTCGAGACCACCATGGCGTGGCGTCACACCACCACGCTCAGCGCCGATGATTTCGCCCCGGCCTTTATCGTGGTCGCGGTGATGGCGGCGCTGTCGGCGTATTTCTTCTGGCGGATGCCGGACGACGCCGGCAGTGAGATTTCGGGGCGGAAGGCGATCGAAATCTCGAGCAAAAAAGCCGCGGCCGGCGCCGCGGCCAAGACGGCGAGCGAAGAAACCCAGGATGCGCGCGATCAGAGATTGGGTTAGCGCCGGCAGACGATCACGACCGGATGGTTCGTCCGCCCGGACAGGGCCCGGATATTCCGTCCCGTGCTAGCTCAGAGCCTCCCTGCCCCTGTCGTTCGGCTTGCTGTGCCGGACCGCCAGGCGCAGCACATCGCTGCAGATCGGGCACCGGAAATGCGGCACGTCGAACTTTGCGTTCGCGTGCTCGACCGCAACCAGTTCGCGATCAACGCCGCACCCTCGGCACATCGGAGTCGGGATATCCATGCCTGTCGCCGATTCGTGAATGAGAATCGACCGACCGTATTGGAATTGAGGTCATCAACTCTGTAAATTGATACCAGACGCTGAAATTGACTCATTAATTAACTGCAATGTCTGCAAGTAATTCCCAACACTACAGCATGATACCGAGAAGTGAGCGTCGGATCTCGGAAAACATCACGCGCCGACAACAAACTGGAGCTGGACGACGATTCGAAGGTAACTCATCCTGCTCGACGGCTTCGTCGCCCGTCGCCGTCACTCATCGACTGTTTCAGGGGCCACGATTGGCACACCGCGAAATCCCATCGCCAGCACGTAGCGCTCCGATGAATCCTTGCGGCTGGCCGCCGGCTTGACGTGCTTCACCGTGGCGAAGTCGCGCTTGAGCTGCGTCATCAGCGTCGCGTCGGCGCCGCTCTGAAACACCTTGGCGACGAAGGTGCCGCCGGGCTTCAGCACTTCGCTCGCGAACTGCGCGGCGCTCTCGACCAGACCGACGATACGAAGCTGATCGGTCTTGCGATGCCCGGTGGTGTTCGCAGCCATGTCGCTCATCACCACGTCGGCGCCGCCGCCGAGCATCTCGCGAAGCCGATCCGGCGCGGCGTCGTCGAGAAAATCGAGCTGCGCGAAAGTCACGCCGGGGATCTCCCCCATCTCCAGCAGATCGATCGCGATCACCTTGCCGCGGCCGTCCGCAGCGCCGACCCGCTTGGCGGCGATCTGGCTCCAGCCGCCGGGCGCCGCGCCGAGGTCGGCCACGGCGAGACCCGATTTGAGGAAATGATACTTGTCGTCGATCTCGAGCAGCTTGTAGGCGGCGCGCGAGCGATAGCCGTCGCGCTTGGCCTGCGCGACGTAAGGGTCATTGAGCTGGCGCTCGAGCCATAGCTTCGACGACAGCTTCATTCTGCCGGCGCTTTTGACGGTGACGCGCATCCGTCCTGTGGTGTCTTTGGCCATGGTCCTGCCTATTTGTTCGCGCCGCGTGCTTAGCAGACCGGTGCGGAAAGACCAGTGAAACCACGGTTCAGGCGGCGCCGAGCACGCCGTCCTCGCGCATCATCTCGACCAGCATGCCTTCGCGCAGGCCCCTGTCGGCGACCCGCAGCCGCGGCAGCGGGAACGCGGCGCGCACGGCGTCGAGGATCGCGCAGCCCGCCAGCACCAGATCGGCCCGTTCCGTGCCGATGCAATGGTTCTGGGCGCGGTCGTGATAGCTCATGCTGCGCAGCCGGTCGATCGTCATCGTCAGTTCGTCGTCGCTCATCCAGATCCCGTCGACGCGGCGGCGGTCGTAGCGGATCAGATCGAGATAAAGCCCCGCCAGCGTCGTCACCGTGCCGGAGGTGCCAAGCAGATGCAGGCCGCCGAGGTCGCCGCCGTGCTCGGCGGCAAACGGCGCGACATGCGCCGTGACCTCGTCGATCATCGCCGCATAGGTCTGCGGCGTCACCACCTTGCCGCCGAACTGCTCGGCCAGGGTCACCACCCCGAGCGGGATCGACATCCACGCCTTGATCCGCGGCGCCAGGTCGGGCCGCGCCGGATCGCGCGCGAGCCGCACCAGCTCGCTGGAGCCGCCGCCGATATCGAACAGCACCGCGCCGCGGCCGGTCGGATCGACCAGCGGCGAGCAGCCGATCGCGGCGAGCCGGGCCTCGGTCTCACGGTCGATGATCTCCAGCCGAATGCCGGTGGCGTGGGCGACCTTGTCACAAAACTCGTCGGCATTGACGGCAGCCCGGCAGGCCTCGGTCGCAATCAGCCGCAGCCGCTTCGCCTTGCGCTGCCTGATCTTGTCCTGGCAGATCGCCAGGGCGGAGATCGCCCGCGCAATCGCGGCGTCGCTGATCCGTCCGGTGACGGACACGCCCTCGCCGAGCCGGATGATCCGCGAGAACGAGTCCACCACGCGAAAGCTGTCGCCCGCCGGCCGCGCGACCAGCAGCCGGCAGTTGTTGGTGCCGAGATCGAGCGCAGCATAGACGCCGCCGTGCGGCGCCATCGAACCGTGCTCATCCTCGGCGATCGCAACATGCGCGTGGTGCGGAGCTTCGCACGGCGCAAGGCCGCTCCGAAGCCGCGTCTCCTCATTCATCAATTCGGTCTTTCGTGGCCCGTCCGGCCGACGTCGAAATCATGCTCACAGAAAGTTTAGCAGCGCACAGCCGTGGCGCAACCCATCCGCACGGCCCGCATGCCGTATCGTGCGTTGTCGGACTGGCGCCACTCAATTATCTGGGGACGTCGCAGTCCTTCCAGCATAATCCCGAAAAGTGGACGCCGGTTTTCGGAAAAGATCATGCCCAAACAACAAGCTACAGCTGGATGACGATTTGGAGATCAGTCTTCTTGCTCGCGTAAACTCCGCGAAAACGGCCGCGCCACGGGGCTTTTCGCATCATCCTTTCCAGGCGCGGGACCGAACCTGATGCAGGACCAGACCTCGAACGCGTCGCTCGACACCGCTATCGCACTGCAAAAATTCGGCGTCGGGCAGCCGGTCCGGCGCAAGGAAGACGACACGCTGGTTCGCGGCAAGGGACACTACACCGACGATTTCAACCTGCCCGGTCAGCTGTTTGCGGTGATGGTCCGCAGTCCGCACGCCCATGGCGTGCTTCGCGGAATCGACGCGGAGGCGGCGCGCGGCATGGCGGGCGTCCGCGGCGTGTTCACCGGCGCGGACCTCGCCAGCGCCAATTACGCCCCGTTCACCTGCGGCCTGCCGCTCAAGAATCGTGACGGCACGCCGCTGCATCAGACCAACCGCCACGCGCTGGCCACCGACAAGGTCCGCTTCGTCGGCGATCCGGTGGCGTGCGTGGTCGCCGACACTTTGGCGCAGGCGCGTGACGCTGCGGAGGCCGTCGAGCTCGACATCGAGCCGCTGCCCGCCGTCACCGAGGCCGACGAAGCGACCAAGCCCGGCGCGCCGCAGCTCTACGATCACATCGAAAACAACGTCGCGCTCGATTATCACTTCGGCGACGCCGAGGCCGTGAACGCCGCCTTCGCTTCGGCCGCGCATGTCACCAGGCTCGACATCGAGAACAGCCGCGTCGCGGTGGTGTCGATGGAGCCGCGCGCAGGCCTCGCCTGCTACGACAGGAACGACGGCCGCTACACCATTCAGGTGCCGACCCAGGGCGTCGCCGGCAACCGCAACGGCCTCGCCAAATTGCTCGGCGTGCCCACCGACAAGGTCCGCCTGCTCACAGGCCATGTCGGCGGTTCGTTCGGGATGAAGAACATCAACTATCCCGAATATATCTGCATCCTGCACGCGGCGAAGGCGCTCGGACGTCCAGTGAAGTGGACCGACGAGCGCTCGACCGCGTTCCTGTCCGACAGCCACGGCCGCGGCCAGCAGATCCACGCCGAGCTTGCGCTCGACGCCGCCGGCAAGTTCCTGGCGATCCGCATCTCCGGCACCGGCAATCTCGGCGCCTATATCACCGGCGTTGCGCCGCTGCCGCTGTCGCTCAACATCGGCAAGAATATCGGCAGCGTCTATCGCACGCCGCTGCTTTCGGTCGACATCAAATGCGTGCTCACCAACGTCACGCTGATGGGCGCGTATCGCGGCGCCGGGCGTCCCGAGGCCAATTACTATCTCGAACGGCTGATCGACCGCGCGGCCGATGAGATGAGCATAGACCGGCTGACATTGCGCAAGCGCAACTTCATCAAGCCCTCGCAAATGCCGTTCAAGGCCTGTTCGGGCGTCACCTATGATTGCGGCGACTTCGCCGGCGTGTTCGCGCACGCGCTGGAGCTGGCGGACTACGCCGGCTTTTCGAAGCGCAAGAAGGACAGCCGCAAGCGCGGCAGGCTGCGCGGCATCGCGGTCGGCTCCTATCTCGAAGTCACCGCGCCGCCGAACAGCGAACTCGGCAAGATCGTGTTCGAAGCCGACGGCCGCGTGAGGCTGATCACCGGCACGCTCGACTACGGCCAGGGCCACGCCACGCCGTTCGCGCAGGTGATGAGCGCCCAACTCGGCGTGCCGTTCGAGAGCGTCACGCTCGAACAGGGCGACAGCGATCTCGTCCACACCGGCAACGGCACCGGCGGCTCGCGCTCGATCACCGCGAGCGGCATGGCGATCGTCGAGGCCGCCGCGCAGGTCATCGCCAAGGGCAAGGCCGCGGCGTCACATCTGCTGGAAACCTCGGAAGCCGATATCGAATTTTCGGGCGGGCGATTCACCGTCGCCGGCACCGACCGCAGCATCGGCATCATCGAGCTGGCGCAGCGGCTGCGCGACAGCAAGATGCCCGACGGCGCGCCGTCGTCGCTCGACGTCGATCACACCGTCAAGGAAGTGCCGTCGACCTTCCCGAACGGCTGCCACGTCGCCGAGGTCGAGATCGATCCCGACACCGGCGTCACCCAGGTGGTGCGCTACGTCGCGGTCAATGATTTCGGCGTCGTGGTCAATCCGATGATCGTCGCGGGCCAGTTGCACGGCGGCGTGGCGCAGGGCATCGGCCAGGCGCTGATGGAGAAAGTGAGCTACGACGCCGACGGCCAGCCGATCACCGGCTCGCTGCAGGATTACGCCCTGCCGCGCGCCGAGGATATTCCGGCGATGACGATCGGCGACCATCCGGTGCCGACCACCAACAATCCGCTCGGCACCAAGGGCTGCGGCGAAGCCGGCTGCGCGGGTAGCATGTCCACCGTGGTCAATGCCGCGCTCGACGCCCTGCGAGATTTCGGCGTGACCCATCTCGACATGCCGCTGACCTCCGAGAAGGTCTGGCGGGCGATCAAGGACGCCAAGGCGACGCAGGCGGCTTGAGCGTGCTCCCCTCTCCCATTGAGGGAGAGGGTGCCTGAGCGAAGCGAAGGCGGATGGAGGAGTCACCGCTCTTGGCGTAAGGCCCCTCCACCTCCACAGCCGTCATCCGCGGGCTCGACCCGCAGATCCATCGCGCGCGTAGCGCGCCTGCATCATGCGAAGAAGATCGATCGCCGGGTCAAGCCCGGCGATCGATCGCTGTGTGTCGTCAGTCCTTCTTCACGTGCGGGCAGCCGCCGTCCTTCATCGGACGGAACGCCTGGTCGCCGGGGACTTCGGCGAGCACCTTATAGTAGTCCCACGGCGCCTTGGATTCTTCCGGCTTCTTCACCTCGAACAGGAACATCGAGTGCACCATGCGGCCGTCCTCGCGCAGGAAGCCGTTGTCGGTGAAGGCGTCGCGCACAGGCATTTCGCGCATCTTCGCCAGCACCGTCTTGGTGTCCTTGGTGCCGGCCGCCTTCACCGCCTTGAGATAATGCAGCGTGGCGCTGTAGGTCGCGGCCTGGTTCATCGTCGGCATTCGCTTCATCCGCTCGAAGTACTTGTTGCCGAAGGCGCGGGTGCGGTCGTTGAGGTCCCAGTAATAGGCTTCGGTGATGATCAGCCCGTTCGCCATCTTCAGCCCGAGGCTGTGGATGTCGGAGATGAACATCACGATGCCGGCGAGCTTCTGGCCGCCGGCGACAATGCCGAACTCCGCCGCCTGCTTGATGGTGTTGATGGTGTCGCCGCCGCCATTGGCCATGCCGATGATCTTGGCCTTGGACGACTGCGCCTGCAGCAGGAACGACGAGAAGTCGGCGTTGTTCAACGGATGCCGCGCATTGCCGACCACTTTGCCGCCGGCCGCCTTCACCACCTCGCCGGTGTCGCGTTCGATCGAATGGCCGAACAGATAGTCGGCGGTGATGAAGAACCAGCTATCGCCGCCATTCTTGACGATCGCCGAGCCCACGGTATGCGCATTCGAGTAGGTGTCGTAGGTCCAGTGCGCGGTGTAAGGCGAGCAGGACTTGCCGGTGATGTCCGACGACGCCGCGTCGGTGACGATCATGATCTTCTCGAACCGCTTCGACATCTCCATCGCGGCGAGCGCGGTGGCAGAGGTCGGCAGATCGACGATCATGTCGACGCCCTCGTTCTCGTACCATTTCCGCGCCAGCGACGCGGCGATGTCGGGCTTGTTCTGGACGTCGGCGCTGAGGAATTCGATCGGCTGACCGAACATCGTGCCGCCAATCTCCTCGATCGCCATCTTGGCGGCTTCGGCGTTGCCGGCGCCGCCGATGTCGGAATACACCGACTGGAAGTCGCTGAGCAGGCCGATCTTCAGCGGCCCCTGTTGCGCGAAAGCGGACGCGCCGAACAGCAGCGGAGCGGCCAGCGTCAGCGCCGCCGCGTATTTCAAGAATCGCATTGTTTCCTCCGGATTGTTTTTGTTGGTTTCAGTCGGCCGTCTCGCTGGCCCAGCGCCCCTGGCTGTTGTGCAACTCCCCTTCTATCTTGTTCCTTCTCTTTCTATCTTGAAAAATCGAATCCGACAGATGCGACGTCGCGCCGCCCGTCCGTCCGCGTGGCGGAATAAGCGCGGTCTCAGGCGGCCGCCTGCTCGCGCGGCTGAATGATCGCGATATGGTGGCAGTGCGCAACCGGCGTCGTGCCGCCGGCAACGATCAGCGCGTCGAGCTCGACGAAGCGGTGGCCCTTCTTGTCGTAGTTCGCGGTGACCCTGGCGCGCGCCGCCAGCGTGTCGTCGCCGCTCGCGGCCGCGAGTAGCTGCATCCTGGACCCGACATGGATCCACGGCCCGAGTACGACGTTGTCGACCAGCACCCGGTTCATGATGCGCTGCAGGGCGCCGGGATGCACCAGGTTGTTCTTTACGAAGATCGGATCGGCCTCGCGCACTTCGGCGAGATAGTTGCGCAGCGCCTCGCCGCCCCACACCACCGGCTTGGTGCCGAGCCATTGCCCGGCCGCGAACACCCCGGGACCGATCGGCGGCCGGGTCGCAACCGGCGCGGTCTCGGGATAATCGCGAAGATCGAACGCCGGCGCGCGCTCCGGCAGCGCGGCGGACCCGGTGGCGCACAGCGCGCCGCCGCTTTCGACCTCGATCGCCAGCGCGCCGCCCTGCTCGCTGCCGCCGACGATCGCGGTTTCGCCGTCATAGACCGGCTTGACGAACCGCGCCTCGATCAGCCCGCGCTCGAGGAAATCCCGGCCCCAGCGCGCGATCGGCAGATGCACCATATAGGCCATCACCTCGACGCCGGGCACCAGCCCGCCGGAAAAGCCGAACCGCTGCGCCACGGTGTCGTCGTGCATCTTGTTTTCGGATTGTTTGGCGGTGTTGTAGGCGCTGACGCGATAAGGCTCGAGCCGTGCGGTCATGGTTTCTCCCGGTTTGTTCGATCTTGTTGGCGATCGTGCCCGGCGATGCTACGCCAGCGCCGCAGCGGGCGTAAAGCCGTTCGCCGCGCCCTGCCACCGACCGAGACCGCATGACCGAACCCGCGCCCACCCGCATCTATGTCGACGCCGACGCCTGTCCGGTGAAGGACGAAATCTACAAGGTCGCGGAGCGCCACGGCCTGCCGGTCAGCGTGGTCGCCGGCGCCTTCATCCGCGTGCCGGCGCATCCCTTGATCGAGCGGATCGCCGCCGGTTCCGGGATGGACGCCGCCGACGACTGGATTGCGGAACGCGTCCAGCCGGGCGATATCGTCGTCACCGCCGACGTTCCGCTGGCGAGCCGCTGCGTCAAGGCGGGAGCCGAGGTGCTCGCGCCGAACGGCAAGCCGTTCTCCGAGGAGTCGATCGGCATGACGCTGGCGGTGCGCAATCTGATGACCGACCTGCGCTCGTCGGGCGAAGTGACCGGCGGCCCGCGGGCGTTCTCCCCGAGGGACCGCTCGACGTTTCTCGCCGCACTCGACACCACGATCCGCCGGATCGCCCGCCGCCGCGCGTCGCCGCCGGCGCAACAACAGAATTGATGGACGCCCGATGGCCCCGCCGCTGATCCAGTTGAAAGACATCGCGCTGACCTTCGGCGGCGCACCGCTGTTCGACGGCGTCGAACTGAGCGTGTCGGCCGGCGATCGCCTCTGCCTGATCGGCCGCAACGGCTCCGGCAAATCAACGCTGCTGAAGATCGTCGCCGGCCTGATCGAGTCCGACCGCGGCAGCCGCTTCGTGCAGCCGGGCGCGACCATCCGCTATCTGCCGCAGGAGCCGGACTTCGCCGGCTTCAAAACCACGCTGGCCTATGTCGAGGCCGGCCTCGCGCCCGGCGACGAGCACTATCAGGCATCCTATCTGCTGGAGCAGCTCGGACTGCACGGCGACGAGGACCCCGCCCATCTGTCCGGCGGCGAAGCGCGCCGCGCCGCGCTGGCGCGGATGCTGGCGCCCGATCCGGACATTCTCCTGATCGACGAGCCGACCAACCACCTCGATTTGCTGACGATCGAATGGCTGGAAAGCGATCTGGCGCAACGCAAGAGCGCGATCGTGATGATCAGCCACGACCGTCGCTTCCTCGCCAATTTGTCGCGCGCCACCGCCTGGCTCGATCGCGGCATGATCCGCCAGATCGACCGCGGTTTCGCCGCCTTCGAATCCTGGCGCGACGAGGTGCTGGCGGAAGAAGAGCGCGATCAGCACAAGCTCGACCGCAAGATCGTCGCCGAAGAGCACTGGCTGCGCTACGGCGTCTCCGGCCGCCGCAAGCGCAACGTCAAACGGCTCGCCGGTCTGCACGAGCTGCGCGCATCGCGCCGCGACTATCGCGGGCCCACCGGCAGCGCCAACCTCGCCGCCGCCGAGGCCGACAAGTCCGGCAAGCTGGTGATCGAGGCGAAGAGCATCAACAAGGCCTGGGGCGATCGCCCGATCGTCGACAACTTCTCGATCCGGGTCAATCGCGGCGACCGCATCGGCATCGTCGGCCCCAACGGCGCCGGCAAGACCACGCTGATCAGCCTGTTGACCGGCCAGCTTCCGCCCGACAGCGGCAGCATCCGGCTCGGCACCAATCTCGAAATCGCCACGCTCGATCAGCACCGCGACAGCCTGGACGCGAAAACCTCGCTCGCCGAAGCGCTGACCGGCGGCCGCGGCGATCAGGTGATGGTCGGCGGCAAGCCGCGCCACGTCATCGGCTACATGAAGGACTTCCTGTTCAAGCAGGAGCAGGCGCGCACGCCGCTGGAGGCGCTGTCCGGCGGCGAGCGCGGCCGGCTGATGCTGGCGCGCGCGCTGGCGAAGCCGTCGAACCTCTTGGTGCTGGACGAGCCGACCAACGACCTCGATCTCGAGACGCTCGACGTGCTCGAGGAAATGCTCGGCGATTATGACGGCACCGTCATCCTGATCAGCCATGACCGCGACTTCCTCGATCGCGTCGTGACCTCTGTGATCGCGCCGGACGGCGACGGCCGCTGGATCGAATATGCCGGCGGCTATTCGGACATGCTGAAACAGCGCGGCGCCGACCTCACCCGTGCCCCGGCAAAGGCGGCGGCCGAGGCGAGCGCTGCGAAATCCGCCGCGCCCTCGCCCGCTGCACCCGCATCGCCGTCGCCCAAGCGAAAACTCAGCTTCAACGAGAAGCACGCCCTCGAAACTCTGCCGAAGACCATCGCCAAGCTCGAAGCCGAAATCGCCAAATTGCAGGGCGAACTCGACGACCCGCAACTCTACGCCCGCGACCGCGCCAAGTTCGACAAGGCTTCCGCCGCGATGGCCAAGGCGCACGAGGCCCTGCACGACGCCGAGCACCGCTGGCTGGAGTTGGAGATGCTGCGCGACGAGATCGAAAGCGCGTGAGCTGAACGCAAGGAGCCTGCCGATGACCACGCCGCTCGCCGCCAGGATCGCCCGCGACATCGGCACGCCCGCGCTGGTGATCGACATGGACCGCGTCGAGCGCAATATCGCGCGGGTGCAGGCGCTCTGCGATGCGGCCGGCGTCGCCAACCGGCCGCATATCAAGACCCACAAATCCCCGCTGCTCGCCCAGATGCAGATCGCCGCCGGCGCCAAAGGCATCACCTGCCAGAAGATCAGCGAGGCCGAGGTGATGGCCGACGCCGGCATCGACGATATCCTGATCAGCTACAATCTGATCGGCGAGGAGAAGATGGCGCGGCTCGGCGCGCTGCACGCGCGCGCCGAGATGGTCGTTGCCGCCGACAACGAGGTGGTGATCGCCGGCCTGCCGGCCGCGGCCGCGCGCGCCGGCCGCCCGCTCGGCGTCGTGGTCGAATGCGACACCGGCCGCGCCCGCGCCGGAGTCGAGACGCCCGCCGAAGCGATCGCGCTGGCGCGATCCATCGCCGCGTCCGAAGGGCTGATTTTCAAGGGCTTCATGCTGTATCCGACCGAGACCGGCTGGCCGCAGGCGCAGCGCTTTTTCGACGAGGCGCTGGCCGGAATCCGCGCGCACGGCCTCGAAGCCGCGATGGTCTCGACCGGCGGCTCGCCGAACCTGAGAAATCTCGGCCAGCTCGCGGGGGCGACCGAGCATCGTCCCGGTACTTACATCTACAACGACAGGATGCAGGTTGCGGCCGGCGTCGCGAGCTGGGACGATTGCGCGTTGACGATCTACTCCACCGTGGTCAGCCGCGCCGCCCCTGAGCGCGGCATCCTCGACGCCGGCTCGAAAACGCTGACCTCGGACCCAGGCGGCGGCCTCGACGGCTTCGGCCTGATCCTCGACCATCCAGAAGCCCGGATCGCGCGCTTCGCCGAGGAGCACGGCTTTCTCGATCTGTCGCGCAGCAACTCCCGCCCCGCCATCGGCGACGTCGTCCGCATCGTGCCGAACCACGTCTGCGTCGTCGTCAACATGGTCGACGAGGTGGTGATGGTCCGCGGCGACGAAATTTTGGGAACGCTGCCCGTCGCAGCGCGGGGCAGACTGAAGTAACAGTCTTTCAGTCCGTCATTCCAGGGCGCTTGTGCAGGAAGCGAACCCGGAATGACGAACACTTAGTCAGTAGATTTTCTCCCCAGACACGCCAGCGCGCCGCGGCCCGCTGCGGCCCCCGTCGCGAAACAGGCTGTCAGCAGATAGCCGCCGGTCGGCGCTTCCCAATCCAGCATCTCGCCCGCCGCGAACACGCCGGGCAATTTGCGCAGCATGGAGGTGTCGTCCAATTCGGCGAAGGCGACGCCGCCCGCCGTCGAGATCGCCCGCGCGATCGGCGCGACGCCGGTGAGACGCACCGGCACGGCGTTGATCAGCGCGGCGCATTCGGCCGGCGGCAGTGACGCCAATGACAATCCCTGCCGGTGCGCGGCCTCCTGCAGCACCCCGATCCCGGCCGGCGGAAGCCCCGCCGCCTTGCGCAGAAACGTCGACAGCGACTGCTTGCCCTTCGGCTTCGCCAGTCGCAACGCCAGTTCGTCGGCTGAAAGATCCGGCCGCAGCGCGATCATCAGCGTCGCCTCGCCATCCGCGAGGATCGCATCGCGCAAGCCGGCCGACAGCGCGTAGACCGCGCCGCCTTCGAGGCCGGTCTTGGTGACAATCGCCTCACCGCGAATGACGCGCCCGCCGAATGACAGGGCGATGTTTTTCAGCGGCGTTCCTTGATACTTCTCGGCGAACAGCTCCGACCAATCGACCGTGAAGCCGCAATTTGCCGGCTTCAGCGGCGCGATCGCGATGCCTTTCGCCGCCAGCAGATCGACGAAGCCGCCATCGGAGCCGAGCTTCGGCCAGCTCGCGCCGCCGAGCGCCAGCACAGTCGCACGCGCTGCGATGGCGCGCGGCCCGTCGAACGTGTCGAACAGTAATCGGCCGTGATCGTCCCAGCCGGTCCAGCGATGCCGCAGCTTCAGTTGCACGCCCTGCGCATCCAGCCGCCGCAGCCAGGCGCGCAGCAGCGGCGAGGCCTTCATCGCCACCGGAAACACCCGGCCGCTGGAGCCGACGAAAGTCGGCTGACCGAGCTCCTCCGCCCAGGCGCGTAGCGCATCCGGCGGAAACGCTTCGATCGCCGGCCGCAGCCGCTGCTGCGCAGCGCCGTAGCGTGCGAGGACATCGGCCAGCGGTTCGCTGTGAGTGAGATTGAGACCGCCGCGGCCGGCGAGCAGGAATTTCCGCGCTGCCGAGCTCATGCCGTCGAACACGGTCACGCGCGCGCCGCCTTGCGCCGCCACCTCCGCCGCCATCAGGCCCGCAGGTCCGGCGCCGATCACGGCGACGTCGATGGTGGAAGCGTCGGTCACGAGTCACCCGGGCGCGATTGAATTGCTCTCAGCAATCGGCCAATCGGGCCTGCCGCGCAACCCATCATTGCGAAAGATGCCCCCTCCGCAACGACGTCATTCCGGGGCGCGACCGCAGGTCGCGAACCCGGAATCCCGAGATGCCCTGAACTTCTGGATTCCGGGTTCGCGCCTGATGGCGCCCCCCGGAATGACGAGGCGAGAAGCTGCGGCCGAACGCGAAGCGCGGCCGCGGCCGCGCCCCCTCACCTCACATCTTGATACCGAGCCGCGCCGCGGCCTGGGCGACGTATTTCTGCGTCTGCTGGAACGCGCCTTCGAGCGCCTGGGCCTTCGAGGCGTCGCTGATCTCGGCGAAATGCGCGGCGATCGCGTCGGGCGTCCACTCGTCCTCAGCCAGATTGACGCCTTCGGTCTCGATGATCTTGATCACCGCGAACGAGCCCGCACCCGCGCCCATGATGGTGCGGGTCGGCGCATTGTCGCCGAGCATGTAGAGCACCGCCGGCGTGATCGCCTCGGGCTTCATCAGCGCCAGCGCCTGCGGCGGCAGCAGTTCCTCGGTCATCCGCGTGGCCGCGGTCGGCGACACCGTGTTGACGCGGATGTCGGTCTTGCGGCCTTCCTGGGCGAGCACGTTCATCAGCCCGACGATGCCGGCTTTCGCCGCGCCATAATTGGCCTGACCGAAATTGCCGAACATGCCGGACGACGACGTCGTCAGCACGATGCGGCCGTAGTTGCGCTCGCGCATCCCGTCCCACACCGCCTTGCAGCAGTAGAACGTGCCGGCGAGATGCACGTCGATCACCTTCTGGAAATCGCTCAGCTCCATCTTGCCGAACGATTTGTCGCGCAGGATGCCGGCATTGGCGACCATCAGATCGACGCTGCCCCACTCCTTGGTGGCCTTCTCGACCATCGCCCGGACTTGCTCGTAATTCGAGACGTCGGCGCCGTCGGCCATCGCGACGCCGCCGGCCTTGCGGATCTCCTCGACCACGGTCTCCGCCGCCGTCATCGAGCCGCCGGTGCCGTCGCGCGCGCCGCCGAAATCGTTGACCACCACCTTGGCGCCGCGCGCCGCGAGGCCGAGCGCATGTGCGCGTCCCAAACCGTTGCCCGCGCCGGTGACGATGGCGACGCGTCCGTCGAACCTGATTGTCATGATGTGATGTCCTGAAGTGTTACGCGAAGTAGATCAGGCCGAGCCAGTCGGCGACCAGCGCCGAGCGCTTCTCGCCCTCGATTTCGACGTTGACGCTGGTACGCGACAGCAACTCGTTCGGCTTGCGCAGAGTAGCTTCCGCCAGCATGAAGCGGCCGCGAACCCGCGAGCCGGCCTTCACCGGCGAGATGAACCGCAACCGGTCGAAGCCGTAATTGACGCCCATCGTCACGCCCTTGATGCGCGGCATCGCCTCGTAGGAGAACACGCTCAGCATCGACAGCGTCAGAAAGCCGTGCGCGATCGAGGCGCCGAACGGTGTCTCGCGCGCCGCGCGCTCGGGATCGACGTGGATGAATTGCCAGTCCTCGGTGCAGTCGGCGAATGCATCGATCCGCTTCTGGTCGAGAACATGCCATTCCGACACCCCGATCTCGGTGCCGACCATCTTCATATACGCGTCGCGTTCGACTTCAGCGCTCATTCAATCCTCGCGGTTTTGAGGCCGCATAGTCCACAAAGGAGGCAGCGCGCCAAGCGAAATTTTCCTGGGGGTATCGGGCCGCTACGGCAGCAGCGCGACCCGGCCAATGGCGCGGCGTTCGATCAACAGCCGCATCCCACTCGCCCATTGCGCGAGCGGCAGCCGATGCGACACGTTCGGACGGATCTTGCCTTGCGCGGCGAGATCGAGCAGTCCGGCGATGCGCCGCTCGCCGAGGGCGGGGTCGCGCCGCACCGCCTCGCCAGCGCGCACGCCGACGACGCTCGCGCCCTTCATCAGGATCAGGTTGGTGCGCGCGAGCCCGATGCCGCCGGTGAAGCCGACGATCAGCAGCCGCGCGCCCCAATTGATACAACGCACGCTGTCCTCGAAGATTTCGCCCCCGACCGGATCGAACACCACATCGGCGCCGCGGCCACCGGTGATACGCTTCACGGCATCGCGAAACGGCTCGCGGCTGTAGAGGACGCCATGATCGGCGCCGCGCGCGCGCGCCACCTCGAGCTTCTCCTCGGAGGACGCCGCCGCGATCACGGTGGCGCCGAGATATTTGCCGAGTTCGACCGCGGCAAGGCCGACGCCGCCGCCGGCGCCATGCACCAGCAGCACTTCACCCTTTTGCAGATGTCCGCGATCCACCAGCCCGTGCCAGGCGGTGCCGTGGCCGGCGAGAAACGTCGCGGCCTCCGCGTAGTCGAAATTCGGCGGCATCGGCGTCAGTTGAGACGCCGCCACCGCGACCTCCTCCGCATAGGCGCCGAACCGCAGCTTGACGATCACCCGGTCGCCGACCTTGGCGTTGGTGACGCCCTCGCCGATCTCGATCACGTCGCCGGCCGCCTCGACGCCGGGAATGAACGGCAGTTCGGGCTTGAGCTGATACTCGCCCGCGCACATCAGAATGTCGGGAAAGTTGATGCCCGCGGCGCGGATCGCGACCCGCGCCTCACCCGCCTGCAACGGCTTGCGTTCGATCTCTTCCAACCGCAACACCTCGGGCGGACCGAGTTCGCGGCACACCACCGCCTTTGGCATCAGGCGGCGCTCGCCGATGTGCTGGATTTGCGACGCGCCAAGGCCTCGCGCACCAGCGGCAGCCGGTCGTTGCCGAAATACATGTCGGTGGTGTCGACGAAGATGGTCGGCGATCCGAAGCCGCCGCGCGCCATCACCTCGTCGGTGTTGGCCTTGAGCTGATCCTTGATCGCGGGCTCGGAAATCGCCGCGAACAACGCCTGCGAATCGACGCCGACGCGCTTGCAGATCGCGCTCAGGACCTCGTCGTTGGAAATGTCCTGATCATCGCCCCAATAGGCTTCGAACACCGCGGTCGCGAACGGCGCCATCGCGTCCGGCCTGTCGCGCAGCAGCGCCAGGCAGCCGCGCATCGCCTTGACGCTGTTCACCGGAAACACCGAGGGCGGCATTTTGATCGCGAGACCTGCCGAGCGCGACCAGTCGCCGAGATCCTTCAGCATGTAGCGCGCCTTCAACGGCACCGGCGTCTTGCGGGATTCATAGACGCTCGGATTGACCGAATTGAAGATGCCCCCGACCAGGATCGGCCGCCAACTGATCTCGACCCCCGCCTCCTTGGCCAGCGGCTGGATGTTGTGAAAGGCGAGATAGGTCCAGGGACTGGAACAGTCGAAGAAGAATTCGAGCATGGCGGGGTTTCCGTTTGTTGTTGTTACTTGTTCAAAACTCTCGACCCGTCATTCCGGGGCGCCGCGCAGCGGCGAACCCGGACTCCAGAGGTTCAGGACACCTCGGGATTCCGGGTTCGCGCCTTCGGCGCGCCCCGGAATGACGAACGTAAGGTACATGCATGTCTCACTGCTGCTGCGCACCCTGTGCGTCCGCGTGCGCCGGAGCGTCGACGCCGAACAGCAGCTTGCGGGCCTGTTCGTCCATCGGCTTGCGCTCCTCCTTGCCGAGCGCCAGCCCGGCCTGCAGCTTCGGCCGCGCCCTGAGCAGCGCGTACCAGCGTTTCACATGCGGATAGTCGTCGAGCGTCAGCCCCTGCGCCTTGTGGGTCATGATCCAGGGGAAGCACGCCATGTCGGCGATCGAATAGTCCCCCGCGATATAGTCGCGCTCGGCCAGCCGCGCGTCGAGCACGCCGTAGAGTCGCTTCGCCTCGCGGGTGTAGCGCTCGATCGCGTAAGGGATCTTCTCCGGCGCATACAGCAGGAAATGGCCGTTTTGGCCGAGCATCGGACCGAGGCCCGCCATCTGCCACATCAGCCACTGCGTCACCTCGGACCGCGGCCGTGCAGCGGCCGACATGAACCGGCCAGATTTCTCCGCGAGATAGATCAGGATCGCGCCGCTTTCGAAGATCGACAGCGGCCCGCCGCCGTCCTGCGGCGCGTGGTCGACGATCGCCGGCATCCGCCCGTTGGGGCTGAGCTTCAGATAGTCCGGCTTGTGCTGGTCGCCGCGGCCGAGTTGCATCGGCGCCACCCTGTAGGGCAGACCGCATTCCTCCAGCATGATCGAGATTTTCCAGCCGTTCGGCGTCGGCGCGTAATACAGCTCGATCATGCGGACTCCCTTCACGGGTTGTTTTGCCCATCCTAGCCCGGCTGCGCCGGGCTTGTCACCTCGGTGTCGCGCTGCTGTACGCCGGAGCGCGGACATGGCAGACAGAACTGCAACGACATGCCCCGGGGAGAGGTCAGATGCTGTTTCCGACCACGATCGCAGGCTCCTTGCCGAAGCCGGAATGGCTGGCCGAGCCCAACACATTATGGGCGCCATGGAAATCCAGCGGCGACGAACTCTCCCGCGCCAAGCGCGACGCGACCATCCTGGCGCTGAAGCTGCAGGAAGATTCCGGCGTCGATATCGTCACCGACGGCGAGCAGGCGCGGCAGCATTTCGTCCACGGCTTTCTCGAGGCGGTCGAGGGCATCGATTTCGCCCACAAGGTCGAGATGGGCATCCGCAACGATCGCTATAAGGCGATGGTGCCGCAGGTGGTTGCGCCCTTGCGGCTGAAGGGCCGCGTCCACGCCTTCGAGGCGCAGGCTGCGCGCGCTCACACCACGCATCGGATCAAATTCACGTTGCCCGGTCCGATGACCATCATCGACACCATCGCGGATCAATACTACGGCGACCGCGTCAAGATGGCGTTCGCCTTCGCCGAGCTGCTGAACGAGGAAGCCAAGGCGCTGGCCGCTGACGGCATCGACATGATCCAGTTCGACGAACCGGCGTTCAACGTCTACATGAGCGAGGCGGCCGACTGGGGCGTCAAGGCGCTGGAGCGCGCCGCCGAAGGGCTCACTTGCGCCACCGCCGTGCACATCTGCTACGGCTACGGTATCAAGGCCAATACCGACTGGAAGGAAACCCTCGGGGCCGAGTGGCGGCAATACGAGGACATCTTCCCGGCGATCGACAGAAGCGCGATCCAGCAGGTCGCGGTCGAGTGCCGCAACTCCAAGGTTCCGCTGGAATTGCTGTCGCTGCTCAAGGGCAAGATCGTGCAGGCCGGCGTCATCGACGTCGCCAGCGACGCGGTCGAGACCGCCGACGACGTCTGCGCCACCATCGAAGCGGTGATGAAGCACGTGCCGAAGAGCAACATCGTCGCCACCACCAACTGCGGCATGGCCCCGATGCGCCGCGACATCGCCGAAGCCAAGCTGGCGGCGCTGGGCGCGGGTGCGGAGTTGGCGCGGAAGAAGTTCGGGTAGTCGCGCGCCGAACATCCAGCATCGTCATCCCCGATCGTCCGTCATTCCGGGGCGCGCGCAGCGCGAACCCGGAATCCCGAGATGCCCTGAACCTCGGGATTCCGGGCCTGCGCGCCAAGGCGCGCATCCCGGAATGACGTGGTCAGTTTGTGCGCGACGTCGGATGCACCACAGGTCGATAGCCCGCGTCGAGCGCGCACAGGGTCGATGGCGGAGTAAGTAACAAGGTATCGACCAGCGGCTGGCGGACGGCTTGATAGCCCTCCAACGACCAGCGCAGCGCTCGACCCTGCCAGATCAACCAGCAGTCGGGCGGACCGCCGGACAGCCCCTCGCCGCCCGCAGGTGATCCAGCGCCGCCGCGCGCCGCCACCATCGCGCCGTCCGGCAACTGCTCGACCGCACACGGCAACGGATGCAGCCGCTTTGCGCGGGCGCCGAGCCGCTCGTGATGTAACGTCGCGTCGATCTGCTTCGCGGTGATGCGCGGAAGTCCGTTGCCCTTCGCCCACGCCGCGGCAAAGGCCTGCGCGTCGTCGCGGCGGCAATAAAAGCACGGCCGATGTCCCGCCGCCAAAGCGGTCGCTTCATCCAGAAAGAACAGCTCGGTCCAGCTCCGCGTCGCCATCACGTCGCGGCGGCGACCGCGGAAGTCGCAGACGCAGATGATCCAGGCCGGATTCGACCAGCGTCGCTTCAGCAGCGTCCGGGTCGCCGGATCATGAATGATGCCGCGATTGCCGGTGAACAGGCCCCGCTGCGGCGCCGCGACGATCTCGCCGAACGGCGTCACGCGGTTCTGCAGCGGCATGGCGGGCGTCTACGCCGCGCCGTCCTTCAGCGGCGGCTGAAAACTCAGGCCGGTATCCCAGGGGAAGAAGATCCAGGTGTCCTGCGACACTTCGGTGATGAAGGTGTCGACCAGCGGCTTGCCCTTGGGCTTGGCGTAAACGGTGGCGAAATGCGCGTCGGGCAGCAGGTCGCGCACCATCCGGCCGGTCTTGCCGGTGTCGACCAGATCGTCGACGATCAGCAACCCCTTGCCGGTGCCGCCGCCGAGCGCGGCGGTCTGTTCGGAGACGCCCTTCAACACCTGCAGCTCGCCCTGCTTGTCGTGGGCGTAGCTCGCCACGCAGATCGTATCGATCACCCGCAGCCCGAGTTCGCGCGCGACGATCGCCGCCGGCACCAGTCCGCCGCGGGTGATCGCGACCACCGCATGAAACGGCCCGACGGCGTTCAGCCGCCAGGTCAGCGCCCGGCAGTCGCGGTGAAACTGATCCCAGGAGACCGGAAACGGCCGCCGCTCCGCTACGCTGGCTTCTGCGCCGCTGCCCATGCCGTCTGTGTCCCCATCCTGCGAATCACCGCTGTCGCGGTCCCCGTCGCCACCACTTTGTCATCCTGCAGCAATTCGCCGCTGAGCTGACAGACTTCCTTGCCCCGCAATAGCACGCGGCCAATCCCTTTCAACGCCCCAACCCGCGCCGGGCGGTGAAATTGCACATTCAGGCTGACGGTCGGTGCGAATTCGCCGGGGTCGAGCGTGGCCACCAGCGCCGGCCCCATCGTGTCGTCGAGCATCGCGGCGAGAAAGCCGCCCTGGACGTGGCCCGCGAGGTTGAGAAACGCGGACGTCGCCTCGAACTTCACCTCGATACTGCCGGATTCAGGGGTGACGCGGAGAAACTCGATCCCCAGAGTCTCGGCGCAGGGCGGTGGAGGCAATCGTCCATCCGCGATCCTCCAGAACACCGATTCCCTGTCCATCGCCCCTCCCCGGACCGCGGCTATTTGGTCAGATTCAACTCCGCCAGCATCTGCTTCACCGCGCCCATCGCCTGCTGCAGCTTCTCCGAGTCACGCGAGCGGACCACCAGATTGGTGTTCGGCTTGCGCTCTTCGTCGAGGAACGGGTAGCTGCCGATCATCGTGTCCGGATGCGCCTCCGCGATCGCCCGCAGCGGCCCGCCGATGTCGCCTTCGCGCGCGTTGGCCTGGATCGATTCGGACAGCATCTTCACTCCGGACTTCAATTTCGGCGCGACGATGTCCATCATCGCCTGCATGATCGACGGTACGCCGGCCATCACGATGACATTGCCGATCTTGAAGCCCGGCGCGATGATGGTCGCGCTCTGGATCAGCTCGGCGCCGTCGGGAATCCGCGTCATCCGCAGCCGCGCCTCGTTGAGTTCGGCCTCGGAGAACCGCTCGCGGAATCGAGCCAACACCTCCGGATGATAGCCGATGCCGACGCCGAACGCCTTCGCCACGCAGTCGGCGGTGATGTCGTCATGGGTCGGGCCGATCCCGCCGGTCGTGAAAACATAAGTGTAGCGGTTGCGCAGCGCGTCGAGCGCCTCGATGATCGCATCCTCATCGTCCGCGACAACGCGGACTTCGCGCAGGTCGATGGCGATATTGGTAAGGTATTCGGCTATGAAGCCGATGTTCTTGTCCTTGGTGCGGCCGGACAGGATCTCGTCGCCGATCACCAGGATACCCGCCGTAACGATGTCGCGCATGACTTCCCTTGTCCCTCCCGACCGGTGACCCGGCCGTCTGATGTCGCTGACTGACGCTCAAATATGCAGCGCTCCGCCCGTTTTTCGGGCAGCATACCGGACCGGCCGCATAAATCCGTCCACTCCATCCATATCGCGCTGGCCCGGCCCTTGCTACCACCGTGTTCCGTGCTGCACTCTCGTGCAAAGACCTCTGGAATCAGTCTGGCTACATGGCAGTTGCGTTCGATGAGATGAATGGGCCCGGCGGCGAGCTCCGTCCGGCCTATCAGGAACTTTCCCGGTGGCTGAGCGAGACGCCACCCGAGGCCCTCACCTTTCGGCGCCAGGAAGCCGAATTGCTGTTCCGGCGGATCGGCATCACCTTCGCGGTCTATGGCGATGCCGAGGCCCAGGAGCGGCTGATCCCGTTCGACGTGATCCCGCGCATTCTCTCCGCGCGCGAATGGGCGCTGATGGAACTCGGGCTGAAGCAGCGGGTGCGCGCCCTCAACATGTTCCTGCGCGACATCTATCACGGACGCGACATTCTGCGCGCCGGCATCATCCCGCAGGACCTGATCTTTCAGAATCCGGTGTTCCGGCCCGAGATGAACGGCCAGGCGGTGCCGCACGACGTTTACGTGCACATCGCCGGCATCGACATCGTCCGGGTCGACGACGAGAATTTCTACGTGCTCGAGGACAACGCCCGGACGCCGTCCGGCGTGTCCTACATGCTGGAAAACCGCGAAGTCATGATGCGGCTGTTTCCGGATCTGTTCTCGCGACACCGCATCGCGCCGGTCGAGCGCTATCCCGACGAGCTGCTGACGGCGCTGCGCTCGGTCGCGCCGGCGCACTCCTCGTCGGAACCCACGGTCGCGCTGATGACGCCCGGCGTCTACAACTCGGCCTATTACGAGCATTCGTTTCTGGCCGACAAGCTCGGCGTCGAACTGGTCGAGGGTCGCGATCTCGTCGTCAAGAACGACGAGGTGTTCATGCGCACCACCGAGGGCCTGAAGCGGGTCGACGTGATCTATCGCCGGGTCGATGACGATTTCATCGATCCTCTGACCTTCCGGCCGGATTCCGCGCTCGGCGTGCCGGGGCTGATGTCGGCCTATCGCGCCGGCAACGTCACGCTGGCCAACGCCGTCGGCACCGGCATCGCCGACGACAAGGCGGTCTACAGTTACATGCCGGACATCGTGAGGTTCTATCTCGGCGAGGAGCCGATCCTGAAGAACGTCCCGACATGGCGCTGCCGCGAGCCGGCCGACCTCGCTTACGTGCTCGATCATCTGTCCGAGTTGGTGGTCAAGGAAGTCCACGGCTCCGGCGGCTACGGCATGTTGATCGGCCCGGCCGCGACCAAGGCGACGATCGAGGCGTTCCGCGACAAGTTGAAGCGCGAGCCGGAAGGCTTCATCGCCCAGCCGACGCTGGCGCTGTCGACCTGCCCGACCTGCACCGAAGCCGGCCTCGCGCCCCGCCATGTCGACCTGCGGCCGTTCGTGCTCACTGGCCGCGACCGCGTCACCATCGTCCCCGGCGGCCTCACCCGCGTCGCCCTGCAGGAAGGCTCGCTGGTGGTGAATTCCAGCCAGGGCGGCGGCACCAAGGACACGTGGATTCTGGATGAGTAGTTTTGCCACGAGATCGATTCTTGAAGTACGTCATGCCACCAGCACAGCCGTCATTCCGGATTCACGCGCGATGCGCGCGCCCCGGAATGACGATTGTGGTTTGATGGCGAAGCATTGAATTCTGCCTGAGAAAAGCCGCCATGCTGTCGCGCACCGCTGAAAACCTGTTCTGGCTCGCCCGCTATGTCGAACGCGCGGAGTATCTGGCGCGCACCATCGATGCGACGCTGCGCGTCACCGCATTGCCGAACACCTATTCGGGCCAGGGCAACGAGTGGGACTCCGCGCTGCTGACCGCCGGCGTCGCCGCCAGCTTCTACAATCACTACGACGAGGCCAACGAGACCAACGTCGTCGAGTTTCTGTCGTTCGCGCCGTCCAATCCGTCGTCGATCCTCAACTGCATCGAGGCCGCGCGACTCAACGCGCGCTCGGTGCGCACCGCGCTGACCAGCGAGATGTGGGCGACCATCAACAGCGCCTGGATCGAGCTGCAGGAGAACTGGGGCAAGGGCGCCAAGACCCGCGAACAGCTCTCCGGCTTCCTGCGCTTCGTGCAGGAAACCTCGCTGCGGTTCGACGGCTCGGCCTATCGCACCATGCTGCGCAACGACGCCTATTGGTTCTCGCGGCTCGGCGTGCATCTCGAACGCGCCGACAACACCGCGCGGATCCTCGACGTCAAATATCACTTGCTCCTGCCCGAGGAGGAGCATGTCGGCGGCCCGCTCGATTACTATCAGTGGTCGTCGATCCTGCGCTCGGTCTCGGCGCTGACCGCCTATCACTGGGTGTATCGCCAGACGCTGAAGCCGTGGCTGATCGCCGATCTGTTGATCCTCAATGACAGCCTGCCGCGCTCGCTGGCGTCCTGCTACGGCAACCTGGTCCGCAATCTGGATCAGATCGGCGTCGCCTATGGCCGCCAGGGTCCGGCGCAGCGCCATGCGCGGGGCATCCGCAACCGGCTCGAGCATTCCGACATGGAAGACATCTTCCAGCGCGGCGTGCACGAATTCATCCAGGAGTTCCTGGCCGACAACACCCGCCTGGGCGAGATCGTCGCCAAGCAATATCTGATCTAAAGCATGACCCGGACACGCAACTCCCGGTTCCGGAGCGGATCATGCACGCCCAAAAAATGCGCGCACAACCGCGATTCGACCAAACGCCGTCGCGCCCGAGCCTGATATAGTCCGCCGCGCCTCCGCGCCGCGACGACCGGAATGCCAGCCCTATGCGCCTGCGAATTTCCCATATCACCACCTATCGCTATGAGCCCGCCGCCACCGGTGTGATCCAGGTGCTGCGGATGACGCCCGGCAGCCATGACGGCCAGTATGTCGCGGACTGGCAGATCGACATCTCGTCCGACGCCAAGCTCGACATGCATCACGACGCGTTCGGCAACATCACCCACGTGCTGACGATCGGGGCGACCGAGGACCTCACCATCACGGCCGAGGGCCTGATCGAGACCAACGACACCGGCGGCGTGATGCGCGGCACCGACGAGCGGTTTCCGCCGCAGCTGTTCCTGCGCACCACCGACCTCACCGAGCTCAGCCCGGCGATGGCGGCCTTCACCCGCGAGACCGGCGGCGCCGAGGGCGACGTCATCAGCTTCCTGCACGCGCTGATGTCGCGGATGAACGACCACATGACGTTCGACGGCGATCCGACCCATTCCGGCACCACCGCAGCGGAAGCCTTCGCGCTGCGCCGCGGCGTCTGTCAGGATTACGCGCATGTGTTCATCGCCTGCGCGCGCGCCGCCGGCGTGCCGGCGCGGTTCGTCTCCGGACACTTCCTGCGCGCAGACGGCGAGGTGCATCAGCGGGCCGGCCATGCCTGGGCGGAGGCCTATGTCCCGTCACTCGGCTGGGTCGGATTCGATCCCGCCAACGGCATCTGCTCCACCGACGCCCACGCCCGCGTCGCGATCGGGCTGGATTATCTCGGCGCGGCGCCGGTTCGCGGCACCCGCTATGGCGGTGGGCTCGAGACGCTGACGGTCGCCGTCAGGGTCGATCAGGCCGGGCGGCAGTTCCAGTCGCAATAGCGCTGTGGGCGCTGTCTGCGGCGGTTTGGTCGCGCCGCGCGCGTTCCGGAGGGGCTGGACGGAGCCGGTCAATCGGCTATAGCGTTTTCGAGCGAAGTGGATGCCGGTTCGCGTCAAGAAAACGCGTCAGAAAAAATTGGAGCTCCGGTTCTGATTCTATCAGAACCGGAAAAGCGCTACTGTCCCGGTCCGGCCGATCAGCGGCCGCGTGCGCCCGCATTCCCCTGTCAGACAACTTGGTTCGAGGACGAGATGACCTATTGCTGCGGAGTTTTGGTCCAGGACGGCCTGGTGATGGTGGCCGACACCAGGACCAATGCCGGGCTCGACAACATCTCGACCTTCCGCAAGCTGCACGTCTTCAGCCGGCCGGGCGACCGGGTGATGGCGATCGCCAGCGCCGGCAATCTCTCGATCAGCCAGTCGGTGCTGTCGACGCTGACCGAAGGCCTCGAGGATCCGGAGACCGGCGTCCGTGAAACGCTGCTCGACTCGCCGACGATGTTTCAGGCGGCGCAGCGCATCGGCCGCGTGATCCGCCACGTTAACGCCACCGAGGCGCAGGCGCTGAAGGCCGAGGAGATCAACTACGAGGTGTCGTTCCTGTTCGGCGGCCAGATCAAGGGCGAGCGGATGCGCCTGTTCATGATCTACCCGGCCGGCAATTTCATCGAATGCACCATCGACACGCCCTATCTGCAGATCGGCGAGCACAAATACGGCAAGCCGGTGCTCGACCGTGCGATTACTTACGACGTCGAACTCTACGAGGCGCTGAAGACCAGCCTGATCTCGATGGATTCGACGATGCGCTCGAATCTCGGCGTCGGGCTGCCGATCGACGTACTCGTCGTCCGCACCGACGTCTGCGACCCCGATCTCCACCATCGTATCGAGGCCGGCGAGCCGTATTTCCACGACCTGCGCTCGCGCTGGTCCGCCGCGCTTCGCGCCGCCCACAAGAACATCCCAAAACCGCCGTACAAAAATCAGGCCTGACGCCGCGCTGCGGACGCAGCGCTGCGCCCACCTCACACCTCATTCCGGGGCGCGCGTAGTCGAGCCCGGAATCCAAACTCAACTTCTGTATGCGATGATGACCGAAACACCCCGCTCTACCGATCCTCGACGACATGACGCCGCGATCCGCTGGCGTCCGATGGCTCCCGCCGACCTCGCCGCGGTCAACACCGTCGCCGCGCAGGTCCATCTCGCGCATCCGGAAGACGCCGCCGTCTTCGCCGAGCGCCTCGCGCTGCATCCCGCCGGCTGCTCCGTACTCGAAGGCGATGACGGCGTCGCCGGCTACATCGTCAGCCACCCGTGGCGCACCGCCGAACCGCCGGCGCTCAACACGCTGCTCGGCAGCATCCCCGCCCCGGCCTCGACCTATTACATCCACGACATCGCGGTGTTGCCATCGGCGCGCCGCGGCGGCGCGGCGGCGGCGATTCTCGCGACGCTGGTGCGCCATGCAGCGACGCTGGCCGACAACATCTCGATCGTCGCGATCGGCGGAACGTTGCCGTTCTGGCAGCGTCAGGGCTTCGTGATCGCCCGCGATCCGAAGCTCGATGCAAAACTGAAGAGCTACGACGCGGACGCGTGTTATATGGTTCGCAAGCTCGATCGATAAGATTGCGCGCCCGCCGATCGCAGAGCCGGACTCTGTCTTGCGGGCTACGCCGCAACAGCAAACGGGATGGAACGAGATGGCCAACGCCACCAGGAAGATCGCAATCGTCACCGGGGCCGGCACCGGCGTCGGCCGCGCCGCATCGCTGGCGCTGATGCAGATCGGCTTCACGGTGGTGCTCGCCGGCCGCAGGCTCGAACTGCTGCAGGAGACGCAGAAGCTCGGCGACGGCATCGGCGACAGCCTTCCCGTGCAGGCCGACATGGCCGATCCCGCCTCGATCGCAGCGCTGTTCGACAAAACGGTCGCGAGCTACGGCCGGCTCGATCTGTTGTTCAACAACGCCGGCATGGGCGCGCCGCCGGTGCCGTTCGAGGATTTGTCGCTGGCGCAGTGGCAGGCCGTGGTCGACACCAACCTCACCGCGCCGTTTCTATGCACGCAGCACGCCTTCCGCATCATGAAGGATCAGTCGCCGCGCGGCGGCCGCATCATCAACAACGGCTCGATCTCGGCGCACGCGCCGCGACCGTTCTCGGCGGCCTACACCTCGACCAAGCACGCCATCTCCGGGCTCACCAAGTCGTCCAATCTCGACGGCCGCGCCTATGATATCGCGGTCGGCCAGATCGATATCGGCAACGCCGCCACGCCGATGACCGACCGCATGGTCAGTGGCCCCGGCGTGCTGCAGCCCGACGGCTCGAGCAAGCAGGAGCCGCGAATGGACGCGAAAGCGGTCGGCGACGCGGTGGCCTACATGGCGGGCCTGCCGCTCGACGCCAACGTGCTGTTCATGACGGTGATGGCGACCAAAATGCCGTTCGTCGGGCGCGGCTGAGCACGCGCGGCCGCCGGTCGCGCTCAGCCCTGCCCGGTGCGAATGAAGGCCGCCACCGCTGCGTTGGTCCGCAGCGCGGCGAGATCGTCCGGCCCCGGCAGTTGCGGCCGGTCGCGCGCGGCATTCACGACGCAGAGGAAGCCGAGACAGTCGCCGGCATTGGCGCGGAACTGGTGCCAGCTCATCGGCGGGATGAACACCAGATCGCCTGCCGAAACGTCGCTGATGGTGTCGCCCACCAGGCATTGCCCGCGGCCGCGATGGATCATCACCGCATGAACATGCGCGTGCCGCTCCAGCGTCGAGTAGCCGCCTTCGTCGACCTCGAAATAGCGCCACTCGCAAGCGAGCTGCGGATCGGCGAACAGCAACTGCCGCGTCACCGCGCGAAACGGCGCGGTGTCGGCCTGCTTGTACTGCATCACCTCGACGCCGTCCCAGCGGCCGGGCGCGCGCTGTTTGCGGACGCCGGGCGCCTCGTTGTCGGCTGTCTCATCGGCCATGGGCTGCGACCTCCGCGGCGAACCTTGCCGCCTGCTCGCTGAGTTGCTCGCGCGCGGCGAGCAGGCTGCCGCCGATCAGCAGCATCACGTCCTCGCCGTAGAATGACAACAGCTCGGCGACGCGGTCGATCGCGATGCCGCCTGCCGGCGCCGGCAGGCACGGTTTCAACCCGCCCCACGCCCCACGCGCAGCATCGGCCAGCGCGCGGCAGGTCTGCGGCGTGGAGGCGAACCGCCCGCCATGATGCGGAAACACCGTGGCGTCGGCACCGAACAGCCGGAACAGTCTTCCGAGCAGCAACGGCGGTGCGATCCGGGTCGCGCCCGACAGCGCCGGATGCGCCAGCACCACCAGCCCCTCCGCCTCTTTGGCGATGGCGTGGAAGTTCGACAGCCCGACGATCATCGGCATCATCATCAGCGCGGGAATCCCTTCCGCGCGGATGCCATCGAGCTGCCGCCGCATATCGTCCAGCGAGCCGGAGACATGCGGCGCGTAGAGCGTCCGCCGCCCGCTCGAATCGTTGGAGTTGCGCACAGCGCGCCAGACCGCGGCGATCCGCGCCGCGAACGGGCTGTAGGCCTGATCGGCGAGACCGTGATCGTCCTTGATCAGATCGACGCCGCCCGCCGCGAGCCGTCCCGCGATCGCAGCCAGCGACTGCGGCGACAGGCCCTGCGGCTTCAGCGCCGAGGCGGTCAGCGCCCGGCCGTGCGCGCCGGCCAGCGCCCGGATGCCGTCGCTGCCGAGCTTGGGGCCGCCGAACGCTTTCAGATAGAGCGGCGGCAGTTCGACATCGGTCAGCGCGACGTCGGGCTGGATCGAGGCGTTGCCGAACAGCATGTTGATCAACTGCCCGGGCTCGGCCGGCGCGGTCGCCGACGCCAGCGCAATCCGCACCGCGTAGCGACCCTCGGCGATCTCATCGATGCCTGCCACCCGTCCGAGAACGGCGTCGCGCACCCACAGATCGCCGATCGCCTCGAGCGGGCATTCGACGCTCTGCTCGATCGCGAGCGCCTGCGCGCGCTCGGCGATCCGAGCGGGTTCGCTCGTCACCTGATAGGTCGCAATGAAGCGATCGTCCGTCATCCGCTGCCGTCCCGCCGCGCCCCGCCGGCGCGCCGGCCTCTCTAGCACGGCGCGCATGACAACGCCGCGATGCGGCCGGCTGAGCGACGCCGTCTCACGCAGTTCGGCCTGAGCACAAAGTCGCAGATCGAATTTGCCCCAGCTGTGCTGGTCACCGCGCCCCGCATCGGCATAATGGCGCGGGGGACTGATGCTGCAACTGCAATCTGCTTTTGGAATCTTCGCGCTGCTGATGCTCGCCTGGGCGTTCGGCGAGCACCGCGACCGCGTCTCGGTGCGGACGACGGCGATCGGAATAGCGGTGACGCTCGCAACCGCCGCGCTGATGTTGAAGCTGCCCGGCGCCGTGCACGTCTTCGGCGCCGTCAACGACGCGGTCGGGGTGATCGGCGCGGCGACGCGCGCCGGCACCTCGTTCGCGTTCGGCTATCTCGGCGGCGGTCAGGCGCCGTTCGACATCAGGGCGCCCGGCGCCGATTTCATCCTGGCGTTCCAGGCGCTGCCCGTGGTGCTGGTGATGAGCGTGCTCACCACGCTGCTGTTCTACTGGAAGATCCTGCCGCCGATCGTGCACGGCATGGCGTGGATTCTGGAGCGCACGCTCGGCGTCGGCGGCGCGGTCGGGCTGTCGACCGCGGCCAATGTGTTTCTCGGCATGGTCGAGGCGCCGCTGTTCATCAGGCCGTATCTGGCGCAGCTCACCCGCAGCGAACTGTTTCTGGTGATGACCGGCGGCATGGCCGGCATCGCCGGCACCGTGCTGGTGCTGTACGCGACCCTGCTCGCGCCGATCCTGCCCGACGCCGCGGCGCATTTCGTGATCGCCTCGGTGCTCGGCGCGCCGGCGGCGATTCTCGTCAGCCTGATCATGGTGCCGGAAACCGAACCGCGCGCGACCGGCGCCGCGCTCGCCGATCCCGAAGCGATCGCCAAGAGCGGCATGGACGCCGTGGTCAAAGGCACCGCTGCCGGCCTCGAACTGCTGCTCAACATCATCGCCATGCTGATCGTGCTGGTGGCGCTGGTCTATCTCGCCAACGCAGCTCTCGGCCTGCTGCCACAGATCGGCGGCGCGCCGATCTCGCTGCAGCGATTGCTGGGCTATGCGATGGCGCCGATCTGCTGGCTGCTCGGCCTGCCGTGGCCGCAGGCGGTCACCGCCGGCGCGCTGATGGGCATCAAGACCGTGCTCAACGAGCTGATCGCCTATGTCGAACTCGCCAAGCTCGCGCCCGACGCGCTGGATCCGCGTTCGAAACTGATCATGCTGTACGCGATGTGCGGCTTCGCCAATTTCGGCAGCCTCGGCATCATGCTCGGCGGCCTCACCGCGATGGCCCCGCAACGCCGCGAGGAGATCGCCTCGCTCGGCCTGAGGTCGATCGTCTCCGGCACCCTCACCACCTGTCTGATCGGCGCGGTGGTGGGGGTGATGAGCTAACACCGGAGAGTTGGATGGACACATTCCGGAGCGTCGGCCAGCTATAGCGTTTTCGAGTGAAGTGGGTAGCGATTCGCATGAAGAAGACTCGTCACGCGACGACAGTCACTGATGAAGAATCGTCCGGTCGGCTTATCGCCGCTCAATGCAGCCGGAACACCCCATCAACCGCCCGCAGTTCGGCCGGCTTGATCAATTTGGAATGCGCCACGGTGACCGCGAACAGCGGGCCTTCCAGGGTCTTTTCCCAGAAGCTCAAAAACTCCTTCAGCGCCGGGAAATTCGGGAACAGGTCGTAATCCTGCCAGACGTAGCTTTGCAGCAGCCAGTGCCGATCCGGCCGGCGGTAGACGATCTCCGCCGTGGTCAGTCCGTAGCCCAACACCTGTTTGCGAAAGTCGCTGGAAACGCCGCCCACCGAAGCCATGTCAGACCCTCCTCTGCTTGCATGAGAATCCTGCCGCAACACGCCAACCCATCTCAAGCCTAAAAGTTTAACGTTATGTTGAAAATGTCAGCGTTAGCAGCGACTTACGTCAAGTGCTAACAGCGACGCCGGGCTGAATCCTGAGGCCGCGCCGCGGGGCGGCGTTAATCCTGGTCGGCGGAATTGGCAGAAGTTCCTGTCGAGTGCCAAATTTTCTGCTATCCACCCTTGTCTGTCCGAGGTCCCCGGATTATCTCCTGAGTGTCGTCCTGGCACTCGCCGGGCTCGACTGCCAATTTCCAGAAATTCTGAAAACTCTCAGAAACTTAGGAGGACTTGCATGAATTTCCGTCCGCTTCACGACCGCGTCGTGGTCAAGCGCATCGACGCCGAAGAGAAGACCGCTGGCGGTATCATCATTCCTGACTCGGCCAAGGAAAAGCCTTCGCAGGGCGAAATCGTCGCCGTTGGCCCGGGTGGCCGCGACGAAGCCGGCAAGCTGATCCCGATCGACCTCAAGGTCGGCGACCGGGTGCTGTTCGGCAAATGGTCGGGCACCGAAGTCAAGATCGACGGCAAAGAGCTGCTGATCATGAAGGAAAGCGACATCATGGGCGTCATCACCGACGTCGGCGGCGCCAAGAAGAAGGCGGCGTAACGCTTCGCCCAGTCCTCACCCTGGGGAGCCGGCGCAGCCGGCGTCTCGTAGGGTGAGCCACCCAACGTTCACAATTTCATCCTTCGAGACGCCGCCCCGCTTTTCGGCCGGGCCGGCTCCTCAGGATCAGGCCACAACCAGCTTTCAAGGAAAACACATATGTCCGCTAAAGAAGTGAAATTCGGCGTCGACGCCCGCGACCGCATGATGCGCGGCGTGGACATTCTCGCCAATGCGGTGAAGGTCACGCTCGGCCCGAAGGGCCGCAACGTCGTGCTCGACAAGTCGTTCGGCGCTCCGCGCATCACCAAGGACGGCGTCACCGTCGCCAAGGAGATCGAGCTCGACGACAAGTTCGAGAACATGGGCGCGCAGATGGTGCGCGAAGTCGCCTCGAAGTCGGCCGACGCCGCCGGTGACGGCACCACCACCGCGACCGTGCTGGCCCAGGCGATCGTCCGCGAAGGCGGCAAGGCCGTCGCCGCCGGCATGAACCCGATGGATCTGAAGCGCGGCATCGACCTCGCGGTCGAAGCGGTCGTTGCGGATCTCGTCAAGAACTCCAAGAAGGTCACCTCGAACGAGGAGATCGCTCAGGTCGGCACGATTTCGGCCAATGGCGACGTCGAGATCGGCAAGTTCCTGTCGGACGCGATGAAGAAGGTCGGCAACGAGGGTGTCATCACCGTCGAGGAAGCCAAGTCGCTCGAGACCGAACTCGACGTGGTCGAGGGCATGCAGTTCGATCGCGGCTACATCTCGCCCTACTTCGTCACCAACGCCGACAAGATGCGCGTTGAGTTCGACGACGCCTACATCCTGATCAACGAGAAGAAGCTCTCCAACCTCAACGAGCTGCTGCCGCTGCTGGAAGCCGTCGTCCAGACCGGCAAGCCGCTGGTGATCGTCGCTGAGGACGTCGAAGGCGAAGCGCTCGCCACCCTCGTCGTCAACCGCCTGCGCGGCGGCCTCAAGGTCGCGGCCGTCAAGGCTCCGGGCTTCGGCGATCGCCGCAAGGCCATGCTGCAGGACATCGCGATCCTGACCGGCGGCCAGGCGATCTCGGAAGACCTCGGCATCAAGATGGAGAACGTCACGCTCCAGATGCTCGGCAAGGCCAAGAAGGTGATGATCGACAAGGAAAACACCACGATCGTCAACGGCGCCGGCAAGAAGGCCGACATCGAAGCCCGCGTCGCGCAGATCAAGGCGCAGATCGAGGAAACCACCTCGGACTACGACCGCGAGAAGCTGCAGGAGCGTCTGGCCAAGCTCGCCGGCGGCGTCGCGGTGATCCGCGTCGGCGGCGCGACCGAGATCGAAGTGAAGGAGCGCAAGGATCGCGTTGATGACGCGATGCACGCCACCCGCGCTGCGGTCGAGGAAGGCATCGTCCCGGGCGGCGGCGTCGCTCTGCTGCGCGCCTCCGAGCAGCTCAAGCGCATCAAGACCCAGAACGACGACCAGAAGACCGGCGTCGAGATCGTGCGCAAGGCGCTCTCCGCCCCGGCCCGCCAGATCGCCATCAACGCCGGCGAAGACGGCTCGGTGATCGTCGGCAAGGTGCTCGAGAAGGACCAGTACAACTACGGCTTCGACAGCCAGACTGGCGAATACGGCGACCTGGTCAAGAAGGGCATCATCGACCCGACCAAGGTGGTCCGCACCGCGATCCAGAACGCAGCCTCCGTTGCCGCGCTGCTGATCACCACCGAAGCGATGGTGGCCGAGCTGCCGAA
Organism: Rhodopseudomonas pseudopalustris; assembly: GCF_900110435.1. Lineage (GTDB taxonomy): Bacteria > Pseudomonadota > Alphaproteobacteria > Rhizobiales > Xanthobacteraceae > Rhodopseudomonas > Rhodopseudomonas pseudopalustris. Next base: position 208,098 of record NZ_FODT01000009.1, read on the forward strand.
GAAGGGTGGCGCTGCCGGTGGCATGCCCCCGGGCGGCGGCGGCATGGGCGGCATGGACTTCTAAGTCCAAGCCCTTCGCACTGCGCGAACGACGCAATCCAGAACCCCGGCGGAAACGCCGGGGTTTTTGTTTGCGGGCTTCCTCCATCACCCCGGGCGCGATGCAGCACGTAGTGCTGCTTCGCAGCCCCGGGATCGCGACCGGCAGCGCGACCGCACTTCTCGATAGACTGGAGAACTGCTAGTCTGCGCCGATGAGTGACGTCGAAGAAATCGAGAAGGCCATCGCAGCCCTCGCCCCCGGCGATCTTGCGCGGTTGCGCGCTTGGTTCGACGCCTTCGACGCCAGCCATTTCGACGCCCGGATCGAACGTGACGCCACCTCCGGCAAGCTCGACGCGCTCGCGGAGCGCGCGCTGGCCGCTCATCGCGGCGGCCGCACCAGCGAGTTGTGAAACACCACGCCAGTCCGGAATTCTGGTCGGCCTATCGCCGCCTCGCCGCGCCGATCCGCGACCTCGCCGACAAGAACTTCGCCCTGCTCAAGGCCGACCCGCGCCATCCCTCGCTGCATTTCAAGCGCATCGGCCGCACCCACAGCGTCCGCATCGGCCTGCGCTATCGTGCGTTAGCGGTGGACGTCGAGGATGGTGTGCTGTGGTTCTGGATCGGGTCGCATGCCGACTACGATGCGATGCTGAAGTAGAGCAGCACAGTTGGGCAGTCACGCCGAGAAGTTCGGTGCCAAACCCGGATTGCGCTCCGCTCGTCCGGGTCAGGCTTGCTGATCACCACCGAAGCCATGATCGCCAAACTGCCGAAGAAGGGTGGCGCCGGCGCCGGCGGCATACCCCCGGGCGGCGGCATGGGCGGTATGGATTTCTGATCCAGCCGATCACTCGCAGAGACAACGAAGCCCGGGAGCAATCCCGGGCTTTTTTGTTGGGCAGTCGTGCACGAACCTATCGTTCGTCATTCCGGGGCGCGCGAAGCGCGAGCCCGGAATCCATAGCCCCTGGCCTCAATGTGAAATACCGAGGGTGAGGTCGACCCAATCTGGATTCTCCTCCTCGATCAGCCTAACCTTCCAGTCGCGGCGCCATTTCTTCAACTGCTTTTCACGGGTGATGGCGCTGACGACATCGTCGTAAATTTCAAACCAGACCAGCTTGTCGATACCATAGCGGGAGCTGAAGCCCGGCGCGGCCTTGGTGCGGTGCTCGTAGCAACGTCGCACCAAGTCGTTCGTCACGCCCAGATACAGCGTTCCGTGTTTGCCGCTGGCGAGGAGGTAGACGTAGTACGACATAGCTGACGCGAGGGGTTATGGATTCCGGGCTCGCGCGCCAAGAGGCGCGCGCCCCGGAATGACGGGGCTCAATGGATCATAGATAATCTGCACCGACTTGGGAGACCATCATGCCCCGGCTACGTACCCACCCCGGCGGTGGCATAGCCTCCGACACCTCCCCGCCCCGGATTGCGCTTCGCTCGGTCTCGGCTACAGATGATGCCGACAGCGTCCCACACAGCCCTCGGAACCAGCGCCGTGCCCAAGAAGCTTCCCCGCCACCTCGCACAGCTTGAGGACGAGTTGTGCGCTCTCGGGCCCGACGCCATGCTGGTGGAGGAACTCGACGGCTTCGTCGCCGCGCTGCTGGTCTGCCCCGAGCTGATCAAGCCCGGAGAGTGGCTGCCGGTGGTCTGCGATGCCGGTGACGAGGAGTCGTCGCCGTTCGACGATCTCGCGCACGCCAACCGGGTGTTTGCCCTGATCATGGAGCACTACAATTCCGTCGCGACGACGCTTTTCGAACGTCCCGAGACCTATCGGCCGCTGCTGCCGTCCATAGACGAGAACGACGTCGTCTGGGAGGTCTGGATCGACGGTTTCGGGGCGGCGGTGGAGATCTGGCCGGACGCCTGGGACGGCCTGCGGGACGCCGACGAAACGACGACGGCTGCGTTCGAAGGGCTGATGGGTCTGGTCGAGCTCTCGGCCGCCGGCACCGAGCTCGCGCCAGCCGAACTCCAAGTCCTCTCGGCGACGGTCTCGGACAAAATCGCTGGCTGGATCATCGCGCTGAACAAATGGCGACTCGCCAACGACCAGGCCCTACGCAAAATCGCATGGGGACCGCCACCCGCGACGCGCAAAGTGGGCCGCAACGAGCCCTGCCCCTGCGGTTCGGGCAAGAAATACAAGCGCTGCTGCGGAGCGAACTGAAGCGCCAGCGGGAAGCCGCGCAGCGGAGCAGTAAACGTAGCCGGGTGAGCGCAGCGATACCCGGGACTGGTTGCCTCGCTGCAGCGCTGTCCGGATGGCGCTTCGCTTATCCGGGCTGAAGGAAGAGACCCCTCACTCCCCCGCGTGCTTCAAAATCGCCTTCAGCAACCCGGGAAACCTCGCATTGATGTCCGCCTCGCGCACGGTGTTGCGGTTTTCGACGCCCTTCTTGGTGGTCCGGATCAGGCCGGCCTCGCGCAGCACGCGGAAATGGTTCGACAGCGTCGATTTCGCCATGTCGGGGCACGGCGCGGCCGCGGTGCAGGACAGGCAATCGGCCTGCCCCAGCAGCACCTTGACGATGCGCAGCCGCATCGGGTCGGCCAGCGCGGCGAGCACGCCTTCGAGCGTGATGTCTCCGCGCGCGGGGTGAACGAACTGAACCATGAAAAAGATATAGGTCGTCCCTTGACATGGTTCAATAGTCCCATATTTCCGAACTATTGAACTAGCCGTTCGTGGAACCGGCCAGTTCGCAACCAGGGACAATCGACAATGACCAGGACTCTGCAAGGCAAGGTGGCGCTGGTGACCGGCGCCTCGAAAGGCATCGGCGCCGAGATCGCGCTGCAGCTCGCCGCCCAAGGCGCCGCCGTCGCAGTCAACTACGCCTCCAGCAAGGACGGCGCCGACGCGGTGGTGGCGAAGATCGCCGCCGCGGGCGGCAAGGCCGTCGCGGTGCATGGCAACCTCGTCGATCCGCAAGCCGCCAAGGCCGTGGTCGACGCCACCGTGCAGGCGCTCGGCCCGATCGACGTGCTGGTGAACAATGCCGGCGTCTACGAGATGCTGCCGCTCGATGCGATCACGCCGGAGCATTTCCACCGTCAGTTCGATCTCAACGTGCTGGGCCTGCTGCTGGTGACGCAGGAAGCCGCCCGGCAGTTCAACTCGAATGGCGGCAGCATCGTCAACATCTCCTCCGGCGTCTCGACGCTGGCGCCGCCGAATTCCGCGGTCTACACCGCGACCAAGGCGGCGGTGGATGCGATCACCGCGGTGCTGGCGCGGGAACTGGCGCCGCGCAAGATCCGCGTCAACGCCGTCAATCCCGGCATGGTCGTCACCGAAGGCATCAAGGCGGCCGGGCACGACCAGGGCGAGATGCGGCAATGGGTCGAAGCGACGACGCCGCTCGGTCGCGTCGGCAAGGCCGAGGAAATCGCCGCGGTCGTCACGTTCCTTGCGAGCGAAGGCGCCTCTTACGTCACTGGCGAAACGCTGCATGTGACGGGTGGACCGCGTTAAGAGCGTTTGCGAGCGAAGTGGGTACCGGTTCGCGTGAAGAAAACGCGTCAGACCAAAAGTTAGAGCTCCGGTTCTGATTTGATCAGAACCGGAACAGCTCTAGCACGGCAGCGTCGCGTCCCCGCTCCACCGCTTCTCATCGTTCGTCATTCCGGGATGCGCTGCGCAGCAGCGCAGAGCCGGAGTTCAAAGCCGCGGCACTCGCGATCAGGCACTGCGTCCGCAGCCCTTGTTACTTCACAGAATCTTCGGGCTATGGTCCGGGCTCGCCGCTGCGCTGCGGCCCGGAATCACAAACGCAAATCTGCGCGCCTCTTGACAAAATTCCTATAGGACCATATACCCACCGCATCCCGCCCCGATGAGAGGGGCGTTTCGCGATCGTCACGATCCGCGGGGCGGGAGGCGGTGGACGGCGGCGCGCCAGGCGCGGACGCCGGTG
>NZ_FODT01000001.1 GCF_900110435.1 Rhodopseudomonas pseudopalustris
AGTTGGACTTGAAACTTTGAACCGGCTGATCACAACGTTTTGACGAGGTCCCACCATATACGCCGACCAACGATTCACATCGCGATCGACACGACGTCCGAAAACGTCATGGTGTAACCTTTGAAACGTGTAACCGCCGAAGTCTTTCGTCCGGTCTCAACGATCAAGAGCCGAAGCCCCCTCTCAATCAAGACCCGCAAGGACTTCGCCGTCCACGTTTCTCTTTCTTCATCTTCACTTGTCAAACAGCCCGGAACCCGAAGGTCCCATGAACCCGAAGGTTCAATGAAGCACAAGCCCGAAGGCCTCAACTTCTGCTCCTACACTTAGAGGAGCCTCAACCTCGACCCGACGGCAATTCGCAACCGACACCTATCGGCTGCTGGATCACTCATCGATGATCGATGGATGTTCTAGAGACACGGAAGCTCGCTGGTGCCCGTGGGGCTCAGCGGCGCCGCTCTCGATGGGCGGTTTATAGGCCAGCCCCGTCGAACCTGTCAACGCCCATCGTCAGAAAAATGTCGTGTTCGGTGGAACATTCGATTTCTGTCGATAGCACAAGGCTTTCTGGCCCCTCGCGCCGTACTGAAGCCACATTCCTCGGACGTTCTCGCGAAAATAGATGGGCCGAGTTTTTCCGGTTGGGGGTCGCCGCAGCCGGATTTCGCCAGACAGGGTCGCGATCGTGACGCAATCATCGCCAATTCCTCTGTTGGGTTCGGCTTCGAACATTGCCCGCCATTGACGTTCGCGCCGGCTGCCAGCAATTTGGCGCCACTTGTCGAACGTCCGCGGCGCAGTCCCGGCTCCCTGCTTCGCCCGCGCGGCGAAACAGCAGGCCCCGGGGCAGCTGGAGGCTCTCGCGATCCCGCGGATCGTGAGAAGGCTCCGACAGGTCAAGGACACTTGCGACCGGCGAAAGCCGACCGCTTGGGGAATTTGGGGGACGGCGATTGAGCCAAAGGGTTTCACGGGGACGCAGCCACGGGCGTGAGATCGGCATGATCGATCTCGGTCACGAGCCGCCGCTTTCTGTCGACGGCTCCGAAGCGGCGGTGATCGATCGCCGCCGCGTGTCGGTACAATGGTTCAGCGGCACGATTCTGACGGGCCTGTGCGGCGCAGCCTTGATCGGCGGCGCCGTTTTCGCGTCGCTCGACGGCGAAACCACCTTCGCCAAAGCGCCGGAGCGGGTCGAGGCCGCGCTGCGCGGGGCGTTCGGCGCCGACAAGAACGCCGCCCTGCATAAGAGCGACCGCCTGCCCCCGCCGAGCGAATCGGCCGCCGCGCGCAACGTGATTCGAGTCTCGACGGTGTCCCGCGTCGGCAATCGCGACGTCGTCCGGGTCCGCCCCTTCATCAAGATTGCCGGCAACCTGTCGCTGACCACCAGCGATCTGTCCGCCAAGATCCCGGCCTTCAATGCGCAGCGGATGCTGAGCGACGTCGGCGCCGCGGCGCCCGCGGCGGAGGATGCGCAGAACCCCGACGCTGTCGAGCCGGACGCCGAAGTCTCGTTCGTCACCCGCGATCTCGGCCAGGTGCTGCCCAAGGCGAAGATCGCCGGCCAGATCCCGCCCGATGAAATCCTGATGCGGGTGCGCGACGCCGCGAACTGGAAGGGCAATAGCGGCGTGCGCTACGCCAGCGCGACCTCCGGCGAGATCGGCGGCGACATGAGGCTCGCTTACGCGCCCGAAGGCGCCTCCGCCGATCCTTATGCCGGCTTCGAAACCCGGATCGTGCCTGAAAACGTCACGCTGCTGCCGAAGACCAAGGAACAGGCGACCGGCGGCAATCCCACCGGCGAGCGCGTCCATCTCGTCAAGAAGGGCGATACCGTGGTGTCGGTGCTGCGCGACCAGGGCGCCAGCGAGGAGGACGCCAATGCGGTCGCGGCGGCGCTGGGCGCACGCGGACGCAGCGGCGGGGTGAAAGAAGGCCAGAAACTGCGAATCCTGATGGAGCCCGCCGGCGCCGGCAAGCCGTCGCAGCCGTTCCGGGTGATCATCGCCAACGAATCCACCGTCGAGGCCGTCGCGGCGCTGTCCGATCTCGGCCGATACGTCGCCGTCGACGTCCAGAGCCTCAACACCGTCAGCGACACCGCCGACAACAGCGACGAGGACGAGGACGACGGCACCGGCGTTCGCCTCTACCAGTCGATCTACGAGACCGCGCTGCGCAACAAGGTGCCGCAGGCGATCATCGACGACATGATCAAGATCTATTCCTACGACGTCGACTTCCAGCGCAAGGTCCAGGCCGGCGACTCGTTCGAGGTGTTCTACGCCGGCGACGACGAGACCACCGCCACCATCGAGAAGAACGACGTGCTGTTCGCCTCGCTCACGGTGGGCGGCGAGACCAAGAAATACTACCGCTTCCAGACCCCCGACGACGCCGTGGTCGATTTCTACGACGAGAGCGGCAAGAGCGCGAAGAAGTTCCTGGTGCGCAAGCCGGTCAACAACGCGATCATGCGCTCGGGCTTCGGCGGCCGCCGCCATCCGATTCTCGGCTACGTCAAAATGCACACCGGCGTCGACTGGTCGACGCCCTACGGCACGCCGATCTTCGCCTCCGGCAACGGCGTGATCGAAAAGGCCGGCTGGGAAGGCGGCTACGGCAAATATATCCGCGTCAAGCACAACAACGGCTACGAGACTGCCTACGGCCACATGTCGGCGTTCGCCAAGGGCATGGAGCCCGGCAGGCGGGTGCGCCAGGGCCAGGTGATCGGCTTCGTCGGCTCCACCGGCCTGTCGACCGGCGCACATGTCCACTACGAAATCCTCGTCAACGGCCGCTTCGTCGACCCGATGCGCGTCAAGCTGCCGCGCGGCCGCTCGCTCGATGGCCCGCTGATGGCGAGCTTCGAAAAAGAGCGCGACCGGCTCGACGGCATGTTGACCAGCCGCGGCGGCAGCAGAATGTCGGAAGACCTGACCGCAGCGGCCCCGGTGCGCAGCGTGAACGCGGCGGCGGCGCGGAAGTAGCTGCTGTTTTTTTGAATCGGCCGACGACAGGCGATGCACATTGCGGGCGCAGGACGGCTCCGTCCCCCGGCATCGCATCGGCTATTTTTTCGGATCCGGGAACGTCGCAGTCAGTGTGTATTTGCCGTTGCTCTGCTCTTTTTTCTCGACCGAGATGGCTTTCGCCTTCTTGAAGGCGGCCGTCAGGAGATCAACGTCATCGGCCTTGACGTCCTTGGTGATCAAAATCTGAGGCATCGGCTTCCTCCTGGATAGTTGCGCTTATCGGCAGATCCCGGCCTGTCTGGCCTTGCCCAGCAGGTTGTTTCGGCGGGTTTCCGCGGCGCCCGAAGCGTCGACGAGCAACCGCGCGAACGCCCGCGGGGTCGGCGGCTTGGTCAATGCGATCAGATCATCCTCCTTCACGTCCGGGTTCATCAGACATGCTCGCAACGCCACGGTCGACGATGTCGATCCGTAGGTGACGGTGATCGATTCGCGCTTCTCCTCCTCGACCGCCTGCGCATCGGCCGCCAACACTTCGCTGGTCGACAGCATTCCGCCCGTGAAGGTGCCGGCGCGATAGTAAGCCTCGAGATCGGAAAGAGCCGCCGCGAGTGGATACTCGCTCGTCGAGAGCTGCATCCCGGACACGATGCGCCCATAGATCTCGCCCCTCTTCGCGCGCATCTGGGATTGAATCCACTGCACGCTCTGCGCGAGCAGGACGTCATTGTCGTAAGCGGCTCGCGTTCCGGTGATGAAACCCGCCGCTCCTGTGAGGATGTTCTTGGTCGCCACCGGCGCAAGCAATCCGGAAGCCGTCGTCAGACCGAGCGTCGCCGCGGCGGCGCCGAAACCAACGTTTTGCCGCTCTCTGGTCAGCGCGGATTCGTAAGCCGTGTATTGCATGTCGATCGCGTACATCCGCGCTGCGATGAATGCGTTGCGGTCGGCGGCGCTGTTCGCCAATCTGCTGAGATCGAGCCGGCCGATCGCCTGTCGCACCATCTCGGCCTCGACATCGACCGGGTAAAGCCGCTTCGGGCCATCGGTGACAAAGACGCAGCCGGTGAGCGCCGACGCCGCGACGACAAGTACAACCGTCGCAACGCTCCGAAACCCAGACCGAATGAGACCGCCCATCGTCCGCAATCCTTGTCGCCCGCAATCCTCGCGCTCCCGCAGGGCAGCAAGCATCGCGCCGCAAAGTCGCGACGGCCGGCGCACGCTGTCACTGGATCAAACCGCTCGGGCAAGCCGGGAGTAATCAATTCAGCCCGAGGGCAGTAATCGTCAGAGTTTTCGAAATTCGACGGAGCCAACGCTCCGCGCAACTATCAACAGATCAACGACAAGCTACGTGCAATCAAAATACTTCCGGGAGTGATTGTGCGGCGGAGACCGGATAGCCTGCAAGCAAATTCTGCGATCGACTATCGCATCAATTCGGATTGTATCCTTGTTGCAACATCGCCTGCTATCAGCCTCTATCAGGACAGCTTCGCGGACGTGTTGATCAGGGCCGATCGATGCATCCTGGCTTGTGCTCGCGCGAATGCGGACTCCGCCAGGCGATCGGGGCGGCCCGCATGTTCACCCGAGATCGACAACGCGATCTGTCAGTTGGAGACGAAGTAGCTGGAGCGCAGCCGTTCCCCGGACGCGGCGCAGCGCGCGTGCACTGCACCTTGTCCGGGACACGGGTCCTCAGTTCAGCATCCGCTTCGGCGGCCGGCCGGTGAACGGCGCGATGTCGGCGCCGTGCGGGGGCTGGCCGTTGAAGGTCAGCGCGCCGCCTTCGGTCGAGATCGCGACCTGGTCGCCGTCCTTGACCGTGCCGTCGAGGATCATTTCGGCGAGCGGGTCCTGGACGTGGCGCTGGATCACGCGCTTCAGGGGACGCGCCCCATAGGCGGGGTCCCAACCCTTTTCGGCGAGCCAGTCGCGCGCCGCGGGATCGAGATCGAGCACGATCTTGCGGTCCTCCAGCAGCTTGGCGAGCCGGCCGAGCTGGATATCGACGATCCGCCCCATCTCGGTCTTCTGCAACCGGTGGAACAGGATGATCTCGTCGACGCGGTTGAGGAATTCGGGGCGGAAATGCCCCCGCACCATGCCCATCACCTGCTCGCGCACCATCTCGGTGTCTTCGCCCTCCGGCTGGTTGACCAGATACTCGCTGCCGAGATTCGAGGTCATCACGATCAGCGTGTTGCGGAAGTCGACGGTGCGGCCCTGACCGTCGGTCAAGCGGCCGTCGTCGAGCACCTGCAGCAGAACGTTGAACACATCCGGATGCGCCTTCTCGATCTCGTCGAACAGCACCACCTGATACGGCCGCCGTCGCACCGCCTCGGTGAGCGCGCCGCCCTCGTCATAGCCGACATAGCCCGGAGGCGCGCCGATCAGCCGCGAGACCGAATGCTTCTCCATGTATTCCGACATGTCGAGTCGGACCATCGCGGTCTCGTCGTCGAACAGATATTGCGCGAGCGCCTTGGTCAGCTCGGTCTTGCCGACGCCGGTCGGGCCTAGGAACATGAACGAGCCCATCGGCCGGTTCGGGTCCTGCAGCCCAGCGCGGGCGCGGCGCACCGCGGTCGACACCGCATGAACGGCCTCGAACTGGCCGACCACGCGCTTGCCGATCTGGTCCTCCATCCGCAGCAGCTTTTCCTTCTCGCCCTCGAGCATCTTGTCGACCGGCACGCCGGTCCAGCGCGACACCACCTGGGCGATATGGTTGGCGGTGACCGCCTCCTCCATCATCTCGCCGGCGTTCTCGTTCGCCTCGATGTCGGCGAGCTTCTTCTCCAGCTCGGGAATCCGCCCATAGGCCAGCTCGCCGGCGCGCTGATACTCGCCGCGGCGCTGCGCATCGGCCAGTTCGAGCCGGAGCCCGTCGAGCTCGCTTTTCAGCTTCTGCGCGTCGGACAGCTTGTTCTTCTCCGCGCTCCAGCGCGCCGTCAGCGCGGCGGATTTCTCCTCGAGATCCGCAAGCTCCTTCTCCAGCGTCACCAGCCGGGTCCTGGAGCCGGTGTCGGTCTCCTTTTTCAGCGCCTCCTGCTCGATCTTCAGCCGCACGATCTCGCGGTCCATCGAATCGAGTTCTTCCGGCTTGGAGTCGACCTGCATCTTCAGGCGGGCAGCGGCCTCGTCCATCAGGTCGATCGCCTTGTCGGGCAGGAAGCGGTCGGTGATGTAGCGGTTCGACAGCGTGACGGCCGCCACCAACGCCGAATCGGAAATGCGCACGCCGTGGTGCTGTTCGTATTTGTCCTTCAGCCCGCGCAGGATCGAGACGGTGTCCTCGACCGTCGGCTCCGACACGAAGATCGGCTGGAACCGGCGCGCCAGGGCGGCGTCCTTTTCGACATGCTTGCGGTATTCGTCGAGCGTGGTGGCGCCGATGCAATGCAGCTCGCCGCGGGCGAGCGCCGGCTTCAGCAGATTGGAGGCGTCCATCGCGCCATCGGCCTTGCCGGCGCCGATCAGCGTGTGCATCTCGTCGATGAACAGGATGATGCCGCCCTCGGCCGAGGTGACCTCGGAGAGCACGGCCTTCAGCCGCTCCTCGAACTCGCCGCGATATTTCGCGCCTGCGATCAGCGCGCCGAGATCGAGCGACAGCAGCTTCTTGTCCTTCAGACTCTCCGGCACGTCGCCATTGAGGATGCGCAGCGCCAGACCCTCGACGATCGCGGTCTTGCCGACGCCGGGCTCGCCGATCAGCACCGGATTGTTCTTGGTCCGGCGCGACAGAACTTGAATCGTCCGGCGGATTTCCTCGTCGCGGCCGATCACCGGATCGAGCTTGCCGTCACGCGCCGCCTGGGTGAGATCCCGGGAATATTTCTTCAGCGCGTCATAGGCGTTCTCGGCGGTGGCCGAATCCGCGGTGCGGCCCTTGCGCAGCGCGTTGATCGCCGAATTGAGATTTTGCGGGGTGACGCCACCCTTGGCGAGCAACTGCCCGGCGTCGCTCTCCCGATCGAGCGCCAGCGCCAGCAGCAGCCGCTCGACGGTGACGAAGCTGTCGCCGGCCTTTTCGGCGGCCTGCTCGGCGGCGTCGAACGCCCGCGCCGTCGCAGGCGCCAGATAGACCTGGCCGGCGCCCGAGCCGGACACTTTCGGCATCTTGGACAACGCCGCTTCGGTGGATTGCAGAATCGCCCGCGAATTGCCGCCGGCGCGGTCGATCAGACCGCCGGCCAGCCCCTCGGAATCGTCGAGCAGCACCTTGAGAATATGCAGCGGCGAAAACTGCTGATGGCCCTCGCGGACCGCAAGGGATTGCGCCGACTGGATGAAGCCGCGCACACGTTCGGTATATTTTTCAATGTTCATTTGGGATGTCCCTCAGCCTGCCATCGGCGCCTCGAAAGCACGCGGACGGCATCTTCATTGGGGTTCCGCCGGCCGCGCTGACATTCCTCAACCGGCGGCGGTCGTCGCCTCGCTCTTTGCAGGCGCAGGCTTGAGGGAAATGTGGGCATCGGTTCCGGGAACGGAAGGGCGCGCCTCACAATTTCGTGCACGTGACAGCCCCGGGCGAAATCTCCTAAACAGCCCCATGCCGAACGAAACGCCTGCCTCGATCCCCGCCTCGATCGCCTCGATCTACCGCTACCCGGTCAAAGGCCTGTCACCGGAGCCGCTGCCGGAGGTAGCGCTGAGCACCGGGCAGACGCTGCCGGGGGACCGCGCATTCGCGATCGAGAACGGGCCGATCGGCTTCGACCCCGCCGCGCCGAAATATTTCCCGAAGATCCGCTTTCTGATGCTGATGCGCAATGAGCGGCTGGCGGCCCTTCGCACCCGCTACGATGCGGCGAGCCGGCGATTGGCGATCACCCGCAACGGCGCCGAGCTGGCGAGCGGCGACATCTCCACCGATGACGGCCGCGCCGCCATCGAACGGTTCTTCGCCGCCGACTTTGCCGACGAGCTGCGTGGGCCGCCGAAGCTGCTGGAAGGCCGCGGCCACAGCTTCTCGGATGTGGCCATGAAAGTGGTGTCGATCATCAATTTGGCCAGCGTCGCGGCGCTGGAGGGGATGATCGGGCGAAAGGTCGACCCGCTGCGCTTCCGCGCCAATCTCTATGTCGACGGCTGGCCGGCCTGGCACGAATTCGACCTGCTCGGCCAGACGCTGTCGATCGGCGGCGCCCGGCTGAAGGTGGTGAAGCGCATCGTCCGCTGCGCCGCCACCAATGTCGACCCGGACACCGCCGCCCGCGACCTCACGATTCCCGAGACGCTGCAGCAGCAGCTCGGCCACGCCGATTGCGGGGTCTATGCCGAGGTGATGAGCGGCGGCCGGATCGCGCAGGGCGATGAAGTGGGGGTCGCGTAGCGGCGCGGGCCTTCCCTTCTCCCCTTGTGGGAGAAGGTGGCGCTGACGACGTCAGCGCCGGATGAAGGGTACCGAACGCGACGGCCGCGCTTAACATCGACCCCTCACCCGGCAGCCTTCGGCTGCCACCCTCTCCCGCAAGGGGAGAGGGTTAGTGCGAGCGTTCTCAGCTCGACGGCATCACATAGGCGTAGATGCGGCCTTTCGAATACACCGACTCGGCGACGCGCCGGCCGTGATTGCCGGACACCACGATCGGATTGCCGCGCGCATCGATGCCGCTGACGACGCCGACATGGCCGCCGCGCTTGCCGCGCGACATCACCGCGATGGCGCCGACCTGCGGGCCGGAGATGCGCTGACCGTAGCGGGCGAACGAACTCGCCATATCCGAGCCGGTGCCGCGATGGCCGCTACGCTCCAGCACCATGTTCATGAAGCGCGCGCACCACAGGCGGCCGCGTCCGGTCGGATTGCCGCCGATATAGCTGCGCGCCGCGGCGACAAGGTTCGATCCCGAACCGCCGCCGCCGTTCCAGGTCTGCCACTGCGCCTGCTGTGCCTCGGCCGCCTGCTGCGCCTCAGGCGCCTGCCGTGCCGAGCGGCGCTGCGCGCGCTGCTTGATCATGCGCGGCGCGCTGCTGCCGCTGGCGTCGTTCGGCGCGTAGCTCTGCGCCTGATTATTCGACGTGACGCCAAACGGCTGCGCGAATCCGTTGTCCGCCGCCAAGCCGGTTTGATTCCAACTGCTCTGACGCTTGACGTAGCGCTGGTGACGCTGGTGCCGGTGATAGCCACGATGCGACACGTGGTGATCGCCGTGATGCGAAGCGGTGTGACCATGATGACGATGCATCGGCCGGGCCGATGCGGGGCTCGCCAGTGCGGCGACCGTCGCGACACCCAGAACCCATGCGAAAACGCGACCCATCCGAAACGCAGTGAACTCAACCATACAGCAACTCTCTCCATCGACACGCCGGCTCGTGACGACCGGCAGGCGCCGTAAACAGAGTAGCGATGGCGAGAGAATGACTCGTGCGGCGCAGAGGCAGTGATTCCGCGGTGATAAGAAGATCATTTCGTGGCGGCGGAACCCGGCTTGCACGTGCAACGGGTTTCACTCATTCGCCACAACGCGTATCACCAGGACCGCGATCCGCGATCGATCAGGGCGCGATGTAGTCTCCGGGCGCGGGCGGCTTCTTCTGCGCGCGGCTGAGCAGGAACACGCCCTGCTCGCCGAACATGTTCCAGAACCACCACGGCGCGTTGAGCCGCAGCGGCCGGCCGTAGCGATCGAGCGCCACCGCGCGCTCCATCTTGACGTTGATCTCGCCGCACAGCACGACGAAATCCTTGATGGTGCAGAAATGGATGTTCGGCGTGTCGTACCAGGTCGCCGGCAAATTCTCGGTGCGCGGCATCTGACCGTTGATCAGCAATTGCAGCCGCATGTTGATGTAGCCGAAATTCGGAAACGACACGATCGCACGGCGGCCGATCCGCAGCAGATTTTCCAGCACGACCTTCGGTTGCCGCGTCGCCTGCAACGTCTGCGACAGAATCACGTAGTCGAACGCATCATCATTGTAGTTGTCGAGGTCGGTGTCGGCGTCGCCCTGCACCACCGCGAGGCCGCGCGAGACGCAGCGATTGACGCCCTCGCGCGACAGTTCGATGCCGCGGCAATCGACGCCGCGGGATTCCATCAACTGCATCAGATCGCCCTCGCCGCAGCCGACGTCGAGCACCTTGGAGCCGGGCTCGACCATGTCGGACACCAGCAGATGGTCGGCGCGATGCACCCGCAGCGCCGGGCGCGCGGAATATTCCAGAGGCAAGCTCTCCTGCACCGCCATCTCAGCGCCCCGCTTTGCCGAGCCCGCGCGCCGTCGCCGCCGAGTGCAGGAAGGCGCGGGCGATGTCGATGAACTCCGGCACGTCGAGCAGGAAGGCGTCGTGGCCGCGGTCGGTCTCGATCTCGGCGAACGACACGCGCGCGCCGCCGGCGTTGAGCGCGTGCACGACCGCACGCGACTCCGAGGTCGGGAACAGCCAGTCGGACGTGAACGACACCACGCAGAACCGCGTCGTGGTGCCGCGAAACGCCTCCGCCAGAACGCCATTGTGGTCCGCGGCGATGTCGAAATAATCCATCGCGCGGGTCAGATACAAATAGCTGTTGGCGTCGAACCGCTCGACGAAGGACGAGCCCTGATAGCGCAGATAGCTCTCGACCTGGAAATCGGCGTCGAACGAGAACGTCGGCAGGTCGCGATCCTGCATCCTGCGGCCGAACTTGCGATGCAGCGCGGCGTCGGACAGATAGGTGATATGCGCGGCCATCCGCGCCACGCCGAGGCCGCGATGCGGATAGCAGCCTTCCTCGAAATAGCGGCCGTGCCGCCAGTCCGGATCGGCCATCACCGCCTGGCGGCCGAGTTCGTGGAACGCGATGTTCTGCGCCGAGTGCCGGGTGGCGCAGGCCACCGCCAGCGCCGAATACACCCGCTCCGGATAGGCCACGCTCCATTGCAGCGCCTGCATCCCGCCCATCGAGCCGCCGACCACGCAGAACAGCGTCTCGATCCCGAGCCGGTCGATCAGCATCGCCTGCGCCCGGACCATGTCGGGGATGGTGATGACCGGAAAATCCAGCCCCCAGGGTTTGCCGGTGGCCGGATTGGTCGAGGCCGGGCCGGTGGAGCCCATGCAGCTGCCGATCACATTCGAGCAGATCACGAAATAGCGGCTGGTATCGATCGGCTTGCCGGCGCCGACCAGCGTCAGCCAGCCGCCGGGCTTGCCGGTGATCGGATGCACATTGGCGATGTGCTGATCCATCGTCAGCGCGTGGCAAACCAGGATGGCGTTGCTCTTGTCGGCGTTGAGTTCGCCATAGGTCTGGTAGGCGATCTGGAACGGGGCGAGGTCGACGCCGCAATCGAGCCGCAGCGGCTGGTCGGCGCCGAACTGCGCGACCTGCGAATGCGGATGGTCCGCCTCGTGCGTCCGCTCGCCATTGGCGGCGAGCTGTCCCTTTACCGGATGTACATTCATCACACTGCCATCGGCCTCAGCGGAGGGTATCTCCGCTGACCTCAGATAAGAGTGGCCGAGCCAATAAAAAACCCGGCCTGAACATTGGTTCGGCCGGGATCGAAACTATCCCCGGCCTGTTTAGCGAATTGTTTAACGTGGCTGCAAGCCGGCCGGCTCAAATGACCACGGGATCGCGGGGACTCTAGTCATGAAGGGCCGGGCCGTCAATATTTGGCTCGGCGACGGCTCCCTTCACCCTCCCCTGGAGGGGGAGGGTCGGCACGCAGCCCGCGCCAGCGGGATGCGGGACGGGGTGGGGTGAACCGCGGGCACAGAGGACAAGCTCTTCGCCACCCCACCCCGCTCGCTGTGCGAGCGACCCTCCCCCTCCAGGGGAGGGTGAACCTAGGGGGCCGCCCCTGTGCCGAGGGTAAATTCCTTTGCCTTCAATCGTCTGGTTTCCTAAGCAGAAGGTCGGATCGCGTCTCGCCTGAAGGTTCTGAAGCAATGACCCAGCCGCCCTCGCCGCCGTCGCTCACCGAACTCCGCCAGGAGATCGACAGCATCGACGAGCAGGTCCACCAGCTCTTGATGCAGCGCGGCGATATCATCGACCGGCTGATTTCGGTGAAGCAGACCCAGGAGGTCGGCTCGGCGTTCCGTCCGGCGCGCGAGGCCGATATGATGCGGCGGCTGGTCCAGCGCCACACAGGCATCCTGCCGCTCGACACCGTCGAGAGCATCTGGCGGGTGATCATCGCCACCTTCACCTATGTCCAGGCGCCGTTTTCGGTGCATGTCGACCAGTCCCTGGGCGAGTCCGCGATGCGGGACTCCGCCCGGTTCCATTTCGGCTTCACGGTGCCCTATGTGCCGCATTTCTCCGCCTCGGCGGCGGTCGAGGCGGTGGCGTGCTCCAAGGGCGACCTCGCGCTGGTGTCGGCGACGTCCGGCAGCACCCCGTGGTGGCTGGCGCTGGAGGCCGCAGGCGCCCCGAAAATCATCGCCCGGCTGCCGTTCATCGAGCGCGCCGACCATCCGGCCGCGCTGCCGGTGTTCGTGGTGTCGCGGGTGGCCGACAGCGCCATGGTGACGGAGGTCGAGACCTGGAGCATCCGGGTGTCCGGCTGGAACGCCGAAATCGCCCGGGCGATCTCGCCGCTGGCCGAGGTCGTGGCGGTGCCGGATACCGCTTTCGACGGCGCGGCGCTGCTGGTTTCGATTTCCGCCCCCGGCAGCCTCGATCATATCAAGGCTGCCCTGATCGAAGCGGGGGCCTCGGTACGCTCATCGGGCCTCGTCGGCAGCCACGCGAGGCGCTATACGGTGCCCCCGAGCGGCAAGGCCCTGACCTGACGGCCCGGCTTTCAGCCGCCTGACACTCCGGAGTTGACGATGTCCCGTCCCGTGCCGAATCCCGGCATTCTCGATATTGCGCCCTACACCCCCGGCAAGAGCCCGGTCGCCGAGCCCGGCCGCAAGGTGTTCAAGCTCTCCGCCAACGAAACGCCGTTCGGCCCCTCGCCGCATGCGATCGCGGCCTATAAGAGCGCGGCGGATCATCTCGAGGATTATCCGGAAGGCACCTCGCGGGTGCTGCGCGAGGCGATCGGCCGCGCCTACGGGCTCGACCCCGACCGCATCATCTGCGGTGCCGGCTCCGACGAAATCCTCAATCTGCTGGCGCACACTTATCTCGGGCCGGACGACGAGGCGATCTCGACCACCCACGGCTTCCTGGTCTACCCGATCGCCACGCTGGCGAACGGCGCCAGAAACGTGGTCGCCGAGGAAAAGGATCTGACCTGCAACGTCGACGCGATCCTCGCCAAGGTGTCGCCGAAGACCAAGATCGTCTGGCTCGCCAACCCGAACAACCCGACCGGCACCTACATTCCGTTCGACGAGGTGAAGCGGCTGCGCGCGGGCCTGCCCGGCCATGTCGTGCTGGTGCTGGACGCGGCCTATGCCGACTACGTCTCGCGCAACGACTACGAGATCGGGATCGAGCTGGTGGCGACCACCGACAACACGGTGATGACCCACACCTTCTCCAAGATCCACGGTCTGGCCGCGCTGCGGATCGGCTGGATGTTCGGCCCGGCCAACATTGTCGACGCGGTCAACCGCATCCGCGGGCCGTTCAACGTCTCGGTGCCGGCGCAGCTCGCTGCGGTCGCCGCGATCCAGGACAGCGCGCATGTCGAAAAGTCGCGCACCCACACCGAGGCCTGGCGCAACAAGCTGACCGAGGAACTGACCAAGATCGGCCTGACGGTGACGCCGAGCGTCTGCAACTTCGTGCTGATGCATTTCCCGACCACCAAGGGCAAGACCGCGGCGGAAGCCGACGCGTTCCTGACCAAGCGTGGCCTGGTGCTGCGTGCGCTCGGCAACTACAATTTGCCGCACGCGCTGCGCATGACGATCGGCACCGACGAGGCCAACGAGCTGGTGATCGAAGGGCTGCGCGAGTTCATGGCGCAGCCATGACGACTGCGCCGATGTTCTCCAAAGTGGCGCTGATCGGCTTCGGCCTGATCGGCGGCTCGATCGCGCGCGGCGCGCGGATGCAGGGGCTCGCTGGCGAGATCGTCGCCACCGCGCGCTCCGCGGCGACGCGGGCGCGGGTGGCCGAATTGGGCGTGGTCGACCGCGTGGTCGAGACCAATGCGGAGGCGGTGAAAGACGCCGATCTCGTCATCCTCTGCATCCCGGTCGGCGCCTGCGGCGAGGCCGCGCAGGAGATCGCGCACAACCTCAAGCCCGGCGCGATCGTCTCCGACGTCGGCTCGGTGAAGGCCGCGGTGGTGCGGGCGATGGCCGAGCACCTGCCGTCGACCGTGCATTTCGTGCCGGCGCATCCGGTCGCCGGCACCGAAAATTCCGGCCCGGATTCCGGCTTCGCCGAATTGTTCATCAACCGCTGGTGCATCCTGACGCCGCCGGACGGCACCGACGCGGATGCAACGGAGAAGCTCGCCGCGTTCTGGCGCGGGCTCGGCGCCAATGTCGAGATCATGACGCCGGAGCACCACGATCTGGTGCTCGCGGTGACCAGCCATCTGCCGCATCTGATCGCCTACACAATCGTAGGCACGGCCGAGGAGCTCGAAGGCGTGACGCGCTCGGAAGTGCTGAAGTTCTCCGCCGGCGGTTTTCGTGACTTCACCCGCATCGCGGCCTCCGATCCGACGATGTGGCGCGATGTGTTCCTGAACAACAAGGACGCGGTGCTGGAGATGCTCGGCGAGTTCCAGGAGGACCTGTCGAAGCTGACCCGCGCGATCCGTCGCGGCGACGGCGAAGGTCTGTTCGAGCACTTTTCCCGCACCCGCACGATCCGCCGCGGCATTCTCGACATCGGCCAGGACGAAGCCGCGCCCGACTTCGGACGCAAACAGCCGCAACTCGCGAAGAAGGCGGCGGAGTAACAACTGGTCGTCATCGCCGGGCGCGACCCGGCGATCCATCCATCAAGGAAGGCGCGCTCCGCGCACGATGGATTCGCGGGTCAAGCCCGCGAATGACGACTGATTTCTGGTGCAGCGCGCACTCACCCTACGATTCGGTGAAAAATTCCAGCAGCGCATTCGCGGTCTGCGCCGGCGCTTCTTCGGTGAGGAAGTGGCCGGAATCGATCGGACCTCCGCGGACGTCTTTGGCCCAGCTCTGCCAGGTGTCGAGCGGCGTCGCGGCTGATTGGGCGATGCCGGCATCGCCCCACAGCGCCAGCATCGGCACCGGGATCGTGTTGCCGGCGTCGACATCGACCTTGTCATGCGCGACATCGGCCTCGGCGCCGGCGCGATAATCCTCGCACATCGCATGGAGCCGCATCGGATCGCGGAACGGCGCGAGGTAATGCTCCAGCGCGCGCGGATCGAAACACGACAGATCCTTCTTCTTCGTCCAGCTCGCGAGCGTGGTCTTCAGATAGAAATCCGGGCTCGCGCCGATCAGCGTCTCCGGCAGCGGCGCGGGCTGGGCGAGGAAGCTCCAGTGATAGATCTTGAGCGCATAGGCCCTGTCCATCCGCATCCAATATTCGTAGGTCGGCAGGATATCGAGCACCGCGAGCCTCGACAGCCGTCCCGGATGATCGAGCGCGAGCCGGTAGCTGACGCGGCCGCCGCGGTCGTGACCGGCGAGCCCGAAATGCACGTGGCCGAGCTGCTCCATCGCCTCGATCAATTGTGCGGCCATCGCCCGCTTGGTGTAGGGCGTGTGCGCGGCGTCGCTCTCCGGCATGTCGGACCAGCCGTAGCCCGGCAGATCGGCGATGATCAGCTTGAAGCGCTCGGCGAGCGTCGGCGCCACCCGATGCCACATCACATGGGTTTCGGAGAAGCCGTGCAGCAGCAACAAAGGCGGGCCGTCGCCGCCGGTGCGCGCGAAGATGCGCCCGGACGTGGTGTTGATCCATTCCGAACCGAAGCCTGGAAACAAATCGGCGAGATCGGGCATTCGGGGATCCTCCCACGTTCACTCTTGCATCCCAACGACTTCTCGCATCCCAAGGCCGGCTGGCACGGCGCAACCTCTCCCGCTTGCGGGGGAGGTCGGATCGCGCCAGCGATCCGGGTGGGGGAAGCCGAGTCTGCGAACTACGCGACCTCACTACTCGTGTCGCCCTCACCCCAACCCTCTCCCGCAAGCAAGAGAGGGAGCAGGCCGGCATTCGGGCAGCCGTCGAACAACCGAACTACTTGCGGCCGCGTTCCCGCGCCACCGCCTGCCAGCCGATGTCGCGGCGGCAGAAGCCTTCCGGCCAGTTGATCACGCCGATCGCCTCGTAGGCGCGGCGTTGCGCTTCCGCCACCGTGTTCGCCGAGGCGGTCACCGCGAGTACGCGGCCGCCATTGGCGAGGATCCAGTCGCCCGATGCCATGGTGCCGGCGTGGAAGATCTCCACGCCCGGAATCTGCTCGGCGCGTTCGAGCCCGGCGATCCTGGTGCCCTTCTCATAGGCGCCCGGATAGCCCTTCGCCGCCATCACCACGGTCAGCGCCGGCTCGTCGACCCAGCGCAGGCTGAAATGCGCGAGCTGGCCGTCGGCGCAGGCGAGCAGCGCGGGCACGATGTCGGACAGCATCCGCAGCATCAGCACCTGGCATTCCGGATCGCCGAAGCGGACGTTGTATTCGATCAGTTGCGGGCCGTCCTCGGTGATCATCAGCCCGGCGAACAGCACGCCCTTGAACGGCATCCCCATCGCCTTCATGCCCTTCAGCGTCGGGGTGATGATCCGTTCCATCGCCTGCTTGCAGACCGCCTCGGTCATCACCGGCGCCGGCGAATAGGCGCCCATGCCGCCGGTGTTCGGCCCCTTGTCGCCGTCATAGGCGCGCTTGTGATCCTGGGCGGTGGCGAGCGCCAGCGCGTGCTCGCCGTCGCACAGCACGAAGAACGACGCCTCCTCGCCGACCAGGAAATCCTCGACCACCACCTCGACGCCGGCTTCGCCGAGCGCACCGCCGAAAATCATGTCGACCGCGTCTTCCGCCTCGGCCAGCGTCATCGCCACCACCACGCCCTTGCCGGCGGCGAGGCCGTCGGCCTTGACCACGATCGGCGCGCCCTGCACCCGGATATAGGCCTTGGCCTCGCCCGGATCGCTGAACCGCTCGTAGGCGGCGGTGGGGATGCCGTGCGCCTTGCACAGATCCTTGGTGAAGCCCTTGGAGCCTTCGAGCTGCGCCGCCTTGCTGCTCGGCCCGAATGCCTTGATGCCGGCGGCTGTGAGATCGTCGACGATGCCGGCGACCAGCGGCGCCTCCGGTCCGACCACCACGAATTCGATCGCATTGGCCTTGCAGAAATCGATCACCGCGGCGTGGTCGGCGAGGTCGAGCGGCACGCAGGTGGCGGCGCGCGCGATCCCGGCATTGCCCGGCGCGCACCACAATTTGGTGACCAGAGGTGAGGCCGCGATCTTCCAGGCCAGCGCGTGTTCACGGCCGCCTGAACCGAGCAGCAGAATATTCATCGACAACCTGACCGTAACCCCGTGGACCTGGCGCGAGGATGTAGCACGGCGCGGGTTCGGGGCAATGTGGGGACAGCCGCGGATGTGGATATGTCGTCAGCCGGGCAGCAATTCGGCTGCAGCGCGCGCGCGCGGCACGCCGCTGCATGGCCGTGGCAGGACAATGTGGCCCCGGCCGGTTGGCGTCGGCTGCGAAAGCCCCTATTTTCCGCACCAACCCAACAACTCGCGAATCGCATGGCCCGACTGCTCGCCCCCGAAACCCTCGCCAATGTCGGCGAATTCACCGTCTCCGAACTGTCGCAGGCGCTGAAGCGGACGGTCGAGGACAGCTATGGCCATGTCCGGGTGCGCGGCGAAATCTCCGGGTTCCGCGGCGCGCATTCGTCCGGGCACTGCTATTTCGCGCTGAAGGACGAGAGCGCCAAGATCGAGGCGGTGATCTGGAAGGGCGTGGCGGGGCGGATGCGGTTCAAGCCGCAGGAAGGCCTCGAGGTGATCGCCACCGGCAAGCTCACCACCTATCCGGGCTCGTCGAAATATCAGATCGTGATCGAGGCGCTGGAGCCCGCCGGAATCGGCGCGCTGATGGCGCTGATGGAAGAGCGCAAGAAGAAGCTCGGCGCCGAGGGCCTGTTCGACGAAGCGCGCAAGCAACTCTTGCCCTGGCTGCCCGACGTGATCGGCGTGGTCACCTCGCCGACCGGCGCGGTGATCCGCGACATTCTGCACCGGCTGGAAGACCGCTTCCCGCGCCGGGTGCTGGTGTGGCCGGTGAAGGTCCAGGGCGAAGGCTCGGCCGAACAGGTTGCGGCCGCGATCCACGGCTTCAACGCGCTGCCCGAGGGCGGCCCGATCCCGCGGCCCGATCTGTTGATCGTCGCGCGCGGCGGCGGCTCGCTCGAGGATCTGTGGTCGTTCAACGAGGAAATCGTGGTGCGCGCCGCGGCGGAGAGCATGATCCCGCTGATCTCCGCGGTCGGCCACGAGACCGACGTGACGCTGATCGATTTCGCCGCCGACAAGCGCGCGCCGACGCCGACCGCCGCCGCCGAAATGGCGGTGCCGGTGCGCGCCGAATTATTCGTCGAGGTGCAGAGCTTTTCGCGGCGGATGATGCTGTGCTGGACGCGCGGTCAGGATTCCCGCCGCAACGAACTCCGCGCCGCCGCCCGCGCTCTGCCCGCAGCGAGCGAACTCCTCGCGATCCCGCGGCAACGGCTCGACACGGCGGCGGCGGGGCTGCCGCGGGCGCTGCGCGCCAATACGCATGCGCATCATCGCCGCTTCGCCAAGGCCGCGGCGGGCATCACCCTCAACGTTCTGCGGGCGCAGGTCAGCCACAGCGCGCAGCGGCTCGGCATCACCGGCGAACGGCTGAAGCATGGCGCCCGCGCCACGCTGCGCCATCGCCGCGACCGCTTCGACGGTCTCGCGATCCGGCTGCAGGCCTCGAAACTCGCCAATGAGCAAGCGCAGCGGATGCGCATCGCGCGCGAGCGCGAGCGGATGCAGCGGCTCGCCGAGCGCGCGCGGCGTGCGCTGACGACGCTGCTCGATCGTCAGCAGGCGCGCTTGACGCAATCCGGCAAATTGCTGACCGCCCTGTCCTATCGCGGTGTGCTGGCGCGCGGCTTCGCACTGGTGCGCGACGCCGACGGCCGCGCCGTCCACGCCGCCGCGGCGGTGAGCGCCGGCGCGCAACTCAGCGTCGAATTCGCCGACGGCCGCGTCGGCGTCACGGCGGATGGCGGCCATGCCGGCGAACCAGCAAAGCCGACGACGCCAGCGTCCAAACCAACGCAAAAGCGCACGCCGAAGCCGGTCGATCAGGGGTCGCTGTTCTAGAGCATGGCCCCGAACAGCGGACTCCGGTTTTCGGAAAAGATGATGCTCCCTACTTGAGGCCGTCGTGACTTCCGGACTCACCGTCCCAGCCAGTGCATCACGCGCTTCTCGGCGTCGCTGCGCGCGGCGGGATCGAAGCCGAGGTGGCCCTGTTCGGGCACGCTCGGGTCGTTGGCGCTGGTGAGATGCGGCGTGACGCCGATGTGGTCGAACTCGTGATACGCCCCCGGATAAACCACCATCCGGGCCAGGGCGCTGCGGCCTTGCGCGCCGTCGACCATCGACCGGCACGCGCTCGGCGAGCTGATATCGTCGCTGCTGCCGATCAGCACCAGCGTCGGCGCCCGGGCGCTCCACCCCAGCCGGGACGATGTCCGGCAATCCGGATAGAACGCGACCGCCGAGCGGAAGTCCGGCTCGCCCTTGCCGGGCGCGGTTTGCGGGCGAACCGCCCACAGCAACGCGCTGGCGCCATTGTCCCAGCCGATCAGGCCGATGCGCTGACGCGCGGTCCAGGGCTGCTGCGCGAGCCAGTGCCGCGCCGCGAGGATGTCGGCGAGTCGCTCGCGCCGCGCCAGCACGCGGGGGGTCTTGGCGTGGCATTGCGGGCCGAGATCGCGGGAGCCGTAGCTGTCCGGCAGAAGCACGGCATGACCGGATTTCAGCAATTGCTCAGCCCAATCGGCGTAACGCCGCTTGATCGGACCCGATTTGCCGGCGAGGCCGCCGCAGCCATGCAGCGCGATGACCGCCGGAAACGGCCCGTCGCCGTCGGGCTTGTACAAGAGCGCGCTGAGCTTGCCGTTGGCGCCGGCGATATCCACCCTTTCGGGCGCCGGCGCGGCGACAGCGGCGTGTCCCGCGGCGAGCAGAATCCCGATCTGCAACAACAGAGGCAGGCGCATCGTCAAAATCCCGGCGCGGACCCCGGTCGGCCGGCGAGCGCCCTATCGATGCAGGTTAACATGCGACAAAACAGCGATTTCATCACAACTCGGTGGTTTGCAACCGGGCTCGGCCGTTCTATCTGTGTGAGGCATCGGCCGCGGGCCGCGGAGCGGCGCTTCGCTGGTGGCGGTATTTTGGGAGATCAGCCGTGCTGAACAAATTTAGCCCTTCGGGCTCGGGCGAAGCGCAGGTGCAGTATCTGGATGGGGATTTCCGGGTGATTTCGCCAGGCACCTATGTCCGCTGCGCGGTGACCGGGGTGCAGATTCCGCTCGACGAGCTGAAGTACTGGAGCGTGGATCTCAAGGAAGCCTACGCCACGCCGATCGCGGTGCTGCAACGGCATTATCCGATGGCGGCGAAGCCGCTGATCTGACGCGTCTTCTTCACGCGAACCGGTACCCACTTGGCTCGAAAACGCTATCGGGCGAACTGCTTCGTGCGCGCCTGATTGATCCGTTCGAGCAAGAAGCGCCGCAGCCGGGCTTCCTCCTCGACCACCAGCGTCACCGCCAACGCCATGAGATCGCTGCCGAGCGATGCTGCGTCCGGCCCGATCCGCGCCAGATCCTTCTCGGTCGTCACCAGCGTCAGACCGCCGCGCCGCGCGCTGTCGGCGAGGCTCGCGAGTTCATCCGCGGTGAACGGGTGGTGATCTGGAAACGCCCGCTGCTCCGCGATCTCGACGCCGCTGGCGCGCAGCGTCGCGAAGAACCGCGCCGGATCGCCGATGCCGGCGAAGGCGAGCACGCGCCGGCCTTTCAGCCTCTCCAGAGACGTCTCGTCGGGCGTCAGACGGGCGCGCAGCACAGGACCGCCGCGCGCGGCGATCTGCGCCGCGACCGCATCGGCAGCCTGGCCGTTGCCGACGATGATCATCGCATCGGTGCGGGCGACCTGCAGCGGCAGCGGCGCGCGCAGCGGGCCGGCGGGAAACACGCAGCCATTTCCGACCCCGCGCCGGCTGTCGATCACGATCAGCGAAGCATCCTTGACCAGCGCCGGATTCTGGAAGCCGTCGTCCATGACGATGACGGTCGCGCCCTGCGAGCGCGCCAGCGCCGCGCCGTCGGTCCGCTCGCGCGCGACCACCACCGACGCCGTTCGCGCCATCATCAACGGCTCGTCGCCGACATCGGCTGCGCTGTGACGTTTCGCATCGACCAGGATCGGTCCGCGCAGCCGGCCGCCATAGCCGCGGCTCAGCACCACCGGATGTTCGCCGAGGTCGCGAAGTAATTGAACCAGCGCCAGCGTCGTCGGCGTCTTGCCGGCGCCGCCGAGATGATAGTTGCCGACGCAGAGCACCGGCACGCCGGTCTCGATGCCAACCTTCTGCATTCGCGCGGCGGTGACTTCGCCATACACCGCGCCGAACGGCAGCAGCAAGCGTGACAGCAGGGAGGGAGGCCGGTGCCAGAAGGCCGGCTCACGCATCGGCGGCGCCCTGCTCGATCTGCAATTGCAGCAGATAGGGCTCGAGCGCGGAGAGCGTGCGGTCGAGCGCACCGCCGAGCCGCTCGACCACGGCCGTGGCGGCATCGATCGAGGTCTGGCGCGCGTGGTCGTCGGACAGCAGCTGCCCGAACCGGCGCACCAGCGCATCGACGTCGCCCGCAGTGAACGCGCCGCCTTCGTCGTCGAGCGCACGATAGACATCGCTGAAATTCGAGACGTGCGGGCCGTGCACGATCGACGCGCCGAGCTTGACCGCCTCGATCGGATTCTGGCCGCCATGCTCGATCAGCGAGCCGCCCATGAACACGATCGGCGCCAGCCGATAGAACAGGCCGAGTTCGCCCATGGTGTCCGCGACATAGACCGCGGTCGCCGCGGTCGGAAGCTGCTCGCGCGAGCGCAGCGCGGTCTGCAAGCCGACGGCCTCGACCAGCCCGCCGATCTGTTCGCCGCGATGCGGATGCCGCGGCACGATCACGGTGAGCAGCGTCGGGAACACGCCGGTGAGCGTGCGGTGGACGTCGAGCAGGATTTCCTCCTCGCCCGGATGGGTCGAGGCGGCGACGATCACCGGCCGGCCGCGCGTCACTGCCATCAGCCGCTCCAGCCGCGCCGGATCGGCCGGCGGCGGATCGACATCCATCTTGAGATTGCCGGTGGTGATGACGTTGCGGCTGCCGAGCGCCGAAAACCGCTCGGCATCCATCCGCGACTGCGCGAGGCAGATATCGAACTTGCCGAGCAGCGTGCCGATCGTCGCCGCGGCACGCCGCCAGCGCGGGAACGAACGTTGCGACATCCGGCCGTTGATCAGCACCATCGGCAGCCGTCGCGCGGCGGACGCGAGGATCAGGTTCGGCCACAGATCGGATTCGATGAAAAGCGCCAGCGACGGCTGCCAGTGATCGAGAAAGCGCGCCACGAAACGCGGCGCGTCGTAGGGAATGAACTGATGGATGATGTCCGGCGGAAACCGCTTTTCCACCACCGACGCAGAGGTCACGGTGCCGGAGGTTAGTAGAATGCGCAGGTTGAGCGCGCGCAGCCGCTCGATCAGACCGGCCGCGGCCAGCACTTCGCCGACGCTGGCGCCGTGGATCCACACCAGCGGCCCGTGCGGCCGCACATGCGCGGCGACGCCGCGGCGCTCGTCGACGCGCGCCGCCTCTTCCTTGCCCTGCTTGAGCCGACGCTTGATCAGCAGCGTGGCCAGCGGCGCAAACCCGGCCGTGAGTTTTTGATACACGCGCAGCGTCATCGGCAACGGTTCGGCCAACGAAGGCCCCGTCTGCCACCGCGGAGTGGACGCGCCCGTCATCGCCGTGCGAGCCCCGTCAATGCGCCAGCTTTGCGTCCTGGCCGGGATCCAGCAGGCGGTGGAGATGAACGATGAAGTAGCGCATATGGGCGTTGTCGACAGTCTGGTGGGCCTTGGCCTTCCACGCCGCGAATGCGGACGCGTAGCTTGGAAACACCCCGACGATGTCGACCTTCTCGAGGTCGCGGAAGGTGACGTTCTCGAGATCCTCCAGCTCGCCTCCGATAACGAGGTGAAGCAATTGCTGCGCATTGTCGGGCATCAAGGTTCCTCAGCGGCAAACGGGCAGACGCGGGTTCAGCTCACAGAACGGCTGCGAAAATGCTCGACGATGCGAGCATGACGATCACGCCCTGCGGCCACCAGCACCCCATGCGTGACCTCGGGACGGTTGTAGACGATGGGATCACCCGCGAGAGTCGTTAGTGTACCATTCGCTTCGTGCACGATCAAATCGGCCGCGGCAAGATCCCAGTCGCGGCTTTGCCCACCTGCGAATGCGACGTCAAGTCGATGATCGGCGACGCCGCATAAACGCAGCGCCAACGAGCCGATCCGTGGAAGAATCTGCGTGCTTTCCGGCAAGGCCAACCGCTCGATCAGCGGCTTCGGACCCGCAACCTTGACGGAATCGAGTTCCGCGCCGGCGCTGGCGCGAATCGTTCCCCCATTGAGCGTGGCGCCGGCGCCGCGCGCGGCGAAAAAGAACTCGTTGGTGACGGGTGCGAATACCACCGCGAGAATCGGCGACGCGTTTTCGACCAGGGCCGCCGAGACGCACCAATCCTCGCGGCCGGCGAGATAGGAGCGGGTGCCGTCGATCGGGTCGATGATCCACACCCTTTGCTTGTCCAGCCTTGCAGGCTCGTCGACGCTCTCCTCCGACAACCAGCCGTAATCCGGAACCGCGGATTGCAGCCGCTCGCGGATCAGGTCGTTGACGGCGATGTCGGCCTCCGACACCGGCGACGACGCGCCCTTGGTCCAGTTGCGCAGCTCGGTGCGGAACATCGACAGCGCCAGCGCGCCGGCCTCGCGGACCGTGTCGGCCAGCAGCGCTGCATCGCGCGACGCGACCTCGCTATGTTGGATGTCGGGACTAGCGTCCGGCAATCGTCAGCCCCTCGATCCGCAGCGTCGGAGCATTGACGCCGTAGCGGAAGGTCAGATCGTTGGCCGGCGTCAGCGTCTTGTACATCGCGATCAGATGGCCGGCGATGGTGACTTCGCTGACCGCATAGGTGCATTCGCCGTTCTCGATCCAGAACCCGGCGGCGCCGCGGCTGTAGTCGCCGGTGACGCCATTGACGCCGGAGCCGATCAGATCGGTGACGTAGAAGCCCTGCTTGATATCGCTCATCAGTTCGGCGGGGCTGATCGCGCCGCCTTCGAGATGCAGATTATAGGGGCCGGGCGACGGCGACGAGGACACGCCGCGATGCGCATGGCCGGTGGTGGTCAGCCCGAGTTCGCGCGCTGTCGCACAGTCGAGCAGCCAGGTGGTCAACACCCCGTCATCGACGATCGCCAGTTCCTTCACCGCGACGCCCTCGGCATCGAACGCCTGCGAGCGCAGCCCGCGCTTGCGCAGCGGATCGTCGATGATGCGGATGCCGTCGCGGAACAGCTTCTCGCCGAGACGATCTTTCAGGAACGAGGTTTTTCGCGCGATCGAGGCGCCGTTGGCGGCGCCGACCAGATGCCCGACCAGCGAGCCGGCGACGCGCGGATCGAAGATCACCGGCACCTTGCAGGTTTCGACCTTGCGCGGATTCACCCGCGCCGCGGTGCGTTCGCCGGCGACGCGGCCGACGGTTTCCGGCGACATCAGGTCCTCGGCGTGCGGCGCCGTGGTGTATTCATAGTCGCGCTCCATGCCGGTGCCGTCGCCGGCGATCGCGGTCATCGAGATGCCCTGGCTCGAGCGCAGATAGGCGCCGTGGAAGCCGGTCGACGTCACCAGCACCATGCCGCCGATGCCCGACGACGCCGATGCGCCGCCCGATTTGCTGACGCCCTTGACCGCGAGCGCAGCCTGCTCGGCTTCGCGCGCCCGGCGTTCCAGTTCCGCAGTCGACGGCGTCTGCGGATCGAGCATATCGAGCTCGGGAAAATCGCGGGCCAGCAAGGCCGGATCGGCGAGGCCGACATATTTGTCGTCCGGCGCCACGCGCGCCATCGCCACCGCGCGCTCGGCGAGTTTGGACACGCCGTCGCCGGTGATGTCGTTGGTCGAGACCACCGCCTGGCGGCGGCCGACCAGCACGCGCAGGCCGACGTCGTCGCCTTCGGAGCGCTCGGATTCCTGCATCCGTCCATCGCGTACTTCGACGCCATGCGAGACGCCGCGCACCGCGACAGCATCCGCCTGATCGGCGCCGGCGCGCAACGCCGCATCGACCAGACGTTGCGCCAGCGTACTCAGCGCGGACTGATCGAACAGGTCCTGATCCCCGGATGTCGAAGACGACGATCGCGCGCTTGGTGAAGAGTTCACAAACGAAAATCCTGCGGCTGGAAGCAATGACGGCGAGCCCGGACAACGATCCGGAGACTTCACAGATGTGCCTGTTCGACGCGGACTTCAAGCACTTTGCGCGACGCAGGAACAAATCATTGTCGGGGTTTGCGCAAGCTTCCGTCAATCATGCTGGCCAAGCTTCTGTCAATCATGCGCGCCGATGCAGCCCGCGCAAGTTTCGATTAACCAGCCTTTTTAAGCGATTCCGGACACGGCTCTGGCAAGCTTCACCCATCGACCGGACACATAACTCCGGCGGGGAGAACAAAGCCGTGAGGCGTCAAACAGCAACAGGCGGGCGTAATCCCGCCGGGTCGAGCCGTGCTCTACGGCTCGACCCTCTCTCACTGCCGATCCGCTACGATGCGCACGATACGCGTGCCGACGGCGGCGTCCGGCAAATCGAATTGCATCGCGAACGCGTGATCCTGCACCGCGCCGTGGCCGGGATGCGGATGGCGATCAAGGTGCGCGTCAGCGACTTCCGCGGCGTCGGTTGCCGCGGGCTCGACGACGGCCGGATGCTGATGCTGGTGCATCGCGATCCGTCGCTGTCAGTGCCGCTGTGTATCAGCAGCGACAACGACGAGATCGAACGCGCCTGGGCGCTGTGGAGCGAAATCTTCGCACTGCCGCAACTGCCCGACGACACCCCGCGCGAGGCCTCGCAACGCCGCCGCCGCCACAGCGTGATGAGCCGCCGCCGCCCCCGTTTTCTGATGCGTCGACGCACCGGCGCGCTCCTCAATGCGCCGCGCAGCTACGCGGGCGAGCGCGAAATCATCGCCCGGCATTGAAGGCCGGACGAGCGCTCGCCGAGCTACTCACGCTAGAGCTTTTCCGGTTCTGATAGAATCAGAACCGGAGCTCTCATTATTGTTTTGACGCGTTTTCTTCACACGAACCGGTGCCCACTTCGTTCGAAAACGCTATAATGTGGACAGGCCGACCGGTCTCGTGTGGACCGGTCTGAAGAATTTCGTGATGTCCGCACGTCAGGTCGGCGGAACCTCATCGGGGTTCCGGCCTCGTAACACGCCCCATCCTGCGGCGAGCAGCGCCGCGGCGCTCAAAAAAATCCCGCCAAGGTAAGTCCGGCTGCGGCGGCGTTACGCCATCGTCCGCAGCACCGCGTCGCAGACGAGGCCGATGAACAGCAGCAGGCCGGCGTCGCGATTCGACTTGAACAGTTTCAGGCACAGCCTGCTGTCGCGAATGTCGAGCCGCACGATCTGCCAGCCGAGATGAATCGCGAAGGCGGCGAGACCGATCCAGCCGAGCCATCCGGAGCCCGCCAGCATCAAGGCTGAGCCGATCAGCGTCACCGCGAGGCCGTACAGGATCAGCAGCGCGGTCTGGGTCTTCGCACCGAACAGCAGCGCGGTGGACTTGATGCCGATCATGAGATCGTCCTCGGCGTCCTGGTGCGCGTAGATCGTGTCGTAACCGACCACCCACACGATCGAACCGGCGTAGAGCACGAAGGCCACCAGATCGAGCCGCGCGAAGGTGACGGCGAAGCCCATCAGCGCGCCCCACGAGAAGGCGAGACCGAGCACGATCTGCGGCCAATAGGTGATCCGCTTCATGAACGGATAGGCCGCGACGATGATCAGCGACGAGATGCCGGTCGCGATCGCGAAAGCGTTGAACTGCAGCAGCACCGCCAGACCGATCAGCGACAGCAGCACCATGAAGGCGGCGGCCTGCCTGGCCGTGACCTGCCCCGATGGAATCGGCCGCGACCGGGTGCGCTCGACCTTGCCGTCGAGATTGCGGTCGGTGATGTCGTTCCAGGTGCAGCCGGCGCCGCGCATCACGAACGCGCCGACGAAAAACAGCGCGCAGAACAGCGCGAGGTGGCTGAGATCCTTGGCGATGCCGGCCGCCAGCGCCGCCGACCACCAGCACGGCAGCAGCAGCAGCCAGGAGCCGATCGGACGATCGAACCGCGCCAGACGCAAATAGGGCCGCGACCATTCCGGCGCGTGGCTGTCGACCCAGTTGCCGGTCGAATCGGCAACTGGCGCCGTCGCGCCGCTGATCGGGACGCCGCTCATCGCTGCAGCACGTTGCCGTTCAGCGTGTCGAAGGTCGTGCCGCCGAACTTCTTGGCCGAGGCATTCGCCTCGGGCGTCGCGGACGACGAGCCGAGCACGTCGGCCAGACTAGGTCCAGCCGGACCGCGCTGCTGCTGCTGGGCGGCGATGTCGCAGACCTTCTTCTGCATCCCTTCGGTGTTCTGATGGCCTTTTTTCAGCTGTTCGGCGATCTCGCCCGGGATGCCGCATTTCTTCGAGTTAACGACCACGTATTTGATCATCTTGGTTTCGGCGGCCGCAAAGGCGCCGATCAGCTTGCAGGCTTCCGCAGCGGGGGCCTTGCGCTTGCCGGCCGCCTGAATCGCGGCGCCGCGCTTCTCGGCGTCCTGCCGCAGCTTGACGAAGTCGTTCATGCACTCCTCGCCGCCGGCCTGCTGCCCCATCGGCGCAGCCGGTGGCGGCGCCGCAAAGCCGCCTGCACCGCCCGCGATCGGCGCTGCGCCGGCGGCCGGAAACGCACCGCCGCTGACCGGCGGAAACGGTGACGATTGCGCAGGCGCCGATCCCGACTGGCCGGGCAACGGCGCCGGGAATGCCGACGTCGAGGATGGCGTCGGCGAGGAAGTCTGGTTCGGCAGCGGCGCAGGAAATGCGCTTTGGGCATTCGCCTGCACGGCGTGCAAAGTGAAGACGGCGGCGACCGTCGGCACTATCAAACGTCGGATGATCAAAGTCTGCTCCTCCGGCAAGGTTCGATGGTCCCCAAGAATCCCCAAAAATCCGTCTGGCGCGACGATGCCGTCGTCGCCAAGGGTCTTCTACGATTCCCGAAGGCCCTTAACAACCCGTCGAATAGGGCGGCAGCACGGCGGTTCGCTAGCTTTAGCCGCTGATTTTGCTGAATGTTTGGACTAAAAGCGACGCTGGAACCAAGCCATGTCCCGATATGATTTTCGCAGCCCCCGTTTGTTCGTCGACGCCGCGCTCGCCCCCGGTGCACGAGTGCCGCTCGATCGCGACCAGAGCAATTATCTCGGCAATGTGCTGCGGCTGGGCGCAGGCGCGCCCGTTCTGACCTTCAACGGCCGCGACGGCGAATGGCGCGCCGCGATTGCCGGCCGCAAGCGACCCGAGGAACTGGAGGTGACGGACCAGACCCGTCCGCAGGATCGCCTGCCCGACCTCACCTATGTGTTTGCGCCGCTGAAGCATTCGCGGCTGGATTATATGACGCAGAAGGCCGTCGAAATGGGCGCCGGCCGGCTGCAGCCGGTGCTGACGCGGCACACCCAGGTGCACCGGCTCAACACCGACCGGATGCGGGCCAATGCGATCGAGGCGGCCGAACAATGCGGCATTCTCAGCGTCGCAGCGGTCGAGGAGCCGATCGCGCTGGAGCGCTGGCTCGCCGCGCGCGCCGATGGCGGCCGTCTGCTGGCGTTCTGCGACGAGGACGCGGAGATCGCCGATCCGGTCGCGGCGCTGCAGGGCGCCCGCCCCGCAGCGGCGCAGGGAATCGACCTGCTGGTCGGCCCGGAAGGCGGATTTTCCAACGAGGAACGTGAGCTGCTGCTGCGGCAGCCGAACATTCTGCGGCTGGCGCTCGGGCCGCGGATCATGCGGGCCGACACCGCCGCGGTCGCGGCGCTGGCGCTGGTCCAGGCCGTGATCGGCGACTGGAGCGACAATTAGATTATTGGCGAGCGCATTGAGAACCGATGCGCGTGAAGAAACGCGTTAAAACAAAGATCTGGCGGTTCGGTCCTGATCCGGTCGGAACCGAGAGCGCTCAAGGTCGCATTCGACCATTGACGCCGGACCGCCTCCACAGACCGCTGCGATGACGGTCGAAACTCCGATCGGACCGTGTTAAGGGCTGCGCCGACCATCATTTTGCCCCTTCCCTGCCCGGGATCGCAGGAATTTCGACAATGACCAAGACCGCCGCCGCTCGAGCGACCGGATCCGCCGAGTGGGCGGAGGCGCTGCTGCAATCGTTCACCAAGGCCGGCTATGTCCGGGCCGAACCGGCGATCCTGCAGCCTGCGGAGCCGTTCCTCGACCTCTCCGGCGAGGATATCCGCAAGAACCTCTACCTCACCACCGACGGCAGCGGCGAAGAGCTGTGCCTGCGGCCCGACCTGACGATTCCCGTGGCGCGCGACTATCTCGCCTCGCCGGGCGCGGGTCAGCCGACCGGCTTCTGTTATCTCGGCCCGGTGTTCCGGCAGCGCAGCGGCAAGCCGAGCGAGTTTCTCCAGGCCGGGATCGAATCATTCGGCCGCCAGGACCGCGCCGCGGCCGACGCCGAGATGCTGGCGCTGGGACTGGAAGCCACGACGGCGTTCGGCGTCGGCGAGGTCGACATCCGCACCGGCGACGTCGCGCTGTTCTCCGCGCTGATCGATGCGCTCGGCCTGTATCCGGTGTGGCGGCGGCGGCTGATGAAGGATTTCAACCGCAAGGTGAGCCTCGCGCAGGACCTCGAGCGGCTGACGCTCGCGACCTCCGGCGGCAACGAATATGAGGGCGTGCTCGCGGCGCTGGCCGGCTCCGACCGCAAGGCGGCGCTGGCGCTGGTCACCGACCTGATGTCGATCGCCGGCGCGACCACGCTCGGCGGCCGCTCGGTCGCTGAGATCGCCGACCGCTTCCTCGAACAGTCGACGCTGAAGAGCGGCGCCTTGCCGCGCGACGCGCTGCAGAAAATTCAACGCTTTCTCGCGATCAGCGGCGATCCGAACGAGGCGCTGACGCAGCTGCGCGCGCTTGCCGCCGACGCCAAGCTCGCGATCGAGCCGGCGATCGATCAGTTCGAGAGCCGGATCGGTTTCATGGCCGCGCACGGCGTCGATCTGAAGAAAACCCGGTTCTCGACCTCATTCGGCCGCGGCGTCGACTACTACACCGGGTTCGAATTCGAACTGCACCGCGCCGGCAACGGCGACGATCCGCTGGTCGCCGGCGGGCGCTATGATGGGTTGATGACTCAGCTCGGCGCCGCCGCGCCGATCCCCGCGGTCGGCTTCTCGATCTGGATCGAGGCGATGACGCAGTCCGGCCCCGCCAAAACTGGGAGCGCGTCATGACCGCGCCGTTCGTTCTTGCGGTCCCCTCCAAGGGCCGCCTGCAGGAAAACGCCGAGGCGTTCTTTGCCCGCGCGGGTCTGGCGCTGTCGAAGCCCGGCGGCGCCCGCGACTATCGCGGCACCATCGCGGGCCTCGACAATGTCGAGGTCGCGTATCTGTCGGCCAGCGAAATCGCCGCCAATCTGGCGCGCGGCTCGGTGCATTTCGGCGTCACCGGGGAAGACCTGCTGCGCGAGAGCATCGCCGACGCCGATCAGCGCGTGCTGATGATCGACGGCCTCGGCTTCGGCTACGCCAATGTCGTCGTCGCGGTGCCGCAGGCGTGGATCGACGTCCGCACCATGGCGGATCTCGACGACGTCACCACCGGCTTCCGCGCCCAGCACAATCGCCGGATGCGGGTCGCGACCAAATACATCAACCTGACCCGCGGCTTCTTCGCCGCCCACAACGTCGTCGACTATCGCATCGTCGAAAGCGCCGGCGCCACCGAGGGCGCACCCGCGGTCGGCACCGCCGAGATGATCGTCGACATCACCACAACCGGCGCGACGCTCGCCGCCAACGGCCTCAAGGTGCTCGACGACGGCGTAATGCTGCGCAGCCAGGCCAATCTGGTCGCCGCGCGCGACGCCGACTGGTCGGACGAGGCGCGCGAGACCGCGCGGGTGATCCTCGACCACATCGCCGCGCGCGCCCGCGCCAGCAAGTACAAGGAAGTCCGCACCCGCTTCAAAGGCTGCAACGACGGGCTGCTCGCGGAGGCGCACAAGCGGTTCGGCGTGGTGTCGCCGTTCGGCGGCCCGACCTCGTCGGGAATGCTGACGCTGCACTGCCCGCCGGCGCAGATCTACGGGCTCGGCAGCTTCCTGCGCGACCACGGCGCCGACACGGTGTCGGTCGCGTCGCTCGACTACGTGCTCGACAAGGACAATCCGCTGTTCAGCAAACTTGCAGCATTCCTGCGTCAATAATCCGGGGTGAGGGTTCCGCCGACATGGCGACAGCGCCGCTCCGGCACCATATAACCATGGGCACTTGCAACGCACGACACGAAGCCGGGACCGACCGATGAAGCCAGGTAGTGACGTCTCAGGTCTGAACGGCGGCGAAAGCGCCGCTGCGGCGGGGCTGTCCATCGTCGTGCCGGTCTTTAACGAGGCCGCCGGACTGCAGGCGCTGCATCAGCGCCTCTCGGCGCTGGCGAACACGCTGCGGCAACGCTACGCGCTGGCCTGTGAGGTCGTCTATGTCGACGACGGCAGCTCGGACTCGACGCTGAGCATCGCCCGCAACCTTCCCGCCAACGGCATCGACGTCCAGATGGTGTCGCTGTCGCGCAATTTCGGCAAGGAGGCGGCGCTCCTCGCCGGCCTCGATCACGCGCGCCGCGGCGCGGTGCTGTTCATGGACGGCGATGGCCAGCACGCGCCGGAGATGGTCGAAAAGCTGGTCTCGCACTGGATCGATGACGGCTACGATGTCGTCTACACCGCCAAGG
The DNA here is from genome assembly GCF_900110435.1 of Rhodopseudomonas pseudopalustris. Lineage (GTDB taxonomy): Bacteria > Pseudomonadota > Alphaproteobacteria > Rhizobiales > Xanthobacteraceae > Rhodopseudomonas > Rhodopseudomonas pseudopalustris. The sequence continues at coordinate 32,100 of NZ_FODT01000001.1, forward strand.
CGCATCGCGACCACGAGCCGCGGCTGCGCCGCGCCGCGGTGCGCGGCTTCTACGCGCTGATCAATTGGGGCGCACGGCAGAAAATTCCGGAAGACGCCGGCGATTTCCGTTTGCTGTCGCCGCGCGCGGCGGCGGCGCTGAAGCAACTCCCCGAGCGCAATCGTTTCTTCAAGGGGCTGGCGAGCTGGATCGGCTTTCGTCAGTTCCGCGTCGACTACGAGCCGGAGCCGCGCGCGCACGGTTTCACGACGTTCAGCGCCGGCCGGCTGATCGGCCTGTCGATCGAAGGGCTGACCTCGTTCTCGGTGGCCCCGCTGCGGATCGCCAGCGCGCTCGGCGCGGCGCTGGCGATCGGCGCGTTTCTGTTCGGCCTGTCGATCCTGTGGGAGACTTGGATCGACGGCAAATCCGTGCCCGGCTATCCGTCGCTGATGGTCGGCATGATGACGATCGGCGGCGTACAGCTGCTGATGATCGGAATCGTCGGCGAGTATATCGGCAAGATCCTGTCCGAGCTGAAGGCGCGGCCGATCTACTTCGTCGCCGAGCACACCGTCCGGCATTCAGACCCGGCCGCCGACGCCAGCCCGGCCAAACAGACCGCGGCCGAATGAGCGAGGCTGCGCCACGGCGGATCTGGCTGTGCGCCGACGATTACGGCATCAGCCCCGGCGTCAACCGCGCGATCCGCGATCTGATCGAACGCCGGCGCATCAACGCCACCTCGGTGATGATGGTGGGGAGTGCGATCGGCCGCGACGATGTCCGCGCGCTGCTCGACGCCACCGCCGACAATCCCGGCTGCGCCATCGGACTTCACGCGACGCTGACCGCGCCGTTCTCGCCGCTGACGATGCACTATCACCCGCTGCATGGCGGGATGTTCCTGCCGCTCGGCCGCAAGCTGCGCGGCGCCCTGCTGCGCCGGCACGACCGGCACGTCATTGCGATGGAGCTGACGGCGCAGCTCGAAGCCTTCGCCGAGCGGTTCGGCCGGATGCCGGACTATGTCGACGGCCATCAGCACGTGCAGCTGTTTCCGCAGGTCCGCGACGCATTCGTCAGCGTGGTGAAGGCGGTGGCGCCGAACGCCTGGGTTCGGCAATGCGGCCGGGCGCAACCGCTGGCGCAACGGCTCGGTGCGCCGAAGCCGCTGCTGCTCGACGTGCTCAGCCGGCAATTCCGGATCCGCGCCACGCGCGCCGGGATCGCGTTCAATCCAGGCTTTGCAGGCGCCTATGACTTCCTGCGCGAGAGCGACTTCGAGAAACTGCTGATCTCGTTCTTCGACGGCCTGCCCGACGGCGGACTGGTGATGTGTCATCCCGGCTTCGTCGACGAGGTCCTGACCAGCCTCGATCCGTTCACCGATCAGCGCGAACGCGAGCACGCCTTTCTCGCCGGCGACCGCTTCCTGCCGCTGCTCGCCGCGCATAATGTGACGCTTGATGTGACAGTTGCGAGTAACTCCGAAGTCACTCCAGCGCCGGTCGTTCGGCTGCCTACCGAAAATTAATCCTGACCGGGACTTATTGCCGCCCAAAGCCTCCCTACATTTTCGAAGCTCACGCTCGCTGCGCCGCCTTCGGCGGGTCGCGCGCCGCGTGAGGTAACGGATGCTCAGGGAGACCATCATGACACCGCAAGAACGCCAGCTTGTGGACGATCTGTTCGAAAGGCTCGCCCGTCTCGAATCCGCGCCGCGCGATCCGGACGCAGCCGCGGCGATCGCCCAGGGCCAGCGGATTGCGCCGAATGCGCTCTATGGACTGGTGCAGACGGTGCTGGTGCAGGACGAGGCCTTGAAGCGCGCGCACGACCGGATCCAGGAACTGGAAGGCAATCGCGCACCGGAAGGCAATCGCAATGGCGGTTTCCTCGATACCATGCGCGACGCGATTTTCGGTCAGGGCCAATCGCAGCAGCAAGGCTCGGTGCCGCACGTGCCGCCGCCGGGCGTTGGCGCGCGGCCGGCCTGGAACACCGGGCAGGTGTTGGGTCAACAGCCGGTCGGTCAGCAGCCGATGAATCAGCAGCCGCCCGGCCAATATGCGCCGGCACAGGGCGGCGGGTTCGGCGGCCCGTTCGGAGCCGGCGCAGCGTCGCCGATGGGCGGTGGCGGCGGCTCGTTCCTCGGTACGGCCGCGGCGGCTGCGGCCGGCGTGGTCGGCGGCTCGCTTCTGCTGTCCAGCATTCGCGGAATGATGGGCGGCGGCAGCGGCCATCAAAGCGCGGCTGATCAGTCCGGCTTCGGCGGCGGCAGCCAGAGCCCGTGGGGCGGCGACTCCTCGGGCGGCAACCTCGCCCAGCAGGCCGGCCTTGGCGACATCGGCTCGCAGCGCGGCGGCGTCGACGATTCGTCGCGCTATGGCGCCGTGGATCAGGAATCGAACAAGGATTTCGATCGCGTCGCCGATGCCGGCTACGACCACGACGACATGGACCTCGATTCCGACGATTTCGACGGCGGCGACAGCGATCTCGCCTAGTTAGGCGGCTGGTTTCGCCACGCCCAACAGACACCCGCGAACAGAAACGGCCGCCCAAAGGCGGCCGTCATCGTCAGAAACTCCGCTGATCAGATCACCAGGACCCGCGCGCCGACATTGACGCGACCGTAGAGGTCGATGACGTCCTCGTTGCGCATCCGGATGCAGCCCGAGGAGACGTTGGTGCCGATCGTCCACGGCTCGTTGGAGCCATGGATCCGATACAGCGACGAGCCGAGATACATCGCCCGCGCCCCGAGCGGATTATCCGGACCGCCCTCCATGTACCGCGGCAGGTCGGGCCGGCGCGCCAGCATTTCCTTCGGCGGCGTCCAACTCGGCCATTCGCGCTTGGCGGAGATCGTCTTGACGCCCGACCAGGTAAAGCCCGGCCGGCCGACGCCGATGCCGTAACGCATCGCGCGCCCGTCGCCCTGCACCAGGTACAAGAACTTGTTCGGAGTATCGACCACGATGGTGCCCGGCTTCTCGCCGCCGTGGTAGTCGACCAGCTGCTTTTCGAATTTCGGGTCGAACGCCGGGCGCGCCGGATCGATCGCCTCCTGCTGGCGCATCACCTGCGGCGCCTGCGGGTCCATCGGCGGCAGATATTGGCGACGCTGCTCGTAGGACGGCGGCGGCTCGTAGTAACCCGATTGCGGCGACTCCCCGCCCTCGCGGAACAGAAACTCGATGAACCCGCCGCCCATGTTGGACCGCTGCGCCGAAGCAGTGCGGACCGGCATCTGCTGGCGCACCTGCGGCGCGTAGATCACCGAAGGATCGGGCGCCGGCGAGATTTCATAGGCCGCCGCCTGCGGCAACCCGGCGGCAAGGCAGGACACACTGGTGAGCAGCGCGAGAGTGGTTTTCCTGAACATCGACGTACTCTGAACTGTTTCGTCGTGAATGCGCGCAAATGCGCCGGTGAACGCAACGGATCAGAAACCAAAACCGGATCGGTTTGGTAAACGGACGCCGCGTTTGGATTCACCACGCCGCCAAACCCGCGCTGTTCTTGCGGACAGCGTTTATTTTCGATGAAGTCGAGAGCCCATGGTTAATGCGGAGTATCCGGACGGCGCCGGCTATTTCTCAGTTAGTTCCGGGGTGGCAACGCACCGTTAAACAGATGGTACTAGGAAGAAGTACTGCCTGAAAACGGGATGAGCCGATGTCACCTCAACGCAAGCGCTTCCGGATCGAAGAATTCACGCTCGGTAGCGCGCCCCCGCTAGTACCGATCGACACAGAAGCGGGTCCGACCCACCACGATCTCATGTCGGAGCTTCGTGCGATCCGAACCCAGATCGTGGGTGGAGGTCATGCGACGGGCGTCGGCAACAAGGAGATCGACGCCTCGGTCGCCAACGAGGTCGCGGAAGCGCGGGCGCTGCTGGCGACCTATCGGGCTCAGATCGAACAATGCGAGAAGCTCAAGATCGAGCTCGACCTGATCCATAACGCGATCGACCAGACCAAACGCGAAATCGCGGTGCTGCACACCAAGAGCTTCAACGGCGAGGAGATGGCCAAGGTCAACGGCGAACTCGGCGCCGTCGTCGGCGGCACCGAGGAAGCCACGCAGCAGATCCTCGAAGCCGCGGAGGCGATCGACCAGGCCGCCACCGCGCTGGGCAAGGTGACTTCGGTCGACCAGCAGAAGGCGCTGAGCGAGGAAATCCAGGAGCGCGTGATCGCGATCTTCGAGGCCTGCAACTTCCAGGACCTCACCGGCCAGCGCATCAGCAAGGTGATGACCACGATGAAGTTCATCGAGCACCACATCGTGGTGATGATGGACATCTGGGGCGGCGTCGACGCCATCAAGGCGCATGTTCCGTCGGTCGTCGACACCCGCGAAGGCGACGCCAAGCTGCTGAACGGACCGAAACTCGACGACGACGGACACGCCTCGCAGGACGACATCGACGCGATGTTCAACTGATCGCGGAAAAAACGACTTCGGCGGGTTAGAGCTCCGGTTCTGATAAAATCAGAACCGGAGCTCTAACTTCTTATTCTGACGCGTTTTCTTCGGGCAAAAAGACGATCCGCGCCGCCCGCAAGCGCTCTATTGCCGCGACGCCGCGCGCGGCGTCCGGATCAGCAGGAAGCAGCCGACGCCGACCAGCGCCGCCGCCATCCCGACCTCGATCACCACGGCGTCGGAAAATCGTTCGACCGCCGCCGCGACCACGAACGGCGCCGATGCCTGGACGAACAGCGCCGGCCGCGCGATGCGCCCGATCACCCGGCCATAACCTTGCGGCCCGAACATCAGCAGCGGCAGGCTGCCACGCGCGATCGTCATCACGCCGTTGGCCGCGCCGAAGGCGATGCAGAACAGCCCTGCGACGACGACCGATACCCCGACGAACGCCAGCATCGCGAACGCGACCGCCATCAGCGCGATCGCGCCGCGCGCGATCCACAACGGATGGGTGCGGCCCGCCAGCAGGAAATCGACCAGGCGCGCCGCGACCTGCGCAGGACCGAACAGCGCCCCCAACGTCACCACCGTAGCCGCGCTCAGCCCGCCGCGTTCGAGCATCGACAGCAGGTTCGAGGTGACGCCGGACAGGATCAGCGCATGCAGCGCGAACCCCATCGCCAGCAGGATGAAAACCCGCCCTTCGGGCCGCAGCGGTTGCTCCGGCACCAGATGCGGGCTGGGCGGGACCGCCCCCTGGGACGGCGACGGCGTTCTCGGCAACGCAAAGGCGTGCAGCGGTGCGACGACGAAGGCCAGCACGGCGGCGAACACCAGATAGGTGCCGCGCCAGCCGACATGTTCCAGCAACAGATGCGTCGCCGGCCAGCCGACCGTCGAGGCGAAGCCCCCTGCGAAAGTGACGAAGGTGATCTGCCGCCGCGCCGAGCTGCCGAACAATCGCGCCAGCGTGGCGAAGGCCGGATCGTACAGGCTCGAGGCCATCGAAACGCCGATCAGCGCCCAGCTCGCGAAATAGAGCGGCCATGCGTCGGTGCTGGCGAGCAGCGCCAGTCCGAGCGCCCCAGCCAATGCGCCGGGCGCCATCACGAGATTGCCGCCCCGGCGATCGATCAGGCCGCCGACGATCGGCGACATGATCCCGGACATCACCAGCGCCAGCGAAAATCCCGCCATCCCGAACGCCAGCGACCAGCCCCGATCCGCCGTCAGATGCGGCATGGTCAGCACAGGAGGGTAGATCAGGATGCCCCAGCACAGGATCTGGGTGAACGACAGCACGACGACCGCGCGTCCGGGTCCAAACGCGAGGCTGCGCAGCGCAGTCATGGCGTCATGGAGACGGAGTCTATGGCGCTGGCGTCCATGGCGTTGCAGTCCATGGCGTCAGCTCGGTTCCGACACGATCGTCAGCGATCAGGCGCGCGGGGAGCAGCGCACATAGACCATGTTGCCGTAGCGGACGGCGGCATCCTTGTCGAGGAAGCGCGTCACCAGAACCCGGCCGTCGAACGACACGATCTCACGATCCTGCTCGCCGATCGGGCCAGCGGGGCCGATATAATTCTTGCCGCCGGCCGAGCCCTTCAGCCGCAATTCCTGCGGCGTCGCCTGGTCGGCGAGATGCATGATCACCCCGCCGGACGAGCCGGCGCCGATCACATAGGGATTTCTGCACTGCGACAGCGCGGCTTTTTCGGTGCGAGCGCGGTCCGCCGGATTCTGGAACGACGCCAGCCCCCAGCGGCCGACGATTTCATCGGCCCGAATGGTTGCGGGTACTTCCGGCAAAGGCGCGGGCTCTGCCATTTCGGCCGGCTGCGAGCCGCCGAAGCCGCCGAACCCGCCAAAGCTGCCGCACGCGCCGAGGCCCAGCGCCATCAAACACGCCATCCCGAGATTGAGAGGCGCGCGTGCGTTGCGTGAACTGATCATAACTTCTCCCCGAGAGAACATCCCCATGCACCCTTCCGCCACACAAGCGCAAATCGTCACGGCAGGCAATGCGCGGCGAAGATCCTGGTGTCCCGATCTGGCCGCCGAGAATCCTACATCCACCTCACCAAGCTATTAAGCCCTTAACTTGACAGGAACAGCGGCAAGCCATATTCGAAACGCACAATTAGCACTCTCGAAGCGCGATTGCCAACAACGCGGACGATAAACTGAACCGCGCATCGACCCCGGCACTCGACGCCGAGCATCTCCAGCAAACAGCACAGGACATCTCATGGCTAAGCTCAATTTTCGTCCTCTCCATGACCGCGTCGTGGTGAAGCGCATCGACGCGGACACCAAGACCAAGGGCGGCATCATCATTCCGGACTCCGCCAAGGAGAAGCCGCAGGAGGGCCAGGTGGTCGCCGTCGGTCCCGGCGGCCGCGACGAAGCCGGCAAGCTGATCCCGATCGACGTCAAGGCCGGCGACCGCGTGCTGTTCGGCAAGTGGTCGGGCACCGAGATCAAGCTCGACGGCGAAGAACTCCTGATCATGAAGGAGTCGGACATCATGGGCGTGGTCGGCTGAGCCGTATCGTAAAATTCGAAATATCAGGAGCAAATCGATATGGCAGCCAAAGACGTTAAATTCGCCGGAGACGCGCGCGATCGCATGCTGCGCGGCGTCGACATCCTCGCCAACGCGGTGAAGGTCACGCTCGGCCCCAAGGGCCGCAACGTGCTGATCGAAAAGAGCTTCGGCGCTCCCCGCATCACCAAGGACGGCGTCACCGTCGCCAAGGAGATCGAGCTCGAGGACAAGTTCGAGAACATGGGCGCGCAGATGCTGCGCGAAGTGGCCTCGAAGACCAACGACCTCGCCGGCGACGGCACCACCACGGCGACCGTGCTGGCCCAGGCGATCGTCCGCGAGGGCGCCAAGTCGGTGGCCGCCGGCATGAACCCGATGGATCTGCGCCGCGGCATCGAGATCGCGGTCGCCGCGGTGATCAAGGACATTGGCAAGCGCGCCAAGCCGGTCGCCTCCTCGGCCGAAATCGCCCAGGTCGGCACCATCTCCGCCAACGGCGACGCGCCGATCGGCAAGATGATCGCCCAGGCGATGCAGAAGGTCGGCAACGAGGGCGTCATCACCGTCGAGGAGAACAAGTCGCTCGATACCGAAGTCGACATCGTCGAGGGCATGAAGTTCGACCGCGGCTACCTGTCGCCGTACTTCGTCACCAACGCCGAGAAGATGACGGTCGAGCTCGACGACGTCTACATCCTGCTGCACGAAAAGAAGGTGTCGGGTCTGCAGTCGATGCTGCCGGTGCTCGAAGCGGTGGTGCAGTCGGGCAAGCCGCTGCTGATCATCGCCGAGGACGTCGAAGGCGAAGCGCTGGCGACGCTGGTGGTGAACCGTCTGCGCGGCGGCCTCAAGGTCTCCGCCGTCAAGGCGCCGGGCTTCGGCGACCGCCGCAAGGCGATGCTGGAAGACATCGCGATCCTGACCGGCGGTCAGCTGATCTCGGAAGAACTCGGCGTCAAGCTCGAGAGCGTCACGCTGAAAATGCTCGGCCGCGCCAAGAAGGTGGTGATCGACAAGGAGAACACCACGATCGTCAACGGCGCCGGCAAGAAGGCCGACATCGAGGCGCGCGTGCAGCAGATCAAGGCGCAGATCGAGGAGACCTCCTCGGACTACGACCGTGAGAAGCTGCAGGAGCGTCTGGCCAAGCTCGCGGGCGGCGTCGCGGTGATCCGCGTCGGCGGCGCGACCGAGGTCGAGGTCAAGGAGAAGAAGGACCGTGTCGAGGACGCGCTGAACGCGACCCGCGCCGCGGTGCAGGAAGGCATCGTACCGGGCGGCGGCGTCGCGCTGCTGCGTGCCAAGAAGGCGGTCGGCCGCATCAACAACGACAATGCCGACGTCCAGGCCGGCATCAACATCGTGCTGAAGGCGCTGGAAGCTCCGATCCGCCAGATCGCCGAGAACGCCGGCGTCGAGGGCTCGATCGTGGTCGGCAAGATCCTCGAGAACAAGTCGGAGACGTTCGGCTTCGACGCGCAGACCGAGGAATATGTCGACATGCTCGCCAAGGGCATCGTCGATCCGGCCAAGGTGGTGCGCACTGCGCTGCAGGACGCCGCGTCGGTCGCGGCGCTGCTCGTCACCACCGAAGCGATGGTCGCCGAGCTGCCGCGCGAAGCCGCTCCGGCGATGCCGGGCGGCGGCGGGATGGGCGGCATGGGCGGAATGGGTGGCATGGGCTTCTGAGCCCGGCCGCTCTCACCGACCGATCAATCATGCAAGGCCGCCTCCGGGCGGCCTTGTTTTTTGGCGCGGCCCCGGCGATTTGCTAGTCAGGGCCCTGATTCGGATCCAGTTCGAATCGGCAAGGCTTCGAAAACGGCAAATCCTGCGAGGAACCCCCGATGCGCGCGCTCCTGTTCAGCCTGCTGATGCTGCTGCCTGCGACCGATCTCGCGTCCGCCCAGGGCAAGGCCGTGCCCAAGGGAACGACGCCCGTCAACGAGACGCGCTATTTCACAGCCGTCGACGGCTTCATGGACAGCGCCGACGTCATCCTGAAGGAAGCGCGGCAGGGTAAGACGGTGACCTCAGCGGTCCTCGATGTCTGCTACTCGCCGGTCAAAGGGGCAGACCGCAAGGACCGCTTCGTCGCCAACCTCCAGGTCAATGGGCAATCCCTGACCGGGACGACCCAGACGACCGTCGACAAGGCGCCGGTGACGGTCAAGCTGACCCGCAAGCCGAACGGCGAAACCTACGACTTCAAGGGCCAGATCAGCATCGGAACGACGGCGTACGAGATCGCCTCGAATGACAATTCGGATCTGAGCGAGAAGGAATATCTGGAGAACCAGACCACCGACGACAGCATCGCGGCTTCGCCGAAGGACTTCACCGAAGTCTCGCCCGAGGCAGTCGGCGTCCGTGTCGGCCTGGAAGCCGCCGCGGATTTCCTGAAGACGCTGAAGGGCCAGAACCTGCAGGTGTCGCTCTCGAGCCTCAGCGTCGGTTGCGACGCGCTTCGGGCGGGCACGCTGACGATCACCCTGGCCACCGATCCGGCGCGCGCCGCTTCGGTGATCGCCAAGGCCAAGACGTTCCCGGGCGTGGTCTCGGCCGGCTGGACCAACGGCATCATCGAGATGGATCGCACCATCCTGTTCCCGGCTGCCGGCTGGCGCGACGGCGACAAGCTCAGCCGCGACAAGATCGCAACGACGATTGCCGGCGTGCTGTCGCAGACGCTGGGCGCAACGCTGGCGACATCGGCCTGGAACGACGACACCGGCAAGCTGAAGCTGACCTTCAAGCGGCCGAGCCATCTGGTTCCTGCGCTGCAACTGACGGATACCATCGAGATCGAAGCGATGGTCAGCGCCGACAAGCCGGGCTCGTCCGACAAGCTGATGCTCTGGCTCGGCAATCCTTCGGAAAGCACGGCAGACGAAGGCGCCGGCGCGAAGCTCAACGTCAATGACGACGCGACTGGCGACGAGGAAGTCGAACCGCACAGTGACGGCGGCGCGGTCGCTGCGCTGGCCAAGGAACTCAAGGGCCAGCGTTGGGACTCGGAAAGCTCGACCTGGCAGTAACGCCCGACGGTAACATCGCAGTGACCGCAACGACCGTCGCTGTCGGAACTGCGATTTGACTTGCCGCTGCATTGCGGCAATGAAGCGCCTCCATCCGGCGGCGGGGTTTCGGTTGCATGACGGTCTATGACGTAGTGGTGATCGGCGCCGGCCTCGGCGGCCTGACCGCAGGCGCGATCCTCGCCCGCGAGGGCCGCAAAGTCCTGGTCATCGAGCGTGGCAATTCAGTCGGCGGAGCGGCGTCGAGCTACAAGGTCGGCGATCTGTTCGTCGAGGGCTCGCTGCATGTCACCGGCGATCCGCATCATCCGCGCGACCCGAAGCACTCAGCGCTGATCCGCGCCGGCGCGGGCGATGCGGTGCAATGGATTCCCGCCGGCGCGCTTTACGAAATGCGCGGCGGCCCGCTGACACAGCCGTTCGTTCTGCCCGATGATTTCGCCGGCGCGCGCGACGCGCTCACGGCGCGGTTTCCCGACGCCCGCAGCGGCATCGCGCAGTTCCTCGGCGAGATGGAACGGCTGGCGGCGACGGTCGGCGACGGCGGCCTCGAGGCCGTGTTCGCGCTCGCGCCTGAGTTTCCCGACTGGTCGTCAACGCTCGCCGACAAGCTGCAGGCGCTGTTCGGCGACAATGAAGCGGTGAAATGCGCGATCGCCGGCAACCTCTCCTACTTTCATGATGATCCCGCCACGTTGTGGTGGGTGCCGTTCGCAATGATGCAGGGCAGTTTCCTGCTGACCGGCGCGCGCTTCGTGCAGGGTGGATCGCAGCGGCTGTCGAGCGGGCTCGCGCGCGCCGTTCGCGTCGGTGGCGGCGAGGTGTTGCTGCGCCGTGTCGTCAGCGGCGTCGAGATCGGTGAAGCAGGCCATGCCCATCGCATCACCCACACCGCGCGCGACGGCAGCGATCCGCAAACGGTCGAAGCGCTGACCGTGGTGGGCAACGCCGCGCCGGGCGCCCTCGCGGCGCTGATGCCCGATGCGCAAGGCGAGCGCCTGACCCGGAGCTATGCCGGCCGTACGCCGTCGCTGTCGCTGTTCGCGTTGACGCTCGGGCTGTCGACGCCGCCGCGCGCGTTCGGCTTCACCAGCTACGCGACACAGTTGCTGCCGGACTGGATGACGACGCTTGCATCCTACGCCGAGGGGAAGGCGCTGATGGCCGGCGAGCCGACCGGGCGGATGCCGCCGCTGGCGATCGCCGACTACGCCGCGATCGATTCCGGCGTCCCGTCGCCGCCTTATGTCCTGTCGGTGGTGGGGCCGGATCAGACCTCGAACTGGAGCGGGCTTACGCAGGACGACTACCGGGCAAAGCGGAGCCGCTGGCAGCAGGCGATCATTGATCAGCTCGACCGCAACTATCCGGGACTAGCCGGCGCGGTGACCGCGGCGTCATTCAATTCCGCCCAGTCGGTGCAGCAATATCTCAACCTGCCGGAAGGCTCGGTCTACGGCTTCGCGCCGCTGCCGCCTGACAACACCGGCGCCCCCTATCGCTCGCCGCGCACGGTGCTGCCGGGACTGTACCTCGCCTCGGCCTATGCGGGCGTCGGCGGCTACAGCGGCGTGGTGCAATCGGCGGCGTTGTGCGCCGACACGATCCTGCAGGACAATCCGAAACGTTAGAGTTTGATGCCGAAAGTGGCGACCAGTTTCGGACAACATCCCGGCTCTAGTTTGTGTTGAGCCGGAACCGCAGCGTCTGGCCGCCGGAGAACGTCACGTAGTCGCCCTGGCGGGTCCAGCCCGTCGCAGCGGTGAGCGCCGCGACCAGCGCGTCATCGGCCTGGGCGCGATCCGGCGGACAGCCACGATCTTCCAGCGCGCCCGGCACGAACACCACGGTGTTGCCCGCGACTGAGAACTGGCCGGCGCCGCTCTTGCACCACAGCTCCAGCCGCGCTTCGCCCTTCTCCCCGATCTCGATCGAGGGAATCCGCTTCGAGCCCGGCTTCGCCGGCGCTTCGAGAGTCATCTCCAGCTCGAACGGAAATTCGTCTGCAGGCTGAGCCGACGATAGGCCAGGCCACGCGGCCATCAGCGCCGCTGCGAACGCGGCACATGTCGCAATTGAACCAGAACGCATCTTGCCTCGGACGTTGTTGGATCCATCCGATCTCTATAACGTTTTCGAGCGAAGCGGGCACCGGTTTGCTTGAAGAAAACGCGTCAACAATAACGCGGGCTCCGGTTCTGATTCGATCAGCCTCCAATCCGGAAACCTGAACCCCGCCGCCATGGCCGCGGGGTCCAAGGCTACACGTTCGCCGGTGGCGCTATTTCAGCACCATTTCGGTGAACGGATAGACGTAGGCCTGCAGCATCACCAGCACGCCGACCAGGCAGGCCAGCGTGATCGAATGCAGGAACACGTAGCGCAGGATCGAGCCTTCGTGGCCGTACCAGTTGGTCGCGGTGGAGGCGACCACGATCGATTGCGCGTCGATCATCTTGCCCATCACGCCGCCGGATGAGTTCGCGGCGCTCATCAGGATCGGCGACAGGCCGAGCTGTTCGGAGGTGATCTTCTGCAGATTGCCGAACAGCACGTTCGATGCGGTGTCCGATCCAGTCAGCGCGACGCCGAGCCAGCCGAGCAGCGTGCCGAAGAACGGATACAGCACGCCGGTCGCCGCGAAGGCGAGACCGAGCGTCGCGTCGACGCCCGACAGGCGCGTCAACGTGCCGATCGCGAGCATCGCCGAAATGGTGATCAGCGAGATCGCGCACAGCCGGATGGTGCGGCCGTACTCGACGACCATCTTGATCGGCGAGATGCCCATCAGCACACCGGAGATCAGCGCCGCGATCAGCATTCCGGTGCCGGTGAACGACAGATAGGTGAAGGAGAACACCGCGCCTTCCGGCGTCGGCTTCGCCGCCACCGGCGGCACCTTGTTGATCATGTTGTGCAGCTCGGGGACCGGATAGGACCAGACGAAAATCGCGTTCGCCCAGGTCTTGAACAGGCCGGTGCCCCAGATCAGCATCACGATGCAGACGATGATCCACGGCAGCAGCGCGCCCCATAATTGCGGCTGCGTCAGCGGCATCTTGTTCATCGGCTTCGGCGGCTTCATGGTCGCGGCGGATTCGTCCTTGCCGCGCAGCGACGGCGACAGCCACAGCTCTTTCGGTTGCCACACTTTGAGGAACAGGATCAGGCAGCCCATCGAGATCAAAGAGGCGCCGATGTCGACGATCCACGGATTGATGTAGTTCGAGATCACGAATTGCGGGATCGCAAACGACACGCCGGTGACCAGGATCGCGGGCCAGATCGCGATCATGCCGCGCCAGCCGGCAAACGCCCAGATCAACCAGAACGGCACCAGCAGCGAGAAGAACGGCAATTGCCGCCCGACCATCGCGCCGAGCACGTACGGGTCGAAACCGGTGACGGTGGCGAGACCCTGGATCGGGGTGCCGAGCGCGCCATAGGCCACCGGCGCGGTGTTGGCGATCAGCGACAGGCCGGAGGCGGCCAGCGGCGAGAAGCCTAATCCGATCAGGATCGCGGCCGTAATCGCCACCGGCGTGCCGAAGCCCGACGCGCCTTCGAAGAACGCGCCGAACGCAAAGGCGATCAGCAGCAATTGCAGCCGGCGATCATTGGTGACGCCGCCGATGGCGCGTTGCAGCAACTCGAACCGGCCGGTCTCAACCGTGATGCGATAGAGAAAGATGACGTTGAGAACGATCCAGCCGATCGGGAAGAAGCCGGTGACGACGCCGAGCAGAGAAGCACGGATCGACATGTTGGCGGGCATGGTGAAGACGTAGATCGCCACCAGATTGGCGAGGATCAGCGCAATGATCGCCGCGAGGTGCGCCTTGACCTTGCCGCTGGCGATCAGCACCAGCAGCGTGACCACCGGGATCGCCGCGGCGACGGTCGACAGAGTCGCGCTGCCCAGTGGATTATAGATTTGATTCCACATTCAAATTCCTCCCTTCAAATCTTTTTTTGATCCGCGCCGTGACCCGGCCGGAACCGAGAAGGGAGGCACCTCGCGCGCGAGAAGGTGAACCCGATCCGTCGAGTTCCTCACAAACGCGCGAAATGGGTAGTCCGCCGTCCCTCGCCGTTACCGTCATGCTAGGGTGCGACAAGAGGGCGCGACAAGCCGCGGTAGTTCGCCCCACCTACAACTTTCGTCTAACGCTCTCCGCCCGGAGAGCTCCGCACCCGGAGAAGCTCATCCGTGTCCAATATCAGTTCCACGCTCACGACCGTTTGGCGGATTGCTGTTCCGTACTTCAGATCCGAAGACGGACGGATGGGGCGCACACTATTGGCGGCCGTAGTTGTCATCGAACTCGCGGTCGTCGGCCTGACGGTGTTGTTCAACCGCTGGAACAACGTGTTCTACAACGCGCTGCAGGAGCGCGACTACGACGTCTTCGCCTATCAGCTCGCCTATTTCTGCGTCCTGGCCGCGATCTGGATCGCGCTCAAGGTCTATCAGCTCTATCTGAACCAGTGGCTGCAGATCCGCTGGCGGCGCTGGATGACCGAGCGCTATCTCGGCGACTGGCTTTACGAGTCTAACCACTACCAGATGCAGTTGCTCGGCGACGCCGCCGACAACCCTGACCAGCGTATCGCCGAAGACACCCAGCTGTTCGTCGAGCGCACGCTGTTGCTGGGCGTCGGGCTGTTGAATGCGGTGGTCACGCTGGCATCGTTCGTCGTCATTCTGTGGGGGCTTTCCAACGAAGCGCCGTTGCATGTGTTCGGCCAGGACATTCCGATTCCGGGCTATCTGGTCTGGGGCGCGCTGATCTACGCGACGATCGGCACCGCGCTGACGCACTGGATCGGCTCGCCGCTCGCCGATCTGAACTTTCGGCAGCAACGGTTCGAGGCCGACTTCCGCTTCAACCTGGTTCGCGCGCGTGAAAACTCCGAGCAGATCGCGCTGCTGCGCGGCGAAAGCGCCGAGCGCGGCAAGCTGTCCTCGCGTTTCGGGCTGGTGGCCGAGAACTTCATGCGGATCATGACGCGCACCAAGCGGTTGACCGCATTCACCGCGAGCTACTCGCAGGCCTCGATCATCTTTCCCTACATCCTGGTGGCGCCAGCCTATTTCGCCCAGAAGGTCCAGCTCGGTGGCCTGATGCAGACTGCGTCGGCTTTCAACAGCGTCCAGGATTCGCTGTCGTTCTTCATCTCGGCTTACCGCACGCTGGCGGAATGGCAATCGGTGGTGACGCGGCTCGACGGCTTCGAGGCCTCGATCCGGAACGCCAACGCGCTGCGGGCCAATCCAGGCGTCACCCGCGTTTCCGCTCCGAGCGGCGATGCCATCAAACTCGACGACCTGAGCCTGACGCTTCCCGCCGGACAAAGGCTGATGAGCGCCGACGATTTCCAGATCCGCAGTAAGGAACGCACTCTGATCGTCGGCCCGTCGGGCTCCGGCAAGTCGACGCTGTTCCGCGCCATCGCGGGGATCTGGCCATTCGGCTCAGGCTCGATCGCGATCCCGCCCGGCGCGAGCGTGATGATGCTGCCGCAGCGGCCATACTTCCCGGTCGGCGAGTTGCACGCCGCGATCGCGTATCCCTCGGAGGCCGAGGCATTCACAAGCGCGCAGGTCGCCGAGGTGCTGAAAGAAGTCGGGCTGCCTGCCCTGGCCGACCGACTCGCGGAGCACGGCCACTGGAACCGGACGCTGTCGCTCGGCGAGCAGCAGCGGCTCGGCGTCGCGCGGGCGCTGCTACACCGGCCGCAATACCTGTTCCTTGACGAAGCCACCGCCTCGCTCGACGAGCCGTCGGAGGCCGCGCTGTACCAGTTGCTCGATCACAGGCTGCCGGACACCACCATCGTCTCGATCGGCCATCGCTCGACGCTCAACGCATTCCACGACCGCGATGCGATCCTGACACGCTCCGGTGAGGGCTTTGCGTTGCAGGACAAGACAGCGGCAGCCGAGCCTGCGGCGGGCTGAGGGGCGAGGCGTGGCTCCCAGCAAGCCGTCACCCGCGAACGCGGGTGAACCAGTATTCCATGGCGCGCATGACGAGCGCACAACGCATCACCCAGAGCTTTTCCGGTTCTGACTGAATCAGAACCGGAGCTCTAACTTGATGTTATGACGCGTTTTCTCGACGCGAGCCGGTATCCACTTCGCTCGAAAACGCTATAGCGCTCTGGGATCACAGGGTCGCCCGGTCGAGCCGGACGATGACCGCGTGGGTTGCGGGGGCGTGGTCAGAGGCGATCGTCGTGACTGCGTGTCGTCCGAAGACCCAAACAAACGAAAAGGGCGGCAGATCGCTCTGCCGCCCTCAAACCCCAGAAGGGAATGACTTACTTGATGTTGCTCTGCAGCGTCACGTCAGCCGACAGCTTGGCGATGAAGGTCGCACCGCACCACTTCGAGCCGAAACCGCCGGGATTGATCGGGGAGACGTCGCCGGTCAGAGTTGCGGTGTAGTCGCTGGTGAAAGCGTTGCAGTCCGCCTTGGACAGATCGGTGTCCGAATAGCGCAGGTCAAGCGTGAACACCCTGTAGTTGAACCCAACGCCCACGTTCCAGGTGTTGTAGTCCTTGTACTTAATGCCGTTCGCGAAAATGGTGCCCGGAAGACCGTAGAAGGAATCCGAGGTTCCAAGCCACTGGCGGCCGAATTCACCCGACACGTACATTCCGACGCCGCTCGGCCCGAAGACCGTGGTCGGAGCCGTGAACTTAGCAGTCAACGACGCGTAGTTGCCCCAGGCGCCGCTGTTCAGGAAGCTCGGGGTATAATACTCGTTGGCGCCGATCGTGAACATGTCGTTCACGGTCCAGTTCACCTTGGCGTAGCCCTCGTAGAAGCTGAGGTCTTTCTTGAGAACGTTGCCGTTGGCCAAAGAGATCGAGTTGATGTCGCCGGGGCACAGCGCGCCGGCGCCGACGCCCGCCGTATCGACGCACTTTCCGCCCGGATACAGGTAGCCGTAAACACCGAAGTCGAACGCGAAGGCGCCGAAGGTCGGGCGGATACCGCCGTAGATATCGACTTCAGCCGCGGCGCGATTGGCGAACGAGATGCTCGACCACGAGGTACCGACGTAGAGCTGCAGATCCTTGGTCACGTTGTAACGCGGTTCAAAATACGCGTTGACCGACGGATTGTTGTTCGACTGGGAAACGCCGCGGAACACGTAGTTGCTCATGACCGCCGCACCGAAGGCGATGTCCCAGGGGTCGAACGCCACGATCGGCGGAGCCTTGGAGTAAACCTTCGCGGGCAGGTCGGCAGCGGAAGCCGAAGTCACGCCGACGGCGAGTACGGCCGCGACTGAGATAATTGTCTTCTTCATAAGGATCCCCATCGATGTGAAGCTAGCCCGACCGAAGTCATAAAGACGCGATGTCGACCTGCTTAGTAACTCCCGCACAATCTGCTTCTAAGCCGGGGAACCGTGAAGCAAAAAACACATGCAGCTGCCAGTTTTTTGGGCAATTCCGCACTTCCATTGCCGAGTAGTTTTGAAGTGTGGCAATTTGACCACGATTTTGCGAGCGGTTCTGATTGGTACTCACGATACCTGGTTGTCCGTACAACACTTTTGGCCGATGGAGGGCGGGCGACAAATAGCCTGCCATCCGGCTCGCGGCGACTGATTCGCGTCAGCCGAACGCCCGCTACGACGGCGGGCTGACAGCCCCGGCGAGCGGCTCGGCCGCCATCCATCAACGCCCACAACGAGCAAGGGCCACGGTGATGACCGTGGCCCTACTGATCAATTCGAACTACCCGCCCGGCAGGCGAGGTCCTCAGACCGAATCCGGCGTCCTGGGATGCGGATGGTGATGGTCGTGGTCACCATCGACATCCGCCTCCTCGTCCGATGGCGCCGGGGATTCGACGGAAGCGTTGTCCTCATGGGAGGCTTCGGCCGTGGCCGGAAACGGCTCGGCGGGAGCCTCGTCATCGGAATCCTCGGAAGCCGCCTCGGGCGGCGGCGACCAGGATCGCTCCGGTTCGGATGCCTCGACTTCGGTCGACCCGGCTTCGGACGAGTCACTCTCTGACGAGAGAGGCTCGGACGAGTCGGGCTCGGACGAGTCGGTTTCGGACGAGTCGGTTTCGGTCGACTCAAGCTGAGACGACGGCGGAGAGAACTCGGTCTCCTCAGGATCAGCGGGCTCGGGCGGCAAGGCGGCGGCCGGCCTTTTGGCTCGTGGCTTGCGCGGCTTGGCCGGCTTCGTCGGCGCAGGGGCTTCCGCGGGCGCGGCGGCGTCGATCAGTCTAAGTATTTCGCTCGGGGAATCGGCCTTTGGCGCTGCCTTACCTGCAACCGCCTTCTTCGGCGGAGCCTTCCTGGGGGGTGTCTTTGCTGTCGTGGCCGCTTTCAGCGCAGTCTTTTTTGCGGTCCGCAGCGCGGCGGTCTTGGCGGCTTTCTTCGCAACTTTCCTGGCGGCTTTTTTGGCAGGCGCTTTTTTCGCGGTGGCCTTCTTCGCCGAAGTTTTCTTCGCGGGTGACTTCTTTGCCGGTGACTTCTTTGCCGGTGACTTGCCGGCCTTCTTACTGGCTGTCTTGACTGTCTTCTTCTTGTTCTTGGTCGAAGGCTTCTTGACCGAACTGTTCTTCGAACCGGACTTCACCGCCTTCTTGGCGGATTTCTTCCCGGCTTTTTTCCCGGACGCTTTGGCGGATGTCTTGGCGTCCTTCTTGGCGGCCTTCTTGGCCTTTTTCTCCGTCAGCAGGAGCTTGGCCTTCTTCGACTGCTCGGCCTTCTTCGACTGCTTGCCCTTCTTGTCCGCCTTGTTCTTTTTGGACTTCTTGTTTTTCGCCATCGTCGTCCTCCTGTTGTGCGGATCGCCCGGGTGCGGCGGTCACGCAATCCGACAGCAGGCCTGTAGCGCGGTCAGCTGATCGCCGGCCGGGGACCACCTGTCGCCCAATCGAGAAGCTCAATCGTGTGCACTACAGGGACGTCCGTTCCGCTGGCGATCTGCACCATGCAGCCGATATTGCCAGCGGCAATCATGTCCGGCTTGACGGAAGCGATGTTGGCGACTTTGCGGTCGCGCAATCTGGTCGCGATGTCAGGCTGGAGAATGTTGTACGTGCCCGCCGAACCACAACACAAATGACTCTCCGGGATATCTTTCACCACGAATCCGGACTTGGAAAGCAATTCTTTGGGGAGCTGCGTGACTTTCTGACCGTGCTGCAGCGAACATGCGGAGTGATACGCGACGACGACATCGCCATGCGGCTGCGGCGGCGACAGCTCAAGGGTGCCGATATATTCGCTGATATCCTTTGCGAGCGCCGAGACCTTCGCCGCCGATGCCGCGAATTCCGGATCCTCGCGCAACATGTAACCATAGTCCTTGATGACGGTGCCGCAGCCTGAGGTCGTCACCAGAATCGCGTCGAGGCCGCCGCGATCGATCTCGCGCAGCCACGCCTTGATGTTGGTACGGGCGTATTCGAGGGTCCGCGTGTCACGCCCCAGATGATGGATCAGGGCGCCGCAGCAGGCTTCATCCGCCGCGAGCACGACCTCGATGCCGTGGCGTGTCAGCAAATTGATGGCGGCGCGGTTGATACGCGGCGCCAGAACCTGTTGGGCGCAGCCGTGCAGCAGTGCGACGCGACCGCGCCTGGGTCCGACCGCCGGGAACATGGTTCCAGAGGCCGGGCCAGGCTCCGGCAAATGCTTCGGGGCGAGCGCCAGCATCGCCTTGATCCGGCTGAGGAACGTCGGATGGGCGAGATCGTGCGATCCTGGCAGCAGCGCCGCCACCGGCCGCAACAGCTGCGCCATCCACATGCTGAAACGGAACATGCCGGGATGCGGCATCAGCCACGACAACAGCTCGCGCACGAGGCGATCGGGCAGCGGCCTCGTATAGTCCCTCTCGATCCGGACGCGCGCCTGATCGACCAGATGCATGTAGTTCACGCCCGACGGACAAGTGGTCATGCAGGCGAGGCACGACAGGCAGCGATCGATATGCTTGACCACGTCCGCCGTCGGCGGCGCGTTGTTTTCCAGCATCTCCTTGATCAGGTAAATGCGGCCGCGCGGGCTGTCCAGTTCATCGCCAAGCAGCACATAGGTCGGGCACGTCGCCGTGCAGAAACCGCAATGCACGCAGGCGCGCAGGATCTTGTCGGCCTCGGCGATATCCGGATCGGCGAGCTGGGCGAGACTGAATTCAGTTTTCATACTGCGGGTCCTCGCGACAACCGGCCGCGATTGAGAATGTTCCTGGGATCGAAACTGTGTTTGACCCGCAGCCCGAGCGCGGCGAGCCCGCTCGGCTGCGGCTGGAACACGTCGACGCTCGCGCGAACCTCGTCGCTGGCGCGGATCAGCGACGCGTGGCCGCCGATCTTGTCGACGCGCTGTCGCAACGCCTTGGCGTGGCCATCCGCGGCCGGCGGCAACGCCGCCCAGATCAATCCGCCGCCCCAGTCGTAGATCACCTCGCCGCCGCTCTCGCGCTGCAGGGCCAGGCCGAATGCCCCACCGGACGCCGGCGGGCAGACGATCCGCCACACTGGCCACAGCGCCCGCGGGCCCGAGGCGGCGAACGGCTCGACGTCGCGGACGGCGCGCCACAGATCGGCCGAGGCCTCGTCCTCGATCAGGTCCGCGGTGCCGAAACTCTTCAGCGCCTCGCGCAGCGACTGGGCGCGATGGCTCGCCGACGAGGTGATCCCCTCGAGCCGCAGCAGCGTCAGCGCCTGATCCAGAGAAGCGATGTCGGCAAGCGCGCCGCCGGTGGTGCGCAACGCCGAGCCCGGCAGATGCGCCGCGCCGCTGACGTCGTAGGGCGAGCCCAGCGCCTGGGTCATCGCCCTGTTGGCGGTGACGTCGTCGAGCCCGCGCAGCACCAGCGTGCGCTCGCTCTCCGGCCGCGGCGTCACCTTCAGTGTTACCTCGGTCATCACCGCGAGCGTTCCCCACGAGCCCGCCAGCAGCTTGCAGAGGTCGTAGCCGGTGACGTTCTTCACCACCTTGCCGCCGGCCTTGAAGCTCTCGCCGAAACCGGACACCGCGTGCGCGCCGAGCAGATGGTCGCGCGCGCCGCCCGACTTGATCCGCCGCGGACCTGCGAGGCCCGCGGCGATCATGCCGCCGATGGTGCCCTCGGTCTCCGGCGTGCCGAGCAGCAACGACGTGTTGATCGGCTCGAAGGCGAATTGCTGGTTCCTGGAATCGATCAGCGACAGCACGTCGGCGACCGGGGCGCCGGCCTGCACGGTGATGATCAGTTCGTTCGGCTCGTAGGCGGTGACGGCATTGAGCGCCGACAGTTCCAGCACCGCATTGGTCGCCATCGGCTGGCCGACCGGCCGCTTGGTGCCGTGACCAATGATCTCGAGCGGCTGCTCATTGGCGATCGCGGCGCGCACCGCGTCCTCGACCTCCTGTGCGTCGCGTACTTTCAACGTGTCCACGGTCGAACTTCGTCCTCAGGTCAGAAACGCGGGATATCCGGAAACGCCGTCTTGCCGCCATGGACGTGCATCCGGCCGAGTTCGGCGCAGCGATGCAGCGTCGGGAACACCTTGCCGGGATTGAGCAGGCCTTCGGAATCGAATGCGCATTTCAACCGCTGCTGCTGATTGAGATCGATGTCGGAGAACATCTCCGGCATCAGATCGCGCTTCTCGATCCCGACGCCATGCTCGCCGGTCAGCACGCCGCCGACCTCGACGCACAGCCGCAGAATGTCGGCCCCGAACGCCTCGGCCTTGTCCATCTCGCCGGGCTGATTGGCGTCGTAGAGGATCAGCGGATGCAGATTGCCGTCGCCGGCGTGGAACACATTGGCGACGCGCAGCCCGTAGTGCTCCGACATCTCGGTCATCCGCCGCAACACCTGCGGCAACTTCGCGCGCGGAATGGTGCCGTCCATGCACAGATAGTCCGGCGAAATCCGGCCGACCGCCGGGAACGCCGCCTTGCGGCCGGACCAGAACAGCAACCGCTCCTTTTCCGACGTCGAGATCTGGCAGGTGGTCGAGCCGCAGCCGAGCGCAATCGTCTCGACGCGCGTGATCAGTTCGTCGACCTCGACCTGCGGGCCGTCGAGCTCGATGATCAACAGCGCCTCGACGTCGAGCGGATAGCCGGCGTGGACGAAGGCTTCGGCGGCGTGGATCGCGGGCTTGTCCATCATCTCCATGCCGCCGGGAATGATGCCGGCGCTGATGATGTCGGCGACGCATCGGCCGGCGGCCTCGACGTCGGTGAAGCCGACCATCAGCGCCCGCGCGGTCTCCGGCTTGCGCAGGATGCGGACGGTGACCTCCGTGATGACGCCGAGCAGGCCCTCGGAGCCGGTGATCACGCCCATCAGATCGTAGCCCGCGCACTCCGCAGCCTTGCCGCCGATCCGCAGGATCTCGCCGGTCATCAGCACGATCTCGCAGCCGAGCACGTTATTGGTGGTCATGCCGTATTTCAGGCAATGCACGCCGCCGGAATTCTCCGCGATATTGCCGCCGATCGAACAGGCGATCTGCGACGACGGATCGGGCGCGTAGTAAAAGCCGGCGTGGTCGACTGCCTGGCTGATGGCGAGGTTGGTGACGCCGGGCTCGACCACCACTGCGCGGTTATCGAAATCAATCTCACGGATGCGCTTGAACTTGCCGAGCCCCAGCAACACGCCGTCGGCGAGCGGCAGAGCGCCGCCCGATAGTGAGGTGCCAGAACCGCGCGGCACCACCTTGATGCCGTGCTTGTGGCAGTAGCGAAGAACCTCGGAGACCTGCTGCGTCGTGCCCGGCAACACCACCACCATCGGCGGCTGGCGATACGCCATCAGCCCGTCGGACTCATAGGGCTTCATCTCGGCGGCGCTGGAAATGACGCCCTCGCCCGGCACGATCTTGCGCAACGCCGCCACGATCTGGTCGCGGCGCGCCAGCACGGACTGGTCCGGTTCCGGCATCAATATGGTCATGCGATACTCCTGCGCTGGCTCGGCACGCGCGGCCTGGGAGTTCAGGCCCCGACCAGACTACGTGACGGCACCACCGCCTGTACCACAAGCCCGCGTGCGCGCGCATCCATCACGCCGACCGCCCGCAGCGCCAGCAGTGTCACAGTCTGCACCGCATCGCGCAACTTCACCGGGTCGTCGAGATTGTCGGGCGCCAGCGGGCCGACCAGCGATTCATGGACCGCGCCAAGCAGCGCGGTCGCCGCCAGCGCCGTGTCCTGTGCAGGCAGATGCCCGGCCTGCACCGCAGCGACGATCCGCGATTCGACCTCGTTGGCGATCTCTCGACGGCTGGCGAGCCGCGAGGCCGAGACATCGACATCGACTGGTTCCGCGAGAATTCCCCATGCCAGCTTGCGGTGCGACAGCACATGGACCGCGACCGTGGTCACCGCAGCGGCCAGCGCCGAGGACGGACCGGGCGCAGCATCGGCGGCGCGGCGGATTGCAGCCAGTTCGTCGCGCGACACGTCCGCGATCAGTTCGGAGATGAGATCGGCCTTTGACGGGAAGTAGCGGTAAACTGTTCCGGCGGCGACGTTGGCCCGGTTCGCCACCGGGGCGATCTGCACCGCCGCCATGCCGCCTTCCGCCGCGGCCTCGCGCGCCGCGGCCAGGATGGCGCTGCGCCGCGCAGCCAGTCGCTTCACGACCTGATGGGTCCGCCGGTAAACCATGGCGTTCTCGTCCCGGGATCGAGCGTTCCCGATCCCGGAAAGAGATCGGACAGTCACCGCTCATCAAGATCTTGGGGCAAAAGGCGGTAGCAAGGTCCGACCGCTTCACCCAAATCAGTTATAAAAGTGAACAACTATTCAGAGGCGAAGGCAAGTCCTTACAGCAATGAAGTGAATAGCATGACCGCAGCTATCGCGTTTTTGAGCGAAGTGGACACCGGTTCGCGTGAAGAAAAACGCGTCAGAACAGAAAGTTAGAGGTTCGGTGCTGATCCCATCCGAACCGGAAAAGCGCTAGCCGCCGAAGCCGAGCGCGCGCGCCAGAGCAGCTACCGACATACCGGTTATCACGGCCATGAAGTCATTGCGACGAATGATGCTGACCGCCATCGCCGCGGCGATTGCGAACATCACAATCGGCCCGCCATTGACCGCGACCGGCAGCGCCGCGGCGACGATGATCGAACCCGGTAGCGCATCGAGCATCCGCCGCACCCGCGGCGTGACGTTGACGTAGCCCATCAGCCAGTAACCGCCGAGCCGCGAGGCCACCGTCACCGCGGTCATCACCGCGAACGCGATCATCACGTCGCTGCGCAACACCTCGCTCATGCGGCGCGCTCCGGCGGCGGCGGCTCGTCCATCAACCCGGCGCTCAGAGCGCCGGAGATCGCACCGGCGATGATGAACCAGTAGCCCGGCGTCAGCCAGTGCACGGTGAGCGCGACCACACCCGACACCACCCACGGAATCGCGCGCCGCGGCCCTTTCCAGGCCGGCACCAGCATCGCGGCGAAGAACGCCGGCATCGCGAGATCGACGCCGAACTTCTTCGGATCGGATAGTTGCTCGGCGAGCAGATAGCCCGGGATCGCGGAGACCAGCCAGACGAGATACAGCACGATGCCGCCGGCGACGAAAAACCAGGCATTGGCGCCGCCATGCTCGCGATAGCGCATCGCCGCGAGCCAGCCGCCATCGGTCACCAGCAGCATCGCCGGATAGGCCTGCCACGCCGGCAGCGTTCCGAACCAGGGCCGCATCGAGGCGGTCATCAGAAAGAACCGGATGTTCACTGTCGTCGTCAGCAGCGCCAGCGTCGCGATCGTCGACGGCGTAAGCGTCGCCGGCCAGGACTGCACGGCGACGTATTGCGACAGCCCGCCATAGACTGTGGCCATCATCACTTCGACTTCGGCCAGCGTGAAATTCTTCTGCGCGCACAGCGCACCGAACGCCATGCCGAAGGCGAGCGTGCCCGGCAGCAGCGGGCCGATCGCGATGACGCCGGGCCAAATCGCCTCGCGCGACCAAAAGGCCGGGGCTTTCGGAATGTGAGTGGTCATAAATCCTGATTCCGGGTGCGGATCATGCCTGCGGGCCGCGCGCGCCCAGGTCAAGCGGTCGCCGGTTCATGGCACCATGCACGGGGCCGGAAGGTCGGGAGGTATCCAGGCTGCACCAATGGCGCCGACGTGCCTTGGACGGCGGGCTTTGGTCGGGCCATCGCCTGGGATTGGCGGTCGACCGACCTCCACATGTCGAGCGCAAAAAAAACGCGGCGTTTCCGCCGCGTTTTCGTAGATTCGAATAGAGACCGATCAGGCCTGAGGCTGCGGCTCCAGGCCGGGATCGGGCCGCGGCCGCGGCTTGCCGGCCGGCGGGACAGCCGAGGTGCGCGGGCCAGACGGCTCCAGCACCGATTCGCGGTTCGGCTTCTTGCCGTTGATGAGATCGGTGATCTCGTCGCCGGTCAGCGTTTCGAACTCCAGCAGGCCCTTGGCGAGCGCTTCGAGGTCGGCGCGCTTTTCGGTGAGGATGCGCTCGGCCTCGTCGTAACCCTCCTGAACCAGCCGCTTGATCTCGGCGTCGATCTTCTGGACCGTCGCCTCGGAGGCGTTCTGGGTGCGCGAGACCGACATGCCGAGGAACACCTCGTCCTGGTTCTCGCCATACGACACCGTGCCGAGTTCCTCCGATAGGCCCCAGCGGGTCACCATCATCCGGGCCAGGCGGGTGGCCTGCTCGATGTCGGACGACGCGCCCGAGGTCACCTTCTGGCGGCCGAAGATCATCTCTTCGGCGACGCGACCGCCCATCATGATCGCAAGACGCGAGGTCATCTGCTCGAGCGACATCGACAGCTTGTCGCGCTCGGGCAGCTGCATCACCATGCCGAGCGCACGGCCGCGCGGAATGATGGTCGCCTTGTGGATCGGATCGGTGGCGACGACGTTCAGGCCGACGATGGCATGGCCGCCTTCGTGATAGGCGGTGAGGAGCTTCTCCTCCTCCGTCATCACCAGCGACTTGCGCTCGGCGCCCATCATCACCTTGTCCTTGGCGTCTTCGAACTCAGCCTGGGTGACCATGCGCTTGTTGCGCCGGGCCGCCATCAGCGCCGCTTCGTTGACGAGGTTCATCAGGTCGGCGCCCGAGAATCCCGGAGTGCCGCGCGCAATGGTCTTCAGATTGATATCCGGCGCCAGCGGCACCTTGCGGACATGGACCTTGAGGATCTGCTCGCGGCCGACCACGTCCGGATTCGGCACCACCACCTGGCGGTCGAAGCGGCCGGGACGCAGCAGCGCCGGATCGAGCACGTCGGGCCGGTTGGTGGCGGCGATCAGGATCACGCCCTCATTGGCCTCGAAGCCGTCCATCTCGACCAGCAGCTGGTTGAGGGTCTGCTCGCGCTCGTCGTTACCGCCGCCAAGACCGGCGCCACGATGACGGCCGACCGCGTCGATTTCGTCGATGAAGATGATGCACGGCGCGTTCTTCTTGGCCTGCTCGAACATGTCGCGGACGCGGCTGGCGCCGACGCCGACGAACATTTCGACGAAGTCCGAACCCGAGATGGTGAAGAACGGCACGTTGGCTTCGCCCGCGACCGCACGCGCGATCAGCGTCTTACCGGTGCCGGGCGGGCCGACCAGCAGCACGCCGCGCGGAATGCGGCCGCCGAGGCGCTGGAACTTGCCCGGGTCGCGCAGGAACTCGACGATCTCCTGCAGGTCCTGCTTGGCCTCGTCGACGCCGGCGACGTCCTCGAAGGTGACGCGGCCATGCGCCTCGGTCAGCATCTTGGCGCGCGACTTGCCAAAGCCCATCGCCTTGCCGGCGCCGCCCTGCATCTGCCGCGACAGGAAAATCCAGACGCCGATCAGCGCGATGAATGGCAGCCAGGACACGAGCAGCGAAACGAACCACGGCACGTTGTCGCCCGGCGGCTTCGCGGTGATCGCAACCTTGCCGTTGTACAGGCGCGTGACCAGCGACGGATCGTTCGGCGCGTAGGTCTGGAAGGTCGAGCCGTTGGTGAAGGTGCCGTGAATTTCCTGGCCCTGGATCACCACGTCGCGAACGCGATTCTGATCGACATCGCTCAACAACTGCGAGAACGAAATGTCCTGCGAAGCGGCGCGCTGGCCGGGATTCTGGAAGAGTGTAAACAGCGCCAAAAGCAGCAAGACGATAATGACCCAGAGGGCGAAATTCCGCAAATTGGCGTTCATCGGTCTTCCTTATTGGTCGCGCGGATCGCGACCTTTGGCCCAGGTACGCCGTCAGGGTTTCCTGGACCGGCCAGAACACAATCTAGGTGTCACATGGCCGCCTGCCAAGAGAACCGTTCAGGACTATTTAGCGCATTCTATTCCACTTCAGGCTCAAATCGCGGCGATCACATTCCGCTTCGCCGCGGGTGGTTAAGCGCTGGTGCAGTTTCGCTAGCCGCTCTTGCGGCGGCGCGGCGGCGCCGGGACGATCAGCAACCGGGCAGGCGTCAAAGTGATGACGGCGCCCGCAAGCGTCTGTTTCAACTTGATTTGCCCCCGTTCGGGCGCAGGTTTCGCTGCAGCGCCTTCAAGCGCAGCAGCGAGCATTTCCACCTTACCGAGTTCCGGGCGCCCCTCGCCGCCGACCCGGGCGAGAGTTCGCAGCAACAAGCGAATCCGGATTTCCGCTGCCAATGCGGAAAATGCCGGGGCGTCATAGCCGCCCCCCGGATGACTGCCGCCGCCGCGTAGCGCCAGAAACCGCTCGGCGCCGTCGACCAGCAGTTCGAGCGCGGCATCGGCACGCGCCACCCGGGCGGCAAACCGGGCCAGGTTTCGCGAATCGCAGCCTTCCGCGGCGAGACGGGGCATCAATTCACGCCAACGCGGGCGGGTGAAGCGCGGGTCGAGATTGCTGGGGTCGGTCGTGTATTCGATCTGCGCCTTGCTCAGCGTCGCGATCAGCCGCTGTTTGGAAACGTCGAGCAACGGACGGACCAGCACCGCGCCGTCGCGCTCGGTCTCGCGCGCCATCGCGGCGAGGCCGGCGATGCCGCTGCCGCGCGACAGCCGCATCAACACGGTCTCGGCCTGATCATCCCGGGTATGCGCCGTCATGATGTGGGTCGCGCCGAATCTTTTCGCCGCCTTCGCCAGCAACCGGTAGCGCGCCGCGCGGGCCGCCGCGGGCAATCCCGTTGTCGGCTTCTCCCCGGTCCAGCGCAGCGTCCGGTGCGGCAGATCGAGCGTGCGCGCAAGCTGCTTGACGGCACGCGCTTCGCGGGCTGCTTCCGGCCTCAGGCCATGATCGACAGTGACGACGCCGAGCGCCGGCCCTCGCTTCAGCGCCTTGCGCCAACGCGCTGCAAGCCACAGCAGCGCGAGAGAGTCCGGGCCGCCGGACACCGCGAGCACGATCGCGGGGACCGCCTTCCAGTCGGCGAACAGGTGGCTGGCCTCACGCGCCGAAATCGGCGCCTCGTCACTTCCGGACATGAGCGGCTCGCGCCCTGACGATCAACTCCGGCTCGACCGGAGTTCTGGATTCATGTTTCGACGCGCCTCTTGCGCGCCGCAATCCGTTTCTCCTGAAAGCGCTCTAGCATTTCAGCTTCTTCTGCTCGGTGTCGACCGCCTTCTTCACGCCGGCCGAAGCCTTCGGATATTTGCGGCCGATCTCGCCGAGCGCGGCGCAGGCGGCTTCCTTCTCCTTCAGCGCCGACAGCGACTGGCCGAGCCTTAACAGCGCATCCGGCGCCTTGGCCGACTTGTCGTATTTGCTGGTCACCGCAAGGAAGGCTTCCGCAGAGTCGCGATACATCTGGCGCTGGAAGTAGCTTTCGCCGAGCCAATATTGCGAATCCGGCGTCAGCGCGTCATTCGGATATTTCGTCGCGAAGTTGCGCATCGTCTCTTCGGCGAGCGCGTAGTCGCGACGCTGCATGTAGCCGATGCCGAGGTCGAACTCGTCGCGCGGCGTCGCCGACGGCGGCAACGTGGCGAGCCCTCCGCCGGCCGGACCGCGCGGCGCCTGCTGCGCGCCGGCGTCCGGATAGCGCCCGGAATTGGCGTTGGAGAGGTCGATCGGCGCGCCGGGGTCACGGCCGGGCAGATTGCCGCCCTGCTCGGACGGGATCGGGAGCTGACCGCCGCCCAGCGCGCGCGGGACGCCAGGGGCCTGCGGATTCTGGCTCGGATCGAAGGCATCGCCGCGACGGCGGCCCGAGGGCGGCGGCGCGGCGGCCTGGTCCTGCACGATCGGCGCCTGCGGCTGCGGTTGCTGACCGTAGACCTGCCCCTGCGGCTGCTGGCCATAACCCGGCGACTGTTGCGGCGACTGGTTGTAGACCGGCTGCTGCTGCGAAGCGGCTGGCGGCGGAGCGGCGGCCGCATTGCCGGGCGCGCTTTGCCCCCCGGCATTGCCCTGCAATTGCCGAAGCTGATCTTCGAGCCGGCGATTGCGGAATTGCAGCTCCTCGTTTTGACCGGTAAGCGCGCGCAGCCGCTCTTCGAGCTGCTGGACCCGGATCTCCGGATCGACCTCGCCGCGATATTGCTGGGCCAGCGCGGGGGCGGCGAGAGCGAGCATCGCGAAGACCGCGAGGCTACGCGCAGAGGCGGCGGTGACTGATGACATGGGGACCCGACGTGTTGGTGATGGCGCGCCAGATTGGAGCAGGATGACGCATCTTCGAACCGTCATTCTGCTCCAGATTCTTGTTCGAGCATGATCTTTTTCGAAAACCGGTATCCGCTTTTCCGGATCATGCTCTCGTAGCGCCGGATTGATCGCCGGACTACGCCAAAAATGTGACTGGAGCGACGGCCGACGGTCGCAGCGCCTCAAATAGCAACGGCGCCCGAAGGCGCCGCCCATTCAACTTGTGCTGGACGCACTCAGGCGCCGGCGTTCAGCACCGTCACCGCGCGGCGGTTCTGCGACCAGCACGAGATGTCGTTGCAGACCGCGACCGGGCGCTCCTTGCCGTAGGAAATCGTCCGCATCCGGGACGGCTCGATGCCGCGCGAGGAGAGATAGTTGCGGACCGACTGCGCCCGGCGAGCGCCCAGCGCGATGTTGTATTCGCGGGTGCCGCGCTCGTCGGCATGTCCCTCGATGGTGAAGGAGTAGCGATTGTAGGTCTGCAGCCACTGTGCCTGCTTGTCGAGAGTCGCCGCCGCCTGCGGCGAAAGTTCGGTCTGGTCGCTCTCGAAGAACACGCGGTCGCCGACGTTGACGACGAAATCCTGCTGGCTGCCGGGAGTCGCCGCGCTGGCCATTGCTCCATCGGAGCCGAGACCCGTCTTGTTGTTGGCGCAAGCCCCCATCGACAGGGCCACCGCGAGCACCGCGGCCAGCTTCAATCCCTGGAGGATTCGCTTCTGATGTGTCATTCCGGAGCCTCCACGCTCGCGATATTCGGACTGTGATCCGGTCTACAGGTCGATGGTTAAGCGAACGTTCCGTCAACCTTGATGAGACGTTGCCGGCCCCGATCAAATGCCTCCGACCTGCGAAAAGCAATCGCGATGGTTAATGAGATGCAAATATGGCGCGATGGTGAAGCAAGGCGCCGATTGCGCCTCTTTCGACCGCGACCGTGGGATCAACGGGACTCTTGACTACCGCCGCGGCGCGACTTTCCTGAAAGCCCGCCCAAAACGCACAAAAGCCGCCGGAGGCCGGCGGCTTGAGCGGTCATCGGGCGAGCGCCAAACGGCTCGCCGCCGGACTGATCACATATAGCAGTCAGCCGAGTTGACCGGCGCCGTGCTCGGCGCATCGGCCGACCGCAGCGTCGGCCCGGCGAAAGCCGCCGGACGTTCGAACAGCATCCGGCGCTCGAACGCACTTGAACGCATAAACGGGAACCTCGCGTAGACCCGGTCGCGGATCTCCCGATAGTTGGCTCCCATCAGCCCGACCGGCTTTAGCAGGCCTGGAAACAGCCGCGGCTCGCACATCGGCTGCTGCAGAAATACGCGGCGGTAAAACGCTCTGTGCTCCGCGCGTACGGTCGCCAGCCCGATATCGGCGTCGAAATAGCAGCAGGCGATATAACCGAGCCGAACCGTGACATAGGGCAATTCCGGAAGACGCTCGATCCGATCGGGATCAGCGACGAAACGGGTGGGGTCGACGATGACCTTCCCGCGCTCGAGTTCGGGCTGCAAGATGTCAGGAAACACATCGACCGACGGCGACGTCGGCAACGATGGGGTGGCTACGCTGATTCGAATTGATCCCGACAGGGCGCCATCGACATGGATGCCGAATACCCAGGAGTTTGGCATCTCGTCATGGCTGTCCGTTACGAGCCCATCGGCGTTCGGCTCGATCGCCCCCTCGTTCAGATAGGCGCGGTAGCGCAGTTGGTAGATCGCCTCTTTCTCGGCGACGGTCTCAGCCACCCGGTAGTCTATTCGATCGAGCAACTCGTGACCGCGCACTGCGGCAACGACGCGAGTCTTCTGCGCTTGTTGAGCAGAGCTCATATTACCACCCTGAATACGATGAACGCCCGCCTCAGAGGTTAACAAATCGCTAATCACAACGCAAAGTGATTGAATCGTTAGGGTTAACCTCTCGCGCCCCTCCGAGACTTTTCGCGACGCCGGACTAAGTATTCGTTAAGGAGGGATTGGTCAGAAGCGATCAAGCGATCGAGCGAAACGGCAGCACCAGAGGCTCGCCGTCCGTCTGTCGATTGCCGTGCGAAGCCGCGAGTAGCTGGCGGATTCGCGATGCGGGGACCGGACGACTGAACAGATATCCCTGCCCTTCGGTCACGGTGCCTTCGGAGTTGATCCGTTCGAGCTGTTCGTTGGTCTCGATGCCCTCGACGACCACGGCCATGCCGAGATCGGCGCTCAACCGTGCAACGCCGTGCAGCAGGGTCAGCGGCCGATCGCTGTCGATGCCCTCGAGGAAAGACCGATCGATCTTGACCTTCTGCAACGGGAAACTGTGCAGATAGCTCAGGCTGGAATACCCGGTGCCGAAATCGTCGAGCGAGATCCGCACGCCCTCGGCATGCAATTGCTCCAGAGCGTCGTGGGTGAACTGCGTGTTCCGCAGCAGCGACGATTCGGTAATCTCGATTTCGAGACGGCTGGCCGGCAGGCCCGAGACCTCGAGCGCATAGCGCACCTCGTTGATCACGTCGCGCTGATGGAACTGTTGCGAGGAGAAATTGACCGCGACGCTGACTTGCTCCGGCCACATCATGCATTCCATGCAGGCCTTGCGCAGGATCCAGCGGCCGAGATCGACGATCAGCCCCATTTCCTCGGCCACCGGGATGATGTCGACCGGCGAGACCGTCCCGCGCACCGGATGATTCCAGCGCAACAACGCCTCACAGGTCGCGATCCGGCCGGTCTTCAGGTTGACCAGGGGCTGGAAATAGAGCTCGAATTCCTCGTTGGCGAGCGCCTTGCGTAGGTCGAGTTCAAGGATGCGGCGCGCCTCGACGGTTTTCGCCATCTCTTCGCGGAAGAAGCAATAGGTGCCACGGCCATCGGCCTTGGCGCGATACAGCGCCATGTCGGCGTTCTTCAGCAGGATGTCGGCGCGGGTGGCCGGCGCAGTCAGCGCGATTCCGATCGAGGCGCCGATCTCGACGACGTGATGGTCGATCAGATAGCGGTCGCTCAGTCGATCGACGATCCTGCGCGCCAGCACCGCGGCGTCCTCGTTCGACCGAATATTCTGCTGAAACACGACGAATTCGTCGCCGCCGAACCGCGCGACGAAGTCCTCCGGGCGCAGCATGTCACGCAAACGGTCGGCGACCGCGCACAGCAGCCGGTCGCCGCAGGGGTGACCGAGCGTATCATTGACCTGCTTGAACTGATCGAGATCGATGAACAGCAGCGCAGAGAGAGCCGCTTTGTTCTGACCCTGCGAAGCCGTCAGAATTCGTTCGATCTCGTCGTGGAAATTGACTCGGTTGGGTAAGCCGGTGAGTTCGTCGTAGCGCGCCAGATGGATGATCCGCGCCTCGGCGTTTCGCCGCTCGGTGATGTCCTCAACCAGCACGACGGTGCCGCCGCCGGCCATCGGCTGGAACGTCCAGGACAACGATCGTGGCGTCGACTCGTCGCCGACGGTCACGATCTCGCCGGCCAGCGAATTGTCGACCTCCGACAGAATCAATCTGCCGCTCGACGCCGAGATGGCGCCGATCGAAACGCAGGCGGCGACAATCTCGGTCGCGGTCGGCGCATTTTTGACGAGGCTGTCACGCAGCTTCATCATTTCGGTAAAGCGATGATTCATCACCGCCAGTCGCCCATCGGGGCCGAACATGCACAGACCGTGCGGCATGTTGTTCAGGGCGGTATCGAACTGGGCCGCCAGAGCGGATTCGCGTTCGCGGCCGAGCAGCGCGCGTACAAAGATCTGTTGCAGGCTGGTTGTGATGTGCTTGACGCCGACGAAAAACACGACGTTCAGCAACGCGAGGCCGGCATAGTAGATATTTCCATGCCAAGCCAAGGCGGCGGACATCGAGCCGCAGGCGAGCAATATCTGCAGATGGAATATCCACGGCCGGCCGTAGGTTCGGCCGGCGCCGGCTGCCATATAGCTCAAGGTGACGCACGTGCAGATCATATGCGCCACCGGGTCATCCGTCCCGATCAAGGCGATCACGCACCAGAAGCCGAGCGCCGCTGCGTAGAGCATTGCGCCGATCTGATATCGCATTTCCCAACGCTGGGCGTCGTCCGGCGTCAACGTCCCTTTTCGACGTTGATAATTGTGCATATCAATTGAACGTAGTGCACCGGTCGCAATCAGCAACAGGGCGCAGATCCACAGCAGATGGTTCCCGGTCTTGAGCGCGGTCATGACCGCGGCGACGGCAGCCGACAGGGCGCCAGCGAACATCGGCGCAGGATTCTGGAACAGCGAATCAACAAGCGCAGCATAGATCGAGCGCGACATTTTCTGCTCGGTGGTCCCGTCTTGTGCCGCCAGTTGCATCCGCGCCATCTACCTCTGTTCGATTGAAAGGTTTATCGGCTCGGAATGAAATATTTCTGAGGGAATATCGTTAGCGGTTCGTTTGGATCCGTCCGCACGCAGAGACACTATCGTGTGATAGCCGAGAAACCCGGCCGTCGGGGCGTCGAACGGCAACCGGGCAATCGGCATCGCCCGGGGAGCCAGCGGAGCTAATTTGACAGCTATGACAGCAGTGGCGACCAGGCCGGGTCGGACGCGTAGCCCGGGGTCGGAACCCGCAATTCGTTGCGGCCCGACACGTCGACCGTATAGAGCGACGGCCCCGCGTTCCCGCCCGGATCGCGGAAAAACATCAGCACGCGGCCGTTCGGCGCGAAGGTCGGCCCCTCATTGTGGAAGCCCGAGGTCAGAATTCGCTCGCCGGAGCCGTCGGGCTTCATGATGCCGATCGCGAACTGACCACCGCCCTGCTTGGTGAAAGCGATGTAGTCGCCCCGCGGCGACCATACCGGGGTCGAATAGCTCCCGTCGCCGAAGGAAATGCGCTGCGCCTGCCCGCCGCCCGCCGGCATGATGTAGATCTGCGGCTTGCCGCCGCGGTCGGACTCGAAGCAGATCCGGGCTGCGTCGGGCGAATAGGACGGCGAGGTGTCGATCGCCGGCGTGTCGGTCAGCCGTGTCGTCGTCTTCGAGCGCAGGTCCATGACGAACAGATTGGAATTGCCGCCCTGCTGCAGGCTCATGATGATGCGCTGACCGTCCGGCGAAAACCGCGGCGCGAACGACATTCCGGGGAAGTTGCCGACGATCTCGCGCTGCCCGGTCTCGATGTTGAACAGATAGACCTTCGGGTCGCCCTGACCGAACTCCATATAGGTGATTTCCTGGGTC
Source organism: Rhodopseudomonas pseudopalustris (assembly GCF_900110435.1). Lineage (GTDB taxonomy): Bacteria > Pseudomonadota > Alphaproteobacteria > Rhizobiales > Xanthobacteraceae > Rhodopseudomonas > Rhodopseudomonas pseudopalustris. The sequence goes on from NZ_FODT01000001.1 coordinate 66,909, forward strand.
GACGGCGAGAACCGGGGCGTCAGCACCAGATCGCTGCCGCGGGTCAGATAGCGAACATTGGCGCCGTCCTGGTCCATCAGCGCCAGCCGCTTGACGCGGCGGTCCGCCGGGCCGCTTTCATCGATGAACACCACGCGGCTGTCGAAGTATCCCTTCTCGCCGGTGAGCCGTTCGTAGATCTGGTCGGAGATGATGTGGGCGATGCGCCGCCAGTATTCCGGCGAGGTGAAATACTGCTGGCCCGCGAGCTGCTGGCCGGTGGCGACATCCCACAGCCGGAACTCGGCCTTGAGGCGGCCGTCCGGCTGCCGCGTCATCCGGCCGGTGACCAGCGCCTGGGCGTTGATGCTGGTCCAGCTCTTGAACTGCGGCGGCACGTCGATGTTGGTGATCTTCTCGAGATAGGCGGCCTGATCGATCGGCGCGAACAACCCGCTACGCTTGAGGTTGTTGGTGATCACCTGGCTGACGCCGCCGCCGACTTCATTGTCCGACGGCGTGCCGGCGACGAAGTTCGGGATCGCGATCGGCAGCGGCGCGACGTTGCCCTCGGTGATCTGCACGCGGGCCTGGCCGAAAGCGTCACGCGCCGGGCCGAGCGCGAGCGCGCCGGCCGCACTCGCTGCGGAGAGCATCAATTGTCTGCGATTCAAGTTGAGCGGCATGTTCGGGCAATCCATCGGGTCAGTCGTATGCCGCGCGCGCTGCGGCGCCGGCGATCGTCAGCAAGCTTCGCATCAGGTTCGCCGATCGGTGAACACAGGGGCGAAGAATTTCCACTCGTCGAAAAACGCGGCGGGCAGATTGTACGGCTGGCACTCGATGATCGCCCGCAGCGCACTTTCCTGATAGACGCGCAGATAGGGCGTCGCCGGGTGGCCTTCCGGCTGCGGCATGCTTTCGAGCGAGCCGTCGCGCTTCAGGCGGATCACGAAGGCGGCTTCGGCGCGCTGCGCTTCGATGCCGCCATACGGCTTCTTCCAGCAGCGCTCGACCTGCGACTGGAACATCGCGCCCCAGGTCGCGGAATTATCCGCCGACTTGCCTTTCGAGAGCCCCAGTGCCGCGTTCGAATTCAGCGCGTCGCCCGCCACGGCCTGCCGGGTCGGATCGCGCTTGTCGAGCAGCGCCGCGATCTTCGACTGGTCGAACACCCGCTCGGCCTTCGGCTTGACCGGCTCCGGCTTGGCGGCGGCCTCGGTCTGCGGCTTCGGCGGCGGCGGCTTTTTCTTCTCTTCCTTCTTCAAGGCCTCGGCGATCGGATCGACCTTCGGGTCCGGCTTCTTCTCCGCTTCCTTGGCCTCTTCCTTCGGCGGGTCGGGCTTCTTCTCCGCCTTCTTCTCTTCTTTCTTCGGTTCTTCCTTCACCACGGGCTTGGGAGGCTCGGGCTTCTTCTCGACCGGCTTTTCGACGGGCTTGGGCTGCGGTGGCGGCGACGTGTCGGTGACCACCGGGGCCTTCTCGCTGATCTTGCCGACGGTGTCCTCCACCGGCTTGGCCTCGGCGACCTTCTCGACCAGCGGCTTGGGATTTTCCTTCTTGCCGGTGCGCATCCCGGCCATCACCTTGGCGAGCTGATCTTCCGAGATGGTATCGACCGCGACGGAATCCTGCGGCTCGAGCTCGAAGGCCTTCGACGAGAACGACAGCATGGCCCAGCCGAGCACGAGGACGTGCAACGCCACGGACGCCGCCAATGTCTTGTCGATCTTCACCTTCAGAATTCCCGCTCCATCCTCACCGACGGCGCCTGCCTCGTCTCATCCCCTGCTCAAGAGCCCTGCTCCGGCACGATGACGATATTCGCCTTGAAGCCGGCGGTCCGGATCTGCCCGAGCAGCTTCATCATGTCGGTATAGCAAACGTCCTTGTCGCCTCGAAGATAGACGACGTTGTCGGTTTCCGACCGGGTCGTCCGGATCGCCTTGATCTTCGACTCCATCTCCGCCGGCGCGACCGGGCTGTCGCCGAGATACAGCTCGACCTGCGAGTTGCAGCCGCCGCCGGTGCGCTTCACCGACAGCGTCAGCGGAGGCGAGTTCGACTGGATCTGCGCGCCGCCGCGTGCAATCGGCAGATCGATGTCGATCGAGGTGGTGAGCAGCGGCGCCGCGACCATGAAGATGATCAGCAGCACCAACATCACGTCGACCATCGGGGTGACGTTGATCTCCGCCATCACCGGGCGTTTGCGCCGGCGGCGTCCGCCGCTCCCGCCACCCGCGGCTATGTTCATCGCCATGATCGGATTCTCACCTTGGCGCCCAACTGTGTTCGTGTCATGCGCGTTCGTCGATCTGTCGCGACAGGATGGCCGAGAACTCGTCCGCGAAACCCTCCAGCCGCTGGGTCTGGCGGTTCACTTCGGATGTGAACTTGTTATAGAAAATTGTCGCCGGAATTGCGGCGATCAGGCCGACGGCGGTCGCGAACAGCGCCTCGGCGATGCCGGGCGCGACCACCGCCAGCGAGGTGTTCTTGGACGCGGCGATCGACTGGAAGCTCGACATGATGCCCCAGACAGTGCCGAACAGGCCGACGAAGGGGCCGGCCGAACCGACGGTCGCCAGCACCAGCAGACGCCGCTCCAACCGCTCGACCTCGCGCGCGATCGAAACGTTCATCACCTTCTCGATCCGCATCTGCAGGCCGGCGAAGGAACGCGATTGGCTTTCGAACGAGCGTTTCCACTCGCGCATCGCGGCGACGAAACAGGCCGCCATCGAATGCGTCGGCTTGGCTGACAGGGTGCGGTACAGGTCATCGATCGACTCGCCCGACCAGAACGCCTGCTCGAAGCGATCCATCGCGCGCTTGGTACGCGAATAGAGCAGCAGCTTGTCGATCGCGATCGCCCAGACCCAGACCGAGCAGCCGATCAGTCCCAGCATCACCGATTTGACGATCCAGTGGGCCTGCCAGAACAACGCGATCAGCGAAACGTCGGCGGATACCAGCGGCATGGCTGACTGAGTCACCTCGGCCGGGTTCATAGTCGATTGTCCTCTCACGCAAGTGTTCGGCAGCAGCCGGCTTGGCGCCCGCTCCGGTTCTCCGCAGCCACGCTCCGCATTCTGGCAAAAAGCGCCACCGCCAGTTCCGCGTTGTCAGTTGGGATGGCCCGTCCAAAGCCGGGCCCTCAATCCCCTGCCAACGTGTCAAAACGAGGGCTGAAGGCGCATCTTGCTGGCTCTAACCAAACGCTAATCATGGTTAAAGAGAGGTTACCAGACCGGGAAAATACCCGTGATCGGACCGGGACCCGGCGGCGCGGGACGGCGCCCGCCGGCCGTTCAATGCAGCGCGGCAGGGTTTCCGGGCAGCAGCAGGTGGCGCAGCTTGTCGGGATTGCGGACCACGTAGATCGCGACGATGCGGTCGTTTTCGATGGCGAGCGCGGAGGTCTGGATCAGGCCGTCCGGCTCGGTGGTGACGAAGCCCGGCAGTCCGTCGATCCGCCGGATCGCCACCAGGGCGGAGCCACCGGGGGCATATTTGCGGGCGAGCCCTTCGAACAAGCGCGCGACCTTGGCGAGGCCGTAGATCGGGTTCAGCGTCGCCGGGCGCTTGCCGCCGCCGTCGCCGTAGAACACCACATCGTCAGCCAGCAACGCGGTCAACGCCTTCAGATCGCCGCTGCGCGAGGCCTCGAAGAACGCGCCGGCGATCGCATGGCCACGTTCTTGCGACACCGGAAACCGCGGCCGTTCCGCGCGGACATGGCCACGGGCACGCGCGGCGAGCTGGCGGCAGGCGGCGGCGTCGCGGTCGAGGGTGCGGGCGATCTCGTCGAAGCCGAGGCCGAACACGTCGTGCAGCAGAAACGCCGCGCGCTCGAGCGGCGACAGCCGCTCCAGCGCGAGCATCAGCGTCAGCGTGATATCGTCGCCGTCGTCGTCTGGCAGCGCAGTGATCAGCGGCTCGGGCAGCCACGGTCCGACATAGGTTTCGCGCCTGAGCCGCGCCGATTTCAGCACATCGAGACACAGCCTTGTCACCGTCCGGATGAGGAACCCGCCGGGGTCGCGCACCTGGGCACGATCCGTCCGGTGCCAGCGCAAGTAAGCGTCCTGCACGACATCCTCAGCCTCGGCGACCGAGCCGAGCATGCGGTACGCGACCCGGACCAGCCGCGCGCGCAGCGGCGCGAAGGTTGCCGCTGCGTCATCGGACGAGCTTTGGTCAGGAGGCCTTGGCATGGGCGGCGGGGGCAGCCGGATGAATCAGCCGGAAGCCGATCGCCAGCCTGTTCCAGATGTTGATCGTGCCGATCAGCAGCGTCAGCTTGACCTGCTCGGCCTCGGTGAACTGTTGCTTCAGCATCTCGTAGTCCGTGTCGGGCGCGTGGGTCTGCGCGATCAGCGTCAGCGCTTCGGTCCAGGCCAGCGCGGCGCGTTCGCGATCACTATACACCGGCGACTCCCGCCAGGCATCGAGCAGATACAGCCGCTGCTCGGTCTCGCCATGGGCGCGGGCATCCTTGCTGTGCATGTCGAGGCAGAACGCGCAGCCGTTGATCTGCGAGGCGCGCATCTTCACCAGTTCGATCAGGCTCGATTCGAGCCCGCTGGCCTTGATGTAGGTCTCCAGCGCGACCATCGCCTTGTAGGCATCAGGCGCGGCAGCAGTCGGGTTCAGGCGCGGCTTCATCGGTCTCTCCTGTGGTTCTCTGACGACAGGACGAGACGGCACGACGCGATGTGACATCGCCGCGCGAAAAACTTCGGGGTCGACGCAAAACGAAGCCGCCCGCCTGGGTTTCAGGCGGGCGACGACGACGATCGAAGTGATTGAGAAGGCCGGACGATCAGCCCTGCTGCGGGGCGTCGGGCGACGGCGCCGGCTTGGTGCGGTGCTGCGCCATGAAGGCGTCGAACTCTTCCTTGTCCTTGGCGTGGCGCAGGCGATCAAGGAACTCCTTGAACTGAACCTGCTCTTCCTCGAGCCGGCGCAGCGTATCGGTCCGATATTCGTCGAAGGCGCGGTTGCCGCTCGACGGCGGGCCGAAGCCGAAGCCGCTGCGGTCCATGCGCTCGCGCATCCGCTCCATCTTGTACTGCATCCGCTCCATCTTGTTGGAGAAGCGATCACCGCGATCCCAGCAACCCATGTTTCTGCTCCAGAGGGTGTAGAAGAGAAGTGCCAATCCGATCGGCCACCAGACGATGAAGCCGGCCACCGTCAGCAGGATCCAACCCGGGCTCCAGGACGACCGCAGCGCGGGCTGATAGCGCTGTTGGGTCGGGCCCCATCGATTGTAGTCAGCGGCGTTCGCCATTTGCCTCTCCATGACCGGCAACCGCCGGTGTGAATGTAAATAACATTTACATAGCTAGTGCATTCTCGGGTTTTGTCAAGCGAAGGCGGGATTCGGTCGGGGTGACAATTTCGCACGGCGCACACATCGTCGTGAGCGAAGCTGCTACGGCGCCGCGCCCCACGGGCCGGAACGCTTTGGTTCTGCTGGCTTTTCCGGCTGCACGCGAAGATCCGCCGAAAACCCGAGACCGCGCAGATAGATCAGAACGCCGGCTTCGAGCAGTTCTTCCGCGGCCATTGGCAGCTTGCGGCGCGCGGCGTCGCCGCGGCCGAACAGCGAGGCGACGCCGTGCGACATCGACCAGATATGCAGCGCCATCATCAGCGCCGGCGGCCGCGCCACGCCGGACGGGGTCAGCGCCGCGAGCCGTTCGGCGGCGGCGCGGATGACGTTGAAAGCGCGCTCCGACGCGGTCATCAGCAGCGGATTGACGTCGACCGGAACGCCGGATTCGAACATTGCCGAGTAGTAAGCGGGCTCGTTGCGGGCGAAAGCGAGATAGGCCGTGCCGACCCGCATGAAAGCGGTGATGGTGTCGGGACGGCCGTCGTCCCAGGCCCTGGCGAGCACCTGCTCGAACAGCTCGAAGCCGCGTTGGGCGATGTTCGACAGCAATTCGTCGCGATCGCGGAAATGCCGATAGGGCGCGGCCGGGCTGACGCCGGCGACGCGCGCGGCGTCGGCGAAGGTGAAGCCGGCCGGCCCCTTCTCCGCGATCAGCCCGAGCGCCGCCTGCAGCAACGCCTCTTTCAGATTGCCATGGTGATAGCCGCGCTCGGCGCGGCGTTCTTCCTTGCGCCAGCTCATGTGAAGGGCTTTTACATGAGCAAGGTTGAAAGGTCACGACCTCATCGATCGCGGAGCGAACGATGTCCCCTCCCCGATCGCCGAAAGGCAGGCCGCAGGCGCCGGCCAGACGGCCGGATTTCCCCCGATTCAGCCTCAAGGCGAAGTTGGGGCGCTTGCGGCAGCAAATGTGGCATCCCGCGGAACCGAGCGCAGCGCTCACTGCGCTCGGTCCCGATGCGAAAATCTCCCCGCTCAGCCGCGCGCGGCCGACTGCATGGTCTCCCATCCGGCGAGTTCGCTTTGCACCTCGTCGGAAAAATCGGCGACCTCCTGCACCTGCCGGATTTCGATGACCTCGTTCGGACCGCCCGGGCAGCGCTTGGCCCAGGCGATCGCCTCGTCGCGTGAGGCGACCTCGATCATCCAGTAGCCGCCGAGCACTTCCTTGACCTCGGCGAACGGGCCGTCGGTCACCAGCGGCTTGCCGCCGGCGAAGGAGACGCGTGCGCCCATCGAGGGCGGGTGCAGGCCGTCGCAGGTGATCAGCACGCCGGCCTGCTGCAGCGCCTCGTTGTACTTCATCATCGCGGCGATCGCGGCGGTGTCTTCGGGCATCGTGCCGGGCGGCGCGCTGTCGTAGCCCTTCGGGATCATCAGCATCATGAATCGCATGATCGGTCTCTCCTGTTGGATCGTATGCCTGTCTGACGAACCGCAGCCTGCCGCGCCGACATCGGCTTTGAAATAACCTGCCAGGTCAAACCTGCCGCGCGCGCCGCTCAAGCGTGTCGCTTCGCGGTCCCGGCGCGCAGCCGCTGGCCCTGGTCGCGTAGTTCCAGCCAAGAATGACGATTGCGCGCGGCGCGACCCGACATCGCGTCGCACTGGAAATTCGGAATCACTCGCTTGAGAACGGGCGTAAACGTACCGTTCGCGGCGACAAATTGCCGCCGCATTGATTGACGAACGTTCATGCGTCGATGTTCGCCGAGTGGGGACTCAACGAAGTTGCGAATATTCGTCGCGGGGCGTTCAGCGTAGCAAATTCGAATCTGCCGGACCGCGCTTCACGCGCGGACAACGCATGTCGCTGCGATGCGGCTTGCGTCCGGGCTTTGCTGTGCGTCCACGCCGTTTTGGGAGGACGGAATGGACGAAACAACCAAACTCGCCGCGTCGCGCGCCATAGCGCATCTGCTCGCAGTCGCGGCCCTGCTGATGATCGCAGGCGTGGTGTTTTATGTGCGGTGATCGCGTGTTCGCCGCCGTCTCTCTGGGGCCGGCGCGTGCTGTGCGGCGCTCCCTTCTCAAGGCAGCGCGACCGACCACGCCGATCGGTGGGTTATGCGCTGAGCGCTAACCCACCCAATGAGACGACGGCGTCAGCTACACAGATCAGCTGTTCGTCGTGACGCTCGGATCGGACTTCAGCTCGTTGTAGGTATCCTGCTCGCCGCGAACTTCCTTCTCGGCTTCCAGCCAGAATTCGTCGCTCCGGTCTTCAGGATAGCCGGCCAGCTCCCACTTTTCGCGGGCGCGGTGGCGGATACGCTGCTCGAGATCGCTGTCCATAATGATCGCCTCCATCGCAATGCCTGGATGTGTCAGGGGTTGTATTGCATTTCGATGTAATCCTGATGTCAGCAACTGGTTCCTGACAAATTCCTGCGGGCATCGGGCTACGGCGCGCGAGCCATTCGAGGCGGCGCGCTCCGATCGTTCCGACAATGCGCTCGGCTGCGACAGGAAATTCTCCGCTGCGCTGTCACAACGCAACCTCTCGTCATCCGCCATGTGCTAACGGATGCACGAAGCGGATTCGAACCGCGTATTGCACAGTGATGACAGGACAAGCATGACCGCCTCTTCGCCCAAAGTCGCCCTCGTCACCGGCGCCGCGCGCGGCATCGGTCTCAAAACGGCGCGACGCTTTCTCGACTCCGGCTGGCGCGTTGCGCTGCTCGATCTCGACGATGAGGCGTTGCGCCAGGCGATCGAGCAGCTTGCGCAGCCGGAGCGGACGCTGGCGCTGCATTGCGACGTCGCCGACACCAACTCGATCGCCAGCGACGTCGCCGCAGTCGGCAAGCGGTTCGGCCGGCTCGACGCGGTGGTCAACAATGCCGGCGTCGCGGTGTTCAAGCCGCTGATGGAGACGACGCCCGCGGAATGGAATCGGGTGATCGAGGTCAATCTGACCGGGCCGTTTCTCGTGATCCAGGCGGCGGTGCCGCTGCTGCGAGACAGCGGCGGCGGCGCGATCGTCAACGTCACGTCGATCTCGGCATTGCGCGCCTCGACGCTGCGGGCCGCCTACGGCTCCAGCAAGGCCGGGCTCGCGCATCTCACCAAGCAATGCGCGGTCGAACTCGCCTCACTCGGCATCCGCGTCAACGGCGTCGCGCCCGGCCCGGTCGAGACCGCAATGGCCAAGGCGGTGCACACGCCGGCGATCCGCGCCGATTATCATGACGCGATTCCGCTCGGGCGCTACGGCCTCGAGCAGGAACTGGCGGAAGCGATCTACTTTTTGTGCAGCGACCGATCCAGCTACATCACCGGCCAGATCCTGGCCGTCGACGGCGGCTTCGACGCCGCCGGCATCGGCCTGCCGACACTGCGCGGCGAACGAAGAAACGGATAGGGAGTGATCGCAAGCTCAGCGCTCGGCTCGCCCTCACCCCAACCCTCTCCCGCAAGCGGGAGAGGGGGCGCGTTGTGCTTGGGGAGATTCATCGATTTCTTTTGAGCGCTGCTGGTGAGCACCGTTAAAGATGGCGCACGATATCGCCCAGCGACGCGGCGGGACTCCCTCTGCCGCTTGCGGGGAGTGCGTTGATGTCACTCGTAGGCAGCCCTCAATCCTCCAGCGGGCAGTTCACCATCCAGGGGATGCCGAACTGGTCGGTGCACATGCCGAAGCCCTTGGAGAAGAATGTCGCACCGAAGGGCATCGTCACCGTGCCGCCTTCGGACAGCGCCTTGAAGCGGCGTTCGGCATCGGCGGGGGTTTCCACCAACAGCGACACCGCAAAACCCTGCGGCGTGTGGAAGTGGCCGGGCGGAGCGTCGCCGCCCATCAGCACTTCGCCGTCGATCGACAGCTTGGCGTGCATCACCTTGGCCTCCTGGCCGGGCGGCAGCGGCGTGCCGGCCGGCGCATCCTTCCAGGTCATCAGCGCCTCGATCCGCGCGCCGAGCACCTTCTCGTAATATTTGAACGCGGCTTCGCAATTGCCGTCGTAGAACAGATAGGGGTTCACCTGCATCGCGGGCTCCTCGGTTTGCCGATCGAGTTGTCTATCACGTTCCGATCGCTTCGCTGTCGCGCTTCAGCCGATCGAGATGCATCCGGATGTGCGAAGCCTCGGCGGTGGTGCGGGCGAGCGCGATGGCGCGTTCGAACGCGATGCGGGCCTCGTCGCGGCAACCCTGTTGCAGCAGCAGAGCGCCCTTGGTGCCGAAATAATGGAAGTAGTTCGACAGCCGCTGCTCCAGCGGCGCGATCATCGACAGCGCCGCCGCCGCGCCGCGCACTTTCGACACCGCGACCGCGCGGTTGAGCGTCACCACCGGCGACGGCTGCAGGATTTCCAGCGAACCGTACAACAGATCGATCTGCACCCAATCGGTGTCCCCGGGCTTTTCGGCCCGCGCATGTAGCGCGGCGATCGCGGCCTGGATCTGATACGCCCCGGTGCGGCGATGGCGCATCGCCTTGTCGATCAGCGCCAGACCCTCGGCGATGAATTTTGCGTTCCAGAGGCTGCGGTCCTGATCGTCGAGCAGCACGATCTCGCCGCCCGGATCGAACCGCGCCGGCGCGCGGGCGTGCTGCAGCAGCATCAGCGCGGTCAGGCCCATGATCTCGGGCTCGGACGGAAACAGCCGCAGCAGCAGCCGCGCCAGCCGGATCGCTTCCTCGCACAGCGGCGCGCGAAGGCCGGCGGTGTCGCCGGAGGCGGAATAGCCTTCGTTGAACAGCAGGTAGATCATCGCCGCCACCGCGCCGAGCCGTTCACTGCGCTCCGGCGCGCCCGGCGTCTCGAACGGCACGCTCGCGCGGGCGACCCTGGCTTTGGCGCGGGTGATGCGCTGCTCCATCGCCGCATCCGAGACGAGAAACGCGCGCGCGATCTGCGCCACGGTCAGGCCGCTGACGATGCGCAGCGCCAGCGCGATCTGCTGGGTCGGCGGCAATTCGGGATGGCAGCAGATGAACAGCAGCCGCAGGATGTCGTCGCGATAATGCGAGCCGTCGAGCCGCTCGGCGAGCGCGTCCTCGGCGTCGTCGAGATCGGAGATCGTGTCGTCGTCGGGCAGCGGCTGCAGCTTCCTGCCGCGTCGGATGTCGTCGATCGCGACGTTGCGGCCGACCATGATCAGCCACGCCGCCGGATCGCGCGGCGGACCATTCTGCGGCCACGCTTTCAGGGCGCGCAGGCAGGCGTTCTGAAACGCCTCCTCGGCGGTGTCGAGGTTGCGGAAATAGCGCAGCAACGCGCCGATCGCCTGGGGACGCGCCGCGGTGATCGCGGTTTCGATCCAGGCGAGATCGGTCATGGCTGCAGTGTCCCCGGCATGAACAGGCCGATCGGGCGGATCTCGTAGGACCCGCCCGGATTGGCGCGGCCGAGGTCGCGGGCGACCTCGAGCGCGCCGTCGAGATCGGCGCATTCGACGACGTAGAAACCGAGCAACTGTTCCTTGGTCTCGGCGAACGGCCCGTCGATCACCACCGGCGGCTCGGAATCTTTGCGCAGCGTGGTCGCCGCCGTGGTCGGCAGCAGCCGCGCCACCGGCCCGAGCCGGCCTTGCTCCGCGAGTTTGCCGTGGACGAGCTTGAGCTTCTCCATCACCGCGGCGTCTTCCTCGCGGCTCCACGAACCGACGAAATCCTCGTCATGATAGCAAAGGATGGCGTAGAGCATGTGGAACGGATCTCCCTGGCTGCGCGGCATTGGTCGCCGCGCTTGCGCGCTACCATGCCGGACAATCCTGCGGCGACCAAGTCGGGTGACGGGAACCGGCGCGACACGTTCCAGCGCATCGCGCCTGCCCGTTGGCTCGCAAGGCGGAAGCTGTCAGCTCGCCGCCGGCAGCGGATGGGCGAAGCTCCAGCTATGCCCGAACGGATCGACGATGCGGGCGTAGCGCGCGCCCCAGAACGCATCCCACGGCTCCATCGGCACAATGGCGCCGGCCGCTTTTGCCCGCGCCACCGCGGCGTCGCAATCCGTCACTTCGAGATGCATCGTGACCGCGGTGCCCTTCAGCTCGTTCGGCGGCATATACGCCTCGCCGCCATGCTGGGCGCGATATTCGGGGAAATAGTCGACCACGAAAATCCGCGCGCCGTCGATCTGGATCTCGGCATGGAGCAGCCGCTTGCCGTCCTCGGCCGGCATCCGCACCGCCTCGCTGGCGCCGAGCGCCTGCTTGTAGAATTCGATGGCCGCACCGGCGTCGCTGACGACGAGATGCGGAATGACGGTCTGCGGGGCGGTCATGGGAGTCTCCTGGCTGATGAGCCTCCGCAGGACGAACGGAGCGCGGCGCTGCCGACAGCGGTCGCGGCTTTTTTCTGCCGGACCCGAATTCCTTGCGCACGGCCTGCCCCCTCTCCCGCTTGCGGGAGAGGGTTGGGGGTAAGGGCGAGCCGGGCAGTGAGTTGGTGATCTGCCGGACCTAGAGCTTTTCCGGTTCTGATAGAATCAGAACCGGAGCTCTAACTTTTTGTTCTGACGCGTTTTCTTCACGCGAACCGGTTTCCACTTCGCTCGAAAACGCTCTAACTACTGAACTCACTCTCCGACTCGCGGAAAGCCCTTCCCCCACCCGGATCGCTTTCGCGATCCGACCTCCCCCGCAAGCGGGAGAGGTTGCGCGGTGCCGGTTTGCGGGCATTCTGGAATAACGAACGCACCACGGCGAACAGGACGCCGCGGAGGTTGTCCTGATCGGTCAGTTCGTCAAAACTATCCTGGCTGGCGCACCTGTGCAGCAGCGCCTTCGCCGGGCGCTGCGCCGTCCGTCTTCGCCTCGCCGGGTTTCTCCTGCTCGACGACAGGCATCGTCACCGGCACCGTGAACAGCGTCGGCAGGCTGCGATACCAGGTCGCGAGCCAGGCGATGCCGGTCAGCAGGCCGATGCCGCCGATGCTGACGAGGATCTGCATGGCGATGCCGCCCGAGACCTGCACCAGAATCCAGTGCGCGGTGAATGACAGGATCACGCCGAAGCAAAACACCGGCAGCGAACGCTGGCCGCACAGGATGATCGGCCGCAGATGCGGCGAGCGCAGCGCCGGCAGTTCGGGCGGCAGCAGCCGCACCACGATCGCGAGCAGCGCCAGGAAGTGGATCAGCCGGACCGGCGCCAGGCTGGTCTTGTCGATCGGGTACAGCAGCTTGCCGATCGATTCCGGAACGAGGCCGTAGAGCGGCTCGAAATTCCAGGACATCACGATCACCAGCGCGACCAGCACGATCGTCCAGGACACGATCTGGTTCGGCAGCGAACGCACCCACGGCCTGATCTGCGGACCGTTGCCGAAGCCGCACCAGATTCCGAACACGAACAGGAATTGCCACGCGAACGGGTTGAAGTACCAATGACCGTCGGGGGAAGACGGAAAGTTCCAGCCGAAATGCCGCGACACCAGATACAGCAGTCCGGAGCCGACCAGAACCCAGGTGGGGCGGCGTAGCAGGCCCCACAGGATCAGCGGCGCGGCGACCACCAGCACGATGTAGAGCGGCAGTACGTCGAGATTGACCGGCTTGTATTTCAGCAGCAGCGCCTGCTGGATCATGATGTCGGGATTCTCGAGAAACTGCGCGACGTTGAACTCGTCCTTGTACATCGGATTGTCGAAGCGCCGCGCGGCGCGCGCAATCTGCGCGGTGAAGAACAGGAACAGGAAGATGTGCGCGACGTAGAGCTGCACCGCGCGCGTCCACAGCCGCTTGATCGCGGCGACCATCTCGCCGCGCCTGATCGCCGGGCCATAGGCGAAGCCGATCGAATAGCCGGAAATGTAGACGAAGAACTCCGCGGCGTCGCAGAAGCCGTAGTTGCGCAGCGTGAACCAGTGCAGAACGTTGTAGGGAATGTGATCGATGAAGATCATCCACTGGCCGACGCCGCGCAGAAAATCCAGCCGCAGATCGCGCTCGGCGGGGCCGATCATCGCCACGTTACGCGGCGTTTCGTTGCTTGCGTCCACGCGCCTGCCCTCCCCGATCGCTTCCGCCGAATCATTGATCAGGCAGCAATCTATCCGACCCGTGCCGGGACGGCTCCCTGCGACACCCCGGAAGACTACGCGTGTGGCCCGCTTGCGTCACGCCCGCTTCGGCTGGAACAGGGTGACTTAAGTTCGAATTCTAACCCCGGCTCCAGGTTCCTGTTCGAGCATCAACTAGTCCCGAAAACCGGGGCCACTTTTCGGGATCATGCTCCATTCTTGCTTGAGCATGATCTCATCCGAAAACCGGCGTCCACTTTTCGGGATCATGCTCTAATGCAGCTTCACCGTCGGCTTCGGTCGGTTGCTGCCGGACAGGACGCTGAGCAGCGTCCGGCCGCGGCCGTACAGCGCCGCCTCGTGCATCTTGTAGAGCGAGTTGTACATGAAGCGGGCGAAATATCCCTCGATCATGAAGCTCTTGTCGACCAGCGAGCCCATCAGGCTGCCGACCGTCGAATATTTGCCGAGCGACACCAGCGAGCCGAAATCGCGATACTGAAACTCGCCGAGCGGTTCGCCGGCCAATCGCTTGCCGATCTGCGCCAGCATGAACTCGGCCTCCTGATGCGCGGCCTGGGCGCGCGGCGGGATGTTGTTCTCGTAACCGGGGATGGCGCAGGCGGCGCAATCGCCGAGCGCGAACACGTCGTCGTCGCGACTGGTCTGCAGCGTCGGCTTCACCACCAGCTGATTGATGCGATTGGTCTCGAGCCCGTCGATCTCCTTGAGGAAATCCGGCGCGCGGACGCCGGCGGCCCACACCACCAGTTCGGAGGGAATGATCTGGCCGTCGGCGAGCCTGATGCCGTCGGCCAGCACTTCGGCGACGCGCGCGTTGGTGCGGACCTCGACGCCGAGATCGACCAACAGCTTCAGCGTCGCCTGCGAGATTCGCTCCGGCAGCGCCGGCAGGATCCGCGGCGCGGCCTCGATCAGCACGATCTTGAGGTCGTGCTCCGGATCGATCTTGTCGAGACCGTAGGCGATGATCTCGCGCGCGGTGTGATGCAGCTCGGCGGCGAGCTCGGTGCCGGTGGCGCCGGCGCCGATGATCGCGACGTGGAGCTGGCCCGGTGTGATCGGGCTGTGCTGATGCTGCGCGCGCAGGCAGGCGTTGACCATGCGGCGGTTGAACCGCGTCGCCTGCTCCGGCGTCTCCAGCGGCACCGCATAGTCCTTGGCGCCGGGCGTGCCGAAATCATTGGTGACACTGCCGACCGCGATCACCAGCGTGTCATAGCCGAGTTCGCTGGCCGGATTGATCTCGCGCCCCTCTTCGTCGATCACCGGGGCGAGCGTGATCGTCTTCGCGGCGCGGTCGAGCCCGACCATCTCGCCGAGGCGATAGTGGAAATGATGCCAATGCGCCTGCGCCAGATAGTTCAGCTCGTGCTGGGAGCGGCGCAACGAGCCGGCGGCGATCGCGTGCAGCAACGGCTTCCAGATGTGGGTGCGGCTGCGGTCGACCAGGGTGACGCGAAACTTGTCGGACTTGCCGTATTTGTCGCCGAGCGCGGTGGCGAGCTCGAGCCCGCCGGCGCCGCCGCCGACGATGACGATCCTGTGGAGCGAGGTGCTGGTCATAATGCTTCCGAAGAGAGGGATTGCAACCTCCGTTTAGCATTAAAACCACAGCGCCCCTAGCTCGGGATTACAACAACATGGCGCGCGATCAGGCGACATCGGCCTTCATCGCGACCCGCAGTGGTAGCGGGATCGGGCGGGCGCGCCCGCCGGAGACAAAGGCGACCTTGACGCTCGCTGCCATCAGCAGAACGTCGCCGTGCTTGATCTGCTGATGCATGGTGATCGACGCGCCGCGTACTTCTACGGGGCGGGTGATCACGTCGAGCAGATCGTCCATCTTCGCCGGCTTGAGGAAATCGAGCTGCATCGCCCGCACCACGAAGGCGAAGCCCGGGGTCTCGCTCTCGGCCTCGGCGAACAACGCGCTCTGCGCCGCGCCGAGCAGCCGCAGATAATTGGTCCGGCCGCGCTCCATGAAGCGCAGATAGTTGGCGTGATAGACGATCCCGGAAAAATCCGTGTCCTCGTAATAGACCCGGACCTGCATGTGGTGAATGCCGTCGCGGATCGCGCCGTCGAGGGAGCTGTGGGGAGCGGAGTGAGGCATGAGATGTATCGCTGAAGATGGTGCGAGCAGATCTCTCGCATGCAAGAGAGCCGAAGCTGCGTGAACCGCGGTGCCGAGTTCACCTCGGAAAGCCGAGGGCAAAGCTTATTGTCGGTGTTCGGGCTTTTTGCAAGTCAGGCGCGCGCGGCGCTGCCATGGCTGAATGGGCCAGCCTTAACCTCGAAACTCCTCTTCGACATTCATGCGGCCGTCCAGCACTCGAACGACGACGATATGGTCGGCCTCGGCATAGTAGAAGGCGATGAGGTTTCCGATCAGCAAACCGCGCAGCGAAGCTCCGAGATCTTTTCGTTCCGGACCGAGCAAGGGAAAGTCCGCCAGTTCGCTGAAACGATGATCGATCTGCGTAATCAGGCGCTCCGCGGCCTGAGGGCTGCGTTCGGCGAGGTACGAGTAGGCGGATTGAATGTCGTTGCGGGCACGGATCGTAAGGACGACATTCATCGTGTTTGCTAGAGCAGATGACGCTTCTTCGAATCGTTATCTGCTCTAGATTGTTGCTTGAGCATGATCTTTTCCGAAAACCGGTGTCCACTTTTCGGGATCATGCTCTAGGTCTCGGACCTTGCCCTGCGGAGGTAATCTTCAGGATCCCAGGGCACGACGCGCCCCGCCTCGGCGTCGGCGATCCCCTCATCGACTGCGGCTTTGAGCGCTCTGAATTTCTCGGCCTTCTCGACAAGATATGCGACAGCATGCTCGCGCATGTCGTCAGGCATCATCTCCAGAGCTTCGACGGCTTTATCAATCGTGGACGTCATTGGCACAGCCTAGCAGTTTTGCTGCGAAAAGTCAGTCCCCGTCCTCCTCCCCGCCGAACAGCCCGAACTGCCCGGGGTCGCGCGCGGGCTCGGCGAGACCGAGATGGCGGAACGCTGAAGCGGTGAGCAGGCGGCCGCGGGGGGTTCGCTGCAAGTAACCGCACTGGATCAGATAGGGCTCGATGATGTCCTCGATCGCGTCGCGCGGCTCCGACAGCGCCGCCGCCATGGTTTCGACCCCGACCGGGCCGCCGCCATAGTTCAGCGCGATCGTGCTGAGGTAACGGCGGTCCATCGCATCCAGACCGGCGGCGTCGACTTCCAGCGCACCGAGCGCGTGGTCGGCGATCTTGCGGTCGATCGCGTCGGCGTCCGCCGCGGAAGCGAAGTCACGGACCCGGCGCAGCAGCCGTCCGGCGATGCGCGGCGTGCCGCGGGCGCGGCGGGCGATCTCATTGGCGCCGTCCGCGGTGATGCCGGTGCCGAGCACGCGCGCGCCGCGCTTCACGATGCTTTCCAGTTCCTCGATCGTGTAGAAATTCAGCCGCACCGGAATCCCGAAGCGGTCGCGCAGCGGATTGGTGAGCAGGCCGGCGCGGGTGGTGGCGCCGACCAGCGTGAATTTCGACAGGTCGATCTTCACCGAGCGCGCCGCCGGCCCCTCGCCGATGATCAGATCGAGCTGAAAATCCTCCATCGCCGGATACAGCACCTCCTCGACCGCAGGGCTGAGGCGATGGATCTCGTCGATGAACAGCACGTCGCGTTCTTCGAGATTGGTGAGCAAGGCGGCGAGATCGCCGGCCTTGGCGATCACCGGTCCCGATGTGGCGCGAAAGCCGACGCCGAGCTCGCGCGCGACGATCTGCGCCAGCGTGGTCTTGCCGAGGCCCGGCGGGCCGACGAACAGCACGTGATCGAGCGCCTCTTTGCGCTTGCGCGCGGCGTCGATGAAGATCTGCAGATTGGCGCGCGCCTGCTGCTGGCCGACGAATTCGG
The DNA here is from genome assembly GCF_900110435.1 of Rhodopseudomonas pseudopalustris. GTDB lineage: Bacteria > Pseudomonadota > Alphaproteobacteria > Rhizobiales > Xanthobacteraceae > Rhodopseudomonas > Rhodopseudomonas pseudopalustris. The sequence goes on from NZ_FODT01000001.1 coordinate 84,186, forward strand.
ACAGATGCTGCGGCCGCAGCGCGGCGTCGCCGAGATCGTCGCCGCGGCGTTCGGGGGTGACGAGGCGGGGATCAGTCATGGCGAGACATGTCGCATGGCGCGCGCCGTCCGGCACGGCGCAACCTCTCCCGCTTGCGGGGGAGGTCGGATCGCGCAGCGATCCGGGTGGGGGAAGCTGAGGTGCGGCGAAGCGCCGAGTCGGTGCTCGGCTCGCCCCCACCCCGACCCTCCCCCGCAAGAGCGGGAGAGGGAGCAGGCTGTGCTCGGCTCGCCCTCACCCCAACCCTCTCCCGCAAGCGGGAGAGGGGGCGCGCCGGGCGCGGGATCGACTCATCGATCAATAGAAACGCGGCCCTCACAACACCCGCTCCCGGCTGTATTTGTTCGGCAGCAACTCGGCGATGCCGACGGCTTCGACGACGCCGTCGGCGCCGGGAACCAGCACGCGGGCGTTGCGGTCGTAGTCCCAGATCAGTTCGCGGCAGGCGCCGCAGGGCGACACCACGCGGATTTCGCGGTCGGTCTCATGCGGCTTGGGATGGCGCACCGCCACGATGGTGTCGATGCCGGCCTCGCCCAATTCGGTGATCACCTGGCCGAGCGCCACCGCCTCGGCGCACACCGCCATCCGGCCCAGATAGGCGTCGAGATTGACCGCGACAAAGCGCTTTCCGCTGCGGGTCAGCAATGCGGCGCCGACCTCCTGCCAGTCATTGCGATAACGCCTGGTAATCGCCTCGATCGCGCTGGCGATCAGCGCGCGGTCGGTTTCGGTGACGCTCACTTCGACAGCTCCTTCAGGCCGAGCTTGATCAGTTGCGCGGTGGCTGCGTCGTCGCCGGCGGCGCGGGCCGCAGCCGCGATCGCGGCGGCCGCCTGCGGCTGGCCGTAGCCGAGATTGACCAGCGCCGAGATCGCGTCGGTCACCGGGCGCGGCGCGCGGTTGTCGTCGAGCGCGCCGGACAGTTGCACCACCGCCGGATCGACATTCGACAACGCCGGCACCTTGTCCTTCAGTTCGGAGACGATGCGCTCGGCGACTTTCGGCCCGACGCCGGGGGTGCGCGCCACAGCCGCCTTGTCGCGCAACGCGATGGCGTTGGCGAGATCGTTCGGCGGCAGCGTCGACAGCACCGCCAGCGCCACCTTGGCGCCGACGCTCTGCACGGTCTGCAGCAGGCGAAACCATTCGCGCTCGTGATCGGTGCGGAAACCGAACAGCTTGATCTGATCCTCGCGCACATAGGTCTCGATCGACAGCGTCGCCGCCTCGCCGGGCGAGGGCAGCGCCTGCAGCGTGCGCGACGAGCAGTGCACCTGATAGCCGACGCCGTGGACGTCGAGGATCACGTAGTCCTCGCCGTAGCTATCGATCACGCCTTTGAGTTTGCCGATCATGGCAGACCTCCCGGGGGGCGCCCTTCTCCCCTCCCCCTGGCGGGGAGGGGTCGGGGGTGGGGGGCCGCGGGCACTGTGCCCGCGTCGCCCTCACCCCACCCCTCTCCCGCAAGCGGGAGAGGGCGCGCGCTGTGGTTGGGGATGGGGATCATCATCCTCATCCTCCCACCGCCTTCAGCCGCTGCGCGCTGACGCGGTGGTGGGCGTGGGTGATCGCCACCGCCAGCGCGTCGGCGGCGTCGGCGCTGTGCGGATCGGCTTTCGGCAGCAGGATCTTCAGCATCATCTGGATCTGGGTCTTGTCGGCATGGCCGGCGCCGACCACCGTCTTCTTCACCAGGTTCGGCGCGTATTCGGCGACCAGCAGGCCGCGCATCGCCGGGGCCAGCATCGCGACGCCGCGCGCCTGGCCGAGCTTCAGCGTGGCGGCGCCGTCCTTGTTGACGAAGGTCTGCTCGACCGCGGCTTCCGCCGGCGCGTAGTCGGTCAGCACTCTCGAAAGCCCGTGGTGGATCGCCAACAGCCGCTCGGCCAACGGCAGCGTGTTTTTCGGTTCAACGGAACCGCAGCCGACGAACACCAGCCGATTGCCGTCACTGTCGACCACGCCCCAGCCGGTGCGGCGGAGGCCGGGGTCGATCCCCAGAATACGAACAGCGGTGCGAATCGGCGGCAGGCTCATGGCGCAGTGATAACGCCATACAGACGTGAACGAAACAGAAACAGGGTGAAGCGGGAGCTGGTGCTTCTGGAAAACCCTCTCCGCTTGCGTTCCCCGGATGCTGCGCAGCGCGCCGCTCTTTGCGGCGTGGTGCGCTGCAGATCCGGGGTCCCGGTTCGCAGCGGACGGGCACAACCGGGATCCCGGATCTGCGGAGCAGCGCTACGCGCTGCACCGCGTCCGGGACACAGGAATTACCCCGCCATCTTCGCCATCAGCGCGTCGGAGACTTCGAAGTTCGCGTAGACGTTCTGCACGTCGTCGTGCTCGTTGAGATGTTCCATCAGCTTGAACAGCTTCTCGCCGGTCTCGTCGTCGACCGCGACGGTGTTCTGCGGCTTCCAGATCAGCGCCGCCTTGCGCGGCTCGCCGAATTTGGCTTCGAGCGCCTTGGCGACGTCGCGGAAGGTTTCCTGCGAGGCGAACACCTCGTGGCCGCCTTCGCTCGACAGCACATCGTCGGCGCCGGCCTCGATCGCAGCGTCCAGCATGTCGTCGGCGGAGGCTTTGCCGGCGTCGTATTCGATCACGCCGGTGCGGTCGAACATGAAGGAAACCGAGCCGGTTTCGCCGAGATTGCCGCCGGATTTGGTGAAATAGGAGCGGATGTCGGAGGCGGCGCGGTTACGGTTGTCGGTCAGCGCCTCGACGATCACCGCGACGCCGCCGGGGCCGTAGCCCTCGTAGCGGATCTCGTCATAGTTCTCGCTGTCGCCGCCGATCGCCTTCTTGATCGCGCGCTCGATATTGTCCTTCGGCATGTTCTCCTGCCGCGCGGCGATCACGGCGGCGCGGAGCCGCGGGTTCATCGCCGGGTCCGGTGTCCCGAGCTTGGCGGCGACCGTGATTTCGCGGGCCAGCTTGCTGAACGCCTTGGACCTCTGGGCATCCTGCTTGCCCTTGCGGTGCATGATGTTCTTGAATTGGGAATGTCCGGCCATGCGTGCTCTCTCGCGGATCAGGGACGTTTCGGGCTGCGGCGCGGGGTTATAAGCGCCGGGGGGGCCGAAATCAAAGACCTGACCCAAAATAGCGCTCGCATCCCCGTATTTCCACGCTGTGAAAAGTTAACCGTAATTTCACTGGGCGCCGCGAGAGTGGGGTCGCAGTTTCGCGTTATACGGGAGAATCCATGGCGTTCAGTCTGTTCCGCAAGCGGCTGCCGGAGACGGCGGCCCCTGAAAGCGTGGTGAATCAGGCCCCCGAAACGCCGGCGCAGGACCATTCAGCCGAGGCCGAGTCGGCGCACGAGATCCTCGAATTGCTGGAGCTCGAACTCGGTTCGCTGATCCGCCAGCTCGAACGCGCTGCGCATTCGGTGGCCGGCGGCGTGCAATCGACGACGACGACGCTGCACACCATCCGCGAGCGCACCGACGCGCTGACCGGAAGGACCAGCGCGGCGCGGGCCTCCGCGACGTCGTTTTCGCAGGCCGCAGACAAATTCACCCATTCGGCCGAGGGCATCGGCATCCAGGTCCGCCAGGCCTCGCAGCTCGCCGACGACGCCAGCGCCGCGGCCAATGACGCCAGTGCCAATGTCGAGCGGCTGCGCGAATCGTCGGCGGCGATCGGCAATGTGGTCAATCTGATCGCGCAGATCGCGCGGCAGACCACGCTGCTGGCGCTGAACTCGACGATCGAAGCCGCGCGCGCCGGCGCCGCCGGCCGCGGCTTCGCGGTGGTCGCGACCGAAGTGAAGGCGCTCGCGGTGCAGACCCAGGAGGCGACCGAGGAGATCAAACGCAAAATCGACGCGCTGCAGCGCGACGCGGCGAGTTCGGCCGACGCCGTCCACCGCATCACCAGCGCGATCGCTGCGATCCGCCCGGTGTTCGACCACGTCAACGGCGCGGTCGCCGAACAAAACCGCACCACCGGCGACGTCGCCGGCAACGCCGCGACCGCGAACACCTTCATCGTCTCGGTCGGCGACAGCGCCGCCGAGATCGACAGCGCCACCCGCGAAGCCGAGCAGCATGGCGACGAGGTCGCAAAAGCCGGCCAAACCGTGACGATGTTCGCCGAGAAATTGCGCGCCCGCACCGCCCTGCTGCTGAAACAGGGCGATCGCGAGGAGGCGCGCAAGCGCGAGAAGCTGCCGTGCCATCTGTCGATCGAGGTCGACACACCGCGCGGCAGGATCACCGCGCCGGTCTATGAGATCTCGCAGGATGGGGTGCTGATCGCCGGGCCCGGCGCTTCGACGCTGCAGGTCAATGAGACGCTCGCCGCCGAATTGCAGGACATCGGCGCCTGCAGGATTCGCGTCACCGGATACACCAGCGCCGGCGCACAGGCGAAGTTCGTCGCCGCCGATCCGCGTCTGCAGGAGCGGATCGAGGACCGGCTGTGGGCGATCCGCGACGAAAACACCGAATTCGTCACCCGCGCGCTCGAGGCCGGCGGGGAGCTGCACCGCATCTTCGAACGCGGCATCGCCACCGGCGCGATCACGATGGACGACATGTTCGACGACAACTACGTCGAGATCGCCGGCAGCAACCCGACGCAGTATCGCACCAGGATTCTGCCGTGGGCCGATCAGGCGTTGCCGCCGTTTCAGGAGGCGTTTCTCGCCAGAGATCCGCGGATGACGTTCTGCGTCATGATCGACCGCAACGGCTATCTGCCGGTGCACAACCGAATCTACTCGCAACCGCAGCGGCCGGGCGACGTCGTCTTCAACACCGCTAATTCGCGCAACCGGCGCATCTTCAACGATCCGGCGGGGCTCGCCGCCGGCCGCAACACCCGCTCGTTCCTGATCCAAAGCTACGCCCGCGACATGGGTGGCGGTAAGATGGTAATGATGCGCGAGATCGACGTGCCGGTGAAGGTCCGCGGCCGCCACTGGGGCGGGTTCCGCACGGCGTACAAACTGTAAGTAACCAGCCTGATCCTGAAACGATTGCCGCGCGGCGCATGCGCCTGCGCCATCTCACGGCCTATGCCGACCCGGCATCGCAGCTGCGGCGGGTTGCCGCTGCACCGGAAGTATGAGCTCCAAACCCTTCGGCGTCGGTATCATGGTGCATTAGACCAGCTAATCGCAACTGATTCCGCGTACTTTATTACCCCATGTATTACGCAATTTACCAATCGCTATCATTTCATCATCATTGTCATCGTCAACAACCCGGGACGTCGGGGATGTAACGACTGATCGGCGAATCCTAGCTCCTAGGAAGGAATCAAATACCCCACCACGTGCGATCCACCGCGCGGCGCTTGCTGTACGCGAGTCGTTGGGCGCGGGAGCGGGCGCGCACGGAACAGGGCGCCGCGCCAGGTTGCGCCTGAAAACGACATCAATCTCGGTGCGGGCGTTCGCTCATCGCCGAGCACCGGACCGGAGAAGCTACGCATGCTATCGAAACTGAACATGACCATCGGCCGCCGCATCTACCTGCTGATCGGACTCGGATTTCTGGGGCTGATGGGAACCAACTACATGGCGTCGCACGAGATGGCGAGCGGCCTCAAGCAGCAGAAGCAGATCGAGTTGAGCCATATGACCGATCTGGCGATCGCTATCATCAAGGGCGAATTCGAGGCGGCGCAGCGAGGCGAGCTCAACGCCGACGATGCGCAGAAGCGGGCGTTGGCGCGGATCGCCGAACTGCGCTACGGCGGCAACGAGTACTTTTTCGTCACTGATATCCAGGGCAAGATGCTGATGCATCCGATCGCAAAGCAGCTGATCGGGCAGGATCAATCGAGCCTCAAGGACGCCACCGGCAAGCCGTTCTTCAAAGACATGATGGTGATGGTTCGCCAGAACGGCAAAGGTTTCGTCGACTACGTCTGGCCGAAACCCGGCTCCGACAAGCCTTATCCGAAGCTGACTTTTGTCGCCGGCTTCGCGCCGTGGGGCTGGGCGATCGGCACCGGAGTCTATATCGACGATCTCGAAGCCCAGACCTGGGCGGCCATGGAAATGTTGCTGATCGCGGCCGCGATCGTACTGCTGATCACCATTGTGGTGTCGACCTTCGTCGCCCGGGGGATCACCGGACCGATCCACAAGATGACGGCTGCAATGAAGGGACTGGCTGCCGGTCGGCTCGACGCCGAGGTGCCCGGCGTCGGGCGAAACGACGAGATCGGTGAGATGGCCGGCGCGGTCGAGGTGTTCAAACTCAACGCGATCGAGCGGCAGCGGCTCGAGGCCGAGCACCACCAGGCGGAGCAGCGCTCTGCCGCCGCCCGCAAGGCCGACACCATCCGCCTCGCCAACGAGTTCGAACGCACGATCGGCGAAATCGTCGATACGGTGTCGTCGGCCTCCCGCGAGCTGGAAGCCTCCGCGACGACGCTGACCAGCACCGCAGAACGTTCGCAGTACCTCGCCACCATGGTGACTTCGGCGTCCGAGGAAGCCTCCACCAACGTCCAGTCGGTGGCGTCGGCGACCGAGGAGATGAGTTCGTCGGTGAACGAGATCAGCCGCCAGGTGCAGGAATCCGCGCGGATCGCCCATGAGGCGGTCGATCAGGCCCGCTCCACCAACGGCCGGGTCGAGGAACTGGCCAAGGCGGCGGCGCGGATCAGCGACGTGGTCGAACTGATCAGCAACATCGCCGGCCAGACCAATCTGCTGGCGCTGAACGCCACGATCGAGGCCGCCCGCGCCGGCGAAGCGGGCCGCGGTTTCGCGGTGGTCGCATCGGAAGTGAAGGCGCTGGCCGAGCAGACCGCCAAGGCCACCGGCGAGATCACGCAGCAGATCAACGGCATCCAGACCGCGACCGAGCAGTCGGTGGCGGCGATCAAGGAAATCGGCGGCACCATCGGGCGGATGTCGGAAATCTCCTCGACGATCGCCTCGGCGGTCGAGGAGCAGGCGCGGCGACGCAGGAAATCTCCCGCAACGTCCAGCAGGCGTCGATCGGCACCCAGCAGGTGTCGGCCAACATCATCGACGTGCAGCGCGGCGCCACCGAGACCGGCTCGGCCTCGTCGCAGGTGCTGTCGGCGGCGAAATCGCTATCCCAGGACAGCAGCCGTCTCAAGCTCGAAGTCTCGAAATTCCTCGACAACGTTCGCGCCGCCTGAACGCTGCCATCCTCCAAAACAGCTCACGACCAACCGGCGCCCACGGGCGCCGGTTTCTTTTTGTGCGCCGTATCCATCGCCCGCCCCGTAGAGCTCCGGGGTCGGAAGTAAATCAGGCGTTAACCAAGTTCGTTTACGTCTTGGTGAGAATAGCGCCCGGCATACGGCCGCGGCGCGACGGCCGCCCGGCGCGCGCCGGGCCAGAGGTTGTGCGATGTCGAAATCCGGGAGCGTGCCCCGAACACTCGCCGACCGCCGGTCGCCGGCCGGGCCCGGGCTGCGATCTCCCTCGCCGCTGCGCGAGTTGTTCGCTCCCCTCGAACAGCTATTGACCTGTGGCGGCGATGCGCGGCTCGCAATCGATCCGGGCACCGGCCGCAACGCCTATGGCTGCGGCCCGATCCCCTGCCCCGACATTCCAGCTTTCTCGTCCTGCACCGCCAGCACGATCTCGCAGCGCGGCTACGAGGCCGCCGAGAGCGCGCGCACCGCGCTGATGGCCTCGGCGCTGCTGCACGGGCTGGTCGAGTGCTTCGACGCGCGGATCGAAGCGATGCGCGGCGAACTCAAGACACTGCTCGGCCTCGAACGCTCCGCCGCCGAGGTGGTGTTTTCGGCGTCGGGCACCGACGCGCAATTGCAGGCACTGGCGCTGACCCGCGCGCTGCTCGGCAACGAACTGACAACCGTGATCGTCGCCGCCGACCAGACCGGCAGCGGCACCGTGAACACCGCGCGCGGCAATCATTTCGGCGACCGCAGCACCAATGATTGCAAAGTCTCCCGCGGCGCGCCGGTCAGCGGCCTCGGCCCGCTGAGCAGCGTCGCCGTGCGGCTGCGCGACGGTAACGACCGGCTGCGTTCGCCGTCGGCGATCGACGCGGAGGTGCTGGAGACCGTGGAGTCGCTCGTCGCCCAGGGCGCACGGGTCATGCTCGAAGTGATGGATTGCTCCAAATTCGGCTATCAGGCGCCGAGCGATCGCTGCACCGACGAGATCGCCGCGCGATGGCCGGGCCGCGTACAGATCGTGGTCGATGCCTGCCAGATGCGGCTCGGCCGCAGCCGGATCGCGCGTTACCTCGCCCGCGGCGATCTGGTGCTGCTGACAGGCTCGAAATATTTCGCCGGACCGCCATTCAGCGGCGCGCTGCTGGTGCCACCGCAACTAGGCCAAGCGATCGGCGCGATGACTGAGCTCGCCCCGGGGATCGCCGATTATTCCAGCCGCAGCGACTGGCCGATGCGCTGGCGCGGGCTGCGGGCGCAGTTTTCAGCAGCGCCGAATTTCGGCCAGTGGCTGCGCTGGGAAGCCGCGCTGGAAGAGATCCGCGCCTACTACGCGGTGCCCATCGCCTTCCGCCGCGCCGCGCTGCGCCAGCTCGGCGACGGCATCGCGAAGATCATTGCCGGGGCGCCGGCGTTGCGGCTGTTGCCGCCGCAGCCGCGCCCCGGGCACGACGACGAATTCTCCGATCCCTCGATCTTCGCCTTCACCGTCGAGCCCGGCGGGCACCCGCTGTCATTGGCGCAATGCCGCGCGATCTACAGCGCGCTTCGCGACGACCGGCCCGGCGACACGCCGGTCGGCGCCCCCGCCGCGCCATGCCTGATCGGCCAACCGGTCGGCTGGGGCGGCCGCGACGACGACGCCGTGGCGGCGATGCGAATCTGCATCAGCGCCCGCCACGTCATCGACGCCTGGGCGGCGCATCCCGACCTCGCGCACGGCGCGCTGACCCGCATTCTCGACGACGCTGCGACCGCTGTCGCCAACATCCAAGCGCTGCTGCCGCAGCCCGACGCCATTGCCAAGGACTTCCATGCCGACTGACACGCAGCCATCGCCCGTCCCGCAGGAGATCGCCGACCGGATCGGCTTTGCGCGCCTGACCAAGCGGGCGTTCGACGGCGAGAACCTGTTTCCGCTGTGGCAGAGCCTGATGACCAAGGTCGACGAGGGCGCCGCGAGCGCCGGCGAGCAGCTCGATCTGGCGCTGATCACGCAATTGTTCGGCCACAAGCAGGCCGGCCTGTCGGTGCAGACCGAAACCCTGGCGCAGCATCGGCTGTTTCGCTCGCCATGTGCGAGCGCGCCTCCGAAGATGCGCGTGCTGGCGCTCGCCGCCGATATCGACATGGGCGGCAACACGCCGATCGAGTTTCTACTGGAGACGTCCGGCATCGAGCTGCTGACGCTGTATGTGGTCGACGGCGTGGCGCTGCCGGACCCGTTGCCGGCGCATGACCTCGCGATCGTGATCGCGTCGGATTCGGACGAATGCCGCGCCGCGCTGGCCGCGATCGCGGCGCGCGCCGCGAACTGGCCGGCGCCGCTGCTCAACCCGCCGCATCTGATCGGCCATCTCGATCGCGACAAGCTGTATCGGCTGATCGGCGACGTCGACGGTCTCGACATTCCCGCCACCGTGCCGGTCGGCCGCGACGCGCTTGCAGCGGTCGCTGCGGGCCACGCGACGCTGCAGAACGCGGCCGGAGGCGTCGCCTTCCCGATCATCGTTCGGCCGCGCGGCTCACATGCCGGCTTCGGTCTGGCGCGGATCGCGGACAGCGTCGCGCTCGCGGCGTATCTGGACGAGCGCGCGGAGGCCGACTACTTCGTCGCGCGCTATGTCGACTACGCCAGCGACGACGGGCTGTTCCGCAAATACCGGATCGTCGTCGTCGACGGCAAGCCCTATGCCTGCCACATGGCGATCGCCGACCGCTGGGACATCTGGTACCTCAACGCCGGGATGGCGCAGAGCGAAGCCAAGCGACTCGAGGAAGCGGCGTTCTTCCACACCTTCGACATCGGCTTCGGGCGGCGGCATCGCACCGCGCTCAGCGGCATGATCGAGGGGATCGGGCTCGATTACTTCACGATCGACTGCGCGCAGACGCCGGCCGGCGATCTGCTGGTATTCGAGATCGACAACACCGCGGTGGTCCACAACATGGACAGCCCGGAGCTGTATCCCTACAAGCCGCCGCAGATGACGAAGATTTTCGAGGCGTTCGCGGCGATGCTGGAGCGGCGCGTGGCGTCGCGGCTGCAGGGCGTGGCGTGAGCGGGATGGAGCGCGCCGGAGGGCATTCCGGCGCGGCGAGCCTCGATCCCGACGACTGGGACGCGCTGCGCGCCGATGCGCATCGCATGCTCGACGATATGATCGACTACATCGCGGACGTGCGCGAGCGGCCGGTGTGGCAGCCGATCCCGGACGCCGTGCGCGCCGGCTTCAGCGAGCAGCTGCCGCGCAACGAGACGCCGCTCGGCGAGGTCTATCGCACCTTCACCGACAACATCGCGCCCTATGCGACCGGCAATGTGCATCCCGGCTTCATGGGCTGGGTGCACGGCGGCGGCACCGCCGTGGGGATGTTGGCCGAGATGCTGGCGGCGGGGCTGAACGCCAATTGCGGCGGCCGCAATCACATCGGCATCGAGGTCGAGCGGCAGATCGTGCGCTGGGTGCGCGAACTGTTCGGCTTTCCGCAAAGCGCGAGCGGATTATTCGTCACCGGCTCGTCGATGGCCAATCTGATGGCCCTGTTAGTTGCGCGCACGGCGGCGCTCGGGCCGCAGGTCCGCGAGGGCGGCATCAAGGGCGAACCGCTGACCGCCTACGCATCGGCGGCGGCGCATGGCTGCGTGGTTCAGGCCGCCGATCTCGCCGGCCTCGGCGGGGGCGCGCTGCGGCGGATTGCGTTCGACTCCGCGCATCGCATCGATATCGCAGCGCTGCGCCGACGGATCGCGGAGGATCGCGCCGCCGGTTTTCAGCCGTTCCTGGTGACCGGCTCGGCCGGCACCGTCGATGTCGGTGCGATCGACGATCTCGCCGCGCTCGCCGCCGTGTGCCGCGAGGAGCAATTGTGGTTTCACGTCGACGGCGCCTACGGCTCGCTCGGGATGCTGTCGGACGAGATCGCCCCGCGGCTCGCAGGGCTGAGCGAAGCGGATTCGGTGGCGCTGGATTTCCATAAATGGGGCCAGGTGAATTACGACGCCGGCTTCCTGATCGTGCGCGACGGCGAGGCGCATCGCCAGACCTTCGCCGCGCCGGCCGCCTATCTGCGCCGCGAAACCCGCGGCCTTGCGGCGGACTCGCCGTGGCCGTGCGATTTCGGCCCCGATCTGTCGCGCGGCTTCCGCGCGCTGAAGACCTGGTTCACCCTGAAGACCTTCGGCGCCGACCGATTGGGGGCGATGATCGCCCGCACCTGCGCGGTGGCGCGGCATCTCGAAGCGCGGGTGCGGCGCGAACCGAAGCTGGAGATGCTGGCGCCGGTGGCGCTCAACATCGTCTGCTTCCGCTACCGGGCGGCGTCCGGCGACGCCGATGCGCTGAACGCCGAGATCGTCGCCGACATCCATGAATCGGGGATTGCCGCGCCGTCCTCGACCACGATCGACGGCAAGCTCGCGATCCGCGCCGCGATCACCAACCACCGCACCGCGTTCGAGGACGTCGACCGGATGGTGGATGCGGTGCTGCGGTTCGGGGAAGCACGGGAACAGCGCTGATATCCAGTGCGCTGGGCGCGCGCCAAATCATCGCACCCGGCGACCGGTCATCAGCGTGACAAATACCAAGCGGCATCTGCCGGCGGCAGTTTCGCCCGGAGAACCAAATGGCTCGAAAACCCGCCGGCAAGGCGACCAAGACACCGTCCAAACCGACCCGCAAGACGCCCGTCGCGGCCGCGCCGACGATGCGGCAGCGGATCGAGGCCGAGATGCTCGACGGGTTCGACGAGGAACTCGAACTCGAGATCGACGACGACCGCCTCGACGCGCTGACCAATGAGTTCGCCGGCCACTCGCCCGCCGACACCGTCGACCGCCGGATCTATTTCAAGGAACTGTTCCGGCTGCAGGGCGAACTGGTGAAGCTGCAGAGCTGGGTGCAGCATCAGGGGCTAAAGCTGGTGGTGATCTTCGAGGGCCGCGATTCAGCCGGCAAGGGCGGCGTCATCAAGCGCATCACCCAGCGGCTCAATCCGCGCATCTGCCGCGTCGCCGCACTGCCGGCGCCGAGCGAGCGCGAACGCACGCAATGGTACTTCCAACGCTACGTCTCGCATCTGCCGGCCGCCGGCGAGATGGTTCTGTTCGACCGTAGCTGGTACAACCGCGCCGGCGTCGAGCGGGTGATGGGTTTCTGCAGCGAGGCCGAGGTCGAGGAGTTCTTCCGCTCGGTTCCCGAATTCGAGCGGATGCTGGTGCGCTCCGGCATCGTGCTGATCAAATACTGGTTCTCCATCACCGACGACGAGCAGCAGCTCCGCTTCATGATGCGGATCAACGATCCGCTCAAGCAGTGGAAGCTGAGCCCGATGGACGTGCAGTCGCGGGCGCGCTGGGAGAACTACACCAAGGCCAAGGAGGAGATGCTGGAGCGCACCCACATCGCCGAGGCGCCGTGGCACGTGGTGCAGGCGGTCGACAAGAAGAAGGCGCGGCTGAACTGCATCGCGCATCTGTTGGAGCAGATCCCCTATAAGGAGGTGCCGTCCAAGCGGGTGGTGCTGCCGCGACGCATCCACCATCCCGACTATCACCGCACGCCGGTCCCGGCGGAGATGTATGTGCCGGAGCGATATTGAGGTTGGCTAACAACGGGGCGCCAACCTCGCGTGCGTCATTCCGGGTTCGCGCTTCGCGCGCCCCGGAATGACGGACGAAAGGCTGGAACCGACACAGCGCGCGCAGCGCAGCCCCGACTAACTCACCCAGAACGCCGGTACCGCCGGCTCCAGCCGTCCGCCGATCCGCACCGGGGCGATCCGGATCGCGAGGCCGGTGCTGTCGTCGGTCTCGACCGCGACGCCGCTCAAAGTGGCGACCCCATTGGCCGGCTCGAAACGGCTCGAGGCGATGCCGGTGGTGAAGCGCTGCAGCGGCTCGTCCTTGTGCATGCCGATCACCGAATCATAGTCGCCGGTCATGCCGGCGTCGGTCATGTAGGCGGTGCCGCCGGGCAGGATTTGATGATCGGCGGTGGGCACATGGGTATGGGTGCCGACCACCAGGCTGACCTTGCCGTCGCAGAAATAACCCATGCCCTGCTTCTCGCTCGACGCCTCGCCGTGAAAATCCAGCACGACGGCGTCGGCGGCTTCGCGCAGCGGGCAGGCGTCGAGTTCGCGCGCGACCGCGGCGAACGGATCGTTCAGCGGCTCCATGAAGACGCGGCCCATCGCGTTGATCACCAGCACCCGCGCGCCCTTGCGGGTTTCGACCAAAGCGGCGCCGCGCCCCGGCGTGTGGCGCGGGAAATTCGCCGGCCGGATCAGACGCGGCGCGCGTTCGATGAACACCAGCGCCTCCTTCTGATTCCAGGCGTGGTTGCCGAGCGTCACCGCATCGGCGCCGGCGTCGATGAAATCATGGTAGATCGCCTCGGTGATGCCGAAGCCTCCGGCGGCGTTCTCGCCATTGATGATGGTGCAGTCGACCTGCCAGTCGCGGATCGCCGCGGGCAGATGGTCGGTGATCGCGGTTCGGCCGGATTTGCCGACCACGTCGCCGATGAACAGAATGCGCAAGCCTATCGACTCCGGAAAATGAGCGTCTCTCGCTCGGTTATCACATAATCCAGCGCCACGTCGTGGGCGGCGGCGGGGACGACCTCGATTTGCTGCACGGCAAAAGCCAGCCCCGCGGCGATGATGCGCCGCGATGCGCGCAGCGCCGCGAGCGTGCAATCATAGTAGCCGGCGCCGTAGCCGATGCGATGGCCGAGCGTGTCGAACGCCGCCAGCGGCACGAGAACGATGTCCGGGACGATTTCGGCCGCGCCCTGCGGCGGCTCGAGAATGCCGAGCGGGCTGCGGGCCAGCGCCTCGGCTTCCGACCAGGCGCGAAACAGCAGCGGCCGGCCCTGCCCGGTCACCACCGGCAGCGCCAGTCTGGCGCCACGCGCCGACAGCGCGTGCATCAGGGGAAACGGGTCGATTTCACCGCGGATCGGGGCATAGCCGGCGACGATCGCATCCTGCGGCACCGCAAACGGCAGCGCACGGGCGGCGATCGCGGCGGCGGCGGCGGACCGCGCCTCGTCCGGCAAAGCGAGCCGCCGCGCCAATGCGGCCGCGCGCTGCTCGGTTTTGGATGCGGCTTCGGACAGCTCGGACATCCCCGCTTATAGGCAGAGGCGGCCGGCCGGAAAAGCCGAAGACACTGGCGGAAAAGCGAAAGTGAGCCGGAAACGGCAGGAAACAGAAAAGTGCGAAGCCACGATGACCGTTGAAGCGCTCGATCCCGGAGTTCCCTACGAAAGTAGGTGGGCACCATGTGACCGGGTCCACGGACCCGGCCAGGGACAGTTCCCTTAAGGATCGATAAGGCCCCGGGGATTATGGCTCCTGACGCGAAACGCAGCCTCGCCGACCCAATGTAGCGATCATACCGCCGCTCCGCCAGCCTCGGCTTGCGCGTTTTGGTTGCGACGACACGAACACCTGACGCAGGATGGCGTTTTCCGCTATTGAGAGCTTCCGTCCCACGATCGCCATCAAATCGCGCGATCCGGAACGTACGATCAAACTGGATCATCATGGCCGCCAAGCCCAGCACCACGATTGCCCGCCGAGCCCGAACCAGGGCCGAGGCCGATTTCGCCACCTGGTTGATGATGGCGAAGCTCGGCAGCTTCGACACCCTGCCGGAGAACGCGCAGAAGGTGCTGAACGGCTATCGCGAGCGGCTCGACCGCATGAGCGAGATCGAATCCAAGACGATCGCGGTGCGCGAGACCTACCAGGCCTATTACAGCGACATGGGCGGCGCCGGCGACGCGCCGGAGCCCGAGCCGCGCACGCCGTCGGCCGAACATGGCGATATGGCGGTCGACAATGTGGTGCGGTTCCAGAAGCCGCCGAAGCCGCAGCCCGCCCGCTCCGCCGATCGCGGCGCCCGCCCGACAGCGCCAGGCGGCCGCAAGCCGATCCCCGCGCTGCTGATCTTCGCGGCGCTGGTCGCCGTGGTGGTGGCCTGGAAGTTCCTGACGCGCTGAGCCCACCGCTCCGCTTACATCCGCCGCGTCAGGTCGCGCGGGCGGCGCGTCGTCACGATTCGCGGGCGGCGTGACCGCAGCCCGCCGAGCGGGCGGAGCAGCAGCACGAATCCGGCGACGGTGCAGCCGACCAGAGCGACAACCATCCACACGGGCAGAGCGGCCTGGAACAAAGTGATGATGTGAGACATCTGCTGATACCTCGTTTATCGAGGTCAAAAGCCGGCCGACGAAATGGTTCCAGCTACGACGCCATCAGCTGGGGTGATCGAAACATCGCAGGAGGATTTGCAGTGGATGACGAGACCCGGCGCGGCGCGCCGCCGAGCGACGGCCATGCGCCGACGAAGCCCGCTCGACCGACCCCCCAATCGCCGCTGGTCGACAGCCTGATCGATCTGGTGATCGACGGGGCGGCGGCGATCACCAAGGCGGCCGCCAAGCGGGCGGCGCGCAGCCTGACCGGCAGCCCGGCCCGAAAACGCACGGCCGCCAAGGCCGGCCTGCTCGACGCGCCCAAGAAAGCCTCGAAGAAGAAGAAGGCCGCAGCAAAGCCGGCAGGGGCCGACGGAGCCAAGACGAAGAAAGCCAAGACCGGTGCGGCCAGGAAAAAGACCGCGAAGCTGAGCAAAGCCTCGACTGCGAAGGCCGAGACCTCCAAATCGAGGACGCCCCCGTCGAAGGCTTCCAAGTCGACGGCCTCGAAGCCGAAGGCACCCAAGGCTGGCAAGTCCAAGACTTCCAAGTCCAAGACTTCCAAGTCAAAGACTTCAAAATCGAAGACGATAAAGTCAAAGAAGGCATCAAAGTCGAAGAGCCGCCGCTGAGCGCAGAGCCGTGGCGGTCGACGTGGCGCGAGCCGGAGTGATTACCACCGCCGGGACGATGGATTCCGGGTCCGCGCCCGGAGGGGCGCATCCCGGAATGACGAATGGCGGGTGAGCGAAGGACCGCTCACGAAGCGATACGCGCGAAGCGCCTGCTCCTTACATGCCGCGGTCGATCGGCTTGTCGACGGCGCCGCCACTCTCGACCCAGTCCTTGAACGCGCCGAGATTGTAGACCTCGGTATAGCCGAGATCCTTCAGCGCCTTGCCGGCCAGGGCCGAGCGGCCGCCGGAGGCGCAGTACACGACGATCGGCTTGTCTGTGGCGAGGCGCTTGTCGTGGAACGGCGAGTCCGGATCGGCGCGGAATTCCAGCATCCCCCGCGAAACGTGCAGCGCGCCCTCGACCTTGCCGGTGTTCTCGACTTCCGGCGCGTCGCGCACGTCGATCACCACCGCGCCCTTGCCCATCATCTCGCGCGCCTGCTCCACGGTGACGCGCGGCACGAGCGCATTGGCGGCGTCGATCAATTGCTTGACGTTGGTGGTCATTCAACTCTCCTTTGCAAGAATGCTCAGCGGATCAGCCAGCGCGGCGTCTGCGCGGCGTATTCGATCCAGTCGTTGCCGAACCGGATCGCGAGGTGGCGTTCCTCGCGGCGGATCGCGAGGCGATCGACCGCGAGCGCCGAGAGCAGCGCGAACACGATGAACCAGGCATTGCCGAAGGCGAGCCCGATCCCGGCCAGCAGCCATGTGTTGGCGAGATAGATCGGATTGCGGCTGAAGCCGAACGGCCCCCAGGTCACCAACCGGTCGGCGGCGCGATGCGGCAGGATGTTGGTCTTGGCGCTGCGCATCGTCAGGATCGCCCAGACATCGAGCGCGAGCCCGAGCAACGCCAAAGCTCCGCCGAGCAGCGACACCCAGCGCGCCGACGGCGCGGGAAGCGGCGCGAGCCAGCCGAGCCCGATCGAAGCCAGCGCAGCGATGCCGAGCAGCATCGGCGGCCACGGCAGCACGTTCGGTCGGGTCTTGTCGGAAACGCTCATCGTCGCGCCCGCTTTAAATTCGTGGATAGGAATGTTTCTATCTTGATTGCGAGCGAACGCCAAGTTGCGCCCGACGATCGCGCGCCGCAGCCTTCACAGCGTCCCGGACGCCGTCGCCGCCATCATGCGCCAGATCACGCCGCTGCGGGAGAATTCCTCGCTGAGCGCAGCGAGCAGGCTGCGCGCGTCGGCTTCCGATACGGTGAGCGCGATCTCGACGGCCAGCGCATGGCCGCGAACCTGCTCGACCACGCTGTCGCAATCGGCGCTGTTGCCATAGCCCTCGATCTCGCGCGCGATGAAGCCGGCCTGCGCGGTCTGCGGGTGGGCGAGCATCGCCGCGACCAGTTCCTCTTTCACCGCTGTCGGCGCGATCAGGGTCAGCACCACGAGGCTCATGCCTTTTTCTCCGCGGCGATGCCGAAGCGGCGATACAGCACCGGCAGGATCACCAGCGTCAGCAGCGTCGACGAAACCAGGCCGCCGATCACCACCACCGCCAGCGGCCGCTGCACGTCGGCGCCGGGGCCGGTGGCGTAGAGCAACGGCACCAGGCCGAACGCGGTGATGCTGGCGGTGAGCAGGATCGGCCGCAACCGCCGCTGCGAGCCGAGCATCACGATCTCGTCGGGCGGCAGGCCCTGATTGCGCAGGGTGTTGAAATACGTCACCAGCACCAGGCCGTTCAGCACCGCGATGCCGAGCAGCGCGATGAAGCCGACCGACGCCGGCACCGAGAGATATTCGCCGGAGATCAGCAGACTGAAGACACCCCCGACCAAGGCGAACGGAATGTTGATCAGGACCAGCAACGATTGGCGCAGCGACACGAAGGTCGTGAACAGCAGCAGAAACACCAGCGCCAGCGCGATCGGCACGACGATGCCGAGCCGCGCCGCGGCGCGCTGCTGGTTCTCGAACTGGCCGCCCCAGACGATGCTGTAGCCTTCCGGCAGCTTGACGCGCTCGGCGACCGCGCGCTTGGCCTCGTCGACGAAGCCGACCAGATCGCGGCCCGAGACGTTGCTCATCACCAGCGCGAGGCGGCGGCCGTTTTCACGATCGATCTTCACCGGTCCGTCGATCCGCTCGAGCCGCGCGACGTTGGTGAGCGGCACCGACTTGCCGTCGGCGAGCACGAGGCTGAGGCCGGCGAGGCGCGCCGGCGACTCGCGCAGGGAATCGGGGCCGCGGATCGAGATCGGCGTGCGGCGGCCCTCCTCGACGACGATGCCGGCGGGTTCGCCGTCGATCTGGGTCCGCAACGCCGCGGTGAGCTGATCGACGTCGAGCCCGAGCCGGCCGGCCTGCAGCCGGTCGATCTTGACGCTGTAATACTCGAAGCCCTTGTTCAGCGTGGTGCGGACGTCCTCGGCGCCCTTCAGCGTCTTCAACGTCGCGGTGATCTGTTCGGCGAGGCTGTTCAGCGTGGCGATGTCGGTGCCGAAGATCTTCGCCACCACATCACCGCGCGCGCCGATGATCATCTCCTGCACGCGCATTTCGATCGGCTGGGTGAAGCTGAAGCCGATGCCGGGGAATTCGCCGAGCGCCTTGCGGATCTCGCCCATCAGCCATTCCTTGTCGTCGGGCTTACGCCATTCCGACGGCGGCTTCAGGATCACGTAAGTGTCGGTCTGGTTGAGGCCCATCGGATCGAGGCCGATTTCGTCGGAGCCGACGCGGGCGACAATGCTCTGAACCTCGGGAACCGCCGCCATCACCGCCTTCTGAATCTTCAGGTCGAGATTGACGCTTTCCTCCAGGCTGATCGAGGGCAGCTTCTCGACGCTGACGATCGGCGTGCCCTCCTCCATCGTCGGCATGAAGATCTTGCCGATCTGGCCGTAGGCGAACCCGGTCGCGACCAGCGCCAGCACCGAGACCGCGAGCACCGTCTTTTCGCGGCGCAGCGCGAAGCGCAGCACCGGCGTGTAGGCCGCGCCGATCTTGCGCACCAGCCAGGTGTCTTGATGCCCGGAGGTGCGCAGCAGCAGCGAGGCCAGCACCGGGATCACCGTCAGCGCCAGCAGCAGCGACGAACCGAGCGCGAACACGATCGCCAGCGCCACCGGGATGAACAGCTTGCCTTCGAGCCCCTGCAGCGTCAGCAGCGGCAGGAACACGATGACGATGATGACGATGCCGGAGGTGACCGGCACCACCACTTCGCGCAACGCCTGATAGATCCGGTGCAGCAGCGGCACACGCGCGGCGTGGCGGTCGTGCGCAAGATGCGAGATGATGTTCTCGACCACCACCACCGCGGCATCGATCAGCATACCGATCGCCACCGCGAGACCGCCGAGGCTCATCAGATTGGCTGACATCCCCGCCCAGCGCATCAGCACGAAGGTGGCGAGCGCCGACAGCGGCAGCGTCAGCGCCACCACCAGCGCGGCGCGCCAATCGCCGAGGAACAGGATCAGCAGCACGATCACCAGCACGGTGGCTTCGATCAGCGACTTCGACACCGTGCCGATGGCGCGGCCGACCAGATCGCCGCGATCGTAGAACACTTTGAGCGTCACGCCCTTCGGCAGCGTCGGCTCGAGCTCCTTGAACTTGGCGCGGACGCCCTCGACCACGTCGCGGGCATTGGCGCCGCGCAGCCCGAGCACCAGACCCTGCACCGCCTCACCCTGGCCGTCGCGGGTGACCGCGCCGGAGCGGGTGATGCTGCCGATCCGGACCTGCGCGACGTCGCGCACCCGCACCATGCCGCCGTCACGCGAGGCGAGCACGATGTTGCGCAAATCGTCGAGGGTGCGGACCTGGCCGTCGACGCGCACCAGCAGCACCTCTTCGCCGGCGGAGAGCCGGCCGGCGCCGCCATTGCGGTTGTTGGCCTTGATCGCTTTCTCCAGCACGTCGATCGAGATCCCGCGCGAGGCCATCGCCAGATTGTCGGGGACGATTTCGAAGCTGCGGACATAGCCGCCGAGCGAGTTCACATCGGCGACGCCGGGCAGCGTGCGCAGCGCCGGCCGGATCGTCCAGTCGAGCAGCGTGCGGCGCTCGGCGAGCGTCAGGTCGCCGCCCTCGATGGTGAACATGAACATCTCGCCGAGCGGCGTGGTGATCGGCGCGAGTCCGCCGGTCAGCCCGTCCGGCATGTCCTTCATCGCGGAGGCGAGACGTTCGGCGACCTGGTTGCGCGCCCAATAAATGTCGACGCCGTCGGAAAAATCGATCGTGACGTCGGCGAGGCCGTATTTGGTGGTCGAGCGCAGAATAGTTTTGTTGGGGATGCCGAGCATTTCGAGCTCGAGCGGCATCGTCACCCGGCTCTCGACCTCTTCAGGCGTCATGCCCGGCGCCTTCATGATGATCTTGACCTGCACCGGCGAGACGTCCGGGAAGGCATCGATCGGCAGCCCGCGCACGGCGTACACGCCGGAGCCGATCAGCAGCAGGGTGGCCAGCACCACCAGCAGGCGATGCGCAAGCGAGAACTCGACCAGGCGCGCGAGCATTTACTCGACCCCGCCGAGTCCCTGCCACGCGCCCTTGAGCGCCGCGACGCCGCGCACCGCGATGCGCTCATCGCCGCGAAAACTGCCGCTGACCACGGCGAATTGCGGCAGTTCCTCGCGCACCTTCACCGGGGTGGCGACAAAGCCGCCGCTGGTCTGCACGAACACAAAGGCGTCGCTCCCCCGCCGCACCATGGCGCCGGAGCGCACCCGCCATTCGGCCTTGCCGCTGGTCGATGGCGCGATCCGCGCCTCGACCATCTGGCCGGGCCGCAAATCAGGGTCCGGATCGTCGAACTCGGCGCGGACGATCACGGTTTGCGAGGTCGCCTCGACGCTGCTGCCGATCGACACGACGCGGCCGACGCAATCATGGCCGTTCAACGTGACGCGGGCGCCGACCGCAAAATCCTCGGCACGCAGCGCAGGGACCTGCACTTCCACCCACAACGGCGCGAGCTGCGCCAGCCTGAACACCGGGGCGAGCGCCTCGATGGTCTGGCCCGGCATCGTGGTGCTCTCGAGAACGACACCGTCGATCGGCGAGATCAGCGTCAGCTTCGGATCGAGCACCTGGCTGGTGGTCAGCTTCTCGATCTGCGGCTCGGTCATGCCGACATGCGACAGCGCCTGGCGGCGCTCGGCGACGGTGGCGCGGGCCTGATCGTATTCGTTCTGGGTGATGATGACCTGCTTCTTCGGCACTGCGCCGTAGGGAGCGAGCTGCTGCTCGCGGTCGAGATTGGTGCGCAGCAGCCGTTCCTTGTTGTAGGCGACGAGATACTCGGCCTGGGCGTGTGCCAGCGCCGGGCTCTGCAGCTCGGCGAGCACGTCGCCGACCTTGATCGCGGTGTCGGTGCGGACCAGCAGGCGCTCGATCCGGCCGCCGAGCTGCGCGTTCATCAGCCGGGTGCGATCGGGCGGCACGGTGATCTTGCCGGGAAAGCTGAGGCCCATCGCGGCCGGCTGCTGCTCCAGCGGCGAGGTTTCGATTCCGACGCGCTCAGCCTGCACTTGCGAGATGGCAAGTTCATCGCTCGCGCGCGCGACGCCGCAGGCGAGCAGCGCAGCGAGACATGCGGTTGTGATGGTTAATTGGCGGAGCATTGGCTTCTTGGACTTCGCTGGTCTTGGCGCCTTCGCTGATCTTGGCGACTTCGCTGGTCTTTGCCGACCTGACAGTCGATGGCGCGCAGGCCCCCCGCAGCCGTTGCGACCGACGCTGTGATAGGCACCAGCGCCTGACAGAATGCTGACACCGAGCAGCCACCGCAACATAGCGCAAATGCAACGATGCATGGCCTGTTTTAGTTGCTATCTATTCTCATCTTGCAACGAAGCCGCCGGTCCATCACAGCACCCGCGTTTCGTTCGGCCCGCAATCTCGACCGGCGCGATGCTGCCCTCGGACAACAGCCTGATGTCGCGGGCATGAACCTGCAGCACGCGGCGATAACTGCCGCCTGCGCCGGCGACGTAGACTTCGTGCAGGCAGCCGCTGGCATCACATTGCGCCGCCTTGTTGTGGCAGCGGAAATCGTCGTCGTGCAGCGTAATGAAGCGCGCCCGGCACGGTGAGATACAGCGCAATTGCTGCAACGCGGCGATCGGCGCGCCGCACGCAGCCTCCGCAGAGCCTGAGCGCCGATCTCCGGCGGCAGGCTGTCGCGATGCGCGCGACTTCGTCGGAGGATGATTCAGGTCAACCGTTGCCCCTGCTAACCGCCGGGGAGAAAGCGACCGATCCTGTATTTCGGCAGCATCGCGTCGGCTTCGCCGGTATGTGCGCGCCCCTTGGTCTTGGTGTTGTAGGCATCGCTCGCCTCCCTGCCGCACCATGGCTCGATGATCGTCGGCCGCGACGGGTGGTCAGGCAAATAGGAGGTGAGATCGTAAACGCCACCCCGGATCGCCATCCAGCAATCATCGGGTTTCGCATGGCTGGCCAACTCGGCCGCAGTGATCTCACGCTCGGCCGCAACCGCGGGCTGCTGGGCGACCGGCGTCAACGCGCTGCCAGCCCAGAAGCCGATGACGATGACCCAGAATGTCGCGGTGGACGCCAAGAATAGCTTGCGCATCATCTGAACTCGAAGTTCTCGAAGTGAATATGCTGCGCGGCAACGCCGCGCGCGCTCAACACCTGCTTCAGCGCGCCGACCAGACCCGGCGGCTCACACAGATAGCATTCGACGCCTGACAATTCCCGGGCATCGGGGAGTAAACCTTCGATGTCAGGGAGTTCGTCGCCCGTCACGATGGTTTGCAGCGTCAGGTTCGGGTCGGTCGCAGCGATCTGACGCAATTCCCGCAGATAGGTCGCGTCATCCTCGCGGCGGTAGAGATACAGCAGCCGCGCCGGATGGCGCAGCCTGCCGTCGTTCAGCAACGCGACGAACGGGGTGACGCCGATGCCGCCCGCGATCCACAATTGCGGCGCGCCGCTCACCTCGCTGAGGAAGCTGCCGAAGCCGCCGATCACGCGCGCCGCAACGCCGGGCTCGATCGACAGCATCCGCGAGGTGCAATCGCCGAGCGCCTTCACCGCGAGATGCAGCGCACCGTCGCCATCGATCGAACTGATGGTGAAGGGATGGAATTCGCCGCAGCCGCGATAGACCGGACCATTCCTGAACGCCACCAGCACGAACTGCCCGGTGCTCAATGTGACGGGATCGGCGAGCGGCCGCAGCACGATCTCGACGGAACGCGCGGTCAGCTTGCGCGCCGTCGCGACGATATAGGGCCGCGCCCCGAGACCGAGATCGCCGCGCAGAAGCCGCCAGCCCAGGATAGCCGCCGCGATCGCCAGGATCGGCAGCACCGGCTCGTCGATGCCGAGCAGGATCAGATGCACGAGGCCGATCACGACGCCGATGCCGAGCAGGGCGTGCAGCCAGCGCCATGCGCCGTAGCGGATCGAGGGGGCGAAAGTGGCGGCGAGGCCGATCATCAGCAACAGCAGGCCGAGCCAGCCCGACCACACCGGCCAGCTTTCCTCGACCGGCGACAGCGTGTGCCAGGCGAGAACCCACGACGTCTGCCAGTTGCCTGCAGCGAGCGCCAGCGGATGCAGCAGCAGAAAAACATAGGCCGCAACACCGGTGACGTGATGCCAGCGATACATTCGCTCGAGGCCACCGAGCCAATTCGCGAGCCGCGGCTCGCGCAGCATCAGCAGCAGGCTCACCAGCAGCAGGCCACAACCCAACCAGCCGGTAACGATGCCTGCGGCCCGCAACGGCGCGAGCCCATGGGGAAACGCCCACACCACAAAGCCAAGCGGCACCGCAATCGTGAGCAGCGGAACCGACCAGACACGAAAGCCTGCCCCGTATGCGGCCACCGGCTCAATCCTGCTCAGGCTGCGCGTCGCGCTTCAGACGCCAGCAGAAGCCCTCCCGATCATCGAAAAGCTTGAGCCCGCGCTCACGCGCGCGCTGCTCCATCAGCTCGTGATGCTGCTTGCGATAGGCTTTGCACGTATCATAGTCGGTGAAGCTGCGCACCCGCGCCTGGTGATCGATACGTTCCTGCTGCGACATCAACTGCCAGCCGCGGGTGTTGTCCTCATCGGCGCGCCATGGCGATGCGCGTGCGCGATCCGGGATGGTTTGAAGCGCAAGCGCAGCGCTGCCGAGCAGCACCGCTGCGCTGAAAACCAGGTTTCTGCGCAGCATGATCGTCGTCCTGCCATTTCGATGTGATCGGCAGCTTAGAGTCAGGCGGCATCACAGTCATGACGTAGATCAATAGTCAGAGAGGCTCGCCGACTGAACACAATCGTGGGGCGGGTTACGGCAAGCGACGCACCTTTGCTCAGCTCCTTTGCGGCGCGCCCGTCTGATCGCCTGCCTGGACAAGCGCGACATCGCGCAGGCCCATCACACCGCGGCGCTTGCCCGATCCGGGCCGTCGCTGCGATCGGATCAGGCGTCGCTCGGCGCCGGACTGCGCATCGACACCGTTGCGCTGCTGCCGTCCGCGAACCGTTGTTCCGCAAGCCAATCCGCGTTGTAAATCTTGGAAACGTACTTCGCTCCGCTGTCCGGAAGAACGGTCACAATGACCGCCGGCGGCTTCAGCGCCTTCGCAACTTCGATGCAGCCCCAGATATTGGCTCCTGAACTGCCGCCGCACAGCAAGCCTTCTTTCCGCGCAAGCTCGTGGCACATTTGAATGGCGTTACGATCGTTGAAGCGAATTACATTGGTGAGAACCGAGAAATCCATGCACTTGGCGAGATGGTCCTCACCGACACCCTCGACGTGGTAGGCCGCGATTTCGCGCGGATCCACGACGCCTTCGTGAAAGTATTTGTGATAGATCGAGCCGACGGGGTCGAGCAGAACGACGTGGATGTCGGGGTTCTTCGAGCGTAGATAGCCGCCGATACCGGAAATCGTTCCCCCGGTGCTGCCCGACGAAACGAAGGCCGTGATCCGGCCGCCGAGCGCTTCCCATATTTCCGGCCCGGTGGTGTGGAAATGCGCCTCGGCGTTCAGCGGATTGTCGTACTGGTTCAGCATGAACGAGCCGGGTATCTCGCGGTGAAGCCGTCGAGCCGTCTCGACGTAGTGCTCCGGTGAATCCGGTCGAACCGCCGTCGGGCAAACGATTGTCTGTGCGCCCATCGCGCGCAGGACGTTTTGTTTCTCCTGGCTCACCTTGTCCGGCATCGTCAGGATCGCCCGATATCCGCGTTCGGCCGCGAACATGGCGATCGCCGCGCCGGTGTTTCCGGACGTATTCTCCACAATCGTCGCACCGGGCTGCAGCGCCCCGACACGCTCGGCATGGTCGAGAATGTATTTGACCATGCGGTCCTTGATGCTGCCGCCAGGATTGAGGAACTCCAGCTTCGCGAATACCCGGATGCCATCCGGGATATCCAACTTGGTGATCTCGACCAGCGGGGTCGCGCCGACGGCGTTACCGACGTGCAATCTCATGGCGCGTCCTCACAGCTTTTGCGATTCGAGGACGAAGACGGTGTGGCCGATCTCGACGCCGTCGAGGTGCGCCTGCAACGCCTGCTCTGCCGAAAGGGCATCAGGCTGCAACGCCCTCTCGATCTCGATCGCCTGCGCGGCGGCCGCGACCGCTGACATCGGAGAGAGCGTTCGCTCCAGCACCGCTCTTGGATAAAAGCGGAATGGGCCCAACCCCTCGCGCTCCCACCGGGCGTAGCCGCCGATGACGTCCTCGGGTTCGGACTGAATCTTCCAGGCCAAGACCAGAATGTGGCTTGCATAGCCGGTCTCGCGCCCGAGCCGCAGAATGACCTCGACCGGGATCCGACCACCGATGGACGACAGGACGCGGCCCCCGGGCCGCAACATCGGATAGGCTTGCCGGAGCGCGAGATAATGGAGCGCGATCAAATGCTGGCGGACGAAATCGGGCAGTCCTTCCTTGCGGTCGGCGATGAACGTCGAGCTCGCCTGACCTTCGGCAAGATCATCGTCGCTGCCGAGCGGAATATTCGGAAGGTTTTCGTAGATCAGATCGAGCGCCGATCGAGTTTCCTTGAGGGGGTCGAGCAAATCGCCGACGCCGGCAAATACCGCCGGCTGCGGCGGGAGAACATTCATCAGAATGTTCTGGCGCGCCTGCTGCACGACGTCTTCGTGCAGGTCGGTGACGAAGACGTTTCTGACGCGGAGGATCTCGATGGCGGCGAGCGCGTCCAGTCCGGCCCCGGTGCCGATGGTGCAGAAATCCTCCACCTTCACTCCCATTTCCGCAAGTGCACGGAACGCGGGAGCGGCGACGCGTGCGACCCAGTCGCTGTGCGGATCGGATGCTTTCGGCAGATAGCTCTGCTCGGTCAAACCCAACCGAGCCTGCTGACGAACCCGTGTGACGCCCTCGAGGCCGAAGAAGGCGGCGGCATCGATGGTGACGCCTGGAATATCGATCTGTTTGGAAATTGCATTGACGCTCATGGGCTAACCTCCGACCTTACGACTGAAAAGTTGTTGTTGATTGGCGACGACCAGGCCGATGGCGATCAAGGTCGCCCCGGCGAAATCAGTGGCGCGCAACGGCGCGCCGAGCACGAGATGGGCGAGCAGCGCGCCGCTGAACGGATTGAGCAGGTGATAGGTCGACGCTGTCGCGGCGCCGCTCTTGCGGATCAGCAGCAACCACAGCGCCATGCCGCCGATGGTGACGACGACGACCAAATGAGCGAGGGCCAGCAACGACGACGGCGATGGCGACCCGATCGGCTGGCCCCACAACAGCGCGACCGGAAGCAGCACCACCGCGCCTGCCACCGACTGCCAGAAATTCACCTGCAACAGCGGCAACCGGCCCGCCGACTTGCGGAACAACACGGTCGCCGCCGCGAACGCGATCATTCCGCCGATGGCCAGCGACAGACCGCCGAGGTCCGGCACGTCGGCGCCTACCACCCCCGAAACCATCACCACGCCGGCGAAGGCAAGCACGGCGCCCGCAACCGACATCGCCCGGATGCGCTCGAGGCCGAACGCAGCCGACAACAATGTGGTGACGAACGGCGCGCAGCTCACCACGACGATCACCACCTCCGGACGGACCGTCCGCAGCGCGGCAAAGCTCAGGCCGAGATAGATCGCATTGTTCAACACCCCGAGGCCGAGGCCGTGACCGACGACATCGGCGGTGAAGGTGGGCGCTGAAGTCAACAGGCAGAGTGGCAACAGCAGCAGCGCGCTCGCGGCGAAGCGAATCGTCAGCAGCGTGGTGGGATCGAAATCGCGCAATGCAACCGCTCCGGCGACAAAGGCGGAACTCCAGATCATGCTGAAGACGATGACCAGGCCGGCGAACATGAAACGGGGCATGTCGTCTCCCTACGAACGACGCGATTGTCGCAGGGGGGCTGCCGGCTGGAAAATGAATCATTAAAGTGGCGTAATAAGACAAACTGCTTTTGCGGGGAGGCGACGTTGGGACGAGAACGACGACCGGCGTTGGGTGACCGTCGGATAACGCTCGAACATTTGCGCGCGTTTGTGTCCGTCGCCGAAGGCGGCGGCTTCCAGCAGGCCGGGCTGGAATTGCATCGAAGCCAGTCGGCGATCACACAGAGCCTGAAACGACTCGAGGAGATCATCGAATGCCGCCTGGTCGAGCGCTGCCAGGGACACATTGTCGGCCTCACCAGCGACGGACGCCGTTTCCTGCCGTCTGCGGTCGAAATCCTGGCGCGGACCAATGAAGCGGTCAGCGCCATGGTACAGCCGCAGATCTCCGGCCGGATCACCCTGGGCGTGCCCGACGACTTCAGAATCATGGATCTGCACGGCGCGATCTCGCGTTGCGCGGCGCTGAACCGCGGTCTGCGGATCGAGACGGTGTCGGCGCTGTCCTCGGCCCTCGTCAGCGGGGTGCAGAAGGGCGATCTCGATCTCGCGATCTTCAAGCAGATCGACGGGCAGCGGACCGCCACGCCGGGCCGGTCGTCGCTGTTGCTGCGCACCGAGCCGCTGCTGTGGGTCGCCAATGCGCGCAGCCGGTTCGACTCGATCGCGGAGCTGCCGCTGGTCGTGTTCCCGCCGGGCTGCTGCTACCGCGAGGCTGCGCTGGTCGCGCTCGCGGCGAAAGCCAAGCCCAGCTATCCGGCCTATGTCAGCGCATCCTACGAGAACGTCCGCGCGGCGATCTCGGCCGGACTGGGCGTCGGCATTCTCCCCGACAGCGCCGTCGGCGCCGATCACATCGTGCTACGAGAGGCGGACGGTTTCCCGCGCCTGCCTCGCGTCAATCTGACGATGATCGAGGCATCGGGGCGGAAGGCGGTCAGGCAGTTCCGCGACTTCCTGCGCGCTACCGTCGGTCGGACCTCCGCGCGCGCAGACACGATCGCGCTCGACCACGCCGGATCGCGAATGACGGCGGCGGAATGACGACGGTGGCGCGGCGACGCGCCACGCACGCGGTCGGCGGCGGTTACTTCTTTTGCGCTGCGGCGCGGGCGTCCTTGATCGCCTGCTTGAACATCGCGACGTCGAGCACGCCCGGCACCCGGAAACGGCCGATGATGAAAGCCGGCGTTCCCTGAAAGCCGAACGCCTTCGCCTGCGCGTCATTGCGCGCGAGGGTCGCCTCGATCGCGGCGCGGTTGGTCTCGAGATCCTTGGTGGCGCGCGCGACGTCGACGCCACCCGCGCCGAGAATTTCGCCGATGCCGGACTCGGTCAGTTTCGAGCTGGTGCGGATCAGCGCGTTGTGGGCTTCGAGATATTTGCCCTGATATTTCGAGGCCAACACCATCTTCGCCGCATCGACCGAGATGCCGCCGAAGATCGGCCAGTCCTTGAAAACCATGCGGACCTTGCCGTCTTCCTGCACGACCCGCATCAGGTCGGGGTGGACCTTCTTGCAGTACGAGCAGCGGAAGTCGGAATACTCGACGATGGTGATGTCGCCATCGGGATTGCCGGCGACAGGGATCTCGGGATCGCGCAACACCGATTCGGTCGACAGCACGTTGTCGTCCGGAGCAGACGCGGCCGGCGCCGCCCACGCCCGCGAAGCGGCCAGCGCCGGCGCGAGCGACAGGGCCGTCATCAGGGCCGATCGTCGGGTGATCATTATCGGTTCCAATCGTTGGTTTCGCGATTGGCCCTTGTGCCCCGGATCGGCCGGCGATGCTATCACTTTGCCGTCAAATTCGGCGGCGGCTTCGGCGTATTGTCGCGCAGCACGATGTAGATCGCCGGGATCACCAGCACGGTCAGCAGCGTCGACGAGGCGAGTCCGAACAGCAGCGAGATCGCCAGCCCCTGAAAGATCGGATCGAGCAGGATCGTCGCCGCGCCGATCATCGCCGCCAGCGCGGTGAGCAGGATCGGCTTGAAGCGCACGGCGCCGGCCCGCAGCACCACCTCGCGCAGCGTCTTGCTCTCGCCGCCGGAGTGGCGGATGAAATCGACCAGCAGGATCGAGTTGCGCACGATGATGCCGGCGAGCGCGATGAAGCCGATCATCGAGGTGGCGCTGAACGGCGCGCCGAACAGCCAGTGGCCGATCAGGATGCCGATCAGCGTCAGCGGGATCGGCGTCAGGATCACCAGCGGCAGCTTGAAGCTCCTGAACTGCGCCACCACCAGCACGTAGATGCCGAGGATCGCCGCGCCGAACGCCGCGCCCATGTCGCGGAACGTCACCCAGGTGATCTCCCATTCGCCGTCCCACAGCAGCGTCGGGCGCGACTCGTCGGTCGGCTGGCCGTGCAGGCTGATCGCCGGCTTCGGCAGCTTGCCCCAGTCGTGCGCCTCGATCCGCTTGTCGACCTCGAGCATCCCGTAGAGCGGCGCCTCGAACTTGCCGGCGAGTTCGGCCATCACCATGTCGGCGAAGCGGCCGTCGCGGCGGAAGATCATCGGCGAGCCGACCTCGCGGGTCGCCTTCACCAACTGCCCCAGCTCCACCACCGTCTTGCTGCCGGGCAGCGTGTTGGCCGGCACCGGCGTCGAGGCCAGCGCCTCGTTCCAGGCGAGATCGTGCTTCGGCAGGCCGACATGGATGGCGATCGGATTGCGGCCCTCGCCGCGATGCGAGTAGCCGACCGACACGCCGCCGAACAGCGTCTGGATGGTGTCGTAGACGTCCTTCTGTTCGACGCCGAAGAACTCCAGCCGATCCTGATCGATCGACAGCCGCAGCCGCGGCCGCTTCTCGCCGATCGAATCGTCGACGTCGACGATGAACGGCACGTCCTTGAAGATCTTCTTCACCTCGGCGGTCACCGCGCGGCGGGTCTCGGCGTCGGGGCCGTAGATTTCCGCGAGCAGCGTCGACAGCACCGGCGGGCCGGGCGGCACCTCGACCACCTTGACGCTGGCGCCGGCGGGAATGGCGAGCGCCTTCAACCGCTCGCGCAGATCGAGCGCGATCGCGTGGCTGGCGCGCGACCGGTCGCCGCGCGCGGCGAGATTGACCTGCAGCTCGCCGAGCTCCGGCCGCTCGCGCAAGTAATAATGCCGGACCAGGCCGTTGAAGTTGAACGGCGCCGGCGTGCCGGCATAGCTCTGCACCGAAGTGATCTCCGGCAGGCCGCGGGCGATGTCGGCGGCGGCGAACAGCGTGCGCTCGGTGTCCTCCAGCGTCGCGCCTTCCGGCAGATCGACGATCACCGCGATCTCGCTCTTGTTGTCGAACGGCAGCAGCTTCACCGTCACCGACTTGGTGTAGAACAGCACCATCGACAGCAGCGTGGCGACACCGACGCCGAGCAGGAAGATCCACGACGCGCGCTTGCTGGCGACGATCGGCGACGCCATGCGGCGATACAGCCGGCCGAGCCGGCCCTCGTCATGCGCGTCATGCGCCGCGACCGCAGCGCCCTGCTTCGGCGCCAGCCGCAGCATCAGCCAAGGCGCCACCACCATCGCGACGAAGAACGAGAACAGCATCGCCGCCGAGGCGTTGGCCGGGATCGGCGCCATATAGGGCCCCATCAGCCCGGACACGAACAGCATCGGCAACAGCGCCGCGACCACGGTGAGCGTCGCGATCACGGTCGGATTGCCGACCTCGGCCACCGCCTCGATGGTGGCCTGCAGCCGCGGCCGGCCGTCCTTCATCCCCCAGTGCCGGGCGATGTTCTCGACCACCACGATGGCGTCGTCGACCAGGATGCCGATGGAGAAAATCAGCGCGAACAGGCTGACGCGGTTGATGGTGTAGCCCATCAGATTGGCGGCGAACAAGGTCAGCAGGATGGTGGTCGGGATCACCACCGCGGTGACCACCGCTTCGCGCCAGCCGATCGCGATCGCGATCAGCACCACGATCGAGATCGTGGCGATGCCGAGATGCAGCAACAATTCGTTGGCCTTCTCGTTGGCGGTGTCGCCATAGTCGCGGGTGACGGTGACGACGACGTCGTCGGGAAGAAGCGTGCCCTTCAGGCCGGCAAGCCGGTGCTCGATCTCCTGCGACACCACCACGGCGTTGGCGCCGGCGCGCTTGGCGAGCGCGACGCTGACCGCGGGCACGCGGGTCCAGTCGCCGCCGCCGCTGCGGGCGTCGTTCCACACCCGATGCTCGGCCGCGTTCGGGCCGATGATCACCGCGGCGACGTCCTTGACGTAGACCGGGCGATTGTCGCGGGTCGAAATCAGCAGCAGGCCGATGTCGGGAATGCCCATCAGCGTCTGCCCGGCCGAGACGCTGCGCATCGCGCCGCCGTCGCGCACCTGCCCGGCCAGGAACGAGCGGTTGGCGTCCTTCACCTTGGCGACGAGCTGTTGCAGCGTCACGCCGTACAGCGACAGCTTCTCCGGATCGGGCTCGACCCGGATCTGCTGCGCGCCGCCGCCTGCGATGTAGGTGAGGCCGATGCTGTCGACCTTCATCAGCTCGGAGCGCAGCTTGTCGGCGAGTTCGTAAAGGTCCTTGTCGGTCCAGCGGCTGGCTGCTTCCGGCTTCGGCGACAGCGTCAGGATCGCGACGGCGACATCGTTGATGCCGCGGCCGACGATCAGCGGCTCGGGAATGCCGACCGGAATCCGGTCGAAATTGGCGCGGATTTTCTCGTGCACCCGCAGGATGGCGTCCTCGGACTTGGTGCCGACCAGGAAGCGGGCGGTGACCAACACCCGATCGTCTTCGGTCTGGCTGTAGACGTGCTCGACGCCGTCGATGCCCTTGACGATCGCCTCGAGCGGCTTGGTCACCAGCTCGACCGCGTCGGGGCCGTGCAGGCCGTCGGCGTTGATGCGGATGTCGACCATCGGCACGCTGATCTGCGGCTCCTCCTCGCGCGGGATCGCGGCGAGCGCGATCAGCCCGACGACCAGCGACGCCAGCAGGAACAGCGGCGTCAGCGGCGACTGGATGCTGGCCTTAGTCAGGCCACCTGAAATTCCGAGCTTCACGGTTGCACCAGCCTGTCGCCATTGCGCAGGCCCGACAGGATTTCGAGGCCGTCGGGCATGTCGGGAGAGGGATGTTCACGGCCGCGCTGCACCGGCACCGCGATCGCCTTGCCGGGTTCGCCGAGCCGGACATAGTCGATGCCGAATTCGGTCCTGACGTAGCGCGACGGAATGACGAAGGCGGGACGTTCGCCGCCGGCGATCCACACCCGCAGCCGGTCGCCGACGAAATACTGGCCCAGCCCCTCGACGGTGGCGTCGGCGACGACGCGGCCGTCCTCGATCAGCGGATAGACCAGATCGATGGTGCCGAACTTCGCCGCCAGGTCGCCGACCTCGGCGCCGTCGATCCGCAGCCTGTCGCCCTGCTTGAGCAAGCGCGCATGGCGCTCCGGCACCCGCAACCGCAGTTTGTAGTGCTGTTGCGCCACGGAGACCACCGGATCGCCCGGCAACACCACCGAGCCGACCGTCACCATCTTCTTCAGCACCCGGCCGTCATCGGGCGCCAGCACCTGGCCTTCCTTGAACTGCTGCTGCACCACCGCGCGCTCGGCGGTCTTGGCGCGCAGCCCGTTCTCGGCGACGTTGAGCGCGGTGCGGGCCTCGTCGAGCTTGACGCGCGGCAGCGTACCGCGTTCGACCAGGCCGTTGATGCGGTCGAAGTCGATCTGCGCCTGCCCGGCTTGGGCCTGCAGCGCCTCGATCTGGGCGTCGAGCGAGCGCATCTGCAGCGCCAGCTTGTCGTCGCCGATGGTCGCGATCTCCTGGCCGCGGCTGACGCTGTCGCCTTCGCGCACCTTCAGCGTGATCACCGTGCCGCCGATCCGCGCGCGGGCCGGCACGACGCTGACGCTCTCGACGGTGGCGAACACCGCCTTCTCGTCGGCGATGGTCCGCGCCGCCACCGCCAGGCTGTCCGCCGGCGCCTGTGTCGCCGCAACGCCGAGCAGGATCGCGGCCAATGCGCCGCTCATGGTCCAATCACGCATCTGCATGTCACGCCCTCGTCGATTTGGTTGCGGCGTTACCGCCGGGCTGAACCGGACAATACACCCGATACAGCGTGGTCAGGATTTCGCGCGCCGGCTCGCTCGCGATCGAATAATAGACCGTCTGGGCGTCGCGCCGGGCCGAAACCAGCCCGTCCCTGCGCAGCAACGCCAGGTGTTGCGACACGGTCGAGTCGCGCAAACCCAGCATCTCGGCGAGTTCGCCGACGGCGCGCTCGCCGCCGATCAACTGACACACGATCAACAGCCGATGCCGGTTCGACAGCGCCTTCAGCAGTTCGCTGGCGCGGTCGGCGGCGGCCTCCATGAGTTCGACCTGTATTTTCATAGTTGCATATATACGAACATTCAAATATATCGTCAATGGCGATTTCGCGTGGGCCAACGGCGCCCGCACAACCACAGGAGATACAAGATGAATATCGATCAGACCGTGCTCGCCTTCGCCGGCACCGTGGTGCTGGTCAGCCTCGCGCTCGGCTGGCTGGTCAGCCCGTATTGGTTGCTGCTGACGGCGTTCGCCGGCTTCAACA
Organism: Rhodopseudomonas pseudopalustris; assembly: GCF_900110435.1. Taxonomy (GTDB): domain Bacteria; phylum Pseudomonadota; class Alphaproteobacteria; order Rhizobiales; family Xanthobacteraceae; genus Rhodopseudomonas; species Rhodopseudomonas pseudopalustris. Next base: position 118,164 of record NZ_FODT01000001.1, read on the forward strand.
TGATCCAGGCATCGTTCACCGGCTTCTGTCCGGCGGCGATCGTGTTCAAGAAGCTCGGCGTGAAGAGCGGTAACGCGTTTTCGTGAGGCCCGCGCTGGAACGGATACCCCTCATGGCGAGGAGGCGCGGAGCGCCGTCTCGAATCATGAGCTGTTCTGCGGTGCCGTGGAGCCGGCGCGCGGCATCCTTCGAGACGACCGGTCGCGCTCTGTGAGCGAGACCGGTCTCCTCAAGATGTGGTCGTGCTGGTTGATAAATGCGAGATGTTTGAGAGACGGGTTCAGCCCGCCGCCCGTCCGCAACTGCAATTGCAGCCGCCCTCTTCTTCCGCTTCGTCATCGTGCGGCGCGGCCGGGGCGAGTGAACCGGCGAGATAGGCCTGCACGGCGGCAACCGGATCGGTCTCGGCGGTGGTGATGGCGCAGACGTCGCGCGAAGCCATCCGGCTGATGAAGCCGGGACCGGCGCTGCCCGCGATCACCACATCGACGACGTCGAGCGGGTGCGGGCCCTGCTCGCTGAATTCGTGAATCGACTGCTCCTTCGGCAGATCGAGACGCTGGATCTCTTGCGGCGCACGGCCCGGCGCGGCATCGAACACCAGGAAGCGGCGGGTCTTGCCGGCATGGCCGGTGATGGTGCGGAAGTTCTGGCTGGCGACAGCGATCAGCATTGGGGGATTCTTTCGGCTGTGAGTGAAACGGGAAACGGCGCGCGTCATCACACGACCGCGCGATGTGACACGCGCGGCGGCGGGCGATCACGCAGCACGGCGACCGCGCGGAAGCGCGGCGCCAGATCAGGTCCAATCAGTTCAGTTCGGACGTGACGTGTGGGCTCAGGTTTCGCCGATCAGGATCTTGTCGTCGGCGGTGAATTTGTACGGCACCAAAGCCAGATTGAGCGGCGCCGGCCCGAGCCGGATACGTCCCGACGAATCGTATTGCGAGCCGTGGCACTGGCAGAACCAGCCGTCGTAATTGCCCTGATGCTCGGTCGGGATGCAGCCGAGATGGGTGCAGATCGCCGACACTACCAGCCACTGTTCGTGGCCGGGCTTGACCCGAGCCGAGTCCGGCTGCGGATCGCGCATGCTCTTCCAGTCCGCGGTCTGCGCCGATTCGACTTCCTTCGGCGTGCGGTGATTGATGAAGATCGGCTGGCCGCGCCAGAACACCTTGATCACCTGACCTTCGGCGAGCGGCGCGAGATCGACTTCAAGCGGGAAGCCGGCGGCGACCGTCGCGGCGTCGGGGTTGAGCTGCGACACGAATGGCCAGACCACCGCGGCGGTGCCGACCGCGGCGAGCGCGCCGGTGGCCAGATACAACACGTCGCGCCGACTGGGCTGCTCGGAAGTAATTGCGGTCATATTCGTCTCCTGAATCTCGGCAGCCCCGGAAAGCAATCCGGGGGCGCGGCCGAATGTCCTGCGGGTCCGCCCGCTGTCGTCTCTAAACCCTGCGAAGCTCGCCCGCCGCGCGCGCGAGGATCGCGACGAGTTCGGCTTCGTTGTCCACGTCCTTGGCGACCTGACGGATCGCCGCTTCGCGTAGATTGTCGAGCGCGGCGCGCAGCAGCGGCGGCAGATCGCCGCCGTCCGCGCCGCCGGCATGATTGTTCTGCTGGCGCATCATCTCGCCGAACGTTGCCAGTCGCTCGAACACCGCGTCAGCGAGCGCGCGGTTGCCAGCGAGTTGATCGCGGCCGTCGTCGGTGATGACGTAGAGCTTCTTGGCGCCTTCCGGCTGTGCAACGACATGGCCCATCTCCTCGAGATAGGTCAGCGTCGGATAAACCACGCCCGGGCTTGGCGCATACCAGCCCGCAGTCCTTTCCTCGATCACCTTGATGATGTCGTAGCCATGCCGCGGCTGCTCGGCGATCAGCGCCAGCGCGATCAGCTTGAGATCGCCCTGCGCCAGCATCCGGCCGGCGCGGGTCATCTCGCCGCCGCCGAGGCCGCGCCCGCCGAGGCCGCGTCGACTCCAGCGACAGCCTGGCGTGCCGAAGCCGCAGCGCCGCGCGCTATTGTCGATGCCGTCCATGCCGGAACCTCTCAAAGATATATCTTGCGTACTGCCGCCGCGGCAGACTGTAAAGATATATCTTTCTCGGACGAGCGCCGCTGCGTCAAAAAGAGGCAGTGCGGTATAATGGTAGATAAATTAGGTGTTTTCAGTGGCTTACGGATTTGCGATTGATGCAGATCAAACGCACGAGCACTCAGAGACATATCGTTGAAGCGGCTCGAAGGGCTGCCCGGCACCAGATTCGGTGGAGGACGGCGCTGCACTCGCACCTGGAGCATCTTCAGTTCTGATCGAACCAGAACCGAGGCTCCAAATCTTTGTTTTGATGGGTTTTCTTCAGGCGAACCGTCCCCCCTTCGCTCGAAAACGCCCTAACGGTCGAAGGTCGCACAGTCAGGCCGACGGCAGGAGAAAGACATGTTCAAGATTGCAGTCCTGCTCTGGATCATCGGCGGCGCCACGCTCGCGGGAATGATGGTGATCGCCGTGCTGGCGGTGCCGAGCCTGTCCGAGCAGGCGATGATGTGGATTCCGCGGGCCGTCGCCGGTGGCTTCGTTCTGGCGATCCCGGTGTCGTTCCTGGTCGCGCGGATGATCGCGAACCCATCCACCCGCTGATCCGGCATCAGCGCTTCGCTGCACATCGCGGGGCCACGGCGTCTCATCGAGACGCCGCGCTCCGTGCGCAGCGGCGGGGCAGATTGTTAGTTCGCGCCCCGCAGCATTCCGATGAGGCCCTGTAGCACCAGCGCCGTCGAGACGACGAACAGCAGCACATAGGCGATCTTGTAGAACAGCCCGGTGGGCATGCGTCGTATCAGCCAGATCCCCGCGAAGTTCGCCACGGCGGCGAGCGGCAGCAGCGCGATCGAAGTCGCGACATTGGCGGCATTGAACTGCCCGAGCAGCAGATACGGCCCGATCTTCAACGCATTGAGGATCGCGAAGAAGATCGTGGTGGTGCCGACCAGCACCAGCTTCGGCAGTTGCAGCGGCAGCATGTAGACCTGATAGGGCGGCCCGCCGCCCTGGGTCATGAACGAGGTGAAGCCGGAGACTCCGCCCCAGAACACGCCGGCGGCCGTCGAGCCCTTCGCGGGCGACAGTTGCGGCCGCAGCCAGACGTTGAGCACGAAAGCGACGCCAACGCCGCCGACGATCAGACGGACCACGTCGTCGGAGACGATCGACGCAGTCCACCACGCCACGCCCATGCCGATCAGCGCGCCCGGTAGCATGATCTTCAGGCTCCGCGCATCCCAATGGCGGCGATAGACGTAAAGCGAGATCATGTCCTGGCTGATCAGAACCGGCAGCAGCAGCGCGGCCGCTTCCAGCGGTGGCAGGAACAGCGCCAGCAGAGGCGTCGCCGCGATGCCGATGCCCGAGAAGCCGCCCTTGGCGAGGCCCAGGAGGACAACCGCGGGAATCGCAGCGGCGTAGAACCAGGGGTCTAGGATGATCGACGACAAGTGACCTCGCGGTGGGACGTGAAAGACGGCCGGCGGGCCTGCGGGGATCAGGCGCAATGCTTGCGGCAGACTGCGCCGCCGCAAGCCGGACCGGACCACATTATCGCAACACAGGTAGCGCACCACCAACCTGCGCCAACCGGCCACAGTCCCGCGAACCGGGACCGGGACCGGGGGAGTTCGCAATTTTGAACGGTTCCGGCGGCCCCGGCGACCAAGGGATGCCGCGACTTGCGCGGCCCCTGCCGTATGACCGCGAACTCGGCTACGGTCGGCGTCGACGTTGTTTCATGGGGAGCCGCCAGTCATGTGGATTTTTCTCGGCATCATCGTCGCGATCGCGGTGTTCGCGCTGATGACCTACAACCGCCTGGTGGCGCTGCGACAGCGCGTCGGCCAGGCCTTCGCCGACATCGACGTGCAACTCAAGCAGCGGCACGACCTCATTCCCAATCTGATCGAGACGGTGAAGGGCTACGCTGCGCATGAGCGCGGCACGCTCGACGATGTCATCAAGGCGCGTAACGCCGCGATGTCGGCGCAGGGTCCGGGCCAGGTCGCCGCCGCGGAGAACATGCTGACAGGCGCCCTCGGCAAGCTGATCGCGCTGAGCGAGGCCTATCCGGACCTCAAGGCCAACGCGAACTTCCAGCAGCTGCAGTCGGAGTTGTCCGACATCGAGAACAAGATCGCGGCGAGCCGCCGGTTCTTCAACAACGCCGTGCAGGAGTACAACACCGGCATCCAGCAGATGCCCGCCGCCCTGTTCGCCGCGCCGCTCGGCTTCACCCACAAGGACTATTTCGACCTCGGCGAAACCCGCAGCCAGGTCGAGCAGGTGCCGCAGGTGAAGTTCTGAGCGCCCGCGTCATTCCGGGGCGCGCGCAGCGCGAACCCGGAATCCCGAGGTGTTGGAAAGCGTTCTCTCACGTCGAGATTCCGGGTCTGCGCCGCTGAACGCGGCGCATCCCGGAATGACGTGGGTGGGTTGTGCCCAATTGGAGCGTGCCCGATGGCCGCCTACGGTCTCTATACCCACATCGCCGCGAACAGGACCCGGTCGGTCGTGTTGCTGATCGGGCTGTTCGGGCTGATCTATGTGCTGGTCTATGCCGGCGCGCTGATCGCCGAAGTCGTGCTCGACAGCGAGCGTTCGGTCGGTGAGTATCTCAACGCCGCCGCGGCCGATCTGGTGAAGGCGCTGCCGTTCGCCACGATCGGCGCGGCGTTGTGGATCGCAATCGCCTATTTCTTCAATCAGAAGCTGATCGACGCGGTCACCGGCGGCCGGACCGTGACGCGGCAGGAGCAGCCGCGGCTGTATAATCTGCTCGAGAACCTGTGCATCTCGCGCGGCATTGCGATGCCGAAGCTGAAGGTGATGGACTCCGAGGCGCTGAACGCCTTCGCCAGCGGCCTCAACCCGCGGCAATACTCGATCACGGTGACCAGCGGCCTGTTGGCCAATCTCGACGATCACGAGATCGAGGCGGTGCTCGGCCACGAACTGACCCACATCCGCAACGGCGACGTACAGATGATGGTGATCGCGGTGATCATCGCCGGCGTGGTCGGGTTCTTCGGCGAGATGTTCTTCCGGATGTTCTTTCAGGGCGGCTTCCGGTTCGGCGGCGGCTCGGGAGGATCGTCATCCTCCTCGTCATCGTCGAGCGACCGCAAGGGCGGCGGCGCGATCGTGGTGGTGATCCTGGCGGTGGTGCTGATCCTGCTGGCCTGGTTCCTGTCGCAGGTGGTCAAGCTGGCGCTGTCGCGCTCGCGGGAATACCTCGCCGATGCGGGCTCCGTGGAGTTGACCAAGAATTCCGACGCGATGATCTCGGCGCTGCGCAAGATCGAGAACCGCGGCGAACTGGAGGACGCAACCTCTGCGGTGATGGAAATGTGCGTCGACAACCCGCGCCAGGGCTTTTCAGACCTGTTCGCCACCCACCCTTCGGTGGAGTCGCGGGTGGCGGCGCTGGTGAAATTCGCCGGCGGCCGTGATCCAGGCCCGCTGGCGCTGCCGACGAAGCCCGCAGCGACCGACGCAGCCGCACACGATTCGACCACAGACGCGCCGGCGCCGGGCGGCGATCCCGCCGCAGCCGAAGCCGAAGCCGCGTCCCCCAGCGGCCCGTGGAGCGACGCAACGATGCCGCGCGCGAGGCCGCGATTCCTGCGCGGGCCGTGGGGCAAGCGGGTGTGAAACCGGCCCGCCTGCCGCCACCACCTCGCATCTGAACGAATTTGTTGAGATTGCCGCCATCAGCGGGGCCGCCAATTGAATTATCCCATGTTTCTGCCATGTTCGCGCCCAAAGCAGAGGCCTTGCACCGCGATGCGCGGTGGGGGATCAAACCGGGCCCGAAAAGGAATCTCATGGCGAAGCCAGCAGTCATCGTCGTAGGCGCAGACAAGGGCGGCGTGGGCAAAACCACGGTCTCGCGAACCTTGCTGGACTATTTCAACGCCAACAACATCCCGACCCGCGCCTTCGACACCGAGTCGCCGCGCGGCACCCTGAAGCGCTTCCATCCCGGCATCACCGAGATCGTCGACATGACGACGACGGCGGACCAGATGAAGATCTTCGATACGCTGAACACGGCGGCGCCGTCGGTGACCGTGATCGACGTCCGCGCCGGCCTGCTGTCGCCGGCGCTCGCGAGCTTGCGCGACATCGGCTTCCTCGACGCCGCCCGCTCCGGCCAGATCACCTTCGCGGTGTTCCATATTCTCGGCCCGTCGATCGCCTCGCTCGACGAGATCGCCGAGACCGCCAATTTCATGATCGGCGCGAAGTATTTCCTGGTGAAGAACTTCATCAACAACACCAGCTTCTTCGAGTGGGATCAGGCGACCTACAATTCGTACTTCCATCGCATCAAGGACGCGACCGAGCTGACGATCCCCAAGCTCAACGAAATGGCCTATGAGCAGGTCGAGGTGTCGTCGGTGCCGTTTCTCAAATTCGTCGCCAACAAGGGCGTCCAGGACGAGCCGGCGAACTACTCCTTCGTGCTGCGCGGCTATGTCCGGCACTGGCTCGCCAATGTGTGGAGCGAGTTCGACCGGATCAAGCTCACCGACCTCGTCGGCAAGGACAAGGGCGGCCGCAGCACCAATGTGGCGGAAGCCGACAGCGAGAAATAATCCGCTGCACAGCGGATTTTGGCTATATCGGATCGGAGCATTTTCGGTTCTGATTGAATCGGAATCGAAGCTCTGGTTGGTTTTGACGCGTCTTCTTTACGCTGACCGATACGCCATTCGCTCGAAAACACTTTGACATCTTCCGGCCGGGCGAATGGACGCCGGCCGGAAAGCCCGATCGACGCCAATGTCCCGCAGTCTGCACCGCACCCCGGTCTACATCATCTGTTCGCCGCGGCCGTTCGTCGGCAAGACCCTGATCGCGCGACTGCTCAGCGAATTCCTGCAACTCGCGCGCGGCTCGGTGACGGCCTTCGACGTCAACGTCAAGGAGCCGTCGCTGCTCGACTATCTGCCGCAGCTGACCGAGACCGCGGAGGTCGACGACACGTTCGGCAAGATGCAGCTGATGGACCGGCTGATCATCGGCGACGGGCTTGCGAAGGTGATCGACCTCGGCTTCCACGCTTTCGACGAATTCTTCGGGACGTTCGCCGAGGTCGGCTTCATCAAGGAAGCCGCGCGGCAGCAGGTGGCGCCCGTCGTACTGTTCGTTCCCGACAGCGACCGCAATTCGGCGCGCGACTACGCCATGTTGCAGGAGATGATCCCGCCGCGGCAACTGATCGTCATCGACAACGAGCACGTGATGCACGGCGAGCTGCCGCGCGTGTTCGCGCAGGGCCGGGTCATCCGGATTCGCGCGCTACCGCCGTTTTTGAAGACGTATGTCGACCGGCTGAGCTTTTCCTTCACCGGCTATCTGCGCGCCGAGCCCGATGCCTCGACCGAGCTGAACCAGTGGATCCGGAAGAACTACACCAGCTTCCGCGATCTCGAACTGGAAATGACGCAAGCAAGGGCGTGACGCGCACGTCGCTGGAGAGGTCACCCTCCCCTGGAGGGGGAGGGTCGCTCGCGTAGCGAGCGGGGTGGGGTGGGGTGGCGAAGAGTTCGACCGCCGTGCCCGCGGCTCACCCCTCCCCGTCCCGCATCCGCTACGCGGCTGCGTGCCGACCCTCCCCCTCAAGGGGAGGGTGAAGAGGCTCAGTGGCCGCCGAACTCGATCAAAGTGCGGACAGGAACGCCCATGGCGCGGATCTTGGCGGCGCCGCCGAGATCCGGCAGATCGACGATGAAGCAGGCGGCGACCACTTCGGCGCCGAGCTGGCGCAACAGCTTGATCGCGCCTTCGGCGGTGCCGCCGGTGGCGATCAGGTCATCGACCAGGATCACCCGCTCGCCCGGCTTGACCGCATCGACATGGATTTCGATGTGGTCGGTGCCGTATTCGAGCGCGTATTCCATCGACACGCAGGTGTGCGGCAGCTTGCCCTTCTTGCGGATCGGCACGAAGCCGCTCGACACCTGATGCGCGACCGCACACCGCCGATGATGAAGCCGCGCGCCTCGATGCCGGCGACCTTGTCGACCTTCGAGCCGGCCCAGGGCTGCACCAATTCGTCGACTGCGCGGCGGAAGGCCCGCGGATCGCCCAGCAGCGTGGTGATGTCGCGGAAGACGATGCCGGGCTTGGGATAATCCGGGATCGACCGGACACTGGCCTTGAGGTCGTGGGCGAGTTCAGGGGTCATCGGCGGCGGGTCTCTGTTGCGGGTGGCTCAATTCGTCATCGCAGGGCGGCCGAAGCAATCCGGCAATTCGGATAAGCGTCGCCGGGGGTGTTAGCAGCCCGCCCCCGGCGGCACACGTGTTTGGATCAATTTCTCGAAGGTCAGTTCGGCGGCAGGCCGAGGCGGAAGGCGTTTTCGACGATCCGCAGGCCCACCTGGCCGCCCAGCGACATCAGCGACTCCGGGTGGAACTGCACGCCGCCCACCGGAAGCGATTTATGCTCGATCGCCATCGCGATGCCGTCCTCGGTCGAGGCGGTGACCTTGAGCGTGTCGGGCATGTCCTGCATCTCGACGAACAGCGAGTGATAGCGGCCGATCGTGATCTCGTTCGGGAGGCCGTTCATCAGCGTGCCGCCGCGCACCTGAATCCGCGACGGCCGGCCATGCGCCGGCTGCGCGAGCTGGCCGAGATGGCCGCCAAAGTACTCACCGATCGCCTGAACGCCGAGGCAGACGCCGAAGATCGGCAGCTTCCGCGCCAGCGCGGCGTCGATCGTGGACTTGATCTTGAAGTCCTTCGGCCGGCCGGGGCCAGGCGACAGCACCAGCAGATCATAGGCATTGTCGGCCAGCATCTTCTGCGCATGGATGTGGCGCACGACGCTGACCTGGGCGCCGACCTGGCGGAAGTAATCCGCCAGCATGTGGACGAAGCTGTCGTCATGATCGATCAGCAGCACCTTCTTGCCGGAGCCGGTGGCGTCCGGCGCGACCGCCGACAGCGGCTTCGGCGGATCGCCGCGCAGCGCCTGGAACAGCGCCGCGGCCTTGACCTGGCATTCCTTGTCCTCGGCGACCGGATCGGAATCGAACAGACAGGTCGCGCCGACACGGACCTCGGCGAGGCCGTCTTTCATGCGGATGGTGCGGATGGTCAGGCCGGTGTTGATCGAACCGTCGAAGCCGACGACCCCGAATGCGCCGGCGTACCAGCGCCGCGGCGTCCGCTCGTGATCCTCGACGAACTGCATCGCCCACAATTTCGGCGCGCCGGTCACCGTCACCGCCCAGGCGTGGGTCAGGAAGGCGTCGAGCGAGTCGAAGCCGGGCCGCAGCATCCCCTCGACGTGATCGACGGTGTGGAACAGTTTCGAGTAGGTCTCGATCTGGCGTCGCGCCAGAACCTTGATCGTGCCCGGTACGCAGACCCGCGCCTTGTCGTTGCGGTCGACGTCGGTGCACATGTTCAGCTCGAACTCGTCCTTCTCGGAGTTCAGGAGCTTCTGGATCTGCTCGGCGTCGGCGATGGCGTCGACACCGCGGGCGATGGTGCCGGAGATCGGGCAGGTCTCGACCCGGCGGCCGTCGGAGCGGACGAACATTTCCGGCGAGGCCGACACCAGGAATTCGCCGTCGCCGAGATTGAGCAGGCCGCCGTAAGGAGACGGGTTGATCCGGCACAGCCGCTTGAACACTTCGGCCGGAGAACGCTCGCACGGCTCGCCGAACAACTGCCCGGGCACCGCCTCGAACAGGTCGCCGCGGGCGAAGGATTCGCGCGCCGTCTCGACCACCTTGGCGTATTCGCCCGGCGCATGGTCGGCGAAGCCCTGCCGGCCGGTCTGGGTGTAAACGCTCTCGGCGGTCGCAGTCGACAGGCCCGAGCTGGACTTGCCTTTCCAGGCGAATTCATAGGCGATATTGACGCCGCGGCCGGTGGCGCGGTCGTAGGCCAGCAGGCGATCCGGCACATACAGCACGATGTCGCGCTGGTCGGCCTCGCGCGCACGTTTCTGCTTCAGATCCTCGATCTGAAACACCAGATCATAGGCGAAGGCGCCGTACAGCCCGAGCATCGGATCGGCCGGCGAGGCGAACGCCGCGACCAGCGCCCGCACCAGCGACATCGCGCTGGCGCGGCGGGTGCGCTGGTCCTCGTCCACCGGCGCCTCGCCGCGGACGATGTGGCCCCTGATCTTGGTCGCGCAGGCCTGCTCGACCACGACGCAGGGCTCTTCGAGCCGGTCGGACAGGAACGCGATCAGCACCTGGCCGCGTGCGTTCAGCGCCTCGATCGAAAACTGATCGGCGCGGGTAGTCAGCACCAGCGGCGGATCGGCGAAGCCGAAATCGAAGCTCTCGTAGCGCCCCGGCACCGTGGTGCCGGACGACAGCATCACGCCGCGGCGACGATCCAGCAGGTCGATCAGGTCATCGAGCGCCTGGCCGCCGGTGAAGGCCTCCACCGTGCGCGACACGCCAAGGCCCGCGGCGGTGGCGTGGTCGCTGTGCTTGGGTAGCGAGAAAACGGTCCTGTTCATGGCATCCTCTTAACTCAACTTGCCGGAGGAACGCCACACAGGACAAACGAAAGGCCGCCTCGCGTGGCGGCCTCGGGACGATTCAGAAAACGGAAAATCGCACGGCCACCTCTCAGGAGGTGCGCCACCAAAGACGGATCTGGGTCTGGTAGGATGACGTGCGCATGAGCGCAGAGCAGCATCCGGCGGGGGTGGAGTCAAGGGGACGGCTGGCGGGAGTTAGGCAGACTAAAGGAGGAAGCCCTCTCCGCCACGGCCATGTGAGGCTTGCCTGTTTCCGCTGCCAGTATCCTGACGCAAGCTGGCCTCAAGGAGCGGCGCTGATGCGCTACGCGGTCGTGATCGAAAAAGCCGAGGGCAATTATTCGGCCTATGTGCCGGACCTGCCCGGCTGCGTCGCGACCGGCGCCACGGTGGCGGCGGTTGAAGCCGAAATCCGCGAGGCGATCCGGTTTCATATCGACGGGCTGCGGGAAGACGGTCTGCCGGTGCCGGCGCCGACCAGCCTGGCGGAGTACATCGAGACCTGAACAATCTCAGCGCGGCGCAGGCACTCAAGCCGTCTCGGGCCTTCTTGCCACGATATACGGCCCGTGGGGGTTGTCGCCGAACACGCGTTCGTCGGCGATCTCGAAGCCGGCGTCACGCAGGGTCTGGAGCAGCGCAGGCCTGGTCAGCGCCTGCGCGCGCGGGAACAGGCCGATGCTTCGCAGCACGAAGAACAGCGCGCGCAGCTTGAGCGACATGTCGGCGAAGCACCAGGTCTTGCTGATGAGCAGGCCGCCGGGCTTCAGATGGGCGTGGATCTGCGCCAGCGTGCCGGGCAGATCGCCGACCAGATGCAGCACCTGGAAGGCGCAGATCGCGTCGAACGGTCCGCCGTCGAAGGCGCTGTCGGCGTCGGCGAGGACGAAGCGCAGATTGCCCGGCGCTGGCTTGGCGCAGGCGATACGCAGCATCTCGGCCGAGAAATCGGTCGCGATCCATTCCGCCGCGTGCGGCGCGAGGCGGATCGCGGTCGATCCGGTGCCGCAGCCGATCTCCAGCACCCGGTCGGTCGGGCGCAGTCGGCCGGCGGCGTCGGCGAGCATCGCGGCGTAGGCGGCCGGGTCCTTGATCGGCCGCGCCGCATAGCGGTCGGCGACCTTGTCCCAGAATTTGACGTGGCGGGGCGCGGCCATCGCGGGTCGTTCCAGCCGGGCCGTCACAGATGCGGCTCGACGAGGGCGCGCAGATCGACCCGCGCCCGCATCCGCGTCGCCAGCATGTAGATGCCGCCGAACTTGCGCTGCAGAAACAACGTGTCCATCGGCGGAATCCGGAAATGCGCGTGGTCTGCGGCCATCGCCATGCCGGCTTCGCGCATCCGGATCGCGAGGTCGCTGGCGCCGAAATCGAACGGCCCATCCTGCCGCAGCGGTTGCAGCGACATCTCGAAGATCTCGAGCATCGCCTGTTCAAGCCGGGCAGGCGTGTTGCCGGCCAGGAAACCGATCTCGAACGCGGCGGCGCGAACGCCCGGACGGTCGCCGGCCAGTCCTGCGCGCAACAGCCGCCGGTAGAGCTCGGCGAAATCAGCCGGAAAGGCGCGGGTGGCGCCGAAGTCGAGCAGCATCACCTGCCCGGTCGCCGGCACATAACGATAATTGGCGAAGTTCGGATCGGTCTGCATCAGGCGGAATTCGAACAGCTCGCGGAAAATCAGGCCGATCATCAGCGTCATCACCCGGTCGCGCTCCGCCTGCGGCGCGTCGGCGAGGCTGTCAATCGGTCCGCCCTCGACGTAACTCATCGCCAGCACGTTCGGCGTCGTCAGGTCGGCGTGCAACTCGGGCACGCGGAATTCGGGCCGGTCGGCGAGCAGCGCGCCGAATTGCGACAGGCAGCGGCCTTCCCGTTCGTAGTCGGCCTCCTCGTGCAACTGCCGCTTGGCCTCGGCGATCATCGGCGCAACGTCGACGCCCCTGGGCACCAGCCCGGCCATGCGCATCAGCGAGGCGACGTTGTTGACGTCGGAATCGATGCTGCGGCGGACGCCGGGGTATTGCAGCTTGATCGCCAGATCGCGGCCGTCTGTGGTCCGCACCCGGTGGACCTGGCCGATCGAGGCCGCGGCGACGGGGTGGGCGTCGAACACCTCGAACCGGCGCTGCCAATGCGGCCCCCAGGCCTCGGTCAGCACCCGTCGCAACTGCGCGACCGGCATGTGATGCGCTTCCGAGCGCAGACGGCCGAGGATTTCGGCCAGTTCAGGCGGCAGCATGTCGCCGGCATCCATCGAGATCAGCTGGCCGACCTTCATTGCCGCGCCGCGCATCTGCGCCAGCCTGTCGGCGACCTTGATGGCGTTAGCGGGCGTGAGCAGCAGATCTTCGATCCGCGGGCGCTGGCCGCGCGCGAGCTGCCCCGCCACCTCGGCGGCGACATTGCCCGCGATCGACGAGGCCAGTCCGCCCAATTTCGCCAGCCGCGACAGCCGCGAACTCGGCACGGCCAACGCTCTCCTCTCGAAGGCGGTCCTCTCGATCTTCCGATGCGGCACGGGGGCTTCCTTCGCGGCAGGCAGAGTGAAGATGGCGCGGAACGGAGCCAAAACCAGTCCCCATAACCGCATACCCCGTTTCTGCCGACGCGGCCGCGCCGTCTGTGACGATGTCACCCCCGCCGTCACAGAGCGGAACGCGCGGGGGCGATAGCTTGGTTGCCACTCACGGGACAAAAGGTGCGGAACGCTCGCGCCGCTGCGGCGTTCAACTTGCGCATGCCGGGTGACAACCGGCCGTAACAGGGAATTGGCGGACGCAGCTCATTTTGCCGGTTTCTGGCTGCGACATCAACGTATCGGTACGCGCTGACGCCTAACCTGTTCCCGGCATGCATCCCTGACTTGAGCGACCCCAGCCGGGGGATATCGGTGATACACGTCGCCGATCATCTTGACGCCGAAATCGGACAAAAATTTCGCCTCAATCCCGGAGCCGGTAGTCGATTGAGACAGACAGCAACCGGGGTTGAGCCGTGGGTAACCGACTGGACTGGCAGATCGAACAGATCGTCGCGGAGAGCGATGGCAGCCTCCACGACGCGCTCCGCGCGCTGATGCAGGTGAACGAGCGGCTGGAAGCGGAGCTGGAGCGGCTGCGCTCCGCCGCGGTGTGCGGGCATTCATGCACCGACGGGCAGTCGCTCCACTAGATGTTCTGACGCGTTGTCGTCACGCGAACCGTTTTCCACTTCGCTCGAAAACGCTCCAATTCTCTTCCGCTGCATTCATCGACTGATACAACTTCGAAGCGAGCCACGATCCGGTCCGCCCGGAGACGCTCAGGACTTCTTCAGAAATTCCGTCCGCAGCACCAGGCCCTTGATCTTGTCGGTGCGGCCTTCGATCTCGTCCTCGTTGTCGGTGAGGCGGATGCCGCGGATGACCGTGCCGCGCTTCAGCACGGTGGACGACCCCTTCAGCTTCAGATCCTTGATGAGGGTGACGTTGTCGCCGTCGGCGAGCAGCGCGCCGTTGCTGTCCCTGACCTTGATATCCATGCGGTGCCTCTTCGAGCAGACTGCGCGATGCGCGGTTGCGCCATCAAGCAGGGATGCGGTGCGGTAGCAATGATCAGGCTCAGTGCCGGACCAAAAAAAGCGGCGCGGATCGCTCCGCGCCGCGTCGATTCCGAGGATCAGAACTTGTAGGTGATGCCGGTGCCGATCAGCCACGGATCGAGATTGACCTTGCCGGTCACCGGCACGTTGCCGGCCAGCGTGCCGTTCCACTCCGGACGCAACCAGATCTTCTTGACGTCGACGTTCCAGCCCCAATGCTTGTCGAACATGTAGTCGAAGCCGATCTGCGCCACCGGGGCGAAGCTGTCCTTGAGGTGGCTGTCGGTGACGACGCCGCCCGCCGCGCTCTGGCTGAAGAAGAACGTGTAGTTCACGCCGGCGCCGATATAGGGCTTGAACGCGCCGAACTCGGTGAAGTGATATTGCAGCGTCAGCGTCGGCGGCAGCAGCCACGACTTGCCGACGTCGATCCCGGTGAGCGTGCCCGCGCCCGACACGCTGTGCCGGGTGACGCCGAGGATCAGTTCGGCGGCGATGTTCCTGTTGAAGAAGTACGAAATGTCGAGTTCGGGCACCAGCGCGTCCGAGGTCTTCAGCGACGAGCCGGCGATCTGGTCGACGTAACCGGAATCCCGCGGGACCACGCCAAGCACGCGCAGGCGGATCATCCACGGATTCCATTCATCCACCACCGGCGCCTTGTACACCGGGCGGGCGGCGAGATCGGCGGCGACGGCGTTGGCCGGCAGGCCGTTCAATGCCGCCGCCATCCCCAGCGCCGACACGACAGTCAGAAACTTGGTCATAGTGCCCCTTTGAATGTCAGTCGCGTGAGCACCCGCACACGCTTGCGGTGCACCAATGCCGCCGAGGGTCGGCAACGTTTGATCCAAATCAAACGGCGGCGCGGCCCGCGGCAGGCTGTCGCGGAGCGTGACCCGCAAGACACAAATTCTCAGGGAGTTCGCAACTGACCCCGTCGTCTGACGGACAGGAATGAGCCGGGTCGCGCGCCACGACCCTGCTCTAGGGCCGGCTCGGGTTGCTCATCATGTACTCGCCGAGATTGCGCTGGGCGCGATTGTCGCGGGTGACGGCGTTGGAGCGCTGGACATCGCGATCCCTGCGGCAGGCGACGTAGCCCGGCGAACCGGCCGCGACGCCGGTCGCACGGCAGAACGCATCGTCGTCGGCGAGATCCGCCGGCGCCTCGCTGCGATGACTGCAGGCGGCGAGCGTGAGGGCGACAAGGGTCAGCGCGAGAAGCTTCATTGTGAACGGCGGCATCGATATTCCCGATATCGTCATTCCGGGATGCGCCCCTTGGGACGCAGGCCCGGAATCCATCTCCCCTGGCGGTGGTTATCGATTCCGGTACGCCGCCGCGCGGCGCCCCGGAATGACCATGGCAAGGGTCGAAGCCTGTTTAGCCCGGATTGCGGACTTTGTAAGTCCGCAATCCCGGGTCCGGGACCAGCGTCAGCTATGGTTCTTCAGCGCGGTGCTGATGTCGTCGAGCGCGGTCGGGTCCTCGATCGTGGCGGGCATCGCCCATTCGTCGCCGTCGGCGATCTTCTTGATGGTGCCGCGCAGGATCTTGCCGGAGCGGGTCTTGGGCAGCCGCGGCACGGTGATCGCCAGCTTGAAGGCCGCGACCGGGCCGAGCTTGTCGCGCACCAGCTTGACGATCTCCTTCTCGATCTCGGCGTGATCGCGGGTGACACCGCTCTTCAGCACGATCAGACCGCAGGGCACCTCGCCCTTGATCGTATCGTTGATGCCGAGCACGGCGCATTCGGCGACGTCCGGATGCGAGGCCAGGATCTCCTCCATGCCGCCGGTCGAGAGCCGGTGGCCGGCGACGTTGATGATGTCGTCGGTGCGGCCCATCACGAAGACGTAGCCGTCCTCGTCCATGTAGCCGGCGTCGGAGGTCTTGTAGAAGCCGGGATAGTCGGCGAAGTAGCTTTCGCGGCAGCGCTCGTCCTGCTGCCACAGCGTCGGCAGACAGCCGGGCGGCAGCGGCAGCTTGATCACGATCGAGCCCATCGTTCCGGCGGGCAACGGCCGTGCGCCCTCGTCGACCACCTGAACGTCGTAGCCCGGCATCGGCACCGTCGGCGAGCCGTGCTTGACCGGCAGCAGGCCGAGGCCGACCGGGTTGCCGGCGATGCACCAGCCGGTTTCGGTCTGCCACCAGTGATCGATCACCGGCACCTTGAGCTGCTGCTCGGCCCATTCCACCGTCGGCGGGTCGGCACGTTCGCCGGCCAGGAACAGCGTACGCAGCTTCGACAGATCGTATTTGCGGATGAAGCTGCCTTCGGGATCGTCCTTGCGGATGGCGCGGAACGCGGTCGGCGCCGTGAACAGCGCCACCGCGCCGTGCTCGGAAATCACCCGCCAGAACGCGCCGGCGTCGGGGGTGCCGACCGGCTTGCCTTCATACATGATCGAGGTCGCGCCGTGGAGCAGCGGGCCGTAGATGATGTAGCTGTGGCCGACCACCCAGCCGATGTCGGACGCGCACCACCACACCTCGCCGGGTTTGACGCCGTAGAGGTTCTCCATCGTCCATTTCAGCGCGACGAGATGACCGCCATTGTCGCGCACCACGCCCTTCGGCTTGCCGGTGGTGCCCGAGGTGTAGAGGATGTACAGCGGATCGGTGGCGTCGACCGCGACGCAATCGGCCTTCTTGTCGGCCGCCAGCGCCTCGGAGCGCAGTTTGGCCCAATCGTGATCGCGGCCTTCGATCAGCTCGCACTCCTGCTGCGGCCGCGCCAGGATGATGCAGGCGTCGGGCTTGGCGGTGGATAGTTTGATCGCTTCGTCGAGCAGCGGCTTGTACTTGACGATGCGGCCGGGCTCGATGCCGCAGCTCGCCGACAGGATCAGCTTCGGCTTGGCGTCGTCGATGCGGGTGGCGAGTTCCTTGGCCGCGAAGCCGCCGAACACCACCGAATGCACCGCGCCGATGCGGGCGCAAGCCAGCATCGCCACCATCGATTCCGGCACCATCGGCATATAGAGGATGACGCGGTCGCCCTTGGCGACGCCGAAATCCTGCATCACCGCGGCCAGCGCCTGCACTTCGCGCAGCATCTCCGCATAAGTGAACTGGCTGATGCTACCGGTCAGCGGCGAATCGTGGATCAGCGCGACCTGGTCGGCCCGGCCGTTGGCGACATGGCGGTCGAGCGCATTGTAGCAGGTGTTGACCTTGGCGCCGGCAAACCAGCGGCCGTACAGCCCCTGCGAGCGATCGAACACCTTCGTGGCGGGCTCGATCCAGTCGATCTCGCGCGCGGCCTCGGCCCAGAAGCCCTCGGGATCGGCGAGCGAACGGGCATGAACCTCGTGGTAACGGCTCTTGTCATGGCTATTCATGGCGTCACGCTCCCATCGGTCTCAGGCGGTTTGCCCGCCATGTCGAGCTTTTAGCCGGGGCTGGCAACCCCGCCTTTGTTCCTAATCAACAGCGGCGGCGCGCCCGGCCTTGGCCGGACGGCATTCTGGCCCGACGCGCCCGGGTTTCAAGGCCAAACCGGACGGTTTCGGCGTCAGTACCCATCGATACCTGTCAGTTGTCGCCGCCGCGCCTTCATCGCCGCGCGCAGGTCGTAGCCGGGCCGACCGAACGACGCGTTGCGGGCGGCGATGAATTGCTCATGCGCGCGGGTCAGCGCCCGCAGTTCGGCGGGCTTCGCCGTCGCATTGTCCTGCAGCACGCGGATGTAGATCGCGTTGATCTCGCGGTCGAGATTGGCGAGTTCGCGATCCCCGCAGATCGCTTTTTCCACCGCTCGGCGGGCGCGGCGGCAATCGAAGCTCGGTTTGCCGTCGACCGCCTTCTGCGCGCCGAGCCGTTCCAGCTCCATGGCCAGCGCCTTGTGGTTGGCGCGGGCGGCGGCGTGATCCGGCTGTAGCTTCAAGGCCGCGGCGAAATCCGCCAGGGCCTTGGGGCGGTCGCCCTTGCCGAGCCACAGCTCGCCGCGGGCATTGAGACCATCCGGCAGCTTCGGTTCGAGCCGTAGCGCGTCGTCATAGTCGCCGATCGCGCGATCGACCTGCTGCTTGCGGGCCAGCGCGCCGGCGCGCGCGATCAGCGCCTTGATGCGATCGTCCCGCTCGGTCTTGCGGCTGGCGATCAGCCGGCCGCACAACGCGATCGCGCGATCGTCGTCATCCAGCTTCGCCGCAGCGGCAAGGCACGGAGCCGGGTCGACGGTTGGATCGTCGAGGGCGTCGGGCGTGGTGGCGAAGGCCGGCGCGGCGGCAAGCAGCGCAACAGCAAGCAGAAGGCTGGTTGCGGGCAAGCCGCTCATGGATCGAGTAGTCCTGAATTCCGACATGCGACTCGTCATCCAGAGATGCGCACGCACTTGCATGCGCCTCGAAGGACGAGCCGTATCAACCCGCTTCCATCCTTCGAGGCTCGCTGCGCTTGCACATCGAGATGACGCTTCGAGGCTTGCTGCACTCGCAACTCAGGATGGCGGCCGACGCCGATCATCTCAATTCACCTTGAGGGTCAGGCCGCCGTCGACCACCAGTTCGAGACCGGTGACGTATTTCGACTCGTCGCCGGCGAGAAACAGCGCGGCGTTGGCGACGTCCCAGGCTTCACCCATGTGCCCCATCGGCACCTGCTCGTCGCGCGCGCGCCACATCGCCTCGACGTCGCCGCCGGCGTAGCTCGCAGCGAGGCCCGCGGAATGCGCGACCATCGGCGTCTTCATCAGGCCGGGCAGGATGCAATTCACCCGGATGTGGTCGCGGGCATACTCCACCGCGGTCGTACGGGTCACTGCGTTCATCGCCGCCTTCGAAGCCGCATAGCTGACATACGAGATGCCGAGATGCCGGATCGAAGCGATCGACGAGATGTTGATGATCGAGCCGCCGCCCTGGCGCTGCATGATCGGGATCACATGCTTCATCGCCAGGAAGGCGCTCTTGAGATTGACCGCGAACACCCGGTCCCACTCCGCCTCGGAAATCTCGACCACGCCGCCGGTTTCGGCGATGCCGACATTGTTGTCGAGCACGTCGATCCGGCCGTAAGCCGCCATACAGGCATGGATCATCGCCTCGACGTCGACGGCACGCGACACATCGGCGGCGAACGCCGTGGCGCGGCCGCCGGTGCCGGTGATCAGGCTGGCGGTTTCCTCCGCCGCTTCGGCGTTGCGGTCGACGCAGAACACCTGCGCGCCCTCGCGCGCAAAGGTCACCGCGGTCGCCTTGCCGTTGCCCCAGCCCGGTCCGATCGAGCCGGCGCCGACCACCAGTGCGGTCTTGCCTTGCAGTCGTGGCATTGCGTGTTCTCTCTCGTGTTTGCTTCAAGGGCAGCGTTGTAGCTCGGATGGAGCGAAGCGCAATCCATGTGCTCTCTCTCCGCCTGAGGCAGGGCGATCGCACATTAGATAAATGCGCACAGCACCGGTGCTTTCTTCACCCTCCCCTGGAGGGGGAGGGTCGGCACGCAGCCCGCGCCAGCGGGATGCGGGGCGGGGTGGGGTGAGCCGCGGGCACGGCGGATGAACTCTTCGCCACCCCACCCCGCTCGCTGCGCGAGCGACCCTCCCCCTCCAGGGGAGGGTGACTCCGGCTCCATCAGCGATCAACCAACTACTCGCTGCACGCGCTCATCGTGGTCGGGTGCGGGCCGATGTCGTGCCCGATGATCTCCGACAGCGTGCGGCACGCGTCGGCGCTGCACAGCCGCCATTCGCCGGCGAGGCCGGAATTGCCGAGCACCACTTCGCGCAACCGGTTTCGCGGCGGCGACCATTGAAACCAGCCGCCCACGAGGCGCGCCTCCGGCGGCGGCTCCATGCCGGCGCCGGCGCCCTTGACGCGCGCCTGCACCAGTTCGAGCCCCTGCTTGGTGACGCGCCAGTCTTCCTGCCACGCGGTCTGCTCGATCGAATGCGTCCAGGCCAGCGTGAAGCTCGCGAGCGCCAGCGTCTTCACAACGCCCGCGGACGCGAGGCAGAGACTCACGCCGCGGCGACCGCGTTGCGCGGCCGCTGCCGCCATTGCCACACCACGACCAGCGCCGCGACGATGAAGCCGAAATAGTCGCTATAGGGAAACTCGCCGAGCAGGCAGATGCTGGCGGCGAAGGCGACGACGCGCTCGATCACCGTCATCCGCGTGTACAGGAAGCCGATCGCGACCATGCCGAACAGCGCGATCGCGACCAGCGCCTTCACGGTGGCATAGACCACTGCGCCGTAGAAGCCGAGTTCGGCCGCCATCGGATCGCCGGGCTGCAGCATCAGCGCCGGCGAATACACCGCGATGAACGGGATGACGTAGCCGGCGAGCGCGATCCGCATCGCCTCCCAGCCGATCTTGTCGGGATTCTCGCGGGCGATCGGCGCCGCCGCCAGCGCCGCCAGGGCGACCGGCGGCGACAGGTCCGCCATGATGCCGTAGTAGAACGCGAACATGTGGCTGACGATCAGCGGCACGCCGAGCTTCGCCAGCGCCGGCGCGGCCAGCGCCGCGGTGATGATGTAGGTCGGGATCGTCGGGATGCCGGTGCCGAGCAAGATCGACAGCAGCATCGTCATGATCAGCGCCAGGAACAGGCTCTTCTCGCCGAGCCCGATCACCCAGCCGCCGAAAATGGTGCCGACGCCGGTCTGGGTCATCATGCCGATGATGGTGCCGACGATGGCGCAGGCCATGCCGACGGTGAGCGCCGATTTGGCGCTGTCGGCGAGCGAATCGCGGCACGCCGCCAGGGTGGCGCGGCCGCCACGCGTGACCGCCGTGATCGCAATCAGCGCCGCGACGATCAGGACGATCCGCATGATGTCGAGCCCATTATGCGACACTGCGCCGACCACAAGCGCCAGCCCGATCCAGAACACGTAGCGCAGCACCTGGCTGGAGAAGCCGTGCACGATGCTGGCGCCGAGGATCAGCGTCACCGTCAGCGCCAGGCCCATCGAGCCGGCATAGAGCGGCGTGAAGCCCTCGAACAGCATGAACACCAGCGCGGCCAGCGGCAGGACAAGGTACCAGCGATTGACCACCGCCCGCCAGGCGCTCGGGATTTCCGACTTCTTCATCCCGACCAGCCCGTGCTTGCCGGCCTCGAGATGCACCATCCAGAACGCCGAGGCGAAGTACAGGAATGCCGGGATCACCGCGGCCTTGACGATCACCGAATAGTCGACGCCGAGCGTCTCGGCCATGATGAAGGCGACCGCGCCCATCACCGGCGGCATGATCTGCCCACCCATCGAGGCGGTGGCCTCGACGCCGGCGGCGAAGGCGCGGCGATAGCCGAACTTGATCATCAGCGGAATGGTGAACTGGCCGACGGTGACGACATTCGCCACGCCGGAGCCGGAGATCGTGCCCATCATGCCCGAGGCGAACACCGCGACCTTGGCCGGGCCGCCGCGGCTGCGACCGAACAGGCCGAGCGACACGTCGGTGAACAACTGGATCATGCCGGCGCGCTCGAGGAACGAGCCGAACAGGATGAACAGGAAAATATAGGTCGCCGACACGTAGATCGGCACACCATAGAAGCCCTCGGTGCCGAACGACAGATGGGTGACGACCTGGTCGAAATCATAGCCGCGGTGGTTCAATGGCGCCGGCAGATACTGGCCGAAGAACCAGTACACCAGACAGACGCCGCACATGATCGGCAGCGCCGAGCCCATCAGCCGCCGCGTGCCCTCGAAAATCAGCACTGCGAGCAGCGTCCCGACGACGAGATCAAGCTGGGTGGGATCGCCGTCGCGCGCGATCAGGTCGGCGTAGAAGAACCATTGATACAGCCCGCACAGGAAGCCGAGCGCGCCGACCAGCCAGGCGAAAACGCGGCCCAAATCAGTACGCGCGGTGAAATTGCCGAGCAGGCCGAAGGTGAGCAGGATCAGGAAGCCGACATGCACGCCGCGCACGACCTGGCTCGGCAGCACGTTCCACGCCGCGATCACCAGTTGGAAGGTCGCGAACGCGATCGCCACCATGTACGCCAGATGGCTCCAGCCGCGCGGGCCGAACCCCGCCGGAAAGCCGTGCTCGAAATTGTCGAACTCGACCTTGACCGGTGCCGGCCCGTGTTCGACCGTGGCTTCTGGCTGCAACATCGATGACCGTCCCGCCGCGTGGTCTGTTATGTGGTTCGTTCCCGAACGTCATGCACGGGCTGGACCCGCGCATCCATCGCCTTTCGAAATAAGATGGATGGCCGGGTCAAGCCCGGCCATGACACCGTTTTTTTTGCGAGCTTGGCCTACTTCAGCACGCCCTTTTCCTTGAAGTACTTGATGGCGCCGGGGTGCAACGGAACCGGGCTGTCGGTGGCGGCGGTCTCGAGCTTGATGCCCTTGCCGGCGGAGTGAGCGCTGGCGAGTTCCGGGAGCGCGTCATAGACCAGCTTGGTCATCTGATAAGCGAGGTCGTCGGACACCGCGCTGCTGGTGACGAGATAGTTCACCACCGCTGCGGTCGGGACGTCCTTGTCCTGGCCCTTATAGGTGCCGGCCGGGATCGTCTCGGCGATGAACGGCGGGCCGATCTTGTCGACGATCTCCTTCGGCACCGACACCACATTGACTTCGGACGAATTGCTGAGATCCTTCAGCGAAGCGACGCCGAGGCCGGCCGACTGCAGCGTGGCGGCGAGTTGGCGATTTTTCATCAGGTCGACGGATTCGGCAAACGGCAGATACTCGACCTTGCCGAGATCCTTGTACTCCATTCCGGCGGCCTTCAGGATCGCGCGCGAATTCAGCTCGGTGCCGGACTTCGGCGCGCCGACCGACAGGCTCTTGCCCTTGAGATCGGCAAGCGTCTTGATCCCGGACTCCGCGGTCGAAACGATCTGGATGTAGTTCGGATAGATCGCGCCGATCACCCGCAGCTTGTCGAGCTTGGCCTTGAAGCCGGCTTCGGCGTCACCGTCCCATGCGGCCTTGAGCGAGTCGCCGAGGGTGAAGGCGATCTCGCCGCGGCCCTGCTGCAGCAGATTCAAATTCTCGACCGACGCCTTGGTGGCCTGGACCTGAGATTTCACATTGGGGATCTTCTCGCCGTAAATTTTCGCGATCGCGACGCCGAGCGGGTAATACACGCCCGAGGTTCCGCCGGTCAGCACGTTGACGAATTGCTGGGCGTGGGCCAACGGCGCCGACACCGACAGGACCGCGGCCGACGCCACGGCAATGCCCAAAAATCTGGCCTTCATGAGCGAGTTTCTCCCCTTGGTTGTTTGTCGAGGAAACTGAACGGGCGAGACGCCGCGGTCAACCCGTCAAATCGGCGGCGACGCGACAGCGCCGGAACAACCGCCCTGCCTGAAGGTTTGCTGGCGTATTCTCCTTGTTCCCGCCCGAGGTTCGCTTGCCCCTGCAGCAGACGCCCGGCCAGCAACGGTCGCTCGACGCCCTGAACTTCTTCCTGGCCGACGTCCGCGACGGGCTCGGGCCCTATCTGGCGATCTATCTGCTGTCGGTTCAGCACTGGAATGAGGCCTCGATCGGACTGGTGATGACGGTTGCCGCGATGGCTGGGATCGCCGCTCAGACGCCGGCCGGGGCGCTGATCGACCGCTCTACGGCCAAGCGCGGCCTGCTGATCGCCGCCGCGATCGCGGTGACGCTGGCGTCGGTAACGCTGCCGCTGTTGCAGAGCTTCGAAGCCGTCGCGGCGACCCAGGCACTTGCAGGCGCCGCCGGCGCGATCTTCGCGCCCGCGGTCGCGGCGGTGACACTCGGGATCGTCGGGCCCCGCGCCTTCGCCCGCCGCACCGGGCGCAACGAGGCGTTCAATCACGCAGGCAATGCGGTGGCGGCGACGCTGGCGGGGGTATCTGCCTATTTTTTCGGTCCGGTGGTGGTGTTCTGGCTGATGTCGGCGATGGCCGTCGCCAGCATTTTCGCGACGCTGTCGATCCCGGCGAAAGCGATCGACGATCAGGTCGCGCGCGGTCTCGCCTCGATCGGCGGACTGGACGCAGGCCCGCCAGTTCCCGACCAGCGCCACGACCAGCCCTCGGGTTTCAAAGTGCTGATCACCTGCCGTCCGCTGCTGATCTTCGCGGCGGCGACCGTGCTGTTTCACTTCGCCAATGCCGCGATGCTGCCGCTGGTCGGGCAGAAGCTCACGCTGGTGAACAGGGAGATCGGCACCACCCTGATGTCGGTGTGCATCGTCGCGGCGCAGATCGTGATGGTGCCGGTGGCGATGCTGGTCGGGCACAAGGCCGATGTCTGGGGCCGCAAGCCGATCTTTGCGGTGGCGCTGGGCGTGCTGGCGCTGCGCGGCGCGCTGTATCCGTTGTCCGACAATCCGTTCTGGCTGGTCGGGGTGCAGATGCTCGACGGCGTCGGGGCCGGCATCTTCGGTGCGCTGTTTCCGCTGGTGGTGGCCGACCTCACCCGCGGCACCGGTCATTTCAATATCAGCCAGGGCGCGATCGCCACCGCTACCGGGATCGGCGGCGCGCTGTCGACCGGCGTCGCGGGGCTGATCGTGGTCACGGCCGGCTACAGCGCTGCATTCCTCACCCTCGCTGCGATCGCGGCGCTCGGGCTGGTGCTATTCGTCGTCCTGATGCCCGAGACCCGCCAGACCGGGCTGCCTGCGATCGGACTGGCCCCGGGCATGCCGGCTGAGTAGGTTGTCGCCGCGGGTTCACGTGGCTACGCTAGCTTGCCGCTCCTCAAATCCGCCAATGCGTTTCATCGGCGGGCAACTGTTTTCCGATCGGTCTGTCGATGTCCCGTCAACCACTGCGCTCCGGCCTGTCGCTCGACCGTCGCACGCTGCTGCGCGGCGCGATCGGCGCCGGCCTGGCAGGCACGCTGCCATCCATCAGCGGCGCGGCGGCGCGGACGTCGTTCAAGTCCGACCCGTTCACGCTTGGAATAGCTTCGGGCGATCCGGCGCCGGACGGCTTCGTGCTGTGGACCCGGCTCGCACCGGAACCGCTTGAAGCGCGCGGCGGCATGACCGCGCACCCGGTCGAAGTGACGGTCGAGATCGCCCACGACCCTGCGATGTCCAGGATTCTTCGCACCGATAAGGCGATCGCGCATCTCGAACTGGCTCATTCGGTGCACGTCGAGGTCGAAGGGCTGTCGCCCGCGCGCGATTACTTCTACCGTTTTCGTGCCGGCGACGCCGAGAGCCCGATCGGCCGCGCCCGCACCCTGCCGCCGCCGGACGCCACACCGGCGCAGCTCCGCTTCGTGGCGGCGGGCTGCCAGCGATGGGAAGGCGGCTACTACACCGCCTGGCGCGCGATCGCCGACGATCAGCTCGACTTCGTGTTCCACTATGGCGACTACATCTACGAATACGCCTTCGCCGCGCGTGACAAGGACGACAGGCCGAATCCGCGCACGATGCCGCCGGACTTCCCGGCCTGCTTCACCTTGACCGACTATCGGCGCCGTTACGCGCTTTACAAGGGCGACCCGGATCTGCAGGCGGCGCACGCCTCCTGTCCGTTCCTGTCGAGCTTCGACGACCACGAGATCGCCAACAACTGGGCGAGCGACAGCGACCCGAAACAGACGCCGGCCGCGGCCTTCCTGTTTCGCCGCGCGATGGCACTGCAGGCCTGGTACGAACACATGCCGGTGCGCCGCGCACTGATCCCGCGCGGCCCGGACGTGCTCGCCTATCGCGGCTTCCGGATCGGCACGCTCGCCGATATCGCCGTGCTCGACACCAGGCAATATCGCTCGCGCCAGCCCTGCGGCGATGGCTTCCGTGCCCATTGCGACGACGTCGATGCAGCCGATCGCACCATGCTCGGCGCCGCGCAGGAGCGATGGCTGGCGGAGCGGCTGAAGCGGAGCAAGACGGTGTGGCAGGTACTGGCGCAGCAGGTACTGTTCGCGCAGTTCGACTGGCGCGGCTTCCCGTGGGCGAAGCAGACCGACGGGCCGCTGCTCGACATGGACACCTGGAACGGCGCCGATGCGGCGCGCGACCGGGTGATGGCGATGCTCGCGGAGGCCAATCCGTCCAACCCGGTGGTGCTGACCGGCGACCTGCACCGCGCGCTCGCGTTCGAGCTGCGGCGCGACTGGCGCGATCCGAACTCGCCGCGCATCGGCGTCGAGTTCGTGTCGAGTTCGATCTCGTCGCCCGGCGACGGCCCGGCGACTGGGGACAATCTGGCGACGATGTACAAGAACAACCCGAACCTGAAATTCTTCAGCGACCAGCGTGGCTACACCCGCCACGAGGTGACCCGAAGCCGATGGCAGGCCGATGTCCGGGTCGTCGACGACATCACCGCCAGGGGTCAGCCGGTCAGAACCGCACGAACCCTGCTGGTCGAAGCCGGGCGGCCCGGGCTGCTCGGCAACTGACGCCGCCCCCGGGAAGGCCGGCGCCGCGACCGTAGCGCACTGGCCACGCAGCAACCGAGCGCGTAGTCTGGCGCCCGCACTGGCCCGCAAGAGGCTGGTCGGACCGGGAGACCGCCAGACATGACCGCTCGACAGCGCGCAGCGCTTGCGTACGCCGCAGCCGACGGCAGACACCCGCCCGCCGACGATTTCATCCCGAACTGCTCGCCCCCGAGCGCTCCTGGCGCGATCGCGACCATGGGCCTCGCGCTGCCGCGCCGCCCCGCCCCGGCACAGACCTGCCGCTATTGCTTGCACGTATCCAGCGCCGGCGCGTTTGCACGCCGGCGTGTCGTCGTCGTCCGAACTCTTTCAACCAAAGGAAGCTTGCATGCCGTCCTCGACCCGTTCGCCGTTCCGCCCGAGCCGTCGCAGCGTGCTGCGCGCAGCCGCCGCGCTCGGAGCCCTGCCGCTGCTGCCGCGCCTCGCACAGGCTGATACCTGGCCGAGCCGGCCGGTCAAGTTCGTCGTGCCGTTCGCGGCCGGCGGCACCACCGACATTCTCGCGCGGCTGGTGGCGCAGACGCTGTCCGAGGAATACGGCCAGCAATTCGTGGTGGAGAACAAGGCCGGCGCCGGCGGCAACATCGCCGCCGATTTCGTCGCCAAGGCGGAGCCCGACGGCTACACCTTCATCGTCGGCACGCCGGGCACCCACGCGATCAATCAGTTCGTGTTCAAGTCGCTGAGCTACGATCAGGTCAAGGATATCACGCCGGTCATCATCATCGCCAAAGTGCCGAACCTGTGCTCGGTGACCAATTCGCTGCCGGTCAAAAGCGTCGCCGAGTTGATCGCCTACGCCAAGGAGAAACCGGGCGAACTGTTCTACGGCACGCCGGGGCTCGGCTCGACCGCGCACGTCTCGACCGAACTATTCAAATCGTTGACCGGCGTGCAGATGACCCACGTGCCGTATAAGGGCTCGGCGCCGATGCTGACCGATCTGATCGCCGGGCGCGTGCATCTCACGATCGACAATCTGCCGGCCTCGCAGCCGCACGCCGACGCCGGCTCGATCCGTCCGCTCGCGGTCTCCACCGCGACGCGCTGGCCGCTGCTGCCGGATCTGCCGACCATCGCCGAAGCCGGCGTGCCGGGCTACGACGCCGCCTCCTGGTTCACGATCGGCGCGCCGGCGAAGACCTCTCCGGCGATCATCGCGAAGCTCAACGCCAGCGTCGACAAATTCATCAAGACCGAGGGTGGGACCACGCGGATGCGCAAGCTCGGCGCCGATCCGGTGGGCGGCTCGCCGGAGGACATGCAGCGCTACGTGCTCGCCGAAATCGAGAAATGGGGCAAGGTCGCGAAGTTCGCCAAGATCGACCCGCAATAGCCTGCCGCGAGACCCACCGCGCCGACGCGGCCGGACCACGGCCGCGGAGGCAAACTGCGCCGCTATTCGAGAACGTTGCAGCGTTGCGGCGTTGCGGCGGGCTCGTGCCGAACACACTCGGTACTCACTGCCGCGTGTTCCAGATCATCGCAATTTAAATAACTATCGCGGGTTTAACCCTACCCGGGACTTCATGTGGGTTGCAGAACAATTCCACAATTCGAACGCGTTCCAACACCTAAAACTGAGCGGGTAACGGGGGGACGTGACGATGACGATGACCACAATCGATAGACAGGAGCGCGCGGCGCCGGGGGCCTTCGGCCGCCGGAAAGTGTCGCCGCGCGCCTGTATCATCGATGGCAAGCCGCATTTGCGCGCCTTTCTCGCCGATGCGCTGGACGAGCTGCGGTTCGTCACCAGCGAATGCAGCGGTGTCGATGAACTGGCGGCGGTCGTCGGCGAGCAACAGCCGGACATCTTGGTGATCGGCTCCTCGATCGGCGGCGTCGAGGCGGCGCGTATTCTCGACGTGGCGTGCGACGCCGGTTTCGACGGCAGCGTGATGTTGATCTCCGCCCGCGAAACGATCGCGCTCCGCGCCATTCTGCACCACGGACTCGAGCGTCACCTGACGATGCTGCCGCCGCTGGCGACGCCGTTCAGCGCGCAGATGCTGCGCGAAAGCATCGCGCCGCTGCTGCCGCAGGAACCGGCGCCGAAGCCCGAGGTCGATGTCGCCGAGGCGCTGAAGACCGGCTGGCTGGAGCTGTGGTATCAACGCAAGCTGGACGCGCGCTCGCTGACGCCATGCGGCGCCGAGGCGCTGGTGCGGCTGCGGCACCCGAACTGGGGCGTGGTGGTGCCGTCGGCGTTCCTGCCCGACCACAACGACCCGCATTTCCGGGCACTGTCGGAATTCGTGGTCGAGCGCGCGGTCGCCGACTGGCGCTATCTGCTGGCGCATCATGGCCCGGTCGATCTGTCGATCAACCTGCCGGCCAGATTTCTGCTCGACGCGCAGGCGGTCGACGATTTATGCGCATGGGTCCCGACGCATCCGGCGTTCGGCGGACTGATCGTCGAGATCGACGCGCATGAGATCGCCGCGCATCTCGACGCGATGGTCGACGTCGCGCGGCGGCTGCGGTTGCGCAACATCGCGATCGCGGTCGACAAGGTCGGCGCCGACTGGCCGGAACTGATGCATCGCGACACGTTTCCGTTCGTCGAGCTCAAGGTCGACCGCACTTATGTAACAGGATGCGCCGACGATCGGCTGAAGCGCGCGGTGTGCAGGCGAATCGTCGACCTCGCCGGAGACTACGGCGCGCGCTGCACCGCGACCGGGATCGAGAGCCGCGCCGATTACATCGCCGCGCACGAGCTCGGCTTCGACCTGGTGCAGGGCTATCTGTTCGGCAAGCCGATGGGGCTGAAGAAATTCGCCCGGGCCGCCATCGGGAAACCCTTGAGCACGCTGGCTTGACCCGGCGCATATCGACGGGACCAGAACGATGACGCGGCCGGATCGTTCGAGCGATGCCGGTGTTGGGGCGCGTCAACGCAGGGCTTCACGATCGCGACTCAGAGCTTCGGCTCTGATGTCATCACACCCGGGATCTAATCGAACGTCATATCGAGGCATTTCGACACGTCGCTGCCGAACCCCGATGCGATGATGATGCAGCCGCGCACTTTGCGGCTGGCTGAGTCGCTCGCCCAGACCGCGTAGCCGCCCGGGCCGAAAAACGAATTGGTGTTCGGCGGCTCGGTCTCGGCGGCGTCGAACTCGTATGCGCCGTCGGTGTCGAAGATCCGCGGCCGCTTGGAGCAGCTGCCGTCAGCCTGGATGTTGATCACTTCCTTGTTGTCGCGCGTCATCGCCAAACTGACCGCGCAGCGGAAATACTCCGACGTCTTGACGTTGAACAGATAGGCGTAGGAACGACAAGTCGCCGTGGTGAGCTTGCCCGGGCTGAGGCCACGGCTGCAGGCGATCCGCTGGTTATTGCTGAGCTTGAAGTCATCGGCCCGCGCCGCGGAGCCGAACGCTGCCAGTATCACCGCGCCGGACAGCGCCGCGCCCTTCGCCCATGCCTGCCACCAACCTGCGCGCATCGTCTCCCACTCCCGTCTTGTTCGTTTGTCGCTGCCAGAGCGTCGTCGAGCGAAGTGGAGACCCGTTCGCGTCAAGAAAACGTGACCACAAAATCCTCAGCTTCAGTTTCGATCCTATCAGATTCGAACCCCTCGTCTGCAATCGGCAGCCGTGACGGGGAGCCGCTTGGCGCGCTGGCGCAACCGCGCAACAGAACCGACATGTCGTGGAGCTGTGGGCGGCGCACGGCTTGACGCAGAAACATCGTTCGTGATTTGTTCAAAACATGCGATCCCGCGCCGCGCGCGAGGCTCGCATCGGAAGTCGGAGGAGACCGCAGCCATGATCGCCCCATCCCTCAAGACGCTGCTGGCGGCGGCGGTTGTCGGCTCACTTGCGCTACCCGTCACAGCCAGCGCCGAGGAGCCGGCGCCGTGGGTACTGACGCCGGACATGGGCTATGGCTACACCCGCGACGGCAAGACGTTCTCGTACAAGATGGGCACCAGCAACGCCAAGGAGCTGTTCAAGGGCGCCAAGAAGGTGCCGAAGGAGACGCTGTTCTTCATCGGCGCCAACGGCCAGCTCTATATGCGCAGCGGACGATTCCTGGAGGACGACGGCAGCTTCAAGTTCGGGTCGCACTGAGCGGGCTTGCTCCCGGACTTGCGCAATCAGAACGCCGCGGCGAGTTCGCGCGCACCGGGATTGTTGCTGTTGGCGTCCATCCGCGCGTCGGTAACCGCGAGCAGCTTCGCCACGGTGTTGTGGCGGATCGCAACCGGGTTGCGTTCATAGCCCGAGCGCTGGAAGAAATTCGAGGTCGGCACCACCTCGCGCATCGCCTGCGGCATCGTCACCATGTCGAGCCCGGTGCCATCGCCGGTGAGATTCATCATCTCCAGCTCGGCGGCCGTCAGCGGCGCCATATAGCCCTTCTGCCGCGCGAAGATCACCGAGGTGAGCAGCTTGTGGGTCTGCAGCAGCGGGCCGACATCGATATCGAGCACCAGCGCATGGACGCCCCAGCCCTGCGGCGTGCGACCGAGCTTCTCGTGCTCGCTCCAATTGCCCGGGATCGACCGCGCGAACGCCACCATCCGCTTGACCACCGCGATCTTGCGTTCCAGCGCCGCGCGCTGTGGGCCGGACAGCGTCGCCGCCCGGTCGTTCAGCGCCTTGACGATGTGATGGCCCTTCTCGGCCAGCAGCACCAAGGTGTTGGTGGTGAGCAGCTGATTGTAGCCGATCGCGGTCGAGATCGCGCGCGAGCCCGGCCGCGACTTGCTGAGGCCGGATTGCATGTCGTGGTCGCCATTGCCGCCGGTCTCGAACGCATAGACCCGCACCGCCTGCTCGCGGGTCAGCCCCATGGCGCGGGCGACGCGGGCGTAGGCGCGCTTGAAATCGACCTCGGCCGCCGGCCGCTGCGGCGCAAACTGATAGTAATCCGCGGCCGCTTTCAGGAAGTCGGCAACCACCGGGATCGTCTTGCGTTCGCTGGGCGGCTGCTTCGGCTCCGGATCGACCGGCCGCTTCGGGCCCGTATAGACCGGCGGCTGCGCCAGCACGTAGTCCTCGACCGAAACCTGGTCGCCCGCGCGGCGCTTGGCGTTCCGAATCCGGCGCCTCTCGGCGATCGCGTTCCAATAGGCTTCGGCGTCACGATCGAACTCGGCGCGCGCGGCCTGATATTGCTGCAGCCGGTAGCGATACTCCGCAATCGCCTCCGGCGAGACGGCCTGCGCCAGCGCATCGGCGACCCGTGGCGGCAGCGGCGCGGCGGTTTCGGCGCGCGCCAATGGGGCCAGCGCCATCAGCGCGAGCGAGGTGGCGCAAAGCCGGCGAGCAAACGACGCGCGTGAGTGAGGTTTCCGAATCAAGGCGATCAGCATACGGCGAAGTATATCGCATTGACTGGTGAATGAATCGCTGCACCAAAGCTTGCCGCCTGCGGCAAATCGCGAACCGTCTCCGCTGGAGGCTATTTCCAGGCGAACACCGGTTGTTCCAGGTCGGCGACGCGCGTGACGCGGCCGGCCAGCACCTCGCGGAACTGATAGATCAGCGCCGCGGTCGGCGCGTGGATGTAATCGCCGGCGTGGCGGAACCGGATGACGCTGCGCTCGCTTTCCGGAATCGAGGTGAAGTCGAACGCGTCGTGATGCGCGATATCCGCGAGCGCGATGTGATGCACCGATGCGACCTCGTCGGGATTGGGCGCGAGCGGTCCCGCTGCGGCCGCCCACGCCACAACCGGCGTGATCAGATAGCCGGACCGTGTCGGATAATCGTCGAGCATTCCGAGCACATCCTCGGCCTGCAGTTCCAGCCCGAGTTCTTCGTGCAGTTCGCGCAGCGCGGTCTCCGGCGCGGTCTCGCCGGCGTCGCAGCGGCCGCCCGGCAGCGCCCATTGATTGCTGTGGGCGCGCAGGCTCGCGGCGCGGAACGTGAGCAGGAGCGCGGCGCCGCCATCGGCCCCGGCGACCAGCGCGACCGCGACTGCGGCGCGCTTCAGTCCGGATGGCGTCAGGCCGTCGTCGTGGCGCGGAAAGGCGCGGCAGCGCGCGGCGATCTCGGCCCGCAGGGCGTCGTTGTGCAGATGGCTCATCCGGCTTGACTACACCGGCGGCGTGCCCGAGGAAACCGTCGCCGCGATGTTCCCGCGGCGACGGGGACGCCACGTATGACCGAGACCGCCCGCAGCCTGAAAGCCGATGGCTGGACCGTGATCCACGACGACGGCTTCATCGATCTGGTCGGGCCGCTGTGGCATCGCATCGACGACGGCATCAGCGAATACGCGATCGCGACCGCGGCCAAGCACCGCAACAAGCGGGGCCTGGTGCAGGGCGGTCTGATGATGACGATGGCCGATCGCACCTCCGGGATCGCCGCGCGCGAGCAATCCGGCGCGCCGCATCTCGCGACGGTCCAGATGGACACGCATTTCGTCGATGCGGCCGAGATCGGCGACCTGCTGATCTCGCGGCCGCGCGTGGTCCGCTCGACGCGAAGCCTGATCTTCACATCGACCGAGATCAGCGTCGATCGCCGCTGCATCATCCTCGCACACGGCGTCTTCAAGATCGTGCGGCCGCGCTGAGCGGCGCGGGCTGTCAGACGATCGGCTGCGGCGTGGACGACGACGCGGAGCGCGCGCCGGATTCCTGCGCAGCGCGCTTGATGATCAGCACGAACACCAGGAGCATCGACGGCACGCCGAGCGGGATCAGCGTCTGCTCGGCCAGGCCGCGCGCCACCAGCGGCATCAGCCACAGCAGCGCCAGCGCGGTCTTCTCCCACGGCGCGAAACCTCGGGCGAGCCCATGGGCGGCGAGGAAGGCGATCGCCGGCGCGAGCGCGACGAAGTCGTAGTCGAGGCTGTAGGGCGTCGCCAGAATCGACGCGACGATCAGCGCCGCGGCCTTCAGGGGATACGCCGCGCGGCTGCGCCACAGCCAGACCAATGCGGCCGCCAGCGTCACCATGACAGCGCCCTGGATCGCATAAGCGAGCTGCACGCCGCCGCCCCACATCCGCACCCAGGCGAACACCGACTGGATCTTATGCCAACCGGTGCCGCCTTGCTCCAGCACCACTTTCTGGGTGAACGGCATTGCTTCGAAGAAGGCGCGCCAAACCTCGAAGCCGAAAGCAAACGTGGTGGCGAGCGCCAGCGCGAGCACGGTCAGCGCGGCAGAGACGAAGACGCGCCAGCGCCAGGTCGCGATCAGCACCAGCGGAATCATCACGCCGAATTGCGGTTTGTAGGATAGCAGCCCGATCAGGACGCCCGCGACGATCGGACGCCGATCGAGCAGCGCGAGCGCCGCCCCGATCAACGCCGCGGTCAGAAATCCATTGTGACCATGGGAGATGTTGACGAAGGCAGCCGGCGAAGCGAGCGCGAGCAACAGCCATAATTTCTGCTGCGGAGGGTCGACGCCCTGTCCGCGCGACGCCAGGCGCAGCACCAGCGCCAGCATTCCGAGATACATCAGCAGCGTCGCGATCTGCCACACCGCAAGCGCCGGCAAATAAGGGAGCATCGCCAGCGGCGCGGCGACGAACATCAGGAACGGCGGATAGTGCCAGCCGTAAAACGGCGTATCGGCACCGAAGATCGTCTGCTCGCGGGCGTGTTGGGTTTCGGGGTCGAACGCCAGCGCCGCCTGCCCCTCGAGCGCGTAGGTGCCGCCGGCATAGATGTCGGAGAAATCTGTGCCGAGCGGCCGGCCCTTGAAGTCGTTCAGCCCGTTCGCGGTCGCGACCAGATACAGCAACCCGCCCAGCGAGGCGGCGAGCACCGCGAGCGCCCACAGCCGGATCCGCGGGCGCGTTACCCAGTCCCCGCTGCGCAGCGCGTCGATCAATCTGCTCATCCGACAAGGCCCGGCGACGATCCCATCGCCAAGGCCTAGCGAAAAAGCCTTACGAAGCGCTAAAGTCGGCGGGCGCGAGCGCGCTCAGGCGGCTTCGAGCCAGCGCCCGAGCGCGTCGAGCGTCACCAGCCTGTCGCCGGCCCCGGCGCCGGCGAGATGCCGGTACGGCGCGTCAGGCTCGCCGAGATCGCTCAGCACAGCCAGCGCGCCCGCGAAATCGTCGCCCTCAGTATACATCCCCTGCGTCACGATGGTGGCAAGGCCGGCGCCGCGCGCCGCGCGGACGCCGTTGGTGGAATCCTCGAAGGCAACGCAAGCCGACGCCGGCAGCGCCAGCCGCTCGAGCACATATTGATAGATGTCCGGAGCAGGCTTCTTGGCCGGCACGACGTCGCCGGCGCCGATCACTTCGAACAGCGCGATCGCTTCGCGCCCGAGTGAGGCGCCGAGCAGCGCCTCGACATTCGGCAGGCTGGTGGTGGTGGCGATCGCCAGCCGCACGCCGGCCGCCTTCGCCTCGCGGATCAGCCGCTCCACGCCGGGACGCAGCGCCGCGCCGGCTGCGATCAGCGCACTGTAGCGCGCAGTCTTGGCGGCATGTAGTTCGGCGATCCGGCCCACCGCGCGGTCTGCGCCTTCGGGCTGCGCCGCCAGGAAATGTGCGATCCGCTCCTTGCCGCCGGCGACGTCGAGCAGCCGCCGATAGTCGGCTGCGTCCCAATGCCATGGCAGTTTCTCAGCGGCGAAGATTTCGTTGAAGGCCTGCCGATGAAGCTCTTCCGTCTCCGAAAGCGTCCCATCGACGTCGAAGATCATAGCTGATGGTAACATAGAACTCCCTTGCCCAAAAAGTCGCAAGCTGCATCACACCCTGAACGCAAATGATGCCTGACAGAGACTTGCAAGCTCTGTAAAGTGAACTTTACATCAACGATCATCAAGTTGACCCTCCCGGCATGACCCACACCTCGGACTCGCGCTTGCGAACATGCGAGCATTGCGGCGGCGAAATGAAGCTGCTCGGCCGCCTACCCCGGCGCACGCATCAGCCGTCCAAGACGGTCTTCCGCTGCTCCCAATGCGATAACGTCGTGCAGGAGCAGGTGTAGCTCTTTCTCACTTCCCGTCGCTACCAGTCACAGCCGTTCCGCTTCACGCGGACTCGCGCGCGACGCGGCGCAACGACGCACACAATTTTTCCACGTCGTATTTCGGCAGGAAGTAAGTGGCGCGGGAACGGGTTCACCCGATCCCGTCCGCGATCTCGCCGATGGCGTCGTAGACCAGATCGAGATCGGCTTCACTGCTGCAATAGGGCGGCATCAGGTAGATCGTATTCCCGAGCGGTCGGACGAGCAGGCCACGCTCACGGAAACTCTGGTGAAGAGAGGGACCAATATTCGCCATGTAGCCGGCGTCGCCCGCAACGACGTCGAGCGCAGCGATGGTGCCGATCTGGCGAACATTCTTGAATCGCCGGTCGTCCCGGAAGCGGTCGAGCCTTGTCGCGTGCCAAGAGGCCAACCGCGTGATGCGCTCCATGACCGGCTCGGTGTCCCAGATCTCCAGATTGGCCAGAGCCGCCGCGCAGGCGATCGGATTCGCGGTGTACGAACTCGAGTGGAAGAAGGTCCTGGTTCGATCGGTCGAGTAGTGCGCGTCGAAAATATCGGCGCGACAGAGGGTGACGGCCAGCGGCAGTGAGCCTCCGGTCAGCCCTTTCGAGTAGCAGGCGATATCGGGCGTGATACCGGCCTGCTCACAAGCAAACAGGGTGCCTGTCCGGCCCCATCCCGTCATCACTTCATCGGCGATGAAGAGAACGCCGTGGGCTTGGCAGATCCGCTTCATCTCCGCGAGGACCCAGGGTGGATAGATCAGCATGCCGCCGGCGCCGAGGATCAGCGGCTCGGCGATCAGCGCGGCGACGCCGCCATTGCGGCAGGCGGTCTGCAACGCATCGAGCGTGGCCTGCTCGTGATCGGCCGAGGGAAACGGCAGGCGGTCGACCTGAAACAGAAGCGGATCATACGGCGCATTGAACACGCCACGTTCGCCGACCGACATGCCGCCGATCGTGTCGCCGTGATAGGCGTCCTGCAGCGCCAGAATGCGGCTGCGGTTCTCGCCGCGATGCCGCCAGAAGCCGAGCGCCATCTTCAGCGCGACTTCGACCGAGGTCGATCCGCTGTCGGAGAAGAACACGTAGTCCAGCTCCGGCGGCGTGATTGCGACAAGTCGCCGCGCAAGCTGCTCCGCCGGCGCGTGGGTGAAGCCGGCGAAGATCACCTGATCGAGACGATCCGCCTGATCCTTGATCGCCCGCACGATATGCGGATGGCGATGACCATGGGTCACGACCCACCAGGACGAAATCGCGTCGAAGATCCGGCGGCCGTCGGCGGTCTCCAGCCATGCGCCCTCGCCCCTGGCGATCAAGGTCGCTTCGGGCTGCACGGCGTGCTGCGTGAACGGATGCCAGACCGGTGACGTCGATTTCATCAGGCGGTTTCTTTCAGGAAGTCTGCGGTGTTGAAGTTGCGCGCAAAGGCCGCAAGCAGCGCCTCGCTGGTCAATTGCGCGAGATGCGGCAGGCGACCCAGCCGCCGCGCACGCCCGAGCTCGACGATGATACGCTCGGACTCGGCGTTTTCGTCGCCGATAAAGGCAATGCCGAGCAGCGGAATCGCGCGCGCGCGCAGCGCCTCGATCGACAGCAGCGTGTGATTGATAGTGCCGAGTGTGGTGCGCGCGCAAAGCACCACCGGCGCACGCCACGTCGCAAACACATCGATGTAAGTGACATGGCGGGTCAGCGGCACCAGCAACCCGCCGGCCCCCTCCACCACCAGCGGCCCATCCGTGTCCGGCAGGACCAGCGCCTCCGGGTCGATCGCAACGCCGTCGATCTCGGCCGCCAGATGCGGCGAGGCCGGCGTGGTGAGCCGATACGCCTCTGCTAACAAGCGCGTTTCAGGTAGGCCGGACAGACGAAGCACCGCCAGCCTGTCGGTCTCCTCGTCGAGACCGGCCTGAACCGGCTTCCAATAGGTCGCCTCGAGCGCCCCGGCGAGCGCGGCCGAAAACACCGTCTTGCCGACGCCGGTGTCGGTCCCGGTCACAATGATGGGTGTCGTCATGCGGCTTTCCGGATGTCTTCAGCGAGCGCTTCGAACAAATCTGCGACGTTGGTTTCGTCGACATTCGTGGTCAGCGCAATGCGCAAGCGCGCGGTGCCTTCGGGCACGGTCGGCGGGCGGATCGCGCGGACATCGAAGCCCTTGCGTTGCAACGAGGCAGCGACCGCAACGGCTGCCTGGTCGGCGCCGATGATCACCGGCAGAATATGCGAACCCGAGGGTTCGATGGCGCAACGACGGCGAAGCTCGCCGCCCGCGAACTGAACCAGACGCGCCAATCGGTCGCGGCGCTCGGGATTGCTCCGCGACAATTCGAGCGACGCGCGCGTGATCGCGGCGATCAGCGGCGACGGCGCGGTCGCGAAGATGAACGGGCGAGCCCGGTTGACGAGAAAATCCCGGATCGTTCGGGGCGCGAGGATGAAGCCGCCGACCGTCCCGAGCGCTTTGCCGCAGGTGTGCAGTGTGACGACATTGTCGCGGCCTTCGAAACTTGCGGCGAGCCCCCGGCCCTGCGGCCCGAGCACGCCGGTCGCATGCGCCTCGTCGATCACCATCATCGCCTCATGGCGCTCCGCGACGGCGAACAGCGCAGCGAGGTCGGGGCTGTCGCCGTCCATGCTGTAGATGCTCTCGACCGCAATCCACGGCCGGCCCTTGCCGCCGGCCGCGCGCCAGCGGCTGATCGCCGCGTCGAAGGCGTCGACATCATTATGCGCCGCCGCCACGCATTCGGC
Organism: Rhodopseudomonas pseudopalustris; assembly: GCF_900110435.1. Lineage (GTDB taxonomy): Bacteria > Pseudomonadota > Alphaproteobacteria > Rhizobiales > Xanthobacteraceae > Rhodopseudomonas > Rhodopseudomonas pseudopalustris. Next base: position 156,390 of record NZ_FODT01000001.1, read on the forward strand.
GCGGCACCGGCGCAGCCCCTCGTGAGCGCTGGCATGGATCAATGCGTCGTGGACGACCAGATCCCCGCGCTGCGGCAGCGTCGAGAAGATCGCCAGATTGGCGACGTAACCGCCGCCGAAATACAGCGCGGTCTCGGCGCCGAAATAGGCCGCGGCCTCGGCTTCGAGGGCCTCATGCTCCGGATGATTGCCGCGCAACAGCCGCGATCCCCCCGACCCCACCGGCACGCCACGCGCCACCGCGTCGGCGGCGGCGCCTCGCAATTCGTCGGATTCAGCGAGGCCGAGATAGTCGTTCGACGTGAAATCCAGTCCCGCGCGGTCGCGCAGCCCGCGCAGCCGGCCTCGCCCTGCGAGCCCGCGCAGATCGGTCTCGAACGCCTCGTGCATGATCCTCGTCTTTCCACTCGCGCGGGGCACGCCCATCCGCCAGGAGAGCGGTGGAAGCTCCGTCGCAACAAATCCGTCGCCGACGGATTCGCCTCATTCACGCGTGACCGTCAACCCGCGTCCGGCGTTAGGCTGATCTTCCGTCGCTGATTGGCGCATGCTTGTCCATCGCAGGCACAAGACGACGCCCAATCCATGAAATTGACCGCCGGAAGCCGCTATGGCACCCGTCGAAACGATCAGACCAGGAGCGCACAAGATGTTCAGACCGGAAGAGATCGTGATCCTGACAGGGACACCTGGTTCAGGCAAAACGACCGCCGCGAACAGCATCACGCAACTGCCGGGCAGCCCGAAGGTCCACCTGCATTCGGACGATTTCTGGCACTTCATCAAAGCAGGCTCGATTCCACCGTGGCAACCCGAAGCCCACGGCCAGAATGCGACCGTGATCGACGTCTTGGTCGGAGCTGCGGCCGGCTATGCCAAGGGCGGCTACTTCGTCCTGGTCGACGGCATCATTGGCCCCTGGTTTCTGGACGGGTTCCGACAACTCGAAGCTGCGCCGCATTACATCGTGCTTCGTCCGGATCTTGACGAGGCGATCCGACGATGTCGCGAACGAGGGGGTGACACACTTTCGGATCCCGCCCCAATTTCTGCGCTGTATCAGCAGTTCGGGAATTTGGGCGCTTTTGAAGGCCATGCGCTGTCTGTTGCAGGTCTCAGCGTCGACGACACCTGCAATGCAATCGGCGAGGCGGTCGAGAGCGGGCGCTTCCGGCTGAAATAGACCCGAGACTGTTCGGGCGAGAGTGTCCGCTCAGGATTTCGAAGCGGTCATCAGACGGGTTCAGTCAGTTTTTGGGCCCTGCCCCTCGCCACCTCGGCTCCGCTATCCAGCGCGCGCAGTTTGATCTCGGCCTGAAAGCCACGCCGGTCGTGGCGATTGCCGATCTGCAGGTCGGCGCCGGTGCGGTCCAGCGCCAGCGACGTGATCGCGAGGCCGAGGCCGCTGCCGATCGCGGACTTGTTGCGGCCTCGGAAGAAGCGCTGGCCGATCTTCGGCAACTCGTCTTCCGGCACGCCGGGACCGGTGTCCTCGATGACGATCGATCGCGGAGACGCGCCCGCTCGCCACCGCACCTCGCCGGCGCCCTGCATGTGCTGGATCGCGTTCTCGTGCAGATTGCGGATCGCGAGTTCGAGACATTCGCGATTGCCGCTCCAGGTCACCCCGGTGAGATCGTCGTCGATCACGACGGCGACGCCGTCGGGACGCGGCGTCATCCGCACGACGTCGTTGATCACCGCCCGCATCGGGAGGCGGCCATGATCGTCGGTCTCGGCACGGGCATCGAGGCGGGCGAGGGTCAGCAACTGGCGCACCAGCCTCGTCGCGCGATCGACCGCCACAAGGATCTGCTGCAGCGCGGCTCTCGCGACAGCCGGATCGGTTGTCGCCAGCGCGACCTGCGCCTGGGTCTTCAGTCCGGTGAGCGGACTACGCAGTTCGTGCGCCGCGAAGGCGGTGATCTCGCGCTCGTGACGCCGCGCCAGCGCGACCTTGTCGAACAGCGCGTTCAACGCGGTGGCGAGCGGCATCACCTCCGACGGCGTGCGGCTGGCGTCGACCGGGCGCATGTCGTCGGCGTCGCGGCCGACCAGATCGGAGGCGATCGCCTGCAGCGGACGCAGACCCCGGCCGACGCTGATCCAGATCAGCAGGCCCAGCAAAGGCGCAATCAGCAACGCCGGCCACAGCAACCCTTTGATCAGATCGGCGACGAGTCGCTCGCGCAGTCCGAGCCGATCGCCGACCAGCACGCGAAAGCCCTTGGCGGCGTCCTCCGTGGCATAGACCCGCCAGGTTTCGCCGTCGATCTGCCGCTCGGAAAATCCTGCGTTCTGATCGCTGAGCCTCTGTTCCGGCGCGCCGCTCGAGCGCCCGATCATCCGGCCCTGGATCGACCACACCTGGCACGACAGCTGCCGCTCGTAATTGCCGGTCACCGCGGGCGCGGACGAAAGCTCGGGGAGCGTCTCCGGGACGTGCCCCTCGATGCTGCCGACCAGCGACACCACCATGCGGGCGGCCTCCTGCAGCCGTGTATCGAGGACGTTCTCCAGCTCGCGCTGACTGCTCGCGTAGATCCAGATCACCGCCGCGATCCAGACGATGCCGGTGGCGCCGAGCAGCACGAAGAACAGCCGAACACGCAGCGATCCGATCATAGCGGTTTCATCCGATAGCCGATGCCGCGGATGGTCTCGATCGCGGCGCGTCCGAGCTTGGCGCGGAGATTGTGAATGTGGACTTCCACGGCGTTGCTTTCGATCTCGTCGCCCCAGCCGTACAGCCGCTCCTCGAGTTCGCCGCGCGAGCGCACCACTCCGGGCCGCTCCATCAGCGCGTGCAGCACCGCGAATTCGCGGCGCGACAGCGGCACCGGCGCGCCTTCCAGCGTGGCGTTGCGATCGGCGGGAAACAGACGGATCGCGCCGTGCTCGAGGCAGGTCGCTGCCCGGCCGTCGCGGCGGCGAATGATCGCGCGCAGCCGCGCGCCGAGTTCGTCGAGATCGAACGGCTTGCCGAGATAATCGTCCGCGCCGGAATCGAGCCCCGCGATCCGGTCGCCGACCTCGTCGAGCGCGGTCAACAGCAGCACCGGGGTCGTGTCACCGCCGGCGCGCAGCTTGCGCAGCAGATCGATGCCGCTGCCGTCGGGCAACATGATGTCGAGCACGACGGCGGAAAAACTGTTTGCGGAGAGCGCCGTGACGGCATCCTCGCAGGTCGCGACGCAATCGATGCTCGCGCCGGCGAGCGCCAGGCCGGCGCGAATGCCATCCGCGATCATCGCGTCGTCTTCGACCACCAGGATTCTCATCGCAAGGTCCTCGTCATGGGCACCGCTCTCGGCTGCGAGTCTTAAGGCTGACTTAAGGTGGGCCACGACAGTGCCGACCTTCCAGTCAGGCACCGGGGAACTCATGGCCGACCGCATTGTCCGCATTGTTATCCTGCTCGTCGCGATCGCGGCAGGCGTCGAGGCAGCGTATGCCGCCAACGCCGCGCCGTTCCAGCTCAGCGCCCAGCCCGGCGCCAACGGCCTCGATCTGACCTGGCGCATCGCCTCCGGCGATTATCTCTACCGCGACAAGATCGTCGTCACCACCGCCGATGGCGCCCGCGTTGCGGTCCAGACCCCGCCTGGCGAGCTCAAGGACGATCCGAATTTCGGCATGACCGAGATCTATCACCGCAGCGTGACCGCGACGGTCCCTGCTGACGCGGTGAAGAGCGCGAGCCGCTTGATGGTGACGTATCAGGGCTGCGCCGAGCGCGGCATCTGCTATCCGCCGATGACCGCAAGCGTCGATCCCGGCACCTATCAGGTCTCAGCCGCGGATGGAGAAACGCCGGGCGAAGGCCCGGCCCGGCCATCGGACCTGCCCATTATTCCACAACTCGCCGAGCCGGCGGGCGCGCCGGCATCGGTCGCCGCATCGGTGCTGCCGTCGATGACGCAGGGCTGGTTGCCGCTGCTGCTCGCCTTCGCCGGGTTCGGTCTGCTGCTGGCGTTGACCCCCTGCGTGCTGCCGATGATCCCGATCGTCGCCGGCATGTTGACCCGGTCCGGCCCCGGCATCTCGCCGGCGCGCGGCTTCGCGCTGGCCGCGATCTACACCCTGGCGATGGCGTCGGCCTACGCCGCGTTGGGCGTCGCGGCGGCATGGTCCGGGCAGAATCTGCAAGGCGCGTTGCAGGCGCCGCTGGCGCTGGCCGTGATGGCGTCGATCTACGTCGCGCTGGCGCTGTCGAGCTTCGGCTTGTTCGAGCTGCCATTGCCGGCCGGGTTCGGCGGCAACCTCGCCGGCCGGCTGAACGGCCGCGCCGGGCCGTTGCTCGGCGCTGCGGCGCTCGGCTTCACCTCGGCGCTGATCGTCGGACCATGCGTCACTCCGCCGCTCGCTGCGGCGCTGCTCTATGTCGCGCAGACCGGCGATGCGCCGCGCGGCGCCGCGGCGCTGTTCGCGCTCGGCCTCGGCATGGGATTCCCTTTGATCCTGGTCGGCCTGTTCGGCGCCGGCGTGCTGCCGCGGTCCGGCCCCTGGCTGGTGACGATCCGCAAGCTGTTCGGCTTCGTGTTTCTCGGCCTCGCGGTCGCGTTGATCTCGCGGGTGTTGCCCGGCGTGGTGGCGCTGCTGTTGTGGGCCGGCATCGCGTTCGGTCTCGCCGCGTTTCTCGGCGCATTCGACCAGCTCGACCGGCTCGGCGGCACGCTCAGACGTGCAGGCAAGGCGGCGGGTCTCGCCGTCTTCGTTTACGGCGCGACGCTGATCGTCGGCGCCGCCGGCGGCAGCGACGATCCGTTGCGGCCGCTCGCGGTGTTCGGCGCCGACCCGACGCCGGCGACCGCGATCGTCGCCCGGACGGTGACCTCGATGCCCGCGCTGGACCAGGCGATCAGCGATGCACGGGCGCGCGGCAAGCCGATCATGATCGATTTCACCGCGGAGTGGTGCACCTCGTGCAAGACCATGGATCGCAACGTGTTCGGCGATCCCGCCGTCCGGCAACGCCTGAAGGACGTCGCGCTGATCCGCGCCGACGTCACCAAAACCAACGCCGACACCGCGGCGCTGATGAAGCGCTTCGACGTCGTCGGCCCGCCGACCGTGGTGTTTCTCGATCAGCGCGACGGCAGCGAAATCCCCTCCGCCCGCACCATTGGCGAAGTCTCCGCCGACGCGTTCTTCCAGACGCTCCAGCGCGTCGGTTCGTCGTCCTAACCACCTCTCTTCTCACAGGAGCAACCATGAACCGCAGACAGTCCCTGATGATCCTTGGCGGCATCGCGACCTTGCCACTTGCGAAATTCTTCAGCACCCCCCCGGCCTGGGCCGAAGGCATCAACCCCAACGCGATCCTGAAAGACCCCGATGCGCCGGAGTCCGGCAACCCAAAGGGCAACCTCACGATCGTGAACTATTTCGACTACAACTGCCCGTACTGCAAACAGTCCGAGCCCGACCTCGAACAGGTGGTGCGCAACGACGGCAACATTCGCCTGATCTACAAGGATTGGCCGATTCTGACCGAGGCGTCGGTGTATGGCGCACAGATCGCGCTGGGCTCGAAATATCAAGGCAAGTATCACGCTGCGCATACGGCGCTGATGACCATCCCCGGACGCGGGATCTCCAAGGATCAGATGCGCGACGCCGTGGCCGCCGCGGGCGTCGACATGACGCGGCTGCAGGGTGATCTCGATACACATGGCGACGCCATTACGGCGCTGCTTCGCCGTACGCTGACGCAGGCCAACGCGCTGGGGCTGCAGGGAACGCCGGTGTATCTGATTGGGCCGTTCAAGGTCGCCGCCGCGCTCGACGCCGCCGCCTTCAAGAAGGTGGTCGATCAGGCGCGTGCGCGCCCGCCCGCAAAGTGAGCCGCATGACGATTGCTGTTTCGTTATCGATGCCGCTCCGGTTGTTTGCGCTCGCCGGCATTGCCGTCGCGCTCGGCGGCTGCGTCACGCGGTCCGAAGCCGAGCTGGGCCTTGCTCCATTGACCAGCACCGTCGCCCCGGCGGTCGCTGCGCGCTACGCCGCGATCGACACCGACAAATACCCGATCCCCGGCGTCGACCCGAGCGAGTTGCAGCCGGCCTATGTCCGGCAACTGGTCGCGTACAAGACCAACGAGCCGCCGGGGACCGTCGTGGTCGATCCGCGCCAGCGCTTTCTCTATCTCGTGATGGAGGGCGGCGAGGCGCTGCGCTATGGCGTCGGCGTCGGCAAGGCCGGGCTGGAATTCACCGGCACCGCTAATGTCGGACGCAAAGCCGCGTGGCCGAATTGGACGCCGACGCAGGGCATGATCGCGCGCGAACCGCAGCGCTACGGCAAATGGGCAAAAGGCATGAGCGGCGGCGCCAACAATCCGCTCGGCCCGCGGGCGCTGTATCTGTTCAAGGACGGCAAGGATACGCTGTACCGGATTCACGGCACCACGGAGCCCGAGACGATCGGCACGGCGGTCTCGTCCGGCTGCATCCGGATGCTGAATCAGGATATCATCGACCTCTACAGTCGGGTGCCGAAGGGCTCGAAAGTCGTCGTCAAATAGCGCCGCGCCGTTCGATCAGCCGAAAATATCCGTCGTCATGCCGGCGTACCAGCCGGCCGCTTCGCGCGCCTGCTTGGCGCGGAGCTGCGGAGTTTCGTCGAGCTGCGAGGTGTACGGATCGGACGCCACGATCTTGCCGTCCTGCGGCGCGTAGCGCGCGCCGTTCTTGACCGCGTCGTCGGGCGCAATGCCGCTCCAGCAATGGTTGGTGAAGCGCACCGGCATCCGCCGCTCGCCGAGCAGTTCGGCGCGCAGGATCATCGCCGCGGCCTTGGCCTCGTTATTGGCAGCGAAGCCGGATTTCGGAAACTCGCCGCCGACCGCGGAGTCGCCGATCACCTGGATCAGCGGATCGATCCGCGACGTCATGGTCTCGGCGTAGACAGGGCAGAAGCCGCTGTCGTCGGCGAGGCCGGCGTCGCGGCCGAGCCGTCCGGCGATCTGCGGGGGAATGACGTTGACCAGCGACGCCTTGTGGGTCTCGAAATCAGTGGTCACCGTCATCGCCTTTGGATCGACCGCCTTGATGCCGCCGTGGATGGTCGGGTCCTGCCACTCGATCATGCCGGTGTAGTGGCGCTCCCAGCCGTCGATGAACAGCGTCTGCATCGCGAAGTGATCCTTGGCGTCGAGGATTACGATGCGGGCGTTCTTCACGCCACGGCTCTTCAGCGCATAGGCCATCATCGAGGCGCGTTCATACGGCGCCGGCGGGCAGCGATACGGGTTCGGCGGCGCGATGATCACGATCAGAGCGCCGTCCGACAGCGCATCGAGGCGGCTCTTCAGCAGCTTGAATTGGGCGCCGCCGCGATAAGCGTGCGGCATCAGCTCGGCCGCAGCTTCGGAATAGCCGGGGACCGCATCCCAGCGGAAATCGATGCCGGGCGACAACACCAGCCGGTCGTAGGCCAGCCGCGCGCCGCCTGCGGTGCGCACCTGTCTGGCGTCGCGGTCGATTGCGGTGACGCTGTCGAACACCATGCCGACGCCGCGCGCGGCGATCGCCTCATAGCCGAAACTCAACGTCTCGAACGATTTCAGCCCGCCGAGAAACAGGTTCGACGTGAACGGCGTCACATAAACGCGGTTGGCTTCGACCAGCGTGACCTCGACGGCATCGTCGCCGTGGCGCAGATACTTCGCCGCGGTCGCGCCGCCGGCGCCGCCGCCGACCACGACGACGCGCGGCTTCGCCTTGGCGATCGCCGGACAAGCGAGCAGCGCGGTGGTCGCCGCGGCCGCGCGGATCAGGCCGCGACGGCTGATCAGGTTTGGTTTCGGCACGTCATGTCTCCGAACGGGAAACGCAAGCCGGCGCGGCGCGCCGACTTGCGTGGTCTCAGGTGAAGATGTCGGCGGTGATGCCGGCATACCAGCCCATGTTCTCTTCCGCCGTCTGGAAGCGAACGCCTGCATCCTCGCCGGTCTTGGAGACGAAGCCTTCGACTTCGACAATGGCGCCGTCCTTCGGCTCGTAGCGGCCGCCGACCTTGACGGTGTCGTCCTTCGCCAGCACCGACCAGCAGGTGTTGGCATAGCGCGTCGGGAAGGTGCGGGTGCCGGTGAGTTCGCCGCGCACCGCATTCGCAACCACCTTGGCGTGGCTGTTGGCGGAGAACGCCGACTTCGGCATCGCGCCTGCGATCGCAGCATCTCCGAGCACGTAGATGTTGGGATCGATCGTCGACTTCATGTTGGTTGCATCGATCGGGCAATATCCGGTTTGATTGGCGAGGCCGGCATCGCGGGCGATCTTGCCGGCCATCTGCGCCGGGATGACATTGATCATCGCCGCCTTGACGGTCTCGAAGTCCGTCGTCACCGTCATCGCCGATGGATCGACCGACTTGACGCCGCCGTGCATCTTCGGGTCCATCCACTCGACCATGCCGGGATAGTGCTTCTGCCAGCCTTCCTGGAACAGCGCCATCTTGGAGAACTTGTCCTTCGGATCGATCACGATGATCTTCGACCTGGTGTGGCCCTTGGCCTTCAGCACCTTCGCCATCATCGACACCCGTTCGTACGGGCCGGGCGGGCATCGATACGGATTCGGCGGCGCCAGCATGACGATGGTTGAGCCATCTTCGAGCGCGTCGAGCTGCTTCTTGACGAGCAGGGTCTGCGCGCCGGGCTTCCAGCCGTGCGGCATGATTTCGGCGGCAGCCTCCGAATAGCCGGGAACGGAGTCGAACTTGATGTCGATCCCGGGCGCGACCACCAGCCGGTCGTAGTCGAGCACACTGCCGTCGGCGAGCCGAACCTGCTTCTTGTCGCGATCGATCGTGGCCGCCATCTGGCGGACGTGCTTCACGCCGTAGCCGCCGAGCTTGTAGGGCTGGGTGATCGACTCCATGCTGCGCATGCCGCCGATCACCAGATTGGAATGGAAGCAGGTGATGAATTTCTCCAGCGGCTCGACCATGGTGACGTCGATCGCGCCCTGTGAATCGCGGGCAACGTATTTCGCCACGGTGGCGCCGCCCGGCCCACCGCCGATCACGACGACGCGCGGCTTCACCTGTGCGCGCAGCACCCCCGGCATGGCGATGAAACTTGCGGCCAATAGGCCGGTCGAGAACTGGCGTCTGCTGATGGTCATTTGGTTCCCTCCATGGACGGTGTCAGTTCCCGGGCATTCTCGGCCCGGGCTGTGCTGCGCTCTGATTGTTCTTGTTCGAGGCTGCCGAAGTAGCTCGCGAGCGCGGCGATCTCCTCGTCATTGAATTTGGCGGCGATGGCGCGCATCACCTGATTGTCGCGAACCTTGTCGCGATACTCGCTGAGCGCGCTGATCAGCTCGGGTTCGGCCCGGCCGACGATCGACGGAATGCCGTCGAAGCGACCGCTGAGCTGATGGCAGGTGACGCATTCGCTCGACAGATACTCGCCGAGCTCGCGGTCGCCGGCCGCGGCATGGCCGGCAACGACGCACAGCGCGGCGACAGCGCCGATGGCGCGCAGCCCCGTGCGAATGCCGCGGATCGGACGCTTCGCTTGTGTCGTCCGCACGGCGCACGGCCACATCTGGCCATTTTCGGCCATTCGGTTTCCTCTCGAGTCGTTTCCTACCTGACTTCTATGCCGACTTAGTTGCCGGTCTGTTTTGGCGACAGCGCAGGCGCAGGCGCCGCAGCTTTCGCATCGATCAGAGTATGTGTGGCCAGGGCGCCGAGCCACATCGTCGCCAGGGCGAGCCAGGCCGTCACCGCGAAAATCGAGCCACCAGTCACGCCGGCGCCGACAGCGCAGCCTCCCGCCAGCATCCCGCCGAAACCCATCAGGAAAGCGCCGGCGGCGTAGCGCCCCATGCTAAGCCCATCATGGAAGCCCTGAAGCTTCCATTCCCGACCGATCACCGCGGCGATCAACGAGCCCGCGAACACGCCCGGCACAAGCCCGATATCGAAGCCGAGCGGAACCGACGGCGAATTGATCAGGCCCATCAACGTATCGGCCGACGGACCGGTGAAACTCACGCTCTTGACCGTGGTCGGCTCGAACACGTGCAGCGACAGCGTGTAGGTCACCAGCCAGCCCGCAGTGACCGCGAGGCCGACGCCGAGCGCTGCGAGCCCGGTGACGATGCCGATGCGGTTGCGCCACGCCAGCCACAACGCCAGGCCGAGCCCGAACACGCCGAGCGACGCGCCGGCGAGCGGCCCGACATGGGCGACAGTCAGCAGATTGCGCGAAGCGCCGCCCGGCAACGTCCACAATTGTGAGAGCGTCTCGCGCGCCGGCGACAGCACGCCGCGCAGCGACGCCTGCGCCACGATCGTCAGGATCAGTCCGGTGACCAACGCCCGCAGATTTCCGGTTCCCGACAACACCAGCAAGCGGCTGGCGCAGCCTCGCGACAGGATCATGCCGGCGCCGAACATCAAGCCGCCGATGACGGCGCCGGACAGGCTGCCGGTCGATGCGAGCTGCCGTGCCTCGGAGACGTCGAGGATGCCGGTGGAAATCGCCGCCTGCGTCGCGGCCACCGCCGCGGAGAACGTCAACAACCAAACCGCGAGCTTGGGGCCGAACGACGCTTCGGAAAACTCGATCACCGCCGCACGCAGACAAAACCTGCTCCGCTGGGCGCATGCTCCAAACGCAAGGCCCACCAGCAAACCGCCAGCGGTCAGCGCGTAGATTTCGCCGAAGCGTTCGATGACCTGATCGATGGACAAGGATGTTTTCCTCAGCGCCGCGCGTCACGCGGGCAAGCCTATCGCGGAATTATCAGATTGTGTTTCGATGCTCCGATCCGGCATTGATCTGGCGCAACCGGTCAGCGTTGCGCGGCGAGATTTCGTGACTGTTACTGAACTAAACGCGACGCGCTGACGCCGGATGTACTCATCATCAGTTCGTCAATCCACTTTCGGCCCGGCCTTTTCGTCCGGCGTGACGTCGACCGCGATTGCGCGGCCGATCACCTTCGGCGCCGGGCCGCAGTCCTTCATGCACGGCGCTTTGTTCCAGAACTGTTTCTCGGAAGTGTCACGGTCGTCGCCGTAGAAGCCGGCCGCATTCGGCATCTTGACCTTGGCGAGCGTGTTCTGGTTGAGCTCGAAATCCGGATCCTTGATCACGTCGTTCATGTTGAGCAGGTAGGCGGTGAGCGCATAGGCTTCGTCGGCGGTGAGCGAGCGCGCATTACCGAACGGCATCGCACGGCGGATGTAATCGTAGACCGTGGTCGCATCTGGCCAATAGGAGCCGATGGTCTTGTCGGGCCGGTCGGCCTTCAGCGTGCCGAGCCCGCCGGACAACACCGGATAGCGGCCGACGCCTTCGCCGAATTCGCCGTGGCAGGTCGAGCAGCGCTCCTGAAACAGCGCATCGCCTTCCTTCGCGGTTCCCTTGCCGGGCGGCAGACCGAGACCGTCGGGACGCACATCGGTGTCCCACGCATGAATTTCCTCCGGCAGCGCCGGACGACCGAGACCCAACTTCACCGGCATTGGCGGCGGCGCCGTTGGGGTGGCGACGGCTTTCGTTGCTTTCGGCGCGGCCTTCTCGGCGATCGCCTGGCTCAGCGGCAGTGCCACCGAGGCGGCGACGGCGAGATACGCGACGAGACTAAGCGATCTCGACATTTTCAGTCACTCCGTCCGGATGCACGAGCCAAGTCTGGATGCCGTTGTTGTGATAGATCGAGTTGACGCCGCGGACCTTGCGCAGCTCGGCCTTGGTCGGCTGTACGTAGCCGGTCTCGTCGATGGCGCGCGACTGCAGCATCAGTTCCTGACCGTTCCAGTCGAAATCGACGTAGAAACGCACCAACGACTTGTCCAGCACCGGTCCGTCGATCCGCGCCTCACGCCAGTTCCGACCGCCGTCCATCGTGACGTCGACGCGCTTGACGGTGCCGCGGCCCGACCAGGCGACGCCGCTCAGCACGTTGCGGCCCTTGAACTTCAGCGGCGCTTGCGGCGACGGGTTGGTGATCACCGACTTCGCATCCATCACGAAGGTGTATTTGCGGGCGCGGCCGTCGGGCATCAGATCGGTGTATTTCGAGGTTTCCTCGCGGGCCTGCCAGGGCTGGTCGCCGGCTTCGATCCGGCGCAGCCATTTCACCCAGAGATTACCCTGCCAGCCGGGGATCACCGCGCGCAGCGGATAGCCGTTCTCCGGGCGCAGCGCCTCGCCATTCATCGCGAACGCGATCAGCACGTCGTCGAGCGCCTTCGCAACCGGCAGCGAGCGATTCATGCCGGCGCTGTCCGCGCCCTCCAGCATCAGCCATTTCGCGTTCGGCTTCAGCCCGGCCTGTTCGAGCAGCACCTTCAGGGGCACGCCGGTGTACATCACGTTGTGGATCATGCCATGGGTGAACTGGCAGCCGTTGAGCTGCGCGCCGCGCCACTCCATGCCGGAGTTCGCCGCGCATTCCAGGAAGTACACCTTGTTGACCCGCGGCATCCGCTTGATGTCGTCCATGGTGAACACCATCGGGGTGTCGACCAGGCCATTGATCATCAGCCGGTGCTCCGCCGGGTTGATCTCGGCGACGCCGCCGTGGTGGCGCTCGAAACACACGCCGGACGGCGTGATGATGCCGTCGATCGCATGCAGCGGCGTGAAATTGACCGAGGATTCCGGCGAGGCGGTGAGCCACGACACGTCGCGGCGGATCACATCCTTTTCGAACTTGGACGGAACGCCATAGGGCTTCTTGTCGACGCCGTCGCCGAGATAGCGATTCCAGTCCTGCACCTCGGTGATCGCCGGGTCCGGCTTCGCCGCCTCGCCCGCCTTCGCCGCGAGGGGTAGCAATACGCCGGCGCCCGCAAGGCCTGCTGCGCCGAGAAACCGGCGGCGATCGAGGATGTCGGAGGGAGGCTTCTGACTCATGCCGGATTGCCTTTTGCTACCATATTTCGTGAACGTGTCGGTCGCGCGCGGTCATCTCAGGCTCCTGAAACCTTGACCGCGCTGCTGGGATCGATCTTCACCGGACCAGCCTGCGCGACGTGCTTGGACAGCACCTCCCAGATCGGCGGGCCCTCGGTGTTTTCGTTGATGCTGGCCCAGCCGGAGACCGTGTACTTCTTCGACGCCTCGATCGGCTTGCCGGTCTTGAGATGCGTCATGTTGGAGATCCGCGAGCCGATCTCCTTGCCGACGTCGATCGCATAGCCCATGCCGCCGGTGCGCACCATGTCGCCGCCGCCCTGGAAATAGGGATCGGGATGGAAGATGTTGTCGGCAATGTCCTCGAGCACGATCTTGAGCTGCTCGCCGGTCATCTCGGTGCGGTAGCAGTTCGGATAGGTGATCGCAGTGGCGTTGGTGATCGCTTCCCAGGTGATGTCATCGTTCGGCAGCAGCGTTCCGCCCCAGCGGAAACCGGGCGACAGGGCGATCTCGGTGTCGCGCTGCTTCAACATCGCTTCGCAGATCAGATCGTCGAACGTGCCGTTGAAATTGCCGCGGCGATACAGCAGCGAGTCGGTCTTGCCGACGACGCGGGCGAGATCCTTGGCAAAAGGCGCGCGCAGCTTCTCGACCAGTTGCGCCATCGCCGGATCCGGCTTGATGGCGTCGGCGAACACCGGCATCAGCTTGAAGCGGATATCGGAGACCTTCTTGTCCTTCACCGCGATATCGAGCCGCGACACGAATTTGCCGTGCGAGCCCGACGCCACCAGAACGGTGTCGCCGACCTTGACCAGGCCCGGCATCGCGTCGTGGGTGTGACCGGTGAGGATGACGTCGAGGCCCTTCACGCGCCCGGCGAGCTTGCGGTCGACATCGAAGCCATTGTGCGACAGCAGAACCACGACCTCGGCGCCTTCGGCGCGCGCGTCGTCGACCTGCTTCTGCATGTCCTCTTCGCGGATGCCGAACTCCCATTTTGGGAACATCCAGCGCGGATTGGCGATCGCGGTGCGCGGCAGCGCCTGTCCGATCACTGCGACCTTCACGCCGCCGCGCTCATACATCTTGCGCGCCTCGAACACCGGTTCCTGCCATTCGTTGTCGCGGACGTTCTGCGCGAGAAAGGCGAATGACGCCTGTTCGGCGACCTGCTTGACGCGATCGGCGCCGTAGGTGAACTCCCAATGGCCGGTCATCGCGTCGATCTTGAGCGCGCTCAGGACGTCGATCATGTCCTGGCCCTTGGTCTGCAGCGAAGTCCAGCTTCCCTGCCATGCGTCGCCGCCGTCGAGCAGTAGCACCTTGTCGTCGCCGCGCTCGGCGCGGATCGCGCCGACCAGCGTCGCGATCCGGTCCATGCCGCCCATCCGGCCATAGTTACGGGCGAGCGCGACGAAATCATCGGCGGTCAGCGCGAGAGCGTCCGGAGAGCCGGTAGCGATGTGGAAGTAGTTGCGGAATTCCGCGTCGGTGAGATGCGGCGGCTTGCCCTTGACCTCGCCGACTCCGAGATTGACCGACGGCTCGCGGAAATGCAGCGGCATCAGTTGGGCGTGGAGGTCGGTGATGTGTAGCAGCGTCACCGTGCCGAGCGGATCGAATTTCAGGATGTCGGCCTGCGTCAGCCGCTGCTGTGCCGCAACGCGCCCAACCGGACCGAGGCCGCCGGCGAGCGTCAGCGCCGACGCAGCCGCAGTCACCTGCAGAAATTCCCGCCTTGAGATCATCGTTTCATTCCCTTGTCCTCGCGCATCCGCCGGGCTGCTCGCCGCTAGACCGATCCGCTCGACCTCAATTCCCGGCACAGCTCCGCGATCCGAGGGCGTATCGCCCCCGGGCTTGCATCGATGTGGTCCGGTGGACTGCCGTCGTTAGCCGACGGTCAGCTTGTGCTTGGACGTGTAGTTGGAGCCGTCGTCGTCCTTCCAGGTGAAGGTGAACTCGCCGGACTCGGCCGCCTTGTAGAAGAACGACTGATATGGATTGGCCGAGATCGCCGGATTCCACTCGGCTTCAAATACCATCTTGCCGTTGAACTCGGCCACGAAGGTGTTGATGATCCTGCGCGGCACGATCTTGCCCGACGCGTCCTTACGCTGGCCGGACTCCATTTCGTGCGAAATCAGCGTCTTGATCTCGATGAGTTCGCCGGGCTTGGCCTGGGTCGGCACGCGAACGCGGGGTGTCGGAGTGATCGCCATCTGATTATCCTCGCCTGTCTGTTTCTTGATAACGGCCAGGCCTAACCGCCGCAGCCGCCGATGGTGACCTTGACGCTGGCCTTGCTCGAATACAGGCTGCCATTGGACATCTCGGCGATGCAGATGATGTTCTGGGTCTGCGCGAGCCGCATCCGCGTCGACGCTGCGGCCTTGCCGCAGGCGGGCGTGAACTTGTAGCTGACGATACCAGGCAGCGGATTGCCGTCGGCGAAGACATGAACCGCCTTGACGTAGTCCGCGCCGGTCATCGGGCTTTCGACTTCGACGTTGATCGGCACAACGAGACCGTTCTCCGCGATCTCAGGCACGTCGAGCTTGATCTTGCCGCTCTCGAACTTCTTGTCGCCGTAGAGCTTCTTGATCTCGGCGTCGACTGCAGCGACATCGGCGAACGACATCCGCGGCGCCAGCAGCGCAGCGAGGCCCGCGATTCCTGCGAGAGCCAGCATTTCGCGGCGACTCGTCTCAACCTTCGTGAAAACCATTGGGCATCTCCTCGGGGAGTCTTTCGCGTCCCTTGCCTACAGTACCGCTTGACGTTTCCAAGCTCGATCGGTCATGATCCGCAAACATCATTATATTGTTTTTCTTGAATGTAAAGATATCCGACAGTTCGGCGGATGTTTTTAGACCGCAAAAGACGGTCAACGGAGGAAGCGAGATGAGACCCATCGGATTAGCGGCGCTGCTAACGCTTGTGCTCTGCACAATGGCGTTCAAGGCTCAGGCCCAGGACGCGAGCGAAAAGGAAATCGAGCGTTATCGCGCGATGATCTCCGATCCGATGTCCAATCCCGGCTTCCTTGCAGTCGACCGCGGCGAGCAGCTCTGGGCCGAGAAGCGCGGCGCCAAGAACGTCTCGCTCGAAGGTTGCGACCTCGGTCTCGGCGCCGGAAAGCTCGAAGGCGTTTATGCGCAGCTGCCACGCTACTTCAAAGACGCCGACAGGGTCATGGACCTCGAGCAACGCCTGTTGTGGTGTATGCAGAATGTCCAGGGCCTCGACACCAAGGACGTCGTGACCCGCCGCTTTTCCGGTCCTGGCCGGGTCTCCGATATGGAGGACCTGGTCGCCTACATCGCTAACAAGTCGAGCGGCATGAAGATCGCGCCGCAGCTGGGCCATCCCAAGGAGCAGGAGATGCTCGCGGTCGGCGAGGAGATGTTCTATCGCCGCGCCGGCGTGATGGATTTCGCTTGCGCGACCTGTCACGGCAGCGAGGGCAAGCGGATTCGGCTGCAGGCGCTGCCGGACCTCGCCAAGCCCGGCAAGGAGCCGCAGGACACGATGGGGTCGTGGCCGACCTATCGGGTTTCGCAGGGCGCGCTGCGCACGATGCAGCACCGGCTATGGGACTGCTTCCGCCAGCAGCGCTGGCCCGCGCCCGAATACGGCTCCGACGGCATCACCGCGCTGACCATGTATCTCAACACGATGGCATCGGGCGGCGAGATCACCGTCCCCTCGATCAAGCGCTGAGGGAGGGCTGATCATGATCACGAAATCAAAATTGTCGGTGTTGACGCTGGCGCTCGGCGGCGCCCTCGCCTGCGGCTCGTTCGTTGCAAGCCTGGCCGCGGACAAGCCCGTCCCGCCGAAAAACGCCGAGGCCGCCAACCCTGAAGCCGCGAAGGCGGAAGCTGCGAAAGCCGAGCCTGCGAAGGCGGCGGAGCCGGCCAAGACGGCCCACGCCGCGCCGGTGCACAAGGTCTCTCCCGAACTCGTCGACGCCTATATCAAGGCGACCTTCGGCAAGGCGCCGCCAGAATGGCAGGAGCGCATCGTCCCGGACGAGACGATGAAGGACTGCAACGCCTATCGCGGCGATGTGCCGGTCGGCGTCGCCGACACGATCATCGAGCGCGAACTGAAGCGCGTGACCTTTCCGGCCGACGGCAAGTTTCTCGGCAACTGGAAGGAAGGCGCCAAGATCGCCAATAATGGCCGCGGCGGGCAGTTTTCCGACGACGAGAAGACGGTGAACGGCGGCAACTGCTACGCCTGCCACCAGATGGAAAAAGCCGAAGTGTCGTTTGGTACGCTCGGCCCCAGCCTCACCCACTTCGGCAAGGACCGCAAATACGCGGACGCCGAGATCAAGCAGGCCTACATCAAGATCTACAACTCCCAGGCGGTGATCGCCTGCTCCAACATGCCGCGGTTCGGCACCAACAAATTCCTGACCGAACAGCAGATCAAGGACGTGCTCGCGTTCCTGTTCGATCCGGAATCGCCGGTCAACAAGTAACAGCCGCTCGGCTGAAGGATTGGTTCAATGAACAGAAAATGGATACCGGCGATCGCGATGACCTTCGGCGCGGCGATCGGCACGATTCCGGCCGGCGCGCAGGACGCGCTGGTCGTCACCAAATCGCTGAACCCGGAGCTGGCGCTCGAATGCGCCAGGGCCGCGATCGCCGAGTGCCGCAAGCAGGGCTTTCAGGTCGCGGTCGCGGTGGTCGATCGCACCGGACTGCCGCAGGTGATGTTGCGCGACCGCTTCGCCGGCGCGCATACGCCGACCACCGCGACCGGCAAGGCCTGGACCGCGGTGTCGTTCAGGACGCCCACGACCGAACTGCAGAACATCACCAAGCCCGGGATGCCGCAGTCCGGATTGCGCGATCTGCCGAATGTGGTGATGCTGGGCGGCGGCATGATGATCGAGGCCGGAGGCTCTGTGGTCGGCGGCATCGGCGTGTCGGGCGCCCCCGGCGGCGATGCCGATGACGCCTGCGCCAAGGCCGGCATCGACGCCATCCGCGACAAGCTGGATTTCTGAGACCGCGCTTTTTCGAGCTTCGGTTCTGATTGATCAGAACCGAAGCGCGCACCGACATCCACTTCGCTCGAAAACGCTACGTCGTGATTTCATGGCGCGCGTAACACACGCGCCATCGAATCGAACCGCGAAGATCCGCTACACCGGCTTCTTCAGCCACTCGGTGAAGGGCATCGACAGATAGCCCTTCTCCCTGACGTAGCGGAACATCGCGAGAAATTCCGGTGGCTCCAGCAGGCCGGGCATCCGCACGACTTCCCGCTCCTGCGGTTTCTTCGCGGCCAGACCGTCGATCCGTTCCGGAAAGAACTGCACGGTCGGCGTGAAGCGAACGCCGTAGGCCTGAGCAAACGCCTTCTCGCCGAACTTGCTACCGTCGAAATCGGTGATCTCGCGGTCGCCGATGTGATTGAGGTGCACGATCTCGAAATTGTCCCGGATGTAGCTCTCGATGGCCGGGTCCATCATGTGGACCTCGTGCATCTTCTTGCAGGACGGGCAGCCTTTCAGCCCCCACATGATGGCGAAGCGCTTCCCCTTTGCGGTCGCGCCCTCGAGATCCTCTTTCAGATCGAGGAAGCTCTGGAGATACCAGTCGAGCTGGTACAGCCCGTCGTCGCCGAGCACCGGCCGGGCGCGTGCGGGCATCGCGCGCAGACCGAGCGCGCCGGCGCTGATCACTCCGAACGCTGCGAGCGCCTGACGGCGCGATATTGGACGATCGATCATCGGCCCCCTCCTGGTTGTGCGCTCTACCCGATCGTTCCGAACGCCGGAAAGGTCTGCAGCAACCATCCGGAGATCTTCGGCATCGCGCCAGTCAAAAACAGAACGCCAGTCAGAACAAGCGCGGAGCCCATCACCTTCTCGATGGTTTCCATATGCGCGCGCATCCGCGCCATCAGCCTGATGAACGCGCCGGAGAACAGCGCGGCCAGCAGGAATGGAAGCCCGATCCCGAGCGAGTAAGCGCCGAGCAGCAGCGCGCCCCGCGTTGCCGAGCCTTCCACGCCGGCGACGAGCAGGATCGTCGCCAGCACCGGGCCGACGCACGGCGTCCAGCCGAACGCAAAGGCGAGCCCGACCACATAGGCGCCGAAAAACCCGACGCCCCGGCTGACATTCTGGAAGCGCGCCTCGCGAAACAACAGTCCGATCCGGAACACGCCGAGGAAGTGCAGTCCCAGGATGATGATCACGATGCCGGCGACGATCCCCAGCGTGTCGAAATGATCGGTGATGACCTGGCCGAGTGCAGAGGCCGAAGCGCCGAGCGCGACGAACACGGTCGAGAACCCGAGCACGAAGGCCGCGGACGCGCCGACAACACGCCAATTGATCGCCCTGGTCGGCTGATCAGACCCACGGACGAGCTGGTCGAGACTGATTCCGGCGAGAAAACAAAGATAAGGAGGAACCAGAGGAAGCACGCAGGGCGACAGGAACGACAGCACCCCAGCCCCGAAGGCGCCGAACAGCGAGATATTGGAGACCACGACGCGACCGCCCCTGGAACAAACATGCGAATTCGTCTATATGTATCATAGCATGGCCCGAAAGCTCCTGAAATCGATGCTGCTCTGCGGAATCCTGTCGGCGGCGGCGTTTGCGCCTGCGGCCGCACGGGCTGCGGAATTATTGATGTTCGAACGCGACGGCTGCGTCTGGTGCGCCCGCTGGGACCGCGAGATCGGCCCGATCTACCCCAAGACCGACGAAGCCAGATTGCTGCCGCTGCGACGCATCAACATCGACCGCGACAAAGCTGCGGATCTTGGGTTAGCTTCGCCGGTGCGATTTACGCCGACCTTCGTGGTGATCGACAAAGGCCGCGAGGTCGGCCGCATCACCGGTTACATCAACGACGACGCGTTCTGGGGTCTGCTCGGCATCTTGGTCGCAAAGATCGCGCCGTCGCCTCACCCCAACCACACTGAACGCGGATTAGCGCAACGCAAGGCCAGTTGATCTCCATGACATCGATCCTCGACCCGAACATCGAGACCGAATTCCGCGACGGCGCGGAATACTCGCCCGAACTCGATATGCTGATGCGCCGGGCGCGCAAGGCGAGCAACTTCCTCAAGGCGGTGTCGCACGAAAACCGGCTGTTGCTGTTGTGCCTGCTTGCCGAACGCGAGCGCTCGGTGACCGAGCTGGAAAACATCCTGTCGCTCCGGCAATCGGCGGTGTCGCAGCAACTCGCGCGCCTGCGCTACGACGGCATGGTCGACACCCGGCGGGACGGCAAGACGATCTACTATAGTCTCGCCAATGACGACGTGCGTCGTGTGATCTCGGTGATCTATGATATCTTCTGCGCCTCAGCGCGAGGCGGCGACCAGAAGTAGTCCGACCCTCGCCGCAGCGCACAAGGCCACGCGATCGACGCGACCGCCTGGCGGCGTCGAGGGAACCCGATGCAGAATATGTCCGCCTTGCTGCTCGCGCTGACCGGCCTCTGCATCGGAACGGCGGCCGGCTTTTTCGTGCGTCTGGCGCGACTGTGCTCGTTCGGCGCGGTCGAGGACGCGCTGATGGGCGGCGACACGCGGCGGCTGCGGATCTTCGGATTGGCGCTCGGCATTGCGCTGATGGGGACGCAGGCGCTGGTGATCGGCGGCGTGCTCGACCCCGAACTCACCAACTACACCGGCGCCGCATTGCCGCTGGCATCGATCATGATCGGCAGCGTGCTGTTCGGCATCGGCATGGCGATGGTCGGCACCTGTGGCTTCGGTTCGCTGGTGCGGCTCGGCGCCGGGGATTTGCGCAGCTTCGTGGTGCTTTTGGTGCTCGGCGGCGCGGCCTATGCAACGCTGCGCGGCGTGTTGTCGGGATTCCGCATCACCGTGCTGGAACGATTGTCGGTGACGATGCCGGAGGGCGTCAGCACCGACCTTGCATCGCTGACCCGTTTTGCGTTCGGCCTCGACTTGCGCGCTGCGATCGCGGCGATCGGCGGCGGCGTGCTTTGCTTGCTGGCGTTTGGCGACAAGCGGCTGCGGCGAACGCCGCGGCTGCTGGCGGCCGGCGTCGCGCTCGGCATACTCACTGTCGCCGGCTGGCTGGCGACGACGAAGCTGCCCGACGATTTCGCCGGGCCGGTGCATCCGCAGAGCCTGACTTTCGTCTCGACGATCGGCAAGGCGGTCTATGCGGGCCTGCTGAACGCCGCCAACTTCGCCGATTTCGGCGTCGGCACGGTGTTTGGCGTAGTGCTGGGGTCGTTTCTCGCCGCCTGGCGCGCCGATGAGTTGCGTTGGGAAGCATTCGACGACGACCACGAGATGCGCCGTCACATCGGCGGTGCGGCGCTGATGGGACTGGGCGGCATTCTAACCGGCGGCTGCACCATCGGCCAAGGCATCACGGCAGGCTCGCTGCTCGCAATCTCCTGGCCGATCGCCATCGGCGGCATGATGCTCGGCGCCCGCATGGGGATCGCCGTGCTGGTCGACGGCTCCCCGGCAGACCTGATCCGCCGCCGCTGGGGCAGCCTGCGTGGCCGTCTGCAGCCGCGCAAGCCGGCCTCGATCAAGGCTTCAGATAACTCCAGCCGTCTTCCTGCAATTCCATCAGACGCACCGCGCCGGACGGCACCAGGGTCGCCTGCGGAATGACATTGAAGGCGCGCCCCTCGCGCGTCTCCATGCCCTGCTTGGTGTTGTCGCAAGCGGTGAATTTGATGCTCGATGGAAAGCTCGCATCGGCGATCTGCTTGATGCGGTCCTTCACCGGCGAGCTGTCATCGCGCAGCATATGCAGGCCCGGGCCGTAGGTGACGATCTCGACCTGAACGTCCTCGCCCTTCACCTTGTACGCCTCGATGATGTTCGTGGCGTTGTTCAGCGCGAGATTCATCACCACCGGATCGTTCTGATTGACCTGGATGGCGACCCGGTGCGATTTGGCGTCGGCCGCAGCGCCCATTGTGACGCCGAGCGCCAGAATCGCGACTGCCGCAATTGCACTGAACAGCGACTTCATTTGCTCTCTCCCCGATCTGTGTTTGTTGGCTGCAAACTACCGTCGCGATCTTCGGCTGTCATCCGCGGCACGCGATCGTGATCCGGAGGCGTGATCGATCACTTGCCACGCGGGTACGGGATGATGATCGTCGTGGTCGTCGGAGCGTTCAAAGTTGCCCCCTCGATTTCCGTCAGCGTCTTCTTCTCGCGCCTTGAAGTCTGCACCCCTATAGGGTACCTTTTGGACTCGACGAGTAGCGTCAGACCGATCGGCACAACGGGATCCGGCATTCACGGCGGTTGTCGGAAGGGCCAAGCGATCTGATGCATGTACGTTCCCGTTCGGCATATCTTACTTCGCGGAAGTCGGCCCGCTGATCGACTCGAAAGCCAGGTGTTTATTTCTCGATATGCTCTTCAGCCTCACCAGGAACCAGCGGATCAAGGCAGGGTGGATCGTCGCCCTGGTCTATCTGCTATGCATCCTGGTGCCGACGCTGTCCCACGCCCTGCCCGGGGAACACGCTGTCGCGCATTGCATGCCCCCGGAAGGCGGCATGTCGGGCTCGGCACACGTGCATGACGAGGCCGTTCAACCGATCCACGCCCATCTCGACGGCCAGACGCACGATCACTCGCCGGCCCCGCCAAAGGCGACGTCCGGCAATCACGGCCAGTCGTCGACAGCGACGCCCCAGGCCGATGACGAAGGGTCTTCCAGCAAAGGTCCACACACCGCCAACGGTCAGTGCTGCGCGCTGATGTGCGTCTCCGCAATGCCGGCGTCGCATTTCGACATCGCGATGCCCCCGATGTCGAACGCCCTCCGCATCGCGACCAGCTACCGTGCGTTGGCGGACAACGGCCCCGCCGTCCGAGACCGCCCTCCATCACCTGATCTGATCGCCTAGACGCGGTGCGTCACCCGAACAGGGTGAGCGCGCCTGTGGTCCATCGTCAGTTCAGGAAAAACCCATGTTTGCGCAGTTTGGGGCGAAGATCGCCGCCGTTGGTTCGGTGGCCGCGAGACTATTCGACAGACGACCAGCGATGTTTGCCGCCGTATCCGCCGGCGCCCTCACCCTCGGGGGCTGCCTGCCGATGCCGGCGCCGTTGGCGGGGGCAGACCCGGCAGACCCATCTGCGAGGGTCGCGGGCGTCGCCTACCGCTCGACCGTCGCTCCCTATACGAGCCTGCGCCCGGTCGCTCCCTCGGCATGGCGTGAGCGGAACGACCGCGCCGCTCCTGCTCCTAAATCCGGCCGTTAGGAGCGGACATGCCCAGCACGCTTCCCATCTCCAATCCTCCGTCCGTTCGTCGCGGCTCCCGGCCCGCAGCGGCCCTGGTCCTGCTTTCGTCGCTCGTCCTGTCCGGATGCGCCAGCTTCTCGCCTGATGCAGGCATGGGTGTCGTCGCCGGCGTCGCCGGCGAAACGATCAAGAAGGACGTCATCTCGATCAGGACCCAAGACGACGCGCTGCGTGCCGATAGCGCCGTGAAGGACCTGCTTCGCCGCACGTTGACGGTGGAGAGCGCCGTCCAGGTCGCGCTGCTGAGCAACCGCGGTCTGCAGGCGACCTACAATGAACTGGCGCTCGCCGAAACCGATCTCGTCGGCGACAGCCTTCCGCCCAACCCGACTTTCTCGATCTCCCGCATCGCCGGCAACGGCGGGCTCGAGATCGAGCGGCGGGTCGTCGGCGACATTCTCGCCCTCGCGACGCTACCCTTCCGTTCGGAGTTGGCCCGCCAACGCTTCGAGAAGGCGCAGTTGCGTGCCGCCGAAGACACGCTGCGGCTCGCCGCGGACGTCCGCCGCATCTACTACAGGACGGTGGCCGCCAACGAACTGGTCGGGCTTCTCACCGACGCCAAGTCGACCGCCGAATCCACCGCCCAGCTTGCGGCGAAGCTCGGCGAGACGGGGTCGCTCAACAAGCTCGACCAGGCCCGCGAACAGGCGTTCTACGCGGAAACGACAGCCGATCTGGCGACCATGCGACAGGAGGCGGCGAGCTCCCGCGAGCGACTGATCCGGCTGCTCGGGCTGTGGGGCAGCGACATCGGCATCAAGCTGCCACAGCTTCTGCCCGTTCTTCCCCGTCGGCCGCTATCGCTGCCGCGAATCGAAGTCGATGCAGTGACCCACCGGATTGATCTGCAGATCGCACGGATCGAACTGGCGGTGTTGGCGAAGTCGCTGAACCTCACGCAAGCCAGCCGTTTCGTGACGCTGCTCGACGTCGCCGGCATCGAGAGCAAGACCCGCGATCCGGAGGGGCCGCCGTTCCGCGAGCGCGGCTTCGACCTCCAATTCCAGATTCCGATCTACGACGGCGGCGAGGTCCGCGTTCGACAGGCCGCTGAAACCTACAATCAGTCGTTCAATCTCTTGACCGAGAAGGCCATCAACGTCCGCTCCGAAGCGCGCAATGCGTTCCGTGTCTATCGTTCGACCTACGACATCGCGGGTCACTACCAGCGCGAAGTCCTGCCGCTGCGCAAGATCATCTCCGAAGAGATGCAACTACGCTTCGGCAGTATGCAGGTCGACGTCTTCGCGCTCCTCACGGAGGCGCGCCAGCGCATCGCCGCGCTTCGCGCGGCCATCGAGGCCAAGCGAGACTTCTGGCTCGCGCAATCCGAACTGCAGACCGCGGTCAACGGCGGCGGTCGCGGCGAATCCCAAACCGAAACCAGAACGTCGGCCACCGCCCAGGCGTCCGGCGGCGGCGCGCATTGAAATGGAGAACCCCATGCTGTCCCGAAGAAACTTCCTCGGCTCCGCAACGGCGCTCGCCAGCGTTGCTGCCGTCACCGGCCGCGCCCAGGCCGCGACCATTCCGGAGGCCGCGACGATGGAAAAGACGACGATGCAGCCGCCGCTGCATCCGACCAGCGGGCCCGACTACAATCCGGTCGTCACACTCAATGGCTGGACGCTGCCCTGGAGGATGAACGGAGATTGGAAGGAATTCCACCTTGTCGCCGAGCCGGTCGAGCGCGAGTTCGCCGAAGGCATGACGGCGCATCTCTGGGGCTACAACGGCCAGTCGCCGGGGCCGACCATCGAAACGGTGGAGGGCGACAAGGTCCGCATCTTCGTCACCAACAAATTGCCCGAGCACACCACCGTGCACTGGCACGGCGTACTCCTGCCGGCCGGGATGGACGGCGTGGGCGGACTAAATCAGCCGCACATCCCGCCGGGCAAGACGTTCGTCTACGAATTCGAGATGAAGCACAGCGGCACGTTCATGTACCACCCCCATTCGGACGAGATGGTCCAGATGGCGATGGGCATGATGGGGATGATGGTCGTACATCCGCGCGACAAATCCTTCCGGCCAGTCGATCGCGACTTCGTCTTCATCATGAGTTCCTATCTCATCGACCCCGGCACCTATCTGCCGAAGGTCACCGAGATGACCGACTTCAATATGTGGGCCTGGAACAGCCGGGTATTTCCCGGCATCGATCCACTTCCGGTGCGCCTCGGCGACCGTGTCCGGGTTCGCGTCGGCAACCTCACCATGACCAACCATCCGATCCATTTGCATGGACACAATTTCGCTGTCAGTTGCACGGACGGCGGCTGGGTGCCGGAGAGCGCGCAGTGGCCTGAAGTAACGACGGACATTCCCGTCGGCTCAATCCGCGCATTCGACTTCACCGCGGACAACCCCGGCGATTGGGCGTTCCACTGCCACAAGTCGCATCACACCATGAATGCCATGGGCCACGACATCCGCAACCTGATCGGGGTGTCGAAGAAGGATCTGGCGAAGGCGGTCGGCAAACTTGCTCCGGACGCGATGGTGATGGGAACCACCGGCGGCGCCATGGGGGACATGGAGATGCCGCTTCCCGACAACACGCTCCCCATGATGACCGGATCAGGGCAGTTCGGCCCGATCGAGATGGGCGGAATGTTCACCGTAATGAAGATCCGCGAAGGCCTCGCCCGCGACGACTACAAGGACCCTGGTCCCTACGATTTCCCGAAAGGCACCGTCGCATACGAGGTCGACGCGCCGCAAAGCGCCGCCCCGCGCCAGGCCAACGACAAGACGAAAGCCAAGGCGGCCGATCCGAAGCCCGTGAAGATGAACATCAAAGGGATGAAGGGAATGTAGGCGTTCCCGAGAACCGATCACCTTCCAAACCACATTCCAGAGGAGATCAAGATGAAGACCAAACTGATGGCGGCCGCAGCGGCCTTGGTCGTGTCGTTTGCGCCCGCCCCACTCCTGGCGGGAGCCGATCACGGCCGCCACACGCACAGCGCGGCGTTCTCGGCCGGCGAGCCGGGCGACGCGAGCAAGCCTTCACGGATCGTGCAGGTCACCATGACCGAAGCCGACGGGAAAATGCTGTTCACTCCCAGCAGGGTCGAAATCAGGAGTGACGAGCAGATCAAGTTCGTGCTGCGCAACAGCGGTGAACTCGATCACGAGTTTGTCCTTGCCACCACCGAAGACAACCTCAGACACGCCAGTTCGATGAAGAATGATTCCAACATGGAGCACGACGATCCCAACGCCAAGTGGCTGGCTCCGCAGAAGACCGGCCATCTCGTCTGGAAGTTCACCAAGGCGGGGGAATTCGAATACGCCTGCCTGATACCCGGTCACCGCGAAGCGGGAATGATCGGCACCGTCATCGTCAAGTAGTCCACCCCCCCGAAAGGAACGAAATGACCAACAACAAACTCGCCGCAGCCACGCTCGCGTTCGCGCTTCTCTCCTCGTCCGCAGTCCTTGCGCAGGACGCGATGGTCAAGGGCGAAGTGAAAAAGGTCGACGAGGCCGCCAAGAAGATCACGCTCAAGCACGACCCGATCAAGAGCCTCGGGATGGATGAGGGCATGACGATGGTCTTCAGAGTTCAAGACCCCGCAATGCTGAAGCAGGTGAAAGCCGGCGACAAGGTCCAATTCACCGCCGAGCGCGGCAGCGACGGCATCGCCATCACCAAGATCCAAAAGAGTAAGTAGATCCGGTGATAGCCTCCGCCGTCATCGAATAGCCTGACGGCGGAGGCGGGATCGTCTGCACGGCGTCAACGAATGGCGTCGCCACCTTTCCTCACGCCAAAATCCGCACAATCCAGGGGAAGATCAATGGCCATGAAGACTTCTTTGACGGCCTTCGCGCTGATCGCAGCAACCCTCGGCGCCGGCGTCGCCTACGCCCATCCCGAATTGCAGTCGACCGAGCCCGCTGCCGGAAAGGCGTCGGCTCCGCCGAAGGAGATCCGCATTCTGTTCAACGAGAACATCATTCCGCGATTTTGCGGGATCGAACTGAAGGGCCAGGCCGGAAAGGCGATCGCGACCGGAAAGGCAACGGCTGATCCCAGCAACAAGAAGCTGATGATCGTGCCTCTCAAGGATCAGCTCTCGCCCGGCGACTAC
This sequence comes from Rhodopseudomonas pseudopalustris, assembly GCF_900110435.1. Lineage (GTDB taxonomy): Bacteria > Pseudomonadota > Alphaproteobacteria > Rhizobiales > Xanthobacteraceae > Rhodopseudomonas > Rhodopseudomonas pseudopalustris. The sequence goes on from NZ_FODT01000001.1 coordinate 183,693, forward strand.
AAGGTCGAATGGCACGCGGTGTCTGACGATACGCACAAGGTCAAGGGCAGCTACTCCTTCAGCGTGGCGCGCTGATGATCGATCTCGGGCTCGTCACCGCCCGTTTCATCCACTACGCGGCATCCACTGCGCTCGCCGGAATCGCGTTCTTTCCGATCTATGCTTGTGCCGGAGGCGAGCCCCCGGAGCTCGCCCGCTGGAGAAACAAGCTGATGGTCTGGTCGGCGATCCTCGCTCTGATCAGCGGCCTCGGCTGGTTCGCCTTCGCTGCAGCCAATATGAGCGGCGGGCTGGCGGACGTCGCGGATTTGGAAGTCATCGCGTCAGTCATTCGCGACACCGGCTTCGGCGGCGTCTGGGCGGCGCGCATGGTCGTCGCGACTGTACTGGTCGCCACGCTCCTCCGGCGCTCGTCGCGGGCGGGCGCCGACCGGGATAAGGTGACGTTCTTACTCGCCGCCGGACTCCTCGCCTCCCTCGCGGGCGCCGGTCACAGCCAGATGGCGGAGGGCTGGGCGAGCGCGCTGCATGTCACCGCGGACGCGGCGCATCTTCTCGCGGCGGGAGCCTGGCTCGGTGGACTTGCTCCGCTCGGTTTCATCCTGCGGCGCGGCGCGGCGACGCCGGCGAGACCAACCTGCGTCGATATCGATAGCGTGCTGATACGTTTTTCCGGAATGGGATACGTCGCCGTGGCGACGCTGATCGGAACCGGACTTGTGAACAGCTGGTTCCTCGTCGGATCGATCTCCAGCCTGCTTCACAGCACCTACGGGCAAATCCTCATAGCGAAGCTGGCGCTGTTCGCAAGTATGCTCGCGCTCGCTGCGGCGAACAAATTCTGGTTGATGCCGGCGCTGGAAGCGTCGCGAAGGCGCGATTTGGACGGATCCGACCTCTGGCGACGCAGACTTCGAACCCATGTGCTGGGCGAGCAAAGTCTGGGCCTGCTGGTCCTGCTGAGCGTGAGCGTTCTGGGAACGATACGACCCGCGATCGGACAATGACCACGCGGGAGGCAGCCGCTCGACGGCCGCCTCCCGCGCTCGGCTGATTACTTCTTTTCACCCATATGATGGTTTTCGGACTTCGGCCCACCGCTGTAATGATGGCCACCGTCCTGACCGGTCTTCTTTGCCACCCCCGTGTCCGGGTTTTTGGTCGCGTGCGGCGTCCCCGTCTTCGGACCACCTTGATAGCGATGCGCGTTGGGTTCGGTCGAGGAGGTCTGAGCCAGGGCCGGCGCAACCGAAAAGGCGAGAGCCGCGGCGATAGCGATCAGTCTTCGATTGGTCATAGCAATCTCCGTCAAGTCATGGTGGACGATGGTTCGTGGATGGAGCGCGGTCCGCCAAACAACACCGGCGCCAAAACGGTCGCAGTTAAGCGATCCCCCGCGAAAGCTCGGCCTGTGCAGACATGTTACACTTCCTCGCGGCTCACTCGGGAAGCGCCACGGCGCCCCCCGTCAGGTGCTCAAAAGTGAATTCGTGAAGGAGAGCAGTTCGGTTACAGCCGTTCGAAAGAATATCCCGGCGATTGCCGATATCGTTGCGCTCACCAGCGCAGCAGCCGGGGGCCGAGCAATGCGCCGGCCAGCGTGCACAGCACCACCGTCCCGCCGTACCAGACGGAAATGAATGCAACGCTCTCGGCGGCGCAGTGGAGTGCATAGCCCATAGCGCTGACGCAGCCTGCGACCAGACCGGACACTGCGCCCGCCCTCACCAGATCTGTCGGGGCCATCCGGCGCACCGCCCAGATGATGGTGGCGAACGGAACAATCGCGATGACCGGGATCGACACCAGGCATTCAATCCATTCGTCGCCGACGATCTCGGTCCTCCAGTGCGACATCGGCGTCAGGGAAAGCGCGCCGATCGCGAGCCCCATCACCGCGAGCAACGGAAGCGATAGCAGCGCCAGTGACACCCGACGCTCACCACCCGGTCGCGCCAGCCGACTTAGGACAATCGATGCCGGGATGAGGATGGGGAGCATCAGCCCGATCTTCAGCAACAGATACGGCAGTGAGCGGTCGAGGTCCGGGCGCAGCCCCATCACCGCCAGCACAAGGCAGGCGGCGAGCAGGACGCCCCCAGCAATGACGAGCACCAGCGTTCGGCCGGCCGGCCGGCGAACGGGCTCGACATTGGTTCCGAGCATGGCGATGAGATCGTCGGTCTTCATGACAGTTTCTCCCGTCCGATCATCGCGGCCAACGCCTTCAAACCGCGATGGACGCTTACTTTGACTGAAGACTCGCTCATCTTGAATTTAGTCGCCGTCTCGGCGACGCTCAGACCGTCCAGCTTGACGGCCTGCACAGCCGTCCGCATCTTCTCCGGAAGTCCCGCCATCAGCCTGCTGAGATCGATGGAACTCTCGACGCCGGCGGCGGCGTCCTCCTCCACCAACGGATCGATGCCGTCGATTCGGACGTCAGACATCGACCCCCGGGTATGCCGCAGGTGGTCGATCAGCTTGTAGCGCGCAATCGCGCGCACCCAGGGCGTCAGCAACTGCGCCGGGTCATAGGTGTGGCGCCTCATGTGAATGGCCATCAAGGCTTCTTGAACAAGGTCCTCGGCCTCTGTCGCGCTGCGGCCGATTCTGGCGAGCTTGCCCCGGTAATAGACGCGCAGATTGCCGCTCAGCCGCGACAGCAGTTCGCGGTGCGCAGCGGCCTCGCCGCGCAGGCTTGCCAGCATCAGCGGCTTCAGCTCGTCCTCGACCATCTCAGCGCCCTAACAACCTCAATTCGGGCGGAACCGCAGCTTGGTTACATCTCACGCAGGAAAATCGGGCCGACGCCTCGGCGTTTTCCATGCGCAATGTGCGGTCGCGTCCTGGAGGGCCTCAACGAGGTCAAAGGGCCGACTACCCCCGCCGGTAGCGGGCCCGATCCGGTTGACGGTTCTGCGGAGGTCGGCGGTGAAGCGAGAGGTTCTTTTCCCTCGCCGATCGGCGGACGCGGAATGTCAGAGCAAACGGCTATGCTCGAAGAAGCGTCGGCAATGCGAGAGGGATGAAACGGGCCATCCAGCGGAGCGGAAGCCCTCAGCGGACCGAAGCATTTCGACAGGGCCCGGCAGGTGTCTGATTCGTAGAGCGCCCCGGTCGCCTCGATGCCGCAATCGCATCAGGGGCGTCACCGCGAGAGAACCGAACGACCAACCGTTCGCAATCTGTTTCGGAATGGTGCCCAGGGGCGGGATCGAACCACCGACACTGCGATTTTCAGTCGCATGCTCTACCAACTGAGCTACCTGGGCGTTCCGTCCGGCGCGAAGGCCGGGGGAGCGCCGGTTTATAGTCAGCCGCGGCGGCGCTGTCCACCCGTCCCGACACTCCTTTGCCCGGGAAAAATCGCCGGGAATTCAGAAGGGCCTGCCGGGTCGCAGACAACCCGCAAGCGGGGGCGAAGTCGTCGGGGAAATCTCGGCGGCGTCGGACAACGCTTGCCCGCGGGCCGGGATCGGCCAATGACCGACCAGCGGCCCGCTTTGCTCAATCTTCGTCGTTTTCCGATGGCGCGGCGGAAATCACATAAGCGCCCGACAGCCAGCGGTTGAGATCGACGTCGCGGCAGCGCTCGCTGCAGAACGGCCGGGATTGCTCGGTCGCCGGCTTGCCGCAAACCGGGCAGCGCTTGGCCTTCGTGGCCTTCGCAGCCCCAGACTTTGCGGCGGGTGTCTTGGCGCCAGAAGCCTTGCCGGCAGAAGGCTTGGCGGCGGGAGCGTCAGGAGGCATTGAGCCAGCCGAACCGGATCGGGAAACCTTCGCCGCCGAGCAGCGACACCGTCTCGTACAACGGCAGGCCGACGATATTGGTGTAGGAGCCGACGATCTTGACCACGAAGCTGCCGGCGATGCCCTGCACGGCGTAACCACCGGCCTTGCCGCGCCATTCGCCGGAACCGACATAGCCGTCGATATCTTCCTCCGACAGCCGCTTGAACCGGACCTTGGTCTCGATCAGACGCTGGCGGAAGCTGCCCTTCGGCGTCACCAGGCAGACCGCGGTGTAGACCCGGTGGTTGCGACCGCTGAGCAGCCGCAGGCATTGCGACGCCTCGTCGACCAGCTCGGCCTTGGGCAGGATGCGGCGGCCGACCGCCACCACGGTATCGGCGGCGAGCAGATAGGCGCCGCGCAGATCGTCGTCGAGCTGGATCGATTGCAGCGCCGCCTCGGCCTTGGCGCGGGCCAGGCGATTGGCGCAGGAGCGCGGCAATTCGCCCTTGGTCGGCGTCTCGTCGACATCGGCCGGACGCAGCGCGTCGGGCTCGATCCCAGCCTGATTGAGCAGAGCGAGCCGTCGCGGCGAGCCGGAGGCGAGAACGAGTTTGGGACGGCCGAGCATGCGGGACTTTTGATTCGAACGATGGCGCGGGAATGCGCGCGGAACCTATCGGAAGGCAGGGGTTCCGACAACAGCGCAGGCGAGCGGGTGTTTCCAAGTATAAGGGCCGGGAAAGGCGATGCGGTGCTCGCCCGCTGTCGCGTGGTCCTGTTCTCTCGGCGCTCTGCGCCCGCCCGCACCCTGCCGGTGTGCTCTCTGCCCTGCGGAGACAGGGCTGGGATGATGGGCTACGAGTCCCGGCTCGGCCGGGTCGAGGAGCCCTCTCGCCCGCCCACATCCGGGCAATGCAGGCCGACCTCTCCCTGCACGCGGGGCGAGGTTGCTCCGTGCACCGGACCGCCGAGCCACGCTCCCCGAACTACTCGTTGCCGCCGCTGTGGCGGCTGAAGCGCTTGAGGATGCGTTGCATCAGGGCCTCGCCGAGTTCGCGATAGGCGGCGAGCTTCTGCTCGCGATTGCCGTCGACGCCGGTCGGATCGAAGGTCGGCCAGTATTCGACATCGACCGCGCTGGTGCGGGTCAGCTCCAGCGCCTTGTGATGCGCCTCCGGCGACAGCGTCACGATCAGGTCGAAGTTCAGCCCCTCGTAGTCGTCAAGCTCCTCGAAAGTCATCGGCTTGTGCTTCGAAATGTCGAGGCCCATTTCGGCCATCGCCGCCACCGCGAACGGATCGAGCTCGAGCTTCTTCACGCCGACCGAGCGGACATACATCGTGCGCGGCGCGATCTGTCGCAGTATCCCTTCGGCCATCGGCGAGCGTACGCTGTTCATGCCGCAGGCGAACAGCACCGCTTGCGGCTGTCCCATGCGCTCAAACCCGCTGCAACGGACGCATGATCTGGCCCGAAAACCGGCGACCACTTTTCGGGATCATGCGTTATCCCTTCCAGTGCAACACCGAGATCAGTGTGAACAGCCGGCGCGCGGTCTCGAAATCGATCCGGACTTTGCCGGACAGACGTTCCTGCAACGTCCGGGAGCCTTCGTCGTGGATGCCGCGACGGCCCATGTCGATGGCTTCGATCTTGTCCGGCGTCGCGGTGCGGATCGCCTGGTAGTAGCTATCGCAGATCATGAAGTAGTCCTTCACGATGCGGCGGAACGGCGACAGCGACAACAGATGCGTGATCACCGGGGCGCCGTCCTCGCGGCGGATGTCGAACATCAGCCGGCTGCCGGTGATGCCGATATGCAGCGTGAACGGCCCATCGCCCGCGCCCTCCGGCGCGAACAGGTTCTTTTCGACCAGATCGTAGATCGCGATGGCGCGCTCGTGCTCGATGTCCGGCCCGGAGCGCCCGATCGATTCCTCGTCGAGCGTCACCGCGACGATGCGATTGTTGGAATCGTCTGGTTGCGAGGTGCTCATCGCCGATTCAGACGCAGTCCCACCGAGCGCGCATGAGCATCCAATCCTTCGGCCTTGCCGAGCGTCATCGCCGCGGGTCCGAGGGCGGCGAGCTGCTCCGGACCGCATTTCAGGATCGAGGTCCGCTTCATGAAATCGAGCACGCCGAGCCCGGAGGAGAACCGCGCCGAACGCGCCGTCGGCAGCACGTGGTTGGAGCCTCCGACATAGTCGCCGATCGCCTCCGGCGTATGCGCGCCGAGGAAGATCGCGCCGGCATTGCGGATCTTGGCCGCGAAGGCTTCCGGATCGGCAGTGATGATCTCGAGATGCTCGGCGGCGATGGCGTCCGCGAGGCCGACCGCCTCGTCGAGCCGGGCGACCTTGATGATGGCGCCGAACGCGTCCCACGAGGCGCGCGCGATCTTTTCGCGCGACAGCGTCTTCAACTGCGCCGCGACGGCGCGCTCGACCTCGGCCGCCAGCGCCGCATCGTCGGTGATCAGGATCGACTGCGCATTGGCGTCGTGCTCGGCCTGCGCCAGAAGATCGGCCGCGATCCAGTCCGGATTGCCGGTGTTGTCGGCGACCACCACGACTTCTGAGGGACCCGCGATCATGTCGATGCCGACACGACCGAACACCAGCCGCTTGGCGGCGGCCACATAGGCGTTGCCGGGGCCGACGATCTTGGAGACCGGCGCGATCGTCGCGGTGCCGTAAGCCAGCGCGGCCACCGCCTGGGCGCCGCCGACGCGGTAGATCTCAGTTACGCCGCCGAGCTGCGCCGCGGCGAGTACCAGCGGAGCGAGCTTGCCGTCGGGTGACGGCACCACCATCACCACGCGCTCGACGCCGGCGACCTTGGCGGGGATCGCGTTCATCAGCACCGAGGACGGATAGGCCGCGGTGCCGCCGGGGACATAGAGGCCGACCGCCTCGATCGCGCTCCAGCGCCAGCCGAGCTCGACGCCGAGCGGATCGGTGAAGCGGTCGTCCTTCGGCAATTGTCGGCGGTGGAAGAATTCGATGCGGTCGCGCGCGAATTTCAGCGCGTCGATGGTATCCGGGTCGCACAGCTTGACCGCGGCGTCGACCTCGGCGGCGCTGACGCGCAGGCCGCTCGCTTCCAGCTTCAAACGGTCGAACTTCGCGGTGGCTTCGAGCAGAGCCGCGTCACCGCGCGCCGCGACGTCGTCGACGATGGCCCGGGTGGCCGCCTCGATGTCGGCCGCGACCTCGCGCTTCATGGCCAGGAAGGCCTTGAATTGAGAGGCGAAATCGGTGCTGGCGCTGTCGAGACGAATTGGCATTTGGAAGCTTCCGGCGGCACAAAGGCCCAACAGGCCCTGATGCTCAATGGCGCGGCGACTTACCGCCGTCAACCCTCAAGGCCGAAGGGTGTTGCCTGACCCGCCGGGCAATGCCCAAGCCAGCCGCGGCCGCGCCTTCAAGCCAGGCCGCCGAGGTCCTCCGGTGGATCGCCGGTACCGAGATGGTCCGGCCCGAGATCGGTCAGCGCGCATTCCAGACACTCGATGTCGAGCCGCAACATGCCGCCGCGGGAGAACATCAGCACCACACTGCCGGCCGGCGCTTCCTGCGCCGGGTAGAATTCGATCCCGATCAATTCGAGCGATGTCTCCGGTGCGCCGATGTCGATATTGCGCGACTTGCAGGCGAGCACGCGATCGAACCGGAGCGCCGCGATCAGCCGGCCGGGGATCGGATCGCCCGACAGCGTCTGCTCCCAGTCGAGCCGATGCAACCCGACCACCAGCCGCTTCTCGGCCTGACGCCAGACGATGTCGCCGGTTTCGACGCGCGCGTCCTGGACGTGGGCCGAGATCACCGCGAGATCGTCGGGATCCAAGGCGAGAAGTTTAAGCTGACCCAAGGCAGCCCCCGCAGCAACACTCACCCGCTGATGCGCTCGATGGTGGCGCCGCAGGCCGACAGTTTTTCCTCGAGCCGCTCGAAGCCGCGGTCGAGATGATAGATTCGGTTGACCATGGTCTCGCCTTCGGCGGCCAGCGCCGCGATCACCAGCGACACCGAGGCGCGCAGGTCGGTCGCCATCACCGGAGCGCCGCGCAGCTTGGCGACGCCATCGATGGTGGCGGTTTCGCCGTCGAGCTGGATGCGGGCGCCGAACCGCGCCAGCTCCTGCACGTGCATGAAGCGGTTCTCGAAGATCGTCTCGGTGATATGCGAGGCGCCCTTTGCGCGGGTCATCAGCGCCATCAACTGCGCCTGCAGATCGGTCGGGAAGCCGGGGAACGGCGCGGTGGTCACCGTGACCGGGCTGATGCCGGCGCCGTTGCGCGCGACCTTGATGCCGTCGTTGTTGACCGTGATGGTCACGCCGGCCTGCGTCAGAACATCGAGCGCCGATTGCAGCAGCTCCGGCCGCGCGCCGGACAGTTGCACCTCGCCGCCGGTCATCGCCACCGCCATCGCATAGGTGCCGGTCTCGATCCGGTCCGGCAGTACGGTATGCCGCGCGCCGTGCAGCTTCGAAACGCCCTCGATCATGATGCGCGGCGTGCCGGCGCCGGTGATCTTGGCGCCCATCTTGTTGAGGCAGTCGGCGACGTCGGTGATCTCGGGCTCACAGGCCGCATTGGCGATGATCGTGGTGCCCTTGGCGAGCGCCGCCGCCATCAGCGCGACATGGGTGCCGCTGACGGTGACCTTGGGGAATTCGATGGTCGCACCCTTCAAGCCGCCGGGCGCCTTGGCGACCACATAGCCGGCGTCGATCGACAGCTCGGCGCCGAGCTTTTCCAGCGCCATGATCAAGAGATCGACCGGGCGGGTGCCGATGGCGCAGCCGCCGGGCAGTGACACCTTGGCCTCGTGCATTCGCGCCAGCAGCGGCGCGATCACCCAGAAGCTGGCGCGCATTTTCGAGACCAGATCGTAGGGCGCAGTGGTGTCGATGATGTTCTTCGCCGAGATATGCAGGGTCTGGCCCTGATATTCGTGGTCGCCGGGGCGCTTGCCGACGGCCATGATGTCGACGCCGTGGTTGCCGAGAATCCGCTGGAGCAACGCGACGTCGGCGAGCCGCGGCACATTGTCCAGGATCAGCGTCTCGTCGGACAGCATCGCGGCGATCATCAGCGGAAGCGCCGCATTCTTGGCTCCCGAGATCGGGATGGTGCCATGCAGCTTGTTGCCGCCGATAATGCGAATGCGATCCATGCCGATTCCCGCTGTTTGCCGTGGAATTATACGGCACGAGAGCCGCTTGTGGCAAAAGCGTGGAATTTAAGGCGATTTCAAGAGCTGACGCGATGCCAAGACCCGAAAGCAGCCGAATCGGCGGACCGTGTGCCCGCCGACCCTCTCCCCGAAGATGCGGGGAATTCTTACCAGCGGTCGCCGTAGGTCCGATAGTCCCGGCGCCGCGGTTCCCGGAAGGAAACGCGCGGATTGACGTTGCAGTCGGCCAACCGTCCCGACGCAGCCGCCCGGCACTGGTTGTACGACGCATAGCTGCAGTCGCCCGGATAGCCATAGCCCGGCGACGTCAGGCAATAGGGATAGTCGCGGGCTTCAGCCGGCGTTCCCGCAGCCAAGAAGCCGGCGACAACCGCTGAGGTTGCCGCAAGAACAGTCGCGCTGCGACGCCAGATCAAGCCCTTCAAACTGTGTTGCATTATGATTTCCTCGGTGGTTTGGCGGACCAACCCTCTGCGGTCGCGCTCGTTCCAGGCCCTCCACGAGCTCGCTCGGGCGCGCTCGTTCGTGTGAGCGGACGCTCCTTTCCTACGCCGTTCAAGTTCCAATGCAAACAATCGCCGAGCGTTATCGCTCTGGCGGATTCAGCCGATGTTCCTTCGGAACGGGGCGCCAACCGCATCGTTCGTCCCCAGTGCAACCGCACGAATCGAACAACCAAGGAGGATTCATGAGTTTCCGAATGTCCCGGATCGCCGGCATGGCTGCGGCTGTGTTGTTGGCCACCACGATGATTGCTGGCGCGCAGAGCCAGACGGATACCCGCGGCAATGCGATGGGATCCGAGCGGGTCGGCAACGGCCGCGCCATGGAGCGCGGCACTGTCGCGCCGGCGCCCGGCATGACCACGGGGTCGAGCGGTCGCATGAATGGCGCCAATCATCCGACGCCGCAATCGACCCAGGGCGACGTCGGCCCGGAAGGCAACAACAACGGCACACAGACAGGAACATACCGCCGCTGATTTGCGAAACGCGGCGCGGAGTCTGCGTATCAAACATTCAAAGCCCCGGCCCGCGCGGCCGGGGCTTTTTCATGCGCAGCTCCCGCCGCGACGGCGACCAGGTTGATTACGACATTGACGAGCGTGAACGTGGCCAGACTCATCCGAGGACCATGATGCGCTCCTGCGTTCCCTCATAGAAGCATGGCCGGGGCTTCAATGCTGTCCTTCGACCCGCGGCATGGTCGTGTCAGTTCGCCTTATCAACATCACCGTGCGCATTGTGCTGGACGTCTCCGGACTCGCCTTCACCCGGCTCCTGCGCGGCGCGGCCGCGGGCTTGCAACTTGCGTCGCTTGAGGTTTTCCCGCAACGCGTCACGCAGCCTCGCCTGCCGGCTGCCGGTGTCTTGCTGCGGTCGAACAGGCTTGTGGTTCATGGCATGGTTCGCTTGCGGCCCTTGGCAATCGTCGCGGATGTCATTGCAGTCCCTGGTCAGCATTGAAATCATCGATTTCGGAGCGACAAATGTCCAATGACACTTATGCGCTGGCGGCGACGGCGCAACAGACATTCGCCGCTTGGCGTCGAGCGCTTCCTTCGGGAAACGTGACGTTGCTGCGACCGCTGTTGGCCGAGAACGTGACGTTCTATTCGCCGGTGATTCAATCGCCGATCCAGGGCCGAGAGGCGGCGCTGCTGGTGCTCACCGCAGTCGCCGCCGTGCTCGAAAACCTGCGCTATCGCCGGACTTTCGTCGGTGGTCCGCAAGACGCGGCGCTCGAGTTCACCGCCCAGAACGGCAGAGTGCAGCTCACTGGCATCGATCTGATCCGTTTCGACGCCGAGGGGCAGGTCGTTGAATTCGAGGTAATGATGCGGCCGTTAATGGCACTTTCGGCGATCGCCGAACTCGTTGGGAGCCGCGTCGGGCTGCAGTTGCTCGAAATGAAGCTCAAATCCGACCCGGGCTAAAGTCGAACGGCGACACGGCTGCAGCGGGCCTCGCCATCCCGTTGTTATGTCTCATGCTTCGCAGGGGAGTAAAATTTCGTCCAGAGACCGGATTTTCCTCCTTCCTGACGTGCGGCGCGCTTGCGCCGGAGGATGCCCTGTGGCAAGGATCGGCCCGCCGCACGGGAGCCCTCGAGGCTGATTCCCGTTGCGGCCTATGCTGCCGTAGCTCAGTGGTAGAGCACTCCCTTGGTAAGGGAGAGGTCGTGAGTTCGATCCTCCCCGGCAGCACCATTACACCCAATAAAATCAATGGGTTAGTCGGCAGCGCGGGCGCGGCTATAGATCTTCCCACATTGATTTCCCACACTGCTCACAGATTAGAATTCGCTGTCGCGGAGCAGCGAACGCGGCTTGAGCTATCGGATCAGAGGCCGACCGCGAATGGATGTCGGCCCCGCCGCACCGATGATTGATCCGTCCGGATTAATGCCGGGATCAAGCCACTCCATTTGACTTAGCCCGGCGTTCAAACCCGCCTTGCCAAATCCGCCGAATAGATCGGCAAGCAGTTTGTTGCTGTCACCCGCGTGGCCTGCTGCGTCGAGTTCGAGCGCCTGCACCCCGGCCGAGCCCTTCTTGTAGCCGCCGATCTGGCCGAGCGTCCCGGCGTCGCGCGCCTGGCTCCGGCTGATCGTGCCTAGCAGATCGCCGAAGGACTGCAGCTTGCCGCGCGCGTCGCCCTGCTGCAGGCCGAACGCCTGGGCGATGGCCTGCTTGTTGTCGATCTCGCGGTTGACCACGTCGGACGACGATGCCGGCAAAGCGGTGCCGGGCAGCGCCGTGCCGCCGCCGACCGCCGACCGGTACATATCGGACAACTTCGTCGCCCGATCCGCGAGCAGCGTGCCGAAGCCCGCGTAGCGGTTGAGCGCCCCGCTGTTGATGCCGCTGGCTTCCATGTCGAGCGCCTGCTGCCGGGCGCGCTCGGCGCTGTTCACCCCCAGCCGCGCGTTGTTGACTTCGTCCTGCGCGGTGCCGGCGAACATGGACGACAGAAGCGTTGAGCCGGCGCCGGCGCCGGCCAGAAGAAGCGGAAGCATCACTAAACCTCAATGAACCGTGGCCTCCTGGTGAGGCGCGTGTTGAGTTGCGTTAAGCGAAGCGAGCATCGCGCGAAGCGGCGCGCCGCGCTTTTCGATGCGGTCCCTCAAGCAAAGAGCCTCGATCTCGACTTTAAGCAGCGCGACGTGATCCAGATAATCCAACAACCGGTCCAGCGGTTCGCTGGCGGTCACCTGCTCGCTTGTCTTGCCGAGAACCGCGGCGATGCCCAGCGCGCCTGCAAGGCCAGTCACGCGCAGATCCCCGCGAAGCTTTCCAGTGAAGCGCTCCGCAAAGCCAGAACTGAGCGTGATGATTGAACCGCGTAGCCGACTAGCTACACCCTCTGAGACTTCGGCCATACCGGGGCGCTCGACGAGGTTCAGCAGGGTGCTCAGACCCCACAACACGTTGTCGATCATGACGTCTGGATCAAGCGCGGCAGTAAAGGCATCCGCCGCGGCCGATGCCATGTCATCGGCCGCCGCCTCTTGGCTGGCGCCGGGCCGCGCAGTCTGCTCAAAATTATCTTCTTGAATAAGGGCGTCGGTCATCTGATCACGCTTAACCTCGCGGCCGTTTTCGTTCTGTGATCGGTGGCGAACCGACATTCTCGCTGAGGTCAAGATACCTCATCTGAGGCCGCACGCAAACGGTGATCGGCTATCGCCCTGAGAGTGGTAGCGGATTTCAATGTATGCTATCTGGTATCGATCAAATCATCGCGCCGGGAAATGACCATGTTCGGGCGGAAAGCGAAGCAAGAACCCAAATCCAGCTGTGATGTGGCCCGCGACCAGCAGACCGCCTCACGTCAAACAGGCGCCTATATTCCCGTTCCTGAACGCTGGATTGCAGAATCTGACGCAGCATTCGAGCGGCAGTATCGGTCGTCCGCTTTCGAACGCCTTATCCCTGCACATCAGCAGCAAATCGCACCTATCATCTTTCTTCATTCATCAGCAAAGGCGATGCTGCTTGCCCATTTTGAGGGGAACGGGCCAGCTTCGCCATCGGTCCTGTTTGAAAGCCTGAGCCGTTGTTTCTTCGAATCTGTCGACGCGACGATCGATGACATCTGCACGGATCTAGTAGTCTTAGCTGATAATGACCCCAGCGACCTAGAGGACCCCAACTTGCTGTCGAACGCCTCGCTCGTAGAAAATGATGAAGGCTGCCACAGCCTTCAACGCTACCATGCTCGCTTATTGCGCCAACATTTATCTGGCCGGGGACGCAGCGGACTGGTGGCATTCCGCCAAGCTCTGACAGCGCTTAGAGCAACGGGGCTTTTCAAGGGGAACGAGATAGCACCCTTGGCGATCGACTTCTTTCCATCCCTTGCCCACCGCGAGAACGAGCTTCTAGAACGGCGCGCGGCGCTCACGTGGCGACCCGAAACCGGCGTAGATCAAGTCGTATTCTTGTGACACGCCATAGCTCAAAAATCCCAGCGGCGCGCGATTTTGTGCGGGCTTCCGACGCAGCCTGCGTTTCCGTGGCCAAACCATCCCCAGGGGGTAAGCCCGGCCGCCGGCCAAGCCTTGGCAATGGCCCGCCACGCAGCGCGTCAGCCGAGCACGCGATAGACGCTGGCGCGGCCAATCTTTAGACGTCGCGCAATGTCGGACGGACCGATGCCCTCATTCTTCATTGCGCGCACTGCATCGGCGTCGATTGTCGCCTTCCGGCCCTTATAAACCCCGCGGGCCTTCGCGTCGGCGATACCCTCAAGTTGGCGCTCTTTCCGTAGGTTCGTCTCGAATTCGGCGAACACGCCGAGCATGTCGAGAAACGCCTTGCCAGCGGCCGTGCTGGTATCGATGGGCTGCTCTGTCGCGCGCAGCGTGGCGCCGCGCGACTTCACGGCCCGGACGATGTCCTGCAGATCGCCAATGCTTCGCGCCAGGCGGTCAATTCGCGTGACCATCAGCACGTCGCCCTCTCGTAGAAAGTCCAAGATCACCTGCAGCTCAGTCCGCCCAGCCCGCGTCGTTCCGCTACGCTTTTCCGACCGGACTAGATCACACCCGGCCGCTTGCAATGCCGTCTTCTGAATTTCGAGATTTTGGTCAGTCGTGCTGACCCTCGCATAGCCAATCTTTGTCATGTGCTGTTGACCGTCTCGTTAGGTTCTAGACTACGCGCATAGCTGTCTCAGACCCGTCGAAACCGACGCGAATGAGACAGCGAAAGCGTCTCGTTGGATCGCCTTGCACGGGTACACTCAAACGAGACGCGCCGCCGCGGCCAGCTTCTGCCAGCAACCGGCGCTGTCGCGCCGGCTGCTCGGGGCGCAACCTTACGCACCAGCCAGCAGCGCCGCGCACCGCGACCGAACCGCCGCGCTTTCCGCGTGCTTATGAAAAATGAACAACTCGTCGAGGTGGTGCAGCATGTCGTCAAAACGGCGTTGAATGCGAGCGGCGCGCAGATCCTTCTCGATCGCTGAAACGATCGCCGCCTCAGTCGCTGGCGTCGGCGCGGCGTCGCGGCTCCAAACAACACGGATTTTCGCCCTGGCAGCAGGTCGTGCGGTGACACTCATCGTAGCTTCCTCTCTCGCCGCGTTTCTAGGGCAGCGAAATTGCAATCCGGGGCTAGAAACGCCGGCTACGTCGGCCCTCTCGCGTCTTTAGGTGACGAACGCCCTGGACATTCACGCAGAGACCCCGGATTTGAATGGCTGTTAGCAAGGGAGTTTCTAGTTCCCGTGACCGCACGCTAACTAATCAAATTATTGTATGTCAACGCTCTCGATGTATTGATACATCGCCTTACTAACTACTGATTTGACATACACACGAACGCGTTGCTTTTTCACCTGGAGAGTGACCCCGCACAGCATCAGGAAATCGCATGACGACGAAGTTCATGAGTGACGCCGAGGCGGCCGCCCGGCTCAATAAAACGGTAGGGCAAATCCGCAGGCTGAGGCACAAGGGAAAACTCGGTTATCTGCCAGGACGCCCCGTCTTGATCGGCGAAGACGACATTGAAGCATATCTCCGAAACGCTAGGTGCCGACCTTCCGCATACGGCAGCACAACGATAGAAGCATCTACACCTGTTGCGCAAAGAGACATTCACGCCGAAATGGACCGCCGCGTCCGAAGGGCGAAATTGAAGGCCAAATCCCGCTCAGCGCACCGTGTAAAGGGCTGAGCGAATTCTAAAAGCTGGTGGCAAACTACTTGAAATCGCGGCAGTTAGATCGAAGCGGTGGCGCTCAATCAAATAGGCCGCCTTTGCGCCTCTGCTGCGGCGGCGCCCTCCCCTGGCTAGGGCCGGCTTCACGCTGCGCAAGCTGTGCCTCAACCTTCTGAAGCGCCGCGTTGATTTCATTTGGCGTCATCTCGTGAGGCGCCTTTTCGTCGTCGGCGTCCTGATCCGCAAAGAACCCGCCAGCGCGCAGAAGCGAATTGACTGCGGATGCTTTCGCTGCAGCCGTCGCTTTGGGGTCGAGACAAATGGCGACCGCCGTCCGGTAAGCGATTATCGCGCCCTCCGTTCGCATCTTTCGTGTGAGAGCTTCGCGCGCGTCCTGTTCATCCATGCCATCGAAATCACCATCGTCAAATTCGGTCATCCGAAGATCCCTTCGTCATCGCCACCAGCACCGGCCGCTTGACTGGTCAACTTCGCCAACCTGGCCTCGGCCGCCGCAAGCTCCGTCCGCGCCAGTTCCAATTCGGGGCCGGCGCGCCGCTCGGGAGGCTCAGCAGCGAGCAAACGCCTCACCTCGCCATTCTGACGCGCCCGCACCGCCGCGGCCTCCCTGGCAACTCCCGAGCCTGGTTTCCGGGCTCGGTGCCAGGCCCGATGCGCCTTTTGTTCATCGGGCGTCATGGCGGCCACCCGGACAGCCTGCTTGTTGGCATACGCGCTCTTGTCACGAAGCTTCCGCTCGAATTTCGCTCCACCCTTCGGCGTCGAACAATCCGGAAGCTGCATGACGTGCCACTGATCTTTCCGCGGCGTGCGACCGCCGTGCAGGTAGCAGCGACCGTTCGCCATCGGCCACTGCCGGCACGGCCCCATCCCGTGCTTTCGCTTGGCACCGCAACGGTCGATCGTGACGCGCTCAGCATTCCAGCGCGTAATTGCCTCTCGGCCGATCGCCAGAAATTCGACGGATTGACGCCAGCCTGATCGGCATGTCTTCGGCCCTCGCTGTTTCATCCGAGCACCCCGCCGGCAAAGCGCCCGTGAGGTATCGAGCACGCCAACGCTCGCGACGCTAATTGCCGAATAAATTCGGCCCTGCTGGCGATCCCAAACACCCGAGGGAGAAGGGCCGAAGCCTGCAGGCGGCGGAACGCCGGCCCTTCCCCGTAGGGGGGAACTTTGCGAAGCGAGCTTTGCGAAGCCTTGCGGTGCTGAAAACACTGAGCTTTGCGAGGCTTTGCAGGACTTTGCGAAGCGAGGCTTTGCGAGGACTTTGCGATCAATGATTTCAATGACTTAGTTGGAGCTTTGCGGTCCCGGCGGTGGACTTTGCTGTATGTCAGTTTGACGTACATTTTCAGCCCTCAATCGAAAATCGGCGCGGCAATTTCGGCGCCATCGGCCACCGTCGACCAAGCCGGCTGGAATTTTTCCGGAACGACGACATACCCGAACGTCGCTCTGCCACTGTCGTCTTTGCCCACACGTTCCTCGCGAATAGCGCCGCGCCGCAGTAGGTCATTCATCGCCTTGGTGACCTTCGCATCGTCGAACGCGGCCAAAGCGTCGGGGCCAACCGCGCGCAGCACCTTGAGCGCGAAGTATTGGCTGTTCGGCTTCATGTTGATGCGTTCGGCCGGATTGCTGGCCAACGTCGAAAATATTGCCTGTTCGGCGGCCTGCCCGATGCTTAAGGCCACGGCCGTTTCCATCGATAGGGCAGCGGCCGGTTGCGACCCGGCCACGATGTCGAAGGCACCCCGATTGTATCGAATGATCAGCTCCGACCCCTTCGGGCCGTAATTCGACTTCATCCCGCGCAGCACGCGCGTGTTGCCACGGTCCGACCCCTTCGGGTGTTCGAGATACAGCCGCGATCGGGCCGCGTTGCTCCAAGCCGTCGACCCGGACGTGCCTTGGCCTGACGACCTCCCGGAAACCGAGGGATGGCCGAGGGCGAGCACCGAACCGCCAATTTCCTGTGCCAACCTGCCGAGGCACGATTTCACAAATGCGCTGACCTGAGCGCGGTCGATCTCCGAGCCGGCGAAAACGTCGGCGATCGTGTCGACGATCAGAACGTCCGCGCCGAATTCTTTCGCGGCGCCGGCCAGTTGGTGCCACACGGGCTGCAACTTCAGAGCGCCGGTCTGTCGGTCCCACAGCGCGAAAACGTTGTCGAAGTGCTTGCGGGGGAACAGACGCAAATTTGCCAGATCCGCGCAGTCAATACCAAGCGCCTTGTTGATGTCGGTCTGCCGCCGAAATAGTTCGTCTTCGCTGTCTTCGCAGAAAAAACCCATCACCCGCGACGGCCGCGTGATCTGCCCAAGCCACGGCTGGCCGATCGCGGCGCAGGTTGCGAATTGCATTGCCAACAGCGATTTGCCGACGCCACCGTCACCGTAAAGCAGGGTCACTTCACCCTTCGGCACCCATCCGTCGACAACCCATTCGCGCGGCGGCGGCGTCCTGCCGGCCCATGTGGTCGGGTCAATAGACACCAAGGGCTCGATCTCGCGCGCCTGTATGGAAGGCGTGGTTGAGGCCGCCCCAAAGAGGCTTTCTGGCTCGTATGGGATTTCGTCGAACCACGCGTCGACCCGCTTGAACGCGCCGCTGCTGTGCTGCTCGGCCAGCTCGTAGAGCCAGTTCGCGCCGCGGCGGAATGGCGGCTTCATGCGCCGCCAGTCGGCGGCGACGACGTCCGGATCATTCTCGCCGTCCTCCCACCTGGCGCACCAGTCGGCGAAGATTTCGAAAGCCTCGGGCTCGTCGTCCGGGAGCGCAGCCTTGATCGCATAGCCGAAGTCTCGATACGCCTCGCGCGAGCCGAACGCGGCCGAAGTGTTCGGCGTGGCGGCGACGGCGTGGCGTACCTTCTCGATATCGCCTCTGAGAGAGGCTTGCGCGATCTCGGTTGTCGCGCCTTCCGTGACGATCTCGCCGGTGTTCGGCAGGATGCGCCGCAGCTCGGCCATGAACGCCTGAACTTGCTCGGGTGAGAAGATCGGGAGCTGGTGCCGCGGGACAAGTGGCGTCGTCCAAACATAGGGCTGCCTGGTCTTTGGGTGAATACCACGCGCCACAAACTGGCGCCCGTCGGACAGACACTCGACGCGCGACACGCGGCGGCCCTGTTCGTTGAGCGGCCCGAACTCGACGCGGCAATAAGGCATCGGCGCGCTGAGCTGCATCAGATACAGCGCCTTCGGCGCTTGGCCGATGCGGACCGGCAGCACACCGAAATGCTCCATGACTGCGATCAGGATCTTGCCGGCGCTCGTCTGGTCGAGCGTATCGGCGTCAATCGCAAAAGTTTGTTGGCCGGTCATGATACCGATGCCGGCGCCCATGCGCTGCCAGCGGTCGAGGTCGGCGGCGTCCGGGTCGGGCTGGTTGAGCCAGTCGTAGCCGTACCAGCCGTTCGTGCCGCGGACGCCGACCGCCTTGCCGCGTCTATCTTGCGGAGTGCCGATGCGCTTGAACAGCGACGACGTTTCGCTGATCGGCGCGTTCGGCGGGATGATCGGAACTAAGCGCTTGTATCCGAGCGCGACGTAATCGGCGAAGGCCTGCGGACCAAGCGGCTTTTGAGCCGCACCAACGCGAGGCACCTGGCTTTCTGACGGGGGCTTTGGCAACGTCAGCAAGTCGCCTAGCTGTGGTAAAAGTTCCTGCATCGACGCGTCCACTAAGCTCGACCGGCAACGTCGCCGCCGCACCGAGCCCAATTCGGCAAGGTGAAGGCAACCAATCGGATCTTGCATTTGACGCGCCGTGGCGTTGCGCCCGCCGAATTCAGTGCGATCGCTAGTGCCGGCGTAGCGCCGCCTCGCGCAATTTCGTCAATCCTCGCGAGAATAGCGGGGAACGAGATTAACAACAGCCCGACGCAAATATCAGCCGCTTCGTCGCTGTCGGGCGCACGGCCGTCTCGCAGCTTCGTTTTCACGAAACGGCTCCACGCCGCCCAAAACCCGCCGATGAAATTGGCGTAGCCCGCCGGGGCGCCAGCGGCGGCGTAGTCGTCCAACGCACTACGGGCGGCCTTCCCCATCGGCGGCAGCTCATTTTCTTGGTAGCTCGTGATCATCACCGAGTTTCGCCAGGTCGCATCGCTAATCGCGACAACGATGCGCCGACCATCGCCGACGACAAAATCGTCAAGCGCCTGCCTCGCCAAAGTGAAATCGAGGTCTTGCGCGATGCGGTCAAAGACCGGCTCCAGGCCGGCGAGGTCGGCACCAGCCGGGCACTTTTCCCGGATGGCTGCTGCGCAGGGGCCGATGACTGTGTTCGCCGCCGCGATAGATTGCGCCCGCTTCATGCGGCCGCGGTGCTTCGCTCGCACACTCATGATCGCAGTGCAGCCGCTGCGATCTGCTTTCGCGCTGCCCGCGCTTCTTTGCCGCGATCACGCGGCGTCCAGTCGGGCGCCGCGGCCATGAGAGCGATCAGGCTTTTCGTTTCAACCAACGTCCGACCGCCGAAGTCTCGGAACTTCAACTTCCCAGCCTTCGCATCGGCGTAAAGGCCCGCGATTGATCTTCCTGAAACTTCAGACGCCAGCTTCAACTGCAGAAGTTCGCGCTCGCGCCACGGCACTGACGGCGCCAACCGGGCTGTCTTCACAGCCGCGCGTTTCGCGGGCGCCGCTTCAAACACGGAATTGGAATTGACGCATGCCAAAGGCCTGTCCTCCTAGAACATTCTGGGGGTGTGAGAGCAGCCGCCAGGCAAATCTTCATGACAGGCAAATAGGCAAAGCGCGGCGCATGTGAAGATCTAAATAGTTGCTGATGTTGTCAATAGAATACGTTTTCATCCACTTATGGCATACGTATGCCGCAGCTAACTGATTGGTAATGAAGAAATAAGCAGTACGTGCAACACATAGGCCTTTTTGAACAGTGCGACCGGGCTCAAAGTCCGGCGCTTTCCAACAACGCAATGATGCTCAACGTCTT
The DNA here is from genome assembly GCF_900110435.1 of Rhodopseudomonas pseudopalustris. Lineage (GTDB taxonomy): Bacteria > Pseudomonadota > Alphaproteobacteria > Rhizobiales > Xanthobacteraceae > Rhodopseudomonas > Rhodopseudomonas pseudopalustris. Next base: position 203,793 of record NZ_FODT01000001.1, read on the forward strand.
CACTAGCGCGCGGCCGCAGAGCCGGCGCATTCGAGCCGGTCTTCCGAGCCGCTCAATGCAGCGTGGCCAGCGTCGTGTCATTTCCATGCATTGGCAGCTGCTCAACCATGTGGCGCGTCCGGCGCTACCGCGCGCCTCGGCAAGCCGGAAATTCCGTCTATTCGGCGGCCTGCAGCGTGGGGCGGCCGACGATCGAGATCGCGTGCCTGCGCGCAAGATCTTCCGTCATGTCGACGATATACGCCGAATAGTGTTCCTCGATCATCCGGATCGAAGTGTCGTGCAGTGCGGCGACGAGGCGGACCGGCAATCCGGCAATCAGGCCGCGCACGATCGAGCTGTGCCGGAAGGCGTACATGATCGTGTCGTCGAGGACGCCGGCCGCGGTGATCGTCTTTTCCCACATGTTCCGAACCTCGAAAGCAGGCCCCCATGGGCGGCGCCGATCCCTCGTCCATCCTTCCGCGCCGCCGACGCGCTTCATCACCCAACGCCTCAGCAGCGGCTCATGGCCGCTGCGACCGATCAGGATCGGCCCGAGCCTCTCGACTACGTCGGCCGATACGGGAACGGCTGCAGGCGCCCGTGCGCGGCGCTTCCGGCCCTTGCGCGCCCCGGGCATCATGATCCTGGCGCGGTGGATCTGAACGTCGGCCACCGTCAGCCGGACGATCTGTGAATATCGTGCGCCGGTCGACGCAGCGATCAGCACCAGGTGGCCAAAATCGTCGTCGGTCTTGAACGCCGCTTCGACTAGATCGCAAACCTGCAGATCCGTAAGCAGCTGCATCCGGCCTTCGTCGAGGTCATCGGGCTCTTTCGCCCTGGTTCTGGTGCCGGCCTTCACCTCGGCAGCAATGTGGCCAGGCAATTGGCGGCGGTATTTGTCGGTCGCGGCGTTCAGCGCCGCCCTGAGATCGTTCAGCAGGCGGTTGAGCGACCCGGTCGACAGCTTGGGCTCAACGTCAGGCGGTTGCCCGCCCTTGGTGTAGGTCCGCTTCAACTGATCGAGCCAATCATCGATCAGCTTCGATGTGAGGTGCGAGAGTTTCACCCGACCGAGAGGACAGTCGGCGGGCAAGTGCAGCAAAAGATGCGAAGCCGAGCATTTCCCACCGGTGGCTACCCGGTGGCGTCGTTCCGAATAGGTCTCGACCACAGCGCGAACCGTCGGGACGCTCTTGCCGTCCTCGGTACCTTTGGTGGCCTCGGCGACAGCGGCCTGACGTTTGCTCCAATCCAGAGCCGCGGCAACGGCCGCCGGATAGCTCAGTGCGCCGTCGACCGCACCGTCGTCGTCGGCTGGGCCGAGACGCTCTTCGGCGCGCTCCCCGTCGATCACCACCTTCACAACCCAAACGCCGCCCCGCGGCCCTTTCCTATAGCCGAGCGAAACACCGCCGCGACCACCGCCAACGCCGTGCCAGTACGGGTTCTTCCGTGGATACAGCTTCGATCGCTTGGCGGCCGTATCGATCGAGCGCAGCTTAGACGCCGATCCAGGGGCGGCAGCCTCGTTTCGCTCGACCATGATATCTTCCCACAGAGCGCCCCACACAGAGGGGCAGGAATGCCGGTGAAGGGCACGGACAATCATAGGGAAGTAATCAACGAGCGAAAAGCTCTATTTTACAGGTGCTTATAGGGTTTATAGACATCATGGACATGCGTAAACCTCAACAGCAAAACAAGCGACCTGAGCGTGTATCTCCCTTGGTAAGGGAGAGGTCGTGAGTTCGATCCTCCCCGGCAGCACCAGCGCATTTGCGCATCAACACCTTGAAATTTTAGACGTTTTACATCCTTGCCGGGGCCGGCCTGGCCGGCAGCGGCGCCCCGATCACGCGATCGGAGGACGCTTGGTGTGCCAGTCGGTGATCGACTGATAGGCCTGCCCGGCGCGGGCGAGCACGTGCTCGGACAGATGCGGTCCGACCAGCTGGAAGCTCAGCGGCATCGCGTCGGACGCCATCCCCATCGGCATCGTGATGGTCGGGCTGCCGCTGAAGTCGAACGGCGCGGTGAAGCGAAGGATGTTCAGCAGGACATTCGGATCGGCGCCGTATTCGCCCATCCTGGTCAGCGTCGGAATCGGGACCGGCATAGTCGGCGCCAGCAGCAGGTCGATGTCCTCGAACAGCGCCGCCAGCCCGCCGGAGAATCTGAGTCGCTCGTGATGGATCGCCGCGATCTCGACCCCGGTCATCGCGTGGCCCTGCTCGATCAGTTGCGCAAGATCGGGGCCGTACTCCGATTTGCGCGACGGGTAGGTTGCGAGGTGGGCTTCAGCCGTCTCCACCGAGCACATCGGGATCCAGTGACCGACCAGCTTCTCATAGGCGGGAAGCCTCACCTCGCGGATCTCCGCGCCGAGATCGGCAAGCGTCCGCTCGGCTTCGCGCAAGCCCGCGACGACCTGCGGATCGATGCCATGCTCGGCATAGCTGCGATCGATGCCGATCCGCAGCCCCCGCACGCCGTCGTCGATCTGTGCGAGATAGTTCGGCACCGGCGCCTGCAACGTGGTGGGATCGTTCGGATCGGCGCCCGCGATGACGCCGAGCATCGCGGCGGCATCCGCCGCACTCCGGCACATCGGGCCGACGTGATCCAGCGAATCCGCCAGCGGAAACACGCCGTAGCGGCTGACCCGGCCCCAGGTCGGCTTGATCCCGGTCAGGCCGCAGGTCGCCGATGGAAACCGGATCGAACCGCCGGTGTCGCTGCCGATCGAGCCGTAGCAAAGCCCCGCCGAGGTTGCGACGCCCGAACCGCTCGACGACGAGCCGACCCAGTAATCGACATTCCACGGATTGAGCGGCGCAGCGTCGTCCGGATGATGACTGGTGTAGGCTCCCTCGGTCATCTTCAGCTTGCCGAGCGAGACAGCGCCGCCGCGCTCCAGTCGATCGACGATCGTCGCGTTGAACGAGGGTACGAAGGTGGCGTGGATCTTGGTGCCGCCTGCGGTCGGTGCAAAGGTCGTGTAGCACAGGTCCTTGAGGCCGATCGGCACGCCGTGCAGCGGGCCGCGCCAGATGCCCCTGGCGATCTCGTCATCCGACCGCTTCGCCTGCTGCATCGCGCGCTCGGCGAGAACGACTGCGTAGCCGTGGAAGCGCGGATCGAGTTTTGCAATGCGATCGAGCGACGCCTGCGTCACCTCGGACGGTTTCAGCTGCTTTCGGCGATAAAGGTCCGAGAGTTCGGTGATCGACTTGTAGTGCAGATCCGCAGTCATGTGATGCCCTGTTGCTTTTCGAGTCGGTTCGTCGGTCGGTGGGGAGGAGGCCCCACCGTCGCGGTCGTCTGCAAAACAGCTGTGCTTAGAACTGCACGCCGCGCGTCAAGGCGCCGTCGACGACCAGATTGGTGCCGGTGATGAAGCTCGCGGCGCGGCTCCCGAGGAACACCACCGCGTTCGCCATTTCCTGTGGCGTGCCCATCCGCCCGGTCGGATTCAGCGCCAGCGCTGTGTTGTAGAGCTCCGGGTTGCTGTCCTTGATCTGGTTCCAGACGCCGCCCTCGAAATACGTATTGCCGGGCGACACCGAATTGGCGCGGATGTTCTTCGGCGCGAGCTGAAAGGCGAGACCCTGGGTGTAATGGATGATCGCAGCCTTGAAGGTGCCGTAAGGCCCGCTGGCGAAATCGACCTCGCGCCCCGACACGCTGGAGATGGTGACGATCGCCGCGGCCTGGCTCTTCTCGAGATACGGCATCGCCGCGTCGACCAGACGCACCGTGCCCATCATGTCGGTCGCGAATTCCTTCTCCCAGCTCTCCTCATCCTGGCCGATCGCGAGCGCACTGACGTTGGCGACGACGACGTCGACGCCGCCGAGTTTGCTCGCCATGTCCGCGACCCAGGCCTTCAGCGCCGGACCGTTCGATACATCGACCGCTCCGCCGAAGGCGGAGACGCCTTTCGACCTGAGCGATGCGACCGTGCTGTCGACATCGGCCTGGTTGCGCGCGCAGATTCCGACATCGGCGCCTTCGGCCGCGAAGGTTTCGGCGACCGCCCGGCCGATGCCCTTGGTGCTGCCGGTGACGAGAACCTTGGCGCCCTTCAAACCCAAATCCATCTTTGTCTCCCTCCTCGCTCGCCTGCCCAACCGATACGGCGAGGCGGCCCGTTGAACAGATTGCCTTGCGGGGCGCGCGCCGTCGTCACAACAGCAGTTGCGCGCGCACCTTGTCTTCGTTGACGTCGTCGCCGACCAAGGAATGCGTGATCCGGCCCTTTTCCATGATGTAGCAGCGCTGCGCGATCGCCAGGATGGTGTCGAGATTCTGTTCGACGAAAATGATCGTGGTGCCGAGTTCGGTCCGGAACGATTTCAACGCCTCGCAGATGTGCTGCACGATCGACGGTTGAATGCCCTCGGACGGCTCGTCGAGGATCATCAACGCCGGATTGCCGATCAGCGCGCGCCCGATCGCGAGCTGCTGCTGCTCACCGCCGGACATCGTGCCCGCGATCTGCTTCCGACGCTCCTTGAGGCGCGGGAAGTACTCGTAGACCAGCTCGGGCAGCTTCTTGCCCCTCGGCCCGCCGATCAGTTCGCCGACCTGCAGGTTTTCCTCGACGCTCATTTGCGGAAACACGTCGCGGCCCTGCGGGATGTAGCCGAAGCCGGCGCGCGCCCGCGCGTCGGCCTGCAACGGCGTAACGTCGCGGTCCATAAAGGTGATGGTGCCGCGCCAGGAGTCGAGCAGGCCGATGATGCAGCGCATCAGCGTCGACTTGCCGACGCCGTTGCGACCGATCACGCCGACGATCTCGCCGCGCATGATCGTCATGTCGACGCCCTGCAGGATCGGCGTGGCGCCATACCCCGCCCACAATCCCGAAACCTCCAGAATGCGATCCGTGGGCAATCGTTCAGTGAGCATGGGTCTTCCCGAGATAGATCTCGGCGACCTGCTGGTCCTGCAGGATCGCCTCGAGACTGCCGCGCGCGAAAATCTTGCCGAGATGCAGAACGGTGACCCGCTGCGCGATCTGGCGCACGAACGCCATGTCGTGCTCCACCACCAGCACCGTCATGCCCCCGGCATTGAACGACTTGATCAGCTCGCCGGTCTTGAAGGTCTCCTCCGGCGACATTCCGGCGGTCGGCTCGTCGAGCAGCAGAAGCCGCGGCCGCAAGGCCAGCGCCATTCCGATCTCGAGCCATTGCTGCTGCCCGTGCGACAGCGCGCCGGCCATCTTGTCACGGTCCTGCGTGAGGTTGAGCAGATCGAGCAGCCGTTCCTCTTCCCTCGCGCGTTCCGCGCCGGAACAGCGCTCCTGCAGGGCGATCTGGATGTTCTGCAGCACCGGCAATTCCTTGAACACGCTCGGCGCCTGCATCTTGATGCTCATGCCCCGCTGGACCCGCGCATATGGGCGCTCCGCGGTGATATCCGCCGAATCGAACAGGATGCTGCCGCTGGTCGGCGGAAACAGTCCGACGATCAGCTTGAACAGCGTACTCTTGCCGGCGCCGTTCGGCCCGATCAGGCAATGGACCTCGCCGGCCTTCACCGTCAGATCGACGTCGGAGACCGCGGTCAGTCCGCCGAACCTTTTGGAGACGCCCTTCACCTCGACGAGCGACATTGTTCAGGCCCCGTCCGGCTTGAGTTGACTTTGATCCGGCAACGCCGACTTCACGCCTGGCTTGCCTCGCCGCGCCGTCCGATCCGCGATGAACTTGCCGATGCCGAGCACGAAGCCCTGGGGCGCCGCCATGACCGTGGCAAGCAACAACGCCCCCATCAGCACCAGCGCCGCCTGCTGGCTGTAGACGGTGATGGTCTGGAAACCGAACAGCAGCAGGAACGACCCGACCAGCGTCGCGGTGAGATCGTTGCGGCCGGAGAACGCCACCCAGACGATCGGCATCGCAGCGGCGGGCAGGCCGATGCTCGACGGCGTGATGAACTGGCCCCAGGAGGTGTAGAGCGCGCCGCTCAGCCCGGCCAGCCCGCTGCCGATCACGAAGGTCAACAACTGATATTTGCGCACGTCGTAGCCCAGCATTTCGGCCCGCTGCGGATTCTCGCGGGTCGCGACGATGACGTTGCCGACGCCGGAGTTCACCAGCATCCGCAGCGCCAGGTAGACCACGACGATCAGCCCGACCATGAGGTAGTAGAGCGCAGAGCCCTCGATGTAGACCGATCCGATCGCGAGCGGATCCATACCCTTCATGCCGTTGAAGCCGTTCAGCCGCGCATCGCCGATGCGCCACTCAGGCCCCGCGGTCTGGCCGAGGAAGAACGCCAGCACCAAGGTCGCCGACAGCGTGACGATGCCGAAGAAGATGCCGTTGATGCCGCCCCAGATCATGAAGTAGCCGAGAATTCCGGCGGCGATCATCGCGATCACGACGGAAACAACCAGCGCCACGATCGTCGTCGTTCCGCCGCCCATGTTGATGGCCAGCACGCCATAGGCGTAACCGGCGACCCCGAAGAACAATGTCTGGCCGAACGACAGCATCCCGCCATAGCCCCAGATCAGGCACAGCCCGAGCGCCATGAAGATCCAGATCAGGAAGTACGAGAAGTTGCCGACGTCGTAGGAGTCGGCGAACACCGGATAAATCAGCGCCCCCGTGAGGACGACGAGGAAGCACGACCAGAACAGGGGGCCGCGCCCCAGCGTCTGCGGGCCTTCGAGCAGCTTGATCATCGCATCCTCCGCTCAACGCCCACGACGGACGAACACACTGGACAGGCCTTCGGGCAGCACCCGGATGATCAGAATGACCGCGACCAGCATGCCGATCTGTCCGATGATCTGCCCGTAGCTCGCGTTCAGAACCATCCGGATCATCGCGAGCAGAACGGCGGCGGGCGCGGTACCGAGCAGAACATTGGCGCCCCCGATCACCACGGTGACGAAACTCTCGACAATGAAGGTCGCGCCCATCGTCGGAATCAGCGTCATCGTCGGCGCGTAAAGCGCGCCGCACAATCCGGCGAGGCCGGCGCCGATGCCGAAGCTGATCGCGTAGATGCGTCCGGTGCGTGCGCCGAGCGCCTTCGCCATCGCGGCGTTCTGCATCGTCGCGCGCGCGATCACGCCGAACCGCGTCTTCATGAAGACGATGTACAACCCCGCCAGAACCGCGACCGCGGCGCCGAACAGCACCAGCCGATAGGTCGAGAACGTATAGTCGCCGATCGCGAAGCTGCCTTCGGGCGTGCCGATGCCGCGCACCGATGAGCCGACGATCAGCAGCATCGATTGCGTCACGATGAGGCTCAGGCCCCAGGTCGCGAGCAGCGAATCCAGCGGGCGTTTGTAGAAGCGGCGCACGACCAGATATTCGACGACGACGCCGATCAGCCCCGCGGTGATCGCGGCGAGAATCTGCGCGATCGGCAGCGGCACGCCGAGATTCACCAGTCCGACCGTGACGTAGGCGCCGCACATGATGAACTCGCCGTGCGCCATGTTGATCACGCCCATCATGCCGAACACGATGGCGAGGCCCGCGGCCGAGAGGATCAGAAAAGCGAATACGTCGGCGAACTGATAGAAGACCGAAAAGACTTCAGCCGACATTCCGTTCTCCTGGTTCCGGATATCGGCGCCGCCGCGTCGCGGCGCCGATGTGGTCTTGGTGTGTCACGCAGTCAGCCCTTGAAGATCGTTGCCGAAAGATCGGTGCGGAGACGCGTCACGACTTCTTCGGCAGCTGATTGGGCGTGTACTGTTCCTTGTCGTTCTTCTTGGTGAGGTCGCAGCCGACCTCGCCGAGCCAGTAGGGCTGGATCGTGCCGTAGTCCTTGACGACCGTGACGTCGTGCTTGGGTCCGACCGAGATCAGACGCATCCGATGCGACGTGTGCTGGCTCTTCGGATCGATGCAGACCTTGCCTTCGGGCGCATCGATGCAGGCTTCGCCGGTCGCGATCACCTTGCGGAGGTCTTCGAGCTTGGTCGACTTCGCCTTTTCCGCCAGCGTCTTGTACATGTACAGCGCGTTGTAGGCGTTGTAGCCCATGTCGTTGATGTAGGTTTCGTCGGGGAACTTGGCGCGCCAGCGCTTCTTGAAGTCCTCCGCCTCGGGCGTGGCGATTTCCTCGAACCAGTTAGCGGTGGCGTGCATGTTGTTGAGCGCCGGCGGCTTGAAGCGCTTGTGCTCGAAGCCGAGCATCACCTTGATCGACGACCCCATCGGCAGATTGAGATTGGCCGCGGCCGCCTGTTCGAAGAACGAATCCTGCGCGGCGCCGACATTGATCGTCAGCAACCAGTCGGGCTTCGCCTTCTGGATGTTCTGGATGGTCTGCGCGAATTGCGAGACTCCGAGTGGGATGAACTCCTCGCCGACCACTTGGCCGCCGAGATCCTTGATGATCTTGCGGTTCCATTCCGCCGAGATCTGGCCGAAATTGTAGTCGGCGGCGACGACGTAGACCTTCTTGCCGAACTTCTCCACCATCCAGGGAACCAGCGTCGAGAACTGCTGCTCGGGCACCGCCCCCATGCTGATCATGCTGGCGTCGCAGACGCCGCCTTCATACTGGTTCGTGTAGAAATACGGCGTCGAGGTGCGGCCGACGATCGGACGCAGTGCTTCGCGCGCCGCCGAGGTGATGCCGCCGATCAGGACGTCGACCTTGTCGCGATTGAGCAGCCGCCGGGCAAACTCCTGGTAACGGGCGTTGTCGCCCTGCGGGTCGAGATGGATCAGCTCGATCTGCCGGCCGAGGATGCCGCCGCTCTTGTTGATTTCCTCGACCGCGAGCTGCGAGCCGTGCAACTTCGGCATACCCATGAAGGCGAGATCGCCGGAGATGTCTTCGAGCAGGCCGACCTTCAGCGGCGGTTCGGCCGCCTGCGTCGCCAACGGCGCAATGGCGCCGAGCGCGAGGCCGAGAAAGGCAGTTTGGAGCAGTCGTCTCGATCGCATCTGTTCATCCCCCTTTTGAAAACCGTGAGTTAAGCCTTGAGGTATTTCTTCAGGATGGACGCCCCCATCGTGTATTTGGGGTCGACCATATTGCCGAGCCGGATGCGGCCGGCCTGGCTGAGCAGCATGTACGCGTCGATCTCGTCGAAGCCGTACTCGGCGCTCATCCACCGGGTCAGTTCGCGATAGGCGATGCGCGCCGCATCCTCGAGCGGGCGGGCGCTGCCGATCGTCATGATGAAGTCCTTCGTCTCCAGCCGCGGCCAGGCGAAGCTCCAGTCCTTGATCAGATCGACCTGCAGCGTGACGGTGGCGCGCTGCTCGATCGCGACGCCGGATAGTTCACCGTCGCCCTGCGTGGCGTGGCAGTCGCCGACATAGAGCAAGGCGCCTTCGGTGTGGACGGGAAGATAGATCACCGCGCCGGGGGCGACATCGGGCAAATCCATGTTGCCGCCGTGATAGTCCGGCTGCAGCGAGGAAATCGCCTCGATTTCCGGCGACACGCCGATCGTGCCGATGAACGGCTCGTAGGGCAGTGTGATCTTGTCGCTCCATCGCACGCCGTTGCGGTCGACATGGAGCTTCTTCACGCGCTCGGGCAGCGGCGGATTGAGCAGCGCGGTTGAAGCGGTGCCGACCAGTCCGCCGAACTCGGGCATAATGCAGGTAGTGCCGGCCGGCTGTTCACCGCGGGTTTCGACGTCGCGGATATAGACGGCGAGGCAATCGCCCTTCTTCGCGCCCTTGACCCTGATCGGACCGCATTGCGGGTTGAGATAGGGAAAGTTCAGCTTGGCGCTCGGACTGTCGCTTTCGCTGGTGATCACGCCGCCGAACGCATCTTCGGTCTCGACCACGACGACCGATCCCGGATCGATCGACAGTGTCGGCTTCGCATACGGGCCGTAGACGTAGTGAAACGCTCCCTGCTGCTCGATCGTCAGACTATGCGTGGCGCCGGTCGCGCCCTTGGCGACGCCGCGTTGCGCCATGATCGAACTTTTCAACCAATCTTCCGATTGCATGCGAACTCCTTCGGACTCAGAGGGCGGGGTGGCGCGTGTGCCAGTCGGTGACGCGCTGGAACGCATCGCCCGCGGCCACGAGACGCGCCTCGTCGAAGTGACGACCGACGAACTGGAAGCCGATCGGCCCACCATTCGGCGCGAAGCCGCCCGGCAGCGTGATCGTCGGGCTTCCGGTCATGTCGAACGGACAGGTGAAGCGCAGCAGCCCGCCGATCAGCGAGGCGTCCTCGCCGAGCGCAGCCATCCTGGCGAGGGTCGGCGCGGCAGAAGCCTGCGCGGGGATCGCGATCAGATCGACCGTTTCGAACAGCGCGCGGACGGCGCCGCGGAAGGCTTCCCGCCGCAGCACGATCTTCTGATAGTCCATCCCGGATTGCTGACGGCCAAGCTCGATCAATCCTGCGAGCCCGGGCCCGTATTCGTCCTTGCGGGACGGATAGGTGTGCTCGTGCGCCACCGCCGTTTCGATGCCGCAGAGCGGAAACCAATCGTCGGTCACGGCCTGCGCGTCCGGGAAGACGATCTCGGTGATGGTCGCGCCGAGGTCCTTGGCGACGCGCAGCGCGTCCTCGAACACCTTGGTGGCCGCTTCGTCGGTGCCCTCGCTGGTCCAGCGACGGTCGACCCCGATCACCATGCCCTTCAGATCGCCCGGCAGATTCGCGACGTAGTTCGGCACCGGCAGCGGCACCGCTGTCGTGTCCTTCGGATCGGCGCCCGCGATCACGCTCAGCATCGCGCCGCAATCGATCGCGCTGCGCGCCATCGGGCCGATGTGATCGAGCGTCGCCGCGAGTTCGTAAGCGCCGTAGCGGCTCACCCGGCCCCAGGTCGGCTTCAATCCCGTGACGCCATTGGCCGCCGAGGGAAACCGGATCGAACCGCCGGTGTCGGTTCCGAGCGATCCGAAGCACAGCCCCGCCGCGGTGGCGGAGCCCGAGCCGCTCGAAGATACGCCCGACCACAACTCGTCATTCCAGGGATTCTTCGGCGGATCGATCTTCGGATGATGATCCGCGTAGGCGCCTTCGGTCTGTTGCAGCTTGCCGAGGATGATCGCGCCGGCATTCTTGAGACGGGCGACGACCGTCGCGTCCTCGCTGGGGCGATAGTCGCGATGAATCGTCATGCCGTGAGCCGCGGGGACGCCCTTGACCCAGCACAGATCCTTGACCGCGATCGGCACGCCGTGGAGCGGGCCTTTGACTTTGCCGGCCGCGATTTCCTTCTCGGCCGAGGCGGCCTCTTCGAGCGCGAGCTCCGGCGTGACATACGCGTAGCTCTTGAGCTTGCCGTCGAGCTTCTCGATGCGTTGCAGCATCGCTTTCGTCACTTCGACCGGAGACAGCTTGTTCGCCTGGATCTCGCGTCCGACTTCCACCAGCCCGCGATAATGAAGATCCGTCGTAGCCATAGGCATTCACTCCCCACGTTTTGCGCCGAGGCATTCGCGGCAATCGCCGCGCGTGCACCAGCGTTTCGACGACGCATCGGCGTCGTCGACTTTTCTTCAGCGACAAACGAAAAAAAGCCACCCGTCCCCCGAAACGGGGTGACGAATGGCTCGGATGCCGCGGCTATGGTCTATCGCTTGGGTGCTCGACCGAACGAATAACTCATGCCTGGATTCGGACGTCGTCGGCCAAATTCAAGCTATTCGAAAGGCAACCCAACGACGAAAGTCTAGGTTGGAGACGTTCTCAATGTCAACGAGGTATCTTGCACAAATCCTGAACGAGTGCTGCGCAGCAAATTAGCAGCGGCGCACTTGATCATGCCGTAACCTTGGTGATCTCATGCACGTCTTGCGTGAATGAAAGCAGTCCATGACGAAGCCGTCGATCCCGGTCGGAATTCTGACGTCGAAATCCGGCCCCTATCAAGCGATGGGACGCGAGATTCTCAAATGCGCGCTGATGGCGATCGACGACGTCAACGACTGCCCGGATTTCGGCTTCCGATTCACCCCGCACGTCCGCGATCCCGGCGGCGTCATCTCGGCGTATCACACCGCCTGCGACGACCTGATCCGCAATGTCCGCGTCGAACACATTATCGGCTGCTACACCTCGGCCTCGCGCAAGCAGGTGCTGCCGATCGTCGAGCGTACTGAACGCCTGCTGTGGTATCCGGCGCGTTACGAAGGCTTCGAATGCTCGGACAATGTGATCTATGTCGGCGCATCGCCCAACCACAACGTCGTTCCGCTGATTCGCTATGTGCTCGACAATCTCTCGCGAGATTTCTTCTGCGTCGGCTCCAACTACGTCTGGACCTGGGAGACAAATCGCGTCACGCGCGAATTGGTGACGGCCGCGGAGGGACACATCGTCGCCGAACGGTTGCTTGAACTCGGCGAAAGCCGGGTCGATCACATCGTCGAAGAAATCGTTCGCCGCCAGCCACCGATCGTTTTCAATACGCTGGTCGGCAGCTCGAGCTATGATTTCATCCGCGCATTCCAATCGGCCACGGCGGCCGCGGGCCTGAACATCCCGATGCTGAGTTGCAGCCTGTGCGAGCCTGAACTGAGAATCGTCGGGCCTGCGGCTGCCGGCTGCATCACGTCGTCGGCCTATTTCGAGAGCATCCGCCTGCCCGAAAACCGCGCTTTCGTCGCACGGTGGAAAGCGCGTTACGGCAAGGACAGCAGCCCCTCGGTCGACGGCCAATCGGCTTACGTTGCAACCTTTCTGCTGGCGCGTGCGATGCAGCGCGCTGGCACGTCGAACGTGAACGAAGTACGCCGCGCCGCGGCCGGCTATCGCTACGATTCGCCTCAAGGACCGGTCTGGATCGACGGCGACAACAATCACTGCGTCCTTACGCCACGGCTCGCCGTCTCCAATGCTCGGGGACAGTTCGATATCTTCTGGGAAGCGGAAGCTCCTGTGAAGCCGGACCCTTATTTGTCGCAACTCGATGTCGCGGTCCGGCCGTCGAGGGACATACGGTTACCGAATGCGTCGCCTCACCTGAGAATCGTCAAATGAGCAAACCGTCGTCGTTTTCCCTGCGTGGCCGCAAGGCGCTCGTCGCCATCAAGGACGAGCGCGATGGATCGATTGTTCGCCGGCAGTTCGATCGTCTCGGGATCGAGATGGCGAGTTGGGAGCCGAGCGCAGCGCCGGTCGCCGCCGACGTGATCCTCATCGACGATGATTATCTGCCCCTCGCCGCGGCGGATGCGCGGGTGTTTTCTGAAGACTGCGCCGTCATCGTCCTGCTCGGCACCGAAACGCCGAGTCGTCTGAAGCTGGTGCTCGACCTCGATCCGTCGTCGTTTCTCGTGAAGCCGCTGCGGTCGGCCGGCATCTACGCCGCGCTGGTCATGGCGTTCGAGCGGCTGGAGCGGACGAGTGAGCTGAAGCAGCAGATCGTGAAGATGGACGCGCGGTTGCGTTCGCGGCGCGTGGTGCTGACCGCCGTGCTGCAGGTGATGCAAACGCATGCATTGGCCGAACCCGCCGCCTTCGCGCTCATCCGGCGCACGGCGATGCAGCAACGCAAGACGATCGAACAGGTTGCGGCCGAACTCGTCGCGCAGGGATATCTGCCCCGCGCGATCGGGTAGATCCCGCGGCAACCTCGCGGTGGGCTATCCCACCTGCGTCGGACTGATCGTATCCGCCGACCGCGCCTCGCCCAGGTCGAGCGGCTGTGGGGATGCGGTCGTCACAGCTGCGGCCTGATGCTCCAGCGCGGCGTCGATCTCGGCCCCCAGCAGGATCACGATGGCTGACATCCACAGCCAGGTCATGAAGCCGACGACCGCGCCCAGCGACCCATAGGTTTCATTGAATTGGCCGAAGCTCGCCGCGTACCAGGAGAACAGTGTGGATGCGGCGAGCCAGACCATGGCCGCCGTCGCACTGCCCCAACTGATCCACCGCCAGGGCGTCGCCTCGCGGCTGGGACCATACCTGTAGATCACAGCAAGGGCGACGGAGAGCACCAGATACATTGCCGGCCATCTGCCGGCGCTCAGCAGCCGATCGCCGAAACTGGACATCCCGACGAAGCCGAGGATCACCGGGATCATCACGATGCATCCGAGCGCGGCCAGGACGAACAGGACGCCGCCGATGGTGAAGCCGAGCGAGATCGCACTCAGCTTCACGAAGCCGCGCTTTTCCTCCTCGCCATAGACGACGTTCAGCGTATCGAACAGCGACTTCATCGCCGCATTGGCGCTCCACAGCGAAATGCCGAGCCCGATCAGAAATGTCAGGCCGAGCGTTTGCGCGCCGTTCGAAGCCACGCGCGTCAGTTGATCCTGCGCCACGTCGAGAGCCCCGCCCGGCAGAAATCCAGCAAGCTGATCCGAATGCCTGGCGATGGTCGAGGGATCGGCGAACAGGCCGTAAACGGCAACCAGCGCGGCGATCGCCGGGAAGATCGCGAGCAGGCTGTAGTAGGTCATCCCCGCAGCCAGCGCCATGATCCGGTGCGCCGACATTTTCCGCACCACCCGCAACAGCAAGTCTTTCCAGCTGCCCGCCGGAGACTCTGAAGACGCCGCCGCGCTTCGGCTGTGATCGTCGACAGCTGCGGGGCCAATCTTGTCGCGCGCCCTCGGCGGCGGCGGCTCCCCCTGATCCCGCGGGAGCATGTAATGAGCCGCTGTCGCGATGACGACCGACGCCAGAAGACGACGCAACCCCGAACGCCCGGCCCGTGAGGCGGCGGCTTCCCGATCGATGATTTTCCGTTCCAACATCCGCCTGCTGTCGGCTCTTCGCGATGCAGGCAAACCAATCACCTATCGCGATAGTTCCCTGCGGATCGACAGTCACCTTCGTCGAAAGTTTGAGAGGTTGTCCGTTGGCAAAAGGCGTCCCGTTCGCTGCTTCGCCGGCGGACCCGACGATGCGAAGCCCTGCCGTCCGACACGACTTCATTCTTCAATGAACCCGGTGCAGCAACAGCGTATCGCAGAGCCGCGCTGCAGCTCCACCGCCAGCCCAGGCCGATTTCACCAGCAATTTCAGGCTCGGGGAGCGAGTTGGCTGGGGCGGGAGGGTACGCACCCTCATGACCTCACCATCTAAACTACTGAAAACACATCACTATTCGCCGCGCCAACGGTACCGTATAGCACCCATGTATGGCACCTAGCAACAACCCTCGTCTCGCAAAGGGCCGCACCTCACGTTGATTAGAAATGAAGAAGGGACCGTAGAAAGGCATCTAACCGCGGCCTCTGCCTGCGGAAGGATTTCTTTCCCCGCCAGCGACAGGTTGATTGGTCCAACCTGTGTTGCGGCTCAGTGTTCAGCTATGATTTGCGGCTCGTATGGCCGTCCGTGGCACCAAGTCAACGCAGGCCATTAAAAGCTACTCACACGCTTGTCCGAAACACACGCGGTCGCCTGACCCGCATTCGGAAGTGGGCGATAGAGTTGAGCCATGGCCGAAGCTGCAAATAGGGCTAACACCAGGCCAACCGTCACCCACATTGCATTCTGTTTTGTCGGTAGGTGCCGGTTGACGGCGTATTGTCTTAACGAGGTCCAACAAAAGGCTAACATGCCTAGTCCTGCGCCACTGGCCACTAATAGCCTTTCATTTATTGCTGATGCTAAGCCACATTCGTCAACGATCTTGAGGAACTCGGAAACGCCCGAATTGGGACCAAGTCCACTCCATATGTTCGAAAACAGGAACGTCGTATTGGCCAAGGGAATGAACACATCCATCAGCATAAAGCCGATCAACGCGAACATTACAGCGGGGATCAACGCAACCAGAAACGGGACGCCAGGCCTATCAACAACTAACGCTCTCACGTATTTTCCAATCTCAATATATTTCAGTATTGATCTGCCTCACGTGTGACCGCCTTGAAGCAAATCGACGCGTTGGCCAGAGCACTGCACTTGGACTTCAAGAACGTCCGTGTGATGCCGCCGCCAACGACATACTACTGTCCGAAGTTGTCGGATCCATTAAGATTGTCGCGCAATCTGCATCACTGATGATACTAGATCATAAATACATCCTCAGATATCTATTTCGAATCAGCACCGACCTTCGCGTTCGGTTCGGCTCAACATTATTTCGAGCCACATTGGCGTGCACGCACTTGCCGTGAAGCCATAATGCGAAGCAATTATAACAAGTGACAGATCTCTAATGTTTGAAAGATGATTTTGCGGCCCAATACGATTGCGGAAGAACAGGCCGAAGTCGTAGTGAACTTCTCAACCAGAACGATTAGGCGCATGGCCGAATTGATCCTCGCTGCTCGCAAAAGATCGCGACAAGGCGACCTAAACATTATCGAAGCATGGAGGAACGACAAACGCGCTGAGGACAGTGCCTTTCAAGCTGCGCTCACAAAGCGAGCGAAAGAATATCGATACGCCCACGCGCCACACTGCAGACGCATGACTCGATGGCGCGGACTAACGTGCCCGCCAAATTAGGCCAGTCAGAACTGAAATTTCCATTTGTGATCCCCTGACGGGACGATGCGGATTTTCTCCTCGGCCGAATAATGCCGACGCGTCTGGCGCCGGATCTGCTTCAGCGCTTGTTCTGCGGGCGCGATGCACGAGCGCGACCGAGACACCGCGTAAAATGATCAATGGTGAGACTCATTGATCAACCGGAGGCACTTGATCAAGCGGAAATAGGAGCCGATGAAATGACCAACTCTTGAGATCTCTTTCTAATTCAACCGCATCTAAGTTCGCTGGTCCGACCCATTTACCAAACCAGAATTGAACATGTTCTGGTCGAATGTAAGCCAGCCGTCCGTTAAAATGTGGAGCAACGTGAACAGCGGCAGACGGTTCAGGAGGCAACAAATCAGGAAAGAAGTCTCCGGCCGGAAGATGTCTTTTCTGCACCCGAGTGATTATTTCTAATTGGTCTGAAAGCCTACCGTGTACTGCTGTATCCGTGCTTTTGTATAGCGACCTTACGCAATCTCTCAGACTTAAATACATGTAGAGACCACTGCATCGCCACTCCCCTCCGCCTAACAAATTGATTTCCCCTAAAATTTCATCACAAAATGCCACATCGTCCCCGACGCTTCTGTACTGATTTACCATAGCTACTCGATACTTGAAGTTGTTAGTGTACACCAATCCATCTCGGATGATGTCGTCGATCAAATTCCGATCTAACTTACTATCGATAACCGCCGAAACTTTATTCGTCCTGTAAATAAAAGAATCGTCGACTAGAGCAGCACGACGTTCATTGAAGATTTTACTCGGCCGCCGCCGAAGTCCTATTTCGTCAAGCTCAGCCGGACTCCACTTCAAAACCGCTTTCCAGTCTTCATTATAGCCGAGCATATATTTAGTCCATTCATCGAGTTTTCGTGTCAGACATTAATCTACTATCAGAAAATTGATATCTTGAGTTAGCGCTGGATGTAAAAGGCTTTCAACAATGACAGGCTATATCCATCAAACGTCACTGCGAATTTGTTAAGGCGATTTGACGCTACTATGAGCTTTTAAAGTCAGTCTGCTTAACGACTTAGTGTGAGGTGTTCTTCGCCACCGATCTTCGATAACGTGGAAACAACGGCATCCCCAAATTATTCGGCAGGCCTTATAAGCAATCCTACACTTGGCATTCGCATTTTCTTCATAATATTTTTGATTGTCGGTTAGGTAGCCACCCCGATCCTGATCGCCTAAATCTGGTTGTTGACCAGATGACACACCAGGGCCGAGGCGACGTGCTTCCGCCCCCGCGCTCCTCGAGCTCGGTGGAGAAGCACGATCAGGTTGCCGACCTAGCGCGCGATCGTCTCGGCGGCGCCGATCGGCTCCACGAAGGTCGCCGGACCTCGATCATCTCCGCCGGCCTGATCGGATCGATCGGCTCCGAAGTCGTGCCAGTCGCCTGGTCGAGGTGCCGCCCGAGAATGGGGCCGAAGCGTAACGCCAAGGCGCTCGCGGCGTCCCAAGCAGGTCACGCACCCGATCGAAACCCAGGCGACGCAATTCGTCGACGATGTCGGCCGGCAGGCGCAGCGCGGCGATCGGCAGCCGATTGATCGCAGAGACGACCGGTCGAGGCGGCCCCCACCGTCTCCACGCCGCCAAAAACCTCCAATGCGTGTGAAGCCCCCAGGTGTGCGGGATGGCCACCCGGGGCGTCTATGCCGTCTGGCGGAGCCGGCTGCCGACGTCACAGGCCATCGCCTTTTGGTGGTCCGCACCAGATGTGTCCATCTCGATTGCGTCGAACGGATCGGTCGAGACGATTGGTGAGTACCGCAAGGCCCAGACCGCCAGCCGCTCAAGCGCCGCTCCGTCGACGTTCGGATCGGCGTGCTGCGACGAGATCCGGCACCAACGCTTGTGCCTTGATCACCCGTATCCCCGGACGCAGACCCCACCAGCGGCCTCGGAGTTGACAGCAGTCACGACCCGCTGCCGGCCATTGTGGCCGACAAGCACCAAAGGCTTGGCGCCGTCAGGCGCGGCGCCCAGCGCGCGCATCATGCGATCGATCGCTCAGGTCGCGAGAAATATCGAGCCGACCCTGAGCATCGCACGCATCCCCGATGGAATCAGCACTTTTTCCGGCGCGGCAGCGGATCAATTCGACAAGCCAGCGCGCCATTCCGACCCCTTGGACCGGCAGTGGCGCAGACGGCAGGGCTAAAACACGCCACCGCGTGGCCGATGCCGTGGCTGCTGAAAACGGCGGCCGCCGTCTGCCGCCACCACCGGCGCATTGCGATGGGGATTGTTCCGGACGCCTCAGCTGCGAGATGCAACCGACGCTTCGAGGTCATCGACAGCTTCGCCACATCGGCGACGACCGCACGTCTGCGCCAGGGCCGCTGCGAACAGGTCCTGCCGCGTGAAGCACCACAGTATCTAATCTTTGTTGCTCGCCGCGATTCCGCGGGGAACAATGCGGCAGCGGCGCCATCGACCGCACCGTTGCCGCCTCCAGCAACCTCGGGCATGGCGGCTAGGACCAGCCCCGTCAGGGCAGGCGACCATCGATCTCCACGATCCCGAACGGAAGCGCGGTAACAGTTGGTTGTAAACCAACATCATCAATTGGATCGAAACGAATGCCCAATACACCAGTCCGCGAACCAAGT
Organism: Rhodopseudomonas pseudopalustris; assembly: GCF_900110435.1. Lineage (GTDB taxonomy): Bacteria > Pseudomonadota > Alphaproteobacteria > Rhizobiales > Xanthobacteraceae > Rhodopseudomonas > Rhodopseudomonas pseudopalustris. Next base: position 222,830 of record NZ_FODT01000001.1, read on the forward strand.
TAGGTAGGCTGCAAATGTTACGAAATCTTCAGAATGGACTTGTGATCGGAGGAACTTTTGTCGCGCTGATCTTGTTCGGCTACCCGCTTGCAGCTACGGGACAGCACGGCTTCAATAGTGCCCTGTGGCCCACCGGGGTCGTACATTGGTGGCAGTGGTATGGCTATGTGGTGTCATTCAATTGGCCAGAAATTCTTGATCGCTATGGACAGATGTTGCGCAATGTCTCCAATGATTTTGCGTGGGGCGGGCGGGTCATCCTAGGTTTCACTGCCGCTCCCTTTGCGATTGCAGCGACATGGCTGATCAAGGGAAAAGATTTTGGGCTGGTTCGTGATTTGAGTGGCGTATTTGGCGCGGCACGTTGGGCCAATGCGGCCGAGCTTGGCTTGATGAAAAGCGGCTTAGAACTTGGAACCGATAAGTCGACTGGCCGGGCGGTCCGCGTTTCGGTGGAAGGAAATCTGTTGACGATTGCCGCCCCGCGCAAAGGGAAATCAGCGGGGCTGTTAATCCCGAACCTTGTTTATCCAGAACTTGACGCCTGGGCTGGTCCTGCGGTGGTGATTGATCCCAAGGGGGCGGTTTTTCTGTCGGTATCGAAACGCCGCAGAGAATTGGGCAGAACCGTAAGGTGTGTCGATCCCGTCAATCTCGTCGGCGGAACCGATTGCTGGAACCCATTCGAGCACCTCGACCCTAACGATATTCTATATCTACAGCTCACTGCGCAGGCGCTGCTGCCAGAGTCAGTCGGTGCGAATGATAATACGGGGTATTTCCGCAGTCGGGCAGTCGATCTGCTTGTTGGGGCGATGCTCGTCGCCCACCAATCGAACGAACCTGGCCTGCCTGAGGTGCTGCGGCTGTTGAGTGAAGAGCCAGCCATCTTTGTAGAGGGGCTGAATAAGCTCTCCTCGCAGCCTGCTGCAAGGATTGCGCTCGGGATTATGATGGATGATCCGAAGACTAGGGATCCCATAAAATCTACGACAGCGCAGGCTCTGTCCTGGCTCGCTGATGAACGACTTCGCAATCTCGTCAGCTCCAGTTCTTTTGATCTCACCGATCTCATGAGCGGCGACGTCGATCTGTTCATTGCAGTTCCGACTGACTACAACGAGACCCTGGCACCGCTCTTTCGCTGGCTTTTGGCAGATATTTTTAATACCATCCGTAGGAATCGTTTAGCGGAACGACTAGTAATTTTCGTCGATGAAGCAGCGGCTCTGAAACGTTTTGACGCCATATTGAAAGCGAGCGGGGAGCTTCCTGGATATGGCGCCAGCCTCTGGACATTTTGGCAGACGCGGCAACAAATGGTGGACACCTACGGTGAATCGGGTGCCGCCACGCTCCTTGGAACTGCGGAGATCGTAACAATTAGCGATGTTCCAGCCTCGGATCCCGATGAAAGTGAGCGATGGTCGAGAGCACTCGGCGACTTCACAGTGTTAGTCGAAACAAAAACCGTTGCTAAAAAGGGCGATAAACCCTCGATATCGACAGCGTCGCAAGCAGCTCGACTGATGACAAAGGAAGAGCTCACCACGAATTCGGAAAGTGAAGTCATCGTGTTTCCCAACAGCAGATACTATGCTCGCCATCCTATTCGACTCAGAAAGACCGATGTCCTCACTGACAAACGATTTCTTGGAATCATTGACGGCGTGAAGCCGGTCGGGCGCTTATAATTGATGAAAGTCACCTTGATATTTGTGCTTTGATTGCACCCAGCATCGCTCAAGGGTTATATGGGATTGTTAGTCAGATATGTCCTTCGACCGACGTCAGATCGGTGAGCCGCGCAAAACGACGCGTTTGTTTGAAGCGAGCCGGCGATTGGTCTGTTGCGAGTTTGCCGATTGCGATTTACGGTCTTATAATAATCTCCGATGGCACTTCTATTTCCTGGTATCCTTGCCCCGGGAACCAAAGTCTTAATGCCGCGTGGTTACCCCGGATCCGCAGAAGCTGCCAAGGCTTATCAGTTCCCATTCTCAACTTACGTGTCGAGCCATCGGGATATACGAATGGAATATCGATCGGTCGTGCAATTGCTGCCAGATGTGCCGTGTTGTGCCAGGCGATAAAGCTGTAAATCGACGCCATGGTAAGAAACAGCAGTGTGGTCGAAGAGAAAAGTCTGCCAATTTGTATACGTTTGAAGATCGCGTTTACTCTCGCTGCGAGTGGCGCGCGATAATGACGCCGGGACGAAAGGTCCGTCCTCAACGAACGTGTCAATCGTAAAGCGTCTGCGCGAGTGAGCAGCGGATCGGCAAAGTGGGCGATCCGCTCGCTCGGCAGCAATTGTAATAATTTATTTAGGCGCGCCTGGCTTGAGCGTTCTACAGCGTGGAGTACGCGCGCGAAGCGCTCCGCCGCTTCGGCGTACTTCGCCTCCATCTGCTGTTTTGCGGTGGGCATGCCCGTTACCCAACCAGCCATTCAGCCAGCGGCCTCACTGCCTGCATGGCCTCCAGCCGGAATTTTTCGAGATCGCGATGGATGCGAAGGGAAGGGCCGATCCCATGCTTTTCCCGCAGCTTCGCCGGATCGAGCTTGGCGATTGTAGATAAACCGCCGGCCTGCAAATATCCATCCGCACCTTCCTCAAGGGACTGGTGCTCAAAGGATGAAACGATGACGCCTTCGGTCATCTTCTTGAGCGCGTTTGGGAGCACGACGCCGTGCAGGCGATTTTCGATTAGGAAGAGAGCCTTGGCCCACGGTTTAGCGAGCGTCAGCAGGTTCGGAGCTTCAGCGAGGGCGCCCGGTTCGTTGGTCACCACCACGCACACACCGAACTCGATGCCTTCGCTTGCGAAGAGGGGGGCGGCTTCCGACAGGACCTTGAGGAACGTCACGGACGTGTTGGCGCCGACGTCAACGATGGTTGCTATCGAGGCTTTCTCGATCGCGCTCAGAACGGCGTCGAACTCGGCGCGTGAGGCTTTCCCACCCGTCTTCTCGATCGCCTCCCGGTCCGCACGCATTTTGAAGAACTTTACGCGGTCACCCAGTTCACGCATGCGATGGCTCGAGTCAATCTCGATGACGGGAGCACCGTCAACGGCTTCGGCGAGGGCGCGCGCGAAAACCGTTTTGCCAACGCCACCTTTTTCTTGCGCGATCAACAAAATACGAGCCATCGATTAGTCCTTTTTCAATACGCTTTTGATGTTTTCATAAGCCGCGCTACGAAGCTCGTCCTCGGTCGAAGACGGCTGAGAATCAGGCGGCAAGGGACGCGTTGCGAGATCCGGTGACAGAGATGGACGAAGGGATGGCCCGGTTGGAAGAAGCGGGGTGTCGCTCCTGACGCGGTTGCTGGCCTTGCTTGCCTTTTTGCGGTCTTGATCTTCGATCTGGCTAACAATCGCTGTGAGCCTTTTCGTCGTCAGGGGTATCCGGTCTTTGCCTTGTACGACGCCTTGAGCGGCAAGAGCCTCAGCGATCGCCGGCCAGGATACGCCGTCCTTGCGTAGCTGGTAGATGACCGGCAGGGCGGTCCTGATGGCTTTGGTCGTGCCCGTGCTCTCCCGACCGACTGGACGGGCGTCCTGGAGGCGTCTGGCGTCTTGGCGGAGTTGTTTGGGATCGAGGGACATCTGCGGACCAGACTATAGGCCGCAAAGCTAAACTAGCCAGCACTAGTGGGACTAGCGGTTACCAGTGTCAGGACTAGTCAATTACCATTTATTCTTATTTGCACACCATACGCACTAAATTGCTTAACCCAGGCCAAAGGCCCTTTGCGGAGCGGCTTGCCGTATGCCCCGCGGGGTGCGAGGTCTAAGGATAGATTGTTCTATTAATAGCTGTACGAGAGAACTTTTTATGCCTTCGGTTGAGTATAAATTCCAGGTGGACCGTGATTTTGCTGACCGACTCGAGAAAGCGTCAAAGACCGCCAAGATTCCAGTGGAGGAGTTGATCATCGAGTGTCTCGGCCAACACCTCGATTTTGCGACCCGGCATCGGCTGCTTTTCGAGCGAATAGAGATCGTTGACCAAGCGCTCGTCGAGCTCGCGGAGTTCATTGGTGAAGCAACCGCGGAAAGCGGTCAAGTCGATCTCTCACACCTTTGCAAGTACGCCTCCGTAAAACCATGACGGCCTCTCTTCATGCTCTCGGCACCGGAAGAGACGCCGGCCTGTACTATGTCAATGATCCCAATCGTGAAGCACGTCCGCACGCACGGGACGAGTATTATGTGCGCGACGGTGGTGGGCTATGGTGGTCGAGTGGCCAGCGGATCGTCCGGCACGGAGCCGAAATCGATCGCGACACTTTTCGCGACTTGTGTGCAGGCAATAGCCCCACGACTGGAAAACCTCTTGTTCGCGGTTCCGGCGCAATGCACCGCGCCGGTTGGGATATAACCTTCTCGGCACCGAAAACATTATCGATTTTGTGGCTCGCCGGCGATAAACAGCAACGCGAGATGCTGCATGAGATTCACCGCGACGCCGTCGAGAAAGCCTTGCAATTTCTCGTTGACGACAAAATGCTCCAAGTTCGCCTGGGAGAAGGCGGTTACCTCCGGGAAGAACCCAACGACGTTATCGTCGGGCGATTCGACCATTTTACTTCGCGTGAAGGCGACCCGAATATTCACACGCACTCCGTGGTACTCAACGTAAGCGGCTCACGTGACAAATTCCGCACACTTGAACCTAAAAAGGCTTTCCAGAACCTGATGGTCCTTGGACTCGTCTATCGTAGCAGCCTCGCCAAAAGTTTAAGTGAGCGTGAATTTCAGCTACGTGCCGCCGGCCGAGGGCAATTTGAAATCGCCGGAATTCATGAAGACATGATTCGAAGCTTCTCGAAACGCTCTTTACAAATCGAGGAATTGGTCGGCCGCGACGCCAGCACCGCTCAAAAAGAAATCGCAGCTCTCTCCACGCGTGGCGCAAAAAGCGAAGTGCCTGTCGGTGAAGCCCTGGAGGAGCGTTGGAAAGATGAGCTTGCCCAGTTCAAGATTGATCCCTGGGTTGCTACGCGCGACTTCGTCGCGCAGAGAAACGAAGAGCAACAGATTGATCGCGATTTTGATCCACCGGCTATCGAAGGAAGCGGTCCTGTCGCGATCGCAGCGTCCGCACTTTTCAAACATCAGAGCGTTGTCAGCAGAAAGGAGCTCCTCGTTCGTTCACTGGCAGAAGCAACGTTTATGTCGAAAGGAATCGACGACGTCATCTCGGAACTCAGTTTGCACGAGACGCAAGGTCTTCTCCTTAAATTGAACCAAGAAGATTTGGCGGAATGCTGGACAACGCCAACGATCGCAGCGGCCGAGGCGAGCCTTCTCAGAGCAGCAGACAGACCGAATGAGAGAAATTGGTTTGACGATGCGGCTCTCGACATCGTTCTTGATAACGCATCCCATCTGTCAGAAGAACAGTCCCAGGCCGTTCGATTTGCATGTAACCGCGACGGTGTAACCATATGTGATTCGGCTGCGGGTACAGGGAAAACAGTTCTTGCAAATTCTCTGGTAGCCGCTGCGCATAGTTCCGGCCTCCGCGTTTTAGGCTTGTCACCAACCTGGATTGCCGCAGACGAACTTTCACGATCGTGCGGTATTGAAGCCGTCGCAATTGCGAAATGGAGATACGACCACAGCAAAGGTCTCGGCCAGACCGTCGACAAAAGCACATTGATCGTCGTTGACGAAATTGCAATGGCAGGCATTCACGATCTCGCGTTCACCCTGAATACTGCGCGAGACGCGGGGGCAAAGGTGGTCTGTTTCGGCGACAGGCGTCAGCTCGAATCCGTGGCGGGAGGCAGCGGTCTAAAGGCGATATCAGATGTTGTTTCGCGTCGTACGATTTTGTCCGAAATCCGCCGTCAGCTCGTCCCGTGGCAACGAGCGGCATCGACAGTGATGGCGCAGGGAGACTCCGAGGCAGGTCTGAGAGCTTACGCCAACAAAAATAAGATCGAACTTGTTTCTGGTGAAGCCGTAGCCCGAGATCGGACAATCGAAGCATGGACTGAGCTTCGCCAAAAGTACGGCAGCGACGTTTTAATCATCACACGTCGTAATTCCGATGCAAAACAACTCAATAGTGCAGCCAGAACTAAACTGCTCTCTGAAGGCGTCTTGCAGGGACCGGAATTCACGTTGCGCGCAGTTGATCGAGATAAGAAGGTCGTTTCGATTGACCTAGCCGTCGGCGACCAGCTTCGCTTCGGCGAAAACTTAGAGCAGTACAATATTAGAAATGGTACTCGCGGCAGAGTTGAAGCGATGCAGGAAACGAAGGAAGGTCTGCGAATAACTATTAGGCTCGAAGATGGCCGGCTGGTCGACGACATGTGGTCATCCTTCGTTCGACAATATCCCGGTAGCGCGAAGTCGCCGCCGCGGATTAGCTTGGCGTACGCTGGAACCGCGTACTCGGTGCAAGGTCGCACAGCAGCAGCATCCGTTTTACACATAGCGAGGCAGACCAACGCGAGGGAGGTTTATGTAGGGCTCACTCGCCATCGAAAAGAGGCTCGAATCATCGTTGAGAAAGATCGGTTATCCGCAGCCGCAGTTCAGAAGCGGCCGGAGTTGAAAAGATTTCCATCCGATTTTGTTGCCAGAGAACAATTATTTGCTGAGTCGCGATCTTACTCAGAGAAGGCGAATGTCGTCGACTACGTGCGGGATCGTCTGAATTTTATTCGTAGTGGCGAAATCGTTCTCATATCCCAGCGGCCATCACTTCATCTTGGTCGAATTGCCACATCGGTCAAACGAGCTGTTGAGATTGCGCGCAATATCGGCGGGGACATTGATCGAGCTAAATCTCTCCGGCGTTTCTTACGACGTTCCAATGTACTGAGCCGCACCGTCCCAGAAAAGGTCGCGCAATTAATTGCGGCAATTAAAAGCAGACTTGGGTCACACGATCGAAGCCGCCGGGCTCCTCAGCAGGAGCGAGACAGTTCGCGAACTCCGGAAAGGTAGAAAAAAGTTTCATTAAACGGGATTACCTCCCATATTCCGGTCGCCATTGACCACGTCGTTTCTTTCTGCTCCTGAACCTATGAAAGCCGCATATCGAACCCTGGGCAATAATGGCGTTCAATCTGGGTGGCAAAATCACATCTTCTTCACGGCATCTCCGGGCATGCCGTCCCTAACATTGGGTAGCAATCCGCTCCGCTGCGCTTACGTCCTCCGACATTGATCCGCTCAAAGGGTCGGGCAGCTACGCGCTGGCCCCCCCGCCGGGTTCAATTATGCGCTGCCCTCTTGCCTCGGTTGCCGGCTTTGAAGCCGACATATCCTTTCTGAGCATGATCGAGAGGAATGCGACCCTGCCCCCAACGCGGCCCTTATAGACGCTGATATTGAAGGAGGCCGTACAGACCTCGGCACCGTGCGGGCACGATTTGGCTACGGCATTGCCATGATAACCAGTCTGCATGAACGAGGCGCAATGGCGCCATCGCTTGCTTGCCGATCATGGTGTTCGCTGCAACGTTTTACATTGGGAAGCCGTCGAAGAGTTATGAAGGTCATTCAAAGACGCCATCCATCCTATGCGTTCAGCGACTTGCATCTGACCCTTGGGCTGGATCGCGTCGGGTGATCAAGCGCAGCTATCCGGACTTGCATCATGCCCACCTGATCCAGAACTGCATTCCTGAATTACAGACCCGTACCGCATGCCGGGCGCCGCAAGCGGCAGCATTTCCTTCTACGACAGTCGATAACCTATCGCCTGCCGTGACCGACGGGGGCGAGGATCGCTGCAAGTCATCCCACAAGACGATGTCGGCAGCGCCATGGAATTCGGGTTTCCAGTCGCATCAATTCTATGGGCCGTTGGACAGCCGCCGAACGGCAACGCTGGTCGAGACGCCGAGCAACACCCAAAACACTAAGCTTGTCAGCGTTACCGCCACGACGAACCTGTGTGACAGCGCTGCGGGGACGTCGGTATGTGCAGCGGCGACGACCGGCGCGCCGATCAAATGGGGGATGACAATCAGGGCGAGACCAAGACCCGCGGCCCACGGTTGTCGCTTGAAGACGAGCAGGCAGATGCCGGCCGCCGTCGCCGCAGCGGTGGAGAACCACCATAACTGACGCGCGGCGAGCTCCGCTACCGGCATGCCTGGAAGTTCCGGTGGAAGCCCCAATCCGGGCGCTACGGTGAAGACTACGAAGCCGCCGAGCCCCCATATCATGCCATCACGCCAGCTCACGGAGTGACGACGTAACGTGAAGGCGCCTCCCAAGAGCAGGGAGAATCCTATCGCGGTCAGGATGTTGGCGCCGAGCGTAAAGCTCGTCCGCTGGAAGCCATCGGCAGGCTCCCATTCCGCTGCATGGTGGCTATTCGCGGCAGCAGGTGCCGCACTCTCCAGAGCCACGGCTTCGCTCATAAAATGGCCGTGCGTGGCACCCAGCGCTTTCTCGTAGGTTTCCGCCTGCTGGATCAGCGGAATGGTGCCGATGGATTGGACGGCTGTGATCGTTATGCCGACCGCGATGCCGGCCAGCACGGCGGAAAATACGATAGACCTGAAAACGGACATCGGAAATCGGACCGAATGTCAGTGGCAGGGAAAAGCGTTGGCGTGGCGGACATCGTGCGCGGCGTTATGCACGGCGCTTATATGGGAGAATCCGACCATCCCGACGACGATCAATCCGAGCGCCATAGCCATGGCCGCCTGCACTACGACGTTGGCGGTGGTCGTCACCCGGATCGCGGTGTCCGATTCTGGATTCAAGGTGTGGGCGTTGCTCATGACATTCCTGCTTTCGGCCGCAAACTAACATGTAATACAAGTCGGCGCGAGACCTGATTTACGCATCTGTCTCAACACGTCCCGACTGGTGATGTGGAAATTGTCGAAATCGGTGATCTTGGCGCGCAGCACCTTGGCGCAAGCCGCGGCCTCGAAGGTCTCTCGGTGACCGATGAAGAATTCGGAGCAGTCCTTTTCGGACGGCAACCGTCTCAGCAGCGTTCGGAACGCGTGACGGTGTACCACGCAGAAACCGTCGCGCCCGCCAAACCGGAAAGCCAGCGCCTCGACGTCTTCACGCCAAACGTAATCCTCAATCATCGATTGCAAAAACTCTTTCGTGGCGCGTTCCCATCGCGGAACATAAAATCAACCTGCGCCTACTGCGCGAACGTAGGGCTAGAGTTGGCGGGAACTGCATGGGTGGGATCCTGTTCGGTTCCGGTAGATTTCGAGCAGCACCAACTGCCTCAGCGCCGAGACTGAATACCTAACTCGCGCCATCCGTTGATTTGCTCGACTAGCGAACAGCTTGACTTATGTTCGTCTTCGATCTCTTTCAAGGCAACCCAAAAGTCATCTTCGAGGCTCAAGCTGATCCTGTGACGGAGCAAATTGACTGACCGCCCTGCGATCTGCAACTTCATTATTTTCTCACCCGTGTCTACCTGAGAAAATTCAGTCCTTTTCCGCCGATCGCAGAAGAGACAACTCAGCCCTTGAAGAAGATAGGGGCGCGCATCCTGTTGCAGATCGCGTCAAAGTTTGCCCGCGGCCTTTGTTTGACGTCGTTGCATTTTTTTTGCTGTAGAGAGGTCGCCTGCCATGTCGATTCGATAGATCTCGAACGATGCCGCACAAGTTGCCCAACATTTGACGGAACCGGTTGTAATTCCTCATCTGAAGCGGCAATTTCAATCTTCCGCCCCGAATCGCGATCCGTTGTCAGTCCTATATATTGTGGCGCGATGACATCGCCCACCGTGTGTACACGGGCGCCCGAAGGCGCCCGTTCAAATTGGCCGAGGCTTACTTATCTGTGGTCATGACCGCCGTCGCCATGGCCTCCTCCACCGTGACCGATGTAGCCGCCGTGATGCCCGCCGCCGTGACCGAAGTCGTGGTGGCCATGTCCGAAGCCGCTGCCGTAACTGTAGCTTGTTCCGAAGCCGCCGAACGAGCTGCCGTAGTAGCCTGCACCATAGTAGGAAGGCTGATATCTGCCGTAATCGCCGTAGCCATAGTTTTCGGAATACGCCGGCTGGCGATAGTACGACCGCTGATACGTACGCGGGTAAGTGACATAGTGCTGTTGCCCGTGCACGTGTCGGCGATGCGAGTGATGATGATGGCGTCGACTGGCGCTGATGTCGGTTGCATTGTCCGGCTTTCCGGAAGTCGCCTTCTGCGACGGCTGCAGAGCGGCATTTGCGCCGGTGCTCGCGAGCGTACCACCGAAGGATAGGGCTGCTGTCAAGAGGGTGGCATTTATTAAAATCATCATCGTAGTTCCTTTAGTGGCTCCCAGCACAGACCAATGTTTCTTTTGCCCGCTGTTCCCGCGACAGAGCGACGCGGCAGTCGAACCAATGCAGGATGGACATACGTTTTTCATCAAACCTGTTCTGCATTATCCAACGACGAGAAGCTCGACAGACTCTAAGCCGGTCTCTCGGCAGATGCCAAGCGTCGGTTATGAAAAAATCCGATCGTCAGCATGACGACAATGGCGAGCTGCGCTGAGATTGTTTCCAGCGTCGGATATAGGCCAAGCAACTCGCTCCTCGGAACGCCAGCCCAAAGAGTGACAGGCAGATAGCCAGCCTCCTGGAGCGCCGCCGATCCCTTGCCCATAAGCACCACGGCCAGCACGGCGATCAGCCCGGAACTGTACGCGAAGAACTTCCCGATCGGGAGCGCGCGGCTGTACCGGAGAATCACGAAAGCGATGAATGCCAGCACGACGGTCGCGGCGGCCCCGCCTCCGACGACGGCACCACCATTTCCCTGCCCCCAGATCGCTGCGTAGAACAGGATCGTCTCGAACACCTCGCGGTAGACGACGATGAAGGCGAGCGCGAACAGGAACCACGCGGAGCGCCGGTTCAGCGCGCTACCTAGTCTCTCGCGGATATAGCGCTGCCAAGTATCCGCGTGGCTCTTGCCGTGCATCCAGATGCCGACCCACAATAGCACCAGAGCAGCAAACACGCCGCCGAACCCTTCCGTCAGCTCGCGGCTCGCCCCGCTGATCGAAATCAGCCAGGTGGCCGCGCCCCATGTGCCAGCGCCGGCGACGAGCGCGGCGATCCAGCCGCCGTGCACGTATGGCAGGACGTCCCGGCGGTCGGCCTTGGCAAGAAACGAGAGCATCGCGGTCACGATCAGGATCGCTTCGAGCCCTTCTCGGACAAGGATCGTGAAGGATGCCAGGAAACTCGAGGTCGGCGACGCAGCCCCTGCGCCGAGCACGGCTTCGGCGTTCGCGAACAATCCGTCGAGCGCCGCGACGCGGCCGGCCACGACGTCCGCGGGATCGCTCCGCGCGATGGCGGACCGCAGGTCCGCCATCGCACTTTCGATCCGAATCATGAGCGGCTTGTCGCGAGCCGACAATATGGCTTCCACCGGCTCGAAACCGTCGAGATAGGCCGACAGAGCGAGATCGGTGGCGGACCTACGCTCTCCCTTGCGGTACGCTGCCATGGCTTCGTCGAGCCGGGTGCGCGCCAGAGTGAGCGAGGCCGCGGCTGGAACCGCCGATTTGGTCGCTTCGGGATGACGTCTGAGGTAGGCGACGAGCTGCCGCGCTTTTTCATCGCCGATCTGAGACGCGAGGACCGCGGGGCGCAGGCCGACGAGATTCTGAAGATCGAACTGGGTACGCAGCGGAGGTTCGGTATCCCAGATCGACTGGCCTTGAGTCGCCATGTCGGCCGGGTATGCAAGCGTACCGACGTAGAACGCCAATGCCCACCTGTCGGCCGCCGGCAGATCGGCGAAGCTTGCCATGCTGGTGCCGTCGATTCCCTGCTCGATCACCTGATAAAGCGCGAGGACGCTGCGTTCGCGGGCCCGGGCCGCGTCCGTGAATGCGATCGGCGGAGGCTCGAGCCCGGCGGCCTGAGCTCCATCCCCCCTTCCGTCTGCGCCGTGACAGGCCCCACAATGCTGGGCGTATAGGGCCTGGCCACGCGCCAGATCGGGCGCTGCGGCCGGTGACAGCGGGATGGGGTAGGCCTTCACGAGGTCGACACCCAGACTGCGCGCGGCGACCGCGATCTCAGCAGGCGTGGCCTTCGACGCGATGTTCTGCTCCAGCGCGCGTGCCTTCGCTTTCAGGTCCGGGCTGTTCGGCGTTTCCGGAAGGCCGCCGATGAGCTTGCTTGCCGTCGCCGAGAACTCCTTCATCTCGTCGTATTCGGTCTGACTGACGATCTTTCCGTCCTGGACGGCTTCGGGGTAGTCGACCGCGACGTAATCCAGCAGGCGCCAGATGGTCTGGGGCGCGGTGCTCTGGGCCGAAGATGGCGTCGCCAAAACGACCGAGATCATAAAGACGAGCGCCAGCCCAAGCATCGGAAAAAAGGACAAGTGCAGGATCGTTCTGGCACCACTTTCGGCAGGCCTTATGCGAGCGGATGAACACGGCGTGTACATTCAAAACTCTTTCGGTTGGCGACGAGTTTGGCATTCAAATGAAGCCCAAGTCGTCCTTGGTCCAAGCGGTTCGCAGCTTGCACACTGCGCCCTCCATGGACCTGCGGATCTGGGGTCACCGACCTTCGCCGGACGGACGGTTTAGCGGCCGAAGAATTCTAATACGCGGCTTCGTCGCCGTCACTTCCGGATAGCGGCATTAGCCGGATGTAGACGAGCGAGGCGGTCAACTTCACCAGCGTCTGCGCTACTATGACAGCCGATATTATCGAAATGGCACCCGGCACGGCGAGCGCAAGGGGGAGGACGACGAGCGGATTGCGTGTGGCACCGCTGAACGCTACGGCGCGACCGGCGGGCGCCCCCAAGCCGGCGATACGGGCGATGACCAGGCCCGCCCGCGGGCCAGTTCCGCAAAAACAACGTAAAGCGGTGCGGCATTGAGTATGGCCGCCTGTGCCGGGGTCCACGGGAGCACCGCCTAGATCACGATGGATCGGACGACCGCTGCCGCCGGCAAGTCGAGAACAGCGGGGCAAGGCTTACGACTCCCATTCCATCGTCATGACATACTTTCCCGTTGCCAAACGCAGCGCAGCATGCCCTTTCTCCGTCAATCTGTAGAGGGTTGATATGAGGCAAATCATTGTCATCGTTGTCTGTGTGGCAGAGATTGCATCTGACATAGCGGTCGCAGATGTGAGCCGAGCTCAGTCTAAAAATAGAATAAACTGGTCCGGGCCATTCATGGGTGCCAACGTTGGCTATTCGGTCGTAAATTCTCAGTTTTCATCGAGCAGCCCTGCATCTTCGATTTCAACCGGGGCGCTGAGCACGTCCGATCTTGATGCTTTTAAAGGGACGGGCAGCTACGCGATCGGACTCGCCGCCGGGTTCAATTATGCGCTGCCCTCTCGCCTGGTCGCCGGCTTCGAAGCCGACATATCCTTTCCGAGCACGATCGAGGGGAATGCAACCCTGCCCTCGGTGCGGCCCTTGTCGATGCTGAATGAGGCCGTACAGACCTCCGGCACCGTGCGCGCAAGATTTGGCTATGCGCCAGGAGCATGGCTTTTCTATGCCACGGGTGGTCTGGCATGGACCAAAAATCAGGTGACGCTTGAACCGCTCGCGGCATCGGATGGCGAGATACATGATCTGACCAGACTTGGCTATGCATGGGGCGCGGGGGCGGAATTCGGGTTGACACCAAACTGGTCGGCAAAATTCGAGTATCTCGACACGAGGTTCGGGTCGCAAGCAGCGACATTTTCTCGAGGCGCGCAGCAGGTCACGTCGGATTGGACGGTCCATACGGCACGCTTAGGGTTCAACTATCGGCTTGGCGGGGACGACCGGCAACTGCTCTCCGAGGGAGTGAAGCCACTGGAAACCGATTGGTTCAGTTTGCGGGGGCAGACAACGTATCTGTAGCAATATGCAGCGCCCTTCCGCACTCCGTATCGCGGCGCGAACAGTCTCATTCCCAACCAGACCCGCGAGACGTGGGACGTCACCCTCTATGCCGGCATTCGGCCATGGGAGGGAGGTGAATTGTGGATCAATCCGGAGATCGATCAGGGGTTCGGTCTCAGCTCGACGCTGGGCGTCGCGGGATTTCCCAGCGGCGAAGCTTACAAGGTCGGCTCCGCCGTTCCCTATGCGCGGATACCACGGGCCTTCTTTCGCCAGACGTTCGACCTAGGCGGCGAAAAGAAGAAGGTCGACGGCGACATCAATCAGTTCGCGGGCACCCAGATGAACGATCGAATCGTCTTGACAGTGGGCAAGTTCGCCGTGACCGACGTGTTCGACACCAACAAATACGCGCACGACCCACGGAAGGACTTCATGAACTGGTCGCTGGTGGACACCGGGACCTTCGACTATGCGGCGGATGCCTGGGGCTACACGTACGGCGCGGCGATCGAATGGTACACTGGAGCCTGGACGTTCCGTGGAGGCGTCTTCGACTTGTCCCGTGTGCCCAATAGTTCCGAGCTCGATCCACGCTTCGAGCAATTCCAGCTGGTCGGGGAAGCAGAACACAGGCATGAGATCTTGGGCAAGCCCGGTAAGATCGCGGTAACCGGCTTCGTCTCGAGGGGGCGCATGGGGCGCTTCGACGACGCCGTGGCGCTTGCCCAGGCGATCGGCGGGCCGGCCGACACCGCCTCCGTCCGGACCTATCGCAGCCGTTCGGGGCTCAGCCTGAACATCGAACAAGAAATTGCCGATGATCTGGGGATCTTCGCACGCGCAGGCCTCGCGGACGGTTCGGTGGAGTCGTATGAGTTCACGGACATCGACAGTACAGTCGCCGCAGGGCTCCTGCTCTCAGGTACCCGGTGGAAGAGACCGGACGACACGGTAGCTTTGGCCGGAGTAGTGAACGGCATTTCAAGCGCGCGGCGTTCCTATCTCGATGCCGGAGGGCTCGGCATCCTCGTCGGTGACGGCAAGCTGCCCAATCCGGGTCCTGAAAAGATAGTCGAAACCTCTTATAGCTTCCCAATATCGATATGGCGCGCGACCTTGAATTATCAGTTCATCGCAAATCCAGCGTACAACCGGGATCGGGGACCGGTGTCGATCTTCGGCGCCCGGCTGCGCGCGCAGTTTTAGCATCTCAATCCGGCGCCTGCCGTCGGAACGAAGCTCGACGATGACTCTTGGAAGTCACGAATTATGGAGGGCCGCCGTTCCGGCGGGACGAAACTCTTTTCAAAGCATTCCGTGTCGTTCCAAAATGGGCGCTTTACTTCGACCATGTTCTTGAGAGTTGGCTAGATGATTTTGCAGGATACCGACAAGGCAGGTCCCAGTCCCGTCGTAAGCGGCAGCAAACCGCGGTTGCTCGGTGCCCTCGGTCCGGGTCTCATCACAGGCGCATCGGACGACGATCCGAGCGGCATCGCCACCTACAGCCAGGCGGGCGCCCAGTTCGGGTACTCGCTCACTTGGACCATGTTGTTGACGTACCCGCTGATGGCGGCGGTCCAGATGATCAGCGGCAGAATCGGAAGGACGACCGGCCGGGGTCTGGCGGGCAATCTTCGCCAACACTATCCGAACTGGCTTTTGCAGACGTTTGTGGCCCTGTTGACGACCGCCAACACGATCAACATCGGCGCCGACCTCGGCGCGATGGCCGATTCCATCGGTCTGGTCGTTGGGGGGCCTAGAGCCCTTTATGTAGCGCTGTTCGGCGCCATTTGCATCGGCCTTCAGGTCCTTCTGCAATACACGCGCTATGTATCCTATCTGAAGTGGCTTACTCTGGCGCTGCTCGCCTACGTTGCGACCCTATTCATGGCGAATGTCCACTGGGGCGAAGCCCTACGCGAGCTCGTCCTGCCGACCTTCGTTTGGAAGACCGAGTACATACAGACGATCGTCGCCGTCTTCGGCACGACGATCAGTCCCTACCTGCTCTTCTGGCAAGCCTCCCAAGAGGCCGAGGACATTCGCTCCGTGCCCGAGCGACAGGTCCTCAAGCGCGCGCCAGAACAGGGTCCGGACGCGATAAAACGGATCGAGATCGATACCCTGATCGGCATGGGGATCTCGAACTTCATCGCCTTGGCCATCATCCTGACGACGGCTGCGACGCTCAACGTTTCCGGCGTGACCAACATCGAGACGTCCGCCCAGGCGGCCGAGGCGCTTCGCCCGATCGCGGGAAACTACGCCGCGACGATATTCGCGTTGGGCGTGGTGGCGACAGGCCTTCTCGCCATTCCCGTGCTTGCCGGTTCCGCCGCCTACGCGGTCGGCGAAGCTCGCAGGTGGCCGATTGGCCTGGCCCGCCAGCCTCGGGAAGCGAAGGCTTTCTATGCGACGATCGTGGTGGCGACAGCGGTAGGCGTGCTGCTGAACTTCACGCCGATCAACCCTATCAAGGCGCTGATCTGGTGCGCCGTGATCAACGGCGTCGTCGCCGTCCCGGTGATGGCTCTGATGATGCTGATGGCCGCCAACGAGAAGATCATGGGTCAGTTCACGATCGGCGGTTGGCTGACGTGGCTAGGCTGGACCGCAACCGCCACCATGGCCTTGGCTGCGCTTGCGATGGGTGTCACTTACCTCATGTAATTGCATCGATGTGGACGGCGATAAGATGCGAAACGGCGGATAATACCGAGAGCACGATCGCTTCGTGCCATTCCGACAGGCGGCCGACCAGCGGTCTTCCTCTCCCAACGGCAAGACCCGCCTGCACAATCGAGCTCAGGCCACCGAACCCTGCCAGGTAACGAAATGCCGACGAAAGTGTGCCGTTCGTTCCAAGTGCAAGCGCCGCCGCTAGAGCAACGACAAGGCCGATCTTCCAACCGACTTTAACGAGCCATTCGCGTAAGGAGGTGGTCAGCATGATAAATCCTACGAAATGCCTCAGCCAGCTCCGGATTCTTTGATTAGAAAGCGATCCCGGTCCTCAAGCTGAATTTGCGTTGCATGAAAACGCAACCTAATCGCTTCCGGCGCGTTTTTCACTCCCGAACCCGAAGGAGTCATCATGACCGATACCTCTCAGATCAAAGAGCACATGGATGTTATGTCGTCCGACAGGAAGACAGTAGGCAAAGTCGATCACATGGACGGCGCGGACAAGATCAAGTTGACGAAGCAAAGCTCGCCCGATGGGGCTCACCATCATTTTATTCCCGTTGCCTGGATCGATCACGTCGATCAGCACGTTCATCTCAGCAAATCGGCTGATGAAGTCGCGAAGCATTGGGAGCACGGAACAAGCTAACTGAGGGGAAGGGGGTCGGCGGACGAGGCCGGCCCCACCTTCGAACACCGCCAATGGCTTCTTTCTCCCGAAGTTCAGGTGTATTCAAACATCTTTCAATTTCAGTCCGGCCAGCGAGCCTCGTTTATGAAGCTATTTTTCAGCCATTGATTCCTTCGCATGCAAGTCGGCCCCATCGCCCTTAGCCGAATATCTAAGCGTCAGGTATGTGACAGCACTCAATATGACTGCGATATCGTAGAGACCGTAGCCGACCGCAGCTCCCAGTGCGCCGATCGCCCATAGGCTGGCTGCTGTCGCGGTGCCGAGAGCTTTCGTTCCGTGCTTGAGGATGGCGCCGCCGCCGATGAAGCCGATGCCTGTGATGAGCCCCTCGATGATCCGCGCTTGCCCCATGGATTCGGCTCCCAAAACCCGCACGGCTATGAGCACGAAGCCGCAGGCAGCCATCGCGACGAGCGGGAAGGTGCGCACGCCAGCGCTCCTCTCAGAGCGCTCCCGGTTCCAGCCTATCGGCCACGCAAGGGAATATGCAATCGCGAGATTGACGAGGTGGGACAGTGCTTCCCAAGCGTTCGCGGCGAGCGACATCTACGTTCCTAAATGCAAGATTGGCATCGAATTTCAGACAACATCAGTCAGACCATCTTCAAATCATGCTGGGATGCCCCTAACGTCTACCGTCGGCGTCGTGGTCGGCTAGTTCGCCCCCACACCATCAGGCCGGCGGCGGTCTTGGTTCTAACAGATCGCCACCAACTCACGGAGGCAGTGGCCTCGCGAGATCATTGTTTCACCTCGTCGGGTCTCTTTCCGCGTGCACGGATCAACGACCGCCTGCGGCTTACCAGTATTGCAAGGCCGACCCCCGCTGCGGCCGCGCCGAAGGGGCCTACGACAGTGAACCAATAGCTATCCGGTGGCGCCCTTAACAGGATAGCTCCTATCGCGGACAAAGTGCCTCCGATAAGAACGCCTATCGTCAATACGGTGAATTGGCCTGCATTCATGCTTCAATCTCGCTTTTGCCTGTTTGCAGCAGCCGCGTAGGACAGATCATGCGGTCCGTACGGTGCCAGATGTACTCACGGGTTCGGTGCGGCGACGCACCATTCTTGGCAACGCTCGGCCGACCCTCTGAGCTCGTCGAAGGTGGCTCATTCAACGTCGTCATCATCGTTCTCAAAAGACTCGTTTTGCGGTCGATCTCATTGCTTCCTCGACAGATCTACGCACGTCGGAATACCCCGGCGCTCGAGCCAGCCCGTGCCCCAATCATACAGACCGAGCAGTAGAGGTCCGATCGACCGCCCTTCTTCCGTAAGTGAGTAGTCGACCCTGGGAGGCATCGCGGCGAAGACGCCGCGCTTAACGAGCCCCTCGTCCTCCAGCTCGCGCAACTCCTTCATGAGAAGTCGGGGCGAACAGCCCGGCATATGTGCCTTCAGGATATTGAAACGTAGCGTCCCTTCGAGCAGGCGATACAAGATTACGCCCTTCCAGGATCCGCCGCCGATGAGGTTCATCACGGTTTCCATCGAGCAATCAGGCGCGGCCTCTTGGTGTCGGTATTTCGGCATATGTTTCTCCGTTCGGCCTCAATGGTAGACAGATCGAAACGAAACCGTGGGTTGGCCGCCTCAAGAACATCGGTCGCACTCCAATCGAAGGAAGTTCCTTGCGCGATTTCGACATTCCCGCATCGACGTTCGTCGATGACGGCGCATCCTGCCTACCTCATCGAAGACATCGCCCCTCAAGTCTTCGCCGGCTGAATGTGCTGACCTCTGGTTCGTTGGTACGAATGACTAGGCACGCTGATGCGCTACACGTGAAGCTCTGCCTCATCCCTTCTCAAGGCCTCATCTTCGACCTGGATCGTCGTGTGATCTATTTTAAAGTCGTCCTTCATGGCGCGCCGGGCTTCCCGCAGGACTTCACTGGCTCCGGACATGTCCGCAACGACGAGGTGACAACTCATCGCGTCGAACCCGGAGGTCACCGTCCAGACGTGTAGGTCGCGCACCGCGGTCACGCCTGATATGCGCGCCAGCTTTTTCTCAAGCAGCGTGATATCGACGTTCGCGGGCGTGCCTTCCATGAGGATATGCGTCACTTGCTTCAGCAATATCCAGGTGCGGGGGACGATGAACAGTCCGATGCCCGCCCCGATGATGGGGTCGGCCAGAACCCACCCCTTCCACATCATGAGCAGCGCGGCGACGATGACTCCGATTGAACCTAGCATGTCGCCGAGGACTTCCAGATAAGCGCCCTTGACGTTGAGACTTTCGGACGAGCCTCCAGCCAAGAGCTTCATGCTTATCAGGTTCACGACGAGCCCGATCGACGCTACGATGAGCATCGGCCCGCTGAGAATTTCGGGGGGCGCCTGAAAGCGCTGGTAGGCTTCGTAGAGGATGTAGACCGTGAGAAGCAGCAGGACGACCGCGTTCGCCAGCGCCGACAGCACTTCCATCCGCAGGTAGCCGTATGTCCGCTGCGGAGTGGCCTCCTTGGCCGCGAAGCGGATGGCCAGCAGCGCGAGCCCGAGTCCGCCGACGTCCGTCAGCATGTGCGCTGCGTCTGCCAGCAGGGCAAGACTGCCGGTGACGAGCCCGCCGATCACCTCGGCGATCATATAGGTCGCTGTCAGGCCGAGCGCCCAAGCGAGCCGCGTCGCGTGTTTGGCCGCCGCCGTTCCTGTCGATCCGCCGCCGTGCATTTCAAGTCTCCGTATGTAAGTGGGTTGGCGGCGGTACGACGTCTCCGAGAGATTTCCGCAGACTGGCTTCGAGTTCGTCCAAAAGGAAGAAGCTGACGTCGTCGAGCGAGCCGTGCCCCTTTGCGAAGGGTTGCTCGAGAAGTCTGATCAGATAGAGGGCATAGACGAACATGTAGGAGATGAAACCGAACATAATCGCCGAGGCGGGGTCGCCTTCAGTCTTCAGAAGTAGCATCATCAGGACGATCGCAAAGACAAGGGTCTGAACGAGAACATGAACCGACGGGACAAATTCCACGCGCTGTATGTGATAAATCCTCAACATTGACCTGCGAAGCAAATCCTGGGCTCCTCTGAGCCTGACGACAAAGTTGGCCGCCATCCCCATGCCCTCGAGACGTCCCAGGATCGGGGTGAGCTTCGCTATTTCGGCGAGCACCGGCGGAAGGTTCGTGTGGTCGTGCGCGTGGCTAAGACCGGAGCGAAGCTTGTCGAGGATTGAAACCAGTATCTGGCGGCAGGCGGCCAGATCGAATTCCGGCCTGACCGCCGAGAAGGATTCCAAGTCTCCGTCGATCGCTTCGATAGACATGCGAACATCCGCAGGAATGCGTTCCGCTTCCTTGTAGTCGGCGAGGATGCTCGAAAGCAGAAAGCCAATGATGAAGATCGCGCCGCCGATCCCGCTAGTCAGCAAAGCGTTCAGCTCAAGGAATTCCATGCCGAAGTAATGGACGGCCGTCTTGACGCATCCGAGCAGGAGCACAACGATGGCAACGACAAAAAACAGCCTGAACTTCTTGCGGTAGCTCAAATTCGCGCCTCCGAGGTGAAGATGCTGCAGTATCGAAAAGTGCATTCCTAATGTCCGTCTCTCGTTTTCACCGGCACGAAGGCCCGTCCACTCCAGAGTAAATTCCGCCACTTCCCGCCCTGCGAGACCTCGATGCCGACGACGCCTCCCGCGTTGGTCATCTTGACGTCCTCCACGTAGGCGCTGAATACTACCCGGTGCCGCCCGCCGGACTCCGCGAAGATTTCATGGAGACAGGCATCGCCTCGGCATATTTGCGCGCGGTCAGCGCAAGAGAAGTCTTCAAAATGCAGCGATATGAACCGCTGCCCGCGCCCCTCGATCGAGACCGCGAAATAGTGCCCGGCAAACGCGCTGCTTCCGCAGGCGCGCGCGCGTCCAATCACTTCGCGGCGGATGTCTTGAGGTAGCTTGTCGATGTGTTCCGCCGCCCACGGATTTTCCGTGGCGAAGCTTGCCGCGGCCGGGGCGGATGCAATGATGACGAGGGCCGTGCATGTGGCCCACAAGTTGACGATTGACCGTATTTTCATGCCACCCTCCTTCGCGCGACGGTGCTCTTAGTCGACGCTCTTCTCCGCCTTCTCTCCGAGCTCCACGATGTCGCCATCCTTGAACAGGATGCCTTGAAGCTCCTTTCTCCAGTCACCCTTCTTTCGCAACAGGAACTCGAGGTTCATGCCGAAATGCTTGAACTCTTCCTTCTGGGCGTTCGCCATGATCGCCTTCGCGTCCTTGTCCTGCTCGACGGACATCCGCTGTTCGTACCAAATGTTGGCTTCCGCCTCTTCGATCAGAGAGGTGATCATGCGTGCGAAGGTGCGCGTCTCCTGCGAGAGTTCTTCCGGCGGCTCATGATACTGATCGAAACCCATGTCTTTCTCCTCCTCGATTAGATTCAATATGTGCGGGCTAGGTCTTGGACGGCTTCAGAAGTCTCAGGGCATTCATCGTCACAAGGACGGTCGCCCCGGTGTCCGCGAGGATGGCGGGCCACAGCCCGGTCAAGCCGATCACCGTGGTGACGAGAAATACGGCTTTCAAGCCGAGTGCGACGGTGATGTTCTGCTTGATGTTGAGCATCGTGCGTTTCGAGAGGTCGACCATTGCGGCCACATCGGAGACCCTGCCGTGAAGAACGGCCGCATCGGCGGTCTCAAGGGCGACGTCGGTGCCGCCGCCCATGGCGATCCCGACGTCTGCGGCAGCGAGCGCTGGTGCGTCGTTGATGCCGTCGCCGACCTTCGCGACCGTGAAGCCCTGCGCCTGGAATTCCGCGACGATCCGCTGCTTGTCCTGAGGCAGAAGCTCCGCCTTCGCTTCGATCCCGAGCTGCTTCCCGATGGCGGTCGCCGTGCGCCGATTGTCGCCGGTCAGCATGATCGTCCGGATTCCAAGGTCGCCCAGAAGCTTCAGACCCACGGCCGCGTCGGGACGAGGCTCGTCCCGCATGGCGATGGCGCCCGCCGCCGCGTCGCCGATCACCACGATGGAGACCGTCTTGCCCTCGTCGTTAAGAGCCGCGATGCGACCTTGGTGCTCGATGTCCAGGACGGCGATGTCCAAAGCGGCCTGGGGCGATCCCAGAAATATCTGCCTGCCATCGACGGTGGCCCGGACGCCCTTGCCGCCGACCGCCTGCGATCCCAAGGTCGGCGGCGGCAGGATCCCGCGTCTAGATGCTTCGGCAAGGATCGCGATCGCCAGCGGATGGCTGGAACCCGTCTCCAGCGCCGCTGCAAGGCGCAGCACCTCGTCTTCAGAAGCGCCGAACGACAGCACGTCGGTCACGACCGGCTTCCCGGCCGTCAGGGTGCCGGTCTTATCGAAGCAGGCGATCGTGATCTTGCCTACCTGCTCGAGGACTGCTCCGCCCTTCAACAGCAACCCGCGCCGGGCGCCGGCGGACAGGCTGGCCGCGATGGCAGCCGGGGTGGAGATCACCAGGGCACATGGACATCCGATCAGAAGGATCGCGAGCCCCTTATAGACCCATTCGTTCCAGACGCCGCCGAAAAGCAGGGGCGGAGCGACAGCGACCAGGAAGGCGACCACGACCACCCCTGGCGTATAGTACCGCGAGAAGCGGTCGATGAACCGCTCGGTGGGCGCCTTGGATTCCTGCGCCTCCTCGACCAGCCGGACGACCCGCGCGATGGTGTTGTCAGCCGCGGCGGCGGTGACGCGAACACTGAGCAGGCCATCGCCGTTGATGGTGCCTGCGAAGAGATTTTCATCAGGGCCCTTGCGGACAGGCGTGCTCTCCCCAGTCACCGGGGCCTCGTCGATCGAACTCTCACCGGCCACGATCGCACCGTCGGCCGGGATACGGTCGCCGGGTCTGACCTGGATCATCGACCCCACCACCAGCGTGTCCGCCTGGACCTCGCGGACTTGGCCGTTCTCTTCGAGCCTGGCCGTCTTCGGGACCAGTTTGGTGAGGTCCTGGATGCTCGCCCGCGCCCGGCTTGCGGCGACGCCTTCCAGCAGTTCGCCGATCAAAAACAGGAAGACGACGGCAGCGGCCTCTTCCGTCGCGCCGATGAAGACCGCGCCGATCGCCGCGATGGTCATCAGCATCTCGATCGAAAACGGCGTTCCCGAGACCGCTGCGGCGAATGCGCGGCGCCCTATCGGGATCAGTCCGACCAGCATCGCGAGCAGAAAAGCCCACTTCTCCGTCGCCGGCGCGACCTTCCCCACCAGGAAGGCCGCACCCAAGGCAGCACCCGAAGCGATCGTCAAAATGCCTTTGGAAGTCCGCCACCACGATCCGTCGGTTGGTCCGTGGTCGTGACCGTGCGCGTTGCCGTGGTCATGGTCGTGATCATGAGAGGCACCGCCGTGGTCATAAGACGCTTGGACGCCCTTCTTGTCGGCAGCCGCGACCTTGTAGCCTAGTCCGGCGATCCGAGAGCCCATCGTGCCGATGTCCGCACCATCGTGTCTTACGGTCACGTTCCCGGCCGCGACCGAGACTTTGACGTCGGTCACTCCGGGCACACGCCGGAGCGCGTTCTCGATTTTGACCGCGCAGGACGCGCAGTCCATGCCTTCGACGCGCATCCGGGTCTCTTCGGCACCACCAACGTTCGTCATGACAATCTCCGCGATCTCGTTAAATGGTCCGCCAGAAACGATGTGGCGTCCTGATGTATCTCCGTATCCCGCTGGACACGGGCATTCAGAATGGGCAGCGCCGGCAGCCGAGGGCGCACATAGAAGTCGCGACGGGACCCGACGCCGGGTCCAGGAAATATGCTATTCCGGGACATCAGCTGTCCCCCGCCAATTTGCGGAGCTCTTCAGGAGGATCTCCCTTGAAGACGGCGTTCGCCATCACGTCGTAGGCGCGCGTCGCCGCCATCAACCTGCTGACCTCGTCGGCCGGGTTGACGTTCGCCGTCTCCAGGACGCCGATAGCCAGTCTTCCTTTTCCGGAAGGGACATCGACCGGAGACGAGACGGAAGAAAACAGGCCGCTGCCTTCTGGCTGCAATTGCCGCCGATCCGCGAACGTTACCAACCGCAAGCCTGCGATGCGGCCCTTTGCCGTCGACACGGTGCCATCGGATCCGATGTTGACGGCACCGTCGCGCGGCTGGACAACTAACTGCCCGGTCGACGTCACGACCGGAAGGCCATCAAGCGTTACCAGCTTTCCGGTGTCGTTCAGCGTGAACGCGCCCGAGCGCGTGTAACGCCGTCCCGCCGGCGTATCTACGACGAAGAACGCGTCGTCGGTGATGGCGACGTCCAGCGGATTGCCCGTCGCACGGAGTCCTCCCGTGGAGAAGTCAGTGAAATGACTGGTGTCCACCAGCGAACGCTTTTCGTAGGATGGCGCCTCGCCCTCCTTGGCCGCTGTCAGATACTCGCGGAACTGCGTTCTTTGGGCCTTGAATCCCGATGTGGTCTGATTGGCGACGTTGTTCGCGAGCGTGTCCACGTGACGCCGCAGGGCCATCAATCCCGAAAGGCCGATCATCAGCTTATCGCCCATGGAAACCTCCTATCGGCTTCATCGACTTACCGTTGGCCACCAGTTCATCCGGATCCGCGATTGGGCGCTCTCCCGCGCCCTGGCCTTCGCCTAGCGACCTGCTCTTCTTGGACCAACTCCGGAAGTAGGCGACGCCGACCATCGCGCCGATGCCCGCCGCGCTCACTACGAATTGGGCCAGAAGCGAACCGTCGACCAAGTCGAGCGCGAAATAGGCGACGGCTGCGAAGAACGTTCCCGCGCAGAAAACTTCGAGCGAATGCTGCCCGCTGACGATCAACGGCCGCCAGACCGGCCAAGCCAGCGCCGGCGCGTTTCTCGGAACGAGACGCGCCACGATGATTGCCAGGGACAGGAAGTGGGCGATGCGGTACGGGGCGAGGTTCGTCTTGTCGTTCATCGAGAAGACGAGGCGCAACGTATCCGGCATCATCCAGTCGTTTCCAGTGCGCAGCGCGACGGTCACGATCGCCGAAAACGCGACGACCGCGATGGCCAGCGGCAGCACGATGCCCGAGCGCAAAGTCCTATCCAGCGTGCCGCGATCGACGGTCGCCGTCCACGCACCGATCACGAACAACAACTGCCATGCAAAAGGGTTGAAATACCACGACCCGGACGGGTACCCGGGCAGATTCCAGCCGAACGACCGGGCCGCCGCGTAGAGGGCGATCGAGCCCGCCAAGGTGACGCCTGGCGCCTTGGTCAACGACCAGAGCACCGCGGGAAACGGAGCCATCAGGGCGATGTATAGCGGCAGGACGTCGAGGTTGAGGGGACGGTACTCGAGCAGCAGACCGTGCTTCAGGAATTCGACCGGATCGGCGATCAGGCTGCGGATGTTGTATTCGTCGAGCAGATGGGCGTGGCCATAACGCTGCGCGACGTAGCCGACCGCGACCACATAGAATACGAAAAGGAGCACGTAGGCGACGTAGATCTGCCAGACACGGCCGAGAATTCCGGCGGCCGCCGCGAGAAGCCCCTTCGCACGCAGCATCTTCGAGTATACGAAAGCGACTGTGAACCCCGATACGAAGACGAACAGTTCCGCCGCATCGCTGAATCCGTAGTTCCGCATGGTGAGCCAGGCGACCACGTTGTTGGGCACGTGATCCAGGAAGATCGCCCAGTTCGCCATGCCACGGAACAGATCGAGACGCAGGTCCCGTCCCGTACCGCTTGATTTCGTTGCGTCGTTCATGATGTCCATTCGGAGCGCCGCCGATACGGCGCTCCCATCGGTTGTCGAGTTTCCGGCCTAGTTCTTGAACTTCGCCTGACCCGACTTTCCGTCGGCGGCCTTGAGGGTGACCGTGACAGCAGATCCGGGGGCGATGTCCTTCTTCGCTTCGGCCTTGAGCGCATTGCCTTCCGCAACAAGCGGCAGCACTTCTCGGTCGCTTCCGGAGGTCAGCAAAGCGGTACCCGAAAATCCCGTAGTGGCGACCGGCTTCTTAGCTTCGTCGAAGACGTTGAACGTGAGGGTCTTGCCCTTGGCGACCATCTCGACATCGACGCCGGCGACGTCCTCCATCGGGCCGCCATTCGGGCCTTTCTCATGCGCGTGCTGCGCGATGGCAGGTGCAGCGAACAAAAGCGCGGACACGACGAGCAGTATCTTCTTCATTAGTGGTCTCCTTTGGTGGCGTGGACAGGCACCGCCTCGACTTCGGCAGGCGATGATTCTCGGCGGAACAGGATGTAAAGCGCCGGAAGTACAAGAAGCGTCAGGATGGTGGACGAGATGATCCCGCCGATGACGACGGTCGCCAGCGGACGCTGCACCTCGGCGCCGGCGCCAGTGGCGATTGCCATAGGCACGAAACCGAGCGAGGCGACAAGCGCCGTCATCAGGACGGGCCGCAGGCGGGTCAGCGCTCCTTCGTGGACGGCCTCCATGATGGTCTTACCCTCATGACGCAGCCGCTCGATGAAGGTGATGATCACCAGACCGTTGAGCACCGCGACCCCTGAAAGGGCAATGAACCCGATGCCCGCGCTGATCGACAGGGGTATGCCCCGCAGAACCAACGCGAAGATGCCGCCAGTCAGCGCGAGCGGCACGCCGCTGAAGACCAGGAACGCATCGGCGGCCGATCCCAGGCTGATGAACAGCAGAAGCAGGATCAGAAGTAGTGCGATCGGGACCACGATCGTCAGGCGCTGCGTCGCCGAAACGAGCTGCTCGAACTGGCCGCCCCACCCGATCCAGTACCCCGCAGGCAGCTTTACCTTCTGGCCGATCTGACTCTGGGCATCCGTCACGAACGAACCGAGATCCCTGCCCCGGACGTTAGCAGAAACAACGATGCGCCGCTTGCCATCCTCGCGGCTGATCTGGTTCGGACCAGGCGCAACGGAGATTTCGGCGAGTTCCGACAGCGGCGCGTAGCGCATCTGGTTGAGCGGCGAAGAGCCGAGGACCGCCGTTTGCACCTTGGCCTGGCCATCGAGAGGCGGCAACGGAATCGGCAGCGCCTTCATCGCTTCGATGTCCGAGCGCCTGTCTTCGGGTAACCGGACCACCAGATCGAACCGGCGGTCACCTTCGAAGACGAGACCGGCGCTCTTTCCGCCGACCGCGATCTCGACCAGGCTTTGGACGTCGGTCACGCTGATCCCGAGACGGGCAAGGGCCTTGCGGTCGAGCTTCACCGTCAGCACCGGCAGACCGTCGACCTGCTCGGTCTTTACGTCCGCGGCCCCCGGCACTGCCTGCAGCACCGTCTGTACCTGGCCGGCGACCTGCGTCAGCACCTCCAGATCGTCTCCGAAGATCTTCACGCCGACGTCGCTCCGGACCCCGGATATCAGTTCGTTGAAGCGCAGCTGGATCGGCTGGGACAGTTCGTAGCTGCTGCCGGCGACCTCCTCGGAAGCCTCTTCGATCGACTTTACGACTTCGGCTTTCGGCTTCTTCGGGTCCGGCCACTGGTCGCGCGGTTTGAGCATCACGTAGCCGTCCGAAATCGAAGGCGGCATCGGATCGGTGGCGACCTCGGCGGTACCGGTGCGCGCGAAAGTCTCCTTCACCTCCGGTATCTTCAGCAGACGCTTCTCCAGAGCCTGCTGCATCTCCAGCGACTGGGTCAGGCTCGTTCCCGGTATGCGGATCGCCTGAATAGAAACGTCGCCCTCGTCCAGGCTCGGGATAAATTCGCCGCCCATGCGGGAAGCCGCATATCCGCTCGCGACCATCAGCACTACGGCAACCACGGCAACCACGGCCCGGAAGCGGATGGCCAAGTCCAGCATCGGCACGTAGGACCGATGGGCCAGTCGCATGAACCAGTTCTCCTTCTCCGACACCCTGCCCGTGACCATCAGCGCGACGGCAGCGGGAACGAACGTCATCGAAAGCAGGCTGGCGCCCAACAGCGCGATCAAAACCGTCAACGCCATCGGCGTAAACATCTTGCCTTCGACGCCCGTCAGCGTCAGGACCGGCAGATAGACGACGGCGATTATCAACGTGCCGAAAAGGCTCGGCTTGATCACCTCGCGCGAGCCCGCGATGATCGTCTCGAAGCGCTCTTCTCGCGTAAGAATCCGGCCCTGCTTCGCTTGTTCATGGGCAAGCAGGCGCAGGCAGTTCTCCACGATGATCACGGCACCGTCGATGATGATGCCGAAGTCGATCGCGCCGAGGCTCATCAGATTGGCGCTGACCTTGTTCTCAAACATGCCCGTGATCGTGAACAACATCGCCAGCGGAATGACCAACGCCGTGGCGATCGCCGCCTTGAAGTTGCCGAGGATCAGAAACAGGATGACGATGACCA
Source organism: Rhodopseudomonas pseudopalustris (assembly GCF_900110435.1). GTDB lineage: Bacteria > Pseudomonadota > Alphaproteobacteria > Rhizobiales > Xanthobacteraceae > Rhodopseudomonas > Rhodopseudomonas pseudopalustris. The sequence continues at coordinate 251,346 of NZ_FODT01000001.1, forward strand.
GCAGAGCGCCTTCGACGAGGTTCTTCTCCACGGTTGCGATCGTCGCATCGACCAGATGGGTCCGGTCGTAGATCGCCCGGACGGTCACGCCATCGGGAAGCGACTTGCCGATCTGCTCCAGTTTGGCGGCCACGCGCTGCGCCACTGTCCGGCTGTTCTCGCCGATCAGGAGCATCGCGGTGCCCATGACCATTTCGTTGCCATCGAGGGTTGCCGCGCCGGTGCGCAGGTCTTTGCCTTCTTTCACTTCGGCGACGTCGAATATCCGCACGGGAACGCCGCTGCGGGACCCGATCACGATCTGCCGAATCTCTTCGAGGTTCGCGACTTGGCCGGGCGTCCGGACGAGGTACTGCTCGCCGTTCTTCTCGATGTAGCCTGCGCCGACGTTCGCATTGTTCGCCGCCAGCGCGGCCATCACGTCGCGGAAGCTGAGGCGGTACGCCATGAGCTTGCTGGTGTCCGGAAGGACATGGAATTGCTTCTCGAAACCGCCGATCGTGTTGACCTCGTTCACGCCGGTGACGTTACGAAGCTGAGGTTTGATGATCCAATCCTGGACCGTCCGTAGGTCCGTCGGGCTAAACGGCTGGCCCTCGGCGTTCTTCGTGCCCGGCTTGGCTTCCACCGTGTAGAGATAGATCTCGCCGAGGCCGGTCGAAACCGGACCCATCGCCGTCTCGATCCCCGTCGGAAGAACGTCTTTCACCCGCTGCACGCGCTCATTGACGAGCTGCCGCGCGAAGTAGATGTCGATTCCGTCCTTGAAGACGATCGTCACCTGGCTCAGGCCATAGCGGGACAACGAGCGGGTGTTGACGAGGTTTGGCAGGCCACCCATCGCGGTCTCGATGGGAAAGGTGATGCGCTGCTCGACTTCGAGCGGGGAGTAGCCCGGCGCGTTGGTGTTGATCTGCACCTGCACGTTCGTGATGTCCGGAACGGCGTCAATCGGCAGTCGGCTGAAATTCCAGGCTCCGAACGCGGCCATCAGCAGGACGCCGATCATCACCAGCCAGCGCTGGCGGACCGAAAAGGCTAGGATGGCATCGATCATAGCAAGGCTCCGGAAACGAAGTAGTGCGGCCGGTCCCCGACGGCGGAGAGCAGATACTGAAATGCGAGCGCGCGCGACGACGGCGCGCTAGGGCGGAATTTAGTGCTCATGACCGGCACTGCCCTTCCCGAGTTCCGCCTTGACGATGAAGCTGTTCTTGGCGGCGTACTTGTCACCCTCCAGAACGCCGAACACGATCTCCACGTTTTCAGGATCGCGCGCGCCGATCTCGACGTCCCGAGCCTCGAACTTCGTCCCGTTCCGGACGAACACGACGTTCCGGTTCTCGACCGACTGGATCGCGGCCGCCTTCACGGCGACCTGGACCTTCTTTGCGGACAGGATCAGCCGAGCGGACACGAACAGTCCCGTGCGCAGGCGGAGGCCTTCGTTCTGGACGACGGCGCGCACCAGCGCGCTCTGGGTGTCGCTGCTACCCACCGGCGAGACGTAGGAAATCTTGGCTTCGATCGGTTTTCCTCCGTCTCCGACGTCGATGACGACGGTATCACCCACCTTCACGCGCGACAGGTCGCGCCGGTAGACGGACAGGTCGACCCAGACGGTCGAGATGTCGGCCACGATGAAGGAGGGCTTCTGCTCGGAAGCGTACTCGCCGAGCGAAATCTGGCGGTCGATCACCGTTCCGGAGATCGGAGCGCGCATTTCGTACGTGGTGAGGCTCTGGTTGCTCTCGATCTTGGCAAGCAGTTCGCCCTTCTCGACGGGATCGCCGATGCGCTTCTTGATCTCGCGGACGACGCCCGGAAAGCGCGGCGTGACCTGCACCAGCATCTCCTGATTGGGCTGAATGATGCCGTTCAGGACGATCGAGTCGTTCAACGTCGCCTGCGAAGCGGAAAGGATTTCGATGTTCGAGGACGAGACCTTCGCGTCGGCCATTTCGACGACGCCCTCCTCCTCACGTCCCTTCTCCTCTTGCTTCGCTTCCTTCGAGGCCGGTTCGGACGACTTGCCGGGCGTTGCGGCATAGAGCGCGGCACCGGCCGCAAGAACGGCGAGTGCGCCGACGATCATTACGATAGGTTTCTTCATCGTGCGCTCTCCCGCGCCAGTGCGAATGGATTGCCGACGAGCCCCTCGATGATCGCGACGGCGACGTGGAAGTTCTGCTGGGCCTCCTGCTCGCGCAGGCGCGCCTGAGCGACGCTGGCCTGGGCGTCGAGGACCTCGAGCAGCGTGAAGCGTCCCTGGCCATATCCCTCGAAGATCGCATCGGATGCCTGACGCGATTTCGGGATCGCCGAATCCCTGAGGATGGCCAACTCGCGCAGAGATCCCTGCAGGGTGTCGTAGGCCCGCCCGGCCAGCACGATCAGAGAATTGCGGTTGGCCTCCCGCTCGGCTCGGGTCTTGGCGAGGCTTTCCTGCGCCGAAAGGATGTTCCCCTGGTTCTGGTCGAAAACGGGGATCGCGACGGTGACGCCCAGCCGGACGGCGTCGTCGCCGGTGTCGTTGAAGTGGCGCCAGCCTGCGTTGACCCGTACGTCCGGATAGGGACGCAGCCTGGCGATCAGCAGCTCCGCATTGCGCTGCGCGTATACGGCGGTCCAGCGCATCAATTGAGGGTTTGCATCGATCGCCGCGATCACGGCGTTGAACGACGGCGGGCGACCGGTGGCGTCCAGCCGTCCGGAAACCGCCGAAAACTTCGGCGCGGTGTCCCCCATAAGCACTGCCAGTTCCCGTCTCGAAGTGGCAAGCAGCGATCGGACGCGCTCACGGTCGGCCTTCACAAGAGCCGAAGCCACTTCCGCGCGTCCTATCTCGGCGACCGAAGAGGCGCCGGCATCCACGCGCCGCTGCAGCAGCGGCGTGATGCGGTCGATCTCGGCGATCTGTTCGTCGAGTATCTGAATGCGGCGCTGTCCTCCGAGCACATTGAGGAACGCGCCTGCGGTCTCGGCCAGTACCTCCAGGCGGATCGCCTTGCGCTGGATCGCGGCGGTCTCGACGCCCGCTTGGCCTGCCGCGATGCGGGCGTCGCGTTTGCCGAAAAGCTCGAAAAGCTGACTGATCTGCAGCGTGGTCTCCGCCGAACGGGTCCCGCGATAGTTACGTGAGCCGAACGAGTTGTCCTGCTCATAGGACAGTTCCGGATTGATCAGCGCGCCGGCCTGGATGCGCTGGCCGGAGGCGATCCCGATATCGCGTTCCGCCGCCGTCAGACGCGGGCTGGTGGTCAGCGCGCGTTGCAAGGCGGTCTGCAGAGTGATGGTCTGCGAGTAGGACACACCGGTCAGCACTGGACTGACAAGCAATGTCGTCGCGCACGCGATGAGCGTGGCGGCGCTTCTGATGGACATGAATCTAGAAACCTGAAGAACGACCGAGTCTAGGCGCTCGCGCGCCCGGCGAATGCGTTCAGGTCAGGAATTTGGGTGGAGGGGTGTCGAGCCGCGAAAGACCGGCGATGATCACTGAAGCTGCTGTCACGACTGGCGCGGCAGGAACGGCGGTTGGGGCATACGCAACCGAAGCCGCCGGCATCATGGCGGGAGCGCAGGTCGGGCAATGATCGCAGATGGCAATACCGGTCTTGGTGCCGTCATCGCTGGCATCGGACATCTGCTCGAAAGCAATGCCCGAAGCGACCACCTGGTCGAGGCATGAAATATTGTGGGCAATGCCCACGAACAGATAGACGAAGGCAAGGAACATTAGCATCGAACGGCGGAAACCGCTCGACTGCTTTACCGGCGAACCATGATAGGCTGTACGATCCATTCCACCCACATACCAAACTTTGTTGGCGAATACTATTACAGCGGCAAAGAAATCCCCTCTTTATTGTCGTTCCGCGTGACCTACCGCCTAACACGCCGTTCCTCGGATCGACAGTCGGATAGTCCGAGCAGCCCACATCCGAAGGCTTCACGATCGTCGCATCTATGCGCCGATTTCCAAAGATTCCGACCAGATTACGCACCATGCGACCGGTTGCGAGTGGTCTATTCGCCTGCGGCAACTAGAAGCACCGCCCGTCTCAAGCGGCGGCGCATAGTGACCAGCGCTTCGGAGAGTTCCTCGATCGAGCGCTCTTCCAGCCCGCCGCACATGTGATCCTCAAGGGTGTATTTGGACCGGTCAAGTTCCTCCAAGTTCGGAACTGCATATTCGGTCAGAGACAGGAGGACAATCCGTCGATCCGCCGCGGATTGGGTTCGGAGTACGATCCCCTTCTTTTCCAAAATCTTCGATTGCGCAGAAACGAACGACGTGTCGAGGTTCAGGATCGAAGCGACGTCACTGACAGACACGCCATCGCCTTGGTCGAGCCCGTCGATCGTCATGATCGTGAGCCACTGCGACCCCGTGACGCCTATTCTGTTTCCGAGGAGATCGGCAATGCGAGCCATGCAGGCGCTGATGGCCGAGATGTCCCACACCAGCCTTCGGCCGACGTGCGCCTGCTTCGCCGGCCCGTCGCGCGCCGGCACGGACATCCCGGTCAGCATTGGTCTGCCGCTCGTCATCGTAGCACCCTAAGAGGTCCACGATGGCCGACAGGCTGCATTTTGGGCTGCCATCGCTTGCGGAAAGGGATGGCTATCCTCGCACCGTCCGGCGAAACACAATGAGACGACCTCGTGATTTCCTCACGCACGCGCATAGCCGGCCGGCACGCGATACGCGTGATACCGTTTGAATTGAACATAATATCCTACCTGAAACCGAACGATCGAGACGCAGAGCGCCTGGCGAAACTTGTTCAGGTCAACATTTTAGGTGGGGGACTATCCGGCCTTTTGCCCGGAAGGGCCGGCATTTTGAAACCGATATTCGTTCTCTCGGAAATCGCCTTGATCCTGGCGCCGGTTTCGCAGGCGGGGAGAAGGGCGCCGGAACAGGACGGACAATCGTCGCAAAGCGAGCCAACGAAGCTGCGGCTGGCGCCTTCTGAGTCAGCAGTCGCATAATCGATGCCGCTTCCACCCGCCGGGGGAAAGTGATAACATTCCCAATGATGGAGTATGCCGACGAAAACATAGGCGAAAGCGATCAGCAAGAGTACCGCTCGGCGGATCTTAAGCCGCGGTTGGAAAGGCGGAAAATGTTGGATCGAGCCTGTCATTTGCCTCCGTAGCAAATCGTCCTACTTATGCATAGCCAAAACGAAGTGATCACCATTCCCTGGAGCGCGCGACTGCCGCTAACGTGAAGCGCTCATCAACCAATTTCGCGGCCGCAACGAGAGCGCCGCGAGCTTCCCGCCCTAGACTGGCTCGACTCACAGGTCGTCCCCGGAACTCCTCCGGTCGAAACGATCATCTTCCAAGATTTTCTTCGCAATCACGCTCTCGTCCCCCCGGAAGATGGGCTACGGCACCATCAGCCATCCGTACAAGGGCGCCTTGGATTCAAGTACGTTGCGCATCATTCCAGGAGAGACGTCGAGAATCTTCCGGCGTTCGCTGATATGCGGCAGCACGTTCCTTAAGGGTGCAACCTCCGTACATCGGGCTTTGCCTTTCTAATTGATCTTCAAATCTCATCGACGAAGTGCGCCGCCATCAAGCTAGTGCTCCGAGAGGAGCGGTCGTCGGCACCTTGGTGATGCGAATGCGATAGAGGAAGCGTCTCAGGCGTCGCTTCGTGAGATTCAGGAACTCATTCGGCGCGAAGCGCAAGATCTCCGCATCGCCTGCACGTAGTCTCTCACAGCTGAAGAAGCGGCGTGCTCCCGTCCTTCTCGAGCTCCCAGCGCACGGTCCATTCACCGGACCAGCGTTCGAGCACCAAGTAGTTGCGCTGCGAGATGTAAATCGAGGTCTTCCCCGGCAGCGGATGCAAGCGGATCGGCTTGCCCGGCAGCGGGGTCTCTCCGAAGCGAGCCAGGACATCGAGCGCCAGTGCGTAGGCGACGGTCGGGGCTGGGTGCGAGATGCCCGAAGCGACCAATTGGTGCATGGGCGCAGGCGCCGTGTCGAACGTCGCGCGGGTCGCCAGATGGATTTCGCCCGACAGCAGCGTGACGGGCGTCGCCGGGTTGCGGTGTATCTCCGCCAGCCTTTCTAGGAAGCGTCGCCATTCGGTGCGATGCGCGCGGCTTTGCCATTGGTCCCGCAGATCGTCTTCGTACTTGTGCATGTTCGGCAGCAGATTCAGCGCCGCTTCGACCCACGATAGGCGGGGACCGAGACCGGGTACGCTCGAGAGAAGCAGCACCCGTCCGGCGTCTACTTGCGCCATGGCCACTTCGAAGGCGTGCCAGCCCTCTTCGCCCATCACTCTGTCCCAGCGCCGTTCCGAACGCAGGTCAGGAGCGATCACATGGAGACCAGGCAACTTCACGTGCCAGGTCAGGCTAGTACCGGTCTGATCGATGACGCTTTCGGGTAGACCGTCCGGGTCGCTTCCGAACTGGAAGACGAGATAGAATTCGCGCGCAATCTTGAACATTGCCCGACCGGGGCGTCGAGCTTCGCCGCGTTCATCGATCCCCATCCGTCACAGATGTCATGGTCGTCCCAGACGGCAAGCGATGGAATGCGAGCCATCAACCAAGCGGTCTCCGGCTCCGCGAGGACTCCGAGATATCGAGTGAAGAACGTGACGCGGAGCACCTCGGCGAGTTTTTCGAGTTCCGATGCCGAAGTCTGCGATGCTCCGGCCTCGGCATCGTCCGCCCATCTCCGGATCAGCGGATGCGCGTCGAGGACCTCGTCGGCATAGATCTGATCGCCGCCGTGAAGGAGAAGCTTGAACGGGCTTGCGGCGTGCTCGTCGGCCAACCGTCGCCACATCGTGTTGCGTTCGCTGCGGTCTCGCCCCCGATCGCCGGCCTCTTGGCCGTTGCAAGACACGAAGGCGATGCGAAGGTCACGGTCGAACGCAGTGTCCAAAGCATAGCTTCGGCCGTCGATCTCGTAGGACAGGTCCGAGGACGGCGCGACATCGAAGGCGTACCGCAGAACGCGCCGGCCGTCGCATTCGAGAATGGAGGCCGCAGTGACTAAGCGGTCGTCGATACGAAGGATCGGAAAGGCTGCCGCGAGCGGCATCACCATCAGGCTGACGAGATAGATGCGTCCCTCACGCTGCCCTTGAAGGTAGAGCAGGGGGCCGACGACTTCGGTTTGGGAGCGCGTCGACGGTTCGTCGCCGCCGTCGGGCGCGATCCGTCCTGACGAATCGGTGCTGTGATGGTTGAGTGCTGCTAATCGTTGCATGCGACGCAGATAGCAACGTTGCGCGGGTGATGCCAGTGATTCCGAGAATTGTCTGAAAGGATGATATTCGACAAAGTGATGCCCAAAGGGGGGGCCTGTTTCCTACTGCAGGTCATTCCCAAGAGCCGACCTGCAGTAGCGCTGGGTGATTTAACGCGCGGCGGTCGAGCTTCAAAGCGTACCCAGTTCCGCTGGCACTGGCCCCGGTGCCCGATCTGGCGCGGGGCAAAGCGCCCTATTCCGAGCAATGCGTGGCTTGTCATGGCGCGAGCGGGCGCGGCGACGGAGCCAAAGCGGCCGGGGTCGAGCTCCGGCCGATCGCCTTCACGGACGAAGCCCGGCACGCGAACGAATCGTTCTCGCGCTTTAATAGGTGATCGAGCAGGGAATCGACGGCATCAGCATGACCAGCTTCGCGGATCTGCCTGCTGCGGATCGATGGGCGCTTGCCTTTTACATCAGAACACTCGCCTATTCCGCGGACAAGGCAGTCGATAGCAAGGCGCAGTGGGAGGCGGACGCCCTGCCTCGGACCGAATTCGATCTGCAGAAACTCGTCCGCCTTCGAGCCGCAGTCCGCGCATCGCAACTCGGCGAACCTAAGCCCCCCCTCGGCGACCTCCAGCTTCCACGCATCCTTCACCACCCATACGACGATGTATATGATGGCCATCGTCGCGCAATTTACCACACTTCGCGTTTAGGCAAACCGGTACTGAGGCGTTTGTTGAACTTAAAGGCGGATAACGCATCGCGGTCGGAATCGCACGCTCTGTGAGAGCGGCCTGTTTTGTTCTGTGGTGAAGACGCTCGCTCTGTTGCACAAGAAATAGGACGAGATGACGCTCCTGTTGGCTTGTGATCCTTCTGTCAGCCTAAGCTTCATTCCGTCTTGTATCGCGCCGCAGACCGGCTGAAAGAAATGCCGTGCGCAAAATTGCGACAAGTCGGCGCCCGTTGATCGAGAATACAGCCAGAGCGATGACCAGATACACCCAAGCCAACCATGTCAGGGTCAAGATCGTGCGAGCCTCATCATTCCGGTAATAAAATGCCAGAACGACCTGCACGGAGAACATTGCGGCGAGCAACGCCGCCGAGGCGATACTGAGCCGCAGGCGCAACAGCAGGGCGATGCCTAACAAGGACTGCGCGGCAGTTAAAAAGAACTCTTCACTTTGCCGGGCGTCAAGCGGAAGCGATGAGATCGTGCCGGCGCCGACGCTCATGGCGAGCGGCAGCATTCCGACGAGCAATGTCCATTGATTGATCTTGTCGCTAATCATAGCCGTCAAACCATTGCCCGAGCGATTTGCCAGCACGAACAGAATGGCTATCGAGACCGCAGGAGCTTCGCTTGCCAGCGGTGCCAGCCACTGGATCAAAAGGAATTCGTTAATGCCGAGCACACGCCCGCTGCTCACCATGGCTTCGGCGAAGGGTTCGGCTGCTGCGAGGATAACGCCGCAGGCGACGATGACGAGACCGATCATGATGGCCCATTGGGTGGCAATGGGCAGGGTCGTGAGAGCAGCAGCCGGTCCGGCCTCTTCGGCCTCGTCGGGATTGTCCGTCTTTGGTGTGTTGCGGACTCTCCAGACATAGGCAAAAAAGATGGCAGCGAGTACGGCGAAATCGACAAGAGTGATTCGGCCCATATATAAAATGACAAAGGCGTAAACGCTCGCCAGCAGAAGAAAACCGATTTCTATCGCGTTGGATGGGGATAGTTCGATCGCACGATGCCGATCTTTCATCCAATGTAGTAGCACAATCACGGGCCAAGCGAGCCCGACGAGCAATCGATTTGCACCCGTCATATTGGCCGCTGCGTAATGGACGTATTGTGAGTCCGGTCCGGCCTTGCCGGCTTGATAGGCGTAATAAAGATCGACCGCATATTCCGGCAGAACCGTAACAAGCGCGACGACGGCGAGGATGAGGCCTTGTGAGATATATTGCTCGGCGGCCTCAGCACCCCTGCGAAACTGGGAATGATAACGTGCGAGTTAAACAGTGACCTTAGCACTGCCCTTTCATTTTGTTGCGACTAGTCTAGAGTTTCGCTGGTGTCTGCTTGGGGCCTGAATTCGGTACGCATCCGCAAATCGCAGGAATCTCCCAATCAGCCTATTTCTGCGGTCCATCGCGACTTACCGTGCCGTTCTTTCTCGCTTGGCTCGATTAGGGTGTGAGAATGGTGGCGCATGCTTTTCGCGAACCCACTGGAAAATATTGGTCGGATGTGCGACTAAATTTTCGGTCACGACGGGCATTTTGCAGACTAGCTCGTACATGGTTGAGATTTCGGTTGCCTCGCAGTACCGCTCGGAAGTTTCCGTTTTCCCGCGATGTCCCAACAGATCGGCCCGAAGTTCATCTCGAACATTGCGTTTTTTCAAGATGGCTCCAAACGCATGCCTGATTGCGTGCGACCCCAAGCCGTCTTCGGTGATACCTGCCGATAGTAGAACAGGTTTGAACAATTTGTAGAATCTACTTCCCAGTAAGGACTTCGTCGTTGGTGAAAACAAGTCTGGGAAGACGAGTTCATAGTCAAGCGATCTGATTAAAGCGACGTATCGCAGAAATCCAAGTCGAATTAGCTCAGGGTGAATCACGATATTACGTTTGGATGCCGCGTTCTTAATTCGCCGATACTTATTCTTCGCGATATGAAGATAAGGGTGCGCGCCGTTGGTTTCGATGACGTCATCCATTATCAAACCGCAGTATTCTTCCAGCCGCCCCCCACCATAGAATATCAACATCGGAATAAAATACAGAGCACCATGATAGACAAGGGAGTGTCCATCGGCGCCAAATTGGGAGAGTTTGTCCCAGCGGGCGCAGTTCACAAAAGGCGCCTGTTCAAAAAGCTTTTCGATTTGGCCGAGTGAAAATTTTGTCCGCTCTTCCCGAGCGCGTGTCTCGGAGCTGTCGATAGCACGAAGCTTCGACAAACTGAGCCTAGGATCCATCTCGACCCCCTCGGCTACGGCGCAATCGAAGAGTTGATCGATGAAAGTCAAATGGCGGTTTAAAGTGCCAGCTTCGACACCGCGCATATTTTCCGGCTTCGACATCGCGATGACTCTCATCTCAGCGATGGACCGAAATTCGTCTTTGCTGCTTTTACCATGATGTTTATAGATTTCGGCTTCTAGAAAGCTCGTAAATGCGGCTAAGTCCTTTTGACGCACTAGGCTCATCTTCTCAACCGAGCGCTCTTCCAGCATAAACTTTTCCATTAGGGAGAAGATTTGCTCGGCTTGTTTCTTGCTTTTTATAGTCCACCGTCTCGCCTTCAGTCGTTTCTTGACCAGAATATCTGCAATCGATTCGAAGCGGTCGTCGACGTCATCAGGCTGGTTTCGCTCGACAACAGTTTCGAACGGCTGTTGTTGTTCAGATTCCGCCATTGCGGCGTGGGCAAACATCTCACGCTCGTCTTGGACGCGCTGAACCGGTTGGACTCGATCACGAAATATCTGCGCAACGAAATCGTCCGCCTCGACGATATTTCCGCCGTACCGACGATCGGATTGCGCGAGCGCCATCCACATGCCGCGAAAATAGATATCTTGCGCTGTTGCCATATTCATCGCGGTGGCTGGCGCTCCATGGGCGCCGACCAGATCTTGCAAAATATCAGGCCGCGTCGGCACCAAATTGTTCTTACGAAGCAGGGACAAGTGGTTGCGAATTGCCGCGATGTCCTGAAGGGTCATACCCTCGGCAGACATCTGCTGCTCATCTAGCGAACCCACGATTGCCGCCGAACCCTGCGAATGCAGCAGACGATAGGTCCACGCGGCGCGACGATCGTCGCGCTTCGCCTGGTCTGCATCGAAGCTAGAACAAGATTTTCCGGCTGCAGCCAAGCGTTCCAGTTTGTCCAGATGCGTCCTAACGACGTCGCGGAGCAATCCGTCAACCTGCTGGGAGGTGAGATGCAAGTCTGCCTGCTCGAACGCCGTCACGATCTCCTCCAGCTTCGCATCGAGAAGGACAGCAAGACGCCGGGCAAAGACCGTGTCCGCAGTCCCCAAACCTAGGAATAGGTGCCGTTTATGAAACCAGCTCTTTAGCGGGCGGGGAAGTCGGCGCCGCCAGTAGTACATGGCTTTTCTGCGAAGGAGGTGAGTTGCAGCTGACACGTTTGCCCCACTGTGAAGCAGTCATGTGTCGCAGCGCTGTGAACCAGCGCCCCAGCTTGGAACGATATGCAAGCGTTTTCAGCGGCTTGCGGACTGCCTGGCTGGGGCGGGAGGGATCGAACCTCCGCATGGGGGAATCAAAATCCCCTGCCTTACCGCTTGGCTACGCCCCATCGGCAGGACCGGCCACGCAAAGGCGGCCGCTCGGCGGAATCGCTGTCGACCCCGTCGGTCTATAGAGACGGCGGCCGGTTTTCAACCGCTGAAGGCCCTCGCGGAGGCGCGAAAGTCCGGGCAAGGGGGCGGCCGTGACGAAAGGTTGAGGGCGGCGGGTTTTCATGGAAGAAGGCTGGCCAATTCTCCGTCAGCCGGGATCATGCCATGACTTATCGCGCTCCGATCGAAGATATCCTGCTCTCCCTCAATCACGGCGCCGGCCTGCAGGCTGCCGTGGCGGCCGGGCATCTGGGCGACTATGACAGCGAGATCACCGCTCAGGTGCTCGAAGAGGCCGGCAAGTTCGCCAGCGATATTCTGGCGCCGCTGAACCGGATCGGCGACAAGCACGGCATCAAGCTCGAGCACAACAAGGTCACCACCGCGCCGGGCTGGCCGGACGCCTATCAGCGCTGGATCGCGGCGGGCTGGAACGCCGTGTCGGGACCGGAGCAATTCGGCGGCCAGGGTCTGCCGAGCGCGGTCAACGCGGTGTGCACCGAAATCTGGGCGTCGTCGAACATGGCGTTCGGGCTGTGCCCGCTGCTGACGCTCTCGGCCATCGACGCGCTGCATGCGCACGGCAGCGACGCGCTGAAGAACATCTATCTCGGCAAGCTGGTGTCGGGCGAATGGACCGGCACGATGCAACTGACCGAGCCGCAGGCCGGCTCCGACGTCGGCGCGCTGCGGACCCGCGCCGAGCGCGCCGCCGACGGCAGCTACAAGATCTTCGGCAGCAAGATCTTCATTACTTACGGCGACCACGACATGACCGACAACATCGTGCATTTCGTGCTCGCGCGATTGCCCGATGCGCCCGCTGGCACCAAGGGCATTTCGCTGTTTCTGATTCCGAAATTCCTGGTGAACGCCGACGGCTCGCTGGGCGCGCGCAACGACATCTTCCCGAGCGGCGTCGAGCACAAGCTCGGCATCCACGCCTCGCCGACCTGCACGATGACAATGGGCGATCACGGCGGCGCGATCGGCTATCTGATCGGCGAAGAAAATCGCGGCATGCAGTGCATGTTCACTATGATGAATCAGGCCCGTCTCGGCGTCGCTCTCGAAGGCGTCGGCATCGCCGATCGCGCCTATCAGCAGGCTCTGGCCTACGCGCAGGAGCGCAAGCAGGGCCGCGCCATCGGCAGCACCAGCACAGGCTCCGATCCGATCCTCAAGCATCCCGACGTCAAGCGGACGCTGCTGCTGATGCGCGCGCTGACCGGCGCGGCGCGGACGATCTGCTATTCGACGGCGGTCGCGCTCGATGTCGCCGCGCGCAGCGACGATCCGAAGATCAAGGCCGACGCCGCCGCGCGCGCCGCGCTGCTGACGCCGATCGCGAAGGCGTTCTCCACCGACATCGGCACCGAGGTCGCCTCGTTCGGCGTGCAGATCCACGGCGGCATGGGCTTCATCGAGGAAACCGGCGCAGCGCAGCATTATCGCGACGCCCGCATCGCGCCGATCTACGAAGGCACCAACGGCATCCAGTCGATCGACCTCGTCACCCGCAAGCTCGGCGTCAATGGCGGCGCGTCGGTGTGGGCGCTGCTCGACGAATTGTCGGTGATCGTCAAGAACGTCGAAGCCTGCAACGATCCGGCGTTCGGCGCGACCGGGCCGCGTCTGCGCGATGCGCTCGAGGCGCTGACCCGCGCCAGCAAGTACTTGCTGGAGAAGCTCGGCTCCTCGACCAATGAGGCTCTGGCGGGCGCGACGCCGTATCTGCGGCTGTTCGGATCGACGCTCGGCGGCTGTGCGCTGGCGGCGGAAGCCTTGGCGGCGCGCGATCTCGACAATGTCGGCGATCCGGCGCGCTATGTGACGCTGGCGCGATTCTTCGCCGAGAACGTCGCGGTGCAGGCGGGAGCGCTGGAGCGCAGCGTGGTCGACAGCGCCGGGGCGCTGGCCTCCGCCGATGCGGTGCTGACCGCCTGACGGCCCGCCAAAGCCCTGCGGCCAACCCGAGGCGCCGACGGCAGGATTGTGGCGGCGTTTCGCCGCTGCCCGCAACCGGTTGAAAAACAGCCTGTTTTACGGAAGTCGGAGTCTGACCTCGCGGCGCCTCATGGTAGAGTGCCGCGAGGACGTCACGGCCGCAACGGTCGCGCGCCGGGTTTCGGGGGGAATGCCATGTCGGAGCACTTGATCGTCACCGATGAAGACGCCACGCGCGTGATCACGATGCGGCGGCCGGAGAAGAAGAACGCGCTGACGCAGGAGATGTATCGCGACATGAGCGCGGCGATCGACACCGCGCAGAACAATCCCGACATCCGCTGCCTGATCATCACCGGCAGCTCCGGCGTGTTCACCGCCGGCAACGACCTCGACGATTTCCTGAAAGCCGGCACCGACACCAGCGGCGCGGCGCGCGCCAGCAACGCCACCAAGTTTCTGTACTCGCTGGCGCACAATGTGAAGCCGATCATCGCCGCGGTCGACGGCATCGCGATCGGCATCGGCACCACGCTGCTGTTTCACTGCGACTACGTGCTGGCCTCGACCACGGCGACGTTCTCGACGCCGTTCATTCAGCTCGGGCTGGTGCCGGAGGGCGCGTCCAGCCTGCTGGCGCCGCGCACGATGGGCACCCACCGCGCCTTCAGCATGCTGGTGATGGGCCACAAGGTCTCGGCCGAACAGGCCCGCGAAGCCGGTTTCGTCAATGTCGTGGTCGCGCCCGGCCACACCGAGGCCGAAGCCAGGAAAGCCGCCCGCGAAATCTGCGCGCTGCCGGCCGAAGCCGTCGCGATCTCCCGCAAGCTGATCAGGCCCGCGCCCGAAGACCTCACCCGAAGGATCGATCAGGAAAGCCATTTGTTCGGCGAGCGGATGAAATCGCAGGAAGCGATCAGCGCCTTCATGCGGTTCTTCCAGCGGAAGAAGGCGTAGCCGAATTATCGCTTAGCGCCGACAGCGAAAGGCGGGACGTCACCACGCGTATCGCACCACGCCCTTGCCGGCGTAGCTCTGCGTGACGTTGGAGAACTCGCCTTCGAAGGCGCCGGCGACGGACCAGCCGTTCAGCCATTTGGTTTCCGCGGATGCGGTGACGCGTGCGGCGTCGCGGGCCTGCGCGGCGCCGTTGACCAGGAAGGATGCGCCCGGCAGCACCTGGAAGGTCGCCAGCGCCGAGCGATCGGTGTTGAAGTCGTGCGCCCAGGCGGCGCGACCGCGTAGCGTCAGGGTCGCATCGGTCAGCGCGAAGGAAATGTCGGAGCGCAGCCCCAGCTCGCTGCGCGTAGCGGTGGCGACCTTGGCGCCGTAGCTCAACGCAAAGGTGTCGACGCCGGCCAGGACCTGCTCCGCATAGGCCGGCAGCTCGAACGCCGTGACCTGGATGGCGGCGTAGGGCGTCAACCCGACGCCGCCGAACAGCGGCGCGACGATGCGATTGCCGCCCTCGATCCGTCCGGAAAATGCATTGGCGTTGAAATGCGCGCGGAACTGATTCAATCCGGCGATGCCGACCATGCGATCGGTGGTGATGTCCTGCCAGCCATAGGCTGCGGCCGCCGTCAGATAGGTCGCGCCCACGGTGTGACGAACAAAGCCGCCGGCCTGAAACAGATCCGAGTTGCCCGCGCCCAGCGCATTGGCGAGACCGAAATTGGTGCCGCCGCCCGCCAGCGCGAAGCCGGCCACGGTGTACGGTGACAGCCAGTAATCAGCCCCCACCGCCGTTCCATAAATGCGGCTGGTCGCCGTGCTGCTCCCGAGCGTGGCGTTGCCGTCGGTGGTCTGCGAGCCGCCAAAGCCGGCGGCCCAGACGTTCCAGCGGGGTTCCGGCGGCGCGCGCCAACTCGCCTTGGTGATCATCGCATAGGCATCGCGCGCGGGGCCTCGTCCGGCCGCGGCGTCGGCGAAGTGCGACGCGCCGCCCGGCATGTCGGGCGTACGTCCCGCCGAGAACGGATCGGTCAGCAATCCCAAGAACAGGTCCATGGCGTCGAAGGTGGTTTGCTGCGTCGCCGTGGCAACCTCGCCCGCCACCATGCCGAGCCCGGTCGGCGTCAACGCGCCGAACACGATCGGAATCCGTCCGACCCGGGCGAAGTAATCGCTCAGCGCGTTGGCGGTCCGGGTCTGGTTGACGTTGAGGCCGCTGTTGATCGGCAGCGGCGCCGGGGCGGGTGCGGGGGTGGGTGCAGGGCCAGGTGTAGGTGTAGGTGTAGGTGTAGGAGTGGGCGTTGGCGTGGGTGTCGGTGTCAGATCGAGCACCAAATTGAGATAGGCGTTGTGAAGGTCATAGCCGAGGCTGGACTTGAAGCCCGACGGCAGATTGCTCATCGCAAGCGTGCTGAAACTGCCGACGATGCCGCCCGCGGCATTGACGATGGTGTACTGCCGCTCGACATAGCCTCCGCCCGTGAAGATCGCGTTCACCGTGGCGCCCCCGAGCGTCGCGGTGCCGGTGACGTTGGTGCGATCGGCGGCCGACGGCGAGACGTCGACGGCATAGAAGCCGCCGGCGCCGAAGGTCAGATTGCCCGAGACCGTGATGGTCCCGACCGAATTGCCGGGGGCGAGCGTGCCGCCATTGGCCACGGTCACCGCGCCCACGGTCCCCACGCCGGCAAGGGTGCCGCCATTGTTCACGGTCATGGTCGCATTCGCCATCGCGGCGTTCACCGCGAGAGTGCCGGCATTCACCGCCCAGGGCATCGCCTCGCTGGTGTTGCCGGTCAGCGACCAGACGCTCACGCCGGTTTTCTCGAACACGCCGAAATTCTGATACTGAGCGGCGGCGCCGATCTGCGCGACGTCGAAGCTGGCATTGCCGGCGCCGCCGAGCCGCAGCGTGTCGGCGCCGCCGAAGGCCACGACGTTCCCGATGATGTGCGAGCCGGCCTGCAGCTCGAGGATATTGATCCCGCCGGCAAAGGTGATCGCGTTGGCGCGAGTTACGCCATCGCCGGAGAGGCCCCCGCTGATTGTGCCGGCATTGATAATTGTACTTCCGGCAGCAAGATAGACGCCAACACCTCCAGCACCGGAGGTGACGCCGCCATTGCCACCGTTGCCGCCAGTGATGACCGCGTTTGCAGTGAATATGCCCGTACTTCCGGCCGCGATATAGATACCAGCGCCGCCAGCGCCGCCGTTCGCACCGGTGCCGCCTTGGCCACCACTTACGACCGCGTTTGCGGTGAATGAGGCGCCACCGGAGTGGTGCAGGCCGATGCCGCCCGTTCCGCCGTCTCCCCAGAGAAAGCCCAGTCCGCCGTTTCCGCCGTTTCCGCCGGTCACCGTAGAAGTCAGCGTGCCTCCGCCGCCGCCGGTGACAACGGCGCCATACCCGCCGGCGCCACCGCCGCCGCCATCGCCGTAGGAAGAAACGTTGGTCCCAACTCCCCCGTTGCCGCCATTTCCGCCGATTGAGAGGACTACCGGTAACGTCGCGCCCACGTACCCGTGAGCGCCGCCTCCGCCTCCGCCTCCGCCCGCCTGACCACCGGATGGGGTGCCATTGCCTCCGACCTGCCCAGCGGAGCCGGCCGCGACACCTCCCGCGCCTCCAAGACCCGCGACGCCTGTCCAGGCGTCGCCGTTACCGCCTGCTCCACCCGTAGCGCCCGCGCCACCACCGCCACCGCTGCCGCCTCCGGGGGCGACTGGCGCATTGCCACCAAGACCGCCAATGCCCGGGGCGCTATCGCCCCCCCCAACACCGCCGTATGCATAGCCAGCGCTGCCAGCCCCACCATCGGCAAGCGCCGAGGTCGCGGCGAGTGAACTCAGGAGAATGATTCCGGGAAGCCCCGCCGCGACGGAGATCGAAAAGCCGACAAGCGCTGTTGTCCCGAGCACGACGCGGCGGATGCGCTTGCCGGAAGGAACGTCGGCATCCGATCCGCAAGGGGCCGCCAACCGCCTGATCGTCCGATCATCCGCTCTGAACGTCATTCCACCCCCCGCAACGCGGCTGCCGGAATCAGAACCGCCATTCACTGAAACGATTCATAGAGCATCGAGATGGCGAGAAAAATCGCCGCGTCGCGTGACTGGTAACCCTACGTAGTCCGGCTTCTCTTCGTAGTGATTTGCAATTGCACGATGTGCTCTTTTGACGCCCGAAGGCATCGCGGCGGCGCGCTCATTCGAGCCGATCGGGCAAGCGGATTCGTCGTGCTACTTCATCTTCGCCGGCGCGAAGTTCTGATCACTGATCGGATTTGCCGTCGGCGTCTGCGTGAGCAGATCAGCCCGATCTCAGATTTCGACTCGAAACGCGACCTGTCGAAACAGCCGCCTTGGCACTGATCATCGGATGCGACTGTCGTATCGGCATTGCCCGGCGCTGTCTGAACACACAGCGTATATGACCGATACAGGCGTGCGGAGTAATTCCGAAGAGGACTTCATCTCGGTATTGACTAGTATAACGCCTAGTGAGTGCAGAAGATTGAAGAGACACGCCTCTCCTTAATCCCCCAGCAACATTCACACTTCAAACCGGATTCACAAAGCGCGAATATTCGGCTTGGAGAGTTGAAGCTCGCCACTTTCGTTCGCGGCCACTCCCACCAGCAGACTTACGCAAAACTCAAGCCAACCCACGTCCGACGATGTTCGGGCGATTGCGATCGTTCGCGCCCTGAGGAAAGAACATAATGACAATTCCGGCGAGCTACTCTTTCAAAACAATCCGGTCGATGCAGTTGAAGATTGCGCTGATCTCAGGGCTCTGCCTCGCGGGCACCAGTGCCGCCCTGATCGCCTACAGCGTGTTCTCCACCAGCAACACGATGCAATATGTCGGCAGCGAAGTGTCACAGCTGGTCGATCGGCAGACAAAAGAGCTCCTGCTCAACAGGGCCGCAAGCGAGGCCAGTGCGATCAAGGCGGAGCTCGAGCTCGGCCTGAATGCGGCGCGTGTGATGGCGGAATCGTTCGCCGAACTCGCTGGCAACAAGACAGCCGCCACACCGAACGAGCTGCGCCGGACCCAATTGAACGCCGTGCTCCGCAACGTCCTTCATCTCAATCCCGCATTCAACGGAACCTACTCGGCCTGGGAACCGGACAGCCTCGACGGCAAAGACGAGTCGTTCCAAGGACGGAAAGATCTCGGATCCGACGGCACCGGCCGCTTTCTGCCGTACTGGACCCGCGACTCCAAAGGCTCGATCGCGCTTCAACCGTTGGTGGAATACGACAGCGCCGACCGGCATCCCAACGGCCTGGTGAAGGGCGCCTGGTACATCAATCCGCGCACGACCGGCAAAGAGAATATTCTGGGTCCTCTGCCCTACATCGTGCAGGGCCAGCAGGTCTTCCTTGCGACCATGTCGGTTCCGATCGTGATCAACGGCAGCTTCCACGGTGTCGCCGGCGCCGACTACAATCTGGATTTCGTTCAGAAATTGACCGAGCGGATCAACGGATCGATGTTCGAAGGCAAGGGGAAGGTCACGATCGTCAACGATACAGGATTGACCGTCGCGAACAGCGTCGGCGCGGAGTTCATCGGGAAGAATGCGAGTAACGGGGATTCACGCTGGACCGAAGCCATGGCCGGCGTCAACGCAGGCAAGACAATGGTGCAGGACGACCCGCAATCGTCCAACGTCGATGTCTATTCCCCGATCAAGATCGGACGCACAGGCGCTTCCTGGGTTGTGGTGATTTCAGTTCCGCGTGCGGTCGTCATGGCCAGCGTTCGGCAGCTCGACGCCTCACTCGCATCGCGCGCGGCGGCCACCACCTATTGGCAGCTCGGCGTTGGATTGATGATTGTCTCGATCGCCATCGTTCTGATCACTTTGTCGGCGGGCGGCATCGCTCGTCCCACCAAGCGATGCGCGGAATTCGCCCAGGGGATCTCGAAGGGCGACTTCGAGCAGAAGCTGGATATCGAGCAGGCGGATGAAGTGGGAATTCTCGCAAGCGCCCTGCGCGGCATGCAAGACGACCTCAAGCGCAGTATCGCGCAGCGAATTGAGGATCAGGCCGCCGCGGACGCACAACGGCGGGATACGATGCATAAACTCGCCAATGCCTTCGAAGCGTCGGTCGGGGAGATCGTCGAGACGGTGTCGTCCTCTTCAACCGAACTGGAGGCCTCTGCTGCGACGCTGACCGGGACTGCGGATCGGTCTCAGAAAATGGCTACCGCAGTCGCCGCCGCCTCGGAAGAGGCGTCCACGAATGTGCAGTCCGTGGCGTCGGCCACCGAGCAAATGGCGTCCTCGGTCGACGAGATCAGCCGCCAGGTGCAAGAGTCCGCCCGCATTGCCCGTGATGCAGTGGAGCAGGCGAAGACCACCAACGATCGCGTCGGAGAACTGTCGCAGGCAGCCAGCCGGATTGGTGCGGTCGTCGAACTCATCAACACCATCGCCGGCCAAACCAACCTGTTGGCGTTGAATGCGACGATCGAGGCTGCCCGTGCCGGCGACGCCGGTCGGGGCTTTGCGGTGGTCGCCTCGGAAGTGAAGGCGCTCGCGGAACAGACAGCAAAAGCCACCGGCGAAATCAGCCAACAGATCGGCGGCATCCAGGCAGCCACCGAATCTTCGGTCGGCGCCATCAAGGAGATCAGCGCCACCATCAATGGGATTTCGGAGATTTCCTCGACCATCGCTTCGGCGGTGGAAGAGCAAGGCGCGGCGACCCAGGAGATTTCCCGCAACGTGCAGCAGGCCGCACAAGGCACCCAAGAGGTGAGCGCCAACATCACCGAAGTGCAGCGCGGCGCCGCCGAGACCGGGGCGGCCTCCTCTCAGGTCCTGTCGGCGGCACAATCGTTGTCGCGCGACAGCAAGCGCCTGAGGCTGGAGGTCGGAAGATTCCTGGACTCGGTGCGCGCCGCCTGAATTGACGACGTCTCGGTCACGATCGGGTCACGCATACTGACAACCCCCGCCGCCTTTCCGGCGGGGTTTGCTTTTCAGCAATGACTTCGCTGGCGTCCGGCCCGGAAGCTGCTCGGCGGCGAAGATCCCAAGGTGAAGCCCCAGAACGCTGGTCGAGCCTGTCAGCGCCCTCTGGGGCCGGATTCCGCGATCCTGACAGGATGCCGTCTTGACCGGCAGGACGAAGTCCAATTTGTCGTCGGATGACCCGTCACCTGTGTCGGTGTACGACGGTCGCAGCCTGCTACTTCTTCTTCGCCGGCGCGAAGTTCTGATCGCTGATTGGATTCACCGTCGGGGTCTGCAGAACGATGAATCCGAGCTTCACCGACTCGTGGCAGGAATTGCAGCCGGCGGTCAGCTCGCCATAGGCCTTGACGAAAGCCTTGCTGTCCTCGGCGGCGATCGCCGCCGCCACCGCGTCGAGCGGCTTCGCCATGGTGGTGACGTCGTTGACGGCGAGGCTCTGATACAGCGACGCCGCCTCCTGCAGCCGCGCCTTGATCTGCCGGGTCTGATAGCCGGCGAGTTTCCAGTTTGCCGCCTTGCCTGCGAACCACAGCTTGATGTGGCGCAACTGCGCCGCCTCCATCAGATCGGCGAGCCGCGGGTTGCTGGCCCTGGCGGCGTCGCCGGCGAGCGGCTGGGTTGGAGGCTGCTGCGCGCCGGCCGGCGCAATCGCAGCGGCCAGCATCAGGCTGGCGAGGAGGAGTGTGATCGGCTTCGAGCGCATACGGCACCTGTGCGGGGAGCGCGCCCACCGGCGCGGCGCGACGGAATTCGTCTCCGTCAAGGAGTATCGCGGCAACCGCCGCATAAGCAATCACCCACCGCCGCGCGGCGGTAATCAGCGGCAGTCAGTCGCGGCGGGGCGGCGCGAGACCACTCTTGGCTGCGCAGGCTGGCGCGTTTGCCGGCTCTGATCACATCAGAACCGAAACTCTCGAATCTCGTCTTGACGGGCTTTCTTCCTCCGGACCGGCGTCCACTTCGCGCGAAAACGCTTTTGAGCATGATTCCGAAAAGTGGACGCCGGTTTCCGGAAATGATCATGCTCGACCAAGAACCTGGAGCGGGACGGCGATTCGACGATCAGTCATCCGGCTCTGGAGAGCGATCCCCACCCCATGCGCTGCATCCCGGACCCTCGATGACCCCTCGCCCGCTTCGCCTTGCCCTTCTCGCGCCCGTGGTGGCACTGACGCTCGCCTCGACCCCGCTGTTTGCCGACCACGCGGCGGCGCCCGTCGATCTGCGGATTCTCGCGATCAACGACTTCCACGGCTATCTGCGGCCGCCGCAGAGCGGCATCGCGATCGACGACCCGGCCGATCCGGCGAAGAAGATCACTGTGCCGGCCGGCGGCGCCGAGCATATGGCGACGCTGATCCGGCAATTGCGCGACGGCCACCCCAACAGCATCTTCGTCGCCGCCGGCGATTTGATCGGCGCCAGCCCGTTTCTGTCGGCGATGTTTCACGACGAGCCGACAATCGAGTCGCTGTCGCTGATGGGGCTGGCGCTGTCCGCGGTCGGCAATCACGAATTCGACGAGGGCAAGACCGAACTGATGCGGATGCAGAACGGCGGCTGCCATCCGGTCGACAAATGCCTCGGGCCGCAGCCGTTCACCGGCGCGAAATTCCAGTATCTCGCCGCCTCCACCGTCGAGACCGCGACCGGCAACACCATCTTGCCCGCTTATGCGATCCGCGAATTCGGCGGCATCCCGGTCGCCTTCATCGGGCTGACGCTGAAGGCGACGCCAACCATGGTGTCGCCGCCCGGCGTCGCCGGACTGCAATTCAAGGACGAGGCCGACACCGTCAATGCGCTGGTGCCGGAGTTGAAGGCGCGCGGCGTCGAGGCGATCGTGGTGCTGATCCACGAAGGCGGATTTCCGAGCGGCGGACTCAACGAGTGTCCGGGAATCTCCGGGCCGATCGTCGATATTGTCAGGAAGTTCGACAAGGCCGTCGACGTGGTGATCAGCGGCCACACCCATCGCGCCTATCGCTGCACGATCGACGGACGACTCGTCACCAGCGGCGACAAATACGGCACGCTCGTCACCGCGATCGATCTCGTGCTCGATCCGAAGACGCGCGACATCGTCCGCGCCAAGGCGGACAATGTCATTGTGCACACCGCGACGCTGGCGAAGGACCCGGCCCAGACCGCGCTGATCGAGACCTATGACAGGCTCGCCGGACCGATCGCGGCGCGGCCGGCGGGCGCGATCACCGCGGCGCTGTCGCGCGTTCCGAATGCGGCCGGCGAAAGCCCGCTCGGCGATCTCGTCGCCGACGCCCATCTCGCGGCGACCAGCGACCGGGAAACCGGCGGCGCCGCAATCGCGATCACCAATCCGGGCGGTCTGCGCGCGGATATCAACCCCGCCTCCGGCGGCCAGGCGCCGTTCCGGGTGACGTTCGGTGACGTGTTCGCGGCGCAGCCGTTCCGCAATCAGCTGGTGACGATGACGCTGACCGGCGCGCAGCTGAAAGCGGCGCTGGAGCTGCAATGGCAGGATCCGGCGCGGCCGCGCATCCTGCCGGTGTCGAAGGGATTCAGCTATGCGTGGGACAATTCCGGCGCGCCGGGCGCGCGCATCATCGCCGAGCGGATGACGCTCAACGGCCAGCCGATCGCGGCCGATCGAAGCTACCGCGTCACGGTCAACGCCTATCTGGCCGCCGGCGGCGACGGCTTCAGCCCATTCACGCAGGGGACGGATCGGCTGACCGGCGTCTACGACGTCGACGCCTTGTTCGGCTATTTCAAGGCGCACAGTCCGATCGCGCCCGCTCCGCTGGACCGCATCATGCGATTGAACTGAGTGGGTCCACGTATCACCGAAACGTGGTTACCGGTTTTCGCGCCATGCTGCACTGCTGATCGCGCGCAACATTTTCTTTCGGCGAACCGGTTTCCACTTTGCTGAAAAATGCTCTAAGCCTTAAGCTGCCCTTCCGCGAAACGCGGCGAATAACTAAGTTCATCTCATCTTGTTGTCGTCATCATTGATCGGACGTTCAGGCGCTCCCGAATGACCACACTGTTTCTGACCCATTCCGCGTGTCTCGAGCATCATACGCCGGAGGGCCATCCCGAACGCGCCGAGCGGCTGATCGCCGTCAACAAAACGCTGACCGCGGAGCGGTTCGCGACGCTGGCGCGCGGCGAGGCGCCGATCGGTTCGCTCGAGCACATCGCGCTGTGCCACACCGATCACCACATCGTCGAGATGCGCCACATGTCGCCCTCGACCGGCATCGTCTATGTCGACGGCGACACCTCGATGTCGCCGGGCACGTTCGAAGCGGCGCTACGCGGCGTCGGCGGCGCGGTCTCCGCGGTCGACGCGGTGATGAAAGGCAGCGCCGCCAACGCCTTCGTTGCGACGCGGCCGCCCGGTCACCACGCCGAAGTGACCAAGCCGATGGGCTTCTGCTTCTTCGGCAACGCCGCGATCGCGGCGCGCTACGCCCAGCGCAAATACGGCATCGAACGCGCCGCGGTGGTGGATTTCGACGTCCATCACGGCAACGGCACGCAGGACATCTTCTGGGGCGACCGCACCGTGATGTATTGCTCGACCCACCAGATGCCGCTGTTTCCCGGCACCGGCTCGGCCGGCGAACGCGGCGAGCACGACAACATCGTCAACGCCCCGCTCGCCTCGGAAGACGGCGGCAAGGAATTCCGCTTCGCGTTCGAGACCGCGATCCTGCCCCAGCTCAAGCGCTTCGCGCCGGAACTGATCGTGATCTCGGCCGGCTTCGACGCGCACTACCGCGACCCGCTGGCGAGCCTCAATCTGCACGCCGAGGATTTCGCCTGGGTGACGCAGCAGCTGATGGAGGTCGCCGACCAGACCGCAGGCGGCCGCATTGTTTCGGTGCTCGAGGGCGGTTATGATCTGCAGGGCCTGAGTGAATCAGTCGCCGCCCATGTCGGCGCGCTGATGGGCGCCTGAGCGGCGCCTCAGCCCCACAGTCCCCAACGCCAAGACCGCCGCGCCGCGGCGCATCCAGGAGCCCGCCGATGGCCGACGCCGCCCCCGCCGATGTCAAGAAGCTCAGCTTCGAACGCGCGATGGAGGAACTCGAAACCATCGTCAAACGGCTCGAAGACGGCAAGGTGCCGCTGGAGGAGTCGGTGGCGATCTACGAGCGCGGCGAAGCGCTGAAGCGGCGCTGCGATGAATTGCTGCGTCAGGCCGAAGCCAGGGTCGACAAGATCACCACCGACGCCCAGGGCAAGCCGGTGGGAACCGAGCCGCTCGACGTTCAGTAATCCTGCAGCAGTCCTTGCAGCCCTGCAGGAACCCTGCAGCGGCCCGGGCGTTCAGCAAACCGACAGCTTGCCGGTATTATCTGAAGGTCGATCGCCTTTGGCCGGTCGGCGTCGCAAGGCCGTGACCGGCATGCAACAGCCGGTTCCCATATTCGCGGATCAACCCTATTGGCCGAAAGTTTGCGCAGACTGGCCAGGCCGTGGGCGGCCCACGGTTGGCTTTGAATTGAGCTTTGTGTAAAGGTATGACCTTATGCGCCGAGAGTGACACATTGCCGGGATGGCAGTGTCAGGTTCGGTGGACGTGTGCGGCCGCAATAAAGTGATCCAGATCACTTCAACTGAACGAGGCGCACCGTAACGCTTCGTTCGTTGATTTCTCCTGAGCAAGGAGGCGGAAGTCAGGTGGGCTTTCGCGGATTGGACAGTTCGGACCATTCGTCGCGGGCCCTCACCAGCCCCATAGTCAAGACTGGAATATCGCCGTGACCGAATTGAGTAAAACTCCGCTTCTCGACACCATCCGCACGCCGGAAGATTTACGCAAGCTCCGGGTCGATCAGGTCCAGCAGGTCGCCGACGAATTGCGTCAGGAAACCATCGACGCCGTTTCGGTCACGGGCGGCCATTTCGGCGCCGGTCTCGGCGTCGTCGAACTGACCACCGCCATTCACTATGTCTTCGACACCCCGCGCGACCGCCTGATCTGGGACGTCGGCCACCAGGCCTATCCCCACAAGATCCTGACCGGCCGCCGCGACCGCATCCGTACGCTGCGCACCGCTGGCGGCCTGTCCGGCTTCACCAAGCGCACCGAGAGCGACTACGATCCGTTCGGCGCTGCGCATTCCTCGACCTCGATCTCCGCCGGCCTCGGCATGGCGGTGGCGCGTGATCTCGCCGGCGGCAACAACAACGTCATCGCGGTGATCGGCGACGGTTCGATCTCGGCCGGCATGGCCTATGAGGCGATGAACAACGCCGGCGCGATGAACTCCCGTCTTATCGTCATTCTTAATGACAACAACATGTCGATCGCGCCGCCGGTCGGCGCGATGTCGGCGTATCTGTCGCGGCTGTACTCCGGCAAGACCTACCGCTCGCTGCGCGAGGCCGGCAAGCAGATCGGCAAGCACCTGCCGAAGCTGATCGCCGACCGCGCCGCCCGCGCCGAGGAATATTCCCGCGGCTTCATGATGGGCGGCGGCACGCTGTTCGAGGAGCTCGGCTTCTATTATGTCGGCCCGATCGACGGTCACAACCTCGATCATCTGCTGCCGATCCTGCAGAACGTCCGCGACGCCGAGACCGGCCCGTTCCTGATCCATGTCGTGACCCAGAAGGGCAAGGGCTACGCCCCGGCGGAAGCCGCGTCCGACAAATATCACGCGGTGGTCAAGTTCGACATCGCCACCGGCACCCAGGCCAAGGCCAA
Source organism: Rhodopseudomonas pseudopalustris (assembly GCF_900110435.1). Lineage (GTDB taxonomy): Bacteria > Pseudomonadota > Alphaproteobacteria > Rhizobiales > Xanthobacteraceae > Rhodopseudomonas > Rhodopseudomonas pseudopalustris. The sequence goes on from NZ_FODT01000001.1 coordinate 277,577, forward strand.
GTCGAACGCGCCGTCGTATCAGAACGTGTTCGGCCAGAGCCTGGTCAAGGAAGCCGCCAAGGACGACAAGATCGTCGGCATCACCGCGGCGATGCCGTCCGGCACCGGCATCGACATCTTCGAGAAGGCGTTCCCGGCCCGCACTTTCGACGTCGGCATCGCCGAGCAGCATGCGGTGACCTTCGCCGCCGGTCTGGCGACCGAAGGCTACAAGCCGTTCTGCGCGATCTATTCGACCTTCCTGCAGCGCGCCTATGACCAGGTGGTCCACGACGTCGCGCTGCAGAGCCTGCCGGTCCGCTTCGCGATCGATCGCGCCGGCCTGGTCGGCGCCGACGGCGCGACCCATGCGGGTTCGTTCGACAACGCCTATCTGGGCTGCCTGCCGAACATGGTGATCATGGCGGCCTCCGACGAAGCCGAGCTGGTGCACATGGTGGCGACGCAGGTCGCGATCAACGACCGGCCGAGCGCGCTGCGCTATCCGCGCGGCGAAGGCCGCGGCGTCGAGATGCCCGACGTCGGCGTGCCGCTGGAAGTCGGCAAGGGCCGCGTCGTCCGCCAGGGCAATAAGGTCGCGCTGCTGTCGTTCGGAACCCGGCTCGCCGAGTGCGAGAAGGCCGCCGAGGAACTGGCGGCGCTCGGCCTCTCCACCACCGTCGCCGACGCGCGCTTCATGAAGCCGCTCGACGTCGATCTGGTGCTGAAGCTCGCCAACGAGCACGAGATCCTGATCACCATCGAGGAAGGCTCGATCGGCGGCTTCGGCACCCATGTGATGCAGACGCTGGCCGAACACGGCAAGCTCGACGGCGAGGTCAAGATGCGGGCGATGGTGCTGCCCGACGTGTTCCTCGACCACGACACTCCGACGGCGATGTATGCCAATGCCGGCCTCGACGCCAAGGCGATCGTCAAGAAGGTGTTCGAGGCGCTCGGCAAGGAACACAAGGCCGAGACCGTCAAGCTGGCCTGAGCGCGTGAGCTGCATCAGCCTTTCCGCGAGTCATTCCAGCGCGCTCACCAACGGGTCCGGCCTTCGGCCGGCCCGATGACAGGCTCCGTGAGCGAACCCGGAATCCATAACCCCTGCAGGGAGTATGGATTCCGGGCCTTCGCCACGATCGGCTGACGCCGACCGTGACGAATCCCGGAATGACGAACATCTACCTCGCCGGTCCCGACGTTTTCCTGCCCGATGCTATCGAGGTCGGGCGGCGCAAGGCTGAGCTGTGCGCACGGTACGGCCTTGTCGGCCTGTTCCCGCTCGACAATGCGGTGGCGCTGGCGACGCATGATGCGTCGATGCAGATCTTCCGTGGCAACGAGGCGATGATGGATCAGGCCGACGCGGTCATCGCCAATCTGACCCCGTTTCGCGGTCCCAGCGCCGACGCCGGCACCGTGTACGAACTCGGCTACATGGCCGGACGCCGCAAGCTCGTGCTCGGCTACAGCAACGATCCCGCGACCTATGCGGAGCGCGTCGCGCGCCACCAACCGATCACGCCAAGCGACGGCCTGCTGATCGGCGCTGACGGCCTTGCGGTCGAGGATTTCGGCCTGCCGGACAATCTGATGCTGATCCATTCCCTTGAATTGCACGGCGCGCCGCTGGTGACGCCGCGCAAGGCGCCGGGCGATGTTTGGCGCGACCTCGCCGCGTTCGAAGCCTGTCTGCGCATCGCCGCCGAGCGGCTGACGCCGGACGCGGCGCGCTGATCATGGCCGGGCCGGCCGATCCATCGCCCCGCAAACGCGCCGATGTGGTGCTGGTCGAGCGCGGCCTGTTCGAGAGCCGCGCCCGCGCGCAGGCGGCGATCGAAGCCGGGCTGGTGTTCGCGGACGGCAAGCCGGTGACCAAGGTCTCCGAGCCGATCGCGCTCGACGCCGCGCTCGACGCGCAGCCGGCGCATCCATGGGTGTCGCGCGGCGGCGTCAAGCTCGCCGGCGCGCTGGAGCGCTATCCGATCGAGATCGAGGATCATGTCTGCCTCGATGTCGGCGCCTCCACCGGCGGCTTCACCGAGGTGCTGCTCGCCAACGGCGCGGCGCTGGTGTTCGCGGTCGATGTCGGCCGCGCGCAGTTGCACCCCTCGCTGCGCGGCCATCCGAAAATCGTGTCGATGGAAGCCACCGACATCCGCAGCCTCGACGGCAAGCGGCTGCCGCAGCGGCCCGATGTGGTGGTGATCGACGCCAGTTTCATCTCGCTGAAGCTGATCCTTCCGACCGCGCTGACGCTCGCCGCCGCGCCGATGAGCCTGCTGGCGCTGATCAAGCCGCAATTCGAAGCGCCGTCGAAGCACGGCATCGTCCGCGACGCCGCGGTGCATCGCGCGGTATGCCGCGACATCGAAGCGCTCGCCGCCTCGCACGGCTGCAACGACATCGCCGTATTCCCATCAAGCATCGCGGGCGGCGACGGCAACAGCGAGTTCTTCCTCGGCGCCCGGCGCGGCTGAAGGCGCGACGACTAATAGCGTTTTCGAGCGAAGTGGGGACCGGTTCGCGTGAAGAAAACGCGTCAGAACAAAAAGCTGGAGCTCGGGTTCTGATTTGATCAGAACCCGAACGCGAGCCAGAACCAAAGTCTTACTCCGGCCGCAAGTTCGGTTATGGTGCGCGCCATGACCTCCTCGGATCTGGATCTTGCCGCCGGCGCGCCCGCGCCGGCGAAATCGTCTGCGTGGCGGACTGAAATCGTCGAGACGTTGTGGCTCGCGGTGCCGATGGCGCTGACGCAGCTCGGCCAGATCGCGATGATGACCACCGACCTCGCGCTGATCGGCCGGCTCGGCGACGCCGCCGTGGCCGCGGCGGCGCTTGCGCATACGGTGTGGCTGGTGGCTTTCATGCTCGGCATCGGCCTGGCGTCGGCGGTGGCGCCGCTGGCGGCGCAGGCCTATGGCGCGCGCTCGCCGCGGAAGGTCCGCGCCTCGTTGCGGGTCGGGCTGTGGGCGTCGCTGATCGCCGGCGTCCCGCTGACGCTGAGCCAGTTCTACGGCGAGGAACTGTTGCGGGCCGCCGGCCAGGACGCGCGCACCGCGCAGCTCGCGGGCCACTATCTGCACGGGCTCGCATGGTCGCTGGTGCCGGGCTGGATGTTCATCGCGTTCCGCAGCTTCATGGGCGCGGTCAACCGCCCGGAGCCGGCGCTGTGGATCATGTTCGCCGCGGTGCCGATCAACGCCGTGCTCGCTTACGCGCTGATCCATGGCGAGTTCGGCCTGCCGGCCCTCGGCATCCTCGGCGCCGGCCTCGCCACCGCGCTGGTGTCGATGGGGAACTGCGTCGCCGCAGCCGTGGTGTGCGTCAGCATGCAGCCGTTCCGCAAATATCGGGTGTTCGGCCAGTTGTGGCGGCTGGATGCGCCGCTGATGAAACGGCTGCTCGGCCTCGGCCTGCCGATCTCAGGCGCCTCGGTGCTCGAATATGGGCTGTTCGGCGCCGCCGCGTTGCTGATGGGCCAGATCAGCACCACTGCACTGGCCGCGCATCAGATCGCGCTGCAGGTGGCGGCGATCATGTTCATGGTGCCGATGGGCATCTCGCTCGCCGCGACCGTGCGGGTCGGCCACGCGGTCGGCCGCCACGATCCGGCCGGCGCACGGCGGGCCGGCTTTGCCGCGATCGGGCTCGGCCTCGCCTTCATGGCCTTGATGACGCTGCTGGTGGCGCTGACGCGGTACGACATTCCGCAGCTGTTCCTCGGCGACACCGTCACCGCCGCCGAGACCGCGCAGCTCACCGCCTCGCTGCTGGTGGTGGGCGCCAGCTTCTTCATGGCGGACGGCCTGCAGGTGGTCGCCAACGGCGCGCTGCGCGGCCGCAACGACACCCGCATCCCGCTGCTGTTCGCGGCGCTCAGCTTCTGGGCGATCGGTTTTCCGTGCAGCTACCTGCTGGCTTTTCCCGCCGGCTTCGGACCGTTCGGCGTCTGGATCGGGCTGGCGATCGGGCTCACGGTCTATGCCGCGCTGCTGGTGTGGCGATTCCATCTGCTGACGCGCGAGCCGCTGCCGGGCCTGGCGCGCGGGTAAGCCCTGCCGGCTTGCCGCCGCCGGGCGCGCCGGGGGATGTTCCGGCGCGATTTCTTCACGCGAAGCGGTATCCACTCCGCTCGAAAACGCCTATCGCATCACCATGACTGAAATTCTTGCGATCGATCACGTCGGCCACCGCGGCGACGGCGTCAGCCTCGCTCAAGGCGGCGCCGTCTATGTGCCCTACGCGCTCGGCGGCGAGACGGTCGAGGCCGCGCCGGTCGCCGGCCATCCCGACCGCCGCAAATTGCTGCGCGTCGATCGCGCGAGCCCGCAGCGGATCGCGCCGTTCTGCCCGCATTTCGGCATCTGCGGCGGCTGCGCGATCCAGCACTGGCAGCCCGACGCGTACCAGGCGTGGAAACGCGATCTGGTGATCGAGACGCTGCGCCAGGCGAAGATCGATTGCGCCGTCGATCCGCTGATCGACGCGCATGGCACGGGCCGCCGCCGCATCACGCTGCACGCCCGCAAGGGCACGCATGACGTGTTGAAGGTCGGCTTCAGCGCGGTCGCGAGCCACGACGTGATCGCGATCGATGCCTGCCCGATCCTCGATCCGGCGCTGGACGGCGCCATCGAGGCGGCGTGGGCGCTGGCGGAAACGCTCACCTTCATCGGCAAGCCGCTCGATATCCAGGTCACCGCCGCCGAGAACGGTCTCGATGTCGACGTCCGCGGCTCCGGCCCGCTGCCGTCGAAAATGATCACGGCGCTGTCCAGAATCGCCGAGCAACACAACCTCGCGCGGCTGACGCGGCACGGCGAGCTGGTGCTGATGCGGACGCCGCCGACGGTGATGATCGGCCAGGCGCGGGTGACGCTGCCGCCGGGCGCGTTCCTGCAGGCGACCGCGCTCGGCGAACAGACGCTGGCGGAGCTGGCGCTGGCGCAGATCCAGCGCGCCAAGCTGATCGCCGATCTGTTCTGCGGCGTCGGTCCGTTCGCGCTGCGGCTCGCCGCGAAGGCGCGGGTGTTCGCCTGTGACAGCGACGCGCCCGCGGTGAACGCGCTGCAGAAGGCCGCGCAGGCGTCGTCGGGACTGAAGCCGATCAAGGCCGAGCCGCGCGATCTGTTCCGCCGGCCGTTGGCGCCGCCGGAGTTGCTCGACTTCGACGTCGTGCTGTTCGATCCGCCGCGGCAGGGCGCGCAGGCGCAGGCCGCGCAACTCGCCGCCAGCCGCGTGCCGCTGATCATCGCGGTGTCGTGCAACGCGCAGACCTTCGCCCGCGACGCGCGGCTCCTGATCGACGGCGGCTATCGGCTGGAGAAGGTGACGCCGGTCGATCAGTTCCGGCACACGCCGCATGTGGAATTGGTCGGGGTGTTGCGGAAGTAGTCGGCTCCAGACGACCTGCCCCCGTCATTCCGGGGCGCGAGCGGAGCTCGCGAACCCGGAATCTCGATGTGCCCTGAACCTCGGGATTCCGGGTTCACGCGCTGCGCGCGTGCCCCGGAATGACGTAGTTGAGTGTCGAGTCGAGAACGCGACTACCCGATCGCGATGCCGCCGCCGATGGTGCGGTTGAGCACTTGGGTGGTGCGTTCGATCCGCTCGGCGGCGGAGTTCAGCGCGGCGGCGACGGCGCGGTTGGTCGTCACCGTGCGGTCGATCGACTGGCTGCGATCGTCGCGCAGCGTGTCGACTTCCTGCTGAAGCGCCGCGAGGCGGCTGTGGGCGTCGAGCAGTTCGTCGGCCATCATCAGCGCGGCCATCACCGTCAGCCGCGCGTCGCCGATCTCGCCGAAGCGGCCGCGCAGGCTCTGGATCCGGCTTTCGAGATTATCCGCAAGCCCAAGTAACTGCGGCTCCTGGCCCGGCTCGCAGGCCATCCGGTATTGCCGGCCGTTGATGGTGACGCTGACATGGTTGGCGGAGGCGGCCGCATCTTTCGGATTCATGACGGCTCCTCGTCGGCCTGCTCGGTCTCGAGCACGGCGCGGATGGTCCCGATCGCGGCGTCGAGCCGTTGCGCGATCTCGCGATTGGCGCGCTCGAGCTTGCGGGTGCGTACCAGCGAACCGTCGAGCTCGTCGGCGAGCCGCGAGCGATCGGCGCCGAGCGCCTGGATCCGCGAGGCCAGCTCGTCCTCGTCGCGATCGGCCTCGGCGCGGCGCTCCACCGCGCTCTCCAGCGCCTCGAGCGCAGCGGCCAGCCGACGCGTCGCCGCGACGATCTCGGTCGGAGCCTGATCGGCGCTGATGGAACCGGAGACGGGACGATCGGTCATGGTGTGTTGCGCGACCCTCGCAGCTTCAGGCGTCCAAATAAAACCTACGATCACACAAGCCTTTAGAGCACGAAATTTACGTGGCAAGGCAGCGAAGCGCAACGCTGCTGCTCAACTATGCACCGCAAAGCGCAGGGCTCGGGTTTACCGCAGGTCGGCTGCCTTGGACTCGCCTGATCAGGGTGCTATGCCACCGTAGCACCCCGGTTTTTGGCCTTCTCACGTGTCTGGCTGTGCCGGAGCGACAGCGCGTTCCGACCCCCGGAGCGCCGGCAAACACGATTTCAGGTGGTTACATCATGGCGAAGGTCGATCATTCCCGTATGGCGAACGCAATCCGGGCGCTGGCGATGGACGCGGTCGAGAAGGCCAAATCCGGCCACCCCGGCCTGCCGATGGGCGCCGCCGACGTCGCCACCGTACTGTTCACCGACTTCCTGAAATTTGATGCCGCCGATCCGCACTGGCCGGATCGCGACCGCTTCATCCTGTCCGCCGGCCACGGCTCGATGCTGCTCTACGCACTGCTGTACCTCACCGGCAATTCGGAGCTGACGCTCGACCAGATCAAGGCATTCCGCCAGCTCGACTCCCGGACGCCGGGACATCCGGAAAACTGCATTACCGATTCGGTCGAAACTACCACCGGCCCGCTCGGCCAGGGCGTCGCGTCGTCGGTGGGCACCGCGCTGGCGGAGCGGCTGCTGGCTGCGGAGTTCGGCGAGATCGTCGATCACTACACCTATGTGCTGTGCTCGGACGGCGATCTGATGGAAGGCGTCAGCCACGAAGCGCTGGCGCTGGCCGGCCATCTCAGGCTGTCGAAGCTGATCTTCCTCTACGACGACAACGGCATCTCGATCGACGGCCCGCTGACGCTGACCGACAATGTCGACCAGGTCGCGCGCTTTCAGGCGCATGGCTGGAATGCGATGCGGATCGACGGCCACGATCACACCGCGATCGCCGCAGCGATCAAGGCGGCGCAGGCGTCCGACCGGCCGACCATGATCGCCTGCAAGACCACGATCGGCTTCGGCGCCCCGACCCGGGCGGGCACCTCCAAGGCGCATGGCGAGCCGCTCGGCGCAGAAGAACTGGCCGGCGCCAAGAAGGCGCTGGGCTGGGATTACGGCCCGTTCGAAATCCCGGACGACGTGCTGTCGGCGTGGCGCGCGGTCGGCAGCAAGGGCGCCAAGGCCCATGCCGCGTGGCAGACGAAACTCGACGCGATGGACAAGGATCTCCGCGCGGAATTCCAGCGCCGGGTGATCGACCGCAAGCGCCCGGCCGCGCTCGACGGCGCGATCCGCAAACTCAAGGACAGGCTGGTCGACGAGCCGCAGACCATCGCCACCCGCAAGGCCAGCGAACTGGCGCTGGAGGCGATCGTCGAGGTGGTGCCGGAAATGCTGCTCGGCTCGGCCGATCTCACGCCCTCCAACAATACCCGCACCAAACACGCCAAGGACGTCACGCCAGAGGATTTCTCGGGCCGTTACATCCATTACGGCATCCGCGAAATGGGCATGGCGGCGGCGATGAACGGCATCGCAATGCATGGCGGCTTCGCGCCGGCCGGCGGCACCTTCCTGTGCTTCGCCGACTACGCCCGCCCCTCGATGCGGATCGCGGCGCTGTCACACGTGCCGGTGGTCTACATCATGACCCACGACTCGATCGGCCTCGGCGAAGACGGCCCGACCCATCAGCCGGTCGAGCACCTCGCCTCGTTGCGCGCGATGCCGAACATGCGGGTATTCCGCCCGGCCGATCCGGTCGAGACCGCGGAGTGCTGGCAGCTCGCGCTCGAGAACACCGGCGGCCCGACGGTGCTGGCGCTGTCGCGGCAGAATCTCACGCCGGTGCGTACCAGCAAGTCGGACGACAACCGCTGCGCCAAGGGCGGCTATGAGCTGATCGCCGCCAAGGGCAACGCCAGCGTGTCGATCTTCGCCACCGGCTCCGAGGTCGAGATCGCGGTCGCCGCGCACAAATTGCTGGCCGACAAGGGCATTGCGGTGCGCGTGGTGTCGGTGCCGTCGCTCGATCTGCTGCTGCAGCAGGACGACGCGACCCGAAAGGGGATCATCGGCGATGCGCCGGTCAAGGTCGCGGTCGAGGCCGCGGTGCGGTTCGGCTGGGACGCGGTGATCGGCCCGGACGGCGGCTTCATCGGGATGTCGGGCTTCGGCGCCAGCGCTCCGGCGAAAGACCTCTACAAGCATTTCGGCATCACCGCCGAAGCTGTCGCGGAGGCTGCGTCAAGCCGCCTCGGGGGCAAGTAAGGCTTTGATCTGAATCATGAACGAGCGGATTGCAACCGCTCGGTATTCAGGGCATGAAACCGCGCAAGTACGGGGTCGCCCCGTCGCAACAATTGAAAATCACTAGCAGCGAGGAGAAATTGGATGGCAGTTCGGGTCGCGATCAATGGGTTTGGCCGTATCGGCCGCAACGTGCTGCGGGCGATCTACGAGTCGGGCCGTAAGGACATCGAGGTCGTCGCCATCAACGATCTGGGCCCGGTCGAGACCAACGCCCATCTGCTGCGCTTCGATTCCGTGCACGGCCGCTTCCCGTTCGAGGTCAAGGTCGACGGCGATACCATCGACATCGGCCGCGGCAAGATCAAGGTCACGGCGATCAAGGACCCGTCCGCGCTGCCCTACGCCGACGTCGGCGTCGACATCGCGATGGAATGCACCGGCATCTTCACCGCGCGCGACAAGGCCGCGGCGCTGCTGACCGCCGGCGCCAAGCGCGTGCTGGTCTCGGCCCCCTCGGACGGCGCCGATGCGACCATCGTCTATGGCGTCAACCACGAGACCCTGACCAAGGATCAGCTGGTGGTGTCGAACGGCTCGTGCACCACGAACTGCCTGGCCCCGGTCGCCAAGGTGCTGAACGACACCGTCGGCATCGAGACCGGCTTCATGACCACGATCCACGCCTATACCGGCGACCAGCCGACGCTCGACACCATGCACAAGGATCTGTATCGCGGCCGCGCTGCTGCGATGTCGATGATCCCGACCTCGACCGGCGCCGCCAAGGCGATCGGGCTGGTGCTGCCCGAGCTGAAGGGCAAGCTCGACGGCGTCGCGATCCGCGTGCCGACCCCGAACGTCTCGGTGGTCGACCTCAAGATCATCGCCAAGAAGGCGACGACCAAGGAAGAGATCAACGACGCCATCAAGCGCGCCGCCGATCAGGAGCTGAAGGGCATCCTCGGCTACACCTTCGCGCCGAACGTCTCGATCGACTTCAACCACGACCCGCATTCGTCCACCTTCCACATGGACCAGACCAAGGTTCAGAACGGCACCTTGGTGCGGGTGATGTCGTGGTACGACAACGAGTGGGGCTTCTCGAACCGCATGGCGGACACCGCCGTGGCGATGAGCAAGCTGATCTGATCGGACACCCATGAAGCAATGGATCGGTCTTGCTGGTCTGTTCGTCCTGATTGGCGGTGTGGCGTGGGCTTATTTGCGCCACGGCACCCGCATCAAATCCGACGACAGCCGCAAGACCGAAGATTGGCCACGTATCACTCAAGGCGGCAGTAGTTAGCGATGACCAAATCATTCCGTACCCTCGACGACGTCGATGTCAAAGGCAAACGCGTGCTGCTGCGCGTCGATCTCAACGTGCCGATGGACGCCGGCAAGGTGACCGACGCCACGCGGCTCGAGCGCGTCGTGCCGACCATCACCGAGATCGCCGGCAAGGGCGGCAAAGTGATCCTGCTGGCGCATTTCGGCCGGCCGAAGGGCCGTGACGAGAAGAATTCGCTGAAGCCGGTCGCGGCCGCGCTCGCCGAGGTCATCAAGAAGCCGGTCGCTTTCGCCGAGGACTGCATCGGCGAGCCCGCCGCCAAGGCGATCGCCGCGATGCAGGACGGCGACGTGCTCTGCCTCGAGAACACCCGCTTCCACCCGGAAGAGGAAAAGAACGATCCGGCCTTCGTGGCCAAGCTCGCCGAGCTCGGCGACATCTGGGTCAACGACGCCTTCTCGGCCGCGCATCGCGCCCACGCCTCGACCGAAGGCCTCGGCCACAAGCTGCCGGCCTATGCGGGCCGCACCATGCAGGCCGAGATTGTCGCGCTGAACAAGGCGCTGGAAGCGCCCACCAGACCGGTGATCGCCATCGTCGGCGGCGCCAAGGTCTCGAGCAAGATCGACCTTCTGGAAAACCTCGTCACCAAGGTGCAGGCGCTGGTGATCGGCGGCGGCATGGCCAACACCTTCCTGCACGCCCAGGGCGTCAAGGTCGGCAAGTCGCTGTGCGAGAAGGATCTGGCGGAGACCGCGCTGCGGATCCTGAACAAGGCCGAGGCCGCCAATTGCGCCATCATCCTGCCGGTCGACGCGACGGTGGCCTATCATTTCGAGGCCAACGCGCCGTCCTTCGCCTATGGGCTCGACGCGATCCCGCCGGACGCCATGATCCTCGACGTCGGCCCGCGCTCGATCGAGCGTATCCACGCCGCGATCGACGACGCCGCGACGCTGGTCTGGAACGGCCCGGTCGGCGCCTTCGAGCTGACGCCGTTCGACAAGGGGACGGTTGAAGCCGCCAAACACGCGGCCCGCCGCACCAAGGCCGGCAGCCTGGTCTCGGTCGCCGGCGGCGGCGACACTGTCGCGGCGTTGAACCACGCCGGCGTGGCCGACGACTTCACCTACATCTCGACCGCCGGCGGCGCCTTCCTCGAATGGATGGAAGGCAAGCCGCTGCCGGGCGTCGAGGTGCTGCGGGTGAAGTGACCCTGAGCCGGTGCGCCAGCACCGGCTTGCGACCTTGTCCTCCCCGGGCTTATGTTGCGTTACATGTAACGCTCCGGAGGCCGCGATGGACAAGAAGGTCGACAAGCCCGCCGAGGGCAAGCGCCCCGCCGCTGCGAACGCGCCCGCCAAGCCACGCAGCGCGAGCGCCGAGCGGGTGCGTCGCCATCGCGAGAAGATGAAGGCGATGGGGCTGAAGCCGGTGACGATCTGGGTTCCCGAAAACTACAAGTCGCCCGAATGGAAGGCCGAGATGAGGCGGCAGTGCCAGCTGATCGCGAACGATCCTCATGAACAGCAGATTCTGGCGGAAATTGAAGACTGGTTCGATCCAGAAGGCTGGAAGTGACACGAGGCGACGTCGTTCTGGTCGCGATGCTAGGCGACGATGGCAAGCCCAGGCCTGCCGTCGTCGTCCAGCACGAGGATTTCGATCAGATCCCCTCGGTCGTGGTTCTCCCGCTGACCACGGAATTACGCGATATTGACGTTGTCCGCATCGCAGTCGAGCCGACTTCGGATAACGGCTTGCGGCACCTGTCTCAGATCATGGTGGACAAGATCACGGCTGTCGCGCCTCGCCGGATCGGTTCGCGGATCGGCCGCCTCTCCCCCGACGAAATGACCGCGGTCAATCGCGCCCTCGCCATTTTTCTGGGCATTGTCTAAGACCTATCCCGAAGTCTAAGACCTGCCGAACCCATAAAACCAACCAAGAAAACACCCCATGGAGAAGCCGATGAATCTCGCCGACCTCAACAAGATCGCCCGCGCCATGGTCGCACCCGGCAAGGGCATTCTCGCCGCCGACGAATCCTCGGGAACCATCAAGAAGCGCTTCGACGTGATCGGCGTCGAATCCACCGAGACCAGCCGGCGCGACTATCGCGAGATGATGTTCAGCTCCAAGCAGGCGATGAGCGAGTACATCTCCGGCGTGATCCTGTACGACGAGACGATCTGGCAGAACGCCGCCGACGGCACGCCGCTGGTCAGGCTGATCGAGCAGGCCGGCGGCATTCCCGGCATCAAGGTCGACGAAGGCACCCAGCAACTGCCGAATTGCCCCGGCGAACTGATCACGATCGGCCTCGACAAGCTGGCCGAGCGGCTGGCGAAGTATTACAAGCAGGGCGCCCGCTTCGCGAAATGGCGCGCGGTGATCGATATCGGCGCCGGAATCCCGAGCTACACCGCGGTCCGCACCAACGCCCACGCGCTGGCGCGCTATGCGGCGTTGTGCCAGCAGGCGCAGATCGTGCCGATCGTCGAGCCGGAAGTGCTGATGGACGGCGACCACGACATCGACCGCTGCACCGAGGTGACCGAATTCGTGCTCAAGGAAACCTTCCAGGAGCTGTATTACCAGAAGGTCGCGCTGGAAGGCATGATCCTGAAGCCGAACATGGCGGTCGCCGGCAAGAAGTCGGCCAACAAGGCCGGCGTGCAGGAAGTCGCGGAGAAGACCGTCAAGCTGCTGAAGGCCTGCGTGCCCTCGGCGGTGCCGGGCATCGCGTTCCTGTCGGGCGGCCAATCCGACGAGGAGGCCACCGCGCATCTCGACGCCATGAACAAGATCGGCGGCCTGCCCTGGGGCCTGACCTTCTCGTACGGCCGCGCTTTGCAGGCCGCGCCGCAGAAGGCGTGGTCCGGCAAGGCCGAGAACATCGCGGCCGGCCAGGCCGCCTTCACCCACCGGGCGCGGATGAACTCGCTCGCCAGCAAGGGCGAGTGGACGGCCGCGCTCGAAAGCAAGAAAGCCGCATATAAGCAATGGCCAAGCCTGCCCCGCCGCGCCCGGCGCCGCGTCTCTACCTCGCGACGCCGGCCGTGGACGATCCCTCCACGCTGCTCGCGGCGCTGCCGCAACTGCTCGCCGGCGCCGACGTGGCGGCGGTGCTGCTGCGGCTGGCGCCGTCCGATCCGCGGACCCTGATCACGCGGATCAAGGCGCTGACGGGCGTGGTGCAGGCGGCCGGAGCGGCGCTGCTGCTGGACGGCCACGCCGAGCTGGTGGCCCGCGGCGGGGCCGACGGCGCGCATCTCTCCGGGCTCGCGGCCCTGCAGGAATGGCTGCCGCAATTGCAGCCGGCGCGCATCGCCGGGGTCGGGATGCTGGAGACGCGGCACGATTCGATGATCGCCGGCGAAGCCGGCGCCGACTATGTGCTGTTCGGCGAACCGGCCGGGGACGGAACCCGGCCCTCGGCGGAGGCGATCGCCGATCGGCTGAACTGGTGGGCGGAGCTGTTCGAGCCGCCCTGCGTCGGCTATGCGACGTCGCGCGACGAGGTCGAAGAGTTTGCCGCTGCCGGCGCGGATTTCGTACTGGTCGGCGAACATATCTGGGCCGATGCGAGCGGCCCGGCGGCCGCGCTCGCGGAGGCCGAAGCAGCGTTGAAGCTGGGCTTTGCCGGCACAGCGTCGACGCCGGCGCGGGGATAGTCCATGAAGGCGCTGCGCCCGACCTCGATCCTAGCGGCGGCGCTGATGCTGCTCGCCACCAGCGCATCCGCGCAATTGTCTCTGACGCCGCCGCCGCCCAATCCTTTTCCGAAGCCGATCGAGCCGGAAAAGCCGAAGCCCAAACCGAAATCCGACCCGAAGCCGCCCGCGGCCGAGAAGGACAAGGCCAAAAAGCCTGCGGCCGACAAGGCCGGCGCGGCGAAGCCCGGCGGCGCGCCGACCGCGGAGGACGCCGCCAATCTCGACGATCCCAATGTCGACCTGGTGTATGGCGCGTATCAGCGCGGCTTCTACAAGACCGCGTTCGAGATCGCGATCAAGCGCGCGCAGGAGCAGAACGATCCCAAGGCGATGACCATGCTGGGCGAGCTCTACGCCAATGCGCTGGGGGTCAAGCGCGATTACAACAAGGCCGTGGAATGGTACAGGCGGGCGGCCGATCTCGGCGACCGCGAGGCGATGTTCTCGCTGGCGATGGCGCGAATGGCCGGGCGCGGCGGCGCCGCCAGCCGCGAGGAAGCCGCCAAATGGCTGGCGTCCTCGGCCAAGCTCGGCGAACCGAAGGCGGCGTATAATCTGGCGCTGCTGTATCTCGACGGCCAGACCTTCCCGCAGGATATCAAGCGCGCCGCAGAGTTGCTGCGGGTGGCGGCCGACGCCGGAAATTCCGAGGCGCAATATGCGCTGGCGACCTTTTACAAGGAGGGCACCGGCGTCGAGAAGAACCTCGACCAGGCGGTGCGGCTGCTGCAGTCGGCGGCGCTCGCCGGCAATGTCCCGGCCCAGGTCGAATACGCGATCGCGCTCTACAACGGCACCGGCACCGTGAAGAACGAGCCCGCCGCGGTGGCGATGCTGCGCAAGGCGGCGCGCGCCAACAACCCGATCGCGCAGAACCGGCTGGCGCATGTGCTGCTCAACGGCCAGGGCGCGCCGCGCGATCCGGTCGAGGCGATCAAATGGCACCTGGTCGCCAAGACCGCCGGCAAGGGCGATCTGACGCTCGACGAGGCGCAGGCGCAGCTCAGTGCCGAGGACCGCGCCAAGGCCCAGGACGCCGCGCGCAAATGGGTCGGCACCAAGTGATCCAGATCCGGACCGGCATCCGGCTGATCGAGGCTTGACGCCGCCCCCTGCGCAGGGCACCCCTTCGGCCGCTTTCGGTTCCGATGGCGTCAGAACCGAAGCGTCCGATTCTGGCTTCGACGCGTTGCCTTTACACGCAGCGCGACGCCTTCGCTCGAAAACGCTATAGAATCGCCCGGAACTTCCTCATTCAGACCTGCCGCAGGTCGCTTCGAGACCTCACACCATGCTCCATTCCGCCCTCATCAACGTCATGGTCAAGGCCGCGCGTCGCGCCGGCCGCAGCCTCAAGCGCGACTTCGGCGAAGTCGAAAACCTGCAGGTGTCGATGAAGGGCCCGGCGAATTTCGTCACGCTCGCCGACAAGCGCGCCGAGGAGATGCTGTACGAGGATCTCACCAAGGCGCGGCCGGGTTATGGCTTCCTGGGCGAAGAAGGCGGCATCCGCGAAGGCGCCGACAAGAGCCATACCTGGATCGTCGATCCGCTCGACGGCACCACCAACTTCCTGCACGGCATTCCGCATTTCGCGATCTCGATCGGCCTGCAGCGCGACGACACGCTGATCGCCGGCCTGATCTACAATCCGGCGACCGAGGACCTCTACATCGCCGAACGCGGCAAGGGCGCCTTCGTCAACGACAAGCGGCTGCGCGTCGCCGGCCGCAACCAGTTGCATGACTGCGTGATCGCCTGCGGCCTGCCGCATCTCGGCCGCGGCGATTTCGCGCTGAATCAGCGCGAGATGGCGGCGCTGCAGCCGAAGGTCGCGGGGCTGCGCCGGTTCGGCACCGCCTCGCTCGACCTCGCCGCGGTCGCCGGCGGCCGGTTCGACGGCTTCTGGGAGCGCAATCTGTCGCCCTGGGACGTCGCCGCGGGCATCGTCATGGTCCGCGAAGCCGGCGGCACTGTCGGCGACATCCACGGCGGCGACGTGCTGAAAACCGGCAACATCGTCTGCGGCAACGAAACCATCCACGCCGAGCTGGCGAAGATCCTGAAGCCGCTGGGCTGAACGACTGCACGCGTCAACTCCGCAGCGAGAGCCGACGCTGCGGCCGCGTCCGGGCTTGGCCTCGTTCCGAGCCCGTGACGCGGAACGCTGGATGCACCCCGCTATTCCGACGGCCGTGCCGCGCTGCAAAAATTCGCAGCTTTTGATTTGGATCAACGCACGAAATTGGCGGCGCTGGATTATTTCAACGTCAAGTCGTTCTGGCACTGATTGAATCAGGCTCGGAAATTCGGAACTTGATACGCGATACTCTTTTTTGTGCGAAGTCGAATTACTTTTCTCGAAATTGCTGATCTCGAAGCTTCTTTCGTTTTAGCTATCTACACCCCCTGATCCTGACTGCCGTGCACTGCTCGTTTCAGCGTGAGGCCTCATGGAGACCCATCAAGCGCACGCCATTCATCTGAAACTGCGCTGCCGTGGCCCCGACGGCCAAGATCTGATCGATTACTTGCGGGAAGCCGCCCCGTTCTATCAAGAACTGCCCGGCGTGACTATTCGGCTCCTGCGGAACGTCGAACGACCCGGCGAATTCGTCGAAATCGTCGAATATGCTACCCGTGAGGCATTCGATGCCGACCAGATACGGATCGCAGAAGATCAGCAAATGCTGAAGCTATTGGGCCGCTGGCGCGCGCTTCTGACCGAACCCCCGGTGGTCGAGCATTACGAGGATATCAGCACGTCGATCGGCTGAGACGGGGAGACTATCTGCGGAGCGATACCCGCCCGCGTTTTTGACCAGAGACGACCATTTCGGAAAACCGCGATCCATTTTCCGGATCGCTCCAGGGGAGCAATTCCGTCGACAAGTCCTTCTCCGTCGACAAGCCTTTCATTCGCAACTCTCTTCGCACGATAGTTCTCTCTCGCTAGTTGCCTCTCGATAGTTGCCTCTCGATAGTTGCCTCTCGCTAGTTGTCTTGGCTCAATAACATTTTCATTCGAAGTCGTTTTCAGGAGAGCGCCATGTTTTCAGGAGAGCGCCATGGATGAGGCCGGCAAAGGCTTCGTTGAGTTCACCGCGCCGCTTTACGTCGCATGGGAACTCACACATCGCTGCAACGCGCATTGTGTGCATTGCTATTCCAATTCCGGACCGGACGCCGACCTCGGCGATCAGTTGTCGCTGCAGAGCGGCCTGTCCTTGATCGACCAGCTGGCCGACGCCGGCGTCCTCGTGCTGGCGTTCTCCGGCGGCGAACCGATGCTGCACCGGCACTGGCGCGAACTGGTCGCTCATGCGGTGCAGCGCGGGCTCAGCGTCAACATCGCCAGTAACGGCTCCTGCATTACGGACTCCAATGCAGACGACCTACGCGATCTCGGCGTGAAGAGCGTCACGATCAGCATCGACAGTCATCTGCCAGCCATTCACGACGAATTCCGCCAGCTCGACGGATTGTTCGAGAAGGCGGTGAAAGCGATACACCTGCTTGTCGAGCGCGGCGTCAGGGTCGTGGTGGGATTCACCCCGACAAAGCTGAACTGGCATGATGGCCGAGCGGTCATCGATCTGGCTCATTCGCTCGGCGCAGACGCCGTCAACCTGTCGGAATACGTCCCGGCCGGACGCGGCACGATCGATCTGGCACTGGCGCCCGAAGACCTGCACGCCACCCTCCAGGAATGGATCCAGGCGCGGGAAGACTACAAGGGCCGGATGCAGATCATCTGGCACGACTGCCGGGTCGCGCTGCTCGTGTCCGAAGAAGATCAGCGCAAATATGTCGGCTGCGGCGCTGGCCGGCTCGTCGCCCGGATCCTGCCGGATGGCGCGGTGACGCCATGCGTGTTTCTCCCGACCCGAATCGGCAGTCTCGCATCGACCCCGTTCAAGGAGATGTGGGCGGAATCGGCGCTGCTACGTCAATTCAGGGAGCGCGCCGGCCATGTCGGCGGCAATTGCGGCGCTTGCGAGCATCTTGCCACCTGCGGCGGGTGCCGTTCGGTCGCCTACGCATATAGCGGCGGCGATGCATTGGCCGGCGATCCGCATTGCTGGATCCTGCCCGCCGAACCGCATCTGCCCGCAAAACTCCTGGAAGGCGAAGGACTGCCGGTCTGACGGAGAGGTCGATGTCCAAAATCACAAGCGACACGCTGTTCGAGCACACGCCCTGGGTCGTCGTGCGTCCCCAGAAGGACAATTATCTCTTCTACAATTCACGCACCGACGAACTGCACCTCATTCCGGCGACCGGACACGCGGCCTACACGCTATGCGATGGCCTGCGAACGATCGACGACATCACGTCGGAGCTTTCCGACGTGATCATCGTCGAGCCGGATGTGCTGCAGCAGCGCGTCACGGAGTTTCTCGCGGCCCTGGAGACGCGCGGCCTGCTTGCGCGAGCTGATCGCCATGATTAGCAGCCGCCATCCCACCGCAGGGCTCGTGCCGGAGGCACCGTATCATGTCGTCTGGCTTGCGACCGACGCCTGCACCGCACGTTGCCAGCATTGCTCGTCAAACTCCGCCAAGCAGTCGCCCGACGAACTGACGACGTCCGAGGCCATGGCGATGATCGATGATCTCGCCGCCGCCGGCGTGGTCGACCTCGGCATCTCTGGCGGGGAGTCGCTGCTGCGCGGGGATATCCTGGACGTGCTCGCTCACGCCAAGAAGCGGGGACTGGCGGTCGGGATCGCGACCAATGGCGCCAAGCTGACACCGCACCGGGCCGCGGCGCTGGCGGGCCTCGGACTGGACCGGCTGCAGGTCAGCCTCGACGGCTTCGCAGAGCAGCACGACGAATTGCGTCGCTGGCCGGGATTGTTCGAGCGCGCCCTCGCCACCATCGCCACGGCGCAAGCCGCCGGGTTGCGCGTCAATGTGTGCTGCACAATCACCAGGCTCAACGCCAATACACTGGAGCCGTTCGTCGATTTCATCGCAGGGCTCGGCATTGGCCGCCTCAACCTGTCGCGTTTCATCCCGACCGGCCGCGGCGACGACGCCCTCGATCCGGGCGACGCCAGATGGCGAAGCATCATCGAGCTTTGCGGCGGACTTCAGCGCAAATATCACCGGCGGCTCGCGATCGTCACGCATCTGGCGCAGCATATTCTGGTCGACCCGGAAGCCGGCGATCTGCCGGCGTTCACCGGCTGCCAGGCCGGGCGCGGCCAGGGCTGCATCAGCGCCAACGGCACAATCTACCCCTGCGTGCTGTTGCCGGTCGCGATCGGCAATATTCGCAGTCACCCGTTTCGGCAAATCTGGACCGGGTCGCCGCTGATCCAGGCCTTTCAGGCGCGTGACAAGCTCGAGGGAGCTTGCGGCGCATGTGCGGTGCGTGACCGCTGCGGCGGCTGCCGCGCGGTCGCCTTCGCGGCCTCGGGAAATCCCTTTTCGTCCGATCCACGCTGCTGGGTTCACGAACCGCAACTTGGAAGCTGCCTGCACTGACAACCGAGGAGGAGAACGGCGATGACAGATGAAGCAACGCATCGGCAGACCGAACTGGTCGAACGCTATTTCGACTATGTCCGCGAATTACGCGCGGGAAAGGAAGAGGCGGTCGATAAGCTCGTCGAGCTTTGGGATGAGGATGGCACGTTCGAGTTCGCCGGCGCCCCTCCGGTGGTCGGCACGTTCAAGGGACGCAATGCGATCCACGCCCTGTACAAGAACCGCGTGAACGCCTGCGATATGCCGCTTCACCTCAGCGGCGCCGAGAAAGCGGAGGACAAGACCGCGCGGGGTGTCGCCCTGGGTCTGGTCGATACGCGCATCAACCGCGTCCGCAGCCTCGAGAAAGAGAAGGACGACAAGGTTGTCGTCGGTTGGACCACGGTGATCGGCACGAATGACAAGCAGGGCTTTCAGGTCTCCGGCAACCACACATTCAAGTTCAAGAGCGGACGGATCGCCTCGCTCGAAGTTGCGGTTTCGCCGAAAGCCGAACTGTCCGAGGGATTCCGCCTTGAAGGCCTCGCGGTCGACGACATCGGGCGGCTGTCGCTCGCGGCTTGGTGCGTGGTCTGACAGGCGGCTTCATCAGGCTGGCGTGCGGAGCTCTAACTTTCTGTTCTGACGCGTTTTCTTCACGCGAACCGGTTTCCACCTCGCTCGAAAACGCTCCAGCATGGATGGCCGGGCCGCACGCCCGCGCCATCCATGACCGCTGCATCTGGAGCGCAAGCCGGTCGGCGGGCTTGTGCTATGCCGCCGGCACGATCCGGCGGACGTCGCCGTTGTCGGTGACGAAGGCCGAGCCCGGTTTGGCGTAGAGGAAGCCGTTGGACTGCTTCAGCGGGTAAATCGCCGACAGTTTTTCCGTGCCCTCGTTGCCGGCGACCTTGCCGTCGACCACGTCGCGGAACAGCTTCGCCACCGCCACCATGTCGCATTGCTGCGGCGACAGCCGCATCGCGCCGACGCCGGCGTCACGCAGCTTGTCGACGTCGCCGAGCAGGCTGGCGGAGGTGTAGGACAGCGTCTGCACGCCGTTCATCGCCAGGAACGGCTCGTCGTCGAGCGTCGTCACCGCGAGGCCGTCGGGGTCCTGATCGCAGACGAACTTGCAATTGTCCTTCGACAGCTTGTTGAGCCGGGCGTGGTAGCAGCGCGCCGAGATCGCCAGCGGCACCCGGCCGAACGAGAACACCTCGAACGTCACGTCGGGCTGCGCCTGGGCGATGGCGCGGATCGCCGACAGCGGCAATTCCGGCGGCAGGCAAATCCGCGTCGCGCCGCGCGACGCGAAGTATGTCGCGGTGGCTTCGTTGTAGATGTTGACGAACGGACCGATCGCATGCGGCTTGCCGCCGAGCATCCCCAGACAGGTGAGATCGTTCACCTCCATGGTGAACGTGTCGTCGGCCGCGAGTTCGAGCATCGCCTTGCGCTCGCGCGGGAGCGACATCAGCGTCAGCGAGCCCATCAGGACGGTCTTGCCGGCGGCTGCGAGCCGCTCGACCACCGCCGGAATATGCGGATCGAGGAACGGCGAGCGCTTCGAGCACACCACCTCGCCGACCACCACGGTGTCGACCGGCGCCTCATCGGCGATGCGGAAATAGAAATCGCGCCACAACTCCGGCTTCCAGTTGTAGAGCACCGGTCCAAGCGTGAGTTGCATGGGGTTCGCCTCGCTGTGAGTTGGCGGCGGCGCAGTCGCGCGCTGCCTCGATCGTCATTGTCGCCGGCGCTGAACAGCGCCAGCTTTCGTGAGCGCCAGACCTGTTAGCGCCGGGTCTGTTAGCGCCAAGTCTGTTAGCGCCAGGTCTGTTAGCGCCAGGTCTTCTAGCGCCAAGTCTTCTTGTAAGCGCCCGTCGTGGTCGACTGGCCTTCGCTGAGGCCGCGCAACGCGTCGGGCGGCACCGGGCGGCCCTCGTCGAGCGCGGTCAGCACCTGGCGGAACGTCTTCACCACGCGCTCGATATAGGCGCGGCCGCGCTGGCGGCCTTCGATCTTCAGCGCAGCGACGCCGGCGGCGCGCAGCTCCGGCAGCATCGTGGTGGCGTCGAGCGAGGCCGGGTCCTCGAACAGATAGCCGCAGCCCTCGTCGGTCTGGTAGCGGCCCTTGCACAGCGTCGGATAGGCCGCCGCCTCGCCCTTGGCGAATTTGTTGATGGTGAAGTCGCCGAGCCGCGACACCAGCGCGCCGTTCTCCTCGCGATACTGGATCGAGCCCGCCGGCGAGCAGACGCCGTCCATGTTCGGCGACTTGCCGGTGGCGTAGGACGACAGCGAACAGCGGCCCTCCTCCATCACGCACAGCCCGCCGAAGATGAACACTTCGGTCTCGCACTTCACTTCGCGGGTGATCGCCGCGATCTCCTGCACGCTGAGCACGCGCGGCAGCACCACGCGCTTGGCGTTGAAGGAGTCGACGTAGAACTTGATCGAGTCCGGGTTCGCGGCCGCGGCCTGCACCGAGACGTGCAGGCGCTGCTGCGGATGGGTCCGCGCGCAGTAATCCATCACGCCGACATCGGCGAGGATCAGCGCATCGGCTTCGGCCTCGACCGCATCGTCGACCGCGCGCTGCCACAATTCGACATTGCCGGCGCGGGCGAAGGTGTTGATCGCCACCAGCACGGTGACGCCGTAGCGATGCGCGTGCGCGATCGACTCCCGCATTTCCTCGCGGCTGAAATTCAGCCCCGGGAAGTTGCGCGCATTGGTCTCGTCATTGAAGCCGCAATAGATCGCATCGGCGCCGGCGCCGACGGCATCGTGCAGCGCCGCGGGGGTCCCCGCCGGGCAAATCAGTTCCATGATCGTCCTCCGCCTTCGACGCCCATCTCATCGCGATATTGCGGCGGCGCGGCAACGATGCTGCGCAGGATTCGCTCGATCGGACCCGCCAGCGGGCCGAACCACGCGACCGACTCCTTGAGGAAATCGACGCGCGAATCGTCGATCGCATTGCGCAGCGCGACCACCGCTTCCATGTCGCCGTCGATCTCGATGTCGCGCGAGAAGAACAGCGCGTCGCCGTCATACGAACCGTCGGTCATGCCGATCAGCGCCGACAGCGGGCCCGCGATGCGCGCGTCGATATTCGCCGGCAGCTTGCGCACCACCGTGACCCGCGGATTCATCCGCCGCGGCTCGAGCACGAACGCGATCGGCAGATCGGTCGGCACGAGGCCGTAACGCTTGCCGGTGTGCGAGCCGAGGCGATCGAAGATTCGGGGATGACGACTGCGGATCTCCCGCAGGCAAATGCCGAGCAACACCTGCAGGGGCAACAGCGGCAAGACCCGCGTCGCAAGGGCAAGCGGCGCGGGCATCCTGGAGACGGACGAATTGGATACCGACATGAGCCACCTTCTGAGAAACCATTCGTTTAACTGGTCCCACCGGTACTTCTTTGCGCCTGATCAAAGACAGACACGATCGCAAATGCTGACCAGAACCGTCCGCACGGAGAGACCATGCTGAACCGCGTTAAACCGCCTTTTCCGGACCTTCGCGCGTTCGCCGCCTATCTGGAATCCCGCGGACAGTTGCACCGCATCCGCAAGCCGGTCTCGGTGGTGCACGACCTCACCGAGATTCATCGCCGCGTGCTGCACGCCGGCGGCCCGGCGCTGATGATCGAACAGCCGATCAAGGCCGATGGCACGCCGTCCGAGATGCCGATGCTGGTCAATCTGTTCGGCACCGTCGAGCGGGTGGCGTGGGGCCTCGGCATCCTGCCCGAGAATCTGCCGCAGCTCGGCGAGGCACTCGCCGAAATGCGCGAGCCGGCGCCGCCGCAGAGCCTGACCGACGCGCTGAGCAAGCTGCCGATGGCGAGGGCCGCATTGTCGATGCGCCCGAAGATGGCCCGGACGGCGCCCGCGCAGGACGTGGTGCTGACCGGCGACGCTGTCGATCTCGGCCGGCTGCCGGTGCAGATCCCGTGGCCGGGCGAGCCGGCGCCGCTGATCACCTGGCCGCTGGTGTTCACCAAGCCGCCGCCCGGCGTGGCAGGCACCGACAATGTCGGCGTCTACCGGATGCAGGTACTGGGCAAGGACCGCGTCATCATGCGCTGGCTGGCGCATCGCGGCGGCGCCAAGCATCACCATCAATGGGCGGCGCAGAAGCGCGAGATGCCGGTCGCGGTGGTGATCGGCGCCGATCCGTCGATGATCCTGTCGGCGGTGCTGCCGCTGCCGGAGACGGTGTCCGAAATCAAGTTCTCGGGCCTGCTGCGCGGCGACCGGCCGAGCCTGACGCCCTGCGTCAGCATTCCGCTCAACGTGCCGGCCGATGCCGAGATCGTGCTGGAGGGCCTGGTGTCGCCGACCGAGACCGCGCCGGAGGGGCCGTATGGCGACCACACCGGCTATTACAACGCGGTCGAGGAATTCCCGGTGATGCGGATCACCGCGATCACGATGCGGCGCAACCCGATCTATCTGTCGACCTACACCGGACGGCCGCCGGACGAGCCGTCGCGGCTCGGCGAAGCGCTCAACGACGTGTTTCTGCCGGTGGCGCGGCGGCAGTTTCCCGAGATCGTCGATCTGTGGTTGCCGCCGGAAGCGTGCTCCTACCGAATCGCGGTCGCCTCGATCAAGAAACGTTATCCCGGCCAGGCGCGGCGGCTGATGATGGGGCTGTGGTCGATGCTGCCGCAGTTCAGCTACACCAAGCTCCTGATCATCGTCGACGACGACGTCGACGTCCGCGAATGGGCCGATGTGATGTGGGCGGTGTCGACCCGCTGCGACACCTCGCGCGACATGGTGGCGATCAGCGACACCCCGATCGATTATCTCGACTTCGCCTCGCCGAAATCCGGACTCGGCGGCAAGCTCGGCATCGACGCCACCAACAAGATCGGCACCGAGACCGAGCGCGAATGGGGCAAGGTGCTGGAGATGGACGACGATGTGATCGCGCGCGTCGACGCGATGTGGCCGGGCCTCGGGCTCGCACCCGCGTTGACGCCGGCGGCGGCGCAACGCAAGCTGTTGCGATGAGTACATCGCATCGAATCGTCGTCGGCATCAGCGGCGCATCGGGCGCGGCGGTCGGCCTGCGCATCGTCGAACTGCTGGCCACCGCGGATTGCGAGCTTCATCTCGTCGTCTCGGCGGCGGCGGAGCGCACCATCGCCTATGAGGTCGGCGCCAAGGCGCTCGAGCACACGATCGAGATCGTCCACCGCCATCACAGTTTCAACGACGTCGGCGCCAGCATCGCGTCGGGCTCGTTCCGCACCAGCGGCATGATCGTTGCGCCGTGCTCGATCCGCACGCTGTCGGCGATCGCCACCGGCAATCTCGACAATCTGCTGGTACGCGCCGCCGACGTGCAGCTCAAGGAGCGCCGCCGGCTGGTGCTGATGCTGCGCGAGACGCCGCTGCATCTCGGGCATATCCGCAACATGGCGCAGGTCACCGAAATCGGCGGCATCGTCGCGCCGATCTCGCCAGCGTTCTACCAGCGGCCGCGCTCGTTGAGCGAAATGATCGACCACATCGCCTTGCGCGCGATCGGCCTGCTCGGCCTCGACGATCTGCAACTATCAGCGCCGGAATGGTCCGACGACACCCCGCCGACCTGCCCGAAAATCTGATTTGAGAATTCTGGTTCGGGTCAAACCGGACCCTCACGGACACGGCGGAATCCGCTCCGGCGTCACCGCGCCGGGCAACTCCTTGCGCAGATCGACGTCGCGCACCAGCGGATAGAAGTCGCCGCCGCGCTCCGTCTTCAGATAGGTGGTGAGAAGCGGACTGGCCGGCAGCGGCCCGATCCGGCAGGCCTCGGCGCCGACGCCGAGCGACAACGAGCCGCGCTTTCCGCGCGCCTTGTGCGCCGCCATCTGCTCGCGCAACGCGGCGATCTGCGGCAGGTCGACGGGATCGATCCGAAACGCATAGATCGCCGTATTGCGGGTGAGTTCGCCGGACAGCGAAAGCAATTCGGCCGGATCGTCGAGTTCGGTCAGCACCAGCGTCTGCTCCTGCTTGGTCTCGTCGACCGCAACCGCGATCTTCAGCGACACGCCGCGCGGGCGCGGGCGCAGGCCCTGCGGCAGCCGCACCGCGATCCGCAGCGCGGCCGGATCGGCGGCGGCGAAATCCGTGCGCGCCAGCTTGACCATCGACGATACAGGCATCGAACTGCAGGCCGGCAGACTTGCGAGCGCGGTCAGGGCGATGGCGAAGAGCGGGCGGCGGGAGTGGGGTTGGAGGCTCATGTCATTCCTCATTGACGATCATAATTTATTGTTTTACGATAATTTCATCTCGAAATACGCGATGGAGTTTTGAAATGCAAGCGGGACCGTTGTCGATGCCGTCGCCGGGCTCACCCACCGGCGCGAACCGTCTGGTGCGGATGTCGCGGGCGATGGAATGGGTCACCACGGCGGGCATCGTGCTGATCATTGCGCTGATGGGCGCGGCCCTGGTGATCCCGCCATGGACCCGCAATCTGTTGCTGGCCAAGCTCGGCGAAGCCGGCGCCCGACTGCCGCTCGAACCGATCCATCAGGCGATGGCGACGCTGATCCTCGCGGTGCCGGTGATCGTGATGATCTGGGGGCTGTGGCACGTCCGCCTGCTGTTTCGCGAATTCGCGCAGGGCCACGTCTTCACCGACTCCGCGGCGCGTCATCTGCAGCAGTTCGGGATTTCGGTGCTGGCGCAGGGGCCGCTCGGACCGCTGGTCGCAACCGCGATCGGCCTCGCGCTGTCGTTCGGCAATCCGCCCGGCCAGCGGATGCTGGTGCTGACCTTCTCGGTCAACGACTATCTCGCGGTGATCGTCGGCGGCGTGCTGGTCGCGGTCGCCGCGGCGATGCGCGAGGCCGCCCGGCTCGCCGACGAGAATGCGAGCTTCGTCTAACCGATGGCGATCGTGGTCAATCTCGACGTGATGCTGGCGCGCCGCAAGATGCGCTCGAAGGAACTCGCCGAACGCATCGGCATCACCGAGCAGAACGTTTCGCTGCTGAAATCGGGAAAGGTGAAGGGCATCCGGTTCGATACGCTGGAACGGATCTGCGTCGCGCTGGATTGTCAGCCCGGCGACATTCTCGAATTCGTGCCCGACAGCCTGCAAACGAAACCGGCATCCGCCTGAGAGGCGGATGCCGGGTGGTCGTTCAGATCATCTGTCCTGGATCGTTGGACTTGAAAAGCTGGACTTGAAAAGCTGGACTTGGATCGTTGGTGTCGAAACGTCGGTTTGGACGTGCTCGCGCCGCGCTTCAGCGCGCCTGCGCAAGCTGCTCGTGGGGGCGCCAGTCTTCCGCAGCGTCGTCCCAGTAATGCGCTTCGTCGAAACGCTTCCAGTGCGCTGTCTCGGACACCATCTCGCGCCCACCCAAAACCAACGCGACGACGCCGATCAGACCGACCAGCACGTAGATCGCAGCGATCAATGCAATAATGGTCAAGGCTTCATCCTCACTGTGGTTTCTGATGATTTGCACCCGGATCCATCGCGGCGGGTGCGCCGCTATCGATGCATGATCAGGAACTCGCCCAGGCAAACAGACCGAACCGCCGCGTGCTCACTGGCGCCGGTGTGGCCGCGACCGGCTCCGGTTTCCGCGGTTGCACCCGCCGGAACAGGCGCTGTCGAATGTCGTCCACGACAAGATACGCGATCAACGCCGGGCCGACAACACACGTCAGGAACAACACAAGTGAACCAAGCGAATCAAGGTACACGCCAATTCTCCAGCTTTGGTGACATAAAAAGTAGACGCCGGTACCGTTGACCGGCATTGCGCCGGATCAATTTTGCACTGCCACAAGCCGCCGCAGAAGACCGATTAGTCCGGTGTAGTTAGTTGATCGTTAATCGGTTTTCGCCGCGGGACGGCGGCACTTGTCGCGCAAACTCACCAACTCGTGAAGACGCCACGCGTGCAGGTGCGACGAATGCGCGCGGCACTCATCGCACCTGCGCGCCACACACGCGCGCGCGATGATCACACCGGCTTCAGCCGGTAGTGACTGACGCCCCATTCGTCACCGCCTTCGTAGCCGAACAGGCCGGAGGTGGCGAGGAAGAACCATCGCCATCGCCGCATCCACAGCGCGGTGTCGTCGCCATAGACCGGCCGCAAAATGGTTTCGATCTCGTCGCGATGCGCGTCGAAATTGACGAGCCAGTGCTCGGCGGTCCGCTGATAGTGCCGGCCGCTCCAGCGCCACTGCTCCTCGACCGTGAACAGATCGGCGTATTGCTTGATCAGCCTGTGGCTCGGCATCACGCCGCCGGTGAAGAAGTGCTGCGCAATCCAATCCTCGCGATCGGCGCGATCGAACAGATAGGCCCCGCATCGATGGGTGAAGATGTGCATGAAGAACAGACCGCCGGGCGCGAGCCAGCCGTGAATCCAGGTCAGCAGCTTGCGCCAGTTCATCATGTGCTCGAACATCTCCACCGAGACGATCCGGTCGAACCGCGCATGCGGCTCGAACACGTTCATGTCGCTGGTGACCACGCGCAGATTCGGCAGATCCCGCGCGATCGCCTGCGCTTCGATGTAATTGCGCTGCGACGCCGAATTCGACACCGCGACGATGCGGGAATACGGAAACTGCCGCGCCATCGCCAGCGACAGCGAGCCCCAGCCGCAACCGAGTTCGAGAACAGACTGGCCGTCGCGCAGATCGGCGTGCTCCATCGTCAGCCGCAGCGCATCCTCCTCAGCCTGCTGCAACGTCGCATTGTCGTCGCGGTAGAAGCACGACGAGTACTTCCGGTTCGGGCCGAGCACCTTGCCGAAGAACGCAGCCGGCACTTCGTAGTGCTGGGCGTTGGCGGCGTCGGTATGCTCGGCGACCGGGCGCGCGGCCATCTCGCGGGCGAAGGCGGCGTCGGCCGCCTCGTTGCCGTCCGCCATCTTGGCCGCGGTGCGCGCGCACAGCCGGCTGATCGCGGCGCGGATCACGGGATCGGGCAGCGGCACCCGCTCGGCGACGTCGATGATCGAGGAGACCAGACTCATGGCGTGGCGGCCCCCGCGGGCGGCAGAGGGAAGAACTTGCTGGTGCGCGCCTGATACGCCTTGTAGCGCTCGCCGCGCGACAGCAACATCTGCTCCTCCAGCGGCGGGATGCCGGTGAGGTGGACCAGAATCCAGTACATGAACATCGGGGCCAGCAGCGCGGCGAAGCCCCACGGATAGGACAGCGGATCGGCGAACGAAATCGCGATCACCGGATAGGCCAGCCAGCCGAACCACTCGAAGAAGTAGTTCGGATGCCGCGACCAGCCCCACAGCCCGGCGTCGCAGACCTTGCCCTTGTTGGCGGGGTCGCTGCGGAACGACTTCAGCTGCGCGTCGGCCAGCCCCTCGCCGGCAATGCCGATGGCGAGGATCAGGATGCCGAGATAGTCCTGCAGCCGCAGCCCATCGACCGGCGCGCGCGCCGCGACGAAAATCGCGAACACCAGCGGGATCGAGCCGTAGGCCTGGTTCTGCAGGAAGAAGAACATCTTCTTCGGCGCATCGGCGCCCCAATCCTTGGCGTAGGCGGCGTAGCGCGGATCATCGGTGACGTGGCGGGTGCGCGCGGCGATGTGCGAACCGAGCCGCACCGACCACGCAACGACCAGCGCAGCGACCAGCCATTGCCGCGCATTCGGCGCAGCGCCGTCGACCGGCCACAGCGCCGAAGCGGCGCCGGTGAGGCCGAGGGAGAACGTCCAGATGGTGTCGACCCAGCCGGAGTTGCCGGTCTTCTGCTGAACCGCCCATGCGCCCGCCATCAAGGCCGCCAGCGAAAGCCCGATCGCAACCAGAGCCTCGAGATATAAAAACGTCATCAATCCACCATCTGTCGCCGCACCACGTTCTCGAAATTACGTTCCCGTTCGAGTCCGGTTTCAGTGCCCGGTTCCTCGACGCGGGCCGTTGATGCAGGCAAATGCGGAAAACCGCTGCCCGGCCTTTCTTCCGCATCGCACTGTGCCATATTGATGGAAACAACCACACCCGGCAAACCGGAGAACGAACGCGCGATGGCATCTGGCCCCTCCCCCCGCTCGGCGATGGAGATCGAACTCAGCAAGCTGTCGTCGCCGCGGATCTTCCTGGTGCGGATGCTGGTGTTTCTGGTGCTGTGCGCGCTGATCACGGTGGTGCTGTACAAGCAGGTCATAACGGCGTTCCTCGCCAATCCCGGGCTCAACGCGCTGATCGGCATGGTGCTGCTGATCGGCATCGTGCTGGCGTTCCGGCAGGTGATTCGGCTTTATCCCGAAGTCGCCTGGGTCAATCATTTCCGCATCAGTGATCCCGGCCTCGCGCTCGACCGCCGGCCGACGCTGCTGGCGCCGATGGCGGCGATCCTCGGCGGCGAGCGCAGCGGACGAATCGCGATCTCGCCGCAGATCATGCGGCATCTGCTGGATTCGATCGCGACCCGGCTGGACGAAGCGCGCGACATCTCGCGTTACATGACCGGCCTGTTGGTGTTCCTCGGCCTGCTCGGCACCTTCTGGGGCCTTATCGAAACCGTCGGGTCGATCGGCCAGGTTGTCAGCGGGCTGAAGGTCGGCGGCGACGCCGGCTCGCTGTTCGATACGTTGAAGGAAGGTCTCGCCGCGCCGCTCGGCGGCATGGGCATCTCGTTCTCGTCGTCGCTGTTCGGCCTCGCCGGCTCGCTGGTGCTGGGATTTCTCGATCTGCAATCCAGCCAGGCGCAGAACCGCTTCTACACCGACCTCGAGGACTGGCTCGCCTCCACCGTGCGCGGCGCTACCGCTGAAAACGGCGGCGGCGCCGGCAGCGGCGAACTGCAGAACGCGCTCGAACGGCTGCGGCTGACGCTCGAAGACGGCGGCGCCAATCGCGCCACCACCGCGGCGATGGCCAACCTCGCCGAGGCGATCCAGAATCTGGTGGCGCATATGCGCAACGAGCAGCAGATGATCCGCGAATGGGCCGACGCCCAGGGCGAGCAGAACCGCGAGATCAAGGAGCTGCTGGCTCGGCTCGCGCGCCAGCCGGAGAAGCAGTGATGGCGGTGTCCCGACGCGCGGCGGTCGTTCGCGGCCTTCCTCCTTGTCTTGGCGGAGACCGCTGAATGGCGCTCGGGCGCGGACGCCGCCAGGACACCGGCTTCAACTACTGGCCGGGCTTCGTCGACGCGCTGTCGACGCTGATCCTCGCCATCGTGTTTCTGCTGTCGGTGTTCCTGGTGGTGCAGTTCTTCCTGTCGCAGGAGGTCACCGGCAAGGACAAGGCGCTGCAGGAGCTGAACGCCAGGCTTGCGCAGCTCAGCGATCTGTTGTCGCTGGAGAAGCTCGGCAAGCTCAACCTCGAGGAGCAGCTCTCGCAGGTCCGCGCCGGGCTGTCCGCCGCGCAGAGCGAGCGCGATCGCGTCAAGGGGCTGTATGACGGCCTCGCCGGCGCCGGCAACGACGCCGCCGGCCGCGCCGGCGAACTCAACAAGGCGCTGGATTCCGAGAAGCAGCTCTCCGCCCGGGCGCTGGCGCAGGTCGAGGTGCTGAACCAACAGATCTCGGCGCTGCGCCGCCAGCTCGCAGCCCTGGAGGAGGCGCTCGACGCCTCGGAGAAACGCGACAAGGAATCGCAGGGCCGGATCGCCGATCTCGGCCAGCGGCTGAATCTGGCGCTGGCGCAGCGGGTGCAGGAATTGTCGCGCTATCGCTCGGAGTTCTTCGGGCGGCTGCGCGCGATCCTCGGCGACCGCCCCGATATCCGCATCGTCGGCGACCGCTTCGTGTTCCAGTCCGAGGTGTTCTTCGACACCGGACAGGCGCTGCTGCTGCCCGAAGGCCGCGCCGAGCTCGACAAGCTCGCCCCCGCGCTGACCGAACTCGACAAGAAGATCCCGCCGGAAATCGCCTGGGTGCTGCGGGTCGACGGCCACACCGACCGCCGCCCGATCACCGGCGCGTTCAAATCGAACTGGGAGCTGTCGAGCGCACGCGCGATCTCGGTGGTGCAATATCTGGTGTCGCTCGGCGTCCCGGCGCAGCGGCTGGTCGCGGCCGGCTTCGCCGAATTCCAGCCGCTCGACATCGCCAACACCGACGACGCCTACAAGCGCAACCGCCGCATCGAACTGAAGCTGACGGAGCGGTGAGTTTGGCTTTGCGCACCAGGCTTTCGTTCGTCATTCCGGGGCGCTCGCGCAGCGAGCGAACCCGGAATCTCGATCGGTTCGCGTGTCAGATTCCGGGTTCGCGCGCAGCTTCGCTGCACGCGCCCCGGAATGACGGCGTTTGGTGACGGGCTGCCGGCGATGACCACCCCCTTCACCCTCCGCCCGTATCGCGACGCCGACGAAGACGCTGCCATCGATCTGTGGCATCGGACCTGGCAACTCGCTTATCCGGCGATCGACTTCACCAAACGGCTCGACTGGTGGCGCGAACGCTGGCGTACCGAACTGGCGCCGGTGGCCGCGATCATCGTCGCCGAGCAGGACGGCGCGATCACCGGCTTCGTCACCATCGACGCGTCGGGCTATCTCGATCAGCTCGTGGTCGGACCGGAGCAATGGGGCTCGGGCCTCGCGGCCGCGCTTGTCGGCGAGGCCAAGCGGCTGTCGCCGCGCGAAGTCACCCTCAAGGTCAATGCCGACAATTATCGCGCGATCAAATTCTATGAGCGCAATGGCTTCGTCACCACCGGCGAGGAGGTCAACGCGTCGGGCCGGCCGGTGCTGAACCTGCGGTGGGCGCCGTGAGCTTCCGCAGCTGGCCAGGACTTGCTACACTGCGACCATGACCAAGCTGCTCGATCAGGCACTTGAAGTGGCCCGGGGCCTCCCCGCCGAGGCGCAGGACGACATTGCTCGCGTGGTGTTGCAACTGGCCGGCCACGAGGGGGCGATCGTGGCGCTGTCGGGCGATGAACGCGCCGCGATTGCGCGATCGAAGGCGGCGGCAGCGCGCGGCGACTATGCAACCGAGGAGCAGGTCCGCGCAGTCTGGGCCAAGCACGGCTTGTGAGGCTGCGCTACACCGGCCCTGCACTCGCCGAACTGATCTCCATTCTCGATTACATTGCAGAGCAATCGCCGCACGGCGCGCAGCGCGTACAGGCCCGCATCAAGGCGGCAATCAACCTGCTGCAAAGTCATCCGCAGATCGGCGGGCGGACCGACGATCCTACGATCCGACGTCTGTTGACGACGCCATATCGATATCTTGTCTTCTACGAGATCCGCATGGACGAAATTATCATCCATGCCGTGCGGCATGCCTCACGCGATCCTGAGACGCCGACACGATCGGAGTGATCCGTGCCTTACGCCGCCTCGAATTGCAGCTTCGCCAGCCGCGCATAGAGGCCGCCGCGGGCGACGAGTTGGGCGTGGGTGCCCTGGTCGATGATGCGGCCGTTCTCCATGACGAGAATGCGATCGCAGGACAGCACGGTCGCCAGCCGATGCGCGATCACCAGCGTGGTGCGGTCGCGCATCAGGCCCTGCAGCGCGGTCTGCACCAGCGTTTCGCTTTCGGCGTCGAGCGACGAGGTGGCCTCGTCGAGCAGCAGCAGCGGCGCGTCGCGCAGGATGGCGCGGGCGATCGCGATGCGCTGGCGCTGGCCGCCGGACAGCGTGACGCCGCGCTCGCCGAGCGGCGCCTCGAAGCCGCCGGGCAGCCGGTCGATGAATTCGGTGGCATGGGCCTGCTGCGCGGCGCGCTCGACATCGGCGTCGCTCGCGTCGTCGCGGCCGAAACGGATATTGTCGCGGGCGGTGGCCGCGAACACCACGGAATCCTGCGGCACCAGCGCGATGCGCTCGCGCACCGCCTGCGGATCGGCCGAGGCGATCGGCACGCCATCCAGCAAGATGGTGCCGGCGGCGGGATCGTAGAACCGCAGCAGCAGATGGAACAGCGTGCTCTTGCCGGCGCCCGAGGGGCCGACGATCGCGACCTTCTCGCCGGCCTTGATCGACAACGACAGGCCGTTCACCGCCAGATAGTCCGGCCGCGTCGGATAGGCGAAGGAGACATTGTCGAAGGTGACGTCGCCGCGCACCGGCACCGGCAATGCGCGCGGCTTGGCGGGCGCCGCGATCGCCGGCTTGACGCGCAGGATCTCGAACAACCGCTCGGCGGCGCCGGAGGCGGCCGAGACCTCGCCCCAGACTTCGCTGAGCTGGCCGAGGCTGGAGGCCGCGAACGCCGCGTACAAAATAAACTGACCGAGCCGGCCCGGCGTGATCGTGCCGGAGGCGACGTCGTGCGAGCCGACCCACAGGATCGCCACCACGCTCGCGAACACGATGAAGATGATGATCGCGGTGAGAATCGCGCGCGCCTGGGTCGAACTCCGCGCCGCCTCGTAGGACTGTTCGACCTCGGCGCCGAACCGCGCATTGGCGAGCCGCTCGTTGGTGTAGGCCTGCACCGTGCGCATCGCGCCGACCAGCTCGGAAGCGAAGGCGGAGGCGTTCGCCAGCGTGTCCTGCGCGTTGCGCGACAGCCGCCGCACCCAACGACCGAACGCGACCAGCGGGATCACGATCAGCGGAATCGCCGCCAGCACGATGCCGCTCAATCGCGGGCTCGAGATCACCATCATGGTGATCGCGCCCGCGAACAGCAGCATGTTGCGCAGCGCGATCGAGACCGAGGCGCCGACCGCGGACTTGATCTGCGTGGTGTCGGCGGTCAGCCGCGAGATCAACTCGCCGCTGCGCGCGGAGTCGAAGAACGACGGCGACAGCGCGGTGAGATGCTTGAAGACATCGCGGCGCAGATCGGCGACGATCCGCTCGCCGATCGTCATCACCAAGTAGTAACGCGCGGCGCTCGCGACCGCGAGCACGCCGACCACCGCGAGCATCACGCTGAAATAGCTGTTGATCAGCTCGATGCCTTCGCCGCTGAAGCCGAAATCGATCAGCCGCCGCACTGCGAGCGGCACCATCAGCGTCGTCATCGCGGCGACGATCAGCGCGATCAGCGCCATCAGGGCGCGGCCGCGGTAATGGTCGACATAGGGCGCCAGCGCCAGCAGCGGCCGCAGCCGGCTGCGCTTGGCGACCGCCTCGACTTCCTCGACCTGGCTGACATCGGCGTCGGCGCGGAGCGTGCCGGTGCGCGGCCCGACATTCTCGGTGGCCGCGATCGCGTCCAGCGACAATCCGATCGCCGAGGCCTTTGGTTCCAAGGCCTTGGATCCGGAGGTCTGTCGTTTGCTTGCTGTCGTCATCGGAACTGCCAAGTCGGTGCTTCTACGTCGAAACTTCGAGGGCGGAACTGCCAAGTTTTTAGAGGCCTTCCAGCCGACCCCACATAGGCCTCAACCGCCGTGGCTGGCAAATCCGGGACATTGCGGTATCCGAAGCACCCCGGCCGCGCGACCTTGTCTTAATGGCGTCGCTGCGATATAGAGCGCGCAAATTCGCCCGACATCATCGCGATCGAGGCGCCTGCGCGCGCAAGGGATATCCCATGAAGACCGAAATTCATCCGAATTATCATAGCATTACGGTCGTCATGACCGACGGCACCGAATATCAGACGCGATCGACCTGGGGCAAGGAAGGCGACAAGCTGAACCTCGACATCGACCCCCGCTCGCATCCGGCGTGGACCGGCGGCACCCAGCAGGTGCTGGACCGCGGCGGCCGCGTCTCGCGTTTCCAGAAGAAGTTCTCGGGCTTCCTCAAGAAAGATTGATCGCCCGGCCGGTTTTTGGAGCGGGATGACGCATCCTCGGATCATCATCCCGCTCTTGATCCTGTCGGCATGATCTGTTCCGAACACCGGCCTTTCCGAACACCGGGCCGATGGCGCCGGAATCGAAACGCCCCGCGACTGCGCGGGGCGTTTTTCGTTGGCGAGCCGTTCGGACGGCCGTCCCGGATTAGCGTTCGAACGCTGCCTTCAGCATATTGAGCTGCGGCACCAGCGGGTTGCCGATCGGCGCGCGTTCCGAGGGCGGCGGCATGTGCATCGAGGCGTCGAGCCGCCGGATCCGCGCCTGCAGGCTCATCGAACGGGCGATCAGCGCCTGCAACTGGTCCGGCAGCTGCTCCAGCATGTCCGGCCCACTGGGATCGGCCGCCGACAGCTTGACCTTGGATTTCTCGCGATTGGCCTGGACCAGCGTCATCTCGCCTTCCTTCACCGCCCGATGCAGCAGAAGCCAGGAGGCGAGCTGCATCAGCCGCGTGGTCAGGCGCATGCTTTCGGTGGCGTAGGTCAGGCTGACCGAGCGGTCGAGCGTCTTCGCCTCGGCGCGGCCGTCGCCGTCGAGATACGCGGCGGTCTCCTCGACCAGATCCATCCCCTCGCGAAACAGCGCTGTGAAGGCTGCCGAATTCGTCAGCCGTTCGCTCAGCACGACGAGCGGGGCTTCACTCTGCGATAATTCCGACATGATTGACGCCTCACGCTAACGGTTACGCCGCCGGCTTTCGCTCCGACTTATGATGAATAAATCATTGCGCGTGCGACGCCGGGAGTCCAGCGCGCGCGTTGACAAAGGTTAACGCGGTTTCGGCGCGAAGGATCGCCGTCGGCGGGGACAAAGCCGGGACGGGGTAAACAAAGCACAAACAAAAAAAGAGCCGCCGTTTCCGGCGGCTTTAAAGTTGATAACAGGGAGGCGTCAAAACAGAGTGGACAGGAGCCACTCGGTCCAAAGATGGACAAACAAAGTAATACCCCGGAAAGCTTAATCGCTCGTAAATGAGCGATTTCGTTGACAAACAGTTTGCCATAGGCCAGCCCCCGCCGCTGTGCCACGATGGGACATCGCGCGATCAGACCGCGACGGCTGTTAGTTGTCGCCGAAGCGGCCCGCGCGATCCGGGGTACCGATCCGAACCGATGATCAGGCTTTGAAGAAACGGTCGGCGGCTTCGCGCGTGGCGCGTTTCATCGTCATCGCGGTCTGCATCCGGAGGATCTCCTCCTCGAGCAGCGCGACCCGCTCGGCGAGCTCCTCGACCGAGAGCAGCGACAGATCCTGCCCGATCTCGTGGCTGATTTTCTTCCTCGGCTTGTCGTCGTCCTCGATCGCCATCGCGTCCCTCGCACCGTTCGTGATCCGGTCCGGTTGCCAGCCGAGCCCCGGCTGTCTAATCACATCGCACCCGCCACCCCACCAGCCAAGGACAAATCATGGAACCGATCCCTTCGCAAATGACCGTGGTCGGGATCAGCAAGCCCGGCGGGCCGGAGGTGCTGCTGCCCGAGACGCGCGCGGTACCGAAGCCGGCGCCGGGCGAAATCCTGGTCAAGGTCGCGGCGGCCGGCGTCAACCGTCCCGATGTGGCACAACGCTCCGGCAGCTATCCGCCGCCGCCCGGCGCGAGCGACCTTCCCGGCCTGGAGATCGCCGGCGAAGTGGTGGCGCTCGGTGAGGGCGCGACCAAGCACAAGCTCGGCGACAAGGTGATGTCGCTGGTCGCCGGCGGCGGCTACGCGCAATATTGCATCGCGCAGGACGCCCAGGCGATGACCGTACCGCCCGGCTATTCGATGATCGAAGCCGGCGCGACGGCGGAAACGCTGATGACGGTGTGGCACAACGTGTTCGAGCGCGGCCGGCTCGCGCCCGGCGAAACCCTGCTGGTGCACGGCGGCTCGTCCGGCATCGGCACCATGGCGATCCAGCTCGCGGTGGCGCTCGGCTCCAAGGTGATTACCACCGTCGGATCGCAGGAAAAAGCGGACGCCTGCCTCAAGCTCGGCGCTACGCGCGCGATCAACTACAAGACCGATGATTTCGTCGCGGCGGTGAAGGAAGCCACCGGCGGCAAGGGCGTCGAGGTGATCCTCGACATGGTCGGCGGCGATTACATCGAGCGCAACTACGAGGCCGCCGCAATGGACGGCCGGATCGTCCAGATCGCATTCCTCGGCGGCGCCAAGGCCACGGTGAATTTCACCAAGCTGATGATCAAGCGACTGCATCACACCGGCTCGACGCTGCGGCCGCGCAGCAACGCCGACAAGGCCGCGATGGTCGCCGCGATCGAGGCGAAGGTGATGCCGCTACTCCACGAGGGCCGGATCAAGCCGCTGATCGACGGCACTTTCGCGTTGCATCAGGCCGCCGACGCGCACCGGCGGATGGAAACCAGTCAACATATTGGCAAAATTGTGTTGACGGTCTGATCTCGTCCCCGATTTGTTCGGCTCCGCCCACTGGTTGTTACGTCTATGTTTTGGCCGGCTTTCATGTCATTTATCCGTCGTCGGACGCGCGCGGTGGCCGCGCTTCGAGATGGTGTGAACGCGGAGAACTAAGTTGCGTCTGATCAGATGCCTTGCGCTTCTGGCGTTGGGCTTGATGCTGATTGCGGTTGCCCCGCAGGCGCACGCGCTCGACGCTGTCAGCGTCCGCAGCGACGCGCCCGCGATCGATCTCACCGGCGTACTCGAGCATCAGCGCAGCGATACCGACCGCATCCAGGTCTCGACCGCGCCCGGCAATGACGGCATCGTCCGCCGCATCGAGGTGCGCGCCCGCGAGGGCGGCCAGCATTGGGTAGTGTTCGCGCTCGCCAACAACACCGACGATCAGCTCGACCGCCTAATCGTCGTGCCGCATTATCGCATGGTGGCGTCCGGCCTGTTCTGGCCCGACCTCGGCCTGTCGCGCATCGCGACCATCACGCCGTCGACCGGCGACCGCCCGGAGCGGCAGGACTCGACGACCGCGGATATCTTCCGCGTCACGCTCGATCCCGGCTCGGTGATCACCTTCGTCGCCGAATTGCGCACTGACAAGCTGCCGCAGCTCTATCTGTGGGAGCCGGAAGCCTACAAGGACAAGGTCAATTCGTTCACGCTGTACCAGGGCATCGTGATCGGGATTTCCGGCCTACTGGCGCTGGTGCTGACGATCCTGTTCGTGGTCAAGGGCAGCATCATGTTCCCCGCCGCCGCGGCGCTGGCCTGGGCGGTGCTGGTCTATATCGGCATCGACTTCGGCTTCTGGAGCAAGGTGTTCGACATGTCGGCCGGCGCCGAGCGCATCTGGCGCGCGTCGGGCGAAGCCATTCTGGCGGCCACGCTGCTGGTGTTCCTGTTCGCCTATCTCAATCTCAGCCGCTGGCACGTGCGCTACTCGCACATCACGCTCGGCTGGCTCGCCTTCCTGGGTTCGCTGGTGGCGCTGGCGCTGTTCGATCCGGCGGTGGCGTCCGGCATCGCGCGGATGTCGCTGGTACTGATCGCCTTCGCCGGCTTCACGCTGATTGTGTACCTGTCGACCCACGGTTTCGACCGCGCCGTGCTGCTGATCCCGACCTGGTTCCTGCTGGTGATCTGGGTGATCGCCTCGGGCATGACCGTGGCAGGCTCGGTGACCAACGATATCGTCGGCCCGGCGCTACTCGGCGGCCTGGTGCTGATCGTGATGCTGATCGGCTTCACGGTGATGCAGCACGCCTTCGCCGGCAGCGGCGCGACCGGCGGCGTGGTCTCCGACGTCGAGCGACGGGCGCTGGCGCTGATTGGCTCCGGCGACCTGATCTGGGACTGGGACGTCTCCGCCGACAAGGTCTTCACCAGCCCGGAGACCGAAGCACTGCTCGGCCTGAAGCGCGGCGCGCTGGAAGGCTCGGCCGCGACCTGGCTCGAAGTGCTGCACCCGCTCGATCAGGACCGTTTCCGCGCCGCGCTCGACTCGGTGCTCGACCAGCGCCGCGGCCGGCTGACCCAGCATTTCCGGCTGCGCACCCCCGACGGGCATTTCATGTGGTTCGCCCTGAAGGCGCGGCCGGTGGTCGGCGCCGACGGCGAAGTGACCCGCGTGGTCGGCACGCTGACGGATGTCACCGAGGCCAAGAACGCCGAAGAGCGGATGCTGCACGACGCGGTGCATGACAATCTTACCGGCCTGCCGAACCGCAAGCTGTTCATGGACCGGCTCGGCGCCGTGGCGAATTTCGCCAAGACGATGCCGAACCTGCGGCCGACGCTGATGGTGATCGATCTCGATCGCTTCAAGCAGGTCAACGATTCCGTCGGCATCGCCGTCGGCGATTCGATCCTGCTGACGCTGGCGCGCCGCCTCACCCGCATCCTCAAGCCGCAGGACACGCTGGCGCGGATCGCCGGCGACCAGTTCGGCCTGATCCTGTTGTCGGAGCAGGACCCGGCCAAGATCACCGCCTTCGCCGAGACCATCCGCAAGACCATCAAGGCGCCGATCGCCTTCAACGACCGCGAGATTTTCCTCACTGCCTCGATCGGTCTCGCTTTGTCCGACCCGCAGACCCAGCTCTCCGACGAGATCATCAAGGACGCCGAGCTGGCAATGTATCACTCCAAGCGGATCGGCGGCGACCGCATCGACGTCTACAAGCCCGCGATGCGGGCGCGGAAGTCCGACCGCCTGACGCTGGAATCCGAACTGCGCCGCGCCATCGAGCGCCAGGAAATCACCATCCTGTATCAGCCGATCGTCCGGCTCGAGGACCGTTCGGTCGCGGGCTTCGAAGCGCTGGCGCGGTGGGACCATCCCAAACTCGGACGGATGGCGCCGGGCGAGTTCATCTCGATCGCCGAGGAGATCGGCCTGATCGTCGAACTCGGCATGTTCGTGATGGACCAGACCGCCAAGCAGCTCGCGATCTGGCAGCGCGCGATGCGCTCGCGCGAGCCGATCTTCGCCAGCGTCAACATCTCGTCGCGACAATTGCTGCGCCACGACCTGATCCACGACGTCCGCACCGTGCTGTCGCGCTCCTCGATCGCGCGCGGCACGTTGAAACTCGAACTCACCGAATCGCTGGTGATGGAGAATCCGGAGCACGCCGCGCAAATGCTGACGCGGATCCGCGAACTCGGCACCGGCCTGTCGCTCGACGATTTCGGCACCGGCCATTCGTCGCTGGCCTATCTGCAACGCTTCCCGTTCGACACCATCAAGATCGACCAGTCGTTCGTCCGCACCACCAGCCGCGGCACAAGGCCGGTGATCCTGAAGTCGATCATCGCGCTGGCGCACGATCTCGGCATGGACGTGGTCGCGGAGGGCGCCGAGACCGATTCGGACGCGGTGGAGCTGTATCAGCTCGGCTGCGAATACGCCCAGGGCTTCGCCTTCGGCGAGCCGATGGACGCCGACGCAGCGATGCGGCTGCTGACCGAAGAACGCCTCGAAGCCGCGAGCTGATTTCGGCGATCGGCTTAAGGCACCGCGCATTCATGCGTCACGGCTGTCATCCTCCGCGACAGCGGAGGATCCAGTACGGCGGAGAGGTCGCGATCAACACGAAGGCTCTGCAATACTGGATCGCCCGCTTTCGCGGGCGATGACGGGAATGTGTAAGCGCGAGCGGCGAAGCTGACTACGCGTGGCCGGCTTCGGTGGAAAGCATCCCCGGCTCGATACCGAGCTTGTGCAGCGCGCGATCGTATTTCTCTTCGACGTCGTCGCCGAACACCAGGTCCGCGTCGGCGTCGCAATGCAGCCAGCCATTGTCCTGAATTTCGGTCTCGAGCTGGCCCGGCGCCCAGCCGGCATAGCCGAGCGCCAGGATGGCGTGCTTCGGGCCGGCGCCGCTGGCAATCGCTTTGAGAATATCCACGGTCGCGGTCAGAGAAATGCCGTCATCGATCGGCAGGGTCGCATCCTTGATGAAGAAATCGCTGGAATGAAGCACGAAGCCCCGGCCGGTCTCGACCGGCCCCCCACGCAACACCTTCATGGATTCGGCGTGATCCGGCAGCATGATCTGCTCGGGCTTTTCGACGATGTCGAGCTGAACCAGCAGTTCCGGAAAATCGATGCTGCCCGCGGGACGATTGACGATGATGCCCATGGCGCCTTCCGATGAATGCGCGCAGATATAGATCACCGAGCGCGCAAACCGCTCGTCCTCCATCACCGGCATCGCAATCAGCAACTGGCCGTCGAGATAGCTCCCCTGCTCGCCCGACCAAGATTCGCCGGCCTTCCGCTTGGCGCCGGACCTCAGCTTGGCTTCGCCGGACTTGGGCTTGGCTTCGCCGGACTTGGGCCTTTTGGACTCAATCGCCATCAGGGGATCCTCGCGTTGCACCGTCATCCTGATATCGGGTGCCATTGCTGTCAATCAACCACCGCCGCAGGGTGGCCACGGAATCACGGCCAATTCAGTGGTTCTTCGTGGTCTTAGTGCGTAAATACGTCACATGATCGCAATCGTTCCGCTCCGTCCGGCCTTGCTCGCTGCTTTGGTGGTCGCCTCGACCGCTATCGGCGTTCGCGCCGACGACACCTCGCCATGGGTGAGTGAGAGTCATTCCGCAGTGCGGCTGCTCGCAGGATCACGCAGCGGCGCGATGCTGCTAGGTGGTATCGCCTTCCAATTGCAGCCAGGGTGGAAGACCTATTGGCGTACGCCGGGCGATTCCGGCGTGCCGCCGCGGTTCGACTTCTCGAAGTCCGACAATGTCGAGGCGGTGACGATCCTGTGGCCGGCGCCGACAGCGTTTCCGGATGGCGCGGGCGGCACGTCGCTCGGCTACCAGTCGCAGGTCATCTTGCCGTTGCGCATTGTGGCGAAGAATGCCGACAAGCCGGTGACATTGCGTGCGGCGATCAGCTACGCGGTCTGCGAGAAGCTGTGCGTGCCGGTCGAGGCCAATCCCGAGCTTGCCTTCAACAACGTCGCCAGCACGCAGGACAGCGCGCTCGCAGCGGCGCTCGACACCGTCCCGGTGCCGGCCAGTGTCGGCGATACAGCTGCTTTCACGATCCGCGATGTCATCTTGAGGGGCGATACCGAAGTGTGGGTCGACGTCGTCGCGCCGCCCGCGAGCAAGGTGAGCCTGTTCGTCGAAGGACCGACGCCGGACTGGGCGCTGCCGATTCCAAAACCGGTCGCGAACGGGCCGGCGGACGTGCAACGTTTCTCGTTCCGGCTCGAGGGACTGCCATCCGGCGCGCACGCCGAAGGCGCGGCGTTGAAGTTCACGCTGGTCGGCCCCGATAAATCCTACGAGTTCAACGTCACGCTGAACTAGGGGTTTGTCGGTTCTGATTGTTGTCTGACGCGCTGTCTTCACGCGTACCGGCACCCGCTTGGCGCGAAAACGCCTGTTCGTTCAGCGCTCGGCGCGGCGCTTCTGGGCCAGCCGTTCGGCGAGAAACGCCGCCAGCACCTCGACGCGCGCCGGCCGCGGCCCGCCGGGCGGCATCACCAGATGCACCGAGGTCTCGCGCTGGTGCCAGCCTTCAAGGATCACCTCGACATCGCCGGCCGCAATCGCCTCGCCGACGATGAACTCCGGCAGATCGGCGATGCCCAGCCCCGCCACCACCGCCGGCAGCACCGCCTCGCCGTTGTTGACGCGCAGCGGGCCTGATGGCCGCACCGCGGCCTGCTCGCCCCGCGCATTGGTGTAGGACCAGACATTCGGCGTCGTGCGATAGGCGTAGCCGAAGCAGCGATGCTCGGCGAGATGCATCGGATGGGTCGGGCGGCCGTAGCGCGCGAGATAGGCTTTCGCGGCGACGGTGTAGCGCGGCATCGCGCACAGCCGCCGCGCGACCAGCGACGAATCCGGCAGCGACGCGATCCGCACGCCGGCGTCGAAGCCCTCGCCGATCAGATCGACCATCGCATCCGACAGATGCAGGTCGATCGAGACCTCCGGATAGGCGGCGAGGAAGTCCGGCAGCAGCGGCGCGATCACTCTCACGCCGAAGGTCATCGGCACCGCCAGCCGCACCAGGCCGCGCGGCGCGGCCGACTGTGCCAACGCCTCGCTTTCCGCCGCTTCCCCGTCGGCGAGCAATTGCGTGGCGCGTTCGGCGAGCCGGTGGCCGGCGTCGGTCAGCGCCAGCCGCCGCGAGGTGCGGTTGAACAGCCGGGCGCCGAGCCGCGCCTCGAGCCGGGTCACCGCCTTCGACACCGTCGGTTTTGACAGCG
The DNA here is from genome assembly GCF_900110435.1 of Rhodopseudomonas pseudopalustris. Lineage (GTDB taxonomy): Bacteria > Pseudomonadota > Alphaproteobacteria > Rhizobiales > Xanthobacteraceae > Rhodopseudomonas > Rhodopseudomonas pseudopalustris. Next base: position 320,508 of record NZ_FODT01000001.1, read on the forward strand.
TCAGCTCGGCCGCGGCGGCCGAAAACGAGCGCAGCTCCACCACTTTGGCAAAGATCGCCAGCGCTTCGAAATCCGGCAGCTTGGTCATCGGCGCCTCGGATGGGGTCATTATTGGAAACAATGATTTTCAATCATTTCTATTTCTGAAAATCAAGCGAGCCATTATCCAAATACCCAACACCCCACCGGGCGCCCGACGCGGCGCCAAACCAGGGAGAATTCCGATGATCGAACTTCGTCCCTTCAACAAGCTCGGCGGCGCCGACCACGGCTGGCTCAAGGCGCGGCACCATTTCTCGTTCGCGAGCTATTACGACCCCGCCAATATGGGCCATGGGTCCTTGCGGGTCTGGAACGACGACGAGATCGCGCCCAACACCGGCTTCCCGCCGCATCCGCATCGCGACATGGAAATCATCACCTATGTCCGCGACGGCGCCATCACCCACGAGGACTCGCTCGGCAACAAGGGCCGCACCGAGGCCGGCGACGTGCAGGTGATGAGCGCGGGCAGCGGCGTGCGGCATTCGGAGTACAATCTGGAGCCCGAGACCACCCGGATCTTCCAGATCTGGATCGAGCCGACACAAGCCGGGGGCCAGCCGACCTGGGGCTCCAAGCCGTTCCCGAAGGCCGACCGCTCCGGCAAGCTCGTGACCATCGCGTCGGGCTTCAAGGCCGACAATGACGCGCTGCCGATCCGCGCCGATGCGCGGGTGCTCGCCACCACGCTGAAGGCCGGCGAGAGCGCCGAATACGCCATCGACAAGGCGCGGCATCTCTATCTGGTGCCGGCGGCGGGCAGCGTCGAGGTCAACGGCGTGCGGGTCAACGCCCGCGACGGCGCCGCGATCCGCGACGAGGCCAAGCTGACGATCACCGCGCTCGAGGATACCGAGCTGGTGCTGGTCGACGCCGCGTAAACGTCGACCTCTCGACCCACAACCACGTCATGCGCGGGCTCGCCCCGCGCATCCATCTTCTTCTCAAGAGTCCTGCCGAAGAGGATGGATGGCCGGGTCAGCCCGGCCATGACGGCTGACTAACTACGTAATCACTCCCCACCCCTCCCCCACCAAACGGAGACTCCCATGGCGAAGGTCCTGGTCCTGTATTATTCCGCTTACGGCCACATCGAGGCGATGGCCAACGCCGTCGCGGAAGGCGCGCGCGAGGCCGGCGCGACGGTCGACATCAAGCGCGTGCCCGAACTGGTGCCGCCGGATGTCGCCAAGGCGTCGCACTACAAGCTCGACCAGGCCGCGCCGGTCGCGACCATCGGCGATCTCGCCAATTACGACGCGATCGTCGTCGGCACCGGCACGCGGTTCGGGCGGATGGCGTCGCAGATGGCGAATTTCCTCGATCAGGCCGGCGGGTTGTGGGCGAAGGGCGCGCTGCACGGCAAGGTCGGCGGCGCCTTTACCTCGACCGCGACCCAGCATGGCGGCCAGGAGACCACGCTGTTCTCGATCATCACCAACCTGCTGCATTTCGGCATGGTGGTGGTCGGCCTCAACTACGGCTTCGCCGGCCAGATGAAACTCGACGAGGTGACCGGCGGCGCCCCCTATGGCGCAACCACGATCACCGGCGGCGACGGCTCGCGGCAGCCCAGCGCCAACGAACTTGCCGGCGCGCGCTATCAGGGCAAGACCATCGCCGAAACCGCGATCAAGCTGCACGGCTGATCGCGCCTCGCAACACCCCGCCGCGACCCGCGCCGTCGCGGCGGCGGTGACATCGTCACCGACCCGGGCGCCTGTTCGGGCGATCAAGCTGGCGCAAGCGGCAATCCGTCCCCGAGGTGAGATAGATGCAGATGCATTGATCTTGCATGGCTGATCCGCTGTTGCCGGCGCTTTTCCTCATCGCCTGCAATGCCCAGATGCAAATTGCGCCCGGAGAACCGTTCATGCTCGAAATGTATGTGATGCTTCAACTCGTCCGCAGCCCGTTGCAAGCGATGGCGAGGCTGCTGATGTGCAAGAGCCTCAGCGTCGCCACCTCCGGCAGACTGCGGTGCTGCAGTTGCACCGGCGTCACGACACCTGAGCTGGACTGAACTTCCAGGTGAGCGCGAGCACGCCGAGCGTGAATGCAGCGGCGATCACCGCGAGCAGCGGGACGGTCAGGGCCAGCGCAGCGGTCGCCGCCCATCCGATCGAAGAGAACGCCTCTGCGAAAGTCGCGACCCGCGACGAGGTCTGACGGCGGCGGAATTGACTGCGCCGCGCCTGCACCCGGAACCAGAGCTGGATCGCGGTGGCCGACGCCGCCGCGATCGCACAGCCCGCCGCGGTGAGCAGCGCCTGCAGCGGCGACAGCCACGCCAGCGGCAACAACAGCGGCGTCACCACGATCGCGATCACCATCAGCACCACTTCGATCCGCGTCCGCATCACCGCCGATTCCGGCAGCGGCGCCGTCGCGACCAGGTCGGGCGCGTCCTCTCCGGAGATCGTAAGCCACGCCAGACCACCGGCCAGTTGTCCGGCCGCCATCACGATCACCGGTGTGATCAACACGATCGCGGTCGAGCGATCGGAGAAGTTGCGCCACAACAGCAGCGCCGGCGGAACCAGATAGAGAAGCTGCATCAGCGACTGCGACACCAGCCAGGGGTCGCGGCGGAGCAGGATGAACTCCTTGATCCGCAACGCCTGCTGCCGCGAGCCGCGACGGAATTGTCCGCCTCTGCGGTCACGCACGGCCTTCGCGCCGACGCTGGCGGCGTTGACGACGAGATTGCCGAGCCCCGGCGCGACCAGCAGCATCACCAACCCGAGCAAAGTGAGGCTTGCGCCGAGCAATGCCGCGAGCGCGACGCCATCGCCGAGGATCGCCCGCGCCGGCCACCACAGCACGCTCGTCATCGCAGGCGCCCAGGACGCAGCCGTTTCCGACGTCAGCACGGCGAACCGCGACAGCGTGCCGGTCGAGATGATCGCCGCGATCTGCAGGCCGATCACGAAGCCGGCGCCGATCACCACCGACAGGATCTGCGCCACCACCCGCGTGCGCCGCGGCCCGATCAGATGGAACAGCGCGACCGTCACCGCGATCGCGATCGCCGACGCCGAGATGCCGACCGCGGCGACGACGCCGAAGGCCGTCAGCCAATGGGCGCCACCGACCAGCGCCAGCACGTTGATCACCGGGGCCGCGAACAACAGCGCCATCGCGGTGACCGTGAGCGCGATCGCCGCCATCCGCACCGAGAACACCCGTTCGAGCGGCGCCGGCGACGACATGATCAGATCGAGATCGGCGCGCGCGTAGAACACCCGCGTCACCGACTCGATCGCCTGCGACAGCATCAGCAGCCAGCTCAGCGCGACCGTCGCGGCGATCACGATCAGGCTGGCCTGATCGGCGTCCTGCGTCAGGCCCGCATAGCTGCCGACCATGGCCCAGGCCGGCAGATGCAGCAGCGCCACGAACACGATCAACGCCAGCACGATGTTGCGGGCGCGGCCGGGGCGGCCGGCCGTCATCATCGCAACAAAGTCGCGCCAGGCGAGCCGGATGTCGTGACGCGCGAAATCTGCGAGCGTGCCGGTGCTCATGCGGCCGCTTCGCTATCGACCAGCGCGACGAACATGTCCTCGAGGCTGGACTGGCCCTGGCCGATCTGGCCGCGCAACTCGGTCAGCGTGCCTTCCGCGACGAGGCGACCGGCGATGATGACGCCGATCCGGTCCGCCATCCGCTCGGCGACTTCGAGGATATGCGTGGTCATGATCACGGTGGCGCCGGCCCGCACGCGGCTCTGCAGAATCTCTTTCACGCGGCGGGCCGAAACCGCGTCCAAGCCGGTCAGCGGCTCGTCGAGAATGATCAGTCGCGGCTCGTGCACCAGCGCGCCGGCCAGCGCCACCTTCTGCCGCATCCCCTTGGAGAAGCTCTCGCAGCGCTGATGCGCGTGCGGGCCGAGGCCGAGATCGTCGAGCAGTTCTTGCGCGGCGATTTCAGCCGCCGATGGATCGACGCCCCACAACCCGGCAACGAAAGCGAGATATTCGAGCGGCGTCAGCTTGTCGTAGATCATCGGCTCGTCCGGGACCCAGGCGACGATCTGCTTGGCCGCGATCGGATCGGCGCGCGCATCGATCCCCAGAATGTCGATCGAGCCGGCGTCGGGCTTCAGCAGCCCCGCGACCATCCGCAGCGTCGTGGTCTTGCCGGCGCCGTTGGGGCCGAGCAGCGCGTAAAACTCGCCGGCGCGCACGGCGAGGTCGAGCCGGTCGACCGCGGGGCGGTCGTAACTTTTCATTAACCCCCGCAGCGCGAGCGCGGCGACAGGACCAGTCATGCGGGCACCCCGGACACGGCGACGGCGGCAGCATGCGGCCGAGAGGTTTCGGCGCGGTGAATCGCGGTCGCTGCACCAGCAAGACGGGAATCTCCTCCGCAAAGGATAACGGCCTCCGCGAAGAAGGCCGTTTCGAAGCTATCCGGCCGAGATCGTTCCGGGCAGACCGCCGGGTCGTGTCGAGGGGTTTTGCGAGACGAATCGGTCGCCTGGCAGAACCAACGACAGAAGCGAAACCGCCCTAATCGTGGGCCGAATGGGTCGCTTGGGGGAAAAGCCGCAATGGCGGGAGCGATGGTGGGCGCGACAGGGATCGAACCTGTGACCCCCTCGATGTCAACGAGGTGCTCTCCCGCTGAGCTACGCGCCCTGAAGTCGTCGTTACGGGTTGCGTCCCTATATCGGCTCCGGGCCGGACAGGCAAGGACACCGAAGCAGGATTTAGGGGCAGTATTTTACGCCGCCAACATCTTATTCACTTCGCTGACCAGTTCACGCAGATGCACAGGCTTGGAGAGGACCTTGGCATTTTTCGGCGCTTCCGAATCGGAATTCAGCGCAACTGCAGCAAAACCGGTGATGAACATGATCTTGATGTCGGGGTCCAACTCGGAGGCGCGGCGCGCCAGCTCAATGCCGTCCATCTCCGGCATCACGATGTCGGTCAGCAGCATCTCGAACGGCTCCTCGCGGAGCCGCTGATAGGCCGACATGCCATTGTCGAACGAGGAAACCTGGAATCCGGCGTTTTCCAGCGCCTTCACCAGGAAACGGCGCATGTCGTTATCGTCTTCGGCGAGGAGGATCTTGTGCATGGCGGCTGGGCTTCAATCCGGACGGAGAACTGTGATTCACTTAGACCGGCTGCTGGTAAATTTCGGGTGAAAGTCCCGCCCCCGGGCATTCGCAGTCGACCTCGATCCAGCGCCGTAACATAGCCTGAATTAACAATTTGCGGCACTTTCCGTTGCCCCGACCGTTAGGCACCAACTTGGAATTATTTTGCTTGGCACGGCGTAACCGATTGCCGACAATGTTACCCGCCACATCATCCGGCGGTTGCGGGCGAACCCTGAGGTCAGCGGATTTGACGAACGGCGGACGACGATGACCGAGTTCGAGGGTGAGTTTTCGCCCCCGTTCGAGATTGCCGAGCCTGCCGTCTGGCGCGCGCCGATCATTTTCAATTCGCCGCACTCCGGTTCGGTGTATCCGCACGCCTTTCTCAACGCATCCCGGATCGACCTCGAGGCGCTGCAGCGCTCCGAGGATTCGTTCATGGACGAGTTGATCTTGCACCTTCTCCACCAGGGCTTTCCGGTCGCCAGGGTGCACTTCCCGAGGTCATATATCGACGTCAATCGGGAGCCCTATGAACTCGATCCGCGGATGTTCCACGGCCGGTTGCCGAGCTTCGCCAACACCCGCTCGATGCGGGTTGCCGGCGGATTGGGAACGATTCCCCGCGTGGTCGGCGACGGCCAGGAGATTTACCGCGAACGGATCCCGATCGACGAGGCGCTCGGCCGGATCGAGACGCTGTACAAGCCCTATCACCGCGCGCTGCGCCAGCTGGTCAACCGGGCGCACCAGACCTACGGCGCCGTGATCCTGGTCGATTGCCACTCGATGCCCTCTGTGGGCATCGCCCGTGACGAGCCGCGACGGCCCGATATCGTGATCGGCGATCGCTATGGGACGAGCTGCGCCGCGCTGATCTCGGGCGTGGTCGAGGAAACGATGGCGGCACGCGGCTATTCGGTCGGCCGCAACAAGCCCTATGCGGGCGGCTTCATCACCGAGCATTACGGCAATCCGGCGAGCGGCCTGCATACCGTGCAGGTCGAGCTCAACCGCGCGATCTATATGGACGAACGGCTGCGGCAGCGGAGCGATCGGTTCGGCGTTGTCGCGGAAGATTTCAGCGTTCTGGCCGAAGCCCTCGCGGCGATCCCGCTGGCCGATCTCGGCCCGTTCCAGGCTGCCGCCGAATAAACCGGATCACCCGCCGACCTGGAACAAAAAACAGACGTCGACGGCAACCAAGCCTGACAAGAAAACAAACCGGGCTGAAAAGAAAAAAGGGCCGCTTGCGATGGCAAGCGGCCCAAGTCTAGGGAGGAAACGCCCAAGGAGGGCAGCGATAGCGCAAGCGCTACCGCACCGCAGCAATATGCGGCCGCGACGCACAAAGCGCAAGTGTTTTTGAGCATTTTCCCATGCAAAAAACGCAGATCAGGCACCGGATCCGCACCGCGGGCGCATGATTTATTTGTGCCAAATCAATGAGATGAAAACCGCCCAGGGGTGCGACGTGCGACAAAACCGCCACGGTTCCCGACTCGCCAGAGTGTCGCAGGCAACCAAAAAGCGAACCACTCGCATCGAGTATGTGAAAAATGTGAATGGCGGCTCGGTTGATGATTCAGCCTCTGGACCCGGGCTGAAACCCCATAAATAAGTGAGGCGGACCGGCGGGGTTTCAGGCAAGCCTAGAACCTCGTGCAGTGTAACCCTGGACTGACAAGGATCGCCCGTGACGGTCATCGATTTCGCCGCCTTTATCGGACGCCTCGCAACGTCGTCCGGCGACACCATCCTGCCGTTCTTCCGCACCTCTCTCACGATCGACAACAAGAAGGCCGGCCGCGACTTCGATCCGGTGACCGAGGCCGATCGCGCCGGCGAGGCGGTGATGCGCCGGCTGATCAAAGGGAGTTTCCCCCAGCACGGCATCGTCGGCGAGGAGTTCGGCAACGAGCGCGAGGACGCCGACTATGTTTGGGTGCTGGACCCGATCGACGGCACCAAATCCTTCATCGCCGGGTTTCCGGTCTGGGGCACGCTGATCGCGCTGCTGCACAAGGGTTCGCCGGTCTACGGCATGATGCATCAGCCCTACATCGGCGAGCGCTTCTCCGGCGACAATGGCGCTGCGTCCTATAAGGGACCCTCCGGCGAGCGCAAGCTGACGGTGCGGCGCTGCGCCTCGCTGAGGGAGGCGACGCTGTTCACCACCTCGCCGCTGCTGATGAACGACACCGACCGCGCCACTTTCGAGCGGGTGCAGGCCGAGGCGCGGCTGACCCGGTTCGGCGGCGACTGCTACGCCTATTGTATGCTGGCGGCCGGCCAGCTCGACCTCGTGATCGAGACCGAGCTGAAGCCCTACGACGTCGCGGCGCTGATCCCGATCATCACCGGCGCCGGCGGCATCATCACCACCTGGGACGGCCAGCCTGCGCAGAACGGCGGCCGCATCGTCGCCGCGGGCGACAAGCGGGTCCACGAAGCCGCGATGAAGATCCTCAACGGCTGAGCGAGCGGGTCTCGTCCCTCAACGCCGCGCCGCGAGGCCTTCGATCAGGGCCCGCAGCCCGGCCAGCCAATCTCCCCGGTCGGCGCCTTGCTCGACCGCCAGCGCGGCGCGGTCGTAGGCTGCCCCAATCAGCTGCGCCGTCGCCTCAATCGGTACCGGCTTGATCAGGCCGGCCTCGATCGCGGCCTGCAATCCCTCGCGCAACGTTCGAACGCCGTGACGCACGTCGATGGCGTCGACATCCGCTCGGCCGAGCACCGCCGGCGCTTCGATCAGCAACAGCCGGGTGCGGCCCTGCACGGCCATCGCCGTCAGATAGGCTTCGCCTCCGGCGATCAACGCCGTGACAGGCGAGCCATCCATCGGCGCCGCCTCGATCTCGGCCGCCACCGCGGCGGATTCGGCCTCGACCACCGCCCGGAACAGCGCCTGCTTGTCGGCGAAGTGATGGTAGAGCGCGCCACGCGTGACGCCGGCGGCTTCGACCAGATCCGGCGTGCTCGTCCCCGCATATCCACGCGCGACGAAAGCCTGTCGAGCGGCGGCAATCAGACCCGAACGGGTGGTGCTGGAGCGTTCCGGATTGGTGCGTCGTCTGGTCGCTAGCATACATACAGCCTGCATGTTATTAAAACATACACAGCGTATCTTCGTTGGAGCAAGGAGGAAAGGCGATGCAGGCGACCAGCTACTACCCGGTCATCATGACCAACGACGTCAGCGGAACCGCGGAGTTCTACAGCGCGCATTTCGGCTTCCAGCCGCTGTTCGAATCCGACTGGTACGTGCACCTGCAGTCGACTGAGGACCCCGGCATCAATCTCGCGGTGCTGGACGGGGCGCATCACACCGTGCCCGAGGCCGGCCGCGGCCGGGTCTCGGGCCTGATCCTGAACTTCGAGGTCGAGGATCCGGACGCCGAATATGCCCGGCTGCAGGCGGCGGGATTGCCGATCCTGCTGGCGCTGCGCGACGAGGATTTCGGCCAGCGCCATTTCATCACCACCGACCCGAACGGCGTGCTGATCGATATCATCAAGCCGATTCCGCCGAGCGCGGACTACGCGGCGCAATATGCCGAAGGCGCTGCTGCAACGCAGGCATAACCGCGGCAGATGTTGTGCAGGATGGCGCGATCGGCCAGTTTGCGCCGGTGTCCGATCCGCTTCTCCTGCTCATCACCGCCGTTTTCGCATTCGCCGGCTTCATCAAGGGAGTCATCGGCCTCGGCCTGCCGACCGTATCGATCGGCCTGCTCGCATTGGTGATGCCGCCGGCCGAGGCCGTCGCGATCGTGATCGTGCCGGCGATCGTCACCAACATCTGGCAGACCTTCGCCGGCCCGTATCTGCGCGACATTATTCGCCGGCTGTGGCCGCTGATGCTCGGCACCGTGATCGGGATCCGCCTGGGCTCCGGCCTGATGACCGGCCCCTATGCGCGCGATGCCACGCTGGTGCTGGGCGTGCTGCTGGTGATCTACGGCATCCTCGGCCTGAGCCGCAGCCGCTTCCATGTTGCGCGCGCGCACGAGAAATGGGTCGGCGGACCGGTCGGCCTCGTCACCGGCGTGGTCTCGGCCGCGACCGGCGTGCAGGTGATCCCGTCGATGCCGTTCATGCAGGCGATCGGCATGGAGAAGGACGAGCTGGTGCAGGCGCTCGGCGTGTTCTTCACCATCGCCACGCTGGCGCTGGCGTTCAATCTCGCCGATGCAGGTTTGCTGTCGGTCGCGACCGCTTTGCCCGGCGGGATCGCGATGGTGGCGGCATTTGCCGGCATGTTCGCCGGCCAGATGGTGCGCACCCGGATGCACCCGGACGTGTTCCGGCGCTGGTTCCTGATCTCGATCGTCGGGCTCGGCTGCTATTTGTTCGCCGACACGCTGGTGAAGATGATCGGCTGATCGCGATCAGCGCGACTCCATCAGCGCGACGCGCAGGCCGAGCGCGATGAACAGTGCGCCGAGGCCACGATTGATCCATTGCAGCACCGTGCCGGAGCGGCGCAGCCGATCCGCGGCGCGCGCTGCGAACGCAGCCAGCGCCAGACAATACAGCGTGCCGTTGAGCACGAAGATCAAACCGAGCACGAGGAACGCCGGCGCCTTGTGCGGCGCCTCCGCATCGACGAATTGCGGCAGGAAGGCGAGGAAGAACAGCGCCACCTTGGGATTCAGCACATTGGTGAGCATGCCCTGTCGGAACACCTGCGACAGGCAGAGCGCCGGCGCGTCACCCGACGCGGCCGCGAAGCCGGCCGAGCGCGACAGCAACAGGCCGACGCCGAGCCAGATCAGATACGCCGCACCGATCAGCTTGACCGCGGTGAAGGCCAGCGTCGAGGCCATCAGCAGCGCCGACAGCCCGACCGCCGCCGCCGCAACATGCACCAGGCAGCCGGCGCCGATGCCGAGCGCCGCCGCCGCACCGCCGCGCCAGCCGAACTGAAGGCCGCGGCCGACAATGAATGCCGTGTCCGGGCCCGGCGTGACGTTGAGCAGCAAGCCGGAGACGACGAACAGCCAGAAGTCGTGAATGCCGAGCATCGCATTGCGCCTGTCGCGAAGGGAATGTCAGGGCATCTCGGCCCGGAATCGCCGCGCCGGTCAAGCGCTCCCGCCGCCAATAACTCTTTACGCCGCAGCGGCCCTGACGACAAAAAGACGTCTTGTTAAGCTGTTGGAAACCATCACCGGGCCTCCTGAGCCGGGGACTGGTCGCAACAGCGGGATCGATCAAGACATGACGGGACGCAACCGGATGACATCCGCCGTTCTGCTGGCATGGCTCGGCAGCGTGGCGCTGACGGGCGCGGCTGCGCAGGCGCAATCCTCCGGCGGCGGCAACCCGCTGAACTTTCTCGACAGCATCTTCGGCAACACCCCGCCGGCCGGAAACCGCGCCGCGCCCGCGACCGGACCTGCTTCTGGCCCGGCGCCCGCCGGCAGCGCCGCCGCGCCGCCCTGGAGCGGCGAGGACGGCGGGTCGGGCCATCCGCTGATGACCGCGCAGGCGATCCGCGAAGCCGCCGGCAATTTTGACGCCTGCGTCGCCGCGATGTGGCCGGACGCCCAGCGCCGCAACATCTCGCGCGACAGCTTCGAGCGCTACACCGCCGGGCTGTCGCCCGACCTGCGGCTGATGGATCTGATGGATTCGCAGCCGGAATTCACCAAGGCGATCTGGGACTATCTCGACATCCTGGTGAACGACAACCGGATGGCCCGCGGCCGCGAAATCCTCACGCAATACAAGCCGCAATTCGACGCGACGGAGCGCGCCACCGGCGTCGACCGCTATATCATCGCGTCGATCTGGGGCATCGAATCCAACTACTCGACCCAGATGGGCGATCGCTACGTCGTGAACTCGACGGCGACGCTCGCCTGCGTCGGCCGCCGGCAGGCTTACTTCAAGGACGAGTTCCTCACCGCGCTGGAAATTCTGCATCGCGGCGATCTGCGCCCCGAGCAGTTGCGCGGCTCATGGGCCGGCGCATTCGGGCCGACGCAATTCATGCCGACCGCGTTCAAGCGCTTCGCCGTCGACGCCGACGGCGACGGCCGCCGCAACGTCGTCGACAATCCCGCCGATCTGATCGCCTCCACCGCCAACAACCTCAAGAAAGACGGCTGGCAGCCGGGCGCGACCTGGGGCTACGAGGTGGTGATGCCGAAGGGCTTCAACTACATGATGGCCGACCGCAAGCAGATGCTGACGCTGGCGCAATGGCACGAGATGGGCGTCAGGCGCCCGAACGGACAGCCGTTTCCGCGCTCCGCCGAGAAGGCCTATCTGCTGGCGCCAGCGGGCTCGGAAGGCCCCGGCTTCCTGATGCTGACGAATTTCCGCGTGATCATGAAGTACAACCCGGCCGAAGCCTATGCGCTGGCGATCGGCCATTTCGCCGACCGGCTGCGCGGCGGCCCGCCCTTCGTGCAACCCTGGCCGCGCCACGAGCGGGTGTTGTCCCGGAGCGAACGGCTCGAGCTGCAACAACTTCTCGCCCAACGCGGCTTCTACCGCGGCACCCCCGACGGCCAATTCGGCAGCATGACGCGCGAAGCGCTGCGCAACTTCCAGGCCTCGATCGGCGCGCCGGCGGACGGGTTCGCGACAGGGGATATGCTGGAGAAACTGAGGGGACGATAAAGACCGCGGTCGCGCTCGCAGCGCGCCAAGGCCCGAGCCGCGATTGCCGATGACCGGCTTCCGCGACGGCCTTGCCGCCGCCATCGACGCCCGTCTTTCGGCTGCAAAGCCCGTGACTTACGCCGGAAACGGCGGCGCGCGGGTGCCCTGACGATGCTTGCCGGAATTCAGCCGCGGCACTTGACGGCGGCGGCCGGACATTCGCCTATGGGACGGGAAAGCTGCCCGTTTGCGGCCCGAATCCGCTAGTATAGGCAGACCTCCCTTTCCGTTGTGAGCACGCGAAGCGTATGTCCGACAAGCCGAAATCCCTGCTGGGCATTCTGACCAGGCGCGGACCGCTGCTGGCGATCGCCGCGCTGCTGCTGGTCGGCATCGCGGGACCGGCTTCGGCGCAGTTCTTCGGCTTCGGCGGCCCGCCGCAGCAAGCGCCACGCCCGCCGCGCGGCGTCGGAGGTTACAACGGCGGCGGCGGACTCTTCGGCAACGACGTGTTCGCGCCGTTCCAGCACCAGGCGCCGCGCCGCGCGCCGGTGCGCGAGGACTATTCCCGCGCGCCCGCGGCCGAGAAGCGCGACGCCGTCTCCGAGCGCAACGTCGTGGTGCTCGGAGACGCGATGGCCGACTGGCTCGCTTACGGCCTCGAGCAGGCCTATGCCGAGCAGCCCGACATGGGCGTGATCCGCAAGCACAAGACCGTCTCCGGCCTGCTGCGCTACCAGCCCAAGGGCGAGCCGTCCGACTGGGTCGCCGCCGCCAAGGAGATCCTCGCCGGCGAAAACCCGGATGCGATAGTGGTGATGCTCGGCCTTAACGACCGCACGCCGATCAGCGAGCCGGTGGCCGAAAAGGACAAGAAGAAGGACGGCAAGGCGAAGCCCGAGGACGCCGACAGCGCCGCCAAGCCCGACGCCAGCAAGCCCGACGCCAATAAGCCCGACGACAAGACCGCGGATAGCGACGCAGCCGACGATGACGACGACGACGATGACGGCACGCCGCAGATCATGACGCGGGAGAAATCGAAGCGCGCCGGCGCCAGCCAGTTCCGCGATGATCGTTGGGTCGAGCTCTACAACAAGAAGCTCGAGGACATGATCAACGTTCTGAAGTCGAAAGGCGTGCCGGTGCTGTGGGTCGGCCTGCCCGCGGTGCGCGGCACCAAGTCGACCTCGGACGCGCAGTTCCTCAACGCGCTGTATCGCGACGCCGCCGGCAAGGCCGGCATTAGTTACGTCGACGTCTGGGACGGCTTCGTCGACGAGGCCGGACGCTATCTGCTGCAGGGCCCGGACTTCGAGGGCCAGACCCGCCGGCTGCGCTCCTATGACGGCGTGTATTTCACCAAGGCCGGCGCGCGGAAGCTGGCGCATTATGTCGAGCGCGAGATCGCCCGCCTGCTCGCCGCCCGCGCTGCGCCGGTCGCTCTGCCGACCGAACCTGGCACGCCGGATGCGAGCGCCAAGCCGGGCGGCCCCGCACCGCGACCTATCGCCGGCCCGATCATGCCGCTGGTGGCGTCTTCGGTCTCGACCGATCGTCTGCTCGGCGGCCCCGGCATCGCGCCCGCGCCGGTCGATGCGCTGGTCGCGCGCACGCTGGTGAAGGGCGAGCCGCTCGCCGCGCCGGCCGGCCGCGCCGACGATTACGCTTGGCCGCGCCGCGAGATCGTAGTGGAGCGCGCGCAGGAACCGCCGCCGACGAAGGAGCCGCCGAAGAGCGCGGTGCCGATGGCGAGCACCAATCCGGGCGGCGCCGCGCCCAACGCGGCCGGACAGCAGCCGCAACAGCAGAAGCGCGTCGCCCGCGCCGCGCCGCCGCCTGCCGCCTCCGGCTTCTTCGGCTTCGCGCCCGCGCCGCAGCAACCGCAGATGCGCCGCCCGCCACCTCCGCCGCCGACCGCGTCGGGCTTCTTCTCGATCTTCCGCTGAGCCGCCCCTCCGGCTGGCTCGCCGCGCGCTGAGGCAACAGCGCGCGGCGCGTCGGCCGGCTACAGGATCAGGCCGCCATCGACCACCAGCGTCTGGCCGAGCACATAGGACGACAGCGGCGAGGCGAGGAACAGCGCCGCGCCGGCCATGTCCTGCGGCGTGCCGAGCCGCTTCATCGGAATGCCTTCGATCGCGCCCGCGAGCCGTTTCGGATCAGCGGTGGTGACCCTGGTCATCTTGGTGTCGACCAGCCCCGGCGCGATGCCATTGACGCGAATGCCGTCCTCGGCCCAGGCCTGCGCCAGCGTTCGCGTCAGTCCCATCGCGCCGGTCTTCGAGGCATTGTAGGCCGGGTTGCCTTTGGTCGCGTGGAAGGCCGCGGTCGACGACACGATGATCAGCGCGCCGCCGGACGCTTTCAACAGCGGATGGAATTTGCCGGCGCAGGCCATCAAGCTCATCAGATTGACTTCCACGACGTGGCGGAAGCCGTCCATTGCGAACTCGCCACGGCGATAGATCACCGCGCCCTGCGCCAGCACCAGGACGTCGAGCCGATCGATCGGCGGCGCGAACGCCTCGATCGCCTGCGGCTGGCTGACGTCGAGCTGCGCGTAACTGAGCCCGTCGAAATCGCTGCCGTCGTCGGCCGAGTAGTCGCCCGGTCCCGCGCGTGTGCCGGTGACGCATACTTTGGCGCCGCGGGTGCGAAACGCCTGCGCGATGCCGTTGCCGATGCCGCTGGAGCCGCCGACGATCAGCATCTGCTGGCCGCTGAAATCGAGTTCGTTCACGAAGGTTTCTCCCTTGTTGTTAGGCCGCGGCTCGTAACGGCGCGCGTTTGACCTGTGTCCCAATCGATGCAAGCCTTGTCAATCGGCTGCGGACCGCGACGCGGTCCGCGCAATTTCCGCAACAAGAAACAATTCGGAGGAAACCGATGTCGTCCTACAAACCCCTCAGCCGTTCCGTCAAAGGCCTGCGCGTCCTCGTCACCGGCGCCGCGAGCGGCATGGGTCGCGCCACCGCGCATGTGTTCGCCGACGAAGGCGCGCGCGTCGCGGTCACCGACGTGACGCTTGCAGGCGCGCAGCCGGTGGCCGATGCGATCGCCGCGCGCGGCCTCGAGGCGAAAGCGTTCGCGCTCGATGTCGGCGACGCCGCCGCGATCAAGACCGGCGTCGACGCGATCGCGCAGGATTTCGGCGGGCTCGACATCGTCATCAACAATGCCGGGATCTCGGTGAATCTCGCGATCGACGACCCCGGCTACGACGCCGCATGGGACCGCGCTCTCGCCGTGATGCTGAGCGCGCATCCGCGCGTGATCCGCGCCGCGCTGCCGTACTTACGCAAGTCGAACTCGCCGCGCATCGTCAACATCGCCTCGACCGAGGCGCTCGGCGCCACCGCCGGCCACAGCGCATATTCCGCGGCGAAAGCCGGCGTAACGGGGCTGACGCGCTCGCTCGCGGTCGAACTCGGCCCCGAGGGCATCACGGTCAATTGTATCTGCCCCGGCCCGATCACCACCGCGATGACCGACCGCATCAGCGACGACCACAAACAGAAATACGCCCGCCGCCGCACCGCGCTGCATCGCTACGGCGCCCCCGAAGAGGTCGCGCACATGACGCTGAGCCTGTGCCTTCCCGCCGCGTCGTTCCTCACCGGCGTGGTGATTCCGGTCGACGGCGGATTGATGGCGCGCAACGCATGAGGCTGTCTGAGCGGACGATCGAAATCATTGCGGACGTGCGTCGCGCGGCGCCGGGCTGACGTTCGCAATCGTCACACGCCCAGATGCCGCTCCAGCAGTTCCGGCTGCGCGGCGAGCTGCGACGGCGCGCCGTCGAACACCACGACGCCCTTGGCGAGCATCACCATGCGATCGGCGATCGCCGACAGGCTGCGGAAATCCTTGTCGACGACGATGGTGGCGA
Organism: Rhodopseudomonas pseudopalustris; assembly: GCF_900110435.1. Classification (GTDB taxonomy): domain Bacteria; phylum Pseudomonadota; class Alphaproteobacteria; order Rhizobiales; family Xanthobacteraceae; genus Rhodopseudomonas; species Rhodopseudomonas pseudopalustris. The sequence continues at coordinate 336,170 of NZ_FODT01000001.1, forward strand.
CGCCTTCGCCGCGGATGATTCCGAGCGTGCGCCAGATTTCCTGCGCGACCAGCGGCGCCAGGCCTTCGGTGGCTTCGTCGATCAGCAGCAGATCCGGATTGGTCATCAGCGCGCGGCCGATCGTCAGCATCTGCTGTTCGCCGCCGGAAAGCTGATGCCCGCCATGGCCGCGGCGCTCGGCGAGCCGCGGAAACAGCTCATAAATACGCGGCAGCGTCCAGGTGGCGCGGCCATCGCGGCCGGGCCGCGCCGCCATGGTGAGATTCTCGACCACCGACAGCGCGCCGAACACGCCGCGACCTTCCGGCACCAGGGCCACACCGCGCCGCGCGATCGCGTCCGGCGTGATGCCTGCGATATCGGCGTCATGCAGCAGGCGCCGGCCGCGGCACGCCGGCACCAGCCCCATCAGGGCGCGGAGCAACGTGGTCTTGCCCATCCCGTTACGGCCGATCAGCGCGACCTGCTCGCCGCGCGCGACCGACAGATCGATGCCGTGCAGGATCTGGCTCACGCCGTAGAACGCCTCGAGCCGCTCGGCCTGCAGCAGCGCAGTCATGCCGCGTCTCCGTGATTGCCGAGATAGGCCGCGCGCACCGCCGGATGCCGGCGGACATCCTCCGGCAGACCGGACGCGATCACCTGGCCGTCCTGCATCACCGTGAGCTTGTCGGCGAGTTCGAACACCGCATCCATGTCGTGCTCGACGATCAGCACCGCATGATGCGCTCGCAACGACGCGATCAGCGCGATGATGCCGCGCGCCTCGGCCTGGCCCATGCCGGCGAGCGGCTCGTCGAGCAGGATGATCGAGGGCCCCGTCGCCAGCACCATCGCGATTTCGAGCTGACGCTGTTCGCCATGGCTGAGCACATTGGCGACGATCGCCTCGCGCCCGGCGAGTCCGGCCTTGCCGATCGCCTCGATCGTGCGACTCTGCACCTCGGGATCGGCCGATGCGCCGCCGAACATCCTGAGCGGCGCGCGTGACCGCGCCTGCGCGGCGAGCCGGACGTTTTCATGCACGGTGAAGCGCGGGAAGATCGTGGTCTTCTGGAACGCGCGGCCGATGCCGGCACGGGCGCGCTTGTCCGGCGCAAGCCCGGTGATCTCGGCGTCGCCGAGCCGGATCTCGCCGGCGCTGGCGGCGAGTTCGCCCGACAGCAGATTGATCAGCGTCGACTTGCCGGCGCCGTTGGGACCGATCACCGCATGAATTTCGCCGCGCTTGATCTCGATCGACAGGTCGGCGACGGCGCGGACGCCGCCGAAGTTCTTGCCGAGACGCTCGGCGCGCAAGGCGAGCTCAGGCATGACCGGTCTCCGGCGCGGGTGTCGGAGCCGGCGTCGCCCGCTTGCCGCGCGCGGGTTTCGGTTCGGCGTCGCCAAACAGCATCGGCCAGAGCTGCCGGACGCCGTTCGGCAACAGCAGCACGATGGCGATGACGATCAGCCCCTCGGCCAGCTTCCATTGCTCCAGCGTCGCTTTCAGCACCTCCTCGAGCCCGAGCAGCGCCAGCGCGCCGATCAGGGGGCCGGTGACGGTGCTGAGACCGCCGATCAGCACCATCACCAGCACCGTCGCCGATTGGTGCCAGCCGAGCATCTGCGGCGCGACGAAGCCGAATTGCACCGCGGCGAGATAGCCGGCGACGCCGGCGAGCGCGCCGGACAGCACGAAGGCGATCAGGCGGATGCGGAAGATCGGAAAGCCGAGCGCGCGGGCGCGGCGCTCATTGTCGCGCGCCGCGGCGAGCGCGTGGCCGAACGGCGAGCGCACCACGGTCACCAGCAGCGCGATCGCCGCGACCGTGACAGCGAGCACCACGAAGTAGAACGTCAGCGGCTTGTCGAGATCGAGCAGGCGGACGCCCGCGATGGTCAGCTCCGGCTTGACGTTGATGAACGCGCCATCGGAGCCGCCGGCGAAATCGGCATCGTGGAATAGATAAAACAGCATTTCGCCGAAGGCGAGCGTCACCATGATGAAGTAGACGCCGCGGGTGCGCAGCGCCAGCGCGCCGATCACCAGCGCGGCGAAGCTCGCGGCCAGCACCGCTGCCGGCAGCGTCAGCAGCAGCGAGGCGGCGTCGTATTTTGGCGACATCAGCGCCAGCACGTAACCGGACAGCCCGAAGAATGCGGCGTGACACAGCGACACCAGCCCGCCCTGCCCGACCACCAGATTCAACGCCATCGCCAGCACGCCGAGGATCAGCACCTTGCTGGCGAACTGCACGTAGTACACCGGCACGACGAACGGCAGCGCGATCGCAGCCGCGAGGCAGAGCACGGGCAGCAGCCACGCCGGCAGTCGGGAGATTTTCTTTTGGGGCAGCGCAGCCATCAGACGTCCCGCCGGCCGAGGATGCCGTTCGGCCGCCACAGCAGCACCGCCGCCATCAGCAGATAGATCAGCATCCCGGAGACGCTCGGGAAGAACACCTTTCCGAAGGTGTCGGTGAGGCCGATCAGCAGCGCGCCGATCGCGGCGCCCGCCACCGAGCCGATGCCGCCCAGCACGACGACGACGAAGGACAGGATCAACATGCCGTCGCCCATGCCCGGATACACCGTCGAGATCGGCGCGGTGACGATGCCGCCGAGCGCGGCGAGCGCGATGCCGGTGGCGAACACGAGGCGATTGACCTTGTCGTAATCGATCCCGAGCACCCGCGTCATTTCGCGGTTCTCGGCGCCGGCGCGCACGATCATGCCGATCTTGGTGCGGGTGATGACGATGAAGATCAGCGCCGCGACGGCGAGACAGAACACGCAGATCGCCAGCCGGTACACCGGATAGGACAGATTGGAGGTCAACTGGATCGAGCCCGACAGCCAGTCCGGCGGCGCCACCGAATGCACGTCCTTGCCGAACAGCAATTGACGCACCTCGTCGATCACCAGGATCAGCCCGAACGACAGCAGCACCTGCGCCAGATGATCGCGGCCGTACAGCCAGCGGATGAACACGCTCTCCAGCGCCAGCCCGAGCACGAAGGCGATCGCGACGCCGCCGACCAGCGCGATCAGAAAATTGCCGGTGTAGGCGGCGATCCAATAAGCGAGGTATGCGCCCAGCATGTAGAACGCGCCGTGCGCGAGGTTGATCACGCCGAGGATGCCGAACACCAGCGTCAGCCCGCTGGCGACCAGAAACAGCACCATCCCGTATTGCACGGCATTCAAGAACTGGACGCCGAAAGTGATCAGATCCATGGATTACGACCTAACTGCACGATCGCTCCCCTCGCGTCCGTCATTCCGGGGCGCGAGCGAAAGCTCGCGAACCCGGAATCCATAACCACCGCCAGGGGATATGGAGTCCGGGTCTGCGCCCAAGGGGCGCATCCCGGAATGACGTTGCTTGTTTGGTGCCGGATGGCTCACTGGCTCACCGCGCCGCAGCGGCACGCTACGTCATCCGACAGCCGCGCGCCGGGTCATCGACCTCGGCCTGGGCGACCGACACCATCTCGTTGCGGCCGTTCCGGACCTCGCGGAGATAGATGTTCTGGATCGGGTTGTGCGCCTTGTTGAACGACAGCGGCCCGCGCGGGCTGTCGATCCTGGCCGCCGCCATCGCCTTGATCATCGCGTCGCGCGCCGCGGCGTCGCCCTTCACCGAAGTCAGGCCGATATCGAGCAGCGCCGCGGCGTCGTAGCCCTGCACCGCGTAGATGTCGCCGTCTTTGCTGGTCTTGGCCTTGAACGCCTTGAGGAAGGCGACGTTTGCGGGATTGTCCAGATTGTCCGCGTAATGCAGCGTGGTCTTGATGCCGTTGGCCGCCTCGCCCTGCGCCTCGATGGTGCCGTCAGTGAGGAAGCCCGCGCCGTAGAGCGGGATCGACTTGTTGAGACCGGCGGCCGCGTAGTCCTTGACGAACTTCACCGCGCCACCGCCGGCGAAGAAGCTGAACACAGCGTCCGGCTTGAGCTGCGCGATCCGGGTGATCAGCGCCTGGAACTCGACCTGCGGAAACGGCAGAGTGAGATCCTCGACGATCTTGCCGCCGTTCTTGGTGAAGTTCTCGGCGAAGGCGCCGACCATTTCGGCGCCGGCGGTGTATTTCCAGGTGATGGTGACGACGTTCTTGATGCCGGCATCGGCCATCACCTTGCCCATCGGGAAGGTCGTCTGCCAGTTCGAGAACGAGGTGCGGAAGATGTTCGGCGCGCAGGCCGGTCCGGTCGCATCATTGGCGCCGGCATTGGGAATGATCAGCAGCGTTCCGCTGTCGCGCGCGACCTTGACCATCGCCATCGCCACGCCGGAATGCACCGTGCCGATCACCACGTCGACTTTCTCGCGGCCGACCAGCCGGTTCATGTTGTCGGTCGCGGCCTCGGGCTTTGACTCGTCGTCGACCTGCACGAAGGTGACCTCGCGGCCGCCGAGCTTGCCGCCGAGCTGCTCGATGCGCAGCCGGAAGCCGTCATCGATGAACTGACCGAGCTTCGCAAACGTGCCGGTGTAGGGCAGCATCAACCCGACCTTGAGCGGCGCGGCCTGCGCGATCGCAGGAGTCGCGAAGCGCGGCGCCACCGCAAAAGTAGCGGCGCCCGCAGCGCCGGTCAGCAGCGCGCGGCGGGATATCGGCGGCAATCGTCGAAGCTCGGACATGGCGGTTCTTCCCCTGGCGTTTTCGTTGGTTCTTTTTATCGTGTCGGGTGTTTCTTGTCCGGACACGTCATCGACGCCTCCGGCCGGGCTGCTTGGTCCCTCACCTTGGCGGCAGCATAATTCAGGAGCCGACGGAGTCAACGAACTATAATGCAGGTTAGTAGCGGCGGCGGCGGCGAGCCCGCCGCTAGACCGGCCTTTCCCGCAAGCGGAAGATGCTGCGCCGCGCCGTTTGGCACGCCGCGCCAACGATCAAAGGCGCATGTCGCTAGTCGCGCGTTATCGGCGCCCGGCCGGCGCGAGGAGGCCTCTGCGACGATGCGACGCTAGCGCCGGATCACTCATCCTCGAATTGTCATCTGCTCCAGCTTGTTGTTGAGCATGATCTTTTCCGGAAACCGGTCCCTGTTCGGGATCATGCTCTAACTTTCGAACGCCACGCCGATCCTGTTCCGCTTGATCCAGACCAACCGACAATTGAGCACCTTGCCGAGGGTGGTCACCAGCCGAAACCGTTCGGGGATGTAGGCTGCATTCGCGACGTCGATCGCCGCACCTTCAGCGGAGATGTTGCGCACCAGGCAACTCAGGCTGGTGCCGTTGAAGGATACATGGGCCGGTTCCTCGACGTCGCTTCGCGGATGTCTTCGCTTCTCGTCCACCGAATCTTCCATCTGTTTGACGCCAGCTACGGCGGTCGCCGATCGCGGTTTCAGCGAAGGAGCAACACACAGGACAGAGAAATCCGGCGCAACCCGCCCAGCGCACGCGTTGGCCGGATCGCGCTCATGGCTGCGTCCGTTCGAACTGGCGCAGCAACTTGTTGCCGCGCTCGACCGCGGAATTCATCGCGGCCTGCGCGGGTTTCTTGCCCCTGAATGCCTGTTCGAGCTCGTCGTCGATGACGTCGCGGATAAGAACGAAGGAACCGAGCCGGAGCCCGCGGGAGTTTTCGGTGGGCGGCTTCGAGGTGATCTGCTCGATCGAGATCGCGGTGCCCGGATTGCGGTCGTAAAAGCCCTGCGCACGGGTCAGCTGATAGGCGGCCCGTGTCACCGGCAGATAGCCCGTGTTCTGGTGCCAGGCGGCCTGCACTTCGGGCCGCGACAGATAGGTGAAGAACTTGGCGACGCCGTGATAGTCCGTCGCCGGCCGGCCGCGCAGCACCCACAGCGTCGCCCCGCCGATGATCGTATTCTGCGGCGCCCCGGCAACCTCCGGCCAATACGGCAGCCTGCCGTAGCCGACCTCGAAATTGGAATTGGCGATGATATCGGCACGGGTGGCGGACGAGCCGATGAAGATGCCGCAGTCGCCCTGCTGAAAGCGCGGCTCTGCGGCGGTGGCGCGGCCGGCATAGTCGAAGACCTTGGTTTTCTGCCATTCCGCGAGCGTGGCGACGTGCCTGATCACCAGCGGATTGTTGAACACCAGCACCGCGTCCAGCCCGCCGAGGCCGTTGGCCCGGGTCGCGAGCGGAAGATTGTGATAGGCGGAGAAATTCTCGACATTGACCCAGGAGGGCCAGGAGGTGGTGAATCCGCAGGGCGCGCCCGCGTCGATCAGCCGCTTCGCCGCGGCGCCGACGTCCGGCCAAGTGCCCGGCGGCGTCTCCGGATCGAGCCCCGCCTTTTTGAACAGAGTCTTGTTGTAGTACAGAATCGGCGTCGAGGCGTTGAACGGAAACGACAGCATATTGCCGGCAAGGTCGACATAGTAGCCGGCGACCGCGGGCAGATAGTCGGACGGCGAGAACGCCTCCTTCTCGTCGCGCATCAGCTCGTAGACCGGATAGACCGCGCCCTTGGCGGCCATCATTGTTGCGGTGGCGATCTCGTTGACCTGAACGATCGCCGGCTGAGTCGACGAGCGGAACGCGAAGATCGACGCAGTGACCGTCTCGGTGTAGTTGCCTTTGTAGGTCGGCACCACACGGTAGTCGGATTGCGACGCATTGAAATCGGCTGCGAGCTTTTCGAGACGGCGGCCGAGTTCTCCGGACATCGCGTGCCACCACGCGATCTCCGTCGCGGCCCGCGCGGGCGCTGCGCCGGCGACGACTAGCAACACAAGGGCGAATATCAGCGGGATCCTGGCCATCGCCCCCGCCGCCGATCACTCCCGATAGCCATTTCCTGTGCCAGTCTGCTAGATTGGCAGGACTTCTCCGGTCCCGGTCACGGGGTACAACCTTATGGGAACGAACTTGCTGCTGTCCAGTCGAGCCGCGATGCCCGGCGCAGCCGCCGCCGTGATCGGACCGGCGCTCAGCGTCGTCTCCCCGGTCGTTCTCTTGCTGCGCAACGCAGCGATCCTCTTGCTGCGCAACACAGCGATCACGATCCGCGAAGCCGAATGAGTTGGCCCCGATGAACCCGCGCGAGGACGACAGCAGCGACGCGCAGGCGAGCCTGGCGAGCCGTTCCGGCATCGTCGGGCTGGTCCGCGCAGTCCCGATCCGCTGGCGCATCCTGTCGATCGCAGCGCTGAATTCGCTGGTTGTGCTGATCCTCGCCAGCATGATCTGGAGCGGCGCGCGGGTGCTGAGTTCGGCCTGGGACGACGTCCGCCAGGTCCGCGAATCCGACAAGATCCTGGCGGTGCTGGAGAGCGAGACCAGCCGGCTGCAGAACCTGATTCACCGCTACATCAATCAGCCGAGCCCCGACCTGTTCGCGGAAATTCTGCTGCTGCGCGAAGCGGTGCTGGGCACGCTCACAACCCGCGCCTCGACCGATCCGATCCTGTCGGGCTCGGTCGCCGAACTCGAGCGGGTGACGGAGCGTTTTCTCAACGGTTTCGGCGACCTGCGCGCACTGCAAAGCAAGATCAGGGACACTTACGAGAACCAGGTGCAGGGGCCGGCGCGCGACATCGCAGGGCTCTACTCCATAATCGAGGGCGCAACCGGGCGGCGCGACGCGCAAATCTGGCCGCCGCTCGGCCGGTCGCGCGAAGCGTTCACCGCGATGCTGGTGGCGGCGAACTCTTATTATCTGTCGCTGTCGAAGGAAGCCGCCGAGGACGCCAGGCGCAATACCGAGACGATCGAGCGCACCGTTCCGGTGATGATCGATTTCGCCGACAACGATCTGCAGAGAATGGCGCTGCAGCGGCTGAAGCAGCGTACCGCTGCGCTGCGCGATGGCCTGCAGGATCTGTCGGAACAGCTCGCCAGCCGCAGCGACCTGCTGCGCAATGCGATCGACGCCAGCCAGGCCTCGACCATCGGGGCGATCGACGCCCTCTCGGTGAAGATGCGTCAGCGCGAGCAGAAGGCGCAGGAGACGTTCGACCGGACGCTCGCCAGCATCTCGCGCAAGGTACTTTGGATCGCGGTGATCTTCATCGGCGTGATCATGGTCGCCGGCACCGTGATCGCGCTCAGTATCCGGTTGCCGCTGCAGCAGATCCTGGCGGCGATGCACGCCATCACCTCGGGCGACTACGGCCGTCGCGTCGCCGGCACCGACGCCCGCGACGAGGTCGGCGCAATGGCCCGCGCGGTGGAGGTGTTCCGCGAAAATGCGATCGACAAGCGGAAGGCCGAGGATGATTTGCGGGCCTCCAAGGAGAAGGCCGAGAGCGCGCTGCTTGAACTCAATGCCGCGCAGCAGAATCTGATCGACGCGGAGCGGCTGGCCGCGCTCGGCGGGCTGGTCGCGGGTGTTGCGCACGAGGTCAACAACCCGATCGGCATCAGCCTGACGGTGGCGTCGAGCTTCGCCCGCAAGGCGACGATGTTCGAGGCCGAGCTGAAAGGCGACAGTCCGCTACGACGGTCGCAGCTCGACGAGTTCGTCCGCTCGTCCCGCGACGCGGCCCAGCAGCTCGTCGCCAATCTGCAGCGCGCTGCGGAGCTGATCCAGTCGTTCAAGCAGGTCGCGGTCGACCGGTCCCATGCCGAGCGCCGACGATTCAATCTGCACGAGGCGACCGACCAGATCGTGGCCAGCCTCAAACCGGTGCTGAAACGGGCACCGATCGAACTCGCCATCGACGTGCCCGAGGGGCTGGTGATCGACGGCTATCCAGGCTCCTATGGCCAGATCCTGACCAACCTGTTCCTCAACGCCGCCAACCACGCCTTTCCGGGCGGCCGCGCCGGCACGATCACGATAACCGCGCGGCAGCGCGCCGATGACATCGAGATCGTCTTCGCCGACAACGGCGCCGGCATGACCCCGGACGTGCAGCGCCAGGCGTTCGACCCGTTCTTCACCACCCGCCGCAACGAGGGCGGCACCGGGCTCGGGCTGCACATTGTTTACAATCTGGTCACCCAGCAGCTCGGCGGCCGGATGATGCTGGAATCAAGGCTGGGACAAGGCACAACTTTTCGCATTATCATGCCCCGCGCCGCCACCGGCGGCTCGACCGGCGCCGACACGCGCATCGACGGAAATCTGCAATGGCCGACCAGGACGATATCCTCCAGCTGATCGAAGATAGCGAGCCGGGGCCCGAGCCGTCGAACGCGAAGCGATGGAAGATCGCCGTGATCGACGACGATCCAGCCGTTCACGAGGGGACACGGTTCGCGCTCAGCGACTACAGCCTCAACGGCCAGACCCTGGAAATCCTCTCGGCCTATTCGGGCGCCGAGGGCCGCGAATTGATGCGGGCCAACCCCGACATCGCCGCGGTGCTGCTCGACGTCATCATGGAGACCGACGCCGCAGGACTCGATCTGGTCGAGTACATCCGCAACGAGATCCACAACGAGACGGTCCGTATCATCCTGCGCACCGGCCAGCCCGGCCAGGCGCCGGAACGCCGGGTGATCGTCGACTACGACATCAACGACTACAAGGCCAAGACCGAACTCACCGCCGACAAGCTGTTCACCTCGCTGACCGCCGCGCTGCGCAGTTACCAGCAGCTCGAGCGGATGGTGCAGACACGACGCGGGCTCGAGATCATCATCGACGCCGCCTCGACGCTGTACGATTTCAAATCGATGCAGCGGCTGGCCGAAGGCGTGCTGACGCAGATCGCCTCGCTGCTCAACGTCGATTGCGCCGGCATTCTCGTGCTGCGCGACAGTGGCGACGACTTTTCGGTGCTGGCCGGTTCGGGCTGCTACAGCCGCTTCATCGGCGTGACCGGGATCAATCCGCTCGATGCCGATCTGCAATCGATGGTCGAGGAGGCGTTCCGCCGCTGCAAGCATGAGTTCGCCGATCAGCGCACCGTGCTCTATGTCCGCACCGGCAGCGGCCGCGAAGTGGTGGTTCTGCTGCAGGCGGCGCGCGAATTGTCCGACACCGACCGCTCGCTGGTCGAGATCTTCGGCAGCCGGCTGTCGATCGCGTTCGACAACGTGATCCTGTATCAGCAGCTTCACGAGGCCAACACCCAGCTCGAAGACCGGGTCGCGCAGCGTACCCGGGCGCTGACCCAGGCCAATCGCAGGCTGTCGACGCAATGGATGCGGCTGCAGCGCGCCAACGCCTTCAAGAACGAGATCCTCGGCACCGTCGCGCACGACCTGAAGAATCCGCTCGGCGTCATCCTCGGCCGCACCGAAATGCTGACCGAATTGATCAGCGCCGCCTCCTCGAAGGAGAACGTCATCGCCCAGGTCGATCACATTCGCGAGGCGACGCGGCGGCTGACCTCGATGGTCGACCATCTGATCTCGGACGCGATGGCCGACGCCTTCGACATCTCGATCCGGCGTGAGGCGGTCGACCTCGCCGCGCTGGTCGCCGAGGTCGCCGAGGCCAATCGTCCGATGGCGCAGAACAAGCAGCAGATGATCTCGGTGTCGATCCCCGCGGCCCGGATCACGATGTGCGACTCCGACCGGGTGCGAGAGGCGATCGACAATCTGGTCAGCAACGCCATCAAATACAGCCCGATCGGCGGCAGGATCGCGCTGCAGGTCGACGGCGACGACGACAACACCATCATCCGCGTCACCGACGAGGGCGCCGGGCTGTCGCCGGAAGATCTCAGCCGGTTGTTCGGACGCTTCCAGCGCCTGTCCGCCAAGCCGACCGCCGGCGAAAGCTCGACCGGCCTCGGCCTGTCGATCGTCAAGAAGATCATCGACATGCATGGCGGCCTTGTCAGCGCCCGGAGCGAGGGCCCCGGCCAGGGCTCGACCTTCATCATTTCCCTGCCCGCAACACCCGCCGCATCATGAGCCAGAACCCACATATCATCGTTGTCGACGACGAGGCGCCGGCCCGCGAGATGGTCGGCGATTATTTGCGGATGCACGGCTTCGCCGTGACCCTGTGCGACGGCGGCAAGAGCCTGCGCGCAGAGATCGAGAGCAAGGTCCCCGACCTCGTGGTGCTCGACCTCAACATGCCCGAAGAAGACGGCCTGTCGATCATCCGCGACCTCAAGGCCAAAACCAACGTGCCGGTGATCATGCTGACCGCGACCGCGAGCCCGATCGACCGCGTCGTCGGTCTCGAACTCGGCGCGGACGACTACGTCGCCAAACCCTGCGAGCTGCGCGAGTTGATGGCGCGAATCCGGTCGGTGCTGCGCCGCTCGGCGCCGAGGCCGACCGCCGCTCCCGCGCCGGCCGCCACGTCGACAAAGCCCCCCAACGAACAGCTGGTGCGGTTCGGCACCAAATGGCTCGATCTCGAAGCCCAGGCGCTGCGCGACGACGACGGCAACGAGCACCCGCTGACGGCGTCGGAATTCGGCCTGCTGAAAGTGTTCGCGGCCAATCCCAAGCGGGTGCTGTCGCGCGAGCGGCTGCTGGAGCTCGCCAACGCCCGCGACGCCGAGGCGTTCGATCGCGCCGTGGACCTGCGGATCATGCGGATTCGGCGCAAGATCGAGCCCGATCCGACCAAACCGGCGGTGATCCGGACCATTCGCGGCGGCGGCTATTTGTTCTCTCCGGCCTCAGACCGACCCTGATCGCTGTCGCGGGCCGTCCCGGGACAAGTCATCCTGCTCTCGGACTCGTCATCCGTCGAGGCCGCCGCTGCGCCGCGGCAGCTCGGCATGACGGTCGCGTTGTGGCGGCGAATGGCAGCATCCCAGTTTTGAAATCACAACTGTTTTTGTCCGAATGTTTCGTCGGCGGCGCCGCGACGAAACAATTCTTGCCTTCACGAAACCATTTTCGAGCGATCGCGCAGACGTCTTGAAATGCTGGCTGACTAGTAAAGCTCCCAAGACGTCGCGGGGGAGCGCGGCGGATAATGGGAGCCAGTCATGCAGAACGTCATTGCCCTTAACGACGCGGGCCGCCAGGGCATCCTCGCCGCACGGGCCACAACAGATGAAATGCTGTTGGCCAGCATTGCCGCCGGAGACCGGACCGCGATGCACACGCTGTATTCGCGGCACAACGTTCGGGTCTATCGCTTCATCCTGCGGATGCTGCGGGACGCCGCGACGGCGGAAGATCTGGTCAGCCAGGTGTTCCTCGACGTCTGGCGCACGGCGCGTCAGTTCGAGGGCCGCGCCCAGGTCTCGACATGGCTGCTGTCGATCGCGCGCTTCAAGGCGCTGACCGCGCTGCGCCAGCGCCAGCACGAGAACATCGACCAGGACGACGTGCTCGAAATTCCCGACGGCGCGGATTCGCCCGAAGCGGCGCTCGAGCGCAGCCGGACCAGCGACATCCTGCGCGCCTGCATCGCCAAGCTGTCACCGGCGCATCGCGAGATCATCAACCTGGTCTACTACCATGAGAAGTCGGTAGAGGAAGTCGGCCGCATCGTCGGGATTCCGCAGAGCACGGTGAAGACCCGGATGTTCTACGCACGCAAGCAGCTCGCGGCGCTGCTGAAGAGCCACGGCGTCGAAACCATGGCCGCCTGACGCGGGATGCACGGCGCCGAGCCGCGCCGGCGTTTCCGCGAGCCCGCGAAAGCGGCTTGTTTAGAGAGGATCTTTTGTGACGGAATTCCCGCTCGCGGGCCGCAATGGTATCTTCGGCCCTCCGCAGCGGCGACCGGTAACGAAACAATTGAAACAATCCACGACATTGGCCGGAAAGATATCGCTGCTAGATTGATCTTATCGGCGCCGGACAACGACCGACGCGAATTTTCTCCAAGCCTTCGCACCATCGCAGGCCTCCAGCGACCCGGACGGTATGCCCCACCGTCCGGGTTTTGCTGTTTTGCGCGCGGCGATAAAGATCGGCCCCCTGCGCAGGCCATCAGGCTCACCAGAACACCGCCACTGGGACAAAATGGCCAAGCGCTTCGCGGTCTTGTCATCGACTAACAGCTAGGCATCATCCTGTCGCGGCGATAGGATCAATTCGGATAGCCTTGCGTTGTCCGTTCATCACGGTCGCGGGGGTCAATCACATGTTCGAATCGCTGGATCCGGTTGTTCTGGCGCGCGTGCAATTCGCCTTCACGGTTTCGTTTCACATCATCTTCCCCGCGTTCTCGATCGGGCTGGCCAGCTACCTCGCGGTGCTGGAGGCGCTGTGGCTGTGGACCGGACGCGAGGTCTTCATCAACCTGTTCAATTACTGGCTGAAGATCTTCGCCATCGCCTTCGGCATGGGCGTCGTGTCCGGCATCGTAATGTCGTACCAATTCGGCACCAACTGGGCGGTATTCTCCGACAAGACCGGACCGGTGCTCGGGCCGCTGATGGCCTATGAGGTGCTCACCGCATTCTTCCTCGAGGCGGGCTTTCTCGGCGTGATGCTGTTCGGCCTGAAGCGGGTCGGGCCCCGGTTGCATTTCGTCGCGACGCTGATGGTGGCGATCGGAACGCTGATGTCGGCGTTCTGGATCCTGTCGGCCAATTCCTGGATGCAGACACCGGCCGGCCACGCCGTGAATGCGGAAGGGCAGTTCATTCCAGTCGACTGGTGGGCGCTGATCTTCAACCCGTCGTTTCCCTATCGCCTCGTCCATATGGTGCTTGCGGCCTACCTCACCACATCGCTGGTGATCGGCGCGGTCGGCGCCTATCATTTGCTGAAAAACCCGCAGCAGTCGGGCGCACGGATGATGTTCTCAATGGCGATGTGGTTGCTGACGATCGTCGCACCGATCCAGATTTTCGCCGGCGACGTCCATGGCCTGAACACGCTGGAGCACCAGCCGGCCAAGGTGATGGCGATGGAAGGGCACTTTCAGAGCCATCCCGACGGCGCGCCATTCATTCTGTTCGGCCTGCCGGACCAGGACGCCGCGGTGGTGCGCTATGCGCTGGAAATCCCGAAATTGTCGTCGCTGATCCTGAAGCACTCGCTCGACGCGCCGCTCGCCGGCCTCGACAGCGTGCCCCGCGAAAACTGGCCGCCGGTGCCGATCACCTTCTGGTCGTTCCGGATCATGGTCGGGCTCGGCCTGCTGATGGCGGCGCTGGGGCTCCTCAGCCTGTGGACGCGCTGGCGCGGGCGGCTCTACGATTCGCGGCCGACGCACTTGTTCGCGCTGATGATGGGCCCCGCGGGCTTCATCGCGGTGCTGGCCGGCTGGGTCACCACCGAAACCGGGCGACAGCCCTTCACCGTGTTCGGATTGCTGCGCACCACCGACTCGGTCTCGCCGCTCGCCGCGCCCGCGGTGGCGTCGTCGCTGATCGCCTTCATCATCGTGTATTTCGCCGTGTTCATCGCAGGCGTGGTCTATATCCTGCGACTGATGGCGCATCCGCCGCATCACGGCGAGCAAGGTCCGCCCGGCGAAACGCCCGCGCGCGCCGCCGGCATCACGCCGGCCCCGGCGATCGCCACCCGCAGGTTCAGCTGATCATGGAATACGATCTCGCAACGATCTGGGCCTTCATCATCGCATTCGCGGTGTTCGTCTATGTGGTGATGGACGGCTTCGACCTCGGCCTCGGCATCCTGTTTCCGCTGTTTCCGGCGAAGCGCGACCGTGACGTCATCATGAACAGCGTCGCCCCGGTGTGGGACGGCAACGAAACCTGGCTGGTGCTCGGCGGCGGCGGATTGTTCGCGGCGTTCCCGCTCGCCTATGCGGTGCTGATGCCGGCGCTTTACACGCCGATCATCGCGATGCTGCTCGGGCTGGTGTTTCGCGGCGTCGCCTTCGAATTCCGCTGGCGGACGCTGCGCGAGCGCAACCGCTGGGACATCGCCTTTTTCGGCGGCTCGTTGATCGCCACCCTGGCGCAGGGCGTCGCGCTCGGCGCGCTGCTGCAGGGCGTGCAGGTCGAGGGCCGTGCCTATGCGGGCGGCTGGTGGGACTGGCTGACCCCGTTCAGCGTGCTCACCGGCGTCGCGCTGGTGGTCGGCTACGCGCTGCTCGGCGCCACCTGGCTGGTGATGAAGACCACCGGCGAACTGCGCGACGAGGCCTATCGCCTGAGCCGCTGGCTGCTGATCGCGATGCTGATCGCGATCGTGGCCGTCAGCGCGGCGACGCCGTTCCTCAGCTACGACTATTCGCAGCGCTGGTTCGCCTGGCCGCACGTGCTCGCCACCGCGCCGGTGCCGATCGCCGTCGCCGGCGTCACCTTCCTGCTGCTGCGGGCGCTAACGCAGCGGCGGGACTATCAGCCGTTCCTGCTGACGCTGTGCCTGTTCGCATTGTCCTATGCGGGCCTCGGGATCAGCATGTGGCCCTATGTCGTGCCGCGCAGCATCAGCATCTGGCAAGCCGCCGCCCCCGAGAGCAGTCAGCTGTTCATGCTGGTCGGCGTCGCGATCCTGGTGCCGATCATCCTGATTTACACCGCGTGGGCCTATTGGGTGTTTCGCGGCAAGGTCGACCCCGAGAGCGGCTACCATTGATGCCCAATTCTGAACCTTCCAGCCCGCTGTCGCGGCGGTTGTTGTGGTTCGTGGCGCTCTGGCTGGTCGGCGTCGGCGCGGTCACGCTGCTGTCGCTGGTGCTGCGGTTGTGGATCGCGCCGGGCTGACATGGTACACAGCCCGACGCAGTATGGCTCGGGAGGCTATCGATGTTCGGGATTCCAGGTCTGTTCGGTCGGCTCGCCTTCGCCGCGGCATTGCTGGTCGCCGCCGTACCGAGCCATGCCCAGCAGCACGACCCCGGCGACGAGCCCGGGCTGATCGCCAATGACGACTACGAACTGCCGCCGGAATTGCGCAAACAGATGGTGTTCTTCCGCAGCAACGAGCCGCCGGGCACGATCGTGGTGCAGACCTCCGAGCGCTACCTCTACCTTGTCCAGGGCAATAATCGAGCACTGCGTTACGGTATCGGAGTTGGCCGCGAAGGCTTCCAATGGCAGGGCCTGTTGAAGATCGCCAGGAAGGCGGAATGGCCGGATTGGGTGCCGCCGCCGGAGATGATCCAGCGCCAGCCTTATTTGCCGCGCTTCATGGCCGGCGGACCGGGCAATCCGCTCGGCGCGCGCGCGATGTATCTCGGCTCCACAGTGTATCGCATCCACGGCACCAACCGCCCGGATACGATCGGCACCGCGATCTCGTCGGGCTGTTTCCGGCTGGTCAACGCCGATGTCGCCGACCTCTACGACCGCGTGCCGGTCGGCACCAAGGTGGTGGTGCGGCAGCGCCCCGAGCTGTGAGCGCAGCCCGCCGATCTGTTTCTTTCCCGATCTGCTTCTTCATTGTCATCTGAATCAGAAAGACGTTCTCGATGTCATTTCGAAAGGGCCTGCTGATCGGCCTCGGCTTTGCCGCCGTGATTGCCGCCGCCGCCGTGACCTATGAGCGCTACGACACCAAGACGCTGAAGCGCACGATCCGGCGCGACGCCGTGCTGTGCGGCGTCAACAAGGGCCTGCCCGGCTTCTCGACGCCGGACGACAAGGGCAATTGGAGCGGCTTCGACGTCGACTTCTGTCGCGCTGTGGCGGCTGCAATCTTCAACGATCCGAACAAGGTCAAGTTCGTGCCGCTCGACGCCAACGAGCGCTTCAAGGAATTGCAGAGCCGCAAGGTCGACATCCTGTCGCGCAACTCGACCTGGAGCATGTCGCGCGAGACCGGTTACGAACTCTATTTCCCGGCGGTCGCCTATTACGACGGTCAAGGCTTCATGGCGCCGGCGTCGCGCAAGGTCGAGACCGCGCTCGAACTCGACGGCAGCAAGGTCTGCGTCCAGGAAGGCACCACCACGCTGCTCAACCTCGCCGACTTCTTCCGCACCAACAACATGAAGTATCAGGAGGTCAAGTTCGGCAAGCTCGACGAGGTGGTGAGCGCCTACAAGAACGGCCAGTGCGACACCTTCACCGCCGACGCCTCCCAGCTCTATGCGCTGCGGCAGACGCTCGGCAAACCGGGCGATCACGTCATCCTGCCGGACCTGATCTCCAAGGAGCCGCTCGCGCCGGTGGTCCGCCAGCGCGACGACGACTGGATGATGATCGTGAAATGGACGCTGTACGCGATGATCAACGCGGAAGAGCTCGGCATCACCTCGATCAACATCGACGAGGCGCTGAAGTCCAAGAAACCCGACGTGATGCGGCTGGTCGGCACCGAGGGCGCCTATGGCGAAGAACTCGGTCTGCCCAAAGACTGGGCGGCGCGGATCATCCGCCACGTCGGCAATTACGGCGAGATCTACGACCGCAATGTCGGCAAGCTCGGCATCCCGCGCGGCCTGAACCAGCTCTGGAACGCCGGCGGCATTCAATACGCGCCGCCGATCAGGTAAGCGCGTCACGCGCTCCAACTGTACTGATTCATTTTGCGGCGTCGCTTCTGTATTGACGCGCCGCCCCCACTCCGCCGTCATCGCCCGCGAAAGCGGGCGACCCAGTATTCCAGAGCGCAGGCGATCAGCAACCAAGTCTCTGGGATACGGGATTCCCGCTTTCGCGGGGATGACGACCCATGCTGTGGACACGCCAGCGGCAACTAACAAAGTCTTTGTCGTCATTCCGGGGCGCGCGGAGCGCGAACCCAGAATGACGGCCGAGGCAAGCGGCGCCGTGGCCCCCGCCCCTCAATACTTCTTCCACTCCGCCAGCATTTCGGCGTGGTAGTTGGCGTCGCCGAACAGCTCCTGGCAGACGCGGGCGCGCTTCATGAACAGGCCGACATCGAACTGGTCGGTCATGCCCATGCCGCCGTGCATCTGCACGCCCTCCTGCACCGCGAGCGTCGTCACCGTGCCGGCCTTGGCCTTGGCGACCGCGACCGCGACGCCGGCATGGTCCGGATCGGAGTCGAGCGCCTGCAGCGCCTTCAGCACTGCAGCGCGCGTGATCTCGATCTCGGTGTAGAGGTGCGCGGCGCGATGCTGCAGCGCCTGGAATTCGCCGATCAGCTTTCCGAACTGTTTGCGCTCTTTCAGATAGGTGACGGTGCGGCCGAACGCTGCCTCGGCGACGCCGAGCATTTCCGCCGCGACCGCGGCGCGGCCGAAGTTCAGCACGCCCTCGAGCAGGGCCCCGCCGTGATCGACCTCGCCGAGCACGCTGTCGGCATCGACCTCGACATTGTCGAAACCGATCCGTGCGGAATTGTGCGCGTCGACCATCATAGTGCGTTCGATCGAGACGCCCTTGGCCTTCGGATCGACCAGGAACAGCGTCAGGCCGGAGGCATCGCCGGGTTTGCCGGCGCTGCGCGCAGCGACAATCACCAGATCGGCGACATGGCCGTCGATCACCATCGCCTTGTTGCCGTTGAGTTTGAAACCATTGCCGGCGCGCGCCGCGACCAGTGCGGTCTTCAGCGGCCGGTGCTTGGCGCCTTCATCGACCGCGAGCGTCGCGATCAGAGAGCCGTCGGCGATCTTCGGCAGATAGGCTTTCTTCTGCGCGGCCGAGCCGCCGCGGTTGAGCGCCGAGGCTGCGAGCACGCTGGTCGCGAGAAACGGCGACGGCGTCAAATTACGGCCGATTTCCTCCATCACCACGCCGGCCTCGACGCAGCCGAGCCCGGAGCCGCCGAATTCTTCCGGCGCCAGCAGGCCGGCGAAACCCATCTCGGCGAAGCTCTTCCACACATCGCGGGAAAACCCGGTGGCGTCGCGCTCGTCGCGCAGTTTGCGCAGATGCGCGATCGGCGCCTTGTCGGCGATCAGCCCGCGCGCCGAGTCGCGCAGCATGTTTTGTTCTTCGGTGAGGACGAGAGCCATGGGATGGGTTTCCGAATGAGATGAAGAGCGATGAACTTTGCGTTCGTCATTCCGGGATGCGCCCCTCGGGGCGCAGACCCGGAATCCATACTCACGGCGGTGGTGATGGATTCCGGTTTCGCGAGCTACGCTCGCGCCCGGAATGACGTGGAGAGGGTGTACTTACGCCCCCGGCAGATCCAGGATGCGCTTGGCGACGATGCCGAGCATGACTTCGCTGGTGCCACCTTCGATCGAATTGGCCTTGGTACGAAGCCAGGCACGGGCGCGGGCGCCTTCGTGGCTGCGCTCGCTCTCCCACTCCAGCGCGTCGATGCCGCCGGCAGACATCAGGATTTCGTGGCGGCGCTTGTTCAACTCGGTGCCGTAATACTTCATCGCCGAGGAGAACGCCGGATGTAACTGCCCGGCTTTCGCCAGATCGACCGCGCGCTCCGCGGCGCAGGCGAGCGCCGCTTCATCGACATCGAACGACGCGATCTGGCCGCGCAGGATCGGATCGTCGAGCCGGCCCTGGTCATCGATGCCGAGCGAACCCGCCGCGACCTGGCCGAGCGGCCGGCCGCCGTCGCGCCCGCCCATGCCGGAGATCATCGCCCGCTCGTGCTGCAGCAGATATTTGGCGACGTCCCAGCCGCGGTTGACGGTGCCGACGACGTGCGACTTCGGCACCCGGACGTTGTCGAAGAAGGTCTCGCAGAACGGCGACTTGCCGGAGATCAGCAGGATCGGCTTGGTCGATACGCCGGGCGACGTCATGTCGAACAGGATGAAGCTGATGCCGTCGTGCTTCTTCGCCGTGGCGTCGGTCCGCACCAGGCAGAAGATCCAGTCCGCGTAGTTGGCGTAGGAGGTCCAGATCTTCGAGCCGTTGATGATGAAGTCGTCGCCGTCGCTGGTCGCGCGGGTCTGCAGCGAGGCGAGATCGGAGCCGGCGTTCGGCTCGGAATAGCCCTGGCACCAGCGGATTTCGCCGCGCGCAATTTTCGGCAGATACTCGGCCTTCTGCTGCTCGTTGCCGTATTTCAACAGCGCCGGCCCGAGCATCCAGATCCCGAAGGACGACAGCGGCGAGCGCGCGCCGATTGCGGCCATCTCCTCGCGCAGCACCTTCGCCTGCGCCGGATCGAGTCCGCCGCCGCCATATTGCGTCGGCCAATCCGGCACGGTCCAGCCCTTGTCGCGCATCCGCTCGAACCAGACCTTCTGGGCTTCGGAGGCGAATTTGGCATTGCGGCCGCCCCAGAAATTGTCCTCGTCGCCCTGCATCGGCTTGCGCATCTCGGCCGGGCAATTGGCCTCGAGCCAGGCGCGGGTGCCGCTGCGGAATTGATCGAGATCGGTCTCGAGATCGGTCATGGGCTTCCATCCGTCATGCGGGATTCGGGCCCGCGTTGAATTTGTTGGCCGGGACCTTAGCCGCCGGGTGACGAATTTCAATATCCGTGTTGTCGTGGGTCGATCTTGCGCGGATCTGCTAAAGCGTCTTCGATCGTCGGCGCGACGCAATCCGCGACAAAGCAGAGGAAATGAGGATGCGCCTGAAACTGCTTTCGCCCGACCAGATGAGCGACGACCAGCGGGCGACCTATGACGAGTCGATCGCCTCGAAGCGCGGCAGTCCGCCGCCGCCGATGATGGCCTGGCTCGCGAGCCCGGAGATGGCGCGGCACGCCACAAGGCTCGGCGCCTTCCTGCGCTACGACACCATGCTGACGCCGGCGCTGTCGGAACTGGCTATCCTGGTCACCGCGCGACACTGGACCGCGCATTTCGAATGGTACGCACACAAGAAGATGGCGCTCGACGGCGGGCTCGATCCTGCGATCATCGAGGACATCAAGAACCGGCGAACGCCGAGCTTTGAGGACCCGAAAGCGCGCGTGATCTACGACGTCGCCAAATCGCTGCACGAGGCGAAGGGGCTGTCGCAGCCGCTCTACGACGAGGCGACGCGGCTGCTCGGCGAACGCGGCCTGGTCGAAGTGATCGGCCTGTGCGGCTACTACACGATGGTGTCGATGACGCTGAATGCCTATGAATTTCCGCTGCCGGGCGGCGAGGTGTCGGAGTTGGTGTAGGACGCGACGAACGAACTCCTGCGGCCAGGACTCGTCAAACTCCTCACATTCGTCATTAGAGCGTTTTCGAGCGAAGTGGAAACCGGTTCGCGTGAAGAAAACGCGTCAGAACAGAAAGTCAGAGCTCCGGTTCTGATTCTGTCAGAACCGGAAAAGCTCTAGCTCCGCCCCCGCACCATCACCAGCATGGCGGCGATCAGTTGTAGCGCGATGCAGCCGAGGAACGGCGCCGTGTAGCTGCCGGAAGCGTCGCGGAGGAGGCCGACCACCCCCGGGCCGAACGCGTAGGTCACCTGATTGATCGCGGTGTTGAGGCTGACCAGCACGCCGAACGAGCCGGGAGCGAATTCGCGCTGCACGATCAGCGCCGGCAGCGTGATCAGATTGCCGACCGAGAAGCCGAACAGCGCGCAAGCGACCAGCAGCAGCGTGGCGTCGCGCGACAGGATCACGATCGCCAGCGCCGCCGCCTGGCTCGCAAACGAGATCGCCGAGACCAGCCGCTGGTCGAGGCGATCGATCACGGTCGACAGCGACACGCGGCCGACCACCGCCATCGTCGTCAGCAAGGACACCGCGACCGCGGCGCGCTCGCGGCCGACCAGCGGATCGAGATAGGCGATCAGGTGCACGATGAACCCGACCTGCGCGAACAGCACCAGCGCGAAGGCGATCGTGACGGTGAGGAAGGCGGTGTCGCGGAACGCATGCCGGCGGATCGCGCCCGACGACAACGCCTGCACCGCACCCGGCCCGGCAGCGTGAGCAGCGGCGCGCTGCGGCGGACGCCCGACGAAGATCGCCACGATCGGCATCAGCACGACGACGGACACGACCGCCGCCGCGAGCGTGGCGCCGGCGAAACCGAGATGTTCGATCGCCGCCACCAACAGCGGCACGCCGGCAATGCCCCCGAAACTCGCGCCGTTCAACGCCAGGCTGATCGCCATGCCACGGCGCTGGTCGAACCACAGGCCGAGCGTGCTGGTGACCGCGCCGAGACTGGTGCCGGCCCAGCCGATCGCGAGCAGCACGTAGACGGCATAAAGCTGCCACAGCGCATCGATCCGGCCGAGCAGCGCGGTGCCGAGCGCCATCGCGGCGATGCCGCCGAGCAGACACGCGCGCGCGCCGATCACCCGGATCGCGTCGCCCACAAAGGCGACCAGCAGCGCGCCGCCGAGATAGAAGAAAGTCGTCGCGGTGGCGATCAGCGACGACGGCCAGCCATGCAGGCGCGTGAGCTCGGCGAGATAGACGCTCTGGCCATAGAACCCGAAAGCCCAGCCGAAGGTTGCGACCGCAAAGCACACCGCAACGATGCGCCAGCCGCTATAGCGGATCGAGGTCTCGTCATCCGGCGGGATGGCTGCCATCAGCGGCGATCGGCCTTGGTCGTGCGCGACGGCATTACACTCTCCCTCGCCGGCGTTGACGGCCGGTCTCGTTCTGTCGCCGCGGTCAGGTGCCGCGATCTGGCATCACCGACGCGGCGCCGCCACCCGTTTTCTGGACCAGCCGGTGATCGCGAGCACCACGAGGCCCAGCAGCACCGGCGGGAACACCGTCATGTTGACGGTCGCCCAGCCGTAGTTCGCCAGCAACTGGCCGGACAAGAACGACCCCAGCGCCATCATCCCGAACACCACGAAATCGTTGAACGCCTGCACCTTGTTCTTCTCGTTCGGCATGTGCGTCTCCAGCACCAGCGCCGAGGCGCCGACGAACGCAAAATTCCAGCCGACCCCGATCACGAACAGCGTTGCCCAGAAGTGCGGCGCGGTGATCCCGGTCAGGCCGATCGCAGCGCCCAGCGCCTCGAGCACGAGCCCGAACGCGACCACCCGCGGCGCACCGAACCGCACGATCAGCGAGCCGGTGAAGAAGCTCGGCGCGTACATCGCGACGATGTGCCATTGCAGGCCGAAATTGGAATCGCTGAGCGGGAGTCCGCACATCTGCATCGCCAGCGGCGCCGAGGTCATCACCAGATTCATCATCGGATAGGCGATCGCGCCGCACATCGCCGCGGCGATGAAGCGCGGCTGCCGCACGATTTCGAGCAGCGGCCGGCCGCCGGCGAAGTCGGCCGGCTGCGGCTTCGGCGCATCGACGCTCCACAGCACCGCCATCGCGATCAACGCGACCGCGGCCTGCACCAGATAGCTGAAGGCGAACAAATAAGGCGGCCAGACGTCCATGGTCCACTGCACCAGCTGCGGACCGAGCACGCCGGCGAACACGCCGCCGGCCATCACCCAGGACACCGCCTTCGGGCGATACGCGACGCTCGCGCCATCGGCGGCTGCGAAGCGATAGGATTGCGACACCGCGCCGTAAAGCCCGCCGAGGAACGTGGCGACGCAGAACAGCTCGAACGAGCCGTACAGGATCGCCAGCGCGCCGAGCAGGCCGGTGAACGCGCCGCAGCCGGCGCCGATCATGAAGGAGGCGCGGCGGCCGTAGCGGCGCGCGATCGCGCCGGTCGGCAGCGTGCCGGCAGCGAGGCCGACCACATACATCGAGATCGGCACGGTCGCGAGCGACAGATCCGGCGCGAGCTGCGCGCCGATGATCGAGCCGGTGGCGAAGATCACCGCGGCATTGGCGCCGGTCAGCGCCTGCGCCGCCGCGAGTCGCACCACGTTCGACCGCGCGCGCGCATCGTCCGCTGAACCGTCGATCGCGGTCGCATCAACCATTGGCCGTTCCGCCCCTCGCCCGGTTCATATGCGGCCGGGCCGCCTGATCGGGCCGCATCATAAGCCGCACCAGCCTGCGATCAACCATCGCCGGCGAAGCCAAGCTATGCGGGGCCCTCAGCTTTCGCCGCCGCGGGAGAAGCACAGGATCAGATTGTTGGCCGGCATCTCGACGGTCTCGCGCAGAACCAGCCCGAGCCCCGTCGCGAGTTGCTCCAATTCAGAGACATCGCGCACGCCCCACTCCGCATTGGCGGACCGCAGGCTGGTGTCGAACACCGCATTGCTGTCCGCGGTGTGGCGGCCGTCGCGCTTGAACGGCCCGTAGAGAATCAACCGCCCGTCCGGCCGCAGATAGCGCGCGCTGCCGGCGAACAGTCCCTCCGCGACCGGCCACGGCGCGATGTGCACGACATTGGCGCAAAACACCGCGGCCAGCGGACCGGGCCCGCGACCGTCGGTCATCTCGGCGCACCACACGGGATCAGACAGATCGATCCGCAGCGGGGGCCGCACATTGCCGAGCCCCGCATAAGCACGCCAGGCGGCAATGCTGAGCAGATGCTGCGGATGAAGGTCGCCCGGCCACCAGACGATCTCGGGGTGCTGGCGGGCGAACGCGATCACGTGCTGGCCGGTGCCGCTACCAGCCTCCAGCACGTCCCCCGTCGTTCCGCGCAACAGCCGGCCGAGCACGTCGCGAATCGCCTGCTGATTGCGGTGAAACGCGGCGGCGTCGAGCCGGCCATCAGGCTCCAACGGCCGGCCATCCTTGCCGAACTCGACCACATATTCCGTCATCCGCACCGCGCCTTTTTGAGCTGGCTCAAGCGTGTTGTTACTCTCAAGCCACATCGCGACGCAATCCAGCGCCGTGGCGCTGCGACCGCACCTGTTCGCCGCCAAGTGCGAATTGACTTTGCCTGATCCGATCCATCTAGATGATTGTGACGGTTCCCCTTCCGGGGATCAAAAGGGAATGCGGTGCGGACCTCTTCGGAGGACCAATGCCGCAGCTGTTCCCGCAACTGTAAGCGGTTCGACTTTCGTCGGAATGCCACTGGGAAACTCGGTCCTGGGAAGGCGACGAAAGCTAACACCCGCGAGCCAGGAGACCTGCCGTCATTCGTGGTCACACGCGAAGATGCCGGTCGGGAATTGCAGGCATTGGGCTCATCGGCTGCGCAAGCATGACGGTGAAACCTCGTTCGCTGTGACGTGCCACTGACGTCCGACCGAGGCCGAATCATGCCGTCCCCTTCCGATGCCGCTCAACGGCATCCGTCCGCGCTGTCGCGCGCATTGCTGTCGTCCACCATTCTAGCGTCGAGCCTGCTCGCGACTGCTGCGCCCGCTTTGGCTCAAAACAATGCGCTGCCGACCATCAACGTCACCGCCAGCCGTCTGTATCAGGGCATCGTCGGCGCCTCGACCACGGTGATCACCGCCGACGACATCGCACATTCGCCGGCGCAAACCGTTCAGGACGTGATCGCGCAGACGTCCGGCGTGCAGAGCACGTCACTGTATGGCGGCGTCAACGGCACCGGCTCGTCGATCGATCTGCGCGGCTTCGGCGCCACCGCGACCTCGAACACGCTGTTCCTGGTCAACGGTCGCCGCCTCAACGACCTCGATTTGCAGGGCGTCGACCTGTCGAGCATTCCGCTGCAATCGATCGAGCGCATCGAGATCACGCGCGGCGGCAGCGGCGCGGTGCTGTATGGCGACAATGCGGTCGGCGGCGTCATCAACATCGTCACCAAGACCGGCGCCGGCGGCCCACCCGCGACGTTCCGCGTCGAAGGCGGCTTCGGCTCGTTCAACCAGCGGCTGGCCGCCGTGTCGGCGGCGTATAATTCCGGCCCGTGGTCGACCTCGGCGTTCGCCAACGGCGTGCGTTCCGACGGCTATCGCGCCAACAATGCGCTGGAGCAGAACAACGCGCTCGGTGAGCTGCGCTATTCCACGCCGGATCTCAGCGCGTTCCTCAACATCTCGGGCGACAACCAGCACCTCGGCCTGCCGGGTTCCCGGATCGTCGACCCTTCGATCGGCGTCAACCAACTCCAGACCGACCGCCGCGGCACCAATACGCCGTTCAACTATGCCGACAAGCAGGGCGTCAATGTCACCGCCGGCTTCACCAAATCGCTGTGGGACGGCGCCGAACTGATCGTCGACGGCGGCGTCCGCGATAAGCGCCAGCAGGCGGGATATTTCGGCGACGTGCCGCTGTCGAGCTTCAACGCCAGTTCATTCGACGCGCATCTGCAGACCTGGTCGATCACGCCGCGGCTGAGCATCAAGAATTCGATGTTCGGACTGCCGTCGAAAATCCTGACCGGCCTCGACTATTATGACGCGACCTACGATTCCGACCGCGGCCAGTATCGCAGCACGCCGCCAGTCCACGTCTATAATCTGTCGCAGAAGACGATGGCCGGTTACTGGCAGCAGACCGTCGGCCTCCTGCCGACCACGGACTTTTCGTATGGCGGCCGGCTGCAGGGCGTCAAAATCGAGGCGACCGATCGTCTCAACCCGGCGGCGCCGGGCTATTTCGGCGACGCCCAGGCGTTGCCGCTCAGCAGCACCGAGACCCAGCACGCGCTGCATGTCGGGCTCGAGCATCGCTTTAACGACGTGTTCAGTGTGTTCGCACGCGCCGCACGCGCATTCCGCACGCCGAATGTCGACGAGCGCGTGGCGTCGGGACCGTCCTACGACCCGTTCTTCAATGCGATTCCGGGCACCTTCAACCTGAAGACCCAGACCTCGGTCGACTTCGAGGGCGGCTTCCGCGTCAAGTCGGGCCCGTTCGAGATGCAGACCAGCGCCTACAATATGAACCTGACCAACGAGATCCGCTACGATCCGGTGAATTTCTACAACACCAATCTCGACCCGACCCGGCGCTATGGCGGCGAGACCAGCGCCTCGCTCCGCATCAGCGACACGCTGCTGCTGCGCGGCGGCGGCGCCTATACCCGCGCGACGTTCCGCGAAGGACCGTTCGAGGGCAACGACGTTCCGCTGGTGTCGCGCTATACGGCGAACGCCGGCGTGACCTGGAACGTCTGGCAGAAATACGTCGTGTTCGACGCGACCGCCCGCGCCTGGAGCAATCGCTTTATGGACAGCGACAACAGCAACAGGCAGACGAAGATCCCGGCCAACGCCACCGTCGACATCAAGCTGAGCGGCGAACTCGACCATTTCTTCTGGTCGCTCAGCGTGATCAACCTGTTCAACGCGCAGTATTACGACTACGCGGTGGCGAGCAGCTTCACGCCCGGCCGCTACGGCGCCTATCCGCTTCCTGGCCGGACATATCTCGTCAAGGCCGGTGTGACGTTCTGACGGACCTCACGCTTCATCACATCGTGCATGACAGGCCCCGGCAGCAAAGGCTGTTCCGGGGCCATTTTCATGCTACACCCCGCTCCTCCCCACAGGACCCAATCGACGACTGGAATAATGAAGAACGACGATCATCACCGCACCGCCGCGCACACCGGCAATGCCGCAGGCGCGCAAGAAACCGACAGCGTAAGGGCTGAGCGCGAAGCTGCGTCCAAAGCGGCGCTCGACAATATGGCGCGGCTTCGGGCGATGAGGCTTGCCCGCGAAGCCGCCGAACCGCAGCGCGCGACGCCGACCAGGGCCAAGCGCGCCAAAACTGCCGGCGGAAAGACGACGACGACCCGAAAGGTCGACGACAAGCCGCGTCCGCTGTCGGAATGGCTGGCCGAGCAGCAAAACGGCGGCCGCCGCACCTGACGCCTGCTGAGCCGGGCGCGTCGCGCCAGGCTGCTCTGTCCAAAACGCTGCCATGAACCGTCTCATCCTGGGCTAAACTGCATCTTTCCAGATCGGCAGTCGTGCCGAGGCGAGATCAATGCTGGAGCCGGAGCGCGCCACGGCGCTTTCCGGGCCTGCTCTGATGGGATGTGATGCGATGGCCGGCTGGCTCAGCATAATGAAGAAGGACCGCAGCAAGGACGAGGACCACGGCAAAACCAAGCCGCCGCCCATGCTGCTGCCGGTCGACGACCTTTACGACAGCGGCGACATCGCCGCGCCGGAACGCGATCGCGACGACGAGCAGCGCGACCTTTGATCGCAAGGCGACGCGTTCCCGCACGTCGGCGGACGAATGACTCCCTTCGCGGATCGGCGGCGCCGCACTTGAACGGCCGCCGCGTCTGCAGACCCCACCCCGGATAGACGTCGCAGCCGGCGCACCCTACTCTGCGGTGAGCCCTGACGGGCGGTTTGCTTCGAACCGGGTGTTTGCCTCACGATGGTCGACGTTCTCGCCGCACCTCCGCGCGCCAAGCCGGACGCCGCGTTGCGCACGCTCGGCGCGATTTCGGTCGCGCATTGGGTCAGCCATTTCCACATGCTGGTGCTGGCGCTGCTGTTTCCGTTCCTGAAGGAAAAGCTCGGCACAGGCTTCGTCGAACTCGGCTTCGCGCTTACCGTCTTCGCCGTGGTATCCGGCCTGACCCAGGCGCCGCTCGGCTATGTCGTCGACCGGATCGGCGCGCGCAGCATCCTGATCGCCGGGCTCTGCCTCGGCGGCTTCGCGCTGATCATGCTCGGCCTGAACCCGACCTATCCCTGGCTGCTGGCGAGCGCGGCGCTGCTCGGCCTCGCCAACAGCGTCTACCATCCCGCCGACTATGCGATCCTGTCGGCGCATATGGACGAGCGGCGGATGGGGCGCGCGTTTTCGATTCACACCTTCTCCGGCTTTCTCGGCGGCGCCATGGCGCCGGCGATCGTCGCCGTGCTGGTGACGACCGTCGGCGGCGCCGGTGCGCTGATCGCAGCCGGCGCGACCGGTCCGCTCGCCGCGGCTGTGCTGATCATCGCACGCACGCCGGACGCCGTGGCGCGACCGCCGAGCGGCGAAGACGCCGCGCCGCAGCCCGGCGTGCTGACGCCCGCGATCCTGTTGCTGATGCTGTTCTTCCTGCTGCTCGGCCTGTCGACCGCCGGCATCAGCAATTTCGGCGTCGTGGCGCTGATGAGCGGCTATGGCAGCAGCTACTCCGCCGCCAACCTCGCGCTCACGGCGTTTCTCGGCGCGAGCGCCTTCGGCGTGCTGGCCGGCGGCGTGCTCGCCGACCGCACCAAACGTCACGGCGAGGTTGCGGCCATGTGCTTCGCGATCAACTCCGGCGTGGTGCTGGTGATCGCGCTGGCGTCGATGCCGCCGCTGCTGCTGGTGATCATGATGGCGCTCGCCGGCTTCCTCGGCGGCGTGATCGCGCCATCGCGCGACATGCTGGTGCGCGACGCCGCGCCGCCCGGCGGCGCAGGGCGCGCTTTCGGAATCGTCTCCACCGGATTCAACATCGGCGGCATCGTCAGCCCGCTGTTGTTCGGCTGGATCATGGACAACAATCTGCCGCACTGGGTATTCGGCGTCTCGGCACTGTTCATGGCGCTGACGGTCGTGCTCGCGCTGATGACGGATCGCCCGCGCGTATCAAATCCCGCAGCATGAAATGATCCGCGCTCATCTGTTGCAGGTGCGTTGAAACATCGCTGCGCAATTCAATTGAATGATCGTCTCTCTCGTGACAGCGTCTGCGAGATCGCCTGAGCTACCCGGTCAGGGCTCCGGCGATTCGACCTGCCAGCCCGCACCGCAGAGTGCGGCTTTCAACGATAGAGAGGAATACCATGTCCATCCGCATCACACTGCTTGCCGCAGGCGCTGTTGCGCTCGCCGCGGCCCAACCCGCCTTCGCTCAGAAGCAATACGGCCCCGGCGTCACCGACACCGAGATCAAGATCGGTCAGACGATGCCCTATAGCGGCCCGGCTTCGGCGTATGGCGTGCAGGGCCACATCGAGGACGCCTACTTCGCGATGGTCAACGCCAAAGGCGGCGTCAACGGCCGCAAGATCAAGCTGATCAGCCTCGACGACGCCTACTCGCCGCCCAAGACAGTGGAGCAGACGCGCCGTCTGGTCGAGCAGGACGAGGTGCTGGCGATCGTCGGCACAATCGGCACGCCGACGAATTCCGCGATCCAGAAATATCTCAACGGCAAGAAAGTGCCGCACATCTTCCTCTCCACCGGGGCTGCGAAGTGGGACGATCCGAAGAACTTCCCATGGACCACGCAGCTCTATCCACCCTACCAGATGGAGGGCATGATCTTCGCGAAGTATCTGCTGAAGAACAAGCCCGACGCCAAGCTCGGCGTGTTCTCGCAGAACGATGACGCCGGCAAGGACTACGTCAAGGGCCTGAAGGACGGCCTCGGCGACAAGGCCAAGACGATGATCGTCAAGGAGGTCACCTACGAGGTCACCGATCCGACCGTCGACTCGCAGATCGTCGCGCTGAAGGCCTCGGGCGCCGATACGCTGTTCACGATGGCGACTCCGAAATTCGGCGCGCAGGCGATCCGCAAGGTCCACGAACTCGGCTGGAAGCCGCTGAACTTCGTCGTCAGCGTCTCCAGCTCGATCAAGGGCGCGTTGCAGCCCGCCGGCATCGAGGCTTCGACCGGCCTGCTGACCGCGCTGGCGGCGAAGACGCCGACCGACCCGCGCTTCGAGAACGACGCCGACGTCAAGGAGCTGAAGGATTTCCTCGCAAAGTGGTATCCGAAAGGCGACATCGCCGACGGCAGCACCGTGACCGGCTACATCTCCGCTTTCATGACGGTGAAGGTGCTGGAAGCCTGCGGAGACAATCTCACCCGCGAAAATCTGCTGAAGCAGGCGACCAACATCCCGCCGACCGCTGCGCCGCTGTTGCTGCCCGGCATCAAGATCTCGACGCGGCCGGACCGCTACGCGCCATACACCCAGATGCAGATCGCCCGCTTCGACGGAAGAAGCTGGGTGCCGGAAGGCGAGGTGTTCAACACCGACACTGCGGCGAAGTAGGGCGCGTTAGCAACCCACCGCCGCTTCGATCATCAGCACTTGCGTGATGGCCGGGCTCGTCCCGGCCATCATTGTTTGATGAGCTGGCGCTTCGCGTTCTGATTCAATCAGAACCGAAACTCTAACTTTTTGTTCTGACGCGTTTTCTTCACGCGAACCGGTACCCACTTCGCTCGAAAACGCGATAACTCGTGACCTCCTCACGCGGGCGTCATCCCGAGGTGCGAGCAAAGCGAGCCTGACGCTGAGCAGGTCGATGACAGGCCATTGGCGCGAGACGTCATTGCCCGGGCAAGACGGAGGAAACTCAAGCCGGCTTGCGCAGTCCGATCGCGGCATCCTCGACACCGAGCAGCCGTGCCCGTTCGGTGTTCGGCCACAGCAGCAGCAGGCCGAGCAGACCCGACACGACCATCACCGCACCGTTGATCACGTAGCCTGCGAGATAGCCTTCGTTCGGCGACGCGGCATTCTGCACCACGCTGCCCATCACCAGCGGCGCGACGATGCCGGCGAGCGTGTACAGCGCGCCGTAGATCGCAATCGCCGCGCCGCGCTGCGACACCGGCGCGAATTCGGCGATCATCGGCGGGCACACCACGTAGATCGACCCGCACAGCCCCGAGCCGATCACCAGCGCGGCGATCCGCGCGGTCGGGTTGTCGATGAAGGGCATCGTCAGCAGGATCAGGCCGCCGACCACCAGCGGAACCGACCCCAGCACGCCGCGCGCATGCCTGGTCGAAGCGCCGCGCCCCATCAGCGACTGCGACAGCCAACCGGCCAACAACACGACGATGGCGCCGAACACCCACGGCATGATCGAGATCAGCCCGGCCTGATGCTGGCTGAAGCCGAGCCCTTTGATAATGTAGGTGGTGAACCAGGTGAGCCCGAGCGAGAGCGCCCAATAGGCGCCGAAGGTTGCCGCGACGCAGCCGACGAAGGTCCGCGAGGTGAGCAGGCGCGCATAGGGAATCCGCGTCTCTGCCGCCGCCATCGCCGCAGTCGGAACCAGCGGGCCCTCTTTGCCGAGCGCGACCCACGCCGCCACCCACATCAGCCCGACGATACCGAGCGCGCCGAAGGCGTAGTGCCAGGAGTGATTGACGATGATCCAGTTCAGCGCCGGCACCGCCAGAATCACGCCGAACGCCGAGCCCTGCGACAGGATCGCCGTCGGCAGCGTCCGCTTGTGGTCGGGAAACCATTTGTAGATCGCGTGCGCGGCCACCGCGAAAGCCGGTCCCTCGCCGGCGCCGAGGATGATGCGGCAGATCAGCAGCGTGGTGAAGCTGACGGTGCCGACCATCGGAAACTGCGCCACCGCCCAGATCAGCGCCAGAATCAGCAGCACCCAGCGGGTCTCGACCCGGTTGACGATGAAGCCGACGATGACCGCCGTGATCGAGAACAAGAAGAAGAACGACGAGCCGAGCAACCCGAACTGCTCCGGACTGAGATTCAGCTCCTTGGTGATCGGCACGCCGGCGAGGCCGACAACGATCTTATCGGCGAAATTGACGACCATGAACAGAAACAGGAGGAAGGTGATCCTCCAGGCCCCCTTCGGCGTGGATTGCCCGTCCAACTGATGCCTCCCGGCGACCATCGTCGTTGCCTGTCTATTCTGACGCAGGCCTGTCGTGATGGTGGCGCCGATCGTGCGGGAAAGCAATCGCGCAGTCGACCGGACGCCCGGCGTCGCGGCATGTCCTGCGCTGCACTGCAAACAATCCGTCCGGCCGGTCATTGAGTCGCGCGCGCGCGGTCACCATATCGGACGGGATGTCGTTCATTGGAAGCCAAGATGATTGGTCCGACGCCGCGCAGCCCGCGCAATGTGTCCGCGGCACGCAGCAACACGATCCCGCGCGGCCTCTGCGAGTTGACGCTATGACGCGCCGCGCCGTCTGGATCATCGCCTGATGCTGACCGTTTCGGGTCTGACAAAATCCTATCGCTCGGGACAGGACAGCGTCGCCGTACTCCGCGGCGTCGACCTCGCGCTCGCCGCCGGCGAAAGCGTCGCGCTGACCGGCGAATCCGGCAGCGGCAAGAGCACGCTGCTGCATCTGATCGCCGGCCTCGATCAGCCCGACCAGGGCGAGATCAACTATGGCGACGTGACGATTTCGCGCCTCACCGACGCCGAGCGCGCCGCGTTCCGGCGCGAACGTCTCGGCCTGGTGTTCCAGCAGTTCAACCTGATCCCGAGCCTCACCGTCGCCGACAATCTCGCCTTCCAGTCGCGGCTCGCCGGCCGCCATGATGCCGCTTGGCATAGCGAACTGATCGAGCGGCTGGGCCTCGGCCGTCTGCTGAAGCGCTATCCGGAGCAACTTTCCGGCGGCCAGCAGCAGCGCGTCGCGATCGGCCGCGCGCTCGCGGTCAAGCCGACGCTGCTGCTCGCCGACGAACCGACCGGCAATCTCGACGAGGCCACCGCCGACGACGTGCTGGCGCTGGCCAACGATCTGGTCCGCCGCACCGGCTGCGGTTTCCTGATGGTGACGCACAGCGAACGCCTCGCCGCGACGCTCGACCGACGTGTCAACCTTCATGCGGGGCTGATCCATTGAGGCGCGCGCTGTGGATCCTCGCGGTTCTGCTCAGCCATTGGCGACGCCATCCGCTCCAACTCGCCACGCTGCTGATCGGCCTGATCTCGGCGACCGCGCTGTGGAGCGGCGTGCAGGCGCTGAATGCGCAGGCGCGCACGAGTTACGACCGCGCCGCGGCGACGCTCGGCGGCGCCCGCACCGCAACGCTGGTCGCGCCGGATGGCGACAGTTTCTCGCAGCAGATGTTCGTCGATCTGCGCCGCGCCGGCTGGCCGGTGTCGCCCGTCGTCGAGGGCCGCGTCCGGGTCGGCGACCGCACGCTGCGGCTGCTCGGCATCGAGCCGCTGTCGCTGCCGGTCGAGGCCAGCGCCGCGCCCGCGATCGGCACCGCCAATCTGCAGGGCTTCATCCTGCCGCCCGGCCAGACGCTGCTCTCGCCCGCAACGCTTGCCGAGCTGAAACTGTCCGAGGGCGCGACGCCCGCGATCAGCAACGGCGGCAAGCTGCCGCCGTTAAAGCCGCAAGCCGAACTCGCGCCGGGCGTGCTGGTCGTCGACATCGGCATCGCGCAACCGCTGCTCGGGCTGAACGGCCAGGTGTCGCGGCTGCTGATCGGCAACAAGGCGGCAGCTACGCGGACGCCGCTGCAGCAGATCGTCGGCGACAAGCTCAAACAGGTCGAGCCCGACACCGAGACCGACCTCGAACGCCTGACCGACAGCTTCCACCTCAACCTCACCGCGTTCGGACTGCTCTCTTTTCTCGTCGGGCTGTTCATCGTGAATTCGGCGATCGGGCTCGCCTTCGAACAGCGCCGGCCGATGCTGCGGACGCTGCGCGCCTGCGGCGCCTCGGCGCGGCTGTTGAACAGCGTGATGGTGATCGAGCTGACATTGATCGCTTTGTTGGCCGGGCTGATCGGCCTCGTCTGCGGCTATGTCATCGCCGCCACGCTGCTGCCCGACGTCGCCGCGAGTCTGCGCGGACTTTATGGCGCGCAGATTCCCGGCGAATTGTCCCTCCAGCCGCAATGGTGGCTGGCCGGGATCGCGATCAGCATCCTCGGCGCGCTGGCGGCGGCCTCCGCGAGCCTGATCAAGGCGGCGCGGATGCCGGTGCTCGCCGCAGCGCAAGCCTTCGCCTGGCAACAGGCGCAGCAGCGCTGGCTGCTGATTCAGGGCAGCGTCGCGCTCCTCGTGTTCGCCGCGGCAGGCGGCTTTCTGTGGTTCGGCGATTCGCTGGTGTCGGGCTTTGCGGTGCTCGCCGCGATCCTGCTCGGCGCCGCGCTCGGTCTACCGGCCGTGCTCGGCCTGGTGCTGGCGCTCGGCGAACGCGGCGCCAAACATCCGCTGATGAAATGGTTCTGGGCCGACAACCGGCTGCAGCTCTCCGGCTTGTCGCTGGCGCTGATGGCGCTGCTGCTGGCGCTCGGCGTCAATGTCGGCGTCGGCACCATGGTCGAGAGCTTCAGCCGCACCTTCGAGCGCTGGCTCGACGGAAGGCTCGCCGCCGAAGTCTATCTCAACGCGGCAAACGATACCCAGGCGACCGAGATCAAGGCCTGGCTGAAGCAGCGGCCGGAAGTGACCGCGCTGCTGCCCGGCACGCGCGCCGAGGTGAAACTCGACGGCTGGCCTGCCGAGGTCATCGGCTTCGCCGACGATCCCACCTATCGGGACAACTGGCCGTTACTCGAGCAGGCCAAGGATGTCTGGGACGCCGTCGCGCGCGGACAGGCTGCGCTGATCAGCGAGCAATTGTCGCGGCGGATGAAGCTCGCGCTCGGCGATCGCATCGTCGTGCCGACCAGCAACGGGCCGTGGCCGCTCATGGTCGCGGCGATCTACGCCGATTACGGCAATCCGCGCGGCCAGATCGGCGTCGCCTACGACGCAATGATCGCGCGCTTCCCCGACGTCGCGCAGACCCGGCTCGGATTGCGCGTCGATCCGGCGCGCGCGCCGGCGCTGGTCGAGGACCTCCGCGCGCGCTTCAAGCTCGACAATCGCAGCCTCGCCGATCAGGCGACGCTGAAGACCGAGTCCAAGCGGATCTTCAACCGCACCTTCGCGGTGACCGCCGCACTCAACGCCTTCACCCTGGGCATCGCCGGCATCGCGCTGCTGACCAGCCTGCTCACGCTCGGCAATTCGCGACTGCCGCAGGTCGCACCCTTGTGGGCGATCGGCATCACCCGGCGAAAGCTCGCTTTCATCGAGCTGATGAAGACTCTGTCGATGGCCGCGCTCACCGCGGCGCTGGCGCTGCCGCTCGGGCTGATGGTGGCGTGGTGTCTGATCGCGGTGGTCAACGTCAAGGCGTTCGGCTGGCGGCTGCCTTTCGAAGTGTTTCCGTGGGAGCTGTTGAAGCTGCTCGGCGTCGCGCTGCTGGCGTCGCTGATCGCGGCAGCGTTGCCGATCCTGAAACTGGTGCGGATGCAGCCGGCGCGGCTGGTGAAGGTGTTCGCCGATGAGCGCTAGAGGCCTGATCTCACGCCGCGCCTTCGCGGGCGGCTTGCTCGCGCTCGGGGCCAGTGGGCAACGCGTGCTGGCACAAGGATTCGCAGGGCTCGGCAGCGACGCGGGCGAATTCGCGCCGGTCGTGCCCGGGCGGCGGCTTTCGTTTCCCGAGGACCACGGCCCGCATCCGGATTTCCGCATCGAATGGTGGTACCTCACCGCAAATCTGAAAGACGCCGACGGCAAGCCCTACGGCGTGCAGTGGACGCTGTTCCGTCAGGCGATGACGCCGGGCCCGCAGCGCGAGGGCTGGGCCAGTCAGCAGATCTGGATGGCGCATGCGGCGCTCTCCAGCGCCGAGACCCATCGCTTCGCCGAGAAGTTTTCGCGCGGCGGGATTGGGCAGGCCGGCGTTACGGCTGCGCCGTTCCGCGCCCTGATCGACGACTGGGCGATGCAGGGCGGCGACGCGATGAAGGCTGCGACGTTGTCGCCGCTCGACGTTACCGCATCAGGCTCGGACTTCGGCTATCGGCTGCAATTGACCGCCGAGCGGCCGCTGGTGCTGCAAGGCGACGCTGGCTATTCGCGCAAATCCGACCGCGGCCAGGCTTCGTATTACTACAGCCAGCCTTATTTTGCCGCGCGCGGGACGGTGACGCTCGACGGCCGGGCGGTCGAGGTCAGCGGCACAGCCTGGATGGACCGCGAATGGTCGAGCCAGCCGCTCGCTTCCGACCAGACCGGCTGGGACTGGTTCTCGCTGCATCTCGCCTCCGGCGAGAAGGTGATGCTGTTCCGGCTGCGCCAGAGCGGCGGCCAAGCCTATTTCGCCGGCAACTGGATCGGGCTCGACGGCAAATCCGAGCCGCTCGCGCCGGATGCGATCGCGCTCGAACCGATCGGCTTCACCGAGACCGCTGGCCGCAGACTGCCGACGCGCTGGCGCATCGGCCTGCCCGGCCACGGCCTGTCGATCGAGACCACACCGCTGAACCCCAACAGCTGGATGGGGACCAGCTTTCCATATTGGGAGGGACCGATCTCATTCAGCGGCAGCCAGGCCGGCATCGGATATCTTGAGATGACCGGCTATTGAGTTCAAGCTGCGACGACAACCGGCGTCCTTGCCGGAAAGAACAAAACATAGGATTGGGAGCTCCGGGATGTTTCACTACACCACGATCGCGACCCTGCTGGCGTTGATGTTCTACTTCTACACCACTGTGCAGGTCGCTCGCGCGCGTGCGCTCTATGGCGTCAAGGCGCCGGCGATTTCCGGCCATCCGGATTTCGAGCGCGCCTTCCGGGTGCAGGCCAACACGCTGGAATGGCTGCCGATCTTCCTGCCGTCGCTGTGGCTGTTCGCCTACTATCTCAGCGACGTCTTCGCCGCAGCGCTGGGCGCGGTGTGGATCATCGGCCGCGTGATGTACATGATCGGCTATGCCAATGCGGCCTCGAAGCGCGGCGCGGGCTTCGCGGTGCAGATGGTCGCCGCCGCGGCGTTGTGGGGCGGCTCGGTCTACGGCGTCGTGCATCAGATGCTGGGTGCTTGACCCGAGCGCAGCCGGCTCCCTCTCCCGCTTGCGAGACCTCTGCGAAACTCGTTGATTTGGCGAGTTTGCCGCTGGAGGGGTGATGGCGTGATGCGATTTGGCTGCGATCGGCGGTTTCGGCCGCCGTGGCCGCTGATTGTCAGCGGATGGCGGCTGCGGTTCGCAGGTTGTAGGCGATCGAGATCAGATCGAGGTGGAATGCGTTGGCGGTGATGCCTGCGTAGCGCATGCGGGTGAAGCCGTAGCGGCCTTTCAGTTGGGCGAAGGTGCGTTCGATCGCCTGCCGAACACGGCCGATCAGCTTGTTGCGCACTGCCTGCCATCGCGGCAGCGCCTTCTGGTGTTTGTTGCGACGATGCTGGATGCGATCCTTGATGCCGCGGGCTTTGAGGGCTTGGCGGCGCGCCCGCTTCTCGTAGGCCTTGTCGGCATAGACCGCCTTCTCGTCGCCGAGGACGAGATCGTCGGCGACTTCGCTCTCATACGTCTTCGCCCCGGTCAGTTTGCGGGCCCGGATCAGCCCCGATCCCTGATCGATCGCGATGTGCGCCTTGTAGCCGAAGAACAGCCTTCGTCCGGCGCCGTGCCGTGTCCAGTTGGCCTGCGGGTCGTGTGACGAACGGCTCTCGACCTCGCGCGGTGTCGATCCCGACGGGGGCGTTCGCCCTGAACTCTGAACCAGGGTGGCGTCGATCAAGGTCCCTGTCTTCAAGACATATCCAGCCGCTTCGAGCTGCCGGAGGACCTCCTGAAACAGGGCGTCTCCCAGGCCGGCCTGCTGCAAGGCATTGCGAAACCGGCAAAGCGTCGTCTCGTCGGGTGTCTGCGCATCCAGCGCGAACCCGCAAAAGCGTCGAAACGAAACCCGGTCGAGCAGGGCCTCTTCGAGGCCGGGGTCGGACAGTCCGTACCACTGCTGCAGCAGCAAGGCTTTGAACATCGCCAGCGGCGCGTAGGGCGGGCGACCGGTCTCGCCCGGCCGCACCTTGCGGATCAGGACGGCAAGACGGTCCCAATCGATCAGGCCGGAAATGCGCTCCAGCCGCTCGTTGCGCCCAAAGCCCGCCGGCAGCAAAGCCTCAATGAAACTGTCCTGCGCCATCCCGTTCACCTCCGCCTACGCGCAAGTGAACCACATCTGGATAGAACAGTCAGGTTTTGCAGAGGCCTCGCTTGCGGGAGAGGAGGGGTGAGGGCCGCCAGGCAGTGAGTCAGCGATCCGCCGAGAGGAGTGCCCTCACCCGGATCGCTGCGCGATCCGACCTCTCCCGCAAGCGGGAGAGGTCGCGCAGCGCTCGGCGCGATCTGATCAAGACAAAGCCGACGCCCCTGTCGGAGCGCCGGCCTCGCTTTCAACCAATCCTGCGATCGCTTACTTGGTCAGCGGACAGCCGCTCTCCGCCGCAGTCGGGAACGCCTTGTCGCCCTCGACCGTCGAAATCAGCTTGTAGTAGTCCCACGGCTTCTTCGACTCCGCAGGCGCCTTGACCTCGAACAGATACAGATCGTGGACGAAGCGGCCATTGGCGAGCACCTTGCCCTTGGCGAAGGCGTCGTCGACCGGCAGCTCCTTGAGCTTCTTCGTCACCGCCTCGGTGTCCTTGGTGCCCGCCGCCTTCACCGCCTTGAGGTAGGACAGCGTCGCCGAATAGGTACCGGCCTGGATCATGTTCGGCATCCGGTTGGTGCGCTTGAAGAACCGATCGGCGAACTCGCGGGACTTGTCGTCACGATCCCAGTAATACGCTTCGGTCAGCACCAGGCCCTGCGCCGCCTTGAGGCCGAGGCCGTGGACTTCCGCGAGCGTCATCAGCAGGCCGGCGAGCTTCTGGCCGCCAGCGACGACGCCGAATTCCGCCGCCTGCTTGATCGAATTGGCGGTGTCGAGGCCGGCATTTGCGAGGCCGACGACCTTCGCCTTGGAGCTTTGTGCCTGCAGCAGGAACGAGGAGAAGTCCGAGGAATTCAGCGGATGGCGGACCGCGCCGAGCACCTTGCCGCCGCTGGCCTGAACGATTTCGCCGGTGTCTTTCTCGAGCGCGTAGCCGAACGCGTAGTCCGCGGTGAGGAAGAACCAGGTGTCGCCACCCGACTTCACCAGCGCGCCGCCGGTGCCGACCGCGAGCGCGTGGGTGTCGAACGCCCAGTGGAAGCCATAGGGCTGGCAGGCGTCGCCGGTGATCCGCGAAGTCGCGGCGCCGACCACGATGTCGATCTTCTTCTTTTCTCGCGAGAGGTCCTGGATCGCCAGCGCCACCGACGACGTCGTCAGTTCGGTGATCATGTCGACGCCCTCGACGTCGTACCATTTGCGCGCAATCGAGATCGCGGTGTCGGGCTTGTTCTGATGGTCGGCGGAAACCAGTTCGACCTTCTGACCGAGCACTTCGCCGCCGAAATCCTCAATCGCCATCTTGGCCGCTTCGAGCGACCACTTGCCACCGTAGTCGGCATAGACGCCGGACTGATCGTTGAGGATGCCGATCTTGACGCCTTGCGCCGACGCCGGAGTAACGGCAAGCAGGGCGCTGGACGCCAGCGCGGCGGAGAGAAGTTTGAAGTTCATCGAGTGTGCCTCCCAGTTTTTGGTTGGCCGGCACACTATTCAAGAAGCCATCGGCTGCCCAGCGGATTTTTGCTGCGGATGCGTGACGGCGGCAGCATCGTGCCGCCGCCGCGCATCATTGCCTAGTTCAGCGTGTCGAACTTGTAGGCGGCCTGCAGGAAGGTTCCATAGCGCTCGGTGCGTTCCGGCAAGGTCTGGCACGGACACTCCGAGCCGAAGATGTTGGTGTAGGCATTGGTGGTCGCCCACATCGCCCAATAGCGCGCGCCGGCACCGACGCTGAAGGCATTGTTGAACTGGTACGACAGGATCGCTTCGAGCTGCACGCCCTGCCCGGTTCCCTGTTCCGGCGATACAGTATCGGTGACATCGGTACGCATCACGTGATTATCGACACCGAAGGTCTTCACATAAGGCAGATAGGCGGCGTCGGCGGAGAGCTTCAACCCGCGGCCGAGTCCGATTTCGCCGTTGAAGCCGACCCGGAGCGAATGCCAGGTATTGTTTTGCGTCATCGCGAGAACGGTGTTGGGAACCGGATCGGCACAGACCTGCCCCGTCGGGCCGGCCGTCTGGACGCAGCCATAGGCCGATTTATTCTCGCGATAATAATTGTAACCGACGAAGCCGCCGAATTTGTAATCCGGTCCGCGCAGCA
The DNA here is from genome assembly GCF_900110435.1 of Rhodopseudomonas pseudopalustris. Taxonomy (GTDB): domain Bacteria; phylum Pseudomonadota; class Alphaproteobacteria; order Rhizobiales; family Xanthobacteraceae; genus Rhodopseudomonas; species Rhodopseudomonas pseudopalustris. Next base: position 376,307 of record NZ_FODT01000001.1, read on the forward strand.
GATTGTAGCCGAGGTCGAGCGTCGCATAGGCGATGCTGCCCTTGACCGGATCGTGGAGCGTGTTGGAATACGGGATGCCTCTATTGGCAATCCAGTCCTCGTCGTTCATGCGTCCGCTCAGCAGCGTTCCGCCGCCGGCGAAGCCCTTGAGGAACATGTCGTAGGGACCATCGACGCGGCCGAACGCCTCGCCCGACGCCGCCGTGCTCTGATAGGTCAGCCGCGAAATCAGATGATTCTGGCTCCCCTGATTGACGGTATTGCCGAGGTCTTTCTGGAAACGGCCGGAGCTGTACCAGACCCGGCCGCCGACCTCGACTGCGCCGCGCTCGACGATCTCGTTCGCGGCCTGGCTTCCGCGCAGATGATAGTCGTCGAAGCGCGCGTCGACATCGCCGCCGAATTTGAGGTTGAGCCCGACTTTCACCGCGTGCAAATCCTGGCTCACTTTGCTGGTGCCCTGCGGCGTCGGGAAGTAGCCGACCCATGGAACCAGCCGATAGCTCGCAGGCGTCGCCATATCGCTGCTGCCGAAATTGGCGTAGTTATATTCGAACTTGACCGACCAGGCCGGCGCCAGCGCCTGCTCGATGCCGGCGCCCGCGGTCCAGCCCCAGCGGCCGTCGCTATTGTCGGTCGAGGAGCGGAGCGGATTTCCGACGGTGATGTCTAGTCGTTCGCTGAGGAAGGCTGCGCCGCCTTTGGCGTAGAGCAGCGTGCGGCCTCCGGGGCCGGTGACGAGGCCGGCGCGGCCGGTCAAGGTCGCCAGCGCATCCTGGCGGACGCGGCAGTTCGCCGAGATGACGAGGCCGGACGAGACCATGCAGCTATTGGTGCCGTTGCCGTTCAGCGCGCTGAGGTCGGCCTCGACGCCGATCAGCCAGTTCGCATTCGGCTGGTAGTTGTAGCCGAACTGAATGCCGGCCATCGCCGCCGGGCTACGGACGTTGCCGCCATAGATGCCGGGGCCGGCGGGATCGCTGAAGCTCGACGCGCCGAAGCTGCCGCCGAGATGGGCGCCCCAATACAGGCCGGTCCAGTTCCACAACACCGGCGCTGCCGGGGGCAGCGGAGGCAGAAGCGGCAGATCGGCGGCGGCGGCGGTTCCAGCGGCCAGAGTGATGGCGGCCGCAGCAAAAATGATTTGACGCATCGGGCTCACACAATTGGTCGGCACCAAGATGCCGACCAATCTGCGCGCCATGGATTAAAAATCCGGTAACCCTGTTTGTTAGTTCGCCGCTAACCATGCGCAACAAGGCCGCGCAGCACCAGACGGTTGAGGCGTCCGGCGAAGGCGGCGGGGTCTTCCGGCAATTCGCCGTCGAGGATCTGCGCCTGCTCCAGCAGCAGGAACGACAGATCGGTGGCGTCGGCCTTGTCGGCTTTGGCATCAGCCAAAGCGGCGACCAGCGGATGGCCGAGATTGATTTCCAGCACCGGCTTGGTGGCGGCGCCCTTGTTGGCGCGGGCCAGCATTTTTTCCAGTTCGCGGTCCGGACCGAAACCGCCGGCGACCAGGCACGACGCGCTGGAGGTCAGCCGCTGCGACGCCTTGACGTCGCTGACCCGCTCGCCGAGCGCGTCCTTGATCACCGCGATCACGGTGGCCTCGTCGGCCTTGGTTTCGTCCGGCTTGTCGTCCGGCTTGTCGGCGTCGAGCTTCGGGATCAGGTCGAAATTGACGTCGCCCTGGCTCAGTGACTTCAGCGGCTTGCCGCCGAAATCGAGCTGGCCCGAGGTCCAGAACGCATCGACCCCGTCGGTCAGCAGCAGCACCTCGATGCCGCGCGCGGTCGCCGATTCCAGCTTCGGGTTCGATTTCAGCCGCTCGATCGAATCGCCGACCAGATAATAGATCTCGGTCTGGTTCTCCTTCATCGCCTCGACATATTGCGACAGCGTGCGCTTTTCGCCGGCCGTGGTGGTGAAGCGCGCCAGCGCCAGCAGCTTTTCGCGGCGCTCATAATCCTCGTACAGGCCTTCCTTCAGCACCGGGCCGAACGCCTCCCAGATCCTGGCGAAGTCCTCCGGCTTCTTGTCGGCAAGGCTTTCCAGCTCGCCGATCACCTTGCCGGTGACCGCCTTGCGGATCTGCGCGAGCTGCGGATTGTTCTGCAGCATCTCGCGCGACAGGTTCAGCGGCAGGTCCTCGGAGTCGATTACGCCGCGCAGGAAGCGCAGATAGGGCGGCAACAGATCGGCGTCCGCGGTGATGAAGACGCGGCGGACATACAGCTTGATCCGCCCCTTGCGCTCCGGCTCGAACAGATCGAACGGCTTGGTGGCGGGCGCGAACAGCAGCACCGCGTAGGATTGCCGGCCCTCGGCGCGGTAGTGCAGCGTCATCGCCGGCTCGTCGAAGGCGCCGGCGATCTGCTTGTAGGCCTGATTGTAATCCTCTTCGGTCAGTTCGGATTTCGACCGCTGCCACAGCGCGCTGGCCGAATTGATCTGGCGCGGCTCGCCCTCTTCCGGCACCAGCTCGATCGGAAACTGGATGTTGTCGGAATATTCCGAAACGATCCGCTCGATCTGATAGGCCTCGAGATATTTCGCGGCGTCGGGCTTCAGATGCAGCACGATCTCGGTGCCGCGCACGACGCGCGCCGCGGCTTCCTCCGAGGCGGGCGCGATCTCGAAGCCGGCCCCGCCCGACGACGACCAGGTCCAGACCTCGCCGGAGCCGGCGCGGCGGCTGGTGACGACGATGTTGTCGGCGACCATGAAGGCGGCATAGAAGCCGACGCCGAACTGGCCGATCAGCCCGGCGCCGTCCTTGGCTTCGGTGAGCTTCGTCAGGAACGATTTGGTGCCGGATTTGGCGATGGTGCCGAGATTGTCGATCAGCTCCTGGCGATTCATGCCGATGCCGTTGTCGATCACCGTCAGCGTGTCGGGCGCCTTGCGCGGGACGATCTGGATCTTCGGCGCGCCGCCGGCCTCCATCAGCGCCGGGGTCGCGATCGACTCGTAACGCAGCTTGTCGAGCGCGTCGGAGGCGTTGGAAATCAGCTCGCGCAGGAAAATGTCGGTCTCGGAATAGACCGAGTGCACCATCAGGTTCAAAAGCTCGGCCACCTCGGCCTGGAACGGCTTCGTCTCGCTGGCGGTATCAATCGTGGTCATGAGGAACGCTCAATCCTGAACAAGAGGGAATGGGGGAACTCCGGATATAGCGCGCGGAAGGATGATGGCAAGGCGGAGCCGTGCTGCGATTGCGCTGCATGTGGACGATGCGGCGTCACCAGCAAAGCCGTCATCCGACCAGCTATTGGCCCGGCTGGTGCGCCCAGCCAAGTGATCTGTCCCGCTTCACAAGCGCCATCGAGAAGCGCCCCTCACGGACAGGACGATGCGGACAATATTCATATTAGGAATCTTGCCAAACGACGAGTGACGGCGCCCCCATACCCTTGCTGCACTTTAACACGAACTCCTTGTTGGGGAGTTCAAGATACTATATTTTACGGATGTGGTCGGGAGGTCTGCAGACGTGGACCGTTGGGATTGACTTATTCCACCCGGCCGCCCGCTTATCTATAAATTTCATGCAGCTTATTTTTCATGCATCTATTGTATCTCGATGATTCCGGCTCTGTCGGAAACGCTGACGATCATCACATTGTCCTTGCGGGGATATCGGTTTTCGAGAGGCAGCCGCATTGGTTCTCCCAGAGAATGGACGACATTGCGGGGAGGATCTGGCCCGCTTCTCCCAATCTCGAATTCCGCGGAACTGACATCCTTACAGGCAAGAAGCACTGGCGAGGCGTCGGTCGCCAAGATCGCATTAACGCTTATCGTGAGGTACTCCACCTTGTCGGGTCATCCAATCAGGTTACGCTCTTCGGAGCCGCCATTCACAAAGCAGCTATTTCGCCCGCCGATCCAATGGAGTATGCGTTCGAGCAAATCTGTAATCGCTTCGATCGTTTCTTGGGGCGGTTACATAAGGCATCCGATACTCAACGCGGCCTGATTATCCTCGACGAATCGTCCTATGAAACATCTCTTCAAGGGCTAGCTCGGAACTTCAGGACCGTCGGACACAGGTGGGGCCAACTCTACAACATGGCCGACGTCCCGATGTTCGTTAACTCCAAGGCAACGCGCCTCATTCAATACGCAGATCTGATCGCACATGCCGTGCGTAGATATTACGAATACGGCGACGCAAGTTACTTTGACATCTTCAAGAGCAAGTTCGATTCGGAAGGTGGAGTCGTCCACGGCTTGGTGCACTTCAAGCCGTCAGGCGCCCAATGCAATTGTCACTGCTGCCGCCAACGCTAGAGCAGGATGATTTGCCTTCGAATCGTCACACCGCTCCAGCTTTGTTTTATGATCATGATCTTTTCGGAGAACCGGCTTCCACTTTTCGAGATCGTGCTCTAACGATCGTTCTGTATCACACTTCCAACCGCCGCCGCGCAGCAGCTCGCCTTCAGGCCGCCGAGTTCGGAGCGGGACAGCTGCAGCGTCCAGCCATAGGCGTCGAGCACGTCCTGCACGATCGCGAGGCCGAGGCCGGCGCCCTCGCCGCGCTGGTCGAGCCGGATGCCGCGCGCCAGCACCGTGGCGCGCGCGGCCTCGTCGATGCCCTCGCCGTCATCCTCGATCACGACGCACAGGCCATGCGTTGCAATGCCGGCGCTGATGCGGACGCGGGCGTGGGCGTGCCGCGTGGCGTTGTCGAGCAGATTGCCGAGCACCTCGGCGAGATCGGCGCGGTCGAACGGCCCCGCGACGGAGTCGGCGATTCGCGTCTCGAAATCGATCCGCCGGCCGGCCGGGGTGCGCGACTGGATCGTCACCAGCGAGCGCACCAGCGGCGCGATCTCGACGGAGGCGCTCTCGCCGCGGCGCGCGGCGCCGCGCAGCCGGGCGCGGGCCAGTTCGCGATCGACGTGACGGCTCATCGCGCTGACAACCGCCTCGATGTCGCGCGCGAGCTTGTCCTCGCCGCGCTCGCGCAAGCCCGCGGCGTCGGCGGCCAGCGCGGCGAGCGGCGTCTTCAGCCCGTGGGCGAGATCGGCGGCGCGATCGCGCGAGCGCTCGATCTCGCGCGCCTGCGCATCCAGCAGTGCGTTGACCTCCTCGACCAGCGGGAGCACCTCGTCGGGCACCGCCTGGGGAAGCATCCGGCTGCGTCCGGAGCGGATATCGGCGATGCCCCGACGCAACGCGCGCAACGGCTGCAGCCCGAGCATCACCTGCACCGAGGTGGCGATCGCCAGCGCCACGCCGAGAATGCCCAGCGCGATCACGAGGTCCCGCGCGAACGCCCGGCCGGCGGCGGTGACTCGCGCCAGATCGACCGCGACCGCGGCGCGGATCGGCATCGGCTTGCCGGCCACGGTGAGAACGACCTGACGCTCGACGATCGACAGCCGCGCGCCGGCGGGCCCCGCAATGTCGTGATGATGCACCTCACCCGGGCCGGGCTGATCGATCGGCACCGTCAGCCGATCGTCCCACAGCGAGCGCGAGCGCAGCAACTGATCGTGATCGTCGCCGACCTGCCAGTACAGGCCCGACAACGGTTCGGCGAAGCGCGGATCGGTCGGCGAGCGGGCCACCGCCAGCCGGCCATCGGCCCCGACCTCGATCCCGGCCAGCAATTGCTTCAGTGAGACTTCGAGGTCGTCCGCGATGGTGCGGGTGACGTGACGCTCGAACAGGATGGTGAGCGCGACGCCGGCGACGCTCAGCGCGATCAGAATCGCCGCGGCGCCGCCGGCGATCAGCCGCAGCCGCAGCGAGTGGCGCGTCACCTGCTATCCCCGGCCACGATGTAGCCGAAGCCGCGCCGGGTCTCGATCAGTTCGGGGCCGAGCTTCTTGCGGACGCGGCCGACCAGCACCTCGATCGCGTTGGAATCATGCGCGTCGTCCTGACCGTAGATGCTCTCGCTCAACTCGAACTGCGACACCACCCGGCCGCGATGCAGCACCAGATAGGACGCGAGCCGGTACTCCAGCGGCGACAGCGGCGCCGGCTGGCCGCGCACGGTGACCTGCATCTGGCGTTCGTCGAGGGTGACGTCGCCGATGGTGACGACCGAAGAGGCGTGGCCGGCCGAGCGGCGCACGATCGAGCGCAGCCGCGCCAGCAGCTCCTCCATCCGGAACGGCTTCGGCAAATAATCGTCGGCGCCGGCGTCGATGCCGTCGACGCGCTCGGCCCAGCTGCCGCGCGCGGTCAGGATCAGCACCGGGGTGCGGCGGCCGCCTTCGCGCCAGCGCTTCAGAATGGTCAGCCCGTCGAGCCTGGGCAGGCCGAGATCGAGAATGATCGCGGCGTAGTCCTCGGTGTCGCCGCGAAACCACGCCTCTTCGCCGTCGGCGACGCATTCGGCGATGTAACCAGCCTCCGTCAGGCCGCGCGCGAGATCCGACGCGATCCGGCTATCGTCCTCGGCCACCAGCACCCGCATTACTTTTCCCTGGTCTCGCGGATGTCGCCGCTGAGCGGATCGACATAGACCTCGAACAGCCGCCCGCGCTTGTCGACGACGTGGAATTCGTAGATCCAGCGACCGTCGTCGCGCTCGATCTCGACCGAGGTGATTTCCCCCGGCAGCTTGTCGCGGATCATCGTCAGCAGTTCGGCGAGCGGACGGATCTCGCCGCGCTCGACCGCGCGCCGCACCTCGTCGTGACTGGCGTGGCGGTGCTCACGACCCTCGGCGTGGCCGTGTCCGCCGTGGTGATGGCGGTCGTGCTCGTGCGCAAACGCGGGCACGGCAATCGCCGGCATCGCCGCGCCGGCCATAGCGAACCCGAGCACAAGCCACCGGATCGGCGTCAACGTCTCCAAGCCGCATTCTCCGCAACAGCTAGAGCATGATCCCGAAAAATGGACACCGGTTTTCGGAAAAGATCATTCTCGAACAACAACCTAGAGCGGGATGAGGACTCGAAGATAAGTCATCCTGCTCTGGAATCGGCCGCACCATCCACCCACGCGCCTGACTGCTCGCTGACATCGATCAGGCGGCGGCGCGCCGCCGTCAGCTGCCGCTCCGCGAAAACAACGGCCGCAGCACACCGGCGACCAGCCCGGCTGCGATCAGCAGACCGACGATCGGGATCCACAACAGGAACGCGCCAAGCAGCAGCACCAGGATGACCGCGATCACCGCGCCGATCGCCAGCGCCATCAGGAACAAGCCGAATGGCCCGACTTTGCCGACGAAGACGTGCTCGGTGGTGGTCTGATCGATGAACACCCGCGTCCCGCGCGGATCATGGGTCTCGCCGGGCGGAATGATCTCCGGCTCGAAGCGAGGCCGCTCGGGTGGCTGCTTGGGCTGATCGGTCATGGTGCAACGTCCTTGCGCGCCGGGGTCATCGCTCCGGCGCCGGCCAAGAATAGCCGCTTGGGCCGCGGGAGCGAATAGTTTCGACAGAACCGTGCGTGACGTTCGGCCGCGCAAGCACGACGCTGGTATCTGACTGCGGTTCTGGGTTCTTAAGACGAACTCACGACGCCGGCAACGGTTCCTGTTCGCGCGCCACCCGCTCCGGGAAGGCCGCAGCGAGCGAGGCGCGGTCCGGCTTCAGCACGCCGCGCTCGGTGATCAGCCCGGTGACGAGGCGCGACGGGGTGACGTCGAAGCCGTAATTGGCGACCTTTGAGCCCGGCGGCACGATCCGCACGGTCTCGATCCGGCCATCCGCGGTGCGGCCGGTCATGTCGGTGACCTCGGCCGCCTCACGCTGCTCGATCGGGATTTCCTTCACCCCGTCATGGATGGTGAAGTCGATCGTCGGCGACGGCAGCGCGACGTAGAACGGCACGTTGTTGTCGTGCGCGGCGAGCGCCTTCAGATAGGTGCCGATCTTGTTGCAGACGTCGCCGTCGGCGGTGACGCGATCGGTGCCGACGATGCAGAGATCGACCATGCCGTGCTGCATCAGATGGCCGCCGGTATTGTCCGGGATCACGGTGTGATCGACGCCGTGATGGCCGAGCTCCCAGGCGGTGAGCGAGGCGCCCTGATTGCGCGGCCTGGTTTCGTCGGCATAGACGTGGATCGCAATGCCGCGATCGAACGCCTGATAGATCGGCGCGGTGGCGGTGCCCCAGTCGACGGTGGCGAGCCAGCCGGCGTTGCAATGGGTCAGCACATTGACGCGCTCGCCGGGCTTCTTCGTCGCCGCGATCGCCTCGATCAGCTTCAGGCCGTTGGCGCCGATCGCCTGGTTGATGGCGACATCCTCGTCGGCGATTTCGCTGGCGCGCTTGTAAGCGGCGGCGACACGGTCGGCTGGCTTCACCGGGACAAGCGCGCGGCGCATTTCGTCGAGCGCCCATTTCAGGTTGATCGCGGTCGGCCGGGTCGCGATCAGCTTGTCGTAGGCCAGACCGAGCGCCGCGTCGGAGGCGTCCTCGCGCATCGCCAGCGCGATGCCGTAAGCCGCAGTCGCCCCGATCAGCGGCGCGCCGCGCACCAGCATGGTGCGGATCGCATCGGCGGCGCGGTCGCAATTGGTCAGCCGCGCCACGACATATTCATGCGGAAGCCGGCGCTGATCGATCGCCGCGACGGTCCAGCCGTCGGGCTCGAGCCAGATGGAGCGGGTATGGATGCCGTCGACTTTCATGGCTAATTCCTCAGCTAGTCCCGGTATTGACCCGTCATTGCCAGCGAAACGAAGCTACGCCTTCAAGATCCGGCCGGCGACCGCGTCGAGCTTCTTCAGCAGGTCCGGATCGCGCGCGTCGGGCTGGGTGATCAGCGCGGTGTCGAGCGCGCGGTCGGAGCCGATCGGGCATGGCTCGTGCTCACGCGGGAAATCCTGGGCGAGCCGCGCCACCAGGCTCTTGGCCTTCTCGGCGTTCGACGACAGCACCCGGATGATGTCCTGCACCGTCACCGCATCGTGGTCTGGGTGCCAGCAGTCGAAATCGGTGACCATCGCCACGGACGCGTAGCAGATCTCGGCCTCACGGGCGAGCTTGGCTTCCGGCATGTTGGTCATGCCGATCACCGAATAGCCCGCCTGCTTGTAGGTGACGCTTTCGGCGTAGCTGGAGAATTGCGGGCCTTCCATGCACAGATACGTGCCGCCGCGCGCCATCGCGATGCCCTCCGCCTCGGCGGCGGCGGCGAGATGGATGCGCAGCCGCGGCGAGACCGGATGCGCCATCGAGACGTGGGCGACGCAGCCGCGGCCGAAGAACGAACTCTCGCGCTTGTAGGTGCGGTCGACGAACTGATCGACCAGCACGAAGCTGCCGGGCGGCAGCTCCTCCTTGAACGAGCCGCAGGCCGACAGCGAGATCAGGTCGGTGACGCCGGCGCGCTTCAGCACGTCGATATTGGCGCGGTAGTTGATGTCGGAAGGCGACAGCCGGTGGCCCTTGTCGTGGCGCGGCATGAACACGATCGGCAGGCCGGCGATGTTGCCGCGCCGCACCGCCGAGGACGGCTCGCCCCACGGGCTCGCGATCGCTTCCTCGCGGACGTCCTCAAGCCCCGGCAAATCATAGATGCCGGATCCGCCGATAATGCCGAGTACGGCCCTGGTCATGCCCTGTCTCCCATCTCGTTCGAGGCGCATTCAACATGGGCGTGGTTGATCGACAACCCCCATAACGGACGTATCCGACAAACGTCTCATGTTACCGACGGCCAGATCGACGGCTGATGTCAGGCGCTCCAGGACGCGCGACGATTTTTCTTGTTCCGGATCGCCACGCGGCTGCTAGGATTGCCGCCAAGGCCTCGCAAGAGCGGCTGTGGATGGGAGTGAAAAAACGTGCAGACGGGACGCGTCGTATTCGGCGCCATGGAGGAAGTTGTTTTCGGGCAGCCGGCTGCGGCTGCGATCGTCGCCCAGATGGACCGGATCGGCGCGCAGCGCGCGCTGCTGATGGTCTCGGGCACCCTCAACCGCACCACCGACGAGATCGCCAAGATCCGCGACGCGCTGGGCGGGCGCTGCGCTGGCGTGTTCGACGCGATGCCGGCGCATACGCCGCGGTCGGCGGTGATCGCCGCGACCCATCAGGCCCGCGACGTCGCGGCCGATCTGATCGTCACGGTCGGCGGCGGCTCGATCACCGACGGCGCCAAGGCGGTGCAAATCTGCCTCGCCAACGACATCCATCGCGTCGAGGACATCGACCGGGTCCGCAACCTGAACGCGCCGGTGGCGCCGAAGGTGCGGCAGATCAGCGTGCCGACCACGATCTCCGGCGGCGAGTTCAGCGCGATCGCCGGCGTCACCGACGAGGCGACGCGGATCAAGGAGAAGCTGGCGCATCCGCTGACGATGCCGCGCGCCGCGATCCTCGACCCGGCGATCACCGTGCACACGCCGGAATGGCTGTGGCTCTCGACCGGGATTCGCGCCGTCGATCATTGCGTCGAGGGCATCTGCTCGCGCGAGGCGCACCCGTATGGCGACGCCCAGGCGCTGAAGGGCCTGTCGATGCTCGCGACGTCGCTGCCGCGGGTAAAGGCGGATCCGACCGATCTGCAGGCGCGGCTCGACTGCCAGATCGGCACCTGGCTGTCGATGGGCGCGCTGTCGTCCGGCGTCCCGATGGGCGCCAGCCACGGCATCGGCTACGTGCTGGGCGCGGTGTTCGATGTCCCGCACGGCCACACCTCCTGCATCATGCTGCCGGCGGTGATGCGCTGGAACAAGTCGGTCAATCCCGAGCGTCAGGCGCTGGTCGCCGCGGCGATGGGACATCCGGGCGAGGACGCCGGCGACGTGCTCGATGCGCTGATCCGCGTGCTCGGGATGCCGCGCAGCTTGCGCGACGTCGGCGTCGGTCCCGAACAATTCGAGCGCATCGCCAGCCAGGCGATGGGCACGCCCTGGGTTCCACGCAATCCCCGCAAGATCGACGGTCCCGCGCAGGTGCGCGAGATCCTCGAACTCGCCGCCTGACCGCCGATATCAACGAGGACCACGATGTACACCGGCCAATTTGCGAACACCCACCCCGATCGCCCCGCTTTCATCATGGCCTCGACCGGCGAGACCGTGACCTATGCGGAGCTCGAAGCCCGCACCAACCGGCTCGCGCATCTGCTGCGCAATCACGGCCTGAAGCGGCTCGACCATTATTCGGTCTTCATGGAGAACAACAACCGCTATCTCGAGGCCTGCGGCGCCGGCGAGCGGTCGGGCTATTACTACACCTGCGTGAACTCGTACCTGACCGCCGCCGAGCTGGTCTACATTCTGACCAACAGCGAATCGAAGGTGCTGATCACCTCGACGGCCAAGCTCGACGTCGCCCGCGAGGCGCTGAAGGACTGTCCCCACGTCACGCTGTGCGTGGTGGTGGACGGCGTCGGCGAAAGCGAGCGGATCGTCGGCCTCGCCGAGGCGACCAAGGGCCTGCCCGACACGCCGATCGCCGATGAAAGCCTCGGCACCGCGATGCTGTATTCGTCCGGCACCACCGGCCGGCCGAAGGGCATTCTGCGCCCTCTGCCGGAGCAGCCGCCGTCGCAGCCGCTGCCGCTGTTCCACTTCCTCAACATGCTGTGGAAGTATCGCAATGACATGATCTATCTGTCGCCGGCGCCGCTGTATCATTCCGCGCCGCAGGCCGCGGTCGGCCTGACCATCCGGGACGGCGGCACCGTGATCATCATGGAGCATTTCGATCCGGAGCAGTATCTGGCGCTGATCGAGAAATACAAAGTCTCGCACAGCCAGCTGGTGCCGACGATGTTCTCGCGGATGCTGAAGTTGCCGGAAGAGGCGCGCAGCAAGCATGATCTGTCGACGCTGGAGGTGGCGATTCATGCCGCAGCGCCCTGCCCGCCGCAGGTCAAGGAACAGATGATCAAATGGTGGGGGCCGATCATCCACGAATATTACGGCGCGACCGAAGGTCTCGGTTTCACCGCCTGCAACAGCGAGGACTGGCTCAAGCATCGCGGCACCGTCGGCAAGGTGATGTTCGGCGATCTGCATATTCTCGACGACCGGATGCAGCCCTGCCCCAAGGGCACGCCGGGGCAGATCTGGTTCAAGACCGCGACGCCGTTCGAATATTTCAACGATCCGAACAAGACCCAGGAGGCGCGCTCGGACGACGGCAGCATGAGCACGGTCGGCGACGTCGGCTATGTCGACGACGACGGCTATCTGCACCTCACCGACCGCGCCACCTTCATGATCATCTCCGGCGGCGTGAACATCTATCCTCAGGAATGCGAGAACCTGCTGATCACCCACCCCAAGGTCGCCGACGCCGCAGTGTTCGGCGTGCCGAACGAGGATCTGGGCGAAGAGGTCAAGGCGGTGATCCAGCCGATGCCCGGCGTCGATCCGGACAGCGATCTGGCGCAGGAGCTGATCGCGTTCTGCGGCCAGTCGCTGTCACGGCAGAAGGTGCCGCGCTCGATCGACTTCCTCGAGGAACTGCCGCGGCTGCCGACCGGCAAGCTCTACAAGCGCCTGCTGCGCGACAAATATTGGGGGAAGGGCGAATCAAGGATCGTGTGAGGCGATCGTCGCGCGACTTGATTTTCGCATGATGTCTGCGATCCGGCACAGCGCAACCTCTCCCGCTCGCGGGGGAGGTCGGATCGCGTAGCGATCCGGGTGGGGGAAGGCCTCTCGGCGTATCGCAGAGTCAGTGCTCGGGTCGCCCTCACCCCAACCCTCTCCCGCAAGCGAGACCTCTGCGAAACTCGTTGATTTGGCGAGTTTGCCGCTGGAGGGGTGATGGCGTGATGCGATTTGGCTGCGATCGGCGGTTTCGGCCGCCGTGGCCGCTGATTGTCAGCGGATGGCGGCTGCGGTTCGCAGGTTGTAGGCGATCGAGATCAGATCGAGGTGGAATGCGTTGGCGGTGATGCCTGCGTAGCGCATGCGGGTGAAGCCGTAGCGGCCTTTCAGTTGGGCGAAGGTGCGTTCGATCGCCTGCCGAACACGGCCGATCAGCTTGTTGCGCACTGCCTGCCATCGCGGCAGCGCCTTCTGGTGTTTGTTGCGACGATGCTGGATGCGATCCTTGATGCCGCGGGCTTTGAGGGCTTGGCGGCGCGCCCGCTTCTCGTAGGCCTTGTCGGCATAGACCGCCTTCTCGTCGCCGAGGACGAGATCGTCGGCGACTTCGCTCTCATACGTCTTCGCCCCGGTCAGTTTGCGGGCCCGGATCAGCCCCGATCCCTGATCGATCGCGATGTGCGCCTTGTAGCCGAAGAACAGCCTTCGTCCGGCGCCGTGCCGTGTCCAGTTGGCCTGCGGGTCGTGTGACGAACGGCTCTCGACCTCGCGCGGCGTCGATCCCGACGGGGGCGTTCGCCCTGAACTCTGAACCAGGGTGGCGTCGATCAAGGTCCCTGTCTTCAAGACATATCCAGCCGCTTCGAGCTGCCGGAGGACCTCCTGAAACAGGGCGTCTCCCAGGCCGGCCTGCTGCAAGGCATTGCGAAACCGGCAAAGCGTCGTCTCGTCGGGTGTCTGCGCATCCAGCGCGAACCCGCAAAAGCGTCGAAACGAAACCCGGTCGAGCAGGGCCTCTTCGAGGCCGGGGTCGGACAGTCCGTACCACTGCTGCAGCAGCAAGGCTTTGAACATCGCCAGCGGCGCGTAGGGCGGGCGACCGGTCTCGCCCGGCCGCACCTTGCGGATCAGGACGGCAAGACGGTCCCAATCGATCAGGCCGGAAATGCGCTCCAGCCGCTCGTTGCGCCCAAAGCCCGCCGGCAGCAAAGCCTCAATGAAACTGTCCTGCGCCATCCCGTTCACCTCCGCCTACGCGCAAGTGAATCACATCTGGATAGAACAGTCAGGTTTTGCAGAGGCCTCGCAAGCGGGAGAGGGGGCGCCCTGTGCGCTGGAACTTTCCGGCAAACATTCTCACGCCTTGGCGAGAAGAATCGGCCGCGTTGGGGTATACGCTTGCCATGTCCCCAGCCGTCCGCCCCTCCGCATGACCCTCGCCGCTTCCCGCCTCGACGACGATCTCGATGCCCGCGCGCTGTCGACGTTGAACCACGTGTTCGGCCTGCCCGGATTTCGCGGCCATCAGGAGCAGATCGTCCGCCACGTCGCGGGCGGCGGCGATTGTCTGGTGCTGATGCCGACCGGCGGCGGCAAGTCGCTGTGCTACCAGCTGCCGGCGCTGCTGCGCGACGGCTGCGGCATCGTGGTGTCGCCGCTGATCGCGCTGATGCGCGACCAGGTCGCGGGGCTGCTCGAGGCCGGCGTGCGCGCCGCGGCGCTGAATTCATCGCTGTCCTACGCGGAAGCCGACGCGATCGAGCGGCAATTGCTCGCCGGCGAACTCGATCTGCTCTATGTCGCGCCGGAGCGGCTGCTGACGCCGCGCTGCCTTTCGATGCTGGCGCGGGCGAAGCTGTCGCTGTTCGCGATCGACGAGGCGCATTGCGTGTCGCAATGGGGGCATGATTTCCGCCCGGAATATGTCGGCCTGTCGGCGATCGCCGAGAAATTCCCGAATGTGCCGCGGATCGCGCTGACCGCCACCGCCGACGCGCTGACCCGCCGCGAGATCACCGAGCGGCTCGGCCTCACCGAGGCGCCCTGCTTCGTGTCGAGCTTCGACCGGCCCAATATTCGCTACACCATCGTCGACAAGCAGAACGCACCGGCGCAGCTCAAGGCGTTCATCGCCGACAAGCATACGGGCCATTCCGGCGTGGTGTATTGCCTGTCGCGCGCCAAGGTCGAGGATACGGCGGCGGCGCTGTGCAAAGCTGGCATCACGGCGCTGCCCTATCACGCCGGGCTTCCGGCAGGGACGCGCGCGGCCAACCAGGACCGCTTCATCAACGAGGACGGCGTGGTGATCGTCGCCACCATCGCGTTCGGCATGGGCATCGACAAGCCGGATGTTCGCTTCGTTGCGCATCTCGATCTGCCGAAGAGCATCGAGGCGTATTATCAGGAGACCGGGCGCGCCGGCCGCGACGGCAAGCCCTCGGATGCGTGGATGGCCTATGGCCTGTCCGACATCGTGCAGCAGCGCCGGATGATCGACGAATCCACCGGCTCCGAGGCGTTCAAGCGGGTCTCGGCCGGCAAGCTCGATGCGCTGGTGGGCTTGTGCGAGTCCACCGGCTGCCGCCGGACGCGCCTGCTCGGCTATTTCGGCGAGACGTCGACCGATCTGCAGTGCGGCAATTGCGACAACTGCCTCAACCCGCCGAAGGTGCAGGACGGCACGGTGGCGGCGCAGAAGCTGCTGTCCTGTGCGTATCGCACCGGGCAGCGGTTCGGCGCGCAGCATCTGATCGACGTGCTGCTCGGCCGGCTGACCGAGCGCGTCGGCCAGTTCGGCCACGACAAATTGTCGGTGTTCGGGATCGGCGGCGAACTCAACGAGAAACAATGGCGGGCGGTGATCCGGCAATTGGTGTCGCTCGGCCATCTGCACCCGGACAGCGAGGCGTTCGGCGCGCTGAAGCTGACCGAGACTTCGCGCACGGTGCTGAAGGGCGAGACCCAGGTGATGCTGCGCGAGCAGACCGGCGGCCGACCGCCGCGCGCGCGATCGCGCCGCGGCGATCTGGTCGGCGGCGGAGCAGCGCGCGACGCTACCGCCGGCGATCCCGAGCTGTTCGCGGCGCTGAAGGCGTGGCGCGCAAGTGTCGCGCGGGAACGCGGCGTACCGGCCTATGTGGTGCTGCACGACGCCACCATGGACGGCATCGCCGCCGCCAGGCCGCGCTCGCTCGACGAGCTGCGCGGCATTGCCGGGATCGGCGACAAGAAGCTCGAACATTACGGCGCCGCGCTGTTGGCGGTGATCGACGCCGCGCGCCGGTAAGTTCTGGGGATTGGTCCGGATCCTGCAAAGCCTGCTGCAACATGGCTTCAGGAGGCGCAGCGATGCCGCTTTACGGATTTCATTGTGCGGATTGCGACAAGGAGAGCGAGTTGCTGGTCGGTTTTTCCGACAGACCGCACTGCCCGGGCTGCGGCGGGCGAAAGATGGAGCGGCTGGTGTCGCGACCGGCGCCGCCCGGTCAAAGCAAAGGCCTGATCAAGGCCGCCCGCGCGCAGGCGGCGCGCGAGGGCCATCTATCGAATTTCAGCCGCAAGGAGCGCGGCGGTTGATCACGCCGCGCCCGGCTCGCTGATCAGTAGGCCGACGGACCCCAGGACGGGCCATATCCGTCCTCGCGACCATATCCGCCACCCCAGGCGATGTAGCGCGGGTTCGCCACGCAATTGCCGCCGGTGCCCTGCGCCGAATAGCGGCAGGATTCGAAGCTCGAGAAGCTGCAATTGCCAGGATAGCCCTGCTGCGAGCCCTGCTTGCAGTACGGATACTCGATCTGCGCCGCCGCGGGCTGCGCGGTCATCATTTGCGTCGCGCCGAGCACGCCGAGCGCCATCGCTGCCAGTGCCAAAGTCTTCATCGCGTCGTCTCCTTCGATCGTTGGATATGTCGGTACGGTGACAGGCCAACGATGCGCTGCAGGGAACGTTCCGGCATTCGATCCACGGTGCTTTGTCGCAGGCCGGCTGCGCATGATCAGCCCGCCCGCGGAAGGGCTGCGCGAGACTCAAACAATCGATCCGCCGATAGAACACGCAGGCCCCTACGCGCCGACGCGGAGCCGACCGAATTGCGCGAGGCAGCGGGCGGTGGCACAAGGTCGGCACAGAGCAACAAAGATGCGCGCGATGGGGTGGCGAATTGCCGCCACACACAACGCGCGCTGAAGCGCGGAACGCGCAGTGCCAAGGGGGAAACAATGCCGCAACCAATCGAAGCGCCGGGCGTGGTGGGACCGTTCGCCGGAATGGACGTGCCGTGGCTGCTGCGCCTGCAGGCCGAGACGCGGCGCGATCATCCGTTCATCATCTGGGCGCCGTTCGACGCGCCGGCGCGGGTCTGGAGCTACGGCGAATTCCACGAGCGGGTCGGCGCGCTCGCCGCAGGCCTGGCGGCGCGCGGCGTCAAGCCCGGCGACGCGGTGCTGATCCATCTCGACAATTGCGCGGAATTTCTGCTGAGCTGGTTCGCCTGCGTCGAGCTCGGCGCGCTCGCGGTCACCACCAACACCCGCTCGGCCGCGGCCGAGATCGATTACTTCGCCGATCATTGCAACGCGGTCGCCGCGATCACCCAGCCGGCCTATGCGGAGCTGGTCGCCGCCAATTGCAGGAAGCTGCGCTGGATCGCGGTGATCTCGCACGATCCCGGCGCGGCGCTGCCGGCGCAGACGGTCGCAAAAGCGGATTCGTTCGAGAGCCTGTTCGGCGACAGCGCCAACCGCCCGCAGCGGCCGACCGATCCGTTCGCGCCGTGCAGCGTGCAATACACCTCGGGCACGACATCGCGGCCGAAGGCGGTGCTGTGGACTCACGCCAACGCGCTGTGGGGCGCCAAGATCAATGCCGCGCACCAGACGCTACGCGCCGACGACGTCCACCTCGCTTACTTGCCGCTTTTCCACACCAACGCGCTGGCCTATTCGATGCTGGCGAGCCTGTGGGTCGGTGGAACTTGCGTGGTGCAGCCGCGGTTCTCCTCGAGCCGGTTCTGGAGCGTCTCGCTGGAGCATCGCTGCACCTGGAATTCCAACATCCCGTTCTGCCTGAAGGCTCTGATGGAGCAGGAGACGCCGAAGCATCACAGCTTCCGGATGTGGGGCACCGCCGTGGCCGAGCCGCCGGCCTTCGCGGTGTTCGGCGTCAAGATCATCGGCTGGTGGGGCATGACCGAGACCATCACCCACGGCATCATCGCCGAGGCCGACCAGCCGAATACGCCGATGACGATCGGCCGCGCCGCGCCGGAGTACAGCCTGCGCGTCGTCGGCGACGACGGCGTGCCGACGCAGGTCGGCGACACCGGAAATCTGCTGATCAAGGGCGTGCCCGGACTGTCGCTATTCAAGGAGTATCTGCACAACGGGCAGGCCACGCGCGACAGCTTCGACGAACACGGCTACTTCATCACCGGCGACCGCGTCACGCTGCTCGAGCGCGGCGCGATCAAGTTCGGCGACCGCGCCAAGGACATGCTCAAGGTCGGGGGCGAGAACGTCGCCGCGTCCGAGATCGAGCAGGTGGTGATCACCGTTCCCGGCGTCCGCGAGGCCGCAGTGGTGGCGAAGAAGCACCCGATGCTCGACGAGGTGCCGGTGGCGTTCGTGATCCCGACCGCCGGCGTCGGCAACGCCGCGCCTGACCTCGCCGATCGCATCATGGCGATCTGCACCAAGTCGCTCGCCGATTTCAAGCGCCCGCGCGAAATCCGCCTCGTCGACGAGATGCCGCGATCGACGCTGGAGAAGGTCGCGAAGGCCGAATTGCGCAAGATGCTGGAGTGAAACGTCGTAACCGTGGCGCGACTAGCCGCCGAGCGGGACCGGGCGGAACGCCTGCAGCAGGCGCTGATCGATCTTGTCGCCCATCGACTCCATCCGGGAGAACGCGTGCAACGGCATCAGCGGGACGTGATTTTTGCGCGGCGCCACCAGCGAGGTGAAGATGTCGACGATGGTGGTGATGCGGACGATGTCGCTGATCTGGTCGCCATGCAGCGCATCGGGATAGCCCGAGCCGTCAAGCAACTCGTGATGATGCAGGATCACATCGAGGGTCTCTCGCGGAAAGCTCCCCTCGGCGGCGAGCGCTTCGTAGCCTCGGCGCGGATGCTCGCGGAATTTGTGCAAGCGTTCGCCCTGCAGACCGTCGAGATCGTCGAGCACACCGACGTCGACGAACGCCTTGCCGACGTCGTACAGCAGCGCAGCGCGGGTCAGACGACGCTGATCTTCCTCGCGCATACCGAGATGCTGGGCGAAGGCGACGGCATAGCCGGTCGCGAACAAAGCGAGTCGGTAGCTTTCGTTGTGGTGACGGCCGACGACGGCGAGCCATTCGCGCAGCGACGAGCGCTTGATCGCCTTGAGGATCGGCGCCTCGGCCCGGATCACGTCGTGATACGTCAAAGGCTGGCCCGCCGGCAGCCGGTCGAAGATCTTGACCAATACGCTGTGCGCGGCCGCGACGCCCTTGCTCATTGCCTCGGCGCGCGCGGCTTCGGTCGTCTCCGAGGGATCGGGGAACGCAGCACGGATCCGCGCCAGCAGGTCACGCGGATCGAACGGACGCGCGATGGTGTCGGTGGCACCGAGCGCCCAGGCCTGCATCGAGCCATGATGCAATTCGTCGGCGAGCACGAACAGCCGCGGGATCGGCTGATAGCCGCCGCCCAACAGCTTGCGCCGGACCATCTGCACGCTTTCCGCGGACCGCAGATTGATGTCGACGACGATCCCGGACAGGTTCTGCGACGGCACGTCGGGTAGTTGCGCGGTGGAGATGGTTTCAATCTCGGCGATGCCGGCCAGGATCCGGGCGAGGTCGGCGCTCTGATCTCGGCGATCGGACGCCAGCAGCAGCCGCCGTCGCGGTTCGGACTGGGGCGCGGATTGTCGGGCTACTGCATTCATGAATCACCGAAATTGATAGGACGTAGACCTCGGACATCCTTAGCGGGAAATTGGTTCCTACTGCTTAATGGGCGTTCTTAACGTTCGGTGTTTTTTCAGCGCCAATTTGATCGGCATTTTGATCGGCATTGTTCGGATTTGATCAGTTGCGCACTGGCTTCGGCGCAGACTGCGTTTATGATAGCGGGATCAAAAGGACCACGATGCCGCAAACCGCACATACTCGGATCGACGGCGACGACACACAGCAGGCGCTGCGCCGCATGGCCTTGGTGCGGCTCGCGCTGATCGTCGCCGCGTCGTTGAGCACAGCCCCGGTTTCGGCGCAGCAATTTGCGCCGGCGATCGTCACGCCGCCGTTCACCGCGACGCTGTCCAACACCGCGCCGCTGGCGTTCGGCATGGATGCGTTCGAAGCCGAACGTGCGCTCGGGATGCCGCTGAACTATGTCGGCGGACGGCCCGGCGACGAAGTCTTCCTTGTGATCCGCACCGCCGGCGGCAGCGGCTTCTTCAATCGCCGTGACCGGCTGTATCTGCAATTCCGCCACGGTCGGCTGACCGGCTGGAAAGGCGATTGGGGCCGCAACTGGATGTGGCAGTAAACGCCGCAGCCGCGGCGACGACGAATCCAGCGCTGCGTCGCCGGCGGCGGAGCGCCGACGTCAACCGAGATGTTAAGTAACAGGAAGCCGTATTCCGCGAACGGTGCGGCGCGCAACGGCGCGACGCGCGTTTCGTCATCCCGGCGAAGGCGGGGGACCCGTTGGATGATGACGGCGGATGCCGGGGCGAGTTTCAGAACCAGCGTTCGCTGACCAGCACGGTGTCGCCAGGGGTGAGCGGGGTGCCGAGCGGGACGACGGCGCGAACCACGGCGCCGCCCTCCGGGTGCGTCAGCGTCACGCTGTCGCGGCGGGCGCGCGGCGAAAAGCCGCCGGCGATCGCGACCGCGCTTTCGACGGTCATGTTCGGCACATACGGGTACTGCCCGGGCGCCAGCACTTCGCCGAGAATGAAGAACGGCCGATAGGAGTCGATCTCGACCGCCACGGACGGCTCGCGGATGAAGCCGTTGCGCAGCCGCGCGGAGATCGCGGCGGCAAGACCCGCGGCGGTGCGGCCGCGCGCCGGCACGCTGCCGATCAGCGGCATGGTGATCGCGCCGGACGCGTCGATCGCGTAGGTGTTGGTAAGGCCTTCCTGACCGTAGACCACGATGCGCAGCCGGTCGCCGGCGTCGAGCCGATATTCGGGTTGGGGGCTGGCCGGCAGCGGCGCGGCCGCATACGCCACCGGGCCGGGGGCGGCATAGCCGCCGCCATAAGCGAGGCTGTCGAGCGTGTTCGAGGGCTGAACCGCGACCGGACCCGACCGCCGCATACAGCCGCCGAGCGCGAGCGCTGCCGTCACGGCGATCATCGACAATCGAAACGCACTTACCAAACGCACTGGAGCCATTCCCTCTCCACGAGATGGCTCCGTTTATGCCGCGTTAGGGTTAACAAATTATTGGCGGTTGCGGCGTGCGGGGCGCGGCCCGCACCACGCGAAAGTCCCTCTCCCACTTGCGGGAGAGGGACGGGTTGGGGCGACGCTCGACTTCAGGCGGTGACGGCGACGCCGATCGGGCACGACACGCCGGTGCCGCCGAGCCCGCAATAGCCGCCGGGATTCTTCGCCAGATATTGCTGGTGATCGTCCTCGGCGAAGTAGAACTCTCCGGCCGGCGCGATCTCGGTGGTGATCGGCCCGAGCCGCTTGGCGGCGAGTGCCTGCTGATAGGCGCCGCGCGACGCGTCGGCGGCCTTTCGCTGCGCGTCGCTGATCGTGTAGATCGCCGAGCGATATTGCGAGCCGACGTCATTGCCCTGACGCATGCCCTGCGTCGGGTCGTGGCTTTCCCAGAACGTCTTCAGCAGCGTTTCGTAGGACACCTTGTTCGGGTCGAACACCACCATCACCACTTCGGTGTGGCCGGTGCGGCCCGAGCAGACTTCCTCATAGGTCGGATTCGGCGTGTAGCCGCCGGCATAACCGACCGCCGTGCTGTAAACGCCGTCGCCGAGTTCCCAAAACTTGCGCTCCGCCCCCCAGAAGCAGCCGAGCCCGAACACCGCCTGCTCCAGTCCTTCAGGAAAAGGCGGCTGGATGCGATGGCCGTTGACGAAATGGCTGCGCGCAGTGGGGATCGGCGTAGCGCGGCCCGGCAGCGCTTCGCTGGCGCTCGGCATCACGGTCGACTTGCGCATGAAGAACATGGACACCTCCCGGCGCGCCGCGGCGACGATCTGCCCGGCCGCCTGTTGTTCGATGGACGTCGGCGCTAGCGGGAAGCTACCGCCATCGGTTCTCAACGGAATTCTGGATATAGGTGTCTACGCGGCAACCGATAGGGTTGTTACGTGAGGTGTGACGGCGTGTCAGTCCCGGGCGTAGCCGATCAAGGGCTTGCGCGGCCGGAACAGCAGCAGCAGCAGCAGGCCGAACGTTCCGAGCACTGCAAAGGTCGGCTGCGCCAGCAGCAGCTTGATGACATGACTCCAGACCCAGGGCGCGGTCTGCTCGACCGAAACCTGGAACGCATTCTGGCTGGACTGGTGGACGTCGTTCCAGAACTCGCCGAGCCGGGTCCATTGCAGCGCGTTGTCGGCGACCGAACGGGCGCCGTCATAGACCAGGAAGATGAACCCCCCGGTCAGCAGCAACAAACCGATCAGTCGAAAGAACCCGCGGATCATCGTCCACCCCGATGGAATTGACCGCCCCCCGGCCGCTCTACCGGGCGGGCGGACAAAACACAACCTCGCCAGCGACTTATACCGGCCTCGGCGACAATTTGCGCGCGCCGGGGCCGGCATCCCAAGGCGGTCCGCAGCCGAAACTGGGACGCCGCAGCCGTTGACGCTGGAAAGTTGTGGCTTTATAAGGCCGGCAATGGCGGTGGGGTTATCCCTGCCGCTGCTGTTCTTTGATGCGACGTCGCGATTTCGGCCCGTCGGCTCCAGGGACAATCTTCAGGAACATCCGGAACACACGGCGAGGCTCCGATCATCGGCGGCTCCGCCATCAGCCCGGCCCTCCGTAGCGGAGGCCGCTGCAGGATTTGAGAGAACATGGCCAATACGTCTTCCGCGAAGAAAGCGACTCGCAAGATTGCCCGGCGCACCGCGGTCAACAAGTCGCGCCGCACCCAGATGCGCGGTTCGGTTCGGACCGTCGAAGAAGCCATCGCCAGCGGCGATCGTGACGCAGCGGTGAAGGCGCTGGCGAACGCCGAGCCGGCGCTGATGCGCGCCGCCCAGCGCAACATCGTTCACAAGAACGCCGCGAGCCGAAAGGTCTCTCGCCTTGCGAGCCGGATCGCTCAGCTCGGTAAGTAATTCTCGAACTCATTACGAGATCAGAAAATGCCCGGCTCAGCCGGGCATTTTTTTTGCGCGCGCGATACGCGCCTTTCTTCGTGACGCCGCCTTCTCGTGATGCGCCATTTTCGCGCCACGCGGAACCGCGCAACGCACTCCCTCGACGCCACAATATCGTTGCGAACTCATCAGACGCGCGTTCGCATCGATCGATACACGACGATCGACGATCGCGTTCAAGCATCGAATGCGGCGCACACGTCGACGACGATGGACAATGCAGAACGCACTGCGCGAAACGCGCCGTGCGCGTCGTCAAGCTGCCTGCGCAGCGTTTAAAAAAGCACTGCAGCACAGTCGCAACTTGTCGTGTGACGAACATCGCATACGCGCGTTTTGCGCGCGCCTCGGAACTCTACGCAGTGCAAACAGCGCGTGGGTTACCCTGTCGGAACGCTCACGAAAAAACGCGGCCCGCGATACACTTATCGGCAATGCGAAAGCGAGCGCCTTGAAAAGGCCGTCGCGCAGCCACCAAAGGTAAAGGATTCATGAAAAACTTTTGGGCGCGCAATGGATTCGTCACGACGCCTCCGCGTTTGGAATCTGCGCACAGATTCAAAATCTTGCCTTCGCCGAAAAACCCCACCGGCTAATCGCGCATGGCCCAAGCCGGGTTTCGCGCCGCTCGAATCGAATCAATTCCGTTGCGGGAAAAGGGTGGTCGTGTATTTCTTAGATCGCCCGCGACGCCCTCGGTTCTTCTGATCAGCGCGGTTTGAGAACCAGGGGCGGGCATGCAGATCGGCGGCGGTTTGCGTGTTGGCGGCGTTTTTCAAACGAAAGCCCGGTTGTCACTCATAGCAATATGAGACCGGCGAAGCTGTGTCTGAATGCTTGCGAGGCGTTCGCTTGCGAACGTTTCGAACGAGCGATGGCAGGGGCGCGCGACAACCATTCGTGACGAAGACGACGCAGCGGTAATGGAACGCAGAATTGGCTCGGGGTTTGACGACATCTTGCCGCGTGCAAGCGCGTCGAGAGGGGGAGGTTTTCATGAGCAACGAATTCAACGCTTCATTCCAGGACGCCGAGGTTTCGGCCCGAGATTATTTCAAGACGTCCACAACAATCATCAGTCGCTGTTGCGATCGAACTCCGGTGCATCCGTCGAGTCCGCGCTGACCTGAAGCAATCCCATTAATCGGATCCTGACCTGACGTCGGCGCGTTGCCGAACAGCGGAGCAGTGTCCGGAGTTTGCTTCGCGACGCCGCAGAGCGGCGTGAGCCGTCATGGTTTCGCCTTCTGCGTTGAACATCACTCCTTCTGAAAAGCTGCTGAAATGTCGAATATGGAACATGATCGCTGGTCTCGCGTAAAAGGCCGTTTGCGCTCGAGCGTCGGCGAGGACGTCTATTCGAGCTGGTTCGCGCGGATGGACCTCGAAGCCGTTCAGCAGGAAAGCGTGCATTTGTCGGTGCCGACGCGGTTTCTGAAGAGCTGGATCCAGACGCACTATTCCGAGAAGGTGCTGACCTGCTGGCAGGCGGAAATGCCGGAGGTTTGCCGCATCGATCTCACCGTACGCTCGCCGATGCGCGCCGCGGCGACGAAGGAAGCGCCCGCGCCGGCCGAGCATCGCCGCGACGAGCACCGTCCGGCGGCGGACGCGCGCAGCCACGCGGCCGCGCCGGCCCCTTCCAATCATGACGCACTCGGCGGCTCGCCGCTCGATCCGCGGCTCACATTTGCGAGCTTCGTCGTCGGACGCTCCAACACGCTGGCGCACGCCGCCGCAAAGCAGGTAGCGGAAGGCCGCCGCGGCGATCCGGTGATGTTCAACCCGCTGTACATCCATTCCGGCGTCGGCCTCGGCAAGACGCATCTGCTGCAGGCGGTGACCTGGGCCGGCAATTCCGGCACCGAGCGCAAGGTGCTGTATCTCACCGCCGAGAAATTCATGTACGGCTTCGTCGCTTCACTGAAGACGCAGACCTCGCTCGCCTTCAAGGAAGCTCTGCGCGGCATCGACGTGCTGGTGATCGACGATCTGCAGTTCCTGCAGGGCAAGACCACCCAGGCCGAATTCTGTCACACCCTGAACGCGCTGATCGACGCCGGCCGGCAGGTCGTGGTGGCGGCCGATCGTCCGCCGGCGGATCTCGAAAGCCTCGACGAACGCGTCCGCTCGCGGCTCGCCGGCGGCCTCGTGGTCGAAATGGCGCCGCTCGGCGAAGAGCTGCGGCTCGGCATTCTGAAGTCGCGCGTGGTCGCGGCCCGCACCCATCATGCGAGCTTCGACGTGCCGCAATCGGTGCTGGAATATCTCGCCCACGCCATCACCCATAACGGCCGCGACCTCGAAGGCGCGATCAACCGGCTGCTGGCGCATTCCAAACTGAATGCTCAGCCGGTGACGCTGGAGATGGCCGAGCACGAGGTGCGCGACCTGATCCGGCCGCAGGAACCGAAGCGGATCAAGATCGAGGACATTCAGCGCGTCGTCGCGCGGCAGTACAATGTCAGCCGCTCCGACCTGTTGTCGTCGCGCCGTACCGCCAATGTGGTGCGGCCGCGCCAGGTGGCGATGTATCTTGCCAAGACGCTGACGCTGCGCTCGCTGCCGGAAATCGGCCGCCGCTTCGGCGGACGCGATCACACCACGGTGCTGCACGCCGTGCGCAAGATCGAAGGGCTGGTGTCGAAGGACGTCACGCTGTCCGACGAGGTGGAATCGCTCAAGCGCCAGCTTCAGGAATAGGCTGGCGCATCGGCTCGCGCATCGGCCGGCGAACCGCCGCGCTGCGGGGGTCTTCTCGCAAAACTCGTGGAAATTCGGGGCCATCCCGGCAACCCACCCTTGCGTCCGCCGCGTAACCACGCCAACCTGCGGACCCCCCGCGGGTTCGGGCGACGCCCGCAGGGTCCCCATTGCCGTGGCGCCGTCTCTGGCTGCCCGGCTTCTCCAGTACATCCGGCGACTCCATCACACGATGTGGGTGCGGATCAGGCGGGTTTTGCAATGAAGGTCACGGTCGAACGCGCGCAACTTCTGAAGTCGCTGGGCCACGTCCACCGCGTGGTCGAGCGCCGTAACACCATTCCGATTCTCGGCAACGTGCTGGTGCGCGCCGAAAACGCCCAGCTTGCATTGAAGGCGACCGACCTCGACCTCGAAGTGATCGAGACGCTGCCGGCTGAGACCGCCACCGCGGGCTCGACCACCGTGCCGGCACATATGTTCTACGACATCGTGCGCAAATTGCCCGACGGCTCGCAGATCGTGCTGGAGAGCGACGGCGATCGTTCGGTGCTGGCGATCCGCGCCGGGCGCTCGCGCTTCACGCTGCAGACCCTGCCGGAGAGCGACTTTCCCGATCTCGCCGCCGGCGAGATGTCGCATTCCTTCTCGCTCGCCGCTTCCGACGTGAAGCGGCTGATCGACCGCACCCAGTTCGCGATCTCCACCGAGGAGACGCGCTATTATCTCAACGGCATCTATCTGCACACTGCGGGCTCGGCAAAAGCCGCGACGCTGCGCGCGGTCGCGACCGACGGCCATCGCCTGGCGCAGGTCGATCTGGCGCAACCCGCCGGCGCCAGCGGGATGCCCGGCGTGATCGTGCCGCGCAAGACGGTCGGCGAAGTCCAGCGGCTGATCGAGGACAACGACGCCGAGATCGCCATCGAACTATCCGCCGGCAAGATCCGCTTCACCATCGGCAATGTGGTGCTGACCTCGAAGCTGATCGACGGCACCTTCCCGGATTACGGCCGCGTCATTCCGCAGAACAACGACAAGGAACTGGTGGTCGACAAGAAGGAATTCGAAGCCGCGGTCGATCGCGTCTCGACGATTTCCTCCGAGCGCGGCCGCGCGGTGAAGCTGGCCTTGAGCGCCGGCAAGCTCGTGCTGTCGGTGACCAATCCGGATTCCGGCAGCGCCACCGAAGAGCTCGAGGTCGAATACGCCTCCGACGCGCTCGATATCGGTTTCAACTCCCGCTATTTGCTCGACATCGCAGCCCAGATCGAGGGCGAAGTCGCGGTGTTGAAGCTCGCCGACCCCGGCTCGCCGACCCTGATCCAGGACCGCGACACCAAGAACGCACTGTATGTGCTGATGCCGATGCGGGTGTAGGGGACGTCGCTTCAGCAACACCACCCGTCGTCACCCGGATTGACCGGGCGACCCAGTAGCCCAAAGCGCTTCGGCCGAACACGAACGCTCTGGAATACTGGGCCCTCCGCTTTCGCGGAGGGTGACGGCAGAGCAAGTTGCGGTGCCTTGCGACGCATCGAGTCCGGCTGATATATGACCGCATCCCGCATCACCCGGCTGACGCTGACGCACTTCCGAAATTATCGGGCGGCGGCGTTGCATACGCGTGGCGAACGGGTGGTGCTGGTGGGCGCGAACGGCGCGGGCAAGACCAATTGTCTCGAGGCGATCTCGTTTCTGTCGCCCGGCCGCGGCCTGCGCCGCGCCACGCTCGACGACGTCTCCGACCATCAGGGCGACGGCTCCTGGGCGGTGTCGGCCGAGGTCGAGGGCGCGCTCGGCCTCGCCACGCTCGGCACCGGGATCGACCCACCGCGCGCCGACGCCGCCACGACGCGGCGCTGCCGGATCGACCGCGAGCCGGTCGGCTCCGCCACCGCCTTCGGCGATCATCTGCGCATGGTGTGGCTGACGCCTGCGATGGACGGACTGTTCATGGGCGCGGCGTCGGAACGGCGGCGGTTTTTCGATCGCCTGGTGCTGGCGATCGACAGCCAGCATTCCAGCCGGGTCTCGGCGCTCGACCGCAGCCTGCGCTCGCGCAACCGGCTGCTGGAGGAACGCAACGCGGACCGCCACTGGCTCGACGCGATCGAGCGCGAAACTGCCGAACTCGCCGTCGCGGTCGCGGCGATGCGCGGCCAGACCGCGGCGCGGCTCGCCGCGATGCTCGACGCCCGCGGCGCGGCGTCGGCGTTTCCGTCGGCAAAGATCATGCTCGACGGCTGGATGGAAAGCGCGCTGCTGACCGAACCGGCGACCGCGGTCGAGGATCGCTACCGCGCGATCCTGCGCGATGGCCGCCCGCGCGACGCCGCCGCCGGCCGCACCCTCGACGGCCCGCATCTCACCGATCTCCAGGTGATCTATGCGCCGAAGGCGATGCCGGCGCGCGACGCCTCCACCGGCGAGCAGAAGGCGCTGCTGATCGGGCTGGTGCTCGCCCATGCGCAGCTCGTCTCCGAGATCACCGGCATCACGCCCCTGCTGCTGCTCGACGAGGTGGTGGCGCATCTCGACCCCGCCCGCCGCCGCGCGTTGTTTGCGGAACTCGAGCGGCTTGGCGCGCAAGTCTGGATGACCGGCGCCGATCCGGCGGGCTTCGCCGAGATCGGCCCCGATGCCGAGATTTTCACCGTCGAGTCGGGCCGGATCGCACCGCAAAAATGAGCCGATCTGACCGCCTTGGAACGTCCGGAACCGCGCCGCGCGCACGCCCTTCCGGGCGCCTCGAAATCGGCCCGATCCGGACTTGTAAAACCCGCTGAAAATCCCATTTCTTCAATAACTTGCATCGTGCCACTTTGGGCTAGGCGCAATCCGTCTTTCATGGCACAAATGGCGCTTCATCGCGCCCTCGCACGCCGATTCGATTTCATCCTTCAAAGGTCCCTGCATGACTGAACCCGCCCGGCAGCCGATCGCCGAAACCCCGCCTTCCGTTCCGGCCGAATACGGCGCGGAATCGATCCGGGTGCTGAAGGGCCTCGACGCCGTGCGCAAGCGGCCGGGCATGTATATCGGCGACACCGACGACGGCAGCGGCCTGCACCACATGGTGTACGAAGTCGTCGACAACGCCATCGACGAGGCGCTGGCCGGCCACGCCACCGCGGTCGAAGTGGTACTGAACGCCGACGGCTCGGTGACGGTGCGCGACGACGGTCGCGGCATTCCGGTCGACATCCACAAGGGCGAAGGCATTTCCGCGGCCGAGGTCATCATGACCCAGCTGCACGCCGGCGGAAAATTCGACCAGAACTCCTACAAGGTGTCCGGCGGTCTGCACGGCGTCGGCGTCTCGGTGGTCAACGCGCTGTCGAGCAAGCTGATCCTGCGGGTCTGGCGCAACGGCAAGGAGCACATCATCGAATTCGCCCATGGCGACGCGGTGGCGCCGCTCAGCGTGGTCGGCGACGCCAATGGCCGGCGCGGCACCGAGGTGACGTTTTTTGCATCGCCGGAAACCTTCACCCACATCGAATATGACTTCGCCACGCTGGAGCATCGGCTGCGCGAGCTCGCCTTCCTGAATTCCGGCGTCAACATCGTGCTGTCCGACATGCGTCACGCGGTCGAGAAGCGCGAGGAGATGCGCTACGAGGGCGGCGTCACCGAATTCGTGAAGTATCTCGACCGCAACAAGAAGCCGATCGTGCCCGCGCCGATCGTGCTCGCGGCCGATCTCAACGGCATCGGCGTCGAAGTCGCTTTGTGGTGGAACGAGACCTACCACGAGAACGTGCTGTGCTTCACCAACAACATCCCGCAGCGCGACGGCGGCACGCATCTGGCCGGCTTCCGCGCCGCGCTGACCCGGCAGGTCAACGGCTACGCGGATTCCAACGCCAAGAAGGAAAAGATCGCGCTGACCGGCGACGATTGCCGCGAGGGGCTGACCGCGGTGCTCTCGGTGAAAGTGCCGGACCCGAAATTCTCGTCGCAGACCAAGGACAAGCTGGTGTCCTCGGAAGTGCGCCCGGTGGTCGAGAACGTGCTGAACGAAGCGCTCGCAGCATGGTTCGAGGAGCATCCGTCCGAAGCGAAGGTGATCGTCGGCAAGGTGATCGAGGCCGCCGCCGCCCGCGAAGCCGCGCGAAAAGCGCGCGAGCTGACGCGGCGCAAGGGCGCGCTCGACATCGCCTCATTGCCCGGCAAGCTCGCCGACTGCCAGGAACGCGATCCGTCGAAATCCGAACTGTTCATCGTCGAGGGTGACTCCGCCGGCGGCTCCGCCAAGCAGGGCCGCAACCGCGAATTCCAGGCCGTGCTGCCGCTGCGCGGCAAGATCCTGAACGTCGAGCGCGCGCGCTTCGACAAGATGCTCGGCTCCGAGCAGATCGGCACGCTGATCACCGCGCTCGGCACCGGCATCGGCCGGGACGATTTCGATCTGTCGAAGCTGCGCTACCACAAGATCATCCTGATGACCGACGCCGACGTCGACGGCGCGCATATCCGCACGCTGCTGCTGACGTTCTTCTTCCGGCAGATGCCGGCGCTGATCGAGGGCGGCTTCCTCTACATCGCGCAGCCGCCGCTCTACAAAGTGACGCGCGGCAAGTCGGAGCAGTATCTCAAGGACGAGCGCGCGCTCGAGGACTATCTGATCTCGACCGGGCTCGACGACTGCATCTTCCGCCCCGCCAGCGGCGAGGAGCGCTCCGGCCGCGACCTGCTGGCGCTGGTCGAGAACGCCCGCATCGTCCGCGGCACGCTGCACAATCTGCACAGCCGCTACAACGGCTCGGTGGTCGAGCAGGCGGCGATCGCCGGCGTGCTCAATCCGAGGATCACCAGCGACATCCCCACCGCCAATGAGGCGGCGGCCTACATCGCGCGCCGGCTCGACGCGCTGGCCGACGAGGTCGAGCGCGGCTGGGTCGGGCGCTTCACCGAGGGCGAGGGCTTCAGCTTCGAGCGCACCGTGCGCGGCGTGAAAGACGTCGCGATCATCGACGACGCGCTGCTCGGCTCGGCCGACGCCCGCAAGCTCGACGAATACGCCGCGATTCTGCAGGAAGCCTATCCCCGCCCCGGCGTGCTGCGGCGGAAGGACACCGAGACGGCGATCCATGGCCCGGTCAGCCTGTTCGAGGCCGTGACCGACGCCGGCCGCAAGGGCGTCTCGCTGCAGCGCTACAAAGGCCTCGGCGAGATGAACCCGAGCCAGCTCTGGGAAACCACGCTCGACACCAACGCCCGCTCGCTGCTGCAGGTCAAGGTGCGCGAAGTCGACGAAGCCGACGACCTCTTCACCAAGCTGATGGGCGACGTCGTCGAACCCCGCCGCGAATTCATCCAGGAGAATTCGCTGAGCGCCACGGTGGACGTGTAGAGCCAGTCGAATCTGCCCGGCAGTTCAGTTGGGCTCGAGCCTCTCCAGGATCGTGATCGCGCAGGCGGCTTCATCGAAGCCGACGACGCCGCCGCCATTTTCCGCCAGCGCCAGCCGCGCTTTTTTGGCCTGCCGTTCGCCGGCCTCGCCGCGCAACTGCAGCACCAGCTCATGGATCATCGAAAGACCTGTGGCTCCGACCGGATGTCCCTTGGAGACCAGTCCCCCGGACAGATTCACCGGACGATCGCCGCCGAGCGCGGTCTCGCCTGAGGCGACATAGGCGCCGCCTTGTCCTTCTGCGCAGAAGCGCAGCATCTCGACCTGATAGATCTCGCAGAACGAGGTGGCGTCATGAACCTCGGCGATATCGATGTCCGACGGCGAAATCCCCGCCATTTTATAGGCCCTGTCGGCGGCAATGCGCGAGAGCCCAGGCTCGTCGAGCGACCGGTATTTGCCGCCCGACATCGTGCTGGCCCTGATCTTCACCGCCCGCTCCCGCACCCCGCGCGGCAATGACGCAAGATAATCCTTCGAGCAGACCAGAGCGGCGGCGGCGCCGTCGCCGATCGGCGCACACATGCTGCGTGTCAGCGGATAGCTGATCGGGCGATCGGCCAGGACCTCATCGGCCGTCATCGTGAACCGATATTGCGCCAGCGGATTCAGGCTTCCGTGATGATGGTTCTTGGCCGCGCCGATCGCGATCTGGCGCTGCGTCGTGCCGTAGCGTTTCATGTGATACGCCGCCTGCATCGCGTAAGTATCCATGAAGATGGTGCCGCGCTTGTCATCCGGCTGGAACGGCTTGCCACTGACCTCACCGGCGTCGCGGTAGTAGGCGAGCCATTCGCCGGGATCGAGCTGATCGATCCCGCCGTCGAAGATCTCCTGCGTTCGTGCCGGGTCGTCCGGAACGAAGGTCTTCTCGACGCCGATGGCGAGCGAGAGCTGCGCGTCGCCCGACGCGATGTCCTTCCATGCGCCATGCAGGGCCTGAGAGGCCGTCGCGCAGCCGCCTTCGACATTCATCGTCGGGATGCGCTCGGGGAACAGCCCCTCCCGCACCAGCGGAGAGAGGCAGACCTGTCCGCGAATATTGCGCTGTCCGAATGTCCCCATGCCGCAGTTTCCAAACCACGCCATCGCAATGTCGCGTCCATCCGCCATCCCCGCGTCCGCCAGCGCCGCAAGATACGCCTCTCGGGTCAATGCCTTGAAGCTGGTCTGCGGCCTCTTGCCGAACGGCGTACAGGCAGTTCCGATCACATAGACTTCAGGCATCATCTTTCTCACCAGTGTCGAATACGTCTCGTCAGGCGCGTCAGCGCAGGCGGATCGGGAGCGATTGCATGCCTCGGAGGATGATCGAATCCCTCCACCCCGGCGCGGAATCCGTTGCAAGGGAAATCCCGGGAAACCGCTCGATCAGGGCGCGCAGGGCGATCTGTCCTTCGAGTCTCGCGAGCTGAGCGCCGAGGCAAAAGTGAATGCCATGACCGAATGTCAAATGCGGATTCGGCGATCGGCCGAGATCGAGGCGATCCGCATCCCCGAACTGCTCGGGATCGCGGTTGGCCGAATTGATGAAGGCGAACACGCGCTGCCCCTGCAGCATCGTCCGGCCGCCGAACTCCACATCGGCGGTGACGACGCGCACCAGGGCGCCACTCGGCCCGTCATACCGCAGCCATTCTTCGACCGCCGTTTCGGCCAACGATGGATCGTCCTTGACGCGCGCCCACTGCTCCGGCGCGTTCATCGTGTAGTAGAACCCGTTGCCGAGCAGGTTGGTGGTCGTTTCATGCCCTGCGAACAGCAGGAGGATGCAGGTTGCGATCACCTCGTCATCGGTCAGCGCCTCGCGCTTGTCGGGCTCGGTCACGAGCTGGCTGATGATATCATCCTGCGGATCGACCGTCCGGCTGGCGATGATGCCGCGAAAATACTCTGCCATGGCCTTCGCCCCGGCCTCTGCGCGGAGATATTTGTCCGCCGTCGCGCGCGACGTTCCGATGAACAAAGCGATGTCGTTCGACCAGTCCTTGACGCGATGCAGATCGTCTCGCGGCACGCCGAGCAGATCCATCATCACCGTCGCCGGCAAAGGGTAGGCAAAATCCGCAATCCAGTCGACCACTCCGGTGCTGCGCGCCTTTTGCTCCATCTCGTCGAACAGCAGCGCGACGATCTCCCCGACATTGGGCTCCAGCGCCATCACAGATCGCGAGGTGAAAGCCTTGGTGAACAGCCGACGCAACCGGGTATGCTCGGGCGGATCCCGGAAAACCATCCATTTTCCGAGGTAGGTCATCAGATTGGCAAAGCCGCCCTGGCTCTCGGCGGGCACCGTCGCGAAGAACGGCGCCAGTCGCTCCGCCGACATGTCGGCGTTCGACACCGCCACGCGCCGCACGTCGTCATAGCGCGTAATCACCCACGCCTTCAGGACCGGCGACCAATGCACCGGATCACTCTCCCGCAACTGCGCGAAGACCGGGAACGGATCGGCGTTGATCTTGGGATCGGCGAAGTCGAGACTCAGCATCGAAGAAACTCCCGGTTCGTTCCACGCAGGCAGCGCGGCGCGCGGGACCCGATTGCCGGGTCCCGCTTCAGCGGTCATCGCTCAGCTATCACTTGCGAAATCTGGCTTCGTCGGGCGTAGTCAGCCCACAGACGCCCTGCTGTTCGATCATTCGCGCAAGATGTTGCCCGCGCTCGGAGCCTTGTTCGAGTTCGCCCAGCGCCTCGCGGGGCGTCATCGGCTGTCCATCAAGCTTGAGATGCGGCGTATCGAACAACGCCGGCGGCAGGCTGGCGCAAAATGCGGAGAATCGCGCAAGCGGTGTGCCCGGCGAGTCGCCCCAGAAGTCCACCAGCGGCCGCTTCAGGGTCTTTCCTGCGGCATTGGCTGGCAGACTGGCTCCGAACACCACGTATTCCGGCGTCTCGTATTTGGCGAGATGCTTGGCGCAATGCTCGCGGATCTCGTCGGCTGTTGCACTCTCACCGGGCTTGAGCACCACGACCGCCTTCAATCGCTCCGAGAACACGTGGTCCGGCACGCCGACGACCGCTGCCCGCAGGACCTTGGGGTGCAGGTACAACTTGTTCTCGACCTCGATGCAGTAGACGTTCTGGCCGCCCCGCACGACCATGTCTTTCTTGCGGTCGAGCAGCCAGAGATAGCCGTCTTCGTCGATCTTGGCCCAGTCACCGGACAGCACAAAGCCGTCGCGGCGAAAGACTTCGGCGGTCTTGCCTGGTTCTTCCCAATACCCCGCATTGGTCTGCTGGCCACGATAGGCAACTTCACCAATCACGTTGGGCTCGAGAACTTCGTTGCCGGCATCGTCGAAGATGGCGATGTCGGTATTCGGAGTCGCGAGGCCGCAACTGGTGATCTTGCGGATCGCGTCTTCGGTGGGCAGCGCGAAACCGACCGCCGTGCTCTCCGACACCGAGCCGGCGTTCACCATCGCGATCGGCGCGAATTCGCGATTGAGCTGGTTGATGAAGGTTTCGGATGACGCATGGCCGCCGAAGAGGATCTTCTTGAGCGTCGAGCAGTCGTGGTTCCTGAATTCCGGATGGTTCATCATCATCCAGAGCATGATCGGGGCCGCGACGGCCCACGTTGCCCGCTCGGCCTCGATCAGCTTGATGGCCTCCAGCGGCGTGAACGCCGACATGATCACGCATTTTCCGCCACTCAGCAGCGCAGGCAGGAAATCCGCATAGACCGCCGTGTTGTGATACAAAGGCGGCATACACAGGTTGACGTCGTCGGGGCCCAGCCCCTTGGCTGCGATCACCACGTTCTGCGCGCAGCCGAGCGCATTGATGTGCATCGCCATCGTCCCCTTCGGCACGCCGGTCGTGCCCGACGTGAAGGAGATCGCACACAGATCCCATTCATCGACCGCCTCGTGATCGACCGGCGTCGTTCTCAGGGAGCTTAGTTCGGAGAAAGCCAGCGTTCCTTGCGGCGCCGCGCCGCCGATGACGAACACCGCCTCGACGCTGTCGAGGCCGCCGCGCACCGCATCGAGCTTGCCGCTCCAGACCTCGGAAGAGACCACCAGCCCCTTGGCGCCAACCTTGTTGATCTGCGCCGCCAGTCCTTCATCGGTCAGCCCGAGATTGACCGGCACGGCGACGCCGCCGAGCTGCACAATGGCGAGATAGGCGATGACGTATTCCGGGCAGCCCGCCGTCAGCAGACATAGCCGGTCGCGCTTCCCGAAACCGAATTCCTGTCGAAGCGCCGCAGCGACGCGATCGACTTGGGCGCCGACTTCGCCCCATGTCAGCCTCTCGCCGCCGGGATGGAAAACGTAGGCCTCGCGATCGGGCCAGCGCGCGACATTTGCGGCAAGGCACTCCGATATGCTGCTCGGCCGGTCGCGATAGGCCCAGATCTCTGTGCCTTCCCACGCAATCCCGCGCCCGCGCGGAGCAGTGATTCGGGCGACCGTTCCGGCAAGTTCCGGATAAGCGTCGCGCCACGACCTGCAAGTACCCTTCGCAGGACCTTTGACCTCCCAGGCTCCCATGTTCCCTCTTCTTGTTCAGATCAGTCGTCGATCCGTTTCCCGATACCGCAGACCATAACCAAACAATCGTTTGTTTTGCAAGCCGGCGCGTTGCTCGACGCGATGGGGCACGTCGGGTAAGGAAGCCCGAGCCTCATTCCGAACGAACCCGATGATCGCGAAAAGCCGACGCACCCGCACCGCATCGCAAACCCGACAGGCCAAACCCGCCCGGGAGGACCGCGCGGCCGACAAGCGGCCGGCGCTTTCCGGCGATCGTCGACAAGCGCTGATCAGCGAGGCGGCACGGCTGTTCGGCAACAAGGGCTATGAAAACACGTCGATGCGCGACATCGCCGCAGCGGTCGGCATCCTGCCGGGATCGCTCTATCACCACTTTTCTTCCAAGGAAGAGTTGTTCGTCGCCGTCTATTCCTTCGCCGTGTCGCAATCGGTCGACGCCGTGACGGCAGCGATCGAGCCCCGATCCGCCCCTTGGATTCGCCTGGAAGCGGCTTGCATCGCACACATGCAAAGCCTGCTGGACAAAAGCCGCTTCGCCGCCGTTCTGGTCTCGCACCTATCGGTGTCTGGCCTGCCAGAACAGGTTGTTGCGCTTCGCGACAGCTACGAAGCCGTTTTCAAGGATCTGATCGCAGAGCTGCCGCTGCCGGCAGGAACCGATCGGCGCATCTTCAGACTTGGACTGCTGGGGTCGATGAACTGGGCGATCACTTGGTACCGCCCCGGCGGCGAGACGCCGGCGAGTATCGCCCGAAAGCTCCTGAATGCGATCCGGCGCGATTAGAGCGTTTTCGAGCGAAGTGGAAACCGGTTCGCGTGAAGAAAACGCGTCAGAACAAAAAGTCAGAGCTCCGGTTCTGATTCGATCAGAACCGGAGCTCTGGGCGGGCCACGCGCCATCTTCATATTTAAGTGCTGATAGTCATGCGGCGCGCTGAGCAGCGTCGCGGCTCACTGGCCAATCGGCGCGGTCCTCAGCCGGCTTGGCGCTCAGCCGATCATGCTCATCAGCGTCTTCCTACTCGGAAGAAACGTCGACTCCGAGGGCCGCCAGAAGCGGGTGCATCTGGTCGGCCGACACCATCAACCGGTCGAAATTCCCGAGTTCGACCAAATTGATCCCGCTGAGATTCGCGCCCCGCATATCGGCCCGGGCCAGTTTGGCGCCCGCAGCGAACGCTTGAGCGAAGTCGCAGCCGCGCAGATCCGCGCCCTGCAAATCGGCATCGAACAGCACGGCCTCCCGGAATCGACTGTTGTTCAGATCGCAATCGGGCATCCGAATTTCGGAGAGATCGGCAAGTTCCAGATTGCAGCCTTTCATCGCGCCTGCCCATTTAACGACCTTGCCTCCGAATGCGCGGGCGAAATCGACCTTCTTGAAGACCGCACCGCGAAGATTGCAGGTCTCCATTTCCATGCCGAAGAGATCCGAGCGTTCGAATTTCGCGAATGACAGGTTGCAGCGATGGAAGCGAGCCTGCTCGATGCGCGAGAACGCGAACTGGACACCGAGATGGCCTTGATCGTCTGCGAAATCGCATTCCTCAAAAATCGCATCGCGGAAATCCGCGTTCGCAAAGCGGCAGCGGATGATGCGACATTTCGCGAATCGAGCGCCCTCGAAGCATCCACCCGAGACATTGGCGTCAGCGATGGTGCACGCGTTGAACGTGGCGCCGGAGAGATCGAGTTCGGAGAGTTCAAAACCCGACAGGTCGGCTCCGTCCAGGGTTGTTCCGGGCTCGAGTTTCATCGTTGGACCTTCAATCTCCAGGAGGACATGGATGAATCGGTCTGCTGATGTTGTTGAGTGTCTGTCCGGAGGACCGGCTGTGTCCGAACGCCGGCAGAGATTCAGTGCGCGAAGCGACCACCAGCACGCCTGGCGATCACCTCGAGAGTTGCTTCAGCCGTCATGGCCCTGAGAATGGCTCGATCAAGCCAGGAGATCAACTGCGCCCCGTGAACGCGTCGATGCTGTCGCGATGCGCCTGGGTGGATTGACAGAGCACATATTGTTCGAGATCCATGTAGCTGGCGGCATGGCTGAGCGCACCGGCGGCCTGATTGATCGCCTGCTTCGTCATCCGCAAGGGCGCAGCCGGCATCGCGAGAAAACGTTGCGCCTCGGCCTCGGCGGACGCCAGCGCGGCGCCCGGATCGCACACCACATCGACCAGCCCCCAAGCGAGCGCATCCGCGGCAGCGACCTGCTCGGCGAGCATGATCAGCCGCCGCGCTT
The DNA here is from genome assembly GCF_900110435.1 of Rhodopseudomonas pseudopalustris. Classification (GTDB taxonomy): domain Bacteria; phylum Pseudomonadota; class Alphaproteobacteria; order Rhizobiales; family Xanthobacteraceae; genus Rhodopseudomonas; species Rhodopseudomonas pseudopalustris. The sequence continues at coordinate 414,033 of NZ_FODT01000001.1, forward strand.
TCGCCGGGCCGACGAGCGCGACCAGACGCGGGACGCTCTGCCAACTCATGTTCATGCCGTGACGCAATTCGGGCGCACTCAACGTCGCCATCGACGACGCCACCCGATAGTCGAGCGCCGAGGCGAACGCGAGGCCGCCGCCGATGCAATAGCCCTCGATCGCGCCGATCGTCACCGCATGGAGATCTTCCCAGGCCTTGCAGGCGCGTGCACCGATCGAGTGAATCTGCAGCCGCTCCTCGATGCTGTAGCTCTCGAACTCGGAGACCTCCTTCTGCCGCAGGTTCATGCCGGCGGAGAAGGCCTGCTCCGAGCCGGTGACGATCACCACGCGCACCGCGCGATCCGACTGCAGATCATTGGCGACGCGCCAGAGTTCTTCCAGCATCGCGTAGGACATGAGATTGACACGGCCGGCGCCGCGAAGCTGGACCACAGCCAGGTCCGGAGCCGGTCGGCTCAGCGTAAGATGTTCCACAGGCGCTCCCTTGGCCCGGCGCCCGGCGACATGCCGCGACGCCTGCACTCTAGATTTTGTATTCGCTGTCCATGATGCGGCGCGCGAAACCTTCGAGGTAGCTGAAGAGGTTCTGTACCGCCGTATGCGTCGCCGCTTCGTCGCCGATCGCGACCGCGTCCATCAGCGCGAGATGGCGCTTGATCGCCACCTCGGCTTCGCCCTCGGTCCACTGGTCGCGATAGTAGTACCAGAACCGGCGCGACAGAGCGTGCATCGGCGCGATGATCCCGCCGACGAATGGATTGCGCGAGGCTTCGACAAGGATATCCTTGTAGGCACGGTCGGCGAAAACGAAGATCGCCTGCTCCGGCTCCATGATCCCGTCGCGCAGCTCCTGCGCAAGCGTGGCCATCGCCTGGCGCTGCTGCGGCGTCGCGCGCTTCGCCGCCCTCACCGCCATGAAGGTCTCGAGCTGCTGCCGCAGGTCCAGCAGATGCAGATACTGGTTGATCTTGATCTCGGTGACGAACGCACCCTTCCGCGGCAGGATCTCGACCAGCTGTTCGACCGCCAGCCTGCGAAACGCCTCGCGAACCGGCGTGCGGCTGATCCCGAGCTCGCGGCTCAGCTGATGCTCGGACAGCGCGTGTCCGGGCGGATATTTCAGCTGGACGATGCGCGCCTCGATGATCTTGTAGGCCCGATCGGCAGACGAGATCAGATCTTCGCCCGCAGCCTCGACCGCTTCGGCGGGCGGCGGCTGCGCGATATCCTGATCCGGATCGGATGACTGGTTCATGGATTCTCTCATACGGGCGTGCAGGCGTTCTCGCTCTCTTTATCCGCGATCTTCCGCAAATGAAGGCGATCCAGCTTGCCGGTGGCATTGTGCGGCAACGCGCCGATAAAGGACACGTATCTGGGGACCTTGTAGCCGGCGATTTCGGCGCGGCAATATCTGATGATGTCGTCTTCCGTCAGCGCAACCGAGGGATCACGAACCACATAGGCGCGACCGACCTCGCCCCATTTCTCATCCGCTTCGGCGACCACCGCGACCTCGACCACGCCTGCGAGCTTCTCGATGACCCGCTCGACCTCGGCCGGGTAGACGTTCTCGCCGCCGGATATGTACATGTTCTTGGATCGGTCGACGATGTAGAAATAGCCGTCCTCGTCCTGACGCGCCATGTCGCCGGTCCGGAACCACCCGTCGCGAAACGCCGACCGACTCTCCTCGGGGCGATTCCAGTACCCCGTGGTAATCGAGGGGCCGCGCACGCAGAGTTCGCCGATATCGCCAGGCGCGACCGCCGCGCCGTCCTTGTCGGCGATCAGCGTCTCGACATGCACGATCGGAAGTCCGGCCGAACCGAGCTTGTCGAAGCCGCGCTCGGCGCTGAGGATCGTCACTGTCGGTCCGGTCTCGGTCATGCCGAAGGTCTGCTGCATACTGACGCCCTTGTCGGCATAGGCCTGCAGCAAGGGAATCGGCATCGGCGCGCCACCGACGCCGAGGCTGCGCACCCCCCGCAGATCGGCCTCGGCGAACTCCGGCAACAAGCGCATGAACAGGTAGTTCGCCGGTACGCCGAAGGTGTGACTGACCGGCGATTCCTTGCGCCCCATCAGCGCGAGCGCGCGCGGCGGATCGAAACGGCGCATCACCGTCACGGTCGCGCCGGCATGTAGCGCGGGATTGGCCGGGAGATTGAGACCGCTGGTGTGAAACATCGGCAGGAATGTCAGGCCATGGCTGTCCGGCGTCAATCCGGTCGAGAAGCCGTAATTGACCGCATGATACAGCACCATCTGGTAGGAGATCAGCACGCCCTTCGGGCGACCGGTGGTGCCCGACGTATAGATCAGCGTCCAGGTGTCGCCGAGCGTTCCGCCGTGACGCGGACCGCGCGGAGCGTGGCCGGCGATCGCCTCCTCATAGGCGCAGGCCTGGCCCGATTCGTTCATTTCGACCGGCGTCGCGCCGACGGCCGCGGCGATATCGGCCACCACAGCGCGGAATTCGCAATCGTGGAACACGACGCGCGCGCCGCAATCCCGGATCACCTCGATCAATTCGGGCGCGGCGAGCCTGACATTGAGCGGCACGAACAGCGCCCCGACGCGCATACAGGCGAACTGGATTTCGAGAATGTTGGTCGAGTTGTGCCCCAGCGTCGCCACCCGATCGCCCGCGGCGATCCCAAGCGTGTCCAGCATGAAGGCAGCCAGCGCACCGACGCGCCGATCGAGTTCGGCATAAGAAAAACTGCGCCCGGAAAAGTCGTCGACGAGCGCGACGCGCTCGGGCCGGCTCTTCGCATGGGAGGCAATCCAGTCGTAAATCGCGATGTCGGTCATTGTCGGCGCCAGAGTTAGGGCAGGTTCGCGAGCTGTTCGCCCGCAAACCTGCGGAAGATGCATTCAGTCGACCGCACGGTCTTGCGACAGTGGGATTCGACCCAGGGATCGGGCTGGTCCGGCGGCGCAGGCGACGCCGGACCGGCCGCTTACTGCGCGTTGAGATCGGTCGTGCGCTGCGCTTCGGGGACGACGATGTCGGCCCCCTTGGCGACGGTGATCAGCTCGTAGATGTCGCCCAGTTCCTTGGAGCTCGCCGGATTCTTCATCTTGTAGACGAAGAAGTCCTGCATCCACTGATGGTCCTTGGCCCGAATCACCAGCGGATTCGGCTTCAGCGAATCCTTGACCTCGTGGTTCTCCAGAGCGGCGACGATCTTGGCGCTGTCGAGCGATCCGGCTCGCTGGATCGCCCGAAGGGTCTCGCGCACGCCGAGATAGGCATTGACGGTGTTGGTGGTCGGAACCGGGTACTCGGCCTTCGGGAACTGCTTCTGATAGCGGTCCTTGAATGCCAGCGCATCAGCGGCCGGAACGTTGTAGTGCCACTCGATTCCAGCCAGCGCGATCAGCTGGTTCTTTTCCCGACCGATCGCCCAGCTGTCCTCGAAATCCAGCAGCGGCACCACGATCTTGGTCTGCTTGTAGAGTTCGAACTCCCAGATCTGCTCGAGCAGCGCCGTCGCGTCGACGCCAGCGACGTTGATGATCAGCATTTCCGGTTTGGCGTTGCGGATCGCGATGATCTGGCTGCTGAAGTCACGGGTGTTCAGCGGGATCTTGATCTCGCCGACCTCCTTGACGCCGCCCTTCTCCTTGAGCACGCGGCGCTGTTCGCCGGTCTGGGCGTGGCCGAAGGAATAGTCGTGGGTCAGGAACATCGCGGTCTTGCCGAGCTTGATCGCTTCCGGAATCACGGCGTTGGCGATCATGCTGCTCGGCGCCGGCACGAGAAACGCGTATTTGCCGGCCTTGGTGGTCACCAGCTCTTCGGCGTTGGGATCGATCGCCAGATCGATGACCTTGTTGCGCTGCGCGAATTCGAACATCGTCGCGCTCACCGCACTGCCGCCGCCATTGACGAAGAAGGCGACCTTGTCCTGCTCCAGCATCTGCGTCGCCTTGCGGGTGGTCTGCGCAGGCGTACCGGCGTCCTCGTAGACGACGACGACCTTCTTGCCCAGAATGCCGCCGGCGCTGTTCACTTCCTCGACCGCCATGTCGATACCAAGACGCTCGGTCACGCCGAGGAAGCCGTAATTGCCGCTCAGCGGCAGCAAGGCGCCGACCTTGATGGTGTCCTGCGCCTGTGCCGCCGTGGCCAGCAATGCGGCGCCGGCAAGCGCCGCATTGCGAAGTAGTCTGGTCATCTTGGTCGTCATTCTCTTCCTCCGACTTTCTTGTTTTGGAACGGTTTTCGTTTCTTTGAAGGGTTTGCCGCGCCGACGCTCAGCGCAGATTGATCCAGACGGTCTTGAGCTGGGTGTACTTCTCCAAAGCGTGGAGAGAACGATCGCGACCAAAACCCGATTGCTTCACGCCGCCGAACGGCACGGTCATGTCGCCGGCGTCGTAGCAGTTCACCCAGACCAGCCCGGCTTTCAGACGCTGGCCCATCCGGTGCGCCCGGTTGAGATCGCGCGTCCAGACCGCGGCTGCGAGGCCGTACATCGAGTCATTGGCGATACTGATCGCTTCGTCGTCGCTCTCGAACTCGATCACCGACAGCACCGGGCCGAAGATCTCTTCCTGCGCGATCCGCATCGCCGCACCGACGCCATCGAAAATGGTCGGTTCGATAAAGCAGCCGCCTTCGACCGGCTGCACCGGCTTGCCGCCCGCTACCAGTCTGGCGCCCTCGCCGGCGCCGATCTCGATGTAGTCGAGAACGCGGCGCGCCTGTTCGACGCTCACGATCGAGCCGAGAATCGTCGCCGGGTCCATCGGGTCCGCCGGCGTCATACGCTTGGTGAAGGCGACCAGCTTCTCCATGAACTGCGCCTTGACGGCCTTGTGGACAAGCAACCGCGAGCCGGCATTGCAGACCTGCCCCTGGTTGAAGAAGATCCCCATCGCCGCGGCCTTCACGGCGGCGTCGATGTCGTAGACGTCATCGAAGATGATGTTCGGGCTCTTGCCACCGCATTCGAGCCAGACCTGCTTCATGTTCGACTGCGCCGAATAGCCGAGGAAGTACTTGCCGACCTGCGTCGAGCCGGTGAAGGCCAGCACGTCGACATCCGGGTGCAGGCCGAGCGCCTTGCCGGCGGTCTCGCCGAAGCCGGTCACGACATTGAAGACGCCGTTCGGAATCCCGGCTTCGGTCGCAAGCTCGGCGACCCGCAGCGCGGTCAGCGGCGATTGCTCGGCCGGCTTCAGCACGAGGCTGTTGCCGGTGGCCAGGATAGGCGCGAACTTCCAAGCCGCCATCAGCAGCGGAAAATTCCACGGCACCACCGCGCCGACCACGCCGACGGCTTCGCGGCGCACCAGAGCCAGCGACTTGTCACCGGTCGGTGCGACCTCGTCATACAGCTTGTCGATCGCCTCGGCGGTCCAGCTGATGGCCTCTTCGACCTGAGGAATGTCCACGGCGCGCGAGAAACGGATCGGCTTGCCGACATCGAGCGTTTCGAGCAAAGCGAGTTCGTCGCGATGTTCGCGCACCAGCTTTGCGAATTGCAGCAGCACTTTCTTGCGCTGGGCCGGGGTCTGACGCGACCAGACGCCGCTCTCGAACGCCGTGCGGGCCGCCTTGACCGCACGATCGATATCCTCGGCATCGCCGGCGGCGACGTCGGTGATGGTCCGGCCGTCGATCGGGCTGATACACGCAAAGGTGCTGCCGGACGCAGCCGGCTGCCAGCCGCCATCGATGTAGAGCTGATTGCGTGGCGTGACCTTCAGACCGCGCTCGTGCCAGTCGTCCCGGCTCGGCTCCGGCTTCTTGGTGGTCTTCGTCGTCATGTTCGGGACTCCTGGAGAAATGTCAGATGCCGAGCAGATCGCTGCGCAGCTTTTCGTTGTTGCGGATGAACTCTGCGCTGCCTTCGGCAACGATCGCGCCGTGATCGAGCACGTAGCAACGGTCGGCCAGAGCGAGCGCGACGTTGATGTTCTGTTCGACCAGCAGCACCGTCATTGCATCCTGCTTGAGGCGCGCAATCGCATGGACGAGTTCTTCGACCACGATCGGCGCGAGACCTTCGGTCGGCTCGTCCAGCAACAGCAGATCCGGATTGCCCATCAGCGCGCGCGCGATCGACAGCATCTGCTGTTCGCCGCCGCTCAGATTTCCACCGGCGCGGTCTTTGATTTGCTTCAGTTTCGGGAAGACTTGATAGACGCGCTCGAGCGACCAGGTGGTCTCCGACGTGCCGCGCTTCTGACCGAGCTTCAGATTCTCCTCGACCGTGAGCACGGGGAAAATCCGGCGATCTTCAGGAACGAAGCCGATGCCGGCCTGGGCGATCCGGTACGGCACCCAACCCTGGATCTCCGCCGACCTGAACTCGATCGCGCCTTTGCGCGGCGGCGACAGCCCCATGATCGACCGCAGCGTCGTGGTCTTTCCGGCGCCGTTGCGGCCGAGCAGCGCGACGCATTCGCCTGCCGCAATGGTCAGGCTGAGGTCGAACAGGATGTGGGCATTGCCGTAGTAGGTGTTGATATCGCGCACCTCAAGCATGGGCGGCCCTCTCCTGTGGCAGGTCGTAGCGCCCGCTTCCGAGATAGGCTTCCTGGACGGCGGGGTTGGCCTGGATCTCCGCCGGCGTGCCGGATGCGAGCAGGCGGCCCTGGCTGAGCACCAGAATGGTGTCCGAGATCGACAGCACCACCGACATGTGATGCTCGACCAGAACGACGGTCAGGCTCTGTGCGAGCTCGCGCACGAACTCGCCCATGATCGAACTCTCATACATCCCGAGGCCGCTCATCGGCTCATCCAGCAGCAACGTCTTGGGACGGGTCGCGAGCGACAGGCCGATCTCGAGATGGCGGCGATGGCCGTGGGACAGGTCGCAGGCCCGGACCTTGCGCTTGTCCGGCAAGCGGATGCGTTCGGTGATTTCGGCGACCTCGTCCTCGACCGGGCCGTGGACGTCGGCCGCGCAGAACAGCTTGCGCGATCGTCCGTGCCGCCGTTGCACGGCGACACGGATGTTCTCCTCCACGGTCAACGCATCGAAGACGTTGAGAATCTGGAAGGTCCGTGTCAGGCCGCAACGAACCTTCTGATGCACCGGCATGTCGGTGACGTCGTTGCCGTCGAAATACACCTTGCCCCGTGTCGGCAGATAGAGGCCGGTGAGCAGATTGAAGAACGACGTCTTGCCGGCGCCGTTGGGGCCGATGATGGAGGTGAGCTTGCCGGCTGCGATCTCGACGCTCACGCCATCGACCGGCTTGACGGCTCCGAACTGCACCGACAGGTTTTCGGTTCTCAACCCGCTCATTGGCCCGCTCCGTAGCGCGATGAGGACTGCGCAGAGATCACGGTCTCCCTGGCCGTGCGGCCGAACCTCCGCCGCGCCGAAGCCACGAATTTCGAGAAGGCTTCCGGCAGGCCATTGGGGAACGTCGTGACCACGACGATGAAGATCAGCCCGAAGAAGAACATCCAGTGCTGGGTGTAGCCGCTGATCAGGTCCTGCGCGCCGACGAACACCGCGGCGCCGAGGATCGGGCCGAAGAAGCTGGAGAGGCCGCCGCCGAGCAACGTCAGGATGACGATGTTGCCGGATTCGATCCAGAACAGGTTCTGCGGATAGGCCGCATACTGGAACCAGGCATAGAGGCCGCCGGCGAGTCCGGAGAACGATCCGGAGATGACGATCGCGGCGAGCTTGTAGAGGGCGGTGTCGTAGCCGAGATACTGGGTGCGGACCTCGTTGCTCTTGATCGCCGTCAGCAGACTGCCGAACGGTGAATTGGTGATCCGCCAGATCAGCCACAGCGCGACCATGAAGATCGCCAGCGTGAAGTAGTAGAAATTGATATGGCTGCTGAGATCGAGGCCGAACGGCGCGGGCCGCTTCAGGCCCGTCAGCCCGGTCTCGCCGCCGGTCAGCTCATCCCAGCGCAGCGCCACGATGTAGAACATCTGGCCGAACGACAACGTCAGCAGGCCGAAATAGATTCCGCGCTTCTTTCTGACCAGCAGGCCGACGAACAGTGACGCGACCAGCCCGGCGGCGATCGCTGCGGCCAGGCTGATGACGATTCCATTCAGGCCATAGCGCTGCAGGATTCCGACCGCATAGGCGCCCGAGCCGAAGAATGCGGCGTGGCCGAAGGAGGCAAGGCCGGTGGTGCCCAGCAGAATGTTGTAGCTCATCGCGAACAGCGCGATGATCAGCACCTCGGTGGCCAGATTGACGCCGAGGCCGATCGCCGTCAGCAGCCAGGGCAGCACGGTGAATAGCGCCAGCAAGGCGACGAACATCCGGATCGGCGCGCGCCGAGCGGCGGGAGTCGGGATCAATGCGCTCATCGCCATCACTCCAGAACGCTGCGGGTGCCGAGCAGACCGCGCGGCCGATAGATCAGAACGACGACGGCGAGCACGTACATCATCAGATCGGAGAAGCGCGGGACGACCATGACGGCGAACGAATTGGCGACGCCGACCAGCAGCCCGGCGAGCACGCTGCCCCAGAAGCTGCCCATGCCGCCGATCACGACGATGAGGAAGGCCGGAAGCAGTGCGTCGAGGCCCATCTGCGGACGCACGCTCCACAGCGGCGCGGCGATGATGCCGGCGAGCGCCGCCATCGCGGCGGCGAGGCCGAACACCAGCGCGCGGATGCGCGGCAAGTTCTTGCCGAGGATGCCGACCATCTCGCTGTCATGCGAGCCGGCCCGGATCATCGCGCCGTAGGGTGTCTTGGCCAGAAACAGCCACACCGAAAAGATCGCGACCAGGGCGAAGCCGCCCATGAACAGCCGATATTTCGAATACACCATGAAGCCGAGGTCGATGCTTCCCTTGGCGAGGTCCGGCGGCGAGATGGAATAAGCGAGCTTGCCCCAGATCATCTGGATGACGTCTTCGCCGGCCATCGCGATGCCGAAGGTCAACAACAGGACAAACAACGGGTCCTTGCCATAGAGGCGCCGGATGAAGGTCTGTTCGAGCATGACGCCGAGGGCGCCGACGACGAGCGGCGCGATCAGCAGAGCCGGCCAGTAGCCGACCACCTTGTGCAGCGACAGCGCCAGATAGGCGCCGAGCGCGAACAGCAATCCATGGGCGAAATTGATGACGCCCATGACGCTCAGCACCATCGTGAAGCCCGAGGCGACCAACGCCAGGATCAATCCCAGGATGACGCCATTGGTCAGCTGACTGACCACCTCCGCAAGGCTCGGCATTAGCTTCCTCCAGCCGCACGCCGTCGTTCCGGCAAATCAATGCCGGCGCGGCGCTGTTATCGGTTTGTGATTGGTTCGTTCTACTTTCCGGTGAAACGCGCCGGACGTCGCTCGATGAAGTGAGCGACACCCTCGCGGAAATCGTCGCTCTGGATGCTGAGGAACATCTCGCGATTGGCGTCGGAAATCGCGTCGCCCAATTCCTGGTACGGCGCCTCCCAGAGCTGCCGCTTCATCACCTGCACCGAGCGCGGCGACACTTCGGTCGCAAGCACCGCCGCAAGCGCCATCGCGGCGGGCATCAGCTGGTCCGGCGGCAGGACGCGGCCGACAAGGCCCATCTCGCGCGCTTCGGCGGCATCGATCTTGCGCGACGTCAGCAGCAGATCGATGGCGTTGGCGTGGCCCACCACGCGCGGCAGGATCCAGGCAATGCCGTGCTCCGCAATCAGTCCGCGCTTGGCGAAAGCCGTCGCGAACACCGCCTTCTCCGACGCCAGACGGAAATCGCTGTACAGCGCCATCACCAGGCCGAGACCGGCGGCGGCGCCATTGATGGCGCTGATGATCGGCTTGTTCGACGCCGGAAAGTAGGAATAGCGGGTCTGATAGTCGGCGCGCCGGTTCATGTCATAGGGGCGCATCCAGTCACGGCGCTGGATGTCGTCCGGCGGCAGCACCTCCAGCTCATCCATGTCCATACCGGCGCAGAAGGCCTTGCCCTTTCCGGTGAGAACAATGGCGCGCACAGCCAAGTCAGCATCCGCCTGCTCGATCGCATCGCGCAATTCGTTTTCGAGAACTTGCGTCAGCGCGTTCATGCGCTCGGGCCGGTTCAGACTGATCACGGCGACCTGACCGTCCACCTCATAGGTCAACTGACTGAAGCTCAACGCAAACCTCCCCTGACCAAGCACGGCTCATTTTTGAACACTATAGGTTCTTTAGTGGTACATCAGTTTAATGTCAACGACTTGCGGGGCTACCGAGATCGATGGGGAGAAACGGCCGATGCAGGCGATGGCGTCGTCTGGAGACAGATGTCGACCACGTCGATCCGTGATCTCGGCTGGTTCGGCCGCGACTTCTCGCACGCGTCGACGATGTGTCCCGGCGCAGCGGCCCACAGGACGATGTCGCGGTGCGGGTGCGATGAAACTGGTAACTGCATTTTTTTGGCGCGCGCTGTGAGGCGTCCAACCTTCGAGCGGCGAATGGCCGCATTCCGCGAAAGTCGATGCGACTGATTGTTCGGCGGCGCGCTCCGTCGATGCAAGCAATTGAGATTGCCGAATAATCCACGTGGGCGCCAACCTCACAGGCGGTCGAACCAGGCCCTTGCGCAAAAAGTTGGTAGCTCACATATTGTCGACGCGGGCCGGGCCCCTCTGGCGACCCTGATGGTCGTGATGTCGGACCGCATCGAGTGCGCTCGATGCCCGGGGTCCGACCAGTTTTCCCGATCGAGCTGCACTCCCTGACAAGGAGGCGGCATTTTGGACTTCTTACTTCTCGAATGGCTCGGCAAGCCCGCTTGGATGTGGTTGGGCTTTCTGGCGATCGTCGGCCTGCTGCTGGCGTTCGATCTCGGCGTCCTGCATCGCAAGCAGAAAGAGATCGAGGTCGGCGAAAGTCTCGCGCTGTCCGCGGGCTATATCGCACTCGGCACGGCGTTCGCCGGTTTGGTCTGGTGGCAACTCGGCGAAACCGCCGGCATCCAGTATCTGACAGGCTTCGTCGTCGAGAAGAGCCTTGCGCTCGACAACGTCTTCGTCATCGCGCTGATCTTCGGCTTCTTCGCCGTGCCTCGCAAGTATCAGCACCGCGTGCTGTTCTGGGGCATTCTCGGCGTGATCGTGCTGCGGGCCATCATGATCGGCATCGGCGCTACGCTGGTCGCGGAGTTCGCGTGGGTGCTCTACCTGTTCGCCGCGTTTCTGATCCTGACCGGAATCAAGATGCTCGTGATCGGCGACAAGGAGACCGACCTCGCCAAGAATCCGGTTCTCAGGTTCATCCGCCGCCGGTTCCGTGTCACCGACGCGCTGCATGGCGAGCGCTTCTTCGTCAAGCTGCCCGACCCCAAGACGGGGCAGCTTGTGCGCTATATGACGCCGCTCTGTCTCGCGCTGATCCTGATCGAGATTGCCGATGTGATCTTCGCGGTCGATTCGGTGCCGGCGGTGTTCGCGATCACCTCCGATCCCTACATCGTCTACACCTCGAACATCTTCGCGATCCTGGGCCTGCGTGCGCTCTACTTCGCGCTGGCGGCGGTGCTTCACCGCTTCGCTTACCTCAAGCAGGCGCTGGCCGTGCTGCTGATCTTCATCGGCGCCAAGATCTTCGTCGCCGACCTGCTCGGACTCGAGAAGTTTCCGGCCGCCTGGTCGCTCGGCGCCACCTTCGCGATCCTCGCCGCCGGCATCGCCTATTCGCTGTGGCGCACGCGCAACCCTGCCCCTCACCTCAAAGGAGAAACATGATGCCGCTTTTGTTGTGCCCGAACGACAATGGATCGATGCAGACCGTGCAGCGGTCCGGAGTCGAGTTCGACATCTGCCCGACCTGCCGCGGCGTCTGGCTGGATCGCGGCGAACTCGAAAAACTTCTGGCGGTGTCGCGCAGCGACGATTCAGGCGACGCGCAAGCCCACGCTCAGCCCGTGCGCGACGCGTTCAACGCGCGACCGGCGCCGCGATCCGAAGGTCGGCGCGAGTGGGATGACGATGACGATTATGGGCGCAAGAGGCGGCGCTCGAGCATCTTCGACATCTTCGACTGATCCGCCCCCTCCCCGATCCGAGCCCCGAACATCTCAAGTTGAAAGGAACTGACCATGCCCAATCGACGTTCCCCTGGCCGCCCCTCCGAACGCCTCCTGGAAGACTTCGGAGACGAGGTTCAACAAGCGCAGAACGAACACCTGATGGAAGGCATCGTCGCAGGCTGCGCGCTCGTCGCCTACGCTGATGGCTGGGTGACGCCAGAGGAGCATGATCGGATGCTGAGCTTGATCCGGGGGTTCGAGCCCATCACTGCATTTGGCCTCGACGAGGTCACCGCGACCTTCGAGGCGTTGACCAAGCGGTTTGCGACCGACCAAAGGGACGGTGAAGCGGCCGCGTTCGCCGCTGTCGCACGGGTCAAGGGCGCGGCCCGCTACCCCGCATTGCTGGTCGGGGTGTGCTGCGCGATCGCCGCCGCCGATGGCGGCTTCGATGCCGAGGAGCGCAAGGCAGCGCTTCGAATCTGCGAGGTGCTTGGGCTCGATCCGACCGAATTCGATCTCGCCGACGCGCCGTGAGATCAGGCCGTGTCGACGCCAAACCGGCGCGAACATCTGATGCGGCTGATCGGCCGCGTCATAAAGGTTTTATTGGAGTTGCGACTCACACAACCAAGCCTGCCCCTGATCTGGATACGCAAGTATTCTCTTGACGGGCGCCGAGCCGCCTTCTTCCGCGAGCGCGATATTAGCCTAACCGGGGAACTCTCGTTCCGATTGGTCCAGACTTCTTAATGTCGACAAGATCGTTTCAGCCATTCGGCTACTAAGCCGAGCCCAGACCGATGCTCTTCCCCACCCTCTAGCTTAGGAAGCCATTCTGGCGACTCTTCAATTTCAACGGATTGTCGTTCTGGATTGCCTGAGGCTGCAATTCGACAGGAAAATCCTGGTAAGCGACGGGACGCAGGAACCGTTCAATCGCAAGGCTTCCGATCGATGACGTACGCCCGTCTGATGTCGCCGGATACGGGCCTCCATGCACGATAGCGTGCCCGACCTCCACGCCTGTTCCGAACCCATTGATGATTAAGCGCCCCGCCAGAGTCTCGAGATGTGAAAGCAGATCTCTGGCACGATCGTAATCCACTGGATCAACATGCAGTGCCGTCGTCAACTGTCCCTCGAGCGACTGCAACACGCGCTTCACCTCTGCCCAGTCCTTGGCCGCTACCACCAGCGATACCGGGCCAAAAATCTCATCCTGCAGGCCACGATCGAACAGAAACGCTTCCGCTGTTGTTTTGAAAAGCGCGGCTCTGGCAAATGCGCCGTTTCCTGCCGCTCCTTCTGCGACCAATCGCACCGCCTGATGCGAACGGAGTCGGTCGACTCCCTTGCAATAGGCCGAATGAATTCCACTGGTTAGCATCGGCGCGGGCGAGGTCGTTGACAGCGTCTCTGACGCTCCGCTTAGAAATTCGGAAAGGCCCTTCCCCTCGACTGCAACGACCAAGCCTGGATTCGTGCAGAACTGGCCGACGCCAAGCGTAAGCGCGCTCGCGAATGCGCGGCCGATCGTAGCGCCTCGCGTTGCCAGCGCATTGGGAAAGATAATGACGGGATTAACAGCACTCATCTCGGCAAACACCGGAATAGGGCGCTTGCGGGCGGCAGCAATTTTCATCAACGCCTCGCCGCCAGCACGTGAGCCGGTGAAGCCCACGGCAGCGATCGCCTCATGGGCGACAAGGGATTGCCCAATAGCATATCCGGGATCGAACAGTAGCGCGAATACGCCAGGCGGCAGATCACAGACTTCAACGGCCTTTTGTATCGCTCGGCCAACCAACTCGGACGTCCCCGGATGCGCCGAATGAGCCTTGACCACGACCGGGCACCCGGCTGCTAGTGCGGACGCGGTGTCGTTTCCGGCAACGGACACGGCAAGAGGGAAGTTGCTTGCGCCAAATACGGCAACGGGTCCCAGCGCGATATTACGCGTCCTGATGTCAGGCCGCGGAAGCGGTTTACGATCTGGCATTGAGGGGTCAATGCGGACGCCTAGGAAGCTGCCCTCACTGACAACATCTGCAAAGAGTTGCAACTGATAAACCGTCCTAGCGCATTCGCCTTCGACACGAGCACGCGGAAGCCCCGATTCGGCGATGCAACGCTCGATCAACTTGTCGTCAAGCTCGGCAATGTTCTGCGCGATCAGCTTGAGGAATTTTGCACGGCGCTCAAGCGACGTCTCGCGGTAAGTTGTGAACGCCTCCGCAGCAAGGTTTGCCGCCTCCTCCAGATCTTGCTCCGATGCGCCCCCGAACTCGCCCGGGAGCAACTCGCCGGACGATGGGTTGTTGACGCGAACGACGCCATTTAAACCGCGGCGAGAGAACCCGCCAATGAGATTCTCACCTTTGACTTCTATCGAACTCAACGACAACTCCAACTGAGAGTGTAGGACACCGTCACATCGAGGCTGGGCGTCTAGCCCAGCTCGGTGATATTTGCCCAGATATCCCCATCACGATCACGCATATCGCGCCCAATCCGGGCATACCACACATGCTCATTTCCGTACTCCTCGCGCCAGCACCACAGACGCCGGGTGAATACGTGCAACAGACACTCCCGCGTGAAGCCCATGGCGCCATAACACTGATGGACAACATCCGTGACAGCTCTTACGGCCTCGCTCGCGCGCCCTTTTGCGCATTCCGATAGAAACGTAAATGATGGCGCATCCCACGCCTCGGCGGCGGCGCGCGAAATCGTGGTCGCGGCTGCAACCTGCGCCGCCGCCTGTGCAATCATGTGCTGCACAGCCTGAAACTTCGCCAGTTGTCGGCCGAACTGACTGCGCTCCTGCGTATAGGCAATCGTCATTTCCAGCGCCTTGTTCATTGCCCCCGCTATCTGATTAGCGTGCAGCAAAGCGCTGACATGCAAGATTCGGTCGCGGCCGAACGGGAGGGAGTAAGTCGTCATCGACGCATTTGACGTCACGCAAATCCGATCGCGAGGCTCGTCGGCGGCGTTCGATCCAGGACTGATCGTGGCGGAATTGGCAGTCGGAATAACTGTGAGTAGGCTGCCTCCGTCTGCATCGCTTGCCGGCAACAGCAGATGCGTCGCAAATCGGGCCGACGGCACGCCTTCGACAGCGATCGTCGCAGGTTGGTCGCTACCGATCTTCGGTGCCGCATTGCTGTCTGCTGCACTGAGGACCAGGATTGGAATCGCTCTGTCGGGCAGAGCCACGCCCGCGACGCCACAAAGCCAGTAGCCGACCGCAACCTCGATCAAAGGAAGATAAGACGCCGCGTATCCGCTTTCGAACGCCAGTTCGCACATATCTCCAAAATCCCCCCCGACGCCGCCAAGCTCTTCCGGCAGCGCTACGCGAGGCACCCCAAGTTCGGCCAGGTCCCGCCAGTCTGTCGTCTCCAGGGATGAATGTGGTTGCGCCTCCCATTTCTCGCGTGAAGAAACGTCGGCGAGAAAACGCCGACAAGTTTCCTTCATGAATTCGCGCATCTCGCTCATCTCAGACCCAGCTCCCTCGCAATCATGCCTCGCAAAATTTCTCGCGCACCACCGCGAATG
The DNA here is from genome assembly GCF_900110435.1 of Rhodopseudomonas pseudopalustris. Taxonomy (GTDB): domain Bacteria; phylum Pseudomonadota; class Alphaproteobacteria; order Rhizobiales; family Xanthobacteraceae; genus Rhodopseudomonas; species Rhodopseudomonas pseudopalustris. The sequence continues at coordinate 429,569 of NZ_FODT01000001.1, forward strand.
CTCCATGAGGGCGCACGCATGATGCCTTGCGTCACTGCGTTGGTGAAACTGTCAATCGTCGCGCCGCGCGCCAGCGAGACCGATACGAGATCGCGCGCCAGTTCCGGCACTTCGCGTTCGAAAACCGCGCCCAGATCCTTAACCAGCGCCGCCTGCAGCGAGGCGGGTTGCTTAGCTTCGATCAAAGACGACACGCCCATAGACATCCGCCGGAGGGTGGCGAGATGTGCAATCATCCGTCCAATTTCCGACTCGGCATCATGACCGTTTCCGCTCAGCGAGAGGCGGGTTTCGAGCGCCTGCAACAACTGGAAACTCGTGAGCAATCGGTCCGGTCCGCTCCGTTCAAAAACCAACTCCGAGAGGACGACCCCCCATCCCTTGTCGATCTCTCCCAACACGTAGTCGTCGGGAACGAAGCAGTTGATAAAGACCTCCTCAGCAAACTCGGCATCGTTGTTTAGGTCGTAGATCGGCCGGACCTCGACGCCCGGGGACTGCATGTCGACGATGAATTGCGTAAAACCTTCGTGCCTCTGCTCCGCCTTGGCCGAAGTCCGCGCGAGAACGAGAAGATAGTCGGTCTTGTTTCCGTTCGTCGTCCAGATTTTGCTGCCATTCAGCAGCCATCCGCCGTCCACTTTGCGCGCCGATGTCCGCGCTGCAGCCAGATCCGAGCCGGCGTTAGGCTCGCTGACGCCGATACCGAAATAGCAGGTACCGGCAATGATGCGCGGCAACAGTTCATTCTTGGCGCTCGCGCTGCCATAGTGAACGATTTGCATGGCGCTCTGGCGTTCGGCCATCCAGTGGGCGCCGACCGGCGCTCCTGCAGCGAGGAGTTCTTCCATAATGGCATGACGAACGGAAAACGACTTGCCGCCGCCGCCGAACTCACAAGGAAGGCTGACGCCGATGAAGCCGGCAGCTCCAAGTTTCCGCGAGAAGTCCCGATCGAACGTTGTCCAGGAACTCATGAGCGGGTCGAAACTACCCGCTCGCACCTCGTTTTCGAGGAATGCGCGCAGGCGCATCCTCTCCGAATGAGCCTCTTTGTCAGCCTTCGGCTGAGGAAATTCAATAGACTGCATCAGTTCTCTCGATCTTTGGTCCGCACGTGCATCACGTTCATTGCCGTTCGACAAAGCCCGCCATACTCAATCAAACCAATTGCTTGTCCCGACTAAGGGACAGGCCTGCGTATTGGGGGACGCGTTTCTCGGCGAAGCTGGCGACTGCTTCCTGGAAATCGTTGCCTTGGCGGCTCTCTTCGATGTGGATCCGCGCGCGCTTGACCGCTTCATCATAACCACACAGGACACTGTCCCAAACCTGCGATTTAATGCGACGCATTGCGTCGGGCGAACAGACCGTCGTCATCTCCTGCAGATTTGACAGCACCGCAGATTCGAAATCATCATCGTCGTATATCGACGTTATCAAGCCGATGTTGTGGCCGTGTTCGGCCGTCAGGGTACGGCCGGTCAATAGCAAGTCCATGGCGGCAGACGCGCCAATCAGGCGTGGCAGCAGCAGCGCAACGCCCTCCTCTGCAGCCAGACCTAGTCTGGAAAAGGAGAGGGCAAGCTTGGCTCCGCTTCGGGCGACCCGCAAATCGCAGCTCAAAGCCAGGGTGATACCGACGCCCACTGCGGCGCCATTCAGCGCCGCCACGATGGGCTTTGGCGACAAGGAAAAGTAGCTGAAGCGACCGATATATGGCGCCGCCGTCGAGTCCGCGCGCCTCAGCAGATCGGCCTGCTTCTCGTAATAGTTGCCTTCCTTCACAGCGCGCAGATCCGCGCCTGCACAGAACGCCTTGCCAGCCCCGGTGATTACAATAACCCGAACAGACGGGTCTGCATTCGCGGCCTCCACGGCGTCGCGAAGGGCGGCCTCCATATCCGGCGTCATCGCGTTCATGCGCTCGGGCCGGGACAACCGCATTACGGCGACGCTCTCGCGCCGTTCTACACTCAAGTCTCGATCTACAAACATCGTCCTACCACCTCTGTCGTTAGGCGCGATCACTGGCAACTTGACCGCTCTTCACGATCTGATTTCCGTTCAGCGCGTCGATCTCGCTGTCCGTAAAGCCCGCCTCAACCAGCACCTCCCGCGTGTGCTCCCCGAGCGCCGGCGCATGTCGACGCAAAGTCCAGCGCACTTCACTGTCGCGAACACCGCTTCGGCACACGCGATAAGCGCCCTCCGTCGGGTGCTCGAGACGCTGAAACATTTCCACCGCAATCAGATGCTCCTCCTCCAGTAATTCTCCAAGTCTGCTTACCCGGCTCGCCGGAATCTGTTTCTCCTGACAGAACGCGATCCATTCAGCAGCCGTCTTCAGCGGTGTTATCGTTTCGACGACACGATAGAGACCGTCGATGTTCAGCGCCCGATCCGCCAGCGTCGCATAGCGTTTGTCCGTGATGAGATGCTCCTGTCCTCCCACCGCAAGAAAATCCATCCAGTTCCGATTGGTATAGGGAAGCAGGCAGACATAGCCGTCGGATGTCGGAAACGGCTTGCGCATCGGACTGACGCTGCGCGCCCAGCCGAAGTCGCCAAGCGGCGGATCGAAGGTCGCACTTGCGAAATTCTCCGCCAGATTGAACGCCACCATCGTCTCGTACATGGGAACTTCAATCTCGCATCCGGTTCCGGTGGTTGCCTTGCGGAAAGCAGCACCGGAGATGGCAAGGGCAGCCGCCTGTCCGACAACCTTATCGCAGATCATGGAGGGAACGTAAGCCGGGCGCCCCGTCGTCAGCCGAGACAGATCAGCCAGACCGGATGCGGCCTGGATCACATCGTCATAGGCCGGGTCCTCGCGTCTCGGCCCATCCTCGCCGAAACCGACCGTCCGACAAACGATTATTTCGTGTTTCATTTCACGCAGGGTCTCATAGTCCAGGCCCAGCCGCACCGCCACCGCTGGCCGGAAATTGTGTAGTACGACGTCGGCTTTCCTCACCAAGCGCGCCAATACATCCGACGCGCCTGCCTGTTTGAGATCAAGAACGATGCCGCGCTTGTTTCTGTGCAGCGATAGAAACAGCCCGCTGAATTCCGAAGAACGCTGCGGCCGATAGAACCGAACAAGATCGCCTCCCGGCGGCTCAACTTTGATGACATCAGCTCCCATGTCCGACAGGAGTTGCGTGGCATAAGGCCCCATCACAACCGTGCTGAAATCCAGAATTCGAAGACCGCTGAGAAACGGTTGGCTCATGATCGTCCTCCCAACATCGACCGAAACGCGGTCGGGCGTCTGTGGCCATCTCAGGTTCTAAAGACCCAAATAGGCTTGACGAACGTGATCGTTCCGGATCAGCGCATCTGCCGTATCCGACAACACGATCCGGCCATTCTCAAGAACGTAGCCGCGGTCCGCACATTTCAGTGTGTTGTACACGTTCTGCTCGACGATCAGGACTGTGACGCCGGTCGCGACGATCTTCCCGATCAGATCAAACACCTGCGAAACGACGAGCGGCGCCAGACCGAGCGAGGGTTCGTCGAACATCAGTAGTTTCGGCTGAGCCATCAATCCGCGTGCGATGGCGACCATCTGCTGCTCACCGCCGGACAGCGAGACCACCTTCTGATGTAGGCGATCCTGCAAGCGGGGAAACAGGTCGAGCACCTGTTCGAGAACGGCACTTTGTCGTGGCCGGGCAGCCTTCCGGTACGCACCCATCAGAAGATTCTCGCCGACGGTCATATCGGGAAACAGCTGACGGCCTTCCGGAATAAGGATCACACCGAGGTCGACGACGTCATGCGACGACAGCTTCGTCACATCCTGTCCCTCGAACTTGATTGATCCCCTGGTCGGCTGCAGTAGCCCGACGATCGTCCGCAGGGTGGTCGTCTTGCCGGCGCCGTTTGCACCGACGATGGTTACGACTTCTCCCCGATTGATCTCCAGCGACACGTCATCGAGGATCGTCGTCGCGCCGTAACCCGCGCTAACCCCCTCAAGCCTGAGCATCGGCGAACTCCTTTCCAAGGTACGCCTCGACCACGGTCGGGTCCTTGACGACCTCGCGGGGAGCTCCTTCGGCGATGATTACTCCGGAATTGAGTACGATCACCCGATCCGACAGTGACATGACGGCCTGCATCACGTGTTCGATCGCAATGATGCTTACGCCGCCGTCCCTCACCTTCAGGATGAGATCGATCGCACGACGGACGTCCGTCTGATTGATTCCTGCCATCACCTCATCCAGCAGCAGAATCCTGGGCTTCATGGCCAGCACACGCGCGACCTCGAGCCGCTTCAAGCCGCCAACCGTGAGCCCGCGCGCCTCGGCGTGTAACCATGGCCCAAGCTGCATACGATCGGCCGTCTCGCGCGCAACCTCACGCGCCTCACGCACATCAGCGAAGCGATGGAACGCGCCGACCATGATGTTCTCCTCGACCGTCATCGCGGCGAAGGGCTGGGCGATCTGGAAGGTGCGTCCTATGCCGATGGCCGCGAAGTCGGCTGGCGTCGACGGGTTGCGCCAAACGCCATCCCTGTCGCGAACTGACACCGATCCGCTATCGGGCGCCAGAAATCCGGATAGCTGGTTGAACAGCGTCGTCTTGCCGGCGCCGTTCGGTCCGATCAACCCAAGGATTTCGCCCTCCCGCAAATTGAAGCTGACATTGTTGGTGACACGGAGACCGCCGAAGCTTTTTTCCAAATGCTCAACGCGCATTATCTCAGCTTTACTCTCCACCGGCACGGCCGCCGGCGCTGACGTCGCCGACACGCCAGGACGATCGACCTGCGGATCATCTGACGTTTGCGGTTTCCCTCGCGGCAGCAACCCCATCAAGCCGCTCGGCATGAAGAGCGCAACCAGCATCAGGACCAACCCGTAGACGAAGCCATGCAGACCCGCGGCATGCGCACCAAGCCATCCGCGTGCTAGTTCGGAAATCGGCACAAGAATTACAGCGCCGAGCAGCGGGCCAACCACTGTGCCGAGCCCACCGACCAGCGCAAACATCACGATTTGGATCGACGTCGTCAGCGAAAACGCTGCGGCAGGCTCGATGAAGCTAAGATAGATCGCATGGAAGGTGCCGACCAGCGATGTCAACGCAGCTGATACGGCGACAGCAATGAGACGCACCTTTACGGTGTTGACCCCAGCAGCGTTTGCGGCGGACTCCCGCTCGCGTGTCGCGATGAGGTAGAAGCCAATCCGATGCGAGTGGATCCACCAGGATACGATAAGCGTCAGCAGGACCAACCCAAACGCGATAAGGAGCTGAGGTAGCCTTTCCTGGAACACCATCCATTCCAGGCCGATCTTGAGGGGAATCATTGCCCCGGTGGCACCGCCTGTGAACTCCTTCCAGTGCAAAGCCAGCGCACGAAACACTTCCAGGAACGCGATGGTTGCAAGCGCGAAGAACGGCCCCTTGAGCCGGAAGCACGGATAGCTGATAGCAATTGCTACAACCACGGAAACCGCAGCCCCGACAAATAGCCCGATCCACGGGCTGACGCCGAGATTCATGAGAATGATCCCGGCGTATGAGCCGATTCCGTAGAAGATGGTATGACCAAGCGACAGCTGTCCTGCAAAACCGCCGACGATGTTCCAAGCCGACGAAAGCGCAGCGAATATGCATATCGTGATGAAGATGTGATAGACGAACTGATCGTCCATCGAGACCGGTACGATCAGGAGCGCGCACAGCAACGATGCAAGCAACACCTTGTAGAGCAATGAGAATCGCACCGCTGACTCTTTATGTGGGTTTGAAGACAACGACATAGCGGTCATTGGGACACATGGGAGAGGTTCAGGCGCGCACTGAAAAGACCCGTCGGCTTGACGATCAGAAGCAGGAGGAAAACGCCGAAAACAGCGATTTCGCGGAGGTCTGACCCTAGATAGAAGCCTGCAAAGCTATCGATAAGACCGATGATCATCGCACCGACGAACGCGCCACCGATCGAGCCTAGGCCGCCCAAGACGACGACGACGAAGCACGTCAATGCGAAGTATGTCCCGATGCTTGGCGATGACGGATAGAGTGGCGCAACCGCTACTGCCGCAACGCCGACGCACGCGGATCCAACCCCAAATGTGAGGACGAATATCCAGTTGACGTTGATGCCCATAATCTGGGCCGCCGCCCTGTTCTGCGCGACAGCGCGGACAGCGCGGCCAGTCTGCGAGCGAGACAGGAACAGCTGCAGAGCCAACACGACAACGATGGACAGCACGAAGATCAACAACTGACCGATCAACACACGAACAGGCCCGAGTTCGACGGAGGTTCGCAGGCCGTGAGGCGGCGTACTGGCGACGTCGGCGCCGAAAACCAGGAGCGCCAGATTGATCAACGCCGTCGACAGACCGACCGTTGCAAGAATCTGGATATGATCGTCCTGCGCTGACATCAACGGCTGTATAAGGAGCTTCTGGGTCAATGCGCCCAAACAAAACAGGATTGGAACGACCAGCACGATGGTCGCATAAGGATGAATGCCAACGGCATTGGTCAGCACATATGTGAGATACATTCCGATCATGAGAAACTCTCCATGAGCGAAATTGATAACCTTGATGATGCCGAATATCAGCGTCAGTCCGACGCTAACGATCGCGTAAAGCGCACCAAGCATGATTCCGTTGGCGATGATTTGCCAGAACGTATCCACGTCTTCCTCCCGAGTCGGAGGTTGCCAGCGACTTGGCGTCGCCGGCAACCTTTCGATATCTTACTTAGCGAACTTCATCGGACTGATTGCGATCGTGTCCGGAAACACCGTGACCAGCTCGCCACCTTGCCATTGCATGCCGCTCATTCGCGCACGCAAATTCTGATTTTCATCATCGAACTTGACTCCGAAGCCGACTGCGGTCGCCCCATCCGGAACATCGAGCTTCTTGATTTCCGAAACGACCATCTTGGCGTTCAGATCATCGAGCTTGCTCATCGATTCAAGAATAGCTTTCGCACCGAAGTAGTTGACGAGCGAATGACCGGACCGCGGCAGCGTTCCATATTTGGCCTGATATGCTGCGACAAATTCCCTCAGACCCGGCGTTCCCTCCATGCTCATTTTGAATTGCGGGAAATCGACGACGAGAACGCCCTCCATCGTCGCCTGACCAACGGCCTCGAGCGTAGGCTGCATGGAGTATCCACCGCCGGCGCCAATAATGGCCTTCGGCTTGAACCCTGCTTCCCTGGCCTGCTGCAGGAACAGCGTCGTATCGTTCTGAAAAGAGTTTTGAAGGACGACATCGACGCCGCGCTGTTTCAGGTCAAGGACGATGGACGACATGTCGATGGTCGCCGGAGAATAGGACTGAACGCTGACGAGGTTGAGACCCGCTCCGACGACCAGCCGCTTCTGATGGGCGGCAACGGAAGAGCCATAGCTGCCGTCCTCGTGAATAACGGCCACCTTGATGTCTCTCGGCGCTCGGCCCAAATCCGGCGCAATCTTCTCCGTGATAATTTTGACCTCGAGGCGAGCCATATCCTCAGAGGTCGGATTGGTACGGAACAGATAGTTCATTTTACGTGTCGTGACTTCATCGGCGACCGCGCCAAGCTCGAAGTATGGAATTTGCGAAAGCTCGGCCACTTGGCTAGCGGCGATCGAACGCGCCGACGAGTAGGATCCGAAAATCGCCTTAACACGCTCGCGCGAGATCAACCTTCGCGCTTCGCCAACCGCCTGATTGTTGTCGACGGCATCGCCGCGTTCCAGGATGATCTTCTCACCCTTCAGCCCACCCTTCTTGTTTACTTCATCGACCGCAATCTCGAGGCCGCGTGCACTCTCCTGCCCAAGCAGCGCAAGCTGGCCACTGAAGGGATAGAGAGCGCCGACCTTGACATCGGCATAGGCCGCTGGCGCGGCTACGAGCGCGGAAGTGAAAAGAAGCCCCGCTAACTGTGTCGATCTGATTTTATTGCCCAAGTATTCCTCCTATTGTTTTATTGAGCTATTGAAGCGATGGTACAGACTCGCGGCTCGCGCACAGCGCTAATATCGTTGGATTGACGATCAAACGAGCGAGACCAAAATCTCGTTCTGAAGATCATGCAGGACACTTTCCTGCTCCCTGTCCGCGCCACTGCGTCAGGATTGCGTCGCTCATCTTCTCTGCGATCATGATCGTCGGAATATTCGTGTTTGCGCGAGGAACGGCAGGCATGATCGAAGCATCGATGACTCGCAGACCATCGACGCCATGAACTCGTCCGTCCGAGGCGACAACCGCTTCGTTATCGTCGAACCGTCCCATCCGGCACGTACCAGACGCATGCCAGACCCCGTGAACAGCCCCGCGAACGAACTGCTCAAGAACGTCGTCGTCGGCTAGCACGTGCTCGATCTGCGGTCCCTCGACGACCAGCCGGCGAAGGAGCTGCCGCCTGAACCAGTGCGGACCGTCCAGGCAACTCGCCAGAATGGATGTCAGAACCTTGTTCTTGGTGGTCACCCGATTGAGGTCGCGGACGCGTTCGCTGTAGCTCGACGGGAACGTGTCGGACGTGACGGCCTGCATCTGCGGCGTTTCGAACAGCCGTCCTGCAAAACGAACGGCCAGCTTCAGGCGTTCGAGATCGCGGTAGTCTGACAGCATGTCGAAATTGACGTCAGGCTCGGCGGCGGGATCGGACGTCGACAGCGTCACTCGTCCGCGCGAGTACGATTTGTTGACGAACGCAACCAGCGAGCCCAACTGCTTGCCGACCGGATGCCAGCCACTCTTGCTGAGGCCGAACATATACATGTCACTCGGTCCGCAATCCTGCACACCCGAACTGTAACGCAGGGCAACATGAATGTGCCGTGTCAGGCTATTCGGAAGGCGCGCGAATGGCTTTATCCAACCGGACAGCGACAATGCCGGATGCTCGTTCAGATTCCGACCGACTCCCGACCGGTCCGCCATCACGGACACGCCGATCTTTTGCAGGTCCCCGCCCGGCCCGATGCCCGCGCGCATGAGCAGCGCAGGAGAATGAATCGCGCCGGCCGAAACGATAGTTTCACGCGCGGAGATCCGGACGGGCCCCGCGGCCGTATTGGCTTCAGCACCGCGCACCGTATGTCCCTCGACGACCAGTCGCTGGACCGTGACGTTGGTGAGGATCGTGAGATTCTTGCGCTGGCGGGTGCTGTTGTCTAGATACGCAGTCGAAGCCGAAACGCGGCGGTCGTACGCGTTTGAGATCGAAATCGGAAAGTAGCCATCGGTGAACTGAGCATTCTGATCTTGCAGCGCTTCGTAGCCTGCGCCGGCAAAGGAGTCCGCGACCGATTTTGAAAAATCGGGCCAGACATTGCGCTGGATTCGGCGGACCGGAATTCGACCGTCCTTGCCGTGAAGCGGACCAGTGAAGTCCATGTCCCGTTCGAGCTTGATGAAATATGGCAGAACGTCCGACCACGACCAGCCGGACGCTCCCTGTGCCTCCCACTCGTCATAGTCGAGCGGAATGCCGCGATTTGCCTGCATGTCGTTGATGCTTGATCCACCGCCGATTACACGCGCCTGTTCATAGCGCGTGATCCGGGACGGCAACTGCGGCTGGTTATGCGGCGGGCTGGTGATGGCAACCTTGAGATTGGACCATGTGTTCTTCGGATCGAAATAGGCTGCCCGCGGATAGCTGCTGAGGAGGTCCGGCTCGACCTGATCAGGCGGCTGATCACGCCCGGCTTCGACCAGCAGCACGCGCACGCCGAAGTCCGACGACAGCCGATGTGCCAGCACGCAACCTGCCGAACCACCTCCGATGATGAGGAAATCGCATTCCAAGACGGGCACGCTATCTGCTGACATCGTCCAAGCATTCACTTCTTGTCAGGCAACTATGCCGAGCTCATTGAGGATCGTTCTGTCGAACATCCCCTGGCGAATCAGATCGCCGGATGAGAAATGGACAACGCCACGCGCCACAACTGTTTCGATATTGAGGTCGTCATCCAGGAATACAAGATCCGCATCCGCGCCACGGGCGAGCTTGCCCTTGCTCGACAGGCCAGCGATCGCTGCGGGATTGCTCGTTACCGGTCCGAGAGCCTCGGCGATATCCACGCCTTCCTCACGCACCCATCGCTTCCATACGGCATGCAGCGAGCGCACCGGCATATAGTTCGCAACCTTCGGCTTGTTCTCGCCAGCCTCTTCTTTCGGGGGCGCGCCATTGCCGTCGGAGCTCATCGTGATCCGGCTTGCCGGCACTCCAGCCGCCCGGAGAATTCCGTATGCCTTTGACGGCAGAGTCGCGCGTGAGAAATTGTTCTCCGGCGAGTAGTTCGCGCCAATATCGACATATCCGCCGCGCTTACCCCAATCGATGGCATCGCTCATGTAACCATCAGTCTGGTTGACGTGAGAGGGTAGGAACTGAGTGATCGGAAGCCCTGTGCGATCGACAATGTCGAATACTGGGCGCAACACCTGCTTGAGATAAGGGGGAACCTGAAGGCACAAATAACCCGACTTACCCGACAAGCGACCGGCAAGGAGGCTCTCCGTCGCAGCCTTGGCGATGTACTGGGCGCCGGCGCCGAAGCTGTCATAACCATAACCCAGTTCGGAGATCGAAATCTCTCCGACGCCAATGATCTCATTGACGTAAGCTAAGTCGGTGCGGATGCGCCCGGTCAGCGTGGGGATCGGATGCTCTAGCGTCGCCCCGGTGACGCAATAGGCGCTGATGCCATCCTGGATGAAGGCCTTCGTCTTCGCAACCAGCGACGCCATATTCTTCGTCGTGGCGTCGAAGCCCAGCATGCCAATCACACTTGTGATGCCCGCGCGAACCAGCTGGCTGGTCTGCAGCTCCGGCGCGCGGCTTGCAAAGCCAAGGCCACCGCCACCGCCGAGGACATGGACGTGATTATCGACAAAGCCGGGGCAGACCACTTTTCCCGCCGCGTCGATTTCAGTCAGTTCGATTCCGCTCGCCTTGAAAGTTCCACGGTCCACGATGTCCACGATCCGCTCAGAGCTAATCACGATGTCCTTTTCGCCCAGACACTGGGGCGCGAACACCTTTGCGTTGCGAATGACTGTAACCAACTAATCCACTCCAATTTGCTCGCGAGCGTAGAGACGCGCTCAACGTCTCGCGTTGGACGTCGTGCGGGGCGTTCTCCCTTGATGTCCATTGACTAGAACAGCCTCCGCTCGTAAATCAAATTAAATAAACAACTCAATCCACAAGGCGCACTTATGAATCTTCGACAGATCCGCGCGTTTCTCCTCGTTGCGAAATATCGAAGCTTTACGCGCGCAGCAGACGAGCTTGGACTTACGCAAGCAGCTGTAAGCTTGATGATACGGGAGTTCGAAGCGGGCATTGGCATGCCCGTATTTGCACGATCGACACGGTCAATTCACATCACCCCCGTTGGCCAAGGCCTTCAGCCCGAACTCGAACGAATCCTTAGCGATCTCGACAAGGTCTTTTCGGCGGTGAGCGCGTCTATCAGCATTCGGAAAGGAAATGTCCGCGTCGCGTCGCTGTCATCAATTGCCGTTCGCCTTTTGCCCAGCACCATCGCCAGGTGCAGGCAACAGCATCCGGCGATCTCCATTTCAATTCGCGACGACACCAGCGCCAAAGTGCTGGAGCAGGTGAAGAGCGCAGCGGCAGACTTCGGGATCAGTACCAACGATGCGCCCTCAACAGAGATCGATTTCACCCCGCTCTTTTCGGAAAAATTCTCGGTCGTCTGCAGCCGGGCCCATCCTTTTGCGAAACTGCATAGCATTGGATGGGGAAAACTGTGCGAAACGCCATATATTGGCATGACTGAAGAAACAGGTATTGGGCGCTTGATTGGTCAGATCGAGCAACGGCAATCGCGCAATCTGAATACTGTGATCCAAGTATCGCAGCTTTCCACTGTCTTGGGCCAGCTAGAGGAAAATCTTGGAGTAGCGCTGTTGCCCGAGACAGCCAAACCGTCACCACGGCATCACGCGCTAACATCGATTCCTCTTTCAGGCCTCAATATAGTTCGCAGTATTGGGATTTTGCGCCGAGTGGACCGTCCACTTTCGCCCGCCGCCAGCGCGGTCGCAGACGCGATCGCTATCGTTGTACGAAATCGATTTGAGGAGACCAACATCCAGGTTCTCACGTAGATTGGGGAGGCTGCAGAGCCCCGCGCGGCGGCATAATCCTCTACGCGTAGCATCGAGCACTCAGGCGATCGCTACGAGCGCCAATCCAACGTCCAGGCGCAGAACCTATGACGCACACTTTCTCCCACAGAGGCAATCTCGCCGGCACCGGAAGCGGTTGAGCAACTTGGCCGATTCATGCGGGAGCAGATCGCCGATAGCGGGGCTCCGTGCCGGAAGGCCAAATTTCGGGCCGTGGTCGATCGGATCGAAGTGGACGAGAACACCGTCCGGATCATCAGAGACCGCGCGACGCTCGAACAGGTCACCGCACTAAACCGACCCTGTGGCCAGGGTTGCAGCTCTGTCGGCAAATGGCGCACCTAACAGAACTACGAATTCCTCAAAGTTACTAGATAGCCCTGGCTCGAGCATGGTGCAAACAGCGGTCAAGTTATGAAACGCCGCGGTGCCGCGCTGAAACAACTCTGTCAAAGTCCGGCACCTATTTGAACCACGCGCAGATTGTTCGTCGTGCCAGTTTTGGCGAAGGGAATCCCGCTCGGTCATCCCCTTTCGACCAATTTCAAGACGGTGCCGTGCGGGCCGAGCCGCTCAGGCACCGCCCTATTCTTCACCCCGGACCTGCACAGAATGGCCAGGCGATACTACTCGGTAGTTGCGCTGAAGCACGTCGTAGGCCGGCGCGCGCACGGACTCTTGATCTCGGCTTGCCGTGAGCTCCTTCGCAACGAAGCACTGCCGCGGATCAGCGCCACCGCGAGCAGACGCTTGGTGTAAGGATGCGTCGGGTTCTCGGACACCGCTTCGCGCGAACCGATTTTGACGATCTCCGAGATACAAGAGGCGACCCGGTGGCTGACCCGCTCGACCACCTGACCACCATCCTCTTCGATTTGGCCACACGCCAGCTCCCGCATAAGCGAGGTGACAGCCATCGTGGCCCGTAACATCGATCCGATGGAACACGCCATCCTTTCGTTCTGCGCATTCAATACAGGCCGCAGACAGCGGCCATCAAGGAAACAGAACGATTGCTAAGCGAGACCACCCCGGTATCCGATGGCGCGCCGTTTCGGTGAGGCGTGGAGTGGACGGCGCCTACATTCGGCGCCCAAGCGACGCTGTAAGATTCGAGTGACTATCCCGTCAATCATCAACGCGGCAGATAGTGCCGGCTATGGAGCTCCGTTTCGAAAGGCCAATTCTCGGTCCGTGATCGATCAGATTGAAGCGGACGACCACGCCGTCCGGATCATCCCAGGCAGCGCCGCGCGCGAACAGGTCCTCGCAGGAAAAACGTCCATGCGACCAGTGTCGCAGTCTGTCCGCAAATGGCGCGCCATTCAGAACAAAACTGCGAACTCGTATGTTATTGAAATAGCGCTACAATTCTGCAGGTGTTACCCGTTCCGGGTTCCTCGCGGTTATGGCCAAGTTCACGGGCGATAGGCTGCAGTCGGTTGAACAGCGGACATCTGCCCGCAATTGAGCTTCGCCGCTCGTGAGCCATAGCAGACTCAATGTATGAGGTTTACTTTGTCGTAGAGACCAAGGCCCCCTCCTGTCTGAGAGTGGCGACTCGGACGCGACCACCAGCGGCGCTGTCGACCCGACCAGCCGCGTGCAGCGGGGCGCTTCCACACAGTCTTGCATTGCGGTCCTGGCCGACCCAAACGCAGCTCAGGCCATCGGGTAGCAATGACGATATTCTTGCTGTCGGCGCCGACCTTACAGATCACCCTTCGCAACGGGACGCCAGAAGTGGTGCGGTCGTGGAAGCGAAATCCTGACGTCGTCGCGATAAGCGTAATCGCAGTCACCAAGCCGCGATGTCGCGGGATCAACTTCGAGTGCGGCGATATGCCAGTGGCGTGCGACCCGTCGCCTTCCGAAACGCTGACACGAAATGGCTCGATTCACTGAAACCCAGCATGTTCGATATCTTGCCAATCGGGAACGCTGTCGTTGATAGCAGCGTCTTGGCCTGTTCCATCCTCATATGGCGATGATATCGGATTGGAGACAAGCCGTACTTCTTCTGGAAGGCGCGGACAAACGAGAATGCCGGCATGTCGACGGACGTCGCAAGCATTCCGAGATCGATGGTGCCACAGATGTGATCCCGCATCAGTTGCAGTGCTCGGTCGAGGTCAGGATCCAGACCGCGAGATCGAACCGCCATGCTGGTGCAGTAGCGCGCTGTCGAATAGTGGGAAACGACCCTCCCGGCCATCAAGATCGCTGCTTCTTCGGCGAAGGCACGGCTCGTGGGCCGGGGATCATTGATGTTTTCGACTACTTCTCTGCCGAGGGAGACCAGGAACGGGTCGTCCGTGCCCAGCATTGGATCTTCCATTTCGATATCGATCGAATGAGAATGGATCGCCGAGCCGATCGCGCGCGCCGTCTCCTCCGCGAAGAATACTTTCAGAAATTTGACGGTGCTACTCGCCGAAACGCTCGCCGATAGGGTGGCGTTGGCTGGCGCGACGCGAAATCGCCCGCTCTGAAGCGGGCCGGTTCTTATGGTGGTTTCACCGCAGAGCAAAGTCATGTCGTCCACAGGCGTCAACACCATCGATAGTTCGCAGAAGGCTTTGGTGGAGAGAGACATCTCTCTTTGAACAACGCCCGGCCAGTCGATAGACCAGTATCCCACCTCGATCTTTCTTTGAGACCATGACCTGATCGCGGATCGGGGGGGCCTCCCGACCTGTTCGCTTGCACGGTCCACCGCAGACACCCTCTTCGGTTCGGCCAATGCAGTTCTCCAGTTCGAGTCGAATCGGCGACGCAATATTGTTAGCTCCCGACATCGTTCTAGTGATTGCCCCCAATCAATCCGGATCAGGCTCGATTTCCCGGAGCACGACCAGAAACCGCATCGCCTGTCCGGATGCCGAACGAGCGAATCTGCGAGTGAAAGTTGTTTTCATTCCTGTGGGTCCAGCTCGTTCTCCCGCAGTCCGATGAACGGTGGCGCTCTACGCGTTGGCTGCTGATCTGCCGCCCCGAGATCGAAGACATCATCCCGGGCAGGTCGTTTTCCTGGACGTTCCAGCCGGGACGAATGACCGGCGAATCAATCGCGGCCAGCGGCATGAAGGGTGGTAGCAAGTGCCGCGATCGGTGCGGCGAATAGCGGAGCACCTCACCGCGTTCAATTGTCAGATCGATATGACGAAAATATCGCAAGAGACGCGCTGGACGACGCAGATCAACCCGCGCCGGCAATGCACGGCAATAAGAATTAGCAAGAACGCAAGTTATACGCGCCAATCTCAACATCCGACAGTTTGGTTCGAAATGATTCTTTCACGGGGACGCTTGGCCGCCTGAGCGGGGCCGGATCGACACACTGTTCGGATGGACGACAAACGGTCGGCGTCGGCCTGTAGCAAACAACGACTCCGTCCTTCGAGCTCCCCAGTGCAAGTTTCCTCCGTCCGTGCAGGAGTTCCTCCGGCCATACTGTTCAATGAAGTACTTCGCTTGTCGTTGTCGCGCCGACCGGGATCGCGGCCAGGTCTGAATGAGTGGGCATCAGAAGCTATCGACGGGAATCCTGAAATGACCATCAAAACCACGCGCAGCTCCGAACCGCGAACGTCCGGATTATTGGACTTGTTCACCAACAGGAAAATCGGCACCAAGGTCGCGGTCGGATTTGTTCTGATCCAGGTCCTGATGGTGGTTCTCGCCGTCCTGAATTATTTCTCATTCGAAAATGTCAGGCAGGCCTTTGTGGCGCTCGACCAGCGCGTGCAGGTCGTGGGCATCGTCCGCGACGTCGATCGCGGCTTCACCGCCTTTCGTCGGTTCGTGCGCGAATACAGCCTCACCGGTGACGAAGCGCTGATCCACGAGGCCGAGAGCCGGCAGAACGCCCTACGGGAGAGCATCGCGCAGGGCCTGAAGGAGATCCACGATCCGTCTCGCTTGGCCAAGATGAGGGAGATCAGTCAGACATTCGAAGCGTACACCACGTCGTTCGCAGACGTGATCCGGATGCGTCGCGAGCAGAGCACGCTGATCCGAGAGGTGCTGGATCCCACCGGTCAGAAGGCACGGCTCAAGCTCGAGCAACTTCAAGCAGCGACTACGGCCGAGGTGGGCGGAGAGACCACTTCGCTCCTCGTCGCGGAGGCGGTGAAGCAACTGCTACTGTTGAGAATCGATGTCAACAAGGTGCTGGGTCGTCACGACCAGGCCGCCGCGGACGCCGCGGAGAAGGCCTTGGTCGACCTCAGGGGAGCGATGTCGGCGCTGAAGATTGCGATCGGTTTATCGGCCGGCCGCAAGCAAATCGGCGAGATCGAGGTCGACATCAAGAACTACGCGGATGCTTATCAAAAGGCCTCGCGCGTCGCTCACGAGGTCGAAGTGCTGGTCAATGGCGCGATGCCGAAAGTCGCGACGGTGATCGCGGACGGTGCGGCGAGCATCAAGCAGTCCGGGATTGCCGACCAGCAGATGATCGCCAAGAACACCGAAGCATTGCTCGACGACACCAAGAGCCAAATCCTGATCATCACAGTCGGTGCGGTGGCAATAGGCCTGGTGCTCGCCTGGCTGATCGGCCGCGCAATCTCCCGTCCGATCATTCGGATGTCGGGTGCAATGAAGGAATTAGCCGGCGGGAATCTTCGCGTCGATGTCCCAGGCTCTGGCCGCCTCGACGAGATCGGCTTAATGGCGTGCACAGTCGAGGTGTTCAAGCGCAACGCTCTTGAAGTGGAACGTTTGAAGACCGAGCAAGAAGAAGCGGAGAGCCGGGTCGCTGCCGAACATAAGGCGGAGATGCATCGGCTTGCCGACAATTTTGAAGGCGCAGTCGGTGAGATTATTCAGACCGTGACCTCGGCGTCCACCGAGCTCGAAGCTTCCGCGGGGTCGCTGACCACGACCGCGGACCGTTCTCAGCAGCTTGCCACGACTGTGGCAGCGGCATCCGAACAGGCTTCCGCCAACGTCCAGTCGGTGGCGTCCGCGACCGAGGAGATGGCGTCGTCGATATCCGAGATCAGCCGTCAGGTGCAGACTTCGGCGCGGATCGCGGGCGAGGCTGTCGATCAGGCCCGCAAGACCAACGATCGCATCGGTCAACTTGCCGACGCAGCGAATCGGATCGGCGACGTCGTCGATCTGATCAACACCATCGCCGGCCAGACCAATCTGCTGGCGCTCAACGCCACCATCGAGGCAGCCCGCGCCGGCGACGCCGGCCGCGGCTTCGCGGTCGTGGCTCAGGAGGTCAAGGCGCTCGCCGAGCAGACGGCCAAGGCCACCGGGGAGATCAGCCAGCAAGTTTCCGGAATGCAGGCCGCGACCCAGGATTCGGTCGGGGCCATCCGGGAGATCGGCGGTACCATCGAGCGGATGTCGGAGATCGCCTCGACGATCGCCTCCGCGGTGGAGGAACAGGGCGCGGCCACGCAGGAGATCTCCCGCAACGTGCAGCAGGCCGCGCAAGGCACCCAGCAGGTCTCGTCGAACATCTGCGATGTTCAGCGGGGCGCCACTGAGACCGGTTCGGCGTCGACCCAAGTGCTGGCGGCTGTGCAATCGCTGTCGCGGGACAGCAACCGGCTCAAGGACGAGGTCACCCGTTTCGTGGAGACGGTGCGAGCGGCGTGAGGGGGTTGGGAGCGGCGTCGATGCGTCAATCGACCGTCGTCGGATATTTGTGAAGCCGAGGTGTCGAGATGTCGCAAGATAGCCGCCCAAACCGCCGAACTCTCGCCAAGTGCACTGGAACGCGGCTATGATCTCAGCCCCGCTTCCGGACAACGAGCAGGCGCGGCTCGCCGCGCTGCGCCGATATGATATTCTCGATACCCCGCCGGAGGATTGTTTCGACATATTCCCTCGGCTGGTCGTCCGGGCCATCGGCGCCCCCTCGGCCGTGATCAGCTTTGTCGACAGAGAGCGTCAATGGTTCAAGGCCCGGATCAATGTCGGCGATCAACAGACACCGCGCGATATAGCGTTCTGCGCGCATGCGATCCTTTTTGAGCGCCCGCTCGTCGTTGCGGATGCGACGATCGATCCGCGGTTCCACGACAACCCGCTGGTGACCGCACCGGGCGGCATGCGGTTCTACGCAGGTGCCCCGATACGAACCGCGGATGGCTTCCCTATCGGCGTGCTCTGCGCGATCGACAAGGTCCCGCGCCTCCTCGGAAAAGCGCAGCTGGAGACGCTCAGAGAGCTGGCGTCGCTGGTCGCCGACCAGCTCGAACTGCGACTGGCGAATCGGCGTCTCGCTCGCGAACTCGCGGAACGCGAACGCACCGAGAACCATCTGCTGTCGATGAGCCGAACGCTAGAACTGTCGAACCTGCGCCTGGATGCGGCACTCAACAACTTTCTCCATGGGCTGTGCATGTTCGACGGCGACCGCAAGGTGGTGGTGTCGAATGCACGATTCTCCGAAATCTACTCTCTGGAACCCGACGAAATCGAGTGCGGTGTTCCTTTGAGCGCGATCCAGTCGGTGTGCCGGGAACGCGGGACGTTCGTGGAAACCTGGTCGGAACGTCGGCTTGGTCGATCTTCGCACGAGATCTCCGAAGTGAGTTCGCTTCTAGACGGGCGGGCGATCCTGGTGCGCTGTCAACCAGTCGCAGGTGGTGGCTGGATGACGGTGCACGAGGACATCACCGAACGCTATCGCAGCGAACAGCAAATCGCCCATATGGCCCGCCACGATCTGTTGACCGGCCTGCTCAACCGCGGAGCCTTCCACGAAAGGATGGATGAGGCTTGTGCACGCCTGCGCCGCTGGGGTGAGACCTTCTCGGTCATCATGCTGGACCTCGACCGCTTCAAGCTGGTCAACGATTCGCTCGGACATCCGGCGGGGGATGCCTTGCTGCGCGCGGTCGTCTCGCGACTCAAGGCGTGCATCCGCGAAACGGATGTCCTGGCGCGACTCGGCGGTGACGAGTTCGCCGTGCTGCAGACGAGGACGAAGGACTCCTACGAAGAGGCGGTGGCATTCGCGGACCGTATCGTCAATTGTCTGATCGATCCGATCGAAATCGAAGGACATCAGCTCGTCATCAGCACCAGCGCGGGGATCGCGCTGGCCCCCCAGCACGGCACGGATTCCGACGAACTGATCAAAAACGCCGACCTCGCGCTCTATCAAGCCAAGGCGGCCGGTCGAAACGGATACGTCACCTTCGAAACGGCGATGAAGGATCGTGCCAATGCGCGCCAACAACTCGAAGGAGAGCTGCGACAAGCCATTCTGCACCGAGAATTCGATCTGTACTATCAGCCTCAAGTGGACGCAAGGTCTGGACGAGTGATCGGCGCGGAGGCGCTGCTCCGCTGGCGCCACCCAAGGCGAGGCTTCGTGCCGCCGTCCGAATTCATTCCGATCGCGGAGGAAACCGGCCTGATCGAGAAACTCGGCGAATGGGTTCTGACGGAGGCTACCACCGAAGCCATTCGCTGGCCGGCCCCCATCAAACTCGCGATCAATCTCTCTCCGATCCAGCTGACTCGCGGCAAGTTGGTCGACACTGTGACGCAAGCTCTGCGATTCTCTGGGCTGCCTCCCGGACGCTTGGAGGTGGAGATCACGGAAACCGTGTTTCTGGAGGACGAAGTCAACAACCTCGCCGTCATTAGGCAGCTACGGGCGCTCGGGGTATCGGTCGCCCTAGACGATTTCGGGACAGGATACTCGTCGCTCAGCTATCTGACGAGGTTTCCGTTCGATCAAATCAAAATCGACAAGTTCTTCAGCATGAACCTGATCGACCGACGCGACTGCGCCGCAATCGTCTCCTCGGTAATAACCCTAGCGCGAGGATTGGGTATCTCGACTGTCGCCGAAGGCGTTGAGACTGTGCGTCAGTTCGAGCTGCTGCGGGAGGCGGGCGTCGACTACTTCCAGGGATATCTGTTCGGTCCCCCAGTGCCGGCTTCGGCGCTCGATTTCGGTACTGCTCAAGCCGTCGCGCGCATTACGGAGGTTGCCTAACAGAATATAGGCGTACGCTGTTGACCAAACAGCAGCTGGACGGCCCGGAGATTGCCCGTTCGGCGGTGGATCAGCGTGGCTTTCGTCCGTCGGCCGCCTGAAGTCGCTGATCGAGCGCCAGGCGGCGAAGAGCGAGTCCGCCGACGACCGGCTGTTGGCTCTGCAGAGGCAATTCACCGACTGCGAAGATCGCATGAAGCGACTTTATCGCTCTATTGAAGACGGCATCGTTGAGCTCGACGACATCCTACGAGAGCGGTCGGCCTCCCTGAAGGCACAACGGGAGCGGGCCAAGGCGGCCCTCGACCATGCCCGCGCCGAATGCGGCATGGCGGCCGCCGTCAACGCGGAGAAATTCGACGCATTCGCCCGAATGATGAACACAAAACTGGTTAAGGGGGACACCAACACCCGCAAGAGCTATATCCGCTTAATCATCGACGCGGTCGAGGTCGACGATCATGCTATCCGGATCGTCGGCAGCAAGGATATCCTCCAGGCTGCCATTGCCGGCAAACACCGAGAACGGAAATGTCGGTGGTTTTGTACGCAAATGGCGCGCCCGAAAGGATTCGAACCTCTGACCCCCAGATTCGTAGTCTGGTGCTCTATCCAGCTGAGCTACGGGCGCCTCTGCCGCGGGTCTCGCAGGGTTTAACCCGGAGCCGCCGGCGTTCCGCAGCGACAGGCGCTGCGAAGGCCGCATAGCTAGCGGCTCCCGTTCTGATTGGCAAGCGCTGCTCGCGAGCTTTCTTGAGGATCGCGTCAGGCCCGGGCGCGTTCGTTGCGCAGGCTGTACAGATCGACCGGACGATCGGGGATCGAAAGCCGGAATGTCGCGCCCAGCGTGCCCTCGACCAGCTTGATGTCGCCGCCATGGGCGCGCACCAGCTCCGCCGCGATCGCCAGGCCAAGGCCAGAGCCGCCGGCCCTCGCCGAGCCGTGGAACGCCTCGAACAGATGGTCGCGGGCCTTTTGCGGCACGCCGGGGCCGGTGTCGGAGACTTCGAGAATCGTCACCGACCCCTCGCGGCGGCCGGTAATCCGGATCTGCTGCAGGGCGACCTCGTTGCGCGGCTGGCCTTCCAGAGCCTGCGCGGCGTTGCGCACCAGATTGAGCAGTACCCGGAACAGCTGGTCCGGATCGGCGTCCATGGTCAGGCCGCGCTCGATCGCGGAGACCCAGGTGATCGAGCTGACCCCGGTATCGGACGCCAGCCCTGCGGTCTCGCGCACCTCGTTGACCACCGGCTCGATCAGAATGACGCGGCGGTCCGGCGCGGCTTCCTGGGCCCGACCGTAGGACAGTGTCGACTGGCAGAAGGCGATCGCGCGCTCGAGCGAGCGCACCAGCTTCGGGGCGAAGCGCTGCACCCGCGGATCGGGAACGCTGGAGAGCTGGTCGGACAGCAGCTGCGACGATGCCAGCAGATTGCGCAGATCGTGATTGATCTTCGACACCGCGAGGCCGAGCGCGGCGAGCCGGCTCTTCTGATGCAGCATCGACACCAGATCGCGCTGCATATCCGACAGCTCGCGCTCGGCGAGGCCGATTTCGTCGCCGCGCGGACCGGGGACCACGATCGAGGCCGGGCTTTCCGGATCGCGGCGGAAATTGACCATATTGGCGGTCAGCCGCCGCATCGGCCGCACGAACAGGAAATGCAGCGCGAGATAGATCAGCGCCGTGGTCAGGCTGGTGATGGTCAGCGACACCAGCAGCAGATTGCTGGAGAAGCGATACATCGCGATCCGCAACGGCGCCTCGTCGATCACCACCTCGATGAATTGGGCGTTGCCTTCGGTCGGCCCCATCACCCGGATGGTCTGGTTGCCGCTCTCGAGCATGACGACGAAGGCGTCGATGATCGCGCCCCACGGCGTGACATTGCGCATGTCGACGACATAGTCGATCGTCGTGGGCACATTGGAACTCGCCAGCAGGCGACGTTGCTGGCCCATCTTGATCGCCACCGCGCGGGCGTCGATGCTGTCGAGGACCTGCCGCGCCAGCGTATCCGGCACCGTCCCGGATGCCGAGGCGTCCAGCACCAGCGCTGCGGTGCTCGCGGCTGCGAGCCGATCATTCAGCCGATTCAGACGGAAATTCGCGATCGACGGCACATAGATCAGGATTTCCGCGATCAGGATCAGCGGAATCGTCAGCAGCAGCAGCTTCCCGGACAAGCCGATCTTCGGCTCCAGGCCTCGCCGCCATACGCGCGTTTCAGGCTGTCGATCCGCTGCCTGCACCCGAATTGTCCTGACTTTCCGCTTTCGCCTGGATCGGCGCAAAGCACCAATGTTAAAATGCGCTTTGAACCGCGCCAGGTCAAATTACCGTTCAATCATTTACGGCTTGCGCAGGCTCGGGTTTCGGGGCCTGCTATGCCTAACGCCGGCTTGGCGAGAATCGGCGGACCGATCCGGCAAAAGCGGCGTCGCGCGCAATTGACGAGACCAGGTCGGTCCCGTATAAGCCGCGCCAACTGTCCGCGATGGCCCGGCTCGACCGGGGCGGTTCATTTTTTGGGCTGCTTACGGCTCATCTGTGAGCCTCATCATCGGGCTTACCTCAATCTTCTGAATAACTTACCCGGCCTGCGGAGAACGACCCGTGAAGCGGACTTATCAACCGAGCAAATTGGTGCGCAAGCGCCGTCACGGCTTTCGTGCCCGTCTTGCCACCGCTGGTGGCCGAAAGGTGCTGGCGGCGCGCCGCGCCCGCGGACGCAAGCGTCTGAGCGCCTGAGCGGGCCATCCCGAGATCAGATCATGGACCGGTTACGGCAGCGGGCGGACTTCATCGCCGTTGCCGGCGGGCTGCGGATCAGTGGGCCTGCCTTCGTGCTGCAAGGCCGACGCCGCGATGACGAAGGCCCGGTCCGGGTCGGGTTCACCGTGACCAAAAAGATCGGCACCGCGACCGAGCGCAACCGGATTCGCCGCAGAATGCGCGAATTGGTCAAGCGCGCGGACCGCAGTTTCATGCTGCCAAACAGCGATTATGTGCTGGTCGGCCGCCGTGCGGCGTTGAGCCGCGACTTTGCTGTCATGCTCGGCGATTTGCGCTCCGCGCTCGACCGCATTGCGCGGCGATCGTCGAAACCGGATTGAAGCGAGACCTGACCCGATGACCGACAATCGCAACACCATCCTCGCCGTGATTCTGTCGGGCCTCGTGTTGCTCGGCTGGCAGTACTTCTTCAACATCCCGCAGATGGAGAAGCAGCGCGCCGCACAGCAGGCGCAGCAGCAAGAGGCTGCCAAGCAGCAGACCCCGCCGGCGGCCACGACTCCCGGCGCGCCGAATGCTCCGGCGGCTCCGGGTGCTCCGGGCGCGCCTGCCAACCAGCCGGCCGCCAATGCGCCGGTGGTCAGCCGTGACGCCGCGATTGCGGCCTCGCCGCGGATCAAGGTCGAGACCCCGCGGCTCGACGGCACGCTGTCGCTGAAGGGCGCGCGGATCGACGATCTGTCGCTGAGCCAGTACCACGAAACCGTCGATCCGAAGTCGGCGCCGATCCATCTGTTCTCGCCGTCCGGCAGCGCCAATCCCTATTACGCCGAGTTCGGCTGGGTCGGCGCCGCGGGCTCGAACGTCAAGCTGCCCGACCAGAACACGCTGTGGGAGCAGGAAGGCAGCGGCGCGCTGACGCCGGCCAATCCGGTAACGCTGAAATGGGACAACGGCGAGGGCCTCACCTTCCGCCGCCAGATCGCGGTCGACGATCGCTACTTGTTCACGATCAAGGACGACGTCACCAATGTCGGCGGCGGCCCGGTGACGTTGTATCCGTTCGCGCTGATCTCGCGCCACGGCACCCCGCATGTCGAAGGCTTCTACATCCTGCATGAAGGCCTGATCGGCTATCTCGGCGAGCAGGGTCTGCAGGAATACGGCTACGCCAAGATCGACGAAGCCAAGACGGTCGGTTTCAAGGCCACCAACGCCTGGATGGGCATCACCGACAAATACTGGGCGTCGGCGCTGCTGCCCGACACCAATGCGCAGCTTCAGGCGCGGTTCTCCTCGAACCAGGTCGGCGCCACCCGGACCTACCAGACCGACTATCTCGAAGACGCCAAGACCGTTCCGATTGGCGGCACCGCCACCGCGACCGCGCGGCTGTTCGCGGGCGCCAAGGAAGCGCGCGTCGTCGGCATCAACTTCCCGTTCGCGGGGCTCGGCGGCTACAACCAGCAGCTCGGGCTGAACCATTTCGACCTGCTGATCGACTGGGGCTGGTTCTACTTCATCACCAAGCCGATGTTCCTTGCGCTCGACTTCTTCTTCCACCTGGTCGGGAATTTCGGCGTCGCCATTCTGCTGGTGACGGTACTGGTCAAGCTGATCTTCCTGCCGCTGGCGAACAAGTCCTACGCCTCGATGGCGAAGATGAAAGCGATCCAGCCGCAATTGCTTGCGCTGAAAGAGCGTCATCCGGACGACAAGGCGAAGCAGCAGCAGGAGATGATGGAGATCTACCGAAAGGAGAAGATCAATCCGGTCGCCGGCTGTCTGCCGGTGCTGCTGCAGATCCCGGTGTTCTTCTCGCTGTACAAGGTGTTGTTCGTCACCATCGAAATGCGGCACGCGCCGTTCTTCGGCTGGATCCACGACCTCTCGGCGGCCGATCCGACCAACCTTTTCAATCTGTTCGGTCTGATTCCCTATGATCCGAGCACGCTGCCGGTGATCGGGTCGTATCTGGTGCTCGGCGTCTGGCCGCTGGTGATGGGCTTCACGATGTGGTTCCAGATGAAGCTCAACCCGCAGCCGCCGGATCCGACGCAGCAGATGATCTTCGCCTGGATGCCGGTGATCTTCACCTTCATGCTGGCGCACTTCCCGGCGGGTCTCGTGATCTACTGGGCCTGGAACAACACGCTCTCGGTGATCCAGCAGGCCTACATCATGCGCCGCAACGGCGTGAAGGTGGAGCTGTGGGACAATCTGAAATCCGCCGTCGTCAAACCAAAGAAGACGGCCTGACGTAGCACCTGACGTCGCTGTCACCCTTCGGCGCGCGACGCTTCGCGTCGCGCACCACAGATGACGGCTCCGGAAACCGGCATCCCCGTTTACGGATCATGCTCTGGAGCTTTTCCGGTTCTGATAGAATCAGAACCGGAGCTCTGACTTTTTGGTCTGACGCGTTTTCTTCACGCGAACCGGTACCCGCTTCGCTCGAAAACGCTCTAGGACTCACCGTGGCGCCGTCATCCCGAGGTGCGAGCGCAGCAAGCCTCGAAGGATGACCCGCTGCAAACGGGACGTCATCATATGACCGACGCGATCAATCCAACGCTGATCGAACGGGGCCGCAAGGTCTTCGCCGGCGACTGGCATTTCATCTGGGCGTCGCCCTCGATCGAGACGCTGCCGCCAATGGCGGGCCTCGAGGTCGCCTTCGCCGGCCGCTCCAATGTCGGCAAATCCAGCCTGATCAACGCGCTGACCGGCCGCAATGCGCTGGCGCGGACCTCCAATACGCCGGGCCGCACCCAGGAGCTGATCTTCTTCGACGGCCCAAAGGATGCCGGCCTGCGGCTGGTCGACATGCCGGGCTACGGCTACGCCGCCGCCTCGAAGGCGAAGGTGGCATCGTGGACGTCGCTGATCCACAGATTCCTGCAGGGCCGGGCCACGCTGGCGCGGGTCTATGTGCTGATCGACGGCCGCCACGGCCTCAAGGACGTCGACCTCGACATCCTGAAGACGCTCGACAAGTCCGCGGTCAGCTATCAGATCGTGTTCACCAAAGCGGACCAGGTCAAAGCAGCCGAACTCGAACAGCGGATCGCCGCCACCAAGACCGTGCTGGCGAAACATCCCGCCGCTTTTCCCGAATTGCTGATGACCTCCTCGCGGACCGGCGCCGGAATGCCTGAGCTGCGCGCGGCGATGATCCGCCTGCTCGACGAACGCGGCGCATGACGCCGCTGCTGCGCGTTTTGATCGTCTGCGCCGGAATCGCAGGCGCCGCCGGCGTGGCGCTCGGCGCCGCCGCCGCGCACGTGCCGGATGCCTCCCGGCTCGCCCCGGCGTCGTCGATGCTGCTGTTCCACGCCAGCGCCATTCTGGCCGCCGTCCTGCTATGCGAGCGCGGCATCGTCCACCGCATTCCCGGACTAGCTGCCGGGTGCGGCTTCGTCATCGGCGCCGCCTTGTTCGCGGGCGACCTTTCGCTGCGGCAGTTCAGCGGCCACGCGTTGTTTCCGATGGCCGCGCCGACCGGCGGCATCCTCCTGATTGGGAGTTGGCTGCTGCTTTCGGTCGCGGGGCTGTGGCCGCGGCGCTGACGGCGAACGCGGGCTGCGGATTCCGCACCCGGACCATGATCCCGAAAAGTGGATACCGGTTTTCCGAAACGATCATGCGCAGACAGGAAACCAGCGCGGCATGACGATTCAGGGATGCGTCATCCTGCTCTAGGATCGGCCGCGCCGAAATGCTAGCGGTTCTCCCCGCCAACCGTTCCGAGAATCCTACGACACAGCGAAAGACCCGCTTCATGACCGACGCGCCCGTTATCAGCCCGATCGATCAGGCCCGGATCCTGTCCGAGGCGCTCCCGCATATGCAGCGCTATGACGAGGAAACCATCGTCATCAAATATGGCGGCCACGCCATGGGCGCCGAAAACGACGCCAAGGCCTTCGCCCGCGACATCGTTCTGCTCGAGCAGACCGCGGTCAATCCGGTTGTGGTGCATGGCGGCGGTCCGCAGATCGCCACCATGCTGAAGCGCCTCGGCATCAAGTCGGAATTCGCCGCCGGGCTGCGCATCACCGACGGCGCCACTATCGAGATCGTCGAGATGGTGCTGGCCGGCTCGATCAACAAGCAACTGGTCGGCTACATCAACGAGGCCGGCGGCAAGGCGGTCGGCCTGTGCGGCAAGGACGGCAACATGGTCACTGCCTCCAAGGCGACCCGTACCATGGTCGATCCGGATTCGCGGATCGAGGAAGTGGTCGATCTTGGCTTCGTCGGCGAGCCGGAGAAGGTCGATCTGACGCTGCTGAACCAGCTGATCGGGCACGAGCTGATCCCGGTGCTGGCGCCGCTCGCCACTTCGGCCACCGGCCAGACCTTCAACGTCAACGCCGACACCTTCGCGGGCGCGGTCGCCGGCGCGCTGAAGGCGAAGCGGCTGTTGTTGCTGACCGACGTACCCGGCGTGCTCGACAAGTCGAAGCAGCTGATCCCCGAGCTGTCGATCAAGGACGCGCGCAAGCTGATCGCCGACGGCACCATCTCCGGCGGCATGATCCCGAAAGTCGAGACCTGCATCTACGCGCTCGAACAGGGCGTCGAAGGCGTCGTCATCCTCGACGGCAAGGTCCCGCACGCGGTGCTGCTCGAATTGTTCACCAATCAGGGCACCGGCACGCTGATCCACAAGTGATGACGGGCGCAAAGGCCACCAGTTCGTGTCCCGGGCGCGGCGCAGCACGAAGTGCTGCACCGCAGACCCGGGACCCCGGTTCGGCTGAGCCACACAAACCGGGACCCCGGATCATCAGCGCACCACGCCGCGAAGGGCGGCGCGCTGCGCTGCATCCGGGGCACGCTTGTCTTTTCGTCGCAACACTACTCGCATCATTGGCTGGCAACACCGCCGCCCATGCCGACCTCAAGCTCTGCAACCGCATGAGCTATGTGATCGAGACCGCGATCGGGATCGACGACAAGGCGACGACCGCGACGCGCGGCTGGCTCCGGATCGATCCGGCGCAATGCCGCGTCGTGCTGCAAGGGGCGCTGAGCGCCGATCGGGTGATGCTGCATGCCCGCGCGCTCGCGGTTTACGGCGCGTCGCCGATCCCCCAGAACGGCACCGACCGACTATGTATCACGCCGGAGAACTTCGTGATCGCCGCCGCACGGCAGTGCCGCAGCGGCCAGACGCTGGCGCCGTTCACCGAGATCAAGCCGACGCAGCAGGACGACGGCAACATGGTCGCGTATCTCGCAGAGGACAGCGAATATGACGACGAGCAGGCCAGGCTCGCGGCGATCCAGCGGCTGCTGGTGATCGCGGGCTACGACGCCGCCCCGATCGACGGCGTCGATGGCCCGAAGACGCAAGCCGCGCTCGCCGCGTTCCTGAAAAGCCGCGGCCTCAAGCCTGACATCGTCAGCGCGCCGGATTTCTTCGACACCATGATCAAGGCGGTGGAGTCGCCATCGGCGACCGGCCTGACCTGGTGCAACGACACCAGGAGCAGGATCATGGCCGCGATCGCCGAGGACGACGGCAAGACCATCACCAGCCGCGGCTGGTACCGGATCGAGCCGGGCAAATGCCTGCGTCCCGACCTCAGCGCCCTGCCGAAGCGGGTGTTCAGCTTCGCCGAAGCAGTCGACGGCAATGCACGCCCGATCACCCTCAAGGACAAGCCGCTCAACTGGGGCGGCGCGACGCTGTTGTGCACGCGCGAGAGCAAATTCGAGATCAGCGAGCAGGGCGACTGCTCGGCGCGCGGACTGAACGCCACCGGCTTTGCGCCGGTCGACCTCTCCGGCGGCGGCAAGACAGTGCGGTTTGCGACGCCATGACGAAGCTCTCGAAGCGCGGCTTCGGCCATGTCGACACCTGGGTGTTCGACCTCGACAACACGCTGTATCCGCATCACGTCAATCTGTGGCAGCAGGTCGACGGGCGGATTCGCGATTTCGTCGCCGACTGGCTGAAGGTGACGCCGGAGGAAGCGTTCCGGATCCAGAAGGATTACTACAAGCGCTACGGCACCACGATGCGCGGGATGATGAGCGAGCACGGCGTCAGCGCCGACGATTACCTCGCTTACGTGCACGCGATCGACCATTCGCCGCTCGAGCCCAATCCGGCGATGGGCGCTGCGATCGCGCAATTGCCCGGCCGCAAGCTGATCCTGACCAACGGCTCGACCGATCACGCCGGCAAAGTGCTGGAGCGACTCGGCATCGGCCATCATTTCGAGGCAGTGTTCGACATTGTCGCCGCCGAACTCGAACCGAAGCCGGCGGCGCAGACCTATCACCGCTTCCTGACGCTGCACGGCGTCGATCCGGCGAGGGCTGCGATGTTCGAGGACCTCGCCCGCAATCTCGCAGTGCCGCACCAACTCGGCATGACCACGGTGCTGGTCGTGCCGGATGGTAGCAAGGACGTGGTGCGCGAGGACTGGGAGCTCGAAGGCCGCGACGCCGCCCATGTCGATTACGTCACCGAGGATTTGACCGGATTTCTGGCGGGGTTGAACGAAGCGGTATGAATCCTGCTTCGCGCCTCGCCTTGACTCTCTCTGTCCGAATCCGGACAACACCTCACCAAAACTCTCCCTAACAAGCCGCCCAAGGACCTTTCGATGTCGCTCTCCGCCCTGGAAAACACCATCAATACCGCTTTCGACGCGCGCGATACGATCAGCGCCGCGACCAAGGGCGAGGTCCGTGACGCGGTCGATCAGGCGCTCGACCTGCTCGACCGGGGCGAGGCCCGCGTTGCCGAGCGTGACGCGTCGGGGACCTGGACGGTCAATCAATGGCTGAAGAAGGCGGTGCTGCTGTCGTTCCGGCTGAACGACATGCACACCATCGCGGGCGGCCCCGGCGGCGCGACCTGGTGGGACAAGGTGCCGTCGAAATTCGAGGGCTGGGGCGAGAGCCGGTTTCGCGAAGCCGGCTTCCGCGCCGTGCCCGGCGCGATCGTGCGCCGCTCCGCCTTCATCGCCAAGAACGCGGTGCTGATGCCATCCTTCGTCAATCTCGGCGCCTATGTCGACGAGGCCACGATGGTCGACACCTGGTCGACGGTCGGCTCCTGCGCCCAGATCGGCAAGCGCGTGCACATCTCCGGCGGCGTCGGCATCGGCGGCGTGCTGGAGCCGCTGCAGGCCGGACCGGTGATCATCGAGGACGACTGCTTCATCGGCGCGCGCTCCGAAGTCGCCGAGGGCGTGATCGTGCGCCGTGGCGCGGTGCTGGCGATGGGCGTGTTCCTCGGCGCCTCGACCAAGATCGTCGACCGCGAGACCGGCGAGGTCTTCATCGGCGAAGTTCCGGAATACGCCGTGCTGGTGCCGGGCGCATTGCCGGGCAAGCCGCTGAAGAACGGCACGCCGGGCCCCTCGACCGCCTGCGCGGTGATCGTCAAGCGCGTCGACGAACGCACCCGCTCAAAGACGAGCATCAACGAGTTGTTGCGGGACTGAGAGGCCCAGTGACCCATCGGTGATTCTCGACTGATCAACAGCCTGAAGAAGACGTTGGCGGCAACGCTCGACAAATCCAGCGCCCGACTAACGTCTGCAACGCAAAGTTGAATTTCATGATGACCGGTCCGATTTCTATGGGGTAGAAAGCGACGGCCCTCGGCGCGGATCAAGTTGCTCTGGGCCCTTAGAAATTCGGGGTATGGAGCTTCTCATGGCTGAATTCCGTCGGATCATCATCAAGACTGCTGAAGTCATGATGGTTCTACTTGTCATCATAACAATTCTCGCGACAGCAGGTCTCGGTGCAATCTCCGGCAGCGAGACCAGCGGAGCACTCGCTGTGGCTGGTTTCGTGCTGGGTGGGGTCGGCGGTCTGATCGTCTCGTCAATCTTCGCGTCATCGTTCTTCCTCATTCTCGAAATCGCCGAAAACACCCGGCAGGTGCTGAGATACTACGAGCCCAAAGTTGACGGCGCGAGCCGCTGACGACTATCAGGGGCGGCATGACATCATCGCGTGACGCCCTCTCCATCGCTCAAGCCCTGCTGCGCTGTCCGTCTGTCACGCCGGCCGACGCCGGCGCGCTCGGTGTGCTGGAGACGCTGCTGAAGGACGCCGGCTTCACCACGCATCGCGTGACCTTCAGCGAGCCCGGCGCCGCCGACATCGACAATCTCTACGCACGGATCGGCGATGGCGCGCCGCATCTGTGCTTTGCCGGCCATACCGACGTGGTGCCGCCGGGCGACGCAGACGCGTGGAGCCACGGCGCGTTTTCCGGCGATGTCGAAGGCGGTCTGCTGTACGGCCGCGGCGCGGTCGACATGAAAGGCGGCATCGCCTGCGCGGTCGCCGCCGTGCTCGATCATCTCGCCGCCCATGGCGGCCGGCCAAAGGGATCGATCTCGTTCCTGATCACGGGCGACGAGGAAGACGTCGCCGTCAACGGCACCGTCAAGCTGCTGCAATGGGCGGCGGATCGCGGCGAGACATTCGATCATTGCATCGTCGGCGAGCCGAGCAATGTCGAGGCGATCGGCGACACCATCAAGATAGGCCGGCGCGGCTCGCAGTCCGGCGTGCTGATCGTCGACGGGCTGCAGGGCCACGTCGCCTATCCGCATCGCGCCTCGAACCCGGTGCCGGATATCGCGGCGCTGATCACTGCGCTGAACGACGAGCCGCTGGATCAGGGCTCGGCGCAGTTTCAGCCGTCCAATCTCGAATTCACCTCGGTCGATGTCGGCAATCCGGCGACCAATGTGATCCCGGCGCAGGCGCGGGCCAAGTTCAACATCCGCTTCAACGATCACCACACCCAGGATTCGTTGAAGGCGCTGATCGAGCAGCGGCTGGCGGCGGCGTGCGGCAACCGCATCCGCGCGCGGATCGAGTGGCTGCCGTCGAACGCCGACGTGTTCGTCACCAAGCCCGGCAATTTCACCGATCTGGTCACCGCATCGATCGCCGACGTGACCGGCCGCACGCCCGATCTCAACACCGGCGGCGGCACCTCGGACGCGCGGTTCATTGCCAAATACTGCCCGGTGGTGGAGTTCGGCCTGGTCGGCCAGACCATGCACCAGATCGACGAGCGCACGCCGGTCGCGGATCTCGACCAGCTCACCGCGATCTATCGCGGCGTGCTGGAGCGATATTTCAAGTCATAACTCACCACCGTCATTCCGGGTTCGCGCTACGCGCGCCCCGGAATGACGTCATTGAACAAGGCACAGCGCGCTCCCTCTCCCGCTTGCGGGGGAGGGCTGGGGTGGGGGCGACGCGAGTCGTCGACTCTCGGCCTCGTCGAAACGCCCTCTAACCCGGATCATTGCTTCGCGCTGATCCGACCTCTCCCCGCAGGTGGGAAGAGGCGAGGAACTTAGTAATCCACCTTCACCAGATACAGCCCGTCCGGCGGCGCGACCGGGCCGCAGGCGGAGCGGCGGCGGGCGGCCAGCGCAGCCGCGAGATCGTCGGCGGTCCAGCGGCCCTCGCCGACCCACACCAGCGAGCCGACCATCGAACGCACCTGGCTGTGTAGATAAGAACGCGCCGAGGTGACGATATCGACGTTGTCGCCGTCGCGGATCACGTCGAGCACGTCGAGCGTCTTTTCCGGCGAGGCCGCCTGGCATTCGGTGTCGCGGAAGGTGGTGAAGTCGTGCTTGCCGATCAGCACCTGCGCGGCGCAATGCATCGCGTCGGTGTCGAGCGGCTTCGGCACCCGCCACACCTTGCCGATCTCGAGCGCGAGATTCGAGCGGCGGTTGACGATGCGATAGCGATAGTGCCGCCGGATCGCGGAGAACCGCGCCTCGAAACTGTCCGGCACGATCTCCGCCGACAGCACCGCGACCGGATACGGTCGCACATGGGCGTTCAGCGCGTCGCGCAGCCGGTCGGCGCGAAACGGCTTGGCGATGTCGAGATGGGCGACCTGCCCCAGCGCATGGACGCCGGCGTCCGTGCGTCCCGCGCCGTGCACGCGCACCGCCGCGCCGCAGGTCGCCAGCGCCGCCGCCTCCAGCGCGCCCTGCACCGACGGCAGCACCGGCTGCAACTGCCAGCCGCAGAACGGAGCGCCGTCATATTCGATGGTGAGCTTGTAGCGGGGCATTCGACATCTCTGCTGGCCGAGGCGTTTTTTCACGTCCCCGACGTCATCGCCCGGCTCGACCGGGCGACCCAGTATTGCAGAGCGTTGTTAGCAACCGCCGACGCTCTGGGATACTGGGCCACCCGCTCTCGCGGGTGGTGACGGCCGGATGCGAGGGAGGGCCGACCCCAGGCTCAGACGATCACTGCGCCCGCCGCGATCGGCGTACCGCGCAAAAACTCGTCGGCCTGCATCGGCTGCTTGCCGGCGCGCTGCAATTGCAGCACCCGGATGGCGCCGTCCTGGCAGGCGATGGTGAGTCTGTCGTCCAGCACCTGCCCCGGCGCGCCGCCTCCGGTGGCCGACGCACAGCGCAGGATCTTGACGCGCACGGCTTCGCCGTCGATCGGCAGTTCGCACCAGGCGCCGGGAAACGGCGACAGCCCGTGGATGTGCCGCAGCACGGCCTGCGCAGGCCGCGCGAAATCGATCTTGGCTTCGGCCTTGTCGATCTTGGCAGCGTAGGTGACGCCGTGCTCGCTCTGCCGGGTGAGTTGCAGCTGATCGCGCTCCAGCGCCGCCATCGCCCGCACCATCAGATCGGCGCCGAGCCGGGCCAGCGAATCGTGCAGATCGGTGACCGTCATGGCGTCGGTGATGGCGATCCGCTCGGCCATCGCGACGTCGCCGGTGTCGAGGCCGGCGTCCATCTTCATCACCATCACGCCGCTCTCGGCGTCGCCCGCCATGATCGCGCGGTTGAGCGGGGCGGCGCCGCGCCAGCGCGGCAGCAGCGAGCCGTGCAGATTGTAGCAACCGAGCCTGGGCGCATCGAGGATCGCCTGCGGCAGGATCATGCCATAGGCGACCACGACCGCGGCGTCGGCGTCATGGCTGCGGAATTCGGCGAGCGCCTCGTCGGTCTTCAGCGTCTTCGGCGTCAGCACCGGAATGCCGAGCCGTTGCGCCTCCTGCGCCACCGGGCTGTGCTGCAATTTCATGCCGCGCCCGGCCGGCTTGGGCTCGCGGCTGTAGACCGCGGCGATGTCGTGCCCATAGGCCGACAGCGCCAGCAGCGTCGGCACCGCGAAGTCCGGCGTACCCATGAAGACGAGGCGAAGGGGCATGGCGTGAGGGTCCCGGACAGGTCTGGGCCGACGGAGGGCCGCGCGCCGCAACGCGTCGGCCGGTCATCTACGCGAGCGCTCAGACGTATTTGATACCGCGCTTGGCGGCCTTCTCGAACTTGCGCACGACCATGGCGCGCTTCAGCTTCGACAAATGATCGACGAACAGCACGCCGTCGAGGTGGTCGATTTCGTGCTGGATGCAGGTCGCGAACAGGCCGTCGGCGTCCTCTTCCTTCACATTGCCGTCGAGATCGGTGTAGCGGATCCGGACCACTGCCGGCCGCTCGACATCGGCGTAATATTCGGGGATCGACAGGCAACCTTCCTCGTAGACGTTCATCTCCGCCGAGGCGCCGACGATTTCCGGATTGATGAAGGCGCGCGGATCGCTCTTGCCGTTGCCCTCCTTGCGCACGATGTCCATCGTGATGAGCCGCACCGGCTCGGCGATCTGAATCGCCGCGAGCCCGATGCCGGGCGCGTCGTACATGCTCTCGAACATGTCGTCCGCGAGCTTGCGGATCTCCGGCGTCACCTCGGCGACGGGCTTTGAGATTTCACGCAGCCGCTTATCCGGCAGGATGATGATTTCACGCAGGGCCATGGCGGCGATTTAAGGCGCAGCGGCGGTCGGGTCAATCCGGGACCGACCGGAGGTTATGCCACTTTTGGCGCGAGCCGGGCTTAAAGATCCGTTCAGAGTAATGTTCTCTCTTCGTTCGCAAGGACTGTTTAGTCTGCTACGATCCGGCGATGAACGAGACCCTCTTCTATCTTGGCGACGCTCCGGTCAGCATTGGCGCGGCGCTGTTCGGCGCGAGCGCGATGGCGTTGCTGTTGCTGCTGGCGATCGTGCTGGTGATCGCGCACGGGCTGCAGAGCGGCAGCGCCGCGGCCCTGGCGCAGGCCCGCCGCGCCTCTGACCTGGAGCAACGCCTGTCGGACCTGATCAGGTTCCAGAGCGAAGCCAATGGCCGGGTCGACGCGATGGGCCGGGCGCTGGCGGGGCGGCAGGCCGAAATGGCGCGCGCGGTCAGCGAGCGGCTGGATACGGTCACCCACCGGGTCGGCCAGTCGATGACGCAATCGACCCACCACACCATGGAAAGCCTGCAGGCGCTGCACGAGCGGCTCGGCATCATCGATCGCGCCCACGACAACCTCACCGAGCTGACCGACCAGGTGACGTCGCTGCGCGACGTGCTCGCCAACAAGCAGGCTCGCGGCGCGTTCGGCCAGGCGCGGATGGAGTCGATCGTGCAGGACGGGATGCCGAAGGGCGCCTACGCCTTCCAGTACACGCTCTCCACCGGCAAGCGGCCGGATTGCGTGGTGTTCCTGCCCGACCAGCGGCCGCTGTGCATCGACGCCAAGTTTCCGCTCGAGGCGGTCACCGCGCTCCGCGAATCCCGCAGCGACGGCGAGAAGAAGGCGGCGTCGCAGCGGCTGCGGCTCGACGTGATGCGGCATGTCGACGATATCGCGGCCAAGTATCTGATCCCCGGCGAGACCCAGGACACCGCGTTGATGTTCGTGCCATCGGAATCGGTCTATGCCGAGATCCATGACGGCTTCGACGATGTGATCCAGAAGGCATATCGCGCCCGCATCGTGCTGGTGTCGCCGTCGTTGCTGATGCTGGCGATCCAGGTGATGCAGCAGATTCTGAAAGACGCGCGGATGCGCGACGCCGCGGATCAAATCCGGACCGAAGTGCTGAGCCTCGGCGACGATCTCGCGCGGCTGCGCGAGCGTGTCACCAAGCTGCAAACCCATTTCGGCCAGGTCAACGACGACGTCCGCCAGATCCTGATCTCGGCCGACAAGATCGAACGCCGCGCCGTGCGGATCGAGGAGCTGGATTTTTCCGCGGTCGAACCGTCGACCGGCACGCAAGCGCCGCTGGCGCCGGAAGCCAGAGACCTGTTCGCGTCCCGCGCGTTCAAAATCGACGAAGTCGCTTCAGACTGAGTCGGCGCCACGAAATCAACCGTCATCACCCGCGAAAGCGGGTGACCCCGTCTTCCAGATCGTCGGTGCTCAGCGAGCAATTCGCGATCATTCTTTCGTGCTTCGCAACGTAGGGCGGTGAGCACTGGGTCGCCCGGACAAGCCGGGCGATCACGGCGAACCCTGAGGCGGATGTCCGGCGCCCGTTCGAATCTGCTACCACCCTCGTATGACCGCTCCCGACGCCTCATCGAATCCAGAACCGCTCCCCCCCGTTGCCCCGGCGTCCACCTGGCGCGAGGCGATGACGGTGTATCTGCAACCGCGAGTGCTGATCGTCCTGTTTCTCGGCTTCTCGTCGGGCCTGCCGCTGGCGCTGTCGGGCTCGACGCTGCTGGTGTGGATGCGGGAGTCCGGCGTCGATCTCGGCACCATCGGGCTATTCGCGCTGGTCGGCACGCCCTACACGCTGAAGTTCATCTGGGCGCCGCTGGTCGATGCGCTGCACGTTCCGCTGCTGTCGCGGCTGTTCGGCCGCCGCCGCGGCTGGCTGGTCACCTCGCAACTGCTGCTGATCGGCGCGATCCTGCTGCTGGCGCTGACCGACCCGGCGCATGCGCCGCTGTTCGTCGCGATCGGTGCGCTGCTGGTCGCGGCTGCGTCCGCGACGCAGGACATCGTGGTCGATGCGTTTCGCGTCGAGAGCCTGCCGGAGAACGAGCAGGCCGCCGGCATGGCGTCCTATGTCGCGGCCTATCGGATCGGGATGCTGATCTCGACCGCGGGCGTGCTGTTTCTGGTCAGCGCCTATGAGGGCGCCGGGCTTGAGCGCTCCACGGCGTGGATGTGGGGCTATGTCACGATGGCCGGAATGGTGCTGATCGGCACCGTCACCGCACTGCTCGCGACCGAACCCGAGCAATCACGCCGCGCCGAAGCCGCCACCAGCGGCGAGACCGCGTTCACCCGGGTGACGCGGGCGGCGATCGGCGCGTTCTCGGAATTTCTCGGCCGCACCGATGCGCTGGCCGTGCTGGCTTTCGTGGTGCTGTTCAAATTCACCGACGCGTTCTCCGGCACGATGACCGCGCCGTTCGTGATTGACCTCGGCTTTTCCCGCAACGACTACGCCGCGATCGTCAAGGGCGTCGGCCTCGCCGCGACGCTGGTCGGCGGGTTTGCCGGCGGTTATCTGGCGCGGCGTTACACGCTCACGACCAGCCTATGGATCGGCGCGGTGCTGCAGGCGCTGTCGAATCTGGCGTTCGCGTGGCTCGCGACCGTCGGCGTCAATCAATGGGCGCTGGCGCTGGCGATCTCGGTGGAGAACTTCACCGGCGCGATCGGCACCGTGATCTTCGTCGCCTATCTGTCGGCGCTGTGCCAGAACCCACTGCACACCGCCACCCAATACGCGCTGCTGACGGCGCTGTCGGCGGTCGGGCGGACCTATCTGTCGGCGGGTGCGGGCTATGTGGCGCAGGCGACCGGCTGGCCTGCGTTCTTCATGATCAGCGTCGCGGTCGCGGCGCCGAGTCTCGTGCTGCTGATCTGGCTGCAGCGCCGCGACCATTTCGCAGCACTCGGACCGGTGAAAGTCTGACGCGATACGCCACGCCCGACGCCACCTCCTACTTCGCGACCATGCTCCACTTCGTCACCACGGCCTCGCTGTACTGCCCGGCCTCCTCGGCACAGGCGACCGCCTCGACTTTCAGCGCAATCTGCTTGCCGAGATGCGATTTGAGCTGCGCCGCCTGGGCGTCGCCGGCGGGCACGATCTGGAACGTTTCCGGCCCGTTCTCGAGATTGCACAGACCGGCCGGCGGCGGCAGCCGGCGCGGCTCGCTGACAAGCTGATACACCGGGATCTTCTTGCCTTTGCCGTTCGCCCGCGACCGCATCGCGGTGAGTTCGCCGTTGAGAACATCGCCGACCTGCATCGCCATGGGCTTCGGCAGCGCCGCCCGGCTCTCCGTGCCCTGCGCGTATGCGGGCGCGGCCGAGAGCGACAGAACGGCGGCGAAAATCATCGAGGGCTTCAGGATCAGGTCAGTCATCAGGTCCACTTCCAGTCGTTCAGAACAGGGTCCGCTGCCGCATCGCGGCCGACAGCGTGCCTTCGTCGAGATAGTCGAGTTCGCCGCCCACCGGGACACCATGGGCAAGCCGTGTCACCTTGACGCCCGCCTCCTGCAGCAGATCGGTGACGTAGTGCGCGGTGGTCTGGCCGTCGACGGTGGCGTTGAGCGCCAGAATGATCTCGCTGACCGCGGGATCATGGGCGCGCGCCACCAGCGCGTCGATCGTCAGATCATCGGGGCCGACCCCGTCGAGCGGCGACAACGTCGCGCCGAGCACATGATAGCGGCCGTTGGTGGCGGAAGCGCGTTCGAGCGCCCACAGATCGGCGACGTCGGCCACTACCACGATGATCGACGGATCGCGGCGCGGATCGGTGCACACCGTGCACGGATTCCGGGTATCGATGTTGCCGCAGCTCTTGCACACTTCGATCTTGTCGATCGCGACCTGCAGCGCCGAGGCGAGCGGCGTCATCAGCGCGTCGCGCTTCTTGATCAGATGCAGCGCGGCGCGCCGCGCCGAGCGCGGGCCGAGACCCGGCAACCGCGCCAGCAGCTGAATCAAACGCTCGATCTCGGGGCCTGCGACCGCAGTGGCCATCGGGACAGCACCATCCGTTACGGTGAATCAGATCGGCGACAGGCGTTGGCACGCCTGCCTGCGGGTCTGCCTGCACGTCTGCGAGACTGTGCGAATCGGTATCAGTCGAAAGACTAACCCAGGCCGAGGCCGGGCGGCAGGCCGAGCCCGCCGGTCAGCGCCTGCATCTTCTCCTGCATCGCGGCCTCCGCCTTGCGATGCGCGTCGGCATGCGCCGCAACCAGAAGATCTTCCAGCACTCCGCCCTCGTCGGGCTTCAGCAGCGACGGGTCGATCGAGACCCCGCGCACTTCCATCTTCGCGCTCATCCGCACCTGGACGAGGCCGCCGCCGGACGAGCCCTCGACCTCGATCTGGTCGAGTTCCGCCTGCATCGCCTTCATCTTCGACTGCAGCTGCGCCGCCTGTTTCATCATGCCGAGGAAATCAGCCATGATCGGTTCCTTTTCGAAAGAGCTATCAAGAGACCTAGGATTCGTCGTCGTCGTCGACCGGCTCGGCCGGGTCTTCGATCCCGGCATCGGCTTCGGCCAAGTCGGTGGCGAGCCGCCGCACCTCGAATTTGGCGCCAGGAAATTTCGCCAGCACTTCACGCACCCGCGGATCGCTTTCCGCGGCGCGTTCGCGTTCGTTCTTTTGCGCCTCGCTCTGCGACCGCAAGGTCGGCTGGCCGGGCTCGTTCGACACGATCACGGTCCAGCGCCGGCCGGTCCATTGTTCGAGCTTGCGGCCGAGGTCGTTGATCAGGCTGCGCGACGCGGTCCGCTCCAGCGCCAGTTCGAGCCGTCCATCGTCGATCCGCACCAGCCGGACGTCGGCCTCCAGCGCCATGCGGGTCATCACGTCGCGCTTCTCGGACGCCAATGCGACGAGCTGCGGGAAGGTCGTGATCTTCAGCGCGGCGTCCTGCTGCGGAGCTGCGGCGAGCGCGCTGATCTGCGGCCGGGCCATGCTGTCGGCGCCGCCACGCGCCATCGTCGGCGCGCTGCGCGGCGGCATCGCGGCGGCGGCGGGCGCCGCATAGGCTGAAACCACGGATGTGGCGGACACCGGCGGCGAGGATGCGCCGCGCGGCGCGGCGCTTCCGCCGGACGGCAGCGGCGTTGCGCTCCCACCATCTTGCGCGAGCATCCGGAGGGCTTCGTCCGGCGTCGGCAGATCGGCGGCGTAGGCGATCCGCACCAGCACCATTTCGGCCGCCGCGGCGGGCCGCGTCGCGCCCTGCACCTCAGCGATGCCCTTCAGCAGCATCTGCCACATTCGCGACAGCACCCGCATCGACAGCTTGGCGGCGAATTCGCGCCCGCGCAGCCGCTCGGTCTCGCCGAACGCGACATTGTCGGCGGTCGCCGGCACGATCTTCACGCGGGTGACGAAATTGACGAACTCGGCAAGATCGCTGAGCACCACCACCGGATCGGCGCCGGTGTCGTATTGATCGCGAAATTCCTGGAAGGCGCTGGCGATATCGCCGCGCGCCAGAGCGTCGAACAATTCGATCACCCGTGTGCGGTCGGCGAGGCCGAGCATCTGCCGAACCTGATCGGCGCGCACCAGCCCCGCCGCATGGGCGATCGCCTGATCGAACAGCGACAGCGAATCGCGCACGGAGCCTTCGGCGGCGCGGGCGATGATGCCGAGCGCTTCGGGCTCGACCTCGACGCCTTCCTTCGTGGCGATGCCGGCGAGGTGTTTCATCAGCACGTCGGCCTCGACGCGGCGCAGATCGAAGCGCTGGCATCGCGACAGCACCGTCACCGGCACCTTGCGGATTTCGGTGGTAGCGAACACGAATTTGGCGTGCTCCGGCGGCTCCTCCAGCGTCTTCAGGAAGGCGTTGAACGCCGCCGTCGACAGCATGTGGACTTCGTCGATGATGTAGACTTTGTAGCGCGCGCTGGCCGGCGCATAGCGGACGCTGTCGTTGATCTGGCGGACGTCGTCGACGCCGGTATGCGAGGCGGCGTCCATTTCCAGCACATCCATGTGCCGGCTTTCCATGATGGCTTTGCAATGCACGCCATGCACCGGCATGTGGATGGTCGGCCCCTTCACCGAGCCGTCCGGCAACTCGTAATTCAACGCTCGCGCCAGGATGCGCGCAGTGGTGGTCTTGCCGACGCCGCGCACGCCGGTGAGGATCCAGGCCTGCGGAATCCGCCCGGTGTCGAAGGCGTTGGAGACGGTGCGCACCACCGCTTCCTGGCCGATCAGATCCTCGAAGCTGTTGGGACGGTATTTGCGCGCCAGCACCCGATAGGCGCCGGCCGGAGCTGCGCCCAAACCGAGGCCGGTCTGTTCCGAATCGCCTGAAGGGATCGCGGGAGGGCCGGAATCGGTCATCGGTCGTTCCCCACCGAATCTGTCCGTACCGAATTTGTCCGCAAAGCGTCGTTCCGCAATGTGTTCTCTCTCGGGGCCGCATTGCGGAACGGGGCGGAGGCTGTACGGCGGGGGTTCATCCGGTTGGCCCGACACCCGACACATGCCCGGCACCTGGCAAACCCTGCCAGGTCGGGCCGATACGCCACCTTGGATAGACCGGCGCGCGCAGCGGCCGGAAAAATAGGTAGGAGACTGACGAGCGACCCGATCCGGACCTCGTTAGGGCTGCTTCCTTCCGGACCTGACCCGGTTGGCGAGTGGCTCGTCCACCGCCAATCTCCCGGTCCCTATTTGGAGGCAAACGGGCCGGAATGCAAGCGGGCGGCCGCGACCTTGAACCATCGGCCAAGCAGGTCGCGCGGCCGGCCTGCGCGCGACCGGACCGATCCGCGGCTTTCGCCGCTCCGGCCGGCTTGATATGGATGTGTCGGGGTCCGTACCCGCAACCACGCAAGAGCCCGCTTGCCAACGGGCCGATGGAATCGACATGCCCTCCGACTGGTCGCTGAATTCTCAACTCGAGAAAGACACCATCAACATCGGCGACCTGCCGCTCAGCCGCGTGCTGGTGATCAAGGACGCGCATTATCCGTGGCTGCTGCTGGTGCCGCGCCGCGCTGACGCGGTCGAGATCATCGATCTCGACGAGGTCGAGCAGGCGCAGCTGATGACCGAGATCTCCCGGGTCGGGCGCGCGCTCAAGGAGGTCACCAAATGCGACAAGCTGAACATCGCAGCGCTCGGCAACATGGTGCCGCAGCTGCATGTCCACATCATCGCGCGCCGCTCGAGCGACGCCGCCTGGCCGCGCCCGGTGTGGGGGGTGATGCCGCCGCTGCCGCACGATCCAGAGGAAGTGCAGCAATTCATCAGCGCGCTCCGGCGCAAGATCTGGCTGGGCTGAACCGATGAGCAGCGCGTTTCCGCTCGGCCAGCCGGCTTTCGTCAGCAACATCCTCGACCGCGCCGCGCATCTGCGCGCCGATGACGCCAGGCTGATGGCGATGGAGGACCGCAGCGACACCCGCGCCTATGTGGTGCATCGCGATTCGCTGGTGGTGAAGCACGAGGACGGCGGCCCGCGGGCGCTGCTGTCGATCAAGGAGGCGCTGGCGCTCGGCGCCAATCCGGGGACGATCTTTCTCGGCCTGCGCGACGGCGCGGCGGTGTTCGGCATGGGGATCGGCGCGGCGGCGATCGAGACATTGGTGACCCGCAGCGACGCCGGCATCGCCGAACTGCGCGGCATGGCGATGCAGGGGATGCTGCCCGAGGAGCAGCTCTCGGCGATCGCAATGGCGAAGTCGATGGTGAACTGGCATCAGCGCCACGGCTATTGCGCCAATTGCGGCCAGCGCACCGCGATGGCGCAGGGCGGCTGGAAGCGCGATTGTCCGGCTTGCAAGGCCGAACACTTTCCGCGCA
This sequence comes from Rhodopseudomonas pseudopalustris, assembly GCF_900110435.1. Lineage (GTDB taxonomy): Bacteria > Pseudomonadota > Alphaproteobacteria > Rhizobiales > Xanthobacteraceae > Rhodopseudomonas > Rhodopseudomonas pseudopalustris. The sequence goes on from NZ_FODT01000001.1 coordinate 472,098, forward strand.
CCGATCCGGTGGTGATCATGCTGGTGACGTCGGGCGACAAATGCCTGCTCGGCCGCCAGAAGCAGTTTCCCGTTGGGATGTATTCGTGCCTCGCCGGCTTCGTCGAAGCGGCGGAGACGATCGAGGATGCGGTGCGCCGCGAGATTCTCGAAGAGTCCGGCATCCGCTGCGCCGATGTGCGCTACTACATGACGCAGCCCTGGCCGTATCCATCCTCGCTGATGATCGGTTGTACGGCGATCGCCACCACCGAGGACATCACCATCGATTTCACCGAACTCGAAGATGCGCGCTGGTTCTCGCGCGACGAGGCCGCACAGATGCTCAATCGCCAGCACCCGGACGGCCTGGTCGGGCCGCACCCGTTCGCGATCGCGCACCATCTGGTCGGCCGCTGGCTGGAGCAGGACACATGACCGATAAAGCCAAGCGAAAACCCCGCATTCTGTGCATCGGCATTCCGGTGCGCGATCTCACTTTCAGGGTCGAGGCGGTGCCGGGTCGCGGCAACAAGGTCCCCGCCAGCGCCTATAAAGAGATTGCCGGCGGCAACGCGCTCAACGCCGGGATCGGCATCGCCCGGCTCGGCGGCGCCGCGACGATGTGCGGCCCGATGGGCGACGCCGGCGAGACCGCGGCGACCTTCATGTTCGACAAGCTCGGCGAGGAAGGCATCGCGACCGATCGTCTGATCCACATGCCCGGACTGGTGACGCCGATCTCCGCGGTGCTGGTCGACCCGACCGGCGAACGCACCATCGTCACCTTCCGCGATCCGAAGCTGTGGAACGTCGATCTGCCCAGCGCCGAGACGCTGCTCGCGGATTGCGATGCGATCATGATCGAGAGCCGCTGCGCCGGATTCGCCACGCCGGTGTGCGCCGAGGCGATCCGGCGCGGCATTCCGGTGGTGGTCGATATCGACAGTGCGATGTCGCTGAACGAAGGCCTGCTGACCGCGTCGTCGCATCTGATCTTTTCGGCCGAAGCACTGCACGCCACCGCCGGCATCAATGACGACGCGGCGGCTTTGAAAAAGGTCGCGACGCTGACGCATGCGTTCATCGCCGTCACCCGTGGCCCGAAGGGCACGTTGTGGCTCGACGCCGATCAGAATTTCCAGGAGACTCCGGCGTTCCCGGTGCACTCGGTCGACACGCTCGGCGCCGGCGACATCTTCCACGGCGGGTTCGCGGTGGCGTTCAGCGAAGGCCAGGACATCCCGAGCGCGCTGCGCTTCGCCTCGGCCGCGGCGGCGCTGAAATGCACCCGCCCCGGCGGCGCCTTCGCCTGCCCCGATCGCGCCGAGGTCGAGGCGTTTCTCGCCGCCCAGCCGCGCTGATCGATCAAGCCGCCCTGATCGAACAAGCCACGCCGATCATCCCGCCGGCTGCGGCCGCCGTGATGGCGGCCGATAGTAAGCTTCGGGAATTTCGCCGAGCACGGAGTGCTGCAGCCTGCCGAGCGCCAGGCCGTAATACTGCTGAAAGCTCATGATCAGCGGCCGCCATTTGTCGGGATCGATGCGGTCGTCCTGTCCCTCCATCACGATCGAGGGATGGACGTGGATGCGGACGACGCTCAGCTCCAGCGCGACCAGATGGCCCCGCCACACCACATCCTCCTCCGCCATCGGGTGAGCCTGCATCAGCCGCGCCTCGATCTGGACCGGGCATTCCAGCGCGCGCGGCGCAGCCACCGCGTCGCCCTTCTGCGGCGTCAGGCGACTCACGCCGAATTTGTCGGCCTCGAAGCGATAGCCACGGTGGAGCTTCCCCTGCGGCACCGGATCGGAGCCCGTCGTGCGCGCCAGGCGGTCGACAGCGCCGACCAGATCGGACGACGGCAGATTGAGCACGCACTCGCCGCTGCGCAGGATATTCCCGGTGGTCTTGGAATTGCTCGCCAGCCCGAGCATACAGCGCTGGCCGACCCACCACGCCGACGACATCGGCGCCAGATTGAACGAGTCGTCGTCATTGCACGATCCGATCAGCACCACCGGCGTGCCGAAGTACAAGATCGCAGGGTCGATGATTTGCGACGACAAACGAAAATCTTTGCGTGCGGCCAGCGTCATGTCAGTCCTCCCGTTCGATGAGGTCTGATCTAGGCTGTTAGTTGAGCGTCACCCACCCGTTTCCCGATGATGCAGTCAGCGGCGAAGCGGCGACCAGTCCGGCGGCGCCAATTCGAAATGCTCGAACGCGAAGCCGGGCGCCACCGTGCAGCCGACCAGGGTCCAGTCGCCGGTCGTGACCGCAGCCTGCCAGGCGAGCGGCGGCACGATCGCCTGCGGCCGTTCGCCGGCCGCGACATCGGGGCCGAGCCGAATCGCGCGATGGCCGTCGGCGTCGGCGATCTCCAACGCCAGCGCCGCGCCGGCGTAATAGTGCCAGACCTCGATCGCATCGATGCGGTGCCAGTGCGAGCGCTCGCCGCTCGCCAGCAGGAAGTAGATCGCGGTCGAGAAGCTGCGGCCGGAGGCGTCGCAGCGCGGGTCGCGAAAGGTCTCGCGAAAATGGCCGCCTTCGGGATGCGGCTGCAGCTTCAGCCGCGCAATCATCTCGGCCGCCGACGGCATCGGCGCGCTCACGAGTTGTTCTTGCGCTCGCGGAGTTCGCCGAACACGTCGGCCGCGCTTTCACCCGGCAGACCGACCGCGGCGGCGACCGACGGCACGTCGGCGCGCAGGAACAGATTGGCCTGCTTCTCCTCGCCGAGCGTCACCGGAATCGTCGGCTTGCCGGCGGCGCGCTGCTGCTCGACCTGTTTGGCGCGCGCCTGCAATGCGGCGTTGTCGGGCTCGATGGTCAGCGCGAACTTGACGTTCGAGGCGGTGTATTCGTGGCCGCAATACAGTTTGAAATCGTCGGGCAGCTCGCGCAGCTTCAGGAGCGACTCCCACATCATCGGATAGGTGCCCTCGAACACCCGGCCGCAGCCGATCGAGAACAGCGTATCGGCGGCGAACAGCGCGCGGTCGTCGTCGAACACGTAGGAGATGTGATCGAGCGTATGGCCCGGCGTCTCCAGCACGCGCGCGCTCAGCCCGCCGACGCGAACGACATCGCCCTCCTCGACGCGCAGATCGATGTCGGCGATCTTGGCATTGGCGTCGTGCGGCGCGACGACGCGGCACTGATACTTCTTCTTCAGCTCGGCGACGCCGCCGACGTGATCGCCGTGATGATGCGTCACCAGAATGTCGGTCAGCTTCCAGCCTTCCTTCTCCAGCGCCGCGATCAACGGCGCGGCTTCCGGGGCATCGATCGAGGCGGTGGCGCCGCTCGACGGATCGTGAATCAGATAGCCGAAATTATCGGTGAGGCAGGGAACGATACGGATGTCGGCAGCCATGAGATCTCCCGGAAATTGGCGCAGCGAACGCTGCCCGCCGCTGTTGCGGGTCGCGGGTCGACGCAGCACAAAGTCTACCACGGACGGCGACCGGGACGAAATCCACGCAAAACTGCGTGGCCACGCCGCAGTCAACCACTTTGCCGGAGCGTCGGCTGGCGTGGTAAAAGCCGCGCATGACGATCGACGTTGTCAATCTGCGCGATTTTTACTCCAACCGTCTCGGCCTTGTGGCGCGGCGCCTGATCAACCGCGGTATCCAGACGCGTTGGCCCGACGCGCGCGGTCAGCGGGTGCTCGGGCTCGGCTATCCAACGCCGTATCTCGGCCTGTTTCGCGACGATTGCGAACGCTGCATCGCCTTCATGCCGGCGGCCCAGGGCGTCTTGAAATGGCCGACCGCGCGCGCCACGCTGTCGACGCTGGTCGAGGAACGTGCGCTGCCGCTGCCCGACGCCGCGGTGGACCGCATCCTGCTGGTGCATTCCCTGGAGATGTCCGAGGACCCCGACGCGCTGCTGCGCGAGGTCTGGCGGGTGCTGGCGCCGTCCGGCCGGCTGCTTGCGGTGGTGCCGAATCGCCGCGGGGTCTGGGCGCGCAGCGACAACACCCCGTTCGGCCATGGACGGCCCTATTCGCGCTCACAGATTTCCGACTTGTTGCGCCGGACCTGGTTCACGCCGGTCGGCTGGAGCGAGGCGCTGTTCATGCCGCCGCTCGAGCAAAGCTGGCTGCTGCGCTCTGCGCCGGCGTGGGAACGAGTCGGCGCCGCGGCCTCGCTGCCGTTCGCCGGCGTCCATGTCGTCGAGGCCACCAAGCAGGTGGTGCGCCCGATCCAGGCCAAGCGCGAGCGCACCCGGCTGATTCCAGCGCTGGGGCCGTCGCTGGTGCCGTCGCCGATGCAGGCCGACGACTCCGATCTGCCGGCTCGGCCGCGCTGAACGCAAAAGGGCCGCGCCGAAGCGCGACCCTTGCAATCCTGAGATATTGGTCGACCGGGCCTATTCGTTGCCGGGCGTGGCGTCTTCCGCCGGCACGGGAGCCGCGGCTGCGGCGCCTTCGCCACGCGGAACATGCGGCCGCCGGCGTCGGCGCGGCGGGAAACGCTCGGCGCCGCCGGCGCCCTCGAACGCCGCAGGGCTGATCTGCGGCTGCGGACCGGTGATGAACGACGGCAGGCGATCGACGGCTTCGACGCTCGGCTGCGGCTGTTCGGCGCGCGGCGTAAACTGCGGCTGCGGACGATGCTCGCGCGGCTGCGGCTGTTCGCGCGGCGCAAATTGCGGCTGCTCGGCGCGGGGCTGCTCGCGCGGCTGATAGGGCTGTTGCTGCACCGGAACGAGACCGGGCTCGGCGCCGAAGTTCGAGTAATCGGCCTCGCCCTCGTCGTCATTGTCCGACATGTCGTTGTCGACGCGCTGCTGCTGCTGCGGCTGATTCTGCCGGAACTGCTCCTGGGCAGCGGCGATCAGCCGGAAATAATGCTCGGCGTGCTGATAGTAGTTTTCCGCCGCGACCGGATCGCCCGAGGAACGCGCATCGCGTGCGAGCTGAACGTATTTCTCGGCGACGTGAGATGCGGTCCCGCGGATCTTGATATCGGGTCCATTCGACTCGAACACCCGAGTCATCGGGTTCTGGCCGCGCCGGTTGTTATTGTTGTTATTATTATTGTTGCTACCGCTGTTGCGGTTACGCAGCCGCTTGTTGTTCTGCCCGTTTCTCATGTCTTACCTTCTTACCAAACCCCGATTGTGTCCCGATGTCGTGTGCACGATTGTCATGCCGTGCATCGCCGGCGTGCGACGACGCCGGACGCACTGCGCCCACCCGAATAGCTGACCCGCCTGGTATCGTTAGCGCCGTGTGTCGCGTTCAACAAAGACGCGTTCCCCAACTCCGGAGCGCCGTGCCGCGCTGGCCGGACCAATCAACGAGCCCGCCAAAGCAGGCTCAGCTTCGCTTGTGTGAGTTGTTCAAGCGTAAAATCAGGCTTTCGTTCGCTTCGCGGTCGCGAGCAGCGCGGCTGTCTCAGCCTTCGCGCTCTTTCGAACCCGCCGTTTGGGAACCCTTTCGATCCGGGCTCTCGACAAGAACTCTGTTCTTTTCTGGCCTTTGACCGCAGACCCGCGGGACCAGTCACCCCGGACCGATATCCTAGCCGGAACGTAGTCGCTCTCAGCCGATATTCCAAGCGTTTTTTGCAATCTATTCCGACATTAACCTATCAAATTACGCCCCATCAGCGCCCGAAAAATGCCGCCGAGATCGCGGCGAGGCGGCCCCGAGACGGTGAGCCCGGCGGCCCTCATCAGCGCGGCGACTTCGTCGCTCTGTCCCTGCCCGAACTCAACCACCAGCGCCCCGCCCGGGCGCAGCAACCGCATCGATTCGGGGACGATCCGGCGGTAGGCGTCGAGTCCGTCGTCGCCGCCATCCAGTGCACGGCGCGGATCGTGATCACGGACCTCGCGATCGAGCGCGGCGATGTCGCGCGCCGGAATGTAAGGCGGGTTGGAGACGATCAGGTCGAACGGGCCGATCAGCGCCGACGCGTAGTCGCAGACGGTGAAGCCCGTGCGATTCGACAGACCGAGACGGATCGCATTGCTCTGCGCGGCTCGTAGTGCCCCGAGGCTGATATCGGTCGCGACGCCGAACGCGGCGGGACACTCCGACAGCAACGCCAGCAGGATCGCGCCCGAGCCGGCGCCGATGTCGAGAATCAGCGGTCGCGCGGGCGCCTCGGCGCGGAGATACTCCAGCGCGACCTCGACCACCGTCTCGGTGTCGGGCCGCGGCACCAGCGTGTCGGCGGACAGCGTCAGTGGCAGCCCCCAGAATTCGCGAGCGCCGAGAATTCGCGCCACCGGCTCGCCGGCGAGGCGGCGCGCCACAAAGCCGTCGAGCAGCTCCGCATGATCGGGCGCGAGCAATCTCTCGGCCTGTACGATCAGCCCGGTGAGATCGAGGCCCGTCACCTCCCCGATCAGCAATCGCGCGTCGAGCTCCGCCGATTCGATGCCGGCGTCCTTCAACCGCCGGCCGATCGCGCGGCGCGCGGCGGCAATGGTCCTGACTGCGGGAGATCCGGTCACGCGCGGCGCGCCGCCGGACGCGAACCTCGACGCGGCCGCCGCCTAGGCCGCATGGCCCTGCGCCGCGAGCTGGGCGGCCTGGTGCTCGGTCGTGAGCGCATCGATCAGTTCGCCCAGCGCCTCGCCGGCGATCACCTGCGGCAGTTTGTAGAGCGTCAGATTGATGCGGTGGTCGGTGACCCGGCCCTGCGGAAAATTATAGGTGCGGATCCGCTCCGAGCGGTCGCCGGAGCCGACCTTCTCCTTGCGCTCGGCCGAGCGCGCGGCATCGAGGCGCTGCTGCTCGGCGTCGTAGATCCGCGAGCGCAGAATGTTCATCGCCGAGGCGCGGTTCTTATGCTGCGAGCGGCTGTCCTGCATCATCACCACGATGCCGGTCGGCAGATGGGTGATGCGGATCGCCGATTCGGTCTTGTTGACGTGCTGGCCGCCGGCCCCTTGCGCCCGCATGGTGTCGATCTTGAGATCGTCCGGCTTGATGTCGACGTCGACCTCCTCGACCTCGGGCAGCACCGCGACCGTCGCGGCCGAGGTATGGATGCGGCCCTGCGTCTCGGTGTCCGGCACCCGCTGGACGCGATGCACGCCGGATTCGAACTTCAGCTTGGCGAAGGCGCCGCGGCCCTTCACCTCGGCGATGATTTCCTTGAAGCCGCCCATCGAGCCTTCGGAGGCCGAGATCACCTCGACGCTCCAGCCCTGCAGCGCGGCGAATTTCTCGTACATCCGGAACAGGTCGCCGGCGAACAGCGAGGCCTCGTCGCCGCCGGTGCCGGCGCGGATTTCCAGCATCACGTTGCGCTCGTCCATCGCATCCTTGGGCAGCAGTGCGACGCGGATTTCCTGGATCAGTTCCTCGCGATGGGCGTCGAGCGCGTCGCGTTCGGCTTCCGCCATCGCCCGCATCTCGGAATCCGTGTCGGGATCCTCGAGCAGCGCGTCGACATCGCCGAGTTCGTCACGGACTTCCCGATACGCCTTCACCGCCTCGACCAGCGGGTTCAGCTCGGATAATTCGCGGGTGATCCGCACATATTCGCTGGCGCCGACCTCGCCGAGCAGTTGCGCTTCGAGCGAGGCGTGATGCGCGAGAAGAACGTCGAGTTTGGCTTCGGGCAGTTTGGACATGGATGGGTCTCGGACAACGGAAACGGCACAGCGGCGGCGCGGACGGCGTCGCTACAAAGAGAGCCCGTGAGCCTCGGCGAATTCCGCGAGCTTGTGCCGGATCGAGACGCTGCCCGCGGGCGCGTCGAGCAGCGGCAAGATCGCCGCCTCGGCCTTGGCGGCGTCGACCTCCAGGATCATCGCCTTGATCGGGCCGTGCGACACCGCCGACACCGACAGCGCGCGGTAGCCGATCGCGATCAGCGCCAGCGCCGACAGCGGCTGCGACGCCATCTCGCCGCACAGCGACACCGAGCGGTTTGCGGCCTTCGCCTTGCGCACGATGTGGCGCAGCGCGCGCAGGATCGGCGTCGACAGCGTGTCGAAGCGATCCGACACTTTCGAATTGCCGCGATCGACCGCGTACAGGAACTGGAACAGATCGTTGGAGCCGACCGAGATGAAGTCGACCTTCTTCAACAACTCGTCGAGCTGATAAAGCAGCGCCGGGACCTCGACCATGGTGCCGACGTCGACGCGCTCCGGCAAGGTGTGGCCGTGCTGACGCAGATAGGTCAATTCGCGCTCGACGATCGCCTTGGCGGCGTCGAACTCCGCGACCTCGGAAATCATCGGGAACATGATGCGCAAGGAGCGGCCGCCGCCGGCGCGCAGCAGCGCGCGAATCTGGCTGCGCAGCAGGCCCGGCCGGTCGAGCCCGAGCCGGATCGCGCGCCAGCCCAGCGCCGGATTCTCCTCGACCACCGTCTCCATATAAGGCAGCGCCTTGTCGCCGCCGATATCGAGCGTGCGGAACGTCACCGGTTTCGAGCCGGCGGCGTCGAGCACGGTGCGATACAGCGCGAGCTGGTCGCTCGAGCGCGGCAGGCTCTGGCCGATCATGAACTGCAGCTCGGTGCGAAACAGGCCGATGCCGGACGAGCCGGTGTCGTCGATATGCGGCAGGTCGATCGCGAGGCCGGCATTGATCATCAGGTCGATCGGCTGGCCGTCCTTGGTGACGCAGGCCAGATCGCGCAACGCCGAATACTGCGCCTGGCGGCGGGCGCGGAAGCGCACGCGCTCGCCATAGGCGGCCTCGACTTCCGCCGATGGCCGCACATAGATCGAGCCGGAGGTCGCATCCACGATGATCGCGTCGCCGGGATCGGCGATGCCTGGCGCGTTCGGAACTTCGCCGACGGCGGCGATGCCGAGCGCGCGCGCCACGATCGACACGTGCGAATTCGCGGTGCCCTCCTCGAGCACCAAGCCTCGCAGCCGGGTCCGGTCGTAGTCCAGCAGCGCCGCAGGTCCCATCGAGCGTGCGATCAGGATGGCGTTGTCGGGCAGTTGCTCGCGGGACGGCGCATGATTCTGTCCGACGAGCTGGCGCATCAGCCGGTGGCCGAGATCTTCGAGATCGTGCAGGCGGTCGCGCAGATAGGGGTCGGTCGAGCGCAGCATCCGGGCGCGGGTGTCGGACTGCACGCGCTCGACGGCCGCCTCCGCGGTCAGGCCGGTCGCCACCGCCTCGTGCAGCCGGTGCGACCAGCCATGGTCGTTGGCGAACATCCGGTAGGCTTCCAGCACCTCGCGATGCTCGCCGCCGTCGGCGACGTCGCCGCGCTCCAGCAACCGGTCGAGATCGGCGCGCAATTTCGCCAAGGCGGCATCGAGCCGCTTGATCTCCTTGGGGAGATCCTCGGCGATGTAATTGGTGATGACGACGCGCGGCTCGTGCAGCACGACATGGCCGAGCGCGATGCCGTCCGACAGGATCGCGCCGGTCTTGTGGATCGAGTGCCGCGCCGCCGGTTCGGCGCCGGGCTGCGCCAGGGCGGACAATTCGCCCGAGGCGATCATCTCGGCGAGCACCATCGCGGTGGTCTGCAGCGCCTCGACTTCTTCTTCGACATAAGTGCGCTTGGCGCGGTTCTGCACCACCAGCACGCCGAGCGTGTTGCCGGCGCGCAGGATCGGCACGCCGAGGAAGGAGTGATAGATTTCTTCGCCGGTTTCCGGGCGGAACGAGAACGCCGGGTGGCTTTGGGCGTCGGAGAGATTCAGCGGCGTCGCCTCGGAGGCGACCAGGCCGACCAGGCCTTCATGCGCGTTGAGCACGGTCTGGTGCACGGCTTCGCGGTTGAGGCCTTCGGTGGCGTAGAGTTCGAGCGTGTTGTCGACCCGCAGCACATAGGTCGAGCACACCTCCGCCACCATGTTGGCGGCGATCAGCACCACGATCTTGTCCAGCCGTTCCTGCGCGGAGACTTGCTCCGCCATGGTTTCACGGAGCCGTCTCAGCAAGACGCGGGGGCCGCCCGACGTGCTCCGCATGTGCCGATATCTCCTTTGAACAGCAATCCCGACGCCGGCTGCGGCGCCGGCGACGAACCTCTCGACGCGACGTCGCAGGCTACGCGCCGCACCAGCCTAGCCCGGCGCGGGCCGGCAACGAGCCGTTTGACGGCCCGGGCCAGCTTCGCAACGAAGCCGGAACCGGCTTTCTCAGCCGCCCTGGCCGCGCCGCGCGCCCTTCAGGCCGTATAGCGAATTGACGCTTGATTTGCCAAGCAAAACGCCTGCCACGAGCGAGGGCAAACGGCGCCCCGCCCGGCCTGAAATCACTGCAAAATTGTTCTAAACTTGATCCAACCCGTACAAAGTATGCAACGTCCGCACCGCGAGTTCGGTGTAGGCGGCGTCGATCAGCACCGAGAACTTGATCTCCGAGGTGGTGATGGCGCGAATATTGATGTTCCGGGCGGCCAGCGCGGCGAACGCCTGAGCCGCGACGCCGGCATGGCTGCGCATCCCCGAGCCGATCACCGACACCTTGGCGACATCGGTCTCGCTGTCGAAGCGGGCGTAGCCGATCTCATCCTGCGCAGAGGTGATGGTCTGCTTGGCGCGGGCGAAGTCGGCGGCCGGCACGGTGAAGGTCAGGTCGGTGGTCTTGCCGTCCTCCGACACGTTCTGCACGATCATGTCGACATTGATGTTGGCGTCGGCCAGCGGCCCGAAGATCGACGCCGCCACGCCCGGCTTGTCCTCGATCCGGCGCACCGAGATCTGGGCTTCGTCCTTGGAAAAGGCGATGCCGGTGACGACGTGGTTCTCCATGATAATCTCCTCGCTGCAGATCAGCGTGCCCGGCGGCGTGCCGTGCGGATCGATGTCTTCCGGTTTGTCGAACGAGGACCGCACGAAGATCGGCATGTTGTGCACCATGCCGAGTTCGACCGAGCGGACCTGCAGCACCTTGGCGCCCTGCGACGCCAGTTCCAGCATTTCCTCGAACGCGACCTTGTCGAGCCGCTTCGCCTTCGGCACCACCCGCGGGTCGGTGGTGTAGACGCCGTCGACGTCGGTGTAGATGTCGCAGCGGTCCGCCTTCAGCGCCGCCGCGATCGCCACCGCCGAGGTGTCGGAACCGCCGCGGCCGAGCGTGGTGATGCGGCCGGTCTCGGGATTGATGCCCTGGAAGCCGGCGATCACCGCGACTTCCTTGCGGTCGCCGAATCGCTTGATGATCTCGCTGCCGTCGATGTCGGTGATCCGGGCCGAGGCGTGGGCGTCGCTGGTGCTGATCGGCAGCTGCCAGCCCTGCCAGGACCGCGCCTGGATACCGACCGCCTGCAGGGCGATCGCCAGCAGACCCGACGTCACCTGCTCGCCGGACGCCACCACGGCGTCGTATTCGCGCGCGTCATGCATCGGCGAGGCTTCACGGCACCAGGCGACCAGCTCGTTGGTCTTGCCGGACATCGCCGACACCACCACGGCGACCTCATGCCCCGCATCGACCTCGCGCTTGACGTGGCGCGCGACGTTCTGGATGCGCTCGATATTGGCGACGGACGTGCCGCCGAATTTCATCACCAGCCGGCCCATGACGAATAGTGCAATCCCTGCAGACAACGAGTAATGATAGCGCCGAGTCCGCGAGGTGGGCGCCGCGAGGCGCGTATACACAGCGGCGGGGTTTCGGGCAAGCAATCGGGCCGCCACGGCGGAACCGACCGGAATATTCCGCCGGGGCGGACGTTTGTCGGTCGAATCAAGGGCATCGGAATGGGACGGACGATCGAGATCCTGCGCCCCGGGCGGAAAGTCCTGTTTTCCCTTCCACCCAGCTGGATCATGTCCGTGCCGGCGGTCGCCGGCGCGGCGCAGGATCCTGACCAGACCGCCGCCGCACCGCTGGCGTTCCAACATTTCAGACCCGCGCGATAGGAGCACGGCGTATCCCATGGCACTGCAATCCGAATCCACCGGCCCCGTCTCGCCCTCCGTCGATCCGGCCGAAATCGCTAAATTCTCCAGGCTGTCGGCGGAATGGTGGGACCCGACCGGCAAGATGGCGCCGCTGCACCGGATCAATCCGCTGCGGATCAGCTTCATCCGCGACGCCGCCTGCCGCAAATTCGAGCGCAACGCCAAAAGTCTGAGCTGCCTGTCCGGGCTGCGGATGCTCGACATCGGCTGCGGCGCCGGCCTGCTGTGCGAGCCGTTCACCCGGCTCGGCGCGCAGGTGATCGGGATCGATCCGTCGGCGACCAATATCGCGGCCGCCAAGCTGCACGCCGACAAGTCGCATCTGGCGATCGACTATCGCTGCACCACGGTGGAGGAGATCGACCCGCGCGAGCGCTTCGACATCGTGATGGCGATGGAAGTGATCGAACACGTCAACGACGTGCCGGCGTTCCTCGGCCGCTGCGCGGCGCTGATGAAGCCGACCGGCATCATGCTGGTGGCGACGCTCAACCGCAACTGGAAGAGCTTCGCGCTCGCCATCGTCGGCGCCGAATATGTGATGCGCTGGCTGCCGCGCGGCACCCATCAATGGGACAAGTTCGTGACTCCGGACGAACTCGAGCAGCACCTGCAAGGCCTCGGCCTCGTCGTCACCGAACAGTCCGGCCTCGTCTTCAACCCGCTCGCCGACCGCTGGCGGCTGTCGACCGACATGGACGTGAACTACATGGTGGTGGCGGAGACCGCACCGTAATCTCGCATTCGTCGTAGGGTGGGTTAGCGCGCAGCGCGTAACCCACCGGGGGTCACGCATCACGCAAAGATGGTGGGTTACGGCGCAAGGGCGCCTAACCCACCCTACGTCAAACTCCCCTCAAGATAATCACCGTCGGCGCACTCGGCAGGGTGTCGCGTGAGATCCGCAGGCTACGTTCGCCGCGCTGATCGATCGCGAACGACTTGCCGATGCGCTGCATGAACTCGTCGAGCGGCGTCATGAAGCGGTGCATCGGCAACACCACCGAGGCGCGCAGCCGCTTGGTGATCTCCGAGATGCCGTCGAGCGACATCGTGTAGCTGCCGTCGATCGGGACCATCAGGATGTCGATCCGTCCGATCGCCGCGAAATGACTGTCGTCGAGCGTGGTGTGCAGATGGCCGAGATGGCCGATGCACAGGCCTGCGACCTCGAAGATGAAGATCGAATTGCCGTCCTTGATCATGCCGCCTGCGCCATCGCCGAAGATGGTGCGGCGGATGTCGGTGGTGACGTTGCGGATCAGCACGTCGCCGAATTGCAGCCGGACGCGCGCGGGCTGGCCGTCCTCGCCCCAGCCATGCAGCACATGGGCGATGTTGCGATCCGGAGACAGCGTGTAGTGCGTCGCGTGGGCGCGGTTCATGGTGACGACGTCCGGCGCCCGGCCGGTGTCGTAGGTCCCGCTGTAATCGGTCGCGATCATCACGCCGCCCGGGCTTTCGATCGTGTAGGTCGAGTGCCCGCGATAGGTGATCAGCACCTGATCGGCCGCAGCCAGCCGGCGCAGGCTCGCCGGCATCACGCGCGGTGGCGCCTGGGCCATCGCCAGGCACTCGCTGCCGCGAAAGCCGTCCTCCGCCGAGGCCGGTGACATCAGCGCGGCGCAGAGCACGGTGAAGGCGGCGAGGCAGCGCAGCATGGCGTCACTCCGGTCGGACCCCGCCGAAGTGTAGCGTCGAATCGCCGAGATACCAGCGCGCGGATGCCGCGCAACGCTGGCATGACCCGGTTCCGGTTGACCGCGGCGACCTGTCCGGCCACGGTGCCGCGCCCTCCAGCCCCGATCCGTTCATGCTCAGCCTCGCCTCGCTCTGGATTCCGTTCACGCTCGTCGCCGCGATCGGTCAGGTCGCGCGCAATGCGATGCAGCGTTCGCTGACCGGGCCGCTCGGCACCTGGGGCGCGACCAATATCCGCTTCCTGTTCGGCTTTCCGTTCTCCATCGTGTTCTTCGTGGTGGTGATCGTCGCGACCGGCGACACGGTCGCCTGGCCGGGGCTGGCGTTCTGGCCGTGGCTGCTGCTCGGCGCGCTGTCGCAGATCGCCGCCACCGGGCTGATGCTGGCGGCGATGAACGAGCACTCCTTCGTGGTGACCACCGCCTATCTCAAGACCGAGGCGATCCAGACCGCGATCTTCGGCTTCGTCTTCCTCGGCGACCATCTCGGCGTGCTGAAGGTGGTCGCGATCCTGATCGCCACGATCGGCGTGGTGACCACCGCGCTGCGGCCGGGAGCCGCGCGCAACCTTGCGAGCCTGCGGCCGACGCTGCTCGGGCTGACCGCGGCCGCAGCCTTCGCGCTGTCGGCGGTCGGGTTTCGCGGGGCGATCATCGTGGTGCCGGGGGTGAGCTTCGTCACCGCGGCGACGTTCACATTGGTATTTGCGCTCGGCGTCCAGACGCTGGTGCTGACGATCTATCTGCTGGCGCGCGCGCCGCAGGTTTTGCGCGATATCCTGCAACTGTGGAAGCCGTCGATGCTGGCGGGCTTCACCGGCGCGCTGGCCTCGCAGTTCTGGTTCCTCGCCTTCGCGCTCACCGCCGCCGCCAATGTCCGCACGCTGGCGCTGGTCGAGGTGCTGTTCGCGCAAGCGGTGGCTTACTACTCGTTCAAGCAGCCGCTGTCGGGCCGCGAGCTCGGCGGCATCGCGCTGATCGTGCTCGGCGTCGCGCTGCTGGTCGCGGCCTGATCATTTCACCGCGATGATCACCGCGCCGGCGGCGATCAAGGCGATGCCGAGCCAGTGGACGCCGCTCGGCCGCTCACCGAGAAAGGCGAAAGCGAACAACGCCACCAGCACCACGCTCAGCTTGTCGATCGGCGCGACCAGGCTCGCCGGCCCGAGCTTCAGCGCACGGAAGTAACACAGCCACGACGCGCCGGTGCACAGCCCCGACAACACCAGGAACAGCCAGGTCTTCGCTGTGATCGTCCCGCTCACGGAGAACTGCCCGGTGGCGGACAGCACCATCGCCAGCGCCGCCAGCACCACGACGGTGCGGATAAAGGTTGCGATGTCCGAATTGATATCGGCGACGCCGACCTTGGCGAAGATCGCCGTCAACGCCGCGAACACCGCCGACAGCAGCGCCCAGACTTGCCACGGCCAGATTGTTGCGGACATCACACCACCTTAGTCACCAAGCCACGCGATGATAGAAAGAGTTCGTCATTCCGGGGCGCGAGCGCAAGCTCGCGAGCCCGGAATCCATACTCCGCAGCATCAGCGGTGAGGACCGGTGCGTCGATCACTTCGTCGATATTGATAGCGCAGGGGGTTATGGATTCCGGGCTCGCGCAGCTTCGCTGCGCGCCCCGGAATGACGACAACGATCAATTCCGGTCTTCCGGCAGCACCGGCAGCGGCGCGACTTCGATGCCTTCGTCGATCAGGGCCTTCGCTTCGGCAGGCGAGGCCTCGCCGAAGATCGGACGGTGCTCGATGTCGCCGTAATGCATCTTGCGGGCCTCGTTGGGGAAGCTGTCGCCGACATTGTCGGCGGTCTTGACGATGTAGTCGCGCAGTTCCTTCAGCTTGGTGCGCAGCTCGCGCTCCTGCGCCAGCAACAGCGGCGTGGCGGATTCGGCAACCGGCGACTCCGCCGCTTGCGGTGCGACCGCCGTGCCGGCGGCGACTTCATGCGCCGGCTCCGGCGCGCGGCCACGGCCTTTCTTGCCGACGATCTGCGGCGCCATGATCGCCTTCTCGACCTTGACCGAGTCGCAGGCCGGACAGTTCACCAGCTTGCGCCGGACCTGTGAGTCGTAGGCCGACGAGCTCTGGAACCAGCTCTCGAACGAGTGACCGCATTCGCATCGCAGATTGTAGCGGATCATGTCTGGCCCCGGACCAGATGCAGATGCTCCGGGCCGTGCTTGGCGTCGACCACGGTGAAGCGGCGTCCGTGCTGCAGCGACGGCACCTTGCCGCGCGCTTTCGCAACTGCGGCCGGATCGATCCGCGCCATCACGAAGCCGGGGTCGACGCCGCCTTCGGCCAGCACCACGCCCCACGGATCGACGATCAGCGAGTGGCCATAGGTCTCGCGCTTGTTCTCGTGCAGCCCGCATTGCGCGGCGGCGAACACGAAGCAGCCGTTTTCGATCGCGCGGGCGCGCAGCAGCACATGCCAATGCGCCTCGCCGGTCGGCCGGGTGAAGGCCGCCGGCACGGTGATGAACGACGCGCCGGCTTCGGCCAGAGCGCGGTACAGCGCCGGGAAGCGCACGTCGTAGCAGATCGTCAGCCCGATCCGGCCCCACGGCAGATCGGAGATCACCGCGGATTCGCCGGGCTGGTAGTTCGTCGATTCGCGGTAGCTCTCGCCATTGCCGAGATCGATGTCGAACATGTGGATCTTGTCGTAGCTCGCCAGAACGGCGCCGGACGGATCGATCAGGAACGAACGGTTGACCGCGCGATCCGGCGTCGCGCGCAGCGCCAGCGAGCCGATATGCAGATGAATGTTCAACTCGCGCGCCAGATCGCGATAGGCCTTCAGCGACGCATCGTCGGCTTCATCGGCGAGATGCTCGAACAGCGCCTCGCGGTTGAGCTGCATCATGTTGCTCACCTCGGGTGTGAGCACGTAGTCGGCGCCGGCCGCGGCCGCCTCGCGGATCAGCTTCGTGCCCTGTTCGAGGCTCGGCCCCGGCAACAGCCCGGTGCGCATCTGCACCATCGCGGCATTGAACGGCACCTCGATCATGAGATGGCCTTTTCACCGGCCGCAAGTTCGCCGGCCAGCAGCGCGTCGAGCTTGCCTTCGCGGTCGAGCGCATAGAGGTCGTCGCAGCCGCCGACGTGAAAACTGCCGATGAAGATCTGCGGATAGGTGGCGCCGGGGCCGGCGCGCTCATCCATCTTCACCCGGAAGCCGGGATCGACCGAGACGTCGTACTCGGTGAACGCCGCCTTCTTGCGGTTCAGCAGCGACTTTGCGGCGCCGCAATAGCCGCAGCCGGGGCGCGTGAAGATTTCGATCGCAGCGGACATCGCAGCTCCAAAGGTCAGCAGGGGTCGGCGGTGTTGAAGCAAGACGCGGATTATATGGGAGATTTCAGCGTATCCACAACCCGGGCGAAGACCAGCACATCGACCGATCGGGCCTTGGCCCGGAGCAGCGCGCGGGCGCAGGCGTCGACCGTGGCGCCGGAGGTCAGCACGTCATCGACCAGCACGATCCGCCGGCCCTGCACCTCGGCCTTGCGCTCCGGCGGAACCTTGAACGCACCCTGCACATTGGCGGCGCGCTCCGCCCGCGACAGCCCGATCTGGTGCGCGGTCGGCCGGATTCGCTTCAGCGCCTCGATCGCCAATGGCAGCCCGGCCTGCCTACCGATCGCGCGGGCCAGCGCGCCGGATTGGTTGTAGCGTCGGGAAAACCCGCGCCGCCAATGCAGCGGCACCGGGATCAACAGATCGGCATCTGCGAGCAGCGGCTGGCCGGCATGGGCCATCCAGCGCCCCATGGTCGGCGCGAGATCGACGCGGTCGTGGAATTTCAGCGCGTGCACCAGCGTCTTCGCCACCTCGTCGTAACGCACCGCCGCGCGGGCGCGGGCATAGGCCGGCGGATCGGCGATCGCCTGCATCGACAGGAGACCGGGGCCGGGATCATAGACGAAGGGAATGCCGAGCTTCTCGCAATAAGGCGGCGCGATGAACGACAATTGCGACCAGCATGGCGCGCACAGGCCGTCGCCGGCCACCGGTTCGCGGCAGGCGACGCACAGCGTCGGCAGCGCGACGTCGAGCGCGAGATGCGCGGCGCGCGTCCAGATCCGGCGCACAGCGCCGAACGCCTTGAAAAGGCCGCCGCCGTCCGCTTTCGCACCCGAAGCCGTGATCGCCTCCGCCTGCATTGCGCGAGGCTAGCGCCGCCGCGCGCCGCGTCAAGGAAAACAACCGGGTAGTGTCCGGCGCGCGAATGGCGCAAAAGGACGGCACGCGCCGCACCATGTGAGGAGATCGCCGTGTCCGAGCCAGACGATAAATCCGCCGACTCCATCACCTATGTCGACATCCCGACCGCACCGCACGTCTATTTCGACATCGCTCCGGCGCATGGCGTCATGGCCAATGGCGTCGAGATCGAGCTCGCCGCGCGGACGCTGAATCCGCTGGCGGACGGCACCGTCGAGGTGAAATTCGTCACCACCGCGCGGCTGCGCTGCAGCCAGGCCGGCGCGTTGCATCTGCGCAACGCGCTCGACGCGGTGCTGAAAATGATCGAGGCCGCGCAGCAAAGCCCCGCTGCGGCGTCGAAGCTGAACTGATCATGGCGGCGATGCGGGCACGGCGGTTGCCGGGCACCGGCCTGATCATGGGCTGACGCGCATGACCGACGCCGCGCCTCTGTTGTTCGATCGCAGCCTGCTCGCGGCCCGGCTCGCGCGCGCCCGCGCGCTCGGGCCTGCGAGCTTCCTGCTCGACCGCGTCGCCGACGAGATGGGCGAGCGGCTGCACGCGGTGCTGCGCGATTTCAACGCGGTCGCCGACATCTGGACGCCGGGCGATGCGCTCCCGGCGGAGCGCTTTCCCGGCATCACCCGCGTCGCGATCGATCGCTCCGGCGACGAAGCCTTGCGACTTCCGCCCGGCTCGCTCGATCTCGCGGTGTCGGCGCTGGCGCTGCAATTCGCCAATGACCTGCCCGGCGTGCTGGCGCAGATCCGCCGCGCGCTGAAGCCCGACGGACTTTTGCTGGCGGCGCTGACCGGCGGCGATACGCTGACCGAGTTGCGTCAGGCCTTCGCCGCCGCCGAGGCCGAGATCGAGGGCGGGGTGTCGCCGCGCGTCGCGCCGACCGCGGATTTGCGCGATCTCGGCGCGCTGTTGCAACGCGCCGGCTTCGCGCTGCCGGTCACCGATATCGACCGCGTGGTGGTGCGCTACGATCACGCGTTTGCGCTGATGCAGGATCTGCGGCGGATGGGCGCCACCAATGTGCTGGTGGAGCGTCGCCGCACGCCGCTGCGCCGCGCGACGCTGCTGCGGATGGCCGCCATCTACGCCGAGCGCTTCGCCGACCCCGACGGCCGCATCCGCGCGACCTTCGAGATCGTCTGGCTGTCCGGATGGTCCCCGCATGAAAGCCAGCAACAGCCGCTGAAGCCCGGCTCGGCGAAAACGAGTCTGGAGCAGGCGGTGAGGGGAAATCAGCCCAAGTAACAAGTGCAGCGTCATGCTTCGAAGCTCGCCCTGCGGGCGAGCACCTCGGCATGACGACGAACTACATCAGCAACTCGATCAACGGCGGGATCAGCGGGATATCCGCTGGCGGCATCGGGTAGTCGCGCAGCTTGTTGGGCCGCACCCACGCCAGTTCCTGCCCCTCGCGCGGCATCACCAGGCCGTCCCAGCGCCGGCAGACATAGAGCGGCATCAGCAGGTGAAAGTCCTCGTAAGCATGGCTCGCGAAAGTCAGCGGCGCCAGGCAGGCTTCCTTCACGGTGATGCCGAGTTCCTCGTCCAGCTCGCGGATCAACGCCCCCTCCGGCCGCTCGCCCGGATCGAGCTTGCCGCCGGGAAACTCCCACAACCCGCCGAGCTGCTTGTGCTTCGGCCGCTGCGCGATCAGCACGCGATTGTCGGCGTCGATCAGCGCCACCGCAACGACGAGGAGGAGTTTCATACAGCGCCCCGCGTCAGCAGCACATTGCCCGCACATTTTTCGGCGTCATGCCCAGCGAAAGCGGGGCACCCAGGAGTCCAGAGCGCCAGTGATAGATCGCGAGCGCCACAGCGTACTGGGTCGCCCGCTTTCGCGGGCGATGACGGCCTACAAAGATGCAGCGCCGCGCCCTTCACGACCGATAGTCGCCGTTGATCTCGACGTAAGCCTTGGTGAGGTCGCAGGTCAGCACGCGATCCCGCCCCTTGCCGAGGCCGAGGCTGACCTTGATCTGGATTTCCGGCTTCTTCATCGCGGCCGAGACTTCGGCCTCGTTGTAGGACGGATCGCGCGCGCCGCTCTTCGCCACGCGGATGCCGTTGAACGCAATCGAAAGCTTGTCGCGATCGGCCGGCTCGCCGGCCTTGCCGACCGCCATCACCACGCGGCCCCAATTGGCGTCCTCGCCGGCGATCGCGGTCTTGACCAGCGGCGAATTGGCGATCGACATCGCGATCTTGCGCGCCGACGCCTGCGAGGTCGCGCCGTCGACGATGATCTCGACCAGCTTGCGGGCGCCCTCGCCGTCGCGCGCGACCTGCTCGGCGAGATCGGCCAGCACCGCATTGAACGCCTTGACGAACGCCTTCAGCCGCGGGTCGGACGCCCGCGAAATCTTCGGCGCGCCGGCCTTGGCGGCGGCGCCGGTGGCGAACGCCAGCAGCGTGTCCGAGGTCGAGGTGTCGCCGTCGATCGTCACCGCGTTGAACGTATCGGCGACCCCGGCCTTCAGCAGCGCCTGCAGGCAGGACGCCGACAACGGCGCGTCGGTGAAGACAAAGGACAGCATCGTCGCCATGTCGGGCGCGATCATGCCGGCGCCCTTGGCCATGCCGTTGATGGTGACCTTGGTCTTGCCGATCTTCACGGTGGCGGTCGCCACCTTGGGGAAGGTGTCGGTGGTCATGATCGCACGGGCCGCGTCCATCCAGCCGCCCGGCTGCGCGGTCTCGGCGAGCTTGCCCAGCACGCCGTCGAACTTCGTCGCGTCGAGCGGCTCGCCGATCACGCCGGTGGAGGCGAGGAACACTTCGGCCGGCTTGCAGCCGATCGCCTTGGACGCGATCGACGCCGTCAGCGTCGTCGCCTGCCGGCCGGTTTTTCCGGTGAACGCGTTGGCGTTGCCGGAATTGACCACCAGCACGCGGGCGCTGCCGCCCTTGAGCTTGTCGCGGCACCATTCGACCGGCGCCGACGGACATTTCGACTTGGTGAACACGCCGGCGACCGCCGTGCCGGGATCGAGCGCGACCAGCAACACATCGGTGCGGCCCTTGTAGCGGATGCCGGCCGCCGCGGTGGCGAGGCGAACGCCGGCGAGGTCCGGCAGCGTGGGAACGTTGGTCGGCGCGAGCGGGGAGACGGAAGAGGACATCGGGGCGCTTTCGGCAGGTTTCGCAACTCCCTCGACGCGGGAGCATCACCCCTCTCTCACAAGCGCATGGCAATGAGAAGAAGAATTCGGATCGAGGTCACTACATCACCACGAGTCGTCCCCGCGCAGGCGGGGACCCGTAACCCCTGGCCTACCAGGTGTTGCGAGACTTCTGCCACGGCGGCCCAATCGCGACGCTGCGGCGTATGGGTCCCCGCCTGCGCGGGGACGACGTGAGGAATAGTTACGCGTCTGAATGCGACCCGCGCTCAGACCCGTTCGAGCGATACCGACACTTTGGGGCCGTTCTTGATGGTCTGGTACACCACGCAATAACGCTCGGTGAGCTTCAGCAGCAGATCGAGCTTGTCCTGCGGCGCGTCGGTGCCGACGTCGAAGCGGAGACGAATCTCGCGGAAGCCGACCGGCGTTTCCTTGTCGATGCCGAGCGTGCCGCGGAAATCGAGGTCGCCCTCGGCCACCACGTCGCCGCGCGTCAGCGGCACCTCGATCGCGGTCGCGACCGATTTCAGCGTCACGCCGGCGCAGGCGACCAGCGCCTCGAGCAGCATGTCGCCCGAACACAGTTCGAGCCCGGAGCCGCCCGTCGCCGGATGCAGGCCGGCGGTCGCCAGCGCCCGCCCGGTCTCGACCTTGCAGGTGAGGCCGTCGCTGTCGACCGAGCCCTTGGCCGTCAGCGTGATCAGGGCTGCGTCCGGATCGGACTTGTAGCGTTCCTTGATCGGCGCCTGGGTGGCGCGCAGGGTGGCGGCGTCCATGGTGTTCTCTCCCTTGGGTTTCTTGTGGTCGGAATTTACGGACAGAGCGGCGGCGCTGTCACCACCACATCGCGTCGCCGACGTTCACTTTCGCCTCCGACCCCGGCGGCGCAAGGTCCAGCGAACGGTCGAGTGAGCTGTAGACCCGGTGCCTGAGGGTCTCGAACAGCGGCGAATTGCGGTCGCGCGGCCGCGCCAGATCGACCGCGATCTCCTCGAACAGCCGCCCCGGTCGGGGCCGCATCACCAGAACCCGGTCGGCCAGCACCACCGCCTCCTCGACGTCATGGGTGACCAGGATCAGCGTCGGCCGCGTATCGGCCCAGAGGTCGAGCAGATGGTCCTGCAGATCGCGGCGGGTGAAGGCGTCGAGCGCCGAGAACGGCTCGTCGAGCAGCAGCACTTCCGGCTGCGGCACCAGCGCGCGCACGATCGCGACCCGCTGCGCCTGCCCGCCGGAGAGTTCGCGCGGCCACGCTTTGGCCTTGTCGGACAGCCCGACCCGCGACAGCGCCGCCGCAACGCGACCCGCTCGCTGCCGCCGCGGCACGCCGTCGAGGCCGAAGCCGATATTGTCGGCAACGCTGAGCCAGGGCAGCAGCCGCGGCTCCTGGAAGATGATGCCGATCTTGGGATGCGGCGCCGCAATGGTCTCGCCGTCCAGCGTGATCGCGCCGGCGCTGGCGCGATCGAGCCCGGCGATCGCGCGGAGCAGCGTGGACTTGCCGCAACCGGAGCCGCCGATGATGGCGATGATCTCACCGAGCTGGATTTGCGCCGAGAACCGCTCGAGCGCGTGCACGCCGTTGGGATAGGTCTTGTCGAGGCCATCGAGCACCAGCATCAGGCCTCTCCCTCGTGCCGCCCGAACGCGTCCTGCCAGCGCAGCAGCGGCGCGCTGGCGATCTCGATCAGCCAGTCCGTGGTCTTGCCGAGCAGCGCGAAGATCACGATGGCGGCGACGATCTGCGCCGGCTTGCCGAGTTGCTGGCCGTCGATCAGCAGGAAGCCGAGGCCTTCCGACGCCCCCATGAATTCGGCGGCGACGACGAACATCCAGCCGAGCCCGAGCCCGACCCGCAGCGCCACCACATAGGCCGGCAGCACCGCCGGCAGCAGGATGCGCCGGATCATCGCCGGACCGGAGAGACGAAACGCGCGTCCGACCTCGACGATCTTGCGATCGACCGAGCGGATCGCGCCCATCACCCCGAGATACACCGGGAAGAACACGCCGACCGCGATCAGCGCCACTTTCGACGTCTCGAAAATGCCGAGCCAGAGAATGAACAACGGCACCCAGGCGATCGACGGGATCGCCCGCAGCGCCTGCACCGTCGGGTCGAGCAACTGCCGCGCCAGCCCCCAATAGCCCGAGACCGCGCCGAGCACGGTGCCGGCCAGCACGCCGAGCCCGAAGCCGCTGGCGACGCGGCCGACGGTGGCAACGATGTGCCGGGAAAGCTCGCCGCTTTTGGCCAGTTCCGCGATGGTCGCGAACACTTTCGACGGCGGCGGCACCAGCCGACCGTTCGAATAGCCGAAATGAACCAACAGCTCCCAGCCGAGCGCGATCGTCAGGGGTAGCAGCAGGCCCAGCAGCGGCCCACGCCAGCGCGGTGCACGGCGAGGCGCCCGCGCCCCATCGGCCGGTTCGATCGCATCAGAGCGCTGCAGCGCCGGAGTTTCGAGCGTCATGGCCATCGTGAGAAACGGTTCTCGCAGGGAATGGAAAGCCGGGACCACCCTCCCCTGAAAGGGGAGGGTCGGCGGCAGCCCGCACAGCGGGATGCGCGGCGGGGTGGGGTGGGGTGGCGAAGAGCTCATCCGCAGTGCCCGCGGCTCACCCCACCCCGCTCGCGACGCGAGCGACCCTCCCCCTCCAGGGGAGGGGCAGAGACTTAGTTGGTCGGCAGCGGGACCTGGTCGTCGATCAGTTGATCGAGCGTCGCCTTCACATCGACCGACGACTGAATCACCCCGGCCTGCTGCAGCGCCAGGCCCGCGGCCAGGATCGAGTCGCGCTGCGGCGCGCCGATCCGGCTATGGGTCAGCTCGGTGCGTTCCTTGAGCTGTTTGTCGACCACTGCTTCCGGCAGCTTGGTGACGCCGATGAATGCCTTCTTCACCTCGTCAGTGTTGGCGACCGCGTACTTGCGCGCGTCCTCGTAGACCGCGAGCACGCGGCGGACCAGATCGGGATTGTCCTTGAGGAACTGCTCCCGGACATTGAGGATGCCCCAGGTGTTGGCTTCAGGCTTGCGGAAGAACAGCTTCGCGCCCTCCTCGACTTCGGCCTGCGCCATCATCGGATCGAGACCGGCCCAGGCGTCGACGTCGCCGCGGATCAGCGCGGCCTTGCCGTCAGCGTGCTGCAACAGCACCGGCGTGATGTCGTTCTGACTGAGCCCGGCGTCGAGCAGCGCGCGCACCAGGAAGATGTGCGGATCGGTGCCGCGCGTCACCGCGACGCGCTTGCCCTTGAGGTCGGCGACCGAGGCGATCTTGGAATCCTTGGCCGTCACCAGCGCGGTCCATTCCGGCCGCGAATAGACATAGACCGACTTGATCGGATTGCCGTTGATCCGGGCGACCAGAGCCGCCGAACCGGCGGTGGAGCCGAAATCGATCGAGCCGGCATTGAGGAATTCCAGCGCCTTGTTGGAGCCGGCCGACTGCACCCAGACGACGCTGATGCCGTCCTTGGCGAATTCCTTTTCGAGCAGGCCCTGCTGCTTCAGAACGATCGAGACCGGATTATAGGTCGCCCAATCGATCCGGATTTCCTTCGGCTTGTCGGCCGCCGACGCCACGACAGGCAGGACGCCCGGCAGAAACGCGGCGGCGGCGATCAGCGCCGTGATGGCGCGCCGTGAGATGTTCGACATGGGTCCCCTCTCCCTTGGTAGAATTGCTGGCGCCGGCAGGCACAACGGCGCGGCCTTGCTGATCGCGTCAAAACATATATCTTTTCAATTAGTTAGAGTGTAGCGTCAACGAGAAAGAAGTTCTCGATTCGGGCGCGGCGCGGGAACGGCCTTTCCCGCGAGCGGTATAATTCAGCATGGAGCTACTGACTCCCAAACTTGTTCCGTGACAGCGCAGGCGCCGTCCGATATCCGGAGTCCTCATGGACAAAGTTGCGACACCTCCTCACCGGCCAGCCGGCGACGAACGGTTCGATACCCAGCGGATCACCGCCGAGATCGCGGTGCTGGCCGCGCAGCATGGCGGCAACGACCAGGCGTTCCGCAACGCGCTCGCGCAACTGATGAAGGCCGAGCTCGCCAAAGCGCGCGCCGAGGCCGAGGCGCAGTTGCTGCGCGATCGGCATGGCCGGCGCTGCGCCGAGCGGCTGTGCTTCGTGAAGGACGAGATCATCCGCCTGCTGTTCATGGCGGCGACGAAGTATTTGTATAATTCGCCGACGCCGTCGAGTTCGGAGCGGATGTCGGTGGTGGCGACCGGCGGCTACGGCCGCGGACTGATGGCGCCGGAATCCGACATCGATCTGCTGTTCATCCTACCCTACAAGCAGACCGCCTGGGGCGAGCAGGTCGCCGAGGTGGTGCTGTACTCGCTGTGGGACATCGGGCTGAAGGTCGGCCACGCCACCCGCTCGGTCGATGAATGCATCCGGCAGGCGCGGGCCGACATGACGATCCGCACCGCAATCCTCGAAACCCGCTTCCTCACCGGCGACAAGGCGCTGTACGCCGAGTTGGTCGAACGCTTCGACAAGGAAGTGGTCGAGGGTACCGCCGCCGAATTCGTCACCGCCAAGCTCGCCGAGCGCGAGGAGCGCCATCGCCGTTCCGGCCAGTCGCGCTATCTGGTCGAGCCCAACGTCAAGGACGGCAAAGGGGGCTTACGCGATCTGCACACGCTGTTCTGGATCGCGAAGTACGTCTATCGCGTGCGCGAGACCAGTGAACTGCTCGAACGCGGCGTGTTCGATGCGATCGAATTCCGCACCTTCCGCCGTTGCGAGGATTTTCTCTGGTCGGTGCGCTGCAATCTGCACTTCCTGACCCGGCGCGCCGAAGAGCGACTGTCGTTCGACCTGCAGCGCGAGATCGGCGTGCGGCTCGGCTACACCTCGCATCCGGGGATGCAGGATGTCGAGCGCTTCATGAAGCACTACTTCCTGATCGCCAAGGAAGTCGGCAATCTGACCGCGATCCTGTGCGCCAAGCTCGAGGACCAGCAGGCCAAGCCGGCGCCGGCGCTGTCGCGGATGATGGCGCGGCTGCGGCCGGGCGCGACACGCCGCCGCGTGCCGGAAAGCGACGATTTCGTCATCGACAACAATCGGATCAATCTCGCGGCGCCGGACGTGTTCAAGCACGACCCGGTCAATCTGATCCGGATCTTCCGGCTGGCGCAGAAGAACAGCCTCGCCTTCCACCCCGACGCGATGCGGACGGTGACGCGGTCGCTCGCGCTGATCAACGCGCAGCTCCGCGACGATCCGGAAGCCAACCGGCTGTTCATCGAGATCCTGACCTCCGACAATTCCGAGCCGGTGCTGCGGCGGATGAACGAGACCGGCGTGCTCGGCCGTTTCATCCGCGCCTTCGGCCGCATCGTCTCGATGATGCAGTTCAACATGTACCACAGCTACACGGTGGACGAGCATCTGCTCCGCTGCGTCGGCAATCTTCAGGAGATCGAGCGCGGCGGCAATGACGAGTTCATGCTCTCCTCCGACCTGACCCGCAGGATCCGCCCCGACCATCGCGCGGTGCTGTATGTCGCGGTGCTGCTGCACGACATCGCCAAGGGCCAGCCCGAGGATCACTCCACCGCCGGCGCCAAGGTAGCGCGGCGGCTGTGTCCACGCTTCGGCTTCAACGCCGCCGACACCGAGCTGATCGCCTGGCTGATCGAAAAGCATCTGGTGATGTCGACGGTGGCGCAGTCGCGCGATCTGTCGGATCGCAAGACGATCGAGAATTTCGCTGCCGTGGTCGAATCGGTCGAGCAGATGAAGCTGCTGACCATCCTCACCACCGCCGACATCCGCGGCGTCGGCCCCGGCGTCTGGAACGGCTGGAAGGCGCAGCTGCTGCGCACGCTGTATTACGAGACCGAGCCGGTGCTGACCGGCGGCTTTTCAGAGGTCAACCGCGCCGAGCGCATCCGCGCCGCGCAGGCGGAGTTCCGCGCCGCCTTCACCGAATGGCCGGAAGCCGAACTCGACGCCTATGTGGCGCGACACTACCCGGCCTATTGGCTCAAGGTCGAGCTGGCGCGCAAGCTGCGCCACGCCCGCTTCCTGCGCGCCTCCGAACAGGCCGGCAACAAGCTCGCGGTCAATGTCGGCTTCGACGAGGCACGCGGCGTCACCGAACTGACCATTCTGGCGGTCGACCATCCCTGGTTGCTGTCGATCATCGCCGGCGCCTGCGCCTCGGCCGGCGCCAACATCGTCGACGCCCAGATCTACACCACCACCGACGGCCGGGCGCTCGACACCATTTCGATCCGCCGCGAATACGATCGCGACGAGGACGAAGGCCGGCGAGCTACGCGGATCGGCGAGATCATCGAGGAGGTGCTGGAGGGCAAGCTGCGGCTCCCCGAGGCGGTCGCCCGCCGCGCCACCAGCAGCAAGACCAAGCTTCGCGCTTTCGTGGTCGAACCCGAAATCTCGATCAACAACAATTGGTCGGACCGCTACACCGTGATCGAGGTGTCCGGCCTCGACCGCCCCGGCCTGTTGTATCAGCTCACCACCGCGATCTCGAAGCTGAACCTCAACATCGCCTCGGCGCATGTCGCGACCTTCGGCGAGCGCGCCCGCGACGTGTTCTACGTCACAGACCTGCTCGGCGCCCAGATCACCGCGCCGACCAGGCAGGCCGCGATCAAGCGCGCTTTGGTGCATCTGCTCGCCAACGGCGACGCCGAACAGAAGCCGGCGGCGTGACGGCGCGTCCGCGGAACATCTCGACAGGCTGCGACGGACGACGCGGCCCGATCCTCCCGGTCGGCGGTGCGACAGGATCGACGCTCAATTCCTTGACCTCGATCAACTGCGCCTCGCCGACCCGCTGGTGACTACGCAAATGTCCTACGAAGCCTTCGTTCTCACATCGCTGCTGATCCTGCTGACCCCCGGCCCGACCAACACTCTTCTGGCTGCGTCGGGCGCGGCGATGGGCGTTCGCAAAGCGCTGTGGCTGGCGCTGGCCGAGGCGCTCGGCTACAGCATCGCGATCAGCCTGTTCGTCGCAGCGGCCGGTGCGCTCGAGGACGTGCCGATCGCACTGCCGCTGCTCAAGGCCGTGGCCGCAGGCTGGCTGTTGTTCTCGGCCGTGCAGCTCTGGACCCGACCAGCGACGCCCGATCGCGCGGATCAGCGCGGCGCCTTTTCGCGCGTCTGCGTGACGACGATGCTGAACCCGAAGGCGATGCTGGTCGGCACGGTGATCATCCCGGACGTGACGATCGGGCAAGCGCAAGCCGTGCTCACCTTCGTCGTTCTGTCGAGCGTCGCCGGCGCAGGCTGGATCGTCTCCGGCGCGGCGCTGCCGGCCGGCTTGCGGCGATACTCCTTCAAAAGCGCGGCCGTGATCATCGCGGCGTTCAGCTTCGCCGCGGCGGCGAGCGCCGTGCAGGGTTGAAGCCTCGAGCGGCCCGCGGTTCAGGGTGTCGACGATCTCCGTGGCGCGATAAGGCTTGCCGAAGAAGACACCGCCGCTCGGGATGCTGACGTCGGCCGAGGCGACCTGACCCGACACCAGTCGGCCGCCCGGCATCGACGGAATGGCGCTGGCCGCCATGTGCGAGAGCGATGGCCTCCGATCGCGATCATCTTGCGCCAGCGTTTTCGGGCGAAGCGGGCACCGGTTCACGTGACGAAAACGCGTCAGAACAAGAATGAGGGCTCCGGTTCTGATTCGATCAGAACCGGAGAAGTTCTAGGCCTGCAGCTCGGCGAGCGAGGCCGTGAACTCGACCTCCAGGCCTGAGCGATGATAGTTGAGAGCAGCGTCGCCGGTGCCGGACAGCCCCATGCCCAGAAGCCTGGAGCCGAAACCGCGGCGGGAGGGCGGGTCGATCCGGGGGCCGCCGGTTTCGTTCCAACGGAGGCGAAACCCGGCGTCTCCATCGGTCGTCTCGACCCGCCAGGCAATCTGCACCCGGCCCAATTCGTTCGAGAGTGCGCCGTATTTCACCGCGTTGGTCGTCAGTTCGTGGAGCAGCAGCGCGAGCGACAGCGCCGCCCGCGATCCCAACGTCACCTGCTCGCCCGAAATATCGAAACGTCCGACTTCGTTGAATGTGCAGATCGCGGCATCGACGATGTTGCGGACCTGCGCGGACCTCCAGTCCTGCTGCAGCAACACGTCATGCGCCATACTCAAGGCGAGCAGCCGGTCCGAAAAGGCCTTGACCGGCGCTTTGTCGGGAACTGACTTCAAGGTCTGCGACGCGACCGCCTGCACCAGCGCCATGGTGTTCTTCATGCGATGGCTGAGTTCGCTGTTGAGAATGCGTTGCTGCGCCTCGGCTCGAAGCCGGGACACGCCCATCTCGATCCGGTCTGCGATGTTTCGCAAATACGTCAGTGTTTCGGGCGACCAGGACCGCGGCTGCCTGGCGTGGACGATCAGCATCGCCACGGCGCGACCATGTTCGACGACCGGGATGTTGACCAGCGCCCGGATATCGAGCCTGAGCAGCGCCTCGGTGTGACCGGCCGTGGCAGGATCGGTCGTGACGTCGGTGACCACGAGGGCCTGCCCGTTCAGCACGCCCCGCAATAGGTTCGGGCCGTAATCGGCCAGGCGATGCCGACCGGCGGCGGACACGACGCCGTCGGCCGTCCAGTCGGGCTCGACCTCGACATACTCGCCGGCCTCGTCGAACCGGCCGAACGCCGCGCGCGAGACCCCGAGCGTTTCACCGACGACCGCGGCGGCGGCGCGCGTCATTTCACTGACGCTGGTCGCATCGCGAAGCCGGTCGCCGATCTCCAGAAGACCGTTGCGGCGTATCTCGGCTTCCTTCTGTTCGGTCAGCAGCGCGTCACGTTGCGCGACAGCGTGGCGGAGCTCGAGTTGCGCGACGACCTGACGGCCGAGATTGCGCAAGGCGCTGGTTTGCGCCGCCGTCAGTCCGCCCGGCCGGGCCTTGGTATCGATCGCGCAAAGGCTGCCGAGCACATGACCATCCGCCGTTCGCAGCGGCGCTCCCGCGTAAAACCTGATGAAGGGCTGGCCCGTCACCAACGGATTGTATTTGGTGCGCTCATCGATCGTGAGGTCGGGCACCACCAGCAGATCGGGCTCGATCAGCGCATGGGCGCACACCGAGCTGTTGAGATCGGTCTGGCACGCGTCGAATCCCACGCGCGCCTTGAACCATTGCCGGTCGTCGGTCACGAAGCTGACCAGGGCGACGGGGGTTTCGCAAATCAGCGTCGTCAACTCGACAACGTCGTCGAAGCCCCGTTCGGGCGGCGTATCGAGAATGCCGAAGCGGGATAAAGCCGCCAGCCTCTCGCGGTCGAACGTATAGTCTGGCGGTTGCAACTGAGCTCCAAAGTCGACTGACGTCAGACTTTTACCTGATCCCGAGGCCGAACAAGAAGAACTATCCGGACCGCCATCGGCCAAATCGGCGACCGAGGGACCCGCGAGGAAGCGGCGACGCCCGGGTTCCAGCGTACTACGTCGGCGACGATGGCGCCTTGCCGTCCAGCGCCAGCCGCAACATTCGCGCCAGTTCGGCTCGCCGATAGGGTTTTTCAAGGAACGGCGTCCCGTCCTCGTGGCCCCCTTGCAGCCTGAGCATGTTCCCGGTGTAGCCCGAGGTGAGCAGGACCTTGAGGTCCGGCCGATACTTGCGCAATTCGTCGGCAAGCTGGTAGCCATTGATGCTGCCCGCCAGCATCACGTCGGTGAATAGCAGATCGAATTCGAGCTCGTCATAGACCATCGCCATCGCCTGCGCAGCCGTGGCGGCGGCATGAACGGTATAGCCGAGCGCGGCGAGATCGGTCACCACATAGCTACGCACCAGAACATCGTCTTCGATCAGCAGAATCGATTCGTGACCGCCTTGCGCCTGTTGCGGCGCCGCGGCGTCACCCGGACTGTTCTTCGGATCAGCGCTGGGCAGATAGAGCCTGATCGTGGTGCCGACGCCTTCTTCGCTGTAGATCGCGATGTGACCGCCGGACTGTTTGACGAAGCCGTAGACCATGCTGAGGCCGAGCCCGGTGCCTTCGCCGAGCGCCTTGGTGGTGAAGAACGGCTCGAACACCCGATCACGGATCGCCGCCGGAATGCCGGTTCCGGTGTCGGTGACCATCAGCACCACGTAGCGGCCGGCAGCAACCTCGTCGTTGTGGTCGGCATAGGCCTGGTCGAGGTCGATATTGCCCGCCTCCAGCAGCAGTTTGCCGCCGCCCGGCATCGCGTCGCGGGCATTGATCGCGAGATTGATCAGCGCGCCGGAGAGTTGCGACGGGTCGGCCAGCGCCGACCGCAGACCGGGCGTCGGCTCGAACGCGATCTCGATATGGGAGCCGAAGGTCGCGCGCAGCAGCCGGGCGGTTTCGTGCATCAGCGCGTTGACGTCGATGCTGCGCGGCTGCAACGGTTGCTTGCGCGCGAACGACAGCAGCCCGTTGGTCAGATCGCTGGCGCGCGACACCGCCTGATCGACCATCACGGCGACGTCCTTGAGCGCGGGCCGATCGCTCACGCCCTCGGCGAGGATCTCGATGCCGCCGGTCAGCACGGTGAGGATGTTGTTGAGATCGTGCGCGACGCCGCCGGTCAGCTGACCGATCGCCTGCATTTTTTGCGCCTGGCGAAGTTGCCGCTCGGTTTCCTTCAACGCCGTGACGTTACGATAGACCACCACGGCGCCGTCGAACGCGCCGCTGGCGGTTTCGATCGGCCGGCCGCTGGCGGCGAGATGCACCAGTTGCGAATGGCCGACACGACGTAGCACCACGTCGAGGTTGTCGAAGCTCTCACCGCGCCGGGCGCGAGCGGACGGCGTCTCGTCGTCCGGAATCGGCGTCACGCCGTCCGGCCGGAGACCTTGGTAGTGTTGTCGCCAACGCTCCGAGCCGATCTCGGCGATATCGCCGAACAGGGCGAAGAAGGTCGGATTGGCGAACACCCGCCGGCCTTCGGCGTCCAGCATCAATACTGCATCGGCCATGCTGGCGACGATCTTGTCGAGCGCCTCCGACTTGGCGCGCAGCGCCGTGGTGGTGGTGTCGATCTCGGCGGCCATGTGCTCGAACGCGGCGGCGAGCGTCTTGGTCTCGCCGCCCAGCCCGCGCGGCATGGCGACGCGTCCGGTGCTGGCGAAATCATCGACCGCGGCGGTAATCTGCACCAACGGCTTGGCGAGCGAGCGCGACAGCAGCGCCGACAGCAGCACCGCCACCCCCGCAGCAAACAGCGCGACGGTCACAACGGTCTGTCGCAGCGCGGTTGCCGGCGCGATGATGCGCTCGAAGGCCTCGGTCTCGATCACGCCGACGCGCAGTCTGCCGACCAGCGGCGCGATCGCGATCGCGGCGGCGACCCGCGCGCCATCGGGCGCGGTCAGAACCGTGGCGGCGCCAGGCTTGTCGCCCAGCGCCTTCGCCAGATCGGGATAGTCGTCCTGCCACTGGCCGCGTGGTCTCGACGGAATCACCCGACCGTCGAGCAGATCGAGCAGATAGGGACCGCCGGCATCGACAAAGTAAGCCTTGGTGTTGTTGTCGGGCGAGGCCCGAATCCGCTCGAAGGTCGGCCGCAGATCGAAATCGAGCACGAGCATGCCGAATGGTTCGCCCTCGGGCATCCGCAGCGGCGTTGCGATCGAGACCATCGGCGCCAGATCGTCGTCGCCGGAGTTACCGGGCCCGGCGTGAATCGGCGAGGTGTAGACCTCTCCCTCGGACAGCGCGATGGTCCGGTCGAACAGTTCCTGGCCGACCCGCTCGAGCTTGTCATCCGGCACGACCCGGATGTCGCCGCCGGGACCGCTGCGATCGACGCGAAGCAATTCGCGACCACCGTCGGCGCTGACCAGGCTGAACCTTACGATGTCGGATTTCACGCTCATCTGGCCGAGATAGGCGTCGCCAAGACGGCGGAGCCATCTCGCCTCGGTGAGATCGTCCTGTGGATCGAGGCCG
The DNA here is from genome assembly GCF_900110435.1 of Rhodopseudomonas pseudopalustris. Classification (GTDB taxonomy): domain Bacteria; phylum Pseudomonadota; class Alphaproteobacteria; order Rhizobiales; family Xanthobacteraceae; genus Rhodopseudomonas; species Rhodopseudomonas pseudopalustris. The sequence continues at coordinate 504,959 of NZ_FODT01000001.1, forward strand.
CCGTTGATGCGGGCACGGACGAGGCCTTGATGAGGCGGGAACGTCCGCGCCGCGAGGATTTCGAGTTGCAGCAGCCGGAGGATGCCGTCGAAAGCTCCGAGCCGCGCCTCGGCCCGGTCAGCCAGACGCGTGAGCCCGGCCGGCACCACCGCACGACCGACATTGTAGTAGGTCAGAATGCCGACCGCTGCGACCGCGCACAGCACCAGCGTCGTCATCACCAAGGTCAGACGCATCGACAAACGCATGCGTCGCATCTCCCGCCGATTGAAGCTTAATCGGCATGTCGCAGACTAACCGACAGCCGCACCGCGCGCTACCGAATCAAGCCGCGATAGCCGATGGTTCGGCCCCGTCGCGGCAAGCGGATTGCGCGCCTGCCGCGTTTCGAAATCACTCCGGAATCTGGCCGAAGCCCTCGCCCACCGGAATCGGTTTCAGCCGGATCAGCCGGGAATCCTCGACTGCGGCCTGGCGATGCTTGACCGCCTCGCGATATACCGGATCGCGGATCATCTCGACGAAGGCCGACACGCCCGGATATTCCGCGATGAAGACGTGGTCCCACCTCTCCTGCTGGGGACCGATCAGCATCAGTTCGAACGCGCCCTGCCAGACCACCCTGCCGCCCAGGCGCGAGAACACCGGCAGCGAGTCACGTCCATAGGCCGCATAGGCTTCCGCGCCGGTCGCCTCGCGGCCATCGGGATAGCTGGCGCGCGGCTTCAACCGCACCAGATTGAGCATATGGATCGGGCCGTCGCGATCATTCTCGCGAAACTGCGCGAATAATTCCTTGGTCGGATCGATATGCCCGGTCATTCCCCGCCCCTTGTGTTCTGTTCGGTGTTGCCTGTGCCACTATCACGCAACCGGCGCAGTGTCTTCAATCGGAAGTCCGTAGTGAACGCCACTGCCGAAACCTTCGTCGCACGGCTCTTCGCCAATCTTGCATGAGCATGGTTGCACTGCACGCGCGGGTCGAAGTGCGAACGATATGCACGGCGCCATTGCCAGAGCTCAGGCGCTGATCCACACTCCCTGCTAACGGCGGCTCGCAGAAGACCGCCGGTCACGAGCTAGGGAGTCAACCATCGATGAAGAGCCTGTATCGGGCCGCAGCCGCGGCTGTAGCTGCAATCGCTCTCACAGCCGCGCCCGCCGCGGCACAGAAGAAATACGACACCGGCGCCACCGACACCGAAATCAAGATCGGCCAGACCGTGCCGTTCTCCGGTCCCGCTTCGGCCTATGCCGGTATCGGCAAAACCCAGGCCGCCTATATGCGGATGATCAACGATTCCGGCGGAATCAATGGCCGCAAGATCAACCTCATTCAATATGACGACGCCTATTCGCCGCCCAAGGCGGTCGAGCAGGTGCGCAAGCTGGTCGAAGGCGACGAGGTTCTGCTGACCTTCCAGATCATCGGGACGCCGTCGAACGCCGCGGTGCAGAAATATCTCAACGGCAAGAAGGTGCCGCAGCTGCTCGCCTCGACCGGCGCGACCCGCTTCACCGATCCGAAGAGTTTTCCCTGGACGATGGGCTACAACCCGAACTACCAGACCGAAGCCCGGATCTATGCGCGCTACATCCTTAAGAACCACCCCAATGCCAAGATCGGCATCATGTACCAGAACGACGACCTGGGGCGTGATTACCTCGCCGGGCTGAAGGCGGGACTCGGCGACAAGGCCGCCGCGATGATCGTGGCGGAGACCTCCTACGAACTGTCCGACCCGACCGTCGACTCGCAGATCGTCAAGCTCAAGGCCGCCGGCGTCGACCTCTTCTTCAACGCCTCGACGCCGAAATTCGCCGCGCAGGCGATCAAGAAGGTCGCCGATCTCGACTGGCGGCCGATCCACATTCTCGACATCAACGCGAGCCCGGTGTCCTCGACGCTGAAACCGGCGGGCCTCGACATCTCCAAGGGCATCATCAGCGTCAACTACGGCAAGGACCCGGCCGACCCGCAATGGAAGGACGATCCCGGCGTCGCGAAATATCTCGCCTTCATGGACAAGTACTATCCGGAGGGTGACAAGATGTCGACGATCAACACCTACGGCTACTCGACCGCGCAATTGCTGGTCACCATCCTGAAGCAATGCGGCGACGACCTCACCCGCGACAACGTCATGAAACAGGCGGCGAATCTCAAGAACGTGACCGGCGACCTGTCGCTGCCCGGCATGGTGATCAACACCTCGCCGACCGATTATCGCATCAACAAGCAGCTTCAGATGATGAAGTTCAACGGCGAGCGCTGGGAGCTGTTCGGCCAGATCATCGAAGACGACCAAGCGATGTAAATCACGCTCATCGACATTGAACCGGTTCCCGGGCGACAAGCGCCATTGAAAGCTGCGCGCCCGGGAATTCCACTGCGTTCGCGACCTGCCGGACGCCGATCGAAGCAAAAGCCTAGTCGGCTCCGGCGCGCGAGACTTCTCATCTGATTCGCAACTAATCGCTCGCGCGGCGGATCGAGCCTGGCGTTGCGCCGTCTCATCGGGATGCACCTGGTAGTTTGCACAGGCTGTCGCGAGGACGTCGCGCAACTAATCGGTAACCAGATCGGCAGTGTTGATCGTTGGTTCGAGCAACGCGCGCGTCACTTCGTTCAAAACGCGACAGACAGACTGCAACGAATCGGAGTCGAATGGCGAGGTGGCGAATATGACCGGATGCGCGTGACGTCGGGAGCGCCGCAGCGCGGCGAGAGCACGATGAGAACAGAATCCAATCGCTATTTCACCATCGAGCAGCTCGAAGAGCTCGCAGTTGCGAAATACATCGAGGCAGCGCTGATGCCCGAGGGCGGCGAGCGCGAGGAACTGCTGCAGGAGGCCAAGCGCTTCGCCAGCCGCGCAAGGATGAAAAGCTGGCTGATGGGCGAAATCGGCATCACCCCGCCCCGCCGCGAATATCACTGAGTCCGGACTTTGGCGGTTTCGAGCCGATAGCGGTTTCGAGCGAAGCGGATACCGGTTCGCGTCGAGAAAACGCGTCGAAACATCAGGTTAGATCTTCGGTTCCAATTCAATCACACCCGGAAGCCTGCCAGCTTCGTCCCGGCGTCAGTCCCACGGGAACGCACTGACTTCGCGCTGCAGCCTGTCCATTGCGATCATCACCGCGGCGCCGGCGAATTCGCGGCTGGCTTGGCCGGGATCGACCGAGGCAACCTTCCAGTTGGCGCCGTTATTGTCCTCGTCCGGCTCGCAGGGGCGGATGCGGATGGCCTCGACCTTGCCGCAATGACGCTGCTGACGGACGTCCTGAAGCAACAGGGCCTCGATCTCCTCGGCGGTCTTCTGCATCCGGTTCATTGGCGGCTCTCGTTGTTGGCAAGTTTGCCGGCGATCTATCGCAGGCGGCTGCAAAGGCCGTTTGAGATGCCTCAAACGCGGCGCTATTGACGACAATCGCCGGCACGATGGAACCCGGCTTTAACCATCGCTTTACCGGGCTTTAAACCCGGTCCGCTACGGTCGCGCATCGGTCGGCGTGAGCGTTGCGGATGGCGTTGGGCAAGAAGAAAGCCGGCGAACGGCGGGAGCCGAAATTCGGCTTTGCTGAATCGCTCGCCCATTTGCGCCTCGGACCGCAGGACCGGGTCAGCGTCGCGGACGATGACAGGCCGAAAAAACCCAAGGCTCAGGCCGGCAAATCCGGCGGCGGCGGGCGCGGCAAGTCCCGCGGCAAATCGCGTAAAAAGGGCGGCCTGCGCAGCCTCGTGACCCGGACAGTATACTGGACCGCGGTCGCCGGCATCTGGGCGGTGCTGGCGGTGGTCGGAATCATGGTCTGGGTGGGCGCGCATCTGCCGCCGATCCAGTCGCTGGAAATCCCCAAGCGCCCGCCGACCATCACCATCGTGGGCGCAGACGGCAGCCAGCTTGCGGTGCGCGGCGAGATGGCCGGCACCAATGTGTCGCTGAAGGATCTGCCGCCTTATCTGCCGAAGGCGTTCATCGCGATCGAGGACCGGCGGTTCTATTCGCATTTCGGCGTCGACCCCATGGGCATCGCGCGCGCCGCGGTCGCCAACGTCATGCATCGCGGCGTGTCGCAGGGCGGCTCGACCCTGACCCAGCAGCTCGCCAAGAACCTGTTCCTGACCCAGGACCGCACCCTGACGCGCAAGCTGCAGGAGGTCGAACTGGCGCTGTGGCTGGAGCGCAAGCACGCCAAGGCCGAGATTCTCGAACTGTATCTCAACCGGGTGTATTTCGGCTCCGGCGCTTATGGGGTCGAAGCCGCGGCGCGGAAATATTTCGGCAAATCGGCGAAGGAGGTCTCGCTGGTCGAGGCGGCGATGCTCGCGGGCCTCGTCAAATCGCCGTCGCGGCTGGCGCCGAACCGCAATCCCGAGGGCGCCGAAAAGCGCGCCCAGCTCGTCCTCGCCGCGATGGCGGAGGCCGATTTCATCACCGACAAGCAGGCCCGGGCCGCGATCGCCAATCCGGTCTACACGGTGGCGCCGACCGGCGCCGGCACCCTCAATTACGTCGCCGACTGGATCGGCGAGGTGCTCGACGATCTGGTCGGGCAGATCGATCAGTCGATCGTGGTCGAGACGTCGATCGATCCGAAGCTGCAGACCGAAGCCGAAGCCGCGATCATCGACGAACTCGCGGCCAAGAGCGTGAAGTTCAAAGTCTCGCAGGGCGCGCTGGTGGCGATGACGCCGGACGGCGCGGTGCGGGCGATGATCGGCGGCCGGAACTACGCCGACAGCCAGTTCAACCGCGCCGTCACCGCCAAGCGGCAGCCGGGCTCGGCGTTCAAGCCGTTCGTGTATCTCACCGCGATCGAGGCCGGGTTGACGCCGGACACGATCCGGCAGGACGCGCCGCTCGACCTCAAGGGCTGGCGGCCCGAGAACTATACGCATGAGTATTTCGGCGCCGTGACGCTGACGCAGGGGTTGGCGATGTCGCTCAACACCGTCGCGGTGCGGCTCGGGCTCGAAGTCGGGCCGAAGAACGTGGTGCGCACCGCGCATCGCCTCGGCATCGCCTCGAAGCTCGACGCCAATCCGTCGATCGCGCTCGGCACCTCGGAAGTCTCGCTGGCCGAACTGGTCGGCGCCTATGCGCCGTTCGCCAATGGCGGACTGATGGCGTCGCCGCATGTCGTCACCCGGATTCGCACCGCGAGCGGCAACAAGCTGCTTTATGCGCGGCCGAGCGATCCGCCGAGCCGCGTCGTCGATGCCCGCGCGGTGGCGATGATGAACACCATGATGCAGGAGACGCTGCAATCGGGCACCGGGCGCAAGGCCGATCTGCCGGGCTGGAGCGCCGCCGGCAAGACCGGCACCAGCCAGGATTTCCGCGACGCCTGGTTCATCGGCTACACCTCGACGCTGATCACCGGGGTCTGGCTTGGCAATGACGACAACTCGCCGACCAAGAAGGCGACCGGCGGCGGCCTGCCAGTCGACGTCTGGACCCGCTTCATGCGCGCGGCCCTGCAGGGCGCCGCGCCACAACCGCTGCCGGGCGGCTGGGTCGAAGCGCCGGCGACGATCGCTCAGTCGGGACCGCGCGGCGAAACACAGGTCATGAACGTCGCGCCTCCGAGCGGACGCGCTCCCCAACCGACCCGAGCCAACGTGCGCCCCGAAGCGGACACCGGGTTGGATGGCTGGCTGATGGATCGGCTGTTCGGACGGTAGGCCAAGCTGCGAGCGACCCGCGAAAGGCGTTCGCTCAGGTCGCAGAACACGTCATCGCTGTTCAACCGGCATGATTCCCGACACTTCGGACCGGGATGATTGTCGACAGTTTTTGGTCCGCGTGTTCCGGTGCGTAGCACAGCCCGTCTCGGGGCGAAGCGCAGCGGCGGTTGCGCCGCCCACTCCAAGACCACACCAAGAACAGAAGCACGGCGCCCGCGCCGGCCGCGGCAGGGCTCCCTCTCCCGCTTGCGGGGGAGGGCTGGGGTGGGGGAAGCCGCGGGCAATGCGCTCGCGTGTCACCGAGAACGCAGATCGCGCGCGCAGCTCAGTCGCTGATGCCGTAGCGGTGCAGGTCGTTGCCGTGGGTATCGAGCCAGGTCTTGGCGCGCTCCATATGCGGGCAGACCTTGCCGACCACCCGCCAGAACCGGGCGGAGTGGTTCATCTCGACGAGGTGGGCAACTTCGTGCGCGGCCAGATAGTCGAGCACATAAGGCGGCGCGAGGATCAGCCGCCACGAGAACGACAACGATCCCGCCGAGGTGCACGAGCCCCACCGGCTCGACTGGTCGCGGATCGACAGCCGCGTCACCTTGACGCCGAGTTCTGGGGCATAGCGATCGCAGGCCTTCTGCAGATCGTGACGGGCCTCGCGCTTGAGGAAATCGTGGACGCGCCGATCAATGTGCTCGGCGTCGCCGGCGACGCAAATGATCCGTTCGCCGGAATCGCGGGTCTCGGTCCATACCGTGCCGCGGCCGGTGCGATGAACGATCTTGTGGTCGTGACCTCGCAGCGGCACGAGCGTACCGGGCTGGAACGGCGCCGCCTTCGGCAGACGCCCGAGACGCGCCGCGATCCACGCGCCATGGCGCTGCGCGAAGTCCTTGGCGTCGGTGAGCGTGCCGCGCGGCGGCATCGTCAGGATCGCTTCACGATCGCTCGGATGAATCCGCAGCGTGTAGCGCGTCGCACGGCGATGGCGCCTGATGCGAACGGCGAAAAACTGCGAGCCGTGACGAACGGCGATGGTCGACGGCTCGGTCGGCCGTCGATAGAGAAGTGCGCGGAAGGCCATTTCTGCAGATCCGGACAACAGGAGGTGCCCTGGAGTCTGCCATATCCGCCGCCATTGGAAGCGCTCGGCGCAAAAACAAATCATTTGCCCAATATACAGGGTGATCGCGCTTCGATCCCCCTAGTGGATGGGCCTCGGAACCTGATTTTTTAGCGAATTTAGATTCAAATTTATTACTTGAATCGTGACTCAGTACTCATTCGTTGGGAACCCGGTGAATCCGGATTCCCACAATCCCTATAGCGACTGACTGATTGCGCTTCCTTTTGATTCAACAACGCAAACCAGCATCGCCGCGATGACGATCCCCAATCCGCGATGATGATCGCGGCGTGACGAGTTACTCCGCAGCGGTCGCGCGCGCGCCGCTCGCCGACGACAGCATGAAATCCGAAATACGCGGCACGATTTCCGAACGGAACCGCGAGCCGTTGAACACGCCGTAATGTCCGACGCCCTTCTGCACGTAGTGCACGCGTCGCTCGTCCGGAATCGAAGTGCACAGCGTATGCGTCGCTTCGGTCTGTCCGAGACCGGAGATGTCGTCGTTCTCGCCTTCGACGGTCATCAGCGCGACGCGCTTGATCTTCGACGGCTCGACCAGCTTGCCGCGATGGGTCATCTCGCCCTTCGGCAATGCGTGCTTCACGAACACCAGATCGACGGTCTGCAGGTAGAACTCCGCAGTCAGGTCCATCACCGCGAGATATTCATCGTAGAATTCGCGGTGCTTGTCGGCGAGGTCGCCGTCGCCCTGGACCAGATGATTGAACAGGTTCTTGTGCGCGTCCATGTGGCGATCGAGATTCATGCTGATGAAGCCGTTGAGCTGCAGGAATCCCGGATAGACGTCGCGCATCACGCCCGGATGCGGGAACGGCACCTTGGTGATGACGTGGGAGCGGAACCAGTCGATGCCCTTTTCGGCGGCGAGGTTGTTGACCGATGTCGGATTGCGCCGGGTGTCGATCGGACCGCCCATCAGCGTCATCGACAGCGGCACGAACGGATCGTCGTTGGCCTCCATCACCGACACCGCGGCGAGCACCGGCACCGACGGCTGGCACACGGCGACGACGTGGACGTTCCCGCCCAGCGTCTGCAGCATCTCGATGACGTAATCGACATAATCGTCGAGATCGAACCGGCCGGCGGCGACCGGCACCATCCGGGCGTCGGTCCAGTCGGTGATGTAGACCTCGTGGGTCGGCAGGAAAGCTTCCACCGTGCCGCGCAGCAGCGTCGCGTAGTGGCCCGACATCGGCGCCACGATCAGCACCCGCGGCTGCGGATGGCGCAGCGGGTGTTCCAGCTTGCGTTCGAAATACAGCAGGCGGCAGAACGGCTTTTCCCAGACGTTGTGGATTTCGATCGGCACGCGCATGCCGTTGACCTCGGTGTCGTCGAGGCCCCATTCCGGCTTGCCGTAACGGCGCGTGGTGCGCTCGAACACTTCGCAGGCGGCGGCGATCGATTTGCCCAGATCGGTGTGGGACCAGGGATTCAGCGGGTTCTTGAACATCAACCGCGCCGCATCCGACATCGCCCGCGCCGGATTGAGCGAGGCATGGGCGAGTTCGTAGAACCAGTACATCGGCGTGGTCATCGCCGGACTAACTTCCGCCGGCATCTCCGGCGGACGACCAAATTCACCAATCACCGGCATAGTATTTGTCCCTTGGGCTCTTCTTGCGCCGCAACATAGTGGCTGCTGAGTAGGGGTGCGTCAATCCGTACATCGAATGATCGGCCTGAACTTTGACCCTGATCACTAAAATGTAGTGATGATCGGCGTTTCTCCGCGGCGCCGAGCACTGGCGGCGAGCCCGAAAACGCCAGCACAACCCGCCACCTGCAGCATGATCCCTAAGAGGGGACACCGGTTTTCGGAGAACGCCATGCGCAAACTAGCTGCTCGCCTCCATTGAACATTACGGCCGTTGTTGCGTCGAAGAAGTCTCTTACGATACAGATCCCGCCATGACGAACACGCCCGCTCGGCGATGCCCGCTACACGCCCGACAAGCAGGCCCTCGCCGCTTCGCACGTCGCTTCGCCAAGGCGTTGCGACCGTCAGAGCCTCCCAGGATCACGGCTTCGCCAAGCCGCACCGCACGCGCCCGGCCTCGATCGAGCGCCAGCCGCCTTGCGTAGTAGCGCCTCCCAGGGTCGCCGCGCCGACCCGCGCGCGATCGGCGATGATCTCTTTGCCGGCCGCGCGCCTTCCATTCACCCTGTCGTTCCAAGGGCAAGACATGCACAATCGGTACGGAAAACTCGCGTCCTGGGTCTACAATCTGGACAAGCCGGTCGGCCGGTCATTCGGCGACGTGGAATTTTATCGGCAACGTCTGGAAGACGTTGACGGCCCCGTGCTGGAGCCCGCCGTCGGCAACGGCCGGATTCTCGTCCCGCTGCTCGAAGCCGGCCTCCGGATCGAAGGCTTCGATGCCTCCGATGAGATGCTCGGCTATTGCCGCGATGAGTGCGGGAAACGCCATCTCTCCGCGGGCTTGACCCGGCAGAGGTTCGACGATTTCTCCTACGACACGCGTTTCGCCGCGATCATCATGCCGGCAGGATCGTTTCAGTTGATCACCGACGCAGCTTCGGCTGCCGCCGTGCTGAAGCGATTCCATGATCATTTGGCTCCGCAAGGGAGATTGATCATCGACCTCGATCCGATCGGCGGCTTCCTCGGCGCTTCCGGCTCGATTCGTTCGTGGGCGACCGACGACGGCGACCTGCTGACCTTGACCGATCATCGGGTCGAAACCGACTTCATCGCGCAGACGACGCTGTCCCACCTTCGCTATGAGCATTGGCAGGACGGCAGCCTGACCCGAACCGAGCTCGATCTGTTCAAGCTGCGCTGGTGGGGCGTCAACGAGTTTTCGCTCGCGTTGCAGGCTGCCGGCTTCAGCGACGTTCAGGTCTCGGGCAATTACCAGCACGGACGCGCGCCGCAACCGGGCGACGACATCATCAGCTTCGAGGCGCGCCGGGCATAAACGCCTTCGCCCTCACCATGAACCGGCGCTGACGCCCGCCGCGAACGCCCTATTCGCCGGTCTGGATCAATGATCCGTGCCGGCGCGCGCTGTTCAGCATCACCAGGAAGCTGATGAAGGCGGCGGCGAACAGCACTGCGTTGAGCCCCAGCGACCACAGCATCAGGTCGACGCGGAACTGATGCTCCATCAGCAGCGCGCGCATCCCCTCGAACACATAGGTCGGCGGCAGCGTCCAGGCGACCAGTTGCAGCCAATGCGGCAGCACCGACACCGGATAGTACACGCAAGCGAGCGGCATCACGCCGAACATCAGCGTCCAGACGATGCTCTCGGCGCCGAGCCCGTTGCGCAGCACCAGCCCCGATACGAAGATGCCGAGCGCCCAGCTGGTGAAGATCAGGTTGCAGAAGAATGCAATCAACGGAAGCCCGAAGCCGAGCAGATTGAAATCGAAGAAGATCATCGCCAGCAGCGTCATCGGCACGATGCCGATCGCCAGCCGGATCAGGCTCATGATCATCAGCGACGCCAGGAATTCGATCGGCTTCAGCGGGCTCATCATCAGGTTGCCGAGGTTGCGCGCCCACATCTCCTCGAGGAACGAGATCGAAAAGCCGAGCTGACCGCGGAACAGGATGTCCCACAGGATCACCGCGCCGATCAGCGTGCCGCCGGCGCGGGCGAAGAACCCGGCGTTCTGCGCGATGTAGCTCTGCAGAAATCCCCAGGTGATGATCTGCAGCGCCGGCCAGTACACAAGTTCCAGCAACCGCGGCCACGACGACAGCAGCAGGTACCAATAGCGCAACACCATCGCTTCGATCCGGTGCCAGGCGATGCCGTGACCGAGTTCGAGGCTGTTGATCAGGCTTCTCATCGGCCGCTCCCGGCGGCGCGGCCGCGGGCGACGTCGAGAAACACCTCTTCGAGCGTCGCGCGGTTGTAGCGCGCCATGATCGCCGAGGGGCTGTCGTCGTCCTCGATCCGGCCGCGCTTCATGATGATCACGCGGTCGCACAGCCGCTCGACCTCGAGCATATTGTGCGAGGCGAGCAGGATCGAGGCGCCGTGCTGCTTGCGATAGGTTTCGAGATGCGAGCGGATCCAGTCGGCGGTGTCGGGATCGAGCGAGGCGGTCGGCTCGTCGAGCAGCAGCAGTTCGGGACGGTTGATCAGCGCCTTGGCCAGCGCGACGCGAGTCTTCTGCCCCGCCGAGAGCTTGCCGCTGGCGCGATCGAGGAATTCGCCGAGGTCGAGATCGGCGGCAAGTTCGGCGATCCGCCCGGGCAGATCCTTCACCGCATAGAGCTTGCCGAACACAATGAGATTCTGCCGCACCGTCAGCCGCGACGGCATGTCGACGTAAGGGCTCTCGAAATTGATCCGGCCGAGCACATCGGCGCGACGTTCCGGCATCTCATGGCCGAGCACCCGGACGCGGCCCGAGCTCGGCAGCACCAGCCCCATGATCATGGATATCGTGGTGGTCTTGCCGGCGCCGTTGCCGCCGAGCAGCCCGGTGATGCTGGCGCGCGGGACGCGGAACGAGATATCGTCGACCGCGCGCGTGGTCTTGTAGACCTTGACCAGATGCGCGACTTCGATCGCCGCGGCGGCAGGCGCGTCGGTTGCGGGCGGTGCGGGCCTTGATGCGATCTCGAGGGTCATGACAGCGGCTTTTCTGACGATTGCGGCGGGACTGCGCAAGCCGTTGCGGCGGACGTCCGCGACCTCGGCGTGAATTGTGAACGCACGCGACGGCTTGTAGTGTCCATCCATGTCCGACGATCAGAATTCTTCCGATTTCCGCCATCCGCGCCGCCACGTCCGGCTCGACACCATTCTCCGGCTGCGCTGGCTCGCGGCGCTGGGCCAGATCTCCGCGATCTTCATCGTCGCCCAGGGCCTCGAATTCGACTTCGCGGTGCTGCCCTGCCTCGCCATCGTCGCCGCCTCGGCGGTGGTCAATCTCGGGCTGCAGATCGCTTTCAATCCGATGCAGCGGATGGAACCGATCTATGCGGCGCTGCTGCTGGCGCTGAACATCGCCGAGCTCGCGGGCCTGCTGTATTTCACCGGCGGCCTGCAGAACCCGTTCGCGTTCCTGTTCCTCGGCCCGGTGCTGATCGCCGCCACCGCGCTGCCGACCCGGTTTACGATTTCGCTCGGCATCCTCGCCGCCAGTTGCGCGGCGCTGCTCGGCTACGCCCACCAGCCGCTGCCCTGGGCCGGCGAAGAAGCGGTCCAGCTGCCGGAGATCTATTTGATCGGGGTCTGGCTCTCGATCCTGCTCGCGATCGGCGTCACCAGCGTCTACACCTTCCAGGTCACCGAAGAGGCGCGCAAGCTCGCCGATGCGCTGTCGGCGACCGAGCTGGTGCTGGAACGCGAGCAGCATCTCACCCAGATCGACGGGATGGCCGCCGCCGCCGCGCACGAACTCGGCACGCCGCTGTCGACCATCTTCCTGATCTCGCGCGAACTCGAGAAGTCGGCGCCGCCGGAGATGGTCGGCGATCTGCGGACGTTGCGCGAACAGGCGCAGCGCTGCCGCGAAATCCTCGCCAAGATCTCGCACCTCAACGCCGCCGGCGCGCCGTTCGACCAGATGCCGCTCTCGACGCTGATCGAGGAGGCCGTGGCCCCGCACCGCGATTTCGGCGTCGCGATCAAAATCCGCGTCGCGGTCTCCGGCGTCAGCGAGCCGGTGGTGATGCGCAACCCGGCGATCCTCTACGGAATCGGCAATATTCTGGAGAATGCGGTCGATTTCGCCCGCGAGACGGTCGAGGTGAACGCCTGGTGGAATGCCGACACCGTCCAGATCATGATCTCGGACGACGGCCCGGGCATCAAACCGGACCTCTTGAAGCGGATCGGCGAGCCCTATCTGTCCCGCCGCCGGCACCCCGACGACGCCCACACCGAACGGTCCGGGCTCGGCTTGGGCGTGTTCATCGCTCGTACGCTGCTGGAGCGGACCGGCGCCAAAGTGTCGTTTCGCAACAAGCTGTTTCCCGACCACGGCGCCGTGGTCCAGCTCACCTGGCCCCGCAACCGTTTCGAAAATTCGGAAATCCCCGCCGTCGCAGAGGCTTGAGGTCGGTTTGAGGGGCGCGCGGTCCGGTCGCAGGCCGCCCCCTTGGCAGCGCGGCGCCCGGTCGCCATATCTTACGCGTCGACGCTCAGGAGATCCCGCGCCGTGAACGCCATTCCCGAATTGAACGACTTGACCGATCGCTCGCTGCTGATCGTGGAGGACGACAAGCCGTTCCTCGAGCGGCTATCGCGGGCGATGGAGACCCGCGGCTTCGCCGTGACGTCCTGCGACAGCGTGTCCAGCGGCCTCGCCCAGATCGGCAAGGCGGCCCCGGCCTTCGCGGTGGTCGATTTGCGGCTCGGCGACGGTAACGGCCTCGATGTGGTCTCGGCGCTGAAGCGCGAGCGCCCCGATGCGCGCGCCATCGTGCTGACCGGCTACGGCAACATCGCCACCGCGGTCACCGCGGTAAAGATGGGCGCGGTCGACTATCTGTCGAAGCCGGCGGATGCCGACGACGTCGTCGCCGCCCTGCTGGCGAGCGGCACCGAGAAATCCGAACTGCCGAACAATCCGATGTCGGCCGACCGCGTGCGCTGGGAGCACATTCAGCGGATCTACGAGATGTGCAACCGCAACGTCTCGGAAACCGCGCGCCGCCTCAACATGCACCGCCGCACCCTGCAGCGAATTCTGGCCAAGCGCGCGCCGCGCTGAGGCGATCGCTTCAACCTCTCCCCTGGCAGGGCGCAACCTCTCCCGCTTGCGGGGAAGGTCGGATCGCGCCAGCGATCCGGGTGGGGGAAAGCATCTCCGAACAACGCCGGCTCACTGCTCGGGTCGCCCTCTCCCCAGCCCTCTCCCGCGAGCGGGAGAGGGGCGCGCGCTGCGGCGCTCGGAAATGCCTTACCCGTCCCCAAAACCCTGCGGATCGCTCAAACGGTTGAGCCGCTGCGCCGCGGCGAGCGCGAAGCGCAGCATCATCAGCTTGCGGGTCGGCGCGGGCAATTTGTGCTCGGGCGCCTCGCAATGCATGTGCGCGCCATAGCCGTCGGCGACGATCAGTCCGGTATCGGCGGGAAAGATCTCGCACGGCAGATCCTGCGTGAAGGCGAAGAACAGCCGGTCGCAATGCGCGCGATAGTCCGGCCATTTCTGATCCGCGCGAAGATCCTCCACCGACGATTTGATCTCGACGATCCAGATCTCGCCGCGCTCATTGAGCGCCACCAGATCGGCGCGGCGTCCCGACGGCAGCGGCAATTCGCTGACGCAGGCGAATCCCAGCGAGCGCAGCAGCCGGCTGGCGCCGCGCGCCACTTTCAGGGCGGTTTCCGACTGCCGCAGATCCGGCGGCAAAACCATGTGAACGGCATTCGATTCCATCGCGACCAAGTCTAGCCGATTTCGACGCGGGTCCCCAAGCGGCTCCGCGCGCGAAATCCGGCCGCAGAATCATCGCCGCAAACGCCGCAATCGGCGACGCGCGGCGATGCCTTGAAACGCGGGCTCTGGCGGGGCAGTTGGAGACGATCGAATGAAAAGCATCACAATGTTACGGGCGCTGGCCTTCGCGGCGCTGATCGCGCCGCTGGCGATCCCCTCCGCCGCGCGCGCGCGGCCGGCGGTCGAGGTCGCCTTCGTGCTCGACACCACCGGGTCGATGAGCGGATTGATCGAAGGCGCCAAGCGCAAGATCTGGTCGATCGCGACCGCGATCGTCGACAGCAATCCGGGCGCCGATATCCGGATGGGGCTGGTGGCGTATCGCGACATCGGCGACGACTACGTCACCCGCAACGTCGAGCTGACGCCTGATATTCAGGATCTCTACGCGCGGCTGCTCGAATTGCAGGCGCGCGGCGGCGGCGACTGGCCGGAGAGCGTCAACGAGGCGCTCGACGTCGCAGTCAACAAGCTGCGCTGGAGCAAGGACGGCGACACCCGCCGCATCGTGTTCCTGGTCGGCGACGCGCCGCCGCATATGGACTACGCTCAGGACACCAAATATCCGACCACGTTGTCGGTGGCGCGGCAGAAGGACATCATCGTCAACGCGGTGCAGGCGGGTGCTGCGCGCGACACCGAACGGGTGTGGCACGAGATCGCCGACGGCGGTCGCGGCCGCTACATCCCGATCCCGCAGGACGGCGGCCAGATCGTGGTGATCGAGACGCCCTACGACCAGGATATCATCATCCTGCAGAACCGGATCAATGGCACCGTGATCCCCTACGGCCCGGCGCCGTTGCAGAAGCGCACCGAGGAGCAGACCCGGCAATTGTCGAAGGTTGCAGCCGCAGCGCCGGCCGCGGCCTCCGACATGGCGAGCTACATCAACAAGCGGGCCCGCACCTCGTCGGAGGCCGTCACCGGCGGCGGCGATCTCGTCAGCGACGTGATGGCCGGGCGGCAGAAACTCGATCAGGTCAAGGACGAGGAACTGCCCGACAACCTGCGCGCCCTGCCGGCGGAGCAGCGCACCGCCAAAATCGAAGCTGAAATGAACCAACGCAAGGCGCTGAACGAGAAACTCGCCACGCTGGTGAAACAACGCGACGCCTATCTGTTTGCCCAGCGCGACAAGCAGCCCAAACAAGCCTCATCCTTCGACCGCGAAGTCGAAGCGACGCTGAAGGCGCAGCTGAAGCGGTAGCGCCGCCGGAGGCGCAGTGCACTGACCGCGCCTTCCTCAACCAACGTCGTCCCCGCGAAAGCGGGGACCCAGTATCCCCGAGCGTCCGCGGCAGTTCACGACAGCTCCAACGGGCGCCCTGGATACTGGATCGCCCGGTCGAGCCGGGCGATGACGGGGGTGGAGTTTGTGGCCCCCGCGATTTTGACTTGGCCATTCCGGCAGGGCATTGTCGGGGCATGAGCACGCAATCCGACACCAAAACCAAAGCCGGCGCGGCGATCATTCCGGTCACGCCGTTTCAGCAGAACTGCACATTGTTGTGGTGCGAGGCCACCCGCAAGGCGGTGGTGGTCGATCCCGGCGGAGACGTCCCGGAGATTCTGGCTGCGATCGAGAAGACCGGCGTCAGCGTCGAGAAAATCTGGCTGACCCACGGTCATATCGATCACGTCGGCGGCGCCGCCGAACTGAGCGACGCTCTCGGGGTTCAGATCGAAGGTCCGCATCGGGACGACCTTTTCCTGCTGGAAAACGTCGTCAATAGCGGCCGCAGCTTCGGCATCGGCGGCGTCCGCGACGTCACCCCGGATCGCTGGCTCGACCACGGCGACAGCGTCAGCGTCGGCGAACTGACTTTCCAGATTCTGCACTGCCCCGGCCATTCGCCGGGCAGCGTGGTGTTCTTCAACGATGCGATCCGGTTCGCGCTGGTCGGCGACGTGCTGTTCGCGGGCTCGGTCGGCCGCACCGACCTGCCCGGCGGCAACCATGCGACGCTGATCAGTTCGATCACCGACAGGCTGCTGCCGCTCGGCGACGACGTCGGCTTCATCTGCGGCCACGGCGCGGGCTCGAGCTTCGGTCAGGAACGCCTGACCAATCCGTTCCTGAACGGCGCAATGTAACGCCTCGGCGACGCTAGGCTTTTCCGGTTCTGATAGAATCAGAACCGGAGCTCTAACTTTCTGTTCTGACGCGTTTTCTTCACGCAAACCGGTACCCACTTCGCTCGAAGACGCTATAGGCGTGATCGGCGCCTGGCGTCATCGGAGCTTGGCGTTCGCTCTCGGGTCTTTGCGACCTCTTCATAACAAATCAGTTCGCACCGCGAACCACTGCGCCATCCGAACCTTTGGTTCGCGGCTGCGGCTGCGTTTGTGACGTAGTCGACCTCGGCGCCAGACAGACAACCGCTCAGAACTGTGCAATTCAGCACAGATCAGGGCAATAGACGCCGGATGACGCCCGACATATCATCTGTTTCTGATATTTTATTATCCAATGAGCTAAACGAATTATCAGTTCTGATCTGTTATCAGTTTCGACAACGTACGACAGATCCGAACGATCTTTCGGCAAGAGGCGGTAGTCGGGATGACAGTCGAGCTCCTCAGCGAACCTCTCAGCGAATTCCGCGCATTGGATACGTCCGACCCTGTCGAGCTCGCGCAGGCGCTGTGGACGGTCTACGGCGTCCGCCATTTCGAAGCGCCCCCCGCGGGACACTTCCGCATCCGCGGTAATTTCATACAACTCCAGGACATCGCGCTCGGCTTCACCTCCGGCCACGCGCCCTTGACCGTCGACTTTCCCGAGGCCGATTTCGCGCGCTTGCAAATCGGGCTGGCGGGTCAAGCGAGCACCCGCAGCGCGGGCGTCACGACGGCGGTCGACAGCCGGCAGGGCTGCATCACCTCGCCGGGGCGCACGGCCCGCACCGAGTTCGGCGAGACCTACGAGCAGCTGCTGCTCCGGGTGAAGAATGGCGCGCTCGAGCGCAAGCTCAGCGCCCTGCTCGGCACCAAGCCGAAGCGCACGATCGAATTCGAGCCGGCGGCGACCAACGATTTGCCACAGGCGGCCAATCTGCGCCGCATGATCGCGTTCGTAAGCAGCCAGATCAATTCGCCGTCGGCGCCGTTGCCGGCCCTGGTCCTCGCCGAATTGCAGGACGCCATTACGCTGCTGTTGCTGTCCACCTACCGGCATAATTTCAGCCGATTCCTCGAAGCTGACTCGCCAACCGCCGCGCCAAAACATGTTCGCAAGATCGAGGAGTACATCGAGGCGAACTGGATGAAGCCGATCACCATCGAAACCTTGGTCGATCTCACCGGTATCAGCGCGCGCGGCGTCTTCAAGACGTTCCAGCGCAATCGCGGCTATTCGCCGATGGCTTTCGCCAAGCAGGTTCGGCTGCAACACGCCCGCGCAATGCTGACCCAGGGGCGAACGCAAACCACCGTGACGGCTGCCGCCTTCGCCTGCGGCTTCGCCAATCTCGGCCACTTCGCCAAGGACTATCGCGAATTGTTCGGAGAGCGCCCCTCGGAAACGCTCGGGCGATCCAGCACGTCGCTCTGACGTGACATCGGTATCGGCCGGCAAGACGAAGCGGGCCGCCCGATAGGGGCGACCCGCGCGCTTGGTCGATATCGTCGTCAGGCTTTACGCGGTGACGCGACGATCCGTTACTCGATGATCTCGACGATTCGACGGGTGCGCGGCTCGACCAGAACGGTGCGGCCGTTGACCACCGTGTAGCGATAATCGCGCGCTGCGCTGAACTGATCCGGAACCTCGTAGTACGTCACGCCGTCGGCAGGCAACACGGCGCCGACGCGAACGTCTTCGCGATAGGAGTAGGACGGACGGCGCTGATCGACCACATAGCTGCGGAAGCGCGGACGATCGTCGACGCCGAGGATGCCGGCGACTCCGCCAACGACACCGCCGATGGTAGCCCCGACGACCGCACCGACCGGACCGGCCGCGCGCTCGCCCTCACGCGCGCCGCGCTCGACGCCACCCGGGACGCCCTGGGCGTTGACGATTGAAGGCGTGGCAAGTGACAGAACGACGACAGCGGCGCCGGCAAAACGATTCATCATGATTAAACTCCAATTCGGGAAAGGTGCATGACAAGTCGCCGCGGGGGAATCAGTTCCGCCGAAGAGGCAGCCCCCGATCTCGCAGCTCCGATGAATGGAGTTTCAACTGTCGACGCCTTCGAGCACGCGGTAGCCCTGATCCGCACCGTTCCGACGGAAACTCCGCCGCTGCCGCCGTTCGGAACCGTCGGCCGGCCTCGGCCGGCTTCCTTGCGACACCCGGCAGTGATTACTTCATCAATCCGGCCGCCGTCAGCGCGCGGGTGATCACCGCGTTGACGTCGAAGCCGCGGCGACGATCGCGTGGCGGTTCCTGAGTCCGGCGCGCGCCGGCTGCAGCGCGCGGTTTGGATTGGCCGGCCTTCGGCTCGGCAGCGGCAGCAGCCGCGGCGCGATCGGGTCTGGCTGCGGGTTGGCGCACCGATTTCGGCTGATGAACCTGTGCGGTGAGGCCGAAGAATTCGGCGATGTGAAACGACGACGAAATCCCCGTTTCGAGCAGATACGCGCCGGCGACGCCGAAATGCTCATCATTGGCGCGGCCGAGCGGCGTGCCATGCGCCATGTCGGTGATGGTGTAGGACTCCACCGCCGTTTCGCCGCTGGAGTTCCACCAGATCCGGTGCGGGAAGCCATCGATCTTGCGCTGCGCCATCGGCGCCTCCGGCAAGCCGTGCAGATCCAGCCATTGTCTCACCAGCGCGTCGGCATTGCCGGAATCGACGGTGCGATCGGCGCTGCCGTGCCAAACCGACAGTTTCGGCCAGGGTCCGCGATGCGACGATGCCTGGCGCACGAGATCGCCGAGCTGATGCGCGGAATGCGGCGACGCATGACGCATCTCCTTCAGCGCCTGCCGCACCGTGCCGGCGACCCCGTAGGGCAAGCCGGCGATCACCGCGCCGCCGGCGAACACGTCCGGATAGGTCGCGAGCATCGCCGCGGTCATCGCCCCGCCGGCCGACAGCCCGGTCACGAAGATCCTTGCCCGGTCGATCTGATGGGTCCGCGCGAGGTGCTCGACCATCTGCCGGATCGAGCCGGCTTCGCCATGGCCGCGCCGGATGTCGTCGGGGACAAACCAGTTGAAGCACAGATTGGGATTGTTGGCCCGCGTCTGCTCGGGCATCAGCAGCGCAAAGCCGTAGCGCTCCGCCAGCGTCGACCAGCCGGCGCCGACATCGTAGCCGGTGGCGGTCTGGGTGCAGCCATGCAGAACGACCACAAGGGGAATGCGCTGCGACAATCCCTCGGGGATGAACGACAGCATCCGCAGCTGTCCCGGATTGTCGCCGAAATCGGTGGTCTCGGTCAGCGGGCTGGCATCGCCGGCGCCGGAGCCAGCGCCCAAGCTACTGAGACCGTTGAATTTTCGGAGATGGGCGAGGAAGTCGATGGTATTTTTAAGGGACACGGCAGCTCCTGATCCTTCAGCCCGGTTGAGCGGCATATAGTTGTTGCACTGCAATATGAAATGGGCCGGGCGGTATTTTGGATTCTGCTGCGCCCATGCCGCGCTGACATCGATCAGGACAGCCCTCGTCCGGAGCCGGGACCAAGCCACACGCAAAAAAGCCTGCGCGCCGATCAGCGCGCAGGAAGCGAGGAAGCAGCCGATCGGAGATCGCTTACTTCTCCATATTGTTCATCTTGTCGGACTTCATGCTCTTCTTGGTGGCCTTGGCCTTCGAGCTCTTGGACATGCCGGTGGTGGTCTTCTTCATCCCGGGGTCGGACATCCCGCCCTTCGACATGCCGTCGTTCATCTTCATCGAATCCTGCGGTGCGGGACCGGTGGTCTGGGCGGCCGCCTGACCGATCGGCAGGCCGCCGATCGCGGCCGAGCAAATCGCGGCGAGAACAATCTTCTTCATCTCACGCTCCTTTTGCGTTGAACGTGACTTAACGACGCATCGAGATGGAATGTTCCTGTCGCAGGTGCGCAATCGTACGGTTCGTCCGCCCGCGAGATTCAAACGCGCCCGACCATCAAAGCGCACCGAGGAAATGCAGCGCAAACCCCGCGGATGCGCAGATCAGCAGCACCGTCGCGGTGCCCATCCTGAAACCGAACACCGCCACGATCGCGAGTGCCGACAGCAACGCCGCCGATGGGTTGATGCTCGACAGCACCGGCAGCTCCAAAGTGAGTCCCGCCACCGACAGCTTCCGCACCTCGCGGAAGATGGTGTGAATGGCGAACCAGAGCGCGAGGTTGAGCATGACGCCGACCACCGCCGCGGTGATCGCTGCGAGCGCCGCCGACAGCGCCGCATTGCCGCGCAGCCGTTCGACATAGGGCGCGCCGAGAAAGATCCAGAGGAAGCACGGCGCGAAGGTGACCCAGGTGGTGAGCAGACCGCCGAGCGCGCCTGCGACCAGCGGCGGCAGCGCGCCCGGCATTCGAAACGCCGCAACGAAGCCGACGAATTGCAACACCATGATCAGCGGCCCGGGCGTGGTCTCCGCCATGCCGAGTCCATCGAGCATCTCGCCGGGCTTGAGCCAGCCATAGTGATCGACGGCGAGTTGCGCCACATAAGCGAGCACCGCATAGGCGCCGCCGAATGTCACCAGCGCCATCTTGGAGAAGAACACCGCGAGCTGACTGAAGACATTGTCAGGGCCGAGCCCGATCAGCAGCGCCGCGACCGGCGTCAGCCACAGCACCAGCCACACCAGCGCAACGCGCAGCGCTCCGCCCGGCGTGCCGCCGGCCGCCGTCACCGCGTCGACCCGAGCGCCGTGATCATGGCTCGCGACCGCCGCCGTCGATGATGTCGGCGAACTGAAGCCTGCGAGGCCGGCGCGGCTGCCGATCCAGCCGATCAGGCCCGCGCCGAGCACGATCAGCGGAAACGGCACGTCGAACACGAAGATCGCCAGCAGTGCGAGGGCGGCGAGCGCGCGCATCGCACTGGTCTTCAGTGCGCGGGCGCCGACCCGCGACACCGCCTGCAGCACGATCGCCAGCACCGCCGCCTTCAGGCCGAAGAACAACGCCGCGACGATGCCGAGCTGGCCGAACGACACGTAGATGACGCTGAGCGCCATGATCGCGAGCGCGCCCGGCAGGATGAACAATCCGCCGGCGATCAGCCCGCCCCGCGTGCCGTGCATCAGCCAGCCGAGATAGGTGGCGAGCTGCTGCGCCTCCGGCCCGGGCAGCAACATGCAGTAGTTGAGCGCATGGAGAAACCGCTCCTCGGAGACCCAGCGCTTTTCGTCGACCACGATCCGATGCATCACCGCGATCTGGCCGGCCGGGCCGCCGAACGACAGCAGCGCGATCTTCGCCCAAGCGGAGGTGGCCTCCGCAAGCGAGACGCCGGGAGCGGCCGAATCGGTCGTGCGTGGCTGCGAAGCGCTACTGCTCAAGCGCTCGTCGCCGTGCTGCGCCGGCCGGGCTCTGCCGCGAGCGTCTGATCGATCACGCAGATGCTGACCTCGCACATCGCGACCGAGACGAGGTCGCCGCCGCGCTGGAACTCTCCGGCCAGCGCCGCAAGCTGCGTCTGCAACAGCCGCAGCGTCTGCATCGGGACGATGACGTGGGTCGGGCCGATGGCGGCGAGCCGTGCCCGCAGTCGGCGCAACTCGGCGTCGGCCTCCGCCAAACGCGATTCGGCGCGCGCGATCCGCCCGGTCAGGTCGGCTCGCTCGACGGCGAAGCTGTGCTGGGCGCAGACGAACTTGTCCTGCAGATCGGCCAGCGCCTCCGCATGAGGCGCCAATTCCTGCCGGGCCGCCATCGCCTCGGCTTCGGCGCGACGGCGCAGCGCCAGATTGTCGGCGTTATCAGCGGTTTGCTGGTGCAGCAACGCCTCGGTCTGGCGGACGCGATCGATCAGTTCGTCGATCAGGCCGGCGGCGTGGCGCAGATAGCTGGCGCTCTGGCCGACCGCGACCAGCTCGGAAAACCGCCGCAGGAATTTCGCGGTGTCCTGTTCGCTCGGAGATTCGGGCAGCAACTGGGGTCTGCTCATGCAGATCGCCGGGCAAGTGCGAGAGGGAGAACGCGGCGGACGCGCGACTCAGCGTAGCGTCAAGCTAACAACGAAGTGATGCAGCCTCAACGATCTCCTTCCCGGCACAGCACGTCCGCTGTTTTCCGGCGGCGACTTCGAATCATCCATCACGACGGCCGTACAGCCCAAGTGCCCAGGACAGGCTCAAGCGCTCAAGTGCTCAATTGCTCAATTGCAGCCGAATCGTCGCTCCATCGCTTTGATCTCGGCGATCCGGTCGCGGACGTTGACCGACAGAGGCACGTCGCCCTCGTAGTCATACGAGCAGCCGCGATTGCCGAAATAGCCGATCGCGCGCGACGTCTTGAAGCAGTAGCCGGCCTCCTTGTAGTAGCTGTTGCGCTCCACCCATAGCGCCTGACAGCTCTGGGCGCTGACCGGCGAGGTCGTCACGCCGGCGCCGGCGATCACCAGGCACGCAACGGCGATCAAGCGCGACCGCAAGATGAGCCCGGGCAAGCCGGCCCGGTCGGGTGCGGATCTGCTGGCCATCGTCATCGTCCTTTCCGTTTGCTGGTTCGTCGACCGGCGCAGCCACGCGCGGCCTCCGGAAGGCTGAGACGGCGGCGGTCGCCGATCCTTGATCGGGAACAATTCGTGGGGAACAGGAAAACCGGCGTGTCCGGTCGGGTGACCAAGGTCGATTTGACAATCGCCCGGAAAACCCCGAGCAAAACCCGCCCATCGCGAATGGTGGCCCGGCCGCGCCGGCGCTGCCGGCTGACCCGGACCGGAGTGAGTTGTGTCTGACACGATGTACGACGTCTTCAAATTCCTCCACGTTGTCGGCGTGGTCGTGCTGGTCGGCAACGTCACGATCACCGCGTTCTGGAAGGCCTTCTCCGATCTCACCCGCGATCCGAAGATCGTCGCCCACGCCCAGCGCGGCGTCACCGTGTCGGATCTCATCTTCACCTTGCTCGGCATCGTGCTGGTGATGGTCGGCGGCTATGGCGCGGCGATCGTCAAGGACGTCCCGCTGTTTTCCTCGTTCTGGCTGGTCGCCGGGCAGATCCTGTTCGCCATCTCCGGAATGATGTGGCTCGGCATCCTGGTCCCGCTGCAGATCCGGCAGGCGCGGCTCGCCCGCAGCTTCGCCGACGGCAGCGAAATCCCGGAGCGCTACTGGCGCGACACCCGGACCTGGCTGATCTGGGGCATCATCGCCACGGTGCCGCTGGTCGCCGCGATCTTCGTGATGGTGGTGAAGTTCTGACGGCCCAGGCCGCTGGCGGAAAGGGATTCCCGATGCCCGTCGAACAGATCGCGCCCGTGGTCGATCGCGAGGCGCTGCTGCCCGGCGCGCAATTCATCGACGCCTACAGCGTCACGATCGGCGACAATGCGCTCGACGCCCGCGAGGCCGCGACCCGGATGGTCGAGCACGGGCCGCGCTGGATCGGCACGCTGATGCGGCTGCGCAATATCGTGGTGACGCCGTTCGGACTGAAGACCCCGGCGCCCGGCGGATCGGCGCGCGGCGACCGCATCGGCTCCTTTCCGGTGCTGAGCGAAACCCCGACCCGGATCGTCGCCGGCTTCGACGACAGCCATCTCGACTTCCGTATCGTGGTCGATGTCGTGGACGGCGCGGCCGGCCGCCGCGTCATCGCCTCGACATTGGTGCTGACACATAATCGGCTCGGCCGGACCTATCTGGCGGCCATCATGCCGTTTCACCGCCTCGTGGTGCGCGCGATGCTCGGTCGGGTTGCGCAATGAAGCGGCGGCGGAACTTCGGGGGACGCCGACGGTTGCCGAAGGTGGACGGCGAAACCAACCATAACGGCGGCCTGTCCGCCCCGGACGAGAAGACGGCGGCGCTGGCGCGCGCCTTCGACAGCGCGTGGGAACGGTTCATCGCGACCGAGGGCGCCGAAGCCGACACCGATGCCAACCGCAAACGGCTGGCGTCGAAGATCGTGGCGCTGTCGCGCGCCGGCGAGGCCGATGAAGACAGGCTGGCGCAGTCCGGCTTGATCCATCTGTCGGTGCTGGCCGAGGCCGCGCGTCTCGGCAGCCAGCCGCCAGCGCCCATTGACGGAATCGGCACATCACAGCAGGCGACGCACGCGCAGGCGTTCAGCCCGCAGACCGTCGCGGCGATGTCGGCGGCGCTCGAGCAATGCGTCGAAACGCTGCCGCTGCAGACGCCGTCGAGCGCACTGCAATTCCTGTCCGCTCGAATTCTCGAACAGGCCTCGCGCGGCGAGCAGGATCCGGAGCGGCTCAGCCGCCACGCGCTGGAAGCCCTGCGCAACCGCTGAGCCGCCCTATGATCGCGATCGCGCGCAGCAGGCGCCGGTTCGCGTCAGGACATCAGGAGAACAAGCCGGAGCTTCAGACTGCGGCAGGCGTCTCGACAACGGGGCGGGCCGCCCATTCCGCCACCCGCATTTCGAGGTCGCGGAAATTCTGGGTCAACTGCTCCATCGCAAAACCGAGCGCGAAGAACCGCTCCGCCTGCTCGCCGGACAGATCGCGCGTCAGCCCGTCTTGGCGCACCGTCTGGACTTCGGCCGCATAGGCGTCGAGCGCCGACGACACCGCCCGCAGCGGCGGCGGCGCGCGGCGATCGCGCAGCGCCGAAGCGCTGGCCGCCAGATGCAGCGTCGCGGCGGCCCGGAACGAATCGAGGCACGGGCCGAGCCGTTGCTGCAACGGCGGCGGCAACGGCGCAGCAACGGCGCGGCCGACCATCACCAGATCGTGCCGAAGCCGGAGCAGGGTGCGGATCAGCGGCGCCATCTGCGGTCCGCGCGACAGGCCGGTGGCGCGCTCATGCTCGGCCTCGTCGCCGATCTCGTTGAGCGTCACCAAAGCGGCGCCGATGCCGTCCTGCAGCCGGTGCAGCGCGTCGTTGTCGAGGCCGCGAATCAGGCCGGCGAGCAATTCGCCGAGCGCGACCGCCATCAGATCGAGCGCCTGCGCAGCGGCGCCGAGCGCCTGCGCCTGCGCCCGCGACGGCAGCACCAGGAACGACACCAGCAGACCGACCAGGGCGCCGACCGTGACTTCCAGCACCCGGTCGATCGCCGAATCCAGCGGCGACACCTGCGTCATGGTCGGCACCAGCAGCACGATGATCGCGGTGACGGTGGCGACGTTGAGGTTCGGCTTGATCGCCGACAGCAGCGCCAGCGGCGCCACCGCCAGCGCCAGCACGCCGAGCAGCGCGAGTTCGCTGGAATGCGGCACCAGAATGGTGATGGCGCCGCCATAGATCGCGCCGCCGATGGTCCCGACCAGATAATCGAACGCGATCTTGACCGACCGGCCGACGCTGAGCTGGGTGACGATGATCGCGGTCAGCACCGCCCAGAGCGGCAGCCGCAGATGCAGCGCCTGCGCCGCCGCGAGCGCCAGCAGCGCGCCGAGCGTGATGCGCAGCGCCAGCCCCCATTGCGGCCGGCGCGGTCGCCAATGTGCGGGATATCGAGACCAGAAGCGCTTCATGAGGGTGATCGGAATCGGTTGTTTCGATGGATGTCGTTGGACGTCGCACAGAGCATAGCGGCGGTTGCGGTGCAAATCGGGCACGACCGCATCCCCGCTTTGCAGCCGCACGGCTTGAACGACACCTGTTCCCCGCCTAGTTTGCCGCGCAAAATAACTGGAGCCCCCATGGCCAACGAAACCGCCACGCTCGCCGGCTACGTCGCCGCGCTTCGCTTCGAGGATATTCCGCAGGACGTGCTGGCGCGGGCCAAGGTGCTGACCCTCGATTTCCTCGGCAGCGCGATCCGCGCCCGCCGCGAGGCCGAATCGACGCCGTCGCTGCTGGCGATGCTGCAGGCTTTGTCGCTCGACGGCGACGGCGCGGCCACGGTGTTCGGCGACGCCAAGCGCTGGACTCCCGCGATGGCGGCGCTGCTCAACGGCGCGCTCGGCCATTCGCTGGATTTCGACGACACCCATGCGGATTCCTCGCTGCATCCGTCGGCGCCGGTGGTGCCCGCCGCCTTCGCGGTCGGCGAACTGGTCGGCGCATCGGGCCGCGAGGTGCTCACCGCGATCGTCGCCGGCTATGAAGTGTGCTGCCGGCTCGGCAATGCGCTCGACCCGACCTCGCATTATGCGCGCGGCTTCCACCCGACCGCCACCGCCGGCGCCTATGGCGCGGCGGCCGCGGCGGCCAAGCTGTTCGGCCTGACCCAGGACCAGATCGTCGCAGCGTTCGGCGTCTCCGGCAGCCAGGCCGCCGGCTCGCTGCAATTCCTGGTCAATGGCGCCTGGAACAAGCGCTATCAGGTCGGCGCTGCGGCGATGAACGGCGTGATCGCAGCGACGCTGGCGAAGAACGATTTCATCGGCGCGACCGAATCCGTCGAGGGCATTCACGGCCTCTTGGTCGGCTACACCGACACGCCGCATCATGACAAAGCGGTCGCCGATCTCGGCCGCGTCTACGAGACCATGAAGATCGGCGTGAAGCCGTATCCGAGCTGCCGCTACACCCACGCCGCGATCGATGCGCTGATCGCGATGCGCCGCGAACACAATCTGACGCCGGACCAGGTCAGGCGCGTCGAAATCGGGCTGCATCGCAACGGCATCACCCTGACCGGCGACGCCGCGACCAAGCGGCATCCGTCGTCGATCGTCGGCGGCCAGTTCTCGATGTTCTTCACCGGCGCGCTCGCGCTCGAGCAGGGCAGCTTCGGCTGGGACGATTACACGCGGCTCGGCGATCCGGCGATCGACGCCCTCGCCGACAGATTCGACGTGGTCCAGGACGCCCGGCTCGAAGGCAAGACCCACCCGTTCGGCGCGCGCGTCTCGATCACCACCGACGACGGCGTCCACGAACGGATCTATGCCGATCCATCCGGCGAACCGAACGCGTTCCCGACCGATCAGGCGATGGCGCAGAAGTTCCTGCAGCTCGCCCGCCCGGTGCTCGACGGCCGCGCGCAACAATTCGCGGATGCGATCCTGACGCTGGAGCGGTTCGATCGGGTGGCGACCGCAACGGCGCTTGGCCAACCCGCAAGCTGAGGTATTGACTTACTTCTTTTCGGGAGTAGCTATGGCCCCTGGCGGCAACACGCGCGGGGAGCGGGCCCATGCAGCGTTTCGTCTGCGAACAGAATATTCTGCATTTTCAGAAACTTCTCGACGGGCCGACCGACGCGACGCTGCGCCGGACATTGCTGACCCTGCTGTCGTCCGCCAAACGCGAGCTTGCGCTGCTCAATTCCCACACCTCGGGCGCCGATCTGTCGCCCGCGTTGTCCCGCCGCAAACACACCGGCGACCTCGAATCGGTGCTCAGGCAACTCCGGCCCAGCTTCGAAACATCCGCACATCCCTACATGCTGATCCATCCAGGCCCGGGACTGAAGATCATCGACATCAACGCCGCCTTTAGCCGCGCCACCTTCTCGGATCGCCGCGATATTGTCGGCAGACAGCTGTTCGAGGTGTTTCCCGACAACCCGGCGATCGGGACCGCCGACGGCGTCAGCAATCTGTACGCATCGCTGCGCACCGTGGTCGAAACCGGCCAGCCGCACGCGATGATCGTGCAGCGCTACGACGTTCGCAATCGCACCGGCAATTTCATCGAGCGCTACTGGCAGCCGATCAACACGCCGGTTCACGATTCCGGCGAACGACTGATCTGCCTGTTGCATCATGTCGAGGATGTCACCGCCGAAGTGCTGGCGAACTAGACATCCCGTTGGCCCTCTGAATCGTCATCCTGAGGCGTACGCCGAGGGCGGGCCTCGAAGGATGCGGCGGCCAAATGCCCCGCGATTACTTGCGGCCGCATCACCAATCCATCGCGCGCCGCAGCGACCCGCCGGTCCGATCACGAAGCCGTGGCGAAACCTTCCGCGACCTTACGCGTCTGGAACAGGTCGCGTGGAGTCTCTATGATTTCCACCGCAGCTCGCGGTCCGCGCGCGACAAAATTCAAATCGAAGCCAGGGGAGACATCCATGCCGTCAGCGAGCGTCGATCGCGCGTCGGAGATTCTCGGCGGGCTGCTCACCAGCCTCACCGAACGCGGCCGCAATCTGTTCCGATCGAGCGGCGACCAGCCGAAGACCAAAGAGGAGCTGATCGCGCTCGGCGAGGCGCTGCTGTCCCGTCGCGGCGAGGCCACCGGCGTCGCGATGGCGAGTTCGCTGCTATCAGGTTACGACGGCGCCACCGACGAGGATCAGCTCGGCTTCCTCGATGCGCTCGCCGAACATTTCGGGCCGGACCTCGCGCAGCTCACCGCGGCCGTCGAGGCGTTTCATGTCAGCGGCGCGTCGGCGGACGCAGCCGGACAATTGCTCAAGGCCGCCGAGCCGCGCCGGCAGGAGCTGATCCGTCGCCTCAATCTCGCGCCGGGCGGCACCGCGTCGCTGGTGCAGATGCGCGAGACGGTGCTGTCGCATCTACGCGACCATCCGCAGCTCAAGCATGTCGACGATGATTTCGTGCATCTGTTCACCTCGTGGTTCAATCGCGGCTTTCTGGTGCTGCAGCGGATCGACTGGAATACGCCGGCCAACATTCTCGAAAAGATCATTCGCTACGAGCAGGTCCACGCCATCCATAATTGGGACGATCTGCGCGCGCGGCTCGCCCCGGCGGACCGGCGCTGCTACGGCTTCTTCCATCCGCAGCTCGTCGACGAGCCGCTGATCTTCGTCGAGGTGGCGCTGACGCTCGACCGGCCCGCGGCGATCGCGCCGCTGCTCGATCTCGGTCGCGAACCGATCGCCGCCAGGTCGGCGACCACCGCGGTGTTCTACTCGATCTCCAACACCCAGAAGGGTCTCGCCGGAATTTCCTTCGGCAACTTCCTGATCAAACAGGTGGTCGAGGAGATCAAGCGCGAGCTCCCCAATGTGCAGAGCTTCGTCACGCTGTCGCCGGTGCCGGGCTTCGCCAAATGGCTGAAGCGCGAACGCGCCGCGGACGAGTCGGCATTGCTCGACGACACCGCGCGCGCGGCGCTCGAGGTGCTGGATACGCCGGACTGGTTCGATCAGCCGGAGCTCGCCGAGCAGATCAGGCCGATCATGCTGCCGCTCGCGGCCGCTTACTTCCTGCAGGCCAAGAACCCGCGCGGCCAGCCGCAGGATCCGGTGGCGCGGTTCCATCTCGGCAACGGCGCGCGGCTGGAGAGCCTGAACTTCCTCGGCGACCGCTCGCCGAACGGGATGCGGCAATCCCATGGCCTGATGGTGAACTATCTCTACGCGCTCGGCGAGATCGAGGACAATCACGAGGCCTTCGTCGAACGCGGCCAGGTCGCCGCCGCCTCGGCGGTGCGGCGGCAATTGCCGTCGAAGCCGCTGTCGAGCGAGCCGCGCAAGAGCAACGGCGCCGCCAGACGCGACGGCGCGCAGACCCCGGCGTGACGCCCAGACCGGCGAACGATTGAAGCTTTTACATTCGGGAGACGCGACCATGAGCTGGATGCCCACTGACGACCCGTTGCTCGGCGACCCGAAAACCTGCGACGCGCTCGAACTGATCATCGTGCCGCGCACCCGCGATCTCGGCGACGGCTTCGCGGTGCGCCGCGCGCTGCCGCACGGCAAGCGGCAGATGGTCGGGCCGTTCATCTTCTTCGATCATTTCGGCCCGGTGCAGTTCATTCCCGGAAAGGGCATGGACGTGCGGCCGCATCCGCATATCGGCCTTTCCACCGTCACCTATCTGTTCGACGGCACGATCATGCATCGCGACAGCGAGGGCAACATCCAGGAGATCGCGCCCGGCGCGATGAACCTGATGACCGCCGGCCGCGGCATCGCGCATTCCGAACGCACCCCCGAAATGCAGCGCCGCGACGGCCAGTCGATGCTCGGCCTGCAGAGCTGGATCGCGCTGCCGGCCGGCTCCGAGGAGATCGCGCCGTCGTTCCAGCACTTCGCCGCCGCGACGCTGCCGACCGTGACCGACACCGGCTTCACCGCACGGGTGATCGCAGGCAACGCCTTCGGCGAGGCCTCGCCGGTGACGATGGTGTCGCCGTGGTTCTACGTCGAGGTCAACGCCCGCGCCGGCGCCACCGTGCCGCTCGATCCCGACCACGAGGAGCGCGCGATCTACCTCGTCGACGGCGAGATCGAAATCGCCGGCGACCGCCACAGCGGCCCCAGCCTGCTGATCTTCCGCCCCGGCGACCGCATCACCGTCCGGGTCGTGACCGACACACGGATGATGTTTCTCGGCGGCGGCGCGCTGGAAGGACCGCGCCATATCTGGTGGAATTTCGTCTCCTCCAGCAAGGAGCGGATCGAACAGGCCAAACAGGACTGGAAAACCGGCCGTTTCGCCGCTGTTCCGGACGAGAGCGAGTTCATTCCGCTGCCGGAATGATACACTCTCGGCTTGGTTCGTTCGCGCCGCCGGTCCACCGGCGGACGCCTGTTGCCTGAAAGACCGCCATGACCACGATGCTGACGAGCGACCTGCCCCTGAACAAGATCGGGCGCGGCAAGGTGCGCGACATCTACGCCGTCGACGACGAGCGGCTGCTGCTCGTCACCACCGACCGGATCAGCGCGTTCGACGTGGTGATGGACGAGACCATTCCGATGAAGGGCGCGGTGCTGACCCAGATCAGCGCCTGGTGGTTCGATCAGCTCGGCGGCGTGGTGCCGCACCATATGATCAGCGCCGACGCCGCCGAGATCATCGACGCCGTCCCGGCGCTGAAGGATCATCGCGCCGCGCTCGCCGGGCGGGCGATGCTGTGCCGGCGCACCACGGTGTTTCCGATCGAATGCGTGATCCGCGGCTACATCACCGGCTCGGCCTGGAAGGAATACGCCGCCTCCGGCACGCTGGCCGGCGAGACGCTGCCGGCCGGCCTGCAGGAGAGCGAGCGCCTCGCGCCGCCGATCTTCTCACCGGCGACCAAGGCCGAGACCGGCCATGACGAGAACATCACCATCGCCCGGATGCGCGAGATCGTCGGCGACGAGACCGCCTATACGCTCGAGAGCATGACCCGCGCGGTCTACACCCAGGGCGAGGCGATCGCCCGCGAGCAGGGCATCATCATCGCCGACACCAAATTCGAATTCGGCCGCGATGCAAATGGCCGGATCATCCTGATCGACGAGGTGATGACGCCGGATAGTTCGCGGTTCTGGGCCGCCGACAGCTACGCGCCGGGCCGGTCGCAGCCGTCGTTCGACAAGCAGCCGCTGCGCGACTATCTCGACGCCGAACGCCGCGCCGGCCGCTGGAATGGCGAAGCGCCGCCGCCGAAGCTGCCGGCCGAGGTGGTCGCCGCGACCAGCGCCCGCTATCTCGACGCCTATCGCCGGTTGACGGGGACTGATCTGGTGGTGAAGTAACAGCTTCCGTCATCCCGGGGCGCGCGAAGCGCGAGCCCGGGATCCATACCCCCCTGGCGTCGCGGCCAGGCACGACGACTCGACACAAGTGCATCACCATCAGCACTGGGAATATGGATTCCGGGCCTGCGCCCTGCGGGCGCATCCCGGAATGACAACCGAGGGGGCTGCCTTTTACAATGATCAAGGCTGGCTGCCGAGCCGCAGCTGATATCCCCCCTGACCTCGCAAGACGATGGAGTTTCCGATGCCCCAGAACACGGTGTTGATCGAACGCGAAGGCCCGGTGACGATCATCTCGATCAACCGGCCGGAGCGCCGCAACGCGGTCGACGGCGCCACCGCGCAGAAGCTGTTCGACGCGTTCCTCGCCTTCGACGCCGACGAGACCGCCTCGGTCGCGGTGTTCACCGGGGCCGGCGGCAGCTTCTGCGCCGGCGCCGACCTCAAGGCGGTGGCGGCGGGCGACATCGAGAAGAAGCGCGAGATCGCCGGCCACAACACCATCGCGCCGATGGGTCCGAGCCGGCTGCGGCTGTCGAAGCCGGTGATCGCCGCGATCGAGGGCTATGCGGTGGCCGGCGGGCTCGAACTGGCGCTGTGGGCGGACATGCGCGTCGCCGCCGAGGACGCCACCTTCGGCGTGTTCTGCCGCCGCTTCGGCGTGCCGCTGATCGATCTCGGCACCATCCGGTTGCCGCGGCTGATCGGCCATTCGCAGGCGATGGACATGATCCTCACCGGCCGCCCGGTCTCCGGCATCGAGGCGCACCGGATGGGCCTCGCCAACCGCCTGGTCCATCGCGGCGAGGCGGCGCTGCACGCCATTACGCTGGCCAAGGAGATCGCCAAATTCCCGCAGGCCTGCATGCGCGCCGACCGGCTGTCGGCGCTGCAGCAATGGGACATGCCGGAAGAAGACGCGATCATGAACGAGATGCGCGGCGGCCTGCAGGTGATCGCCAGCGGCGAAACCCTGTCCGGCGCCGAACGCTTCACCGCCGGCGAAGGCCGCCACGGCAAGTTCTGACGGCGCGGGTCGGCCACAAGTACCCCGTCATGCTGAGGCGCCGCCGCGCAGCGGCGGCCTCGAAGCATCGGCCGCAAGTAACGATCCGAACGACGCGCCTCCTCAGATCAGCTTCAGCCCCTTCAAACTGGCGTGGCCGTTCTTGCCGACGATGATGTGATCGTGCACGGAGACGCCGAGCGGTTCGGCGATCGCGACGATCGTCCGGGTCATCTGGATGTCGGCCTGCGACGGCGTCGGATCGCCCGAAGGGTGGTTGTGCACCATGATCACCGCCGTCGCCGACAGTTCCAGCGCGCGCTTGACGATCTCGCGCGGATACACCGGCGTATGATCGACGGTGCCGACCTGCTGCAATTCGTCGGCGATCAGCTGATTGCGCTTGTCGAGAAACAGGATGCGGAATTGCTCCTTGTCGGCGAACGCCATCGTGGTGCGGCAGTAATCGATCACCGCCGACCATGACGACAGCACGGTGCGGCTCTTGACCTGCCCCTTGGTGACGCGCGCCGCCGCCGCCGCGACCAGCTTGATCTCGGTGATCGCCGCCTCGCCGAGCCCTGAGACTTCGCGCAGCCGCGGCTCGGGTGCGTGCATCGTTTCGGCGAACGAGCCGAATCGCGCGATCAGCGCCTTCGCCAGCGGCTTGACGTCGCGGCGCGGCAGCGCGCGGAACAGCACCATCTCGAGCAGTTCATAGTCCGACAGCGCGTCGGCGCCGGCCTCGCGAAAGCGCTCGCGCAGCCGCTCGCGATGGCCGTGATAATGCGGCGCCTCGGCGAAGCCGCTCTGGCCCAATTGCTCGTCGCTGTTTGCTGGCATACCCGCGCCGCGCTTGCTGATCAGCCTCAACCATGCCGTGCGCCACGCCTTTTGCAACCGGAAATACGCCGTGGTCCAACAACCAGGACAGTCAATCCGCGGGCCGAAGCCGGCTCGTCGGCGAGCCGGGCTTCGGCGCTATGCGGCGCGCACTGAATCGAGGAACCTGCCGACTTCCTGCTTCAGCCGATTGCTGTCGTTCGACAGCGACTGCGCCGCCGAGAGCACATGTGACGAGGCCGATCCCGTTTCGCTGGCGCCGTTCTGAACATCGGCGATATTGGAGCTGACCCGCTGGGTGCCTTGCGCGGCCTGCTGAACATTGCGGGAGATTTCCAGCGTCGCGGCGCCCTGTTCTTCCACGGCGGAGGCGATCGTCGCCGAGATTTCCGACAGTCTCTCGATGGTGCCGCTGATCTCCTTGATGGCTCCGACCGATTCCTGGGTCGCGGCCTGGATGCCGCTGATCTGCTGGCCGATATCGCCGGTCGCCTTCGCGGTCTGCTCCGCGAGCGCCTTCACCTCGGAAGCGACCACGGCGAAACCCCGTCCGGCCTCTCCGGCGCGCGCGGCCTCGATGGTGGCGTTGAGCGCCAGCAGGTTGGTCTGCCCGGCGATGGTGTTGATCAGCTCGACCACGTCGCCGATGCGGGCGGCCGCCTTCGACAATTCGCCGACCCGGTCGTTGGTCCTGCGCGCCTGATCGACTGCCTCGCTCGCCATCCGCGCCGAATCTTGCACCTGCCGGCTGATCTCGTTGACTGAAGCGCTCAGTTCCTCCGTCGCCGACGCCACCGACTGCACGTTGGTCGAGGCCTCCTCCGATGCCGCCGCGACCAATGTGGCGAGTTGCTGAGCCCTCGTGGCCGTCGACGTCAGTTTGCCGGCCGACGACTCCAGTTCGCTCGAGGCCGACGAGACGGTATCGATGATGCGGCCGACGGCGCCTTCGAAATCGTCGGCGAGCTTGTGGGTGTCTTTCCGACGCTGCGACGCAGCGATCTGATCCTGCTTCAGCAGCGCCTCCGCCTCGGCTTGGCCCTTTTCCTCCGCCTTGACCTTGAAGCGCTCGACCGCGCGCGCCACTTCGCCGAGTTCGTTGCGGGCGTCGAGGCCCGGCAGCGCCACGTTGAAGTCGCCTTCGGCCAGCTTGTTCATGGAGACGCTGAGCGAGCGCAATGGCCGGGCGATGCCGCGCAGCATGACCCAGCCGATCACCAGCGCGCTGACCAGCAACAGCCCCAGGAACACGATCGACACGGTGCGATAGAGCGCAGCCTTGGCCTCTGCGATCGCCACATTGGCGCCGGTACGGCGGTCGAGCAGCACGAAGAATTCGTCGATCGGCGCCATGATCTGCGCCTTGTACTTGTGGTAGTCGGCTGAATGCACCAGCTCGCGCGCCATTGCGGTGTCCGGCGCGCCGGTCTTTGTGAACTTGCCGTCACGGTCCTCGAACCTGCCTTTCACCGCGTTCATTGCGATGGTCTCGAGCTTGATCAGTTCATTGGAGTTGTTCTGGGCCTGTTTCAGCTTGCCGAACTCCTCCGCGGAGAATCCGCCCCGTTCCATCAGTTGCTGCAGCGAGGCGTTCACGCCATCGGGGCGCGGTTTGCGACCGTCGGCCGCCATGAAATCCCAATAGATGCGCTGATATTGATCGGGCCGCGGCTTCTCGCCATTGCGGATGGCGAGCACGTCCCAATACTGCTGTTCGAATTTGGCGTCGCCGGTCACGACATAAGTGCGCACCAGGCGCGTCAGGTCATCGGAACTCTGCCGAAGTTCGTCGGCCAGCAGATAGGATTGATAGCGCGACGTTTGCGCTTCGGAGATTTCGCCCTGCGCCCCCTGATAGAGGAAGAACGACGACAAATTGAGGAAGACGATCAACGCCAGCCCGAGGAAAACCGCAACCGACAGCGCTCTGATTGAAACCCGGGCCATTTTCTCTCCCCAACTGACCGTTCGCCAGCCCACCGGGTCTAAGTCGGCTTGGTGAAGTTTCTGCTACCAACGCCGGCGGCACTGATGCTACGCAACGAACCTCGTAGTACTACTTAGCGGCAATCAGTCGGCGTGATCGCGATGAGTTGGCGCAGATGAATGCGACCACTGACAACCGGCAGATGAACGGCGCCGGCCAGTTTCCGAAGCCACGGCGGATCTGAAGGTCCGCGAGGTTCCGGCAATGGGTTCCCGAACTGGTCGGGCGAGCGAGTCGTCGCCGCTTCGCGGTTGTTACGAAGCAGCCGGGAACCAATTCGGGTCCCTGCGCTTGAGTCCGCTTCGTCAGGTTCCGCGTATGTCGCGTCGTGTGTCAGTGGAGTAGGCGTCAATGGCCCCCCGCGCCAATTGGAAAGGCTTTTTGCGGCTTTCGCTGGTGACCTGTCCGGTGGCGCTGTTTCCCGCCACCTCGGACGCTGAGAAGATCAGCTTCAACCAGATCAACCGCAAGACCGGCAACCGGATCAAATACACCAAGGTCGACGCCGACACCGGCGAGGAGGTCTCCTCCGACGACATCATGAAGGGCTACAAGGTCGATACCGACAGCTACATCGAGATCACCAAGGATGAGCTCGATGCGATCGCGCTGGAATCGACCCGGACGATCGAGATCGATCAGTTCGTGCCGAAATCGGAAATCGACGATCTGTACCTGGTGCGACCGTACTACATCGTCCCCGATGGCAAGGTCGGACACGACGCCTATGCGGTGATCCGCGAGACCATCCGCACGATGGACCGGGTGGCGCTGGCGCGGGTGGTGCTGACCAATCGCGAGCATGTCATCGCGCTGGAGGCCCGCGACAACGGCCTGATGGGGATGCTGCTGCGCTATCCCTACGAGGTGCGCGACGCGTCCGAGTATTTCGACGACATCCAGGACGTCAAGATCACCAAGGACATGCTCGACCTCGCCCGTCACATCGTCGAACAGAGGTCCGGCCATTTCGAGCCCGACAAATTCGAGGATCACTACGAGGCCGCACTGACCGAACTGATCAACCAGAAGCGCAACGGCCAGCCGATCGCCCCCAAGGCGCGCCCGCGCGGCGACAATGTCGTCGACCTGATGGACGCGCTGCGCAAGAGTCTCGGCGGCGCCAAGCCCGCACCGGCGGCCGGGAAAGCCGCCTCTGCCGAGAAGCCCGCCGCAAAACCCGCCAGAACGAAAAAGCGCAAGACCGCTCCCAACCAAAAGGAAATGCTGCTCCCGATCAGCGGCGCCAAATCCGCCGCCGCAAAGCAAGACGCCGGCAAGGCCAAGAAGCCCGCGCGCAGTTCGACAGCGAGTAGCAAGGCGCGGAAAACGGGATAGTTCTTACGCTCTCCCAAAAACTTCAGTGCTTGGGTCGCCACCACCCCAACCCTCCCCCGCAGGCGGGAGAGGGAGTCCGGCCGGATGCGCGGCAGGCTTCATCGGCTGGAAGCGATCCACCACAATTTCCCCAAGCACAACGCGCCCCCTCTCCCGCTTGCGGGGGAGGGCTGGGGTGGGGGAAACCGCGGGCAGTGAGCGCGTGTCGCACACAGGCACGGCGCGCCGCGGCTTTGTCCAAGCTACGGCTGACGCGAGCGACGCGCGCCGCTCAGCCCTGCAATGGCGGCTTGTCGAGGCCCTTCGGCGACAGCGTGAAGATCTCGCAGCCGTCGGCGGTGACGCCGATCGAGTGCTCGAACTGCGCCGACAGCGAGCGATCGCGGGTCACCGCGGTCCAGCCGTCGGACAGGATCTTCACGTAAGGCTTACCGAGATTGATCATCGGCTCGATGGTGAAGAACATGCCGGGCTTCAGCACCGCGCCCTGCCCCGGGCTGCCGACATGGATGATGTTCGGCTCGTCGTGGAACAGCCGGCCGAGGCCGTGGCCACAGAAGTCGCGCACCACGCTCATCTGCTGCGGCTCGACGAAGCTCTGGATCGCATGGCCGATGTCGCCGGTGGTGGCGCCGGGCTTGACCGCGGCGATGCCGCGCATCAGCGACTCGTAGGTGACCTCGATCAGCCGCTCGGCTTTGCGGGCGATCGGACCGATCGGATACATCCGGCTGGAATCGCCGTACCAGCCGTCGACGATCATCGTCACGTCGACATTGACGATGTCGCCTTCCTTCAGCGGCCGGTCGCCCGGAAGGCCGTGGCAGACCACGTGGTTGATCGAGGTGCAGGTCGAATAGCGATAGCCGCGATACATCAACGTCGCCGGAAAGGCGCCGTGGCTGAAGGCGAAATCACGGACGAAATCGTCGATCAGCGAGGTCGGCACGCCGGGTTTGACGATATCGACCAGCTCGTCGAGGCATTGCGCCACGATTTGCCCGGCTTTGCGCATTCCGGCAAAGCCGGCGGCGCCGTGCAATTTGATCTGCCCGGTTTTGCGCAGGGAGGTTTCGGAGGCGTCCACGTAGCTCATCGGGCTGGTCTGGTTCGGGAAAACGGAGGATTTGAGGCCAATCTAGTCATCGCAGCGTTTCGCGCAAGCGAATGCAGGGCCGATCGGCAAAGAAGGCTCATTGCGGCACCTCGACGATGGTCTCGGCCGGCAGCGCGCCGTTGCGAACCCGGATTTCCCGCACCGGGTATGGAACACCGATGCCCTCGCGCTTGAAAGCGTCCCACAGCCCGAGCATCGCCTCGCTCTTGACGCCGTCCATGCCGTCGGGCTCTCCGATCCAGAAAGTCAGCGCGAACTTCATGCCCGTTTCGGTGAATTCGGTCAGGATACAGCCCGGGGACTTGGCCTTCGACGCGCGCGGCACCGCGGCGGCGACGTCGATCGCGAGCCGGCAGACGGTACGCGGATCGGCGTCGTAATTGGTCGCAAAGGCGACCTTCACCAGTGTGTTCTTGTCCGTATAGGTCCAGTTGACCACCTTTTGGGTGATCAAGTCCTCGTTCGGGATCAGGAATTCGCGGCCGTCGCCGGCGGCGACCGAGATGTAGCGAGTGTTCATCGCGCTGATCCTGCCGGAATTGTCGCCGATGGTGACGAGATCGCCCGGCTTCACCGATTTGTCGACGAGCAGGATCACGCCGGAGATGAAATTGGCGAAGATCTTCTGCAGGCCGAAGCCGATGCCGACGCCGACCGCGCCGGAGAACACCGCCAGCGCCTGCAGATTGATGCCGACCGCGCTCATCGTCAGCGCGATCGCGGCGGCCATCAGGCCGATCCGCATCAGCTTGATCAGCAGCACCTGGATCGACGGAGTGAGATCGCGCGACTGGTTGATCCGGCCTTCGAAGAAGTTGCTGGCGATACTGGCGAGCCACAGCGCGATCGCCAGCAGCACGCCGAGCTTGAGGATCAAGAACGGCGACAGCCGCAGCTCGCCGATCACGATCGCGACCGAATCCAGCGCGTCGAGCACGGGAAACAACTGCCCGATGATGCTGAGCGCCGCCACGCACCACGCCGATAGCGACACCACGCGGATCAGGAACGGGTTGCGCAGAATGCTGGTGACCAGCCGGATCATCAACCAGGCCAGCGCCAGCTTGGACGAAACGCCGATCAGATAGCTGCGGCTCGGCCAGGTCATCTGCAGCATCGCCAGCCGCACCGCGATCACCACCAGCGCGAAGATCGCGGTCCAGGCGCTGTCGATTACCACCCGCAGGAACATCCGCAGCGGCGCCGGCCACCCCATCGTCAGCGTGGTCATGTCGACCCGCGCCTTGATCAGCGCGCCGCCGCCGAGCCCGATGCCGAGCGCGGCGAGGATCATGCCGAGCTGGGCATAGAACCACGGGGAGGTGATTTCGGCGCCGACCGAACTCGCGGCCGCCAGCAGCGCCTCATAAGCCTGGGTGAGATCGATCATGGACGGTGCCGCGCTCCGGGGATTGCGACTTCTCTTAGCGGCCGGCCGGGATTTCGGCCAGCAGCTCGGAGCCCGGCGCGCCCTCACCCCAGCCCTCTCCGCAAGCGGGAGAGGGAGCGCGCTGTGTGGGCTGCGACGCTGTGCGTTCTTTCTGATCTGGTAAGGGCACTGCATCTGCGGTGCGTTCGGGCACTTCGTTGCCCCGGCCGCGGCCAAACTCCCTCTCCCGCTTGCGGGGGAGGGTTGGGGTGGGGGCTCGCGGGCACTGCGTTGGTTCGAGCCTAACTGTCGTCTCGGCTGAGCGATCGACAATCGCATGACCGGAATTGATCACCCTGCCGAGAATGCGGTTGGCGATGCAGCAATGACGGCGATAAGGATGCGACAGCGGTGATTTGCTCGTTTACACAGAGGCGATGGATTCTCTCGACACGGTCAGCATAACGATCCTGCTCGGCGCGATCCTGGTGATGGCGGGCATCCTGTCGAGCCTGCTGGCGCTGCGTTTCGGCGCGCCGTTGCTGCTGGTGTTCCTCGTGCTCGGTATGCTGGCCGGCGAGGCCGGGCCCGGCGGTCTGAGGTTCGACGATCTCAGCACCACCTATCTGGTCGGCTCGGTCGCGCTGGCGCTGATCCTGTTCGACGGCGGGCTGCGCACGCGATTCCAGACCATCAAGGCGGTGCTGGCGCCGTCGATGGGGCTGGCGACGGTCGGCGTGCTGCTGACGGCGCTGATCACCGCGCCGGTCGCCCATTACGCGCTCGATCTGAGCTGGACCGAGGCGCTGCTCGCCGGCGCCGTCGTGGCCTCGACCGACGCCGCCGCGGTGTTCCTGCTGGTGCATTCGCAGGGGCTGCGGCTGCGGCCCCGCGTCGGCGCGACGCTGGAGGTGGAATCCGGCACCAACGATCCGTTTGCGGTGTTTCTGACGCTGATGCTGGTCGAGCTGATCACCCGCGGCGGCAGCACGATCTGGTACGTGATGTTCGAGTTCGTCCGCGAAGCCGCGCTCGGCACGGTGATCGGCGTGGTCGGCGGCCGCGCCGTGGTGATGGCGCTGAACCGGGTGGCGCTGCCACAGGGGCTGCACGCGCCGTTCGTCACCACTGCCGCGCTGGTGGTGTTCGGCGCCGCGCAGATGCTGCACGCATCGGGCTTTCTCGCGGTCTATCTCGCCGGCATGATCATCGGCAATCAGCCGACCCGCGCGCACAATTCCGTGGTGGCTTTTCTCGACGCCGCGACCTGGCTGGCGCAGATCGTGATGTTCGTGCTGCTCGGCCTGCTGGTGTCGCCGCAGCGGCTGATGATGAGCATCGGGCCGGCGGTGCTGGTGGCGCTGGCGCTGATGCTGGTGGCGCGGCCGGTCGCCGTGTTCCTGTGTCTGGCGCCGTTCCGCTTCAACTGGCGGGAACGCCTGTTCATCGCCTGGGTCGGACTGCGCGGCGCGGTCGCGATCTTCCTCGCCTCGATCCCGATGATGGTCGGGCTGCCGAAGGCGCATCTGTATTTCGACGTCGCCTTCGTGGTGGTGATCATCTCGCTGCTGCTGCAGGGCTGGACGCTCGGGCCGGCGGCGCGAAAGCTGCACATCGCGCTGCAACGCACCGACCGCGGCCCGCGCCGTATCGAACTCGATCTGCCCGGCCAGCTCGAGCAACAGCTTGTCGGCTATGCGGTGCGGCCGAAAAGCCTGTTCCTGCGCCGCGGCCTGGTCCCGTCCTGGTCGAAGCCGACGCTGGTGATCCGCGACGAGCGCATCCTGACGCCGGAGGAGGCCGATCCGGTCGCGGCCGGCGATTACGTCTATCTGCTGGCCCCGCCGGAAAAGGCTGAGGCGCTCGACCGCTTCTTCGTCGACATGCCGCCCTCGACTGCGCCCGATCCGCATCTGCTCGGCGATTTCGTCGTGCCCGGCGAGACCACGCTCGGCGATCTCGCCGCCGCCTACGGGGTGAGCGTGCGGGCCGGCGAAGAAGCGCTGACGCTGGCGGATTATTTCGACATCCATCTCGACCGCGCGCCGACCGTCAATGCCACGGTGGCGCTGGATTCGATCGTGCTGGTGGCGCGCAGCCTCGGCGGCGGCCGGGTCAATGTGGTCGGCCTGCGGCTGCCGGAAGACGACGACGCGCCGCCGCCGACGCGCGTTCAAAAGGCCCGGCGCAAGCTGTCCAAGGTGTGGTCGACGCTGTCGGGGGTGTGATCAGTCCGGCTTCTGGTCCGGCGCGTTCAGCACCGCGCGGCATTCCGCCGGCAGGTCGGCGAGCGTCATCGGCTTCCTCGGCTTGGGCGGCTCCTTCGGCGGCTTCGGATGCAGCACCGCGTCCGAGAACCAATAATCGAGATCGGCGCCGCAGCCCTCGCCTTGCGGCGGTTCGGGCTGCGCCTCGCAGCCGATGGCGCCGGGCGGGCATTTGATCCGGATGTGGAAGTGATAGTCGTGGCCGTACATCGGCCGCACCTTGTTCAGCCAGCCGCGGTCGCCTTTGGCCTCGCGGCACAGCGCCTTCTTGATCGCGGCATTGACGAAGATGCGCTCGACCGCGGGCTCCTGCGCGGCGGCGCGGATCACCCGGTGATGCGTCGGCGTCCAGGCAGCGGGATCGATATCGAGCCGGTCGCGCCGCACCATCATCACCGCGGACATCTCCTCGCGCTCGTTGCGCGACAATTGCCGGTTCGGCATCGGCGTCAGCCAGATGTCGGCGTCGAGCCCGACCTGATGGCTGGCGTGGCCGGTCAGCATCGGCCCGCCGCGCGGCTGCGACATGTCGCCGACCAGAATGCCGGGCCAGCCGGCCTCGCTGTTCGCCCGCTTCGACAGCCGCTCGACCAGCGCCACCAGCGGCGGATAGGCCCAATAGCGGTTGCGCGACAGCCGCATCACCTGCCAGGTGGCGCCGGTCAGCGGCAGCGCCTCGCCGCCGGCGAGGCAGCCCCTGGCGTAGAATCCGATCGGCCGCGCCGGCAGCGCCGCCGGCAGATAGCGCCGGGCGAACAGCTCGCGCGCGGCGAGCTCGGGATCATTCGGATTGGCGAGCGGCGGCAGCGGCCTCGGATTGACCGTGCCCTTGTCCTGCGCCCACGCGGCCGCAGCCGAGGCGCTGAGCAGCGCGGCGGCAAGCAACCATCGGGCGGGAATCGATCGGCGACGCATCGCCATCCTATAGCTGAATCGGCCGGTCAAATCAGCCATGCGACCTCCAGGCGATCAGCGCGGCCATCGGTCTCACGAAGGGGCGCAAGCAAAGCCTGCATATGATACCGTGCTGGCACCCTCCGTTAACTTGAAACTAACCAGTTGCACAGGTGGCGCAATTTCGGGCTGAAACGCCCCCTGCGCCTCTCCGTTGCGCAATAGCCGTGCAGCACGCATTCTGACACCTGCGAACACCCGCCTGAAGTTTGCAAATCGCTGCGAAGCGTCCTGCACTGCCTTGTTTACAGGCAGGCCCACCCGACACGCAGCGACATCTGACAATGTCGGTCAAAACGCTACACATTTCATTCAGACACATCTTGCACAACCGGTTCGCAGATCGCGTGTGGGGCGTGGGGAAATGCCGCAAATTCGGCTG
This sequence comes from Rhodopseudomonas pseudopalustris, assembly GCF_900110435.1. Classification (GTDB taxonomy): domain Bacteria; phylum Pseudomonadota; class Alphaproteobacteria; order Rhizobiales; family Xanthobacteraceae; genus Rhodopseudomonas; species Rhodopseudomonas pseudopalustris. The sequence continues at coordinate 547,926 of NZ_FODT01000001.1, forward strand.
AAGGCGAACAAGACCTCGAAAAGGTGCGCGGGCGCAGCGGTCCGGAAGCGCCGCCGCGCCGTGCGGAAAGGCCCCGGACCATCAACCGTTCCGAAACGGCCGGTGCGCGCGGGCCTGGCCGCCGAGCGTGAGCGCGCCGTCGCGCAGGCGCTGGCCGAGGCGCGCAAATCGCATGAGCGGCTGCGCGAGGCGATCGACCTCGTACCGCAGGGAATCGTGTTTCTCGATTCCGAAGGCCGCTACATTCTGTGGAACAAGCGCTACGCCGAGATCTACAAGGCCAGCGCCGATATGTTCAAACCCGGCGCGCGGTTTCAGGACACGCTCCGGGTCGGCATCGCGCGCGGCGACTATCCGGAGGCGATCGGCCGCGAGGACGACTGGATCGCCGAGCGGATGCAGCGGATGTTTCATCCGAGCCACAGCCACGAGCAGATTCTCGCCGACGGCCGCTGCATCCAGATCGAGGAATGCACCACCTCCGACGGCGGCGTGATCGGCCTGCGCGTCGACATCACCGAGCTCAAGCAGCGCGAAGCGTCGTTCCGGCTGATGTTCGACAGCAATCCGGTGCCGATGATCGTCTGCGCGCTGCGGGACGAACGCATCCTCGCGGTCAACGACGCTGCGGTCGCGCATTACGGCTATTCGTCCGTCGAATTCGCCCAGCTGACGCTCCGCCGCCTGCAGGCGTTCGAGTCCGATCTGCCCTGGGCCGGCGATCACACCGACGACGAGCGCGCGGCGCGAACCTGGAAGCACGTCAAGGCCGACGGTTCGCTGATCGATCTGGCGATCTATTCGCGGCAGCTCACCTATAACGGCGAGCCGGCGGTGCTGCTGGCGCTGATGGACATCACCGAACGCAAGCGCGCCGAGATGCGGCTGGCATTCATGACGCATCACGACGGGCTGACCGGGCTGCCGAACCGCAATCTGCTGCGCAAGCGGCTCGACGAATTGCTGGTCCACACCCGGCGCGCCAGCGACAAGATCGCGGCGCTGTTCATCGGCATCGACCATTTCAAGGCGGTCAACGACACGCTGGGCCACGCGATCGGCGACAAGCTGTTGCGCGGCGTCGCGCGGCGGCTGCGCTCGACATTGCGTGAGGAGGACCTGCTGGCGCGGCTCAACTCCGATGAGTTCGCGGTGGTGCAGACCGGGATCAGGCGGCCGCAGGAGATCACGCTGCTCGCCAAGCGGCTGCTGAACGCGATCGCCGAGCCGTATCTGCTCGACGGCCATTCGGTGGTGGCCGGCGCCAGCATCGGCATCGCAGTCGCGCCGGTCGACGGCGACGATTCGGAAAAGCTGCTGATGAACGCCGACATGGCGCTGTCGCGCGCCAAGAACGACTCACGCGGCAGCTTCAGCTTTTTCGAGCCGGGGATGGACGCCCGCGCCCAGGCCCGTCGCAAGATCGAGACCGAGCTGCGCACCGCGCTGCGCAACGAGGTGCTGCGCCCCTATTATCAGCCGCTGGTAGAGCTCTCGAGCGGCCGGATTTCCGGCTGCGAGGCGCTGGTGCGCTGGCCGCATCCGGACCGTGGCATGATCTCGCCGGCGGAATTCATCCCGGTCGCCGAAGACACCGGCCTGATCAACGCGATCGGCGCGCAGGTGCTGCGCCAGGCCTGCCTCGACGCCTCGCGCTGGCCCGGCGACATCCGGGTCGCGGTCAATCTGTCGCCGCTGCAGTTCAGGGTCGGCAATCTGATGGCGACGGTGATGGACGCGCTGAAATACGCCGGCCTGCCGCCGCATCGGCTCGAAATCGAGATCACCGAGACGCTGCTGCTGGAGAAGAGCAGTCAGGTGATCGCCACGCTGCACGCGCTGCGCGCGCTCGGCGTCCGCATCTCGATGGACGATTTCGGCACCGGCTATTCGAGCCTGAGCTATCTGCGTAGCTTCCCGTTCGACAAGATCAAGATCGATCAGTCGTTCGTACGCGACCTGTGCAACAATCGCGAGGCTCAGGCGATCGTCCGCGCGATCATCAGCCTCGGCATGGGGCTCGGCGTCACCATCACGGCCGAAGGCGTCGAGACCGAAGCCGAATTGAGCTGGCTGCGCGCCGAAGGCTGCCACGAGGCGCAAGGCTTCCTGTTCAGCGCCGCGCGGCCGAACGAGGAGATCAAGGGGCTGCTCGATCTGCAACAATCCGCCGTGCCCGACCAGCAATTCGCCGCCGCCCGCGTCGCTTAGAGCGTTTTCGAGCGAAGTGGATACCGGTTCGCGTGAAGAAAACGCGTCAGAACAAAAAGTTAGAGCTCCGGTTCTGATTCTATCAGAACCGGAAAAGCTCTAGCAGCCCGGCGAACCAGGCGGCCCATCCTTCGAGGCTCGCTGCGCTCGCACCCCAGGATGACGGAGAGCGCCTTGCGAAGCTCAGGATGACGCTTCGAGGGGCGCGAGCGTGCGGGGCTCTGGATGTTGCCAGTGCGTGCGGCTCATGATCACGGCCGGCGCCTGATTTGCGCCGCCCATTGCCGGCGCTTCCGCGTCAATCGTTTCAGGAGCGAACGACGACGCATTTTCCAGGTCGTCTTGAAACGTGTTGAACGGGCCCGCCACCTCCGCGAGCGGCTTCTGCTTGTCGGCCCAATGCAGCGACGTGTAGTCGAAGCCGTTGATGATGGTCGGCTTGACCACTTCGAAATAGGGCGAGATGTCGAAGTCGCGCGGCATGTACAGCGACGAATCGCGGATGTGCAGGATCTCGCGGCGCGCCTTGCGGCTGCCGGCGCGGGTGATCTTCGGCAGGATCGGATAGCGCACCGAGTCGAACGCCTGCGCGATCAGCGCCGAGCAGATGATCTTGGTCGGATCGCCGGAGCCGAGCGCGATCATCCGCCGGCGCCAGCGTTGCGGCACCGGCAGCGGAACCAGATAGCGCATCAGATCGATGATGTTCTTGGTGTCGTAGCCGAAGCCGATCCGGTTGATCGCGTAGCGGCACACCGTATGGCGGTCCTCGTGGGACAGGCCGACCGGGCGACAGATTCGGGTGTGATAGCTCAGATGCCGCGACAGCGGCGACGAGGAGACGCCCTCGCCGATATTGGCCTCGATCAGCACATGCGGCTCGCCGTCGGGCTCGGTCGCGCCGTCGATCGGCCCGACATACAGCGCGGCGTGCGACCAGGTCGACTGCGTGAGGTATTTGATGATGCCGGAGATCCGCGCATTGCCTTCGACCAGCAGCACGTCGCCGGGCTGCATGATGCTGCGCAGGTGATCAGGATCGCTCGGCGTGAACGGCTCGTAGCCCGGCTCTTCCTTTTGCAGGTAGTTGGCAATGACCTTGCCGATGGCATCGAGCACAACGCCCATCTGTTCACTCCCCGCGGCATCGAAACGCTGCTGTTGCCCGGTTCATGATTGTCGAGAGCCGTTGCAATTTAGTTCATTGGCTTGCGGGCGAGCACACCATTGCTTCACCATGACCGTTGCCGCGCCGCGGCGATTGCGGCAAGTTGCCGGGCAGAGCTCAGCGTCCCATGGCGGCGCTCAGCGGCCACGGCGCAATGCGAAACATCCAGGAGTCCAAGGTTTTGCCGAGCTTTGCGGCTACACGGAACATCGCGTGGCGACGGCAGACGCGGTGGTGCGACGCCCGGTCGTTCCAGGATCGCCGGGCCTGCGCGCAAAAGTCTTCGGAAACCATGCCATGACAATCTCCCGACGCAGCCTGCTCGGCGCCGCCGCCGGCCTCGTAGTCCTACCAGCGTTCGCTTCGCGCGCCTTCGCGGCGCTGCCGCGCGAGGTCGATGTCGTCGTGGTCGGCGCCGGCGCCGCCGGCATCGCGGCGGCGCGGCGGATCGTGGCGGCGGGCCGCAAGGTGATCGTGGTCGAGGCCGGCGCGCAGGCCGGCGGCCGCTGTCTCACCGACCCCGACGGCTTCGATGCGCCGTTCGATCGCGGCGCGCGCTGGCTGCACAATCCGGACAGCAATCCGATCATCCGGCTGGCGCGCAGCGTCGGCGTCGACATCGTGCCGGCGCCGCCGGGCCAGAAGATCCGGATCGGCCGCCGCAACGCGCGGGCGCGCGAGACCGAGGACTATCTGGCGACGCTGGTACGCGCCAGCCGCGCGATCGACGACGCCGCGCGCGGCAAGGTCGACGTCGCCAGCGCCGCGGCGCTGCCGAACGATCTCGGCGATTGGGGCGCGACCATCGCATTCGTGCTCGGCCCGCATGTCAGCGGCAAGGATCTCAAGGAGCTGTCGGCGCTGGACGAATCGCGGGCGCCGGACCGCAACGCGCTGAGCGGCGCGCGGCAGGGACTCGGCACGCTGCTGTCGCGGCTGGCCGCGCCGCTGCCGCTGGCGCTGTCGACCCCGGTCACCCGGATCGTCTGGAACGGCCGCGACACCGGCGTCGAGACCGCATCGGGCCGGATCACCGCGCGCGCGGTGATCCTCACCGCCTCGACCAATGTGCTGGCCTCCGGCGCGATCAAGTTCACGCCGGAGCTGCCGAAGCGTCAGCTCGACGCTGCCGCCAAACTCGGGCTCGGCAGCTACGACCGCATCGCGCTGCAGTTCAAGGGCAACCCGCTCGGCCTGTCCCGCGACGAGGTGATCGTCGAGCAGAGCAACAGCGCGCGCACCGCGGCGCTCTACGCCAATATCAACGGCTCGTCGCTGTGCACCGTCGATATCGGCGGTGCGTTCGGGCGGGATCTGTCGGCGCAGGGCGAAGCGGCGATGCAGGCGTTCGCGCTGGAATGGCTCGGCAAGCTGTTCGGCAGCGACATCACCGCTGCGGTCGAACGCAAGGCCGCGACGCGCTGGAACGCGTCGCCCTTCGTGCTGGGTGCGATGTCGGCGGCGGCGCCCGGCGGCCAGCCGTCGCGCAAGGTGCTGGCCGAGCCGCTCGGCAATCTGTTCATCGCCGGCGAAGCGACCAGCGAAACGCTGTGGGGCACCGTGCAGGGCGCCTGGGAGTCCGGCGACCGCGCCGCCGAGGCCGCCTTGAAGCGGATCGGCGCGCTGAAGTCCGACGAGCCCGCCAAGCCGGAGCGCAAGCCGAAGAAACGCCGCACCTACGAAGCCACCGGCGCAGCCGAGCAATGGCCGGGACTACGGTAGACGCGCAGCGCCGCGCTCACGCGCAACAATTACTCACTGCCCGCGAGCCCCCACCCCACCCTCCCCCGCAAGCGGGAGAGGGAGCGCGCTGTGCGTGTTGCTAATCGGGAGGATGAACGGGATCGCCTCGACGATCGCGGCAGAACTCCCTCTCCCGCTTGCGGGGGAGGGTGGGGTGGGGGCGCGACGCGAGCACTGCGACCGTAAGCGCGACCCACTCGCGACGAACTATCCGCGCAGCACGCCGCCGGTTTTCTTCGTCACCTCGGCGACGATCTTCGCACCGACCGCGTCGATCTCCTGATCGGTCATGGTCTTGTCGCGCGGCTGCAGCGTCACTGCGATCGCCACCGACTTCTTGTCGGGATCGACGCCCTTGCCTTCGTAGACGTCGAACACGACGACCGAGCTGATCAGCTTCTTGTCGATGCTCTGCGCGGCGCGGACGATGTCGGCGGCCTGAACCTTGCGGTCGACGATGAAGGCGAAGTCGCGCGACACCGGCTGGAATGCGGACAGCTCCAGCGACGGCTTGGCGCGGGTCGGCCGCTGCTTGGCGGCGGGGATGTTGTCGAGGATCACTTCGAACCCGACCAGCGGGCCGTCGGCGTGCAACTGCTCGAGCACGCGCGGATGCAGTTCGCCGAAGTAACCAAGCACGTTCTGCGGCCCGATCTGGATCGCGCCGGAGCGGCCGGGATGCAGCCAGGCCGGCAGCGCCTTGCCGGTCGCGATCTGCAGGCCCGCCATCGGCGCGCCGGCGGCGGCGAGCACCGCGAAGGCATCGGCCTTGGCGTCGAGCGCGGAGGCCGGCGCCGAGCCGGACCAGTGCCGGCCGAGCCCGTTCGATGAGGCGACGCCGCGACGCACGCCGCTCGCCGCGACGAACTGATCCTGCGGCCGGTCGCCCTTGAAGATCTGCCCGACCTCGAACAGCGCCAGATCAGGCGTGCCGCGATCGGCGTTGGCCTGCGCTGCGGCGACGAGGCCCGGCAGCAGGCTCGGCCGCATGTCGGACAGATCCGACGCGATCGGATTGGCCAGCGCCAGTTCAGGCTGGCCGCCGCCGAAGGCTTCGGCGCTGGGCTTGGCGATGAACGACCAGGTCACCGCCTCGGTCAGGCCGCGCGCGGCCAGCGCACGCTTGGCGCGGCGGGTGCGGGTCTGGATCGGCGTCAGCACCGGCTTACGCGGCGCGTCGCCGCGCTCGAACGGCGTCATCGGCACCTTGTCGACGCCGACGATGCGGACGATTTCCTCGACGATGTCGGCCTTGCCGTGCACGTCGCTGCGCCACGACGGCGCCGCCACCTTCACCACCGCGCCCTGGCCTGCGACCATGAAGCCGAGATGGGTGAGGATGCGCCGCGCCTCGGCGAGCGGCACGTCGATGCCGGCGAGCCGCTTCACCTCGGACAGCGGGAAGTCGATGATGCGATCTTCGCCGAACGTCCTGCCGACGACCACCATCTCGGACGGCGTGCCGCCGCAGAATTCGATCACCAGCCGGGTCGCGAGATCCAGCCCCGGCACCATGAAGGCCGGATCGACGCCGCGCTCGAAGCGATAGCGCGCGTCGGTGTTGATGCCGAGCTTGCGGCCCGATTGCGCGATGTTGATCTCGTTCCACAGCGCCGATTCGATCAGCACGTCGGTGGTCTCGGCCGAGCAGCCGGAGGCTTCGCCGCCCATGATGCCGGCGAGCGATTCGACGCCGTGATCATCGGCGATCACGCAGACGCCCGGGTCGAGATTGTAGTTACGCCCGTCGAGCGCCAGCAGCGTCTCGCCGTCCCTGGCGCGGCGCACCACGAGATTGCCCTTCACCTTGGCGGCGTCGAACACGTGCAGCGGCCGCGACCGGTCGAAGGTCAGGAAGTTGGTGATATCGACCAGCGCGTTGATCGGGCGCAGCCCGATCGCGGTCAGTCGCTTTTGCAGCCATTCCGGCGACGGGCCGTTCTTGACGCCGCGCACCAGCCGCAGCGCGAAGCCGGGGCAGAGCTTGTCGTCCTCGACGCTCACTTGCACCGGGCAGGGGAATTCGCCCTTGATCGGCTTGATGCCGGACTCTTTCAGCTTGCCCATATCGGCGGCGGCGAGATCGCGCGCGATGCCGTGGACGCCGGCGCAATCCTGCCGGTTCGGCGTCAGATTGATGTCGAGCACCGGATCGCCGAGCCCGGCCCACTCCGCATAGGCCTTGCCGATCGGCGCATCCGCCGGCAATTCCATGATGCCGTCATGATCCTCGGAGATCTGCAACTCGGCGGCCGAGCACAACATGCCGCGGCTCTCGACGCCGCGGATATTGCCGACGCCGAGCGTGATGTTCTTGCCCGGAATGAAGGTGCCGGGCGGCGAGAACACCGTGATCAGCCCGGCCCGCGCATTCGGTGCGCCGCACACCACCTGCACGGGCGCGCCGCCATCGCCGGTGTCGACGCTGCAGACCTGCAGCTTGTCGGCGTTGGGATGCTTCTCGGCGCTGAGCACCCGCGCAATCGTAAACGGCGCCAGGGCCTTGGCCTTGTCGGTGATGTCCTCGACCTCGAGCCCGATCATGGTGAGCTTGTCGGCGAGCGCGGTGAGCGTCTCGTCGGTGTCGAGATGATCCTTCAGCCAGGAGAGGGTGAGTTTCATGGGTTGTGACTTCCGTCTGGCGCTGTGCTGGCGTCGTGCTGAATGCTGAAGCTGCGACAAGCGTCGCCCTCACCCCAACCCTCTCCCGCAAGCGGGCGAGGGGGCGCGTCGTGCCGGATGGAGGGGCCGCGTGTCATGCTGTTAGTCCGCATCGCCCGCCGCAGGGCGCTGCTTGGAATCGATCTGTTCAGGGCGCTGCTTCGCCGCGCGCTTGGCGCGCTCCCTCTCCCGCTTGCGGGGGAGGGTTGGGGTGGGGGCACTTGCCGCAAGCTCAGCAGCGATGCTCTGCAACACCCCGTCGCGATTACTCATCACCTCGGCATTGCTGAACCGAATAATCCGAAATCCGCGCGCCTCGATCGCCGCCGTGCGCGACGCATCAGCGGGTTCGCCGGCGTCGGAAAAATGCTGGCCGCCGTCGAGCTCGACGACGAGCTTGACCGAATGGCACGCGAAATCCGCGATGAAAGGTCCGATCGGCACCTGGCGGCGAAACGAGAAACCGTTGAGCTGCTTGTCGCGCAGCGCCGACCACATCAGCCGCTCGGCGTCGGTCGATGTCTTGCGCAACTCGCGCGCATGGCGGCGCAGGCTCGGAGATACTTTCCAGCTCGGCTGCTTCGGATCGTCCATCGCAAGCTCCGTGCCCGTGTCGCCCTCACCCCAACCCTCTCCCGCAGGCGGGAGAGGGAGCGCGTCGTGCGGCGATGAGAGGGCTTTCATCATCTCAACGACAAATCTTATTCAACGAACGGCGCCTGCACTTAAGCGAATAGTCGCCACAGCCGCTGCCTGCCCCCTCTCCCGCTTGCGGGAGAGGGCCGGGGTGAGGGCACTTGCCCCACGCACAGCGCCCGAATGCGCCAAACTCACGAACTCAATCCCCCCGCCAGCGACGGGATATCCAGCGGCTTGAAGCCGTAGTGAGTGAGCCAGCGCGAATCGGCTTCGAACAATTGCCGCAGATCGCTCATGCCGTATTTCAGCATGGCGATGCGGTCGATGCCCATGCCCCAGGCGAAGCCCTGATACACTTCCGGATCGATGCCGCAGGCGGTCAGCACGTTGGGGTGGACCATGCCGCAGCCGAGAATCTCCAGCCAGTCCTCGCCCTCGCCGAAGCGGATCTCACCATTGCCGCGGCGGCACTGGATGTCGACTTCCAGCGACGGCTCGGTGAACGGGAAGAACGACGGCCGGAACCGCATGTTGACGTTGTCGACCTCGAAGAACGCCTTGCAGAACTCCGCGAGGATCCATTTCAGATGGCCGAGATGGCTGCCCTTGTCGATGACGAGGCCTTCGACCTGATGGAATTGCGGCGTATGCGTCGCGTCCGAGTCGATCCGATAGGTGCGGCCCGGACAGATCACCCGGATCGGCGGCTTCTGCGACAACATCGTGCGCACCTGCACCGGCGAGGTGTGGGTCCGCAGCAGCATCCGCGAGCCGTCTTGCTTCGGATTGAAGAAGAAGGTGTCGTGCATCTCGCGGGCCGGATGGCCCTCGGGGAAGTTCAGCCGGGTGAAGTTGTTGTCGTCGGTCTCGATGTCCGGACCTTCGGCGATCGCAAAGCCCATATCGGCGAAGATCGCGGTGAGTTCGTCCCAGACCTGGCTGAGCGGATGAATCCGGCCCTGCTCCGCCAGCGGCTCACGCAGCGGCAGCGTGACGTCGATGGTTTCGGCGGCGAGCTTGGCGTCGAGCGCTGCGGCCTTGAGCAGATCGCGCCGCGCGGTCAGCGCCTGCGTGACCGCCTCCTTGGCGAGGTTGATCGCCGCGCCTTCGGTCTTGCGCTGCTCGGGGTCCATCTTGCCGAGCGTCGCGAGCAACGCCGAGATCGAGCCCTTCTTGCCGAGCGCGCCGACACGCACCGCTTCGAGCGCGGCTTCGTCGGACGAAGCGGCGATATCGGCGAGGATCTGGGTTTGCAGGTTTTCGAGATTGGACATGAGCCGCCGTTCCCCTCAAGAAGTCATGCCCGGGCTTGACCCGGGCATCCATCGCTTCTCGAAAATGATGGATCGCCGGATCAAGTCCGGCGATGACGGTCAACCTTGTATCAACCTCAGGCTGCTCATGCAGCCTTGCAGCCTCAGGCCGCGAGCGAGGCCTTGGCCTTCTCGGCGATCGCCTGGAACGCCGCCGGTTCGGTGATCGCCAGATCCGACAGCACCTTGCGATCGACGATCACGCCGGATTTGGCGAGGCCGTTGATGAACACGCTGTAGGTCATGCCGAGCGGACGCACCGCGGCGTTGATGCGCTGGATCCACAGCGCGCGGAACGTCCGCTTCTTGCGCTTGCGATCCCGGAACGCGTATTGGCCGGCCTTGTCGACCGCAGCCTTGGCGGCGCGGATCGTATTCTTGCGGCGGCCACGGAAACCCTTGGCGAGCTTGTAGACCTTCTTATGCTTGGCGTGAGCCGTCACACCGCGTTTGACGCGAGCCATGACTGATCTCCTTCATCTGAATTGGGTTTGGTTGGCCGCGCGGACGCGGCCCGATGAGGTTGCCGCGCAAATGCGCGGCGTGAACGGTCAGGCGTTCGGCAAGAAATACTTCTTGATGTTGTCGCCGTCGGTCTTGAAGATCACGCGCGTCCCGCGAAGCTGACGGATCTGCTTCTTCGTGCGCTTGATCATGCCGTGGCGCTTGCCGCGCTGGGCGGACATCACCTTGCCGGTGGCGGTTACCTTGAAGCGCTTTTTAGCGCCCGATTTGGTCTTCAGCTTGGGCATTTAGCTCTCCTGTGCCACGCGCAATCTGCGCCCGAGGGGCGCTGCGCCGGCTGAAATTGCTCGTTAGAGCGTTGAAGTTGCTCGACTTATTCCTCGCGGAACAAATCGGCAGGGAACACCGCCACGGCAGCCCTTGATCAGCCGGGCGATGAAGGCTGCGCTTATGGCAGAGCGGAGCCGGATTGGCAACGCATAACGCCGGCCGGCGCTGATGTCCGGCCGCCAGCCGGCGCGACCGACCCAAAATAAGCTCGATGCAGGTTCATTCGGCGCGTATCGTCGTCGCAGATCCAGGCGACGCGTCACCGGATTCGCACCGGGCCGACATCAGCCGGTCGCGGGCTTCTGCTTTGGGAGACCCCTATGAACGCCCCTGCCCGTTCCCATGCGAGACGGTTCTTCCCCGGCATCACCCGGACCGGCCTGCTCGCCGCGGCCGCCCTGCTGGCGGCGCTCGTCGCCGCGTCGGGCGACGCCGAGGCGGCGAAGCGCCGGGCCGGCGGCAATTTCGACGGCGTCTGGAACGTGGTGTTCGCCACCCGCGCGGGCAATTGCGGCCCGACCTACAACGCGCCGTTCGCCGTGCAGGGCCGCCGCGTCTCCTCGGCCGGTGGCGGCAAGGTCACCGGCGGCATCACCGGCGGCGGCAACGTCGCGGTCAGGCTTTCGGTCGGCGCCTCGGTCGCCAATGGTCGCGGTCGCCTCGCCGGCAATTCCGGCACCGGCACCTGGAGCGGCCTGATCGAGGGCGACCGCTGCAGCGGCACCTGGCAGGCGACGCGCGGGTAGTTGCGGTTAGCGTGAAGCGAGAGCGTTTTCGAGCGAAGTGGAAACCGGTTCGCGTTAAGAAAACGCGTCAGAACAAAAAGTTAGAGCTCCGGTTCTGATTCTGTCAGAACCGAAAAAGCTCGAGCGCTGCGACCTGCGGCTTCCCCCACCCCAACCCTCCCCCGCAAGCGGGAGAGGGAGCGCGCCGCGCTTGGTGAGAAGCACTGCCTTTCCCCGCTTGCTGCAGACCCCCTCTCCCGCGTGCGGGAGAGGGCTGGGGTGAGGGCGACGCAGACACTGAGCCGCAATCCCCAAAAGAAAAGGCCCGCCAGATCATCTGACGGGCCACACGCGTACTCAAATGTAAAACGGGCTTGCTGCGCCTCAGCGCGGCGCCAGCACCATGACCACCTGACGGCCTTCGAAACGGGCGTCCTGCTCGACCTTGGCGATTTCGGCGACGTCGGCCTTCACCTTTTCCAGCAGCTTGGTGCCGATTTCCTGGTGGGCCATTTCGCGTCCGCGATAGCGCAAAGTGATCTTCACCTTGTCGCCTTCCTCGAAGAAGCGCTGCATCGCCTTCATCTTCACGTCGTAGTCGTGGTCGTCGATCATCGGGCGGAGCTTGATCTCCTTGATCTCGACGATCTTCTGCTTCTTGCGCGCCTCGGCGGCTTTCTTCTGCGCCGAGTACTTGAACTTGCCGTAGTCCATGATCTTGCAGACCGGCGGACTGACGTTCGGCGAAATCTCGACCAGATCCATGCCTGCTTCCATTGCCATCTTGATCGCGACAATGGTCTCGACCTTGCCCTGGTTAATACCGGCCTGGTCGATCAGCTGGATCTCGTGATTGCGAATTTCATCGTTGGTGCGCGGCCCATCCTTAGCAACGGGGGGCGGGGCTCTGTTGGGACGGCGAATGGTCGATTCTCCAATATTGTGAACGTTGGTGGCGAACGATCAATCAGGGCATGTCACAGAAGCATTTGCGGCTATGCCGATCAGATCGAGAGCTCCATATAGGTCAGAGCGCAACCCGACGCAAAACCAACTTCGCCCCGGTTCAACGCCGAGGCCATGCCCGTTCTGATCGCCGCGCAGTGTGACGGAAGAACCGACAACCGGCAAGCCAACTTCCGCATAAGCGGCGGAAAGACAGGCCGATTCGCGGCATTTCCGCCACGCCGGACCTGGGTTCGGCGTTGACGGCGCGACGGCGGTGACTGCAAACCAACTTCGCAACGAGGCCCTTGATCCATGACAAACTCCGCAGCAGCCCCGAATGGGTCCGATCCAGCCTTCATCAGCGTCGGCGAAGGCGCCGCCGAGCGCCGGATCGCCGTCCGGGCGCGCGCGGGTCACGCTCCCGGCCTGTTCTGGCTCGGCGGCTTCAACTCGGACATGACCGGGACCAAGGCCGTCGCGCTCGACGAATGGGCCGCCGAACGCGGCCAGGCCTGCGTCCGGTTCGATTATTCCGGCCATGGTTCCTCCTCGGGCGCCTTCGCGGACGGCACGATCAGCCGCTGGCTGGAAGACAGCCTCGCGGTGTTCGACCGCTTCGCGACAGGCCCGCAGGTGGTGATCGGCTCGTCGATGGGCGGCTGGATGGCACTGCTGCTGGCGCGCGAATTGATCCGCCGCGGCGGCGAAGCCCGAGCGAAGCTCGCCGGCCTGGTGCTGATCGCACCGGCGTCGGATTTCACCGAAGCGCTGATGTGGAAGGGCTTTTCGCCCGAGATCCGCCGCCAGATCGAGACTGAAGGCGCCTGGATGCGGCCGTCGGACTATGGCGACGCCTATCCGATCACGCGCGCGCTGATCGAGGACGGCCGCAACCATCTGCTGCTCGGCGGCGCGATCAGCGTCGGCTGCCCGGTCCGCATCCTTCAGGGCAAGCAGGACCCCGACGTGCCGTGGACCCACGCCTTCGCCCTGACCGAGCGGCTGCCCTGCGAGGACGTCGTGCTGACCCTGATCCAGGACGGCGACCACCGCCTGAGCCGGCCGCAGGACATCGCGCGGATGCTGGCGGCGGTCGAGGAGATCGGGTGAGCTGAGAAGTTTGGTGAGCCAAATAACCCTCTCCCCTTGTGGGAGAGGGTGGCGAGCGCAGCGAGCCGGGTGAGGGGTCTCGCGAGCACTGCGCCCGCCGTGCCCCCTCATCCGGCACGGACTGCGTCCGTGCCACCTTCTCCCACAAGGGGAGAAGGAAGTGCCCCGACCCACTCCGCGCGCACGCTCTCGTCCGGCTCGTCGCCGAGCCGTGCCGCCTTCAGCGCCGCGAACTGATCGCCGGGCAGCAACTGCGCCAGCGCCCACACCGCCGCGCCACGCACCACCGCGCTGCCGTCGCCGAGCAGCCGCTCGGCCTCGCGGGCAAGCTCCGCATCACCCGAATTACCGATCGCGATCAGGACGTTGCGGATGAAGCGGTCGCGCCCGATGCGCTTCACCGGCGACTTGGTGAACAGCGCCCGAAACGACGGATCGTCGAGCCGCACCAATTCCCCGAGCGAAGGCGCGCGCAACGCGTCGCGCGCCGCCAGCTTCGCCTCGCGCCCGACCTGCGCGAACTTGTTCCACGGGCAAGCCGCCAGGCAATCGTCGCAACCGTAGATATGGTTACCAATCGGTTGACGAAATTCGTGCGGGATCGGCCCCTTATGCTCGATCGTCAGATACGAGATGCAGCGCCGCGCATCGAGCCGGTAGGGCTCGGGGAAGGCCGCGGTCGGGCAGGAATCCAGGCAGGCCCGGCACGAACCGCAATGATCGCGCTCGGCGGCGTCGCGCGGCAGCTCGAGCGTGGTGAAGATCGCGCCGAGAAACAGCCACGAGCCCAGTTCGCGCGACACCAGATTGCTGTGCTTGCCCTGCCAGCCCAGCCCTGCGGCCTGCGCCAACGGCTTCTCCATCACCGCGGCGGTATCGACGAACACTTTGACCTCGCCGCCCGCGGTCGCGACCAGCCAGCGCGCGAGCTGCTTCAGTCGCGCCTTGATCACATCGTGATAATCGTCGCCCTGCGCATAGACCGAGATCGCGCCGCGATCCTTGGCGCCAAGAATGTGACGCGGATCACTCTGCGGACCGTAATTGACCCCGAGCATGATCACCGAGCGCACCTCGCTCCACATCACCCGCGGATCGGCGCGACGCTCGGGACGATCGGCGAGCCAGGCCATCTCGCCGTGAAAACCGGAGGCGAGGTAATCGCGTAGTCGATCGAGAGCGTGTGGGATCGAATCCGGTGCGCAGATGCCGATCGCGTCGAAGCCGAGCGTCTGCCCCTGTTTCGCCACAAGCGCCTTGAGTTCGCCCTGAGGGGCGGCAGCGGCAAAAGCGGTGGTGGAATCAGCGGTCAGAAATCCAGATCCACATAGGTCCGCGACGCCGGCACCCCCGCCAGCCATTCGCTCAGCAGCGGACGGAACGACGGCCGCGACTTGATCCGCGCGTACCAGGCCTTTGCCGCCTCGTCCTCGATCCATGGCACATCGCCCAGATAGTCGATTGCCGACAGATGCGCCGCGGCCGCCAGATCCGCATAAGTCATTCTGTCGCCGGCCAGAAAGTTCCGCGTCCGCGCCAGCCAGCCGATATAAGCGAGATGATAGCGGACATTGGCGGTCGCAGCGCGGATCACGTCCATCGCGGGCGGCCCGCCGCCGTCCTCTTCGCTCATAAAGCGCTTGTAGATCCGCTCTGTCACCAGCGGTCCACTCGCCTCCTCGAAGAATTTCTCGTTGAACCACGCCAGCAGCCGACGAACTTCGATCCGCTCGGCCGTCCCATGCGGCAACAACCGGCGATCGCCGAGCGCTGCGCCGTGTGACTCATCGAGAAACTCGGCAATCACGCCCGCGCCGGGAATCGGCGGCTGCCCTTCGGCGACCAGGACCGGCGTCGTTCCCGCAGGATTAAGTGCAAGAAACGCCGTGCGCCGTTCCCACGAGCGCTCTTCCACCAGCCGCAGGTCGAGGCCGTGTTCCCCGAGCGCGAGCCGGACAAACCGGGACTGCGGGCAAAACGGGTGGTGGAACAGGGTATACATGACAACCTTGATAGTTTCGCAGGCTTAACAAACGGTGGCCAGGACGGCGACCATGACATGCGATTCGGCGCGGCTGCGAAGGCGGCAAACTACCGAAGCACAGCCGTGTGGCAAGCCGACTTTGTCGTCATTTTTGACGTTGCGGCATGCAAACGAATAAGCGACAACGGCGCGCCTCTTGCGAGCCCCATCCCTCCCAGCGGACGATCCCATGCTTTTCGATATCTTCAGGGCCGTCATCCTCGGCGTGGTCGAAGGCGTCACCGAATTCCTCCCGGTCTCCTCGACCGGGCATCTGCTGCTGGTGGGGCGGTTCTTCAATCTCGGCGAAGACAGCTTCTGGAAGAGCTTCGCGGTGCTCATCCAGCTCGGCGCGATCCTCGCGATCCTGTCGATCTATTTCGCGAAATTGTGGCGAATTGCGCTCGGGATGTTTTCCGATCCGGCCGCGCGCCGATTCGTCATCGGCGTTCTGGTCGCGTTCCTGCCGGCGGCCATGATCGGCGCCGTGGCGGGGTCCTATATCAAGCTGTATCTGTTCAATCCCTGGGTGGTCTGCTTCTCGCTGATCGTCGGCGGCGCGATCCTGCTGTGGGTCGATCAGCTCGATCTCAATCCGCAACAGCACGACGCCACGGCGTTTCCGCTGCCGATGTACTTCTACATTGGATGCGCGCAGTGCCTGGCGATGATCCCCGGCGTGTCACGGTCCGGCGCCAGCATCGTCGCGGCGATGCTGTTCGGCGCCGACAAGCGCTCCGCCGCCGAGTTCTCGTTCTTTCTGGCGATCCCCACCATGGTGGGCGCCTTCGTCTATGATTTCTACAAGAATCGCGGCGAGATGACGACCGATCACCTGACCATCGTGGCGATCGGTTTCGTGGTGTCGTTCATCACCGCGGTCATCGTGGTGAAAACGTTCCTCGGCTACGTCACGCGCCACGGCTTCGAACTGTTCGCATGGTGGCGCGTCATCGTCGGCACGCTCGGCCTGATCGCGCTGGCGATGGGCCGATAATCGCACGTCCGAATGCCGGCGTCGGAACGCCGGACTCGGACGCTTGCTGACCGCTATCGGCTACGCGCTTTTGCGCGCGAACTGACCGGTCTTGCGGAATCGCCACAGATAAGACGGCACGATCGCCTGCATCGAATCCGGCGTGACGCCCAGGCCCTGCAGCGTCAGGCCGGCGCTCTTGGCTGCGTCCGACACGACGTTGTCGACCTTCAACAGCTCGACCTGATCCGGCGTCAGCTTGAGATCGCCCGGCGCGAATTGCAGCAGCATCGCCTGCATGCGGGCGAGCCCGAACGGCAACGGCAGCAGCACGCGCTTGCGGTCGATGGTCTCGAGGATGATCTCGATGATCTCGCGCATCGTCAGTTGCTCGGGACCACCGAGTTCGTAGGTCGCGCCCGGCCTGGCGTTGCCATCGACGGCCTCGGCCACCGCGGTCGCGACGTCGCCGACATAGACCGGCTGAAGTTTGGTGTCGGCGCCGACCAGCGGCACCACCGGCGAGATTCGCGCCAATGCGGCAAAGCGATTCGTGAACTGGTCTTCGGGGCCGAACACCACCGAGGGCCGCAGGATCGTCGCCTGCGGCACCGCGCTGAGCACGGCCTGTTCGCCGGCGGCCTTGGAGCGGGCGTAGCGCGCGGGCGAATTTGCATCGGCTCCGATCGCGGAAACGTGCACCATCCGCGCCCCCACGGCCGCGGCGGCCTTGGCGATCGCCGCTGCGCCCTCAGCCTGCACAGCGTCGAATTTTTGCGCGCCACCCTCGGCAAGAATTCCGACCAGGTTGATCGCCACATGGGCGCCGCGCATCGCCGCCGCAACCGACGCCGGATAGCGCAGATTGGCCTGCACCGCGTGGATCTGACCGACCCGCCCGAGCGGTTGCAGATGCCCCGCCAGTTCCGGACGCCGCACCGCCACCCTGATTCGGTAGTCCCGACGGGCCAGCGCGCTGACCACATGGCGGCCGATGAAGCCCGAACCGCCGAAAACCGTGACCAGGGTGTCGATATTCGTATTCATGCGGCGTGATCCTGTGAACAAATGCAGTGCCGGAAACGTCCGGCAATTGCCGTCAATCTGGCGGTTTGGCGTTATGCCATCAACCTTTCGCTGTATAGCGGATTTGGCGGCCGCCAAGCATTTGACATTTCCGTGTCGGGTCCCTATCAACCCGCCCGGGCCCAGGTGGCGGAATTGGTAGACGCGCTGGCTTCAGGTGCCAGTGGCTTCACGGCCGTGAAGGTTCGAGTCCTTTCCTGGGCACCACTCGCCCAATGCCCTGAAGCCGTCCTGTTCGAAACAACGTTTCGACGGCCCAAGCCGAAATCGCGCGGCGCTCGCCTTGGATTGATCGGGGCGATAGGTTGAGCGGGCGATTCGAGGCTGGCTCCGGCCTCTTCTTCGAAGTCAATTCCACCCCCTAAGGATATCCTGCCCATGACGATCCGTCTGCATCGCGGCGATCTGCCGGATCTTTCGCGCTATACGAATTCGGTGGCGATCGACACCGAGACGATGGGGCTGCATCCGCATCGCGACCGGCTTTGCGTGGTGCAACTGTCGAACGGCGACGGCAGCGCCGATGTGGTGCAGATTCCGCAGGGACACACCGACGCGCCGCATCTGAAGAAGCTGCTCGGCGATCCGGCCATCGTGAAGATCTTCCATTTCGCGCGGTTCGATCTCGCAGCGCTGTACAACGCATTCGGGGTGATGCCGCAGCCGGTCTACTGCACCAAGATCGCCTCGCGGCTGACCCGCACCTACACCGACCGCCACGGCCTGAAGGATCTGGTGCGCGAGCTGCTGAACGTCGACCTGTCGAAACAGCAGCAATCCAGCGACTGGGGCGCGGAGACGCTGAGCGACGCCCAGCTCGCTTATGCGGCCTCCGACGTGCTGCATCTCCACGGGCTGCGCGAAAAGCTGGACGCGATGCTGGCGCGGGAGAACCGGACCGATCTGGCCCAGGCCTGCTTCGGTTTCCTGCCGCACCGCTCCCGGCTCGACCTCGACGGCTGGAGCGAAGAGGATATCTTCGCGCATTCTTGACCTATTCGGTCCGGATTCGGCAGGCGAGCCGGCCCCGTTTCGGTCATACTCCTCGTCCTGATAGACTTTTGATGGAACCGCCGCCCGGAGACCCTCGCCTGTCGCGGCGATTGCGACTATCTGGGGTTGCTCCCCGCGCCGGATTTCGCCCGGCCGGTCCCCCGACGCGGAGCGCGAGACGACGATAGCAGGGCTCGAGGCTGGCTGGTCAGGCCAGGCCTCGGCACCACGCGGGAGCAACGGTGGCTTCGGTTCAGACGGCGGCCTATCACACCAGCATGGAGGCGCGCTTCGCGGCGGCGGCGCGCCATAGCCGGCTGGTGCGAACGCTGCGGGTCGCGGTGCCTCTGGTGGTGGCGCTGTCGCTCGCTGCGATCCTCGCCATCTCGATCTTCAACCCGTTCCGCCTGCTTTCGAAACTGCCGATCGACATCGGCGATCTGGTGGTGTCCGGGACCAAGATCACAATGGAGTCGCCGCATCTTGCGGGCTTCACCAATGACGGGCGGCCCTATGAGATGTGGGCGCGCTCGGCGACCCAGGATCTCACCAGCCAGGACCATGTCGATCTGCATACGCTGCGGGCGAAGTTGGTCAGCGACGACCAGTCCACCGTGCTGATCCAGGCCCGCGACGGCAAGTTCAACACCAAGGCGCAGCTTTTGAACCTGCAGAAGGACGTGTATCTGCGCACATCGACCGGCAGCGAGGCGTGGATGACTCAGGCCGACATCGATATGGGCAAGGGCAATGTCTCGTCTGACGAGCCGGTCGACGTCAAATGGCTCGGCGGCACGTTGCGCGGGCAGCGGCTGCGCATTACCGAGAAGGGCGACGTGATCCGATTCGAGGGCGGGGTGGTGATGAACCTGGACAACGCCAATCTGCCGGAGCCCGCCGAGGAGACCGACACGCGTGGGCAGCCCGCTCCGGCCGCGGTTCCGAACGCCGACGCGGCGGCCAAATCGAAGTCGTCGCAACCGGGCCAGCGCCGCGAAGTGAATCGCCCATGACAAACGCCCGTTGCCTTCTCGCTCGTCGCAAACTGCTTGCGATCGCCGGCGCAGCGTTTCTGGCCGGCTCGGCGAACTTGTCGGGCGCGTTGGCGCAAAGCGCCGTGCAAGGCGTGCCGAACGCGATGCAGGGCTTCTCGCAGAATCGCGATCAGCCGATCCAGATCGAATCCGACACGCTGGAGGTTCGCGACAAAAAGAAAGAGGCGACCTTCACGGGCAGCGTCAAGGTGGTCCAGGGCGACACCACCATGACCTCGAAGACCCTCGTGGTGTTCTACGATCAGGATCAGTCCGAGACCTCCGCCAAACAAGCCAAGCGCAAGGCGTTGCCCGCAGCGACGCCCGGTCCCGGCGGCACATCGTCGATTCGCCGGCTCGAGGCCAAGGGCAATGTGGTGGTCACCCAGAAGGATCAGGTGGTGACCGGCGACAGCGCGGTGTTCGATACCAAGACCAATCTGGTGACGATGCTGGGGAGCGTGGTGCTCACTCAGGGCAAGAACGTTGTGCGCGGCGATCGGCTGCTGGTCGACATGACCACCGGCGTGTCGCGCGTCGAATCCAACAGCGGCCGGGTTCAGGGCCTGTTTCAGTCGTCAGGCAGCGGATCAGGCGCCCCGCTCGGCATCGGGCCGCCCCCAGCGGGCCAGAAGAAATGACGGCGCGATCGCTTCGGATAGCGGCACGGCGCACGGCAGGACCTGATCGGTAACGGCATGGTAGACCTCCTCGGCATGTTCCGTCGTCGCGCCGCGAAACCCTCGGGCTTCGGACGCACGCGCATGGACATCACCGCGCTGCAAGGCGAGGTCGGCGACATGCTCGCCGCGCCGGTGCGCGACGCGCCGCCCGTCGCGCACGCAGGTGCGAACGAGCCAACGCAAACGCCGACACCCGCGCCAGCGCGTCCGCGTCGGCCTGCCGCGACGCAACCGCGCGAAAGCCATACCGGCTATCTCGCCGTGCATCGCGTCGAGAAGAGTTTCGGGACCCGCAAAATCGTGCGCGGCGTCAGCATCTATGTCCGCCGCGGCGAGGCCGTGGGCCTGCTCGGGCCGAACGGCGCCGGCAAGACCACGGTGTTCTACATGATCACCGGGCTGATCAAGGCGGATCGCGGCGCCATCGAACTCGATGGACACGACGTCACCAAGCTGCCGATGTATCAGCGCGCCCGGCTCGGCATCGGCTATCTGCCCCAGGAAGCCTCGATCTTCCGGGGCCTCAATGTCGAACAGAATATTCGCGCCGTGCTCGAAGCGGTCGAGCCGGACAAGCGCAAGCGCGAGGCCGAACTCGACAATCTGCTGCACGAGTTCAACATCGAGCGGCTGCGAAAGTCGCCGTCGATCGCCCTGTCCGGCGGCGAGCGGCGGCGCGTCGAGATCGCCCGCGCGCTGGCGAGCCGGCCGAACTACATGCTGCTCGACGAGCCGTTCGCCGGCATCGACCCGATTGCCGTCGGCGACATTCAGGATTTGGTGCGGCATCTGACCAATCGCGGCATCGGCGTGCTGATCACCGACCATAACGTCCGCGAAACGCTCGGCCTGACGGATCGCGCCTACATCGTCTATGCCGGCGAGATTCTGACCGAAGGCAGCCCGGAGGAGATCGTCAACAATCCAGACGTCCGCCGGCTTTACCTTGGCGAGGAGTTCCGCCTTTAAGACGGTTGCAGTTCCTGGCCCGCCGCGTAATGCTCGACCCGCCCCTTTCGCCCGATCCGAACCGGAGGGCGGGCCCCTACTCCAAATTTACAATCCGTCAAGCCGTGTACATCGCTCACGGAAAGGGGTAAGCAAGAAACGGACCAATTTGGATCGTTTTTGCCGCCATGGCGCTCACGCAACGCCTCGAATTTCGCCAATCGCAGTCGCTGGTGATGACGCCGCAGCTGATGCAGGCGATCAAGCTGCTGCAACTGTCCAATTTGGATC
Source organism: Rhodopseudomonas pseudopalustris (assembly GCF_900110435.1). GTDB lineage: Bacteria > Pseudomonadota > Alphaproteobacteria > Rhizobiales > Xanthobacteraceae > Rhodopseudomonas > Rhodopseudomonas pseudopalustris. The sequence continues at coordinate 569,273 of NZ_FODT01000001.1, forward strand.
TCGCGGTGTTCGTCGAGGACGAGCTCGAGAAGAACCCGCTGCTGGACCGCGCCAGCGACAACGCCGAACCGCTGGTTGCCGGCGAAGCGTCGATGGACCGCGCCGAGAATGCGGGTGACGAGTTCGGCGGCAGCGAGGCCGGCGGCGAGGCATCGGACTTCGCCGACAACGCAGGCGGCGATTCCTTCGAGCCGGGCAGCGAAGAATGGATGCACCGCGATCTCGGCAGCCGCAGCGAGATCGAGCAGACACTCGATACCGGCATGGAGAACGTTTTCCCGGAGGAGCCGGCCGAGGCTGCGGCCCGCGCCGCTCAGGACGCGGCGCCCGCGTCATATACCGAGTGGGGCGGCGGCGCCTCCAGCGACGAGGGCTACAATCTCGAAGCCTTCGTCGCGGCCGAGACCTCGCTGGCCGACCATCTCAGCGAGCAGCTCGCAGTCGCGCTGTCCTCACCATCGGAACGCATGATCGGGCAATATCTGATCGACCTCGTCGACGATGCGGGCTACCTGCCAGCCGATCTCGGTGAGGCCGCCGAGCGTCTCGGAACGACCCAGACCGAAGTCGAAGCCGTGGTCGGCGTGCTGCAAACCTTCGACCCGCCGGGCATCTGCGCGCGTTCTTTGGCCGAATGCCTCGCCATTCAATTGCGTGAACTCGACCGGTTCGACCCGGCGATGCAGGCGCTGATCGAGCACCTCGATCTCTTGGCCAAGCGCGACGTCGTCAGCCTGCGCAAGATCTGCGGCGTCGATGACGAGGACCTCGCCGACATGATCGGCGAAATCCGTCACCTCGATCCGAAACCTGGCCTGAAGTTCAACTCCTCTCGCGTGCAGACCGTCGTGCCCGATGTGTTCGTGCGCCCCGGCCCCGACGGAGGCTGGCTGGTCGAACTCAACAGCGACACGCTGCCGAAGGTGCTGGTCAACCAGTCCTATTACTCGGAGTTGTCGAAGACGATCCGCAAGGATGGCGACAAATCCTACTTCTCCGACTGCCTGCAGACCGCAACCTGGCTGGTGCGCGCGCTCGACCAGCGCGCTCGCACCATTTTGAAGGTCGCGACCGAGATCGTGCGCCAGCAGGACGGCTTCTTCACCCACGGCGTCGCGCATCTGCGACCACTGAATCTGAAAGCGGTGGCCGACGCGATCCAGATGCACGAGTCGACGGTGTCGCGCGTGACCGCCAACAAATATATGGCGACCAACCGTGGCACGTTCGAACTGAAGTATTTCTTTACCGCGTCAATCGCCTCCGCCGATGGCGGCGAGGCGCATTCCGCCGAAGCCGTTCGTCATCACATCCGGCAATTGATCGATGGCGAGGATCCGTCAGCAATTCTGTCGGACGACACGATCGTGGAGAGGCTGCGCGGAGCCGGCATCGATATCGCACGTCGTACCGTCGCGAAATATCGCGAGGCGATGCGCATCCCCTCGTCGGTGCAACGGCGACGCGACAAGCACAGCATGCTCGGCACGGCCCTGACGGCGCCAGCCGATCGGTCCCGCGACACCGCTCCGGCTTGATTACGCCGCAGCGACGATTACTGTCATTCTCCCCTAGGACGAAAAGAGGCATCCCATGACCATCCGGGTCTCCGGCAAGAGCATCAGCGTCGGCGAAGCGCTGCGCGGCCGTGTCAGCGAGCGCACCGAAGAGGTGTTGCGCAAATATTTCGATGGCAATTATTCGGGCCATATCACGCTGAGCAAGGACGGCTTTGGATTCCGCACCGACTGCTCGCTGCATCTCGATTCCGGCATCACGCTGGAAGCCGAGTCGAACGCTGCCGATGCTTATGTCAGCGCCGATCAGGCGCTGCTGCAAATCGAGAAGCGGCTGCGCCGCTACAAGAGCCGGCTGAAGGATCGCTCGTCCCGCAAGGCCCATGCCGAGGCGACCGCCCTGGCCGAACTGACTGCGCCGGTCGACATGCCGAGCTACGTCATCGAGGCGCCCGGCGACGAGGAGCATCACGAGGACGCGTATAATCCGGTGATCATCGCCGAGGCCACCACCGCCATGAAGCGTCTGTCGGTGAGCGAAGCCGTGGTGGAGCTCGACCTCACCGGCGCGCCGGTGCTGATCTTCCTTCACGGCGGCTCCGGCCGTGTGAACATCATCTACCGTCGCGCCGACGGCAATATCGGCTGGATCGATCCGCCGTCGCTGAACGGCGCCGCGGCCTGACGAAACCCTATCCGCGGAAGGCGGTGTTCCCTGCAGTAGCGATGAGATCGGCCATTGACGCCCGTCGACGCCTCTGCATATGGTCCGCCGCCTTCTGCCGCTGCTGCCGCAACGGCCGGAGTTTGCCACCGCCGGCAGGGATGATATACTAGCTAGGTTGATGATTTCAGGGCGGTTTTCCCCAGGCTTCGAATGGCTCGGTGGACCTCTGGAGTTCGAGCTTGACGCAGCCTCCCCCTGTCCTATTTCACACTGACCGCACACCGCATCCTCGGAACGCCTCATGACGATTACCGATCTGGTCGCGCCCGAGGCCGTCATCCCGGCGTTGAAAGTTATCAGCAAGAAGCAGGCGCTGCAGGAACTCTCGGCGCGCGCAGCGGAACTCAGCGGCCAGAACGAGCGCGCGGTGTTCGAGGTCTTGCTGCAGCGCGAGAAGCTCGGCACCACCGCGGTCGGATATGGCGTGGCGATCCCGCACGGCAAGCTGCCGAAGCTCGAGCGGCTGTTCGGCCTGTTCGCGCGGCTGGAGCGCCCGATCGATTTCGAGGCAATGGACGGCCAGCCTGTCGACCTGATCTTCCTGCTGCTGGCGCCTGAAGGCGCCGGCGCCGATCACCTGAAGGCGTTGGCGCGCATTGCCCGCCTCCTCCGCGATCAGGACGTCGCCAAAAAACTGCGCGCCTCGCGCGACGCCCAGGCGATTTATTCGGTGCTGGCGCTGCCGCCTGCGACCGTCGCTTAGAGCTTTTTTTCGGTTCTGATCGAATCAGAACCGGCGCTCTGGCTTGATGTTCTGACGCGTATCCTGGACGCGAACCGGCCCCTCGAAAGCCCTATAGCTCGCGATTAGCCGCGGACCAAGTTACCCTCAACGACTCCGATGGAGCACGCCCTGACTTCAGGGAGAGGCTTCGCGAACGCACATTCCGCGACGGTGATCGGCAACTCGGGCGCCATCACTCAAGTCTCCGGCGCGATCGTGGGCGCGGTTGAAAAGCGAAGAGCTACCGCAGGAGTTTCCAAAATCTCAGGACGATTGCACGACTCAGTGATGTAACGGCCGAAATCGGACCGGCGTCCGGGCCGGGATAGTCTGGCACGTTGCTTATCGCTGAGGAAAACTACTGGGCTCAGGCACGGAGACTACTGGGGGCGGTGGGCGCAGCGTCAGCGCGAGCTCAATGATCACCGCATACGCGGGGTCCGTCACCGGACGCTCCGCGATGCGTAACTCTGAGTGTCAGCGCTCAGTGAACGCTGACGGCCTGCAGCTCCTGGCTCCAGGCATTCGCGACCGCCGCCTCCCGGCTATCGGTCAGCATGATCGGCGTTCCATCGGCTGAATGGAGTGCAAACAGCTTGAGGCCCGGCGCAATCTGCGGCGCTTGCGGAAACAGCCCGGGGACATCCTCGGAGCGGATCTGCTTCACATAGGCGATGTGACCTTCGCCCAGATGCGCCAGCGCTTCCGGCGTGACGCGTACATTCTCGTGGTTGGTACCCAGTTCAGCCATGGTCTCGACTCCTCTGTCAGACTAAGCGGTCGAGTCCGCTACTCGTTCCATTATTCGTGTTCGGTGATGGCGATTGTCTTAATGACCCGCTCAGGCTCAGGCCGGACCAGATCGATTGATAGCAATCCGTTCTTCAAGTCCGCTCCGAGCACCTGCATCCCTTCGGCCAGCACGAAGGTGCGCTGGAAGTGTCGCGCGGCGATGCCGCGATGGATGTATTGCCGGGTTTTGTCATCCTGCTGCCGGCCCCTGATGACGAGTTGATTTTCCTCAATCGTCACATCGAGTTGATCGCGGGTGAAACCCGCCACCGCCAGCGTGATCCGCAGCTTTTCCGGATCGCCGTTGCCGCGCTCGCAGCGCTCGATGTTGTAGGGAGGGTACCCGTCGGCGCCTTTCACGACGCGGTCGAGCGCACGCTCGATCTCGTCGAATCCCAGCAGGAAGGGACTTGATAACGTAGGAACACGAGACATCACAAAGTCCTCTCGAAGCGACTTTGAGGGGGTCCTTACGGCACCCCGCTGACCAGCCGGCACCTTGCCGGTCGGTCCAAACCAATATGGGCAGTGCGAAAAAAGGTTCAAGACGGCCGAAACAACGAATTTGGCCAGTGGGTTAGAGCTTCAGACGGCGATCCGCCGGCGGCCGTCGGCGCTGAACAGATGCAGATTGTGCCGCAGCGCAACCACCGAAATCCGCTCGCCGATGGCTGGAGCCTCCTGGCCCGGGATCCGGATGATGATCTCGTCGGGCGGCAATTCCCCGGGTTTGCTGCTGATCGCGGCGAGGTCGCCCCCTGGCGACCGCGTTCCGTAGACAAAGGTTTCCGGACCGACCCGCTCGATCGCCTCGACCGCAAGGTCGAGCGTCAGCCCGCCGGGCGCGGGCGGCTCGGACGAAATCGCCAGGTCCTCGGGACGCACACCCAGAACCCCCGCCTCGGTGACCGCGCCGCCGAACCGGGCGCGCACCCCTTCGGCATCGAGCGGGATCAGATTCATCGGCGGCGCGCCGATGAAGGAGGCGACGAAGGTGGTCGCCGGCTTGGCGTAGACGTCGAGGGGCGAGCCGATCTGCTCGACCTGGCCGGCGTTCATCACCACCAGAATGTCGGCCAGCGTCATCGCCTCGAGCTGGTCGTGGGTGACGTAGATCGCCGTTGTGCTGAGCCGGCGCTGCAGCTTGCGAATCTCGACCCGCATCGCCACCCGCAGCTTGGCGTCGAGATTGGACAGCGGCTCGTCGAACAGGAACACTTTCGGCTGACGCACGATCGCGCGGCCCATTGCGACGCGCTGGCGCTGGCCGCCGGAGAGTTGCCGCGGCTTGCGGTCGAGCATCGCGCCGATTTCCAATATCCGCGCCGCCTCCTGCACCCGCGCCTCGATCTCCGGCTTCGCCATGCCGCGATTGCGCAAGCCATAGGCCATATTGTTGTAAACGCTCATATGCGGATAGAGCGCGTAGTTCTGGAACACCATCGCGATGTCGCGATCGGCGGGCTCGACGTCGTTGACGACGCGACCGCCGATATCGATCTCGCCGGAGGTGATCGTTTCCAGCCCCGCCACCATCCGCAACAGCGTGGACTTGCCGCAACCCGAGGGACCGACCAGCACGCAGAACTGGCCGTCGCCGACCTCGAAGTCGACGCCCTTGATGGCTTCGAAGCCGCCCGGATAGGTCTTGCGGACATTGCGGAGAACGACGTTGGCCACAGCTGTTACTTCTCCGTCTCCACCAGTCCGCGCACGAACAGTTTCTGCATCAGCACCACCACCGCCACCGGTGGCAGCATCGCCAGGATCGCGGTCGCCATCACCACCGGCCATTCGGTCAGCGCGTCGGAGGTGACGATCATCTTGCGGATGCCGATCTGGATGGTCTGCATGTCGTCGCGCGTGGTGATCAGCAGCGGCCACAGATACTGGTTCCAGCCGAGGATGAACAGGATCACGAACAGCGCCGCCATGTTGGTGCGCGACAGCGGCAGCAGCGTATCCCAGAAGAATCGGAACGGCCCGGCGCCGTCGATTCGCGACGCCTCCAGCAACTCGTCCGGCACCGTCATGAAGAATTGCCGGAACAGCAGCGTCGCCGTCGCCGACGCGATCAGCGGCAGCGTCAACCCGGCGTAGCTGTCGAGCAAATGCAGATCGGCGACGATCTTGTAGGTCGGATAAATCCGGACTTCGACCGGCAGCATCAGCGTGATGAAGATCAGCCAGAAGATCGTCATCCGGAACGGAAACCGGAAATACACGATCGCATAGGCCGAGATCAGCGAGATCGCGATCTTGCCGACCGCGATCATCATCGCCATCACGAAGGAATTGAACAGCATCGTGCCGACCGGCTCGCGGGTGGTGCCGGAGGTGCCGACGAACAGCGTCTTGTAATAGGTCTCCAGGAAATGGCCGCCGGGCAGCAACGACATCTGGCCGTTGGCGATGGTCGCATTGTCCTGAGTCGAGGCGACGAAGGCGATGTACACCGGAAACGCGACGATCAGGACGCCGGTCCACAGCACGAGATGCGGCAGCAGGTTTCCGAACTTCCGGTGCTCGACCATCAGTAATTCACCTTGCGCTCGACGAAGCGGAACTGGAACGCGGTCAGCGCGATGACGATGCCCATCAGGATCACCGACTGCGCCGCCGAACTGCCGAGATTGCCGCCGAGCAGGCCGTCGCTATAGACCTTGTATACCAGCGTTTCGGTGGCCTTGGCCGGGCCGCCGCGGGTCATGGTGTCGATGATGCCGAAAGTTTCGAAGAACGCGTAGACGATGTTGACGACGATCAGAAAGAAGATCGTCGGCGACAGCAACGGGAAGATGATGGTCCAGAACCGTCGCATCGGCCGGGCGCCGTCGATCGCCGCGGCCTCGATCACGCTCGACGGGATCGCCTGCAGCCCGGCGAGGAAGAACAGGAAGTTGTAGGAGATCTGCTTCCAGGCTGCGGCGAGGATGATCAGGGTCGCGGCCTGATTGCCGTCGAGCAGCGGATTCCAGTCGATTCCGATCGCGCGCAGCCCGTGAGCAATCACGCCGAGCGAGGGGTTGAGCATGAACACCCAGAGCACGCCGACCACCGGCGGCGCGACCGCGTAGGGCCAGATCAACAGCGTGCGATAGAAGGTCGAGCCGCGCAGCGGCCTGTCGGCCATCACCGCGAGCAACAGCGCCAGCGACAGCGACGACAGCGCTATCGCAACCGAAAACAGGAAGGTGCGGAGAATCGCGCTGAAATAGTCCGGGTCGCTCAGTAGCTCGCGATAATTGTCGAACCATACGAAGGTGGTCGACAAGCCGAACGCGTCCTGCAACAGGAACGACTGGATGACCGCCTGCACCGCCGGCCAATAGAAGAACACCAGCACCACCGCGAGCTGCGGCAGCACCAGCATATAGGGTAGGAATTTCGAGTGGAAGACGGACTGCTTCTGCATGATCCTCGACCGCCCCGCCCTCACTGCCGTCATGCGCGGGCTTGACCCGCGCATCCGTCACTCTTGAGAAGGATGGATTGCCGGGTCAAGCCCGGCAATGACGGTTGGTGTGAATTGCGGATGACTTACTTCACCGCGGTCTTTTCGAATTGACGCAGCATGGTGTTGCCGCGGGTGACGGCAGCGTCGAGCGCTTCCTTCGCGGTCTTCTTGCCGGCTAGGGCCTGTTCGATCTCCTCGGCCCACAGGTCGCGCAGTTGCACCATGTTGCCGAGCCGCAGGCCGCGCGAATTCTCGGTCGGAGGCTTGTTGGTCAGTTCCTTGATCGGCGTCTCGAGATAGGGCGCTTCCTTGTAGAAGCCCTCGGCCTTGGCCTTCTCATAGGCCGCCATGGTGATCGGCAGATAACCCGAGGCCTTGTGGACCGCGACCTGGCGGTCGGTGTCGGACAGGAATGCCAGGAATTTGGCGACGCCCTTGTATTCCTCGGGTGTCTTGCCGCCCATCACCCACAGCGATGCGCCGCCGATGATCGAATTCTGCGGGGCGCCCTTCACGTCCGGGTAGTACGGCATCGGCGCGCTGGTCCAATTGAACTTGGCCTGCGACTTGACGTTGCCGAAGAAGCCCGACGAGGTCAGGAACAGCGGGCACTCGCCCGATGTGAAGCGTCCCTCGCCGGTGTTGGTGCGGCCGGAATAGTCGAAGGTCTTGTCCTTCTGCAACTCGATCAGCTTGTCGAGATGCTTGACCTGCACCGGTCCGTTGAATTCAAGCTTGGTGTCGAAGCCGTCGAGACCGTTCGCCTTGCTCGCCAGCGGCACGTTGTGCCAGGCGGACAACTGCTCGACATGGGCCCAGGTCACCCAGGCGGTGGAGAAGCCGCAGGTGGCATAGCCGGCCGCTTTCAGCTTCTTTGCGCCTTCGAAAACTTCGGGCCAGGTCTTCGGGATCTCGGCGATGTCGGCCTTCTTCAGCGCGTCGAGATTGACCCACATCACCATCGACGACGAGTTGAAGGGGAACGACAGCATCTCGCCCTTCGAGGTCGAGTAGTAACCGGTGATCGCCGGCAAATAGGCCTTGGCGTCGAACGGTTCGCCGGTCTCCTGCATCAATTTGTAGACCGGCTTCACCGCGCCGGTCGCCGCCATCATGGTGGCGGTTCCGACCTCGAACACCTGCATGATATGCGGCGCGTTGCCGGCGCGGAACGCGGCGATGCCGGCGTTCATCGTGTCGGCGTAGCCGCCTTTGTAACTCGGGACGACCTTGTAGTCGCTCTGCGCTGCGTTGAAGTCATTGGCAAGCTTGACGACGACGTCGTTGTTGCCGCCGGTCATGGCGTGCCACCACTGGATCTCGGTCGCCGCATGCGCCGGCGTGGCGATCGCCAGAGTCGCAGCGATCGCGGTTGCGGCCGCAGTCGGACCAAAGAAACGAAATGCCATATAAACCTCCCGGTTGGGCACTCATCTACGCGACTGGCGCGGTAGCAGCGCGAAATGACGGACAGATGACCCCAGCGGTGAGCGTATATGCGACCTGCCGACACGGGGAAAGCGCTGCAGTGGACAAACGTCTCTGCTGCGCTGCAACGGAGTGCGGCGCAGCGCGCGCGTGCGATGATCGGACGCAAGCCGAAACGCGCCTAGACTACCGTTTGCGTTCGGGCCCGCTGACTACGCCGTCCGCGACGAGCTTTGAGATCTCGTCCGGCGAATAGCCGAACTCGCCGAGCACTTCGCCGGCGTGCTGGCTGAATTTCGGCGGCAAGCCGCGCAGGCTGGCTTTGGTACGCTCGAACCGGATCGGCGACGCAACACCCTTGTACCAGTCCTGCTCAATCACATCGCCGCGGTGCGTGGTATGCGGGCTGGTGAGCGCCTTGTCGATCGACTGCACCGGCCCCGCCGGCAAGCCGGCATCGAGCAGCCGGTCGCATAGCGGCGCCGCATCGTGCTGGCGGAACACCGCCTCGAGCTCGGTGCGAAGCGCGGCCCGGTTGGCGATCCGGTCCTTGTTGCGGGCGAAGCGCGGGTCGGTGCCGAGTTCAGGCTTACCGATCTCCTTGCACAGCTTTCGGAAGGTGCCGTCATTGCCGACGCCGGTGAAAATCTTGCCGTCGCGCGCCTCGAAGATCGCATAGGGCACGAGATTGGGATGCTCGTTGCCGGTCAGCGCAGGCGGCTTGCCGTGCAGGAAATAGTTCGCCGTATGCGGGTGCATGATGGCGAGACCGGTCTCGTACAGCGTAGTTTCGAGGAACTGCCCCTTGCCCGAGCGCTGGCGTTCCGACAGCGCCATCAGGATGCCGATGGCGGCGTAAAGGCCAGTGGTGATGTCGACCAGCGGCACGCCGATTCGCATCGGCCCACTCTCGGGCGAGCCGGTCGCAGCGATCATGCCGGTCATCGCCTGGATGATCGCGTCGTAGCCCGGATTGCCGCCGCGCGGGCCGTCGGCGCCGAAGCCGGAAATCCGGCAATGCACCAGACGGGGGAATTTCTCCCGGACGATGTCGTTGCCGAGGCCCCATTTGTCCAGCGTGCCGGGCTTGAAGTTCTCGATCAGCACGTCGGCGTCCTTGAGCATCTCGAGCAGAACGTCGCGGCCGCCGGGCGAGGCGAGATCGAGCCCGATCGAGCGCTTGTTGCGGTTGATGCCAATGAAATACGCCGCATCGTCGTCGTGGAAAGGGGGACCCCAATCGCGGACTTCGTCGCCGGCGGGCGGTTCGACCTTGATGACATCGGCGCCATGGTCGGCGAGAATCTGTGTGCAGTACGGGCCGCCAAGAACGCGCGTCAGATCAATCACGCGCAATCCGGCCATCGCGCCGGGCATCAATGCAGCAGTCATGAGGGCTTTCTTGCGAAGCTTTGAGGGAGCGGAAACTTACCGTTCAAAGCCGTAGCTTGGCAAATGCCGCTCGCTTCGGGCTATGCCGCGTCAGTGTCCGCCAGCTTTGCGAAGGAACCGGGTGGTTTGCCTAATCGTCGCTTCAGACGCGAACGAAGGTTGGTGGAGCCAGGCGGGATCGAACCGCCGACCTCTTGCATGCCATGCAAGCGCTCTCCCAGCTGAGCTATGGCCCCTGACCTTGGGTGCGCGCGGGCAAATCGTCCGCGCGCGGCATTCGTTGATCACATATCGGCGACGATCTCAAGTCTCCTCATCGCCAGAAACGTCACCAATGATGTCGGTGACGTCTTCATCCCCTTCTTCTTCGTCGGCGATGAAGGTCGAATCGTCGTCATCCTCGATCGATTCGTCGATTTCGATATCGTCCTCGGACTCCGGAACAATCGCCTTGACCTTGCCGGTCTTCTCTTCGGCATCGGCCTCCTCGAGCGACACCAGCTCTTCGGCCTCCATCGCCTCGGGCGCCTCGGCGGCGGCAGGGGCTGCGGCAGAGCGCGAGTCGGCCCGGGTTCGCGGCGCCACCACCGGCGCAATCGGCACGACCTCGCCGGTATAGGGCGAGATCACCGGATTCTTGTTCAGATCGTAGAACTTTTTGCCTGTCGTCGGGCAAATACGCTTGGTTCCGAGATCGGATTTCGCCACTTGTGCAACCTTGGGATTTCTTGAAAAACGGTGCTTCACTTGGCTAGTTGCCACGCTGGTGTCAATAGCGGTTTATGCGGTACCGGCCGGCCACGCGCTGCGTACGGCCGCAATCGATCACGCGCCTGACGCGCAGGGGACCCCAATCTTGAGCCATTCAGACCAAACCTCACCGCTCGAGGCGCGCAAGAGCGCAGCGCTGAGCGGGACTGCCCGCGTGCCCGGGGACAAGTCGATTTCCCACCGCGCCCTGATTCTCGGGGCGCTCGCGGTCGGCGAGACCCGGATTTCCGGTCTGCTCGAGGGACAGGACGTGATCGATACCGGCAAGGCGATGCGTGCGCTGGGCGCCCGGGTCGAGCGCACCGGCGAATTCGCCTGGACGGTCCGCGGCGTCGGCGTCGCCGGCTTCGCCCAGCCCGAGGCGCCGCTCGATTTCGGCAATTCCGGCACCGGCTGCCGGCTGGCGATGGGCGCTGTCGCCGGCTCTCCGATCACCGCGACCTTCGACGGCGACGCCTCGCTGCGCAGCCGGCCGATGCGGCGGATCGTCGATCCGCTGGAGCAGATGGGCGCCCGGGTGATCCAGAGCCACGAGGGCGGCCGGCTCCCCCTCACCCTGCAGGGCGCACGCGACCCGCTGCCGATCACCTACCGCACCCCGGTGCCGTCAGCGCAGATCAAGTCGGCGGTGCTGCTCGCCGGGCTCTCGGCGCCAGGCGTCACCACCGTGATCGAAGCCGAGGCGAGCCGCGACCATACCGAGCTGATGCTGCAGCATTTCGGCGCGACGCTGGTGACGGAGCCGGAAGGCGCCCACGGCCGCAAGATTTCCCTGACCGGCCAGCCCGAGCTGCGCGGCGCCCGGGTGGTGGTGCCGGCCGACCCGTCGTCAGCCGCGTTCCCGATGGTCGCCGCGCTGCTGGTGCCGGGCTCGGACATCGTGCTGACCGAGGTGATGACCAACCCGCTGCGGACCGGCCTGATCACGACGCTGCGCGAGATGGGCGGCGCAATTGAGGAGAGCGAAACCCGCGACGATACAGGGGAGCCGATGGCGCAATTCCGCATCCGCGGCTCGCGGCTGCGCGGCGTCGAGGTGCCGCCGGAGCGGGCGCCATCGATGATCGACGAATATCTGGTGCTGGCTGTCGCGGCCGCCTTCGCCGAGGGCACTACTGTGATGCGCGGTCTGCACGAGCTGCGGGTCAAGGAATCCGACCGCCTGGAAGCGACCGCGGATATGCTGCGGGTCAACGGCGTCAAGGTCGAGATCGTCGGCGACGATCTGATCGTCGAGGGCAAGGGCCACGTACCGGGCGGCGGCCTGGTCGCCACTCACATGGATCACCGCATCGCGATGTCGGCGCTGGTGATGGGACTTGCCGCGGACAGGCCGGTCAAGGTCGACGATACCGCCTTCATCGCCACCAGCTTCCCGGATTTCGTGCCGATGATGCGGCGGCTGGGCGGCGAGCTGGCGTAATCGTTTCCGCGCGAATCTCAGGCCGGCTCGACCGGAATGCGGCCGACCAGCCGATCGGTCTCCTGCTGCGCGGCGGTCAGCGACGCCGACAGCCGCGCCCGGATCTCGGCGCGATCGGCATCGGCATCGACGATCACCGGCTCGCCGAATCGAATCGCAACCCTCGAAAACAGTCCTGGCAGCATCAACCGGTCCCAGCTGCGCAGCAGCTTGCCGCGCTGCAGGCTGACGGCGACGGGCAGGATCGGCAGGCCGGTCAGCCGGGCGAGGTCGAGAATGCCGTCGTTGTTGATATGCATTCGCGGGCCGCGCGGACCATCGGGCGTCACAAACAGGCTGTGGCCGTCCCGCGCCAGCCGCAGCATCTCGCGCGCCGCCCGCATCCCGCCCTTGGAACTTGAACCGACCGCAGTCTGGATCCCAAACACAGTGCCGGCCTTGCTGATGATCTGGCCGTCACGATGGCCACTGATCAGCGCGACCAACGGTTTGCTCCCGTTGCGCAGCATCGGAAGCATGTTCAGCCGGCCGTGCCACATCGCCAGGATGTACGGCTCCGCAATCGGAAACGGCGCACGATCAAACCGACCGGTCCACATCACGAACTGGAAATAGATTGCGGCGGGAATCACCGCCGTCCATTGGAATGCGTCGCTCCTCAGGATGCGTTTGACGAAAGCAGGAGTGGCCATACCGAGGATTGTCCGGGCAGAGATCTGTTCGCGGCATGCCGGGCTGGTTTCCGCGGCTCGGGGGTTTATACCGGCCAACGGGAAGCTGCAAACCACGCCGCTTGAAATCCATCTCGCTCACGTGTTGAACCGCAGCTGCGCCGTTGGCCTATTGGAAACTCGAGAACAGCATGATCATCGCCATCGACGGACCGGCCGCTTCCGGCAAGGGCACGCTCGGCAAGCGGCTCGCCGCCCACTATGGCTTTCGGCACCTTGATACCGGCGTAATCTACCGTGCGGTCGCCAAGGCGCTGCTGGACGGGGGCGCCGACCTGACCGACGAAGCCCGGGCTGTCGCCGCCGCGCGCAAGCTCGATCCCGGCATTTTCGGCGACCCCGCGCTCAAGAGCCAGACCGTTGGCGACGCCGCCTCGGTGATTTCGGCCTATGCCCCGCTCCGCGAGGCGCTGGTCAGCTTTCAAAGGCAATTCGCCGCCGATCCGCCGGGCGCCGTGCTGGACGGGCGCGATATTGGGACTGTGATTTGCCCCGACGCAGACGTGAAGATCTTTGTCATCGCCGATCCCGTGGTGCGCGCCCGCCGCCGGACGCTGGAGGCCCTTGCACGCGGCGAGGCTGCCGACGAGGCGCGAGTCCTCGCTGACATCCTCAAGCGCGACGAGCGCGACAGGAACCGCAGCGCAGCGCCGCTGACGCAGGCGCCCGATGCAGTCTTGCTCGACAATTCCAATTTGGATATAGAAGGCGGCGTCCGGGCCGCCATCGATATTGTCGAGGCCGTTCGAGCGGGCCGGCGTCGGGTCTGAGGACCAAACGACGCCGTCATTGGAGGAACGCCCGCTCCACGGTTTGAACAGATGGTCGAACGCACAACGTCCAGGTTTGTTTTGGCCTGCCGTATCGTTCACTGCCCGACCGATTCTTGGAATGACAGTTTTCTGATCCGATCGTTTCGGATCAACGGCTCGACCGTGCAGGCATGCTGCCGGCCCGCTCCGCAATGATTTGCTGAGCGGTCGTCAGGTTCGCGGACCCCTGACACTGCGCGCGCGAGACGTCCCTCAACCGAACTGCCGGCGACATCCGCATCTGGAGAACAAATGGCTTCGACTGATACTTACAACCCGACCCGCGACGATTTCGCCGCGATGCTCGACGAGTCCTTTGCCGGCGGCAATCTGCAGGAAAGCTCGGTCATCAAGGGCATCGTCGTTGCGATCGAAAAGGACATGGCCGTCATCGACGTCGGCCTGAAGACCGAAGGCCGCGTGGCACTGCGCGAATTCGCAGGACCCGGCCGTGAAAGCGAATTGAAGGTCGGCGACACCGTCGAAGTGTTCCTTGACCGGATCGAAAATGCGCTCGGCGAAGCCGTTCTGTCGCGCGACAAGGCGCGCCGCGAAGAGAGCTGGGGCAAGCTCGAGAAGGCCTTCCAGGGCAACGAGAAGGTGTTCGGCGTCATCTTCAACCAGGTCAAGGGCGGCTTCACGGTCGACCTCGACGGCGCCGTGGCGTTCCTGCCGCGCTCGCAGGTCGACATCCGTCCGATCCGCGACGTCGCGCCGCTGATGAACAACTCGCAGCCGTTCCAGATCCTCAAGATGGATCGCCGCCGCGGCAACATCGTGGTGTCGCGCCGCACGGTTCTCGAAGAGACCCGCGCCGAGCAGCGCCAGGAGCTGGTGCAGAACCTCGAAGAGGGTCAGGTGATCGACGGCGTCGTCAAGAACATCACCGATTACGGTGCGTTCGTCGACCTCGGCGGCATCGACGGCCTGCTGCACGTCACCGACATCGCCTGGCGCCGGGTCAATCACCCGACCGAGGTGCTGACGATCGGCCAGACCGTCAAGGTCAAGATCATCAAGATCAACCACGAGACCCACCGCATCTCGCTCGGCATGAAGCAACTGCTGGACGATCCGTGGCAGGGCATCGAGGCGAAGTACCCGCTGAACGCGCGCTTCACCGGCCGCGTCACCAACATCACCGACTACGGCGCGTTCGTCGAGCTGGAGCCGGGCATCGAAGGCCTGATCCACGTCTCGGAGATGTCGTGGACCAAGAAGAACATGCACCCCGGCAAGATCGTTTCGACTTCGCAGGAAGTCGACGTGCAGGTGCTCGAGGTCGATTCGGTCAAGCGCCGGATTTCGCTCGGCCTCAAGCAGACCATGCGCAATCCGTGGGAAGTGTTCGTCGAGAAGTACCCGGTCGGTTCGACCGTCGAAGGCGAAGTCAAGAACAAGACCGAGTTCGGTCTGTTCCTCGGCCTCGACGGCGACGTCGACGGCATGGTCCATCTCTCGGACCTCGACTGGAAGCAGCCGGGCGAGCAGGTGATCGACAACTTCAAGAAGGGCGACATGGTCAAGGCCGTGGTGCTCGACGTCGATGTCGAGAAGGAGCGCATCTCGCTCGGCGTCAAGCAGCTCGAAGGCGACCCCTTCGCCGAGCCGGGCGACGTCAAGAAGGGCGCGATCGTGACCTGCGAAGTGCTGGACGTGAAGGAATCCGGGATCGACGTGCAGATCGTCGGCACCGACTTCGCGACCTTCATCAAGCGCTCGGAGCTGGCGCGCGACCGCAACGATCAGCGCAGCGACCGCTTCGCGGTCGGTGAGAAGGTCGACGCCCGCGTGATCCAGTTCGACAAGAAGGCCCGCAAGGTCCAGGTGTCGATCAAGGCGCTCGAAGTCGCCGAAGAGAAGGAAGCCATCGCGCAATACGGCTCGTCCGATTCGGGCGCGACGCTGGGCGACATCCTCGGCACCGCGCTCAAGCAGCGCGACAAGTAAGCCTTTCGAGGCTTACGCCAAACGATCAGGGCTCCGGCATCGCCGGGGCCCTTTTTCTTTGACTTCGTTTGAAGGTTCTTGATGAATTGGCTCGATGCCGGCTCAGCCTGCGCCAGGGCGGCGAACAAATACGTCGCAAGCCGCCCGGACCTTGTTTTCTTCTTATTCGATTGCAATTGATGTAATCCCGTGACGGGAAATCAACGATCCCCTCTGACAACCGTGAACATCGCTTCGCCGGAGAACCTCTATGTCGCTTGATTCCGATGTGATCGTCGATCGCCGCCGCATCCGCCGCAAGCTGACGTTCTGGCGGGTCGCCGCGGTGTTGGTGGCCATCGTCGCCGTGGTGGCGGTCGGCGCGATGGTGTCGCCCGCCGGACAGGGTGGGCTCGCGACCTCCAGCTCGATCGCGCGGATCAAGATCGACGGCCTGATCCGCAGCAATTCCGAGCGGGTCGAGGCACTGGAGCGGTTGGAGAAGTCGCAGAGCGCCGCCGTGATCGTTCACATCAATTCGCCGGGCGGCACCACCGCAGGCTCGGAAGAACTCTACAACGCGCTGATGCGGCTGAAGGCCAAGAAGCCGATGGTGGTCGTGGTCGAGGGCCTGGCGGCTTCGGGCGGCTACATCGCTGCGCTCGCCTCCGATCACATCATCGCCCAGCAGAGCTCGCTGGTCGGCTCGATCGGCGTGCTGTTCCAATATCCGAACGTCTCCGAGCTGATGAAGACGGTCGGCGTCAAGGTCGAGGAAGTGAAATCGTCGCCGCTGAAGGCCGCGCCGAACGGATTCGAACCGACCAGCCCCGAGGCGCGCGCCGCGCTGGAATCGCTGGTGCGAGATTCCTACGCGTGGTTTCGCGACATGGTGAAACAGCGCCGCAGCATGGATGACAATCAGCTCAGCGTGGTCGCTGACGGCCGCGTCTTCACCGGCCGTCAGGCGGTCAGTCTGAAGCTGATCGACGAACTCGGCGACGAAAAGACCGCGGTGGCGTGGCTGGAGACCGAGAAGAAGGTCAAGAGCGGCTTGCCGGTGCGCGATTTCAAGCTGTCTCCGCAGTTCGGCGATCTGGCGTTCCTGCGGGTGGCGGCGTCGGTGACGCTGGATGCACTCGGCTTGGGCGCGATCGCGCGGCAGATCGAGCAATCGGGCGCGGTGCAGTCGGTCGAGCGGCTTGGCCTCGACGGCATGCTGGCGCTGTGGGCGCCGGGCGGCTCGCGCTGACGGCTCGCGGTATCCGAGAGCCTTTAAAACCGTCTTGCAAGCACCGCCGCGAGACATTGTCCAGCTCTGTCGATTTGATTTAGCGTCTTGACAGTTCACAGTATTTTCAAGGAAATGGCGATCCGCACGCACGGACCACATCCTCGATGATTAAATCCGAACTCGTTCAGCGTATCGCCGAGCACAACCCGCACCTCTATCAGCGGGACGTCGAGAACATCGTCAACGCGATCCTCGACGAGATTGTCGACGCGTTGGCGCGTGGCGATCGGGTTGAGCTGAGAGGCTTCGGAGCATTTTCGGTGAAGCATCGGCCCGCGCGTGCCGGCCGCAATCCGCGGACCGGCGCGCATGTTCCGGTCGACCAAAAGAGCGTGCCGTTTTTCAAGACCGGCAAGGAAATGCGCGAACGGTTGAATCGCGAGCCCGGGAATACTGATACCGGCGCGTGACGCGACGCCCGTTTGCGGGGCAAGGCGAGCGAGAACGACATGCAGAAGTTTTTGACGGCCCTGGTGCTGATCCCGCTCGGATTGATTTTCATCGTGTTCGCGGTCGCCAACCGCCATCTCGTGACGGTGTCGTTCGACCCGCTCGAGCCGCTCAATCCGATGGGCACGGTTCAAATGCCGCTGTTCGTCCTGATCATCGGCGTGGCGATCCTCGGCGTGATCGCCGGCGGCGTCGCGACCTGGGTTCGCCAGCGGCATTGGCGCCGCGCGGCACGGCGGCATCAGGCCGAGGCCATCCAGGCCCAAACGCAGCTCGCGAATTTACGCGCTAGCGTCGTCACCCCTGCCCAGAGCGAGCCGAAGCGGCTGTTGCTGGGACAGGGTTCCGCGGCCGGCAGGCGCGACAAGACCAGCGCGGCGTTGTAGAACACCGTCGTCTTGCCGGTGCCCCTGCGGCCGGCCGAACCCTGATCGTGAACAGATGTCCGTCGTCGTCAAAATCTGCGGCCTGTCGACCTGCGACACGCTCGAAGCGGCGGTCGCTGCCGGCGCCGACATGGTCGGCTTCGTGTTCTTTCCCGCTTCGCCGCGCCACGTCGGGCTCGACGTCGCCAGAGAACTCAGCGACCAGGTCGGCAGTCGCGCGGCGAAAGTGGCGCTGACCGTCGACGCCAGCGACGCGCTGATCCGCGACATCGTCGAGATCCTCAAGCCTGACCTATTGCAATTGCACGGCAGCGAGAGCCCCGAACGGGTTCGCGCGCTGAAGCAGGCCTTTGGGTTGCCGGTGATGAAGGCGATCGCGGTGGCGACCGCAGCCGATCTGGCGGTGCTGCCGGCCTACGCCGAGACCGCCGATCGCATCCTGTTCGACGCGCGACCGCCGAAAGACGCCACCCGCCCGGGCGGCCTCGGCATGACCTTCGATTGGGAGCTGCTGCGCGATCTCAACCTGTCGCTCCCCTTCATGGTGTCCGGCGGCGTCAATCCGGGAAATGTCGCGGCAGCGCTGCGGGTGACCGGGGCCGGCGGCGTCGACGTGTCGTCCGGCGTCGAACGTGCGCCCGGCGCCAAGGACCCCGAATTGATCCGCAGCTTCATCCGCGCCGCGCGCGCCAGCGAAGAGTTGATGACCTGACATGAATCAGATCCTGCCGAATTCGTTTCGATCCGGTCCCGACGAGCGCGGGCATTTCGGCATTTTCGGCGGCCGCTTCGTCGCCGAGACGTTGATGCCGCTGATCCTGGAGCTGGAAAAGGCCTACGCTGAGGCAAAAGACGATCCGGCGTTTCGCACCGAGATGGACGGCTATCTCAAGCATTATGTCGGCCGGCCGTCGCCGCTGTATTTCGCCGAGCGGCTGACCGAGCATTTCGGCGGCGCCAAGATCTACTTCAAGCGCGAGGATCTCAATCACACCGGCGCGCACAAGGTGAACAACGTGCTCGGCCAGATCATGCTGGCCAGACGGATGGGCAAGCAGCGGATCATCGCCGAGACCGGCGCCGGCATGCACGGCGTCGCCACCGCCACGATGTGCGCCAAGTTCGGTCTGCAATGCGTGGTCTATATGGGCGCGGTCGACGTCGAGCGGCAGCAGCCCAATGTGCTGCGGATGAAGGCGCTGGGCGCCGAAGTCCGCCCGGTGACCTCGGGCGCCAACACGCTGAAGGACGCGATGAACGAGGCGCTGCGGGACTGGGTCACCAACGTCCACGACACCTTCTACTGCATCGGCACCGTCGCCGGCCCGCATCCCTATCCGATGATGGTGCGCGACTTCCAGGCGGTGATCGGCCAGGAGGTGCGCGAGCAAATCCTGGAGACCGAAGGCCGGCTGCCGGATTCGCTGATCGCCTGCATCGGCGGCGGCTCCAACGCGATGGGCCTGTTTCACCCCTTCCTCGACGACGCCGGCGTCGTGATCTACGGCGTCGAAGCCGCGGGCCATGGCCTCAGCAAGCTGCATGCGGCGTCGATCGCCGGCGGCAAGCCCGGCGTGCTGCACGGCAATCGCACCTATCTGCTGATGGACGATGACGGCCAGATCCAGGAAGCGCATTCGATTTCCGCCGGCCTCGACTATCCGGGCATCGGCCCCGAGCACGCCTGGCTGCACGATGTCGGCCGCGTCAACTTCCTGTCGGCCACCGACGCCGAGGCGCTCGACGCCTTCAAGCTGTGCTGCCGTCTCGAGGGCATCATTCCGGCGCTGGAGCCGGCGCATGCGCTGGCCAAGGTCGCCGATCTCGCGCCGATCCTGCCGAAGGATCACTTGATGGTGCTCAACATGTCCGGCCGCGGCGACAAGGATCTCGCTTCTGTGGCCGAGCATCTCGGGGGCAAGTTCTGATGACGACGCGTATCGATACCCGCTTTGCCGAGTTGAAGAAGCAGGGCCGCTCCGCCTTCGTCACTTTCGTGATGGCCGGAGATCCCGATCTCGCCACCTCGCTGCAGGTCCTGAAGGCGCTGCCCGCCGCCGGCGCGGATATCATTGAGATCGGAATGCCGTTCACCGACCCGATGGCCGACGGACCGGCGATTCAGGCCGCGGGGCTGCGGGCGCTCCATTCCGGCGCCACGCTGAGCCACACGCTGGGGCTGGTGCGCGACTTCCGCAAGGACGACGACACCACGCCGATGGTGCTGATGGGTTACTACAATCCGATCTATATCTACGGCGTCGATGCGTTTCTCGCCGACGCCAAGGCGGCCGGCGTCGACGGGCTGATCATCGTCGACCTGCCGCCGGAGGAGGATTCCGAGCTGTGCCTGCCGGCGATGAAAGCCGGACTGAATTTCATCCGGCTGGCGACGCCGACCACCGACGAAAAGCGGTTGCCGGCAGTGCTCGCCAACACCTCGGGCTTCGTCTATTACGTGTCGATCACCGGCATCACCGGCTCGGCTTCGGCGGATTCGGCCGCAGTCGGCGACGCGGTGGCCCGGATCAAGCGCCACACCGACCTGCCGGTCTGCGTCGGCTTCGGCATTCGCACCCCGGAAGCGGCGCGGGCGATCGCCGCGGAGGCCGACGGTGCAGTCGTCGGATCGGCGCTGATCGACGCGCTGCAAAAGAGCCTCGACGCCGACAACCGCGCCACCAAGGCGACCGTCGGTGCGGTAGCGGACCTGGTCGCCTCGCTGGCGGCGGGCGTTCGCGGCGCCAAACAGGCTGCGGAATAGCAGCCATCAAATCCGGGACTGGTCTGGACGGAACCGTTGTCCGCAGCCATATCCCGACAGTGCAATGAACCTGGCGACGCCCACCCGGGAGCGACGCGGAGTACGTCATGAACTGGTTGACCAACGTCGTCCGTCCGAAGATCCGCAACATCCTGCGGCGCGAGACTCCGGAGAATCTCTGGATCAAATGTCCGGATACCGGGCAGTTGGTGTTCTACAAGGACGTCGAGCAGAACCAGTTCGTCATTCCCGGCTCGAACTATCACATGCGCATGGGCGCGTTGGCGCGGCTGCGGTCGGTTTTCGACAACGAGACCTGGTATGACGTCGCGCTTCCGGAAGTCACCGCCGACCCGCTGAAATTCCGGGACGAGCGAAAATATGCCGACCGCATCAAGGATGCCCGGACCAAGACCGGCGCCCATGACGCGGTCAAGGTCGGCTACGGCAAGCTCGAAGGCCTCGGCGTTGTCGCCGCCGTGCAGGACTTCGATTTCATGGGCGGCTCGCTCGGCATGGCGGCCGGCGAAGCGATCATCCGTGGATTGGAGCTTGCGGTCGAGAAACACGCGCCCTTCATCATGTTCGCGGCCTCCGGCGGCGCGCGGATGCAGGAAGGCATCCTGTCGCTGATGCAGATGCCGCGCACCACGGTGGCTGTGCAGATGCTGCGCGAGGCCGGGTTGCCCTACATCGTGGTGCTGACCAATCCGACCACCGGCGGCGTCACCGCGTCTTACGCGATGCTCGGCGACATCCAACTCGCCGAGCCGGGCGCACTGATCGGCTTTGCCGGCGCCCGCGTGATCGAACAGACCATCCGCGAGAAGTTGCCGGACGGCTTCCAGCGCGCCGAATATCTGCGCGACCACGGCATGGTCGACATGGTCGTGCATCGCCACGAACTGCGCCCGACGCTGGCGCGGCTGTGCCGAATCCTCACCAAGACGCCACTGCCCGCTGTGGAAGAAATCGCGGCATCCGACGATGCGGCCCAGGATGCGGAAGCCGCGGCGGCGACCGAAATCGTCGTGACGCCGCCTGAAGCGCCGTCGCCGACCGCGCCGCAGGCGTGAGCTCAGCGACTGCTCCGCAGCCGTCTGCTCTGGTCGGCGAGCTGCGCGCGCGCCTTGCACGGCTCCATCCCGCACAGATCGATCTGACGCTCGGCCGGATCGAACGGTTGCTGGCGGCGCTCGATCATCCGCAGCGCAGGCTGCCGCCGGTGATCCACATCGCCGGCACCAACGGCAAGGGCTCTACCCTCGCCTTTCTCCGCGCCATTCTCGAAGCCGCCGGCCTCAGCGTCCACGCCTACACCTCGCCGCATCTGGTGCGGGTCAACGAGACCATCCGGCTCGGACGGCCGGGAGGCGGCGTGCTGGTGAGTGACGATGAGCTGGCCAAAGCGCTGGCGCATTGCGAGCGCGTCAATCAAGGCGCGCCGATCACGCTGTTCGAGATCGAAACCGCCGCGGCGCTGTGGCTGTTCGCGCAACATCCCGCCGACGTCACGCTGCTGGAAGTCGGACTCGGTGGCCGGCTCGACGCCACCAATGTGATCGACCAGCCGCTCGCCTGTGTGCTGACCCCGATCGGCATCGACCACACCGAGTTTCTCGGGCCGACGCTCGCCGACATCGCCGCCGAGAAGGCTGGGATCATCCGTCGCGGTGTTCCGGTGATCGTGGCCGGGCAGCAGAACGATGCGATGGAGGTGATCGAGCGCGAAGCCGAGCGGCTACGCGCGCCGCTGCACGCGCGCGGCCAGCAATGGCATGTCGAGGTCGAACACGGCCGGCTCGCCTATCAGGACGACCGCGGCCTCATGGACCTCACCGCGCCAAAACTGTTCGGCCGGCACCAGATCGACAATGCCGGGCTGGCGATCGCGACGCTGCGCGCGCAACAACGCTTCACCTTTGACCAGGCCGCCTATCAGGCAGGGTTGTTGTCGGCGGACTGGCCGGCGCGGATGCAGCGGCTGACGACCGGCAGGCTGATCGACGACGCGCCACCCGGTAGCGAACTCTGGCTCGACGGCGGCCACAATGCCGACGGCGGCCGCGTCGCCGCAGCGGCGCTCGGCGATCTGGAAGAGCGGGTGTCGCGGCCGCTGGTGATCATTGCCGGCATGATGGCCAACAAGGACGCCAGCGCGTTCCTGACCAATTTCACCGGACTGACCCGCCACGTCATCGCGGTGCCGATCCCCGATCGCGACGGCGCGATGCCGCCGGAAAAGCTCGCCGACGCCGGGCGCGCGCTCGGCCTGCGGGTCGAACTCGCCGATAGCGTGGAGGCGGCGCTGAGCCGGATCGCCGGCCTTGCCTATGAGCTGCCACCGCGCATCCTGATCACCGGCTCGTTGTATCTCGCCGGCCATGTACTGCGCCTCAACGGCACAATGCCGAGCTGACGACCGGGCGTCTGCGCACCGCCGACCTGCGCGGCGACCATGCGACGCTCGGCGCTGGCTGGATCAGCCGGCAGCCTGATCGGACTGATCCCCCCTCAACGCAAACGGCCGGCTGATCGCCGGCCGGCCGTTCGAGGCAGATAGAGCATGATCCCGAAAAGTGGACGCCTGTTTTCGGAAAAGATCGTGCTCAAACAAGAACCTGGAGCGGGATGACGATTCGAAGATCAGGTCATCCTGCCCGAGAGCTTCGGTTCTGATAGAATCAGAACCGAAGCTCTAACTTTTTGTTCTGACGCGTTTTCTTGACGCGAACCGATATCCACTTCGCTCGAAAACGCTATCGTTGCGTGGCTCAGACCGCCGAGCTGATCCACTGCTGCAGCTTGGCTTTCGGCGCAGCGCCGACCTGGCGCGAGGCCATCTCGCCGCCCTTGAAGATCATCAGCGTCGGGATCGACATCACGCCGTATTTCGACGCGGTGACCGGGCTCTCGTCGACATTGAGCTTCACGATCTTGACCTTGTCGCCCATCGCGCCGGAGATTTCGTCGAGCGCCGGTGCGATCATGCGGCACGGGCCGCACCACTCGGCCCAGAAATCCACCACAACGGGGCCCTGCGCCTTGAGAACCTCGGTTTCGAAATCGGCGTCAGACACCTTGCCAACGGACATTGGGATACCTCGTGAAAGCGGGATGATGGCGCAGCGGGAATCGCGCCGGGATGCTGAATTCAAAGTATGAATGCGATGGGGCGGGGTCAAGCGCGCTCACGCCACCGTCAAGGCGGCCTGCTCCGCGTCCAGCGCAGAGGCTGAAATCTCCATGATTTCAGGCGCTTCGGTCCATAGCAGGGCGGCGCGGACGATCCGCTGTGGATACAGCAGCGATAGCACCGCCCGATACAATGCGAGCTGGCGGACGTAAGCCGGCGGTGTCTCGGCCAGACTGCGCGGCGGGGCGTGATTGGTCTTGTAGTCGACGATCAGAACTTCGGCGTCGGTCACCACCAGCCGGTCGATCTGGCCGGAGACCAGCACCGGCTCGCCATGCCGCTGCAAGCGACCGACGATCGGCACCTCGGCGCGGCTGCCAGGCGCGAAGACGACGGCGAAGCGGTCGTCGCTGATCACCTCCAGCACCCGCGCGGCAAGCGCGTCGCGCTCCTGCGGGCTCCAATCGTCGGCGTTGCGGAGCAGGAAGCGGTCGGCGGCATTGGCGCGAATGTCGGCCGGCAGATCGGGCAGCGACTGCAGCAGCCGGTGCACCAGCGTGCCGCGCTGCAACGCGCGCTGGCGTTGCGCCTCCGTTTCGCCGCGGCGGATGCGGCGATGATCGGCATCGTCCGGATCTGACGGCCGCAACAGATGATCCGGCCGGCGCAGCGCCGGCGCGGCCTTGTGGAGCCAGTCCGGCATGACGAGCGGCGGCGCGGCAAGCGCTTGTTCGGACGGTGCGATCTCTGTGACCTCGTCCTCGGGACGGCAATAGCGCTTCACCGCGCCGTCCGGCGGCGCCGCGCGCATCGTCAGGCCGGAGTTCTCCAAGCCCTTGCTGATCAGATCGTACCAGGACAGCGCGCGCACCTCGTTGCGATTGCCGGGCATACAGCCGCCGACGATCAGCCGATCGGCGGCGCGCGTCATCGCGACGTAGAGCAGCCGGCGATACTCATCCTCGGTCTCGCTGACCATCGCCTCGCGGGCCCGCTCGACGATGCGCGGATCGTTCGACTTGCGGCCGGCCCACACCGTCGCGCCGACGGAGCCCGGCTGCGCATTGCCGCCGGGCAGCCGGATCAGATTGAGCCGCTGGGTGTCGGACGGCGACGACGTCGTATCGACCAGGAACACCACCGGCGCCTCGAGACCCTTGGCGCCATGCACGGTCATCACCCGGACTTCGTCGCGCGAGATTTCCATGTCGCGCTTGATCTCGGTATCGGCGGCGCGCAGCCACGCCATGAAGCCCTGCAGCGACGGCGCAGCCTTCTGCTCGTAGCTCAGCGCCAATTCGAGAAACTCGTCGAGCGCGTCGTTGGCTTCCGGCCCCAGCCTGCGCAAAATTCTTGCGCGGCCGCCGACGCCGCCGAGCAGCCAGGCGTAGAACCCGAATGGCGTGTCGGTCTGCGACCGCTCCGCGCAGGCGTCGAGCCGCTGCAACGCGGTTGCCAACTTCGCGTCCCCAGTTGCCTTTTCGCGCAGCGCATGGCGCAGCGAGCCCTTGCGCCGCCACGCCAGCCTGAACAGATCGTCGTCGTCGAGCCCGAACAGTGGGCTCTTCAGCGCCACCGCGAGCGCGAGATCGTCCTGCGGCAGCAGCAACGCGTCGGCGAGATTCATCAGATCGATGATCGCGATATGCTCGGTGAGCTTCAGCCGATCGGCGCCGGCCACCGGAATGCCGCCGCGCTTCAGGGCCTGGATCACCGCGTCGAACGCCGAGCCGCGACGGCGCACCAGCACGAGCACATCGCCAAAACGCAGCCGCCGCCGGTCGCCGAGCGAGCCCGTCATCGTGCCGCCCGCAATCAGCGACGCGATCTCGGCTTGCACCTTCTGCGCCAGCCGCACCTCCGGACTGGTTTCCGACACCGCATCGAACGGCGCACGCCAGCCCTCGATGTTCTGCTTGTCGTCGGGCAGTTCGAGCGGCCACAGATCGATCACGCTCGGGCCGGCATCGGCCAGCGATTGATGCAGCGGGTAGGCAGCGTCGGCGTGGATACTGCGATAGATGTCGGGATCGCGGAACACGTGGTCCACGGACTGAAGGATCGTCGCGCCGGAGCGGAACGAGTAGTTGAAACTCACCTTCTCGAAGTTCAGTCCGGCGCCGTGGAAGCGCCGCTGCAACAGATCGCGCCGCTCGGCGAATTCCTTCGGAACCGCGCCCTGGAACGAGAAGATCGACTGCTTCTCGTCGCCGACCGCGAACACCGTGCGCCGCACGCCATCGCGCGCGCCCTCGCCGGCGGTGAATTCCGCGATCAGATGCGCGACGATGTCCCATTGCTTCGGGCTGGTGTCCTGCGCCTCGTCGATCAGCACGTGGTCGACGCCACGATCGAGCTTGAAATGCACCCAGCTCGACGCGCCGCTATCGAGCATCGCGAGCGTCTTGTCGATCAGATCGTCATAATCGAGAAGCCCACGCTCCTGCTTCTCGCGCCGGATCCGCTCGGCGACGTCGGCCGCGATCACCAGCAGCGCCCGCGTCCGCTCGCGCATCAGGAGCGCGCGGCGACGCTCGAGCAGATCTTCGAGCCGCGCGCCTTCGCGCTTCAGATCCTCGACGAACCCGGGCGCGGCGTCGGCGATCTTCTTGGTGGCCAGACTTTTGCGCGGGCCGTCCTTGGTGAAGAACACCTCGCAATACTTGTCGAGCTGCGCCACGTCCGACAGCGCGAGCGCCGCGCGCAGACGCTTCGCCTGCGCCTGGTCGTTGGCGCTCCCCGACTCGAACATCGCTGCTGCCGTAGACCATTGCGCGCGCGGCAGATTCGGGCCGTCGAGGATGTCGCGCTCGACGTCTTCGCAGCGATCCTGCGGCGCGACGCCGAGCGTCGCCGAGAGCTGCGCCATGGCGCCGTCGACGCCGCCGGCCTGCGTGATCCAGGCGAGGAAGCGATCGCGCCTGGTGCAGGCTTCCTGCACCACCTCGCGGAAGGTGACGTCGGCGGCGCTGGTCATCGCCAACGTCAGAGCCCGCCCCGCCGCGCTGTCCGGCGCGGCCGCCGCCTGCAGCAACACCGCGAGGCTGGCGCGCTGCATCAGCTCGGCCTGATCGCGATCGTCGAGCACGCTGAACCGCGCCGGCACATTGGCCTCGAACGGAAACTGCTGCAGCAACCGGGTGCAGAGCGCGTGGATGGTCTGCACCTTCAGCCCGCCCGGCGTCTCCAGCGCGCAGGCAAACAGTTTTCGCGCTTGCGCCAGAAGAGAAGGCCCAACCGACTTGATACCAGTCGCCTTGATCGCAGCCGTCAGCGCCTCGTCGTCGAGCGTCACCCAGCGACCGAGTGTCGTGAAGACGCGCTCGGCCATGTTGGCGGCGGCGGCTTTGGTGAAGGTGATACACAGGATGCGTTCCGGCGGCACGCCATCGAGCAGCAGGCGAATCACCCGCTGAACCAGCACATGCGTCTTGCCGGAGCCGGCATTGGCCGAGACGAACACCGAGGCCGAGGGATCGGAGGCGAGGATCTGACGCTCGCGCGCCTGATCGGGAATGCTGCGCGGCGCGCTCACAGCCGATCCTCCGCGCCGCCGCCGGCGGCCGACCATTCCTTGATCCGCGCCAGATCGTCATAGCGGCCATAGCGACGCGACCACATCGACAGCACCAGCGCGTGATACGGCTGCGCCTCGTCGTCGAAGCGCCGGATCAAAGTTTCGAGCTTGCTACGCGCTTCGGCGGCCGCGTCGTCGGGATGCTGCGGCTCGTCCTTGCGCTCGATCCTCAATTCCAGCACGCATTCGTCGCCGGGCGGCGAGTTGCCGCTGAGCTTGACGTAAGTGAGCTCGCTCACCGACGAACCGGCGTCGATGCCCTCGAAGCTGCCGTCGCGCAGGATTGCAGCTTCCAGCGTGAGTTGCGGCGACAGCCCCATCCGCACCTGCTTGCCGGTCGGCGGATTTCCGGTCTTGTAGTCCAAAATCGCGAAGCTGCCGTCGGCGCGATGCTCGATGCGGTCGGCGCGCGCGGACAGGATGAAGTTGCGACCGCCGTCGAGCGGGATGGAGAGGCTACCGTCGCGCTCGGCAAACACGCGGAGTCCGTCGGCGCGCCTCGCCTGCTCCCAATTGCCGAACCACGCGGCGATGCGGGCGAAGCGAGGCCACCACAGCGCGCGCGCTTCCGGATGAGCCATCAGCGGCGCGAAGTGCTTCTCGCCGATCTCGCGCAGCACCTGCGCCGGATCGGGGGGCAACGCATCCGGGAAAAGCTCGGTGAACTCGCCGAGCGCTTGGTGGATCGCCGAGCCGCGATCCGCCGCGGATAGCGGCATGTCGACCGGATCGATCGCCGACAGGCCGAGAATGAACTTGGCGTAGATCGTGTACGGATCGCGCAGCCAGTCCTCGATCGCGGTGACCGACAGCTTCAGCGGCCGCGCTTCGCGCGGCGGCTTCGGCGCCGGCTGGGCGATCGGCGTCACCTGGTCGGGACGATCGAGCGCCAGCGCGTAGTCGAGATAGCTTTGCCCGCGCGCCTTGACGGCGCTCCAGCGCGCCTTGCCGGTCACGGCTTCGAGCCGGTGCAGGAAGCGCGACACCACCGCCGGCGCGCCGCCGACCTTGTTGGCGTAAGTGAGGATCACCTCATCGGCGCCGAGTAGTTGCGCGAAGTCGTGCGCCGACAGGCCGATCCGCCGCTCCGGCAGGTCGAGGCCGAGGTCATGGCGCATCGGCCGCGACAGCCACGGATCGATCCGCGGCGCCGGCGGCCAGACGCCTTCGACCAGGCCACCGAGAATGACGCGATCATGCTGCGTCAACCGCGCTTCGAGCGGGCCGTAAATTCGCAGCGCCGCGCCGGCGAGTTCGGGCCGCCGCACGATGCGGTCGCTGAACGCGGTTTCGAACACGTCCGCGTAGTCGTGTGGCGGCACCAGCACGCCGCTCAGCGGCTCGACCGCCGCGAGATCGTCGAACGCTTTAAGCAGGGCCGATCCCTGCGATCCTTCGAAAGCGACCGCGATCTCGTCGTGATCGATCGACAGCGCGATCAGCACATCGCGGTGTCGACGCCCGAAGACGCACAGATCGAGCGGCTCCGCGCCCACCGTCTCCAAAGGAGCCAGCGCCGCGCGCAATGCCTCGATCAGCTCGTGCGCCGCGTCGAGGCTCTCGTCGGCGAGCCGCGCGCGCGGCTCCGAGGGATGCAGCGCGCTGAGTTCCCCGCGCTTCAGCCTGGTCAGTTCGGCGCGATATTTCGCGAACTCCTTGACCAGGCCTTCGCTGCCGGCAGCCGGACGCGTTCCGCGCAGCAGCGCCAGTTCCAGCGTCTCGATGGCGTGCCGCCAGCCGCCCGCGGCGCGGCCGAGCCGCAACAGCGGATGCTTCAGCAGCGCCAACAGCGTCGCCGGCTCGCAGCCATGCAGGGCCGCTTCAGCGGCGAGCCGGGCGAAGATGCCGGCCTGGGTCTCCATCAGCGAATCGCCGCCGGAATCATCGACCGGCAGATTCCAGCGGCCGAGCGCGGCGACGACGCGCCGGGCCAGCGCGCGATCCGGCGTCACCAATGCGGCGGATTGGCCGCGTTCGCGCGCCTCGCGCAGCGCCACCGCGATCGCCAGCGCCTCGATCTCGGAATTCGGCGCCTCGATCACCGTCAGGCCATTGACGCCTTGTTCGATCAGTCGATCGACCTCGGGATCGGCGAGCCGCTCGTGCCACGACGCCGTCGCCGCCGACGGCCGCATCGCCTCGGAGGCCAGCACTTCGCGGCCATGGCGCACGGCTTCGCCGAGCCGGACAATTTCGCGCCGCTCGAGTCCCATCCGGGTCAGCAGGCCGTGCATCGCGAATTGCGGATGATTCGGCGACGGCGGCGAGATCAATTGGCCCTGCTTGTCGCGCACGGCGCCGATCAGTCGCCACGCCTGTTCGTCGAGTTCGGTGTCCAGCCCCGGCAGGATAACGGCGCCGTTCGGCAATCGGGCGATGGCGTGCAGCAGCTTCGCGGTCGCCGGCATCGAGCCGGTCGAGCCTGCCGCGATCACCGGACCGCCGCGATGCGCCGCAAGCCGCGCTGCTTCCGCTTCGATCAGCAAGTCGCGCCGCGCCGCCGGTTCGATCTGGTCGCTCTCGCGCAGATGCTGCGGCCACCACTGGCCGGCGATCTTGAGGAAATCCAGCGTCAGTCGCCAGTAGCGATCGAACGCATCCGGCACCAGCGAGTCGAGCGCGGCCCAGTCGACGCCGCGCGTCGCCATGTCGTCGATCAGCCGCGCCAGATCGTCGGCGAGCGCCAATGTCGACGCCGGGCCGCCGACCACCAATGGCGACTGCTGCGGATCGCCGGACCGCAGCCCTTTTGCCCAGACCGCGATCAATTGCGCCAGCTGCAGGCGCCGTGGCAGCCCTTCGAGCGCCGGCGGAATGTCGAGATCGGCCGCGCCCGTTGCGGCCTGTGCGAACGCCAGTTCGTCCTCGTCGACATCGCCGAGTGGGACGATGCGCGGCAGCAACACCGCATCGGCGCCCAGGACATCGAGGAAGATGTCGCGCGCGAGGCGACCGGCGCGGCGGGTCGGCAGATACAGCGTGGCTTCGGCAAGGCGCTCGGGCTTTGCGCGCGCGTCGAACCCCGCGATCAGTTCGCCATCGACCAGAGCCTTGATCGTCGTGCGCAGAAACGGCGCGGAGGGCGGAACACTGAAAACGCGCATGGAAGTCCTGATTCGCCGGTCAGGCGATCATGGCACGCGGCGGACCGGCGCGGGAGGTGTCGCGCGGGATCTCAAGCAACGCTGGCGAGATAGGCGCGTTCGGCGGCCGCCACAGCGTCCGGCGTTCCGACATGCATCCAGACGCCGTCGAGCCGCAGCCCGAACAGCCGGTGCTGCTCGGCGGCGCGGTCGAACATCGTCGTCAGCGAGAACTCGCCTTGTGGCGCATCCTTGAAGATCGCAGGCTGCATAATCGCGACGCCGGCATAGACGAACGGCGTCACCTCGGTCTCCTTGCGCTTGCGCAACGAGCCGTCGGCGGCCATCGCGAAATCGCCCTTGCCGGCATAGCCGATGCTGTTGGCGGTGGGCGCCATCAGCAGCAAAATGTCCATCCGCGCCGGATCGAACGCTTCCGCAAGCCGCGCCAGATTCGGCTGCACGCCGTCGATCCACAGCGTATCGGCGTTGAGATGGTAGAACGGCTGGTCGCCGAGCAACGGCAGCGCCTTCACCACCGCGCCACCGGTGCCGAGCACGGCGTCGCGCTCGTCCGAGATGATCACCCGCGGACGGCTCCGCGCAGCGACGTGATCGATGATCTGGTCCGGCAGATAGTGCACATTGACCACGGCCTCGGCGACGCCGGCTTCCGCGAGCCGGTCGAGGACGTGATCGAGCAGCGGCTTGCCGGCCACGGCCACCAGCGGCTTCGGCTTATGATCGGTGAGCGGGCGCATCCGCACGCCGAAACCGGCGGCGAGAATCATGGCTCTGGAGGGTTGAACGGACATCGTCGCTCGCTGTTCGGAACGGACCGGATTCGTGCGAGCCCATTGTATCATGCAGCTCCAGCCGGTCTATCAGCGGTCACTGGGTATTCGCGAACCGTGACGAAGGTGCGACATGCGGCGCTCGAAAACAGTCGCGCGGCGATCCGGCGCACGCTTGCCGACCGGCGATCGAAACTCACGCAGCCGTGGCTGACGTGCGGCTGCCCGGTTTCTTTTTCTTGTCGTTGCGCAGGAAGCTGACGCCGATCTGGTCGCCATTGACCCAGCTCAGCTCGCAGCGGCGATAGGCGAGACCGGTCGACGACAGCAGCAGAAAGAACTCCTTGAGGTTCAGCCCTTCGACGGCCCCCACGACGGTCAGCTTCGCGCCGGCTTCGGAGACGCCTTCAAGCTGGCACGGCCGGCGCCAGGTTCCGTCGATCGCCATCATCTGGGCGCGGATTCCGCGCTCGAATACGACCCGGCCGTCCTTGTTACGTTCTGCAACCATTCCCTATCCCTCGCCCCGACACAGCGACCACGACACACTATTCCTGGGAAGACTACGGAGGAGGGAGCGTAACTAAATACAGGCTAACAACGCGTAAAGGCGACCGCTCAAATCAGAGCGTTTTCGAGCGAAGTGGAAACCGGTTCGCATGAAGAAAACGCGTCAGAACAAAAAGGGAGAGCTCCGGTTCTGATTTGATCAGAACCGGAAAAGCTCTACAGCGGCGCCGGGACATTGGCCTGATACCAGGCGCGGACCTCGGCCAGCGACGGATGCGCCAGCGAACGGCCGAGATAGGTCCAGATCCGCGGCTGGTGGCGGAGATATTGCGGCTTGCCGTCGCGCCGGTTCAGCCGCGCGAAGGTGCCGAGCAGCCGCGTGTTGCGCTGCGCCGACATCACCGCATAGAGCCGCGCGAAGGCGACCGGATCGAAGCCCGGTTCGGCGGCGCGACGGGTCTTGATGTAGCGGCCGAACAGCGCCAGTTCGAGCGCTTCGGGCACATCGACCCGGGCGTCCTGCAGCAGCGACACCAGATCGTAAGCGGCGGGCCCGAGCACGGTGTCCTGAAAGTCGATCACGCCGACGCGCGCGATCTCGCTGCGCTGCTCCAGCCAGATCAGGTTCGGCGAGTGGAAATCGCGCAGCACCCAGGTCGGCGCCTCGTCGGTGAGGCCGCCGAGCAGCCTGCGCCACATCGCGATGAATTCGCCGCGCAGCGCATCAGACGCGGACGCGCCGCGGTCCGGCAGATACCATTCCGGCATCAGCCCGACCTCGATCAGCATCGCCGCAGGATCAAACACCGGGATCGCATAGTCTTCGTCGGGCAACGGCAACGTATCGGGAAGCGTCTGGCCATGCAGCGCCGCCAGCATGTCGGCCGCGGCCTGATAGCGCTCGGCGATCGGTGCCGGCGGCGTCCCGGAGATGAAGCCGGACGCGCCGAGATCCTCGGTGATCAGAAAACCTGAATCGAGATCGGCGTAATGGATCGCAGGCGCCGAGAAGCCGCGCGCGCGCAGACCGCCCGCGATCGCGACGAACGGCCTGACGTCTTCGGCGAGATGCACGGCGGCGCTGTAGCTTTTGCCGCCATACAGCGCCGGTCCGTCCGGTCGCCGCGGCGCGTTCATCAGGATCAGCGACGCGCCGTCCTTAACCAACCGCGCATAGGACCGGGTCGAGGCGTCGCCGGGCATGTGGCGACGATCGGCATCGGCATAGCCGGACATTTCGATGAAGCTGCGCAACGCCGCGAGTCGTTCGACCCGCGCCGCCGCGGCGCCGTGACCGGTGATCTCGGCAGCGCGCGCCATCGAGCCGAGCGCCGGGCGATGGCTGAGGGCGATGTCGATGCGGTCGGACGGCATCGCGCCGGGCGCGCGTTCCGGCCATTCGATCAGCGCCACCGCGCCGTCGGGCAGCGGCGACAGTCCGATCTCTTCCAGTTCGGACGGATCGTTGACGCGATACAGATCGGCGTGAAGCAGGGGAAACGGCGGCAGCTCGTAGCTCTGCACCAGCGTAAACGTCGGACTGGGGACTTCCAGATCATCATCGCCGGCGAGGTAGCGGATCATCGCCCGCGCCGCCGAGGTCTTGCCGGCGCCGAGATCGCCCGACAGCGTGACGACATCACCCGGCCCGATCAGCAGCGCGATTTCCGCCATCAGCCGCGCGGTCGCCGTCTCGTTGGCGAGCGCGACCGAGAATGTCGCGGAGCCGCTCATTCGGCGGCGTTGCGCTGCGCGGACGGTTCGATCGGAAATTCGCAGATCACCGAAGTGCCGCGTCCGACCACCGAATCGACCTGGACCTTGCCGCCGTGCAGTTCGACGAAGGAGCGCACCAGCGCGAGGCCGAGGCCCGGGCCGCGATGCCGCGAACCCTGGGAATGGCTCTCGAACCAGTCGAACACCTTGTCCTTCAGCTCCGGCGCAATCCCGGGACCGGCGTCGGTCACGGTGAAGACCACCTTCGCGCCGATCTTGTGGACCACGAGCGTCACGGTCGCCTGGTTCGGCGAGAAGCCGACCGCATTGGCGAGCAGATTGTACAGCACCTGCACGACGCGGCGTTCGTCGCCGACAAATTCGCCGACCGCGGGATCGATCTCGACGTCGAGCGTGATCTGATCGCGCGCGAGGCGATCCTGAATGCCTTCGGCGGCCGCGTCGATCGCGCGACCGATATCGATCGGCCCGAGATTGAGCGTCATCGCGCCGGCGTCGATGCTGGCGAGATCGAGGATGTTGTTGATGATCGCCATCAGCGCGTTGGTCGACGAGGTGATGTAGGCGATGTATTCGGACTGCTTGTCGTTGAGCGGACCGGTGCTCGGATCGCCGAGCAGATGCGCGAAGCCGATGATCGTCGTCAGCGGCGAACGCAATTCGTAAGACACGTGGTGGACGAAATCGACCTTGATGCGGTCGGCCGTCTCCAGCGCCTCGTTGCGCTCCCGCAAGGCGCGCTCGACATTCTCGGTGTCGCTGATGTCCAGGAACGTCAGCATCGTCGCGCCGTCGGGCAGCGGCATCGTCTTGCAGGACAGCACGGTGCCGTCCTTGCGCTCGAGCTTCAGCAGCACGTGCTTGCGGTCGTCGATTCCGGTGATCGCGCTACGCAGCGCCTGCCAACTCACCGCGTCGTCGAACAGCGGGCGGCACCATTCCTCGACGGTTTCGATATGCGGCCGGTTGTTGAGCGCTTCCGGCGAGAGATTCCACATCCGCGTGAACGCGGGGTTGAACAATTGCGCGCAGCCATTGCTGCCGAACACCGCGACCGCCTCGGTCAGATTGTCGAGCGTTTCGCGCTGGACATCGATCAGGCCGCCGTAACGGCGCTGCAGTTCCAGGCTCTCGGTGACGTCGTCGAACAGATAGGTGACGCCGCCCTCCTGATTGGGCGTGGTGACGATGCTGATCGCGCGACCGTCGGGCAGATACCAGATCGCCTTCTCCGGCTCGACCGCCCGATAGGCCTCGTGCAGCTTTTTCTTCCACTCCCTGAAATCGCGCTCTTCGGGCAGTTTTCGCGCGGCGCGCAGACGGTCGATCACGCTGGAATCGTCCGGGTTGCTGTCGAGGAAGGCGCGGTCCAGATCCCACAGCCTGCGATAGGAATCGTTGTAGAAGGCGAGCCGGCGCTGCGCGTCGAACACCGCGACGCCTGACGACAACTGGTCGAGCGTGCGGCGATGCGCCTCCGCCATCCGCACCAACGCGGCGCCGAGCGCCGCGGCTTCGCTCGCATCCACCGCGATGCCGGCACTGCCACCGCTCAGCCGCAACGCGCGAACGTCGAAATAGCGGCGCTCGCCGCTGACCACGATCGGAAGACGCGCGGCGAATTGGGCATTGTCGTTGAGCGCACGCGCGAGATTGCCGCGGTCGTTACTGTCGAGCAGTTCGAGATTGCGATTGACCGCGTCCGCCGCGCTGCTCGCATCGGTCGCGCGCGCATAGGCGGCGTTGGCGAAACTCAGTTCGCCCGAGGCGCGCCGGGTCCAGATCGGCCAGGGCGCGGCATTGGCGAAGCCCCGCAGCATCTCGGACTCGTCCTGCAGTGACTTGAAGCGCCGCGACATGTCGGCGAGTTCGCGACGAATGCCGCTCAGTTCGCGGATCCGCAGGATCGCCTGACCGCCGATGGCGCGGCCCATCGCCTCGATCGAACGGCCGGTCGACGTCGTTAAATGCAGCAGAAAGGCTTCGCCCTTGTCGAGCAGCGCGTCGACCGCGTGATCCATCTGCAGCGCGGGTTCCGGCGGCAGCCATGTGCCGAAAGCGAGGACGCGCTGCGGCTGGGCGTTCGCCACCTCCTGCGGCAGCAACAGCGCGGTGTCGCCGCTGATCTGCGGCCGGTCGTCGCCGGCGGACCAGGAGATCAGCACCTGCGGCTCGGCGAACAGCAATGCGCGGAAGCGATCGGACTCGGCCTGAAGAGTCTGAACGTCGGCGCGCAGCTGCGCTTCCTGCGCGGCGGCGCGTTGCCGCGTGCGCATCAGCAGGATCGCGGACACGACGGAGAAGCCGAGCACCGACGCCGCCATCGCGAGCGTGACAAGCTCGTGGCGGTTGAAATCGAACATGAAGCGGGACGTCAGAGTGGCGAGCGGATCGTCAGCCGCCCAGGCGGGCGACGACGCCGCGAGAAGGCCAGCGCCCGCAAGGCCGCGCACCAGCGACGTGCACGACAAGCAGGTCCGACGCATCGACCCCAATACGTCTGACATGGATTGCCCCAAACCATCCGGCGCGATCACAGATCGCCAGCGTCGTCGCCGAATCGCTGGACATTATCCTGTTCGCGACTCTGCGGGTAAGAGTCCAGACCGTGAACGCGGCGGAGGTGCGTATCGAATTGGGAAAGTATATTTTCAGCCAACGAATCCGCGTGCGCTTGACACAAAATCTAGCGGCCGGTCGAGCCGAAACCTCCCACACCACGGGCTGTTTCGGACAGCGTCTCGACGCCGATCAGTTCGGCGCGGACCACCGGCGCGATCACCATCTGGGCGATGCGCTCGCCGCGGCGGATGGTGAAGGGCGCATCGCCGTGATTGATCAGCAGCACGCCGATCTCACCGCGATAATCGGCGTCGATCGTACCTGGCGCATTGAGCACGGTGACGCCGTGTTTGGCGGCGAGGCCGGAGCGCGGGCGCACCTGAGCCTCGTAGTTTTCCGGCAGCGCGATGGTGAGGCCGGTCGGAACCAGTACGTAGCTTCCGGGCGCAAGCAGCAACGGCGCATCGGCCGAATTCGCGGCGCACAGATCGAGGCCGGCGGCATGGGCGCTCTGATAGGCCGGCAACGGCAGGCCTTCGGCGTGCGGCAGTTGCTTGATCTCGACGGCGATGGTGTCGCTCATGGCGCGTGTACTTCCATGGTCTGCGCGATCCGCGCCACCAGCGCGCTCGCGACTTCGTCCTTGGTCATCAACGGCCATGATTCGACGTCGACCGCATCAGTTGCATTCATCAGCAGATGCACGGTGTTGCGGTCGCCGCCCATCACGCCGGTGGCGGGTGAAACATCATTGGCGACGATCCAGTCGCAGCCTTTGCGCGCGAGCTTGGCGCGCGCATTGTCGAGCAGATTCTCGGTCTCGGCGGCGAAGCCGATCACCAGGTTCGGGCGGTTTTCGCCGCGTTTCGAGATGGTTGCGAGGATGTCGGGATTCTCGGTGAGCTGCAATGGCGGCGGGCCGCCGGCGCCCTTCTTGATCTTCTGACCGCCTTCGCTTTCGACGCGCCAGTCGGCGACGGCGGCGGCGAAGATCGCGATGTCGGTCGGCAGCGCGGCCTGCACGGCGTCGAGCATCTCGCGCGCCGACTCGACGCGCGTCAGCGTCACACCGTCGGGCGCGCGCAGATCGACCGGGCCTGAGATCAGCACGACCTCGGCGCCGGCCGCGGCGGCGGCGGCGGCGATCGCGTAGCCCTGCTTGCCCGACGAGCGATTGGCGATGTAGCGCACCGGATCGATCGGCTCGTGGGTCGGCCCCGCGGTGATCAGCACGCGGCGGCCGAGCAACGGGCGCTGCGGTTGCGGTGTCCAAAACGCCTGTGCGGCAGCGGCTATTTCAATCGGCTCGGCCATCCGCCCGGTGCCGGCCTCGCCACGC
The DNA here is from genome assembly GCF_900110435.1 of Rhodopseudomonas pseudopalustris. Taxonomy (GTDB): domain Bacteria; phylum Pseudomonadota; class Alphaproteobacteria; order Rhizobiales; family Xanthobacteraceae; genus Rhodopseudomonas; species Rhodopseudomonas pseudopalustris. The sequence goes on from NZ_FODT01000001.1 coordinate 606,608, forward strand.
TCCGCCATCTCGCCGGCATTGGGACCGACCAGCGCGACGCCGTCGCGCTTGAGTTGATCGACGTTGCGACGGGTCGCGGCGTTGTTCCACATCAGCGGATTCATCGCCGGCGCGAGCAGGATCTGGCGATTGGTGGCGAGCAGGATCGCGGTGGCGAGGTCGTCGGCATGGCCGCCGGCGATCTTCGCCATCAGGTCCGCAGTGGCGGGCGCGACGACGATCAGATCGCAATCGCGGGCCAGCCGGATATGGCCGGCGTCGAACTCGCTCTGCGGATCGAACAGATCCGTGTAGCAGCGCTGATGCGACAGCGCGCTCGCGGTGAGTGGCGTGACGAATTGCTGGGCGGCGCGGGTCAGCACCACGCGGACCTCGGCGCCGCGCTCTTTCAGTCGACGAATCAAGTCCATAGCCTTGTAGGCGGCAATTCCGCCGCCGACGATCAGCGTGATCCGGACGGATGCCGCCGGCTCGGAGGGAAAACCCTCGTCTTTTCCGGAGCTTGATTCAATTTTACCGGGCGCGGCGGGGTCCTCGCCGGGCTGCGGAAAGCTTGCGGCAAACCCGTGGCGCTTGTGGCAGACGTCGCGCAGGATCACCCGCACCTCGTCTTCCATCGACCGGCCATTGGCGGCGGCGCGCTGGCGCAGCTCCGCCTTGAGCGCATCGTCGAGTTTGCGGATCGTCAGGTTCGCCATGACCCGCAGATTAACGGACGCAGGCAGTGCCAGCAAGCCATGAACGCAATGCCATCGCAACTCGCGACCGCATTGCATCCATCAGGCGATTGCAATGCGGTCAGAGGCGCGACATCGCGATCAGAACCCCGATGAAGGTCACGGCGATGATCCACAGCGCCGCGGTGCGGCCACGGGTACGGCCGCGCTCGGTGCGGCCGATCGCCGCGATGGTCTCGGGCGCGAGGACGAGGCCGTCCTTGGTCATCACTTCGAGCTGGTTCAGCACGGTGACGGCGCGCGACACGATGGTGGGCAGGCTGCTCAGCGTGTGGCCGAGTTCGCCGGCGCCGGTCAGCGCGCCTTCGACCTTGCCGATCGGGCCGAGGTTGCGCTGAATCCATTCGCGCACCACCGGATCAGCGACCTTCCAGATGTCGAGCCTCGGATCGAAACTACGCGCCACGCCTTCGACCACCACCATGGTCTTCTGCAGCAGGATCAGTTCGGGCCGGGTCCGCATGTCGAACAGGCCGGTGACCTCGAGCAGCAGCGTCAACAGCTTGGCCATCGAGATTTCTTCGGCGAGGCGGTTGTGGATCGGCTCGCCGATGGCGCGGATCGCCTGCGCGAAATTCTCCACCGAATGATGCGCCGGCACGTAGCCGGCCTCGAAATGCACCTCGGCGACGCGGCGATAGTTGCGGGTGATGAAGCCGAGCAGGATCTCGGCGAGGAAGCGCCGCTCCTTCGGCAGCAGCCGGCCCATGATGCCGAAGTCCACGGCGACGAGCCGGCCTTCGGGATCGAGGAACAGATTGCCCGGATGCATGTCGGCGTGGAAGAAGCCGTCGCGCAGCGCGTGGCGCAGGAAGCTCTGGATCACCTTGCGGCCGAGCTCGACGGTGTCGACATTGGCTTCGGCAAGCCGCTTGTGATCGTTGAGCGGAATGCCGTCGATCCACTCCATCGTCAGCACGTTGTGAGTGGTGCGGTCCCAGTCGACGGTGGGGACGCGGAAGTCCGGATCGTCCTTGGTGTTCTCCGCCATCTCGGAGGCGGCGGCGGCTTCCAGCCGCAGATCCATCTCCATCGCGACCGAGCGCGACATCGTGTTGATGACTTCGACCAACCGCAGCCGCCGGGCCTCGGACGAATACTGCTCGGCCTTGTCGGCGACGAAGAAGAAATCCGACAGATCGCGCCGGAAGCGCGACGCCACGTTCGGCCGCAGCACCTTGACGGCGACCTGCTTGCGGACGCCGCCGATCTCGACCTCGCCACGATGCACCTGCGCGATCGAGGCCGCGGCGACCGGCGGGCTGAGGCTGACAAAGGCCTGTGCGACAGGCCTTTCCAGCGATGCAGCGATCACCGCCTCGGCCTCTTCCTGCGCGAACGGCGGCAACCGGTCCTGCAGCGCTTCGAGATCGCGCGCCATCGCCGCGCCGACCACGTCGGGCCGCGTCGCGAGAAACTGTCCGAGCTTGAGATAAGCGGGTCCGAGCCGCGTCAGCGCCCGCGACAGCCGCGCGCCGGACTTGGCGCCGGGCCGCTCGATCAGCCGCGCCAGCCGCACCGGCAGTTGACCGGCGGGCGGGATCAGCGACGGGTCGACCACGCCGAACACGCCCTCGCGCGCAAACACGTAGGCGGCGCGAACGAGCCGCGCCGCATGACTGAGCCCAGCGATCACAAACGCCAGCCCGAATGCAGCGCGACGATGCCGCCACTCATCATCTGCCAGTTGACCCGCGCGAAGCCGGCGTCGCGCATCATTTCGGCGAAGTCATAGGGCTTCGGAAATTTGCGGATCGACTCGACCAGATATTGATAGCTCTCGGCGTCGCCGGTGACGACGCGGCCGATCTCCGGGATCACCTTGAAGGAGAACAGGTCGTAGATCTTGTTCAGGCCCGGCACGTCGACGCTGGAAAATTCCAGACAGAGGAAGCGGCTGCCCGGCTTCAGCACGCGATAGGCTTCCTTGAGCGCCAGATCGATCCGCGGCACGTTGCGGATGCCGAACGCGATCGTATAGGCGTCGTAGCTGCGGTCGGGGAATTGCAACGCCTCGGCATTGCCTTCGACGAAATCGACCTGGCCGTCGAGATGGCGCTGCACGGCGCGCTGCCGGCCGACCTCGAGCATGTCGGTGTTGATGTCGCAGACGGTGGCCTGGAAGCCGGCGCCGGACGCCTTCGCGGCGCGGAACGAGATGTCGCCGGTGCCGCCGGCGACGTCGAGCAGCCGGAACGGCGCATCGTCACGCGGCGGGTTGAGCGTGGTGATCATCACGTCCTTCCACAACCGATGCATGCCGCCCGACATCAGGTCGTTCATCAGGTCGTAGCGGCTGGCGACGCTGTGGAACACGTCGTTGACCATCGTCTGCTTGTCGTTCAGCGGCACATCGCGGAAGCCGAAATGCGTGGTCTCGCCCGGCTGATTCATGAGGTCACTCCTGCGCGCGGAAGGTTTTTCAGGCCGATGACCGCCCGAAACGCGAAAACCAGGTCCGCGGCGGACCATATAGCGCGCCAGAGCCGGAGGCGCTATCACCTGAATGCCTAAAGCCGCCGGGCGGATGGCAGGCATCCAATCGGCCTCTCCCCGTCATCGCGTGCGCAGCGAAGCATCGCCCGGACCAACCAGAGCGCCCGAATGCCCGAACTGCCCGAAGTCGAAACCGTCCGCCTCGGCCTGACGCCCGCGATGGAAGGGTTCCGGATCGCGCGTGCGGTGACGAATCGGGACGATCTGCGGTTTCCGCTGCAGAAGGATTTCGTTGCGCGGCTGACCGGACAGACCGTCACGGGGCTGGGGCGGCGCGCCAAATATCTGCTGGCCGACCTCGCTTCCGGCGACGTGCTGCTGATGCATCTCGGGATGTCCGGCTCGTTCCGGGTGGTCGCCGCCGACGGCGCGCACACCCCGGGCGAGTTTCACCATCCGCGCAGCGAGGACCGCACCCATGATCATGTGGTGTTCGACATGTCGTCCGGCGCGCGGGTGATCTTCAACGACCCGCGGCGGTTCGGCTTCATGAAGATCTTTCCGCGCGCCGAGATCGACGACGAGCCGCATCTCAAGGGGCTCGGCCCCGAGCCGCTCGGCAACGCCTTCGACGCCGTGATGCTGGCGCGCGCCTGCGCCGGCAAGCAGACCAGCCTGAAGGCGGCGCTGCTGGACCAGCGCGTCGTCGCCGGGCTCGGCAACATCTATGTCTGCGAGGCGCTGTGGCGCGCGCATCTGTCGCCGAAGCGCAAGGCGGCGACGCTCGCCAGCCGCAAGGACGAGCCGACCGATCACGCGCTGCGGCTGACCGACGCGATCCGCGCCGTGCTCGGCGACGCCATCAAGGCCGGCGGCTCGTCGCTGCGCGACCACCGCCAGACCTCCGGCGAACTCGGTTACTTCCAGCATTCCTTCGCGGCCTACGACCGCGAAGGCGAACGCTGCCGCACCGACGGCTGCGGCGGCGCGGTGAAGCGCTTCGTGCAGAACGGCCGATCGACGTTCTGGTGTTCGGGGTGTCAGAAGTAGTTCGGCGACATCGCCGGCGCAGTGCTCGGCTCATCCCCCACCCCAACCCTCCCCCGCAAGCGGGAGAGGGGGCGCTCTGTGCTTGGAGGGATGTCGAGCATGAACTCTGGCGGCGGCTGAAATGATCACCAGCGTCGCCCCGCGACGCGGCGGGCTCCCTCTCCCGCTTGCGGGAGAGGGTTGGGGTGAGGGCGACGCGGGCGCTGACTCCGCACTGATGACTCCGCACGAAGATCACGCGTAGCGCGCAAAAAGAGGCGGCCGGACACCGAGGCGCCGGCCGCTGAGTTTGGTAGACCTCGCTCGGGAGGAAGCGGGTCCCCTGGAAAGTCCGCGTCCGGACGCCGGCTCGACGAACCGTGGCAGCCGGTCCGCACAGGGTCGCCGTCATCCGAATCAACAGCATCGAGCATGGACGCGGATGACAGTGCTGAAAATTGAGTACGATTACTAAGCGACGGCGAACTACGCGTCGCGTAGTGAGGTCGCCGGCGTTGTGCTCGGCTCGCCCCCACCCCAACCCTCCCCCGCAAGCGGGAGAGGGGGCGCGCTGTGCTTGGGGGGATGTCGAACATGAACTCTTGGGGCGGCAGAAATGATCACCAGCGTCGCTCCGCAACGCGGCGGGCTCCCTCTCCCGCTTGCGGGAGAGGGCTGGGGTGAGGGCGACGCGGGCGCTGAATCCGTGCTGATTACTTCCGGACGCAGATTACGCGGACCACGCTGGCCTTGGCGTCGGCTGCGGCGTCGGTCTCGGGTTGGATTTTGTTCGTCGCCAGGAATTTTCGCACAATGTCGGCGTCGACCAAGGCGGCCTGCGGCGCTGCGGCGCCGTTGACGGCGCCGGCCATGACCGGCGGCCGCAGCAGAGCGATGCCGGCGAATTTGCGGTCGGCGTCGCGCGCCGGGGCGCCGGAGAAGCCGAGGCCGGGCGCCGGCGACAGCGCGAGGCCGCCCGCGCTGCCGGTCGGCGTGACGCTGGCCTTACTGACGCTGACCACGGCTCCGCCGCCCTGGCTCTGCGGATCGGCGATGCCGGTCAGATCGACCGACGCTTTCGCCGCACCGCTGCCGAGCGCCAGCGGCTTCAGCCCGCGCGCGCCATAAATCCGCAACAGCGCCAGATCGTGCTCCTTGTCGGTCGCGGCGAGGTCAGCATTGCCATGACCCGCGACCACGATCGTCTGACAGCCATCGACCGCGTCGCGATCGGTGAGGATCGCACCGTCGTCGCTGACGATGACGCCGGTCGCATATTCGACCTTCTTGCGCGGCGGCGGGCCGGCCGGCGCGCCTGACGGGAACGGATTGAACGCGCTCGACATCGCGATCACCACCGGCTCCATCGTGCCTTCGGTGGCCTGATCGTACAGGACGGTGAGGATGCGGATTTCGGCGTCCTTGAACGCGCCGCGGGTGTAGAATTTCTTCAGGCCCTGGGTGCCGGACAGCACGAAGAAATCCGGCCTCACCGCGCTGTAGGTGACCTTGCGGCCGGGCTCCTTCTTCTCCTGATCGGCGAGCTTGGCGATCGAGGCCCCCGCCTCCTTGCGCCGCGCCAGCACGATCTGGATGGTGCCGGTCGAGGACGCCCATTTGCTGCCATTGGCGTCGCTGGTCTGCTGCGGCACCAGCTTGCCGGGGACGCCGAGCCGCGCGCCGGTGACCGGATCGCTGATCAGCTTCCAGCCGACATTGCCCTGCAGTTTTCGCGCGGCTTCGGCGAGCTGGGCGCGCTCCTGCGGATTGAGCACGCCGGTCGGCTTGGCGCCGTGGTTGTTCTGGAACGCCTTGATCGCCGCGACCATGCGGTCGGAGGCTTCGCCGTTGATCACGCCATTGTAGTCGCCGGTCCAGGCCAGATCGGACTGGATCGCCTCGCGTTCGCCCTGCGCCATCGATTTCGCGGTCTCGGCCGGGGTCTGCAGCGCCGGACGAATCGGCGTGGTCGCGACCGGCTTCGGCTTGACGCCCTGAACGGTACCGGACGGCGTCTGCGCGGCGGCGAGGCCGGTCGCGCTCACAATCATCAGGGTTGCGGCCAGCATCGATCTCATGACAATTCCGCCCCGTGTCGCGCCATCGTTGAGCTTCGCGCAGATAACCATAGATGCTTGGTCGGAAACAATCGCGGCCGGGTTCGATGGAGGGGCCGAAGATGAAAGAGACCATCCCGACATGCTGAGCGCCGACGAGCTGGAACGCTACGCCCGCCATATCGTGCTGCGCGAGGTCGGCGGGCCCGGACAGGCGGCGCTGCGCCGCGCGCGGGTGCTGGTGGTGGGCGCCGGCGGGCTCGGCGCGCCGGTGCTGATGTATCTCGCCGCGGCCGGAATCGGCACGCTCGATATCGTCGACAACGACGAGGTGTCGCTGTCGAATCTGCAGCGGCAGGTGATCCACGCCACGCCCGATATCGGCAAGCGCAAGGTCGACAGCGCGGCGGCGCGGATCAACGCGCTCAATCCGCATGTCGAGGTGAGGCCGCACGCGCTGCGGCTGACGCCGGCCAACGCGCTGGACCTGATCGACGGCTGCGATCTGGTGCTCGACGGCTCGGATAATTTTGCGACGCGCTATCTGGTGTCGGACGCCTGCTTCATCGCAAGGACGCCGCTGATCACCGCGGCGCTGGGGCCGTTCGACGGTTCGCTGACCACGATCCGCGCCCACGAGAAAAACCCGGCCGGCGAATTCAACCCGACCTATCGCTGCCTGTTTCCGGAAGCGCCGCCGCCCGGCACGGTGCCGGCCTGCGAGGAGGCCGGGGTGATGGGCGCGCTCGCCGGGATGCTCGGCTCGATGATGGCGCTGGAGGCGATCCGCGAGATCGTCGGCTTCGGCGAGGGGCTGGTCGGGCGGCTGTTGATGATCGACGCCCGCGCGATGCGATTCGAGACGCTGCGCTACAGCCGCGATCCGGCCAATCCGCTGAACGGGGATGCGCCGAGGGTGACGGATCTGAGCGGGCATCCGTAGGGCTGCGGACTCACTGCCCGCGGCTTCCCTCACCCCGGCCCTCTCCCGCAAGCGGGAGAGGGAGTGAGGCAGCGGTCGGTTTGGGCGTTTCCGTTCAACTTCGAACTCAGCAGCGCGCGGCGAGCCCCCTCGCCCGCTTGCGGGAGAGGGTTGGGGTGAGGGCTCACGGGGACAGCGGTGGAGTTGAGCGGCCTTACAGCATCGCGGGCAGGACGCGATCCGGCGGCTTGTGGTTGTCGAGGAAGGTGCGGATGTTGATGATCACCTTCTCGCCCATCTCGACGCGGCCTTCGATGGTGGCCGAGCCCATATGCGGCAGCAGCACCACCTTGCCGGCCTTGGCCAGCCGCACCAGCTTCGGATTGACCACCGGCTCGTGCTCGTAGACGTCGAGGCCGGCGCCGGCGATGTCGCCGGTTTCGATCAGCCGGGTCAGCGTCTCCTCGTCGATCACCTCGCCGCGCGCGGTGTTGACGATGAAGGCATCCTTGCGGATCAGTTTCAGCCGGCGCGCCGACAGCAGATGGAAGGTCGCCGGCGTGTGCGGACAATTGACCGAGATGATGTCCATCCGCGCCAGCATCTGGTCGAGCGAATCCCAATAGGTCGCGCCCAGCTCGTCGGCGATCCGCGGCGCCACCGGCTTGCGGTTGTGGTAATGGATCTGCAGCCCGAAGGCGCGGGCGCGGCGCGCCACCGCCTGGCCGATCCGGCCCATGCCGATGATGCCGAGGCGCTTGCCGCCGAGCCGGCGGCCGAGCATCCAGGTCGGCGACCAGCCGGGCCACTCGCCGCCGTCGGTGAGTAAAGCTGCGCCCTCGATCAGCCGACGCGGCACCGCGAGAATCAGCGCCATCGTCATGTCGGCGGTATCTTCGGTCAGGACCTTCGGCGTGTTGGTGACGGTGATGCCGCGGGCATGGGCCGCTGCGACGTCGAGATTGTCGATGCCATTGCCGAAATGCGCGATCAGCCGCAGCGTGCAGTCGGGCTGGTTCAGCATGGCGCTGGTGATGGTGTCGGTCACCGTCGGCACCAGCACGTCGGCGGTGCGCGCCGCCTCGGCGAGCTGGTCCGCGGACATCGGCACGTCGTCGAGATTGAGACGCGCGTCGAATAGTTCGCGCATCCGGGTTTCGATCGAGTCCGGAAGCTTGCGGGTAACGACGACCAGAGGCTTTTTCTTAACCGACATTCAACCGCTCTCTGACGAGTCTGACGAGACCGTTTAGTCCGCGTTAACCCAGCTGTTCGACACTCCCGCTGCAGCGCGACCGCAGGGGCGGGTCCCTTCCGTTCGGTCCCTTCACCACCTTGGGGTTACCGGATGCCTTCCGGCCTTCTCTAGCAGAAGACCGCGCCAAGACAAGGACCTCCGGGCTTCACCGAAGCGGCCGCGCACGATCACAATGGCGGAGAGACGTGTCGATGAAGCTGAAGAGACCGATCGCAGCAGTGTTGTTCGCTGGTGCAATGACAGGCGCTGCGGCGCCTGCGCTTGCTGCGAAAGACTCGCCGCTGTCGGCCAGCGGATTGCCGGTGCCGCGCTACGTCAGCCTTAAGTCGGATCACGTCAACGTCCGGATCGGGCCAACCAAGGACAACGACGTCGCCTGGGTTTACACCCGCGCCGGGCTGCCGGTGGAGATCACCGCCGAGTTCGAGAACTGGCGGCGGGTGCGCGATTCGGAAGGGGCGGAAGGCTGGGTGTATCACTCGCTGCTGTCCGGCCGCCGCACCGCGGTGATCACCATGAAGGACAAGGACGAACTGGCAACGCTGTACGAAACCGCCTCGACCGGTAGCGCAGTCGCGGCGCGGCTGCAGGCCGGCGTGGTGGCGCAGATCAAACGCTGCGATCCGAACTGGTGCCGGATCATCGGCTCCGGCTTCGACGGCTGGATCGAAAAGCAGCGGCTGTGGGGCGTGTACGCCGACGAACAGGTGAAGTGAGCCGGGCCGTTTCGCCTCGCCCGGGCAGCCGAACTATCTGAAGCCGCGACTCGCGGCGCCCCCACCCCAACCCTCCCCCGCGAGCGGGAGAGGGAGAGGGAGTTGGGCTGCGATCGGGGCGAGCTTTTCGGTTCGGCTTCACACTCAGCAACGCGCACGGCGCGCCCCCTCTCCCGCCTGCGGGAGAGGGTTGGGGTGAGGGCTCGCGGGCACAGCGCCACGCGGCTCTGCCCACCCTACCAAATGATGGTTTGGAATAGCTCGAAACAGTCCGCTCAGGACTTCTTGCGCAGCCGAACCACGACGTCGACGCGGGCGATTTCGTAGCCGTCTGGAACCTGCGGCGTCGAGCGCAGCGCGACGTGCTGATCCGGAATGTCGATCAGCTCGTGGTTGTTCTCGAGATAGAAATGCTGGTGCGCCGTGACGTTGGTGTCGAAATAGGTCTTGGTTCCGTCGACGCTGACCTGGCGCAGCAGACCGACATCGGTGAGCTGGTTGAGGGTGTTGTAGACCGTCGCCAGCGACACCGGAACCTTGGCCTGGCTGGCCTCTTCGTACAGCATTTCCGCGGTCAGATGCCGGTCGCCCTTGCTGAACAGCAGCCAACCCAGCGCCATCCGCTGGCGGGTCGGACGCAGGCCGACCGATTGCAGCATTTCGTTGACGTCGTGCCACGGACAACCGTTCAGGTGCGGCTCGACCGCATGGGCCAAAGTCACGCTTTCCTCTCGCGAATATGTCGCACGGTCACCGATGTCCACGTCCGCAGTCCTTTTTTGCACTGTGAGATGAGTATAGGAAGCATTCCAATAGCGTGCAAGCGCCTCGCAACTAGAACGCTTCGGACGTTTTACTTAAGGAGGAATACGGAGGTGCCGCTTTGCCGGGTGTTATGCCTATGTTAGACACCCCGCGAACTCCACCGTTGCACAAGGAACGGGCGGGTGCCGGCCGTCGATCACCACCGGGACCGATACGGCCGAATTCCGGGAATTGAAAAGGCAAAGCCGAATGCGGGACCGTCGTTCCAGCTACGAATATGAAGATCTGCTGGCCTGCGGCCGTGGCGAATTGTTCGGCCCCGGCAATGCGCAGCTACCGTTGCCGCCGATGCTGATGTTCGATCGCATCACCGAGATCAGCGAGACCGGCGGCGCGCACGGCAAGGGGCTGATCCGGGCCGAGCTCGACGTTAATCCGGACCTCTGGTTCTTCGCCTGCCACTTCAAGGGCGACCCGGTGATGCCGGGCTGCCTCGGCCTCGACGCGCTGTGGCAGATGCTCGGCTTCTTTCTCGGCTGGTCCGGCGGCGAAGGTCCCGGCCGCGCGCTCGGTAGCGGCGAACTAAAGTTCACTGGCCAGGTGCTGCCGCACGTCCGCAAAGTCGTCTACAATGTCGACATCAAGCGGGTGATGCGTTCGAAGCTGTGGCTCGGCATCGCCGACGGGTGGTTGTCGGCCGACGACGAGATTATCTACCGGGCTCAGGACCTCAAGGTCGGCCTGTTCAAGCAGACCGCGGCGAAGCCTGCGGCCTAAAAGTTTTTCGGATCGGTGCAGCACTGTCATCAAGCAACCAATCGCTGCTGCTAACGACCATGGAATGAACGAGGCGAGCATGAGACGGGTTGTTGTCACGGGGATGGGTATCGTCTCATCGATCGGAAACAACACACAGGAGGTGCTGGCGAGTCTGCACGACGCCAAGTCGGGCATCTCGCGAGCCGAAAAACATGCCGAGCTGGGCTTCCGCTCGCAGGTGCAGGGCTTGCCGTCGCTCAATCCGGCAGACGTGGTCGACCGCCGCGCGATGCGCTTCCTGGGCGAAGGCGCGGCCTGGAACCACGTCGCGATGGAACAGGCGCTGGCCGATTCCGGGCTCGAGGAAAGCGACATCTCCAACCCGCGCACCGGCATCGTGATGGGCTCGGGCGGCCCGTCCGCCCGCACCATCGTGGAGGCGGCCGACATCACCCGCACCAAGGGTCCGAAGCGCGTCGGCCCGTTCGCGGTGCCGAAGGCGATGTCGTCGACGGCGTCGGCGACGCTCGCCACCTGGTTCAAGATCAAGGGCGTCAACTACTCGATCTCGTCGGCCTGCGCGACCTCGAACCACTGCATCGGCAACGCCTATGAGCTGATCCAGTGGGGCAAGCAGGACGTCGTGTTCGCCGGCGGCTGCGAGGAACTCGACTGGTCGCTGTCGGTGCTGTTCGACGCGATGGGCGCGATGTCCTCGAAATACAACGACACCCCGGCCACCGCCTCGCGTCCCTATGACGTCAGCCGCGACGGCTTCGTGATCGCCGGCGGCGCCGGCGTGCTGGTGCTGGAAGAACTCGAACACGCCAAGGCGCGCGGCGCCAAGATTTATGGCGAGATCATCGGCTACGGCGCCACCTCGGACGGCTACGACATGGTCGCGCCGTCCGGCGAAGGCGCCGAGCGCTGCATGAAGATGGCGCTTTCGACCACCGGCGGCATCAAGATCGACTACATCAATCCGCACGCGACCTCGACGCCGGCCGGCGACCCGCCGGAGATCAACGCGCTCCGCAACGTGTTCGGCGCCGGCGACAAGTGCCCGCCGATCTCCGCCACCAAGGCGCTGACCGGCCACTCGCTCGGCGCCACCGGCGTGCAGGAAGCGATCTATTCGCTGCTGATGATGCAGAACGGCTTCATCTGCGAGAGCGCCAACATCACCGAACTCGACCCGGCGTTCGCCGACATGCCGATCGTGCGCAAGCGGATCGACAACGCCAAGATCGGCGCCGTGCTGTCGAATTCGTTCGGCTTCGGCGGCACCAACGCGACGCTGGTGTTCAAGCGGCTGGACGCGTAAAGCGCATTGAGTAACCTCTTCCCGCTCCCGCGGGAATCCATCGCGAAGTGAACCCTCATGGTGAGGAGGCGCCTGTTCGGCGCCGTCTGGAACCATGGGGGATGATGATTGCATCATCCTTCGAGACGCCCGGCTCCGCCCTTTGGGCTGCGCCGGACTGCTCGGGATGAGGGCCAGAACCAAGGAAGCGACGAATATGCAAGCACTGATGCAGGGCAAGCGCGGCCTGATCATGGGCGTCGCCAACAATCATTCGCTCGCCTGGGGAATCGCCAAGACGCTGTCGGCGCACGGCGCCGAACTGGCCTTCACCTATCAGGGCGACGCGCTCGGCAAGCGGGTGAAGCCGCTGGCGCAGTCCTTGAACGCCGAACTGGTGCTGCCCTGCGACGTCGAGGATCTCGGCAGCGTCGATGCGGTGTTCGCGACGCTGAAGGAGAAATGGGGCGGGCTCGACTTCGTCGTCCACGCCATCGGCTTTTCCGACAAGAACGAGCTGAAGGGCCGCTACGCCGACACCACCCGCGAGAACTTCTCGCGCACCATGGTGATCTCGTGCTTCTCCTTCACCGAAATCGCCAAGCGCGCCGCCGAGCTGATGCCCCCGACCGGCGGATCGATGATCACGCTGACCTATGGCGGCTCGACCCGGGTGATGCCGAACTACAATGTGATGGGCGTGGCGAAAGCGGCGCTGGAAGCCAGCACGCGCTATCTCGCCTCCGACTACGGCCCGCGCAACATCCGCGTCAACGCGATCTCGGCGGGTCCGGTGCGGACGCTGGCCGGCGCCGGCATCGCCGATGCGCGGATCATGTTCAACTACCAGCTCCGCCACGCGCCGCTGCGACGCACGGTGTCGATCGAGGACGTCGGCGGCTCGGCGCTGTACCTGCTGTCGGATCTGTCGAACGGCGTCACCGGCGAAGTGCACTTCGTCGATTCCGGCTACAACATCATCTCGATGCCGGAGCCCGACGCGCTGAAGACCGTCGACGAAGCGGAAACCGCCGCGGAACAACGCGCGGCGAAGGGCGAGTAGACGGTTCGCACCGGCGCTGCGCTCGGCGCGCCCTCACCCCAGCCCTCTCCCGCAGGCGGGAGAGGGAGTCCGGCAGCGGTCGGGGTGGGGCATCACCCTGCTTTTGAAATTGATTGATTGGCAAGGCGGCGCAACGGCCGCAGCGCGCCCCATCTCCCGCCTGCGGGGGAGGGTTGGGGTGGGGGAGACACGGGCACGGTGTTATCGGGACGCGTGCGAGCGCACGACCGCTCTCGATCGTCTCGCGAGACGACGCAGACTTCATTCAACCAGCAACGCAAAAGGGCGGCCCGGAGGCCGCCCTTTCGTATCTTGATATCAGCGCCGATTACTTCGCCGCGAGGTCGAACCGATCCGCGTTCATCACCTTGGTCCAGGCGGCGACGAAGTCCTGGGCGAACTTCGTCTGGGCGTCGGACTGACCGTAGACTTCGGCGAGCGCGCGCAGCTGCGAGTGCGAGCCGAAGATCAGATCGACGCGGGTGCCGGTCCAGCGCAGGTCGCCGGTCTTGCGGTCGCGGCCTTCATAGACGCCTTCGGCGGTGGCCGAGAGCGACCAGGCGGTCTTCATGTCCAAGAGGTTGACGAAGAAGTCGTTGGTCAGCTTCTCCGGCCGGTCGGTGAAGACGCCGTGGCTGTCGTGGCCGACATTGCCGCCGAGCACGCGCAGGCCGCCGAGCAGCACCGTCATTTCCGGCGCAGTCAGGTTGAGGAGCTGCGCGCGATCGACCAGCGCTTCTTCGGGCTGCATGAACTGATGCCGCTTGCCGATGAAGTTGCGGAAGCCGTCGGCCCGCGGCTCCAGCACCTTGAACGAATCGCCGTCGGTCTGCTCTTCCAGCGCGTCCATCCGGCCCGGGGTGAACGGCACCTCGACTTCGGTGCCGGCATCCTTGGCGGCCTTCTCGACCGCTGCTGAGCCGCCGAGCACGATCAGGTCGGCGAGCGAGACCTTCTTGCCGCCCGACTGCGCGTCGTTGAACGCCTTCTGGATCGCTTCGAGCTTGCCGAGCACCTGGGCGAGATCGGCCGGCTGGTTGACCTCCCAATCCTTCTGCGGCGCGAAGCGGATGCGCGCGCCGTTGGCGCCGCCGCGCTTGTCGGAATGGCGATAGGTCGAGGCCGAGGCGAACGCGGTCGAGACCAGCTGCGACACCGACAGGCCGGAGGCGAGGATCTGCGCCTTGAGATCGGCGATGTCCTTGGCGCTGACCAGCTCGTGGTCGACCGGCGGGATCGGGTCCTGCCAGATCAGATCTTCCTTCGGCACCAGCTTGCCGCGATAGCGCACCTTCGGGCCCATGTCGCGGTGGGTCAGCTTGAACCAGGCGCGGGCGAACGCGTCGGCGAACTGATCCGGGTTCTCGAAAAAGCGGCGCGAGATCTTCTCGTAGGCGGGGTCGAAGCGCAGCGACAGGTCGGTCGTCAGCATCGTCGGCACGCGCTTCTTGGTCGGATCGAACGGATCCGGCACGGTCGCCTCGGCGCCCTTGGCCTTCCACTGCTTGGCGCCGGCCGGGCTCTTGTCGAGCTCCCATTCGAAGCCGAACAGGTTTTCGAAGAAGAAGTTGCTCCACTGCGTCGGCGTCTGCGTCCAGATCACTTCCGGCCCGCCGGTGATGGCGTCGGCGCCGAAGCCGGTGCCGAACTTGCTCTTCCAGCCGAGGCCCTGATCCTCGAGTGCCCCGCCCTCCGGCTCCGCGCCGATCAGCGACGGATCGCCGGCGCCGTGGGTCTTGCCGAAGGTGTGGCCGCCGGCGATCAGCGCAACGGTCTCTTCGTCGTTCATCGCCATCCGGGCGAAGGTCTCGCGGATGTCCTTGGCGGCGGCGACCGGATCAGGATTGCCGTTCGGGCCTTCCGGGTTGACGTAGATCAGGCCCATCTGCACCGCGCCGAGCGCGTCGTGCAGCTGGCGCTCGCCGGAATAGCGCTCATCGCCGAGCCAGGAGCCTTCCGGACCCCAGAACAGCTCTTCGGGCTCCCAGGTGTCGGCACGGCCGCCGGCGAAGCCGAAGGTCTTGAAGCCCATCGATTCCAGCGCGACGTTGCCGGTCAGCACGTACAGGTCGGCCCACGAGATCTTGTTGCCGTATTTCTGCTTGATCGGCCACAGCAGCCGGCGCGCCTTGTCGAGATTGGCGTTGTCCGGCCACGAGTTCAGCGGCGCGAAGCGCTGCTGTCCGGCGCCGGCGCCGCCGCGGCCGTCGGTGGTGCGATAGGTGCCGGCCGAATGCCAGGCCATGCGGATCATCAGACCGCCGTAGTGGCCGAAATCCGCCGGCCACCAGTCCTGCGAATCGGTCATCAGCGCGTGCAGATCCTTGATCACCGCGTCGAGATCGAGGCTTTCGAATTCCTTGGCGTAGTCGAACGCCTTGCCCAGCGGGTCGGACAGGGTCGAATTACGATGGAGCATGTTGATGTCGAGCTGCTCCGGCCACCAGTCGCGATTCCTGTGCCCCCGCGAGCCGCCGCCGTGCGGAAACGGGCATTTGCCGCCCTGATCGTCTGTCTTTGCGTCCATGTTTCTCTCCGTCGTCGCCTGTCAGTGTCGTCGCGTCGTTCAAAAGTATGATGACAATCTGAATGGATGATCCAGAACGCCGCGGACGGGGGGGCGTCCGCGGCATCTCTTCCTGGGGTGATGTTGTTGTGTTGGCCGATATGACCGCGCG
Organism: Rhodopseudomonas pseudopalustris; assembly: GCF_900110435.1. Classification (GTDB taxonomy): domain Bacteria; phylum Pseudomonadota; class Alphaproteobacteria; order Rhizobiales; family Xanthobacteraceae; genus Rhodopseudomonas; species Rhodopseudomonas pseudopalustris. Next base: position 622,331 of record NZ_FODT01000001.1, read on the forward strand.
ACCTGCGGGCCCCGGCGATCGCAGACTGGAACAGTTCTTCGATAAGGTCCAGTCGAATTGATTTTACGCATTGATCAGTTTATCTGATCGGCGATGGTGACCCTCCGACAGCTCCGCTACCTTTCCGCCCTCGCCCGCCACGGCCATTTCGGCCGCGCCGCCGAATCCTGCGCGGTGACCCAGCCGGCGCTGTCGATGCAGATCGCCGAATTGGAGCGGACGCTGGGGGTGAAAGTGGTCGAACGCCGCCCCGGCGAGGTGTTTTTGACCGAAATCGGCCGGGAAATCGCCCGCCGCGGCGACGATCTGCTGACCGCGTCGCGCGATCTGGTCGATTTCGCCCGCCACCGCGCCCAGCCGCTGACCGGCCGACTGACGCTCGGCGTGATCCCGTCGCTGGCGCCCTATCTGCTGCCGAAGGTGCTGCCGCTGCTGCAGCGGCGTTTTCCCGAGCTGCGACTGGAGCTGCGCGAGAGCCAGACGCGGCAACTGGTCACGGATATCGGCAGCGGCGCGCTCGACGCCGCGCTGCTGGCGCTGCCGGCCGGCAACCGCGACCTCGACGCGATCGCGCTGTTCGACGACGTCTTCCTGCTGGCGGTGCCGGCCGACGATCCGCGGCCGGAGAGCGCGACGGTGACGGTCGACGAGATCGACCAGTCGCGGCTGATCCTGCTCGAGGACGGCCATTGCCTGCGCGACCAGGCGCTGGCGTTCTGCGCCACCGGGCGCAATCGCGCGATCAATCTGGGCGGCGCCGGCACCGCGACGTTCGGCGCCTCGAGTCTCACCACGGTGATCCAGATGGTCGCCGCCGGCTACGGCGTGACGTTGATCCCGCAGATCGCCGCCGAGATCGAACGACGCGATGCGAGAGTGAAGTTCCTGCAACTGCGACGGCCGCAACCCGGCCGCAGCATCGGTCTGGCGTTCCGCAAGACCTCGCCACGCCGCCAGGATTTCGAGGCGCTCGGCGACGTCGTGACGGAAGGAGTGAGCGGCAAGGCGGCCAGGGAGGAAGCGCCGGCGTGAGCGCAGTGCTGGAGCAGGCTCGACGCTGTTTCCACACGCGAAGCCGGTGTGTACCCGCGAGCCGCTCTCCACTTCGCGCGACAGCGCCCGGTCAGGAGGCCGCGATCGCCGCGGCCTCGGTGGCGGCGCGCTGCATCCCCGACGACATCTCGCCGGTCACCGTGCTCTGCTCCTCGACCGCCGCGGCCGTCGAGGTGACGTATTCGCTGACGTTCTGAATCGCCGCCTTGATCTTGCCCAGCGCGCCGACCACGTCGCCGGAAATGCCGTTGAGGTTCTCGATCTCCGCGCCGATCCGGTCGGTCGCCTGCTTGGCCTGATTGGCGAGATTCTTCACTTCGCCGGCGACCACCGCGAAGCCGCGGCCGGCTTCTCCGGCGCGGGCCGATTCGATGGTGGCGTTGAGCGCCAGCAGATTGATCTGCCCGGTGATGTTGCTGATCAGTTCGACGATCCCGCTCATCGCCTGGGCGGCTTCATTCAGCCGGTGGGCCTGACCGTCGGCGGCATCGACCTCGCTGACGGCGGTCAGCGCCGTCTCCCGCGACTTCGTCATCGCCTCGGAAATTTCCCGCACCGACGCATTCAATTCCTCGGCGCCGGCTGCGACCGATTCCATCATCGCGCGGACTCGTTCGTTGCCGATCCGCACCAGCACCTGACGCGTGGTGTCGGTGGCGTATTTCACCACCTTGAATGGCTTGCCGTTGAGATCCAGGATCGGGTTGTAGGAGGCCTGGATCCAGACTTCCCGGCCGCCCTTGCCGATCCGCTTGTACTCCGCGGCCTGATACTTGCCGGCCGCAAGCTCTGCCCAGAACGTGCTATAGGCCGCGGCGTCGCGCTCGGCGGGCTCGACGAACATGCTGTGATGTTTGCCCTTGATGTCGGCGAGGTTGTAACCCAGCACTTTCAGGAAATTGGCGTTGGCGTCCAGAATGGTGCCGTCGATCCCGAACTCGATCACCGCCTGAGACTTGCCGATCGCGTCGATCTGGCCGGCGAGGTCCGCGGTCTTGAGCTTCTGCCCGGTGACGTCGGTGGCGAATTTGACGACCTTGAACGGCTTGCCCTTGTCGTCGAGGATCGGGTTGTAGGAGGCGAGAATCCAGATTTCGCGTCCGCCTTTCCCGATCCGCTTGTATTCGGCCGCGAGGTAGTCACCGCGATTGAGGCTCGCCCAGAATTCGCGATAGGCGGGACTGTCGCAGAAGGCCGACTCGACGAACATGCTGTGATGCTTGCCCGTGATCTCGTCGAGCTCGTAGCCGAGCGCCTGCAGGAAGTTTTTGTTCGCCGTCAGGATCGTGCCGTCCATCGCGAATTCGATCACCGCCTGGGAACGGCCGATCGCCTGCATCTTGCCGAAATCCTCCATGCTGCGGCGCTTCGCTGCGGTGATGTCGGTGGCATACTTCACCACGCAGAGGGGCTTTCCGTCGTTACCGAGCACCGGATTATACGATGCCTGAATCCAGATCTCGCGGGCGCCTTTGGCAATCCGCTTGAACTCTCCAGCCTGATACGTCCCGGCCTGGAGATCGGCCCAAAACCGGCGATAGGCATCGGTCCGGGTCTCTTCCGGATCGACGAACATGCGGTGATGCTTGCCCTTGATCTCGGCGAGGGAGTAGCCCAGCGCTTCGAGAAACTTCTCGTTCGCGCCCAGCACCGTGCCGTCGAGATTGAATTCGATCATCGCCTGCGAGCGGTTCATCGCCTCCATGATCGCCGTGGAAGAAGGAGAACTGCCGGCGCGCCTGAAGAACGAAAACATCGAAGAAAAAACCCTTGTTGAGGACGACGGCCAGGCGGCGAGCGCACCGGCTGCAGCCAATGGTGATATCGAACTGCGATGTTCACCGTGGCAATCAAGCGTTAATGTTCGACTAGCTCCGCACAGTCAGACAACGATCAATTCTCGCAAGCGCATCTCGACGATAGATGTCATCGCTTGTGGCCGGATGATCGACGCAATCGACAACTCAACTCATGGATGCAGCCTGACCGACAAGTCGCTGCGATGACGCAGGATCGAATCAGCAAGCTGGATCCAATGGATCAATCGCCGATCCCGCGACGACTGCGAGTAGTATGTTGTACTTTCGCCAGCCGCGTTAATTCGAAAGCAAACTCCGCACTCGTTTTACGAGCGTCGGCGCCGACGCGCGGCCGACGGGACTCCATCCGACTGGTGCGGGAAAGTGACGCACCCGAAAAGCAAATGTGAAGACTCGGGCCGCTCGGCTCCGATCTCGCTGAACGGTTCGGCGCGGAGATCTTCCGAGCGAGCGCGATCCATTCGAACTGCTGCGGCGGCGAGTTGCAAAGAAAAGGGGCGACCTTTCGGCCGCCCCCTCCAACACATATCAGCGACAGGGCCCGTTCGGGCCGCAGCCGTCGAACTACTCGCCGGCGGCCTGCGCCGGGGCTTCGTCTTCGGCCTTCGCTTCGGCCTTCTGCTTGGCCTCGAGGTCTTCGCCGGTGTCCTGATCGACGACCTTCATCGACAGCCGGGTCTTGCCGCGATCGTCGAAGCCGAGCAGCTTGACCTTGACCTTGTCGCCTTCCTTGACGACGTCGGAGGTCTTCTGCACGCGGCCGGCGGCGAGCTGGCTGATGTGCACGAGGCCGTCCTTGGCGCCGAAGAAGTTCACGAAGGCGCCGAACTCCATCACCTTGACGACGGTGCCTTCGTAGATCTCGCCGACTTCCGGATCGGAAGCGATCGACTTGATCCACTTGATCGCGGCCTTGATCGACTCGCCGTCCGACGAGGCGACCTTGACGGTGCCGTCGTCCTCGATGTTGACCTTGGCGCCGGTCTTCTCGACGATCTCGCGGATCACCTTGCCGCCGGTGCCGATCACTTCACGGATCTTGTCGGTCGGGATCTTGAAGGTCTCGATCCGCGGCGCGTGTTCGCCGAGCTCGGCGCGGGCGCGGTCGAGCGCCTTGGACATCTCACCCAGGATGTGGATGCGGCCGTCCTTGGCCTGGCCGAGCGCCACCTTCATGATCTCTTCGGTGATGCCGGCGATCTTGATGTCCATCTGCAGCGAGGTGACGCCCTGCTCGGTGCCGGCCACCTTGAAGTCCATGTCGCCGAGATGATCCTCGTCGCCGAGGATGTCGGACAGCACCGCGAAGCGCTCACCCTCGAGAATCAGGCCCATCGCGATGCCCGCGGTCGGCCGCTTCAGCGGCACGCCGGCATCCATCAGCGCCAGCGAGGCGCCGCACACCGACGCCATCGAGGACGAACCGTTCGACTCGGTGATCTCGGAGACGACGCGGATGGTGTAGGGGAACTCGTGATGCGGCGGCAGCACCGGACGGATCGCACGCCACGCCAGCTTGCCGTGGCCGATCTCGCGGCGCTTGGTACCACCGAGGCGGCCGGTCTCGCCGACCGAGTAAGGAGGGAAGTTGTAATGCAGCAGGAACGTCTCTTTGTACGTTCCGGCCAGCGAGTCGACATACTGCTCGTCCTCGCCGGTGCCGAGCGTGGTGACCACCAGCGCCTGGGTCTCACCGCGGGTGAACAGCGCCGAACCGTGGGCGCGCGGCAGCACGCCGGCTTCGGCGATGATGCTGCGGACCGTCTTGGAATCGCGGCCGTCGATGCGCTTGCCGGTGTCGAGGATGTTCCAGCGAACGATCTTGGCCTCGAGCTCCTTGAACACGCCGGCGATGCGGAGCTTGTCGTATTTCGGCTCCTGGCCTTCCGGGAAGAAGTGCGCGATCGCCTTCTCCTTGACCTTGCCGACCGCAGCGTAGCGCTCCTGCTTGACCGCAATCGCGTAGGCGGCGCGCAGCTCCTGCTCGACCAGGCCGAGCATTTCCTTCTCGATCGCCGAATCATCGACGACGTTGAGTTCGCGCGGCTCCTTGGCGGCCTTCTCGGCGAGCGCGATGATCGCGTCGATCACCGGCTGGAAGTGACGGTGACCGAACATCACCGCACCGAGCATGATCTCTTCCGACAGCTCCTTGGCTTCGGATTCGACCATCAACACCGCGTCCGACGTGCCGGCGACGACCAGATCGAGCTGGGTCTCGGGCATCTCGTCGAGCACCGGGTTGAGCACATATTCATCATTGATGAAGCCGACGCGGGCGGCGCCGATCGGGCCCTTGAACGGCGCGCCGGACAGCGTCAGCGCGGCCGAGGAGGCGACCAGCGCCAGAATGTCCGGATCGTTCTCCATGTCGTGGGACAGGACGGTGACGATCACCTGGGTCTCGTTGCGCCAGCCATCGGCGAACAACGGACGGATCGGACGGTCGATCAGGCGGGAGACCAGCGTCTCCTTCTCGGTCGGGCGCCCCTCGCGCTTGAAGTAACCGCCGGGGATGCGGCCGGCCGCGTAGGTCTTTTCCTGATAGTCGACGGTCAGTGGCAGGAAGTCGACGCCTTCGCGCGGCGTCTTGGCGGCGACCACGGTGGCGAGCACGACGGTCTCGCCATAGGTGGCGACGACGGCGCCGTCAGCCTGGCGGGCGACCTTGCCGGTCTCGAGCTTGAGCGGACGCCCACCCCAATCGATTTCGACGGAATGCTTATTGAACATCGGGTGTTTCTTTCATCGGTTTCCGAGAAGACCGGACGCCAAATACCAAAAGACCATGCGCAAGATTGCGGGACGCTGGCGACCAAACGGTGCGAGCAGCGTCCTGCGATCCTGCCATGGTCTTGTGGTGGAGAATGGCGCTCGGTCCTCCCGGGTGCGGGATCGAGACCTCTTGGTCTCCGACCCGCGGGCGGGCCACACGGCCCGTTTACGGCCCAGCCGCCGGATGCGGCTGAGCAAACACACAGGCGAACTCACTGCGCCTGTGTGGACGGTTCGGCCGGACGCGTCGGTTGGAAGCGGCGATCCGCTCCCCGACCGCGCCGGCGGGACGCGACTGCGATCAGCGACGGATGTTGTGCTTCTCGAGCAGCGCCTTGTAACGCGCCTCGTCCTTCTTCTTGACGTAGTCAAGCAGCGAACGGCGCGTCGACACCAGCTTCAACAGCCCGCGACGCGAGTGGTTGTCCTTGGTGTGGGTTTTGAAATGCGCGGTGAGGTTGACGATGCGTTCCGACAGGATCGCGACCTGAACCTCGGGCGAGCCGGTATCGCCGGCCTTGTTGGCATTACCTTGGATGACTTCCGCTTTGCGTTCTGCGGTAATCGACATCGTCAGAGACTTTCCTTGCGAGCCGAACTGGCTGTCAGTCCGGAGAGGTTGAACACACGCTTGGGGATGAGTTCGCCATTGCCGAGCTCGGCGAGGGCCAGAAGCCGGCCTGCCACCGTGACATAGACAGTGCCGCTAGAAATGGGCGCATCCCGTCCGCGCAACAAAACGGCCTGGCCCCGATGGAGCCTTGCCGCATCAGCCCGTGTGACGGCCAGTGCCGGGATGTCGTCCAGCGCGGTCTCAACGGGCAAAAGCGCGTCGGCGAGGCTACCCTCGCCTGACGCGGCTCTATCGCACAAAGCCTGCAGTTGTTCCAGCGGAATCATGTCCGCCTCGTCGAACGGCCCGACCAGGGTCCGGCGCAGCGCGCAGATATGGCCGTAGCAGCCGAGCAACCGGCCCATGTCGCGCGCCAGCGCCCGCACATAGGTTCCCTTGCCGCATTCCGCCTCGAACACCGACTTGCCGCTATCATCATGTTTGACAAGGCTTAATTCGTGAATCTCGACCGGCCGCGGAACCAGCGGCACAATTTCGCCGTCGCGCGCCATGTCGTAGGCGCGCTCGCCCGCGATCTTGATTGCGGAATATTGCGGCGGGGTCTGCTCGATCAGGCCGGTGAACTGCGGCAGCAGCGCCCGGATCGCCTCCGGGGTCGGGCGGAGGTCGCTCGCCTGCGTCACCTTGCCCTCGGTGTCGTCGGTGTCGCGCTCCTCACCCCACGCCACGGTGAAGCGGTAGCGCTTGCGGCCGTCCATCACGAACGGCACCGTCTTGGTGGCTTCGCCCATCGCGATCGGCAGCCCGCCGGAGGCGAGCGGATCGAGGGTGCCGGCATGGCCGGCGCGCTTGGCCGAGAACAGCCGCTTCACCACGGCGACCGCATGGGTCGAGGTCATGCCGATCGGCTTGTCGAGCACCACCCAGCCGTGGACGTCGCGCTTGTCGCGGCGCGGCTGCTTCTTGTTGCCGTCCTTGCCGCGGGCGGTGTTGCGCGGATCGTTGTTGTCACGCGGCTTGCGGAGTTGCGCGGAAGAGGGAGCGTCGTCGCCGGCGTGCTGCACGTCTTGCGGAGCGAGCGTGTCGGCGGAGGTGGTCATCGTCATCAGTCCTGGTCCGAATCGGGTTCGAGGTCTTTCTGCACCGCAGGCGTGCGCAGCAGCTTTTCGATCCGCTCGGCCTCGGCGAAACGTTCGTCGATGCGGAAGCGGATCTCGGGGGCGTATTTCAGATTGACGCGCCGCGCGACCTCGCCGCGCAGGAAGCGCTTGTGCTGCTCGAGCGCGGCGATCACCAGCTTCTCGTCGCGGCCGCCGAGCGGCATCACATAGACGGTGGCGAGTTTCAGGTCGGGCGACATCCGCACTTCGGGCACGGTGATCAGATGGGTTTCCAGCACCGGATCGTGCACGCCGCCCTGGGCGAGGATCTCGGCCACCGCGTGACGGACCAATTCGCCGACGCGAAGCTTGCGCGGCGACTCGCTCTGGCCGGTGGGTTTCTGATGGCGCGACATGATCGTCTCTCAAAACTGTCGTCATGCCCGCGCGGGTCGCGGGCATTCACGTCTTTGATACGGAAAAGCAAGGCGTGGATGGCCGGGCAAACGACGCCGTTCTTCAAACGGCGATGCCCGGCCATGACGCCTCATTTCTAGAAGCTCAGAGCTCGGCTGTAAGAATTGGACTTACAGCGAGCGCTGGATGGTCTCGACGCGGTAGCATTCGATGACGTCGCCGGCGCGCATGTCGGTGTAGTTCTCGAACGCCATGCCGCATTCCTGACCCGACTGCACTTCCTTCACTTCGTCCTTGAAGCGCTTCAGGGTCGACAGCTTGCCTTCGTGCACCACGACGTTGTCGCGGATCAGGCGGACATTGGCGCCGCGCTCGACGGTGCCGTCGGTGACGCGGCAACCGGCGACCTTGCCGACCTTGGAGATGTTGAAGATCTCCAGGATCTGCGCGTTGCCGAGCATGGTTTCGCGCAGGGTCGGCGCGAGCAGGCCGCTCATCGCCTTCTTCACGTCATCCACGAGGTCGTAGATGATGTTGTAGTAGCGGATCTCGATGCCGTTGCGCTTGGCGGCCGCGGCCGCCTCCTTGTTGGCGCGGACCGAGAAGCCGAGGATGACGGCGCTGAAGCCTTCGGCCAGCGTGACGTCGCTCTCCGAGATGCCGCCGACGCCGGCATGCAGGATACGCGCGGCGACCTCGTCGGTGCCGAGCTTCTCCAGCGAGCCGAGGATCGCTTCGAGCGAGCCCTGCACGTCCGCCTTGACGATCAGCGGGAAGTCCTTGCGGCCGGTGGTCTTGAGCTGGCTCATCATCTGCTCGAGCGAACCGCGCATTCCGACGATGGAGGCGGCCTTCTCGCGCTTCTGATGCGCACGATAGCTGGTGACCTGGCGGGCGCGGGCTTCGTTCTCGACCACGGCGAGACGATCGCCGGCTTCCGGCGGACCGTTGAAGCCGAGCACCTCGACCGGGACCGAGGGACCGGCAAAGTCCACGTTGTCGCCCTGATCGGAGATCAGCGCGCGGACGCGGCCCATCTCGGCGCCGGCGACGATGATGTCGCCGACCTTCAGCGTGCCGCGCTGGACCAGCACGGTCGCGACCGGACCACGGCCGCGATCGAGCTTGGCTTCGATCACGGTGCCTTCGGCCGGACGGGATTCGTTGGTCTTGAGGTCGAGCAGTTCGGCCTGCAGCGCGATCATCTCAAGCAGCTTGTCGAGATTGGTCTTGTTCTTGGCCGAGACCTCGACGTCGACGACGTCGCCGCCGAGCGATTCCACCTGCACGTTGTACTGTAGCAGCTCGGTGCGGACGCGCTCCGGCTTGGCGTCGGGCTTGTCGATCTTGTTGATCGCCACGATGATCGGCACGCCGGCCGCCTTGGCGTGATTGATCGCCTCGACGGTCTGCGGCATCACGCCGTCGTCGGCGGCGACCACCAGGATCACGATGTCGGTGACCTTGGCGCCGCGGGCGCGCATCGCGGTGAACGCGGCGTGGCCGGGGGTGTCGATGAAGGTGATCTTGGTGCCGGTCTCCGGCGAGGTCACCTGATAGGCGCCGATATGCTGCGTGATGCCGCCGGCTTCGCCGGACACCACATTGGCGTGGCGCAACGCGTCGAGCAGCGAGGTCTTGCCGTGGTCGACGTGGCCCATCACGGTCACCACCGGCGAACGCGGCTCGGTGTCGGTGGAATTGTCGACCACATCGAACAGGCCCTCTTCGACGTCGGACGCGGCGACGCGCTTGACGGTGTGGCCCAGTTCTTCGGCGATCAGCTGCGCAGTGTCGGCGTCGATCACGTCGTTGATCTTGTGCATCGCGCCCTGCTTCATCAGCATGCGGATGACGTCCACCGCCCGCTCCGACATGCGGTTGGCGAGCTCCTGGATCGAGATGGCTTCCGGGACGATGACTTCACGCACCAGTTTTTCTTTCGGCTCGTTCGAGGCGTGGCCCTTCAGGCGCTGGGTGCGGCGGCGGAACGAGGCGATCGAACGCTCGCGGACGTCGTCGGCGGTCAGCGCCGTGACCAGCGTGAGGCGGCCGCGCTGTTTCGACGCGCCGGGCTTGGCGGCGGGCTGCTTCGGCGGGGGCGCCGGACGGGCGGGGCCGCCGCCGGGGCCACGGCGGACCATGCGCGGCGCCTCGTCGTCGTCGCCGGCTTCGGCGGCGACCGCCGGCGGGCGCGTCGTCGTGGTCACCGGCGCGCGCGGCGCGGTGGTGGTGCTGGTGGAGGCGGGCCGGCCGTCAGCCGGCTTCTTGGCAGGCTCGGTCTCGCCGAAACGCTTCTTGGCCTCGGTCTCGGCCTTGCGCTTGGTTTCTTCTTCGTGGCGGTGACGCTCTTCCTCGGCCTTGCGGCGCACTTCGGCGGCTTCGCGTTCGGCCTTGTCGATCAGTTCCTGGGCGGCGCGGCGCTGCGCCTCGATCTCGGCTAGACGACGTTCCTCGACCTCGCGCACCCGCGCGTCGGCGAGCGCGGTGGCGCGGGCGCTGCGCTCGTCCTCGGTCAGGGTCCTGAGCACCATGCCGCTGCGCGCCTGCTGCTGCGGCGACGGGCGGGGCTGCTGCCGCGCGGGCGCGGCGGGCGCAGGCGTCGGCTTCTTGACGACCTCGGGCGCGGCCGCCGCCGGCTCGGCCGGGCCATCGCCGCCGGCGCGACGCTTGCCGCGTTTTTCGACCACCACCTGCTTGCTACGGCCGTGGCTGAAGCTCTGGCGCACGACGCCCTGCTCGACGCGCGGCTTCAGCGTCAAGGTCTTGGTCGGCATCGACAGAGTCTTGTCGCCAGGAGTTTTCGTATCAACCATTCAGTCGTCCCAATCTCTCAACGTTGTGCGCGTTCGCACAGACTTCGTCAGCAGCTTCTTCGTCAGCAGCGTCTACGTCAGCAGCGTCTTTCGGCGTGTTGATCGGCGTTCCAGCAATAGCCTCAGCGGCATCGCCGTCGTCCACCAGCCGGTATCGGACCAGAATCTGGCAGCGCGACAGGAATGTTTGTCCGGCCGGGCCCGCAAGCACGGCAGCATGTATCACATTTGACCGCCCCAATGCCAAATCCAATTCTTCGGAGTTGAGCACTGTGATGACGGGAAAATCACGCAACCCGGTCTCATTCCCGTCAATTTGGCGGGAAACCGCGTCGAGCTTGCGAATTCCATCGGCGGCGCCGTCGGCGGCATGGATCATCGCCACCGCCTCGCGACTTTTCAGTGCAGAGCTGACCTTGCCGAAACCAGAGACCACCTGGCGGGCCTTGGCGGCGATCGCCAACGCGTCGCAGGCCGATTGCACCAGCAGCCGCTCGATGTCGGCGGCCAGGGTCGGCCCGGCCTTGACGTCGCGCTTGAAGCCTCGGGCGAACAGCTTGCGGCGCACCGCCTGCTCGACCATCGCCCGCGATGCCGTGATCCAGAGACCGCGGCCGGGCAGTTTGCGCTTCAGGTCGGCGACCACCTCGCCGGTCGGCGCGACGACGAACCGGATCAGCTCGCCGGTCGGCCGCACCTGCCGCGAAACTGCGCACATCCGCTCGGTCGCGGACTTTTTGGTCCGCGGTCCGTCGTCGAGATCTGCAGCATCGGCGGCAGCAAACATATGGTCGACAGGCCTTTCACGGCTCTGGAGCAGAATGACTTATCTTCAAATCGTCATCCTGCTCTCGCTTGTTCGTTTGAGCATGGTCTTGTCCGAAAACCGGCGTCCATTTTCGGGATCATGCTCTAGACACATCGGCCCGGATCGCAAGGCGCGGGCGGTTTACTCCGCCGCGCCTTCGGTCTCCGCACCGGCGTCCTCGCCCTTGTCGGCAGTCTGGGCGAGTTCTTCCTCGGTGATCCAGCCGGCCTTGACGCGGGCCTGCATGATCAGATGTTCGGCGTCGTCGCGCGTCATCTCGACGCCGTCGAGAATGCCAGCATACTTCACCGGCTCGGCGCCTTCCTTGCGCTCGGTCCAGCCGACCAGATCGTCGGTGGCGCAGCCGGCCAGATCCTCGACCGTCTTGACGTCGCCCTCGCCGAGCTTGACCAGCATCTTCGAGGTAACGCCGGGGACGTCCTTGAGCGCGTCCTCGACGCCGAGTTCCTGCCGCCGCGCTTCCAGCTCGGTCTCGACGCGGTCGAGATATTCGGCGGCGCGGGCCTGCAATTCGGTCGCGGTTTCCTCGTCGAAACCTTCGATCGAGGCCAGTTCGCGGATATCGACCATCGCCAGTTCCTCGACCGAGGTGAAGCCTTCGGAGGCGAGCAGCTGGCCGACCACTTCGTCGACGTTCAACGCTTCCATGAACACCCGGGTCGAATTCTCGAAATCGGCCTGGCGGCGCTCGGATTCCTCGGTCTCGGTCAGAATGTCGATGTCCCAGCCGGTGAGCTGCGACGCCAGACGGACGTTCTGGCCGCGACGACCGATCGCAAGGGATAGTTGGTTATTGGTGTCCGGAACGACAACCTCGATCCGCTCGCGGTCTTCGTCGATCACGACTTTCGAGACTTCCGCCGGGGCCAGCGCGTTGACCACGAAGGTTGCGATGTCGGGCGACCACGGGATGATGTCGATCTTCTCGCCCTGCAGCTCGTTGACCACCGCCTGGACGCGCGAACCGCGCATACCGACGCAGGCGCCGACCGGATCGACCGAGCTGTCGCGCGACACCACGCCGATTTTGGCGCGCGAGCCGGGATCGCGGGCGACCGCCTTGATCTCGACGATGCCGTCGTAGATTTCCGGCACTTCCTGCTGAAACAGCTTCGCCATGAATTGCGGGTGGGTGCGCGACAGGAAGATCTGCGGGCCGCGGGTCTCGCGGCGGACGTCGAAGATGTAGGCGCGGACGCGGTCGCCGTTGCGGAACGATTCGCGCGGCAGCATCTCGTCGCGGCGCACGATCGCCTCGCCGCGGCCGAGATCGACGATCACGCTGCCGTATTCGACGCGCTTGACGACACCGTTGACGACGTCGCCGATGCGGTCCTTGAACTCCATGTATTGCCGGTCGCGCTCGGCCTCGCGCACCTTCTGCACGATCACCTGCTTGGCCGACTGCGCGGCGATGCGGCCGTATTCCAGCGGCGGCAGCGTGTCGGCGATGGTGTCGCCGATCTGCGCGCCGGGATTGGCGCGCTGCGCGTCCTTCAGCGAAATCTGGTTGGCGGCGTTCTCGACCTTATCGACGACCAGCATGTGGCGCGACAGCCGCAGCTCGCCCTTCTTGGCGTCGATCTCGGCGTGAACGTCGGTCTCCGAGCCGTAGCGGGCGCGCGCGGCCTTGGCGATCGCGTCTTCCATCGCCGCGATCACGATGCCGCGGTCGATCGATTTCTCCCGCGCTACCGCGTCGGCGATCTGCAGCAATTCAAGCTTGTTGGCGCTGACGGCCATGGTCAGTCTCCCTCGGACAGGTCGGTGTCGCCACGCCGCAACCTGTCGGCGGCGAGACGGTGTTGCTTGGTGTTCTTCGGCTTGGGCTTGGCGTCCGGCTTGACCACCGGCTTTGTCAGCGGCTTGGGCTTCGGCGCGCTGCTCTTTTTCGGATCGCTGCGCTTGGCGTGCGGCGGCGGCGGCGGCGCGAGCCCGAGGCTCTGCTTCAGCTCGCGTTCGGCCTGCTTGCCGCGGCGCATCGATTCCGCGACCAATTCGTCGGTCAGCACCAGCCGCGCGTCGCCGATGTCGTGCATCGGCAGCAGCACCAGCGGGTCTTCGTCCTTGGTCACACCCTCGCGCTGGATGCGGATCGCATCGCCCTCGACGCCGTCCAGCAGGCCGCGATAGCGCTTGCGGCCCTGATGCGGAACCGCCATCTCGATCTTGACCAGATGGCCGCTGTAGCGGGCGAAATCCGAGCTGCGGACCAGCGGCCGGTCGATCCCGGGCGACGAAATCTCCAGCCGATAGGCGCGGTCGATCGGATCGGTGACGTCGAGCACCGGCGACAGCGCCCGCGAGACTGCCTCGCAATCGTCGATCAGCATGGTGCCGTCGGGCCGCTCGGCCATGATCTGCACGGTGCAGCCGGCCTCGCCCGATACTTTGATGCGCACCAGCCGGTAGCCCATCGCCTGCAGCACGGGCTCTGCGACCGCGGCGAAACGCGCAGCAACGCCGGGCTCGACCACCAGGCGCGGCTCGGCAAGCGTATCGGGGACGACGGGATCTGCGATCGGATCGGTCATAGGCGGTCGGGTGAGCTTTCGCGATCGGGTAACAAAAAAGAGCGGGTCCCGGGGGGCCCACTCTCGATACGCGGTCGTATGAGAATTTCTTGAGTGGCCTTGATATAGCGGTTTTCCGGCCAAGCGGCAAGGGCCGCCCGCCGCCGCCGCACCAGGCGCGATCCGCGGGGCTCGCCGCCGGCCGGGCGCGAAGGGAACCCGTTGCTGCCTAACTGTTCGTTCATGCGACAGATTTAGGGTGTCGTCGACCGCCGAATGCGGTCTCGTCAAGGAACAGGATGTCCGCCGCCCTTCTGCTCGCACCCGAACTGGACGACGTCGTCGGCCATGGCGATGCCGCGCGGCGCGCCGATGCCGTGCGGCGGATCGCCGACCTGTTCGTGCAAGGCGCGATGAATTTCAACGCCGAACATGTCGCGGTGTTCGACGGCGTCCTGGTGCGACTGATACCCGACACCGACGGCGATCTGCGCGGCGAGCTGGCGCGGCGGTTCTGCTCGCTCAGCAACGCGCCGCCGACGCTGATTGAGCAATTGGCGCAGGATGAGGACATCGGCGTTGCCGGGCCGCTGTTGCGACGCTCGACGCAGATCACCGACGACGCGCTGGTGGAGCTCGCCGAAGTGCGCGGCCAGACCCATCTGATGGCGATCTCCGAGCGGCCGGCGATCTCGCCGCCGGTCACCGACGTGATCGTCCGCCGTGGCGATCGCGACGTGTTGCGGATGGTCGCGGTGAATGCCGGCGCGGCGTTTTCAGCCTTTGGCTTCAGCGGCCTGATCCGCCGCGCGGCACAGGACGGCGTGCTGGCCGTCGCCGTCGGCGTGCGTGACGACCTGTCGTTGCCGCGGTTGAAAGATCTGCTGGCGTCCTCGAGCGAACCGGTGCGCCGGAAGCTGTTCGAAACGGCGTCGCCGAGCGCCCGAATCGCGATCAACCGCGCGCTGCGCGAACTCACCGGCGAGCCGATGCAGCCGTCGGTGAAGCGCGACTTTGCGCCGGCGCAACGCGCGATCGTGGCGCTGCATAATGCCGGCGGCCTCACCGAGCAGGCGCTGCTCAGCTTCGCCCGGGCATTCCAATACGAGGAAACGGTGGCGGCGCTGTCGGCGATGTCCGGCGTGCGGATCACGACGCTCGACCCGTTGATGGCGGGCGAACGCCACGACCCGATGCTGATGCTCGGCAAGGCGCTCGGCCTCGACTGGACCACGGTGCGCGCGATGATCGGGCTGCGGCGTGGGCCGGACCGGATGCCGTCCTCGCCCGACGTCGAGGAGGCGCGGCAGAATTTCGAACGGCTGGCGCCCTCGACCGCACATCAGGTGGTCGGCTTCTGGAAAATGCGACAGGCGATGAACTGAGCCCGTGATCATGCCGCGTCGCGCGGCGCGACCAGAGCATGATTATTTCCGAAAACCGGCATCCACTTTCGGGATGATGCGCGTCTCCGAACCAAAACACTCATTCGGCGCCGGCATTACGCGAAAAGCGCATCAGGCGGCGATGCGGCGGAAGCGCAGATAGCTGGCGCGTCGGCCCTCGCGCTCGGCTTTGCGACCGTAGCGCGTCATCGTGTAGCCCGACCACGGCTTGCGCCAATCGTCGGCGCGCTCGGCGGTCCAATCGAATTCAGGCGCGCGCAGCAGATGCGCCAGCGTCCATGCATTGTAGCTGTCGATGTCGCTGACGAATCGAAACTCGCCGCCATCGATCAACGCCCGCGCCATCGCGCCGATCATCGAATCCTGCACGAAACGCCGCTTCCAGTGCCGACGCTTCGGCCACGGGTCCGGGTGTATCAAATCGATACGCTTCAACGCGCGCGCCGGAAGCCACGCCATCAGTTCCGCGGCGTCGCCGGCGAATAATCTGATATTGCGAATATTCTGATCTTCGATGCGGGCCAGAATCTTGGCCATGCCGTTGACGTAAGGCTCGGCGCCGATGAAGCCGATCTCCGGATGCGCCAGCGCCTCGGCGATCAGATGCTCGCCGCCGCCGAAACCGATTTCGAAACGCACGGCTTCGACCGGCGTATCGAACAGCTCTGCGAGCGTCTCGGGTGCGGGCAGCTCGATATCGAGCGCGAGATGCGGCAGCAGATTGTCGACCAGATCGGCCTGATGCGCGCGAAGCTTGTGACCCTTGCGCCGCCCAAAGAACGAGCCCTGATGATGAACCGTTTCATTCATGTCGATGAACACTTGTTTATGTCGGCCCAGAACGGAACACTTGGTCTGAACGCGACGATCAATAGTGATCATATATCAGCCAGCTTAGCGTGCAGGGCCGGAATTTACTCAACCTACAAAATATGATCGCCGCGAGCCAAGGCGCTGAACTACTCAGCACGGCATCGCGGCGTTAGGGATTTACCGAGCCTATCGGTCGTCGGCCGGCTCACGCGCGGCGATCTGCTCGACCAGATCGACGATGCTGCGGCGAAGCTTGGCATCGGAAATCTTGGTGAAGGCGCGCGTCAGCGCCAGTCCTTCGGAAGTCGCGAGAAAGTCCGAAACATACGACGGAGACGGCGCTTCGCTGAAACCGTTAGCGTTGGCGAGGCCGCCGCTCGGGCCGCCTTCGAACAGAAACGACACCGGCACCTGGAGAATTTCCGAGATCTGCTGAATCCGGCTGGCGCCGACGCGATTGGTGCCCTTCTCGTATTTCTGAACTTGCTGGAAGGTCAGCCCCAATGCTTCGCCGAGTTTTTCCTGACTCATGCCAAGCATGATGCGCCGCATGCGCACGCGGCTGCCGACGTATTTGTCAACAGGATTGGGCGCTTTGGTCGACATCTCAGTTACTCCTCAAGGCACGTGCATACGCGAACGGCAAGCGAATGCGGATTGGAATACGCCTTAAATATCGGAGCCGTCAAATGTCTTCGGATGCCGGCGTTAATATACGCCAATAGATGAACGCAATTTACGTACGTGCGAATTTCGTCGAACTTAATCTCTGGTTGCGCGGCCGTTTTGCGTACTATCACCGGGGTGGTGCTCGTCTTCGTAATAGTACAAGCGTCATGGAAAGCGCAACAAGAACAGCAGCAGGAACATCGCCCACGCGCGCGTAAAC
Source organism: Rhodopseudomonas pseudopalustris (assembly GCF_900110435.1). GTDB lineage: Bacteria > Pseudomonadota > Alphaproteobacteria > Rhizobiales > Xanthobacteraceae > Rhodopseudomonas > Rhodopseudomonas pseudopalustris. The sequence goes on from NZ_FODT01000001.1 coordinate 639,336, forward strand.
GGTCGGCGCGATTTGTGACGGCAGACTCGCGTCGAGCACGCCTTCGACGCCGAGATCGAGCCGTCCGACGATCCGTCCCACCGGATCGATCACCGCAGATATCCCGGTATTCGCGGCCCTCACCAGCGGCAGCCCCTGTTCGACAGCGCGCATTCGCGCCTGCTGCAGATGCTGATAGGGACCGGTGGAGACGCCGAACCAGCCGTCATTGGTGAGATTTAGAATCCACCCGGGACGCGAGCCGCGAATCTCGATCTCATCGGGGAAGATCGCTTCGTAACAAATCAGCGGCAACAGCGGCGGCGCCTTCGGTAGGTCGATATTCTGCCGCTTCACGCCGGGGAGAAATCCGCCCTGCACCTTGGTGAGTTGCACGAAGCCGATCTTCTCCATGAGATTCTGAAACGGCAGAAACTCGCCGAACGGCACCAGATGAAGCTTGTCGTAGACGGCGAGAATCGAACCGTCGTGATCGATCGCATAGATCGAGTTGTAGGCGCGGGTGATGCGGCGGCCCGGCGGCATCTCCGGGGGCCTCACCGCGCCGGTCAGCAGAATGGTGCCTTTCGGCAACAGTTCGGCGATTTGCGCCATCGCATCGGCTTCGCGCGTGAGGAAAAACGGAAAAGCTGATTCCGGCCAGATCAACAGCGTGGCATCGCGCACGCCGGTGGAACCGGGCCCGGTGGAGCGATCCGACAACGTGAGGTATTTCTGCATCACTTCAGCCTTAGCGGCGTAGTTGAAGCGCCGATCCTGTTGCACATCGGGCTGCATGATCCGCAACCGCACCCCTTCGACCAGCCGCGTCGGCGTGATCTGCAACCGGACGCTACCGTACACCGCCATCGCGATCAGCAGGCCGAGCGCGGCGGTGGGCGCGAGCCAGCGGCGGCGAGTATCGGCGCCGTCGTCGAACAGCGTCGCGGGGCTGGCGAAGATCGCCACCGCCAGCAGGGTCAGGCCCCAGATTCCGATCAGCGAGACGCTCTGCGCCAGCGCCAGCGGTTCGGTGAGCGCATAGCCGAACGCATTCCACGGAAAGCCGGTCAGCAGGTGTCCGCGCAGCCATTCGCCGATCGTCAGACTGACCGCGAGCGCGAGCACACGGACCGCGCCCCGCCCCCATAACAGCCGCGCCAGCGCGAAGCCGAGCGCGGTGAACAGCGCCAGATAGGCCGGTAGTCCGCAGATCGCGACCGGCAGCAGCCACGCGAAGGTCTGGGCGTCGACCAGGAAGGCGTAGCCGATCCAGTACAGTCCCGGGACGAAGTAACCGAAACCGAACCACCAGCCGCTCAGCGCCGCGGCGGGCACACCGCGCCATCTGCCGGCGCCGGCGCCGTCGATCAGCCACACCGCCACCGGGAAAGTGACGAACAGGATCGGCCAGGCGTTGAACGGCGCCATCGCCAGCGACGACAGCGCACCGGCGACGAAGGCGATGGCTGCACGCTTCCAGCCCCATGCGAGGATGATGCTCGACGCGACCAGGCTCGGCAGATTCGGCAATTTCACGTCGTGCTCGCTCACTCGCCGGGCGGCGAAGGATTCGGATTGGTCGTATCGGTGGGCGCAGTTGCAGGCTGATCGGACGCCGGTTCGCGCCGGCGCGTCTCACGCGGCCGCGCGACGGCGCGTTCCTTGCGGATGCCGATGCGCAGCCGCTTGACGCGGCGCGGGTCGGCGTCCAGCACCTCGATCTCGAAATTACCGGGGCCGGAAATCACTTCGCCGCGCACCGGCAGGCGGCCGACGTGATTGACCAGATAGCCGCCGAGCGTCTCGACGTCCTCGCCGGCCTCGCCGGTCACAAAGTCGTCACCGATCATCACGCTCGCATCCTCGAGGCTGGTGCGCGCATCGGCGATGAACGAGCCGTCGGGCTGCCGCACGATCGAGGGTGGCTCGGCGCTGTCGTGCTCATCATCGATCTCGCCGACGATCTGTTCGACGATGTCCTCGATCGACACCAGGCCGTCGGTGCCGCCATATTCGTCGACCACCAGCGCGAGATGGATCCGCGCCGCCTGCATCTGCGCGAGCAGATCGATCGCCCGCATCGACGGCGGCACGTACAACAATTTGCGGATGATGCCGGTCTCGGTGAGCGGCATCTTCAGATCGATCGCGCGCAGATCGAGCCCGGCCGGCAGCGTCTTCTTACGCTTGGCCACGGTCTGCGGCGCGACCTTGGCCTTCGCGGTCATGAACGCGACGAGATCGCGGATGTGGACCAGGCCGACCGGATCGTCGAGCGTCTCGTTGTAGACCACGAGGCGGGAATGCGCCGCGCCCTCGAACAGACTCATTAGTTCGCCGAGCGGAATCTCCTGCTTGATCGCGACGATGTCGGCGCGATGCACCATCACGTCGGCGATCCGGCGCTCGTGCAGCCCGAGGATGTTGCGCAGCATGGTGCGCTCGAGCGCGGTGAAGCCGGTGTCGTCGGGCGGGCTGGTATCGAGCACGACCTGCAGATCGTCGCGCACCGAGCCGGGCTTCCACCCGAACAGCGAGCGGATCGCGCGGATCAGCCAGGCGCCGGCCACCGGCCGGAGTACCTCGCCCTGATGCACCACCGCCGGCAATTGCTGCCGGCTTAAGTCCTGCTCCGCTGGTTGCGCTGCGTTCTGCGTACTGTCGCCGTCCGGCATGTCAGCTCACCCGATCCTGATCAGCATAGGGATCCGGAATACCCAGACCCGCGAGAATGCTGCGCTCGGTGGATTCCATCGTTTCGGCCTCGGCGTCGGTCTCGTGATCGTAGCCGACCAGATGCAGAAAGCCATGGACCGCGAGATGGCTGAGATGATCAGCGAACGGCTTGCCCTCGTCGTCGGCTTCGCGGCGCACCGTCTGATACGCGATCGCGATGTCGCCGAGCATCTGCGGCGCACCGCCGGAGTCCTGACAGGCATCCTGATAGTCGGGCTGCGGCGCCGGAAACGACAAGACGTTGGTCGGCTTGTCGATGCCGCGATAGGACGCGTTGAGCGCGCGGACGCCGTCGTCGTCGGTGAGCATGACCGCAAGCTCGGCGTCGCCGGTGTCGGCGTCGATCATCGTCGCCGCGGCTTCGATCGCGCGCAGCACGACGGATTCGGCGGAGGCCTCGGCTTGCCAGCAATCGGCGGCAATCACGACCTCGGTGGCGGGAATGGCTGAACTACTCATCGGCTCGAAACTACTGTCCCGAGCCGCCCCGATGCAATCGGAACGGCCCCCGGCGTTGGATTGTGGCATCAGGCTGCGCCGCCCGCCGGCTTCGGCGGGGCCCCCTCATAGGCGGCGACGATCCGCGCCACCAATTCGTGGCGAATGACGTCCTCCGCGGTGAACTTCACCTGGGCGATGCCCTCGACGCCCGACAACAGCCGCACCGCCTCGGACAAACCCGAGGTCTGGCCGTTCGGCAGATCGACCTGGCTCGGATCGCCGGTGACGATCATACGACTGTTCTCGCCGAGCCGGGTGAGAAACATCTTCATCTGCATCGAGGTGGTATTCTGAGCCTCGTCGAGGATGATCGCGGCGTTGGTCAGGGTGCGGCCGCGCATGAAAGCCAGCGGCGCGATCTCGATCTCGTTGGTCTGCAGCGCGCGCTCGACGATGCGCGAATCCATCAGATCGTACAGCGCGTCGTAGATCGGGCGTAAGTAAGGATCGACCTTCTCGCGCAGATCGCCCGGCAGAAAGCCGAGCCGCTCGCCGGCCTCGACCGCCGGGCGGGTCAGGATGATCTTGTCGACCTCCTTGCGCTCGAACAATTGCGCGGCATGGGCGACCGCCAGCCAGGTCTTGCCGGTGCCGGCTGGCCCGACGCCGAACACCAGCTCGTGGCGCTTCAGCGCGCGGATGTAGGAATCCTGCGCCGCGGTGCGCGCCCGAACCGGGCGCTTGCGCAGGTTGATCGCCTCGAACGCGCCCGCCGCCGGCTTGCTGTCGAACTCGAACAGCGAGCCCTGCGCGATCACCGCGCGGATCGCGCCGTCGACATCGCCCTGGCTGAGATCACTGCCCGACACCGCCTGGGCGTACAGCGTCTCCAGCACCCGTCGCGCGGCGTCGCAGCTCTCGCGCGCGCCCGCGATGGTGATGTGGTTGCCACGCGAATCCACCACCACGGCGAGCCTGCGCTCGATCTGGGCGAGGTTCTGGCCATACGGCCCGACCAGCGCCGAGGCGGCGCGGTTGTCGTCGAAGGCGACGACCACTTGGGTCTCGGGCGGGGTCTGGCTGTCGCGTTCGAGCTTGCGGCGGGAAATCAGCGAGGACGAATCCGATGCGCTTTTTGCCAAGGGGCTCAGGCTCCAGTGGCGGCCAAAGGACGAGCATGCTGCGGCGGCTTGGCCGCCAGTTCGCCGAGCAGGCTGTAACGCTCGAGGCTATCGACCCGGACCGGAAGGATCTGCCCGACGAGGCTGTCGGGCGCCATCCCGGGACCTAGAAACATCGGGCCTGGAAACACATGGGCGGGCTGCAGATAGGCGGTGCGGCCGACGATCTGGCCCGGCTTGCGGCCGGCGCGCTCGAACAGCACATCCACGGTCTGGCCGATCGCCGCCTTGTTGAAGGCCGATTGCTGACTGTCGATCAATTGCTGGAGCCGCTCCAAACGCTCATCCATCACCGCTGCGGGCACCATCTCCTGCATGTCCGCCGCGGGCGTGCCGGGCCGCGGCGAATATTTGAACGAATATGCGCCAGCGTAACCGATTTGTGTGACCAGTGCGAGGGTGGCGACGAAATCCGCCTCGGTCTCGCCCGGGAACCCAACGATAAAATCCGATGAGAAGGCGATCTGCGGCCGCGCCGCACGGAACCGGTCGATCACCCGGCGATAATCGGCGGCGGTGTGCTTGCGGTTCATGGCGGCCAGAATCGGGTCCGATCCGGACTGCACCGGCAGATGCACGAACGGCATCAGCGCGTCGAGGTCGCGATGCGCTTCGATCAGCTCGTCATCGACGTCGTTGGGATGGCTGGTGGAATAACGCAGCCGGACGATGCCCGGCACGGCGGCGAGCCGGCTCAGCAGGCGGCCGAGCGTCCAGGCGCGGCCGTCCGGCCCCTCGCCATGATAGGCGTTGACGTTCTGGCCGATCAGCGTGATCTCGCGGACGCCGTTGTCGGCGAGGCGCTTGACGTCGTCGATGATCGCCGACACCGGGCGCGAGACTTCGGCGCCGCGGGTGTAGGGCACCACGCAGAAGGTGCAAAACTTGTCGCAGCCCTCCTGCACGGTGACGAAAGCCGAAATGCCGCGGGCACGGATGGTTTCCGGCCGCGGCTGCGGCAGGAAACCGAATTTGTCCTCGACCGGAAATTCGGTTTCGAGCGCGCGGCCGGTCTCTTCGGCGCGCGCCAGAAGCTGCGGCAGATGGTGATAGCTCTGCGGCCCGACCACGACGTCGACCACGGGGGCGCGGCGGACGATCTCCTCGCCCTCCGCCTGCGCAACGCAGCCGGCGACCGCGATCTGCATCCGGCGGCCGGAACTTGCCGCCTCGTCGCGCGCCAGACGCAGCCGGCCGAGCTCCGAATACACCTTCTCGGAGGCCTTCTCGCGAATGTGGCAGGTGTTGAGGATCACCAGATCGGCGTCGTCCACCGTCGCGGTCTCGACAAAGCCCTCGGGCGCCAGCACGTCCACCATGCGCTGGGCATCGTAGACATTCATCTGACAACCATAGGACTTGATGTGCAGCTTGCGCGGCGGGGCCATGACAACCGTGGTTTGAGGATGAGGATCGCCCTGCCTTACAGGCGAAAGCCGGCGAAATCCAGCCGGCGGCGCCGACGCGACCAACAAATGAGTAATTTTATATAATAAAATCAGATAATTGCCGCATATCATCAAAGATCACGGAAGCCCCCGCCGCGCGCAGGCGGGCGTCCATCCCCGGCAGGCAATGGCTGCCGCCGACGAAGCCCAGCGCCGTCATCCCGGCCGCCCTGGCGCCGAGGATGCCCGGGACGCTGTCCTCGATCACCACGCAGCGCGACGGCGGCACGCCCATCTGCCGCGCCGCATGAAGAAACAGATCCGGCGCCGGCTTGCCGTGGGCGACCTGCTCGGCAGAAAACAAGTTCGGCGCAAAGCGCCGATACAGGCCGGTGCGGTTCAGTGCGAAAGCGATGCGCTCCAGCGTGCCGCTGGAGGCGACGCAGACCGGCTGCGTGAGCGCGTCGAGCGCGGCGGTGATATGCGGAATCGGTTCAAGGCTCTCGGCGAAGCTGCGCAGGACGTCGGCGACTAACTGGGCTTCGAGGTCGTCGCTGAAGACGCGGCCGAGTTCGGCCTCGATCTCGCGCCGGGCCTCACGGCTGGACCGGCCGAGAAAGCGTTCGGCGACCTGTTCGGTGGTGATCGGATAGCCGTGGCGGGTCAGCGTCTCGGCGTGAACGCGGCAGGAAATCACTTCGCTATCGACCAGGACGCCGTCGCAATCGAAGATAACGAGGTCGGGCCTCATGCGGGTCCGCAAAATATCAGCGCGCGACGCGACAAGGCTGCGCGGCGATGACGCCCCGCAGCCGATCGTTTCGAGATGAAGGGATGGGACCGGCTCAGGTCTTGTCGTCGTCGAGCGGGACGCAATACAGTTCGAGCCGATGGTCGACCAGCCTGTAGCCGAGCTTGCGGGCGATCTCGGCCTGCAGCTTCTCGATCTCTTCGTTGGTGAACTCGATCACTTTGCCGTCGCGCAGATTGATCAGATGATCATGATGGCTGTCGCGCATCTGCTCGTAGCGGGCACGGCCTTCGCGGAAATCGTGCCGCTCGATGATGCCGGCGTCCTCGAACAGCTTGACGGTGCGGTACACGGTCGAGATCGAGATCTTGTCGTCGACGGCGACGCAGCGGGTGTAGAGTTCCTCCACGTCCGGATGATCGACCGCCTCTGCGAGGACCCGTGCAATCACGCGACGCTGTTCCGTCATGCGCATACCGGTGGCGGCGCAGCGGGCTTCGATTTCAGTAGCCTTCAATTCGGACATCGGGCGTCAACGCTTGTTGGAATTGGACGGAGCGACGAGCACTTGTGCCATCGCGCGGAAACTAGGACAAGTCGCGACGCATTATCAATGCGTTCAATTGCTCGCCGTCGGGCTGCCGGTAGTAGCGCTCGCGGCGCCCGACAATTTCGAAACCGGAGCGCTGATAGAGACGCCGCGCCGGCTGGTTGTTTTCCTCGACCTCGAGAAACACTTTGGCGACACCGCGGCCGGCGAGATGACCGAGATGCGTCAGTAACAGCTCTCGCGACAAACCCCGACCCCGGTAACCGGAGGCCACCGCGACGGAGAGTATCTCGGCTTCATCCGCCCCGAATCGGGAGGCGATGAAACCGATGATCCTACGTCCCATACGCAATCGGTGCACCAGCGTGTTGCGCTGGCTCAAAAGGTCGGCGAACTCCTCTTCGCTCCAGCCGCTGTGGAACGACGCGGCGTGGAGCTGCGCCAGCTTCGGGCTGTCGCTCAGCGTCGCGGGTTCGACCAGGGCGTCGGCGTAACCCCAGAATTCGGCCAACCATGTCATCATCGGCTCAGTGTCATGCGGCGGGCTGTTGCGACCGCGCCAGCGCATCGGCCTGCGGCCTGGCGTCCGGCGCGCGCAGATAGAACGGCCGCGCAGGCGCGGTTTCGGGATTCGCGGCGGCGCCGAGCCAGGCGACCCACAGGATATCCGGGGCCGGCTGCTGATCGATCAGCGGCGCCGGCGGAGTCAGCGCCGGCCAGCGCGCGGCGAGCAGCCCCGCCGCATTGCCGACCAGCCGTGGCGCGCCATGGCGGACCGCCTCCAGCGCCTCGGCGATCGGTGCAACGCGCGGCCGCACCAGGCGGGTGCCGTTGCCGCTGACGAGTTGATAGTAGACCTGATCGTGCCGCGCATCGATCGCCGACAGGATCGGCGTGTCGTCGCGCTCGCTGACCAGCGGCGCCGCAAAAGCCGACAAGGTGGTGAGCCCGACCACCGGCTTGCCGGCGGCGAGTGCGATGCCACGCGCCGCTGACAGCCCGACCCGCAGCCCGGTAAAACTACCAGGTCCGGTGGTAACCGCGATGCGATCGAGATCGGCAAAGCCGATTCCGGAGGACTGCATCACGCGGCCGAGCAAAGGCATCAGCGCCTCGGCATGGCCGCGCTGCATCGGCTGCGACTCGCGCGCGAGCAGCCGATTGACATCGGTGTCAAGCACCGCTGCGGCGCAGGCGTCGAGCGCAGTATCGATGGCGAGGATCAACATTTGCCTAGTATATCAGCAATGCGACCGGCGCGTCATGGCCTGGCGGACACGATCGACAGAGATTCGCTGGCAACGTCACGCATGGCGCGATGCACCATGCGGTCCGTCAGGCAGCGCGCGGAGATCAGGTCAGACCGGTCGGACTTCGACCACTTCCGGCACGAAGTGCTTCAGCAGGTTCTGGATGCCGTGCTGCAGCGTCGCTGTCGACGACGGACAGCCCGAACATGCGCCCTTCATGGCCAGATAGACGACGCCGTCCTTGAAGCCGCGGAAGGTGATGTCGCCGCCGTCATTGGCGACCGCGGGGCGCACCCTTGTTTCGATCAGATCCTTGATGATCTCGACCGTCTCGGCGTCGCGCTCGGCGAAGAATTCGTCCTCATCGGTCTCGTCGCCGTCGACCCGTCCGTCCGCCATGATCGGCGCGCCGGACATGTAGTGCTCCATGATCGCGCCGAGGATCGCCGGCTTGAGGTGCTGCCAGTCGCCGGCGCCGTCCTTGGTGACGGTGACGAAATCGCTGCCGTAGAATACCCCGCTGACGCCTTCGACCTCGAACAGCCGTTCGGCCAGAGGCGAGCGCGCCGCCTGCTTGCGGTCGGTGAATTCCATCGTGCCGCTGTCGAGCACGACGCGGCCGGGAATGAACTTCAGGGTGGCGGGATTCGGCGTGGGTTCGGTCTGGATGAACATGCAAGGTCTCCGTCGTCGCCGGTTCAAGGCCGGTGCGTGGGTTGTGTGTAGCAGATGGCGTCGCGGAACGCACGATCAAGCCGATGAGCCAAAAGTGGAACAGGCTTTCAGCCTGAAACAATTCAATTTTTCGAGTTGGCCGGCCGCTCCTTCAGCTCAGCGCGTCGATGTCGTCGTCGGTCAGGCCGGACGCCACCATCACCACCGGAACCGGGAACGAGCCGAGATGGCGGACCATCGCGGTGACGATCGGGCCCGGGCCTTCCGGGCCGTCGCCGGCCGCGAGCACGAGCGTGGTGATGTCGACGTCGCTCTCGATCACCTTGCGGACCTGCGCGATGGTGTCGCCCTCGCGGATCACCCGTTCGGGGGTGATCCCGGCGACGCCGTTGGCGCGGCCGGAGGCGCGGTCGAGCGCCTGCTCGGCGATCTCGATCGCCTCGGCGCGCATCACATCGGCAACCCCGAGCCATTGCTGGTTCTGGTCGAGGATCTCGATCACCCGCAGCATCACCACGCCGCCGCCGACCCGCACCGCCCAGCGGCTGGCATAGTACACCGCGCGATCCCATTCGGCGGTGTCGTCGACGATCACCAGACATTTCGGCCGGTGATCCGGCCGGTAGCTTTGTCGCTGCGTTGACATGAGCCCCCATGATCAAGCGCGCGCCCGCGCGGCGCGTCCATGCTGCCACGGCGGCGCGGCAATGGACAAGCGGCAGCGTCAATGCGCTCAACGACGTACGCCAGCGCACGGCGCAGTCATCCCGAGGCGAGCGCAGCGCGCCTCAAGGATGACGCAGCAAGCCCGGCGAATGCCGCGTTAGCGCTTCCGCACCATGCCCATGATGTCTTTCACGCCCACCATGGTCTCGGCGGCGATCACACGGGCGCGGTCGCTACCCGAAGCCAGCACGCTATCGACATAGCCGTGGTCGGCCGACAGCCGCTTCATCTCGCCGGCGATCGGCGACAGTTTCTCGACCGCGAGATCGACCAGGCTCGATTTGAACGCCGAGAACTGCGCGCCGCCGAATTCGGCGAGCACGTCGGTCTTCGGCTTGCCGGCCAGCGCCGCGTAGATACCGACCAGATTGTCGGCCTCGGGCCGGGTCTCCAGCCCCTTCTCCTCGGACGGCAGCGGCTCCGGATCGGTCTTCGCTTTCCGGATCTTCTGCGCGATCGCGTCGGCGTCGTCGGTGAGGTTGATACGCGAATAGTCGGACGGGTCGGACTTCGACATCTTCTTGGTGCCGTCGCGCAGGCTCATCACCCGCGTCGCGGGGCCGGTGATCACCGGCTCCGGCATCGGGAAGTAACTGTCGCCGAGCCCCTGCGCCGCGATCGACTCCGCGAAGTCGTTGTTGAACTTCTGGGCGATGTCGCGGGTCAGTTCCAGATGCTGCTTCTGGTCCTCGCCGACCGGCACATGGGTGGCGCGGTAGACCAGAATGTCGGACGCCATCAGCACCGGGTAGTCATATAGTCCAATGGAGGCGTTCTCACGGTCCTTGCCGGCCTTCTCCTTGAACTGGGTCATGCGGTTGAGCCAGCCGAGACGGGCGACGCAGTTGAACACCCAGGCGAGTTCGGCGTGCTCGGCGACCTGGCTCTGGTTGAAGATGATGTGCTTGTTCGGGTCGATGCCGGCCGCGATGAACGCCGCGGTGACTTCGCGGGTGTTGCGGCGCAGCTCGTCGGGTCCGCCCCAGACCGTCACCGGAACGGTGATCGCGTGCAGATCGACCACGCAATAGATGCAGTTGTGAGTCTCCTGCAGCTTCACGAAATTCACGATCGCACCGAGGTAGTTGCCGAGATGCAGATTGCCGGTCGGCTGGACCCCGGAGAAAACCCGTTGAGTGGTCATGTTCAGTTCCTGCGCGTGATCGAACGGCGCCGCTCCGATCGCGGAATTCGGCGCGCCGTCCATTGACACGGGCAGGCTAGCCACGCAAGCCGCGCGGCCGCCGCAGCGCCCCCAGCGCCGCGGCCGGGCGCACCACCCCGAACAGGATCAGCAGCGCGGCGTAGATGATCAGGCCGCCGGCGATCAGGACGCCGAGCACGGCGGCCTGCGCCAGCGTCGAGGCCTCGGCGACCAGCGGGAGCACGAAACCGGCCTTCAGCCATAGCAGACCGCCCATCGCGCCGGCCGCAAGCACGATCAGCGCGACGCGGCGGCGCGCGGCCGGATCGATCGCGACGCCGAAGCGGGCGAGGCCACGCCCGAGCAGCAGGGCAGCATTGCTCCAGGCGCCGAGCGCGATCGCGGCGGCGACGCCGCTTGCGCCATACAGCCGCCCGAGCAGCAGCGCGGCGGCGAGCGCGACGCCGAGCGCGACAAGCGTGGCGAACAGCGGCGTGCTGGTGTCCTCGCGGGCGAAGAACGCCGCCGACCAGGTCTTGGCGAGCACCTGCGCCGGCAGGCCGAGCGCCAGCAGCCCCAGCGCCAGCGCGGTCGCCGCGGTGTCGGAGGCCGTGAACGCGCCATGCTCGAACAGCACGCGCACGATCGGCTCGCGCAGCACGATCAGCCCGAGCATCGCCGGCAGCGCCACGCCGATCGCAAGCTCGAGCCCGCGCGAAGCCGCGTCCGACAACGCGGCGCGATCGTTGCCGCGCACCGCGCGCGCCAGTTCCGGCACCAGCACAGCGCCCATCGCCACGCCGACAATGCCGAGCGGCAGCTCGATCAGCCGGTTGGCGAAATACAGCCACGACACCGCAGACGGTTTCGACGACGCCACGATCGCGCCGACCACGATCAAGAGCTGCGGCCCGGAATTGGCGATCATGCCGGGGATCGCCTTGGCGAAGAACGCCCGCATCGACGGATCGAACGACGCTCGCAACGGCGTCGCCAGCCGTTCGCCGCGGCCGTTGAAGACAACAATACCGAGCTGCATCAGTCCGGCGACGCCGATGGTGGCGGACAGGATCAGCGCGGCCTGGGTGTCATTGGCGTGCCAGAGTAACAGCGCCGCGGTGACGACGATCAGCGCGACGTTGAACAGCAGCGGCGAGAACGCGGTCAGGCCGACTTTGCCCTGCGCGTTGAACAGCCCCATCATCACCGCGACCGGACCGGCGAACGCCAGATAAGGCAGCATCAGCCGCGCATCGCGCGTCGCCATCAGCAGCGTCGGATGGCCGACGAAACCCGGCGCCAGCAGCGCGATCAGCAGCGGCATGAACACGCCGAGCAACAGCGCCAGCAGCAGCGTCGCCAGCGCCACGGTGCCGAGCAGCCTTCCGGCATAGGCCGCAGCCGCCACCGCGCCATTGTGCTCGCGCACCCGCAACCACGCCGGCACCAGCGCCGCATTGAGCGCGCCTTCGGTGAGCAGCCGCCGCGCCACATTGACGAGCTGAAACGCCAGCAGGAATGCGTCGGCGACGACGCCCGCGCCGAGCAGCGCCGCGACCAGCGCATCGCGAACGAATCCCAACAGGCGCGACGACAGCGTTCCGGCGGAGACGGTGAGGATGGGACGGATCATGCGAAGCTTATAGCTTGATTGGCGCGCGCGGGGGCTTTGTCCGGCCTGGTCTCGTGGTTGATTGTAAAGGCGGTGGTCATGTTGGCCGGCGAAGCCTCCAACGCCCACCGTCATGGCCGGGCTCGACCATCTGGGAATGTCCCGCGCTTGCCGCCTCAGGGCCGAACGTGATAGGCCGGCGCGCCTTCGCGCAGCCGGCGATGCACCGGTTTTGTCCCGCAATATTGCGGATTCCCCGTCCCTCGCCGCAACGGAATCGATCTCGATGAGCTCAGCCCAATACGACGTCCTCGGCATCGGCAATGCGATCTTCGACGTGCTGGTGCGCACCGAGGACGACTTCCTGGTCCGTCACGGCATGGCCAAAGGCGGCATGGCGCTGATCGACGAGGCCCGCGCCGCGGCGATCTACGCCGACATGGGGATGGCCACCGAGATTTCCGGCGGCTCCGCCGCCAACACCATCGTCGGCCTCGCCTCGTTCGGCGCGCGCGCCGTCTATGTCGGCAAGGTCAAGGACGACCAGATCGGCAAGCTCTACAGTCACGACATCCGCGCCGCCGGCGTGACGTTCGACACCAGGCCGGCGTCGGACGGCCCCGCCACCGGCTGCTCCTACATTCTGGTGACGCCGGACGGCGAGCGCACCATGAACACCTATCTCGGCGCGGCGCAGGATCTGGGACCGGCCGACATCGACGAAGCGCAGATCGCGGCGGCGGCGATTACCTATCTGGAAGGCTATCTGTGGGACCCGCCGCAGGCCAAGGAGGCCTTCCTCAAGGCGTCGAAGATCGCGCACGGCGCCGGCCGCAAGGTGGCGCTGACGCTGTCGGATTCGTTCTGCGTCGACCGCTATCGCGGCGAATTCATCGAACTGATGCGCTCCCGCACCGTCGACCTGATCTTCGCCAACGAGTCCGAGCTGCACTCGCTGTATCAGACTTCGGATTTCGACACTGCGCTGAAGCAGCTCGCGCTGGATGTTCCGCTCGGCGTCGTCACCCGCAGCGAGAAAGGCTGCGCGGTGGTCGAGGAAAACAACATCACGCTGGTGCCGGCGGCGAAGATCGACACGCTGGTCGACACCACCGGCGCGGGCGATCTGTTCGCCGCGGGCTTCCTGTTCGGACTGGTCCGTAACGCCGGCTACGAGAACGCCGGCCGGCTCGCCGCGCTGGCCGCCGCCGAAGTGATCCAGCACATCGGCGCCCGGCCGCAGGTGTCGCTGAAGGAGCTGGCGCAGCAGCACGGGCTGCCGGTGTAAGCAACAACTCTCCCCCGAGTCGTTCCGGGGCGCGGGCGCAAGCTCGCGACCCCGGACTCTCTCTCCGCAGAACAGTTCGGGATTCCGTGTTCGCGCTTCGCGCGCCCCGGAATGACGTCGAAACTCTTTACGACGTGCGAAGACAGATCACGCCGTCTTCGCCGCCACCAGCCCGAGCTTGGACTCGACCTTCTCGCGCATCACGAATTTCTGGATCTTGCCGGTCACCGTCATCGGAAACTCGTCGACGAATTCGATGTAGCGCGGGATCTTGTTGTGGGCGATCTGGCCCTGACAAAAGGCGCGGATTTCGTCGGCAGTGAGCTTTTCGCCGGATCGGACGCGGACCCAGGCGCATAGTTCCTCGCCGTAGCGATGATCGGCGACGCCGAAAATCTGGACGTCCTGGATCTTGGGGTGGCGATACAGGAATTCCTCGATCTCGCGCGGATACAGATTTTCGCCGCCGCGGATCACCATGTCCTTGATGCGGCCGACGATGTTGCAGAAGCCTTCGTCGTCGATCACCGCGAGATCGCCGGTGTGCATCCAGCCGGTGCGGTCGAGCACATCGGCGGTCTTTTCCGCCTCGTCCCAATAGCCGAGCATGATGCTGTAGCCGCGGGTGCAGAGTTCGCCGCGCTGCCCGCGCGGCACGATCCGGCCTTCGAGATCGACCACCTTGACCTCGACATGCGGATGGATGCGGCCGACCGTCGAGACCCGCCGCTGTTCCGGATCGTCGACCGCGCTCTGGAAGCTGACCGGGCTGGTTTCGGTCATCCCATAGGCGATCGTGACCTCGCGCATGTTCATCTGGTCGTTGACGCGACGCATCACCTCGACCGGGCACGGCGCGCCCGCCATGATGCCGGTGCGCAGCGACGACAGGTCGAAACTCGCGAACTCCGGATGGTCGAGCTCGGCGATGAACATCGTCGGCACGCCGTACAGCGCCGTACATTTCTCCCGGGACGCGGTCTGCAGCGTAGCGAGCGGATCGAAGCCCTCGCCCGGATACACCATGGTGGCGCCGCTGGTGACCGCGGCGAGATTGCCCATCACCATGCCGAAGCAGTGATACAGCGGCACCGGAATGCAGATCCGGTCCTGCTCGGTGAGCTTCATCGCGCGGCCGACGAAGTAACCGTTGTTGAGGATGTTGTGATGCGTCAGCGTCACGCCCTTGGGCGAGCCGGTGGTGCCGCTGGTGAACTGAATGTTGACCGCGTCGTCGAATTGCAGCCTGTCGGCGAGCGCGGCAAGCGCCTCGCGATGGCGCGCACCGCCCATCTGCGCGAGGTCGTCGAAGGCGACGGCGCCGGGGCATGTCGGGCCGCCGATCTGAATCACCGCGCGCAGATGCGGCAGCTTCGCCGATTGCAGCGCGCCGGGCTGCGATTGCGACAGCTCGGGGATCAGCGTGTTCAGCATCTCCATATAGGCGGAGGTCTTGAAGGCCGTGGCGGTGACCAGCGCCGCGCAGCCGACCTTGGCAAGCGCGAATTCAAGCTCGCTCAGCCGATAGGCCGGATTGATGGTCACGAGGATCAGCCCGGCCTTGGCGGCGGCGAATTGCGTCAGCGTCCATTCCGGCCGGTTCATCGACCAGATGCCGATGCGGGCGCCGCGCTCGAGCCCGAGGGCGAGGAAGCCCGCGGCCAGCGCATCGACGCACTCGGCGAATTCGCGCCAGGTCCAGCGGGTGTCGTGGCTCGGCGACACCAGCGCCTCGCGATCCGGCCACCGCTGCGCCGCGAGATCGAGCGCCTGCCCGATGGTGATGCCGAGAAGCGGCGCGTCGGAAACGCCGCACACATAGCTCGGAGCTTTGTCGGTCACGTCCTTGGTCCCTCGCCCTTCACCGGACCTGATCGGCCGGCTCATTTGTCTTGGTCGAAACGCGATATCAAAACGATCGTCGCGCCGCCGGCGGAGCTTGTCGAGCCCCGCCGGCGGCTTCTACGACGAAGGTCATGCCGCCTTTTTGCCGGCGTCGAGGCCGGCATAGACGCCGCGCTCGAAGCCGGCGAAGGCTTCGAGGCATTTACCGTCGGCGAACGGCAGCACCTGCATCAGGATCACGCCGCAGACGTCACGCGTGGGATCAATCCAGTAATAGGTATTGGCGAGACCGGCCCAGGCCAGGCTGCCGGCGCTGCGGCCTTCCGGCGTCGTCGCGGTATTGATCAGGAAGCTCAGCCCCCATTTCTTGTCCATGCCGGGATAGAGGTCGACGTCGTTGGTGGCGAACGGGATTACCGAATTCAGCCTGGTGACGTTGAGATCGCCGATGTGATTCTGGCCCATCAACGCCACGGTCTCCGGCTTCAGCACCTGGTTGCCGTTGCCGCGCCCCTTGTTCAAAATCATCCGGGTGAATTTGAGGTAGTCGGCAGCGGTGCCGTATAGCCCGCCGCCGCCCATGATGAATTCGGGCTCCTGTTCGACTTCAAACTCAATCGGCGCCAGCGTTCCGTCCGCGCCACGCGAATGGACCGCGACCAGCCGCTCGCGCTGCGCGTCAGTGATCCGGAAACCGGTATCGCTCATACCCAGCGGAGCCAGGATATGGTCGCGCAAATAGGCGTCGAGCCGCTCGCCGCTCGCCGCCTCGACCACCCGGCCGACGAAATCGATGCTGATGCCGTATTCCCAGCGCGCGCCGGGGTCTGACATGATCGGCACCTTCAGCGCCGCTTCGCGGCAGCGCAGCACGCCGGGGATGTCGTACCGCTCCATGTACTTCACCATATCGCCGTTCCACATGTCGTAGCAGAAGCCGGCGGTATGGGTGAGCAGTTGCCGCAGCGTAATCGGGGCGTTCGCCGGCCGTGTGATCGGGTTGCCGCTGGCATCGAAGCCATCCAGCACCAGCGGCTCGGCGAGGTCGGGCAGCACTTTGCCGATCGGTTCGTCCAGCGAGAGCTTGCCCTGCTCGACCAGTTGCATCGCCGCTGCTGAGGTGATCGCCTTCGTCATCGACGCGATCCAGAACACGCTGTCGGTCGTCATCGGCTGCGGTTTCGACAGATCGCGTTTGCCGAACGCGCCTTCGTACAACACCTCCGTAGAACTGCCCGCCACCGCAACTACGCCGGGGATGTCCCCGCGCTCGCAACTCTGTTGCAACAACTGGTCGATGTTCGCTCTGCTTTGCACGTCTGACTTCCCGGTTTGTTATCGAAGCTGGCATTGTTCCGCCGGGGAACGGGGCAAGCAAGGCGATAGATCGCTAGCGCGACAAAGTCGCGCATCTTGAAAGACAACGCCGCGTCGCGTGTTGCGGCGATTCAACGGAGGGAACGAAAGCAGGGGGAGAGTCGTTCAAACTGCGGCCGCAGTCACCATGAGATCCGTTCTCAAAGCCGACTGTTGCCGAGAGCGCGTTGAACGGCGCGACGGACCGGCGGCGGAGAGCGAACGAGATGATCCCATCCTGGAGCGCGTGGAAGCGCTACCCCCAAGCCGGTCGCGGCAACATCGAGGCGCCGATCAGCCCCGGAGTCTACGAGATCCGCAACGCCAATGACGGCTCGCTGGTCGGCTTCGAGGCCGTCGACAATCTGGCGATGGCGCTGGCGCGGCTGCAGGTCGGGCCGAAGCGGCTCGGCGGATGGTTCGGACGACGCGCGCCGGCGGCGGCGCCCGAGCTCGAGTACCGCGTCTGCGCCACCACCACGCGCGCCCACGCTCGCGCCGCGGCCGAGCACATGATCAATCGTCGCGAGACCTGGTTCAGCCGCGCCGCCTGAGCACCCCGCATTGCGAAAACAATTCGCGACGTCCTGCGCCGATCGCCTCACACGTCGATGTGACGATGCGCGGTCGGTGCGAAGCGCGTGAGATGCCCCTATACTTCCTCCGAAGCCGGGACCTGATCTGCTAAGGCCCCCGCGCGCGCCCGAGATCAAACTCCGGAGAAGGTGATCCAATGTCCCCGACCACTGCCGCCCGCAAATCCGATGCCGCCTCCTCGCTGCGCGACCGTCTGAAAGACCCGTCGCTGCTGCGCGAACAGTGCTTCATCGATGGCGCCTGGATCGGCGCGGGCGCCACCGTGGTGACCAATCCGGCCAATGGGCAGGAACTCGGCAAGGTGCCGAAGATGGGGGCGGATGAGACGACGCAGGCGGTCGAGGCGGCCGCGCGCGCGTTTCCGGCCTGGGCCAAGCTCACCGCCAAGCAGCGCTCCAACATTCTGCGCAAATGGTTCGAGCTGATCGTCGCCCATCGCGAGGACCTGGCGCTGATCCTGACCTCCGAACAGGGCAAGCCGCTGGCCGAAGCGCTCGGCGAGGTCGACATCGGCGCGGCCTATGTCGAGTTCTTCGCCGAGGAAGCGCGCCGGGTCTATGGTGAGACCATCCCGACGCAACGCGCGGACGCAAGGCTGATCGCGATCAAGCAGCCGATCGGGGTCTGCGGCGCGATCACGCCATGGAACTTCCCGAATTCGATGATCACCCGCAAAGTGTCGCCGGCGCTGGCCGCCGGCTGCCCGGTGGTGCTGAAGCCCGCCAACGAAACCCCGTTCAGCGCGCTGGCGCTGGCGGCGTTGGCCGAAAAGGCCGGCGTGCCGAAAGGCGTGTTCAGTGTCGTCACCGGCCATGCGTCGGCGATCGGCAAGGTGTTGTGCGAGCATCCGGCGGTGCGCTTCGTCGGCTTCACCGGCTCCACCGAAGTCGGCAAGATCCTGTACCAGCAGGCCGCCGTCGGGGTGAAGAAGCTCGGTCTCGAACTCGGCGGTAACGCGCCGTTCATCGTGTTCGACGATGCCGACATCGACGCCGCGGTAGAAGGCGCGATGGTCTCGAAATATCGCAACATGGGCCAGACCTGCGTCTGCGCCAACCGCATCTACGTCCAGGACAGCGTCTATGATGCGTTCGTCGACAAGCTCGCCGCGAAGGTCTCGGCGATGAAGATCGGCGACGGCGCCGAACCGGGCGTGACGCAGGGCCCGCTGATCAACGAAGCCGCGGTCGAGAAGACCGAGAACCATATCGCGGACGCGGTGGCGCACGGCGCCAAGGTGATCGTCGGCGGCAAGCGCCACGCGCTCGGCGGCACCTTCTTCGAACCGACCGTGCTGGCGAATGTGCGGCCGGATGCGCTGGTGGCGCATGAGGAGACGTTCGGCCCGTTGGCGCCGGTGTTCCGCTTCAAGGACGAAGCCGAAGTCATCCGGCTCGCCAACAACTCGCCGTTCGGTCTGGCGAGCTACTTCTACGCCCGCGACATCGGCCGGGTGTGGCGCGTCGCCGAAGCGCTGGAGAGCGGCATGGTCGGCGTCAATTCCGGCCTGATCACCACCGAAGTCGCCCCGTTCGGCGGCGTCAAGGAAAGTGGCCTCGGCCGCGAAGGCTCGCATCACGGCATGGAAGAATATGTCGAGATCAAATACGTGATGATGGCGGGGATCTAAGCGAGCCGACGCTTGTTCGACCGTCATCCTGAGATGCGCGCTCTTGCGCGCCTCGAAGGATGGCGTGTTCTCTTCACACGAACCGGTAACCACTTCGCCCGAAAACGCCATCACCGTGTGAGGACTAGTCGCGCGCGGTATCTGCGCGCCCTCAAGCCGCCCCTACTGCCGCAGCATGATCAGCGGATCGGCGGTGTCGGGGGTCTTGCGCCATTGCGCGTTGTCGTCGGCTTCGAACCGCCAGATTTCGCCGGTGGGCGCGGTCAGCAGCAGCGCGCCGCGCTCCAGCCGCCACGTCGTCGGCCCGAAGCCGGCGACCGGCGGCTCGCAGCGCGGCTTGAGAAAGGCCTGGAAATTGTCCGGCGTCGACGCCTCGTTGTTGGTCAGCGTCAGGCTGCAGATCGGGCGGCCGCTGCCGCGGACCATCGACCAGTCGCCGATCATCTGCTCCATCGATTTGGCGAGCGAGCGGGCTGCTGCGAGGTTCTGCAGGATATAGACGCCTTCATTGGCGCGCAGACCTTCGAAGATGCCGCTCTCGACCTCGGTGAAGTCGATCACCGGGTCGCCCGCCGCGGTTTCCAGGCGGACAATGTCGAGGCCCTTCACGGTCCAGGCGGCGATGTCCCTGGTGAACGGCAACGCGGCGGCGCAGCCGGGCTCGAGTTCGAGCTTCATGCCGCGCGGCGCCGCGTCGGGCTTCAGTGTCACCACGCAGGTCTTGCTGCGCTCGGTGGTCGACAGCTCCCACTGCCCGACCATGTCCTTCTTCAGCGTCGCGGAATCCTGGGCGTGCGCCGGCGCGGCCGTCAGCAGCAATCCTAGCGCGAGCCCGACCGCGCGCATCATCTCAGCGCCCCCTCACCGGCGTTTCAGGGATCGGCGTGAGCGGCGGCTTGCCGTCGAACCACGCCTTGATGTTGTCGACCACGAGCTGATCCATCGCATTGCGCGTCACCACCGAGGCCGAGCCGATATGCGGCAGCAGGATCACGTTCTGCATCATGCGCAACTCGTCCGGCACGTTGGGCTCGTCGGCGAACACGTCGAGGCCGGCGGCCAGAATCGCGCCCGATTTGAGCGCCGCGATCAGCGCCGGTTCGTCGACCACCGAACCGCGCGCGACGTTGATCAGCACGCCGCGCGGACCCAGCGCCTGCAGCACCTCGGCGTTGATCAGCCTGGCGGTCGACGCGCCTCCCGGGATGATCACGATCAGCGTGTCGACGTCCTTCGCCATCGCGATCAGGTCGGGATAGTGCTGATAGCTCACCCCGGCCGCCGGATTGCGCGCGTGGTACACCACCGGCACCCGCGAGGCGTCGAGCCGCCTCGCGATCGCCTGACCGATCCGGCCCATGCCGATCAGTCCGACCTTGCGATCGCGCAGCGAGCCGACGCTGAGCGGATAGGGCTGGGTCAGCCACGATCCGGAGCGGACATATTTGTCGGCGCGGACGAATTCGCGCAGCGTCGCGATCAGCAGGCCGAGCGCGGTGTCGGCCACTTCTTCGGTCAGAACGTCGGGGGTGTTGGTGACGACGACGTCGTGCTCTGCCGCCCAGCCGGAATCGATGTGGTCGTAGCCGACGCCGAACGAGGACACGATCTCGAGTTTCGGATAGCGCGCCAGCACCGACGAGTTGGTCGGCACCAGGCCGGTGACCGCGACGCCGCGGATGCGCGCCCGGATGTCGTCGGTCAGCCGGTCGAGATCGCCCGGCTGCTCGCATTTGTGCAGCCCATATTGCTCGGGAAAGCCATCATTGATGACCGGCTTGCTCGGCCCGTAGATCAACAGATCGATCTTGTCGGTCGCCCCTGCTTCCCCCGCCATCAATTGTCCTTTCCCAGCGCGCTTTCATGCCAGCGCCGCAGCAACAGATGCGAGACCAGCGCGAGCAGCAGATAAATGACAATGCCCGCCGCCGAGAGCAACAGCAATGCCGCGAACATGCGGGGAATGTTGAGCCGGTAGCCGGATTCCGCAATCCGGTAGGCGAGGCCGGAGCCGGCGCCCGCGGAGCCGGCGGCGATCTCCGCCACCACCGCGCCGATCAGCGACAGCCCGCCCGCAATGCGCAGGCCGCCGAGAATGTAGGGCAACGCCGCCGGCAATTTCAGCCGCAGCAGCGTCTGCAACGGCGACGCGCCATACAGCCGGAACAGACCGGCGAGGTTGCGATCGACCGAGTTGAGCCCGAGCGTGGTGTTGGCGAGCACCGGAAAGAACGCCACGATCCAGGCGCAGACCACCACCGCGGTTTCCTGCGGCAGATAGATCAGCAGCAGTGGCGCGATCGCGATCACCGGCGTCACCTGCAGCACCACCGCATAAGGGAACAGCGAGTATTCCACCCATCGCGACTGGTTGAACAGCAGCGCCAGCGCGACGCCGCCGAAGGCTGCGGCGAGGAAACCTTTCAGCGTGGTCCACAGCGTGGCCAGCAGCGAGACCGACAGGATCGGCCAATCCGCGACCAGCGTCTGCCAGACCAGACCCGGACCCGGCAGCACGTAAGGCGGAATCTGGTTGATCCGCACCACCAGATCCCAGACCGCGACGCCGGCGGCGAGGACCACGAATGGCAGCAATACCCGCAACCAGCTCGCCGCGCTGATGCGCGGCGGCCGCGGCCCGGTCGGCGCGCGGCCGCTCATGCGCGGACCTGCGCCGCGCTGGCGTCGGCCAGCGCGCGGGAGACGTCGCGGCATTGCGCGGCATAGCCGGTCGAGGTGCGGAACTCGGCGCCGCGCGGCTCGGGCGCCTCGATCCGGAATTCCGCCGCGATCCTTCCCGGCCGCGGCGACATCACCACGACGCGTTGCGACAGATACACCGACTCGAACACCGAATGGGTGACGAACAGGATGGTCTTGCCGAGGTCGCGCCACAGCGCCAGGAGATCGTCGTTGAGCCGGAAGCGGGTGATCTCGTCGAGCGCGGCGAACGGCTCGTCCATCAGCAGGATGTCCGGATCGGTCACCAGCGCGCGCGCCAGCGACACCCGCATCTTCATACCGCCGGAGAGTTCGCGCGGATAGGCCTCGGCGAAATCCGAGAGCTCGACCCGCGCCAGCGCGGCGTCGACGTGACGCGCGATCTCGGCGGCAGGCGCATGTGCGATCTTGAGCGGCAGGCCGACATTGGCGCGGACGCTGCTCCACGGCATCAGCGTCGGCTCCTGAAACACGAAACCGATCGCGTGCCCGCCGGGTCGCCGCGTCGCCTCACCGGCGACCCGCACGCTGCCGGACGACGGCCTCGCCAGCCCAGCGATCAGCCGCAGCGCTGTCGACTTGCCGCAGCCGGAGGACCCGAGCAGCGAGACGAATTCGCCCCGGCCGATGTCGAGATCGATCGGTCCCAGCGCTTCGACACCGCCGCGATAGACCTTGGTCGCCGCATGCAGGCGGATCGCGCAAGCTGCGGCCGGGCCGTCGAGATCGGGCGACGAGGACAGGGCCATGCCGCCGGCGCTACCTGCTCGGCCGCAGATCGACGCCGACGCCCTTGTTGGTGAATTGCAGCGTATAGGCCTGGCGGAAATCGAGATCGCGCTTCACCACGCCGGCGCGCGACATCTTGTCGAAGAAGCTGGCGTAGCGCTCGTCGCTCATCGCGCCGATGCCGTTGCGCAGCGTGTCGCCGGAATCGACAATGCCGTACTCCTTCATCTTGGCGACCGAATAGGCCAGCATCTCGTCGGTCATCTCCGGATTGAGCGACTTGATCAGCGCGTTGCCGGCGGCGTTGTCGCCGTACAGATAGTTGTACCAGCCGATCATCGAGGCGTCGACGAAGCGCTGGATCATGTCGGGGTTCTTGTCGATCAGGTCGCGCCGGGTCTCGATCAGCGTCGAGTAACCGTCGAGGCCGTAATCGGCGAGCAGCAGCACGCTCGGCTTGAACTTCGCTTTCTGCTCGATCACGAACGGCTCGGAAGTGACATAGCCCTGCATCGCGGCGTTGCGATCGACGATGAAGGGCTGCGGGTTCGAGGTGTAGGGCTTCACCTTGGCTTCGTTGAAGCCGTATTCGGATTTCAGCCACTGGAAGTAGCTGGCGATGCCTTCCTTGGAGACAAACAGCGTCAGACGTTTCAGGTCGTCGAGCTGTCCGACCTTGGATTCCGGATGCGTCAGGAACACCTGCGGATCCTTCTGGAACACCGCGGCGATCGCCACCACCGGTACGTTGTTGGCGACGGCGTCGAACGATTGCAGCGTGTTCGCGGTCATGAAGAAGTCGAGCTTGCCGGCGAGCAGCAAGGCGCGATTGTTGACGTTGGGTCCGCCCGGCACGATCGTCACGTTGAGGCCGTAGGTCTTGTAGGTGCCGTCGGCGACCGCCTGGAAGAACCCGCCATGCTCGCCCTCGGCGACCCAATTGGTGCCGAACGACACCTTATCGAAGCCGCCTTCCGGCACTTTGCGGACCGGCTGCACCACCGGCGGGGGGGGGCTTCTTCGGCGGCGGCGGCGGCGCAGGCTTTTCCACCGGCTTTTCCGGAGCCGGCGGCGGCGAAGCGTGGACCGGCACGGCCAGCAGAGCTACGGCGACGGCCCCGGTTAACGCTCGCAGCAGGAAGGCGGGGGTCATGATTGGACTCCGTCGTTCGTTTTGGCCCATGATGGGAGCAGCGAGGCGGCGCAGGTTCGTCCGGTCGAGGATTGATAGCGAAACAATGCGGGCATTTGAACCTTTGATGCGGGCGGCTGCCGCCCCCCCGGAACGCGCCCAAGACACACGCCGATGACCAGGCTCCCGCCCCGCGACTGGACCGAGATCCGCTGGCCGGAGATCGGCGACGCCGACCCGGCGCGCTGGATCGCAGTGCTTCCGCTCGCCGCCACCGAACAGCACGGCCCTCATCTGCCGCTCGGCACCGACGTGATGATCGCGCGAGCCTATCTGGCGCGGGTGCACGAGCTGTTACCGGCGGAGCTGCCGGTGAGTTTCCTGCCGCTGCAGCCGATCGGGCTGTCGACCGAGCATCTGGCGTTCCCCGGCACGCTGACGCTGGGAACCGAGACCGCGCTGCGGCTGTGGACCGAGATCGGCGACAGCGTCGCGCGCGCGGGCGTGCGCAAGCTGGTGATGGTGACCAGCCATGGCGGCAACAGCGCGGCCATGAGTCTGGTGGCGCAAGAGCTGCGAGCGCGGCACGCGATGCTGGCCGTCACCACCGGCTGGGCGCGATTCGGCCTGCCGGACGGTTTGTTCGCGGACGACGAACTGCGTCACGGCATCCATGGCGGCGCGGTCGAGACCTCGATCATGCTGGCGCACGCGCCGCAGCAGGTGCGCACCGACAGGATCGCCGACTTCCGGCCCGCCACCGCGGCGATGGAGCATGAGTTCCGCTGGTTGTCGGCGCAGCGGCCGGCGCCATTCGCCTGGGCTGCACAGGACCTGCATCCGAGCGGCGCGATCGGCGACGCGACGGCGGCTTCGGCCGACAAGGGCCGGAAGGCGCTCGATCACGGCGCCCGCGCCTTCTGCGAGCTGCTGGCTGACGTCGATCGCTTCGACCTCGCGACACTCCGGCCCGCTCCCCGACCCTGATCCCCGAGCCTGATCCCGGTTGTTGCCAGCTCAGGACGACGGCGGCCTGAGGCTCAAAGACTGATCCTCACAGCGCCGCGGCAAAGGTTTCGGCGCGGGCCATTGCCCAGGCTTGCTTGAAACGTGGATCGTCGGTGCCGTCGAGCAGCTCGCCCGGACGCAGCGTCGGATAGAGTTGCGCGAACGACACCACGACGGACGACGACGTCCGCTGCGAGAAGTGGTGTGGGCCGATCTCCTGCGGATGGTCGAGCCCCGCCGCCGCGACCAGTTCGGCCAGCGCGTGCAGCGTGGCATGGTGATAGTTGAACACCCGGTCGACCTTCTGCGTCACCACCAGCGCGCGATAGCGCGACGGCTCCTGCGTGGTCACGCCGGTCGGGCAGCGGTCGGTGTGGCAGCTCAGCGACTGGATGCAGCCGAGCGCGAACATGAAGCCGCGCGCCGAATTGCACCAGTCGGCGCCGAGCGCCATCGCGCGCGCCATGTCGAAAGCGGTGGCGACCTTGCCCGCGGCGCCGATCTTGATCCGGTCGCGCATGCCGATGCCGATCAGCGCATTGTGCACGAAGTTGACGCCCTCACGCATCGGCATCCCGAGATGATCCATGAACTCCAGCGGCGCCGCGCCGGTGCCGCCCTCGTTGCCGTCGACGACGATGAAGTCCGGGGTGATTCCGGTCGCCAGCATCGCCTTGCAGATCGCGAGAAACTCCCACGGATGGCCGATGCACAGCTTGAAGCCGGTCGGCTTGCCGCCCGACAGACGCCGCATCTCGGCGATGAAGCGCAGCATCTCGACCGGGGTCGAAAACGCCTTGTGAAAAGGCGGCGAGATGCAATCCTCGTCCATCGCCACCCCGCGGATCCGCGAAATCTCTTCGGACACCTTCGCGGCCGGCAGCACGCCGCCATGGCCGGGCTTGGCGCCCTGGCTGACCTTCAGCTCGACCATCTTGATCTGGTCGTCGGTGGCGAGGCGGGCGAAGGCGTCGGGATCGAACTGACCGTCACGGGTGCGGCAGCCGAAATAGCCGGAGCCGATTTCCCAGATCAGGTCGCCGCCGTGCTCGCGGTGATAGGGGCTGACGCCGCCTTCGCCGGTGTCGTGCGCGAAGCCGCCCTTCTTGGCGCCGGCGTTCAGCGCCCGCACCGCATTCGGGCTGAGCGCGCCGAAACTCATCGCCGAGATGTTGAACATCGAGGCGGAATACGGCTTTGCGCAATCCGGCCCGCCGATGGTGATGCGAAAACGCTCCTCGGCGTGCGGGCGTGGCGCGACCGAGTGGTGCATCCACTCGTAACCGTCGCCATAGACGTCCTCCTGGGTGCCGAACGGCCGCT
Organism: Rhodopseudomonas pseudopalustris; assembly: GCF_900110435.1. Classification (GTDB taxonomy): domain Bacteria; phylum Pseudomonadota; class Alphaproteobacteria; order Rhizobiales; family Xanthobacteraceae; genus Rhodopseudomonas; species Rhodopseudomonas pseudopalustris. Next base: position 665,401 of record NZ_FODT01000001.1, read on the forward strand.
TGTCGAGCACCATCTTGGCGCGCTGATAGATCAGGGCGCGGGTGTCGCGGCTGAACGGCTTGCCGTCCTTCTCGCTCTCGAAGAAATATTGCCGCATCTCGGGGCGGATTTCCTCGAGCAGAAACCGCAGATGCGCCGAGATCGGATAGTTGCGCAGCACCGCATGATTCTTCTGCAGCAGGTCCCGCACGCCGAGCAGCGTCAGCGCGCCGAACACCAATGCCAGGGTCAGCATCACGCCGAACAGGCTGGTGTGAAAATCGGTGATCGCGATCGAGGCGAACAGCGCGGTGAGCACGGCGCAGATCGTGAGGGCGATGAAGCGCGGTGAGAAAGGAAGCAGAATCGTTTCCATGCAATCCCCGCGAGCCGGGCGGAGCCCCGGCCTGTTGTTGTGCGCCGGCCGCACCGCGAACGCGGCGCACCGGGCGCGTTCTATAACATGCCGATCGCGGCGCGATAACGGCGGCGGCTCGGCTGGATCACGCCTCGGTGATCCGCTAGGTTGCGGCCACGAGTCGCCGGAGGATCGCCGCGCGACGGGCCGGAGCCCCATGCCGCAACTGCAGGATTTTCGAACCGGGAAGCCGGCGTTCTATCCCGATCAGGCGATCTACGCCGAATATGCCTGCGCGCGGCTCGGCCTCCGCTTCAGCGAACGCGACGGCGGCACCGGCCTGTTGTTCGCCGTCGCCTCGGGGACGAAGGAAATCTGCTTCGGCGGCGGGCGTTGCTCGTATTATCCGCAGAACAACGCCACCGCAGCATCGCTCGCGACCGACAAATATCTCGCCAATGCGCTGCTGGAACGCGCCGGCGTGGCGACGCTCGGCGGCCGCTATTTCTTCCTGCACGACCGCCACCGCGCGCTGCGACCGCCCGGGCACGAACGCAACGATGCGCTGGATTATCTCGCAGCGCAGGGCGGCCACGCCTTCGCCAAGCCGCTGACCGGCTCGCGCGGCGACTTTGCGCGGCCGATCGAGAGCGCCGCGGCGCTGGCCTCCTATCTCGACGACGTCGCGCGCTATTACGATTCCGTGCTGATCCAGCCCTATGCCTCAGGCCACGAGTATCGCGTGTTCGTGGTCGACGGCGAAGCGCTGTACACCGCGCGAAAGCTGCCGCCGGCGGTGATCGGCGACGGCGTCCGCAGCCTGCGTGAGCTGCTGCACGAACACGACCGCGCGTTGCGCGACCGCGGATTGTCGGGCGCGAGCGGCGACGATCCGTCGCTCGATCACGTGCCCGCGGCCGGCGAGCGGCGCGACATCGCGGGCCGGATGAATCTCAGCGTCGGCGGCGCGATGGTGATGGAGGAGGCCGGCGCGCCGGCGATCGCAGGCGCCCGAGCCGCGACGCGCGCGCTCGGCCTGCGGCTCGGCGCGGTCGATCTGTTCGTCGATCCGGACGCGCGCGACGACGTGCGGGTGATCGAGGTGAATTCCAATCCCGCGATCCGCTTTCTCGAAAGCTGCGGCCGCGACGATCTGATCGTCGCGATCTGGCGTCACAGTCTCACCGCAGCAGGATTGTTGTAGATGTTCGATCTTCCGAAATACGGCGAAGGGATTTGTCTCGCGCGGCTGGCCGTGCTGCTCGATCGGCTCGGCGTCGATCGCGCGCGGCTGCAGCGCATCGCCGTCGCGGTCTGCGGCTCCAACGGCAAGGGCTCGACCGCGGCGTTCACCGCCAGCATCGGTCGCGCTCACGGCCTGCGCACCGGGCTGTTCACCTCGCCGCATTTGTATCGCTTCAACGAACGCTTCCAGATCGACGGCGCGCCGATCCCCGACGATGCGCTGAGGCGGCTGCTGGAGCGCGTGACAAAGGCCATCGCGGAGGTGGGAGAAGCCCGCGGCGAGCAGTTCGGCGCATTCGAGGCGCAGTTCGCGCTGGCGTGTTTGTACTTCCAGGACAATGCCTGCGACTTCGCGGTGTTCGAGGCCGGGATCGGCGGCCGCTACGATCCGGTGCGCCTGCTCGGCGCGCGCGTGAGCTGCGTCACCTCGGTCGATCTCGAACACGTGGCGCTGCTCGGCCATTCGATCGAGCTGATCGCCTCCGACAAGAGCGACGCCTGCGCGGCCGGCGGCGTCATTGTCTATGGCGAGAATTGCCGGCCATTGCACGACCATCTCGCTGAATACAATCGCAACCGCGACGTCGCCGCGCTGTTCATCGGCGACGAGATCGGCATCGGCAGCGTCAGCATCGCGGATGCGCGGCAGCGCTTCGATCTGCGCATCGCAGATCACACTTACGTGGCGCTCGAAACCTCGCTGCTCGGCCCGTTCCAGGTCAACAACGCCGCGATCGCGGCGTCGCTGTTCGCGCTATGGCTGCGGCACAGCGGCACCGACCACGATCCGGCGCGGCTCGATGCTGCGATCCGGAGCGGCCTGCGCGATGCGCGATGGCCGGGACGGCTGGAGACGATCAGCACAGAGCCGCTGACGGTGATCGACGTCGGCCACACTCCTGATGGCATCCGGCAGGCGCTGGCGGGACTTCGCGCGGCGCATGGCGAGAGCGGATGGATTCTGGTGCTCGGCGCATCGCGCGACAAGAACGCCGCCGAGATCGTCGCGGCGCTGGCGCCGTCCTTCGACGCCATCGTCTGCAGCTCGGCGCATCACAAGGGCGCGCCCGCCGAAGTCATCGCGGAAGCCGCGCGCGCGGCGAATCCGCGCGCCGAGATCGTCACGGCTGCGACCGTAGCCGACGCCGTGCGCGAGGCGCGCGTGCTGGCCGAACGGCTCGACGCCCGGATCTACGTCGCAGGCGGATTGTTTCTCGCGATCGAATTCGCCGCCGTGACGCGAGGCGGACGCGCCGAGGATCTTCGGTTCTTCTGAGCGCGGTGATTTGAACGTTGCGCGCAGCCGAGACGCCGACTAGCGTCCGCGCCAAACGCGACAACATCGTTCAGGGAGAGAAACATGACCGCCGTCAACCGCCAGGTTCTGCTGATCGCGAAACCGAAGGAGAAGCTCGCGGCCGAGCATTTCCGCATGGCGGAAGCGGCGGTGCCGGAGCCGAAGGACGGCGAGGCGCTGGTGAAGGTGCGCTACATTTCGCTCGACGCCGCCAACCGCGCCTGGATGCAGGGCGCGACCTATCGGGCCGCGGTCGAGACCGACAGCGTGATGCCGGGCGGCGGCATCGCCGAAGTGGTGAGTTCCAACGCGCCCGGGCTGTCGCCCGGCGACATCGTATTCGCCGACACCGGCTGGCAGGACTATGCGGCGCTGCCGGCCAAACATCTCACCAAACTGCCGAAGGTCGAGCCGCTGACGCATCTGCTCAGCGTCTACGGCATCGCGGGCCTCACCGCTTATTTCGGCCTGCTCGATGTCGGCAAGCCTGTGGCCGGCGAGACCGTGGTGGTCTCCGCCGCTGCCGGTTCGGTGGGCTCGATCGTCGGACAGATCGCCAAGATCAAGGGCTGCCGCGTCGTCGGCATCGCCGGCGGCCAGGCGAAGTGCGACTGGCTGGTGAACGAACTCGGCTTCGACGCCGCGGTCGACTACAAGGACGGCGCACTGTTCAAGGCGCTGCGCGCCGCGGCACCGAACGGCATCGACGTGTATTTCGACAATGTCGGCGGCGACATCCTCGAAGCCTGCCTGCCGCAGATGAACCTGCGCGGACGCATCGCCTGCTGCGGCGCAGTCTCGCAATACGACCGCACGCCTTCGGCGACCGGCCCGCGTGGCGTGCCCGGCCTGATCGTCGTGAAGCGGCTGATCATGCAGGGCTTCATCGTGATGGATTACATGGATCGCCGCGACGCGGCGGTCGCCGAGCTGCAGGGCTGGGTCGCGAGCGGCAGGCTGAAGGTACAGGAAGACGTCATCGACGGACTCGAGAACACCCCGCAGGCCTTGATCGGGCTTCTAGCCGGCGAGAATCGCGGTAAGCGGATGGTGAAGGTGTGAGACGCCCCGGGCTCGATCGTACGGAGTGATCAGGGTTGGCGACCGTCGGTCTCAGCGCTTGATTTTCCAATGAGACCGAAATCGCTCGATTTCCGGGTGCCGTCCGAAACGGCGAAGCCTTCGGCGCTCAGTCCGCGACGCAGCAATTCGCGCACAGCGGCAGCGCGGCTCGGCATGTGGCGACTGAATCGCCAGAGGTCCAAGGCATGATACTCGTCTTCGGTCAGCATGATCTGAAGACGCTCTCCACGGGGAATCGACACCATGGCGCTCACCATCATCGTCTCGGGCAAAAAGCAAATATTGCTCAAAATGCCTAATCTCGCTACCTTACTCGTAGTTGGCATATTGCTGCAATCGCTTCCTCGGCGGCTCCAGCAAATATGCCTGAGAGTGACCCTTTAAGGTCACTTGTTACCATTGAGTTGAAGTCATTATTTGCGCTTGCTTCTGCAAATCAGTCAAGACAGCGAACTGCTGAAACTGAATAAAACGCTGTAATTACAAATTGTTACGAGATAATTTATGTTTCAATATCCGGTTGATGGGCGTAGTCCATTGATCAGGAGTTTTGCCATGGCCATTACTACTCGCACCTTCGATTGCCGACTTTGCGCCGCCATGATGTGTGAGGGCGCCGACAAAATTGCGAAAACATCGAAAACGATCAGCGGCCTCGCGCGCCTGCGCGCGTGAGGCATTTTAGTCTTCGCGCGGCATCGCGCGAAGGTTGCGTTTTTCCGTGGACTTTCTCCATGTCAGAGCAGGGTATCGATCGCACCAGTCATCCGCGTCCTGAGACCCAACAGGACCCGGTCCCGACCTACAGGGCCTACACGATTGGCCCGGCGGGACACATCATCGCGTCGACTCTGTTGCCCGACTGCACCGACGATCTGGCCGCAATCAATGCTGCAAGGCGAATGTTCAGGGGCTACGTCGTGGAAGTGTGGGACCGCGCGCGATTCATCACCAAAATCCAGCGAAGCGGAGATGCGTGAAGGCCGGCATTTCGTTCAAGATCGTCCCGAAGGCACCGCGCGATCGCCGGCGGGGATCCTGTATCGTCAGCTCGCCAGATACGGCGGCCGTCGCGACGACGACCTGTCGTCGCGAAGCGCTCGGGCGGTTCTATCCTATTGCGGAGATTGGCGATCCCGGGATGACTCGAACATCCGACCTACGGTTTAGGAAACCGCCGCTCTATCCGGCTGAGCTACGGGACCGGCCGGCCGCGGCGCGCCGCGGCGGTCTGGATTCCCCATAGCAGAGGGGCCGACGGATCGCCACCCCGGAATCGGACGCCGTTCGGCCCCGAGCCGAGCGGCTGCTCAGGGCTTCGCCGGCGCGCGCGGGGCGCGCGTCGTCACCGCCGTTGCAACCCGACGCTGGCCGATCCCAACCGATTAGTCCGCAGTGAACCGCCGTTGCCTTGTTCTTGTCATCGGCGGGTCCTATCTGACTCTCGTCGGTGAGACGCCGCCCTGTTGCGGCGCAGCCGGCCTACGAAATCCAGACGGTTCACACGGAGGTGACGATGGGCTTGCTCGATATCCTCAACGGTATGCAGAACGGCCCGCGCGGCCCCGCCGACCCGAACGACAAGAGCGGCGGGATGTCCAAGTTCACCATGGCGATCCTCGCGCTGCTTGCCTACAAGGCCTACAAACACGTGACGGCTCCCGATGCGCCGGCGTCCGTCGGCCACGGGCGTCCGACGTCGGTGCCGCAATCGCCGAACACGATGCCCTCGCGGAACACCATCAATGCCGGGATGCCCGGCGGCGGGCTCAGCGACATGCTCAAGGGCGGCCTCGGCGGCTTGCTCGCCGGCGGCGCGGCAGGCACCATCCTGTCCGGCGGCCTCGGCGACCTGATGAAACAGTTCCAGACCAACGGCCTCGGCGACGCTGCGGATTCCTGGGTCGGTCGCGGCGAGAACAAACAGATCGGCCCGAACGATCTCGCCAATGCGCTGGGCGCCGACAGGCTCGAGATGCTGACCCAGCAGACCGGAATGTCGCGCGAGGAGTTACTCGACGGCCTCAGCCAGCAATTGCCGGGCGTGATCGATCAGCTCACGCCGGACGGCCGGCTCCCGACCGAGGACGAAGCCTCGCGCTGGATCTGATCGGCTACACCTGTTTGTCGACATGAGCGTTTCGGAAAGGACATTTGCCCATGACTGGTATCCTCTGGATCATCCTGGTCGGCTTCATCGCCGGCATTATCGCGCGTTTCCTCTCACCCGGACCGAACAACCCGCAGGGTTTTCTGCTGACCACGGTGCTGGGCATCGTCGGAGCGTTCCTCGCCACGGCGATCGGCCAGGCGATCGGCCATTACGGCCCCAACCAGGGCGCGGGCTTCATCACCGCAACAATCGGCGCGGTGCTGGTGCTGTTCATCTGGAACCGGCTGGTGGCGCGACGGGTGCTATCCGATCCCGGCAATCGCTAGATGTGAGCTTTTCCGGTTCCGAGTAAGTCGAAACTGACGCGTTTTCGACACGCGGACCGGTTTTCACTTCGTTCGAAAACGCCCTATCGTGTAGTTCGGCTCTGATCGATCATCGCGATCGCTCACCCACAAACGGCCCGGCTGATCACCGGGCCGTTTGCTTGGGTCCGGACACGTCGGCTCAGCCGAGATGCATACCGGCGTCCATCCGGACCAGCTCGCCGGTCATGCTGCTGGATTTCGGCGATGCGAGGAAGCACACCAGTTCGGCGATATCCTCCGGGCTCGACGCGATCTTCAGCGGCACCTTGGCGACCACCATGTCGCGTACCTGCTGCGCGGCATCGGCGCCGCGACCCTTGGTGAACCATGGCGTGTCGATGTAACCCGGGCAGATCGCGTTGACGCGGATCGAGGGCGCCAGCGCGCGCGAGAGCGACAACGTCATGGTGTTCAGCGCGCCCTTGCTGGCCGCATAGGCGATCGAGGAGCCGATGCCGCTGGTGCCGGCGACCGACGATACGTTGACCACCGCCGACGAACGGCCCGCGGCTTTCGCGCCGGCCACGAGCAGCGCGCGCGCGGCGCGCACCATCTGATACGGGCCGATGGTGTTCACCGCATAGATCCGCTGGAAATCCTCCGCCGATAACTGATCGAGCAGGTGATGCGCGACGTGCTTGGTGATGCCGGCATTGTTGATCAGCGCGTCGAGCCCGCCCCAATGCGCGGCGGCTTCGACGATACGCTTGCAATCGTCGTCTTTGGCGACGTCGCCCTGCACCACCACCACCTCGGCTGCGCCGGCCTTGCGGCAATCCTCGGCGGTCGTCTCGGCGTCTTTCTGGCTGGACGAATAATTGATCACGAGCCGCGCGCCGTCCCGCGCCAGGATCTTCGCCGTCGCAGCGCCGAGGCCGGACGCCGACCCTGTCACGATCACATTCAATCCAGCCTTCGCCATCTCTGCTCCCCATGTCTGTTTTGCGCGCGCCTCGCCGCGTGCTGCACCATATAAGCTGCGAAGCCGCGAGCAAGCCGGCTAAGCCCGCTCTGCGGAATAAGCCGGCACGCACACCATGCTGTCGTCGCAGGTCGCTCCGCGGCGGCGGCGCTTGTCATCGCATCGGCTTTTCCGCATCATGCCGCGTAGCAACAATGCAGCACCCTGGGCCTGGCGATTCGCCGGTTGTAACGGAAGTGTGCGGCTACGGGGAACGCTGTGACGGAGACTACCGACAACATCGTCGTCGAGACTGCCGAGAAGATCTTCGCCGATCTGGCCGACGCGCAAACCATCAATGCGAGCAAGGACGGAAGCTGGCGCGCGCCGCTGTGGCGGGCGCTGAGCGAATCCGGGCTGCCGCTGTCGTGGGTGCCGGAAGCGTGCGACGGTTCCGGCGCGAGCCTCGCCGAAGGCTTCGCGGTGCTGAACGCCGCGGGCCGGGCCGGCCTCGCTGCGCCGCTCGCCGAGACGATGCTTGCGGGCTGGCTGCTGGCGCAGGCAAGCATCGCCTCGCCCGAGGGCGCGATGACGATCGCACCCGTTCATCCGAAGGATCGCATCACGCTCAACGCCGACGGCACGCTGTCCGGCCGCGCCCGCGGCGTGCCGTTCGCGCGGGACGCGAAATTCATCGCGGTGCTGGCGCAGCGCAGTGACGGCGCATCGATCGCGCTGGTCGACGCCTCGACTTGCCGGATCGATCATGGCCTCGCGCTCGGCGGCGATCCGTCCGACACCGTGACGTTCGACAAGGTGTCGCCGCTGAAGCTCGCGGCTGCGCCGCAGGGCTTCGATGCGACCGCATTGCTGCTGATCGGCTCGGTGGCGCGCAGCCTGCAGATCGCGGGCGCGCTGGAGACGATGCTCGAAATCAGCGTGCGCTACTCCAACGAGCGCGTCGCGTTCGAGAAGAAGATCTCGAAATTCCAGGCGGTGCAGCACAATCTGGCGAAGCTCGCCGGCGAGACCTCGGCGGCGCTGGCGGCCGCGACCTCGGCGGCCGATACGCTCGCCAACGCGACCGCATTCGACGATGCGGTGATGCTGGAAGCCGCCGCCGCCAAGATCCGCTGCGCCGAAGCGGCCGAGAAGGGCGCGGCGATCGCCCATCAGGTATTTGGTGCGATCGGCTTCACCAGCGAGCATATCCTGCATCGCTACTCGCTGCGCGCGCTCGCCTGGCGCGACGATTTCGGCAACGAGAGTCATTGGGCGGTCGAGCTCGGCCGCATGGTGGCCAGGCGCGGCGCCGACGATCTGTGGCCGCTGGTCGCTTCGCGCTGACCGCATCAACACGACGAGAACCGCGATGACCGCCGCCCTCCGTTTCGATCCGATCCGCCTGCCGCCCGTCTGCGAGGAGCTGCGCAAGGAAGTCCGCGCCTTCCTCGCCGAGGAAATCGCCGCCGGCACCTTCGATCCGCACAAGCCGCAGCGCGAGGATTCCGACGCGCCGGAATTCTCCCGCCGGGTCGGCGAGCGCGGCTGGCTCGGCATGACCTGGCCGAAGCAATATGGCGGCCACGAGCGCACGTTTCTGGAGCGCTACGTCGTCACCGAGGAAATGCGCGTCGCCAATGCGCCGACGCGGCGGTTCTTCGTCGCCGATCGGCAGAGCGGCCCGGTGCTGCTGAAATACGCGCCCGAGCACATCAAGATGGACATCCTGCCGCGGATCTGCCGCGGCGAATTGTGCTTCGCGATCGGGATGAGCGAGCCGAATTCCGGCTCCGATCTGTTCGCCGCCAAGACCAAAGCGACCAAAACCGACGGCGGCTATCTGATCAACGGCTCGAAGATCTGGACCACGTCGGCGCATATCGCCGACTACATGATCGCGATCTTCCGAACCTCGCCGTCGACCAAGGAGAACCGCCGCCACGGCCTGACCCAGTTCCTGGTCAACATGAAAACGCCGGGCATCAAGGTCAATCCGATCGCGCAGATCACCGGGCAGCACGAATTCAACGAGGTGGTGTTCACCGACGCCTTCGTGCCGGACGATCATGTGCTCGGCGAGATCGATGGCGCCTGGAAACAGGCCACCTCCGAACTCGCCTTCGAGCGCTCCGGGCCGGAACGCTTTCTCGAGACCTATTACGTGCTGACCGAGCTGGTGCGCGCGCTCGGGCCCGATCCGGATATGCGCGGCGCCGAGGGCATCGGCCGGCTGGTGGCGCAGCTGCACACCATGCGGCGGATGTCGGTGTCGGTCGCCGGCATGTTGCAGGCCGGCAAGGAGCCGGTGGTCGAAGCCTCGATCGTGAAAGACATCGGCACGGTCTGGGAACAGCAGCTGCCGCACCGCGTGCGCGAACTCGCAGCCTTCGTCGACAGTGAAGCGTCGAACCATGCCACACTCGACGAGCTGACGGCGTTCGCCACCAAGGTCGCGCCGAAGCTGACCATCCAGGGCGGCACCACGGAGGTGCTGCGCGGCATCATCGCGCGCGGGCTCGGCCTGCGCTAAAGCTTTGTCGAGCGAAGTGAACCCGGCTCGCGTGAAGAAAACGCGTCAGAACAAAAATCAGAGCTCCGGTTCTGATCCGATCAGAACCGGAAAAGCTCCAAGGCGCGGCGCGTTCGCGCAGCAAGACATTTATCGAGGACAGACCATGACCAACTACACGGATATCGCCGTCGAGACCAACGGCCACGTCGCCCTGATCGAAATCCGGCGCCCGCCGCTGAACTTCTTCGACATTTCGCTGATCCAGCAGATCGCCGACGCGCTCGACGCCATCGACGCCGATCCAGAGATGCGCGCCACGGTGCTGGCCGCGCAGGGCAAGGCGTTCTGCGCCGGGGCCAATTTCGGCGATTCGGCGCAGCAGGCCGGCGATCCGCAAGCGGCGAAGGGCGATCCGGCCGACAGCCTCGGCCAGATCGGCCATCTCTACTACGAAGCGGTGCGGATCTTCCGCGCCAAGAAGCCGATCGTCGCCGCGGTGCACGGCGCTGCGATCGGCGGCGGGCTCGGCCTCGCGGTGTCGGCGGATTTCCGCGTCACCTGCCCCGAAGCGCGGTTCGCGGCGAACTTCACCAAGCTCGGCTTTCATCCCGGTTTCGGTCTGACGGTGACGCTCCCGGAGCTGATCGGCCGTAACAATGCCGAGCTGATGTTCTACACTTCGCGCCGGGTCACCGGCGAAGACGCGGTGAAGATGGGTCTCGCCAACGAGCTGGTGCCGCTCAACGAAGTCCGCAGCGCCGCGCTCAAGCTCGCGCGTGAGATCGCCGAATGCGCGCCGCTCGGCCTGCTCTCGACCCGCGCGACGATGCGTGCCACGCTCGCCGACCGGGTGATGGAAGCGACCAAGCACGAACTCGCCGAACAGACGCGGCTGCGCGCGACCGAAGATTTCAGGGAAGGCATCAAGGCCACCGAAGAACGCCGCATCGCGCACTTCAAGGGGCGCTAACTTCACTGGGTCGTCATTCCGGGGCACGCGCGCAGCGCGTGAACCCGGAATGACGGGGGTTGTTAGTTGGAGAGTCTGAACGCCACTCCCGCGAGTGTGAAGCCGTCGCCGGTTATCGCGACGCCTTGGGACTGCGCCGCTTCGCGAATTTTCGTCGGATCGGCGACCTTGAACGTTAGCGCCGTCAGCGCCTCGCTGTCGCCTTTGACGAAGCGGAGTGTCGCGTTCGGCACTTGCAGCTCCGCGACGCCCTCTGCGCCATTCGTCACCGGCAGTTCGAGGATGCGGCCCCAATGCGCCGCGAGGTCGTCCGGATCGGGGCTCTGCAGCTCGACCGCCGTCAGCGCTTGCGTCACGTCGGTGCGGATCGCCTTGTGCCACTCCGGCCCGGCGGGCGAATAGGGACCGCGGACATTATCGCTGCCGGTAGTGTGATTGAGCTCGATAAAGGCGGCGCGGCAATCGCGCGGATGCAGTTGCACGCCGTGATACGGCGCGTGATCGATCACATTGGCGGTGCGGACGCCGAGCGATGCGGCGTGACGGCCCCGCGCGTCGGGATCGTCACAGCAGAAGATCGCCATGTAGCCGCCATGGCCGCCGGTCTTTTCCAGGAAGCGCCCGGCGGCGGTGCCCGCCCGTGTCGGCGCAACGATCTCCAGCAGCGTGGCATCGACCGGCAGCAGGACGTTCTCGAGCCCATATTTGCCGACATGCGGATCGCGATAGCAGACCTCGAGACCCATGATCGCCGCGAGGCGCGACGTCGCGGGTTCGAGGCTTTCGGCGACGAGGCAGATCTGGCGCAACCGGAGAAACGGCGCCATCGTCAGCGGCCCTGGAACGACGGCGCGCGCTTCTCGACAAAGGCGCTTGCTGCTTCCTTGTGGTCGGCGGTCTCGGCGCAGCGCGAATGATGCAGCGCCTCGGCGTCGAAACAGGCTTCCAGCGACAGATGCTCGGCGTTGTTGATGTTGGTCTTGATGTAGCCGAGCGTCACGCTCGGCCCCTGCGCCAGCGACAGCGCCAGCTCACGCGCGGCGCTCTCGACATCGGCATCCGGCACGACGCGGCTGACGATGCCGAGCGCATGCGCCTCCTGCGCGGTGAGCACCGGTGAGGTCAGATACAGCTCGCGCGCTTTCGCCGCGCCGATCAGATGCGTCAGGAAATAGGTGCCGCCGAAATCGCCCGACAATCCGACCTTGGCGAAGGCGGTGGTGATCTTGGCGGACGCGCCCGCGACGCGCAGGTCGCAGGCCAGCGCGATCGACAGGCCGGCGCCGGCTGCCGCGCCATCGATCTGCGCCACCACCGGCTTCGGCATCTGATGCAGGATGCGCGACACTTCCATGCCGCGTCGCAGATTGGCGACCTTGGCTTCGAGCGGCGCCGGCGCACCCGCCGCGGCCATCGACTTGACGTCGCCGCCGACGCAGAAGGTGCCGCCGGCGCCCTTGAGCAACACCGCACGAACCTCCGGATCGTCCGCCGCGCGCCGCGCCGCATCGACCAATCCCCGGATCAGTTCCTGGTTCAGCGCATTGCGCCGATCCGGCCGGTTCATGGTGATCGTCAGAAGACCCTGGTCGAGCTGCTGCAAGACGATGTCGGTCATGTCGGAAACTCCTTCTTGTTGTTCGCCGGCACCGACGGCGTCTGAGGGCGTTCCCCGGATCCTGCGCAGCGCGCCGCGTTTGCGGCGTGGTGCGCTGCTGATCCGGGGTCCCGGTGACTGCTTCAGATGTAAACCGGGGTCCCGGTTCTGCGGAGCGGCACTTCGTGCCGCACCGCGCCCGGGACACAGCGCTTTGCTACTTCTTCACCAGCGGACAGCGCGACTCCGACAGCGGCTGGAACGCCTGATCGCCGGGGACGGTGGCGAGCAGTTTGTAGTTGTCCCAGCGGCCTTTGGATTCCGACGGCTTCTTGATCTCGAACAGATACATGTCGTGCACCATCCGGCCGTCCTCGCGGATCCGGCCGTTCTTGGCGAAGAAGTCGTTGATCGGCGTTTCCTTCATCTTCTTCATCACCGCGGCGGCGTCGGTGGTGCCGGCGGCTTTGACTGCCTGCAGATAGTGCATCGTCTCGGAGTACAGGCCGGCCTGCACCGAGGTCGGCACCCGCTTGGTGCGCTCCATGAAGCGCTTCGAGAACGCACGGGTATCGTCATTGAGATCCCAATAGAAGGCTTCCGCCAGAATCAGGCCTTGCGCGGTGTCCAGCCCGACGCTGTCGATGTCTGAAATGAAGGCGAGCAACGGCGACAGCTTCTGGCCGCCTTTGGCGATGCCGAATTCAGCGGCTTGCTTGATCGCGTTGATCGTGTCGCCGCCCGCATTGGCGAGGCCGACCACCTTGGCCTTGGAGCTCTGCGCCTGCAGCAGGAACGAGGAAAAATCCGAGGTGTTGATCGGATGTTTGACGTTGCCCAGCACCTTGCCGCCCGATGCCTTGATGACGTTGGAGGTGTCGCGCTCGAGATCCTGCCCGAAGGCGTAGTCGGCGGACAGGAAGAACCAGCTATCGAGTCCCTGCTTCACCGCCGCAAGACCCGTGGTGTTGGCCTGAGCGAAGGTGTCGAACACGTAGTGCACGGTGTACGGACCGCAGGCCTCGTTGCTGAGACGGATCGAACCTGGTCCCGAGAACATGATGATCTTGCCGCGAGCCTTGGCGATCTCGGCGGCCGCGAGCGCGGTCGCGGAGGCGGCGACATCGATGATTGCCTCGACGCCTTGATTGTCGAGCATATCGCGCGCGATGTTGGCGGAGAGATCCGCCTTGTTGAGATGATCGGCAACGACGATCTCGATCTTGCGACCGAGGACGGTGCCGCCGAAATCCTCCACCGCCATCTTGGCCGCGGCCTCGCTACCCGGGCCGGTGATATCGGCGTAGAGACCCGACATGTCGAGGATCGCGCCGAGTTTCAGCGGCGGCTGCGATTGCGCCTGCGCGGCCGAGATCGCGGTGATCGACAGACAGGCAAAAAGTGCGGTGCGGATAGCTTTCACGTGGTCCCTCCCTGACCGGCGCCGATTTCATCACGGGCTTCTGGTCCTGGTGCGATCATGCCGCATCGCCTGCGCAGCGGCAAGCGATGCGGTTTTCCGTCGAGTGGAATGCGCTTGCTTGATCGCAGAGTGCTTAGTAAGCGAATAGTTGCAAGCCGTCGGAGACGCGCGCAGGTCGATCGTCTCGCGGCGGTGCTAACGGCGGGCTCACGCGATGACCGCGACGACGAATAACGCACGGGGGCGTGGAGGTCTCGCCGCAATGGTCAGCGGCGGGGTTCTGTTGTTCGTCCCCGGCGTCTTGTTCGCTGGTTGTCCGGATCTGCCGCGTCAAGGCGAAGGCGTCGTCGCCGCGATCGACGACGGGCGCAGTCTTCGCTTGCAGGACGGCCGCGAAATCAGGCTTGCAGGGATCGAGCTGGAGCTGTCGCGACAGGCCGAGGCGAAGGCCGCGTTGGCGTCGCTCGCAAGCGGTCGCGTCATCACGCTCCGCGGCGTCGACGATGCGCCGGACCGTTATGGCCGGCAGCCGGCTTTCGTCTTCACCGACGATGAGACGAGGCCGTTGCAGATCAGGCTGCTCGAAGCCGGTCATGCGCTGGTGGGAACCGGCATTGCGCAGGCCGACTGCCGCGGCGAGTTGCTGGCCGCGGAATCCTCGGCCAAGATTGCGCGACGTGGCCTCTGGGCAGAGCCATCAGCCCTCAAAAACGCCGGAAATCCCGGCGATATCATGTCCCGGGTCGGGCGTTTCACGGTGATCGAAGGCAGGGTTTTGTCGGTCCGGGAGGCCGGCGGAACGATCTATCTGAACTTCGGCCGGCGCTGGACTCAGGACTTTGCCGTGACTATTTCAAGGCGCATATTGGGGTCTTTCGAGGCTGCGGGTATTGCGCCCAAGTCCTTGGAGAACAAGCGAATACGCGTTCGCGGTTGGGTCGAGCGGCGCTCCGGCCCCCAGATCCGAATTCGCGAGGTGGGACAGATCGAAGTGCCGGGTGCGCCATAGCGCCCGCAGAGAGTCATCGTGTGATCGGATCCGAGGGACGGCGCAGCATCTGGAGGAGCCGCCACTGGCTGGCTGTGCCGCTTCTCGGCAGCGCGCTGGCGCTGGCCGGCTGCGGCGATTTCCGTCGCTTCGAGACCGCGTCGGCCCCCGCGAGCGCGCCTGCCGTAAAACCGGCGCGCCCTGCCGTGCAATCGCCGACCGCGGAGCGCGAGCACGAGCGCATCCTCGCGACCTATGGCGGCGCCTATGACGATCCCCGGCTCGAGGCGCTGATCGGCAGCACGGTCAATCGGCTGGTGGCCGCATCCGACCGTCCCGACCTCACCTACAAGGTGACGATTCTGAATTCCGGCGCGGTGAACGCCTTCGCGCTGCCGACCGGCCAGCTCTACGTCACCCGCGGGCTGGTCGCGCTCGCCAGCGACACCTCGGAATTATCGTCGGTGCTGTCGCACGAAATGGCGCATGTGCTCGCCAAGCACGCCGCGATCCGTGAGGACCAGGCGCGCCAGGCGGCGCTGGTGACGCGCGTCGTCACCGACATGGGCAACGATCCGGACATGACCGCGCTGGCGCTCGCCAAGACCAAGCTGTCATTGGCGAGCTTCTCGCGGCAGCAGGAGCTCGAGGCGGACGGCATCGGCGTCGGCATTTCGGCGCGCGCCCAGTTCGATCCTTACGGCGCCTCGCGATTCCTCACCGCGATGGAGCGCAACGCGGCGCTGAAGGCCAGCCGCGGCGATCCGCGCTCGCAGGACTTCCTGTCGTCGCATCCGGCGACACCGGAGCGGGTGCGCAACGCGCAGAACAATGCCCGGCAATACGCGTCGCCGGAGCAGAACGCCAAGGGCGAGCGCGACCGCGAGACCTATCTCAACGCGATCGACAATCTCGTCTATGGCGAAGACCCGAGCGAAGGCTTCGTGCGCGGGCGGCGCTTCCTGCATCCGAAGCTCGGCTTCACCTTCCAGGTGCCGGAGGCCTTCACGCTCGACAACACCGCGCAGGCGGTGATCGGCGTCCGCGAAGGCGGCAGCCAGGCGATGCGATTCGACGTCGTCCGGGTGCCCGCAGAGCAGTCGCTCGCCGACTATCTCAATTCCGGCTGGATGGAGAATGTCGACAAGAGTTCCACTGAGGAATTGAGCATCAGCGGCTTCCCGACGGCGTCGGTGATGGCGCGCGGCGATCAGTGGCAGTTCAAGGTGTACGCGCTGCGGTTCGGCAGCGACGTCTATCGCTTCATCTTCGCCACCCGGCAGAAATCGGCCGAGAGCGAGCGCAACGCGCGCGATACGGTGAGTTCATTTCGCCGGCTGACGCTCGATGAGATCCAGGCGGCGCGGCCGCTGCGGATCAAGGTGATCACCGTGCAGCCGGGTGACACGGTGGAATCGCTGTCGCACCGGATGGCCGGCGTCGATCGCCCGCTCGAACGCTTCCGGGTGCTGAACGGGCTCGACGCCAGCGCCACGGTGAAGCCGCGCGACCTCGTCAAGATCGTGGTCGACTGATCCGGCGCGCCCCCTGCGCGCGCCAATCAGCTGCGGAGGCCTGACGGCGCAGATCGAGAGCGTCGCTTCTGATTCGATCAGAACCGAAATAGCTCCAAGGCCTCAAAATCTGAGGCCACAAAAAAGGCCCGGCTCGCGCCGGGCCTGAATTGTTCAACAGTGTGGGACCGTATCTCGGAAAGATACGGACGACGGCCGGTCAGGCCGCTTCGTCGGTCACCGCATCGTCGGTGTCGACATCGCCATCGGCATCGCCTTCAGCGTCCACCTCGGCCTTGGCGCCGCGACGCGGGCTCTTGGCGAGCTGGCCCTCGACTTCCTTGACCGCTTCGGTCTCGGTGACCTGCTGAACCACAGCGATTTCGCGCGACAGCCGATCGAGCGCTGCTTCATACAGCTGGCGTTCGCTGTAGGACTGCTCGGGCTGAGATTCCGAACGGAACAGGTCACGCACCACTTCGGCAATCGCGACGATATCGCCGGAATTGATCTTGGCTTCGTATTCCTGGGCGCGGCGCGACCACATCGTCCGCTTGACGCGGGCGCGGCCCTTCAGGGTCTCGAGCGCCTTCTTCACCAGCGCCGGATCGGACAGCTTGCGCATCCCGACATTGGCGACCTTGGCGGTCGGCACCCGCAACGTCATCTTGTCCTTGATGAAGTTGATGACGAACAGTTCGAGCTTGGCGCCCGCGATTTCCTGCTCCTCGATTGCCAGAATCTGGCCGACGCCATGGGCCGGATAGACCACGAATTCGCCCGCCTTGAAGCCCTGACGCTGGGTCACGGCCTTCTTCGGCTCCTCGACCTTCGGCGGCGCCGCCGGCTTGGCAGCCACGGGCTTGCCTTCCGGCTTCGCGACAGCCGCCTTCGGCGCCTCAGGAGCCTTGGCTACCGGCTTCGCCGTCGACTTGGCCGAAGCGGTCTTGGAAGCGTCCGCCGGAGCGGCAGTTTTCGCAGTCTTGGATGGCATTTCACTTCTTTTGTTTTTCGAGGACTTGAGGGCCGATGCCTTGGAGGCCGAAGCCTTCGCGGCAGAGCCCTTAGCGGTTGTAACCTTGGCGGCGCTTGCCTTCCCGGCAGTCACCTTCGCAGCGGCGGCCTTGCCGGCAGAGGCCTTCGACGTAGAGGCCTTGGATGCGGAGGCCTTGGACACTGACGACTTCGAACCAACGGCCTTCGTAGCGGAGGCCTTCGTAGCGGAGGCTTTGGAAACGGGGCTCTTGGAAGACGAGGCCTTTGAACCGGAGGCCTTGGAAGCAGGGGACTTGACGCTCCGGGTGTCCTTGGCAGAAATTCGAGACTGGCTCTTGGTCGCGCTGCGGTTTGCCGCAGCGGCATGCTTGGCACGCTTCGAAGAAACACTCATTTTACGCGTTTTCTGTGACACAGCCTGCGCGTGGAATCGCCACGCCCCTGTTCGTTGTTTTTGACGGGACCCCTTCCCGGCCGCGAAAACGGCGTGCCGAGTTTCTAGAATGTGCCAAATATAGCACATTTCCCGCAAAAATCAATGATTTATGACGAATCCTCCCGGCTCCTTACGGAACCAGGACGACTGATCATCAACAGGGTAAATCCGGCTGGGAAAAACGCTTACCGGTATCTTTGCCGCGAAGCTAGTCGAGCCTCAATCGCCGGTGCCCGGTTCCGGGGAAAAGAACTTCTCGAACTTCCCTTCCATGCCCTCGTACTGCTTGGCGTCGCCCGGGGCTTCTTTTTTCTGGGTGAGGTTGGGCCAGCTCTTGGCGTATTCCGTATTCAGCTCAAGCCACTTCTCGAGCCCCGGCTCAGTATCCGGCTTGATCGCATCGGCCGGGCATTCCGGCTCGCAGACGCCGCAGTCGATGCACTCATCCGGATGAATGACGAGCATGTTGTCGCCCTCGTAGAAGCAATCGACGGGGCAGACTTCAACGCAATCGGTGTATTTGCACTTGATGCAGTTTTCAGTGACGACGTAAGTCATCCCAAGGCTCCGGAGAGGTTCTAATTTTGAGTGTTTGCGTACCGCAGGACTTCCACAGCCGCAAGTGAAGATGCCTAGTCTCGCGGCACCGAGAGATCGGCATAAAGTCCAGTGACCGAGGCGGCATCGCCGCGGCGCTCTGTGAATCCAACCACCTTCAGCACCCGCACACCACGATCTAGCGCAATCGTTACGACGTCGCCGGCTTTGATCGCATGTCCGGGCGACTTCTCGCGCGCGCCATTGATGCGGACGTGACCGCTTTCCACCAAGGCCGCCGCGGCGCTGCGGGCGCGCACCACCCGCGCGTGCCACAGCCATTTATCGAGACGCTGACGCTCCACGCATCACCATCGGATCAACCGCGGGCCGCGCAGTGACGCTTAGTCCTTGCGGCCGGCGGAGAGTTGCTCCTTGAGCGCCGCGAGCTTCGCGAACGGGGAGTTCGGATCGATCGGCCGATCGCGCTCGCGCGGCGGCGCGCTGGAATGCACCTGCCGATGCGATCCGCCGCCCTGGTTGTCGCGGCCGCCCTTCGGCCCGCCCTTGAACTTGTCCTGGGACTTGTCGCGACCCTTGAAGCGTTCGCGGGACGGACGCCCCTCGCCGGCAGCCTCACTGCGCGGCGCACCTTGCCCCTCGCCCTCGCGGCGGTCGCGGCGAACATCGCCGCCCTTGCGGTCACCCCGCCGCCCGCCACGATCCGGACGATCGCCGCGCTTGGCCTCGCCGGCTTCGCCTTCCGGGGCAGCGGCCTGGCCGGCCTGCGGCGGACGATGGCGCTGACGATTGCGATCAGGCCGGGCGCGATGCTCGTCCGAGCGGCCACCCGGACGCCAGACCTCGACCATCTCGGGCTGAGCGGGTGCGGCACTCTCGACAGCCGGCGCAGCGCCGTCCGTATTGTCGGTGGTGGTGGCGTCGACGGCCGGCGCATCGGATGCAGCCGCTTCGGCAGTTGCCTCCTGCGCTGTGTCGGTCGCAGCAAGCTCCGCCTCCGGCACGGCGGCCGAATCCGGCTGCGATTCCACCGGCGACGATTCCGACGCGTCTGCTGCCGGCTCCGGCGCGGCTTGTTCGCTCGCCGCAACAGGCTGCGCCGCATCATTCGTCAGGTCAGCGACGTCGTCGGTCTCGGCAGCAACCGCCGGCTCAAACGCAATCGCGCCGGCAAGAATGGCGTGATCTTCGGCCGACAAGCCGGTTTCGGCCGAATCAGCCGAGGGAGCCTCGGGCGCAGCGTCCGGCAACTTTGCCGGCGCAGTGGTCGACGGCGGCAGCGCCGGCCGCTTCTCCATGCGATAGCCGAGCGCGCGCAGAATCGAGGCGAAGTCTTCGCCGGCGGAGCCGGTCAGCGAGGTCATCGACTGGGTGACGACGAAGCTGCGGCCGTCGAACGCGCCCGCCGGCTTCTCGCCTTGGGCGCCTTCGCGCCAGGCCAGCGCCGGGCGGATCAGATCGGCAAGCCGCTCAAGGATATCGACGCGCACGGCGCGCTCGCCGCACAGCCGGTAACCGAGCGTGCGGTAGGCGTCGCGATCGAGCGCCTTGTCGGCGGGGAATGAAGTGCGGCCGCTGCTGGCGAGATGCTGCGCGCTGGACAGCGCCGACATGTCGACATCGTCCAGCTTCTGCGCCCAGAGCAGCGAGGCGAGCGCACGCGCCGCCGGCTTCAGCAGCGATGGGACATAGATGTGATAGGCGCCGAACCGCACGCCGTATTTGCGCAGCGTCGCCCGCGACGGCTGGTCGAGGTCCTTCATCTCGGCCGCGATCTTGGCGCGTTCGATCACGCCCAGCGACTCGATCAACTGGAAGGCGATGCCGCGGCCGATGCCGGTGATATCCTCGGCCTTGGACAGCTCGAACAGCGGTCCGAGAATCTTCTCGATATGGGTCTTGAGCCAGAGATCGAGCCGGGTTTGCACTGCTTCGCGCGATGCGCCGGCCAGACGATCGTCGGCAATGATGCGCAGCCGCGGCCGCAGCACCTCGTCGGAGCCGACCAGCCGCCCCACCGCGTCGCCGGTCCAGCGCACAGTGCCGTCCGAGGTCAGCAGAAACTGCTCGTCGGGCGCGCCGGAGAGCTTCTCGGCACGGGAGTCGATTTCGCCCGCCAGAGCCTTCTGCGCAGTCGCCTGCAAGGCCTTCGCATCAGAGCCAGCTTCGGCTGCGTCGGGTGCAAATGTGAAGCCGTCGAGACGACCGATCACATGTCCCTCGACGATCACTTCGCCGGTCTTACCAATTTCCGTATTCAACATCGTGTTTTCCCGCAGGCGGCGCATCAATACACTGGTCCGACGATCTACGAAACGCTCCGTGAGGCGTTCGTGCAACGCATCTGACAATTTATTTTCGATGTCGCGTGAAATGCCTTGCCAGTGTTCAGGATCGGCCAACCAGTCGACCCGGTTGGCGACGAAAGTCCATGTCCGGATCTGCGCGATCCGTGCCGAAAGCGTATCGATGCCGCCATCGATCCGGTCGGCCTGCTCGACCTGGGCGCCGAACCAGTCATCCGGAATCCGGCCTTTCTGCATCAAAAAGCGATACAGCGTCGTTACCAATTCGGCGTGGGCCGCCGGCGCGATCTTGCGATAATCCGGGACCTGACAGACCTCCCATAGCCGCTCCACCGCTGCCGCGCCATGCGCCATGTCGCGCACATCGCCGTCGCGGGCGGCATGGTCGAGCACCCGCAGATCCTCGGCGGCCGGCGCGCGGGTCAGCGCATCGTGCCGCGGCGTCTCGGCCAGCGACACCTGCAGCGCGGCGATCGAGGCGAAATCGAGCTCGGAATTCCGCCATTGTAGCGTCTTTACCGCGTCAAAGGTATGATTTTGCAGTGCATTGACCAGTTCGGGCTCGAACGGCGCGCAGCGCCCGGTGGTGCCGAAGGTGCCATCGCGGGTGGCGCGACCGGCGCGGCCGGCGATCTGGGCGAATTCCGACGGGTTGAGCCTTCGAAACTGGTAGCCGTCGAATTTACGGTCGGAGGCGAACGCGACGTGATCGACATCGAGGTTGAGCCCCATGCCGATCGCGTCGGTGGCGACCAGATAATCGACGTCGCCCGACTGGAACATCGCCACCTGGGCATTGCGGGTGCGCGGCGACAGCGAACCCAGCACCACCGCAGCGCCGCCGTGCTGGCGCTTGATCAACTCGGCGATGGCGTAGACCTCGTCGGCCGAGAACGCGACGATCGCGGTGCGGCGCGGCTGCCGCGTCAGCTTGCGGTCGCCGGCGAATTCGAGCTGCGACAGCCGCGGCCGGGTGACGATGCTGGCGCCCGGCAGCAGCCGTTCGATGATCGGCCGCATCGTCGCAGCGCCGAGCAGCAGCGTTTCGTCGCGACCGCGGCGGCGCAGGAGACGATCGGTGAAGACATGACCGCGCTCGAGATCGGCGGCAATCTGCACCTCGTCCACCGCCAGAAACGAGACGTCGAGATCGCGCGGCATCGCCTCGACGGTCGAGACCCAGAACCGCGCCTTCGGCGGCTTGATCTTCTCCTCGCCGGTGACCAGCGCCACCGCGTCCGGACCGACCCGATCGACGATCTTGTTATAGACCTCGCGGGCCAACAGCCGCAGCGGCAGGCCGATCAGCCCGGAGGGATGCGCCACCATCCGTTCGATCGCCAGATGGGTCTTGCCGGTATTGGTCGGGCCGAGCACCGCGGTGACGCCGGCGCCCGGCGCCCGGTCATTGGTAAACGGCGCGGAGAATGATCGAGGCATTTTCGCTGGATTTCTGCGTCGCTGCGGTCAGTTGTGTGTCACATTGCGACGCCGCAGCGCACGCTGGTTAAGGTGTGGAACGAGTCCCGAACGAAACGCGGCCGAATCGCAGACTCGATGATTCCGGATCCTCCCGGCCCCAATATCTCGATGCGCTTCAGAGAAAGCGACACCAGATCAGGTAATTCTGCGAAACGCCAGGTCCCGACCCGGGTCGAATCCTCATATGTCATGCGTTCCGTGATTCCGGCGGGAGTCAACTGGATTCGAAGCCGGGCGAGGCCGAAGCCCCGCTCTGGTCGCTCGCCTGAGGTCTCGCGGCGCTGGAGCTTTTCCGTTCTGATAGAATCAGAACCGAAGCTCTGACTTTTTGTTCTGACGCGTTTTCTTCACGCGAACCGGTTTCCACTTCGCTCGAAAACGCTCTATTGGGTCCGCGAAACGGATTTCGGCGGGGTGGCCTTTGTGACGAACTGGGTCGCCTGCAGCACTGCGTTGCCAAGGGGGGTCGGAATCTTCAGCCTGAACGGCACCAACATCCGGGTTCCGGCGATCGGGGCCAGCCAAACCTCCATGCCGCGCTGCTCGACGAGATATTTGATCGCAGCGCGATCCGGAATGTAGCCGGACACCGGGGTAAAATAGATCCCGCAGACCAGCACCGGGCCTTGATAGCCCTTCTCCGCTTTCACCGTTTCGATGCGCTTGTAGTCCATCCGCAGATCGTAGCGCATCCGACCGTCGAAGATCGGCGTCGAAACCCGGCACGAATCCGGACTGATCAGGTCGCCGACGCCGGGCACGCGCAGGATCGAGCCGGTCATCGGATCGACCACGCCGCGACGGTGCGCCTCGGTCACCGGGATGCGGTCCGCGTCGTGCGGCTGCTCCGGCTCGATCGAGGACTCCTTCACGTTGCCGTTCGCCAGCGTGATCCGGATGGTTTCGGTCTTCTTGGCGCTGGTGGTGGTCGCCATGTAGTTCATCGGCGAGAATTGGCCGTTGACGAGGCGGCCCTGCGCTTCGCCGCTGCCATTGCCGCGCGAAAAAGCCTGGAGCACGCCCGACGTCGCGCCGTTGGCTGCGGCGGCGTAGCCGTCGTCGGTAATTTCGATCACCCATCCGCCCTTGCCGACTTCGATGCCGGCGAGCGTCGCCTCGTAGCGGGCGTCGAGCTTGCCCTGCGCGGCAGCCCGGTCGAGCGGCGCGATCGACGCGAGCCCGATCGTCAGAAGTCCGGCAATGAGGCCTGGCATCAGCGATGCATGAGCCTGCCGACGGGAGGGACGACTGACGGGAATGTTCACTAACGCTGGTCCTGCCTGCGGCAAAGAGCTCGCCGCTTCAACCGAGCTTGTCTCTTCGCGAACCGATCCAATACCATCATTTCGGAACCGAATGCGTCGTTTATATGATTGTAGATCGTTGATCGGCCGGGACAAAACAATGCCCGGGCGAATTCCCAAGGTTCCATTCGACCGCCTGAATCCGCTTTGAAGTCCGCTCCAGCTTGACGCTGGGCGCGAGCCCGCTTATAGGTCCGCGGTTCCTGAAATGGACGTTGATTGAACCCCTGCGCCAGCCTGTGCGCCGGCGGGGGATGACAGAGGATTTTCGCCATGTCCCGGCGCTGCGAACTGACCGCCAAGGGTGTCCAGACCGGCCACAAGGTCAGCCACTCGAACATCAAGACCAAGCGGCGCTTTCTGCCCAATCTGGTCAACGTCACCTTCCTGTCGGACGCGCTCGGCCGTCCGGTGCGGCTGCGGGTGTCGACCAACGCGCTGAAAAGCGTCGACCACCGCGGTGGTTTGGACGCGTTTCTGGCGAAGGCGAGCATCGCCGAACTGTCGCCGAAGGCGGCTGAGCTGAAGCGCGCGATCGCCAAGAAGAAGGCGGGCGAGCCGGCCGCGGTCGCCAGCTGATTCTTTTCAGCACTCGACATTGATCGAACGGCCGGGTTCACGCCCGGCCGTATTCGTTTGCGCGCGGCGTTAGATCGTGATCTTTTCCGAAGATCGCTATCCAGTTTTTTCGTGGTCATCAGGCGCTTTGATCTCCGGGCATCACCCGAGGACCATTCATTAGTCGAATCACGTATTTTACCGAGGTGACGGGTCAGCCGGACAAAAGCACAACCCGTTGAATAGGCCGATCGGTCAGAACAACTATGCCCCGGATACCGCGCCCGATCTGGATTCGTTGGGACCGCGATGCCCCCGCATCGAAGCGGGCGCGATGAAGCTGTCCACGCGCCTGACGCTGGCGATGGTCGCGCTGGTTCTTGTGACCACAGCAGTGCTCGGCTTCTTGAACTATCGCAGCATCGTCGAACTGGTGATGCCGCGCGCGCTGAAGCAGTTGCAGACCCACGCGCAGCTCAATGCGTTGTTGATGGATGCGCATCTGCGCGGCGCCCGGGCGGACGCTGTGAGTGCGCAGGCGTCCAGCACTCTGCGCGACTTGCTGTCGAACCGGCCCAAAGCCGCGGAGGCGCCGGGCGAGCCGGTGCCGGAATGGCGACGGCGCATCGAGGCGCGCTTCGCCGCGGAACTGGTCGCAAAGCCGACCTACGCCATTCTGCGTATCATTGGCCCCGAGGACGGTGGCCGCGAACTGGTCCGGGTCGATCGCCTGGGACCGAATGGCGGGATTCGCGCAGTGCCGGTATCGCAACTGACGCGGCGCGGCGACCGCAGCTACGTCCGGGAAGGACTGGCGCTTCCGCCGCACGACGTCGCTGTCTCCAAGATCGAACTGAACAGAAACGAGACCGGACTCGAGATCCCCTACGTTGCTACGATGCGAACGATGGCGCCGATCGACGCGCCCGACGGCACGCGCCTCGGCGTGCTGGTGATCAACACCAACCTGAGCGAGAACCTCGAACGGGTCCGCGACAGCGTCACCCGCGGAAACCTGATCTACATCGTCAACGCCGCAGGCGACTATCTCCTGCACCCCGATCGCTCGCGCGAATTCGGCTTCGATCGCGGCACTCCCAGCCGCATCCAGGATGACTTCCCTGCGTTCGCCGCCCTGCTGGACGGCAAGGATGAAGCGCCGCGGGTGATGGAGAGCAGCACCGGACAACGCTTCGGCGTCGGCTGGGATTGGGTGCGGCTCGCCGACGGACCGAGGGTCGGCGTGATCGAAATGCGCAACTATGCATCGCTGACCTCGGTGCCGAGAGCCGTGCGTGACGCGACGCTGACGGGCGGCGCGGCCGCAATTCTGGTGGCGATGCTGATGGCCGTGCCGCTGGCGCGATCTTTGACCCGACCGCTGGTCCGGATCACCAGATCGGTTCAGGCTTTCGCGCGGGGAGAAAAGTTCGAACTCACGCCCGGCGGAAGCCAGGAGATCAATCTGCTGGCCGACGCCTTCTCCCAGATGACCCACGAAGCAAATCGCAAGGCGATCGCCCTTGCGGCGGAGGTGGAGGAGCGCACCCGCATCGCAGGGGTGTTGCAGAACACCATCGACATCATGGTCGATCCGGTGCTGGTCGTGGACGCGCGGGGCACCGTCATCCTCACCAATCCGGCCGCCTGCGAGATGTTCGGCTCGCTGGCCGGCATCAGCATCCTCAACACCACACGCTCGTTCGATCGCTTCAGCCCCGACGGCAAGCCGCTGACGCCCGACAAGTCAGCATTGCTGCGCGCGTTTCTCGGCGAGACCATCGAGAATTTCGAGTTCATCGTGCAGCCGATCGGCTCCGCGCGGCGATCCTATCTGACCGCCAATGGTCGACCGCTGCGCGGCGAGACCGGTCAGATCCAGGGCGCGGTGATGGTGTATCACGACATCACCAAGACCAAGAAAGCCGAGGAGGCGCTGCGCCGCAGCGAACAGATGGCGCGAGCCATCGTCGATACCGCGCTCGACGCCTTCGTGCAGGTTGACGCGCTCGGGACGATCACCGAGTGGAGCCCGCACGCGGAGCTGGTGCTGGGCTGGCGACGCAGCGAAGCGATCGGCCGCAACGTCTTCCAGTTACTGATTCCGGCCGACCAGCTCGAACGGCGGACTGAAGAATTCAAGCGGTTCGCCTCGTCGCTCGGCCGCGACAGCAGCGGTTTCCGGGTCGAGATCGAGGTGCTCCACCAGGACGGAACGCCGACTCCGATCGAAGTGGCGATGACCGCGCTGTATCGCGACGGCAGCTTCGTCATCAATGCCTTCCTGCGTAACCTCACCGAGCAGATCGCGTTCGAGGAACAGCTCCGGCAATCGCAGAAGATGGAGTCGATCGGTCAGCTCACCGGCGGCATCGCGCACGACTTCAACAACATGTTGACGGTGATCACCGGCACCATCGACATCATCAGCGACGGTGTCGCCGATCAGCCGCATCTCGCCACGATCGCCAAGTTGATCAGCGAGGCCGCCGACCGCGGCGCGGAGCTGACCCGGCTACTGCTCGCCTTCGCCCGCAAGCAGCCGCTGCGGCCTGACGAGACCGACGTCAACGCGCTGGTGGCCGGTCTGCAGAGCCTGCTGCGGCCGACGCTCGGTGAACAGATCGAGATCGAGACCAGTTTCGACGACGGCGCGTGGCCGATCTATGTCGATCGTGGTCAGCTCGAATCGGCGCTGGTCAATCTCGCGGTCAATGCACGCGACGCGATGCCGAACGGCGGCAAGCTGACGATCGAGACCTGCAACATCGTCGTCGATCAGGAGCTCGCCAAGCGGTTCGGCAACGTCGAAAGCGGGTCCTACGTGATGATCGCGATCAGCGATTCCGGCTGCGGCATCCCCGATGCGATCCGCGGCAAGGTGTTCGATCCGTTCTTCACCACCAAGGAGGTCGGCAAGGGCACCGGGCTCGGTCTCAGCATGGTCTACGGCTTCATCAAACAATCCGGCGGCCACATCACGTTGTACAGTGAAGTCGGCCTCGGCACCACGTTCCGGCTGTATCTGCCGCGCGCCAGCACTGAAAACGAACGCGAAGCGGCGACGTCATCCGAACAAGGCGCTGTCGGTGGTACGGAAACAATCCTGGTGGTCGAGGACGACGCCATGGTGCGCAGTTACGTCAACGCACAGCTCAAGAGCCTCGGCTATACGGCGCTGTCGGTCGGCAACGCCACCGCCGCGCTGTCGATCAGCGACAGTGGCGCCGAATTTGATCTGCTGTTCACCGACGTGGTGATGCCCGGGCCCTATAATGGCGTGCAACTGGCGGCGGAGATGAGCAAACGGCGGCCCGGGCTGAAGGTGCTGTTCACATCCGGTTACTCGGAAAATGCGCTGATTTACAACGACCGACTCGATCCGGATATTCTGCTGCTGTCGAAGCCATATCGGCGGGCCGATCTTGCCCGCATGATTCGCCTGGCGCTGAACTCGACCGTCGGGTCCGAAGTCATCCAGAACGCCGCGGACGAGCACTTGAAGAACGAGCGGGTGGACGACAATGTCGAGCGATCGAGCGTCCGGCCGCTGTAGAGCACGATAACCGGCAAGCAGACGCCGGAACGACGGGACACCGGTTCGCGTGAAGCAAACGCGTCAGAACATCCGCTGGAGCCGCGCTTCAATCCTCGACGAGGGTGAACTGCAACAGCAACGTCCGCTGCAGCATCGAAAAATTGTCGTCCGAGACCAGCGTCAGCACGGTGGCGCCGGACGCGTCGAGATGCGCGTCGATGCCTTCCATGTTGTCGATCTCGTGGCCCAGATCGGCGTTGAAAAGCGCGGGGCCGTCGACGATCGCGCCGGGCGTCAGCGTCGACAGCGCGATCCGCCTGATCCGGATGTGCACGCCGTGGATCCAGGAGAACTTGCGCTCGAGGATCAGCAATTGGCCCGATGGTAGCAGCATCGCATCGCTGATGTCGAAATCCTCGGTGCGGCGAACCGCGAACTGGCCAGGGGTTTTTCCGCCGATCAGAAAGCCGATGACGTTACGATCGGCGTCGAGACCACGCTCGGAGATCGCAATCAGCGTGCCGGCGAGCGGCTGGCCCTTCGGCACCGCCACCAGCGATTCGATGCCCTTGTTGTTCGGCAATTTGCGCAGCGCCGGCGGCACCGCGATCGGCTGCCCCAGCGCCCGAACGCCGTCGCGGCCGAAGTCGAACTTCACGATCTGGTTGACGCGTTCGAAGCCGACATAGGCTGTGCCGCCGTCGAATGCGAGCGATTCGCTGTCGTACCATTTGCGCCGCGTCAGCGGCTGTCCGTCGGGGCCGAGCAACGGCGCCGCCTCGACGTCGGCGAGCCCGGTCATCTCGGCGCCGCTGTACACGATGCGGCCGGTGATCCAGGCGCCGCGGTCATTGATCGCGACGAAGCGCTCGCCCTTCGGATCGAGCTTCAGCCCCGACAGGCCGCCGAAGCCGCGGAACGGCGAGGTCAGCACCAGCCCGCTGCGAAACTGCAGCGCGCCGAACCGCCGGCCGGCGCGGTCGCGGAGATCAAAGGATTCGATCGGCCGCGCCCGCACCTCGATGCGCTGGGGCGCCGGGGTGGAGAATTCCTCCGGATCGAAGCGCTGCGCCTGGCTCTGCGCCAGCGCAGGGTGCGCCGCGAAAGCGAGACCCGCGGCGAGTGCGACGACGCGGCGGCGGCTGAGCAACCGCCCCGCTGCGGCCCCGCCGTCGCCAGTGGTCACGAATGCAGCCGGCGACGGCGCCCCGGACCGGCGGGCGCATCCGCGGTTTCGCTGAACAGTTCGGCGAGCTTCTCGGTGATCGCGCCGCCGAGTTCTTCGGCGTCGACGATCGTCACCGCGCGGCGATAATAGCGGGTGACATCGTGACCGATGCCGATCGCAATCAGCTCGACCGGCGAACGGGTTTCGATCTCCTCGATGATGTGGCGCAAATGGCGTTCGAGGTAGTTGCCGGGGTTGACCGACAGCGTCGAATCGTCGACCGGCGCGCCGTCCGAGATCATCATCAGGATCTTGCGCTGTTCGGAGCGTCCGAGCAGCCGCTTGTGCGCCCAGTCCAGCGCCTCGCCGTCGATGTTCTCCTTCAGCAGCCCCTCGCGCATCATCAGGCCGAGATTCTTTCGCGCGCGGCGCCACGGTGCGTCAGCGGATTTGTAGATGATGTGGCGCAGATCGTTGAGGCGGCCGGGGGTCGCCGGCTTGCCGGCCGCGAGCCACGCCTCGCGCGACTGCCCGCCCTTCCAGGCGCGGGTGGTGAAGCCGAGAATCTCCACCTTGACGCCGCAGCGCTCCAACGTGCGCGCCAGAATGTCGGCGCAGGTCGCCGCCACCGTGATCGGCCGCCCGCGCATCGAGCCGGAATTGTCCAGCAGCAGCGTCACCACGGTGTCGCGGAAGGTCGCTTCCTTCTCGCTCATGAACGACAGCGGATGGAACGGGTCGGTGACCACGCGCGACAGCCGCGCCGGATCGAGGATGCCTTCCTCGAGATCGAAATCCCAGGCGCGATTCTGCTGCGCCATCAAACGCCGCTGCAGCCGGTTGGCGAGCCGGGCGACGATGCCCTGCAGATGCGCGAGCTGCTTGTCGAGATAGCTCCGCAGCCGCTCCAGCTCGTCGTGGTCGCACAGATCCTCGGCCGCGATGACTTCGTCGAATTTCGGCGCGAAGGCGTGATATTCCGGCCCGCGCGGCTCGTTGGCGCCGCGGTTGTTCGGGCGCGTCGCCTCACCGGGCGTGTCGTCCTCGCCGACCTCGGAATCGTCGAAGGTGTCGGACGCGGACGCCTGCGCACTTTCCATTGCGCTGTCGCTCATCTCGTCGCTGGTCGCCTCGGCCTGCTCGGCGCTCATCTCCTGCGCGGCTTCGCTCTCCGGCGTGCCTTCGGCGCCAGACTGATCGTTCTCGCCTTCCTGCTTGTCGTCCTGGTTCTCGTCCTCCTCGGACTCGGTATCGCGGTCGTCGCCGAGTTCGAGGGCCTCGAGCAGATCGTGGATGGCGTCGCCGAACTTGCTCTGGTTCTCGGCGAAGCGCTCGAGCTGATCGAGCCGCGGCCCGATCTTGTCATCCAGCACCGGCCGCCACAGATCGACCAGCTTTCGCGCCGCCGGAGGTGGCGCGAGCCCGGTCAGGCGCTCGCGGACCAGCATCGCCAGCGCATCGGCCAACGGCGCGTCGGCGCGCTCGGTGATCTCGTCGAACTTGCCGCGGTGGAAGTGATCGTCGAGCATCGCGGTGAGGTTCTTGGCGACGCCGGCCATCCGCCGCGCGCCGAGCGCTTCGACGCGGGCCTGCTCGACCGCTTCGAACACGCCGCGCGCCTGCGGATTGCCCGGCATCAGCTTGCGATGCACTTTCGGATCGTGACAGGCGAGCTTGAGCGCGATCGAATCGGCGTGTCCCCGCACGATCGCGGCGTCGCGCTTGCTCATCTTGCGCGCCGGCTCGGGCAGACGCGCCTTGCCGGGCGCAAGACCCGGCCGCTCGGCGGCGAAGGTGACTTCCAGCTCCGGCGACTTGGCGATCGCGCGCAGGCAGGACGTCACCGCGCGCTTGAACGGCTCGGTCGGCGCTTCCTTCGATCCGGTGCGGAATTTGCTGTTGGTCGTCATCGCAGCGTGGACCTCGTTTCCTTCTCCCGTTGTGGGAGAAGGTGGCGCGGACCACGTCCGTGCCGGATGAGGGGGTCTTCTAGCAAGGGGCGTCACCCCTCACCCGCCTTCGC
The DNA here is from genome assembly GCF_900110435.1 of Rhodopseudomonas pseudopalustris. Lineage (GTDB taxonomy): Bacteria > Pseudomonadota > Alphaproteobacteria > Rhizobiales > Xanthobacteraceae > Rhodopseudomonas > Rhodopseudomonas pseudopalustris. The sequence continues at coordinate 696,121 of NZ_FODT01000001.1, forward strand.
CTGGCGAAGGCGCCCTCTCCCGCAAGGGAGAGGGAAGCAGCTCAGCTCATTGCGACATTGACCGAGCTTTCCGGCAGCTCGGCGTTGAAGCAGCGCTGATAGAACTCCGCCACCAGCGGGCGCTCCAGCTCGTCGCATTTGTTGAGGAAGGTGACGCGGAACGCGAAGCCGATGTCGCCGAAGATTTCGGCGTTCTCCGACCAGGTGATCACCGTGCGCGGGCTCATCACCGTCGACAGATCGCCATTGGCGAAAGCGTTACGGGTGAGGTCGGCGAGCCGCACCATCTTGTTGACGATCTCGCGCCCTTCCGCGTTGCGATAGTGCCGGGCCTTGGCCAGCACGATCTCGACTTCCTCGTCATGCGGCAGATAGTTCAGCGTGGTGACGATCGACCAGCGGTCCATCTGGCCCTGGTTGATCTGCTGGGTGCCATGATACAGGCCAGACGTGTCGCCGAGGCCGATCGTGTTGGCGGTCGAGAACAGCCGGAACGCCGGATGCGGCTTGATCACTTTGTTCTGATCGAGCAGCGTGAGCCGGCCGGAGACTTCCAGCACCCGCTGGATCACGAACATCACGTCCGGGCGGCCGGCGTCGTATTCGTCGAACACCAGCGCCACATTGTGCTGCAGCGCCCAAGGCAGGATGCCGTCGCGGAATTCCGTGACCTGCTTGCCGTCCCGCACCACGATCGAGTCCTTGCCGACAAGGTCGATACGGCTGATGTGGCTGTCGAGATTGACCCGGACGCAGGGCCAGTTCAGCCGGGCGGCGACCTGCTCGATATGGGTCGATTTGCCGGTGCCGTGAAAGCCGGTGACCATGACGCGGCGATTCCTGGCGAAGCCGGCGAGGATCGCGAGCGTGGTGGCGCGGTCGAAACGATAGTCGCTGTCGACATCCGGCACATGCGGATCGGCCTCCGAAAAGGCTGGAACTTCAAGGTCACTGTCGATGCCGAAGACCTGCCGGACCGACACCTTCATGTCGGGCAGGCCGGTGATCTCCTGGGCTCTGGTCGTGGCGGCGGTCATCAATCCTCCGTGGTCCCGGACGCGCCCGAAACCCGATCTATAGTGGTGGATGCGGTTGAGTGCGGATTTAAACCTAGCAGAGAGCCGCGATTGGCAGAAGCCCACTGCACGATCAAAGTTCCGTCGATGTTTCATTGAGATAGGCGTCAGAGGCGATTTTTGAAAGGCTGCGTTGCGAAACCCGGAGGCGGATGCCGCCCCGGTTTCGCCGCCGCGGGCGCCGATGCAACCTTTCGTCAGCCGTCTTGTCGTTAGGCTGGTCCCGTCAACAACCCGTATCCGGCTCCGGAGTGCACCGGTGGATGCCTTTACCGGATCCCTGATCGCGTTCGCCTCAGCCCATCGTGGGCTGGCCTATCTGACGCTGTTTCTCGCCGCCTTGCTGGAAGCCGTGCGGTGCTCGGCTCGGTGGTGCCGGGCTCGACCATCATCCTGGCGCTCAGCGCGCTGATTCCCGACGGGCAACTCGATCTGATCGGCGTGCTCGCGGCGGCGGCGGCCGGCGCCGTGCTCGGCGACGGCGCGGCCTATTGGCTCGGGCATCGCGAGCAGCGGAGGATCCTGTCCGCCTGGCCGTTGTCAGCTTGTCCGGAGTTCCGACGCGTTTTCGTGACGCGAACCGGCATCCACGAAAACGCTATAGCATGAGGGTCGGATGAGGGATGACGTCCAGCTCAGGCGCGGACCACGGTCTTCAAGTAATTATACGCCTTGATGATCTCGATCAGGCGATCCTCGGTCGAGCGGTCGCCGCCATTGGCGTCGGGATGATGCTGCTTGACCAGCGCCTTGTACTTCGCCTTGACGATGTCGAGCGTCGCGTCGCCGTCGAGCCCCATCACCTGCAGCGCCTTGCGCTCGGCGTTGAACACCTTGCGCGGCTCGGACTTGGTCTGCTCGGCCGACGGATCCGGCCCGCGCCGCCAGCGGCTGCGGCCGTTGAACTCGTTGATCACTTCGAACGGATCGGCGGCGCCGGCGAGATCCTCGGGGTTCTTGGTCCGGCTCTTGGCGCCGTTCTGGCCCATCTTCCAGGTCGGGCGATGCCCGGTCAGCGCGTCCTTCTGATAGCGCGCCACCGCGTCGGCATTCATGCCTTCGAAGAAGTTGTAGCCCTGATTGTATTCGCGGACGTGATTCAGGCAGAAGTGCCAGTAATCCTTCTCCAGACCGCGGCCCTTCGGGGCGCGATGCGCGCCGCGATTGGCGCAGCCCGGCGCGTCGCACATGATCACCTGCTCGCGCGCAGCCTCCCGCGCCGCCTCTGCCTTGGTCGGCTTGACGCGGATCTTGTCGAAGAATTTGGACGAGTCGATTGCCATGCGTGACTTTGACTACGCCCCGCGCTGAGCTTCAAGTCTTGACATTATCAGCGAGCCCCGGGTTGATGGTTGCAACGGGATAGGAAACGAACGAACGGGCGGGACATGGGCGTCAAGGACACTCTCACACAGAAGTTGCGCGAAGCTTTCACGCCGGAAAGCCTCGACGTGATCGACGAATCAAACTTGCACGAAGGTCATGCCGGCCATTCCGGCCGCGGTGAGTCGCACTTCCGGGTCAATATCGTGTCGGACGCATTCGCCGGCAAGAGCCGGATCGACCGCCACCGCATGATCAACGAGCTGCTGGCCGCGGAACTCAAGGGCGGGCTCCACGCTTTGGCGGTCAAGGCGAAGGCGCCGGGCGAGGCGTAAAGCGGGCAACGCCAGCGCTCGTGGGCGACAACGCCGCTTGCCTACGGCACCGGACCGATTCGCGCGATCTTTCCCTTCTTCTTGTCGGCCGCCTCGGCTTCCGTCTCGCGCGGAACCGGCACGATGCGCAGCGCGGTGATGCGATTGCGCTCGCGGCGCAGCACGCGGAAGCGGAAGCCGTGGAAGGTGAAGCTCTGGCCGCGGTCCGGAATCGAGCGCGCCTCGTGGATCACCAGGCCGGCGATCGTGGTCGCCTCCTCGTCCGGCAGGTTCCAGTCCATCGCGCGGTTGAGATCGCGGATCGGCACCGAGCCGTCCACCACCACCGAGCCGTCGGGCTGGGTGCGGACGCCGGCCACCACGATGTCGTGCTCGTCGGAGATGTCGCCGACGATCTCCTCGAGGATATCCTCGAGCGTCACCATGCCTTCGACTTCGCCGTATTCGTCGACCACCAGCGCGAAGTGAGTCTTGCGTGAGCGGAACGCCTTGAGCTGCTCCGACACCAGTCGCATCTCCGGCACGAACCACGGCGGCAGCGCGATCTTGGTGACGTCGATATTGCTCGCGTCGCCCTCGGCCGCGCGCATCGCGCGCAGCAGATCCTTGGCGTGAAGGACGCCGATGATGTTCTCCGGCTTCTCGCGCCACAGCGGAATCCGCGTGTACTCGGTCGCCAGCACCTCGCGCACCAATTCTTCCGGCGGCAGATCGGCGTTGACCATCACCATCTCGGTGCGGTGGACCATCACGTCCGAGACCTGCAATTCGCTGAGATCGAGCAGGCCGCCGAACATGTCGCGGTCGTGCTTGGCGACGCCGCCTTCGTGATGAATGAGTTCGACCGCGCCGCGCAGCCGCTCGGTCGCCGTCAGCAGCGACTGGTGGGCGCCGACCTTCACGCCCATCAGCCGCATCAGGACGCGAACAAGCGCCTCGATCACCGTGAGCAGCGGACCGAGCACCAGCACCATCGCCCGCATCGGCTTCGCCACCAGCAGCGCGAAGCGGTCCGGCGCGTTGATGGCGATGGTCTTCGGCAGCACCTCGGCGAAGATCACCACCAGCACGGTCATCACCGCAGTGGCGTAGAGCACGCCGAGCTCGCCGAACCACGCGGTGAACAGGCCGGTCGCCAGCGCCGATGCGCCGATGTTGAAGATGTTGTTGCCGAGCAGCAGCGCGCCGATCATCCGCTCGCGCACGGCGAGCAGCCGGCCGACGATCCCGGCGTTGCGACTGCCCTGCTTCGCCAGCCGCATCATGTTGGCGCGCGAGGCCGCGGTCAGCGCGGTCTCGCTGGCGGAGAAGAACGCCGAGCCGAACAGACACGCGATCACGATGCCGAACGTCAACCAGTCCATGACGTCGGGTTCGCTCACGACGCGCGCGCGAGCTGCCGGGCGAGGAAGTCGCGAACCGGCGCCGGCTCGACGTCGTTGGCGATCACCGCGCGGCCGATTCCCTCCATCAGGATGAAGGTGAGCTGACCGCGCTTGACCTTCTTGTCCTGCGTCATCCGCGCCAGCAGCGCGTCGGCGTCGGCGAGGCCCTCTTGGGCGAAGCCGGCGATGTCCTGCAGCCGCGTCGGCAACCCGACCTCGGCGAGATGATGCTGCAGCCGCAGCGCATCGGCCTCCGGCATCATGCCGCGCTCGGCGGAGAATTGCGCCGCCAGCACCATGCCGATCGCCACGCCCTCGCCGTGAAACAGCCGGTCGGAGAATCCGGTGGCGGCTTCCAGCGCATGACCGAAGGTGTGACCGAGATTGAGCAGCGCGCGCTCGCCGTTCTCGCGCTCGTCGCGCGCCACGATCGCCGCTTTCGCCCGGCACGAGGTGGCGATGGCGTGCTCGCGCGCCGGGCCGCCGCGGACGATCTCGGCGTGGTTGGCTTCGAGCCAGGCGAAGAACGCCTCGTCGCCGAGCGCGCCGTATTTCGCCACTTCGGCGTAGCCGGCGCGAAACTGCCGCGGCGACAGCGTGTCGAGGACGGCGGTGTCGGCGATCACCAGCACCGGTTGATGGAACGCGCCGAGCAGGTTCTTGCCCTGCGGCGAGTTGATGCCGGTCTTGCCGCCGACCGAGGAATCGACCTGCGCCAGAAGCGAGGTCGGCACCTGCACGAAATCGACGCCGCGGCGCACGATCGCCGAAGCAAAGCCGGCGAGATCGCCGACCACGCCGCCGCCGAGCGCGATCACCAGATCGTTGCGCTCGATCTTCGCGGCGATCAGCGCCTCGGCGACTTGTTCGAGCCCCGCATAGGTCTTGGAGCTTTCGCCTTCGCCGACCACGATCCGCTGATGCGCGACGCCGGCCTTGTCGAGCACCGCCTCGGCCTGCGCCAGCCAGTGCTGCGCCACGGTGCGATCGGTGACGATCGCGGTGCGCGCGCCGGGCCGCAGCTTGGCGATCCGCTCGCCGAGCGTGCCCAGCACGTCGCGGCCGATCACGATGTCATAGGCGCGATCGCCGAGGGCGACGTCGACGGTGATCGGGGCGGAATGATTCAGCGGCGCGGTCATGGGGTCTCGCTCAGGGTTGGCGCAGCGGCGCTGCACAGATAGCCGTGCAACGCCGCAACGCATTCATCGACGATCTTCTCGTGCGGCACGTCGCGCGACGCGATGGTGAGGTCGGCGCTGCGATACACCGGATAGCGCTCATCGATCAGCCGGGCGATGGTCCCGGCGGGATCCGGCGTCTTGAGCAGCGGCCGATCGGCGCGACGCTTCACCCGCCGCAGGATCACGTCGGCGTCGGCTTCGAGCCACAGCGACACCGCTTTGTCGCGGATCCGGTCGCGGGTTTCCTCGCGCATGAAGGCGCCGCCGCCGGTCGCCAGAACCTTGGCGCCGCCGTCGAGCAGCCGCGCGATCACCCGCGCCTCGCCGTCGCGGAAATGCGGCTCGCCGTGAGTGTCGAAAATCTCCGGGATGGTCATCGCCGCGGCGGACTCGATCTCGGTGTCGGCGTCGAGAAACGGCAGCCCGAGCCGCAGCGCCAGACGGCGGCCGACGGTCGACTTGCCGGCGCCCATCATGCCGATCAGCACGACCGCGCGCTCGCCCAGCGCCGCGACGATTTCGGCTTCCTGGGACCGGGCGGCGTCGGCCGGCGGTGCGATTTCAGACATTCGGAACACCCGTAGGCTTTGGGCTTGGGCTCGGGATCGGCCTGGGCTCGGAAGGGCCAGCTATACTACTGCGGTTGCTGCAGTTGCCAGAGTCTCTTGCCACGCGCCGGCGAACATGGTCCATCGTCGGCCATCATCCGGTTCCTTGCCGTTCCACCGCCGCCGAGATCAGCGAAATGCCTACCTTGTTCCGCTTTCTGTCGGTCGTTGCGGTGATTGGTGGTATCATCTACGGGACGATCTTCGCGCTCGCCAATTTCGTCAGCCCGAAGTCGCGGGAAATGACCGTGGTCGTGCCGGCGGATAAATTTCTCAAGAAATAGCGGTTAGCCTCGGTCGCATGCGAAGACCGCGAAGCAAGCCAAGTTCCTCCGTTCAGTCGTCAGTCCAGGCTTTGGCGGCCGAGCCCGCCAACCGGGAGACCGCGCCGCTGCGGCCGGCCTCCTATTCGGACGCAGGGCTCAGCGAGCTGTTCCTCGACATGATCGCCGCCGAGCAAGGCGCGTCCGCCAACACCATCGACGCCTATCGACGCGACCTCGCCGACCTGTCGGATTATTTGACCCGAAGCCGCAAAAGCATCGCCTCCGCCGACACCGAAGCGCTGCGCGGTTATCTGGCCGATCTGGATGCGCGCGGCTTCAAATCGTCAAGCGTGGCGCGGCGGCTGTCGGCGATGCGACATCTGTTCCGTTTCCTGTTGAGCGAGCGGATCAGGGTCGACGATCCGGCCGCGATCCTGTCCGGACCGAAACGCGGGCGCGGCCTGCCGAAAGTGCTGTCGATCGCCGATGTCGATCGTCTGCTCGGCTATGCGCGGCAGCAGGCCGAGGCCGCGGACGGTGCTGGCGGCGTGCGCGCGGCGCGGCTGTATTGCCTGCTCGAGGTGCTTTACGCGACCGGGCTGCGCGTCTCCGAACTCGTGTCGCTGCCCTCGTCGGCGGCGCGGGGCGACGCGCGGATGATCGTGGTCCGCGGCAAGGGCGACAAGGAGCGGCTGGTGCCGCTCAATCACAGCGCGAAGCAGGCGATGACGCGCTATCTGGCGACCGCAGCTGCAGCCGAAAAGGCCGCAGCGACCGCCCCCAAGGCCGGCGCCAAAGGCTCGAAATGGCTGTTCCCGTCTTTCGGCGAGAGCGGGCATCTGACCCGGCAGCATTTCGCGCGCGATCTCAAGGATCTGGCCGGACGCGCGGGGCTTTCGCCGCGACTGGTCAGTCCGCACGTGCTGCGGCACGCCTTCGCCAGCCATCTGCTGCATAACGGCGCCGATTTGCGGATCGTGCAGACCCTGCTCGGCCATAGCGACATTTCCACCACGCAGATCTACACCCATGTGGTCGAGGATCGTCTGAAGAGCCTGGTGCGCGACCTGCACCCGCTGGCGGAAGGCTGAACCGCCAAACGTCGCGGACGCGAGGTGATTGCAACAGTCGCGGGCCTGATTCTTTTGCCTAAGGCGCCGTGCGGCCCAGCCGCTTGACTTGATCGGCGGTTGGCTCGAAAAGCCGGTGCTGGGCCGATAACGGCCACCGCAGCCCTCCCCATGTCCCTGGTCATGTCAGAGCCCATGCGCAGCTATCTCGATTTCGAAAAGCCGGTCGCGGAACTCGATTCCAAGATTGACGAGTTGCGCACGCTGGCGGCGTCCGGCAGCGACATCCACGAGGAAGTCTCGCGCATCGAGGAAAAGGCCGCGCAAGCGCTGAACGAGCTCTATGCGGCGCTGACCCCGTGGCAGAAGACCCAGGTCGCGCGGCATCCGCAGCGGCCGCATTGCGTCGACTACATCCAAGGACTGATCACCGAATTCACTCCTCTGGCCGGCGACCGCAAGTTCGGCGAGGACGAGGCGCTGATCGGCGGGTTCGGCCGATTCCGCGGCGAGAGCATCTGCGTTCTCGGCCAGGAGAAGGGCTCCTCGACCGAGACCCGCCTCAAGCACAATTTCGGCATGGCGCGGCCCGAGGGCTATCGCAAGGCGGTCCGGCTGATGGAAATGGCCGACCGCTTCGGCATCCCGGTGCTGTCGCTGGTCGACACCGCCGGCGCCTATCCGGGCATCGGCGCCGAGGAGCGCGGCCAGGCGGAGGCGATCGCGCGCTCGACCGACGCCTGCCTGCAGCTCGGCGTTCCCAATGTCGCCGTGGTGATCGGCGAAGGCGGCTCCGGCGGCGCGATCGCGATTGCCACCGCCAACAAGGTGCTGATGCTCGAGCATGCGATCTACAGCGTGATCTCCCCGGAGGCCGCCTCCTCGATCCTGTGGCGGGACGGCACCAAGGCGCAGGAAGCCGCCAATTCGATGAAGATCACCGCGCAGGACCTGCTGAGGTTCGGTGTGATCGACCAGATCCTGGCCGAGCCGAAGGGCGGCGCCCACCGCGACCCTGAGGCAATGATCGCGACCACCGGCGACGCCATCGCGGCGGCCTTCGCCGAACTCAACGGCCTCGATTCCAGCACGGTCCGCAACAAGCGCCGGCAGAAATTCCTCGAGATCGGCCGCAAGCTGGGCTGATCCAGCTCGTTGTTCTGACTGGTTTTATTCAGACGGACGAGCCGGCTTTCGCGGGAAGGCGCGATCGACGCCGCACCGGGCGGCGCCGTTGGCAGTTTGCTAACCATCCCACCGACCATCCTCCAAACCCATCAGCTCGGCCGCAGTTTCGCCGCGGGACCACGATTTATCGTTCCTTGACCACGTCAGGCAGGTCGCCGGCGCCGCGGCCCGATCGGCTTGCGAGGGTCCGGGCTTAAGGATAATCTTTCACCAGTGCAGGATGCGTCGGACTCCGGCGGGATCAACCTGCGCTTCTTGGTAAATTCGCGCGATAAAGTTTGAGCCAGATCGGCCGGACACGATCGCGTCAGAGCGACGGACTGAGCTGCTCGAATGTGGGGTGCAGGTTTGCCGGTCGTCTGGGGAGCTTCGCTGTGACAAGAACTCCGCTGCTGCGTGCGCTGCTGGCTTCGGCTGCGATCGCGGCGAGTTCATTGCTGGCCGGCTGCAACAGCGATCAGATGTCGCTCGCCACCAACGCCAAGGCCAACCAGCCGGTGCCGCCCAAGCTCGTCGCCGAGATGCAGGCCAAGAACATGGATCTGCAATCGCCGATCCTGGTCCGGCTGTTCAAGCAGGAGGCCGAGCTCGAGGTCTGGAAACAGGACCGCACCGGCGTCTTCACGCTGCTGAAGAGCTATCCGATCTGCCGCTGGTCCGGCGATCTCGGCCCCAAGGTGCGCGAGGGCGACCGCCAGGCGCCGGAGGGGTTCTATGCGATCTCGCCCGGCCAGATGAATCCGCAGTCGTCTTACTATCTGTCGTTCAACACCGGCTATCCGAACGCGTTCGACAAGTCGCTCGGCCGCACCGGCTCGCAGCTGATGGTGCACGGCGATTGTTCGTCGCGCGGCTGCTACGCGATGACCGACGAGCAGATCGCCGAGATCTACTCGCTGGGGCGCGAGTCGTTCTTCGGCGGCCAGCGCGCATTCCAGCTGCAGGCCTATCCCTTCAAGATGACCCCGGTGAATTTCGCCAAGCATCGCAACAACCCGAACATGCCGTTCTGGAAGATGCTGAAGGAAGGCTATGATCATTTCGAGGTGACGCGGCAGGAGCCGAAGGTCGACTTCTGCGAACATAAATACGTGTTCGACGCCGCGCCGCCGCCCGGTTCTTCGAAGCCGCTGGCGTTCAATGCCTCCGCCAAGTGCCCGGCCTATTCGGTGCCCGCCGACATTGCCGATGCAGTGCGGGAAAAGGACCAGAAGGACCAGACCAAGCTCGCCGAACTGATCTCCAAGGGCACGCCGGTGGCCCGGCTGCGCACCGGCATCGACGGCGGCATGCACCAGGTATTCGCCGCCAAGATTCCCGACGGCTCGACCGGCCTGTCCGAAGTCGACGACAGTTCGTCAGTGGCGCTCGCGGCATTCGACCGCGCGCCCGGCACCATCCCGCCGACCGTCAATCCGCCGCGGCGGCCGTCCGACGGTCTGCTGCAGAAGGCGACAGAGACCACCTCGGTCGCAGCCGCGCCGGCAACGTCGACATCAAACCCGCCTGCGCGCGTCGCCTCGGCCTCGAAAGACGATATCGGCGGGTTGCTGTCCGGCTTGAGCCGAAGGGGCGGAAGCGGCGAGATCACGTCCTCCACGGCGCCGACGCCGTCCTCGCCGACGCAGGCCACCGCGCGGCGCAACGAGCCGACGCCAGCGCCGCCACGTCCGCACGCCACAGTGCCGAAGTCGGCCGACACCAAGCAGGCCGCCGCCAAGCCGCAACTCAAGCCGGCGGTCGAACTCAACGGCGCGACCGCGGCAAAGCCGACGACGACCGGCACGATCTCGGGCGCGGCGCCGGTGGTGTCGTCGAATAATTTCGAAGGCCGGTTCTCCGCCTTCCGCTGAGACGGCCGCCTCTTCCCGCAAACCCTCACTTCGTCATTCAGGGGCGCTCGCGTAGCGAGCGAGCCCGGAATCCATACTCCCTCGGGTCATTGTTTGCAGCGCGGCGCTGGCAAGCTGTGCCGGCTCGCGAGTCCAGGGGTTATAGATTCCGGGCTCGCGCTACGCGCGCCCGGAATGACGAACTTTGTGGCTGCGAGTGTTGTCGGTGTGCGTAGCAGCGCCGCGCTATGCGCGTGGTGGCGGCCTCGAAGCATGGGACCGCAAGCGCCCGTTGCCGCATCCTTCGAGGCGCGCAAGAGCGCGCACCTCAAGGATGACGCAAGCTCTGTGGCGACGGCGAGACAAGGCGACGGGCTGTCAGATCGGCCGTCGCCCCCGCCTTACGCGTACCTGCCGTGGCAGTGCTTGTACTTCTTGCCGGAGCCGCAGGGGCAATCCTCGTTGCGGCCGACCTTGCCCCAGCTTTCGGGGCGGTTGGGATCGCGCTCGGACTTCTCGACAGTGTCGGCCGGCGCCAGCGAGACGTTGGCGAACTGCATCTCGTCCTCGCCGGTGTTGGGGTCCAGTTTGTGAGCCTCCATCGGCGGCAGCTCCCGCGGCTGCTCCGGCGGAATGATCTCGACCCGCATCAGCTGCGCGGTCACCGCCTCGCGCAGGTGCGCGCTCATCTCCTGGAAGAGGTTGAACGCTTCCGACTTGTATTCCTGCAGCGGATCGCGCTGGCCGTAGCCGCGCAGGCCGATCACCTGGCGCAGATGGTCGAGCATCACCAGATGCTCGCGCCACAGATGGTCGAGGGTCTGCAGCAGGATGCTCTTCTCAGCGTAGCGCATCACGTCGGGGCCCCATTGCGCCACCTTCGCCGCCATGTGCTCGTCGAACACCTTCTCGAGCCGCACCAGCAACTCCTCGTCGGCGATGCCTTCTTCCTTGGCCCATTCGTCGACCGGGATGTCGAGGCCGACGACGCGGTTCAGCTCTTCCTTGAGGCCGGCGACGTCCCACTGTTCGGCATAGGCGTGCTCGGGCACATGCTTGGAGACCAGATCCTCGATGAAGGTGTGACGCATGTCGGTGACGGTCTCGACCACGCTGTCTTCCTTCATCAGCTCGATACGCTGATCGAAGATCACCTTGCGCTGGTCGTTCTGGACGTCGTCGAACTTCAGCAGGTTCTTACGAATGTCGAAGTTGCGCGCCTCGACCTTCTGCTGCGCCTTCTCCAGCGCCTTGTTGATCCAGGGATGGATGATCGCCTCGCCTTCCTTCAGGCCGAGGCGGGTCAGCATGGTGTCGAGCTTGCCGGAGCCGAAGATCCGCATCAGATCGTCTTCCAGCGACAGGAAGAACTTGGAGCGGCCCGGATCGCCCTGACGGCCGGAGCGGCCGCGCAGCTGATTGTCGATGCGGCGGCTCTCGTGGCGCTCGGAGCCGATGATGTACAGGCCGCCCGGGCGCTTCGCGGTCTTGGCGGGCTTGTTGCCCTTGGCGGGCTCGATCTCGACCTCGTCCTCGGCATTGAGCACGATCTGACGGAAGCGCTCGATGTCGGCCTTGATCTGCTCGATCCGCGCGGCCTTCTCGGCCTCGTCGGTGATGTCGGCGGTCTCCTGCTGGATGCGCATTTCCAGCGAACCGCCGAGTTTGATGTCGGTGCCGCGGCCGGCCATGTTGGTGGCGATGGTGATCGCGCCCGGCACGCCGGCTTCGGCGACGATATAGGCCTCCTGCTCGTGGAAGCGCGCGTTCAGCACCGCGAACAGCTTCGCCGGCTTGCCGGCGCGGGCCGCCGCGTAGAGCTTCTCCAGCGCCTTGGGGTCGCCGAAGTCGATCTGCTTGTAGCCGCTCTTGAGCAGGACGTCGGCCAGAACTTCGGATTTCTCGATCGAGGCGGTGCCGACCAGGACAGGCTGCAGGCGCTTGTTGGCGCGCTCGACCTCTGCGAGGATCGCCGCGTATTTCTCGGTCTGGGTGCGATACACCTCGTCGTCTTCATCGAGACGGGCGATCGTCACATTGGTCGGGATCTCGACCACTTCGAGCTTGTAGATGTCGTAGAACTCGTCGGCTTCGGTCGCAGCGGTGCCGGTCATGCCGGCGAGCTTGCCGTACATCCGGAAGTAGTTCTGGAAGGTGATCGAGGCCAGCGTCTGGTTTTCCGGCTGGACGGTGACGTGCTCCTTGGCTTCCAGCGCCTGGTGCAGGCCTTCCGAATAGCGTCGGCCCTGCATCATGCGGCCGGTGAACTCGTCGATGATCACCACTTCGTCGTTGCGGACGATGTAGTCCTTGTCACGCTGGAACAAAGTGTGCGCGCGCAGCGCCTGGTTGATGTGGTGCACCACCGAGACGTTCTCGATGTCGTACAGCGACTCACCCTTGAGCTGGCCGGCGTCACGCAGCAGCGTCTCGATCTTCTCCATGCCGGCTTCGGTCAACGCCACGGAGCGCTGCTTCTCGTCGACGTCGTAATCCGACTTGTCGAGGCGCGGGATGAAAGTGTCGATGGTGTTGTAGAACTCGGAGCGGTCGTCGAGCGGACCGGAGATGATCAGCGGGGTGCGCGCCTCGTCGATCAGGATCGAGTCGACTTCGTCGACGATGGCGAAGAAATGGCCGCGCTGGGCCATGTCCTCGAGCCGGTACTTCATGTTGTCGCGCAGATAGTCGAAGCCGTATTCGTTGTTGGTGCCGTAAGTGATGTCGCAGGCATAGGCCTTCTGGCGCTGGCTGTCGTCGAGCCCGTGCACGATCACGCCGGTCGACATGCCGAGGAAGGCGTAGATCTGACCCATCCAGCCGGCGTCGCGGCTGGCAAGGTAATCGTTGACGGTGACGACGTGAACGCCCTTGCCGGCGAGCGCGTTGAGATAGCAGGCGAGCGTCGCGACCAGCGTCTTACCTTCGCCGGTCTTCATCTCGGCGATGTCGCCCTCGTGCAGCACCATGCCGCCGATCAGCTGCACGTCGAAATGGCGCTGGCCGAGCGTGCGCTTGGCGGCTTCGCGGACCGTGGCGAAAGCGGGGATCAGCAGATCGTCCAAGGTCTTGCCGGCGGCGAGTTCGGCGCGGAACTGATCGGTGCGGGCGCGCAGCGCCTCGTCCGACAGCGCGGCGACGTCCGGCTCGAGCGCGTTGATCGCGGCGACCCGAGCCTGATAGGCCTTGATCCTGCGATCGTTCGAAGAGCCGAAGAGTTTGCGGGCGAACGCGCCGATCATACCAGCTTCCTGTCCTTGCGATGTGACTTCGCAGATTTTGTGCCGTTCACCCGAGCCACTATCAACTCATCGTGACGCCCAGCCGCCTATCGGGATACAGGCGCAGACGCGAAATGATTGGCAATCCAGCAATCCGAGGGCCGGCGGCCGGGCCATCGCCGTCTGACGACCTTGATACCCGTGCCAGTGGCGGCAGAGATATGGCTGGGGTGGGGGGTTGTCAACGCGCCGCCCCTTCAGGGATTTCATCATTTTGACAGAGTTTTCACGTTGCCAAGGCGGCGTGATTGGGTGACTGTCCCGCCGCCCCCGACACCCCGGCTTTCAGAACAAGGATTTTCCATGACCCCTGCGTCATCCGCAGCCATATCGGCCCTGCGCTCTGGCTTCATCAGCGCGGCCGCGACCGGTTGTCTCGCTTTTGCATTGCTCGCGAGCCCGATGGCGCACGCCGAGGATGCCAATCCGGTGCTTGCGAAGGTGAACGGCGCTGAAATCCGTCAGAGCGACGTCGCCCTCGCCGAGGAAGAACTCGGCCCGAGCCTGGCGCAGATGGACCCGGCGACCAAAAAGGAAAACGTGCTGGCGTTTCTGATCGACATGAAGATCGTCGCCAAGGCTGCCGAGGACAAGAAGATCGCCGACCGCGCCGAATTCAAGAAGCGGCTCGAATTCGCCCGCAACCGCCTGCTGATGGACGATCTGCTCGCGGTCGAGGGCAAGAACGCCACCACCAACGACGCGATGAAGAAGGTCTATGAGGACGCCGCCAAGCAGATCTCCGGCGAGCAGGAAGTCCACGCCCGCCACATCCTGGTCGAGTCCGAGGACGACGCCAAGGCGGTCGCCGAGGAATTGAAGAAGGGCGCCGACTTCGCCGAACTGGCGAAGAAGAAGTCCAAGGATCCGGGCGCGTCCGACGGCGGCGATCTCGGCTTCTTCACCAAGGAGCAGATGGTGCCGGAATTCTCCGCTGTGGCGTTCGCGATGGAGCCGGGCAAGATTTCGGACCCGGTGAAGAGCCAGTTCGGCTGGCACATCATCAAGGTCGAGGAGAAGCGCAGCCGCAAGCCGCCGACCTTCGATCAGGTCAAGCCGCAGATCGAGCAATACGTCACCCGCAAGGCGCAGGCGGACTATGTCGCGCAGCTCCGCCAGGCCGCCAAGGTCGAGCGGCTGGACAAGCCGGCCGAGCCGGCGGCGGCCCCCGCCGATGCCGCAAAGCCCGCCGACCCGGCCAAGGCCCCGGCGAAAAAGTAAGCTTTGTCAAAGACCTGAGTGGTTTCAATGGCCGGGCTTGTCCCGGCCATTGTGCGTTCAGGACCTCGCTTACAGCGTTTTGGGGCGAGGTCGATCCCGGTTCGCGTCAAGAAGACGCGTCAGAACATCAGTGTTCTTATTCTGATCATGCGCCAGGATGAAGTGGCGCCTGTTGCGCCCGCAGGCGGTTGTCTGCGTTCCGCACCGTTACTCCGCGGCCTGCAGGCGGGCGGATTTCTTGCGGGGCGCGATCCAGAATGCGTTGGGGCGTTCGAACAGGAAGGTGGCGCCGCTCAGCATCGCCAGCCGCCAGATGACCAGCGCGCCGACCACGCCGATGATCGTGACCAGCAGCGCGATCATGCCGGTGCCGAGGAAGCCGGCGAATTTCAGCAGCAGCGTTCGCGACACCGCCATCGGCAGGAAGAACGCCAGATAGATCACGATCGAGTGCTCGCCGCAGAAGCGCAGTCCGTCGAGCCAGCGCTTCTCGGCCAGGAGGGTTCCGGCGGCGATGATCGCGCAGGCGCCGGCAAGCCCGAGCAGCAGCGACAGCAGCGGCCATTCGCTGACGCCTGTGTGCACCAGCGCGGCGTTGATCGCGGCCCATATTGCAAGACCGATCAGCGCCAGCGCCGGCCGCGCCCGCGCGGCGTCGGAGAACGCGAATACGCGGCTGGCAAACAGATAGCCGGTGTAGAAGTAGAAGAACCGCGCGCAGAACTCGTCGATCACCATCCAGCCGGTTGCGACGTGCAGCGATTCCAGCAGCGCCGCGATCGCCCAGATCAGCAGCGGCGGCGCGCGCCGCGTCGCCTTGGTGACGACGAAGAAGATCGGCAGCAGATAGATGAACCACAGCGTGCCGAACGGATCGATGAATGACAGCGCGTAGAGTTTGACGACGCCGGCCCAACCGATCTCGGCGGCGAAGGACGGCGCCTTGAAGGCGAACTGGATCGTCACCCACAGCACGTAGAAGTACGCGAAATGCACCACCTTGCGGTCCAGATAGGTGCGCCAGTCACGGTCGATCACCACCGCGAGGAACAGGCCGGAGAGCAGGAAGAAGTCCGGCATCCGGAACGGTTTGGCGAACTCGACCACCAGATGCATGAAGCCGGTCTCGCCGGCCGCGGCCTCGACGCCCAGCACCGAATGCATCATCACCACCATGATGATGCAGATGCCCTTGGCGTAGTCGACCCAGTCGACGCGGTCGCCGTGCATGCGGGCCGGGACATGTGTGCCGTTTGCGGTCATCATCGTTCCTGTCTGGTGCGGCGCGCGCGTATCATCGCTGGTATCGGTTGCATTATTCTTTCCGCGATCAATGAATATGCCGGTTCCGTCTCGTTCCGGCCGGCGCGTCGTTTTGCGGCGACCATGCGAGTCTGTTAACCATCGCCGCGCTTCACGCCTCGAGATGCCCTTGTCCCGCTCCTTCGACACGCCCCTCCCGATCGACGACGCGCTCGCCGACCTCACCTGCGCACTCGCGGGGAACAGCACCGCCGTGCTGGTCGCGCCGCCCGGCGCCGGCAAGACCACGCGGGTGCCGCTGGCGCTGCTCGACCAGCCGTGGCTCGGGACCAAAAAGATCATCATGCTGGAGCCGCGGCGGATCGCGGCCCGCGCCAGCGCTGAACGGATGGCGAAGACATTGGGCGAGAGAGCCGGCGAGACCGTCGGCTATCGTGTCCGGTTCGGCTCGAAAATCTCTCGTGCGACACGGATCGAGGTGGTCACCGAGGGCATCTTCACCCGGCAGATCCTCGACGATCCGGAACTCGCCGGAATCGGCGCGGTGCTGTTCGACGAGTTTCACGAACGCTCGCTCGACGCCGATCTCGGCCTCGCTTTGGCGCGCGATGCGCAGCAGGGCCTGCGCGAGGATCTGCGCATCCTGGTGATGTCGGCGACCATCGACGGCGCGCGGGTCGCAAGGCTGCTCGGCGACGCCCCCGTGGTCGAAAGCCTTGGCCGGGCCTTTCCGGTCGAGACCCGCTATCTCGGCCGCCGATCCGACGCGCCGATGGAGCGCCAGATGGCCGAGGCGATTGCAGCGGCGTTGCGCAGCGATGCCGGTTCGGTGCTGGCGTTTCTTCCGGGTGCGGCCGAAATCCGCCGCACCGAGACGATGCTGCGCGAACGCGTCCACGATGCTGCGATCGAGATCGTGCCGCTGTTCGGCGCGCTCGACGCAGCCGTGCAGGACCGCGCGATCCAGCCGGCGCCCAAGGGTAGCCGCAAGGTGGTGCTGGCGACCTCGATCGCCGAGACCTCGCTGACGATCGAAGGCGTGCGCATCGTGGTCGATTGCGGGCTGTCGCGGGTGCCGCGTTACGAGCCCGACATCGGGCTGACCCGTCTCGAGACGGTGCGGGCCTCGCGCGCCGCGGTCGATCAGCGCCGCGGCCGCGCCGGCCGAATCGAGCCGGGCGTCTGTTACCGGCTGTGGGACGAGCCGCAGACCGCGTCGCTGCCCGCCTATACCCAGCCTGAAATCCTCAGCGCTGACCTGTCGTCATTGCTGCTCGACCTGGCGCAATGGGGGGTGACCGACCCGGCGACGCTGGCCTTCCTCGATCCGCCGCCGGCGCCGGCGATGAAGGAGGCGCGCGAGCTGCTGCGCGAGCTCGGCGCGCTCGCTGCCGACGGCCGCATCACCGACGAAGGCCGCAGCTTGCGCGCGATGGCGCTGCCGCCGCGGCTGGCGCGGATGATCGTCGACGCGGCGCGGCTCGATCATGGCGAGGAGGCGGCCGAGATCGCCGCGATCCTCACCGAGCGCGGCCTCGGCGGCGACAGCGTCGATCTCGATCATCGCCGCGATCAGTTCCGCCACGACCGCTCGCAGCGCGCGACCAGCGCCCGGCAAATGGCGCTGCGCTGGGCGGCGCAGGCTTCGTCTTCAGCCTCAGCCCCAAGCTCGGCGCCCCCTTCTCCCTCCCCCCTTGCGGGGGAGGGTCGGGGTGGGGGGGCCACGGGCGCGGCTGCGATGCGTGGCACCCCCACCCCCAACCCCTCCCCGCAAGGCGGAGGGGAATTGTCGACCGGCGTGCTGCTCGCCTTCGCGTTCCCCGATCGCGTCGCCAAGAATCGCCGCAATGGCTCGTTCGTGCTCGCCAATGGCCGTGGCGCTGCGATCGAACAAACCTCGGCGTTGGCGCGGGCACCGTATCTGGCGGTTGCGGAGCTGACAGGCACCGCGGCGCAGGGGCGCATTCTGCTGGCCGCGCCGATCACGCTCGCCGAGATCGAGCAGCATTTCGCCGGCCAGATCACCGATGCCGACGACGTCAGCTTCGATCGTGCCGCGATGGCGCTGCGGGCGCGTCGGCGGCGCGCGCTCCACGCGATCACGCTGTCGGAAGCGCCGCGGGCGCTGACGCCGTCGGCCGAGACCGCGCAGGTGCTGGCCGACGGGCTGATCGCGGCGGGTCTCGATCGTCTGCCGTGGTCGAAGCAGCTTCA
This sequence comes from Rhodopseudomonas pseudopalustris, assembly GCF_900110435.1. Lineage (GTDB taxonomy): Bacteria > Pseudomonadota > Alphaproteobacteria > Rhizobiales > Xanthobacteraceae > Rhodopseudomonas > Rhodopseudomonas pseudopalustris. Next base: position 714,367 of record NZ_FODT01000001.1, read on the forward strand.
GCAATGGCGCGGCCGGGTGATGTTCCTGCGCAAGGCCGAAGGCGAGCCTTGGCCCGACCTGAGTGACTCTGCGCTCGCCGAGCAGCGCGAGGATTGGCTGGTGCCGGCGTTGTTCGACAAGGCCGGGCTGAAGGACGTCTCTGCCGGTGATCTGTCGGATGCGCTGATGAACCTGCTGCCGTGGGATCTGCGCGCGCGGCTGGATCGCGAGGCGCCGACCCATTTCGAGGCGCCGACCGGCTCGCGCCTGCCGATCGACTATGAGGCCGAGCAGGGCCCGACCATCGCGGTCAGGCTGCAGGAATTGTTCGGGCTGACGTCGCACCCGTCGGTGGCGGGCGGCGCGGTGCCGCTGGTGCTGGAACTGCTGTCGCCGGCGCACCGTCCGGTGCAGGTCACGCGCGATCTGCCGGGCTTCTGGCGCGGCTCCTATGCCGCCGTGCGCGCCGATCTGCGCGGCCGCTATCCGCGCCATCCCTGGCCGGAGGACCCGGCCGGCGCACCGCCGACCCGTCGCGCCAAGCCGAAAGGCACCTGAAGTTCCGCACCCGCCATTAAGGCTTCACTCACCCTTTTGGTCAAAATAGCCGGGCGCGAAGGCTGCATCGATCGCAGCCCGCGCGGGCGCGTGGTCCAATCGTGCGGCTTATTGTTTTGTGGGTATGCGTCATGCGTAATATTATGATTTTTGCAGCTTTGATGGTGGTTCTCGGCTCGGTAATGGCCCAGCTCGCCGACCGGATGATGCCGGCGCCGGCGCAAGCCAGCGTCGCCCAGGCGACGACGGTCGGGATGTCGTCCAACGCGGGCGCCCGAAGCGTCGCGATTCCGCGCGATGCGCGCGGCCATTTCCAGACCGACGGCCGGATCGACGGCCAGCGCATCGCCTTCATGGTCGACACCGGCGCCTCGGTGGTCGCGCTGAACGAAAGATCGGCGGCGCAATTCGGCCTGCGGCCGCGGCCGGCGGAATACACAGCCCGGGTCTCCACCGCCAACGGCACGGTGAAGGCGGCGCGGGCGCGGCTCGCGATGCTCGATGTCGGCGGACTGATCGTGCGCGACGTCGACGCCATGGTACTGCCCGACGAGGCGCTGTCGGAGAACCTGCTCGGCCTGTCGTTCCTGTCGAAGCTGAGACGCTTCGAATATGCCAACGGCCAGATGGTACTGGAGCAATAGGCTTACTTGCCGCCGCGCAGCATGTCTTTCGCGGCGAGCAGTCCGCCGCCGGCGATCAGCAACGCCGCCAGCGCCAGCGTGGCGGTCGGCTGTGCGTATCCGGCGATGATCAGAAAGCCGGTGGAGAGCAGCGGCGTCGCGTAGGACGCAGCGCCCAGTACGCGAATGTCGCCACGCTTCATGCCGATGTCCCAGGCGTAGAACGCCGCGCCGACCGGGCCGATGCCGAGCGCGACGATTGCGAGCCATTGCGCCGCGCCTTGCGGCCACACCGTCGATTCGATCACGCCGTGCACCAGCGCAGCGAGCAGCGCGGTGACGAAGCAGAATCCCGCGACCGCATCGGTCGGCACCGCCTTCAGCCGCCGCGACAACACCGAATAGGCGGCCCACACGAAGGCGGCGACGAAGGCCGCGGCGAGTCCCGGCAGGTAGGCCGGCTCCAGCGCTGCCCCGTTGCCGGCGAACAGCAGAGCGGTGCCGACCAGACCGAGCAGCGCGCCGGCGATGTGATGCGGCCGCAGGCGCTCGCCCGGCAGCAGCGACGAGAACAACACGATCAGCAACGGCCACAGATAGTTCAGCAGCCCGGCCTCGGCGGGCGGCGCGAGGCGTAGCGCGAGAAAATACAACGCGTGATAGCCGAACAAGCCGCCAACGCCGACCGCCCACACCAGCGGCGGCTGACGCAACGCGCGGATCGCGCCGGGCCGCAGGATCCATCCGGTCGCCGCGGCGAGCGCGCCGATCGCGAAGGTCATCGCGGCGAGCTGAAACGGCGGGATGGTCCCGGTCGCCACGGTCAGCACCGCGAGCAGCGACCACATCAGGATCGCGGACAGGCCGATCAAGGTCGCGGCGCGCGGCGTCATCATGCGTGCGTCTTCAAGTGAGGTGCATCCCGGTTCGCGTGACGAAACGCCCCAGCATCAAAACAAAAAGCTGCGGCTCTGATGCGATCAGAACCGCAGCTTCGTCGATTTATCGTGAACCAGGCGTGGCGCCAAGCCGGGCCGGTCGGTCAGGTCATCACCTGGCCGCCGTTGATCGACAGCGTCGAGCCGGTGATGAAGCCGGAATCCTCGGCGGCGAGGAACACCACCGCGCGCGCGATCTCGTCAGCCTCGCCGAGCCGGTTGCACGGAATCAGCGGCAGGATCGCCTTCTCCAACACTTCTTTCGGCACCGCCTGCACCATCTCGGTGTTGATGTAACCGGGGCAGATCGCATTGACGGTGATGCCGCCGCGCGCATTCTCCAGCGCAAGCGCTTTGGTGAAGCCGATGTCGCCGGCTTTCGCCGCGGAATAATTGACCTGGCCGAACTGGCCCTTCTGGCCGTTGACCGACGAGATGTTGACGATGCGACCGAACTTGCGCGCGCGCATCCCCTCGATCACTTGGCGCGTCATGTTGAACAGCGAACCGAGATTGGTGTTGATCACCGCGTTCCACTGTTCGAGCGTCATCTTGTGAAATGCGCCGTCACGGGTGATGCCGGCATTGTTGACGAGAATGTCGACCGGTCCGAGATCGGCCTCGACCTGTTTCACGCCCGCCGCACAGGCCTCGAACGAACTCACATCCCACTTGTATACCGGGATACCCGTCTCGCTCTTGAATTTTTCCGCTGCCGAATCATTGCCCGCATAGGACGCTGCGACCGCATAGCCTGCCGCCTTCAGCGCCTTACTGATTGCCGCACCGATTCCGCGCGTTCCCCCTGTCACCAATGCTACACGCGCCATTTCGAAACACCTCCCGCGATTCTTCTTTTCTAGAATTCGATTGTGTCATCACGAATAAAATCTGCCCGTCGTCGAACATCAAGCAAAAACGCCCGGCAATCTGCCGGGCGTTTGAACATTCGGTGGTGCAGCGCAACTACGCAAAGATCGTGCCGCATGACGCTGCCCGTTGTTGCATCAATCGCGCGCGAGGCACATCGCGATGCCCATGCCGCCGCCGATGCAAAGCGTCGCAAGTCCCTTCTTGGCGTCGCGCTTCTGCATCTCGTGAAGCAACGTCACCAGCACGCGCGCACCGGAAGCGCCGACCGGATGCCCGATCGCGATCGCGCCGCCATTGACGTTGACCTTCGAAACATCCCAGCCGAGATCCTTGTTCACCGCGCAGGCCTGCGCCGCGAACGCTTCGTTGGCTTCGATCAAATCGAGATCGTTGATGGTCCAGCCGGCCTTCTTCAGCGCCGCGCGCGACGCCGGGATCGGGCCGGTGCCCATGATCTTGGGATCGACGCCGGCGTGAGCCCACGACACGATCCGCGCCAGCGGCGTCTTGCCTTCCTTGGCGGCCTGCTTCGCCGTCATCAGCACCACGACGGCGGCGCCGTCATTGATGCCCGAGGCCGAGCCCGCGGTGACGGTGCCGTCCTTCTCGAACGCCGGCTTCAGCTTGGCCATCGCTTCGATGGTGGCGCCGTGGCGCGGATATTCGTCGGTGTCGACGATGATGTCGCCCTTGCGGGTCTTGATCGTCACCGGCACGATCTCGTCCTTGAACTTGCCGGCCTTCTGCGCGGCCTCCGCCTTCAGCTGCGAGGCGACGGCGAACTCGTCCTGCTGCTGCCGGGTGATCTGATACTGACGCGCCACGTTCTCCGCGGTGTTGCCCATGTGATAGCCGTTGAAGGCGTCCCACAGGCCGTCCTTGATCATGGTGTCGACGAATTCGACCGCGCCCATCTTGACGCCACCGCGCAGATACTGGGCATGCGGCGCCATGCTCATCGATTCCTGACCGCCGGCGACGACGATCTCGGAGTCGCCGTTGAGCAGCGCCTGATAGCCGAGCGCGACGGTGCGCAGGCCGGAGCCGCACAATTGATTGACGCCCCAGGCCGGGCTCTCGACCGGAAGTCCTGCGGCGATCGAGGCCTGGCGCGCCGGGTTCTGGCCCTGCGCGGCGGTGAGGATCTGTCCCATGATCACTTCGGACACGCGCGCGGGCTCGATGCCGCCGCGCTCTAGTGCCGCCTTGATGGCGACGGCGCCCAGCTCGTGCGCGGGCGTAGTGGCGAAGGCGCCGTTGAAACTTCCGACAGCGGTGCGTGCAGCGCTGACGATGACGACATCGTCCGACATGGACATCTCCTGGGGCTCGGGTTGTTTGAACGATTTGTTTGGACGGCGGGTGCCGGTTAGGTCGGCCAGCGTCAGGTCTATCCTGAGAAGGCGGCACCGGCGTGTCAATCGGGACGCGGTCGATCTTGCCCATAAAGTCATGCCGGCGGCGGCGTTCGAGGCATTGAATGCCTCCCGATTAACCGCTGGCGCACAAAACGGTAGCCGAAACGCATTGGAAGTGCTTACTTTGTTGCATTGCGTCTCAGCCCCGCCGTCGGGAGCGGCGGGTTCCTTTCCTCCATGCGTGTGGGTGCCATGGCGAAATCAGACCAACCAACGACAATCAAAAAATACGCGAACCGGCGGCTCTACAACACCGGCACCAGTACTTACGTCACACTCGAAGACCTCGCGTCGATGGTGAAGGACGGCGAAGATTTTCTCGTCTACGACGCCAAGACCGGCGACGACATCACCCGCTCTGTGCTGGCGCAGATCATCTTCGAACAGGAGAACAAGGCCGGGCAAAACCTGCTACCGACGACCTTCCTGCGCCAGCTGATCCGCTTCTACGGCGACAGCATGCAGATGGTGGTGCCGAAATATCTCGAGCAGTCGATCGACTCGCTGACCCGCGATCAGGAAAAGTTTCGCAAGCAGCTGACCAGCACCTTCAGCCTGACGCCGTTCGGACCGCTGGAGGAGACCGTCCGCCGCAATATGGAGTTGTTTCAGCAGACCTTCTCGATGTTCGTTCCGATCAAGCCGAGCCACGGGCCGCAGACCGACGAAGTGGCCGTCGAGGTGACGAGCGGGGCCGACAACATCGACGACCTGCGCCGTCAGATGAAGGATATGCAGGAGCGGCTCGACCGGATGTCGCTCGATCACCCGAAGAAAGAAGAGTAGTTCAGTTCGCAACCCGCTCCCGGACCGCGGCGGCGATCGCCGCGGCCGGCACGTCCGATGGACGCTGCTGCGAGGCGAGGCCGATCAGCCGACCCTGGATATAATCGCAGCCCCACTCGCGCAGCAGCAGCGCGGATTCTTCGTCCTGCACCCATTCGGCGACAGTCTTGATGCCGAGCCGCCGCGCCAGATCGATCAGCGTCTGGACGAAGGCGCGGTCGTCCACCGAGCGCGCGATGTTCTGCACGAAGGCGCCGTCGATCTTGACGATGTCGACGCCGAGATTGCGCAGATTGCGGAACGAGGTGTAGCCGGCGCCGAAATCGTCGATCGCGATCTTCGAGCCGAATTTCTTCAGCCGGGTGACGAAGCCGCGCACTTCGTCGATGTCCTGGATCGCCACCGTTTCGGTGATCTCGACGATCAGCCGCTCGGCGACGCCGGGATGGGCCAGCATCAGCGATTCGATTCCGGCCCACCAGTCGGCGTCCATGGTGGTGTCCGGCGAGATATTGAGGCTGAGCGTCATCTGGGGCGACGCCGCCAGTTCGGCGACGACCAGTTCGAGCACCCGATGATCGACCAGCCGGATCAGCCCGAGCCGCTCCGCCACCGGCACAATGTCGGGCGCGAGCAATACCTGGCCGTCATCCTGCATCATCCGGACAAGGCATTCGTGAAACGCCGGCGCGCGCGTCGCGACGTCGACCACCGGCTCGTAGGCGAGCACGATCCGCCGCTCATTAAGCGCGGTGACGATCTCGTCGGTGACGCGGATGTTGACCCGGCGCTGGGCGTCGCGCTCGACATTCGGCCGCCACATCGAAAACGCGCCACAGCGGCGGTGCTTGGCGGCGGACAGCGCCTCCTGGGCGCGGTTGATTGCTTCCTCGGCCGTGCGGGCATGGCGCGGCGAGCTGACCGCGCCGATCGACGCCGTCACCGATACCGGGCCTGATCGGGTCGGCACGATCTCGTCGCGCACGGCGATGAGGAAACGCTCCGCCGCGACCTGGGCGTCGTCGACCGTGCAATTCTTCAGGATCAGCCCGAACTTGTTGCCGGAGAACCGGCCGAGCTGATCGCCGGAGCGCAGCCGCGCGCGGATCCGCTGGGCGATGGTGCAGATCAGTTCGTCGGCGACGTCGAACCCGAACGAATCGTTGATCCGCGCCAGATGGTCGAGCCCGATCAGCATGAAGCAGAGGCTGCTGCGGAAACGCGCTGCTTCTTCGATCGATTCGGCCAGCGCCGCGACCAGATAGGTGCGGTTGAGTTCGCCGGTGAGCGGATCGTGCTGCGAGAGCTGCAATAGCTGCTGTTCGCGGGCGTGGCGTTCGTTGTTGATCCGGACGATGCCCTCGACGGAGGCGGGCCGGCCATCGGCTCCGGGGTACCAGAAGCCGCTTTCCTCGATCCAGATGATCGGCGCCGAGGTCGCGGCGCGGACGCCGTATTCGATGCGGTACGGCACGCAGTTTTCCCCGGCTGCGGCGGCTCCGTTGAGCAGCGCGTCGGCGCGGATCGCCCGCGACGGCTCGAGCAACGAGGCGTAGCCGGCGCCGGTCGACAGCGTCTCGGCGGGAATGTCCTGAAACAGATCGGAAGCGCGGCCGGTCCAGATGATGGCGTCGGTCGCCAGATCCCAGACGAAGGCCGCTTGCCCGAGCGCGGCCAGGATCGCCGAGGGGTCGGGGCCGACCGACCGGGGCGGCGCGGAGGCGTGGTCAGACGCGGGATCGGCCGATGGCACATCTGCCTCGTTTCGGGACGGGATCAGGTGATTCTCCACCGAAGAATACGGGGCTGCACCTTGTTCAGGCTAGACCGAGATCGTTAACAATCTGGAAACCAATGCGCGGGGGCGCCCGGAACGAAGCGCTTCGAGGCGGCATATTCCTTGCGATGATACCGTTGAGGCGCTGCGAGCGTCTCGAAATGGTGCAGGTTCAGACGATGACGAAGATCTGGATCGATCAAGGCGACGACGACATTCGCGATTTCGGGGCGGACGACGACGCCGGGCCGGAGTTGATCGAGACTCTGCCGGCGCCCGTGACGCCGGTGCAGCCGCGGATGCGCTATACTGACCGGCCGGTCCGCCCGTCGTCCAACTTCATCGCGCAATTGATGGCCATCGACCGCGGCAATCCGCACCCCCGCGAAGCGCCTCGCGCGGAGCAGAATCAGGCGACGGCCGCCTATCGCTCGGCCAAGACCTATGCGGCCGGCCGGACCCGGCGGGTCTCGTGACCCGATCTCGAGGTTTTCAGCGCGGCGGCTGAACGCCCGCGGCGGCGTCTGCCGGCTGCAATCCCGGAGACTGAATCCGGGGCGACGATCCTGAGGCTTTCGCGCTTGCGACCGGCTGAGGACGATCGAGCAGCACGGCTTCGGCGATCGAGGCCGCCGAAATCGAGGCCGCTTCAGCGGTCGGAGACGGCGCCACGGGAGCTTCGGCCGGAGCAGCGGCAACCGCAGACTTCTCCGGCGACGGGGCGACCTTGGCGACGGCCCCCGAACGCGCTTGGCCGGCCGTGCGCGGCTGCGGCCGATGACGCAGTGCGATGCCGGCGAGAAAATCGACCAGCATCAAGGTCGCCAGCAGGAACACCGTGGCGTTGCCGAACTGCGGCAGCATCACGAATTCCGCAACCGTGCCGCCGAGCACCAGCAGCGACAGCAGATGGTCGGTGAGGTATTTGGCGCCGGGGCGGGCCGCCTTGATCACTTCGAACAGCAGCATCAGGACGCCGAGCGCTACCAGCATCTCGCCGGCGCTGATCGTCCAGATTGTGCCCGAGGGCAATGGGATGCGGGTGAGAGGCGCGTCGAAACCGACGCCCGGCATCAGGAAAACGACGATGTTGCAGATCGCGAGCGGGATCAGCAGCAGCGGAAAACCGATAATCGACATCGGCAAAAGCCTGTTGTTCAGAAAGACCACAAAGCAACGGGCGACCGTCCGGGCGACCGGCGGCTACTCTCTAACGCAACAGTTGGAACGAATTCGGGCGCCGGGGATGCTCACGCGGGACGATATGATCGCCCGGACGTCGCCGAGGCGACGTCTTTCCCGAGACCCTTTGATCCCGCAATCGGGGCGCGGCAGTGCCGCGCCGAACACCTGAGTCTGGCTCAGGCGTCCTTCTTCTTGATCACCTGGCGACCCTTGTACATCCCGGTCTTGAGGTCGAGATGATGCGGGCGGCGCAGTTCGCCGGAATCCTTGTCTTCAGCATAGGTCGGGCGCTTCAGCGCGTCCGCGGACCTGCGCATGCCACGCCGCGAGGGCGAAGTTTTTCTTCTCGGAACGGCCATATCAGTGATCCTTGACGGGATTGATCTCGTCGTCCACAGCGGGACGGCCCGGCGCTCGCGCGCAGGCGTAAAGCTAGGCCGGGCTTATAACGGAAGCCCTGCCGCAATGCTAGAGCGTTTTCGAGCGAAGTGAGCGCCGGTTTACGCGACCAAAGACATGGCAAACAGAGCAACCGGAGCGCCGGGCCGCCCTCAATTGCCCGACAAGGCGCTGTTTTCCCGCCAGCATTGCTGCAACTCCGCGGATCGGGCCCGCGCCACATAGGTCGCGGCCAACCGGCGCACCCCCGGCCCCGGCTTCCTTGCGCTGCGCGTGCGTGGATTGGGCAGGATCGACGCCATCAGCGCCGCCTCCTGGGCGGTGAGCTGGCCGGCTGAACGGCCGAACGCGTATTGCGCGCCGGCCTCGGCGCCGAACTGTCCGTCCGGTCCCCATTCGGCGATGTTGAGATAGAGTTCGAGAACCCGCTGTTTCGACAGCACGAGGTCGATCCAGAGCGCAAGCGGGAACTCCAGCGCCTTGCGCACCATGCTGCGACCCGGCCACAGGAACAGGTTCTTGGCGACCTGCTGGGTGATGGTGGAGCCGCCGCGGGTGGCTTCGCCGTCCTGCATGTCGTCGATCACGTCCCGGACCGAGTCCCAGTCGATGCCGCGATGGCTGCAGAACTTGGCGTCCTCGGAGGCGACCACGGTGCGCGGCAAGGCCGGTGAGATCCGCTCGATGTCGACCCATTCCCGAGTCACCGTCGCCCCGGTCAGCCAGCGCCAGATCATCAGGGTCGAGACCGGCTGGCCCGCGCCGTACAAAAGGGTCAGGACATAGGGCGCCGCGAGCAGCACCAGCACCGTCAGGATCGCGGCACGGATTGCCCTTTTCATGCCGCCCCGGTGGGAGCCGCACGGCTCTCGGCGGCGAGGATCGGAATGGCCGGCATCATTTACGCCCCTTGATGAACCGCCGCGTCGAGCGCCGAATTGACGAAGTCGGTGCCATGATGAATGGTCCGGCCGAATTTTATCTGGAGCACTTCCGAATGGCCACCGGCACTTCCACTATCGACTTCGCCAAACGGCTCGACACCACCGCCGAGGATATCGAAGCCCTGCTCGGACGGTTGCTGTCCGACGACTTGCTGCCTGACGAGATTACCCGTCCGCGCCGGCTGATGGAGGCGATCCGCTACGCGACGCTCGGCGGCGGCAAGCGGCTGCGGCCGTTTCTCGCGGTGGAAAGCGCGGCGGTGTTCGGCGTCGAGCGCGCCTCGGCGCTGCTGGTCGGCGCGGCGCTGGAATGCATCCATTGCTATTCGCTGATCCACGACGATCTGCCGGCGATGGACAACAGCGATCTGCGCCGCGGGCGGCCGACCCTGCACAAGGCCTATGACGACGCCACCGCGATCCTCGCCGGCGACGCGCTGCTGACCTTCGCGTTCGACATCATCACCCGCGACGAAGTGCATCGCGATCCCCAGGTGCGGCTCGACCTCAACCGGGTGCTGGCGCGCTGCGCCGGCCTCGGCGGCATGGTCGGCGGCCAGATCCTCGATCTCGCCGGCGAAGGCCGGTTCGGCGACCGCGAGCCGGTCGACGTCGCGCGGCTGCAGCAGATGAAGACCGGAGCGCTGCTGCGCTATGGCTGCGTCGCCGGCGCGATCCTCGGCGAAGCTCCGCCGGAGCATTATCGCGCGCTCGACGATTACGGCCGCGCGCTCGGCGAGGCGTTCCAGATCGCCGACGATCTGCTCGACGTCGAAGGCGACGCCGCGGCGCTCGGCAAGCCGGCGGGCGCCGACGCCGCGCTCGGCAAAACCACCTTCGTCACCCAGCTCGGCATCGACGGCGCCAAGCAGCGGGTGCGCGATTTGCTGGTGCGCGCCGACGAGGCGCTCGCGCCGTTCGGCGCCAAGGGCGACGTACTCCGCGCCGCCGCGCGTTTCGTCGCCGAGCGAAAAAGCTAGTTCGCACATGAGCCACGAGGCGCCAGACGATCCACGTCTGCTGCGCTTCAGAAAACTGCCGCGCGCGGTCCGGGTGGTGGTGTCCCGGCCGCGCCTGTTCATTTCGGTTGCGGTCGGATTCGTCGCGGCGCTGCTGCTGCCGGCGTCGCTGCGGCCGGTGACGCAGGCGCTGATCGGCTGGGACGTCTCGATCGTCGTGTATCTGGCGCTCGCTTTCAGCATGATGGCCCGCTGCGACGTCGACTACATCCGCCGCAATGCGGTGCTGCAGGACGATGGCCGTTTCCTGATCCTGATGGTGACGGCGACCGGCGCGTTCGCCAGCATCGCCGCGATCGTCGCCGAACTCGGCTCCGGGCATCGCGGCGCCGCGGAGCTCGCGCTCGCAACGGTGACGATCGCGCTGTCATGGGCGGCGGTGCATACGACCTTCGCGTTGCACTACGCACATGAATATTATCGCGGCGCCGAAGTCGGCGGTCTGCAGTTCCCGAGCGGCGACACGCACGAGGACGCCGACTATTGGGATTTCGTGTACTTCTCGTTCGTGATCGGGATGACCGCGCAGGTGTCCGATGTCGGCATCACCGACAAGACCATCCGCCGCACCGCGACCGCCCACGGCGTGGTGTCCTTCGTCTTCAACACCGCGCTGGTTGCACTGATGGTCAACATCGCCGCCGGCGCGATCTGACGGCGCTTTCGACGCTCGCCCCATCACCTGCCCGGAGAAGCCCGCCGGCTCGTATCACTTGACCTGATCCGGCGGTCGGGCGATGCAGGTCGTCGCCGGTCCATTCCACCAACGACATTGCGGTCTCGTGGAAGCGAAATTCCTGATCTTCCTGATCTTGCTCGCGGTGCTGGCGGGGACCGCGCTATTGGCGCGGCGTTTTCACGTAGCGCCGGCGATCCTGCTGCTGCTGGCCGGCATCGTGCTGGCGTTCATTCCCGGAATGCCCGCGATCCAGTTGCCGCCGGACCTGATCCTGCTGCTGGTGCTGCCGCCGCTGATCTATTCGGCGAGCGTCGCAATGAGCTGGCGCGAGTTCCGTTCCAACCTGCGGCCGATCGGCCTGCTGGCGATCGGCTGCGTGATCTTCACCGCCTGCGCGGTCGCGGTGGCGACGCACTATCTGCTCGGCCTGTCGTGGAGCGTCGGCTTCCTGCTCGGCGCGATCGTCGCGCCGCCCGACGTCGTTGCCCCGCTGGCGATTGCGCGCAAACTCGGCCTGCCGCGCCGGATCATCGTGGTGCTGGAGGGCGAGGGGCTGGCCAACGACGCCACCGCGCTGATCCTTTACCGCTTCGCGCTGGCCGCGATCATGACCGGTGTGTTTTCCCTGCCGAAGGCATCCGGCACCTTTGCCGCGATCATGGTCGGCGAGCTGGCGTTCGGGGTCGCCGTCGGCTGGCTCAGCCTGCGCGCCCGGCACTACGCGCGCGACCCGCAGATCGAGATCACGCTGTCGCTGCTGACGCCTTACATCGCCTACTGGATCCCGGAGCATCTCGGCGGCTCCGGCGTGATCGCCACGGTGGCGTGCGGGCTGTACATTTCGTGGAACGGGCCGCTGCTGATCCCGGCGGCGACACGGCTGCAGGGCATCTTCTTCTGGGATTTGGTGATCTATCTGATCGAGGGGCTGCTGTTCCTGCTCACCGGCTTCCAGATGCGCGCGATCCTGGAGCGATCGAAGGCGTTTCCGCTCGATGACATCGTGGCGGCGACGCTGCTGGTGGCGACGATCGTCATCGTCGCGCGTTTCCTGTGGGTGTTTCCGGCGTCCTATCTACCGCGGATTCTGAGCAAACGGCTGCGCATCAGTGATCCGTCTCCGCCGTGGCGCGCGGTGTTCGTGGTCGCCTTCACCGGCGTACGTGGCGCGGTGTCGCTCGCCACCGCTCTGGCGCTGCCGTTCACGCTGCCGGACGGCTCCGGCTTTCCCGATCGCGATCTGATCCTGTTCGTGGCCTTCGGCGTCATCCTGATCACGGTGGTCGGGCTCGGCTCGACACTGCCGGCGGTGGTGATGGCGCTCGGCGTCGCCCGCGACGGCCAGAGCGAGCACATCGCCGAACACGAAAACGAGATCGCGGCGCGGCGCGAGGCGTTGTCGGCCGCGCTCGCCTCGCTCGATGCGATGACCAATGATCGCGAATTGTCCGACGAGGTGGTGACGCTGCTACGCGCGCGACACGACATCCGCGCCAATCAGCTCCCGGCGTCGCTCGACGACGAGGCCTATGCGGTGACCGCTGATGAGCGGGCGCTGGTGCGCGAACTGATCGCGGCCGAGCGCCGTTTCATTCACGCCCAGCTCCGCGACGGCAAGATCACCGACGAAGCCCGCCGCCGGATCGAGCGCGACCTCGATCTGGAAGAAGCGAGCCTCGCCAACCGGGAGTTTCGCAAGGGAGCGCGGTGAGGCGCCTGCGCGCAGATGCTGGCCCGCAATCATCGCATCTCGAATAGTTCCTGATGGAAGCGGGCTTTCGGCAGCCCCTGCGCAATCATCGCGCCGCGCATGGCGTCGCCAAATCCGCTGGGTCCGCAAAACCAGATATCGGCCTGCTTCCAGTCCGGCACCGTGGCAGCGAGGCTCTCCAGGGTCAGGCGTCCGTCCTGCGATCCGTCTACCAGATGAAACGATATTCCGGTTTGCAGCGCGAGTTGCCTGATCGGTGCGATGAAGGCGGTGTCCGGCACGTTCGTCGCATAGAACAGGTCGACCGGCTCCGACCGGCCCACCCGCGCGAGATCCCGCAGCCGGGCGATGAACGGCGTGACGCCGACACCGCCGCCGATCCAGATCTGCCGACCGGCATCGCCGTGAAAATCGAACCGCCCATAGGGGCCTTCAACCACGACGCCCTGTCCGAGACGCAGGCTGCCAGCCAGCGAACGCGTGTAGTCGCCGAGCCCCTTGATCGTGAAAAGCAGCATCCCGTCGTTCTGCCAGGTCGAGGAAATCGTGAACGGGTGAGCGTCCTCGATATCGTCGAAATTCACGAACGCGAACTGGCCGGCCTCATGCCCGCGCCAGGCGGTTTCGAGGCGGACTCCGACGTCGAGAACCTGATTGCCTTCGTACAGGCGCAGCGTCGCAATCTTTCCCGAGGCCTGGCGGCCACTGCCGATCTTTCGGAACAGCGCAATCAACGCGGCGAGCGTGCCGGCCGCCAGCAGCAGCGCCAACACCGGACCGAGCGGCTGTGTCCAGTAGCTCCGGTCGATCAGGATGAAGGCGTGAAACACCAGAACCAGATAGACCATCGGCATCAGCCGATGGGTCTTGAAGAAGTACTTGTACGGAAAGCGCTTCCACAGCGCGAGAGCAACCAGGGCGACGAGCAGATAGAGTGCCCATTCGCCGATCTCGGCGGCAAAATCCCGCAGATCGCGAAACACATCAAAACCGGTGGGGACGTCCTTCGCGTGCGGCGGCTTCGGCGGAATCGCGAACAGCCCCAGTTCGGTGATCCATGACGGCCCCTTGCGCAGCACCCAATGCGCAAGCGCGAATCCCAGCGCCGAAAGTCCCAGCCATTTATGCAGGCGATAGAATTTGTCGAGACCGCCCAGCGGAGTCTCGAACCACACCGGCCGCGCCGCCAGGATGATGCCGACGGACATCAGACCGAGCGCCATCACGCCTGTGCCGTAGACGAGCGTGGTCCGCGTCGCCCAGAATCCCTGCGACAGCGCGCCCGGCGCCAGGCTGAGCGCCCATAGGGCGGCGAGCCCCAAGACGACCAATGCAAAGGTGGCCGTCAATCTCGTGAACTGCATGCATCGATCCAATCTGAAAAATCAGGGACGCGCATGTCTTCCGGGCTGAAGCCGGCGATGAGCGGAGATGCAGCCAACCATAGGCGCACCGCTTCGCTCGATTGGAGCAAAAATGCTCACTGCTTCGCGTCATCGTCGATCGATGGAAACGCAAACACTGGCGGATCTTTTGACGATCCGCTGCAGGGCGGTCGGCGGATTACTCCGCCGCCGGCACCATTTGCGGCGCGCCGGGCTTGGTGCCCGCGCCGTAGCGCTGCTCGATATAGTCGATCACCAGCGCCTTAAAATCGGTGGCGATCGACGGGCCGCGCAGAGTGCGGAACTTCTGGCCGTCGACGAACACCGGGGCGGCCGGGCTTTCGCCGGTGCCGGGCAGCGAGATGCCGATATTGGCGTGCTTGCTCTCGCCCGGGCCGTTGACGATGCAGCCCATCACCGCGACGTTGAGGTTCTCGACGCCGGGATAGCGGGTCTTCCAGCTGGGCATTTCCAGCCGGATGAAATCCTGGATCGAGCGGGCCAGTTCCTGGAACGTCGTCGAGGTGGTGCGGCCGCAGCCCGGGCAAGCCGCGACCAGCGGCACGAAGGTGCGGAAGCCCATCGTCTGCAGCAGTTCCTGCGCGACCTGAACTTCCAGCGTGCGATCGCCGCCGGGCTCCGGCGTGAGCGAAATCCGGATGGTGTCGCCGATGCCCTGCTGCAGCAGGATGCCGAGCGCGGCCGAGGAGGCGACGATGCCCTTCGAGCCCATGCCGGCCTCGGTCAGGCCGAGATGGATGGCGTAGTCCGAGCGCGACGCGAGGTCCTGATACACCGCGATCAGATCCTGCACCGCCGAGACCTTGGCCGACAGGATCATCTTGGTCTTCGGCAGGCCGATCTCCTCGGCGCGCGCCGCGGACAGCAGCGCCGACTGCACCATCGCCTCGCGGGTGACCGCGCGGACGTCGCGCGGCTGGGCGGAGGCGGCGTTCTCGTCCATCAGCTTGGTCAGCAGCTCCTGGTCGAGCGAGCCCCAATTGGCGCCGATCCGGACCGCCTTGTTGTTCTTGATCGCGATCTCGACGATGTCGGTGAACTGGCTGTCGCGCTTGTTCTTGAAGCCGACATTGCCCGGATTGATCCGGTATTTGTCGAGCGCCTCGGCGCAGGCCGGATAGTCGGCGAGCAGCTTGTGGCCGATGTAATGGAAATCGCCGATCAGCGGCGTGGTCAGGCCGAGCTTGCGGAGGCCGTCGCGGATGTGCGGCACGGCTGCGGCGGCCTCTTCGCGGTCGACCGTGATCCGGACCATTTCGGAACCGGCGCGGGCGAGTGCGGCGACCTGCTTGATGGTGCCTTCGACATCCGCGGTGTCGGTGTTGGTCATCGATTGCACGACGATCGGCGCACCGCCGCCGACGGCGATATCGCCGACCATGACCTGGGTGGTTTGGCGGCGCGGCGCGGGGCCGGCGACGTCGTTCTGCAGCGGATTTTCGAGCTTGTTCATGGCGTCCGGAATATCAGGTTTTTGTGACATTCAGCAATGGATCAATCGGCGCAGGAACCTCAGGCCGGGACGGCCTTGGCCGGCCGGTTGACCAGATAGAGGCCGGCGATCACCAGCAGCGCCGCAACGCCGAAGGCCGGGTTGAGCGGGTCGTGCATGATCAGATAGCCCGCCGCCACCCCGAATAAAGGGGTAATGAAGGTAAATGCCGACAATTTGCTGGCCGAATAGGTCTTGACCAGCCCGAACCAGAGCAGAAACGTCAGCCCGACCACCCAGATCGACTGGTAGGCCATCAGCGTGAGCGACAGCGGTCCGGGCATTTTGTCGATGGTTTCGCCGGAAATCAGCGCCGCCAGCAGCAGAATCGGGATCGAAATCGCCACCTGGTAGGCCAGCCCCTTCTCGGCGGGGGCCTGCTGCAGCCGGCTGGCCTTGACGATCAGGGTGGTGGCCCCCCACATCGCGCCGCCTCCGACCAGCATCAGGTCGCCGATCAGCACCGTCGCGTCGACATCGGGCTGCGGCACGCCGATCGCCAGCGCCACGCCGGCGAAGCTCAGCGCCAGCCCGGCCCATTGCAGCGTGCGCAGCCGCTCGCCGAGGAAATGGTAGGAGCCGAGCGCCACGATGAACGGCGCCGTGTACAGAAACACCACCCCGCGCGACGCCGTGGTCAGCAGCAGGCCGCGATAGATCAGAACGAATTCGATCCCGAACAACACGCCGGCGAGCAGCCCGGCCTTCAATGTGCCGTCGCGCTGAAACAGTTTCACCCCGCGCGCCCAGGCGATGATCAGGATCACGATCAGCCCGGCGATCGAGCGCATCGCAGCCTGCAGGAACGGCGGGATTTCCGGCAGCACCAGCTTCACCGCGATCTGGTTGAAGCCCCAGCTGAAGCAGCACAGCAGCATCAGCGCGATCGCGCCCGCGCTCAACGGCCGGGCGACCGCACTGCTTATGGACGACATCGGCCGGATGGTTGCGGAAGTGAAAAAACTGGTGAGAAAATCGACATTGCGCCTCCGGCTTTTCGCCGTGTTGTGGCGGGCGTGTGCGCGTGCGCGCGACGCTCCTCCCGATCCATCAAGGCGTAGACCGCGTCAGTCGGATTGGCAATGCCCGCAGACTCCGGTGATCTCCACCACCGATAGCTTCGGGGTGAAGCCGGACCCGCGCGCGGCGTCGCTGAGGCTCTGGGCCACCGCGGCCGCGGGGATCTCGCCGACCGAGCCGCAGCATTCGCATATCAGGAATGCGACCGCCGAGGCGTCGTCGTGGTCGCGTCCACAGGCCAGGAAAGCGTTGCGGCTTTCGATCCGGTGCACCAGCCCGTTCTGCATCAGGAAGTCGAGCGCGCGATAGACCGTGATCGGCGCCGGCCGCGGCATGTCCCGCGCCAGTTCGTCGATCACCTCATAGGCGCCGAGCGGACGATGGCTGGACAGCAGCGCGCGCAGCACCTGCTTCCGGATCGGGGTCAGATTCTGCGATCGGTCGGCGCAGATCCGTTCGGCGTGTTCGATGCCGTCCGCAGCGC
This sequence comes from Rhodopseudomonas pseudopalustris, assembly GCF_900110435.1. Lineage (GTDB taxonomy): Bacteria > Pseudomonadota > Alphaproteobacteria > Rhizobiales > Xanthobacteraceae > Rhodopseudomonas > Rhodopseudomonas pseudopalustris. The sequence goes on from NZ_FODT01000001.1 coordinate 731,659, forward strand.
AGCGCTCGTGGTCGTGATTCGGCGCGGGAAAGGCCGGCTTCAAAGCTGTCATCGCATCGCCTCAAGGCAGCAGCACAGATCCGCGGCCCCCGACGCGGCAGCGCCAACCGATAGTTGACTAGGTCCGCGCGCACAAGCCTCGTCGATGCCGAGCCCGGTTCCGCGCCGCGCGCAGCCATGCGCATGCCGGATCAAGCTCGGCAATGACGGCGGGCGGCGGCGCCCGCTCCTCCCCGACGAAGCGCTTAGTTCAACTTCTCGATCGCCATCGCGACGCCCTGGCCGACGCCGACGCACATCGTCGCCAGCGCCAGCCTGCCGCCGCGCTTTTCCATGCCGTGCACCGCTGTCAGCGCCAGCCGCGCGCCGCTCATGCCGAGCGGATGGCCGAGCGCGATCGCGCCGCCATGCGGGTTGACGAAATCCGCATCGTCGGCGACGCCGAGCTGACGCAGGCAGGCGATGCCCTGCGAGGCGAACGCCTCGTTGAGTTCGATCAGGTCGAAATCGCTGATCTTCAGGCCGAGCCTGTCCATCAGCTTGCGGGTCGCCGGCACCGGGCCGATGCCCATGATCCGCGGCGGCACCGCGGCCGATGCGAGGCCGAGAATGCGCGCCCGCGGCGTCAGCCCGTGTTTCTTCACCGCGGCTTCGGAGGCGACGATCATCGCCGCTGCGCCGTCATTGACGCCCGAGGCGTTGCCGGCCGTCACCGTACCGGGATTGCGCACGATCGGCTTGAGCTTGGCGAGGCCTTCCAGCGTGGTCTCCGGGCGCGGATGCTCGTCCTTGTCGACGATGATCGGCCCCGCTTTGCCGCCCGGCGCCGACACCGGCGCGATCTCCTCGGCGAAATAACCCGCGGCGATCGCCGCGCCGGCGCGCTGCTGGGAGCGGATCGCGAACGCGTCCTGGTCGGCGCGCGAGATCTGGAACTCCTCGGCGACGTTCTCGCCGGTCTCCGGCATGGCGTCGACGCCGTATTGCGCCTTCATCAGCGGATTGATGAAGCGCCAGCCGATCGTGGTGTCGAAAATCTCGGCGGAGCGCGAGAACGCCTCGGTCGCCTTGCCTTGCACGAACGGCGCCCGCGTCATCGATTCGACGCCGCCGGCGATGGCGAGATCGATCTCGCCGGCGCGGATCGCGCGGCCCGCGGCGCCGACCGCGTCGAGGCCCGAGGCGCACAGCCGGTTCAGGGTCTGGCCCGGCACCGAATCCGGCAGGCCGGCCAGCAGCGCCGCCATCCGCGCGACGTTGCGGTTGTCCTCGCCGGCCTGGTTGGCGCAGCCGAAGAACACCTCGTCCACCGCGCTCCAGTCGAGATCGGGGTGCCTGGCGATCAGCGCCTTGATCGGAACCGCGGCGAGGTCGTCGGCGCGGACCCGGGCGAGCGACCCGCCGAACCGGCCGATCGGGGTGCGCACTGCGTCGCAGACAAACACGTCGGCCATGAAACTCTCCCTTATGCTGGCGATCCGGGCTCAGTCGCCGGAATTGAGTGCGACTTTTAGGAAGCGGCTCGTGGCAGGTCAATGCACGCGGAACGCTCGGAACCTCGCGGAAACCGTGCATGGCGGCGCTCGCCCGGTAGGAAGCCGCGGCGGATTCTTGCTATGCATCGGGTCATGACCATCCGTCCCGACATTCCTCCGCAGCCCGATATCGCCGCCCCGGCCGAACCGCCGGCGCGGGTATCGCCGATGATGGAGCAGTATCACGAGATCAAGGCCGCCAATCCCGGCCTGCTGCTGTTCTACCGGATGGGCGATTTCTACGAGCTGTTCTTCGAGGACGCCGAGATCGCCTCGCGCGCGCTCGGCATCACGCTGACCAAGCGCGGCAAGCATCTCGGCGCCGACATTCCGATGTGCGGCGTGCCGGTGGAGCGGTCCGACGATTACCTGCACCGGCTGATCGCGCTGGGGCATCGCGTCGCAGTATGCGAGCAGACCGAAGACCCGGCGGCGGCGCGCGCCCGCAAGAGCGTGGTGCGCCGCGACGTGGTGCGACTGATCACGCCCGGCACGCTCACCGAAGACACGCTGCTCGACGCCCGCGCCAACAACTATCTGATGGCGATCGCGCGCACGCGCGGCTCGGCCGGCGTTGATCGCATCGGGCTCGCCTGGATCGACATTTCGACCGGTGAATTCTGCGTCACCGAATGCGCGACCGGCGAATTGTCGGCGACGCTGGCGCGGATCAACCCGAACGAGGCGATCGTCTCGGACGCGCTGTACAGCGACGCCGAACTCGGGCCGAGCCTGCGCGAACTCGCCGCGGTGACGCCCTTGACCCGCGACGTATTCGACTCGGCCACCGCCGAGCGGCGGCTGTGCGATTACTTCGCGGTGGCCACCATGGACGGCCTCGCCGCGCTGTCGCGGCTCGAGGCCGCTGCGGCCGCCGCCTGCGTCACCTATGTGGATCGCACCCAGCTCGGCAAGCGGCCGCCTTTGTCGCCGCCGGCGCGCGAGGCCGCAGGCGCCACCATGGCGATCGATCCCGCCACCCGCGCCAATCTCGAACTGACCCGCACGCTCGGCGGCGAACGCCGCGGCTCGCTGCTCGATGCGATCGACTGCACCGTCACCGCCGCCGGCTCGCGCCTTCTCGCCCAGCGGCTCGCGGCGCCGCTGACCGACGAGGCGGCGATCGCACGGCGGCTCGACGCGGTCGCGGCCTTCGTCGCGGACAGCGCGCTGCGCGAACAGATCCGCAGCGCGCTCCGCGCCGCGCCCGACATGGCGCGGGCGCTGGCGCGGCTGTCGCTCGGCCGCGGCGGGCCGCGCGATCTCGCGAGCCTGCGCGACGGCGTGAGCGCCGCCGACCAGGTCCTGGCGCAACTTTCGCAGCTCGCCCAACCGCCGCACGACATCGCCGCCGCGATGGCGGCGCTGCGGCGGCCGTCGCGCGATCTCTGCCAAGAACTCGCCCGCGCGCTCGCCGACGATCTGCCGCTGTTGAAACGCGACGGCGGATTCGTCCGCGACGGTTATGAGGCTGCGCTCGACGAGACCCGCAAGCTGCGCGACGCCTCGCGCCTCGTGGTGGCGGCGATGCAGGCGCGCTACGCCGACGAGACCGGCGTCAAAGGGCTGAAGATCCGGCACAACAACGTGCTCGGCTATTTCGTCGAAGTCACCGCGCAGCACGGCGACCGTCTGATGGCGCCGCCGCTCAACGCCACCTTCATCCATCGCCAGACGCTGGCCGGTCAGGTCCGGTTCACCACCGCCGAACTCGGCGAGATCGAGGCCAAGATCGCCAATGCGGGCGACCGCGCGCTCGGGCTCGAACTGGACATCTTCGACCGCCTCGCGGCGATGATCGACACGGCCGGCGACGATCTGCGCGCCGCGGCCCATGCGTTTGCGCTGCTCGACGTCGCGACCGCGCTGGCCAAGCTCGCCGTCTCCGATAACTACGTCCGGCCGGAAGTCGACGGGTCGCTCGCTTTCGCGATCGAAGGCGGCCGGCATCCGGTGGTCGAGCAGGCGCTCAAGCGCGCCGGCGAGCCGTTCATCGCCAATGCCTGCGACCTGTCGCCGGTCCCCCCACCCTTCCCTCCCCCGCAAGCGAGGCCTCTGCAAAACCTGACTGTTCTATCCAGATGTGATTCACTTGCGCGTAGGCGGAGGTGAACGGGATGGCGCAGGACAGTTTCATTGAG
>NZ_FODT01000011.1 GCF_900110435.1 Rhodopseudomonas pseudopalustris
ACCAAACGCTCCTTCACACCCAAGGCTGCCTCCTCAAAAGCAGCCTTGAATCTGATTTGCTCCTAAAAGGGAATCCTTAGAGTCCACACCACCTAGAGCTTTTCGGGTTCTGATAGAATCAGAACCCGAGCTCTAACTTTTTGTTCTGACGCGTTTTCTTCACGCGAACCGGTGCCCACTTCGCTCGAAAACGCTATAACTTGATGTTCTGACGCGTTTTCTTGACGGTACCGGTATCCACTTCGCTTGAGAACGCTCGAGCGGGCGTCGATTCGCCGGGTGTATCGAGGCAGCCGGCACGTCGCCACCCTTCGAGGCGTGCAAGGGCGCGCACCACAGGATGACGCCCATCATGGGCGCTATTCGCTCACCCCCGCGGCGCGGCGGGGCGGAACTCCTTGGTCTGCGGATCGAGGACGAACAGCTCGCCCGCGGCGACGCCGAAATAAGCGCCGTGCAGCTGCAGCCTGCCGCGTTCCACCAGGATCTTGATGCAGGGGAAGGTCATCAGGTTTTCGATGCTGCGGAATACCGCGGCCTTTTCGATCCGGGTGCGGAAGTCCTGGACGCTTTCGTGGTCGCGCTGCTCGACCACCTCGCCGGGCTTGATGAACATCGACATCCAGCGGCCGATGAAGTCGCTGTCGGTCAGCGGCGGGGTCTTGTCGGTGAAGGCCTTGATGCCGCCGCACTGGGCGTGGCCGAGCACCACGATGTGCTTGACCTTCAGCACCTGTACGGCGAATTCCAGCGCCGCCGAGACGCCGTGGGCACCGCCGTCCGGCTCGTAGACTGGCACCAGATTGGCGACGTTGCGAACCACGAACAACTCGCCGGGGCCGGCGTCGAAGATCACTTCCGGCGAAACCCGGCTGTCGCAGCAGCCGATCAGCATCACCTCCGGCGATTGACCGCGCTCCGAGAGATCGCGGTAACGGGACTGTTCGGTCGGCAGCCGCTGCGTCCGGAACGCCTGGTAGCCCTCGATCAATGTTTTCGGAAACGATGTCATCGGCGCTGAGCCTCCAAAGTGGGCGGGTGCAAAGTGAGCTTGTGCCGACGCGTCTTCGCGAGCGGAACGGTCTGCGATCAGGAGACGCGCGCGCCTGATCCCGCCCGCATAATCACAGGACGCCGCCGCGAACAAGTCTTCCGGCCTGCCGGCCGAAATGATATCGCCATCGTTTTCCGGGTACCGAAGGGGACAAGCCGATGATCCGACCGCGCCGCAGCCTGTTGTTCATGCCGGGGTCGAACGCGCGGGCGCTGGAGAAGGCCCGGCTGCTGCCCGTCGACGGGCTGATTCTCGACCTCGAGGACTCGGTGGCGCCGGAGGCCAAGGCGCAGGCGCGCGATCAGATCGGGCAGGCCGTCGCGGCCAAGGGTTACGGCCGCCGCGAGGTGCTGGTGCGGATCAACGCGCTGGATTCGCCGTGGTGGCTCGACGACATCGCGATGGCCGCCAAGGTCAAGCCGGACGGCATTCTGGTGCCCAAGGTGTCGAGCGTGCAGGACCTCTCGGCGATCGCCGATCGGCTCAGCGATCTCAACGCCGACATGTCGATCCGGGTCTGGATCATGATCGAGACATCGCGCGGCGTGCTTCACGCCGAGGAGCTGGCGGCGCAGGTCCACGATTCCGAGACGCGGTTGGCCGGCTTCGTGTTCGGTCCGAACGACATTTCGCGCGAAACAGGCATCCGAATGCTGCCCGGCCGCACCGCGATGATCCCGATGATCACGCACTGCATCCTCGCCGCGCGCGTGCACGGCCTGACCGTGCTCGACGGCCCCTACAGCGACATCGCCAGTGTCGACGGCTTCGCCCTGGAATGCGCCCAGGCGCGTGATCTCGGCTTCGACGGCAAGACGCTGATTCATCCCGGGCAGATCGAAGCCTGCAACGCAGCCTTCACCCCGCCGCCCGAGGACGTGGCTCAGGCGCGCAAGATCATCGCCGCGTTCGAGCGCCCGGAAAACGCCGGTCGCGGCGCGATCCAGCTCGACGGCCGGATGGTCGAGCGGCTGCACGCCGAGATCGCGAAGAAGACCATCGCGATCGCCGATGCGGTCGAAACGATGGGGCGTTGATCGCGTCGTCCCGGCAGCTTTTCCAGCGTTTTCGAGCGAAGCGGATACCGGTTCGCGTCAAGACAACGCGTTATAACAAAAAGTTAGAGCTTCGGTTCTGATTCAATCAGAACCGAAGCTCTAACCGGGACGCCGCTTCGCTCGACGACGCGCTGACGAACCTGGCTGCGGTCAGGCGGCCCGCACCGAGGAGAGGAAGTTACCGACCTCGACCCGGAGGCGGTTGCTCTCTTTGGACAGCGATTGCGCCGACGACAGCACCTGCGCGGAGGCCGCGCCGGTTTCCTGCGCGCCGCCTTTGACGTTGGCGATATCCGAGCTGACCAGTGACGTGCCGTGGGCCGCCTGCTGGATGTTGGCGGAGATTTCCTTCGTTGCCGCGCCTTGCTCTTCCACCGCCGAGGCGATCGTGGAGGAAATCTCGGACATCTGGCCGATGATGTTGCCGATCTGCTTGATCGCCACCACCGATTCCTCGGTCGCCGCCTGGATGCCGGCGACCTGCTGGCCGATCTCGCCCGTGGCCTTCGCGGTCTGTTCGGCCAGCGCCTTCACTTCCGAAGCCACGACCGCAAACCCGCGGCCGGCCTCGCCGGCGCGTGCCGCCTCGATCGTCGCATTCAGCGCCAGCAGATTGGTCTGGCCGGCGATGGTGTTGATCAGTTCGACGACGTCGCCGATACGCGCTGCCGCACTCGACAGCTCGCCGACCCGGCTGTTGGTCTTCTGAGCCTGATCCACCGCCTCGTTGGCGACGCGGGCGGAGCTTTGCACCTGACGGCTGATCTCGGCGACCGAAGCGGTCAGTTCCTCGCTGGCGGAGGCGACCGATTGCACGCCTGAGGAGGCTTCCGCGGACGCCGCCGCGACGCCGGTCGCCAGATCGATCGAACGCTCCGCGGTCGACGACAGCGAGCGCGCGGACGCCTCGAGTTCGGTCGCGGCCGACGACACGACCTCGATGATCTCACCGACCGCCCCTTCGAAACTGTCGGCGAGACGGGCCATGTCCGCCTTGCGCTGCTCGGCGGCGAGCCGGTCGAGCCTGTTCTTGGCCTCGGCCTCGTCGCGCGCTTTCTGCTCGGCATTCGCTTTGATCGCCGAAACCGCCCGCGCCATGCCGCCGATCTCGTCGCCGCGGCCGGCTCCCGGGATCGCGACGTCGAGATTGCCGCCGGCCATCTCCTCGAGCGCGGATGTCAGGCGAACGACCGGACGCACCAGGCCGATTGCGATTCCCAGAACACCCAGAACGATCAGCGTCACCACCAGGCCGGAAACCACCCAGGTCACCATCGAATAGGAGTCGACCTGCGTTGCGGCGACTTTTTCGAGCTCGGAATTCTCGTTGTTGGCCTTCTTGACGATGTCGTCGATGATGCTGCGATGAGCCTGATAGATCGTTTCGAGCTCTGCATACGCCGCTTCGGCGCGGGCCTTGTCGCCCTTGCTCAAAGCGGGGATCATGTCCTGCTCGGCGACCTTCCAGAACTTCTGGACCTCGGCGTCGGAATCGACCGTCAGTCTCTTCTTGACCGACGGATCGAGTTCGGATTTCGACGACCAATAGTCCTTGCGTTCCGAATAGCTCTTGTGAAGCTGCGCCAGTCTCGCCTGGTGGGCGGCCAGTTCCGACGGTTTGCGCAGCGCCAGCGTCGCTTCCAGATAGGCTTCGATGACGTAAGCCGGAGGCGGCAGAATATCGGCGACGAGATCGTTGGCGAGCTGGATCTGCGAATACAGCGGGCCGCCGACGCGCAATTGCTTGAGTGCGAACGTGCTGGTGGCCAGCATCGCGGCAAGGCCGATCGCGGTGATTACGCCGAAAAGCACGATCATCGCCGAAATTGTGATCCGGATTTTCATCGAGGACGGTTCCAGTGCGCTGTGAGAAGACGCGCACATAGTAGCCGGATCAAATTTATCAGGAGTTACCCGGTTGCCGCGGGTAACCACGTAGCAATACGTGGTAAGAGGTCGATCGTCATAGTTATTAGGCGCAATTTCACAACTAATCGTTGTGCGGAGTAACTGGGTCTCGTTATGATGCGCGTCATGCTATGTGGCGTGCGCTCCGGTCGACTTGCAGCTGCGGCGCGCCCAAATCTCGCGCGGCGATCGCCCCGACCGGTTTCCGCCTTTTGAAAGCGACGATCGAGCCGCGCAGCGGCCCGATCGAAATCATCAGGCCCAGGCGCGCTCGGTCTTCGCCTTGTCCTCGTAGCTGTCGATCGAGGCCTTCTTCTCGAGCGTCAGGCCGATGTCGTCGAGGCCGTTGATCAGGCAGTGCTTGCGGAACGGATCGATCTCGAACTTCACGGTGCCGCCGTCCGGACCGCGGATTTCCTGCGCCGGCAGGTCGATGGTGACGGTGGCGTTGGAGCCGCGCTCGGCGTCGTCGAACAGTTTGTCGAGGTCGGCCTGCGAGACGCGGATCGGCAGCACGCCGTTCTTGAAGCAGTTGTTGTAGAAGATGTCGCCGAACGAGGTCGAGATCACGCAGCGGATGCCGAAATCGAGCAATGCCCAGGGTGCGTGCTCGCGGCTCGAACCGCAGCCGAAATTGTCGCCGGCGACCAGAATCTTGGCGTTGCGATAGGCCGGCTTGTTGAGGATGAAGTCCGGATTCTCGCTGCCGTCGTCGTTGTAGCGCTGCTCCGAGAACAGGCCCTTGCCCAGTCCGGTGCGCTTGATTGTCTTCAGGTACTGTTTCGGGATGATCATGTCGGTGTCGACATTGATGATCTTCAGCGGCGCGGCAACGCCTTCCAGCGTGGTGAACTTGTCCATCGTCAGGTCTCCCGGGGTCTGGCCAAGGTCATAACGCCCCCGAACAGGGGGTCAAGCGCCGAAACCGCGGACGGTGATGCGCCGGCCGGCTCAATCGGCAACTTGCGACTCGATCTCTTCCATATCGTCGTCGGACAGGCCGAAATGGTGGCCGATCTCATGAATCAGGACGTGGCTGACGATGTGGCCGAGCGTCTCGTCGTGATCGGCCCAATAGTCGAGGATCGGCCGGCGATACAGCCAGATCATGTTCGGCAGCGGAGCGATGTCCTGGTTCGACCGCTGCGGCAGGCCGATGCCCTGGAACAGGCCGAGCAGGTCGAACTCGGTCTCGGCCTGCAGCTCGTCGAGCACTTCGTCGGTGGGAAAATCGTCGACGCGGATGATCACGCCCTCGCACAGGGCGCGAAAATCGTCCGGCAGCTTGCCGAACATCTCGTGCGCCATCTCCTCGAATTCGGCGAGCGAGGGCGCCTTGGCGGTTGTCCACATCGGAGCGTTGTAGGGGATGACGAGGGGTTCGGCAAAGGCGGCATGTTGCTGCGGTTGACGGCGGCGTTCTGATCGGGGACGGTGCCGCCGAGGATTTGGGGACGGGACGGTTGCGATGATCCGACGGATGACACTGGCGGCGACAGGGCTGGGGCTCGCCGCTTCGCTGCTGCTGCAGGCTGCGGAACCGGCACGGGCGCAGACCCCCAAACCGGCGCGGCCGTCCGTCTCGTCGGCGCCCGCCGATCTCTCATCGACCGATCTCTCGTCGCAGCAGCGCCGCCCGCCACGGCGATTGCGGATCTATCCGCGCAACGCGCCGGACGGCGTCTATCCGCGCTTCAACCCGGGGCCGAACGCGGTCCGCGAATGCACCGCGACCTATGTCCAGGAGTATCGCCCGAGCGGAACCGTGATCACGCCGCGGATGAGTTGCTTCTGGCGCCGCGGCTGAGCGCACTCAGCGCTGCCGCGCGCCGACCAGGCCGGCGCCGATCGCCCGCCGCCATCGACCCATAGACCACAAGCCATCGCCGTCTGAACCGTCGTGCTGGCCTCGCCCGGCACGTGCCCGGCCACGGCGACGCCGATGCGGCGCTCGCCGGCAGCGCCATGATGCCGCAGATCGCGACCCCGGCCAGTCGTCGCCAGCGTGAGCGAGCCACCCTCGTCGTCTCCTCGCTTGCTGTCGTCACTTGCTGAGTTATCGAATGAATGCCGTCGCAAGACGCGCAGTTGGTCGATTTATTTCTCTTTGCATTCGGCAAATATCACCGATGCGGGAACCACTGCGGCGCGATGCGCATTGGGTCGCACGCGGGGACGCATTCACTTCGCATTCACGTCGCGCGCTCCAGCATGATCACAAGCAGCGCCAGTCGCTCTGCGGTCCGGCAACACGCCGGAGCGCATCATTCTGGTCGCAGCGAATCTCCAACCTAAGGAAACTCGTCCATGAACATTCTGAAACTCACCGGTCTCGCCGCTGTCGCGGGATTGCTGCTGATCGCCGCGCCGGGCGATCGCGCGCAGGCCGCGCCGATGGCGGCCGCCGGGCTCGCCACGAGTGTCCAGCGGGACGTGATCTCGGACGTCAGCGAAGTGCAGTATCGCCACCATCATCACGGCTACCGGCATCATCGCCACGTCCGGCCTCATCATTACCGCGGGCATCATTACGGGCACCGCTCCCACCGGCACTACGGAGCGCCCCGTCACCACCACCACCATCGCCACTGGCGCTGATCGCAGCGATGTTCAGCAAACAGGCCCGGTTTCCGGGCCTGTTTTTATTCCGGCTGTTGTTGTTGGGGCTGTTGCGTCACCGCGCGCAGCGCTAACATCGTCTGCGTCAGATGCGCGCCGGGAAGGACGATGCGATGCGAACATGGATCGGAGCAGCGATCATTGCAGCCGCGCTCGGCGTGATGTCGCCGGTCGCAGCGCAGGTCCCCATGCCGGCGGCAGCAAGCGCGACCCGCGCCGGCGAGTCGATGCCGACCGAGTTCAGCTCGCGCCATCGCGCCCGCCATGCGCATCGTGAGTTGCGGCGATCCGCGCACCGTCATCATGCAAGGGGTCCGCGTCCCGGCTACTACGCGCCGCGCTATTATGCGCGGCCACATGATTATCGTCCGTACGGCATGGCGCCATTCTTCCCGTTCGGCTTCGGCGGTTACGGCTTCCAGCCCTCCTGGTAAGCGCTCGCCCGGCTGCGATGCGCGGCTGCGGTGCGCTCGCTCATTCATGGCGCGTTCACCTCGCGGCCCCTAGCTTTGATGTGGGAGCGACAGGGAGTCCAACTCGTCAACGCGCCGCGTGACGGCGCCGGGGAGCCGCCGATGGCCGCATACGCGATGGCAATCACACCACGTCGATCTCATCCTCCCGCTCTGGCAAGCCGGGTCGGCTTGTTCGCCGTCGCGGCGGTCGCGGCACTGGCGATGTCGATCGCGACTGCGCCGCGTGCGCAGGCGCTGTCGCCGGCGAGCGCGGGCGCAGCGACTGCCAACAAGGCGGCTGCCAACGACACGGCGACCGAGCGCCTGATCCAGGTGCGCGCTGGCCACATCGGCGGCGGCGGTGGCGGTTTCCGCGGCGGCGGGTTTCATCATGGCGGAGGATTTCGCGGCGGCGGTTTCCGCCCTGCGTTTCACGGTGGCGGATATCATGGCGTCGGCCATATCGGTCGCGGGCCGATGTTCCAACATCGTCAATTCTACGGCGGCCCGCGCTTCGTCGGCCACCGTCACTTCGGCCACCGTCACTTCGGCCATCGACACTTCGGCCATCGATACCCCGGCTTCCGGCCGTACTACGGCGGCGCGCGCTACTACGGCTATTACAGGCCGCGCTACTATGCGCCGGTCTATTACGGGCCACGTCGGGTCTGCCGCGTGATCTACACCTATTACGGGCCGCGCCGCGTCTGCCAGTTCCGGCCGTGGCGGCATCATCTGCACCGCCATCATTGGCGGCACCATCATCGCCATCACCGCGCCTGGCGGGTGTACTGGTAACTCATCGTGATCGTTGAAAAGCAAACAGGCGCCCATCGGGCGCCTGTCGTGTTTTGGCTAATTCGTTATCTCGCCGTTCGGCAATGCCGCGAAGGCGCTCAGCGCCACTCGCGGATGTCGACGAAATGGCCGGCGATCGCGGCTGCGGCGGCCATCGCGGGCGACACCAGATGGGTGCGGCCCTTGAAGCCCTGACGGCCTTCGAAATTGCGATTCGACGTCGAGGCGCAGCGCTCTTCCGGCGCGAGCTTGTCGGGATTCATCGCGAGGCACATCGAGCAGCCCGGCTCGCGCCATTCGAAGCCGGCCTTGATGAAGATCTTGTCGAGGCCTTCGGCCTCGGCCTGCTCCTTCACCAGACCCGAGCCCGGCACGATCATCGCGCTGACATTGCCGTTGACGGTCTTGCCCTCGGCGACCTTGGCGGCAGCGCGCAGATCCTCGATCCGCCCGTTGGTGCAGGAGCCGATGAACATTCGATCGATCTTGATGTCGGTGATCCTGGTCCCCGGGGTCAGGCCCATATAGGCCAGCGCGCGTTCCTTCGAGAGCCGCTTGGCTTCGTCGGCGATGTCGGCCGGGTTCGGCACGCGGCCGGTGATCGAGATCACGTCTTCCGGCGAGGTGCCCCAGGTGACGATCGGCGGCAGCGCCGCGGCGTCGAGGCGCAGCTCGTGGTCGAAATGCGCGCCGTCGTCGGAGCGCAGCGTTTCCCAATAGCGCAGCGCGGCGTCCCAGGCGTCGCCCTTCGGCGCCAGCGGGCGGCCCTTCAGGAAGTCATAGGCCTTCTGGTCGGGCGCGATCAGGCCGGCGCGTGCGCCGCCTTCGATCGACATGTTGCAGACCGTCATGCGGCCTTCCATCGACAGCGCGCGGATCGCCTCGCCGGCATATTCCAGCACATAGCCGGTGCCGCCGGCGGTGCCGATCTCGCCGATGATCGCCAGGATGATGTCCTTGGCGGTGACGCCGTCGGGCAACTGCCCGTCGACGGTCACGCGCATGTTCTTGGCCTTCTTCTGGATCAGCGTCTGGGTCGCGAGCACGTGCTCCACTTCAGACGTGCCGATGCCATGCGCCAGCGCGCCGAACGCGCCATGCGTCGAGGTGTGGCTGTCGCCGCAGACGATGGTTGTGCCGGGCAGCGTGAAGCCCTGCTCCGGGCCGATGACGTGCACCACGCCCTGGCGCTTGTCGTATTCGTTGTAATAGGTGACGCCGAAATCGCGGGCGTTCTCGGCGAGCGCGGCGATCTGCTCGGCGCTCTCCGGATCGGGATTGGGCTTGGAGCGATCGGTGGTCGGCACGTTGTGATCGACCACCGCCAGCGTCTTCTCCGGCGAATGCACCTTGCGGCCGGCGGTGCGCAGCCCCTCGAACGCCTGCGGCGAGGTCACTTCGTGCACCAGATGGCGGTCGATATAGAGCAGGCAGGTGCCGTCGTCGGCCTCATGCACCAGATGGTCGTTCCAGATCTTGTCGTACAGCGTGGTGGGCTTTGCAGCGGACATGGTGTCAGTCCTTGAACCGGAATTTGAAGCGGAGTTTTGGAAGCGTGCGTCGCATCAGCGCGACAACCGCGCGAAGCGTTTGCGCTCAGGCCGCGAGCGCCGACGTCGTGAGCCGCCCGAAGAACCGCCACGGCAGGCGGCTGCGGTCGTCGAGCACGATCGGCAAGGTGGGCGGGCTATCTGGAAACATGCCACCCATATAGCACGTCATGCGCGGCCGACAATGTATCGGCTGCCGTGGCCAGGGCGCGGTTCCGTGCTGCAGCATCTACGACAGTCGTGCCCCGGACGCATCGCAACGCGGCGCGCAGCGACGTGGTGCGCTGCAGATCCGGGGCCCCGGTTTGGACGTGGCGAAAGCAACAGGGGTCCCGGGTCTGCGGAGCAGCGTTAAGAACGCTGCACCGCGCCCGGGACACAAGCAGGAACCGACACCAACGAAAAAGCGCGGGCAAAACCCGCGCTTTCGCAAAGCAATGACGTCGTGGAGAAGATTACTCGGCGGCGCCGGCGGCGACCTTGGCCGGGCGGTCCTGCTTCTTCTCGACGATACGGGCCGACTTGCCGCGCAGATTGCGCAGGTAATACAGCTTGGCGCGACGCACCTTGCCGCGGCGCACCACCTTGATCGAGTCGATCATCGGGGACAGCAGCGGGAATACGCGCTCGACGCCTTCGCCATACGAGATCTTGCGAACGGTGAAGCTCTCGTTGATGCCGCCGCCGGAGCGGCCGATGCAGACGCCTTCATAGGCCTGCACGCGCGAGCGCTCGCCTTCGACCACCTTGACGTTGACGATCACGGTGTCTCCGGGGCCGAATTCCGGAATCGTCTTGCCGGCGGACAGCTTGTCGAACTGCTCTTTTTCGAGCGTCTGAATCAGGTTCATCGAAAATTCTCCATCGGCGGCGCGCCCGACCATCCCGGCGCGGGCTGCGCGAAGATCCACTGTCCTGCCATTGCACGGATTTGCCGGTGCTATACGGCAATCCACAGGGCTTGTCACCCGTCCGTCGTGTTTTTTGGCGTTTTTCGTGATTCACCCTTCGCCGGGGCCTTTTTTGCGGTTGTCGCGGCCCAAAGATCGGGTCGGAGCGCCTGTGTCAGGGCCTCGGCCTCGGCCTGGCGCCAGGCCGCAACCTTGCCGTGATCGCCGCTGGTCAGGATCTCGGGGATCGCCCGGCCCTCGAAGAGTTGCGGTCTGGTGTATTGCGGATATTCCAGGAGCCCGGCCGAAAAGCTCTCTTCGGTCGAGGAATCGAGCTTGCCCATCACGCCGGGCAGCAGCCGGACGCAGGCATCGATCAGCGCCATCGCGGCGATTTCACCGCCCGACAGCACGTAATCGCCGATCGACACCTCTTCGAGGGCGCGCGCGTCGATCACCCGCTGGTCGATGCCCTCGAACCGGCCGCAGACGATCAGCGGGCCGGGGCCGCGGGCCAGGTCCGCGACGCGCGCCTGGGTCAATGGCCGACCGCGCGGGCTCATCACCAGCCGGGGCTGGTCCGGCGTGGGAGTGGCGGCGTCGATCGCGGCCGCCAGCACGTCGGCGCGCAGCACCATGCCGGGGCCGCCGCCGGCCGGGGTATCGTCGACGCTGCGGTGCCGGTCAGTGGCCGAGTCGCGGATATCCCGCGCCTCGAGCCCCCACAGCCCGCCCGCCAGCGCCCGCCCCGCCAGGCTGACGCCGAGCGGTCCGGGAAACATCTCCGGAAACAGGGTGAGAACAGTAGCGCGCCACATCGAAGCAGTCCGTGAGTTGCGCAGGCTCGCTGCAAACGAAGCGTCATGCGCGGGCTTGACCCGCGCATCCATCATCTTCGCAAGGCGATGGATCGCCGGGTCAAGCCCGGCGATGACGCGGGAGCTAAATGGGTAGCACCGTGCCCCGGACAAAGTGCAGCACGCCGAAGGCGTGGTGCGCTGCAGATCCGGGGCCCCGGTTTCTGACACCCGAGATAGTAACCGGGGTCCCGGATCTGCGACGCAGCACGGCGTGCTGCATCGCGTCCGGGACACGGGATTGCGTGAGGCTCACGCCTCCGGATGGTTGGGCGTATCGCCCTCGATCTCGGTCGGCAGTTCGATCACGACGTGGCCGGCCGTGAGGTTGATCGTCGGCACCACCGCGTTGGTGAACGGCAGCAGCAGGGTCGCACCCTGCGGCGGCGCGATCTCGATGATGTCGCCAGCGCCGAAATTATGGATCGCGAGCACGCGGCCGAGCGGTTCGCCGGCCGGCGTGATCGCGGGGAGGCCGATCAAATCGGCATGGTAGTACTCGTCATCCTCGGTCGGCGGCAGCCGATCGCGCGGGACGTAGAGCTCGAGGCCGTTGAGGCGTTCGGCCTCGTCGCGCGTCGCGACGCCCTTCAGCGTCACGACCAGATGGTCCTTGGCCGGGCGCGCGGTGGCGATCTCGAACGACCGTGCGCCGTCCTTGGTGGCGAGCGGGCCGTAATCCATCACCGCGAGCGGCTCGGCGGTGAAGCTCCACAGCCGCATTGCACCGCGCACGCCATGCGGCGCGCCGATCCGGGCAATGCAGATCAGCCCGGCCGGCATCCGCCGCCCTGCTTACTTGCCGGCTTCGGCGGCCTTGCGCTCCTTGCGCGGCACCGCCTTTTCCGGGTTGTTGCGCGCTTCGCGCTTCTTGATACCGGCGGTGTCGAGGAAGCGGGCGACGCGGTCCGACGGCTGGGCACCCTTGGCGAGCCAGTCCTTGACCTTGTCGAGGTCGAGCTTGAGGCGGGCCTCGTTGTCCTTCGCCATCAGCGGGTTGAAGTAGCCGAGCCGCTCGATGAAGCGGCCGTCGCGCGGGAAGCGCGAGTCGGCGACGACGACATGGTAGAACGGGCGCTTCTTGGTGCCTGCGCGCGCGAGGCGGATGACGACGGACATTTAGGTCTCCTGGGTGGGTTCGTTGTGTGTTGCTGATCAGCTCGTCATTCCGGGGCGCGCGTGAAACGCGCGAACCCGGAATCCCGAGGTGTTCTGTGCGAGAGATTCCGGGCTCGCCGCTGCGCGGCGCCCCGGAATGACCGAGAGGGCGAGCAAGGCGCTCATTTCTTCTTGCCGAAGCCGGGGAACGAGCCGAGGCCGGGCAGCGTCGGCTTGCCGCTGAGGCCGGTCAGGCCGGGCAGCTTCGGCAGGCCGGTGCGCAGGCTGGCGGGCAGATCCTTCGGCAGCTCGGGCAGGCCGCCGGGCAGCTCGCCGCCCTGCTGCGCCTTTTCCTGCATCGCCTTGATCTGCTCGGCCGTCGGCAAGCCGCCGCCGAAGCCCATCGCCTGCGCCAGGCCGGCCATCGGGCCGCCCTTGCCGCGGCCCACGGCCTTCATCATGTCGGCCATATTCCGGTGCATTTTCAAAAGCTTGTTGACGTCCTCGACCTTGATGCCAGCGCCGGCGGCGATCCGCTTCTTGCGGCTGGCCTTGAGGATGTCGGGGTTCTTGCGCTCCTCGCGGGTCATCGAATCGATGATTGCGACCTGGCGCTTGAGGACCTTGTCGTCGACGCCGGCGGCGGCGATCTGGTTCTTCATCTTGGAGATGCCGGGCATCATCCCCATCAGGCCGCCGATGCCGCCCATCTTGGTCATCTGCTCGAGCTGTTCGCGCATGTCGGCGAGATCGAACTTGCCCTTGCGCATCTTCTCGACGGCGGCGGCGGCCTTCTCGGCGTCGAGCGTCGAGGCGGCCTTCTCGACCAGCGAGACGACGTCGCCCATGCCGAGGATGCGGCCGGCGATCCGGCTCGGGTGGAAATCTTCCAGCGCATCGGTCTTTTCGCCGGTGCCCATCAGCTTGATCGGCTTGCCGGTGACCGCGCGCATCGACAGCGCCGCGCCGCCGCGGCCGTCGCCGTCGATCCGCGTCAGCACGATGCCGGTGAGACCGACGCGCTCGTCGAAGGCGCGCGCGAGGTTGACCGCGTCCTGGCCGGTGAGGCTGTCGGCGACCAGCAGCACTTCGTGCGGATTGGCGGCGGCTTTGATCTCGGCCGCCTCGGACATCATGTCTTCGTCGAGCGTGGTGCGGCCGGCGGTGTCGAGCAGCACGACGTCGTAGCCGCCGAGCCTGCCGGCTTCCATCGCGCGCCGCGCAATGTCCTGCGGCTTCTGGCCGACGACGATCGGCAGCGTGTCGATCTCGAGATCGCGGCCGAGCACCGCGAGCTGCTCCATCGCCGCCGGGCGATAGACGTCGAGCGAGGCCATCAGCACCTTGCGCTTGTCGCGCTGGGTCATCCGGCGCGCCAGCTTGGCGGTGGTGGTGGTCTTGCCCGAGCCCTGCAGACCGACCATCATGATCGGCACCGGGGCGACGGCATTGAGGTCGATCGCCTGGCTGTCGGAGCCGAGCATGGCGATCAGCTCGTCATTGACGATCTTGACCACCATCTGGCCGGGCTTGACCGACTTGACGACGGTGGCGCCGACGGCCTGTTCGCGAACCTTCTCGGTGAACGAGCGAACCACTTCCAGCGCGACGTCGGCCTCGAGCAGCGCGCGGCGGATCTCGCGCATCGCCGCATCGACGTCGGCCTCGCTGAGCGAGCCGCGCCCGGTCAGACGATCGAGAATGCCACCAAGCTTTTCCGACAGATTGTCGAACATCGATCCCAACCCAACCACGGCCTCTCAGGGAAAGGCCTTTGATCCAAAACGGCCTTTCGGGGAAAGGCCTGTGACCCAGCAACGGCCCTTCAGGGAAAGGCCTATGGCACAAAACACGTTCGCGCCCGAGGGCGCATCGCGCTGTCGGGCGTTGACCTCCGGCCTCCAGGGCCGGTCGGCGGATCGAAAAGAGAACTTTTCGAGATTTCGCGGGGATCAATACGCGTTCGGACCTCCGAATGCAAGGTGCGACCGATCTGGCGGGTCGGAGGCCGAAGGCGAATTGCAGTCGGCGTCCTCGGAAGCTCTAAACAACTGGTCAAATTGACCGGACTGTCCTCATTCTGGGTTTTCCGCATGACCTTCTACAAAGGCCCGATCACCGATCATTTCGACGGCGAGCGCTTCTTCGATCGCGACGGGATGCCGCCGAAGAGCTGGGCGGACCTGCTGCGCTGGCGCTTCGGCCACAAGCCGGCGCCATGGCCGGACTGGGCGCCGAGTCCCTATGCCGATACGCCGCCGCCGCGCGTCACCGGCGACAAGGCCCGGCTATCCTATGTCGGCCATGCGAGCTGGCTGATCCAGACCGGCGGGCTCAACATCCTGATCGATCCGGTGTGGTCGCAGCGCGTCTCGCCGGTGAGTTTCGCCGGACCGAAGCGGCACAACGATCCAGGCATCGCCTTCGACGCGCTGCCGCAGATCGACGTCGTGCTGGTGTCGCACGGGCATTACGATCATCTCGATCTGGCGACGCTGTCGCGCCTCGCCGCAAAACATGCGCCGCGGGTGATCACGCCGCTCGGCAACGATCTGACGATGACCGCGCATGACGGCGCGATCCGCGCTGAGGCCTATGACTGGCGCGACCGGGTCGAGCTCGGCTCCGGCGTCGCGGTGACGCTGACGCCGACCCGGCACTGGACGGGGCGCGGCGCGTTCGATCGCAATCGCGCGCTGTGGGCGAGCTTCGTGCTCGAGACCCCCGCCGGCAAGATCTACGTCGTCTGCGATTCCGGCTATGGCGACGGCAAGCATTTCCGCGATGTACGCCACACTCATGCGCCGTTGCGGCTGGCGATCCTGCCGATCGGCGCTTACGAGCCGCGCTGGTTCATGAAGGATCAGCACATGAATCCGGCCGAGGCTGTGCAGGCGCTGGCCGATTGCGGCGCCGCGCAGGCGCTGGCGAACCATCACGGCACATTCCAGCTCACCGACGAAGCGATCGACGCGCCGGAGACGGATCTTTACGCCGCGCTCGACGCCGCCGGCGTGCCGCGCGAGCGGTTCGCCGTGCTGAAGCCGGGACAGGTGTTCGAGGTCTGAGCCCGACCGCGCCGCGCGCGAACCTACGGGGCCTTGATCGCCCAGCTCACCATCACGGTGACGCTCAGCGTTTCCTGACCCGCGGCGACCGGCGCCCCGGCATCGAAACTCGTCGCCATCTTGCGCATCGGAGCGACGCCTGGGCTGGCGTCCTCGGAAATCACCAGCGGCGCGCCGAGCGTGACTCCGGCGGCGCGCGCGTAGATCTCGGCCTTGCGCCGGGCGTCGGCGATCGCCTCGGTGCGGACGTCGTCGAGCACCTTGGACGAATTGGCGACGCGGAAGCTGATGCCGCGGATCTCATTGGCGCCGGCGACCACCAGCGTGTCGACCAGGCCGGCGACGCGGGCCATGTCGCGCGCCTGGACGGTCACGAGGTTGCTGGCGAGATAGCCCGTGATCTCGCTCGGCCCCGACCGGTTCGATGCGTATTGCGGCTGAATCGACAGGCGCGAAGTCTGGATGTCCTTGGCGTCGATCCCGGCGTTTCTCAGCTCGAGCAGCACCTTGCCCATCGCATTGTTGTTGGCCTCGGCGGCGGCGCGCGCCGTCTTCGCCATGTTGGAAACGCCGGCTTCGACCTGCGCGATGTCCGGCGGTACCGACTTCTGCGCTTCGCCGATGACAGTGATCGCCGACTGCTGCTGCCATTGCTGGGGCGACGGCACGGGTTGAGCGCGACCCGGCGCAGCGCCGAGCGTGGCGAGGATCAGGGCGGCGGCGGTGAGGGTGTGGAGCTGCATGGTCATTTCATCGGCACATAGACGTTGATTACAAGCTTGTCTTCCGCGGTGGTCAGCGGGTCGGTGATGTATTCCTCGACGAAGGTGTCCTTAGCCTCGATCTTCTTGTCGTCGAGGTGATTTGTGATCGCCTCGTAGGTGTTGTCCATATTGTCGTAGGAGCCGCGATGGACGAATTTCAGCACCTTGCCGTCCGGCGTCGGCCCCATGCTCATGGTCTTGGGCAGATTCTTCGGCGCCTCGGGCACCGGAATCTCGGCCTGGAAGGTGAAGCCGTTATCGTCGGTCGAGGTGTAGACGATCATCGGATTGCCGTTCGGCTTGATGCCCTGCTTCTCGAGCAGGCCGGTCACTGATTTAATGGCCTCGATCAGGCTTTCGAACGCGTTGTCCCAACTGGCCTTGCCCTTCAGGACCACCGCCGTCTTCGGTGCGAGCGTGATCTCCTCGCCGAACGGATCGGCGGTCTGCACCTTGGCGGCCGGCGGCACGGCCGGCGTCTGGGCCGCGGGCGGAGGCGTCGCAGGCGTCTCGGCCGCAGCGGGCGGGGTCGAGGGCGCTGGTGTCGCCGGAGCAGCGGTCGATGGAGCAGGCGTGGACGGAGCAGCCGCCGATGGAGCAGGCGTGGACGGAGACGGCGTCGTCGCGGCGGGTGGCGGCGTGGTCGTCTCGGCCGGCTTTGTTTCGGTGGACTTGGTTTCGGCCGGCTTGGTTTCGGTTTGCGCCGGCGCGCCGGCTGCGCCCAGCGTCAGCGCGGCGGCAGACAGCAGCCCGAGCAGAGCGGGATGAAAAAAGCGGTGGCGGTTCATTCCAAATGTCTCCCTGGCCACAGGCGGATGGCCGCATCGGGTCACCGCGATCCTGTGCGCCGGCGGATCGGCGGTCCCGGCCCGACCTTAACACCCGGCGGCCGCTGCCGTCCCTTGCGATCGGCATGTGGCTTGACTGTGGCGGCGGCTGGTCGCAGTCGAATCGGAGAGGTTTTGCCGGGCTGGCCAAAGCCAGCGGCCTTCGCCATATAGGCCGCACAAGGACGTGGATCATGAGCGCGCTGGACAATCGCCTCTTCGCCAAGATGAACGGCATCGGCAACGAGATCGTCGTGGTCGATCTGCGCGATCAGCCGGCGCCGGTCACGCCGGACGATGCGCGCGCGGTGGCGGCGCATCTGCCCTATGATCAGCTGATGCTGTTGCAGCCGGCGCGGCTGCCGGGCACCGAGGCGTTCGTTCGGATCTACAACAATGACGGTTCCGAGGCCGGCGCCTGCGGCAACGGCATGCGCTGCGTCGCCCGGCAGATGTTCGCACGGACCGACAAGCAGGGACTGACTTTCGAGACCCGCGCCGGTCTGCTGAATTGCTGGCGGGGACCGGCCGACGGGCTCTACACCGTCGACATGGGCGAGCCGAAGTTCGGCTGGAAGGACATTCCGCTCGCCGAGGAATTTCGCGACACGCGATCGATCGAGCTGCAAATCGGGCCGATCGACGCGCCGCTGCTGCACACCCCCTCGGTCGTCAGCATGGGCAATCCGCACGCGATCTTCTGGGTCGACGACATCGAGGCCCACGATCTCGGCCGGTTCGGGCCGCTGCTGGAAAACCATCCGATCTTTCCGGAGCGCGCCAACATCACGCTCGCCCATATCGTCGATCGCGATCACATCACGATGCGGACCTGGGAGCGCGGCGCGGGACTGACCCGGGCCTGCGGCTCGGCCGCCTGCGCCACTGCGGTGGCGGCGGCGCGGCTCAAGCGGGCCGATCGCGTCGTCGAAATGACGCTGCCGGGCGGCCAACTCAGCATCGCGTGGCGCGAGAGCGACAATCACGTGCTGATGACCGGCGGCGCGACCTTCGAGTTCGAGGGCCGGTTCGATCCGGCGCTGTTCGCCCGTTCACGCGACAAGACCTCGGCCTGATGGCGGTCGAGATCGTCACCTTCGGTTGTCGCCTCAACGCGTTCGAATCCGAAGTGATCCGCCGCGAGGCCGAAGGTGCGGGTCTTCACGACGCCATCGTCATCAACAGCTGCGCGGTCACCAACGAGGCGGTGGCGCAGGCGCGGCAGCAAATCCGCAAGCTGAAGCGCGAGCGGCCGGGCGCCCGCATCGTCGTGACCGGCTGTGCGGCGCAGACCGAGCCGGCCACCTTCGCAGGCATGGACGAAGTCGATCGCGTCATCGGCAATGACGACAAGATGCGCTCCGAGGCCTGGCGCGCCGCGCGCATCGCATTCGACGCCGACACTGCTTTCGGCCTCGGCGCCGAACAGAAGATCGCGGTCGCCGACATCATGGCGGTGCGCGAGATGGCGCCGCATCTCGTCGACGGTTATCAGAGCGGATTGCCGCGGGTGTTCGTGCAGGTCCAGAACGGCTGCGACCACCGTTGCACGTTCTGCATCATCCCGTTCGGCCGCGGCAATTCGCGTTCGGTGCCGATCGGCGCGGTGGTCGATCAGGTCCGCGCATTGACCGAGCGCGGCCATGCCGAGATCGTGCTGACCGGCGTCGATCTCACCAGCTACGGCGCCGACCTGCCCGGAACGCCGAAGCTCGGCGCGTTAGTCAAGAAAGTGTTGCGCCACGTCCCGGAGCTGCAGCGGCTGCGGATTTCCTCGATCGATTCGATCGAGGCCGATCGCGATCTGCTCGACGCGCTCGCCGGCGAACAACGGCTGATGCCGCATCTGCATCTGTCGCTGCAGGCCGGCGACGATCTGATCCTGAAGCGGATGAAGCGGCGGCATTTACGCGCCGATGCGATCGCGTTCTGCGACGAGGTGCGGCGGCTGCGCCCGGACATTGCGCTCGGCGCCGATCTGATCGCAGGTTTCCCGACCGAGTCCGAAGAGATGTTTCAGCGCTCGCTCGATCTGGTCGACGACTGCGGCCTGAGCTTCCTGCACGTGTTTCCGTATTCGAAACGCCCCGGCACGCCGGCGGCGCGGATGCCGCAGCTCGATGGCCGCATCATCCGCGAACGCGCCGCGCGGCTGCGCGCCGCAGGCGAAGCGGCTTTGCAACGGCGCCTGCAGGCGGAAATCGGGCAAACCCGCGCCGTGCTGATCGAAAGCGCGACCCAAGGGCGCACGGAGCATTTCATTCCGGTGGCGATGTCAGGCGCGACCCCGGGGACGGTGCAGAGCCTGACGATCGCCGGGCACGACGGCGCGCGGCTGACGACTACGCGCCGCTCCAGCCACACGCCGCAAGCCGCGGGTGCAGATGCGGCGGCGGCGGCGCGGTGACGATCACCGGCGGCTTGTTGCGCGACAACGGGATGACGATCTCGCGCGCGTGCAGATGCAGCTTCGGTTCGCCGAAGCGCGGGCCGTTGCCATAGATGTTGTCGCCGACGATCGGCCAGCCCATCGCCGCACAATGCACCCGCAATTGATGGGTGCGGCCGGTGATGGGTTCGAGGGCGAGCCAGGTGAGGCGCTTTCCACGCGCACCGCCTGCTCCCTCTCCCGCTTGCGGGGGAGGGTTGGGGTGGGGGGCCCCCGAAGCGAAGCTCCCGTTGTCGATCCCCATCCCCGACCCCTCCCCGCAAGGGGGAGGGGAGTCGCTTGCCACAGGCTCACTGCTGATCGCAGCAGGCGCGGGCGCAACAGGATGGGACCGCCCCAGCACCGTCCACTTGGTCAGCGACGGCAGGCCCTCGGGATCGACCTTCTGCCACCAGCCGCGCTCGGCGTTGAGGCGGCCGATCGGCAGGTCGATGGTGCCATGGTCCTGCTCCGGACCGCCCTCGACGATCGCCCAGTAGGTTTTTGAAATCTTGCTGTGTTTGAACAGCAGCCCGAGCGTTGCGGTGGCCTTGCGGTGGCGGCCGAGCACCAGGCAGCCGGAGGTGTCGCGGTCGAGCCGATGCGCCAGCACCGGCGGGCGCGGCAGGCCGAACCGCAGGAATTCGAACGAGGTTTCGAGATTCGGCCCGCCCTTCGGGCCGCGATGCACCGGCAGGCCGGCCGGCTTGTCGATCACCAGCATCAGCCCGTCGCGATGCAGCACCCGCGCCTGAATGTCCTCGGGCGACAGTTCCGGCACGTCGAATTGATCTGGGTGGCTTTCGTTCATGGCCCGAAACGGCTAACACAGCGCCCAGATGAGTGACACTCCGGAAACACAGAAACCGAGCTGGTGGCGGCGGCTGTCCAGCGGGCTGAAGCGCACGTCGAGTTCAATCGGCACGGCGCTCTCCGAATTCATTTCCAAGCGCAAACTCGACCGGGCGATGCTCGATGAGATCGAGGACGTGCTGCTGCGCGCCGACCTCGGCACCGAGGTGGCGTCGCGGATTTCGGATGCGGTCGGCGAGGGCCGCTACGACAAGATGATTTCGGCGAGCGATGTGAAGGAGATCGTCGCCTCCGAAGTCGAGAAGGTGCTGGCGCCGGTGGCGAAGCCGCTGGTGATCGACGACGCCAAGAAACCGTTCGTGGTTCTCGTCGTCGGCGTCAACGGTTCGGGCAAGACCACCACGATCGGCAAGCTGTCGGCCCGCTTCGCGGCGGAAGGCCGCAAGGTGATGATGGCCGCCGGCGACACGTTCCGCGCCGCGGCGATCGAGCAGTTGAAGGTGTGGGGCGAGCGCACCGGCACGCCGGTAATCGCCGGCGCGCAGGGCTCGGACTCCGCGAGCCTCGCCTTCAACGCGCTGACCGCGGCCAAGGAGCAGGGCCGCGACGTGCTGCTGATCGACACCGCGGGCCGGCTGCAGAACCGCAAGGAACTGATGAGCGAGCTCGAAAAGGTCGTTCGCGTCATCAAGAAAGTCGACGACACGGCGCCGCATGCGGTGCTGCTGGTGCTCGACGCCACGGTGGGACAGAATGCGCTGTCGCAGGTCGAGGCGTTCACCAGAACCGCCGGCGTCACCGGCCTGGTGATGACCAAGCTCGACGGCACCGCGCGCGGCGGCATCCTCGTGGCGATCGCGGAGAAGCACAAGCTTCCGGTGCATTTCATCGGCGTCGGCGAAGGCGTCGAGGATCTTTCGCCGTTCACCGCGCGCGATTTCGCGCAAGCGATCGCCGGCACGGAGACGCAATGACCAAGGACTCCGCCACCAACGATCTCGTGCCGAAGAACCAGCCGCATCCGCTGTTCAAGCTCGCGACCGAGCTCGGCCCGCTGCTGGTGTTCTTCTTCGTCAATGCGAAGTGGAATCTGTTCGCCGCCACCGGCGCTTTCATGGTCGCGGTGATCGCGGCGATCATCGCGTCCTACGTTGTCACCAAGCACGTGCCGATGATGGCTCTGGTGACGGCTGTCGTCGTGCTGGTGTTCGGCACGTTGACGCTGGTGCTGCACGACGAGACCTTCATCAAGATGAAGCCGACCATCGTCTACACGCTGTTCGGCGCGGTGCTCGGCGGCGGGCTGTTGTTCGGGCGTTCGTTCATCGCGATCATGTTCGATCAGGTGTTCAACCTGACGGCGGAAGGCTGGCGCAAGCTGACGCTGCGCTGGGCGCTGTTCTTCTTCGCGATGGCGGTGTTGAACGAGGCGGTGTGGCGGACGCAGACGACCGAGTTCTGGGTGTCGTTCAAGGTGTTCGGCATGGTGCCGCTGACCATGCTGTTCGCGATCCTGCAGATGCCGCTGACCAAGCGCTATCAGGTTGCGCCGGCGACGCTGGAGCAAAGCGCGACCGATGAAGGCGACGTCTCCGGGCGGTAGTTTTGAGCCGTCATCGCCGGGCTTGACCCGGCAATCCATCCTTCTTCAAGTGATGCATGCCCGGGTCAAGCCCGGGCATGACGTGTTCCTTCGTGGCGACGGAGGCGCGCCGCTCAGCCTTTCTGCTTGGCGATGATCTTGTCCTTGATGCCCTCATAGGTCTTCTCGGGCACGACCTTCTTCTGCACCAGCTCGTCCTTGCCCTTGTAGGGGCGGCCCTTGATGATCGCGGCCGAATAGGCCTTTCCGATCCCCGGCAGCACTTCGAGCTGCTCCACGGTGGCCGAGTTGATGTCGAGCAGGTCCACTTTCTCGGACTTGGCGCCGGCGGTCGGCGACGTCTTGGTCGCGGCCGGCGGCGGCGCCATCTTGTCGGTTTGGGGCGTGGTCTGGGGGGCCTGGGCCATAGCCGGGGCGTTGACGAGCAGGCCGAAGGCGAGCGCGGCGGCGAGCGGCGCAAGCGTGAGATGACGCAGCTTCAAAGTACGCAGCTTGAAAGTACGCATGGCGATGTCCCTCCACGGACGTTGTTAGTAACGACGTGAAGCTAGCCGTCTCTTCATGGCGGCGCCATGGCCGGCAAATGAACCGCCGATAAACGCTGCAAATAATTTCGTGCGGCTGCTAACTCTGCGGCGCGGCGAGCGCCTTGCCGATCTCGGCCTTGAGGAGCTTGTCGAGATTGTCCGGCGTGATCGGGCCGACCAGCTTGTAGGCGATCCTGCCGTCGCGCCCGACCACGAAGGTCTCCGGCACGCCATAGACGCCCCATTCGATCGCGGCGCGGCCATTGGGGTCGACGCCGACGGCGACGAATGGGTTACCATAGCGGCCGAGGAAGCGTCGGGCGTTGTCGGGCTTGTCCTTGTAGTTGATGCCGACGATCTGGATGCGCTTGTCGTCGGCGAGCGCGGTCAAAAGCGGCGCCTCGTCGTGACACGGTACGCACCACGACGCCCAGACATTGACGACGCTGACCTTGCCCTTGAACAGTCCCGGGTCGAGGCCGGCGACCTGGACGCCGTCCCGTGTAAGGCCTTCCAGCGACGGCAACGTCGTCTGCGGGGCCTCGCGGCCGATCAGCGCCGACGGAATCCTCGAAATATCGCGATCGCCGAGCCTGAACCAGAACAGCGCCGCCAGTCCCGCGAACACCAGCAGCGGCAGCGCGACCACAAGCGAGCGGCGCTTCGGGGAGGGGGCGTCGGGTGCGGGCGTGCTCATGACAGATCCGTTGCGCTGCGGCCGGAGCGGCGAACCGCGCCGCGCGCTTCCAGGTCGCGCAGCCGCGCCTTCTGGCGGCGATAATCGATCACCACCCAGAGGATCAGCAGCACGACCACGATCGCGGTCGCCGCATAAGAGGAGACGATGAACTCGGCGTAGCGACCGAACATCACGCCGCCTCGGCTCGGCTGGCCTGCATCATCTGCAGGGTGCGCACCCGCCGGCGCAGGATCTCGTTGCGCATCGCGGCGACGTGCAATGTGAGAAACAGCAGCGAGAAGCCGACCGCCATCACCAGCAGCGGAGACAGGAACGCCTTGTCCAGCGCCGGGCCGCTCATCCGCATCACCGAGGCGGGCTGATGCAGCGTATTCCACCAGTCGACCGAGAATTTGATGATCGGCAGATTGATCGCGCCGACCAGCGTCAGCACCGCCGCGGCGCGCGCCGCGCGGGACGGGTCCTCGACCGCGCGCCACAGCGCGATCAGGCCGAGATACATCAGGAACAGGATCAGCATCGAGGTCAGCCGGGCGTCCCATTCCCAATAGGTGCCCCACATCGGCCGGCCCCACAGCGAGCCGGTCAGCAGCGCCAGGAAGGCGAAGGCGGCGCCGATCGGGGCGGCGGTCTTGGCGGCGACGTCGGCAAGCGGATGCCGCCACACCAGCGTGCCGAGCGAGGCCAGGCTCATCACGCCCCACACGAACATCGCCAGCCAGGCGTTCGGGACGTGCACGAACATGATCTTCACGGTCGCGCCCTGCTGGTAATCGTCCGGCGCCAGCATCGCCAGCACCAGCCCGACGGTGAGCAGCAGCGCGGTCGCACCCGCCAGCCACGGCAGCAGGCGGCCCGCGAGCGACAGGAACCGGGTCGGATTGGCGAGTTCGGTCAGCGTCATGCTGTCTCTGATAATGGGAGGAGCGCGCGCAGGCAATGACGGCCGGCAGAACCTGCGGGGCCTCCGTGGGAGTTGATCGGGCGGGAAGGCGTCATGCTCAAGCAAGATGACGCATCTTCGAATGGTCATCCTGCTTTAGCTTCTTGATTGAGCATGATCTTTTCCGAAAAACGGCATCCACTTTCCGGGATCTAGTCCAGCCCGTGCCGCAGGCTGGCGGCGGCGGCGAACGGGCCGATCACCAGGCTCGCCAGCGACAGCGCGCAGAGAATCGAGAACGGCGTGCCGAACGGCACCGGTCCGACGATGGCGGCCTGCGACGCCGCGACGCCGAAGATCAGCACCGGGATCGACAGCGGCAGCACCAGCACCGCCAGCAGCAGCCCGCCGCGGCGCAGCGTCACCGCCAGCGCGGCGCCGATCATGCCGGTGAAGGTCAGGGCCGGGGTTCCGGCGAGCAGCGTCGCCATCACCGCCAGCGAGGCCATGCCGTCGAGGTTGAGCAGCAGCCCCAGCACCGGGGTCGCGACGATCAGCGGCAGGCCGGCGGCGAGCCAATGCGCGAAGGCCTTGGCGGCGCAGGTCAGTTCCAGCGGTGTGCGGCTCATCACGATCAGATCGAGCGAGCCGTCCTCGGCGTCGGCGGTGAACAGCCGGTCCAGCGTCAGCAGGCTCGCCAGCAGCGCGCCGAGCCACAGGATCGCGGGGCCGAGCCGCTGCAGCAGCTTCAGGTCGGGACCGACCGCGAACGGCATCAGCACCACGACGGTGAGGAAGAACAGCACCCCGACCAGCGCGCCGCCGCCGACCCGCAGCGCGATCCGGATGTCGCGGCGGATGATCGCTCCAAGCGCGGTCATGGGCGGGCTCCTGTGGCTCGCATCACCAACGCGATCAATCCAAGCCCGCTCATGCCGCCGCTCCGATCCGCATCTCGCGCGCGGCGATGCCGAGCGGGCTGTGGGTGGCGGCGATGATCAGTCCGCCGCCGGCGAGGTGATCGCTCATCAGCCGACCGAACATCTCCTGGCCCCTGACGTCGAGCGCCGAGGTCGGCTCGTCGAGCAGCCAGATCGGCCGCCGCACCACCAGAAGCCGCGCGATCGACAGCCGCCGGCGCTGGCCCGCGGACAGATAGGCGGCCGGTAGCTCCGCGGCGTGGGCGAGACCGACGGCTTCGACGGCGGCCGGCAGATCGGTCGGTTCGCCGCCGAGGAACTCGCGCCAGAACGCCAGATTTTCAGTGACGCTGAGCGATGGCTTCAGCGCGTCGCGATGGCCGAGATAATGCGCCTGTTCGGCGACCGGCGTGTCCGGCTCGCCGCCGTCGAAGGTGATGGTACCAGCGGCGGGCGCCAACAGGCCGGCGATCAGCCGCAGCAGTGACGTCTTGCCGGCGCCGTTATGGCCGACCAGCGCCAAGGCCTCGCCGCCCGCGGCCTCGACATCGAGCCCGTCGAACACCTCGCGGCCGCCTCGTACACATCTTAGCCCGCGTCCCGAAAGCCGCATTCGTCGTGCCTGTTCCGCGCCCGGAATTCGGGATCGCCTTGCTCACAATCGACGCTGACGCTAGTCGTTGTCGAACTGGCGGCGCATCTGGAAAGGTTCTATAAGCCGGAACTTGATGCAGTACACCATCGGCGCCTGCAAGCCAGTCGGCTCGCCCCTTTGGGTGCCCGCATGACGCCCGCCCCATTGAACCGATAAATCTGGGACCCGCCTTACATGACCTCGCTCGACAGCTTCAAATGCCGGAAGATCCTCAAGGTCGGCAGCAAGTCTTACGTCTATTACAGCCTGCCGACCGCCGAGAAGAACGGCCTGAAGGGCATCTCCCGGCTGCCCTATTCGATGAAGGTGCTGCTGGAGAATCTGCTGCGCAACGAGGACGACCGCACCGTCAAGAAAGCGGACATCCAGGCGGTGGCCAAATGGATGCGCAAGAAGGCGCTGGAACACGAGATCGCGTTCCGCCCGGCGCGCGTGCTGATGCAGGACTTCACCGGCGTGCCCGCGGTGGTCGATCTGGCCGCGATGCGCAACGCGATGCAGGCGCTCGGCGGCGACGCCGAAAAGATCAACCCGCTGGTGCCGGTCGATCTCGTCATCGACCACTCGGTGATCGTCAACTTCTTCGGTGACAACAAGGCGTTCGGCAAGAACGTCGCCGAGGAGTACAAGCAGAACCAGGAACGCTACGAGTTCCTGAAGTGGGGCCAGAAAGCGTTCTCGAACTTCGCGGTGGTGCCGCCCGGCACCGGCATCTGCCATCAGGTCAATCTCGAATATCTGGCGCAGACGGTCTGGACCCGTAAGGAGAAAATGACCATCGGCAAGAAGAAGGGCACCTTCGAGGTGGCCTATCCGGATTCGCTGGTCGGCACAGATTCGCACACCACCATGGTCAACGGCCTCGCCGTGCTCGGCTGGGGCGTCGGCGGCATCGAGGCGGAAGCCGCGATGCTCGGCCAGCCGCTGTCGATGCTGCTGCCCGAAGTGGTCGGCTTCAAGCTCAAGGGCGCGCTCAAGGAAGGCGTCACCGCCACCGATCTGGTGCTGACCGTGACGCAGATGCTGCGCAAACAGGGCGTGGTCGGCAAGTTCGTCGAGTTCTTCGGCCCCGGCCTCGATCACCTCTCGGTCGCCGACAAATCGACCATCGCCAACATGGCGCCGGAATACGGCGCGACCTGCGGCTTCTTCCCGGTCGACACCGAGACGCTCGACTATCTGAAGACCTCGGGCCGCGCCTCGGCGCGGGTCGCCCTCGTCGAGAAATACGCCAAGGCGCAGGGCCTGTTCCGCACCGCCAAATCGGCCGACCCGGTGTTCACCGTGACGCTGACGCTCGATCTCGCCAGCGTGGTGCCGTCGCTGGCCGGGCCGAAGCGCCCCGAAGGCCGCGTCGCGCTGCCGACGGTTTCGGAAGGCTTCACCGCGGCGATGGACGCCGAATACAAGAAGGCGCTGGACGGCGCGCGCTACGCGGTCGACGGCCGGAAATTCGATCTCGGCCATGGCGACGTGGTGATCGCCGCGATCACCTCCTGCACCAACACCTCGAATCCGAGCGTGCTGATCGGCGCCGGCCTGCTCGCCCGCAACGCCGCGGCGAAAGGCCTGAAGGCCGCGCCGTGGGTGAAGACCTCGCTGGCGCCGGGCTCGCAGGTGGTGGCGGAGTATCTCGCCAATTCCGGCCTGCAGAAGGACCTCGACAAGGTCGGCTTCAATCTGGTCGGCTTCGGCTGCACCACCTGCATCGGCAATTCCGGCCCGCTGCCGGAGGACATCTCGAAGTCGATCAACGACAACGGCATCGTCGCCGCCGCGGTGCTGTCGGGCAACCGTAACTTCGAGGGCCGCGTCTCGCCGGACGTGCAGGCGAACTACCTCGCCTCGCCGCCGCTGGTGGTCGCCTATGCGCTCGCCGGCACCGTGACCAAGAATCTCGCGGTCGAGCCGATCGGCACCGGCAAGGACGGCAAGCCGGTGTACCTCAAGGACATCTGGCCGACCACCAAGGAGATCAACGCCTTCGTCAAGAAGTACGTCACCGCTGCGATCTTCAAGAAGAAGTACGCCGACGTATTCAAGGGCGACACCAACTGGCGCAAGATCAAGACCGTCGACTCCGAGACCTACAAGTGGAACATGAGCTCCACCTATGTGCAGAATCCGCCTTACTTCGAAGGCATGAAGATGCAGCCGGAGCCGATCGTCGACGTCGTCGACGCCCGCATCCTGGCGGTGTTCGGCGACAAAATCACCACCGACCACATCTCGCCGGCGGGTTCGATCAAGCTGACGTCGCCGGCCGGCAAGTATCTGTCGGAGCATCAGGTGCGTCCGGCCGACTTCAATCAGTACGGCACCCGCCGCGGCAATCATGAAGTCATGATGCGCGGCACCTTTGCCAACATCCGCATCAAGAACCACATGCTGAAGGGCGCCGACGGCAATATTCCGGAAGGCGGACTGACCAAGCATTGGCCCGACGGCGACCAGATGTCGATTTACGACGCCGCGATGAAGTATCAGGCCGAGCAGGTGCCGCTGGTGGTGTTCGCCGGCGCCGAATACGGCAACGGCTCGTCGCGCGACTGGGCGGCGAAGGGCACCCGGCTGCTCGGCGTCCGCGCGGTGATCTGCCAGAGCTTCGAGCGCATCCATCGCTCGAACCTGGTCGGCATGGGCGTGCTGCCGCTGACCTTCGAAGACGGAACGTCGTGGGCCTCGCTCGGCATCAAGGGCGACGAGAAGGTGACGATCCGCGGGCTGCAGGGCGATCTCAAGCCGCGACAGACGCTGACGGCGGAGATCAAAGCCGGCAACGGCAAGGTCAAGCGGGTGCCGCTGCTGTGCCGCATCGATACGCTCGACGAACTCGAATACTACCGCAACGGCGGCATCCTGCACTACGTTCTCAGGAAACTCGCAGCCTAGCGCGGCCTGGAGCTTTTCCGGTTCTGATGGACATCAGAACCGGAACTCTAACTTGATGGTCTGACGCGTTTTCTTCACGCGAAACGGTGTCCGGTTCGCTCGAAAACGCTCTCACCAAAGTAGCAGGATGCCTCACTGCGAAGTGAGTGGCAGGTGAACGGAAGGCGGCCTATGCAAAGGGCCGCCTTTTCGTTTCAAGGCGTCTGGACGGCGGCTGACGCCCGCTTTGTTCCGCTCCCGGCAAAGGTGACGATGATCGGTGTAGTTGGCATTTCGCGATGGTCAGGCGCACTCGGTCTGTGCGCATTGATCGCGATGGTGCGGCCCGCCGCAGCCGAACCGCGCGCGGTGGTCGAGCTGTTCACCTCGCAGGGCTGTTCGTCGTGTCCGCCGGCCGATCAGATCATCGGCGACCTGTCGAAGGATCCGTCGGTGATCGCGCTCAGCCTGCCGATCGATTACTGGGACTATCTCGGCTGGAAGGACACGCTTGCGGATTCGCGCTTCAGCGCGCGCCAGCGAGCCTATTCGCAGATGCGGGGTGATCGCGACGTGTACACGCCGCAGGTCGTCGTCAACGGCTCGGCGCATGTGGTCGGCAGCAATCGGGCCGGCATCGACGACGCGATCAAGAGCACCGACAAGGCCACCGGGGTGATGACGGTGCCGGTGACGATGGCGGTCAACGACAAGGAGATCAAGGTGTCGGTCGCCGCCGGGCGACGGCGAGAGGCGCGGCGAGGTCTGGATCTGCTCGGTGTCGAAGGCGGTGCCGATCGCGATCACCCGCGGCGAGAATCGCGGACGCGAGGTCACTTATCACAACGTCGTCCGCACGCTGCTCAAGGTCGGCGACTGGACCGGTGCGGCCGGCAGTTGGTCGGTGCCGCTGGAAAACATCGCGCGGGACGGCATCGATGCCGCCGCCGTCTATGTGCAGGACGGCAGTCGCGACAGGCCGGGACCGATGCTCGGCGCGGCCTTCACCTCGCTGCACTGATCCCCAAAGCAAAAGGACCAGCTTGCGCTGGTCCTCCGACAAACAAAAAGGACCAACTCGCGTTGGTCCAGTATGGGGATTTGGCTGCTGCGACAGGCCCGATCCCGACCGCCTCGGGGGGCTGGGGGCTGAGGAATCCGAGACCGAAAGGACCGGGCCAACGCAGTGATGATGTTCTCGCAAGTCGAAGGGGCTTTCGATTGGCGAAATTCGGGCGGTAATAAGATTGGTTTAACGAAGGCGTGAGCCGATCGGTGGTTTGGTTCGCCGGTTGGTGTTACGGGCGTTTGCGGCTTTCGGTGCCCTTGCGGTGCAGCGCTGTCGGCGCGATCATGTCGGCGCCATGACAGGAGGCGTCGATGAGCGTGATTTCCGAGGAGGCCGATCCCAGCGATAGCCGCTTGGCGGAGCGCCAGGGCGCCGCTCCGCCGCAGCAGCGTGTGACGTTCAATCGCCTCGAACTCAATCGCATCCTGAATCTCTACGGCCGGATGGTCGCCGACGGCGAGTGGCGCGATTACGCGATCGACTTCCTCAAGGACCACGCCGTGTTCTCGGTGTTCCGCCGCGCCTCCGAAGTCCCGATCTACCGCATCGTCAAGGACCCGCGGCTGGCGCGCAAGCAGGGCGCCTACAGCGTGGTCGCGGCCTCCGGCCAGATCCTGCGCCGCGGCCACGAACTCGACCGCGTGCTGCTGGTGATCGACCGCAAGCTGGCGCTGGTGTGAGCGGGGCAGCCGGCGTGAAGCGTCGCGCCGTAAACGGAGGTCATCGCCCGGCTCGACCGGGCGACCCAGTATTCCAGAGCGTCTGCGATCAATCACCGGCGCACTGGAATACTGGGCCCTCCGCTTTCGCGGAGGGTGACGGCATCACGCATTGCTCGGCCCCGCTTCGAGCTCCGGCACCGTCTCGCCGCCATCGCCCAGCGCGCGCTGCATCATCACGGTGTCGAGCCAGCGCCCGAATTTGAAGCCGACATTGCGGTGGGTGCCGATCATGTCGAAGCCGGTCTTGCGATGCACGCCGACCGATCCGGAATTGGCGGAATCGCCGATCACCGCGATCATCTGACGGAATCCGCGCGCCTCGCATTGCGCGATCAGCTCGCGCATCAGCGCGGTGCCGAGGCCGCGACGGTGGGTCGCCGGATCGAGATAGACCGAATTCTCGACGGTGAAGCGATAGGCCGGCCGCGGCCGGTACGGCCCCGCATAGGCATAGCCGGCGACGCGGCCATCGAGCAGCCCGACCAGATAGGGAAAGCCGCCGCCGGTCAGCGTCTCGAACCGCCGCGTCATCTCGGCAAGGTCCGGCGGCGTCAGCTCGAAGGTTGCGGTGCCGGTGCGGACGGCCTCGTCGTAGATCGCGGTGATCGCGGGGAGGTCGTCGGTCGTGGCGGGGCGGATCAGGAGGTCGGACATGCAATTTGGCCGGAGATAATGCAGGCAGCGGGAGTCTTGGTGTGTGCGTCATACGCAAGCGAGGTTCGCGATTCCACCCCCGCCGTCACCCTCCGCGAAAGCGGAGGGTCCAGTATCGCAGAGAGCCGATGATCTGCAACCGCGCTCCGGAATACTGGGTCGCCCGGTCAAGCCGGGCGATGACGGTCGTGGGTGGAGGCGAACGGCGCCGGCGCAACAAAAAAGCCCCGGCGCGAAGGCCGGGGCTTTCAAGAGCTTCACGGGTGCGAAGCGGTTATTCCTTCTGTCCCAGCAGCTGCAGCAGCAGCGTGAACAGGTTGATGAAGTTCAGGTAGAGCGACAGAGCGCCGGTGATGGCCGCGCGTTCCGCGACCTCGCCGCCTTCCGAGGCGTAACCGTAGATGTAGTCGTTCTTCAGGCGCTGGGTATCCCAGGCGGTGAGGCCCGCGAACACCAGCACGCCGACCACCGAGACGATGAACTGGAGCATCGACGAGGCGACGATCAGGTTGACCACGCTCGCGATCACGACGCCGAACAGGCCCATGATCAGGAACGAGCCCATGCCCGTCATGTCACGCTTGGTGGTGTAGCCGTACAGGCTCAGCGCACCGAACGCGGCCGCGGTGATGAAGAACACCCGGACGATCGAGGTGTGGGTGTAGACCAGGAAGATCGACGACAGCGAGATGCCCATCAGGGCCGCGAAGGCCCAGAACAGCAGCTGCGCGGTCGCCGGCTTCAGCCGGTTGATGCCGAACGAGATGGCGAACACCATCGCCAGCGGCGCGAGGATGAACACCCACTTCAGCGGGCTCGCGAACATCGCGACGCCGAAGGTGGTCAGGTAGGTGTTGCCGATCTTACCGGCGGCGCCGACGTCGTTCGGGGTCACGGCGCCCATATAGACGCCAAGAGCGGCCAGGCCGGTTATGGCCAGGCCGATCGTCATGTAGTTGTAGATGCGCAGCATGTAGGCGCGCAGACCGGCATCGACGGCCGCGCTGTCGACGCGGCCGGCGGCCCGGCCGAAAGGAGATGCGTAGTTGCGGTCCAAGTCCGACATGGTCGAGATCCTGAGTTGGTCCGGCCGACGCGAAGGGTTGCGAAGGCCAGTGCGAATTTATCCCGAACGGTGATGCGCGGTAGAGATTAATGTCCCGTGATTAAGTCCGGTCATTAAAGTCCGGTCAATCCGCGCGCCGTCCGACCCATGCTGGTATGTGGTAAACTAACACAATCGGGGCAAGGGTTTATGCGCGGCCGAATGTCGCTCCGCAGCATCAGGGTTAAATCAGTCCACCCCGACTTTGGTCGAAACCCCAGGTTCCCCGTTGCGCTCGGGCGCGGTAGGGAGGTCCGCCGTGCAGCCTCGCGTCCCGCCAGCACCGCCTGCTTACCTACAGATTCCGCAGAACGGAAGCCGGTTTCTGGTTTAGCGCCAACAGGGTTCCCACCAGGCCGAGGCCGACGGTGACCACCAGGGCCGCGACGACCACGCCGGCGGCTGAGCCCGCCTGCCAGGCGAAGCTCAGGGACATCAGCCGTGTGACGATCAGCCACGCCGCGGCCGAGCCGGCGATGACGCCGAATACCGCCGTGGCGAGCCCGATCATCATGTATTCGAGCGCGAAGGCGCCGATCAGCCGGCCCCGCGTGGCGCCGAGCGTCTTCAGGATCACCGCGTCGTAGACGCGATGGCGGTGACCCGCGGCGAGCGCGCCGCCGAGCACCAGGATCGCCGAGATCAGCGTCACCGAACTCGCGCCGCGCACCGCCAGCGCCAGATTGCTGACGACCCCGCCGACGGTCTCCAGCGCCTCGCGGACCCGGACGCTGGTGACCATCGGGAATTTGTCCGCCACCTGCTTGATCAGAGCGGCGTCGCTCTCCGGCGTGCTGCCGGTCTCGGTCAGGGTGGCGATATGCGTATGCGGCGCGCCACGGAACGTATTCGGCGAGAACACCAGTACGAAATTGATCCCGAGGCTCTGCCAGTCGACGCTGCGCAGATTGCTGATCGTCGCCGTGATCTCGCGGCCGAGCACGTTGACGGTGACGCTGTCGCCGATCTTCAGTCCGAGCCCGTCCGCCAGCTTCTTCTCGAACGACACCAGCGGCTTGCCGTCATAATCCTTGGGCCACCAATGGCCTTCGACGACCTTGGAGCCGGCCGGCATCTCGGCCGCATAGGTCAGGCCGCGGTCGCTCTGCAGCACCCATTCGGCGTCTTGCCCCGGCTTGAGATCCTCGGCGCGAACGCCGCGCGCGGCGACGATCCGGCCGCGCAGCATCGGCACGTCCTCCAGCGTCGCTTTCGGCGCGATCTGGGTCAGGAAGCCGCTGAACTGTTCGGTCTCGCTCGACGGGATGTCGATGAAGAAGAAGGTCGGCGCCCTCTCGGGCAGCGCGGCGAGAAATTGCCGCCGCAGATTGCCGTCGATCTGCGAGATCGTCACCAGCACGGCGAGGCCCAGGCCCAGCGACAGCACCACCGACGGCGTCAGCGCGCCGGGGCGATGGATGTTGGCGATCGCCAGCCGCAGCATGGTGATGCGCGAACGCGGCAACCAGCGGGCGATCGCCATCAGCCCCGCGGCGACGCCGCGCAACAGCGCGAAGACGACGACCGCGGCAACCACGAAGGCGATCGCGACGCGCTTGTCGTAAGCAAGGCCGATCACCACCGCGAGCAGCAGCGCGATCACCACGCCGATCCAGACGATGTGCCGGAATTTCGGCCGGTGCGCGTCCGCCGTGGCGGCCTCGCGGAACAGCGTCGCCACCGGCACGTCGCGCACCTGCGCCAGCGGCCACAGCCCGAAGGCGAGCGCGGTCAAAAGGCCGTAGACCAGCGACAGCGCCAGTTCCTCGGGATGCAGCGCCGCCACCACCGGCAGCGGCAGCAGCTTGCCGAACAATCCGGTGATGACGAAGGGCAGCGCGGCGCCGAGCGCGAGCCCGATCAGCGAGCCGATCGTCGCCAGCACCAGCACCTGGGTGAGATAGATCGCGAACACGTCGCGGCCGGTGGCGCCGAGCGCCTTGAACGCCGCGATCACGTCGCGGCGGCGGTCGATGTGGCTCTTCACCGCATTGGCGACGCCGACGCCGCCGACCAGCAGCGCGGCGAGGCCGACCAGCGTCAGGAATTGGGTGAAGCGGGTGATGGTGCGCTCGAGCTGCGGCGAGGCGTTGCCGCGGCTGCGGATTTCCCAGCCGGCCTGCGGCAGCGCCGCGCGGGTCGCATCGGCGAAAGCCTGCGCGGCCTTGTCGTCGGCGCGGTTGTCCGGCAGCCGGACGCGATAGATCCAGCGCACCAGGCTGCCGGGCTGCAGCAATTGGGTGGCGCGCAGCGCCGCGTCGCTGATCAGGAAACGCGGGCCGAAGCCGACATTGCCGGCGAGCTTGTCCGGCTCGGAGGCGACGACGCTGCGGATTTGAAACGCGGCGCTGCCGACCGTGACGCGGTCGCCGATCTTGAGATCGAGCCGGGCCAGCAAGGCGGCGTCGGCGGCGGCGCCGAATGCGCCGTCACGCTCCGCCAGCACCTCGGCGGTCGGCAGTTGCGGCGCGAGCTTCAGTTCGCCGAGCATCGGATAGAGGTTGTCGACCGCCTTGATCTCGACCAGCGCCGATTGGCCCGCAGCGGTGCGCGCCATGCCGCGCAACGTCGCCGCGACCGAGACCGGGCCGCGCTCGCGCAGATAGCCGAGCTCTTCGGCGGTGGCCTCGCGCTGAATCAGCGAGAACGCGACGTCGCCGCCGAGCAGCGTGCGGCCTTCGCGGGCGAGGCCGTCGCCCAGACTGGCGGCGACCGAGCCGACGCCGGCGATCGCCATCACGCCGAGCGCGATGCAGGCGATGAAGACATAGAAGCCGTTGAGGCCGCCGCGCATCTCGCGCAGCGCATAGCGCAACGGCAGCGACAGGCCGCGCGATCTCGGCGCGGACGTGGATGGGGACTTGGCGAGGGGATCGGCGGCCAGCGTCATGGCTCAGGCCGATCGCGCTTGGGCGTTGCCCGGCTGGGTGGTGTCGATCCGCCCGGAGCGCAGCCGGACGACGCGGTCGCAGCGCTGCGCCAGCGCGGTGTCGTGGGTCACCAGCACCAGCGTCATGCCGCGTTCGGCGTGTTTGGTGAACAGCAGGTCGACGATCTGCCGGCCGGTCGCCTCGTCGAGATTGCCGGTCGGCTCGTCCGCGACCAGGATCGCCGGATCGGGCGCCAGCGCCCGCGCCAATGCGACGCGCTGCTGTTCGCCGCCGGAGAGCTGCGAAGGATAATGATGCAGCCGTTCGCCGAGGCCGACCGACGCGAGTTCGCGCGCGGCGCGGGCGTCGGCGTCGGGGGCGCCCGCGAGTTCGAGCGGAACCGCGACGTTCTCCAGCGCGGTCATGGTCGGGATCAGGTGGAACGACTGGAACACGATGCCGACTTCGCGGCCGCGGAAGCGCGCCAATGCGTCCTCGCTGAGGCCATTGAAAGCGGTGCCGCTGACCACCACCTCACCGCTGTCGGGCCGCTCCAGCCCGGCCATCACCATCAGCAGGGTGGATTTGCCCGATCCCGATGGGCCGATCAGGCCGATCGCCTCGCCGGGTGCGACGCGGAGGCTGATATCCTTGAGGATGTGCACCCGCGCGGCGCCACTGCCCAGCGACAGATTGACGTTCGAAATGGAGATGGTGTCCGGCTCATCGCCGGGCCGTGATGAGGGTTCGATGAAACTGTCCATGGTTGGTGCATATGGCAATTGTTTCGGTGCGGTCGAGAGGGCGGGGCGCACGATTGCGTGGGCGATGGTTATTGCGGCGTTGGCGATGACGGCGATGCCGATCCAGCGCGCCGCGGCGCAGGCGGCTGCGAAGCCGCTGAAGGTCGTGGTGCTGGGAGATTCGCTGTCGGCTGGTTATGGATTACCCGCCGAGGCCGCGTTTCCGGCGAAGCTGCAGAAAGCCCTGCAGGCCAAGGGGATCGCGACCGACATGATCAATGCAGGGGTGTCGGGCGACACCGCGAGCGGTGGGCTGCAGCGGCTCGACTGGTCGGTGCCGCCGGACGCCGATGCGGTGATCGTCGAACTCGGCGCCAATGATGCGCTGCGCGGCACCGACCCCAAGGTCCCCCAACAGGCGCTGGACGAGATCGTCAAGCGCCTGAAGGCGCGCAACATCGCGGTGCTGTTGTGCGGGATGCTGGCGCCGCCGAATTACGGGCCGGACTACGCCAAGCAGTTCAACGCGATTTATCCCGATCTCGCCGGCAAACACGGCGTGCCGCTGTATCGGTTTTTCCTCGATGGCGTCGCCGCAGTCGCGAACCTCAATCAGCCCGACGGCATTCATCCGACCGCCGCCGGCATCGACGTCGTGGTCGCGAACATTCTGCCCACGGTCGAGGCATTTCTGCGATCGGTCGCTGCGCAGAAGGGCTGAAAAACCCGGCAATTTCCCCTAAGGGGCGGATTGCCCTCAACTTTTTAGCGGCCTCGGAGTTGTCGCTGTAGCGCTGTTACATAAACGCGCTACAGAATTGGTGCGTTGATTCGCCGGACGGTTTGCGGAAAGCAAAGTCCCGGACGTCAGGGATGGCTGCCGCAATCGGGCCTCAGTTGGGGGAGTTCCGATGCCGCGTTTGTTCACTGGACTGGAAATCCCCGCCGAGGTCACCAGCACCCTGTCCAATCTGCGCGGTGGGCTGCCGGGCGCTCGCTGGGTCGAGCCGGAAAACTACCACCTCACGCTGCGCTTCATCGGCGATATCGACGGCGTCACCGCCAACGAGATCGCCTCGACGCTGTTCCGGATCAACCGCAAACCGTTCGAGGTCGCGCTGCAGGGGCTGTCGAGCTTCGGCGGCCGCAAGCCGCGCGCGGTGGTGGCGTCCGTGGTGCCGTCGAAGCCGCTGATCGAATTGCAGGCCGAACTGGAGCGCCTGCTGCAGCGGGTCGGGCTCGATCCAGAGGGCCGCAAATTCACCCCGCATGTGACGCTGGCCCGGCTGCGCGACGTATCCTGCCAGGACGTCGCGGATTATCTGTCGATCCGCGGTTATTTCCCCACCAAGGTGTTCAAGGCCGAGCGCTTCGTGCTGTTCTCGTCGCGCGCCTCCACCGGCGGCGGGCCGTATGTGGTCGAGGCACCCTACGAGCTCACCCCCTGAGCGCCGCCCCGTCCGAACTGCATAGCCCTCAGGACTAATCCCGGCTTGCATTTTGTCGCAGGCTGGGGCGGTAAGGGCGTCCATGTCCTCGCCGCTCTCGTTCCGTCAGCAATATCAGTCCCTGGTCGCCTCCGGCGCGATCGAAGCCGACCCCGCGCAGGCCCGCGCGGTCGAAGCCTTCGCCGCGCTCGACGACACGCTCGCAAATTACAAGCCACCGAAAAAGCAGAGCTTTCTCGGGCGGCTGTTCGGTGGCGGCGACGCCGAGCCACCGCCGCGCGGGCTCTATGTCCATGGCGAGGTCGGCCGCGGCAAGACCATGCTGATGGACCTGTTCTTCGATGCGAGCCCGGTGGCGCACAAGCGCCGCTCGCATTTCCATGAATTCATGGCGGAGGCGCACGAGCGCATCAACGCGTTCCGGCAGAACATCAAGCGCGGCGAAATTCCCGACGGCGACGTGATCGGGCTGACGGCGGCGTCGATTTTCGAGGAAGCGTGGCTGCTGTGCTTCGACGAATTCCACGTCACCGATATCGCCGACGCGATGATCCTGTCGCGGCTGTTCGGCAAGCTGTTCGAGCTCGGCACCGTGGTGGTGGCGACCTCCAACGTCGCCCCCGACGATCTCTACAAAGGCGGCCTCAACCGGTCGCTGTTCGTGCCGTTCATCGGCCAGGTCAAGCAGCATATGGCGGTGCTGCGGCTTGACGCCCGCACCGATTATCGGCTGGAGAAATTCGCCGGGATGAAGGTCTGGCTGGCGCCGGACGATGCCGAAGCGACCGCCGCGCTCGACCGCGCCTGGGGCCGGATCACCGGCGGCGCCGTGGGCTCGCCGCGCGACATCGCGATCAAGGGCCGGCATCTGCACATCCCGAGGGCCGACCACCACGTCGCGCGGTTCGATTTCGCCGATCTTTGCGAGAAGCCGCTCGGCGCTTCCGATTATCTGCGGCTCGCGCACGAATACCACACCCTGATGATCGACCATGTGCCGGTGATGGACTACGCCGACCGCAACGCCGCCAAGCGCTTCATCGCGCTGATCGATACGTTGTACGACAACGCGGTGAAGCTGATGGCCTCGGCCGAGGCCGAACCGGCCGGTCTGTACCGCGCCAGCGACGGCTACGAGGCGATGGAGTTCAACCGGACGGTGTCGCGGCTGATCGAGATGGGCTCGGAATCATATCTGGCGCTGCCCCACGGCCGCAGCGACTCGAGCGCCTCCGGCTCCACCACCGGGCTGGTGGAGACCTGAGGAGTGGTCAGAGGCCCCTCTGGCCAACAATTGGGCGCTGCCCGACTTGAACGCTTCCGGCGAAAAGGATAACCACCGAAGCGGATTTTCCACCCCTCCCCACCTTCGGGCTCAAAGGACTATCTTCCCATGGCGCGCGACAAGATTGCTTTGATTGGCTCCGGCCAGATCGGCGGAACGCTGGCACACATGATCGGGCTGAAGGAGCTCGGCGACGTGGTGCTGTTCGATATTGCCGAGGGCGTGCCGCAGGGGAAGGCGCTCGACATCGCGGAATCCTCGCCGGTCGACGGCTTCGACGCCAAGTTCACCGGCGCCAATTCCTATGAGGCGATCGAGGGCGCCAGCGTCGTGATCGTCACCGCGGGCGTGCCGCGCAAGCCCGGCATGAGCCGCGACGACCTCCTCAGCATCAATCTGAAGGTGATGGAGCAGGTCGGCGCCGGCATCAAGAAATACGCTCCCGACGCGTTCGTCATCTGCATCACCAACCCGCTCGACGCGATGGTCTGGGCGCTGCAGAAGGCCTCCGGGATGCCGGCGAAGAAGGTGGTCGGCATGGCCGGCGTGCTGGATTCGGCCCGTTTCCGTTACTTCCTCGCCGACGAGTTCAACGTTTCGGTCGAAGACGTCACCGCCTTCGTGCTCGGCGGCCATGGCGACACCATGGTGCCGCTGGTGAAATATTCGACGGTGGCCGGCATTCCGCTGCCCGATCTGGTCAAGATCGGCTGGACCTCGCAGGCCCGGCTCGACGAAATCGTCGACCGCACCCGCAATGGCGGCGCCGAGATCGTCAACCTGCTGAAGACCGGCTCGGCGTTCTATGCGCCGGCGGCGTCGGCGGTCGCGATGGCCGAGAGCTATCTGCGCGACAAGAAGCGGGTGCTGCCGGTCGCGGCCTATCTCAACGGCGAATATGGCATTAAGGACACCTATGTGGGCGTGCCGGTGGTGATCGGCGCGAAGGGCGTCGAGCGCATCGTCGAGATCGAGCTGG
The DNA here is from genome assembly GCF_900110435.1 of Rhodopseudomonas pseudopalustris. Taxonomy (GTDB): domain Bacteria; phylum Pseudomonadota; class Alphaproteobacteria; order Rhizobiales; family Xanthobacteraceae; genus Rhodopseudomonas; species Rhodopseudomonas pseudopalustris. The sequence continues at coordinate 39,222 of NZ_FODT01000011.1, forward strand.
CCGGCAAGGACCGCGAAGCCTTCGACAAGTCGGTCGGCGCGGTGCAGGGTCTGATCGACGCCTGCAAGAAGATCGCGCCCGATCTGCTCGGACGCTGAATTGAAGACGAGCCGTGTGCGCCGCCGCTCGTCAATGAGCGGCGCGCCACGGCCCAACCGGCTGGACGCGATCTGGCGAGGGGCATGAGATGAATATCCACGAATACCAAGCCAAAGCGGTGTTGCGCGAGTTCGGCGTACCGGTGTCGCACGGCTATCCGATCTTCAAGGCATCCGAAGCGGAGGCTGCCGCCAAGCAGCTCGGCGGTCCGGTCTGGGTGGTGAAAAGCCAGATCCATGCCGGCGGCCGCGGCAAGGGCAAGTTCAAGGAAGCCTCCGCCGGCGACAAGGGCGGCGTGCGGCTCGCCAAGTCGGTCGACGAGGTCAAGGACTACGCCCAGCAGATGCTGCATGCCACGCTGGTGACGGTGCAGACCGGCCCGGCCGGCAAGCAGGTCAATCGGCTGTATGTCGAAGAAGGCTCCGAGATCGACAAGGAGTTCTATCTGTCGCTGCTGGTCGACCGCGCCACCTCCCGGATTTCCTTCGTGGTCTCGACCGAAGGCGGCATGTCGATCGAGGACGTCGCCCACGACACCCCTGAGAAGATCGTGTCGTTCACGGTCGATCCGGCCACCGGCATCATGGCGCATCACGGCCGCGCCGTCGCCAACACGCTGGAGCTGAAGGGCGAGCAGGCCAAGCAGGCCGAAAGCCTGGTGACCAAGCTGTACACGGCCTTTTTGGCCAAGGACATGGAGATGCTCGAGATCAACCCGCTGGTGCTGACCAAGCAGGGCGACCTCAAGTGCCTCGACGCCAAAATGTCTTTCGATGGCAATGCGCTTTACCGCCACGCCGACATCCAGGCGCTGCGCGACGAGACCGAGGAGGACGCCAAGGAAATCGAGGCGTCGAAATACGACCTCAATTACGTCACCCTCGACGGCACCATCGGCTGCATGGTCAACGGCGCCGGCCTCGCGATGGCGACGATGGACATCATCAAGCTCTACGGCATGACGCCCGCCAACTTCCTCGACGTCGGCGGCGGCGCCAGCAAGGAGAAGGTGACCGCGGCGTTCAAGATCATCACCGCCGATCCGAACGTGAAGGGCATCCTGATCAACATCTTCGGCGGCATCATGAAGTGCGACATCATCGCCGAGGGCGTCGTCGCCGCGGTGAAGGAAGTCGGCCTCGACGTGCCGCTGGTGGTCCGCCTCGAAGGCACCAACGTCGAAGCCGGCAAGAAGATCATCAAGCACTCCGGCCTCAACGTGCTGCCCGCCGACAATCTCGACGACGCAGCGCAGAAAATTGTCAACGCAGTCAAGCAGGTAGCTTGATTGACGTGTCTCTCGCCTCCACATATCCTGTGTAACTGTGGAGGCGACGCATGCCTAAAAACATCACACTGGCGATCGATGAAGCTGTTTTGGACCGCGTTCGGGTCATTGCAGCCGAACGAAAGACGACCGTGAACGGACTGGTGCGGAATTATCTCGAAAACCTGTCGGGCGCAGACGATAAACGTGCGCGCTTGGCAAAACGGATCGACGAGTTGCGCGCCAAATCGACGCTGGAAGTCGGTCCGGTGACGTGGACACGCAACGATCTCTATGAGCGCTGAAGCAATGCTCGACGCCAACGTGCTGGTCTACGCAGCCTCTACGGCCGCCGCCGAGGCCGCCAAGGCGCGTACCGCGACGCAGCTTCTCAAGACGGGTAACGTCGGCATTTCGGGGCAGGTGATGCAGGAATTTTACGTCACCGTTACCCGAAAGAGCCCGACGCCGTTATCGGTCGACGATGCCCTCGATTGGCTCGACGTGTTCAATGAATTGCCGTGCATCCCGGTGGATGCCGCCCTTGTCAGATCCGGCGCCGAAATCGCCCAACGCTATCAGATCTCCTACTGGGATGGCGCCGTGCTCGCCGCAGCCCATCGTCTCAACGCCACCGTCCTCTACTCCGAAGACCTCAGCCACGATCAGACCTACGGTTCGGTCCGCGTCGTGAATCCCTTCCGCGCCAATTAAGTCGAGCTTTTCATGTCCATCCTGATCGACGCCAACACCAAAGTCATTTGCCAGGGCTTCACCGGCAAGAACGGCACCTTCCATTCCGAGGCCGCGGTGGCGTACGGCACCAAGATGGTCGGCGGCACCTCGCCGGGTAAAGGCGGCACCACCCATCTGGGCCTGCCGGTGTTCGACACCGTGCGCGAGGCGCGTGACAAGACCGGCGCCGACGCCTCGGTGATCTATGTGCCGCCGCCGGGCGCGGCGGATGCGATCTGCGAGGCGATCGACGCCGAGATCCCGCTGATCGTCTGCATCACCGAGGGCATTCCGGTGCTCGACATGGTGCGGGTGAAGCGCTCGCTGGTCGGCTCGAAGTCGCGGCTGATCGGGCCGAACTGCCCGGGCGTAATGACCGCCGGCGAATGCAAGATCGGCATCATGCCGGCCAACATCTTCAAGCAGGGCTCGGTCGGCATCGTGTCGCGCTCCGGCACGCTGACTTATGAAGCCGTGTTCCAGACCACCAGCGAGGGCCTCGGCCAGACCACCGCGGTCGGAATCGGCGGCGATCCGGTCAAGGGAACCGAATTCATCGACGTGCTGGAAATGTTCCTGGCCGACGACAAGACCACCTCGATCATCATGATCGGCGAGATCGGCGGTTCGGCCGAAGAAGAAGCCGCGCAGTTCCTGATCGACGAGGCCAAGCGCGGCCGCAAGAAGCCGATGGTCGGCTTCATCGCCGGCGTCACCGCCCCTCCCGGCCGCCGCATGGGTCATGCGGGCGCGATCATTTCCGGCGGCAAGGGCGATGCGGCGTCGAAAACCTCCGCGATGGAAGCCGCCGGCATCACCGTGTCGCCGTCCCCGGCGCGACTCGGCAAGACGCTGGTCGAGGTCTTGAAGGGCTGAGTCGAGTCTTCGCCGACTGAATGCGGATCGGTAAGGCTGAGCCCTGCCGATCCTTTGGTCAGGCAATCGTGGACGCCGCCTGACGCGGCTGCACCGCTGGCGATGAAATCGAACAATCGACCCGGATCGCCGCCGATCGTTGGCGTCGAGTCCGATACGCACAAGCCCGAGCAAGCGCGGTCACCCGCGCACTTGCGGGGGGCTTGTGGCCGACGCGGCAAAATAGCGCGCCAAACCATCGACTGGCGATCAATCCGGCAGTGGGTGCTGACCTAAAGCTTTTCCGGTTCTGATAGAGTCAGAACCGGAGCTCTGACTTTTTCTTCTGACGCGTTTTCTTCACGCGAACCGGTCTCCACTTCGCTCGAAAACGCTCTAAGCCAAGCTCTCATGCGAGATTTCGATGGCGTGTCCGTCGCCACTGTCGTGGCGTCACCCACCTCAGCCAGTCCGCATTCAGGGGGCCACATGCCGGATTTTCCCGAACTGAGCTTCCTGCCTCTTTCAACCGCGACCTGGCCTCTTCTGGAGGATCTGTTCGGACCCGAACGCGGCGCAGACAGCGGCTGCTGGTGTATGTGGTGGCGGGTGAGCCGCAGCAGATTCAATGCGATGGGAAAGGACGCTCGTAAGGCTGCGCTGCAGGAGCTGTCCGCCTCCGATGAGTCACCCGGTATTCTGGCGGTCCGCGATGGGCAGGCCATCGGCTGGTGCGCGGTGGCGCGCCGGAGCGCATATCCGGTTCTGACGCGCTCCCGTGTCGCTGCGCCGATCGAAGACCTCTCGCCGGAGAAGATATGGTTCATCTCCTGCTTGTACGTCCGGGTCGGCTTTCGCCGTCACGGTCTTTCCGGTCCGCTGATACGAGCCGCCGTCGACCACGCTCTGGCCCGGGGCGCGTTGTGTATCGAGGCCTGTCCCACGACATCCGCCACAACCTCGGCGGAGGGATTCGTAGGTTCGTCGGCGACGTTCGCGGATCTCGGCTTCGTTGAAATCGCGCGCCGCTCCCCGAAACGGCCGCTGATGCGCTGGACGCGCACGAGCGGCCTCGTCGAAGCGGCGCGCGGAGCCTGATACAGGCGGGGTGCTGCGCGAAGCCCGTGGCCTGGAGCGACTATTCGCAGCGCGTCAGCTACTGCTCAGCGGTGAATTGACCGCTCGTCGCGGCGACCAGGGATTGTGATAGAGCGCCTCGTCGGGGATCGGATGGCCGTGGAACAGCGCGTAGTTGATGTGATCAGGCGTGCGCTCCTGCTCCGAAATATAGTCGATGATGAGATGGTTCCAGTGCTCGCTCGCGTCGATATCAGGATCGATCGTGCCATCGATCGTGACGTCCGTCGGGACGAGGACATCGGTATGATAGAGCGCGCTGTAAAATCTCTGGGAGTAATCCTCGGGAACATAGTGCGGTAGCTTGGACAGCTGGCGGCGTCGCATCAGGCAGTCCGGGTTGTTCTCGCGATTGTGCCAGCTGGCGCTGGGCGTGCCGTCGTGACCTATTCCGCCGTTTCCGATCGAGCGGAGTGCGATGTCCAGCACTCTGCCGACAGCCTCGTCCAGCGAGGGCGCCAACCCGCGCATCACCAACGAGTTTGCCCAATGTCCGGGGCTGTTGACCGAGATCATGAGGCCGCCCGGTATGCGCCGGTCATGATTCCGGGTGCGATGAGCCGAGGGATAGAAGATGTTGATGCCGGCTTTGAAGACGCTGAGGCTGGCGCCTCGCAACGGCACCGACTCAGTGTAAATCACGTCGCGTTTGATCGGCGCGTGCTCGATCAGATACAGATCGGCGATTCTCTCGCAGATCTCCAGCAGATCGATGCCCGGCTTCAGGCGGGCAAGCCGCGGTCCGTTGAACATGATGAGGAATCCATGAGCGATTCCCGCCGCCGCACGTTCCTTCCACTCCTGACGCGCCTTCTGAATCTTGCGACTGACGAAGCCGTCGCCGAGCGCGATCTCGTTCTCGTCGATCCAGCATGTGTCGATACCGATGCCCTGCATCTCTCGCGAGCCGAAGCGGCCGAACAGGCAGGGCTGGTAGCGGGCCGCCCAGGCCAGAAAGGCGGCGTGCCTTTCTTCATGCGTTTTCAGAGGATCGAGCAGCACCGTGTTGGCGGCGTCGATGTCTTGACCGTAGCTCGTATCGGGCGAGTTCAATTCCGCACGGGCGAGCAGATCGTTGAGGGAAGCGACTTCCAAAACCCCTTTGGCAGAGAGAAGCATGGCAATCCTCATATGTATGTGGCACTCATAGGTTGTAGTATGGAAATGTTTCCCTTTCGATGCGCGAGTAAGGAATGCAGCATAATGTCGCTGCGGCAGATCGCGACGTGACGCTCCCAGCGATGGGTTAGTTTGATTTATCGGAATATGCGTCGCGCATATAAATGAGGGCGGGATGAGAAAAGTCGGCAACATGCTGGGGGCGGTTTCGATCGTGCTCGCCGACGAAATCTGGGCCGCGGTGAACGATACGCTCGAAACCTCGGGCGAGACCGCGGCCGCCCTGATCATGCTCGGCGCGCATCCGGGGATTCCGATCAAGGAGCTCGGTCGAGCGCTCGCTCTCTCCCACAGCGGCGCAGTCCGCCTGGTGGACCGGTTGGAGAAGGAGGGGGTGGTCCGGCGGAAGGAAGGCCGCGACGCGCGGACCGTCCTGCTTCATCTGACGCCAGCCGGGACGAAGCTGCGGCGCTCGGTTCTGAAGGAGAGAGCAAGGGTTCTGGAACGGGCGCTCGCCGTCCTGTCGGCAGAGGAAGTGCGTGTCCTCGGAGCCTATCTGGACCGGATGCTTCGCGGCCTCCTGACCGAACGCCGGCTCGGCTACCGCTTCTGCCGCATGTGCGAGGAGGAATGCTGCGTTCCGCACGACTGCCCGGTCGACGCCAAATGGAAGGAATTGTCCGAATGACCGATCATTCGCGCGGCGTATCGAGCATGGTTTCCAGTCGGGGATGGCTGGCCGTCGCCGCCATGGTGGGGTCGGCAGCCTGCTGGGGATTCTCGACGGTGATGTCGCGGGATCTTCTGAATACAGTGCCGCCGTCACAGCTCCTGGTCATTCAGCTGACCGCGAGCGTCGCCGCGCTGGCAGGCCTCGCCCTGCCGAACATGCCGTGGCGCTACCGATCACGGGGGATGTTGCGCGCGTCGGCGATCGGCATCCTGGAGCCCGGCCTGACCTATTCGATCGGCCTGATCGGGCTGTCCCTGACGACGGCCGGCAGCGCTTCGATCATCGGGGCGACCGAACCGATCATGATCGTCTTGATAGCGTGGCTGTTTCTCAGCCAGCGGCCGTCGCCGAGGCTTGCGGTCTGCATCGTTATTGCGGTGATCGGCTTGCTGATGGTGTCCGGCGAGACCCTCTTCAGGCCCGGACAAGGGAATGCGCTCGGAGATGGCCTGATCGTTTTGGCGACCGTCTCGGCCGCGAGTTATGTGGTGCTGTCGGCGAAAGTGGCGGCTCATTTTCCCGCCGCGACGCTTGCGATGGCGCAGCAACTGGCCGGCCTCGCTTTCGTGTTTGCCGTATTTGTCGTCGTTCAAGCCTTTGGCCTGGAGCGTCCGATCCTTGCCGAGCTTTCGCTGTCGATCGTCGCCTATGCGGCGGTGTCCGGAATCATTCAGTATGCAATCGCGTTCTGGCTCTACCTGATCGGCTTGCGTTATCTGACCCCGGGCGCCGCCGGCCTCTGGCTCACGCTGGTCCCGGTGTTCGGCATCTTCGGAGCGTTTGTCTGGCTTGACGAGATTCCGACGCCGGTGATGCTGGCCGGAGCGGCGCTGATCATCGGGGCCGTCCTCATCGGCAAAGCCGAAAAATAGCACGGGTTGCGAAAATCGACCGAGCGGCGCCGCCGATGCCGCACCATCGCCGCCGAGCGCACGGGCGGCGTCATGCCGGCCAACGGCTTCACGCCGGTCTCATCGGCGGCGGCTCGCGCTCCGGCGCCCTGAACCGGAACGCGGTGTCTGAGACTTCGGCCGAGGCGCAGCGGCCGGGAACCGTCAGGCAGGCCGATGGCGCCCTTGACGGGGGCGGCAGGACCGAAACGGCGATCATGACCGGCGCGATCGATAAAGCCGACCTGCGGTGAGTTGCGGCCGCGCCTGGACTTGCCGAAAAATTGAATTCATAATTCAAACCTTGTCTCTTTCCGAGCTTACATTTCCCTGGAATCCGATAAAAGGTGCACTATGTTGCTGATCCGGTAACTGGATCGGCTTATCGCGTGTGTCTCGCGATAATCATAATCAGGAAGCAATCATGTCTCGCCAGGACGCGAATGCCGCTTTCGCCCTTTCTTCGTTTCTCCAGGGCGCGAATGCCACCTATATCGACGATCTCTACTCCCGCTACGAAAACGACCCGTCGTCCGTCGATGCCGATTGGCAGGCATTCTTCAAAAGTCTGAAGGACAATCCTGGCGACATCCAGAAGAACGCCGAAGGCCCGTCCTGGGGGCAGGCCAACTGGCCGCTGACCCCGCGCGACGATTTGACCTCGGCGCTGGACGGCAACTGGGCCCAGGTCGAGAAGACCGTCGGCCAGAAGATCCAGACCAAGGCGCAGACCCGCGGCGTCGAACTGTCGCCGGCCGACGTCAACCAGGCCACCCGCGATTCCGTCCGCGCGCTGATGCTGATCCGCGCCTATCGCATGCGTGGCCACTTCCACGCCAAGCTCGATCCGCTCGGCCTGTCGCCGCCCAAGGATCACGAAGAGCTCGACATCCGCAGCTACGGCTTCACCGAGGCCGATCTCGACCGCAAGATCTTCCTCGATCACGTGCTGGGCCTGGAATATGGCAGCCTGCGCGAGATCGTCGCGATCTGCGAGCGCACCTATTGCCAGACCATGGGCATCGAGTTTCTGCATATCTCCAACGGGGCGCAGAAGGCCTGGCTGCAGGAGCGGATCGAAGGTCCGGACAAGGAAATCAGCTTCACCCGCGAGGGGCGTCGCGCGATCCTGATGAAGCTGGTCGAGGCCGAGGGCTTCGAGCGGTTCTGCGACCTCAAATTCACCGGCACCAAGCGGTTCGGCCTCGACGGCGGCGAATCGCTGATCCCGGCGCTGGAGCAGATCATCAAGCGCGGCGGCAATCTCGGCGTCCGCGAGATCGTGCTCGGGATGCCGCATCGCGGCCGCCTCAACGTGCTGACCCAGGTGATGGGCAAGCCGCACCGCGCGCTGTTCCATGAATTCAAGGGCGGCTCGGCCAATCCGGACGAGGTCGAAGGCTCCGGCGACGTCAAATATCACCTCGGCGCCTCGTCGGACCGCGAGTTCGACCACAACAAGGTCCACCTGTCGCTGACCGCCAACCCGTCGCATCTCGAAATCGTCGATCCGGTGGTGCTGGGCAAGGTCCGCGCCAAGCAGGACCAGCACGGCGACCTGCCGGAAGAGCGCCTCTCGGTGCTGCCGCTGCTGATGCATGGCGACGCGGCGTTCGCCGGGCAGGGCGTGGTCGCGGAATGCTTCGGCCTGTCCGACCTGAAGGGCTACCGCACCGGCGGTTCGATCCACTTCATCGTCAACAACCAGATCGGCTTCACCACCTATCCGCGCTATTCGCGGTCGTCGCCGTATCCGTCGGACGTCGCCAAGATGATCGACGCGCCGATCTTCCACGTCAACGGCGACGATCCGGAAGCCGTGGTGTTCGCGGCCAAGATCGCGGTCGAGTACCGGCAGAAGTTCCACAAGCCGGTCGTGATCGACATGTTCTGCTACCGTCGCCACGGTCATAACGAGGGCGACGAGCCGGCCTTCACCCAGCCGATGATGTATCGCAAGATCGCGGGCCATCCGTCGGCGCTGGAACTGTATTCGAAGCGGCTGATCGCCGACGGCGTCATCACCGAAGGCGAGGTCGAGAAGGCCAAGGCCGACTGGCGCGCCCGGCTCGACGCCGAGCTCGAGGCCGGCTCCAGCTATCGCCCCAACAAGGCCGACTGGCTCGACGGCAAATGGGCCGGCTTCAAATCCGCCGATCAGGAAGAGGACCCGCGCCGCGGCATCACCGGCGTCGACCTCGCACAGCTCAAGGATATCGGCCGCAAGATCACCAAGGTGCCGGAAGGCTTCCGGGTTCACCGCACCGTGGCGCGCTATCTCGAGAACCGCGCCAAGGCGATCGATTCCGGCATCGGAATCGACTGGGCGACCGGCGAGGCGCTGGCGTTTTGCACCCTGCTGCAGGAAGGCCACCGCGTCCGCTTGTCCGGCCAGGACTCCGAACGCGGCACCTTCTCGCAGCGCCATTCGGTGCTGTTCGATCAGGAAGACGAGACTCGCTACACCCCGTTCAACCACCTCACGCCCGAGCAGGGCCATTACGAGGTGATCAACTCGCTGCTGTCCGAAGAAGCCGTGCTCGGCTTCGAATACGGCTACTCGCTGGCCGAGCCGAACGCGCTGACGATCTGGGAAGCGCAGTTCGGCGATTTCGCCAACGGCGCGCAGGTGCTGTTCGACCAGTTCATCTCGTCGGGCGAGCGCAAATGGCTGCGGATGTCCGGTCTCGTCTGCATGTTGCCGCACGGCTATGAGGGCCAGGGACCGGAGCACTCGTCCGCCCGGCTCGAGCGCTTCCTGCAGATGTGCGCCGAGGACAACATGCAGGTGGTGTACGCCACCACGCCGGCGAATTTCTTCCACGTGCTGCGCCGCCAGCTCCGCCGCGAGATCCGCAAGCCGCTGATCCTGATGACGCCGAAATCGCTGCTGCGCCACAAGCGGGCGGTGTCGCGGCTCGACGAACTCGGCCCCGATACCAGCTTCCACCGCGTGCTGGCCGACGACGCGCAATTGCTGCCGGACGAGAAGATCAAGCTCGCCCCGGACAACAAGATCCGCCGCGTCGTGATCTGCTCCGGCAAGGTCTATTACGACCTCTACGAGGAGCGCGAGAAGCGCGGCGTCGACGACGTCTATCTGCTGCGCGTCGAGCAGCTCTATCCGGTGCCGCTGAAGACGCTGGTGCAGGAGATGTCGCGTTTCAAGGAAGCCGAGCTGGTGTGGTGCCAGGAAGAGCCGCGCAACATGGGGGCGTGGCACTTCATCGAACCTTATCTGGAGTGGGTGCAGAATCAGGCGGGGGCGACCCATCGCCGTCCGCGCTATGTCGGCCGCCCCGCATCCGCGGCCACCGCGTCCGGCCTGATGTCGAAGCATCTGGCCCAGCTCAAGGCGTTCCTCGACGAGGCGCTGCGCTGACCCCGCGGGCCGCCGCAGGCCGGCGGCCCGCGTTGTTCGAGACATTTGGATCAGGGGCGGATCGCCCGGCGGCCAGCCGGCGACACGCCGCAAGAGGAAAGAAACGATGACTGACATTCGCGTTCCGACGCTCGGCGAATCGGTGACCGAGGCGACGATCGGTCGCTGGTTCAAGAAGCAGGGCGATGCCGTCGCGGTCGACGAGCCGCTGGTCGAACTCGAGACCGACAAGGTCACCATCGAAGTGCCGGCGCCGTCGGCCGGCACGCTCGGCGAAATCATCGCCAAGGATGGCGAGACCGTCGCGGTCGGCGCGCTGCTGGGCCAGATCTCGGAAGGCGGCGGCGCCGCCAAGCCGGCCGCCAAGGACACCCCGAAGGCGGCCGCGGCAGTCGCGCCGGAAACGACCACCGGCCGTCCGGATCTCAAGACCGACACCACCAAGCCGATCAATGCCGGCCCCGAAGAGGTCCGGCCGAAGCCCGAGCTGAAGACCCCGCCGTCCGACGCGCCGCAGGCGCCGTCGGTGCGCCGGCTGTCGAGCGAGAGCGGCGTCGACGCCTCGACGGTGCCGGGCTCCGGCAAGGACGGCCGCGTCACCAAGGGCGACATGCTGGCGGCGATCGAGAAGGCGGCCTCGGCGCCGACCCCGGTCAACCAGCCCGCCGCGGCGATGCAGGTCCGCGCCCCGTCGCCGGCCGACGACGCCGCGCGCGAGGAGCGGGTCAAGATGACCCGGCTGCGCCAGACCATCGCGCGACGGCTCAAGGAAGTTCAGAACACCGCCGCGATGCTGACGACCTTCAACGAGGTCGACATGACCAACGTCATGGCGCTGCGGGCGCAGTACAAGGACGTGTTCGAGAAGAAGCACGGCGCCAAGCTCGGCTTCATGGGCTTCTTCACCAAGGCCTGCGTGCAGGCGCTGAAGGACATCCCGGCCGCCAATGCCGAGATCGACGGCACCGATCTGATCTACAAGAACTACTACCATGTCGGCGTCGCGGTCGGCACCGACAAGGGTCTGGTGGTGCCGGTGGTGCGCGACTGCGATGAGAAGTCGATCGCCGACATCGAAAAGAGCATCGCCGATTTCGGCAAGCGCGCCCGCGACGGCCAGCTCAAGATCGAGGAGATGCAGGGCGGCACCTTCACCATCACCAATGGCGGCATCTACGGCTCGCTGATGTCGACGCCGATCCTCAACGCGCCGCAATCGGCCATTCTCGGAATGCACAAGATCCAGGAGCGGCCGGTGGCGATCGGCGGCAAGGTCGAAGTGCGGCCGATGATGTATCTGGCGCTGAGCTACGATCACCGCGTGATCGACGGCAAGGAAGCGGTCACCTTCCTGGTCCGCGTCAAGGAAAGCCTGGAAGACCCGGCGCGGCTGGTGCTGGATCTGTAAGAGCGCCTTATGCGCCGGCATGAGCGCCGGCGATTCGTCAAAGCGAATGGGGGGACATGATGCAGCCGATGCCGATCGAGATCACCGTGCTGGGGTGGAGCGTCGTGCTGCTGATCGTGCAGATGTTCCTCGCCTCGGTGCCCGCCATGCTCGAACTCGGCGGCCCCTATCAGGCCGGGCCGCGTGACGAGGGGAAGGTGGCGCAGGGCCGGTTCGCCGGCCGCGCCAATCGCGCCTTCCGCAATCTGCTCGAGACCTATCCGGCCTTCGTCGCGCTGGCGCTGGCGCTGGCCGTCACCGGCAAGACCGGCGGCTATGCCGCCACCGCCGCGGTGATCTGGCTGGTCGCCCGCGTGCTCTACGCGCCGCTCTACATCATCGAGATCCCGTTCGCGCGCAGCCTGGTGTGGTTCGTCGCGCTGCTGGCGCTGATCGCGATGCTGATCCGGCTGATGTCGTGAGGTCCGCATGAACGATCGCGTCGTCGTCATCACCGGCGGCAGCCGCGGCATCGGCCGCGCCACCGCGCTCGCCGCCGCCGCCCGCGGCTTCAAGGTCGTGGTCGGCTACGCCAGCAACGAAGAGGCGGCGCGCACCGTCGTTTCGGAGATCGAAGCCCGCAACGGCAAGGCGATCGCGGTGAAATGCGACGTCGGCAGCGAGCCCGATATCCTGGCGCTGTTCGCAGCCGCTGATGAATTCGGAACGCTCGGCGCGTTGGTCAACAATGCCGGCATCGTCGGGCCGACGACGCGGGTCGACGAGATGTCGGCCGAGCGAATCCAGCGGATGATGGCGGTCAACGTCACCGGAAGCATCCTGTGCGCGCGCGAGGCGGTGAAGCGGCTGTCGACCCGCCATGGCGGGCCGGGCGGCGTGATCGTCAACCTGTCCTCGGTCGCCGCCAAGCTCGGCTCGCCGAATACTTATGTCGACTACGCCGCCTCCAAGGGCGCGATCGATTCCTTCACGGTCGGTCTCGGCCATGAGGTCGCGGGCGAAGGCATCCGCGTCGCCGCGATCCGGCCCGGCCTGATCGACACCGACATCCATGCCTCGGGCGGCGATCCCGATCGCGCACACCGGCTCAGCGCCAACGTGCCGATGCAGCGCGTCGGCCGCGCCGAGGAAATCGCCAATGCCATCGTCTGGCTGATGTCCGACGAGGCCTCCTACGTCACCAGCGCGATCCTCGATGTTTCGGGCGGACGGTAGGATCGGGACCTTGGTCGGAGACAGCCATGCCGGTCGTTGCGATGGTCGACGGGGTCAAGATCGAATTCTATCCCGACGAGCATCCGCCGCCGCATTTTCACGCCCGCTACGCCGAACACGTCGCCCAGATCGAAATCCGGACCGCCAAGGTCTTGCGCGGCTCGCTGCCGCCCGCGAAACTCGGGCGCGTTTTGTCCTGGGCGTCGAGCCACTATATGGGCCTGATGGAGGCCTGGACCGCGGTCGAGGAACTATGCAAGCCGGAGAAGATCGATGACTGAGATCGTCGCAATCCAGAGCGCCGAGCCGGTGATCTTCGGAGTTCTGAAGATCGTCTGGAGCGACGGCTTCGAGGGCGTCGTCGACCTGCGCCCGCTGATCGCCAAAGGCGAGATGTTCGAATTCCTGCGCGCAGCGCCGGCGCGGTTCGCCACCGTTCAACGCGAGCCCTATGGTCACAAGATCTTCTGGCTCGACGATCAGGGCGACGAGATCGATTTCGGATCGTCTTCGCTTCGTCAACGCGCCGAGCGTCAGGCCGGCCTTCTCCATCTCGCTAGCTGAACAGAAAGCACTTCATGGCCACCTACGATCTCGTCATCATCGGCACCGGCCCCGGCGGCTATGTCTGCGCGATCCGCGCGGCGCAGCTTGGTCTCAAGGTCGCAGTGGTGGAGAAGAACGCCACGCTCGGCGGCACCTGCCTGAATGTCGGCTGCATGCCGTCGAAGGCGCTGCTGCACGCCTCGGAGCTGTTCGAGGAGGCCGGGCACTCGTTCGCCAAGATGGGAATCGGCGTGCCGGCGCCGACGCTCGATCTGCCGGCGATGATGAACTTCAAGCAGCAGGGCATCGACGGCAACGTCAAGGGCGTCGAATACCTGATGAAGAAGAACAAGATCGACGTGCTGGTCGGCCGCGGCAGGGTGCTGGGCGCCGGCAAGGTCGAGGTCACCGGCAATGACGGCAAGGCCCAGACGGTCGAGACCAAGTCGATCGTGATCGCCACTGGCTCGGACGTGGCCAAGCTCAAGGGCATCGCGATCGACGAGAAGCGCGTGGTGTCGTCGACCGGCGCGCTGTCGCTCGACAAGGTACCGGAAAGACTGATCGTGGTCGGCGCCGGCGTGATCGGGCTCGAGCTCGGCTCGGTGTGGCGGCGGCTTGGCGCGCAGGTCACCGTCGTCGAATTCCTCGACCGTATCCTGCCCGGCATGGATTCCGAGATCGTCAAGCAGTTCCAGCGCATCCTCGAGAAGCAGGGTTTTGCCTTCAAGCTCGGCGCCAAGGTCACCGGCGTCGATAGTTCGGGCGCAAAGCTTGCGGTGAAGGTCGAGGCGGCGGCCGGCGGCAATCCGGAGACGCTCGAAGCCGACGTCGTGCTGGTCGCGATCGGCCGGGTGCCCTACACCGAAGGCCTCGGGCTGAAAGAGGCCGGCGTCGCGCTCGACGAGCGCGGCCGCGTCGTGATCGACAATCACTTCGCCACCAGCGTCAAGGGCGTCTACGCGATCGGCGACGTCGTCAGAGGTCCAATGCTGGCGCACAAGGCCGAGGACGAGGGCGTCGCGGTCGCTGAGCTGATTGCCGGCAAGGCCGGGCATGTGAATTACGACGTGATCCCGGGCGTAGTCTACACCACGCCGGAGGTGTCGTCGGTCGGCAAGACCGAGGAAGACCTCAAGCAGGCCGGAATCGCCTACACGGTCGGCAAATTCCCGTTCACCGCGAACGGCCGCTCCAAGGTCAACCAGACCACCGACGGTCTGGTGAAAATCCTCGCCGACGCCAAGACCGACCGCGTGCTCGGCGTGCACATCGTCGGCCGCGAAGCCGGCGAGTTGATCCACGAGGCCGCGGTGCTGATGGAGTTTGGCGGCTCGGCCGAAGACCTCGCGCGCACTTGCCACGCTCACCCGACCCGCTCGGAAGCCGTCAAGGAAGCCGCGCTTGCGGTGGGAAAACGCGCCATCCATATGTGAAGAGCGCCGGCATCGTCCGGGAACCGGACGACATCATGAAGCGCCGCCTGCTGCAACCGCTGTGGTTCATCCTCGCCGTCCTCTTCCTGATCGAGGCATGGCTGTGGGAGCATCTTGAGCCGTGGGTGGCGCGGATCGTCGCGGCGATCCCGCTGCGCGAGCTGAAGGCGTGGACGGCGGAGCGGGTCGAACATCTGTCGCCGCCGATGGCGTTGATCGTATTCGTGGTGCCGCTGATCCCGCTCTACCCGTTCAAGCTGTTCGCGCTGTGGCTGATGGCGACGCAGCATTTCATCGCCGGCCTCATCGCCTTTGCGCTGGCGCAGTTCGTCGGCCTCGGCCTGATCGCCTTCATCTTCGACGTCACCAAGCCGAAGCTGATGCAGATGGCGTGGTTCGTGCGCGCCTATCAGTTCGTGCTGACCGTCAAGGCGAAGGCGCGCGAGATCGTGGCGCCGGTGATGGCAAGCATCAGAGCCAGCCTGGCCGACCTGCTGAGAGGCGACGGTTCCGGCTGGAGCGCGCGGGCGCTGCGTCGAATCGGAGCGCTGCGCCGACGAATCCGCGCCGAACGTTAGCGCGCCGAGCGGCCGGCTATCGCGTTTTCATTACGCGAACCGGTACCCACTTCGCTTGAAAACGCTATAGCAAGCTCCAGGCGCCGGCCTCGCGCTCAGAACAGATGCACGGCGTGCGGCGCGAACAGGCCGATCGCCGTGAAGCCGAGTCCGGTCAGCGCCAGCAGTCCCGAAATCCAGGCCAGCGCCAGCATCCCGGTGATGATCGTCGCCGACGCCAGCACGATGCCGATCTGGAACGCGGCCGACGCCAGCTCGTAGTGGTGGTACCGCGCCTGGGCGAGGTCGCGGGCGTGCTCGGCGTGCTTGGCGCGCTCGGCGAGCTGCTCGGAGCCTTCGCCGGTCTCCGGCTCGGAGCGATAGCGCTGCGCGGTCTTCTGCCATTCCTCGATCTGCTTCTGCAGCGCCGCCTTGGCGGCGGCGTCGCCGATCGTGCCCATGCTCAGACGCGCCTCTTCGGATACCGTCTGCACCACAGTGCGGCGGATGCTCTTGGCCTGGAAGAACGCCCACAGATTGGAGGCTTCGACGTTCTTGGCGATCGATTCGGTCTGCGACGCCTTGCCGAGCGTTTCGGAGAAGGCGAGGAACAGCGCGATCACCGAGATCAGCAGCGCAATGTTCTTGTTCGAGCCTGACGCATGTTCCGCATGTTCAGCGTGCTCCATGCTTTCGTGCGCGCCCATGCCATTCTCCCGTCATGAATTCGTCATGCCCGACACCTGCCGGGCCGTGATCAACAGATCAGGAACTTGTCAGTTGGAAGGCGATGCGGGTCAAGTCCGGCGATGGCGGACTAACAACTTCGCGGGGCTCATGCCCGCGGGTGGGCGCTGTTGTAGACTTCCAGCAGCCGTTCGGTATCGATGCCGGTGTAAACCTGCGTGGTCGACAGCGAGGCGTGGCCGAGCAGCTCCTGGATCGCCCGCAGATCGCCGCCGCGGGTCAAAAGATGCGTCGCGAAGGAGTGCCGCAGCGCATGGGGCGTGGCCGAGTCGGGCAATCCCAGCGACCCGCGCAGCCGCTCCATCGCGAGCTGGATGATTCGCGGGCTGAGCGGCCCGCCGCGGGCGCCGACGAACATCGGCCCGTCGGGTGGCAGCGGATGCGGGCAGGCGCTCGCGTAATCGGCGATCTGCGCCAGCACGTTCTGCAGCACCGGCACCATCCGGGTCTTGTTGCCCTTGCCGAGCACGATCAGCGTATCGCCCTTGCCCGGCGCCGGCACGTCGCGGCGGCGCAGCCCAAGCGCTTCGGAAATGCGCAGGCCTGAGCCGTATAACAGCGCCATCACCGCGGCGTCGCGGACGAGGATCCAGGTCTCGCGGTCCTCGCCGGCGCGCTCGTCGGCGTCGGCGAGTCGTTTGGCGGCGGCGATCTGGATCGGTTTGGGCAGGCTTTTCTTGATCTTGGGCGCCCGCACCGACGACAGCGCGCCGACGCTGCCCTTGCCTTCGCGTTCAAGGAAGCGGCCGAACGAGCGCAGTCCGGCCAGCGCCCGCATCAGCGAACGGCCGGCGATCGCATCGCCGCGCCGCGCCGCCATGAAGGCGCGGACATCGGTGGCCTCCAGCCGTGCGAATCGACCGAGCGTGACCACGCCGCCCCAATGGCCGGCGAGGAAGATCAGGAACTGGCGCAAATCCCGCGCATAGGCCTCCAGCGTCTTGCCGGAGAGCCGTCGCTCGGCGCGCAGATGCGACAGCCAGCGGGTGAACTCGGCGTTGAGATCGGCGCTGGCGCAGGCGAGCTCGATCGGCGCGGGGGCGGGTTGGGCTTTGGCCATAAAGGAGTCCGGGCGCATCTTGCGCGTTCGACGACATTCAACAGGCTCTGGCCGTCATCCTGAGGCGCTCGCGCAGCGAGGGCCGCTGCGCGGCCACCTCAGGGTGACGGCGAGTCGTGGGAGGCTACGTTCGGATCATACCTGATTTCCTTTCCCATTGATGAAGGCCGGCTTTGTCGGCACACCGGGGCGATGGACGACTCCCGAACCAGCCCGACCTCGAACGCCTCCACCCGCGTGGTCGACGTGCAGGTGCCGGTCGCGGTCGATCAGGCTTATTCGTACCGGGTGCCGCGCGGGCTCGATCTGAAGCCCGGCGATGTCGTCGCGGTGCCGCTCGGGCCGCGCGAGGTGCTCGGCGTGGTCTGGGCCGAAAACCCCAATCCCGATCCGCGGCTGCACAACCGTCTGAAAGACGTCGCCGAGAAGCTCGACGTGCCGCCGTTGCGCGAGGAGCTACGCCGGCTGGTCGATTGGGTCGCCAATTACACGCTGTCGCCGCGCGGTCAGGTGCTGCGGATGACGCTGCGGATGGGCGAACTCGGTCCCGAACGTCAGCGCATGGGCGTGCGGCTGGTCGGCCCGCCGCCGCAGCGGATGACGCCGGCGCGGCGGCGGCTGATCGAGATTCTGTCGGACGGCCTGCTGCACGGCAAATCCGACGTCGCCAAGGAAGCCGGCGTCAGCCCCGGCGTGATCGACGGTCTCGTCGATGAGGGCACGCTGCACGTCGAAGCGATGCCGCGCGAGCCGGCGGCGCCGACGCCCGATCCGGATTTCGCGCCGGCGGATTTCTCGCCCGAGCAGGCGCGGGCCGCCGAGACGATGCGCGAACTGGTCAAGCCGGGCGGCGGCTTTCAGGCGGCGCTGCTCGACGGCGTCACCGGCTCGGGCAAGACAGAAGTTTATTTCGAGGCGGTCGCCGAAGTCGTTCGCCAGGGCCGGCAGTGCCTGATCCTGATGCCGGAGATCGCGCTGACCGGACAATTTCTCGACCGCTTCGCGCTGCGCTTCGGCGTCCGGCCGCTGGAATGGCATTCGGAGCTGACGCCGCGCACCCGCGCCCGAAACTGGGCGGCGATCGCGGCCGGCGAGGCCCAGGTGGTGGTCGGCGCGCGCTCGGCGCTGTTCCTGCCCTATGCCGATCTCGGTCTGATCATCGTCGATGAGGAGCACGACCAAGCCTACAAGCAGGAAGACGGCGCGCACTACCACGCCCGCGACATGGCGGTGGTGCGCGCGTCGATCGCCAGGATCCCGATCGTGCTGGCGTCGGCGACGCCGTCGGTCGAGACCGAGGTCAACGCCCGCAAGGGCCGCTACCGCCGGATTCCGCTGCCGTCGCGATTCGGCGGCCAGCACATGCCGCAGATCGAGGCGATCGATCTACGCCGCGAGCCGCCGATGCGCGGGCGGTTCATCTCGCCGCGTCTGGCCGAGCAGGTCGGCCATGCGATCGAGCGCCGCGAACAGGCGCTGTTGTTTCTCAACCGCCGCGGCTATGCGCCGCTGACGCTGTGCCGGGCCTGCGGCCATCGCTTCGCCTGCACCATCTGCGATGCCTGGCTGGTCGATCATCGCTTCCGGCAACGGCTGGTGTGCCACCATTGCGGCTTCTCGATGCCGCGCCCGCTTCAATGCCCGCATTGCGCCGCCGAGCAATCGCTGGTGGCGGTCGGCCCCGGCGTCGAGCGGCTGCAGGAGGAGGCTTCGAGCCTGTTTCCGGATGCGCGGACGATGGTGCTGTCGAGCGATCTGATCACCTCGATCGAGGCCATGCGCAGCGAGCTGAACGACATCGCCGAAGGCCGGGTCGACATCATCATCGGCACCCAATTGGTGGCGAAGGGCCATAATTTTCCGCGGCTCAATCTGGTCGGCGTGGTCGACGCCGATCTCGGCCTCAGCAACGGCGATCCGCGCGCCGCCGAGCGCACCTTCCAGCTTTTGAATCAGGTGATCGGTCGCGCAGGGCGCGATCAGGGCCGCGGCGTCGGCTTTCTGCAGACCCATCAGCCGGAGCATCCGGTGATGAAGGCGCTGGTCGCGTGCGATCGCGAGGCCTTCTACGCCAGCGAAATCGAGGCGCGCGAACGGACGCTGTACCCGCCATTCGGCCGACTCGCGAGCCTGATCATTTCCGCCGGCGACCGGCCGACCGCGGAAGGCTTCGCGCGGCAGCTGGCCTCGAGCGCGCCGGTCGACGAGCGCGTGCAGGTGCTGGGGCCGGCCGAAGCGCCGCTCGCAGTGATCAAGGGCCGCTATCGATTCAGGCTGCTGGTGAAGTCGGTGCGGTCATTCGATCTGTCGAACTACTTGCGGCAATGGTTGGCGCAGGGTCCGAAGACCAAAGGAAACCTGAAGCTCGAGGTCGACGTCGATCCGCAAAGCTTCCTGTAGTCTCAGGAAGCCGAAGTCATACATCGACGCGCGACGAAAAAATAAAGCCTGCCGTCATGGCTGACGGCAGGCCGCAGATCGGGCGCGCGAGGGATCGCGGCCATACGAAACTCGATGATGTTTTTCTTGTTTGAAGGGAAGTGTAACCCGCGTTCTGCGGTTACATGACTTCCGCGACGACCCGGCCGACTCCGCGGCTGGTCAGACCGATCGCGCGCGCGGCGCCGGTCGACAGATCGAGCACACGGCCGCGAATGAATGGGCCGCGATCGTTGACGGTGACGACGACACTGCGGCCGCCATGGGTGACGCGCAGCTTGGTGCCGAACGGAAGGCTGCGATGCGCAGCGGTCATCGCGTTGGCGTTCATGCGCTGGCCCGAGGCAGTGCGGTTGCCGGATTCATTGCCGTAATACGAGGCCACGCCGGAGAAGCTACGGCCACCCGACCCCAGCGCTGCGTTGGCGTCACGCCAGTCGTTCTGGGCGTTGTTGTGATGGGCGTGATGATGATGACGCTTCGAACGGGCCGAAGCCTCGGTTGCAGCTGCTCCGCTCATCAGAACAGTTGCGGCGATCAGCGCGAAAGCCGTACGCGGCCGGGTTACTAATCCCGGCGGAGACTTCTTCGTGTCAGTCATAATTGTATGTCCTCAGTATTGCCACGTATGCGGCAAGTGGAACCCCCGTCCCGTTTGCGGTGTCGGACCGTTCGCTGCGTAATGAGGCAAGAAATTGACGAACTGCCGATTCGTTTCTGGCCTGTAATATCTTTTGACGCGATGCGCCCGATCAAAAAGCCCTGCATTGCGTTGGATGGAAAATTTCACCACTACTTTCGTACGCATACGAATACTAAAGATGTAAGTCTTTTTGACCGAATGACTCGGGTCTTCAAATCAAACGCAAGAAATCGCGGACCATCGCAGGGTGCTTTGTAGGTCTGTGAAAGGTCTCCTGTCCGGCCGCCGGGAGCTGCAACATTTTTTGGCGAAGCTGGAGTGACGCTTGGTGCGGCCGGGCCTCGTGGGTACCCGAATTCCGCCCGGCGAGACCGCAGACCGATGAAATGCGACAGACCGTCATCTTGTGGCAGGTCATGTTGCGCCTGCGCGCGCGCTATGTTAGCAAAGCCGCGATTTTTAAGGTCGCCGGCTACGATCGTACCGGCCGAAAATCGAAGTCCAGCTTGAATTCCAAGGGCTTAAATCGGGGACGCCGCGGCTTGGCGACGGTTTTCTCCTTGGCAATTTGACAGCACAAAAGAGCGCGTCTGTGGCATCTGAAGATCCATCGGTTTCCGGAGTCTCTGGTCGTTACGCGACCGCCCTGTTTGAACTGGCTCGCGATGAGAAAGTCATCGACGCGGTCAAGGCCGATCTGGACAAGTTCAGCGCCATGCTGGTCGAAAGTCCTGAGCTTTTGCGGCTGGTTCGCAGTCCTGTATTCGGCGCCGAAGCGCAGACCAAGGCGCTGGGCGCGGTGCTCGACAAGGCCGGGATCGCCGGCATCAGCGCCAACTTCCTGAAGTTGCTCGCCGCCAATCGCCGGTTGTTCGTGGTCGCCGACGTGATCGGCGCCTATCGGGCGCTGGTCGCCAGGTTCAAGGGTGAAGCGACCGCCGACGTCACCGTCGCCGAGACGCTCAGCGACAAGAATCTCGAGGCGCTGAAGCTGGCGCTGAAGTCGGTGACCGGCAAGGATGTCACCCTCAATATCAATGTCGATCCGGCGATCATCGGCGGGCTTGTCGTCAAGCTCGGCAGCCGCATGGTCGACAGTTCGATTCGCACCAAACTCAATTCGATCAAGCACGCGATGAAAGAGGCAGGCTGATGGACATCCGCGCCGCGGAAATTTCCGCGATCCTCAAGGACCAGATCAAGAACTTCGGTCAGGAAGCCGAAGTCACCGAGGTCGGACAGGTGCTGTCCGTCGGCGACGGCATTGCCCGCGTCTACGGTCTGGACAATGTCCTCGCCGGTGAAATGGTCGAGTTCGAGAACGGCACGCGCGGAATGGCGCTGAACCTCGAAACCGACAACGTCGGCATCGTGATCTTCGGCGCCGACCGAGAGATCAAGGAAGGTCAGACCGTCAAGCGCACCCGCTCGATCGTCGACGCGCCGGTCGGCAAGGGGCTGCTGGGCCGCGTCGTCGACGCGCTCGGCAACCCGATCGACGGCAAGGGGCCGATCCAGGCGACCGAACGCAAGCGCGTCGACGTCAAGGCGCCCGGCATCATTCCGCGCAAGTCGGTGAACGAGCCGATGGCGACCGGCCTCAAGGCGATCGACGCCCTGATCCCGGTGGGCCGCGGCCAGCGCGAGCTGATCATCGGCGACCGTCAGACCGGCAAGACCGCGATCGCGCTCGACACCATCCTGAACCAGAAGCCGCTCAACGTCGAAGGCGCGCCGGAAGGCCAGAAGCTTTACTGCGTCTACGTCGCGGTCGGCCAGAAGCGTTCGACCGTCGCGCAGTTCGTGAAGGTGCTGGAAGAGCAGGGCGCGCTCGAATATTCGATCGTCGTCGCCGCCACCGCCTCCGACCCGGCGCCGATGCAGTACATCGCGCCGTTCACCGGCTGCACCATGGGCGAGTACTTCCGCGACAACGGCATGCACGCCGTGATCATCTATGACGATCTGTCGAAGCAGGCCGTCGCCTACCGCCAGATGTCGCTGCTGCTGCGCCGCCCGCCGGGTCGCGAGGCCTATCCGGGCGACGTGTTCTATCTGCACTCCCGCCTGCTCGAGCGCGCCGCCAAGCTCAACGAGGATCATGGTTCGGGCTCGCTGACCGCGCTGCCGATCATCGAAACCCAGGCCAACGACGTTTCCGCCTACATCCCGACCAACGTGATTTCGATCACCGACGGCCAGATCTTCCTGGAAACCGACCTGTTCTTCCAGGGCATCCGCCCGGCGGTGAACGTCGGCCTGTCGGTGTCGCGCGTCGGTTCGTCGGCACAGACCAAGGCGATGAAGAAGGTCGCCGGCAAGATCAAAGGCGAGCTCGCGCAGTACCGCGAAATGGCCGCGTTCGCGCAGTTCGGCTCTGACCTCGACGCCTCGACCCAGCGCCTGCTGAACCGTGGCTCCCGCCTGACCGAACTCCTGAAGCAGCCGCAGTTCTCGCCGCTGAAGATGGAAGAGCAGGTCGTGGTGATCTACGCCGGCGTCAACGGTTATCTGGACGCGCTTCCGGTCGCCAAGGTGCGCTCGTTCGAGGACGGCCTGCTGTCGCTGCTGCGCGGCAAGGAATCGGCCATCCTCGATGCGATCCGCACTAGCCGCGACCTCTCCGACGACACCGCCGCCAAGCTCAAGGCTGTGATCGAGAGCTACGCCAAGACGTTCGCGTAAATTCACGCTCCGGCCGGGCTCGTCCCGGCCGCGACGTGTTGCGCGTCGACAATCGACGATGTGGATGCCCGGCGCGCGGCCGGGCATGACCAGTGTGAGGTTCGCGGTCGGATCTGATCTGATCGCCGGGGTGGACTGAGAATGGCTTCACTTAAAGACATGCGCGTCCGCATCGCCTCGACCAAGGCGACGCAGAAGATCACCAAGGCGATGCAGATGGTCGCGGCTTCGAAGCTGCGCCGCGCCCAGATGGCGGCGGAAGCCGCGCGGCCCTATGCCGAAAAGATGGACGCGGTGATCTCGAACATCGCCGGCGCCGCTGCGGGCTCGCCCGGCGCACCGGTGCTGCTCGCCGGCACCGGCAAGGATCAGGTTCACCTGCTGCTGGTCTGCACCGGCGAGCGTGGCCTGTCCGGCGCGTTCAACTCGTCGATCGTCCGCCTCGCTCGCGAACGCGCTTACGCGCTGATGAACCAGGGCAAGACAGTCAAATTCTTCTGCGTCGGCCGCAAGGGCTACGAGCAGCTCCGCCGAACCTTCGACAAGCAGATCATCGAGAACATCGAGCTGCGCTCGGTTCGCCAGCTCGGCTTCGTCAACGCCGAGGACATCGCCCAGAAGGTGATCGCCCGCTTCAACAACGGCGAGTTCGACGTCTGCACGCTGTTCTATTCGCGCTTCAAATCGGTGATCTCGCAGATCCCGACGGCGCAGCAACTGATCCCGCTGGTGGTCGAGGCGCCGGCTGCAGGCTCCGTGGCCACCTCCTACGAATATGAGCCGGAAGAGGACGAGATCCTCTCCACGCTGCTGCCGCGCAATCTCGCGGTGCAGATCTTCCGCGCGCTCCTGGAAAACAACGCGTCGTTCTACGGCGCCCAGATGAGCGCGATGGACAACGCCACCCGCAACGCCGGCGACATGATCAGGAAGCAGACGCTGATCTACAACCGCACCCGGCAGGCGATGATCACCAAGGAGCTGATCGAGATCATCTCGGGCGCCGAGGCGATCTAGCAGCACTTCTTCAGACTTACATCCGGTCGACGACCGTGATTTGGATTTCGGACTTCAGGGAGAGAGTTTAATGGCTACACCCGCCAATCAGACCGGACGCATCACCCAGGTCATCGGCGCCGTCGTCGACGTGCAGTTCGAAGGCCATCTGCCGGCCATTCTGAACGCGATCGAGACCAAGAACGGCGACAACCGTCTGGTGCTTGAAGTTGCCCAGCATCTCGGCGAATCGACCGTCCGCACCATCGCGATGGACACCACCGAAGGTCTGGTGCGCGGCCAGGAAGTCACCGACACCGGTTCGCCCATCATGGTGCCGGTCGGCGTCGGCACGCTCGGCCGCATCATGAACGTGATTGGCGAGCCGGTCGACGAGCAGGGTCCGGTGGCCAATGAGGGCCTCCGCCCGATCCACGCGGAAGCGCCGCTCTACACCGACCAGTCGACCGAAGCTGAAATTCTCGTTACCGGCATCAAGGTCGTCGACCTGCTGGCGCCCTACGCCAAGGGCGGCAAGATCGGCCTGTTCGGCGGCGCCGGCGTCGGCAAGACCGTGCTGATCCAGGAGCTGATCAACAACGTCGCGAAGGCCCACGGCGGCTATTCGGTGTTCGCCGGCGTCGGCGAGCGCACGCGCGAAGGCAACGACCTCTATCACGAGTTCATCGAATCCGGCGTCAACAAGAAGGGCGGCGGCGAGGGCTCGAAGTGCGCCCTCGTGTACGGCCAGATGAACGAGCCGCCGGGCGCCCGCGCCCGCGTCGCGCTGTCGGGTCTGACCGTCGCCGAGCATTTCCGCGACCAGGGCCAGGACGTGCTGTTCTTCGTCGACAACATCTTCCGCTTCACGCAAGCCGGCTCGGAAGTGTCGGCGCTGCTCGGCCGCATCCCCTCGGCGGTGGGCTATCAGCCGACGCTCGCCACCGACATGGGCGCGCTGCAGGAGCGCATCACCACCACCCATAAGGGTTCGATCACCTCGGTGCAGGCGATCTACGTGCCGGCCGACGACTTGACCGACCCGGCGCCCGCGACCTCGTTCGCGCATCTTGACGCGACCACCGTGCTGAATCGCGCGATCTCCGAAAAGGGCATCTATCCGGCGGTCGACCCGCTGGACTCGACCTCGCGGATGCTGTCGCCGCTGATCGTCGGCGAGGAGCACTACCAGACCGCCCGTATGGTCCAGCAGGTGCTGCAGAAGTACAAGTCGCTGCAGGACATCATCGCCATTCTGGGCATGGACGAACTGTCGGAAGAGGACAAGCTCGCGGTCGCCCGCGCCCGCAAGATCGAGCGCTTCCTGTCGCAGCCGTTCTTCGTCGCCGAAATCTTCACCGGCTCGCCGGGTAAGTTCGTCGACCTCGCCGACACCATCAAGGGCTTCCGCGCGATCTGCGAAGGCAAGTACGACCATCTGCCGGAAGCGGCGTTCTACATGGTCGGCGCCATCGAAGAAGCCGTCGAGAAGGGCAAGAAGCTGGCCGCGGAAGCGGCCTAAGTATCTCGTCATTGCCGGGCAAGAGCGCGAAGCGCGTCTTCACGAACATGCCCCGGCAATCCATCTGGAAACAATGTCATTGATTGATGGACCCGCGGGTCAAGCCCGCGGGTGACAGCCGAGAGAGTAGCTCCATGGCCACCTTCCACTTCGATCTGGTTTCGCCCGAACAGGTTGCCTTCTCCGGCGAAGTCGATCAGGTCGACATCCCGGGCGCCGAGGGTGATTTCGGCGTGCTCGCCGGTCACGCGCCGGTGGTGGCGGTGATCCGTCCCGGCATCCTGACGGTGACCGCCGGCGGTGCTCAGCAGAAGATCGTGGTGCTCGGCGGTATCGCCGAAGTCTCCGAGAAGGGCCTGACCGTGCTGGCCGATGTCGCCACCGCGGTGGCCGACGTTGACATGCAGGACTTCGCCGCGACCATCGCGACGATGGAGCAGCAACTCCCCGGCAAGGTCGGCGACGTCCTCGATCGCTCAATCGAGCGCCTGGATCACTACAAGAGCATCCAGCACCAGATCTCGACGACTGCGATGCACTGAGCCGACACGCCTGCGGCCGTTGGTAGGCCAGCCGTGCTGACGAAATAGAGCTCCGGTTCTGATAGAATCAGAACCGGAGCTCTAACTTTTTTCTGACGCGTTTTCTTCACGCGAACCGGTTTCCACTTCGCTCGAAAACGCTCTGACTCAGACCCCGTGTCGCCCCCACCCCAACCCTCCCCCGCAAGCGGGAGAGGGGGCGCGCTGCGCTTCGATGAAGCGCAGCGCCTCACATTGAATGAAGCGAATTCCAAGATAAGCCGCGGCCTTGCCGCAAGTCCTACGCGCTCCCTCTCCCGCTTGCGGGAGAGGGTTGGGGTGAGGGCGCGCCGACCGCTGCGCGAGCGTTCAGTTGCCCCTCACACGAACCGCGCAAAGCTCCGCGCGACTTCGCGATAGACGTCGCGGCGGAACGGGACGACGAGGTCGGCGACGCGGTCGAGCTGCTCCCAGCGCCAGGCGTCGAATTCCGGCGGCATGTCGTTGCGCACCGCCAACGGATCGATCTCGGCTTCATCGCCGGTGAAGCGCAGCGCGAACCATTTCTGGCGCTGACCGCAAAACACCCCGAGCCGGTGAGGCGGACCGTCATAAGGCGGGAAATCGTAGGTGACCCAATCGGTCTCGCCGAGAATCTCGGCGTGCCGGACGCCGGTCTCCTCCCACAGCTCACGCATCACCGCGTCCCGCGGCTCCTCGTCGGCGTCGATGCCGCCTTGCGGCATCTGCCATTCGAGACCCGGCAGGATGATCTCGGGGCCGTCGTCGCGGAAGCGGCGGCCAATCAGCACCCGGCCTTCGGCATTGAACAGCGCGATGCCGACATTGCGCCGGTAGGGCAGCGATCGCGCAGGCGGCGTTTCGCTCACGACGCCAGCAGCTTGCGGAAATAGCCGATGGTCTCCTTGAGCCCGTCCGCCAGCGCCACCTTCGGCTCCCAGCCGAGTTCACGCCGCGCCAGCGTGATGTCGGGCTGGCGCTGCTTCGGATCGTCCGACGGCAGCGGCAGATAGACCAGTTTGGATTTCGAGTCGGTCATCGCGATCACCATCTCGGCGAGCTCGCGCATGCTGAACTCGACCGGATTGCCGAGATTGACCGGGCCGATGAATCCGTCGCCGGTCGCCATCAGTCTCGCAAAGCCGTCGAGCAGGTCGGTGACGTAGCAGAACGAGCGGGTCTGGCTACCGTCGCCGTAGATCGTGATGTCGTCGCCGGACAGCGCCTGGACGATGAAATTCGACACCACCCGGCCGTCACGCGGATGCATCCGCGGGCCGTAGGTGTTGAAGATCCGCGCGACCTTGATCTTCACCTTGTGCTGGCGGTGATAATCGAAGAACAGCGTCTCGGCGGCGCGCTTGCCCTCGTCGTAGCAGGCGCGAATGCCGAGCGGATTGACGTGGCCCCAATAGCTCTCCGGCTGCGGATGCACGGTCGGATCGCCATAGACCTCGCTGGTCGAGGCCTGGAAAATCTTCGCGCGGGTGCGCTTGGCGAGCCCCAGCATGTTGATCGCGCCGTGCACGCTGGTCTTCAGCGTCTGCACCGGATCGTGCTGGTAATGCACCGGCGAGGCCGGGCAGGCGAGGTTGTAGATGTCGTCGACCTCGACATAAAGCGGGAAGGTGACGTCGTGGCGCATCACCTCGAAGCGCGGCGTGCCGACGAGGTGCTCGATGTTGCGCCGCCAGCCGGTGAAGTAATTATCGACGCAAAGGACTTCGTGGCCTTCGGCCAACAGTCTGTCGCACAAATGCGAGCCGATGAATCCGGCGCCGCCGCTCACGAGAATTCGCCTTGAAAGTCGCATCGCTCATCCCGGCCAGGAGATCGGTTCTGACGCTGCGTCCCGCCGTGAACCGCTGTGCATTTCGCTCGAAAACGCTATGGGCGCCGATGGTGCGACGGCCGTTTTCCGCCGCATTGAATGGCAAGAAACCCCATGCTAGGCAAGCGCCGAAACCGGCTGCTGCCGGCGCCCCCGGCGCTCGACCGGCCGTGGCGACCCCGGATCGCTCCGATCCGACCGAACCCAGGGCGCCAGCGTGCCTGCGCGCGATCTCACGCAAGAGGCGATCTCACGCGATGACCGCGCCCGTCGACATCTCCAACGCCCGGATCCTCGAAATCGGCGGCGGCTATTTCAAGCTGCAATATCCCGAACGCACCACGTGCCTGTGGACCTGGACCAAGCTCACCAATGATTTCGGCCCGCTCGACGGCTTCTCGACGCCCGACCGGATCTGGCGCGAACTGCGCGCCGCGGGCGAAGGCAAATACGACGTGGTGGTGGTCAACACGCTGCGCTATTCGCCGTGGCATCCGCGCTATTGGGCGCGCGGCATGTTCTACACGCCCAAGAGCCCGTGGGCCTCGTTGACGCGGCAGTTCGGGCCCAGCGTGTTGCGCTGGCTGAACGTTCCGGTGCCGCTGGTCGCGGTCGAGATGGACGATTCATTCGGCATCTCGAAAAGCAGCGTGTTCCTGCTCGACAAGGCCAAGGCGTATTTCAAGCGCGAGCTGCCGGCCGACAAATGGCAGGTGCTGGCCGGCACCATCCATCCGCATCTGCCGACGCTGCGCTATCGCCGGAGCGAAAAATGGCGCCGCCGGATCGACCGGCTGCAGCCGATCTCGCTGCCGCAGTTCCGGTTCGACCAGCGCTGGCGCGACGCGCCGTTTCCGGAGAAGACCCACGACATCTTCTTCTCGGGCGCGGTCGAGGGCAATTCGACGGTGCGCGCCGCCGGCCTGCCCGAGCTCGAACGGCTTCGGGCGATGGGCGTGCGGATCGACCAGCCGACCGAGCGGCTGCCCTACGATGCCTTCATGGAGCGGATGTCGCATTCCTGGCTGGCCTGGTCGCCGGAAGGCATGGGCTGGGACTGCTACCGCCACTACGAGGCGCCGCTCGTGCAGGCGGTGCCGCTGATGAACAACCCGACCATCCTGCGCTACGCGCCGCTGCTGTCAGGCGTCCATGGCGTGTATTACGACATCGAGCCGGGCGGACTCGTGCGCGCCGTCACCGCGGCGCTCGCCGACAAGGACAAGCTCCGCGCGATCGCCGTGGCCGGGCGGGAGCATGTGCTCGCGCATCACACCGTCAAGGCGCATTGCGACCACATCCTGCAGGCGGCGCTGGCGGGCCGATAGAGGACGTTGAGTAGCCGTCATGCTGGCGTTCTTGCGCCCGAAGGATGGCAACAAGCGACGTGCCTCGCCGCATCCTTCGAGGCTCGCTACGCTCACACCTCGAGGATGACGGCCTTCGAGGCTCACTGCGCTCGCACCGGTCGTATCGAGGGCCTCAGACCGCCACCGCGAGCTGCGAGAATTCCTTCACCACCCGCTCATAGACCGGCCGTTTGAACGGCACGATCAGATCGGGGAGATTCTGCATCGGCTCCCAGCGCCAGCCGGTGAATTCCGGCTTGTGGCCGCCGGGCGCGCCGACGTCGATCTCGGAATCTGCGCCGGTGAAGCGCACCGCGAACCATTTCTGGCGCTGGCCGCGGTAGCGGCCTTTCCAGGCTCGGCCGGCGACGGTGCGCGGAATGTCGTAGATCAGCCAGTCGGGAACTTCGCCGATCTTTTCGACCGAGCGGACGTTGGTCTCCTCGTACAGCTCGCGCTTGGCGGCTTCCCAGGTGTCTTCGCCGGGATCAACGCCGCCTTGCGGCATCTGCCAGACGTGGGTGTCGTCGACATGCTCGATGCCGCCAGCGCGACGCCCGATGAAGACGAGACCCTCCCGGTTGATCAGCATCATGCCGACGCATGTTCGATAGGGCAGGTCTTCGTAGCGCGCCATTCCGTCAATGCCTCATCCGTCCGCAGGTCGCGGACTCTCGAGCGTTTTCAGGCGAAACCGTTATCGGATGGCGCGAAAAACGCTTCAAAACACCAATCCACAGGGTCGATTCGAATTCTAGCAGAACCGCCGCCCTAGGTTGATTTTGATTTCAGCATCGCCATTGTCAATGGCACCAGCAGGATGCCGCGGCTCTCCAAGCTCTTGCTCCAGCTAACAATTCGTTCAATCGACACCGGTAGCGCCGAGGCCGTGCCGACCGCGCTCCCGCGCTCCTTGGCGAGCGCCTCGAGCCGGGCCAGCGCCTTGTCGATTTCGGCCGCGGTCGGCACGGCGTCGATCGCGGAATCCGCGCGCGCGAACGGCATCGCCAGCGATTTCGCCAGGCTCGGCGCGACGCTGCGCGGGGCCGAGCCGTCGTCGAGATAGCCGAGCCCACGCTTGGCGGCCTCGCGGATGATCGGCTGCATCGCCGCATCGGTCGCGACGAAGCGTGCGCCCATGAAGTTCGACAGACCGACATAGCCCTGGATCCGGCTGAGGTGCCAGGTCAGGCGGTCGAGGTTCTGCTCCGGCGCGCCGGAGGTGAGCAGGGTCTGCGGACCGGGATCGTTGTCCGGATAGTCAAACGGCTCCATCGGAATCTGCAGCAGCACTTCGTGCTGCTTCGCCCGCGCCTGCTCGACCAGCTTGCCGGGGTCGGACCCATAGGGCGTGAACGCCAGGGTCACCGCGCGCGGCAGCTTGATCACCGCATCATTGGTCCGCGCCGCGCCGACGCCGAGGCCGGTGACGACGATCGCAATGGTCGGCATCTTCTCGGCCTTGGCACGGTCGGCGTCGGTGGTCATCGCATAGGCCGACACCGGCTTCAGCGCGCCGGCCGCGACCGGGATCATGCCGTAGCGCGACTGCTCCAGCAGCTTCGGATTGATGCCATTGGCCATCGCCGGCTCGGCCGGCGGCGCGTCGACCTTGTCGTCGCCGCTGCCGCTCGACACCACCACGTCCTGACGGGTGCCCTTGGAGCCGTCGATGATGGTGATGGTCTTCTGCCCCGGCTGAACCGCGTCCTTGCCGTCCTTCGCCTCGGCGAACTCGGACTTCGCCGCCTTGGCGGCGGAGGACTTGTCTGCGGGCGCGGCGGCTTCCTTCTTTTCGTCGGGGGCAGGCGGTTTGATCATCACTTGGACGGTCGGCTCGCCGCCGAGCGGATCGTTGTTGAACAGCGCGAAGCCGAGGAAGCCGAGCAGGAAGACGCCGAGCAGCGTCGCGATCGCCTGGGTGATGGTGAACGGCAAGCGGAAGCGGCGCAGTCGCCCGCGCTTCTGACCCAGCGGTGTGCTCAGTTCGTCCGCCGACACAGACAACCGTCTCCCGAATCACCTGCCGCGACGATACCACGTCGCGGCGGACGGGCGGCACACCCGGTCCGCAACCGATCGGCCGATCGCATTGATCAGCAAAGGCCAAAAAAAGGGCGGCCCGAAAGCCGCCCTTGGTCGATGGAACCGCGCAGACGCGATTGATCAGTTCGCGGCCTTGTTGGCGGCCGGCTTGTCGATCGCCGCCTTGTCGCCCGTCACCGGCGCAGGCGCCGTGACGGTGGCCTTGATGCCGTGCAACAGATCGGCGGCGGTTTTGAGCGCCTTGTCGTCCTTGGCGTCCGGCGGCACGTAGGACTGCGAGCCGGTCTTCTCGTCGCCGTCGGCGCCTTTCAGATGGCCGCGCAGCGAGGCTTCGCCCTTGGTGTCGGTCCGCGCCTTGAGATCGTCCGGCACGTCCTGCAGCACCTCGATATCCGGGGTGATGCCCCTGGCCTGGATCGATTTGCCGGACGGCGTGTAGTAGCGCGCCGTGGTCAGCCGCAGCGCGCCGTTGCCGGAGCCGAGCGGGATGATGGTCTGCACCGAGCCCTTGCCGAACGACCGGGTGCCGACCAGCGTCGCGCGCTTGTGGTCCTGCAGCGCACCGGCGACGATTTCAGAGGCCGAGGAGGAGCCGCCGTTGATCAGCACGATCACCGGTTTGCCCTTGGTGAGATCGCCGGAATGCGCGGAGCGACGCTGGGTTTCCTCGGCGTTGCGGCCACGTGTCGAGACGATCTCGCCGCGATCGAGGAACGCATCCGACACCGTCACCGCTTCCTCCAGCAGACCGCCGGGGTTGTTGCGCATGTCGAGGATGAAGCCCTTCAGCTTGTCGGCGCCGATCTGGCTGGTGAGATTGGAGATCTCCTTCTTCAAGCCCTCGGTGGTCTGCTCGTTGAAAGTGGTGATCCGGATGTAGCCGATGTCGTCGGACTCGACGCGGGCGCGCACCGAACGAACCCGGATGTTGTCGCGCACCAGCGTGACCTCGATCGGATTGTCCTGGCCCTTGCGGACGATCTTCAGGCGGATCTTGGTGTTGACCGGGCCGCGCATCTTCTCGACCGCCTGGTTCAGGGTCAGACCCTGCACCGCTTCGTCGTCGAGATTGGTGATGATGTCGTTGGCCATGATGCCGGCCTTCGACGCCGGCGTGTCGTCGATCGGCGACACCACCTTGATCAGGCCGTCTTCCATGGTGACTTCGATGCCGAGACCGCCGAACTCGCCGCGGGTCTGCACCTGCATGTCACGGAAGCTCTTGGCGTCCATGTAGCTCGAATGCGGGTCGAGCCCGGTCAGCATGCCGCTGATTGCGGACTCCACCAGTTTGGAGTCGTCGGGCTTCTCGACATAGTCGCTACGCACCCGCTCGAACACGTCGCCGAACAGATTGAGCTGACGATAGGTGTCAGACGTCGCGGCCCGCGCAGTCGAACCCATCAGCACCGACCGCGGCTGGGTGACGAAAAGTGTCAGCGCAGCGCCCGTGACGGCGCTGAGGAGGATTACCGAAGTCTTGCGCATCATCCGCGAACCTTTTCGCCTTCATTTGCGGCCCACCATGGGCCTGGATCGATGGGAGTGCCGTCCTTACGGAACTCGATATAGAGAACGGGCTGACTGGCGTTCGCCGCCAGGATCGATGCGACCTGCGACGTCGATCCCATCGTCGCGACCGGCTCCCCCGTGAGCACAAACTGGCCGATGTTAACCGAAATGCGCTCCATCCCGGCGATCAGGACATGATATCCGCCACCGGCATTGAGGATCAAGAGTTGTCCGTACGAGCGAAACGGTCCAGCATACACAACCCAGCCGTCACACGGGGTTGTGACCTGCGCGCCGGCCCGCGTGGATAGCGAAATCCCGCGTTCCACCCCGCCGACGCCGTCGGCGCGGCCGAATTCGCGGATTCTGCTGCCATTGACCGGAAACGCAAGCATGCCCTTGGCCGAGGCGAAGGCGATCGCCGGGCTGAGCCGGCCGGGATCCTTCAGCGCCGCCAGATTGGGCTGACCATTCAGGGCCACGGGGCTACCCTTCTGGGTTGCGGCGGCGGCGGCCTTGGCGGCGCTCTTGAGGTCCTGCTCCATCTTGGCGATCAGGCCCTGCAGGCTGTCGACCTGGCGCGACAGCGTCAGCGCGCGCGAGCGCTCGGTTTCGATATCCTTCTCGACCGCGCTCTGCTTGCGCTGGCGTTCGTCGATCAGCGCGGCGAGCCGGGTCTGATCGGCGGTCATTGCGGCGCGGTCGTCGGCGAGTTGGTCGCGCTCGGCCGCGATCGTCTTGCGGACCGCGATCAGTTCGCCGAGATCGGTGGCGAGGCGGTCGGCGCGGTCGCGCAGATCGGGCACCACGGCGCCGAGCAGAATCGCGGTGCGCAGCGACTGCAGCGCATCTTCGGGGCGCACCAGCAAGGCTGGCGGAGCGCGGCGGCCGGCGCGCTGCAACGCCGCCAGCACTTCGCCGATTTCGCCGCGGCGTCGTTCGAGCGAGGTACGGATCTGCGTCTCGCGCGCGTCGAGCGGCCCGAGCCGCGCTTCGGTTTCGCTGATCTTGGACTCGACCGCGCGCACCTTGGCGGCGATGTCGATCAGTTGCTGATTGAGTTTGGTGCGGTCTTCCCCGATCGCCGCGAGATCGGCTCGGAGCTTGTCCTGAAGCTCGGAGGCGCGTTTCTGCTGCTGGCGCGCGGCCTCGAGTTCCTGTTCGCGCTGCCTGATCAGATCGGTCGTCGGCGATGGCGCGGCCGCAGGTTGCGCCTGCGTGGCGGTGATGATCGCGCAAGGCAGCAGCATCCCGAGACCGGAAGCCAGCAAACCTGACGGAAGCTGCGCTGCGAACCCACCCGAGACCAGGCTTGCCGACAACAAGGCGACCGACTGCCAGCCGGCGCCCGGGGTGTCGTCCTTCGCAGCCATGGACAAGGGGTGATGCATCTGATCGCTGCAGCGCTCGCTAGGCACGATGATAAGGATGTCCCGCCAAAATCGTTGCGGCCCGGTAGATCTGCTCCAGCAGCATCACTCGGACCATCTGGTGCGGCCACGTCGCGGCGCCAAACGATAGGCACAGCTTTGCCTTGCGCCGCAATTCAGGCAAAAGTCCGTCCGCCCCGCCGATCACGAAAATAGTGCCGGGCACCGATTCATCGCGCCAGCGGCCGAGCTGGGCGGCGAAGGCCGCGCTGTCGACGCTCTTGCCGCGCTCGTCGAGGGTGACCAGCGAGCTGCCCTCGGCAATCAGCGCCGCGATGGCGGCGGCTTCCTCGGCCATCCGGCCGGCGGCGTCGCGGGCGCGGCTTTCGGCGATTTCATGGATGTCGAGGCCGCGAAAGCCGAGCTTGCGGCCGAGATCGTCGAACCGCCCACGGTAGCGCTCGGCGAGTTCGCGCTCGGGGCCTTGCTTGAGTTTGCCGATGGCAATCACGGTCAGCCGCATCGGCCGGGGCCTTTCGCGCTGCGCCGCCTCATTCGCAACGCGCCGCCAGCGGAATGCGCCGCCAGCGAAACGCATTGACGCGCGGCCTCGATCGCGGACAGCGCGCGCAACTGTGTGGCTGCTACAGCGTCTTCGCCGGCTGAGGTCCCTGGGTCCACAACCGCTCGATGTTGTAGAACTCGCGAACCTCCGGCCTGAACACATGCAGCACCACGTCGCCGCAATCCATCAGGACCCAATCGCAATTGGTCAGGCCCTCGACATGGATCTTGGAGATGCCGGCCTCTTTCAGCGCTTTCGAGACGTTCTCCGAGATCGCGCCGACGTGGCGGTTGACCCGCCCGCTGGTGACGACCACGTAGTCGAACATCGCCGATTTGCCGCGGAGATCGATCGCCACTGTTTCTTCCGCCTTCATGTCGTCGAGGCGGGAGAGGATCAGCTGCAGCGTTTCCTCGGCGGTCCCATGCGTCGTGGAGATCGCATCAGGAGGCGTCGCCTCGGCCTTGGCAGATCGCGAGGCCGCGGTCTTCGAGGCAGCGGTCTTCGAGGCAGGGGTCTTCGAGGCAGGGGTCTTCGAGGCAGAGGTCTTCGATGCAGCAGCAGTCTTCGATGCAGCAGCAGTCTTAGAGGCAGCAGTCTTCGAAGCAGCGGTCTTCGACGTGGCAGTCTTCGCTTTGGCGGTCTTCGCCTTGACTGTCTTCGCGGGGACTATCTCCTCCGCGACCGACTTCGGCAAATCCGCCTTGGACAATACAGATGTGGCCAGGGACCATTCCTTTCACTGTATCGCGCGCGCCGAATCCCGGCGCCTGAGAGCCATACTAGCATGATCCCGAAAAGTGGAGACCGGTTTTCGGAAAAGATCATGCCCGAACAAGAAACGAGGGCAGACGGACGATTCGAAGATGCGTCATCCTGCTCCACGGATGTGGGGTCGGCGCTTTCAACATTCCAGACGGCGCGGACGCCTCATTTCTTCCAACTTCCGTCGGGGTTCCGAAGCGACGTCGAGGACAGCGGCGATTTCAGCCCTGTCAGGAATATCCACGACGGCGCGGGACGATCCGCGAGGCTCGCCGCCGCCGTGCTCGGGAGGCGGTAGCGTTTCAGGGTCTGTGCGGCCGGCGCGGCGAGGGCGCGGAAGGTGGCCGGTGGGCGGTCGATCACGGCGATCGGCAGGGAATCCGCGATCCGTCGCCAGCGCTGCCAGCG
Source organism: Rhodopseudomonas pseudopalustris (assembly GCF_900110435.1). Lineage (GTDB taxonomy): Bacteria > Pseudomonadota > Alphaproteobacteria > Rhizobiales > Xanthobacteraceae > Rhodopseudomonas > Rhodopseudomonas pseudopalustris. The sequence goes on from NZ_FODT01000011.1 coordinate 75,081, forward strand.
ATGGAACTGAGCCAGATTGTCGGCGCCCATGATCCAGACGAAGTGTGCGCCCGGGCAGTGCTGGAGCAGATAGTCGATGGTGTCGGCGGTGTAACGGGTCCCGATCGCGGCTTCGAGGCAGCTCACCTGGATGCGCGGATCGTCGGCCACTGCCTGCGCGGCGGCGGCGCGGGCATCGAGTTCGCGTAGGCCCGAGACATCCTTGAGCGGATTGCCGGGCGACACCAGCCACCAGATCCGGTCGAGCTTCAGCCGCGTCAGCGCGAAGCGGCTGATCGCGCGATGCGCTTCATGCGGTGGATTGAACGAGCCGCCGAGCAGGCCGATCCGCATCCCGGGGCTGTACGCCGGAATGGCGCGGCGGGCGGCCACGGGATCCGGCGTCAACTCAGGCTCCGCGCGTGCGGGTCGTGGCGTTCACGGCCGGGTCTGTCCGGTGCCGTGAATGCGATATTTGAAGGTGGTGAGTTGCTCGGCGCCGACCGGGCCGCGGGCGTGGAATTTGCCGGTGGCAATGCCGATCTCGGCGCCGAAGCCGAACTCGCCGCCATCGGCGAACTGGGTCGAGGCATTGTGCAGCACGATCGCGGAATCCACTTCGCCGAGAAATTTGGCCGCGGTCTTGGCATCCTCGGCGACGATCGCGTCGGTATGATGCGAGCCGTGCTCATGGATGTGCGTGATTGCATCGTCGACGTCGTCGACCACCTTCGCGGCGATAACCGCGTCGAGATACTCGGTGTCCCAATCCTGATCGGTGGCGGGCTTCACCCGCGCGTCGGCGCGTTGCACGGCGTCGTCGCCGCGCACCTCGCACCCAGCGTCGATCAGCATGCCGACCAGCGGCGCAAGGTGGGTGTCGGCGGCGGCGCGATCGATCAGCAGCGTCTCGGCGGCGCCGCAGACGCCGGTGCGCCGCATCTTGGCGTTGAGCACGATCGACTTCGCCATATCGAGGTCCGCGGTGCGATCGACATAGACGTGATTGATGCCTTCGAGATGCGCGAACACCGGCACCCGGGCCTCGCTTTCGACGCGGGCGACCAGGCTCTTGCCGCCGCGCGGCACGATCACATCGACGGTTCCGTTGAGGCCGCCGAGCAGGAGGCCGACGGCGGCGCGTTCGCGGGTCGGCACCAGCGTGATCGCCGCCTCGGGCAATCCCGCCTCGCGAAGACCCTGCACCAGGCAGGCGTGGATCGCACGGCCGGAGCGGAAGCTCTCGGAGCCGCCGCGCAGGATCACCGCGTTGCCCGATTTCAGGCACAGCACGCCGGCGTCGGCGGTGACGTTGGGGCGGCTCTCGAAGATCACCGCGACAACGCCGAGCGGAACCCGGACGCGCTCGATGGTCATGCCGTTCGGCCGCTGCCAGCTCTCGGTCACGGCGCCGACCGGATCGGCGATGCCGCGCACCACGGCGATGCCTTCCGCCATGGCCTCGACCCGCGCCGGGGTCAGCGTCAGCCGGTCGAGGAAAGCGGAGTTGGCGCCGGAGCCCTTGGCATCGGCGACATCCTCGGCATTGGCGTCGAGAATCGCGGCCGCGCCGGCCCGGATCGCCCGTTCCATCGCCTCCAGCGCCCGGTTCTTCTGCTCCGGCGGCGCCAGCGCCAGCACCCGCGCGGCGGCGCGTGCCCTGCGCCCGAGGTCGGTCATCAGCGCGGCGAGCTCGGCGCTGCCGTCATTGGCTTTGAGGGATGCGGTCATGGGCGGCTGAGCCTAAAAATCCGTGTTGCGTCATGTAAATAGGGGCAAATCGCGGGTCCGCCAAGCCAGTTGCGGACAAACCGGGCGATCACTATCATTTTGCGTGTCCCCAGGAGGCGCAGATGGCCGGCAGCTATAAGCTCGACGAGCACTCCGAGGCCTTTGTCGAAGGTCTTGTCGCAAGCGGCCGCTTCGAGACGGCCGGAGACGTGCTGCGCGAAAGCCTTCGCCTGATGGAGGCCCGGGAAGCGAAGCTGGATGCGCTGCGCGCCGAAATCCAGCAGGGGCTCGATAGCGGGCCGATGGAAGAATTCGATCCGAAGACTTTGATGGAAGACATCAAGCGACGCGGGCGTGAGCGCCTCGCAGCCGATCGCGCCGTTGCCGCCCAAAAGCGTGGCGCATAACCGCCGCATCAGTCCGAAAGCCCGCGTCGACCTCGACGCGATATGGTCGTTCATTGCGGCCGACAGCGAGAAGGCCGCAGATGCGATGATCGAACAGATCACCGCTGCCTTTGCCATGCTGACCGACAACCCCAACGCCGGGCGATTGCGTCCGGAAATCTCCGCGGCTGTGCGAAGTTTCCCGGTCAAGCGCTATCTGATTTTCTATGTGGCTGAGGCGAGCGGCATCAAGATCATTCGCGTGCTCCACGGCAGACAGGATCGGTCCCGCCAGGATCTCGCGCCCTGACCTCAGCCCGGCGCCGTTCCCACCACCAGATCGTCGCGGTGGATCATTTCGGCTCGGCCGCTGATGCCGAGGATCATCATCACGTCGGGCGAGGAGCGGCCCTTGATCCTGTCGGCGTCGTCGGCGTCGTAGGCGACCAGCCCACGGCCGATCTCGTGGGTGTCAGGGCCGCGCACGATCACCGCGTCGCCGCGCGCGAACTGGCCGTCGACCCGGATCACGCCGGCCGGCAGCAGGCTCTTGCCGGCGCGCAATGCCGAGACGGCGCCGGCGTCGATCGTCAGCGTGCCCTTCGGCTCGAGCGATCCGGCGATCCAGCGCTTGCGCGCTGTGACCGGGTTGGCGGGCGTCAGGAACCAGGTGCAGGGGCCGCCTTCGGCGATCGCCTTCAGCGGATGGTCGATTTTGCCGGAGGCGATCAGCATGTGGGTGCCGGCCGAGGTCGCGATCTTGGCAGCCTCGATCTTGGTCCGCATCCCGCCGCGCGACAGCTCCGAGCCCGCGGCGCCGGCCATCGACTCGATCTCCGCAGTGACGGATTCGACTTCGGGGATCAGTTTCGCATCCGGATTGCTGCCGGGCGGCGCGGTGTAGAGGCCGTCGATGTCCGACAGCAGAATCAGCAGATCGGCGCTCGCCATGGTGGCGACCCGCGCCGCGAGACGGTCGTTGTCGCCATAGCGGATTTCGTTGGTGGCGACGGTGTCGTTCTCGTTGATCACCGGCACCGCGCGCCATTCCAGCAGCTTGGCGATGGTCGAGCGGGCGTTGAGGTAGCGCCGCCGCTCCTCGGTGTCCTGCAGTGTCACCAGGATCTGTCCGGCGCCGATGCCATGACTGCCGAGTACTTCCGACCAGGTCCGGGCCAGCGCGATCTGGCCGACAGCCGCGGCCGCCTGGCTTTCCTCGAGCTTCAGTGCGCCGCGCGGCAGCTTGAGCCGGCTGCGACCCAGCGCGATCGAGCCGGACGAGACGATCATTACGTCGCGGCCGCCGCGATGCAGTTCGGCGATGTCGGCGGCGAGCGCGGCGAGCCAGTCCGCCCGCACCTCGCCGGCGCCGGAATCGATCAGCAGCGAGGAGCCGACCTTGACGACGAGACGGCGGAAATCATGAAGCTTCGGGCGGGCCATCGGACCGGTCTGGGTTACGCGCGCTGTCGCGCCGACATCAACGGGAACGACGTCGTTTTGCAGCACGGCACCCGCCGGCGCAAGCCGCGCCGCGGTCCTCCTTTCCGGTGAATCGGCCAAATCAGGCCGGTGACCGCAATCCGCGACGCCCGTCTTTTCCGGCCGTGGGCTGCTCGACGGGGTGACACTCAGAATCAGAAGCGCGCCGCGGCCGTCCATACCCCGCACCGAGAGGCACGGTGAGTGGTCCCGTGCATCCACGACGCGCTCGGGGCCGCCGATGCCGGAACCTTGCGGTGAGGCTGGAATTCATATCCGAGCATGTTCCCGTTTCAGCCGAATGAGTAACTCCCATTCTAGCGCCAACCGACATCCAGCTTCTGCTCGCTCGCACCGAGCTGTTCGCCGCCAGGGCGTTCGACTACGCGCCGGCTGCGGATGCTGCCGCAACGGTCGATGATCGTCTTTGGCTTGAGTTTCGGCGGTCCGGTCTGGCGATGGCCGCGTTTCCGGAAGCCCTGCGCGGGTCGGGGCTGAGCGAGCCCGAACACCAAGGCGAATTATGCACCGTGCTGCGGTTGCTCGGCGCTGCCGACCTCTCGATCGCGAGGCTGATCGAAGGTCACATCAACGCGATTGCTTTGGTCTGCCGTTACGGCACGAAGGCGCAGCAGGCTTCGCTTGCTTCAGACGTCGGCGATGGCGCACTGGCCGCAGTCTGGGGCGCTGACGACGCGGCCGGGCTGAAGATTGTGACCGATGGCAGTCGCGCCGAGCTCGTCGGCCGCAAGATCCTCGCCTCCGGAGCCGGCTTCGTGACACGACCGATCGTCACCGCCAAGGCTGGCGAAGATCAGCTGATGTGTTTGCTGCGGCTTGCGCCGGACCATCCGGTGGATCTCAGTGGCTGGACCGCGCAGGGCATGCGATCAACCGCGACCGGTGCGGTTGATCTGACGGGCATCCCCATCGGCAGCGACGAGATCGTCGGCTCGGCCGGCGACTTCATGCGTCAGCCGTGGTTTTCGGGCGGCGCCTGGCGGTTCTGCGCCGCGCATCTCGGTGCAACCGAGCGGCTGGTCGAGCTGTTCCGCGATCATTTGATCTCGCGGGGGCGTGCGGAGGACCCCTATCAGTTGCAGCGCGTCGCCGGTTGCGTCGCCGCAGCCCGCACCGCGCGCTTCTGGGTCGAAGAGGCCGCGCGCCGGTTCGGCGGCGGGCATTGCAATCCTGACGCGACCGTGGCTTTCGCCAACATGACGCGGATGGTCACCGAACGATCCGCGCTCGACGTGATGGAGACGGTGCAGCGAGGCGCCGGTCTGCTCGCATTCAATCGGCCAGATCCAATCGAGCGGATCTGTCGCGACCTGTCGACCTATTTGCGACAACCGGTGCCGGACCTTGCGATGAGCAACGCCGCGCGCGCGTGGCTGAACTCATCGGCGCCGGCGGGAGAGTTTTGATTGAACGCATCAGAGTATCTCGACGGAGTTCGCCATCTGCCGCTGGGTTCGCTGCGCGACCTCACCGGCGGCGCGCCGTGGGTGCTGCTGTCGCCGCATCCTGATGACGAGTCGCTCGGCGCCGGTGGATTGATAGCAGCCGCTTGCGACGCGGGCGAGCGCGTCGACGTCGTCCTGATCACCGATGGCGGCGCCTCACATCCGCAGTCGCAGCAGTATCCCCGGCAACGAATGATCGAATTGCGCCGGACCGAACTGGAAGACGCCACGTCGATTCTCGGTCTGCCGCGTGACCAGTTACATCATCTCGGCCTGCCTGACACCCAGGCGCCGACCGAGGGTCCGCCGTTCGAGGCCGCCGTGGATGCAATTGCCGCGATCTGCGCGCACGCGGGCGCGAAATCGCTGTTCGTGACTTGGGACGGCGATCCGCATTGCGATCACGAGGCCTCTGCGCGCATTGCCGAGGCGGTGTGCCGGCGTAACCCTGGCATCGCCTTGTGGGCGTTTCCGATCTGGGGCTGGCATCTCGATCCGTCGTTGCCGCTGGACCGGCCGCCGCCCCGAGGATTTCGCCTCGACATCTCGGCGCAGCGCGCCCGCAAACGCGCCGCGATCAACGCCCATGTTTCGCAGATGACCGGTCTGATCGACGACGATCCGAACGGCTTTCGCTTCACCGATGACCGGCTGGCGCCGTTCCTCGGCCAATTCGAGCACTATCTGAAAGTGCCCCCCCATGAGCCGAAGAACCGAGACGATCCCGGCGGATTACTTCGAGGATAAGTACCGCTCGGATATCGATCCGTGGCGTTTCCGCAGCAGTGACTACGAGCGCGAAAAATACCGATCGACGATTGGCGCGCTCGGCCGGCAGCGATTCGACGAAGCGCTGGAAGTCGGCTGCTCGATCGGCGTGCTGAGCGCGCAGCTTGCGCGGCACTGCGTCGCGCTGACGGCGATCGACGCGTCTTCGACGGCGATCGCCGCAGCCCGCGCCGCGGCTCCCGCCAATGTGAGTTTCGCGGTCGCCACGCTGCCGCAGGATTTCCCGCCCGGCTGTTTCGACCTGATCGTGCTATCCGAGGTCTTGTATTACTTCTCGCAGGCCGACTTGCTGCGCGTGGCGCAGCGTTGCGTCGAAGCGCTGCGGCCGGAGGGCGAAATCATTCAGTGCCATTGGCTGGGCGAGACGGATTATCCGCTGACCGGACGCGACGCGAGTGATCAATTCGCGACCGCGGTCGCCACTCGGCTGCCGGTTCGAACCGTCGTGCGTGACGAGATATATCGGCTGGAGCGATTGTCGGCGCGCTGACCTCAAGACGGAGCTGCCGTAAAACCATTTTTGCAATCGCGATCTGCCGTGGCAGATCGGAAGGGCGCAACGGCGCGCCCCGACGCAACGCCGGGCTGTCATTCGATATTCGTTGCCAGGCATCCGCAAACGGGACGCCGGGCTGGGTAAGCAACTTCATCGCGGCGTTCGATACTTGCCATCCGCGCGGCAGATCCGGCCGCTTCGGGCGCTCGGCGATCAGGCGTCGAAGACGACCGCGGTAGATCGCCCGCCGCGTCGCTTGCAGGGCCGGTTCGAGGTCTTCGTCGCAGGGGGCATTGGTCTCCGCGTGGCGCAGCCGCATCGTATCGGCCGCTCCGCCCTGGGCACGGCCGTCGAGCCGGCATGATGTCAACACCGATACAGCCATCGAATGGCGCACCTTGAAGCCGAAGTGCTCGAGCGCGGCCGTCAGCGCGACGTCTTCGCCCACCGGGCGCGGCGGCAATCCGCCCACCGCCTCGTAAGCGGCGAGCGTCAGCGCCAGGCTCGCGCCGGACGACACCCGATGGTTTGGCCAAGGGTCGTGCGGCCGCGGGTCGCAGCGCGCGTCGATCTCCGCGAGGAGTCGGAGGTAGGTATCTTCAAGCCGGCCGCGCGCGAGAAACGCATCGCCGAGACTGACGATTTCGAACGGCTCGGCGTCGATGTAGCCCGCCACGCAATCGACGCCGCTCTGCAGTTCCCGCATCGTCGCGGCGAACCAGGTGGGCGCAACGCAGCTATCGGCGTCGGTGGTGAGAATTACGCCGTCGAACGCACCCCGTTCGTTCAGCCGCGCGGCAGCCAGATCCATCGCGTGCTTGCGTGCGGCCCCAGCGGAGCGCTGCCCGGGCGGCAACTGCGCCTCGATGACGAGGATGGGATGCGGCACGGAAGCCGCGAAGGTTCGCACGACGTCTGGGGTGGCATCGGTGCAATTATTGGCGAAGACCAGGATCTCGAACGCGCCGGCGCGGATCGGGGCGCCGACTTCGTCACGCTGCATGGCCAGCGCCGAAAGACAGCGATGAATTCGTTGAGCTTCATCGTGGGCGGGAATAGCAACGACGGCGCTACCGCGAGCCGCAAGTCGGTCAGCCTTCATCGTCGTCTCACTCACTGATACTCTCTCGCTTGTGAACCGCGTGTGTTGAAATCGTCGATTGTTCTCAAAGTGACAATGCGCGATTCCGTTCCTTCCGCTCGCGGAGCAGCGCGATCAGCGGGGGCTTGGCGCTTTCAACACGATCCAAGCCGGCGCGTGATCGCTGGCGCCTTCGCGCGCCCTGACGGCGCGATCGACGCCGGCGGCAAAAAGGCGTGACGCAAGCTCGGGACTCACCAGCAGATGGTCGAGCCGCAGCCCGTCATCCCGCTCGAAGCGGTTCCGCCAATAGGTCCAGAAGGTGTAGACGCGCTGGTCGGGGTGCAAAGCACGGACCGCGTCGGTCCAGCCCTGGCCGAGCAGCTTGGCATACGCGCGGCGGCTCTCGGGTTGGATCAGGGCGTCCTCGTTCCAGGACTTGGTCGGGTAGATGTCCAACGCCGTCGGCGCGACGTTGAAATCGCCGGCGATGACCACCGGCGCACCGGAAGCGAGCAGCTTTCCGGCATGCCGATTGAGCCGCTTCATCCAAGATATCTTGTCGTCGAATTTCGGACCCGGCTGCGGGTTGCCGTTCGGCGCGTAGACGCACCCGACCAAGATGCCGCCGATCGCCGCTTCGATGTAGCGCGCTTGCTGGTCGTCGGCGTCGCCGGGTAGTTTGGTTTGGGTCACGATCAGCGACCGCTTCCGTGCGAGAATCGCCACGCCGTTCCAGGTCTTCTGCCCTACCCAGGCGGCGTTGTAGCCGGCGTCGTGCAGCGCCTGCTCGGGAAATTTGCGCTGCTCGGCCTTGAGCTCCTGCAGACAGACGATGTCGGGTTTGGCAGCGCGGAGCCATTGCAGCAGGTTCGGCAGCCGCTTGTTGACGTTGTTGATATTGAAGGTCGCGATCTTGACGCGGCCGACGCTGGAGCTGCGCGAGCCCGACGGCGCCACGTTTAGATCAGGTTGCGATCGGGTTGGTTCCCGACCCTAGCCGTCGTTCCGAACATCGATGGCTCGTTCTCCGTTTACAGGTACGTCGCGTAACTAGCTGGACGGCGTGTTGTTCCGCGTTGAACCGATGACTACCGGATCGACGACAATCAGCTCCCCGACAAGGCGTCGTAGAAAAGATCCGTCTTGTCTTTCAAGCGATCGCCGGGATCGCTACGATGATCGTGATGTGAGGTCGATCATGGACTGTCAAGCAGCCCGTTGCGTCGGGATGCTGCATCAGTGCAGGATTTCAAGGAGACCGTTGGCGAGGATTGTTCTTCCCTGCTCGTTGACTGCAGAAAACCGCAACTGGCCATTGGCTTGGATTTCGTTCGGTCGGATCGTCATGGTGCGGCCCGCGACGAGCGGAGCACGGAATTGTGCGGACAGGCGACCAAGGCGCCCCAAATCGGACGCGTCGACTGAGCGACAAATCTCTCGTGCGGCCAATGCCCAGGTTAGGGTGCCATGAACAATGATGTCGTCGAGGCCAACGGCTCTGGCAACGGCAGTTTCGGTGTGAATCGGATTCCAGATGCGAGCGCACTCGGAATAGATATGGGGCAGTGTTCGTTCCAATTGCAGCGCAGGCAGCGAGACTTGCGCAAGGCCGGAAGCCGACTCATCGGCGAGGTCGGACGGCAACTCTCCGAGCGGAGCGTCCGCGAAATCGACGCCACGCAGAATGGCCCCGGAGTACGACGTGATCAGACGATCGCCCGTCTCGTCATCGGTATGCCGAAAACTGGTGAGAACATAAGCGCCCGCGCTGGTCCGTCCGATGTATTCCACCCGGCTATCGGTCCGAACGCGCATGCCCAGTTTCAGGGGGCGCTCAAATCGAGAGTCCTGGAGCGCATGGACCGAGCCTCGCTGTTCGTCGGCGCGTAGTCCGAGCGAGCTGACGCCGCGCTCCATGTCGGAGAGTGTCCACTCCAAACAGACACAGAAGGTCGGAGGAATGATCAGCGTCGAAGGCCGGCTGTCGTCCAGGTAAGATTCGGACGACAGTCCCAGCGCCGATGCATAAGCAAGCACCCATCGCGGCGTGATCACGTTGGTCGCCGAGCGCGTTGCTCCCAAGGCATTCCGGTCAATCGGCAAGTCGATCTCCTTGTGATGACGCCGGCACGTTCGCGGTGCCCGCGCGAGGGCGAGCGTGGAGTGCCGGGCAATGATGTCCCGTGGCAAACAACTCAGCGGACCGATTCACTCAGCTTTTGCCGGTCGATCTTCCCGATCGGGGTGAGAGAAAATTCCTTGAGGACCCGGATGTCCCGCGGGACCTTGTAGGCCGCGAGGCCATCGACGCAGAATTGCTCGATGGCCGTGGTGTCGCGAACGGTGCCGTCCTTGAGCTTGACGAAGAGGACTCCGACCTCGCCCATCACATCGTGCGGCTTGGGAAGACATGCGGCAAACTCCACCGCATCATGCCGGCCGACGTAATCCTCGATCTCACGCGGATAGACGTTATAGCCGCCGGTGATGAACATCAGCTTCTTCCGGTCGACCAGCGTCAGATAGCGCCTCTCGTCGAGAACGCCGATGTCGCCGCTGTAGTACCACCCGTTTTTGTCGAGAGCCTCGTTTGTGGAGGCTTCATCGCCGAAATATCCCTTGAAGCAGCAATCGCCGCGGAGGGCGACCTCACCGCGCGCACCTATTGGGACTTCCTTCTTGTCGTCGTCGACGATCTTCAATTCGAACTCGGGCGCGATCTTTCCGACCGTAAACGAAATCGTATCGGGGTCGTCGTTCGCGTCGGTGTAGGTGACGAAGCCGCCCAGCTCCGTCATGCCGTAACCGGTAAAGACCTGGGGGACCTTCTCCATCATCTTCGCCATGACGGCGGGTGGCGTGGTCGCCCCCGCGACCGTCATCGTGCGCAGCGAGGACAGGTCGTATTGCTCGAAGTTCGGCAGATTGAACTCCTTGATGTACATCGCCGGGACCTGGTGCAGGAACGTGACGCGGTGCCGGGCAACGACGTCGAGCGCGTGCTGCGGATCGAAGCGCTCGATCAGCACCATCGATGATCCGAGCAGGAACGACGGGACAACGAGTTCCGTCGCTGCGCCGACATGGTTGAGGGGCATATGGACCAGAAGCCGATCGTCCGCCTTCATCTGGAAACAGCGAATTTGAACGGCCAGGTTCACAATCAGGTTGCGATGCGTCAGGACGACGGCTTTGGGCACGCCCGTCGATCCGGACGTGAAGACGAACAGGGCTGCGTCGTCCGGATCGATCTCGGCAATCCGTTGGGCGAGCCAATGCCGCTGCTCGCTTGTCGGAGTTTCGGCGATCGCGTCGAACAACAATCCTTGTTGCGGCTGATCGGTGTGAAGCTTGACCACTCGGCATCCGCCGCCATCCGCCAGGACTTCGGCAATTTCGTCGCAGACTGGACGGTCGCCATCCCGTTCGACGACGAAGAGTATCTTGGGAGACGTCCGTGCAACAAGTTGGGAGACTTCCTGACCCTTGTAAAGGGCGTTGACGCCGACGAGCACTGCCCCGAGCTTCACGCAGGCCATATAGATGAGAATGTACTCGGGCCTGACGGTGCACATCACACCGACACGGTCGCCGCGTTCAATACCCTGTCGGTGCAGCCAGACGGCAATGCGATCGGATTGCTCGTCGGCGTCCATCCAGCTGAGTGAGCGCGCTCCATTGCGCTCATCGAAAATGATCGCGGTCGCGTCTCTTGCCCGCTGGGCCGTTGTCTTGATCGCGCGCCCGAGAGTCGTGTCGTATTGATCCCAGATCATTGCTTCGCGGCCTTTCCCGTTATCATTTCGCAACGCGATAGGCTGAGCGGCTGGAATGCGGTGTCGCCGGGAATGGTCTGCAGAATGTCGTAATAGTCCCAGGGCTGCTTGATGTCGGCCGGTTTGCGAACGCGGGCGAGCAGCAAATCGTGGACCAGTAGCCCATCCTCGCGGATATAGCCGCCGCGCGCAAAGAAATCGTCGATCCGGCCCTTTTTCATCTGGGCGACGATGCCCTTTCCGTCGGTCCAGTCGGCCTCGAGCGCTGATTTGAGGTAGTGGCGCAGGCCCGAGTAATCGGCAGCCTGGTAGACCGTCGGCATCCGCTTGAATTTGTCGTAGAAGGGCTTCGAAAAACCGCGGCTGCCGTCATCGTAGTTCCAGTAGAATCCCTCGACCAGATTCATCCCCTGCGCATTTTCAACGCCCATCGAGTTCACGTCGGAAATGAACAAAGCGAGAGCTGCAAGCTTTTGCGAACCGCCCCCAACACCGAATTCTTTCGCCTGCTTGATCATACTGACGATATCCGACCCGCCGCTACCGAGGGCGATGACATCAGCGTTGGACGCCTGGGCCTGCAGGAGATAGGAGGAGAAATCGCTGGAATTGAGCGGGTGGCGGATGCCGCCCTTCACCGTGCCGCCGGCGGCCTTGATGAAGTTTTCGGAATCCCGTTGCATGGAGATGCCGAACGCGTAATCGGCGACGATGAAGTACCAGGACTTGACCCCCTGCTGCGAGAGCGCCTGCACTGCGCCGTTCGACAGCGCGTATGTGTCGAGGCCGTAGTGAATGCTGTTTGGGCTGCAGGATTCGTTGGTCAGGCGGGTCGACAGCGCTCCGGTCACCAGCGCGGTCTTGTTGTAGGTTTTGGCCATCTCGACCACGGCGAGGGCGACCGCTGATCCGGCCGCGTTGACGATGACGTCGACGCCGTCTTCGCTGAACCATTTCCGCGCGATCGAGCTCGCGATGTCGGCTTTGTTCTGGTGATCGGCGACCACGAGCTTGATCGGTTTGCCGCTGACGTTTCCGCCGGAATCCGCAATCGCGCGCTCGACCGAGAAGACGGTTCCGCTCCCTGACATGTCGGCGAAGGTGCCGCTCATGTCGGTGAGGACGCCGACCTTCACGGCGCCGCTGTCGCCGAATGCGAATTGCGGAGCCATTGCGCCGAAAAGGCTCACAATTGCCGCCGCCACTAACCCTCGTCTCATGTCTTCCTCCGTGTTTTGCGGAAAGACATGCACTTGCAAACGGCGCGCGTCAATAAAAATGACTGGTGACTCATGGATCACGTTTGCCGATTGCGCCCTGCCCATCGGATGTTACAGAGCGGCAGGAGCGAAAAGATGGGCAAACGTGCTGAAAACTCGGCCGCGATCAAAGAGCGTCTTTACGTCGCCGCAGCGGAAATCGTGGCGCAAGTCGGCTTTGCGGGCGCTTCAGTTGCGCGGATCACCGACAAGGCCGGGATCGCGCAGGGCACATTCTACAATTACTTCGAAACCCGCGAGGCCATCTTTGAAGAACTCGTGCCTATCTTTGGAAAGAAGCTGCGTGGGCATATCCGATCGCGGGTCGGCGACACGTTCGATTTCTATGAGCGCGAACGCATCGCCTTCGATGCCTTCTTCGAGTTTCTTCATGGCAACCGCTTCTTCGCACGCGTCCTGAATGAAGCGGAGATCTTCACCCCGGCTCCCCATCACGACTACTTCGAGAGCATTCTGAAGGGCTATCGCGCCGAACTGGCGCGCGCATCCCGGGAGGGGCAGATCCGCAAGCTTTCGGCGAGCGAAGTGGAGGTCATATCGCTGATGCTGATGTCGGCGCGGACCTATTTCGCGCTGCATTATTCCAAGCAGATTCACGAGTCGCGGAAGGTCAGCAGCACGGTGACCAATACGTATATGGACGTTGTCCGCCGGGCTCTCAGCCCATAAGCACGCCCACGACTTCGCCTGCCACTGGCGAGCGCTTCAAAGGACGTCAGGTCCGTGTCGGCTGGATGCCCAGGGTCGCGATGTCGCGGAGGATCAACACGACACGCGAAAGCTGCGGACCGCGCTCGCCAAAGGCGACACCGTCGGGACGGGCCTGATCCGACGTTCTGCGCCTCAGACGTCCTGCGGCGCCCACGGCTTGGCGTCGGCGGCGTTCTGCGCCGTGCCGATCGCCTTGTCGGACACCGGCGCTTCGCCGATCACTGCGGCGAGTGCGCGCAGCGCTTCCGGCACGCCGGCGCCGGTGACGCCGGAGATCAGAAGGGGGGTCTTCTTGGCGGCGCGTTTCAGCCGGTCCTTCTGCTTCTTGAGTTCGTCCGGCTCGACGGCGTCGATCTTGTTCAGCGCGACGATCTCGATCTTGTCGGTCAGCGTGTCGGCATAGGCCTCGAGCTCGCCGCGCACCGTCTTGTACGCCTTGCCGGCGTGCTCGCAGGTGGCGTCAATCAGATGCAGCAACACCCGGCAGCGCTCGACATGGCCGAGGAAGCGGTCGCCGAGGCCGGCGCCTTCATGGGCGCCCTCGATCAGTCCGGGGATGTCGGCCAGCACGAATTCGCGGCCGTCCGAATTCACCACGCCGAGCTGCGGATGCAGGGTGGTGAACGGATAGTCGGCGATCTTCGGCTTTGCCGCGCTGACCTTCGACAGGAACGTCGACTTGCCTGCGTTCGGCAAGCCGACCAAGCCGGCGTCGGCGATCAGCTTCAGCCGCAGCCAGATCCAGCGCTCCTCGCCGGGCAGGCCGGGATTGGCGTGGCGCGGCGCCCGATTAGTCGAGGACTTGAAATGCGCGTTGCCGAAGCCGCCATTGCCGCCCTCGGCCAGCACGAACCGCTCGCCGACCTTGGTGAAGTCGTGGAGCAGCGTCTCTTTGTCTTCATCGATGATCTGGGTGCCGACCGGCACCTTGAGCACGATGTCCTTGCCGTTGGCGCCGTGGCGGTCGCTGCCCATGCCATTGACGCCCTTCTGGGCCTTGAAGTGCTGCTGGTAGCGGTAATCGATCAGGGTGTTGAGGCCATCGGCGGCCTCGACCACGACGTCGCCGCCACGGCCGCCATTGCCGCCATTGGGTCCGCCGAACTCGATGAACTTCTCGCGGCGGAACGCCACGCAACCGTTCCCGCCGTCGCCGGAGCGGATGTAAACCTTAGCTTCATCGAGGAATTTCATGGGGCCATCCGTATCGCACGGGGAGGGGGCGCGGCAACACTTCGATCGCCGTATGAGGCCGCGATGCCACGATATGACGCTGCATCCGTCCGGCCATCGGCCTTGCGCCGGCGCGAACCGCCGGGTCATAAGCGGCCTCGCCAACGCGCTGTCCGGTCCGCAAGGGTGCCTTCGTTATATGGGGTTGTTCCGTAAAATCTCCACCGGGCCCGACGAACACGGCGCGCGGGCCGCCGGCATTGCCCTGATGCTGCTGGCGATGCTGGCGTTTTCGTTCGGAGACGCGGTCGGCAAGAAAGTGGTGGCGACCTATCCGGTCGGCCAACTGCTGCTGCTGCGGGCGTTCGCCGGCCTGGTGGTCCTCGCGCCGCTGATCTGGCGGCAGCGTGCGGCGTTCACGCGGCTGGAGCGGCCGGGGCTGCAATTGGTGCGGGTGCTGATCTCGGCATTCGAGGTCGCGGCGTTCTTCCTCGCCACGGTGTATCTGCCGCTCGCCGACGTCATCACGTTCTATCTGGCCTCGGCGCTGTTCGTCTCGGTGGGCGCCGCGGTGTTTCTCGGCGAGAAGATCGACCGTCCACAAATGATCGCGATCCTGATCGGCTTTCTCGGCGTGCTGATCGCGCTGCAGCCGTCGCCGCAGACCATGAGCTGGCCGGCGCTGATCGCGATCCTGGCCAGCATCCTGTTCGCGGCGCTGATGCTGATCACGCGGTTTCTTCGGCAGACGCCGGAGATCGCGCTGGCGTCGCAGCAATTCGTCGGCACCGCGCTGCTCGGCTCGGCGCTGATGGCGCCGTCGGGCTGGATCACGCCGGCCCCGGCCGACTGGATCTGGTTTGCGCTGGCGGGGGTCGCCTCGGCGGCGGGGCTGTTGTGCGTCAACCGCTCGCTGCGGCTCGCGCCCGCGAGCGTGGTCGTTCCGTATCAATATACGATGATCGGCTTTGCCGCCGCGTTCGGCTGGCTGTTTTTCGGCGAGTTGCCGACGCTGTCGACGCTGATCGGCGTGGTCGTCATCATCGGCGCGGGGCTGTTTCTGGCGCTGCGCGAACGCAAGGCAGGAAACGCACCGCCGCAGATCAACGAGCGCTCCTAATCGGCGAGCGTCAGTTTGAGGCCGACGAAACGCGCGCTGAGGTCGCGCGCGCGTTCGCGACGTTCTTCGGCGAGCAGGCGCCGTTCGAGCGCTTCGAACGCCTCGATGTCCCGGCGGAATTGGTCGCGAACGTCGCTCGCGACGATCGTCAGTTCGGCATGGTCGGACATGGTGACCTCCTTTCGGGTCTGACATTTCCATACAGCGAACTGATTAAAGCCGGGTGCCGCCGCGTTCCTGCAAAGCCGAAACTGATCGTGACGTTAAACGTCTACGAACGCGCGAGCGGGTCGTCGCGGCGTCATATTCCGAAGCGTCGATCGAGATCGATGAAGCGGAAGCTCAACTGCTCGGCGCGCTCCCGGTGCTCCTCGGCGCGGACCGCGCGTTCGGACTTTTCGAACGCGTCGGCGTCCTGCTTGATTTCTTCGGCGAGGTCGCGGGCCAGAACGGCCTGGATGTAACGATGGGCAAGCATGTCGAACTCCCTGTTTGGAGCCTCGTGCTAAGCGATCGCGGCTGGGCTGCGTACTCGGGAAGACCCCAGCGTCCGCTGTTCTGGTTAAGCATTGCTAGCGCGAATAACACGACTTGCAGCGATCGATCCCAGAACCTCGAAACGACAACGGCCGGGACGAGCCCGGCCGTTGCTACTTTATCGTTTCGAGCGCGAGCGCGTCAGCGGCTGCGTCTGGTCGTGCCCCAGCTTTTCAGCGACGACCACACGCCGCGCGTCAGCCGGAAGCAGTCGACCGGAGTCGACGAACTGATCGCCTCCATCCGGTGCAGCTCGACGCCGGTCCACTGGAAGCCGCACTTCTCCAGCACGTTGCGCGACGCCGGATTGATCACGCGTGCGGCGGAGACCATCTGGTTGATCGCATATTCCTCGAAGGTGAAGTCGATCACTGCCCGCGCCGCCTCGGTGGCGTAGCCTCGGCCCCAGTGCTGGACGCCGAGCCAGTAGCCGATCTCCGGCGCGTCGCGGTTGCTCCAATCGACGCCGACGATGCCGACCGGCACGAAATCCTCAGCCTCGATCAGGAACACGGTCTCGTGGCCGTGCGCCAGCGACCCGACAAAGCGGGCAGCGTCGTCGCGGGTGTAGGGAAACGGCATGCGGCGGGTCATCTCCACCACACGGCGGTCGTTCGCAAGCGAGGCGATGGCCGCTACGTCCGCGAGAACCGGTTTGCGCAGCGTCAGCCGCCCGGTCTCGAGGACGCAAGCCCTCGCCTCGCGCAACGAGGGCGTGATGGTCGGGATTTCCTGCAACATGGCGGGCTCCTGAATGCGCTTCGAAAAAAATCACGCAAAACGAAAAGGGGAGGCCGGATAATCCCGCCTCCCCTGGAGCCCTTTTTGTGCTCCGCCGGTTTGACAGGACCGGCGGACACAATATTCAGTCCACCGTCTATTCAGCCGCCTCTGCCGCAATCGGAAGTACCGATACGAAGGTGCGGCCGTTGGCTTTGGCGCGGAATTCGACGCGGCCTTCCACCTTGGCGAACAAGGTGTGATCCGTGCCCATGCCGACGTTGAGGCCGGGGTGCCAGGTGGTGCCGCGCTGACGCGCGATGATGTTGCCGGGAATCACGTATTCGCCGCCATAGGCCTTGATCCCGAGGCGCTTGCCCGCAGAATCACGCCCGTTTCGCGATGAACCGCCCGCTTTTTTATGAGCCATGGCTCGTCTCCAAAATTCCGAGTGATCTCTAGACCGATTCCGTCAGGGAATCATCTCACTTTTTATCTCGTGGCCTGCGGCTTACTCGGCCGCGTCCGCCGCGGGAGCCGGTTCAGCCTTGACGCGCTTCGGTCGCGGGCCGACCGAGGGCTTCTTGCCGTCGGCGAGGATCTCGGTGATCCGCAGCACCGTGATTTCGTCGCGGTAGCCGCGCTTGCGCTTCGAATTCTTGCGCCGGCGCTTCTTGAACGAGATCACCTTCGGGCCGCGCTTGTGGTCCAGCACTTCGGCTGCGACGCTGGCGCCGGCAACCGTGGGCAGGCCGAGCTGCGGCGTATCGCCGCCGAGCATCAGAACCTCGCCGAGCTGCACGATCGTGCCGACCTCGCCTTCGATCTTGCCTACTTCGAGCACATCATCCGGAACGACTCGGTACTGCCGGCCGCCGGTCTTGATGACTGCGAACATCGTTTTCATCCTTCGTGTTCGATCCCAGCCTCGGAGTGAACCGGGCCGGCTTCTTGTTCAGTCTTTGCGGGTTGCGGCCTGAAAGGCCGCCTCAATCTGCGCGAATGGCTTCGCCCTCTACGGGGCTTCGGCTCCAGCCGCACAAAGCAATTCGGCGCGGGACCTGCCCACGCCGGGTTCGGGACTTATAGACGCGGACCGCTTCAAGTCAAGACGAAAGCGGCAAAAGCCGAGTCCGCACAAGGGGAAGCGGCTGCCCAAGAGACGGCGCGGCGCGGTGCAACCAACCGGTTCCCCGATCGTTGTCACCGGGTTTTCACACCAGGGGACATGACCGATGGCCGAGGATACGCTGACCACCCACGCCGGCATCGCCGTTCACGGCGCCGAGCGACTGCCGTCCGTCGACGTCGATAGCTACAATATCGAGCTCAAGGACGATGACGGATTTCTCGGCGACCGCGCCAGCAAGGGCGCATTCCAGCGCATCCTCGACGCCTCCCGCAAGCCGCTGCGCAAGAACGGCGAAGATCCGCTGGGCAAGAAGGCGACCGAGGAAATCTCCAAGGGGACGCTCGATGATATTCTGAAAGGCGACGACGTCGGTGCGGCTGCGCTGGTGCACGGTGCGATCGAGGAATTCGCCCAGGAATTGGCCTTCGTCACCCGCCGCTTCCTCAAGACCAAGGCCTGGGCCGACACCGAATGCATCGTGGTCGGCGGCGGCTTTCGCCAGAGCCGGGTCGGCGAGCTGGCGATCGCGCGCACCGACATCCTGCTCAAATCCGAGGGGCTGAAGGTCGATCTGGTGCCGATCCGGTTCGATCCGGACGAAGCCGGGCTGATCGGCTGCCTGCATCTGGCGCCGTCGTGGATTTTCGAAGGCCACGACAGCATTCTGGCGGTCGATATCGGCGGCTCGAACATCCGCTGCGGCGTGGTCGAGACCTTCTGGAAGAAGGCGCCGGATCTGTCGAAGGCTTCGGTCTGGAAAGTCGAGCTGTGGCGGCACGCCGAGGACGAGCCGACCCGCGAAGGCGCGGTGAAGCGGCTGACCAAGATGCTCAAGGACCTGATCGCAGACGCCGAGAAGGAGGGCTTCAAGCTTGCGCCGTTCATCGGGATTTCCTGCCCGGGCGTGATCAATGCCGACGGCTCGATCGAGAAGGGCGCCCAGAATCTGCCGGGCAATTGGGAAAGCAGCAAATTCCACCTGCCGCGCAGCCTGATCGAGGGCATCCCGATGATCGGCGACCACGACACTGCGATCTTGATGCACAATGACGGCGTCGCCCAGGGGCTGAGCGAAGTGCCGTTCATGCAGGAGTTCGACCGCTGGGGCGTGCTGACGATCGGCACCGGCCTCGGCAACGCCCGCTTCACCAACCGGAAAACTAAGGAGAAGGCCAAAAAGGACAAGGCCAAGGACGACAAGCCCAAGGAGAAGGAAAAGGAGAAGGAAAAGGAGCGCAAGGAGAAGGCGTAAGGCCAGAGCAGGATGACTTGTCTTCGAATCGTCATCCCGCTCTAGGTTGTTGTTTAAGCATGATCTTTTCCGAAGACCGGTGTCCACTTTTCGGGATCATGCTCAAGCCGCTCCCGCCATGGGCGCGCCCGCGCTGTATTCAGTCCCGGGCCGCCGTGCCAGGTCCCGCCAGGCCGCGTCGGACCTGCCGGGCGCGGGCCGGTCGCGCTTTTCCCGGCTTGTCTATCCGGCGCGCCTCCCCTAGAACATCGCCGACCGCGCGGGCAGAATCGCCCGCGTTGCGCCGCGGAGAGGTGGCAGAGTGGTCGAATGCACCGCACTCGAAATGCGGCATAGGTGCAAGCCTATCGGGGGTTCGAATCCCTCCCTCTCCGCCAGTTGCTTCGAGCGAGCCGAAAACCCCGCAAAATAGGCCTTTTCTGCAGCCTCCTGAGTGAGGCTGTGTAGCAGTCTGTGTAGCATCGTCTGGCCTCCGGGGCCAGCTGACAAGCGCCCTTGTGATTGGGGAGGGCGGTCGTGTCAGGCGAGGGCGGACTGGACCAGTGACCCACTGGCAGAGGGGCTGTTTGCGCCCCTCGTTCGCGTCCAGGTTTGTGGTTTGCTGCCACAGATATGCGGTGTTTAAATACCTTTAAACCAAGCGCACGAATGTGGTCGAATGCCGCCGTTCGCGACAAACTAACAAGCTTTGCAGCGATGAAGGCTTCTAGAAGTTCAACTCTGAATTGTTAGCCTTTAAGGTCCAATCGGGGGCGATTCGAAGCGTTTCGCCTGATGGTAAGGGCGAACTATGAGCCTTCTCGAAGTTGAGAAGCACCTCAAGACGACGGCGGTTGGTCAGTACCTAGGGTACTCGCTCCAACAACTGCGTCTGTGCCACCATCTGCTGAAGGCGCCCGACGGCGACACTATCTCACTCGAGTATCTCGACGATATCGGCGTTCACAGGGCAAACGGAACGCTTCTTCTTGAGCAGTGCAAGAGTGCCCCAACCGGCAATCCGGTGGCGGACCGGGCCGAGGATCTTTGGAAGTCCTTCGCCAACTGGTCGGACCTCTGCGCCAGCCAAAAAATCGACCCGAACACCACCGACTTTCGCCTGTACGTCACGCCAACAAAGACGGGTAAACTGGTCGGGCAGCTTCACAGGGCGACTGAGAAGGAAGCCATCGCGGCCGCGCTTGCCAAGATTAAGAAGCTGATAGACCCAGAACGGCCTGACGTGGGCTGCGCCAACCAAGTAGCAAGGTTTCTGAAGGCTGGCGATGCCATCTGCAGCGTGATCATCGAACGGTTCCAACTGATCGTCGAAGCTGACCCTGTCGAGAGCGTCCGGGAATATGTCCGGGCAGGCGTTCCTTCCGAGGCGCAGGAAGACTTGACCGCCGCCGCCGTTGGCATGGCGCGAGATCGGATCGACAAGCTCATTCGCGCCCAGCAAACTCCAGTTCTTTCGGCGACTAACTTCCGGCGTCAATTCCAGACCTTCGTCCGTCGATCCGACCTGACCAATCTGCTGACTTCGAAGGTGCCCGAACCTGCTGCAAGCGCCATCCATCACGTGGTCAGCGTGGCCCCAACGTTTGTCCGACAGCTTCAGGCCATCAACGCCAGCAAGGATCTGCTTGTCACGGCCGTTAGCGATTATCTCCGTACCACTGCAGACAAAGTCTTGTGGGCGGACGAAGGGATTATTGTCGAGGATTCACTAGACGATCTCGACGCCCAGCTAGTGCGTCGGCACAGGATCGTCCGAGACGAGATCGAGGACACACACGCAGCCGAGGACGAGCCGTTTCGAGGGCGGGCGGTCTACCGGGAGTGCACGAAAACGACCCTGCCGTTGGACGGTCGGACTCTCCCGGACCACTTCGTGGCTGGGGCTTTCAACTGCTTGGCAGACGTACGGCGTGTCGGCTGGCATCCATTATATCGAATTCTCTTCCCCGAGGAGCAAGGCTAGATGGTCGAAAGAGAACTATCGCCTGTCGCGCTCGTTCAAAATCCGGCATTCTGTTCGCTTCTTCTGTGGAATTTCGGGCGCGGCTATCAGTCCGAAGATGTCGGCGGCCTTCCCATCCTGACGTCGTTTTTCCTAACGTTGCCCTTGGTGCTGCATGGGCCGACCATGCGTTTGATCAGGTCGACGAACCAAAGCTCTGGTCTTGCAAAGTTCGTGGCCAAGCTGGGAGAAGAGCGCGAACGACTGTTCGCGGTCCATGACCGAGCGCTCGCCATGCGCGGGCTGACGCTCGAGTCGCTCGGCGCGGGCGTCTCGGGGAAGCTGCTGAAGATCGACTACGACGCCGGCGTGGTCCGTTCGAACGAGGCCAAGCCGCCGCCGCTGCCCGAGCGGCTCAAGTACCACGTCGCGAGCGCTGAGAAGCTGGGCCGTTGGTTCGCCCGGCTGCCGGCGAGCCAAGTCTTCTCCCTGCTGCAGGTCCGACCCTGATGCACTTCCAGATCCTCAAGCTGATCCTCTGGTCCAAGGCCGGCCACCCTCCGCGGGTGGTCAAGTTCGAGCCGGGGATGGTCAACGTAATCAGCGGCGCGTCGAAGACCGGCAAATCGGCGGTGATCCCGATCATCGACTACTGCCTCGCGTCCGGGAAATGCAGCATTCCGGTTGGCACCATCCGTAAGGCCTGTTCGTGGTTCGGCGTCATCGTCGAAACCATGGAGGGGCAAAAGCTGCTGGCGCGGCGAGAGCCAGGCGATGCGCGCCAGACCGGCGACATGTTCGTGCTGGAGGGTGACACTGTCGAGCTTCCTGCAGAAGCGCCTACCAAGAATACTACCACGGACTCCGTAAAACGCCTGCTGGACAGGCTCGCAGGTCTCTCCCAGCTCGGGTTGAACCCGGACGCAGAGATCGCGCGGGTTGGCTTCCGCGATCTGATGGCCTTCACTTTCCAGCCGCAATACATCATCGCGAACCCGATGGTGTTGTACTTCAATGCCGACACCACCGAGCACCGGGAGAAGCTGAAGGCGATCTTCCCCTACGTGGTTGGGGCGCTGACGCCAGAGATGCTGGCGGCGCGCTGGGAAATCGAGCGGCTGACCCGCGATTTGCGGCGCAAGGAGGCGGCTCTGCAGGCCTCTAAGACGGCAGTCCGGGCCTGGCAGACCGAGACCCAGGCTTGGGTGCGGAACGCTATCGAATTTGGGCTACTCCCGGTCGATACGGTCATCCCGACCGAATGGAACGAAGTGGTCGATCTGCTGCGGCGCGCAACCAGCACGAACACGCGCGCGGCATTCGCCACCCTCGGCTCGATCGAGCCGTCGATGCAGCAGCTCCACGTCCTGCGCCAGGCGGAAAGCGACGCCGCTGCGAATTTAGCCGATCAAAGGCAAAGGCTGAACGAGATACAGCGCCTCCTGAGTACAAGCGAGACCTTCGGTTCCGCTATCCGCATTCAACGAGACCGGCTCAATATCGCCGGCTGGCTGCGCGCCCGGGCGGACGACGCCGGCGACCCTGTCGTCGTTCTAGGCGAAGGCGGCAGGGACAAGCTGGACGCTCTGACCGAGGCGCTGGCGGGTATCGAGGTGCAACTGCGGACTCAGCCCAGCCTGTCGGACGCGTTCGACAAGGACCGGCTCAGGTTACGGGGCGAGGTGGAAGCCGCCACGGCCCGGCTTGCAGCCGTCCGACAGGAAATCTCCCTCCTGGAGCAACGGTCGGAGGAAGTGCGGGAAGCCACGTACCGGCAGGACCGCATCGAGCGGTTTATCGGCCGGCTCGAGCAGGCTCTGGTGTCGTTCGACCGGTCCGAAGAGGGGTCGGATCTGGTCGAGGAAGTGGCTCGACTCAATACGGCTATCGAGGAATTGCGACGCGTCTACTCTGAAGGGCAGGTCGCTCGCAAGACGAAGAACGCGCTACGCCAGATTGAGACATTCGCCGCGACGATTATCCCAACGCTGGACGCCGAATGGCCTGACGCGCCGATCCAGCTCGTCGTCAACGATCTGACGATCAAGGTCATTCACGCCGAGCGGGAAGACTATCTATGGGAGATCGGCAGCGGCGCGAATTGGCTCGCCTACCACGTCGCCGTTACGCTCGCCCTTCATCGCTTCTTCGCCGGCGAAGTGAACCACCCTGTCCCCGGCCTGTTGATTTACGACCAGCCGAGCCAAGTCTACTTCCCGCGAGGCTTCGACGTCGCCGACACCGTCAGTCCCCTCGGTCGATCGCGCGACGAAGACATCGCCGCCGTGCGCAAGGTGTTCGAAGCCATGGGGAGGGAGATCGTACGGGCCAAGGGCCAGTTGCAGGCGATCGTCCTGGACCATGCTGGCGAGGACGTCTGGGGCGATATCGAGGGCGTAACGCTGGTCCACCACTGGCGGGGTGCCGAAAAGCTCGTGCCTACCGAATGGCTGGTTGATAACGAAGGCGAACCGGATGGCGTCGGAGTGTAGCCCTCCGGATTTCCGCGTCGGGCCGGGCAGGAAGGCTCCGTCGTTACCGCGAGATCGTCGGACACCACTACGCGACTCCTGACCTCACGGAGTCCGACGCGGACGGTTCAAGCATCGCGCGACCGACCGGGGCCGGGACGGTTGGCTGAACACGCACGGGAGGTCGAATCTGAGCGGTTTGGCGCCGTCACTGGCTCCTGTTGAAAACTAAGCGGAATTGACCTCGCAAGACTAGCGCCTACACTGCAGAGGATGCCCCTTGCAGCCGATCAGACATTTTAGTCAAGGGCGCCGGATCTTTGGAAAGACAACAAGCGGCGGGCCATGCCTGATTACGATTTTCATCAACTCTCGCCGTACGACCTTGAAATTCTCGCCCGCGATCTCCTCCAAGCGCATTGGGGCGTGACGATCGAGAGCTTCAAGAGTGGCAAGGATCGCGGCGTGGACCTGCGCTATGCCGCCGGCTCGGGCAAACTCATCGTCCAAGTGAAGCACTTCCTTAGGACCGGACTCGCGGGCTTGATGAGAGAGTTGACTAAAGAAGCCGAAAAGGTCCGCCAACTGCGACCCACCCGCTACTTCCTGGTGACTTCTGTGCCGCTGTCAGCGAAGAACAAGGACGCGATCGTCGATCTGTTCGACGTCGATGCACTGACGCCCAGCGATGTTATCGGCCAAGAGGATCTCAACAATCTGCTCGGTCAACATCCATCGATCGAAGGCAATCACTTCAAGCTTTGGCTTGCCAGCCGGGCGGTTCTTGACCGTGTACTGCAAAATGCAGCGGTCACTCGTAGCGAATTTAAGGCACGTCAAGTTCACAACGAGGCTCGGCGCTACGTCCAAAGTGCGGCCTACCCTCAGGCACTGAAGATACTCAACGCTGAGCGGGTCGTGGTTGTCGCGGGGCCGCCCGGCGTGGGAAAGTCAACCCTCGCGAATCTATTGCTCTACGAGCATCTTGAGCGCGGCTTCCAAGCCGTGCTGATCCAGCGCGACATCGAAGAAGGTCTCGCTCTCTTTCACCCCCCCACGCCACAGGTCTTCTACTTCGACGATTTTATGGGCGCTACATTCCTCGGCGACCGCTCTGCCGCACTTGCTGGCACGACCGACAAAGCCCTACTCGATTTCATTGCGATGGTGCGCTCGACGCCCACAGCGAGAATGATCCTGACGACACGTGAGCATATCTACGCGCACGCGATGAACCGATCAGAGCGGCTACGCCACTCTGACCTCGATGACCTTCGCGTCTTCCTGCGGATGCCGAATTACTCGTTTGGCCAGAAGGCTCGAATCCTTTACAATCATCTATATTTCAGCGACTTGCCGGCCGCGTATCAGCACGAGCTTCTTCGGAACGACTATTATCTCCGCATCATTAAGCACGAAAAATTCAATCCGCGGCTGATCGAGTGGCTCTCGAGCTTTCGACGGCTACGCAATGTCCCCGTTGAGCAATACCGAGCCTTCATCGACAATCTCTTGCGCGACCCATCGGAAATTTGGCGCCACGCCTATGAACAAGAGATTTCAGACGCTGGCCGGACCATGCTAATGGTCCTCTTCTCTATGGGTGGCAAGGCTGTCGGTATGGACCTAAGGCCTTCATTTGCAGCGCTTCACAATCATCGGGCGAAGCGTTATGGGTTCGCGACCCGTCCCGAGGATTTTAGATCGGCGCTACGTGAGATCGCAGGTACTTTTATCAAGCCTTTCGGTACCCATGGCGTTGAAGTCATCGACCCTTCGGTCCTCGACCTTTTGAATGCGGTGGTGCGGCGCGCGCCCGACAATGGGATCGACGTCGTCGCAGCCGCGAACGAGTTTATTCAGATCGAGCGCGTATGGTCCTTTGCGAAGGCAGAAAAAGGCGGGGCGGTGCTTGATGCTTTCCAGCACGGTGCTGACCAGCTCGCGTTTTCGATATCTACCTTGATGGTGAAGGCGCGCCGGTTCGCCACGAGCGAAGGAGCCGCAGGCTACAGGGGGCCGACATTCGAGCGCCGATTGGCAGTGGTGATCGATATGTCAGACCGGCTAGCCTCGCCCAAGATCGCGGCGCTCATCGAACCGCTTTTCGCCCATATCCAGCACGAGTGGACTACGGAGCGGCCAGACATCAGCGACGCGGTGGAAACGCTCCGCGCGCTTGATAGCACCCGGTCAATCGATGCCAACGTACTGGACCAGATGAAGGCTTCGATCAAGACAGTACTGATTGAAGAGGTCCAGAAGGGATGCCGATCGGACGAGTTGCGCGAGGTAATTGGGGCGATTGATACCACCGAGGCAGACGCGAATGAAGCGCTTTCCGCGGCACGAAGAGCATTCGAGGCGTATGGTCACACCATGTTCCAAGACGAACTTCATGAATGCCGTTCGCGCGAACAGTTCGATGAACTAATGGAAGATCTAAAACTATTCAGCGATCAGCTCGGAGTAGATGTATCGTCCCTACTCACTAGAGCGGAGGAGGCCAAGGATGAATTCGAGGAGCGCGAGGACGACTATGCTGACCATATGCAGGACGAATACAAGGAGCGGTGGCGCGACGAGCGCGCGAGCGAGCGCGGCGTCTCGGAAATGTTCGGCTCTCTCCGTGACGATCGTAGCTGATAAGTGGGTGCTGGGCGGCGCTTGGGTAGCCCATCCGAATGCAATGCTCGTCCGCGTTGCCGTTTCCTGCGCTAGCAACGCCTCCCCACAGCAAATGAGATGACCGAAAAGTCCATCAATTTTGAAGCGGCCCGGGTCCGCTGTAGTTTCTAGGGGCGGTGGATTAGGAAGACCGAATTCGACCGCGCTCAAAAAATCGCCCGACAATCTTCAGTGTCATAACAATTACAGCGAGCTTCCTGAGATTTTGAGGGCGATGGCTAGGAAAGGGGAGACCGCGAAGGTCTCCGGGGCTGGATGAGACGTGCCAGTTCTCAGAGCCATCCACCGGAGAGATCGCGTCGGGCTTGTCAGGCCATCAGCATTGCGAAAAGCAGGTCATGACCATTAAAGGCCGATGAGATGCTTCAAGATCAGAAGGCTATAGCCAGCGATCAAGAAGAGGTGTCCCATGATTTCCATGTGGTCCTCCTTTCTTTATCTTCCTGTCGGTAAAGTCCGATTGTCCGGGGAACAGTCGTTGCTGCCCCACTTATATTTAGCGTGAATCTTCGCGTTCGCTGTCAGAATTTCGAATTAGTAAGCCGACTGAGATCGGGGCGGTTTCGGAATTGTGCGGAGCGTATATCGCCGTTTCGATGGTACGGCCGTGCGGCTGACTAATGGCTATGGAGCCTACCGTCCAGTCTCGTTGCAGATGCACGAAGACTTCGCTCGTTCTTACGAAGCGGGCGCGGCATTTCCGGCGAACTCTTACGATGGTCAAAAAATGGTTGGCTGGCGAGCCGCCAACTTTTCCGACCGGCCACCGATGAGAAATCAACGATTTCACGACACCAGTCGATAGGGCGTGTCGATCTTCTGGCCGCCCAAGCTGGAGCGGCCCCTCGTGCCGGAAAGTGCCTTTCATCGGATCAAGGATTCGATATCCGACCGCCGTCGTACCGATAGCGACGGGATGGAGGGCGAGGACCGCCGCCGAGTCGATCGTGAGTGATTGCGGGTAACGGACGCAGGAAGTCACAGCGATACCGGAGCCGATCAATCCGGATGGGATCGCAAGCGAGTCCTTGAAAAGATTACGCAAATAGCGGTGTTCGATATTAGTTATTACGTACGAACACTATCCGAGCGGGCGGAAGCTATCTCCAGCCTTTTCAATCACGATTTGTGTCATCGAAGTAATCTAGGTTGATCGCCTGGAGACGAAGGTATCTAGGTCCTGTAATAGACCTAGACGTCGAAATCGCCCACCGCGCTGGTTCCCCGCACATCGTGAACGCTCGGGAGATGGCGGCCGGGTCAGCGCTGCAATGTCTTGCTCGGGCGTGACGGGCCGCTCCACCAAGTGGGTGCCGCTCGCGCTACCGAGGCGGGCGGCGGCAGCGGGACCAACCGCGCCTCTGGAGGCCGCTCAGCCTGATCAGACCGGCAGGCGCCTAGTCGGCGCCGGAGAGGCCCTTGGGGTTGCTCCCGAGCCTCACGTTACGCTCTGCTGGTTCAGGCGCTCTCTGCCCGAGCAGGCCTCTGACGGCCTGGGACGACGGGGGCGACCGTACGGAAATCGTACCAAATCGGGGTCGGCGGACCGCCTTGGAGCCGTTTTGATCGCCTCTGCGCACCTCGGACGCCCTCGAAAGTGCCCGATTTTATTGGCCTCGGCCCCCCGGTTAACCCCTTCGGTTTCGCCGCGAGAAGTTCTGTCTCATGCCTGCATTCGTTTCCCTGTCCAGCCTGTCTTGGTCCACGCCCGACGGCACGCCGCTTTTCAATGACCTCAACCTGACATTCGGGCCTGAACGCACCGGCATTGTCGGACGCAATGGCATCGGCAAAAGCACTCTTCTGCGCCTGATCTCGGGCGAGATGCTTCCCGCTTCGGGTCAGGTGCAGGTATCGGGTGCCATCGCGATGATGCGGCAGGATGCAATGGAGCAGCCTGACGACACCATCGCCGATTTGTTCGACGTCCGCCCTGCGCTCGACCTGCTGAATCGCGCCGAGGCGGGGCTTGCGGATACCAACGAACTGGCCGATGCGGACTGGCCATTGCCCGCGCGGATCGAGGCCGCGCTTTTGCGGTGTGGCCTGTCCGCCGAGCCGCAGACGCATCTGGTGACGCTATCAGGTGGCCAGCGCAGCCGTGCTGCCCTCGCTGCTTTGGTCCTTGCGGAGCCGGATTTCCTGTTGCTGGACGAGCCGACGAACAATCTCGACCGTGACGGGCGCAGGGCGATGATTGAACTCATTCGGGGCTGGACAGGTGGTGCGATCATCGTCAGCCATGATCGCGAGCTTCTGGAGGAAATGGACGCCATCATCGAACTGACCTCCCTCGGGGCAACGCGATATGGCGGGAATTACAGCACCTTCCGGCATCGCAAGGCAGCAGAACTGGACACGGCGGCGCGCGATCTCGCCCATGCGGAGAAGTCCAGCAAGGACATCGCCCGCCGCGCGCAACGGGCCACAGAGCGCAAGGCGCGCAAAAACAGCGCAGGACACAAAGCCCGGGCCAAGGGCGATCAGCCGAAAATCCTGATGGATGCCGCCAAGGGTCGGGCCGAAGCTTCGGGCGGCGCGGGTGCTCGCCTGCGCGATGCCCGACGCGTCGCGGCAGATGAGGTACTGTCCGCCGCGCGCGAGAAGATCGAAGTCCTGCAACCACTGCGCATGGACATTCCCCCGACCGGCCTTGCGCCCGGCAGGACGGTATTGCGGCTGAATGGAGTGACAGGCGGATATGATCCTGCCCACCCTGTTATCAACGATCTCTCGCTGGCCATAGCCGGCCCGGAGCGTATCGTCATTGCCGGGCCGAACGGCAGTGGTAAGACCACGCTTCTAGCGCTGATAGCGGGCCAGATTGTGCCGCAGCGCGGGCTGGTGGACCTGATGGTCCCGTTCGCGCTGCTGGATCAGCATGTCGCGTTACTCGATCCGGCGCGGACCTTGCGCGAGAATTTCCTGCACCTGAACCCTGCGGCGGACGCCCATGCGGCCCATGCGGCACTGGCCCGGTTTGGTTTCCGCGCAGGCGATGCCTTGCGCCGCACCGACGAATTGAGCGGAGGCGAGCGCTTGCGTGCCGGTCTCGCCTGTGCCCTCGGGGCCACGCCCCCGCCTATGTTGCTGATGTTGGACGAACCGACCAATCACCTCGATCTCGACGGCATCGCCGCCCTGGAGGCCGCGCTCAAAGCCTATGATGGCGCGGTGCTGGTCATCAGCCATGACGAGGCGTTCCTTAGATCGCTCGCGCCGGACAGAACGATACATCTGCGGGAATGATCGCTTCGTCCCGCATCGCTGCCGTCGCCGACGATGTCGCGGCAATAGCAAGCTTACAACCAATTTGAGCCAAACTCCCATGGCCCCTGTTCGGGAGGGCTATAGAGTAGACGTAGTTCTCCGTTTCGTCGTTCGTGGTCCGCCAGTTCCGCCGATTGCACGCTATCGCGCGATGGCTACGCATTCGCCGCAGATTGCCGCATGGACTTCCAAGGCGGATTTCGCTCGGATTTCGCCCGCACCCTGATGGAAGCTGCAGCCCTCGATCACGTAGATTGGGCTGCAATGCGCGCTCGGTAAGTGTCGTCCGGGGCATCCTGTCTGCCGGGATGCAGCGTGACATTCGGCATTGGGGCCTACCGTGCCTTCTCGAAGGCAGCGTCATCTGCACGCGTCAATTGCGCCGTCATCGGCGCATAGACATGGACACCTTCCGGTAGTTGCTCGATATGAGGCGCCTTGCCGCGCTCCACAGTGGCGAGCCAGCGATATTCCGGGAACTTCTCCATGGCGACCGCCTGCATCGCATAGGGGGTGAGGCCAAGCCGGATCAGAGGTTCGGGGCCTGTTGCGATCAACGCCAGATATTCGCCCTCGCCAACGGCTGGCGCGCGCTCGACGCCGCTGTAGAGGTTCCGGTGCCAGTCGGTGATGTGCTGCTGCCAGCGTGCAAAGTTGCCGCCGCCCTTCTGGCGGTATTCCTCACCCGTCAGGATGTCGAGGCCGTCGATCGAATGAACGGCGAGATAGACCGGGCAGCCACGGCTCAACGCCTTGAAACGCTGCGAGGTGTGGAAACCGCTCACCGAAATCAGGGCGGGCAGCTTGTCCAGGCTGTAAAAGTCATTCCATTCCGCTTCGCTGCCCGGATCGGCAAAGCTGCATTCCACCGTATAGATCAATGCACCACCTTCGACCGCAAGCACGGTGCTTCCGGCCTGTCTATCGTTGCTATTTCCTCATGATAGACTGCCAATCCATACCTAGTATACCGACAGCGGATCATGCTTCAGTGATCAAATATCAAGGTGGCGGCGGATCGTGCGAACCATCGTGTGAGGAGCCGTCATGCGCCGCAAGATTCCCAGCAATTCCGCCCTCATGGCGTTCGAGGCGTCTGCTCGTCATGGGAGCTTCGCTCGCGCGGCCGACGAACTGGCCCTGACCGAAGGGGCGATCAGCCGCCAGATAGGCCGGCTGGAGGCATTCCTCGGCGTCACGCTGTTCGAGCGGGTCGGCAATCGCGTGCGGCTTTTGCCGAATGGAGAGCGTTATGCGCTTCAGGTCCGCGAGTCACTCGACCGGCTGGAGCGTGACAGCCAATATCTGATGGGGCAGCCCAGCGACGGCGCGAGCCTCGACATCGCCACCATCCCGACCTTTGCCGCCCGATGGCTCATTCCCCGCCTGGCACGGTTCCGGGAAAAGAACCCGAACATCATCGTGCACCTTGCCGAACGGATGGAGCCTTTTGTGCTGACCGGAAGCGGTTTCGATGCTGCGATCCATTTCGAGCATCCTGCTTGGACGGGAATGAGAACGCACCGGCTGCTGCACGAGACGCTCGTCCCGGTGTGCCATCCGGCGCTTCTCGATAAAGGCGGAGAGGCGGCATCCCTTGATGAACTGCCGCGCCTTCATCGGCGTCAAAACCCGGACGCCTGGCAGCGCTATGCTCAGGAAACGGGGATCACGCTGACCAATCCTGCGGTTGGTGCCCGTTACGATCTCCACTCCATGCAAATCGAAGCCGCGTTGGTCGGTCTCGGCGTCGCACTGGTGCCGCGCCTCTATATCGAAACCGAGTTGGCGGAAGGTCGCCTCGTCGCGCCTTGGCCCGATGGTAAGACAATCTCCAAGACCTTCTGCCTCATCCTGCCGGAGCCGATCCGATTGAGTGACGGTCCAATACAGGTATTCGCAGATTGGCTTCTCAAGGAGGCGCGATCATCAGAGTCACCCCCTTGATGCCAGCCTGCGTGTCTTGGCCCACTCGTGACAGAGCCGGAAAACTCTAGCCGCCGGTGTCGGCGCGGTGAGGTGGATCGCGAGCTGGTTCGCGATGGTCGGGTGCTCGACATAGGACACGCCGTCCGGCGCGAGCAGCGACGCGAGGATGTGGCCGTTCTGCCCGGCTTCGCTGGCGGCCAGCGGGGCGAGCGAGCCGACCGGCAGGCCGAGGTCAAGGTCGAGGCCATAGAGATGGTGCGCGCGGATGCCGGCGCCGGTCAGGATCAGCAGGCGATGTTCGGGCAGCAGCTTCCGCAGCTCGTCCACGATCGGCAGGAATGCGCCGGCGGCGGTCAATCGCTGGTGGTATTGCAATGTATGGTGCTGGATAGACCGGATTCGCCGCTCGGCGTGCCCGCGGCGGCAGCGGGCTCTCATCCGGGTTTCCTGGAAGATGGCGGCTTTGCTATTCCGATTCCGATGGTGAGCGGTACTCGTTGGATTCGCGCAGGCCGCTGATCCACAGCGCCAGGATGGTCACCACTGCGCCCGACAGCAGGTATGCGCCCGACGAGATCAGGCCGAAATCGGTGGCGAGCAGCAGTGCGACCAGCGGGGCGAAGCCGGCGCCGAACAGCCAGGCGAGGTCGGCGGTCAGCGCCGACGCGGTGTAGCGATAGGCAGTCCGGAAGCTCGATGCGATCACGCCGGACGACTGGCCGAACGACAATCCCAGCAGGATGAAGCCGAGGATCATATAGGCGGTCTCGCCGACCGGGCCGGCATCGAGCATCTGCGGGGCGAAGCCGCTGAACACCGCAATTGCGATCGCCGAGCCCATCAGCAGCGGCTTGCGGCCGATGCGATCGGCGAGCATGCCGGACGCGATGATCGCCACCACGCCAAACATTGCGCCGATGGTCTCGATGATCAGGAACCGCACCGGGCTTTCGCGCGTGAACAGGAACACCCAGGACAGCGGGAACACCGTGACCATATGGAACAGCGCGAAGCTCGCCAGCGGCGCGAAAGCGCCGATGATAATGTTGCGGCCGTCGTGGCGGAGCGTGTCGAGGACGCGGCTGGGCTGCAATTCGCGGCTTTCGAACAGCGACGAATATTCCGGCGTCACCACCATACGCAGCCGCGCGAACAGCGCGACGACGTTAATCGCGAAGGCGACGAAGAACGGGTAGCGCCAGCCCCAGCCGAAGAAGTCTTCCGAAGACAGATTCCCGGCGAAATAGGCGAACAGCGCGCTCGCCACGATCAGGCCGAGCGGCGCGCCGAGCTGCGGCACCATCGCGTACCAGCCGCGCTGCTGTTTCGGCGCGTTGAGCGCCAGCAGCGACGCCAGACCGTCCCAGGCGCCGCCCCAGGCGAGGCCTTGGGCCGCGCGCGCCAGCGCCAGCAGCCAGATCGCCGCCGCGCCGATCTCGTAATAGCCGGGCAGGAACGCGATCGCGACCGTCGCGGTGCCGAGCAACAGCATCGCGAGGATCAGCTTCGCGCTTTTGCCGTAGCGGCGGTCGATCGCCATGAAGATCACGGTGCCAAGCGGCCGGGCGATGAAGGCGATGGCGAAGATCGCGAACGAATACAGCGTGCCGGTCAGCTCGCTGGCGAACGGGAACACCAGCCGTGGAAACACGATCACCGACGCGATCGCATAGACGAAGAAGTCGAAGAACTCGGCGGTGCGGCCGATGATGACGCCGATGGCGATTTCGCCGGGATTGACGTGCTTGCGCGCCGGATCAGAGCCGAGTCCCGCCGTCGTCGTATCTGTCATCACCGCTCTGCCGTTGGAACAATTGAATCTCTGCGACCGCCTCTCAATGGCATGACGATCCTGTCCCTGTTTGAGCGGTGATCCCGCACCGCAACATTGGACAAATTGTCCAATGTCCCGATTGCTGCGCCGCAGCTAGGTCGGTGTTGCGAGGTATTCTCATTCTCAAAGGGCGAAACGTTGTCACGGTTCAAAATCCTGGCATTGCTACCATTGGCCGTTCTGTTGGGCGGCTGCGACTTTGTCGTGCTGGCGCCGGCCGGCGACGTGGCGGCGCAGCAGCGCGACCTGATCGTGATTTCGACCGTGCTGATGCTCCTGATCGTTCTGCCGGTGATGGCGCTCACGGTCTGGTTCGCCTGGCGCTACCGCCACTCGAATGAAGCGGCGCGCTACGACCCGGACTGGGACCATTCGACCGGCCTCGAACTGGTGATCTGGTCGGCGCCGCTGGCGATCATCATCTGCCTGGGGGCGATCACCTGGATGGGCACGCACCTGCTCGATCCGTATCGTTCGCTCGACCGGATCGCCGCCGACCGCCCGATCGACCGGGCCAAGACGCCGCTCGAGGTCAACGTCGTCGCGCTCGATTGGAAATGGCTGTTCATCTATCCCGAATACGGCATCGCCTCGCTGAATGAGCTCGCCGCGCCGGTCGATCGTCCAATCAACTTCCGGATCACCGCGTCGTCGGTGATGAACTCGTTCTACATCCCCGCGCTCGCCGGCCAGATCTACGCGATGCCGGGGATGGAAACCAAGCTGCATGCGGTGGTCAACCACGCCGGCAAGTACAAAGGCTTCTCGGCGAACTACAGCGGCGCCGGCTTCTCCGGAATGCAGTTCGCGTTCCACGGCGTCGACGACGCAGGCTTCGAGCAATGGGTCGCGCGCACCAAGGCGAGCGGCAATTCGCTCGGCCGCACCGAATATCTCGCGCTCGAGCGCCCCAGCAGCAATGAGCCGGCGCGCGGCTTCGGCTCGGTCGATAGCGATCTCTACCGCGCGATCCTCAACATGTGCGTCGATCCCGGCAAGATGTGCATGAGCGAGATGATGGCGATCGACGCCAGAGGCGGTCTCGGTCTCGCCGGCCTGAACAACACGCTGCCGATTGCTTACGACAAATACGCCCGTCGCGGCACGGCGCTGGGGCCGCAGCCGGCCTTCGTCGCCGGAACCTGCACGATCGCCGAGCCGCAGGGCCGCATCACCGCTCAGGTCCGGGAAAGCACGCCGCTGCTCGGCGCCGGGCTGAAGCGTCCGTCGCTATTCACGCCGCCCGGGTCGTCCACCTCCCTGCGGCTCGGCGCGACGTCGAAGTCCGACTCCTGAGGGATCGCATGTTCACCAATCCTGATATCGTCAAAGCGATCTTCGGCCGGCTGTCGCTGGAGTCGCTGCCGTTGCACGAACCGATCGTGGTGCTCGCCTTCATCGGCACCGCACTCGGCGGCGCCGCCGTCGCCGCGGGCATCACCTACTTCAAGCTGTGGGGCTATCTGTGGCGCGAGTGGTTCACCACCGTCGACCACAAGCGCATCGGCATCATGTACATGATCCTCGGCGTCGTCATGCTGCTGCGCGGCTTCGCCGACGCCATCATGATGCGCATCCAGCAGGCGATGGCGTTCAACGGCTCCGAGGGCTACCTCAACGCCCATCACTACGACCAGATCTTCACCGCCCACGGCGTGATCATGATCTTCTTCGTGGCGATGCCGATGGTCACCGGCCTGATGAACTATGTCGTGCCGCTGCAGATCGGCGCGCGCGACGTGTCGTTCCCGTTCCTCAACAATTTCAGCTTCTGGATGACCACGGCCGGCGCCGTGCTGGTGATGATCTCGCTGTTCGTCGGCGAATTCGCGCGCACCGGCTGGCTGGCTTATCCGCCGCTGTCGAATATCGGCTACAGTCCGGACGTCGGCGTCGACTATTACATATGGTCGCTGCAGGTCGCCGGCGTCGGGACGCTGCTGTCCGGCGTCAACCTGATCTGCACCATCGTCAAGCTGCGGGCGCCCGGCATGACGATGATGCGGATGCCGATCTTCACCTGGACGTCGCTCTGCACCAACGTCCTGATCGTCGCCTCGTTTCCGGTGCTGACCGCCGTGCTGGCGCTGCTGACGCTGGATCGTTATGTCGGCACCAACTTCTTCACGAACGACTTCGGCGGCAACCCGATGATGTACGTGAACCTGATCTGGATCTGGGGCCATCCGGAGGTCTACATCCTGATTCTGCCGGCGTTCGGCATCTTCTCCGAAGTGGCCGCGACGTTCTCGGGCAAGCGGCTGTTCGGCTACACCTCGATGGTCTACGCCACGGTCGTCATCACCATCCTGTCGTATCTGGTCTGGTTGCATCACTTCTTCACGATGGGGTCGGGCGCCAGCGTCAACTCGTTCTTCGGCATCACCACGATGATCATCTCGATCCCGACGGGCGCGAAGATGTTCAACTGGCTGTTCACGATGTATCGCGGCCGCATCCGCTACGATTTGCCGATGATGTGGACGGTCGCGTTCATGCTGACCTTCGTGATCGGCGGCATGACCGGCGTGCTGCTCGCGGTGCCGCCGGCCGACTTCGTGCTGCACAACAGCCTGTTCCTGGTCGCGCATTTCCACAACGTGATCATCGGCGGGGTGGTGTTCGGCGCGTTCGCCGGCATCGCCTACTGGTTTCCGAAGGCGTTCGGCTTCAAGCTCGACGTGTTCTGGGGCAAGGTCTCGTTCTGGTGCTGGGTGGTCGGTTTCTACTTCGCGTTCATGCCGCTCTACGTCCTCGGCCTGATGGGCGTCACCCGACGGCTGCGGGTGTTCGATGATCCGAGCTATCAGATCTGGTTCGCCATCGCGGCTTTCGGGGCGTTCCTGGTCCTGATCGGAATCGTCGCCTTCCTGATCCAGATCGCGGTCAGCGTCATGCGCCGCGAACAGCTACGCGACGTCACCGGGGATCCGTGGAACGGGCGCACGCTGGAATGGGCGACGTCGTCGCCGCCGCCCGACTACAACTTCGCCTTCACGCCGATGGTGCGCGACGCCGACGCGTGGTGGGACATGAAGAAACACGGCTACAGCCGTCCTCTCGGCGGATTCAAGCCGATTCACATGCCGAGCAACACCGGGACCGGCGTCATTCTCGCCGGGCTCAGTACGGTGATGTCGTTCGGGCTGATCTGGTACATCTGGTGGCTGGCGGCGCTGTCGTTCATCGCGCTGCTCGCCGTCGCGATCGGGCACACCTTCAACTATCACCGCGACTACCACATCCCTGCCGACGAGGTCGTTCGCGTCGAAGACGAGCGAACCCGTCTGCTCGCCGCGGGAGCCCGACCATGAGCGTCGCCGTCGCCACTCCACAGACCGCCGAGCCGGTGTTCCACGTCGTCGACGAGCACGCCCATCCCGAAGGCGCGAGCACGATGCTCGGCTTCTGGCTCTATCTGATGAGCGATTGCCTCATCTTCGCGATCCTGTTCGCCACCTACGGCGTGCTCGGCGCCAACTATGCCGCCGGTCCGGCGCCGAAGGATCTGTTCGATCTGAAGCTGGTCGCGGTCAACACCGCGATGCTGCTGCTGTCGTCGATCACCTACGGCTTCGCCATGCTGGAGATGGCGAGGGCGCGGGTCGGCGCCACCCAGCTCTGGCTCGGGATCACCGGGCTGTTCGGCCTCGCGTTCCTCGGGATCGAGCTCTATGAATTCGCCCACATGATCCATGAAGGGGCGACGCCGCAGCGCAGCGCATTCCTGTCGTCCTTCTTCACGCTGGTCGGCACCCACGGTCTGCACGTCACTTTCGGCATCGTCTGGCTGGTGACGCTGATGGTGCAGGTGGCGCGGACCGGGCTGATCGAGGCCAATCGCCGGAGGCTGATGTGCCTCAGCATGTTCTGGCACTTCCTCGACGTGGTGTGGATCGGCGTCTTCACCTTCGTCTATCTGTTGGGAACGTTGCGATGACCCTCAATTCTCCCCCCGTCGACGCGCACGGCCACGACCACGGCCATGAAGCCCACGTGGCTGCCCATAATCATGGGACGCTGAAGAGCTACCTGATCGGCTTCGGATTGTCGGTGGTGCTCACCGCCATCCCGTTCTGGCTGGTGATGGGCGACGTGCTCGGCAACAAGCAGGCGACCGGGCTGGTGATCATGGCGTTCGCGGCGGTGCAGATCGTCGTGCACATGATCTATTTCCTGCACATGACCACCGCGGCAGAAGAAGGCTGGACGATGATGGCGCTGATCTTCACCATCGTCATGGTGGTGATCGCGCTGGCGGGCTCGCTGTGGGTGATGCACCATCTCACCACCAACATGATGCCGGCCCACGACATGATCCGGCGGTGAGGAGGAGGGCCGCGATCGTGACCCCCGACAGCGATCCGGCGAACGGCGCCCGCCCATCGGCGCGCCGGCCCTCGCTATGGCTCACGATCCCGGCCGTCGCCGGCGTGTTCGGATTGATCGCGCTCGGCATCTGGCAGATCGAACGGCGGGCCTGGAAACTGGCGCTGATCGATCGGGTCGAGCAGCGCGCTGATGCGGTGCCTGTGCCGCTGCCTCCAGCCGCATCCTGGCCCGAGGTGACTGCAGCCCGCGACGAATACCGGCGCGTGACCGCCAGCGGCCGATTCTTGCACGATCGGGAGACGCTGGTGAAAGCCGTCACCGACGCCGGCGGCGGCTCTTGGGTGATCACGCCGCTGCGAACCGAAGACGGCGCCACGGTGCTGATCAATCGCGGTTTCGTTCCGCCGGACCAGCGCGATCGTGCGACCCGCAGCGCGCGTGAGCCTGCGGGAGAGATCGCGATCACCGGCCTGTTGCGCGTGACGGAGCCAGGCGGCGGCTTTCTTCGGCACAATGATCCGGCCGGCGATCGCTGGTACTCGCGCGACGTCGCCGCCATCGCGGCCGCGCGCAGCGTCGAAAGTGTCGCACCCTTTTTCATTGATGCGGATGCTTCGCTCAATGCGCCCGGGCAGCCGATCGGCGGCCTGACGGTGGTGCGGTTCCCCAATAACCACCTGGTCTATGCGCTCACGTGGTTTTGCCTGGCTTTTATGCTGTTCGGCTGGCTTGTTGTTGCCTTCGGGAGCGGATTTTTCCGGCGCGCACGCGCCGGCCGCGGACCGGGTCAAGAGGTGCGTTCCGCCCTCCCAACGGGGTCACATGCTGGACCGATCGCCGAGCATCGCTGACGACAAGGCCACCGCGACTTTGCAGGACAAAATCGCGCCGGCGCGCGTGCGGCCGCGCCTCGGCGACGATGTGACGCTTTCGCCGGCAGCGTCGTCACCTGCCGACGACGCGACCGACCGCAAGAACATGTCGCTGCTGATCCAGCTCCGCTGGACCGCGGTGATCGGTCAGATCGTCACCATCGGCGCAGTCCATTTGTGGCTCGGCGCTCCGCTGCCGGTCGTGCCGATGGGCGCGGTCGTGCTCGGGCTGATTGCGCTCAATATCGGCAGCCTGGCGTGGATGCGGTATCGCGTGGCGGTCAGCAATCGCGACCTGCTGATCGCGCTGATCCTCGATGTCGTCGCGCTCACCGCCCAGCTCTATCTCAGCGGCGGCATCACCAATCCGTTCACGTCCTTGTATCTGCTGCAGGTGACGCTCGGCGCCGTGTTGCTCGACAGCCGGGCGAGCTGGTCGCTGGTTGCGGTCGTGTTCGCGGCGTTCATCTGGCTCACCGGGGCGTCGCGGCCGCTGGTGTTGCCGCAAGCCGCCGGCGATCCGGTCAATCTGACCGTCGCCGGAATGCTGATCGGCTTCGCGCTGAATGCCGTTCTGCTGGTGGTGTTCGTCACCCGCATCCATCGCAATCTGCGCGAACGCGACGCGCATCTGGCGGCGCTGCGCCAGCATGCGGCGGAACAGGATCACATCGTGCGAATGGGCCTGCTGGCGTCCGGCGCGGCGCACGAACTCGGCACGCCGCTGGCGTCGGTCTCCGTCATTCTCAGCGATTGGCGACGGATGCCCGCGCTGACGGAGAACAGCGAACTCGCCGAGGATCTCACCGAAATGGAGACCTCGCTGAAGCGGTGTCAGTCGATCGTGACCGGAATTCTGGTCTCCGCCGGCGAAGCGCGCGGCGAGGGCTCGTCGCCGACCACGGTGGCCGAATTCCTGTCCGCGATCGCCGAGGAATGGCGGAACGCGCGCTGCAAGACCACGTTACACGTCGTCAACGTGTTCGGAGAGGATCTGCCGATCGTCTCGGACGTGACGCTGAAACAGGCGATCTTCAACGTTCTCGACAACGCCTTCGAGGTCTCGCGCCACTGGATCGAACTGGTCGCAGAACGCGACGGCGACGATCTGGTGCTGTCGATCATCGATCGCGGGCCGGGCTTTTCGAAGGACATGCTGACGCAGATCGGCAAGCCTTATCAATCCAGCAAGGGGCGGGTCGGCGGCGGTCTCGGCCTGTTCCTGGTGATGAACGTGGTGCGCAAGCTCGGCGGTTCGATGACAGCCGAGAATCTTCACAACCGCGGCGCCAAGGTCAAGCTGGTGTTGCCGCTGAAGACGCTCGCGATCGGAGACGACTTTGACTGAGGAACGCTCGCTGATCGTCGTCGAGGACGACGCCGGATTCGCCCGCACGCTGAAGCGCTCGTTCGAGCGCCGCGGCTACGAGGTCGTGCACGCCTCCACCATCGAAGACGTGCGCGACGCGCTGGACGAACGCTCGTTCGGCTACGCCGTGGTCGATCTCAAGCTCGGCATCGCATCGGGGCTCGCTTGCGTCGAGCTGCTGCACGCGCAGGACCCGGAAATGCTGATCGTGGTGCTGACTGGCTTTGCGAGCATCGCCACCGCGGTGGAGGCGATCAAGCTCGGCGCGTGTCACTATCTCGCCAAGCCGTCGAACACCGACGACATCGAGGCGGCATTCCGCAAGGCGGAAGGCAATGCCGACATCGCGCTGGGGAGCCAGCCGACCTCGTTCAAGACGCTGGAATGGGAACGCATCCATCAGACGCTGATCGACAGTGAGTTCAACATTTCCGAAGCCGCGCGGCGTCTCGGGATGCACCGCAGGACTTTGGCGCGCAAACTCGAGAAGCGGCAAGTCAGATAGCCGGTTGCTGATGTGGCGGCGCGTCGCCAGTTCGCGGCCGCGGAGCCGCGCCGTCGCGCGCCTCGACGTCGATGATTGACAAGCCGCCAATTGCTGGCCTTTGTTCGGGCGGTCGCGGTGGAACAGCGGCATTTTGCGCAATTATCGTGACGAGGAATTTGAATGCCGTTTCGCAAATTGCTGATCGCCAATCGGGGCGAGATCGCGATCCGCATCGCGCGCGCCGCCGCCGACGCCGGGCTCGCCACCGTGGCGATTTATCCCGCCGACGATTCCGCGTCGCTGCATCTGCGGATCGCCGACGAGGCGCGGGAGATTCCCGGGCGCGGCGCGCGGGCCTATCTCGACATCGAAGGCGTGATCGCCGCCGCCAAGGCGGCGCATTGCGACGCCCTGCATCCGGGCTACGGCTTTCTCAGCGAGAACGCTGATCTGGCACGGCGCTGCGCCGAAGAAGGCATCACCTTCGTCGGGCCATCGCCGGAGGCGTTGCGATTGTTCGGCGACAAGGTCGCGGCCAAGGAGTTGGCGAAGCGCTGCGGTGTCCCGATCATTGCCGGCACCACGGGGCCTTCGACACTGCAGGACGTCAAGGCGTTCTTCGCATCGCTCGGCGACGCCGCCGCGGTGATGATCAAGGCGATGGCCGGCGGCGGCGGCCGCGGTATGCGCATCGTCGAACGCGCGGACGATCTGGAAGAGGCCTATGCGCGTTGCCAGTCCGAGGCCAAGGCGGCGTTCGGCAGCGACGGGGTCTACGCCGAGCGGCTGATCCGCAATGCCCGGCATATCGAAGTGCAGATCATCGGCGACCGGCATGGCGGCATCAGCCAGCTCTGGGAGCGCGAATGCACGATCCAGCGCCGCAATCAGAAGCTGATCGAGATCGCCCCGAGCCCGTCGCTCAGCGACAGCCTGCGCGGGCGGATCGTCGCGGCCGCGAAGGCGCTCGCGGCGGCGGCGAACTACGACAGCCTCGGCACCTTCGAGTTTCTGGTCGATGGCGAAGCAGGCGAAAGCGACGGCGCGTTCGCCTTCATCGAAGCCAATCCGCGGCTGCAGGTCGAGCACACCGTGACCGAGGAAGTGCTGTCGATCGATCTGGTGCGATCTCAGCTTGCTGTGGCGGGCGGCGCGACGCTGGCCTCGCTCGGCCTCGATCAGGCTGCTGTGCCGCGCCCGCGCGGCTTTGCGATGCAGCTCCGCATCAACATGGAAACAATGGACGAAAGCGGCGCCACCAAACCGACCGGCGGCACGCTGGCGATCTTCGAGCCGCCATCGGGACCGGGCGTGCGCGTCGATACGTTCGGCTATGCCGGCTACAAAACCAGCGCGGCGTTCGACTCTTTGCTCGCCAAGGTGATCGTTCACACCCCGTCGCAATGGCCGGATGTCGTCGCCAAGGCCGCGCGCGCCTTGCGCGAATTCCGGATCGATGGCGTCGGGACTAATATCCCGTTCATCCAGGCGATCCTGGCCCATGCCGACTTCAAGGCCAACCGGGTCAGCACCGGCTTCATCGACCGCAACGTCGCCGAGCTGGTCGGTGCGGCGCAAGGCTTCGCGGGTCCGCTGATCGCCACGCCCGGCGCGACGGCGCACCAAGGCGCTGCATCGGCGAAGATCGACGCGGCGCCGGACGGCGCGGTCGCGATCACCGCGCCGCTGCAGGGGACGGTGGTTGCGATCACGGTCGCGGAAGGTGATGTGGTTCGGCCGGGGCAGCAGCTCGCGGTGCTCGAATCGATGAAGATGGAGCATCTCGTCATCGCCGAGCAGGGCGGCCGCATCCGGCGCATCGTCACCGCCGACGGCGTGACGCTGATGCAGGGCGAGGCGATCCTCTATCTCGAGCCGCAGGACATCGAAGGCGATCAGCTCGCCGAGGAAGACGAGGTCGATCTCGACGAGATTCGTCCGGATCTTGCCGAGATGCTGGCGCGACAGGGCAACACCAGCGACGACAGCCGCCCCGACGCGGTCGAGCGCCGCCGCAAGACCAATCAGCGCACCGCGCGCGAAAACATCGCCCAGCTCGTCGATGACGGCTCGTTCATGGAATATGGCAGCCTGGCGATCGCGGCCCAGCGCCGCCGCCGGTCGCTCGACGACCTGATCAAGAATACGCCGGCCGACGGCCTGATCGCCGGCGTCGCCACCGTCAATGCCGGGCAGTTCGGCGAGCACGGCGCGCGCTGCATGGTGATCGCCTACGACTACACGGTGCTGGCCGGCACCCAGGGCCACATGAACCACAAGAAGATCGACCGGATGCTGACGCTGGTCGAGCAGTGGCGAATCCCGCTGGTGTTCTACGCAGAGGGCGGCGGCGGCCGTCCCGGCGACACCGACCGGCTCGGTCTCACCGGTCTCGACGGCCCGTCCTTCGTGCAGTTCGCCAGGCTTTCGGGTCTGGTGCCGGTGGTCGGCGTGGTCTCCGGCTATTGCTTCGCCGGCAATGCCGCGATGCTCGGCTGCTGCGACGTGATCATCGCCACGCAGAACGCCTCGATCGGCATGGGCGGGCCGGCGATGATCGAGGGCGGCGGGCTCGGCGTGTATCACCCCGCCGAAGTCGGTCCTGTCTCGTTCCAGTCGCCGAACGGCGTGGTCGATATCCTGGTCGAGGACGAGGAGGAGGCGACGCGGGTCGCGCAGAAATATCTGTCCTACTTCCAGGGCGCGGTGTCCGAATGGCGGGCGAGCGATCAGCGGCTGCTGCGGCGTGCGATCCCGGAGAACCGGCTGCGGGTCTACGATATCCGTCACGTCATCGATCTGATCGCCGACGAAGGATCGGTGCTCGAGCTGCGCCGCGATTTCGGCGTCGGGATGATCACCGCCTTCATCCGCATCGAAGGCAAGCCGTTCGGCTTGATCGCCAACAATCCGAAGCATCTCGGCGGCGCGATCGACGCCGACGCCGGCGACAAGGCGGCGCGCTTTCTGCAATTGTGCGACGCCTTCGACATTCCGATCGTGTCGTTGTGCGATACGCCCGGTTTCATGGTCGGGCCGGAGGCGGAGAAGACCGCGATCGTTCGCCATGTCGCGCGGATGTTCGTCACCGGCGCCAGTCTCACCGTGCCGCTGTTCGGCATCGTGCTGCGCAAGGGCTACGGCCTCGGCGCGCAATCGATGCTCGGCGGCGGTTTCCACGCC
This sequence comes from Rhodopseudomonas pseudopalustris, assembly GCF_900110435.1. Classification (GTDB taxonomy): domain Bacteria; phylum Pseudomonadota; class Alphaproteobacteria; order Rhizobiales; family Xanthobacteraceae; genus Rhodopseudomonas; species Rhodopseudomonas pseudopalustris. Next base: position 118,572 of record NZ_FODT01000011.1, read on the forward strand.
TCGTTCTTCACCGCGGCCTGGCCGACCGGCGAGTTCGGCGGCATGGGGCTCGAAGGCTATGTCCGTCTCGGCTTCCGCAAGGAGATGGAGGCGATCGCCGATCCGGTCGAGCGCGAGACGTACTACAAGAACAAGGTCGCCGAGATGTATGCCAACGGCAAGGCGGTCTCGATCGCGTCGGTGCTCGAAATCGACAATGTGATCGATCCGGCGGAGACGCGGCGCTGGATCATGGCCGGCCTGCGCTCGGTGCCGACGCCGCCTCAACGCGACGGGCGCAAGCGGCCCTGCATCGACGCCTGGTAGTTGGCCGACGCCTTTCCATGCTTGTCGCAGGCCGATCGTGGTCGGGGCCTGAACCCGTGCCGCGCCTGCACGACGCGCTGACACGCGTCGATGTAAAAGCTCAGTTCGCGTCGTACCGGCCAATGCCGCGGCTGCGCTCGGCGAGTTTCACCATCACCTGCAGCGCCTGATTGGTCGGAGTCGGGATGCCGAGCGCGGCGCCCTTGCGCACGACCGCGCCGTTGAGAAAATCGATTTCGCTCGGCTTGCCGCGGGCGAGATCCTGCGCGGTCGATGATTTCTGGTTCGGCATCGACGCCGGCAGCGCCAACGCCGTCTCCAGCATGTCGTTCGGAATCACCACGCCGCTGGCGCGCGCGACGGCGGCGCATTCGGTGATGACGCTGACGACGACATCGCGGGCGCCCTCAACCTCGAAGATCGGTCCATACGCAATATCGGCGACCGCCGACAGCGCGTTATAGGCGCAGTTCATCAGCAGCTTCGACCACAGCGCCTGATCGATATCGGCGGCGATGGCGGTGGGAATCTTCGCGTCCGTCAGCTCTTCGGCGAGGGCTTCGCTGCGGGGCGAGGCGCCGATCAGCAATTCGCCGCGGCCGTGATGCCGGACATGGCCGGGGCCGGCCATCTCGGTGCCGACATAGACCACCGCCGCGATCACCGGGTGATCGATCGCCGCCGACAGCCGCTGCGCATTGTCGACGCCGTTCTGCAGGCTGAGGATCGCGGTGTCCGGCCGCAGCCGGGGCGCGAGCGCGGCGCCGGCCGCCTCGGTGTCGGCCGACTTGACGCAGAACAGCACCAGATCCGGCGGATCGAGCGATGCCGGATCGGTCGCCGCCCGCAGCGGAATGAAGGTCTTGCCGTTCCGCGTTTCGAGCAGCAGGCCGTCGGCGTTGATCGCGGCGACGTGGTTCGGTCGGCCGATCAACGTGACGTCGTGCCCCGCTTGCGCCAGCAGCGCACCGAAATAGCACCCGACCGCTCCCGCGCCCATCACCGCAACCTTCATATCCCGCTCTCCCTTCGTGTGCTTGATTGCGATCGTTCTGACGCGCTTGGGCTACCGCCGCAACCGCTTTGGCCTCCGGCGCAGGCGACGATTTGCGAAGTGACGGCCGCCAACCAATGCGCAACCAATGCTTCCTATAGTGGTCTGCCGACCAAACCGAGGACCCGTACGTGCATATCGATTTGAACCCGAAACTGGATTTTCGCGACGTTCTGATCCGGCCGAAACGATCGGTGCTGGCGTCGCGGTTCGAAGCCAATATCAGCCGCACGTTCGGCTTCCGTCACTCCAGCCAGGAATGGACCGGCTTTCCGCTGATCGCGTCCAATATGGATACGATCGGGACCCTCGAGATGGCCGATGCGTTCCGGCCGTTCGGCGCGCTGGTCGCGTTACACAAATTCTACGATCCGGACCGGCTGGCGAAGTACCTCGACGGTCACGCCAATCCGAACGTGTTTCTCACCGTCGGCACCGGAGCCAGTGATTGGGATCGCCTCGCCGCCGTCAAGAAGCAGATCAAGGTGCCGATGCTGAACATCGACGTCGCCAACGGCTACACTGAGAACTTCGTGCGCGCGGTATCGAAGCTGCGCGAGGAGAATCCCGACGCCATCATCATGGCCGGCACGGTGGTGACCGCGGAGATGACCGAGGCGCTGGTGATCGCCGGCGCCGATATCGTTCGCGTCGGAATCGGCTCGGGCTCGGTCTGCACTACGCGCGACCTGACCGGCGTCGGTTATCCGCAACTTTCGGCGGTGATCGAATGCGCCGACGCCGCGCACGGGCTGAAAGGTCACGTCTGCTCGGATGGCGGCTGCACCGTTCCGGGTGATATCGCCAAGGCCTATGGCGGCGGCGCGGATTTCGTCATGCTCGGCGGGATGCTCGCCGGCCACGCCGAATGCGGCGGCGAGCTGCGATATGTCGAGGAGGGCGGCAAGCAGGTGCCGAAGAGCATGGTGTTCTACGGCATGTCGTCGGAGACGGCGATGAACAAGTACCACGGCGGCGTCGCCGACTATCGTGCGGCGGAAGGCAAGACCGTCGAGGTGCCGTATCGCGGCGAGGTGCGGGCGACCGTCGAGACAATCGCGGGCGGGCTGCGGTCCGCCATGACCTATATGGGTGCGGAAAACCTCAAGGAAATCCCGAAGCGGACCACCTTCATTCTGGTCAACGCCCAGCGCAACACGGTGTTCGATCGCTAGCTAGCTGGCTCGCGCCGAGGCTTACTTGCCGCGAAAGAGGCTTACTTGCCGCGAAATCGTTCGACGGATTGCTTCAGCGTCGCGGCAATCTCTGCGGTCCGATCGCCGATGCGGAATTCCGGTCCGGCGACCACCACCGACAGCCGCCGCTCGCCGATCGGAAGCGGCACCGCGACGCCGGCGAGGTCGCGGCTGTAGTCGGCGAAACTCTGGCAATAGCCGCGCTCGACCGACTTGCTCAATTCGGCCTCGACCGCGTCGATGCTGATCGGCGTCGAGGGGTTGTACTGTTTGAATTCGATCTTGCGATACAGCGAGTCGCGCTCATCCTGCGAATATTGCAGCAGCAGCGCGCGGCCGCTCGAGGTCGCGTGGATCGGAACGCGGTGCCCGATGTGCGCAAAATAGCGGATCGCCGCGCTGGACTCGATCACGTCGATGAAGACCGCCATCACTCCGGCCGGCGCGGCAATGGCGACGGTTTCGCCGGTTTCGGAAGACAGGCTGGTGATCAGCGCGCGGCTCCAGGCCGGCAGCGGCTCGACCTCGGAGACTTCGCGGGCGAGCACCAGCCAGCGCGGCGTAGGGTAGTAGCCGGCGCGCGGACGCGGCTCGTAGAGATAGCCCTTGTCCGCCAGCGTGGTCAGCAGGTTGAAGGTGGAGGAGCGCGGCCAGCCGAAATGGTCGGCGATCTCCGCCAGCGTCGCGGGTTTCTTCACCCGCGCGAAGTACTCGAGAATCTCCAGCACATTGGCGGCCTGGCGAACGATCATCGGGAGTCCCGCTCCGGGCGGCCGGTCGGCCACCGACTGTTCATGTTCCGAGGATCCTCTGCGCCGCTCTCAGATGCGGCTTGTCAAGCATCTTTCCGTCGAGGCGCAATGTGCCGGCGCCCGGATTCTCCGCAAACGCCGCCACGACCTTCTCGGCCCAGCCGCGCTCAGCCGCGGTCGGCGCGAAGGCGGCGTTGACGATGTCGACGTGCTTGGGGTGGATCAGCGCCTTGCAGGTGAAACCGTCGCGCCGCGCCGCGCGGGTTTCCTGCTCCAGCCCGGCGAGGTTGTCGATGTCGGTGTAGACCGTATCGATCGCGGAGACCTCGGCCGCCGCGGCGCCCATCAGGCACAGATCGCGCGCCAGCCGGTACGGACTATGAAACACGCCGCCGCTGCCGTTCTCGGTCGCGCCGAGCGACGCCGCGAGGTCTTCCGCGCCCCACATCAGCCCGGCGAGCCGCGGCGAACAATCCTTGTAGCTGCCGAGCCCGAAGATCGAGCCGGCGGTCTCGGTGGCGACCACGACGATGCGGGTCGATCCCGGCGTGAGACCCGCCGCCGCCTCGAAGGCGTCGAGCCACAGCGCCACCATCCGGACATCGTCGCCGCCGCGCGATTTCGGCAGCACGATGCCGTCAGGCCGCGCCGGCATCACCGCGGCGAGGTCGCCGAGCGTGCGGCCGGTGTCGAGCGCGTTGACGCGGACGTAGAGCTGCGGCTTGCCGCGCGGCGCGTCCAGCATGGTCCGCGTCATCCCGCGCGCTTCGTCCTTCCGGTCGGCGACGACCGAGTCCTCCAGATCGATGATCAGGGCGTCGGCAGCGCCTTGCGACGCCTTTTCGAATTTGCGCGGGCTGTCGCCCGGCACGAACAGCATCGAGCGCATCAAACCGGCCTTTTGTGCATCAACGCCATGCGGCGACATTGTCCGACGATCTCGTTGTTCTGATTGAGCGCGTGGTGCTCGAATTCGACAATCCCCGCTGTCGGGCGGGATTTCGACGGGCGCATCGACAGCACCTTGGTCGTCGCGCGCAACGTGTCGCCATGGAACACCGGCTTCGGAAAGGTGACGTCGGTCATGCCGAGATTGGCCACGGTGGTGCCGAGGGTCGTATCATACACGGTCATGCCGATCATGATGCCGAGCGTGTACAGGCTGTTGAAAATCCGCTGGCCGAATTCGGTCTGCGCCGCGAAATGCGCGTCGATATGCAGCGGCTGCGGGTTCAGCGTCAGCAGGCTGAACATGGTGTTGTCCATCTCGGTGACGGTGCGGGTCAGCGCGTGCTTGAATTCCTGGCCGACCTCGAAATCCTCGAAGTAAAGTCCCGCCATGGTCGTGGTCTCCCTGTTGTCTTGATCCGTGTCCGAACCGGCGCTCAGCCCGGCAGATGCACCGCCTTGGTCCGGCCGAGGCGCTCGATCTCGTCGGTCGAGAAGCCGGCTTCGCCGAGGATGTCGCGGGCGTGTTCGCCGAGCGTGGGCGCGGGGCCGCCCGCCTGTGGCTGGGTGACGCTCCAGGTCGAGGCCACCTGCGTCTGCCGAATCCGCCCTTCGACCGGATGGTCGAGCGTCTTGAAGAAGCCGACCGCGTCGAGGTGCGGGTCCTCGAGAATCGATTCCATCGTGTGCATCGGCATCACCGGAATGTCGGCGCGTTCCAGCAGTTCGCGCCAATCCGCGGTGGTGCGGGTCAGGAAGATGCCGCCGATCTCTTCGTAGATTTCGTCGATGTGCTGGGTCCGCGCAGCGTGATTGGCGAAGCGCGGCTGCGCCAGAAAGTCGTTTCGGTCGATCGCCTCGAAGAAGCTGCGCCATTGTTTGTCGTTGTAGATCAGCACGCACAGATAGCCGTCGCTGGTCTTGTACGGCTTGCGATAGCGCGACAACAGCCGGGCATAGCCGCCGTGGTCGAGCGGCGGATCGTAGGTCAGGCCGCCGAGATGATCGACCAGGACGAACTCGGCCATCGACTCGAACATCGGAACGTCGATGCGCTGGCCCTGGCCGGTGCGTTGCTGATGCATCAGCCCGCCGAGAGTGGCGTTCACCGCCATCAGTCCGACGATGCGGTCGGCAATGGTGATCGGGACGTAGCGCGGCGTGCCGTCGCCCGCGGCGGCGAGCAGGGTCGGGACGCCGGCGGCGCCCTGGATCAGATCGTCATAGGCCGGCTTCGCCGCATAAGGCCCGTTCTGGCCATAGCCGAACACGCCGACATAGATGATCGACGGGTTGGCGGCGGCGAGCTGCTCATAGCCGAGCCCGAGGCGCGCCATCGCCTGGGGCCGCACGTTGTAGATCACGACGTTGGCTGTCGCGGCGAGCCGCAGCAGGGTTGCGCGACCCTCGTCCTGCTTCAGGTCGATGACGATGCTGCGCTTGCCGCGATTGGTGTTGAGAAACATGCCGCCCATGCCCGGCGTCCGGCCCGGGCCGATATGGCGGACGATGTCGCCGTCCGGGCTTTCGACCTTGATGACGTTGGCGCCCATGTCCGCGAGGGTCTGGGTCGCATAGGGCCCCATCAGCACGGAGGTGAGGTCGAGAATCGTCACGCCGGAAAGCGGGCCCACGAGCGTCCCCCCTATAATTCACATACGTGCAGCTAGAATTCACAAATTCCTAGACGTCAATCGCATTGGCGCTGCATTGGGTGCATGGCCGTATGATCTGTTCACAATCTTGACAGATAAATTCACCCATATGTACGTTTGCGACAACAACAGAAAAACGGCTGTCCACGGCAGCCGAAGGGGAGGATCGAAGATGCGAAGAATCCTGGGTCTGTCAGTGGCGTTGTCGCTGCCGGTCACGATGGCGCTGACGTCAGCGCAGGCGCTCGAGTTGAAGGTCGCCGATTCGTTTCCGGCCGGGCACTATCTGGTGCGGCTGATGCTGAAGCCGTGGATGGACGACGTCACCAAGCGGACCAACGGCGCGGTCACCTTCAGCTATTATCCCAATCAGCAGATGGGCAAGGCCACGGACCTGCTGCGTCTCACCCAGTCGGGTGTCGTCGATATCGGCTACATCGCGCCGTCCTATGCGTCCGACAAGATGCCGCTGTCGGAAGTGGCGCAGCTCCCGGAATCGTTCTCGACGAGCTGCCAGGGCACGATCGCTTATTGGAAAAGCGCCCGGGAGGGTTTGCTCGCCCAGAAGGAATACGCGCCGAACAAGATCAAGCTGCTGATGGCCGTGGTGTTGCCGCCGTATCAGGTGTTCACGGTGAAGAACAAGATCGAATCCATCAGTGACATTCAGGGCCTGAAGCTGCGGACCACCGGCGGCGCGCAGGACTTGACGCTGCGCGCGCTCGGCGCGGTGCCGGTCCGGATGTCGGCGCCGGACGCCTATGAATCGCTGGCGCGCGGCACGATGGACGGCGTGCTGTTTCCAGCCGACAGCATTCCCTCCTACGGGCTCGACAAGCTGGTGAAGCACGCCACCGATGGCGTCAGCTTCGGGTCGTTCATTGTGGCTTATTCGATCAGCCAGGCGGCGTGGAACAAGCTGCCGGCCGACGTCAAGGCCGCGATGGACGAGGCCTCCGAAGCGATCGAGCCGAAGGTCTGCGCCGACGTCGACAAGGAGCAGGCGCAGACCCGAAAGCAATTGAACGACGCCGGCGTCGCCTACGATCCGATTCCGGACGCGACCAAAGCTCAGATGAAAGACAGGCTGAAGGGCGTCAGCGCGGAGTGGGCGGCCGCGATCGACGCGCGCGGCAAGCCGGCGTCCGAGGCGCTCAAGGAGTTCGAGAGTCTGCTGGCCGCGAGCGCGAACAAGTAACCGGCGCTCTCGTCGGGGCGGGGAGGAATCAACGTGATCAAGCGGGCAGGCGCTATTCTCGCCGCGATCGAACGTGCTTTGACGGTCGTCGCGGTCGTGTTCCTCTTTGTGATCATGGTGCTCGTGGTCGCGGACGTATTCATGCGCTACGCGCTGAATCGCCCGTTCTCCTTCACCTACGATCTGATCGGCCTGTATCTGATGGCCGGCGTGTTCTTCCTGACGCTATCGGACGCGTTGCGCGAGCACGTCCATGTCGGAGTCGACATTCTGGTGCCGCGCTTTTCGCCGGCGGGCCGGAGACTGGCGGAGATTGTCACGGCATTCACCGGGCTGTTCGTGTTCGTCCTGCTCTGCAAGGTCGGCTTCGACCGCGCGGTCGAGAATTTCGAACAGAAAGACGTGCTCGCCGGCGCCATTCCCTGGCCGACCTGGATTTCCGCGGCGCTGGTGCCGCTCGGCTGCGGCGTGTTGGTGCTGCGGCTGGTGCTGCAGCTGGTCGGCCACGCGCTTAGTCTGGTGACCGGCCGCAATCTCTATCCGCTGCCGCCCCTCGTCGGGGTCGGCGAAGTCAAATCCTACGAATAGCGGCGCGAGCATCATGACAACTCTTATTGTTCTCGGCCTGCTGTTCGCCCTACTGGCGGTCGGCACCCCGGTCGGATTCGCCATGGCGTTCTCCGGCTCGATCGGCCTGCTGATGGTCGGCGGTCCCGGCACGCTGTTCGGCATTCTGGAGACCGCGCCGCTGTCGACGGTGTCGTCCTATGAACTGATCACCATTCCGATGTTCCTGCTGATGGCCGAATTGGTGCTGCTCTCGGGCGTCGCCGACGCCCTGTTCAAGACGGCGTCCGCGTGGGTCGGTCGGATTCCTGGCGGCCTCGGCATGGCGACCGCGCTCGCCGGCGCCGGCTTCGGCGCGATCTGCGGCACCAGCACCGCCTCCGCCGCGACGCTGTCGTCGACCAGCCTGCCGGCGATGATCCGGCAGGGCTATGAGCCGAAAATGGCGGCCGGCGTGGTGGCGATTTCGGGCACGCTGGCGATGCTGATCCCGCCGAGCGTCGCGCTGGTGATTTTCGGCCTGCTCGCCGAGGTCAATATCGGTCAGTTGCTGATCGGCGGCATCATCCCGGCGGCGCTGGTCACCGCCACGATCATGGCCACGATCTATGTTCTGGTCTGGCTGGACCCGTCGCGGGCGCCGCGCGTCGAGGCGGTGCCATGGCGTGAGCGGTTCGCACTGCTGTGGCAGATCGGCCCGATGGTCGCGCTGTTCACGCTCGTGACCGGCACGATCTATCTCGGCGTTGCGACTCCGACCGAAGCCTCTGCGCTCGGCGCCGCCGGCGCGCTGGTGCTCGCGATATCGAAGCGCAAGGTCACGGTCGCTTCGCTGTACAAGGCGCTGCTCAGCGCGAGCTACGGCACCTGTATGATCGTCACGATTCTGGTCGGCGCCTCGGTCTTCGGCTACTTCTTCACGCTCACCCATGTCACCCAGGACCTGGTGGCCTGGGTCGGATCGCTGGAAACGTCGCGCTGGGTGATCATCACGCTGATCCTGTGCGGCTATATCGTGCTCGGCTCGTTCATGGACCAGATCGCGATCCTGGTTCTGACGGTGCCGATCGTGCTGCCGCTGATCAAGACGCTGGGCTTCGATCCGATCTGGTTCGGCGTGATCAAGATCGTCACCGCGGAGGTCGGCATGATCACGCCGCCGGTCGGGTTGAACTGCTTCATCGTCGCGCGCTACGCCAAACGGCCGGTCTCCGAGGTGTTCCACGGAACATTCCCGCACTTCATCGCGCATCTGATCGCGATCGCGATCATGGTCGCATTCCCGAGCATCATCCTGTGGCTGCCATCGCAGATGGCGAACTGACGGTCGCGCCGCTTTCGCGATAGGATGATCGAGACCCAAGGACAAGAAAAGAGCCCGCCATGGACTTCGCATTGACCGACCAGCAGGAAGCCATTCGCGACGCGATCGCCAGGATCTGCGAGGGATTCGACGACGCTTACTGGCTGAGGAAGGATCGCGAGGGCGGCTTCCCCCACGACTTCCACAAGGCGCTCGCCGACGCCGGATGGCTCGGGATCTGCGTGCCGGAGGACTATGGCGGCTCCGGGCTCGGGATCACCGAAGCTGCGATCATGATGCGAACCATCTCGGAATCCGGCGCCGGCATGTCGGGCGCTTCCGCCGTGCACATCAACGTCTTCGGCCTCAACCCTGTGGTGGTGTTCGGCACCGAGGAACAACGCAAGCGGATGTTGCCGCCGATGGTCGAGGGCCGCGAGAAGGCGTGCTTCGCGGTGACCGAGCCGAACACCGGACTCAACACGACGCAGCTCAAGACCCGCGCGGTGCGCAACGGCGATCGCTACATCGTCAACGGTCAGAAGGTCTGGATCTCGACCGCGCAAGTCGCGCACAAGATCCTGCTGCTGGCGCGCACCACTCCGCTGGAGGAGGTGAAATCGCCGACCCACGGGCTGAGCCTGTTCTACACCGACTTCGATCGCACCAAGATCCAGGTGCACGAGATCGAGAAGATGGGCCGCAAGATCGTCGACTCCAACGAATTGTTCTTCGAGGATTTCGAGATTCCGCTCGAGGATCGCATCGGCGAGGAGGGCCGCGGCTTTCAGTACATCCTCGAGGGGATGAATCCGGAGCGCATTCTGATCGCCGCGGAGGCGGTCGGTCTCGGCAAGCTGGCGTTGTCGCGCGCCTCGGAATACGCCAAGACCCGGATCGTGTTCAATCGTCCGATCGGCCAGAACCAGGCGATCCAGCATCCGCTCGCGAAAAACTGGGTCGAGCTTGAAGCGGCGTGGTTGATGGTGATGTCGGCGGCGTGGCAATACGACAAGGGAATGCCGTGCGCCGCCGCCGCCAACGCTGCGAAGTATCTCGCCGGCGAGGCGGGCTTCCAGGCCTGCGAGCAGGCGGTGATGACCCATGGCGGCTTTGGTTACGCCAAGGAGTATCACGTCGAGCGCTATCTTCGCGAAGTGCTGATTCCGCGGATCGCGCCGGTCAGCCCGCAGCTCGCGCTCAGCTTCATCGCCGAGAAGGTGCTCGGCCTCGCGAAATCCTATTGATCGCCGCTCGCCGGCGCGACGGCAGCCGATGCCCGTAGCGACCTCAGCGATCGACTTCGCCGGCCTGATCCGGGCGGGCGACCTCGTGGTCTGCGGGCAGGCGACTGCGGAACCGCGGACGCTGACCGAGGCGCTGGCCGAACAGTCGTTCGGCCTGCCGCCGTTCCGCCTGATGGTCGGGCCGGTGTTCTCGGACACGTTCAACCGCGCGGACACTTCGAACATTTCGTTCCTGAGCTACGGCGTGATCGGCCACGCGCGCAAGCTCGCGCGCGCCGGCCGGCTCGACGTGGTGCCGAGCAATTACTCCGCCTTCTGCGCCGACTTCGCGTCGGGGCGACATCGTGCCGACGTCGTGCTGGTGCAGCTCGCTGTGTCGGCCGACGGCCGCCTGAGCGCGAGCCTGTCCAGGGACTACGTCATCGATGCGGCGCGGCGGGCGCGGCTGGTGATCGCCGAGATCAATCCCGATGCGCCCTTCACCTGCGGCGCCGAGTGGCCGGACGATGTCCCGATCCATCTCCGCATCGCCGCGCGCCATCCGCCGCTCGAATTGCCGTCGGATGCGCCGGACGAGGTCTCGCGTCGGATCGCGGCGAATACGGCGGCGCTGATCGCCGACGGCAGCACGCTGCAATTCGGCGTCGGCAAGATCCCGGACGCGATCCTGTCGTCGCTGACCCACGCGCGGCATCTCGGCATCCACTCCGGACTGATCAACGACGCCGTGGTCGAACTGATCGAGCGCGGCGTCGTTACCAATGCCTGCAAGGGAATCGATCCGGGCATCACGGTGACCAATCAGTTGATCGGCACGCAGCGGCTGTATCGCTTCGCGGATCGCAACAAGGCGGTGGCGATGCATCCGGCGTCCTACACCCATGATCACGGCGTGCTGTCCCGGATCAACCGGCTGGTCGCGATCAATTCGGCGCTGCAGGTCGGCGTCGACGGCAGTGTCAACGCCGAGACCCTCAACGGCGTCGCGATCGGCGCGATCGGGGGCCAGCTCGATTTCGTCCGCGGCGCCAACGCCTCGCCGGGTGGGCGGGCGATCATCGCGCTGCCGGCGGTGGCGCCCGACGGCAGCAGCCGCATCGTCGCATCGGTCGAGACCGTGACGACGCCGCGCGCCGACGTCGACGCCATCGTCACCGAATGGGGCGTCGCCGAGCTGCGCGGCTGCAGCCTGAGCGAACGCGCGCGCCGGATGATCGCGATCGCGGCGCCGCAGCATCGCGACCGGCTCACGCACCAATCGAAGCCGATGACATGATCGGTGGCGCGCGATCGCCTGCGGGGCGTGGCGCGCGACGAAACGATTACCGTGAGGCGCGCGACCTCTCTACCCGATGGGCCTCCGAGGCGATTTGATGCCCGGCAGCTTGCCTGTGCGCCTGAGGTCAGGCCAACGACTGGACCGTCGGGCAATTCAGCCCGGATGCGTGGGCCGCTACTGATAGGCCGCGACGATGTCAGAGACGGCGCGTTCGAGCTGCTTGGCGGTCGCGCATTGCCGGACGACGGTGCAGAACGGGGCGTAGCGGAACATTTCGGAATCACCCCAGCCCCAGCCCATGCGGCCCTCGGGGTTGAGCCAGACCACGCGTTTGGCGCGCTCGGAGATCGTGCGCAGGATGTCGGTCCGCGGATCGAGCTTGTTGGTGCGCGCATCGCCGAGGACGATCACGGTGGTCTTCGGCGTCACGGCACGCAGCCAGCGCTTCTCGAAATCCGCGAATGAGTTGCCGTAGTCGGACGATCCGAAACCGACTTTCGTCATGATCTCGCGCATCGCCGCTTCCGGCTCCTGCTTGTCGAGAATGTCGCTGACCTCGATCAGATGGCCGGAGAACGCGAACGAGCGGACATCGTCGACCACCTCGTGCAGGCTGTGGATCAGCAACAGGAAGAAGTCGGAGACCTGCGCCACCGAACCCGAGACGTCGCACAGCGCGACGATCTTCGGCCGGTCGCGATGGCGACGCTTCCATGCGGTGAGAAACGGGATGCCGCCCCAGGCGGCGTTGCGGCGCATCGTGCGGCGGACGTCGAGATGGCCGCGACGCTGGCGTTTGCGCGGCTTGCTGTAGCGCTCGCGCAGCCGCCGCGCGATGGCGCGGATCAGTAGCTTCATCTGATCGACCTGCCGCCGCTCCAGCCGCGCCAGCGGTGCGTTGCGCAGGATTTCGTGGCGCAGATTTTCGGTTTCCTCGCGGCCGTACAGCAGCAGCGCCTGCGACACCCGCTCGCGCACGGCGTCACGCAGGCCGTCGAGCAGGTTCGCGAGCCGCTCGGCCTCGGCCGGATTGGCGGTCTTGAGCTGATCGAGATCGTCGCGCAGCCGGCCGACGCCGAGCGCTTCCATCATCCGGCTCTGAAACAGCCCGCGCTGGGTGAAGTAACGGATCGCCGACAGCTCGGCCGCATTGGCTGCGCCCGCCAGCGCCGCTGCGACCGCGCTGCGATCCTGCGCCAGCAGCATCTGCGCGAGTTCGCCGAGCTCGGCGGTCTCGCCGCCGCCGTCCTGCGGCGCGCCGCCGGCGCTGGCCGGCGACGTCGCGTCGGATGAGTCACCGGGAGCGGTCGCGTCGTCCCCCGACGCATCGTCCATCTCGGATTTCGGCTCGGGATGGCTGAAGAACAGATCGAAGCAATCGCCGAGCGCCTGCTTTTCGTCCTGGCTCTTGGCCAGCGTCAGCAGCAGCGTATCGCGCAGCACGCCGCGGTCGGCGAAGCCGACATCGGCCACCGCGCGCATCGCGTCGATGCTCTCGGCCGGCGAGACGCGCACGCCGGCGCCGCGCGCCGCCCGGAAGAAGCGATGCAGCTCCTCGCGCATCAGCCGAACATGCCCGCGCGCCCGGACTTGGCGACAAAACCGGCGACCTGCGGCATCGTGGTTTCGATATCGGCCTCGTATTTCAGCAGGACGTTGAGCGTGTCCTTGACCGTTTCGTGGTCGAGCTCGGTCGATTGCAGCAGCACCAGCACGCGCGCCCAGTCGATCGTCTCGCTGACCGACGGCAGTTTCTTCAGGTCCAGCGCGCGGACCTGATTGATGAAGCCGACGAGCTGCGCGCGCAGCGCCTGCGATGCGCCGGGCACCCGGCTTTCGACGATGCGCTCTTCGAGCTTCTGCTCCGGGAAGCCGATGTGCAGGTGCAGGCAACGGCGCTTCAGCGCGTCCGACAGGTCGCGCTCGCCGTTCGACGTCAGCAGCACGAACGGCTTCACCACCGCGCTGATGGTGCCGAGTTCGGGAATCGACACTTGATAGTCCGACAGGATTTCGAGCAGCAGCGATTCGAATTCGGCGTCCGACTTGTCGATCTCGTCGACCAGCAGCACGCAACCCTCGGGCTGCTCGAGCGCCTGCAGCAGCGGACGCGGTTCGACGAATTCCTTGGAGAAGAACACGTCGCCGAAATCGTGAAGCCGGTCGAGCGCGACCGCCAGCGTGTCCGCGCCGCCCAGCACTTCGCCGAGCTTGTCCTTCAGGATCTGGGTGTAGAGCAGCTGCTTGGCGTACTTCCATTCGTACAGCGCCTTGGCCTCGTCGAGCCCCTCGTAGCACTGCATCCGGATCATCCGCAGGCCGCGCCATTTCGCCAGAGCCTTGGCGAGTTCGGTCTTGCCGACGCCTGCCGGGCCTTCGACCAGGATCGGCTTCTCGATCCGCTCGGCGAGATAGACCGCCGTTGCGATCTGTCGGCTGGCGATGTAGCCGACCGATGCGAGGCCCGCCGTGACGGCGTCGATGGATTCGATCGGCAATTGTGCGTTCATTCTTGTCGTTCGCTCCAGAGAGATTGGCCGAGAGTCATCTGTCGCTGCTTGCGCGGTTCGCGCGCGACATTGGCGAGGACGTCGAACGCCGCCAGCGCGCGCGTGGTCGCGTCGTCGGGCGGGAGAGATGCGAGCATCGCGCGAATCTCGTCGACAATAGTCCGCGCGAGCGCGCGAATCCCGATCAGCCGCGCCGGCTCCCGAGGTCCTTTGCCGTCGAGCGCCTGCACCGCATAGTGGCTCGCGGCGTCGATCAGCGCGACCAGCCCCTCGAGGCGGCCGAGCTGCAGCGCATTGTCGTCGGTTCGTTCGATCCGCGCCGCGGCGTTGCGCACCAGCCAGGCAAGGAAGCCCGCGGTGGTCGCGGTGCCGACGGTGTCCTCGATGTCGCGAAACGGCAGCGCCATCGCCGGATAGGCGTCGGCGTCGCCGCCGATCCGCGCCGACGCCGGCACGACGCAGTCGTCGAGCGCGAGTTCACAATGCGAGGCCGGCGCGAGCACATCGAGCGACGGCATCGGCGTGATCGTCAGCCCTGCCGTATCGCGTGGCACGGCGAATAGTCCGTAGCGCTTGCGGCCGTCCTCGATCGCGACGATCGCCAGCACCAGAAAGACGTCGGCGACCGGTCCGTTGGTGATCCACGCTTTGCGGCCACGCAGTACGAAGCCGCCGTCGCGCGGCTCGGCCTTTGTTTGCAGATGCTTTGGATGCGCGCCGGCGCCGGGTTCGGAAATCGCGACCGCGGCCCAGCATGTGCCGGCGACGATGCGCGGCAACAGATCGCTGCGTTGGGCGTCGTCGGCAAAGCCGGCAACAAAGAACCGTGCGATCAGCTGGCGTCCGGCAAAGGCGGTCGCCAGACCAAGCTCGCCGGTCGCGGCGGCGATCGCTTGTTCGGCGATGGCGATGGCCGAGAAACTGTCGAGCGCTGCGCCGCCGCCCGGCAGACCGATCTGAAACAATCCGGCGCGCTGAAACGCGCCGAACGGATCACGCCGACGCTCAGCAGTATCGATTGCCCGCCATCGTTGGATAAGTGCAGCGACGGCCGCGCTGGTATCCTGCAGCATGAAGTGGACCGGACCTGATTGTTCAGAAGCGATATCTCCCTCGCTGTCTAGAATAACCGGGCGGCGGTCGCGAGCGGATTCTTCCATTCCGTTCAACGGAATGAAGGACGGCGGTTTTCGGAAATGATCATGCTCGACCAAGAACCTGGAGCGGGATGACGATTCGAAGATAAATCATCCCGCTCCAGAAAGTCGGGGAGTAATGTCGTTGGTCTACACCGCGTGAACGCTTGCCTCGCGTTCCCAGAAGCGCAGCTTGGCACAGAGCTTCAGGAAGCGTTCGGCATCGGCCGGCTTGCTCAAGGCGAGGAAGCCGTCATCGGGTTTGACGCCGGCCTTGTCGAGCAGCGGCTGCGCAGCTTCGGTATAGGCGATGAATTTGGCGTGGGCGAAGGCATCGGCAACGAAGTCGCGGGCGGTCGCCTCGCCGAGCAGCATCTCAGTGCCTTCGTCGGAGACGAGAATTGCCACCGCATCGTACAGCACCGATGGTCCGCCATTGATCTTCTGTTTGGCGGGCAGCAGCTCTCCATCGGACGTTTCGAAGCCGCCGACCTTCGGTGCGACCAGCTCCACCAGAACGCCATGCTTGCCGGCTGCGGCCTGCAGCGCCGCCAGCAGTTTGGCGTCGGCGCCGTCGCTGACTAGGATGCCGATCTTGCGGCCTGAAAAATCCTTGGGTCCATTTTTCAGGATGCTGAGTGCAGGCGAGGGATCGAGGTCGGTCATCACGGCGCGCGCCGGCTCGGCGGCGGCCGGCAGCTCCATTCCGAGGCCGTCGGCGACTTTCCCGGCCAGATCCTCATCGACATTGACCAGATGCGAAACAACGCGCGCTCGGATATCGGGCCTCTCCACCTTGCTCAGCTCGAAGGTGAACGCGTCCTTGATATGGGTCTGCTCGATCTCGGTCTGGCTGATGTAAAACTGCCGGGCCTGACTGTAGTGATCGGCGAACAATTCGCCGCGTGCACGCCGCCGCTCGCCTGCTTCTTCTGCGGGGAAAGTCTGGAATCCTTTCGGCGTCTCGCGCGGTCCGCCCGCGGGGCCCCATGAGTTCGGCTCGTAATTGGCGCGGCCCTTGGGATTGTTCAGCGTCATGTGCCCGTCCTGTTGGAACGTGTGGAACGGGCATTTCGGCGCGTTGATCGGCAGATCGTTGAAGTTCGGACTCCCGAGCCGCTTCAGCTGGGTGTCGAGATAGGAAAAATTGCGACCCTGCAGAAGCGGGTCATTGGTGAAGTCGACGCCGGGCACGATGTTGCCGGTCTGGAAGGCGACCTGCTCGGTCTCGTTGAAGAAGTTATCGACGGTCCGGTCCAGCACCAGCCGGCCGACCCGGCGGATCGGCACGCGCTCTTCCGGAATGATTTTCGTCGCATCGAGAATGTCGAATTCGAATTCATCGGCGAAGGCGTCGTCGAATAATTGCAGGCCGAGCTCCCATTCCGGATAGTCGCCGGCCTGGATCGCGTCCCACAGATCGCGGCGATGAAAATCCGGATCGGCGCCGTTCAGCTTCACCGCCTCGTTCCACGCGACCGACTGCATCCCGAGCTTCGGCTTCCAGTGAAATTTGACGTAGGTCGATTTGCCTTCGGCGTTGATCAGCCGGAAGGTGTGGACGCCGAACCCTTCCATGAAACGGAACGAACGTGGAATGGTGCGATCGGACATGATCCACAGCGCCATGTTGATCGATTCCGGCATCAGCGAAATAAAGTCCCAGAAATTGTCGTGCGCGGTCTGCGCCTGCGGAAAGCCGCGGTCGGGCTCCTGCTTGGCGGCATGGATCAGGTCCGGAAACTTGATCGCGTCCTGAATGAAGAACACCGGGATGTTGTTGCCGACGATGTCCCAATTGCCTTCCTGGGTGTACAGCTTGACCGCAAAGCCGCGGACATCGCGCGCGAGATCCGCCGAGCCTTTGTTGCCGGCGACCGTCGAGAAACGCACGAAGGCCGGGGTCTTTTCCCCGGCGCGCTGGAAAATGTCCGCCCGGGTGATGTCCGCGAGTGACTCGTAGGTTTCGAAAAAGCCGTGCGCGCCGAAGCCGCGGGCATGCACCACCCGCTCCGGAATGCGTTCGTGGTCGAAGTGGAAGATCTTCTCGCGGAAATGGAAGTCTTCCATCAGTGTCGGCCCGCGCGTGCCGATCTTCAGGCTGTTCTGGTCGTCGCTGACAGGAACGCCTTGCCGCGTGGTGAGCACCGGCGTTTTCCCGGTCGCGATCTGATGGGTCTCGCCGCCCTGGCCGCGCTGAATGCTCGCATCCGCGATCGTCGCGGATGTGGTTTCGGAACTCTCGGGAGCCGAACTCTTGCTAACCGGATTCTTGGGTGACATGGAACCTCGCGGACGGCCGGATATTTGGCGCGTGACATGAACGACGGGCGAACGACCGCATGCGGTCGGGCGTTGCATGTGAAACGAGATGCTGGTCGCCACCGCGCGGACGCGCGGTGTCTACGACGAGAGCGCGATTTCGTTCCCGGCGCTGCCAGACCGCGCGTCGTCAGCGGGGCAAGGCCGGGGGTGATCGGCCGGTTCAATCAGTCCGGCTTCACAGATGCGCGAGGTAGTGCGCGAGTGCGTAGATTTCTTCTTCGCTGAGCGGGTAGGCGACGTCGGCCATTGCCGCCATCGCGCCGCCGGAGCGCTGGCCGGATTTGAATTCGTTGAGGGCTTTGATCAAATATTCCTCGCGCTGGCCGGCAAGACGCGCGGTGGCTTTGATGCCGGCGTAGTTGTCGGTGTGGCAGGAGGCGCAGCGCCGGCCTGCGGCGGCCTGGGCGCCCTTGCGGGAGAGATCAGGATCGTCGTCGGGCTTGCGGTTCGTCATCGGCGGCAGCGAGGCGTAATACGCGCCGAGATTGCGAATGTCCTCGTTGCTGAGGTCGTCGACGAACGGCCTCATACTGGCGTTCTGCCTAGTGCCGCTGCGGAAGAAGATCAGTTGCCACTGAATGAACAGGTCCGGCTGTCCCGCCAGCGACGGCGTGTATTCCATTCCCGAGACGCCGTTCTCGCCATGGCAGCCGGTGCAGAGCTCGGCCTTGGCCCTGCCGGCCTCGAGGTCGGCGGCGCGAAGGGCGGTCGATGCGCCCGCGGTGCCGAGCGCAACGAGGATCAACGCGGCCGCGCAGCGAGTCATGGTGGGCCTTTTCTTGTTGGATGACGGACCGATCGACAAGTCTTGACATCACGCCGCTGGCGGCAGTCGCCTTGCGATCGCCGCCGTGCTGCAAAATGCGAGGATCAGCGGCTCACTTGCTGTAGCTGATGCGATAGATCGCGCCGGCCCAATCGTCCGCCACCAGCATCGAACCGTCTTTGGCCAGCACGATGTCGGCGGGTCTGCCGAGATAGCCCTGGTCGCCTTCGATCCACCCGGTGGCGAAGTTTTCCTGCTTGGCGTTCTTGCCGTCCGGATCGACGATCACGCGCTTGATCAGCGCGCCCTGATACTTGTGACGATTCCAGGAGCCGTGCTCGGCGATGAAGATGTTGTTCTTGTACTCGGCGGGGAATTGGTCGCCGGTGTAAAACTTCATGCCGAGCGGAGCGACATGCGCGCCGAGGTTCAGCACCGGCGGCGTGAACTCGGAGCATTTGTGCCCCATCGCGAATTTCGGGTCCGGCATATCGCCCTGATGGCAATACGGATAGCCGAAATGCTCGCCGAGCTTCGAGATCATGTTGAGCTTGTCGCTCGGCATGTCGTCGCTGATCCAGTCGCGGGCGTTTTCGGTGAACCAGTATTTGCCGGTGCGCGGATCGACGTCGCCGCCGACCGAATTGCGCACGCCGAGCGCGACCAATTCGGCGTTGCCGGTCTTTGGGTCGATGCGGCGGATCTGCGACAGCGAGGTCGGCGGCAGGCCGATGTTGAAGGGCGGGCCGAACGGCACGTAGAACCAGCCGTCCTTGTCCGCCGCGAGATACTTCCATCCGTGCGCGACGTAAGACGGCATATCGTCATAGACGACCTTGCCGTCGCCGAGCTTGTCGAGACTGGCTTCGGCGTTGTCGTAGCGGATCAGCTTGTCGATATCGATCACGTAGAGCGCGCCGTTCTGGAATGCGATGCCGGTCGGCATCTTCATGCCCTTGAGGACGGTCTTGACCTGTTTCTTGCCGTCCTTCTCGGTGATCGCATAGACGTTGCCGAGGCCGAACGAGCCGACGAACAGCGTGCCGTTGTCGCCCCAGGCCATTTGCCGCGCCGCCAGCACGCCCGAGGCGTAGACTTCGATCTTGAAGCCCGGCGGCAGCTTGATTTTCTTCATCATCGCGGCGAGTTCGGCATCGGACGATCCGGTCGGCGGGCCGGCCGGCGGCGCGAGACCCTTCTGCGCCTCGGTCTCGTCGCCGAGGAACCAATCCGGCGGCGGGTTGGTCCAGAAGTCCTTCTTGTCGGAATCGTATTTCTTGAGGCCCTGAGCGGCAGCTTGATCGAGAGCCCCGATCGCCAGGACTGCAGCGCATGCAACAACGGATCGTCTGAAGATCGACTTCATCGCGTCCTCCCTCGCACGGCCACTGCTGCAGCCGCCATTTTTGTTGTCGACACCGGCGAGCGGTCGTCGCAACGAGCGACAAATGCGCCAGTGACGAGACGCTATCATAGCCGCTGCAAGTGAGAAGGATGATTAAGTGCAAATTGCGATCGTGCTGAGCTAACGCCTGATGAGTTCGCCGGGCCGCGGCGGCGACTTCGCTGCGATGCACTTGATGCAGTGCGGGTGCGATCGCGTAGAATAGTATTATTAGCGATTACCAGCGTTGCTGCTTTGTGCGGTTGCGAAATCAATCAGCTGATGGCCTCGGTCGAAATAGGCGGGACGGCGGATCGTCGCCGTCCCGCATCGTGGTGAATCCTCAGAAGATCCTGAGCGCGTTTTGCAGGGTGACCCACATGCCCCAGGCGAGTGGAATGCCGACGAAGGCCCAGAAGGCTGCGGTGCGGGCGTCGAGGCCGCCCTTGCCGATGCCGTAAGAGCCGCCGCCACTGCTCGCGGCCGCGCCCTTGGCCTGCAAGGCTGCGACGTCTGCCGGCTTCATGAACCATTTGTCGGCGAGCGGCTTCACCAGCGCGTTGCAGATCAGGCCCACCACCAGCATCCCGGCCAGGATGTACATGGTGAAGTCGTACACCTGCGCACGCGGCACGCCGGCGGCGATTTGCGCCTCGCGGATGTAGTTCACCACCACCGGACCGATGATCCCCGCGGTCGCCCAGGCGGTCAGCAGCCGGCCGTGGATCGCGCCGACGAACTGGGTGCCGAAAATGTCGGCGAGATAGGCCGGCACCGTGGCGAAGCCGCCGCCATACATCGACAGGATGATGCCGAACGCGACCACGAACAGCACCTTGCTGCCCATCGCGGCGAGCGTCGGCGCCAGCGCATAGAGCAGGATGCCGAGAAGGAAGAACACGTAATAGGTGTTCTTGCGGCCGATGTGGTCCGACAGCGACGCCCAGAAGAACCGGCCGACGATGTTGAACAGCGACAGCAGGCCGGCGAAGCCGGCGGCGATGCCGGCGATCATGGTCTTCTGTTCGGCGGAGAGCTGGTTGAAGCTGAGATCGGGAAGCCCGATCAGCTTGCCGGCGAAGATTTCCTGCAGCATCGGCGAGGCCATGCCGATGACGCCGATGCCGGCCGAGACGTTGAGGCAGAGCACCGTCCAGATCAGCCAGAACTGCTTGGTCTTATGCGCATCCTTGAGATGCACATGGTGCTCGGTGATCATGGTGTTGGCCTTGGCGGGCGGCGTCCAGCCTTCCGGTCGCCAGTTCGGCGGAGTGATGCGATAGGCGAACGCGCCGATCGTCATGAACACGAAATAGATCAGGCCCATCACCAGGAAGGTTTGCCAGACACCGACGTCGGTCGGAGTCTTGAAATAATTCATAAGCATGTTCGCGAGCGGCGCGCCGATCATCGCGCCGCCGCCGAAGCCCATGATCGCCATGCCGGTCGCCATGCCGCGCCGATCGGGGAACCACTTCACCAGCGTCGACACCGGCGAGATATAGCCGAGCCCGAGGCCGATGCCGCCGATCACGCCGGAGCCGAGCCACAGCAACCAGAGCTGATGCGTGTAGATGCCGATGGCGCCGAGCACGAGGCCACCCGACCAGCAGATCGCCGAGACGAAGCCCGCCTTGCGCGGACCGGCGCGCTCCAGCCAGCCGCCCCATATCGCCGCCGACGCGCCGAGCAGCACGAAGAACAGCGTGTACATCCAGCCCATGCTGGCGACGCGCCAGTCGCAGGTCGTGGTCACCAGCTCCTGGAAGATCGTCATATCCGAGCAAACCTGCGGCGCGGACAGGCCGACGGCGCGCGACAGCGGCAGCCAGAACACGCTGAAGCCGTAGGCCATGCCGATGCAGAGATGGATGCAGAGTGCGGCCGGAGGAACCAGCCAACGATTATAGCCGGCGGCCGCGATGATGCGTTCGCGATCGAGTAGACCCGGCCGTGCACCGGACAGCCGTCCGGTCCCTTCCAAGGTTGTCATGTGGTTTCCTTCCCCTAGTGAATCGCCCGTTTTCGGGCTGATGTCCTGTCGCTTGCAGTTTCCTATGTCGTCGTTTTCAGCGCCTCCACGGCCGCGCGCACGTCGGGCGCGAGACCTTCTCCGCCCGCGTCGAGATGCGCGACGATCGCCGTGCGCATCCGCGGGTCCCAGAATTTCCTCAAATGCTCGGCGATGCCCGGCACCGCTCTGTCCGCGCCCTGGCTGCGAAAGAACGTGCCGATCTGATTGGCCATATAGACGAGCCGGTCAGGCGACATCGGTAGCTTCCTCGTGGGTTCCGCCGCTGATCCGGCCGGGATGGGAAAAGACTTCAAATCCGTCGGCGCGCGCGATCGCGGCGAGCGTCACGCCGGC
This sequence comes from Rhodopseudomonas pseudopalustris, assembly GCF_900110435.1. Lineage (GTDB taxonomy): Bacteria > Pseudomonadota > Alphaproteobacteria > Rhizobiales > Xanthobacteraceae > Rhodopseudomonas > Rhodopseudomonas pseudopalustris. Next base: position 140,566 of record NZ_FODT01000011.1, read on the forward strand.
CGCCTCCGCCATCCGAACCGCAAGTGCGGTCGGCGCCGACACCGCGACCAGCAGCGGCGCGCCGAGCGCAGCCGTCTTCTGCACCATCTCGACCGACACCCGGCTGGTGAGCAGCACGATGCCGTCGCCGGTCGCGATCTGTTGCCGCGCCAGCGCGCCGGCGAGCTTGTCGAGCGCATTGTGACGGCCGACATCTTCGCGCAGGCTCACGATGCCGCGCGCCGACGTCCAGAACGCGGCCGCATGCACCGCGCGGGTTTCGATGTTCAGTGTCTGCAGCGGCGGCATCGCCTCGATCGCGGCGATGATCTGCTCCGGCGCAAAGTGGCCGCCCGCGCCGACGATCGCCGCCGGGCGCAGCGCCTCGGTGATCGAATCGACCCCGCACAGCCCGCAACCGGTCGGTCCGGCGATATGGCGGCGGCGCTGCTGCAGGCGTTCGGCTTCAGCGCCGCCGATCCACATCCGCAGTTCGATGCCGTCGTCGAGTGGCACGATCTCGAAAGTGTCGATCTGTGAGGGGGCGTCGATCACGCCTTCGCTGAGGCTGAAGCCGATCGCGAAATCCTCGAGATCCGCCGGCGTCGCCATCATCACCGCATGGGTGCCGCCATTGTAGCTGATCGCGACCGGCGTCTCCTCGGGGATGGCGCGCGCGCCATCCTGCATCCGGCCGTTGCGCCAGGTTCTTGTCGTGGTGGTCTGGACAGTCGGTCGCATCGTCACTCCGCGGCTTCGGCGGCCGAGGCGATCCTGCGCGCCGCGGTCGCCTGCTCCTCATAGGCGCGCTGCCACTCCGACGGACCATTGGACGGCGACACCTGTACCGCGGTCACCTTGTATTCCGGGCAATTGGTCGCCCAGTCGGAATATTCGGTGGTGACGACATTGGCTTGCGTGTCGGGATGGTGGAACGTGGTGTAGACCACGCCCGGCGCGACCCGATCGGTGATCAGCGCGCGCAACGTCGTCTCGCCGGCGCGGCTCGCCAGCCGCACCCAATCGCCGTCTCTGACACCGCGCTGCTCGGCATCGTGCGGATGGATTTCGAGCCGGTCCTCATCATGCCACACCGTATTGGCGGTGCGCCGCGTCTGCGCGCCGACATTGTACTGCGACAGGATGCGGCCGGTGGTCAGCAGCAGCGGGAAGCGCGGCCCGGTGCGCTCGTCGGTCGCGACATATTCGGTGATAACGAACTTGCCCTTGCCGCGGACGAAGTGATCGATGTGCATCACCGGCGTGCCTTCCGGCGCGTTGGCGTTGCACGGCCACTGGATCGAGCCGAGCTCGTCGAGTCTTGCGTAGGAGACGCCGGTGAAGGTCGGCGTCAGCGTGGCGATCTCGTCCATGATCTGCGACGGGTGGTCGTAACTCATGCTGCAGCCGATCGCCTCGGCGAGGCGAAGCGTGACTTCCCAGTCCTCCAGCCCGTTCTTCGGCGTCATCACCTTGCGGACTCGCTGGATGCGGCGCTCGGCATTGGTGAAGGTGCCGTTCTTCTCCAGGAAGGTCGAACCCGGCAGGAAGATATGCGCGTAGTTCGCGGTCTCGTTGAGGAAGAGATCGTGCACGATCACGCATTCCATCGCTTCGAGGCCGGCGGCGACGTGCTTGGTGTTGGGATCGGACTGCAGAATGTCCTCGCCCTGCACGTAGAGCGCCTTGAACGAGCCATCGACCGCGGCGTCGAGCATGTTGGGAATGCGCAGGCCCGGTTCGCTGTTGAGCGTCACGCCCCACAGCGCCTCGAAGCTGTCGCGCACCGCGTCGGTGGAGATGTGGCGATAGCCCGGCAGCTCGTGCGGGAACGAGCCCATGTCGCAGGCGCCCTGAACGTTGTTCTGGCCGCGCAGCGGGTTCACGCCGACACCTTGGCGGCCGAGATTGCCGGTCACCATCGCCAGGTTGGCGATCGCCATCACGGTGGTCGAGCCCTGGCTGTGTTCGGTGACGCCGAGGCCGTAATAGATCGCGCCGTTGCCGCCGGTGGCGTAGAGCCGCGCCGCTTCGCGCAGCGCTTGCGGATCGACGCCGGTCATCGCTGCGGTCGCTTCCGGGCTGTTGTTCGGCTGCGCCACGAACGACGCCCAGTGCTCGTATTCACTCCAGTCGCAGCGTTCGCGCACGAAGGCTTCGTTGGCGAGCCCCTCGGTGACGATCACATGCGCCAGCGCGGTCAGCACCGCGACGTTTGTGCCGGGCTTCAGCGGCAGATGCTGCGCTGCCTCGACATGGGCCGAGCGCACCAGGTCGATCCGGCGCGGGTCGACCACGATCAGTTTGGCGCCGGCGCGCAGCCGCTTCTTCAGCCGTGAGGCAAACACCGGATGGCCGTCGGTCGGATTGGCGCCGATGATCATCACCACGTCGGTGTGCTCGACCGAGTCGAAATCCTGGGTGCCGGCCGAGGTGCCGAAGGCGGTGGAGAGGCCGTAGCCGGTCGGCGAGTGGCAGACCCGAGCGCAGGTGTCGACATTGTTGTTACCGAAGCCGGCGCGGATCAGCTTCTGCACCAGGAAGGTCTCTTCATTGGTGCAGCGCGACGAGGTGATGCCGCCGATCGAGTCGCGGCCGTATTTGGCCTGGATGCGCTTCAGCTCCGCGGCCGCATGGGAGAACGCCTCGTCCCAGCTCACCTCGCGCCACGGATCGGTGATCCTGGCGCGGATCATCGGCTTGAGGATGCGCTCCTTATGGTTGGTGTAGCCCCAGGCGAACCGGCCCTTGACGCAGGAATGGCCGCGATTGGCCTTGCCGTCTTTATACGGCACCATGCGGACCACTTCCTCGCCGCGCATCTCCGCCTTGAAGGTACAGCCGACGCCGCAATAGGCGCAGGTGGTCACCACCGATCGCTCCGGCGTGCCGATCTCGATCACCGATTTCTCGTTCAGCGTCGCGGTCGGGCAGGCCTGCACGCAGGCGCCGCAGGAGACGCATTCCGAGCCGAGGAAGGATTCCTGCATCCCCGGCGACACCACCGAGCCGAAGCCGCGGCCGGCGATGGTCAGCGCGAAGGTGCCTTGCACCTCCTCGCAGGCGCGCACGCAGCGCGAGCAGACGATGCACTTCGACGCATCGTAAGTGAAATACGGGTTGGACTCATCCAGCCCCGGATTGGGATGCTTGTCGCCGGAGTAACCGTAGCGCACGTCGCGCAGGCCGACCGCGCCGGCCATGTCCTGCAATTCGCAATCGCCGTTGGCCGAACAGGTCAGGCAGTCGAGCGGATGGTCGGAGATATACAGCTCCATCACGCCCTTGCGGATCTGCTTCAGCCGCTCGGTCTGGGTCTTCACCACGAGGCCGTCGGCGACCGGCGTGGTGCAGGACGCTGGCGTGCCGCTGCGGCCGTCGATCTCGACCAGGCACAGCCGGCAGGAGCCGAACGCGTCGACCATGTCGGTGGCGCACAGTTTCGGGATCGCGGTGCCGATCTCCATCGCCGCACGCATGATCGAGGTGCCCTCCGGCACCGACACGCTGCGGCCGTCGATCGTCAGCGTCACCATCGTTTCGGATGGCGAACGCGGCGTGCCGAAATCGATTTCGTGGACCAGAGCCATATCGTCGTCCTTTATTCCGCAGCCTGCAGGCGGCGCGGCGCGAGGCCGAAATCTTCCGGGAAATGCGTGAGCGCGGACAGCACCGGGATCGGGGCCAGGCCGCCCAGCGCGCACAGCGAGCCGAATTTCATGGTGTTGCAGAGGTCTTCGAGCACGGCGATGTCGGCCGCGGGCTTGTCGGCGGCGATGATCTTGTCGACCATCTCGGCGCCGCGGGTCGATCCGATCCGGCACGGCGTACACTTGCCGCAGGATTCGATCGCGCAGAATTCCATCGCGAACCGCGCCTGCTTCGCCATGTCGACGGTGTCGTCGAACACCACGACGCCGCCATGGCCGACCATGCCGCTGCGCGCGGCGAAGGCTTCGTAGTCGAACGGCGTATCGAACAGCGCGCGCGGAAAGTACGCGCCGAGCGGCCCGCCGACCTGCACCGCGCGGACCGGGCGACCGCTCAAAGTGCCGCCGCCGATCTCGTCGACCAGTTCGCCGAGCGTGATGCCGAACGCGACCTCGAACAGCCCGCCATGCTTGACGTTGCCGCCGAGCTGGATCGGCTTGGTGCCGCGCGAACGTCCCATGCCGCAATCCGCATAGGCCTGCGCGCCGCCGTCGAGAATGTAGGGCACCGCCGAGAAGGTCAGCACGTTGTTGATCACGCTCGGCCGGCCGAACAGGCCCTTATGGGCGGGGAGCGGCGGCTTGGCGCGCACCGTACCGCGCTTGCCCTCGAGGCTTTCCAGCATCGAGGTTTCCTCGCCGCAGATATAGGCGCCGGCGCCGACCCGGACCTCGATGTCGAAGGAATCCGTCGAATGACAGATGTGGTCGCCGAGATAACCGGTGCGCCGCGCCGCCTCGATCGCGGCGTTCATCGCCTCGACGGCGTGGGGATATTCCGAGCGGATATAGATGTAGCCCTTGGTGGCGCCGACCGCGATTCCGGCGATCGTCATGCCCTCGATCACCATGAAGGGATCCCCCTCCATCAGCATCCGATCGGCGAAGGTGCCGCTGTCGCCCTCGTCGGCGTTGCAGCAGATGTATTTTTGGCCCCGGCCGGCCTGCGCCACGGTCCGCCATTTCGTCCCGGTCGGGAAGCCGGCGCCGCCGCGGCCGCGCAGGCCGGACTTGACGACGTCGTCGATGATCGAGTCCGAACTCATCCTGAGCGCGTGCTCCAGACCGCGATAGCCGCCGTGCGCGCGGTAATCGTCGATCGAGCGCGGGTCGACGATCCCGCAGCGGACGAAGGTGAGGCGGGTCTGCCGCTTCAACCACGGGATCTCCTCCGTCAGGCCCAGCTTCAGCGGATGATCGCCATCAGACAGGATCGCGTCGAGGATCGACGGCACGTCCGCAATTGTCGTCGGTCCGAACGCCACGCGGCCAGCCGGCGTGTCGACCTCCAGCATCGGCTCCAGCCAATACAGTCCGCGCGAGCCGGGCCGGACCAGATCGAGCATCAGGCCGCGCTCGTGCGCGAGGCGGCAGAGCTCGGCCGCGACCTCGTCGGCGCCGACCGCGAGCGCGCCGGAATCGCGCGGAACAAAGGCGCGGATCGTCATCGCTGCGCCTCCGTCATCAAGGCATCGAGGCGGTGCGCGTCGAGGCGGCCGAACACACGGTCGTCGAGCATCGCGGAGGGCGCCGTGGCGCACAGGCCGAGGCAATAGACCGGCTCCAGCGACACCGCGCCATCCGCGGAGGTGGCGCCGAAAGTCACCCCCAGCCGGGTTTCGGCCTGCGCCGCCAGCGCGTCGCCGCCGGCGGCCTGGCAGGCCTCGGCGCGACACAGCTTCAACACGTGGCGGCCGGGCGGCTCGCGGCGGAAGTCGGGATAGAACGTGACGACGCCGTGGATTTCAGCGCGCGACAGATTGAGCGCCTGCGCCACCATCGGCTCGGCGGCCTCCGGCACATAGCCGAACGCCTCCTGCAGCGCGTGCAGGATCACCAGCGTCGGTCCTTCCTTGTGCGTCAACCCGGCGATGATCTCAGCGGCGCGGGTCGTATCCCATGGTTCGTTTTTCATCGGCGCTCTTTTCGGCGTTGGTTCGCGGCCGATGAAAGTAAGAATCGTTCAAGGAATCAATAAAGCTGTCCAATGCTGCGATACGGAAACGGTAATGAGGCAGAGGAAACCCTGGCTCAGCTCTGCAACGATGGCGCGACCTCGCGCGCAACCTGCATCAGCGCGGCGACCTGCGGCGTGTAGGGTTCGCGGGGCGGCACGACCAGCCCGATGCTGTAGGACACCATCGGATCGACGATCGGGATGGTGCGGACGCCATCACCGAGGCCCAGCGTTTCGGCGAGCTTCGCCGGCATCACGCTGGCCCAGCGCCCTGTCTTGACGTGCGTATAAAGAACGATGATCGAATTCGACGTCAGCGTCGGGTGCGCAGCCGTGCCGGCTTCCCGAAGCGCGCGGTCGATGATGCGGCGGTTCTGCATGTTCGGCGTCAGCAGGCACAGCGGAACCTGTCCGACTTCCTTCCATGTCACCTGATCGCGATCGCCGAACATGCCATCGGGCGAGGTGATCAGCCGGTAGCTCTCCTGATACAGCGGGACGCTGCGGACTTTGCCGAGCGGTTCGTTCTCGATGTAAGTGAGCCCGGCGTCGGCCTCGAGGTTTTCCAGCAGGCCGAGCACTTCGGACGAGGTGCAGGACAGGATGCTGAAGCGCACATTGGGATAGCGGGCCCGGAACGGCGTGGTCAGCGATGCGACCATGCCGAGCACCGTCGGGATCGCCGCGATGCGTAGTTCCCCCGACAGCCCATCCTTCAGCGTGTTGATTTCCTGCTTCATCGCGCGGGTGTCGGCGACGATGCGGCGGGCCCAGTCCAGCGTGCGCTGGCCTTCCGGCGTGAAGCCGAGAAAGCGGGAACCGCGCTGCACCAGCATCACGCCGAGGATCTCCTCGAGTTGCTTGATGCTGGTCGACATCGTCGGCTGGGTCACGCCGCAGGCTTCCGCCGCACGTCCGAAATGGCGTTCCTTGGCGAGCGCAAGCAGCAGCTCGAGCTTGTCGATCACACCGGCCTCGATCAATTTACGGAGAATTTCGTGAGTCTTGCCCGATCGGGCGGCGTTCGGCAAGACGGCTCCGTCGGCGCGCGGCCGCGCGGCAAGCTCGTCATCGACGAAATAACAAGACCCCGCCTCCCGATTGCGGCATCGGGAGTGCGGGGCCAGTCAGGGGAGAGACGAACCCTTGCGCGCGAAAACGCAATATGTTGCGCGCGGAGTAACGTCGACTATTCAAGTAGCCGATCGTCAGTAGCGCGGCTTGAGATGAATCAAACTTCCCCGATGGCTTGGAAAGTTCCGAAAAGCCGATCCAATCAGCGCCCGCCGCCCGCCCGCCGCGCGTAGCAATGGAAGCCGCCATAGATGCCCGAACGATCGCGCGCGAAGCCGATCGCGCTGCGCTCCTCGTCGCGCTGCCACACCTGCTGCAGCGGCGCGAGCGCATCGGTCTCGAGCGGCGATTCGGCGCCCGCGGTGCGGAAGATCACCTGCACCGAATCCTTGCCGGCGCGATCGATCGCGTCCCACAACGCCCGAACTTCATCGGCGGCCATCCAGTCCTGCGAATCCAGCAGCACCAACGCGTCGATCTGCCGGGCCGGCAGGCTTTCCAGGAACACCCGCAAATTCTCGTGTACCGGAATGATCAGTCCGGCGCCGGAGCGCATCTGCGCGTAGCGGCTGCGCTGCAGATACAGCGGCAGGCAATCGTCGCCGGGTCCGGGATAGCGCCGGCTCAACGCCTGCCAGGCAAAGTAGTTCGTCTCATTCGGGTAGCCGTTGATCAGTCGCAGCAGCCGTGCGTGCAGCACCTCGTTGAGCGGCTGGTCGCCGCCGAGCAGATCGCGCTGCTGCGGCGGAATGCCGAGGCTGAACAGCAGCGCGGGGGTGCGCGTCAGCAACTTGGCGAAGCGCGAATGGAATAATCGATCGAGTCGCTGCAGCGCGGCCTGGCGCTCCGGCGACTCCGGCGCCGCCTCGAGCAGCGCCGACAGGTCGATCTTCGCGATCTTCGCCAGCAGATGCGCAAAGCCGATGAAGCTGCCCAGCGCGCCGTGACGATAGAAGCCGTTGGTGAAGTAGCGGTAGCGCGGACGGCCGCGGAAATCGCGCTCGTCCCAATAGCTGCGCGCGTCGCCGTCGAGCTGCGGCCGCAGTCGCTGCCGATACAGGTCGGAATTGTCGTCGGCCATGCCTTCGCCGAAGAAGCGCCAGAACTGCTCGTAGTCGGGCAAGGCCCGCAGCCCGGCGAGCTTCAGCTTCAGCAGAGCGAGATGCGCTTCGTTGAGGTCGACCGCAAACACCTGTGCGGGTTTGGCGGTAAGGTACGACAGCGCGTTGCAGCCACCGGAGGAAATCGTAACGATCGTCGAGCCGATCGGCAGTTGCAGCGCAGCGAGATCCGCCTCGGGATCTTCCCAGATCTGGGTATAGACCAGCCGGCGGAACCAGATCGAAAACAGACGATCCCAGATCGTCGACTCGCTGCGATCCTTGCTGTTGCGGACTGCATCCGCGATGAGCTGCTGTGTGTTCATACCATCCTCGAATCGGCAATCGATCGAGGATAGCTGCGGCGCACTGCAGTTTTGCGACAGTCCGGCGGATCGGATGCCGACGCTTGTCATCACCCTGTCGTCGCAAAGGTGGATGGATGGCGGACGATTCCCAGATCGAGGGCGCACTCCGTGACCATGATCCGCTCCGAAATCTCCGCTGATTCGTCGTGGCCGATCGATGCGACGACGCGCATGAACCGGATGTACCGGTACCAGCGGCACATCTACGACACCACGCGCCGATACTATCTCCTCGGCCGTGACGAGCTGATTGCCGGTCTCGCGCCGGCCGTCGGCGATAATGTGCTGGAAGTCGGCTGCGGCACCGGCCGCAATCTGATCGCTGCGGCGAGCCGCTATCCGAACGCGCGCTTCTACGGCTTCGACGTCTCGACCGAGATGCTGACCTCGGCGATCAGCGCGATCGCCCGCGCCGGCTTGAGCGGTTCGGCCAAGGTCGCCCATGGCGACGCCACCGCGTTCACCGCGCGGGCGGTGTTCGGTCAGCCGATCGCGTTTGATCGCGTGATGATCTCCTACAGCCTGTCGATGATTCCGGACTGGACCGCGGTGATCGAACGCGCGATCGCCAGCCTCAAGCCGGGCGGTCAGCTGCACATCGTCGATTTCGGCGATCAGCGCGGCTTGCCGCGGATCGCCCGCGATGCTCTGCGTCGCTGGCTGGGGTTGTTCGGCGTCACCCCGCGCGACGGCCTCGAGGCGACGCTGATGCAGATCGCCGTGCGGACCGGCGCCGGGCTGAAATTCGACCGGCCCTATCGCGGTTACGCGCAGGTCGCGGTGCTGACCCTGCCGTCGCGGCGCCCTGCGGCATGACCGGATGGCCCGCGCTGTTTGCCGCGGGCTTGTTGGAGATTGTCTGGGCGTAGGAGCCGAAGCACTCCGACGGCTTCACCAAACTCTGGCCTGCGTTCGGCGGACGCTGAAACTCAGCACGCCGGCATGATGTCACGGTGATCCGACCAAGGCGGCGATTGACAAGGCGGACGCGGCCGCCTTCTATCGGCATGTTCAGGTGTGCCGGAGTCTTCCGGCACAGGGAAGCCGGTCCGGGCGCCTTTGGCGGCGCCTCAAGCCGGCGCTGCGCCCGCAACTGTAGGCGGCGAGCGATCCTTCATCGTGCCACTGGGCCCGTCGGGTTCGGGAAGGCGGAGGATTGCGACGACCCGCGAGCCAGGAGACCGGCCTGAGCCACGTCATCTTCCAGCGTGCGGTGCGCGCGGCTGGGGCGGTCCGCCGCATGGGTGACAGGAAACTGCTCACCATTCGGGGCTCGCCATGTCCGAGACGATCACGCAAAAGACTGCACTTTCCGCTCCATCCGATGGATTTCGCATTCGGCTGGTCGCCTTGCTCGGCGGGTTGGTCATCGCCAACATTGCCACCTGGGCCTGGGCGCTGACCGCTTTCGCCGGCCAGCCGGTGCTGATCGGCACCGCGGTTCTGGCCTACAGCCTCGGCCTTCGCCATGCGCTCGACGCCGACCACATCGCGGCGATCGACAACGTCACCCGCAAGCTGATGCAGGAGGGCAAGCGCCCGATCGCGGTCGGGTTCTTCTTTGCGCTCGGTCATTCCACGGTGGTGCTGGTGGCGTCGCTGGCGATCGCGCTGGCGGCCAGCTCGTTGACGGAACGCTTTTCCGGCTATCGCGAAATCGGCGGGGTGATCGGCACCTCGGCATCGGCGCTGTTCCTGTTTGCGATCGCGATCGCCAATCTGTCGGTGTTGAGCGGCGTCTACCGCGCCTTCAAGAAGGTGCGCGCCGGCGAGGTGGTCCATGACGACGACATCGACGCGCTGTTGCAGCAGCGCGGCTGGCTGGCGCGGCTGTTCAGGCCGCTGTTCCGCTTCGTCTCCAAGAGCTGGCAGCTGTATCCGATCGGGCTGTTGTTCGCGCTCGGCTTCGAGACGGCGAGCGAGATCAGCCTGTTCGGCCTCGCCGCCAACGCGTCCGGAACGATCTCGCACTGGTCGATCCTGATCTTCCCCGCGCTGTTCGCCGCCGGCATGACGCTGGTCGACACCCTCGACGGCGTGCTGATGCTCGGCGCCTATGGCTGGGCCTATCGCAACCCGGTGCGCAAGCTGTACTACAACATGACCATCACCTCGGTCTCGGTGCTGGTCGCGATCGTGATCGGCGGCATCGAAACGCTCGGGCTGATGGCCGGGCGCCTGCATCTCGAAGGCGCTTTCTGGGAGTGGATTTCCGATCTCAACGCCAATTTCGGGACGCTCGGCTACGGCATCGTCGCGCTGTTCGTCGCGAGCTGGATCATCTCGACCATCATCTATCGCGCTAACGGCTATCACAGGCTCGACGAAAGAGCGCCCGTGGTGCAGGAATGAGTGCCTATGACAACACGCCCAAAACCGGATTCGCGAGCTTCGGTCGTGACGGCCGCTTTGCTGATTCTGGTCGGCGTGCTGGCGCTCGGCTCGCTGGGGGTCGGGCCGGTGAAACTGTCGCCGCTGACCGTGATCGACGCCCTGATCGGCCGCGCCGGCGATGTGCAGCAGATCATCGTGCAGCAGATCAGGCTGCCGCGCGCGATCCTGGCGCTGGCGATCGGCGGCATTCTCGGCTTGTCCGGCGCGGCGCTGCAGGGTCTGCTGCGTAACCCGCTGGCGTCGCCGTCGCTGTTCGGCGCGCCGCAATCGGCGGCTTTCGGCGCGGTGCTGATCATCGCGCTGGGCTGGGCCGATGTTCGGTCCTACGCGCTGCCGGTCGCCGGCATTACGATGGCGTTCGTCTCGGTGTTCATGCTGCTCGCGGTGGCCGGCCGCAGCGCCAACCTGCTGCTTCTCATTCTTGCGGGTCTGGCCATCTCGAGTCTCGCAGGCGCCGCGACCGCGCTGGTGATGAACCTCTCGCCCAATCCGTTCGCCAGCCTCGAGATCGCGTTCTGGCTGCTCGGCTCGCTCGAGGACCGCAGCTTTCGCCACGTCGCGCTGGCGCTGCCCTTCATCCTCGCCGGCGGCGTTCTGCTGCTCAGTCAGCGCGCCGCGTTCCGTGCGCTCAGCCTCGGCGAGGAAACCGCGCAGAGCCTCGGGGTCGATGTCGGCCGGTTGCGGCTGATCGTGATCATCGGCGTCGCGCTCGGCGTCGGCGGCGCGGTCTCGGTCTCGGGGACGATCGGGTTCATCGGTCTGGTCGCGCCGCATCTGGTGCGGCCGCTGATCGGCCACGATCCGGCGCGGCTGCTGGTGCCGAGCGCGCTCGCGGGCGCAGCGCTGCTGCTCGCCGCCGACATCGCGGTGCGGGTCATTCCCTCCACCACCGATATCAAGGTCGGCGTGCTGACCTCGATCATCGGCGTGCCGTTCTTCCTGTATCTGATCGTGCGGGAGCGTCGCGCCTTGGGCGGAGGCTTCTCATGACCGAGCCGGCCCTTCTGGTCGCGCGGAATCTAGGCGTCGCGTTGTCCGGTCACGAGGTGCTGCACGGCCTGTCGCTGGACTTGACGCGCGGCCATCTCGTCGCGCTGGTCGGTCCGAACGGAGCCGGCAAGACCACGCTGCTGCGGGCGCTCGCGGGACTCATCGAATCGCGTGGCGAGGTGACGATCGGCGGCGATGGATTGTCGAGGCTGCCGCTGCGTGAGCGCGCCAAGCGTTTCGGCTATCTGCCGCAAGGTCATCTGGTGCACTGGCCGCTGCCGGTGCGCGACGTCGTCGCGCTCGGACGCTTTCCGCACGGCGCGACGGATCCGGCGCGGCTGTCGCCGTATGATGCCGAGGCGGTCGCCCGCGCGATGCGGGTCACCGATGTCGCGCGCTTCGCCGATCGTAGCGTCAATGAACTGTCAGGCGGCGAGCGCAGCCGCGTCGCGCTGGCGCGGGTGCTGGCGGTCGAGGCGCCGGTGGTGCTGGCGGACGAGCCGACCGCGTCGCTCGATCCGCGCTATCAGCTCGACGTGATGCAGACGCTGCGCCAGGCGGCCGATGCCGGCACGCTGGTGATCGTGGTGACTCACGACCTCGGTCTCGCGGCGCGCTTTGCCGATACAGTTCTGGTGATGGCGGACGGCCGGCTCGCGGCGCAGGGCGCGCCGCATCAGGCGTTGTCGGATGCCGTCCTGCAGCAGGTGTTTCGCGTCAGCGCCTATCGGGCCGATTATCAGGATAGCGGCGTGATCCTGCCCTGGACCGGGGTCTGAACGATGCGAAGGCGCGCGCTGTCCGCTCTGGTGGTTGCGCTCGCTGCGGCTGTGCTGTCGCGCGCCGATGCCGCGCCGTTGCCGCGCCTCGCGTCGATCAATGTCTGCACCGATCAGTTGCTGATGACGCTCGCCGATCCGGAGCAGATTCTCGGCCTCAGCCCTTATGCGCGCGACGAGGCGCGGTCGTTCCTCGCGAACAAGGCCGCCGCCTTTCCGATGCTGTCCGGCGAGGCCGAGGACGTGCTGATGCTGAAGCCGGACATCGTCGTCACTGGTCGCTACACCAAACGCGCGACGCGCGAGCTGCTGAAGCAACAGGGCCAGCGCGTGATCGAGTTCGATACGCCGCGTACGCTCGACGAGGTCAAGGCGCTGATCCGCACGATGGGCGATCTGGTCGGTCACCCCGATCGCGCGACCGCTGCGAACGCCCGCATCGACACGGCGATCGCGACAGCCCGGAAAGCCGCGTCCGACAAGGCTTTTCGCGTGCTACCGCTGGAGCGGCGCGGCTGGGTTTCGGGCGGCGATAGTCTGATGACGTCGCTGCTGTCGACCGTCGGTCTGGTCAACGCTGCGAGCGCGCTTGGTATCAAGCTCGGCGGCTTTGCATCGCTCGAAGCGGTCGTCAGCTTGCGTCCGGACTATTTGCTGATCTCCGAAGACGGCGATTTTGCCGAGGACGAAGGCCGTGCTTTCGTGTTGCATCCCGCGCTCGAACGGTTCTACCCGCCGTCGAAGCGGATCACGATTCCGGAGCGGCTGACGGTGTGCGGCGGGCCGATGCTGGCGGATGCGCTCGATCATCTGAGCGCCGAACTCTCTCGCGTGGAGCACTGAATTGCTGTTGGATTCCAACGCGTTGCTGATCGTCGTCGCGGCGCTTCTGATCGATGCGGTGATCGGCGATCCGGACTGGCTGTGGAAACGGCTCGCGCATCCGGTGGTTTTGATCGGGGCGTTGATCGGCTGGCTCGATGGTGTGCTGAACCGTGAAAGCTGGTCGGATGGCCGGCGGAAATCGGCGGGGGTTCTCGCCATTCTGGCGGTGATCGCGGTCACCGGAAGCGTCGGCTTTTTCATCGAAGCGCCGTTGCGGCAAGGTTGGGGCGGTTGGGGCGCAATTGCGGCGGTGGCGGCGACGCTGATCGCGCAGCGGAGTCTGTACGATCACGTCGCCCGAGTCCGCGACGCGTTCGCCGCGGGCGGGCTGGAGGCGGCGCGCGAGAAGGTCGCGCTGATCGTCGGGCGCGATCCGCAGACGCTGGACGAGGCCGGGGTCTCGCGCGCGGCGATCGAATCCTGCGCGGAGAATTTTTCCGACGGCGTGGTCGCGCCGGTGTTCTGGCTGGCGGTGCTCGGGCTACCAGGCTTGCTGATCTACAAGGGGATCAACACCGCCGATTCGATGATCGGTCATCTCAACCCGCGCTATCGCGCGTTCGGCTGGGCGGCGGCGCGGCTCGACGACCTCGTCAACTGGATCCCGGCGCGACTCTCGGGCGTGCTGATCGCGCTGGCGGCGCCGGTGGTGCGCGGATCGATCAAGCAGTCGTTCGCCGTGATGCGGCGCGATGCGCGCAAGCATCGCTCGCCGAATGCCGGCTGGCCGGAGGCGGCGATGGCCGGCGCGCTCGGCATCGCGCTGGCGGGTCCGCGGATCTACGGCGGTCAACTCACCGACGATCCGTTTCTCAACGACGGCGCGCGCGCCGCGGCGACGCCGGATGATATCCGCCGCGCAACGCGCGTGCTGATCGCAGTCTGCGTATTGCAGGCGGCGATCTACGCCGCGCTCTGGTTGGTGCTGTGACGGGATCGCGCGATCGCGATCATCCGGTCGACATCCAGATGGGTTTCGAGATGATCGGCCAGCGCATCGAGCGCGGCTTCGACCTGTTGGTCGTAAGCCAGCTCGGAGGCGATGCCGAGCCCGGCGAGCCAGGCCTTGCGGAATGTATCGTTGGTGAACAGGCCGTGCAGATAGGTGCCTTGCACCCTTCCGCCCGGCGAGATCGCGCCATCGGGGCGGTCGCCGATCGTCACCACCGGGCGGGCGCAGTCGGCGCCGTGGCTGCGGCCGAGATGAATCTCGTAGCCTTCGACCGGCGCGCCGGTGGCGCAATGCGTGCCGCTGACCAGCGTGGTCGATTTGTCGCCCTGCATGATGGTCTCGATATCGAGGAGTCCGAGCCCTTGCACCGTGCCGGCCGCGCCGTCGATGCCGTCGGGATCGGCGATGCTGCGGCCGAGCATCTGATAGCCGCCGCACAGTCCCAGCAGATGGCCGCCGCGGCGGACATGCGCGGCGATGTCGATGTCCCAGCCCTGCGCGCGCAGAAAGGCGAGGTCGCCGAGCGTCGATTTGCTGCCCGGGATGATCACCACGCTGGCCTCGGCGGGGATCGGCTGGCCCGGCGGCACGAACACCAGCTTGACGCCGGGCTCCATGCCGAGCGGATCGAGGTCGTCGAAATTCGCGATCCGCGCCAGCATCGGCACCGCGATCACGCGGGTCGATGAAGAGGCGCGGGCGCGATCGAGATCGACGGCGTCCTCGGCCGGCAACAATGCAGCCTGCGGCAGCCATGGTACCACGCCGAGCGACGGCCAGCCGGTGAGGTCGGTGATGGCGGTGAGGCCCTGATCGAACAACCGGACGTCGCCGCGGAATTTGTTGATCAGATAGCCGCGCACCATTGCGCGCTCGTCGCCGTCCAGCACCAGATGGGTGCCGGCGAGGCTGGCGATCACGCCGCCGCGCTCGATGTCGCCGGCGATCACCACCGGCACCTGGGCGGCGATCGCGAAGCCCATATTGGCGATGTCGCCGGCGCGCAGATTGATCTCGGCCGGCGAGCCCGCGCCCTCGATCAGCACGATGTCGGCGTCGCGCGCCACGCGCGCGAAGCTGTCCAGCACGTGCGGCATCAGCGCCGCTTTCTTGTCCAGGAAGTTTTTGGCGCCGAGCCGGCCGAAGCGTTGGCCCTGCACGATCATTTGCGCGCCGGTGTCGGTCTCGGGCTTCAGCAGCACCGGGTTCATATGCACGCTCGGCGGCAATCTCGCCGCGCGTGCCTGCACCGCCTGGGCGCGTCCGATCTCGCCGCCGTCGGCGGTGACGGCGGCGTTGTTCGACATGTTCTGCGACTTGAACGGCGCGACCTTCAGCCCGCGCCGCACCAGCGCGCGGCACAGCCCCGCCACCAGCGTCGACTTGCCGGCGTTGGAGCAGGTGCCCTGAATCATCAATGCGGGGGTGGGAGTGGTCATTGCAACATTCACCCGTGCAGCGTTCGTGTGAGCGGCGGTGCGCCTGCCCGCGCACGAAGATCACCCTCCCCTGGAGGGGAAGGGTCGCTCGCGTAGCGAGCGGGGTGGGGTGGCGAAGAGTTCATCCATCGTGCCCGCGGCTCACCCCACCCCGTCCCGCATCCCGCTGCGCGGGCTGCGTGCCGACCCTCCCCCTCCAGGGGAGGGTGAAGCGGGCGCTCGCGCCCCGGAATGACGCACATCAGGGAAGACATCAAAACTCCACGCCCTTCTGCGCTTTCACGCCGCTGCGGAACGGGTGTTTCACCAAAGTCATCTCGGTCACCAGATCGGCGATCTCGATCAGCGCCGGATTGGCGTTGCGGCCGGTGATCACCACGTGCTTGTCGGCCGGCTTTTCATCACGCAGGAAGTCGATCACTTCCGAAATCGGCAGATAGTCGTAGCGCAGCACGATGTTCAATTCGTCGAGCAACACCATGCGATGGTGGTCGTCGCGGATCAACGCCTTGGCGCGCTCCCAGCCGGCGCGGGCTGCGGCGACGTCGCGTTCGCGATCCTGGGTCTCCCAGGTGAAGCCCTCGCCCATGATGTGCAGCGTCACCAGCTCGGGGAATTTCGCCAGCAGCTTCGCCTCTCCGGTGTTCCATTTCTCCGACTTGGTGAAATGCACCACCCCGACCGGCATGTCATGGCCGATGTGGCGAAACACCATGCCGAGCGCGGCCGAGGTCTTGCCCTTGCCGGTGCCGGTGTGGACGATCAGCAGGCCCTTCTGATCGGTCATGCCTTCGAGCTTGCGATCGTGCGCGGCCTTGCGCTTCTTCGCCTTCTCGGCGTGGCGGGCGTTGTCGTCGCGATCGGGCGCGGCGTCGGTCATGCGGTTTCCTTCCGGGTGAGGAGTTCGGCGAGCAGATCGGCGGCGTGGTTGGAGCGCGGCGTCCACAGCCCACGCCGGATCGCTTCGGCGAAGCGCTCGGCGGTTTCGCGCATCGCCGCCGGATTGGCGTCGCGCAGGAAGTCGCGGACCTGCTCGTCGTCCAGATAGGCGGCGAACAGCTGATCGAAATGATGGCTGCCGACCGCGTCGGTCGAGGCGGCGAAGCCGAACAGATAGTCGACTGTCGCGGCGATCTCGACCGCGCCCTTGTAGCCGTGGCGCATCACGCCGGCGATCCATTTCGGATTAGCGGCGCGGCCGCGGACCACGCGGCCGATCTCGTGCGCCAGCGTCCGCGGCAGCGGCGCTTCGGGGCGCGAGGTGTCGAGATGGGCGATCTTCGGCGCGGCGCCGCTCAGCGTCTCGACGGTGGCGGCGAGGCCGCCGATGAACTGGTAGTAATCATCGGAGTCGAGAATGTCGTGCTCGCGATTGTCCTGCGACTGCGCGACCAGCTGCGTCGCGGTCAGCCGCGCCGCAAAAGCGTCGCGGGCCTCGTCGCCCTCGCGGCCGGCGCCATAGGCGTAGCCGCCCCAGGCGAGGTAGGCGTCGGCGAGATCGCCGCGCGTGTCCCAGCCGCCTTCGTCGATCAAGGCCTGCAGCCCAGCGCCATAGGCGCCGGGTTTCGAGCCGAACACCCGAAGGCCCGCCTGCCGCTGCGCGGCGTCCGGCGCGACGCCGGCCTGGATCAGATGGTCGGTGCGGGCGCGGACATGGGCTGCGATCGGATTGGCGTCGTCGGGTTCGTCGAGGGCGGCGATCGCCGCGATCGCGCTCGCGATCAGATCCATTTGAACCGGGAAGGCGTCGCGGAACAGGCCGGAGACGCGGAAGGTGACATCGACGCGCGGCCGTTGCAGCTCCGACAGCGGCACGATCGCAAAGCCGGTGACCCGGCCGGTGGCGTCCTCCCAGGTCGGGCGCGCGCCGATCAGCGCCAGCGCCTGCGCGACGTCGTCGCCGCCGGTGCGCATATTCGCGGTGCCCCACGCCGACAGCGCGATCGCGCGCGGCCATTCGCCGGCGTCCTGCCAATAGGCCTCGACCAGCCGTTCGGCTGCGAGCGCGCCGATCCGCCACGCCGACGGCGTCGGCACCGCGCGGACATCGACCGCGAAGAAATTGCGCCCGGTCGGCAGCACGTCGGGCCGGCCGCGGGTCGGCGCACCGGACGGTCCGGGGCGAACGAAACGCCCGTCGAGCCCGCGCAGCAGCGCATTGCGCTCGGCGTCGCCGCAGGCGTCGATCGCCGGACGCAGCGACGCCGCGATCCAGTCGAGCACCGGCTGAGTGTGAGGCCATGAGGGAAGAGGGTCAGGCTGCGCCTGACGAAGGGTTGATACCAATTTCGATGCGAGCGCTTCGATGCGCTCGACGGTGTCGCCGCTGGTGCGCCAGGGGCGGTCGCTGAGGTCGGCCAGAACAGTCGGGCGCGGGCCGGTGTAGTCCGCGGCGAGATCGCGCGTCAGCGGATCGAATTCACCGAGGCCGAGGTCCTGCGCCAGCGCGCGATGCAGCGACGCGTCCTGCGGCTTCAGCTCCGAGCGCGGCAGCCGGGCGATCGACACCAGCAGATCGTCGCGCTGCGACGGCTGCGGCGTGCGGCCGAAGACGTGCAGCCCGTCGCGGATCTGCATCTCCTTGAGATCGCACAGATGCGCGTCGATCGCGCGCAGCGCGTCCAGCGTCGGCGTCGATCGGTCGATCTCGACGTCGGCGTCGAGCCTGGTCGCGCGCGCCAGCGACAGGATGTCTTCGGCGATCACGTCGGCGCGTTTGGGATCGAGGTCGGCCGCGAGCGCGTATTCGTCGACCAGCGCTTCCAGCCGCGCCATCTCGTCGTGCAGTTCGGCGCGGGTCATCGGCGGCGTCAGATGATCGATGATCACCGCGGCGCTGCGGCGCTTGGCCTGGATGCCCTCGCCGGGATCGTTGACGATGAACGGATACAGATGCGGCAGCGGCCCGAGCAATGCTGCGGGGAAGCAATCGCGCGACAGCCCGGCGCTTTTGCCGGGCAGCCATTCGAGATTGCCGTGCTTGCCGAGATGGACGATCGCGTGCGCATCGAATTCGCGCCGGAGCCACAGATAGAACGCCAGATAATGATGCGGCGGCGCGAGGTCCGGATCGTGGAAGCTGGATTTCGGATCGATATTGTAGCCGCGCGCCGGCTGCACGCCGACCAGGACGTTGCCGAAGCGATGCAGGCCGAGCCGGAAGCAGCCGTCCGCGACATGCGGATCGGCGTCCGGCTGGCCCCAGCGGGTCGTGACGGCGTCACGCACCGCGTCCGGCAGCGTCGCGAAGGCGTCGTTGTAGTCCGCGACCGGCCAGGCCACGCCGCCGTCGCGCAGATCGCGCCCGGTCAGCGCATTGGTCGGACCGCGCTGCAGGATTTGCATCAGCGCCGCGGTGTCGGCCGGCAGATCGCCGGTGAGGTAGCCCTCGGCGCGCAGCGCGGTGAGCAGATCCTGCAGCGATTGCGGGGTATCGAGGCCGACGCCGTTGCCGAGCCGGCCGTCGCGATTGGGATAGTTGGCGAGCACGACGCCGACGCGGCGCTGGTCGCGCGGCAGCCGCCGCAGCCGCACCCAGGCCTGCGCGAGATCGGCGGCCGCAGCGATCCGGTCGTCGAGCGGCTGATAGATCGTCGGCGCGTAGTCGGTCTCGTCGGCGCCGCGCTGCTTGAACGCGACCGCGCCGGCGAAGATCCGGCCGTCGACCTCGGGCAGCACGACATGCATCGCGAGGTCGCGCGGGTTGAGGCCGCGGGACGATTGCTCCCAGCTGTCGCGGCTGATTCCGGCCTGCGCGATCTGCAGGACCGGGCAATCCGCCGAGGCCAGCACGCCGGAATCGTCGGTGGCGGTCGCGGTCGCGAAGGCGGTGGCGTTGACGATGATGTCGGGCGGGTCGGCGGCGAGCGCGCTGCGCAGGAACGCGATCGAGCGCGCATCCTTCAGGCTGGTGACATAGAGGCAGGCGGCGTCGAGGCCGCGGGCGTCGAGCGCCAGGCGGAGCGCGTCGATCGCGGCGGTGTCGCCGCTGGCGGCGAGCGCGCGATAGAAGATCACCAGCGCGCGGCGGCGCTGCGACTTTTGCGGCTCGTCCGGCCAGAACCCCGCGGCGGGCATCGGCCGCGGCGGCGGCGGCGGGTCGCCGCGCATGATCATCCAGGCGGCGTAGCGCAGCGCGAGCTGCAGATTGTCGACGCCGCCCTCGGTGCAATAGCGCCACAGCGAATGCGCATCGTCGGCATCGACATTGCCGCGCGCGGCGAGGTCGGCGTTCCACTGCATCTCGCCGGGGATGCAGGCGAACAGCGCGCCGCGGGCGAAGGCGTCGCGTCGCAGGCTCTCGACGCCGTGCGGCCAATACGCCTCGCCGCCGAGCATCCGCAGGATCACGAGCCTGGCTTGGGCGAGCGTGCGCTCGACATAGAGATCGACCGAGGCGGGATGGCCGAGCGCCAGCAGATTGGTCAGCCGCAGGCTCGGGAAGTCGTCCGGCAGCGTCGCGCGCGCCGCGGCGAAGGCCGCGAGATCGGTGTCCGCCGCCGACAGCACCACGATCTCGGCCGGCGCCTGCTGCAGGTCGCGCGCGACGTCGCCGTCATCGATGCTGGCGGTGGCGTCGAGCTTCAGATGCATGTGGCGCACTCCGGCGCAGCCACACACCGCAGCGTCCTCCCGAGGTGCGCGCACGCTTGTGCGCGCCTCGAAGGATGGCCGCATCGTGCGACGCTCGTCGTCCTTCGCGGCGCGCCGGAGCCGGCGCGCACCTCGGGATGACGAGCGCGCATCGGCGTCATGCTACGCGTCCGCGAGCGCGCGGCGGGCGGCTTCGGTGTCGAAGCCCTTCAGGCCGATCACCACCAGATGCTCGGCGCGCTGCGCATCCGGGCGCGCGAAAGCGAGGTCGACGCGGGCGCCGACCGCCTGCACCACCACCGGCGCGGGCTTGCCGGCGATCCTGGCGTGGCCCTTGACGCGCAGCACGCCGTCGAGCCCGAGCGCCGCGCCGACGCGGCTGCGCATGGTGTCGATGGTGTCGGCCGGCTGCGGCGTTATCACGATGGAGTCGAAATCGTCGTGGTCATGTTCTTCGCCCTCGGCGTGATGGCCGGCGCGGGCGGCGAGGTCGTCCTCGGCGGCGGAGTCGAGCCCGATCAGCACCGATGGGGCGAGCGCGCCGTGCGAGCGCACGATCCGGACGTTGGGTCGCAGCTTCGCGGCCAGCCTGGCCTCGATCGCGGTGAGTTGATCGGGGGCGACGAGGTCGCTCTTCGACAGCACCACGAGATCGGCGCAAGCGAGCTGATCCTCGAACACTTCCTCGACCGGGTCGTCATGCGTGGCGTCGCGCCGCGCCTTGACGGCGTCGTCGTCGAGCGGGATCTGCCCCTGCGCGAGCGCCAGCGCATCGACCACGGTGACGACGCCGTCGGCGGTGGCGCGGGTCTTCACCGCGGGCCAGGCGAAGGCTTTCAACAGAGGTTGCGGCAGCGCCAGGCCCGAGGTCTCGATCACGATCGCGTCGAGCGGACGTTCGCGCGACAACAGCTTCTCCATCGTCGGGATGAAATCGTCGGCGACGGTGCAGCAGATGCAGCCATTGGTGAGTTCGACGATGTCGCCGGGCGCGCAGACCGAATCGCCGCACTCCTCGACGAGCGCGCCGTCGAAGCCGGCGTCGCCGAATTCGTTGACGATCACGGCGATGCGGCGGCCGCTCGACTGGTTAAGCAGCGCGCGGAGCAGCGTGGTCTTGCCGGCGCCGAGAAAGCCGGTGATCACGGTGACGGGGACGCGGGCGGTCATCTGTTAGTTCTCCTGTTGGGCGCGCTTCAGCCACAGCGGCAGACCGGCGGCGACGAACACGACGTCGGGGACGGCGGCGGCGACGATCTGGTTGAGGCGGCCCTGCGCGTCGCGGAAGGTGCGGCCGAGCGGCGTCTCCGGGACGAGGCCGAGGCCGACTTCGTTGGACACCAGCACGATCGGCGCCGCCGCGACGCCGAGAAACCGCGTCAGCCGCCGGGCTTCGATCTCCGGATCGCGGCCGGCCTCCATCAGATTGAACAGCCACAGCGTCAGGCAATCGACCAGCACGGCGCGGCCGCGGACGGCCTCGCGGGTCAGCGCATCGACCAAGGCCAGCGGTTCCTCGACCGTGATCCAGCCGTCACCGCGGCGGGAGCGATGATGCGCGATCCGCTGCGTCATCTCGTCGTCGCTGCGAGTCGCGGTGGCGAGGTAGATCCGCGACAGGGCGCTGTCGGCGACCAGTTTTTCACCGAACACCGACTTGCCGGAACGCGCGCCGCCGAGCACCAAAGTCGAGACCAGCGTGGTCATGACGGCGCACGCCCGTCGTCGGGCGACCAGCGCAGCGGCGGCAGCCGCGCGACCATGCCTTTGCGCAGGACGTCGGCGCGCTGGCGCCACGGCACCAGGCCGTAATCGCTGTGCTGATACGCGGCGGCGAAGCCGATGATCGCGTCG
This sequence comes from Rhodopseudomonas pseudopalustris, assembly GCF_900110435.1. Lineage (GTDB taxonomy): Bacteria > Pseudomonadota > Alphaproteobacteria > Rhizobiales > Xanthobacteraceae > Rhodopseudomonas > Rhodopseudomonas pseudopalustris. The sequence goes on from NZ_FODT01000011.1 coordinate 162,640, forward strand.
GCTCCGGTCTCGGGGACGAGATCGCCGAACACGAAGCTGTAGCCGTCGGCGCTCGACACCGCGACGGTGGCGGCGCGCTTGCAGACGCTGAGGCACTGCACCGGCCGCACCCGCAGATCGGCCGCGCCGCCCTGCGCGGCCCGGATCGCGTCGAGCATCGGCGCGCCGGCATTGCTGCCGTCGGCGGCCTTGCAACTGATGCAGACGCTGATCACCACCGGACCCGCGGGCCGGGTGGAACCGTCAGTCGTGATATCGGTCTGCAGCTCAGCGGCTGGCGCGGTGGTGTGATCGTGGTCGGGGCTGCGATCCATGCCCTGGCTCTCGGCAACGCCTTGCGGCTTCGAGCTTTGTCGGATCGCGCGGGGTGACGATCGATGCGCCACCGCCCTGCTGTCCGTCCGGTGCACCCCGCCCCGACGCCTCCAAAGCACCATTCATGATGGCAGGTCTCCTGGCTCGCGAGTCATCGCCCTTGTCGCCGCCTTCCCAGAATTTCCAAGCAGGAAATCCCAGTGGCCGAGGCGCGGGCTCGTCGCTTACAGTTGCGGGGGCAGCACCGGGATTGAGATCACTCGAACAGAGTTCACTTGCACCGGATTCCCTTTTCACCTTCCTGGCGGAAGGACCATCGCCGGCCACGCTATCTGCGACCATCGTCGGGGTCAACCACGCGAAGGTGGTGTTGACCGGCAAGCCCGACTTCCGTCAGTTGCGCGCCTTCACGAACCAGGGGACCTCAAATGCCGACCGACACACTCGCAGCATGGCAGCCGCCTTTGATCGCGCCGGTCGACCGCGCGCTGGAGGCTTCGTTGCGCGCGCGAATCGACGGTAAGGCCAAGCCGCTCGGCTCGCTCGGCCGGATCGAGGAACTGGCGATCGAACTCGGCGCGATCAGCCATCCCGCGGAACCGCGCGGCGACAACGCGGTGCTGATGGTGTTCGCCGGCGACCATGGGCTGAACGCCGAAGGCGTCTCGCAATATCCGTCGGCGGTGACGGTGGCGATGGTGATGACCTATCTGGCGGGCAAGGCGTGCGCCAATGCGTTCGCCACCGCGTGCCGCGTCGACGTCCAGGTGATCGATTCCGGCGTCGCCGCCGAACTGCCGTCTCATCCCGATCTGATCGACGCCAAGGTGCGGATGGGCACCGGCAATGCCGCGCGCGAGCCGGCGATGAGCGCGCAGGACGCCGCGCTGGCGCTGACCCGCGGCATCGAACTGACTGTCGCCGAAATCAAGGCCGGCGCCGATATCATCGCGCTCGGCGAAATGGGCATCGGCAACACCGCGTCGTCGTCGCTGTTGCTGCATCGGCTGGCGCCGGCGCCGCTCGCGGATTGCATCGGGGTCGGCGCCGGGCAGGACGCGCCCGGCATGGCGAAGAAGCGCGCCGCGATCGAGATGGCGGCTGCGCGCAGCGATGCGACCGCGCCGTTCGAGGTGCTGTGTGAATTCGGCGGGCTGGAAATCGCGATGATGGCCGGCGCGATTCTCGGCGCGGCGTCGCAGCGCCGGCCGGTGATCGTCGATGGTTTCATCGCGACCGCGGCGGCGCTGCTCGCGGTGCGGCTGGCGCCCGCGGCGCGCGGCTATTGCGTGTTCGCGCATCGCTCCGCCGAGCGCGGCCACGACATCGCGCTGCAAGCGCTGCAGGCGAGGCCGCTGCTCGATCTCGACCTGCGGCTCGGCGAAGGCACCGGCGCGATCCTGGCGGTGCCGCTGCTCCGCGCCGCTGCGCGGCTGTCGACCGACGTCGCCGATCTCAGCGATGTGCTGGAGGGCAAGCTGTGAGCGCGCTCGACAACAAGGCGCCCGGAATGATCGATCCGCAGGCCGCCGCGGCCGCCAACGCCAACCCGCCGGTGTTCGACGCAGCGTTTCAGGCCCGGTTCGCCGAATTGCTCGCATGGCGGCGCGATGTGCGCCGCTTCCGCCGCGACGACGTCGATCCGGCGCTGATCGAGCATCTGCTCGATCTCGCGCAGCTCGCGCCGTCGGTCGGCAACAGCCAGCCGTGGCGCTGGGTCAGCGTCGACAGCGCCGCGACCCGCGACAAGGTGCGCGCCAACTTCCTGCGCTGCAACGAGATCGCGGCCGGCGCCTATCAGGGCGAACGCGCCGCGTTGTATGCGCGGCTCAAGCTCGAAGGCATCGACGTCGCACCCCGGCAGTTCGCCTTGTTCTGCGACCGGACCACCGCGCAGGGCCTCGGCGTCGGCCGCCAGACCATGCCGGAGGCGCTCGATTACTCCGTCGTCGCGATGATCGAAACCTTCTGGCTCGCGGCGCGGACCCACGGTCTCGGCGTCGGCTGGGTCTCGATCCTCGATCCGCAGGCGATCACCACCGAACTCGACGTGCCCGCCGGGTGGAAGTTCATCGCCTATCTGTGCGTCGGCTGGCCGGTCGAACAACATGTCGATCCGGAGCTGGTGCGGCATCACTGGCAGGACCGCACCTCGGCCGGGCGCGACGTCCTGTCGCGCTGAGAGCGCCTTGGTCCGCGAGCGCACCAAGCCGCGGTCGAGGTGATACCAAGTCTTAAGCAAACGTGGCGCTGCTGTTCCGCGATTGCAAGAATTCGTCACAATCTTGATCGACATTCCGGCCGTTCCGAAAAGGAGGACCGGACATGACGACATCACGCATCCACATCATCGGCATCGCGACGATCGCCGCGATGGGCCTGCTGGCCGGGCCGGCGCTGGCGAGCAATCAGGGGCCACAGGGCAGCGTCAGCGAGCCGCCCTCGGCGGGCTGCAGCTCCTACATGAAGGCGCCCGACGGCAGCTGGACCAAGATCCCGTGCGCGGAGGCCGGCGCAAGAGCGGCCGCGGCCAAGCGCAACAACACGCGGACATCGGCACAATCCCAGGATCGATCCGAATCTCAAGATTGATCGGACGGACCGGATCCATCGCCGCTTTCGCCGGCGGCGCTCCGATCAGTTCGGCTTCGCGACAGGCTGCTTCGCGACAGGCTCTTCCGCCTTCGCCCGTTTCGGCGCGGGCCGGATCAGGAGCGGGAAGCCGGAGAAGAACGTATCGGAATCGATCAGCTCGGGAATGCCGAGGATCTGCGACAGCGTGCGCGGGCGGCTGTTCCCGCCGCCATCGGCGACGTTGCGCGCCGGTGCGCCGGGCTCGGCTGACCGGGGCTCGGCCGACGGTAGCTTGGCTGACGGGGACTTGGCCGGTTCCGTCTTGGCTGCAGGAAGCCGGCTCGGTGGCTGGGCCGCTTGCGGAGGCGCAGTCGTCACAGCAGGTTTGGCCGCTGCCGCGGCCGGAGCGGGCGTCCCGGCATTGGCGTGGCGGTCGAGGATCTCCTCGACCCGGATCGCGGTGCCGAACGGCGCCTCGACCCGCAGCAACGTCTGACCGCGTCCTTCGGGTCCAGCCACCATTTCGGCGCTGTCGAACCGCTGCGCCTTCAATTCGTCGAGCGCGGCCCGGGCCCGGCCGGGATTGTCGAACACGCGGGTGATCTGCGTCATCTGTTCACTGCCTCGATTGGGATCGTCGGCGTGAAGAACAACGCTCGGCACCGGTTCGTTCCGTGCCGCCGGCGCGCTGCAGCGCCGCGCCGCGGGAACCCGCGCAGCCGCAGGTCTGTTTCTACGCGCAGAGGTCCGGCGAGCAGCGGCCGCATCCGCCGGCGCCGTCGCACATCGGCACGTCCGGGCCGCCTTTGGCCGGCTTGGCGATCAGCGACAATTGCTGGTCGAGATCGGTGCTCTCGCAGCTCGGGCAGGCCGCGGTCTCATGCGCATACAGCAGCGTCTCGAAGCCGTGGCCACATTTGTTGCAGACATAACCGTAGATCGGCATGACGATATCCTGATCGAGACCGCGGATGGGGTTGCGATAGCAAACAAGCACCGGGTCGCGCGACGCGGGAATGAGCTGGATCAACTTCCGTTCTGATAGATACCGCTCCGATTGGAGGATGCAGATGATGGACCAGGCCGAGGCCTGCGTGGTGATGGTGACGGCTGCTAACAAGGAAGAAGCAGAACGATTAGCAATTGCAACTCTCGAGGCCCGGCTCGCCGCCTGCGTTCAGATCCAGGCGATTGCCAGCCATTATTGGTGGGACGGCAAGATCACCAGCGATTCCGAGCAATTGCTGCTGTTCAAGACGCTGCCGGCGAAATTCGCGGCGCTGCGCGACCTGATCATCTCGCTGCATTCCTACGAGACGCCGGAAATCATCCAGTTGCCGGTGACGGCCGGCGCGGACAGCTATCTGGCCTGGATTCGTCGCGAGGTCGGCGCTGAATAACGCTTCGGTTCTGACTGAATCAGGCCCGAAGCTTTGATGATCAACGCTCGGCGCGCAGCCAGACCGGAGCGGCGCTGCTCTCGGCGGCGAGCGCCGCGACGATCGCCGAGCGGGGGATGCGCTGCGGCCAGCGCAGCAGATGGCTGCGGCAATGCGCGCAATCGCTGGCGCCGAAACCGTCGATCGGAGCGGTAAGAAAGCCGAGCCGGCGCACCAGCTCGCATTCATCGCCTTGCGTGATCGCCCAGGCGCCGCGCACCTCGCCGGCTGTGGTCAAACGATCGACATGCCAGCGCAGGGTCTTGGTCTTGCGAAAATGCCGGCCGAGCCGCGCGCGCAATCCGCCGGGGCCATAGGCCGAGCCGCAATACAGATAGCGCCCGGCGCGCAGCACCGCGGGCGCGGCCTTGCCGAGCCGAATCTCGATCGGCGCGGCGATCGCCAGCGCGACGACGTAAGCGCCTTTGCGGTCGGGGCATTGAGCGAGTTGCGGTTTCGGCATCCCGCAGTGTTGCACGCAACGGCGTGCGGTCAAGCGGTGGCGGATCGATCGGGAGCCCGTCGCGCAGTCAGTGCTTGGTCGGCACCTGGCTCAGCAAGATCCGCTTGAGCTTGGCGCGCGCGTGCATCGCGTTGGCGGATTTGATCACCAGGTCCTTGAGGTCGTCCGACATCGCCTCGGCCTGCGCCCATTCGGCCGCGGCGAGACATTCCAATTCGTCGGGCGACAAATGGCGAAATTGTCCCGAGTCTCGCGCTTTCATGGACGGTTTCCTCGATATCTCGCCCGAAGCTGCATGGCTTCGTGGCTGTTTTGCTGTGACCCGAGCTTACCGCGAAGCCGGCGGCACGCAACCCGGATCGGGGTGTGGTCGCTTCACTTCGGCGCGTCCTGCGCGCGTGCGGAGGTGTTGACGCCGCCCGGCGCGGCGCGGCAGGTTGCGGGCCGTCCCGCCGCCTTGTTCCGATGATCTCCAACCAATTGAGCTTCATGCGCAATTATCGCGCGCCGTGGTGGTTGCCCGGCGGCCATCTGCAGACGATCTGGCCGACGCTGTTCGCGCGGCCGCGCCCGGCCGAGGCGTTGCGGACGGAGCGCGACCGCTGGCGCGCGCCGGACGGCGATTTCATCGATGTCGACCATCTGCCGGGCGCCGACGGCGCGCCGTGGCTGGTGCTGTTTCACGGCCTCGAGGGCAGTTCCTCGAGCCGCTACGCGATCGCCTTCGCGCAGGCGGCGCAGGCGCGCGGCTGGCGTTTCAGCGTGCCGCATTTTCGCGGCTGCTCGGGCGAGATCAACCTCGCGCCGCGCTCCTATCACTCCGGCGATTTCGAGGAGATCGGCTGGATGCTCGGCCGGATTCGCGAACGCGCGGGCCGGCCGGTGTTCGCCGCCGGCGTCTCGCTCGGCGGCAATGCGCTGCTGCGCTGGACCGAGGAAGCGGGCGAGAGCGCCGCGCAGACCGTGCGGGCGGTGGCGGCGATCTCGGCGCCGCTCGATCTGATCGCCGCCGGGGCTGCGATCGATACGGGCCTCAACCGGCAGATCTACACGCGCAACTTCCTGCGCACGATGAAGCCGCGCGCGCTGGCGAAATGGCGGCAGCATCCCGGCCTGTTCGACCGCGACAAGCTCACCGCCGCCACCACGCTGCGCGCCTTCGACGACGCCTTCACCGCGCCGCTGCACGGCTTCCGCGACGTCGACGATTATTGGACGCGGGCTTCGTCGCAGCCGCATCTGCACCGGATCCGCGTGCCGGCGCTGGTGATGAATGCGCGCAACGATCCGTTCGTGCCGGGCGCCTCGCTGCCGGCTCCGCATCAGGTCGGCGACAACGTCACGCTGTGGCAGCCGGACGACGGCGGCCATGTCGGCTTCGCCACCGCGCCCTGGCCGGGGCACGTTCACGCCATGCCGGAGGCGGTGTGCGACTGGTTGGCGGACCGCGCGACGGTCTGAGCCGGCGGCGCCTCCGCCGCAAAAAGTTCCGCTCCGGCAATCGGGCACTAATTCGCCGGAACGGCGTTGTCCGATCGCGCATCCGGATGCGCGGAGCCTGACTCAGCGGAGGCGAAACCGATGGTGGACGGTGAAGACGACGACGCGCTCGCGCCCGACGATTTTCCGATCGAAGCCGAGCAGACGGCGCTGAAGACGCAGGACGGCGAGACCATCGCGCAAGCCAAGACCAAGCAGATCGCCGAAAACATCGCGCAGCGTCTCAATGAACAGGCGGACCGCGAGGAAGAGGATCGCTGGTCGGCGTGACGCCAGCGTCGCGGTGACGCCGGCTCAGCGGCAAACTTGGAAGCGCTCCCGGAATTCCGAAGCTGCGCGTTGGAGGAATTTCACTCAGGGATTGCACGCCTCGCACAGACCGGGGTCCGCCGTCGGCACGGTGGCGACCGGGCGTTGCTCGCTGTGGCCGCAGGATCGGCACATCAGA
>NZ_FODT01000017.1 GCF_900110435.1 Rhodopseudomonas pseudopalustris
GCAACCCGCTTCGAAAAGACCGCCCGAAACTTCCTCGCCGTCGTCACCCTCGCGGCCATCATCTTATGGATGCGATAAGTGTCCACACCACCTAGAGCTTCCGCTCCGATTCAATCAGAACCGAAAAAGCTTTAATGCCCGGCCTTGTCGCCGCTGCCGTGGTCGCCGCTCCAGCGGTCGGACAGCGCCATCAGCAGGGTCGAGACCACGAACACCAGATGGATGCCGACCAGCCAGCCGAGCCGGGTCGGATCGTAGCCGGCGTCGAGATTCATGAACGCCTTCAGCACCTGGATCGCCGAGATCGCCACGATCGAGGCCAGCAGCTTCTGCTTGAGCCCGGCGAAGTCGACTTTCGTCATCCATTCCGGCCAGTCGGGATGATCGCGCGGATCGATCCGTGAGACAAAGTTCTCGTAGCCGGAGAACACCACGATCAACACCAGATTGCCGGTCAGCGAGACGTCGATCAGGCTGAGCACGCCGAGGATGATGTCGGATTCCTTGGCGAGCGAGGCGTGCAGGATCAGTTCCGCGAGCAGCACCACGAATTTGTAGAGCAGCACCAGCAGACTGAGGACGAGACCGAAATAGAACGGCGCCATCAGCCAGCGGCTGTTGAACAACAGCGTCTCGAAGCCGCGCTCGACGCGTTTGACCGGCGATGGGGATTTCGGCAGATCGGGCTGGTCGGTCATATCAAACCGTCAAAATGTAGGGCGGGCAAAGCCAAGCGTGCCCACGCGACCTGCAGAATTCAAGTCCCATGCAACCGAGTGGGCACGGCTTCGCGCCTTTGCCCACCCTACAGATGACGACGGACGACAGCGGCGGTGCTTACGCCGCTTTCTTCTTGGCGGTGATCAGCTTGCGGTTGATCAGCACTTCGGCGATCTGGATCGCGTTGAGCGCTGCGCCCTTGCGCAGATTGTCGGAGACGCACCACAGCACCAGACCGTTGTCGACCGTCGGATCGGTGCGGATGCGACTGATATAGGTGGCGTCCTCACCGGCGGCTTCATACGGCGTGACGTAGCCGCCGGGCTCGTGCTTGTCGATCACGAGGCAGCCCGGCGAGCGGCGCAGGATATCGCGCGCCTCGTCGGCGGTGATCGGGTTCTCGAACTCGATATTGACCGCTTCGGAATGGCCGACGAACACCGGCACCCGCACGCAGGTGGCGGAGAGCTTGATGGCGGGGTCGAGAATCTTCTTGGTCTCGACCATCATCTTCCACTCTTCCTTGGTGTAGCCATCCTCCATGAAGACGTCGATCTCGGGGATCACGTTGAACGCGATCCGCTTCGGGAACTTCTTATTCACCAGCTCCGAGTTGGTGTAGACGGCCTTGGTCTGCGAGAACAGCTCGTCCATCCCCTCTTTGCCGGCACCTGACACCGACTGATAGGTCGACACCACGACGCGGGTGATCTTGGCGTGATCATGCAGCGGCTTCAGCGCCACTACGAGCTGAGCGGTCGAGCAGTTCGGATTGGCGATGATGTTCTTCTTGGTGAAGCCCGCGGCGGCGGCGGCATTCACTTCCGGCACGATCAGCGGCACGTCCGGATCCATCCGCCAGGCGCTCGAATTGTCGATCACCACTGCGCCCTGCGCGCCGATCTGCGGCGACCATTCCTTCGACACAGTGCCACCGGCCGACATCAGGCAGATGTCGACGTCGCTGAAGTCGTAGTGCTCCAGCGCCTTGCATTTCAGGGTCTTGTCGCCGTAGCTGACCTCGACGCCGATCGAGCGGCGCGACGCCAGCGCCACCACCTCGTCCGCCGGGAACTTGCGTTCGTCCAGAATGGCGAGCATTTCGCGCCCGACATTACCGGTCGCACCTACTACCGCGACTTTGTAACCCATCGTTCACTCTCCGAAGGAATTTGCTCCGCCGCGGCACGCCGCAGCAAGGAGAAGTCAGCGCTTCTATGCGAGAAACGCCGCTGACACAACTTGATACCTGCCCGCGCTATCCCCGTCATTTCAGCCCTTCCGCGCGCCGCTTGCCCGGAGTCTTGCCGATGCGATCGAACCCGGCCCTGCGGGCTAAGCCTCATCGGGGCCGGATCCACCCGGCCCTGCGCAGCTTCGCCGACGAATGCCGCGAGACCGTGGTGCGGCTGCTGGCCTATGTCGGGGCGCTGGCGCTGATCGGCCTGATCGTATTCTACGCCGCCAATCCCTTGACCGACGCCGCGATCACCGCCGCCGCCGAACCGGCCGCGCGCGCCGGCTGGAGCGGCGCGATGCGATCGCATCCCGCCTTCGCGGTCAGCCAGATCGACCTGCCCGGCGCCACCGCGAGCACTGAAATCCTCCGGCATCCCGATGGCGGCCGCAAGGACATTCTGCGCTGGGCGCTTCCGGGGCAGCCGCCGGTTGCGGAAATCACGCTCTACCGGCCCGGCAACGAGGCTCGAGCCGAGGTTCAGGGCTTGCCCGACATCGTCGCCGACATCGCTGCCCGGCTCGATCCCGGCGGCGGCGGCGCGGCCCAACCCGCCGGCCTGATCGACAGCAAATTCGGAACGGTGGCGCTGTTCGACCTCGGCGGTCGCGCAAACCGCTGCTTCGGCTTCTTCAAGCGGATCGACGAGGCGTCGCTGCGGATTTCCGGCTGGACCTGCCGGGGCGACAGCCTGCCGCAGCGCCGCGCCGCGGCCGGCTGCATGCTCGACCGGCTGGTGCTGCTGAGTGCCGGCGGCGACACCGCGCTCGCCGAAACTTTCGCCCGCGCCGAACTACGCCGCCAGGGCTGCAAGGACGGCCAGAGCCAGCAGGACGCCGGCGCCGACTGGGTGCTCGGCGCGCAGAATCCGCGACTCCGTGGCACATTCTGACGGCGATTCGCGCGAGCCGTTCAAGGCGCTTGATTCCATGCAACATTTTGGCAAGCCCGGGATTGCATTATTGCGCGCGGTGTTGCCTGTTTGACCTTGTGGCGCGGCTGCGGCGACGGCTACAAAGAGGTGAAATCCGCAATGCGCCTGCCGATGAGGACCCGATGACCTTGAAATTCCCTGCCGCCAGAACGTTTGCGGTGCTGCTCGCGTCGGCGGCCGTGGTCGCGATCGGCCTCGACACCGCGAATGCGCAGCAGCAGCCCACCAAGCGCGTCTACCAGACCAACGATCAGGCTCGTTACGGCGCCCGCGGCCCGAACGCCTCGTATCAGGCTGGCCCGCGCACCCGCGTCTACGTGACCAAGCGCTCCTGGCTCGACGCCGGCACCGAAGTTCTGCCGGGCGACCGCAAGTTCACCGACTACGCCTTCCCGCCGGGCACATCGTTCTCCCGACAGAACGGCCAGCGCACGATCGACCGCGCTCCGCTCAACCCGGCTTCCGACCTCGGAGGCTATCCGGAGCGTTTCCCGCTGTACTGAGCAGCGAAAGCGTCCATCCCTTACGAAAATGCCCGGCCAAAGCCGGGCATTTTTTGTTTTGCTCGTCTTCCTCAGAGCCTGCCCCGGACTTGATCCGGGGGTGGGTGTCTGGCGCGCCTCCAAGGATGACGCGGAAGGTGTTCGCGGCGGGGAGGAAATCAGCCCCGTCGCTTACCCGTGCAGCGCCTGCAGCTCCTGCACGATGGCTTCGCCCATCTGGCTGGTCGAGACCACGGTCGAGCCGTCCGACTTGATGTCGGCGGTGCGCAGGCCCTTGGCCAGCACGGCGGCGATGGCTTCATCGAGCTTGTCGGCGAGATCGCCCATCTCGAGCGAATAGCGCAGCGCCATCCCGAACGAGGCGAGCATCGCCACCGGATTGGCCATGCCCTTGCCGGCGATATCGGGTGCCGAGCCGTGCACCGGCTCGTACATCGCCTTGCGCTTGCCGGTCTTGCTGTCGACTTCGCCGAGCGAGGCCGACGGCAACATCCCGAGCGAGCCGGTCAGCATCGCGGCGATGTCGGACAGCATGTCGCCGAACAGATTGTCGGTGACGATGACGTCGAACTGCTTCGGCCACTTCACCAGATTCATGCCGCCGGAATCGGCGAGCTGGTGCTCGAGCTGAACGTCCTTGTATTCGCGCTGATGCACCTGGGTGATCACCTCGTTCCAGAGCACGCCCGTCTTCATGACGTTGCGCTTCTCCATCGAGGTGACCTTGTTGCGGCGCTTGCGGGCCAGGTCGAAGGCGACGCGGCCGATCCGCTCGATTTCGTAGGTGTCGTAGATCTGGGTGTCGATCGCGCGCTTCTGGCCGCCTCCGAGATCGGTGATGGTCTTCGGCTCGCCGAAATACACGCCGCCGGTGAGCTCGCGCACGATCATGATGTCGAGGCCTTCGACCACCTCGGGCTTCAGGCTGGAGGCGGAGGCGAGCGCCGGGTAGCACACCGCGGGACGCAGATTGGCGAACAGCGCCAGATCCTTGCGCAGCCGCAGCAGGCCGGCCTCGGGCCGCGCGTCATACGGCACCGCGTCCCATTTCGGCCCGCCGACGGCGCCGAAGATCACCGCGTCGCAGGCCTGCGCCTTCGCCATGGTGGCGTCGGTGATCGCGACCTTGTCGGCGTCATAGGCGGCGCCGCCGACCAGGCCGTGCTCGGTCTCGAAGCTGGCGATGCCGGCCTTGTTGAGCCAGTCGATCAACCGGCTCACCTCGGCCATCACTTCGGTGCCGATGCCGTCGCCGGGGAGAAGCAGCAGTTTATGCGTCGCCATGATTGGAGGTCCTCAGATCTTACAGACCGTCATTGCCGGGCTTGACCCGGCAATCCAGCTCTTTCGAAGGCGATGGATGCCCGGGTCAGGCCCGGGCATGACTGGCCGGAAAATGGAAAGCGGCCGAGTGCTAAAGCGCCGTTGCCGGATTGGCAAGACAGTGTTGCGGCGGGCTGTGTTGCCCAAACGGCGCAAGGGCTGCCACAATGGCGGCGGGAGAAACGCTTGACCCTGCTCGACCGCACCGAGGCGCCGGTCCATCCCGCGCGCCTGATCCTGATCCTGTCGCTCGCCCCCACAGTGGGACTTGGGATCGGCCGCTTCGCCTATTCGCTGCTGCTGCCCGACATGCGGGACAGCCTGCAATGGTCGTATTCGGCCGCCGGCTTCATGAACACCATCAATGCCGCCGGCTATCTCGCCGGCGCGCTGATCACCTCGCAGCTGGTTCGGCGTTACGGATTGTCGGCGATCGTGCGGGTCGGAACGCTCGGCTGCGTGCTGTCGCTGGCGCTGTGTGCGCTGTCGGGCAATTTCGTGCTGCTGTCGGCGGCGCGGCTGATCGCCGGGATCGGCGCGGCGCTGGCTTTCGTCGCCGGCGGAGCGCTGGCGACCACGATCGCGCAGTCGCAGCCACAGCGCTCGGCGTTTCTGCTCAGCCTGTTCTATGCCGGCCCCGGCCTCGGCATCCTGTCGTCGGGGCTGATCACCCCGTTTCTGTTGCAGGCGGCGGGCCCCGGCTCGTGGTGGATCGGCTGGCTGGTGATGGCGGCGCTGTCGGCCGTGATGACGCTGCCGCTTCTGCTCGCGCCGCTCGACAGCCATGCCAGCATGAGCGGCGGACCGGCGACGACATTCTCGATCCGGCCGGTGCTGATCTATCTGGTCGGCTATTTCATGTTCGGCGCCGGCTACATCGCCTACATGACCTTCATGATCGCCTATGTGCGCGACGCTGGCGGCGGACCGGCGGCGCAGAGCGCGTTCTGGTGCCTGATCGGGGCGAGCGCCTTCGTCACCCCGTGGGTGTGGCGCCGGATCATGGCGCTCGACCGCGGCGGGGTGTCGACCACGATCATCCTCGCCGTCAACGCGCTCGGCGCGGCGCTGCCGCTGTTCGGACTGTCGCCGCTGATCCTGGCGATCTCGGCGCTGGTGTTCGGCGTGTCGTTCTTCGCCGTGGTGGCGTCGACCACCGCCTTCGTCCGCTTCAACTATGCGCAGGCGGCGTGGCCGAGCGCGATCGCCGCGATGACGATTGCGTTCGGGATCGGCCAGACGCTCGGCCCCCTTGCGGTCGGCGCCATCACCGACGCGGTCGGCAGCCTGTCCTCGGCGCTCGCCGTCTCCGCCGCCACACTGGCGCTCGGCGCGCTGCTGTCGGGATTCCAGCGGCCGTTGAAACGGTAGAGCACGTCATTCCGGGGCGCTCGCGATAGCGAGCGAGCCCGGAATCTCGAGGTGATGAGCGCGGCAGAACAGCTCGGGATTCCGGGTTCACGCGCGTTGCGCGTGCCCCGGAATGACCGCGAGAAGGTCGACCTACTTCACCTCTTCGATCACGCCGCAGACGATGCGGTCGCCGGCGTTGCCGGCAGGATCGGACTTGTAGTCATCGGCCTTGGCGTGGATCACCAGCGCCGTGCCTTCCGGCTTGAACACCGAATTCGGCTTGCCCTTGTCGAGCGTCACCGCCTCGTTGACGACGTCGATGTCGAGCCGGCCCGAATCCGGGATGGTCAGGTTCGGCATGTCGCCCGCATGGGCGCCGTCCGGCGCCATCTTGCCGTGCTTCTTGTTGTCCGGATTGAAATGCCCGCCCGCGGAGGTGAACGGCGGCTCGCATTTCCCGACAGCGTGGACGTGGAAGGCTTTCTCGCCCGGCGGCAGCCCCTTCAGCGACAGCTTGATGGTGACGCCCTTCGACCCCTGGGTCAGCGTGGCGATACCGACGTCGGCGCCTTCGGCATTCTTCATCGACGCCTTGGCGGTCTCGGCGGCAAACGCGGTGGTGGAGAGCGCCAGCAATGCGGCGGCGGTGAGCATGGAGCGGACGATCATTCGGGGCCTCCCTGATGCGGCAGTGTCATACGAAATGGCCGCTCCGGAGCATCTAGGAACGGCCTCTCCGGCGGACAACGGCGTCTCCGCGGCGAAGTTGCAGCGGCAAACCGTCCTGTCCGCGTAGACCGGTCCCCCTTCGTGGAAAATCAGCTGCCGCTGAACGAGTTGTAGCCCTGGTCTTCCCAATAGCCGCCTTTGTAGTCGTTGGTGACTTCCATCGCGACGACGTATTTCGGGTTCTTGAAGCCGAGCTTGGTCGGGATCCGGATCTTCATCGGATAGCCATAGGCGCGCGGCAGCACCTGGCCGTCATATTTGAGGGTCATCTGGGTCTGCGGGTGCAGCGCGGTCGGCATGTCGATCGGCGAGGTGTAGTCGTCGGCGCAGCGGAACCAGACATATTTCGCGCGGGTGTCGGCGCCGACCAGCTTGAGGAAATCGCTCAGCCGCACGCCGCTCCACGAGCCGATCGCACTCCAGCCCTCGACGCAGATGTGGCGGGTGATCTGCTTGACCTCGGGCAGTGCGCCGAGTTCGTCGAGCGTCCAGCTCTTTTTGTTGTCGACCAGCCCCGCGACTTCGAGCTTCCATTCCTTGCCGTCGATATCGGGCGCCTCGTCGAGCGAGTAGAATGCGTTGAACGGGAACGGCCGGGTGATGTCCTTTTCGCTGTAGGTCGGCGCCAGCGTGTTCGGATTGAAGATCGCGGCCTGCACCGCATCGTTGAATTTCGAGACCTTGACGAGCAGATTCTCCGCCGACATGCCGTCGACGACGTCGCAGCCGGTCAGCAGCGTCAGCGCGCCGAGGCTGGCGCCGCCGGCGAGGAAGCGCCGCCGCGTCGGATCAGGCATCAGTTTGGCGGCGTCCTTGACCAGCAACGTCTTGTCGACGCCGGGGATCAGCAGGGATTTGATACGCAGCATGATTATCTCCCGATGATCATCGCGCGAAGGCTCTTCGGCACCAGCACCGCCAGCGCGATATGGACGATCAGGAACGCCACGATCGAAGCCATCGCAAAGAAATGCACGTAGCGCGCGGTGTCGTAGCCGCCGAACACCGCCGTGAGCAGCTGGAACTGCACCGGCTTCCAGATCGACAGGCCGGAGAGCACAACGACGATGCCGACCAGGATGATCCCGGCGTAGAGCAGCTTCTGGACGTAGTTGTAGGTGGTGAGATCGCGGTGCGACAGCCGGAAGGTCGCGGCCTTGGCGAGATCGGAGGCGACGCCCGACGGCGTGATCGGCAACAGCTTGCGGCGAAACCGACCGGTTGCGAGACCGACGACGAGATACAACAGGCCGTTGATCATCAGCACCCACATCGCCGCGAAGTGCCACAACAGCCCGCCGCCGAGCCAGCCGCCCAGCGTGACGCTGCGCGAAAACTGAAAGTCGAACAACGGCGAGGCGTTGTAGATCTGCCAGCCGGACATGATCATCACGATCATCGCGACCGCGTTGATCCAGTGCATGATCCGCACCCAGGCCGGCTGGATCACTTTGCGCACAGTCTCCTCGCCGGCTTGTCCGGCGTTGGCCTGTTCGCTGACTGTCATGCTCGACATCGGTGGACATCCTGAAGCGATTCGTCGTGAAGGCGGCTGCCTTCGACGTTACGCATCATAACCCCGCCCCGTTACGCCCGCTTCCGTTTCGTCGCTGGATCGGAACGGCAATCCCGATCACGAAAGCGCGAGCCGGTTTCCCGGCCCGCGCCCTCGTGAGGCGGCGTGATGGTCGCCGCCTCATCCGCCGCCGTGGGGGACGATCGAAACGGCGGATGTGATCATCAGGACGGCATCAGCACGGTGTCGACCACATGAATCACACCGTTCGACTGGTTGACGTTGGGGATCGTCACGGTCGAGCTGCCGCCCTTGGCGTCGACCAGCATCACCTGATCGCCGGAGCGCTTCACGGTGAGGGTCGCGCCCTCGACGGTGGTCAGTTTCTTGCCGTCGGTGAGATCGGCCGCCGCGAGCTTGCCCGGGACCACGTGATAGGTGAGGATCTTGGTCAGCGTGGCCTTGCTTTCCGGCTTCACCAGCGTGTCGACGGTGCCGGCGGGCAGCTTGCCGAAGGCGGCGTTGGTCGGCGCGAACACCGTGAACGGACCCTTGCCTTCCAGCGTCTTGACGAGGCCGGCGGCCTTCACAGCGGCGACCAGCGTGGAGTGATCCTTCGAATTGACGGCGTTCTCGACGATGTTCTTCGACGGATACATCGGCGCGCCGCCGACCATCACCGTCTTCTCGCCGCTCATCTCGCTCTTCATCATCTTCTTGTCTTCGGCATTGGCGGGCGCCATCGCGGTCGCGGTGAGGGCCAGCGCGCTCAGCGCCGCGGCGGACAGATAGGCAATTCGCTTTGACATGTTTCGTCTCCCAATCGGTTGAAAGCCCGCTGCCAGGCGCGCGGGGCGAGGTTCACAACGACGGCACGGGTGAGGGCTGCTGGGTGCCGTCGTTGCAGCGAGCTACGGGAGTTTATCGGGGCAGTTTCAGACTATCTTTTTTGTCGCACCGTGAAACCAAACGCGACGATCGACGTTTGCGCGCGTCCGCGAGCGATGTATGCGATCGTGATGATAGGGTGACGAATAGTCGCGAGCGCCGTTTCCCCCACCCCAACCCTCCCCCGCAAGCGGGAGAGGGAGCGCGCTGATCGCATGCAAGCGATGGAGATGAACTCCGGCTTTTGCTACTTCATTGATCATCAAATTGAAAATCAACGTCTCCTCAACCGCTGTCGAACTCCCTCTCCCGCTTGCGGGAGAGGGCTGGGGTGAGGGCGAGCCGAGCACCAACTCAGTAATCAACCGAGAGCCCTTCCCCCACCCGGATCGCTTCGCGATCCGCGCCTCCCCGCAAGCGGAAGAGGTAACTCAACTCACAGCCCGCCCACGAAGGAGCGGTTCCAGGTCGGGCTGATCAGGATCTCGTTGACGCAGACATGCGGCGGCATCGATGCGACGAAGGCGATGGTGCGGCCGAGGTCGTCGGGCTGCAGCATCCGCGCCTGATCCTCGGCGCTCGGCACCACCGGCCGCAGTTTCAGGATCGGCGTGGCGACCTCGGCCGGCATCAGGCAGCAGGCGCGCAGGCCATGGACGCATTCGTCCATGTTGAACGAATGCGTCAGGGCCAGCACCGCGTGCTTGGTCGTGGTGTAGGCCGGGCCCGGCATCTTCGAGACGTGACGTCCGGCCCAGGACGATACGTTGATGATGCAGCCGTCCTTCTGCGCGCGCATCGCCGGCAGCACCGCGCGCATACAATACAGCACGCCGTTGAGATTGATCTCGACGAGCTTTTCCCAGCCGTCGAGCTCCATGTCGGCCCATGAGCGTTTCGGCACGTTGATGCCGGCAGAATTGACCAGACAGTCGATGCGGCCATGCGCGGCGAGGATCTTGTCGGCGGCGGCGATCACCGCATCGGAGCTGCTGACATCGAGCGCGATCGCTTCGGCGGCGCCGCCTTGGGCCCTGATCTTCGCGACCACCGCGTCGAGCGCGTCGGCCCGCCGTCCCGAGACCACCACGGTGAAGCCGTCCGCGGCGAGCGCTTCCGCGCCGGCCTCGCCGATGCCGCTGCCCCCGCCGGTGATCCAGGCGACGCGTTTCCCGCTTTTTGTCATGCAAACTGTCTCCGTTGCTTTGATGCGGGCGTTCTTGCTATGCAATCGCCCTTCCCGAATGATGCATGAACGCGCGCGGAACACCATCATGAACGCCAATCTGTTTGCCCGCCTGTTCGATGCGCTCGATAACCCGAACAAACTCGCGATCGAGACCGCGACGGGCGAGACGATCAGCTACGGCGATCTGATCGCGCGCGCCGGCCGCGTCGCCAATGTGCTGGTGGCGCGCGGGGTGAAGACCGGCGATCGTGTTGCGGCCCAAACCGAGAAGTCGGTCGAGGCGCTGGTGCTGTATCTGGCGACGGTGCGCGCCGGCGCGGTGTATCTGCCGCTCAACACCGCCTACACGCTGCATGAACTCGATTACTTCATCACCGACGCCGAGCCGTCGCTGGTGGTGTGCGACCCGTCGAAGCGCGACGGCATCGCGGCGATCGCCGCCAAGGTCAAGGCCGCGGTCGAGACGCTCGGCGGCGACGGACAGGGCTCGCTGACCGACGCGGCCGCGCAGGCCAGCGCCGAATTCGCCACCGTGCCGCGCAGCGCCGACGATCTCGCCGCGATCCTCTACACCTCGGGCACCACCGGCCGCTCCAAGGGCGCGATGCTGAGCCACGACAATCTGGCGTCCAACTCGCTGACGCTGGTCGACTACTGGCGGTTCACGCCGGACGACGTGCTGATCCACGCGCTGCCGATCTATCACACGCATGGTCTGTTCGTGGCCAGCAACGTCACGCTGTTCGCGCGGGCGGCGATGATCTTCCTGCCCAAGCTCGACCCCGACAGGATCATCGATCTGATGCCGCGCGCGACCGTGCTGATGGGCGTGCCGACGTTCTACACGCGCTTGCTGCAGAGCCCGCGGCTGACCAAGGATGCGACCAGCCAGATGCGGCTGTTCATTTCCGGCTCGGCGCCGCTGCTGGCAGACACCCATCGCGAATGGGCGGCGCGCACCGGCCACGCCGTGCTCGAGCGCTACGGCATGACCGAGACCAACATGAACACCTCGAATCCCTATGAGGGCGAGCGCGTGCCCGGCGCGGTCGGCTTCCCGCTGCCCGGCGTGTCCGCCCGCGTCACCGATCCGGAGACCGGCCGCGAACTGGCGCAAGGTGAGATCGGCATGATCGAGGTGAAGGGCCCGAACGTGTTCAAGGGCTATTGGCGGATGCCGGAGAAGACCAGGTCGGAATTCCGCGACGACGGCTTCTTCATCACCGGCGATCTCGGCAAGATCGACGAGCGCGGCTATGTCCACATCCTCGGCCGCGGCAAGGATCTGGTGATCACCGGCGGCTTCAACGTCTATCCGAAGGAAATCGAGAGCGAGATCGACGCCATGCCGGGGGTGGTCGAATCCGCGGTGATCGGCGTGCCGCATGCCGATTTCGGCGAAGGCGTCACCGCCGTGGTGGTGCGCGACAAGGGCGCCGCCATCGACGAAGCGCAGGTGCTGAGCGGGCTCGAGGGCCAGATCGCCAAGTTCAAGATGCCCAAGAAGGTGATCTTCGTCGACGACCTGCCGCGCAACACCATGGGCAAGGTGCAGAAGAACGTCCTGCGCGACACCTACGCGGATATCTACAAGTAACAAGCGTCATTCCGGGGCGCGCGCAAAGCGCGCGAACCCGGAATCCCGAGCTGATAAGCACCCGATCGTTTCATCACCGCGGGATTCCGGGTTCGCTCGCTGGCGCGAGCGCCCCGGAATGACTCGTGGATAGGCCAGGGGGCACTTACTTCTCCCCTCCCCCTTGTGGAGAAGGTTCGGGGGTGGGGGTCCACGAGTCGCAGTGCCCGCGGCACTCCCACTCGGTCTCTGCTTCGCCACAGCCGATGCAGCGCATCGGCGTAATTCTAGGTGACAGTGGCCGAAGGCCACCTAAGCGACCCTCCCCGCAAGAGGGAGGAGAAAACGCGATTCGCGGACATATCGAGCGCCTGTAAGTTCGACGCGAGGTTTCAAGATGCGTAGTTTAGGAGATTCCGAGGTGGAGGAGGAGGGAGCCGCCCCAAACGATAGAGGCGGCCCCGTTAGTTTCAGCTATGTCCGATCACGGGCATTCGGGGAGGGAGAGTAGGTTGTTGGGATGCTCTCCGTCGGCTTCAGTTTTTAGATACTTGTTACCGAAACGGCTCACGGCGACGGTAACCCAAACAGCATCCCCGTTAGAAGGCTTGACCCAGAAGCGCCATTCGCGCGCTTCAATAAGACGGATGGCGTCCTCTTGAGTGATGCGCCATGGCGCGTCCTCGTAACCGCCTACATGGGTGATTCGTTCGTGGGGGTTGAACCGATCAGATTTGCGGATGCACTTAATCTGACAGGTTTTGATTCCTGTAGCAGTGTTCATTATCCATCTCCGTTAACAATGTGGGGACGGGCTTGACCACCGGCAATAACTCCGATTCTATCGGCGTGCTGTCTACTGCGCAGTGTCCCGCTTGCCCGTCTCCTGGGTGGGCAGCGGGCCGAAACTTCGGAGCCGTCGAGCCGTGCAAGGGCTCGGCGGCTTCTTAGTTTCGGTTGTTGGCGAAGGTATGGGAACCTCGTCCGACCCGTCAAGCAATAGTGCGGGCTCCTGAATCAAATACTAAATGTGGTGGATTCGGGTGGAAAAACGGGGGCTGAATTTAACTTCTGACGCTAACCCGCTGATATATTTAGAAAGATTCATCCGAGCGAAGGAGCGTTGACTAGGCGCTCCAATGCTAACGGGTTTGGTGTTGTTAGTAATATTCCGCCGAGCTGCCACCGCTATTCACAGCGTGTTGGTGATCGCTAACGCAGCTAGACTACTGAGTTAGTGGCTGTATCCTGAGTGCGATACGAGCGATTAACCGCTATTCATCAGAAATCGAGGTGCGGTAACACGGGGGCACTACGAAATCTCGCCTACACCACATGATCCGGCGCGAGCGCGCACGAGGCCGGATCGGTTTCGACCTGCACCGTGGCGTGCGCAATGCCGAAATCGTGCTGCAGTTCGTGCGCGATCTCGATCAGGAAGGGATCGCCCGGCGAGCCGCCCGGCATCACCAGATGACAGGTCAGCGCCACCTCGGTGGTCGACATCGGCCAGATGTGCAGATCGTGCACTTGCGCCACGCCGGGGCGACTTTCGAGGAAGGCGCGCACCGCGACCGGATCGATGCCGGGCGGCACCGCGTCGAGCGACATCGCGGTCGAGTCGCGTAGCAGGCCCCAGGTGCCCCAGATGATCACGAAGGCGACCGCGAGGCTGACCGCCGGGTCGATCCAGTTCCAGCCGGTGAACAGGATCACGACGCCCGCGACGACCACTGCGGCCGATACGCCGGCGTCGGCGACCATGTGCAGATAGGCGCCGCGAATGTTGAGGTCGTTATCGCGGCCGGAGAAGAACAGCCAGGCGGTCGCGCCATTGATGAGGATGCCGATCCCGGCCACGACCATCATGGTGACGCTGCCGACCGGCTCGGGCGCAAACAGCCGGGCGATCGCTTCCCAGCCGATCGCCCCGACGGCAATCAACAGAAACACCGCATTGAACAGCGCCGCGAGGATCGACGAACCGCGCAGCCCGTAAGTGTAGCGCGGCGACGGCGGTCGTTTCGACAGCTCCGCCGCAATCCATGCGACGGCGAGGCCGAGTACATCGGACAGATTGTGCCCGGCGTCGGCGAGCAGCGCCATTGAATTGCCGAGCCAGCCGAACGCCGCCTCGGTGATCACGAAGGCAATGTTGAGCCCGATGCCCAGCGCAAATGCGCGGCCGAAATCCTTGGGTGCATGGACGTGACCGCCGGGGCCATGGGCATGACCGTGGTTGTGGCCCTGCTCGGGCGCGCTGGCGTGATGATCGTGATCGTGGATTTGGGTCATCGGGCTCGGATGCGGGGCGACCGCTTCATTGCGATGCGGCGCGAATGCAGTGGTCGAGAGGATGGCACGCAGTAGTGGTCCGGGGGAATGCCGCGGCGCTCGCTTTGTTCGAGCTTGCAGCAACTCAATACCTTTGCTGAGTGACATGGGGGCTCCGCGCGACATGCATGGAGTTCTGAATCTAGTTTCATTTGGCGGCGGTCGATATTAACGGCGGGTTGCGGCATCGCCTTGGCCTGCCGCGATCTTCAAGAGATGAACCCAAATTCCGATAATGTGAATTCGCCGTTGCACTCGTTGAATGTCCTTCGTAAATAGGGACACCTTCGCGAGCCCTGCCCGGGCCCTGTCCGCTCGCAGCCAACCCATAGCAGCCGATGATCGACAGACCGCTATCTCCGCACATGCAGGCTTACCGCTGGAGCCTGACGATGGCCCTGTCCATCGTCCATCGCGCCACCGGCATCGCCCTCTATTTTGGAACCCTTCTGCTGGCCTGGTGGCTGATCGCCTGCGCCGCGGGACCGGCCTCCTACGCCAATCTGCAGGCCTTCACCGGCAGTTGGATCGGCCGGCTGATCCTGTTCGGCTACACTTGGTCGCTGATGCACCATCTACTCAGCGGCGTCAGGCATTTCGTCTGGGATCTCGGCTACGGCTTCAAGACCGCCGACCGCGAATGGCTGACCTGGGCCGCCTTGATCGGCGGCGTCGTGCTGACGGTGCTGTTCTGGGTGATCGCGTTCTCGATGGGAGTCGCACGATGAGCGGCGAGGAATCCCACGGCGGCGCCCGGCGCCCGGTCGCCTCGATGCGCACGCCGATGGGCAAGGTGCGCAAGCTCGGCCCTGCCGGATCCGGCACCTCTGATTTCTGGCAGCAGCGCATCACCGGCGTGGCGATGACCCTGCTGACCCTGCCTGTGGTGGTGGTGGTCATGATGCTGCTCGGCCGCAATCAGGCCGGCGCGGCGCAGATCCTCGGCTCGCCGCTGATCTCACTGACCATGATCCTGTTCATCATCGCCAGCGCGATCCACATGAAGATCGGCATGCAGGTGGTGATCGAGGACTACATCCAGAACGAGAAGCTGAAGCTCGTCACGGTGATGGCCAACAATTTCTTCACGATCGCCGTGGCGCTGGCCGCGATCTTCGCGATCTTCAAACTCGCATCCGGAGTGTAACGCATGGCGGCGAACGGCAACGGCGCACCGGCCGTGAACGGCCACGCCTATCCGATCGAAGACCACGTCTATGATGTCGTCGTGGTCGGCGCCGGCGGCGCAGGTTTGCGCGCGGTGGTGGGCTGCAGCGAGGCGGGGCTTCGCACCGCCTGCATCACCAAGGTGTTTCCGACCCGCTCCCACACCGTGGCAGCGCAGGGCGGCATCTCGGCCGCGCTCGGCAACATGCACAAGGACGACTGGCGCTGGCACATGTATGACACCGTGAAGGGGTCGGACTGGCTCGGCGATCAGGATTCGATCGAATACATGGTGCGCAACGCACCCGAGGCGGTCTACGAGCTCGAACATTGGGGCGTGCCGTTCTCGCGCACCGAAGAAGGCAAGATCTATCAGCGCCCGTTCGGCGGCATGACGATGGAATTCGGCAAGGGCCAGGCGCAGCGCACCTGCGCCGCCGCCGACCGCACCGGCCATGCGATGCTGCACACGATGTACGGCCAGGCGCTGCGCCACTCCGCCGAATTCTACATCGAGTTCTTCGCGATCGACCTGATCATGGACGATCAGGGCTGTTGCCGCGGCGTGATCGCCCTGAAACTCGACGACGGCACGCTGCATCGTTTCCGCGCCCAGACCACCATTCTGGCCACTGGCGGCTACGGCCGCGCCTACGCCTCCTGCACCTCGGCGCATACCTGCACCGGCGACGGCGGCGCGATGGCGCTGCGCGCCGGTCTGCCGCTGCAGGACATGGAGTTCGTCCAGTTCCATCCGACCGGCATCTACGGTTCGGGCTGCCTCGTCACCGAGGGCGCCCGCGGTGAGGGCGGCTATCTGGTCAATTCCGAAGGCGAGCGCTTCATGGAGCGCTACGCGCCGTCCGCCAAGGATCTCGCCTCGCGCGACGTGGTATCGCGCGCGATGACGATCGAAATGCGCGAGGGCCGCGGCGTCGGCAAGAAGAAAGACCACATCTTCCTGCATCTCGACCATCTCGCGCCGGAAGTGCTGGCGGAGCGGCTGCCCGGCATCTCGGAATCGGCGCGGATCTTCGCCGGCGTCGACGTCACCCGCGAGCCGATCCCGATCCTGCCGACCGTGCACTACAACATGGGCGGCATCCCGACCAATTTCCGCGGCGAGGTCGTCACCAAGAAGGAAGGCGACGACAACGCCGTGGTGCCGGGCCTGATGGCGATCGGCGAGGCCGCCTGCGTCTCCGTGCACGGCGCCAACCGCCTCGGCTCCAACTCGCTGATCGACCTCGTGGTGTTCGGCCGCGCCGCGGCGCTGCGCTGCGCCGAGAAGCTGACGATCAACGGCAAGCAGCCGGAGCTGCCGGCGGATTCCGCCGATGCCACGCTGTCGCGGCTCGACAGATATCGCTACGCCTCGGGCGGCACCCCGACCGCCAAGCTGCGCGAGAGCATGCAGCAGGTGATGCAGAACAATTGCGCGGTGTTCCGCACCGGCGAGGTGCTGAGCGAGGGCAAGGACCTGATCCGCAAGGTGCATGGCGGCGTCGGCGATATCGGCGTATCCGACCGCTCGCTGGTGTGGAATTCCGACCTGGTCGAGACGCTGGAATTCGACAATCTGATCATCCAGGCGGTGGTGACGATGAACTCGGCCGCCAACCGCACCGAGAGCCGCGGCGCCCATGCGCGCGAGGACTTCCCGGATCGCGACGACAAGCAGTGGATGAAGCACACGCTGGCCTGGATCGGCGACGACGGCGACACCACGATCGATTACCGCCCGGTGCACGACTACACGATGACCAACGACGTCCAGTACATCCCGCCGAAGCCGCGGGTGTATTGAGCGAAGGCAAACGGCCCGTCATTCCGGGGCGCGCGCAAGCGCGAACCCGGAATCTGAGACCGAGCAAGGACCAGAGATTCCGGGTCTGCGCGCAAGCGCGCCTCCCGGAATGACGAAAGGCAGACGAGATGGTTGAATTCGCACTTCCGAAGAATTCGAAGATTGTCGGCGGCAAGGCCTGGCCGAAGCCGGAAGGCGCGACCGAAGTCCGCGAATTCCGCGTCTATCGCTGGAATCCCGACGACGGCAACAATCCGAGCATCGACACCTATTATGTCGACAAGCACGATTGCGGCCCGATGGTTCTCGACGGCCTGATCTGGATCAAGAACAACATCGATCCGACGCTGACCTTCCGCCGCTCCTGCCGCGAAGGCGTCTGCGGCTCCTGCGCGATGAACATCGACGGCGAGAACACGCTGGCCTGCACCAAGGCGATGGACGACGTCCGCGGCGACGCGGTCAAGGTCACGCCGCTGCCGCATCAGCCGGTGGTGAAGGATCTGGTGCCCGACCTCACCAATTTCTACGCGCAATACGCCTCGATCCAGCCCTGGCTGCAGACCGTGACGCCGACGCCGCAGAAGGAATGGCGGCAGAGCCACGACGACCGCGAGAAGCTCGACGGCCTGTACGAATGCATCCTGTGCGCCTGCTGCTCGACCTCGTGCCCGAGCTATTGGTGGAATTCCGACCGCTTCCTCGGACCGGCGGCGCTGCTGCAGGCGACCCGCTGGGTCGAGGACAGCCGCGACGAGGCCACCGGCGAACGGCTCGACAATCTCGAGGATCCGTTCCGGATCTATCGCTGCCACACCATCATGAACTGCGCCAAGGCGTGCCCGAAGGGCCTCAACCCGTCGGAAGCGATCGCCAGTCTCAAGCTCAAGCTGGTCGAACGCCAGATCTGAGCGCGCCGCATCTGTTTCGCGTTGCAATGGCCGGGCTCGTCCCGGCCATTTGCTTTTCGCCCTACCGATGTGTCGCGGAACAGGAACATCGCCGCCAACGGATCGTTATGCCGCCTCTGGCATGGAGATTACGCAATGGCGGCAGATACCAACCAGGGCGATGCGCAGCACGCCTGGGACCTGATGAAGAAGATTACCTTCGCGATGCTGGCGACACGGGACGGCGAAAAGCTTCGGTCCCGGCCGATGGCGGCCTATATTCGCCCCGAGGAAGGCGCGATCTATTTCCTGACTGATGTTCGCCGGCACAAGGACGACGAGATCGCGCAGGATCACCACGTCAATCTCGGCTTTGCGGATGCGAGCGCGCAGAAATACGTTTCTGTATCGGGCTATGGCGCCATCTCGAACGACCGCGCCAAGATCAAGGAGCTGTTCGGCACCGCCGCGAAAGCGTGGTGGGACAGTCCCGACGATCCGAATATCCGCATTCTCAAGGTCACCCCGGAAGAGGCCGAATACTGGGATTCGCCCGGCACCCTCGTCAGCTATGTGAAGATGGCTGTGGCGGCCGCGACCGGCTCGCGTCCCGATCTGGGCGAAAACCGCAAGGTCGCAATCTGATGACGCCCGAGCCGCAGGAAGATCCGAACAGGCCGGGCCCGTCGGAGCCGCCGCCCGAAGTGCCGCCGAGCACGCCCGGCACGCCGACAGAGCCGCCGCCGGAATCACCCCCGGGAAATCCCAATCCGGATATCCCGCCGCCGATCACCGAGCCCGGCGCACCGCCGCGTCCGGAGGAATTGCCCGGCAACACGCCGGACGAAGTACCAATGCCGCCCTCGCCCGGACCCGGCGCTCCGAACCCGGCGGTGATGTGAGGCGGCGCGTAGTTCGATGATCAGCGGGAGGCGGCGCGAGCAGCGCCGCCTTTACTGCTGATCGCGTGCGCAATTGATCACCATCATTCGCTTCGCGAACCAGCCGCCTGAATGCGCAATGAATAGCAGCGCATCGCGCGGCGGCGCGCAGCGAAATAATTAGCGGCGACTCACGGCGGACCGCCACAATCCGGCCCCACGGGTCATCGTTGATCGCATTCACGAACCGGTTCCGCCCTGGAACGGATAGTTTGGTTCGCAGCGTTTGATTCGCGGGGATTTCCGATGAGAAGACTTCGACTAGCATTGCTCGCCACCACTGCAATCACCCTCTGGCAAGCGGCGAGCTTGCCGGCACGCGCCGACACCGCGCTGATGCTGATGGCGCAGGCCGCTCCGGCTCCGGACAAGGGTGACGAGAAAGACCGCAAGGGTCCGCCGCCAGGCGAGCGCAAAGGTCCGCCTCCGGGCGCCGCCCCGAGCCAGGCGCCGCCTCCCGCCGCAGCGCCTCAGCCGCGTCCCGCGCCGCCCCCCGCTGCTGCCCCCGCGCCACGCGCCGAGCCGCCGGCCGCCCCGCGCGCGGAGCCGCCGCCGCGTCCCGCTCCGCCGCCGGCGCCCCGTGCCGAGCCCCCTGCAGCCCCGCGCGCTGCGCCGCCGCCGCCTCCGCCGCCTCCAGCGGCTGCACCGCCGCGCCCGCCCGCACCTCCGGCTGAAAAGAGTGCGCCGCGCGTCGAGCCGCCAGCACCCCCGCGTGCGGCTCCGCCGCCGCCTCCCCCTGCAGCGGCTCCGCCAAAGCCATCCGCGCCGCCCGCTGCCGAGAAGGGAGCTACGCCGCCGCCGCCCCCCGCTGCGACTCCGCCAAGGCCGTCCGTGCCGCCCGCCGCCGACAAGGGAGCAGCCCCCACGCCGCCGCCCGCCGCGGCGCCGCAGCGACAGCCCGCGCCTGCCGACAGGCTCGCGCCCGCCGACAAGGGTGGAGCGCCGAGCCAGCGCCCGACCCCGCCTGCGGCCGGCCAGATCGGCGCGCCACCGGCGGCCGGCTCGCCTCCGCCGGCTGCACAGACTCCGCCCCCGGCAGCCGGGCAGACCAGTGCGCCGACAACACCTCCGCCGGCCGGGCAGCCGCCTGCCGCGCAGACCGGCGCACCGGCTCAGCCCCCGGCAGGACAGCCGCCGGTCGCTCAGAAGGATGTGACGCCTCCGCCGCCGGCCGCCGGCCAGATCGGCGCGCCGACGCCGGCCACGCCGACGCCTGCCACCCCGACACAGCCGCCGGCCGGACAAACCACCGCGCCGGTTCCCGGCACGATCGGTCCGCAGGGCGCGCAACCCGGCGCTGCCGGCGCTCTGCCGCCGGGCGCCCCGGTCGCACGCACGCCACCGCCGACGGTGACCGCGCCGATCCCCGCCGCGCCGCCGCCCGCACAGGCGCTCACCCCGATCGCCCCGGGCGCCGCGCCGCAAGGTCCGCGCAACATCACCGACTTCCGCAGCGAACGCCGTGAGGTCCAGCAAGGCGGCCGCACTGTGATCACCGAGCCCGGCCGCATCATCGTGCGCGACCCGAACGGGCAGGAGTTCATCCGCCATAACGAGATGGATCGGTTCCGCTACGGCGCGCGCAACATCCGGACCGAGAAGATCCGCGGCGGCGACACCCGCACCATCGTGGTCCGTCCTGATGGCTCGGAGATCATCAACGTGACCGGTGGCGACGGCCAGTTGCTCCGCCGTATCCGCCGCGACCGCCAAGGCCGCGAGATCATCATCATCGACAACAGCTTCGGTCCGCGTGACCGGGCGAATTTCTACGTCGACCTGCCGCCGCCGGTGCTTCGTATGCCGCGCGACCGTTACATCGTCGATTACGAGGACGCCTCGCCGGAGCTGATCTACGAAACCCTCGACGCCCCGCCGGTAGAGCGGATCCAGCGCCGCTACTCCATGGACGAGATCCGCTACAGCCCGTCGGTGCGGCAGCGGATGCCCTCGATCGATCTCAACACGATCACATTCGAGCTCGGTTCGTGGGACATTTCGCCGGATCAGGCGTCCAAGCTGCAGGCGATCGCCGACGGTCTGAACCGGTCGATCTCGCGCAACCCGCGCGAGGTGTTCCTGATCGAGGGCCACACCGACGCGACCGGCAACGACACCGACAATCTGTCGCTGTCGGACCGCCGCGCCGAATCCGCCGCCGCGCTGCTCACCCAGCAATTCGCGGTGCCGGCCGAGAACCTGACCTCGCAGGGTTATGGCGAGCAGTACCTCAAGGTGCAGACCGACGGACCGGAGCGGCAGAACCGCCGCGTCACCGTCCGCCGCATCACGCCGCTGCTGAACGGCGGTCAGGCCTCGCTGCCGCCGCCGCCCCCCGGCACCGCACCGCGGCGCTGAAGGTCAGCGTCACACCAACGAAAAAGCCGCGCTTCGTGCGCGGCTTTTTTACGAGCTGATTGATCCGGTGCGAGACGATACGAGCTCGCTTTCAAGCGCTCAAGCGCCTCAGCGGGTGACGAGGACCTGGGTGCCGACCGAAACGCGCTGATACAGATCACTGATATCGTCGTTCAGCATCCGGATGCAGCCGTAGGAGACGAAGCCGCCGACCGAGTTCGGACGGTTGGTGCCGTGGATCGCGTATTCGCCGCCGGCCAGCGTCATCGCAGCGACGCCCATCGGGTTTTCCGGCGTGCCGCCCGGGATCACATCGGGTATCGCCGGATTGTCGCGCTTCACGTCCGCCGGCGGCGACCATGCCGGATTGCGGTACTTGCCGTCGATCTTGGTGACGCCTTCCCAGCGCTTGCCGGCCTTGCCGACGCCGACCGGATAGCGCACCGCTTGGCCCGGTTCGACCACTAGATAAAGCCGGCGCTCGTTGGTCTTGACCACGATGGTCCCCGGCGAATAGTCGCCACGGAAGCTCACCAGATCGGGCCGCGCCTGGGCATCAGGCGCCGTCAGCACGAAGGCCGAGGCCAGAGCCGCCACCGCACCCGCGGTCTTCGCCGAACGAAATCCAAAAGACATTCCGTCTCTCCAGTTTCCTCTGCCGGTCTCATCGTGCCCGACCCGGCCGCCCACATGCCTCGCCATTGTAGCGCCGCAGATTAACCGAGTGATTCTGACCGGTAACAGGGACGGGGATTGGACGCGGCATTCAAAGAAAATCCGTTCAACAAAGTAAATAGCTGGGAAACAACACTCGGTCGCAAAGTGGCTGTCGGCGCCGATCGGCCTCACACATGTTGTTGAACGGGCACAAACAGTCGCGGGCGGCCGCCTGAGCCGCGACTATCCGTCGCCCAAATTGAGGGGATTTGACGCAGCCGGACCGGGCGGCTGGGGGAGGGTCTCCGCAAAACGAAGCGCCCTGCCCCCGAAGGAGGCAGGGCGCTGTCGCAATCGCGGTCAGACCGCCTTGTGGTGCTTGTTCTGGCGATGCTCGACGAGATCGTCGACCACCGCGGGATCGGCCAGCGTCGAGGTGTCGCCGAGCGTCGAGGGCTCGTCCTCGGCGATCTTGCGCAGGATGCGGCGCATGATCTTGCCGGAGCGGGTCTTCGGCAGGCCGGGCGCGAACTGGATCAGGTCCGGCGAGGCGATCGGGCCGATGTCCTTGCGGACCCAGGCGACCAGCTCCTTGCGCAGCTCCTCGCTGGGCTCGATCCCGGCCATCAGCGTCACATAGGCGTAGATGCCCTGGCCCTTGATGTCGTGCGGATAGCCGACCACGGCGGCTTCCGACACCTTGGGATGCGCGACCAGCGAGCTTTCGACCTCGGCGGTGCCCATGCGGTGTCCAGAGACGTTGATGACGTCGTCGACCCGGCCGGTGATCCAGTAATAGCCGTCGGCGTCGCGGCGGCAGCCGTCGCCGGTGAAGTACTTGCCCTTATAGGCCGAGAAGTAGGTCTGCTCGAACCTGGCGTGATCGCCGTACACCGTGCGCATCTGGCCCGGCCAGGAGCGCGCAAGGCAGAGATTGCCGGTGCATTCGCCCTCCAGCACCACGCCTTCCGG
The DNA here is from genome assembly GCF_900110435.1 of Rhodopseudomonas pseudopalustris. Classification (GTDB taxonomy): domain Bacteria; phylum Pseudomonadota; class Alphaproteobacteria; order Rhizobiales; family Xanthobacteraceae; genus Rhodopseudomonas; species Rhodopseudomonas pseudopalustris. The sequence goes on from NZ_FODT01000017.1 coordinate 23,095, forward strand.
ATCGAGGATCTCCGGCACCACGCCGAAGAACGGCCGCGTCGCCGAGCCGGGCTTGAGCTTGGTCGCGCCGGGCAGCGGCGTGATCAGGATGCCGCCCGTCTCGGTCTGCCACCAGGTGTCGACGATCGGGCAACGGTCGTCGCCGACGACGCGGTGATACCACTCCCAGGCTTCCGGATTGATCGGCTCGCCGACCGAACCGAGCAGCCGCAGGCTCTTGCGCGACGTCTTCTTCACCGGCTCGTCGCCGGCCTGCATCAGCGCGCGGATCGCGGTCGGCGCGGTGTAGAAGATGTTGACCTGGTGCTTGTCGATCACTTCCCAGAACCGCGAATTGGTCGGGTAGTTCGGCACGCCTTCGAACATCAGCGTGGTCGCGCCGTTGGCGAGCGGCCCGTACAGGATGTAGCTGTGACCGGTGACCCAGCCGACGTCGGCGGTGCACCAGTAGACGTCGCCGTCGTGATAATCGAACACGTATTGGTGCGTCATCCCGGCGAACACCAGATAGCCACCGGTGGTGTGCAGCACGCCCTTGGGCTGGCCGGTCGACCCCGAGGTGTAGAGGATGAACAGCGGGTCTTCGGCGTGCATCGGCTCGATCGGGCACTCCGTGGTCACCATTTCGGCGGCCTCGTGGTACCAGAAGTCGCGGACGTCATCCATTTCGACCGCAGCGCCGGTGCGCTTCACCACGACCACCCAGTCGACGCCGCCGCATTTGGCGAGCGCGGCATCCACATTGGCCTTCAGCGGCACCTTACGGCCGCCGCGCAGGCCCTCGTCGGCGGTGATCACCACCTTGGACTGACAGTCGGTGATGCGTTGGGCGAGACTGTCTGGCGAGAAGCCGGCGAACACCACCGAATGGATCGCGCCGATCCGGGCGCAAGCCAGCATCGCGAAGGCGGCTTCCGGAATCATCGGCAGATAGATGGTGACGCGGTCGCCCTTGCCGACATTGCGGTTGCGCAGGATGTTGGCGAATTTGCAGACCTCGTCGTGCAGCTCGCGATAGGTGATTTTGCGCGACTGCGAGGGATCGTCGCCCTCCCAGATGATCGCGACCTGATCGCCGCGGGTGTGTAGATGCCGGTCGATGCAATTATGCGCGACGTTGAGGACGCCGTCCTCGAACCATTTGATCGAGACGTTGCCGGGCGCGAAGGAGCAGTTCTCGATCTTGTGCGGCGGCTTGATCCAGTCGAGGCGCTTGGCCTGCTCGGCCCAGAAGCCGTTCGGGTCGCTGACCGAGCGGGCGTACATCTCGCGATACTTCGCATCGTCCACGAAGGCGCGGCTCGCCCATTCCGAGGGCACGTCGTAGATTTTCTCGGACATTCTTTCCTCCACCCGAATACGCGGCCTTGCCGCACCCGCCGTCAGTGCCCGGACCGCAAATCGCTTCAAGACCGGCGGCCCACCTGTCAGCACATCCCGCTTCGCCGGATCGTACACTGCCGATCGGGCGAAATCGCGAAAACCGCTGATGGATGAGCGTCGCCGGCGAAGAGACGTGCGATCGTCTCACCATTCCGGCCGTTGTTGTTCGGGCGATTATGCGTCGGCGTGCCCGGTAACGACAAGCCGGCGTCCATCCGACTTTTGGCGCTGATTGTCGCCGGTCCGGCCGGCGCGGCGTGTCGAGCAACCGGGAGCGGCCTGGCGCGGAAGCTGCCGGCGGCTGCCCCGCCGCCCGCAAACCAATGATCGATCGACAGAATTTCGATACGCCGGGGCGGCCGGCGAGGCTGGGAAGCGGCAGGCGCCATCCGCCTCCCCGACGCGCTGGCGATGCCGCCGGCCGACGACGGGGATGCCGGCTATCGGACTGGCTGCTTCAGCGTCCATACGCCGGTCGCCTTGATCTCGGCGTCTTCGAGCTCGCGCGTCACCGGCACGCCGTAGCTGGCGAGCTGGGTGAGCTTGTCCTTCGGCAGATAATAGCGCCCCGGATCGCCGATCAGCACGAACGCGCCGCCGTCTGCCCGGTTCTGCAGAAACCCGAAGGCCAGGTCGGCGATGTCGCTCTGATAGAAAATGTCGCCGGCGAGCACGGTCTCGGCCGGCGCCACATGGGGCGCGGCGAGCAGATCGTCGCCGCTGACCGCGATCGCCACGCCATTTGCCGCCGCGTTGACCGCGATCGCCTCGCGCGCAAAGCCGTCGATGTCGAACGCGGTCACGCGCCGCGCGCCGGCCTTCATCGCCGCGATCGCCACCAGCCCCGAACCGGAGGCGAAATCGATCACGTCGCGGCCGGCGACGGTTTCGGGATGATCGAGCAGATAGCGCGCCAGCGCCTGCCCGCCCGCCCAGGCGAACGCCCAGAACGGCGGCGGCAACCCGGCCTCGCCGAGCTCCTCCTCGGTCTTGCTCCACAGCGGCAACGCCTCGTCGGCGACATGCAGCATCACCTCCGGCACCAGCGGCACAGGACGCAGCCGCGTATTGGCGCGAATGAAAGCGATCGGATCGGCGATGGCGGAGGTGCTGCTCATCAGCCGGTGATGCGCGGATACCGCAGCGATGTCCACGCCCAACTGTCATCGCCCGCGAAGGCGGGCGATCCAGTATTGCAGAGAGTCAGAGGTTGAACGCGAGCGCTCTGGGATACTGGGTCCCCCGCTTTCGCCCGGGATGACGTCAGTTCCCGGCGCAGGCGCTGAGTACTAAACCCCGCCCATCTTGCAGATCAGCTTCCATTCGTCCGCCATCACCGGCTGCACCGACAGGCGCGAGTATTTCAGCAGCGCCATTTCGGCGAGCTTCGGTTCGGCCTTGACGGCGACCAGCGTCACCGGCGTCTTCAGCTTCTTGTCGGCCTTGAGGTCGACGCAGACGAATTTGCCGCTTTCGTCGGTCGGGTCGGGATAGGCCTCGCGGATGATCTCGGCGATGCCGACGATCTCCTTGCCCTCGTTGGAGTGATAGAAGAAGGCGCTGTCGCCTTTCTTCATCGCGATCATATGCAGCTTGGCGGAGTGGTTGCGGACGCCGGTCCAGGCCTCGCCCTTGGCGCCCTTGGCCACCTGCTGGTCCCACGACCACACCGAGGGCTCGGATTTCACCAGCCAGTACGCCATCGTCTATTCCTCAGCCTTCAACGGCCGCGTCAGCAGGCCTTCGATCGCAGCATCTACGCCGAGCTGGCCTTGGAGGATCGCCGCGACCGCGGTCGAGATCGGCATCTCGACGCCCTTGGCCTGCGCCATCTCCAGCAGCACCGGCGCGGTGTAGTAGCCCTCGGCGAGCTTGCCGTGGGCGGCCTCATCGATGCTCTCGCCGCGGCCGAGCGCCATGCCGAACGAGAAATTGCGCGATTGCGGCGTCGAGCAGCACATCGTCAGATCGCCGAGGCCCGACAGGCCGTGCATGGTCTCGATCCGCGCCCCATAGGCCTTGCCGAACCGCACCAGCTCGACGAAGCCGCGCGTCGTCATCGCCGCCAGCGCCGAGGCGCCGAGCTTGCGGCCCGCGACGATGCCGGCCGCGATCGCCATCACGTTCTTGGTGGCGCCGCCGAGTTCGACGCCGCGCACGTCGGTCGAGTGATAGGGGCGGAAGCTGCCGGAATTCATCGCCTGCGCCAGCGCCTGCGCGATCGCGGCGTCGCTCGCCGCAATCGTCACCGCGGTCGGCAGGCCGCGCGCGACGTCGGCGGCGAAGCTCGGGCCGGACAGGATCGCCGGAATCGCGTTCGGCGCGCATTCGGCGATGATCTCGGTCATGAAGCGGTGGGTGCCGTGCTCGATCCCCTTGGCGCAGGCGATCAGCGGCGTGCGCGCGGCTATCAGCGGCTGCAGCGAGGTGGCGACCGAGCGCAGCACCTGCGCCGGGACCACCAGCAGCAGCGCCTCGGCGCGGGCGGCTTCTGCGAGATCGCGCGTCACCTTGATCGACGGCTCGAGCCTGACCCCGGGCAGGAATCTGCTTTCGCGCGTCTGTTCGAGATGCTGCGCATGGCCGGGATCGTGCTCCCACAGCGTGACGCTGCGGCCGGCGCGCGCCGCCGTCAGCGCCAGCGCGGTTCCCCACGCGCCGCCGCCGAGCACGGCGATCGAGTTAAATGCTGACACGGACGCCTCGCACAATCGAATGAGCCATCATCGGTTTCAGAATCCCGCGCGCGTATTGGCGAATTTTCCCGGCGCGGTCGCGTTGGCGTCGAGCAGCCAGCGGGCGCGGGGCGCCGCGTCCATGGTGTCGGTCAGGCCGAGCGCGAGACGCTCGGCGCCGGCCCAGGCGATCATCGCGCCGTTGTCGGTGCACAGCGCCGGCGGCGGCACCATCAGCGTGGTCTGCGCCTTCGCGGCGACCTCGCGCAAAGGCCGGCGGATCGCCTGATTGGCGGCGACCCCGCCGGCCGCGACCAGCGCCTTCGGCGCGCCGAAGCGCTCGCGGAACAACCGCAGCCCGGCGCCCAGCCGGTCGGCCATCGAGTCCAGCACCGCGGCCTGGAAGCCGGCGCACAGATCGTTGATGTCCTGCGGCTCCAGCGGCGTCAGCCGGCTGGCCTCGTTGCGCACCGCGGTCTTGAGGCCGGACAGCGAGAAATTGGCGTCGGGCCGCCCCAGCATCGGCCGCGGGAACGCGAACCGCGCGGCGTCGCCGGACGCCGCTGCGCGCTCGACCTGCGGCCCGCCCGGATAAGGCAGCCCCAGCATCTTGGCGATCTTGTCGAACGCCTCGCCGATCGCATCGTCCACCGTGGTGCCGAGCCGGACGTAGTCGCCGACGCCGAGCACGGCGACAATCTGGGTGTGGCCGCCGGAGGCGAGGAACAGGCAGTAAGGAAACTCGGTCGCATCCGTCAGCCGCGGCGTCAGCGCGTGCGCCTCGAGGTGATTGACCGCGATCAGCGGCGTATTGTGCACCAGCGCGATCGCCTTCGCGGTGGTCAGCCCGACGATGACGCCGCCGATCAGCCCCGGCCCTGCCGCCGCGGCGACGCCCGAGAGCTGCGCGAAACCGGTTCCCGCTTCCCGCATGGCATTTGCGACGATGCCGTCGAGCAGATCGACATGCGCCCGCGCGGCGATCTCCGGTACAACGCCACCGAACGGCGCGTGTTCGTCGATTTGCGAGCGCACGATGTTGGAGAGAATCCGGCCGCTGCCGTCGGCGCGGCGTTCGACCACGGCGGCGGCGGTTTCATCGCAGGTTGTCTCGATTCCGAGCACCAGCAAGGTTTGTTCACTAGTCAAATTGAGCCCTTGCGTTTGCGGCCGAACCAGCGTTCTCCTTGCTTCGCGTAGCATTGCGGGGTCGCGGAATGCAATCATCCGGTCGGCTCCCCGCGGCTCCGGCAAAGTCTGATGGCCCGCTTGTTCCGGCGGCCGCATCGGCTCCTGTTTCCCTCTCGCATGCGAGGACGTCAGGCGTGGCTATGCTCGTCACCCGCCCGCAACCCGATAATGACGCGACCGCAGCGGCGCTGCGCGCGAAAGGTTACGACGTGTTGCTGGCGCCGATGCTGCGGTTCGAACCGCTGCCGTTTCCGGATGATCAGGACACGATCACCACCGGCGTGATCGTCACCAGCGCCAATGCGCTGCGGGCGATCGAGCATCAGCCGGGCTTTGCGCGACTGCTGAAGCTGCCGCTGTTCGCGGTCGGCAAACATACCGCACGCGCCGCACGCGACGCTGGGTTCCAGGATGTCGTGGTCGCCGACGGCGACGCCGCCCGGCTGCGGCTGAAGGTCTCCGACAGCGTCCGCGGTAAAAAGAAGACCGAAGGCACGTTGCTGTATCTGGCCGGCGCCGACCTGTCGCGCGACCTCGCCGGCGAATTGCGCGAAGACGGCTTCAACGTCGTGATGCAGACCACTTATCGGATGGCGCCGGTGCCGACCCTGCCGGTGAGTGTCTGCGACGCTTTCGCAGCTCATCGCATCGAGGCGGTGCTACATTATTCGCGACGCAGCGCGCGCGCCTTCATCGACGCGACGCGGGAGTCGGGAATCGAGATCTCGGCGCTGGCGATCCCGCAATGCTGCCTGTCGGAGACAGTCTCCGAGGTGGTGCGCGAGGCTGGCGCCACACAGGTGACGGTGGCGCGCACGCCCGACGAGCCGGCGCTGTTCGAAGCGCTGGACCGTGCGATCGGCGCGCCGGCGCGCTAAGTAACAACGCCCCGGACCGAAAACGGATTCGGCTGGACAGGTGACGAGGAACGGTTGCGGATGGTCAAGAACAGGCCCGGACACGAAAATACGCAGCACGAAAAGGACCCGCGCGAGAACGCGGCGTCCGTTGGCGCAAGTGATGCGCATCCGGAACAAGCCGCCGAGGTGGATGTGGACGCGCCGATCGAGGCGCTGGCCCTGAACCCCGTCGAGCCGACCGCGGAGGAGATTCGCGACGATCCGGCGCTGGAGCCATCCGCAGAGCATCGGCAGCAGGACGTGATCGACGCCGAGCCGCTGCCGGAGACGGCGACTGACGATCCTCCCGAGACCCGGTTCGCCTCCACATCGGACAAAGCCGAGGAAGCCGCGGCGCGGTCTGCGGCCGCCGCCGAGCCGCGCCGGCCAGGCATCGTCGCGGCGATGCTGCCGCCGGTGCTGGCGGTCGCGATCGCCGCCGCGGTGGTTGTCGGCGCCGCCAAGACCGGGCTGCTGCCGCAGTTCCTGTCCTCGACCAGCGTGAGCGCGCCGGAGGGCGACGTTGCGGCGATCGATGCGCTGAAGGCGCGGATCGCCGACCTCGAAGCGCGGCCGGCGCCGACCGGTTCGACCACCGCCACAACGCCTGCCGCTGCAGCCGATCCGGCGCTGGCCGGCAAGGTCGACGCGCTGGAGAAGACCGTCGCCGCGCTGCGCGACGACCTCGCCACGCTCCGCGACCGATCCGAACAGCTCGCCAGCGCGTTGAAGGAGGTCAAGGCCGCGCCGTCCGAGCCTGCCGCGACCGCAAGCGAACCGCCGGCGATGGCCTCGACCGACAAGACCCCGCCCGACAAGGCCGCTGCCGACAAGGCCGCGACCGATTCGGCGGCGGCGCTGGCCGCGATCAACGCCCGCCTGACCGAGCTCGAACACGCCGCCAAGACCGCGACCGAGGCCGCCCCGCAAGCGCCGCAGCCCGCGGTCGTGTCCGACGACGCGCCGCTGCGCCGTCTCGTCACCGCGACCATGCTCGATCTGACGGTGAAGCAGGGCGCGCCCTATGCGGCGATCCTGAAGGCCGCCGAGCCGCTCGCCACCGAAACGGGAGCGCTGAAGCCGCTGGAGCCGTTCGCGGCGACCGGGGTTCCCGCCGCCGCCGCCCTCGGCCGCGAGCTGATCGCCCTGCTGCCGAAGCTGTTGTCGGGCGCCGAGGGCGCCAGCAACGCGAATTTCATCGACCGCTTCCAGTCCAATGCGGAACGTCTGATCCGGATCCAGCGTTCCGACGCCACCGCCGGGATCGATCGCACCGCGATCGTCGGCCGCATTACCGCGGCGGCGCAGCGCGGCGACCTTGCCGAGGCGCGGCGCGAGCTGAAAGCGCTTGCGCCGGCCGACCGCGCTCCTGTTCAATCCTGGATCGACAAATCCGAGGCGCGCGACCAAGCTCTCGTCGCCTCGCATTCCTTCGCCACCGCTGCGCTAGCCGCGCTGCAGAAACCGTCGCCATAGGATTCCCATGCTGCGCATCATCCTGTTTCTCGTGATCATCGCGCTCGCGGCCGCGGGCGCAGCCTGGGTGGCCGAACAGCCCGGCGATGTCGTGCTGTCGTGGAACGACTGGCGCGCCGAGATGCGTCTGCCGGTCTTCGTCCTCGGGCTCGGCGCCGCGATCGTCTCGATCGTGCTCGCCTGGGCGATCATCACCGGGCTGTGGCGTGCGCCGAGCCGGATGAAGCGCGGCCGCTTCGAACGTCGCAGCGGCCGGGCCCGCCACGCCATCACCCAGGGACTGCTCGCGGTCGGCCATGGCGACGCCGCGGCGGCGCGCAACCACGCCAGCGCCGCGCGGCGGCACGCGCCGCACGATCCGCTGGCGCTGCTGCTGCAGGCGCAATCGGCGCAGCTCGAAGGCGACCGCGACGGCGCCCGCCGCGCTTTCCTGGCGATGGCCGGGCGCGACGACACCAAATCGCTCGGGATGCGCGGCCTCTATATCGAGGCGCAGCGCGCCGACGATCCCTACGGCGCGCTGGCGATCGCCGAGGAAGCGCTGCGGCTGCAGCCGAATTCGACCTGGGCGTCGCAGGCGGTGCTCGGCTTCCGCTGCGCCCGCGCCGACTGGTCCGGGGCGCTGGATATTCTCGAAACCAACCTGTCCTCCGGGCTGGTCGACAAGAAGGTCTTTCGCCGGCAGCGCGCGGTGCTGCTGACGGCGCGCGCGATCGACCTCGAGGACAGCGACGAGAGCCTGGCGCGCGACAGCGCGCTCGAGGCCAACAAGCTGGCGCCGACGCTGATCCCGGCCGCGGTGCTGGCCGCGAAATGTCTCGCCGAGACCCATCAGGTGCGCCGCGCCATGAAGGTGATCGAGGCGGCCTGGCAGGCCCAGCCGCATCCCGATCTGGCCGCCGCCTATGCGAACATCAAACCGGGCGATCCGGCCAATATCCGGCTGGCGCGGGTGCAGAACCTGATCGCCAAGAACCCGGCCGATTTCGAAAGCGCGCTGGCGATCGCCCGCGCCGGGATCGACGCCGGCGAATTTGCGCGCGCGCGCCGGGCGCTGCAGCCGTTCATCGACAATCCGACCCAGCGCGTCGCGATGCTGATGGCCGAGATCGAGCACGGCGAACGCGGCGACACCGCGAAAGCGCGCGCCTGGACGCTGCGCGCGGTGCGCGCGCTGCCGGATGCGATGTGGACCGCCGACGGCTATATTTCGGATCATTGGCGCCCGGTGTCGCCCGTGACCGGCCGGCTCGATGCGTTCCAGTGGCAGGTGCCGATCGCCGCGCTGCCGGCGAGGAAGGCGGTGGTGATCGAGGACAACCCGTTTCACGACGCCCTGATCGCCTCCTCGGCGACCGAGGCGCTGCCGGCGGCCAACGCCCATGATCCGGTGACGGTGACGATCGAGTCGGTCGTCGAGACCACGGTGGTGGCGCCGAAGCAGGCGGAGGCGACCGTGGTGACGGTCGAGCCCGAGGCCGCCGCCGACAAGCCGAAGGACCAGAAGGGCAGCTCCCGGGGAGGCGCAACCAAGGATGCCGGCAAGAGCGCGCCGGAAGCGCCGGTCGCCGCGTCGGAGACCGTGATCGCGATGCCGTCAACGCCGCTGTTCCATCGCCGCCCGAGCCAGGCCACGCCGCCGGTGATCCCGATCGTCCGCGCCCCGGACGATCCGGGCGTCGACGAAGAGGCCGCGCCGGGGGATTTTACCGAACAATCGGCCGCGCCCGCCGGCCAGACCGGCAACTGGCGCGGCTACCGACCGCCGCGATAGAGCATTGATCCCGAAAGGGGACACCGGCTTTCGGGAAAGATCACGCTCAAATAAGAACTTGGAACAGAATGACGTTTCGGAGATCGTCATCCTGTTCTGGCGCGTCATCCGGCACACTGGCCGACTGGCTTGAAGAACATGCGTCGTAGCTGGAATCTCGAGCTTCGGTTCTGATTCGATCGGAACCGAACAGGCTCCGGACGGCGCGAACCGGTCGAATTCGCGGAACGCCGCAAGGCGTTGCGCGCAACAACCCGGATTTCCGGGTCCGGCCGGCGGTGGTTCTTGCCAATCCGCCCGCCGGTCGATATCAGAAGCCAGCGTTTTCGGGCGGTGCATCACCCGCCCGCGGTCGCCGCAATAGCTCAGCTGGTAGAGCACGTCATTCGTAATGACGGGGTCGGGGGTTCGAATCCCTCTTGCGGCACCATTTTCCTGCGACCGTTCTTGTTCGCAAGACATTCCCTCCCGCCCCACCGACGAGACTGGTCTGATCGACCACCGCTGAGCGTGCTGTGCCGCCACATGAGAATCTGAAATAGGTTCCGGAAGATTGCGGAAACAGGGCATCACGGAGCGCCGGCCCGCCCATGCTATTTTACGAACCCCTGTTCCTGACCTGCTTTCCGTTTCTGCTGGTGCTGTACTTCGCCGCCGGCGACGCGCGGTCGAAACGCTGGATCCTGCTGACCGGCAGCGGCCTGTTCTATCTCTGGGGCGAGCCGCTGTTCGTGCCGGTGGTGGTGGTCTCGGCCCTCGTCGATCACCTTTTGGCGCTGCGGATCGCCCGCACGCCGAACGCGGCGACGCGGCGGGCGCTGCTGACGCTCGGCGTGGTGCAGAACCTGGCGATCCTGGTCATCTACAAATACACCAGCTTCGCCATCGAGAGCCTCAACCTGCTGCTTGCGGCCGGCCGCCTCGGCGCGCTGCCGCTGTGGCAGATCGCGCTGCCGATCGGCGTGTCGTTCGTCGCCTTCGAGAAGATCACCTATCTGGTCGACAGCTACCGCGGCGTCTCCAAGCCGGCGCGGCGGTTTTCCGACTACTGCCTGTTCGTGTTCTTCTTTCCCAAGCTGCTCGCCGGTCCGATCCTGAAATATCACGAGATCGACGGCCAGATCGCCGCGCCGCGCGGCTTCGCCTGGAATGATTTCGGCTACGGCCTGCTGCGTTTTTCGCGCGGCATCTTCAAGAAGCTGATGATCGCCGATCCGCTCGGCGGCTACGCCGATCAAGTGTTCGGCGCCGACCCGGCCGGCCTGTCCGCCGCCACCGCCTGGTTCGGCGTGGCGTGCTTCACGCTGCAGATCTATTTCGACTTCTCCGGCTATTCCGACATGGCGATCGGGATCGCGCGGATGCTCGGCTTCAGCCTGCGCGAGAATTTCAACCTGCCCTACATCGCCCGCTCGATCACCGACTTCTGGCGGCGCTGGCACATTTCGCTGACCACCTGGATTCGCGACTATCTGTACATCCCGCTCGGCGGCAATCGGGTGAGCGACCTCGTCACCACTCGCAATCTGTGGATCTGCTTCCTGCTGTCCGGACTGTGGCACGGGGCAAGCTGGAACTTCGTGCTGTGGGGAGCCTATAACGGCCTGTTCCTGACGCTCGACCGGCTGTTCCTGGAGCGGGCGCTGAAGCGCAGCGGGGCGGTGGTCGCCACCCTCCTGACGCTGCTGATCGTGATGATCGGCTGGGTGATCTTCCGCTCGCCGAGCGCTGCGCATCTCGGCTCCTTCTTCGCCGCGCTCGCCGGCCTTGGCCAATCGACCACGACGCTGACGCCGGCCGCGTCGGTGATCTGGACCGCCGCGCTCGGCGCGGCGCTGAGCCTGATCCCGGCGTTGCCCGGTTTCGCCGCCTTGCGCGCGGCATGGCAGGGCGGCGCCGTGCTGCGCTTGGCCGGCAATATCGGCCTCGGCCTGCTCGGCATCGTCGCCATCGCCCGGGCGGTGGCGATTCCGTTCCAGCCGTTCATCTACTTCCGGTTCTGACGATGGCGGCGGCAACCACACGGGCGGGGCAATGGCTGCGGCGGTTGGCGGCGGCGGCAGTCCTGCTGATGCCGGTGCTGACGCTGTGGAACATCGCCGTCCCCTCGCGCGCCTTCAATATCGGGCCGTCGCTGATCGGCGTCACCAAGCAGACGCCGCTCGACCTGTCGCTGCGCGCCTTTCTCGACGGCACCCTGCAGAAGACCGCGGCGATCCGGATCGCCGAGGCGATGCCGCTGCGGCGGACGCTGATCCGGCTCAACAACCAGATCGCCTATTCGCTGTTCGGCGAGGTCAATGCGCCGGGGATACTGGCAGGCGTCGGCGGCCAGTTGGTGGAGCGCAGCTATCTCGAAGAGTATTGCACGCGCAGCGACGGCGACGCCGACCGGCTGGCGGATACGGTGGTCCCGCTGCTGCGCAACCTTCAAGCCTACTATCGCGACCGCGGAGCGATTTTTCTCTATGTCGTGACGCCATCAAAGGTCGCGCATCTGCCACAACACTTCGTGCATCTGATCTCCTGCCGCAGCACGGACGCTGCCCGCGTCGAGCTTGTGCCGCGCTACGTTGCGCGGCTGCGCGCGGCTGGCATCGATGTGGTCGATGCAGCGACCTCTACCCATGCGCTGAAGGGCCAATATCCGGTCGAGTTGTTCCCAAGGGGTGGGATCCACTGGAACGACCAGGCAATGGCGCGGGCGTCGCAGCAAATCGTCGAAGCGGTCAATCGGCAGGCCGGGCGTGAGCTGCTGCCGCAATTCGACTTCACCTCGACGGTGAACCTGCCACCGGAAGGCCGCGATCGCGATCTCGCCGAGCTCATTAACCTACTCGTCTCGCCGCTCGACTACGCCACGCCGAAGTTGACCTTCTCGAATCCGTCGTGTGCGGGCCAACCTGCGCGGACTATTGACGCCGCGATTGTCGGCGGCAGTTTCATGGACGGGGTCGGTGAGGTGCTGACCGAGAGTGCGTGCATGGCGCGACTCAGCCAGTATTTCTACCTCAAACTCGGTCGCTATGGCGGCGCGCGCCGGCAATTGATTCAGGAGAATCTGTCCGACTCCGACCTGCAGCGGCTGCGCGACGTCGACATCATGCTACTCGAAGAGAACGAAAGCGCGATCGGCCGCCAAGGATATCTGACGCTGCTACATCATATCGTGACCGACAAATAGGCGTGCCTTGATCGACCACCTTACGACATGAAATCCCCAGGCGTTCGGCGCGGCCGGTCGTGGCCGGACGGAATGTTGCTTCACCGCCCGAGAATCGCCGGCGCCGTCTCGCGCGCGAAGAACACCGAGCCCGCCGCGGTGAGGTGGCTGCCGTCGTGGACGACCGGCGTGCCGCCGCTGTCCGGCGCTGCGAGCAGGCAGCCGTCCGGATTGCAGAACACCGGAGTCGGCGAAATGAACGTCGCGCCTTCGGCTTCGAAGATTCGGCGCAGGCGCTCGTTGTCGTCGGCGCGCGACGAATCCAGATGGCCGCTGCGATCCCGGATCGGAATCGCGTCGGCGGTGATCAGTCCGGCGGCGTGCTGGCGATAGGATTGCGCGAGGATTCGCCGCGGCGGCGTCCGCCAGCTCGGAAACATCCCGACCACGACAATGCGCCGGACGCCGGTGGCCCGAACCTCGGCAATCGTCGCGCGGATCATCGCATCACTGGCTTGCGGGTCGCGATCGGGGCCGTCGTAGTCGCGCCATTGCCGCGCCACCATGATCACGGTGTCGGGCTTCAGGCTGCGCAGACGAGCGCGAACGATGGCGTTGTTGGCGGCGCAGGCCGGCGACTTCTCGCTCGCAAAGCCGAACATCGGCGGGCAACCCGCTGTGGTGTATTGCGACAGGCGGATATTTCCATCGACGATCTGCAGCGCGCGCAGGCCGGGATAGAGATGCGCCGCGTGGGAATCGCCCCACAGCAGCAATCGCGGCGCGTCGGCCGGCGCATTGTCGTCGCAAGCCTCGGCAAAGTGCGACTCCGATGTCAGGAAGCAGGCGCCGGCCCGATATGCGGTCGAAGCCTCGGCGGTCAGATCGCGGGTGATGGCCTGCAGTTCGGGGCCGAAGCGCGAGGGAAATCCATCGGCCGCGTAGATGCCGGCGCCGACCGCGCCGATCACAGCGACCGACGCGAAGGCGGCGGCGGTCTTCGATCGCGTCGGCCGGAAGCGGAACGGCCGCTCGACGAATCGCCAGGTGATATCCGCCAGCGCGAAAGCGAGCAGGATCGCGATCGCCTTCATCAGCGGCGGCGGCTCCTCGCCGAACCGGACGATCCGGATCGCGGCGAGCAGCGGCCAGTGCCACAGATACAGCGGATAGCTGATCAGCCCGACATAGACCATCGCGCGGTTGCCGAGCAGCCGCCGGCTGACCCATGGCGACGGGCCGGCGAAGATCAACAACGCCGCGCCGAGCACCGGCAGCGCCGCCCACCAACCGGGAAAGCCGCGATCGCTGCTGATCAGCACGGCGCCGGCGGCGAGAAGCAACAGGCCGAACCAGGCGCAGCCGGCGCGGAGCAGCGCCTCATGGCGTTCGAGCATCGCGCGCAGGCGATCGAGCGCTGCGATCGAACTGATATCACGGCCGGGTCCCGCGGTCGCGATGATCGCGAGCAGGCAGCCGGTCATCAGTTCCCAGAACCGCGTCACCGGCAGATAGAAGGCGGCGAGCGCGTTGCGGGGCGTCAGCAGGATGTTGGCGGCGAACGACGCCAGCAGGATGACGAGCGCCGCGATCAGCGCGCCGCGCTTCCATCGCCACGCCAGCACGATCACCGGCGGCCACAGGATGTAGAACTGCTCCTCGACGCCGAGCGACCACAGATGCAGCAGCGGATTGAGTTCGGACGTTGTCGCGAAATAGCCGGCGTCGTGGAGCAGCGCGAGGTTGGAGAGAAACGCTGCGCCGAAGCCGATCGCCTTGCCGGCGTCGCGATAATCCACCGGGAACAGCATGAACCAGCCGGCGATCGCGCAGACCGTCAGCACCAGCGCCAGCGCCGGAAAGATCCGGTTGATGCGGCGCGCGTAGAAGGTCCGGAAGCTGAAGCCGTCGCTGTGTTGCGCCTGGCAGATGATCGAGGTGATCAGGAATCCGGAGATCACGAAGAACACGTCGACGCCGACGAAGCCGCCCCGAACCGAATTCGGGAAGGCGTGGAACGCGACCACCAGCAGCACGGCGATGGCCCGCAATCCGTCGATATCGCTGCGGTAGGTCGGCCTCATTGCGCTGATGCGTTCCCCGGCTCGCGAGATTGGATTTCGGCAAAACAGGGCCGCGCGGTTGCCGCCGACGCCGGCTGAACCGGATCAATCGACCGCGTCCCATCGCGAAGCCGGGCGGCTCTGTCAAGCGACCAGTGCGCGCAAGCGGCGTCGCGATCGGTTCTCATCATAAAATAGCGCGAAGGACGCGCGGATCGTGTTTGCCGGGATATCGCCGGCGCGCATACACTCGCAAAGGTCCACAGGTCGGGCTTCGCCTGATTCCCCAGCGCCGGACGCCGTATGAACATTGTCAGACACCGGATCGAACTCGCCACCACCGCGCCGATCCAGATCATCGACATCACCGAACAGGTCCGCGGCTTCGTCGCCGGCAGCGGGCTCGGGGATGGGCTCGTCACCGTGAGCTGCCTGCACACCACCGCGCGGATCAACGTCAACGAGCGCGAGCCGCAGCTCGAGCGCGACATGCTGACGTTCCTCAAGCGCTTCGCGCCGCGCGACGGCGACTATCTGCACAATCTCGCGCCGATCGACGGCCGCGACAACGCGCATTCGCATCTGATCGGGCTGTTCATGAATTCGTCGGAGACGATCCCGCTGGCGGGCGGCGCGATGGTGCTGGGCGAATGGCAGTCGATCTTCTTCATCGAACTCGACGGCCCGCGCGAGCGCCGCGGCGTCGAGCTGCAGATCATCGGACAGGTCTGAGCAGACGTCGCTGTTGCGGTACGGCAGGTCGGCCGGCCCCTGCGTCAAACGACCTCCATCAAAAGAATAGCGTCTTTGCGATGGATACGCGGATCGCGCCCGCGTATGACGGCCCTTGTATCCATCTGTCAGCGGGTGATCGGCAATGACTCCGGACGACATTGCGGGCTTCTACGCGAAGCGCTCGGATCTCAATCTCGACGACTACATCGAGCTGGATTTCGATTTCGAATGCGCCGGCGATCCGCGCGAGGCCGCGGCGCATCTGTGCAGCGAGCAATCCACCGCGCAATGGCGCCGCGTCGGCGTCGACGAGGACTTCCGGCCGCGCTTCGCCGCGAAAGTGCTGGAGCTTCACGCCGAGCCGCGGCCGTCGGGGTTCAGCACGCCGGTCGAATGCGCGGTGCGCGGCGAGGTGCATGCCTGCCGCGTGACGATCGCGCATCCGCACGGCAATTTCGGCCCGAAGATTCCGAATCTGCTGTCGGCCGTCTGCGGCGAGGGCGTGTTCTTCTCGCCCGGCATTCCGCTGATCCGGCTGCAGGACATCCGGTTTCCCGACAGCTATCTGGCCGCCTTTGCCGGCCCGCAATTCGGCGTCGCCGGATTGCGCGAACGGCTGAAGGCTTTCGATCGGCCGATCTTCTTCGGCGTGATCAAGCCGAATATCGGGTTGTCGGCAGAGCCGTTCGCCGAACTCGGCTATCAGAGCTGGCTCGGCGGGCTCGATATCGCCAAGGACGACGAGATGCTCGCCGACGTCGACTGGTGTCCGCTCGCCGAGCGCGCGGCATTGCTCGGCGACGCCTGCCGGCGCGCGGAAGCCGAGACCGGCGTGCCGAAGATCTATCTGGCCAACATCACCGACGAGGTCGACCGGCTGATCGAGCTGCACGATCTCGCGGTCAGCAACGGCGCCGGCGCGCTGCTGGTCAATGCGATGCCGGTCGGCCTTTCGGCGGTGCGGATGCTGCGCAAGCACGCCACCGTGCCGCTGATCGCGCATTTCCCGTTCATCGCGGCGTTCAGCCGGCTCGCCAATTACGGCATTCATTCGCGGGTGATGACGCGGCTGCAGCGGCTGGCGGGTTTCGACGTGGTGATCATGCCGGGCTTCGGGCCACGGATGATGACGCCGGAGCACGAGGTGATGGACTGCGTGCGGGCCTGTCTGGAGCCGATGGGACCGATCAAGCCGTGCCTGCCGGTCCCGGGCGGCAGCGATTCCGCGGCGACGCTGGAGTCGGTGTATCGCAAGGTCGGCTGCGCCGATTTCGGTTTCGTGCCGGGCCGCGGCGTGTTCGGCCATCCGATGGGACCGGCGGCGGGCGCGGCCTCGATCCGTCAGGCCTGGGACGCGATCGCCTCAGGCATTGCGGTCAGCGACCATGCCGCCAGCCATCCGGAACTGGCGGCGGCGTTGCGGGCGTTCGGCGGCCGCTGAGCTTCAGCGGCCGCAAGAGCTTTTCCGGTTCTGATCGAATCAGAACCGGAGCTCTGACTTTTTGTTCTGACGCGTTTTCTTGACGCGAACCGGTACCCACTTCGCTCGAAAACGCGATAGAATTAAGTCTCGGCGGAGCCGCCGCGGTCAGCGCGAAAGTTCGGTGAACCTGACGATCACCGCGGTGCGGCGGCCCTGCGTCGGCGCCGCGTCGCGATGGATGCCGGCCGGATCGTACAGCACGGCGTTGCCCTCGCTGCTCGTCACCGCCACCTGATGGCTCTGGATCGCGGTGGCGAAGTTGCTGTCGGCGACGAGGTCGGCGCCGAACGACGCTTTGCGCTGCAGGCCGGCAGGCAGCGCGTAGAAGGTCTCGCGCCAGGCCTGTAGCCTCGACGACAGGCCGCAGAGGTCGTTGGCGCGGCGGATCAACGCGTCGCCGAACCGCGTCGCGGCGCGGTTGCTGCCGGCCACATAGGTCAGCGGGCCGTTAGCCGGGCCGACTTCGTCGAGATAGATCACCAGCTTCATCGCATTGTAGCCGAGGTCGACCTTGAAGCCGTCGCAGGGCGAGGCGTCGACGCCGACATCGGCGAACGGGCTGGCCGGCGGCGCGCCGGGCGCATCGACGACTTCCGCGGCGATGTGACCGACGCCCACCGGGCGCTTGAGATAGGCGCTCGCGGCCTCGGTCAGGCCGAGATCGGCCGCGGTCTGGTTGAACCAGCGATAGAGATCCGGGGCCGACGCGGGATCGACCCAGATCCGGCTGCTGTCGGGATCGCCGGCCGGCGTTGCGCGCTGCTCCAGCGTCTTCAGTTGCGGGGCGAGTTGCGTGCGGATCTGCGCGATCACATCGTTGCCGAGGCGGACCACCGCGAAGCCGTCGCCCTGAAGCGGCACGAACACCGCCGTGCCGCGCTCGGTTTTCGGCGCATAGGCGCGGCCGGCGGTGAAGCGCGAGAGCCTCTGCAGCAGGATCAGGCGCAGATAGGTCGGCAGGCCGCGCAGCACCGTGATCAAAGGTTTGCCGCCCTGGGCGGGGCGCGGCAGGTGCTCGACGTCGATGGCGCGCTGCGCCGAGGTCAGCAGGAAGCCGTAACCGAAAATGCTCAGCGCCTTCAGCCGGGCGCCGAGCATCGGCATCGACATCACGCGGCCATAGGCCGGATGGGCGTCGTAGTCGATCGCCGGCAGATGATCGAACGGATAGGACTTTCCTTCGGGTGGCATGACCTGCCCCTCCATAAGCTCACGAATCCCATAGACAGCAAATGCGGACTATGGTTGGCGGCATCGCATCGCGCGAGATAGCAATACGGCGATGTCCCGCGGGATCGCGGCGCGCGGCATTGCGCAGCCGGTCCGACGCAGCGCGGCCCATGCGATTTCCGAATGCGCAGCGATGCATTGACGTCCATCAATCGGCGCACGCCAAAGTGTGGACGCCGCAGCGATCCGCACTAGCACGAACGCGCCGCGCCGCGCTGCGCCCGTTGGTCGCGGCGAAGTGGGAGGCGCGACACATGGGCGTTACGACACGCCGGCGTCACGACATCTGGACGTCGCGACACATGTTAAAGACAAGAGAGACGGACGGGAGCTCAGATCCAGGCGAAATTCGCCGCCGGGCGCGCGGTGCGGTTGAGCAGCGAGCGCATCAGGCAGCGCTCGATCTGCACGGAGGAGACCGTCGCGGCGTCGGCGCCGACCATCGTGCAGGCATCGGCGCGCTCGGCGAACACGCGACCGCTGGCCACCACGGCGAGCGCCGGATTGCGCGAGGCGCGGCGAACCTTGCGGATGGTCTCGGCGACGCGCGGCAGCCAGTGCTCGCGGCGCAGCGCCGGACTGAGCGACAGGTTGACCGCATCGAACCAGCCATTGGCGACCAGATCGGACAGCGCCTTGTCGGTGTCGGGGAATTCGCTGACCGTATTCCAGCCGGCCTGACGCAGCAGCTCGGAGTGCAGCGCCGGGAAGAACGAATGCGGCTCGCCGGGCTGCGAAATCACCAGCACGGTGCGCGGCTGCGAGCGCGTCAGCGGTGCGGAGAGCAGATCGAAGCTGATGCGGCGCATCGCGGTCTGCAATTGGCACAGGCCGATCGTGACCTCGAATTCGCTGCAGGCGTCTTCGCTCCACAGATCGCCGAGCTTGCGCGCGGTCGGCTCGAACAGACCGGTGAACAATGCGGTCGGCGACGATGCGCGCGTCAGCGAGCTGTCGATCAGATCGAACGCGTCCGCGAGATTGGGCGCAATCAGCAGCCGGGCCAGTTCGTCAGCGCGCGCCTCCGCCGGATCCTTGGCGATACGGACTCGCTTGGGAGCCGCGCTGTGCTTGACGAGGAGATGCGGGATGACCGTCGAGACAATGCTTTCTGGATGCACGGCACGCACTCGATCTGGTTGCCCTCGGATGGCAGGGAAAGGAAATGATGATTGGCCAGGTCCTGCGAAGCTGCCGAGGGGGAAGCAGATCGGGGTTCCTGGCGCGCCAGTTCTACGGTTACGGCTCGTAGCAAAACCGGCAGCGCCGTTGCCGCATCGCCTAGGGAGCCCCGGAAACGAGAGCCCGTCTTTGCTCTGGATCAAAACGCCCCGGGCGATCGCTCAAGGGGGCGGCCAAGCCGGGGCGACAGGCGCGATGATGCAGCGGCATAGCGTCGCTCTGGTGTCGCGGCAGCAATCGGTCGCAGCAGGGCCTAGGTACCGCTCCCGAGGCGGCGAAGGTCGTACGATTGGGCCGGTGGATTATGAATGGATCATTCCAGCGAATCGGGATTCCTGATATTAGGTCCCAGTGAGCCGATCGTCGCTCGGTGAATGAGCGGGGATCGACAGGAGTATCTGGAATACCCGTGAGCGGTAACTGGCGTAGCTTCAGTAGTACCGCCGCACAGGCAGAGACGCGACCACTAGTCGCAAAGGACTGAAGCACAGTTGCGTCTTTGTCCTGCATCAATCGATACAGTTAGTGAGCGCGTATATTTACAGTTGTGCGAATCAGCGCAAAACTGAATCGATGAGTCGATCAAAGCTGAGCAACTATCTCGTTTAATCAAAGTGTTAGACCGGTATTTGGCTCACAGGTGATTCGCGATTCTGAAGAACGAGTGCCTGGCTACCAGCGCTCGTTCACCGTTCCAACGTGAGGCGCTTTTCTGGCGTAACCGACAATCGATTGCGCCGCAGTTAGAGGTTTCGTTAACCTTAATGAGTAAAGCGTTGATCACGCTGTTCACCTTAGGGGGCAAGCCGCCCCTAATTGAAGAAAGCTGGAGAAAAACAATGCAGTTCGACCTTTCAAACCGGAACCTGTCTCAGAAGATCTCGATCCTGGTGTTGGGAATTACCTTCTTCGTGGCGCTCGCGATCGGCGGCGTCGGCGAGATGATTTTGCATAAAGTGGGGGCGGACCAGGCCAAGCAGTCGGCCAGCGTCGCCTCGCTGGACCGCCTCGTCGGACTGGGAGGCGCGACGCTGTCGCCTGTCCGGGCGGCTGACGGAAGCATTGTGGGCATGCTGGTGATGCAACAGGACGCGGGTCCCGTGGTGATGCCAGCGTCCTATGAGGGTCAGGGCCTTGTGGTCCAGGCCGCGGAGACCGTCGCGGCGCCGGCTGCGGATTACGCGCTCAGCGCCGCTCACACCATGCTGTTGCTCGCCGGTATCGTGGTCTTCGCAGTGGTCGGCCTGGTCGGCACCCGGATTTCCCGCGGCCTGCTCGCTCCGCTGGGCGAACTCGAGAAGGACGTTGCCCGTCTCGCCAGCGGTGACACCAGCATCCGCATTCACGCTCTGAGCCGCTCCGACGAAATCGGCCGGATCGCCCGTTCGATCGCCAAGATCCAGGAATCGCTGATCGAGCTCGCCAGGCTGAAGACCCAGAAGGTCGTCGGCGGCGCGACCTCGGTGATGGAGAATCTCAAGGAGATGTGGGGCGATCTGAAATCGGCTGCGCGCAACGCCCGCGAGATGCTGTTCACGGACGGCAGGACGGTCGGCGAGACGCTGACGCGGTCATGGAACGATTGGGTGCATAACGGCCTCGGCGTCCCGAAGCGCGCCTGACGCAAAACCCGCCGCGCCTCGTTCGACAGAACGGGGCGCAGGCAACGAGCAGACCTCGATCAAATTCCAAAAGCCCGCGCTCGCCGCGGGCTTTTTTTTTGTCGGGTGGATCACGCGTAGGCGCGCAGGAAGAAGTGGATCGTCATCGCGGCGGCGAGCAGCACGGTCGCAGATTTGACGACCGATGAGGGGAGCGCCTTGCCCAGGATCGCCCCGAAATAGCCGCCGAGGAATGCGCCGGCGCCGACCAGCAACGCTTCCGGCCAGCGAACCGCCCCAGCGACGATGAAACAGATCACCGCCACGGTGTTGGCGGCGCTGACCAGCAGCGTCCGCGGCGGATTGAGCGCCTTCACATCGGCGCCATCAAGCAGATTCCACGCCGCCATCATCATCAAGCCGACGGCTCCGCCAAAGTAGCCGCCATAGACGCCGAGCAGAAACTGGATCACCAGCAGCGTGACGATCCCCGTGCGGAAGCGCGCCCGCAAGGCCGGCCCGAGCCTGCGGCCGAAGGCGAGCGCCAGCGTGGCCAGCAGCAGCAGCCAGGGAAGCACGCGGTCGAACAATGACGTCGGGGTCCATAGCAGCAGCAGCGCGCCGATCAGGCCGCCGAACAGGGTGGTGAGCAGCATCGTTCCCAGCGGCACACCCGCGACCCGGCTGAAGCCGTCGCGATACACCCAGGCGCTCGCCAAACCGCCCGGATAGAGCGCGATGGTGCTGGATGCATTCGCCAAGACCGAAGGCACGCCGACGCCGATCAGGGCCGGCAAAGTGACGAAGCTGCCGCCTCCGGCCGTCGCATTCATGGCGCCGGCGAGCGCGCCGGCTCCTATCAGCAGGAATACTTCGCTCATCGCCCTTGATGGGCCGCGCACGGGTCGCTGACAATTCGGAAGCTTCGGTGCTAGCTTTCGGAAAACCCGAAAGGACGAGCGATGCGCTTCGACCTGATCGACCTGCGGCTGTTCGTCAACATCGTCCAGTCCGGCAGCATCACCCGGGGCGCCGAAGCCTCTCACATGGCGCTCGCCTCCGCGAGCGAGCGGGTCAGCGGGATGGAGAGCCTGCTTGGGACGCCGCTGCTGCGGCGCGAGCGCCGCGGAGTCGCGCCGACCGCGGCCGGCCGGGCGCTGCTGCATCATGCCAGATCCGTCACCCTGCAGATCGAGCGGATGCGCGGCGATTTGCGCGCCTTCTCTGCGGGAGTGAGGGGCGAGGTTCGAATGCTGTCCAATACGGCCGGCTTGGTCGATCTGGTGCCCGCCGCGCTGCGCAGGTTTCTCACCGCCCATCCGAATGTCGATGTCGATCTCGAGGAGCGGACCAGCATGGAGATCGTGCAGGCCGTTGCGGAGGGGCAGGCGGAGTTCGGCGTGATCGCCGGCACCGCCGATCCCGGCGCGTTGGACATTCGAACGCTGATTGTCGACCGGCTGGCGGTGCTCGCCGCGCGAGCTCACCCGCTGGCGGCGCGCCAGGCGGTCGGCTTTGCCGAACTGCTCGACGAGCGATTTGTCGGGCTCGGCGCCGGAGCACTCCACGACCATCTGCAACAACATGCCGCACAGCTCGGCCGCCGCATCGCCTACCGGGTGCGCCTGAGCAGCTTCGAGGCCGTTGCGCGTCTGGTCGAGGCGGGCGTCGGCCTGGCGATCCTGCCGATGTCCGCGATCGACCGCCATCCCGCGGATGGCGTCACGGCAATTGCGCTAACGGACGCCTGGTCGCAACGCCAATTGCTGGTTTGCGCGACCGACTTTGGAGAATTGACGACCCATGCCCGGCTGCTGGTCGAGGAGCTTCAGCGTCAGGCGGGAAAGCTGGACGATCACCTGGGACCAAGCCCGGTCACGGCGGGACCGCAGTCGCCCTGACAGCCGTCAGGCCCTCGCGGGCGGCAAGCTCGAACTCAGCGTTGAAACCTGCACGACCGGGAAAATTCTGGAGCGGGCGAAGGGATTCGAACCCTCGACCCCAACCTTGGCAAGGTTGTGCTCTACCCCTGAGCTACACCCGCATCCGAGAAACACCGAAGCTCACGCCGCGGTGTGCGCAGACCTATGCCAAATGCCGCAGGCGAATGCAACAGCCGTTGGCGGCTTTGATGCATCCGTTTGGCGGGGGGGCGGCAAAACGACCGCGCCGCCCCGAGACCCGGCGCCGCGCGCGCTATCCTGCTTCATCTGCTGGCAAACTGGCGCAAAGGCCCCGAAAAGACCGCCGCCGCCGGCCGACATCGCGGCCGGTTCCAGTTGAAAAACCAAACTTCGCGCTCCATTTACATGGGGTGCTAGAACAGCGCTCTTCCGGACATCAGGCGAGGATCACGTGACAATCATCGAGCAGGGCAGCGCTGCGGCCCCCCAGGCGGCGCCCGATCTGATCAAGGACACGACGACGCAGAGTTTCGTCCGTGACGTGATCGAGGAATCCAAGCGCCAGCCGGTGCTGATCGACTTCTGGGCGCCGTGGTGCGGCCCGTGCCGCCAGCTCACGCCGATGCTGGAAAAGGCGGTCCGCGCCGCCGGCGGCAAGGTCAAGCTGGTCAAGATGAATATCGACGAGCATCCGTCGATCCCCGGCCAGATGGGCATCCAGTCGATCCCCGCGGTGATCGCCTTTGTCGACGGCCGCCCGGCCGATGGCTTCATGGGCGCGGTTCCGGAGAGCCAGGTCGCCACCTTCATCGAGAAATTGACCGCCGGCGTTCCCGGCGGAGCGCCGAGCGCAGCCGAATTGCTGCAGGAAGCCGAGGCGGTTCTGGCCGAGGGCGATCCCGCGACCGCGGGCGCGATCTACGCCGAAGTGCTGCAGGCCGACGCCGCCAATGTCGAGGCGATGGCGGGGCTGGCGCGCTGCTATATGCAGTCCGGCGCGGTCGATCAGGCCAAGCAGTTGCTGGACCAGGTGCCGGAGAACCGTCGAGAGGACGCCGCCGTCAAGGCGGTCCAGGCGATGATCGATCTGGCCGAGCAGGCCGAGCAGCTCGGGCCGATCGCCGAGCTGGAGCAGAAAGTCGCCGCCGACCCGCTCGACCATCAGGCGCGTTTCGACCTCGCCACCGCTCTTAATGCCGCGGGGCGGCGCGACGAGGCGACCGCGCATCTGCTGGAGATCGTCAAGCGCGACCGCAAATGGAACGAGGACGGCGCCCGCAAGCAGCTGGTGCAGCTGTTCGAGGCCTGGGGTCCGACCGACGACGCCACCGTCGAGGGCCGCAAGCGGCTCTCGACCATCCTGTTCGCCTAGAGCTTTTTCGGTTCTGATTGCATCGGAACCGAAGCTCTAACTTGATACTCTGTCGCGTTTTCTTTCATGCGAACCGGTATCCACTTCGCTCGACAACGCAATAATCGCCTCTAATCGCGGGATCCGCCGATGCCGATCAATGCCGACTATCGCGGACCCGCGGATCTTCCCGAAGTGATCGCGCTGTTTCCGCTGCCGGGCGCGCTGTTGCTGCCGCGCGGCCAGATGCCGCTCAATATCTTCGAGCCGCGCTATCTGGCGATGATCGACGACGCGTTCCGCGACGGCCACCGGCTGATCGGAATGATCCAGCCCGACGCGACGCATTCGGAAAAGGACGGGACGCCCAAACTGTTTCAGGTCGGCTGCGTCGGCCGAATCACCCAGCTCGCCGAATCCGGCGACGGTCGCTACATCCTCGAACTCACCGGCGTATCGCGCTTCAAGCTGGTCGAGGAATTGTCGGTGAAGACCCCGTATCGGCAGTGCAGGGTCGACTACTTCCCCTATCTCGACGATTTCACCGCCCGCAAGGGCGAGGACGAGGTCGATCGCGAGGCGCTGCTGACCGTGCTGACCGATTTCCTCAAGGCGAACAATCTGAAGGTCGATTGGGACGGCGTCGAAACCGCGCCGAACGAGGCGCTGGTCAACGCGCTGGCGATGATGTCGCCCTACGGCGCGCCGGAGAAGCAGGCGTTGCTGGAAGCGCCCGACCTCAAGACCCGCGCCGAGATCCTGATCGCGGTCACCGAGATGGACCTCGCCAAGAAGCGCACCAGCGGCGATCCGCCGTTGCAGTGAGCCTTCGGGCGATTTGCGCAGCCGCGTTGACGACGGCGTCGACCTGGTCTTTCAATCCCGCGACATCTTCAATTGCAATCCGGTCCGTGGAACATGACGACATCCTCCGAGCGCCCCGAGACCAGCGTCGATCGCAAGCTGCTGGAAATCCTGGTCTGCCCGGTCACCAAAGGGCCGCTGGAATTCGACGCGGCCCGCCAGGAGCTGATCTCGCGCGGCGCCAAGCTGGCCTACCCGATCCGCGACGGCATCCCGATCATGCTCCCGGAAGAAGCCCGCAAGCTGGGGTGAGCTGGAAGATCGCTCGAGGGACCGGCAGCCTGCCCCCGAGCACCGCGTAACCTCTCCCGCCCGCGGGAGAGGTCGGATCGCGCAGCGATCCGGGTGAGGGCACTCCGCTCCGCGCTTGCCGAGTCAGTGCTTGCGTCGCCCTCACCCAGCCCTCTCCCGCAGGCGGGAGAGGGAGCGCGCTGCGATCTGGCGCACAGCAGCGGCGACCTTTTGCAGGCTACAGCGCCTCGCCCTTCAGCAGCCGCGGGGTTTCGCCGCCGAGACCGGCGGCCTGGCGGATGAAGACCTCTTTCAGCGGCGGCAGACGGTCCACGATGCCGAGCCCGATGTCGCGGACGCTGCGCAGCAGCGGCGACTTGTTGGAGAACAGCAGGTTCAGCCCGTTGGTGGCGACGCCCATCGCCATGGTGTCGAACCGCCGCCAGCGCTGGTAGCGCTCCAGCACGTCGACCTGGCCGGGATCGATCCCGAGCCGCGCCGCATCAACCACCACTTCGGCCAGCGCCGCGACGTCCTTCAGACCCATATTGAGGCCCTGGCCGGCGATCGGGTGGATCACATGGGCGGCGTCGCCGATCAGCGCCAGACGCGGCGCGATGAAGGATTGCGCGACGAAGTAACCGAGCGGAAACGCCTTCGGCTTGTCGAGCGGCTTGACCTCGCCGAGCCGCAGTCCGAACCGCTTCTCCAGCTCGGCCTGGAACTGCGCGTCGGGCAGCGCCATGATCTTCGCAGCGTCGGCGCGGCTCTCGGACCACACCAGCGAGGAGCGTTTGCCGGTCAGCGGCAGGATCGCGAACGGCCCCGCCGGCAGGAAGTGCTCCTCGGCGCAGCCATTGTGGTCGCGCTCGTGCGCGACGGTGACGACGATGCCGGTCTGGTCATAGTCCCAGCCATAGGTGCTGATGCCGGCGCGTTCGCGCAGCTTCGACTTGGCGCCGTCGGCGGCGACCAGCAGGCTCGCCTCGATCACGCTGCCGTCGCCGAGCGTCACCATCGTGGCCTCGGCGCGAGACTGGTACGAAGTCACCGGCGTGGCGCGCAATTCGACGCCCTCGGCCTCGGCGCGCTTGGCCAGCGCCTCGATCAGATATTTGTTCTCGACCATATGGGCGAACGGCTCGCCCGGCTGCACCTCGCCGGCAAAGGTCAGGAACACCGGCCGCGTCGCGTCTTCGAGCGCCGAATCCGTCACCACCATGTCGATGATCGGCTGCGCCGTCGGCGCGACCTCGTCCCAGACGCCGAGCGCCTCGAACAGCCGCCGGCAGGCGGCGACGATCGCGGTGGCGCGCGGATCGCGCGACGGCCGCAGCGCCAGCGCCGGATCGGCGACGATCACCGGGACCTCGGGGCCGAGCCCCTGGCGCAGCGCCAGCGCCAGCGCCAGCCCGGCGAATGCGCCGCCTCCGATGACAATGCTTCGCGGTGCCGTCATTTTTCTCGCTCTTGCGCCAGAGTTCTTGCGCCCATGCCGGAGCTGGGCGAAACAGGCTGGAACAGCCGTGGTGATTACCGCCGCGGTTCTACCAGACATCGAAGGCGGTGGGAAATCACCCGCCGCCGACGGACAGCCTCCGTTCCAACCAGAGCCGGAGCCCTGGATTTTGTTTTTACGCGTTTTCATCACGCGAACCGCGACCCGCTTCGCTTGAAAACGAATTGAAGGAGCGCCATGCCGTTGTCCAAGAGCCTGATCGACCTGATTTCGATTCTCGATCTCGAACCGATCGAGGTGAACCTGTTCCGCGGCACCAGCCCGAAGACGAGCTGGCAGCGGGTGTTCGGCGGCCAGGTGATCGGCCAGGCGATGGTCGCCGGCTGCCGCACCGTCGAGAACCGGCTGCCGCATTCGATCCATTGCTATTTCATCTTGCCGGGCGACCCGCAGGTGCCGATCATCTATCAGGTGGAGCGGCTGCGCGACGGCAAGAGCTACTCCACCCGCAGGGTGACGGCGATCCAGCACGGCCAGGCGATCTTCTCGGTGATGATGTCGTTCCACGACGACGAGGAGACCGCGTTCGACCACCAGGACAAGATGCCCGACGTGCCGCCGCCGGAGGCGCTGACCGCGGAGGAGATTTCCAAGCAGCCGTTCTTCAAGGAGATGCCGGACTTCATCAAGCGCTACTACGAAGCCGATCGGCCGATCGAGCTACGTCCGGTCGAGCTGTCGCGCTATTTCGGCAAGAAGATCGAGGACGGCCGCATCCACGTCTGGATCCGCACCGCGGCCAAGCTTCCGGACGATCCGGCGCTGCATATGTGCGCGCTGGCCTACGCGTCCGACTTTTCGCTGCTCGACGCGGTGATGGCGCGCTACGGCCGCACCCTGTTCGACAAGCGGATGATGCCGGCGAGCCTCGACCATGCGATGTGGTTTCACCGCCCGTTCCGGGCCGACGAATGGCTGCTCTACGCGCAGGACAGCCCGTCCGCCCAAGGTGGCCGCGGCCTGACGAGGGGGCAGATCTTCAAGCCCGACGGTACCCTGGTCGCCTCCGTCGCCCAGGAAGGCTCGATCCGCCAGCGCCGCGACACGCCGAAGGATTGAGCGGCTTGTTACCTGTCGGGCATGAGCCCGACAAATCGACGCCGGCTCTCGGAAGACATCATGCTCAAGCATGACGTGAGAGCCGGATGACGATTCCAAGATCCGTCATCGGGTCTAGTTCGTAGGTTTGACCGAACGCCCGCAGAGAGACGTTTCCGTGGGCAATCAATCAGCTTATTTTCTGCGCGCACTGCCGACAAACCCGGCATATACATGGGCGGAGCACCATACTTCGCGGTGCTTCTTGTGTTTGCGCGATTATTTGGGGCTGCCGTATGAAACTCGTCGTCGCTATCATCAAACCCTTCAAGCTCGACGAGGTGCGCCAGGCGCTGACCGAGATCGGCGTCCACGGCATGACCGTGACCGAGGTCAAGGGTTACGGCCGCCAGCGCGGCCACACTGAAATCTATCGCGGCGCCGAATACATCGTGAATTTCCTGCCGAAGCTGCGGATCGAGATCGCCGTCGACAGCGCGCTCGCCGAAAAGGCGGTCGAGGTCATCACCCGCAGCGCCCGCACCGGCCAGATCGGCGACGGCAAGATCTTCGTCACGCCGCTCGACCATGCGCTGCGGATCCGCACCGGAGAGACGGACGCCGACGCGCTCTGAGCACATATCACCGCAATCCTGGAGCGTTTCGAGCGAAGTGGGAACCGGTTCGCGTGAAGAAAACGCGTCAGAACAGAAAGTTAGAGCTCCGGTTCTGATTCTATCAGAACCGGAGCTCTAGCGGCGGTGCCGGGGCGCCGCGACACGACGGGGCAGGCCTCATGATCCGGGCGACACGCCCCTCGGCACCGGTCGCGCCTGGCTTCATCCTTCCGGCGCTCGGCGCGAGCGCGAGCGCTTGTTGGCCCCCGCCCTGGCGCAGGACGGGCCGGCGCCCGCCATCAGCGCCGCCGACACCGCCTGGATGATGGCCACTACCGCAAGTTTAGCCTTGCAGACTTGCCGCCTTCTAAGCGACAACTGCGGCCCTAAATTGCGGGGAGGCAATCCGTTGGAAGCGCAAAAAATCAGCGAGATGCTGGAAATCAACAAGGACCAGAAGAACTACTACGAGGTAGCATCTGGCGGCTCCACCCACGAGGTTAACAGCGCCGCAACAAATACATGGCGGCGTCTCAGAAGCAGAGTTCTGGGCGTGTTCGATGGAACGGCTGTCGCCAAATCCATTGATGACTTGCACCGCCAGTGGATGGGCGACCTAAGCGGCAAGAAGGTTCTGGAACTGGGCGTGGGTAACGGGAGTCCTTTTTCGAGAGAGATGGCCCACAGCGCGCGAGAATACGTTGCTATTGACCTCAGTCAGTCCCGCATTGACGAGCTGCGCAAGAAGGTAGGGACCGCTGAAAACGTCAAGCTCTACGCGACGGACTTTCTTTCGGCAGAAGCGTTTCCCGAGGAAAAGTTCGACCTGATCTACGCTATGGCGGTGTTCCACCATTTCAAACACCTCGACGCCCTCCTTGACGTAGTGGAGCGGAAGCTCGCCCCCGGCGGGCAGGTGATCACCTATGACCCGGTGAAGGTGTGGTGGGGCGCTCGACTACTCAGGGCCGCCTTTCGCCCCTTCCAGACCGATGCTGCCTGGGAGCACCCCTTCGCAGAGCAGTCCCTGGCAACCATCGAGAAGCGCTTCCGCGTTCTTCATTGCCAAGGAATTATGGGCAAGGCGAAATGGGCCTGCATTGCCGGCGCGATCTCTCCCGCGGCCGGCAGGCGGTTAGCCCAACAATGGCACGAGGATGATTTGCGCACCATGACGGCCACGCGCACTCTGCGCTCATGCCTGCAGGTGTCATATCACCTCCAGAAAATGCCCTAGTGGCGCACCCGTTGAAGGCGCTCGGGTTGGCGGTCCTGTTTGTGCCGCTGTCGACTTCCGCCTTCTTGACCCAGTCATGCAGCGTCTGCGGCGTGCAGCCGATCTTGGCCGCGCTCGACGTCTCTGCCGCCCAGCGCGACGGATGCTCACTCGCGTGATCCAGCACCATCCGAACCGCGCGGGCCTGGACCTCGCGTGAAAACTTGTTCGTCGTCTTGCTTGTCATGGCTCCATCCTCTCAGGAGTTGGAGCTCCGGCAAACCGGGGGCGGTTCACGGCGATGCCGGCGGGGTGGATCAGCGGCCTTCAGGGACCGCCTATGTGCCGCTGAAACTGGTTGGTGTGTTCGTCGCGCTGCGCGTATTTCGCGAGCACAAGATCAAGAGTCTCGACATTTCGCAGCATGGCGAGGCGCTCCAA
The DNA here is from genome assembly GCF_900110435.1 of Rhodopseudomonas pseudopalustris. GTDB lineage: Bacteria > Pseudomonadota > Alphaproteobacteria > Rhizobiales > Xanthobacteraceae > Rhodopseudomonas > Rhodopseudomonas pseudopalustris. The sequence continues at coordinate 53,131 of NZ_FODT01000017.1, forward strand.
TAGCCACCAACCTTATTATATTACCGAGCGCACGCCCGCCTCCTGAGCACGATTGTGTTCGCACCCTGTCGTGCTCGCTTTTTGATCTGACCTGCCCACGATTTGCCCATGTGTTGGGCGCGACCGAATAGCGCAGCCGGTGCTGCAGTGCGGTTTTCCGCGAAGGTTTCGATTTCCTGAACGATTTCAGCGCGCCACCCGACTGGCACGGCATTTGATTCTAAGGGGCGAGGCTGTGCCCGCGTAGTGATGCCCTCCGCGTGGGGATTTTCAGTCGAGATCAAGCCCAGCCAGTTTGGCCGGGCCCTTAGCGGGGATAAGACCCATGAAAATTGTTATGGCGATCATCAAGCCATTCAAACTCGAAGAAGTCCGTGACGCCCTGACTGCCATTGGCGTGCACGGTCTGACGGTGACGGAAGTCAAGGGATATGGCCGGCAGAAGGGCCACACGGAAATCTATCGTGGCGCCGAATACGCGGTGAGCTTCCTGCCCAAGATCAAGATCGAGGTCGCGATCGCGACCGATCAGGTCGAGAAGACCATCGAGGCGATCACCACCGCCGCCAAGACCGGCCAGATCGGCGACGGCAAGATCTTCGTCCTCGGCCTCGACCACGCGGTGCGCATCCGCACCGGCGAAGCCGACGCTGCGGCTCTCTGATTTCGCGCTCACCCCACTTCCTTCACTCAGGAGACGACACATGACGTTCAAACGTCCCTACGGCGCGGGATTGGCCGTGCTCGCAGCCGGCCTGTTCGCCGCGACTGCCGCCTACGCCGAGCCCACCGTCAACAAGGGCGACAACGCCTGGATGATGACCTCGACGATTCTCGTCCTGCTGATGACCATCCCGGGCCTCGCGCTGTTCTACGGCGGTCTGGTTCGCTCCAAGAACATGCTCTCGGTGCTGGCGCAGGTGTTCTACACCGTCTGCGTCGGCAGCATCATCTGGGCGGTGTACGGCTATAGCCTCGCCTTCACCGGCGGCTCGGATTTCATCGGTGGCTTCTCCAAGGCGTTCCTCGCCGGCATCACCCCCGATTCGAAGGCCGCCACGTTCTCGGTCGACGCCAACATCTCGGAGCTGATCTACGTCTGCTTCCAGATGACGTTCTGCACACTCACCCCGGCGCTGATCGTCGGCGCCTTCGCCGAGCGCACCCGCTTCGCCGCGGTGGCGCTGTTCATCCCGCTGTGGATCACCCTGATCTACCTGCCGATGGCGCATATGGTCTGGTACTGGGCCGGTCCGGACGCGATCAGTGACGCCGTCAAGGCGCTCGCCGCTGCGACCGACGAAGCCACCAAGGCTGCGGCGCAGGCCAAGCTCGACGAGGTCAACGCCGACGCCGGCTTCCTGTTCAAGAAGGGCGCGCTCGACTTCGCAGGCGGCACCGTGGTGCACATCAACGCCGGCATCGCCGGCCTGGTCGGCGCCCTGCTGGTCGGCCGTCGCACCGGCTACGGCAAGGAGCTGATGGCTCCGCACTCGCTGACCATGACCATGATCGGCGCCTCGCTGCTGTGGGTCGGCTGGTTCGGCTTCAACGCCGGTTCGGCGCTCGAAGCTTCCGGCGGCGCCGGGCTCGCGATGGCCAACACCTTCGTCGCCACCGCGGCGGCGGCGCTGTCGTGGATGTTCGCGGAGTGGATCTTCAAGGGCCACCCCTCGCTGCTCGGCGCGCTGTCCGGTGCGGTGGCGGGCCTGGTCGCGGTCACCCCCGCGGCGGGCTACTCCGGCCCGATGGGCGCGATCGTGCTCGGCCTGGTCGCCGGCGTGGTCTGCCTGTTCTTCTGCACCGTGATCAAGAACGCGCTGAAATATGACGACTCGCTCGACGTGTTCGGCGTCCACGCCGTCGGCGGCATCGTCGGCGCGCTCGGCACCGGCATCGTGGTGAACCCGGCGCTCGGCGGCACCGGCGTGTACGACTACACGCTGGGCAAGGTCGCCGAATATGACCTCGTCAACCAGATGATCTCGCAGAGCTGGGGGGTCGGCACCACGCTGCTGCTGTCCGGCATCGGCTCGGCGATCCTCTACAAGGTCGTCGACGTCATCGTCGGCCTGCGCGCCCCGGTCGAAGTCGAGCGCGAAGGCCTCGATCTCGTCGAGCACACCGAGCGCGCCTACAACATGTGAGCTCTCCCGAAGGGCGCGGCCTTTTCCTCCAGGGGGGCCGCGCCCGGAACTACGGTCCGGGCAAATACCCCGGCAATGTCCGGACCGTCGAGGGGTCCCAGCGCAAGCTGGGGCCCCTGTCTTTTTGGCGGGGCGTCCGGGTCTGAGAATCAGGAAGTCATTAGCTCCGCACGAGAGCGTTTTCGAGCGAAGTGGATCGCTTCGGTTCTGATTGAATCAGTACCAAAGCTCTAGCCGCGATCGGGCGTGATCAAATCGACGTTTGGAAAGTAAGTGCGATAGTGCCGAGCATCGCGGGTCAACAGAGACAAATGCTCGGTCGCCGCATGCGCGCCGATCAGGAAATCGGAAAGCACGCGCGTCTTGACGCCGCCGCTCCGGCGATACTGAACAAAAGCTTTTCCGGCCAAGAATAACGCCGAGCGAGGGATCGGCGCGACCACAATGCCAATCGTTCGAAGCACGACCTCGAGCTGCTCCTCTTGATCGAAGCGCGTTGAAATTTCCGCATAGATCACGTCGTTGATGAGCAAGGGTCCGCGATCAATCGCCTCATTTATCCTCGCCGCCGACCAGCCCAGCCAGTTCGGATCCGCAGTCACAAGATCAATCAGAACGTTCGTGTCGACCAAGGTCACGGCGCTAATCGTCGCCGCGCAGTAGCTTCATCACCTCGTCGGTCGAAAGCCCTGGTCCGGCACTGCCGATCACCTTCTCCCAGTCGATTTGTCTGCGGCTCGGCTGACTAACCTTTTCCAGGACCACGGCCCCATCCGCCCCGCGCTTGAAGTCGACCTCTCCCCCAGGGCCAACGTCCAGGGTCTCGAGAATGTCCTTCGGAATCCTCACTCGGCCGTCGCTCGTGATCCTGCTCGCCATGTCGACCTCCGCCTGTTCCCGAGGCGCTCTCATAATCTAGGCACGCGCTGCCCGGGCGTCGATGGTTAATCGCGTCTTAACCTCGCCGTATCTATGGTGGCTGATCTGTTTGCACCCGCTCCGCATAGCGGCCGGGCGCCCTTAAAACTGGCGTTTTTGAATGGCTTTGCCCGCCTCTTCCGCTTCGGCGCGCGCTGCCGGCAGCCCTTCGGCTGCCGGCCATAGCGAGCGCTCGCCATTCGCGCGTCTGACCGAATTGCTGGCGCCGTATCAGCCCGGCGAGCGACTGATCAATCTGTCGCTCGGCGAGCCGCAGCATCCGGTGCCGGATTTCGTCGGTCCGGTGCTGGCGCAGCACATTGCCGATTTCGGTCGCTATCCGATGGCCAAGGGGATCGCGCCGTTCCGCAACGCGGCCGCGAGCTGGCTGGCCACGCGCTTCGCGTTGCCCCGCGCGCCCGATCCCGAGACCGAAATACTGGTGCTGAACGGCAGCCGCGAAGGCCTGTTCCTCGCCGCGCTCGCCGCCGCGCGCCATGTCGGCCCGCGCGACGGCACGCCGGCGATCCTGATGCCGAATCCGTTCTATCCGGCCTATGCGGCCGGCGCCCGCGCCGCCGGCTGCGAGGCGGTGTTCCTGGCCACCAATCCGGCCAACGGCTTCCTGCCGGATCTGGAATCGCTCGACGAGGCGACGCTGAAGCGCACGGTGGCGATCTACATCGCCTCGCCCGCGAACCCGCAGGGCTCGGTCGCGTCGCGCGATTACTTGGCGCGGCTGAAAGCGCTCGCCGATCGCTACGGCTTCCTGATCCTCGCCGACGAGTGCTACTCGGAGATCTACACCCGCACTGCGCCCGGCAGCGCGCTCGAGGCGGCCGGTCCCGACTTCCGCAACGTCGCGGTGTTCCAGTCGTTGTCGAAGCGCTCGAATCTTCCGGGCATGCGCGTCGGCTTCGTCGCCGGCGACGCGACCTTCCTCAATGCGTTCCACGAACTACGCAACGTCGCCGCGCCGCAGGTGCCGGTGGCGCTGCAGCACGTCGCGGTCGCCGCCTATGGCGACGAAGCCCATGTCGAGGAAAACCGCCGGCTGTATCGGCTGAAGTTCGATCTCGCCGATCAGATCCTCGGCGAGCGCTTCGGCTATCAGCGCCCCGCCGGCGGCTTCTGCCTGTGGCTCGACGTCTCCGCTCATGGCGGCGACGAGGCCGCCACCGTGAAGCTGTTCAGGGAGGGAGGCGTCCGCGTCATCCCAGGCAGTTATCTGGCGCGTCCGCAGCCCGACGGCAGCAATCCGGGCGCCGGCTACATCCGGCTGGCGATGGTTCAGGACAGTGAGAGTACCGCCGAAGCGCTGCACCGGCTGGTGCGGATTCTCGATGAGTCGCGAGGCTGAGAGTGAGCATGCCGGCGATCGAACGCGTCATTCCCCTGGTCGGGCACCTGCCCGCGTCGATCCGCGACGCGCTGGTGCGGCGGCTGCGCGAGTTCGCCGGCTTCGGCCTGATCGTGATCGCCACCGTCGGCGCCGCGGCGCTGGCGACCTGGTCGGTGCAGGACCCGAGCCTCAGTCACGCCACCTCGCGCAAGATCCACAATCTGATCGGCTATCCCGGCGCGATCGGCGCTGATCTGTCGATGCAGATCCTCGGCCTCGGCGCCGTCGGGCTGCTGCTGCCGGTCGCGACCTGGGGCTGGCGGATGATCAATCACCGGCCGTTCGACCGCCGCGCATTGCGGTTCGCGGCCTGGATTCTCTGCACCATCTTCGCCGCAGGCTTCGCCTCGTCGTTTCCGCACGACAGCGCCTGGCCGCTGCCCACCGGCCTCGGCGGCGTCGTCGGCGACGCGCTGGTGCGTGCGCCGTCGCTGGTGTTCGGCCCGGGTCTGATCTTCCGCGTCATCCTCAGCATCGTGCTCGGCGCCCTGATGGCCGTGAGCTTCCTGATCGCCAGCGGCTTCGGCTCGCGCGAACCGGACGCCGACGACGTCATCGCCGACGATGTGCCGCTCGACGAAGACGAGGATCGCGATCCCGGCTCGGTCTCGCTCGGCTGGCTGACCCATGCGGCGCTCTCCGCCAAGGCGCGGCTGTGGCGGCTGATGAAGCTCGGCTATCGCGGCCTCGTCAGCAGCGCGCCCGCGGGCCCCGCCGCCGCCTCGTTCGAACGCCAGGAGCCCAGGCTGGGCGGCGGTCGCGTTGCGCCGCCGATCGTGCCGCGGGACCATCTCGACGACGACGACGACACGCTCGATCTCGAACCCGCCGACGCGATCGAAGACGAGGAAGACGAAGCCCCGGTCGCCCGCGCGCCGCGCAAGAAGGCCGCGCCGAAGCCGGCCGCGAAGAAATCCGGCAGGTTCGAGCTGCCCTCGGTCAACGTGCTGACGGCGCCGAAGGCCTCCGATCGCCAGCCGCTCAACAAGGCCGAGCTCGAAGCCAATTCGCGGGCGCTCGAAGGCGTGCTGCAGGATTTCGGCGTGCGCGGCGAAATCGTCAAGGCGCATCCCGGCCCGGTGGTGACGCTGTACGAACTCGAGCCCGCGCCCGGCATCAAATCGTCGCGCGTGATCGGCCTGTCCGACGACATCGCACGGTCGATGAGCGCGCTGTCGGCGCGCGTCGCCGTGGTGCCCGGCCGCAATGCGATCGGCATCGAGCTGCCCAACGCGCATCGCGAGAAGGTGTATCTGCGCGAACTGCTCAGCGTGAAGGACGGCAACGAGACCGTGCACAAGCTGCCGTTGTGTCTCGGCAAGAACATCGGCGGCGATTCGATCATCATCGATCTCGCACGCACGCCGCATATGCTGATCGCCGGCACCACCGGCTCGGGCAAATCGGTCGCGATCAACACCATGATCCTCAGCCTGGTGTACCGGCTGCGGCCGGATCAGTGCCGGCTGATCATGGTCGATCCGAAGATGCTCGAACTCTCGGTCTATGACGGCATTCCGCATCTGCTGACGCCGGTCGTCACCGATCCGAAGAAGGCCGTCGTCGCCCTGAAATGGGCAGTGCGCGAGATGGAGGAGCGCTACAAGCGCATGGCCAAGCTCGGCGTCCGCAACATCGACGGCTACAACACCCGGCTGTCGGAAGCCAAGGCGCGCGGCGAGGACTTGACCCGCACGGTGCATACCGGATTCGACAAAGAGAGCGGCAAGGCGATCTACGAGGAAGAAAAGCTCGATCTCGAACCGCTGCCCTATATCGTCATCATCGTCGACGAAATGGCCGACCTGATGATGGTCGCCGGCAAGGACATCGAAGGCGCGGTGCAACGCCTCGCCCAGATGGCGCGCGCCGCCGGCCTGCACGTCATCCTCGCGACGCAGCGGCCCTCGGTCGACGTCATCACCGGCACCATCAAGGCGAACTTCCCGACCCGCATTTCCTTCCAGGTCACCTCGAAGATCGACAGCCGCACCATCCTGGGCGAAATGGGCGCCGAGCAACTGCTCGGCCAAGGCGACATGCTGTACATGGCCGGCGGCGGACGGATCAGCCGCGTCCACGGGCCGTTCGTGTCCGACGAGGAAGTCGAGAAGGTCGTCAAACATCTCAAGACACAGGGCCAGCCGGAATATCTCGAAGCGGTCACCGCGGAAGAGCCGGCCGAGGGTGAGGATGGCGCGGTGTTCGACGCCACCGGCATGGGCGGCGACGGCGCCGGCGACCTGTTCCAGCAGGCGGTTGCGATCGTCAAACGCGACCGCAAGGCCTCGACCAGCTATATTCAGCGCCGCCTGCAGATCGGCTATAATCGCGCCGCCTCGCTGATGGAGCGCATGGAACTCGAAGGCATCGTCGGCCAGCCCAATCACGCCGGCAAGCGCGAGATTCTGGTGGCCGAAGAAGACTCCAATTTTTGACCGGCGGGATCAGCGTGATGGAAATCTCCGAGCGAGAGTCGCGAAATCGCCACAGCGCCACGGTAGCCGCTGAGGGGCTTGGCGCCGGATCCGCGCCCCCCGCGCAGGACATCACATTGACGAACGATTTCAATGGTTTGACGCCGAGGCCGGCGATCTCCACCGGGCTCCGCCGGAGCCTCGCGGCCGGCGTCGGCCTGCTGATGGTCACGGCCGCGCCGTTGGCTTTGGCGGAGACCGTGCCGGTGCCGAGGCCGTCGCCGAAAGCGGTCGAGAGGCAGATCAGCACCGCCGAGCCGTCCCGGCCGCAGCGCCCGCCGCAACCGCCGGCCCCGGTGGCGAAGCTGGCCACGCCGCCCGACCCGGTGATCCCCGATCCGCGGCGCAACGTGCCGGCCTCGATCTTCACCACCTTCGACGCCAAGCAGAAGGCGGACGCCGCCCGCGTCAGCGCCTATCTGTCGTCACTCTCGACGCTGGTCGGCAATTTCGTGCAGGTCGGCCCCGACGGCTCGAAGCTGAAGGGGGATTTCTACATCATGAAGCCGGGCAAGGTGCGGTTCGAATATGACGAGCCGAGCCCGATCTCGATGGTCGCCAACGGCCAGTCGCTGGTGGTGCGCGACCGCAAGCTCGCGACCCAGGACATCTACCCGCTGTCGCAGACGCCGCTGCGCTATCTGCTCAGCGACCGCATCGATCTGTTGCGCGACACCAGCGTCGTCGCCATCACCTCGGACGAGCTCTACATCAGCATCATCATCGAGGAGAAGAACGCGGTCATCGGCACCAGCCGGCTGATGCTGATGCTCGGCGTCAAGGACGGCCAGCTCAAGCAATGGACCGTCACCGATCCGCAGGGCTACGACACCACGGTCGCGATCTACAATCTCGACACCGCCCGGCGCCCCGATCCGGCGATGTTCAAGATCGACTTCACCGACTACTCGACCCCGCCGGGCTAGGCTCCTTCATTTTGTGCTTTGTCTGCTTCGCGGATGATGGATGCGCGGGTCAAGCCCGCGCATGACGCCGGGCTGGATCGCACCGACGGTCGCGTAGGCCGTCTCTATCAAGACCGTCATTGCCGGGCTTGATCCGGCAATCCATCCCCTTCGTAAGACGCCACAGCAAGCACCTGGCTGGTTGTACACATCAGCGGCTTGCGTTCGATCGCGTGCCGCGCAACAAACAGCGCGCTCCTCGCAAAGACGGCGTCCCGCCCGCAACTCGCCCCGGCTTCCCATGCGCTTCACCCTCACGACATGGAACATCAACTCGGTCCGGCTGCGCATCGATCTGGTCGCGGCGTTCCTGAAAGAGCAGCAGCCCGACGTGCTGTGCCTGCAGGAGACCAAGTGTCCCGACGACGCGTTTCCGCTGAAGCGCTTCAAGCAGCTCGGCTACGAGCACATCGCGCTGAACGGACAGAAGGGCTATCACGGCGTCGCGGTGATCTCGAAGATTCCGTTCGTCGCGCGCGACATCCGCATTTTCTGCGACAACCTCGACTCGCGCCACATCTCGGTGTCGCTCGGCACCGGCGACAACGATCCGCCGCTGGTGCTGCATAATTTCTACGTGCCTGCCGGCGGCGACGTTGCCGATCCCGAACTCAATCCGAAGTTCAAGCACAAGCTGTCGTTTCTCGACGAGATGAAGGCCTGCGAGCCGCTGCATCCCTCCGGCGACGCGCGGCATATTCTGGTCGGCGACCTCAACGTCGCGCCGCACGAGCACGACGTCTGGTCGCACAAGCAGTTACTTAAAGTCGTGTCGCACACGCCGGTGGAATGCGAGAAGCTGCTCGCCGTGCTGCGCGCCGGCAATTGGGTCGACGTCGCGCGCGACCGGATTCCGCTGTCGGAGAAGATCTACACCTGGTGGAGCTATCGCGCCGCCGACTGGACCGTCGGCGATCGCGGCCGACGGCTCGATCACATCTGGGTCTCCGAAGCGCTGCGCACCCGCGTCACCGACTTCAAGATCCTGCGCAACGCGCGAAGCTGGGAACGCCCGAGCGACCACGTCCCGGTGACGGTGACGATGGAGCTGTAAGTCACCAGCACAACGCGCTCCCTCTTCCGCTTGCGGGGGAGGGTTAGGGTGGGGGCAACGCGAGTCGCAGCGCCGCTGATACGCACCCTGCTTCTCGGTCGATGTGAGTGGATGATGCTGAGTAACGATGCGCGCCGAACGCAATATCAGCCCGGCTGAACACAAGCGCCGTGCTCGGCTCGCCCCCACCCCGGCCCTCCCCCGCAAGCGGGAGAGGGTGAAGAGAGCGCCCCCTCTCGAGGACATGCGCGAGCTGCTACGTGAGCTTCGCGCCGGCTCTGGTGATGTCTTTGGCGATCATGGTGGTGCGGGCGGCGAATTCGTCGCGGAGGTTACGGGCGGCCACGGGGTCGCTTTCGAGCACGCGCTGAAACAGGCTGCGCGCGATCCGGACCACCGACGAGTACTCCATCGCCACCGCGCTCGACGGCCGCGGCATCGGCAGCACCAACGCCAGTTCGCCGATCAGATCGCCCGGCCGCGCGATCAGTTCGTGCGGACCGCCGTCGGCCGATGTCACCTGGAACGATCCGGTCTGCACCACATAGCCGGCGTCGGAGGCGTCGCCGGCGGAGAACAGCACGTCGCCGCGGGCGAACTCGCGCTGATCGGAGCCGATCGCCAGCATCCGCAACGAGGTGTCGCCCAACAGCCGCAGCGTCGGGACGCGCTCGAGCAGGGCAACATCATCTTCGATCGACATCAGTGACCGGCCGGCAAAAAACGGGACGCGCCAAACCCTCGGACTTGAAACACTCGGATTTGAGATCCTTGGACTTGAAATCCTTGGATTTGAAATCCTTGGCGGCGATTCGGCCCCTTATTGGTATCACGGCACGAGTTTGTAGCCACCGGCCTCGGTGACCAGAATCTCCGGATTCGCCGCATCCTTCTCGATCTTTTGGCGAAGTCGGTAAATATGGGTCTCGAGCGTGTGGGTCGTCACACCCGAATTATAGCCCCAGACTTCCTGCAGCAGCGTCTCGCGCGACACCGGCGATTGGCTGGCGCGGTACAGGAAGCGCAGGATCGCGGTCTCCTTTTCGGTCAGCCGCACCTTCTTGGCGTTGGCGCCGGTCAGCATCTTGGAGCCGGGGCGGAAGCTGTAGGGGCCGACGGTGAACACCGCGTCCTCGCTGGCTTCGTGCTGGCGGAGCTGGGCGCGGATTCGCGCCAGCAGCACCGCGAAGCGGAACGGCTTGGCGACATAGTCGTTGGCGCCGCTCTCCAGCCCCAGAATGGTATCGGAATCGGTATCGTGCCCGGTCAGCATGATGATCGGCGCCTTGAAGCCGCCCTTGCGCAAGCTGCGCACCACTTCGCGGCCGTCGGTGTCGGGCAGCCCGACATCCATCAGCACCAGATCCGGCGAGTTCGCCTTGGCCGACTGCACGCCCTTGGCGCCGGTGTCGACCGCGGAAGCCTCGAATTCCTCGTGCAGCGACAATTGCTCGACCAAGGCTTCGCGCAGATCAGTGTCGTCATCCACGATCAGGATCTTGCGGGCGTTCGGCATGGTCGATGTCCTTCGAATCTTGCGGGCAGCGTCGGCCGGGGCGGCCGGGGAGCCCTCCAATCACGCGCGATTGTATCGCAGAACAGCAAATAGGCATGATTTCTGCGGATTTTAACTGCGGCATGTTAAATTTGCTTCACCACCCGCCCGCGCCAAGCTGATACCGACGTGAAAATAACATTCAGATCAGAGCGTTACAAGAACCCGACGGTGGACCGGCCATTGTCGATGCTAAAGGTCCGCGCCGCGGCAGGTCAGCGCAGCCGCGGCTGGCTGACCGCCGGAGGGATGACGATCCCGGTCGCGCTCGGCCGCGGCGGCATCCTCGCCAACAAGCGCGAGGGCGACGGCGGCACGCCGCGCGGGACATTCCGGCCGCGGCGGTTGTGGTGGCGGGCCGACCGCTGGCCGAAGCCGCGAACATTCCTGCCGGTTCGGCCGATCACCGCCGAGGACGCCTGGTGCGAGGACCCTTCGAGCCGGCATTACAACCGTCCGCTGCGCCGCGGCCCCGGCGAGGCCGGCGATCGGCTGCAGCGTGCCGATCACCTGTATGATTTCATCATCGAGATCGACCACAACACAACGCCGCGGATCGCCGGCCGCGGCAGCGCCGTGTTCCTGCATCTGGCACGCGACAATTTCGGCCCGACCGCCGGCTGCGTCGCCATGACCCGCGGCAACCTGCTGCGGCTGTTGGCCAGGATCGGGCCGAACACCAAGATCGTGATCGGGTAGGCGCAGGCACGCTCGAGCGAGCGAGCACCTCGGGATGACGCGAAGGTTACCTGTGCCCGAAGATCGCCGAGCCGACCCGCACATGGGTCGCGCCGAATTCGATCGCGGTGGCGAAATCGGCGCTCATGCCCATCGACAATTTGCTCAGGCCGTTGCGCCGGGCGATCTTCGCGGTCAGCGCGAAATGCGGCGCCGGAGCCTCATCCACCGGGGGGATGCACATCAGGCCGGCGATCGTCAGCCCCCAGCGTTCGCGGCAGGCGGTGAGGAAGGCGTCGGCGTCCTGCGGCGCGACGCCGGCCTTCTGCGGTTCCTCGCCAGTATTGATCTGGACGAACAGCTCGACCGCACGGCCCGCTAGCGGCAGCGCCTTGCTCAACGCCTCGGCGAGACTTTCGCGATCGACCGAATGAATCGCGTCGAACAGCGCGACGGCTTCCTTGGCCTTGTTGGATTGCAGCGGCCCGATCAGATGCAGCTCGGTGCCGGGATGGCCGGCGACCAGCGCCGGCCATTTGGCCTTGGCTTCCTGCACGCGATTTTCGCCGAACACCCGCTGGCCGGCGGCCAGCACCGGCAGGATCGAATCGGCGTCGAAGGTCTTCGACACTGCGATCAGCGTCACCGAACCGCGCTCGCGTCGCGCCTCCTTGCAGGCCTGCGCGATCTCCTGCTCGACCGCGGCGAGCCCGTGAACCTCCGCGCCGCTCACCTTCGTACCCGCCGAAGCCGCGCCGGCACGCATCGTAAATGACTGGTTAACGGCGCGCATCGGGCAAGAATTTCGCTCAAGGGTTGGGCCTTCGCTCAAATTGTAACGATTACGAAGAAGGGTTTTTGAACCCTTGGACCTAGTGTGTTTGCGGGGGTTGAGGGGTTCACGATGTCACGCATCGCCATCATTCGCAAGAAATCGCAGCTCCGGGGGATGCTCGGAATCCGCGCCAGGCTGGTGGTTCTGGCTCTGATTCTGGTCTGCCCGCTGATGCTCGATCGCGTGCGTCTGCTCGAAAACACGCGCACCACCCAGATTGCCGCGGTGGCCGACAGTGTCGCAACGCTGGCGCAGCGCGCCACCGATGCACAGCGCGAAGTGATCTCCTCGGTCGAGGCGGTGCTGAAATCGGCGGCCTATATCCACGCCGCGGCGTCGCAGATCGGGCGCAGCTGCAGCATCCTGCGCGCCAGCCTGCGGGTCGATCTGCCGTCGATCCGGATGCTGTCGGTGGCGGATTCCAGCGGCATCATCCGCTGCTCCACCTCGTCGATGTTCGTCGGCTCGGATGTCAGTAACCGCGCTTATTTCCGCAAGGCGTTCGAGACCCACGATTTCGTCGTCAGCGACTTCGTGATCGGACAACAGAGCCGCCAGGGCACGATCCTCGCGGCCTATCCGGTGTCGGCGGTCGACACCGGCGAAGAAGCCGTGCTGATCGCCGGCATGAATCTCGATTGGCTATCGGACATCATGGCCAATCTCGCCGGCCGCCCCGGGATCAACGTCGCGCTGATCGACGGCGAAGGCACCGTGCTGGCGACGCCGCCCGACCACCGCAGCCTGATCGGCCGCAAACTCGATCAGTCGACGCTGGATTTCGCGCTCGGCGCCCGCCCTCTGGAGCGCGAACAGGCGACCACCTCCATTGATTCCGGGCAGACGCTGTCGGTGTCGCGGATACCCGGCACCAATGCGCGGCTGGTGGTGACGCTGGACGAGAACATCGTCTCGGCGGCGATCAGCCGCGACATCCGCACCGCCTATCTGCAATTGGCGCTGGTCTGCCTGCTCGTGCTGCTCGGCGCGCTGATCGCCGCCGAACGGCTGATCGTGCGGCCGATCTCGGTCCTGACCTCGATCGCCAACCAGTTCGCGCAGGGCGATTGGTCGGCGCGCGTCACAAGGGCACGGCTGCCGGCGGAATTTCTGCCCTTGGCGCGCGCGTTCAACGCGATGGCCGCGCAGCTCGGCCAACGCGAGCGCGAACTGGTCGCAAGCAACAACAGCCTGACCGTGATGGCGTCGATGGATCTGCTAAGCGGGCTCGCCAACCGGCGCGGCTTCCAGAGCCGGCTGGATTTCGAATGGATGCGCGGCCTGCAGAACGGTCATACCGTGGCGCTGCTGCTGCTCGACGTCGATTATTTCAAATCGTTCAACGACAGCTACGGCCACCCGGAGGGCGACGCCTGCCTGTCCCGGATCGGCGAGACCCTCGCCACCGTCGCCAACGACACCGGCGGCTTTGCGGCGCGCTATGGCGGCGAGGAGTTCTGCCTTCTGTTGCCGGATACCGACGCCGACACCGCCTATCAGGTCGGCGAAATGGTCCGCGCCACCGTCGAACGGCTGGACGTGCCCCACCACACCAGCTTGTTTCAGCGCGTCACCGTCAGCATCGGCGTCGCGTCGGCTTCGCCGACCGAGGACGCCAGCCCGGCCGAGCTGATCGAGGCCGCCGACGCCGCGCTCTATGCCGCCAAGGGCCGCGGCCGCAACACCGTCGTCGAACACGGCTTCATCCGCGCCACCGACACGATATCGATGGCGATCGCCAGCTGAACCGCGGTGCCCGCCGCGGCTCCGGGCTGACAACACGACACATCGCGGGCGGCGCTGATCTGCGCCCATCCCATTGACCCGACGCAGCGTTTCGTGGCCTATTCCGCGCGCCTCGCGCGCGAATTCCCCAGAGCCCGCACCGGTTTGCGACCTCATTCGCGCGTCCATTATCGCTTGCAGAGCGCTCGAACCGGCCGGCCGACTGATCTCCCATGAGCAACGAACGTTACAACGCCCGCGAATCCGAGCCGAAATGGCAGGCGAAATGGGACGAGGCGAAGATTTTCGCCACCCGCAACGACGACCCGCGCCCGAAATATTACGTGCTGGAGATGTTCCCTTATCCGTCCGGACGGATCCACATGGGGCACGTCCGCAACTACACCATGGGCGACGTGGTGGCGCGGACGATGCGGGCGCGCGGCCACAATGTGCTGCACCCGATGGGCTGGGATGCGTTCGGCCTGCCGGCCGAGAATGCCGCGATCGAGCGCAAGGTCGCCCCCAAGGCGTGGACCTACGCCAATATCGCTGCGATGAAGAAGCAGCTGCAGACCATGGGGCTGTCGCTCGACTGGGCGCGTGAATTCGCGACCTGCGATCCCACCTACTACAAGCATCAGCAGAAGATGTTCCTGGATTTCCTGAAGGCGGGCCTCGCCGAGCGGGAAACCCGCAAGCTCAACTGGGACCCGGTCGATATGACCGTGCTGGCCAATGAGCAGGTGATCGACGGCCGCGGCTGGCGCTCGGGCGCGGTGGTCGAGCAGCGCGAGATGAACCAGTGGGTGTTCAAGATCACCCGCTACGCCCAGGAGTTGCTGGACGCGCTGGAGACGCTCGACCGCTGGCCCGACAAGGTGCGGCTGATGCAGCGCAACTGGATCGGCCGCTCCGAAGGCCTGCTGGTGCGTTTCGCGCTGGATTCGGCGACGACGCCGGCCGGCGAGACCGAGCTGAAGATCTTCACCACCCGGCCGGATACGTTGTTCGGCGCCAAATTCATGGCGATCGCCGCCGACCATCCGCTGGCGCAGGCGGCGGCCGCGAAGGACCCCAAGATCGCGGCCTTCGTCGAGGACTGCAAGAAGCGCGGCACCGCGCAGGCCGAGATCGACACCGCCGAGAAGCTGGGCATCGACACCGGCATCCGCGCGCTGCATCCGTTCGACCCGAACTGGCGGATCCCGGTCTATGTCGCGAATTTCGTGCTGATGGAATATGGCACCGGCGCGATCTTCGGCTGCCCGGCGCACGACCAGCGCGACCTCGACTTCGTCAACAAGTACCAGCTCGGCAACACCCCGGTGGTCTGCCCCGAGGGCCAGGACCCTTCGAGCTTCGTGATCACCGACGAGGCCTATGACGGCGACGGCCGCTTGATCAATTCGCGCTTCCTCGACGGCATGAGCATTGCCGAAGCCAAGGAAGACGTGGCGAAGCGGCTCGAGACCGCGACGCTCGGCAATGCGCCGGTCGGCGAGCGCAAGGTCAATTTCCGGCTGCGCGACTGGGGCATCTCACGCCAGCGCTATTGGGGCTGCCCGATTCCGGTGATCCATTGCGAGGTCTGCGGCGTGGTGCCGGTGCCGGACAAGGATCTGCCCGTGGTGCTGCCGGAGGACGTCTCGTTCGACAAGCCCGGCAACGCGCTCGATCATCACCCGACCTGGAAGCACACGGCCTGCCCGCAATGCGGGGCGAAGGCCACGCGCGAAACCGACACGATGGACACTTTCGTGGATTCGTCCTGGTACTTCGCGCGCTTCACCGATCCGTGGAACGAGAATGCGCCGACCACGCCGGACGTCGTCAACCGGATGCTGCCGGTCGATCAGTATATCGGCGGCGTCGAGCACGCGATCCTGCACCTGCTGTACAGCCGATTCTTCACCCGGGCGATGAAGGCCACCGGCCATATCGGCCTGGACGAGCCGTTCCGCGGGATGTTCACCCAGGGCATGGTGGTGCACGAGACCTATCGCAAGGCCGACGGCATGTTCGCTTCGCCGGCCGAAGTGGCGATCGTCGCCGAGGGCGATGGCCGCCGCGCGACGCTGCTCGACGACGGCACGCCCATCGAGATCGGCCCGATCGAGAAGATGTCGAAGAGCAAGCGCAATACCGTCGACCCCGACGATATTATCGGCAGCTACGGCGCCGACACCGCGCGCTGGTTCATGCTGTCGGATTCGCCGCCGGACCGCGACGTGATCTGGAGCGAGGAAGGCGTCAAGGGCGCGTCGCGCTTCGTGCAGCGGCTGTGGCGGATGATCAATGACGCCGCCGAGATCGCCAAGGCGGCCCCGGCCGCCCGACCGGACGCGTTCGGACCCGAGGCGCTGGCGGTCCGCAAGGCCGCCCATGGCGCGCTCGACAAGGTTCTGTCCGGCATCGAACGGCTCGCCTTCAACGTCAGCCTCGCCCATATCCGGGAATTCTCCAACAGTCTCGGCGAGGCGCTGGCCAGGCCCGGCGCGGCGTCGCCGGATGTCGCTCCCGATCTCGCCTGGGCGATCCGCGAGGGCGCCGTCATCCTGGTTCAACTGTTTCACCCGATGATGCCGCATCTGGCCGAGGAATGCTGGGCGGCGCTCGGCCAGCCCGGCCTGGTCTCCGAGGCGCTTTGGCCGCAAATCGAACGCGATTTGCTGCTCGAAGACAGCATCACGCTGCCGGTGCAGGTCAACGGCAAGAAGCGCGGAGAGGTCACGGTGGCCAGGGACGCCAACAATCCGGAAATTGAGGCTGCCGTTTTGGCGCTCGATGCGGTAAGACAGGCGTTGGATGGCAAGCCCGTCCGCAAGGTGATCGTGGTTCCGCAGAGGATCGTGAATGTCGTCGGTTAGGCCCGCGGTGGCGAGGGTTTTCGCGCGGCTTGCGCTGGCCGCGATGCTGGCGGCGCCGGTCGCCGGCTGTTTCCAGCCGATGTATGCCGACCGCGGCGACGGCTCGCCGACGCTGCGCGACAAGCTCGCGGCCGTCACCGTGCCGCCGCTCGACGTCCCGAACGGCTCGCGTAATGCCCGGATCGGCGTCGAAATCCGCAACGCGCTGATGTTCAAGATGTACGGCAGCGCCACCGGCGCGCCGCCGCTGTATTCGCTGGCGCTGAACATCAACTCGTCGCGTTCGTCGCTGATCGTCGATCCGAACACCACGCTGCCGACGATCGAGAATTACGGCATCGACGCGAACTACCGGCTCACCGAAATCGCCACCGGCAAGGTCGTGATGACCGGCAGCACCTTCTCGCGCGTCGAATACGACGTGCCCGGCCAGACCCAGCGCTTCGCCCGCACCCGCGCCGGCCGCGACGCCGAGGATCGCGCCGCGCAGGAAATCGCCGAGAACATCAATACCCGCCTCGCCTCGTTCTTTTACGCCGGCATCTGAACCGATCGTGCGCGCCGCTTGCGCCACACCGCCGGTCTGAGTCCGCCATGGTCGCGCTGCGCGGAAAAGACGTCACCTCGTTTCTCGCCCGCCCCGATCCGGCGCGGCCGATCATCCTGCTGTACGGACCCGACGCAGGCCTGGTCCGCGAGCGCGCCGACGCGCTGATCGCCTCGGCGCTCGACGATCCCAACGATCCGTTCGCGCTGGTGCGGCTCGACGGCGACGAACTCGCCTCCGAGCCGTCGCGGCTGGTCGACGAAGCGAATTCGATTCCGATGTTCGGCGGCCGCCGCGCGATCCGCGTCCGCGCCGGCTCGCGTAGTTTCGTCGCGGGCGTCGAGACGCTGGCCGCCTCGCCGCCGCGGGAGTGCCGCGTGGTGATCGAAGCCGGCGACATCAAGCCGGACAATGCGCTGCGCAAGGCCTGCGAGAAGGCGCCGAGCGCGGTGGCGATCGGCTGCTATCCGGACGCCGAGGCGGATCTCGCCAGGCTGATCGACGATGAACTCCGTCATTCGAATCTGCAGATCGGCCGCGACGCCCGGGCCGTGCTGATGACGCTGCTCGGCGGCGACCGCCAGGCCTCGCGCAACGAAGTCCGCAAGCTCGCGCTCTACGCCCACGGCCAGAGCGAGATCACGCTCGACGACGTGATGGCCTGCGTGTCCGACGCCTCCGATCTCAAGCTCGACGTCATCGTCGATGCGGCGTTTTCGGGAAAGCCCGCGGTGGTCGAGAGTGAATTCGCCAAGGCGATGGTCGCCGGCACCTATCCGGGGCAGATCATTCTCGCAGCCCAGCGCCACGCCGCGTTCCTGCACAAGACCAGCCTCGCAGTCGAGGCCGGCGCGGCTGCGGCGACCGCGCTCGATAGTGGCTTTCCGCGGCTGCACTTTTCCCGCAAGGCCGCGTCCGAGACCGCTCTGCGCAATCTCGGCGCGCCGCGACTGGCGCAGATCATCGACCAGCTCGCCACCGCCGCCCTGGAAACCCGCCGCCAGGCCACGCTCGGCGCCGCCATCGCCCAACGCACACTGCTGTCGATCGCAGTGAGCGCACGGCGAAGGAATTAGAGCGTTTTCGAGCGAAGTGGAAACCGGTTCGCGTGAAGAAAACGCGTCAGAACAGAAAGTTAGAGCTCCGGCTCTGATTTGATCAGAACCGGAGCTCTAGTTGTTATCATCCGTAGGGTGGCGCTGAGCGCAATGAAGCCGACGCGCACCTCGCGACCCAACAACCCTCTCGTTCGTCATTCCGGGGCGCGCGCAGCGCGAACCCGGAATCCATACCCCCTGCGCTCGCAAAAAGCGCAGGGCGGTAGACGACTGAAAATGGACGTCAGGGAGTATGGATTCCGGGTTCGCTCGCGATGCGAGCGCCCCGGAATGACGAACGAGAGCACGCGCCGGAACAACCTTCAGATTGCGGCGAAGATTGCTATCAATCCGACAACCCAGACCGACAATCCGATCCAGCCCGCAAGGTCGGACGAACAGAGATACGTGTCATCGGGAAGACGCTTGAAGCCGGACCAATTGAACATCTGGCCGGGCGACTTCACCGCTTGCACCCGAATGTTTCCAAACGACAGCAGGGGCACCAAGACTCGCGAGGTGCCGTAGCCGACGAAATCCAGCAAGAGATCGAGAACAACCAACTCGTCCTCTCCGCGATCCCGAACTAACCGCCCGCCTCGAGCCGGCGGATGATGTCGTCGAGCTGATCGAGGTCGGCGTAGCGGATCTGCAGGGAGCCTGTGCCGTCACGGTCTTCGATCGTGACCTTCATGCCGAGCGCGTCGCTGACGCGTTTTTCCAGCGCCAGCGTGTCGGCGTCCTTGGCGGGCTTCGCGGCGGCGGAGGCGCGCGGCTTCTGCGGCTTGCGCTCCGGCACGCCTTCTTCATGCGCCAGCGCTTCGGTCTGCCGGACGTTGAGGCCTTCGGCGACGATGCGCTTGGCGGCGGCGGACGGATCGGGCACGCCGATCAGCGCGCGCGCATGGCCGGCGGATAGTTGTCCGGCGGCGATCAGCGCCAGCACGTCGTCCGGCAGCCTGGTCAGCCGCATCATGTTGGCGACGTGGCTGCGGCTCTTGCCGACGATTTTCGCGATGTCGTCCTGGCTGCGTTTGAATTCATTGGCGAGCGCGTGATAGCCCTGCGCCTCTTCGAGCGGATTGAGATCCTCGCGCTGCACATTCTCGACGATCGCGATCTCGAGCGCATCGGCGTCGCTGACATCGACCGGCACGATCGGCACCTCGTGCAGCCCGGCGCGCTGCGCCGCGCGCCAGCGCCGTTCGCCGGCGATGATCTCGAACCGGTCCTGCGCGCCTTTCACCGGCCGCACCACGATCGGCTGGATCACGCCGTGCTGCCTGATCGAGTCGGAGAGTTCGCCGAGTTCGGCGTCGGAGAAGGTCCGGCGCGGATTGCGCGGATTGGCCTTGATGAATTCGATCGGCACCTTGCGCTGCGCGCGCGGCCGCTCGACATGCGCGGCCTCGCCGCCGACATCCCCGATCAGACTCGCCAGCCCGCGCCCCAGTCGCGAACGGTGCTCGTCGGCCATCGCCAGCTCCCTTGGATTCACGTCGTTACTCCGCGTTACATTTGGTACTTCGTCATCCGCCGATGACGCCGAGTCGTTACTTGTCGCTCGCGACTTTCCTGCAGACCCTCCTTCGAGGCTCGGGGCTACGCCCCGCGCACCTCAGGATGACGCTCTGCTTGGAGCAGCAGCCGAAACGCGCACTACCTCTCCGTCATCCTGAGGTGCGCGCGCTTGTTTGCGCGCCTCGAAGGATGACCGTGCACGGCCCTCGCCGCGCGCAATCACCTCAATGCATCGTGCGCAGTTCGCGCTCGCGCTGGATCACTTCGGTGGCGAGTTTCAGATAGGCCTCCGAGCCGACGCATTTCAGATCGTAGACCAGCACCGGCTTGCCGTAGCTCGGCGCTTCCGAGATCCGCACGTTGCGCGGGATCATGGTGTCGTAGACCTTCTTGCCCATGAACTGGCGGACGTCGGCGACGACCTGGCTCGACAGATTGTTGCGGCTGTCGAACATCGTCAGCACGATGCCGTGGATGGTCAGCTCCGGATTGAGCGTCGAGCGCACCTGCTCGACGGTCTGCAGCAATTGCGACAGACCTTCGAGCGCGAAGAACTCACATTGCAACGGCACCAGGATCGCGTCCGACGCCGCCATTGCATTCACCGTCAACAGGTTCAGCGACGGCGGGCAATCGATCAGCACATAGGTGTAGTCGAGCGGCGGATCGACGTCCTTGTTGAGCACGGCGATCGCATCGCGCAGCCGGAAGGCGCGGTCGCGGGAATGGCCGAGCTCGAGTTCGAGACCCGACAGATCCATCGTCGAGGCGGCGATATGCAGCCGCGGCACCGCGGTCGCCACCACGGCGTCGCGCAGCGGCGCTTCGCCGGCCAGCACATCATAGGTCGAACAGTTGCGGTCGCGGCGGTCGATGCCGAGCCCGGTCGAGGCGTTGCCCTGCGGATCGAGATCGACGATCAGCACACGCTCGCCGATCGCCGCCAGCGCGGTGCCGAGATTGATCGCGGTGGTGGTCTTGCCGACCCCGCCCTTCTGGTTCGCGAGCGCGATGATGCGCGGGCGCCCGGGCTCGGTCGAAGCCTTATCCCCTTGATATATTTGATCAATTACGGTCATTGCGCGGCTTCTTTGCTGGCGGTGGGGAGGGCTTGACGTTCGATCCGGTCGATTTCGACAATCCAGCCATGTCCACCGGTCAGGCTGGCGTGCAATTGAGGGTCAATCTTCCAATATCTAGTAGCGTCGGTCAATTCAGCTTCTACATCTTGACCCTTCAGGAACAGCGCCTTGCTGCCTTCGGTCATCAACGGTCGGGCGAAACCGATCAGCTGGTGTAGCGGAGCAACCGCGCGCGCGGTGATGCAATCGAGGCCTTGTGGAAATCTATCCACGTTATCCCCGATGTCCGCGAGCATGACTGTGCCGGGCGAGCCGGTCACCCGCAGCGCCTCGCGCAGGAAGGCCGCCTTTTTGGCGTTGCGCTCGACCAGCGTGACGTGACCACCGTCGTGCCCGGCCATCGCGCAGGCGAGCACGATGCCTGGAAAGCCGCCGCCGCTGCCGAAGTCGAGCCAGCGCCGCGCCTTCGGTGCGAGCGCAAGGAGCTGAAGCGAGTCGGCGACATGCCGGGTCCAGAGCTGCGGCAGCGTCGAGGGCGCGACCAGATTGGTCTTGGCCTGCCATTGCCGCAGCAAATCGAGATAGGCGTCGAGCCGCCGCTCTGTTTCACGTGAAACGGGCGTGAGCTGCAACGCGGCAGATTTGTCGGCATGGTCCGGTTGAGAGACTGCCATCGGTGATTGTCGTGAGGCCATCGGCCGACATTCTCGAAACGGGCAAGGAGACTTGGTCGTTTACAGATAGGCCGATGCAACGATTCCAGCCACTGTTTGATGGCCCGGCAGCGCTAATAAAAACGAGGCTGGTCCCGGCTGAGGGATCGAAGCTGGGCTTGAGATGCGGGAAGCAGCCGCAAACACTGTGCTGAAATCGGATGACGATCTCCGCGCGCGCCGCTGAGTCACCGACGTGTTAAAATCCATGGCGGGTCGACCGCGGTGTTTGCTGCGCAACTAATCTTGGCCTGGGTGCCCGCGTCTCCCCCACCGCAGCCCTCCCCCGCAAGAGCGGGAGAGGGAGCGCGCCGTGCCGGATGGAGAGGCATCGCTGATGCCATGCGGCTTTGCGCCTGACGCGAGTCCGGGCTGGCGGACATGTCCTAAGAGCAGTTAAGCCATTTGCGCTGCTGTGATCCGTGATCCCGCCCCGAGCACAGCGCGCCCCCTCTCCCGCTCTTGCGAGACCTCTGCGAAACTCGTTGATTTGGCGAGTTTGCCGCTGGAGGGGTGATGGCGTGATGCGATTTGGCTGCGATCGGCGGTTTCGGCC
>NZ_FODT01000013.1 GCF_900110435.1 Rhodopseudomonas pseudopalustris
CTTGAAACAGCGACAGGCGCAGCAACCGGGACAGAGGCAGATCCGGCGTCGCCGCATCCGCGAAAGGCAGAAAGCGAGACCCGAGCGAGGCCCAGACTCTCATCATCTTTTGGCTGACTGTGTTCATCGTCCAGCAAATCCAGCTTGCGAGAGGCCAGTGACGTTGGTCACCGATACCCGAACGAACAGCACCACTTTGTGGCCGGAGGTGAACTGCGGCAGATCAAACCGCCACCGCGATTCAGCCGACTACAAAGCAAGCGACCGGGACCCTTGGATCCCGGTCCAGCCACAACAGCTTCAACGAAGCTGCAATTAGCCGATGGTGACCGAGCTCTCGATCGCCGCAGTCTTACCGTTCCAGTACTTCGGGAACCAGGTGGTGTGCGACAGCACGGCGTAGTGAACGAGGATGGCGATCACGGTGACGCTGCCGAGCAGAAGCGGCAGGCCAACGGTCGGCTTCACGACAGTCCAAATGCGACCTTGATTCATCTTCGATACTCCTTAGTGCAGCCAGGGCGAGTAAACATACGCCAGGAAGTGCGCAACGATGGCGATCGCGCCGAAAATGCGCGTGCCGTCGATGACGTGCTTGTGGAGCTCTTCCGATTCCGCGATCGTCAGGCCAGTCGGCCAGACCTTGTTCGGATCGTCTGCCATAGTAAAAACCTCCTAAGAGACTTTCGATCATTCGTGCTGAACCTGCACGTAGGTAGTTTTCGCTGCTACGCCGAACAGAGTTCGCTTGGTCTCAGCAACATTCCGGTTCGCCTCGTCACCCGTCCGCGACGTCAAATCCAAGAAACTTGGAGCTGGGGCGCTGAACCGATGCGGGGCTCTTCCAGTCTCGGGTGCCGCAGGGCTAAACCCCCTATCGATCACGTTCGAGTGATTGTAAGATTATCCTGACACACATCTTTGTCAATTTAGCATGACACTCCAACCTGTCCGTGTCATACCGGACATCCTCAAGCCGGTCCGCCGACTCCCGGACACGGAGAATTGAGTAGAATGTGATGCACTCGGGCGTTGACAATTTAGCCGAGTTGAAATTCAGCGCAATCGGGCCGACCGCGTGCGACCGCGAGGCGATTCATCTCGCCGGCTCGATCCAGCCGCACGGCGCTTTGCTCGCGGTGACGCCAGAGGATCTGCAGATCGTCCATGCCGGCGGCGAAACTGCAGCGCTGTTGGGCGTTTCCATCGAATCGCTGGCTGGAGTCTCTGCGTTCACGATTTTCTCGGGCGACCAGATCGCGCGGCTGCGCGCCCTGTTGGGCCCCGATCGCAAGATTGAACGGCCTCTGCACGCCTTCACGCTGAAAGCCGCCGATGCGACACCGGTCGACGTCGTGGTTCACCAGGCCTCCGGCCTGCTCGTGCTGGAGTTCGAGCCACGCCGCGAGCCAGCTCCAAACAATTCGCTCGCGCTCGTGCAATCGATGATCCGTCACGTGCAGCGCGCCGGAACCGTGCAGGCGTTTTGCGACGCGGTGGTCGCCGAGGTTCGCGCCGTCACCGGCTTCGATCGGGTGATGATCTATCGCTTCATGCCGGATTGCAGTGGCGAGGTGAAAGCGGAGTCGCGCGCGTCCGGAATGGAGAGCTTCCTCGGGCTGCGGTATCCGGAGTCCGACATCCCGAAGCAGGCCCGCGCGCTGTATCTCGCGAACTGGATCCGCGCGATCCCCGACGCCCGCTACGCGCCGGCGCGGATCGTGCCTATGATCGATCCTCGCACCGGACTGCCGCTCGATCTAAGCCAGAGCGTGATCCGCAGCGTATCGCCGGCGCACCGGCTGTATCTCGCCCATATGGGCGTGGTGGCTTCAATGTCGCTTTCGATCATTCAGCATGGCAGGCTGTGGGGCCTGATTGCCTGCCATCACAGCTCGCCGCGCTATCTACCCTATCGGATGCGGGAGGCGTGCGAGCTTTTCGCCGAGATGGCGTCATCGCAGCTCGAGGCCAAGGTCGCCGCCGAACAACTCGAGGCACGGCTGCGCAGCACGCGGATTCACGAAGAGCTGGTGACGCGGATGAGCCAGGAATCCGACCTCGCCGAGGGCCTGATCAGGTTTCATCCCAACCTGCTCGACTTCATTCCGGCGACCGGCGTCGGATTGTGGGTCGACGGTCAATTCACCGGCCTCGGCGTCACGCCCGATGCCGCGCAAACCGAAGCACTGATCGGCTGGCTGACGGCCACTGCGAATGACGGGGTATTTCAAACCGACGCCCTGCCGCTGATCTATCCGCCGGCAAAAGCCTTTGCCGATTGCGCCAGCGGCCTGATGGCGCTGTCGCTGTCGAAATCGCCACGCGACTACGTGCTGTGGTTCCGGCCCGAAGTGGTGCGCACCGTCACCTGGGCGGGCAATCCAAACAAGCCGGTCGGCGTCGGTCCCGATGGCGGCTTCACGAACCCGCGCCGCAGCTTCGCCGCGTGGCAGGAATCGGTGCGGCTGCATTCCGAGCCGTGGCGCGCCTCCGACATCGAAGCCGCCCACCGGCTGAGGCTGTCGCTGCTGGAAGTGGTGCTGCGGCGGATCGACGGCATCGCCCGCGAGCGCAAATCGGCGCGGCTGCTGCAGGAGCAACTGATGCGGCAGGTCGAGATCGGCCTGCGCCGGTCGCAAGACGTCGCCAAGACGCTGCGGGAAGAGACCCGCCGGCGGGTCTCGGTCGAGGCCGACCTGTCGCAGGTGCTGCGCCGGACGGTCGAGGATCAGGAAGCCGAGCGGCTGCGAATCGCGCGCGAACTGCATGACACGCTCGGCCAGTCGCTGACGCTGCTGCAGCTCGGCTTCGAGAATCTCGGGCAGGTCGCACCCGACAATGGCGAATTGCAGCGCCGCATCGCCGGCATCAAGACCCTCACGGCCGAGATCGGCCAACAGGTCAACCGGCTGGCCTGGGAAATCCGGCCGACCGCGCTCGACGATCTCGGGATCCAGACCGCGGTCCAGCATCTGCTCGACGCATGGAGCGAGAAGTCGCAAGTGCAGTTCGATCTGCACATGACGCTCGGCGACCGCCGCCTGCCGCCCGCGATCGAGACCACTCTTTATCGCGTGCTGCAGGAAGCGCTGACCAACATCGTCCGCCACGCCGCCGCGAGCCATGTCAGCGTCATTTTGCGGCTGTCGGATCGGCAGGTGACGATGGTGGTCGAGGACGACGGCCGTGGCTTCGTCAATCCCGACGCCGCCCGCCCGCCGGAGCGGCTCGGCCTGCTCGGCATTCGTGAGCGGCTGACGCTGGTCGGCGGCTCGCTCGAAATCGAATCGGCGCCCGGCAGGGGCACCGCTTTGTTTGCTCGAATTCCGTTGTAACGCATGGAAGAAAATCCCATGGACCAGCAGACCCCCACCCGATTGCGCGTCTTCCTCGCCGACGATCATCCGGTCGTGCTCAGCGGCATGAAGGCTCTCGTCGCCGGCGATCCCGCGATCGAAATCGTCGGCGAGGCGAGCGACGGGCCAAACGCGCTGCGGCGCGCGATTGAACTGAAGCCGGACGTCGCAGTGCTCGATCTGTCGATGCCCGGCCTGAACGGAATAGAGGTGGCGCGGAAATTCCTCGCCGCCTGTCCCGAATGCCGGGTGCTGGTGCTGACCGTGCACGAGGACGGCGCCTATCTGCGCCAACTCCTCGACCTCGGCGTGTCCGGCTACGTGCTGAAGCGTTCCGCCACCGAAGAACTGATCCGCGGCATTCACGCCGTCGGCTCGGGCGGCATCTATCTCGATCCGGCGATCGCCGGCCGGGCGATCGGCCGCGCCGCGCCGCACGCAAGCGACAGCGAGGAGCATAGCGCGGTCTCCGAACTCTCGACCCGCGAGATCGAGGTGCTTCGGCTCGCTGCGGTCGGCCACAGCAACAAGACGATCGCCGCCAAGCTGCAGATCGGCGCCAAGAGCGTCGAGACTTACAAGGCGCGCGGCATGGCCAAGCTCGGCTTCCACAATCGCGTCGAAGTGGTGCGCTTTGCGCTGAGCATGGGCTGGCTGGCGGATCCGTAGTTACCACACATCGCATTTCGAGGACATTCGTCGTGGCCAGGCTCGTCCCAGCCATCCACGTCCTTGCTCCCTTGCCACGCTCGAGGCGTGGATGCCCGGCACAAGCCCGGGCATGACGAATACTCGAGCGACGAGAACGACTACGCAGCCCGCCGCAGCTCAACCCGCCACACCTCGGGGCCCTGCTCCAGATAGCTCCACTGGCAATCGTCGCCGTGGACCTGCTCGAAGAAGTGCCGCAGCGGCCGTGGGTCGTGGTCGACGACGATCTGCATCCCCTGCCCCGGCTGCAGATTGTCGAACAGCCGCGGAATGATCTCGTGGCGCTGATGGGGCGGGATCTCACGCACGTCAAGAACGCGCTCTGCGGCGGGTGCAGCATCGGTCATGGCAGCTCTCTTTCGATATCAGGTTGAGGCGGGCGGAGTCAGTGCGGCTTGCCTCGGGCCAGCAGCGTCGGGCCGTAGCTCAGCGCGAAGCCGAGGAAGGCGGCCGACCAGCCCAGCACCGAGACGTGCAGCAGCGGATCGCTCCACGAAGGCAGAAGTGCCGCGCCGACCCGCGCTGTCACGGCGACCAGAGCGGCGAGATAGACCGCCTGAGTCGGCAGCGACGCCCGCAATTCCTGCCCGGTGTGACCGAGCGAGGCGCGAGTCATCACCGCGAGCGTCATGATGCCGGCGCCGCCGACCATCCAGGCATGTATCCCGGCGCTGGGCGGAACCAGCCCGAACGCAGCGCAGGCGGTGAGCAGGAAGCCGAGCGGCACGAACAGATAGCCGACATGCAGCACCAGCAGCAGCGGTTCCCGCAGCGTGCGGTCGCCGGCCCACCTCGCCAGCCGGACGAGATGCAGCACGCCGGCGCAGGCCAGCGCCGTGCCGGTCGCCATGCTGATCGGCAGCACGATCCAGAGTATCAATGTCGCCGCGCTAAAGGCGATGATCGCGATGTCGAGCTTGTTGAACGGCTGCGGTAGTCGGCCGGGATTTTCGCGCACCAGCCAGTTGCGGGTGAAACTGGGCGTGATCCGTCCGCCAATCAGCGAAATCAGCAGGATCACCACGCCGATCCCGGCGCGGATGCCGTAATCGGCGCCGCCGTTGAAATGCGCCTCGAGATGGAACGCGATGTTGCCGGCGAGCAGCAGCGACAGCAGCGCCACGACGTTGAGATTGCCCCAGTTCTTCCCCGCGGCGATTTCGCGCGCGGCCGCCAGCGCGACCAGCACCATGAAGCTGGCATCGACCAGCAGCGCGACCAGCCAGCCGGTGTCGGCCGAGAACGTCACGCAAAGCCGCCCGGCGAGCCAGGTCAGCACCAGCACCAGCAACGGCTTGCCCTGCAGCGGCAGCCGGCCGGTCCAGTTCGGGATCGCGGTCAGCAGAAATCCGGTGATCACCGCCGGCAGATAGCCGTACAGCATCTCGTGGACGTGCCAGTCGCGCGGGACCAACGCGGTCTGCAGCGTCAGTTCACCGTGATACACCGGCAGCCACAGCAGCACCGCGATCGCTGAAAAGATGGCGCCGAGCAGGAAGAACGGCCGGAAGCCGGCGGACAGCAAGGTCCAACCGCCCTGCGAACGATAGCGCGGCACCGGCTTGCGCTTGGCCGGGCCGGGGGCGGAAGGATCAATCGTCGTGCTGCTCATGGTGTCCACCGGATGTTCGCGGAGATACTCCGCCAGCGTCCAATGGGTGTAGGAGCCGCAAGCCCGCGCGAAGTTGTGCCAGAGCAAACTCGCGAACGATTTGCGACTGGTTCCATTTGGAAGCGTTTCAGGGCAACGGCGAGACGCCGATCACCATCGGATGCAGCAGCAGCAACACCAACCAGGCGGTCAGGCCGATCGCGAACCGCAGCAGGCTGATCCGCCACGATTGCGGCTTGAAGCGTCCCGTCATCGAAGCCGCGAACGGCCAGAACGAAGTCCGCGCCGCCAGCGCATTCCAGGTCTCGCCGCCGAGCTGCCGCCGCTTACGCCGATCAATCACCACCATGCCGGCGAGCGCGATCAGCGTGAAGAAACCGAACAGCCCGACATGGGCGAGGTCGCCGTTCGGCACCATATGCGCGGCCGCCCACAGCGCGATCGCCCATAGCAGCGGATGCCGGACGATGCCGACGACGCCGGGCTGCGCCGGATTGAACCGCTTGCCGGGATCGCCGCCGAACGACAGCGGATTGGCGGCGCCGATCCCGAATGCGGCGAGTTGGCAGGCCAGCGGCAGCGCCAGATTGGGCACCCACATCTGCCAGCGCGCGAACGGCCACAGCTCGACGTAAGGCGCGCGGCCCGCCGCGACGATCAGCCAGGTCAGGACGATCAGCGACGCGACGCTGTAGGCGGCGAGAAACCCGCCCTCGCCCAGCGCGCCGACCAGCCTCGCCCGCACCGCAGGACGCGCCGGAATGGCGTGGCTGAGCAGGAACACGACGAAGGCGACGATGAATTCAGTCCAGCCGGTCAAGTGAAGCCTCGAGGCTTGCGGTCACATCCTCCGCCTACAATCCGTCATGCCCGCGCATGTCGCGGGCATCCACGTCTTCGAAGCAGTTGCAACGTCAAAGGCGTGGATGGCCGGGACGAGCCAGGCCATTCCGATGGCGAGGTCGGATGAGTACGACCGCCCCGGGCCGGTTCCGACGTTGTCGCAGATCAACCTGCGGCGAACACCGCGCCGAGCGCGGCCTGCGCCTCCTGCTGGATGCGCTTCAGATGCTCGGCGCTGACGAAGCTCTCCGCGTAAATCTTGTAGACGTCCTCGGTGCCGGACGGCCGCGCCGCGAACCAGCCGTTCGCGGTGGTCACCTTGACGCCGCCGATCGGCTGGCCGTTGCCCGGCGCGTTGGTCAGCGTCGCGTTGATCGGTTCGCCGGCGAGCTCCTTGATGCCGAGCTTCTCGGCGGTCAGCGTCTTGAACAGCGCCTTCTGCGCGGGGGAGGCCGGCGCGTCGATCCGCTCATAGAATGGTGCGCCGAGCTCCCTGGTGAGGCGCTGATAGATTTCGCCCGGATCGGCCTTGCTCCTGGCGGTAATCTCCGCAGCCAGCAAACCGAGGATGACGCCGTCCTTGTCGGTGGTCCACACCGTACCGTCGCGACGCAGGAACGAGGCGCCTGCGCTTTCCTCACCGGCGAAGCCGAAGCTGCCGCCGATCAGCCCGTCGACGAACCATTTGAAGCCGACCGGGGTCTCGACCACACGGCGGCCGATCTTCGCGGCGACGCGATCGATCATCGCGCTCGACACCGCGGTCTTGCCGATCGCGGCGCTGGCGCTCCACTCCGGTCGGTTGGCGAACAGATAAGCGATCGCCACGGCGAGGTAATGGTTCGGATTCATCAACCCGCTGGAGCGGGTGACGATGCCGTGGCGGTCGGCGTCGGTGTCGTTGGCGAAGGCAACGTCGAAATCATCGCGCATTCCGATCAGCCGCGCCATCGCATAGGGCGACGAGCAGTCCATCCGCACTTTGCCGTCCCAGTCCGCAGTCATGAAGCGGAAGGTGGGATCGACCACGTCACTGACCACCTTGGCGTCGATCTTGTATCGCTCGATGATCGGATGCCAGTAGTGCACAGCTGCGCCGCCGAGCGGATCGATGCCGAGCTTCACGCCGGCGGAGCGGATCGCGTCCATGTCGACCACGTTCGCGAGATCGGCGACGTAGGGCGTGACGTAGTCGCGGCGATGCACGTTGTCCGCTTTGCGCGCGCGATCATACGGGATGCGCTTGACGCCTTTCAGCCCGTCGGCGAGCAGCGCGTTCGCCGCGCGCTCGATCACCGAGGTGGCGTCCGTGTCAGCCGGGCCGCCGTTCGGCGGATTGTATTTGAACCCACCGTCCTCCGGCGGATTATGCGACGGCGTCACCACCACGCCGTCCGAGAGGCCACTGGTGCGGCCGCGATTATGGGTCAGGATCGCGTGCGAGATCACCGGCGTCGGTGTGTAGCCGCCGCGCTCGTCAATCACCACGTCGACGCCGTTGGCGGCGAACACCTCGAGCGCGCTGACAAGCGCCGGTTCGGCCAGCGCGTGGGTGTCGATGCCGACGAACAGCGGCCCGGTGATGCCGGCGCCGGCGCGATGGTCGCACACCGCCTGGCTCACCGCCAGAATGTGATTCTCGTTGAAGGCATTGTTGAAGGCCGAGCCGCGATGCCCCGAGGTGCCGAACGCAACGCGTTCGCTTGCGACTTTCGGATCAGGCTTGCCGGCAAAATACGCGGTCACGAGGCGCGGCACGTTGACCAGATTGTTCGGATCGACGGTCTTGCCCGCCAGTGGGCTTACCTTCGCAGCCATATCACACTCCATGCCTTGGATTAGGACGCCTTGATCAGGACGCGATCCCTCGCCTGCCCGGTGGCGGCCGTCAAGACCGCGCGGGCAAGACAGAGGTCCATCTCCGGAACCCTTCTCCGATGGCGCAGTTAATGCCGGCTGAAGAGGTCTGACCGGTCGTCCCACGCCTCGGTGAAGGACGGACGACCGACCTGAACAGGTCTTGGCGAAGCCGCCAGACCCTTTCACGAACGATGAGTTACTTAACCGCGGGGATGTTTGCGATGGATGACTTCCACGCCACACGACAGAGCGAACTGCGTGGCGGCGTGGCACCCTGGGCGGCCGGCCTGCGGCGGCCCATCCGCCAGCCCTTGGCGCAGAACATCACTGTCGACGTGCTGATCGTCGGCGCCGGGATCACCGGTTCGATGATGGCCGAACATCTGGCGCGCCCGGGGCGCAGCCTCTGCATCATCGATCGCGAGCGCCCCGGGTTCGGAAGCACCGCGGCATCGACCGCGATGCTGGAATGGGAAATCGATCGACCGCTGACCGAGCTGTCGGAGTTCTACGGCTTCGAGCGCGCCGCGGAAGTCTATCAGCTCAGCCTCGGCGCCGTCGCTGGGCTGTACCGGTTGGCGCATTCGCTGCAATTCTCCAGCGCGCTGCGCGCGCGCGACACTGTCTATCTCGCCGCGGGCGATCACGGCGCGCGCGAATTGCTGGCCGAGCATGAACTGCGAAAACGCGCGGGGCTGCCCGGCGCGTATCTCGATTATCGGACGCTGCGCAGCGAATACGGCTTCGATCGCGAGGCCGCGATCGTGTCGCCCGGCTCCGCCGAGGTCGATCCGCTCCTGCTGTCGCACGCACTGCTCAGCGCCGCCGCGACGCGGGGCGTCGCGGTGTTCGATGCCGAAGCCACCGCGTATGACAACAGCGGCGAACGGGTGACTGTTGCGACCGACCGTGGTTTCACCATCGAGGCCGGGCACGTGGTTCTCGCCACCGGCTACACGATGCCGGACATTGTACAGTCCGATCTGCACAAGACCGCGTCGAGCTGGGTGGTGGCGACGCCGCCGCAGCCGCCCGATCGGCTGTGGCGCGACAATGCGCTGATCTGGGAGGCGTCGAACGATTATCTCTATGCGCGCACCACCGCCGAACAGCGTATCATCATCGGCGGCGAAGACGACGACCAGGTCGTCGACCCGGATGCTCGCGACGCGCTGATGCCGCGAAAGGCTGAAATCCTGCTCGACAAGCTTCACCTGCTGTGGCCGCAAGCATTCCTGGTCGCCGAATACATCTGGTCGGGCGCGTTCGGCACCACCAGCGATGGATTGCCGCTGATCGGCCCGGTGCCCGGACAATCGCGAATCTTCGCCGCTTATGGTTATGGCGGCAACGGCATCACCTTCAGCTATCTCGCGAGCCGGCTGATCGGCCGGCTGATCGACGGCCAGAGGCCGTCGCAACTCGATCACTTCGCGCTGGATCGCCGGGCGGTGTAGCGAGACACTACGGCCCCATCGCCCGCGGATCGTTGTACAGAGTCTTGCTGTCGATCGGCCTGATCTTGCTGTTGGCGTCCTCGGCCAGGAATTGGTCGAGCGTCGCCTGGATCCGCGCCTTGACGCTGTCCGGACCACGATCGCTCAATTCGGTGTGCTGCGCGCCGGTATCGACGATCGCGATGCCCGCCTGTTCGGCGATCTTGGGATCGGGCAGCACGCCGGGATCGGTCTTGAACTGCGGATCCTTGGAGCGGAACGACAGGATCTTGGCAAAGCCCGAGGTCACGAACGGCACCCGCAGATTGTCGAGTGTCACCACGCGCCGCACCAGTTCAGGATGCTGCTGGGCGAAAAACATCGAAATGTCGCCGCCGTTGGAATGGCCGACCAGCGTGAGATGGTCGTAATCGGCACTCGGCGCGACTTTCTTCAGTTCGTTAAGGGCGAAAAAGATGTTCTTCTCGCCGCGCTCGTAGACCGCGAGCCGCCCGACATAGAGCGAACCGTGATGCGTCATCAGCGGCGCATCTGTCGGCAGGTCGTGCTGAATGCACGCGACAAGATAGCCGCGCGCGGCGAGCACGTTGGCGAGGAACGAGTACTCGGAATTCTTGACGGTGTTGCCGTGGCTGACGATCGCGACCGGCAACATCGACATGCCAGCCTCGGCCTTCATCTCAGCGTCGCGACGCACGGCGAGATCGACCGCGACCGGTCGGTTACGCGTCTCATCATAGAACGTCAGCGTCTCGTGCCTGATCGCCCAATGGCTGAAGGTGAAATACGCCACGGCGGCCACCGCGCTCAGCCCCAGAAACACTGTCAAAGGTCGCTTCATCGATGGTCCGTTGCGCCCAGTTGCCCTGAGGCTCTATTTGGGCCGTGAGAATAACCCGGAAAGACCATGATTTAGAACAGGATAGATTAAATTTTGGAAAGCCCGATCTTTGCTGCAGTGCAGAATTTCCGCACCGCGCAACAAGCGCCGTCAGGAAATCAGTTGGATCAACACCCTTGCGACCTGACTAGGCGTATACGGCTTGGCCAGAAACTGCCCGCCGTCGGGCAAATCGGCTCCGGAAACCTTGACGCGGCCCGATGTGGCAATGATCTGGATCGGCGGCCAGCGGCCCCGCACCGCGCGGGCCAGCTTGAGCCCATCCATCGACCCAGGAATCTGGACATCGGTGAACACCACGCGAATGTCGTTGCGGCTTTCGAGAAT
Source organism: Rhodopseudomonas pseudopalustris (assembly GCF_900110435.1). Lineage (GTDB taxonomy): Bacteria > Pseudomonadota > Alphaproteobacteria > Rhizobiales > Xanthobacteraceae > Rhodopseudomonas > Rhodopseudomonas pseudopalustris. Next base: position 11,071 of record NZ_FODT01000013.1, read on the forward strand.
GGCGATCGCATCGTCGGCGTTGCCCGCCTCAATCACCTCGAATCCGGCCTCTTCGACGATATCGACGGCGTTCATGCGCAGAAGAGGCTCGTCTTCGACGACAAGAACGACCGGCCTCTTGCTCAACAAATCGGGCATCCTTCGACCTCGTTCAGAAGTCAACCAAAGGTTCTGGCGGTACATCGTTCCTGAAACAATCAGCTCTGTGACTCCTATTAGTGCAATTATCGAGCAATGTCGTTAACCGAGAGGGGTCTCGAGATGGAACTCACAGCAGCCTGCCGTCCGGACCTAAGAACGGATGGGGGCCATCAAACGTGCCGATCGGGACGATATGGGTGACGAGCTCACCGAACTCATCTCCAGCGTTCCAGGCATGCAGATGAAACGCCGGGGGCTCGACCCGGAACGACGGCTCCAACAATTCGCCGAGATCGAGCGCGACAGCGTGGTTGGGCGCGGGACAAATCGTAGCGGGCACGCCGGCGAACAATGCCAGCGTGGCGCGATGGACGTGGCCCGCCCCGACCAATCGCACCCAGGGATAGCGTTCCACGATCGTCGCGAACTCGGCCGCGTTGCGCAGGTTCTGCCGATCCATATGCCAGATGCCGGCCCGGAACGGCGGATGATGCAGGAACAACAGCGCCGGCCTTTGGTCCGACGACGATAATACCGCATCGAGCCATTGCAAAGTCTCTGCGTCCAGCTCTCCGTGAGGCTGTCCGTGCACGCTGGAATCCAGCAGCACGATGTCAATATCGCCGACCGGCTGAAGCTGATTGAGCGCACCTTCGGCGGGAAACAACGGCTGCGGAAGACACGTGCGCATCAATTCGCGAGAATCGTGGTTTCCCGGCACGACGACGAACGGAAGCTGCAGCGGCGCCAGCAACCGCGCGAGGTGAGCGTATTCCTGCTCGGTCGGCGTGTCGGCGAGATCGCCGGAAATCACCACGAGGTCGGGCCGCGGTGCGAACGCATTCAACGTCGCGACGCAACGCTCGAGCGCCTGCGCGGTATCGACCTTCCCGTAAGCGAGGTCTCCCGGCGCTTTGATATGCAGATCGGAAATCTGCGCGATCAGGATGGGCTTCTGCGACATCGTCGCTCCCTCTTCAGTGCTTATGGACCATCAGGCAGCAGCCGGTTCAGCTCGCCGCACAAACGATCACGCAGCGCGGCGGCGAGCGCGGTTAATGGCTCGTCGAGCAGCGGGATACGGGGGCGGATCGCCACAGCGTGCGACGCGCGCTCATGCTTGGCCACGCCGCGAATCTTCAGCCCGTAGCCGATGTTGTCGGCGACAGTCATGTTCGCGAACAGCGCGTAGGATTGAAACACCATGCCGACATTGCGCTTCTCGATCGGCACTGCGGTCATCGCGAACTCAGCCACCTTTCGCAGCGCGCGCGCTCCACCTATCGGCGGCGGATGACAGGTTTGCGACGAAGCTCGATTTTGCCCCGAGCAAGCGTCGGCTGCGCCCGATGTGGTACAACTTTGCGGCCGCTACGGAACTTTCGCTTAAGGACGCGATTGATAAGCGGACGACGGGTTTCCCGGGAAACTATTATCTTTAGGCGAATATCTTTAGGTGAACCTGAAGATCGCCGGAGGCGACCATCGCATATTCTAGTGCGCCGTGGCCCTCACGCCAGGTCCGGGAATATCAGTCTCGACTGAACGCGTGAATGCCAGATCAAAGCCCGTCTGAACGGTCGACGTGTCATCACGGCGGGCTCCAGAGCGAAGGGGAGCGTCGATGCCGATGTCCACGAAAACCAATGCGTGCAGGCCTTGGGACGACGAACAGGTCGAGCGATTGAAGGAGCTGATTGCCAGCGGCGCTTCTGCGGTGCGGGCCGCGGCGGCGCTGAAACGTGCACGATCGTCCGTGCAGGTGAAGGCGCGCAAACTCGGTATGCCGTTCATGGCGAGCCGAGACGCCAAGCGGCTGCGCGACGCCAAGATTGCCGCTGCTGAAAGCCTGCCGATGCGGACGCATTCAGCCCCGGCGAGTGGTGAACGCTGATTGCCATCCAACGTGATAGTTCCAGTCCAAAGGATCTTGTCCTGCAATACACTGACAGCGGTCGCGCGACAGGTCGCCGCACCTTCCACGCTGATAGCTGTGACTACCACATCCAGCTACCTTTAGCTAAAGTGCTAGACACGCGAACGATTAGCAGTCAAGATTTTTGCGGCGAATTAACAGAATTCAGCACATAATCGGCGCGGCTTATGCCGCCAAACGAATCAATTGGAAAGGCACCTGCAAAGCAGGTGATATGGGAAACCCGATGCAGTACTGGATCGTTGCATTTACCGCCGCGCTAGTCGTGGTGATCGGCTATGCAGCCGGTCCCGTCGGCGCAGTGATTTCACTGCTCGCGTTTGCGGGCTCATTGTACCTGATGTGGGCACGCAAGCTCGGCTTCAGCGGCGCGTGGACGCGGTTCGGTCTCGATCGCTTCACGGCGCCGTTCTGGAAGGGTGAAAACTGGGAGCGCTTCAACGCAATGTTCAGCGACAGCGAAAGCGTCGTGAAGGCCGGCACAATCGCCGTGGCCCTGATCGCGCTGTCGCTGATCCTGCCGGCAAGCCAGGTCGGCCTGATCGCGCTGGTCGTGGCCGCGTGGTACGCATTCGAAGTCTATCGCAGCCAACGCCCGCTGGTGCGGCCGACGGTCGCGATCGAGTCGAAGCCGGCCGGCGACAAGGTCATTTACGCCGCGGCGCCGCGGAGCGAACCGGCCCAAATGAACTGACCCGCGACTCATCAACGGTCGAACAACGACGGCGGCGGGGAGCATTCTCCGCCGCCGTTCGCATTTCCAGCCCAACCGCCATACGACGCAACATTGGCGCGTCAATGCCGGGCTCTCATCACTTGAGCGATGCACTTCCAGCAGCCTGACCGGTCCGTATATTTTTTAGGCAATCGACGGCGCATTGTATGCAATTCGCGCCAGCACCAATCGCTCGCAATTCGCGCCCTAATCCATAATAACTAGCAATAACAATACGTTAGTGGCCGCGTAGAGCGCACCCAGGTCTGGCACGAAGATTGCGATCCTTCAGTCCCGAGCACATCCTCGTGCCGGGAGCAGTTTCGTGAAGCGCCGTATCACCCCGCGCAGGTCTGGCTCGGTCACTGCAGAGCCGCGCCGGCCCGCAGCTGCGATCGGCAAGACCACCCGCGCCGAACAGCTGCGCAGGCAACTGGCGGACGAGATTCTGCGCCGCGGGCTGCCGCCGGGCGCGTCGCTCGACGAGACCGAGATCGCGACCCGCTTCAACGTCTCACGCACGCCGGTGCGGGAGGCGTTGCGGCAACTGGCGGCGAGCGGTCTCGTCGAGTCGCGCCCACATCGCGGTGCGGTGGTGGCGCAGCCGTCGTTCGAGCGGCTGACCGGGATGTTCGAGGCGATGGCCGAGTTGGAGGCGATGTGCGCCGGCTTCGCTGCCGAACGGATGTCGCCGCTGGAGCGTCGCGACCTCGAAGCGATCCACGAGGAACTGCGGATGCTCAGCCATGACGGCAATCCCGAGCGGTTTCACGACGTCAACGAGCGCTTCCACAACGCGATCTACGCCGGTTCGCACAACGACTATATCGCCGACCTCGCGCTGGCTACCCGGGTGCGGGTTCAGCCGTTCCGGCGGGCGCAGTTCCGCAATCTCGGCCGGCTGGCGACATCTCACGCCGAGCATGACCGCGTCGTGGTCGCGATCATGCGCGGCGATCGCGCCGGCGCAGCGCTCGCCATGCGGCGCCACATCGAGCTGGTGCGCAACGAATACGAAATCTACGCCGTGTCGATCTGAGTGGAGCGCTGCATGACTGAAACCATCGCCGAGATCGTCGCCGCCCATCGCGCCGGCGCAAGCACGCCCGCGCAGACCGTGGCGCGTTGCTATCAGCGGATCCGCGCACATAGCGATCCCGCGATCTTCATCACCCTGCGCGATGAGGCCGAGGCGGTTGCCGAAGCCGTCGCGCTCGCCGCCAGGGATCCGTCGCTGCCGCTCTATGGCGTGCCGGTTGCGGTGAAGGACAATATCGACGTCGCCGGCCTGCCGACCACGGCGGCCTGCCCGGCCTTCGCCTATCGGCCGTCGAAGGATTCCACGGCGGTGGCGAGGCTGCGCGCCGCGGGCGCGATCGTCATCGGCAAAACCAATCTCGATCAGTTCGCCACCGGCCTCGTCGGCGTGCGGTCGCCCTACGGGATTCCACGCAACGCAATGCGTCCTGACCTCGTGCCCGGCGGTTCGAGTTCGGGATCGGCCGTCGCGGTCGCGGCCGGCCTCGTGCCGCTGTCGCTCGGCACCGACACCGCTGGCTCCGGCCGCGTGCCGGCGATGCTCAACAACATCGTCGGGCTGAAGCCCAGCCTCGGCCTGATCTCGACCACAGGCCTCGTACCGGCTTGCCGCACGCTGGATTGCATTTCGGTGTTCGCGCTGACGGTCGACGACGCGATGACCGCGCTGCGCGTGATGGGCGTCCCGGACGCCGCCGATCCCTATTCACGCGATCGGGCTCTTGCGACGATGACGGCCCCCCCGGTCAGGCTGCGGCTCGGCGTGCCGCGACGCGACCAATGGCAATTCTTCGGTGATCAGCAAGCCGAACAAGCCTATGCCGACGCGCTGCAGCGCTGGACGACGCTCGGCGCGGAATTGATCGACGTCGATATCGAGCCGCTCTACGAGACCGCGCGTTTGCTCTATGAAGGACCGTGGGTCGCCGAGCGCTATCTTGCCATTCGCGAGTTGATCGACACGACGCCCGACGCGGTGCATCCGGTGACGCGGGCAATCACGCTGGGCGGCAAGGGGATCACCGCGGCCGACACCTTCGCCGCGCTCTATCGCCTGCAGGCGCTGCGCAGGATCGCGGAGCCGGCCTTCGCCGCAATCGATGCGCTGGTTCTGCCGACCGCGCCGACCGCCTACACGGTCGATGAGGTGCTCGCCGAGCCGATCGCACTCAACAGCCGGCTCGGCACCTACACCAACTTCGTCAATCTGCTCGACCTTTGCGGCCTCGCGCTGCCCGCCTCGATTCGCGCCGACGGGATTCCGTTCGGCATCACTTTGCTGGCGCCGGGTGGCCGCGATGCACAGCTCGCCAGGATCGGACGGCTCTTCCACGCCGATACCGCACTGCCGATGGGGGCCACGGGGCGGATGCAGCCCAATCTCACTCCGCTGGACTCGCCAGAGGACAAGGATTCGATTGCGATCGCCGTGGTCGGCGCGCATCTGTCCGGCATGGCGCTGAACGGCGAACTCACCACGCCCGGCGGCCGGCTCGTACGCGCGACGACGACTGCGCCGGACTACAAGCTCTATGCGTTGAAGGGCACCACGCCGCCGAAACCTGGCATGTTGCGCGTCGCCCCCGGCACGGGCGCCGCGATCGCTGTCGAAGTGTGGTCGCTGTCGCCCGCCGCATTCGGGCATTTCGTCGGCGCGATCCCGCAGCCGCTGTCGATCGGTACCGTCACGTTGGCGGACGGCGCAAAGGTCAAGGGCTTTCTCGTCGAGCCAGCGGCGCTCGACGGCGCCCGGGAGATCACGCATTTCGGCGGCTGGCGCGCTTACATGGCGGAGCTGGCCGCAACCGGGTGAGATGCGGAAGCGCAAGGAGCATTCGACAGCAGCGGCTGGGCAGCCGAATGACACCAGACCGGGAAGCAGAGCTCGACGTTTGATCCTTCCGACCGCCAAAGCTGGCGTCAGCGCAGGGCTGTCAGTCGAATCCGGTTGATACTTGCGCTCGATTTTTCTCGCTTTGAATGTATGGTCCGAGGAATGTCAAAGAGGAATCGCATGACGCGCAGAGCGGTTGTTGGCGTGATCGGCAACGCCCATCTCGTCGAAAACCGGTTTGCGGTCCAGCACGTCGGCGAGCGCAATCTCCGCGCGGTGTCCGAGGTGGCCAACGCGCTGCCGCTGATGTTCGCCGGATGTTCCGAGATCACTGATATGGAGGAGCTGCTCGATATCGTCGACGGCATCCTGCTCACCGGCGGGCGAGCAAACGTGCATCCGGCCCATTTCAACGCCGAGCCCCATCCGCGCCACGAGCCCTATGACGAAGCCCGCGACTCGCTGGCGCTGAATCTGGTGCGCACCTGCGTCGACCGCGGCATCCCGCTGCTCGGCATCTGCCGTGGTCTCCAGGAGATGAACGTCGCCTATGGCGGGTCATTGCATCCGGAAATCCGCGAGCTTCCCGGCCGGATGAATCATCGCATGCCGCGGCTCGAGAGCGGCGAAATCCATCCCGATGCGACCGTGGTGTTCGCCGATCGTCACGACGTCCAGCTCAAGCCGGGAGGCGTGTTCGCCAAGCTGTTCGGCCGAGACCAGATCCGGGTCAACTCGCTCCACGGCCAGGGCATCCTCGAGCCCGGCGGTCGAGTCGTGATCGAAGGGATCGCCGAGGACGGCACGATCGAGGCGATCTGCATCGAAGGCGCGCCCGGCTTCGCACTCGGCGTCCAATGGCACGCCGAATACGACCCGCAGCACAACCCGATCAACCGCGCGATCTTTCTCGCCTTCGGCGAGGCGTTGCGCGCGCATCAACTCCGCCGTCATCAGCCGACCGGACTGAGGAAATCAGGTTAGCGATTTTCTTATTTTGGCCATCGTGGCCAGCCGTCGGTTGCCCGATGCCGCGAGCAGTCGCTCATTGCCCGAAATGAAACGAGCGCCTCGCGGCGCTCGTTTTGTCGTTTCGACGTTGGCAGCCACGACATTGGGCCACCGGTCGGCGAGTGTTATCTGCCTTTTCCCAGCCGGCGATTGACGTCGCGTACTGCGCCGTTCGCCGCGCTTGTGGTCAGCGCAGCGTAGGCCTGCAGTGCAGCAGAGACCACGCGGTTGCGGTCCTTCGGCTGCCAAGCCTTGTCGCCGCGCGCCTGCTCCTCTTCGCTGCGTCGCGCCAATTCGTCGGCGGAAACGTCGAGGTTGATGCTGCGGTTGGGGATGTCGATCGCGACGCGATCGCCATCGCGGACCAGACCGATCAGTCCGCCTTCGGCCGCTTCCGGCGAAACGTGACCGATCGAAAGCCCCGAGGTGCCGCCTGAAAAACGGCCATCGGTGATCAAGGCGCATGCCTTGCCGAGGCCTTTCGACTTCAGATAGCTGGTCGGATACAGCATCTCCTGCATGCCCGGTCCGCCGCGCGGTCCTTCGTAGCGGATGACGATGACGTCGCCGGCGACAATCTTGTTGCCGAGGATCGCCGACACCGCATCGTCCTGACTCTCGAACACTTTCGCCGGACCGGAGAAGGTCAGGATCGAGGCGTCGACGCCCGCGGTCTTCACGATGCAGCCGTCTTCGGCGATGTTGCCGTACAGCACGGCGAGACCGCCGTCCTTGCTGAAGGCATGCTCCGCGTCGCGGATCACGCCCTTCTGCCGGTCGAGGTCGAGCTCGTCGTAGCGGCGGTCCTGGCTGAACGCGACCTGGGTCGGCACGCCGCCCGGCGCGGCGCGGTAGAAGGTGCGGACCGCTTCGCTGTTGCTCTGGCGGATGTCCCAACGCGCCAGTGCGGCACCGAGCGTCTCGGAATGCACCGTCGGGCAGGAATTGTGGATCAGCCCGGCGCGATCGAGCTCGCCGAGGATCGCCATGATGCCGCCGGCGCGATGCACGTCCTCCATGTGAACGTCGGACACCGACGGGGCGATCTTGCTCAGGCACGGCACCTTACGCGACAGCCGGTCGATGTCCTTCATCGAGAAGTCGAGTTCGGCCTCGCGCGCCGCGGCGAGCAGATGCAGCACCGTGTTGGTCGAACCGCCCATCGCGATGTCGAGCGTCATCGCGTTCTCGAACGCTTTGAAGCTGGCGACGTTGCGCGGCAGCACGGATTCGTCGTCCCCCTCGTAGTAGCGACGTGCAAGATCGACGATGGTGTGACCGGCCTCGACGAACAGCCGCTTGCGATCGGCATGGGTGGCGAGCACCGAGCCATTGCCGGGCAGCGCGAGACCCAGCGCCTCGGCGAGGCAGTTCATCGAGTTGGCGGTGAACATGCCCGAACACGAGCCGCAGGTCGGGCACGCCGAGCGCTCCATCACCTGCACATCGGCATCGCTCATATTGCTGTCGGCGGCCGCGACCATGGCGTCGATCAGGTCGACGGCGTGTGTCTTGCCATTCAGCACCACCTTGCCGGCTTCCATCGGGCCGCCGGAGACGAACACCGCGGGGATGTTCAGCCGCATCGCGGCCATCAGCATGCCGGGGGTGATCTTGTCACAGTTCGAAATGCAAACCATGGCGTCGGCGCAGTGCGCGTTGACCATGTATTCGACGCTGTCGGCGATCAGTTCGCGCGACGGCAGGCTGTACAGCATTCCGCCGTGCCCCATCGCGATGCCATCGTCGACCGCGATGGTGTTGAACTCCTTGGCGACACCGCCGGCGGCCTCGATCTCGCGCGCAACGAGCTGCCCGAGGTCCTTCAGATGAACGTGGCCCGGCACGAACTGCGTGAACGAGTTGACGACGGCGATGATCGGCTTGCCGAAATCGGAATCCTTCATGCCGGTGGCGCGCCACAGGCCGCGCGCGCCGGCCATGTTGCGGCCGTGAGTGGTCGTTCGGGATCGATAGACAGGCATGATGGAGATCCGTGAAAATGTCCGTCGCCGGTCACGGGCGCCAGCAACCGCATTCAGCGCCCGACGCGACGGACCGTTGCAATCGTCGTCAGGGACGAAGCCTTACTTGAGATCAGGCGGTCCCTCAATGGTCGGGGGCGCGTTGCCGCATTACGTCGATGCGCGTTGCAGCGCAGCAAAGGACCGATTGCGGGCGGCAGGCGTTCGGCGCGCCAACAGGCGCAGACGCGGACGCCCCAGGAAGCCTACCACCGAGCGTATCGCATTATGCACGTCATGGTTGAATTCACGGCCCATTCAACGCCGCTTTCCAGACCTCGGAAACACGGTACTGCTCAGCCGTCGACGATTGCCGGAGGTTTCTTGAGGTGAAGATAGCTCGGGTCGAACTGGCCGATGTCGGCGAGCCTGGGCCAGTCGAGCATCTCGAGCTCACCGCCGCGGAATTCGATCATCCGTGCGACGCGCAGATCAGCCAGTGTCCGATTGACCGTCGCAATCGCCATCCCCAAGGTCTCGCCGAGCTGCGCCAGGCCGATCGGCAGCGCCATCACCCTGCCGCGGGTCAGGCGCGACGCCTCGGCGCGGTAGAACAACTCGCAGAACAGATGCGCCATCCGTGCGGTCATGTCGCGCGCGCTGTTGTTGGTGATCGCCTCGCGGAAAATCGCGGCATCGATCAGCGTCTCACGCCAGATGGCAAAACCGATTTGCGGTCGCACCTCGAACGTCCGCGTCAGTTGCTTGTGCGGGATCGACGCCACCACAGCACTGCCGATCGCGCAGACCGCGTGATCCATCCGGTCGAGAAACAGTGTTTGAGAGTCCGGCATGTCGCCGGCCATGTGAAACGACAGATACTGCCTGCGGCCATTCGGCATCAGATGATAGCGGCCGACCATGCCCTCGACGACGAGCGCCGAGACTTTCGGCGTGTCGCCCTGCCGGATGAAGTCCTCGTTGCGGCCAAGCTCGCGAACCGTGAAGCTGAGCGATTGGACCGCCAAAGCATCGTCGACGCCGATCCGCGAATGCTCTTTGAGCTTGTCGATCAAGATGCGGTGAACCCTGTCCAAGCCGGCCTCCGTGAGAAATCGTATCAAATGATACGACCACCGTGTCTCCACACGACTAAACTCTCCAACCGGCAGCGGGTTTCAATCGAGTGGCGGTCTCCCGACGAAATGTCGGACCGCGTTCTCAAGGCAGACCAACGCTCACAGGACAGCACTCAGGGGACTTTTATTTGCCCGCCAAGGATTTTCTCGATCGGATCAGCCGGTTCTTCGAAGGGCCCAGCGAACATTTCGATTCGCTCGCCGATGCCATCGCCAAAGGGCGGTTGAAGCATCCGGTGAAGCCGATGACCGACCACGAGCTGGCGCTGGCGATTCGAGAATTCCGCAACGTGCCGCCGTCGCCCGATACGATCGACAAGCTCGGCGCAGATCTGGCGAAAGACAGAGATTGACGCTAGCGGGCCGGCTTCGCGCCGAGCCGCATGGCTGTTCCTCAGGGGCGGGACGCCGCGCCTTTCGCCGGCTTTCCGCCCGGCGAGGCGATTCCTTCGCGCGGTCGAGTCCGTCCGCCCTGGATGAGCGTCAACTGCGGTCGCGATTGCGAGGTCGTCAGCAAATCGGACTGGAATTCCCAACCATCGAGCTGTTCGGCCGCCGGTACGGGCGGCCCGGCGCGCTCGTCTTCGCGAACGACGTCGGCGGCGAGCACGTGCCGATCCTCGAGCCGATCGAGCATGGCGCGGCCGGCAGCCGTGATTCGCCAGCCGAGCGCATCACGAACAACGAGCTTCTGACTGAAGATATCGAGCCCCTGCACGCGCGCAGCCAGCCTACGCATACGGGTGGTCCAGTCGTCACTGCCGGACAGGACGGCGAGGTCCGCATTCAAGGACGCAGGTGCAGCGAAGCCGTCGGGATAACTCGACAGGACCTTCAAGATCGCCACATGCACCGACACAACAAGCACTCCGACTCAATCAATCAAAGTATCTGCGCATCTACAGCAAAAGCCAGCGAGCCGATACTTATCCACAATGTCAGGAAGAACGAGTCGCTGGCCCGCCTTAAAGCGGCGTGGCGAATCACGCTGCACTGCAAAAGCCGGCGCGATTGACTTCTCCCCAGGCCCCGCTTTCACTCAAGAAACGCCCAGCCAGCCACAAGAGCCGGCGGAAGCATGAGGGAGGACAGGATGAACTTCGCTTATTTCGACTGGATCAACCATCACGCCGAAGTTCGTCCCGACCGGACCGCGCTGATCGATCTGGCGACGCAACGCCGGCTCACTTATCGCGCGCTCGACGATCGGGTCGATCGCCTCGCCTCACACTTGGCGACGCTCGGCGTCGGCCGTGGCGATCGCGTCGCGGTGCTCGCCGCAAACATCACCGAGACGCTGGAGGTGCAATTCGCCTGCTTTCGGCTCGGCGCAATCTTCGTGCCGCTGAACATCCGGCTCACAGTGCACGAACTGGCTTTCATTCTCGGCGACGCCACGCCGCGGGTGCTCACGCACGATCAGGATTCCGCCGTGATGGCGCACGAACTTCAGACGAAGTGCACCATCGCTCATCTGCTCGCATTTGGCGCGCCCTATGAAGCGGCGCTGGCGAACTCGCCGCGTCTGGGCGCAGCGGAAGCGGTGACGCTCGATGACGTCTCCACCATCATGTACACGTCGGGCACCACCGGCAAACCGAAGGGAGCCATGATCACCCACGGCATGACCTTCATCAACGCTGTCAATCTGGGCATCCCGGCGTTCGTTTCGCAGCGGACGGTGTTTCTCTGCGTGCTGCCGCTGTTCCACACCGGCGGACTGAACTGCTACACTAATCCGGTGTTGCACGCTGGCGGCACCGTGATCCTGATGCGGGCGTTCGATCCCGGCGCGGCGCTGAAGATCATCGGCGACCCGGCGATCGGCCTGACGCACTTTTTCGGTGTGCCGTCGATCTATCAGTTCATGTGCCAGCACCCGGCCTTCGCCGAAACCGATCTGTCGCGGCTGCAGCTCGCAGGCGTCGGCGGCGCGCCGATGCCAGTGCCTCTTCTGCGAATCTGGCAGGATCGCGGCTGCGCCCTGGTGCAAGGCTACGGCATGACCGAGACCAGCCCGGCTGTGTTGATTCTGGATTCAGACGACGCCGCGCGGAAAGCCGGATCGGCGGGCAAGCCGGTGTTGCACGCCGATCTCAAGATCGTCGGGGTCGACGGCGAGCCGGTGAATCCCGGCGACATGGGCGAATTGTGGGTGAAGGGCCCGAACATCACGCCCGGCTACTGGAATAGGCCCGACGCCAATCGCACCAGTTTCACCGATGGCTGGCTGCACACCGGCGACGCCGCGCGAGTCGACGACGAGGGCTTCTACTACATCGTCGATCGCACCAAGGACATGTACATTTCCGGCGGCGAAAACGTCTATCCGGCCGAGGTCGAGGACGTGCTGTATCAATTGCCGGAGGTCGCCGAAGCCGCGGTGATCGGCGCGCCCGACCCGCAATGGGGCGAGACCGGCGTCGCGATCATCGCGATCAAGAATGGACACGACCTCCCTGAGACCAAGCTGCTGGCGCATTGCCGTGAACGATTGGCGCGGTTCAAATGCCCGCAACGGGTGGTTTTCGTCGAGGCGCTGCCGCGCAACGCCACCGGAAAGGTGCACAAACCGACTCTGCGTGAGCGCTTCCTCGCGCGCGAAAGCGCCGACGCCTGAGCGCTTTCGAGCGAAGTGGAAACCGGTTCGCGTGAAGAACGCGTCAGAACAAAAAGTTAGAGCTCCGGTTCTGATTCTATCAGAACCGGAAACGCTGTGAGCCGCGGCTTTATCGTCCGGTGAAGCGCGGCGCGCGCTTTTCGACGAATGCCATCGCGCCCTCACGCAAATCGGCAGTGGCGAACGCCCTGCCCTGACGCTCGGCCTCGTCGTCGAGCGTGTCGGCGAGCGGCGCGCTCCATGCGATTTCGATCTGTCGCTTGATCAGGCCGATACCGATCGGCGGCCCATCGGCGAGCTGCTGTGCGATCGCCATCGCCTCTTTCATCAGTTCGGAATCCTCGACCGCCTGGAAGATCAGGCCCCATTGCGCCGCTTGTTCGGCACTGAGCGGCCGGCCGAGCAACGCCAACGCCCGCGCCCGCGCCACGCCGATCGAGCGCTGCAGAAACAGCGAGGTGCCGGCATCGAGCGCGGCGCCGAGCCGGACGAAGCTCAGCACGAACTTCGCCGAGCGCGCGGCGAGCACGATGTCGCCTGCGAGCGCGAGGCCGACACCGGCGCCCGCCGCGGCGCCGTTGACTGCCACGACGATCGGCTTGTCCGCGTTGCGCATCGCCTCGAGCACCGGGCTGAGTTCGGCGCGCATCCACGGCGCGACATTCGCGCCGGCACTGAACGTGTCGCCGCCGAGTTCGGCGCCGGCGCAGAAGCCCTTGCCGGCGCCGGTCAGCAGGATCGCCCGTACGGAGGCATCGGCCAGCGCCGCGGTCAGCGCGGCGTTCAGATCGCCGAGCAGACCGGGACGCATCGCGTTGTATTGCTCCGGATTATCGAGTGTAAGCACCGCGACCGCGCCGCGCTGCTCCGATACGACCCACGCCATGATGCGCTCCCTTGCCTGTTGCGATGCTGGTTCGGTGGCCGCCGTTACAGCGATCGCGCGATCAGCAGCTTCATCACCTCGTTGGTGCCGCCGTAGATCTTCTGGATTCGCGAATCCACGAACATCCGCCCGATCGGATACTCCTGCATGTAACCGTAACCGCCATGCAGCTGCAGGCAATCGTCGACGGTCTCGACCTGCTTCTGCGTGGTCCACCACTTCGCCATCGACGCCGTCACCGCATCGAGGTCGCCGGCGATCAGCCGCTCGATGCAGAAGTCGACGAACACACGCCCGATGAACGCTTCGGTCTTGCGCTCGGCGAGCGTGAAGGCGGTGTTCTGGAATTCGATGATCGGCTGGCCGAACGCCTTGCGCTCGCGGGTGTAGTCCGTGGTCAGCTTGACCGCGCGCTCCATCGCCGCCACGGCGCCGACCGCGATGATCAGCCGCTCCTGCGGCAATTGCTGCATCAATTGAACGAAGCCCTTGCCCTCCTCGCCACCGAGCACGTTCTCCTTCGGCGCCGTCGCGTTTTCGAAGAAAAGTTCGGAGGTGTCGGACGCGTGCAGACCGATCTTGTCGAGGTTGCGGCCGCGCTTGAAACCGGGATTGTCCTCGGTCTCCAGCGCGATCAGCGACAGGCCCTTGGCGCCCGGGCCGCCGGTGCGAGCGACGACGATGATCAGATCGGCGTTCTGGCCATTGGTGATAAAGGTCTTCTGGCCGTTGATGACGTAGGTGTCGCCCTCGAGCTTCGCAGTGGTCCGCACGCTCTGCAGATCGGAGCCGGTTCCGGGCTCGGTCATCGCGATAGCGCCGATCAGCTCGCCCCGCGCCATTGCGGGAAGCCAACGCAGCCTCTGCTCTTCCGAGCCGTAGTTCAGGATGTAGTGCGCGACGATGCCGCTCGACACGGTGACGCCCGACAGCGCGTCCGGGACAATCGACTCCATGTCCTCATAGATCGCGGCGTCGTAAGCGAAGCTGGCGCCGAGACCGCCATAGGCCTCCGGGACGCTCGGCAGCAGCGCGCCCATTTCGCCGAGCTTGAGCCAGGCGGAACGGTCCACCATCTTCTGATTCCGCCATTTGTCGGCGTGCGGAGCCAGATCCTTGGTGAGAAACTTGCGGAACTGGTCACGAAACGTGTCCAGCTCTTCGGTCATCCAGGGCGATCGATACTGCATGTGTCCTCGCTTAAATGATGAGCCCGCCGCCGCAGACGACGACCTGACCACTGATGTAGTTGGATTCCGGGCTGCAGAACAGATAGACCGCGTCCGCGGCCTCTTCGGCCGTACCGCCGCGGCCGAGCGGGATCATCCGCGCCATCGCATCCAGCATCTGGGGCTGGACACCGACCTTGATGTCGCGACCGGCGACGTCGATGGTCTTCTGTTGCGCTTCGATCGGCTGGGTCAGCCTTGTGTTGATCAGGCCGAACGCGACGCAATTGACGTTGACCTTGTAGCGGCCCCACTCCTTGCACATCGTCCGCGTCAGGCCAACCAGCGACGCCTTGGCCGAAGAATAGCTCGCCTGGCCGGCATTGCCGTAGAGTCCGGCGATCGACGAGATGTTCACCACCTTGCGGAACACCTCGCGCCCGGCCTCGGCCTCCTGCTTGGCGAAGATCCGGATCGGCTCGGCGGCGGCGCGCAGGATGCGGAACGGCGCCACCAGATGCACGTCGAGCATCGCCTGGAATTGCTCGTCGGTCATCTTCTGGATGGTCGAGTCCCAGGTGTAGCCGGCGTTGTTGACGATGATGTCGAGACCGCCGAATTCTTCGACCGCCGCGCCGACGAAGCGGTCGGCGAAGCCTGCCTCGGAGACGCTGCCGTTGATCGCGATCGCCTCGCCACCGCTCGCCTTGATCTCGGCCGCCACAGCATCACCCGGCTCGTCGTCGAGGTCGTTGATCACGACCCGCGCGCCTTCCGACGCGAGCTTCAGTGCGATCGCGCGGCCGATGCCGCGGCCCGATCCGGTGACCAGCGCCACCTTTCCTTGCAGTTTTGACATGTAGATTCCTCAGAATGAAAGACGATGCTAGAGCGCGACGACAGCCTCGCCGGCGAGTTTGACCTCACCGTTCTGGTCGCGTGTTGTGAGGGCGAGCCGGGCGCGACGCTCGCCGCCGGCCTCGAATATTTCGGCGACGGTCCCTTCGCAGGTCAACTCGGCGCCAAGCTGGGTGATCGCGGCGAAGCGGGTCGAGAACGCGCGGATCCGGCTCGGCGCGAACGCGTCACTGAGCGCTTGGCCGAGATAGCCCATCACCAGCATGCCATGCGTGAATACGTCCGGGAAACCCGAGGCCTTGGCAAAGTCGATGTCGACATGGATCGGATTGTGGTCTCCCGAAGCGCCGCAATACAGCGCCAGCTGGTGCCGGCTGATTGCAGGAAACTGCTTGTGCACCATGCGGTCGCCGACCGCGACTTCCGTCTTCATTTCGGTCATGACGTTCATCCGTTCCGCACCACGACGGTCCGCGCCGTATCAGCGACGTGGACGCCGTTCTGATTGGTGACCGCAGTTTCGACCACGATCAGCGTCAGCGCGCCGCCCTTTTTGTCTGTGACGCTGGTGACGCGCGGGCTGAAGGTCAGCGTATCGCCGACCACCACCGGGGTGTGATAGACGAAGCTTTGCTCGCCGTGCAGCACGCGCCCGAGATCGATATCGAGCGCGGTGAGAAACTCGAACGGCTTCTCGTTGTCGAGCATCTCGAGACAGAACAGATAGGTCGGCGGCACCGGGATCGCCGCGAAACCGTCCGTCCTGGCTGCCGCGGCATCACGATAAACCGGATTGCGCTCGCCGAGCGTATCGAGAAAGTAGCGCAGACGCCCTGGCTCGACATGGGCGGTGACCGGCGTGAACCGGTGACCGACCGCAGACTGATCAACCATCGGAATGACCTCAGGCGCGTTCGTACAGCGTCACCACACAGGCGCCGCCGAGACCGAGATTGTGCTGCAGCGCACGCTTGGCGCCCTCCACCTGAGTCGCTTCTGCGCCGCCGCGCAGTTGCCGGGTCAGCTCGTAGCACTGCGCGAGGCCGGTTGCGCCGAGCGGATGGCCCTTCGACAATAATCCGCCGGACGGGTTGGTGACGACCTTGCCGCCGTGGGTGTTGTCGCCATTGTCGATGAACTTTTCAGCGCCGCCCTCCGGACAAAGGCCGAGCGCCTCGTAAGTGATCAGCTCGTTGTGGGCGAAACAGTCGTGCAGCTCGACGACGTCGATGTCGTTCGGCCCGACGCCGGCGGCCTCGTAGACACTGTTCGCAGCGGCACGCGACATGTCGTAACCGACCACACGCATCATATCGCCGGCGTCGAACGTCGACGGCGTATCGGTGGTCATCGCCTGAGCGGCGATCCTGACGTCCTGCCGCAACCCATTGCGCAGCGCGAACTTCTCCGAGACCAGCACCGCCGCAGCGCCGCCGCAGGTCGGCGGACACGCCATCAGCCGCGTCATCACGCCCGGCCAGATCACCTGATCGTTCAGCACGTCGTCCGCGGTCACTTCCTTTCGGAACAGCGCCAGCGGATTCTTCGCGGCGTGGCGGCTGGCCTTCGCTCGCACCTTGGCGAAGGACGACAGCGGCGTGCCGTATTTCTGCATGTGGCTGAGACCCGCGCCGCCAAAATAGCGCAGTGCCAGCGGCACGCCGGGCACGTCGATCAGCCGGCCGGCGGCGGCGTCGAAATCATCGAACGGGCTCGGCCGATCGTCGAACACCGAGCCGAGCGCGCCGGGCTTCATCTGCTCGAAGCCGAGCGCGAGCACGCAATCAGCGGCGCCCGAGGCGATCGCCTGCCGCGCCAGAAACAGCGCCGTCGAACCGGTCGAGCAGTTGTTGTTGACGTTGACGATCGGAATGCCGGTCATCCCGACCTGGTACAGCGCACGCTGGCCGCAGGTGGAGTCGCCGTAGACGTAGCCGACGAAGGCCTGCTGGATGGCATCATAGCCGACGCCGGCATCGCGCAGCGCCAGCCGCGCCGCTTCGGCGCCCATCAGGTGGTACGGCTCGTTGGCGCCAGGCTTCACGAACGGAATCATGCCGACGCCGGCGACGTAAACAGGTGACGCCATCTTCCTCTCCAAACTTACCCAGTGGACTTTTTGTTACCCGTGAGTAATATATGGGCCATTCGGCCGAGTCAATCGACAGCCTCCACGGAAACCATGACGGACGAACGCACCGCCAACGATCAATCACCCTGGATGCCGTTCGAGAATCGCCGTCGCGCCCGCGACGAAAAGCGCGAGGCCGTGCTGCGAATGGCGGTGCAGGTGTTTCTCGAACAGGGCTATCATCGCGCCACACTGAATGAAGTGGCCGAACGGCTGAACATCACCAAGCCTGCGCTGTACAATTACTTCCGCAGCAAGGACGAGATCCTGTTCGAGTGCTGGGCGCTCGGCCAGGAACAGGTCGACGATCTGATCGCCGTGATCAACCGCAGCCGCCAGAGCGGCCTCGGCAAGTTGCGCGCGCTGGTCCATGCTTATGCCGAGACGATGGCGACGGATTTCGGCGCCAGCCTGGTGAGGTTCGACCCCCGCGACCTGAAGCCGCACAACGCCGAGAAAGTGCGCGCCGCCAAACGCGGCATCGACCTCACCTTCCGGCGCTATATTGCGGAAGGTATCGCTGACGGCTCGATCAAGCCGTGTGATCCCAAGCTCGCCGCTTTCGCGATCGCAGGCTCTCTGAACTGGATCGGCCATTGGTATCAGCGCGGCGGCTCGCTGACGCCGGATGCGATCGCCGATGAATTCGCCATTCGCCTGACCGATGGCCTCGCCAGGCGATCGGTCAAAAAAGCAAGCGCCGAAGCGGCGCCGGCTCCACGCACGAGAAAACCAACCAAGGGAGAGAATAGATGAATGTCACGCATGGCCTGCGGCGCGCGCTGCAAGTCAACCCGGACGGACTGGCGACCGTATTCAACGGCCGACGCCGCAACTGGCGCGAGGTCGGCGAGCGCGTCGCGCGGCTCGCCGCAGGCCTGCGCGCCAGCGGTGTCGCGGAAGGCGAGCGAGTCGCCTTGCTGTCGCTGAATTCCGACCGATATCTCGAGCTCTATCTCGCCGCCGGCTGGTGCGGCGGCGTCATCGTGCCGCTCAACATCCGCTGGAGCGTGCTGGAGAACGAGGACGCGCTGCGCGACTGCCGGGCGGTGACGCTGGTGGTCGACAAGACCTTCGCGGCGACCGGCGCGGCGATCGCGCAGGCCATCCCGGGCCTCACGCTGATCTATGCCGACGATGGCGATCTGCCCGCGGGGATGCAAGGCTACGAGGACCTGATCGCATCGAGCGCGCCGATTCCGGACGCGATGCGCAAGGGCGACGATCTCGCCGGCATCTTCTACACCGGCGGCACCACCGGCCGATCCAAGGGCGTGATGCTCAGCCACACCAATCTGATGGCCAATGCGCTCAACGCCCTCGGAGAAGGGCTGTTTCCGGGAACGTCGATTTACCTCCACGCTGCGCCGATGTTCCACCTCGCCAACGGCGCGGCGATGTATTCGCTGCTGCTGTCCGGCGGCTCCAACGTGATGGTGCCTGCGTTCACGCCCGAGGGGGTGATGGCCACGATCCAGAACGAGCGCGTCACCGACGTGCTGCTGGTGCCGACGATGATCCAGATGTTCGTCGATCACCCGGCGCTGAAAACCTATGACCTGTCATCGCTGAAGAACATCACCTACGGCGCCTCCCCGATCAGCGAGGCGGTGCTCGCTCGCGCCAGCGCGGCGCTGCCCGACGTGCAGTTCACCCAGGCTTACGGCATGACCGAATTGTCGCCGATCGCGACGCTGCTGCACTGGAAGGAGCATATCGGCGAAGGCAAGGCCAAGGGGCGGCAGCGCGCTGCCGGCCGCGCCGCACTCGGTTGCGAAGTGCGGATCGTCGATGCCGACGACACCCCGCTGCCACACGGAACGGTCGGCGAAATCTGCGTCCGCGGCGACAACGTGATGATGGGCTATTGGGAGCGGCCGGAAGAGACCGCCCGCGCCCTCGCCGGCGGCTGGATGCACACCGGCGACGGCGGCTACATGGACGAGCACGGCTTCGTCTTCGTCGTCGACCGCGTCAAGGACATGATCATTTCCGGAGGTGAGAACGTCTACTCGGTCGAGGTCGAGAACGCCGTGGCGCAGCACCCTGCGGTCGCGCAATGCGCGGTGATCGGCATTCCGCACGAAGCCTGGGGCGAGCAGGTCCACGCCGTGGTCGTCACCAAGGCGGGCGCGACGGTCACCGCCGACGAACTAATCGCGCACTGCAAGGCGTTGATCGCCGGATACAAATGTCCGCGCAGCGTCGACATCACGGAGACGCCGCTGCCGCTGTCCGGCGCCGGCAAGATCCTCAAGCGCGAGCTGCGCCAGCCCTATTGGGAAAACCGCGAACGCCGCGTGAGCTGAGGCTCACGTTACAAAACGTCTCACAGCATCGGCCTGAGTTGAAACTGGCCGATGCTGTGAAATTTTCCAGTGGCGCTGTCCTGTCGGCAGACCGCGATCCGGTCGATCGCGATAGTCTCCAGACCAAGCGCATCGAACTGCGCACGCAGCACGCCCAGCAGTTCGCCGTGCCGCGCGCGGTCCAGCGAACCGGTCAGCGTCATGTGAAAGCGGAATTCCTCGATCACGTAGGGATAGCCCCAGTCATCGAGATACTCGACCTGGCGAGACGTCAACAGCGCGGGTTTTCTGCGCGCCCGATCCTCCGGCGTCAGCGGCGCGCGGAAGGGATCGAAGCTGCGCACGCAGTCGGCGGCCAATTGGAGGAGCTCTTCGGAGGGCAACGAAGGCACCAACGCGATGAAGCTGCCGATCGATTGAACCACCGGCGCGATGATCGGGATCGCCCGCGGCGTTTCCGCAAAGGTGGCGCACGCCCACAGAAGCTCCGCCTCGTTGTGGCCGGCGGCCAACGCCATCGGCGCCTTCATCGTGGCATGGAAGCCGTATTTGCGCGGATCGCCGGTGATCTCGGCCCAATCCGGGACGGCGCGCACCATCTCGTCCGGAAACGACAGCTCCGCACCGGCGAAAACGTCGTAGCCGAGCAGCGTCGCCCCGAACCGGTCGAGCGCGCTGCCGGGCGGCGGGAGAAAATAGATGGCGTAACGGGGAAAGCTGGACATCACAGACAGAATAGCCGCGTCTCAGGCCACGGCAACCGTCTGGCGCGCCGCCTTGTGCGACATCACGAAGCGCTCCGGCTCATCGAGATAGACGAGCCGCCCGCATGCGATCGCGGCGACCAGCCGCGGCCGCAATGCGATCCGGTCGTCGACGATCAGGATATCGGCGCGCTTGCCGACGGCGAGCACGCCACGATCGGACAGTCCCGCGGCGCAAGCGGGCGACTCCGAAATCAGCCGCCAGGCCTGCGGCAACGGCAGAATGCCGTCATGCACCAGTCGGAACACCGCCAGCAGCGGCGCGGGATAATAATAGTCCGACGCCAGCACCGAGCACAGCCCCTTGCCGATCATGTCGGCGGCTTTGGTCCAGCCGGTGTGGCTGCCGCCGCGCACCACATTGGGCGCGCCGAAAACGATGAAATCTCCGGCTGCCGCCGCCTCGCGCGCGGTGTCTTCGGTGGTCGGGAACTCGGCGATGCGGACGCCGAGCGCGCGATATTCCCGACGCATCTGCGGCGTATCGTCGTCATGAGACAGCATCGGCACTCCGGCGGCGCGGGCGCAGGCGGCCAGGCGCGCATTGGCGCCCGGCACTTCGGCGGTGCGCGACGCCACGCGCTCGACCAGCCTGTCGAACTCTTCGTCGGACAGTCCGGTGCGCTCGACCATGCGGGCGCGCCGGTGCGGACGCGAAAGATCCGCTATCGTCCCATCCATGTGATCGTTGAACGCGAACAGGTCGATGCGGCCTTCAGCGATCCATCGCGAGATCTCGTCGACGGCGTCGAGATTGAACGTTTCGTGGCGAAGATGGATGCGCGTGTCGACGGCGAGCATGGGTCTGGTCAGGTCGATCGCATCGAGCATCCGCCGGGCATTGGCGGCACTGCGCAGCCCCGGCTCCCAAGACCATGTCACAGCGTGGAACATCGTGGTGATGCCATTGCCGATCGCCTGACGATCGCTCTCCGCGAGCGCGACGTCGATCGGGAAATCGACACCCGGCCGCGGCATCATCTGCCGCTCAAAGGCGTCGCCATGCAGATCGACGATTCCGGGCAGCACGAGCAGACCGCTCGCGTCAATCTGAGTCGCCGCGGGGCGCAAGGCAGAGCCGGCCGCCTCGATCACCCCGCCGGAGATCTGGAGCGTAGCTTCGCTCAGATCGCCATCCAATAGCGTGCGGCCACCTTCGATCAGGATATCGATCATGTCGTCACTTCCTTGCGGCGCGGCTGCGTGCGAGCTTCGGCTTCATATTTGTCAAGAAACTCTTCCACCGGCAATCTGCGAAAATCCGGCAGCGCCTTGCGCAGCGCCTCGTGATCCCAATCCCACCATGTCAGATCCGCCAGCCGGTTGGCGACGAACTCCGGAAAGCGCCGCTTGATCAAGCGCGCCGGGTTGCCGGCGACGATGGTGTAGGCCGGCACGTCGCGGGTGACGATCGCGCCCGCAGCGACCACCGCACCGGTGCCGATATTGCGGCCCGGCAGAACGATCGCACCATGCCCGATCCAGACATCGTGGCCGATATGGACATGATGCGCCCGACGCCATGCGAAGAACTCCGCATCGTCGCTTTCACCTTCGAAGTAAGCGCTGGCGCGATAGGTGAAATGCGCCTGCGTGACCCGCTGCATCGGATGGTTGCCGGGGTTGATCCGTGTCATCGCCGCGATCGAGCAGAATTTGCCGATGGTCGAGTAGGTGATTTGCGCATCGTTGACGACGTAGGAGTAGTCGTCCATCGCCACCTCGTGAAGGATGGTGCGCGCGCCGACCTCGCAATAGGCGCCGAGCTTCACCTCATGCAGTTGCGCCGTGGGATCGACGGTCGGTTCGACCGAGAGCATTTTCGCCACTATCAGGTTTCCGGGTTCAGTTTGTCGAAGCAGAGGTTCTTCGGCGGACTTGGTGACAGTGTTGTGACGCCGCGATGACGAGCGCGCACTGTGCATAACTGCCAAGTAAGCGATTGTCATATGCCTGCAAAATACCGGCGTTAGCGATACAGCCGATTGAGCGTCGGGAGTCGGGAATGCTGGTTATTGAAGGTCTCACATGCCGGTTCGGCAGCAAAGCCGCGGTCGACGCTGCATCGTTCTCGATTGATCGCGGCAGCTTCGTCGGCGTCATCGGCCGATCCGGCGCCGGCAAATCGACGCTGCTGCGGATGTTGAACCGTCTCGCCGAACCTTCCGAAGGCCGCATTCTGTTCGAGGGCGTCGACGTCACTGCGTTGCAGGGTCGCGAATTGCGACAATGGCGCGCACGCTCGGCGATGATTTTCCAGCAGTTCAACCTGGTCGGCCGGCTCGACGTGCTGACCAATGTGCTGATGGGCCGGCTCGCCCATGTTCCCGCCTGGCGATCGCTCGCACAGGTGTGGCCGGAGAAGGATCGCGCACTGGCGATGTCGGCGCTCGATCAGTTCGACATCGCGCCGCTCGCGGCGCAGCGCGCCGACCAATTGTCGGGCGGACAGCAGCAACGCGTCGCCATCGCCCGTGCGCTGGTGCAGGAGCCCGATCTGATCCTGGCGGACGAGCCGATCGCCTCGCTCGATCCGCGCAACACCAAAGTCGTGATGGACGCGCTGCTACGCATCAACAAGCACTTTGGAATCACCGTGCTGTGCAACTTGCACTCGCTCGACCTCGCGCGCAGCTATTGCGACCGGCTGATCGGCATGGCCAACGGCCGCATCGTGTTCGACGGCGCGCCTGCGGAACTGACCGACAGCATCGCGCGCGAACTCTACGACCTCGAGGCCGACGATGTGATGGGATCGGCGCCCGTTCATGCGCCGATCGGAGCACTGGTGCCTCAGCTGGGCACGGTCGCAGCCTGATTGAAACGCCCCGCTCGCGCGCAGCCTGCGGTGGCAGCCTGCGGCGAGACGGCCGTATGATTCTTCAACAGCAGGGATGTCACGATGACCATCAACCGTCGATCCGTTCTTCTTACCGCCGCCGCGCTGGCCTTCACGGCGTCCGCCGCGACGGCGCAGGACTACAAGTCCAAATATCCGGAGCTGACCTTTGCGGTCGTGCCGGCCGAGAATGCTTCGGGTGTGACGGAACGATGGTCACCTTTCGTCGCCTACCTGTCGAAGGAACTCGGCGTGAAGGTCAATCTGCGGATCGCCAATGACTACGCTGCCGTGATCGAGGGCCAGCGCGCCGGCAATATCCAGCTTGCCAGCTACGGCTCGGCGTCCTTCGCCCGAGCCCGGCTGACCGGCGTCAAGACCGAAGCCTTCGCCAACGACATCAACAAGGACGGTTCGACCGGCTACTATTCGGTGTTTTTCGTCAAGGCGAGCAGCCCGTACAAGAGCATCGACGAGATGAAGGGCAAGAACCTCGGTCTGGTCGATCCGAATTCGACCTCCGGCAACAACGTGCCGCGGTTCGAGCTCGACAAGATGGGCATCTCCGATGCCGAGGGCTATTTCGGCAAGGTCGTCTTCACCGGCAGCCACGAAAACGCAATCCTGGCGCTGGCGCAAGGCACGGTCGACATCGCCGCCAACCAGTGGACCAACGACAACGACTCGACGCTGGCGCAGATGCTGAACAAAGGCATGCTGAAGAACGCCGACGGTAGCGCGATGAAGAAGGAAGACTTCCGCATCGTCCACAAGTCCGCACCAGTCATCAACGGACCTTACGCCTACAATGCGGATCTGCCGGAAGACCTGAAGACGGCGATCGCCAAGGCGTTCCTCGACGCACCGACCAAGGGTAAGGCGGCTTTCGATCGCCTCTCGGACGGCCAGAAGCAGGGCTTTCATGCTGCGACCACCAAGGATTGGGACGGCACCATCGAGTTGATCCGGTTCGTCGACGCGTTGCGTAAGAAGAAGGCCTCCTGAGTCCCAGCACTTCCCGCGGGCCGGATCCTTCGGGATCCGGCCCTGTTTTTTGCGTACCGAAAGCCCCGATTACATGGCGCTGGCCGTTTCGCTGCTTCCCGATCCACAACTCGACGCGCTGCACACGGCCTATCGGAATGCCAAGTCTCGGCGCCGACGACGGTCCGCTTTGGCCTTCGGCATTGGGCTCCTTGCGCTGTTGACAGCCGCGTTCGGCGCAGAGGTCGATCTCGGCACGTTGGTCAGCAAGATCGGCAACTTCTTCAGCTATTTCGATCGCATCTTCCGGCTCGAGAACGGCGCCAGGGCGTGGACCGATCCTACCGAATGGTTCTGGGGCTGGCGGAAATGGTTGTCGCTGCTGGGCGAGACCATTCTGATCAGCTATGTCGGCACGCTGATCGGTGCTGTGCTGGCGCTGCTGCTGAACTTCCTCGCCGCCCAAAATACAGCGCCACATCCGTGGCTGCTGTTCGTGACGCGGCGCTTCATGGAAGTTTGCCGCACCGTTCCCGATATCGTGTTCGCGCTGGTGTTCGTCATCGCCTTCGGGCTCGGCCCGATGGCGGGCGTCCTGGCGATCGCGATCCATACGACCGGCGCGCTCGGCAAACTGTTCGCGGAGATCGTCGAGAACATCGACATGAAGCCCGTCGAGGGCGTCCGCTCGACCGGCGCCGGCTGGATGGCGTGCATGCGCTTTGCGGTGCTGCCGCAAGCGATCGCGGGATTCGCCAGCTACGCCTTGCTGCGCTTCGAGGTCAACGTCCGCGGCGCCTCGGTGATGGGATTCGTCGGCGCCGGCGGCATCGGCCAGGAGTTGGTCGTCGCGATCCGCAAATTCTATTACTCCGACGTGAGCGCGATCCTGCTGATGATCGTGGTCACTGTGTTCCTGATCGATATTTCGACCGGCTGGATCCGCGGTCGCCTGTTCGGAGGACGGACATGACCAACCAGATGCGGCCCGACCTGGAGACACTAAAAGCCCGCTATCCCGAAACTTTCGGTCCGCCTGCGGCCTCGCGGCTCGGCGTTCCGGCAATCGCGCTCGCTGCGCTGGCGCTGCTGATCTTCGGCCTGATCGAGCTGGACTTTTCACCGCAGCGGATCTGGGCGGGCCTCAGTCAACTCGGATGGATTACCCTTCTGATGGTCCCGCCGGATCCGGGCTCCTCTTTGCCGGCCTATCTCGCCGCCATGGGCGAGACGCTGTCGATCGCGCTGCTGGGCACCACGCTGGCGGCAGTGATCGCGCTGCCGGTCAGCCTGCTCGCCGCACGCAACGTCGTTCCCACGCAATTCATCCGATTCCCGGTGCGGCGCTTTCTGGATGGAATCCGCGGTGTCGACACGCTGATCTGGGCCCTGGTCTGGATCAACGTTGTCGGTCTCGGCCCATTTGCGGGCGTGCTGGCCATCGCCGTGGCGGATTTCGGCGCATTCGGAAAGCTGTTTTCCGAAGCGATTGAAACCGCTGATCGCAAGGAGGTCGAAGGAGTTCGCGCCTCCGGCGGCAGCGCACTGCACGAAATCCGCTTCGGGTTGCTGCCTCAGGTCCTGCCGGTGATCGCCGGGCAGGTGCTGTACTTCATCGAGTCGAACACGCGTTCAGCGACGATCATCGGCATCGTCGGCGCGGGTGGCATCGGACTGCAGCTCGCCGAGCAGATTCGCGTGCTGGAATGGCAGAAGGTGTCGTTCCTGATCCTGATGATCCTGATTGCGGTGGCGGCAATCGACTGGATCTCGAACCGGCTGCGCTTTGCGATCATCGGCCGTCGCGCCATCGCTTGACGGCGATCGCCCTATTCGGTCTCGACCACGAACTCGACGCGTTCCGCGGCAAAGCGGGCCTGGATCGCGAGCAGCGGCCGCCCTTTGCTGTCGACGTCGAGCCCCTCGACGATCAGCACGGGGCGACCGATGCCGAGATTGAGCCGCGCCGCGTCGCCGGCATCGGCGATCGCCGCGGTGATACGCGTGGAAGCGCGGCGATAGTCGCGGATGCCATAATGCGCCAACACCTTGGTCATCGAACTGAAGCGCCGATACAGCTCGCCGGCTTCGGGAAACCTGTCGGCTGAAAGCCAGGTGGTGCCGACGCAGATGGCCGCGCGGTCGGCGAGCCGCAACGCATCGATACGGATCAAGGCAGCGCCGGGTTTGAGGTCGAGTTGGCGGGCCAGTTCTCGCGTCGCCTCTTCTTGGCTCGCCGCCAGTAATTGGCCGCGCGGTTCGCGCCCGCCGGCGCCGACGATTTCCGAGAACCGCGTACGCGAACGTAGCGGATAGGCGATCCGCGAGGCCTCGACATAGGTGCCGCTGCCACGCTCGGCCCGCACCAGACCACGCTCCGCGAGCGCCGCCAGGGCCCGCCGCACGGTGTGGCGATTGACGCGATGGGAATGCGCGATGTCGACCTCACCGGGCAGTTTCTCGCCGGCCGCATAGCTGCCATCTGCGATCTTTCGTTCGATCGAATCTGCCACCTTTCGCCACAGCGCGACGCCTGAATCCGGCTCTAATATCGTCATCGGTTCTATCGCTCCGGTCGACTCGCAGCATCGGGATTTCGTGACGCCGTCATCAAAAGGTCATGGCGCACCGTTATGAAGTTGTCTAATATCACATACAACTTCAGGCAGACCATAGCCAAGATGATGCCCACTGAAACAATCCAGCAAACCCGCCAGGCGGCCATGGCCGTGCTGGTTCATGCCGCGGCCGACGACATTGCAGCCCGACTGTCGGATCTCGAACTGCCGGCCAGCATGGCTCTGCGTGAGCCGGAGAACGGCCTGGTCATGGTGCGCGGCCGAATCGGCGGCGACGGCTCGGCATTCAATCTCGGCGAAGCGACAGTGACGCGAGCGGCGGTGCGGCTCGCCAGCGGCGAATGCGGCTTCGGCTACACGCTCGGCCGCGATCGTGACAAGGCGCGGCTGATCGCTCTGTGCGACGCGCTGATCCAGACTGCCGACTACGCCGCGACGATCGAGGCCAATGTGCTGGCGCCGCTGCGGGCGGAGCAAGCGGCGGAGCGGCAGCGCAAGGCCGAGCAGACCGCGGCGACCAAGGTCGACTTCTACACGCTGGTGCGGGGCGAGGGTTGATGATGACACCAGCAGTCCAACTCTCGGCGGGCTTTGCCGATCAAGTCACGGCGGCGCAGGCGACGTTTCGTTCGGTGATGCAGGCGATGGCGCGGCCGGGCATCGTTCAAAGGATCGATGTCGAGCTTGGCGCTGTGCCCGCGCCCCTGGCGCACGCCACCGCGGCGATCGCGCTGACGCTGCTCGACCATGACACCCCACTCTGGCTCGACGCCGCTGCAAACACGCCGGCCGTGACGCAGTGGCTGCGTTTTCACACCTCGGCGCCGTTGACCGAAGCGCCGGACGCCGCGGCGTTCGCGCTGATTGCAGATCCTCGCGCCATGCCGCCGCCTGAGCGCTTCGCGCTCGGCAGCAACGACTATCCGGATCGCTCGACCACGCTGATCCTGCAGCTCGAAAGCCTCGATCAAGGCGCGGCGTTCGAACTCAGAGGTCCCGGGATCCGCGGCTCCGTGATGCTGCGCGCGCCGCTACCGGACAACCTTGTGTCGCTGCACGAAACCAATCACGCGCTGTTTCCGTGCGGCATCGATCTGATCCTGGTCGCAGGCGACAGGATCGTCGCGATCCCGCGGACCACGCGACTCCTCGCCAAGGGAGGCAATTGATGTATGTCGCCGTCAAGGGTGGCGAACGCGCCATCGACAACGCGCACCGGCTGCTCGCTCATGAGCGGCGCGGTGATCGCGCCGTGCCGGAAGTAACGCTGGCGCAGATATCCGAACAGCTCGCACTCGGCGTCGACCGGGTGATGGTCGAAGGCTCCCTGTACGACCGCGAACTGGCGGCGCTGGCGATCAAGCAGGCGCGCGGCGATCTGATCGAGGCGATCTTTCTGTTGCGCGCGTTCCGCGCGACGCTGCCGCGGTTCGGCGCGACCGAGCCGGTCGACACCGGCGCGATGGCGGTGCGGCGGAGGGTGTCCTCGACCTTCAAGGACATTCCCGGAGGACAGATCCTCGGGCCCACCTTCGACTACACCCATCGGCTGCTCGATCCGCAACTTGCCGAACACAGTGAGCCGGATCAGCCCGCGAATGCGCCGGCTGCGAAGGAAGCGATGCCGCGCGTCACCGACATCCTCGGCCGTGACGGCCTGATCGAACCCTCGCCTGAATCGGACGCTGAAGCGCCGGTCGGCGATCTCACCCGCGAGCCGCTGGATTTCCCGGCCGATCGCGATCTGCGGCTGCAGAATCTCGCGCGCGGAGACGAAGGTTTCCTGCTCGCGCTCGGATACTCGACGCAACGCGGCTATGGCCGCAGCCATCCGTTCGCCGGCGAAATCCGTTTCGGCGAGGTCGAGTTGGAGTTCGTGGCCGAAGACATCGGCTTCGCGGTGCCGCTCGGCAGCATCGCGCTGACCGAATGCCAGATGGTGAATCAGTTCAAGGGCTCGGCGACCGAGCCGCCCTGCTTCACCCGCGGCTACGGACTCGCTTTCGGACAGAGCGAGCGCAAGACCATGGCGATGGCGCTGGTCGATCGCGCATTGCGCGCGCGCGAACTCGGCGAGGAAGCGTTGGCCCCGGCGCAAGACGAGGAATTCGTGCTGTCACATTCCGACAATGTGCAGGCGACCGGTTTCGTCGAGCATCTCAAGCTGCCGCACTACGTCGACTTTCAGTCCGAACTCGGTCTGGTGCGAAGGTTGCGGCAGGACTTTGCCAATGCCGCCGAACAACCCGATGCATTACGGGAGGCCGCGGAATGAACGCGCCACACTACAACTTCGCCTATCTCGACGAACAGACCAAGCGGATGATCCGTCGCGCGATCCTGAAGGCGATCGCGATCCCCGGCTATCAGGTGCCGTTCGCCAGCCGCGAAATGCCGATGCCCTATGGTTGGGGCACCGGCGGCGTTCAAGTCACGGCGGCGATCCTCGGGCCCGACGACGTGTTGAAGGTGATCGACCAGGGCTCCGACGACACCACCAACGCGATCTCGATCCGGAAATTCTTCGCCAAGACCGCGGGCGTCGCCACCACCACCAGCACTGCGGACGCCAGCGTCATTCAGACACGGCACCGGATTCCGGAAGCGCCGCTGCACGAAGGTCAGGTGCTGGTCTATCAGGTGCCGATCCCGGAGCCGCTGCGTTTCCTCGAGCCGCGCGAGACCGAGACGCGAAGGATGCACGCACTGGCCGAATACGGGCTGATGCACGTCAAGCTGTACGAGGACATCGCCAAGTTCGGCCACATCGCGACGTCCTACGCCTATCCGGTGAAGGTCAATGCGCGCTATGTGATGGATCCGTCGCCGACGCCGAAGTTCGACAATCCTAAGATGAACGACTGCCCGGCGCTGCAATTATTCGGCGCCGGCCGCGAGAAGCGGATCTACGCGATCCCGCCTTACACGCAGGTGGTGTCGCTCGACTTCGAGGATCATCCATTCACGCGGTATCGGCAGGATGCGCCCTGCGCATTGTGCGGCGCCGAGGATTCCTATCTCGACGAGATCGTCACCGACGATCGTGGCGGGCGGATGTTCGTCTGCTCCGACACCGACTATTGCGAGACACGGCAGGCGCAAGGGCATCGCGGCAGCGAGAGCGCGCCGCAAACGGAGAGCGCCGATGCTTGATGGCACCTCTTTGACTCCGACCGATCAGCCACTGCTGGTCGCGGACAACCTCTCGAAATCCTACGGTCGTTTGCAAGCCTGCCGCGACATCTCGTTCAAGCTCTACCCCGGCGAGGTGCTGGCGATCGTCGGCGAATCCGGGTCCGGCAAGTCGACCCTGCTGCAAATGCTGTCGGCGCAACTCACGCCGAGCACCGGGCAGGTCTCGTACCGGATGCGTGACGGCGTGCTCCGCGATCTCGCGGAGCTCGGAGAAGCCGAGCGGCGGTTTCTGTTTCGCACCGACTGGAGCTACGTGCACCAGGACCCGGCGCAGGGATTGCGGATGGCGGTGTCGGCCGGCGCCAATGTCGGCGAACGACTGATGGCCGTGGGCTGGAATCACTACGGCCAAATCCGCGATACCGCCTCGTCGTGGCTGCAACGCGTGGAGATCGCGCTCGACCGCATCGACGACGCGCCGCGGACCTATTCCGGCGGCATGAGGCAGCGGCTGCAGATTGCGCGCAATCTGGTGACCGAGCCGCGGCTGATGTTCATGGACGAGCCGACCGGCGGTCTCGACGTCTCGGTGCAAGCGAGACTTCTCGATCTGCTCCGCGGCCTCGTCACCGACCTCGGCCTTGCCGCCGTGGTCGTCACCCACGACCTCGCAGTGGCGCGGCTGTTGTCGCATCGCGTGATGGTGATGCAGGGCGGTCGCGTGATCGAGACCGGCCTCACCGATCAGGTGCTCGACGATCCGCGCGAGCCCTACACCCAGCTTCTTGTCGCATCGATCCTACCGCCATGAGCACGCCAATGTCCGCTATGATTCAACTGACCGATGCCGAAAAAGCCTTCACCATGCATCTGCAAGGGGGCGTGCGGCTTCCCGTGGTGCGCTGCGTGTCGTTCCACGTCGACGCTGGCGAATGCGTGGTGCTGGGTGGCCCATCCGGCGCCGGCAAGTCGTCCATCCTGAAGATGGTCTACGGCAATTATCGCTGCGACGCCGGCCGCATCGACATTCTGCATGGCGGTGCGACAATCAATCTCGCCACCGCCGAACCCCGGCAGGTGCTGGAGCTGCGCCGCTTCACCATCGGCTATGTCAGCCAGTTCCTGCGCGCTGTGCCGCGGGTGGCGGCCGTCGACGTGGTGGCGGAGCCTCTCGTCGCGAACGGCGTCGCCAAGGACGAGGCGCGTGCTCGCGCAGGCGAGCTGCTGAAACGGCTGAACATCGCCGAGCGGCTGTGGACGCTTCCGCCCGCGACATTCTCGGGCGGCGAGCAGCAACGCGTGAACATCGCCCGCGGCTTCATCGCGCATTTTCCGATCCTGCTGCTCGACGAACCGACTGCGTCGCTCGACGCCGCCAATCGCGAGGTGGTGATGAGCCTGATCGACGAAAAGAAGCGCGATGGCGTCGCCATGATCGCCATCGTCCACGACGACGAGGTGCGCGCACGGATCGCCGACCGGTTGATCGATGTCGCTAGCTTCGCCGCGGCGGCCTGAAGAAAGAAGAAGTAGATGACGACCAACTCAGAACTCGTTCTGCGCAACGCCCGCATCGTATTGGCCGACCGCGTCATCGAGCGCGGCTGGATCGCCATGGAGAACGGCCGCATTGCCGAGATCGGCGAAACCGGCGTTCCCGCGGGCAGCCTCGATATGGGCGGTGATCTGGTGATCCCCGGCCTGATCGAGCTGCATACCGATCATCTCGAGGCGCACTACATGCCTCGCCCGAAGGTGCAGTGGAATCCGATCGCGGCCGTGGTGTCCTACGACAGTCAGCTTGCGACCTGCGGCATTACCACGGTGCTGGATTCGCTGAGGGTCTGGCGTGAGGAAGGCGCGGAAGACGTCGACGGACAGGCCGGCGTGCTGGCGGAAGCGATCTCGGCAGCGCGCGACGCGAACCTGCTCCGCACCGAGCACTTCCTGCATTTGCGCTGCGAAATCCCGATGCCGAATGTGGTCGCCGAGGCCAAGGAATTGATCGGCCGCCCCGACGTGCGGCTGATGTCGCTGATGGATCATACCCCGGGTCAGCGCCAGTTTCGCGATGAGGAGAAGCTGCGCGACTACTACCGTGGCAAGGGCGCCGGCACGACCGACGCAGAGCTCGACGCGATGTTCGCGCGAAGGCTGTACTGCAAGGAAACCTACGCCGAGGCCAATATGCGGGCGATCGTCGCGCTGGCGCACCAGCACGAGATTCCGCTGGCAAGCCACGACGACACCACCGATGAGAACGTCGTTGACGCCATCCGCGACCGGGTGGCGGTGGCCGAATTCCCGACCACGATCGAGGCCGCGCGTGGACTCCATGCAGCGGGAATCGACATCCTGATGGGGGCGCCGAACGTGGTGCGCGGCGGCTCGCATTCCGGTAACATCGCCGCGATCGATCTGGCGCGCGAGGGACTGTTGGACATCCTGTCGTCGGACTACATCCCCTCGAGTCTACTGATGGCGGCGCTGCAATTGCCGCTGCGCGCGCCGGCGATCGATCTTGCCGCTGCGGTGCGCACCGTCACCAAGGCGCCCGCCGAAGCGGTCGGGCTCCCCGATCGCGGCGAGATCGCGGTCGGCAAGCGGGCCGATCTGATCCGCGTCCACGTCGCCCACGACGTGCCGGCGGTGCGTAGCGTCTGGCGCGAGGGGCATCGCGTGGCATGACCGGGATCGCGACCGTGATCACCCAGCAGAGCCGGCTTGGACCAGGCCGGCTGGTGCTGGTGGTCGGCCCGAGCGGCGCCGGCAAGGACACGCTGCTCGGCATCGCCAAGGCCGCCAGCCTCGGCGAGAGCGGCATAGCCTTTGCGCGTCGCGTCGTTACGCGCGAGCCCTCGCTGGCGGAAGACAATCTGCAGAGCACGCCCGAGGCTTTCCGGAACATGGTCACCGCGGACGAGTTTGCGCTGCACTGGCAGGCGCACGGCCATTCCTACGGCCTGCTACGCACGATCGACAGCGACATTCGCGCAGGCCGCACCGTGGTGGCGAACGTCTCGCGCACCGTGATCGCCCAGGCCCGGCAGGCCTATGAGAACGTGATCGTGGTGCTGGTGACCGCCCCCGCAGACGTCCTCGCCAGCCGGATCGCGATGCGCGCGCGCAGCAGCGACGGCACCATTGCGGACCGTGTGAGCCGAACGGTCGACGGTAGCAACGATGCCGATTATACGATCATGAATGTCGCGGGCCGCGACGATCACGCCCGCGAGCTTCTGAAGATCATCCGCGATCAAGAGCCAGGCAAGAAGTGAGCAGCGCTTTGACGATTTCGGCGATTACATCGGTCGCGGACCTCGAGACGATCTACGGCATCCCGAACGACGCCTCGACCGAGAAGGTCGCGGATCGGATCACGCCGCAATATCGCATTCTGATCGAACGGTCGCCATTTGCGGCGCTCGCGACCAGCGGCCCCGAGGGACTCGACTGTTCGCCGCGCGGAGACCTGCCCGGCTTCCTCCATATCCATGACGACAAAACGCTGATGCTCCCCGACCGGCGCGGCAATAACCGGATCGACTCGCTGCGCAACGTCGTCCGCGATCCGCGCGTGGCGCTGATGCTGCTGATCCCCGGTTCGATAAATGCGCTGCGGATCAATGGGCGCGCCATTGTTTCGGCCGATGCCGAATTGCTGGAATCGTTTCGCGTCCAGAGGAAATTGCCGCGCACCGTCATGGTGATGACGGTCGAGGAAATCTACTTTCAGTGCGGCCGCGCGATTATCAGGTCCGATTTGTGGAATCCGGTCAAGCATGTCGATCCGGAGACCCTGCCGACGCCCGGCCAGATCCTCGCGTCCATGACAGACAATCGCGTCGGTGGAGACGAGTACGATCGGGTCTGGCCGGAACGCGCCGGCCAGACGATGTGGTAGGGCGAACGGACCGAAAGCGCGAGACCGCCGAGCTGGCGGTGAAGCGCTTTCGGGATCACTCAGTTATGTTTCGTTGCTGCTTTCCTGGCGACTGGCTTCGAACAGGAACCAGGTCCGGCGCTCGGTTTCGTCGATAAAATTCTCCAGCAGCCCGGCGCTCGCAGCGTCTTCGCAATCGTCGACGATCTTGTGCGCCTTGCGCATCGCCGCTGCCATTTTCTTGTTGTCATTCATGAGCTCGCGCAGCATTTCGCGCGGCGGGACGTAGTCCTCGTTGTTGTCTTCGATCGTTTGCAGCTTGGCGATGTGGCCGATCGAACGCAGCGTCACGCCGCCGACCTTGCGGACTCGTTCCGCCAGCGCATCGGTCGTGGCGAAGATCTGTTCGGACTGCTCGTCGAGCAAGAGATGATAGTCGCGGAAATGCCGGCCGCTGACATGCCAGTGGAAGTTCTTCGTCTTCAGATACAGCGCGAAGGCGTCGGCGAGCAGCGTGTTGAGCGTAGCGGAGATCTTGTCGACGGACTGCTGCGGCAGATCAGTCGGGGTGTCGAGTTCGGGGGCGATGGAAGCTGATTTGACTTTGGTCACGGCGGCTTTCCCTGCAGTGATGGAGATATGGTCGGTTAAGCTGGGCGATCGGCGAAATCCCGGAAAACCGGGTAGCCCGCATCGATGATTTTTTGGATTTTTTGGCTGTATTCGTTGGTCAGCCCCGCAAAACGCGTTAGACCACCTACCAACGCGCCAAATTCCGCCGTGTTCCGTTGCTGGAACAAAATCGGGCGCGGACTTCCGCTCCGAAGGACGATCCGGCCGCTGCGTCACACACCCCGGATTCGAGCCTTTCCCGCCGGCTTCGAGGCCTCGATGGACGACTGGATCGACTATTACGACTCCACGCACACGATCTATGTCAGCAAGCGCCATCGCGACGTGCATTTCGACGAGATCGCCCGAGATATCGTCGGCTACATCGGAGCCCCGGACGCAACGGTACTGGATTATTCCTGCGGCGAAGCGCTGTCCGCCGCCAAGGTTGCGGCGGCCTGCGGCACGCTGATCCTGGCCGAACCAGCACCCGGGGTGCGCGGTCGGCTGAGCGTACGGTTCGCTCATCATCCGAACATCAAGGTTCGTTCGCTGGACGATCTGCAGCCGATGCCGAACGGCTCGCTGGACCTCGTGGTGATAAATTCGGTCGCGCAATACATGTCGCCGGCCGAGTTGGATCAGACGCTGACGCTGATCCGCCGGCTATTGCGGCGCGGTGGAAAGCTGGTGCTCGGCGACATCCTGCAGCCGCACGTCGGGATGAGCCGAGACGTGATCGCGCTGTTGCGCCTCGCAGCAAAGCACGGCTTCCTGCAGGACGCGCTGTGGGGGCTGGCACGGACCGCACTGTCCGACTACCGGCAGCTCCGGACCAAAATCGGCCTTCAGCGTTACAGCGAAGCCGAGATTCTCGCCAAGCTCGCCGCCGCGGGATTCGCCGCGATCCGCGCAGACGTCAATATCGGCCACAATCCATGGCGGATGACCTTCATCGCGCGGCCCGCGAACTGAACCGTCGCGATTAGTTGGCGACAGCGTGGAGCGGCGGCGCGCGATTTCCCACGCCGTGGAATACGCCGTGGTCGCAACGGATTAACACCATCTCAACTGCGATCGACTACTTGGCACTATCGTCCGCCCCATTGATTAAGTCTCGTCACGCCCCAGGATGTGTCGAATGAAATTGCCCCGGCTTTCGCTCGGTTTTCAGATCTACTCGATTATTGCACTCAGCTTCTGCGGCCTAATCGGCCTCGCGATCATGCAGGCTAATACTCTTGACGACGCGCTGCGGGAGCAACGCCACAATGAGTTGGTGCACATGACTGAGCTCGCCCTCGGCATCGCCCGCGACGAGCACGACGCCGCCACCCGCGGCCTGGTCACCCACCAGCAGGCACAAATCACCGCGGCGGAACGGATCGCCAAGATGCGCTACGGCAATGGCGACTATTTCTGGATCAATGATCTCGGTCCGAAGATGGTGATGCATCCGGTCAAGCCCGAGCTGAACGGCAAAGACCTGTCCGACGAAAAGGATCCGACCGGCAAGCGCCTGTTCGTGGCGTTCGTCGATACCGTGAAAGCGAGCGGCGCCGGCTTCGTCGACTATCGATGGCCGAAGCCCGGCGCCGACAGGCCGCAGCCGAAGATCTCCTATGTCGCCGGTTTTCAACCCTGGAACTGGGTGATCGGCACCGGCGTCTATGTTGATGATCTTGAGGCGCAGGTCTGGAGCAGCATTGAGCGGGTCATGGTCGCAGCCGGACTGATCATCGTGCTGCTCGGCGCAGTGACGCTGTTCATCGCTCGCCGGATGTCGTCAGCGCTCGGCGGGATGTCGGCCGCGGTGACCCGGTTGGGCGACGGCGATTTCGAGATCAGGCTGCCGGGGCTCGATCGCTCCGACGAACTCGGCGACATGGCGCGCGCGATCGAGGCATTCAAGGTCAAGGCGATCGAAAAGGCCCGCGCCGACACCGCGCGCGACGCGGAGCTCCGCCGCATCGCCGAAGACGCCAAGCGGCAGGCGCTTCGCGACATGGCCGATACGGTCGAGCGCGAGACCGCGATTGCGGTCGACCAGGTCGCCAGCCGCACCGACCTGATGGCCCGTGGCGCAGTGCTGATGACCACCGGCGCGGAAATGCTCGGCCAGCAGAGCAGTGGCGTCGCCGCAGCCGCCGAGCAGGCGCTGGCGACATCGCAGATGGTCGCCGCCAGTTCGTCCGAGCTGAGCGCGTCGATCAACGAGATTGCCGCCAAGGTCACGTCGTCGCGCAATCTGACGCTCCGGGCCGTCAATGCGTCCAGCCAGGCCGAGACGATGATCGCCAAGCTGTCCGCAGCGGCGACGCGGGTCGGCGCGGTTACCAATCTGATCAGCGAGATCGCCGGTCAGACCAATCTTCTGGCGCTCAACGCCACCATCGAGGCGGCTCGCGCCGGCGACGCCGGCCGCGGTTTCGCCGTGGTCGCTGCGGAAGTGAAGTCGCTGGCTGAGCAGACCGCCAAGGCCACAGGCGAGATCTCGCAACAGATCGACGAGATCCAGCAGGCCACATCCGACTCGGTCGAATCTATCAACGCGATCGGCGATGCGATCCGCAATGTCGACCAGGTATCGGCGGTGATCGCGACCTCGATCGATCAGCAGAGCACGGTCACGCGCGAGATCGCTCGCGCCGTCGCCGAGACCTCACAGGCGGCGCGCAACGTCGCGGCGCAGATCGTCACGGTCTCGAGCGAAGCGGTGAAAACGGGACGGCGCGCTGTCGAGATTCAGGACGGTTCGGTCGAAATCGCCAGCCGGATTGACAATCTGCGCGGCGTTCTCACCCGCGTGATCCGCACCTCGACCGCCGACGTCGATCGCCGCGCGCACGCCCGGATCGACATCGAGCGCCCCGGAACGATCGAGGCCGGAGGCAGAACTTACGCCGTGCAAGTGCGGGATATTTCCGAAGCCGGCGCGCGGCTCGCCGACGCGATCGAAGCGCTTGGCCCGGATTGCGCCGTCACACTCGGCATCGACGGCTTGCCCGGCAAGCTGCACGGTGTGATCGTCGCCAGCGACCCCGATCGGACGTTGGTGAAGTTCGACCTGTCGGAGCCGCAGCAACAGATCATCCGCAGCTTCGTCGCCCATCGCCGCGCCGCGTAGGCACAGGCCGGCGAGGGCATACAATCACGGGCCAATTCGATCGACCGGGCTATCAGCTTGGTTCGCTCGGCAGCGCTGCAGCGGGCTCACACGACGATGCTGAGCCGTTTCGCCGCCCGGGTGATGCCGGTGTAGAGCCAGCGGGCGCGGCTGTCCTGGAACGCGAAGCTCTCGTCGAACAGCACGACGTCGTCCCATTGCGAGCCCTGGCTCTTGTGCACCGTCAGCACATAGCCGTAGTCGAATTCATCGTAGGGCTTGCGCTGATCCCACGAAATATCCTCGATCCCGCCGGCGAAGCATTCGTTGCGAACCGAGACTTTGGTGAGCCGGCCGCCGAAATCCTCGTCGGGCGTCACCCGTAGCGTGATGATCTTCGACTTGGTCGGCGCGCGCGACTTCACCCGCCACAGCCCGCCGTTGAACAGCGCCTTCTTGCGGTTGTTGCGCAGGCACACCAGCTTGTCGCCGCCGACCGGCAGCGGGTCCTCGATGTTGAGACGCTGGCGGAAGCGGGCATTGTAGGCGCGGCGGGTGTTATTGCGGCCGACCAGCACCTGGTCGGCGTCCATCACCCGCTGCGGATCGAGCGCGGCCTTCGTCACCACTTCGGTCTCGCCATAGCTGCCGATCTCGAGTCCGCGGCCCTCGCGCACGTCCATCGACAGCCGCACGATCGGATCGTCCTGCGCCTGCCGATGCACCTCGGTCAGCATCACGTCTGGCTCACAATCGGTGAAGAAGCCGCCGCCCTGGATCGGCGGCAATTGCGCCGGATCGCCGAGCACCAGCAGCGGGCAGTCGAACGACATCAGGTCGCGGCCGAGTTCCTCGTCGACCATCGAACACTCGTCGATCACGATCAGCTTGGCCTTCGAGGCCGGCGCGTCGTCCCACAACTCAAAACTCGGTTGCTCGACGCCGCTCTCCTTGGTGCGATAGATCAGCGAATGGATCGTCGAGGCGTCGTCGCAACCCTTGTTGCGCATCACCAGCGCCGCCTTGCCGGTGAAGGCCGCGAATTTCACCTCGCCGCTGACGCCATCGGCGATCTCGCGCGCAAGTGTGGTCTTGCCGGTGCCGGCATAGCCGAACAGCCGGAACACCAGCGGCGTGCCGTTTCGGCCGGGCTTCGCTTTCAGCCAGGCGCCGACGGCTTTCAGCGCGTCGTCCTGATGCGGGGTGAAGGTGGTCATGCGATCTCGCAGGCGCAGCACGCGGACGAAGCCCGCGGCGATTCGATGCCGGCAAGCTATAGCGTTTTCGAGCGAAGTGGGCACCGGTTCGCATGAAGAAAACGAGTCAGACAAAACGGTAGGGCTCCGGTTCGGATTCAATCAGAACCGGAAAAGCTCTCGCGTTTCGCGCGCTCAGCGCAATCCGGCGACGCTGTCGTCGATTTCGTCGGTCCAGACCTTGAAGCTGACCAGCGTGTTGGGACCGAAGGTCTGGGTGATCGGCACGTCGGCGGCGTCGCGACCCTGCGCGATCAGAACCCGTCCGAGCCGAGGAACGTTGTTGCGCGGATCGAAGGTGTGCCAATGGCCGCCGAGATAAGCCTCGAACCAGCCGGCGAAATCGCCCGCGGCCCAAGGCTTCGGCGTGCCCATATCGCCGAGATAGCCGGTGCAGTAGCGCGCCGGAATGTTCATGCAGCGACACAGCGTGATCGCCAGATGCGCATAGTCGCGGCAGACGCCGCGGCCTTCGTCGAACGCTTCATGCGCGGTACGGGTGGCGCGGGCGTGCTGATAGTCGAACGCGATATGATTGTGGACGAAATCGCAGATCGCCTGCACCCGCGGCCAGCCCGGCGGCGTAGTTTCGAACATCTTCCAGGCGATGTCCGACAACAGGTCAGTCTCGCAATAGCGGCTGCCGAGCAAATAGACGATCGTGTCAGCGGGCAGATCTTCGACAGCGTGCTGGATCGCCAACGGCGCTACCGGGTCGGGCACGCCGAGGTCGCGCACGATACCGTCTGCCGCGAGCCGCGTCCGGCCGGCAGGGGCGACGAGGCGGCTGCACCAATTGCCGAACATGTCGCGATACGGCGTGATCGGGACTGGCGGATCCACGGTCAGGTAATCCGGCACGATAACGTCGGACGCACGGGTGAAATGCGTCCCCAAAACGATCAGCATCGGCGTCGGCTGCGGAAAATCGTAGGTGATCTCGTAGCCGACACGGAGTTTCATGAATCTGGATCTCTGCAATCGCGCCGTTGGGCATGATCGGAAGTGATCGCCGGCCGCATTTGATAGATGGCGATTGAGACCCGGAAAACAAGATGTTGTGAGCGGCCCTGTCAAAGCTGCGGAGAATTCAGTGGCTATCGTGGGTGAAAAGGCGCAGCATCGCGGATGATCGCGCTGGCTGTGAGGCCGCGCCGTAGCGACGGCCGCGTGAGACCATGCAAGCCAGGCGCTGACAGACCGCCTGATCATCGCCTGATCAAAGAGCGTGCAGGCCGGATGCAGGAAGGCGTCCATGACCACCAGAACGCGCCGCGAAACGATCGTCTTCCACCAACCGTTCCGGCTGCGCGGCATCGACCGCGAATTGCCGGCCGGTGCTTATGACGTCGTCACCGACGAAGAACTCATCGAAGGCCTGTCGTTCCCGGTGTTCCGGCGCGTCGCGACGATGATCACCCTGCCCTGCGCGCCGCCGCATCAGAACGCGATCGAAATGGTCGCGATCGACCCCGAAACCGTTCGCGACGCGCGTCAAGCCGAGGCCAGCGCCAACCAGCCGTAACCCGCGGCGCAGCGCCTGCCC
The DNA here is from genome assembly GCF_900110435.1 of Rhodopseudomonas pseudopalustris. Taxonomy (GTDB): domain Bacteria; phylum Pseudomonadota; class Alphaproteobacteria; order Rhizobiales; family Xanthobacteraceae; genus Rhodopseudomonas; species Rhodopseudomonas pseudopalustris. The sequence goes on from NZ_FODT01000013.1 coordinate 51,526, forward strand.
AACACGAGGATCATCCGCATGACATTCACGAGCGGCAAATTTCGCGGCTATGACGGCGACCGGTCGGTCGTGCTGTTTTCGATGATGGACGATTACACCGAGGTGCCCTGCGCGATCAGCTCCGACGCGATGGATTTCCTCGACGGCGCCAAGCGGACTCCAGCGGCGCAGCGCGAACAGCAGTTCATGCGGCTGCGCGCCAGCATCGAGCAACGCGCCGAACACAAATTCGTCCATGCAGAACTCGAAGGCAATCCCGCCGGAGTCATCCTGCGCAGCATCGATTTCCGATAGAGCAGATCCAACCAGTATCCGCTTTTCGGATCATGCTGCGATCCGCGGACCGGCGCCCACTCCGCCCGAAAACACTCTGATGCGCGTTTGATTTCCTCTATGATATCGCCATCTGTCGCGGATGAAGGATCGGCGGAATGCGGCGTGTGGCAATCTGGCTGTTCTATTGCGTCGGCGCGCTCGCCTGCGCCTATCTCGCGCTGTACGCCTATTCGGTGCTGACCGCGCCGAAGCTCACGCCCGGCGAGCCGATCAAGATTTTCCGCAATCCCGACGCGCCGAAATATTCGTGATGAGGTCGCTGCAGGCACCGGCGTCGTAGGATGCGCAAAGGGGCATGACGACATGCTCCCACCTGGGTGACGGCTCGCCCGTCACGCCGTTTGCACAAAGGCCCGCGCCTCGCCACCGCCAGCGGCGGGGATCGGCAGGCCGCCGTCGGCGTATTCGTTGAGCTTGTTGCGCAGCGTGCGGATCGAGATGCCGAGGATGTTGGCGGCGTGGGTGCGGTTGCCGAGGCAGTGCTTCAGCGTTTCCAGGATCAAATCGCGCTCGACGTCGGCGACGGTGCGGCCGACCAGCGCGCGGGTGACCTGCTCGGCGGCGAAGGTGGCGTGCGCCACCGCCGGCGGCGTCTTGGTCTGGTCGAGCCGGTCGCCGTCCGGCGTCAGGATCGCGTCGGCGCCGATCTCGTCGCCCGACGCCATCAGCACTGATCGGTGAATGGTGTTCTCGAGCTCGCGGACATTGCCCTGCCAGCGGTTCGTGGTGAGGACGCGCCGCGCGTCGACCGAGATCGGCCGGACAGGCACGCCGTTGGCCTCTGCGTATTTGCGGGCGAAATGCTGCGCCAATTCGAGAATGTCGGCCGGCCGCTCGCGCAGCGGCGGGATCTTCAGATTGACGACGTTGAGCCGGAACAGCAGGTCCTCGCGGAAGGTGCCGGCGCGCACGGCGTCCTGCAGATTGCGGTTCGAGGTGGCGAGAATCCGAATATCGACCGGCACCGGACGGCTGCCGCCGACGCGGTCGATCACCCGCTCCTGGATCGCGCGCAGCAGCTTCGACTGCAGCCGGACGTCCATCTCGGAAATTTCGTCGAGCAGCAGCGTGCCGCCGGTCGCTTCCTCGAACTTGCCGATGCGGCGCGCGATCGCTCCCGTGAAGGCGCCCTTCTCGTGGCCGAACAACTCCGATTCGAGCAGATGCTCGGGGATCGCTGCGCAGTTGATGCTGATGAACGGCTTCTTCGCCCGGTGCGAGCGGGTGTGGACGTAGCGCGCCAGCACTTCCTTGCCGGTGCCGCTCTCGCCGGTGATCATCACCGAGGCGTCGGAGCCGGCGATCTGCTGCGCCAGCTTGACGACCTTCGCCATCGCCTCGTCGCGATACACCAGCTCGCGGGAATCGTTGGCGACCGCCGCCAGCACCGCTGCGATCAGCTCCGGATCCGGCGGCAGCGGGATGTACTCCTTGGCGCCGGCATGGATTGCGGCGACGGCGGCGCGGGCGTCGCTGGCGATGCCGCAGGCCACGATCGGGACGTGGATGTGCTCGGCTTCGAGCCGCATCACCAGATCGCGGATATCGATCGCAACGTCGACCAGCAGCAGGTCGGCACCCTTGCCGCCTCGCAGCACCCGCATCGCCTGCTCGTTGTCGGAGGCGTGGGTGACCGCCGCGCCGTTGTCGATCGCGATCTTGGTCGCCGTGGTGAGCTGGCCCTTCAGGGTGCCAACGATGAGAAGGCGCATGGTTTGCTCCTGTGATCCCGTATCTTGCCGCGCCGTCGCGGGCTGCGAATTAGTTGCGTTCCGCCTTGATGATTTCGGTCATGGTGACGCCGAGCTTGTCTTCCACCAGCACCACTTCGCCGCGCGCCACCAGGCGGTTGTTGACGTAGATGTCGATCGCCTCGCCGACCCGGCGGTCCAGTTCGAGCACCGCGCCGGGCCCGAGTTTGAGCAGCTCGCCGACATCCATCTTGGAACGGCCGAGGACGGCCGAGACCTGCACCGGCACGTCGAACACCGCTTCGAGATCAGCGGCGACGCGCGACGTCTGCTCTTCCTCGTTGTATCCGACATCCGCGAGCAACGGCGCATCGGCGCTGTTCAGATCGGGAAGCGGCACCTGGCCGTCGTTTTCACCCATGTTCAATCCTCGATCTTGTTAGTTGCGCGACGCCATGTAGCGTCCGACCAATTCCCCGATCTTGGCTTCGATCGCGGCGCGCTCCAGCACCACGCCGCCATCGGCCCATTCGATCTTGCAATCGCCGCCGGCGATTTCCGGATCGGACAACAGCACCAGACGCCCGGCGAAGCCGCTCTGCTTGGCCAGCAGTTCGATGCGCTCACGCGCGGCCTCGTAGAGCGAGTCGCTGATCCGAACCACCAAATGCGGCGTCGACACCAACTGCCGGAAACACTCGCCGACCAGCGCGGTGATTTCCGCGAGCGGCTCGGCGGCGATCAGTTCGGTGCACAGCTTGCGCGCCGCCGCCACTGCGACTTCGACGGCCTCGGTTTCCATCCGAATTTCGACGGCGCCGATGCCGGCAAAGATCGACTGCATCGCCCGAGCGATCTGCTCCAGCGCGGCCGCACTGCGCCGCTCGGCCTCGGCCTGCACCTCACGCTGCGCCTGGGCGAAGCCGGCCTGATAGCCGCGCTGTTCGGCTGCGGCGACCTGCTGCGCGAGTTCGACCGCTGCCGCAGCCTTTTCGCGCGCCTTGTCGGGCGCCCCGAAATCGTTGTCGAACAGGAATTTCTGCGCGGGAGCGGCCATCAATACACCAGTTCGTCGTCGGCGCGGTTCTTTGTGAGTACGATTTCGCCCTTGGCGGCGAGATCCTTGGCGAGGTTGACGAGCAGCGCCTGCGCCTCGTCGACGTCGCGCAGCCGGACAGGTCCGAGAGCGCCCATATCGTCGAGCAGCATCTTGCCGGCGCGTGACGACATGTTGCCGAGAAAGAAGCCGCGGACGTCTTCGTTGGCGCTCTTCAGCGCGATCGCCAGTTTGTCGCGATCGATGTTGCGCATCAGCGTCTGCGCCGAGCCGGCGTCGAGCTTGACCAGATCGTCGAAGGTGAACATCAGCGCCTTGATGCGCTCGGCCGCCTCGCGGTTGTCGTCTTCCAGCGAGGTGATGAAGCGAGTCTCCGTCTGGCGGTCGAAATTATTGAAGATTTCCGCCATCACCTCGTGGGCGTCGCGGCGGCGGGTCTGCGACAGGTTCGACATGAATTCGGAGCGCAGCGTCCGCTCGAGGCTTTCGACCACTTCCTTTTGCACCGACTCCATCCGCAGCATGCGGTTGATGACGTCGAGCGCCATGTCCTCGGGCAGGATGGCCAGCACCTTGGCGGCGTGTTCTGGTTTGAGCTTGGGCAGCACCACCGCTGTGGTCTGCGGATATTCGTTTTTCAGATAGTTGGCGAGTACCTCCTCCTGAACGTTGGAGAGCTTCTCCCACATGTTGCGGCCGGCCGGACCGCGGATTTCCTCCATGATGCCGGTGACACGGTCGGCCGGCAGATATTTCTGCAGCAGTCGCTCGGTGGCGTCGTAATTGCCCATCAGCGCGCCGGAAGCCGACATCCGCGACACGAATTCCAGCAACAGGTCCTCGACCGTCTCCGGCTCGATGGTTCCCAGCGTCGACATCACCGACGACAGCTCGCGCACCTCCTCGTCGTCGAGCAGGCTCCAGATCTTGCCGCCGTATTGTTCGCCGAGCGCCAGCATCAGGATGGCGGCGCGCTTCGGGCCGGAGATCGGCTTCGAGGCGGGGCGGCCGTTCTGACGCTCCGCGAGCGAGGCGACGACGCTGGCGAAGTCTTCGGTGCCGGTTGTTGTGGCGGGAGGTGCGGCCATGGCGGATTAAGCGGGCTCGGCCAGCCATTGTCGGACAATGGCTGCGGTCTCGTTGGGATTGCGATCGGCGAGCTCGCCGACGCGATGGACCGATTGGGCGTGGACCTGGCCCTGCACCTGGGCGATGTCGATCATGCTGGGCTGTGGCTGCCCATCAGCGCCGATCTGCGGCACGCTGCCGTCAGTCAGGGCCGGCAAGCCGGGTCCTTCCGGCCCCGGATCGGAGGCCAGCACGCGCTTGACCAGCGGGCGGATCACCATGAACAGCACCACCAGACCGAGCACCAACATCACGCCGAGCTGAATCATGTTCATGATGTCATCCTTGGTGAACTGAAACATGCCGAGCAGGCCGGCCTGCTCCGGCAGTTTCTCGACCTGCGGCGCCTCGGCGAATTTCAGATTGACGACCTCGATCTGGTCGCCGCGCTTCTGGTCGAAGCCGATCGCCGATCGCACCAGCGCCGCGATGCGGTCGAGCTGCTCCTTCGGCCGCTCGGCGTAGACCAGTTCGCCCTTTTCGTTCTTGGTGTAGATGCCGTCGACCAGCACCGCGACCGACAGGCGGTTCACCCGGCCGGCTTCGGTCACCTCGGTCTTGGTGATGCGCGAGATCTCGTAATTGTTGGTCTCTTCGGACTTCTTGCTCTGGTCGCGCGGTCCGGTGCCGGCCTGCCCCTGATTGCCGGGCAATTCGTTGTTGACCGTGACTTGACCGTCGGCCGCCGACGTCTGCGACTGTTCCTCGCGGGTCTGGCTGGAGCGCAGCACGCGGCCTTCGGGGTCGAACTTGTCCGAGGTCTGGGTGATCTTGTTGTAATCGAAATCGGCGGTGACCTGGACCCGGGCGCGGCCGGAGCCGACGACCGACGACACGATGCCCTCGATCTCGTTGCGCATCCGCTTCTCGAAGCTGGTGCGGCGTTCGTCGCCGGCGGCGCCGTCGGCGGCATTGGCGCTGGCCGACCCGTCGGCGAGCAACTGGCCGCCCTCGTCGACGATCGATACCCGCTGCGGCTTCAGGCCGTTGACCGCCGAGGCAACCAGATGGCGGATGGCGCGGACCTGCTGCGGCTCCAGCGCGCCGCGGACCCGCAGCACGATCGACGCAGACGGCTCCGGCGTTTCCCGCGAGAACAGCGGCCGCTCCGGCAGCACCAGATGCACCCGCGCCTGCTGGATCCGGTCGATGGCGCGGATGGTGCGGGCGAGCTCGCCCTCCAATGCGCGGAGATGATTGATGTTCTGGACGAAGCTGGTGGTGCCAAGCGCGTCCGACTTGTCGAAGATCTCGTAGCCGACGCCGCCGCCCTTCGGCAGGCCGCCCTCGGCGAGCTTCATCCGCAGCCGCGTGACCTTATCCTTCGGCACCATCAAAGTGGTGCCTTCGTTGCGCATTTCGAACGGGATCGCCTGGCGCTCCAGCTCTTTGATAATGCTGGAGGAATCCTCGACACTGAGGTCGGTATAGAGGGTCGTCATCTGCGGCTGCGAGACGCGCATGATGACGAAAGCGAAAAACCCGAGCAGCGCCACGGTGACGGCGATCATGGCCATCACCCGGGCAGCGCCCAAGCCTTTCAGAAAACCCAGCAAACTCTGCAAGACCAGCCCCTCGGATTCGGCACGACAAGCCGACTAGGCAAATCTTGCCTATGGGATGGTTTCCATAAGGTTAACGAATCTTAACCGGACGCGAATTGCTGCAGATATGTTGAAAGCCGGCTTCCCGAGACGGGGCCGGCTTTCAGGAATTCATTAACGTTTTGGCAGGAATGTTTACTGGCGATATTGCTGGATGCGGGTGGTCCGCAGCCCGGCCAGTCCGTGCTGGTCGATCGAAAACTGCCACGACAGGAACTCGTCGACAGTGAGGGTATAGCGGCTGCAGGCTTCTTCGAGGGAAAGAAGACCGCCGCGGACGGCTGCAACCACTTCGGCCTTGCGGCGGATCACCCAGCGCTTCGTCCCCGGGGCCGGCAAATCCGCAATCGTTAACGGACTTCCGTCGGGCCCTATGACGTATTTAACCCGCGGGCGGTGGGGTTCTGTCATGGCTTACTCACAACTCTCAAGCACTCAACATACTGTGTGACGTAACGTAAGCGGGCCGACTTAAAATTTGACTAAGCGAAGCGCTGCAATGTGATGCGCGGTGTTAGTAAAGTCGTAAGCATTGGTAACCTTGGTCCAGCGGACCGGCCAGCCCGCGCGGATTCCTCCGGAATGCGGCGCGTTTCAGCGCCGCAAGCACGCGCCCGCCGCGCTTCGCCTTTCTGAAGCTCGTGGCAGTGAATTGAATTGATCGCGTGTGATCGGGTGCGAGGGCTCTATGGATCGATCAAGACGCCCGGATTGAGCATCGCCAGCGGATCCAGCTCGCGCTTGGCCGCGCGCAGCGCCGCGGCGAACAGCTCTGGGCGCTGGCGGTCGTACCATTTGCGATGATCACGGCCGACCGCGTGATGATGCGTGATGGTGCCGCCGGCTTCGATCAGGGCGTCGCTCGCCGCATCCTTGATCGCCTGCCATTGCTCGAGCAGCGCGCCGTGGCGGCCGAGCGCGTGAAACGAGAAGTATGGCGCGGGCCCGTCCGGATAGACGTGGGTGAAGCGACAGGTGACTTCGCCCTTGATACCAGTCGCAGTCTCGATCGCGCGTTCGGTCGCGGACTTGACCTTGTCGTGGAAGCTCTCGAAACGGTCCCAGGTGATCGAGGTCTCGAACGTGTCGTTGATCAGCGCCGCCGGCGTCAGGAATTCGCGCGCATAGGGCATCCGGATGAAGGCGTTGCGCCACAGGCCTGCGGCGCCTTCGCGATGCGCCTCGGCGGCGTTGGCCTTCTCCGTCGCGCCGCCGTGATCGGCGCAGCATTCCAGCGCGCGCGCCATCCACGCATCGACCGGGTGGTCGCCGGATTCGAAGGCGAGCACCATGATCGCGACGCTGCCGTTGGCGGCGCCGGTGTTGAACGCCTCCTGCGGGTCCAGGATGCGGCAGTTCGACGGATACAGCCCCGCCTGCGCCACCGCGCGCACGGCGCGAGCCGCGGAGAACAGATCCGGAAAGCGCACCGAAGCGCCGGCGCGAAATCTCGGCTGCGCTTGCAGCCGCATCCAGGCTTGCGAGATCACGCCCAGAATGCCTTCGGACCCGATGAACATCCGGTCGGGGCTCGGGCCTGCGCCAGACCCCGGCAGCCGCCGCGTTTCCAGCACGCCGCGCGGCGTCACCACGCGGACGCTTTCGACGAAATCGTCGATATGGGTGTAGAGACTAACGAAATGGCCGCCGGAGCGGGTCGCGATCCAGCCGCCCAGCGTGGAATATTCGAAGCTCTGCGGAAAGTGACGCAGCGTCATGCCGTGCGGCTTGAGCTGAGCCTCCAGCGCCGGGCCATAAGCGCCGCCTTCGATCAGCGCCGCGCGCGAGGTCTTGTCGACTTCGACAACCCTGCCGAGGTTGCGCATGTCGAGCGCCACCGCGGCTTTGTAGCGACTGCCGTCGACGCGGCATTCGACGCCGCCGCACACCGAGGAACCGCCGCCGAACGGCGTCAGCGCCGCGCCCGCGCCCTCAGCCCAATCCATCACTGCGGCGATTTCCGCCTCGTTGCGCGGATAGGCGACGACATCGGGCGCAGCGTCGTAGTCGCCGAGCATGGCGCGGACGTAGTCCGGATAGGACTTGCCGTAGGTGTGCGCGGCGCGGTCATAGGTGTCGGTCGAGCAGATCGGGGCCAGCGAGGCCGGCGGCGTGATCCGCGGTTCAGGCAGCTTCAGGTCGCCGAGCTTCGGCACCGCGATGGTGTTGAAGCTGTCGCGGCCGAATTTCTGCCGGTATCGGCCGAGCACGAATGCCTGCTCGGCGTCAGTCATACCCTCGCCTTCACGTCCCCAACCGTAATGCTTCAGCCGAGCGCTGCCCATCATCGCCTCCCGTGTGGTTCGGCGACGATTACGGCGCGCCGATTTCAGCGCTTAGTCTGAAACGGGACAAGGGCTCCCGCAAGCGCGGCGTACAGACGCGGCGCGGCGCGCTGCGACGGGCCAGCGCAACGCTGGAGCGGGATGACTTGCCTTGTCGTCATCCTGCTCCAGCTTTGTTTCTCAGCATCGTCTTTTCCGAAAGCCGGCGTCCGCCTTTCGGGATCATGTTCTAGAAAGCCAGTTTGAAGCCGCCGCTGACTCCACCGGCGTTGCCGCCTTGCCGGGCGAAGCTGGTCGTGCCCGTCAGCGTAGCCGTGACATTGGCGGCGACCACCGCCGACACGCCGGCCGCGACTCTGCCATAGGTGCCGCCATCGGCCGACACCGGCGTCAGCACCGGCAGCAGCGGCGCCGTCACCAGCGTCGTCGTGACGGTGTGGCTGGAGCCGAGAAAATCATGCGCGGCGGTGAGATTGAGGAACGGCGTGTAGACGCCGTTGCCGATCTGAAGCGGGTAACGGATCTGAACGCCAGCGTCGCCGGTGAGTGTGTTGAGGGTCTGCCGGTCCACCAGCATGGTGAGCAGGATGTCGCCGGTCTCGGTATAGGCCCGGATCGTGGCGTTGGTGTAGTTCAGCCCTGCAATCGGCCCGACCCGGAGCCGGCCGGCATCGAACAGATAGCCGCCGCGGCCGGCGACCGTGAAGACGTCAGCGCTGGTGTTGGCGCGGATGACGTCGATGATGCCGCGGCGTTCCAACGCGAAATCCTGACGACCATAGGCAACGAGGCCGTCGGCAAACCAGTGCGCATCGGTGTAGGAGCCGTAGCCGGCGAACTGGAACGCGTCGATCCGGTTACGCGCATCCTGGACCGCAAGTTTGACGTCCGGCTGCGAATAGCCGAACACCCCGCCAACGCGCCAGTTCGAATTGAACTGGTATTCGAGCCCGAGATAGCCGCCCGCTGCGCCGTAATCATAGCCGGCGGCATAGAACTGCCGGTCGCGATTGCCGCCGGCGTAGCTCGCGGCCCCGAAGACCGACCAGCGATCCGCCGGGTCCGCCAGCGCGACGGCCTTACTCGGCATCGCGGCCATCGCGGCATTGACGCCGTAAGGCTGGAAGCGGCGGCTGGCCTCGAGGCGGTCGAACACCGAATTCGAGAAGCCGCCGAGCAGGCCGGTCGAGATGCCCGCCTGCGGCGCCACCGTGGTCGGCGCGTTGATCTGGTTCGCCATGTAGTTGGCGATCAGCGCCATCGCGGCGCCGGTCGGATGCACCGAGTTTTCATAGAAGCAGCCCGCGACATTCACCGCGACCGTCACCGGCGTCGAGCCGGTCCCCGGCCCGGCTTCGCACCCAAAAGAGCCCGCGGGGACACCAGCAAACCCATACATCCCAGGATTGTCGTGGATGCGCTGCTGCAGAATACCGAAATTGAACAGGAAGATGCGTACGCCCGCTTGCGCGAGCGGCGCCAGCAGCAGCTGGGTCTGCTGGTAGTAGGCGTCAGCCCATGCATCGCGCTGCGGGTCGCTGAAGTTGAATTGGCCGAGGGTCGCCCCCTGTGAGCCCAGGGTCCGCTCCGGGAACCATTTTGAACTCCCGGTGCCGAGCCATGCGATATTGCGCGCGCCTGCCGCCACCAATTGCTGTACGCCGCCCACGGCGTTCGAGGCCGACTGCAGCGCCCCCGCAACGATGATCTGGTTCTGGGAGGCGAGGTCACCGTTGCCGACATTGATGCCGGACAGGTCGTTGCCGCCGATCGACAGCGCAATCAGATCACGATCAGTAAACCGTATCCCGCTGGCAACGAATTGTTGCAGTTCATAAGGCAGTCCGTAGCTGCTGGACAGGAACGGCATGGTGTTGGTGTTATTCGTGCGGGCGCCGCCGATCGAAAAATTCGTCAGGCTCGAAAGGCCGTAGATCGATTGCAGCGAGTCGACGAAATTGGTGCTGCCGGTAAACCGGCAGCTCGTATAAGTGGGACTTGGACAAGGCCAGAAGTCGTTCGGAGTTAGCGTAAAAGGAAAATACGGGATGCTGACCGTGCCGCTCCCATAGGTTCCAATCAGGCGATATGCGCCGCCGGGCGCAGCGCCAGTATCGGCGTAGCTGTCACCGAAGCCAAACAGCCTGGCGAACTGAGCCTGCGCCGGAGCCGGCATGGCGCCAGAAATCGCCGTCATCAAAGCGCTGGTCAGCAATACAGTCCAAATGCGCGTGAACAAATTCGGCGCACAATTCCCCGCGCCTCCGCTTGAAATCCAGGCCATCACGAATCACCCCTTCCCCGCTGATCATGATGGGTGAGGCGATCCGGGGACACGGGCAACTGATGGAAATACGAAACGCACTAGTAATTAGTCTCGTCGCCAAGGATATCAGGTCGAAACGTTCGATCTCGCGGTATCCGCTTATTTCAGCGCGAGATCTCGCGCGCGGAAACGCTGTCGAGCAGCGCCAGCAGGCCGCGCAGGATCTGGACCGGCGACGGTGGACAACCGGGAATGTGTAGATCGACCGGGATCACCGCAGAGACGCCACCGGTAATCGCGTAACTACCGGCGAAACAGCCGCCATCTTTCGCGCAATCGCCGGTTGCGACGACCCATTTCGGTCCGGGCACCGCCTCATAGGTGAGGCGCAGCGCCTCGCGCATGTTGTGCGTCACAGGTCCGGTCACCATCAGCACGTCGGCATGACGCGGCGAGGCCACGAAGCGCAGACCGAACCGCTCGACGTCGTAATAGGCGTTGCTGAGCGCGTGGATTTCCAGTTCGCAGCCGTTGCAGGAGCCGGCGTCGACCTCGCGGATCGCGAGGCTGCGGCCCAGACGGCGGCGCGCCGTTTCGTTGACCAGCGCGGCAAGCTCGGCGACACCCGTCTCGTCCGGCGCCGGCGCGGTTTCGGTCAGGGGCTTTGCGAACAGGCTCTCGAACAGCAGCTTGCGCATCGCTACAGATCCACGCCGGAATAAGAGCAGTTGAACGATTTGTTGCACAGCGGGAAGTCGGCGATGATATTGCCCTCGATCACGGCTTCCAGCAGCGGCCATTGAAACCAGGACGGATCGCGCAGGTGGCAGCGCTCGACCACGCCGTCACGCAATCGCAGCCACACCAGAATGTCGCCGCGAAAACCCTCGACCAGCGCCAGGCCCTCGCAGACCTGCTCCGGCAGCGCCGGGGCGACGCAAATATCGCCGCCCGGCAGGCGATCGAGAATCTGGTCGACCAACGCGAGGCTCTGCTCGACCTCGCTGATGCGAATCCAGATGCGCGCGTCGACGTCGCCCTCGGTCCGCACCGGGATTTCGAAGCGCAACTCGTCATAAGGGGCGTAGCCGAGCGTGCGCCTTGCATCGAAAGCGCGACCGGAGGCGCGGCCGACAAAGCCGCCGGCGGCGTACTGATCGGCCAGCGACGCCTTGAGAATCCCGGTCCCGACGGTGCGGTCCTGCAGCGACGCCGTGCGGTCGTAGAGTTCGATCAGTTCCGGCAGCTTGTTGCGCACGACGGCCAGCGCTTTGCGGATCGCTGCCGTTCCGGTCGCGTCGAGATCGCGCGTCACGCCGCCCAGCGTCACCACGTCGCGCATCAGGCGATGGCCGAAGGCGGCGTCCGCGGCGCGCAGCACGTTTTCGCGCAGCACGCCGAACTGGGCCAGCATGAGCGCGAACGCCGCGTCGTTGCAGATCGCGCCGATGTCGCCGAGATGATTGGCGAGGCGTTCGAGTTCGGCAACGAGCGCGCGTAGCCACACCGCGCGCGCCGGCACCGCAATCTCGGCCGCGGCCTCGACGGCGCGCGCAAACGCCAGCGCATAGGCCACCGTGCTGTCGCCGGAGACGCGGCCGGCGAGCCGCGCGGCGCGCGACAATTCCGCGCCGGCGAGCAGCCCGTCGATGCCCTTGTGCACATAGCCGAGCCGCTGCTCCAGCCGCACCACGGTCTCGCCGGAGACGGTGAACCGGAAATGGCCGGGCTCGATGATGCCGGCATGGACCGGGCCGACCGCGACCTGATGCGCGCCCTCGCCTTCGACTGGCAGGAAGCGATAGGACGGCGACGGCGCCAGGAATTCGACAGGCTCACCGAGCGGCGCGTGCACGCCCCATTGGCCGTGATCCAGCCAGGGCCGGTCGTCAATCGCGCCCTCAGGGACGAGCCCGTAGAGATCGCGAATGGTGCGCTCGAGCCGCAACGCCGGCAGATGCTTGGCTGCGACCGAGGGGAAACTGCGATGCGGGCAGTCGAGGCTGACGATTCCGATCTCGGCGGTGCGAGGATCGAACAGCGCCATGTGCACCATCGCCGGCTCCCCCCACAGCGAGAGCAACTGCCACTGCTGCTCGCTCAGCATCTTGGCCGCGAAGCTCCACACCGCGCTGTCGACAACCGTGCGGGACCACGGCCGATGCCGCGCCACCTGCAGGCCTTCGAGATTGAGATCGATCAGCGACGGCATCGGATCAACTTGCTCCCTAGCCCAGCAGCGTGGCGACGTGCCGGAACCACGCCACCACCGGCGCCGGCAGATAGACGCCGGCAATCAGCACCAAAGCGAGATGCGCGAACATCGGCACGTAAGACGCCTTCACGGGTTCGCGGCTGCCGCGCGGCTCGCCGAAGGCGATGCCGGTCAACCGCAGCATCAACGCGCCGAACGCGACCAGCAATCCAAATACCAGCAGCAAAGCCAGCCACGGCGAGCGCGCGAAGGTCGAGGATACCAGCAGGAACTCGCTCATGAAGATGCCGAGCGGCGGCAGGCCGGCGATCGCCACCACGCCGACGACCAGGCCCCAGCCGAGCACCGGATGGGTCTCGGTGATGCCGCGAATCTTCGACAACGACTGCGTTCCCTTGACCTGGGTGATGTGGCCGACCGCATAGAAGATCGCCGACTTGGTCAGGCTGTGCATCACCATGTGCAGCAGGCCCGCAAAATTCGCCAATGGCCCGCCCATGCCGAATGCGAACACGATGATGCCCATGTGCTCGATCGACGAATAGGCGAACAGCCGTTTGATGTCGCGCCGCCGATACAGCATGAAGGCGGCGAACAGCAGCGACGCCAGCCCCATCACGATCATCAGGATCCCGGGCGGCATGGTTTCGGCATTGGCGGCGAGCAGCACCTTGAAGCGCAGCAGCGCGTACAGCGCAACGTTGAGCAACAGGCCCGACAGCACCGCCGAGATCGGCGTCGGACCCTCGGCGTGGGCGTCCGGCAGCCAGGCGTGCAGCGGCGCAAGGCCGACCTTGGTGCCGTAGCCGAGGAACAGGAACACGAAGGCGACGTTCAACAGCGGCGCGTCGAAGCCGGCGGCGCGCGACACCAGCACGGTCCAGATCATGCCGTCCTGCCCTTCGCCGACCACCGGCCGCGCTGCCATGTAGACCAGGATGGTGCCGAACAGCGCCAGCGCGATACCGACGCTGCCGAGGATGAAGTATTTCCACGCCGCCTCCAGCGCGGCGGGCGTGCGATAGATGCCGACCATCAACACCGTGGTCAGCGTCGCCAGCTCGACCGCCACCCACATCAGGCCGATATTGTTGGACACGAACGCGAGGTTCATGCCGAACATCATGATCTGATACATCGCGTGGTAGAATCGCAGATAGGTCGGCGTCAGCTTGCCGGTCTCCAGCTCGTGGGCGATGTAGCTGGCGCTGAACAGGCTGGTGGTGAAGCCGACGAAGGTGTTGAGCACGATGAAGACGATGTTGAGATCGTCGACCAGGATGTAAGGACCCGGCGCCGGGCGCGGCAGCACCAGCAGCGAGGCGGCGCAGACCAGGCTGCCGAGGCTTGCCAGCACGTTGAGCTGCGCTGTGAGTTTGTAGCCCGGCAGCACCGCAAGCACCGCGGCGGCGCAGACCGGAATCAGCAGCACGCCCACCACCGGATCGAGGCCGGACAAATTCATCGCTGCTCTCCGCGCGAGACGTCGAGCTGCGAGACGTCGACCGAGTCGAACCGTTCGCGGATCCGGAACAGCACGATGCCGATGACGATGAAGGCGATCAGCACCGAGAAGGCGACGCTGATCTCGACCACCAGCGGCATGCCCTTGGCGCCGGCGGCAGCCAGGATCAACCCGTTTTCCAGCGACATGAAGCCGATGACCTGGCTGACCGCGTTGCGCCGCGTCACCATGAACAGCAGGCCGAGCAGTACGACGGAGAGCGCAAACGCAAGATCCTCGCGCGCCAGCGCATCAGCGTCGGCGGTGACACGCAGCATCAGCGCCAGCGACAGCGCCACCAGCCCCATCCCGGCCAGCATGGTCGGGCCGATCCCCACCACGGTCTCGATGTCGCGGTGGATGCCGAGCTTGTAGACGATGCGGCGCAGCGCGACCGGAATGATGATCGCCTTGAACAGCAGCGCGATCAGCGCGGTGACGTAGAGATGCGGCGCGTCCTGGATCAGCGCCTGCCATCCCACCGCCAGCGACAGCATGACCGCATGCAGCGCAAACACGTTGAGCAGCGAAGTCAGCCGGTCCTGATACAGCATCATGAACGATACCAGCACCAAACCGCCGGCCAGCGAATGCGAAATGTCGAAGGCGAGACCGTGCATCGCTACAACCCCTTCGACACGAACAGCAGCAGCGTGCCGAGCAGGCCCAGCATCAGCGCGGCGCCGAGGAACTGCGGGACACGGAACACCCGCATCTTGGCGGTGGCGGTTTCGAACACCGCCAGCAGGAAGCCGGCGACGGTGAGCTTGCCGAGATACAACGCCGCGCCCGCGAGATAGGCCAGCGGGCCGGCGCCGAATATTCCGATGCCCCAGGGATAGAACAGGCAGACGATCAGCGAGACGTAGAGCAGCAGCTTGAGCTGGGCGCCGAACTCGATCATCGCCAGATGCCGGCCGGAATATTCCAGGATCATCGCCTCGTGCACCATGGTGAGCTCGAGGTGGGTCGAGGGATTGTCGACCGGGATACGGGCGTTCTCGGCGAGGGCGACCATCACCAGCGCAATCATCGCCAGCCCGAGCGAAACGCGCAGGCCGACCTCGGTCGAGGCAATGTAGTTGGCGACGGTGGACAGATGGGTCGAGCCGGCGACCAGGGCGACGCAGAACACGATCATCAGCATCGCGGGCTCGGCGAGCGCGGCGATCATCACCTCGCGGCTTGAGCCGATGCCGCCGAACGAAGTGCCGATGTCCATGCCGGCGAGCGCGAGGAAGAACCGCGCCGTGCCGAGCAGCGCGACGACGACGATCAGGTCCGCGGTCCAGTTGAACATCAGCCCAGTGGCGAAGGTCGGCACCAGCGCGGCGGCGACCCAGATCGCGGCGAAGGTGACGTAGGGCGTGGCGCGGAACAGCCAGGAGGCATTGTCGGCGAGCACGACGTCCTTCCGCAGCAGCCGGATCAGATCGCGATAGGGCTGTAGCATCGACGCGCCGCGGCGGCGCTGCAGCCGCGCCTTGACCTTGCGGATGAAGCCGGTGAGCAGCGGCGCCAGCAGGAACACCAGCAGCATCTGCAAGCCCTGCACCGCGATGTCGGCGATCACGTCCATATCGCGAGCACCAGCAGCAGGGTGACGAGGGTGACGAAGACGAGGCTGAGATAACCACGGATCGTGAGAAGCTGCAGCCTGTCGAGACGCGCCGAGGCGATCATGATGCCGCCGGCGAGCGGCGCGTAGATCCGTTCCCAGATTTGATCGTGCAGTTCGATGGTGAGCCGCGCCGGCGCTGTGTCGCCCGGCGGCGGCATGGTGACGTGATCGCGGGCGCGGAAGATCAGCGTTCCGAACACGCGACGGATCGGCTGCGCGAACCCGTCCGCGGAATATTGAGCGAGCGGGGCCGGATCGGTGAAACCGCAGCCCCAGGCCGGTCCGCGGCGCACCGCACCCGATGAGAACATCCGGATCGCGACGAACAGCAGCAACGCCGACAGCGCGATGAACATCGCCACCAGGAGGCCGTTATAGGAACTGTGATTTCCAGAGATCGGCACGATCGAAAGCCACGCCAGTCCGCTTTGCGGCGCCAGCCGGCTGCCGAGGATGTTGGTCGCGATCGGAGCCAGCGCATCCATCACCACGCCGGGCAACACGCCGGCGAGCAGGCACAACGCGGCGAGGATCGCCATCGCGGCGAGCGAGAAACGATCGACCTCTTTCGCGGCAATCGTCGCTGCGCCGCGCGGCCGGCCGAGAAAGGTGACGCCATAGGCCTTGACGAAACACGCCGCCGCCAGCGCGGCGGCCAGCGCCATCAGCCCGCCGACCGCCGGCACAAGGATCTTCAGGCCCCATTGCGGCAATTGCGGGCTCTGCAGCACCGCCTGGAAGATCAGCCATTCCGAAACAAAGCCGTTGAACGGGGGCAGCGCCGAAATCGCGACGCAGCCGACCAGGAACACCACGCTGGTGAACGGCATACGATGGATCAGCCCGCCGAGTCTGTCCATGTCGCGCTCCCCGGTCGCACTCAGTACCGCGCCGGCGCCGAAGAACAGCAGGCTCTTGAACAGCGAATGGTTGAAGATGTGAAACAGCGCCGCGGTGAACGCCAGCGCCGCCGGCACCTTGTCGTCATTGGCCTGAAACGCCAGAGCCAGGCCGAGACTGACGAACACGATGCCGACATTCTCGATCGTCGAGTAGGCAAGCAGCCGCTTCAGGTCCTTCTCCATCAGCGCGTAGAGAATGCCGAGAGCCGCGGTGATGCCGCCGAGCGCCAGCACGATGCCGCTCGTCGACCAGTCCGGTTGCCCGAGCAGATCGAACACCACGCGGATGAAGCCGTAGATTGCCACCTTGGTCATCACGCCGCTCATCAGCGCCGAGACGTGGCTCGGCGCCGCCGGATGCGCCAACGGCAGCCAGACGTGGAGCGGCACCAGACCGGCCTTCGAGCCAGCGCCGAGCAACATCAGGATCAGCACAAGCGTGGCGACGTAAGGCGAGTGTGGAGCGATCCGGATCGACGCGAAATCATAGTCTCCGGCGGTGCCCGCAAGCAGGCCGAAGGCGAGCAGCAGCGCCAGCGTGCCGAAGCTCGCCATCACCAGATAGACGTATCCGGCGCGGCGATTGCCGCCGTCGCGATGATGCGCCATCACCAGCGCCCACGACGCCAGCGACATGAACTCCCAGCTCAAGAGATAAGAGAACGCATCGGCGGCCAGTACGACCAGATTCATCCCGGCGAGAAATGCCGGATAGAACGGCAGCACGCGATGCGGCGCGCGTTCGTGGCGGCCATAGCCCAGCGCATAAAGGCTCGCGAGCGCGCCGCCGAGATTGACGACGACCAGGAAGAACGCCGCCAGCGCATCGAGCCGCAGATGCGCGCCGAGCCATGGCAGCCCGATCGGCAGCGTGCGCTCGGCGGCGGCATCGGCGTGCAGGAGCAGCCAGGTGAGCGCGCTCGCAGTCGCGATGGCGCAGGCCATCAGCGTCGCGCTGTAGATGATGGCGGTGGAGAGGCCGGGCCAGCGACTCAGCGGAACCGCGACGACCGCAGCCGCAAGCAGCGCGGCGACACACCACAGCTGGACCGCGAGTTCGGTCATCGGTCGCGCACCCTCGGCCAGCGCGCAATGTTGCGCGCGACCGGAGCCTTGGTGCGATTCTGCGCCGGAGACATCATATGCGATCGTGCCCCACTCGCATCGGGATCGACCTCAGTTCCATCATTGCCGCTGCGTCGGCGGCCAATTGCGTTCGCAGCCGATCGGCTATCCGCAGGGCGCCTCGCGCGCGACGTCGATCCGCCCACTGCCTTCAAACATCGGTGCCACGTTGGGCCAACTCGTTATCCGAATCGAGGCAAGTCTATCAATCATCTATCCCTGGTCAGCACAAATGATGTCCTAGACATCATTCTGTGTGCTTTTTTTGGTTGCTCCGACCTTGCCATCGTTCCCCGATCCTGATTTGTCCTACCGCAAACATCCAACCCTGCGTCGTAGAGAGCGGCTGCGAGGCCGATCTTGGCCAAGGTCGCGGTTGACCAATGCACGCCGCGGCGCGCAGTAGAGTGATCCCGCAAAGGACCATCATGTCCAACGATTCCCAGCCCTCGCGGCAGTCGCCCACTGGCGCGCAACTGCTCGACGCGATCCGCTTTCTGACCATTCTGCCGGTGCCGGATTCCGACCGCGCGCCGGAGCCGGACTGGCTGACACGCGCGATGACGTTCTTTCCGATCGTCGGCGTCGGGATCGGCGTGATCTCGGCGATGGTGCTGTTACTGGGCAATTCGCTGTTCGGCCACGGCCTCGCGGCGCTGTTGGCGGTCGCCGCTTCGGTCATCATCACCGGCGCGATGCACGAGGACGGTCTTGCCGACACCTTCGACAGTTTCGGCGGCGGCTGGTCGGTGGCGCGGCGGCTGGAAATCATGAAGGACAGCCGTCTCGGAACCTATGGCGGATTGGCGCTCGGCCTCGACGTCGCACTGCGCGCGACGGCGCTGGCGCAACTGCCGCTCTGGGCCGCGCTCGCAGCCTTGGTCGCTTGCCACGCCGCCGCACGCGCGACGCCGGGCTTCGTCAAGCGCAAGCTCGCTTATGCGGGCGAAATCAGCGCGATGAAGGTGAGCTACGCCGAAGAGCCGATGCGCAAGGACGAACGGGTGCTGGTGCTGATCACCGTTGCGCTGGCGGCGCTGCCGCTGCTGCTGGTGTCACCGGTGGCGCTGATCGCCGGGCTCGGCTTCGGCGCGGCGTTGGCCGCGACGATCGCGACGTGGGCGAAGCGGCTGCTCGGCGGCTACACCGGCGACGTACTCGGCGCCACCGAGCAGATGTTCGAGATCGGCTTCCTGCTCGGCGTCGCCGCGGTGCTGGCGAGCTGATCCAGCCGATCAGTGGCTGATCATCCAGGGCCGCGCAGTCGGGAAGCCCTTGGCGCCGCTCTTGGTGCGGGTCTGCAGCCGCGCCGGCTTCTTCAGGCCGGAGCAGCAGCCGCAGCCAGGGGCGTGCTTGGCCTTGTATTCGCCGACGCTCATCGGCGCGTGCTTGCTGCGCTCGTTGGTGGCGTGCGCGTTGCGGCTCGAGGTGGGCATGCAGGAGAAGTTCGGCGCGGTGAGAATTACCCGCGGCGATTCCTCGTCGCAGGTCGGGCAGAGTTGCGGCGCGTCGCATTCGGACATCGGCCGCATATCCGTGAACGGCCCGCAGGCGTCACACATATATTCATAGACTGGCATCGTCGTTTCCCTCGCGCACGTTCGAAGCTGACCCGGCGATGGGAGCGGGGCGGCAGAACCGCACCGTCCCGCTCCCTTCGCGCAGGGAACAAAAGGCTGTTACTTGTCTTGCGAGATCGGCATGTCGATGCCGCCCTTGATATGTTTGATCGGCCCGGCAGAGGTCGGCATCATGTCGAAGTCGAAGATCTCGGTCGGCAGCCACAGCGTGGCGCAGGCGTTCGGCACGTCGACGACGCCCGAGATATGGCCCTGCACCGGCGCGGTGCCGAGGATCGAGTAGGCCTGGGCGCCGGAATAGCCGAACTTCTTCAGATATTCGATGGCGTTGAGGCAGGCCTGCCGATAGGCGACGGTGACGTCGAGATAATGCTGCTTGCCTTGCTCGTCGACCGAGATGCCTTCGAAGATCAGATAGTCCTTGTAGTTCGGCGTCACCGGCGACGGCTTGAAGATCGGATTCTTGATGCCGTATTTCGACACGCCGTCCTTGATGATGTCGACCTTGATGTGCAGCCAGCCGGCCATCTCGATCGCGCCGCAGAAGGTGATCTCGCCGTCGCCCTGGCTGAAGTGCAGATCGCCCATCGACAGGCCGCCGCCCGGCACATAGACCGGGAAGTAGATCTTCGAGCCGCGCGACAGATCCTTGATGTCGCAATTGCCGCCATGCTCGCGCGGCGGCACGGTGCGGGCGCCTTCCGCGCCGGCCTTGGCCTTGGCGTCGCCGGTCAGCTTGCCCATATGCGCGGTCGGCGCGAAGGGCGGATTGGCGAGGCCGGGCACGCGGGTCGGATTGGTGGCGATCAGCCCGGTCTCGCGCTCGTTCCAGGTCGACAGCAGCTTCGGATCAGGCAAGCATCCGATCAGACCGGGATGGATCAGGCCCGCGAAGTTCACGCCCGGGATGTGACGGGACGAGGTGTACATGCCCTTGAAGTCCCAGATCGACTTCTGCGCCAGCGGGAAATGATCGGTGAGGAAACCGCCGCCGTTCTGCTTGGAGAAGAAGCCGTTGAAGCCCCAGAGACTCTCCTTCATCGGGCCGACATAGAGCAGATCGACGACCAGGAGGTCGCCGGGCTCCGCGCCCTTGACGCCGATCGGACCCGAGAGGAAGTGCACGATCGACAGATCGATGTCGCGCACGTCGTCCGCGGAATCGTTGTTCTTGATGAAGCCGCCGGTCCAGTCATAGGTCTCGACGATGAAGTCGTCGCCGGGATTGACCCACGCGGCCATCGGAATATCCGGATGCCAGCGGTTGTGAACCATCTCGTTGTCATAGGCAGACTGCGTGAGATCGACCTTGATCAATGTCTCTGGCATCGGAAGCTCCCTTTTGAACCAGTGGACGTAGTTGGATAAGCAGACTCAGACGGACAGATATTTGGCGACCTGCGCCTCATCGACGCTGTCGCGGGCCTCGTCGCGGACGATTTCGCCGTTCTCAATCACCAGCACGCGGTCGGCGACGTCGAGCGCGAAACTCAGCACCTGCTCGGAGACGATGATCGACAGGCCCTTGGTGTCGCGGATGCGTTTCAGGGTCCGCGCCATGTCCTTGATGATGGAAGGCTGGATGCCTTCGGTCGGCTCGTCCAGCAGAAGCACTTTGGGTTTGGTGGCGAGCGCGCGGGCGATCGCGAGCTGCTGTTGCTGACCGCCCGAGAGATTGCCGCCGCGGCGGTTCTTCATCTCGAGCAGCACCGGAAACAACTCGTAGAGATCGCCCGGCACATTCTTTTCGCCGGACACGACGAGGCCGGTTTCGATGTTCTCCTTCACTGTCATGGTCGAGAAGATCATCCGGCCCTGCGGCACGTAAGCGAGACCCTTGGCGACGCGCTCGTAGCTCTTCAGACCACCGAGCTCGGCGCCTTGCATCGTGATCGAACCCGAACGCTGCGGGATGATGCCCATCAGCGACTTCATCAGCGTGGTCTTGCCCATGCCGTTGCGGCCCATGATCGCGACGATCTCGTTCGGCGCGACGTTGATATTGAGCCCGTGCAGCACTTCGCTCTGGCCGTAGGCGACGTGCAGATCGTTAATTGCCAACATGTCCGCCTCCTTCAGTGGCCGAGATAGACTTCGATGACTTTCGGATCGTTCTTGACCGTCTCCATCGTGCCTTCGGAGAGGATCTGGCCCTGGTGCAGCACGGTGACCTTGTGGGCGATGTCCTCGACGAACTTCATGTCGTGCTCGATCACCAGCACCGAGCGGTCCTTGATGATGGTGTGCAGGAGCTCGGCGGTCTTGACGCGTTCGGACACGCTCATGCCGGCGACCGGCTCGTCGAGCATCAGCAGATCGGGGTCCTGGATCAGCAGCATTCCGATTTCGAGCCACTGCTTCTGACCGTGGCTGAGTAGGTCGGCGCTCATGCCGAGTCGGTCTTTGAGGAAGATCGCCTCGGCGACCTCTTCGACCCGCTCGCGCACCGCGGCGGTGCGCTGGAACGCCAGTGCACCGAACACCGAGCGGCCCTGCGGATAGGAGATCTCCAGATTCTCGAACACCGTGAGGTCTTCGTAGATCGACGGCGTCTGGAACTTGCGACCGACGCCGGCCTGGACGATCTGGTTTTCCTTCATCTTCGTGAGGTCCTTGCCACGGAAGTGGATGGCTCCGGACGTCGCTTTGGTCTTGCCGCAGATCAGGTCGAGCACCGTCGTCTTGCCGGCGCCGTTAGGGCCGATGATCACGCGAATCTCGTTTTCTTCGACGTAGAACGACAGATCGTTCACCGCCTTGAAGCCGTCGAAGGACACGGTGAGCCCCTCCACCGCGAGCAGGAAGTCGGGCTGTTGATGGCCGATCAGCATGGTTGCCTCCCTATTCTGCCGGGGCGCCGTCGGCGACCCTGCCGAACGACTTGCCGTTACTGTGATCCGATCCGGACTTGCGCTTGCTGATCAGCCTGTCGATCAGCGGCTGGACGTGATCGCGCCAGATCCCGGCGAGACCGCTCGGGAAGATCAGCACCACCGCGATGAACAGCGCGCCGAGGCCGAACAGCCAGAGCTGCGGGAAGGATTCCGACAGGCTGGTTTTGGCGAAATTCACCAGCAGCGTTCCGTAAATCGCGCCGAAAATCGACATCCGGCCGCCGACCGCGGTGTAGATCACCATTTCGATCGACGGCACGATGCCGACGAAGGACGGCGACATGAAACCGACATTCAGCGTGAACATCGCGCCGCCGATCGCCGCGAACATCGCCGCCAGACAGAACGCGAAGATCTTGAAATTAGCGACGCTGTAGCCGGAGAACCGGACCCGGTCCTCCTTCTCGCGCATCGCCACCAGGATGCGGCCGAGCTTGGAGTGGCGCACGAACAGCGCCAGCAGGATGCAGCCGAACAGGAAGGCGACCTCGACGAAGTACAAAATCACCTTGGCGTGGTCGGGACGGATGTCCCACCCTTTCAGCGTGCGCAGATCGGTGATGCCGTTGATGCCGCCGGTGTAGCCCTGCTGGCCGATGATCAGAATCGTCAGGATCGCCGCGATCGCCTGGGTGATGATCGCGAAGTAGACCCCGCCGACCCGCCGCTTGAACATCGCCGCGCCGACCAGATAGGCGAACAGCGTCGGCACGATCAGGATCGCGAGGATCGTCAGCGTCAGACTGTGGAACGGCTGCCAGAACAACGGCAACTGCGTGATCTGATTCCAGTCCATGAAATCCGGAATGCCCGGAGTCGACTGGATCTTGGTGTTGGCGACGCTGGAAGCTTCCAGCTTCAGATACATCGCCATGCCGTAGCCACCCAGGCCGAAGAACACACCCTGCCCGAGGCT
The DNA here is from genome assembly GCF_900110435.1 of Rhodopseudomonas pseudopalustris. GTDB lineage: Bacteria > Pseudomonadota > Alphaproteobacteria > Rhizobiales > Xanthobacteraceae > Rhodopseudomonas > Rhodopseudomonas pseudopalustris. The sequence continues at coordinate 74,650 of NZ_FODT01000013.1, forward strand.
GAGAATGCCGCCGAACCCCCAGCACAGCACCAGACCGAGTGCCACGAAGGCGTAGGTCAGATACTTCGCGACGAGGTTGAGGCGGAACACATCCAACGAGAGCGGCAGGATGACGACCAGGAGCAGAGCAAGCGCGGCGAGACCGATGAGGTCGGAGCGGCTGAGAAAGCGCGGGCTTTCCATGACGGTGACTCCTATTTGCGAACCTTGAGAGCGAACAGGCCTTGCGGACGCATCATCAGGATCGCGACGATGGCGAGCAGGGTCAGCACCTTGGCCATCGAGCCGGACATGAAGAACTCCATGGTCGACTGCGCCTGCGAGATGCTGAAGGCCGATGCGATGGTGCCGAACAGGCTGGCCGCGCCGCCGAACACAACGACGAGGAAGGTGTCGACGATGTAGAGCTGACCCGAGGTCGGCCCGGTCGAACCGATCATGGTGAAGGCGCTTCCCGCGATGCCGGCGATGCCGCAGCCGAGACCGAAAGTGGTGCGGTCGACCTTCTCGGTGTTGATGCCGACCGCGCCGGCCATTACCCGGTTCTGCACCACGGCGCGGACCTGGCGGCCCCAGCGCGACTTGTACATCACATAGGCGACGGTCGCGGTGATCAGCACGGTGAGGCACATCACGAAGATGCCGTTGATCGGCACTTCGATGGTGTCGGTGATCTGCTTGGAGCCGAGCATCCATTGCGGCAACTCGACGCCGACTTCACGGGCGCCGAAGATCGAGCGATAGGCCTGCTGAAGGATCAGCGACAGCCCCCAGGTCGCGAGCAGCGTATCGAGCGGCCGCCTGTAGAGGTGTCTGATCAGCCCCCATTCGACCAGCATGCCGAGCGCACCGGAGGCGATGAATGCGAGGATCATCGCGACGAAGAAGTAGCCGGGAAACAGCGACGGCAGATAGGTCTGAAATGCGTTCGACGTCATCCACGTGACGTAGGCGCCGAGGATCATGAACTCGCCATGGGCCATATTGATGACGCCCATCTGGCCGAAGATGATGGCAAGGCCGAGCGCCATCAGCAGGTAGACCGAGAACAGGATCAGGCCCGCGAAGCCCTGCATCGCAAAGATCGCGCCGAGATCGCCAATGGAATAATCGCCGAACATGGAGGCTGGCTCCTGGATTGGATTTTGATCTGGACTCGGTGATGTCCTCGGTGCCGCCTCACGCCCCGGCCGTCATGCGCGGGCTTGACCCGCGCATCCATCTTCCGAAGAGGATGGATCGCCGGGTCGTTTCGCGAAGACGCGCTTCGCGCTTTTGCCCGGCGATGACGTGCAGAGTGCGTGGGAACGCGGCCGGGCTTACTGATAGCCCTTCGGGAACGGATCGGGTTCGACCAGATCGGCGGTCTCGTAGACCAGTTCGTACTGGCCATCGAGCTTGGCGCGACCGACCCTGGTCTTCGACCAGAGGTGGTGATTCTCATGGACCCGAACGTAGCCTTCCGGCGCGCCCTTGAATTCCACGCCCGGCGACGCGGCCGCCACCTTGTCGACGTCGAACGAGCCGGCTTTCTCCACGGTCAACTTCCACAGCCACGGGCCGAGATAGGCAGCCTGGGTGACGTCTCCGATCACCGTCTTCTCGCCCCACATCTTCTTGAATGCGGCGACGAATTCCTTGTTGTTCGGATTGTCGAGCGACTGGAAGTACTTCATGCAGGCATAGGCTCCCGCGATGTTCTCGCCGCCGATGCCGTCGATCTCGTCCTCGGTGACCGAGATCGTCAACAGCGTCTGCTTCGACAGGTCGATGCCGGCCGCCTTGAGCTGCTTGTAGAACGCGACATTCGAACCGCCGACGATGATCGCGTAGATCACGTCCGGCTTGGTGAGCTTGATCTTGTTGATCACCGAGTTGAATTGGGTGTGACCGAGCGGGAAGTATTCCTCGCCGACCACCTTGGCGTCCTTCAAATGATTTTCGATGTGCTTGCGCGCAATCTTGTTGGAGGTGCGCGGCCAGATGTAGTCCGAGCCGAGCAGATAGAAGCTCTTGGCGCCCTTGGTCTTGTTGACCCAATCGAGGCCCGCGATGATCTGCTGGGTGGCCTCCTGGCCGGTGTAGATGACGTTCTTGGACTGCTCCAGGCCTTCGTAGAAGGTCGGGTAGTACAACATACCGTTGTATTGCTCGAACACCGGCAGCACCGCCTTGCGCGAGGCCGAGGTCCAGCAGCCCATCACCGCGGCGCATTTGTCGTTGACCAGAAGCTTCTTGGCCTTCTCGGCGAAATTCGGCCAATCGGACGCGCCGTCTTCCTGGATGAACTTGATCTTGCGGCCGAGCACGCCGCCGGCGGCGTTGATCTGCTCGATCGCCAGCTTTTCGGCCTGCACCGAACCGGTCTCCGAGATCGCCATCGTGCCCGTGACCGAGTGCAGGATTCCGACGGTGACCTCCGTATCGGTCACCGCCAGGCCGGTTGTGTTGACGACGGAAGTCGCCGGCGCCTGGGCGAACGATGTTCGCGGCAGCAGCGACATCGCCGGGATCGCGGCCATGCCCATCAGAAGCTTGCGTCGGAACGGCGAGTGAAGGCCCTGCTTTTTCTCGTCTGACATGAACTACCCCTTCGTGTTGCGTGGACGCGTCTGCAGTCAGGGGAACGATCGACGAAATTTTCCACTTCACCGATACGCAAGATCACGTATGTTGCATCGCAAGATCGCGACGTAGGTTTTCTCACGCATGGGAGCGTGACAACGAGGAGAAGCGGGTGGTTGGGCGACAGCGCATAGACCGCGTGCGGCGCCAGTACAATCAATGGGTCGCCAACCAGACACTCGAAGATTATGCGCTGCGTTTCACCGCGAAGAGCGCGCGACGCTGGTCGGCGTTGCGGGTCGCCAATACGGCGCTCGGCGCGATTTCCTTCCTCGCGCTGGAAGCGATCGGCGGCACCATCACGCTGAACTACGGCTTCGCCAACGCCACCACCGCGATCCTGGTGGTCAGCGCGATCATTTTCTGCTGCGGCCTGCCGATTGCCTATCATGCAGCCAGATGTGGCGTCGATATAGACTTGCTTACGCGCGGCGCCGGATTCGGCTACATCGGATCGACGGTCACATCGCTGATCTATGCCTCATTTACATTCATCTTCTTCGCGATCGAAGCCGTTATTCTCGCGACCGCGCTGGAGCTGTGTTTCGGTTTGCCGCTGCCGCTGGGTTATTTGTTCAGCGCGGTGGTGATCATTCCGCTGGTGACGCACGGCATCACGTTGATCAGCCGATTCCAGCTCTGGACCCAGCCGTTCTGGATCTTGCTTCACATCCTGCCGTTCGCGGCGATCGCCATTAAGAGCCCGGAATCCTTCGTCGGCTGGACGAATTTCGCCGGTGCGCACGGCGATCCTGCAGGACATCTCGACCTGCTGCTGTTCGGCACCGCGGCTTCGGTCGTATTCTCGCTGGTGGCGCAGATCGGCGAACAAGTCGATTTTCTGCGCTTCCTGCCGCGTGACCGCCACACCTCGAAAGCGGCGTGGTGGACCGCGATGGTCTGCGCCGGACCGGGCTGGATCGTGCCGGGCGCAATCAAGCTGCTGGCCGGCTCCTTCCTCGCCTATTTCGCACTGAGCCACGGCATCGAGCCGGAGAATGCGGCCGAGCCGTCGCACATGTATCGCGAGGCGTTCCGCTACGTGCTGTCGCAACCGGAACTTGCGTTGGCGTTGACCGGCGCGTTCGTGATGCTCTCGCAGATCAAGATCAACGTCACCAACGCCTATGCGGGCTCGATCGCCTGGTCGAACTTCTTTTCGCGGCTCACCCACAGCCATCCCGGCCGCGTCGTCTGGCTGGTGTTCAACGTGCTGGTCGCCCTGCTGCTGATGGAGATCGGCGTCTACAAGGCATTGGAGCAAACGCTGGCGCTGTACTCCAACGTCGCGATCGCCTGGGTCGGCGCGCTGGTCGCTGACCTCGTCATCAACCGGCCGCTCGGCCTGCGGCCGCGGCATATGGAGTTCAAACGCGCGCATCTCTACGACATCAACCCGGTCGGCGTCGGCTCGATGGCGATCGCCACGGTGATTTCGATCGCCGCGTTCTACGGCGTATTCGGGCCGACCGCCAAGGCGCTGGCGCCATTCGTTGCGCTGCTGACGGCCGTCGTCACCGCGCCGGTCATCGCCATCCTGACGCGCGGGCGATTCTACATCGCCCGCAAGCAGAAGCGCTCGTGGCAAAACCTGCCGGCGATCAATTGCTGTATCTGCGAACATTCGTTCGAGCCTGAGGACATGGCGTCTTGCCCCGCTTATGCGGGACCGATCTGCTCGCTGTGCTGCTCGCTCGACGCACGCTGCCATGATCTGTGCAAGCCGCACGCGCGGTTCGACGCGCAGTTCACCGACGCGCTCGGCAAAGTTCTGCCGCGGCGCGTGCATGCGCTGATCAATTCCCAGGTCGGACATTATCTCAGCGTGTTCATGGTGTCGGCCGGGCTGGTCGGGCTGACGCTGATGATGATCTATTTGCAGACCTCGCCCGCGACCGAGGCGCAGCAGATCGTGCTGTGGGACATTCTCTGGAAGCTGTTCTTCGCACTCACCATCATCGTGGGCGTGGTGACCTGGTTGTTCGTGCTGGCGCGGCAGAGTCGTCAGGCTGCCGAGGCCGAGACGCGGCGGCAAACCACTTTGCTGATGCAGGAGATCGATGCGCACCGCCAGACCGACGCCGAGTTGCAGCGCGCCAAGGAGGTCGCGGAATCCGCCAATCTCGCCAAGAGCCGCTATGTGGTCGGGCTCAGCCATGAGTTGCGCTCACCGCTGAATGCGATCAGCGGCTACGCGCAGTTGCTCGAGCAGGACAGCAGCCTGCCGCCGCGACCGCGCGACCAGATCCGGCTAATGCGGCGCAGCGCCGATCACCTCTCCGGCCTGATCGACGGATTGCTCGACATTTCCAAGATCGAGGCCGGGCGGTTGTATCTGTCGCGCGACGAGGTGCGGCTGGGCGAATTCCTCGACCAGCTCGTCGGCATGTTCCGGCTGCAGGCTGCGGCCAAGGATGTCGAGTTCGTCTTCAAGCGCCCGCAATATCTGCCGCCGGTGGTCTATGCCGACGAAAAGCGGCTGCGCCAGGTGCTGATCAACCTGCTGTCCAACGCGATCAAGTTCACCCAGAGCGGCAGCGTGCATTTCATCGTGCACTATCGCAACCCGGTGGCCGAACTCGAAGTGCGCGACACCGGGCCGGGCATCCACGCCGACGATCTCGAACGGATCTTCGCGCCGTTCGAGCGCGGCGCGCTCGGCGTATCACAGCCGCACACCGGCACCGGCCTCGGCCTGACGATCAGCAAATTGCTCGCCGGCGTGATGGGTGGCGACCTCAGCGTCACCAGCGCGCTCGGCCAGGGCTCCACGTTCCGCGTCAAACTGCTGCTGTCTGAAGTCACCAACCCGACCCGCAGCCGCGCGATCCGCGCGCCGATCCTCGGCTATCACGGCCCGCGCAAAACCATTCTGATCACCGACGACGATCCGGCCCAGCGTAATCTGCTGCAGGAACTGCTGGCGCCGATCGGCTTCATCGTGCTGAGCGCGCCCGACGGCTACACCTGCATCAGCCTCGCCGAACACTGCCAGCCCGATCTGTTTCTGCTCGACATCTCGATGGCCGGAATAGACGGCTGGACCGTCGCTGAAACGCTGCGGACCAACGGACATCACTACGCACGCATCCTGATGGTCTCGGCCAGCGCTATCGAGGCCCATGGCGCCCCGCTGGCGCAGCCATACCACGACGGCTATCTGATGAAGCCGGTCGACATCCCTCGGCTGCTCGAACAGATCGGACAATTGCTCAAGCTGGAGTGGATTCACAAAGGCGAAGCTCAGGAGACGCTCGACTTCACCGGCGAGTTTCAGAGTCCGCCGATGCAGCATGTCGAGGAATTGATCGAACTCGGCAAGATCGGCTACATCCGCGGCATCGAGTCGAAACTCGATCAGATCAACAACGACTATCCGGAGTCAGGGCTGTTCGTGTCTCAGATGCGCGCGCTGGTCGAACAATTCGACCTTGACCAGTACATGAAGACCCTGAACACGCTGTATCGCCATGACCAATGACCTGAAGAAGCGCGATATCGTTCTCGTCGTCGACGACTCTCCGGAGACGCTGCGGATGCTGACCGATGCGCTCGACGGCGCCGGCATGACCGTGATGGTGGCGCTCGACGGCGCCGCGGCGATGCGGATCGTCGAGCAGATCACGCCGGACATCATCCTGCTCGACGCGATGATGCCGGGCCTCGACGGCTTCGAGACCTGCCGCAGGCTGAAGCGCAATCCCGGCGTCTCCGACGTACCGGTGATCTTCATGACCGGCCTCACGGAGAGCGAGCACATCGTCCGCGGCCTCGAGGCCGGCGGCGTCGACTACGTCACCAAGCCGATCGTCATCGCCGAAATGCTGGCGCGGATCCGCGTGCATCTCGGCAATGCGCGGCTGAGCCAGAGCGCCCGCGCCGCGCTCGACGTCTCGGGGCGCTTCCTGCTCGCGGTCGATCGTCTCGGCAAGGTGCTGTGGGCGACGCCGCAGGCGCAGAAGTTGCTCGCCGCCGACGGCGTTTCGACGGAGGGCTTCCGGCTCGATCTGCCGAAGCCGTGGCTGGATTGGCTGGAGCAGTTGCACAGCGGCCTCGCGCAACCCAAGACGCCGATGAAAGCGTCATTGCTGCGCAATGACGAACTGCGGCTGCAATACATGGGTAAGCTCGGGCCAAACGAATTCCTGCTGCGGCTGGCGCGCGACACGTCGGCCGACTCGCCGAGGGAATTCGCAACCGAATTCGGCCTCACCAGCCGCGAGAGCGAAGTGCTGGCATGGTTGAGCAAGGGCAAGACCAATCGCGACATCGCGCAGATCCTGGGGCTCAGCCCGCGCACCGTCGACAAGCATCTCGAGCAAATCTACGCCAAGCTCGGCGTGGAGAACCGAACAGCCGCGGCGGCAATCGCCACCAACGCCAGCAGGCGCGATTCATAGTCGTGTGGCGCGCTGACCACCTCAATCGCAGCACGACGCCGGAGCCTCGGCCTTGAGCCCGCGGAGCGAGCTGTTTGGTTCGATATCAGCACGAGCTGCGGTCTCAGTGGGTTTTGGTGTCTTGCCAACGTTCGAGATCCGGCTTGTCCGGAGGCGGCTGGCTGGTCGTCTGCGAACTCTGGTTCGGCTTCTTCCAAGGCTCTTTGGTGCCGCTCTTCATTGCGTCACCAGGCCGGTCATCGGGCGCTTTGTCATCAGACATCACATCACTCCAATCGGAGGTTCTCCTCGGCCGCGACATCGGCCGCACGCTTGACCTTGTTGCCGACGTCGTTGACGGCGGTCATCACACCCTCGGGCGTCAGCCCCTGACGACGCGCTTCCTCGGTCGCGGCGCTGACGGCATCGCGCGCGACCGCGCCGGCGCGCTCGCTGGCGCGATCCACGAAGCCGCGGGCCTGCGCCTTGAACTCGTCGCTGCTTTCGCCGAACAACTCGGCTTCCACGCTCGTCGACGGCAGCGAGGCCGCAATTCCAGCGCCGATCGCGACGCCGAGCGCGCCGAGCATCAGCGGCTGCTCGTTGAACAGATCGGTCAGACGCGACCGCGCCGCGCCGAGCAACTCGGTCCCAGCGTCCGGAATCTGGCGGCCCAGATCGCTCGCTTGGTCGAGCGCTGCCGCACCGGTGCCACGCACGGCATGTACCGCGTGGCCGACACGATCGCTGACGTCGGCGAAGCGGTCACTGACCCGGTCGCTGACGTCGTGCATCGCAGCCCGCCCGGCGCCGATAACGTCGGACGCCACATCGCTCACGCGATCGAACGAGTCGCTGTTCGCCAACTTTGACGCGCCTTCCCTGACTCTGCCGCCGGTGAACAGCCACAAGACGCCCATGCCGATCAGCGCGGTCGAGACCGGATTGCGCCGCATCGCATCGCCGAGATCGTTGATAAACGGCATCACTTTGCCCTGGTGGGATCGATCGTTCACTTGACCATCTCCTTTGCCGCGACCTTGTCGCGCTGCAATTGCTCGATCGTGATGTTCGGCGTGAGCGCCTCGGGGGACAGTCGGCTGAGACCAATGCCGATCAACGCCGCCGCGATAACCACGGTGCCGCCGCCGGTGATCAAATAGGCGATCGATTGCGAGAACCCGTTCTCGATCAGCACGGCTGCGAGCGCGAACAGCAACATCACAAGTCCTGGGATCAGGATCACCGCCCCCGCGCCCATCATCGCCGCCGCGCGTCCGGCCTGACCGACCTTGTCGGCCATTTCGGCGCGGGCGAGATCGAACTCGTTGTTGATCAGCTTGGCGAATTGGTTGAACGCGTCGCCGAACAGCTCCGGGATCGAGCGATTACTTGGTGTCGTCATCGCATCAGCTCCGATCGTCGCGATCGTCCCGCGACGCCGCGCGATATGACTGATCGCCGGCGGACGACGAGCTCTTCAGGAACCGGACAGCACCGAAGCCCGCAAGCACGGCGAGACCGAGGAATGCGGTCGGCTGGCGGCGGGCGAAATCCTGCACGCCCTTCACCAGTTCCGAAATATCGCCGCGCTGCACGGTGTCGGAGATGTCCTCGACCTTCGCCGCCGCCTTGCGCATATAGACGCCGGCGATCGGCATATCGTTGTCGAATTCGCGCGACGCGCGGCGGATCGCATCGGCGATGCCGCCAATGTAGTCGGCTCCGGCCTCGCGCTGCGAATTGGCGCGCTCCTTGATCGTCTCGCCGGCTTCGGACGGGAACTCCCTGGCGGCCCCGGCCAGATCTTCGGCCTTGGCGCGCGCGGCGTCGACCGAATCCTCGGCGAGGCCGACCACGCGGTCCTTGATATCTCGGCCCGCGGCGGCCGCCTGATCGGCGATGTTTTGCGCTTCTTTCTTCACCGACTTCAGCGGCTGCGACCGCGCTCCCTCGGCTCCGTTCCCTGTCTTCTCGATCTGTTCGGCCATGACTGATCTCCGCCCTATCTCAATGCTTGTTCTGCGACGGCGACTCGAAGGTCGAGACCGCGGCTTCGGCAACCTTGCGGGCTCGGTCGCCGAGGTCGCGGACCTGATCGCCCATCTTCTCGCGCGTCAGCCCCTCATCTTCGGCGGCGTTGACCGCGCTTTCATAGACGTCGCGTCCCTTCTGCTTCACCGTTTCGACGCCGCGCGCCATCGTGTTCTCGGCCTGGTCCCGCATCTTCGGGCCGGCATTTCCAAACACCTGCCTCTCGGCGCGCAGCCGCGGGATCGCGCTTGCAATCAGACCGCCGACAACGAGGCCGATCCCGGCGACCAGCAGCGGGTGATTGCTCACGGTGTCCGTGAAGCTCTTGCCAGCGCGATTGCCGATATCGGTCGCGCGTTCGCGAACCCGCGCAGCCGCATCGAGCCCGGAATCTGCCGTTTCGCTGACCTTGTCGCGCAGCCGCATCGCTGCATCTGCAGCGTTGTCACGGACCGACGCGGCGGCGTCGCGCACCGAGGCCGCCGTGTCGCGGAGCGTATCGGTCACAGAACCGGCAATTCCAGCGCCGCGGCCCACGACATCGTCGACTTCCCCGGCGAAAGCTCCACCCGCGGCAGCCGCAGTGCGACCGAGGTCATCGACCTGCGCCGAGACATTGCGACCGAACTGCTCGCCTTTGTTCTTCAAATCGGCGGCAGTGGAGATCGCGGCGCGACGGAATTCATTGGCGCGGCTGGTGGCGGCCTCGCCCACAGCCTGCGCCGCGCCGGTTGCATATTCCCTTGCGGCTTCGGCGGTGTCGACGGCATCGGCGCCGAACGCGCGGGCCCGACGCTCGACGTCCCCGGCGAGATCGACCGCCGCGTCAGACGCGCGCTGTGTCAATTGCTGGCCGGACTTCGAGCCGGCCAGATACAGGCCGGCGCCGACCATCAACACAGGGGTCGGAATCGCGCGCACAATCTTCCACAGCGGATAGGCCAGCGTCGCCCCGACCGCCACGGCCTGCACCGGATTATTGCGGATGGTGTCACTGACCTTGTCGGCGATCTCTTCGCCGCGCGTCTTGATGTAATGGCTGACATCGTCCTTGATCGCCTGCGGCGAATAGCGCTCGCGCAGGTCGCTCGCGGTGTCGGCAACGGTCGCCCGCAGCTCGCCGACGGTTTCGGTCAATCCCGCCCGGGCGCGTTCCGTATCGCGCCGGATCTGATCCAGAGTTCGAGCATCGTGCGCCATCGGCTACCTCCAAAAGTTGCGAGCGTCCAACTCGGCTAGGTTGGCTATGTTCCTCAGCGCGCCCGGACATTCATCACTTTGTCCTCGTATCAAATGGGCCTTCGCCGGATCGAGGGGAAGACGCCGCTGCGGTCGATGCGACGAAATTGACGCCGGAATGGAGGCGCTGCCGGCGGAGCGCGGTAACCATTGCGGGCGCGGATGCAGGCAGGTCGTTGGGGGCGAAGTTTCGGTGTCCCTTCCCGGCCGAACTTCGCTACAAAGCGGGCTCCCGGGGGCGGCCTATCGGCCTTCAGGCAAACCATCAGGCCGGCCGGCGCACGCGGCTGAAGCCTTTAAACGGGGGAAATGCATGGCGCTTCACGACTTCACCCTGGGCGACGTCTATCGCCGTAACGCGGCGCTGTTTTCTGACCGCACCGCCTTCGTGTTCGACGGCGTCCGCGTCACCCACCGCAAATACCTCTCACGGATCGAAAAGCTCGCAGCCGGTCTGCTGCGAGAGAATGTCCGGCCGGGCGACCGTGTTGCAATTCTATCGCAAAACTGCCCCGAAATGGTCGAACTGATCGGCGCGGTCGCCCTGATCGGTGCGATCCTGCTGCCGGTGAACTACCGGCTCAACGCCGAGGAAATCGGATTTGTGCTCGGCGACGGCGCGCCGGTCGTGTTGATCGCTGGCGCCGACTATCGTGACATCGTGGCCTCGCTGCAGCCGTCGCTCGAAAGCGTCCGGCGCATCTTCGCGATCGGCAACGATCCCGCCCCGTTCACGCCCTTCGCCGAGCTTGCATCGGACGAGGCGTTCACGCCGCCGGACGTCGCTGCGGCCGATGGATTCGTCATCATCCACACCGCCGCGGTCGGCGGCAGGCCGCGCGGCGCGCTGATCTCGCAGGGCAATCTTCTGATCGCGCAGAGTTCGCTGATCGAGGCTTGGCGCCTCGGCGAGCGCGACGTCAATCTCGGCATGTTGCCGCTGTTCCACGTCACCGGCCTCGGATTGATGCTGACGCTGCAACAGGCCGGCGGCGCCAGCGTGATCGCGGCGAAATTCGATCCGGCGCAGGCGGCGCGCGATATCGCAGCCGAGCAGGTGACGGTGATGGCGGAGTTCGCGCCGATGCTCGGCAATGTTCTCGATCAGGCCAAGCCGGAACAATTAAAGAGTCTCCGCGCGGTCACCGGCCTCGATACGCCGGAGACGATCGAGCGGTTCGAGAAAGCGTGCCCCCAGGCGACGTTCTGGGCGACCTTCGGCCAGTCCGAGACCTCGGGTCTGTCGACGTTCTCACCGTATCGCGACCGGCCGAAATCTGCCGGGCGGCCACTGTTCTGGCGCACCGTCGCGGTGGTTGACGCCGACGACAAGCCACTGCCGGCGGGTGAGGTCGGCGAGATCGTGCTGCGCGGTCCAACCGTGTTTAAAGGCTACTGGAACAACGAGGCAGCAACCAAGCACGCCTTCCGCAACGGCTGGCACCATACCGGCGACATGGGGCGGTTCGACGCTGACGGCTATCTGTTCTACGCCGGCCGCGCCCCGGAGAAGGAGTTGATCAAGACCGGCGGAGAGAACGTCTATCCGGCCGAGGTCGAAGGCGCGCTCCGCCAGCATCCGGCGATTGCGGAAGCTGTCGTGATCGGCGTGCCCGATCCGCAATGGAGCGAGGCGATCAAGGCGGTGTGCGTCTGCCGTCCGGGTCACAGCGTCGGCGCCGACGAGCTGGCCGACTTCGTCGCCGGTCTGATCGCGCGCTACAAGAAGCCGAAACAGGTGGTGTTCGTCGACGCGCTGCCGAAAACCGGCAAGGGCGAGATCGACCGCGCAGCGGTCAAGTCCGCCCACGGCCAGGCTTAGCTCGCACCGATTTCGTCGGACGCAAGGTCGGGCCCAGGTCGGTCAACGTCCTGGCCCGACGCTCATTTCAAGGACCCGTCTCGGGTCCTGTCGGGCCGGCTTCAGGCCACCGACGTCGGATTCTCCGATGTCGGGCCGAGCTTGGCTTCGAGCGCTGCGATCCGCGCCTTGAGCGCCTCGTTTTCCTCGCGGGCGAGCCGGACCATGTCCTTGAACGCCTCGAATTCCTCGCGCTTGACGATGTCGAGGTCGCGCAGGATCTTTTCCGCCTGGCTGCGCACCACCGAGTCGACCTCGCGCTTGACGCCCTGCGCCGCGCCGGCGGCGTCGTTCATCAGACGTCCGATCTCGTCGAAAATCCGGTTGTTGGTCTGGGTCATGTCGAAAACTCCGGGTCGCTTGCGCGAGGTTGCAGTCGAAACTCAAGCTGGTCGAGACAATGGCGATGGCGGCGCCGCACTTCAAGCCGCCGCGCCCGGCGGCTCCGCCACCTTGTCAGGTTTCGCATTCCTTGCGATGTTCCAAGCGGCATCGCAAGGCCCCAGTTCAGAGGACCGGACGTCAGCATGATCGAGCAGCAGATCGACATCCCCACCCCTGACGGCCGCGTCAGCACCTTCATCACCCATCCGGAGCGCGATGGCCCGCATCCGGTGGTGCTATTGTTCATGGATGCGCCCGGCATCCGTGAGGAACTGCGCGACATGGCGCGGCGGCTCGGGACTTGCGGCTATTATGTGATGCTGCCGAGCTTATATTATCGTGCCGGCGTGTTCGAGCTCGGCCCGATCCCACCGGACGACGACGCGCCCGAACGCAAGCGGATGTACGAATTGATGTATTCGCTCACCATCCCGATGGTGATGCAGGACACCAAGGCGCTGCTCGACTTCGCGGCGATGCAGCCAGCGGCCAGCAAGGGTCCGGCCGGCGCGGTCGGCTATTGCATGAGCGGGCGTTATGCGATCAGCGCCGCCGCCAATTTCCCGGACCGGGTCACGGCCGCAGCCTCGATCTACGGCACCCATCTGATGACCGATGCGCCGGACAGCCCGCACCACACCGCACACAAGGCCAGCGGCGAACTGTATTTCGCCTGCGCCGAGACCGACCGCTGGGCGCCGCCGGAGTTGATCGGCCCGTTGCGCGAGAAGCTGTCGGCCGATGGCGTCGCCGCCGAAGTCGAAGTCTATCCCAACACCCATCACGGCTTCGCCTTCCCGATGCGACCGGTTTATGACAAGCACGCCGCCGAACGGCATTGGGAGAGACTTTTGGCGCTGTACCGACGCAGACTTTGAGGCTAATCCAAACGGACAATGTCGTTGTTCGCCATCGCCTTTCCTGTGTTCGACCCGGTGGCAGTCGCCATCGGACCATTCGTCATCCGCTGGTACGCGCTGGCCTATATCGGCGGCATCCTGCTCGGCTGGCTGTATGCCCGGATGCTGCTGCAGCGTGAGCGGCTCTGGGGCGGCCCGGCGCCGGTCACCCCCGTCCAGTTCGACGATTTCATCCTATGGGTGACGATCGGCATCATTCTCGGCGGCCGCGCCGGCTATGTGCTGTTCTACAATCTCGACTTCTTCATTGCCCATCCGGCCGAGATTTTCGAGCTGTGGAAAGGCGGGATGTCGTTCCACGGCGGCTTCATGGGCTGCGTGGTCGCGGTGTTCCTGTTCGGTTGGAAGAACAAGGTTTCGATTGCCTCGCTCGGCGACATCACCTGCGCGGTGGGGCCGATCGGCCTGTTCCTCGGCCGCATCGCCAATTTCATCAACGGCGAATTGTGGGGCCGCCCGGCGGATTCCAGCGTGCCATGGGCGATGGCGTTTCCCAATGCCGGGCCGCTGCCGCGGCATCCGAGCCAGCTCTACGAAGCAGGGCTCGAAGGCCTCGCATTGTTCGTCATCTTGGCGCTGATGATCCGCGCCGGTGCGTTGAAGCGTCCCGGCCTGATCATCGGCGCGTTCCTCGCCTTCTACGGGCTGGCGCGCATCACCAGCGAGTTCTTCCGCGAACCCGATCCTCAACTCGGCTTCCTGTGGGGCGGCATGACGATGGGCATGTTGCTGTCAGTGCCGATGGTCATTGCCGGCCTCATCGTGATGTTGTGGGCGCGACGGCGCGCGGTCGCCCCGCAGCCTTCCGGCGTCAGCACGAAACCCGGCGAGGCGCTCAAGTGACCGACAATTCGCCCCTGCTGGTCGAGATCAAAAGACTGATCAAGTCCACCGGTCCAATGCCGGTGTGGCGCTACATGGAACTCTGCCTCAACCATCCCGACTACGGCTATTACGTGTCGCGCGATCCGCTCGGCCGCGAGGGCGACTTCACCACCTCGCCCGAAATCAGCCAGATGTTCGGCGAACTGATCGGGCTGTGGGCTGCGTCAGTTTGGAAGGCCACCGGCGAGCCCGACGTGCTGCGGCTGATCGAGATCGGTCCCGGCCGCGGCACCATGATCGCCGACGCGCTGCGGGCGCTGCGCGTGCTGCCGCCGCTCTACCAGTCCCTCAGCGTGCATCTGGTCGAAATCAATCCGGTGCTGCGCGAGAAGCAGAAGGCGACACTGGCCGGCATTCGCAACATCCATTGGCATGACAGTTTCGCCGATGTGCCCGACGGGCCGGCGGTGATCCTCGCCAATGAATATTTCGACGTGCTGCCGATCCATCAGGCGGTGAAACGCGACAGCGGCTGGCACGAGCGCGTCGTCGAGATCAGCGCCAGCGGCGAGCTGGTGTTCGGCGTGGCGCCCGATCCGATCCCGCGTTTCGACATCCTGCTGCCGCATCTGGTGCGAATGGCGCCGGCCGGCGCGGTTTTCGAATGGCGCTCGGACGCCGAGATCATGGCCATCGCCACCCGGCTGCGGGATCAGGGCGGCGCGGCGTTGATCATCGATTACGGCCACATCCGCAGCGATGTCGGCGACACCTTCCAGGCGATCGCGCGGCACAGTTTCGCCGATCCGCTGCAGAACCCCGGACGCGCCGACCTCACCGCCCATGTCGATTTCCAGGCGCTCGGACGCGCCGCCGAGGATGTCGGCGCCCGCCTCCACGGCCCGGTGACGCAGGGCGAATTCCTTAAGCGGCTCGGGATCGAGACACGCGCGCTGTCGCTGATGGCCAAGGCCAGCCCGCAGGTGTCGGAAGACATTTCCGGCGCGCTGCGGCGCCTCACCGGCGAGGGCCGCGGCGCGATGGGCTCGATGTTCAAGGTGATCGGCGTGTCCGACCCGAACATCACCTCGCTGGTGGCGCTGAGCGACGACGCCGAACGGGCGGCGGAGGGACAGCCCGCATGACGATCGCCTCAAAGCTTCTCGCCGCGGTGCCCGGCCTGCGCCATGCTTTCTTCAGCCGCGAGGGCGGCGTCTCGCAGGGCATCTATGCCGGCCTCAATGGCGGCATCGGCTCGAACGATGACCCTGAGCATGTCGCCGAGAACCGGCGGCGGATGGCGGCGGCGATCGGCGTGCCGCCGGAACGGTTCCTCACTGTTTTTCAGGTGCATTCGCCCGACGTCGCGGTAGCTCAGATGCCGTGGGACAACGCCTCGCGCCCTCGCGCCGACGCGCTTGTCACCGCGACGCCGGGGCTGGCGCTCGGCGTCACCGCCGCGGATTGCGGACCGGTGCTGTTCGCCGATCCGACGGCGCGGGTGATCGGCGCCGCCCATGCCGGCTGGAAAGGCGCGCTGACCGGCGTGCTGGAGGCGACGCTCGACGCGATGGAAAGCCTCGGCGCCGCGCGCGGCCGGGTCATCGCGGCGATTGGGCCGCTGATCCGCCAGCCGAGCTATGAAGTCGGCGACGACTTCGTCGCCCGCTTCACCGACGTCGACCCCGGCCATGCGAGGTTCTTCATCCCGGCAGCCCGTCCCGGCCATGCGATGTTCGACCTCGGCGGCTTCATCCGGATGCGGCTGACGAATGCCGGCGTTGCGACGATCGACGACACCGGCATCGACACCTACCCCGACGAGAACTTCTTCAGCTATCGCCGCTCGGTCCACCGCAGCGAGCCCGACTACGGCCGCCAAATCCATGCGATTGTGCTGGAGTCGTAGGCGCCGCAATCGCTGGCCTGCGGCCGGGAAAAGTGAACGGCCATTAACCAAACTGGTTTACGATTGGACCCGCCGTGTCACCGCCAAATTCAAGCCAATTCGCTGAAAAATATCAGAAATCTTGAACGGCACCGGCCCCCAATCGTTAACCTGGGGGTCGCCCCACCCTAGACCTTAACGCATTTTAACGATATCGCTTCGTCCGTCCGGTGGCCTTTGCGCCGCGCCTTCCGACGGAACCCGCATGACTGCTTATCCTCCCCGCCAGCCCACCTCGCGCTTGATGCGCGCCGTTCTGTTGCTGGGAGTCCTGGGTGGATTGAGCGGCTGCGTGACGGCTGAGGGCGGCGGTTCCGGACCGCTTGCCTCGGCGGGCGGCTCGACCGTGACGTTCGAGTCGATCGACGGCCCGCCGCCGCAGGTGTTCGACCGCATGGTGTCGATGCTCGACAGCGAATCCAAGCTGCGCAATATCGCGGTGGTGTCGCGCGAAGGCGCCGCCGCCTATCGGGTGCGCAGCTATCTGTCGGCGCAGGTGCGTGGCAACCGCACCAGCATCGCCTGGGTCTGGGACGTCTACGACCGCAGCCAGCAGCGCACGATGCGGCTGTCCGGCGAGGAAGCGACCGGCCGTTCCGGCCGTGACGCATGGGGCCAGGCCGACGACACCGTGCTGCGCCGGATCGCACAGGCGGGCTACACCGGGCTGAGCGGCTTGGTTAACGGGAGCTCACCCGCCGAACCGGCAACGTCTGCCCCGGCTACGCCGAGCGCACCGTCCGCACGCGGGCCCGCGATCGCCAGCGCCGAGCCCGGCGGCACCGCAAACGACGAGACGCCCGCGAGCCCCCTGAGTTTCGCCGCGCGCTGAACGATACCTATGTCGAATCCGCATCAGAAAACCGTCCGCGACGGGTTGCCATCGGACGCCACCGGCTGATATCACCTCGCTCGCAAAAGCGCCCGTTTTCGTGAGTCAACCGATATGCTGAACGTTGTATCCACCGCGACGAGGGGAGACGCGTCGATGTCGGGCAAGAACGGCTCCGTCAAGCTGGTCGCCGGCAATTCCAATCCAGCGCTGGCGCGCGACATCGCCGACTGGCTGAGGATGCCGCTGACGAAAGCCAGCGTCCGCCGCTTCGCCGACATGGAGATCTTCGTCGAGATCCAGGAAAACGTCCGCGGCTCCGACGTCTTCATCATCCAGTCGACGTCGTTTCCGACCAACGACCATCTGATGGAACTGCTGATCATCACCGATGCGCTGCGCCGAGCCTCGGCGCGCCGCATCACCGCGGTGATCCCGTATTTCGGCTACGCCCGCCAGGATCGCAAGGCCGGCCCGCGCACGCCGATCTCGGCCAAGCTGGTCGCCAATCTGATCACCCATGCGGGCGCGGATCGCGTCATGACGCTCGATCTGCACGCCGGTCAGATCCAGGGCTTCTTCGACATCCCGACCGATAATCTTTATGCCTCGCCGGTGATGGTGCGCGACATCAAGGACCGCTTCGACCTGTCGAAGGTCGCGGTGGTGTCGCCCGACGTCGGCGGCGTGGTGCGCGCCCGCGGCCTTGCCAAACGGATCAACGCGCCGCTCGCGATCATCGACAAGCGCCGCGAACGCGCCGGTGAATCCGAAGTCATGAACGTGATCGGCGACGTCGAGGGCTACACCTGCATCCTGATCGACGACATCGTCGATTCCGGCGGCACGCTGGTGAACGCCGCCGACGCGCTGCTCGCCAATGGCGCGAAGGATGTCTACGCCTACATCACCCACGGCGTGCTGTCCGGCGGCGCCTGCGCCCGTATCAACGCCTCGAAGCTGAAAGAGCTGGTGATCACCGACTCGATCCAGCCGACCGATGCGGTCTGCAACGCAGCCAACATCCGCACCCTCTCGATCGCTTCGCTGATTGCCGATGCGATCGGCCGCACCGCGTCGGAAGAGTCGGTGTCGAGCCTGTTCGACTGAGCACTCCTCCTCTCGTTCGTCATCGCCTTATCGTTCGTCATTCCGGGGCGCGCGTCAGCGCGAACCCGGAATCCATAACCACCGTGTCATCGGTCAGGCATGGCGTTCGCCCCGCTTTGCCGAATAGCGGACACAGGGGCTATGGATTCCGGGTTCGCGCAGCTTTGCCGCGCGCCCCGGAATGACGGTGGAGAGGGCTTGCGACAGATCGAACGCCGTCATGCGCTGCGCAGCGCGGCGACTCACACGATCCCCGCCGCGACCTGGCCGCGGAGGCGCTCGAGGCTGAGCAAAGTGTCAGCGCAGGCGTGCGCGACTTCCGCTCCCTTGGCGGCGAAGTGCTGCTTGAAGAACGCGATCTGCGCATCGCCACTTTCAAACGATTGCGGCGTGGCCACCGCCGAGAACACCGGCACCTCGGTGCGGAGTTGCACCTCCATCAGCGCCTTGATCACCGTTTCGGCGACGAAGCCGGTGAGCCCGCCATCGACCACGAGACCCGCGGCAACGATCGCCGTATAGCGCCGCGTCTTCGCGAGGGTCTGCACATGCAGCGGAATTTCGAACGAGCCCGGCACTTCGAACAGATCAACCTGCGAAGCGACGATGCCGCGTGTCACGATCTCGCGCGCGAACGCCTCCCAACATTCCGCGACGACGTCGTGGTGCCAGGCCGACTGCACGAAGGCGACGCGTTGCGGCCGCGCGAACCGCGGATGCGCTGCGGCGGTCGGAGACGCCGGCGCTTCGGCGGGATCGGTCACACTGTCGGTCATCGGGGCACTCGTCTGCTGCTTTGGATTAAGCCTCAGGCTACCAGCGTGCGCCGTCGAATCAAAGGTTAACGGCGCGCCGCCCGACTCGCGACAGGTGAAATCCAACCGCCGGACTCGGCCGAGGCGAATCCGATTCCGTTTTGTTCTCCGCTCCTATGATCGAACTGTGGACGGGCCGCCGTTTGGCTGTGGATGGGACAGCCTCGGGATTGCACGGATTCTGCAAATCACATCATTTCATCTCTGCAACCTCGGTTCGTCCGGATCACACATTTGCAACGATCCACCGGGCACAGGCGCGTACCGGCCTGCCACATGCGTATCAGGCACATCCAAACTGAAAGTCGAGACGGCATGGCCATGCTCGAAGGCATCTTCGATTCCCCGAACAACCCGCTCGCGGCGGTCGAAGACATCGCGGCGTCGAACGATCTGGTGTTCGAGCGATCCGGCGAAGACGAAATCACCATCACGGCGAAAGGGCAGTGGACCGATTATACGCTGTCTTTCACCTGGATGAGCGAGATCGAGGCGCTGCATCTGGCCTGCGCCTTCGATATGAAGGTCCCCTCCGCGCGGCGCGGCGAAACCCAGCGGTTGATCGCGGCGATCAACGAGCAGCTCTGGGTCGGCCACTTCGATATATGGACACAAACCGGTACGATCATGTACCGGCAGGCGCTGGTGCTGCCGGGCGGTTTGTCGGCGACCAACGCGCAGTGCGAGACCATGCTGATCAGCGCGATCCACGCCTGCGAGCGCTACTATCCGGCGATCCAGTTCACGGTGTGGGCCGGCAAGACGGCAGCCGAGGCGATGTCTGCTGCGATGTTCGACACCGAAGGCGAAGCCTGATCCACCGCGCGCGGCGGACGATCCTGCATGGCGCGGGTTCGCGCCGAGCGCTTGTGACGCCCTCTCTGTTCCCATAAAACGCCTGCGAGAACGCGCCGCCGTCGCGGCGCGCGATGGATGCTCGCCATGGCCAACGCTTCGAAGTCACCCGCCCTGCAACAGCTCGGCGGCAATATCGTGCTCGCCGGCGCCGGCAAGATGGGCGGCGCGCTGCTCGCCGGCTGGCTGGCGCAAGGGCTCGACGCCGGCGACGTGGTGGTGATCGACCCGCAGCCCTCCAACGAGATCCGCGCGCTGACCGCCCGCGGCGTCCGCATCAACGCCTCCGCCGCCGATGTTGGCGCGGTGTCGACGATGGTGGTCGCGGTGAAGCCGCAGACTTTTTCCGGCGCCGCCGAGGTGTTGCGCGGTTACGCTGATCGATCGACGCTGGTGGTGTCGGTGATGGCCGGCATCCCGATCGCGACGCTCTCGGCGCAGATCGGCGGCCGGATCGTCCGCGCGATGCCGAACACGCCGGCCGCGATCGGCCGCGGCATCACGGTCGCAGTCGCCGATTCCGATGTCACCGCGGCGCAGCGCGCGACCGCCGACGCGCTGCTGCGCGCCACCGGTGCGGTGGAATGGGTCGAGGACGAGGGCCTGATCGACGCGGTCACCGCCGTCTCGGGCTCGGGTCCAGCCTATGTGTTCCTGCTCGCGGAGGAACTGGCGCACGCCGGCGTCGCGGCCGGCTTGCCAGAACAACTCGCGATGACGCTGGCGCGCGCCACCGTCGCCGGCAGCGGTGAACTGTTGCACCGTTCCGAGCTCGACGCCGCCACGCTGCGCAAAAACGTCACCTCCCCCGGCGGCACCACCGCCGCCGCGCTCGACGTGCTGATGGCCGATGACGGCCTCCGCCCGCTGATGACCCGCGCGGTGGCCGCGGCGGCGAAGCGATCGAAAGAACTGGCGAAGTAAGCGCCTTCCCTCCCCGCAAGCGGGAGCGCGCCGTGCTCGGCGCAATAACTACACCGGCACCCGCACCGTCGCGCGCAGGCCGCCCATCGGGCTGTCGCCCAGCGTGATGTCGCCGCCATGCGAGCGCGCGATGTCGCGGGCGATGGCGAGGCCGAGGCCACTGCCGCCTTCGTCCTGGTTGCGGGCGTCGTCGAGCCGGAGGAACGGCTTGAACACTTCCTCGCGCATCGCCGTCGGAATGCCGGGGCCGTCGTCGTCAATCATCACCGTGAGATAACGGTGATCGCGCTGTCCTGTGATGGCGATGGCGTCGGCGTGGCGCGCGGCATTCGACACCAGATTGGCGAGGCAGCGTTTGAACGACGCCGGTTTCACCGTCACAACCGGCTGACCGCTGAAAGCCGCAGTGGCGGCGTGGCCGTGGCGCTCGGCGTCGCTGCGCAACTCCTCTAGCGCCGCCGGCATGTCGGTCGGCTGCGCCCGCTCGCCGCTGTCGCCGCGCGCGAACGCCAGATATGCCTCGAGCATCGCAGACATTTCGTCGACGTCCTTGCGCATCCCCTCCGTCTCCGGCGCGTCGCCGATCAGTTCGAGCTCGAGCTTGAAGCGGGTCAGAATGGTGCGCAGATCGTGGCTGACGCCGGCCAGCATCGCGGTACGCTGCTCCATCGCGCGCTCGACCCGGCTCTTCATCTCGATGAAGGCGTAGGCCGCGCGCCGCACCTCTCGTGCCCCGCGCGGCTTGAAGTTCGGCGCGTCGCGGCCCTTGCCGAAGCTCTCGGCGGCGTCGGCGAGCCGCAGGACCGGCCGGATCTGGTTGCGCAGAAACAGCACCGCCACGATCAGCAGCACGGTCGAGGTGCCGACCATCCACACCAGGAAGATCTCCGAATTCGAGGCGTAGGCGGCGCTGCGCAGCGCAAATACCCGCATCACCGCGTCGTCGAGCTGGATGCGGATTTCGACGAGATTGGAGCGACCGACGGAGTCGATCCAGAACGGCCGCGCGATCTGGCGGCCGATCTGTTTCGAGATCGACTGGTCGAGCAGCGAGAAGAACGGCTTCGGCCCGGGCGGCGGCATTTCATTCGGGCCGAGAAAGTCGACCACCAGCCCGAGCCGGTTCTGCGCGATCCGGCGCAGCGCCGCGCTATCCTTGTCCTGGGGGTAGCTCTTATAGACGTCGATCAGCGCCGCAATGTCCTGCACCACCGCCGCCGACAGCCGCTGCGTCACCGTGTTCCAGTGCCGCTCCATGAACACGAAGGCGATCACCGATTGCAGCACCACCATCGGCACGATCATGATCAGCAACGCGCGGGCGTAGAGCCCCTTCGGCATGAAGTCGTTGAAGCGCTGCCCCAGCCATCCATTGGCCGCCGACACCCGCCGCGATGCGGAGCGGATCAGCGTCAGACCATTGTCGAGCGTGCTCATCCGGATCAGGGCGCGGCGACAAGTCGATAGCCGATGCCGCGGACCGCCTGCAGGAACAGCGGGTTGGCCGGATCGCGCTCGATCTTGCGGCGCAGCCGGTTGATCTGCACATCGACCGCGCGCTCGTTGGCGTTGCCGCCGCCGCCGGTCAGTTCGCCGCGCGGCACCGTCTCGCCGGGCGCGGCGGCCAACACGCGCAGCATGTCGCGCTCGCGGTCGGTAAGATGGACGATCTCCTCGCCTTGGCGCAATTCACCGCGCTCGATGTGAAACAGGTAGGGACCGAAAGCGATGGTCTCAGCCTTGGTCGCCGGCGCCGGCGAGGTGCGCTTGAGGATGTTGCAGATCCGCAGCAGCAATTCGCGCGGCTCGAACGGTTTGGCGACATAATCGTCGGCGCCGAGCTGAAGGCCCTCGATCCGCGCCTCGGCCTCGTGCCGCGCCGTCAGCATCACAATCGGCACGTCGGAATCGACGCGGATCGAGCGCGCCAGATCGAACCCTGTCTCGCCCGGCATCATCACGTCGAGGATCAACAGATCGAAATTCAGGCCGGCGAGCTTGGCGCGGGCGTCGCGGACGCTTTGCGCCGTTGTGACGCGATAGCCTTCACTGGCGAGAAAACGCGACAGCAGGTCGCGGATACGGCGGTCGTCGTCGACCAACAGAAGATGCGGTGCATCGTCGGCGGGCCGGACCGGCTTCTTCGCCAATGCTGCTAGCTGGATCACGTGACATCCTTCGCAATGGCGCTGTCCGACTGCAGAATGGTCTGGAGCACCTTATCCGGATCATCGCGGTCGATCATGGCGCGCAGGAACTTGCTCACTGCCTTCGCTTCGTCCGCACCGAGACCGCACAGCGCGCGCTCGATGCGGTCGGTCTGCAGGCCGGCGAGCTTGACCACCAGCGCCTCGCCCTTTGCGGTGGCGAAAAGAAGGCGCTGGCGACGGTCGCTGTCGCCGGCCTTCTGCACGATGTAGCCCTCGTCCAGCAGCTGTTTCAGAACCCGCCCGAGCGACTGCTTGGTGATGCGAAGCACGTCGAGCAGGTCTGCGACCTTCAGCCCGGGATAGCGGCAGACGAAATGCACCACCCGGTGATGCGCGCGGCCGAAACCGAACGCCTCCAGCACATGGTCGGCGTCGCCGACGAAATCACGATAGGCGAAGAACAGCAGTTCAATAATGTCCCATCGCGCCGACGCGGCAGACGACGCGTCGCCCGGCCTCGCGCTCGGCACGCCCTCGCCGCTGACAGGGCTTTTGAAATTTATGTCAGTCATGTTGACATATCTGGTTGTTATGTTACAAAACCGGCGACCAAGACGAAATATTCGACTATTCCGCTTGCGACCCTTCCCCGCGCAGCCTGATAACCAGATGCGGCAGGGCGGCATGCATGCGAATGTCGGACGGCTTGGCCGAAACATAGCGGAGTTCGCGGATTCCGCCAAAACAAGTCTCCCGGCGGGGCCGGGACGGAGAACCACAATCACGGCCACCTGTAGGCGTGCCGGTCCAGGAGATAGGTCCATGGGAATCTCGTTCGACGCGGTCGACGGCTCGGTCTGGCTGAATTTCGACATCCAGCCCGCTGCAAATCCGACGTCCGCAACGGATCGCACGGCAAAGCTCGCCAATCCGGGCTTCGGCCGGGTGTTCACCGATCACATGGCGATCGTCCGCTACGACCAGGCCAAGGGCTGGCATGGCGCGCGAATCGAGGCCCGGGCGAATTTCCCACTCGATCCGGCCACCGCCGTGCTGCACTACGCGCAGGAGATCTTCGAGGGCCTCAAGGCCTATAAGCGCGACGACGGCGGCGTGAACCTGTTCCGCCCCGACGCCAATGCGCGGCGCTTCCGCAATTCGGCCGACCGCATGGCGATGGCGCAGCTGCCCGAGCCGGTGTTCATCGAGGCGGTCGAACAGCTGGTGCGCGCCGACCGCGACTGGATTCCGGGCGGCGAAGGCAGCCTCTATCTGCGGCCCTTCATGATCGCCAACGAGGTCTTCCTCGGCGTCAAGCCGTCGGCGGAATACATCTTCGCGGTGATCGCGTCGCCGGTCGGCTCCTACTTCAAGGGCGGGCCCGCGCCGGTGTCGATCTGGGTGTCGGAGAACTACACGCGCGCAGCGATCGGCGGCACCGGCAGCGTCAAATGCGGCGGCAACTACGCCGCGTCCTTGCGCGCGCAGGCCGAGGCGATCGAGCGCGGCTGCGACCAGGTTGTGTTCCTCGACGCGCTCGAGCGGCGTTACATCGAGGAGCTCGGCGGCATGAACGTGTTCTTCGTGTTCGACGACGGCTCGCTGTCGACGCCGCCGCTCGGCACCATTCTGCCCGGCATCACCCGCGACTCGATCATCGCGCTGGCGAAGGCGTCGGGCGCGCAGGTGCGCGAGGAGCCCTACACGATCGAGCAATGGCGCGCCGACGCCGCCAGCGGCAGGCTGAAAGAGGCCTTCGCCTGCGGCACGGCCGCGGTGATCTCGCCGATCGGCCAGGTGCGCTCGGCCAGCGGCGATTTCAGCATCAATGGCGGCGCCGCCGGCCCGGTCGCGATGGGATTGCGCAAGCAGCTCGTCGACATCCAGTACGGCCGCGCGCCCGATCCGCACAACTGGATCAGGAACGTCGCGTAGTCGACGCGCCGGATCGGCCGCATCGACGAACACCGAAGGAGCACGGCGGGGCAACGCGCTCACGCCGTGCTCTCGCTGTCCCTGCGCGCCGCTTTCGCCGCGTGCATCCGGCTACGTTGAATGTGCTCGTAGACATGGTCGATCACCTCGCGCTGCGCGTCGGTCGGCTCGTCGATCCGCAGCACCACGCAGGCGATCAGACTGCGGCAGGATCGACCGCGGCGGCAGCGCTTCAGCGGGCAGTGTTTGTGCGCGCCGGCCCGGTTGGCAGTGAGTCTAATCATTCGGCTGTGCTCATCGAAACTTCCTGATGCTGCGAGGCAGGTCTGGCCGCGCCCGCAGGCGCCACACCTCTCCCGAGACCAGCGTACCGGCAACGCGCCCCTTGGTGTCGTGACGTTCAGACCCGCGGCTAGGCGGCGGATTGACAGCGCCGCGCGTCGCGGCCGACACTTCCCGGATGTTTGTCTGGCTTCTCATCGCGATCGTGCTGGTCGGCGGCGCGGCGGCGATCGTGAACGACGCCGCCTATGACGGCGGATTGTTCGACTCCGCGACCGTGGTGAGCGTCGCCGCGCTCTCGGCGTTGGCTCTCTATCTCGGGCACGGGTTTCTGCGCGGCGCTAAGAGCGGCGAATGGCTGCATCATGCGCTGATCTGGGCTGCGATCGTGCTCACCGTTGCGCTCGCCTATCGGCTGCTGCCGCTGGCCGCGGCGCTCAGGTTCTGAAGAGATCGGGGGGCGCCTGCCCGGCGGCGGATGCCGTCACCCCTTCGGCACCCAGACATGGGTGCCCCACAGCCCGCGGTGCGGCGGGGGCGAGCCGCGGTAGCGGAGCGTCGTCATCGCGTCGAAGATGTGCCGCTCGCGGGCGTTCTTGTAGATGACGCAGTAATTCGCGCGCTTCAGTTTGAGCAGATTGTCGCGCACACGCTCCATGATCGGCGTCGAGAACGGATTGAACATGTACAGCACGAAGGGCTCGTCCTTGAACGCGTAGTTGCCGGCATCGCCATGGACGACGCCGATGGTCTTGAAGCCGGAGGCCGCGACATTCTGTTTGGCCGAACGCGCCAGTTCGTCGGCGAACTCGACGCCGACGCAGGATTGAAATCCGAGCTCGGCGGCGACGATCAGCATCCGGCCTTTGCCGCATCCCAGATCGACGAAGCGGTAACCGCGCGGGTCGAGACCGATGTATTTGATCGAATCCTGCAGGACACGCGGATCGCTCGCCTGGTAGCGCTCGCCGTACCGACGGGCGTCGTGGCGAATGGTGAGTTGCTCGAGATCGACGCCCGAACCTGTTTCGGTGCCGTATTTGGCGTCCCAATCGACGCTGCCGTGAGGGCTGCTGTCGCGCCCCGTCAGAAGGTTTCGCACCCAAGAGAATGGCATCGCCGGCCTACCGACTGAATGGCCCCGTGTTGGTGATACGCTATTGGCTCGGCGGTGACATGTCGCTTGATTTCGCTCAAAAGGCCTGCAGCCGGGCAGTTCGCTACGGTCATAGGAGGCTGCACGCGTTAATCTGCCGAACGGCTGCGGCTGCGCCGCGAGACGACGGCCGACAGCGCGGCGCCCCCGGCTTGCTGGGATCCCCACCCACGCACCAATTTGGCGCCTCGCTGTCCGGCATGAACCGGACATTGATTAGTGTCATGTCAAGTTGACAAAGTAGACTGTCACGATAATTTGACTACGCGAGAGAACGCCGTGATCGGCACCTGACCAGCAACGCTGGAGGAGGTCCGGGGCGGAGGTCTCAACCGGGGTGAGGTGCCCGGTCGACTGCGTGGCGAGGCCTGAGGGGGCAGCCGTGGTGGTCGGCAGGCGAGTTCGGCCCGGTCGCTGCTAGCGGCACTCGCGTGCGGGTTCAGCACGAAGTTTATTAATTCTCTGAGGAGGTTACCTATGGCAGACGATCCCAACAAGGTCTGGCCGACCGGTCTGACGATCGCGGAATCGGAAGAGATCCACAAGCATGTGATCGACGGCACGCGCATCTTCGGCGCGATCGCGATCGTGGCGCATTTCCTGGCGTATGTTTATTCGCCCTGGCTGCACTAAGGGAGATCGATCATGAATCAAGGCAGAATCTGGACCGTCGTCAGCCCGACCGTTGGTCTTCCGCTGCTGCTCGGCAGCGTCACCGTGATCGCGATCCTGGTGCACACCGCGGTGCTCAACAACACCGCCTGGTTCCCGAAGTACTGGCAGGGTGGCAGCGCTGTTGCCGCCGCGCCGGCCGCTCCGGCCCCGGCCGCTGCTCCGGCCAAGAAGTAAGCTCTCTTACTTCGACATAATAGCCAACGCCCGCCGCGGCCCCTTGGGGACCTCGGCGGGCGTTGTGCGTTTTGAGGATCGCGATTGCGGCGCGGCGCGTCCACCCCACGCCACGGCACCGCCGCCGATCGAACACACCGTGTTCATCCTCGCCGCCTTGTCCTCGTCATCGCCTCGCCTTCGTCACCCCACCGCTTCATCATCACCGCCTTGATCGTGACCGCACCGATCGCTTCGCGCCGTCTGGAACACCTCCAGACTCGCAGCGAGGGCTGTGCGACACGATGATGACCGGGCGCGCGCCGAGTGGTGTTTTTCTTTGATCGATTCTCATCTTTGCGAACACGGGACTCTCCGTTCGCAAAAGACTCGTTGTCGCGGCCGTCGCGCCGGCGATGCAATTCTATTCGCAAGAATCGCCTGTGCCGCAGCCACTTCTCAAACGTTAAGAAAACCTCACCATTGCTCTCACCGAAATATCAGCCTGCGTCACTGCAACTTCATCCAGCCGACCCACTTGAGCCGCATTGCATCGGCATGATGCAGACTGGACATGAAGGAGACCATCGATGACTGCCAACGACCAGCCTAAGTTCGATCCCGAGTACGTCGCGACGCTGCGCGAGGTGCTTGATATCGCGGTCACGCAGATCGCGACGGAACACCGCACTCCCGCAACCAAAGCGGTGATGGCGCAGATCATCGTGCAGAACGCCGCACGCGGCGTCACCGATGCGCGTGCGCTGGTGCATGACGCCGTGCTCGCCGGCGCCGATGGAGCGCCGTAGCTCCCTTAATATCCAACGCCCATCCTCGCGCGCCGCTGTCTTCGCGGCGCGTTTTGATTCGAAAGACACAACCGCCGTCATTCCGGGGCGCTCGCGCAAGCGAGCGCCCCGGAATCCATCAGCCCAGTGCGCGCGTTTCGGCACGGCAATGATGGGCGTCCGGCGATCGACAACGAATGTCAGGGATATGGATTCCGGGTGCGCGCTGCACGCGCCCCGGAATGACGAACGCTGGGCGTGAGCCGCCCTTACTCGCCCCAGGCGCCGAACGCTTCGGAGAAGGCGCGCTCTCCCGGCGGACCCTTTTCGATCGCAATGATGGCGCGGCGCTGGTTGGTGTAGACGATCGGCACGTCGAACCAGGAGCGCTCCTTCAGGAGCTGCAAATTGCGCGCGCGGTCGGCCTCGACATTGCTCAGGCCCACCAGGAAGAAGCCGTCGGTGACCTTGACCGCGAGGCCGGCCAGCGGCGTTCCGCGCGCCTGCTCGTTCGACTTCATCAGGATGCCGGGAACGTTGGCGACGCCGCCGCCGGTGAAATCCTGCGGCAGGATGAACGTCAGCTCTGCCGTGTGGCTCGCCGGCAGCGAGGTGTCGGTGTTGCGGCGGAATGACATCGTCATCTTGAACTTGCGCTCGGGCACCTCGATGTCGGCGCGCACCGCGAGGTCGGCGCCGCCCTTGGCGCTGGCGCCCTTGATCTGCTCGGTGCGCCATACCACCGTGCCGACATATTGCTTGCCCTTGGGATCGGACGGATCCTCGTCGTACAGCACAACGCGCTGAGCGACAGGGGCCACCATTTCCGACGACGAAGGCTGGCCGACGCGGTCGGTGATCTTCGGCCGCTCGGTCGAGGCCGGCGGCGCGGTGGTGGTCGCGGTCTCGGTCGAGGGCTGCGACTTCATCAGTCCGCGCATCGCCGACCACAGCGACGGCCCCCACAAGATGCCGGCGCCGACCAGCACCAGCACAAGACCGATCACCAACGCGCTGCGCAGCGGGAAGCGCGACGGCTTGCGCGTCGGCTTGCGCGAAGCCTTGCGATCCGGCTCGATTCGAGGTCGCGTGGTGGCGGGCTGCGGCGCATAGCGCGACGCCTCGTCGATCGACTCGTCATAGGAATACGGCGCGCCCGGATCGGTGCGGTTCTCCATCGACGGTTCGAGCCGGTCGAACTCCGGCGACGGCGCGACATTGGCGTAGGTCTTGCGCGCCGAGCGATTGGCCTGCGCGGCCGCGCGGCCGATATCGTCGAGATCCGCGGTGACGTCGCGGAAGCCGCGCAGCCCATTGTCGGCGGCCGGATTGGCGCCCTGGCCAGCGCCTGGACCTTGGCCAGCACCCTGGCCCTGATCCGGACGACGCACCGCAGGGCGCTCGCGGCCGGGCTCCGGCGGGATCGGCGGCGGATCGACCCGCAGATTGCGTTGCGGACGGTCTTCACGCGGCGGCGGCGGCGCCGGCGACTGCGACCGGGGGCGCACCGGCGACTCCGGTTCGGCCTGGGCCGCGCCGGGTGGCAACGGCGCGCGGCTGACCTGCGGCGGCGGATCGCCCGGGCGCGACGGCGCGCGGCTCGACGCCCGCAGCGCGTCGCCCGGACGCGCGGCCTCGCCGGCGGGCCGGCGATTCTTCAGCTCGGCGCGGGAGGCGTCGCGGGAACGTTGCGCGGCCTCGGACTCGACCTTGCGCACCGCCTCTTCGAGCGCCAGCCGCTCGCGGGTGATCTCGGATTCGGTCAGCGGCGGCTGGACGCCGCGCAGTTGCGCGATCAAGGCCGCGCGGGCCCGCTCGTAGATCGCACGGCGCTGCTCTCCCGGAGCACTGGGGTCCAGGCCGGATATGGCGCGCGCAATCAGCGGATAGTAATCAGCCATCTTGACTCAAGTTTCGATGTCGTTCGGTAACATCTTATTAAGCCTCGAAGGGATTCTGCACCAGAATTGTATCCTCGCGTTCGGGACTGGTGGACAACAGCGCGATCGGACAGCCGACCAGCTCTTCGACGCGGCGGACATATTTCACCGCCTGCGCCGGCAGGTCTGCCCACGAACGCGCGTTGGCGGTCGGTTCCTTCCAGCCTTCGATGGTCTCGTAGATCGGCACGACGCGCGCCTGCGCGCCCTCGCCAGCCGGCAAATGGTCGATCTCCTTGCCGTCGAGCATATAGCCGACGCAGACCTCTATCGAATCGAAGCCGTCGAGAATGTCGAGCTTGGTCAGCGCGAGGCCGTGGATGCCGCAGGTCCGCACCGTCTGGCGCACCAGCACCGCGTCGAACCAGCCGCAGCGGCGAGGCCGCCCGGTGTTGGTGCCGAATTCGCGGCCGCGCTCGCCGATCTTGCGGCCAATCTCGTTGTCCAATTCGGTCGGGAACGGCCCCTGGCCGACGCGCGTGGTGTAGGCCTTGCAGATGCCGAGCACATAGCCGACTGAGCCCGGACCCATGCCGGTCCCGGTCGCGGCCTGGGCCGCCACCGTGTTCGACGAGGTGACGTAGGGATAAGTGCCGTGATCCACGTCCAGGAGCGCGCCCTGCGCGCCTTCGAACAGGATGCGCTTACCCTCGCGGCGCTTGATGTCGAGCAGCCGCCACACCGTCTCGGCGTAAGGCAGCAGCCGTGGCGCCAGCGCGGTCAGCTCCTTGAGAATCGCGCCCGCCTCGAATTCGGAAAGGCCGAGGCCGCGGCGCAGCGCGTTGTGATGCGTCAGCAGCCGCTCGATCTTGTGCGGCAGCGTGTCGATATCGGCGAGGTCCATCAGCCGGATCGCGCGGCGGCCGACCTTGTCTTCATAGGCCGGGCCGATGCCGCGCTGGGTGGTGCCGATCGAAGTCGCCTTGCTGGCGTTCTCGCGCAGCGCGTCGAGTTCGCGATGCAGCGGCAGGATCAGCGTGACGTTCTCGGCGACGCGCAGATTCTCCGGCGAGATCGCGACGCCCTGCTTGGTCAGCCGCTCGACCTCGTCGAGAAACGCCTGCGGATCGAACACCACGCCGTTGCCGATCACTGCGAGCTTCGACGGCCGCAGCACGCCCGACGGCAGCAGCGCCAGCTTGTAGGTCTCGCCGTTGATCACCAGCGTATGGCCGGCATTGTGCCCGCCCTGGAAGCGGGCGACGATGTCGGCCTGCTCCGACAGCCAGTCAACGATCTTGCCCTTCCCCTCGTCGCCCCATTGGGCGCCGACCACGACGACATTGGCCATTTTCGAGCAGTTCCCCTGCAACTCAACCGGATAAAGCACGATCGTGGAGCGCCTGTCGGCGGCTTGCCTGATCGTTCTGAGAGCCAAGCCAAAACACGGCCGTGGCCGCTCGCGTGCGAGGCGATCAATCGGATAACGGATGCGGGCTTGCGACGCAAGCGAAACGGGCCGTTATCCGACGCCGGATGCGCCCCCAACGCATTGATTTCCCCTGAAAATCCGACGGGCCGGCGCGAAGCTTGACGGCGCTTTTCATAGCCGCTTGGTTGGATCGGGCGAACGGGCGCCGCCGCCCGGCGATCGAAGTGGAGACGACACCCAACATGGTATCGGTGACAACGCAGGGCCTGAATGTGCCCAAGCTCGGGCTCGGCACCTTCAAGCTGCAGGGCAAGGACTGCCACGAAGCGGTGCTGACCGCGCTGGCGATGGGTTATCGGCACATCGACACCGCCGAGATGTACGCCAACGAGGGGTCGGTCGGCGACGCGCTGCAGGACACCGACGTCCCGCGCGAGCAAATCCACGTCACGACGAAAGTCTGGTGGCAGAACCTCGCCCCCGACGCGATCCGCAAGGCGTTCGACCAGAGCCTGTCCAAGCTGAAGACCGACTATGTCGACTTCTACCTGATCCATTGGCCGGCGCCGGACATGAACCTCGCCGCCGCCCTCGAGACGCTGATGCGAATCAAGGCCGAGGGCGGCGCCCGCGCGATCGGCGTGTGCAATTTCCCGGTCGCGCTGCTGAAGCAGGCGGTCGAGGACATCAAAGCGCCGATCGCCTGCAATCAGGTCGAGTATCACGTGCTGCTCAGCCAGAACCGGCTGCTGCCTTATGCGCAGAGCAAAAGCGTGCCGCTCACCGCCTATGCGCCGCTGGCGCAGGGCCGGCTCGCGTCCTATCCGGAACTGCAACAGATCGCCGACAAGCACAACGCCACCGCGGCCCAGATCGCGTTGGCCTGGCTGCTCGAACAGGACGGCGTGCTGGCGATCCCGAAGGCGCGCAGCGAAGCCAGCCAGAGGAGCAATCTCGGCGCGCTGAGCGTCAGGCTCGACCAGGACGATCGCGCCTTGATCGCCAAGCTCCCGAAGGATCAGCGCTTCGTCAAGCCGGCGTTCGCGCCGGAATGGGACCCGGAGTAGGTCGCGCCGGCGCCACGCCCGCGATCATTGCGCTGATTTGCGCGCGACAATGTAGTGGGCGTGACGATTGGCGCCGAAGGTGCGCGCGGTTTCGATGACGAAGCCGGCTTCGGTGATGGCCCGGCGGAGATCCGCCGCGCTCAGCACGGCGAACCGCGGAACGACGCCGAAGGCTTGGAGCGCGGGGATCACCCCACGGCGCATCAGGATGTTCATGTCCCTGACGCAATAGGTCTTGCTGATCAGCAGGCCGCCGGGCTTCAGCTGCCGGTGAATCGCAGCGAGCGTTGCGCGCATGTCCGGGACGAGATGCAGGATGAGAAAGGCGCACACCGCATCGTAAGGCGCGCCCTCACCGGTCGGCGTCGCGTCTGCAACCGTGAAGGTCACATTGTCGGGCGCCGCTTTCGATCGCGCAATCCGGATCATTTCCGACGACGCGTCGGTGGCGGTCCAGTGCGTGACGCAGGGGCCGAGGCGGATCGCCGCGCCGCCGGTGCCGCAGCCGATCTCCAGCACGCGGTCCGATGCCGTCAAACGCGAGGCCGCATCCGCCAGCATCGCGTCGTAGGCAGCGACGTCCTTGATCGGCCGCGCGGCATATCGATCGGCCACCCGGTCCCAGAATTGGCTGTCGTTGCGGTCGGTCATGCCTCGAGCCTTTCACGCCAGCCTTCATCTATCGCAGGCGCATGCCACTGGGAACCGAGCCGAAGGCCGTACAGCGATCCGAACGGATTCGGCGATTGCCGGCCGCAAGCAACCATTGCTAGATCAGCGTCATGGCGCTGCGGCGCGCCGCCACAGGATCAATTCGTTCGAGTCCGGCCATGTCGAAATCCACCCGCGCGACCCAGACGCTCGAGAAGCTCGGCGTCGCGTTCAAGCTGCACGCCTACGACTACGATCCCGATGCGGACTCGATCGGACTCGCCGCCGCCGAGGCGCTCGGCGTCGAGCCGCGGCGGATGCTGAAATCGCTGATGGCCGAACTCGACGGCAAGCCGGTCTGCGCGGTGATCGCCTCCGACCGCGAAGTCAGCATGAAGAAGCTCGCCAGCGCACTCGGCGGCAAGAGCGCGAAGATGATGAAGCCGGCCGACGCCGAGCGGCTGACCGGCTATCACGTCGGCGGCATCTCGCCGTTCGGCCAGAAGAAGCGGGTGCCGGTCGCGATCGACGAAGCGGCCCTCAGCGAGGCCACCGTGTACCTCAACGGCGGCCAGCGCGGGCTGCAGATCGAGATCGACCCCAACGACGCCGTGAAGGCGCTCGACGCCGTGGCGAAGCCGATCGCCGCGGATTGAACCCAGCCGGGCCGCGGAACAGCGGCGTCGCATGGCACGAATTCGGCGGGTGGACTTGCGGCGGCGGCGATTTTCGGCACAAGTCGCCTCCCCTCCAGCAGAGCAGTCAAAACGTGCCCTCCGCTCCCCATCCCTTCGCGCGCCTCACCGACCAGCCCTATCTCCTGCTCAGCCTGACCTCGCTGTTCTGGGCCGGCAACGCCATCGTCGGCCGCGCCGCCGCCGGGCATTTCCCACCGGTGACGCTGTCGTTCCTGCGCTGGGCCTTCGCCTTCCTGCTGGTCGCGCCGTTTGCATGGCGGCACCTGATCGCGGACTGGAAGGTGATCCGCAAACACCTCGTCGTCATGGTCGCGATTTCGATCATCGGGATCTCGACCTTCAACACGCTGCAATACACCGCGCTGCAATACACCACAGCGCTCAATATCCTTCTGCTGCAGTCGACCGCGCCGCTGTTCGTGGCGATCTGGGCGCTGATCGTGCTCGGCGCGCGGCTCACGCTGACGCAGGCGCTCGGTATCATGGCGTCGATGGCCGGCGTCGTGGTGATCATCCTGCACGGCGACCTCGCCCAGATCACGGCGATCGATCTCAACCGCGGCGATCTGATGTTCATCGGCGCGCTCGCGACCTTCGGCCTGTACACCACGCTGACGCAGCGGCGGCCGGCGATGCACGCGCTGTCGTTCCTCGCCTTCACCTTCGGCTGCGGCGCGCTGTTTCTGATTCCGCTGCTGATCTGGGAGCTGACGGTGCGGCCGGCGCCGGCGCTCGACGTCGCCAATGCGGCGTCGCTGGCCTATGTGGTGATCTTCCCGTCGATCCTGGCCTATCTCTGCTACAATCGCGGCGTCCGGCTGATCGGCGCCAACCGCTCGGCGCCGTTCTTTCATCTCATCCCGGTGTTCGGCTCGGCGATGGCGATCCTGTTCCTCGGCGAACAGCCCCACCTCTACCACGCGATCGGCTACGCGATGGTGCTGGCCGGCGTGGTGGTCGCCGCGAGGAAGCCCGCGGCGCCTTCAGCCTGACGGGCTGTTTTCCCGCGCACGACGCGGCCGCGCTACTCCGAAAGGGTATCCTGCCGCGGTGAGGAGATGCCGAACTTGCTGTACGATTCGCGGGTGCAGATGATCAGATGGTCGGCGCAGGCGGCGCGGCGATGCGGATCGCATTCGAGTTCGTATTCGGCCGAGTTCATCATGTCGAGAAACGCCTCGATCGACGGGTAATACACCAGCGCCAGATAGTCCCAATGCCGGCCGTCGTCGCGGCCGAGGGCGATCGCCTTGGCGGTGCCGGTCCACAACAGCGTGCCGCCGCGCGCCTTGATCATCGGAACAGTGAGCGTGCTGTAGCGCAGATAGGCGTCCCAGCCGGAGGCGTCGCCGTCGCCCCCGCTTTCGTTGAACCGCATCAAATTGACCATCACCACCGGCCCGCGATCCTCGCGCTCCAGCTCCTTCAACCCCTCGATATTCAGATGCTCGATGCCCATCGTCGCTTCCCTGTCCGTTAGCGCAGGATGACTCATCGTCAGATCGTCATCCCGCTTCAGCTTGTTGTTTGAGCATGATCTTTTCCGAAAACCGGAGTCCACTTTTCGGGCTCACGGTCGACCGGCTCTCGGCGCCGGCAGAATGCCGTGGATCGGGGGCGGCGCGGTAGCAATTTCTGACGCAGGGCCGGACTACGGCATCGCCGCAATTGCCGAGCCGCCGCGATCATGGAACAATCCGACGGCAGGAGGCGATCGACATGATCACGGTTCCGGCACTGGCCGCCGATGCGCTCGGCAATTTCCTCGGCAAGTACATGCGCAAGCGCTACGGCGCGTCCGAGGCGCATCTCACCGAGATCGTGCCGTCGGTGGCGCGGATCGCGCTGGAATGCATCGGCAACAGCGACGCGCTGTATCACAATGTCGAGCACACCATGCTGGTGACACTGGCCGGCCACCACATCCTGCGCGGCCGCGCCCTGCATACGCACATGCCGGCCGAGGACTACGCGCATCTGATCATCGGCTGCCTCACCCACGACATCGGCTATGTCCGTGGCCTGTTCGAGGCCGACGGCGAGGACGGCTATGTGGTCGGCACCGATGGCCGCAAGGTGACGCTGCCACGCGGGGCCTCCGACGCGTCGATGCTGCCGTGGCACGTCGATCGCTCGAAGCTGTTCGTGCTGGAGCGGATCGGGGGCATCGCGCAACTCGACGCCAAGCGGATCGCCTGCGCGATCGAGGGCACGCGGTTCCCGCCGCAAATGCCGCTCGACGGCGAATGCTGCGAGGAAGAGGCCGCACTGCTGCGCGCCGCCGATCTGATCGGCCAACTCGGCGACCCGGCCTACATCCGCAAGACCAACGCGCTGTACTACGAATTCGAGGAGGCGGGGCTGAACCGCCAGCTCGGCTACGGCTCGCCGGCCGACCTGATCAACCTGTATCCGCAGTTCTACTGGAACAACGTCGCCCCGCACATACAGACCGCGATCCGCTATCTCAACGTCACCGCCGGCGGCCGGCAATGGATCGCCAACCTCTACAGCAACGTCTTCCGCGCCGAACGCGACATCCGACTGTCGGGGCCGCAGAAGTAGCGCCACCCACCGTCATTCCGGGTTCGCGCTGGGCGCGCCCCGGAATGACGGGGTGGGCGGCGAAAGGCGGCTCACGCGCGCGGCCCGAGCATGGCCTGCATTCCGCGGCGGCTCTTTGCCGGGGCTCGTTTTTCAGGCATGGCTGCGCCTCACTCGAACAGATCGCCGCCGCTTGATCTCCCTGTTCCGCACGGCTTTCGGCTGGCTCGCTCACCAGCCCTATCTGCTGCTCAGCCTGACCTCGCTGTTCTGGGCCGGCAACATCGTGCTCGCACGCGCCGTCGCCGGCCACGTGCCGCCTGTGACGCTGTCCTGCGTACGCTGGATCGGCGCGATGCTGTTGCTGCTGCCGTTCGCCTGGCCGCACCTGCGACGCGACTGGCGCAAACTGCGGACGCATTGGGTGCTGATGATCGTGCTGTCCGCCACCGGCTTCGCGATCAACAACGTGCTGTCCTATTGGGGCTTGCAATATACCCAGGCGCTGAACGCACTGCTGCTGCAATCGTCGGGGCCGCTGTTCGTGGCGCTGTGGTCGCTGCTGCTGTTCGGTGTGCGGCTGACCTGGACGCAAGCGATCGGAGTCGCGCTGTCGCTGCTCGGCGTGCTGACCATCATCCTGCGCGGCGACCTGCTGGCGCTGGCCGGGATCGAACTCAACCGCGGCGACCTGATGGTCGCGGCTGCGCTGTGCGCCTTCGGAATCTACTCGGCGATGATGCCGAAGCGGCCGGTGACGCATCCGCTGTCGCTGATCGTCGTCACCACCGCCGGCGGCGCGCTGTTGCTGCTGCCGCTGGCGGTGTGGGAATTCGCCGCCGGGATCAGGCCGAGCGCCGACTGGGTGACCGCGGCGTCGCTGGCCTATGTCGTGATCTTCCCGTCGGCGCTCGCCTATCTGTGCTTCAACCGCGGCGTCGAGCTGATCGGGCCGAACCGCTCGGCGCCGTTCCTGCATATGATGCCTTTGTTCGGCTCGGTGATGGCGATCGTATTGCTCGGCGAGAAGCCGGAATTATTCCACCTCGCGGGCTACGCGATGGTGATTGCAGGCGTGTTCATCGCGGCACGGCGGTGAACCTCGTGGTCAGGCATTGAAACCGCCGCTCTCCCCTCGCCTTTTGCCGCCGTTTCGCGCAGTCTTGCCGAACTAAGAACAAGACCGTTCCTGGAGGAAACCGATGCGAGCTATCCGCGCCGCGCTGGCGGCTGCTGTGTTGTCTGCGACGATCGCGGCCGCGCCGCAGGCGACCGCGCAGAATGCAGCCTACCCCAACCGCAACATCACGCTGGTGCTGCCGTTCGCGGCCGGCAGCGGCACCGACACGACGACGCGCATCATCTCGCAGAAACTCGGCCAGGCGCTCGGCGTCAGCATGGTGATCGAGAACAAGGCCGGCGCCAACGGCATGATCGCCGCGGCCTATGTCGCCCGCGCCCAGCCGGACGGCTACACGCTGTTCGTCACCACCAACACCACGCATTCCGCCAACCCGTATCTGCTGAAGAACCTGACCTACGATCCGGTGAAGGATTTCGCGCCGGTGGCGCGCACCGGCGACCTGCCGTTCATGCTGGTGGTGCATCCGGACGTGCCGGCCAAGACCGTCACCGAACTGGTCGCCTACGCCAAGGCCAATCCGGGCAAGCTGACCTACGCCTCCGGCTCGTCGTCGGCGATCGTTTCGGGCGCGACCTTCGCCCGCAAAGCCGGGATCGATCTTCTGCACGTGCCGTACAAAAGCTCGCCGCCGGCGATGAACGACGTCATCGGCGGGCGCATCACCATGATGTTCACCGACGTGCTCACCGGCCTGCCGCACGTCAACGGCGGCGCGCTGCGCGCGCTCGCGGTGACGACCAAGGACCGCTCGCCGCTGGTGCCCGATCTGCCGTCGATGCAGGAGGCCGGCGTCCCCGATTTCGACATCACCTCGTGGCAGGGCTATTTCGCGCCGGCCGGCACGCCGAAGGAGGTGGTGGCCAGGCTCAACACCGAGATCCGCAAGATCGTCGAGGACCCCGAGACCAAAGCCAAGCTCGCCACCCTCGGCATGGAGGCCTTCTCCGGCACGCCGGAACAGCTCGGCAAATTCGTCGACGATCAGCTCGTGCTGTGGGAGCGGCTGGTGCGCGAGGCGGGAATCGAGAAGCAGTAAGGCGGCTTTCCGACGAATAGGTCGACATGCCCGGGCTTGACCCGGGTATGTCGAGTTTTCGGGATCGCGAGCTAAGCGCCGCCGATCAATATCCCCACCGCCAGCACGATGACGCCGCCGAGCACGATCTGGAACACCGCCTGCAGGAACGGTGTGTCCATGTATTTGGCGCGGATATAGGCGATCGCCCAGAGTTCGACGAACACCACGAGGCCGGCGATCGCGGTGGCGATCCAGAACGCGTTGGCCCAACTGTCCGGCACGAGATACGGGATGGTGTGGCCGAGGCCGCCGATCGTCGTCATCAATCCGCAGATGCTGCCGCGCAGCCATGGCGAGCCGCGCCCGGTCATCGAACCGTCGTCGGACAAGGCTTCGGCAAAACCCATCGAGATGCCGGCGCCGATCGAGGCCGCGAGGCCGACGAGGAAGGTCGGCCAGTTCTGGTGTGTCGCGAAGGCCGCCGCGAACAGCGGCGCCAGCGTCGACACCGAGCCGTCCATCAGTCCTGCGAGGCCCGGCTGGACGTATTGCAGCACGAACATCCGGCGCGCGGTTTGATCCTCCGCGCCGCGGGCGTCGGGCGTGAGAATCCGATCGGTCAGCTGCGACGCACGCTGCTCGTGGCGTTTCTCGAATTCGGCCAGATCGGTGAGCAGCTTGCGGATCCGCACATCGGTGGCGCGCTCGGCGGAGCGCTCGTAGAAGCGCTGCGCTTCGAACTCCATGGTCTCCGCTTCCTTGCGGATGCGTTCGAGCGGCAGGTTGCGCGTCAGCCAGATCGGTCGGCGCTTGATGAACCCCTTGACGTCCTCGCGCCGGATCGGCGGCAGATCGGGCCCGAAGCGCTCCTCGTAGAGCCGCAGCAGCATGTGGCGATGGCCCTTTTCCTGCTGCGCCATTTCGGTGAACACGCGCGCCGAATCCGGATAACGCTCGGCGAGGTCCTCGGCAAAGGCGAGATAGATTCGGCTGTCCTCCTCCTCGCCGGCGATCGCAACGGCCAGGATTTCGCGCTCGGTCAGGTCGGAAAACGCCTTCATCTGCTGTAGCCTACGGTAATTTAGAACGGTTCTAATCCATAGTCCCGGTCGTTCCCGCTGTCAAAATGCGCCGCCGCATGCGCCATTCGCCGCAGGCATCGTCATCGCGGCTTCATTGAAACGTCAGCCGCCTGTGATCCAGCGCCGCCACAAGTCCGGCGATCAATCACAGGAGCTCTTCATGCGAAAACTGTTGCTCGGGTCCGTCGCGGTTCTGGCGCTGGCATCATCCGCCGCGCTGGCGCAATCCGAAGGTGAGTTTCCGGCCACGCTGGCAGGTCACGCGGTGCTGCCGGCGACGTCGTTCGTCGACGCGCCGGCCGACGCGCCCGCCGATCTGAAAAACGCCGGCAAGTACACCACCGGCAAACGTGTCGAGGCGCTGGGCAGCGTCGAGGGCAAGTCCTATGGCCGGCCGACCGGCGTGTCGGTGCCGTTCAAGGGCCAGCCGCTGCAGGGCCATTCCGGCATCAAGACGATGCCCGACGGCTCGTTCTGGGTGCTGACCGACAATGGCTTCGGCTCGCGCTACAACTCCGCCGATTCGATGCTGTATCTGAACCGTCACAAGATCGATTGGGCGAACGGCAAGGTGGAGCGGCAGGAGACCATCTTCCTGCACGACCCCGACAAGAAGGTGCCGTTCCGCATCGTCCACGAGGACAGCGCCAAACGCTATCTGACCGGCGCCGATTTCGACACCGAAGGCTTTCAGATCATCGGCGACCATTTCTGGATCGGCGAAGAGTTCGGGCCCTACATCCTGAAGACCGACAAATCCGGCAAGGTTCTGGCGGTGTTCGAGACTTTGGTCGACGGCAAGCCGGTGAAGTCGCCGGAGCATTGGTCGATCCAGTCGCCGGGCGGGCCGGGCGCGACCTATAGCGGCGTCAACCTGCGCCGCTCGAAGGGCTTCGAGGGCTTCGCGGCGTCGACCGACGGCAAGTTCCTGTATCCGCTGTTCGAGGGCGCGCTGACCGATCTCGACAAGAAGGACATCGAGAAGCAGGACGGCGTCGAGGCCGCGCGGATTCTCGAATTCGACGTCGCCGCGGAGAAGTTCACCGGCCGCTCCTGGCAGTACGTGTTCGAGCAGAACGGCAACGCGATCGGCGATTTCAACATGATCGACGCCACCCACGGGCTGATCATCGAACGCGACAACGGCGAAGGCACCAAGGACAAGGCCTGTCCGGAAGGCCAGCGCGGCACCGACTGCTTCCACGACCTCGCCAAGTTCAAGCGGGTGGTGAAGATCGAACTCACTGACGCCAATGCCGGAAAGCCGGTTCGCAAGATCGGCTACATCGACCTGATGAAGATCAAGGACCCGAACAAGAAGGCGCGCAAGCCGCTCAACGACGGCGCGCTGACCTTCCCGTTCTTCACCATCGAGAACGTCGACAAGGTCGACGATCGTCACATCATCGTCGGCAACGACAACAACCTGCCGTTCTCGTCGAGCCGCGATCCCAACAAGGCCGACGACAACGAGTTCGTGCTGCTCGAAGTCGCGGATTTCCTGAAGGCGAAGTAAGCGCGACCGCACCTCGGCTTCCCTCTCCCCTTGTGGGAGAGGGTGGCAGACGAAGGCTGCCGGATGAGGGGACATTGCATTGCCCCCTCATCCGGCCAAGCTCATCCAGCCAAACTCATTCGACCAAGCTCCGCCCGCGCCACCTTCTCCCACAACGGGAGAAGGAAAGAGCCACCTGGCGCTTACGCCGCGCGCACCTTGTCGAGGAACTGATCGACCGCCGCGCGCAGGATGCCGGACTGACTGTCCAGATCGCGGGCGTTCGACAACACTTCGGACGCGGCCTGACCGGTGGCTTCCGCCGCCGAAGCGACGCCGCCGATGTGATCATGAACCTCGTTGGCCCCGGCCGCCACCGACTGGATGTTGCGGGCAATCTCGCGGGTCGCCGCGCCCTGCTCTTCCACGGCGCCGGAGATCGCCACCGTGATCTCGCTCATCTTCGCGATGGTCGCTCCGATACCGGAAATCGACTGCACCGCATCGTTGGTCGAGGTCTGCATCGCCGCGACCTGCGAGGAGATTTCTTCAGTGGCCTTGGCGGTCTGGCTGGCGAGCGCCTTCACTTCTGAGGCGACCACCGCAAAACCGCGCCCGGATTCGCCGGCCCGCGCCGCCTCGATGGTGGCGTTCAGCGCCAGCAGATTGGTCTGCGACGCGATCGAGTGAATGAGCTGCACCACCTCGCCGATCTTCTCGGCGCCCGTCGACAGCAACTGCACCGTGGCATTGGTCTGCTCGGCGTCGATCACCGCCTTGCTGGCGACTTCGCGCGACTGCGCCACCTGGCGCGCGATCTCGCCGACCGAACTCGACAGTTCTTCGGCCGCCGCCGCCACCGTGCCGATGGTGGTCGAGGTCGATTGCGACGCCGATCCCACCGTCGCAGCACGCGCCGAAGCATCGCTGGCGGTCGCCGTCATCGATTGCGCCGTCGATTGCATGTTGCGGGCGGCGGTGGCCACCGAGCCGACGATGCCGCTGACGCTGCGCTCGAAGTCGCCGGCGATCTCCAGCATGGTGCGGCGGCGTTCTTCGGCGGCGCGCTGCTGTGTCTCGGCTTCGATCTGCTCCAAGCCGCGGATGCGGATCGCGTTGTCCTTGAACACCTGCACCGACTTGGCCATCGCGCCCACTTCATCGCCGCGATCGGTGCCCGGAATATCGGCGTCGAGCTGGCCTTCGGCGAGCGACTGCATCCGGTCGCCGAGCATCGCCAACGGCCGGGTGATCGAACGGCCGATGACCCAGGCGATCGCGCCGCACACCACGCCGATGCCGAGAATCGCCGCCACCAGCGCCCAGACGATGGACATCAGCCGGGCGTCGAGATCGTCGAGATAAGCGCCGGAGCCGATCAACATATTCCAACCCGGTATGGCAACAGCGTAGGACACTTTGCGGCGCAGTTCCTCGGAACCGGGGCGCTGGAAATCATAGTACAGCGTCACCTCGCCCTTGGAGGTCACGCCCTCGCGCATCTCGCGCAGCAAATAGCGGGTGCCGGTGGCGTAGTTGAGGAAATTCTGACCGATCGCCTTCTTGTCCGGCGCAGCAATGGCAATGCCGTCATAGCCATAGGCAAACAAGTAACCGTTGCCGCTGTCGAACGTCATGGACGTCAAGCGACGGGTGAGCTCGGCCATCGCCTGCTCTTTGGTGAGCTGGCCGACACCGACTTCCTTCTGCAACGCCAATGCGGTGTTGCGGCCCATGTCGACGAAGTACTTGGTCTGTTCGATACGCGCCGCGAGCAGTTCCTGCTTCATCATGTTGCCGGCATAGACGCCCGCCGCACATAGGCCGATCATCGCGACCGAGACGAGAATGGCGAGTTTTGGGGTAATCCGAAGATTGCTGAATTTCACCTGTTGCCTCCGCATGGCACGTCGTACCCTCCCTAGGGCAACGTTTCCCGGCGCGGAGACTAAGGGTTGAGAACTTTTCGGATTATTACCGTAAAGGTTGTAGAAATTCCACTCAGCGAACATACGTTGTAATTTGCAAGATGAATCAGAGACAAAAAAAATCCCTCCCCGGATGGGGAGGGATCGATATTTTTGACGATCAGCCGCTGCAAAGCGGCGCTGATGCTCAGAACACCAGCGCTTTGGCCTGCTTGACCGGCGGCAGCGCCTGGACCTGGGCGATCACCTCGGCCGGCACCGGACCGTCGACCTCGACCAGCGCGATGGCGTCGCCGCCCTGGCTGTGGCGGCCGAGGTTGAAGGTCGCGATGTTGACCTTCGCATCACCGAGCAGGCTCGCGAACTTGCCGATGAAGCCCGGCTTGTCCTCGTTGGTGACGTAGATCATCGACTTGCCGAACTCGGCGTCGACGCGGATGCCCTTGATGTCGACCAGCCGCGGCTTGCCGTCGGCATAGACCGTGCCGGACACCGAGCGCTCCTGCTTTTCGGTCGCGACCTTCAGCGTGATCAGGCTCTCATAGTCGCTCTCGGCGGCGCGGACGACTTCGTCCACCACCATGCCGCGCTCCTTGGCGATCACCGGCGCGGAGACGACGTTGATGTCGCCCAGCATCGGCCGCAGCAGACCCGACAGCACCGCCGAGGTCAGCGCCTTGATCTTCATCTCGGCGACATGGCCCTCATAGGTGATGGTGACCTTGGTGATGCCGCTGTCGGTGAGCTGGCCGGCGAACGAGCCGAGCTTTTCGGCGAGTTCGATGAAAGGCTTCAGCTTCGGCGCTTCTTCGGCGGTGATCGACGGGAAGTTGACGGCGTTGGTGATCGCGCCGCTGAGCAGATAGTCGGACATCTGCTCGGCGACCTGCAGCGCGACGTTCTCCTGCGCTTCAGTGGTCGAGGCACCGAGATGCGGGGTGCAGATCACGTTGGGCAGGCCGAACAGAACGTTGGTCGTGGCCGGCTCCTCGGAGAACACGTCGAAAGCGGCGCCGGCGACCTGCTTCGACTTCAGCGCCTCGGCGAGCGCCTGCTCGTCGACCAGACCGCCGCGGGCGCAATTGATGATGCGGACGCCCTTCTTCATCTTGGCGATCGCAGCCGCGTCGATGATGTTCTTGGTCTTGTCGGTGAGCGGGGTGTGCAGCGTGATGAAGTCGGCGCGCTTGAACAGGTCTTCCAGTTCAACCTTCTCGACGCCGAGATCCCGGGCACGCTCCGGCGAAAGGAACGGGTCGAACGCGATCACCTTCATCTTCAGGCCGAGCGCGCGATCGGCGACGATCGAGCCGATATTGCCGCAGCCGATCACGCCGAGCGTCTTGGCGGTGATCTCGACGCCCATGAAGCGGTTCTTCTCCCACTTGCCGGCCTGGGTCGAAGCGTCGGCCGCCGGGATCTCACGCGCCAGCGACAGCATCATGGTGATGGCGTGCTCGGCGGTGGTGATCGAATTGCCGAACGGCGTGTTCATCACGATCACGCCCTTGGCGGTCGCAGCCGGAATCTCGACGTTGTCGACACCGATGCCGGCGCGGCCGATCACCTTGAGCTTCGCGGCCTTCTCGAGGATCTTCGCGGTGGCCTTGGTGGCCGAGCGGATCGCGAGGCCATCGTAATTGCCGATGATCTCGGCGAGCTTCTCTTTGTCCTTGCCGAGGTTCGGCTGGAAATCGACGTCGATACCGCGATCCTTGAAGATCTGAACGGCGGCTTCCGACAGCGCGTCGGAAATGAGGACTTTGGGTGCGGTCATGGGATGTCTCCTTACCCTCCCCTTGAGGGGGAGGGTCGGCGCGTCGCGCCGGGGTGGGGTGAAAGCGGTGCAAATGGAATTCGAGTCCGAGGGTGGGGAGAGTCTCTCACCCCACCCCGCCGCACCTGCGGTGCGTCGACCCTCCCCCTCCAGGGGAGGGTAAAGAACTAGGCCGCCTTGGCGAGGCCGGCCTTGGTGGTCT
This sequence comes from Rhodopseudomonas pseudopalustris, assembly GCF_900110435.1. Classification (GTDB taxonomy): domain Bacteria; phylum Pseudomonadota; class Alphaproteobacteria; order Rhizobiales; family Xanthobacteraceae; genus Rhodopseudomonas; species Rhodopseudomonas pseudopalustris. The sequence continues at coordinate 119,458 of NZ_FODT01000013.1, forward strand.
CGAACGCCCAGTCCAACCACTGCGTCAGCGTTGCGACGTCGGTGGCTTCCACCGTGGCGCCGCACCAGATCCGCAGGCCGGGAGGCGCATCGCGATAGGCGCCGAGGTCGTAACCCGCGCCTTCCTTCTCGACCGCCGCGACCAGTTTCTTGGCGAAATCCGCCTGGGCTTCGGGCGACAGCGCGGTGATCGCGGGGTCGACCACCTTGAGGCAGACCGACGTGTTGGAGCGGATCGCCGGATCGGCGGCGAGGAAGTCGACCCACGGGGTCTTCGCCTTCCAGTCGGTGATCGCCTTGGTGTTGGCGTCGGCACGCCCGATCAGGCCCTTGAGGCCGCCCACCGACTTCGCCCAGTTGAGCGCGTCGATGTAGTCCTCGACGCAGAGCATCGACGGGGTGTTGATGGTCTCGCCTTCGAAGATGCCTTCGTTGAGCTTGCCGCCCTTGGTGAGGCGGAAGATCTTCGGCAGCGGCCATGCCGGCGTGTAGCTCTCGAGCCGGGCGACGGCGCGCGGGCTGAGGATCAACATGCCGTGCGCGGCTTCGCCACCGAGCGCCTTCTGCCAGGAGTAGGTGACGACGTCGAGCTTCGGCCAATCCAGAGGCTGCGCGAATGCCGCCGAGGTGGCGTCGCAGATGGTCAGGCCTTCACGGTCGGCCGCAATCCAGTCGGCGTTCGGCACGCGGACGCCGGAGGTGGTGCCGTTCCAGGTGAAGACGATATCGGTGTTGCAATCGACCTTGGAGAGGTCGGGGATTTCGCCGTAGCCCGCCTTGAGCTTGGTGACGTCCTTGAGCTTCAGCTCCTTGGTGACGTCGCTGACCCAGCCGTCGCCGAACGATTCCCAGGCGATGGTGGTGACCGGGCGCGGCCCGAGCAGCGACCACAGCGCCATCTCGACGGCGCCGGTATCTGAAGCGGGGACGATGCCGATCTTGTAGTCGGCGGGGACCTCGAGCACTTCGCGCGTCAGGTCGATCGCGAGCTTGAGCTTGGCCTTGCCGACCTTCGCGCGATGCGAGCGGCCGAGCGGGGCGTCCTTGAGTTTTTCGGGGGACCAGCCGGGGCGCTTGGCGCAGGGGCCGGAAGAGAAATTGGGGGTAGCGGGCCGCAATGCGGGCTTTGTCGTCATGTTCTATCCTTCCAGATAGCTAGCCTCCCGTTGGGGGGAGGTGTCCCGCCGCTCCGAATAGTCCTTTGAGTTCGAAAGTCAAGGAACTTCCCCGCCGCTGTTTCCGGGGATCGGCACGACTTTGGACTACGTCCCGGTCTCCACGACCTGCATGACGACGACGTGACCTCGCGACGGCGAAGTGAAACGCCCGGCGCGGGCTGCGCCGGGACGAGCCCGTTACGCCACCTTGGCCAGGAAGCGCTGCACCTCGCTGCGCAGCGTGTCGACTTCGCTGGCGATCTTGCCGGAAGCCGTGTTGACGCGCGATGCGATCTTGCCGGTGTCGTCGGCGGCATGGCTGATGCCGATGATATTGGCGGAGACTTCGGCGGTGCCGGCGGAGGCCTGCTGAACGTTCATGGCGATCTCGCGGGTCGCGGCGCCCTGCTGCTCGACGGCGGCGGCGATCGTACTCGAGACTTCGTTGATCTGGCTGATCCGGCGGCTGATCGCTTCAACCGCCTCGACCGACTGACCGGTGATCAACTGCATCTCGGCAATGCGCGCCGTGATCTCCTCGGTCGCCTTCGCGGTCTGACTGGCCAACGTCTTCACCTCCGAGGCGACCACCGCGAATCCCTTGCCGGACTCGCCGGCGCGTGCGGCCTCGATGGTGGCGTTCAGCGCCAGCAGATTGGTCTGCGCCGCAACGGCGTTGATCAGCTTCACCACATCACCGATCCGCTGCGCGGCCTCGGCGAGATTGCGGATCTTGGCGTTGGTCTGCTCGGCCTCCTCAACGGCCTGGTGGGTGCTGGAGGTCGAGAGCTGGATCTGGCGGGAGATTTCCACGATCGAGGCCGTCAACTCCTCGGCAGCGCTCGCGACCGTCTGCACATTCACCGACGCCTGTTCCGAACCGGAGGCGACGCTGGTCGACTGCCGGCTGGTTTCCTCCGCCGCCTCGGCCATCGCGCCGGCGTCGGACTTCAAGCCCGTCGCGGCCGTCGCCAGCATTCCGGCGACATCGTCCATCCCGGCCGCGAAGCACTGCGCCTCCAAAGCCACTTCGCGAACCTTGCGATCCATCACGTCGGTGGCGCCGTTGATAGTGACAGCCGCGGTCCGGAACGAGCCGGGCAGCCCGCGGCTCAGCACCTTGCGGAAGGTCTTGCCTTGACTGACATAGTCCATCGACGCTGACGCTTCGCGGACGAAGGCGTCGACAATGTCGAGCATGTTGTTGACCTCGGCCTGCGCCTTGCCGATGTCGCCGCCGTCGCGGCGGCCCTGCACCCGCGCCTCGAGGTCGCCGCGCCGGGCGCTGTCGCAGACCGAAGCGATCTCCTGCGCCGCGACCGCCGTGCTGCGCAGCCACCAGCCGGCGAGCCCGAGCAGAGCAGCACTGAGCGCCAGGCCCGCCGCATCCCACAGGCCGCCCAACGGGCCGACGCCGAGCCGCAGCAGCCCCAGCCCCACAACCACGATGGCCACCGCGCCGAGCGCGGCCATCGCCTTAGACAGCGAAGACGAATTCATCATACTCGACACCTTGGTCCTTGAGCAGGTTGATCAGCATCGCGTGGCCGGCGTTCATGCCGTCCTTGGCATTGCGGTGGCGGTTTTCCTCGTCGCGTAGTTTGGCGTACAGCGTCTCGATCTTGCCGACCTGGGCACGATCCGGCTTGCGGCGGTTGGAGTGAAAACCGATCACATTGCGCTGCGGATCGAGCGTCGGGGTGACGTGCGCGAACACCCAATAATGGTCGCCGTCGCGCGCCATGTTCACCACATAGGCGAACATCTCCTTCTTCGACTGAATGGCGTCCCACAACATCTTGAACATGCAGCGCGGCATGGCGGGATGCCGGATCAGGCTGTGCGGCGCGCCGATCACCTCGTCGCGCGGATACTTCGAGAGGCGGACGAAAACGTCGTTGGCGTAGGTGATATTGCCCTTGAGATCGGTCTTGGAGACGATCAGTTCTTCCTGGTCGAACGGGCATTCCACGCCGGTGGGCTTGATGATTGGTCGAGCCATCGGGCAATTTCCTTCGGTCAGGGCGCGATCCCGCGCGCTGATATGCTCAATTCCGGGTTGCTATGATCGTGAGAATGCGAGCAACCCGTTACCCATCGCTTAAGTTGTACCTACGTTAAAGTACGAGGATACCGGGCATATCAGCCACTGAACGCAACCGCGTCAGAACCGCAGGGTCATGCCGATGTGGCTGGGATCAAAGCCGAGCCGGCCGTAGAACCGCTGCGCGTCGACGCGGCTTTTGTGGGTGAACAGCTCGATCAGCCGGCAGCCCTGCTCTCGCGCCTCCGCGATCGCCCAACGCACCAGGCGTTCGCCGATGCCGCCGCCGCGGCAATCGCTGGCGACGCGGACATCCTCGATGATGCCGCGCGAGGCGCCCTGCGAGCTCAGGCCCGGCAGGACGGCGAGCTGCAGGCAGCCGACGACGCGGCCATCGCCATCCTGCGCGACCACCATCTTGATGTTCGGCGCGCGCTGCATCGCTTCGAACGCCGCGTAGTAGCTCTCGGGCAACGGGTCCGTGACACGCTCGCGGCCGCTGCCGAGGTGATCGTCCGCGAGCATCGCGACGATCACCGGGACGTCGTCGCGGCGCGCAGGACGAATGATGATTTCAGCGTCGCGACTCATCACTCATGCCCTCCGGCGCTCGAAGCCAGGCCGAGCGCGCGTTCGCTTGCGTCGATCCACCGCCGCAAGGCCGGGTAGGCGTCGAGCGCGAATCCACCCTCGGGCGCGACCCGCGTATAGGCCAGCAGCGCGACATCGGCCAGCGAAGGCTGGTCTCCCGCCAGGAAAGCCGAGCCGGCGAGATGGCGCTCCATCAGCTGCAAAGCCGCCACGCCGCGCTTGACCCGGTCAGGATCGCGCGCCGAGGCCGGCTTGCCGAGATACAGCATCTGATAGCGGCACACCGCGATGTACGGCTCGTGGCTGTACTGCTCCCAGAACAGCCACTCGTCCATCTTGGCGGCGAGATACGGATCATTCGGAACGAGGTCGCTGCCACGCGCGAGATAGCGGATGATGGCGTTGGACTGCGCCAGCGCGCGGCCGTCGTCGAACACCACGACAGGCACCTGACCGGCTGGATTGAGCGCGAGAAACTCCGGCGCCCGGGTGTCGCCTTTCAGCGTATCGACGGCGACCCATTGGTAAGGCCGCGACAGCGCGTCGCACACCCACTTCACCTTCAGGCAATTGCCCGAATTGAGATCGCCGTAAATTCGCATTGCCCGCTGCGCCCTGTTGTTGCGGGCGCACTCGATCAGCCACGGGCGGCTTCGTCAATCCGCAGGGCGATCAGAATTTATAGCCGACACCGGCGCGCACGGTGGACACCGACGTGTTGATCGGCGCTGCGAACTTCTGATACTCCCACTCCGCGCGCACGAACAGGCCGCGATACACCATCATGTCGATGCCGAGGCCGCCGGAATAGCCGTAGATGAAGTGGCCGTTCTGGATCTGGCTTCCGCTGAGTCGCCACGTGCCACCGGCATCCGTACCGATGATTGTCGCCGATTGGACGATATCCGCCTGCCCGAGCGCCACGCCGCCGAACGCGTAGGGCAGAAAATTGCCTACCGCCCAGCCGGCGCGGAGCCGCGCCGACCCGACATCGTGGACGTTGATGCTAGCGTTGGCGCCGTAGATCGCGCCGTAGTTCACGCCGTTGGAGACGATCTGCCGGCGCATCGATCCGGACATCGAGCCGCCGAAGCTGCCGTGCATGTAGTTGGCTTCAATGCCGAGCACGACATCGTCCCATTGCGCGTTATAGCCCGCGAAGCCGCCCCAACCCTGGCCATGCGACGAAGACTTGCCGAGCACCGGCCACGACGACACCCCAAGAACACTCTCGACTGCGGTGTTCACAAGCAGACTGGAAGCAACGCCCCGGGTCGAATCGGTGAAATCCATGTCGGAGGCGCCGGTGCCGGCCTGGCCGCCGACGTAGAAGCCCTGCCAATTCACCACGCCGCGCGGCGTGTCGACCAGCGCTCCGCGGAGCGCGCCGTACTCCGGCATGTCGGCCGCCTGCGCGCCCTGCACCGCCGCCATCACTGCCGCTGCCACCACAACTCGACGCATTGCAACGCTCCTCGACCCTACTGATCACCGGGCGATCATCGCTGGTTAACCTTAATCAATCGTTGTCGCGGCCGGTGCGCGCAAACAAAAACGGCGCGGGAAGCTCCCGCGCCGTTAGTAATCGTTAACGAGCGAACGACGTTCGGCCCTGGTTTCAGCCCTTGCGCATCAGCGGCGGCGGCGCGTAGATCGGCGCGGAGTCGAGGTTCCAGCGCACGCCGAGCTTCACGTCGTGCGAGGTGATGTCCTTGAACTTGAAGCTGTTGTTCGAGGTCAGACCGTCGTAGGTCGCGAGCGACCCGGTGTAGCCGTCGCCGAGGTTGAGGTAGCTGTAGGCGAGTTCGAGGGTCAGGTTCGGATTGACCTTGTAGGCGAGACCGGTGTGGAGGGCCCAGGCCAGATTCCACTTCGACGCCGTCGGCGCGCTGGCGTAGCTCACCGTCGAGAACGGGATATTGTTGACGCCGGTGTCGGTGAAGTTCGACATCGTCACCCGCGCGGCGCCGACGCCGGCGCCGACGAAGGGCGTGACGCACCACCAGGTGCCGAGATCGACGTAACCATTGGCCATCACGAGCCATTCGGATTTGCTGGCGCCGTAATTGTCGATGCCGCTATACGGGAAGCCGTTGGCGGTTCCGGTGAACCGATCGGTGCCCTTGAAGTTGGAATTGCCGCGATATTGGCCGACCAAATCGGCGCGGAACCAGCTGTTGAACTGATAGCCGACGCCGACGCCGTAGATGCCGGCCGCGTCGAACGACGTCTGCTGATTGAGCGAAGTGAGCTGCGAATAGGCCGACTCGCGCCCGTAGCGCAGATCCTTGACCTGCTGATTGCTGAAGCCGATGTCGCCGCGCAGGTACCAGCCGCCGAAATCCTCGACCGGCGGCGGCGCATAGGCGGGCGGCGGGGCGATCGGCATGTCCGCGGCCACCGCCGCCGAGCAAATCAGCGAAGCCGCTCCGGCGGCCAGAATCATTTTCACGCTACGCATTGGCTTCGTCCTCTGGTCCAATGATGAGTTACGGAGGCCCCACACTCGGAAACCTATGGACCGACGATGCCAGCAATTCCTTAAGCCTGACTTAACCCTAATTCTTAAGGTTGATATTCAATGACTGCGGTGAATTCTGGAACTACGCACCGCAGCCGCGCGAAGTGCTCGCGCGGCGATGATCAGTAGAGCTTTTCCGGTTCTGATAGAATCAGAACCGGAGCTCTAACTTTTTGTTCTGACGCGTTTTCTTCACGCGAACCGGCACCCACTTCGCTCGAAAACGCGATATCAAAACGTTGACGACGATCAGGCGCGGGTGTCGCACGACACCGCGTGCCGGGCCTCAATGGGCGTGGCGCGGCATCTTCGGCAACAGCACCGCGAGCAGGCCGAGCGCCGGCAGGACCGAGCAGATCTGATAGACGAAATCGATGCCGTATCGATCGGCGACCTCACCCAGCGCAGCGGCGCCGAGGCCGCCGATGCCGAAGGCGAAGCCGAAGAACACGCCCGAAATCATACCGAAACGATGCGGCATCAGTTCTTGCGCGAACACGATGATCGCCGGCGTCGCCGACGCCAGGATGAAGCCGATGAACACGGTCAGCACCGCGCTGCCGGTGAGCCCCACATAGGGCAGCGCCAGCGTGAACGGCAGGGTTCCGAGGATCGAGAACCAGATCACATAGCGACGGCCGAAGCGGTCGCCGAGCGGGCCGCCGAAGAACACCCCGGCCGCGGTGGCGGCGAGGAAGATGAACAGGAACATCTGCGCGGTCTGGGTCGAGACGTGGAATTTCTCGATCAGATAGAAGGTGTAGTAGCTCGACAGGCTCGACAGATAGAGCTGCTTCGAGAACAGCAGCGCCACCAGCACCACCAGCGCGACCATCACCCGCCGCTTGCCCGGCGCGTCGGAATGCGCCTTGACCGCCATCTTTTTCCGGGCCGCGACCTGCGGCTTGTACCACAGGCCGATCCGCCACAGCACGATGATGGCGACGAAGGCGATCGAGGAGAACCAGGCGATCGACGGCTGGCCGAACGGCACCACGATCAGCGCCGCCAGCACCGGCCCGAGTGCGGTGCCGGCGTTGCCGCCGACCTGAAACACCGACTGCGCCATGCCGTGCCGGCCACCGGAGGCGAGCCGCGCGATCCGCGCCGATTCCGGATGAAACACCGCTGAGCCCAGTCCGATCAACGCCGCCGCGATCAGGATCACGCTGTAGGCATGCGCAACGCTGAGCAGCAGCAGGCCGACGAAGGTCGAGCCCATGCCGATCGCCAGCGAGAACGGCTGCGCCTTCTTGTCGGTGAGATGGCCGACCACCGGCTGAAGCAGCGAGGCGGTGAACTGGAACGCCAGCGTGATCATGCCGATCTGGGCGAAATCGAGCGCGTAGTTCGCCTTCAGGATCGGATACACCGACGGAATCAGCGACTGCATGGTGTCGTTGAGGAAATGCGAGAAGCTGATGCCGCCGAGCACCACATAGGCCGGCCCTGCAGCCGGGGGCGGCGCGGGCGCGGTGGTTTCCGGAAGGGCCAGCTCGGGCGACGTAACCGGGGCGGCGATATCAACGTCGACGGCGACAGGCTTGTTCACGGCGTTTCCTGGAGATCTGTGCGGCGCGAGGTTCGATCCCCGGTCGCCGACAACGAAACACGGCCGGCACGAGGCCGACCGCGGTCAAAATAGGACGTCGCTGACGTCGATGGAAGTTGCGTTTCGCGATAGCAGCGATGCAGCAGGCCGCGCCGGACTATGCGTCCGGCGACGCCGACAACTACGCGGCGGCGGCGGAGGCGCTGCCGAGCGCGTCGACGATGACGTCGACCACTTCCTCGACCATGATGCGATCTTCGCCCTCGCCCATCACCCGGATCACCGGCTCGGTGCCGGACGCCCGGATCAGCAGGCGGCCGTGGCCGTTGAGCCTTGTCTCGCCGGCGTGAATCGCCGATTGCACCCCGGCGTCGTCGAGCGGACGGCCATTGCGATAGCGGACGTTCTTGAGGATCTGCGGCAGCGGGTCGAACCGGTGGCAAACCTCGGACACCGGGCGGCGCAGCTTCTGCACCACCGCGAGTACCTGCAGCGCCGCGACGAAGCCGTCGCCGGTCGTGTTGTAATCGGACAGGATGATGTGGCCCGACGCCTCGCCGCCGACATTGTAGCCCCCCTTCATCATCTGCTCGAGCACGTAGCGGTCGCCGACCGACGTGCGCACCAGATCGATGCCTTCGGCGGCGAGAAAGCGCTCGAGGCCGAGATTGGACATCACGGTGGCGACGACGCCGGGCTTGGCGAGCCGGCCGTCTTCCTTCCAGCTCTGCGCGATCACCGCCAGCAACTGGTCGCCGTCGACGACATGGCCGCGCTCGTCGACCATGATGACACGGTCGGCGTCGCCGTCGAGTGCGATGCCGATGTCGGCGCGCATCTCGCGGACCTTGCGGCACAGCGCTTCCGGCGCGGTCGAACCGCATTCCTTGTTGATGTTGAAGCCGTCGGGTTCGACGCCGATCGAAATCACGTCGGCGCCGAGTTCCCACAGCGCCTCGGGCACGACCTTGTAGGCCGCGCCATTGGCGCAATCGACCACGACGCGCAGGCCGTCGAGACTGAGGTCGCGCGGCAGCGTCCGCTTGGCGAATTCGATGTAGCGATCGTGGACGCCGTCGATACGGCGAGCCCGGCCAAGGCTGGCGCTCGCAGCCAGTTTCTTGTCGAGCGACTCGTCGAGCAGCAGCTCGATCTGCTTCTCGACGTCGTCGGAAAGCTTGAAGCCGAGCGGACCGAACAGCTTGATGCCGTTGTCCTCGAACATATTGTGCGACGCGGAAATCATCACGCCGAGATCGGCGCGCATCGACTTGGTCAGCATCGCAACCGCCGGGGTCGGCATCGGGCCGACCAGCAGCACGTCCATGCCGACCGAGGTGAAGCCGGCGACCATCGCGTTTTCAATCATATAGCCGGACAGCCGGGTGTCCTTGCCGATCACCACACGGTGCCGGTGGTCGCCGCGCTGAAACACCAAACCTGCCGCCTGCCCAACCTTCAACGCCAGCTCAGGCGTGATCAGGCCGTTGGCGCGGCCACGAATCCCGTCGGTCCCGAAATATCTGCGGCTCATCAATATCCCCCGCCCAAGCCACGGTCTGACGTCCTGCCGACCGGAATTCCAGTCTCGCGCCGCCGTAGAGAGACCGCTTATACGGCCATTTTAATGCGAGGCTCTTCAAAAAATATAAAGAAAGATTACGCGTCGCCTGCCGGAGCAGACGACGCAAGTTGTTGAAAACTCGGAATAATGTACAAAAGTGGTCGGAACCGGGAGCGCCCCGTCAGCTTTTGCGCTGGCTGTCGCCATCCGGCTTGGACGGCGCCGGCTGGGTCACGCTGAGCGGATCGGAGCCCGGAAACGAATCCTCAAGACCCTCCTCGAGCTGCTGGTCGAGCTTCTTCTTCTCGTCCTTGGTGTGCTTGACGGGGGTGTCGACGGTTTTGGTGTCGGCCATGGTTTGCTCCTGCTCCATCTTCGTGGTGGGGTCTTGCAGAAGCAACGCGCCGGAACCGGCGCTGTTCCAGCGACGGGGCGGCACCACGCGGCCGGACCATGTTGCGCGGCGCGCCGGCGTGCTAGAGGACGCCACACGAAAAAAACGTACCAGGGGCGGCAACGTTCATGAAATACATCACCTGCATCGAGGACCTCCGCCAGATTCACAAGCGGCGTGTGCCGAAGATGTTCTTCGACTACGTCGACCACGGCTCCTATGCGGAGGAGACGCTCCGCGCCAATGTCGACGACCTCAAGCGGATCAAATTCCGCCAGCGCATCCTGGTCGACATCTCCAAGCGAGACCTGTCCACGAACATTATCGGCGAGAAGGCGGCGATGCCGCTGATCCTCGCCCCGGTCGGCTCGACCGGCATGCAGCATGGCGATGGCGAGATCCACGCCTGCCGCGCCGCGCAGGCTGCAGGCATCCCCTACACGCTGTCGACGATGTCGATCTGCTCGATCGAAGACGTCGCCGCCAATGTCGAGAAGCCGTTCTGGTTTCAGCTCTACGTGATGCGCGACCGCGGCTTCGTGAAAGCGTTGATCGAACGCGCGATCGCAGCGAAATGCAGCGCGCTGGTGCTCACCGTCGACCTGCAGGTGATCGGCCAGCGCCATCAGGACATCAAGAACGGGATGTCGGTGCCGCCGGAACTGTTCAAGCTCCGCAACATCCTGGACATCGCCACAAAACCCGGCTGGGTGAAGGGCATTCTGGGCGCCAAGAGCCGCAACTTCGGCAACATCGCCGGCCATTTGCCGGGCTCCAAGGATCTCGGATCGGTGTCGTCCTGGGTGGCGTCGCAGTTCGACCCGGCGCTGAACTGGCGCGACATCGACTGGATCCGCTCGATCTGGCCGGGCAAGCTGATCATCAAGGGCATCCTCGACGTCGAGGACGCCCGCGAGGCGGTGAAGGTCGGCGCCGAAGCGCTGGTGGTGTCGAACCATGGCGGGCGCCAGCTCGACGGCGCGCCGTCGTCGATCGAGGTGCTGCCGGAGATCGTCCACACCGTCGGCTCGCATATCGAGGTGATGTTCGACGGCGGCATCCGCTCCGGACAGGACGTGATGCGCTCGCTCGCGCTCGGCGCGCGCAGCTGCATGATCGGCCGCGCCTATATCTACGGCCTCGGCGCCTTCGGCGGCCCCGGCGTCGCCAAGGCGATCGATATCATCAGGGCCGAACTGTCGACCACGATGGGCCTGTGCGGCGTCAATGCAATCAACCAGATCGACGAGAAGGTTTTGGCGGAGTAACGGGTCAGGTCTTCGAGCCCGGCGCGATCAACGATACCCGTCATCGCGAGCGATGCGGAGCAATCCAGAACGCCGCGTGGATTGCTTCGTCGCGTTGCTCCTCGCAATGACGAGGAAAGCAAAAACAACATTCAGGAGGAAATCATGACCGAGACCAAACGCGCGACGGAAGCCGCGGCGAGCGAAGTGCTCTACGCCGTCGAGGATCACATCGCGACCATCACGCTGAATGCGCCGGAGCGGATGAACACCATCTCCGGTCCGATGCTGAACGATCTGGCGCGGCTTTTGGTCGAGGCCAATCAGGATCCGCAGGTGCGCTGCGTGATCCTGACCGGCAATGGCCGCGCGTTCTGCGCCGGCCTCGATCTGCGCAAGACGCGGAGCGAGGACGGCCTCAGCGAAGCGTCGTCGCCGACCTCGCTCGATCTGCGCAACACCCCGCCGACCGTGATGCAGGCGATGGACAAGCCGACGATCTGCGCGGTCAACGGCGGCGCGGCCGGCTACGGCATGGACACCGCGCTCGGCTGCGACATCCGGATCATGGCGGAATCGGCCAAGCTCGCCGCAGCTTTCGTCAAGCGCGGCGTGGTGCCGGAATCCGGCGGCACCTGGTTTCTGCCGCGGATGATCGGCTGGTCGAAAGCCGCCGAACTGATCTTCACCGGGCGGACGCTGTCGGCGCGCGAATGCCTCGATTGGGGGCTCGCCAACGAGGTGGTGCCCGACGCCGAGCTGATGGGCCGCGCCCGCGCAGTCGCGAAGGAGATCGCCGGCAACGCGCCGCTCGCGGTGCAGGCCGCCAAACGGATGATGCGGATGGGCCTCAACGAGACCTTCCCCGACCACGTCCACCACGTCTATCTGCAGCTGCTGCCGCTGTTCAAGACACAGGACATGGCCGAAGGCATCAAGGCCTTCATGGAAAAGCGCGAACCGAAATTCGAAGGGCGCTAGAGCACGGGATGACTTAGTCTTCGAATCGTCATCCCGGTTTAGGTTCTTGTGAGCACGACAGGGCCGCCGAACAGGATCACGCGACGGAGATCAGCCGATGTTCGAGACAATCGCGACGCTGCTCGACTGGCTCGGCGTTGTCGCCTTCACTGTGTCGGGCGCGCTGGTGGCGTCGCGGAAGGAGATGGATATTGTCGGCTTCGTCCTTCTGGGAACGGCGACCGGCATCGGCGGCGGCACGCTTCGGGACGTGCTGCTCGGCCTGCCGGTGTTCTGGGTTCACGAGCCGGCCTATCTGCTGACGTGCATCCTGGTCTCCGGCCTCGCCTTCTTCACCGCCCACATCCCCCATTCCAGATACAAGGCGCTGCTCTGGCTGGACGCGGTCGGTTTGGCATTGTTCGCTGTGACCGGCGCCGAGAAAGCGGCGCTCGCGGGCGCGAGCGGCGGCGTGGCTGTCGCGATGGGTGTCGTCACCGCGACCTTCGGCGGGATCATCCGCGATCTGCTCGGCGGCGAAATCCCGGTGATTCTCAGTCGGGAAATCTACGTCTCGGCGGCTTTGGCCGGCGCGGCGGCGTTCGTTGTTCTGATGATGGTCGGAACGCCGCGCGAACTCAGCACCGGCGTCGGCTTTGCGATCGGATTGCTCGTGCGGGCCGCAGCACTGCAGCGCGGCTGGTCGTTACCACGCTATCGACCGCGCCCTGGCCGACGGGATAACTAAAGCATGATCCCGAAAAGTGGACCCCGGTTTTCGGAAATGATCATGCTCACACAAGAATCGAGAACAGGGTGACGATTCGAAGATAAGTCATCCTGTTCTGACGACAGCGGGCCGCGATGATTCCCGTCACGCATGGGCGACGAGATCGGCCTCGACCAGCGCGCGCAGTTCGGACGTGACTTCGGGCCGCGCGCCGAACCACAGTTCGAACCCGCGCACCGCCTGATGCAGCAACATGCCGAGGCCGTCAGCGGTGCGCAGACCGCGGGCGCGCGCCTCTGACAACAGCTCGGTCTCGAGCGGCACATAGACCAGATCGGCGACGGTGGCGTCGGCCGGCAGCGGCTCGAGATCGAGGTCGAGTGACGGCTGCCCCTTCATGCCGAGCGAGGTGGTGTTGACCAGAAGCCCCGCGCCCGGCAGCGCCGCGGGCGCATCGGTCCAGGCGATCGGCACGACGCGCTCGCCGAACAGGTCGGCCAGCGCCCGCGCGCGTTCGATCGAGCGGTTTGCCAGCGCGATGCGCTGGATGCCGCGCTCCAGCAGGCCGAACACCACCGCGCGCGACGAACCGCCGGCGCCGAGCACGACGGCATGTGGCGTGCGATCCCAGCCCGGCGCGCTGGCGTCGAGATTACTGATGAAGCCTTCGACGTCGGTGTTGGTCGAGCGCAGCACAGAGCCGTCATAGTACAGCGTGTTGGCGGCGCCGACCGCGCAGGCGCGCTGGTCCGGCACAGTGAGCTGCAGCGCGCGTTCCTTGTGCGGGATGGTGACGTTGGCGCCGCTGTAGCCGTGCGTCTTCAGATGCAGCACGAATTCGGCAAAACCTTCGGGCGGCACCGACTCGATCGAATAGCCGCCTTCGATCCCGAGCTTGCGCAGCCAGTAATGATGGATCAGGGGCGAGCGCGAATGCGCCGCCGGCCAGCCGATCAGGCAGGCGGCAATATGGGCTTGGCTTGTCGGCTGAGTCACGGCTCGTCTCTCACACTGTTCGGCGGCGTTGCCTGCTTCAGCCGTACGCCGCGGCCGCCACTCTCGCTGCGGGTATGCTCGCCGATCAGCTCGACGCCGGCGCGGTTGAGCGCATCGACAACCCGCGTCAGCGACTCGACGATGCCGCGGACGTTGCCGCCGCTGGCTTCCATCCGCTGAATGGTGGGCACCGAAACGCCGGCGAGCTTCGCCAACGTCCGTTGGTCGATCCCGAGCAGCGCCCGCGCCGCACGCATTTGAGACGAGGTGATCAAGCGAGCATCCCGATCCGAGGTTCGCCCTATCGGCTATCGCAAATATGAAACGGCTTCAACGATGGTTGAAACATCATTGAAGCCGTTTCGTCTCGACTTGAAGTCAGATCAGGCCGCGACTTGCCGGTGCGCGGCGATGATCTGGTCGGCGGTGCGACCGGTGACTTCGGCCATATGGTCGAAGCTGCGGGTGAAGCTACCGGAGCCGGCGGTGGCCGAGCGCAGTTCGACGATCAGATCGCCGATCTCCGCCTCCGGCATGGTGGCGCGCACCACATCCCAGCCCGTCCAGCCCTCGCGCGTGTCGAAGCCGAGGATCTGGCCGCGCCGTCCGGACAGGATGGCGTTGACCTTGGCAGTGGCGTCGGTCGGGCAGACGATCTCGACGGTGTGGATCGGCTCCAGCAGCACCGGCTGGCACTGCGGCAACGCCTCGGTGATGCCGATCCGCGCCGCGGTGCGGAACGCCTGATCCGAGGAGTCGACGCTGTGATACGAACCATCCGTCAAAGTCACGTGGACGTCGACCACCGGGAAGCCGAGCGGCCCTGCGCGCAGGCCGTCGGCCGCGCCCTCCTCCACCGCGCCGATATAGTTGCGCGGCACCGCACCGCCGACCACCGTCTCGGCGAAGACAAAGCCTTCGCCGCGCGGCAGCGGCTTCACGTCCAGCACCACGTCTCCGAACTGGCCGTGGCCACCGGACTGCTTCTTGTGCCGGCCGCGCTGGGTGACCGCCTTACGGATGGTCTCGCGATAGCCGATCGCCGGCGGATGCGACTTCACCGTCACGCCGTAGCGGTCGTGCAGCCGCTCGAGCGCGACGCGCAGATGCATCTCGCCCTGACCCCACAGAACGATGTCGTGGGACTGCGTGTCGTGGATGACGGTGAGCGACGGATCCTCCTCCTTCAGCCGTTGCAACGACTGGCCGAGCTTGACGTCGTCCTTGCGGTCGGCGGCGGCGAGCGCCATCGCCAGCACCGGCGGCGTCGCGACGATCTCGACCAGCGCCGGGGGCGCGGCCTTGCCGTTGCCGAAGGTGTCGCCAGTCTTGACGGCGTCGAGCTTGCCGAGCGCGACGACGTCGCCGGCCACGGCCGACGATCGCTTGCTGTCGGGACCGCCGCTCGCCGTGTGGATGCCCGACACCCGCCCAGCCTCGCCTGACGAGGCGTGCACGGTGTCCCCGTCGGCCAGCGTGCCGGCGAAAACGCGCGCCAGCGACAGCTTGCCGCCGTGCTGCAGATGCGTGGTCTTCAGGACGTAGCCGACCGCCTCCTTGGCCGACGCCACGCCGAGCCGCGACGCGGTCTCGGAGATGTCGGGAGCCTCGTGGCGCAGCGCTTTCAGCAACCGCATCACGCCATTCTCACGCAACGCCGAGCCGAGCAGCACCGGACAGATCAGGCCTTCGCGCAATTCGCGGGCGAGATCGTCGAACACCGCATCGCGCGGCGGCGGGATGTCTTCGAGCAATTGCTCCATCAAGCCGTCGTCGTGATCAGCGAGCTTCTCGAGCATCGAGAAGCGGGCTTCCTTTTCGCGATCGAGGTCGCCACCTTCGAGCGTGATCACTTCCGAGGGCTTGTGCTCCCGATAGACGAAGGCGCGCTCCAGCGCGAGGTCGACATAGCCGGCGATCAGTTCGCCGTTCCAGATCGGAATCTGGCGCAGCACCAGCGGAATGCGCGAGGCCGGCTGCAGGCTTTCGAGCACTTCGCCAATCCGCTTGCTGGCGCGATCGATCTTGTTCAGGAACAGGAAGCGGGGAATGCCGAGGTCTTCGAGCTCGCGCAGGATCAGTTGCAACTGCGGCAGCTTGCGCTCGTCGGCTTCGCACACCACGACGGCGGCGTCGACGGCGGGCAGCGCCGCGCGCATATCATGCGCGAATTCGACGGAGCCGGGACAATCGAGAAAGGTGTAGGTCTCCCCCATGAACTGAGTAGTCGCCGCAGTGAGGCTGAGCCCCATCTTGTGTTGCCGCGCCTCGGGGCTGGAGTCGCCGTGCGAGGTGCCTGCGTCGACCGTTCCGGCACGCGGCACGGCGCCGGTGCGCGCGAGGATCGCTTCGAGTAGTGTGGTTTTTCCGCTTTGGAATGGGCCCACCAGTGCGATGCACCGGGGACCGCGGGGACTTCTAAGGTCTTGTCCCATCGCCGCCTCCTTTGAGTTGGAGCTCGGCCCGTGATTGGGTCGGCGAGGCAATGCTTTCAGCAGCCTCGCCGCTTGGCAAGCGCGAAAAATTGCGAAGCCGATCCATCACCGTTGAGCAGGATCAAGGACAGATGCAAATCATCACTGCAACGCACGCGCAACCAGCATCAGCGACATCTGATCGGGTGGCGGCGATGCTCGGAGCTGCGAGACCGCCGTGGTCAGAGACGCCCGATGTGGAACAAGCTGATTGATTGGATCCTGGCCTTCAAAGACCGCCGATGGGTCGTGGCCGCAGCGGCGGCGACCTCGTTCGCCGGACTGCTGATCGCGATCGTCACCTGGTTGACCGAAAAGCCTCCGGCGCTGATCGACGCGATGACCCGGGTCGAGCTGCCGATGAGCTACCCGAACGAAACTTGGACCAGGATGCGTGCGTCGGAGCTGCACTGGCTGCGCGGCCGGTGGTGCTACCAAGGGCGGTTTTCCGGTGCCGAGGTGACGTTCGCCGTCAACGACCGAGAGGTCGTCAAGACCGGCAAGCCGCTGCTGCCTTACATCTCCAACCAGGGACTGATCCGCCTGGTCGATCAATCGACCGGCAAATCCGATTTCATCCAACACGCGGCAGCGCAGCCTTATGAAATGCGGACATTCTCCCGGTACGTCTCAGACGGGCAGATTAAATCGTGGGCGAACGCCCTCGCCCTGAATTGTGAGCGCTGCACGGTAAAACGTGACCAGATCGGCGGCTCCTACGAATGCCGCTGAACGTGCACGTCCGCCGTCCGCTGGCGCGCGCAAGCCGTCGACCGCGATGGCGCGGCGACCGAGCGATCGGTCGCCGCCTAGCCCGCAGTTGCCGGCGCTAGCGGCCGGGGCGCAGCTCCAGTTCCTGCAGGCCGACCGCGATATTGACGCCGGTTTGCCCCTGCAGGCTGAGCGGCTGCAGCGCGATCGAATTGGCCGAACCGCCGACCAGGACGTTGGCGCCGAGGCCGACGCCGATCGACGCCGAGCCCTGCGCGCCGGCGTAGTCGCCGGCGAGATCGCCGGGGCCGAAGCGATCGACCGGTGCGAACACGCCCCAGGCCAGCGCCGTCTCCTGGGTAATACCAATGTCGAGGCCGATCTTGCGGATGGTGGCGACATAGGGCGTGTCGGGACGGCCTTCGGAGCGCAGCACGCAGCCGAGATTGGTCACCGAGCCGACGATGAAGCCCGTGCTGGCGCCGCCGCGACATTCCAGCACGCCGACGCGCACGCGCGACTGCTGCGCATGGGCAGCGCTGACGAGCAGCGAAGCGGCGACACCGAGCAGAAGCGAAAAGCGGCGCATGGGAATTTCTCCGGTTCAACGATGTGATGCAGACAGATGGAGGCAGACAGGAGGATGCAGGCAGATTGGTTGTAATGCGGTCAGCGCGGCCCTGCCACGCGCAAGACGCAGCCCGACGGTCAATCTAGTCACAGCATTAGCAAATCTTCAATGACGGGCCGGCGGCATCGTTGCGAAAGCCTGCCCCAAAACAAAAGGGCCCGCGATGCGCGAGCCCTTCCGTCACGAGAGTGCGCCGTCGCTATCAGCGGTGCTGGCGATGGTTGCGCTTGTGCTTGCGGTACTTCCGCTGCGGACCAAAATCAGCCGGGCGAAGCTGCACGTCGACGATGCCGGCCGTTGCGTTCAGGCCGGTCTGGCCCTGCAGGCTGAGGGGCTGCAGCGCGAACGAATTCGCCGAGCCGCCGACCAGCAGGTTGCCACCGACGCCGACGCCGAACGAGGCGTTGGCGCCGACGCCGCCGTAGGAGCCGGACAGATCGCCGGGGCCAATGCGGCGGGTCGGCGCATAGACCGCCCAGGCAACGCCGGTGTTCTGGGTGAAGCCGAGGTCGAGGCCGATGCGCTGGACGCGCGCGACATAAGGATCAGCCCGGCGACCGCCGGTCTTGAACACGCACTCCAGCTCCGTCGTCGAACCGATGACGTAGCCGACGTTCGGGCCGCCGGCGCATTCGAGCACACCGACCTGCAGCCGCTCTTGCGCGCTCGCATTCGCGAATGACGCAACCAGCGCAACCGCAGTGACACCGAACAGTCTAGAGATGGACATTGAGAAGTACTCCGCATTTCAGGATTTAGATCGACGGCGACAAGAAGGAAGCGTCTTGTCCAAAAAAAGGCGCTTCCACGACAGGGGAATAAATCTAGCGAACCTTGCCGATTTTTAATGAACGGCGTGTTGCAGCCTCAGCGCAGATTGCCGCAGAAGCGCTGGATCCGCTTGCAGGCGTCTTCGAGGTCCGAGGTTTTGGTCGCGTAGGAGATTCGGAACGCCGGGCCGAGACCGAACGCCGAGCCCTGCACCACCGCAACGCCTTCGGCTTCGAGCAACTCGGTGACGAAATCCTGGTCGTTCTCGATCTTTTTGCCCGACGGCGCGGTCTTGCCGATCGTGCCGGCGCAGGACGGATAGACATAGAACGCGCCTTCCGGCCGCGGGCAGTCGATGCCCTGGGCCTGGTTCAGCATCGACACAACGAGATCGCGACGCTCCTTGAACACGGTGTTGTGTGCCGCGATGAATTCCTGCGGACCGTTCAAGGCTTCGACCGCGGCCCATTGCGCGATCGACGACGGGTTCGAGGTCGATTGCGACTGGATCGTCGACATCGCCTTGATCAACTGCGCCGGGCCGCCGGCATAGCCGATCCGCCATCCGGTCATGCAATAGGATTTGGAGACGCCGTTCACCGTCAGCGTGCGATCGAACAGCTTCGGCTCGATCTGCGCCGGCGTGGTGAAGGTGAAATCGTCGTAGACGAGATGCTCGTACATGTCGTCGGTCATCACCCAGACATGAGGATGCTTGACCAGCACGTCGGTCAGCGCCTTCAACTCGTCGCGCGTGTAGGCGGCGCCGGTCGGATTCGACGGCGAATTCAGGATGATCCACTTGGTCTTCGGCGTAATCGCCGCTTCCAGCGCCGCCGGCTGCAGCTTGAAGCCGGACTCCGCCGGACACACCACCGGCACCGACTCGCCGCCGGCAAGCGCGACCATCTCGGGATAGCTGACCCAATAGGGCGCCGGGATGATCACCTCGTCGCCCGGATTGATGGTCGCCATCAGCGCGTTGTACAGCACCTGCTTGCCGCCGGTGCCGACGATGATCTGGTTCGGCTTGTAGGTCAGGCCATTCTCGCGCTGAAACTTGTCGATGATCGCCTGCTTCAGCTCCGGAATGCCGTCGACCGCGGTGTACTTGGTCTTGCCGGCCTCGATGGCATGAATCGCCGCCAGCTTGATGTTGGCCGGGGTGTCGAAATCCGGCTCGCCGGAGCCGAGCCCGATGACGTTGCGGCCCGCTGCTTTCAGCTCACGTGCCTTATCCGTGACCGCGATCGTCGCGGACGGCTTCACACGATCGAGCGAGGCGGACAGGAACGACATCGTCTTCTCCTTGCAGCCGTCATGAGCCGGCGAAGGGCGCGACTCTTCGATTTCTGACGGGGATGCCCTACACTAAGCGCGGGCACGCTGCATCGCAAGAACAATGCTGAAACCAGCCCGGGTTTTGGCATGAAAGCCGCCCAAACAGGGGATTCCCGGCAACGCTGCGACAGAATGCCGACGAGCTTCCCTTGCAGGCGATGCTTCGGTCTTCGCCAAGCGCATGCCCCTGTTGCAAGTCATGCGCGCGAGCCCCCGTCGCCGCTTGATTTCGCATGGCTCGGAGCTGCCCTCTTCAGATTCATGCGCCGGCGATTCCACAGCAAAGGCGCATCAATTGTTCCGCACGGTTGCATTGCGGCAAATGATTTCGACCCTTTCCAGTGCTTGGGGCTTGCGACGCCCGCCGGTCGGCATCATTGTTTAGCCGCGTTCGGGTCAGCAGATGCCCGGACCACAGGCGAGCGAAACGACCGAGATGTACAAACTTTATTCGATGCAGAGATCCGGCAACAGCTACAAGATCCGCCTTGCGCTGGCGTTTCTCGACGCGCCGTATCGCGCCATCGAGGTCGATATCCTGCGCGGCGAGAGCCGCACGCCTGAATTCCTCGCGAAGAATCCGAGCGGTCAGGTTCCGCTGCTCGAAGTCGCGCAAGGCCGCTATCTCGCCGAGTCCAACGCCATTCTCTGGTATCTCGCCGTCGGCACCTCGCTTGCGCCGGATACGCGCATGGATCGCGCCGAGGCACTGCAGTGGATGTTCTTCGAACAACACGCGCTCGAGCCGAATATCGGCTCGGCGTACTTCTGGCTGTGTCTGGTCAAAGGCGGCCGCGACCTTCAGACCCACGCGCTCGAGGATTGGCTGGAGCGCGGCTACGCGGCGCTGCAGGTGATGGAGAATCACCTCAAGACCCACGATTACTTCGCGGCGGGCCAGCTCACGATCGCCGACATCGCGCTGTACGGCTACACGCACGTCGCCGATCAGTGCGACTTCGATCTCTCGACCTTTCCCTCGATCAATGCCTGGCTGCGGCGTGTCGAACAGACCCCTGGTTTCATCACCATGGACTGGAGTTCGGATTCGGCGCCGCACGACCATGTGGATTTCGCCGCCGAGGCATGACGCGCCGTTTCGGACGGATTTCGCCGTTTTTTCGACAAGATCGAGTCTAGCGCGCCTAATAAATGCCTGAGATGGCAATGAGATTTCGTTTGCGCGATGATTCGTCAGCGCCAACGAGGATTTGGTCATGATTCGGTCGCCCGGCCCAGAGGCCGGATTCGTCAAGCGTTCGACGCCTTACGGCTCGCTCCGGTTGATCCGTGCCGTTGCGGCGTCACTCGTCATTGCCGTTTTGGTTCTCAGCGTCATCCTGACGCTGGCGGTCGCTTCGACCCAGTCCAGCATCGCGATGCCGTTTGCGCACTGACCTCCCTCTCCGATCGCGGGCATATCCGGCGCAGCCGCGGCAGCGATGACCGCTATCCGCCCCGGCGACCGCGAGGACACAGTGCGATGAAGACACTTCTGGTCTGGGTCTCCGGCACGCTGACCGCCGCGACGGTGATCATTGCATCGTCCCTGATCGCGACGAAAAGCAGCGGCCAACCGACCTCGTTCGGCTCGTCCGCTGGCGCGCTCGATGTGAAGACGTTCGCGCAGAATCTCGTCAATCCTTGGGCTTTGGCCTTTCTGCCCGAGGGGCGCGTGCTGGTCACCGAGAAGCCGGGACGAATGCGCGTGGTGTCGGCGCAGGGAGCGCTGTCAACGCCGTTGAAAGGCGTTCCCGAGGTCTGGCCCGCAGGCCAGGGCGGCCTGCTCGACGTTGCCACCGACAAGGACTTCGCCGGCAACAAGACGATCTATCTCTGTTACGCCGAGCGCACCGGCAATGGCG
Organism: Rhodopseudomonas pseudopalustris; assembly: GCF_900110435.1. Classification (GTDB taxonomy): domain Bacteria; phylum Pseudomonadota; class Alphaproteobacteria; order Rhizobiales; family Xanthobacteraceae; genus Rhodopseudomonas; species Rhodopseudomonas pseudopalustris. The sequence continues at coordinate 141,006 of NZ_FODT01000013.1, forward strand.
GCCGCACGGCGGTTGCGCGCGCTGCCCTGGTCGACGGCGACGCGCCCCGTCTCGACGATGTCCAGGTGATCTTTCGCCAGGACGGCCCGCTGTCGTCGGGCAATCACTATGGCTGCCGGATCGCACAGGGCGCCGACGGCAATCTATTCGTCTCCCTCGGCGATCACTTCGCCCATCGCGACGAGGCGCAGAACCTCGGCAATCATCTCGGCAAGATCATTCGCATCGCGCCGGACGGCAGCGTGCCCAAGGATAATCCGTTCGTTGGCCGCGCCGACGCCAAGCCGGAGATCTGGAGCTACGGCCACCGCAACGCGCAGGCGCTCGCCATCAATCCCGCCAACGACCAATTGTGGGAGATCGAGCACGGCCCGCGCGGCGGCGACGAAGTCAACATGATTGGCCCTGGCAAGAACTACGGCTGGCCGGTGATCGGCTACGGCATCGATTACAGCGGCGCCAAGATCCACGACAGCACGTCGAAGCCCGGCATGGAGCAGCCGATCAAATATTGGGTTCCGTCGATCGCGCCGTCCGGCATGGCGTTCTACACAGCCAAGCTGTTTCCGAAGTGGGACGGCAGCCTGTTCACCGGCGCCCTCGCCGGCAAGATGCTGGTGCGGCTGTCGCTCTCTGGCGACAAGGTGACCGGCGAGGAACGTCTGCTGCTGGCGCTGAACGAACGCATCCGCGACGTCCGCCAGGGCCCTGACGGCGCGCTATGGCTGCTCACCGACAACGCCGCGGGCCGCATCCTGCGCGTGACGCCGGCGGGCGAGTGAAGGTCACCGCGGTCGTCAATGTCATCTGAAGGTGCGAGCGTAGTAGCCTCAAGAGGCGGCGAGCGTCGCCATCCTTCGAGGCGCGCAACAGCGCGCGCCTCAGGATGACGCGCTACCCCCATTTGTGAAAAATAAAGAATGCCCCGAGCGCGATGAAGCCGAAGCCGAGCGCGTGATTCCAGCCCAACGGCTGCTTCAGATACAGCACAGAAAAACCGGCGAACACGATCAGCGTGATCACCTCCTGCATGGTCTTGAGCTCGGCCGCAGAATACACCGCGCTGCCCCAACGATTGGCCGGCACCGCGAGCCAGTACTCGAACAGCGCGATGCCCCAGCTCACCATGACCACCAGCGGCAATGCGACTTCTTTGTACTTCAGATGCCCGTACCAGGCGAAGGTCATGAAGATGTTGGAGCCGAGCAGCAACAGAATCGGCAGCAGATAGGGCGAGATGAAACCGGTGGGCATGGAGGGCCTTTCGAAATCCGAGCGGTAACAACGAGCGGGCAGCGCAGTTCCCGCGCAGGCGGCGATGCTGACGCCCAGCGCTGAGACGCTGGACTTTTGCGATGCACCACCCAAGCCAGCGGAAACGGCAGTTCAGCGGCTTGCAAGGACCTGATACGTCACTTCGATGTAACAATGTACCGATAAGTTATGCTTGCGTTTGATCGAGGCCCCCCGTCGCCGATCAGCGTCCCCCGCGGTCCCCGTCAGTCGCCGCGTCTGACAGGGGCCGCACCGTTTTGAGCGGACGATATTGTGATGATTCGATTTGCTCTGGTGATGACTTGCGTGGCGCCGCTGACGCTGGCGCTGGTTCCGTTACATCTGCTCGCGCGGCGCTTCGGCTGGCCCATCCAGCGCAGCCTCCCGCAATTGTATCACCGCATCCTGTGCCGGCTGATCGGGGTTCGCATCCGCGAGGTCGGCCGCCGCGACGGCCACGGCCCGGTGCTGATCCTCGCCAATCACGTCTCCTGGCTCGATATCTGCGTGATCTCGGCGCTGACGCCGGTAGCGTTCGTCGCCAAGAGCGAGGTCGCAGCCTGGCCGCTGTTCGGCTGGCTCGCGAAGCTTCAGCGCACCATCTTCATCGACCGTCAGGCCCGGCATCGCACCGGCGCGGCGACGGCCGAGATCGGCGCGCGGCTGCGCGACGGCGACGCCGTGGTGCTGTTCGCCGAAGGCACATCAAGCGATGGTAGCCGCGTGCTGCCGTTCCGCTCGGCGCTGGTCGGCGCGGTGCATCACGCGCTCGGCGAAGAGGCCCAGGCCGCGATCGGCGTGCAGCCGATGGCGGTGACTTACATCGGCTTCGGCGGCCTGCCGATCGGCCGCGAATTGCGCGAGCGCGTGGCGTGGTACGGCGACGCCGACCTGATCCCGCATTTCATCGGCGTGCTGTCGGCCGGCGCAATCGACGTGACCGTGAGCTGGGGCGAGCCGATTGCGGCCTCGGCTGCGACCGACCGCAAGGCGATCGCGCGCGACGCCGAGCAATCGGTGCGGCGGATGTGCGCCGCCGCGCGCCGCGCCGGACTGCGTGGCGCGATCGCGCCGCGCCCCGACGCTGCGCCTGTCGCTCAGACCGAGGCGCAGTTCAAGCCGGCCTGACGCCGCATCACGGTTGTCGATGCGACCGCCTTGCCGCCGCGCGGTGCGCGCGCCAGAATGCGCGCTCCCGCGTTTCGTACAGGACCCATCATGCAATTTCGTAATCTCGGCGGCAGCGGCCTGCGCGTGTCCGTCGTCGGCCTCGGCTGCAACAATTTCGGCCAGCGCACCGATCCCGACACTTCGCGTCAGGTGATCCACAAGGCGCTCGATCTCGGCGTCACGCTGTTCGACACCGCAGACATCTATGCCGGCCAGGGCGGCTCCGAGACCGTGCTCGGCAACGTACTCGGCGACCGCCGCAAGGACATCGTGCTGGCGACCAAATTCGCCAAGCCGATGAATGCCGATGGCAGCAAGCGCGGCGCCTCGCGGCGTTACATCATCGACGCGGTCGAGGCCAGCCTGAAGCGACTGCGGACCGACTGGATCGATCTGTATCAGCAGCACGACTACGATCCGCTGACGCCGATCGACGAGACGCTGCGCGCGCTCGACGACCTGATCCGCGCCGGCAAGGTGCGCTACATCGGCAATTCCAACTTCCCGGCATGGCGGATCGCCGAGGCCGAATATGTCGCGCGCGCGCTCGGCGCACACCGATTCGTGTCGTGCCAGGACGAATACAGTCTGGTGGTGCGCGACATCGAGAAGGACCTGCTGCCGGCGGCGCAGGAATACAAGCTCGGCCTGCTGCCGTTCTTCCCGCTGGCGAGCGGCTTGCTCACCGGCAAGTATCAGCGCGGCGCCGAGATCGCGTCCAACACCCGCTTCGCCAAGATGCCGGCGATCCGCGACCGCTATTTCACCGACCGCAACATCGAGATCGTCGACCAACTGAAAGCCTTCGCGGACACGCGCGGCCATTCGCTGCTCGAACTGGCGTTCTCCTGGCTCGCCGCGCGGCCGCAGGTGTCCAGCGTCATCGCCGGCGCCACCACGCCGGAGCAGATCGCGCAGAACGTCGACGCGGTCGGCTGGCAGCTCACCACCGACGAGATGGCGGACATCGACACCATCACGCTGGGGTAACCGCGCCGGCACGATCTCCCCAAGACTGTCTCCCGCAACTGAGCCGATTTTCATGCAGGTCGCGCGGCCTCCGGTTCTGATTCCATCAGACCGGGAAAGCGCGAACCGACCGTTTCGGCAGCGATTTGATCCCGGGCCGGCAATGTCGCCGGCCTCGCTTTCAAGTCGGGAACAAGGACCCGATGGGCGCGCTTCCCCACGATCTGTTTATGGATGTCGTCAAGCTGCTGCTCGGCACCGCCGCCTTCGTGCTGATCGGATGGTTCGGCGCGCGCGACCGGCGCATCGGCGGCGTGCTGCTGACCTTTCCGCTGCTCAATGGAATCGCGATGCTGACCGGCGTCGATCCGCTGGCGATCGCCCACATCGTGTTTCCGATCGTCGTCTGGAACAGTGGAGTGTTCCTGCTGACGATGTATCGATACGAGGTGTTGCCTCCCCTTCGCTATCTGGCGCCGATCTGCAACGGATCCAGCAGCAATGCCGTGATCATCGCGCGGGTGGCGGTCTGGACGGCGATCTGGGTGACCGGCGCGTATTTGCTGATGAAATATCACGGCAAGTCGTCGTCGGCGCCGCTTTTGTTCGGCGTGCAGCTTGTCCTAGCGGCAGCCTATATCTGGCAGTTCTGGCGAAAGCCCGAGCCGGCCGCGTCGCCGACATTCAGCGACATGTGGCTGCACGGGACCGGCCTGATCCGCGTCATTCTGTTTGTTCTGGTGCTGTGCAGTCTGCTGGCGATTCCGCGCTTGACCGACAATCCCGATTGGCTCGGCCTGGCCAGCACCATGCCGCTTCCCGGGATGTTCGCTTTGGCGCTGCTGTCGGTGACGCAGCAGAAGAAGGAGGTGCTGCTGTCGCTCGGCGACACCGTTCTGCTCGGCCCGCTGCTGGTCATTCCGTTCAATTACTTCCTGGCCCACGCGATGCTCGCGCTGCGCGCGCACAGCGCCGGACTGGCGATCGAGATGGCGACGGTGATCGCGTTCTGGTCGGCAGCGGCGGCGCTGGTGTTCGTCGTCCTGCCGGTGTTCGTCCGCTGGCGTGATCGCCGACTCCGCGCCGCCAAGCCATAGCCGCGCCGCACGGCTTGCCCTCGATCACAGCGCTGCGCACTTTTGCCACGCGACGAAGTCGTGGCGAGGCGCTGGGTGTGCACGCGCGGAAGGGGCTTACGGTCGCGCCGGCTCCGGGTTAGATTGATACGATGAAGCCACTGCCGACCAACTTCCCTCCCCAAGCCCGCCGGCTGGCCTGCGCTGGCTGCGGAACGGAGTTCGCCTGCACGATGGATGCGGGGTGCTGGTGCGCAGCCGAGCCGGTGCGGATGCCGATGCCGTCGGATGCGGTGGATTGTCTGTGCCCCGAATGCCTGGACGAGGCGGCGAAGGCGGGCGGCGGATCGTGAGCGTCACATCGTGAGTGCCTGGCAGATCGAAGCGGTGCTGCTCGACATGGACGGCACGCTGGTCGACACCGAGCGGGTCTATATCGACAGCCTGACCGAGGCGCTGACGATCTTCGGCCTGCCCGACGCACGCGCCACCTGCCACACCATGATCGGCCTGCCCGGCCCCGAATGTCAGGCGCTGCTGGTCGAGCGCTACGGCGATGCGTTGCCGCTCGCCGAGATCAACCGCGCCTTCGCGCAGCGGCGCGACGCGCGCTTCGCGAGCGGTCTGCCGCTGAAGGCCGGCACGCGGGAGTTGCTCGACGGTTTGCGCGAGGCGCGTTGTCCGGTCGCGGTGGTGACATCGTCGTCACGCAAGACCGCCGACCAGCATCTGACACTCGCCGGAATCCGCGATCGATTCGAGATCATTCTCACCCACGACGACGTCGTCCTCGGCAAACCTGCGCCGGATCTCTATCTGCTGGCCGCGCAGCGGATCGGCAGCGCGCCGCAGAACTGCGTGGCGGTCGAGGATTCCAGTGTCGGCGTCGCCGCTGCATTTACTGCCGGCGCAATCACGCTGATGGTGCCCGACCTGCTGCAGCCGGACGATGACACGCGGGAGAAATGCGCCGCGGTGCTGCCCGATCTTCACGCGGTGCTGGCGACGATGCGACAGCGCGGGCAGTTCGTGCCGTCGCAGTCGCTGTCCTGACGCGCAATCCGAACGCAACGGACCGCCGCGTCAAATCAGTTTTGATCCTGGAAAATCAAACGGTCAGTATAGTTCTTGGTAGCGGGAGAGGGACTCGAACCCCCGACCCCAGGATTATGATTCCCGTGCTCTAACCAGCTGAGCTACCCCGCCACAACGTTCATGGATCAGCCTTTGGGAAGGCTGTCGTGCGAACGCGCGGCATATAAGAAGTCGTGCGCCGCCCTGTCAAGCAATCGCGGAATTGAAACGAAACTCAACTGAAATCGGCTATTTTGGACGCACGCTTTGATCGCCGCCGGGCGAACCCGGAGGCGGAATGACCGGGGTGGTGGCGCCGGCGTCAGGAGTCGGTGCGCGAATCGCGGGATCAACCCCTGCGGGCGGACACAGCACACCGTCCGAGCGGGCGAGCTTGTCGGTGAGCGGTTCCTGGGCCGCGCCGGTGGTGCTGCCGGGAACGCCGGGCGGGTTGGCCGTGGGCGAGGATGGCGTGCAACCGGCAGGCGCAGGAGTGGCCTTGGTCGACGGCGCGTCTGGCGGCGCCTGCGCCAGCGCAGGAGCCGCGGCCATTAAGATGCAACCGAATGCGAGCGCAATTGTCCTTGTCATGCGGGACAACGTGCCGGCCGTCGCGCGGTTCCGGGTTCGGCTCAGAGCTTGCGGTAGCGGATCAGCGAAAAATGCCCCATCGGCGGCATCGGCCGTCGCTCGGCGAGTTCCACGCCGCCATGCCGCGCAGCCCAGTTCACCAGCCGCGCCCATGGAAACTCCGGACGCCAGCCGAGCCGCCGCGCGAGCGGCGAGAACGCTAGTTCGAACAGCTTGCGCGGCCCGCTCTCGGCGCCGATGTGGTTGACCAGGATCAGTTCGCCGCCCGGCCTCAACACGCGGATGAAATCGTCCAGCGTGGCTTCCGGGTCCGGCACCGCCGTGATGACGTATTGCGCCACGACCGCGTCGAAGAAGCCGTTCGGAAACGCCAGATTCTTGGCATCCATCACCGCCAGCGTCTCGACATTGGTCAGGTTCAGCGTGCGGACGCGCTCATGCGCCCGGCGCAGCATCGGCTCGGAGATATCGACACCGCACAGCCGCGTCGTCGGCGAGTAGTCCGACAGCGACAGGCCGGTGCCGACGCCGACATCCAGCACGCGCCCGCCGATCGCATCCGCCATGGCGATGGTCGATTGCCGGCCGCTGTCGAACACTTTGCCGAACACCATGTCGTAGATCGGCGCCCAGCGTGCGTAGGCCTTCGCGACGCCTGCGCGATCGATATCGTTCCCCATGTCTCGCCCCGAGATTCCTTATCCGCGCATCGCCGCCAGCGCAGGCGAAGCCGCGTCGTCGCGTACTCCATCGGCGCTCCACCGCGGCGCAGCGCTCTTGATGAAGCCGCCACCCAGCACGCGCGCCTGCCCGTCTGCCGCGTCGTAGAAAACACAGGCCTGGCCGGGCGAAACGCCCTCCTCGCCCGCGACCAGCTCGACCTCGTAGCCGCCACCGACGGCGCGCAGCCAGGCCGGCTGCGGCGCACGCGTCGAGCGCACCCGCACGAACAATTCCAGCCCGTCGCCGACCGCCTGATCGATCGCGCCGTCGCCGATCCAGTTGACGTCGCGCAGTACGATCCGCTCCATCCGCAGCGCCTCGCGCGGGCCAACCACCACGCGCCGCTGCGCCGCATCGAGCCGCAGCACATAAAGCGGCGCCCGCGAGGCGATGCCGAGACCGCGGCGCTGGCCGACGGTGAAATGCACGATGCCGGGATGGCTGCCGAGCACGTGGCCGTTGAGATCGACGATCTCGCCGGGCTCCATCGCGTTCGGCTTCAGTCGCTCGACCACATCGGTGTAGCGGCCGGTCGGCACGAAACAGATGTCCTGGCTGTCGTGCTTGTCGGCGACCGACAGGCCGAACTGCCGCGCCAGTTCGCGGGTCTGCGGCTTGGTCATGTCGCCGAGCGGAAAGCGCAGAAAATCGAGTTGATCGCGGGTGGTCGCGAACAGGAAGTAGCTCTGGTCGCGATCGCGATCGGCGGCGCAGATCAAGGCGCGCGATCCGTCGTCGAGGCGCCGGGACGAGACATAGTGTCCGGTGGCGAGCGCCGAGGCGCCGAGTTCCCGCGCGGTCGCCAGCAAGTCGCGAAACTTCACCGAGCGATTGCATTCGATGCAGGGCACCGGCGTTTCGCCCAGCGCGTAGCTGTCCGCAAAGCTGTCGATGACCGACTCGCGAAAGCGGCTTTCATAGTCGAGCACGTAATGCGGAATGCCGATGCGCTCGGCGACAGCCCGGGCGTCGTGGATGTCCTGGCCGGCGCAGCAGGCGCCCTTGCGATGGGTGGCGGCACCGTGGTCGTAGAGCTGCAGCGTGATGCCGACGACATCGTAGCCCTGCGACTTCAGCAGCGCGGCCGTGGCCGAGGAATCGACCCCGCCCGACATCGCGACCACGACGCGGGTGTCCTGCGGGCGACCTTCAAGATCCAGGCTGTTGAGCATGCTTTCAGTCATACGATACGATCGCGGTTCGAGCCGTCGCGACCATTCCTTCCGCTTGTTCCGGAAGCGGCGAAGCCAAATTCCGCAAACGTCGTGATGCCAGACCTTAATATAGGCCGAGTTTCAGGGGCGCAATGAGCCCGCCCCGGCTTTTGCGGGAGGCCAACGAGGCAATTCTTGCCGAGGCGGGCAGAAACGGCGCGGCGAGACTCCCATGCCGGGCCGCAGACTTCGGAACAATATACTGAAATCGCACACTTTTTCCGTTTTCCTCACGGTGGCCCGCTCCTTGCTGAAGGGATCATGGAACAGAGTGAGATCATGCCCGTGTTGAATTCCACTTCGGATATCGTCTCGACCGCGCCGGCTCCTGCCCCGTCGCGATCGACGGGACGCCAGGACCGGTCGTCATCGACCGACAGCTTTGCGTCGCTGGTCGACAGCAACACTGCGCCTGACCCCGCCGCAAGCCAGCCGGCGCCGAAGCCGACGCCAGACCCGCGCCCTTCCAGCAACAGCGCAGCCGACGACCGTGCCGCCAGCGCACGTCGCCGCGATGCAGCCGATCAGAGCCGGGCCGGCGACCGTAGCGACCACCCGCGCCCGTCGAATGCCGATACCAGCAATGATCCGCCGGCGCGCAATGATGCGGCGAAGGCCAATGCAGCGCCGAAACCCGACAGCGACGGCAAGACAAAGGACGCCAAATCGGCCGATAGCAAATCGACCGATAGCAAGGACAGCAGCGACACCGCCGCCGCCACCGACCAGAGCCAGACCGCTGCCGCCACCACGGCGACAACGACGCCTGTGGTCGCGCCGGTCACTGTCGCGACCGTCACGGTCGACACCACGGCGACGGATGCGTCGGCCGGTTCCGCCGGGACGGTTGCGGATGCTGCGACAACCGCCGCCGACGGACCGCTGGCGATCGCCACGGCTGCGGCCCTGAAGGCACAGGCCGCCGTCGCCGACCTCGCGGCGACCGCGCAGCCGGCCGGAGCCGCCGCCACCGACGCCGCCGAGACGGCGACCGCGACCGGCATCATTGCGATCGACCCGAAACTCGCCGCGCTGGCGGCACAGCCCAATACAGGCAAGGTCGCCAACAAGGCCGCGACGCAGTCCGATCCTGCCGCTACGATCAACGGCGAAACCCAACCGACCGCCTCTGCGACCGACGCCCCGGCGACGCCGACCCTGCCGCAGGCCGGCGCGACGCACGCCCAGGCTGCCCAGAGCGACCAGACCAAGACCAACGAGGCGGCGGCCGCCAGCGTCGATCAGGCCAACGCGCAGCCGGCATCCGCCACGGCCACCCATCAGAAACACCCGACCGAGGTTCAGACGCAGCCCTTGCCGGACGCCAATACGCTGCAGCCGGTCCCGACCACGCAGCCGCTGCAAGCCTCGACCACGACGCAGCAGACCGCCGCTGCGCCGCAGCTCACCGCTGCGCTTGCGACCAATGCGCCGGTCGCGATGCAGGACCTCGCTGTCACCATCGCGGCACGCGCCAATGGCGGCGCCAGCCGGTTCGAGATCAGGCTCGATCCCGCCGAGCTCGGCCGCATCGATGTCCGCATCGACGTCGACCGCCATGGCCAGGTGACCTCGCATCTCACCGTGGAGAAGCCCGAGACGCTGGCAATGCTGCGGCAGGACCAGACCCAGCTGCAGCGCGCCCTCGACAATGCCGGGCTGAAGACCGGCGACAGCGGCCTGCAATTCAGCCTGCGGGATCAGTCGTCGTCCGATCAGCAGCAAGGCAACCAGCAGGACAGCGGCCGTCATGCGCGCCGGCTGGTGATCAGCGAAGAAGAACTGCCGCCCGCCGTGACCGCCGGACGTAGCTATGGCCGTATGCTGGGCGCCAGCAGCGGCGTCGATATCAGGATCTGAGGAGTCGTCACCATGGCCGTCGATGCAACCACCGCTGCGCCGCCCGTTTCCGCCCCGAACGCCAACTACTCCGCGAGCAGCTCGACATCGTCCGGCAAGACCACCGGCGTCGCGGATAATTTTCAGACCTTCCTGACGCTGCTGACCACGCAGTTGCAGAACCAGAACCCGCTCGATCCGCTCGACACCAACCAGTTCACCCAGCAACTCGTGCAGTTCGCGGGCGTCGAGCAGCAGCTCAAGACCAATGATTCGCTGTCGTCGCTCCTGAAGCTGCAGACCACCGCGCAGACCACGCAGGCGATGAACTTCATCGGCGCCAATGCGGTGGTCGACGGCAGCAAATCGCATTTCGACGGCAAGACCGCGGGCTGGTCGCTGTCCACCGACAAGCCGGTGAGCGCGCAGGTCTCGATCCAGAACGCCACGGGGCAGACCGTGTATTCCGGCAAGTTCACCCTCAATGCCGGCCAGAACCAGGGATTCACCTGGGACGGCCGCGGCAATGACGGCTCCAAATGGCCGGAGGGCGACTACACGCTGTCGGTGGTCGCGACCGACGCCGCCGGTCAGACCGCCGGCGTCTCCACTCAGGTCCAGGGCGTGATCGACTCTGTCGATCTCACCCAGACGCCGCCGATGCTGTCGATCGGCGGCCAGACCTTCACACTCGATCAGATCAAGAAAGTGGTGCGGCCCGACGCCACGCCCACTAATCCCACCAAGCCGACCGCCCTGTAATCCGGTCGCCGGTCACTGCCCGACGAGCTGATCGGCGAAATATCCGATGGTCTTGCGATAGACCAGCGCGCGATTCCATTCGCGCATCGCCTCGAAATTCGGCGTGCCTTCTTCATAGGAGCCGCCGGCGCGCCAGCCCGCGGTCTTCAGCAGATTGGCGGTCGAGGCCAGCACGTCCGGCACGCTGTGGCGCAGGTCGACATGGCCGTTGCCGTCGAAGTCGACGCCGTATTTGATGTAGGACGACGGCAGGAACTGGGTCTGGCCGAGCTCGCCCGCATAGGCGCCGACCATGTCGCGCAGCTCGAGGTCGCCGCGCTGCACGATCTTCAGCGCCGCCAGCAATTCACCCTGAAACAGCTCGGTGCGGCGGCAATCATGCGCCATCGTCGCGAGCACGCGGAACACCGGCAGCTTGCCGATGTCGCCCTTGCCGAAATCGGATTCGAGGCCCCAGATCGCCACCACGATCTGCGGCGGCACGCCGAACTGCCGCTCGATCCGGGACAGCAGCGACGCGTGCCGCTGCAGCATCGCGCGCCCGGTCTTGATCCGGCCCGGCCCGACCCGGGTCGCGACATATTGCTCGAAGGTCTTGTTGAAGGTGCCGCGCTGCCGGCGATCGAACGCCAGCACCGCCGGATCGGGCGTGACGCCGCCGAGCGCCTGCGAGATCACGCCCTGCGAAACCCCCGCTTGCGCGGCTTCGGCCGAGAAGGCGGACATGAAGGTGTTGAAATCACCGCCGCAACGCGCAGCCTGCGCAGGCGCGGCAGCGAGCAGCGCGCCGCCGACGGCGCAGATCTTGAGGGCAAGGCGCAGGTTGGGCATTTTAAACCATTCTCCAAATCGGCAGAGGCTGAAGCGAGCTGCGGAGCCACGATTCGTATTGATGCGTATTGCGAGCACAATGCGGCGACTCTAGCATTTCTGACCTGCAGTTGCGAGGCGGGCTCAGGCACGCCATATTGACGGCAGTATCTTGATCGCATGTCGATGATCGGCGGATGAATGACGGGCCCGCCGATGACGATCGACTCCCAGCCCGTTCAGGAAGAGGCCCGCTCCATGTCCCGACCCCTTCTGCGACAACCGCTATTCAGGCTGCTGGCGATCAATCTCGCGGCGGGCGTCTGCCTTGCGACGCTGCTGCTCGGCGGATTGCTGCTGGTCAATCCGGGACATCTGCGCGAGCTGATCTTCGCTGACAATTCGCCGGGCACCGCGCTCGGCCTGCTGCTGTTCGGCTTCGTCATCACTTTCGGAAGCGCGGCGATGGGCTCGGCGGTGATGGCGATGGGCAACGATCGGCGCGGCGGCAGCCGCGGCGGCAAGCGCATGATCGAACTGTTCCCCGGGGCGGAGCCGATCCCGGTGCGCGCCGAGCGATCGATGCAGACGCGCCGGCGAAGCGAACCCGGCTCCTAAGCAAGCGCGGACCCCTCTCACATCAGAACCGCGCCGATCGGATCGGCGCGGTTTGTCGTTTGGCGGTTGGTCGTTTCGGGGACGGATATGTCCGCCGATCAGAATGGCGACACCGGGCCGGCGTTACGCCGCGCGGCGCTGATGCCGGCCTTCGCGGATTTCCTCGATGATCTTGTCCGAAAACGCCTCGAGGTCGCCCGGATTGCGCGAAGTAATCACCCCGTTATCGGTGACCACCGCGGAATCCTCCCACTTCGCGCCGGCATTGATCACGTCCTGCTTGATCGAATTGTAGGACGTCATCTTGCGACCCTTGGCGATGCCGGCCTCGATCAGCAACCACGGCGCATGACACACCGCCGCGACCGTCTTGCCTGCGTCGAAGAACGACTTGATCAGCTTCAGCGCGTCGGCATTGACGCGCAGCAGATCCGGATTGATCTGCCCGCCCGGTAGCACGATCGCATCGTAATCGTCGGCCTTCACCGCGCTGAGCGCCTTGTCGACCTTGACCGGGCGGCCCCAATCCTTGCCTTCCCAGCCTTTGATCTCGCCCTGTTCCGGCGACACGATATCGACCTGCGCGCCGGCCGCTTTCAGCCGATCGCGCGGCACTTCGAGTTCCGACTGTTCGAAGCCGTGGGTGGCGAGAATGAGAACGCGCTTGCCCTCGATTTGGCCTGCCATGAATGATCTCCGTATCTGTTATCTGTCGCGCCCCGCCTGCCTCGCTAATCGACAGCGCGCGCGATCGTTCCGGGGAACAACGGACGGCGCAATGTGGCGCAGCGTCAGGAGGTCCGCGCCGTTGCGCGCAAACGATCTTCAAATTTCAAACAGCCAGATGATTGCAGACATGCCTTCGCGTTTCCGCGACGCATCTGCGCCCGGGCTTTGCGAGGTCCGTTCCGCCCTCTCGAACAAGAGGGCGTGCGGAACGCCGGACGCACGACGCGTCCGCGGCCTCGTGTGCATAAGTAAAAAGCACACGAGTTAGTCACCACGGTCACGCCGAACATCGTCCGGCGTTCCGCACGCGATGGTGTTAACGGCTTATGTCGTGCTCTCCCCGGC
>NZ_FODT01000012.1 GCF_900110435.1 Rhodopseudomonas pseudopalustris
TCACTTCCACGCATCGTCTTCCCCTCGAAGCATTCGCATCGAAGGGAATCATGCCGAGAGGCCTGCCGCCAGTGCCTTTTTCAACAGCCTGCTAGAGCAGCGACACCAATCCGCCGCCGTGGCGCTCCAGGCGGCCGGCGAGTTCCAGTTCGAGCAGCACGGTACGCACGACAGCCGGCGGGATGCCGGACAGCCGGATCAGATCGTCGATGCCGATCGGGCTTGGCCCGAGCAGATTGACGACACGGCCGCGGTGGCTGGCATCCGGCTCGCTCGCCGGAGCCGGGTGTTCCGGCTCGCGGCCCGGCAATTCCACCGGCCGATCCAGGATCGGGGCGACGGCCTGGATAATGTCGTCGGCCGAGGTGATCAGCGTCGCCCCCTGTTTGATCAGATCGTTGGTTCCGGCGGCGCGCGGATCGAGTGGCGAGCCCGGCACGGCAAATACCTCGCGGCCTTGGTCGGCGGCGCGGCGGGCGGTGATCAGCGAGCCGGAGCGATAGGCCGCCTCGATCACCGCGACCCCGACAGCCGCCCCGGAAATCAACCGGTTGCGGCGGGGAAAATCCTTGCCGCGCGGGACGTGGCCGAGCGGCATCTCTGAAATCGCTGCGCCGCGCGCCTCGACGATGTCGAGCAGCAGGTCTTCGTGTTCGGGCGGATAGATCTTGTCGTGACCGCCGGCCAGCACGGCGACCGTGCCATTGGCGAGGCTCGCGCGATGCGCAGCCTGATCAACGCCGCGGGCCAGTCCCGAGATCACCACGAAGCCGGCGGCGCCGAGATCGCGCGCGAGTTCGGAGGCGAATTTCAATCCGGCGCCGGAGGCGTTGCGCGAGCCGACGATCGCGATCATTGGCCGCTGCATCTCGGCGAGCGCATCGGGCACGCAATGAACTCCGAGCAGCGGCGGCGCGTCGTCGATCAGCGCGAGGCGAGGCGGGTAGCCGGGTTCGCCCGGCGCGACCAGTTCGACGCCGAGCCGGTGGCCGCCATCGATCTCCCGGCGCGCCTCGTCTTCGCTGGGAATGCGACCGGCCCGCGCTGCGCCGCCGCGGCGGGCGAGTTCGGGTAGCCGCTCCAGCGCGGCGTGCGCCGAGCCGAAATGATTGATCAGCGACCGAAAAGTCCGCGGCCCGACATTGTCGGCGCGGATCAGCCGTAGCCAGTCGATCCGCTGCGCCTCGGTGAGGCGCGTAGTGCCTGGGTTCCCGCCGCTGTCGCTCACGCCCGCCTCCGCAAGGCGAGTGTTGCGCAACTTATAGGTGTGGGCAAGTTCGACGAAGGCGGGGCGGGAGGGTCAGCGGTGGTACTTCGGTCCTGGTGAGATCACGCGCCAAAATCTGCGGCGACCCATCATGGCGAGCAGCGTCGTGACGGAGCAAACCCGGAGGCGGCGATGGGCGCGCTGGATTGCTTCGTTTCGCTCGCAATGACGATCGCTGCTACTTCTTCTCGCCGATCCGGCTTTCAGTGCCGCTCTGTAGCCGCTTGATGTTCTCGCGGTGCATCCAGAACAGCAGCAGTGTCAGCACCGCGAACAGCGACGCCATGGTGGGGTGGCCGAACCACCACAGGAAAATCGGCGTGATGAAGGCGGCGACCAGCGCCGACAGCGACGAGTAGCGGGTGGTGTAGGCGGTCGCGAGCCAGAGCACGCAGAACACCAATGCGGCAGGCCAGAACAGCCCGAGCAGCACGCCGATATAGACGGCGACGCCCTTGCCGCCTTTGAACTTCAGCCAGACCGGAAACAAATGGCCGAGGAATGCGCCGAGCGCCGCCAGCATCGCTGCTTCGGCGCCGCCGAAGCCTGCCGCGATCAGCACCGCGGCGGTGCCCTTCAGCGCGTCGAGCAGCAGCGTCGCCGCCGCCAGTCCCTTGCGGCCGGTGCGCAGCACGTTGGTCGCGCCGATATTGCCGGAGCCGATCGAGCGAAGATCTTCCGTGCCGGCGATCCTGGTCAGGATCAGGCCGAACGGGATCGAGCCGAACAGATAGCCGAGCACGAGTGCGGCGATGTAGATCCCGATCATTGGCGTGTCCTCGCCTTACTCACACATGTTCGTAGACGGTGCGTCCGCCGACGATGGTCCGCGTCACCCGTCCCGAGAACCGAGCTTCGTCGAACGGGGTATTCTTGCACTTCGATTTCAGTTCGTTCGGATCGACCACCCACGGGGTGTCGATGTCGATCATGATCAGATCGGCCGGCGAGCCTGCGCGCAGCGTGCCGCCGGGCAGGCCGAGCAATTCGGCCGGGCGGGTCGACATCGCACGGATCAGGGTCAGCAGGTCCAGCTCGCCATTGTGCACCAGTCGCAAGCCGGCCGGCAGCATCGTCTCCAGGCCGATCGCGCCGGCGGCGGCCTCGGCGAACGGCAGCCGCTTGACCTCGACGTCCTGCGGATTGTGGTCCGACATGATGACGTCGACGAGACCCGAAGCGATGGCGGCGATCAGAGCCTTGCGGTCGTTCTCGGTGCGCAGCGGCGGCGACAGCTTGAGGAAGGTGCGGTACGGCCCGATGTCGTTCTCATTCAGCGAGACATGATTGATCGATACCGAGGCCGAGACGTTGATGCCGGCGTCTCGCGCGCGCTGCAAAATCTCCAGCGACTCGATGCAGGTCAGCGAAGCGGCGTGATAGCGGCCGCCGGTCAGGGCGGCGAGGCGGACGTCGCGCTCCAGCACCACGGCCTCGGCGGCGTTCGGCATACCGGAGAGCCCGAGGCGGGTGGCGAATTCACCCTCGTTCATCACGCCTTCGCCGACCAGATCGGGGTCTTCGGTGTGGTGAACGATCAGGGCGTCGAAATCGCGGGCGTAGGTCAGCGCGCTGCGCATCACCCGCGCGTTCATGACGCTGCGATCGCCGTCGCTGAAGGCCACGGCGCCGGCGGCCTTCAACAGGCCGATCTCGGTCATCTCCGCGCCGGCGAGACCCTTGGTCAGCGCCGCCATCGGGTGAATGTTGACGATCGCGGTGTCGCGGGCGCGGCGCATCACGAAGTCCACCGTCGCCGAATTGTCGATCACCGGCGAAGTGTTCGGCTGGCAGATGATGGTGGTGATGCCGCCGGCTGCTGCGGCCTGGCTGGCCGAGGCGAAGGTCTCGCGGTGGCTGGCGCCGGGTTCGCCGACGAAGGCGCGCATGTCGATCAGGCCGGGGGCCACGATCATGCCGCCGCAATTGATGATGTCGGTGCCTTCCGGCACGCCGGCGGCGCCGATGCCGCGGCGGGCGTCGCGGATCACGCCGTCGGCGATCAGCACGTCGCCGACGCCGTCGAAATCGCGCGCCGGATCGATCAGGCGAGCATTGGCGAGCAGGATCGGGCGGCGGTCGTTCAGCATCTCAATTCCCGTTCCAGCTTCAAGCGTTGGGCAGGTTGCGGGCGAGCGCTTCGAGCACCGCCATCCGCACCGCCACGCCCATTTCCACCTGTTCGCGGATCACCGACTGCGCGCCATCGGCGACGATCGAGTCGATCTCAACTCCGCGATTCATCGGCCCCGGATGCATCACCAGGGCGTCGGGCTTGGCATAGGCCAGTTTCTTCTGGTCGAGCCCAAAATAATGGAAGTATTCCTGCGAGGAGGGCACGAACGAGCCGTTCATCCGCTCGCGCTGCAGCCGCAGCATCATCACGATGTCGGCGCCGTCGAGACCTTCGCGCATGTCGCGCGCGACCTCGACGCCCATCCGCTCGATGCCGCGGGGCAGCAGCGTCGACGGCGCGACCACGCGGACGCGCGCGCCCATGGTGTTGAGCAACAGGATGTTGGAGCGCGCCACGCGCGAATGCATCACGTCGCCGCAGATCGCGACCACCAGCCCTTCAAGCCGGCCCTTGTTGCGGCGGATCGTCAGCGCGTCGAGCAGCGCCTGGGTCGGATGCTCGTGCGCGCCGTCGCCGGCATTGATCACCGAGCCGTCGACTTTTCGCGCGAGCAACTCGATCGCGCCGGAGGCGTGATGCCGAACGACGAGGATGTCCGGGTGCATCGCGTTGAGCGTCACCGCGGTGTCCATCAGCGTCTCGCCCTTGCGCATCGAGGACGAGGACACGCTCATGTTCATGACGTCGGCGCCGAGCCTTTTGCCGGCGATCTCGAACGAGGACTGCGTCCGGGTCGAGGCCTCGAAGAACAGATTGACCTGGGTGCGGCCGCGCAACGAGGCGCGCTTCTTGTCGACCTGCCGGTTGAGCTCGACATATTCCTCGGACAGGTCGAGCAGGCCGGTGATGTCGGCGGCGGAAAGCCCTTCGATGCCCAGCAAATGCCGGTGAGCGAGGACAAAGGTCGATTTCAATGCGGGGGTCATTAAAGCAAGAGCTATAGGGAGAGTTGCCAGAGCGGGCAAGCGCGATCCGCACCGCCGCGCAGAATATCCCCGGCGCTATGGAACTGAGGTCCGGCGTGTCGCGACCGGCTCGCGATGTTGGTCGAAGGCCGCGGCTCTGGTAAAGCGATCCGGCCTGTTTTGCACAACACTCGGGAGCTCCCATGCCGACGCTTGCGACCGCATTGCTCGACGCGCTCAAGGATCACGGCGCCAAGGAGATTTTTGGCATTCCCGGGGATTTTGTGCTGCCGTTCTTCAAGGTGATCGAGGAGAGCGGAACGCTACCCTATTTCACGGTGAGCCATGAGCCGGCAGTCGGCTTTGCGGCGGATGCCGCGTCACGCTATCGCGGCGGCATCGGCGTCGCAGTGGTGACCTATGGCGCGGGCGCGTTCAATCTCGTCAATTCGATCGCCGGCGCCTATGCGGAGCGTTCGCCGGTGGTGGTAATCGCCGGCGCGCCGGGCGCGCGCGAGCGCACCAGCGGCTATCTGCTGCATCATCAGGTTCGCACCGTCGACACGCAGCTTGCGGTATTCAAGGAAGTGACCTGCGCGCAGGCGGTGCTGGACGACCCGCTCACGGCGCCGGCCGAAATCGCGCGGGTGCTGCGCTGCGCGCTGGAACTGTCGCTGCCGGTCTATATCGAATTCCCGCGCGACATGGTCGACGCCAAGGTCGACCCGGTGGTGAAGCTGCCGCAGCGCGAGGCCGATCCCGGTGCGCTTGCCGAATGCTCCGAAGAGATCCTCGCCCGGATCGCCAAGGCGAAATCGCCGGTGGTGGTGGTCGATGTCGAAATCCGCCGTTACGGCGTGGAGAAGCAGGTCGCCGCGCTCGCGCGCAAGCTCGGCCTGCCGGTTGTGACGACTTTCATGGGCCGAGGCCTGCTCGAAGGCGACGACGACGTCGTCGCCGGCACCTATCTCGGCGCCGCCGGCGATTCCGGATTGTCGGCGCTGGTGGAAGAGTCCGATCTGGTGCTGATGTTCGGCGTGATCCTGTCCGACACCAATTTCGCGCTGTCGACCAACATGACCGATCCGCGCCGCACGGTTCTGGCGACCGGGCGCGAGGTGCAGATCGGCCATCACGTCTATCGCGATCTGCCGCTCGCCGACCTGATCGCGGGTCTCGACGCCCACGCCACGCAGCATCCGCCGCGGCCGCGCAACGCCGGGCAGGGCATGGTCTATCCGCGCAAGCTCGTCGCCGATGCGAGCGCGATCGCGCCGTCCGACATCGCGACCGCGATCAACGATCTGTTCGACCGACACGGCAAGATGCCGATGACCGCCGACATCGGCGATTGCCTGTTCACCGCAATGGAAATCGACAACACCGCGCTGGCGGCGCCGGGCTACTACGCCGGCATGGGTTTTGGCGTGCCGGCCGGTTTCGGCGTTGCCGCGACCGGATTGCGGCCGCTGATCCTGGTCGGCGACGGCGCTTTCCAGATGACCGGGTGGGAGCTCGGCAATTGCAAGCGCTATGGTCTCGATCCGATCGTGGTGCTGTTCAACAATTGCAGCTGGGAGATGCTGCGGGTGTTCCAGCCGGAGTCGAAGTTCAACGACCTCGACGACTGGCACTTCGCCGACATCGCGCCGTCGATCGGCGGCCATGGTGTGCGCGTCACCACGCGGGCCGAACTCGCCGCCGCGCTCGATGCCGCGGTGACGCGGCGCGGGCAGTTCTCGCTGATCGAAGTGATGCTGCCGCGCGGCGCCACCTCGCACACGCTGGCGCGCTTCGTGACCGGCTTCAAGGCCGCGCGCGAGCGGATGGCGAAGTAGCTCGACGATCGGGTCGTCGTCTTGCGCGCCCCGCGACATGGCGCGGAGACGGGCTCAGGGCTTGCCGATCGGTCGGCCGGTCTCTTCGGAAATCACGCTGGAGTGGGCCGGATCGCCGTCCGGCTGCGGCACACCTTCCAGCAGAAGAAATTTCACCGAATGTGCGCCGGCGAGCCCTGCCGGATAGCGGATCTTGCGCTGGATCAGGAATTCGCCGCTGCGGTTCTGGGTGAGCGCGCCGCTGCGCATCAACTGCAGCAGGCCGGCCTGCTGCGGCAGCACGTCGTAGGGTGTCGCCGGCAACAGGCTGACCACTTTGGAGGCGTCGACCTCCATCACGCCGCCTGGACTGAAGCGCCGCAGTTCGGCTTCGACGCTGCGCATCGACGGCGTCTGCAGCACGATGTTCGACGCATCGCCTTCGATGGTGAGCGAGCCGCCGGATTTCTGGATCACCATCACTTGCGGTTTGCGCGGGTCGGTCTGGCTCTGCACGGCGCCGGACGGCACCGAAAAGCCGCCGACCTCATAGCGCGCAACGACGAGATCGGGCGCCCGTCCGGCGTCCTCCGCCACGCGGCCGGAGGCCTTTGCGGTATCGCTGGATTGCAGTTCGTGGAAATAGGGCAGGCAATTGGTCCCGGCGAGTTGCGTCAGGCGCTCGGCGGGCAGGCCCGTCGCGCCGGTGGCCTTCAGGCTCGCCAGCACCACGCGCTCGATCCGGTCGACCGCGCCGCTGAACTGCCAGATCGCCGCGGCATAGCTCGTGATCACCAGATACAGCGGTTCGGCGCCGGGCTCGACCGTGATGGTGCCGGCATGGGTCACCTTGTCCATCGATCCGAGCGCGACGCTGGACAGCGCTTCGGTCTCGTAGAGGCCGAGCATCACGATCTTCGCTGCGGCCGTGGCCTTCGGCATCGCGCATTTGGCGTGCGCCTCGTCTTCCTTGCGCTTGCGCTCGGCGGCGTCCGCCTCCGCGCGCTGCGCACGCTCGGCCGCGGCCCGCTGTCGTTCCGCCTCGCGTTTTTCGGCGGCCGCGACCGCCTCGCGGCGTGAAGCGATATTGGGTTCGTCGAGACGCGCCCGATAGGTGGCCAGTTCCTCGGCGCTGACGGTGCCATTGCGGTCGGCATCGGCGGCGCGAAAAACCACATCGTAGGCTGCTTCCAGCTCCGGCAGCGTCAACGCGCCGTCGCGATTTTCATCGGACGCCATCAGCGTCTGCAGTTCGGTAGGTGGCGCGACACCTCCCGTTATTTTGATGGTCGGCATCGACTGGATTGCAGCGGCAGCTTCCGCATAGGTCAGCCGCCCATCGCCATCGGTGTCCGGCCTCATCATCACCGCAACCCTCTGTTCGAGCGCCGCTGCCAATGCCGCCGTGTTGTCGCCCTGGAAGCCGGCGCGCCCGTCGTAGCGCAGCACGAGGCGCAGTTCATCCGCGGTCACCGCACCGTCATTGTTCAGATCGGCGCGCAACAGCTGCGCCATCGAGGCGGCGCGAAATTGCGCGGACGACATCGCGGTCATCAACTCGTCGTCGACGCTGGTCAGCCGTCCGTCGCTGTTGACGTCGAGCTGACCGAAGCTGAAGCGAGCCAACTGCAGATAGCGTTCGAGCGTTGTCCCCGCTGACAGGCGCGCGAGCAGATATTGCATCGTTTGCGGCGGCGCGGCGGGCGCCTGCGCCGAGGCCGGAACCGCCCAGGTCAACGCCAGTAGCGACAACGTCGCAAGTCGAGATAGATTGCGCATGTCATGTCCCCCTCGAGCCGCCAACATCGCCGGTGAATGTTTCGGAATGATCATCGCCGATGAAACTCGGCGGAGTCGGTTAATGAAGACGCTCACGGGATCGCGACATCTCCGCCGATATTGCGGATATCGCGGCGGCGATGTCGGGTGATTGGTATCGGAGCAAGATGCAGCGGATGCACATACCGACAACGACGACGATCGCGGTTGCGCTCGTCGTTCTCGCGGCTGGTTCGGCGCAGGCGCAGTCCTTGCCCGACGACTTCGTCTATCTGCGTGATCTCGACCCGGGCATCCGTCAGGACATCCGCTACGCGGGCGTCAACAATTTCGTCGGCCGGCCGCTGGCCGGCTACGACGCGAACGAGTGCATCGTGAAGCGGTCGGTCGGGCTCGCTCTGCAGAACGTGCAGCGCGAGCTTGCGCAGCAGCGGCTGTCGCTGAAAATGCTGGATTGCTATCGGCCGGCGCGGGCTTCGCGCGACATGGTGGCATGGGCGCAGGATGGCCGCGAGACCGAAGCGCAGAGGCGCTACAATCCGGGCTTCAGCAAGCGCGATTTGTTCCGGCTCGGCTACATCGCCGAAGTTTCCGGCCACTCCACCGGCGCAGCGGTCGATCTGACCATCGTCGATCTCCGCGCGCCAAAGGGACCCGCGTTCGATCCGAACCGCGTCTATGCCGATTGCACCGCGCCGGAATCGCGCCGCGCGCCGGAGGACAGCGTCGACATGGGCGCCGGCTATGACTGTTCGGACGCCAAGGCGCACACCGCGGCAAAATCCATCACCGCAGATCAACGCCGCTGGCGCAAGCTGTTGGTGGCGGCGATGGCGCGGCAGGGCTTCGTCAATTTCAGCAAGGAATGGTGGCACTTTTCGCTGCCGGGTGTCGGCAAGCAAGCCTATGATTTCCCGATCGCGCGACGGATGCGGTAACCGCGGACGGAAGGTCGCGGCATCCGTCGTATTTGGACGGGGTGCCGCGGCCCGCGAACCGGCGTGATCTTGCGCGCGTTTGTGCGTAACATGCCGGCGAATCTCTTCCCCAGCCTGGAATGGTCATGACCGAGAGCGTTTTCGCGACCCACGAAGTCTTCAATCAGTCACCGCCGTTCGAGGACGTCGACCTGTTCGGCGCCGATCGGCCATTGGTCGAAGCGGTGGCGCTGAACCAGGGCAGTTACGCCCATGTCGAGCTCGAGGCATTCGGACGCAATTGGGGCTCGGCGCACATGGCCGATCGCGGCAGGCTCGCCAACGAGCATTCGCCGAGGTTGAAGAGCTTCGACGCCAAGGGCCTGCGCCGCGATCAGGTGGAATTCCATCCTGCCTATCACGAGCTGATGTCCGAGAGTTTCCACGCCGGTATCCACAACTCGACCTGGGATGGGCGCGGCCGGCCGGCCGGCGGCTCGGCGGAAGTGGTGCGCGCCGCGAAGTTCTATATGGCCGCGCAGGTCGAGACTGGACATCTGTGCCCGGTGACGATGACCCGCGCGTCGGTGGCGGCGATCGCGGCGCAGCCGGATCTGTTGGCGCAAGTGATGCCCGTGCTCGGCACCAAGCGCTACGACTCCGCTTTCGCGCCATGGTCCGAGAAGCGCGGCATGAGCATCGGCATGGGAATGACCGAGAAGCAGGGCGGCACCGACGTTCGCTCCAACGCGACCCGCGCGATCCGCGACGGCGACGCCTATCGCATCATCGGCCACAAATGGTTCATGTCGGCGCCGATGTGCGACGCGTTCCTCGTGCTGGCGCAGGCCGACGAAGGGCTGAGCTGTTTCTTCATGCCGCGTTTCAAGCCGGACGGCTCGGTCAACGATATTCAGTTCCAGCGGCTCAAGGACAAGCTCGGCAATCGGTCCAATGCGTCGTCCGAAGTCGAATTCGCCGGCGCCTATGCGGTGCCGGTCGGCGAGCCGGGGCGTGGAATCCGGACGATCATCCAGATGGTGCAGCTGACGCGTCAGGATTGCGCGATCGCCTCCGCGGGGCTGATGCGCTCCGGTCTTGCGCACGCGCTGCATCACGCCCGCCATCGCAGCGTGTTCCAGAAGCATCTGATCGATCACTCGCTGATGCGGTCGGTGCTCGCCGACATGGCGCTGCAGGTCGAAGCCACGGTCGCGCTGGTGATGCGGCTGTGCCGGGCGTTCGACCAGGCGCCGCACGATCATCTCGAGGCGGCTTACATGCGGCTGATGACGCCGGCGGTGAAGTACTGGGTGTGCAAATCGGCGCCGCCGCTCGTGTACGAGGCGATGGAGTGCCTCGGCGGCAACGGCTATGTCGAGGACGGCATTCTGGCGCGGCATTATCGCGAGGCGCCGGTGAATGCGATCTGGGAAGGCTCCGGCAATGTGATGTGCCTCGACGTGCTGCGCGCGATGTCGCGCGAGAGCGACGCCGGCACCGAGGTGCTGCAGGGCCTGATCCAGGACACCGCGGGGCTGACCGGCGGTCCCGCCGCGGCGAGTCTTGTCGCACGGGCCTTCTTGCAGGCGGACAACGAGCGCACCGCGCGACTCGCGGTCGAGACGCTGGCCAAGCTCGCCGCCGCCGCTGCGCTCAATGAAGTGCATCCACCACATGCCGAGCTGTTCGCGCGGACGCGGCTCGCGCCCGAGCCGGCGACAATGTACGGCGCGGCCGATCTGTCTGCGGATCAGGCGCGCAGCCTGCTGGCCCGCGCGCTGCCCGAGATGTGAGAGCCTCTCCACGTCATCGCGAGCGAAGCGAAGTAATCCTCAGGATCGCTTCGCCGCTCAGCTCCTCGCAATGACGCCGCGACAACCGCGCCTCAACCGACCGTCTCGCCCTCGGAGAAGTACCATCGACCGCGGTGCTTGCGGAACTGCGAGCGCTCGTGATGGGTCTGTTCGGCCTTGCCGCCGCGGCTGAAGCGGGCAACGAATTCGACCAGGCCGCGGCTGCCTTTCTCGCTGCTGGCGAGCACCAGCAGATCGACGAAGTTTGATTCTTCCATCCAGGCTCGATTGGCGTCGTGATCGATCAGATCGCGGTTGTCCGGATCGGTGGTCTCGACGATGTAGTCGAAGTCCTTCATCACATAGGCGGCGTAGCGCGAACGCATCAGCGCTTCCGGCGTCATCGCCGGGCGGGTGCGGGCCAGCAGAGGGCCGCAGCAGTCGTCATAGAGCTTGCCCGATCCACACACGCAGTTCATCGCAACGACACCGTCCTTCGATCAGGCCGCGCTGAGGCCGACCAGATCACCCGGCGCGGTTCAAAGCCACCAGCCGATCGAGCGCACCTTGGAGAATGTAGATCGCGGCGTGTTCGTCAATGATCTTGGCCCGTTTCGCGCGGCTGACGTCATTGGCGATCAGCGCGCGCTCGACCGCCGCGGTCGAGAGCCGCTCGTCCCACAGCCCGATCGGCAACTCGGTGAGCCGGGCGAAATTGCGGGCGAAAGCGCGGGTCGACTGCGCGCGCGGGCCTTCGCTGCCGTCCATGTTCAGCGGCAGGCCGAGCACGAAGCCGCAAGCGCTGCGCTCAGCCGCCAGCGCCAGCACACGCTTGGCGTCGGCAGTGAAGGCTGTTCGCGCGACGGTTTCGATGCCGGTGGCGAGCTTGCGATCGGGGTCGGAGACTGCGACTCCGATCGTCTTGGTGCCGAGGTCGAGGCCGAGCAGCGCGCCGCGCGCGGGCCAGTGCGCGGCGGCTTCGATCAGCGGGAGAATGGGTGCAGGCATGGGGTCGCATAGCAGCCCGTGGCTGCTGGCGCAAAGTCGATCCCGGGGGATCCGGGCGCCGATTGATTGATCCTGACCGCGAAAGCGGTGTCTAAATACCTGGTCTGGCGCGATATTCTCAGTTCGCCGCCCTGATTTGAGCAATATCATCTGTCATTCAAATATCACTTGATATCACAGTAAGGTCGATTGCTTGCCTGTTGCGATCGACGGAAGGGAAGACCATGACCGAATCAGCCCGTCACCCGATCAAGCCGGTTTCCGGCAAGCCCCCGATCGAGGCCAATGTGGGCGCAGGCTTCTGGCGTAAAGGCCCGGCCGATACGCTGCCGCCGCCCGACATGGTGGGCCCGTATATGCGCAACCGTCCGGTTCCGATTGAACCGGTGGAAGGGCGCAAGGCTTGGATCATCGGTAGCGGCATTGCCGGGCTGTCGGCCGCCTTCTACCTGATCCGCGACGGCGGCATGAAAGGCGAGGACATCACCATCCTCGATACGCTGGAGATCGCCGGCGGCTCGCTCGATGGCGCCGGCAACGCCGACGAAGGCTACATCATCCGCGGCGGCCGCGAGATGAATTTCAACTACGACAATTTCTGGGACGTGTTTCAAGACGTGCCAGCGCTGGAATTGCCCGACGGATATAGCGTCCTCGACGAATATCGTCTGGTGAACGACAACGATCCGAACTGGTCGAAGGCGCGGCTGATGCACAAGCAGGGCCAGATCCGCGACTTCTCGACGCTGGGCCTGAGCAAGCTACACCAGTGGGAGATCGTCAAGCTGCTGCTGAAGCGCAAGGAAGACCTCGACGACATCACGATCGAGCAATATTTCAGCGCCAGCTTCCTCGAAACGAATTTCTGGTATCTCTGGCGCTCGATGTTCGCTTTCGAGAATTGGCAGAGCCTTCTGGAAATGAAGCTCTACATGCATCGATTCATCGATGCGATCGACGGCCTGACCGACATGTCGGCCTTGGTTTTCCCGAAGTACAATCAGTATGACAGCTTCGTCGTGCCGCTGACCCGCCTGCTCAAGGAGAAGGGCGTCAAGATTCAGTTCGGCGTCCGGGCCTATGATCTCGACATGGTCGAGCAGGCCGACCGGCGCACCGTGACCGCGATCCGCTGCAAGAAGGCTGGACAGGACGACACCATCGCCGTCGGGCCGAATGACGTCGTGTTCGCGCTGACCGGCTCGATGACCGAGGGCACGGCTTACGGCGACATGAACGTCGCCCCCGTACTGGCCCGGGGCAATGCCGAACCGGGCGAGGACAGCGACTGGACGCTGTGGAAGAACCTGGCAAAGAAATCGCCGATCTTCGGCAAGCCCGAGAAATTCTACGGCAATGTCGCAGGCTCGATGTGGGAATCGGCGACGCTCACCTGCAAGGCTTCGCCCCTTGTCGACAAGTTGAAGGAATTATCGGTCAACGATCCGGCGTCGGGCAAGACGGTGACCGGCGGAGTCATCACCTTCACCGACTCGAACTGGGTGTTGAGCTTCACCTGCAACCGCCAGCCGCATTTTCCGACCCAGCCCGACGATGTGCTGGTGCTGTGGGTCTACGCCCTGCTGATGGACAAGGACGGCAACTACGTCCAGAAACCGATGCCCGCCTGCACCGGCCGGGAAATTCTGGCGGAGCTCTGCTATCATCTGGGGATCGTCGACCAGCTCGACGCGATCGCGGCCAAGACCAAGGTTCGTCTGGCGCTGATGCCCTATATCACCGCGCAATTCATGCCGCGGGCGGCGGGTGATCGCCCCCGCGTCGTGCCCGAGGGCTGCACCAACCTGGCCCTCGTCGGGCAATTCGTGGAGACCAGCAACGACGTCATCTTCACGATGGAGTCTTCGGTGCGCACGGCGCGGATCGGTGTCTATACGTTGCTGGGCCTGCCCAAGCAGGTCGCCGATATCAGCCCCACGCAATACGACATCCGCAACCTGCTGAGGGGCGCGCGCGCGCTCAACAACAACGAGCCGTTCCCCGGCGAACGGCTGCTGCATCGTCTGCTCGACAACACCTACTACGCCCATGTCTTGCCGCCGCTGCCGGAGCAGGAGGACACCCTTCGCGAACGCGCCGAAGCCGAACTGTCGACGCTGTTGGGCAAGGGAAGCCAGGCGCTCGGTGCGGTCGTCGGCTGGCTCGACCGGATGCGGGATGGACTAAGCGACACATCGAAGCAAAAGTAACGAAAGCGGTGGACGGAAGCGGCGGCGCCCCGCCTGCTTCCGTTCACAGGTTGCGACGGAACCGAATGAATGCGCAAGACACGAGAACAGAGCCGACTGGAAACGCGGGAACGCCTGATCGCTTCGGCCCACGCCGCGATCAGGCGTGACGGCATCGGCGGCCTGTCGCTGCGCCGGCTGTGCGAAGAGGCGGGCTTTTCCCAGGGAGCGTTCTACTCGAATTTCGCCAGTCGCGACGACCTGCTGCTGGTATTGATGGAGCGACATGTGCTTGGCGAAGTGGAAACGCTTCGGCGCCTCGTGCAGGGGATGGACGGCGAGGCTTCGGGCGATGTGCCCGCGACGGTGGCCGCGCGCCTCGCCGATCTGGCGAAGCAAACTGAATGGTCGCTCTTGTCGATCGAATTGCAGCTACACGCCCAGCGCGACGACCGGTTCGCCGATGCCTACAATGCGGCAAAGATCGGCTTTCATGCCGAGTTCGCGCGTCTGGTCGAGGAAATCCTGCAAGGCCACAACCTCACGCCGGCGTTGCCGCCGCTGCAGATCGCCATCGGCCTCTACGCGCTTTGGTCGGGTCTTGCCGTGCAGGGGACCGTTCCCGGCGCCGTGCCGCGCGACCAGATCTTCCTTGCGTTTCTGCGCGCCATCATCGGCGGACCGCCATCGACCGCTGGCGGGCAATAGCAGTCCGTCCGATCATTGGGACTTGTGCGGCGTGCGGATCAGCGGATCGCCACCGGGTTGATCATGCTCTGCACCGCGCCCTTGAATCGCGGCTGACCGAGCACGAACATGAACTCATAGACCTTGTCTTTCGCGAGGTCGGCGGTGTTCATGTTTTCGAGGATGTAGGTGCCGTTCATCGGCAGCAGGATCTGGTGCACCTCGAAGATGTTCTTGCTTTCGAACGGGATCACCTCGACGCCCCAAGTGTCGGCGCCGACCGCGACCACGCCCTTCGAGGTGAGATACTTCGCGCCCTCGACGCCGACCCCCGGCTCGCCGCTGTTGTAGCGCTTGTCGTCCTTGCCGATCAGGCCGAGCCAGCCGGTGTGAAACAGCACGACGTCGCCCTGACGGATTTCGACGCCTTGTTTCTTGGCGACTTCCTCGATTTCCTTGACGTTGAAGGCGGTGCCTTCCTTCACAATGTCGGTGCCGAAATGCGCAGCCATGTCGAGCAGCACGCCGCGCGTCACCATCGGCGGCAATTTGTCGATGCCGAGCTTCTTCAGGCCGGTCGGGTCGCCGAAATCGGCGATCTTGTTGCCGTTGTAGTAGACGTGCTCGACGCCGATATGGCCGAGGCCGTCGATCTGGCTGCCGACGCCGACCCAGCCTTCGATGATGTCGTCATTGTAGGTGGTCTTGCTCGGGCCCATGCCGGGGCTGCCGGCCTGGCCGGGCTGCACCACGGTGATCTTGAAGCCGCGCGGCGGATAAGCGGGGGTCTTGGTATCGACCGGGATGCCGAGCGCGTAGACCTTGCCGGTTTTCACCAGTTGCGCGGCCTTCAGCGCCAGCTCGGGCGTCAGATAGTTGGCCGCGCCGATCTCGTCGTCCGGCCCCCATTTTGATTTGGTCCAGTCCTGGGCCATGGCGGGCGCGAGCGCGGTGACGACCGCAATCGAACAGCCGAGCGTCAATGCCTTGAGCATCAGTTCATCCTCCCTTGATCATCGCGTGATGGTTTTTGTTGGTCACGCCCGTTGATGCTAACGTAACATTGTGACCGCGACCATATACTTGGTGGATGCAGCGCTGCGGCGCGATCGGTGATCGCATCGACAAATCTCGGCAAGCGGAAGCGTGTTGCGCTGCGGGCGCGGGCACGGAAATGTCGCCATGATCTCCGGGGTGCGCGCGCTATGCGATGAGAGAGCGGCATCGATGCAGTGAGCTGGTAGCCCCGCTGCGGTGCGGTGTGCTAGACCGCTCCCGGCTGGCAACGATGCCGGCCGCGTCGCCCGTGATCAATCCCATCGCGTGAGTTTTGCCATGTGGCCAGACCGCAGACTGCTCGACCTCTTCAAAATTGGCATTCCGATCGTGCAGGCGCCGATGGTGGGCGTGCAGGACGCCGACATCATGATCGGCGCGGCCCGCGCCGGTGCGCTGCCGTCGCTCGCCTGCGCCTCGCTGTCGCCGGAGAAAGCCCGCGCGCAGGTCGGCATCGTCCGGCAGGCGGTATCGACGCCGATCAATCTGAATTTCTTCTGCCACCACGCGGTCGATGCCGATCCGCAGCGTGAGGCTGGATGGAAGCAACGGTTGGGCGAGTACTACAAGGAATATAACGTCGACCCCGACAAGCCGCTCGCGTTCGCCAACCGCGCACCATTCGACGAAGCGATGTGCGAACTCGTCGAAGAGTTGAAGCCGGAGGTTGTGAGCTTCCATTTCGGACTGCCGGCGCCGGCTTTGCTGGCGCGGGTCAAGGCGGCTGGCTGCATCGTGATCGCGTCGGCCACGATCGTGCGCGAAGCAATCTGGCTCGAGGAGCGCGGCGTCGATGCGGTGATCGCGCAGGGCGCCGAGGCCGGCGGCCATCGCGGCATGTTCCTGACCGACAGGATCGCCGAACAGCCCGGTCTGTTCGCGCTGCTTCCGCAGGTGGTGGACGCGGTGCGGGTGCCTGTGATTGCGGCCGGCGGCATCGCGGACGGACGCGGCATTGCGGCGGCCTTCGCGCTGGGTGCGGCCGGCGTGCAGATCGGGACTGCCTATCTGCGTTGTCCGGAATCCAAGGTCAGCGCACCGGGGCGCGTCGCTCTGGCGCGCGCCGGAGACGATTCCACCGTGATCACCAATGTGATGACTGGTCGACCGGCGCGCGGCGTGGTCAACCGCGTCATGCGCGAGGTCGGGCCGATCGCGCCGGAAGCGCCGCCGTTTCCGTATGCTGCGACCGCTCTGGCGCCGCTGAAGGCTGCCGCCGAGGCGCAGGGCCGGGTCGATTTCACCATGCTGTGGGCCGGGCAGGCGGTCGGGCTCGGCCGCGACATGTCGGCTGCTGATATGACGCGGGCGCTGGCCGGGGCGGCGCTGGCCCGGCTGAGCCAGCTCGCTCGCTGAGACCAGGTCCCCGGTTGAGAGGTTGCGACGCAAAACCTCGCTCTGCTATACGGCGCGGATCGCCACTCCCGGGAAAGGCACTATATAATGTCGGTTGATGCCGCCACCGTCCGCCGCATCGCGCATCTGGCGCGGATCGCGGTGACCGACGACGAGGTCCCGCATCTGCAGGGCGAGTTGAACGCGATGCTGGCGTTCGTGGAGCAGCTCGCGGAAGTCGATGTCGACGGCGTCGAGCCGATGACCTCGGTGACCCCGATGCAGATGAAGAAGCGCGCCGATGGGGTCAATGACGGTGAGATCGCCGACCATGTTGTCGCGAACGCGCCGGCCACTGAAGATCACTTTTTCCTGGTGCCGAAGGTGGTCGAGTAGACCTTTTTTGCTTTGACGCGTTTTCTCACCCGAGCCGTTCCCACTTTTCGCTCGGAAACGCTATAGGACGTAAGCCGATGTGCCTGCTGTGCGACGACGAGAAGGCTTACGCCGCCTACATGAACTACCTCGACGCGATGGAGCGCCAGGGCGAGGTCGTCGATCCGACCAAGGCGATCGATGCGGTGCTCGATGGCCTTCAAGCCGCCGACAGGGCTCGCCGCGACGCGCCCGAGAACGACAAGACGCTATCGCCGTTCTTCTGCAGCCCGGTCAATAAATAGAGACTTGGGCCTGCTCCAGTCGCCGACGCTTCAATTCCGGGGGGCGCTGTGCTAGCCAGCGCGGCAGGTCGAGGCGCTCGACCCGGCGAACTGCGGGATTCTGCCCGGTTCGGCCAAACACCCAGGCGTGCCTGAACACATGACTGACCTGACATCGCTGACGCTTGCCGAGGCCCGCGACGGCCTCGCGCGCAAGTCCTTCACCGCTCTCGAACTGACCGAGGCGCATCTCGCTGCGATCGAAGCCGCGCGTGGGCTCAACGCCTTTGTGCTGGAGACCCCGGAGCAGGCGCGGAAGATGGCGCAGGCGGCCGATGCGCAGATCGCGACGGGAGACGGCGGACCGCTCGCCGGCATCCCGCTCGGCATCAAGGACCTGTTCGCGACCAAAGACACGCGCACCACCGCCTGTTCGAAAATTCTCGGTGATTTCCATCCGCCCTACGAGTCCACCGTCACCACTCAGCTATGGCGCGATGGTGCGGTGATGGTCGGCAAGCTGAACAACGACGAGTTCGCGATGGGCTCGTCGAACGAGACGTCGTGCTTCGGGCCGGTGGTCAATCCGTGGCGCCGCGCGGGCTCGGAGACGAAGCTGGTGCCCGGCGGTTCGTCGGGCGGTTCCGCCGCTGCGGTCGCAGCAGGGCTCTGCCTCGGCGCCACCGCGACCGACACCGGCGGGTCGATCCGGCAACCGGCGGCGTTCACCGGCACCGTGGGCATCAAGCCGACCTATGGCCGCTGCTCGCGCTGGGGCATCGTCGCGTTCGCATCCTCGCTCGATCAGGCCGGCCCGATCGCCCGCACGGTGCGGGACTCGGCGATCCTGCTCCGCTCGATGGCGGGCCACGATCCGAAGGACACTACCTCGGTCGACCGCCCGGTGCCGAACTACGAGACCGCGATCGGGGCCTCGGTGAAGGGTATGAAGATCGGCATTCCGAAGGAGTATCGGCTCGAAGGCATGCCGCCCGAGATTGAACGACTGTGGACGCAGGGCGCCGAGTGGCTGAAGGCTTCCGGCGCCGAGCTGGTCGAGGTATCGCTGCCGCACACCAAATACGCACTGCCGGCCTATTACATCGTGGCGCCCGCCGAAGCGTCCTCGAACCTCGCGCGCTATGACGGCGTGCGCTATGGCGCGCGCGTCAATGGCCGCAACATCGTCGAGATGTATGAGAACACCCGCGCCGCAGGCTTCGGCGCCGAAGTCAAACGCCGCATCATGATCGGAACCTACGTGCTGTCGGCCGGCTATTACGACGCCTATTATCTGCGCGCGCAGAAGGTCCGCACCTTGATCAAGCGCGATTTCGAGCAATGCTTCGATCAGGGCGTGTCGGCGATCCTGACCCCGGCGACGCCGTCGGCTGCGTTCGGCATCGGCGAAAAGGGCGGAGCGGATCCGGTCGAGATGTATCTGAACGACATTTTCACCGTGACGGTGAACATGGCGGGCCTTCCGGGCATCGCGGTTCCGGCCGGCGCCGATGGGCAGGGCTTGCCGCTCGGGCTGCAACTGATCGGGCGGCCGTTCGACGAGGAGACCCTGTTCTCGCTCGGTGAGGTGATCGAGCAGGCGGCGGGGCGGTTCACGCCCAAAAAGTGGTGGGCCTAGCTCAGCGGTTTCCGAGATTTGGTTTTGCGTTGCGTTTCCGGGAACGTTTCGACATGCTCCTCAGGATTGGTGGCAGGATTTTTGAATGAGTTCTGACGAAGGGGCGCCGTCTCCGCCGAGCGTCGATCGGATCTTGGGGTCTTCGAAGATTGCGGTGGCGATCGAGAATGACCGCTACAAGCATCTGCTCGACAATGTTCCCGTGGCCGTGGCGGTGTCGCGCGGCAGCGGTGATCATCAGCGGGTCGTCTATATCAACAAGGCGTTCGAAGGTTTGGTGTCGCTGCCTCCGGCCGAAGTCCAAGGGCAGGGCTGGGCTTGTCTCGACGCGCTGGTGAACGAGGATGATCCAGCCCAGACGCTCGGCGCGGCGATCCGCGACGGCGAGGATTTCATCGGCGTATTTCGGCCTGCCGCTTCGTCCGCCCGGTTGCTGATCGTGCAGGCCTACGCCGCGGTGATCGAGAGCGATGACGGAATCGAGAGCTTCCGGATCGCGGCACTGGTCGATGTCGGCGGGCGCGAGCGCGCGCAGATCGAGCAGTTCGAAACCCAGATCCGCGAACGCGACACCCTGATGCGCGAGCTGCAGCACCGGGTGAAGAATAATCTGCAACTGGTGACGGCACTTGTGCGCCTCGAAGCCCGGTCGGCGGCTGAAGGCGAGAACGTCGCGCTGGCGCGGCTGGCGAGCCGGATCGATGCGCTGACCGTGCTGTATCGAATATTGTCGGCAGAGAATGCCGCCGGCAGTGATATCGATCTCGGTCAATATCTCGCCGACATCACCGAGGCGGTGATGCAGGCCAATGGCAGCGAAGGGATCACCTACGAGCTCAGCGTCGGCTATTGCCCGCTGTCGGTCAATATCGCGATGCCGGCTGGGCTTCTGGTCAACGAAATGCTGACCAATGCGCTGAAATACGCCTTCATCGGGCGCAGCGGCGGCCGCATCAAGGTAATCTGTACCGTCGAAGGCGGCCGCGTCTCGGTGATCGTGTCGGACGACGGGGGCGGTCTGCCGGAAGGTCAGGAGTGGCCGTCGCCGCGCAAGCTCGGCGCGCTGATCCTGCAGACTCTGAAAGAGAACGCCCACAACGTCACGTTTCGAGCGGAGAGCATTCGCGGCCAGGGCACGCTGTTTGCGCTCGGCTTCGAAGCGCCGCCGCCTCCCGCGACGAATTGATCTCGGGAAGGGTGCAGCTTGCAGGCCGGCGGTCCTAGCGTCAGCCCGGTTTTCGCGTTGGGCTGTTGGAAAATGACACACATCGGCCTATGCAGGCCCTGACTGCTAAATTCGCCAGAGAGCTTCGCCATGAACGCACCCGTCAAACCGTCCCAGCTCATCAAGGGCGCCACCGGCGATTGGGAAGTCGTGATCGGGCTGGAGATCCACGCCCAGGTCTCGTCCAACGCCAAGCTGTTCTCGGGTGCTGCGACCGCTTTCGGCGGCGATCCCAACAGCCATGTCTCGCTAGTCGACGCTGCAATGCCGGGAATGCTGCCGGTGATCAACGAAGAATGCGTCAAGCAGGCGATCCGGTCAGGACTGGGACTGAACGCGCAGATCAATCTGCGCTCGGTGTTCGACCGCAAGAACTATTTCTATCCGGACCTGCCGCAGGGCTACCAGATCAGCCAGTACAAATCGCCAATCGTCGGCGAGGGAATTGTCGTGGTCGACCTGCCGAACGGCGACAGCATCACCGTCGGCATCGAGCGGCTGCATCTCGAGCAGGACGCTGGCAAGTTGCTGCACGACCAGCACCCGACCATGACATTTGTCGACCTCAACCGCTCCGGCGTCGCGCTGATGGAGATCGTCTCCAAGCCGGACCTGCGTTCATCCGAACAGGCCAAGGCCTACGTCTCCAAGCTCCGCACCATCCTGCGCTATCTCGGAACCTGCGACGGCGACATGGAGAAGGGCAGCCTTCGCGCCGACGTCAACGTTTCGGTGCGGAAGCCGGGCGAGCCGTACGGCACGCGCTGCGAGATCAAGAACGTCAATTCGATCCGCTTCATCGGACAGGCGATCGAATACGAAGCGCGCCGCCAGATCGGCATCCTCGAAGATGGCGGTTCGATCGACCAGGAGACCCGCCTCTACGATCCCGACAAGGCCGAGACGCGGTCGATGCGCTCCAAGGAAGAGGCACACGACTATCGCTACTTCCCCGATCCCGATCTTTTGCCGTTGGAGTTTTCCCAGGCCTATGTCGACGAGCTGAAGACCGGGTTGCCGGAACTGCCGGACCAGAAGAAGTCCCGATTCATTGGGACTTTCGGACTTTCGTCCGACGACGCTGGCGTGCTGGTGAGCGAGCGCGAGAGCGCCGATTTCTACGAGGCCGTGCTGGCCAAGCTGTCGGACGCTGCGCGCGACGGCAAGCTCGCGGCCAACTGGGTCATCAATGAATTGTTCGGCCGCCTCAACAAGGACGGCCAGAACATCGACACGTCCCCAGTGTCGGCCGCGCAACTCGCGGCGATCGTCGATCTGATCGGCGAGGGCACCATCTCCGGCAAGATTGCCAAGGAACTTTTCGAAATCGTTTGGCGTGAGGGCGGCGATCCGCGCGAGCTGGTCGAAGCGCGCGGCATGAAGCAGGTCACCGATCTCACCGCGATCGAGAAAGTGGTCGACGACATCGTTGCAAGCAATCCTGACAAGGTCGCGCAGGCGATCGCCAAGCCGGCGATGCTCGGATGGTTCGTCGGGCAGGTGATGAAATCGTCGGGCGGCAAGGCGAACCCGCAGGCGGTCAACGATCTCTTGAAGCGCAAGCTCGGGCTCTGAGCCGGCTCGCGCCGCGTCTTCGCGGTCGCACCGGCACGCGAAGGCGCGGCGTCGCGCACACAAACGCTCTCGAATCATTCGTTTCGATTCGCGCCGAAACCGGCGCTCCGGCGCTCCCTTGGTGCGCCAATGCGGGGGTGTGCACGAAAATATTTTCATTGCCAAAAATCGCGACTCAGAGTCCACGCTCTGCTCTCGCGCTCCGACTCGGCGCGCCGCGCGCGCGAGCAAAGTAAGTAGTTAGTTCGATTAGTGAGTTTAAGAAATCGCTGCAGCGCAAGTGTTTCCTGTGATCTTGACAAACGTCGACGTAGGTTTTTTGCGCCTAAACTCGATCGCGCGGTGAGTTGCGCGACACGCCGACTTCAAAGACGCCGCAGCCACGCGGCGTATTAGCCATCAACACTTCCTTAAGCGGGACGCTGTTTTTTTCGATGTGTTGGTGTATTCGGGAAGTAGTGCATCTCGATTCCCGAGTGCACGCAGCAGCAATCGAGCCATCTCACTTATCGGAGGGCAACATGGCCAAGAAAGCGAAGAAGGCAGTAAAGAAGACGACGAAGGTGGCCAAGAAGGCCAAGAGCGCCGTCAAGAAGACTGCGAAGAAGACGAAGAAGGTCGCCAAGAAGAAGTAAGCTCGCCCAGGCGAGGGCCGGCAGGTCAATGCCGGCAGCGTCACAAGGACCATCGGCGCGGCGCGCTTCTTCAAGCGGCTCCCCGGCGACGGCCCTGGTCGACGAAGAGGGTGTCGGCGAGACATCAGGTCAAACGGCTGGTTTTTCGACCGGGTTACCCCGCGTTGGAAACTGTCCAGTAGAAGAAACGGTTTTTCTTCGTACGGTGCGGATGCTGGGTCCGCAGTTTCACGGCGGTCATCGCGTGTGAGATTTGGTCCTGACGTGTTCGCCGACGCCCTCGTTGTTTTCGAGCCTGACAGCGCTCGGCTCCTGATCAGTTAGGTTCCTGATCAGTTCGGCCTCATGGCCCGCGGACGTTTCCCCCGCCTCAATATCCCTCCTGTTCAGCACTGACCTTCCAGTCCGGCTCGGCCGGACAGCGTCGATCGTAACCGGGCGATTTCGGCGATGGTTATCGGTTCGCCAAATCCGAGGGTAAACCAGCCGTAAGCGACCGCAGGAAATTGCTGTGCCGCAGCTGTTTCTTCGATCGGCGGCGCCGGGTGGCGATGCCGCGTTCAGAATCCGTTCATCGCGACGCTTAAACTGCTCTTCAAATTTGACCGGTCATGATCACCCTACAACGCGCCGGGCTACGGCGGTGGGGACGGATCAGAGGACAGGAGCCGCGCTCGGTTCGGGCCGGCAGAGATGGAGAGAAAGATGCTTCAGGGACATCTGAACACCGAGACTGCGCTGCCGATCGAAGCCGGCGAGAGCCCGGATGTGTTGTTCGACCTCGGCCTGCTGTTTGCGTCGGGGCGCGGCGCGCCGGTCGATCTGATCGCGGCGCACAAATGGTTCAACCTCGCTGCGCTCAAGGGCCGGGCCGATGCGATCGAACTGCGCCGCGAAGTTGCCGCGCAGATGTCGGCCGACGAGATTGCCGCAGCGCAACGCGAAGCGCGGGCGTGGATCACCTCGCACTAACTCCCGCAGCGCAGCAAATACGTCGGCTGCGCTCGGTATCGACTTATGGTTATTCCTTAGTCGCGCTGACCGCAGCCTTCCGCGAAGGCTATCCTTCCCGAACGCTCCACCAAGGGAGCTTCAGAGGAGGGATGCCGTGAAACTGAAATCATTGTTCTGTGTCGTCGCCAGCGCTGGTGTGCTGGTAGCTTCCGCCGCCTTCGCCGGCGAATTCGGCACGGCCGACGAAGCCAAGGCGATGCTTACCAAGGCTGCTGCCGCCGTGAAGGCCGATAAGGCCGCTGCGCTTGCGCAGTTCGCCAAGGGCGAAGGCGGTTTCAAGGACCGCGATCTGTATCCGTTCTGCGGCGGACCCGACGGTGCGTTCACTGCGCATCCGACGCTGAACGGAAAGAGCCTCAAGGATCTCAAGGACAAGACCGGCAAGGCGCTGGGCGAAGAGATCTATGCCACCGCCAAGGAAGGCGAGGTCAAGGAAGTCAGCTACATGTGGCCGCGCCCCGGCCAGACCGACCCGGTTCAGAAGGTGAGCTTCGTCACCAAGGTCGGCGATCAGACCTGCGCGGTCGGCTACTACAAATAACCGGCGGAAAAACGCGTTGCGGCGGCGGCGTAACGGCCGCCGCAACGCGGGCGTGCGCCGTGCTTCATTCGATCCGGATGCCGGCCGCGCGGATGACATCGGCCCACAATAGCTTCTCGTCTGCCAGAGTCTTGCGTAGCTCGTTGGGCGAGGAGGGCGTCGGCGCGATCATCTGGGTCCTCAGCTTTGCAATCACCGCCGGTTCGGACAGCGACTGGCGCACTTCAGCGTTGATCGTATCGACCAGGGCCGGTGGCGTACCGCCCGGCGCGACCAGGGCGTTCCAGGCATCCGACTGGACGTCGATTCCGCTCTCCTTCAACGTCGGCACCACTGGCAGGAACGGGGAGCGCTCGGGAGTCGTGACCGCCAGGAGTTTGATCGCGCCCGACGCCAGTTGGGGAGCGACCGAAATCGCCGGCAGGCAGGCTGCCTGAACGTCGCCGCGGATCAGCGCCGTCACCGCGTTGGGAGATCCGGCGTACGGGATGTGCACCATCCTGGCGCCCGCCCGCTGCGCGATCGCTTCCATGCACAATTGCGACAGCGAACCGGCGCCGATCGACGCATAAGCGAGGCTGCTGTTGCCGTCCTTCAACCGCGCGACGAAGTCGGCCACGCTGCCGATGCCGAGGCCGGCCGGCACCGCCAACACACTCGGCATCCGCGTCAGCATCGTGACCGGCGCGATGTCGCGCTCCGGGTCGTATGGCAGTTTCGCGAACAGCATCCGGTTGATCACCAGGGGGCCTGCGATCGAGATGCCGAGCGTTGCGCCGTCGGGCTTAGACTTTGCCACGGTATCGGTGCCGATATTGCCGGACGCGCCCGGCTTGTTCTCGACCACAAAGCCGATGCCGGGATGCCGGGCCTGCAGGCTGTCGGCAAGCACGCGTCCAACAATGTCGGGCGTCGATCCTGCAGCGAACGGCACGATGATCCGCACCAGCTTCGGCGGCCACGGTGCGTCGGCGGCGACCGCAATGGCGGTGTTCGCCCCAAGCACGACAGTCAGCCCGAGCCGTGCGACCGTTTTCAGCAGCGATCGTCGGGTCTCAGTTTCCAGCATTTGCATCCGTCCCGTAAAGAATGATACCCGGAATTCGCCCGCGGCCCGCTGAACTCGGCAGGTTGCGCGGCAGCGCGGACCATAGTGAGATTTGACCGGCGCGGAAACCGCCGCGTACCCGGCGGGACAGGAGTTGCGCGATGGGACTTGCGATGATGATCTTCGGCTTGGTGCTGTTCATCGGCACCCATGTCGTGACGACGCGGCGCGACCTGCGGGCCCGGCTGATCGGGATCGGCGGTGAAGCCGTCTACAAGATCGGTTACGCTGTTCTGGCGATCGCGGGTATCGTCCTGATCGCCTATGGCTTCGGCGCCTATCGCGCCGACGGATTGATCGACCTTTGGCATCCCCCGAAATGGACCACGCACCTCGCGGCGCTGCTGATGTTGCCGGTGGCGATCCTGCTGGCTGCCGCCTATTCACGCGGCCGGATCTATCGTGCGGTGAAGCACCCGATGATCACCGCAGTGAAGCTGTGGGCCGTCGCGCATCTGATCGCCAACGGTGATCTCGGCTCGATCATCCTGTTCGGCTCGTTGCTGGCCTGGGCAGTCTATGATCGGATCTCGCTGAAGCATCGCGCCGATCCGGGCGGCCCGCCGATCCCGGTCGGCGGTCCGAAGAACGACGCCATCGCGGTCGTGGTCGGCATCGTCCTTTATCTGGCGCTCGCCTTCGCTTTCCATCCGCTCGTCGTCGGCGTCCCTGTGTTCGGAGCCTGAAGTATGTCTGTTCAATCGGCCATCAAACGGAAAACCGCCCCGGATATCCGCGCACGCAAGGGCGGGGACCCGATCGTGATGCTGACCTCGTATCACGCTCACACCGCGTCGCTGGTCGACCGCTATTGCGACGTCATCCTGGTCGGAGACTCGCTCGGCAACGTCATGCACGGCTTCGAGACCACCGTGCCGGTCACGCTGGAGATGATGATCCTGCAGGGCCACGCGGTGATGCGCGGCTCGCAGCATGCGCTGGTGGTGGTCGACATGCCGTTCGGCTCCTACGAGGCGTCGAAGGAGCAGGCGTTCCACTCCGCCGCCCGCATCCTCAAGGAGACCCAGTGCGGGGCCGTGAAGCTCGAAGGCGGCGTGCGGATGGCGGAGACGATCGCCTTCCTCACCGAGCGCGGCATTCCGGTGATGGGCCATATCGGGCTGACCCCGCAATCGATCAACACGCTGGGTTCGTTCCGCGCGCAGGGCCGCGAGGAGGGGAGCTGGGAGCCGATCGAGGCCGACGCCCGCGCCGTCTCCGACGCCGGCGCGTTTTCCGTCGTGGTCGAGGCGGTGGCCGAGCCGCTCGGGCGCAAGATCACCGAGACGATTGCGATCCCGACCATCGGCATCGGTGCCAGCGCCGCCTGCGATGGTCAGGTGCTCGTGCTCGAAGACATGCTCGGTCTGTCGCCGCGCGCACCGAAATTCGTCAAGCGCTATGGCGAACTCGGGCCGGGCATCGAGGCGGCGATCAAGGGCTTCGCCGAAGAGGTCCGGTCACGCGCGTTCCCGGGGCCGGAACACGTCTACGGCATGAAGACGAAGAGCTGAGACTGGGCAAAGCCGGCTCATCATATCGGGGCATCCCCTTGATCCGGCTGGCTTTGCCTTGTCGCCGCCATATCGCTAGGGTATCGCCGCCGCAACGTCGGGGGACGGACGCGCGGCGAGTTTGACTCAGCGCGGTTCATCCGGGACAGGAAAATCTATAAGTGTCTGAATTATTTAATGAAGTCGATGAAGAAGTTCGTCGCGAGCAGCTCAAGCGGCTGTGGGAGAAGTATTCGATCTTCATCGTCGCCGGCGCGATTCTGATCATCGCGGGGGTCGGCGCCTGGCGCGGTTATGAGTACTACGAGGCCAAGAAGGCGGCCGAAGCCGGCGCGGCATTCACAGCCGCCGCCGATCTGGCCGAGCAGAACAAACATGCCGAGGCCGAAGCCGCGTTCAACAAGATCGCTGCGACGACATCGACCGGCTATCGCACGCTGGCGCGGCTCCGCGCCGCGGCGGAGGTCGCGCAGCGCGATCCAAAGGAAGCGGTCAAGCTCTACGACGCGATTGCCGCTGATCGCAGCGTTCCGGCCCAGGACCGCGATCTTGCGACCATCCGCGCCGCGCAGTTGCTGATGGACAGCGCCGGCTACACTGATCTTCAGCAGCGGCTCGAACCTATTTCCGGTGCGAATGGCGCCTATCGCCACACCGCGCGCGAGATGTTGGCGCTGTCGGCCTGGCGCGCCAACAATGTCGCGGCCACGCGGCAGTGGATCGAAATGATCAATACCGACGCCGAGACGCCGGCGAGCCTGCGCAATCGTGCCGAGGTCTTGCAGGCGCTGCTGCCGCCGGCTGCCAAAAGCTGAGTTCGACGTCGACCGGCACCAACGCCCGCTTAGAGTCCATGTGAGATATCGTCCATGCGCCGTTCGCAACGCCTGATTTCCCTCGCCGTATTGGTCGTCTTGTCGGGTGGACTGACCGGCTGCGGCAGCATGGGCGGCTTCGACCCAACCGATATGTTCGACTTCCTCGACAACAAGAAGAAGCTGCCGGGAGAACGCAAGCCGGTGTTCCCGGAAGGCGTGCCTGGCCTCGAGCAGGGCGTGCCAAAGAGCCTCTACCGGGGATCGGTCGAAGAGCAGCAACGCCAGCAGGCCGTCGCCGTCGAGCCGCCGCCCGCCGAAGCGACGCCGAAGCGATCGAGGTCCCGGAACAACGCGGCCGCGGTTCGTTCGGCGCCTGCGCCGGCGTCCAATCCCAATCCAGACGCAGAGCCTGCGCCGGAAGAGGAGGGCA
Source organism: Rhodopseudomonas pseudopalustris (assembly GCF_900110435.1). Taxonomy (GTDB): domain Bacteria; phylum Pseudomonadota; class Alphaproteobacteria; order Rhizobiales; family Xanthobacteraceae; genus Rhodopseudomonas; species Rhodopseudomonas pseudopalustris. The sequence continues at coordinate 28,052 of NZ_FODT01000012.1, forward strand.
GCACCGCCGCTGCGCCGCCGGCGCCAAAGCCGGCGAAGCAATCCCGCCGCCGCGTGACCACCCCGCCGGCCGATCAGCCGGCGCAATCGGCCCAGCCCGAGCAGTCCGCAGCGCCATCGGCGTTCCCGGCGCCGATGCCGAGCGGCACTTTCCAGCGCTGATACGGGCGGCCGGAGGCGCCTCCGGCATCCCGCGACATTGACAGGCCACCGCTTCTCGGCGCACGGATCACCAATGTCGTTCACATTCGCTATTATCGGTCGGCCCAATGTCGGCAAATCGACGCTGTTCAATCGCCTGGTCGGGCAAAAGCTCGCGCTGGTCGATGACACGCCTGGCGTCACCCGCGATCGCCGCGAAGGCGAGGGGCGCCTCGGCGATCTGGAATTCACCATCATCGATACTGCGGGGCTCGACGAGGGCGCCAAGGGCTCGTTGACGGCGCGGATGCAGCAGCAGACCGAAACCGCGATCGAACTCGCGGACGCGCTGATGTTCGTCTTCGACGCCCGCGCCGGGCTGACCCCGAACGATCGCGCCTTCGCCGATTTCGCCCGCCGCGCCAATAAGCCGGTCGTCCTTGTGGCCAACAAAAGCGAGGGCAAAGCCGGCGAGATCGGCGCGATGGAATCCTATGCGCTCGGCCTTGGCGATCCGGTGCAGATTTCCGCCGAACATGGCGAGGGACTGAGCGAACTGTACGATGCGCTGCGCGCGTTGATGCCGGAACCGGACGTCGAACTCGAGGATGACGAGGAGATCGACGGCCTCACCGAGGAGGATTTCTCCAAGCGTCCGATCCGCGTCGCGATCGTCGGCCGGCCGAATGCCGGCAAGTCGACCTTCATCAATCGCCTGCTCGGTGAGGATCGGCTGCTGACCAGCCCCGAGGCCGGCACCACGCGCGACTCGATTGCCGTCGAGGTGAATTGGAAGGGCCGCGACTTCCGGATTTTCGATACCGCGGGGCTGCGGCGTCGGTCGCGGATCGAGGAGAAGCTCGAGAAGCTGTCGGTCGCCGACGCGTTGCGCGCGGTGCGCTTCGCCGAAGTGGTCGTGCTGATGATGGATTCGCAGAACCGCTTCGAGGAGCAGGATCTGCGCATCGCCGATCTGATCGAGCGCGAAGGGCGGGCGCTGGTGATCGCGGTCAACAAATGGGATCTCGTCGAGCGGCAGGGTGGGCAGATCGCCCAGCTTCGCACCGACGCCGATCACTGGCTGCCGCAGATCAAGGGCGTTCCGATCGTCGCGACCTCCGGCATGCTCGGCGAGGGCGTCGACCGGATGATGGAGGCGATCCAGGACGCCTATGCGGTGTGGAATACGCGCGTGCCGACCGCCGCGCTCAACCGCTGGTTCGAGCAGGCGGTTGCGCAGAACCCGCCGCCGGCGGTCGCCGGCCGCCGGTTGAAGCTGAACTACGTGACCCAGACCAAGGCGAGGCCGCCCAGCTTCGTGGTGTTCTGCTCGCGGGCTGACGCCGTGCCGCAGTCGTATCTGCGCTATCTGGTCAACAGCCTGCGTGGCGTGTTCGAGTTGCCGGGCACCCCGGTCCGGATCATGTTGCGCGAAAAGGCCAATCCCTTCGCACACAAGCGCAAGAGAAAGTCATGACCGACGAGGAGCAACCTCCCGGGACGATCGCGCCGCTCCCGGGCGCGCGCCCCGCCGCGGTCGGCTTCATCTTCGTCACCATCCTGCTCGATATGCTGAGCGTCGGCATGATCCTGCCGATCCTGCCGAAGCTGATCGAGAGCTTCTCCGACAACAACACCGCGGACGCGGCGCGAATCTACGGCGTGTTCGGCACGGCGTGGGCGCTGATGCAGTTCGTCGCGTCGCCGGTGCTGGGCGGGCTGTCCGATCGTTTCGGCCGCCGCCCGGTGATCCTGCTGTCCAATCTCGGTCTCGGTCTCGACTACATCCTGATGGCGCTGGCGCCGACGCTGAGCTGGCTGTTCATCGGCCGGGTGATCTCCGGCATCACGTCGGCGAGTATTTCGACCTCGTTCGCCTATATCGCCGACGTCACGCCGGCGGAGAAGCGCGCGGCCGTGTTCGGCAAGGTCGGCGCCGCGTTCGGTCTCGGCTTCATCTTCGGCCCGGCGATCGGCGGTTTGCTCGGTGGTATCGATCCGCGACTGCCGTTCTGGGTGGCGGCTGGGCTCAGCCTGTGCAACGCGCTGTACGGTCTGTTCGTGCTGCCGGAATCGCTGCCGCCGGAGCGGCGGTCGCCGTTTCGCTGGAAGTCCGCCAATCCGGTCGGCGCCGTGCGGCTGCTGGGCTCGAATGCCCGGCTGGCGGCGATGGCTCTGGTCGAGTTCTGCGCCGAGGTGGCGCATGTCGCACTGCCGGCGATCTTCGTGTTGTACAGCACCTACCGTTACGGCTGGGACCAGACCACGGTCGGGCTCGCGCTCGCTTTCGTCGGGGTCTGCACCGCGATCGTGCAGGGCGGCTTGGTGGGGCCTGCCGTGAAGCGACTCGGCGAACGAAGGGCCCAGATCATCGGCTATGGCGGCGGCGCGCTAGGCTTTCTGATCTACGCGCTGGCGCCGACCGGAGCGCTGTTCTGGATCGGCATCCCGGTGATGACGCTGTGGGGCATCGCAGGGCCGGCGACCTCCGGCATGATGACGCGGCTGGTGTCGCCGGACCAGCAGGGCCAGTTGCAGGGCGCCATCACCAGCCTCAAGAGCATCGCCGAACTGATCGGGCCGTTCCTGTTCACGCTGATCTTCGCGTATTTCATCGGAGGCAACGCGCCGCTGGCTCTTCCCGGGGCGCCGTTCCTGCTCGCAGGCCTGCTGCTGATGGTCTCGGCGCTGATCGCTGCGTCCACCAATGAAGCGACCAAACAGGCCAGCACCGGCTAGCTTGTTCGCGGTCGATCCGAGCCTGCGCTGAAAGCTCGCTTTAGAATGGCACCGACGCCCGGCCGCGGAGCGTCCAGATCTGCACTGTGCCGCCCAGCCCGCCGAGTTCTCCACCGACTGCGACTGCCGCGCCATTGCCGAACCGCGCTGCGATGCCCCCGGTCACCCGGGCGGACCAGCCGTCCATCAGCGGCACCGACGCCAGCGGCGTCCCGCCAGCGAGCGTGATCGTCTCCGCGTTGTCGCCGAGGAAGTAGTAGTCGGTAAAGACGCCGGTGTAGGGCGCGAGGGTCAGCGTCGCGCTGTAGAGCCAAGGATAGCTTGCCTTGAGCCCGGCCGAGGCCCGGCCAGTGAAGAATTCGCGCTGCGCCTGCGCTGTGCCAAGGGAGTCGACATAGGCATTCTGGCTCTCCCATAGCGCGTACACCTTGGCGGAAGGCTCGATCGCGAAACCGAACGCCTCGGTGGAGCCAGTGACGCCGCCGGACACCAGCCAGCGCCGTCCATCGAAGCTGCCGAAAGCGGTGCCGGCCGAGCCGTCGTAACCGATCCCCGAATAGGCGCCAGCGATATCGAAGCGTAGTCCGGCGGCGGATCGCCAGGCCGCGTAGGAGCCGATCGTCCAGCCGTCGCCCTTGAGCCGGCCGTTGAGCGTGCCCGACTTGTAATCGAACGTCTCATAACCGCCGATAACACCGATCAGCAGGTCCGGGGACGGCCTTCGCGTCAGTCCGATCAACGCATTCACCTGATTGCCTGACAGCACCGATGCCGTACTGGTTGAATTCCATTGGCCGATGCTGGCTCCCTTGACCTCGGCCCACATCAGCCAGTCCTTCCGCTCGGCCGGCGCCTTTGCCGGCGCTTTGGCGATGTCGGGCTTGCGGTCGATCGCCGCGAACGTGTCGTCGAAGCGGGCCTGAGCGCGCCCGGACGATCGCGGGTCGCCAATGCCGAACCCGGTTGCCTGATGGCCCGGCCCGCCGCTGCCGTGCGAGGCGAAAGCCGGCCAGCGGCTTTCGACCGTGCTGTCCGGATTGCCGGCTCTGCTTTGGGAGAGATCGTCGGTGAAGTTGAAGCGCAGGCCTGAGCCTGATGGCGTGATCAGCTCGCCGCCGTCGTTGAAGCCCTCGGAAATCGCCGTATCGATCGCGCCCGAAATCGCTGCGCCGGAGGTCTGGGCGATGGTCTTGCTGGCCATGATCTGCATGGCGCGCAGCTTCAGGCTGTCCTGCGGCGTGTTGACCGCCTGCAGCAGCGGCGACGAGGTGCTGGCGGCGAAGCTGGTGTTGGCGGCGAATGCCGCGACGATGGTGTGGGATCCAATCGTCAGGCTGCTCGTGGTGAGCGTCGCGGCGCCGCTGGACAGCCCAACCGAACCGATCGCGACGCCGCCATCGGTGAAGGTGACCGTTCCGGTTGGAATTGAGCCGTTCGCCGTCACCGTCGCGGTGAAGCTCACCGGCTGACCAGCTTCGCTGGGATTGCGCGACGAGGTGAGGGTGGTGGTGGTCGCCGCGACGATGTAGCTGAAAAGGCCGGCGCCGGTGCTGCTGCCGCCGGGCGTCGTGACGGTGACGTCGACCGCACCCGCCGCATGTGCCGGCGTCGTTGCGGTGATGGTGGTGGCGCTCGTCACGCTCACCGCGGTGGCCGCGGCGCCGCCGAAGCTCACCGCGGTCGCCCCGGCCAGGTTGCTTCCGGTGATCGTCACCGATGTTCCGCCGGCGCTCGGACCGCTCGCCGGACTAATCGAGGTGACGACCGGGCCGGAGACGTAGCTGTAAAGGCCGGATCCCGTCGCAGTGCCACCGGGGGTCGTCACCACGACGTCGACGTTGCCAGCGGCGTGAGCCGACGTGGTCGCGGTGATCGTGGTGGCGTTCACGATGCTGACGCCGGTGGCCGCGGCGCCACCGATGGTCACGGCCGTTGCGCCTGTGAAGTTTGTGCCGGTGATGGTGACCGATGTGCCGCCGCTGATCGGGCCGACTGCAGGTGAAATCGCCGTCACCGTTGCGGCCGAGATGTAAGTGAAGCCGGCGGTCGATGTGACGGGGCCGCCCGCGGTCGTGACCACGACGTCGCGTGCACCGGCGGTGCCGGCCGGAGTCGCGATGACGATCGATGTCGCGGTGTTGATGCCGAGCGTTGCCGCCGCACCGCCGACGGTCACCGAGGTGACGCCGGACAGATTGGTGCCGGTGATGGTCACCGAGGTGCCGCCGGCGGCCAGGCCGGAGCTTGGTGAGATGGAACTGATGGTCGGGGCTGCCACATAGGTGAAGCCGCCAGTCGAGGTGACGGATCCTCCCGCGGTCGACACGACGACGTCCCGCGCGCCGACGGCGCCGCTGGGCGTGGTGACCACGATCGATGTGGACGTATTCGCGCCGAGCGTTGCGGCCGCCCCGCCGATGGTGACGTTGGTGATGTTGGCAAGATTGCTGCCCGTGATGGTCACCGAGGTGCCGCCGCCGGTTGGTCCGGAACTCGGCGATATCGTGCCGATCGTCGGCGGTCCCGCATAGGTGAAGCCGCCGACCGCCGTAACCGAGCCACCGCTGGTCGTCACCACGACGTCGCGGGCCCCAGCTGTGCCGGCCGGAGTCGTCACGACGATCGAGGTCGATGTGTTGGTGCCCAGCGTGGCGGCCGCGCCGCCGATGGTGACCGAGGTGACGCCCGACAGATTGGTGCCGCTGATCGTCACCGATGTGCCGCCCGCGCTCGGGCCGGCATTCGGCGAGATCGTACTGATCGACGGCGACAGGATATAGGTGAAGCCGCCGGTCGAAGTGACCGAGCCGCCGGCCGTGGTCAGCACGACATCGCGCGCCCCGGCCGTGCCGGTCGGCGTTGTGATCACGATCGATGTCGACGTATTGGTCCCGAGCGTCGCGGCCGCGCCGCCGACGGTGACCGAGGTGACGCCGGACAGATTGGTGCCTGTGATCGTCACCGATGTACCGCCGCCGGTCGAACCGGAGCTTGGCGAAACGGTGCTGATCGTCGGCGCGCCCGCATAGGTGAATCCGCCGGTCGAGGTGACCGAGCCGCCGCCCGTGGTCAGCACGACATCGCGCGCCCCGGCCGTGCCGGTCGGCGTTGTGATCACGATCGATGTCGACGTGTTGCTCCCGAGCGTCGCGGCCGCGCCGCCGATGGTGACCGAGGTGACACCCGACAGATTGGTGCCGGTGATGGTGACGCTGGTCCCGCCTGCGGTCGGTCCCGAATTCGGCGAGATCGTGCCGATGGTAGGTCCTGCGATGTAGGTGAAGCCGCCGGTCGAGGTGGCCGACCCGCCGGCAGTGGTCACGATCACGTCGCGCGCCCCGGCCGTCCCGGACGGCGTGGTAATCACGATCGAGGTCGACGTATTGGTTCCGAGCGTTGCCGATGCCCCGCCGACCGTCACACCGGTGACGCCGGACAGGTTGGTACCCGTGATGGTGACGCTGGTGCCACCGCCGGTCGGGCCTGAGCTCGGCGAGATCGTACCGATTGTCGGCGCGGCGATATACGTAAACCCGCCGGTCGACGTCGCCGAGCCACCCGCGGTTGTCACCACGACATCGCGCGCCCCGGCCGTCCCGGACGGCGTGGTGATCACGATCGAGGTCGACGTATTGGTTCCGAGCGTTGCCGATGCCCCGCCGACCGTCACACCGGTGACGCCGGACAGATTGGTGCCCGTGATAGTGACGCTGGTGCCGCCGCCGGTCGGGCCTGAGCTCGGCGAGATCGTACCGATCGTCGGCGCGGCGATATACGTAAACCCGCCGGTCGAGGTGACCGAACCGCCCGCGGTTGTCACCACGACATCGCGTGCGCCTGCCGTTCCGGACGGCGTGGTAATCACGATCGAGGTCGATGTATTGGTCCCGAGCGTCGCCGATGCGCCGCCGACGGTGACACCGGTGACCCCGGACAGGTTGGTGCCCGTGATGGTGACGCTGGTGCCGCCGCCGGTCGGGCCCGAGCTCGGCGAGATCGTACCGATCGTCGGCGCGGCGATATATGTAAACCCGCCGGTCGAGGTGACCGAACCGCCCGCGGTTGTCACCACGACATCGCGTGCGCCTGCCGTTCCGGACGGCGTGGTGATCGCAATCGACGTCGACGTATTGGCGCCGAGCGTCGCCGATGCGCCGCCGACGGTGACGCCGGTGACCCCGGACAGGTTGGTGCCGGTGATGGTGACGCTGGTGCCTCCGCCCGTCGGGCCTGAGCTCGGCAAGATCGAGCCGATCGTCGGAGCCGCCACATAGGTAAATTGATCGCTGGAGCTCGTCGGCGACGTGCCGATGGCGTTGGTCACGGTGACGTGCACGGTGCCGGCACTGCCGGCCGGCGACGGCACGACGATTTGGGTTGCAGAGCTGCTTGTGAAGCTGCCGCTCGGCACGGATGTTCCGCCGAAGCTGACCGACGTGGCGCCGGCGAAATTCGTGCCGGTGATCGTCACCGACGTGCTGCCTCCAGTCGGCCCCGCGGTGGGCGACACCGACGTCACGATGGGGGTGCCCGCCGCCGTGCAGGTGGCAGAGAAAGCGACGCTGCCGGTGAATGCAGTGAAGATGCGTTGATAGTTAGCCTCGGAATAGAGCCCCGGCGTGCCATTGATATTGCTGACGTCGGTTGAGGTCAGTTGGTAACTACCCGAGGCGCTGGTGTGGAATCCCTCCGTAGCGGGAGAATTGCTGAAGCCGCTCGGAATACCGAAGGTGTAGTCGGCCAGAAAACCAGCGTCGACCTGTCCTGAATTTGTGACGATGGAAATCGAATAATTGATGATGTCGCCCGGCGCGAACGAGTTCTGAAGATTTGTGCTGTATCCCTGTCCGTCATCGGGGGTGTCTGGTGCTGTGAATGTCACGGAATAGTTCAAGGCGCCGCCGTTGACGGCCGTGCAGCTTGCAGACGCGGCCCACCCCAAGGTCGGAGCCAGCGTCGCCACAATGCAGGCGGACGTTGCCAATGCGAGGGTGCGGGCTCTGCGCGCGAATGGACAGATCAGCGCGGCGACGGCTGCGGAGAAGCGCGCGGCAGGCGATCTACACTGGTCCAGGCAAGGATCGCCACGCTGTACGCTTTCCATGAGGGCCTTCATCAATGCCTCGATCCTGAAATAGGCGAACGGGCAGACGATCGGTCATCCAAATATACCGTTCGTCGCTTCTCGGGCGCTCGGCTCAATATCTAAAAAAAACTCGCAGACGCGACACGGACTGAGTGCAATAATCTCGAAACGATTCTAAAAGTTGCATTTTGGGTGTGGCGGTACAAGCAAAACAAGTAAGTGACGAGATGGAATTACATTGGCAGATGCAAAGATGTGACAGGTCACGTGTACTTGCGTTTGTACTCATCGTTTGATGAATATGATACGGCGGTGCCTTGATGCCACTTGGGTTGATTTGCTGAATATGTATCTCAGCGGCGAAGTTCGGCTGATTGGATGGGAGCGAAGTAGCGGAACATACCATCACGATGGACGCGCGATCGCTTTGGAATTGCGGGATGCGGGTGCCCGTCTTCACACCCGGTCATTGACATATCGAGGATGGATCAGATGGCAGACGCATATATTGGTCAGATTATGCAGGTCAGCTTCAATTTCGCGCCCATCGATTGGGCGGTCGCCGCCGGGCAGACTCTCAACGTTACGCAGAACCAGGCCTTGTTCGCGTTGATCGGTGCGACCTTCGGCGGTGACGGGCGGACCACGTTTCAGCTTCCCAATTTGCAGTCGCGGGTGATCATCGGTGCGGGGCAGGGTCCGGGTCTCAGCAACTATGCGTGGGGCGCCCATGCCGGTGTCGAGCGTGTTGCGCTCACCCAGGCGAACCTGCCTGCGCATTCACATGCCGCAGCATTCACGCCGACCGGCGGTGGTACCGGCGGACCGACGGCGGTGCAGGCCCTGACTGGTGTTGCTGTTACCTCTCTGTCGGTATCCCCGGCTGCTGGATCGCAACTGGCGAATACCGGGCCGGCCGGGGGAGGTCAGCCGAAAATCTATGCGCCGGCGGGTACGTCTGGCACGCCGGTGAATCTGGGCGGCGTGAGTGGAGGCGGCGGAATTACCGGCGGTACGGTTCAGATCGGCAATACGGGCAACAATATTCCGGTCGAGACCTTGCCGCCCTATCTGGCGCTGCGAACCAACATCTGCATGTCGGGTCTCTATCCAGTCCAGGATTGATCCGGCGGGCAGCAAACAGCGAGGTGCGGTGACGGCGTTGTGGGCACCTGAAGGCTGCACCCGCAACGCCGTTGAACGCATGTCAGTTGAAGACGGCCTGATACCTGCGTCGGCCGTTTCGGGGCTGAAGCTGGGAGATCAGGATGGTGTAGGGGCCGCCGCGGCCGCAATCGAATTCGTAGGCTGCATCCAGCAGGTACACGTCGTCCGGCGCTTCAAAGAATAGACTGAACGGTTCGCGTTCTGCGCCGATGAATAACGGCTTGCGTTGCAGTCTGATCAGCGTGAGTTCGACCGGCTCGGGAACGGTCGCGACGCGGACAGCGCGGCCCACCCAAGGTTCGAAGTCTTCGGGCTTCATCAGATACATTGGTCACCTCGATCAAGGCTGGCAAATCATGGCGAAGAACAAACAATTTGTTGGAATTCTTGCGTAGTCCGGGATATCCGACCAGTCGTTCGTTGTGACGGTTCGTACCGGACGTCAATGAGGCGCGTCAAAATTGGCGTTGCCGATAGACTCGGAATTCGAGATGGGTCGCATTGCTACGCATTTCAGTCTGACTGCGCCGGGACTGATTGTTCGGCCGGTGGAAACCGCCGATGCCGCGTTCTGCCGCTGCTTGTCCGACGCGACGCTGCGCGGCGTGTTCGCTCGTATGGGTTTGCCCGAGCCGCTGCTGGCGCGGCTTCTCGCGCAACAGTTCCATGCGCAACAGATTGGCTATCGTCGGAGTTTCCCGCAGGCGGAGTATTTCTTGATTGTTGAACAGGGCGCCGCCATTGGACGTTTAGTCGTGACGATCGAGCAGGTCGAAGAGACGTCGGCAGGTGGGCCAGAGTCCGATCGGAGCGTCGCTTGCGGGCGGCCGATTAGGGCGCTTCGTTTGATCGACATCGCGCTATTGCCGGCGGCGCAGGGCCGCGGCATCGGGCGCGAAGTTATCGCAGCGCTCGCCGTCGCCGCCCGATCGATCGAAGCGCGTCGGCTGACGCTGTCAGTTCAGATGTCAAATGACCGAGCCCAAAGCTTGTACCGTCGCCTTGGCTTCATCGACACGGGTGGTGAGGCGTATCGACATATGATGATGCCGCTAACCTGATCGAAGCTTCCACATAGCGGCCCCGAAACGATAATGGCCGGGACTGAGCCCGGCCATCTGGATTGTCGGAACTGCGCGTGCCGGCGTTATTTTTTCACCAGCGGGCATTCGCTCTCGGACAATGGACGGGCCGCATCCTCGGCGGAAATGTCCGCGATCTTCTTGTAGTAGTCCCACGGCCCCTTCGACTCGGCCGGCGACTTCACCTCGAACAGATAGGCCGGAACCAGGCGGCGGCCGTCTGCGCGGATGACCGACTTGCCGAACGGCACGTCGTCGGCCGGGATCTCCTTCATCTTGGCTACAACCTTGGCGCCGTCGTGCGGGTTGCCGCCCATCGCGTCGAGCGTCTTGAGATAATGCAGCACGGCGGCATAGACGCCGGCCTGGGTCATCGACGGCTTGGCGTTGTTCTTGGACTGCTCCGAGAAGCGCTTGGCGAAGGCGCGGGTATTGTCGTTGAGATCCCAGTAGTAGGACTCGGTGAAGGTCAGTCCCTGCGCGACCTTGAGGCCGAGCGAGTGGACGTCGTTGACGAACAGCAGCAGCGCCGCCAGCTTCTGCCCGCCGGCGGTGATGCCGAACTCCGAAGCCTGCTTGATCGAGTTGGTGGTGTCGCCGCCGGCATTGGCGAGGCCGATGACCTTGGCCTTGGACGCTTGCGCCTGCAGCAGGAACGACGAGAAGTCGGCGGTGTTGAGCGGGTGTTTGACGCCGCCGAGCACCTGACCGCCATTGGCTTTGACCACCGCCGTGGTATCGCGCTCGAGCGCCGCTCCGAACGCGTAATCCGCGGTCAGGAAGAACCAGCTATTGCCGCCGGCCTTGGTCAGCGCCTGACCGGTGCCGTGCGCCAGCATGTAGGTGTCGTAAGTCATCGAGATGGTGTTGGGGGTGCACTGCTTGCCCGTCAGGTCGGCGCTGGCGCCGCCTGAATTCATCAGGATGCTGTTCTTTTCCTTGACCAGATTGCTGATCGCGAGCGCCACGCCCGAGTTCGGCGTATCAGTGATCAGGTCGACCTTGTCGACGTCGATCCACTGACGGGCGACGTTGACGCCGATGTCTGGCTTGTTCTGATGATCGCCGGCGAGCAGCTCGATCTTCCAGCCCTTCGCCTCAAGACCGGAATCAGCGATCGCCAGCTTGGCGGAGACGACCGAGTTCGGTCCGCCGATATCGGCGTAGAGGCTCGACATGTCGTTGAGCACGCCGATTTTTGCGGTCTTGTCCTGAGCGAGTACCGGCGAGATAAACGCGGCGCTTGCCAGCGCGATAGCCACGGCATGACGACGCGAGAAGACTACTCTCATCATTTCCCCCTTGTGAATGGCATGATTGTGAGCGGGTGTTTGCCCCCGCTTGCGATCAGTCAATCGTGCCACCGGGCCGGAGTCAATCGGCGGAGGGGTCTTTCACGGTCCGGGACGCGCCGTCGAACAGCTTGCCGGTTTCCGTCCAGGATGGCAGGCACAGCGGTACCAGTAACTCCGCGACCTGATCCGGAGTCTGCAGCGTTTCCGGGTCTTCGCCGGGCATGATGGTGCCGCGCAGCTTGGTGCGGGTCGGGCCTGGATCGAACAGGTTGATGCGGATCGGCGTCGTATTCACGACTTCCTTGGCCCAGACTTGAACTAAAGTATCAAGCGCCGCCTTCGACGCCGCGTAGGGACCGCGATAGGCCGGGGCCTTGCCGCCGGCACGCGAGGTGAGGAACACGGCGCGTCCGGCATCGGACATCCGCAGCAGCGGCTCCATGCAGCGGATCAGCTGGAAGTTGGCGGTGAGGTTGAGACCGATCACGCCGGTCCAGGACTTCATCTCGATATGGCCGAGCGGCGACGACGGACCGGCGATGCCCGCATTGCCGACCAGTACGTCGAGCTTGCCGTGGCGTTCGTGGATCGAGGCGCCGAGGCGGGCGATCGCCTCGAAATCGGTGAGATCCACCGGCACCAGCGTAATGGCGTGGCCGCCATCATTGCGCACCGCGTCGTCGAGCTCCTCGAGTCCGCCTTGCGTCTTGGCGACGGCGATCACATGCGCGCCGGCCTTGGCCAAGGCGCGCGCGGTCGCATAGCCGATTCCGCGCGAAGCGCCGGTGACGAGAGCGATGCGAGAGGCGAGGGGTTGGGTCATGAAGAGGCCTGCAGCTTGCCGCTCCCGTACGGGAGGGCGCGCGCGCCGTCAGTGGCGCGCCGGATGGGGGGCTCTATTGCACAGCGACAGAGGCGAATAAACCCATGCCAAGGTTTCGTCTGCTTTGCCGAGCGCGCAGGGGTCGAAGACGAGAGAGCCGCAGGTCCGCGGCTCAGCTTGCTTCCGCCAGTAGCGATAATTGCCGCGGCGACGATTCCGTCTGATTCATATCCGTCAGCGGGGTCGGGTATTCGCCGGTGAAGCAATGATCGGTGTACGTCGGATGCGCCGGATCGCGGGCCGGCTCGCCCATCGCCCGGTAGATGCCGTCGACCGACAGGAACGCCAGCGAATCCGCGCCGATCAGTTCGCGCATCTCTTCGAGCGTATGCGTCGCCGCCAGCAGGCCGGCGCGGTCGGGCGTGTCGATGCCGTAGTAATCGGGGTGCGTGATCGGCGGCGATGCGATGCGGAAGTGGACTTCCTTGGCGCCGGCGTCGCGCATCATCTTGACGATCTTCTTCGACGTGGTGCCGCGCACGAGGCTGTCGTCGATCAGCACGATCCGCTTGCCTTCGATCGCCGCGCGATTGGCGGAGTGCTTCATCCGCACGCCGAGTTCGCGAATGCTCTGCGTCGGCTGGATGAAGGTTCGCCCGACATAGTGATTGCGGATAATGCCGAGTTCGAACGGCACGCCGCTTTCGCGGCTGTAGCCGATCGCCGCCGGGACGCCGGAATCCGGCACTGGAACCACGACATCAGCCGCGATGTGGCTTTCGCGGGCGAGTTCGGCGCCGAACCCTTTGCGGACGTCATAGACCGATCGGCCGCCGACGATCGAATCCGGTCGTGCGAAGTAGATGTATTCGAAGATGCAGGGCCGTGGCGGCATCGGCGGAAACGGTTTGTGGCTGGTGACGCCGTGTCTATCGAACACGATGACTTCGCCGGGCTCGACGTCGCGGACGTACTTCGCACCGATGATGTCGAGCGCGCAGGTCTCCGACGCCAGGATCGGGCAGCCGTCGAGTTCGCCCAGCACCAGCGGGCGGATGCCCAGCGGGTCGCGAGCGCCGATCAGCTTCTTGTTGGTGAGCGACACCAGCGAATAGGCGCCTTCGAGCGCGCGCAACGCCTCGATGAAACGGTCGATGAAGCGGCTGCGCTTGGAGTTCGCCACCAGATGCAGAATCACCTCGGTATCGGTGGTCGACTGCATGATCGCGCCGCTCTGCACCAATTCGCGGCGCAGCGTCAGCCCGTTTGTGAGGTTGCCGTTGTGGCCGATCGCGAAGCCGCCGGCATTGAGCTCGGCGAACAGCGGCTGCACGTTGCGCAGAATGGTCTCGCCGGTGGTCGAATAGCGAACATGGCCGACCGCAAGGTTGCCCGGCAGCCGCGCGATCACGTCGGCGCGGGAGAAGGTGTCGCCGACGAGGCCGAGCCGACGCTCGGAGTGGAAGCGGCCGTTGTCGAACGAAACGATGCCGGCGGCTTCCTGGCCGCGGTGCTGCAAGGCGTGCAGCCCGAGCGCGGTGATCGCAGCCGCATCCGGGTGGCCGAAAATGCCGAATACGCCGCATTCTTCGCGCAGCGTGTCACCGTCAGTGTCGAACATGTCGCTATCGAGAATATGGTTATCCAGACCTTGCGGGTCGCGAGCGTCCGAAGCGGGCGTTGCGGCGTCGTCGGAATGGCTCTGCATCGCGTCCATCGCGCCTCTCTGTCGGGCCGCACTCACTTCGCGGCCGGTTTGCCCTCTATCAGCTTTTTCAAACTGTCACGGGCGGGTTTGCTATAGCCTTCACCGCTGCCGGGCGCAGCTGAATCGTCGGTCTGCTGCTCTTCGTCCGGCTTGTTCTTCTTGAACCTTTTCAAGATGGTATTCTCTGGGTCATCCGGCAAGAGCGTCATCAGCCAGGTGCCTGTGCTTTCAAGCACGGTGCGCGATTTTGCATTGCTCACCCAGTCGGGGCGCTGCTTGTCCGGAACCAGCCAGTTGAAGAACAGATAGGCCACCACCACGATCAGCAGGCCGCGCGCAAGACCGAACAGGAACCCGAGCGTCCGATCGAGCGCGCCGATCCTGGAATCCAGGATCATGTCGGAGATCCGAACGGTGATGATCGACACGATGATCAGCGTGCCCAGGAATACCCCGGCGATCACGACGACGGCGGCCACGGTGTCGTTCGAGAAATAGGTCTTGGCGGTCGGCAGCAGCTTCTGGAAGGCGTAGAGCGTGACCAGCGCGGCGGCGCCCCAGGCCGCGATCGACAGAACTTCGCGCATGAACCCGCGGACCATCGCCAGCAGGCCGGACACCAACATCACCGCGAGGACAACGAGGTCGAGAATCGTAATCGGCATCGCTAGTCAGGTCCGCTCGGTCTGCAAAACGGCGAATCGGCGTGGGCGGCGCCGGCTCAGGTGACGGTGATATGGCATGCCACGCAAGGCGAGAAAACCGTCAACGGCCCCCTCGACACAGCATTGTTCCGCTTCGTCGATGGAAACGTTTGGGCGCCCGCCCGCGATGCGCGCGCGTTGTATAGCGGCACGCTCGGCAAAGGTCACCCCGGTTCAGCCTTCGTTGCGCCGGAATCGAGCCGGTGTGGCATTTTTCTCGGCCGGCGCGTTATCGCGGCCGGCGGGGCGCGGCGTTCCGCGCGCAGCGATGTCGGCGACCAGGCTGGTGAGCCCGCCAACCGTCTGCAGCGAAAGCCCCGCATCAGAGGGCGCATCGCCGCGGGCGGTTTCGGGCAGGATCGCGCGCGCGAAGCCGAGTTTGGCGGCTTCCTTCAGCCGCGCCGCGGTCTGGGCCACCGGCCGGACCGCTCCGGACAGCGAGATTTCGCCGAAATAAACCGCGTCGGTCGGCAGCGGCGAATTGGCGAGAGACGACACCAGCGCCGCGGCGGCGGCGAGGTCGGCCGCCGGCTCGTTGATGCGCAGGCCCCCCGCGACGTTGAAATAGACGTCGTAGCCCGACAGTTTCACGCCGCAATGCGCCTCGAGCACGGCCAGCACCATCGACAGCCGCGCCGAATCCCAGCCGACCACCGCACGGCGAGGGGTGCCGAGCGTTGTCGGCGCAACCAGCGCCTGCAACTCCACCAGCACCGGCCGGGTGCCCTCGATGCCGGCGAACACAGCGGTGCCCGGCGAGCCGAGATCGCGTTCCGAAAGAAACAGCTCGGATGGGTTGGCGACTTCGCGCAGGCCCAGGCCGGTCATTTCGAACACGCCGATTTCGTCGGTCGGGCCGAAGCGGTTCTTGACCGCGCGCAGAATGCGGAACTGCTGCGAGCCTTCGCCCTCGAACGACAGCACCGCATCGACCATGTGCTCGACCACGCGGGGACCGGCGATCTGGCCGTCTTTGGTGACATGGCCGACCAGGATGATCGCAGCGCCGGATTTCTTCGCAAAGCGGATCAGCGCCTGCGCCGAGGCGCGAACTTGGGTCACGGTGCCGGGCGCGGACTCGACGGTGTCGGTCCACATCGTTTGAATCGAATCGATCACGATCAGCCGCGGCGTGGCGCCTTCCGACAGCGTCGCGATGATGTCTTCGACCGAGGTTTCAGCGGCGAGCTCGACCGGCGCCGCGGCAAGGCCGAGCCGCTCCGCGCGAAGCCGCACCTGCGCCACCGCTTCTTCGCCCGAGATGTACACCGCGCGATGCCCGCTGCGCGCCATCAGGCTGGTGGCCTGGGTCAGCAGCGTCGATTTTCCGATGCCGGGATCGCCGCCGACAAGCAGGACCGAGCCACGCACAAAACCGCCGCCGGTGACGCGGTCGAGTTCGGCCATGCCGGATGGCAGGCGCGGGGCGTCGACGCTCTTGCCGGCCAGCGATTCCAGCTTGAACGGCCGCCCGCGGCGCTTGGCGCGGATGCTGACGGGAACGCCGCTGTCGCCGGCTTCCTCGACCAGCGTGTTCCACTCGCCGCAGGACTCGCACTTGCCCTGCCAGCGATTATACGCCGCGCCGCATTTCTGGCAGACGAAGGAGGGGGAAGCTTTGGCCATGGAGGTGGGAATCGCCATCAAGAAGGAGAACGTCATTCAGTAGCATGTTTGGGTCCGCCTCCGCGCCGACCGAGCACCTTTAATCCCAATATAACTTTCTGAGTGTTCCATCCCACGATGCAACGCAGAGAACTCCCAAGGCTGACCACCGCCGTTGCGTGGAGCTTCGTCGCGGTAGCTGCGCTGGGCTATCTGTACGATCTGCTGCGGCAGACGCGCGATCATCTGACCAACGGGGCGGGCCGTCCGTTCGGCGACGACTTCATCAATTATTGGTCGGGCGCGTATCTCGCCTGGCACGGCCGCGTGAACGAGATTTACGATACCCACGCATTCCACATTTTCGAACAATCCGTGGTGGGGGCGACTCTCGACAACTATCACTACAGCTATCCGCCGGTCCTGCTGCTCCTCACGGCGCCTCTGGCGTTCATTCCCTATGTGCCGGCGCTGCTGACTTGGCTGGTGGCGGGCTGGTACGCGTTCTATCGCGCGTTGCGTCTGGCGATGCCGGGGCGCAGCGCGCTGCTCCTCGCGCTGTCCGCTCCAGCGGTTTTCATCAACGCGGTTGGCGGACAAAACGGCACGTGGACAGCGGCGTTGCTGGGCGGCGGTCTGGGTTTGCTGGAGCGAAGGCCGCTGCTCGCCGGCGGATTGCTCGGACTGCTGATCTACAAGCCGCAGCTCGGGCTACTGATTCCGGTTGCGCTGTTGGCGGGGCGGCATTGGCGCGCCTTCGCATCGGCAAGCCTTGTTGCCGGCGGGCTCCTCGCCGTCAGCGCAATCGGCTACGGGACGGATGTGTGGGCGCAATATCTACACAATCTCGGCTTGCTGCGGCAGATCATTCTGGAAGACGGCAGTGGGGTTTGGCATCGATTTGTTTCGGTGTTCGTCGCCGCGCGGCGGCTCGGCGCACCAGTCGAGGCCGCTTATGCGGTCCAGATCGCGACGGGCGCACTCGCCTGCATCGCCGTCGCGTGGGTCTGGTTCGGACGTGCGTCGGCCGGCGTCAAGAATGCTGTGCTTGTGCTCGGCACCTGCTTCGCGACGCCGTACCTGCAGGACTATGATCTGGTGTTCGGCGCGTTGGCCGTGGCGTGGCTCTGGCACGGCGGCGCTTCCCCGGTGTCCGACCGGGCGCTGCAAGTTTCTGCGGGTCTCTTGTTGCTGCTTCCGCTGGTCGCCGCGTCGCTGGCGCATCTGACCGGGCTTGCGCTCGGCCCGGTTTTCATTCTGCCGCTGTTCCTCGTCGCGCTGCGGATGAGCTTCTGGGTCGGAGCCGCGAATGCGCGCGCATCGGAAGGGGTTGCAGGCTCTGCTCGATAAGCGCAAAGGCTGAAGATGCGGGACGACGAGCGCAGGGAGTACGAGCGGCGGAAATGGCGGCAGATCGCCGGACATTTCGCCATGGGCGCCGTGTTCGGCGCCGTTTTTGCGCTGGTTCTGCTGGCCGGAAACTATTTCGGGATTTCGAATGTGATTGCGACCAGCGAAGCGCCGCTTGTGGTCCAGATCGTGTTCGTGGCCGGAATGGGGGGATCGTTTGCGTTCTGCGCCGCCATCACCGGGTTCCTGTTCCTGGTTCACGAGGATTAGCTCGGCCTTCTCGCACGGCTGAGGCGGGAGTTTAGGCCCCGCTCTGTTCTGCAGGCGTCTCCTCAGGCTTGGCGTCGCCACCGGAATAAATCCGCGCGTAGCGCGCGCCGAGGCTGGTCAGCACCTCGTAGCCGATCGTGCCGAAATGATGCCCGAGCTCGTCGACAGTAATGCCGTCGCCGATCAGCGTCGCCATCAGGCCGCGGCGCGCGGCGTTGGCGGGCAGGTCGGTGACGTCGACCGCGAGCAGATCCATCGAAACCCGCCCGGCGATCGGGCAACGCTGGCCGGCGATGACGACATCGGCGCCGCGGGTGCCGTCATTGGAGCCCGCCGCGCGGAAGTAACCGTCGGCGTAGCCGGCCGACAGCACCGCGATCCGGGTCGGCCGCCGCGCCGTCCAGGTGCCGCCATAGCCGACGCTGTCGCCGCGCTCGACGCTGCGCACCTGCACGATGCGCGCTTTGAGATCGACCACCGGCTTCATCGGATTGTCGGCCTCCGGCGTCGGATTGATGCCGTAAAGCGCGGCTCCCGGCCGCACCATGTCGAAGGCGAATTGCGGGCCGAGGAAGACGCCGGAGGAGGCCGACAGCGACGCGGCGACGCCGGTGAACAGGCTGGCGATCTCGCGAAACGCCGTGACCTGTCTGGCGTTCATCGGATGGTTGAGCGCTTCCGCGGCGGCGAGGTGGCTGATCACCAGCGTGATGCCGTGGTCGCCCGCTGCGATCCTGGGGACGATGCCCTGCGCTTCGGCGACGGTGAGGCCGAGCCGGTTCATGCCGGTGTCGATGTGGATCGCAGCGCCGCCGCTCCATCGGGTGCGGCGGCAATACACGTCCCACTCGGCGAGTTCGTACAGATCGCCGATCACCGGGCGGCAGTTGAGCCTGGCGAATTCGTCGCCGGTGGTCTGGAAGAAGCCGTCGAGGACGTAGATCACCGCATCCGGCGCGATCGCACGGACAGCGCCGGCTTCGCCGAGCGTGGCCACGAAGAACGTTTTGCAGCCGGCGGCAGCGAGCGCCTTGCTGACCGGCCCGATGCCACAGCCATAGGCGTCGCCCTTGACCACCGCGGCGGCTTCGGCCGGCACTGCGGTCTTCTCGATCTTGCGCCAGTTGGCGACGATGGCGTCGAGGTCGACGGTGAGAACGCCGGGCGCCGTAGCGGTCGCGGCGGCGAGCGCCGCAGCCTTTGCGGCCTCAGGCGTCAAAAGGCTGGCGACAGTCGCGTTCGGGTCGGGGAGGATGTTCATGCCGCACAATAATCTCTGCCCGAACTTCGTTCAACGGGAGTTGGAGCGCCTCAGATCCGGTCGGGCAGGTGGCTGGCGTCGGTCAGGTCACTGAAGCGCGTGAACTGGCCTTCGAATTGGAGGTCGACGGTGCCGGTCGGGCCGTGACGCTGCTTGGCGATGATGACTTCCGCCTTGCCGTGGACGAGGTCCATTTCCATCGCCCATTTCTCGTGCTCGGGCGTGCCGGGCCGCGGCTCCTTGTTCTGCAGATAGTATTCTTCGCGAAACACGAAGATGACGACGTCGGCGTCCTGCTCGATCGATCCGGATTCACGCAAGTCCGAGAGCTGGGGCCGCTTGTCGTCGCGGGACTCGACCTGACGCGAGAGCTGCGACAATGCGATGACCGGGACGTTCAGCTCTTTCGCCAGCGCCTTAAGGCTCGTGGTGATTTCGGTGACTTCCTGGACGCGGTTGTCGCCCTTCTTGCTGCTGCCCTGCAACAGCTGGATATAGTCCACGACCAGAAGATCGAGCCCCTTCTGCCGCTTCAGCCGTCGCGCGCGCGCGGTGAGCTGCGAGATCGACAGGCCGCCGGTTTCGTCGACATAAAGCGGGAGAGATTGCAACTCGATCGAGACGTCGCGGATCTTGTCGAAATCCGCCTCCGAAATGCCGCCGCGGCGGATCTTGCTGGACGCAATCTCGGCCTGTTCGGCGAGAATACGGGTGGCGAGTTGCTCGGCGGACATTTCGCACGAGAAGAAGCCGACGATGCCGCCATTGGCCGCCTTCATGGTGCCGTCGGGCTGGACTTCGCCGCGATAGGCCTTGGCGACATTGTAGGCGATGTTGGTCGCGAGCGCGGTCTTGCCCATGCCGGGGCGGCCGGCGAGCACGATCAAATCGGAATGCTGCAGGCCGCCCATCCGGGTGTCGAGGTCGCGCATTCCGGTTGCAATGCCGGACAACTTTCCGTCGCGCTGGAACGCCTTCGCCGCCATGTCGACGGCGGTGGTCAGGGCCTGGGCGAAGCGCTGGAAGCCGCCGTCATATCGACCGGATTCAGCGAGTTCGTACAGCCGGCGCTCGGCGTCCTCGATCTGGTTGCGCGGCGCAAAATCCACCGGTGCGTCGAACGCGACGTTGACCATATCGGTGCCGATCCCGATCAGGTCGCGGCGCAGCGACAATTCGTAGACCGTCCGGCCGTAATCGTGGGCGTTGATGATGGTGGTGGCTTCGGCAGCCAACCGCGCCAGATATTGCGCAACCGTCAAGCCGCCGAGATCGAGGTCGGCCGCAAGGAAGGTCTTGAGCGTGATCGGCGTCGCAACCTTGCCGGCCCGGATGATGCTGGAGGCGGTCTCGAAAATGGTCTGGTGGATCGGTTCGAAGAAGTGCTTCGCCTCGAGGAAATCCGACACCCGGTAGAACGCGTCGTTGTTGACCAGAATGGCGCCGAGCAGGGCCTGTTCCGCCTCGATGTTGTGGGGCGCTGTCCGGTAGGCAGGTGCGCTGGCGTCAGGCGCAAGTTTCAGAACATTCGAATCAGTCAGGGCCATAGTCTCGATTGTTCTTTCGAATTTGTCAGATGCGGGGCGCGACTAAAGCGCCAATTCACCCGGGAGCGAAAGCATCAATCGCGCGTTATGCACCAGCCCGCCAACAAGATGTGGATGGCGGCCTGCAAGCGAACCGGCAGGCTTGACGGGGGTAGGCGCGAGAAGCCGCGGAATCCCCCCGGTTGGACAATTGAACCTCGTCGGTTCCCTTAGACACCTATTCATTGAGCCGAACACGTCACACCAAGAACAGGCAAAACGCCCCGATCAGCCCTGCGGCGATCCTGAGCGCGATCAGGGCGGAATCGACCGAAATGTCGTTCGGGACATTCGAACGGGTTCTGGTGACGCTGTTCGAACCATAGATCTGCCTATCTCGCTGTGCCGGCGTCTTTTGTGAGAAACCTCACACCTCGGGGCAACTCGATTGGCTTAGGGATGTTGGGAACGGTTGACGCGACAGTGGGTTGATCACGCAAAATAACGACAACGAAACACGGGAACGGCGATGGCTCAGGAAAAGCGATGCGACGTATCCGACCGGCTCTGGCTGACATCGTTGGTCGAATCGTTCGACAAGGTCTCTTGCGACGAGACCCGTCGCGTCCCGTGTGATCAGGCCTTGCTGCGCGCAACCCACGATTTTTTGTCGGGTGGCAAGGCTCGGCGGGACAGCGAGACCTGCTCGCGGCTAACCGAGGCGGCCTGAGGCAGGCAAGCGCGCGAGTGCTGTCGCAAATCGCCAGCGCGGCTTGGCTCGTCGCGTCGAACTCGGCTCGTCGCGATGAACGAGACGGCGTTCGCGCCGCGCCTTCAGCGTTGTGCATCGTGCAGCTGCAGGATCCGCGATCAATCCTTCTCAGTACAGCTCGCCGTCGATGTAGCTCTCGCTGATGGCCGGCGAGGTCGATCAGCAGTCGACGCTCGGATGGCCGCGCAGGGAAACCAGCGTGTGCGAGGCTGATATTCCGCTCCGTTTCATCCCCGGAGAGCGCGATCTCGGCGCTTCCAATCATCTCACAATCCGTTAAAACGTCACCGCCGCTGTCGCGGCGATTTTTTTGCTTCGGAGGATGAAATGGTGAGCCGGTTGCTCAGTTCGGCGGCTGTATTGCTCCTGATCGGCTCTGTCGTTTCGGATCCAGTCCACGCGCAGAACCTTGAAGCCGGCAAGAGCCCGTCGCAGATCTTTGCCGGCACCTGCGCGGCTTGCCACAAGGGCGCCCGCGGTCTGGTGCGGTCGGTGCCTCCGAGCTCGCTGGCGTCGTTTCTGCGCCAGCACTACACGACCAGCAGCGACATGGCCTCATTGCTCGCCTCGTATCTGATATCGAACGGCGCTACCGACACCCGCTACAAGCAGAACGACGCGAAATCCGAACCCGGTCAGCCGGAGGGCCGGCAGGGCCGCAGGCAGCGCCCGGTGGCGGGTGAGGCGGCCCGGCCCGAAACTGTGGCGCCCGAGGCGGGCGCTCCTGTGCAGGCCGAAGAGGGCGTCCGCCGTAGTCGCAACAGCAAACGCCAGCCCAAGCCGGAGGCGGACAAGCCGGCCGAAGGCTCTGCCGCGGCAGAGACCGCCGCGCCGGCGCCTGCGGAGCAACCGCCGGCGAAGGAACGTCGCAAGCACGGCCGGAAGGACAAGCCTGGACAGGCCGCGCCTGCTGGCGCCGATGCGGCCAAGGGCGAACCTCAGAAGCCGTCGCCGGCCGCGACCGAGCCGGCCATCGCGAAGCCAGACAGCGCGAAGCCAGACAGCGCGAAGCCAGACACCGCGAAATCAGACAGCGCCAAACCGGATGGCGCCAAGCCGGACGAGTCGAAGGCAGGCGCTTCGAAACCAGATGCGCCGAGGACCGACGCCGCCCCGCCGGACGCTTCCAAGATTGATACGCCCAAGACTGACGCTCCCAAGACTGACGCTCCCAAGACTGACGCCTCCAAACCAGATGCTTCGAAGTCCGAAACGCCGAAGACCGAGGCTGCGCAGCCCGACCGCGCAGCGACGCCCGCTGAGGTGCCGCTGCGCCCCGATCCGGTTCCGGCGGTGACGCCGGCCCCGAAGGCCGTCGATACGTCGAAGACCCCTGAGGCCGCTCCGCTTGCTGCGAAGCCGGCGGAGCAGCCTGCGTCCGCGACGACCTCACCGCCCGCCGCAACGACGCCCGCCGCAACGACGCCCGGCGAGCCGTCGATCGCCGTGACGCCGATTCCGCCGCCGCCTGCGCAGGGCAGCGCGTCAGATGTTCCGATCTCTCGTTAAATCGAGGTCTCCTCAAAGCAAAAAGCCCGACCTGAAAGGTCGGGCTTTTCGTTGAGGATGGGGCGCGGCGGCGCTTACTGCTGCTCCGGCTCTTCGTCCTGCTGCGCGTCCGGATCGAAGAACTCGCCTGCGGCGGCGATCGCCTCGGCGGCGGCGTCCTGATCTTCACGACGGCTCGAGATGTCCTCGCCGCGATTGATGCGCTCGGCTTCCTCGACGCTGCGCGCCACCGTCACCGAGACGCCGACCTCGACCTCCGGATGCACCGCGACTTCGATGGTGTGCCTGCCGATGGTCTTGATCGGCGCATCGAGCAGGATCTGGCTGCGGGTGATCTTGACGCCGTCGGCTTCGAAGCTCGTGACGATGTCGCGCACCGACACCGAGCCGAACAGCTGGCCGGTCTCCGACGCCTGCCGGATCACGATCACGTTCTTGCCGTCGATCTTCTCGGCCACCTTGGCAGCCTCAGCCTTGGCCTCGATGTTGCGCGCCTCGAGGTCGGCCTTCATGTGCTCGTACTTGTCGCGATTCGCGGCGGTCGCACGCAGCGCCTTGCCGCGCGGCAGCAGGAAGTTGCGGGCGAAACCGTCCTTGACGCGAACCAGTTCGCCCATCTGGCCGAGCTTGGCGACGCGTTCCAGCAGAATGACTTCCATGTTGTTCTCCTCGAGTTGATTGATAAGGGTCTGAATCAGGTGGTGGTCGGCGGCGGCATCGAGCGGCGCTGGAAATAGCGCTGACGAAAGCCGAACACGGCATCGCCGATGCCGAGAGCGATCAAACCGAGCGCTGGCCACAGGAAGATCAGCACCAGCGCATAGGTCGAACTGAGCAGAAAGCCGCGATGGCGCGCGGCCATCGTCAGCGTGTGCAGCGTGGCGGCGCCGATCAGCCCGTAGCCGATCAGCAGCGTCGCGCTGACGATCGAGCCGATCAAGGCCGCCAGGCCGCCGGCGAAACTGAGCCCGAGCGCCAGTGACAGCACCGCCAGCGTCATCGCCGGCAGCGTTGCGGTCCGCAGGTCCGGCCACGGCCGGTTCAGCCGGCCCGAGGTCGCGGTGATCTTGGCGGCGAGCCAGAGGTTCAAGGTCAGCGTCAGCATCGCGACCGTCGCGGCGGCGGGTGGCGCAACCGCGACCAGCGCCTCGATCAGCCTGTCGGCGTCGCCGGGATTTCGAGAGCCGAGCGTGCGCTGCAATCCAGCGCGCAGGCCTTCGCTGATCGTCGCGCTGTCGGTGCCGAGCGTCAGCAGCGCAGCCATTGTGGTCAGCGCGGCGAAGCCAGCTATCCACGCCACGATTCGGCCGACCGGATACCATTCCAGGGCAGGGGGCGCGGCGTCCGTTGTGTCCGATGGTCGCGCCAGCATCGCAAGGTGGCCGAGCCAATAGGCCGGCGCAACGACTGTGACGACAAAGGCGATCGCGTAGGAGAAATTGAAGATTGCTGCGAGCCCGGCCGCGCCGAGCAACCCACCGACCGCGGCGCCGATTGCGCCCCATCCGAGCGCTGCCACCATCAGCGGCAGCGGCGCCAGATAAAACAGCAGCAACGAGATCAGCGCGCCCGAAATGATCGAGGCGAACATCAGCGCCGAGGCGCACCCGGCGGCAATCGCGATCAGGATCTGGATCATCATCATCAGCTGTCCCGCTCCTTTCGAGCGGTTAGAGGCGAAAAGCCCCAACCATCGGCGGCCGGACGATCGGACGCCTTATGACTTGCAACATGAGGTGAAACCCGCGGCGCGAACGCCGCGGGTGATATTATCAGCGAATGACGTAGGGCAGCAGACCGAGGAAACGGGCGCGCTTGATGGCGCGCGCGAGTTCGCGCTGCTTCTTGGCGGAGACCGCGGTGATGCGGCTCGGCACGATCTTGCCGCGCTCCGAGACGTAACGCATCAACAGCTTGGAATCCTTGTAGTCGATCTTCGGCGCGTTCGTGCCCGTGAACGGGCAGGTCTTGCGACGGCGGAAGAACGGACGGCGTGCACCTGCTTCAGCCATGATTCTTACTCCTCGCTCGCTGCGGCAGTGTCGGCGTCTTCGCGCGGACGGCGCGGACCACGATCGCCACGGAATCCACCGCCTTCGCGATCGCCACGGCCTTCACGGTCACCCCGGAAGCCGCCGCCTTCGCGGCCGCCGCGGTCGTCCCGCTCGCGATCGCGATCGGCCTTGCGCATCATCGCCGAGGGGCCTTCCTCGTGCTCTTCGACGCGCACCGTCAGATAGCGGATGATGTCTTCGTTGATGCGCTCCTGGCGCTCGACTTCGGCGACCACCGCGGAGGGGCCGTCGATGTTGAGCATCACGAAATGCGCCTTACGATTCTTGTTCATGCGATAGGTGAGGGAGCGGAGTCCCCAGGCTTCGGTCTTGGTGACCTTGCCGCCGAGACCTTCGATCACGCCGGTGATCTGGGTCGTCAGTTCTTCCACCTGCTGGGTGCTCGCGTCCTGACGCGCGAGAAAAACATGCTCATAAAGAGGCATGACAGTCCTTTCCTGTGTTGTCGCAGAACCGGCGGCAAGCCCTTCGAACCCTTCGGAAAGGACTCGACTGCTCAGAAGGCGGAAGCACGGGACGACGGGCCGACTGGCCCTGCCGCATCAAAATCGCCTGACATATGAAAACCGACAGGCAAAAATGCTGAGACCGTCCGTTCAGCTCCCGGCCGGGATCTGCGGATGCGCGGGTTATACGTATTTTCGTTGCAATGGCAAGGGTCGGGCAAGGGTCGGGCGGGAATCCCGGGCCTCGCGACCCTGGATTTGGCGGATCAGGCCTCCGAGCGGATCCAGACGGTCCTTGCCACGCGGGCGTCGGCGTCGAATTCGGGAACCAGGTCGGTCGGGTCGTCGATCGTATCGCAGTGCACGAGGGTGCCTTTTCCCCGCCGCTTGGCCTCGTACATCGCGTGGTCGGCGGAGCGTAACAAGGCGTCGGCGGTCAGGCCGTCGCGCGGGAAGGTGGCGCTGCCGATGCTGACGCCGATCGTGAGAGCGATCGTCCTGCCGAGGTCGAACGGCTCGGCGATCCGCGCGATGACGCGTTCGGCGATCGCGGCGCTTTCCGTGGCTCCGGTGGCCGGGAGCAGGATCACGAACTCGTCGCCGCCGACCCGGAAGATCAGGTCGTGCTCGCGCACGCAACTGCGCAACCGTTCGGCGACGGTCACGAGCACTGCGTCACCGAGCGCGTGACCGTAGCGATCATTGGCCGCCTTGAAGCCGTCGAGGTCGAGGCAGAACACCGTCAGCGGCTGATAGCCTCGGCCTGTCGTGCCGGTCGCGCCGCGCAGCAACTGCTCGAAGCGTTGACGCTGCATGGTCCGGTTGGGCAGGCCGGTCAGGGAATCGTAATTCGCCAGCCACTGGTTCTCACGCTCCTTCAGAAACAGATTGAGCAGGATCTCGTAGTTCTCCATCAGGATGAGCGCCATTCCCAGCCCCCAGACCGGCACCAGCAGACCGACCACGTACATGTGCGGAATCGGCGAGACCATCATGGCGCAGGTGTAGGGAAGTCCGAGAATGTAGATCAGCGCGATCCCGTAGCGCGGCGTACCGGCGTTACGTGAGGCGATGCCGCCGGCGACGCCGGCGATCACCATGCCGGCCAGCATGATCAGCGGCCATTCGCCCGACAGGACGCACAACGCGCAGCCGACGGAGTAACTGATCCCCCAGCACAGTCCCACATAGAGCGGCAGCATGGCGTCGCCGGCTTGGCCGGAGACGCGCGCCTTCTGGAGCCTGTCGAGAGCGCCGTAGCGCGCGACGCCGAACGCCAACTCGATCAACACCCAGGCATAGGCCCACGCCGCGCCGGTCATTGCAGCCGCAACGATCGTCAGCAGCGTCGTCGACAGGATCGCCAGCACCAGCGTGCGTTTCCGGGTCAGACCATGCAGCAACAAACGATGGGTGATCGAGCGGGGCTGCGGTCGCGGGCCGTTGATCAGCCACGCGACCACGCGGCTCGGCGCGCCGCGACGCTCGGCGCTCAAAGGTTCGGGATGATCGGGGGCTGCTGTATTCACGCGGCGCATCAAATGCAAAGGGCCACTTGATGTCATTGGGCTTTCGTCGAACAGCTGTTGATAGATGCGCTCGGACGCTGCTTGGCATGCAGACAGAGTAAACAATTCACTGCCGGGATGCTGAAAATACAGCGTTTGCGAGGCCGTTGCGGTTTCCCGGTAGGAAATGCGGGGGCTTCGCAGGCGCATGAAGCCGCCCGGCCAGGAATGCGGACCCGGACCCGCCCGTGCGTTGGTCAGCTTGACACAGCCGGTCCGTGGGGTGTCTTACGGCGCAACTTCAGACAGGTTCAGGAACGCAGATGACTGCAGCATTCACATTCCCGGGGCAGGGCTCGCAAGCGGTCGGCATGGGCAAGGCGCTGGCCGATGCCTTTCCGGCAGCGAAGGCGGTGTTCGACGAAGTCGACGCAGCGCTCGGCGAAAAGCTGACCGCGATCATCTGGGAGGGACCGGCGGAAACGCTGCAGCTCACAGAGAACGCCCAGCCGGCGCTGATGGCGGTTTCTCTGGCCGCGCTGCGTGTACTGGAGAGCGAGGCGGGGGTGGTGATCGGGCGCGACGCCGCCTTCGTCGCCGGCCATTCGCTCGGTGAATATTCGGCGCTGGCGGCCGCCGGATCGCTGACCCTCAGCGACACCGCGCGTTTGCTGCGGATCCGCGGCCGGGCGATGCAGAAGGCGGTGCCGGTCGGCGTCGGCGCGATGGCGGCGCTGCTCGGGCTCGACTACGACGCGGCCGTGGCTGTCGCGAGCGAAGCCGCGCAGGGGCAAGTCTGTCAGGCCGCAAACGACAATGGCGGTGGCCAGGTCGTGGTCTCCGGCCACAAGGAAGCGGTGGAGCGCGCCGTCGAGATCGCCAAGGCCAAGGGCGCCAAGCGCGCGATGCTGTTGCCGGTGTCCGCGCCATTCCATTGCGCCCTGATGCAGCCCGCTGCCGAAGCGATGGCCGAGGCGCTGGCCGGCGTGGCCATCAAGGCGCCCGCGGCTCCGCTGGTCTGCAACGTGTTGGCCGCGCCGATCACCGACCCGGATGAGATCCGCCGCCGGCTGGTCGAGCAGGTCACCGGCACCGTGCGCTGGCGCGAGTCGGTCGCCTATATGGCGGGCCAGGGCGTCACCCAGTTCTTCGAGATCGGCGCCGGCAAGGTGTTGTCGGGGCTGGTCAAGCGTATCGCCGACGGCGCCGTGGGCATGCCGGTCGGCGGTCCCGGCGATATCGACGCGGTGAAGACGGCGCTCGCTGCGGCTCGGTGAGTTCCGACGTCGATGCGAACGACATCGTTCGCATCGACCGGATGCACCCGCGGTATCACCAAACGGGGTAGGTTGACCTCGCGACATCATGTTCGTGGCCGCGTCGCCGTCAGGTGGCGCGGCTGTTATTTTGTCGGACCGGGCAGGCGATCCAGATTGGCGATGCCGCCATTGAGCAATGTCAGATCGCTCTCATCCTTGAGATTCACCCCGGTCAGACCGCGGCCGAGCGCCTCGCGCACCAGCCACGCGAGCTTGAACGCGGCGGCGGCGTAGCTCAGACCCTCGGGCCGCACGTTGGAGATGCAGTTGCGGTCGGCGTCGCTGCGGCCGCTGAACGGCGCGTGGGTGATGTAGATGCCGAGACTGTCGGGCGAGCTCAGCCCCGGCCGCTCGCCGATCAGCATGATCGACAGCCGCGACTTGAGAACGTCGGCAACCTCGTCCGCCAGCGCCACCCGCGCCTGTGTCGCGATCACCACCGGAGACCCGGCGAGTTCGGCGGGTAACAGCGGCTGCAGCGCGGCGAGCAACGGCGCAGCGTGACGTTCCACGGCGATTGACGACAATCCGTCGCCGATCACGATGCAGATGTTCCCCGCTGCGATGTCGAGCGCGCGCAGCCTGGCTCCTTCGTGCGGATCGAGCACGCGGCCGAGATCGGGGCGCCGCAGATAGGTGACGCGGTCCGGCGCATGGCTGCGGGTCTGCGCGGTGATCCAGCCTTGCTGTTGCAGCTTTGCCGCCAGCTTCGGCGCGTCGAGCGCGGCGTGAATGGCGTCACGCGCCATCGCATGCGCCCAGCCGAAACGCAGAACCTCGTCGGTCGGCAGGCCGGTGCCGACACGGCCCAGCGCCAGCCGCGCCGGCGAGACCTTGCGCCATTCCGCCCATGGACTTTCCGTGACGGGGGGGCGGTCGTTGGTGTTGTCGTCCATCATGCGACCAGCGATTTCAGCTTGCCCATGCCGCCGAGCAGCGGGTTCGGCGAGGGCGGGCGCAGCCGCCCGGCATCGTCGGTGATCTGCATCCGTTGCAGCCACATCTCGAATTCGGGCGCGCGTTTCAAGTTCATGATGTCGCGAAGAAATAGCGCGTCGTGGAACGAGGTGCTCTGATAATTGAGCATCACGTCGTCGGCGCCGGGAATGCCCATGATGAAACTGATGCCGGCGGCGCCGAGCAGCACCAGCAGCGTATCCATGTCGTCCTGATCGGCCTCGGCGTGGTTGGTATAGCAGATGTCGCAACCGAGCGGCAGGCCGAGCAGCTTGCCGCAGAAATGATCCTCCAGCCCGGCGCGGATGATCTGTTTGCCGTCATAAAGATATTCCGGGCCGATGAAGCCGACCACGGTGTTCACCAGCAGTGGCTGGTAGAGCCGCGCCAAGGCATAGGCGCGCGCCTCGCAGGTCTGCTGGTCGACGCCGAAATTCGCGTCGGCCGACAGCGCGCTGCCTTGCCCGGTCTCGAAATACATCACGTTGTCGCCGACGGTGCCACGTTTCAACGACAGCGCCGCCTCGCGCGCCTCGTGCAAAATCTCCGGCGTCACCCCGAACGACAGGTTGGTTTTCTCGGTGCCGCCGATCGACTGGAAGACGAGATCGACCGGTGCGCCGTCGTTGATCAGTTGCACCGTGTTGGTGACATGGGTCAGTACACAGCTCTGGGTCGGGATTTCGAACCGATCGATCACCTCGTCCAGCATCCGCAAGAGATCGCCGAGCACCGGCAGGCTGTCGGAGGCGGGATTGAGCCCGATCACGGCGTCGCCGGAGCCCATCAACAGGCCGTCCAGCGTCGATGCTGCGACGCCGCGCAGATCGTCGGTGGGATGGTTGGGTTGCAGGCGGACCGCGAGGTGCCCCGCGAGCCCGATGGTGTCGCGGAAGCGGGTGACGACCCGGACCTTGCGCGCCACCGCGATCAGGTCCTGATTGCGCATGATCTTGCAGACGGCCGCGACCATCTCCGGGGTGAGGCCCTGCGCCAGCGCGGCGAGGGCCTGCGTCGTCGCCTGTTCGGACAGAAGCCAGTTACGGAAATCGCCGACGGTCATGTGCGACACCGGCGCGAACGCCTTTGCATCATGACCGTCGATGATCAGCCGCGTGATGTTGTCGTCTTCATAGGGGATCAGCGCCTCGTTGAGGAACTGCTTCAGCGGCACCTCCGCCAGCACATGCCGCGCCGCCATCCGCTCCTGCGCGGTGGCGGCGCCGATGCCCGCAAGATAGTCACCCGAGCGCGCGGGGCTGGCGTAAGCCATCACCTGCTTCAGGCTGTCGAAGGCGAATAGTTGCTGGTCGATTGCGGTCCGGTAGCGCAACGGCGTTGATCCCCTGGTCCGACTTACTCTGCCGGCACGGAGCTGACCGGCACGGTCAACATCGCGTCCGGCGCCGCCGCGTCGCGCTGGCCTGCTGTCAGTCTGAAGTAGGCGTAAGCAACGCCCATCAGCGCCAGGAACAACAGCGTCAGCATGATATTGAACCACACCATCGCGATCAGGCAAACCAGCCCCAGTCCGAGGGCGATCGCCGGGAACACCGGGTAAAACGGTGCGCGGTAGGGGCGCTCCAGATTCGGTTCGCTGCGGCGCAGCTTGAACAGAGCGGCCATCGACGTCATGTACATGATGATCGCGCCGAACACCGACATGGTGACGATGTTGGCGGTCAGCGATTGTCCGCCGAACTGAACCCATTCGTCGCTGAAGATGGCGATGATGCCGATCGCGCCGCCTGCCAGCAGCGCACGATGCGGCGTTTTGAAGCGCGGGCTCAGCGCTGCGAGAGTCTTCGGCAGGTAGCCGGCGCGCGCCAGCGCGAAAATCTGCCGCGAATAGCCCATCATGATGCCGTGAAACGAGGCAACCAGTCCGAACAAGCCGATCCACACCAGCATGTGCAGCCAGCCGCTGTTTTCGCCGACCACGATTTTCATGGCCTGTGGCAGCGGGTCGTTGATGTTGGCGAGCTTGCTCCAGTCGCCGACGCCGCCGGCAAAAATCATGACGCCGAATGCCAGCGTCACCAGTGTGAGGATGCCGGTGACGTAGGCGATCGGAATCGTACGCTTCGGGTCCTTGGCTTCCTCCGCCGCCATCGCGGCGCCCTCGATCGCAAGGAAGAACCAGATCGCGAAGGGAATGGCTGCGAAGATTCCGGAGATTGCCGCGCCATTGAGCACGTCGCCGCCGGCCCAGCCATTGGCGACGAAATTCGCCAGCGACCAGCCGGGTGCGACGACGCCCATGAACACCAGCAGTTCCGCGATGGCCAGAACCGTGACGAACAATTCGAACGCGGCGGCGATACCGACGCCGATCCAGTTCAACCCGATGAAGATGATGTAGGCGCCGAGTGCGAAATATTTCGGATTGATGCCTGGAAATTGGACATTGAGGTAGGCGCCGATGGCGAGCGAAATCGCCGGCGGGGCAAAGACGAACTCAACCAGTGTGGCGAAGCCGGCGATGAAACCACCGGTCGGTCCGAACGCGCGGCGCGCATAAGCGAACGGGCCGCCGGCGTGCGGAATCGCCGTCGACAGTTCGGTGAAACTGAAAATGAACGTCGTGTACATGGTCGCAACCAGCGCAGTGGCGACCAGAAAACCGAGCGTGCCGGCGCTGGCCCAGCCGTAGCTCCATCCGAAATATTCTCCGGAGATCACCAACCCCACCGCGATGCCCCAAAGCTGGAACGGGCCAAGAACCTTTCGTAGGCCGGTGGAATCGGACGGGACGTGAGTGGCTGCCATTGGGTGGTGTCTCCTTTGCGGTAAACGATGCAAAGCAAGGCGTATGCCACGGCTGGTTGCAGCCGGGTCGCGGGGGGGGGGGGGGGGGGGGGGGGGGGGGGGGGGGGGGGGGGGGGGGGGGGGGGCGAAGGTCGGGGTCAGGTCATTGACGCGGGGCGTTTTCTTGCGGCAAACGATCGCTTAATCCTGACTTCGGTCTGAGCCGGAGACTTCTCACGAGGGCACTATGTTCGATTTGACGGGACGAACCGCGCTGGTGACTGGAGCGACCGGCGGCATCGGCGGCGCGATTGCGCAGGCGCTGCACGGCCAGGGCGCGACGGTGGCGATTTCCGGCACCCGGCGCGAGGCGCTCGACACGCTGGCGGCCAAGCTCGGCGATCGCGTTCACGTGCTGCCGTGCAACCTGTCGGATGCGTCCGAGGTGGAGGCGCTGGTGCCGGCGGCGGCCGAGGCGATGGGCCAGCTGGACATTCTGGTCTGCAACGCCGGCATCACCCGCGACAATCTCTTCGTGCAATTGCGCGACGAAGACTGGGACGAGGTGATCAAGGTCAATCTCACCGCGACCTTCCGCCTGACCCGCGCCGCGACCAAGCTGATGATGCGCAAGAAGTTCGGCCGAATCATCGCGATCACCTCGGTGGTCGGCGTCACCGGCAATCCGGGGCAGGGCAACTACACGGCCTCGAAGGCCGGACTGATCGGGATGATCAAGACGCTCGGCGCCGAATACGCCAAGCGCAATGTGACGGCTAATTGCATCGCGCCGGGTTTCATCGCGACGCCGATGACCGACGTGCTCAACGACAAGCAGCGCGAAGCGATTCTCGGCAAGGTGCCCGCCGGCCGGCTCGGCACTCCGGAGGATATCGCTGCGGCGGCGGTCTATCTCAGTTCGAACGAGGCCGCGTACGTCACCGGTCAGACCATCCACGTCAACGGCGGGATGGCCATGATCTGACGACGGATGCAGGCTTTTGGCGGCAGAAACGCCTGTTTGGCGGCGGTCGGGGCTTGTGGTCAATGCAGCGGAAGTATGATAACCGAGGCTCCGGCGGATAGGCAAAGAAGGCCATTGCAGGAAGTCCAAACCCTGTATATTGCCGATGGAGACCGGCCGCTCAGGCGGTCAGGGGTCGACCTCGGGGACGGGGCAAAATCAAGACACTTTCGCGATTGCGACGGGAACATAGCGAGTTGACGCACCACGATGGCTCGTATCGTCTGTCGGTCGGGTCGGAACAGCACGGGGTTTATAGAATGAGTGAGATTGGCGAGCGGGTTAAGAAGATCGTGGTGGAGCACCTTGGTGTCGAACCCGAAAAAGTGGTCGATAGCGCCAGCTTTATCGATGATCTCGGCGCCGACAGCCTCGACACGGTCGAACTCGTCATGGCGTTCGAAGAAGAGTTCGGCTGCGAGATTCCAGACGATGCTGCTGAGACGATTCTCACCGTCGGCGACGCCACCAAGTTCCTTGAGAAAAACGCAAAGAGCTGAAGCTCTGCGCGGTGATGATGAAGCCGGACGGGCCGTGTTTCAGCGGTCCACCGGCTTCTTGCTTTGGACCGCGCATTCTGGCCCGGAGTACAGGATATGAGACGTGTCGTCGTCACAGGCCTTGGCATGGTTTCGCCACTCGGCTGTGGCGTCGACGCGACCTGGAGCCGGGTGCTTAACGGGGAGAGCGGCGCACGTCGGATCGAGACGTTCGACGTCTCCGATCTGACCAGCCAGATCGCCTGCATTATCCCGCGCGGCGATGGTACCAACGGTACTTTTAATCCCGATCAATGGATGGAGCCGAAGGACCAGCGCAAGGTCGACGACTTCATCGTCTACGCCATGGCTGCGGCGCGGCAGGCGCTCGATGACGCTGGATGGCATCCGTCTACGGAAGACGAGCGTTGCGGCACTGGCGTGCTGATCGGTTCCGGTATCGGCGGCCTCGAAGGAATCGCCGAGACTGCGCTGCTGTTGAAAGAGCGCGGACCGCGCAAGATCTCCCCCTTCTTCATTCCAGGACGCCTCATCAATCTGGCGTCGGGCTATGTGTCGATCGAGTTCGGACTCAAAGGGCCGAACCATGCTGTGGTCACCGCGTGTTCGACCGGGGCGCATGCGATCGGCGACGCTTCACGGCTGATCGCGCTCGGCGACGCCGACGTGATGGTGGCCGGCGGCACCGAATCCCCGATCAGCCGCTTGGCGATGGCCGGCTTCTGCGCCGCCCGCGCGCTCTCAACCGGCTTCAACGACGCGCCGCAAAAAGCGTCGCGTCCGTACGACAAGGATCGCGACGGCTTCGTCATGGGCGAGGGCGCCGGCGTCGTCGTGCTGGAGGAATACGAGCACGCGAAAGCGCGCGGCGCGCGGATCTGCGCCGAAGTCATCGGTTACGGCCTGTCCGGCGACGCCTATCACATCACGGCGCCAACCCCGGATGGCGATGGCGCTTTCCGCTGCATGACGGCGGCGATCAAGCGTGCTGGCATCTCCGTTTCGGACATCGACTACATCAACGCGCACGGCACCTCGACGCCGCTCGGCGACGAGATCGAACTCGGCGCCGCACAGCGGCTGCTCGGCAACGCGGCGTCGCGGGTCTCGATGTCGTCGACCAAATCCTCGATCGGGCACCTGCTCGGTGCGGCCGGTGCAGTCGAAGCGATCTTTTGCACGCTGGCGATTCGCGACAACGTTGCGCCTCCCACCATCAATCTCGACAACCCGTCGGTTGAAACAGCGATCGATCTCGTGCCGTGGAAGTCGCGTGCGCGTGAAATCAATGTCGTGCTGTCGAACTCTTTCGGCTTTGGCGGCACTAACGCATCGTTGATCCTGCAACGCGTCGCGAATTGACGCGTCAGGCCCGACTTCAACGTTCCGCCGTAATCCCCGTTAAACCCTACGACAATCGTTGATTTGGGAGTATGATCGACAGTGGCCAGATCGGTCCGGAGCGATCCAATGCCTGACCATCGAGTGATGCCGTGATCTCCAGCGCCGCTGGTGCAATCTTGAACGAGACCACCCACGAGACGACAGGAATCAGGTTGCATTGATGAGTGAAAGGCCGCCGATCTCGCCGAGAAGCCCGCGTGCGGCGCTGGAACCGGAGCAACTCCCGCCGCCGCCGAAGCGGTCCGATCGGGCGCGCAGCCCGTTGGTCATCATCGGCAACGCCATCATCACCATCCTGCTCGTCCTGATGATCGGTGCCGGCGGCATCTACGTCTACGGCAAGCAGAAGATCGAGGCGGCCGGTCCGCTGCAGGAAGACAAGGTTGTTAATATTCCGCAGCGTGCGGGGCTCGGCGATATCGCCGAGATCCTGCAGCGTGAAGGCGTGATCGAGAACAATCGCTGGGCTTTCATCGGCAGCGTGTTGGCCTTGAAGGCGCGTTCGGAACTGAAGCCCGGCGAATATTCGTTCCATAAGAAGGCCAGCCTGCGCGACGTCATCGGCACCATCGTTGAGGGCAAGGTGGTGCAGCACACCGTGACGATTCCGGAAGGCCTGACCTCGGAACAAATCGTTGCGCGGTTGTCCGAGAACAACATCTTCAGCGGAAGCCTGCGCGAAATTCCGCGCGAGGGAACGCTGTTGCCGGAGACCTACAAATTCCCGCGCGGGACGATGCGCGATCAGGTGATCAATCGGATGCAGCAGGCTCAAAAGCGCGTGCTCGCAGAAGTCTGGGAGCGGCGCAATCCGGAAATTCCGATCAAGTCGCCCGAGCAATTGGTGACGCTGGCGTCGATCGTGGAGAAGGAGACCGGCAAGGCGGATGAGCGCAGCCGGGTCTCTTCGGTATTCATCAATCGACTGCAGAAGAAGATGAAGTTGCAATCCGATCCGACGATCATCTACGGCCTGGTCGGCGGCAAGGGCACGCTCGGACGGCCGATCAAGCGCAGCGAAATCCAGCAGCCGTCCCCGTACAACACCTATGTCATCGAAGGGCTGCCGCCGGGGCCGATCGCCAATCCCGGCCGTGCGTCGCTCGAAGCCGTGGCGAATCCGGCGCGCACGCGCGATCTCTATTTCGTCGCCGACGGCACCGGCGGTCACGCCTTCAGCGACGGCTACGATCAGCACTTGAAGAACGTCGCGAAGCTGCGGGCGCAGGAACGCCAGATGCAGAACGACACCGTCGAGCCGGCGGAGGACGCTCCGCCGACGGCAACGATCACTCCCGATGCCAACGCGTCATCGGCGGCCGCGCCGGCGGCGGCGCCCAAGCCCGCGAAAAATGCCGGGGCGCCGAAGAAGCGAACGCGCAACGGGACGCAAGACAGCGCCGCTCCAACTGGCGCGCCGGCGGCCGCAGACCAGAACTAGAATTCCCGGTCTGAGTGCTCACGACCGTTGCTTCAGAGTTCCTGTTTGATCGTTTTGTGCGCGCGTCGACGCCTGCTTTGACGGAAAGCCCTGGTCGTCACGCATCCTGTTCCCATTCCAAGGCATGATGGGCTAAGGTCCGCCGCTCACGCTTCAAGCGAATCTCAACCTTGCAATCTGTGGAGTCGGCCAGCGATGTCTTTGTCGAGCATGACGGGGTTTGCGCGTCACCACGGGAGCAGCGGCCCCTATACGTTCGAATGGGAATTGAAGTCAGTCAACGCCAAGGGCTTCGATTTTCGGCTCCGGATTCCGCAAGGGTGGGACGACATCGAAGCCGGCGTTCGCAAGCGTGCGGCCGATGCGCTGTCCCGCGGCACCGTATACGCCAACCTCACCGTCAAGCGCGCCGATGCGGGATCGACCGTGCGCATCAACGAAGAGGTGTTGTCCTCGGTGCTGAAGGTCGCGAGCGATCTGGCCGGGCGGGTTGATGCGGTCGCGCCGAGCATCGACGGCCTGATGTCGATCAAGGGCGTGATCGAGATGGTCGAGTCCGAGGCCGACGAGGCGGAGGAGACCGCCGCCCGTTCCGCGGTCGAGGCCGCGTTCACGCAAGCGCTCGGCAGCCTGATCGAAATGCGCAAGCGCGAAGGCGCGACGCTCGGCGGCCTGCTGTTACAGCGTCTCGACGAAATCGAAACCCTTGCGAAAAAGGCAGAGGCCGCGCCGGGGCGCAAGCCGGACGCGATCAAGGCTCGGCTCGCCGAACAGGTGGCGGCGCTGCTGGAGACCTCGGAGCGCTTCGACCAGGATCGGCTGCATCAGGAAGCCATCATGATGGCGACCAAGGCCGACATTCGCGAAGAACTCGATCGCATCGCCTCGCACGTCGCACAGGCGCGCGAAATGCTGAGCAAGGGCGGCGCCGTCGGCCGCAGGCTCGACTTCCTCTCTCAGGAGTTCAATCGCGAGGTCAACACCTGCTGCTCCAAGTCGATCGATCTCGAACTGACAAACACCGGCCTCGCGATGAAGAATGTGGTCGAGCAGTTTCGCGAGCAAGTGCAGAATCTGGAGTGAGCATGAAAGACGGGTCGGGCGGCTTCAATGGCGTCGAGCGACGCGGACTGATGTTCGTGCTGTCGTCGCCGTCGGGCGCCGGCAAGACCACGCTGTCGCGGATGCTCGTCGACGAAGCGCCCGGATTGACGATGTCGGTGTCGGCGACCACCCGGCCGAGGCGACCGGGTGAAGTCGACGGCCGGGACTACTACTTCGTCGACCGGCCGAAGTTCGACGCCATGGTCGAGGCAGATGAATTCCTCGAATGGGCGCATGTGTTCGACAATTGCTACGGCACGCCGCGCGCCCCGGTCGAGGCCGCGCTGGCCGCGGGACGCGACGTCCTGTTCGACATCGACTGGCAGGGCACGCAGCAGCTGCGCAGCCGGGCTTCGAACGATGTCGTCAGCGTCTTCATCCTTCCGCCATCGGTTCAGGATCTGGAGCATCGTCTCCACACCCGCGCGCAGGACTCGGATGAAGTGATCCGCGGACGGATGAAGAAGGCCGGCGACGAAATGAGCCATTTCGACGCCTATGACTACATCGTCGTCAACGACAACATCGGCGTCGCGTTCGAATCGGTCAAAGCGATCCTGCGAGCCGAGCAGCTCAAGCGCGAACGTCAGATCGGAATCGAGGCCTTCGTGCGCGACATGCGCAGGCAGCTCGAGAAGTAACACGGGTGAAAACCGCAGCGGCGAGCGCCGCTGCCGCTTCTATCTTGCATTCGATCAGGCCGCCGGACGCTTTTGCGCGCGGGACAGCAATTGCTCGATCTCGTCGGTGCCTTTGATGTCGGTCTGCCGCTGCCGCGCCGCTTTGATCCAAGACGGAGGCTCGGTCGGCTGCATCGGGGGCGAGGGGTCGACGTCCAGATCAATTCGATCAGCCGCGATGTCGTGTTCTGCCGGTCTAGCCGCGGCGCCCCAGATATCCGGACGACCATTGAGATCGCGGCGAACGACCGGTTCGCGCCTGCCGAATTTCACGATGCCACCGACAATCACGCCCGCGAGAGCCAGCGCGGCAAGAAGTGCAATGATCAGCGTGGATGCTGATCCGGTCGAGGAGAGTGCTGCCGTTGCCGGCGCGGCGCCGTTGGCAACGGCCGCTTGCGCTGCCGTGCGCAATTTGGTGGACGCATCGGCCGCCAAAGCGGGGTTGGCTGAGGATGAATCGCTCGAGGTGGCATCCGACCAGCGCTGCTCTATCGGTGAGCCTTGGCTGGCCTCGGCCGATGGATCGCTTTGTTGGGCCGAGCTTGTTGCCGGTAGAGGCGCCGGAAACTGCGATGCCGCATCCTGAGCAGCGACGTCGCGCATCGGCGCTGGTTCCGGCGGAGACTGAAACTCGGCACGCGCATTTGCGATCGACGAATGCAGCGGAACCGCAGTTGTTCGCACAGGCTTCGGCAAGGTCTTCAGTGCGGCGGCAGAAGCAGGAGAAGCAGCGGGGTCGGCCGGTACCGTTTCCCTCGTGGCTGTCGGCGCGGTGGTTGCGACCGCCGCGCTATCGGGAACTCCGTCGTTCGACGCGGCCTCTGTCGGTTTCCCCGACTTCTCGCTCGCTGCGCGAAGGTACCAACAATTGCGCTTGCTGGCATGATCAGTTCGGTAGAACCAATGGCTCCCGGCAGGCGCCGGTCCCTTTGGTTGGGTGAGGCATTCGCGCGCTTGTGCGTCGCCGCCTGGAATGGCGGTGAGCGCGAGGCTTGCGAGCAATCCTACGCCGGTGGCGCAAAGAACATTTGCGGTCTGCTTACGCATGGCATCCCCCGATCGTGATGCGGTAACGGAAATTTAGCGTTCCGTGTTTTCCGCATGAAATGGGGTCGCAATAAGCCGCAATTTCGTTGGGGTTGAGACAAGAATCGGGCCTGCGTTGCGGGTGTCTTGGAACCCGCAACGCAGATATTCAGCGCCTGTTCCCGCGTCGGCGAGGCGCGATTAGTTCGTCAGCATGATACGGCCGACGACCTTGCCGGCGCGCAACTGATCGATCCATTTTTGCGCGTCGCCCATCGGCTCTTCCTTCATCGGCGTCGGCTTGATCTTGCCGGTACGCGCCAGCGCCAAGAGCTCCTTGGTCTCTTCCAACGTGCCGACCATGAAGCCTTCGACGGTCATGCGCTTGTAGATCCATTGCACCATCGGCAGGCTGAACTGTCCGCCCATCAGCCCGGACACGACGATCTTGCCGCCGCGCGCCACTGCGCCGACCGCAAAGTTCATCGACTTGTCGTTGCCGGCGAAATCGACCACGCAGTCGAAGCCGCCATCGGTTTCCTTGACGATGCGCTTGATCACATCAGGTTCCGACGGATCATACGCGAAGGACGCGCCATTCTTGAGCGCAGCCTCGCGCGCAGCCTCGCTGAGATCGGCGACCGAGATCGGCTGTTTGAACATCGCCTGGGCCAGCGATAGGCCCATCATGCCGACGCCGCCGAGACCGATCAGCAGGATGTTGCGCTGGCGCGGCCGATCGACAAGGCGCTTCAGCGCGCCATAAGCGGTGATGCCGGAGCACATCAGCGTCGCCGCGACATTGGTCGGCAGCGGATCGTAGTCGAGCAGGTACTTCGCATCGGGCACCAGCACATGCGTGGCGAAGCCGCCGTCGATCGAGACGCCGAGGAAGCGGTTCCGGGCGCAGAGGTTCTCGTCGCCGGTCAGGCAGTCGCGGCACTTGCCGCAGCCGATCCAGGGAAACACCGCCATCTTCTTGCCGATCAGATCGGCGGGCGCATCGGGGCCGACTTGATCGACGACGCCGGCAATCTCGTGCCCCAGCGTGAACGGCAGCGTCATGCCGCGCGTGGTGTCGAGCTTCTTGCCGCCGCCGAGGTCGGCATAGCCGTCCTGAATATGCAGATCGGAGTGGCACAAACCGCAGCGTTCGATCCGGACCAGCACTTCGCGGCCTTGCGGCTTTGGCGCGTCGATGATGGTCTCGCACAGCGGGGCGTCGAATTTCACCAGAGATTGGCGACGCATCTGCGTCATGTCGGGGCTCTCCCTTTAGGTCTGTGTTTTTGTGTTGCGTATATTGTTCAATTCATTCGCCATGGCAACAAAGCCGGAGACGGCGACGGTTTCGGCTCGCCGCGTCGGATCGATTCCGGCAGCCGCCGCCAGCCGCGCAGGATCGACGCCGAGCGATTTCAAGCTCTGCCGCAGCATCTTGCGACGCTGGCCGAAGGCGGCTGCGGCGACCTGCTCGAGCGCTGCGCGATTGCACGGCTCCGGCGCAGCGCGCGGCGCCAGACGCACCACCGAGGAGGTCACCTTCGGCTGCGGCACGAAGGCGGATGGCGCGATGTCGAACAGCATGTTGGTTTCGCACCGCCAGTTCGACAAAACCGCGAGCCGACCATAGGCGTCGTCGTCCTCGCGGGCGACGATCCGCTGCGCGACCTCGCGTTGAAACATCAGCACCATCATGTCGTACCAGGGCGGCCAGGGTTCGGTGCAGAGCCAACCGATCAACAATGGCGTCGCGATATTGTAGGGCAGGTTGGCGACGATCTTGGCGCGCTCGCCGCCGAGCAGCGGCGTCGGGTCGAACTCCATCGCGTCGGCGCAGACAATCTCCAGCCGGCCGGGGTAGTGCGCGGCGATCTCTTCGAGCGCGCCGAGCGCGCGTTCGTCGCGCTCGATCGCGATGACGCGCCTCGCGCCGGTGGCGAGCAGCGCCCGCGTCAAGCCGCCGGGACCGGGGCCGATCTCCACCACAGTCACGTCGTCGAGCGGTCCCGCGGCGCGAGCGATCCGGGCGGTGAGATTGAGGTCGAGCAGAAAATTCTGGCCGAGCGACTTCCGTGCGGCGAGATCGTGACGCCGGATCACGTCACGGAGCGGAGGCAGACCGTCGATCGCGCTCATGCGGGTTGCGCAGCGGTCATGCGCGCCGCGAGCCGCAACG
Organism: Rhodopseudomonas pseudopalustris; assembly: GCF_900110435.1. Classification (GTDB taxonomy): domain Bacteria; phylum Pseudomonadota; class Alphaproteobacteria; order Rhizobiales; family Xanthobacteraceae; genus Rhodopseudomonas; species Rhodopseudomonas pseudopalustris. The sequence goes on from NZ_FODT01000012.1 coordinate 69,503, forward strand.
CCGCGATCAGGCTCGACGGATCGGCGCGCCCGGTGCCGGCGATATCGAAGGCGGTGCCGTGATCGGGCGAGGTGCGGATGAAGGGCAGGCCGAGCGTGACGTTGACGCCTTCGTCGAAGGCGATGGTCTTGATCGGGATCAGCGCCTGATCATGATACATGCAGATTGCGCAATCGTAGGTTTTCCGCGCGGCGGCATGAAACATGGTGTCGGCGGGCAGTGGGCCGCGGGCGTCGATTCCGTCTCGTCGAAGGATCTCCACCGCGGGCGCGACAACGCTGCGGTCTTCGGTCCCGAGCGAGCCGTCTTCGCCGGCATGTGGATTGAGTCCCGCGATCGCGAGCCGCGGCGCCGCGACGCCGAGGCGGCTCTGCAGATCCTTCACCACGATACGCGCAGTCGACACGATCAGCTCGGTCGTGAGCGTGGCGATCGCGTCGCGCAACGAAACATGGATCGTGACCGGCACCACCGCGAGGCTCGGGCACCACAGCATCATCACCGGCTGCGGCGCGGCGCCATCGCCGCGAGCCAGCTCGGCGAGGAATTCGGTGTGTCCGGGGTGCGCGAAGCCGGCCTGATACAGCACGCTCTTGGCGATCGGATTGGTGACCACGGCGGAGGCTCGGCCGGCGCCGACATCACTGACGGCCTGGCGGATCGCGCCGACCGCGGCGGCGGCGCTGGTGGCGTCCGGCTTGCCCGGGTCGGCGGTGGCGAGGTTTCCCGTGGCGACCACGGGCAGGGCATTGGGAAAGGCGCTGATCGCTTCCTCGACGCCGACGTCAGCGATCGGAAGGTCGACGCCGAGCGCACAGGCGCGGCGCGCAATGCAGTCACGGTCGCCAAGCAGATAGAAGGGCGGCAGTCGCAATTCTCCCCTGCGTAGCCACATCGCAATTGTGATGTCGGGGCCAATTCCTGCGGGCTCGCCCAGCGTCACAGCCAGAGGTTTGATCATCTCGCTTCCGTCCGCCGCCACCGTCGGCGCTCGCCGCGTTTGCTCGTCGAGGCGCGGCAGCGGAACTTCTATCGCGTTTTCGAGCAAAATACCGAAAATGCTCTACCGAACCTCGATCATCGCGGCATTGCGGACTTCCCGCAAATATTCCTTCGATTTGGCCTGAAATTTTTCGGCGAACAACTTATCGCGGATTTCGCGCTTCTTCGGCGTATCGGCGGTGGTCGGCTTGCGCGAGCACAGCGCCACCATTTCGATTCCTTGCTTGGTGGCTTCCGGCGCGGTCATTTGCCCGACCGGTGTTTTGTCCAGGATCTCGCGCAAGGCCTGCGGCAGGTCGGCCGATGTCTTGACCACGGTGCTGCGGATCGCGGTATTCGGCAGTGCTTTAAAGATCCGGTCGGCGTCGGCGCAGCTCTGGACGCGACTGCGCAGCGACTCGGCTTCCTTGCGCCGGGCTTCCAATGCGCTCGAATCGGAGCCGCGCGATACGATCAGCACGACCGGTCGCAGCTGATACTCGAAGCTCTCTGTCGTGGCCGGCTCGTCGCCGCCTTTCGCACCGAGCTGCGCCTGGATGTCCTTTTCGCCGACCAGCAGGCTGTCCTTGAAACGTCCGCGCACCAGGCTGGCCCAGACCATCTCGGCCTTGATCTTGGACTTCAGGGTCTCGGGACGAATGCCTTGGGCACTCAGCATTTTGGTCATCTGATCCGGAGACATGCGCATCCGCGAACTCATCGTTGAAAACGACGATTCGATGTCGGAATCGCTCGGGCTGACGCCGTACTTCTTGCCTTCCCGGATCTTCACTTTCTCATCGATCAGTTCGTCGAGCACCTGCTGGCGAGTCCTCGACGCACGCGACAGCCTGTCCAGTTTGGAGCGCTGTTCGATGTCGAAATTCGTAATCGGCTCACCATTGACCATCACGGCCACGGATTGCGCGGTCGCAACGCCGAGTCCGCCGCCCACCGCCACCGCGCAGAACAGAGCCAAGCCGAGAATGCGAAATAAGAACTTTGTCGTCATGGGTCGCGTATGCCTCCCAGCCGATTTGCGCTTGTTCAAAACGAGGCTGCCCGTATGCGTTTTCGGTACTACTGGCCGAAGACGCCGCTTGAGGCGTTCGACACGCTCTGCTGAATCGCGCCCATTCCGATGGTGCGGAGCCCGATCTGCAGCATGACCGAGTGATTCAGCGTCGGTGTCGTTCCGTAATTCGTGTAGGAATAGCCGGTGACGTAGTTCACGGCCATGACGAAGCAATCGTCCACATAGCCGGCGCCGACGATGTATTGATTGATGCGGTTGGCCTCGAGGTCCCAACGGGCGCCGCCCGACACCACCCAGTTCGATGCCACCTTGATCGAACCCGTTCCCAGGATGCCCTGACGGCGGCCCAGGAACCCGAGTTCAGGCTGTGCAGCATAGCTTCCATAAATCGCGGAGACCGACCAGCGATTGAACGAGGCGCTGGCCTCGGCCTCGAATCGGTTGACGGCGAGCGTCGCTTCGTCGAGACGCGCGCGGGTGGTGAATTTGTAGGTCGAGTTCGGCGAGTACGACACCCGGCCGACATAGTCGGAGCGGGTCGTCGCCAGGCCGGAATCGAGGCCGGTGTTGGTGATATCCCGCACCGCGAAGGAGTTCAGTCCGAACAGCTGATAAGACTGACCGAACAGCACATTAACCGCGCCGCCGCGATCGAATTGCGTGGTCGCCTGAACGCCGACATTGGCCCGCCCGCCGCCTTCGATCCGGTCGTAACCGGAGAATTTGTCGACGCTGAACAGGTTGCTGGCATCGAACACCATGCTCTGCGCGTCTTCGTTCGGCAGCCTGCCGGCGTAGGTTTCGTTGGGGCGGATGATGACCTGGCCGATCGGTTCGATCGTCGTGGTGCCCCACGGCTGCACGTTGATGAACGGGTAGCGATATTCCAGGCCGATTGTCGGCATTACCCGGAACGCCTGGGTATCGCCGACCGGGAGATAGTTGGACACGCCGGGCTGATTTGAGATCGACGCATCGATCGCATCGGCTCGGATCGATGCAAACGGGGTCCAGATCTGACCGTAGGAATCGGTGAACGACCGGCGCCATTGGGCCTCGGCCGATACCCGCGTGTATGTGCCCGGGATGCCGCGCAGCAGGCAGCTCGACGGCATTCGCGCTAGCGGATCGGCCGACGTGGTCAGACACAGGCCGGAGGTGTTGGCGATCGTGGTGATCGGGTCGAACTGCGCAGTTTGGCGGGTCAGGCTCACAAAATTGGTCTTGAAGCTGACCTCACCGCCGAAGATCGACTGATCGAGCGTCTTCGAATAGTCGATCACCGGGTGGATGACCGGGATTTGCCCCTGGATGTCGGCGGCAGCCCAACCAAGATAGTGGATCGCTCGCAGGTCGAAATAGGAGCGATTACCGACGCCTGTCAGATAGACCTGAGAAGTCGCTTCAGTGCTCTGATTGAGGAAGGTGCCCCAGCTGTCCCGGTATTGGGCGAGCCGATAGTCGAGGAAGAACGCCCGGTCGGACAGCAGCACGCCTTCCCAGCCGACCACCCATTTGTCGTTCAGCGCGAACTGGCCCTTGGTGTCGACGCCGCCACGAAAATCACGGTTGCCCGGATTGCTGCCGAACGCAGCGGGATCGGCCTGATTGATACCGTACGCTCGGATCTGATAGGCGCCGTTCAGCAATTGCTGCCGGAACTCGGCCTGCATCAGGACGCCCTGCTTGGTCGTGATCCGCGGCGTCAGGGTGACGTCGTAGTCCGGTGCAAGCGCCCAATAGAACGGGACTTCGAAGCCCATGCCGAAGGTGGTGTTGGTCGAGTAGGCCGGCATCAGGAAGCCGGTCTTGCGCTTCACCGTCGGGTCCGGAGTCGAGAAATACGGTAGATAGGCCAACGGAACGCCGAAGAATTCGAGCTGGGCGTTCTCGAAATACAGCATCTTGTCGGTTTGATCGTGGATGATCCGCGCGCCCTTGACCTGCCACAGCGGGGGCTTCTTCGGATTGTCCCGGCACGGCGCGCAAGCGGTGTACACGCCGTTCTGGAAGACGTTGTAGTCGCCGTTGGTGCGGTCGGCCCGCGACGCCGCGATGCGGGTGTCTTCGGCGGTGTCGACGCGCAGCGAATCGACGAAGCCGTCGCGGTAGTCGTCGCTGAGATCGAGCATATTGGCGTAGGTGATCTTGCCCGTCGCATCGGTCATGCGGACGTTGCCCTCGGCCCGCAGACGTTTGGTGTTCTGGTCGTAGACGAGGCGATCAGCTTCGACGCTGGTGCCGTTGAAATGCATCTGCACGTTGCCGATCGCCGACACGCGCTGGTTGTTATAGTCGTAATTGACCTCGGTCGCCTGCACGAGCATCTGCCCATCCTGCCCCGATTGGGGCGGACGCGGCCGGGCCGGGCGCGGATTATAGGTATAGCTCTGCGCCTCCGCCGACGAGATCGACGCAAGGTCCGCGGCGCCCGCGAGCAGCAGGGCGGCCAGCGGAATCGCGCAACTCGCCATGAGCGAACGCTTGCTGCGCACGATGGTGCGCAGCCGCGAAGCAGGCAGCTTTTCTAGGAGGGCGGCGATCATGGCCACTACCCGTCCTCCTGGTACAGCAAGGCCAAAAAACCAGCGAGGCCGCCCACACAAACGGGCAACCACGCCGCAGCAAGCGGATGCATTAACTCAGCCTTGCTCAAATCCTCAGTCACTTTCGACAGGATATAGAGCAGAAAGCCTGCCCCCACGCCACTCAAAACCATCTTTTGCACGCCGCCGAAACGGAAGAATCGCAAGCTGACAGAAGCAGCTAGCATCACCATTGCGGCCAGCAAAAACGGCTTTGCCAGAAGCTTATGATACTGCAGACGATAGCCCGAGGTCGCGAAGCCCGAACTCTCGGATGCTCTGATGTAGGACGGGAGTTGCCAAAAAGACACACTTTCTGGAGTGGCGAAGCTGTTCCGGACCTGCGCAAGCGTCAGCGCAGTCGGCAGCCGGAAAGTGTCTTCCTGAACCGGCGCGCTGTCGAGCGTATAGCGCCGGACGTCCTTCAGCAGCCAATGCCCGGGTTCGAGGACCGCTTCACGGGCTTCGATTCGGTCCTTGAACTGGAAGTCGGGCTCGAAGCGGAACACGCTGATCCCGCTCAGCACGGCGCCTTGTTGCTGGCTCCGCGCTGCATTGATGATCGACTGTCCTTCCGGGCTCACTTGATTCATCCAGAAACCGCTTGCGTCCTGAAGGCTTCCAGATCCCTGGCCGAACAATTCGGCCTCCATCTGCTTGGCCCGCTCTTGCATATACGCCGACATGGGATTGAAGACGGCGCTCGCGAACACCCCGAGCGCGAGGGCGCTCCATAGCGCAGGCGAAACAAACTCCCAAGCCGACAGGCCGGCGGCCCGCGCGATCACGAGTTCCAGACTGCGGGACAGCGCGAGGTAGCACGTCATGCCGCCGATCAGAATGCAGAACGGCATCAGCCGCTCGAGCAGTTGCGGGACCCGGTAGAACGACGCCTGCGCGATCACCAGTGCTGAAACCGCGAGCCCGCCGGCGCGGCGCAGCAGGTCGATGTAGTCGACGAATACGAGCAGCACGAACAGCCCGAAGAAAACGCCGAGCGCAGAGGTGACGAATCGGGCTGCGAAATAGCGTCCGAGCGTGTTCATGACCATGGTGGACACCACATCATGCCGTCATCGGGCGCCGGACCAGCCGGCTCAGCGAAGCGGTGAGGGCGTTGAGCGCCTCGACAAGTCTGGCGGGCGGTTCGATCACCACGTGCCGCCGGATCAGCCACAGGCTGACCCCGATCGCGACCGCAAGCAGCAGATACTGGATCCCGGCGATGTAGGGTGTGTGGTTGGCGACCACAGACAATGCGAAACCGGCAAGCCTCACGACAAAGGCGCAAGCGACTGCGCCGACCATCGAGAAGTTACGACTCTGGCGCGTTGTCCGCGGCATCCCGAGAAAGGCGAAAGTGACCGCAGCGAAGAAGAATGGATAGATCGGCGCCAGCAGCCGGTCATGCATCTCCGCGCGAAATTGTGTCGGCACTTGCGCCAGCAGCGGATCCTTCGGGTCCGGCCAGATCAGTTCCCAGAGATAGTGCTCGCGAATTCCGTAGGTCACGTCCCGGGCGCGCGAGAATTTCGACATGTCGAACGCATAGCGGCTGAAGGCAACCAGCGCCGGCTCTTGCTTTCCCGCCTGAAAGCGTTCGAGATGGCCGTCTTCCAGGACGAGAAACGATCCGTCGCTGTTCTTCACCACCGTGCCGTGGTCGGCGATGATGCTGACGCGGTCATTGGGGTCGCGGCGATCATCAATGAATACGCCGACGAGCAGCCCGCCTGCCTGACGCTCGCGCACCCGGATGGTCAAATTCTGCTCGAGCTGGGCGAAGCGGCCCGGCTGCAGCACGTTGGCGAGCACGTCAGCAGTGATTTCGCTGTCCCATCGGGCGATGCGGCGCAATCCGTCCGGCGCAATATAGGCCCCGATCAATGTCACCAGCACGGCGACCGCGATCGTCGCATACACGAACGGACGGAACAGCCGGATCGGCGACAGGCCGGCGGCGTTCATGACGATGATTTCGGAATCGGTCGCGAGACGATTCAGCGTATGCGCCACAGCGATCATTAGAGCGATCGGAGCGATCACCAAAATCAAGACGGGAACGGCCAGGCCGGTCAGGCCGAGGAAGGTCACGATCGTCTGGCCCTGGCTGGTCATCAGATCGATGCCACGCAACGCCTGGGTAATCCAGATCACGCCCGTCAGGCTGGCCATGACCACCGCAAACGACGTCAACGTCGTGCGGAAAATATAGCTGTCGATGGCACCCATCGGCTGACGAAATCCCCTGCGCCCAATATTCGCCGCCAGGATTCGATCCGAATCCTCCCCATGGCGGCCGACCTCACGGGCTATCCCACAAACGCATTACCATCTGTCTGATCTGTCAACAAAATGGCTGATCGGCGGCGGCGACCGGATATGGTTAATCTTGTGCAAGTGTCGCACGCGGGCCACTAAATCGACCGGGAAGAGGGTGTCTGAGCACCTTAGGTCGGCGCGGCCTGGGAACCGGCTCTGACGATCGCATCGGAATCGACCGGCCATTTTCTCTCGACGAGAGAATCGTCCCGAGCGAATGCTGGCTTGACTTGCTGGCTTGACTTGGAGCCATAGGACACCAAAACAGCAACATACACCTGCGCCCGCCGGTTCTGGTCGGGTCCGACAGCCCTGATTGGAGGAATATCCATGCCCGACGCCGTCAAGGTCGGCTTCGTCCCGTTTTCCGCTGCCGCGCGCGGCACGCTGGTGGTGTTCTGCGACGACACGCTGAAATTCGGTTCGGTCACCGGCAAAGCGCTGGGGGCGGCGGCCAGCACCGTGAAGCGCGCGGTCGCGGCAAGTCAGTTCAAGGGCAAGTCGGGTTCCGCTCTGGATCTGCTGGCGCCTGAAGGACTGAAGGTCGGTCGCCTGATCGTGATCGGTACGGGCAAGGCTGCGGCCCTGAAGGACAACGATATCGTCAAGCTGGGTGGGGCGGTCGCCGGCAAGTTGAGCGCGGGCGATAGTGCGGTCACCGTGATCGCTGAACTGCCGGGTGGGGCGATGAGGCCCGAGCAGGCGGCTGCGGTCGCGTCGGGTATCCGGTTGCGGGCCTACAAATTCGATCGCTACAAGACCAAAAAGAAGGACGACGACGCCGACGCGGCGAACGCCAACGTGTCGATCGCGGTTGCCGATGTTGCCGCGGCGAAGAAGGCGTTTGCGCCTGATAGCCATGTCGTCGATGGCGTGATCCTGGCGCGGGAACTCGTCAATGAGCCGCCGAACGTCCTTTACCCGGAAGAATTCGCCAAGCGCGCGGCGCAATTGCGCAAGCTCGGCGTTCAGGTCGAGATCCTCGACGTCAAGGCGATGACCAGGCTGAAGATGGGCGCGCTGCTCGGCGTGTCGCAGGGCTCGGCCCATCCCGGACGCACCGTGATCATGCGCTGGAACGGCGGCAAGCGGGGCGCGCAGCCGGTCGCCTTCGTGGGCAAGGGCGTCTGCTTCGATACCGGCGGCATCTCGATCAAGCCGTCGGCCAGCATGGAAGACATGAAGGGTGACATGGGCGGCGCCGCCTGCGTGGTGGGGCTGATGCACGCGCTTGCAGCGCGAAAGGCCAAGATCAATGTGATCGGCGCGATCGGTCTGGTCGAGAATATGCCGGACGGCAACGCGCAGCGCCCAGGCGACATCGTGACCTCGATGTCCGGTCAGACCATCGAGATCATCAACACCGATGCCGAAGGGCGTCTCGTTCTCGCCGACGTGCTCTGGTACGTCGCGCAGAAGCACAAGCCGAAATTCATGGTCGACCTGGCGACGCTGACCGGCGCGATCATGGTCGCGCTCGGCACCGATCACGCCGGCCTGTTCTCGAACAACGACGAACTCGCGGAGCGGCTCACCGCCGCGGGCCTCTCGACCGGCGAGCGTGTCTGGCGGATGCCGCTCGGACCCGAATACGACAAGCAGATCGATTCGCAGTTCGCCGATATGAAGAACACGGGCTCGCGCAATGGCGGCTCGATCACTGCCGCTCAGTTCCTGCAGCGCTTTGTCGACAACACGCCGTGGGCGCATCTCGACATCGCCGGCACGGCGATGGGCGCGCCCAAGTCCGACATCAACCACAGCTGGGGATCCGGTTACGGCGTGCGGCTGTTGAACGCGCTCGTCGCGGAGCACTACGAAGCCAAGAAATAACCCCAAGACAATGCGATGACCGACGTCCTCTTCTATCATCTGCAGGGCCGGACGATCGAACAGGTGCTGCCGCCGTTGCTGGAGAAATCTCTGGCGCGCGGCTGGCGGGTGGTGGTGCAGTCGGGTTCCGAGGAGAGAACCGAAACGCTCGACGCGCATCTGTGGACCTATCGTGATGATTCGTTTCTGCCGCATGCCACCTCGCGCGTTGCGGATGCGGCCCACCAGCCGATCGTGCTGACGGCCGAGGAGGGGAATCCGAACGCTGCGATGGTGCGGTTTCTGCTCGACAACGTGGCTTTGCCGGCCGACGCGGAAAGCTACGAAAGAATGGTGCTGCTGTTCGACGGCGACGATGACGATGCTGTGGCGATGGCGCGTGTCGCGTGGAAGCAGAGCAAGTCGCGCGGCTTCGACGTCACCTACTGGCAGGCCGACGCCGCGGGGCGCTGGCAGCGGCGGGAATAGCCTCGCGAGGCCGTTAACGTTATTCTGGCAACCTGGCGGTTGCGCCGACGCGGCCACGGTCGTGCCGTAAATCGATGTTTGGACAGATGCTTATGCTGCGGGATGGGACCCAATCAATCGTGCAACACAAGCTTTCTTGCCGCCTGGTCGTGCTCACCCTCGTGCTGGCGGCGCCGCTGCTCGCCGGTTGTTCGGGCGCGTCCGAGCTGATGTCGCGCGATGCCGACTGGTTTTCGCGTCCGGGCCGGGTGTTCATCAAGAACATCTCGATCGAAACCCCGCCGCTGACGCCGGACAAGCCGGTGATGGCGGAGGATTTGATCAGCGCCGATGGGATGTGCCCCGGCATGTCGGCGGCCCCCGGATCGCCTGACGCAAATTCGGCTCCGGGTGGTGACGCCGCAGCGCCGACGGCGCCCCGCGGCGGCACGGTGGCGCTCGGCCATACCGAATGCGACGTCGCGCGCGGCGCCGGCGCGCCGGACAGCGTGAATCTGTCGACCAATGAACGCGGCCAGCGCGTTGCGCTGCTGAACTACTCGCGCGGTTCGCGCGCCGGCATCTACACGTTCACCGCAGGGCGGCTGACGTCGATCGAGCGTGGACCGGATCCGGTCGCGCAACCGAAATCAGCGAGACCGAAGCGTCAGAAGCAGGCGTCGTAGTCCGGGCGCGTAGCCTCGGCCGTTCAGCCTGCGCCATGTCTCAGGCCGAACTCGCTTCCAGCCATTGCTCTTCGGCCTTGTGAAGCGCTGCCTGTGCATTGGCGCGCGCGGTCGAGAGTTGTGCGGCCTGTTTCGGATCGCGGGTGAAGAGATCCGGCAGTGCGAGCGCCGCATCGATCTTGGCGATGATCGCGGTGATACGCTCGATCTCGGCTTCGGCTTCGGCGATCTTCTGCTTCAGCGGGACGCGCTTTTCGGCCTTCGGACGCGCTGCCTTCGCGGCGGCGCTGTCCGCGCTTCGCTCCTTGGCGTCACGCGCTCCGCTGCGCGCGCCGCGTGACGACAGAACAGCGCGGCGATAGTCGTCGAGGTCGCCGTCGTAAGGCTTCACCTTGTGATCGGCGACGACCCAGAGCTGATCCGCGCAGGCGTCGATCAAGTAGCGATCGTGCGACACCATGATGACCGCGCCGGGAAAGTCGTTGATCGCCTCGGCCAGCGCCGCGCGGCTGTCGATGTCGAGATGGTTGGTCGGCTCGTCCAGGATGATCATGTTCGGGCCGTAGAAGGTCGCGAGCCCGAGCAGCAGCCGTGCTTTCTCGCCGCCTGACAAGCTCCTCACCAGCGTGTCTGCGGCCTTGCCGGAAAAGCCGATCGCGCCGGCGCGGGCGCGGATCTTGCTCTCGGGCGCATCCGGCATCAGCCGGCGGATGTGGTCGTAGGGCGAGCCGTCCTCGTTGAGTTCGTCGAGCTGGTGCTGGGCAAAGTAAGCGACCGAGAGCTTGTCGGCGCGCGTCACCGATCCGGAGAACGGCGTCAGCCGGTCGGCCAGCAGCTTCACCAGTGTGGACTTGCCGTTGCCGTTGGCGCCGAGCAGGGCGATGCGGTCTTCGGTGTCGATCCGCAGCGTGACATGGCGAAGCACCGGGTGCTTGGGGTCGTAGCCGATCGAGACGTTGTCGGCGGCGAGGATCGGCGGCGACAGGATCTTCTCGGGCGCGGGGAAGACGATGTCGGGCACGTCGTCGCTCACCAGCCGCGCCACCGGCTTCATCTTCTCCAGCATCTTGACGCGCGACTGCGCCTGGCGCGCTTTGGAGGCCTTGGCCTTGAAGCGGTCGACGAACTCCTGCAGATGCTTGCGACGCGCCTCCTCGCGCTTGGCGTTCTTGGCGTCGAGCGCCTCCTTGTTGGCGCGGAATTCAGCGTAGGCCGAGTAGGCGCCGCGGAAATGCACCAGCCGGCCGCGGTCGAGATGCAGGATCTCGTTGACCGAGGTGTCGAGCAAATCGCGGTCGTGGCTGATCACGATCACCGTGCGCGGGTAGTTGGCGAGGTGATCTTCGAGCCACAGCGTGCCTTCGAGATCGAGATAGTTGGTCGGCTCGTCCAGCAACAGCAGGTCGGGCGCCGCGAACAGCGTCGCCGCCAAGGCCACCCGCATCCGCCAGCCGCCGGAGAATTCCGAACAGGAGTGCGCCTGATCCGCGGCCGAGAAGCCGAGGCCGCTGAGAATGGCAGCGGCGCGCGCCGGAGCCGAATGCGCATCGATATCAACCAACCGGGTCTGGATGTCGGCGATCCGGTGCGGATCGTGCGCGGTCTCGGCCTCCCGCAGCAGCGCGTCGCGTTCGAGATCGGCCTTGAGAACCACTTCGAGCAGGGTCTCCGGACCGTTGGGGGCCTCCTGCGCCAGGCTGCCAACCCGCCAGCGTGGCGGCATGGTGATGCGGCCGGTCTCGGTGGCGAGTTCGCCACGGATGGCGTTAAACAGCGTCGACTTGCCGGCGCCGTTGCGGCCGATGAACCCGACCCGCGCGCCAGGCGCGATCTGGACCGTGCTTTGATCGATCAGCAGTCGTCCGGCAATCCGGACCGATATGTCGGACAGTGTGAGCATGGCGCGTTTTGACCGGGACGGCCGGCAAAGGCAACCGGGATCGGATCGATTGTGATCGGGCAGGGGCGCAACGTGTCCGAAGCGGTCGGATCAGCCGACGGCGCGGCTTGCCGTGCCGCAGTGGCGTCGATATAAGCGCCGCAACTCATCCGCCCAGCATTTCAAGGATATTTCCATGGCGATTCAACGGACTTTCTCGATTCTCAAGCCCGACGCGACCGAGCGCAACATCACTGGCGCGATCAACGCCCTGATCGAAAAGGCCGGCCTGCGCATCGTGGCGCAGAAGCGGATCCACATGACCCGCGGTCAGGCCGAGACTTTCTACGCTGTCCACAAGGAACGCCCGTTCTTCGGCGAGCTGGTTGACTTCATGATCTCCGGCCCGGTGGTCGTCCAGGTGCTGGAAGGCGAGAACGCCATCGCGAAGTATCGCGACGTGATGGGCGCGACCGATCCGTCGAAGGCGGCCGATGGCACCATCCGCAAGGCCCACGCGAAGTCGATCGGCGAAAACTCGGTTCACGGCTCGGATGCGCCGGAGACCGCGGCGATCGAGATCGCCCAGTTCTTCGCCGGCAACGAAATCGTCGGCTGAACGTTGACCAACCGAGACCGCGGACCGCTGATCGAGCGGCCGCGGTCTTAGAAAAGCGAGGGGAGCAGAGGCCATGGACTGGGTTCTGAGCACCTTCGACCCCGCGACCCTTTAGGGGCTCATCGCTCAGTTCAAGAGCATTGAACGGCCCTGCTTTCTGGCTCTCCATCGGCAAGATCATCCGGATCAACGTGCTGTTGTCGGGCGACCACGCGCTGGATCGCGTTGACCTGCCGGGGGCCCAATCTGCGGCATCGGCTATGGGGATGATCTCGGCGCCGGCGCCGCTTTGCATCTCCGCATCATCTTCACCGGCATCGTCGTCTCCCTGATGGAGTGGCCCTACCTCAAGCTGGTCGGTAGACTGGCTCTGCTGGTGATCGCTGCGAAGCTGCTGGTGCCTGTGAATGACGACGAAGACAGCGTCGAATCAGGCGTGCATCTGTGGCACGCCGTGCAGATCGTGGTCGTTGCCGACATCATCATGAGTCTCGACAACGTCATCGCCGTGGCCGCGGCCGCCAACGGCAGCGTGCCGCTGTTGATCCTCGGCCTCACGATCAGCGCGCCGATGATCGTTGCCGGCGCCGCATTGATCATGCTGGTGCTGGAGAAACTGACGCCGCTGGTGTGGGCCGGAGCGGCGCTGCTCGGCTGGATCGCCGGCGAAGTGATCGCGCGACCGACCCGGCGATTTGTCCGCTGATGTCGAGCTTCGACGGGCCAGGCGCTCCGATCGATGCGTTGTTCAGGACGATCGGTCTGGCTACCGATTTCTCCGGTAGCTGCAATTTCGGCGAGTATCTGTTTGCGCTGTCGGGCGCAGCCATGGTCCTGATTGCAGGATCGATCTGGCGGCGGAGGGCGGCAGGTGATCAGGCTGCAGGCTCGACCGCGCAGCACTGATCACCGATTTCGAAGGCAACTCCGCGCCCGCGGCGCGGCGCCGTCAGGCGGTGCCGGCGATGATGTCGCCGTCCTGCCCATGAGCGCATCCGGCGTGATGGTGGTCGTCGTGCGTGACCTGCGCCCACGCATAGGCGTCCCGGACAATGTTGTAGCAATCGCAGGCGCGCTTCTCGAGGCCGAGCCGGTCGATCACCCGCACTGCTCCGCGCGACTTTTGCAGAATGCCTTCGGCCTCGAAATGCAACAGCGCATTGGTGATGCTGGCGCGGCGAACGCCCAGGCTGGTCGCCAGCAATTCGTGAGTGATGTAGAGCACGTCATTCTGAATGCGATCGTTGGCGAGCAACAACCAGCGCGCCAACCGCTGGTTAATTTCGTGCCGGGCAGCGCACAGCACGCTCTGGGTATTCTGTGCGATCAGCGCCGAGATGTAGCGCAACAGCTGGTCGCGGACCTGCGGCCGAGTTGTCAGCACGCGCGAAAGATCCTCTGCCTCAATCCGCAAAGCGGTTCCGGGCACTGAAACAATCGAGCGCTGTGCAGCGACCGGATTCCCGAGAAGCAGCGGAACGCCGACATAACCGAACACGCCGACCATGGCGGTCTCGACGTAGTCGGTTCGACTACCGGCCATATGCGAAACAAGGCCGTCCTCGATGAAGTACACGTACTCGACAGGGCGGTTGGCCTCCTGCAGCACGGCTCGTCCCTTGAACTCGACCGGCGTCAACATCGGCTTGAGGGCGAGAAAATCGTCCGGCGGCAGTTGCGCCAGAACGCGGTTCTTCACCGTTGAAGGGCATTCGTTGATGTCGCTTGAAAGGGGCAGAACTCAACTCCTCGCGCGGGGGCTTTTTAGGGGAGGGAACCGGGCTGGAGCCGATTCACGGCAACGATAGTCATGAGCAAGACGTATGAACACCGTAGCGGGTGCTCAATATTGTCGCATGCGCGGGAACAAAGGGGGCTTTCGCGCTGCAGCAAGAAATTGCCTCGCTGCCGAGCTCGATTGGGATTGCGTTGCTACGCATCGCTCGATGAGAAATTTCATCGCGAAACAGCGATCGCTGCCGACTGATAGATCCTTGCGACGTCGGCGCGCGATCGGCTTTCGGAACCTAACCGTTGCGGCGCTCATTTCTGCGGCACTCGCAAGACTTGCTAACTGCAAAAAATCGTGTTGCAATTGACCCGCAATCGGATTTGGGTCGTTCGGCTTTATGTTTCGCGACTGGAAATACAAGCAGATTTCTGGAGCGCCGTTTGTGGCGTGGCGTGCATTGAGCGCGCCGCGTCTTTTTTGTGTCTAGAGAGGAGACAGGCGATGCAAAAGGGCACCGTCAAGTGGTTCAACCCGACCAAGGGTTATGGCTTTATCCGTCCGACCAGCGGCGACAAGGACGTGTTCGTCCACATCTCGGCGGTCGAGCGCGCCGGGCTCAGCACGCTCAATGAAAACCAAACCATCGAGTATGAACTGGTCGACAATCGCGGCAAGACGTCGGCAGAGAACCTGAAGGTCTCTTGAACGGGTGCGATCGCCGGAGCTATTACCTCGGCGACAGTCCGGGGTGTTCTCCTGGTATCGACGAGTTTTACGCGGGCACGATCAACGTCTGATCAGAAGCGTCACTCGGGGTCGATTTGCACAGATCGCCCTCGAACCGCGTCTGGCCGGACGCAACCATCTTGAGCGCCTTCGGGTAGATGCTATGCTCGATCGCGAGAACACGGGCGGCAAGAGCATCCGCTGTGTCGTCGTCATGCACCGGCACCGCACCCTGAATGACAATCGGGCCAGCGTCTGTTTCGGCGATGACGAAATGCACGGTTGCGCCGGAGATCTTCACGCCCGCGCGCAACGCCTGACCGTGCGGATCGAGCCCCGGAAACGACGGCAGCAGCGACGGGTGAATATTGAGCATCCGGCCGTACCAATGATTCACGAAGTCCGCCGTGAACAGCCGCATGAAGCCGCCGAGGCAGATCAGTTCGATCCGGCGCTCGTCGAGCGCCGCCTGCAGCACGGCCTCGAAGCCAGCGCGATCCTTGCCGAACGGCTTGCTTTCGATCACCAGGGTTTCGATGCCGCTGCGCTGGGCGATCGCGAGGCCGCCAGCGCTGGCTGTATTGGCGATCACGACGGCGATTTCGGCGGGAAACCCGTCCTCGGCCGCGGCTTCGATCAGCGCGGCCATATTCGACCCGCGCCCGGAAATCAGGATAGCGACGCGACGCTTCACCGGGGTCACCGACCGAGATCGAGGTGACCGTCGTAAACGACGCGATGCTCGCCCGTGGCCTCGATCACTTCACCGAGCAGATGGACGCTTTCCCCGCTGCTGGTGAGCGCCTCGGTGACGGCGTCGACGGCGTCGGCTCTGACGATCGCGATCATTCCGATGCCGCAGTTGAAGGTGCGCAGCAATTCGAGTTCGGCGATGCCGCCTTGCTCGGCGAGCCATTTGAACACCGGCAACACTGGAAGTCGCGGCAGATCGATTCCGACGCCGAGATGTTTAGGGAGTACGCGCGGGATGTTGTCGGTGAATCCGCCGCCCGTGATATGCGCCAGTCCTTTGATCGCGCCGGTCGTGCGGATCGCGTTCAGGCACGATTTCACGTAGAGTTTGGTCGGCGTCAGCAATGCGCCACCGAGCGTCATCACCGGCGAGAACGGCGCCTGCGCGTCATAGGGCAGGCCGGATTTCTCGACGATCTTGCGCACCAGCGAAAAGCCGTTCGAATGTACGCCCGAAGAGGCGAGCCCGATCACTGCATCGCCTTTGGCAATGTCCGGGGAGGGCAACAGGGTTCCGCGCTCGGCCGCGCCCACCGCAAAGCCGGCGAGATCGTAGTCGCCGTCCTTGTAGAGCCCCGGCATCTCGGCGGTCTCGCCGCCGATCAGCGCGCAGCCGGACTCGCGGCAGCCTTCGGCCACCCCGGCGACGATTTCGGCCGTGGCTTCTGGATCGAGTTTTCCGCAGGCGAAGTAGTCGAGAAAGAACAGCGGCTCGGCGCCCTGCACCACGAGGTCGTTCACCGACATTGCGACCAGATCGATCCCGATGCCGGCGTGCAATCCGGCCTCGATCGCAACCTTGATCTTGGTGCCGACGCCGTCGGTGGCCGCCACCAGAACCGGGTCCTTGAAGCCTGCGGCTTTCAGATCGAACAGCCCGCCGAAGCCGCCGATTTCGGAATCGGCGCCGGGGCGAGCGGTGGCCCGCACCATCGGCTTGATCAGGTCGACAAGACGATTGCCCGCGTCGATGTCGACGCCGGAATCAGCATAGGTGAGGCCGTGCTTCCGCTCGGTCATGGCCGGCTCCCTCAAAGATAAAGGCGCTGCGCGGCCTGGATTGCCGCCCGGCACGAAGCCGCCGCCGATTGACCCCGTCGGTCGCGCTAGACCTAAGTCCCGCTTGCCCGCGCCCGAACGATGGTTTTGGGGTGGTTACGTCGGATTCCGCCAGCGCGCAATGGCTCGCAAGGGGGCCCAGCATGTACTATGTAGACAACGAGCCCGTCCCGCCGTCGAAAGTTCAAGGGTATCGCCGGCTCTGGGCCGGAATCCGGGAACGTCGCGTGAGCATTCCGAATATCATTTCGCGCGATTTGTAATTCGGTTGTATCTCAACCACTTAACCCGAAATAGCCCTGATTTAGCTTCGTCTTCTTCTGTTTGTATGCTGCATTGTATCCCATTTCGTATTACAACGTATCTCGTTTCGCGCTCAATTTGAGCGCTTTGCACCCCAAAGTGCGCGCATCAAATCAGCTTCCCGTCCGGCCCGCGCGGGCGGTGGTGCAGGTGCCCTTTGTCGTCGTAACGAGCGCTCACGGCCATAACCTGAACGCCGCAGGCTTCGCACCAGTAGCCTTCAACGCCTTCCCGGCCTCGTGTGACGGTGTGATCGCATGTCATTCTGTCAACTCCAAAACGGGTTGTCGCTCATTCTGCCAACTCCAAAAGCCCGCCAGAGATCATTTCAACACCGCCGGCCAGGCCTTCCCGGCAATGGTGCCCGTACACCTTCTCGACCAGCGCGACCGTGTTGCCGAGGACGCCGGCAACCGTCCAGATCGGCACCCCGCGGCGCAGCATGTGCGTGGCCGCCGTGTGGCGCAAGACGTGCGGGCTAACGCGCTCGACGCCGGCGTGCTTGGCGATCGCCTGCGTTGCCCGCCAGATCGTCAGCACCTTGTTGTCCATCACGAGATCGCCTTCGCGTTCGTCGTGCGCCCGCAGCAGCACAGGGCGCAGCGCCTTCGAGATCGGGACGCTGACGCGCCGCTTCTTCGTCTTCCTCCGGCCCGGCACGTTGTAGTGAACCATGCCGGTTTCAAAATCGACGCGATCCCAGGTTAAATCAAGGATCGCCTGCAGGCGCGCCGCCGTTTCGAGCGCCAACCAGAGGAACCGCTCGCCACGCGACAGGCGAGGGCCTGACCGCAGCGCGGCCGCGGCGGCGAACAGCGCCTGTATCTCGTCAACGCGCAGCCACCGATCGCGCGGGTCGCTGTCTGGCGGTATATCAAATACCGGGATCAGGGCGGCCGGGATGATCGCGACTTTCGGTTTCGCGCACCAATTGAGGGCCGCACGCAGCAACGTGACCTCGTGCCTGATCGTGGCCGGCGCGGCCTTGCACCGGCCGATCTTCCCGGCGGCGCGCAGCGCCACGTAGCGTTCGACCGCGTCGGCGCCGGAGGCGTCCTTTTTCGCGAAGTCGGCCAACGTCAAGGCCGCGAAGTGCTGCGAGAGATTTTTCCAAGCCGTGTCGGCGGGGCGGGTCTCGACGTTGTTCTTTTCGACGTGGCGCTCGTAGTAGGCGGCCCAAAGCTCGCCGACCGTGTAGCTCGGCGCGCCCGTTTCGGCTTCCTGCTGATCGCTCAAGATCCAGCGCGCGAGGAACACCTGCGCTTCAGCCTCGCTTTCCGTACCCGTGCTGCGACGGCGGCTTCGTCGACCTTCTGTCCAGTGGATGTAGAAGGCCCCGTTGTCATGTTGTCGTAGGATGTAGGATGGCATTTGATACACCGAAGGTAAATTTCAATGTCGTCTTCGCCGATGCGGACTGGTCGCCCCGGCGTGTATCCCAGCTTGCCGGTGTGGCGCAGCCGCCGAATTTGGCTGACGGTCCGGTTCAGCAGGGCCGCGGCTTCGGCCTCACTCATCTGTCTTGGTATCATGCGCTTCGATCAGTCCCATGATCTTGATAGCGAGCGTCGTCGGCATCGCCCGGTTGATCCTGATCCAGGCCGTCTTCGAATCGCCCGGAGAAACGCGCAGCTCCAGCTCGGGGTGGTCGCGCTCGATCGCGGCTTCCTGGTAGTTCGGCAGCAACTCTTCGGGCTTCACGCCGAGCGCCTTGGCGAGCTTTTGCAGGCTTTCCGGGTTCGGGAGGCTGCTGCCACGCAGGTAAACAGAGATCGCGTTGCGCGCGAGCCCGGCCTGCCGAGCGAATTCGGCCTGGCGCCAACCCTTGCGGCGCATCAGGGTCAACAGGCGACGAGCAAATTCGTCTTTCGCGAGGTGCTTCGGTATCAATTTGGGCATATCTCCCTCCGACGCGGGGAGGTGGGTTCGATAAGACTTAGCCATAGTAGCCTCAATTTACGTATGCAATATTCGTATGCCTTTTGTATGCTGCAACTAGCATACGTATGGCGGGCGGTCAACGCCAAAAAGTCAGCATAACATCAGAAAGATTGACGCAACCTGAAATTGCCGGTCGCCGTTCGCGTGACGCCGGCGTGAATGTGGCGATATTATATCTTGACCGTCCAGCTTGGTCGGCATACAGTGTAATACATGAGACAAACGCAATCAGCCTGACTAGGCAGTTGATACGTAGGTGGAATAATGCCGTGTGGCCACGACGCGATGCTTGAGCTGCAGCAGTTTTTCGCGATCTCATCAGACCTGGCCGCGGCGAGACGGGCCTGTGACTGTGCGGCCGTAGAACACCACATAGACGAGCTGGAAATCATGCGGATGCACAGCGAAAGCGTCCGGATCAGACGCGCTTGCACCGCGCAGATCAACGCGGCGCAAGAGGCTGTCGCGGTCCACGCATGATTTATTTCGAGTTAGCCGGCGCGCCCCGCGGCAAAGAGCGCGTGAAGCAGGCGCGCGACGGCCACTCATACACCCCCGAGCGCACCGTCACCTTCGAGGGGCGTCTAGCCTACGCGGCGCAACTCGCGATGGGCGATCGACCGCCGTTCGAGGGGCCGCTTCGCCTTGAAGTAACTATGCACATGCCCATCCCAGCGTCGAAGCCGAAGGCGTGGCGCTCGGCCGCGCTGCGGGGCGACATCAGGCCGACGGTTAAACCCGATTGGGATAACGGTGGAAAGCTCACGGACGCGCTCAACCTTATCGTGTGGATCGACGACAAGCAGATTGTCTCCGGCCACGTCGAGAAGTGGTATAGCGACCGGCCGCGCACCGAGGTCCGCGTGACGCCCATAAATCCAGCAGAAGGAATATTCGCATGAGCCCCGAAATCTATTGCTCTGGTTGCGCAAAGAAGGCATCGGCCTGCGATTGCGGAGACGTGGCCGTGAAGCCCGTTCGTGTGACGATCCTCGAAGAGGGCGCCGGGCTGACGAACGGCTCGCGTGATGCGAGCTACGGCCCGCCGAAGGTCAATCTCGCGTGCTCGGGCGAACTCAAAGCGGTCTTCCGGAAGCATATGCGGCGGCAGCTTTCAGCCGGCGAACTCGAAGCGATCGACATGGTGCTGACCAAGGTCGGTCGCGTGGCCACTTCGCCGAAGCCGGTGCGCGACACCTATGTCGACGGCGCCACGTACTTCGCGATCGCAGGTGAAATCGCTCTCGATGTGTCTTGACTGTATCAAATAACAACATACAGTGACATACAACACCAAGCCACCAAGATAGATTTGCTCGCAGGCCTGAATGAAACCCTTGCCGACCCAACTATCGGGAAGCCTTTTCCTCGCGCGGAACGCGAACGCCTTGCTGGCGGACGCCCCTCGCGTGGGAAAGACAGGCACGGCGATCATCGGCGCTGACCTCAATCTTGAGCAGGACATTCTCGTTATCACGACCGCCTCGGGGCGGCCGGTGTGGCGCCGCTCATGGCCGCTGTGGTCGGACTTCGGCCGCCCCGTGCGCGTTCTCTCGGGGCCTCCCACCGCTCGGGAAAAGCTCGGCGGCGTGACGATCGTCGGATGGGGGCAGGTGTCCGAGCCGGCGATGCGCGCAGCGCTGATGTCGCGCGACTTCGACAGAGCCATCCTCGACGAAAGCCACGCCGCGAAGAGCTTTGACGCCAAGCGTACGGCCGCCGTGTACGGCGACCTGCGAGACGATGGGCAAGCGCTTGAAAAGCGAACCTCGATCACCGCTCGCGCGGCGGGCGTCTGGTGCTTGTCCGGCTCTCCGCTGCCGCACGACCCGAGCGATGCTTACCCGATGCTGCGCGCGCTTGCGCCGGAGCGCCTGGCCGCCGACCCCGCGCGCGGCTGGCCGGACGTCACGCGCTACAGCGCTTTCGAGAGCCGCTACTGCATCGTGCGGAAGAAGAAAACGTCTCAGTTTCGGCGCATCAACGTCGTGGTCGGCGGGCGCAACACCGAAGAGCTGAACGCCCGCCTGAAGGGGTTCATGCTTCGGCGAACGCAGGCCGACGTCGGCATTCGGCCCCCCGTGTACGAGTTGCTGCCGCTGATGATCAGCGGGGCGCTGCGCCAGCACGCCGAAGGTGACGTCGACCGCGCGGCGATCCTGAAAGCGATCGACGAGGGCCGTACACGCGAGCTGGAAATGCACCTCGGGCCGCTGCGCCGCAACACCGGCGCTCTGAAGGCGCGCGCCGTTGTTGACGCCGTGAAAGACGAGTTCGACGGCGGCCTCGACAAGATCGTGCTGATGTACTGGCACAAGGAAGTCGGCGACGCGCTGCAATTGGCGCTCGAAAAGTTCGGTGTGCTGCGCCTTGACGGATCGACGCCGCCCGCGCAGCGCGGGCCGATCGAGCAGGCTTGGCTTCACGACAAATCGAAACGCGTCTTCCTCGGCCAGATAGTTGCGGCCGGCGAAGCGATCGATCTCAGCTCGGCGGCGTTGCTCTGGTTCGTCGAGCAATCCTTCACGCCGAAGGACATGCAGCAGGCATCACTCCGCATCACCAATCACAACCAGGCGCGCCAGGCCGTCGTCCGCGTCTGTGTGATCGAAGGCTCTATCGACGAGGCAATACAGGCCAGCCTCATGAGGCTATGGGCCGCAATCAGAGAGGTTCTAGGATGAGCATCACCGTCAACTTTCACGCCGAGACCGTCGCCGCGCTGCACGACGATCTGCAGACGTTGTTGAACGGCTACGGTCGGCACACGACTGCGATCAGCAGCGGCACTGTCGGCGGCGCGCCGTCGACCGCCGACGCGGCCGAAGCGGAGAAACCGAGGGGCCGCCGCAACACCAGAACGACCGCTGCCGAGACTGCGCAGAACATTTCGACCGGCGAAGAGCGCGTCGCGCCCGGCGAAGAAGCCGAGGCCAAGCAGGACGCCAAGGACGAAGCGGCCGACACCGCGAAGGAGAAGGCGGCCGAACCGCGGAAACTGACGCACGACGACGTCAAGAAGATGCTCAGCGGCTACGTTCAGGCTTACGGCATGACCGCCGTGCAAGAAGACGGCAAGGGCTTCATCGGCGCCGACAAGGTCAGCGACTTGCCCGACGATCAGGCGGCGCTCGCGAAGGCCGTGATCGGCATCGCCAACGGCGTCGAGAAGAACCCCAACAAGCGCGAAATGACCGGCGAGCTTTCGGCCGAGAAGCTGGCTGAAATGAAGGCGATCGTTCAGGCGGCGCTCGCCGTCAGCGGCAAGTAAGGGGAGCGCTCGCAATGACGAAGCCGGTCGATCACGGAGCCCGTGACCATGCGACGTGGTCGGCCAGCTCGACAGCGCGTAACTGGCTCTGCTTGGGCGCGATCGCGCTCAACACGCGTATCACCACGCCGGAGAAGGAAAGCGAAGCGTCGGCCTGGGGGACGGCGTGCCACCAGCTCAGCGAGAAGTGTTTCGCCGCGGGGCGGGACGCCGACGAATTCATCGGCACGACCGAGCGAACGAAACAGCGTTCGGTCGAAGTCGACGAGGAAATGGCCGAGACGGCGCAGGTTTATGTCGACTACGTCCGTGGCCGCGTGGCCGAATACAACGCCGAGTTTCCAGAAGGCCCAGCGCCGATCGTCGTTCACGAGCAGTATTTCTCGCTGAACGACCTCAAGACGCCGTTCGATGCGGGCGGCACCGGCGACACGGTGATCCACTTTCCGCGCTGGCGGTCGCTCGAAGTCGTCGACCTGAAGGGCGGCCGGGGCGTCGTCGAGGCGGCCGACAACAAGCAGTTGCGCACCTATGGACTCGGCGCGGTGCTGGCGAACCCGGGGCGCGACGTCGAGGATATCAAGGTGACGATCGTTCAGCCCCGCGCGCCGCACAAGGACGGCCGGGTGCGGAGCGAGACGTTCCACATTGGCGACCTGATCGATTGGACGACCGAGCTGCTGCAGCGCATGGCGCTCTCGAAGCAGGCGCAAGACGAAATCAGCGAGCTACCTTTCGCGGCGTGGACGGCGAAGTGGTTGACGCCGGGATCGTGCAAATTCTGCCGCTCCGAAGGCTCATGCCCCGCGCTGGAGCAACGCGCGCTCGACGCGGCGCAGGTGTGGTTCGACGACCTTGACAGGCCGCAGATCAGCAATTCGCCAACTAACGACACGCCCGAGGCGCTGTCGAAGACGCTCGATCTGCTCGATATGATCCAAGACTGGATCAACGCACGGCGCGCCTTCGCGCACCAGCAGTCCGAGGCGGGCGTCGATATCCCGAACTATGTGCGCGTGCCGAAGGTCGGCCGGGAGAAATTTATCGATGACGAAGCCGAAGCGAAGGCCCGGTCGGTCTGCCGCGACGCAGGCTTGCCCGAAAGTAAGTACCTGAACCCGGCCAAGACGAAGACGCCGAAGCAGATCAGGAAGGCGCTCGGCAAGGCGAAAAAGAGCTTGTTGGCTGGCCTGTCGGTCACGCCATCCGAAGGTAGCGACCTAGTGCGTGCTGACAAGACGACGCGGGAGGCAATTCGGCCTGCCGCGGATCGATTTTTCGAAGAACTGAAGGACTGAATAACATGGGATCGAGATCGGAAGACTTCAAGACGGGTTTGGTGCGCGTGGCGTTCGCCAACGGCTTGTTCGAACTGCAAGAAGACGATTGGGGTAACAAGAATTGGACGGCGTCGCTGCTGATCCCGAAGGCCGATAGCCTTGCGGTCTACGAGAAGGCCGCGCTTGAAGCGGCCACGGCCGAGTGGGGCGACAAGGCGCGTCAGATGATCAAGGATAAGGTCATTCACAGCCCGTTCCTCGACGGTGACGGCCCGCAAGGCAAGTCGAAAAAGACGGGCGATCCGCACGCCGGCTTCCCCGGGCACAATTTCATTCGCGTGAAGTCGGGCGCCGATTATCGGCCGGCACTGATTGACCGCCAGAAACTGCCGATCGTCGACAAGGCGAAGCTCTATAGCGGCTGCTGGGGCTACGGAGTGCTGCACTGCTTCACCTGGGACAACGACAAGAAGGGCAAGGGCCTGACGTTCGGGATCTCCATGTTCCAGTCGACCGAGAAGGGCGACCGGCTAGGTGGGGGCGGTGGTGTCGACGTCGACAAATGGGCCGAGAGCATTCCCGACGAGGGCAACGCGCCCGAGAGCACGAAGACCGGCGCGGGAGCTGGGGGCCTCTTCGGCTAAAGTGTATCAAATAGAGCAAGACAGCGGCGGGCAATGGCGCCCGCCGCGCACCGCAACCGGAGACTGACAACGTGGCAAAGGTAGACAATCCGCGGGCCGTCGCGGGCGACAACAGCGGCACCGAACAGGCTGCTACCAAGTTCGCAAAGGACGCGCTGAAAGCGCTCGTCGAGCGCATCGAGCGCTTGGAAGACGAGAAGTCGTCGATCGCCCAGGACATCAAGGACGTGTATGCCGAGGCGAAAGGCAACGGCTACGACGTCAAGGTGCTGCGCAAACTGATCGCGATGCGCAAGCGTGATCAGAACGAACTCACCGAAGAAATGACCATCCTCGAAACCTACGCGCACGCGCTCGGCATGGGGGTGTTCGGATGAACCACGCCATGATCGATTTGGAAACCTTCGGCACGCGCCCCGGCTGCGTGATCCGGTCAATCGGCGCCGTGCAGTTCGACCTCGACGGCAACACCGGCGCGACGTTCTACCGGAATATCAGCAAGCAATCGTGCCTCGACGTTGGCCTCGTCGTCGACCCGGCGACTGAACGCTGGTGGGCTGAACAAGCGCCTGCTGCTCAGCGAGCGCTGAGCAACGACCAACGCCCTCTGCGCGAGGTGGCGGAAGAGTTTCGCGCGTGGTTCACTGCCAATGCCGAGTTTGCATGGGGCCACGGCGCGTCGTTCGACCCGCCGTTATGGGAGGCCGCCTGCGTAGCTGCCAAAGCTCTTGTGCCGTGGAAGTTCTGGAACGTCCGCGACACGCGCACCGTGTATCACGTCTTCAACTTCGAAACACGCGATCTACGCCGCCGCGGCGTGCACCACAACGCATTAGACGATGCGATCTATCAAGTCGATTGCGTCGCCGCTGCGCTGAAGAAAGGCTTGCCGGCCCAAGACGGCGGGGTGTTCGCATGAGCATCAAGGCTGTTGGTTCCGGGCTGCTTGCCAGCGCTCAAGCCTTCGTCGATCGCAAATACACCACCCGCGCGGACGCCCGACAGAGAGAAATGGGCTTGGCGTACGTCGAAGCCGAACGCCAAGACTTGGCTCGTGAGATAGCAAGCTTCGCGCAGCAAAACGGGATCGAAGACAAGCTGAACCAGCTCGCCGCCGACGGCCGCCTGCACGGTTTCACGCTTTGGAAGTGCCCCGACCATTGGCAGGCGAACATGCAGACCGGGGCGTCGGCCGGGTGGCGCTGTATGCGTGGCGCGACGCCGGGCGAAGCGATCCGAAAAGTGCTCGACATGGATTATGTCGACGCGATCGACGACGCGCTCGGCGAACCGCCGCTGCCGATCATGACGCGCAGCGAGGCGGATTTCGCGGAGGCTGCGCTGGCTGACGTGCTCGCTGAAGAGGGCGACGAGCCGCCCGCTGGTGACGACGAAGACAGCATCTTCGGATGACCGCCTACTACAACGAGATCGACCCGTTCGCGGCGGCGTGGCTTCGCAACCTGATAGTTGCGGGCCACATCGCGCCCGGCGACGTGGACGAAAGGGACATTCGGGATGTTCGGCCTTCTGACCTCCGAGGATACAGACAAGTCCACCTGTTCGCCGGCATCGGCGTCTGGAGCCGGGCTTTCCGGGGGGGCGGCATCCGGGACGACGAACACGGTTGGAGCGCGAGTTGCCCATGCCCGCCGTTCAGCTCCGCAGGAAAGAAAAAAGCCTGCCCAAGCTGCGGTGGTACAAACCCTGTCCCGCATGTTGGACGAACTGGCTACTTCGTATGCTGCGGTTGCGGCCACGCGTGGCTGGCCGACGACAGGCACCTCTGGCCCGAGGTTTGGCGGCTCGCGCGAGACTGCCGGCCTGGCCGAATTTACGGCGAGCAGGTTGCGAGCAACGACGGACGAATTTGGATCGACACTGTTTGTCCTTCGCTGGAAATCCTGGGCTACACCTCTTGGGCGGTTGATACCTGCGCTGCGGGCTTCGGTGCGCCGCACATCAGACAGCGACTGTATTGGGTGGCCGACGCCAACCGTGACGGACGCGCACCGGGGAGTGAAGGACGCGCGCCCGTGGGATACGGGGCGGCCTCTCGGGCAGGTAGCAGCGCTTACGTCATGGGTGACGCCGAGCGCTCGCGACTGGAAGGACACAGCGGGCATGGCAACGACCGGGACCAACCCGGACGGTTCGGAGCGCTCACGAGTAGATCAGCTACCGCGGCAGGCGCAGCTCGCGAGCTGGACAACGCCGTCCGCGACGGACGGCGACCGCGGTGGGTCTTTGACGCCGAACATGACGGGGACTTCGCTGACGCAGCAAGCCGCGTTCAATCTGGCGGCGTGGCCGACGCCACGGGCAGAGGACAGCGAGAGCAGCGGAGCGCGCTGGAGCCGGGGCACGTTCGATACGCTGACGGCGGTAGCAACGCATCTGGCGGCGTGGTCGGCGGAGGGCGCAACTGGCGGCCCGGCCCGACTAACGGCCTCTGGCAAGATCCTGACTGGCTGCTCTGCCGGGATGACAAATGGCGGCCAGTTGAACCCGGCGCATTCCCGCTGGCTCATGGGCTTGCCGGCCGAGTGGGACGCCTGCGCGCCTATGGCAACGCGGTCAACCTCGCGCAAGCCGAAGGATTCGTCCGAGCCGCCAACGAAGCGATCGAACATCTTCGACTGAACGTCGGAGTGTTCGGATGATCGACTTCCTCGATCCGAACACCTGGGACGCGCCGCCGGACACCGGGCGGGTCTGGCTCGACCCGGCGAATGACCTGTTCGCCGTGGTCGACATGATCGATTACGCCTGGGCGCTTCAATGGGCCTGGTCGGTCACGCCGAACAGCACTGGCCGGAAGTTCTACGCGACGCGGTCGACGCGGCTCAGCGGTCGCGGCGGCCCGCAAACGAAACTCTTCCTGCACAAGGAAATCTTGATCCGCGCCGGCGAAATCCCGCCGAGCCGCAAGCACACGATCGGCGACCATCGCGACGGCGACAGCCTGAACTGCCGGCGCGAAAATCTCGCTTGGGCGACGCCCGTTCAGAACCGTGCGAACCGCCACGGCGTCGCCGCGCTTCAGCGGGTGCTCGTATGAAGGGGATGGGCGGGCACCACAGCCCTGCGGCTGAAAGCGACGTGTGGTTGACACCGCCGGAAATCATCGCTGCGCTCGGACCGTTCGACCTCGACCCCTGCGCCGCGCCCGAACCCCGGCCGTGGCCGACAGCGGCTTGGCACATCACGCTCCCGGAAAACGGCTTGCGGTCGCCGTGGTGCGGGCGCGTCTGGCTCAATCCGCCCTACAGCACGGCTGATATCAAGGCTTGGCTCCCGCGGCTGGTCGACCACGGAAGCGGCACAGCGCTGATCTTCGCGCGCACAGAGACGGACAGTTTTTTTCGCTTCGTGTGGGAGCGAGCCGACGCCGTCCTGTTCCTACGTACGCCGCGGCTTCACTTCCACTACCCGGATGGCCGTCGCGCGGAAAACAACTGCGGCGCGCCGTCGGCGCTCTGCGCCTACGGCGAATATGACGCCTACCGGCTCGAAACGTCAGGCATCCGCGGCAAGTTCATCCGCTTGCGCGAACCGGCTGGGCTTTTCGCATGAAGGGCCTGGAGATCGATTTCGAGACGCGCAGCGACGTCAACATCAAGACGGCCGGCACCTATCTCTACATGGCCTCGGCGCACACCAGAGCGCTGCTCGCGTCATACAGGATCGACGGCGGCCCGCTCCGCCGCTGGTGCTACGGCGAGCCATGCCCGGCGGACATCGTCGAGCACGTCCGTAACGGCGGGCTCATTTGGGCGCACAACGCCAGCTTCGAACGCCTGCTCTGGCAGATGGTGCTTACGCCGCGGCTCGGCTGGCCCGAGGTGTCGACCGAGCAATTCCGCTGCACCGCCGCCACGGCCGCCGCCATGGCGCTGCCGCGCGATCTAGGCGGCCTGTCGGACGCGCTCGATCTGCCGATCAAGAAAAACAAGAACGGCGTGGCGCTGATCCGGCATTTCTCCAGCCCGAGGCGCGCAAAGAAAGGCGAGCCGCCCGGCATCTACTTCAACGAGCCTGAAGACTTCCCGGAGAAGTTCGAACAGTTTCACGACTACTGCGATGACGACGTGGAAGCCGAGGCGGGCGCCGCCGCCCGTATGGTGCCGCTGTCCGACGCCGAGCAGGAAATGTACCTGCTCGACCAGCGCATCAATGACCGCGGAATGCGGATCGACACGCGCTCGGCGCGCGCCGCGCTGCGCGTCGCCGAGCGTGCGAAGATCCTGCTCGATCGCGACATGAAGGAAGCGACCGGCGGCGCGGTCACGGCCTGCTCACAGGTCGGAAAGATCGTCGAGTGGGTCAACGCGCAGGGCGTGCCAATCCCGAGCGCCGCGAAGGCTGAGATTGAAGAGCTGCTCGAAGCCGACGACCTGCCGGCGCACGTACGCAGGGTGCTGGAGCTGCGGCAGGAAGCCGCGAAAAGCAGCGTATCGAAGTTAAGGGCCTTCCTCGGCCGCGCCGGCAAGGACGGACGGGTGCGAGGCGCATTCCTGTTCAACGCCGCGAGCACGGGCCGATGGTCATCAGTCGGCGCGCAGATGCACAACCTGCCGCGCCCGCGGAAGGTTTACAGCGACCTCGCGGAGAAGCACGCGCTCAACCTTGAAACGCTGTTCGAGGCGATCCGCTTCGCCGACCCGAAATATCTGCGCTTCTGCTACGGCGACGAGCTGGGCAAGCCGCTGCATCTGATCTCCGACGCGCTGCGGTCCTTTATTTGGGCCGCGCCCGGCCACGAGCTGCTGGCGGCCGACTATTCGGGCATCGAGGGCGCCGTTGCCGCGTGGTTCGCCGGCGAGCACTGGAAAGTGCAGGCGATGTTCGACCTGATCGCCGATCCGAGTTTGCCGGACCTCTACCGGCGGGCCGCCGCCGGCATCTTCAACACCACGACCGATCTGCTGACGAAGAAAGACCCGCGCCGGCAAGTCGGCAAGGTGTCCGAACTGTCGCTGCAGTATCAGGGCGGCGTCGGCGCGTTCCGTTCCATGGCGCGAAACTACTCGCTCAAGATCGATCCGGTTTACGGGCCTGCATGGGAGGCGGCCAGCGAGGAACGCCGCGAGGCGGCCGTGACGCGTTACGAGCAGTGCGTCAAGCGCGGCGAGGCCACAACGAAGCAGCTCTCCCGCGAAGCCTGGCTCGCCGCCGAACTGGTCAAGGTCGGCTGGCGGGCGACGCACCCGGCGATCGTCGGCGCCTGGCGCGCGCTCGAAGACGGCATTCGCGAGGCGATCGAGAACCCCGGCGCCAAGGTACAGGTGATGAAGTGCACCTACCTTGTGACGCGCAGCTTCCTTTGGTGCCGCCTGCCTTCGGGCCGGTGTCTGGCTTACGGCAAGCCGCGTCTCAGCGAGCAGGTTTGGGCGAAGAAGAAAAACCCGGACGGCTCATGGGCCGACGCCGAAGTGATGCTCCGCACGACCGCCGAGCATCTGGAGCGGGCAGGGCTCGCGAAGGTCGAAAGCAAGGCGAAGCCGGCCGCGACCGCGCTCGGCGTCGACAGTGTGACGCGCAAGTACGTGCGCTTCGCGCTCTACGGCGGGCTCGCCTTCGAGAACATCGTTCAGGCGATCGCGGCCGACCTGCTGCGCAACGGCATTCGGCTGGCCGAGGCGCACGGCTACCCGATCATCGGCCACGTCCATGACGAACTGATCGCCGAGCTGCCGCGCGGGGTGGCCGATCTCGATTTCTTCCTCGAACTGATCTGCCGGCTCGATCCCTGGGCGGACGGCCTGCCGCTTACGGCGAGCGGCTTTGTCGGGAAGCGATACCGCAAGGATTGATGGTCACTTGACGCCAACATACAAATGACATACAAAATACAAATCATCAACTATAGGAGAGGGCGACTTGGCAGCGAGAAAGAAACCTCAAGCCGCGCCAAGCAAGACCAGAACGTCGATCTGGCTCGCTAACGATCTGCGCGCGCAGCTCGACAAGCGATGCGAGGCGGAGAACAGCTCGCTCGCCCGCATGATCGAAATGCTGCTGCGGGACGGCCTGTCCAAGCGGGTCAGGAAGGCGGCCGATGCTTCCATCTTTGGATGACCTCCGGGCGGCGCGACCTGAATTGTCGCTCGCGCTTTACGCCTACACGCCGGGCGGCGCCGTCACGCTGGAAATCCTGCATGACGGGCAGTCCTACAAGTTCACCGGCGCGACTGTCGCCGAAGCAATCCTCGCGGCTTTCGCGCCCCCGCCGGAAGCCGCGCCATCACCGCCTGACAGCGACATTTTCGATTAGGAGGACCACCGACATGAGCTGCAACACCTTTGCGCCAGAAGCTGGCTACCCACAGCACCGCGATCGCGTGTCCTTCCTGCGTATCGGACGTAACTGGTCAATTCTTGCCGGCTACGACATGCGCGGCTACGCGATCCGCCTGCAGCAGTGCACCGACGAGCGCGAGCCTATGGTGAGGGCCGGATGTAAGTATCTCACGTTGAAAGAAGCCCGCAAGCATTGGGTTTCCGCCGGGCGAAACGACACGATTTCTCGCCGCCGGACGGCAGCTCAGGTGCTCATGTTGATCGGCCTCGCTGTCGAGGCGGCGAAGTACAATGGCCTGATCGACGGGAAGGTTCGTTTCAACACGACGCCCCGCAAGGCGAGTTAGCGCCATGTGGCAATTTGGCCCGATTCATAATCAGCGGGGGTCTTACAACTCCGCTGAACACGAGAGCCTGCGCGCAGTGGTGCGATCGGTAATTGTCCACGGCGGCCGCACCTCAGGGTGCGCGCTCAGCGCAGTGCTGCTTGGTCAGAAATTCCCCGCGGCTACGCAGCCTGTTGGCTCGTCGCATCTTACCCCGGAAGAAGCCCGCGAAATGCGGAGGGTAGTAGAAGCCCTTCTCCCGCCCGTTGATCTGATCCAGTGAGGCGCATCATGCTCGAACATGACGAGACGGCACTGCTGTTGCAGCTCAGATCGCGCCATCGCGCTTACACTCGCGGCGGCGACCCCGCGCACACCCTCGACGCCGACACCGCGGAGCTGGAGCGCAGGCTCGACTTGATACGATACGCCCGAGGCGGCGGGCCGCGGTGCGCGCAGAAGGACGACAGGCCATGATCCTGAATTGCCCCTGCTGTGGCCGCGTGACCGAGGCCGAGTGGCCGCTCGTGGATCTCACCACCAACCTGATCGCGCTGCCCGGCGGGGTGTTCAGGGTGAAGCCGAAATGCGCCGAGCTGTATTCGATCCTGCTCGCCGCGCACCCGAAATCCGTCTCCGCTGACGAACTGATTTTCGGGCTGTGGGGTCAGAGCCCGCAACCGCCCGAGCTGCCCGACAAGGCTCTCGGCGCGCATCTGTGGCACCTGCGTCGATTGCTGGAGAAGGGCGGCTTCACGATCGACACGCTGCATTGCAAGGGGTACGTGCTCTTGAAGCCCGGCGCCGTGCCGAAGCACCGCTCTATCCGCAAACGCCTGGAGACGAAGCAGTGACCATCATCCACGGCCTTTATGTCGCCGCGCTTAGCGCTGGCGCGTCAATCGCGCTTCTGCTGTTCGTGATCCGCGTCCAGATCGCAGGCCTGCGCAACGCCGGCGCTTACGGCTACGCGCTCGCCGGCGTGCTCGGGCTGATCCTGCTCGCCTTCACGGCCTGAATGTATCTTTTGACTTGATGCAACGAGAGACGAGGGCTTAGGCTCACGCTCTGCCGGCAAAGCGAAACGGCGGGCCGATTTCTCGATCCCGCCGCCCGACACCAACGCAATCCACCACCTGACAAGCAGAGGACAACACAATGACTAGCGTATTAAATGGAGAAATGCAACAGCATACAGACGTCGAAATGACCACGGAGCTGCGCACGCGGGCACGGCTCGCTTGGGCCGGTTGGCCGGACACCGCCTATACTCGTGAAATTCTCGCTGCGAGCGGGTGCAGCGATCCTGTGTTCGCTGCCGCCTGGGATCGCGTAGTGGCGGTGATCATCGGAGCGGCGCGCTCGATGGGGCTCCAGCAAAAGCCGGTGGGCTATCAGATCGTAGGGCCTAGCGGCGTGGCGAGTAAGACGATAGTCAATCGCTCGTTGCGCGAGGCTGTTGAACGGCGAGGCGGGAAGCTCCGTCCTCTTTACGCTGCACTCGACGCGGAAGCCGGGTCAACGGCCACGCTCGCGCACGAAGCCGTTTGGGGCATGCTCGGCGTCACCAATCACGCCGACGCGGTCTTGAAGTTGAAGCGGTTGATGGAAGAGACGCGGCGTTTCGCCCGCATCGCCGCGATCGATGAAAAGTTCGATACCGCGACCGATTGGGGCTCGTGGATGGTCGGCGCCGCCAACGAGCGCGAGCAGCACGTCAAGAAGCTGCGCGCCGCCGGCTACACCATCAGCCACCGGCACCAGGCACGCACGTCGAGCGGCGAGCGCGTATCGTGAACAAGGCCCCCGTTCACGTCCTCGCGGTCCCGTGCACCGAGGAAGAGTTTCGCCGGTTCGAGGACCTGATCTTCGCGGCGAATGACGCTCGCCACGACGTCCGGCTCGGCGCCCGCGCCGACCTCGCCGCCTTCGTCAACGAGCACGGCAGGGCAAAGTGCGATCTCATGATGGTCGCGCTGGCGAACCACCACGACAAACCCGCGGAGAGCTAGACATGACCGACCTGGAAATCATACGCGCCAAGCTCCCTTGGCAGCGCACCGCCAAGGAAAAGGAACTGCTGCACATCGCCGAGCCGGAGGCCGAAGAAGCGCGCGGTGTCGCTCGCCGGGCGGCCGAGGCGGAGCAGCGCCTCGACGAGCCCGTGTCTCGCCGCGAGCTGTTGGAGGTGATCGCCGCGGTGCGCGCCAAATACGCCGGCAGCGGAACCGAGCCGCGCGACACGATGGCCGACGCGCTCGGCGCGCTGGCGGAGGAATTGAAGTGAAGAAGTGGCACGTTTACGGAAGCGTAGTCGCAACGAAGTATCTCGGCGCGTTCGAGGCTGAGACGGCGGAAGAGGCCGAGCGGGCGGCAATGGCCACGAACGGCCAAGTATCTGTCTGCCACCACTGCAGCGGCGAAGTTGAGAACCCGCAAATCGAAAGCTGCGCCGTCGAGGCCGACAATGCGTGAGATCGATCGCCGCGTTCTCGGGCACATCGAGAACAGCTACGTCATCCGCAAATTTCCCGGCACGACGAAACGGCTCGAAGCGCGAGGCCTGATCGAGCGCACCGGGCCGCTGCGCAGATGGGCGCTGACACCGGC
Source organism: Rhodopseudomonas pseudopalustris (assembly GCF_900110435.1). Lineage (GTDB taxonomy): Bacteria > Pseudomonadota > Alphaproteobacteria > Rhizobiales > Xanthobacteraceae > Rhodopseudomonas > Rhodopseudomonas pseudopalustris. The sequence continues at coordinate 102,839 of NZ_FODT01000012.1, forward strand.
CGGCGCCGTGGTGCTGGCTTGCGCGAAAGCGGTCGAGGCACAAGGGGTTGGGCGATGAACTGTGCAACGGAACAGAGCGTGCTAAACGCGCAATGGAACGCGGCCTGCGCGGCCTGCGCAGCCGAGGACGCCCGCCGCGCGCCGCATGTCCTGATGCGCCCGGCGCTTTTCCCGGACGGCGATATGTGGTGCGCGCTCTACGGCGAGAACCTGCAGGAAGGCGTCGCCGGCTTCGGCGCGACACCGGCCGCTGCGATGGAGCAATTCGATTGGGCGTGGCGGAACGAGCAGGCGGCGCCCGCGGAAGCGTGCGCCGATGCGGAAGTTAGAAGCGAAACCGTCCTCTTCGCTGCGGCCTTCCTGCTCGCCCGACTGCAGGAATTCGACCCTGGCGACTTCGCCGCCGAGCGGGAGTTTAACGGCCACGTGGCGCCGGCAATGGCGCGGCTGAAGAGCGCGATCGAGGGTTGCACCCCGACGGCACACAAACAGTAAATGCTCCAGATCATGCGCGCGCCGCAGACCTTCGCTGATTACGCCGCGCTCGGATACAAGCGCTTAGTTCCGATCATCCCGCCGAATGCGCCGATCAGCGAAACGTCGTCGCTGTTCAAGCGCATCGGCACGCCGCAGGATAGTCGCGGCAAGGCGGTCGGCGTCCGCGGAGCGAACGGCTGGTACGGCTACGACTGGCTCAACCAGCCCGACCCGGACGCCGCCGACCTCAACCGCTGGCAGCGCATGGGCGCCGGCATCGGCATCATGACCGGCCAGGAAGCGCTCGCGATCGACGCCGACACGCTCGATCAAACCTGCGCCGGCAAGATCCTGATCGCGGTGATGGAGCATTTCGGCGCAGTGCCGACCCGCATTGGCCGCTCGCCGAAGGCGCTGTACCTGATCCGTCTCAGCGCGCCGATGCAATACACGCGCGTCGAGTTCGGGCCGCTGAACGAACAGGGCCGGCGCGTCAGCCGCGTCGAGTGCCTCTCGGCCGGCAGGCAATTCGTCGCGCACGGCGTCCACCCGGTCACACTGCAGCCCTACGTGTGGACCACGCCGCTTGTCCCGCAACACCAGCTCCCGATCTTCGCACCCGAGCAGGTGCAGGCCTTCATGGCGCACCTGCGTGAGATCCTGCCGAACACCGGCGAGATCGTTACCGAGGGCGCGCAAACAGAGATCGCGCAAGCCTCTCTCAGAGGCGACCCCGAGAAGGTCCGCGCCGCCGTGAAGGCGACGCCCAACAACTCGGCCATGTTCGGCTCACGCGAGGCCTATCGGGACTTCGGCTATGCGATCAAGGCCGCGCTCCCGGACGACGAGCCCGAGGCTTTCGAAATCTTCGCCGACTGGTGCGCCAGGTGGGAAGACGGCGACAACGATCCCGACGTGGTAGCCGCCGACTGGCGGCGCATGAAGCCGCCATTCCGCCGCGGCGCAAACTGGCTCTACGAGCTGGCCGAGCAACACAGCGGCGGGCAATTTCAAAAGGTCGACGCCTTTTTCGACAAGCTGCCGGACGAACCGGAAAGCCTGTTCCCCAAGGACGCGCCCGAACGCCCCGAACCGATCACGATCAAATGGGTCGCACCGCTCGATTGGGAGGGCGTCACGCCGCCCGTCCGGCGGTTCAAGATCGCCAACATGATCCCGGACGGCGAGGTGACGTTGCTCACGGGCGCCGGCGGCGTCGGCAAGACGCTGCTCGCGCAACAGAGCATGACATGCGTTGCGCTCGGCAGGCCGTTCCTCGGCCGCCGCACCGCGCAGTGCAAGGTGATGATGTTCCTGTGCGAGGACAGCGAAGACGAACTGCACCTGCGGCAACGGGCGATCAACAAAGCTCTCGGCGTCGGCATGGCCGACGTCTCGGACGTGCTGCGCATCGCGTCCCGCAAATACATGGACAACCTGCTGTGCACCTGGGACCGCGCCACCGGCACGATGAAGCGGTCGGACGTCTGGCACCGCCTGCGCGACGACGCGGTGAAGTGGGGCGCGGGCCTGATCGTCGTGGACACGATCGCCGACACCTTCGGCGGCTCCGAGATCGACCGCAGCCAGGTCCGGCAATTCGTGCAAGCGTGTCTCGGCCGGCTGGCGCAGGACATCGGCGGCGCAGTGCTCGCGCTCGGCCACCCGTCCAAGGCGGGCCAGGCGGTCGGCGGCGACGGCACGTCGGGGTCGACAGCGTGGCACGCGTCAGTCCGCAGTCGGCTGTACCTGCAACACGCGTCGCAAGATGGCTCGGGCCCCTTCCGCCGGCTGGAGAACCGCAAGGCGAACTACGGCGCTGCGGGCGACACGTTCATGCTGCGCTGGCACGCCGGTGCGTTCGACATGGTAAGCGGCAAGACGCTCGGCGCCGACGACATGGACGCGCTCGGGGGTGGTGCCGAGGGCTCGGCTTCGGCCGCTGCCGACGCCGGCTTGGCGGGCGTTTCGGGTGGTGCTGGGGCGGCGGGCGGCGGCGCGCCGGCGATGAGCGACGTGATCGACGACGCGCTGCTGGCCGCCGTTGTCGAGGCTGCTGGTGAGGCCGAGCCGGTCGCGCTGTCGTCGTCCGCTAACGCCCGGGCGTACGCACCCAAGGTGCTGCGGAAACGCTCGGCGGTGCTGTCGCTTTACCCGATGGACGACGTTGAGGCGGGTTGGCACCGCGTCGTCAAGGCGGGGCGGGTGAGGGCGGCCCCCGTCGGCAGGAAGGCTAATCGAATGCCGATTATGTCATACGTTTTGCATACAAGCGCAGACGTTTTCAACTGACCGAAAACAGCCTGCTCTCCAGTGCATCGAGTGCCTGCTCTCCAGTGCATCGGAGTGCATCAAGTGCCGAAATTCGTCAATGATTTCAATGCTCCGGTTCCAAATGTATGTCTGCTCTCGGGTGCATCAAGTGCGGAAATTCGCCAGCGATTTCAATGCTCCGCAGTGCATCGGGGTGCATCAAGTGAGGCCACCCCCTAAAGGGGGTGATGCCCTGTTGGGCAGCATCACCCCCGGGGGTCTAGGGGCGCGATGACATACAAATTCGAAGGGCGGTTTATGAAAAGTTTGCCACGCCTTTTGAAACGCCAAAGGCAGCGGCCGACGCCAGGCCACCCGGCCGGCGCAGGGCCGCACGGGTCGAGCGCGGCGGGCGGTCGGCGCCAACCGGGGGCGGCCGACGCGTCAGCACGGCCCCGACCAGCGCACGGCCGTGATGCGCCAATCGTCCGCGGTCGACCCCGCGCCGTCCGGCACCGCGTCGAGCCAAAGCCAACAAGCGCCGTTGACCACGATGAACACCTTGCCGCCGCGCACGGGCAGCGCGTCCGACGGCAGCAAGCCGGCGTCGCGGGAAAACTGCGCGATGGTCCGTCCGACCAGGCGCTGCAGCTTCGGAGCGGCCGATTGCTCGGATTGCTCGGCGGTCTGGCACCCCGCCAGCGCGCCCGCGGTGGCCGCCAGTGCGATAAATCGGGTCAGGACGTGCATCGGTTGCCCCCAGGCGCGAAAAAGCCCCTCACGGGGCTCGTGAGGGGCTTCGATAGCATACGTTTTAGCGCGGTGTCGCTTTTCTCGGCGGCGGGGCGGGCGGCTTGTTGTCTCTGATCAGCCTCCGCAGCAGTGTTTCACAGCTCCAACCGAAGATCCTGGCTGGCGCGGTTAAGCCGAGCAGCAGCGCGGCGAAAAAGATTGCCCAGGCGATCACGGCAGCAACAGGCGGACGCGGGACAGGAAAAACTTGACGGTTTCGGTTGTCGCTTCGCCGCGGTCGGCGCGGCCCATCGCCGCGCCTCTTCTCGGATCGCCCATCCATCCAGTTGCGGGCAAGGTTGGCGCGGTCATTCCGCGGCCTGCGCGGTTGCCGTCGTCGCGGGCGTCGGCGCGTTGAACCAGCCGGGCAACGAGCCGTGGATTTCAGAGGCCCGTGTCGGCATAAGCAACATGAACACGGCAGGCGACCGCGGCCAAGTGATTAGCGCGGGTCCACCTCCAGGGCTCTCATCGTCCTGCGCGGTGATTAGGATCTGATCCAGTCGGTTGACATCGCTTGTTGATGCGCGAGGCCTGAAGTCGTGGAAGTGCGCGGCGATTTCGGCACCGATCGCGCAAATCAACCCCAGGTGCTGAGAGGCGAAAGCCGGTGACACGACGTTCTTGAACGCCTTCGGCACAGCGCGACGGTAGTCCGGAAAAGACCCGTCTATGCGAACGTTATAGGCGGCACCCATCGGTCCGAACCCGCGTTCCGTCTTGCCGCTCTTGTCGCTGTATTCGAAAGCTAGACAAACCCGCGCGTCATTGGAACCGGTGTCGATTATAACGTCGCGGCGCTCCTTACCTTTCGGCCTGCAGAGCTTCAATGCGTCGCGCAGATTGATGATTGCGCTTTCGTTGGCTTCGCCGCTTTCGTCGAAAATGCAGATCAGCTTACGGCCATCGGTGGCGGTCATTCGCACACCGCCGCCGCTCTGAGGTTCGACGAAAACGCCATTGAGGTAGTATCTCGTTTCCTCGTTCGAAGCGGCGAGCATGGCTATGCGGAACAAGTTAGCGTTGAAACGTAGCATCGTAGGTTACCTCTATGGTTTACGTGTCAGATGATGAAAGCAAAGATGACGAATGAGCCGGCGAAGCCGATTAGCAGCGTCCAACCGTTGGGCATTTGCACCTCACTGTCTTGCGCCATTTGATACAGCGGTGCCGCGCGACCAGTCGGCGGTCGACATACCGGGGCGCATTTCCTGCCCGAGCCGGTGCCACACATCCATGCGCGATCCGAGATAGGCGATATTGGCGCGGCCGTTGGTCATGTCGATATTGTGAGCCATTGGGGAAACCTCGTGTTCAGCGGCGTGATTGCCGTATGCCTTACGTATGTCATTTGTATGCCGTGGTCAAGTGGTGTGAGATACAAAATTTGCAGATCAAAGGCGTAGGGTGTAAACGGTGATTTCTGGAGTAATTCAACGGCTTACAAGCCTATGGGGTAATTCGGGGGATTGGAGTTGTGAGAAATGGCGTTGAAGAACGGGCGGTTAACGCCGATGGAGCGGGAGTTTGCGAAGCAAATGGCGCGGACAGGCGATAAGCTGTATGCGGCGACAAAGGCCGGCTACGCGCAACCTGCGGTGCGTTCGTCGCAAACGCTGCAGCGGCCGGAAGTGCAGGAGGAAATCAGGCGGCAGGCGCAACACCGCTTGCGCACCGAAGGCGCGCAGATCGGCGTTGACGTGCTGATCGAGCTTGCCCAGGACAAGAAACAGAAGGGTTCGACGCGCGGCATGGCGGCGAAAAGCCTGGTGCAGCTATCAGGTATCGCGGGCGCTAACGCGCTTAGTGAGGCGGACCTCGCTGAAATGCCGGCAGAGAAGATCCGCGGCCTGCTGGCAGAAGCGGAACGGCTGCTGTCCGAGCGCATGGCGGCGGCGCGCGTGATCGAGCACGAGCCCGCAGCGATCGAGGTTGAAGCGGGCGACGTGTTCGACTGACTGCGCGCAGGGCCGCGCGCAAAGCTGGTGGCGATCCGCGCAGAAACCTAAGTAAATTGGGCGTTGCGTGAACATCGCTGATATCGTTACACCCCGATCGGACGCGGGGTGCGTCGGCGACGCGGCTCGGCACCGGCCTGCGGCCGGGCTGGCCCCTGGGGGACGGTTTGCCCGCCAAAACGCAGACGGCGTCGGGTGCTCACACAAAATCGCGCCCCAAAATCCGAATTCGGGCTGCGCTCGAAATCCGAATTTGAAAACGGCCGAGACGGCCAAGACGCCGAGGCGACGAGACGCCGCCGGGCTTGGCGTTCACCTTGACGGTGTATGTCACTCATGAGATACATGCAGGACATCAACGCGAGAGGACAACGCAATGAGTGAGCACGAGGGGTTGCCCGCCGGCGGCTGCGAGCCGCGGAGCGCAACGACCGATCCGCGCAGGATCGCAGAGGTTTGCCACGAGGCGAACCGGGCGCTTTGCGAGGCGTTCGGCGATCACACCCAACCTGCATGGGCCGACGCCCCGGCATGGCAACGTGTGAGCGCGATCGCGGGTGTTCAATTCTGTATCGCCAACCCCAGCGCGCCGCCGAGCGCCAACCATGACAGTTGGCTCGAAGAGAAGCGCGCGACCGGCTGGCGCTACGGACCGGCCAAGGACGCCAAGGCGAAGACGCATCCGTGTTTCGTGCCGTACGCTCGATTGCCGCCCGGGCAGAAAGCGAAGGACCACGTCTTCAAGGCGATCGTGGCCGCCATGTCGCGAAAGCACTGACGACATGGCCGAAGCAAAGCCGTCATGCGCCCGATGCGTGTATGCTAGGGCGCTCCCAGGCACCGGGAAGAACGCACAGGGGGAGGAAGTGGCCGTCGCGTTGTGCTGCTTCAACCCGCCGACTGTCTTCCCCGCAACCGGCGCGTCACATTTCCCGATTGTTGGCCTCGACGACAGTTGGTGCGGGAAGTTCAAGCCGTCCTCGCGCCGCAAAATTGCACGGAGGCGGTGAATGGATTGGAAGACAGCGAGGAAGCTGGTCGAACAGGTCCCGTCGGTGAGCGTGATCCCGTTCGACAGCAGTGCGCCGCGGATGTTCTGCATCCGGGCCAAGGACGGCACGGTGCCTTACTCGATCATGTTGCCCGAAGGCGATGACGATCTCGCCGAGGCGCAGTTCCTCATGATGCTGCACCACGGCCGGATTTGGTTGATCCAGAACCCGCCGCCCAAAATGCCGGTGGTGGCGTAATTCAGGCCGTTGACGGGTGACAGACACGGCGATACGTTGACCGCGTGGCCGGCTTCTCAGGTTGCGAACCCGCCGGTCACTCGCCATGTTGTCTCCCACGCACTGACTTGGCCGCCACGGACACCTCCGCGGCGGCCTTTTCTTGTAATCAATGGTCTGATATGTCTCGTGACACGATGGACATGAGGGCAGGGCGTGCCGTATCCACGACTTTACAGTCCGAGCTATAGCTACACCGATTTTTCGGCCGCGCAGGGCGACAGCGGGTTCCCCGGAACGCGTATTGACGCGGACCTGGCGGGCTTGAGCCAAACCATCGCGAACGTGGCCGCCTTCATGCAGGGCGTCATACGGTCGGACGGCGCGCTGAACAACGGCGTCGTCACCTATGACAGCCTGGCGCCCTCGCTGCAGACGGCAGGGCTGATACCGGCCGACGGTTGGGCACCCGGGGTGAACTTCGCTGCCGGCCAGCCTGCCGTCGTGAACGACGGGCTCTATCGCTCTCGCGCGCTGCATACGGCGTCAGCGAATTTCGCCGCTGATCTAGCGGCTGGGCTTTGGCAGTTCGTGTTCGCGCTGCCGCTCGGCCCGGTCGGACCGAAGGGTGACGTCGGCGCGACCGGGCCGAAGGGGGACACCGGGGCGATCGGCCCGGTCGGCGCCTCTTACGCAGCAACATCAAGCACCAGCCTTACGATCGAACCCGGCGTAAAGACCGTGACGACGCAGGCCGGTCTCGCGTACGTGTATGGTTCGCGCGTGCGCCTCACGCCGGCCGCCGGTGCTGCTAACTACATGGAGGGTATTTGCACCGAGTATATCGGCCCGTCGATGACGATTAACGTCACGCGTTTTGCCGGTAGCGGCACATTTGCGGCTTGGACTATCAGCCTAGCTGGCGATCCTGGCAGCGGTGACATGTTTTCGGCCGCGAATTTATCGGATCTTGCCAACTACACAATCGCTCGGAATAACCTCGGCGTCGGGGCGATCGTCAATGGTCGAACGGAATTGGCGGGCCTGCCTGCCAGCGTTATGACATATCGGTCGGCTGAATTGATGGAAGCCGGGCGCGAAGGTCGCTTCAAGTGGGTCGGGCAAAATCTGGCGTCGAAGGTTGCCTCCGACCTATCTCAAGGGCTCTATGTCGCACCGTCATTCGATCCTACGGGCGCGAGCGGCGCGTGGGTGCGCGTGTTCAGCGGCCCCGCAATCGCGACGTGGTGGGGCGTTGATCCCACCGGCGTTGTTGACGCTGGCGGGTTGATCAGCCGGATTTTCGGCACGGCCGATGTCAAATGGCTGCGCTTCCCCGCGGGGTTGTACCGCATTGATACGTCCCCCGATCCGCGCACCACTTCGATAGTAATCACGGGAGACGGGAAGGGGATCACTGTCCTCAATTTCAGCAACGCCGCAGCTCGTTTTCAGTTCAACGGGTCAATCAGCGCTTTGCCGACGCTTAGCTCTTACATGCGCACCGAACGAGACTACGCGGCGTTCTCGTCCGCGCACAGCCTTGCACCGAACGACTTGTTTCTTGCGTTCAAGCCGGGTGCGAACAGCTTCTTCGACTCTAACCGCCCCGGACAGGCGCGCAATTACACTCAGGCTGAGTTCTTCACAGTCGCTAACGTTACAAACGCGACAGACGTGAAGATATTCGGCCGCCCGTCAGACCTTTACACGCCGTCAGACACGGCGATGTACAAGGTCAATCCGATATCGTTTTCCATGTCCGACCTTACAATAACGGGCGGGGCCGTGGAAGCTATCGTCTACGTGCTGTGGGCTCGCGGCGTCGACATCCGAAACGTTGAACTCAAGGCAAAAGACTACTCTGCGATCGAGATTGACCGTTGCTTTGACGGTAAGCTCTCCGGGGTGTCGTGCTCGAACAGCTCGACTTCTGGCGGCATGTACGGCGTCTCGCTCAATAGCTGCACCAACTTTACGTATGACGGCGGATCGCCGGCCGCCGGGCGCCACGCGATTGCTCTCGGGCAGCGCGAAGAGGTTGGAGCCGGTCCAAATCGTTACATTTGGATCGTCAACACCAGGCTTAGCAATGCAAGCAACGGCATCGGTGCTGCCGATATGCACGGCAGCGTCGAGAGCATATTTTACGACAATTGCGTACTTGATGGTGGCCTTGTCCTTGCCGGGAAAAATGTCAGCGCCAGAAATTCGATCATCAGGCAAATGCCGGGCGACACGAACGGCAGCGCCGTTTACGGGTCCGAGTTCTTGGGCGGGACATTCACGCTCGAAAACATCAAATTTATAGTTCACTACGGAAACTTGGCATACGGGCTTATCCGCCTGTCGCCCGGGAACACGCTAAAGCAAAAATGCAACTTCATATTCCGAAACATCACGATAGACAGCCAGCTCGGCTACGACGACACGGTCTCGACGTCCAGATTGATTTATGTCGGCGCCCGTTCAGCCAATATGGCTGTCAACGTTGTTGTCGACGGCCTCATTGCTAACGTCAGCAGCCTCGATGCGGTTATCTACGCGCACGACGAGGAACTCTCGACGCTCAATTCGGACTACCTCGTGGCTGATAACGTGACGCTCAAGTGCGGCGGATCACGCAACTGCATCGCCGCAACGTCTGACATTGCTGCGGTCAAGACCAGGCAGCAGGGCACTACCGGCACAGGCGGCGGCCTTGCCCTGACCTGGCCGAACTAGCCCGGGCCAGGCCGCGCCGATCGAGGGTCGATTGCGTTGTCTTGTCGTTCTGTTATGTATTGCGACGGAACAGACAAAAACGATGGTCTCGCCTTGGTCGGATACCCGGAAGTCTACAGCATAGCTTACAGCTACGCCGATTTCAGCCTAGCCCAAGGGAACAGCGGGTTTCCGGGCGCGCAGGTTGACGACGACCTGGCGGGGCTGCAGGCCAGCATCGAGAATGTGGCGGCTTTCGTGCAGAAAGCCATCCGAGCCGACGGAGCGCTGAACAACGGCATTGTCTCCTACGACAGCTTGTCGCCGGGGTTGCAGGTTGCCGGGCTCGCGCCGGCGAACGCGTGGCAGGCGGGTGTCTCCTACGTGGCGGGGGCGAACGTTGTTCTGCTGGGCAAGCTGTATCGATCGACCACCGCGCACACCTCCGGGGTTTTCGCGTCGGATCTCGCGGCGGGTTTGTGGTTGCTGATCGCCGAATTGCCCGCAGGTCCGCCCGGCCCGAGCGGCACCGGTTCGGGCGACATGCTGAGATCGCAAAACCTGTCCGACGTCGACGACCCGGCGGCGGCGCTCGCGAATATCGGCGGCGTGCCGCGCTCCGGCGGTGCGTTGACCGGCCCCTTGACGCTCGCCGGGGACCCGACGGTAGCGCTGCACGCGGCGACGAAGCGCTATGTGGATACGACCGTCGGCGGCGCGGCGTGGCGCACCGGCAGCGTGCGCTTGACGTACCAGAGCGTGGCCGAGGCCGGTTGGATCATGATCAACGACGGCTCGATCGGCGACGGGGCCTCGGGCGCTACGACCCGCGCAAACGGTGACACCTGGGCGTTGTTCGCCTTGATGTACGCCCTCCCGATTGGCCTGACACTGCAGAATAGCAGCGGCAGCGTAGTCGCGCGCGGGGTGTCGGCGGAAGCGGACTACGCCGCTCATCGCAGGCTTGTGCTCCCGAAGACGCTCGGGCGCGCCATCGGCGTCGCCGGCTCCGGAGCCGGGCTTACGCCGCGCGCGATGGGGGCAGTCGTGGGGGCCGAGAACCATCTGTTGACCCTTCAGGAAGCGCCGTCGCATTCGCACACCGGCGGCGGCGCCGGCTACACCGATACTATGGATCGAAATACTTCGCACTCCCACGCTTACAACAGGCCTTTCAGAGGCGGAACCGCAGACGGCGGCGGCTATACGTGGTGGCTGCAAGAACTACAAGTCTACGACACGACGCCAGCTAATATCGATCACCAGCATTACTTCACCTATTCGTTCACCACGTCGGAGAGCGGTGGTGGCGCGGCTCACAACAACATGCAGCCGACAACCTTCCTGAATGCGGAGATGAAGCTATGAGAAAGTTAGAGCCGGCGTCGATCCGCTACAAGAACCCGGGAGCGATGTGGGGAAGCCCCATTGCTATCAAGTGGGGCGCACAAAAGCGCGCCGTCACGCTGAACGACGGCAAAGGGCAGGGCAACAACATCGCCGTGTTTCCGACCTACGTTCAAGGTATCTGCGCGCAACTTGATCTATGGCGGACGTCGAAGAACTATCGCAACAAGCGCTTCGCCGACGCCATCGCGATCTGGTCGGGTCACAACGAGGTGCCGTCTTACATCGCGTTTTGCAAGGCTCGCGTCCCCGGCCTGACCGAAAACACGGTTATGAACGATGCGTTTTGGAGCGGGCCTTCGGGGGTTGCGTTCCTGAAAGCTCAGGCGTGGCATGAGGCTGGAAAGCCATATCCGGCACCCGATGCGGACTGGATCGAGGCGCAGCGCCGCGTCTTCGCGGCCAACCCCGCGAAACTCGGCGTCGGCGCGACCACGACCACCGTTGCAGCGGCCACGGCCACGGCCACGGCCACGGCGGCCGTCTCGGCCACGGTGACGAAAGGCGCGCACGAGGGCTGGGGCTGGGAAGCGTGGTTGATCGTCGCGGCGGCCGTCGCGGCGGCCGTCGCGGCGGCCGTGTGCGCGGCGGCTGTTTGGCGGTTGTGGAAGCGAAAAGCTGCCGCGCGGCCGCAGCTCGCGTCGACCGCATCGGAGGCGCAGGCGCGTTACGATGCGTTCAGCTTGCCGTCGGCGCCCGAGGCAGAGCTGGCGCCTAAGCAAGCTCGTAAGTCAGCGGTGCGCGCGCGGAAGCCAGCGGCGAAGAAAACGGCGCGGAAGCGGAAGCCCGCCCAGGAAGTGGTGGCCTGACATGGCGGTCAATCTTGGGAGTTGGGGGTGGGCTGTCGGCCTTGCGATCGACTTCGGCGCGCCGGTGCTCGGCGCGGCGCTCGGCGTCCCGGGCCTCGCCGGCGAGGCGGGCCAGATCCTCAAGCGCGCGCTCGGGCTCGCGCCGAACGTGTCCGAGGCGACGGTTCGCTCGACGATCGAGGCTGATCCGGAGGCGGCGAGATCGGCCTTCGCGCAAGCCAACAGCGACGCCGCGGCGAAGTGGGACTATCTGGCGCGCGTGATCGAGGCGCAAGCCGACGTCGCGAAGACGCAGATCGGCGAAGTCAACGAGACGATCCGCGCCGAAGCCCGGGTTATGGCGGCTTCACCGAATAAGTGGTGGGGCCATTGGCGAACGATCATGGCCTACGAGCTGACGGTCGAGTGCCCAGCGTGGGCCGCGCTCATGATGTGGTGCATCTGGACCGGCAAGGTCGCCGATCTGTTGGCTGCGGCGACGGTTTTGACCGTGTGGTGGGGCGTGCGTTTCGGGGTGCTCGGCGTCCACGTGTGGACCGGCAGTAACGAGCGGCAAACCGCGATCACCGGCCAACCGATCGGCGGCGTCGCTTCGGCGATAGCGTCCGCAGTGACGCGAAAGGTCAGATAAATGTCGAGTGCGCTGCCAGCCGAGCTGACGGAACTAACAGAGGCACAAAAGGCGTTTCTCGTTTGCCTGACAGACCAGCGCGTGGCGAACATCCTTGAGGCGGCCGACGATTGGTTTGACCTTCGGCCGGAGGCGAAGGACTTGTTGCGCAACGCCAAGCCCGAAACGTTGGAGTGGCTGGAGCGCGCGTCGAAGGACGACATAGAGCTGCTGAAATACAGCATTTCGTTTATCTCGGCGTCGCGACTGCTCGGCAAGGTCGGCTGGTTCATAAGCGCGATGCTCTTCGGCATCGCTGTCGGCGTGCTTACGTTGTGGGACCGCGTCAAGACCATGATCGTGGCGAAGTAACTGCCAATGCCGCGGAAAACCGCCATAGACCCGAAGACAGGAAAGCGGTTCGATTTCGTCGATCCGGCGCACAAGACGCCCGAGGATCGCGAGGAAACGCTACTTCGTAGCCAGGTCATGTTGCTGCGGCGCCAGGCCAAGGCGCTCGAAGCGCGCGACCGCTTTATGCCGTTCATCAAGTACACGTCGCCCGATCCGGAAGCGCCGAACGACCCGGACCGGTCGAGCTACAAGAACGCCCGGCATCACGACGCCACAGCGCGCGCCATCGAAGAGGTCGAGAAAGGGAACATCCCGTTTCTGATCCTCGTCGAGCCGCCGCGGCACGGCAAGAGCGAGCAGGTGTCACGAAAGCTGCCGGCGTGGTACGCGGGCCGCCACCCGCGCGAGAACGTTGTCGTTGCGACATACAGTGACGAGTTCGCCGCCGACTTCGGCGCGAATGTCCGCGCTGTGATGCACTCCCCCGCCTACAAGCAAGTGTTTCCGAACGTGAAGCTGACGCGCGGCGGCGCGGCCAAGGACCGGCTGCAGACGACCGAGGGCGGGCTGTTGTTCTTCGTCGGCCGCGGCGGCGCGCTGACCGGCCGCGGCGCGCATATCCTGATCGTTGATGACCTGATCAAGGACGACAAGGAGGCCTCCAGCCAGGCGATCCGCGATCAGGCGTGGAACTGGTTGACGCGTGTTGCGCTGACGCGCCGGCAGGGCCGGAAGCTCGTCATCCTGACGTTCACTCGCTGGCACTCGGACGACCCGATTGGCCGGCTCACAGACCCGGAGAACCCGCACTACAACCGCGAAATCGCGAAGGGCATCAAGATTATCAGTATGCCGGCGATCGCCGAAGAGGGCGATCCGCTCGGCCGCGAGCCGGGCGAGGCGTTGTGGCCGGACGGCCCGGATCAATTCAATCTCGACTTCCTGCGCCAGCAGCAAGCGTTGGACCCGCTCGGGTTTTCCGCGCTTTACCAGGGGAGGCCGAGCGTTCTGGACGGCGATCTGTTCAAGCGCGACGATGTCCGTTATTGGCGCCCCGAAGACTTGCCGGAAAACCTGCGCAACTACTGCGCATCGGATCACGCGCTCGGCCAGAACCAACGCAACGATCCGACGCTGCTTGCCGCGTTCAGCATCGACGCGCAAAGCAATATCTACGTGCGGAGTTGCTACTGGCGGAAGCAGCCGACGAACGTTGTCGTCGAAGCGATGCTCGACATGGCGCAGGCTCACAAACCCCTGCTCTGGTGGGCCGGGCGGGATCATATCACGAAGTCGATCGGGCCGTTCCTGCGCAAGCGTATGATGGAGCGCGAGACGTACATCAACATCCGCGAGGTGCCGACGATCGGCGACAAGGTAGCCGGCGCGCAGGCGATCGCCGGGCGCTTCGCGATGGGCAAGGTGTTCTGGCCGAAGGGTGAGCCTTGGGTAGAGCGAGCGATCAACGAGTTGCTCGCGTTCCCGAACGGGCTGCACGACGAATGGGCTGACGTGCTGGGCCTGATCGGGCGCGGGATGCAGAGCCAGACCAAACCAAGCGTTGCAAAGCCGAAGACGGGCGAGCCAGCGTACGGCACGATGGCGTGGATGAAGAAGCATGACAGGTGGACGAAAGAGCGTGAGGCCGAGCAAGCGGCCGGAGGATTTTAGATGTCTCTTCTCGACGGTGACGCGGTGGCGCCGATCAACTTGACGAACAACGTGCCGGACGACAACGAGCCGGAGGCGGATGCACGCGGCGAAGAGAAGACGCCAGCCGAGAGCGAACGCGCGCTGGTCAACAAGATCATAAGGAAGATCAAATCCGACAAGCTGAAGCACGCTCCGGCTTTCAAGCGGATGAGGCACGCTATGTTCGTCGCGATGTGGGGCCGCGACGAAAATTGGAGCGAGGATAATTACAAAGCGAACATCGCCGGGCGCCACGTTAAGCAGAAGACGGCGACGCTCTACGCGAAGAACCCGAAGGCGACCGCGCGCCGCGCCGAGCGGTTGGAGTTTGCGCTGTGGGATGAGACGCCCGACACGCTCGCGCAGGCTGTGCAAGTCATGCAGCAGAGCGCGATCGCCGAGCAGATGCACGCGCAGGCGCAACAGCAACTCGTCGCCGCAGCGGTGCAAGACCCGCTCGGCGCGGCGGTGATGATGGGTCACAACGGCGGTCCGCCGCTGGAGCCCTACCAGCCGCCGCCGGAAGCGATGGCGGCGAGCGCCTTGCTGGAGGACTTCCAACAGGGGTTGGAGCGGCGGAAACAGCTCGACAAAATCGGCAAGACGCTGGAGATCCTCTACGCGAAGGCGCTCAAGGAGCAGAAGCCGGTCGACTTCAAGACCGGCGCCAAGCAGCTCGTGCGGCGGACATGCACGACGGGCGTTGGTTACGTCGAGCTGGGGTTTCAGCGGGAATACGGCCCGCGCCCGGGTATCGTCGAGAGGCTCGCTGACGCGCGGGCGCGCCTCGGCCATCTGCGCACGCTCGCCGAGCGCGCGGCTGAAGGCGAGATCGAGAGCGCAGACGCGGAGATGGCCGAGCTGGAGGCGTCAGTCGCGGCGCTCCAGAGCGAGCCCGAGATCGTCATGCGCGAGGGCCTGATCTTCGACTACCCGCGCTCGACGAAGGTGATCCCCGACCAGCTCTGCAAAACCCTGACAGGCTTCATCGGCGCGCGCCACCTCACGCTCGAGTACGACTACACCGTCGACGAGGTCCGCGAGCTGTTCGACGTCGATTTGAAGAAGTTCGCCCCGTACACGGCCGACGGCAAGGCCTACCGGGAGGCTGTCGGCGTGGTGTTCGACGAGGACGGCGGCGACATGACGCCTGGCCCGTCCGACGGCCTCGTTCGTGTGTGGAAGCACTACGACAAGCCGAGCGGGTTGGTCTATTTCGTGGCGGACGGCCACGACGCGTTCTTGCGCGAGCCGGCAGCGCCGGACGTGTATGTTGAAGACTTCTGGCCGGTGTTTGCTTTGACCTTCAACGCGGTCGAGAGTGAGGACGAACTTTTCCCGCCGTCGGACGTGCACCTGCTGAGCGACATGCAGAATGAGCACAACAGGTCGCGGCAGGGCAAACGCGAGCACCGGGAAGCTCGGCGGCCACGCTGGGTTTTCCCGAACGGCGTGTTCGAGGAAGAAGACGTCAAAAAGATTTCGAAAATGAAACCTTACGACGCGATCGGGCTCAACATGGACCCCGGCACCGATATCTCAAAGGTGCTGCAGGCTATGCCAGTGCCCGGCGTCGACCCGAACCTCTACGACACGGGGGAGAGCTTCGGTGACGCCCAGCTCGTCGTCGGCGCTCAGGAAGCCCAGCTTGGCGGCGTGTCGAGTTCGAGCGCTACCGAGGCGGCGATCGCCGCCGGCAGCACCAGCACGGCCGACAGCTCCAGCGTGGACGACCTTGACGGCTTCATGTCCACCCTGGCCCGCGCGGCCGGGCAGATACTGCTCCGCGAAATGTCAGAAGAGCAGGTAAAGCAGATCGTCGGCCCGGGTGCGGTCTGGCCGCAGATGTCGCTCGCTGACATTGCCGGCGAAATCTATCTTGAGATCGAGGCCGGCTCGATGGGCAAGCCGAACCAGGCAATCGAGATCAAGAACTGGAGGGAGATACTGCCGCTGCTGATCCAGATGGGTTCGATCAAGCCGTATTGGCTCGCGAAGGAAACGTTGCGCCGCCTCGATGACCGCATGGATCTGACCGAGGCGCTCGTTGAAGGTATGCCGTCGATAGCGGCCCTCAACCAGAACGCGCAGCCCAGCGCAGCCGGCGCGGTAAACGACCCGAGCGCGCAGGGCGCGGCGGGGGCTAGCAACGCGCCGAAGGGGCCGTCGGAAGTCCAACCGGGCAGTGAGGCGCCAATGGGCAATAACCGCGTGTGATCTGTTTGTATTCAATGACTTGATACAACGCGGTCAATGGGATACGTTTTGCTGCACCAAACCGTAGAGGGGTTTATGAAAATCTCGAATTTGACGGACGACGTTGAAGAGCCGGGCTCGTCCGACGGCCAAACCCTGGACGCCTCGACCAACCCGCCCGAGGGCGGCGAGGGCGAAATCGCGACCTCGTCCAACGCGACCGACGAAGACGCTGGCCTTCTCGATGTTGTCCGTGACGTGGTCAACGATCGTGAAGTGTCAGCCGATGCGGCCTCGTCAGCCGAAGTCAACGAAGCCGGGGAAGACACCGGCGCACCTGCTACCACTGAACCGGACGATTATTCCGACGTCCCGTTCAACAAGCACCCACGTTTTCAAGCGCTGATCGCCGAGAAGAATTCGCTTCGGGAAGATGCTGTCCGTTATCGCAACGTGCAGAGCTATCTCGACACGAACAACCTCTCGGCGGACGAAGCCGCCAACGCCCTTGCCGCCTTCGCTCGTGCGAAGGTGGACCCGGCAGGCGCATTCGCGGAGCTGAAGCCGTGGTTGCAGGATCTGCTTGTCGCGGCCGGAGAAATCCTGCCGGACGATCTGCGTCAGCGTGTCGAAAAGGGTGAGTTAACCCACGATACGGCGATGGAGATCAGTCGCGAGCGTGCGAAGTCGAAGTCGCACGAGAGCCGGCAGAGCTTCGATCAGCAGCGGCAACAGAGGGACCAGGACGCCCAGCGCGTTCGAGACCTGACCGGCGCCGCCGACACGTGGGAAGCGGACCGCGCCGCCAAAGACCCGAACTTCGCTGCAAAAAAGCCCGCGCTTTTCCGGGAACTGGCATTTCTTCAGATGGCAGAAGGCAAGCCGAGGGACGCAGCCGGCGTCAAGGCCCAGCTCAAAAAGGCCTATGACGCCGTCAATTCAACGTTCGTCCTCCCGGCCGCCGCGCAGCAGTCGCAGAAGAGACCAGCCACGCGTCCCGTAACGGGCGGGGTCAAGGCAGGCACTGTTCGCGAGGCGCCGAAGTCAACGCTCGACATTGTTCGAGCTAATCGGCGCGTCACGAACTAAATCAGGGTCACGGACCAATGGCGTTTACCGCGGAAGAAATCGCGAACATCAACAATGCTACGCTCGAAGCCTTTATCGATAAGGGCAAGGTTTGGGTGCAGAACGTCGCGAACAAGCCGATGCTGCAGGCATTCAATGCTGCAGCCGGCAAATTCTCGGGCGGCAAGGACTACGTGAGCTTTGGCGTCAAGTCGGGCCAGGGCGGCGGTTCGCTTTCTGGCTACACCGGCGACGACCAGCTCAGCTACTACAATCCGGTCGGCATCAAGCGGGCGAAATTCCCGTGGAAAGAGCACTTCATCGGCCAGCAGGTGACGCATACCGAGCTGAAGATCGACGGCATCGATATCGTCGAGGACGACGGCGAAGTGTCGACGAGCCCGATGGATGGCCGCGAGGATCACGCGCTCGCCAACCTTCTCGACGAGAAGAACGAAACGCTCGGCGAGGACTTCGCGTTCAGCTTCGATCGTCTGTTGCACAGCGACGGCTCGACCGACGCGAAAGCCTTCGCCGGCATTCAGTCGATCATCCTCGACGTGCCCGCCGCCGGCATGACCGGCAGTCTGTCGCGCGTCGCCAACCCGTACTGGCGCAACCGGGCGGCGACCGTCGTGAACGGGCTGGCCGGCGGGCAGGACGCGATCACGTCGGCAACGGCCAACGGTGGGGCTCTGATCGAGTTCCTGGAGAAAGAATGGCTGTTGCTCTCGAAGTACCGCAAGGGCTCGACGCGCTACAAGCTGTTCGCCGGCTCGGATTTCATCGCGGCGTACCGCAAGGAAATGCGCGCCAACGGCTACTACACCACGAACGGGCTCGGCGGAAAGGTCGACGGAAGCCAAGGCGCGGTGGAATGGAAGCAGATCCCGATCGAGTGGGACCCGACGCTCGACGATATCGGCCTGTCGAAGCGCATGTATGTCCTCGACATGGGGCGCACCGGTTTGCGGCTGCTCTACCTGAACGGCAAGCGCATGAGCAAGCACAAGCCGGCCCGGCCGTATGACCGCATGGTGATGTACAACGGCATTTCTACGACCTGCGTGCTGATCGCCAAGCAGCTCAACACGTCCGCGGTGTACGATATCAAGTAAGACAGCGTGATACGGCGGGCGCCGGTGCGCCCGTCGATACGCGTCCCTCTCAAATCAAGGATCACCAGCTATGCCGTCTAACCGATCGTCTTCGAACGCGATGGTGCTCGCGAGCGCTGTCGCCAACAACGCCACCGTCGATATCGGCTACCCGGCCGGAACGTCGCAGAACAACTACAACGCCGGCAACGCCGGCTCCGGTCATTACGTCATGTTGAACGACAACGACAAGATCGCTGCCGGCGCGGGCGTCGCGTTTTCGTTCGGCGCCGCGGCCATCACGATCACCAACCAGAGCGGCTACACCTGGCCCGCCGGAACGCGGCTGGCGGTGAACGCCGACCAGCAGGACGGCAATCAGGTGATCTTCCTGCAATTCCCGCTCAAGCTCGCGAAAGTCGCTAACGGCGACGTCGTCACGGAAATGCGCCCGGGCGTATTCGGCGCACTCGAATACGCCGAGTTCGTCACGACCGACCCCGTAACGACGGCGGGGAAGGCTGCGTCGCTCAACCTGGAGATCGACACGACTGACGTGACCGGCGGCGTCGTCGCGCTGACGTCGGCCGCCGCTACGCCGCTGGGCAAGGTCATCGCCGGCTCGGCGATCACCGGCAACAACAAGCTGACGCCGGCGAGCAAGCTGTCGCTCAAGGCGTCGGGTGTGACCGCCTTCGCCGAAGGTGAGGGCGTGCTGTTCGTCCGTGTCCGTCTCAATCAGGACTTCAACTACTAACCGCGACAGCGGGGCTTCGGCCCCGCTACTCACTTCACCGCGCCCAAACCTTCGGAGGCTTCGATATGGAAACCGCAAATATTCTGCTGTCGATCGGCGGCGACGACGGCAACACGGTCATGAAATGGGGCGTCACCGCCGCGGAGATCGCGGTGCTCCGCGCTATCCACGGGGAGGCGGCCGTCAACGATGTTGAGCCGACCGGCGAGACCGATCGCACACACCGGCAGGAACGCGAGCGTCTTATCGGCATTTACGGCCGGGCGCGCTTCGCCGATGACAAGCCGGTTGTCGACAACCTATTTCCCGGCGTCGCGGCGCGCGTGTTCGAGCGCCTCGACGAGCTGGATCTGGACGAGAGCTTCTTCAAGCCGACCAGCCGGGCGAAGCCCCGCGCAGAGCCGGCCGAAGTCGTGCCCGATAAAGCGCAGGGGCGACGAAGCAAGAAGGCGCCGCAGCCGGCAAAGGCGCAACCCGCGACGCAGGGGGAAAGCGGCGGCGAGGCCGACGATGGTGACGACGGGATCGGTGACATGGACGACGGTCAAGGCATCATGGACTGAAGGCCAGAACTATGCGCGACGTCACACTGACGAAACTTCTCGACAAGTTCCGCGTCGAGATAAAGGCATCACCGAGCGCCGCGCATAACGCCGGGGCGCGCGATCAACAGGTCGCGCTGCTCCAGTCGACGCAGGAATGGTTGTGGGAGGACTTCACATGGCCGCACCTGCGCATCGAGCGTCTATATCAGTTGCAAGCCGGTCAGCGGTTCTATGACGTCAAGAACGACATGCTGATCGACCGCATTGAGTTGATCGAGGTGAAGGTTGACGGCCGATGGCGCAGGTTGGACGCCGGCATCGACGCTGATCACTATGCGGCGCACGACAGCGCGCTCGATCAGCGCGCGTCGCCCGCGCGGCGCTGGCGCATTTACGAAGGCGAGCAGATCGAGATTTGGCCGGTGCCGGACGCTAACGGCGTGCTGGCTTCGCAAGAGGGCTACATCAAGGTTGGGGGCATCCGCCCGCTGCGCCCGCTCGTGGCCGGCAGCGACCGTTGCGATATCGACGATCAGTTAATCTATCTGTACGCCGCGGCGAAACACCTCGGGATGACAGAGGCGGGAAAAGTCGCGCTCAACATGGCGAACAAGCGCCTGGCGAGGCTCAAAGGTGAGCTGACGCCTCGTCGCGAATTCAAGGTGTTCGGGCTCGGCGATATCGCTCAGCCGCGGCGCATGTTCGTCGGGCAATACCGGCCGCCGAGCAACGCATGAGCACGATCTGGCTGCGCGACTTCAAAGGTGGCCTGGACGCTCGGCGTATGCCGGAGGCACTGCCCGGCGGGTTCGCGATCCGCGCCGTTGACGGCCACATAACCCGCGGTGGCGAGTTCGAGCAGCGCGCCGCTTTCGTCCCGGAGTACACCTTGCCGGCGGGGCAGACCGTCGGCCTGGCTGTAGGCCGCACGGGGCTCCACGTGTTCGGCCACGCCGCGGCGCCAGCCATGCCGAAGGGTGTGACGTATCAACGCTTGCAGCATCCGGACGGGGCAACAGCGCTTCACCGGGTCATGTCGGCCGACATGTTCGCCGGCAAGCTATACGTCGTTGCGGAGTATGTTGACGGGTCGCAATACCACTTCTACGACGGCGCTCGGGTCACAGATTGGCAGGACGGCCGCGCGCGGGCGTCGTTCACGATCGTCGCGGGCGGCATTCAAGCGGCGACGCCCGCAACCGGATCGTTCACGGTGTCCGGCGGCACGGCCGGCGTCAGCAACCGCCTGTCCGTCGCGATAAACGGTGTCGCGCTGCACGTTGGGTCCGTCCAACACACCGGGGCCAACGCAACAACGGCAGCGGCCATCGCCGCGGCGATCAACGCGGCGGCCACAAACCCCGATTACACAGCGACGTCGAGCGGGGTCACGGTCCTGATTGCGTCGGCCGCCGCTAACACCGTCGCGAACGGCCTCCCGATCACGGTCACAGTTAGCGGCGACGCGACAGTGACGGGTGTCGGCACAATGTCGGGCGGCCAGATCGCGCTCCCGTCGGCCCTGGTCGATCTGACGGTCAACGGCGTGTCGATCATCGGGGACGCGGTCGACTGGCGCGGCAGCAACGCGGACACCGCGCAGGCCATCGCCGAAGCGGTCAACAACTACTCTTCGACGCCCGACTACACGGCGACGGCCGTGGGGGCGCGGGTCAATGTCCTGGCCGTGGCGCCGGGTGTCGGATCGAACGGCTACACTGTGACGCCGACGCTCGCCCGCGGGCTCGTCGTTTCTCCTTCGTCAGGGATCGTGCTGGCTAACGGCCTGGCCCCGGGGGCAGTGTTCCAGTCGGGCACCTTCGCGAAGACAGTCGGCTCGAAAGTGTATGTTACTGGTGGCCCCAGCCTATTCTTCTCTGGCGTCAAGGTTCCGACTGGTTTTCAGACGACCAACACCGGCGCCGGCTTCATCGATATGTCGACGGAGACGTCCGGCGCGGAGACGCTTCAGGCGCTCGGGAAGTATCTGAATTTCGTCGTTGTGTTCGCGAACCGGGATATTCTCGTCTGGTACGTCGACCCTGACCCGTCAAACAACAAGCAGGCTCAAACCCTTAACAACATGGGCACGCGCTTCCCGCGCAGCGTGACGCAATTCGGCGACAATGATCTGTTCTTCCTCGATGAGAGCGGCGTTCGGTCCCTGCGGTCACGCGACGCGTCGAACGCCGCGTCAACGTCGGATATCGGCATTCCGGTTGACCCCCTTGTCGTGGCGAAGTTGCAGAGCCTGTCAGAGAAGCAGCGGAGCGAGGTTATCGGCCTGATCGAGCCGTCCGACGGCCGTTTCTGGTTGCTCTTCCCCGACGAGATTTTCGTTCTGTCATTCTTCACTGGCTCGAAAATCAGCGCGTGGTCGACATACAGGCCCGCCGGCAACGGTGCGCCGTTCAAGATCAACGACGCCCAGGTGCTGAAACGGAAAGTGTTCATCCGCTCCGGAGACACGATCTATAGCTACGGCGGGCTCGGCGCGGCGCTTGTTTATGACGACACGGCCCCGGAGTTGCAGACGCCCTATCTTGACGCGGATGTGCCCGCACGGACGAAAGACTTCACAGCTATCGACGTGGCGTGCGTCGGAGACTGGCGCGTCGAGGCCGGGCTAGATCCGACGAACCTGCTGGCGTCCGAGAAGATCGCAACCGTTTCGCGCACGACGTACGGCGTTCCGACGATCACTTACCGCGCGGCCTCAACTCACATCTCGCTTCGGTTCGTCGGCGCCGGGCCGGGCTACAAGAAAGTTGCTGCGGCGGCTATCCGCTTCGCTATTCAGGGGGAGGACTGAGTGTTCGTTAGGCTGCCTCTCGAAGAAGAACTCGGCACGTTTGTCGAGCTGGCGCGAATGGCCATGGCGGAAAGCTATCCGGACGAGCCCTTCAGCGAGCAGGCGGCGGCTGCGACTTTCAGGCGGTACCTCGACACGGCCGCCCCGACGTTCTTCTTTTGCGATGACCGCGGGAGGGTGGCCGGCGTCCTTCAGGCGACGATATCGGCGTTTGATTTCTCGGATGGCATTTTCACAACGCTGTGTGGTACGTTCGTGCACCCCGACTATCGCGGCACTCGGGCCGCCGCGCTTCTGATAGCTGAGTTTTGCCGCTGGAGTGACCGCCTCGGCGCGGTCAAGAGCACCGGCGGCAACGACAACCGGCTGACGACGGAGAGAACCACAAGGCTGCTCGGCCATTTCGGTTTCGAGCGCGTGGGGGCCTTCGTCACGCGAAAGCGGGGCGCGTGATGGCAAAGAAGGGTGGCGGCGACAACTCGGCGCAGATCGCGGCACAGGCGCGGCAGGACGAGCAAGCGCGACAAGCGAAGATCCGCGACGGCACCGCGCGCATCAATTCGATGTTTGACGGTACTCCCTATGCACCGATCGCCGCGCCGGCGCCGCAGATGTCGATCGGCGACGCGAAAGCCTTCGTTGCGACCGGGGGAGCCGCGGGCGGCCCCACGCCAGCCGCGCCAGCAGCTCCATTCGACAACGGGGGCTTCGGGGGCTTCACCGATGATTTCTACAACGGCCGGCGCGACGCGTACCTGAAATACGCGTTGCCGCAGCTTGACCAACAGGCGGGCGAGGCGCGGAAGCAACTGACCTTCTCGCTCGCGCGCTCGAACCTGCTCGACAGCTCTACACGGGCCGAAAAAGAGGCCGAATTTCAGCGAACGTTCGACGCCGCGCGGCAAGGCGTTCACGACAATGCGAACGCCGCGGCCAACGAAACGCGGTCGAATGTCGAGTCGGCGCGGGCCGACCTGATCAAGATGCTGACCGCCTCGGGCGACACCGAGGGGGCCGTGAATAGCGCACTCTCTCGTGCGCAGTCGTTATCTCAGCCGACGCCGTTCAGCCCGCTCAGCTCAGTTTTCGCGAACTTCACGAGCGCGCTCGGGGCCCAAGCGGCGGCCGAGCGTGCGCAGGCGTATAGCGGCGGTGTGGTTAAAGCCCCGTTCAACACCGGACTGTTCGGGTCCGGCAGCTCCGTAAAGGTGTCGTGATGCTTCCGCTTTTGCTTGCAGGCGCTGGCGCGGGGACAACGCTGTTGTCGTCCATGTTCGCGGGCAACGCGCAGGACGAGGTCAACAGCGCGCGGCTTGCCGCGGTGAACGGTGAGCGAACGCGGCAACAGGCGCTCGATACGGAAGCCGCGGGCATCAACAGCGGCGCGCTGGCGCGCTACGCGGGTTTCGACACGCAAATGGTGGACCGCGCGAAGAAGCTGTCCGACATGTTCCGCTCCGCGGTCGGCGGCGGGGAGGTGACGCCCGGAACAGCGCTGCCGGCGTCGTCGTCCGACGTCGTCAATCGCGAGATCGGCAACAGGCAGGAAATCGCGAGGATGTTCGGCCTTCAACAGGGCGAGGCGCGCGGCAATCTGCAAGCCTTCGGCGATCTGCTCGGGACGATCAGCCGCGGGCAGGCGCGCGACGCCGGCGCGATCGGTCAAATCGGCGGCTACAAGAAGGGATCGGCCGGCGTGCAGGCGCTCGAACTCGACGCCGCCGGCCATGCTGGCGATCAGAACAAAGGCCTCGCCGATCTGCTCGCCGGCCTCGGCAAGGTCGGGCTGACTGCAGGGCTGTCCGGAACCTTCGCACCCCTCGCGCCGGCAGCGGCAACGGCTGGCGCGCAGTCGGGCGTTTTCGCTTCGGGGGCGTCACCTTTCCTGACGTACGGGCACTGACATGGCGATCAGGCGGAACAGTTACTACTTCGACCCGGGGCTTGCGTCCGCGTTCGACAATCTCGCGTCCGCGTTCGCAACGCCGAGCGGCAGCGATACGCTCGGCTACGTGAGGGGCGCCGCCGAGCGCGAGAAGGCAGCGCGGCTGGCAGAGCTGTTCGCCAACCCGACCGACCCGAATTTCGACCGGAAGAACATCGCCGTCGGCAACTACGCGCCGGTGCAGAGCTTTTATGCGCAAGATCAGAACAACGCGACGACGCGGCGGGGGCAGGATGTTTCGGCCGGCGCGCAACGGGACGTGGCGCGGATCAATAGCGATGGCGCGTTGTCGCGGCTGTACGCTACGCCGATCACCGTGAGCGATGGCCAGACTGTCGTCCTGCCGCAGCAGACGCAGGCCGCCACGGGCTTGCCGCAGTCGCTCGGCGGCAACGTCACCGTCAACCAAGGTCAGCGCGCGGTGCGGCCGGACGGCAGTGTGGTGGAAGGCGCGCCGAAGCCGCCGACGGACAGCGAAGTGAAGGCCGCGATCATCGGCGGGCTGCGCCCGAACGAACAGCGCGCGATCGTCATGCAGGGCGTCGGCACGACGAACGTAGTGGGGGCCGACGAAAAGCCTGTAGTGACTTTCACGCCGGACGCTGTCGGCAAGACCCCCTACGAGCGGGATACGCTGCCGGCGCAAACTGCGAACTTCAAGACCCCGGATGGCCGCACCGGTACGGCGGCGTATGACCGCGACACCGGGAAGTGGAAGGAGACGCAGACCGGCGCAGAGCTGCCGCCAGGTACGCAGACCTATTCGGCCAACCTACAGGGCGACAAGCAGAGCACGGGGCTCGGGGCCAGCACGCAGAACAACGTAGACGGTATGCTTGTCGATCTTGCGCTGGCGCAAGACACGTCGAAGCAGCTCCGCAGCATTATCGTGACGAACCCCGGCTCGCAGGGCCTCGTCGGCTCGATACGCGGCACGGTGCAAGACGTGATCGCTGCGGGCGGTGAAGTTGGCAAGCTGCTGGACGCCAACATGAAGAGCATCAAGGCGGATATCGCTGCGGGCAATGTGCCGCCCGAGATCGTCGCGAAATTCGCGAATTTCGACCCAAGCATTCCGGCGACAAACATGCTCGAAACGCTTCTGACGGCGCAAGTCGCGAAGGTGCTCGACCCGAACGGCCGGATCTCGAACGATCGCTATCAGCAAGTCGCGCGGGCACTCGGGAACGGCGGCTTGACCGGCAACGCGCAACGTACGCTCGCGACACTCGACGCGCTCGACACGGTCATTGAGCGGCGGCGCAACATCTTGGCGCCGTCTTCGCCAACCGCAGCGAGGATCGGGCAGGGCGCGCCCGCGCCCACGGCCGCACCGCCCGCCGCTGCGTCGGGTGCGCCGCAGCGTCTGCGCTTCAATCCGGCAACGGGGCAGATTGAATGATCGAGGTTGAAGCGCCGGACGGCAGTATTGTCGAGTTTCCGGACGGCACCGATCGCGGCACGATGGCCGCGGCGATGCAGAAGCGGTTCGCCGGCCCCTCGCTGTCGAGCGTTGGCGCCGACGCGAACCGAACGCTCGCGCAGCAGCCGGAAGTCATGGATGCGAACGCAGGGGCCGACATTGCGGCGCTGAGCGCTGCGGCCAACCCGCCGGTGCCGTCAACCATGGACCGGATCAAGTCAGCCATCATGGGCGGCGGGACGACGCTCGCGAACGTCGCCGACCAGGCGGCGTATGTGCCCGCAGGCATTCGGCGCGGCCTATCGAAAATCGTCGGCCTGCCTGTGGACCTCGTGAATGCGGGCTTGTCCTGGACCGGCCTGCCGGTGAGCCAGAAGCCGGTCGGCGGCTCGGCGCAGCTCGACGACCTGTTGCGGCTCAACGGTGCAATCCCTGACGTCCGGCCGCCGAGCACGGCCACCGAGCGAATGCTGACGCGCGGCGCCGAAGAGATCGGCGCTGCGGCGCTCCCGGTCGGCGCGGCGATCCACGCCGGCAGGATGGGCGTGCAGGCGGCGCGCGAGTTGCCGGTGCTGGCGCGGATGTTCGTCGAGCCCGCGGCGATCAACCCCGCGGGCTTCGCCGGCAAGGAAATGGCGACGGCCGCTGCCGCTGGCGGTGGCGCGGCCGTCGCCAGCGAAGCGGCGCGCGCTGGCGGCGCGAAAGAGCACGGCGCCTGGGCGAACACCGCGGACATTCTCGGGGCGGTCGGCGGCGCGGCCGGGCTCGGCGCGGCGCGCATGGTTGGCGGCCCCGCGAAGGACATCGCCCAGGCGATTTTCCAGCCCGACAAGTTCAGCAACAAGAACGTCACGGAAGCCGTTGTCGATCGCATCGCCAACAACGCCGACACGCTGCCGAAGGTGGAAGGCAAGCCGGTCGATACGCAGCCGCTCGTCGACGCGATCACGCGCGGCTCCCAGGTTGACGCGGTGATACCGGGCTTCAAGGACGGCGTCGCCGACCGCACCGGCGACGCCGGGCTGGCCAATCTCGAATATGGCCGTCAGTCCGGCCCGAGCGCCATGCGCTTCACCGCGCGCCGCACCGAAAACGCAGCGGCCGTCGATCGGGCAATCAACCGGAACGCGCCGGACGGCAACCCGGCGGACCTGCGCGCCGAACTGGGGCTGGAGCGCGATCGCCGGCTGATGGACGCGAGCGTGCAGTCGCAGAACGCCGCCGACGACTTCGAACGCGCAACGCAGAGCCTGCACCCCGTTTTGGTCGGTGAAGGGCGGGGCGCGAACATTCGCGCGGCGCTGGAAGGGGCCAGCGAACAAGCTCGCGACATGCTTGCGGCGGCTTGGACGCCGATCAACCGGAGCAGCGCGCATGTCGATATGGCGCCGCTCGCAAGTGACTTCGCCGGAGTGCGGCGGGGATTGTCCACCGCGGAGGCTGAGAGGTTCCGACCGCCGGAGGTAGAAATCCCGCAGCGTTTGTCGGGCGAGCGCCCGGTTGACCCGCCACGGCTCGACGCGCAGGGTGAACCGGTCACCGAGACGATTGTGCAGCCGATCCGGGAAGTCACCGGCCTGCGCAGCGCGCTCACGGACGCGTCGCGCGAAGCGCTGACGGCGGGCCGAACCAACGAGGCGCGTATCATCGACCAACACGTCACGGCGCTGGACAACTACCTCGACAACGCCGTGCCGCCCGAGCTGCGCGTCGACTACGAGGCTGCGCGCGCCGCGACGGTCGACTACCACGACCGTTTCACTCGACCACAGACAGCGATCGCGCAGACGCTCGATCGCACCGAGGGCGTATACCGCCAACCTGACAGCGCAGTCGCTCAGAAATTCGTGCAGGCCGACGAAGGGCGAATCGATGACTTCCGAGCGCTGATGCGCGAAGCCGGCAATGACGAACGCGTGGTGTCGTCGGTGCGCGATCAGATCCTCGCTGACGTTCGCGATCGTAAGCTGCTCGATCGACCGGATCAGCTTCGCGACTATTTGACGCGGTACAGCACCATCCTGTCGGACCAGCGGTTCGACGGCACGCGCCAAGAGCTGGACAATGCGGCCGGGCTTCGCGCAGCGCTGACCCGCGCGCAGGAAGCCGAAACCGGGCTCGTGCGTGACCTCGGCACGCCCGATACGCCCGGCCGCGGGACCATCGGCCGCTACCTGCAGTATGGCGACGAGCGATCGCAAGACGCGCTTAAGGGTGTCCTCGCATCAAATAAACCCGGCGCCGCGATGGACGAGCTGCTGAGCTTCGTAAACAACGATCCGGCGGCAGTAGCCGGCGCGCGGAAGTCGTTTTGGGATTTGATGCAGTCGAAAACGCGCTCTAACGGCGAGACGACGCGCACACTCGACGGAACGCAACCATGGATGCCGAACAAGCTGAAGAATTTTCTAGATGAGCCAGGAAACGCAGCCGTCGCCGAGCGGCTATACCGCGGTGACCCGGAGCACCTGTCGAATGTTCGGCGTATCGCCGACGAGCTGCAGAACGTGGACTTGCGATCGCGCACGAGGGTCCCTAACACGTCGGGGACGGCGCAAAGCATTTCTCAGGTGCTCACGCCCGAGACGCTGCAGAGCCGTTTCTACGCCTACAAGCGCGGGCAGACGTCGCTCGGCTTCATGCTGACGGCGCTTGGTTCGGTTGTCGCCCGGCGCGCCGTGCGCGGCGCGCAGGGCGAGGCGATTGAAAAGCTGCTCGATCGTGCACTGCTCGACCCCGAGCTGGCCGCGCGGCTGCTCAGCGAGGGCAACCCGGCGAACCGGGCGGCGCTCGCGCGAACCGCGAAAACCTACCTCGGCAATGAAGCCTCGACGTTGACCGAGATCCTGACGGCGAAGCCGCCGGGGGAGGAAGACCCGATAAAAGACGCGATCACGAAGAAGTAGCCTCCGGGGCTAGAAACGCCGGCTACGTCGGCCCTGGCGAGCTTTGGGCTTGCGCCTTGGACATGCCTCGTCAGACCCCGGAGGCGATCTTTTTAAGCATCCGCCTGTTTTCCGCAAGCGCGGCTTTCACGTCCGGGTCGCGGGAGGCCAGGATGGTGCGGCACAGGTTCGCTCTAGCCGCGCCGCTAACCCCGCGGCGCAGCTCTCGCAACGCCGAATCGCCGTCGCGCCTTAACGCCATCAGAACGTTCGTGGTTAGCGCCTTACTGAACCCTTGCCGCTCCGCAAGCACACGGACAGGCCAAAGATGATCAGACTGCTTGTCGCGGGCAACGCGGATGATGCGATATACCGCCGCTTCGCTGACGCCAAAGCGGCGGGCTATCAGAGCGACGGTTAGGGGCTTACGCTTCGACAACGGAGTGCAACTTCATGATGTACGTCACCCAACCTTTAGGTAGTTTTTCGATCAGCAGCTTAGCGCACGCCGCCGCGTCGGAGTAGCGCGCAAACCAACCGTTCATGACGCACGGGTCCTGGGTGGGCAGGCCACCAACGATATGCTGAACCACGACGTATCTGTAGACACACCCTTGTTCATCAACCGGTAGCAAGTTTCTTACTCGCGCTACAACATACTCGCGCGGCGACGTTCTGCCGGTCCACGTCGTAGGGTCAATGGCTGACAAAGGCTCGATCTCGCGTGGCGGATCCGAAAAAACACGTTCTGTTGCGGCGGTGACGCATTCGGCCTCCGCACCATCGAAGTCCGCGTCGATCGCGAACGCGCGCTTCCCGAATACTGGCCTCAGCACGTTGTCACTGTCAGGCATAGGTGATACCTTCTGCGGTTGAGTTTCTCCGTATTGTGGTATGTCGCTTGTATGCTAAAGTAAAGAGACAAAATGGCCGATAGTGTCCAATACGCGATGCAGTGGCTGCTAAAGCGCGGCTATCAGCCGCATCAAGCGGCGGCGCTCGTCGGCCACGGCATTCAAGAGAGCGGCTTGCGAACCGACGCGGTCGGCGACAACGGCACCGCGAAGGGCGTCTTTCAGTGGCGCGGCGATCGCCTGTCGGGCCTTTACAACTTCGCGCGCGAAACGGGCCAGGACGCGAACAGCCTCGACACGCAACTCGGCTATCTCGATCGCGAGCTGAACACGACCGAGAAGCGGGCGGGCGACGCGCTGCGCGCCTCGACCGACGTCCGCAGCGCCACGCGCGCCGGCATGATGTACGAGCGCCCCGCAGGTTACACGGCGGCTAACCCGGAAGCCGGGCACGGCTGGGCGAACAGGTTCGGGAAGGCGCAGGAACTGTTCGGCGGCGCGCCGGCAGTGACGGCCGACGCACCTGCTTCGCGATTGCTCGCGACACCCGCGGCGACCGTGTGGGGCGCGCCGCCGGCCGCCGTAATGTCGGCTTCGCCATTCGACAATCTCGCCGCGGCGTTCGCGGGGAGCGCAAACCGGGAGCAGGCCGAAGCTCAGGCCGCAGACCAGCAGCGCAGGAAGGCGCTGCTGGGCGGCGGGCTCGGCGCCATGTTCGGCTGACCTTACTTGATCGACCACCAGGCTTGCAGCGCGGTCTGCTCTTCGGCTGTTGCCGGCCTTGTCTCGATGCGGCCGGTGCTGCGGTTGAACCGCCGCCAGACCCAAGTTTCGCTCTCGTCGAGCCACACCGCATTCCACGAAAAGCCAATAGCCAAACCGTAGTATAATTCGCGAAGCAGTTGATAGCCGACGCTTCCAATTCCGGTACTCGTGCCCAAAAATGCGCCCCAAAGTTGTATGTATGCCGTTCTAGCTTGTCAAATTCGCCGACGCAAGCGATACAATATCAAACACTTACGTCGGCTAACGTATGAAATGTATGTCGTTGTCTAATAGCATTCCGAATATTATTACGATTGGCCGCATCCTGCTGGTGCCGGTCATTGTCTGGGCAATTGCGTCGAATGAAATGGCAATCGCCTTCGCGGTGTTCGTCATTGCCGGCGTCAGCGACGCGGTCGACGGGTTTCTTGCCAAGCGCTTCAATATGAGCAGCGAGCTCGGTGCGTTGCTGGACCCGCTGGCCGACAAGGCGCTATTGGTCTCGATCTATGTTTCGCTTGGGATCTGGGGGGCGATCCCGCGCTGGCTGGTGATCCTCGTTGTGTCGCGCGACATCATGATCGTCGGGGCGGTGATCATTTCCTGGCTGTTCGGCAAGCCGGTACCGATGAAACCGCTGATGGTCTCCAAGCTGAATACCGTAGCACAGGTTGGATTTGCGGCGGTCGTGCTCGGCGCTCTCGGTTTCGACATTGAGCCGGCGCCTTACGACCTTATCCTCATGATTTCGGTCACGCTCTTGACCTTGGTTTCGGTCTCCCTCTATCTCATTGAGTGGACGCGGCATATGAGCACGATCGAGCCTCGCCGCTGAAACGCGTCGGCCGGCCGCGCAGAGCGGGCCGGCATGGAGCGACCCCGTGGCAGTCCGCGTACAACCCCGTCAATTGGCTCTGGACCTGCCGCACGCCGAGAGCCTGTCGCGCGAGGATTTCCTCGAAGGCACCGCCAACACCGCCGCACTCAAGCTGATCGAAAGCTGGCCCGACTGGCCGAACCGCATCATGCTGCTGGTCGGCCCCGAGGGGAGCGGCAAGAGCCATCTGGCGTCGATCTGGGCCGAGCAGGCGGGGGCGCGTTCGACATCGGCCCAGGCACTGACACCCGCGAACGTACCCGGTGAACTCGCTACCGGTGCTCTGGTGGTCGAAGATCTGACTCCCGGTAGTTTCGACGAGCGCGCCCTGTTCCATTTGATGAATCTGGCGCGTGAGGACGAGGCCTATGTGCTGATCACGGCGCGGCTGGCGCCCTCGGCGTTTCCGGCCGAGTTGCGCGATCTGCGGTCGCGATTGCGGGCGGTTCCTGTCGTCTCGCTGCTGGCGCCCGACGACGCGTTGTTTCGGGCGCTGATCGTCAAGTTCTGCGCCGATCGCCAGATGAGCATCGACGCCAATCTGGTCGGCTACCTCGCCAACCGGATCGATCGCTCTTTTGCCGCCGCGCGCCAGGCGGTGGAGCGGCTCGACACCGAGGCCTTGCGCCTCGGCCGTCCGGTGACGCGCGCGCTCGCCGCCGAACTCCTGCGCGAAGACTGAGTCCCTGCGGCATCCTGGCTGTCGGTCCGGCTTGACGACATCTTCGCCAGGTCTCTCAATGTCATGGAAACGTCTTGTGCGTGCAGCATTGTCTGGCCGCACCGCCGATCCCGGCACGACGCCCGTAATGCACTGGACCGATTTCTCATGGACGCCGAACAAGCCATTGTCATCGAAGAAAAAAAGGGCGGACCCGAGCCGGCGTCCGTGATCGCTGCTGGGCCCGAACGGTTCATCAATCGCGAGTTGTCGTGGCTGCATTTCAATCGCCGCGTCCTCGAAGAGTCGGTCAATCCGCGCCACCCGGTGCTCGAACGAGTCCGCTTCCTGTCGATTTCGGCGAACAATCTCGACGAGTTCTTCATGGTTCGCGTCGCCGGCATCAAGGCCCAGGTTCGCGAAGGCATCGTCGAGCGGAGTCCCGACGGGCTGACGCCGGCGGAGCAGCTGGTGCTGATCAACGACGCGATCTCGAAGCTCGGCTGCGACCAGCAGGCGATCTGGCGCGATCTGCGCAGCGCGCTCGCCGAGGTCGGCATCGTGCTGCTCGACGGTCGCGACGTCAGTAAGACTGAGCATAGTTGGCTCTCCGACTACTTCCTGCACCACGTCTTCCCGTTGCTGACGCCATTGGCGATCGATCCGGCACATCCTTTTCCGTTCATTCCAAGCCTCGGCTTCACCATGGCGCTGCAGCTGGCGCGGGTCACCGACGGCAAGTCGATGAATGCGCTGATCCGCATGCCTGGAAAGATCGATCGCTTCATCCGATTGCCCTCGACCGGCAAAGAGGTGCGGCTGATCACGCTGGAGCAGGCGACCTCGCTGTTCATCGGCCAATTGTTCCCGGGCTACGTCGTCAAGGGGCAGGGTGCGTTCCGGGTGATCAGGGATTCCGAACTGGAAATCGAGGAAGAAGCCGAGGACCTTGTTCGGTTGCTGGAGACCGCGCTGAAGCGCAGGCGCCACGGCTCGGTGATCCGGCTCAAGCTCGAAGCCTCGATGCCGGAGGAATTGCGCGCCTTCGTGCAACATGCGCTCGCCACCTCCGACGATGAGGTGACCCTGGTCGACGGCGTGCTGGCGATGAACGAACTGTCGCAATTGACGCGGCTCGATCGCCCTGACCTGGAATTCGCACCCTATGTGCCGCGTCACCCGGAACGGGTGCGCGATCACGGCGGCGACGTGTTTGCGGCGATCCGGCAGAAGGACCTGATCGTCCATCATCCGTATGAATCGTTCGACGTTGTCGTGCAGTTCCTGCAGCAGGCAGCGCGCGATCCCAATGTGGTGGCGATCAAGCAGACGCTGTACCGCACCTCCAACAATTCTCCGATCGTGAAAGCGCTGGCGGAAGCCGCCGAGGCCGGCAAGTCGGTGACCGCGCTGATCGAGCTGAAGGCTCGGTTCGACGAGGAAGCCAACATCCGCTGGGCGCGCGACCTCGAGCGCGCCGGCGTGCAGGTGGTATACGGCTTCCTCGAACTGAAGACACACGCCAAGCTGTCGCTGGTGGTCCGGCGCGAAGATTCCGGGCTGACCACATACGTCCACACCGGCACCGGCAACTACCATCCGGTGACAGCGCGCATCTACACCGACCTTTCGTTCTTCACCTCCGACCCGATCATCGGTCGCGACGTGGCGCGGGTGTTCAACTACATCACCGGCTATGCCGAACCGACCGATATCGAGAAGATGTCGGTGTCGCCGATCACGCTACGCAGAACGATGCTCAACCACATCCGTGGCGAGACGACGTTCGCACGCCACGGCAAGCCGGCGGCAATCTGGCTGAAGATGAACTCGCTGGTCGACCCGGAGATCATCGACGCGCTGTACGAGGCCTCCAGGGCCGGGGTTCCTGTGGAGCTGGTGGTTCGCGGCATCTGCTGCCTGCGCCCCGGCGTTCCCGGCCTGTCGGAGAATATTCGCGTCAAATCGATCATCGGCCGGTTCCTCGAGCACGGCCGGATCTATTGCTTCGGCAATGGCCACGGCCTCCCGAGCGCCAAGGCGGCGGTGTACATCTCGTCCGCCGATATGATGCCCCGCAATCTTGATCGCCGGGTGGAGGTGTTGTGCCCGTTGCTCAACCCTACCGTGCACCAGCAAGTCCTCGAACAGATCATGGTGGCGAACCTGAAAGATACCGAGCAAAGCTGGCAATTGTTGCCGGACGGGTCGTCGACGCGTATGAAGGCCGCGAAAGGTGAGGAGCCTTTCAACGTCCATAACTACTTCATGACCAATCCGAGTCTGTCCGGCCGTGGAAAGTCCCTCAAGGAATCGTCGCCACGTCGCCTCACGCGTCGCTCGGAGCGCAACCAGCCCTCTTGAGGACCTGGGACGTTGACCAGGCAGGCGCGCAGGCGCGAAACCAGCGTCGCCGTGATCGATATCGGCTCGAATTCGGTGCGTCTCGTGGTCTACGAGTCGCTGGCGCGCAGCCTGATCACGGTTTTCAACGAAAAGGCATTGTGCGGTCTCGGCCGTGAGGTGCAAAGCACCGGTCTGCTCGCGGCCGATGCCGTAGACAAGGCACTGACTGCGCTGCGGCGGTTCCGTGCGCTGATCCGGGTGATGAAGGTCAGCCGGGTCTACGCCATCGCCACCGCGGCCTGCCGCGACGCCAGCAACGGGCTGGAATTCATCGCGGCGGCCGAGCAGATCTGCGGCGTGACCATCGAAATCTTGTCGGGGCCGCGCGAGGCCAAGCTGTCGGCGCTCGGCGTGATCTCCGGCGTGCACAAGCCGAACGGCATCGTCGGCGATCTTGGCGGCGGCTCGCTGGAATTGATCGATGTCCGCGGCAGTCAGGTTCGCAAGGGCGTGACGCTGCCGCTCGGCAGCCTGGCGCTCCAGGACGCCTCGCAGAAATCACTGAAGCGCGCCGAGCGTATCGCCAAGGATGCGCTTGCGGGGGCGCTGCCGTTGAAGGCCGCGCGCGGGCGCTCTTTCTACGCGGTCGGCGGCACCTGGCGCGCGCTCGCCCGCATTCACATCGCGCAAAGCGGCTACTCGCTCAAAGTGATGCACGGCTATTCGATACCGGCGGCGGAAGCGCTCCGCTTCGCCAAGCGGCTGCGCGTGCTGGCCTCGACCGATCAACTCGCCGATATCGACCTCGTTGCCGATGCAAGGCGGCCGTTGCTCGCCTACGCGGCGCTGGTCCTCGAATACGTCATCGAAGCTTCCAAACCGAAGGCCATCGTGTTCTCGACCTACGGGGTCCGCGAGGGATTGCTGTACGAGCAATTGCCGGTCGCAGAGCGCGCCAAGGACGGCCTGATATGCGCGGCACAGGACCTCAATGCGCTGCTGTCGCGCTCGGCGCGCCACGCCGAGGAACTGATCGGATGGACCGACCGGTTGTTTCGCGTCGCCAAGGTGCGCGAGACCGAGGACGATCGACGGCTGCGCCGTGCTGCCTGTCTGATGTCGGATATCGGCTGGCGGGTCCATCCCGATCATCGCGGCGAGCAGACCCTGGCGCTGATCGCCAACGGCAATTTCGGCGACGTGACCCACCAGGAACGCGCCTTCATGGCGCTGTCGGTGTTCTATCGCTATGCCGGATTCAGCGAGCAGAACGAACCGCCGGGACCGGTCCGCGAACTGGTGACGCCGGCGATGGACGAGCGCGCGCGGCTGCTCGGCGCCGCATTCCGGGTCGCGCATCTGATCAGCGCGGCGCGGCCTGGCGTGCTGCCGGCGACGCATTTCCGCAGCAGTGGCCGTAAGCTGATGCTGGTGTTCGAACACGAGCTGGTCGACCTGGTCGCCGACCGCGTCGGCAGCCGCTTCAAGCAACTCGGCCGGATGGTCGGCCGCGCCGGGACGATCGTGCGGCGCTGAGCTTTGCCGCCGCCGCTCAGATCAGGATGTGGTCGACAGGGCGCGGCAGAGCGGGCAGGTCGGTTTCACCGAGCGCCTCACGCAGGTTGAGTTCGATCGTGTCGGCGAGTGCTCCGATAGGCAGATCGTTGGGGAGCTGTCCGAACGGCTCTTCCAGCTCGGATCCCAACGCATCCAGTCCGAAGAACGTATAGGCCGCCAGCGCAGTGGCGAACGGCGTCAACCAGCCGAGCGTGTTGGCGAAGCCGAAAGGCAGCAGGAAGCAGTACACATAAGCCGTTCGGTGAAGGAGCAGCGTGTAGCCGAACGGCACTGGCGTCGAACGGATCCGTTCGCAGGCGGCTTGCACCATCGCCATTTGCCCGATGGTGTGGTCGAGCATTTGGAACGGGATGTCGCGCAGCTGACCGTTGCGATGCTGCGCGGCGATTTCGGCTTGCATGGCCGCCAGCAACACCTCGGGTGGATTGCGGCTGGTGTTGTAGCGCGCCAGAATCTCGGGCGTGAGGCGTCGCTCGACCTTGTCGGTGTCGCCGCCGGGGCGGAGGTGGAGAACCAGCGATTGGGCAAAGGCGATCGCCAGCGTCAACAGCGTCGGTCGGCTGAGGTCGGTACCGTCGCCCGACTGTTGCAGGATCAAGGTCTGGCGCGACAGGTTGCGACTGAGACAGATCAGTTCGCCCCAATGCCGACGTGCCTCCCACCAGCGATCGTAGCAGGCGCTGTTACGAAAGCCCATGAAGACCGACAGCGCGATCCCGAGCACGGCGAACGGTGCGCTGTTGAAATCGGCGACCAGCCCTGGATAGGCATGATGCGTCCAGACCACCGCGACCGAAAGTCCAGCGATGGCCAAGGCCTGCGGATAGATCCGCTGTACTACTGAGCCCCGAACCAGAAAGAACAGCTGGAACAGATTGGGCGGCTGACGAACGATCATTGATCTGCGACGGGCCGTCCTGCGTCCGCGGTGCGGTCGACCCGCACCACTTTGCCTTTTTCGATCGCGAGCGAGAGGCGGCCTTGCTTGAGCGCCAAGGCGGCATCGCCGAACAGTTCACGCCGCCAACCGCGGAGCGCCCCGACGTCGGCATTGTCGTCGCACGCGATCTGCTCCAGGTCGTCGACGGTGGCGATCACCTTGGCCGCGACAGCGTGGCGCTCCGAGGTCATCCTCAGCAGCGCCTTCAGCAACTCGACGATGGAGGAGCCGTTGGAATTGTTGCGCGGCTTGTCGATCTTCGGCAGCGTCTGCGGGTCGCGCGCCAGACCGCGCTGGACCGCGGCGACGATCTCCGTGCCCCATTTCGAGCGGTCGAACCCCTTCGGCAGCGAGCGGAGAGTTGCAAGCCGTTCCAGCGAAGTCGGTGCATGGGTTGCGATGTCGCCAAGCGCATCGTCCTTGAGCACGCGGCTGCGTGGCACGTCGCGGGTCTGGGCTTCCTGTTCGCGCCAGGCAGCGACCTCCATCAAGACCGCAAGCTCCTTCGGCTTGCGAACCCGGGTTTTCAGCCGCTCCCAAGCGCTCTCGGGATGGAAGTCGTAGGTTTTCGGCGAGGTGAGGATTTCCATCTCCTCGCTGACCCAATCGCTGCGGTCGCGCTTCTTGAGGTCGGCGTCGAGCGCGGCAAACACGTCGCGCAGATGGGTCACGTCGGAGACGGCGTAGTGAAGCTGTTCGTCGGTCAGAGGCCGGCGCGACCAGTCGGTGAAGCGATGGGTCTTGTCCGGCCGGTGACCGGTGATGCGCTCAACGAGCTGGTCATAAGCGATGCTGTCGCCATAGCCGAGCACCATGGCCGCGACTTGGGTGTCGAAGATCGGGTGCGGCACGATCCCGGCGCGGTGCCAGACGATTTCGATGTCCTGACGGGCGGCATGGAAGACTTTCAGGACGTTCTCGTTCGCCATCAGGTCGAAGAATGGCTTGAGGTCGATGCCCGGCGCCAGCGTATCGACCACCACCGCTTCATCGGGGCTTGCCATCTGCACGACGCAGAGCAGGGGATAATAGGTCGTCTCGCGCAGAAATTCGGTGTCGACCGTGATGACGGGGTGGCTGGCGAGGCGGGTGCAGACGTCAGCGAGCTGCTCGGTGGTGGAAATCAGGTCCATCAAACTCTGTCACGTTCCGGAAATGGTGGCGTCGGGGCGTGATTGACCGGCACTGCGTCGTCGCCCAAAAAGCCATCGAATCCGAAGCACTAGACACGCTCGAAGGGCGGCGATCAAGTTCCGCAGAAGGTTTCGAGCACGCGTTCATGGGGCTGCGGCGGGTCCGCATAGCGGTCGAATTCCGGTTGTTCCCGGAAGGGGTTGGTGAGCACCGTCAGCAGTTCGTGGAACGGCCCGAAGTCGTCTTTATCGACCGCGGCGCGGATCGCCGCCTCGACCCGGTGGTTCCGCGGAATGTAGGCCGGATTGACCGCCCGCATCGCCGCCTGCCGGGCTGCGCCGTCCTGCGGCTCGGCCGTTACCCGTTGCCGCCAGCGCGGCGCCCAGTCGTCGAAGGCGGCAGGATCGTCGAACAGCGCCCGGACCGTGCCGAGTTCGGTCGGATCGATGGCGGCGTCGCTCAGCCGGCGGAAGGTGAGGGTAAAATCGGCCCGGCCTTTGGCCATCGCGGCCAGAAAATCCTGCGAGAGCTGCGCATCGTCCGCCTGGGTGGTGAAAAGGCCGAGCTTGGCCGCAAGCCCCGCCAGATAGGTGGCATTGAAGCGTTCGGCGAAGCCGCCGAGCACGGTCTGGGCGATCTCGACGCCCTTGTCCTCGTCGGCGGACAGGAGCGGCACCAGGCACTCGGCGAGCCGGGTCAGGTTCCACAGCGCGATCGGCGGCTGGTTGCCAAAGGCGTAGCGGCCCATGTGGTCGATCGAGGAGAACACCGTCTTGGGATCGAACGTGTCCATAAAGGCGCAGGGGCCGTAATCGATGGTTTCGCCGGCGATCGAGCAATTGTCGGTGTTCATCACGCCGTGGATAAAGCCGATCATCATCCAGCGTGCGATCAGATCGGCCTGCCGCGCAATTACGCCCTCAAGCAGCGCCAGGTAGGGCGCGTCGGCCTGCGCCGCCTCCGGATAGTGCCGGGCGATGACGTGGTCGGCCAGCGCCCGGACCGCCTCGCGGTCGCCGCGCGCGGCGAAGAACTGGAATGTGCCGACGCGGATGTGGCTCGACGCGACACGCGTCAGCACCGCGCCGGGCTGAATTTGGTCGCGCACCACGCGTTCGCCTGTCAGGACCGCGGCGAGCGAGCGGGTGGTCGGGATGCCGAGCGCGGCCATCGCCTCACTGACAATATACTCCCGCAGCACCGGGCCGAGCGCGGCGCGGCCGTCGCCCATCCGCGAAAACGGCGTGCGGCCGGAGCCCTTGAGCTGGATGTCGCGGCGGACGCCGTCCTGGTCGATTACCTCTCCGAGCAGGATGGCGCGGCCATCGCCGAGTTGCGGCACGAATTGCCCGAACTGGTGTCCCGCATAGGCCATCGCGATCGAGGCTGCGCCCTCCGGGAGGCGGGCACCGGCGAGGATTTCCGTGCCTTCGGGGCTGTCCAGCCAGTCCGGATCGAGCCCGAGCCGCTCGGCCAGCGGGCGGTTGAGCTTGATCAGCCGCGGGGCGGCGACCGGGGTCGGAGCCACCCGCGCGAAGAAGTTTTCCGGCAGCGCCGCGTAGCTGTTGTCAAACGGGAAATGGACTGTCATCCGGCACCAGATAGGAATGGTTCGCTGCCCTGACAATCAGCCGGAAAGCGTCCCGCATCAATATCTTCTGCCGACTTCCTGCGATCGTTAGCAAGGACCGGCGTCGCCAAGCTCGCCCAGACCGGCAGCGTCGGGCGTCAAGGCGTTGGAATGCGGCCGACCGAAGGCCGCATTTGGTTGCCGCGATGGGTTCGCTCGGGTAAACCCTGACGCTCTCCGCAAGGCTGCGGACGCTCGATTCTGCCCCTAGACGGCTTTCCCGGGATTTCCATGCACCGTTACCGAACCCATACTTGCGGCGCGCTCCGCGACAGCGATATCGATCAGACCGTCCGCCTGTCCGGCTGGTGCCATCGCATCCGCGACCATGGCGGCTTGCTGTTCATCGACCTGCGCGACCATTACGGCCTGACCCAGTGCGTCGCCGATCCCGACTCGCCGGCGTTCAAGGACGCCGAGAAGCTGCGCGCCGAATGGGTGGTGCGGATCGACGGACGCGTGCGACGCCGCCCCGAAGGCACCGACAATGACGATTTGCCGACCGGCAAGATCGAATTGTTCATCACCGAGATCGAAGTGTTGGGTCCGGCCGGCGAATTGCCGCTGCCGGTGTTCGGCGAGCAGGAATATCCCGAGGATGTCCGGCTGCGCTATCGCTTCCTCGACCTGCGCCGCGAGAAGCTGCACCAGAATATTATGACCCGCGGCGCGATCGTCGACTCGATGCGCGCGCGGATGAAGCAGCAGGGCTTCTTCGAATTCCAGACGCCGATCCTGACCGCATCGTCGCCGGAAGGCGCGCGCGACTTCCTGGTGCCGAGCCGGATTCATCCAGGCAAGTTCTACGCGCTGCCGCAGGCGCCGCAGCAGTACAAGCAACTGCTGATGATGTCGGGCTTCGACCGCTACTTCCAGATTGCACCGTGCTTCCGCGACGAAGACCCGCGCGCCGACCGGCTGCCCGGCGAGTTCTATCAGCTCGACGTCGAGATGAGCTTCGTCACGCAAGACGATGTTTTTGCTGCGATGGAGCCGGTGATCACCGGCGTGTTCGAAGATTTTGCCAAAGGCAAGCGCGTCACCAAGGGGTGGCCGCGGATTCCTTATGCCGACAGCATGCGCAAATACGGCACCGACAAGCCGGACCTGCGCAATCCGATCGAGATGCAGGATGTCTCCGAGCACTTCCGCGGCTCCGGCTTCAAGGTGTTCGCGCGGATGCTCGAAGAAGAGCGTAATCAGGTCTGGGCGATCCCGGGACCGGGCGGCGGCAGCCGCGCGTTCTGCGACCGGATGAACTCCTGGGCGCAAGGCGAAGGCCAGCCCGGCCTCGGCTACATCATGTGGCGAGAAGGCGGCGAGGGCGCTGGTCCCTTGGCCAACAACATCGGCCCCGAGCGCACCGAAGCGATCCGCGCCGCGCTCGGCCTGAAGGCGGGCGACGCCGCGTTTTTCGTCGCGGGCGATCCGTCGAAATTCGTGAAGTTCGCCGGGCTCGCCCGCACCAAGGTCGGCGAGGAGCTCAACCTGATCGACAAGGATCAGTTCGCGCTCGCCTGGGTGGTCGACTTCCCGATGTACGAGTACAACGAGGACGACAAGAAGGTCGACTTCTCGCACAACCCGTTCTCGATGCCGCAGGGCGGTATGGATGCGTTGCTCGGTCAGGATCCGCTGACGATCAAGGCGTTCCAGTACGACATCACCTGCAACGGCTTCGAGATCGCCTCCGGCGGCATCCGCAATCATCGCCCCGAGGCGATGGTGAAGGCGTTCGAGATCGCCGGCTATGGCGAGCAGGAAGTGGTGGACCGCTTCGGCGGCATGTACCGCGCCTTCCAATACGGCGCGCCGCCGCATGGCGGCATGGCCGCCGGCGTCGACCGCATCGTCATGCTGCTATGCGGCACCAACAATCTGCGTGAGATCTCGCTGTTCCCGATGAACCAACGAGCCGAGGACCTGCTGATGGGAGCGCCGTCACAGGTGACGCCCAAGCAGTTGCGCGAGCTGCATATCCGTCTCAATCTGCCAGAAAACTGATAACGGTCGACGCGACGGTCCGATGCCGACGACGAAGCCGCCGGGAGAATGCATGGCGTCCAATTATGAAGACCTTCAAGCTGCGGCGCTGGCCTATCATCGGCTGCCGCGTCCCGGCAAACTCGAGGTCCACGCGTCGAAGCCGCTGGCCAACCAGCGCGACCTCGCGCTGGCCTATTCGCCGGGCGTCGCCGCCGCCTGTAACGCGATTGCCGCCGATCCGGGTCAGGCCGCCACGCTGACGGTGCGTGGCAATCTGGTCGCGGTGGTCACCAACGGCACGGCGGTGCTCGGCCTCGGCAATATCGGCCCGCTCGCGTCCAAGCCGGTGATGGAAGGCAAGGCGGTTCTGTTCAAGAAATTCGCCGACATCAACGTGTTCGACATCGAGATCGCCGCCGACACGGTGGAGCGCGTGGTCGAGACGGTGGCCGCGCTGGAGCCGACCTTCGGAGGCATCAATCTCGAGGACATCAAGGGGCCGGAGTGCTTCGAGATCGAGGCGCAGCTCAAGGAGCGGATGAAGATCCCGGTGTTCCACGATGATCAGCACGGCACTGCGATCATCGTCTGCGCTGCGGTCAAGAACGCACTGCTGTTGAAGCGCAAGGAACTCAGTGAGGTCAAAATCGTCACCGCCGGCGCCGGCGCCGCTGCGCTGGCGTGTCTGAACCTGCTGGTGTCGCTCGGCGCGGAGCGCAAGAACATCTGGGTCTGTGACCTCGAAGGCTTGGTGTACGAGGGGCGCACCGTGCTGATGGACCGCTGGAAGGCGGTCTACGCGCAGAAGACCGACAAGCGCACCCTCGCCGAAGTGATCGGCGGCGCTGATGTGTTCCTCGGTCTATCCGGGCCGAAAGTGCTGACCCCAGAGATGGTCATGCAAATGGCCGAGAAGCCGTTGGTGATGGCGCTCGCCAATCCGACGCCGGAGATCATGCCGGACGAGGTCCGCAAGGTGCGTCCGGACGCTTTGATCTGCACCGGTCGCTCGGACTTGCCGAACCAGGTCAACAACGTCCTGTGCTTTCCCTACATTTTCCGCGGCGCGCTCGACGTCGGCGCGACCGCGATCAACGAGGAGATGAAAGTCGCTGCGGTCGATGCGATCGCGCAACTCGCGCGTGATCCGCCGGCCGATCCGGTCGCGGCGGGCCTCGACACCGACGAAGTGCTCGGCTTCGGTGAGGGATCGCTGATCCCGAGCCCGTTCGATCCCCGGCTGATCCTGCGCATCGCGCCTGCGGTGGCGATGGCGGCGATGGATTCCGGCGTTGCGACCCGGCCGATCACCTCGTTCGACGACTACTACGCCCAGCTCGAGCGCTTCGCATTCCGGTCC
Organism: Rhodopseudomonas pseudopalustris; assembly: GCF_900110435.1. GTDB lineage: Bacteria > Pseudomonadota > Alphaproteobacteria > Rhizobiales > Xanthobacteraceae > Rhodopseudomonas > Rhodopseudomonas pseudopalustris. The sequence continues at coordinate 145,982 of NZ_FODT01000012.1, forward strand.
GGACTCGTGATGAAGCCGCTGTTCGCCAAGGCCAAGGCACAGCCGGTGCGGGTGATCTACGCTGAAGGCGAGGACGAGCGGGTTCTGCACGCCGTGCAGGTGATCCTCGAAGAAAAGCTGGCGCGACCGATATTGGTCGGCCGGCCGTCGGTGGTCGAGGCGCGGATCAAGCGATCCGGTCTGTCGATCCGGCCCGGCGAGGATTTCGACCTGGTCAATCCGCAGGACGACCCACGCTATCGCTCTTACGTGCAGTCCTATATCGACATCGCCGGTCGCGCCGGCGTGACGCCGGCGGCGGCCCGCACCGTGGTGCGGACCAACTCCACGGTGATCGCAGCGCTCGCGGTGGCGCGCGGCGAAGCCGACGCGATGATCTGCGGTCTGGACGGCCGCTACATGAACCATCTGCGCCATGTGCGCGATGTGATCGGTTCGCTGCCCGGCGTCTCGGACTATGCGGCGCTGGCGCTGCTGATCACCGGCAGGGGTGCGATCTTCATCGCTGACACCCAAGTGCGGCCCAATCCGACCGCAGAGGAATTGGCCGAGGTGGCCGCGCTTGCCGCAGTCCATGTGCAGCGCTTCAACATCAAGCCGAGAATCGCCTTCCTGTCTCACTCGGATTTCGGCAGCTATCCGACCGAGTCGTCGATGAAGATGCGCCGCGCAACCGCACTGCTCGCGGAGCGTCATCCCGAGATCGAAGCTGACGGCGAAATGCAGGGCGATACGGCGCTTTCGCAGACCGCGCGTGAACTGATCCTGCCGCATTCGCGGCTCGAAGGCGGCGCAAATATTTTGATCATGCCGAACCTCGATACTGCGAACGTCGCCTACCAGATGATCAAGGTGGTGGGAGAGGCGTTGCCGGTGGGGCCGATCCTGATCGGACCGGCGCGGCCGGCACACATCCTGACGCCGTCTGTGACGTCGCGCGGCATTCTGAACATGACCGCGGTCGCCGTGGTCGAAGCCCAGGAGCGGGCCGGGCGGCATCAGCGTACGCTGTTCGGTTGAGCCGTTTCGAGCGAAGTGAATAATTGCACAGCCGGCGGTGCGTAAGCCGCCGGCCTATTGTTTGACCGTTTGAAAACCACAGGGCGACCCTTCATACTTGCGGCGCGTTTGCGCCGCTTTCGCCGTTGCCAGTGGGGTCGAAAATGCCTGCCTTCATAGCTCTCGGGCGCTTCCTTTTCTCGGTGCTGTTCATCTTCTCCGGGGCTTCAAAGCTGCTCGACATCGCCGCGACCACCCAGATGACGCAGAAGATCGTCATTCCGGAGATGCTGACAACCTACACCTCCCAGCTCGAAGGCCTCGCCGGGGGGATGCCGTTCGCTCAGATGCTGGCGATCGCGGCAGGCGCCACTGAGTTGTTGTGCGGCATCCTGATCGCGCTGAACTTCGGCGCGCGCTTCTTCGCGCTGATCCTGATCCTGTTCGTTGCGATGACGATCTATTACTATCACGATTTCTGGAACCAGACCGGCGTCGACGCGCAGAACAATCTGATCCATGCGCTGAAGAACCTGTCGCTGATCGGCGGGCTGTTCATCATCGCCGGGATCGGCCGCGGAGCGAGGCCTGCTGAGCCGGCTTATAACGACGTGTAAGGTTCAGCTTCGTCGCCACGGTGTGACGCCGACATCTTGGCCGGCGTCGAACACGATCCGTTCCGCCGCGGTCAACCCATGGGCGGCGAGGAGCTGTTGTGGCGTCTGCGCCGGAACGCCGGGAAAGCAGGGCTGGCCGCCGGGCAGGCTTACGTTCAGCGCTTCCGACAGCCAGAATGTGTCGTAGCGATCGAAGAACATCGCGAAGACGTCCGGCCCGCCGATGATCGCGACCATGCCGGCGTCGATTTGGGCCTTCGCACAGGCCTGCTCGAATGACGCACCGGCGGGATTCCAGAGCACGGCGTTGGGGTTGGTGTCGTCCGGCGCCACGCTTTCGATCTGCCGTGTCACAAGCACGCGCTTGCGCTGCGGCGAGTTCGGCTGATCCTCGAATGAGTTGCGGCCGTGGACGATCAGCGCGGCGCGGTCGAGCGAGGAGGAGAAGAACTGCTGGTCGCCCTGGAACTTCAGCGCATCCGGCATAACGCCATCGTCATCCGCCAGGTTGCCCTCGGCAGAGACAATCACGAAGCCTTCGATCCGGAGCGTCGGCGCGCCCGTCATCGGTTCGTCAGGGGATGAGAACGCAAGATTGCTATCCAATCACTCGGAGATCGTCTGCACCACGGAACTGACCGGACGCGCGCTGACGGTCGGCAGTGCGGCGCTCTTGACGAGTTCCTCGTCGTATTGCGGCAGCGTCTGGACCGGCGCCTTGGCCTTCATCTGCACGACCTTGTAGCCGCCGGCCTTCAGGCGCCGCAGCAGTTCGGGCAACGCCTCCGCCGTGCTCTTCTGGAAGTCGTGCATCAGGATGATGCCCTTGCCGAGTTTGTCGACCTTCTTCATCACGGTGTCGATCACCTGCTCGGGCTTCCGGGCCTTGAAGTCGAACGAGTCCAGATCGCAGGAGAACATCGCGACGTTGCGAGTGCCGAGGTATGTCACCAGCGCCGGAGGGTGCTGCAGCGCCGGGAAGCGGAAGAATGGCGAGGGCGCGGTGCCGATCGCCCATTTCACTGCAGCGAATCCCTTTTCGATCTCGTCCTTGGCCTGTTGCTCGGTCAGCTTCTTGTTGCTGAGATTGGCATGGGACCAGGTGTGCGAGCCGATGGTGTGGCCGGCCGCCGCAACCTGCTTGAGGATCTCGGGGTGATAGGTGGCGTGTTTGCCGATCGGGAAAAAGATAGCCTTGGTGCATTGGTCGGCCAACGCCTTCACCACCGCCGGCGTGTTGCTCGGCCAAGGGCCATCGTCGAAGGTGAGCACGACTTCCTTGTCGCGCAGGAAATCGAGCTGCTTGAAGTGTTCGAAGCCGAATCCCGGACCGCCAGTGGTGTCGATCTCGACGACGCGGCCGACGCCCAGCGCGTCGGGATTGGCGCAAGCCTGTTTAGCGGGAGCAGGCGCCGGAGCTGGAGCAGCCTGCGGGGGAGCCGGCTGAGCGGTGGCGCCATTGGTTTTCGGCGCCGCCTGGGACCATGCCGCACCGAGCGCGCTCAGAGAAACTGCACCTGCAACCAGGAGACCCGTCGCGATCCGCATATCCGTTGTCCTTCCGCCGTCGTCCACTGCCGGCCAAAAGGCCACAGCAGTCGCTGCCGCATATTGCCGTCAAACTAGAGGCATGAAAGCGGCCCGGGCAACGTTAATCCTTCGTCCGCGACGAGTTGCCCGCAGATTCGCACAGTTGGCTTGCGCAGCTGACCGACACAATCGACCAACCAGCTTCCGGGGGCTTGGCCGGCAATTGATCGGGAGGAGGCGGGTTACCGCAACCGGACAATGAAATCGGTGCCCTGGCCGGTTTCACCGCTGGCCGTGATGCCTTGATCGGACACGATGAGCGATGCGCCGGTGGTGATGGCTTCCGCGACCCGTGCCATTGCCTCCGGCGGGATCGTCAGTCGATCCAGCGCGGCGGCAGGGCTATCGGTCTCAGACGAAGCCTTCACCTCTGTCGCTAAGTTCTTCTTGGGACGGCGGGAGTTGCTCTGGTCTTCGGTCCGGCGCGAGCTCGGCATCGACACTACTGTCCAGCGGATGCTGTCGTCCTTGGCCAGTTCAGCGGTAAAGACGTGAGTGCCGAGCTGGCGGTCACTCGGCGCGATCGCGACCGGCACGTCGAACAGCGGGGTCATGTTTTGCCGGACGTAGAGCTTCTGGTCCTTGCCGCTGACGAAGATGGCAATCTGGCCGCCGCCGCGCTTGGCGACGGGCAGTTCGGCTGCGGGTTTCTCGGCAGAATCGGTGGCGCGGGACTGGTCCTTGCTCTGAACCGCATCGGGGCTTCCGTCGGGCTTATCCGAGGTCTGAACAGACGGCGTCTTCTCGTTGGAAGGCAACGCCTTTTCAGCGGCAACAGCCTTGGATTCGTCGGCCTTTGGCGCGGCCGCCTTTTCGATCGTCGCGGTGGTCGAAGGGTCGACGGCATCCGGCTCGGCGCCGGTTGCTTTGGAAACGTCATTCAGGGGCGGGGCGTCGGCGGTCCGGTCGGCGGAGTCGTCCTTGCTGACGCCGCCGCTCGATTCGGCAGGTGCATCGGCGCTGGCGGTGGTCATGGGAGCAGCCAACGGCTCTGACGAGTCCTGGCGCCTCGAGGAGTCCGACAGAACGACGTTCCCGCTTGGGCTTGTCGCGCTGGCGTCGGCGGTTTTCACCGAAGCCCGTGGCTCATCGAGTGAAATGCTGGCGCGCAACTCGGGAGGTTGCGCGGATGTCGAGTCGTTAGCCGGCTCAGTCGCGCCGGCCTTGTCGGATTTCGACGATTTGGTCGGCGTCTGCGGATCGGAGGCCATCGGCGCCTCCGGGGGCGCGGGCCTCTTGGTCAGCAGCAGTGCGTGCGTAAAGTTGGTCGGCGTAATGTCGCCGGGCGTGACGATCACTCGTGCGCCCATTCGGGTCCAACCCCACATCTTCGTGGCGAACGCCGTCGGCATTCGGATGCAGCCGTGAGATGCGGGGTATCCCGGCACCATGCCAGCGTGCAACGCAATGCCGGACCAGGTGATCCGCTGCATGTAGGGCATCGGCGCGCCGCTGTAGATGTTGGAGCGGTGCCATTTGTTCTTCTGGATGACGCTGAAGACGCCCATCGGCGTGGCGTGGCTACGGGTCCCGGTGGACACGGGCGATTCGGCAAGCAAGCCATTGGCGTCGTAGACGCGGAGCTTCTGCTGATCGATCGACACCGAAATCAGCAACGGCCCTTGCGGTTTCGTCGCCTGCTTCTCGATCAGCTTTTCCTGTCGAGAGTCGAGTTGGTGATGCTTCCGCGGATACCGCTTTTGGGGCGGCTGAGCGGGGGCATAGACTGCATTGTCGTTTTCCGGCCACCACCAGGTCGTGGCGTTGGCTTCGGGGACTAGAGCGAAGACGCCTGCGGCAGTCAGGATCCCGGCGCGTATTGCAGCTCTGGAAACGATTGCGGGGCTGAGCTCGCTCTTACCGGTGCGCAATGAAGGTCCGGGCGAATTCGATGATTGTTCCAGGCGCACGCGGTGGTCCCCGAATCTATTGAACGAAATCTCAGATTAGTGTCGCAGGCGCGATACGCGTTCACCAGCGTCGGCGCGGTATTCGCCCGCGCATTTGATTCAAACCTTAACAAAAAAGCTTCACAGGAGGTTAAACGAGAGTCGGGGTGCGCCGGCATCTTTCGCAACGGTTCGTCGCCCCCCACATGGCTGACAGCCAGCCTGCTTACGGAGATTCTGATGAGACTTCGCCGCGCCACACCCGTCCTGAACCGCTTGAAATGCGCTGCTTTCGCTGCGCTCGCCGTGACCGCGCTGTCATGTGCATCTGCCGCAGCGGCCGATGATCCGGACCTGGTCTTCCGACGTTCCACGGTGTTCAAGCTGCTCAGTCCCAATGACAAGCTCGCGACCTATGGGATCGACGATCCGGAGATCGAAGGCGTCGCCTGCCACTTCACGGTGCCGGAGCGGGGCGGGTTCAAGGGATGGCTCGGCCTGGCGGACGAAGTCTCCGACATCTCGCTGGCGTGCCGTCAGATCGGCCCGATCCGATTCAAGGATAAGCTCGAGCAGGCCGATGACATGTTCAGCAAGCGCCGCTCGATGTTTTTCAAAAGAATGCAGATCGTCCGGGGCTGTGACACTAAACGCAATGTGCTGGTCTACATGGTCTACTCGGACCGGTTGATTGAGGGATCTCCGAAGAACTCCACGTCATCGGTGCCGATCATGCCGTGGGGGGCATCCGATACCGCGGTCCAGAAGTGCAGCGAGTTCTTCAAGTAACTCCGGCGAACTCGACAGCAGCGGAGCAACCGCCAAATCCTCTTGCTCCGCTGTTGTTCGATTGCGTTCGAAAATCCGATTGAGGTCGAGAGCCTCGTGGGCCGAAATTATCTCGACGGATTCGTACGCGGCAGTTCCACACTTGATGGGCGCGACGGGTCGCGATAGCCGACCAATCGAACCAATCCCTGTGGCATCGACTGTGTTGCATGATGGCCGAATAAGCTCTGCAAAGCCATTTCCCCGGGAGGTCCAGCCTTCCGCGACGTCGTCACGGCCGAAACCAAGCGACCCGCAACAGCATGGTCGCTGCCCGTCTTCACGCTTTTCACACGCGGATCGTTTATCATCGACGTTCCTCCACTAGCCTCTTCAACGCGAGCCGACCGAAATCGTTGCACGACCGTTGTCGGGAACGGCTGATGTGATGTATCGGGGCGACGCCTCGGGCCGCGCATTCGCGCAAGATCGGCCCAGGCAGCTCGTCGTGACTGCCAGCAAATCAACAGCCATGATCCGATACGGCTTCAGCGCTTCTGGAACGCTCGGCGCTGCTTCGTACCAAGTGCGTGATGAAAGCAAGCTAACACAATCTTGCAGATCGCGCCACGGCTGTGGCAACGAGTCCCATGAAGTAATAGGCCACAGGAGCACCGGACTTTCCGGCCCCAGCCGTGGCTGTAGTCTGATTAGCTTCCGGCAATGACATTCTGATGTCAGCCCGCGTTATTTTGCCTCGGTTTCGCACTGGGGCGAATGGTTTGACGCCCGAATGGCTTGCCGCCCAAAATCACCTGGAAGACCTTCGGAACCGGATTGTTGAAACAAAACGCGTTTCTTCCGTTGTGTTTCATGGCTCCGCCCCGCGATGAAACAATCGGATCGGCGACGAAACCATTTTCCGTTAGGAAGCAGACGTCCGGAAACAGCGTTTGGTTATCAAGCTGCCTGCCAACAGATCATGGCGGTCGCGCTGCCCGAGTCCGATCCGGAGATACGTCGATGCGAATCCTGAGCCTGCTCCTCGCCTGTGCGTTCGTGCTTGCCGGACCGTCGATTGCGGGCTCCTCCGAAGGCGGATTGCCGGGCGCCGGAGCTTTCTCTTACATCGGTTGGACGGCCGCACAGGGCGCCGATGATCGTGGCCGAGACATAGGGCTGCTCGCGTGATTGACTTGAGCCTTGGTCGGCTGTCGATGATGTCCCGTATCTGTGCGGTCGCGCTGGGAGGCTTGCTGATGGCAGGAAATAGCGCGCAGGCACAGGCGCGCTCGTTGTTGGCGGTTCAGGATCCAAGGACGGAATTCATCCGCCAGTGCACCGGGCATATGGCGGGCCGCTGGGCGCATCCAGACGCCGTTTGCGGTTGTCTTCACGACCACGCCGCTGCAGTGGTGCCGGATAGCGACCTGCGCGAGGCGCTGCTGCGGGGAATGCGCGAAAGCGGCGTGCCAACGATCGAGAGCGAGTGGGTGCCTGCGTCCAAGCAATCGCTGATCAGCGCGACATTCACGCTGATCGCGAAGCCGGCGCTGCAATGCATGTTCGACCCGGCCGATTAGCCGGATAGCCGCACGCGGGCAATCTCACCCATCCGGCCCGTTCAACGCCGCTGCAGGCGCGCCACGCATTTAACAGTCCGGGTGACGCCTGCTTCGGTCAGGGTGGCTCCCATCACTTCCTTGATCTGCCCGTTGGGGCACGATCCGTCATCGACCAGGACTTTCTGACCCAGCCGCAAATCGATGATGTCCTGTTCGCGCGAGACGTGCTGCGCAGCCGCAGGGCCCGCCAGCGAGAGCAATGCGACGGCGCCCGTCAACATCAGGACGGAACAGGGCAGGCGGGCATAGCGAGCGTAGGGCATCTGGTCTCCTTCGTGGGCCGGGTCCGACGATGGCGTGATTCGACGGCCCAACCAAACTCTCTGGAAATTTTGGCAATCTGTGGTTTGATCGCGTTCGCCGGATCAACAACAAGACGGAGCAACCGCCGTATGAGTGTCAACGATCGCCAACGCCGAATCCTTGACGCCGTCGATGCCGGCTTCGATGCCCAGCTTGCCGCCACGCGAGATTTTGTCGCGATCCCAAGTACGCGCGGCGCGGAAGGCCCTTGCCAGGATATGATCGGCGATCTGCTGCGGCAGCGCGGCTATGAGGTCGACGACTGGTACATCGACCTCGATGATTTGAAGGATCTGCGCGGCTACGGTCCGATCGCGCACGACTTCTCCAAGGCCCGAACGGTGGTCGGGACCTACCGTCCAGCGAACAACGCGGGCCGCTCGCTGATTCTGCAGGGACATTGCGATGTCGTGCCGACCGGACCGCTGGAGATGTGGGACACGCCGCCGTTTTCGCCGGTCGTGAAGGACGGCCGGATGTATGGCCGCGGCGCGTGCGACATGAAGTCGGGCACCATCGGCGCGCTGTACGCGCTCGACGCCATCAAGGCCGCGGGGCTGGCGCCGACCGGGCGCATCCATTTCCAATCGGTGATCGAGGAGGAGAGCACGGGCGTCGGCGCGCTGTCGACGTTGCAGCGCGGCTATCGTGCCGATTGCTGCTTCATTCCGGAGCCCACCGGCGGAAAGATGGTGCGCTCGCAGGTCGGCGTGATCTGGTTTCGTCTCAAGGTGCGCGGCCATCCGGTCCATGTGTTCGAAGCCGGCTCCGGCTCGAACGCGATCACGGCGGCCTATCATCTGATCCATGCGCTGGAGACACTCGAGGCGGAGTGGAATAAGCGCGCGGCGGATGACCACCATTTCAAGGGCGTAGTGCACCCGATCAACTTCAATCCCGGCATCATCAAGGGCGGTGACTGGGCTTCCAGCGTGCCGGCGTGGTGCGATGTCGACTGCCGGATCGCGATCCTGCCGGGCTGGTCGGTCGCCGACCATCAGGCCGAGATCCTCGCTTGCGTTGCGGCCGCAGCGCGCGATCACCGGTTTCTGTCGAACAATCCGCCGCAGGTGGAGTGGTCGGGCTTTCTGTCGGACGGGTACGAACTGACGGATTCCGCCGAGCCCGAAGCAGCCTTCGGCAAGGCTTACAATGCGGTCTATGGCGGCGCGGTGTCGGATCTCGTGTTCACCGCGCTGACCGACACGCGGTTCTACGGGCTGAACTACAACATCCCCAGCCTGTGCTTCGGCGCCAGCGGCGCGGCGATGCACGGCTTCAATGAATACGTCGACCTCGAATCGCTGCGGCAATCCACCAAGGCCACCGCACTGTTCATTGCCGAGTGGTGCGGCGTCGAGCCGACTTAGAGCTTTTTTGGTTCTGATTGAATCAGAACCGAAGCTCTCACTTGATGTTATGATGCGTTTTCTCGACGCGAGCTGTTATCCACCGATATCCACTTCGCTCGAAACGCTATAGAGGGCCATGACCTGACAGGTCATTGTGTTCGGCGGGCGAAGCACGCACGTTCCGCCGACGTTCGAAGACACACCGGACTAACACCGAGCCCGCACCGCCGCACGGCGTGCAAGTGGGCCGCGAGGAGGGATGATGACGCCGCTCGAGCTGATCAATTCGCAACCGCTGCCGTTTGCTGCTTCAATGGGTATCAGCTTCGCCGAAGCCACGCCGGACCGCGTCGTCGCAACCATGCTGGTGCGGCCTGATCTCTGCACCCTCGGCCACGCGATCCATGGCGGAGCGGTGATGGCGCTCGCCGACACGGTCGGCGCCGCGGCGACCTTCGTCAATCTTCCAACGGACGCCAAAGGCACGACCACGCTCGAGAGCAAGACGAACTTTGTGGCGGCCGCCAAAGCGGGGACCACCGTTCGCGCCATCGCCACGCCGGTGCACCGGGGCAAACGGACCCAGGTCTGGCAGACCCGGATCGAGACCGAGGAGGGCAGGCTGGTCGCGCTGGTGACGCAGACGCAGATGGTGCTCTGACACCTGTTGCCGATTGCCCAGCGTGCCTTCGTATCATCCCTAGAGTGCGGTGCACACGCACCTTTCGGGTGCGTCAATTTGCGCTCGCTCAAGGTTTGTTAAGCAGCTTGGATTTATTGATGTTTTTGCAAAGTTCGATGGCGGTAAGCCAGTCGTTTTCCCTGGCGTGCCCGCCATTTGATCTTGAAAAATATTGTGCGTTGCACAATATACCTTTGGTCTAGGGAATCGAACGCCTCCTTGAGGGTCGTCCCCAAAGGAGATGTGAATCAATGTATGACGCTCTCATCGCCGATCTCACCGGGTCCAAAGGGACGATCAGGTCGCTGATCAACCAGGAACTGCCGCTGCTGAGGGACCATTTGCTGCGGCTGGACGCAGAGAGCCGGCGCGATCGTTTCAACGGCTATGCGGATGAAGGTTTCATCGACCGCTATGCCATGAAGTGCGGCGGCGACGGCACCATCATCATCGCCTATTTCGCTGAAGACGGCGCCGTGCATGCGGCGGCCGAATTGCATCAGCCCGATCTTTCCATGGATCCTCTGCCTGAAATCGCGTTCAGCGTGGAAGGTCACCTCCGACGCAAGGGCATCGGAAGCATCTTGTTCAAGCAGTTGATGGAGGTGGCGCGTTCGCTCGGCTACGAGAATCTGCGCATCACCACCGGATCGCAGAATCAGGCGATGCGCGCGCTCGCGAATAAGTTCGGCGCTCACCTGACCTTCAGGCAGGGTGAGTCCACCGGTACGATCGATCTCAATCAGGAAGTCTCGCGTACAGATGCGCCGACGATCGAAATCCCGGCCGGCGCGGCGAGCGCGCTGATCGATTTCAATCACGCGTGCTGGAGTCTGTTTCTCAAGATGTCGGGCATCAATCGCGCAGCCTGATGCCTGCCGATTCAACTACCCAGAAACCGATTCAGCTACCCTGAAAATGCCAATGCCGCGTGCTGATGCCCGCGGCGTTTTCTTTGTGGTCCATGAAAGCGCAGTGCAGCGTTCACAACGCCGCGACGCCCTCAGATCCGCTTGTCGTTACCAATCACCCGGCGCGACACCCGGCGCTCCACGACCACCGATCGTTGGCTGCCTTGCTCGCCAGTAATAACCCGGGTCGTGCGCGCGGCCGCGCGGCCGGCCTTCCGGACCTCGCTCTGCACCTGCTCGACCGGCAGACCCATCAGCGACGCGGCGATTTCGGCTTGCGATTCCAGATCGTCGGTGATGCCCATCGCGGCAAAGATGGCTTCCTCCAAGGTCGGAGGATCGCGCCGCACGCGGCGGACGCCGTACTTCGTATTCCAATCTTCGCTCATCGACCCGCCCCATTTGTTGCGGAATTACGTAGTGGAGCCGATGTTGCAATGCAATATGGAATCGGCGGTGCGGGCAAGACCTTGGTCGAAATCGGCCGCGCCGCGATTGCGGCAGATCAATCATAAATGCGGGTTATGGCAGCCCTGCGTCGTGCGGACGTCAGGGCTGCGTCAACCCGTCGCGAACCCGCTAAGCCCGGAAGATTGTGAAGCCGAGAATCAGCAGCACGATGAAGATCGCAGCGAAGATATAGAACAGGATGCGCGCAAGATCAGCGGAGGCCGCGGAGACGCCGGTGAAGCCGAAGATGCCGGCGACCACCGAAATCACCAGAAAGATCAGAGCCCATTTCAAGATCGTCATTGATATCGTCCTTCGTGAAGAGTGCTGCATGAACCAGGAACGTCTACCTTGGTTCCAAGCGTCGCGGCCGCCGATGATTGAGCGTGACGGCAGTCACGGTCGTCACTCGGCTCGCACGATCGATCGGGCGCAATCGTCGGAGCTCTTGATGCCTGCCACCTGCCTTGATCTTGACCGCCTGCAATCTGGCGTTGCTCTTGCTCCTGATCACATTCGTGCCCGACCTGAGCGGCGCGTTCGCATTTGAGTAGCAGCGGTTGTGCGCCGGCGAAATATTCCGCTTGTGCGGCTCGCAACATCCGACGCGCAAATGCATCACCTTTTGGATGTGCCAGCATCGGACCGGCGTGGAAGCCGGCCTGACGGGGATGATTCTATTCTCCGATGGGCGAATTCTCGGCGACGACGCGTTCTTCTATAAATTTGGCGCCCAGGGCTGCGGTTCTGATTGAATCAGAACGAAGCCCTGGCTTGATGTTCTGACGCGTTTTCTTGACGCGAACCGGTATCCACTTCGCTCGAAAACGCTATAGAGGTCCGCCGCTTGCCGCCGGAAAGGCCAAATTCTCGATCAGGAACACACGCCGGCCAAGGATAAGCATCCGATCTTTGGCGGCCGGGGACGTGGTATCGGCTTTTCGGGGGCATCGTGACGGCGACGGGGCAGAGCTGGAGCCGTCGTGCTGGCGGGCCAGCATCACATCCGTCTCAGCGGCGTCACTGAAGCTGGCGCGACGCTGAAAGGGACAATCAGACCGATGACGAGATTTGCAGGCGTGCGTTCGATCGCCCAGGGGTTCACCCAGGGAATCGCCAGAGGACTTGTCGTGCCGCTGCTGCTGGCGGGCGCCGCAGCGCCGGCGCCGGCGCTGGCGCAGTCCGCGGACCTCGTGCTGTGCGACCGGATTGCGGCCGACCCGGCCGATCCGGACAAGCCCTCCGGCGTCAGGGGCGTCGCCGACATCGCCCCGGCGGATATCGAGACCGCGATCAGATATTGTCGTACGGCCGCCGGCAGTTCGCGCCGCGCATTATACGCGCTCGGTCGTGCCTATGCCGCGAACGGGCAATCGGCAGACGCGATCGCCGCCTTCCGCAAGGCGGCCGACAAGGGCAGCAGCTCGGCGATGGTCGAGCTCGGCGTCGCTTATGCGACCGGCGCCGGCGTCGCCAAGGACGACGGCCGGGCGCGGCAATTGTTCGAACGCGCTGCGGACGCTGGCAATCCGCGCGGCGTCAGCAATCTCGCGGCGCTCGGCGGCGGAACGACGTCCGACCCCGGCAAGACCAGGGCGCTGTTGGCCAAAGGGGCGGAAACCAACGCGGAAGCCCAGTATCAGCTGGGCATGATGCTGGCGGAAGGCGTCGGGGGTCCGAAGGACGACGTCGCCGCCCGGACGCTGTTCGAGAAGGCGTCGGCGCAGGGGCATGCGGGCGCGCTGGAACGAATGGGCGCTTTCGCCCAGGCCGGGCGCGGCGGACCGCAGGACACAGCCGCAGCCAAGGGGTTCTACGAGAAGGCGGCCGCGCTCGGCAATTCCGACGCCGCCGCGGCGCTGAAACGGGCGGATTGCCCGTTCGTGATCAAGGACAAGCAGGGGAAGCTTGTGAGCAACCTGTGCTTCTAGAGCATGATCCCGAAAAGTGGATGTCGGTTTCGTGACAGATCAGGCTCAAACAGAAATCGAGAGCAGAATGGCGATTCGACGATGCGTCCTCTTGATCTAGCGGTCCGGCGTCATCCGGCCTGACCCACAATCTTGTATCGAATCGATGATTGGATCACCGCTTGGAGCGGCCGGCGACGTCAGCCTGTCCGATCCAGGTCAACAACAGGGCGCGGCCACTATGAATAGAAGCACGGCACCGGGGTCGGACGCCGGCCGAAAGGTCTCGGCGACGCGCCATTCGTCTCGTGTCGGCGATGCGGTTGCGCGCCGCGCCTCGCGTCCGGGCCGACCGGTTGAATCGCGCCAGACGTGGGTCAAGCGTGGCCCAGGGGGTAGACAATGAGCCAGCACAAGAACCGTGTCGGACTGCTGGTCAGCGCCGTCGGCGTCGTCTTCGGCGACATCGGGACCAGTCCGCTCTACGCGCTGAAAGAGACGTTTTCCGGACATCATCCGATTCCGGTGAACCCGGAAAACATCTTCGGCGTGTTGTCGCTGGTGTTCTGGACCGTGATGTTGCTGGTTACGGTGAAGTACGTGATCGTCATCATGCGCGCCGACAACCACGGCGAGGGCGGCAGTCTTGCGCTGCTGGCGCTGGTGACGGAGCTGACGCGCGGCCGGCGCGTGCACTATCCGCTGATGATGCTCGGCGTGATCGCCGCGGCGCTGTTCTACGGCGACAGTATGATCACCCCGGCGATCTCGGTGCTCAGCGCCGTCGAGGGGCTCGAGGTGGTGACGCCGGATCTGCGCCCTTACGTCGTCCCGATTACAGCGGTCGTATTGACCGCGCTTTTCGCGATTCAGTCGCGCGGCACGGGCCTGGTCGGTCGGCTGTTCGGTCCGGTGATGTGTCTATGGTTCATCACGCTCGCCGTGCTCGGAATCGTCAACGTCATCAACGCGCCCGGCGTGCTCAAGGCGATCAGTCCGACCTACGCGTTCGAGTTCGTGTTCCGCCATCCTTTGATGAGTTTTTACGCGCTCGGCTCGGTGGTGCTCGCCGTCACCGGCGGCGAGGCCCTTTACACCGACATGGGCCATTTCGGCCGTTTCCCGATCCGGCTGGCCTGGTTCTGCCTCGTGTTGCCGGCGCTGCTGCTGAATTACTTCGGCCAGGGCGCGTTGCTGATTCACGATCCCTCCGCGATCCAGAATCCGTTTTTCCGGATGGGGCCTGAATGGATGGTGGTGCCGCTGGTCGCGCTGGCGACTTTCGCCGCCGTCATCGCATCGCAGGCGGTGATCTCCGGCGCCTATTCGGTGGCGCGGCAGGCGATCCAGCTCGGCCTGCTGCCCCGCATGACGATCGTCCACACCTCGGGCGAAGAGGCCGGGCAGATCTACGTGCCGTTCACCAACTGGACCTTGTATCTGGCGGTGATGGCGCTGGTGGTCGGCTTCCAGTCCTCCAGCAATCTGGCGGCTGCCTACGGCATCGCCGTCACAAGCACGATGATGATCGACACCATTCTGGTGTCGTTCGTGATGGCGCTGTTGTGGCGCTGGAACATGGCGCTGGTGATCACGGTGGTCGGCACGTTGCTGGCCGTCGACATCGCATTCTTCTCGGCGAATATCATCAAGGTCGCGCAGGGCGGCTGGTTCCCGCTGTTCATCGGCTTCATTTCCTTCACCGTGCTGACGACATGGCGGCGCGGCCGCGCCCTCGTGCGCAAGCAGCTCAAGAAGCAGGCGGTGCCGCTCGACGTGGTGCTGCGCGCGCTCGGACCCAACGTGTCGCGCGCCCGCGGCACCGCGGTGTTTCTGACCGCCGCGACCGACGGCGTGCCGCCGGCGTTGCTGCACAATTTGAAGCACAACCAGACCGTCCATCAACGCGTGGTGCTGACGACCGTCACCACCGCGGAGACGCCCTATGTGCCGGACAGCGAACGCGTGCACATGACCGATATCGGCGACGGCTTCCATCGTCTGATTATCCGCTACGGATTCATGCAGACGCCGGACGTGCCTGCGGCGCTTGTGCTGTGCAAACAGTTCGGACACGAGTTCAACATGATGTCGACGTCGTTCTTCCTGAGCCGCGAGACCTTCGTGCCGAGCCTCAATCCCGGCATGGCGTTGTGGCGCGAGCGGCTGTTCAGCTTCATGACGCTGAACGCCACGCGGGCGACGACCTTCTTCAAGATCCCGACCGACCGCGTTGTGGAACTCGGTACGCAGCTCGAAATCTGATCACTGCCACGCCGGCGATACGGACAAGAGCTTTTCCGGTTCTGATAGAATCAGACCGGAGCTCTCACTTTTTGTTCTGACGCGTTTTCTTCACGCGAACCGGTTTCCACTTCGCTCGACGCTCTAATCGATGCGTCGCAGGTTTGCGCGGTGATGGAACCTGCGGTTTCGCGACGAGATGCGAGGGCAACGCAACCGCCTTCGATTTAATGATTGCTTAACAAGCTAAATTAGTTCGATTTCGCGAAGTCTCCGTCAGCGAATCGTCAGCGGACTGCGTGTAGTCATCGGAATGCCCCCGCGTTGCGTGTCGCGCCACACGGCAACCACGCAAGTCCACTACGAGATGGAGACTACACGATGAAGAAGACGATTCTGACCGGCGCCGTTGTTCTTGCCTGCCTGGCGCCGCCGTTGATGCTCAGCGCCAGCGCTGAAGAAGCCGGCAAGCAGAACGTTCACGCCAAGAACGTTCGTCAGAGCGACCCGATGCAGGCGTCGGCATCGATGACGACGGCGGCGGTGGTGGCGGTGCGCTACGATAGCGGCTGCCGCGCGAAGTATGCGCTCAGCAGCGTCGGCTATCAGGACTGTCTGCAGCGTTTGCCGGCGACGGCGCTGGTCGGCGGTCGCTGACCTTGCTGCGACAATGCCTTCGCGCTCAGGCCAGTCCGAGTGCGAAGGCCAGGGTGCCGATTGCGGCGTGCGAGACGATCAGCGGCCAGATGTTCGCCATCCACAAATAGGCCGCGCCCCACACCAGGCCGAGCAGGAACGTGTTGAGCAGTAGCGCCGGGTCGCCGTAGCAGAGGTGGATCAGCGAAAACATCGCTGCCGAGTAAAGCACATAGGCCCAGCCGCCGCGTTGCAGCCTGTCGGTGATCAGCTTCGGGATCGAGCGGCACACCACTTCCTGGCACGGACTCGACACCAGCACGTAGAACGGCGCGAAGCTCAGCCATGCCGGCGGCTTGGCTTCGAACGTGAACATCTGCGTCTGCAGCAGCATCACCGCGGCGATCGCGAGCGTGACGGCCGCGCAGCCGAGCCAATGGCTCCATTGGTGCGGCTTGCCAAAGCCCAGCTCCGAGAAAGAGACGCCGGCCCATACGCACAGGCCGATGCACAGGCCGGACACCAGCAACAGCGCGTGGACCCGATACGCGAAGGGAAGCAGGCCGAGGTGGATGGCGATGCCGGGGGCAGCGAGCAGCAAAGCGAGGCCGGCCAGCGGCGCCAGCCGCCAGGTGTCGGCGCAGGCGGGGATGTCGGTCGGCGGCGGGCGCTGATGTTGCAGAACTGTCATGCGGCAATCATTGGCATTCGCCGCAATCATGCCAGTCACAACCGCGCCAGCGCTGCGTGATGCGTCCGGGCCGGCCGTTCAGCGCCGGCTGCTGCCGCCGACACCGACCTCCAGCGCGCCGCCGATTCGAACGCAGGTCGAGCTGCCTTCGACCTGGGCGAAGCCGGCGCCGAAGGCGGCGCAAGGATTACCCTTGGCTTGTTTCGGCGCGGGCGCCGGCAGCGGCTTGGTCGGACGTTTATCGTCGCCCATTGCTGCAACCGGAAGCGCAGCGCCGATGATAGCGATCAGCAACATTCTCATGACGCCTGACTATCGCAGAAGCAGCCTGCTTTCCAGCGGTGGATGCGGCCGGTTCGCCCCAAACCCGCCGCAATCTCGCCGCTGAGCGTGGCCTGCGGTGGAAACCGCGGGGTGCGCGGGCCAATGCGCTTGACGGCGCCGTCGCGCTCCGGTTTGAGGAAGCGATCGCTTTTGAACAGCCGCTCAGAATGCGCACGGGTCCGCGCTGGGCGAGCGCATTCGACGACATTCGACGAGGATCTCGATGAGAACGATGGTTGTCATGGTGGCGCTGCTGGCTTCGACCGCAGCGCTGGCGCAGAGCCAGAGCGCGCCGAGCTCCCCGCCGCCGATGGTCGGCGACCGGCCGCTGGTGCAGGTCAAGCCGCGCGGCGAGAAGATCGCCACGACCGACGCCGACGCCAAGCCGGCCAAGCCCGGCAAGCAGTCGATCGCGGTTCAGTTGCAGGCCTGCCTCGAGATCGAGGACGGCAGCAAGGGCCGACTCGATTGCTACGACGCGATCTTCCCGCCGAAGCCGAAAGCGGTGAAGCCCGGCGCCAAGCAGAAGGCCGCCAAGGCGGTCGCCGACTGTCGCTTCACCAAGGAAGAGGACGAGCGGCTGGCTTGCTTCAACGGTTTCGCCGAGTCGGTCCCGAAGCTGCCGAAGAGCTGACGGGCTGCGCCGTCTGCACCGCGGGAACAACCGCCGCGCTGCGGCCTTGTCGCTGACCGCATGACGTCTTTCGCACCCGATACGCCGCTCGGCCGACTGATCGCCGCTCCGATGCGGCCGGGACGGCTCGACTGGATCGGGCTGCGGCCGGCGCGTCGCGCGCCGATGCGGATCACGCAGCAGGCGACGCTGATCGCCGGCCGCGGCGTCGAAGGCGATCGCTATCGCACCACCACCAACGGCGCCCGACAGGTGACGCTGATCGCGGCCGAAGATCTGGCCGCGATCGCCGCGTTCCTCGGCCGCGACGACGTCGCTGCGGAATTGCTGCGGCGAAATCTCGTGACGCGCGGCATCAATCTGGTGGCGCTGAAGGGGCAGCGGTTTCGGATCGGCGAAGCCTTGCTGGAAGGGGCCGGGGACTGCGCGCCGTGCAGTCGGATGGAAGAGGGATTCGGCGAAGGCGGCTACAATGCCGTCCGCGGCCGCGGCGGTCTCACCGCCCGCGTGCTCGAGGGCGGCGTGATCCGGATCGGCGATCGCGTCGAACGCATCTAGAGCTTTTCCGGTTTCGATCGAATCAGAACCGGAGCTCCAGCTTATTATTCTGACGCGCCGCGCACCTACGCCGTCTTCGCGGCGATCTTGTCCTGCGTGCTGGTGTCGAAGTCGCTGGCGTCGTGGCGTTCGTGGAGCTGGCTGGCGGGATCGCCGGTGACACGGTTGACGATGCGGCCGCGCTTGACCGCCGGCCGGTCGCCGATCGCCTTGGTCCAGCGCTGGACGTTTTTGTAGCTCTCGACGTCGAGGAAGCTGGCGCTGTCGCCGTATAGCAGCCCCTTGGCGAGGCCGCCGTACCACGGCCACACCGCGATGTCGGCGATCGAGTAGTCCGCGCCCGCCAGATATTCGGTCTCGGCGAGGCGGCGATCGAGCACGTCCATCTGCCGCTTCACTTCCATTGCAAAACGGTTGATCGGATATTCGTACTTCTCCGGCGCGTAGGCGTAGAAATGGCCGAAGCCGCCGCCGAGATACGGCGCGCTGCCCATCTGCCAGAACAGCCACGACAGGCACTCGGCGCGGCCGGCCGGCGTTGTCGGCAGAAACGCGCCGAACTTCTCCGCGAGATACAGCAGGATCGCGCCGGATTCGAACACGCGGATCGGCGGCGAGGCGGAGCGATCGAGCAGCGCGGGGATCTTCGAATTCGGATTGACCGCGACGAAGCCCGAACCGAACTGATCGCCGTCGCCGATCTTGATCAGCCACGCGTCGTATTCGGCGTCCTTGTGGCCGGCCGCGAGCAACTCCTCGAGCAGGATCGTGACCTTCTGGCCGTTCGGCGTCGCCAGCGAATAGAGCTGCAGCGGATGTCGGCCGACCGGCAATTCCTTGTCGTGCGTCGCGCCCGCGACCGGCCGATTGATCGACGCGAATTTGCCGCCGTTCTCCTTGTCCCAGATCCAGACTTTGGGCGGCGTGTAGGGGGCGTCGGTCATGCGGGGCTCCGGGCTGTGCGGACTGTCGCTGTGCGAACGGTCGCTGAGCTGACTGTCTTGGGGGCGGGAGGCAGAGATTGGCGCGTGGGCGGCAAATGGCAAGGGGCGTGCGGGCGGGAATGCTGGCCATGCGCGGGCCATGGTCCGTCGCCGTGCCTGAACGCCTTGGGCGGGGATGTCAGCTCGCGCGGCGTTCGAGCTCGGGTTCGGGCTCTGGCTCGGCGTCCGACCAGGCGGTGCCGCCGCCGGCGCGCTTGGCCTTGTAGAGCGCGCGGTCGACCCGCTCCAGCAGTTGCGATGTCGAGCCGGCCGCAAGCGCGTGGTCGCTGACCAGAATGCCGGCGCTGGCGCCGATGCGAACCGGCACGTCGGACAACCGGTAAGGCATCGAGAGATCGATCACGGCCCTGCGCGCCAGATCGAGCGCCTCGGCGCGCCCGTCGTCGCCGGCTGTGATCGACTTCAGCAGCATGAATTCGTCGCCGCCGAACCGCGCGGCGATGCCGTCAGCGCCGGTACACAAGGCCAGCCGCTTCGCGACCTGACGCAACAATTCGTCGCCGGCGTGATGACCGTGACGGTCATTGACCGATTTGAACCCGTCGAGGTCGATGGCGATGATGGTGAAAGTGCCCTCGATGGTCGCGAGCGCCTGGAGAAATGCGGCGCGGTTCGGCAGGCCGGTGAGGAAATCATGGGTCGCCTGGCGCGCCAGGCGATGCTTGTCCTCGAGCCGCTCGACGAAGGCCTCGCTGAGATGCTTGGAGGCTTCCCGCAATGTCAGCCAGAAGAACACCAGCATCCCGGCGCCGATCTGGTAGGCCACCTCGCTGCGCAGCAGGCCGGCGACGATGGTCGGCAGCAGCAAGGTCGCCGCGGCGGTCAGGATGATCCAGGGGCGGATCGCCGCACGCGACACCATGCCGACGCAGTAGGACATCGAGAGGCCGAACGCCAGCCAGGCGCCGGGCGCATCGTCGAGTTCGAGCGAACGATAGGACAGTGCGCCGAGCGCGAGACCGAAGGCGCATGCGCCGGCGCCGTACATCCGCTCCCACCGCACCACATCGGCATCGGAGAATTCCGCCGCGTGAGACTCGTAGCGCAGCAGCGCGACGATCCGGGCCGTGGCCGTCACCAGAATGAAGAACGAGATCACAGCGTAGCCCAGGTCTCCGGTGATCGTCGCGAGGATCACCGCGCCGGTGACGGAGGTGAGGCTGATCGCCGTCACCTGCGGCAGCGAGGTGTGCAGCAGATCGACGAGCTCGCGCCGAATCCGCGGGTCGGGATGCAGGAATCTGGAGAACACCGTGTAGGGCATTCCGGCACCATGTCGGGGAGTTCCTAACAACCAATCGCAAGTGGGTGAATTGAATGGTGCCTGGGTGTGGTATCGTTAAGGTGAGGTGAATGCCGGATTCGGCCGCGTTTCAAGAACTCATGCCTTCGCATTTCCGCGGCGCATCTGCGCCCGGGCTTTGCGAGGAACGTTCCGCCCTCGAAGAAGAGGGCGTGCGGAACGCCGGACGCACGACGCGTCCGCGGCCTCGTGTGCATAGTAAAAAAGCACACGAGCGTAGTCACCACGGTCA
>NZ_FODT01000018.1 GCF_900110435.1 Rhodopseudomonas pseudopalustris
CCTGCGCGCGCCGTTCGCGGGAACGCTCAAAGCGATCAAATGCAAGGTCGGCGACATCGTCCAGGAAGGCGTCGAACTCGCCGAGATCGAACCGGACCCGGAGTGACGCGGCGATGAGCGACACCATCCGCATCGTCGAGGTCGGCCCGCGCGACGGGCTGCAGAACGAGAAGATGCCGGTCGGCGTTGCGGACCGGATCGCCTTCGTCGCCGCGCTGGTCGATGCGGGGCTCTCGACGGTGGAAGTCGGCGCATTCGTGTCGCCGAAGGCGGTGCCGCAGATGGTCGGCTCCGACGAGGTGCTGCGCGCGTCGCTCAAGCTCCCTGGCGAATTCCACGTGCTGGTGCCGAACGAGAAGGGCTACGAGGCGGCGCGGGCCGCCGGCGCCCAGGTGGTGGCGGTGTTCGCTTCCGCGTCCGAGGGCTTCTCGCGCGCCAACATCAACTGCTCGGTCGCCGAGTCGATCGAACGCTTCAAGCCGGTGATCGCCCGCGCGCAAGCCGATGGCGTCAGGGTGCGCGGCTACATCTCCTGCGTGCTCGGCTGTCCGTTCGACGGCCAGGTGCCGGTGCAGGCGGTGGTCGACGCTGCGACCACGCTGTGGGATCTCGGCTGCTATGAGGTGTCGCTCGGCGACACCATCGGCGTCGGCACGCCGACCAAAGTGCGCGAGCTGCTGCGCGCCTGCGCCGAGGCGGTGCCGATGGCATCGCTGGCGATGCATTTCCACGACACTTACGGTCAGGCGCTCGCCAATTTGTATGCCGGGCTGGAGGAGGGCGCGCGGGTGATCGACAGCGCCGCCGGCGGGCTCGGCGGCTGCCCCTATGCGCCCGGCGCCACCGGCAATGTCGCGACCGAGGACGTGGTGTATATGCTCGAAGGCATGGGGATCAGCACCGGCGTCGACATGGACAAGCTGATCGCCGCCACCAACGGCGTCTCATCGCTGCTCGGCCGCCCGCCGGTGAGCCGCGTCGTCAATGCGCTAAACGCGAAGAATAAGCGCGTCACTGGCACAACGTCATCCTGAGAGCCTGGCCGCGTAGCCGCGCGCCTCGAAGGATTTGCCACGCCGCGGCCGTCGCCCTTCGAGGCTCGCTGCGCTTGCGCCTCATGGTGACGGCTAATTGCGCCTATCGCACGCTTCCCGCCCTATCACCAGATCCGGCAGCCAGGTCGCAATTCCCGGGAAGAAGCACAGCAGCAACACGGCCAACATCATCGGTGCCGCGAACAACCCCGCACCCGGCATCGCCTGTCGTGTTCGACTGGATTTCATCGAGCCCATGTTTGAATGCAGTGCAACGGAGCGATCAATGATGCTGCGCTGCGCCTGAACAATGCGCGAGCGATGAACAAAATATCCGGCCTTGCGTAACAAATACGTCCTTGCGTTCGTCAGAACCTATGGCGGCGTTCGCCGCTCCCGATCGACTTCAGCAGGATGACAGCAAACATGACCTTCAGCACCCGCATTGCCCTCGGCGTGTCCGCCGCCGCACTCTCGCTCAACCTCGCGCTCGCGCCCGCCGCCTTCGCCATGGACAAGGCGGACACCATGAAGAAGGACACGATGTCCAAGGACAGCATGAAGAAGGATACGATGGCGAAGGACGGCATGAAAAAGGACGACGGCATGCACAAGGACAGCATGACCAAAGACGGCATGTCGAAAGACAGCATGAAGAAGTAAGCCCCGACGCCGGGCGCGCCCGTCCTCGAACGGACGGGCCGCTTTGGCCCGTCGTCCCGCGCGTCAGGCGTCGTCGGCGAGCCAGTGCAGCGTCGCGCGAAAGCTGACGCTGCGGCTGCCGACCAGCGATGTGCCGAACACCTCGGAGCGATCGTCGGCGAACGTGCCGCTGAATCCGGTTGAGACCTCGCGTCCGGCGAACACCGGGCGGGTGGGGGTCTCCGCATAGGGCGTGTGCTGACGCGTCAACAGGTCACCCTTCCAGTTGCCGTCGCCGACGGTGTAGTCGCCGACCGACCAGAAATACGGATCGCCGCCGAGCAGCTTGCCGTCGCGCAGGATGATGACCCCGTTGGCCCAGGCGCGGACCCCGTCGAGCATCCGGATGTGGATCGAATACAGCCCGTTTCTCATCTGTGCGCCCAACGGTCCTGTTCCAATTTACCGCTGCGAGTGGTTCGCGTAAACGACGATTGGGAGCCTCAGTCGAGCAGGAAAGGGGCGGTTCCGGTCGCGACGGGGTTGCGGGGCATGGTTGTGATGACCGCCTGTTCTGTCTAGAACGGAGCCTCGCTCGCGACCGACGTCGACCCTTCCGAGGACAATCCCGATGCCATTCGCTTCCCGCGCCGGCGCCACGCTGGCCTTCGCACTCGTCGCGGCGCTCACCGCAACCGCGACCCTGACAACGAGTACCCCCGCAATGTCCGAGACCGCCAAAACCGTCACCACGCCGTCCGGCCTCAAGGTCGAGGATTCACAGGTCGGCACCGGTGCGTCGCCCGCGCGCGGCCAGATCTGCGTGATGCACTACACCGGCTGGCTGTACGAGAATGGCGTCAAGGGCAAGAAGTTCGACTCGTCTGTCGATCGCAACGAGCCGTTCGAATTCCCGATCGGGATGGGCCGCGTGATCAAGGGCTGGGACGAGGGGGTTGCGAGCATGAAGGTCGGCGGCAAGCGCACGCTGATCATTCCGGCCGAACTCGGCTATGGCGCCCGCGGCGCCGGCGGCGTGATCCCGCCGAACGCCACCCTGATCTTCGAGGTCGAACTGCTCGGCGTGAAGGGCTGACCCCTGCGATAGCATCGGCAGCCGCTCGCCATGCGGGCGGCTGCCGCGTTTTCGGCATTACGGGCGGCCGCAATACACCAGGATGTTGCCGGCGCTGGTGCCGCAGGTCGCGGTGAGCACGCCTTTATCGACCCGCAATGTATCGGCGAAGCGGGCCCGGCTGCCGCTGACGCAGATCGCGGACAGCAGCGTGTCGCCGGATTCGCACGACACCGGGCACCCGTCCGAGGCGCAGGTCGCCGAGGCCAAAGTCTTCACCGGACTGACCGGGACGGCCGCTGACTGCTCGGTCGCAACGCCGGACGAGGCTTCCTCGTGCTTTGAGCTCTTGGCGGCGAATATGATCACAGCGGCGGCAATCAGCGCCATGGCCAACGTCGGGAGTTTCATGGTCAACCTCATTCCTTGAAATAGCGTCACGCTAGGAACCAGATCAGCATAGTCCTGCGCAATGGAATTGGAAGTGATTGCTACCAAAGGCGTTAAATCCCAACAAACGTGCTGCCGGATGGTACCATTGTCCGAACTGCACTTCACCTGCATCTGATCGTCCGACGCCTACGCATGGCGTTCGGCCGATTGTTCGCGTTCAAGAGATTCGTGTCCGAAGTGGCAGATGAATACCCAGCCAGATACCACCGAGATTGACCCCGCCGATCACCATTTGCTCGACCGCATTGCGCATGTGACGCTGCGGGCCGGGGCGATTTTGGCGCAGAGCGGCGCCTCGGTCCGCGTCGTGCATGAGGGTGCGCGGATGATTGCAGGCGGCCTCGGCGTCGAGGTGCTGGGGATACGTTCCGGCTATGCCTCGTTCGAAATCACGCTGGCGCGCGACGAACGCACCCTCACGCGGATGATGCAGATCGGCCCGCACGGCGTGAACCATCGGCTCGACTTCGCGGTCCGCAATTTGGTGCTGCGCGCCTCGCACGGCGGCATGACTCCGGAACAGATTGAGAGCGAACTCGACAGTCTGCAGCTCGACACGCCGAGGCATCCGCCGTGGCTGGTGGCGATCGCGACCGGCGCGGCCTGCGCGGCGTTCGGCCGGCTGCTCGGCGCCGACTGGCTGTCGTTTGTGCCAATGCTGGCGGCGGCGAGCATCGGGCAGGGAATCCGGCACTGGTTGCTCGGGCATCGCACCAATGTTTTCGTTGTCGCCGCGATCGTCGGCTGCGTCGCTGCGACGCTCGGCGGCCTCGGCGCGCGTCTGGTCGGGAGCGGCACGGTCGAACTGGCGATGATGGCGTCGATCCTGCTGCTGGTGCCGGGCGTGCCGTCGACCAATGCGCAGACCGACGTACTGGACGGCTACCCGACGATGGGCAGCGCACGGGCCGTCTGGGTGATCATGATCATGGTGTTCGCGGTCACCGGGCTGTGGCTGGCTGAATTCGTGCTGAGGATTCCCGCGTGATCGACGATCTGATTTCCATGCTGCCTTATCTGGCGCATCAGGCCGCGTTCGGCGCGGTGGCCGCGGCCGGTTTCGGCGTGCTGTTCAATTTTGGTGGCCGGGCGCTGTTCTGGTGCGCGGTTGCCGGCGCGCTGGCGCTCGGCATCCGCACGCTCAGTCAGAAGACCGGCGCCAGCCTCGAGGCTGCGACCTTCCTTGCGGCGATCGGTACCTCCTGCATCGCGATCCTGTCGCGGCGCTGGCTCGGCGTCGCCTGCCACGCCATCGCGCTCGCCGGCTGCATCCCGATGGTGCCGGGTGCTTTCTTCGGTCAGGCGCTGCTCGGTTACATGGCGGTCGCGGCCGACACGTCCGGCCAGTCGGTCGCGCAACTCGTCGCGTCGGCCCAGGCCTTTATCCGCGTGATCTCGATCGTCGGCGCGATCGGCGCGGGGCTGGCGATCCCGGCCTATCTGTTGCGAAGCCGGCAGTTCTGAGAGAGGCTGTCGCGCCGGCCGCTGCCCGCGAGAGACCATCGATGAAAATCGCCTTCGCCATCGTCACCTTGTTTTCCGCCGGCGGTCTGCAGCGAGACTGCATGGCGATTGCCGCGCGGCTGGCCGCGCGCGGCCATGACGTGACGATTTTCACCGAACGTCGCAAGGGCGAAATTCCGCCCGACCTCCACGTCGAACTGCTGCCCAACCGGAAGCTCAGCAATCACCGCCGCGACCTGAAATTCGCTGAGGCCGTGCTGCAGCGATGCGAGGGCCAGTTCGACCGCGTGGTCGGGTTCGGCAAGCTGCTTGGTCTGGACGTGCTGTATTGCGCCGATCCGTGTCTCGCCGCCCGCCGGGTGGGCTGGCTGTCGAAATGGAGTTCGCGCCGTCGGATTCAATTGCTGCTCGAAGCCGACAGCTTCAAGCAGGGGCAGAACACCATTTGCCTGCTGTTGAGCGACAATCAGGTGCGCGAGTTTCGCAGCGCCTGGTCGACCGAACCCGACCGTATCGAAGTTCTGCCGCCGACCATCGATCTCGGCCGGCGGCATTCCGAGTTTCGAACCGACGGCACGCGCGAGCGGATCCGCGCCAGCCTGGGCGTCGCTCCGACGGATCAGCTCTGGCTTGCGATCGCGAACCAGCCCAACGTGAAGGGACTCGATCGCACGCTGACAGCGATGAAAGAGTTCGCAACGGTCCGGCTGGCGATCGCCGGAATCAAACAGGGCAGCAAGCAGGCGACGCAGGTGCTCGGCTGGGCGCGCAGCGTCGGCGTCGCGGATCGCGTTCAGTTTCTCGGTTTCCGCGCCGACGTTCCCGAACTGATGGCCGCTGCCGATCTGCTGGTTCATCCGGCGCGCTACGACACCACCGGAACCGTCATCCTCGAAAGCCTGATCAACGGCCTGCCGGTGATCACCACGGCCGAGTGCGGCTACGCCCCCCACGTCGCCAAGGCCGATGCGGGGTTTGTCGTTCCGAGCCCGTTCGCGCAGGAGACGCTGACCAGGGCATTGGCGGCAGCATCGGACACCCAGCGCGACCACTGGAGCCGGAATGGCGTCGCCTACGGTGTTGCGGAAGAGCTTTACCACGGGCTCGACAGGGCCACGGACATCATTGCTGACCCGGAGTTTCTGTCCGTCCGCTGATTTGAGATTGTTGTTCGGGAGTGCGTCTGTTCATCCTCATGACTGAGTGAGAGCCGCTGTGACCTCTGTGATTGAACGGCTGACGGCGCGGTTGCGCCGAGCGTTCCGCGTACGCCGGATCTCGTTCGACGGCTTCACGCTGGTCGGTTACCGCCATGGCGTTCCGAAGAGCATGACCCACGCATTGTTGGCCGGGGACTACGAAAATCCGGAGCGCCACGCCATCAAGGGTGTCGCGCGGCCGGGCGATCGCGTGGTCGACATCGGCGCTTGCATGGGTGTCGTGTCGCTGACAGCCGCGCGAATCGTCGGCGCAGAGGCGGTTGTGGCGTTCGAGCCCAACCCGGCCGCGGCTATCGTGGCCGCCGAGAACTTCGCGCTCAACAATCTTCCGGTGAAGATCGAGCATGCCGCGGTCGGCGTCGCCGCCGGTTGGGCGACGCTCACCGTCGGCAGCTCAAGCTGGCTCGGCGCCGCGATCGGCGGCGGCCATGCGACCACGATCGAGGTGCCGGTGTGCGCGATCGGCGATGTCATTGCGCAATATCGCCCGACCATTCTGGTGCTCGACGCTGAAGGCATGGAAGTCGACATCCTGCCGGCCTGTCCGATGGGCGGTCTGCGAGCGGTGGTGGCTGAGTTTCACCTGTCGTCGCTCGGGCCCGACAGCGTCGAAGGGCTTCGGCGCCATCTCCGCGCAGAAGGATTTCAGCGCGACGCGCAGCTGAGTGAAGCCGGTGATCTGGTGTGCACTGAGGCCTGGACGCGCGAAGTTCGGACGACTTGATCAGGGGGCTGTCCGAGTCTAGGACAGCGGTTCGTGTACGGCGCGGCTGGCCATGGCGCGCGCCATGCAATCCGCGCCGAAATGCGCATCAGGACGAGTGGCAGGCGACACCATGCCGAAGGCGCTCAGAGACTACACGTGGGCGGATTGGAAACGGCTCCGTCCGCTGGCGCACCGACTCAAGACCGCGCGCTATCAGTGGATCGACCGGCGGTATCGGAGAAAACCCGCGCTGGTCGGCGATCCCGCCGCGGTGGCGCGGGACATCGCCGGCCGCAAGGTGCTCGTCACCGTCGCCTATATGGACCCGGAGGCGATCGACCTGCAGGCGACGCTGCTGCGCCATTTCTTTCCGGATGCGCTGTATGTCGTGGTCGACAATTCGCCGGATGACGACATCGCAAGGCAGATCGCGCGCGTCGCCGCCGCGCGCAGCGTGGCCTATCTGCGCGCGCCCGAAAACCCATGGAAGAAGAGCAGCCGTTCCCACGGCATCGCGCTGAACTGGGCCTGGCACAATGTGATCCGGCCGGGGGCGCCGGAGGCGTTCGGGCTGCTCGATCACGATCTGTTTCCGACCGCGCCGGACGATCCATTCGCTCCGCTTGCGACGCAGGACTTCTACGGCTATGTGCGCGCCGCCGAGCCGGCCAATGGATGCTGGTATCTATGGCCCGGTTTTTCGATGCTGCGCTTTCATGCGGTACAGCACCTCGACCTTGATTTCGGGCAGGACTGGTTTCTCAATCTCGACACCGGCGGCGGAAATTGGGGACCGCTGTACAGCCGCTACGATCTCGACAGGCTGGCGCAATCTCCGTCGCGCTTCGTGCCGTATCGCGACGGGATCGGAACCTATGAGGGGCCGCTGCAATGGTGCGGTTCGTGGCTGCACGAAGTCGGCCAGATGGGCAAGCCCGATGTGATGCGCGACAAGCGCCGCGTCGTGAAGGACATCCTTTCGCCGCATCTGGAAGCGGCGAGGGGGGAGATCGTCGCAGCATGACATTGACCGATGCACTCTGCTTAGCTCGCCGCCGTGCGACGGCAGAGGGTGGCCGTTGATCGCCTGCCTGAGAACGACCAACGGCGTCGTTGTTATGGTCACAGAAGATCGACCAAGCCGGACGATCGCGGCGAGCCGCGATCGTCGACGTCGGACTTAGTAGGTGCGCGCTTCGTGGCTCATTGAGGTCGCCGAGATCTCGCGCGACAGGGACGTCACCTGGAAGATCGCGGAAGCTCCGACCAGAATGTAGACAATCCGCGAGGCGAGGGATGAAGTCGCGGTTTCGGCCGAGCCGTTGCCGAGGATGGCCGACACCAAGTCGAAGTCGAACAAGCCGACCAGACCCCAGTTAAGGCCGCCGACGATGATGAGCAGGAGCGTAACGATATTGATGATTCGCATTGTGTTCTCCGGTTGGGACTACGTCGAAGAACAACCGCGTTAAAGAACCGTTCCGCTCGAGGGTAAGTATTCAGCGACAGGCGACGTGCCGCACGGAGTATGCGCCACGTCGTATCATTTGAGATGCATGCCGCTTCGAGCGGGGTTAGCTCAGCTTGCGGTAGGTGACATGCGCGGTCGCGAATGGAATGCCGGCGCGGCCGGCGCTGCCGCGCACCATGCAGGCGTTGTCGTCGATCCGGTAGAACCAGTCGTCGAAATTGAGCTTGGTGGTCGAACCGTCCGGCTGCGGCGTTTCGCGGGTGTACTCCCAGTGGAAGGCGCAGCCGGCCTGTTCGCCCTTGGCCTCGCCGTCAAGCGTCGGCTCTGCGCCGCTGTAGCTGCCCGGCGCGAGCTTGCGGATGGTCCAGTGCAGCGTGTCGACGTGGCCGTCGTCGAACCGGTAGGTCTCGGTGAAATGCACCGACTGGGTCTGCTCGTCCCATTTGCCCTCGGCTTCGATCGTGCTGCGCTTCTGCAGCCCGCCGATCAGGCTCTCCAGCACGCCCCAGCCTTCCAGCCGGCCGTTGAAGAATTCCTCGGGCAGGAACGCGGGCGTCGTGCCCTTGAAATCGTCGATGGACATAGTGGTCTCCTTTGTTGCCGGAGAGGAACCCGCATCGGCCGACGCTGTTCCGGCGCCGCTGCGATCTATTCAGGAACGAATGCGTCCACGGGCGCTTTGAGCCAGCGCGCTGCGATCCCACAGCCCCCGTCACCGCCGAATGAGCATTCGATGTCCGTAGCGAACTCCGTCGCGTATTTGCCGACCGACACGTTGAAGCCCGTCGCACACGACGTCTGGATCGTCGACAGCGGCCCGCTCAGCGCGATGGGGCTGGAGGTTCCGGTGCGCATGACGGTGGTCCGGCTGGCCTCGGGCGAACTCTGGCTGCATTCGCCGACGTCCTGTTCCAATCATCTGAAAGCCGCGATCGAGCGTCTCGGGCCGATTGCGCATCTCGTCGCGCCGAACATCGCGCACTGGCAGTTTGTGAAGGGCTGGAAAGACCGCTGTCCGGACGCGAAGACCTGGTCCGTCCCGGGCCTGCGGACGCGCGCGCCGGTCATCAAGTCCGGCGTGGTGCTGGACCAGGACCTCGGCGAATCGCCGCCGGGCGCATGGGCCACCGATCTCGATCAGTTGCTGATCACCGGCGGCTTCGGCGTCAACGAAGTCGCGTTCTTTCATCGCGCGACGAAGACGCTGATCCTGACCGATTTCGTCGAGAACCTCGAGCCCGCGAAGCTCGGCCCGGTGGCCGGTCCGCTGGCGTGGCTGGCGGGTGCGACGGCGCCCGACGGCATGGCGCCTGCGCATTATCGCTTTGCGATGAACCGGCGCCGCGACGCCGTCAGAGACACCGCGCGCCATCTGCTGGGGTGGAGACCGGAGCGCGTGATCTTCGCCCACGGAAGCTGGTTCGAAACCGACGGCACAAAGCGCCTGCGCCATTCGCTGCGCTGGCTGCTGGACTGAGGCGCGCCGTTGCGGGCGAGGCGAGGGCGGGACGATGGAGAACTGTCGTCCCTGCGCGTCGCAGCGCACGGCCGCGGTGTGGAGAACGCGAAAGACACTTGACCCTGCGTCTCATCTGCGGCCTCCGCTGCCGGCGCCGTCTTGAATTCCCTCTGAAAGGTTGCGCTTTGGTGCGCCGGAAACAGGGGGATCAGTATGCGGTTATGGGTTGGGGCGGTTTCGGCCGCATTGCTGCTGTCGGGTTGCGCGTCGGTGACGCGCGGCACCACCGAAAACATTTCGATCGCCAGCACGCCGTCCGGCGCGCTGGCTAGTGTCGCAGGGACCGATGCCCCGTTTTCCTGCGTCACGCCCTGCGTTGTCGAAGTGAGCCGCAGCGCCGACATCACCGTCAGCCTCAGCAAAGAAGGCTACGAGCCGCAGATCATCCCGCTCACCCGCGAAATCTCCGGTGGCGGTGGCGCCGGCTTCGCCGGCAACCTGCTGTTGGGCGGCGTCGTCGGCATGGGCGTCGACGCCGCCACCGGCGCCGCGATGGATCACCATCCGAACCCGGTGGTGGTGACGCTGCAGCCGGTGCCTGCGCCGGCGGCGCCAGTCGCGCGGCATCGGAAGCCGCGGGTGCCGACGAGTTGATTGGGATGTTGCTTCGCGTGAAGTACGATTTGGATTCGGTTGCTCTCTTGAAAGTCTGTTCATCCGAGCTCAACGAATTCACAAAGCAGCCAAGGATTTTCTGCTACTGAACAATCCAACCAATTCCTAAGCGAATGCGAAATACTCGTCAGCGGAAAAGGTGGGAACTTTGAAGTGCTTACAAAGGTCAAAGATGGTGTTGAACATTGGCGACCGATGGTCGGAGATCACTCCGAAATTCTTGCAGGCCGCAGTAGCGGTAATAACGATTGCAACTTCGCGCGTTCCCTTGAATAGTTTCTTGCAGATTGGACTTGTTTGAACGCTTACGCATTTCTTTGAGATGTCGCTATCTGGAAAGATCAGGCAGTCAGCGTCATCGATAAACGCTTGCTTCAGGGCAGGTGTAGCCTTGAACAGCTTTTCCTCCCTATGACAAAAGAAGAGCGAGCCAGCGCTGCACAATCCAACGCAATGATTGATGCGAACGTTGCTGCCAGAAGAGAATACAGCGTTTGCCGTTCTGTGATCGATAATCCATCCCGAAACAACAGGAAGTGCTGTCATCCGAAGGCCACTTCAAAACGACGAGCCGCCAAGGAAAAAGCCTTTTCCTGCAGGCTCTCGGTCAGATGGAAGCCTGCATGAACATCGGCTGAATCGATGAATTTGCGGTCAACCGCCAGTTTTGCGACGTAGACTGGTAAATAACCGATCTCTCCAAGAATCTTGGCGTGTACTGCGCCGCCTTTTTGGTCTTGGCTTTCAAGGTCCTTTTCTTCGTCTTTCAGTTGTTTGATCGGTAATGTCTTTCGATGGCTTTCCCAAGTATTCAATTGAGCCTGAGAAATGAAATTTGTCTCTAGTAGTCTTATCGCTGTGGCGTGCATACTCAACAGCGATTGCGATGAAACGGTTGCAATAAATCGGAATAGGTCTGCTCGCACTGTCTTGGGTTGAGCGCCCGCAAGCTCGGAAAACTCACGCTCAGGAGCTAAGAATTCGGCGGCGAACTTGTTGCATTGCCGCTCTATTTCATTCTTTACCACGAAGGGATTCGAAACCCCTGCCTGCCCGAGTAGCATGTGGCAGTATTCGTGGAGCAGTGTGAATAGCTGCGCTTTCGGTGCTAAGATCTTTCGGTTTATGAAGACCGTAGGAAGGCCGGCCTCCGGCGCCAAGAAAAATCCATAGTAGTCATTAGGGGGGGCGTCGTTGATCCGTACAATTGTGCCCTGAGCCTCGACGAACAATCGAAAACTCGCGAGGAAGCGTTGTTCATCCGTGCCTGTTAGTTCGAGCTTCGCAAGCCGGGATCGCTTCCATTCGTTAAAAAACGCCCTGGTATTAGACGCCAAGCGAACGTCGAGCTTTCCTCGCGGGCAGTCATTCGACCAGACAGGTCGGCCAATCTCCAAGGGGTTGAGAAGCTGTGCTGTTGACTCGGAAACTTCTTCCGCAGACCATAGTCGGGCCATGCCCGCCGGAGAAAGATGTGCCGGTCGCGGATGCTTTCTGCGAAAGTCGGCGACGGTTTCGGGCAGATTCGGTGTGAGGTCAGCATCGAGCAAATAACTCGCTAAGCCGTAGGTTTCTGCGAGCCGCTCAAGTTGTCGCGGCGATGGCGCGCGAGTGCCGCTTTCGAATTCCTCAAGCCGCGAAAAGGCAATTCCGGCATAGTCCGCCACCGACTGTAGATCGAAGTGTCGGATCTCTCGGACTTTCCTAAGTGCAATCGTCATTTTAACCTGGGGTGTTATCGATGTCTAATCTTGGAGAGTTTAGCAGCCTGCTACAGCTGGGTGTCGGGTTTGGTGTTGGGCTTTCGTTCTTTCGGGCCCCCATGACGCTCATGCTCTCCAAAATAAAAAGTGGGCTTGTCCATGAATCTGAAGTCTTACATGGTAATCAATCGCCTGAAGCTGGAAGAGCGCGGGCTGCGTTGTCGGATTTCCAAATGGAACTCAATGATGCAGCCAAAAGTTTAAATGATCTTAACATGCCATTTATGATTGCATCGTTAATCGGCGCTGTTGTCAACTGGTTCGCTCTAATTTGGGCGTCATTCTCTGCGCAGCGTCCCTTAACTTCCACAGAAGAATGGCTGCTGACTGGCTTATCCGTTGGGTGGTTCCTTTTTGTCGGAGCGGCTGTTGCCTTGGCGGCGCTGATTTATCTTTTGCCGCTGCACTCTAAACTTAACCGCATTCGCTCCAGTGTCTGACTGCATGACGACTTACGTTGAGAGGTCCAATTGCAGCAACGTTGCCCATGTTGCCAGACGATACGAACTGAGGACGACGACCACAGAAGGGGCGCTCATTGCTGGCGGTCAAACTGGTCTGCAGTGTAGCCTATCACCGGAACTACCTATCCTAAGCGACGCTCGGATCGGATCCCGATGGCGCAGGCGTCATTCGGTCGCGATCAAATGGCGATCCCAGCAGGATTCGAACCTGCAACCCGCGGAGTAGAAATCCGCTACTCTATCCAGTTGAGCTATGGGACCGTCGGGGGCTTTCTAGCACCGCCGATACAGAAAATCCGCCTCCGACACAACTGTCCGAACCAATTGCCGAGATCGCGCGTCCAAACGGTGCGGCGCGTTGTGTTCGGCGCGCCGGCACGCGAAGATGCGAATCTGATGGATCCAAGACAAGACATCGGAAGGCAGACATCGGACCGTCACGGCCATCCGGCTAGGCTGTCGTCTTCGGCCGTGGTTGGGCCGGGCCATCTGCTCGTCATTATTTCAGGCATTTTCTCCATTTTCGGAATGCGGCGGACGTTCGCGGCAGGGGAGTTCGACATGATCGGTTGGGTTCGCGCCATCACGCTTTGCGCCACGCTGGCGCTCGGGCTGGCCTCGGCACAGGCGGCCGACAAGGCCTTCAAACGCGACGAACTTGCGGATTCCGCGATCAAGCTCGAGGCCCAGATCAAGAGCGAGGCCGGGGCAATCAACAAGCCGGCGGCGAGCCTGCGCACCGACGCCGACGCCGCCTTCAAGCGCGGCGATTACCGCACCGGGCTGCAGATCATGGGCCAGATCGCCACCGTCGATCCGGCCGACGGCAGCAACTGGCTGCGGCTCGCCAAGACGGTGTTCCAGATCAAGGCGCCGACCGGTTCGGAACAGACCTTCCTGCTGGAGCGCGCCTCGACCGCCGCCTACATCGCCTATCAGCGCGCCGGCAATGCCGGCGAGGAGGCCGAGGCGCTGGCGGTGCTCGGCCGCGCGATGGCCGACCGGCGGCTGTGGCGCCCGGCGCTCGACGCGCTGCGGCTGTCGCTCGATCTGCGCGAGGTCGCCGAGGTGCGCGGCCGCTACGAGAAGCTGCGCGAGGACCACGGCTTCAAGCTGCTCGACTACACCGTGGATTCGGATTCGGCCTCGCCGCGGGCGTGCTTCCAGTTCTCCGAAGACCTCGCCAAGCGCACCGACTTCGCGCCCTATCTGGCGCTGGCCGGTACCGACAAGCCGGCGCTGACCTCGGAAGACAAACAGCTCTGCGTCGAAGGCCTCAAGCACGGCGAGCGCTACAACATCAATCTGCGCGCCGGGCTGCCGTCGACCGTCAAGGAGACGCTGCCGAAATCGGCCGAGTTCAACATCTATGTCCGCGACCGCAAGCCGCTGGTGCGCTTCACCGGCCGCGCCTATGTGCTGCCGCGCACCGGCCAGCGCGGCATTCCGCTGGTCAGCGTCAACACCCCGACGGTGTCGGTGCAGCTGTTCCGGATCGGCGACCGCAATCTGATCAACACCGTGGTCGACAGCGACTTCCAGCGCACGCTGAGCCGCTACCAGCTCGACGATCTCGGCAGCCAGCGCGGCGCCAAAGTGTGGTCGGGCGAACTCGACACCGCGACGGCGGCGCTTAATGCCGACGTCACCACGGCCTTCGCGGTCGACCAGGTGCTCGGCGATCTGCAGCCCGGCGTCTATGTGATGACCGCCGCGCCGAAGGGGCCGATCGCCAGTTCGGACGATGACGGCCAACTCGCGACGCAATGGTTCATCGTGTCCGATCTCGGGCTCACCGCGTTCTCCGGCAATGACGGCATCCACGTCTTCGTCAACTCGCTGGCCTCGACCGACCCGGTCGGCAAAGCCGAAGTCCGGCTGATCGCGCGCAACAATGAAATCCTCGCCACCCGCAAGACCGACGAGTCCGGCCACGTGCTGTTCGAAGCCGGGCTGTCGCGGGGCGAGGGCGGTCTGTCTCCGGCGCTGCTGACGGCGACCGGCGAGAAGGCCGACTATGCCTTCCTCAGCCTGAAATCGAACGCCTTCGACCTGTCCGACCGCGGCGTCTCGGGCCGCGCGGTGCCGGCCGGCGCCGATGCCTTCGTCTATGCCGAGCGCGGCGTCTATCGCGGCAGCGAGACCGTCTATCTCACCGCGCTGCTGCGCGACGGCCAGGGCAACGCCATCGTCGGCGGGCCGATGACGCTGGTGATCGAGCGGCCGGACGGCGTCGAATTCCGCCGCGCCGTGCTGTCCGACCAGGGCGCCGGCGGCCGCAGCCTCGCGGTTCCGCTGAACTCGGCGGTGCCGACCGGCACCTGGCGGGTGCGCGCCTTCACCGATCCGAAGGGCGCCAGCATCGGCGAGACCACCTTCATGGTCGAGGACTACGTTCCAGACCGGATCGAATTCGACATCTCGTCCAAGGACAAGCAGATCAAAGCTGATGCTCCAGTGGAACTGAAGGTCGACGGCCGCTTCCTGTATGGTGCGCCGGCGTCGGGGTTGGCGCTGGAGGGCGACCTGCTGGTCGCGCCGGCCGCGGGCCGTCCCGGCTATGCCGGCTACCAGTTCGGCGTCGCCGATGAGGAGACCACCAGCAACGAGCGCACCCCGCTGGAAAACCTGCCGGAGGCCGACGCCAATGGCAGCGCAAGCTTCCCGTTGGTTCTGCCGAAGCCGCCGTCGTCGACACGGCCGCAGGAGGCGCAGATCTTCATCCGGATGCGCGAGGCCGGCGGCCGCGCGGTTGAACGCAAGCTGGTGCTGCCGGTCGCGCCGGCCAGTCCGATGATCGGCGTCAGGCCGCTGTTCGCCGACAAGAATGTCGCCGACGGCGACGCCGCCAAGTTCGAGGTCGCCTTCGTCGACCCGGACGGCGCCGCGTTGACGCGCAGCGGGCTGCGCTACGAGCTGCTGAAGATCGAGTCGCATTATCAATGGTACCGGCAGAATTCCTCATGGGATTTCGAACCGGTGAAATCGACCAAGCGGGTGGCCGACGGCGATCTTTCGGTCGCGCCGGACAAGCCCGGCCAATTGTCGTTCCAGCCCGAGACCGGCCGTTACCGGCTCGACGTCAAGACAGCGGACGCCGATGGCCCGATCACCTCGGTGCAGTTCGATGTCGGCTGGTACTCGGACGGTAGCGCCGACACCCCTGATCTGCTGGAGACCTCGATCGACAAGCCGGAATATGCCTCCGGCGACAGCATGACGGTGACAGTCAACGCCCGGTCCGCCGGCTTGTTGACGGTCAACGTGCTCGGCGATCGGCTGCTGACGACACAGTCGCTGACGGTGAAGCAGGGCTCGTCGCAGGTCAGGATCCCGGTCGGCAAGGATTGGGGCTCCGGCGCCTATGTGGTGACGACGCTGCGTCGGCCGCTCGACGCCGCGGCGCAGCGGATGCCGGGTCGCGCGATCGGCGTGCAATGGGTCTCGATCGACAAGAAGGCGCGGACGCTTCAGGTCGCGCTGTCGCCGCCGGCGCTGGTGCGGCCGTCGACCACGCTGAAGCTGCCGGTCAAGCTCGGCGGGCTCGCCCCCGGCGAGGACGCCAAGATCGTGGTCGCGGCAGTCGACGTCGGCATTCTGAATCTCACCAATTACAAGCCGCCGGCGCCGGACGATTATTATCTCGGCCAGCGCCGCATGACTTCAGAGATCCGTGATCTTTATGGCCAGCTGATCGACGGCATGCAGGGCACCCGTGGCCAGATCCGCTCGGGCGGCGACGCCGCCGGTGCCGAGCTGCAGGGCAGCCCGCCGACGCAGAAGCCGCTGGCGCTGTATTCCGGGATCGTCACCGTCGCCGCCGATGGCAGTGCGGAGATCAGCTTCGATATTCCGGAATTCGCCGGCACCGCGCGGGTGATGGCGGTCGCGTGGACGGCCACCAAGGTCGGCCGCGCCAACATCGACGTCACCGTGCGCGATCCGGTGGTGCTGACCACGACGCTGCCGCGCTTCCTGCGCAACGGCGATCGCGGCACCATGGCGTTCGACCTCGACAACGTCGAAGGCTCGCCCGGCGACTTCACCATCAAGGTGACTGCCAACGGTCCGGTGAAATTGAACGGTCCTGCATCCACAACGATGAAGCTCGCCGCCAAGCAGCGCGGCTCGGCTTCGCTGGCCGTCGAGGCCGGCGGGGCGGGCACCGCGACACTCGACGTCGCCATCACCGGTCCGAACGGGCTGACGCTGGCGCGGCACTACGCGCTCGACGTCCGGCCCGCGAACCAGACGCTGGCGCGACGCTCGATCCGCACGCTGGCCAAGCAGGAGAGCCTGACGCTGACGGCGGATATGTTCTCCGACCTGGTGCCGGGCACCGGCGGCCTGTCGCTGTCGGTCAGCCAGTCGACCGCGCTCGACGCCGCCACGATCCTCAAGGCGCTCGATCGCTATCCGTTCGGCTGTTCCGAGCAGATCGCCAGCCGCGCGATGCCGCTGCTGTACGTCAACGATCTCGCCGCCGGCGCGCATCTGGCGATGGATACGAGTGCCGATGAACGGATCAGGACCTCGATCGACCGGTTGCTGGCCCGGCAGGGCTCGAACGGCTCGTTCGGCCTGTGGTCGTCCGGCGGCGACGACGCCTGGCTCGACGCCTATGTCACCGACTTCCTGACGCGGGCGCGCGAGAAGAGTTTCGTCGTTCCCGACGTTGCCTTCCGCAGCGCGCTCGACCGCATTCGCAACGCGGTGGTCAATGCCGAGGAGCCGGAGAAGGACGGCGGCCGCAACCTCGCTTACGGGCTCTACGTGCTGGCCCGAAACGGTGTCGCGCCGATCGGCGACCTGCGCTATCTCGCCGACACCAAGCTCGACAAGCTGGCGACGCCGATCGCGAAGTCGCAGCTTGCCGCGGCGCTGGCGCTGGTCGGCGATCGTTCGCGCGCCGAGCGGGTTTATGCCGCAGCCGCCGGAGACCTCGCGCCGAAGCCGGTGATCCAGTTCGGCCGGGTCGACTATGGCTCGGCGTTGCGTGACGCCGCCGCTTTGGTGTCGCTCGCCAGCGAAGGCAATGCGCCGAAGGCGACGCTGACAACCGCGGTCCAGCGCGTCGAGGCGGCGCGCGGGCTGACGCCCTACACCTCGACCCAGGAGAACGCCTGGCTGGTGCTG
This sequence comes from Rhodopseudomonas pseudopalustris, assembly GCF_900110435.1. GTDB lineage: Bacteria > Pseudomonadota > Alphaproteobacteria > Rhizobiales > Xanthobacteraceae > Rhodopseudomonas > Rhodopseudomonas pseudopalustris. Next base: position 17,563 of record NZ_FODT01000018.1, read on the forward strand.
GCGGCGCGCGCGCTCGCCAAGGAGACGATGAGTCTCGACGTCAACGGCAGCGCGGTGAAGACCGCGTTGTATCGCAGCTACAAGGCCGAGGAGGTGCGCGGCCAGCCGGTTCGGATCGCCAACACCGGCGACAGTCCGGTGCAAGCGGTGGTCACCGTCAGCGGCTCGCCGGTGACGCCGGAGCCTGCCGCCAGCAACGGCTTCAAGATCGAGCGCAATTACTTCACGCTTGCCGGCGAGCCGGCCGACATCACTAAAGCGAAGCAGAACGACCGCTTCGCGGTGGTGCTGACGGTCACCGAGGCGAAGCCGGAATATGCGCATGTGATGATCGCGGACTATCTGCCGGCCGGCCTCGAGATCGACAATCCGCATCTGGTGTCGTCGGGCGACAGCGGCACGCTGGACTGGATCGAGAACGGGCAGGAGCCGGTGAACACCGAATTCCGCGACGACCGCTTCACCGCCGCCATCAACCGCGGCACCGAAGACAAAGCGGTGTTCACCGTGGCCTATGTGGTGCGCGCGGTGTCGCCCGGCAAATACGTGCTGCCGCAGGCTTACGTCGAGGACATGTACAATCCCTCGCGTTACGGCCGCACCGGCACCGGCGTCGTCGAGGTGCGCGCGGCGAAATGAGCGAGGCGCCGACCAACACACCTTTGACTGAAACCGAGACCTCGTGTCCCGGGCGCGGTGCAGCACGCCGTGCTGTTCCGCAGACCCGGGATCCCGGTTCGGCGGCCGATGTCACCGGGGCTCCGGATCAGCCGCGCACCACGCCGCAAGGGCGGCGCGCTGCGCTGCATCCGGGGAACGGCCGCCTACTCCGAAATGCCGCCGTTGCGCTATTCGCGATCGTTGCCGTGTCGATCGGCGGCCTCGCGGCCTACGCCATATCGCTCGGGCCGCTGCCGCTCGACGAGGCGCGCAGGACATCGGTCAGCGTGGTCGACCGCCACGGCAAGCTGCTGCGGGCTTATGCGATGACCGACGGCCGCTGGCGGCTGCCGGTCGATGCGAAGACGAGCGTCGACCCGCGTTTTCTTCAGCAACTCATCGCCTATGAGGACAAGCGGTTCTGGTCGCATCACGGCGTCGACCCGCTGGCGACCGGGCGAGCGGCGCTGCAGCTCGTCACCCACGGCCAGATCGTCTCGGGTGGCTCGACCATCACCATGCAGCTCGCCCGCCTGATGGAGCCGCGGCGCGAGCGTTCGCTCGGCGCCAAGCTGCGCCAGATGGTCCGCGCTGTCGAGCTCGAGTGGAAGCTCGACAAGCAGCAGATCCTCGATCTGTATCTCGCTCTGGCGCCCTATGGCGGCAATCTCGAAGGCGTCCGCGCCGCATCGATCGCGTATTTCGGCAAGGAGCCGAAGCGGCTGACGCTCGCGGAGTCGGCGCTGCTGGTGGCGTTGCCGCAATCCCCCGAAACCCGCCGGCTCGACCGCCATCCCGATGCGGCCAGAGCGGCGCGCGATCGCGTTCTGGCGCGGATGGTCGAGGACGGCGTCGTCAGCGCCGAGGACGCCGCGCAGGCGAGGGCGGCGCCGGTGCTGCGCCAGCGCAAGCCGATGCCGGTGCTGGCGCCGCATTCCGCCGACCAGGCGGCCGCCGCGGTCAAGGACGCCCCGGTGATTCGGCTGACGCTCGACGCCGGAATCCAGCGAGCGTTGGAGGCGCTCGCCCGCGACCGCGCCACAGCGCTCGGCCCCGACATCTCGATCGGAATCGTCGCGGTGGACAATGACAGCGGCGACGTGCTCGCCCATGTCGGCTCGGCCGACTATTTCGACGACCGCCGCGCCGGGCAGGTCGACATGACCCGCGCGGTGCGATCGCCGGGCTCGACGCTGAAGCCGTTCATCTACGGGCTCGCGTTTGAGGACGGCTTCGTCCATCCGGAAAGCCTGATCGACGATCGGCCGGTGCGGTTCGGCGCCTATGCGCCCGAGAATTTCGACATGACGTTCCAGGGCACGGTGACAGTCCGAAAGGCGCTGCAATTGTCGCTGAACGTTCCGGCGATCGAATTGCTGGATCGGGTCGGCTCAAGCCGATTGGCGTCGCGGCTGAAGCAGGCCGGGGCAAGTCTGGTGCTGCCGAAGGACGAAGCGCCCGGGCTGGCGATGGGTTTGGGAGGCGTGGGCGTCCGACTGATCGATCTGGTGCAGCTCTACAGCGGCGTCGCGCGGCTTGGCAGCGTTGCCCCGTTGCGGGAGATCGCCAGCAAAAACAATGGCGAGCGGGAGACTCTGCGTCTGCTGGATAAAGTCGCGGCCTGGCAAATCGGCAACGTTCTGATCGGCACGCCGCCGCCGGAAAACGCGGCCCGTAACCAGATCGCGTTCAAGACCGGCACCAGCTACGGCTATCGCGACGCCTGGTCGGTCGGATTCGACGGCAAGATCACCATCGGCGTCTGGGTCGGACGGCCGGACGGCGCTCCGGTCCCCGGGTTGATCGGCCGGGTCGCCGCCGCGCCGGTGCTGTTCGACGCCTTCGCCCGCACCGGCCAGTTGCGCGCAGCGCTGCCAAAGCCGCCGCGCGGAACGCTGACCGCCAGCAACACCCAACTGCCGCTGCCGCTGCGCCGGTTCCGCTCGGCGGGCGAGCTTGTTCGATCCGGCAACGAGCAGGCGTTGCGAATCCAGTTTCCGCTGAATGGCTCGCGGATCGACGCGCAGAGCCAGGCTTCCACCGGCGCGCTGCCGGTCAAGGTCGCCGGCGGAGTGTTGCCGATGACGGTGATGGTGAATGGCCTGTCGGCCGGCGAGATCGACGGCCGCCGCCAACGACTGATTGCGCCGCCCGGTCCGGGCTTCGTCCGGCTCACCGTGATGGACGCGGTCGGCGCAGCAGACACAGTCGTTGTGAGAATCCAGTAGCAGCCCGGCCAACTGGTTGTCCGGCTATCGGTTTCAGCGTATGCGAAACCGATGACCGAGACCTCTCCAACGCCCCGCTTCGGTGGCCCCCGCGAGCCCAGAAATGCCATCGACCCCGGCCGCGGGCTGGTGGCGGTGCTGGATTTTGCGTCCGTCAGCCATCTGCGCGCAGTGGCGTTCTTGGTACTGGTCGGGCTGCTGTTTTTTCTGCCGGGTTTCTTCAACATCCCGCCGATCGACCGCGACGAGGCCCGCTTCGCCCAGGCCACCAAGCAGATGGTCGAGAGCGATGATTTCATCGATATCCGGTTCCAGGACGAGGTCCGCTACAAGAAGCCGGTCGGGATCTACTGGTTGCAAGCCGCGGTCGTCGAAACCGCGTCGCGGCTCGGCCTGCCGCGCGCCGAAGTCCGGATCTGGCTCTATCGCGTGCCGTCGCTGGCCGGTGCGATCGGCGCGGTGCTGATGACCTATTGGGCGGCGCTCGCCTTTGTCGGGCGGCGCGGGGCGGTGATCGCCGGTCTTCTGTTGTGCAGCTCGATCTTGCTGGGTGTCGAGGCGCGACTGGCCAAGACCGACGCGTTCTTGCTGTTCACGGTGACCGCCGCGATGGGCGCGATGGCGCATGTCTATCTCGCCTGGCAGCGCGGCGACGACCGCTACCACTCCTGGATCACGCCGGCCATTTTCTGGACCGCGGTCGCCGCGGGCATTCTTCTCAAGGGCCCGCTGATCCTGATGTTCATCGCGCTGACGGTGGCCGCGCTGGCGTTTGTCGATCGCTCGGCGGTGTGGCTGTGGCGTCTGAAGCCGCTGGCCGGCGTGCTGTGGATGCTGGTGCTGGTGCTGCCGTGGTTCATCGCGATCTTCCTGCGCGCCGGCGACACCTTCTTCGCCGACTCGGTCGGCGGCGACATGTTGAGCAAGATCGCCAGTCCCAAGGAATCCCACGGCGCGCCGCCGGGCCTGTATTTCCTGCTGTTCTGGGTGACGTTCTGGCCGGGCGCGCCATTGGCCGCGATGGCTGCGCCTGCGGTGTGGCGTGCACGGCGCGAGCCGGGCGCGCAATATTTGCTGGCCTGGGTGATCCCGTCCTGGATCGTGTTCGAGCTGGTGATCACCAAGCTGCCGCACTATGTGCTGCCGCTGTATCCGGCGATCGCGATCATGACCGCTGGCGCGATCGAGCACAGCGTGCTGTCGCGCTCCTGGCTGACCCGCGGCGCGGCGTGGTGGTTCGCGATTCCAGTCGTCGTGCTGTCGCTCGCGATCATCGGCGCCATCATCCTGACCCGGCAGCCGGCGTTCCTGGCGTGGCCGTTCGTCGCGGCCTCGCTGATTTTCGGGCTGTTCGCGTGGCGGCTGTTCGACCAGAACCGCGCCGAAGCCTCGCTGCTCAACGCCTCGCTGGCGTCGCTGTTTCTGATGGTCGCCGCGCTCGGCGTCGTGGTGCCGACGCTGCGACCGGTGTTCCCGAGCGTCGAGATCGCGCAGGCGCTGCGCAAGGTGGTGTGCGTCGGGCCCAAGGCCGCGGCCGTAGGCTTTCATGAGCCGAGCCTGGTGTTCATGACCGGCACCGATACGTTGCTGACCGACGGCTCCGGTGCCGCCGACTTCCTGCTCGGCGGAAGCTGCCGCTTCGCGCTGGTGGAAGCTCGCAGCGAGCGCGCATTCGCGGCGCGGGCCGAGGCGATCGGGCTGCACTACAACGTGGCGACCCGGATCGACGGCTACAATTTCTCGCAGGGCAAGCCGGTGTCGATCGCGATCTTCCGTTCCGAAGGCACGCAGTAACATGACGCCAGGCGAGGGCGGCGGGGCGCGCAGCTATCCCGTCGAGCTGATCAGCTTGATCGGGCAGTCGCTGGCGCGGCTGGTCCGGGCACCGTCGCATTCGCGGCGGGCGGTGGCGTCGCGGCGCTGGGCGCTGCACATGCTGCTGCTGTCGGCCGTGCTGGCGACGGCGATCGCGATCCTGATGGTCGCAATCGACGCCTTCGAGATCGGGTTGATGCCCAAGCGCGGCACGCCGAGCCTTTGGCCGGTCAAGATTTTCACCGATTTCGGCAAGGCCGCGTATGTGCTGTGGACGCTGGCGGCGCTGATGATCATGGTTGCGCTGCTGCTGCCGCGGTTGCGAGGCGTGTCGCGCGCCGCGATGATCGGGATTGGAACCCGGGTTCAGTTTGTTTTTCTCGCCGTTCTCGCGCCGGTGATCGCCGGCGAGGTGCTGAAGGGCGTGATCGGACGCGGCCGGCCGTTCGTCGGCGGCGCGGCCAATCCGTTCAACTTCGCGACCTTCTCCTGGGACGAAGCCTATTCCAGCCTGCCCTCGGGGCACGCCACGGTCGCCTTTGCGCTGGCCTTTGCGGTGTCGGCGCTGTTCCCGCGGCTCCGGACGTTCATGTTGGCGTATGCGATCGCCATCGCGGTGAGCCGGCTGGTGCTGCTGGCGCATCACCCGAGCGACGTGGTTGCGGGGGCCTTGCTCGGGACGATCGGCGCCCTGGCGGTGCGTTACTGGTTCGCCGCACGGCGGCTGGCCTTCGCGATCCGGCCGGACGGCGCGATCGAGCCGTTGCCCGGGCCGTCCTGGGACCGCGTCAAAAGGGTTGCCCGCGACGCCGTGGCCCCATAAGAAGCGGTCGCGCCGCGTGCGCCCCGGCCGCAAGTTCCAGACGGCCCCGGATTGTTCCGAATCATGCCTGAAGTCCTTACAGATTCCGATGCGCCGCCCGTGGTGTCCATTGTGGTGCCGGTGCGCAACGAGGCCGACAATGTCGGCCCCTTGATCGCCGAGATCGCTGCCGCGCTCGACGGGCGCTGGGCGTATGAAATCGTCTATGTCGACGACGGCTCGACCGACGCCACGCCACAACGGCTGGCGGCTTTGCGGCGCGAGCGCGCCAATCTGCGCCAGATCCGGCACGCGAAGTCCTGCGGCCAGTCGGCGGCGGTGCGCACCGGCGTCCGCGCGGCGCGCGGCGCGATCGTGGCCACCCTCGACGGCGATGGCCAGAACAATCCGGCCTTCATCCCCGAATTGATCCAGGCGCTGGAACGCGGCGGCGACCGCTTCGGGCTCGCCGCCGGCCAGCGCGTCGGCCGCAAGGATACCGGCTTCAAGAAGGTGCAGTCGCGCGTCGCCAACAAGGTGCGCGACGCCATCCTGCGCGACGGCACCCGGGATTCCGGCTGCGGATTGAAGGCGTTTCGCCGCGATGTGTTCTTGGCGCTGCCGTATTTCGATGGCTTGCATCGTTTCCTGCCGGCGCTGGTGCGCCGTGAAGGCTACGACATCGTCTATGTGGACGTCGCCGACCGGCCGCGACTGTCAGGCGTTTCCAATTACGGCTTCTTCGACCGGCTGTGGGTCGGGCTGATGGATCTCGCCGGCGTTTGGTGGCTGATCCGCCGCAAGAAGGCCGTGCCGGTCGCGACCGAGGTGAACGAATGCTGATCCAATACGGGCAAGCCCTTGGCGATTATCTTTACGACGTGTTCGTCGCAAAATTCGACTTCTGGCTCGCCTTCGGCCTGATCGCCCAATTGTTGTTCACCGCGCGCTTCGTCGTGCAATGGATTTCCAGCGAGCGCGCCGGAAAGAGCGTCGTGCCGATGGCGTTCTGGTTCTTCTCGATGGGCGGCGGGCTGATGACGCTGGTCTACGGCATCGCCAAGCGCGAGCCGGTGATCATTCTCGGCCAGTCGATGGCGACGGTCATCTACGTGCGCAACATCATGCTGATCATCAAGTCGCATTCGCGCGGGTCGGAAACGCTGTCGAAGTGAACGCTGTCGAAGTGAACCTGGAGCTTTTCCGGTTCTGATGGAATCAGAACCGGGGCTCCATCTTTTTGTTCTGACGCGTTTGATTCACGCGAACCGGTATCCACTTCGCTCGAAAACGCTATAGCGAATTTCAACGCAGCGACGCGTTGAAGGCCTCGAAGCCGCGTGCGAGATCGGCCTTCAGGTCGTCGACGCTTTCGAGGCCAACATGGAGCCGCAGCGCCGGCCCGCCGGGATTCCATGTCGTCGCCGTGCGATAGGACGCGCAGTCGAACGGGATGACAAGGCTCTCGAAGCCGCCCCACGAATAGCCCATGCCGAACAGCTTGACGGTGTCGAGCAGGGCGTCGACCGCCTTTTGCGGGGCTGGCTGCAGCACGATCGAGAACAAACCGGACGCGCCGGTAAAGTCGCGCTTCCAGATCGCGTGTCCCGGATCGCTCTCCAGCGCCGGATGCAGAACCCGCTGCACCTCAGGCCGTTCGCCGAGCCAGCGCGCCATCTCCAGACCGGACTGCTGATGCTGCGCCAGTCGCACCGCGAGCGTGCGCAGGCCGCGCAACGCCAGGAACACATCGTCAGGTCCGGCGCAGACGCCGAGCAGGCGGATCGCGTCTGCGATCTTCGGCCACGCCGTCTTGTTGGCGGCGATCGTGCCGAACATGATGTCGGAATGGCCGCCGATATACTTGGTGCCGGCCTGGATCGAAATATCGACGCCCTGCTCGAGGGAGCGATGATACAGCGGGGTCGCCCAGGTATTGTCGTCGATCACCAGCGCGCCATGCGCGTGCGCGACCGCGGCGATCGCCGGAATGTCCGGCATCTCGAAGGATTGCGAGCCTGGCGCCTCGACCATCACCACGGCGGTGTTCGGCCGGATATGGGCGGCGATGCCGGCGCCGATCAGCGGATCGAAATAGCTGGTCTCGATACCGTAGCGTTGCAGCATTTGGTCGCAGAGCAGCCGCGTCGGGCGGTAGGTGTTGTCACAAACCAGGACATGATCGCCGGCCTTGAGCACCGCGAGCAGGGCGGTCGAAATCGCGGACACGCCGGAAGGCGTCAGTCCGACGCCGGCGCATTGCGGACCTTCCAGCTCGATCAGCGCCTGCTGCAAAGCCTTTGTGGTCGGCGTGCCGTGACGCCCGTACGAGTACTCGCCGCGATGTGCATGCAGGTCTTCTGCGGTCGGGTAAAGCACGGTCGAACCGCGCACCACCGGAGGATTGACGAAACCCTTCTGCGCCTTGGTGTCGCGCCCCGACGTCACGAGCCGGGTCTGCGGGCTGAGCGACGGTTGTGTTCCGTCGTGATTGGAAGGATCCATGGGGGCTCGCTGATGAATTTTCCGCCGTTGAGACTGCGCGCGATCGGCGCGGCGGCTGCGTAACGATATGTCTAATAGCAGCTTTGGGAAGACGGCCGTCAACCCCTTGACCCGGCGTTCAACTCGTTCTGTGATGCAACCAAGCTGTCTGGACGCCGTGCGGAGGGACTCGCGCAGATGTCGAACCGGGGTGATCCCTCATGGAGCCGCAGCTATGGCCACGCGATCTTGATGCGCCGATCGACCGGCTGCTCCTGGCGCCAGCCTCGCAACCAGACACAAACCCTTCCAATGCCGACTGACGCGGCAGGACATCCTTGAAAGGCTTTTCGATGAAACGTGTATCTCTCGCTGCTGCCGTCGCCATCACCGCCTGCTTCGCGGCCCAGAGCGCCGGCGCCCAGACGCTCAAGACCGTCAAGGATCGCGGGTTGCTGTCCTGCGGCGTCAGCCAGGGCCTGCCGGGATTCTCGGCGCCCGACGACAAGGGCAACTGGACCGGCCTCGACGTCGATTTGTGCCGCGCCGTCGCCGCGGCGATCTTCGACGATCCCTCCAAGGTCAAATTCGTGCCGCTGTCGGCCAAGGATCGATTCACGGCACTGCAATCCGGCGAGATCGACGTGCTTTCGCGCAATACCACCTGGACGGTGTCTCGGGACACCTCGCTCGGCGTCAACTTCGCCGGCGTGAGCTATTACGACGGGCAGGGCTTCCTGGTGAAGAAGGCGCTCAAGGTCAATTCGGCGCTCGAGCTGAACAGCGCTTCGATCTGCGTGCAGACCGGCACCACCAACGAGCAGAACGTCGCCGACTACTTCAAAGGCAACAACATGAAGTACGAGGTGATCGCCTTCGCCAACGCCGACGAGGCGATCAAGGCCTACGAATCCGGCCGCTGCGACGTATTCACCTCCGATGTCTCGCAGCTCTACGCCCAGCGGCTGAAAGTGACCACGCCGGCCGACCATGTCGTGCTGCCGGAAGTGATTTCGAAGGAGCCGCTCGGGCCGCTGGTCCGCCACGGCGACGACCAGTGGTTCGACATCGTGAAATGGACGCTGTTCGCGCTGGTCAACGCCGAGGAGCTTGGCGTCACCCAGAGCAATGTCGGCGAGATGGCCAAGTCGGACAAGCCGGAATTGAAGCGCGTGTTCGGCTCAGATGGAAACCTCGGTGAGCAACTTGGCCTGACCAAGGATTGGGTTGCCCGCATCGTCAAGGCGACCGGCAATTACGGCGAATCGTTCGAACGCAACGTCGGCACCGGCTCCAAGCTCGAGATCGCCCGGGGGCTCAACAAGCTGTGGAACAAGGGCGGCATCATGTACGCGCCGCCGATCCGCTGACGCGCCGACCGCTGTCGATGGCGATCGAGGCCCGACCACCGCCAGCGCAGTTCGGCGCGAAACTGCGCCGGGCGCTCGGCGGTCGATCCGGCTGGAAAGGGCTGGTCGCGCAACTCCTGTTCGTGGCGACGCTATGCTGGATCGGCTACGCGATCGTCGACAACGCCCGCGACAACCTGGCGAACCAGCGGATCGCCTCCGGTTTCGGCTTCATGTCGCAAACCGCCGGTTTCGGCGTCAGTCAGACGCTGATTCCGTATTCGGAGTCCGACAGCTATACGCGGGTGTTCCTGGTCGGCCTCGCCAATACGCTGATGGTGTCGGTCATCGGGATCTTCTTCGCGACGCTGATCGGCTTCCTGGTTGCGCTCGGCCGGCTGTCGCCGAACTGGCTGATCTCGCGGATTGCCGGCGGCTATGTCGAGCTGATCCGCAACCTGCCGCTGCTGTTTCAGATTCTGTTCTGGTATCTCGCCGTGCTCGGTGCACTGCCGGGGCCGAGGCAGAGCGTCACGCTGTTCGACAGCTTCTTCCTATCCAATCGCGGCATCGTGGTGCCGCGTCCGGTCGGCGAGGCCGGGCTCGACGGGTTCCTCGTTGCCCTGCTGATCGCGGTGATCGGAGCGATCGTGCTGCCGATCTATGCGCGGCGGCGGCTGTTCCAGACCGGAAAGCCGATGATCGTGTGGCCGTGGAGTCTCGGCCTGCTGATCGGATTGCCGCTGATCGCCGCCTTGATCTTCGGCAAGCCGTTCGGCTTTGAAATACCCGTGCTGAAGGGCTTCAACTTTGCCGGGGGCTCGCGGCTTGCGCCGGAATTCGTCGCGCTGACGCTGGCGTTGTCGACCTACACGGCGGCCTTCATCGCCGAGATCGTGCGCGCCGGCATCCTCTCGGTTCACAAGGGCCAGATGGAGGCGGGCGCGTCGCTCGGATTGTCGCGTGGAGCGACGTTGCGCCTCGTCGTGATTCCGCAGGCGATGCGGGTGATACTGCCGCCGCTGACCAATCAATATCTCAACCTCACCAAGAATTCCTCGCTGGCGGTCGCGATCGGCTATCCCGACCTGTTCTCGGTGTTCGCCGGCACCACGCTGAGCCAGACCGGGCAGGCGATCGAGGTGATCTCGATCACGATGGGCGTGTATCTCCTGATCTCGCTGATCACCAGCGCGCTGATGAGCCTTTACAGTTGGCGGATCAACAGGAGCATGGGCGCATGAACGAACCTCGTTCGACCACGCCTGCCTTCGTGCGATCCGAGATGGTGCCCGAACGCGCCGCGCCGGTACGAACCACCGGATTCGTCGGCTTGGTCGGCGGACGTCTGTTCAGTTCGCCGACCAACATCCTGCTGACGATCGTCGGCGCGCTGCTGCTGTATCTGACCATCGTGCCGAGTGTGAAGTTTCTGCTGGTCGACGCGGTTTGGACCGGTAGCAACCGCACCGATTGTCTGGCCGAGACGCTGCATCGCGACGTCGGCGCATGCTGGCCGTTCGTGCAGGCGAAGTTCTCGCAGTTCGTCTACGGCTTCTATCCGCAGCCGGAGCGCTGGCGCGTCGACCTGACCTTCGCGCTCGCCGCAGTGCTGCTGCTGCCGCTGCTGATCCCGCGCGCGCCGGCGAAGACGCTGAACGCCGGGTTGTTTTTCATCGCGTTTCCGGTGGTCGCGTTCTTCCTGCTGCATGGCGGCGGGCTGCACGGCTTCGCGGTGAGCTGGACCGCCGATCTGTTGTCGAGTCTGGTCGGCAGCCTCGACGAAGCGGGGACCAAGCTCACGCGCGGCGGCGTCATTGCGGTCGCCATCGGCAAGCCGGTGCTGTGGATCGCCACCGCGCTGTATTGGCTGATCGCGCCGCTGGTCTGGCTGCGTGACTGGATCCAGGCGTCCGGCCAGCCGGTCTGGATCGATCTCGGCCTGACGGCGGTGATCGTCACCGCGCTGGTTTTGTTGATCGGCGGAGGCCTGCGCAATGGCGCGCGCGCGCCGCTGATGTCGCTCGCGCTGTTCGCCGGCATCGCCTTGGTGATCGCGGTGTTGCGGCTCGACCGCGGCGGGCTTCCGATCGTCGGCACGCGGCAGTGGGGCGGCTTGCTGGTGACGCTCGTCGTGTCCGTCACCGGCATCGTCGGCTCGATGCCGATCGGCATCGCGCTGGCGCTCGGCCGGCGCTCGACGATTCCGCTGATCCGGCTGTTCTGCATCGGCTTCATCGAATTCTGGCGCGGCGTGCCGCTGATCACGGTGCTGTTCTTCGCGACCTACATGCTGCCGCTGTTCCTGCCCGGCAACTTCACCATCGACGGATTGCTGCGCGTGCTGATCGGCATTGCGCTGTTTGCCGGCGCCTACAACGCCGAAGTGGTGCGCGGCGGGCTGAACGCAATTCCGCGCGGGCAGGGGGAAGCGGCGAGCGCGCTCGGGCTTTCCTACGCGAAGACCACCGGGCTGATCGTGTTGCCGCAGGCGCTGCGCCACGTCATTCCGGGCCTCGTCAACAGCTTCATCGCGCTGTTCAAGGACACCTCGCTGGTGTCGATCGTCGCGCTGTTCGATCTGCTCGGCCAGCTCCGCGCCGCCTTCGCCGATCCGACCTGGTCGACGCCGAACACGCTGTTCACCGGCTTCGCCTTCACCGGGCTGATCTACTTCGTGTTCTGCTTCGGCATGTCGCGCTATTCGTTGTTCGTCGAGCATCGGCTCAATGCCCACCGGCGCACCTGACAAAGGATCCAGTTGATGGGAGAGAAACCGGTCGTCTCGATCGCGGGGCTGAACAAGTGGTACGGCGATTTCCACGTGCTGCGCGACATCAGTCTCGACGTCGGCCGCGGCGAGCGCATCGTGATTTGCGGACCGTCGGGGTCGGGCAAGTCGACCCTGATCCGCTGCATCAACGCGCTCGAGGAATTTCAGGAAGGCCGCATCGTGGTCGACGGCATCGAACTCGGTCCGAGCCTGAAGCACGTCGATGCGATCCGCCGCGAAGTCGGCATGGTGTTTCAGAGCTTCAATTTGTTTCCGCATCTCACGGTGCTGGAGAATTGTACGCTGGCGCCGATCTGGGTGCGCAACATTCCCAAGAAGGACGCCGAGGCGACCGCGATGAAATATCTCGAGCGGGTCCGGATTCCCGAAAAGGCCGGCAAATATCCGGGACAGATTTCCGGCGGCCAGCAGCAGCGCGTCGCGATCGCGCGGGCGTTGTCGATGAATCCGAAGGTGATGCTGTTCGACGAGCCGACCTCGGCGCTCGATCCCGAAATGGTCAAGGAAGTGCTCGACACCATGGTCGACCTCGCCGACGAGGGCATGACCATGCTTGTGGTGACTCACGAGATGGGCTTCGCCAAGCAGGTCGCTGATCGCGTTGTGTTCATGGATGCCGGGCAGGTGATCGAAGCCAACGCGCCGGAAGAGTTCTTCGCCAACCCGCAGCACGCTCGGACGAAACTGTTCCTCAGTCAGATCCTGCGGTGAGACTGATCGGCTTTCTCGCGCTGCCGTCTATCAGATTGCGCTGGACGCCGAAGAGTAGCGCTTGAGGCGTTTGCCGTCGTTTGCCGAGAACTGACCGAACACTTGTCTGACGCGATCGGCCGGCGTCACGTCGTCGGCGAAGCTGCGCTCCTGTCGGACGTTCGCGATCGCCGCGCGTGGCGCGTACAACGTGCTGTCGTAGATGGCGTCGTTGAACCGCGGCGGGCCTTCGCCGAACACCGCGTCGATGATCACCAGCAGCGCCAGCAAGGCGGGTCCGACGGAGACGAAGTATCTGAAGACGGGCATGACGCGCTCCTTGTTGGCGCAAGGAAACGTCGGCAGCGATGAAGGTCGGGTTGATGATGTCGCCGTTCTTTCAGGTGCGGTTCCCGTTCGGTTAACCGGATCGCGACAATGCGCCGGGTGCCGGCAACGCCTCGTGCTGATCTGTCAAACAGCCAAGGCAAATCAGTCTCGCGGCGCCGAAGCGTCCGAGCTTTGCACCCGTCGCTTCACAGCGAGGGGTGGGGGCGCGCCGCGTGGCGCGAAGGTGGTGAGTTTTCGCGATGGCTGCGAACCATCGCGCAACGCCTCGTCGGCGCGCCCACCGCGGCGGTTTTGGGCGTCGGGACCGTTCTTCCGGGTGCGGGGAGCACGGGGATTTCCCCCGCCTCGGGCGCCCCCGTCCAGCCACGAAAGCGGCAGCCGCTCGTAGTAGCGGCGGACGGTGACCTTCTGCCTCCCGGACGCGTGCTTGCGAGGCACAACGCGCGGGACGCCGCGTCCAGCCGACATCGCCAGCCAAGCTGGCGTCGCCGGGTTATCACTCCGGCCGGTGATCCAGCCATCGTGATCTGTCCCGCTATCCGACGCCTCGCGAAGCGCCCCTCACGGACAGGACGATGCGGACTATAGTCCTTATAGGATTATTGTCAAGGGCATTTGATTGTGTCCCGGATCCGCGGACTCACAACACTTGCTGACTTCTCCAGAAGAAACCGGGGTCCCGCATCTGCAGCGCAGCGCTGCGCGCTGCACTGCGTGCGGGACACGAAATGGACGATCGCCCGGAACGCCTCTCGTTCGTCATTCCGGGGCGCGCGCAGCGCGAGCCCGGAATCCATAACCACCGCCGTCAGCGGCGAGAAACGGAGGTCGCAACGTTGGACCCGAACGCGAGTCCAGGGGGTATGGATTCCGGGTTCGCTCACTACGTGAGCGCCCCGGAATGACGAACGAGAGGGATGCCGATCTGGGGAGATGCCGGTTCGCGAGCTACTCTCACGTCCCGGAATGACGAACGGGAAATCATGTACCTGCTTCGGTCCCGCGATGATGCGCAGGTTTGGGACGACAGCCTCACACCGCCTCGAACGGCACCGCGATCTTGCTCTTCGTTTCCATCCACTCCGGCACAGGGAGGTTCTTGCTGCGCATGAAGTCCGGATTGAACAGCTTGGACTGATAGCGGCTGCCATAGTCGCACAGAATGGTCACGATGGTGTGGCCTGGGCCGAGCTCCTTCGCGAGCCTGATCGCGCCGGCGACGTTGATGCCGCTGGAGCCGCCGAGGCAGAGGCCTTCATGTTCGAGCAGGTCGTAGACGATCGCCACCGCCTCGCTGTCGGGGATCTGGTAGGCGTCGTCGATCACCGCGCCGTCGAGATTTGCGGTGACACGGCCCTGGCCGATGCCCTCGGTGATCGACGAGCCTTCCGACTTCAGCGCGCCGTTCTTGTAGTAGTTGTATAGCGCCGAGCCGAACGGGTCGGCGAGCACGGCGCGGATCGCGGGGTTGTGCTGCTTCAGCCCGATCGAGACGCCGGCCAGCGTGCCGCCGGAGCCGACCGCGGCGACGAAGCCGTCGACCTTGCCGTCGGTCTGCTGCCAGATTTCCTCGGCTGTGGTCTCGATGTGCGCCTGCCGGTTGGCGACGTTATCGAACTGGTTGGCCCAGATCGCGCCATTGGGCTCGCTCTTCGCCAATTGTTCGGCGAGGCGGCCGGACAATTTCACGTAGTTGTTGGGATTGGCATAGGGCACGGCGGGCACCTCGATCAGTTCGGCGCCGCACAGCCGCAGCATGTCTTTCTTTTCCCGGCTCTGGGTCTCCGGGATCACGATCACGGTGCGGAAGCCGAGCGCGTTGGCGACCAGCGCCAGCCCGATGCCGGTGTTGCCGGCGGTGCCTTCGACCACCGCGCCGCCCGGCCGCAAGGCGCCGCGCGCGATCGCATCCTTGATGATGAACAGCGCTGCGCGGTCCTTCACCGATTGTCCCGGATTCATGAACTCGGCCTTGCCGAGTATCGTGCAGCCGGTCGCCTCCGACGCGCGCTGCAACTTGATCAGGGGCGTATGGCCGATGGCGTCGACGACGTCGTTCTTGATGATCATGATGTCCAGGAACTGGCATTCGGTTGCGGGACCACAACCTAGGTGACGCAGCTGTCTCGCACAAGGCAACGCTGCGGCACCGTTGCGCTCTCACGATACTCGCTGGGTGGGTGGCTAGTCCGCCACACTCAGTTCGCTTTTGCGAACACGACCTGGCGCACGTCGATGTTGCCGGAGAGGAAGCCGGCCTCGCAATAAGCGAGGTAGTACTCCCACAGCCGGCGGAAGCGCTCATCGAAACCCAGCGGCGTCAGGTTCGGCCACGCTGCGCGGAAATTATCTCTCCACGTCACGAGAGTCTTGGCATAATCTTCTCCGAAAATGCGTTCGCGAACCACTGGTACGCCGAATTTCTCGCCGAGCGATTTCAGGATCTCGGGCGACGGCAGCATCCCGCCGGGAAAGACGTAGCGCTGGATGAAATCGACCTCGCGGCGATAGGCCTGAAAGAAGCGATCCTGGATGGTGATCGCCTGGATCCCGACCAGACCGCCGGGCAGCAGCCGGTCGCGCAATTGTGAGAAGTATCGCGGCCAGAATTGCTCACCGACCGCCTCGATCATTTCGATCGACGCGATCCTGTCGTATTGGCCGCGCTCGTCGCGGTAGTCCTGCAGCCGGATTTCAACCTTGTCGGCGAGGCCCGCGCGTTGCATCCGCTCCTGGGCGAAGTCGCGCTGTTCCTTGCTGATGGTGAGGCCGACGACGCGGGCGTCGAAATTCTTTGCGGCGTATTCGGCGAAGCCGCCCCAACCGCAGCCGATCTCCAGCAGCTTCTGGCCGGGCCTCAGGTCGATCGCTTCCGCGAGGCGCTGATATTTGTTGATCTGGGCGGCGGTGAGGTCGTGGGTGTGTTCCTCGAACAGCGCCGAGGAATAGGTCATGCTCGGATCGAGCCAGGCCGAGTAGAACGCATTGCCGATGTCGTAATGCGCGTAGATGTTGCGCCTCGCCTGGCGCTTGGTGTTGCGGTTGAACCAGTGGCGGACGATCTGCGCGAACCGCATCATCGGATTGTCGCCGAGCATCGCCTGGATCATCTCGTGATTGACGCAGAACAGATACAGGAACTGCGTCAGGTCCGGCGTATCCCAATCGCCGTTGAGATAGGCTTCGGCGATCCCGATGTCGCCGCCGTTGATCAGCCGCGAGGCGAAGGCATAGCTGTGCAGCCGCATTTCGGCGGCGGGGCCGGGCTCGGCGCCGCCCATGCGAAAACGGCGGCCGTCGGGCAGGGTGACATCCAGCGTGCCGCGTCTCAGCCGCGCACCGTACGCCAGCGCCAGCCGCACGACGCGGGGCAGGCCGGCAAGCTTCGCATTCACATTGTCGGGAGTCAGCAGCACCAGCTCAGACATTTCACTTCCATCGATCGCGCCCAGGTCGGACAGATGGATACGCTGGGCTCACGTATGATTACTATAAGCATCGTGCGGGCGTGGCGCAAAGTCGCTCGGTGGCGGCGGCGCGGGCGGCCGCGGCACGAGCCGCGCACCTTTGATCCACAATCGCAGCGCTTCCCAATGGATCGCGGCCATGATCTTCAGAGTCACCAGCGGCAGCGTGACGAACGAGCGCACCAGCGATGCGGTCGAAAGTGGCCGGCGCCGGCCATTGAAGGTGGCGGCGAGCAACGGGCCGGAGGCGTCGGTCTCGAGGATTCGCACCTTGACGGTTTCGCCGGGCGGCGCGACGCGAAAATGGTAGCGCATCGCCATCTCGATGAAGGGCGAGACGTAGAACAGCTTGTCCTGCTGCTGTCGGAGACCGGCAGCGGAGATTTCATCCGGCCGCACCGGCAACACGTAAGAATGAATGTCGCCGAACGTGTTGCGGACCTCGTAGACGACCAGCGCGAGGCCGCCATCGGCGCCGTAACAGAAATACACCGACAGCGGATTGAAGGTGAAGCCGAGCAGCCGCGGATAGGTCAGCAGCAACACGCGGCCGCCGGTGAGATCGACGCCCTGCGTCATTGCGCAGCGCTCGACATAGGCTCGCAGCGGCGCGCCGTCGCGTTCGCCATGGTCCTTCTCGTAAAAACTGTACATCGCGCGGCGGTTGACGCCGAACAGCGGCGTGATGCGGTCCGCCTCGGACAATCGGTCGAGGTCGATTAAAAGCGACATCACCCGATAGTTAAAGCGATGGCCGACCGGCTTCAGCCGGGCATGCATCACGTCGCCGAAATACAGCGCGGCGGCGGCGGGAGGCGGGCCGCCGGTCATCGCTGGAGCTTTGTTCGCAGGAGTCTTCATACCTATTCTGCAGCTTCCCTGACCTCAGGCGGCGGCGCGCGCCACGGCACCGGAGCGCCGAGATGGTCTGCAACCGCGAGGCCGGAACGCAGCCCGTCCTCGTGGAAGCCGTAGCCGGTCCAGGCGCCGCAGAACCAGGTCCGGCGCTGGCCCTGGATCTCGCCGATCCGCCGCTGCGCGGCAAAGGCCGCGGCAGTGTATTGCGGATGGTCGCAGTCGTAGCGACCAAAGGTCAAGGCCGGATCCGGCGCAAACGGCGGATTGAGGCTGACGAACAGTGGTTTTGATTCGTCGATTCCTTGCAGCCGGTTCATCCAATAAGTGACCGCGACGTCGTTGACAGGCGAGCCTTCGCGCTTCCAGCGCAGAAAGTTCCACGACGCCCAGGCGTGCTTGCGCTTCGGCATCAGGCGGGGGTCGCGATGCAGATAGACCAGATTGGGCGCGTAGCCGATGCTGCCGAGAATGTCGCGCTCCTCGTCGCTCGGGTCGGCGAGCATCGCCAGCGCCTGATCGCTATGCGCGCCGATTACGACGTGATCATAGACGTCGCTGCGGCCGTGGCTGTCGCGCACGATCACGCCCTTCGGTGTGCGCTCGATCGCGGTCACGGCGCTGCCGAGCCGCATCTGATCCTTGAACGCGGCGGTCAATTTCTCAACATAACGCGCGCTGCCGCCCTTCACGGTGCGCCAGATCGGCCGTTCGTAATGCAGCAGGCGATGATTGTTGAAGAAGGCGACGAAGTTCTCCGCCGGGAAGTCGAGAATCTCGGCTGCCGGCGCCGACCAGATGGCCGCGCCCATCGGCGCAAGATAGTCGGTGAGCAGACGCGGCGCGAATTTGCGGCTGGTGAAATATTCGCCGAGCGACATGCCCATGAGAGCGCCGGACTTGAAATCGGCTACGCTCTGCTCGTTGAAGACCAGAATGTGCCGCAGCATCTTGAGATAGGACGGCGACAGAAGATTGCTCGGCTGCGCGAACAGCCCGCGCGCGGTCTCGAGCCAGTTCGACCCGCCGCCCTTCCATTCGAAGCGGCCGGCGTCGGCACTGACGGCGAAACTCATGCAGCTCTCGACCGTCTCGACGTCGAGATGAGCGAAAAGCGCGGTGAGATCGGGATAGTTGAGCTGATTGTAGACGATGAAGCCGATGTCGACCGGGATCGCGGTGCCGTCGTAATCGACCGTGATGGTGTGGCTGTGTCCGCCAGCGCGCAGCTCGCGCTCATAGACAGTGACGGGATATCGCGACGACAGTGCCCAAGCGGCGGCATTGCCTGCGATTCCCGTTCCAACAACTGCGACGCGCATTTTCCCAAGCCCCCTTAGCCCGCTGGTTCCCGAGATACGACGGGGCACCGCAGGAGTTTCAGCACGATGAGACGCGCTTGGACGAGAAAAGCGGGCAGGGTCGACTCACAGGCGGGCAACAAACAGATGAAATCTTTGTAAGGATTGCTGTGTTCGCGGATTGCGTCAAGTTGGGTATAACCCCAATAGAACAAGGCAAACCTTGCCGTGCGGTCGTCTCGAGCAGTCTGGCGGGGAAACACTCTGCCACCGGCTCGGCGGCCGTCAGGCCTGTGCGCCGCCAAATCCTGCAGCTAGAATAGGCGCGGGCTTCGAGAAAGCATTTCCCGTGATCGTGTTGCAAGTGACTGGCAGAAAGCGTCGTGCGCCGAAACGGACTCCGGCGCGGGGTGCGTGGCGATACGCCGCGCCCGCTGTCGGATCGCGGCCCGCATGAGCATCACGCTGCGCTACCTGCGTCAGTCCGTGAGGATGGTCGCTGCCTCGGCGCTCGTCGTCGGCGCGGGCGGCTGCATCCTGACCAAAGACCTGCCGGACCCGGCGCTCGACCTGCCGCCGCGCTACAAGGCGGCGGCGCTGACGACGGCCGACGCGCCGCCTGCGCTCGATTGGTGGCGCGGCTTCCGCTCGCCCGAGCTGACGCAATTGATGGAAGAGGCGCAAACCGTCAATCTCGACATCGCTGCGGCAACCTCACGGATCCTGCAGGCCGACGCCCAGGCGCGTATCACCGGCGCGGCGCTGCTGCCCTCGCTCACCGGCAACAGCAGCGGCTCGCAGAACAAAACGTCGGGCAGCAATGTCAGCAACACCACGATCGCCGGCCGCCGGTTTTCAACCTATGCGGCTTCGCTGAGCGCGAGTTACGAGATCGACTTCTGGGGCAAGAATCGCGACGCCGCGCTGGCGGCCGAGGAAACCGCGACCGCCAACCGGTTCGATCGCGATGTCGTCGCGCTGACGACGATGGCGAGCGTCGCCAATGCCTATTTCCAGGTGCTGGCCTCGCAGGATCGAATCCGCACCGCGCAGGAGAATATCGCCAGCGCGCAGCGTATTCTCGACGCCATCAAACAGCGGCTGGCCGCCGGCACCGGCAGCGACCTCGATGTCGCGCAGCAGGAGAGCGTGCTCGCCAACCAGCGCGCCGCCGTGCCGCTGCTGCGGGTGACGCTCGCGCAGAACATCAACACGCTGGCGACGCTGGTGTCGCGGCCGCCGGAAGCCGTGAAGATCCTCGGCGGCTCGCTCAACAGACTGAGCTCGCCGCTCGTGACGCCGGGGATGCCGTCCGAGCTGCTGACCCAGCGACCGGACATCCGCCGGCAGGAGGCGCAGCTCGCCGCCGCCACCGCCAATGTCGGCAGCGCGCGGGCGCAATTCTTCCCGAGCATCCAGCTCACCGGGCAGGGCGGCTATCAGAGCGCGGTGCTGGCGTCGCTGTTCACGCCGCAGGCGACGTTTTCGAACCTCGCCGCCGGGCTGACGCAGCCGATCTTCGACGGCGGTCGCATCAGCGGCAATTTCGACCTGACGAAGGCGCAGCAGGATGAGTTGCTGCAGACCTATCGCAAGACAGTGGTGTCGGCCTTCGCCGACGTCGACAATGCGCTCGAATCGATCAAGCAGAACACTGAGCGGCTGCGGCTACAGCGGCAGGTGGTGGCGTCGTCGCGGCGCGCTTTCAGCCTGGCCGAACAGCAACTACGCGCCGGCACGGCTGACATCGTGACCGTGCTAAACACGCAATTGACACTATTTCAGGCGGAAGATTCGCTGATCCAGACGCAGTTGGCGCGCTATCTGGCGATTGTCAGTCTGTTTCAGGCGCTCGGGGGCGGCTGGGAGCCGAGGATGGAAAGACCGGTCAATGCTCTTTAAGCCGGAATCGAACGACGCGGCCGGCATCGAAGCTGGAACGAAGAATCTTGCGTCACGGGCGCGGCGGCGCACGGTGTCGCTGCTGGTGACTGCGATCATCCTCGCCGGGCTCGGCTACATCGCCTGGAATGCGTTCCAGACCAAGCAAACGCCGACCGGCCGCAACGGAGCGCGACCGGACATGGCCGTGCCGGTGCTGGCGGCAACGCCGAAGGTGCAGGACGTTCCGGTGTATCTCGACGGGGTCGGTTCGGTGCGGGCGCTCAACACCGTCACGGTGCGCGCCCAGGTCGACGGCAAGCTGCTGTCGGTGAAGTTCACCGAAGGTCAGGACGTCAAGGCCGGCGACGTGCTCGCCGAGATCGACCCGGCAATCTATCAGGCGCAATACGACCAGGCGGTCGCGAAAAAAGCGCAGGACGAGGCGCAGCTCGCCAACGCCAAGATCGATCTTGCCCGTTATCAGCAGCTCGCGGCGTCCAACGCCGGCTCCAAGCAGCAGGCCGACACGCAAAAGGCCACTGTGGCGCAACTCGAGGCGCAGGTGCGCTCCGATCAGGCCGCGATCGACAACGCCGCGGCGACGCTGAGCTACACCAAGGTGGTCGCGCCGCTCTCCGGCCGCGCCGGTTTGCGCCAGGTCGATCAGGGCAATCTGGTTCGCTCCGCCGACACCACCGGCTTGGTGGTGATCACGCAGCTGCAGCCGATCGCGGTGCAGTTCAGCCTGCCGCAGCAGCAGATCGTGCGCGTCAACGCCGCATCGGCGAAGGGCGCGCTGCCAGTCGACGTGTTCGGCAATGACGGCGTCACCGTGGTCGACACCGGGATATTGAGAGGCATCGACAATCAGGTCGATCAGACCACCGGCACGGTGAAGCTGAAGGCGGAGTTTCCCAACGCCAGATTCCAGCTCTGGCCCGGCCAGTTCGTCAATGTGCGGCTCAAGGTCGAAACGCTGAGCGCGGCCGTGGTGGTGCCGACATCGGCGGTGCAGCGCGGCCCGGCCGGCACATTTAGCTATGTCATCGACCAGGACAACGTCGTCCATGCGCGGCCTGTCAAGGTGACCCAGCAGAACGAGACCGAGGCGGTGATCGCCAGCGGGCTCACGGCTGCGGACCGCGTCGTCACCACCGGCTTCGCCAATCTCGCTGAAGGCGCGAAGGTCGCCGTCGGCGACAGCAGCCAGACGCCGACCGCCGATCTTGCGCCGCGCAAGCGTCGGAGCGGCCCGCCTGGTGATCCGCAGAGCAAGCAGGGCGAAGCCGGCACTGGCGAGCAGGGCAAGCGCCGGCGCGGGGCCGAGCAGGGACCGACCGGGCAGGCGGCTCCCGCGGCGGGAGCTGAATCGTCGGGGGCAGCGAAGGCGCAGTGACCCTTCGCCGCCGCCAATGTGAATGCGTGAAGCCGCGGCCATGAGGTTGTAACCATGAGCGTCTCCGAGCCGTTCATCCGGCGCCCGATCGCGACCTCGCTGCTCGGCGTGGCGCTGCTGATCGGCGGCGTGCTCGGCTATTTTTCGCTGCCGGTGTCGGCGTTGCCGCAGGTCGATTTCCCGACCGTGCAGGTGACGACGCAACTGCCGGGCGCGAGCCCGGATGTGGTGGCTTCACTGATCACCGCGCCGCTGGAGCGGCAGCTCGGCCAGATCCCGTCGCTGACGGCGATGACCTCGACCTCGTCGCTCGGCGTCAGTCAGGTGTCGCTGCAGTTCGACCTCAATCGCGATATCGACGGCGCCACCCAGGATGTGCAGGCGGCGATCAACGCCGCCGCGGGCATCCTGCCGAAGAACCTGCCGTATCCGCCGACCTACGCCAAGGTGAACCCGGCCGACGCGGCGGTGATGACGCTGGCCCTGACCTCGACCACGGTGTCGCTGCGATCGATGAGCGATATCGCCGATACGATTCTGGCGCAGCGACTTGCGCAGATCAGCGGCGTCGGCCGGGTGTCGGTGCTCGGCGGACTGAAGCCCGCGGTCCGGGTCCAGGCCGATCTCGCCCGGCTCGCCGCTTACGGAATTTCGATGGAGGATTTGCGTACGGCGATCGCCGGCGCCAACGTCTCCGGGCCGAAGGGCTCGCTCGACGGCGCGCAGCAGGCCTACACCATCGCCGCCAACGACCAGATCGGTGCGGCTGATGCCTACAAGCCGATCATCGTCGCCTATCGCAACGGCTCGCCGGTGACGATCGGCGACGTCGCGCAGATCATCGACGGGCTGGAAAACAACCGCACCGGGGCCTGGTACCAAGGCACGCCGGCGGTGATCCTCGACATCCAGCGCCAGCCTGGCGCAAACGTCATCGACGCGGTCCGCGGCATCCGCAACGAGATCCCCAAGCTGCAGAGGATGATCCCGGCCGGCGTCAAGCTGACCGTGGTCAGCGACCGCACCGAGACGATCCGCGCCTCGGTGAACGACGTGCAGTTCACGCTGCTGCTCAGCGTCGGCCTCGTGACGCTGGTGGTGCTGCTGTTCCTGCGCTCGATGCGGGCCACGATCATCGCCGGCGTGGCGCTGCCGCTGTCGCTGATCACCTCGTTCGGGGTGATGTATTTCGCCGGCTTCAGCCTCGACAATCTGTCCCTGATGGCGCTGACCATCGGCACCGGCTTCGTCGTCGACGACGCCATCGTCATGATCGAGAACATCGTCCGGCACATGGAGGAGGGCGAAAGCCCGATGCAGGCGGCGCTCTCGGGCGCCAGCGAGATCGGATTCACCGTGATCTCGCTGACGATGTCGCTGATCGCCGTGTTCATCCCGCTGCTTTTCATGTCCGGGCTGGTCGGCCGGATGTTCCGCGAGTTTGCGCTGACGCTGACGATTGCGGTGGTGACCTCCGCGGTGGTGTCGCTGACGCTGACGCCGATGATGTGCTCGCGGCTGCTCAAGCACGCCGGCGAGGAGCGTCGCGTGCCCGGTCTCGCCACCATCAGCGGCTGGATCGACCGCGGCGCCGAGGCCTATCACCGCAGCCTGCTGTGGGTGCTGCAGCGCCAGCGCGCGACGCTGGTGGTCACGTTCATCACCATCGCGGCGACGGCGATCCTCTATGTGATTGCCCCGAAGGGCTTCCTGCCGCTGCAGGACACCGCCGCGATCACCGCGGTGACCGAGGCCGGGCAGGATGTGTCCTTCGCGGAAATGCAGGCGCGGCAGTCCGCGGCGGCCGACGCGATCAAGGCAGATCCGGATGTCGTCGGCGTGGTGTCGGTGATCGGCGCCGGCTCCGTCAATCCGACCACCAATGTCGGGCGTCTGGTGATGACGCTGAAGCCGCGCGGCGAACGCAAGGCCGACGTCGCCGAGGTGATCGAGCGGCTGAAGCAGCGGGTGGCGTCAATCCCCGGCATGACAGTGTACTTCCAGGCCGTGCAGGACGTGCAGATCTCGACCCAGGCGAGCCGATCGCAATACCAGTACACACTGACCGCGACCGACGCGGCGCTGCTGTCGGAGTGGGCCAAAAAGCTGGTCGCAGAATTGCGCGACGATCCGCTGTTTCGCGATGTTTCGTCGGAAGCGCAGGAGGGCGGTCTGCGCGCCGCGCTCGACATCAACCGGCAGCGCGCCGGCCAGCTCGGCGTCAGCATTCAGGCGATCAACGACACGCTCAACGATGCCTTCGCGCAACGGCAGATCTCGACGATCTACGGCCAGGCCAACCAGTATCGCGTGGTGCTGGAGGCGATGCCGGTCTATCAGAAGGACCCGTCGATCCTGTCGAAGCTCTACGTGCCCGGCACTGGCGGCGCGCAGGTGCCGATCTCGGCGGTGGCCGAACTGAAACGGACCACCGCGCCGCTGGTGATCTCGCATCAGGCGCAATTCCCCTCGGTCGCGCTCAGCTTCAATCTCGCGCCAGGTGCATCACTCGGCGAGGCGGTGAACGAGATCAAGGTGATCGAGACCCGGATCGGGATGCCCGGCAGTATCGTCGGCGTGTTCTACGGCGACGCCGCCGAGTTCTCGAAATCGCTGTCCGGCCAGGTCTGGTTGATCCTCGCCGCGCTGGTGACGATCTACATCGTGCTCGGCGTGCTGTATGAGAGCTTCATTCACCCGATCACCATTCTGTCGACATTGCCCTCGGCCGGGGTCGGCGCGATCCTGGCGCTGATGCTGTTCGGGCAGGACCTCTCGGTGATCGGGCTGATCGGCATCATCCTGTTGATGGGGATCGTCAAGAAGAACGCGATCATGATGATCGACTTCGCGCTCGAGGCCGAGCGCGCAAGGGGGATGTCGTCCTACGACGCGATCGTGCAGGCCTGCCTGCTACGTTTCCGGCCGATCATGATGACCACGCTGGCGGCGCTGTTCGGCGCGCTGCCGCTCGCGGTCGAAAGCGGCACCGGCTCCGAGCTGCGGTTTCCGCTCGGCATCTCGATCATCGGCGGTCTGCTGCTCAGCCAGTTGCTGACGCTGTACACGACGCCGGTGATCTATCTCGCGCTCGACCGGATCAACCGCCGGTTCGAGAAGGCGGTGCCGCCGGCGACACCGTCGCCGCCGCTCGCCGGGCCGGCGGGGGAGACGCCGTAATGGCTTCGATGTCCGAGCCGTTCATCCGGCGGCCGGTCGGCACCACGCTTCTGTCGATCGGGCTGCTGCTGCTTGGAATCGTGGCTTACGCCTTCCTGCCGGTGGCGGCGGTGCCCAATATAGACTTTCCAATGGTAATGGTGTCGGCGTCGCGGCCGGGCGCCGCGCCTTCGGTGATGGCGGCGACCGTCGCTGCGCCGCTGGAGCGTCGGCTCGGCGAAATCGCCGGCCTCGACAAGATCACCTCGACCAGTTCGCTCGGCCAGACCCGGATCCAGTTGCAGTTCTCGCTCGGCCGCGACATCGACCGCGCCGCGCGCGACGTCCAGGCCGCGATCAACGCGTCGATCAGCGACCTGCCGACCGACCTGCCGACGCTGCCGAGATTCCGCAAGTTCAACTCCGCGGCTGCGCCAGTGTTCATCCTGGCGCTGACCTCGAAAACGATGCCGGCGAGCGCGATTTACGACGTCGCCGACACTGTTCTGGCGCAGTGCATTTCGCAGGTGCCGGGCGTCGGCGACGTCACCGTCTCGGGCGCCGACCAGCCGGCGGTGCGGATCGCGCTCAATCCGGTCGCGTTGTCGAACGCCGGGATCGCCACCGACGACGTCCGCACCGCGATCGTCACCGCCAATCCGGTCGGGCCGGTCGGCATCTTCGACGGCGAACGGCAGAGCGAGACGATCTCGACCAACAGGCAGATGCGGACCGCGGCTGAATTCGGCGACATCGTGATCAAAAGCGCCAACGGCAACTCGCTGCGGCTGTCGGACGTCGCCACCGTGTCGGACGCCACCCGTAACAGCCGTCAGATCGCCTGGTACAACAAACAGCCCGCGGTGCTGATCCAGATCACCAAACAGGGCAACGCCAACGTCATCGAGACCGTCGACCGGGTGAAGGAACTGCTGCCCGAGTTGAAGCGCTGGATCCCGGCGTCGGTTGATATTTCGGTGGTCACCGATCGCACCGGCACGATCCGCGCCAGCGTCGACGACATGCTGTGGACGCTGCTGGCGACCGCCGTACTCGTGATGGTGGTGGTGCTGACATTTTTGCGGCGGATGACGCCGACGATCGCCGCCGGCGTCTCGGTGCCGCTGGCACTCGCCGGCACCTGCGCCGGGATGTGGCTGACCGGCTTCTCGATCAACAATTTGTCGCTGATGGCCTTGGCGATCGCGGTCGGCTTCGTCGTCGACGACGCCATCGTGATGATCGAGAACATGTACCGCAATCTCGAGCGAGGCATGGCGCCGATGCAAGCGGCGCTGGAGGGCGCCAAACAGATCGGCTTTACCGTGCTGTCGATCAGCCTGTCGCTGATCGCGGCGTTCGCGCCGTTGATCTTCATGGACGGCATCGTCGGCCGGCTGTTGCGCGAATTCTCGCTGACGTTGACTTACGCGATCGTGGTCTCGACCGTGGTGTCGCTGACGGTGACGCCGATGATCTGCGCGCATTTCATCCGCGTCGAGACCACGCCGCGGCAACCGAACTGGTTCGACCGCGTGGTCGAGGGCACGCTCGGCCGCATCGTCAGTTTCTACGCCTGGACGCTGCGCGCGGTGCTCGGCTTTCCTGGGCTGACCATGCTGGTGTTTTTCGCCACCATTGCGCTGACCGTGACGCTCTATGTGAAGGTGCCGAAGGGCTATTTCCCGGTCGACGATTCCGGCTTTGTGATCGGCTCGACGCGCGCCTCGGCGGACGTTTCGTTCCAGTCGATGCGTAAGCTGCAGGAGCAGCTCGCCGACATCGTGATGGCCGATCCGGCCGTGGCCGGCGTGGGGTCTGTGCTTGGCGGGGGCGGCGGGCCGGGCGGCGGCGGCGCAAATCGCGGCACGATGTTCATCAACCTCAAGCCGCCGGCGGAGCGCGCGGGCGTCGATACCCAGCAGGTGATCGACCGGTTGCGGCGCAATCTCGGCAAGGTGGCCGGCATCCGGCTGTTCATGTTCGCCGCCCAGGATCTGCGCGCCGGCGGGCGGCAGAGCGATTCCGATTATCAGTATACGCTCGCCAGTCCCGATCTCGATCTGTTGCAGAAATGGGCGCCGATCGTCGCCAAGCGGATGCAGACCGTCGAGGGCATTACCGACGTGTCGAGCGATCGCGACGACGGCGGGCTCGAACTGACGCTGTCGATCGACCGCAACATGGCGTCGCGGCTCGGCGTCGCGGTGCAGGACATCGACAACGCGCTCAACAACGCGTTTTCACAGCGACAGATCGCGACGATCTACACCCAGCGCAACCAGTATCAGGTGGTGATGGAGATCGATCCGAAATTCCAGAACGACCCAACCGATCTGGACCGGATCTTCGTCGCCGGCGACAATGGCGCCCAGGTGCCGCTGTCGGCCGTGGTTCGCGCGAAACGCGGGCTGTCGGCGCTGGCGGTGTTTCATTCGCAGTCGATTCCCTCGACCACGGTGTCGTTCAACCTGCTGCCCGACGTGCCGCTGCAGACGGCGACTGCGAACATCCAGCGCGCGGTCGATGAATTGCATATGCCCGAAGGCATTCGCGGCTTGTTCGACGGCAACGCCGGTGATTTCGGCGCCACCTCGAACAAGCAGCCGCTGTTGATCCTGGCCGCCCTGATTGCGATGTACATCGTGCTCGGCGTGCTCTACGAGAGCCTGGCGCATCCGCTGACGATCATTTCGACGCTTCCCTCGGCCGGTCTCGGCGCGCTGCTGGCGCTGCTGGTCACCGGCACGCAACTGACGGTGATCGCGTTCGTCGGCATCATTATGCTGATCGGCATCGTCAAGAAGAACGGAATCATGATGGTGGATTTTGCGCTGGAGGCCGAACGCATGCGCGGGATGTCGTCTGCGGATGCGATCTTCGAGGCCTGCATTGTCCGCTTCCGGCCGATCCTGATGACCACCATGGCGGCCTTGTTCGCTGCGATCCCGCTGGTCGTGGCGGTCGGGCCGGGCACCGAGTTGCGGCGGCCGCTCGGCATCACCATCATCGGTGGGCTGTTCGTGTCGCAGGTGCTGACGCTGTACACGACGCCGGTGATCTATCTGTTGATCGACCGAATGCGGCAGCGGCGCAAACCCAAACCCACACCCGTCGCTGTGCCGGCGGAATAGGCGGCTTCCGATGACAACCGATCCGAAACCGCAACTCGCCCCGCTCGCCGAGGCGATTCCCGAATGCCCGCGTTGCGGCAAGCCGGTGCCGCTGTGCATCTGCGACAGCGTCGAGCCGATCCAGAGCCGCATCCAGCTCCTGATCCTGCAGCACCCGCAGGAGCAGGACCGCGCGCTCGGCACCGCGCGGCTCACCGCGCTGCATTTCAAAAATGCGGTGGTGAAGATCGGGCTGTCATGGCCGAGCCTGTCGAAGGCGCTGGGCCGGACGGTGCGCGATCCATCACGCTGGGCGGTGTTGTATCTCGGCTCCGCGCGCGCCGCGGAACTCGCGACCGGCGCCGAGATCATCGCGATCGACCGCAAGGGGCTGGCCGAGCCCTATCAAGAGGACATCCTCGACGATATCGAGGGCGTGGTTCTACTCGACGGCACCTGGAGCCAGGCCAAGGCGCTGTGGTGGCGTAACGCCTGGATGCTGAAATGCCAGCGGGTCATCCTCGATCCGGCGGCTCCGTCGCGCTACGGCAAGCTCCGCAAGGAGCCGCGCAGCGACGGCCTGTCGACGCTGGAGGCCGCAGCTTTGCTGATGTCGCGCCTGGAGCAGCGGCCGCAGATCGAAACCGTGCTGCTGGCGGCGTTCGACCGGATGCTGACGCGCTATCGCGAGGTGCAGGCGGAAATGCCGGAGCTGGCGCCGAAGCCGAAAAAGCGCGACTACCGACGCAAGAAGCGCGGCTGAGCAGAGGGCTTGTCGATCGGCAACCGCGGTTGCCTATCGCGGCGCGGGCGTATAAGAGTTCGGCCGTTGGGGCCACGTGGCGGAGTGGTTACGCGCCGGTCTGCAAAACCGTTTACTCGGGTTCGATTCCCGACGTGGCCTCCAACCATTCCATCCCCAAATTTGGTGAAATCGGTCGGTCTAGAGCTTTTCCGGTTCTAATAAAATCAGAACCGGAGCTCTAACTTTTTGTGCTGACGCGTTTTCTTGACGCGAACCGGTACCCACTTCGCTCGAAAACGCTATAAACGGGCAGGCGGCAGTTTCGCGGGCGCATTCGTGATGGTTTTTGCCGCCGCTCAGGAGGCGTGCCAGCCGGACGGGAACGGGATCAGCGGCCACTCGATCTGATTGTCGTTGGCGGCGCAGCGCATCGGCATCACGAGGCTGACGCCGCGATCATTGTCCTGGTCGCCTTCCGCGAGGGCGTGGCTGACGTCGTCCAACAAACGATTGTACTCGGCTTCACTCATGATCGGCTCCCTGTCGAGCCGCACTGTGCCGAAGACAATTTGGCGTCGGGTTGAACCGATCGTTCGAATTTTATCTATCCCAGCTTTAGCCGGTACGGCCCGACATGCTGGCGATTGTGAGGTGGCCGGAGATGGTTGACGATTCGTCACCACGGCTGCGCTGCGGTTGCAGGGATTGCGCGCCAAGCAAAGAAAACCGTCCCCCGGAAGGGACGGCTTTCGCGCTTTGGACGAGGCTTCGCTTACTGGCAGAGATGCATCCGACCGTCTTCGCCGCGGAACGTGGTGCCGGGCATGCAGACGAAGCCGTTGCGCCTGGCGTAGGACTCGCTGACGCCGCCGTTCCAGCCGTAGTCGGGCTGGTAGCCCGTTTGGAAAGGCGCGGTCGCGATCGCGCCGGCTGCGCCGATCGCGCCCCCGACCACGCCGACGGCGACGTCGCCCGGCCAGAACGCGTTGCTGTCGCGATAGTCGCGGCGGGCCTGGTAAGTGCCGTTATACGGGCTGTTCATGTTGTAGCCGCGGCAATCCGCATTCGGATACATCTGCGAGCAGGCGCCCGGATACTGCGCAGCGCGCTGCGCCGAGGCAGGAGTCGCAATCGCCAGCGCAACGGTGGCCGCGGCAGCGGCAAGAG
Organism: Rhodopseudomonas pseudopalustris; assembly: GCF_900110435.1. Classification (GTDB taxonomy): domain Bacteria; phylum Pseudomonadota; class Alphaproteobacteria; order Rhizobiales; family Xanthobacteraceae; genus Rhodopseudomonas; species Rhodopseudomonas pseudopalustris. Next base: position 47,823 of record NZ_FODT01000018.1, read on the forward strand.
CAAACGGTCGAAACATCGGAGGTCTCCCTGTTGTTGGTCTTGATCACGTGATCCCGATGACGACGCAACGTGATCCAACAAGAGACGTTCCCGCCGCCTCGGGAAATCACAGCGGCCCTGGATGCGAATCGAACGCATCAAAGGGCGAATCAGTGCACACGGATTTCGGTGGAGGAGCGTCGTGGAAAAAAAAACGGCTGCCTGGAGGCAGCCGGGGGATGAAAGTTGTGACTAAGACCCGACAGTCCGCCGCGGAGGCAGCAACCAGCCTTGTCTCATCGATGAAGCTAGCGCCCGCTTCCTGACAATAAGCTGACGGATGGGAGGGCCGCGTAGTTGAGCACCAAGAATCTGCAATGTGCAGCTTCGCGAATCGCTTGGAGCGAATCGAACGGCAATTCAAGCGCCCCGCGCGCGAGGTGGCGGGGGCGTGTGATTCGATGGCTGGGTGAGATCAGTGATCGCGTTGCCGCTCATGCCCTCGACCATCGTCTGGCCGAACATCACATGCTGAACGGCGTCGGCGTTGTGCGCGACGTCATCCTTGCGGATCATATTCCATGGAATGACAGGTTCTTGATGGTGGACCAAAGGCCCATCGCCGCACGTCCTCAAAGCGATGGTGCAATCCGAGCCTGCGCCAAGGGCGCTGGCCGCAACGCCGATCGCACGGCGCCGCACAAAACACTTCCATTTTCTGAAAAATGTTGGCTCAGGTTCGTGGATGAACTTAGAACCCGACTCATGTCGCCGCGATCAGAAGTTTGCCAGACTTTGCAGATACTTCGGGGCATGACTGAAATGTTCGGACCTCTTTCGCAAGGTGAAAATCCCTCAAGGCCCGGCCCGTAGAGCCATTTTGGATTCCTTTCAGCCAGAAGCGCTGCCGTGCGATGCACTCGAAAGGGCGCAAAACGGGTTCGTTCAAACGCTGTCGGATGCCCTGGACCTCGCGATAGTGAGTGTATCATATATGATACCTTCATCCAATGGATGCCCCTAAGCCGATCCCAGGGTCTTTTGGCCCATCCGAGGTCGAAGTGTCCGACAACTTAGAACTCGCCAATTTGTCTATCGGACGGATACAGATTGCCGAGTTAGCGCAGGATAAATATCCTATCATCTCTATTTCTTTCCTTGCCTTCTGTGTATCTTATATGATACATTCATCAGACAAACAGGATCCGAAACCGATCCCCTTGCGGTTCTGGCGATCATCGTCCGGGCAGGAGCCGGTGCGCGACTGGCTGAACGAGCTTTCCCGCGAGGATCAGAAGGTGGTTGGTCGCGATATCGCCAGGGTGCAGTTCGGCTGGCCGGTCGGGTTGCCGGTGTGCCGGCCCTTGGGCGGCGGGCTGTGGGAGGTTCGCTCGACCCTGAAAAGCCGCCGCGAGGCCAGGGTCCTGTTCGGGTTCTATGAGGGGATGCTGATTGCCCTGCATGCCTTCATCAAGAAGACGCAGAAGACGCCGGCGGATGATCTGGAATTGGCGAAGCAGCGAATGAAAGAGGTGCGGTCATGACGAAGAAGAACAAGCATGTCGGCTCCAGCTTCGAAAGTTGGCTCGACGAGACCGACCTTCGCGAGGAAGTAACGGTTTCCGCGATCAAATCCGTGATCGCGATGCAGCTTTCCGCCGAAATGAAGAAGCAGAAACTCACCAAGAAGCGGATGGCCGAACTGATGAAGACCAGCCGCGCCCAGCTCGACCGGCTGCTTGATCCCGACAACGGCAACGCCACCATCGAAAGCCTTCAGCGCGCGGCGCATATCGTCGGACGAGAGCTCCGGATGGAGTTGGTGTAGCCCCTTACGCCGGCGGAGTTGACGAAGGCTGCTTTCCAAATGGGCGCTAACGGCCAGTCATGCCTGGAAAGAAAACGCTGTCGAACATTTCGACGTCTCGCTCAAGCTGTTCTCGGAAGAGAATGGTGGCTTCATCAGGTGATTTAATTTTTGAAAGGAATGATATGCAAGCGCGAAGCGCGCTCGTTGCATTGTCCCGGCGAGCAGGACGGAATAGCTTCCTGCTAGGGCTCGGACGTTTTTCGATCCAAATAATCGCCTCGTCTTTGAGGGTTACCGGCACGAAAGGCGACGTAACATCCTCAAGAATGTCGGCTGCCAATTCGCGGCTTCGGCCTGCACTGTCTTTCAGGCTGTCCGGGGTACCCTCGTATGCTTCCCGCATCTCTCCGCCCAAGACGGAGAGCTCGTAGTAAGATTCCTCGACCGCGTGGCCCAGTATGTCTTCGGTGAAGCGAAGCTTCATTGGAGCGCTCACTGAATTGGTCGGCTAAACGTCCATACTTTGCCGCAAAACAACTGCTGGTATGCGGCAAATTTTGGGCTCTATTGGCAACCTTCGGATTGCCAGTTGCCGATACTCCAGGAAGACAAAGATCAAATCAGATTGAGAAGAAGCTCGGGATTGATGAACACCAATCGCCGCCCGACATAACCGTCTTTTCGACCCTGCCCACCGGAGCGCAACCACCAAGAGTTCTCAGCGCTAGGTTTCAACGGCTATCCCTGGGAAGGAGCGAAGGAACTGAACAATCTTTGTTACAAAGTCATAGCGCGTTCGGCGCGTCGCCCGACCTTTCGCATGGTATCTTCATATGCCACAGGTGAATTCCGTGAAAAGAGAACCCTCCCAAACGGACGGTAGAGTCGAGTATCTAAAGATGAGACGAAAGCTAGATGTCCTGGAATAGATCAAGCGTAAGTGTGTCCCGGACCCTGCAAAGGCCTTCGCCACGGTGCAGACAGGGATGCTTTATTCGCGTCATGCCCGGCTCTCCTTCAAAGTGAGCCCAACCGCCATTCGGCATGTGCACACTCAGGACCCTTGCGCCGCATTTCGGGCATGGATGTTTGTAGCTATTGCGCTTCGGCCCTTGGTTGCGCTCGTAATAAGCCCAATTCTCGCAGACGAACGTAACGCGACCTGATTCAAGCCTGCGGGGATGCGCACGTCGCTTGACCCAAGGATCAGCCATCTAGATCGTCCCTCTGGCTTCAACGTGGCTCCCTTGCATATCTTTTCGAACATAGAAACCGTTTGGAATGACTTCTTGCACGAAAGGCACATGCGAGATTAACCCAACCGATCTCTGCTGGCTCACGAGATTTGTAAGCACCTGCAACACTTGATCGAGTGTGCCCGAGTCGTCGGTATCCAAACTACCAAATCCTTCGTCGATGAAAATGGTGTCCAAACGGATTTTGCCACTGACACTTTCCACAACATCAGAGAGTCCGAGCGCCAGGGCGAGGGCGGCAATGAAGGTCTCGCCTCCCGAGAGGGTGGCGGGCGAACGCGCTTTCCCGGTGTAAACGTCAGAGACCTTTATCCCAAGGCCTCGCCGGGAACGACCACTACTGGCCTCGATCTCGCGTTCAAGTGAGTACCGGCCACCTGTCATTGGGCCGAGACGCTGGTTCGCCGCCTTGAGGACCTGATCGAACATTGCGCCAATGGCAAAGGTCTCAAGGTCAAGTCGTTGGGTGTTCTCCGCATTGAAAAGCGCTGCGAGTTGACGCAGCGCCGCAGTGTCTGCCTCGATCTGGTCGAGCCGGGACAGGGTGTCGGTGATGTCTTGCTGAAGATCACGGAGTTGCTTCAACCGGGCCTCGGTCTGCGCTCTGGCATTCGTTGCGTTCCTTAGTGCCGTGTCGGCCTGTTGGACAGCTTCCTCAAGGGGTTGGAGAGCCGGACGAATGGCATCGGCAATAGCTTCCTTCGTTGTTCTCTGATGGCCGCGCGCAAGGATCGTCCTCTGGGAATAATCATCGAACGTCCTAGCATCAGAATCTATTGTCGCGATCAACGGTTTGTAGGAAAGATAGACAGCTTGGCTTAATCCGGTTTCGGTCAGCCGTCGTTCGAAGGCCGTGCGTGCCCTGTCATGCCGGAGCGTCGCTTCGGTCAACGTAGCGTTGGCAGCCTCGGCGTCCTTTGCTGCACCAAGCGCGGCGTCGCGTGTGTTGTTTGCGCTCTTTTCGGCGCCTTCCAGGGCGGACTTTCGCGCTTCCTGAGCGCGGCGGTTTTCCGCGATAGCGCAATCGAGCGTCGTCGGCTGCCGATAGGCCTCGGGAATTGCGACAAGCGCCTGCTCCAATTTGCTTTGCGCAATGGCGTCTGTCCTATCGGCCGCTTCCAGCTCAAGTCGAAGCTGCTCACGCGTTTGCTCGGCACCGGCCATGTCGCCGTCGAGTGCTGTCAAACGCGCCTCAGCAGCGGGAAAATCGATTTCTGGGCCTAGCTCCTCGATTTTCTGAGTGAGGGCAGTTTTATCCGCACGAAGATCGGCGAGAGAGCGGTCGGGCTTCTTCAGCTCCGACAGCCTGTCTTCGCGTTCCTTCTGGGTTGCTTCCGCCGAGGCGAGACTACGGCCACTTTCCTGCTCGGCCTTCTGCGCCGTTTCCCAAAGCAGCTTTGCATCGCGGAATTCCTTGTCGAGGCCAACATGCTCGATTTGACCTGTTGCAGGCGCAGGATGTTCGTGCGAGCCGCACACCGGACAAGCGTCGCCGGGCAAGAGCTTGGCCGCGAGGTGAAGGGCCTGTGCGGTGGCTAGGTTTGCTTCCGTCTGGTCAAAACGCGCCCGGGCAGCGCTGGCTTTTTGAGCGCACTCTGCATGGATGGTCCGCGCCCTAGTTGTTGCCGAGCGCGCGGACTCTTGCATCTTTTCCGCGTCTTCAAAGTCTTTGGCGAGTTTTTGTGCAGCGTCCAAGATTGCACCCTCTGCTAACAGACGGCGCCGTTCCGTTTCCTTTCCTCTTGCTAGCGTTAGCTTCGTGCTTTCCGAGCTTTTCGTCTCGCCAAGCCGGATACAGCGCCGTGCGGCGACATTGTACGCTTCCTTCGCCTTTGGAAGCGCAGCGCTCGCAGCACGTGCTGCAATTTCGAGACCCGTCGCTTCGGTAAGCATTCCACGATAGCGGCCGAGCGCCTCGCCAGTTTGACGCAGCGCGGTTGTTTCATCAGATCTGGATCGCTCATTCTCGAGCGCGACTGCGGCGCGTTGTGCAATTTCAGCAGCGTCCACCGACTTTCCTGATGCTGCGTCTCGTTTCTTTACCGCGTCGGCCAGCTCTGTCTCAGCCTCGCAGAAATGGTTTTCAACGTCGGTAACAAGCTGGGCCCGGCGGGCGTATTCGATGCGCTGGCTTAGGGCCGCCATCGCTTGCTCACGCTGGAGAAGTCCAGCCAGTTCCACGTCAGCCTTCTCCGCCGCCTGAAACAGGGCATCGAGTTGGCGAGAGGCATCGAGCTTGGTCCGTTCATCGCCCAACTGTTTCGACGCGTCCGTCTCCCGCTGCATATCCCCGGTGTGAGTGAGTTGCATCGTCGCAATCCCCTCGACCAGTGCATCAGGGCTTTCAAACCCGTCGACCTTGAGGCGCGCTGTACAGACCTCGCGTTCCTGGCGAACCTGCCGCTCGGCCTCGGCGGCATCCTCCTTCATTTTTGCGGCTAGACGCCGATAAATCGAAACGTCGAACAGCTCACGCAGGATGCCTAACCGCGCATCTGTCTTGGCGGCGAGAAAGGTCTCGAACCTTCCCTGCGGCAACAGGACGATCTGGCGGAATTGTTCTGGCCCGTAGCCGAGGAGATCGACAATCGCGTCGCGAACCGCGCCGGTCTTCTTTTCCGCAATAATCTTTCCCCAGTGGTCCTCGGTAATCTGATCGACGGGGAGACCCGTGGCGTCGAAAAGCCACGCTTCATGCGCGTCCTTTGTCTCCCCCGATCCACGCAGCTTGGGCCGAACCTGCTCAGGCCGGCGGCGGATGACATAGCGCTTGTTGCCAATCTCAAAGATGAACTCCACCTCAGTCGGCAAGGCAGGGTCGGCATGATCCGATCGAAGCGATGCCGCCTCTTGCTCAACCTTCGCAGCCTCTCCAAACAGCGCGAAGGTCATCGCACAAAATACCGTCGACTTTCCTGCGCCCGTCTGCCCGTAGATGCCGAAGAGACCCGAGGCAATCGCCTGTCGAAAGTCGATGACCTCCCGAGCAGCGAAAGGTCCGAAGGCCTGTAGCGTTAACCTGATCGGCCTCATGCCCGGTCCTCCAACTTTTGCAGATCGTCGAAAGCTGAATCGACGAGCGCCAATTCTGCGTCGGCAAGCCGCTCATTTCGTACGTGTTCAAGAAAATCGCCGACTACCTGAATCGGGTCGTTGATCCTGGCAAGCGGGGGGAGGGTGGCATTGACGGTCGAAATCTGTTCGTCACGCGCATAAATCAGTCCGCAGGCGTTGGAGAAGACCTCGCGAAGCCTTTTCATGGGGTCGATCAGCGGCTTCTCATCGGTAAGGATCACTTTGATGAAGTCTGACGATGGCTCAGCGAGCACCAAGTCGGCCAACTTTCCACGGACGATGCGTATCGTGCGGGGCGGTACGAAGGGGATCGTGCTGATGGTCGTGGTGCCATCGGGCCAAAGATCCACGAGGGCCATCGATTTTGGCTCACCCGCCTCGTCGAACCCGAAAGCCAAGGGGGCTCCAGCGTAGCGAATGTGCTCCGTCCTTATTGATTGCGGCCTGTGAAGATGGCCTAGCGCGACGTAGTGCGCGCCATCAAAAACCTCGGGGCGCACGGTCTCAAGTCCGCCAACCCGGGCAAGCGGTCGTTCACCCTCACTGCCCTTCGCGCCCGCGACAAAGGCGTGGGCGACAACGACCCAGCGCGCACCGTCCGGCAAATGGCGCCGAGCCGACGTAATCTGCGCGGTCACCACATCTTCTGGCGTATTGATCGATTCATTCCCAAAGCACTCCCGGGCTGCATACTCATGGGAGAACGGCAACGCGGAAATAGCAACGGGACCGTGGCTGTCATTGACGATGAGGGGTGCTTCCTCAACATTGAGCGGACCCCGGATCAGGGCCCGGTTAGTATCCGTCATGATCGCCATTGAGCCGATCCGGTCCCCCGAATCATGATTGCCCGCGATCATCACCACGGCCGCGTTCGTCTGGTTCGCCACTTGCGTCAGAAAAGTATTGAATTGCCGCACGGCGCTGGCGGGTGGCACCGCCCGGTCGAAGATGTCACCGGCGATAACGAGAACATCCACACGTTGCAGGATGATGCATTCAAGGATTTGGTCGAGGATCGCACGATGATCGTCCTCAAGCGACATGTTGTTGAAGGCGCGCCCAAGATGCAGGTCCGCAGTGTGAAGAATTCTCATTGGGGCAATCCGTATAGTTTTTGAACGTATAATTTGTAGATGGACAAGCCGGGGGGAGTCAAGCTAGATTCCGCTTATGGCGTTTGATGACCTGAAGCACGCTCAACGCGAGCGACTAATCTTTCTTGATCGGTGTCTTACATGGCGAGGCATGGCCAATCGCCGGGACCTAATCGCACGCTTCGGAATTTCATCCGCGCAGGCAGCGCTCGATTTCCGTCTCTACCTTGAATGTTCGGGTAAGACGCCGCCGATCTATGACTCGGTCCGAAAGACCTATCTTGCCGCCGAAGCTCACAAGCCTCTGGCACCGTCGAGTTTGACCGAGGCCTTCGAGACGGTACTCAATCCTGAAGACGATGCTACAGCAATCTTGCCACCGCCTCTGCGGCGGGCGGACCCCTCAGTTATTGCCAGCCTTTATCAGGCCATGCGTGCCAAACAGGCCATCCATGTCCGGTACACATCAATGACGTCCGGTGCCGACGGTGGCCAATGGATTGCTCCAACGCACTTCACCTCAGACGGGGAAAGCGTTCATGTCCGGGCATTCAGCTACAAGCATCGGCAGTACCGTGATTACCTCCCCATCCGGGTCGGTGCCGACAGCACGTTTGAAACCCGTCCGTTGTCCGAGCCGCTGCCATGGGATGAGGATTGGAATACCCGTGCGCGCGTTTGGCTCCGGCCAAAATCCGGTCTTACTCGCGAGCAGGCTTCAGCAGTACGTCGCGAGTACGGCTTCGAAGGGCAACTGCTCTGCGTGGAGACGCGAAAGGCGCTCGAATATTACCTGGACCGTCGCTGGGGACTAAACCAAAATGGCGCGAGGCTGGAACGTGTGAAGACTGATTATGACAAATTACCCAGCGATTGTTCGCGTGCGGCTGTTATAGAGTAGGTTTAGCCATGGGCCTCAGAAATTGGCTGTTCGGCGGTAGCAAAGCGCAAGTTCCTAAAGCGGCCGATACCGAGGCCCCCAATGGAAAATCAGACGACAGTATTTTCGGCGATATCATCGACATTCCGTCGCGAAATTTCATCGGACTTTCCGCCAAATCGCCGAACCGCCGCTTCTCGATAGCTTGGTGTGACGGTGGCCCAAACCAGTCGCGTGCGGGGCGCTATATACTGCTCGACCGTGGAAAGATCGTTGCCGAAGGCAAAATGGCGCGCCCCAATGACGGAAAGGTCACGGACAATGGTGTGTTCATTCTCAACGATTGGGGCGACAGCGAAAGCTTGAGTGGCGTGTTCGCAGCCTTCCGCCCGGATGGTTCGACGATCGTCGTGCGCAAATTCAGCGCCAACCTGTACAACAACGGCTTGTCGGCCGATGGAACCCGCGCCGTTTGCCAAACGGCAAACGCCCCAGGCGGTGACGGAAACCTGCTAACGGCCTTTGATCTTATCCACGGCAATGAACTGGGAGCATGGCGACCGGAATCCGGCTGGGCGCGATCGTACGAATTCTCGGAGGACGGCAATACAATCCGTCTCATCTATCCCGAGCGAGGCGGCTTCCTCTATTCAGTTGACGGCAAGTTCATCGATCGAATGAAGTGGCTTGCCGCGGGTCTCGCTTGTGGTGACCTGCGAACAGTGGAGACCCTGCTCGCCGAAACGGACAATGCGCCTCCATACCCCCTCGTCCAGCAGTTGCTCGAAGCGCTTAAAGTGGCACTTTCTGCCCCGGTCAATAACTCTCCAAATGCGCGCGCACGCATTTTAAGATTTCGTGGGATTTGCTTTGAAGCGATCGCGGAATCCAGAGCTGCGCTGGAGGCCTATGATGAAGCCTTGGCGCTCGACCCCAAAATCGGTGTGAAGCGCAAAGCCGATCGACTTCGCAAAGTTGTGCTTTAGGCGATCTCAAATTGCCATTCTTCTTCCGTCGTCCTATTCGCGCGGGAGAAAGGGACGGGAGGGCCGATGAGGACGGCGGTTTGTCTAGGCGGCCTAACAATAGTGCTTACCAACAGCCGAATTTATAGGTTCTTGCGGGCTGGCGTGTGTAGATGCAAAGTACTGCAATTGGTTAGCTGATAATGCGGGGCGTCTGTGCCAGCAACGTCGAAATTTCAGTCGATCCTTTTGACCCGTGTCGGCCGCCCGGAAGACTACGGCATTTACCGCGCGGGCCTCGAATGGGATTTGACCGAGCCGATCGTTATCGACAGCGAGGAGGATGTCCGGTCGGCACCGCGTTGGCGAGAGCATCTTCAGCCGTACCATCATCAGGTGACAAACCTGATGACCTTCTGCCGCAGGCTGCCGGTCACATTGCTGGCGGATGATGTCGGTCTCGGCAAGACGATCAGTGCGGGGCTGATTGTCAGCGAACTGGCGGCACGCGCGCGCGTAAGCAAGGTGCTGGTCGTCTGCCCGAAATTGCTCGGCCCGCAGTGGAAGGAGGAGCTCGAAACCAAATTCGGCATTCCGGGGATTGTGGCGACCGGAAGGGAATTGCTCACGGCCAACCATGATGAACTCGGCGCGGTGATCACCACTTACAATTCGGCGCGGCTGTATCTGGAACAGCTGCCTGAAGACCGCTTCGACATGTTGATCCTGGATGAAGCCCACAAGCTTCGAAACCTGCATGGCGTTCCCAATCCGCCCCAGGTGGCCAAGAAATTTCACAAGGCCCTGCAAGAGCGGCGGTTCAAGTTCGTCCTGATGCTGACGGCCACGCCGATCCAGAACCGTCTCTGGGATCTCTACTCGTTGGTCGATCTCCTGACCGTTGCGCGCGGCCACGAGAACCCGTTCGGCAGCGCCGGAATGTTCGCCCGGCGTTTCATTGCCGATGAAAGGGATCAGGCGCGGCAGCTCAAGGCGGATGCGCGGGAAGAGTTTCGATCAATCGTCTATGGTTACATGTCGCGGGTTCGCCGCGGCGATGCACGCCTCGCTTTCCCAACCCGTGTCGTGCGGATGCACCCACTGCCTCCCACACCGGCGGAGCTGGAGCTAATCGAGGTCATACGCGAGCCGATCAAGAAAATGAATCGGCTCACGCAGATTGGCATTCTGCAAGCCCTGGTGAGCAGTCCCGATGCCCTTCTGGCGCAGCTCACGAACATGGCCCGGAGAGGGACGGCACCGCCCGAACTTGCCCAAGCCGTCAAGGCTATCGTGACGACTATGCCGACAAGCGCCAAGCTGACCGGCCTTGGCAAGCTCATCGAAAACTTCAAACAACAGAATCCTGAAAGCTGGCGTTTGGTCGTATTTACGACGCGAAGAGAGACGCAGACGACGATCCAGAACTTCCTTGAAGGCTACGGATTGAAGGTCGGCATCATCAACGGCGATTCAGGCCAGAAGAACCAGGAAACGATCAAAGCCTTCCGGCAGAACCCGCCCGGCTATCGCGTCATCGTTTCGACCGAAGCCGGATCGGAAGGCGTCAACCTGCAGGTCGCCAATGTCCTGGTGAACTTCGATCTGCCCTGGAATCCGATGATCGTCGAGCAGCGCATCGGCCGCATTCAGCGCCTGGCTTCCGAACACGAGAAAGTCAGCATCTTCAATGTCATGCTGAGCGGCACCTTTGAACACTACATCGTCGGGCGCTTGATGGAAAAGCTGCAGATGGCGGCTCACGCAATCGGGGACATTGAGGCGCTCCTTCAGGGAACGGACATCGACAATGACGGCGAGGGGGACAGCGCCGACAGCTTTGAGGATCACATCCTCACGCTTGTACTCGCCGCACTTGCCAAGAAAGACGTTGAGCGGGACATGGCGCTCGCCCTGCAAAGCATCGAGGATGCCAAGCGCGAGTTGGAGCGCGAGGAGCAGAACATCAATAGTCTGCTCGGCGGCATGGATGAAGCCGGGTACGTCGGGCCGCGAACCCCGAAGCTGCCGCCGCCCGTCCGTTCGATGGACGCAAAGGAGTTCACGCTGTCGGCTTTCGGGTTGCTGGGCGCCACTGTCGAGGAGGAAAAGCCGGGACAGTACCTCGCAAGGGGCGGGGACATCCGCGAACGTTTCCGCTTCGACAATCACGCGGAGGCGCAGGGCCCCGGCGTCATTCTCTACGACCAGGAGGCCCCGGCTTTCCGTCGCCTGGTCAAGCGCGTGATCGCCTCGGGCATGCACGGTGTCTCCGATGCCGACGCCGCGGCCGGCAGGGAGGCCAAGGAGCTGACGGAGGAGTGGATCAAGGCATTCGGCGGGGAGCCGCAATCGGCGAAGGCGACGACAGTCCGCAGCTTCTACAAAGGGAAAGCCCTGCTTCGCGTTCGCGCCACAGTCGCGCATGACAGCTACGAGCGTCTTGTCGATGTGGACTGCGGAGGTGAAGACTACGCCGAGCATCCCGCAGCAAATGGGTTAGAGCCGATCGGCAAGGTGGTCCGCGACCCGGCAACCATCGGGCTAAGCCGGGACCGCCTGATCGCCGCTGCCGAAAAGGATGACGCAGTCGAAGAGTTCTGCCGTTTTTATGAGGAACGACGGGAGATTGAAGTCGGCGCGGCGGGCGACGACGCCAGAAAGAAAAAGAAGCTCGAAGACGAGTTCACGCCGCGCCTCGATATCTCCCTGGTCGGACTGGAGGGAGCGGCCTCCCGCGACCTTGTGATGCTCGCGAAGTTTGGATTCCCGGCAGGGGGATCATACGAGGCCGAAATCGTCGTGCGCCCGCATGAGCGGAGGGTTGTGGAGGCCCCACCGTCCGAACTGTGCTCCAAGACAGGGCTGGCCGTTCCCTCATCCTGTCTTGACCGCTGTGAAGCGACGGGAGCGACGGCCCTGCGTCATCTGCTTGAGGTGTCCGAGGTCAGCAGGCGCAAGGCGCTGCCCGAGTTCATGGCGACGTGCGCCTACAGCGGCAAGCGCGTGCTGCAGGATGAACTTCAGACCTCCGATGTCACGGGCAAGCAGGTCGCGGCTGCGCTCATGAAAACCTCGGCAATGAGCGGCAAGCGCGCCGAGCCCGACCAGTTCGGAAAGTGCCCCTTCACCGATGCCGAAGTCCTGAAATCGGAGTTGGCGACAAGCCAGCTTTCCGGAAAGGCCTACCGGAATGACGAAGAGGCGCGCTCCGACGTCTCGGGAAAGACCGGACACCGGAGCGAATTCATCACCTGCCACGAAACACGGCAGACGCTCGCCGCCGACGAGGCGGAGACGTGCGAGCTGACGGGGTTCAAGGTACGGCCCGGCGTCCTGGTCACATGCGAGGTAACCGGAAAGCGCGTCCTCCCGGGCGTCATTGGAACCTGTGCTGCAACCGGAAAGCGGGCATTAAACAGCATGCTGGTGAATAGCAGTCTTTCACAAGCGTCCGTCCTGAAATCCGAGGCGTTGAAGTCCATCAGCGGCAACTACTGTCTGCCGTCCGAAGCGCAAACCTGCTTCTGGAGCGGGCAGCGGTCACATCCCGAGGACATTCGGTCCTGCGCGCTCACGGGGCTCCCCATACACGTCGAATTCGCCACCTCATCGGAGGGGCCAGCCCGGCTTCAGACACTCGTCGATTTGCTTGACGGCATCAGGCGGAATGCCGACCAAAACGAGGTGTGGCCGACGCTTGCTGAAAAGGTCACGGCGGAGCTGAAGAACGGAAAGTGCCGGGTTGAAGCCGCAATGCTATCGCCTTCCAAAAAGCACCTTGCTGCCTGCGCAGAATCGAAAACTATGCTCGGACTTCGCGTCCATCAGATCGGCGCTGTGTACGATATCGCAGACAGCGTCCTTGTCGGCCATGTCGCCGAGGGGAAAAGAAACAAGGGGCATTGGGAGGCGAGGTAGCCGGTGAGGGCAAGCCCCGTCGACGTCGCTCATAACCTGAAGGTCATAGGTTCAAATCCTATCCCCGCAACCAAACTTTCTGAATGATTACAATGAATTAACCCGCCTCTGGCGGGTTTTTTCATGCATTGACGTCTCTTACAATCGGTTACGTAGCCTTCCAATCCATTCCCATTGTTTTTCAATGTGTTGCTGGTCGTCTTACATTCGGTTGCACTAACGTACAAAATGCTCCACGGCACAAAATTGGCACATGGACCGCGCTCGAAACTGTCCCTATCGATTTGAAAAAATGAGCGATTATTTCAGCCTCGGGGAATTCGGGGCGGGATAATGGTGGATCGCGTGAACCGGCCCCACTAAAGCAGTGGCGATTCCGATAGCGAGATGCAACCCTCGGTTTAAAGTTCCTACGAGGGCGGCATGAGTCTTAGCGTTCACAATCCGGACCAGTACATGGCATCCCTGCGCACGATCATCGCGCAGGGGCGGAAGAGAATTGGGCTTCTCATCGGAGCCGGCGGTCCCGCGGGAATGGCCAAGGAAGATGGAACCTATCCGCTTATACCCGCTGTGGCGGGGCTGACGGAGTTGGTCCTCAAGGCCATCGAGCACGATTATGCTCCGCTGATCAAATTACTGAAGGCAGAGCTGCCCCAGCACGATATTGAAACCATCCTTTCGCGCGTGCGCTCCCTCGCAAAAGTTATCGGAGCAAGCAAAGTCCACGATCTGGACGGAAAGGGTTTCGATACGTGCGGCGAGCGGATTTGCACAGCGATTGGCAAGGTCGTGGACGCGCGTCTTCCCAAAGGACCGTCCGCGTATGCGGACCTCGTAAGCTGGGTTACAGGTACTTCGCGTGACTACCCCATCGAAATTTTTACAACGAATTACGACCTCTTGCTCGAAGAGGCTTTTGAGGCCGTTCGTGCACCTTACTTCGACGGCTTTACTGGAGGTCGTGAACCGTTCTTTGATCCCGTTTCGATTGCCAACAATGACTTGCCTGCCCGCTGGACCCGAATCTGGAAACTCCACGGCTCTTTAGGTTGGTGCAAAGGCGAGCGAGAGGAGGTCGTTCGCTCGGGCAAGAGCAGCGCGACGCATTTGGTGTTTCCTGAACACCTCAAGTACGACCAGACGCAAAAGGCACCTTACAGCGCGCTTCTGGATCGATTGAAAGCCTTTCTTACCACTGATGACACTTTGTTGATCTCGATCGGATTTTCTTTTGCTGATGCCCATGTAGCAGCGCGCATCGACGAGGGTCTCGCCTCGAACCCATCCGCAAGTGTGTTCGCTTTCCAGTTCAAAAGCCTGGCCGAAGAGAAAGCGGCCTGCGACCTCGCTAGCAGACTCCCAAATTTCAGCGTCTACGCACGAGACAAAGCCGTTATGAATGGCATCCCCGGCCCGTGGGTGTTACCGGCAGATTTACCGAGTAAGGATTGGGGGCCTATCCGTGCATCCTATTGGGGGCAGCCGAACCCAAGTGATCCCCAGCAATTCTTGCTCGGCGCAATTGAACCGTTATGCAAATTCTTCGCCGCTTCTCGATCCACACAGGTTTTTGGGGCGGCACCTACCGGTCTGGCGGTGCCAACTGCTCCCGGAGCTGCGGTATGAATGCGCCTACGCTACTCGGCTATGTGGGGGCTGTTTCCGGATCCTTGGTTAGTGTGAAGCAATTCCAAGGAATCGCATCCGGGATCGCAATTATCGGCGGCCGAAGCTACCGCGTGGGTCAAGTAGGCAGTTTTGTAAGAATTCCACAGGGGTACCACGATCTCTACGGGATCATTTCCGACGTGGGCGCGACCGCAACTCCTGAAGTGCTGAGAGACGCGAACCAACGCGGTGAGCGCTGGATGTCCATCCAGCTTGTGGGTGAGATCGTTGAAGCCTCTTTTGAGCGTGGCATTAGTCAATACCCAGGGATAAACGACGAGGTCCACATCGTCACTGAAGACGACCTCGCAAAAATTTACGGAACCGCTGATGGCGGACAGGTTACGATCGGTAGGCTTGCGGCTGCTGAGAGTATTCCTGTCCGCATCGATCTTGAAAAACTGATTACGAGGCATTCCGCAGTTCTTGGTTCCACCGGCTCGGGAAAATCCACGACAGTTGCGAGCTTGCTTAGGTCGATCTCAGGTGGTCACACGGGTGAAACAGCATTTCCTTCCGCACGCATTCTCTTGCTCGATGTCCACGGCGAGTATGGCAAGGCTCTCGCGAATGTTTCGAAGGTACTTCGGGTCAATCCGCAGGACGGCAGCGAACCGCTCTACGTACCCTATTGGGCGATGGACATTCTGGAACTCGTCGAGTTTCTGATGGGACGCCTTGAAGAAAAGGCGCTCTCTCCGATTCTCGACAAAATTCTCGAAGACAAGCTGGCAGCCCATAAGAAGGCGAATTTTCTGGGCGTCGATCCGACGTCGCTAACGTCTGACAGCCCCATTCCCTTTAGTCTAAAAAAGATATGGTACGAGCTAATCGATCCCGAGATCAAAACTTGGACAGATCAACAGCGAACGCAATCTGCCCGGATCGCCAATGGCGATCCGGAAACGCTAACACCGCCTCAATACCCATTGCCTGGTGCCGGAAGTTCTAGTCCCTTTATGAACAACGCAGGGGTGCTGGGAATTCGAAGGCCACTGACACTTCTTCGATCGCGCCTCCTAGATCGCCAATACGACTTCATGCTGCACCCGGGAGATTGGGAACCAAATCTTCTTGGTGCTGTGAAGAAAGACCTCCCTGCGCTACTTGAGAACTGGATCGGGCACGACAAGCCGATCACAATTCTAGACCTCTCAGGCATCCCAAGCATTGTAATGACCCGCCTTGTTGGCGGTATCTTAAATATAATCTATCAGGCGCTCTTTTGGGGCAGAGAAATGCCGGATGGTGGTCGCCTTCGGCCACAGTTGATTGTAATGGAAGAGGCTCACCGCTATCTCGGCAAGGACGGACATAGTCCGGCTCGAGAAATGGTTCAGAGGATCGTGAAAGAAGGTCGGAAGTTCGGCGTTGGAGCGATGGTCGTTAGCCAACGACCGTCGGAGGTGGATGATACCATTCTATCTCAGTGTGGTACCTTCTTTGCTTTGCGATTATCCAACAGTACCGATCGATCCCGCGTTCAATCCTCGCTGCCTGACAATTTGGCTGGGGTCGTTGATAGCCTTCCGGTTTTGCGGACCGGAGAAGCGATAATCATCGGCGAGGCGGCACGCCTACCTGTCCGGTGCCGCGTAACGCTTCCACCAGAGTCGGAGCGACCACAAAGTGGTGATCCTGCGGTCGTTGAAGCTTGGGCAGCAAGCCGGAAGAAGGGCGACTATGAAGGACTGGCGGCAGCGTGGCGATCACAAAATCCACGATGGAAGCTGCCTACAGAAAATGGAGGCGGCAGTGGAGCGTGAACCTGTAACTTCGTCAAATATTGTTTCCGTGGGGTACGAGCTCACCAGTGAAACGCTCGAAATTGAGTTCAAGACGACCGGCGTCTACCAATATTTGAATGTCCCTCAATTCATTTGGGAGCGGTTCATGATGGCTGATTCAGTCGGTAAGTTCTTCAATGCTGAGATCAAGAATTCCTATCCTTGCACAAAAGTCTAGCGAGCGACCTCAGTCAAATAGCTCAAAAAACTAGAGAACTCCGGGCTCTACTTGACTCGTTTTGGCTTCTGCCGCCTCTGCTCTTCTGAGTGCAAATCGGCTCGTGTCGGAAAAAATGTATCGTCATCCGCCAGGGGACGTTCGTGACAACGGGCTGCAGCCCAATAAGCCCTGCAAGTTCTGACGGCAAGAGTAGTCTTGACCATCGAATAGGATGCCGCGATGGTACTTATATGAGCTCGCTGGCTACCGAATTTCCCGTACGATCTATCCGTGACCGCGCGCAATTTGTGGCGCAGGTTGTGTCATGGCTAAAGGGAACGAGTTACAGCACGATCCTTGATCGCCCTCATGAGACCGATCTTCACGGCGACACCGCACATCTGCGATCCAAAAGTGGCGAGGAATTGCGATTTCGCGAATTTTGCGAGGGAGGAAGTCTCACGGCTATCGGATGTCGCCATGACTTTCCTGATAACGAGGGTCGCGTCTGGCGAACCGAGGCCGTACTACGTCGCGATACACCAGTGTCTGGCCAAGACCTTATTCGAGTACGCACTCAATGTCTTGCCAAGCACCATGACGCCCGTGTTTCATTTCCCCGCAAACCATACCTCATCAAGGCGTTGCTGAACGACAACTGGGGTGGGACTGACGGTGATCTGTCTGTCTCCGATGTGCCGGTGTGGTTGGCCGATACTGTTGAGGCATTGAATGCTGCGCATGCGGCAACCATTGGCGCTGCCACAAAGCACCTTCCTGTTGTCTACGTATCGGCAGTAGGGACGTCGAAATGGGTCCTGGACGCCAAGCAGATCGAAAAGCTGGCCTTCGATCTTGGAGGCATTGCGCACGTTGTCGTGGAACCAAACAGTGCGTTTTCCTTCAGGCTCCGTGATCTCACCGGCGGCGTGAATGCTTATGGTGGCACGATTGCCGTTTCAGCTCCAGGCCGGGGAATCATTAGGCAAGCCCGCCTAGGTTTTCGTGCCCCCGATCCTGAAGAACTGCTTGTCTTCGTACGTAACACAGCCACGAACCTCCGAACTCAAATGCCCACTGAAGGGTGGGACTGGACGGAGCTTCAGGAACAAGCGCTGCGCCTGCAGCGTGAACGCGACCGCAACAAGCTGAGCGTTGCGGACATGGACGCGCTTTACAAGGAGGAGGTGGTCAATCTTAAGGAGAAAATTGTCCAGCTCGAAGAGCAGATTTCATCGAGGACCGAACAGGAATCAGCCGAAGAAGAAGATCAGTCCTTACTTGGGATACTTGGGAAGAAGCTCGGTTCGGAGATCTATAGGGGAGAGTTTGCCGACAGACTACGAATGGCTGTTCTGGATTGCCTCTCGCGCGCAGAGCAGACTGGCCTCGATGACCGATCAAAGTTTGTTCTTGGGGTCATTGCAGATGGATTGCCATTATCACCTGAGCTCGGTGAACTGCTTGACGATCTCAAAAGAGCGACCAAGGACCCGAAAAAGGTCGCCTCTGAATTGACGTCGCTGCTCGCCCGTCACGGCTACCGTGAGAAGTCTGATAACCGCCATATCCGCCTAGAACCTAAATCGGGATATGACGGACTTGACAACATTACGGTGCCAAAGACTCCAAGCGATTCACGCGGACTGATCAATTTACGAAAGCAGGTCGAGCGTACATTAGGTATTGCGAGGTTATCTGAATAACTGTGACAGGCCGTAGATTAGCTCTTGCCTCGTTTGCGGGTGAAGGTCACCGTGCCTGTGCCCCCTTGCTCCGTGTAATAGCTTCCGGCAAGCTTGTTGTTGCCTTGCGCAAGCCTAATGATGGCAGTCCCGCGATAGCGGTAGGATGGCGGTGGAAGAGTTTCCTTTTTGTGAGTTTCGTAAACATAGAGAAGTTCGTGCCGAAAATTTGATAGCTTTCGGGGGTAGACTACCATGGTTTCCGATTCGGCCATTTCGGTGGTGAGCACGAGTGATATCGTGGCGACATTCTGATCTATGTGAAGGTCCGCCTTGATTTCTCGTTCGCCGTTGGCAGTCGTGAATACCACGTGGCCCGTCCATTCGCCGCCAAGATTAGGAAAAATGAAGAAGCTGTATCCCGGAATGAAGCGCCACGCGAAATAGATGAATGCAAGAGATATCAGTTGGATTACACTTGCAACCTTCGTCGCAGTCGCAAACGCCGCCGTAGGATCGGCGCCCAACAAGAGAAGCGACGCCATTCCTGCTGCAATGGCGGCGGCATACACGATAAGGTTTACTTTAATCAGATGTTGCACGATCGTCTCTTATGACAATGTCTTCGCACTTTAACGACCTGATAGGATCTGTTAGCCCAGCATACCTTGCTTCCCCTGAGAATGCACTTCTGCTTTGTCTTTGTGCAAATGCCATTCCAAGCATTTATGCTTGGCCAATGCCGCGGGATCCTCAACCCGCAACGGGAATCCCCATCGATGAAAGCTTTGCTGCTTCTTATGAAGCCGCGTTATCGACAAATGGCGCGATTCACGACGGCGCGATCATGGCTTGCAGGTCAGGCAGAGGTTACACTGTGCAGGGATGGTCTTATCGACTACTCCCACCCCCGATACCGCAGGGCGGCGATATCAATCGGGGCACCGCTTTCCACAGCTGCCTTGCTATGTCGGCCGTGGGCGGTGTCGATGGCGTAATTCTTTGCAGTCGCGGTGAGGCAATTGTGTTTTGTGACGGCCTGATTGCCGGCCGAAACATTTTGTTATGAGTCAACCCGTAGGCCGTATCGATCATCAGGATAGGACTGGCTGTCCTTAAGAGTCCGCGCACTATTTGCGCTAGTAGATAATGGTCTTTAGGGCTTTGTCGTAGTCCTTACGGTTTGCAACCACGATTGGAGTTTCTTTGGGGCGATCTTGCTTTTCAGCGACGTCGAGACGTAGTCGCTTGTCGAGATAGTATAGAAGAGCTTGACGGACCCGGATTTCCGTTTTCCCCTCGGTCATCCCGAAATCCAATTCAATCGTGCGTTGCTGCGCCGGGGCCAATTTTGGATTAGGAATGAGCACGACATTGAAATAGGTGAACCAGCCCGAGTCCTTGTTTGCCTCTATACGCGCCGGTCCCATATTGCCAACCTGAAGGCAGCGGGAAATAATGAAGTCTTTGAACTTGCTCTCCAGGTGACAATACGCGCGAATGTGCCAACGCAGGCCATCAGAACCGAACGCGTGGGGCGTTATCTCCCGCCACATAGGTTCGGGGCGTGAATCGTTCATGGATTGATACTGGATTGAGATTGAACGTTGCCCCCGTATCGCCGTCAGGAATTTCTGAAGGAGGATCGGGTCAACCCGGCGCGCCGGGACTGGGGTGACCCCGGCCTCGGGAAAATCTCCGATCCACGTGTCCAGTGGGGCAATAACGTCATCGGCGACAGCTTTTAGCTGCGCGAGATATCGCTCGGCGTTTGGTTTCAACAGACGGGGCACAAACCTCTCTGTTGCCCTGAAACGCTTTGCCTTGGGATCATATTCCAGATTGTCGGGCGCCAATTCCTGGTATCGGGCGAGGTCCGCCGACGCTTGAGGGACCGACACACCAAACTGGTCCACAATATGGGAGCGATTCATCCACCCGTCCCAATACAGCCGGAACTCTATGAATTCCAAGCGATTTTCGACGCTCCAGCGCATGCGACGTACGGACTCGGTCATGCCATCCTCGTTAGATCAGATAAGAAACTTGACGGATCGTGCGAATCCGTCCAGTAAAGTTTCTATTCGCATCTGATGGGGGTGGTCAAGCGTGCCCCGTCTCTTGGAGTCGAGGTAAGCATGAGCATGGAGATAAAGCCTTTTCGGGTCCTGAGCCTGGACGGCGGAGGTATGCGGGGAACATACACCGCCACTTACCTCGACCAAGTTGCTTCCGCATTTGCACGGCGGCGCAAGATCGGACCGCTCGACATGGGCGCATCATTCAACCTCATTGTCGGCACGAGTACCGGCGGCATTATCGCTTGTGCGCTTGCTGCCGGCGTTCCTCTTTCCAAAGTGGTTGATCTTTATCGCCTTCATGGTGCGGCGATTTTTCGCCGTCCACTCCCTTCCAACCTCATCGGGGCGGTACCCGACAGTTTCCGTCGGCCTGCAGCGCTGGCGGAAGGCGAAGCTGCATTGCAGCTGGCACTTGAAAATGTGCTCGGTCATATCACCCTCAAGGACATTTATGAGCAGCGCGGGATCGCGCTGGCGATTACCGCCGTTGAGATGAGCCAGCACCATGCGTGGGTTTTCAAGACCCCGCATTTCGCGGACACTACCCATCGCGACGATGCCTATACGCTCGCCGAGGTCTGTCTTGCCACGAGTGCGGCACCAATCTTCCGGTCCATGGCCGCCATCAACCACGCCGACAACGGCGGCAAGGGGTATAATGTCTTCGTTGATGGCGGCCTCTGGGCAAACAACCCTGTTCTTGTGGCCCTCATTGAGGCGCTTGATATTGCCGAGCCGGGCCAGCCTATCGAAATCTATTGCCTCGGCACGTGCCCTGTACCAGCCGGTGAACAGATCGCCCGAGAAAATGTGCATCGCGGCCTACCAGATTGGCAATTCGGCGGCGACGTCGCAGCGCTCTCAATCGACGCGCAGCAATTCGCATATGATCACATGGCGAAAAAGCTGGCGCGGCATTTCAACCGGCTCTGCACAATCATTCGCTTCCCGGCCGACAAGGTTCCGGCTGCGCTGATCCCGTATCTCGACCTTGACGACACGCGCGAAGAGGCAATCAACGCGCTTATCAATCAGGCGCGCACGGACGCGGATATGACCAACAGCAAGTGCGCGTATCGGGACCGCGATCCCGAGGCCGCGATGATTTGCTCGCTCTTCAATTCTGCGCCTGAGCGAACTGAACCCCCAATGAAGCGCCGGGTCTCGCTTGAACAAGGACCCACCACAACAGTGTCTAGCAGAAAGGATGATACCCATGTTTAACTGCCACGACGACGTCCTCGCCCATCACGACGAAAAGGTCACGCTGCCGCAGTCAGAGCGGACTACGATGCGTGATCGCCGCAACGCCAACCGTGACCGTCTGAAGAAGGGGCTGAAAGAAAAGAAAAAGCCGACACCGCTCGAATTCAAGAGTCAGGGCAGCTACGCCATGAAGACCATGGTTCAGCACCCGGAGAAGGATTACGACATCGACGATGGCGTTTACTTCGCGAAAGAAGACCTGCTCGGCGAGCGCGGCGCGGAAATGACAGCCTTGCAGGCACGACAAATGGTGCGCAACGCGCTCGACGATGGCAGCTTCAAGACGCCACCGGAAGTTCGCAATAATTGCGTGCGCGTTTACTATGAAGCTGGCTATCACGTTGACGTGCCGGTCTACCGCCGTGTAACGACTAAGGACGTGTTCGGCACCGAGACTTATCACTATGAACTGGCCAGTACCGACTGGAAGCGCTCTGATGCGCGCGATGTCACCGAGTGGTTTGACAAGGAAAATACGCGGCAGAGCCCCGATAGGGAAAACGGGCGTCAGCTCCGGCGCGTGACGCGGCATATCAAGAAGTATGCCCGCAGCCGTGATAGCTGGTCGGGGCAGATTTTGAGCGGTTTCGGCATCACCAAGCTGGTGACCGAGTGCTTTCGTAGCGATGCGGACCGAGAGGACAAGTCTTTGCATGACACGATGAAGGCGATCCGTGACCGGCTCAACATCAACCTCGTTGTCCAGCATCCAGTCACCCCGAACGAGACGATTACGAAGGGCAATGACGACGCGAACGCACGGTTCCTGCGAGAAAAGCTGACGGAGGCGGTCGACAACCTTGCGCCGCTGTTCGAGGCTGACTGCACCCGGAAGAAGGCGCTGGGCTGCTGGGACAAGGTGTTCGCCACGAACTTCTTCACTGACCGGCTCGAAAAGGCTGCAAAAGCCGCAGCGGAAGCCTCTGTCGCCGCGCCCTCTATCATTTCGGCGGGCCTTTTGTCGAGTGCGGCGGCTGCATCGCAAAACGCCGTGCGCAAGGAAGGCGGCGGGCGCTATGCCTGACGTTGCGGCTGGGGATCGATCAGCAGCATGGGCCTTCGAGGATGCCCGCGCCGCGGTTGCTGCGTGGCTGGCAGAGTCAGGCTTCGGGGCAAGGAGCCTTGCAGCGGAGGAACTCGCGGCGGGCAGTCGTACTTTCGGGGCAGGATGGCTGCTTACCGTGGAGTTCGCGGATCGGATTCGTCGGTTGGAGCTGCTCCTTCCGGTTGGATTCCCCTGGCTGCTACCCCGTGTTGCACTCGTGGATCGTCCACCATTCCTGACGTGGCCACACGTCGAACGCGATGGCCTACTTTGCCTTGCGTCTAATATCGCGGAAGGTGATCCGAATGACCCCGTCGGCACTGTCAAGGCAATGCTTGGGGCCGCAGCCGACCTTGTCGAGATGCTTGTTGCCGGTGGCTACGAATCTGAATTCCGCGATGAGTTTGCGACATATTGGGAATATGCGGCTGATCCGGGAACTTCCATGATCAGCCTGCTGCGATGTGAGCGGCCCACTCGCGAGGTGCGGGTGTGGCGCGGGAAAAACTATTACCTTCTCGCCGAGAACGAAGCAGACCTCTTACATTGGCTTGAAAATAGAAATGGTTCAAGGCCTCAAGGATTTTCAAGCGAGCCCGCCGGTTTTGTCTGGCTGAACCAGGCTCTCATCCCGGCCGAATACCCGGCAACGGGATATGCATTCCGAGCGCTTGTCACGCGCGAAGATGCGCAGTCCGGACCGCTACTGAATCGCCTCGCACGCGGGGAACTCCCGAAGATCGTGACGGCACTCGGAATGCAAACCGCAAATGGTCCAGCCATTGCCGGTGTTGTCATCGAGGAGCCCGCAACCCGGAAACATGGAGCGCGTGATCCTCTTACAAAGGGCTTCCGCCGCGGCACCGTGCCCGAGGGAGTGCTGACGGCCCGATATTTTGGGAGCGGCAAACTAGCGCGCCGGCCCGTTCACCGTGTGGACGCTGCATGGATTCATGGGCGTGGCCAGGACAGTCGCTCTCAGCGCCTTTCCACCATGCGCGTAGCCGTTATCGGTTGCGGGTCGATTGGAGCCGTGGTTGCCCTTGCGTTGGCGCAGGCTGGCGTTGGGCATCTCAACCTCATCGACCCCGATGTGTTGAAGTGGGCGAATATAGGACGGCATCCGCTTGGGGCCACCTGCGTCGGGATGTTCAAGGCGGAAGGGCTCGCAAGGAAACTGCACTCTGAGTTGCCCCATATTGTCGCAAAGAGGTTCAACGTTGACGTCGATACCGCGATACGCAGCCATACCGACATGCTCCGCTCGTGCGATCTAATCATTTCCGCGACGGGGAGCTGGGTCGCTGACGGCCGGCTTGACGCCTGGCACGCCGATGAAGGCCGTTTGATGCCGATACTGTACGGATGGACGGAGCCGCATGCCATCGCTGGTCATGCCGTGCTGATCGAGAACGACGTCGCCGCCTTGACCGCTGGATTTGACAGGACCGGCCTGCCGATTTTCCGTCTGACTGAATGGCCAAACGGTGACTTCACCCGCCAAGAGCCCGCTTGCGGGGCTGTTTACCAGCCTTACGGTCCTGTTGAACTCGGGTTCGTCAACAGCCTTATAAGTGAAGTCGCAATTGATGCACTTCTGGGCGACGCGTGCGGTGCAACTCATAATGTTTGGGCAGGGTGCGCAAAGAGGCTGCGCGAACTCGGAGGGAGATGGACTGAAGCGTGGTGTGCAGATGACGGTTTCCGAGAGGAAGGGCGCATCTCTGTGACCCGTCCCTGGCCTACGTCAAAGGCGGCCCAATCTGTCGGCGAGCAAGCGGCATGATCGCTTATCCTATAGGAATATCCGGGCAATGCCTTGTCTTCTCGACCGGCGTTCTCAATCACTTGGCTAAGCACCGCCAAACGCATTGGTGGCATGCCGAAGCCGGCGGCCAGTTGTTCGCTCGGTTTGAAGTCCCCAACATTGTGGTCGAGAAAGCGACAGGGCCACGAAAGTCGGACCGGCGTAGCCGATTCTGTTATGTGCCTAACCGCAGCATCGAGCAGCGCGAAATCAACCAGTTACATGGTGAAGGGCTGCACTTCATTGGCGATTGGCACACGCATCCCGAATCAATCCCTTCTCCATCGTACTGGGATGCCGAAAGCATGCGAGATTTGTTCAACCGGTCCGATCACAAACTCAACGGGATAGTGCTGGCGATCGTGGGACGTGAAAGTTTTCCCTTGGCCCTGTCAGTGTGGGTCTATGCAGGGGCTGAGGTGATAAAACTTTCCCAATCTGGTCTGTGACCAACCCTAAATCGTCGCTAAGCAGAAAGTCTGCGCCCGAGCGAATAGATGATTGTGAATCAACAACATGGGCAGGGGAGTAAGAATTTAGCTAATGCGTTGAAATAGTTGAATAACTAGACAGCTTTGGCGACCAATTATTCAGTGCTAAGTGACAAGAAATCACCTAGCAGGCTGTTGAAAAAGGCACTGGCGGCAGGCCTCTCGGCATGATTCCCTTCGATGCGAATGCTTCGAGGGGAAGACGATGCGTGGAAGTGA
>NZ_FODT01000014.1 GCF_900110435.1 Rhodopseudomonas pseudopalustris
CACCGGCGTCCGCGCCTGGCGCGCCGCCGTCCACCGCCTCCCGCCCCGCGGATCGTGACGATCGCGAAACGCCCCTCTCATCGGGGCGGGATGCGATGGGTATATGATCCTATAGGAATTTTGTCAAGGGGCGTCCGGCGGGCGGCGCGTTTGTATTTCATCACGTCGGACGACGGACTACGCGGCCGGCCAGAACACCGCCAGCCACACCGTCGCCTCGCCCGCCGCCGTCGCCTCGACGCGGTGGCGGCAATGCGCCGGGATGTCGACCCAGGCGCCCGGCGTGAGCGGCACGTCGCGGCCATCGGCGAAGCGCAGCGTCGCGGCGCCGGACAGCAGCACGACGAATTCGTCTTCGGACTGGTCGTACCAGAAGCCTTCCGGGCTCGCCTGGCCGAACGACACGATCCGCTCGATGCGGACCCCGCCGCGGGCCAGCAAGGTGTCGAGCGCCTCGTCGGGGGCCGGTTGTGGCAGCGGCTGCAGCAGATGTCCGGTGTGCATGTGCGAGATCCCTCGATGGTCCTTGTGTTTTGCCACGACCCGTTTCATACCGCATTCGTCCGTGCCGGCCGCTTGCCGACGCGTCTCGCGAAGGCGGTTCGACACTCCGACCAAGGGACGACCTGGCCGCCTCCCGCTCTTTGTCCGACGTCAAAGCAGACGATGGCCAATGGGCGTCGGATACCGTGGGGCGCGGCGGATCGCCAACGGCCGGCGGTCCTCACTCAGCCCATCGTGACCGGAGCTTTCCGTGCGCCCTGCCGTTATTGCCGCGACCGGCCTCTATACCCCGCCCGACAGCATTTCGAATGCCGAGCTGGTCGAGGCCTTCAACAGCTACGTCGCGAACTTCAATCAAGCCAACGCCGCCGCAATCGCAGCAGGGCAGATCGAGCCGCTGCAGCCGTCGTCCGCGGAATTCATCGAGAAGGCGTCCGGCATCAAGTCGCGCTACGTGGTGGCGAAGCCGGGCATCCTCGATCCCGAGCTGATGCGGCCGGTGATCCCGGAGCGGCCGAACGAACAGATCTCGCTGCTCGCCGAGATCGCCGTGAAGGCGGCCGAACAGGCGCTGCAGCGCTGGGGCAAGCCGCGCGAGCGGATCGGCGCGGTGCTGTGCGCCTGCTCCAACATGCAGCGCGCCTATCCGGCGATGGCGGTCGAGGTGCAGAATGCGCTCGGCATCGGCGGCTTCGGCTTCGACATCAACGTCGCCTGCTCGTCCGCCACCTTCGGCATCAAGACCGCGGCGGACTTCGTCGCCACCGGCTCGGCCGACGCGGTGCTGATGGTCAATCCGGAAATCTGCTCGGGACATCTCAATTTTCGCGACCGCGACAGTCATTTCATCTTCGGCGACGTCGCCACCGCGGTGATCGTCGAGCGCGCGGATGAAGCCAAAGACGGCTGGGCGATCCTCGGCACCCGGCTGAAGACGCAGTTCTCCAACAACATCCGCAACAATTCAGGCTTCCTCAACCGCGCCTGGCCCGAGGGCCGCGACCTCGCGGACAAGCTGTTCGTGCAGCAGGGCCGCAAAGTGTTCAAGGAAGTGGTGCCGATGGTCTCCGACATGATCATCGACCACGCCGGCGAACTCGGCATCGACCCGCACGCGTTGAAGCGGATGTGGCTGCATCAGGCCAACATCAACATGAACGAGATCATCGGCCGCAAGGTGCTCGGCCGAGAGCCTTCGCGCGAAGAAAACGTGATCATCCTCGACACCTACGCCAACACCTCGTCGGCGGGCTCGATCATCGCCTTTCACAAGAATTCAGACGATCTCGTGCAAGACGATCTCGGCCTGATCTGCAGCTTCGGCGCGGGGTATTCGGCCGGCACGGTGTTTGTGAAGAAGCGCTGAGGGCCGCCATCCGCGCGGACCGTCGTATCGGCACGGCGGGCAACAGGCACCGGAAGCGGCGTTGGTGATTCCGGCTTTGCGCAGACAGGAGTCATCGCCCCTGTTGTTTGGACGGCGCGGGCAGGTGGTTTTGCGCGAATGGGGTGCCTGCACCTTCGCCGCGCCCGAAACGAGGGCGCGCGGAACGCCGGACGCGCGATGCGTCCGCAGCCTCATGCGCAGGGCAAAAAGCGCATGAGTGAGTCACCACGAAAGCACCGACACGTCAGGCGTTCCGCACGCGGTGAGGCTTCCGGCTTGCTTCGTGCTCTCCGCGGTGGCGATTGATGCGCTTGGGTTCGTCACCGTCGGGACTGAGCTGTTCGGAAGACGCTGTGCTTTTCAGAAGACAGTGTCTGAACCAGTGGTTTCCTGCGGCCAGTCGGCCGGCAGGCGGTCCATCCCGTGACGCCAGCGACGGGCGTCCGGACCACACGCTTTGGGCCGGCGCGCAAAGGCGATGCAGATGGGGCGCATCTCCGCCCCGGCCTGCATCGCACAGCGTCGTCGTCATGCGCTTCAGGTCGGCGGCTCCATAGACATTAAGGCCAAGCCCTGCGGACCCCCTGCCTCGCGGCCCCCAACCACCTTCCCTCCGCGCCCGACGCTGCCGCGGCCACCGCACCCCGCCCCGCGACTAGTGACGATCGCGAGCCGCCCCTCGGTATTGGAGCGGGATGGATAGGAATATATACGATATAGGACTTTTGTCAAGGCGACACGAAGTACGTTCAACCGAATGCAACGTCTTGCTTCTCAAGAGCGTTCAACCCATGCTTTCCAGTACGAGTCCGCGGATATAATTCAGAGAATATCGATGTCCAAAATGTTTGAGCAAGCCCATCTGCAGGCGATCGCCGACGCATTAGGAGATACGGAGATCGGGCTCACTGGGTCGGAAATCGCTCACCTGTTAAGCACCTGTAGGATCGACGACGTTGCGCCCACCGTGACGAAACGACACCGTCTCTACAACGCCTTCGCCCACATCCAGAATGCGAAACAGGATCGCGTTCCGATCCTCGCATTCATTAGGCACGCAATGAAGCCGGCAAGATTCATTCGGCAACAGGGCCGTTACGAGCCCATGCGAAGACATTTAAATGTTGCGCTGGCATTTTCAGGCTTGGCGGTTAGAGAATCAGGAGAATTGGTAAGCGTTGGGGAAGCGGAAACACTATCAGAGGCAAAGCGACGAGCATCCGATCTCCGCGGCGACCTTGAGATGAGAAGCGTACATCCCGACGTATTGCGCTTTTGCCGGGAGGAGCTGCTAGCTGAGAACTATTTTCATGCGATCCTCGAAGCAGCAAAGGGCGTCGCCGATAAGCTACGCGAGCGGTCTGGCCTTCTGGATGATGGCGCCACACTCGTTGATCGAACCCTGTCTGGCAATCCACCACTTCTCGCCATCAATGAATGGAGCACGGAGAGCGACAAGTCAGAGCAGCGCGGATTCTGCAATCTAGTGAAAGGGCTGTTTGGCATGTTCCGCAATACGACAGCACACACACCGCGGATATCTTGGGCAATCAACAAGGAAGATGCAGAAGAGGTCTTTACGTTGCTTTCGCTTGTTCACAAACGCATCGACTCATCCCGGATGCCACCAAGGGTATAATCTTCGGCATTTTTCGAAGAGAGTCGGAGGAATAGAATGAGCACAACGTGGAAGAAACCAACATCCAAAAGATACACTTCTGTTGCTTGAAACGGATATAAATTGCAATTTTCTCCAAATACGAAATTGCTACTCGGATAAGATCACATGGCCAAACGAATCCTCACGATTGGAATCGAACTTGCCTCTCCGAACGTCGAAGGCCGCGACTTTGAAGACAGAATTTCTCTTCTCGATTGGGACATTGTGTTGTTCAGGCCGGTAATTGACAAGTTTAAATACGACTCGATTCAGACCTTTCAAGGAAAGGCAAGTCTCAGCGAAAGCTCTTCGTTCTCCCTTAAGGAGTCGTGTGAACATTGGCGCCGAGAAATCAAACAAGCCTTTGACAATGGAAGAACGATAATCGTCTTCCTCCCGCCAATAGACGAAGTTTTTATTGACACCGGCAAGCGTGAATATTCGGGGACCGGTCGAAATCAGAAGACCACACGCATCGTCGATTTTTATTCGAACTACAATGCCATTCCGATCTCTTATAGCCCCGTTCTAGCCAGCGGCACGAGCATCAAGTTAACAACTTTGGGGCAGGAGCTGCTCGGATTCTATTGGGCTGAATTTGCAGACCTATCTGAGTTTAAGGTGCTACTGCCCAGCGAGACCACGGGAACAACTCTCACAACAAAAATTGGAGACAAGCCCGTTGGCGCAGTTCTTAGAAGCAAGACTTCAACTGGCTCGCTCGTGTTGTTACCCGACATACAATTCGATCGAGATGAATTCTATCTTGATGAAGTCGGTGAAGATGAATCCCCCTGGACTCCAGAAGGGGAAAGGTTTGCAGCAAAAATCATTGGTTCACTCGTAGCTTTGGACAAATCACTACATTCATCCGCTGAGATAACGCCGGAACCGGCCTGGGCAACTGATTCCGTTTTCGCGCTAAAGAAGGAAGAGACTTTCCTACGAGAACTTTTGGATGCGGAGCGAGAAGTAGAGGCGGCTCAAAAGCGAAAAGAAGACGCCAAGGATCGACTGAGTGGTGCGGGCAGGCTACGGGCGCTGCTGTACGAGAAAGGAAGGCCTTTGGAGCGAGCTCTAATTGAGGCGCTAGAAATTCTTGGCTTTCGAGCCACCTCATACAAGGAAGGCTCATCAGAATTTGACGTTATCTTCGAAAGCGATGAGGGCAGACTGCTCGGTGAAGCTGAGGGGAAAGACAATAAAGCAATCAACATTGATAAGCTACGGCAGCTCGCAATGAACATCCACGAAGATTTACTTCGAGACGAAGTTAGCTCTCCTGCTAAAGGGGTCCTGTTCGGAAACGGGTTTCGACTATTGCCGCCGGCCTCTCGCGAGACACAGTTTACACAAAAGTGCATTACCGCAGCGGCATCATCGGGCACAGCACTTATTTCGACTTCAGAGATTTTTAGTGTCGCTCGGTATCTTTCCAACAGCGACGATCCCGCATTCGCTAAAAGCTGTAGGGATTCGCTAATTTCTGGAAATGGCTTAGTAACAATGCCCGCCCCGCCCGCGGATTTAGATACAGAGACCATTACTCAAGTTGACCAAAGGAATTTGATCGAAAGCCACGAGCCTCGCAGGGCGGATCAGCAGAAGGCGTGATCCGCAGCAGCAGATGGTGGCTTATGGCTTCGCCTAACCCACCCTACGACGCTACGCCGCTTACTCCAAAGCTATGCGCTGCGGCTGCGGCTGCACCCAGACTTGCCAAGTCAGTGTTCGTGTCGCCCTCACCCCGGCCCTCTCCCGCAAGCGGGAGAGGGGCGCGCTGCGGCAGGTAGCGGGCGCGGAGCGAATGTCGCTCGTCGGGTGGGTGAGCCATGCTGCGCTGGTCGCTATGGGATCTTGTGCGGCTTGTTCCAGAGCCCGTAGGGCGGATTAGCCGAAGGCGTAATCCGCCGCGGCTGAGATGGTGGGTTACGGCTGCGCCTAACCCACCCTACGGATCTCCGCCTGATGGCAACGGCCCTGGATTTGGCGCGGCCTCCTCATCCTGGGGAGCCCGGCGAAGCCCGCAGGGCGAAGCCGGGCGTCTCGAAGGATGAGGCCACGGGGGCCTGCGGCGCATGGTTCGAGACGGCACTGCGCGCCTCCTCACCATGAGGCTGTCCGGGTCGTGAGATCTTTGGATCACCAAGGCTGATTGCATCAGCAAGCGTGGTCCCGGATGTCGCTTCGCTCATCCGGGCTACGCACGACGCACAGCGCCCGTGTCGCCCTCACCCCAACCCTCTCCCGCAAGCGGGAGAGGGAGCGCGCCGCGGCTGGGCTGCGCCTTGCTCCATCGCGGCCGGGCAAACAAAAATGGCCGGGGTGAGCCCGTAGCCGAAGGCGTCATCCGCCGCGATCGGAGTGGTGGGGTTACGGCTTTGCCTAACCCAGCCGCCGGCCTCAGCATCGAGTGGCGGGTGGTGAATCCTGCGGCATGAACGAGCGATCGGCTGTGATCTGATCAGCGTAGCAGCCTCCGCCGTGCATCTGCGGCACGCGGCGCGGACGAGGGCTTTGTGTGGATTTTCAGTCGCTTAGATGCTATAAGGAAAGAGGAGGAAGTCCTCATGTCCGGCCAGCAAAATGTGACTGCCGTTTTGATTGCCGACTTGGCGCGGCAACATCAGGTCCAACTGTCCGAAACAGAGGCCAATGTCCTCGCGCATCATATGACCCGGCTGGCGGACGACGTCGTCGTGTTGGACGATATCGAGCGGACATTGTTGTCACTGCAGCGCGCAGGACATTTAAGCCGGCGCGCCATGGTGGAACTACAAGCGCGCTACTTGCGCGAATCCAGACCGTGACTTTCGATCCTTTCGGCGATTTCGAGACGCAAGGCTACCTGCGCAATTTCGCGAATGAGAAGGACCTCGAAATTGTTCGCAGACTGGAACACACTTCATTTGCGAGCGGTCTGCCCGAAGCGTTCGCGCGGCTCGCCGACGTCGATGTCATTCGATACGATCATGTTCTGGAGACCCATCGTATTTTGTTCGATGCGATCTATCCCTGGGCTGGACAGGATCGCACCCAGACGGCGCCCGATCTTGCCGTCAGCAAGGCAGGCGGGCACGGACCGACAAGACCGAATACCTGCTCGCCTTGACCAGAGAACTCGATACGCCAGCCAAGGGCATTCTCGACCGCTACCTGCAGCCATTCACAGCAAGGCCGATCGCATACGAACGCCTCGGAGACATGGTACTTCAGACGCCCGGCCTTGCTGGTGTCTTGGGGGACGCGAACATCGTCTTGGGCAACAATTCCGACCCCGAGTTACGCGCTCGATATGAACATCACAGAATGACGCGTCGGAAAGACTGAAGCGGATGTTCGGACGCAGCGGCAACCCGCATGCCAAGAACCAGTTCAGCGTGATCGGGTATCTGCAGGATCGTAGCCCGTAGGGGGGATGAGCCGAAGGCGTCATCCGCCGCAATCGGAGTGGTGGGTTACGGCTTCGCCTAACCCACCCTACAGCCCTCAAAGCCGTTCAGAGGGCCGGACAGTGAGACTGCGACTCGTGGCGCCCTCACCCCAACCCTCTCCCGCAAGCGGGAGAGGGAGCAGGCAGCGGCTGGGCTGCGCCTCGCTCCATCGCGGCCGAGCAAACAAAAATGGCCGGGGGTGAGCCCGGCCATTGCAGCAACACTGTCTGTGGCCGCGTCGTCCTTCGAGACGCCCGGCTGCGCCGGGTCCTCAGGATGACGCGGGACGGGCGCTTAGTTATCCAGGAAGCTCCGCAGCTTCCGTGACCTTGACGGATGCTTCAACTTCCGCAGCACGACAACAGCCCATCGGGCGGATGCGCCGAAGGCGTCATCCACCGCGCTCAAGACGGCGGGTTACGGCTTCGCCCACCGCCCTGCGTTTGGGCTCACCCCGGGCCACAACCGCGCACTCTGCTGCAAATGGTCCAATGCGCTTCCACAACGGCAGCCGGACTCCCTCTCCCGCTTGCGGGGGAGGGTTGGGGTGGGGGCCGCCACAGGCACGACGTCGCTGTCGAGCCGCGATGCAAATCGATGCTTCGATTGATGGGTGTGCGCTATCTGAATGCCGAAGGAAACGTGCCGAACTGATCGTCCGTCCGCGTTGCGCCCCCACCCCGGCCCTCCCCCGCAAGCGGGAGAGGGAGCGCGCTGCCGATGACGGCGCGCATCCCTTCACCTCGGATATGAAAATGCCCGGCGCGGGCCGGGCATTTGGAAGACGATGAAAGCAGAGGTGCCGACAGGCAACCCGCCGGTTCACTGTCAACGTCAGTTATCCAGGAAGCTCCGCAGCTTCCGCGACCGTGACGGATGCTTCAGCTTGCGCAGCGCCTTGGCTTCGATCTGACGGATACGTTCGCGGGTCACCGAGAACTGCTGGCCGACTTCCTCCAGCGTGTGGTCGGTGTTCATGCCGATGCCGAAGCGCATCCGGAGTACGCGTTCTTCGCGGGGCGTCAGCGAGGCGAGCACGCGCGTGGTGGTCTCGCGCAGGTTCGACTGGATCGCGGCGTCGATCGGCAGCACCGCGTTCTTGTCCTCGATGAAGTCGCCGAGATGGCTGTCCTCTTCGTCACCCACCGGGGTTTCGAGCGACAGCGGCTCCTTGGCGATCTTGAGAACCTTACGCACCTTCTCCAGCGGCATGCCGAGCTTTTCGGCAAGCTCCTCCGGGGTCGGTTCGCGGCCGATCTCGTTGAGCATCTGCCGCGAGGTGCGCACGATCTTGTTGATCGTCTCGATCATGTGCACCGGGATGCGAATGGTGCGGGCTTGGTCTGCAATGCTGCGCGTGATCGCCTGCCGGATCCACCACGTCGCGTAGGTCGAGAATTTGTAGCCGCGGCGATATTCGAATTTGTCGACCGCCTTCATCAGGCCGATATTGCCCTCTTGAATGAGATCGAGGAACTGCAGGCCGCGATTGGTGTATTTCTTGGCGATCGAGATCACGAGACGCAGATTGGCCTCGACCATTTCCTTCTTGGCCTGGCGGGCTTCGCGCTCGCCCTTCTGCACCGAGTGCACGATCTTGCGGAATTCGCCGATCTCGAGGCCGGTCAATGCGGCCATCGACTGGATCTCCTGGCGCAATTCCTTGATCCGGTCCTTCTCGTGGTGGACGAAGTTCTTCCAGCCTTTGGCGCTCAGTTTCGAGACGCGGTTGAGCCAGCGCGGATCGAGCTCGGAGCCCTGATAGTTGCGCAGGAAGTCTTCGCGCGCGACGCCGTGGCTGTCGCCGAGCCGCAGCAGCCGGCCTTCGAACGACACCAGCTTCTTGTTGATGTCGTAGAGCTGCTCGACAAGCGAATCGATACGGGCCTGATTGAGCCGCAGCGACTTCACCTCGACGATGATTTCGTCCTTGAGCTTCTTGTACTTGCGCTCCTGCGACGGCGACAGCGATGGTCCCTGCGACGCGCTCTCGAGCTGGTTGGCGATGTCCTGCTCCTGCAGCTTGCGGAGCTTCTTGTAGTTGTCGGCGATCTTGTCGAAGGTCTCGACCACCTTCGGCTTGAGTTCGGCCTCGATCGCCGCGAGCGACATCTGGTTTTCGAACTCGTCGTCGTCCATGTCGCCTTCGGCGGCGCCTTCACCTCCGCCTTCTCCGGCGGGGGCCTGAGACGGCGCGGCGCGCTGCTGCGCGGGGCGGAACGGCGTCGCCGACGGCGGCGCGGCCGGCGGCGCGAGATGCGCGGGCGCTCCGCCCTCGCCTTCGGCCGCAGCTTCTTCGCCGCCCTCGCCGGCCATCGCCGGGTTCATGTTGTTCTTGGCGTCGGGACCCGCATAGGTCGCTTCGAGATCGATGATGTCGCGAAGGAAGATCTTTCCTTCGTTGAGCTCGTCGCGCCAGATGATGATCGCCTGGAAGGTCAGCGGGCTTTCGCACAGCCCGGCGATCATCGCCTCGCGCCCGGCCTCGATCCGTTTCGCGATGGCGATTTCGCCCTCGCGCGACAACAGCTCGACGGTGCCCATCTCGCGCAGATACATCCGGACGGGATCGTCGGTGCGCTCGCCGGGCTCGGACTTCTTGGTCTCGGTGACGGCCTTTTGGGTGACCTCGACGAGGTCGTTATCGGGCTCTTCCTCGGCCTCGTCCTTGGACTCTTCGTCCTCGCTGTCGCTTTCCTCGGCCTCGGACACGTTGATGCCCATATCGGACAGCATCGACATGATGTCCTCGATCTGCTCCGGCGACGTGGTGTCGGAGGGCAGCACTTCGTTGAGCTGATCGAAGGTCACGAAGCCGCGCTTCTTGGCCTGCTTGATCATCTTCTTGACGGCCGCGTCCGACAGGTCGAGCAACGGCGAGGGAGCGTCGGCGGAGTCCTTCTCCGGCGCGTCGGCCTTGTCGTCCTTTTCCTTGTCTTTCAACTGAACCGTCTTCGCCTTGCTGGCCATTCACTGCTCCTGAACGCGCGCATGAAGGGCGCGTCGCCGCGCCGTCATGAAAACTTGCCTTGCCGGGTGAGACGCGCAAAGGGCGGCGCCAGCCTGCGCCACCCGACACGATCCCGCTTGATGGTTTCCCAAAATGGTCGCCCGAAGGCCTTCTACCGGAATGCCGTTAAGCCCTTACTAACCCTGTTTTTGCAGCCAATGCGGGGGTTTGGCGAGTCATTTCGCGGATCCCGCCGCATGGCCCGCCTCGAATACCCGTCAGACGCTCCGATGGAACCGGCCGGATGATTCGCCGAATCCCTCGATCAGCGCCTCAGTGCCTTCCACTTCCGAGAGCCGCGCCTTGACGTCGTTCAACCACGCATTGTTGGCCTCGCTGCCATCTTCGCCCAGGGCCAGCTCGGCGTCCTTCAATTCCCTAAGTAAGGAGTGCGATTGTCGATGCAAGGCAACCAGTTGCTGCCACGTCGAAAGTACATCCTCGCGGGCGGCGCCGGATCCCGCGCCCCACACCGCGGAAGTCGTGATTGCGCGCTCAACGCGTTGCAATTGCTCGGATAATCCGGCCTTAACCAAATCGGCGCGAAGCTTTTCGGCGTGCCCCGCCGGATCGTCGCCGTGATGATGGTCCTGGGCGAAGGCGGCGATGATCGCGGCCCGCAGCCGGTGCGCCTCCGGATGGGCGAATTCCAGCGCCGCTATCTCCTCGAGGTGGTCGTGCAGCAGCCAGGGGTGGTGCAGCAGCGATTGCAGGATCAGCGCCTCGCGGCGGGACATCGCGCTGCGCTGGCCGCGCATGATCGGACTGGATGCGAGGTCAGGGCTGGCGACCTGATACGCGCCCCGGCCGAACGGTGGAGAGCTGAGGCCGGACGGCTGGCCGCGCGGCGCAAAACGGCCGCCCCCCTGTGGAAAACCCCCGCGCGGCGGAAATCCGCGCCGCGAATCACCGCCGCGCCCAGCGCCGCCGCGGAAGCCGCCGCCGAACCCGCCTCCAAAGCCTCCTCCGAAACCGCCTTGCGGCGCGAACGCCGCGCGCAGCCGCTCGGCCCAGTCCTGGCGATAATAGCGCCGCACCACCTCGTCGCGGATGCCGCCCGAAAGTTCGTTGATCCGCGCCTCCAGCGCCGCCCGGCGCTCGGGCGTGGCGAAGCTGCCGCCTTCGGACTCGCGCGACCACAACAGATCGGCGAGCGGCCGCGCCGCGCCGATCACCTCCTCGATCGCGAGGCGACCGCCGGCGCGGGCGAGATCGTCGGGGTCCTGGCCCTCGGGCAGCAGCGCGAAACGCAGGCTCTTGCCGGGCTTCAGATGCGGCAGCGCCAGATCGGCGGCGCGAAACGCCGCCTTCTGGCCGGCGCGGTCGCCGTCGAAACACAGGATCGGCTCATCCGCCATCTTCCACAGCAGTTGAAGCTGGTTCTCGGTCAGCGCGGTGCCGAGCGGCGCGACGGTCGCGGCAAACCCCGCGGTGACCATGGCGATGACGTCGATGTAGCCTTCGACCACGATCACCGCCGCGGCGCTGTTCGGCGTCGACTTGCCGGCCGCGTCATGCGCCGCCTTGCGGGCCGTGGCGAGGTTGTAGAGATTGTCGCCCTTGTGAAACAGCGGCGTTTCCGGCGAGTTCAGATACTTCGCCGCAACGTCCTTCTCCAGCGCCCGGCCGCCGAAGGCGATCACCCGGCCGCGGATGTCGGTGATCGGAAACATCACCCTGTCGCGAAACTTGTCGAACGGCACCGGGATGTCGTCGCCCGCCGACAGCAGCCCGGCCTCGATCATGTCGCCGACCGGCACGCCGTGACTGCCGAGATGCTCCTTCAGCGCGTAGCGCTCGTTCGCTGCGAAGCCGATCCGGAACTTGACCTGGGTCGACGGCAGGATGCCGCGATCTGCGAGATAGCCGCGGGCGCGGGCCCCGGCGCGCGAGGCGAGATTGTCGGCGAAGTAGGTCGCCGCCAGCTCCATCACATCGTAGAGCGAGCGGCGGCGCTGCTCCTGGCGCGCGGCGTCGGGCGTCGCGGCCGGCAGCGCAAGGCCGGCCATCGCCGCGAGCCGCTCGACCGCTTCGGGGAAATCCACCCCGTCGGTCTGCATGATGAAGTCGAAGATCGAGCCGTTCTTGCCGGAGGAGAAGTCGAACCACGCCTGCTTCTCGTCATTGACGAAGAACGACGGCGTCTTCTCCTGCTGGAACGGCGACAGCCCCTTCCACTCCCGCCCGGCCTTCTTCAGCTTCACACGACGGCCGACCACCTCCGACACCAGAAGCCGGGCTTTCAACTCGTCGAGGAATTGCGGCGTGAAGCGCATGGAGTGCGGGGCTCAAGCTCGGGACGCGGCGGCGCCAACCGATGAGAGATATAGGCTTGATCGAGGCAGAGGCGTAGGGCCGCCGAGTTCTCCCGGCTATTCACAGGCTCATCGACCAGAACGGCGCGCCTGGCGCAATATCGATTGCGATTCGCCAATTCCACGACCTCGGATTGAATCAACGCTGCGAATGCATACCAGTCCTC
Source organism: Rhodopseudomonas pseudopalustris (assembly GCF_900110435.1). Classification (GTDB taxonomy): domain Bacteria; phylum Pseudomonadota; class Alphaproteobacteria; order Rhizobiales; family Xanthobacteraceae; genus Rhodopseudomonas; species Rhodopseudomonas pseudopalustris. Next base: position 12,478 of record NZ_FODT01000014.1, read on the forward strand.
GGGACATTCCGCATTGCGGGATGGAAATCCATCGCTAAATCAACGCCAATTCGCAATTGCGGCAGGTTTGATCTGCCTCATTGCTGCACCGCATAAGCGGGCTTTCAGTGACGCACCCACGCGATGCCGCGGGAGTCGGGGGAGAACGATCGACCAAGGTCCAGGGCTCATGTGCGTCGTCCCCGCAACGGAACCGGCGCGATCGAACAAGTAGGAGCCAGAACCATGGCAAATTGTAACCGTTGCAATGTGGAGATGACGTCACTCGGCGTGGAGACCGTCGACGACGTCTATGTGATCCACTCCTGGAAATGCGACGACTGCGGGAACGCGCTCGACATCGCCACCGCTGCGGTCGACGCTTACGACTTCCCCAGCTTCTGCCTGACCGAACCCGGCGATCCGAACTGGCTGACGCTGCTGCCGCTCGCGGCCAATGCGCATATCGAGCTGCATTTGAACCGTTAGCGCGTGACGCCGAAAAGCGGACAGCGGTTTTCGGCTCAGATCACGATCAGCTAGACCACCGAGGTCGCGCGCGGCCGCGGCTTCAGCCGGGTGAATCCTCCGGCTGAAAGCGGCCGGAGACGATGTGCGGCTTCCCCGCGACCGGCCAGTTGTAGATGTAGACGAAGGCCTCGACCGCCCCGCCGTCCTGCAGCGTGACGCGCGCCACCTCGCGCCGGTACTGCGCAGGCTCGGCGACGCCTTCGCCGCAGCCTTCGTAATCGTCGAGCCGCGGGAGAGTTTCGTGCGGCCGGCGCAGCCTGAACAATTCGCCGAACACGATGTCGGCCGGATCGTCGGCTGCGATCAGCCCAGGATAGTGCCGCACCCGATAGAGCCGGCCGGGCATCGTCGCCGGGCCGAGATAGTCCGCGTCGGACGACAGCAGCCGCGCCATCGGATTGTCGAAGCCGCGCATCAGCGTGCCGTAGACGAACAGGCGATCGAGCATCACGTCCCCCCGCAAATCAGTCCGTGGCCGCGGGTGTCAATTCCCGCGCGGCGGCGTCCCCGGCCGAGACCACGTTGATGCTGACGTCCATCCGCAGAAACGCGTCGGCGCCACCGAAATAGCTGCCGTGCAGCGGGATCGCCTGATACGGATCGCGCGCCACCGCCACCCGCACCAGATCGCGATTGCCGATGATGCCGTTGGTCGGATCGAACTCGATCCAGCCGGCGCTCGGCAGATAGACCTGCACCCAGGCGTGGGTCGAGCCGCCGCCGACATAGCCGTGCGCGCGGTCGCCATGCACGAACAGATAGCCGGAGACGAACCGCGCGGCGATGCCGAGCCGGCGCAGCGCCTCGATCATCAGCAGCGCGAAATCGCGGCAACTGCCGGAGCCGGTCTGCAGCGTATCGAGCGGATGCTGGGTGCCGTGGGCGTGGCGCTTGCGATAGCTGAACGCCGCGCGAATGCCGTGAGTGAGCCCGCTGAGAATCTTGAACGTCGGCGTCGAGCCCTGGGCGTCGAGAAAGCTGCGCGCCCAACGCGCCAGCTCGCCGTCCGGATCGCCGCAATGCGGGCGGATGAACCGCTCGAGGTCGGGGAACTCCTCCTCGTCGTAGAAAAACGGATAGAAGAACGCGGGATCGTCCGGCGTCAGCGCGAATTCCTCGCTCGGATGATGCTCGACGGTCGCGGTGGAATCGAACGTCAGCTGGGTCGCGCGCTGATCGAAGGTCGCGATCGCGACGCTGTTCCCGAACACGTCATGGATCCAGCGCAGCGACGCCGGCTGCGGCGTGATCACCAGCTCGCCCTGCAGCATCCGCAGATCGTGGCTGTCGCGCGGCCGCAGCATCACCCGGTGTTCGCCGAAAGCGACCGCGTGGGCGTAATGATATTCGGTTCGATGATAGATCGTCAGCAGCGGCATGGGGAACGCATGGATCTCGACTTTGCGACGCTGAGACGATACCAGCGTTGTCCGGGGCGGGCTGCTGATTTGATAGGCACTTCACGAATGAACGGCGCACGTGATGAATCCCTACGCCTCGAGCCCGGAGAGGCTCCGGTCATCGAGCGTAACACGGCGGGAGCATCGCCGTTTCTGCTGGTTTGCGACCATTACGGCCGCCGGATCCCGCCGCAGCTCGGCGATCTCGGCCTGCCCGAAACCGAGCTTGCCCGCCATATCGCCTGGGATGTCGGCATCGCCGGCGTCGCCGAGCGCCTCGCGGACGCGCTCGACGCGCATCTGATCGCGCAGCGCTATTCGCGGCTGGTGATCGACTGCAACCGGCCGCCGGGCGCGGAGAGCTCGATTCCGCTGGTCAGCGAAGCGACCACGATTCCCGGCAATGACGGGCTGACGCGCGCCGAGGCCGAGCAGCGCCGGCGGCTGATCTTCGATCCCTACCATGCGCGCATCGACGCGGCGATCAGCGCCCGGCTCGCCGCCGGCCGGCCGACCGTCCTGCTGGCGCTGCATTCGTTCACGCCGGTGTATCACGGCATGGCGCGGCCCTGGCACATCGGCACGCTGTATCAGCACGACCGCGTGCTGCCGCCGCTGCTGCTCGCCGAGCTGCGCCGCGAGAGCGGCCTCGTGGTCGGCGACAACCAGCCTTATGCGGTGAGCGACGGCACCGATTATTCAATCCCGGTGCATGGCGAGGCGCGCGGCCTGATCAATTCCGGCATCGAGATCCGCCAGGACCAGATCATCGACGAGACCGGACAGGCCGAATGGGCGGAGCGACTGGCGCGCGTGCTCACCGCGATCGAAGCGACGCTGCGCGACAAGGCGCTGGCGTAGGTTCAGGCTCCGTCCGCTGCCTCTCCACGCCGTCATTCCGGGGCGCCGCGCAGCGGCGAACCCGGAATCCGATCCCCGGGCAACCTCGAGACTCCGGGTTCGCTCGCTGTCGCGAGCGCCCCGGAATGACGTCGTTCTACTTCGCGCGGCTGAGCGCGAGCCAGACGCCGCCGCCGATCATGAAGCCGCCGGAGATCCGCGACATCAGCCGCGTGCGGCGCGCCGAGAACATCGTGCGCGCCCGCCCCGCCAGCAACGCGTAGATCGCGTCGGTGACGGCGACGATCGCCATGAAGGTGGCTCCAAGCAGCGCCACCTGCGGGATGTGATCGCGCTGCATGTCGACGAATTGCGGAATGAACGCGCCGAAGAACACCAGCACCTTCGGATTGGCGAGCAGCACCACCAGCCCCTGCAGGAAGAATCCGCCGCGCGGCGGCGGCGGCGGCGCGTCGGTTGCCACGCCTTCGACCGGCGACCGGATCAGCCCGATGCCGAGCCACACCAGATAAGCGGCGCCGAGCAGACGCAGCCAGTCGAACCAATAGCCCATCGTCGCCATCAGCGATGTCAGCCCGACCGCGACCAGCGCGATCACGAGACCGAGCCCGAGCTGCGCGCCGGCGACGTTCAACAGCGCGGCGCGCGTGCCGTGGCGCAGCCCGTTGGCGATCACCAGCGTCACCACCGGCCCGGGCAACAGCGCCAGCACGATGCAGGCGGTGAGATAGGTGAGATAGAGCTGCAACGACATCGGCATTCCCATTCGCGATCGGATTCGTCGCGACGATAGCAGCCGTGCGGCGGCGGCGCGAGCCGATCCGCCATCGTTGCCCCCGGAGCGCGGGGAGATCTGGCGACGCGTCAGTTGCGCGTCGCGGTCCGCGGCAGCGCCAGTACATTGTCGGCGCCGGCGACCGGAATCGTCTCCGGCTGCTCGGCGGCCACCGGCGCGACGATCTTGCGATACAGATGCCAGGTGGTGTGGCCGAGGATCGGCAGCGTCACCACCAGCCCGAGGAAATACGGCAATGCCGAGATCGCCAGCAGCAGCACGATGGTGGCGGCCCAGCCGATCATCGGCAGCGGGCTCATCACCACGGCGCGGATGCTGGTCACCATCGCGGTGACGAAATCGACGTCGCGGTCGAGCAGCAGCGGGAACGACACCACGGTCAGCGAGAACAGCACCAGCGCGAGGCCGGCGCCGACGCAATTGCCGATCGCGAGGAACACCAGCCCCTCATTGGTGGTCAGCACCACCGAGATGAACTCCTGCAGGCTGCCGAACGAGGCGCTGACGCCGAGCAGCAGCGCGATCAGCAGGCGGACCTGATACATCCAGACCACGAACAGGAACAGCGTGACGAACGCCATCCAGCCGAGTTCGCCGCGGGTGCGGATCAGCCCGACAATCTGCATCAGCGACGGCTTGCGCCCCGCCTCGCGCTGCCGGCTGACCTCGTACAGCCCGAGCGCGACGAACGGGCCGATCAGCGCGAAGCCGGCGGCGAGCGGATAGGCCAGATACACCATCTGAAGCGCAGTGAGGCAGAGCAGGATCAGCACGCCGCCCGCGGCATAGAACGCGCCGAAGGCGAGGCCGACCAGCGGCGCCGCCTGAAAATCGCGCAGGCCCTGTCCGAACGCTTCCGCAATATCGGCGACCGTGATCCGGCGCACGACGGGATCAACCTTACCGGAGATCGACATGGTCGCTCCTCCCTGGTCAACGGCTGCGATGCTCGTCGTTATTAGTTGCGAGCATTAGGCGCCGCGTTGCTGCCGGCGTCAATTGCCAATCGCGGCAACGGCTCATCACTCGTTGGCGAAACGCTACTTGCGACGCTGCGATGCACAAAGCAAAGCGATCAGTTGCAGCGCACCAATTACTCAGTGACGAAAACAAACGCGGATGTCGTGCACCATACGCGACGCGCGCACCTCTCTTGCTTGCGGGGAAGGTCGGATCGCGGAGCGTGGGGGAAGCTGAGTCTGGGCGAGTCGGAGAGCCAGTGCTCGGCTCGCCCTCACCCCGACCCTCTCCCGCAAGCGGGAGAGGGAGCGCGCCGTGCCCGCATCCGGATCAACGGTCCACAATGATCGAAGGCCTGAGCGCCCTACCCCTTCGCCCGCAGCTCGCGGCGCAGCACCTTGCCGGTCGCGGTCATCGGCAACGTCTCGGTGAATTCGACGTGGCGGGGATATTCGTGGGCGGCAAGCTGGACCTTGACGAAATTCTGGATCTCGCGCGCCAACGCGTCGCCCTTGGCGAAGCCCGGGCGGAGAACGATCCAGGCCTTGATCGCTTCGGTGCGGATCGGATCGGGCACGCCGACCACCGCGGCGAACGCTACCGCCGGATGCTTCAACAGCGTGTGCTCGATCTCCGACGGGCCGATGCGATAGCCGGCCGAGGTAATGACATCGTCCTCGCGGCTGTCGTACCAGAAGTAACCGTCGCCGTCCTGCCTGGCCAGATCTCCGGTGAGCAGGAAGCCGCCCGCGAATTTCTTCGCGGTCGCCTCAGGGTTCTTCCAATATTCCAGCATGGTGCAGGGATTGGGCTGGCGCACGCCGATGATGCCGCGCTCGCCGCACGGCAATTCCCGGCCGTCTTCATCGACGATGCGGACATCGAAACCCGGCGTCGCCTTGCCCATCGAGCCGGGACGGATCGGAAACAGCCGGGCGTTGTTGCCGACCACCAGATTGCATTCGGTCTGGCCGTAGATCTCGTGCGCATCGACGCCGAAAGTGGCGCGCACCCAGGCCAGCAATTCGCCGCCGAGCGACTCGCCGCCGGTGAAGATGCTGCGCAGCTTGACGCCGGGATGTTTCACATCGGCCTGCCGCATCAGCTTCAGCGCAGTCGGCGGCAGGAACACGTTGCGGACGCCGTGATCGGCCATCAGCTGCATCGCGGCCTGCGGCTCGAACTTTCTGGCGCGGTGGCCAAGCATCGCGACGCCATGATACCAGGCCGGAAACAGCGCATCGAACAATCCGCCGATCCACGCCCAATCCGCCGGCGTCCACATCAGGTCGCCGGGCCTCGGAAAGAAGTCGTGCGCCATCTCGACATTCGGCAGATGGCCGAGCAGCACGCGATGGGCGTGCAGCGCGCCTTTGGGGTTACCGGTCGTACCCGAGGTGTAGATGATGATCGCGGGATCGTCGCAGGAGGTGTCGACCGTCTCGAACGCATCGGACGCCGCATCGAGCTTGGACCAGAACAACTCGATGCCGGACGGCGCCGCGCCCCCGGTGACGTAGATCTGCCGCAACTCCGGGAGGCGGTCGCGGATCTTGAGCAGCTTCGGCAGCCCGCTCTCGTCGGTGACCACCGCGCGGGCGCCGGAATTCGACAGACGAAACTCCAGCGCGTCCTCGCCGAACAGCGTGAACAGCGGCACCGAGACGAGCCCCGAACGAAACGCCGCCAGATGCGCGATCGGCAGCTCGATCGATTGCGACAGGAACACCGCGACGCGGTCGCCGCGCGCGAGGCCGGCGGCCTTCAGCACATTGGCGAAGCGGCGCGAGGCGCTAGCGATCTCGGCGAACGACATCCGCGTGACCGCGCCGGCTTCGTCGACATAAATCAGCGCCGGCTTGTCGCCGATCGCGTGCCGATCGCACGCTGCGGTCGCGATGTTGAAGCGGGCGGGAACCGACCAGCGGAAGTCGCGGTAGAGGCTGTCGTAGTCGGAGGTTTCGGTGAGCATTCGCGGCTCGCTTCAGTTCTGGGCCGGTCGTGCGCGCCCTCCCCTCGACCGCTGGTCGCCGCGGGGCGAGGCTGAGCGCAAATGGATCACGCGGTCAGCGCCGCCTTCACCAGGCCGCTGGCCTTGCCGAAATCCATCTGGCCGGCGTATTTCGCCTTCAGCGCGGCGATCACCTTGCCCATGTCCTTGATGCCGGCCGCGCTGGTCTCCGCAATCATGGCGGCGATCGCCGCATCGACGTCGGCGTCCGACATCTGCTGCGGCAGATAGTTCTGAATCACCGCGATCTCGGCACGCTCCTGATCGGCGAGTTCGGCGCGGCCGCCTTTGTCGTAAAGCTCGACCGATTCCTGGCGCTGCTTGATCATCTTCTGGAACAGGCCGAGCAGATCGCCATCCGCGAGCGGCGGCTTGCCCTGACCGCGCGCCTCGATGTCGGCGTTCTTGATCGACGAATTCATCATCCGCAGCGTCGAGAGCTTGCGCTCGTCCTTGGCCCGCATCGCGTCCTTGACGGCGTTGTTGATGTTTTCGCGCAGCATATCGAGCTCCTTCAATCCTGCGTCATTGCGAGGAGACGAAACAACGAAGCAATCCAACGGCTCAGCGCTCGGCGCTCTGGACTGCTTCGCTTCGCGCGCAATGACGGCAAATGGCGTGTGTTGCGCCTGATGTAGGCCCTTCGCGGCCCTGAAACAACTCAGTTCCGCAGCTAGCCGACCAGCGCCTCGGCGGTCGGCTGCGGCTGCGGCTGCCCGAGCTGCGGTGCATCGATCCGCGGAAGCCAGCCAGCCCGGAACCAGCACGATCGGGCAACGATGTGTCGATGGAGCCTCCCGCGGCGAACGAATCCGTCCGGAACACCGGGGCGGAAGCCCGAAAGCGGAAATTCGCAGTCAAATATCGCCGAAATGCGCACAATTTGCCGCGCAAGGCGCTTTGACGACGGCGATGGCCCGTACTATGTCATGCGCTCATGACCAATTCAGCATCCAATCCCGCCTGGCCGGACCATCAACCGACCGCGCTGCTCGTGCTCGCCGATGGCACCGTGTTCGAAGGCTTCGGCCTCGGCGCGGAGGGCCACGCCGTCGGCGAGGTCTGCTTCAACACCGCGATGACCGGCTATGAGGAGATCCTCACCGATCCGTCCTATGCTGGACAGCTCATCACCTTCACCTTCCCGCATATCGGCAATGTCGGCGCCAATGACGAGGATATCGAGACGGTGAACATGGCGGCGACGCCGGGCGCGCGTGGCGTGATCCTGCGCGGCGCGATCACCGAGCCGTCGAACTATCGCTCGTCGCGCCATCTCGACGCCTGGCTGAAGGCGCGCGGCATCATCGGCCTGTCGGGGATCGACACCCGGGCGCTGACCGCGCTGATCCGCAGCAAGGGCATGCCCAATGCGGTGATCGCGCATTCGCCCAGCGGCCAGTTCGATCTGCACGCGCTGAAGGAAGAAGCCCGCGAATGGCCCGGCCTCGAAGGCATGGACCTGGTGCCGATGGTCACCTCGGCGCAGCGCTTCACTTGGGACGAGACGCCATGGGCCTGGGGCGAAGGCTTCGGCCGGCAGGACAAGCCCGAATTCAACGTGGTCGCGATCGATTACGGCATCAAGCGCAATATCCTGCGGCTGCTCGCGGGCGAAGGCTGCAAGGTGACCGTGGTGCCGGCGACCACCTCGGCGGCCGACATTCTGGCGATGAAGCCGGACGGCGTGTTCCTGTCGAACGGCCCGGGCGATCCGGCCGCGACCGGCAAATACGCGGTGCCGGTGATCCGCGAGGTGATCTCGTCGGGCGTGCCGACCTTCGGCATCTGCCTCGGTCACCAGATGCTCGGCCTCGCGCTCGGCGGCAAGACCGTGAAGATGCATCAGGGCCATCACGGCGCCAATCATCCGGTCAAGGATCTCACCACCGGCAAGGTCGAGATCACCTCGATGAATCACGGCTTCGCCGTCGACAAATCGACCCTGCCGGACAACGTCACGCAGACGCATATTTCGCTGTTCGATGACAGCAATTGCGGCATCGCGCTCGCGGACAAGCCGGTGTTCTCGGTGCAGTACCACCCCGAGGCCTCGCCCGGCCCGCAAGACTCGCATTATCTGTTCCGCCGCTTCTCGGACCTGATGCGGGCGAACAAGAGCGCGGCGTAAGGCAGTCAATTGTCGGGTCCGCGTGAGGTGGCTTGCCCGCGTGCGGCGTGCCATGCGTTCAACTGGGGCGCCGCAGATTGCAATGCCGTCATCCTGAGGCGCGCGCCCTTGCACGCCTCGAAGGATGCGGAGACAGGTCGAGGCCGCTGCGCAGCGGCCCATCCTTCGAGGCGCGCCGAAGAGGCGCGCATCCTGCACGCGATCGAGGCTCGGCTGCCCCGATCGCTGAGGCGGTTGCGGTCTGCGCCGGCTTAGACGCAAACCCTTTATTCAGCCGCCGCTCCGCCCCATATTGCCCGGATGGCGAAGACTCCCGACAAACCCTCACAGCCGAAATCGAAAGCGCCGAAATCCAAGGCGCCGAATTCCAAAGCCCACCGGCCCGACGTCAAACCGATCGGGCCGGCGCTGGCGGAACTGCTCAATCCCGCGATCAATCGCGGCGACGCCGGCATGGGCTCGGGCACCGGGCTGCAGCCGCCGCCGGACAATTCGCGCGACCGCCGCACCGGCGGCGAAGCCGCGATGCATCGCGGCCGGGCCTCGACGCCCAAGGCTTTCGGCGACGAGGCCGCGCCGCGCGCGATGCCGCTGCGGCCGAATCCGCAGCCGGTCGGCGGGCGATCGTCCGCATCGCAAGTGCCCGCACCCAACCCTCCCCCGCAAGCGGGAGAGGGCTCCGCGCGGCAGGCGTCGGGGGAACACGTCAGCGATCATTTCGCGGAGGGGCAACCATCGTCCCCTCTCCCGCTTGCGGGGGAGGGTCGGGGTGGAGACGCCGCGGGCCGTGACTCGCAAGGCTTCGACGAAGCCCCCCAAGCCACCTACGGCACCGCCGCCACCATCCCGACGCTCGATCCCGAGCTCGCGCGGCAGCTCGGGCTGCCGACCGAGGAAGACGATGAGGCCGCGATGGCGCGGCCGCCGCGCAACAAGATGGAAGCGCTCGGCGTGCAGGCCACCGCCGAGGCGCTGGAGAATCTGATCCGCGAGGGCCGGCCGGAATTCAAGGGCGACGATGGCGGCGTCAAGCTGTGGGTGCCGCATCGCCCGCCGCGACCGGAGAAATCCGAAGGCGGCGTCCGCTTCGTCATCAAGTCGGAATACGAGCCGAAGGGCGACCAGCCGACCGCGATCAAGGAACTGGTCGAAGGCATCGACCGCAATGACCGAACGCAGGTGCTGCTCGGCGTCACCGGCTCGGGCAAGACCTACACCATGGCCAAGGTGATCGAGGCGACGCAGCGGCCGGCGATCATCCTGGCGCCGAACAAGACGCTGGCGGCGCAGCTCTACGGCGAGTTCAAGAGCTTCTTCCCGGACAACGCGGTCGAGTATTTCGTCTCGTATTACGACTACTATCAGCCGGAAGCCTACGTTCCGCGCACCGACACCTATATCGAGAAGGATTCCTCGATCAACGAGCAGATCGACCGGATGCGGCATTCGGCGACGCGCGCCCTCTTGGAGCGCGACGACGTCATCATCGTCGCCTCGGTGTCGTGCATCTACGGTATCGGCTCGGTCGAGACCTATACGGCGATGACCTTCGCGCTGAAGAAGGGCGAGCGGATCGACCAGCGCCAGCTGATCGCCGATCTGGTCGCGCTGCAATACAAGCGCACCCAGGCCGACTTCACCCGCGGCACCTTCCGGGTGCGCGGCGACGTCATCGACATCTTCCCGGCGCACTACGAGGACCGCGCCTGGCGCGTCGGCCTGTTCGGCGACACGGTCGAGACCATCGAGGAATTCGACCCGCTCACCGGGCACAAGCAGGACGAGCTGGAATTCGTCAAGATCTACGCCAATTCGCACTATGTGACGCCGCGGCCGACGCTGATCCAGGCGATCAAGTCGATCAAATCCGAGCTGAAATGGCGGCTCGATCAGTTGCACGCGCAGGGCCGCCTGCTGGAAGCGCAGCGGCTGGAGCAGCGCACCACCTTCGACATCGAGATGATGGAAGCGACCGGCTCTTGCGCCGGCATCGAGAACTACTCGCGCTATCTCACCGGCCGCCGCCCCGGCGAGCCGCCGCCGACGCTGTTCGAATACGTGCCGGACAATGCGCTGGTGTTCGCCGACGAGAGCCACGTCACCGTGCCGCAGATCGGCGGCATGTTCAAAGGCGACTTCCGGCGCAAGGCGACGCTGGCCGAATACGGCTTCCGGCTGCCGTCCTGCATGGACAACCGGCCGCTACGCTTTGAAGAATGGGACATGATGCGCCCGCAATCGGTCGCGGTGTCGGCGACGCCGGCGGCGTGGGAGCTGAACGAAAGCGGCGGCGTGTTCGTCGAGCAGGTGATCCGCCCGACCGGGCTGATCGACCCGCCGGTCGACATCCGCCCGGCGCGCACCCAGGTCGACGATCTGGTCGGCGAAGTCCGCGCCACCGCCAACGCCGGCTATCGCTCGCTGATCACCGTGCTGACCAAGCGGATGGCGGAGGACCTCACGGAGTTTCTGCACGAGCAGGGAATCCGCGTGCGCTACATGCATTCCGACATCGACACCATCGAGCGCATCGAGATCATCCGCGATCTTCGCTTAGGCGCGTTCGACGCGCTGGTCGGCATCAATCTGTTGCGCGAGGGCCTCGACATTCCGGAATGCGCGCTGGTGGCGATCCTCGACGCCGACAAGGAAGGCTTTTTGCGCAGCGAGACGTCGCTGATCCAAACGATCGGCAGAGCCGCGCGAAATGTCGACGGCAAGGTGATCCTCTATGCCGATCACGTCACCGGCTCGATGCAGCGGGCGATGGACGAGACCGGTCGCCGTCGTGAGAAGCAGATCGAATACAACACCGCGCACGGCATCACGCCGGAGAGCATCAAGAAATCGATCGGCGATATCCTGGGCTCGGTTTACGAGCGCGACCATGTGCTGGTGGAGATCGGCGACGGCAAGGGCTCGGGCTTCACCGACGACGCCGCGGTGATCGGGCATAATTTCGGCGCGGTGCTGGCCGACCTCGAAACCAGGATGCGCGAGGCGGCGGCCGATCTGAACTTCGAGGAAGCCGCAAGGCTGCGTGACGAAGTCAAACGCCTGCGCGCCACCGAACTCGCGGTGATCGACGACCCCACCGTCAAGCAACGCGGCGTCGCGGCGAAAGCCGGGAGCTACAAGGGCGACAAACAATTCGGCGCCTCGGCCAATCTGCCGAAGCTGTCGACCGAACGCGGCGGCAACAACACCCCGCGCAGCAAGGTGCACAAGCCCGATCTCGACGAAATGGGCATCGCCGGCTGGCACGAGATCAAGAAGGTGCAACGGCCCAAGCCGCGCAAACCGACCCTCGACGAGATGGGCCCGGGTGCGGAGAGCAAGATCTATCAGCCGACCAACAGCCGCGAGTCCGGGCCGGAATTCGGTCCCGCGCCGCGCAGCAGCGGCGGCGCGCCGGGGCATCGGGGCGGGTGGAAGAAGAGGTAGCGGACCCACTTGCCAAGATCGACTGTAGCGCTTACGCTACAGTCGAGGCGACCGATGCCGACGATCCGGAAGACGCCAGAATTCGAGCGCTGGCTACGAAATCTGCGAGACACCCGGGCTCGCGTGAAAATTCTGTTGCGGATCGACAGGCTTGAACTTGGAAACCCAGGTGACGTGGCGCCCGTAGGTGACGGAGTGAGCGAACTCCGTATCCACTACGGGCCAGGCTATCGCGTGTACTTCGTCCGGCGCGGAACAGAATTGGTCATTCTGCTGTGTGGCGGCGACAAGAGTTCACAAGCTGCCGACATTGCCAGCGCAAAACAACTCGCCGAGGATTTGGAGGATTAAGCATGGTGCGCACCACAACGTTCGATGCGGCTGATTACCTCGACAGCCCAGAGATGATCGCAGAGTATCTGACCGAAGCTTTCGAGTCCGAGGACCCGGCGCTGATCACCAAGGCGATCGGAACTGTCGCGCGCGCCAAAGGCATGAGCATTGTGGCGGAAGACACCGGCTTGTCGCGGGAGAACCTATATCGCGCGCTTGGCGGAGACACGAAACCCGAGTTTGCGACCGTGCTGAGGGTGCTGCACGCCCTGGGGATCAGTCTGGTGGCGCAGCCACGCGCGGCAATAAGGGTTCAACTGCCCCGGGCATGACAACCCCGGCGTTGCTGGAAAGAAACGCCTACGCCTCCTCCTCCGGCATCAACGCTGCCATTGCATCGGCCACATCCTTTCGATCCTCCATCAGCACATACTCCCCTCGTCCCAACGTCGCCGCGCTGGCGGTGACCACCGCGCGCTTGGGGCAGATGCCGAGGCAGCCGGTGGTGACGAGCTTGGCGCGCTTGCCGCCGTGCGCGACGGCGCGCTGCTTCAGTTCGGCCTTCAGCGCCTGCTTGAGCTTCTTGCCGCCGTCGATGCGGGACAGGCATTTGCCGCAGATCAGCACTGGCGGCGGCCGCTTGGGGCGGGCGATGGTGGAAGAGGATTTTGAGGGCATGATCGTCATATAGGGACGATCGGCGCGCGGAGGATGGGGCGCAGGCATGTCAGCCGTGGTCCCGCACGCTCGTCCGCACTCCAGAGATTGCCTCTCAGCCAGTCGTCCCCGCGCAGGCGGGGACCCATACGCCGCAGCCTCTCGATCGAGGCAATGCGAAAGGGACTTCCTTCAGCCGAGAAGCCAGGGGCTATGGGTTCCCGCCTGCGCGGGAACGACTCGTCGCGAATGCGGCGGCTGAATTGTCCGGAGCGCTCGTCGCGCGCACGGGCCTTATCGCATGTCCCACGACCGACCGGGTCAGGCCCGGCGATGACGAGTAGAGAGGTTCGGCCACAACAAAAAGGGCGGCGCATAGCACCGCCCTTTTCAGTCAGTTCAGCTCCTCAACGCCGCGTGGACCACTCGATGCCGCCGCAGGCGTGCGAAACCGCTCTTCGCCTCACACCCGCTCGATGATGATCGCAGGCGCCATGCCGCCGGCGGCGCACATCGTCACCAGGCCGCGCTTCAGGCCGCGGCGTTCAAGTTCGTCGAGCACGGTGCCGATCAGGATCGCGCCGGTGGCGCCGATCGGATGGCCGAGCGCGATCGCGCCGCCGTTGACGTTGACCTTGTCGCGGTCGAGATCGAGGTCGCGGATGAACTTCTCGGCGACCACCGCGAACGCCTCGTTGATCTCCCACAGGTCGATGTCGTCCTTGGTGAGCCCGGCCTTCGCCAGCACCTTGTTCGCCGCCGGCACCGGGGCGTTCAGCATCAAGGTCGGGTCGTCGCCGATATTGGCCATCGCCACGATCCTGGCGCGCGGCTTGAGGCCGTGGGCGTCGGCGTAGGACTTCGAGGTCAAGAGCAGCGCCGCGGCGCCGTCGACCACGCCCGAGGAATTGCCGGCGTGGTGGACGTGCTTGATCTCGAGGTCGGGATATTTCTGGTTGATCAGCTTGCGATAGGTGGTGCCCTGCTCGTCGAGCGGATAGTCCGCCATCGCGGTGAAGGCCGGCTTCAGCGCCGCGAGGCCTTCCGCCGTGGTCTCCGGGCGCGGATATTCGTCCTTCGCCAGCACGACGTTGCCGTCGTCGTCCTTGACCGGAACAATGCTCTTGTCGAAGCGGCCTTCCTTGATGGCGATCGCGGCGCGGCGCTGGCTCTCCAGCCCGAGCGCGTCGAGCGCCTCGCGGCTGATTCCTTCCATCGAGGCGATGGCGTCGCCGCAGATGCCCTGATGCGACTGCGGATGCACCTTGGCGAGCCGCGCATTGCCCGAACCCATGCCGAGCGGCGGCTTGCCGGCCGCCATGTCCTCGGCGGCCATCGACGCGGTCAGCGACATCATCTCGGTGCCGCCGGCGATCACCACGTCCTCCATGCCGGCCATGATCTGCGCCGCGGCGAAGTTCACCGCGGTGATGCCGCCGCCGCAGAAGCGGTCGAGCGTGGTGCCGGAGGCCTTGATGTCGTAGCCGGCGTCGAGCGCCGCCATCCGGCCGAGGTCGCCGCCCTGCTTGCCGCGCTGGGTCGAGGTCGACCAGATGATATCATCGACGTCGGCGGTGTTGAGCTTGTTGCGGTCGGCGATCGCCTTGAGCACGGCGGCGGCGAGATGTTGCGGATGCATCTCCGCCAGTTTGCCCTTGCCGACCTTGCCGATCCCGCGCGGGGTGCGGACGGCGTCGATGATGTAGGCGTCGGCCATTTTCTTGTTCTCCCTGGTTCTTGAGATTTATTGGCGGCGAGATTGTCCGAGACGCCCGCGAAGTCAAGGCCGGCGCGCGCCGATCACCCGCGGCGGCGAATTGCCATTCGCGGCGCGCGCACGCATATTCCGCGGCAACGAATGTTCGTTGACTGGGGGACTACAGGAATGGCCGACGCCGATCTGGATGGCATCATCCGGCAGCTCGCGAAGCAGCAGAACAAGACCCTGACCGGCGCGGCGAAGGCGCGGCGCGATCACTATCTCGGCCTCGCCGCCAAGGCCAAGGACGCGACCGGCAAGGCGCGCGCCAAGGAGCTGGCCAAGGCGGCGATGGAGCAAGGCCTCGCCGCGGCGAAACGGCTGCAGGTCGCCGCCGACAATGCGGCGGACTCCTATGCGCGGGCGATGCGCAAGGCGGCCGAGACCGCGGCCGCCGCCGCCACGGCCGCCGCTACGGCGCCAGCTAAGACGGCAGCGAAGAAGGCGGCGGCGGACAAGCCGAAGCCCGCCAAGAAGCCAGCGAAGAAGAAAGCAAAGAAGAAAGCGGGCAAGGCGAAGGCCTGATCGCGCGCGCGAAGGTCCGCGTCATGCGCGCGTGATCGGGTGATCAACTATATCTGCTTGATCCGAGCCGACGGCGATATCGCCGCGCGCACGATCGGGAACAATTAGTCATGCGCCGCATAGCTGCGTACTGATTCCGCATGAGTCAGCGGAGGCGTGCAGCACGGCGGGCCGCGCCGCTCCTGGCGGCCCCGCAATTGTCTCAGATACGCGTTGATTGGCCCATAAACAGCGTACTTTTGGATACTAACGGAAAGATTTACTACCAGTAATTGCGAGTTTTGCCTATGCCGCAAGCTCTAAAGCTATCGTGCTACATTTTGTGCAATGCACAAAAAGTCGTTGCAATTCGACGCGAACGCTTCTAACTCGTTCGCATTGGCGCAGCAAATTGCAAAGGGCACGGCGACACAGATGTCGCCAGGGTGCCGCTGGCTGAATCGACAATCCCGTTTTTCAAAACCCGGAATGGTTCATGACAGAGCACTGCCTCTGGCGTTTCTCGCGGGCTTTGCATCGCGCGCTTAACGAACGCCAACACGAAGACCTGAGCAACATGATCGACGAGGATATCGATTGGGCGATCTACGGTCCGATCGACATGTTTCCGTTTTTCGGCGCGCGCCACGGCAAGGCGGCGGTGCTCGAGGTCTGCCGGCAGATCGCCGACAACGTCCGCATCCATCGCTTCGATCGCGAGGCGATCATGCTCGGCGTCGACACCTCCGCCTCGATGATCCGCTATTCGCTCACAGCGCTCGATTCCAACAAGCCGATCAGCCTGCGGATGGCGCAGTTCACGCAGTTCAAGGCCGGAAAGTTGGTGAGTATGCGGATTCTGATCGACACGTTCGATCTGGTCGAACAGGCGATCGGCCATCCGATCGATCTGCCGCGGATCGCCTGAGCGCGCGTAGTGGAACCAACGGCGCGACGTCGTTAGCATTTGGTTAGTGATTTTGTCGAAACACCGGACTGCCGCCTCAGATTGGCCGCGATGCGGTCAAATTGGACTGCATTTGATGCGTTGGTATTGGCGGGCGGGGGACCACCGCGCTGCTCGACGCTCACTCAAGGGGAACAGCCGATGAATGCCATTCCATCCGAGAAGACTGATACGCCCGAGACCGACGAGAACCTCGCCGTGGTTTCCGAAGTCGAAGCGGGCATCCGCGACTTCGTTCGCAACGATATCGCTTATCTACGCCGGCCGTCACCGGGCACGCTGAACAGCGCAGACAGTTCGGCTCTGGCGTCGTCTTCGGCCGCACAGCCGCTCGAGGCCAGCGCCGAGGCGACCGTCTCCAGCGTCAACTCGCTGATCCAGCGCGTCGCCGGCACGTCGCTCGCCGAAATCGAAAACCTGATCGGCGAACTGGAGGCGCTGCGCGACCTTCTGCATGCCGAAGGTCAACGGGTTCAGCGCGAGATTTCGGGCTACGCCCAGCTCAGCCAGCAGGCGATGAAATCGACCCGCATGATCGCGGACAACGTCTCGCAGTGGAAGCGCGCCGCAGACACTTTGCGCAACGGCTGAGTCCGTTCGCGCCCGCTGAAAGCGCCGCAAGACATCGAATGCAGCCGTCGCGAGATGGCTGCATTTTTTTGTTGCGATTCGGATGGTGAACGAAACGTTAAGATCGGCGATGGCGCAATAGTGCACCGCCCGGTCGTTCTGCAGAATCAGTTCAGCGAGAGGCGGCGTGAAGAAGCGGCAGCTCAATGACTGGCGGGTCGGCGGCTGGTCGTCACTTGCTGTTCGTCACTTGGAGATGATCGGAGGCTGATCGTCAGAGGCTGATCGTCAGCGGCTGGCGCCCGACGAAACAGCGGCAGGATCGAGCAAGTAAGCGCCGTCGGCATTGCCCTTCACCACCATGCCGGTGGTGATCATGACGGCCAAGGTGATGGTGGCGAAGATAAAGCCCACCCATTTAAGTCCCGCTTGGTCCGCCATCGATCTCAAGTCCCCTTGCCCTGCCGGCCTGTCGAGCAATGCCCGTGCAGGGTTCACAACGTCTTAATAGAACGGCCGTTCCGCGGCAGTCTCGCCCAAAACGATCGCATTTGGTTAAATTCCGAAAGGCTGTTGCGCGACAGCCTCACTCGCCCTGCGAACGCCGCGGCACGAAGGCGGTGGCGAGGAATGAGAACACCAGCTCGCCGCGCTGATTGCATCCGGTGTTGCGGGCCTGAACGATTCCCCACTCCGGTCGCGAATCAGACGGCCGCACCGACTCGACCACATTAGCATAAACAACGGTGTCGCCTGCGAGCACCGGCTTGATCCAGCGCAGATCCCGGAAGCCCGGCGACGGCCCCCACACCGCGACCGGCTCGCCGCGCGCCGCTTCCTCGATTGCCTCCTGCTGGCGCTCGAGAACCAGCAGCCTCATGCACGCCGAGGCGATATGCCAGCCCGACGCCGCCAGCCCGCCGAACAGCGATTGGCGGCCGGCCTCCTCGTCGAGATGAAACGGTTGCGGATCGAACTGCGTCGCGAACGCGATGATCTTTTCCGCTGTGAAAGTGTAGGAGCCGAGCTCGCGGCGCTGGCCGACCTGCAGGTCTTCGAGAAAACGCATCAAGTGGTCTCGATAATTCTGGCGAGAGCTGGACGACTCATCTTCGAATCGCCATCCAGCTCCAGCTTGTTGTTGGGCATGATCTTCTCAAACCGGTCTCCAATTCTCGGGATCATGCGCTAATTGGATTCGTTCGCGACCGCCTCGCGGCGGCGGATGATGATCGGCGACACCATCTCGCACAGCATCTGGCCCCGGCCGTTGCGGACGTAGCATTTGAAGGTGACGATGCCGGTGTCGGGCCGGCTGTTCGACACCCGCGCCTCGACCACCTCGACGTCGATGGTGAGATCGTCGCCAGGGCGGAACGGCGCCATCCAGCGCATCTCGTTAACGCCGGGCGAGCCGAGCGACGCGGTATTCTTGATGTAGCCGTCATACATCATGCGCATCATGATCGAGCACAGATGCCAACCCGATCCCGACAGCCCCTTCAGCATCGACGACGCGGCCGCGCGTTCATCGAGATGCATCGGCTGCGGATCGAATTCGGCGGCAAACGCGGTGATTTCCTCGCGCGTTACGCGGCGAGGTCCATAGTGGCCGAAGTGACCAGGGGGAAAATCTTCGAAGGTGAGGAGGGTCATGGCATTTGCTGGCGGGAGGCCCGATTGTGGCCGTTATTGAAGGCAATCACAAGCCGCGATCCGGATTGCTGGGGGAGAGACCATGTTCGATTTTCGGGACCTGTTTCAATGGGACCGTTTCATTACGCCGACCATCATCAAGACATTCTACTGGCTGGTGATCGCGCTGACCGTTCTGTTCGGAATCTCGGGGGTGTTCTCCGGCCTGGCGGCGATGGCCGTGAGCCCTTTCGGCGGGTTCATCCTGGTGCTGTCGAGCCTCGCCACGGTCCTGGTCGGCATCGTCGCCTCGCGTATCGTCGCCGAATTCGTCCTGATCGTGTTCCGCATCAACGAACATCTCGGCGCGATCCGGGACCAGCAGGGGTTTCGATAGCTGCCAAGCGCCAGCCTCAACGTTCGTCATTCCGGGGCGCCGCGTAGCGGCGAACCCGGAATCCATATCCCCTGTATCAATGTCCGGCACGACGGCCCGACACGTCGACCATGCGTCACAGCAGCGCTGCGGCGTATGGATTCCGGGTTCTCGCTTCGCGAGCCCCGGAATGACGAGCTCAATCGCTTTCCAATCTCACGTATTGAACCGGAAATGCATCACGTCGCCGTCGGCGACGACGTATTCCTTGCCTTCGAGCCGCAGCTTGCCGCCGTCGCGGGCGCCGGCTTCGCCGCCGAGCGTGACATAGTCGTCATAGGCGATCGTCTCGGCGCGGATGAAGCCCTTCTCGAAATCGGTGTGGATCACCGCGGCGGCCTGCGGCGCCTTGGTTCCCTTGGTGATGGTCCAGGCGCGGGCTTCCTTCGGGCCGACCGTGAAATAGGTGATCAGGTGCAACAGCTCGTAGCCGGCGCGGATCAGCCGGTCGAGTCCGGCCTCGTGCAGCCCGAGGGTGTCGAGAAAATCGACGCGCTCCTCGCGCGACAGCGTCGCGATCTCGGATTCGATCTTGGCCGAGATCACCACCGCGACCGCGCCTTCTTCCTTGGCGCGCGCCATCACCTGCTCCGAGAAGCTGTTGCCCTCGGCGGCTGAGCCTTCCTCGACGTTGCAGACGTACAGAACCGGCTTCGAGGTCAGCAGACCGAGCATCCGGAACGCGCGTTCCTCCTCCGGCTTGCGCTCGAGGAAGCGCGCCGGCTTGCCCTCGCGCAGCAGCGTCAGCGCGCGGTTGACCAGCTCGAGCTGCTCCTTGGCGTCCTTGTCGTTGCCCTTGGCCTTCTTGGTCAGATTGTCGACGCGCTTCTCGAGGCTGTCGAGATCGGCGAGCATCAGCTCGGTCTCGATCGTCTCGATGTCGGCGATCGGCGCGACCCGGCCTTCGACATGGGTGATGTCGCCGTCTTCGAAGCAGCGCACCACATGGGCGATCGCGTCGACCTCGCGGATGGTGGCGAGGAACTGGTTGCCGAGGCCCTCACCCTTGGAGGCGCCCTTCACCAGACCGGCGATGTCGACGAAGGTCAGCCGCGTCGGAATGATCTGCTGCGACTTGCCGACCTCGGCGAGCTTGTCGAGCCGCGGATCCGGCACCGCGACCTCGCCGACATTCGGCTCGATGGTGCAGAACGGATAGTTGGCCGCCTGCGCCGCCGCGGTCTCGGTCAGCGCATTGAACAGCGTCGACTTGCCGACATTCGGCAGTCCGACGATCCCGCATTTGAATCCCATAATCTGCTTTCCGACTCTGCTGCGCGTTCGCGGCGCGACGAATGGAGGCCGTCATACGCGGGCTTGACCCGCGTATCCATCTTCTTCGATGAGGATGGATCACCGGGTCAAGCCCAGCGATGACGCGTGTTACTTGGCGGCCTTGTCGGCGCCAGACTTCTTGGCGTTGTCGTCCAAAAATCCCCTGGCCTGTAGCGCCAGATGTACCTTGTTGGCGAAGGTCGCCTCGCGGCCCTTCGCGATCAGCCCGGCATTGTCCGCGACGGCTTCGGCCAGCGCCGCGACCCATGGCCGCTCGCTTTTGGCGAAGTCGCCGAGTACATGGCCGTGCACCAGTTCCTTGACGCCCGGATGGCCGACGCCGAGCCGCACCCGCAGATAGTCGTTGCCGATATGCGCCGAGATCGAGCGCAGGCCGTTGTGCCCGGCGATGCCGCCGCCGACCTTGACCCGCAGCTTCGCCGGCGGCAGTTCGATCTCGTCGTGAAACACCGCGACCTCACCGTGCCCGATCTTGTAGAAGCTCACGGCTTCCTGCACGGCGCGACCGGACTCGTTCATGTAGGTGAGCGGCTTCAACAGCGTGATCCGCTCGCCGTCCAGCGAGCCGTCGGCGGTCTCGCCCTGAAAGCGACGGCGCCATGGCGAGAAGCCATGACGCCGTGCGATCTCGTCGATGACAATGAACCCGATGTTGTGCCGGTTGTCCTGGTACTTCGACCCGGGATTGCCCAACCCAACAAACAAGCGCATGCCGCGGCGTCCCGCGGATTACTTCTTCTTGGCCGCCGGAGCCGCCGGGGCCTTGGCCGCAGCCGCCGGAGCCTTGGCGGCGCCAGCCTTGGCCGCAGGAGCCGCAGCGGCGGCAGGAGCCGCAGCGCCGGCCGCAGCCGCCTTCTGCTCTTCATTGAAGCCCGACGGCGGCACGATGGTGACCAGCGTGACGTCTTCACGCGACACCGACTTCACGCCGTTCGGCAGTGCGATGTCCGACAGATGCAGCGACACGCCGATGTCCAGCGTCGACACGTCGGCTTCGATGAACTGCGGAATGCTCTCGGCCGGGGCTTCGAGGTCGACGGTGTGGGTGACGATGTTGAAAGTGCCGCCACGCTTCACGCCCGGCGCGCTTTCCAGACCCTTCAGATGCAGCGGAACGCTGACGCGGATGGTCGCGCCCGCGCCGAGCCGCAGGAAGTCGACATGGATCGGGAAATCCTTGACCGGGTCGAGGTGATAGTCGCGCGGAATGACGCGGTGCTTCTTGCCGTCGAGGACGACGTCGAAAACCGTGGTCAGGAACCGGCCGGCCAGGATGCGCAGGCGCAATTCCTTGTCTTCGACCGAAATCGGCAGCGGGGGCTGGTTGTCTCCGTAGATCACTCCGGGCACTCGGCCGGCGCGACGCTCTGCCCGGGCGGCCCCCTTGCCGCTCTTCGGACGCGCGGTCGCCTTCAATTCCATGACGGTCGCCATCGTTTTAGTCCTTGATTTTCAAAAAGTTAAAGGCCGCAACGCGGCCCATGGGAACGCCGCAGCAAGCCTCCAGGGGTGCGGGGGCCGCGGTCGTGCCGGGTTTTTAGCGGCAACCGGCGCAAATGACAAGGAAATCGCGCATTCGCTGGGGATTGCGGGCGGTCGGGCAGCCTCAAGTCAGCGCAGCGAGAAATTCACCGGGACGGTGAAGCCGAGCGAGGACTGCGTCATCTCCGGCGGGAACGACGGCAGCGGCTGGGCGCGGCGGACCATCGCCAGGGTCTCGGCGTCGAGCGCGGCATGGCCCGACGAGCGCGTCAGCCGGCTGCCGAGCACCTGGCCGCCGCGACCGACCGTGAAGCTCAGCATCGCGGTGCCCTGCTCGCCCGCGGCCTTCGACGACGAGGGATATTGCTTGAAGCGCGCCAGATGGGCGGCGAGCTGGTCGCGATAGGGCGGTAGCGCCGCGGCAGCCGCGGCGCGGCCGGCATTCGGCGACGACTGCAGGGAGGCCTGGCGATCGGCCTTCGGCGCGGCCGTGGTGCGCGGCGCCGGCGGCTCGCGCGACACCGGTTTCGGCTCGACCCGCTCCGGCCTGCGTTTCGCCTCTTCGCGTTTCACCCGCTCGGCCTTCTTCAGCTCCGGCCTGGCCACTTCCGGTTTCGGCGGCTCCCTGGCCGGCGTCGGCGCCACGACGTCAGGCGTCGGCGCGACCGGGACCGGTTCGGTCTGTTGCACGGCGACCGGCTTGATCGGCTCCGGCGGCGACAGCTCGCGCGTCGGCCCGTCTTGCTTGAGCGCTTCAGGCGCGGCGTGCGCCTCCTGCATCTGCGGACCCGGCGCGAGGTCCTGAGGCTGCACCGCAGGCGCGGCGGGCGCAGGCGCCATGTCGACCATGATCGCCGGAATCTCGACGCCCGGCGGCGATGTCTGCTGATACCAGGCGACCGCCGCGACGATCAGCCCGAGATGCGCGGCGACGATCGCCGCCGCCGACAGCGTCCATTGCGAGGCGCGGCCTTTGCCCGCCGGCTCGTGCAACGCGAACGCGTTCATGGCGCGTCCCGGCCATCGAGGCCGACCAATGCGATCTTGAGATAGCCGGCGTTGCGCAGCAGATTCATTACCGCCATCAGGTCGCCGTAGCTGACCGCCTTGTCGGCGCGCACGAAGATGCGCTCGTCCTTGTTGCCACGGGTCGCGCTTTGCAGCGTGCCGTCGAGCGCCTCGCGGGCGACCACGGTTTCGCCGATCGCGAGCGTGAGATCCTGCTGCACCGTGAGGTAGACTGGCTTGTCCGGCCGCGGCTGCGGCGCCGCGGTGCTGGCCGGCAGATCGACGCCGAGATCGACGGTGGCGAGCGGGGCTGCGACCATGAAGATGATCAGCAGCACCAGCATGACATCGATGAACGGCGTGACGTTGATCTCATGCGCGACGGCGAGATCGTCCTCGATAGCGCGCCGTCGTCCGCCGAGCCGCACGCCCATCGCCTACTCCGCGGCCCGCGCCATCAGTCGCGCCGAGCGGCCGCGATCGCGGCTGACCAGCAGCAGTACCTGTGCCGATGCGTCGCCGAGCAACGCGCGATAATTGGCGATCTGCCGGACCAGATAATTGTAGATCACCACCGCCGGCACCGCGGCGACGAGGCCGAGCGCGGTGGCGAGCAGTGCTTCGGCAATACCGGGCGCGACCACCGCGAGGTTGGTGGTATGCGCCTCCGAAATGCCGATGAAGGCGTTCATGATGCCCCAGACGGTGCCGAACAGCCCGACGAACGGCGCCACCGCGCCGATCGTCGCCAGAATGCCGGTGCCGCGCGCGATCCGTCGCGACATCGCCGCCTCGACGCGCTCGAGCCGAAGCCCGACGCGATCCTTGAAGTCGTCGTCGAAGGTCCAGCCGGAGAGGCTCGCTTCGCGCGCCGCGGTCTGCACCAGTTGCGCAACCGCGTCGTGCGCCTCGTCGGCGCTGCGCAGCTCGGCGAGCGTGGTGTCGGCCTCGAGCTTCGCCAGACCATCGCGGGCGCGGGCGGTTTCGTGGCGTAGCTCGATGGTCTTCGAGAGCCACACCGTCCAGGTCGCAAGCGACGCAACAGCGAGGCCGGTCATCACGATTTTCACG
Organism: Rhodopseudomonas pseudopalustris; assembly: GCF_900110435.1. Lineage (GTDB taxonomy): Bacteria > Pseudomonadota > Alphaproteobacteria > Rhizobiales > Xanthobacteraceae > Rhodopseudomonas > Rhodopseudomonas pseudopalustris. Next base: position 36,309 of record NZ_FODT01000014.1, read on the forward strand.
ACGATGTCGGCGTTCTTGAACATGCCCCAGGGCGACAGGTCGCGCGGCAGCAGTCCGCCATCCGCAGCGGCGAAGCCCGGCCCGCACAGCAGCAGCAACGCAACCGCCGCCAGCACGCCTGCGCGCGCAACGTTCCGGAGCATCGATGCGGTCGAATACTGCTGCATCATTCACTTTCAGCGGCAGGGAAAAGGGCGCGGCGGCCGCGACCTATCGCATGGATCGCCGCGGCCAAGAACTCAAATACGGCTAGGGGTTGATCGCGTCGACCCACGCCCATCGCATAATCGCACGGATTGCGGTTTGTTTTGCCTCAAAGCTCGCGGAACCGGCTGGATTGTCTCTAAAAAAACGCGGGTGCGCCGACCGGAGAGCCGAACCCGGTCCCGAAAATCGAAGTCGCAGCCGTCCGGCGCGAGATTGCCGCGCAGCGCCGCGGCGTGCCTTCGGCATAAATCGGATCCTCGAGCGGGCGGATCACATCGTCGTTGTAGACCACGGCCCTTCCACTCTTCAGGCGCGTAGCATCGCGCGCGAGCGATGCCCGAAGGCGCGCAGATCGCCGGGCGCGAACCGGCGCGCGCTGCGCAGATCCTCGGGACGTTTTCGAATGGTGTCGGACATCGCGAACACCGCGCGACGGAATATCGCGCGCGCCGTAGTCCCCAGATGAGGTTTGCGGTCACGGCGGCGACCTGCCAGACTACGCGCAACAGCAAACCGGCGCAGCTCCGGGACAAGAAGAAACGGGAGGATGAATGAGCGCCACCGAGACCATCCTGGTCGAACGCCCCGATCCCGCCGTCGCGCGGATCGTGATGAACCGGCCGGAGGCGCGCAACGCACAGAATCTGCAAATGACCTACGACCTCAACGCCGCGTTCGACGACGCGGTGCAGGACGACAGCGTCAAGGTCATCATTCTGGCCGGCAACGGCCCGCATTTTTCCGCCGGGCACGATCTGCGCGCCACCAGCAAGAACGAAGCCGGCATCGACTTTCCGCCGATCGGCAACTGGGGCGGCTTTCGCGAGCCGGGCGCGCATGGGCGGATGGCGCGCGAGCAGGAGATCTATCTGCAGATCACGCGGCGCTGGCGCAACCTCGCCAAGCCGATGATCGCCGAGGTGCACGGCAAATGCATTGCCGGCGGGCTGATGCTGGCCTGGGCCTGCGACCTGATCGTCGCCGCCGACAGCGCCGAATTCTGCGATCCGGTGGTGACGATGGGTGTGTGCGGCGTCGAATGGTTCGTGCATCCGTGGGAGCTCGGTCCGCGCAAGGCCAAGGAGCTGCTGTTCACCGCCGACAGCTGGAGCGCGCAAGACGGCTATCAGCTCGGCATGGTCAATCACGTGGTGCCGGCCGCCGAACTATCCGCCTTCACCCTGGCGCTCGCCCAGCGCATCGCCGCCAAGCCGAGTTTTGCGCTGAAGATGACCAAGGAGGCAGTCAACCGCTCGGTCGACATCCAGGGCCAGCCGGCAGCGATCGACCAGGCGTTCGCGCTGCATCAACTTTGTCACGCTCACAATCTGCAGGAGTTTGGAATGATCGTCGATCCGTCGGGACTGCATCCGTCGGTACGCAAACAGGTGAAGGTGTAAGCGATGGATCTCACGCCCAGTGACGAACAGCGGCTGCTGCGCGAAAGCGCCGACCGCTTCATCGCCGAGACCTACACGACGAAGCTGCGCGAGCACAACGCCAGGGAGCCGTTCGGCTTCAGCGAGGCGATCTGGAAGCAGTTCGCCGATCTCGGATGGCTGGCGCTGCCGCTGCCCGAACAGCATGGCGGCATCGGCGGCGGCGCGATCGAAGTCGGTATCCTGATGGAAGCGTTCGGCCGCGGTCTCGTCAGCGAGCCGTATCTGTCGACCGTCGTGCTCGGCGCCGGCCTCGTCGCCGAACACGGCCGCGACGAACAGAAGGCGGCGCTTCTGCCGCAGATCGCGGAAGGCACGCTGCGGCTGGCTTTCGGGCATGCCGAACGCGCGGCCCGCGCAAACCTGTCGCGCGTCGACACCAGCGCCCGGAAGGACGGCGATGGCTATGTGCTCGATGGCGCCAAAGTCGCGGTGCTGGACGGCGCGTCGGCAGATCAGCTGATCGTCTCGGCGCGGCTGGCGAACAACGGCAGCGGCTCGTTGCGGCTGTTCCTGGTGCCGCGCGGCGCGGACGGCCTGACGCTCGCCGACTATCCGCGGCTCGGCGGCGGACGCGCTTGCAATCTGACGCTGCAAAGCGTGCGGGTGCCGGCCGACGCGATGCTCGGCGCTGACGGCGATGCCTATCCGGCGGTTGAAGCCGTGGTCGATCGCGCGCTCGCTGCGATGTCGGCCGAAGCCGTCGGGATGATGCAGACGCTGACCGACAAGACGTTGGACTACACCAAGGTGCGCAAGCAGTTCGGCAAGCCGCTCGCTGCCAATCAGGTGATCCGGCATCGCCTCACCGACATGTCGGTGCAGGTCGATGAAGCGCGGTCGATGGCGCTGCGGGCCGCGCTGAAGGCCGACGCCGACGCCGCCGAACGCGGCCGCGCCGCCTCCGGCGCCAAGGCCAAGATCGGCAAGGGCGCGCAGTTCGTCGCCGAGCAATCCGTGCAGTTGCACGGCGGCATGGGCGTCACCGAGGAACTCGACGTCGGCGCGTACTTCAAACGCCTGCTGGCGTTCGAGACGCTGTTCGGCGGCAGCACGCACCATTATCGCCGCCACGCCGCGCTCAGCGGCCGGCTCGTCAACGCCTAGCAGCGAGGCATCGACATGGACATGACCTTCGGCGACGCCGAACTCGCCTTCCAGCAAGAGGTCTGCGACTTCATCGCGGCCAATCTCACGCCCGACATGAAGCGGGCGGAGTCGCTCAACGCCTCGGTGTTCTCCGAGCCGGAGACCGGCGTGCCGTGGCAGCGCGCGCTCAACGCCAAGGGCTGGGGCGCACCGGGCTGGCCGGTCGAATATGGCGGCACCGGCTGGACGCCAGCGCAGCGCTGGATCTTCGAGACCGAATGCGCCCATGCGGGCGTGCCCTCCCCGACGCCGATGGGCGTCAAGATGGTCGGGCCGGTGATCATCGGCTTCGGTTCGCCGGAGCAGAAGAACTACTTCCTGCCGCGGATTCTGTCCTGCGAGGATTATTGGTGCCAGGGCTATTCGGAGCCCGGCTCGGGCTCGGACCTGTCGTCGCTGAAGACCCGCGCGGTCCGCGACGGCGACGAGTACGTCATCAACGGCACCAAGATCTGGACCACCCACGCGCACAACGCCAACATGATGTTCGCGCTGGTGCGCACCAGCGATGAGCCGCGGCAGCAGGACGGCATCAGCTTCGTGCTGATCGACATGAAGAGCCCCGGTATCACCATCCGCCCGATTCTCACGATCGGCGGCGACCACGAGGTCAACCAGGTGTTCTTCGACGACGTCCGGATTCCGGCGTCCAACCTGGTCGGCGAGGAAGGCAAGGGCTGGACCTACGGCAAGTATCTCCTGGAATTCGAGCGCGGCTCCGGCATTGCCTCGGCGAAGCTCCGCAAGGCGCTGCACAGAACGGCGGCGCTCGCCGAGTCGGACGCGACCGGCCGGGCGATCGAGGATCCGGACATTGCGATCCGGATGTCGGAGGCCGAGGTCGATATCGATGCGCTGGAAATGACCGAGCTGCGGGTGCTCTCCGCCCTGCAGAACGGCCAGAACCCCGGCGCGGTGTCGTCGATCCTGAAGCTGCGCACCAGCGAGATCTACCAGGCGGTGAGCCGGCTCGGCGTCGACGTCATCGGCAACGATGGCCTCTATGTCGAACCGACCCGCCCGCTGCACCGGCTCAACGCCCCGCCGGCGATTCCCGAGGACGAACTCGCCGTGATGCCGACGCATCTCAACGGCCGCGCCTACACCATCTTCGGCGGCACCTCGGAAATCCAGCGCGACATCATCAGCAAGCTGGTGCTGGGGCTGTAGGCGGCATCCGCCTCGCCCGACACGAAAGCCAGGACTGCCTACCCCGGATGCTGCGCAGCCCGCCACCCTGCGGCGTGGTGCGCTGCTGATCCGGGGCCCCGGTTATTGGCGGCCCCGGGTCAACCGGGTCCCGGGTCTGCGGAGCAACACTGCGTGCTGCACCGCGCCCGGGACACGAAGCAACTCACTGTGGTTGCCTCAAATATTCCGCTGATCCTTCACCCGCACCGCCTTGCCCTGCGAGCGAGGCACTTCGCCGGGCGCCTTGACGGTGACCTTGCAGGTGACGCCGATCAGCGACTTGATGTGATGCGTGACCTCGGCGGCCTTGTACGCCAGCGAGGCGTCGTCGCGCGGCGCATCCGGGGCGATCTCGACTTCGACGGTCATGGCGTCGAGCGCCTTGTCGCGGGTCAGCACGATCTGGTAGTGCGGCGCGATGCCGGGGAAGCCGACCAGCACCGACTCCACCTGCGACGGATAGACGTTGACGCCGCGGATGATCAGCATGTCGTCGTCGCGGCCGGTGACGCGCATGATCCGCAGATGGGTGCGACCGCAGGCGCAGGGCTCGGTCGAGAGGCTGGTGATGTCGCGGGTGCGATACCGGATCATCGGCAGCGCTTCCTTGGTGAGCGTGGTGATCACCAGTTCGCCGGTCGAGCCGAGCGGCAGCGGCTGCAGCGTTTCCGGATCGATGGTCTCGAACAGGAAGTGATCCTCCCAGCCGTGCAGGCCGTTCTGCGCGACGTGGCATTCGCAGGCGACGCCGGGGCCCATGATCTCCGACAGGCCGTAGATGTCGATCGCCTTGATGCCGAGCCGCGCCTCGAGGTCGCGCCGCATCGCGTCGCTCCACGGCTCGGCGCCGAACAGCCCGACGCGCAGCGGCGCCTTGCGCAGATCGACGCCCATCTGCTCGGCGACTTCGGCGATGTTGAGGGCGTAGGACGGCGTGCTGCACAGCACGTCGGCGCCGAAATCCATCATCAGCGTGACCTGACGCTCGGTGCCGCCGCCGGAGATCGGCACCACCGTGCAGCCGAGCCGCTCGGCACCGTAATGCGCGCCGAGACCGCCGGTGAACAGGCCGTAGCCATAGGCGTTGTGAACGATGTCGTCCGGCGAGGCGCCGGCGCTGACCAGCGACCGCGCCATCAGGTCGGCCCAATTATCGAGATCGTTCCGGGTGTAGCCGACCACGGTCGGCTTTCCGGTGGTGCCGGATGATGCGTGAATTCGCGGCAACTGATTGCGCGGCACCGCGAACATGTCGAACGGATAATTGTCGCGCAGATCGGTCTTCTTGGTGAACGGAAACTTCGCGAGATCGGCGAGCGACGTCAGCTCGGACGGCTTGACGCCGGCGGCGTCGAACGTCCGGCGATAATGCGGGACGTCGCGATAGGCGCGCTCGACGATTTTGCGCAGCCGCTCGAGCTGCAACGCCGCGAGCTGCGGCCGCGGCATCGTCTCGATGGCACGGTCGTGCATATAAATCGGCGTTTCGCGGAGAGCGGTCTGCGCACCCATGACGATGATCCTTTGAAGTATCAGGACGCGGCGAGAACGGCGGGCGCCGACGCCAGCGCATAGCCGGCGGCCAGCGCGTCCATGTTGAGATCGAGGAAGCCGCGCGGCGACGAAGCGCGGATCACCTGCTCGACCGATTTGCGCTTGCAGATGTCGGTCATCGCGACCAGCACAGCGAGGGCGACGATGTTGGTGACGCGTTCGCTACCGAGTTCGATCGCGGTGCGGCTGAGCGGAAGCTGATGCCGCTGGCCCGCGCCCTCCGGCAGCTCCGGGCACAGCCGCGTATCGGCGATCACCAGCGCGCCGGCCTTCAGCCGCGGCCAGGACGGCTTGATCGCGATCTTGTCGAGTAGCACCAGATGATCGAATTCCATCGGCAGCGGATAGTCGACCTCGCCGCTGGCCACCACCAGATCGGCGTTGCAGAAACCGCCGCGCGAGGTCGGCTCGTAGGTTTGCGATTGCGCGACGTGGCGGCCTTCGAGCGCCAGCGCATCCGCGAGCAGCTTGGCGCTGAGCAGGAGCCCCTGCCCGCCGGTGCCGCCGAAACGCAGTTCGATCCGGGATTTCGGCATGGTCTCGCTCCCTGTTACTTGCCGGCGCGCGCGGCGGCGGCGGCGCGCAAGGCCGCGCCGTATTCCGGCCGGTTGTTGCGGGCGAGAATGCCGGTCGGCAGATCGGTCGAGCGGAACGGCTCGTCGACGCTGTCGCGATAGGCGGACGGCCGGATCTCGCTCTTCTGCCGCATCACCATTTCGGACGACGAGCCCATGTCGTTCTTGCGGCCATAGACCTCGGTGCAGTCGGACAGTACCTCGATGAAGGCGAAGCCGGGATGTTGCAGGCCTTCCTTCAGCAGCTCTTTCATCTTCGGGACGTGGCGCGTCATCTCGCGGCCGACGAAGCCGGCGCCGGCGGCGGTCGCCAGCGCGCAGGCGTCGAAATTCGGCTCGGTGTTGCCGTGCGGCGTGGTGGTGGTCAGCCGCGTCTCCGAAGTGGTCGGCGACACCTGGCCGCCGGTCATGCCGTAGATCTCGTTGTTGAGCATCAGGCAGGTCAGCTTGAGGTTGCGCCGGCAGGCGTGGATCAGATGATTGCCGCCGATCGCCAGACAGTCGCCGTCGCCGGTGATGACCACGACGTGCAGATCCGGCCGCGCCAGCGCCAGACCGGTGGCGTAGGCCAGCGGCCGACCGTGGGTGGTGTGGAAGGTATTGGCGTCGATATAGGCCGACAGCCGTCCGGCGCAGCCGATGCCGGAGACGACCGCCAGCCTGTCGCGGTCGATCTGCAATTCGTGCAGCGCCCACAGCAGCGCGCGCAGCGCCATGCCGTGGCCGCAGCCGGGGCAGAGGAAATGCGGCATCATCTCCTTGCGGAGATAATCGCGGACGTCGAAATGCGGCGCGTCCCTGAACATCAGACCTCCGAAGCGAGTTTGGTTGCGGCGCTGGCGATCTGCGCCGGCGTGATCGGCTCGCCGCTGATCAGATGCAGGCCTTCGACGCGGCGGTCGCGCAGTTGGCGTTCGATCTCAAGCCGGAGCTGGCCGATGTTGAGTTCGGGCACCAGGATGGCGCGGGCGTTCTTGGTGGCTTCGCGTAGCGCGATCTCCGGGAACGGCCACAGCGTGATCGGACGGAACAGGCCGACCTTCTTGCCATGCGCGCGGCACAGATCGACCGCGCGGCGGGCGGCGCGGGCGCTGATGCCGATCGCGACGATCACCACCTCGGCGTCCTCGCAGCGCACCGCCTCGAAACTGTCGATCAGGTCGCGATGCTGATCGAGCTTGGCGAACAGCCGGCCGAGATTGCGGTTGACCGTCTCCGGATCCTGGCTCGGGAAGCCGCTCTCGCTGTGGGTCAGGCCGGTGGTGTGGATGCGATAGCCGTCGCCGGGCCGCGCCATCGGCGGCACCAGATCGTCGCCGACGGCGAACGGCTTGTAGCTCTCGCGCGGACCGCTGGCCCATTTGCGCGTCGCATGCGCCGGCGGACGACCGCCGAGCGAGACCGTCTCCGAAGACTGCGCGATCACCTGATCGTACAGCAGCACGACCGGCGTGCGGCAGATCTCGGCAAGATCGAAGGCGCGGATGGTCTCGTCATAGATCTCCCGCGCGGAGGCCGGCGCCAGCACGATCATCGGATAGTCGCCGTGGCTACCGTAGCGGCTCTGCATGATGTCGGCCTGAGACGGCCGCGTCGGCATTCCGGTCGAGGGGCCGCCGCGCATCACATTGACGATGACGCAGGGAATCTCCGCGCCCGCGGCGTAGCCGATGTTCTCCTGTTTCAGCGAGAAGCCGGGACCCGACGTCGCGGTCAGCGCCTTGACGCCGCCCATCGAGGCGCCGATCACCGCGGCCATCGCCGCGATCTCGTCTTCCATCTGAATGAACACGCCGCCGGCCCGCGGCAGCATGGTCGACAGCCGCTCGGCGATCTCCGAGGACGGCGTGATCGGATAGCCGGCGAAGAAGGTGCAGCCGGCGTCGATGGCGCCCTGCGCGCAGGCGGCGTTACCGGAAAGAAGTTTCGCCGCGGGCTTGGCGTGCGATCGGTCGATCACATTCATCGCACCGCCTCCATCGCGGGCTGCTCGGCATCCAGATGGACGCGGATGGCGAAATCCGGACAGAGCCATTCGCACAGCCGGCATCCGGTGCATTTCTCCGGCGCGGTCATTTCGACGATGCGTTCGGCGTTGAGCGTGAGACAGCGCTCGGGGCAGAGCTTGACGCAGATCTCGCAGCTCTTGCACCAGGCGTCGGTGATCTCGAGCCGCGCCGAATAATGCGCGTGTGTCGAAGCCGGCCTGGCGGCTTCGTCGGCGGCGGGCGGCGGGCTCTTGGCCTCCGAAATCCAGTTGCGGCCGAGTTCGAACGCCGCGGTGTTCACCGCGATGGTCTTTTTCGGCACGAAGCTGGTGACGGTCTTCTCCCACTCCGGCAGCGAGAATTCGAGCACCGTCGACAGCGCCCCGAGCAGCACGACATTGGCGGCGCGTTCGTTGCCGAGGTCTTCCGCCATCCGTGTCGCGTCGATCGCATAGGCTTCGGAGACGTAGGCCGACACCTGTTCGGCGGTCTCGGTCGAATAGCGCAACGGCGCGCCGAGGCGGCGGTTGAGGCAGGCGAAGGGCGGCACGATCCGCTTGGTGTCGCAGATGAACACGCCGGTGTCGCGCTTCAGATGCGGCAGCCAGCGCAGGCCCTCGGCCCATTCCAGCGCGATCAGCACGTCGGCTTCACCCTTGGCGATGGTCGGCGACCACACCCGTTGACCGAAGCGGACGTGGCTGAACACCGCGCCGCCGCGCTTCGCCATGCCGTGAACTTCGCTCTGCTTGACCTCGAAGCCGTGCGCCTGCGCCAGCGACGCCAGCACCTTCGAGACCATGATCACGCCCTGGCCGCCGACGCCGACGATCAGCACGTTGGTGGGCTCGGCCAGCGCCGCGTTGAAGGCGACCGGCTCGCTGTCCGCGTTGAGGGCGGTGACCTTGCTCTGCTCGTTCATTGCGTCACCGGGGGCGTTGCGATCTTGATGCAATCGATGGTGCAGACCTGGGCGCACAGCGTGCAGCCGATGCACGACGCCGGATCGATCTTGACCCGGTGGCGGCCTTCGAACCATTCGTCGCTCCAGGTCAGCGCCGGGCAGCCGAGATTCATGCAGGACTGACAGGCGGTGCACTGGCTGGCGTTGATCTGAAGCGGCGGCCCCTTGATCTTGATCGGATCGAGCACGCAGGGCCGGTTCGAGATCAGCATCGCGACGCCCCGATAGGCGATCGCCTCGCGCAGCAACTGATGCACCGCCGCGAGATCGTAGGAATCCACCTTCTTGATCCATTGGACGCCGCAAGCGCGCGCCAGCGCCTCGTAGTCGACCTGCGGCGCCGGCTCGCCGCGTAGCGTCTTGCCCGTGCCCGGATGCTCCTGACCGCCGGTCATGGCGGTGATGTGGTTGTCGAGCAACAGCACCGCGATGTTGGCCTGGTTGTAGACGGCGTCGATCAAGGCCGGCAGGCCGGCATGCAGGAAGGTGCTGTCGCCGATCGTCGCGACGATCGGTTTCGTCTCGCCGGCTTTCGCCATGCCCACCGCATTGCCGATCGAGGAGCCCATCGACACGCAGGTGTCGAGACCGCGCAACGGATCGAGGCAGGCTAGCGTGTAGCAGCCGATGTCGCCGGCGACGCGGGCGCCGGAGGCGCGCACCGCCATGAAGGTCGAGGTATGGGGGCAGCCGGCGCATAGCACCGGCGGACGCACCACCGGCTCCGGCGTCCAGGCATTGTGCTGCACCGGCGCGGGAAGAATGCCGGCCTGCACCAGACCGGCGCGCACCACCTCCGGCGAAAACTCGCCGGCGCGCGGGAAGAACCGCTTGCCGTCGACCTTGATGCCGAGCGCTGCGATCTCCTTCTCGATGATCGGCTCCAGCTCCTCGACCACGAAGACGCGATCAACCGAGGCGCAGAAATCTCGCAGCAACTGCTCCGGCAGCGGCCACGATGCGCCGAGCTTCAGCACGGTGGCGTTCGGCAGCACCTCGCGGACGTAAGGGTAGCAGGTGCCGGCGGTGACGATGCCGAAGCTGGTGTTACCCTTTTCCCATTGGGTGATCGGCGACTCCGCCAAATAGTCCTTCAGCTTGCCCTCGCGCTCCAGCAGCACGAGATGGCGGCCGCGGGCATGGGCCGGGATCATCACGTTCTTCGACGGCTTCTCCAGAAAGCCGCGCGAGGCGACCTCCTCGCGGACGCCGACCGTGACGGTGCTGCGGGTATGCGACAACCGCGTCGTGCTGCGCACGATCACCGGCGTGTCGAACTGTTCGGAAATCTCGAACGCCAGCCTGGTGAGATCGTAGGCCTCCTGCGCATCGCTCGGCTCGAGGACCGGCAAGGTCGCAAGCTGTGCGTAGATCCGGCTGTCCTGCTCGTTCTGAGACGAATGGATACCGGGATCGTCGCAGACGATCAGCACCAGCCCGCCATTGACCCCGATGTAAGTAAACGACATCAGCGCGTCGGCGGCGACGTTGAGGCCGACATGTTTCATCGCGCACAGCGCGCGGCTACCTGCGAACGATGCGCCGATCGCAACGTCGAGCGCGACCTTTTCGTTGGTCGACCACTGCGCATGAATATCTTCGGCTGGATAGTTCGCGAGATTCTCGAGAATTTCGGTGCTCGGCGTGCCCGGATAGGCGGCGGCGACCCGCACCCCCGCCTCCCAGGCGGCGCGCGCGATCGCTTCGTTTCCAGTCAGCGGGCGAAGCTCCTTCGCGTCGCTTTTCAGCGCCGCAGCGGCTTGCCATGGTGTGTGCATGATGAGCTCCCCCCAAGCGCACGCCACTCCGGCGATTAGCTTTCAAGGGGCCCTGTTTCCCAGTTTTACCACCCCTCGTATTTGCGATAAGTCAACGGGTGCGGCAGATCGTCATCATGACTACGACGACCGGACTAATCGGCTGATGGCGGGGTTTTGTGCTGAGTCAATTCAGTGCAGTGCCGTGCGAGCTACAGCTACGCGGGAATGGATCGCAACGCGGTCGCAGATTAGTTGAACTTTAGACTTAGAATGAGGACGAAATGACAACGACTCCGGACAAGCATGTCGAAGCGCGGATGGCCCGGATCGAAGCGGCGGTGCAGCGTATGCAACTCGTCATCGTGGTCGTGGTCGGCGTCGTGGCCATCCTGTGGTGTCTCGATCTCGCGGTCCGGATCAATCCCGATCCGGAGTCGGCCGCCTGGTTCTTCGGCGGACAGGCGATCGCGGCGCTGATCGGCATGGCGATCGCCTTCGCCGCAGCGAAGCTGATCGGCTATCCGCTACAAGTTCTCAAGCGCGCGTAACAGCGGTCCGCGCCGCGCGACGATTTTTCACGGCTGCGCAGCCTCGGCCGCAGGGCCCATTTCGGCCAGAATGCTGCTACAATGTCCGGGCGGATGGACGCCGCTGCGGGACAACATGCGTCGAGTTCTCGGAAATACTGTGGCCGCGCCGGGTGTTGCGGAGCGCAAGACGGCTGCGCCTCGTGCTGCTCCGGCTGTGCGTAAAGCTCCCGCGACGGACGATATCGTGCTCGCGCCGGGCATCAGCACAACCGACGCGTTCAAGACAATCGCCGGCACACTGGTCGGGCTGATCGAAGCCCAACGAGCCGCCGTGTCGAAGCGCGATCCCACGGGCGTCCACCAGATGCGGATCGCGCTGCGCCGAACGCGCGCCGCGATCTCGGTTTTCGCCGATCTGGTCGACGGCCCCGAGGCCGAGCGCATCAAGCGGCAATTGAAGTGGCTCACCGGACGATTGGGTCCGGCCCGCGACCTGCATCTGATGGATTTAAGGCTGCAGGAGACGAGCAAGGGCGGCTCGGACACGTTGCGCAAGCAGGTGGCGGCCGATCGCAGCCGCGCTTTCGACATTGCGAGCCGGACCGTCGCCTACAAGCGTTTCGAAAAGCTGCTCGACGACCTGCGATCCTGGATCGCGGCAGGCGACTGGGGGCAGACTTCGAAAGACATTCCCGAGTCCGCCAAGACATTCGCCAAACAAACGCTGGCCAATCGCGCGAACAGACTGATCAAGAAGCTCGACAGACTGGACGAGCTGGACGACGAGCAGCGCCACCGGGTTCGGATCGCCGCCAAGAAACTGTACTACGCTGCGGGCTTCTTCGAGAGCCTGTTCACCGGCCCCCGCAGCGGCAAGCGGCTGACCAGCTTCCGCACGCAATTGAAGGAACTGCTCGACGCGCTGGGCGCCCTCAACGACGCTGCGGTGCAGCGCGAACTGGCCGCCCGAATCGCGAGCCATTCGCAACACAAGGCGGCCAGCGCCGCGGCCGCGAAGGAACTGGTGACCGTCGACGACGCGGCGACCCGGAAACAGCTGAAAGCCGCAGTCAAGGCCGCCAGCAGGCTTGCGGACGCCCCGCGTTTCGGTGATTGACCACGCAGCGACAACGCTGATGGAGCCGATGCAGCCAGACCCGCACCCCCTCGTCGACGCCGCGACGACCTCGCGTTTCGCCGTCACCCGGCGATGGCTGGCGCGCGTCTCCGGCTGGTCGGCGAAGGCGACGTTCCGGATCAAGCGCGGGCCGCCGGCGGTGACGATCGAGGAACTCGGCAAGAGCTGGGAACTGACCGCGGAGCACCGCGCCGCGCTGCTGCAGCTCGGCGCCACCAAACCCGGCGCGGCCTTCATCGACGAGAAGGTCGCCAACATCAACCGCGCTGCGTTCCACCGCTCGGCTTTCGCGCTGAACGCCGTCACGCATCTGCTGTTCGTCGACCTCGCGGCGCAGCTGTTGCTGTCGCTGACCGAACTGAAACTGGCGCTGGTGGCGCTCAATCTGCTGCTGGCGCTGGTGGCACATCTGCAGATGCGCGAGAATTTTCGCGCGTTGCTCGCCGGTCCGCGCGCGCTGCCGAAGAAGCGGCGGATGTGGGGGCTGTTGTCGAACCCGCGCTACAACAAGGCGGTGAAGAAGAGCTCGAAGCCCTATGCGCGCAGCGCGTGGAAGGAAATGACGCTGTATCGCAGCGCGTATTTCTTCAACGCCGCGGCGATCTTCCTCGGCTCGCAATTCATCCTGCCGCCGGAGCGTCTGATCTTTCCGTTCGGATTCCTGATCGGCAAGATCACCGGGCTGGTGACCACCATCGTGATGTTCTTCGACGGCTGGCGCGGCATCCGCGCCGGCGACGACGCCCGGCTGGCGCGCGAGCGCGAAGTCTCGGTGTATCGCAATCTCAAGATCTGAGCGCCGCCGCGCCCGCTCGCTTCATTTGCCTTCGAGCGTATGCACCGGCTCCCAGGCCTCACCCGGCGGATGCTGGACGTGGCGGCCGGCGCGCTCGTGAAACAGCGCCGCGGGCGGATCGCGCGGCGCGATCTCGGCGAAGGCCCGTGCGGCCGCTTCGAAATCGCGCGCCCGCCAGCACGTCAGCCCCTCCGCATAGATCTTCGCGATCTGCGCCTGCTCCGGCGTCGTTCGGCCGGCCTCGGCGATCGGTTCGTAGATCTCGACCGGCTGCAACCGTCCCTTGACCCGGATCGCATCCAGTTCGCGCCAGTCGAACGCGGCGCCGGTCAGCGACATCGTCGTCTCCGACGCCAGGATCGACGTCGCGAAATATTTGTTGGCGCCTTCGAGCCGCGAGGCGAGGTTCACGGTGTCGCTCATCACCGTGTAATTGAAGCGGCGGCGCGAGCCGATATTGCCGACCAGCGCCTCGCCGGAGTTGAGGCCAATGCGGTGGCTCAACCTGTGGCCGCGGAAGGCTGCGGCGCTGGTGTTGAGCTGTTCGAGACGCTCGCGGCACGACAGCGCCGCACGCACCGCGTGGACGGCATGATCGGGGTCGTCGACCGGCGCGCCGAACACCGCGACGATCGAGTCGCCGATGTATTTGTCGACATAGCCGCCGTATCGCTCGATGATGTCGGTCATCGCCGACAGATATTCGTTCGTCAGTTCGACCAACGCATCTGGCGCGAGCTGCTCGGCGATGGTCGAGAAACCGGCGACGTCGGAGAAGAACACGGTGACGTGGCGCATTTCGCCGCCGAGCTTCGGTAGCTTCCGCGCATTCAACATCTGGTCGATCACCTGCGGCGCGAGATACAGGCCGAAGCTCGCGCGCAGGAACCGCTCGGCCTTGTCGACGACGACGAAGCGATAGCCGACCATCAGCACCAGGGCCGCGAATCCGGCCACCGCGGGTTCGCTCAGCGGCAGCGCGATCGATCGGGCGAACGCGATCGTCGCGACCGCCAGCAGCGCGGCCACCAGCCCGAGATAGGCGAAGGCCGCCGCGAGCGGGCTCAGCAGTAGCGCCGCGAACGCCACCAGCGCCGCGAAGCCGACCGCCGTCGCAGTCACCGTCCAGCGATCGAATTCCACCAGCGGCTCGTCCTCGAGCAGATTGTTGACCGCCGTGGCGTGGATATAGACCCCGGCGATGCTGCTGCGTTTGAACTGATCGGCCGACGCCGCCGGCCGCGGCAGCGCGCAGCGCGGCCCGCGCGCGCCCTCGAGCCCGGTCGCGAACCGCTTCGAGGTCAGTTTTCTGTCTTCGACATTCAGCACCGTGCCGAGCAACACGACCTTGCCGTCGAATTGCCGCGCGAAGAAATCGCGGTCGCCAGCCTCCACGCAGGCGCGCAGATCGGCCAACGAGTAGGTTGCGATATCGTCGGCGCCGCCATCGAAATTCAGCGTCAATGTGTTCGGCACACTGCCCGCAACAGTGTGGCCGTCGAAGTCGAGACGGCCGTCCTTGAACGTCGGCGTGACGCCGCGGGCCCGCGCGGCGAGTTCGACGGCCAGCGACGGCAGCGTCCCGGACTCGGACGCGAACGACAGCGGTAACCGCCGCACCACGTCGTCGCGGTCGAGATAGACGTTGAGCGCGCGAATGTTGCTCTGCTGGCGCACCGCGACGCGCTGCGCCGGCGACGGCCCGATCGCTTCGCCGCGCTGGCCGATCTCTCCGAGCACCACCTTGCCGGACGCGGCGCCGGCCGCCAGCGCGCGCAGGAAATCGCGATCAAAACCGCGCATCCGCGCACCGAGCGGCTCATCGCCGAACGGGATCTGCGACTGCTCGATCGAGGTCGGGAACACGATGTCGAAGCCGACCACCTTGGCGCCGCCGTCGAGGATCGCGGTCACCACACGTCCGATCTCGCGCGTCCAGGTCAGCGTCGGCGAGCCCTTGAAGGGCGGCGTCTGGTAACTCTCCTCGTCGATTGCAACCACCACGGCCGGCCGCGCCAACGCGTCGGAGCGCGGTCCGAACGCCTGCCAGCGCGTCGCGGTGAGAATGTCGAGTGATAGTCCGCGCGCGATATCCAACGCCGGCCAGGCCGCGAGCATACCGGCCACGACCGCGATCACCAGGGCTGCGAGAGCGTCGGCTCTGGTGATGTGGTGTTTCAATGCGGCTCGCGGACGCGGTGCGGATCAGAACCGCAGCAAGCGGCTGACCACCGGAACATCCCCCGGCCGCGCCGCTGGGTCGACCCGGAACGCGATCTTGCGGGCGCCGAAGGTCGCGGCGTAGGAGGCGCCGGGCATCAGCGCGGTGCCGGCCTTGGCCATATCGTAGAACCGGCCCTTGATCAGGGTTTTCTTGTCGACCGTGACCTCCCGTCGGTCGCCGGCGACGTCGGAGCGCTCAATGATAAGCTTTCCGCTGCCCGCGACATCGAACACCGGGGACACGCCATAGACCGATGCGATCTTCGGCGCAGGCCCGGTCTGATTGATGCTCCGGAACGCGGTCGCCGCACTCTGGCTCGCCTCGGATTCAGAGAGTTGCGCTTTCGACGCGGCGCAATCGACCTTGGCGGTCTGAATATCGGCGAGCGAAACCTTGCTCTGATCGGTCCCCACCACCACGACGCCTCCGGTGATGGTCTCGCGGATGCAGGACTGCAGATAGTTCAGCACGATCGCACCGTTGGCGCCGAGCTTGATCACCTTGCCCGGCAGCACGTAGTCCATGAATTCGATGCCCGGGACGTCACCCTTGACCTCTTCGACGATCGCCGCCGGGGCGGAGAGCTGAGCCGCCGCCGGCGACGCCAGCGCGACGCAACCGATCGCCGCCACTATCAAGGTTCGCATGGGATCACTCCTTTGATCATCGCCCGCCGGCGAGTTGCCTGCGGGTCGCAGCATGTCGGCTCAAACACGCCTCGGCGATCCGGGAATGCGACCTGGATCACACAGCCTCACCGCATCCCCCAGAATACGACATTCTTTAGGGCCGAAATCAATCTTCACCTTCGCTTCACGTAGCGCGGTGACCAACGCCTCGCTCGAGAAACGCCCGTCGCGGAAGATCTCCTCGACTCATAGGTCCGCTCCGGCCAAAGCCGAGGCGGAAAGAGCGACATCGCCGTTCTCGGTCCGGGGGTTCACTTTCCAGATCACGACACCGGCAGCGCTATTCGATGCGACCAACTCAACATTCCTGCTTTCGTTTGGAACGATGGTTCGTTTTCCGGCGCTCGAATTCAGGTAATAGAGCCTGCCTTCGATTGGCGTCTTGAGATCGTTCTGATAAATCGGAAACGGGCCTGGGTCGCCATCTCCAAGGTCGAAGCGCGCCAACACTTGGAAATCCACTTATCGTCCTGTGCAGATTTCCGGGGCCGACTCATAGCGAGGCCGTGCCAGATACTCTCCGGGGACGCAAAACCTTGCTTGACCCGCCTGTCAATTTGTGAGTGCAAGAATGCATAGCGTTCTTTTATTCAGATGGTCGCTCTCGCTCAAACACAAAATTCAAAACAATCATCGAACCGACAAAAACAAGAGTCCAATCTATGGCCGAAATTATTGGCGAATCCCCCGTTCTTGCTAGCAGCGCCATTCGAAAAAACAGGAAATATGAAAAATCTGAGGTCTGTCGAAACGGCATCTAATCGTTTTCTAAACGTCATCCAAGTTGCGCCTTCTTTGCAGATAGCTCGCCAAATGGGTCGCTTTCGGGAAAGACTATGATGAGATCGTTGTGAAATTCATATTGCTACAAACATCAAGCTTTCCCGCATCGTAAACAAATAGCCACAGCTAGAAATACTGCGATGTCGGACAATAACATCATGATCTGCGCCGCGGCACGATGGTCGGACTTCAGAAACTGGAGGTCGTCCGGGTGCACCTCACTGCCTTGGGCAGGAGCTGCTGCAAGCTAGGCCGGACGGCGCGCAGCGAAATCCGAGACTCACGTCGATGCGGAGGAAACCACCTGAAAGTCATCGGACCAGAAGCGACCGACTTCCGGGCGGTGCGGAGTCAGTGCGCGGCGGCGTCGTGCTTGCCCCAGCTCAGATACAGGCCGATATCGCCGGGAATGCCGTCCGGAAACTCCACCACGCGGGCATGTAGCATGAAGCCGTGCGGCCGCAGCTCGGCCTTCCAGCGCAGATAGATATCGGCGGCCATGCCGCGTAATGTCGACGGCCATTCCGGGTCCGGCGCGTTCACCGCGCGGCCATGATCGCTGCACAGCTCCGCGGGGAAGCGGAGCAACAGGTGATCTTCCTCGCCCTTCTTTGCGGTGGCGCGGGCGTTGCGCATCATTTGCTCCCAGGAGTCGTCGGTCAGATGCGACGCCAGCATCTGACTGGCCTGGCGGTGATGCTTCTCGTCGGCGATGCGCTTCGCCTCGCGGCGCTGCTCCTCTTCATGTTGCTCGTGCTCGACGCCGAGCGCCAGGAACGCCGATGCCGATAGTTCATCGGCCGCGGGATCGTGCGACAGCGGGAGGGCGTCCTGGCGCCGATGGGTCAACGCCTCGAGCTCGGCGGACGCAATCGGAATCGCGCTGCCGTCGTCATGGACCGGATCCCGCGCATGGACGTGGCCCGGCTTCACGAGGGTCTTGAGCAGATCGGCTCGGCTGACGATGCCGACCACCCGACCCTCACGCAGCACCGGCACGCGCTTGATCTTGTTCTCGAACAGGATGTCGGCGATTTCCGCGAGCGGGACGGCTTCATCAACGGTCACGACCGGCGACACCATGATCTGCCCCGCGGTACGATGATCGGACTTCAGAAACTGGAGATAGTCGGGATGCACCTCGCCGCCTTGGGACAGGAGCTGCAGCCACCAGTCGCGGCGCGCTTCGCGGGCGGTCTCATTGCGCGGCATCAGATCGCCTTCGCTGATGACGCCGAGCGGCGCTCCGTGCTCGTCGACCACCGGCACCGCGCTGACGCCGTGCTTCAACAGCGTCTCTGCAACCGCCCGTACCGGCGCATCCGGCCGAACCGTCACGACGTTGGTGGTCATCACGTCTGCTGCATTCATGCTCATTCCCCGCTATCGATTCACCGTGAGCGTACCCAACGTCATCCCGCTGTGACGTTCTGATCGCGCCGCAGTCTACCTTCCGTTTCGATCAGATTGACGAATTCCGGCCGGCGGCCGGCGAGTTGGTGGAAATCGGCGATATCCAGCACCAGCAGCACGCTGGGCTGGGTCGCGACCACGGTGGCGGAGCGCGGCGTGTTGAACAGCAACGCCATTTCGCCGAAGAAACTGCCGGGGCCGAGCACCACCGGCTTCGGCGCGACGCGGACGGTCGCCTCGCCGGAGACGATGAAGTACATCGCATCGCCCGGCTCGCCCTCACGGACTACGACCGTACCGGCATTGACGTCGCGCGCCTGCAGCAGCCGTACGATATCGGCGACCGCCGCGGCGCCGAGATCGCGAAAGAACGGCACGCTGATGACCAGCTCCCAGGTGCGCAGAAAGTGCCGCCGCTGCAGCTCTTCGGCAAAAGCGGTGGCGATGATGCCGGCCTGCAGCGCGAACATCACGATGCCACCGACCATCACCCAGCCGGCCAGCAGACGGCCCCAGATCGTGGTCGGCACCACATCGCCATAGCCGGTGGTGGTGAGCGTCACGATCGCCCACCACAACGCCCGGCCGACGCTGCCGAACATTTGCGGCTGAGTCTCGCGCTCGAACACATGCGCCAGCGTGGCGCCGGTCAGCGTGACGACCAGGAACAGGCCGGCGATGCTGAGCAGCGCGACGCGACTGCGAATCATCACCCGCCAGATCAGCGTCAGCCCGGTGGAATGGCTGATATAGCGCAGCGTCCAGACCAGCGCGAACAGCCGCGCGTCGTGCACATCCGGCGCCAGCAACCATCCGAGCGGCAGCGCCAACGCGCAGGCGAGGTCGACCATTCCCTTGCTCGACGACAGATAAGCGCGCCGGCCGCGCCGCGACGGGGCGATCCACAGGCAGACCAGGAACTCGATCGCGAGGGCAGCGGCGACGGCGATGACAATGGCGAGCAGGATGCCGTCGAATTGAGCATCGACGCCCGGCGATGTGCCCAGCACCATGGCCAGTACGCCGACCGTAGTGAGCGTATTCGGCAGCAGCCACGACAACCATCGCCAGCGGCGGGATCGGATCGAATTCATCGATGTCATCGGGGCGGTCGAGGCCCATGCCGTTGTGGCTTGTGAGGGAACGTTAACCTCTCTGCGGCGCAGTATCCCTTGATCTGGATCACGCCGCCGGAACCAAGCCCGGGTGACGTGGGATCGATCATCATCGACTGAGCGCGGGCGCGCGGAGCGCGATGGGAGGGAGCATAAACCATACCCGCTCGTGCGGCGCCGGCGTGCGATGACGAAAGGGGATTGCTTATGCTACATATCACTCGTCAGTTAGGGAACGGTTTTGATTTACCTCAACGCTGACTGACAGTTACGTGTTCTTTTGATTTTCGACAATGCAGTTTGCTGCGAGCGCCCACTATACACGCGCGCCGCGCATGGTACGGATGGAAAGACATTGACATGGAGTATCTCTCCGCGATCGGGCCGCTTCTGATACTTATGTTCTTTGGTGGCGGCCTCGTCATAGTGGCGTATCTGGCGTTCGATGACATGCGCCTCCGCGGCGTTTCCTGGAAAGCCGGTTCATTGTCGGCGACCGTGACATCGGTCACCGACAGGCTGAAGACGGTGCCGATCGGCTCGGTCATCGTCGCCGGTGTGGTGCTGGCCGGCGTGATCGTGATCTACGTGGCCGCCGGTAGCTTCCAGAACACGCGGGGCGCCGCCGAGACCGCAACTCAGGAGAGCACTCCGGCAGAAGCTGCACCCGCGTCGGCCACAACGGCCGCAGCAACCCCTGCCCCCGCGACGTCTGCACCGGCTCAGCCGGCCGCCGCTCGGCCTGCAACGAACGCGTTAGCCAGCGTCGCCTCGCCCGGCGTCGTGCGCACCGTGACATCCGCGAGCTGCGCATCGAACGGCTGCCCCGTGTCGTGCGGACCGGACGAAGTCCTGGCCTCGGCCTATTGCTTCATCGGTGGCGCCGCGCGGCTGACCGATCAGCTCCAGGTCAAGGACGGCGTCATGACCGCCAAATGCAGCGCGAGCGCCAGCAGCATCTCGGTCGCCTGCGCGCGCAAGTAACGAATTTACGACTGATTTGTGAAAAGAGCCCGTTTGTGAAAAGAGCCCGGCGCGCGCCGGGCTCTTTTTGTTTGGCCCGGGCGTCGGCCTGCGACCCGGATTGTCGTTCCGCAGCAAGGCTGCAACGAACCTTGTTGCCTCTGTTCTTGCTTCCTTGTTCGGGCCCTCGGCGCTTCGCCGGCCCACGGCTGCGGGACGGCGAAGCTCCGCTTGCTGGGGCGCGCGGCAGCAGCCCCGCGCGCCGATCCGCAACTATTCCTTCTTGTCGATATTCCAGAACACCGGCGTCGCCGGGCCGTCGAGCACGCCGGTCAGTTCGTTGCGCCATACGCTGGGCGCTGTGTACTGGCCGAGCGGAATGTAGATCACCTTGTCGTAGACTTCTTTCTGGATCTCCTCGGCGAGCTTCTTCTGCTCGTCGGGCGAGGTCGCGCGGGCGAATTTGTCGCGCAGCTCTTCAACCCTGGCGTCCTCCGCCCAGCCGAACCAGCCGCCGTTCTTGCCCTTGCCCCCGGTCGAAACATTGGCGACCGGATTGAGAATGTCCGGACCCGCCCAATTGGTGAAGAACATGTTCCAGCCGCCGTCCTTCGGCGGTTTCTGGCTGGCGCGCCGCGTCACCACGGTCTGCCAGTCGGTGGCCTGGACGTCGACCTTGAAACCGGCCTCGCGCAACAGCTGCGCCGCCACAATCGGCTGCGCCTTCAGGGTGACGACGTCGCCCGGCGCCATCAGCGCGATCGGCGTGCCGTCATAGCCGGACTCGGCGAGCAACTTCTTGGCCTCCGCCATGCCGCTGCCCTTGACCAACGTCTCGGAGCCGACGTCCGACGCCAGCGGCGTGCCGCAGCCGAACACGGCGCCGCAGACCTTGTAGTATTGCGGGTTGCCGACCAGCGCATCGAGCACCGGCTTCTGGCTCATCGCCAGAAACGCGGCGCGGCGAACCTTGACGTTATCGAACGGCGGATACAGGAAGTTCATCCGGCCGAGCGTCTGAAAGCCGAGCGGGCTCAGCGTGTGGATCGTCAATTCCTTGTCCTGCTTCAGAACCGGCAGGATGTCGAAGGACGGATTCTCGATGAAATCGATGTCGCCGGATTGCAGCGCGTTCACCGCGGTCTGCGCGTCGGGCATGGTGATCCATTCGACCCGGTCGACCTTCACCACCTTGCCGCCCGACGTCCAGCTCGGCGCCTCCTTGCGCGGCACGTAGTCGGCGTTCTTGACGTAAACCGCCTTGACGCCCGGCTGAAATTCCGCGGCGACGAATTTGAACGGACCGGAGCCGACCTGCTCGGGGATCGCCTTGTCCGGCGGCGTCTCGGCGATCCGCTTCGGCATCATGAACGGCACCAGCGACGATGGCTTGCCGATCGACTCCAGCACCAGCCCGTAGGGCTCCTTCAACTTCAGCGTGATAGTCTTCGCATCGGTGGCCTCGAGGCTCGCCGTGAAGTCCATCAGCTTCTGGCCCATGCCGTCTTTCTGGCCCCAGCGCTTCAGCGAGGCGACGCAATCCTCGGCGGTGACCGGAGCGCCATCGTGCCACTTCAGGCCGTCGCGCAGCGTGAAGGTGTAGGTCAGTTTGTCCTCGGAGACCTTCCACTCCGCCATCTGCGGCTGGACCTTGAAGTTCGAGTCCATCGCGAGCAGCGTATCATAGACCATGTAGCCATGATCGCGGGTGATGTAGGCGGTGGTCAGTCCGGGATCGGTCACGCGCAGATCGGAATGCATCACCGCATGAATGGTCTTGGCATCAGCAAACGCAGGGAGCGTCAGCGAAGCTGCGAGCGCCAGCGCCGGCACTGCGAATTTCGACACAGCTACTGAACGCAGCCAATGCGACGTGTGGAACATTCGGTTTCTCCTGGCTTGAAACTGATCAATCGCAGATGATTGCTTGGGCAGGACGGCAGACAATTGAATAACGCTGGAGATGATCGGGCGCCCGCAGCGCACCCATTGCGCATTGCAACATCCTGATCATCGCGACTTGCATCATCAACACTTGCATCATCAAGACTTGCACCAAGCGTGCCAGGCGTCAATCTGATCACTGCGGGACAACATCGGCCCCACCGACGCGACGGGTCGCGCATCTTTCACTTTACAAATTCGCCTGCAATCATTCTCGTAGCACCGATCCAACCGTGAGCATGCGAATGAACCCAGCCAATTTACCTTTTGATTCCGAAGTGATGCTGCAGGGCCTGCGCGCCTGGGTTGAATGCGAAAGCCCGACCTGGGACGCCGCCGCGGTCGAGCGCATGCTCGACCTCGCCGCGCGCGACATGGCCATCATGGGTGCGGCGATCGAACGCATCGCCGGACGGCAGGGCTTCGCCGGCTGCGTCCGCGCACGCTTCCCGCATCCGCGGCAGGGCGAGCCCGGCATCCTGATCGCCGGCCATCTCGACACCGTGCATCCGGTCGGCACGCTGCAGAAACTGCAATGGCGCCGCGACGGCAACAAATGCTTCGGCCCCGGCATCTTCGACATGAAGGGCGGCAACTACCTGACGCTCGAAGCCATTCGACAGCTCGCGCGCGCATCATTCACCACACCGTTGCCGATCACCGTCTTGTTCACGCCGGACGAGGAAGTCGGCACGCCCTCGACGCGGGACATCATCGAGGCCGAGGCCGCCCGCAACAAATATGTGCTGGTTCCGGAGCCCGGCCGTCCGGACAACGGCGTCGTCACCGGTCGCTACGCGATCGCCCGCTTCAACCTGACGGCAACCGGAAAGCCGAGCCACGCCGGCGCAACGCTGTCGTCGGGGCGTTCCGCGATACGGGAAATGGCGCGGCAGATTCTGGCGATCGACGCGATGACGACCGACGACTGCACCTTCAGCGTCGGCATCGTGCATGGCGGGCAATGGGTCAATTGCGTCGCCACCACATGCACCGGCGAAGCGCTGAGCATGGCCAAGCGACAGGCCGATCTGGATCGCGGCGTCGAACGGATGCTGGCGCTGTCCGGCGCCGGCAACGACGTCGCTTTCGAGGTGACCCGCGGCGTCACCCGCCCGGTCTGGGAACCCGATGCCGGCACGATGGCGCTGTACGAGAAAGCCTCCGCCGTCGCCAAACAGATGGGCATGTCGCTGCCTCACGGCAGTGCAGGCGGCGGCTCCGACGGCAACTTCACCGGCGCGATGGGAATTCCGACGCTGGACGGACTCGGCGTGCGCGGCGCAGATGCCCACACGCTCAACGAGCATATCGAGGTCGACAGTCTGGCCGAGCGCGGCCGCTTAATGGCGGGGCTGCTGGCGACTCTGGAATGAAGCGTGACGGCTAACTACCACGCCGCGCGAGCCACGTCCATGGCATAGGAATTGCTGAATGCTTTGCTCGGGATCATAGTGATCTTCCATCACGACAGGTCGAAGCGATAATGACGGACACCACCATCCCAATAAGCCCTGCTAATCGGCCACCTGTTTCGACGATGGAGCGCCGATGCTCGGCTATCTGATCCGCCGCATCCTCGCGGCTGTTCCGGTGATGGGCGTCGTCGCGCTCGTCGTCTTCCTGCTGCTCCGGCTGACGCCGGGCGATCCGGCTGCAATCCTCGCCGGCGACAATGCCTCCCCCGAACAACTCGCGCGCATCCGGGAAACGCTCGGCCTCAACGAGCCGCTCTATACCCAGTTCTTCAGCTGGGTCGGCAAGCTGCTCCAGGGCGACCTCGGCGTCTCGCTGATCTCGCAGGTGCCGGTGCTGCAGATGATCAGCCAGCGGATCGAGCCGACGCTGAGCATCGCGATCTCCACCATCATCCTCTCGATCATCGTCGCGGTGCCGCTCGGCGTGATCGCCGCGTGGAAGCACGGCACCTGGATCGATCGCTTCGTGATGGGGCTGTCGGTGATCGGCTTCTCGGTGCCGGTGTTCGTGATCGGCTATATGCTGATCCAGATCTTCGCGATCGAGCTGCGCTGGTTTCCAGTGCAGGGCTTCCGCCCGCTGGCGCGCGGCTTCGGCCCGTATTTCGAGCGGCTGGTGCTGCCGACATTGACGCTGTCCTTCATCTACATCGCGCTGATCGCGCGGATGACCCGCGCGGCGATGCTCGACGTGCTCGGCGAGGACTATGTCCGCACCGCGCGCGCCAAGGGCATCACCGAAACCCGCGTGCTGCTGCGCCACGCGCTGCGCAACGCCGCGGTGCCGGTGATCACCGTGATCGGCACCGGCTTCGCGTTGCTGATCTCCGGCGTGGTCGTCACCGAAAGCGTATTCAACCTGCCGGGCATCGGACGGCTCACCGTCGATGCGGTGCTGGCGCGGGACTATCCGGTGATCCAGGGCATGATCCTGCTGACCTCGGGCATCTATGTCGCCGTCAATCTGCTGATCGACGTGGCCTACACGCTGCTCGATCCGCGGATCAGGTATTAGGGGCGCGCGCGATGGCCATCGACAGCCTCCCTGAATCCTCGATCCCGATCACGCGTCCGCTGCGGCCGCGGTTCGGCTTCCTGTTCTCGAGCCCGATCATCGCCGCCGCCTCGGTTTGCCTGGCGCTGGTCGTGGCGTCTGCGATCTTCGCGCCGTGGCTCGCCCCGCACGATCCGCAATTGCTGGCGCCTGCGCAGCGACTGAAGCCGGCGAGCGCGGAGTTCCTGCTCGGCACCGATGCGTATGGCCGCGACGTGCTGTCGCGTATTCTCTACGGCGGCCGGATTTCACTACTGATCGGCGTCGGCGCCGCGATCGTCAGCATCGCAATCGGGCTCGTGATCGGCCTGGTCTCCGGCTTCTTCAGATGGGTCGACGCGGTGATGATGCGGCTGATGGATGGCCTGATGGCGATCCCCAGCATCCTGCTCGCGATCGCCGTGGTGTCGCTGTCGGGCGCCAGCCTGACCACGGTGCTGATCGCGATCACCATTCCGGAAATCCCGCGCGTCGCCCGACTGGTGCGCTCGGTGGTGCTGTCGGCGCGCGAGGAGCCCTATGTCGAGGCCGCGATCTCGCTCGGCTCCAGCCTGCCGAAGATCATGGTGCGACACCTGATGCCGAACACCGTCGCGCCGCTGATCGTGCAAGGCACCTATATCTGCGCCTCGGCGATCCTCACCGAGGCGATCCTGTCGTTCCTCGGCGCCGGTATCAACCCGGAGACGCCGACCTGGGGCAACATCATGGCCGAGGGCCGCGCGCTGTTCCAGATCAAGCCGTCGCTGATCTTCTGGCCGGGCGTGCTGCTGTCGATCGCGATCCTCAGCGTCAACCTGATCGGCGACGCCGCCCGCGACGCGCTCGATCCCCGGATGAAACAGCGCGAGGCGGCGCGATGACCGACAACGTCCTCGAGATCGACAATCTGGTCGTCCGGCTCGGCAGGTCCGACGATGGCGACAAGGTGATCGACGGCATCTCGCTGTCGGTGCGCCCCGGCGAAACCATGTGCTTGGTCGGCGAGAGCGGCTCCGGCAAGTCGGTGACCTCGCTCGCCACCATGGGGTTGCTGCCGAAAGGCGCGCTGCACGCGACCGGCGGCCAGATCCGGCTCGCCGGCGAGAATGTGCTCGCCGCCAGCGAACGGCGGCTGCGGCAGCTCCGCGCCAGCCAGATGGCGATGATCTTCCAGGAGCCGATGACCGCGCTCAACCCGGTGGTGCCGGTCGGCAAACAGATCGACGAAGTGCTGCGCTTTCACACCGATCTCGGCGCGCGCGAGCGCCGCCGGCGCATCCTCGACATGATGCAGCAGGTCAGACTGCCGGAGATCGAGCGCATCTTCGCGTCCTATCCGCACCGCCTCTCCGGCGGACAACGCCAGCGCATCATGATCGCGATGGCGCTGGTGCTGGAGCCGAAGCTGCTGATCGCCGACGAGCCCACCACCGCGCTCGACGTGACCACCCAGAAGCAGATCCTGACGCTGATCCGCGATTTGCAGCAGGCGCACGGCACGGCGGTGCTGTTCATCACCCACGATATGGGCGTGGTCGCCGAGATCGCCGACCGGGTCGCGGTGATGCGCACGGGCCGCCTGGTCGAGACCGGGCCGCTCGATGATGTGCTGCGCAAGCCCGCGATGGAGTACACCCGCAAACTCCTGTCCGCGGTGCCGAGCCTGGTGCCGCGGCCGCCGCGCGAAAACAAGGCGCTGCCGGTGGTGCTGGAAGCCAACGAACTCGGAAAGGTGTACCGCGAACGCTCCTTGTTCGGCCGCAATCGCGAGGTGGTCGCCGCGCAGGACGTGACGCTGACGCTGCACAAGGGCCGCACGCTCGGGATCGTCGGCGAAAGCGGCTCCGGCAAATCGACCGTGGCGCGCTGCATCGTGCGGCTGATCGATCCGACCTCGGGCGGCATCCGCCTCGCCGGCCGGGAAATCTCCGACCTGTCGCGGCGGCGGCTGCGGCCGCACCGCAAGCGCATCCAGATCATTTTCCAGGACCCGTATCGATCGCTCAACCCGCGCGTCAGCATCGGCGAGAGCATCGCCGAGGGCCCGATCAATTACGGCATGCCGCGGGAGCAGGCGCTGGAGAAAGCGCGGCAACTGCTCGAACTGGTGCATCTGCCGGCGGATGCGATCTCGCGCTACCCGCATCAGTTCTCCGGCGGCCAGCGCCAGCGCATCGCGATCGCCCGCGCGCTGGCGCTCGATCCCGACGTGCTGGTCGCCGACGAGGCAGTGTCGGCGCTCGACGTCTCGGTGCAGGCGCAGGTGCTGGAGCTGCTCGACGAAATCCAGACGAGACTCGGCATCGCGCTGCTGTTCATCACCCACGATCTGCGCGTCGCCGCGCAGATCTGCGACGAGGTCGTCGTGATGGAAAAAGGCCGCGTCGTCGAGCAGGGTCCCGCAGGAGACGTCCTCACTCATCCGAAGCAGGCCTATACGCGCCAATTGCTCGAAGCCGCGCCCGGGCGAGACTGGGACTTCGCGAATTTCCGGCCGGTCGGCGAAGCGCCGCCGCTTCCGACGAATTGCCCCGCCGCCCCCGGCCTGTAATGACGGAAGCGTGACGTGACCTTCGCGCTGCCCGGCCGTCGCGGAATGTTGTCAGTCCGCCGCGTGCGGGCTAGAAACCGGTCTCACGTTTCAGGGAGAGGATGCAGATGACCATCAAGGTTGGCGACCGTTTGCCCGAGGCCACGTTTCGCCTGATGACTGCCGACGGCGTCGAGACGAAAACGACCGGCGACATCTTCAAGGGCAAGAAGGTCGCATTGTTCGCGGTGCCCGGCGCTTACACCGGCACCTGCCACAAGATGCACGTCCCGAGCATCTTCCTCAACGCCTACGCGATCAAGGACAAGGGCGTCGATACCATCGCGATCGTGTCGGTCAACGACGCCTTCGTGATGAACGCCTGGAAGCGCGACACCGACCAGCGCGACGAGGCGATCTTCCTCGCCGACGGCAACGCCGAGTTCACCAAGGCGATCGGTATGGAGCTGGACGGCTCCGGCTTCGGACTCGGGACCCGCTCGCTGCGCTATTCGATGCTGGTCGAGGACGGCGTGGTGACCAAGCTCAACCTCGAGCCGAACCCCGGCAAGGTCGAAGTCTCCGGCGGCGACACGCTGCTGGGACAGCTGTAAGCGACTGACGTCACGCGAGCGCTGAGCGATCCTGCGGCGCTCGCACGAAACGCCGACGTCATCACCCGCTTTCGCGGATGATGACGTCCGAGGTGGCCGAGCTTCAGCGGCCAATTACTTGTGGATCTTCTACCGCCTCACCCGATCCGCGATTTCAGCCGGTGTTCGGTGAGCCCGTCGCGCGCGAGCTGATCGGCGCGTTCGTTTTCGTCGTGGCCGGCGTGGCCCTTGACCCAGTGCCAGCGCACCTCGTGGCTCTTCAGCGCGGCGTCGAGCCGCTGCCACAGATCGACGTTCTTCACCGGCTTTTTGTCGGCGGTCTTCCAGCCGTTGCGCTTCCAGTTGTGAATCCAGCTCCCGATGCCGTTCTTCACGTATTGGCTGTCGGTGTAGAGATCGACCGTGCACGGCCGCGTCAGCGCTTCCAGTGCGGAGATCGCTGCAAGTAGCTCCATCCGGTTGTTGGTGGTGTGGGCTTCGCCGCCTTTGAGTTCTTTCTCGGTATCGCCGAATTTCAGGATGGCGCCCCAGCCGCCCGGCCCGGGGTTTCCCGAGCAGGCGCCGTCGGTGTGGATGATCACTGGCCGCATTTCGCTCACGCCACTGCTCCCGCCGCTTCGACGCCGTAGTCGCGAATGCCGGCGACGTTCTGCTGGAAGCGCAGCTTGCGGACGTATTCCAGCGGATCCTTCGGGCGGACCAGCGCGCCCGCCGGCACGTTGAGAAAATCGACCAGCCGCGTCAGCAGGAAGCGCATCGCCGCGCCGCGCGCCAGCAACGGCAGCGCCGCCTGCTCGGCCTCGCTCAACGCGCGTTCACGCTGATAGGCGTTGAGCAGCGCCCGCGCCTTGGTGACGTTGAACGAAAGATCCGGCTCGAAACACCAGGCGTTCAGGCAGATCGCCACGTCGTAGGCGAGGATGTCGTTGCAGGAGAACGGAAAGTCGATCAGCCCCGACAGCTTGTCGCCGATGAAGAACACATTGTCCGGAAACAGATCGGCGTGGATCACGCCCGTCGGCAATTGTTCGGGCCAGTTGCCTTCGAGATAATCGAGTTCGGCGGCGATGAAATCGCGCAGGCCGGGCTGGATCTCATCGGCCCGCGAGGCCGCGATGTTGAACAGCGGCCGCCAGCCTGTCACCGACAACGGATTGGAGCGGTAGGAGGGATAGTCCAGGCCGGCGCGGTGCATCTTCGCCATCGCCTCGCCGACGCCTGCGCAGTGGGCCAGATTCGGTCGGCGCGGCCAGACGCCTTCGAGGAAATTGATGATCACCGCCGGGCGGCCGGACAACGTCCCGCAGACTTCGCCCGCACGATTCGTCGCCG
This sequence comes from Rhodopseudomonas pseudopalustris, assembly GCF_900110435.1. Classification (GTDB taxonomy): domain Bacteria; phylum Pseudomonadota; class Alphaproteobacteria; order Rhizobiales; family Xanthobacteraceae; genus Rhodopseudomonas; species Rhodopseudomonas pseudopalustris. The sequence continues at coordinate 65,721 of NZ_FODT01000014.1, forward strand.
GCTGCGGGCAACTGACGCCGCGCGCGGCGAGATGCGCCATCAGCGACAGAAAATACGGCAGGTCGTCGGCGGCGACGCGCTTTTCGTACAGCGTCAGGATGAAATAACCGCGCGTGGTATGCAGCAGGAAGTTGGAGTTCTCGACGCCCTCGGCGATGCCTTTGTAGGACAGCAGGTCGCCGATCTCGTAGGCCTTGAGAAAGTCCGCGAGTTCGTCGGCGGCGACGTCGGTATAGACCGCCATGGCGTGTCCTGGTCAGCGAGGAATGTCCGCGGCTTCCTAGACCAATGCGCCCGGCAATGAAAGGCCGGAAGGCCTTCGGGCGGCGACTACTCCGCAGCCGCGTCGGGGCGGAGCACGCGGGGGAGCGGGAAAAACTCGTTCTCTTCCGCAGCCGATACCGTTTCGACGCTGAGGTCGAAGCGCTCAGCGAAGGCGCCCATGATCTCCTCGACGATCACCTCGGGGGCCGAGGCGCCGGCCGTGAGGCCCAGGCTGGAGATGCCCTCGAACAGCGACCAGTCGATGTCGGAGGCGCGCTGCGCCAGCACCGCGACCCGGCAGCCTTCGCGCTCGGCGACCTCGCGCAGACGCTGCGAATTCGAGGAATTCGGCGCGCCGACCACGATCATCGCGTCGACCACCGGCGCCACCTTTTTCACCGCCGCCTGGCGGTTGGTGGTGGCGTAGCAGATGTCTTCCTTGTGCGGCCCGGAAATGTTCGGGAAGCGCTGGCGCAGCACCGCGACGATTCCGGCGGTGTCGTCGATCGACAGCGTGGTCTGCGTCACGAAAGCGAGGTTGTCCGGGTTCTTCGGGGTGAAGCTCGAAGCGTCGGCGGCGGTCTCGATCAGGGTGACCGCGCCGACCGGCAGCTGGCCGAGCGTGCCGACCACTTCCGGATGATGGGAATGGCCGATCAGCAGGATCTCGCGACCGCGCTTGAAATGGATCGCCGCCTCGCGATGCACCTTGGTGACCAGCGGGCAGGTGGCGTCGACCGAGAAGAAATTCCTCGCCGTCGCGTCCTCGGGGACCGACTTCGGAACGCCGTGGGCGGAGAAGACAACCGGCGCCTTGGTGTCCGGGATTTCCCCGAGTTCCTCGACGAAAATCGCGCCCTTGGCGCGGAGGTTGTCGACCACGTATTTGTTATGGACGATTTCGTGCCGGACATAGACCGGAGCGCCATACAGCGTCAGCGCACGCTCGACGGTGTCGATTGCCCGCACCACGCCGGCGCAGAACCCGCGCGGCGAGCAGAGGACGATCTTCAGAGGCGGTTTGGCCAGCATTTTCAAACGATCCGGAAAGCCTGCCCGCGCGCCGCGAACGGCGACAACGGCCGACGCCGAGGGGCGTTGCGAGTGTTTCGTCTTGACCAAGGAATTGGGACGGCTTTGAGGCCCTGTCAAGGCCGCAACCGCTGCACTTTAGCAAGGACCATTGCGCGGGAAGGCCCGAACGGCATATATAAGCGCCAATTCCCGTCATCACCGATGACCCGCCTTGCCTCGGAAACCTGAGGGGCAAGGGACAAAGGAGATTTGCCATGAGCAATGCACCGCTGATGCCGAAGGCCACCGCCGTCTGGCTGCTCGACAACACGGCGTTGTCGTTCGACCAGGTCGCCGATTTCACCAAGATGCACCCGCTGGAGATCCAGGCGATCGCCGACGGCGACGCCGCCCAGGGCATCAAGGGCATGGACCCGATTTCGACCGGCCAGCTCACCCGCGACGAGATCGAAAAGGGCGAATCCGACCCGGACCACCGCCTCAAGCTCGCCGAGAGCAAGGTCGTGCTGCCGCAGGCCTCCAAGAAGAAGGGTCCGCGCTACACCCCGGTGTCGCGCCGTCATGAGCGCCCGAGCGCGATCCTGTGGCTGGTGCGCAATCATCCGGAACTCAAGGACGCCCAGATCATGCGGCTGGTCGGCACCACCAAGACCACGATCGCCAGCGTCCGCGACCGCACCCACTGGAACGCCTCGACGCTGACCCCGATGGACCCGGTGACGCTCGGCCTGTGCTCGCAGATCGAGCTCGATTTCGAGGTGCAGCGCGCCGCCAAGGAAAAACCGACCGACCAGCAATATGGCGGCGCCACGCTGCTGCCGGCCTCCGAGACCACCCGCAAGGAATCCGAATTCGAGCCCGCCTCCTCCGGCAAGAGCGAGGACGACCTCAACCTCGACGCCGTGTTCGCCAAGCTGAAAACGATCGGCGGCAAGAAGGCCGAGGACGAGGACGAAGACTGAGCCCGCATTGCGCGGACCGCTGCTGAGTTAGCGGCGTTTTCGAGCGAAGTGGATAACGGCTCGCGTCAAGAAAACGCGTCAGATCATCAAATTAGAGCTTTGGTTCTGATGCAATCAGAACCAAAGCTCTAATTCCGCGAGCCCCGGCCGGTTCGCCGCTGCGGCAAGCTATCTGCGCCCGAACAGCTTCTCGATGTCCGCCAGCGTCAGTTCGACATAGGTCGGACGGCCGTGGTTGCACTGGCCGGAATTCGGGGTGGCTTCCATCTCGCGCAAAAGCGCGTTCATCTCCTCGGGCTTGAGCACGCGGCCGGCGCGGACCGAGCCGTGGCAGGCCATGGTGGCGGCGACATGCATCAGCCGCCGCTCCAGCGGCAGCGCCTCGTCCCACTCCGCCATATGCTCTGCGAGGTCGCGCAGCAGCGACGCCGCATTGACCTTGCCGAGCAGCGACGGCGTCTCGCGCACCGCCACCGCGCCGGGGCCGAAGCTTTCGACGACGAGGCCGAACTTCGCCAACTCGTCGGCGCGGGCGACCAGGCGCTCGACCGTCGCCTCGTCCATCTCGACGATGTCCGGGATCAGAAGGATCTGGCGCTGCACGCCGTTGGCATCGAGCGACGCTTTCAGCCGCTCATAGACGATCCGCTCATGCGCGGCGTGCTGATCCACCACAATCAGCCCGTCGCGGGTCTGCGACACGATGTAGGTCTCGTGGATCTGGGTCCGCGCCGCGCCGAGCGGCCGGTCGAGCAGCTCCGGCGCGGCCTCGTGCGGTCGGATGTCGGCGCTCGGCCCGCCGACGTCGAACGCGGCCTGCGGACGCTCGCCGAAGGACGGCGCTGCACTCGATCCGCCACCGACCGGATAAGACGGCGAGCTGCGCCAGTCCCAATTGCCGGGCGGCATCGACGCCGGACGAAAATTCGAGATCGCCGCGCCGGCGCTGTTGGCGGCCGTGCGGCGCCCCTCGCGCGCAAGCCCCTCCTTCAACGCGTGGACGATCAGCGCGCGGACGAGACCGGCGTTGCGGAAACGCACTTCGGTTTTCGCCGGATGCACATTGGCGTCGACCTCGCGCGAATCCAGCGTGACGAACAGCGCCACCACCGGATGGCGGTCGCGCGGCAGATAGTCGGCATAGGCCGCGCGCACCGCGCCCAGGATCAGCTTGTCGCGCACCGGGCGGCCGTTGACGAACAGATATTGGCCGAGCGCATTGGCGCGGGTCAGCGACGGTGACGCGGCGAAGCCCTCGACCGCGACGCCTTCGCGCTCCGAACCGACCTCGATCGCATTGGCGCGAAAATCCGCGCCGAGGATGTCGCCGAGCCGTGTCAGCCGGCCGGGCGCGCCGGGCAGCGCCGCCGCCCAGGTCACCGGCGCGCGCTCTTCGCCCGCGAGCGTAAAGGCGATGTCCGGCCGCGCCATCGCCAGGCGACGCACCACTTCGCGGATCGCCTCTGCCTCGGTGCGGTCGGTCTTGAGGAATTTCAGCCGCGCCGGCGTGGCGAAAAACAGGTCGGCGACCTCGACGCGCGTGCCCTGCGACAGCGCGGCCGGCGAGATCGGCGATTTGGCGCCGCCCTCGACGCTGAGCGTCCAGGCGTGCGGTTCGGCGGCGTGGCGGGTGGTGAGGCTGAGCCGCGCGACCGCGCCGATCGAGGGCAGCGCCTCGCCGCGAAACCCCAGCGTGCGGATCGCCAGCAGGTCCTCGTCGTCGAGCTTGGAGGTGGCATGGCGATCGACCGCGAGCGCGAGATCCGCCTGCGTCATGCCGCCGCCGTCGTCGGCGATCACGATCTTCCGCCGGCCGCCACCGTCGCTGAAAACGTCGACGCGACAAGCACCGGCGTCGATCGCGTTCTCGACCAGCTCCTTGACCACGCTCGCCGGCCGCTCGACCACTTCGCCGGCGGCGATGCGGTTGACGATGGTTTCAGGAAGCTGGCGAACGGGCATGGGCGACTCTGAGTGGAACGTGAAGTTTAATCGCCCTTGCTGATGATGGCGATGCGGTTGCGAACCGGAGCTCTCTTCACCCACCCCTGGAGGGTGATCCTTCGCGGAGACCTAAATTGTCCAAATGCGATTGCACCGTCCGCGGGGGGCGCTCAATCGTCGAAGCTCTTGCCAGAGCGGCCGGCCTTGACGTCGCCGCGACGCTTCTTGCCTTCAAGTCGGCGCTTCTTGGAGCCGAGCGTCGGTCGGGTCGCACGCCGCGGGATCGGGCGCACCATCGCGGCGCGCAGCAGTTCGAGCAGTCGGTCGATTGCGTCGGCGCGGTTGCGCTCCTGGGTGCGAAACCGTTGGGCGTGGATGACGATCACGCCCTCTTTGGTCATCCGCTGACCCGCGAGGCCGATCAGCCGCAGGGCGGCGTCCTCCGGCAATGCGATCTTGGTGGTGTCGAAGCGAAGCTGCGCTGCGGTCGACAGCTTGTTGACGTTCTGCCCGCCGGGTCCCGAGGCGCGCACGAAGCTGATCTCGATATCGTCGTCGTCGATCGCAAGATTGCGGCTTATCCGCAGCATGGGGCACCCGCTCGGCCACAAAGGAAACCGTCATCCTGAGGTGCGAGCGCAGCGAGCCTCGAAGGATGACCGGCTCTGTAGCACATCCTTCGAGACGCGCGCCAATCGGCGCGCTCCTCGGGATGACGGTGCCGTGGTCAGTTAGCCCGCGCCGGCGGCGGCGCGCCGGCGGGTTTGACGGCGCCCGGTTCGGCGGCAGCCTGCGGGGTGCGGCCGACCACCACGGTCAGCAGCCCATCGGACCACAGCCGCCTGGCGACGCGCTTGGCGTCGTCGAGCGTCACGGCGTCGACGATGGCGTTGCGCTTGTCGATGTAGTCGATCGGCAGGCCGTCATTCTGATACTGCAGCAGCGCCTGGGCGAGCTTGGCCGAGGTGTCGAGCGACAGCATCTGCGAGCCCTTCAGATACGACTTCGCCTCGTCGAGCTCCTGCTGGGTCGGGCCCTCGTCGGCGATCCGCTTGACCTCGGCATCGATGGCGTCGATCGTTTGCGTCGCGCGGTCGGCGCGGGTGCCGGTGGCGCCGGTGAACAGCGCCGAACGCTCCATCCACAGCAACGACTCGTAGATCGAATACGCCAGCCCGCGCTTCTCGCGGACCTCGCGATACAGCCGCGACGACAGCGAGCCGCCGCCGAGGATGTGGTTGACCACATAGGCGGCCATGAAATCCGGATCGTGGCGCTTCAGGCCCGGTCCGCCGAACATCACCACGGTCTGCGGCACGTCGAGCGGCACAAAGCTGCGCTGCGGCGGCTTGGCGGCGACGATGTCGGCCACCGGCGCAAGCTGCGCCTTGGCCGGCAGGCTGCCGAAGGTGTCGTCCAGCAGCTTGGCGAGGGTCGCGGCGTCGACGTCGCCGACCACCGCGATGTTGAGCGTATCCTTCGCCAGCACGCGGCCGACATAAGCCTTCATGTCGTCGACGGTGACCTTCGGCAGACTTTCCAGCGTGCCGGTCGAGGGCCGGCCATACGGATGATCGCCGAACGCGACTTCGAGAAATTTGCGGGTCGCCATCGTGTTCGGATCGAGCGACTGGCGGCGCAGCGTCGAAATCAATTGCGCGCGGATTCGCTCGACGTCCTTGCCCTCGAACCGCGGCGCGGTCAGCGCGGTGCGCACCAGACCAAACGCCTCGTCGCGGTTTTCCTTCAGCATTCGCAGCGAGCCGCGGAAATAATCGCGGGTCACGTTGAACGACAGCTGGATGGCGCGGCGATCCATGCGCTCGTGGAACGTCGCCGAGTCCATGTCGCCCGAGCCTTCGTCGATCAGATTCGCCACCATGTGGCCGACGCCGGGCTTGTCGGCGGGGTCCTGGGTGGCGCCGCCGCCGAAAGAGTATTCCATCGAGATCAGCGGCACGGTCGCGTCCTGCACGAACCACGCCTGGATGCCGCCCGGCGTCACCAGCTTCTGGATTTTCGCGGCCGCAAGACCTGGGGTCGCCGACCATGCGGCAGCGACGGCGATGGTGGCGGCGAGCGCGAAACGCTTCATGGATTGGCGTGCGATGCTCACGAGCGCTTCTCCTCGGGCTTCGGCAACGTGCCCTTGACCAGATAGCCGGTGACCGAGCGGTTGCGGTCGAGGAACTGCTGCGCCACGGCGCGGACCTGGTCCGAGGTGACGGCGCGGATGCGATCCGGCCAGGTCTGGATGTCCTGCACGCTGAGACCTGAGGTCAGCGCCGCGCCGTACCAGCGCGCCAGCGTCACCTGATTGTCCTGCGCATAGATCGCCTCGGCGATCAGTTGCGTCTTCACCCGCTCGAGGTCCTCGGAGCGGACCGGATTGCGGACGAGTTCGGCGATCACGTTGTCGATCCCCTTCTCGATCTCGGAGAACTCGACGCCCGGCCTCGGCGTCGCCGCGATGACGAACTGGCTGTCGTCGAGCGCGGTGCCTTGATAGTTGGCGCCGACGCTGATCGCGAGCGGACGGTCGATCACCAGCGCACGATAGAGATAGGAGTTGCTGCCGCCGCCCATCAGCTGCGCCAGCACTTCCAGCGCGGGGCTGTCGCCCTTGGCGGCGGTGACCGCCGACGGCGCCAGATAATAGCGCCGCACGTTCGGCTGCTCGACCCGCGGATCGGCCAGCGTCACGGTGCGCGGCCCGGCGGAGGTCGGCTCCTGCGGGCGCACGCGCTGCGCCGCGATCGCCGGCTGCGGCGGGATCGCGCCGTAGGTGCGCTCGATCGCCGGCCGGATCTGCGCGGCATCGACGTCGCCGGCGATCACCAGGGTGGCGTTGTTCGGCGCGTAGAAGCGGCGATAGAACGCCAGCGCATCCTCGCGGTCGAGCTTCTGGATTTCCTGGTGCCAGCCGATCACCGGGCGGCCGTAGGGGTGGTTCAGATACAGCGCCGCCATGATCTGTTCGGTCAACCGCGCGTCGGGATTGTTGGCGACCCGCATGTTGTATTCTTCGAGGACGACGTCGCGCTCGGGCAGCACGTTCTCGTCCTTCAGCACCAGACCGGTCATCCGATCGGCCTCGAGCTCCATCATCCGATCGAGATGTTCGCGCGGCACGCGCTGGAAATAGCCGGTGTAGTCGACCGAAGTGAATGCGTTCTCGTTGCCGCCGATCTTCAGCACCGTCTGCGAGAACTCGCCGGCCGGGTGCTTGGCGGTGCCCTTGAACATCAGATGCTCGAGGAAATGCGCGAGTCCGGACTTGCCGGGCGTCTCGTCGGCGGAGCCGACCTTGTACCAGATCATCTGCGTCACCACCGGGGTGCGATGATCCGGGATCACCACCACGTTCAGCCCGTTGCCGAGCGTGAAGGTGGCGGGCGGATCGGCGGTGACGCTTTGCGCCGCCGCGGGACCCGCAAGGCAGAGGGTGGCGGCGAGAACGGCGAGCGCGGCGCGCGGGCGAGCAATGGACACGGTCATGTCGAGGCAATCATCCCGGTGGGAGAGATCGGATCAGGCTGGCAGGCGACGAACCGCAGGCGCACCGATGACGGGCGCTTTCCGGCGATCGTCGTAAGCGATGAATGCGCGGAGCCGCACCCGGCGGGCAAGACGATCGAAACCGAGCCTCGGCTCAATTGCTGACTTCTTTGCCCGTCATCACGTCGATGCGCTTGTTGCCGAGCGCTTCCTTCGGGCCGGTGCCGTAAGCGAAATTCGGAGACGGCGTCTGATAGCCGCTCGGCGGCTGGGTCAGCGTCTCGCGCGTCGGCTCGCCGGTGAACGGCGCGGTTTCGGTCTTGTTTCCGCCCCCGAACAGGCTGCCCAGGCTGCCGTTGAAGCCGAGCTGGGACGGGCTCAGCATCGGATTGTTCTGCTGAGTGCCGGGCTGAACCGGATCGTTGTTGGTGCCCTTGCTGGCATCGGCGCGGACCGCATTCAGTTCCGAAGGCATCAGCGGCCGGGCCGATTCGGTCGGCGTCGGCTTGCTCTTACGGGCGGCGGCGCGGGCGTCCCTGCGGGCCTGCACATCCGGGTCCTTCGGCCAGTTCGGCGCATTCACGTCCTTGGCGGAGGCTTCCGGAGGCGGCAATTCGAGCTGGCGCGGCACCACCAGCGGCGAACGCTCGCGGTAATTGATGCCGGAATTCTCCATATTGGTGGCGCCGATGCCGCTCATCAGGCCCTTGATGATCTTCTCCTCGAAGGTGGAGTCGTCATCCTCGGTTTCCTGCGCGCGCGCCATGCCGCCGCTCAGCACCAGTCCAACGCCAAGCGCGACCGCAGCCAGACGGGCGGCGCGCAGCATCGTCGCGGGCGACTGCTGCAGAATCCGGAAAGTGCGTGCGGTCTGGCGCATGGCGTTGATCCTGTTCACGTCTTGCGATCGGCCGCCGGCCGCGACAGATCGCCGGCCGGCCCTCGCCGCGCTGCCCGTATCGTCCGGGATCAGGGCGCTTTTACGGCGTGAGCCCCGAACAAGGAATCATACAGCAGGGCAGCCACCCCGACAACGATCGCCGCGTCGGCAAGGTTAAAGACGTACCAGCTATAGGTCTTTCCGGCGATTTCGGCGTGAAACAAGGCGAAATCGACCACCGCGCCGTAGGAAAGCCGATCGATCGCATTGCCGATCGCGCCGCCGATGATCAGGCCGAGGCCGATTGTCGCGAACCTTGTCGTCGAGCGCGCCATCCAGATCGCCAGCACCACGATCGCAACGGCCTTGAACGCCAGCATGATCGCCTGCCCGACCGGCCCCTGGTCGGAAAACCAGCCGTAGGAAATCCCGGTGTTCCAGGCCAGCACCAGGTCGAAGAACGGCGTGACACGGACCGCGCCGCGACGGGCGATGTCGAACACATAGAGCAGCCAGAGCTTCGACGCCTGATCGAGCACCAGCGCGACGGCGGCGGCGACAATGCCGAGGCGGACGGGCGAGGTCATGGCGTGGCCCCGGCCCGATCACGAAGCGTCGTCCGCACGCAGGCGGGGACCGAGACGCCGTGTCGGGTCAGTAGAAGCGACGCATTGATCATCGGCTTTGCTCGAACGCAGGCGGGAGGGGCATGGGTCCCCGCCTGCGCGGGGACGACGAGAGTCTCAGACCGGAGCCCCCAGCGCCTTCCACTCGCGCAGCGCCTGGGCGTCGCGCGGCGAGACGTCGGGATAGTCGGGATCGCTGCCGACGCTCGACAGTATCTTCCAGGAGCGGGCGCATTTGGCGCCCTGCGCGCGTTCGACCACCACCGCGACGTTGGCCAGCTCCGGCAGCCGGAAGGCATCCGCCGGCGGCGTGTCGTTGTCGCGCAGGATCTCGACCATTGCGTTCGAGGTGATGCAGATTTCGGCCCAATCGACGTCGAAAATGTCGCCCATGAATTGTTCGGGCAGATAGATCATCGGCGAAGCTTCGAGCGACGAGCCGATCCGCTTCGCCGCGCGCTCGACTTCCAGTGCGCCGGTGACGACGCGGCGCACCGCGCGGATCAGCGTCCACTTCTTCGCCAGCGCATCATCGCGATAGGCGCCGAGTTCGAGCGGGAACAGCGTCAGATGCACGCTCGGCTCGGCGTCGGGGCGAACCATCGCCCACGCCTCGTCGGCGGTGAACGACAGCACCGGCGCCAGCCATTTCAGGAGCGCGTCGCAGATGATGTCGATCGCGGTCAGCGCCGCCTTGCGCGCCAGCGAGGACGGCGGGTCGCAATACAGCGTGTCCTTGCGGATGTCGAAGTAGAACGCCGACAATTCGGTGTTCATGAAGGTGGCGAGCGAGGCGACCACGGTCTTGTAGTCGAATTCCGCATAGGCGGCGCGCACCACAGCACTTTGTTCGGCGAGCTGATGCAGCATCAGCCGCTCCAGCTCGGGCATGTCGGCGAACGCCACCGCCTCGTCGCGTTTGAAATGATGCAGCGTGCCGAGCATCCAGCGGATCGAGTTGCGCAGCTTGCGATACGTCTCGACCACGTTCTTCAGAATCTCGGGGCCGATACGCTGGTCGTCGGCGTAGTCGGTGGCGCACACCCACAGCCGCAGGATGTCGGCGCCGGATTGCGCGATCACCTTCTGCGGCTCGACGGTGTTGCCGATCGACTTCGACATCTTGCGGCCCTGCTCGTCGAGCGTGAAGCCGTGGGTCAGCACCACGTCGTAGGGCGCGCGGCCGCGGGTGCCGCAGCTTTCCAGCAACGACGAGTGGAACCAGCCGCGATGCTGGTCCGAGCCTTCGAGATACATCACGGTGTCGGCGCCGCCGTCGACCTTGCGACGGATGCCGGCGAGGCCGGGGAAGTGAACTGGATCTTCCAGCACGAAAGCGTGGCTCGAGCCCGAGTCGAACCAGACATCGAGAATATCGTCGACCTTCTGCCAGTCTTCATTGGCGAGCGAGCCGAGGAACCGATCGCGCGCGCCTTCCATGTACCAGGCGTCGGCGCCCTCTTCGACGAAGGCGTCGGCGATGCGCTTGTTGACCTCGTCATTGACGAGAATCTCGGCGGAGCCGTCGCCCTTCTCGCGCACGAACACCGCGATCGGCACGCCCCAGGCGCGCTGCCGCGAGATCACCCAGTCGGGCCGGCCGGAGATCATGCCGTTGATGCGGTTTTGCCCCGCCGCCGGCACCCATTGGGTGACCGAGATCGCCTGCAGCGCCCTCGCTCGGAGAGTATCACCTTGCAGCGCATCGCTGAGCGCCCCCTCTCCCACTTGCGGGGGAGGGGAGGAAGCGGCGATGTCCTTGTCCATCGCGATGAACCATTGCGGCGTGTTGCGGAAGATCACCGGCTTCTTCGAGCGCCACGAATGCGGATATTGGTGCTTGAGCTTGCCGCGCGCCAGCAGCGCGCCGCGCTCGATCAGCGCCTGGATCACCGCCTCGTTGGCGTCGCCCTTCTCGCCCTTGTCGTTGATCACCCGCTTGCCGACGAAGCCCGGCGCGTGCTCCGTGAACGCGCCGTTCTCGTCGACGGTGTAGGGGATCGCCGACGAGATGCCCCGCGCTTCCAGCGCGCGGGCATTGTGCATCCAGATGTCGAAGTCCTCGCGGCCATGGCCCGGCGCGGTGTGGACGAAGCCGGTGCCGGTGTCGTCGGTGACGTGATCGCCGTCGAGCAGCGGGACGGTGAATTCATAGCCGCCGGCGAGGCCGCGCAGCGGATGCGCGCATTCGATCGCCTTCAGGACGTCAGGTGCAACGGCCGAAACCTTGTCATACGCAGCGACACGCGCCTGCTTGAATACGCTTTCAGCGAGCGCATCGGCGAGGATCAGCAGATCGCCAGTCTTGGCCCAATTATCAGCCGGCGCGTCGGTGACCTTGTAGAGACCGTAGCCGATCTTGGACGAGAAGCTGATCGCGCGGTTGCCCGGCAGCGTCCACGGCGTGGTGGTCCAGATCACGACGCTGGCGCTGCTCACCGCCGCATCGCCGGACTTCACCGCAAATTTCACCCACACCGTATCCGAAGTGTAGTCCTCGTACTCGACCTCGGCCTCGGCCAGCGCGGTCTTTTCGACCACGCTCCACATCACCGGCTTAGAGCCGCGATACAGCGTGCCGTTGGCGGCGAATTTCATCAGTTCGCGGGCGATCTGGGCTTCGGCGAAGTAGTCCATCGTGGCGTAGGGATGGTCCCAGTCGCCGATCAGGCCGAGCCGCTTGAATTCCTCGCGCTGCACGTTGAGCCACTTCGTCGCGTAGGCGCGGCATTCCTTGCGGAACGCGACCATCGCCGTCGAATCTTTGAAGTTCGGCTTCGGCTTGCCCTTGGAGCGGTAGTTCTCCTCCTCGATCTTCCATTCGATCGGCAGACCGTGGCAGTCCCAGCCCGGCACATAGTTGGAATCGTAGCCGAGCATCTGCTGGCTCTTGGTCACGACGTCCTTGAGGATCTTGTTGAGCGCGTGCCCGATATGGATGTTGCCGTTGGCGTAAGGCGGGCCGTCGTGCAGCACGAATTTGGCGCGGCCCCGGGCAGCTTCGCGCAGCTTGCCGTAGAGGTCGATCTCTTCCCAGCGCTTGAGCAATTCCGGCTCGCGCTGCGGCAGCCCGGCGCGCATCGGAAACTCCGTCTGCGGCAGGAAGAGCGTCTTGGAATAGTCGTTGACGTCGGATTTTTCAGACTTGTCGGACATGGAAGCTCTGGGTCAAGAGGCGCTGACGCGATCGATCGCGACGAATTGGACGGGTCCCGGTCTTGCGCCGAACTCAAAGCTCAGGCGGAAGCCGGGCCGCTAATGCTGATGATGGCGCGCCGTGCAGACATGCGGCTTTCATTAGCAGGCGGCTGCAGGATCGCAAAGCCCCGCGGTTTCATCCTTGCGTCTGGCCGGGATCGTTTCCGATCCGCCGGGCCGGATTTCCCACCACCGTGGCGCCTGCGGGCACATCGCGGGTGACGACGCTGCCGGCGCCGATCACGGCGCCATCGCCGATGGTGACGCCCGGGACGATGATCGCCCCGCCGCCGATCCAGACGTCGCTGCCGATCTTGACCGGGCGGCCGAATTCGAGCCCGTCGCGGCGGGTGGCGGCGTCGCGGGGATGGTCGGCGGCGTAGATCTGCACCGCCGGACCGATCTGGGTGCGGTCGCCGATCGTGACGGCGACGATATCGAGGATCACGCAGTTGAAATTGAGAAAGACGCCATCGCCGAGCGAGATATTGTAGCCGTAATCGCAGAAGAACGGCGGCCGGACCACCGCGCCCTGGCCGACATGCCGAAAATGCTCCGACAGCAGCCCGTGACGCTCCGAAGCGGGCAGCGCGCCCGTGGCATTGTAGCGGGTGAGCCAGACCTTGTTGGCGGCCTCATCGGCGGCCAGCTCCGGTCCGCCGGGGCGATACAACTCGCCCGCCAGCATCTTCTGCTTTTCGGTCTTCGTCATCCGACCTCACCGAGCCTGGGGAATGCACCGTGATCGGCGGCGAGCGCCGCCCGGGCGCGGGCCGAGTCATCGTCCATCTGCCGCACCAGCGCCTCGGCGCTCTCGAACTTCTCCTCGTCGCGAATGAAGGCGATGAAGGCGATGTCGAGCCGCTCGCCGTAGAGCGAGCCGTTGAAGTCGAACAGGAAGGTCTCGAGCAGCGGCGCGCCGTTGTCGAAGGTCGGTCGGCGGCCGAAATTGGCGACCGCATCATAGTGCTTGCCGTCGCGGCCGACCCGCACGGCATAGATGCCGTGCTTCAGGCCGCAATGCGGATCGAGCCGGATGTTGGCGGTCGGGTAGCCGAGCTCGCGACCGCGCTTCTCGCCATGGATCACCTCGCCGGTGATGAACCACGGGCTGCCCAGCATCTCGGTGGCGGCGGCGATGTGGCCCTCTTCGAGCGCCCTGCGGATTGCGCTCGACGACACCGGATGATCGCCGAAATCGATATGCGGCTGAACGTCGACCTCGATGCCGAGCGCCGGCGCCTCGGCGACCAGCAGGCTCGGCGAGCCGCCGCGGCCCTTGCCGAAATGGAAATCGTAGCCGACCGCGATGCCCTGCACGCCGAGCCGGCCGACCAGTTCGTGATTGATGAAATCATGCGCCGTGGTGGCGGCGCGGCCGGCGTCGAAGCGCAGCACGACCGCGCCGTCGAGCCCGGCGCCGGCCAAAAGCCGCAGCTTGGCGGGCTCGTCGGTCAGCCGGAATTGCGGGGTGTCGGGACTGAAGAATTTGCGCGGATGCGGCTCGAACGTTACCGCGAACGCCGGCGCGCGGCGGACCCGCGCCATCTCGAGGCATGCCCCGATCACGGCGCGATGACCCCGATGTACGCCGTCGAAATTGCCCATCGCAACCACCGCCCCCTTCGGGATGGCGGACGCGGGGGTGTCATCGCGGATCACGGCAAAGCCAGTCATGTCGGATTCATTCGTCGCTTCAAGGTGGGAGCAGGACCGTGACGCGGAGCCGCGCGCGAAGTCAAGATACGGGCGAGCCCGGCACTCGTCGCCGCGACCATGCGGAGGCGGTTCGCCGCATTTTGACGGCTGGAACCGGCGATTCCGTCAGCCGCCGCGGACCGGCGGCACCTCGAGCCGCTCACGCCGGCAGGCGCGCCGGTCGATCTCCTCGCAGGCGCGGAACTGCAAATCCTTGCTCATGCAGATCCGAACTTCGGTCAGCCGGGTGCGATCACAGGTCACGGCGATCGCCGAACTGCTCAGCCCCGGGTTGACCTTGATGAAGGCATCCTCGACCTCGGCAGGCGTCACCGTCCGGGTTTCCTTGGGGTCGATGAAATCCGGCGGGATGCGCACGGCGGCACGCGCCTTGCGGATATCCTCGAAATAGGTGCGCGCCGAGGTGCCGGCGCAGGTGCCGTGCTTGTCCCACTCATTGTAGATCAGCCCGGGCGCCGGCATCAGGTCGAGCATCGAGTTCATGATGCGGCGGTCGAGCCGCGGCGCCGGCCGCTCGCAATATTCCGGAAAGCCGCGCTCATATTGCGGCCACAGCCCATGCACCACGAACGAGAATGGCCGGCCGCCGCACTGGATCTGCTGCGACCGCCCTGCATTGCCGCGCTCCGACGCCTGCTCGCAGAATGAAGGCGACCAAGACAGCGCCAGCACATAGAAATCGAACTCGCCCGCCGCGTTCTGACGCCGGTCCTGCGCCGGCGCGGCGGTGGACAGCAAAGCGGCCGCGCACGCGGCAAAAACGGCGATCATCGACCACCGGCTCGAGATGAAATCCATGATGAAAGGCCCCGCTGCGAAATGACCGGGAAAGCCTAGCGAGCCTGAACGACGTTTCAAGAACGCAGATGGCGTGAAAGCGCGATGCAGAGAGCGTCGCGTCGTTCCACTCAGGGCTTGGCGCCCTTGCAGGCGGGATTGAACGCCCAGTTGCGATCAACGCCCACGACGCAGAATTCGACGCCGTGTCCGAAGCTCGCGAAGCCGCCGTCCTCGATGATCGAGAAATACACCGGACGGACGTTGCCGTCGTTCAGGTGGGCGTCGGCCGCGCAGAAGCGACGCGGAATATTGTCACTCTGCCACGGGCGGAAGGCGACCTCGCGGAGCTGCGAATAGCCGGTGATCCGCAGCGCCGAATTCCAGAAATTGCCTTCCTTCTCGCCGAACTGATGGGTCACCGAGGTGAGCCCCGCCTCGCACGCCGGCAGATTGCCGTCGTAGCGCGGGCCGGACAGCCAGAAATTCATCTCCAGCGGATTGGCAGCCTGCGCAGCCGGCGCGAGGGCGAACAGCCCGAGCAACGCCACGGCGGCAACTACCGGCAATTTCAGAGTCGGAACGAGGCGCATGGACGATTCACCGAGTTTTTCCCGCGCGGACGGTGCCGCGAAGCCCATGTGAGGTCAAGTGCAACGCGGCCACACCCCGCGACAACCCCACATTGATGGCGCCAGCATTCTTTCCATTGCGGTCGATGCGATCTAGACTCGCGCCAATGCGAATGGAGAATCCGATGCGAACAATTGGGGCCGCGGGCCTTGCCGTCGTCTGTGCCATGCTGGCCGCCACTGCCGCCCGCGCCGATACCGTGCCGGCCTTCAAGGGCAATGATACCGGCGGGATCATCTCCTATAATCTGGTCGGTCAGACCGATATCCGTGCGATGGCGATCGACCATTGCGCGCGCTACGGCAAGGTCGTGAAGCTGCTCGGCGTGCAAGCGAATTATGGTGGCTACATCTCGTTCTCGTGCCGCTGGGTGCCTTATGGCGCCAACGAGCGGCCGCTGCGAGCCGCCTACTGAGCGGAGTGGTTCGATGAGCCCCTTACGCAGGTCTTGTATCCGGTCGCTTCCGCTGCTGCTCGCGTCGGTGACGGCCGCGCACGCGATCGACCTGCCGACCCGCAAAGCGGGGCTGTGGGAGCTGAAGATGGTGCGGCCGGGCTCTGCGATCGATGAGGTCGCCATGCAGCACTGCACCGACGAGGCCACCGACAAGAAAATGACCTCGTCGTTTCAGCCGATGGCCAACGAGGCCTGCTCCAAGCAGGACACCCAGAAGACGCCCACCGGCTACGTCACCGATTCGGTGTGCAACATCGCCGGCATGTCGACCACCTCGCGCGCCGAGATCACCGGCGATTTCAACGCGGCCTATTCGGTCAAGGTGACGTCGCACCAAGACAACCCGCTGCCCGGCGTGCCCAAGGACGCGACCATGACGCTGGACGCCAAATGGCTCGGACCCTGCAAGGACGGCCAGAGGCCCGGCGACATCGTGATGCCCGGCGGGATCAAGATGAACATCGCCGACATCGAGAAGCTCAAGGCGTTGATGCCGAAGTCGAAATGACCTCGGTCGGCGATCGGCCGATGCTGCAGCCGAGCGGCTCTTGCGCAAAAGCCACATCGGGCAACCATCGTTCCAACCTCCGTTGACAGCCGCCGATCTTGCCGCGATGTTATATTATAACATCGCCTGGCGGCGGTATCCCGCTCGATGTGCGGGGCTTGGATGGGCATGGGCTGGGTGCGGGCGAATATCCGACTGGGGGCACGGCTGGCGCTGATCGCGCTCGCGCTCCAGTTCGCATTGTCGTTCGGCCACTTCCACCACCTCGACGCGCCTTCGAAGGTGATCGGTCAGGTCGCCGCGGCCATTGCTCCGGACGCTCCCGAAACCGATCACCATCCCGACGCCGCGGCCGATCTCTGCGCGATCTGCGCCGTCGTGGCGATGGCGAACACGTTGATCGACGCGGCGCCGCCGGCATTGCCGCTGCGGCATACCGATCGCCCGCAGCCTCGCATCGCTGCGACCGCCGCAGCCGACCTGAGCCCGCAGCCCGGCGAATTCCAGCCGCGCGCGCCTCCGCTTTCCTGACTGCAATCGATCGAGCCATGCGCCGCACCGCCTCGCGCGGTGCGCGCAGCCCCATCCGCAGTCGATCTGCCCCGCGCAGAGTCCGGCCTCCGGCGCAGATGCGTGCGCCGAACCGGTCAGTCAGGATCAGACCATGTCACTCCGCTTCAAGCGCGCCTTCCTGGTCGGAAGCGCAGCCTTCGCGGCCTTCGAAGGCTTGCCGGCATCGCAGGCCCTCGCACAGCAGGCCGCCACCGCATTGCCGGAAGTCGTCGTCACCGCGCCGAGCCCGATCGTGCGACGCCATTCGGCCCCGCCGTCCCGCCCCGCGACGCGGGTCGCCGCCCCCGCGCGCCAGCGCGGCACCGCTCCGGCCGAGGCGCCGCCCGTCGTCGCCCAGCCGGCGCCGCCGCCCCCCGGCACGCTGCCGATCGTCACCGATCAGTTCGCGACCGTTACCGTGGTCCCGAACGAGGAGATCCGGCGCAATGGCGGCGGCACGCTCGGCGACCTTCTGAACAACAAGCCGGGCATTACCGGCTCCGGCTACGCGCCGGGGGCCTCCAGCCGGCCGATCATCCGCGGCCTCGACGTCAACCGAGTCGGCATCGTCGAGAACGGCATCGGCAGCAACGGCGCGTCCGATCTCGGCGAAGACCATTTCGTCCCGATCGATCCGCTCGCGACCAACCAGGTTGAAGTGATCCGCGGCCCGGCGACGCTGCGCTACGGCTCGACGGCGATCGGCGGCGTGGTCAGCGCCAGCAACAACCGCATCCCCGACGCGCTGCCGCCCTGCGCGACGCCGTTCCAGAGCTACGGCCTGCCGGTGAAGGCGCCGGCTGCGATCGGCGGCGCGGCGGGCTGCATGAACGCCGAGGTCCGCAGTGCGGTGAGCTCGGTCGATCGCGGCGTCGAAAGCGCGGTGCTGCTGGATGCCGGCGGCAACAACGTCGCGGTCCATGCCGACGTGTTCGGCCGCAATGCCGGCGACTATAACGTGCCGAGCTATCCGTATCAGGCGCCGGGACTGCCGTTCAACGGACGCCAGCCCAACTCTGCGACGCAGGCGACCGGCGCCTCGATCGGCGGCTCCTATCTGTTCGACGGCGGCTTCATCGGCGCGGCGATCACGCAGAACAATTCGGTCTATCGCATCCCCGGGACCGAGGGCGCCGAATTCGGGACGCGGATCGATGCGAAGCAGACCAAGGTCACCGCCAAGGGCGAGTATCGCCCGGATGCGGCGGCGATCGAGGCGATCCGGTTCTGGGTCGGCGCCACCGACTACAAGCACAATGAGATCGGCCTCGCCGTCGCAGGCGACCCGGCGTCCGATGGCGTGCGGCAGAGCTTCACCAACAAGGAGCAAGAGGGCCGCCTCGAGGCGCAACTGACGCCGTTCAATGCCCGCTTCGCCACGGTCACGACGGCGGTGGGGGTGCAGGCCAGCCATCAGGAACTGACAGCGCCCAGCCCCGACGATCCGACCAGCCCGATCAACGGGCTGTTCGATCCCAATAAGAACACCAAGCTCGCCGGCTACGTCTTCAACGAGCTACGCTTCACCGAGAGCACCAAGGCGCAGGTGGCCGGACGAATCGAGCACGTCGACCTGTCCGGAACGACGCCGGCCTTCGTGCCGGGCCTGTTCGACCTCTCCACCGACCCCGGCGCGATCGGCCCTGCGACGTCGCGCAACCTGTCGTTCACGCCGAAGAGCTTCAGCCTCGGCCTGATCCAGGCGCTGCCGTGGGGGCTTTCGGCCAGCATCACCGGGCAATATGTCGAGCGTGCGCCGAAGCCGGCGGAGCTGTTCTCGCGCGGCGGTCACGACGCCACCACCACCTTCGACATCGGCAACCCCAATCTGGGGATCGAGACGGCAAAATCGGTCGAGGTCGGTTTGCGTCGGGCGGACGGCCCGTTCCGCTTCGAGATCACCGCTTACTACACGCAGTTCAGCGGCTTCATCTATCGGCGGCTGACCGGCAATAGCTGCGACGACGTCTCTTGCGTCGATCCGGCAACCGGCACGCTGGAATTGAACCAGGCGATCTACGCGCAGCGCGACGCCACCTTCAGAGGCGGCGAATTCCAGAGCCAGCTCGACGTGGCGCAAATCTATGGCGGCACCTGGGGCATCGAGAACCAGTTCGATGTCGTGCGGGCCACCTTCGCAGACGGCACCAATGTGCCGCGGATTCCGCCGCTGCGGGTCGGCGGTGGATTGTTCTGGCGTGACGCCAACTGGCTGACCCGGATCAACCTGTTGCACGCCTTCGCCCAGAACGACGTCGCGCCGATCGCCGA
Organism: Rhodopseudomonas pseudopalustris; assembly: GCF_900110435.1. Classification (GTDB taxonomy): domain Bacteria; phylum Pseudomonadota; class Alphaproteobacteria; order Rhizobiales; family Xanthobacteraceae; genus Rhodopseudomonas; species Rhodopseudomonas pseudopalustris. The sequence goes on from NZ_FODT01000014.1 coordinate 85,045, forward strand.
GACGACCACCTCGGGCTACAATCTGCTCAAGGCGGAGATCAGCTACCGGACCAAGCTCGATCCGAACGCATGGGGCGCCCGCGAGATGCTGGTCGGCCTGGTCGGCAACAATCTGCTCAACGAGAACATCCGCAACGCGGTGTCCTACAGCAAGGACAACGTGCTGATGCCCGGCATCGGCGTGCGGGCGTTCGCGAATCTGAAGTTCTGACCACGGAAGTCATTCGGGGCGCTCGCGCAAGCGAGCGACCCCGGAATCCAGAGGTTGGTGCAATGCGACGATCAACAGCTCGGGATTCCGGGTTCGCCGCTCCGCGGCGCCCCGGAATGACGGCGTGAAGTTAACCCGGAACGATCGCGTGGAAGCGCCTACGCCGTCCGCGCCTTGCTCCAATCCGGGCGGATCGGGCCGCTGACGCCCTCGAAGGCGCCGTCGGCGAGTTCGATCACCAGCAGCCGGTTGGCGTCGACCGGGCCCGGCATGGTGACGCGTCCCTTCGGAATCTTCTTGAAGCCGACGCGGCTGTAATACGGCTCGTCGCCGACCAGCACGGTGAGCTTGTGGCCCTGCGCCCTGGCGTCCGCCAGCGCGCGGTCGAGCAGCGCGCGGCCGACGCCGCGGGCGCGGAACGGCGGCTCCACCGTCAGCGGGCCGAGCAGCAGCGCCGGGGTCTCGCCGATCGCGATCGGCAATTGCCGCACCGAACCGACCAGCAAGGTGCCGATCCACGCAGTGAACGACAGCGCGTTGATGTGATCGACATGCTCGCGCAACCGGTAGGCGCTGAGAACGAAGCGGCCCGGACCAAACGTGCGCTCATGCAGCCGCTCGATCAGCTGGGCGTCGTTCGGGGTCTCGGGCAGGATGGTCAGGGACAGATCATTCATGGCGGACGCGCAATAGCACCACAGCCGGGCGCGGTCCACGCCCGGCTGTGGTTAACGGCTCTCAGGAACGGGCTTTCTCAGGCGCGCGCCGCTACCCGGCGCTGGGGGGCGCGCTCGTCGTCCGCGTCCTCGGACGGCGCAAGCTGCGGCGAACGATCGGCCAACGGCGTTCCGTCGCATCTCAGATAGACGGTCTGCTGGGAGGCCACCGCGAAGCCCGTTCCGGACGCCTCGACCAGCTCCATGACCTGCAGCGTCAGGTCTTCCTGGACCTCCAGGAACTCGTCGCCGCTGACCGCATGGACATAGGCGAAGATTTCGACCTTGAGCGAATTGGGCCCGAAGCCAAGCAGCCGGACCCGCGCCGGGTCGTTGTCGACTTTCGGATGCTCCAGCAGCATCTCGCGGATCGATGCGATCAGCGCCCGCATCTGATCGGGCTTGGTGTCGTAGCGGAGATCCAGCGTCGGGTGATACCAGAACTTGTCGCGTCGGCTGAAGTTCTCGATCTGCACCGCCGCCAGCGCGCCGTTCGGCACGGTGACGAGTGTGCGGTCGAGCGTCCGGATCCGGGTCGACCGCATTCCGATGTCCTCGATCGTGCCCGAGGTCTCGCCGAACTTACAGAAATCGCCGACCCGCATCGGCTGGTCGGTCACCAGCGTCAGACTGCCGACCAGATGCTCGATGGTCTTCTGCGCGCCGAGAGCGATCGCGATACCGCCGATGCCGAGGGCTGCGAGGCCGGCCGTGATGTTGTAGCCGAGCGCGTCGAGTCCGAGGATCAACGCGAGGGCAATGATGACGAATTTGATGCTCCGCCGCAGGAAGTTGATCGCCGACAGCATCGACAGCCGGCCGCGCAGCGTCATCCGGGCGATGGTGAACTCGGCGAGAGCATCGACCACGCGCCAGACGATCCAGGACAGCGCGATCCAGCCGAGCAGTTCGGTGGCGCCCGACATATGCTGCCGCGCGACGATCGAGACGCCGGTCAGCACCATCGCGATGCGCAGCACCATGGCCGTCAGAAAAAGCCGGATCGGCAACGCCGAGGCGTTCAGAACACGGCGGATTCGCGAGTCCTGACGTTTTCGGAGACGAAAGATCACCCAGAAGATCGCGGCGGTGATCGACCACACCACGCCAAAGGACAGCAGCGCGAGCACGACGACCGCCAGCCAATGACCGACCGGAGCGCCGGCGAGCCGGTATTCGTCGCGGAGCGCATAGGGCAGAATCCTGTCGACCAGGCTCGACGTCACCGTGCGCGACAACGCGGGGAGGTCGCCGACCGTTTTGGCCGAGACCAGCCAGATCTTGCCGCCATCCTTGCCGTCGACCTGCTGCGCGATCAGATCGACCGTGCCGTGATCGGTGCGCACGGCGCCGAACTTGTCCTGGTCTGGGGCCAGCCCGTCGTCCTGATCGCCCGCCGGTTCCGAACTCAGCCGCAGCCGCGAGAAAACGTAGCCGCCCTGGTCGAGAATGCGTTGGAGCTGCTGCGCGACGCTTGGACCCCAGGCGCCCTTCTCCTGGCTGAGATCGAGATATTGGGCAGCCTTGTCGTAATTCTGTTCGGCGGCGGCATCGATAAAGCCTGTAACCATTCCGGCCGGCGTATTGCGGCCGAGCGGATCGGCAGGCTTCTCCTCCACCTTGGCTGGAGGATTGGCGCCATTTCCATTGCCGTTTGGTGTTGGAATTTGCGCGAACGCGGCGTTCGCCGCCAAAATTGCCCACACAATCAACAGCGATCGAAAGATCGCTTTCGCAAATACCGCCAAAACCAGTCCTTTCAAATGATTGCCCGTCGTGACGCGCGGTTTTGACCAGAGAAATGAGCCCTTGATGTGATCGCGGGCGCATTCACGCCGAATCCGCGCGCGTATTCGCGAGTTCTGGGCAACGACGAACGGCCGTCACTCAGCGCCTCACCGCCAGGTCGCGCGCCGCGGCTCACGGCCCAGGACTTCAGCGATCCGCAACCGGGTACCGGTTGTAGTCTCCTCGGGTAGCGCGGCGACATCGAAGAAGCCGGAGGCGATGATCTCGCGATTGGGCTCGGGCGCGCGGTCCTGGTGGAAGTGCCGCACCACATAGACGGCGACGTGATCCCGTGGCGAGACGTGGCCGTTGAAGAAGACGCCGTGCAGCTCAGGATCGCCGGTCAGCGCGATCCGCCCCTCCTCCATCAACTCGCGGCGCAGTGCATCCAGAAAGGTCTCGCCGACTTCGACGCCGCCGCCCGGCAGATGCCAGCCGCTGACATAGCTGTGCTGGATCAGAAACACCCGATCCTGCGCGTCGAGCACCACGCCACGCGCCCCCAGCGTCATGCCGCGCGCGAATCGCCAGTAGAGATGAAACACGCGCCGCAGCGCCGGCTCCAGCTTCAGTCGCAAGGTCTGCAGGGCAGGCAAAGTCGGATCATCCTCGCACATGCGCAACAGCGGGGCGCTTGCGCCGATGCGCCGAGCTTGCCAAAACCGTGTCGATTTTGACAGGCGGGATGACGCGACAGGCTCGCTGCCGACCGATGGCTATAGCGTTTTCGAGCGAAGTGGATACCGGTTCGCGTGAAGAAAACGCGTCAGAATAAGAAGATAGAGCTCCGGTTCTGATTCCATCAGAACCGGAAAAGCTCTAAGGAACGCGGGATGACCTTCACGCTGGCGCATCTGTCCGATCCGCATCTGCCGCCGCTGCCGAAGCCGCGGCTCGCCGATCTCGCGAACAAGCGCGTGCTCGGCTATCTGAACTGGACCCGCAACCGGCAGAGCATCCACCGCCGCGACATCCTCGATGCGTTGGTCGCCGACCTGCAGGCGCAAACGCCCGACCACATCGCAGTCACCGGCGATCTCGTGAACATCGCGCTCGATGAAGAATTCGCGCCGGCGCGGCGATGGCTCGACGGCGTCGGATCGCCGGAACGCGTCAGCGTCGTGCCCGGCAATCACGACGCCTATGTCACCGCCACCGCGCCGCGATTCGGCGAGACTTTCGCGGACTACATCCGCGGCGACGACGGCGCGACCGGCTTTCCCTATCTCCGGCGCCGCGACCGTATCGCGATCATCGGCGTGTCGAGCGCGGTGCCGACCGCTCCGTTCATGGCGACCGGCTGGCTCGGCGACGCGCAGCGCGCGCGACTCGAAACGATGCTGCAGAGTTTGGCTTCCGAGCGAGTGTTCCGTGTGCTGCTGATCCATCATCCGCTGCGATCGCGCTCCCGCTTCAAGCGCCTGACGGATTCGGCTGAACTGATTGCGTTGCTGCAGCGGCACCCGGTCGATCTGGTGCTGCATGGCCACGACCACGTCCACGCCACGATCCGGATCGACGCGCCAAGCGGGCCGATCCCGGTCGTCGGCGTGCCGTCTGCGTCGGCCTTCAAGGATCACCACCGCCCCTCGGCCGCCTACAATCTGTTTGCGATCAGCGAAGGCAATGACGGCTGGCGCTGCGAACATAGAATCCGCGGCTTTGGCGCGACCGAGACGATCACGGATCTGCGGGATTCGCGGGTGCTGTAGGCCGCCGTGTCAGACTTGGCGCAGCGCTGCGAACAACGCCAGCGCGAACAGCGCCAAGGCGCCGGCGATGAAGCCGAGCACGAAGATTCCAATCCCGCCGAGGCGCGGCTTTTCGGCAACCGCCGGCTGCATCGGCACAGGCGTCGCGGCGGTCAGCGCATGTTCGCGCTCGATCAGCCGGCGAGCAATGTAGTCGGTGATCGCATCGACCATCGCTGCCGCATCATGGGATTCGGCGATCACGATGCGTCCGAAACGGGTGTCCTGGACGAACCGATAGATTCGCTTGTCACGGCCCATCATGACGTGGGCGACCACGTCGATCCATAGCCGCGGCGTATCGCCCTGGCTGAGGCCGCGGTCGAACAGATCGACTCCATCGGGAATCTCGGCGAACAGCGGATCGAGCGCCTCGTTCAGGATTTCCAGCCGTGCGATCTCCGCGTCGCGCAGATCGACGACGACGCCGGTGCGATCGGCGGCTTCGATCCGCGCCTGCCGCAGCGCGTCGCGCAGCCGCATCGGCCTCGCCTGCTCCGCCCCGATGATCTTGTTCTGCGCGTCGGCCATCTGCAAACCCGGATCGACTGTCCGACATTAACCTATCAGTAACCCTGTGCGCCGCAAAGGCCCTGACCTGTCAAGGATTTGCATCGACGGTTCCGGCGCGATGACCGGCACATGTCCGTCGCCCCCTGCGACAAATTCGTCAAAGATGCGCGCCCAAAACGACGATGGCGGCCCCGCCGGGTTTCCCCGGTGGGACCGCCAAAGTCCTTGGACGTCTTCTATCTTGATCAGGCCGTCGCGCGGTTCGGCTCTTCGACGATGGAGAACCGCACGCCTGCGCGATGCCGGTTCTCTTCGGAGACGATCTTCCAGGCCTCTTCGGCCTCCTTGCGCGTCTTGAACGGACCCTGCACCTGGGCCGATCCTTCAACGAGCTTGTGGAAGTTCATCGAACCGAACTCGCCGCCAATCACCCAGAAATTGCTGCCGTTCGACATCGTCGTCGCTCCTGCTGTTGCCGTTAACTGAACTGGTTCATCGTGTTGTGAGCGCCGCCGGCCTTCAGAGCGGCCTCACCGGCGAAGTATTCCTTGTGATCGTCGCCGATGTTCGAGCCGGCCATGTCCTGATGCTTCACGCAGGCGATGCCCTGACGGATCTCCTGGCGCTGAACATTCTTCACATAGCCCAACATACCCTGCTCGCCGAAATATTCCTTCGCGAGATTGTCGGTCGAAAGCGCTGCCGTGTGATAGGTCGGCAGTGTGATCAGATGATGGAAGATGCCGGCGCGCTTGGCTGAATCGGCCTGGAAGGTCCGGATCAGTTCGTCGGCTTCGATCGCCAGCGGCGTCGAGTCGTACTCCGCCTTCATCAGCTCGGCACGGTTGTACTGGCTCACATCCTTGCCGGCCTTCTTCATCTCATCATAGACCTGCCAACGGAAGTTGAGCGTCCAGTTGAACGACGGCGAGTTATTGTAGGCCAGCTTCGCGTTCGGGACCACCTCGCGAATACGATCGACCATCGAGGCGATCTGCTCGATATTCGGCTTCTCGGTCTCGATCCACAGCAGATCGGCGCCGTTCTGCAGCGAGGTGATGCTGTCGAGCACGCAGCGATCCGCACCGGTGCCTTCGCGGAACTGATACAGGTTGCTCGCCAGGCGCTTCGGGCGCAGCAGCTTGCCGTTTCGGCTGATGATGACGTCGCCGTTACCGACCTTGGTGGCGTCGACCTCTTCGCAGTCCAGGAAGCTGTTGTACTGGTCGCCGATGTCGCCCGGCTGATGGCTGACGGCGATCTGCTGCGTCAGGCCTGCGCCGAGCGAATCGGTGCGGGTGACGATGACGCCGTCTTCGACGCCGAGTTCGAGGAAGGCGTGGCGGCAAGCGCGGATCTTCGCCAGGAAGACCTCGTGCGGCACCGTCACCTTGCCGTCCTGATGGCCGCACTGCTTTTCGTCGGACACCTGGTTCTCGATCTGCAGCGCGCAGGCGCCGGCTTCGATCATCTTCTTGGCCAGCAGATAGGTCGCCTCGGCATTGCCGAAGCCGGCGTCGATGTCGGCGATCACCGGCACGACGTGGGTCTGGAAATTGTCGATCTTTTCGATCAGCGCGGCTTCCTTCGCCTTGTCGCCGGCCTTGCGGGCAGCGTCGAGGTCACGGAAGATGGTGTTCAGCTCGCGGGAATCCGCCTGACGCAGGAAGGTGTAGAGCTCTTCGATCAGCGCCGGCACCGAGGTCTTCTCGTGCATCGACTGGTCGGGCAGCGGTCCGAACTCGGAGCGCAGCGCCGCGATCATCCAGCCGGACAGATAAAGATAGGTGCGATCGGTCGTGCCGAAGTGCTTCTTCACCGAAATCAGCTTCTGCTGCGCGATGAAGCCGTGCCAGCAACCGAGCGACTGGGTATATTTCGTGCTGTCAGCGTCGTAGGCCGCCATGTCGGCACGCATCAGCGCAGCCGTGTAGCGCGCGACATCGAGGCCGGTCTTGAAGCGGTTCTGCAAGCGCATACGGGCCACGGCCTCGGCTTTCACGCCGTTCCAGGTGGGCTGGTCCTTGAGAAGGGCTTCGGCCGCTTCGATTTCGCTCTGATAAGAGGACGGCCCCTGAATGGCCCGATCGCTGATCCCACGTGGCTGGAAGTTCATGTCCATGATCCCTTCGATAACGACAAATCCGCAGCGCTTCTCGTCGTCGACATTCGTGACAGTGCGGTGCGAAACGTGGCGAGAGCTAAACGCGAGATCGCGGAAAACGTACAGACCTCTTGCGAACGAATGGTGATGTCATGTAACATCCACACATGTAACAATTGTAATTTTGTAAATTTTGTCACAAACGGCGCTTGGCAGGAATCGCGACATGGCGGGTGAATCCGGGAAAAAGCTGTTCGTCGGACCTCGGTTCCGCCGAATCCGTCAGCAGCTTGGCCTGTCGCAGACCCAGATCGCCGAGGGACTGGGAATCTCGCCGAGCTATATCAACCTGATCGAGCGGAACCAACGGCCGGTGACCGCACAGATCCTGCTGCGATTGGCGGAAACCTACGACCTCGATCTGCGCGACCTCGCCACCGCCGACGAGGACCGGTTCTTCGCCGAGCTCAACGAGATCTTTTCGGACCCGCTGTTCCGCCAGATCGACCTACCGAAGCAGGAGCTGCGCGACCTCGCAGAGCTTTGCCCCGGCGTCACCCATTCACTCCAGCGGCTTTACGCCGCCTACACCGAGGCGCGGCGCGGCGAAACGATGGTCGCGGCGCAGATGGCCGACCGCGAACAGATCCGCTACGAGGCCAACCCGATCGAGCGCGTTCGCGATCTGATCGAGGCCAACCGCAACTATTTTCCGGAGCTGGAGCAGGCGGCGGAAGCGGTGCGCGACGAACTCAACGTCAGTTCGCAGGATGTCTACGGCGCGCTCGACGACCGCCTGCGCGAGCGCCACGCGATCACCACACGGATCATGCCGGTCGACGTGATGCGGGAGACGCTGCGCCGGTTCGACCGCCACCGCCGGCAATTGCTGATCTCGGAATTGATCGACGGGCCGGGCCGCGCCTTCCAGATCGCGTTCCAGACCGGCCTCAGCGAGCATGGCGGCGTGATCGACGCCATCGTGCACCGCTCCGGCGCGCTCGACGAGCCGGCGCGGCGGCTGTACCGCATCACCCTCGGCAACTACTTCGCCGCCGCGGTGATGATGCCCTACGCCGCGTTCCTCACCGCCGCGGAGCAGCTCAGCTACGACGTCAACGTACTGGCGCAGCGCTTCAACGCCGGCTTCGAGCAGGTCTGCCACCGCCTCACCACGCTGCAGCGGCCGAACGCGCGCGGCGTGCCGTTCTTCCTGCTGCGGGTCGACAATGCCGGCAACGTCTCCAAGCGTTTCTCCTCCGGCACCTTCCCGTTCTCGAAATTCGGCGGCACCTGCCCGTTGTGGAACGTGCACTCGACCTTCGACACGCCGGATCGCCTCCTGAAGCAGGTGATCGAACTGCCCGACGGCAGCCGCTACTTCTCGATCGCCCAGATGGTCCGCCGGCCGGTAGCGCCGCATCCGCAACCGCAGCCGCGCTTCGCGCTCGGCCTCGGCTGCGAAATCCGCCACGCCGCCAAACTGATCTACGCCGCCGGGATGGATCTGGACAAAGCCGAAGGCACCCCGATCGGCGTCAACTGCCGCCTCTGCGAACGCGAACACTGCAGCCAGCGCGCGGAGCCGCCGATCACCCGGACGCTGATCCTGGACGAGAACACAAGGCGGGCGTCGAGTTTTGCATTCAGCAATGCGCGGGAGTTGTGAGGCGCGTTCTCCGCTTGATAGCCGCGCACTGACTTTCAGGGTCATTGCGAGCGAAGCGAAGCAATCCAGAGGCTCGGTGCACAGCGCTGGATCGATTCGTCACTTCGCTCCTCGCTATGACGGAGGGACACGTTCGGCCGTCGCGGCTCGACCAGGAGACGTCGTCATTGCCGGGCTTGACCCGGCAATCCATCCACACAACAGTCAGCTCTTCTGATTTGATGGATCGCCGGGTCAAGCCGGCGATGACTTTCGTGGAGAATGCGATGCTGCGGCTCAAAGCGACGGCGCGACAGTTGCGGAGATCTTTCGGCGCAGTCGCCGCGGTGGCAACGATCGCATCGGCTGCATTACTCTCCGCCTCTCCCGCCCTCGCCCAGCGCGGCGCATCGTGTCACGGCGGGCAGAGCTTCGATCAGTTTCTTGCCGGGCTGAAGCAGCAGGCGGTTGCCGCCGGGGTGTCGCAGCGGGCCCTGAGCGCGGCGGGGCCGTATCTCGTCTACGATCAGGGCATCGTCAATCGCGACCGTGGCCAGCGGGTGTTCGGGCAGATCTTCACGGTATTCGCCGGGCGGATGGCGTCGGAGGGCCGGCGCGTCAAGGGCCAGCAGATGATCAGGCAGCACGCGCAGGCGTTCGCCCGCGCCGAGAAGGACTACGGCGTGCCGCCGGCGGTGATCGCGGCGTTCTGGGCGCTGGAAAGCGATTTTGGCGCGGTGCAGGGCAACCTCTCGACGCTGCGCTCGCTGGTGTCGCTGGCCTATGATTGCCGCCGCTCCGAGATGTTTCAGCAGGAGACCATCGCGGCGCTGAAGATCGTCGACCGCGGCGATCTGGCGCCGGCCGAGATGATCGGCTCCTGGGCCGGCGAGCTCGGCCAGACGCAATTCCTGCCGCGGCATTATTACGACTACGCGGTCGACTATGACGGCGACGGCCACCGCGACATGCTGCGCAGCCCCGCCGACGTCATCGGCTCGACGGCACACTACATCGCGACCGGGCTGAAATGGCGGCGCGGCGAGCCCTGGCTGCAGGAAGTGGCGGTGCCGGCCAATCTTCCCTGGGATCAGGCCGATCTCTTGGTCAAGCATCCGCGTTCGCAATGGGCGCAATGGGGCGTGACCTCGGCCGACGGACGGCCGCTGCAAAGCGACGCACTGCCGGCGTCGCTGCTGCTGCCGATGGGCCGCTCCGGCCCGGCGTTTCTCGCTTACGCGAATTTCGCCGCCTATACCGAATGGAACAACTCGCTGATCTATTCGACCACCGCGGCCTATCTCGCCACCCGCATCGCCGGCGCAGCGCCGATGCGCAAGCCCAATGCGCAGGTGGCGCAATTGCAATTCAACGAGATGAAGCAATTGCAACAGTTGCTGGTGCGGGCCGGCTTCGACGTCGGCAAGATCGACGGCGTGCTCGGCCAGCAAACCCGCACCGGCGTAAAGGCGATGCAGATCAAATACGGCCTGCCGGCGGATTCCTGGCCGACCGCAGAACTACTCACAAGGATGGGCGGCATGGCCACGCCCGCACCTTCCGCATCGGCCGAACCACCGTTCCGTCCGGCGCAAAGGCCCGGCATTGCGCCAGCCGAACGACGCCGCAATCCACCGGCCCAACCCTCGCAATAGCGGAAAAGTTCGTCCGGCGGCGTTTCCAGTTCTGCGAAGTTGCTCTAGGGTTCGGCGCAACAAAACCTGGAGGAAGAACGTGCGTCATCTTTCCATTGTTGCAGCTGCGGCCCTCACGCTGACCGCGACGGTCGCCGCCCGAGCCGACGACCTCAAGATCGCGCTGATCTACGGCAAGACGGGACCGCTCGAAGCCTACGCCAAGCAGACCGAAACCGGCCTGATGATGGGCCTCGAATACGCGACCAAGGGCACGATGACGCTCGACGGCCGCAAGATCAAGGTGATCACCAAGGACGATCAGAGCAAGCCCGACCTCTCCAAGGCCGCGCTCGCCGAAGCCTATCAGGACGACGGCGCCGACATCGCGATCGGCACCTCGTCGTCGGCCGCGGCGCTGGCCGACCTGCCGGTCGCCGAAGAGAACAAGAAGATCCTGATCGTCGAGCCCGCGGTCGCCGACCAGATCACCGGCGAGAAATGGAATCGCTACATCTTCCGCACCGGCCGCAATTCCTCGCAGGACGCGATCTCAAACGCGGTCGCAATCGGCAAGCAAGGCGTCACCATCGCCACGCTGGCGCAGGACTACGCGTTCGGCCGCGACGGCGTCGCCGCCTTCAAGGAGGCGCTGACCAAGACCGGCGCGACGCTCGCCGCCGAGGAATATGTCCCGACCACCACCACCGACTTCACCGCGGTCGGGCAGCGGTTGTTCGACACGCTGAAAGACAAGCCCGGCAAGAAGATCATCTGGGTGGTCTGGGCCGGCGGCGGCGATCCCTTGACCAAGCTGCAGGACATGGACCCGAAGCGCTACGGCATCGAACTGTCCACCGGCGGCAACATCCTGCCGGCACTCGCCGCCTACAAGCGACTGCCCGGCATGGAAGGCGCGACCTATTACTATTACGACATCCCGAAGAACCCGATCAACGACTGGCTGGTGACCGAGCATCAGAAGCGCTTCAACGCGCCGCCGGATTTCTTCACCGCCGGCGGTTTCTCCGCGGCGATGGCGGTGGTCACCGCCGTGCAGAAGGCGAAATCGACCGACACCGAGAAGCTGATCGCGGCGATGGAAGGCATGGAGTTCGACACGCCGAAGGGCAAGATGATGTTCCGCAAGGAAGACCATCAGGCGCTGCAGAGCATGTATCACTTCAAGGTCAAGGCCGATCCGAACCTCGCCTGGGCGGTGCTCGAGCCGGTGCGCGAGCTGAAGATCGAGGACATGACGATCCCGATCAAGAACAAGCGGTGATCGGGCGCACAGCGATCACCATTGTCATTCCGGGGCGCGCGTCAGCGCGAGCCCGGAATCCATAACCATCGCCGGGAGTATGGATTCCGGGCCTGCGCCCCAAGGGCGCATCCCGGAATGACGAACTCTCAGGCTGCGGCGCGTAGGCCAACCGAGACCCCATGACCACCCTCGAAACCCAGGACCTCACCATTCGCTTCGGCGGACATGTCGCCGTCAATGCGGTGAGCTGCGCATTTCGGCCCGGCGAGCTGACCGCGATCGTGGGGCCGAACGGCGCCGGCAAGACGACGTATTTCAATCTGGTCTCGGGTCAGTTGCGGCCGAGCGCCGGCCGCATCCTGTTCGAGGGCGCGGACATCACCCGGATGACCGCGCCGCTGCGCACCCGCGCCGGGCTCGGCCGCGCGTTCCAGCTCACCAATCTGTTTCCCAATCTCAGCGTCGAGGAAAACGTCCGGCTGGCGGTGCAGGCGCATAGCGGCGCGCATTACGACATGCTGCGGCCGTGGCGGACGCGGCGCGACCTGATCGAACGCGCCGACGCGATCCTCGACAGCGTCGCGCTCGGCAGCCGGCGCAACGCCGCCGCGACCGCGCTGTCGCACGGCGACCAGCGCAAGCTCGAAGTCGCGCTGATGATGGCGCTGGAGCCGAAGGTCTACATGTTCGACGAGCCGACCGCAGGCATGAGCGTCGACGAGGTGCCGGTGGTGCTCGACCTGATCGCGCGGTTAAAAGCCGATCCGAGCAAGATCATCCTGCTGGTCGAACACAAGATGGACGTGGTGCGCTCGCTCGCCGACCGCATCATCGTGCTGCATAACGGCCAGCTCGTCGCCGACGGCAAGCCGGCCGAAGTGATCGCCTCGCCGATCGTGCAGGAAGCCTATCTCGGCATCGCGCCTGGAAAGAGCGCCGCATGAGGACGATGTTGGTGGCAAACTATCCACGCATAGAAGCGCGCTCCCTCTCCCGCCTGCGGGAGAGGGTTGGGGTGAGGGCGCCACGCGCACAGTGCCTGCGGCTCCCCCACCCCCGGCCTCTCCTAAGCAAGCGGGAGAGGGGAGAATGACCGACCTGCTGACGCTGTCCGGCGTGCACACCAATATCGGGCGCTATCACATTCTGCAGGGGGTGGATTTCACCGTCGCCGAGGGCAAGACCACGATGCTGCTCGGCCGCAACGGCGCCGGCAAGACGACGACGCTGCGCACCATCATGGCGCTGTGGCCCGCCTCGCAGGGGCAGATCACGCTCGCCGGCCGGCGCATCGAGGCGATGGCGACGCCGGAGATCGCCCGGCTCGGCGTCGGTTACGTGCCAGAGACCATGGCGGTGTTTTCCGATCTCACGGTGAAGGAAAACCTGATCCTCGCGGCACGGGACGGCGACCTCGACGGCAAGCGGCTCGACTGGATCTTCGGCTTTTTCCCGCCGTTGCGAAAATTCTGGCTGTCGCGCGCAGGCTCGCTGTCCGGCGGACAGAAGCAAATGCTGTCGATCGCGCGCGCGATCATCGAGCCGCGCAAGCTGCTGCTGATCGACGAGCCGACCAAGGGGCTGGCGCCGGCGATCATCGGATCGCTGATCGAATGCTTCGCCGAAATCAAGCGCTCCGGCGCCACCATCCTGCTGGTCGAACAGAATTTCCATGCCGCGCAGCAGATCGGCGATTCGGTGCTGGTGATGGACAATGGCAGGATCGTGCATCGCGGCGCGATGGCCGAACTCGCGGCCGACATCCCGCTGCAGGAACGCCTGCTCGGCCTCAGCCTGGAGGCACATCAATGACCGACCTCACCGCCTCCGACGCGCTGCCGAAGCCGAAGCGCGATCTCGCGCCGGTGCTGCTGCCGCTGTTCCTGGCGCTGTTGATGCTGCCGCTGGTCGGCTCGTTCAGTTCCTGGGTGACGCTGACGGTCGCCAGTCTCGCGATGGGGATGATGATCTTCATCATGGCGTCCGGCCTGACGCTGGTGTTCGGGCTGATGGACGTGCTGAATTTCGGCCACGGCGCCTTCATCGCCGTCGGCGCCTATGTGGCGACGCTGGTGCTGCTGCCGCTGGCCGGGATGTCGCAGGCGGATTCGCTGTTGACCAATCTCGCGGTGCTGGCGCCGGCGGCGCTTGCGGCGATGGCGGTGTCCGGCGCGCTCGGCCTCGTGGTCGAGCGCCTGCTGATCCTGCCGGTCTACGGCCAGCACCTCAAACAGATCCTGATGACCACCGGCGGGCTGATCGTCGCCGAGCAGGCGCTGTACGCGCTGTGGGGGCCGCAGATCATTCCGGTGCCGCTGCCGACCGCGCTGCGCGGCTCGTTCATCATCGGCGACATCGCGATCGCGAAATATCGCCTGCTGGTGATGTTGGTCGGCATCGCAGTGTTCGTGGCGATCCAGCTGGTGCTGAACCGTACCAAGATCGGCCTGCTGATCCGCGCCGGCGTCGAGAACCGCGAGATGGTCGAGGCGCTCGGCTATCACATCAAGCGGCTGTTCCTCGGCGTGTTCATGGTCGGCTCGGCGCTGGCCGGCTTCGGCGGCATCATGTGGGCGCTGTATCGCGAGCAGGTTCACGCCTCGATGGGCAACGATCTCACCGTGCTGGTGTTCATCGTGGTGATCATCGGTGGGCTGGGCTCGATCGGCGGCTGCTTCATCGGCGCGCTGCTGGTGGCGATGGTCGCGAATTACGGCGGCTTCCTGGTGCCGAAGCTGGCGCTGGTCTCCAACATCCTGCTGATGGTCGCGATCCTGATGTGGCGGCCGCGCGGCCTGTATGCGGTGACCAGCCGATGACAAGTTCGCCGATGAGGATTTCCCGATGATGATCCTGTCCGGCGATCCGCCGCGCAGCCGGGCGCTGTCGTTGATGCTGATCGCGATCATCGCGGTGCTGGCGATCACGCCGTTCCTGTTCCCCGGCGCCAAGCCGCTCAACGTCGCCGCCAAGATCTGCATCTTCGCGGCGTTGGTCGCGTCCTATGATCTGCTGCTCGGCTACACCGGCACGGTGTCGTTCGCGCACACGATGTTCTACGGCATCGGCAGCTATGCGGTGGCGATCGCGCTGTACACGATGGGGCCGAGCTGGGGCGCGGTCGCGGCCGGCATCGTGATCGGCCTGCCGCTGGCGGCGCTGCTCGCGCTCGGCATCGGGCTGTTCTCGCTGCGGGTCGAGGCGATCTTCTTCGCGATGATCACGCTGGCGGTCGCCTCCGCCTTTCTGGTGCTGGCGTCGCAGTTGTCGTGGCTGACCGGCGGCGAGGACGGTCGCAGCTTCCAGCTTCCGGAGCTGCTGCGGCCGGGAACGGTGTTCATCAAGGATCTGTTCGGCGTCCGGGTCAACGGCCGGATCCTGACCTATTACGTCATCTTCGTCGGCTGCGCGGCGATGATCCTCGGGCTGTTGCGGGTGGTGAACTCGCCGTTCGGCCGGGTGCTGCAGGCGGTCCGCGAGAATCGCTTCCGCGCCGAGGCGCTCGGCTATCGCACCGT
This sequence comes from Rhodopseudomonas pseudopalustris, assembly GCF_900110435.1. Classification (GTDB taxonomy): domain Bacteria; phylum Pseudomonadota; class Alphaproteobacteria; order Rhizobiales; family Xanthobacteraceae; genus Rhodopseudomonas; species Rhodopseudomonas pseudopalustris. The sequence goes on from NZ_FODT01000014.1 coordinate 100,195, forward strand.
GTTTCATCTCACTTACGCCAACGTCATCGCCGCGCTGGTGGCGGCGTCCGCCGGCGTGCTCAACGCGATGTGGCTGCGCTATGCCGGGCCAGACACCTCGCTGAGCTTCTCGATCATGCTCGACATTCTGCTGATGGTGGTGATCGGCGGCATGGGCACGATCTACGGCGCGATCATCGGCGCGACGATCTTCATCCTGGCGCAGAATTACCTGCAGGCGCTGATGGGCGCGGCCTCCAATGCCGCCACCGAGGCCGGGCTTCCGCTGCTCCCAGGCCTGCTGCATCCGGATCGCTGGCTGCTGTGGCTGGGGCTGCTGTTCGTCGCCAGCGTGTATTTCTTCCCGACCGGGATCGTCGGCAGGTTGCGGGGGTCGCCCAAGCCGGCGGAGTGAGCTGCGACGAACGTCGGAGGCCACATTTGCCTGCGCGCTCCTGACGCGCCGGAACACGGCGTAATCTGCGCCAGATCAATCTCATGTGCAGATGCACAGAGTATCCTGTTGCCGTTCGGGGCGCTCTCTCGGTATCGCGCCCCTCTCGAAAGGACGCCCTGCCTATTCGGATACCGAACGGCAAAATCGTCCGACTAAACAGGAAGTTGAAATGACGTTTCTCTTGATGCTTACAGCGGTTGCTTTCGCGGCCGCCATTGTGGTGGCGCGTGCGCTCGCAACCGCTGCTCCGAACGGTAAAATGATGTCGCAGGCCGCCGGCGCCGCCACGATCGTCGTCGCGCCGATCATCACCCTCGTGATCGCCATCGTGCTCGGCAAGTTCGGCATTGGCGGCGAAGTCCTCACCGCAACCGAGATTCTGCAATCGGCGGCTCTTCCCGCGTTCTGCACGCTGTTCGTGGCCCCGATCGCGTTCTGGTTCTTCCGCCGCCAAGGCCTTAGGGCTGGCGCTTGAGGACGACATCCTCCGTAGCGGACAGATCTGCTCGTTGAGATTCACGTTCGAGGTCGGCGGCGATACCACGCCGCCGACCAAACGGTCGGAACGCACTTCCATCTGCGGCATTCATCTGCAGCGTCGAATTCCGTAACGAAAGATCCCCCGCGCACCCGAATTGCGCGAAACGCTATTCCCTTTTCGGCTGGCCCTGTAGCAAGTCCAGAAGGTGCCGGGCGCAGTTTCGGGGACGGCATTCCAATATTTCATGCAGTCGCATCTATTTTGCGGCCGAACCATTGCCTTTCCCGCGGCGAGCCCCAAGTTCCTCCCTATTCGCAATCTTCCCGGGAACGGCACAATGACCAATTCCAAACTCTTCGAGCCCTACCAGCTCGGCTCGATCACGCTCTCCAACCGCACGGCGATGGCGCCGCTGACGCGCAATCGCGCGATTCCCGAGGGGCTGGTGCCCAATCCGCTCGCGGTGGAGTATTATGGCCAACGCGCCGGCGCCGGGCTGCTGATCACCGAAGCGAGCCAGATCTCGCAGCAGGGCCAAGGCTATCAGGACACCCCCGGCATCTATTCCAAGGAGCAGATCGCGGCTTGGCGCAAAGTCACCGACGAGGTGCACAAGCGCGGCGGCAAGATCTTCATCCAGCTCTGGCACGTCGGCCGCATCTCTCATGTCGACCTGCAACCGAACGGCGGCGCCCCGGTCGCGCCTTCGGCGATCAAGGCCAACACCAAGACCTTCGTCGGCGGCAAGTTCGTGGATGTCTCCGAGCCCCGCGCGCTGGAGTTGAATGAGATTCCCGGAATCGTCGATGCGTTCCGCCAGGGCGCCGCCAATGCGATCGCGGCCGGTTTCGACGGCGTCGAAATTCATGCCGCCAACGGCTATCTGCTCGACCAGTTCGCCAAGGACGGCGCCAACAAACGCACCGACGCCTATGGCGGATCGATCGAGAACCGCGCGAAGCTGATGCTCGAAGTTGCCAAGGCGGTGGCCGACGAGATCGGCGCCGGCCGCACCGGCATCCGGCTGTCGCCGGTGACCCCGGCCAACGGCATCTCGGACTCTGATCCGCAGCCGCTGTTCGACTACATCGTCGACCAGCTCAACGCGCTGAAGCTGGTCTACATCCACGTGATCGAGGGGGCGACCGGCGGCCCGCGCGACAACGCCCCGTTCGACTATGCAAGCCTGCGCAAGCGCTTCAGCGGCACCTATATCGGCAACAACGGCTACGACCTCGCGCTCGCCAACAAGGTACTCGACGCCGGCGAGGCCGATCTGATCGCATTCGGCACGCCGTTCATTTCGAATCCCGACCTCGTCGAGCGCCTGAAGAACGGCGCGCCCCTCAATAAGCCGGACAAGGCGACCTTCTATGGCGGCGGCGCCAAGGGCTACACCGACTACCCGACATTGGAGTCGCTACAGGCGGCGCAATAACGACAAGGCCTCTCAACCCGTCATTCCGGGGCGCGCGAAGCGCGAACCCGGAATCAAGAGGTTGGTGCGACGATGCGACAACGGCTCGGAACTCCGGGTTCGCCGCTCCGCGGCGCCCCGGAATGACTTCTTGAAAAGCCACTCCTGAATCAGAAAGGCCGGGATCGCTCCCGGCCTTTCGCGTTGTTGCTCGGCGCGTCGCTTACTTCGCTTCGGCGCGCTTCGGCGGCGAGGCCGGCCAGGACTTGATCAGGGTGTCGTAGTCGACGGTTTCACCCTTCGGCTTCTCGTTCGCGAGCTTGCGCTGCGGAGCGATGTTGCCGTCCTTTTCCGACTTCGCGTACCAGTACTCGGCGGTCTCCTTCTTGTTCAGCTTCGGACCGCAGTCGCCCTGCACCTTCGACTTCTCGAGGCGCTCGAGCACCGAGTCCTGCGCCGCCGCCAGCGAGTCCATCGCCGCCTGCGCGGTCTTGGCGCCGGAGGAGGCATCGCCGATGTTCTGCCACCAAAGCTGCGCCAGCTTCGGATAGTCCGGGATGTTGTTGCCGGTCGGCGACCATTGCACGCGGGCCGGCGAGCGATAGAACTCGATCAGACCACCGAGCTTCGGTGCGCGTTCCGTAAACGACTTGTCCCAGATATCGCTCTCACGGATAAAGGTGAGACCGACATGGCTCTTCTTCAGGCTCACCGTCTTCGAGGTGATGAACTGCAGATACAGCCATGCCGCCTTGCGGCGATCCGCCGGGGTCGACTTCAAGAGCGTGCCGGAACCGACGTCCTGATAGCCGAGCTTCATGCCTTCCTTCCAATAGGCGCCCTTCGGCGAGGGCGCCATCCGCCACTTCGGCGTGCCGTCGGCGTTCACCACCGGCAGGCCGGGCTTCACCATGTCGGCGGTGAAGGCGGTGTACCAGAACATCTGCTGGGCGACGTTGCCCTGCGCCGGCACCGGGCCCGACTCGGAGAAGGTCATGCCCTGCGCCTGCGGCGGGGCATACTTCTTCATCCAGTCGAGATACTTCACGATCGAATAGACCGATGCGGGACCGTTGGTGTCGCCGCCGCGCTCCACCGAGGAGCCGACCGGACGGCAGCCTTCCATCCGGACGCCCCATTCGTCGACCGGCCGGCCGTTCGGGAGGCCCTTGTCGCCATTGCCGGCCATCGACAGCCAGGCGTCGGTGAAGCGCCAGCCGAGCGACGGGTCCTTCTTGCCGTAGTCCATGTGGCCATAGACCTTGACGCCGTCGATCTCCTTGACGTCGTTGGTGAAGAATTCCGCGATGTCCTCATAGGCCGACCAGTTCACCGGCACGCCCAGCTCATAGCCGTATTTCGCCTTGAACCTGGCCTTGTAGTCCGCGTTGGTGAACCAGTCGTACCGGAACCAGTAAAGGTTCGCGAACTGCTGGTCCGGAAGTTGGTACATCTTCTTGTCGGGCGCCGTGGTGAACGACCGGCCGATAAAGTCCTCGATGTCGAGGGTCGGCAGAGTGACGGCCTTGCCCTCGCCGGCCATGTAGTCCGACAGCGCGATGGCCTGGCCGTAGCGGAAATGCGTGCCGATCAGGTCCGAATCGTTGATCCAGCCGTCATAGACGTTCTTGCCGGACTGCATCTGGGTCTGCAGCTTCTCGACGACGTCGCCTTCCTGGATCAGGTCGTGCTTCAGCTTGATGCCGGTGATCTCGGAGAACGCCTTGGCGAGCGTCTTGGCTTCGTATTCGTGCGTGGTGATCGTCTCGGAGACGACGTTGATATCCATCCCCTTGAACGGCTCGGCCGCCTTTGCGAACCACTGCAATTCCTTGAGCTGCTCCTCCTTCGACAACGTCGAAGGTTGAAACTCATCGTCGATCCATTTCTTCAGCGCCGCCTCGTCGGCGGCCCACGCCGGAGCCGCCAGCGTCATCGACGCCGCCATCAGCGCGGCGGCGCTCGCCATCGTCATCAGCCGCAGCCGGCGGGGCTGGGTCTTCCGTCTGGTCAAGTCTCGCATCCTTGGTTCCTCCGTTAAGCGACAACGTCAGGCCCCGGGTTGATCCCGAACCTGTCACTCATTCGCCACTCACACCGTGCGGAAAATCGCAACGGCGGAGAGCAGCGACAGCACAGTGGCGAGCCACAGGCTCGACACTTCAATTCCTTCTCCGACCGGCAGCGTCAGCAGCGGATCGGTCCCCACCACCGCGATCCATACCAGGTGAATCACGGCGGCGAGAATCAGCGACAGAAACAGCCGGTCGCCGCGGGTCGTCGGAATCCGCAGCACGCCGACACGCTCGATCTCGGGATAGGCGACGGCCAACCACGTCATGGTCGCGAGCGTCGCGGCGAGCGCCACGAAGAAGATCGCGGTCGGCCCGGTCCATGCCATCCATGCGAAATGATCCACGACGTTACTCCTTGCGCATGATCTGGTCCGAAAACCGGCGTCCGCTTTTTGGGGGCACACGCGCCTCCTACACCCGGCCAAGCGCGAAGCCGCGCGCGATGTAGTTGCGGACGAACCAGATCACCAGCGCGCCCGGGATGATGGTGAGCACGCCGGCGGCGGCGAGCAGGCCCCAGTCCATGCCGGCGGCCGACACGGTCCGCGTCATCACCGCCGAAATCGGCTTGGCGTTGACGGAGGTCAGCGTTCGCGCCAGCAGCAACTCCACCCACGAGAACATGAAGCAGAAGAACGCCGCCACGCCGATGCCCGAGGCAATCAACGGCATCAGAATCTTTACGAAGAATCGCGGGAACGAATAGCCGTCGAGGAACGCGGTCTCGTCGATCTCGCGCGGCACGCCGGAGACGAAGCCTTCGAGAATCCACACCGCCAAGGGCACGTTGAACAGGCAATGCGCCAGCGCCACCGCCCACGGCGTATCAAACAGATTGATCGCCGAATACAGGTTGAAGAACGGCAGCGCGTAGACCGCGGCCGGCGCCATCCGGTTCGACAGCAGCCAGAAGAACAGATGCTTGTCGCCGAGGAAGCGATACCGCGAGAACGCATAAGCCGCCGGCAGCGCGAACGAGATCGACAGCACGGTGTTGATGACGACGTATTGCAGCGAATTGATGTAACCCGAATACCAGCTCGGATCGGTGAAGATCGTCCGGTAATTCTCGAGCGTCGGCTGATGCGGCCACAGCGTCATCGTCGTGACGATTTCACTATTGGTCTTGAAGCTCATATTGACGAGCCAGTAGATCGGCAACATCAGGAACAGCAGATAGAGCGCCATCACGACGCGGCGGCCTGGGATCGAGTGCATCAGGCGCTCCCGGGGGTCTGCTGGCGCTCGGCGCCGGCGTTGGTCATCACCGTGTAGAACACCCAGCACACGATGATGATGATCAGGTTGTAGACGATCGACAGCGCCGCGGCCTTGCCGAGGTCGAACTGGCCGAGCGCGATCTTGACGAGTTCGATCGAAATGAAGGTGGTCGAATTGCCGGGCCCGCCGCCGGTGACGACGAACGGCTCGGTGTAGATCATGAAGCTGTCCATGAAGCGCAGCAGCACCGCGATCAGCAGAACCCGGTGCATCTTCGGCAGCTGGATCGCCTTGAACACCGCTCAGCGCGACGCGCCGTCGATCTGCGCCGCCTGATAATAGGCATCCGGGATCGATTTCAGGCCGGCGTAACACAACAGCGCCACCAGGCTGGTCCAGTGCCAGACGTCCATCACCACCACCGTCGCCCAGGCGTCGAATTCGTTGGAGACGTAGTTGTAATTGATGCCCAGGCTGTTCAGCGTGTAGCCGAGCAGGCCGATGTCGGGCCGGCCGAAGATCTGCCAGATCGTGCCGACCACGTTCCACGGGATCAGCAGCGGAAGCGCCATGATCACCAGACAGGCGGCGACCGACCAGCCGTGGCGCGGCATCGCCAGCGCGACCACGATGCCGAGCGGCACCTCGATCGCGAGGATGATCGCCGAGAACGCCAGATTGCGCCACAGCGAGGCGAAGAACCGGCCGCCGAGATCGGTCGAGGGATCGAGCAATTCCTTGAACCAGCCGACCCCGTTCCAGAAGAACTGGTTGTTGCCGAAAGTGTCCTGCATCGAATAGTTCACGACCGTCATCAACGGCAGGATCGCCGAGAACGCGACGATGGCGAACACCGGCAGCACCAGGAACCAGGCTTTCTGGTTGACGATCTTCTCCATCAGGCGACCTGCTCCAGTGCGCGGCCTTCGACGATTTCACTGTCAGCGTAGACGTGGATGCGCGACGACTCGAACATCAGGCCGGCCTCGTCGCCATCGGCGGAGAAGCCGTCCGGCACGCGCGCGGCGAAGCGGGCGCCGCCGACCCGCACCCAGGCGAAGCGGATGCGGCCGAGATCGTCGATCCGCTCGATCCGCCCGGTCATCAGCCCCGGCGCCCTGGCGGTGAGGTGAACGAACTCCGGTCGGACACCGATTTCGATCTTGGCGCCCACCGGCAGATGGTCATAGCCGCGGGTGAGCGTGATCGCATGGCCGTCGATCAGCGCCTCGCGGCCGCGGATCTGCGCCGGCACGATGTTCATGCCCGGCGAACCGATGAAGTAACCGACGAAGGTGTGCGCCGGCCGATCGAACAATTCCTCGGGCGTTCCGCTCTGCACGACGCGACCGTCGTGCATCACCACGACGGTGTCGGCGAAGGTCAGCGCTTCGGTCTGGTCGTGGGTGACGTAGATCATCGTGAGATCGAGCGCGCGATGCAGCGCCTTCAGCTTCGAGCGCAGTTCCCACTTCAGATGCGGATCGATCACCGTCAGCGGCTCGTCGAACAGGATCGCAGAAACGTCGGAACGGACCAGACCGCGGCCGAGTGAAATCTTCTGCTTGGCATCCGCCGTGAGCCGCGTCGCCTTGCGTTTCAGATGCGGCGTGAGGTCGAGCAGATCGGCGATCTCGGCGACTCGCGCGTCGATCTCGGGCTTCGGCACGCCGCGGTTCTTCAGCGGGAATTCCAGATTCTCACGCACCGTCATGGTGTCGTAGATCACCGGAAACTGGAACACCTGCGCGATGTTGCGCTCACGGGTCGACAGCCGGGTGACATCCCTGCCGTCGAACTGGATCTGGCCGCGCGACGGCGTGACGATGCCGGAGATCAGATTGAGCAGCGTGGTCTTGCCGCAGCCTGAGGGGCCGAGCAGCGCGTAGGCGCCGCCCTGCCGCCAGGTCATCGACACCGGCTTCAACGCATAGGCGGCCGCCGGCAGATTGTCGCCAACGAGGTAGGAATGGGCAAGGTCGACCAGGTCAATGCGCGCCATCGGCCCTCTCCGTCACATCGGCTTCGGCGCGGCGACGAGGCGGTCGGCCGCGTCGAACACGAACAGATTGGCGGGGTCGAGGATCGCGTCCAGGGTTTGGCCCGGTTCGAACTCGTGCACGCCGTGCAGCACCGCGACCCAATTGTCGTCGCCGCGCTTGAGATGCACGAAGCTCTCCGAGCCGGTGATCTCGGTCACCGCGACAGTGGCCTGGAACGCGTGGCGATCGGGATTGACGCGCGCGACCTCGATCTGATGGGCGCGGAAGCCGACGCGATAGGCGCCGTCGCCGAGCCCGGCGAAGACGCCGGTGGCGGGCGCCGTGACGCCGCCAGCATAGTGCACGGTGCCGGCCTTCTTCTCCGCGCCGACGATGTTGAGCGGCGGATCTGAGAACACCTGCGCGACCCGCATGGTGTCGGGCTGGCGATAGACCTGCGGCGTCGGGCCGGTCTGCAGCACCTGTCCTTCCCACATGCAGACGGTGCGACCACCGAGCAGCAGCGCCTCGGAGGGCTCGGTGGTGGCGTAGACGAAGATCGCACCCGACGCCTCGAAGATCCGCGGCAGTTCGGTGCGCAGTTCTTCGCGCAGCTTGTAGTCGAGATTGGCGAGCGGCTCGTCGAGCAGCACGAGATCGGCGCCCTTGACCAGCGCGCGGGCGATCGCGGTGCGCTGCTGCTGGCCGCCGGAGAGTTGCAGCGGCGTGCGCTTCAGATACGGCTCGAGCTTCAGCAGCTTGGCCGCCTCCTGCACGCGCTGCTCGATCTCGTCGCGCGACTTGCCCTGCACCCGCAGCGGCGAGGCGATGTTCTCATAGACCGTCAGCGACGGGTAATTGATGAATTGTTGATACACCATCGCCACCGAACGCTTGCGCACGTCGAACCCGGTGACGTCCTTTCCGTCGACCAGCACGCGGCCTGTGGTCGGCTTGTCGAGGCCGGCGAGCAGCCGCATGATCGAGGTCTTGCCCGACAACGTCGGCCCGAGCAGCACGCTCAGCGTGCCGCGCTCAAGCGTCAGCGACACGTCGCGGATCGCCGGCAGGCCGTCGAGCATCCTGGTGACATTCTCCAGGCTGACGCTCATGCCCGACCTCCCGCCTGCTGCTGGGGCTTTTCAGACGCGCGGTGCGCGGTGATCCATTGATCGATCGCGGCGAGCGCAGAGGGCGGCAGCCGCAGACCGAGCTTTGATCGCCGCCAGACGATATCGTCCGCGCTGCGAGCCCATTCGCGATTCATCAGATAGCGGACTTCGGCCTCCGTCAATGTGGCTCCGAAGTCGCAGCCGAGGTCGGCCATCGACTTCGCCGCACCGAGCAGATCGCGCGCGCGCGTGCCGTAGGCGTGCGCGAGTCGGCTCGCATGGGGTGCGGAAAGGAAGGGATAGTTGCGACCGAGGTCGGCGATCAGCGCCGGCAGGCCATCGGTCGGAAAGTCGCCGCCCGGCAAAGGTTTGTGCGCGGTCCAGCCCTCTTTCGCCTTGGCGCCTTTCAGATAGGGCGCGAGCTTCTCCAGCGCTTCTTCGGACAGCCGGCGATAGGTCGTGATCTTGCCGCCGTAGATCGACAGCAGCGGCGCGCCGCCCGGCGTGTCGAGCTCGAACACGTAGTCGCGGGTCGCGGCCTTGGCCTCGCTGGCGCCGTCGTCGTACAGCGGGCGAACGCCCGAGAACGTCCAGACCACATCCGCCGGCGTCACCGGCTTGGCGAAATACGCGCTGACAGCGTCGCAGAGATAGCTGATCTCTTCCGGCGTCGCCTTCACTTGCGAGGGATCGCCGTCATAGTCGCGGTCAGTGGTGCCGATCAAAGTGAAATCACCTTGATACGGAATCGCGAACACGATGCGGCCATCGGCGTTCTGGAAGATGTAGGCGCGATCGTGCGCGTAGAGTTTCGGCACAACGATGTGCGAACCCTGCACCAGCCGCACCTTCGAGGTGGCATTGACGCCGGCGCCGGAGGCCAGCACGGCCTCGACCCAGGGACCGGCGGCATTGACGAGCGTCCGCGCCTGGATCGTGCTGCGGACGCCGCTTTGCATGTCCTCGAGCGAAATCTCCCAGATGCCGTCGCTTTGCCGGACCTGGGTCGCGCGGGTGCGGGTGCGGATGTCGGCGCCGCGCTCGGCGGCGTCGCGGGCGGTGAGCACGACCAGGCGCGCGTCGTCGACAAAGCAATCGGAATATTCGAAGCCGCGGGTAAAGCGCCCGGGGATCAGCGGCTTGCCGACCTCGTCATGGGCGAGATCGACCGAGCGGGTCGGCGGCAGCAATCTGCGGCCGCCGATGTAATCGTACAGAAACAGCCCGAGCCGCAGCCGCCAGGCCGGTCGCAAGCCGGAATGATGCGGCAACACGAAGCGTAGCGGACCGATGATGTGCGGCGCGATCTGCCACAGCCGCTCGCGCTCGATCAGCGCCTCACGGACCAGCCGAAATTCGAAATATTCGAGGTAGCGCAATCCGCCGTGGATCAGCTTGGTCGACCACGACGAGGTGCCGCTGGCCAGATCGTTCATCTCACAAAGGAAAACGGAATTGCCCCGGCCGGCCGCGTCGCGCGCGATGCCACAGCCGTTGATCCCGCCGCCTATGATCGCGAGATCGAAAATCTTCGCCACGAGCGCTCCCAGCTCCTTGCGAATTGCTGCACTGCAGCTTTCGCTTTTGTCGAATTTCTTTCGGTGCGAAATAAAACACAAACCAAAACGAAAGCAAGCGCCTTGTGGCATTTGCAACACGGCCGGCGCAGTGAATTTCGCAATCTCTGATTTGGATTGGCGCGTCAGGCCTAAGCTGCGCTTCCGATGTCATCGGAACCGGAGTGTCAAGTCGTTGTTTTGAAACGCTTTTTTGACGTAAGCCCGCTGTCGGCCTCGCCCGAAAACGCGCTACGCTGCACTTTCGTCGAAGCTGTCGGCGCGTTTCGGGGCCGCCTCGATCACCTGGATTCCGCGCGCGTCGCAGATGCTCTGCAACGCCGGAGGCAGCGCCTCATCGGTGACAAACGTCTGGATCTGGCTGAGATGCGCAATCCGCACCGGTGCGCTCCGCCGCAGCTTGGTCGAGTCGGCCACCAGCATCACGCTGCGGGCGTTGGCGATGATCGCCTGGGACGCTTGCACCTCGCTGTAGTCGAAGTCGAGCAAGGCGCCTTCCTCGTCGATCGCCGAGGCGCCGATGATCGCATAGTCGACCTTGAACTGGCCAATCAGGCTGATCGCCGCCGAGCCGATCACCGCACCATCGGCGCGGCGCACCGTGCCGCCGGCGACGATCACCTCGATCCGCGGATATTTGTACAACAGCATCGCGACGTTGAGGTTGTTGGTAATCACCAGCAGTTCCTCGTGCGAGGTCAGCGCGTTCGCGACCTCCTCGGTCGTGGTGCCGATGTTGATGAACAGCGAGCAGCCGTTCGGGATCTGCGCCGCCGCGGCGGCCCCGATCGCCCGTTTTTCCTCGGCAGCGACGAAGCGGCGCGCCTCATAAGCAAGGTTCTCGACGCCGGAGGCGACGATCGCCCCGCCGTGGATTCGCGTCAGCGAGCGCTGATCGCACAGATCGTTGAGATCCTTACGGATGGTCTGCGCCGAGACTTCGAAGCGGCGGGCGAGATCATCCACCATCACCCGACCGGAGGCGCGGGCGAGGTTGAGAATTTCGGACTGGCGATGGCTCAGAGTGGTCACACGCACACCTGCAGCGGTTTCGCTCTATGGTGGGGGTGTTCGCGCCGCAGGTCAACGCGGCGGTGCTGAACTATCACGACGAGTTATACGCCGGCGCCTTCAGGCCGGACGCGGCATTTCGAACATCGCGTCGGGCCTGATCTCGAAATAATCGCCGCGGCGCCCAGCGCGCATGATCGGATGCGCCAGCGCGGTTTGGTAGACGCCATCCTGGATCAGCCGCTTGTCGATATGCACCGCGACCACTTCGCCGATCGTCAGCCAGGCTTCGGTCCGCGCACCATCGGCGCCCTTCAGCTGGATGATCTCCGACAACCGGCACTCGAACGACACCGGGCTTTCGGCGACCCGCGGCGGCTTCACCAGCCGGCTCGGCAGCTTGGTGAGGTTGCCGAGAGTGAACTCGTCGACTTCGTGCGGCACGGTCGCGGACGTCGCATTCATCGCCGGAGCCAATTCCATTGTCACCAGGTTCCAGACGAATTCGCCGGTCTCCTGGATGTTGGCGACGGTGTCCTTCCATGTCGTCGAGGAAAAGCCGATCAGCGGCGGCGTGTAGTTGAAGGCGTTGAAAAAGCTGTAAGGCGCGAGATTGACGTTGCCCTTGGCATCGCTGGACGAAATCCAGCCGATCGGCCGCGGCGCTATGATGGCGTTGAAGGGATCATGCTTGAGGCCGTGGCCATTCACCGGTTCGTAGGAGTGCAGATCGGTCAAGCGATTGTTCCTGGAGTTAGGGAGAAGCGGTGTGGCGGCCGGCGCGCAGACCAGCAAGCACGAAGTCGACCATCTGGTCGAGCGTCGGCCCCTCATTGTCAAAGCTCTGCGCGATCATCTGCGGGTGGAAAAAGCGAACCATCGCGGTGCAGGTGCAACCCGCCGCCAGTGGCACGTCGGGCGCATCGAATTCGCCGGTCGCCGCCCCTTGCGCAACCACCTGCCCGATGGCGGCGAGGATGTGCTCCATATGATTGATGCAGACGTCCCAGTTCTCCTCCATTGCGATGGCGACCATCTCGTGGAGTTTTTCGTCGCCGACGTAGCGCTCCCGGTTCATGCGATGGATAGTGCCGAGCAGGTCGCGCAGCCGCTTGGCCGCCGGACCATCCGCCGCAGCGATGTTCTCCGCCGCCTGCTCGACCTCACCCATCAGATGACGCGCCACACCCTTGTGGATCGCTTTCTTTGAATCGAAGAAGCGATACACATTCGCGGGGCTCATCTGCAGCACCTTGGCGATATCGGCCACGGTGGTCTTCTGATAGCCGATCTGACGGAACAGCCGCTCCGCCACCACCAGGATGCGGCGGCGCATGTCGGCTTCGGTATTGTCTGTGATCAGCGTCATTCTGGATCGGATATTGAATTATTCAGCGGCGTCGGCAAGCGGAAACGCGCGCTGCGCCTGATCGGCATGTTGCGGTGCGAGGTCGGCTTCGCCACGACCGCCGCGCTCGTCGAGACTCTTGCGGAACCACAGCGCGTACAGGCCGGGCAGATAGAACACCGTCAGGAAGGTGGCGACAAACAGACCGCCCATGATGGTAATCGCCATGGGCCCCCAGAACGCCGAGCGCGACAGCGGAATCATCGCGAGGATCGCAGCGAGCGCCGTGAGCACCACCGGCCGGGCGCGGCGCACCGTGGCTTCGACGATCGCCTCGCGGCGGGTCGCGCCCTGCGCGACATCGGTCTCGATCTGATCGACGAGAATCACGGTGTTGCGCATGATCATGCCGGCCAGCGCGATCAAACCGAGCAGCGCGACGAAACCGAACGGCGCGTTGGCGACGTTGAGGCCGAGCGAGGCGCCGATTACCCCGAGCGGCGCCGTGAGAAACACCAGCAGCAGCCGCGGGAAGCTCTGCAACTGGATCATCAGCAGCGTCAGCATCGCGATCACCATCACCGGAAACAGGATGAACAACGAAGCGTTGCCCTTGGCGGCTTCCTCGATCGCGCCGCCGATCTCGATCCGATAGGCGGACGGCAGGCTGTCACGGATTTCCTTGAGCTGCGGCCAGATCGCGTTCGTGACGTCCGGCGCTTGGACGCCTTCGGCGACATCGGCCCGCACAGTGATCGCCATATCGCGATTGCGACGCCACAGGATCGGCTCCTCATGGGCGTACTCGACCTTGGCGATCTGCGACAGTGGTACCGCGACGCCGTTGCGCGCGGTGATGGTGAGTTCACCGATGCGGCCGAGATCGAGCCGCTCGGACGCCACCGCGCGGGCGACGACGCCGATCTTCTCGACGCCATCGCGGACCGCCGTGACCTGCGCACCGGAGATCAGCATCGCGAGCGCCTGCGAGACGTCCTGTGGCGTCAGCCCGAGGGCGCGGGCGCGGTCCTGATCCACGACCAGCTTGAGATAGGGCGACTGCTCGTTCCAATCGAGATGCGGATCGATCACGTTGGGATTGGCTTTGACGATGTCGCGCACCTTGTAGGCGATCTCGCGGACCTTGGCGGTGTCGGAGCCGATCACCCGGAACTGCACGGGGAATCCGACCGGCGGGCCGAAGTTGAAACGATCGACCCGGACCCGAGCCTCGGCGAGCCGGCCGTCATGCGCCGCCTGTTCGAGCCGCGCCTTGATCCGCTCGCGCGCCGCGACGTCCTTGGCGACGATCACGATCTCGGCGAAGGATTCGGTCGGGAGCTGTGGGTTGAGGCCCATCCAGAACCGCGGCGAACCCTTGCCGACGTAAGCCGTGTAGGTCGCGATGTCGCCGTCGTCTTTCAACAGCGTCTCGGCCTGCTTCACGGTGTTCATGGTGACGTTGAACGCGGTGCCTTCCGGCAGCCGCAGTTGCAGAAACAGTTCGGGCCGCTCGGACAGCGGGAAGAACTGCTGCTGGACATGGCCGAAGCCGACGATCGACGCGATGAAGATGCCGACGGTGGCGAGCACGACCGTCCCGCGCCGGCGCACGCACCAGGCCACGCCGGCGCGCAGCGCGCGATAGATCCGGGTGTGATACACCTCGTCCGGATTGTGGCCTTTCTTGCCGGCGAAATCCGGAAGCAGCTTGACGCCGATATAGGGCGTGAAGATCACCGCGACGAACCATGACGCGATCAGCGCGATCGCCACGATCCAGAAGATGCCGCCGGCATATTCGCCGACCGAGGAGTTGGCCAGGCCGATCGGCAGAAAGCCCACGGCCGTGACCAGCGTTCCGGTTAGCATCGGAAATGCGGTCGACTCCCAGGCGAACGACGCGGCGCGGGCGCGATCCCAGCCCTGCTCCATTTTGACGACCATCATCTCGACCGCGATGATGGCGTCGTCGACCAGAAGGCCGAGCGCGATGATCAGCGCCCCGAGCGTGACGCGGTGCAGGTCGAGCGACATCACGTTCATCACGATGAAGACGATCGCCAGCACCAGCGGCACCGACAGCGCGACCACGACGCCGGTGCGCCAACCGAGCGCCAGGAACGACACGAACAGCACGATCACCAGCGCCTCGAGGAACGAACTCATGAACTCGCCGACCGCATGTTTCACCACAAGCGGCTGGTCGGCGATCTGCTCGATCTCAATGCCCTGCGGCACGTCGCCCATGAACTCGGCGGTCGCGGCTTTCACGTGCTCGCCGAGATCGAGGATATTGGCGCCCGTGGCGGTGACCACACCGATGCCGATCGCAGGTTTACCCTTCTGCCGCACCAGATAGTCGGTCGGATCGACGTAGCCATGGGACACGGTCGCGATGTCGCCGAGCCGGAACACGCGGCCGTTGCTTTCCACCGGCGTCTCGGCAACGGCCTTGACGCCGTCGAGCGCACCGGTGACGCGCAGCGGCACGCGCTGCGACGAGGTTTCCACGGTGCCCGCCGGCGTCACCGCGTTCTGCTTGGCGAGCGAGTCGAACAGCGCCTGCGGCGTCAGGCCGAGGGTGGCGAGTTTCGCGTGCGAGAACTCCACATAGATCCGCTCGTCCTGGGCGCCATAGATATTGACCTTGGTGACGTTCTCGACCTTCAGCAGCCGCTGGCGCAGGCCTTCGGCTGCCTTCTTCAACTGCGCGTAGTTGGCGCCGTCTCCGGTCATCATATAGAGGATCGAATCGACGTCGCTGTATTCGTCGTTGATGTTCGGGCCGATCAGATTGCTCGGAAGTTGCGGCGCGACATCCCACAGCTTCTTACGCAGCAGATACAAAAGATGCGGCACCTCGGCGGGCGACGTCGAGTCGCGGAAGGTCACCTGCATCGCGGTGAAGGAGGCCTTCGAATAGGTCTGCACCTTTTCGAAATAGGGCAACTCCTGCAGCTTCTTCTCGATCGGATCGGCGACTTGCGCCTGCATTTCCGCCGCGGTGGCGCCCGGCCAGATCACCGAGATCACCGCCACCTTGACGGTGAAGGACGGATCCTCGGCGCGGCCGAGCCGCTGATAGGAGTAGATGCCGGAGAGGCCCAGCGCGAAGATCAGGAACAGGATCAGCGCCGGGTGCTTGACCGCCCACGCCGAGAGATTGAACCACCGCATCGGCGCGTCTCGCGATCTAGAACGACAACGATGACACGATCCGGACCCTCTCGGCCGGATCGAGCTTTTGCACGCCGAGCACGACCACCTTGGCGCCCTCCTCGACGCCGCCGCTGATCACCACATGATCGGTCTCGTAGGCCTTCACGGTGACCGGCTTCAGCGTCACCTGACCGGACCCATCGACAACGTAGATCGACGACGCGCCGCCCTGATTGAACAATGCCGAAAGGGGCAGCCGCGCCACGCGATCGGTCGCCGAATCGGCGAGCGTCAATGTCGCGGTCATGCCGAGCGAGACGCGGTCGTCGGCATCGGGCAACAGGAACTTGGCGAGGTAGGTGCGGGTCGCCGGGTCAGCCATCGGCGCAATCTCGCGCAGCTTCGCTGCGTAGGTCTTGCCGGGCTCGGACCACAGCGTGACGCGGGCCTCGCCCTGCTTGGCGCGCCCCACCAGCGTCTCCGGAATCGCGACCACGGCCTCCTTCTCGCCGAACCGCGCCACGCGGAACGCCGGCTGCCCGGCCGCGACCACCTGGCCGGCGTCGATCAGCGTTGCGGTGATGACGCCGCGGGTATCGGCAATGAGGCTCGCATAGGACAGCGCGTTGCGGGTCAGGTCCACCGAACGCTCGGCACGGGCGAAGCGGGCGCGGGCCTCATCCGCCGCGGCGTGCGCCTGATCCATTTGCGCTTCCGTCGCCCAACCCTTGGCGCGAAGCTCCCTGACGCGGTTCTCGGACGCGGTCGCCTGCGCCAGCACGCCCTTGGCGGCGCGGTGCTCGGCCTCGGATTGTTCCGTTTGCAGTTTGAGATCGGTCTGGTCGAGCAGCGCCAGCGGTTGGTCGATCTCGACGGTCTGCCCGACCTCGACAAGGCGCTTCGCGACCTTTCCGGAGACCCGGAAGCCGATATCGGTCTCGATCCGCGGCCGGACCGTCCCGACGAAACTGCGTTCGGGAGAGGCCGCGATATAATGCACGGTCTCGACCAGGACGGGCCGATCAGAGCGCTCCTTCTTGACCTGCTTGTCGTTGCAGCCGGCCAGCCCGATCGCCGCGAATGCGATCAGCAAGCCGATGAACAACCGGATAAATCCATCGAAAATCGGGTGCGCAAGCATCGACAGGTCCTCGAACGACAACGATGGAACTGTCTACTGAACACTGACGATTGTCAATAATCATCAGAGTTCAGGATTCCGGCGCCCTGCTTTATGCTTGTGCTCCGTCGTAGGCCCGCTGAAATGCGTCGCCATCGAGCTTCGCCATTTTCATCATGGCCTGCGTTACCCGTTCCGCACCCGCTCGAACGGAGCCGCTGAACAGTTTCGGCAGGATCGACGGAACGATCTGCCGGGACCGGCCGTAGCGATCGCGAAGCCAGCCACACCGGTCCGGCGTACCGCCGTTGAGCAGCGCATCCCACAGTCGATCGACCTCGGCCTGATCGGCGCAGTCGATCTTGAAAGAGATATGCCGAGGACGAATGTGATCGCCCGATCCCGACATCCCAGAAGCGATCGGTGGCCCCCCGGGCAGGACGGCGTTGCCTCAGCTCGCCAGTTTGAAGCTGGCCTCGCAGTGCGGACGCAATTCCGACAACGCCTTCGCCAGTTGCCCGGTTTGGAAGTCGAGCGCGTCCGGCGATACGATGGCCGAGTTCTGCTCGATCGAACGCGCGATATCGGCGATGAGCGAGAACCCTAGCGTTGCGGCGCCGCCCTTCATGGAATGCGCCTCGACCGCCAACAGGTCGCGATCGATCTTGTTACCGAATTGCCTGAAAAGCGCGATGCGGCGCTCGGTTTCGCTGAAAAACAGCGTCACCATTTCATTGATCTGATCCCGACCGATTTCCTCGGCGAGTTCGGTCAGGATGTTCAGATCAAGCGGCGCAGGTTCTGCTGCGGGAGGCGCCGCGATCCCGGCTGCGCTGCCGCCGCCGCGGAGCGCACGCAACACCGCTGCGACCAGCGCCGGCTTGCGTAGCGGCTTGGCGAGGAAGTCGGTCATTCCGGCTTCGCGACAAATCCTGATGTCGTCGGGGAACGCGTTTGCGGTCAGTGCGATGACCGGCAGCCCTTCGAGCGCACCGCCGCGGCTGCGGATCGCGCGCGTGGCGGCGAGACCGTCCATCGTCGGCATCCGCACATCCATCAATACGACGTCGAACTCCTCTTGCGCGAGCATGCGCAACGCTTCGGCGCCATCGGAGACGACTTGCGCGTCGGCAGCGAATTCCTGCAACATCTTCATCACCACCAGCTGATTGGTAGCGTCGTCCTCGGCGATCAGCACACGCAGCGGTCGACCGAGCATCGCGATCCGGGTCCGGAGATCGTCATTGCCGACGCGTTCCAGCCGATGATCGGAGATCAGCGCATTGGTCCAGGGCAAATCGAGGCTGAAGCGGAACGTCGACCCCTCGCCCGGTTTCGAAGTGACATCGATTGCGCCGCCCATTTGCTCGACGATCCGCCGACTGATCGCGAGCCCCAGCCCCGTGCCGCCGAACCGCCGGTTGATCGACGCGTCGCCTTGCGCGAATTCGGTGAATAGCGAGCCCATCTGCTCCGGCGGGATGCCGATGCCGGTGTCGGTGACCTGCCACTCGATCGTCGCGTGGGCGTCGTCACGCTTGACGCAGGTCAGCACGATCGAAACGCTGCCGTGATCGGTGAATTTGACGGCGTTGAACGCGAGGTTGAGCAGCACCTGGCGGATGCGCGCGGCGTCTCCGGTCAGGGCCGGCGGCAAGCGCGGATCGACATCGATCTTGAGCGCCAGCCCCTTGGCCCGGGCGTTCGGCTCGACGATCGAGCGCACCGCATCGACCAGCACGGAGGGCGAGAAGTTGACCTGCTCGAATTCGAGGCGGCCCACTTCGAGCTTAGACAGATCGAGAATGTCATTGAGGATACGCAGCAGATTGTCGCCGGAGTCGCGGATAGTGGCGACCGCGTGCTGCTGGTCGGGATCGAGCTTGGTCTCGAGCAGCGAATTGGCGAGGCCCAACACGCCATTCATCGGCGTGCGAATCTCGTGGCTCATCATCGCCAGGAAGCCGGATTTCGCCCGATTCTCCGCTTCGGCCTGCTCGGCGCGCCGCCGCTCGGTGACGTCGCGTCCGACTCCGCGATAACCGGCGAACTCGTCATTGTAATCGAACATCGGCTTAGCCGTCAGTGACCACAGCCGCGGACTCCCGCCGATCGTCACGTGCACGATCAGCTCATCCATCGGCTCGCGCATCACCATCTTGGCGGCGACGGTGGCCGCACAACGGCCGTCGTCTGAACACAGCATACCGATCACGTCGGACAGCAGTGCGCCGCACAGGATGTTGGCGGGCAGATGCGCCACCTCGACGAAACGGTCGGGCACGTGCACCAACCGTCCCTGGGTGTCAGTCTGCCACAGCCAATCGCTGGCGTTGGCCTGAAAGTCCTTGAGCAGCAGCGAGATGATTTCGGTGTTGCGCTCCAGTTCAAACTTCGCGCGCAGATTGTCGAAGAACATCTCACCGTGCGACACCAGATTGCGCGAGATGAACAGCGCGTAGAGCATCAGAAACGCAATGGTGATCAGATAGCTGGTGCCGGTGCACAGTATCAGCGAGATCGCGGCGCAGAGCACCATCGCCCAAGTGTAGGCGAGGCCGGCGCGGGGCACCGTCGACAGCGCAAACGCGCCGCCTGACATCATGCCGGTGACAAGGCAGCCAATGATCAACTGATCGGAAGGTGTGGCGTTGGGAAACAGCGCGATCGGCATGGCGCCCCAGATCAGACCGAGGATCAACGCCTGCACGCTCATCCGTCGGGTCGCGTTCGTCGAGGCCTCACGCGGCGGCGCACGCCGCGACTTGTGCCACGACCGCATTGCCAATCCGGCAACCGCGCAGATGGCGCCGAACCACGCCAGCAAGAAGGCGTGGGGGCCGGTGTCCCAAAACACCATCACCACAAGGGTCGCGTTGATCACATTGATCGACATCGTCACCGGTACGAGCCGGCTGACGCTTTGAATCTGCGCGGCGCGGATCAGCCGCAACTCGCGCTCGTCGATATCGGCTGGCACCAGCGTGCCGGCGCCACGACCGCGGAGCCAGGACGCGAGCCTCGATATCCAATCCTCTCGAGGCTCCCGCACCTTTGTCATTACTTGCCGTAGGCCGGTCATCTCGCAACGCTCTCTCGGCCGTCTTCGTCAGGCTTTGGATCTCTCGCTGCACCCTACCCGGCCTGGCAAGGTGAGTTTACTCGCACCATCCCCTGGAGTCTCTGCCAACGCTGTCGATCAGCGCCAGCCGTCCAGCAGTAGCTAGAGCCAGACCATGGGACCTGGGAGCTTCCGCTGCGTTAACTCGATCACAAACAGCGCAGGGCGAAGGCTGCCTCAGTTAATATTTGCCGAAAAATAGGCGCTGATCAGACCAGGGAACAGGAAGTCGCACGGCCACGCACAATAGGTACCATAGAACCCCACTACGCGGCATCTTTCAAGCCGACAGAAAGCGTACTCGGGAGGTGCAGTGGCTGGTGTAGCACTCACGGTTTTGTTCCAAAGATTTGGAGCAATCACTCATAATAAAGGCCGGAACATCCGACTGAGCCTGCTGTTGTCGATGTGCAGCGCACCAGTCAGGTGACGCTCATGAGATCAAGGGAGAATTCCGATGGGTAGCACGATGGACAAAATCAAGGGCGCCACCAACGAGGCAGTCGGCAAGGCCAAGCAGGGTATTGGCGAGGCCACCGGCTCCGAGAAGCTGGAAGGCGAAGGCGCGCTGCAGGAAGCCAAGGGTAAGGGCCAGCAGGCGCTCGGCGATGCCAAGGAAGCGGTGAAGGACACCGCCGACAAGGCGGCAGGCGCAGTCAATCGCAACCTGTGATGGTGCGAGTGTGATCGCATCCGGGTAGCTATCCCGATTGAGATCACCGCGAAAGACCGGCTTCGAGCCGGTCTTTTTGCGTTTGTGCCAGGTTCAGCGCCGTGCGTGCGACGTCACCGCCGGATTGACCACGTTGATCGGCTCACCAGCCGCATATGCCACGATCTGGTCGAAGATCTCACTGAACTGCAACTCGTATTCATCGCGCGACACGTAGCCGATGTGCGGGGTCGCGACGACATTGTCCATCTTCAGTAACGGATCGCTCGGATCGCGTAGCGGCTCGGCGTCGAACACGTCGATCGCCGCCATGCCGGGACGCCCCGCGCGCAGCGCCTCGACCAGCGCGCCGGGCTCGATCAACCCGGCCCGGCTGGTATTGACCAGCAGGGCGCCCGGCTTCATCCGCGCCAGATCGGACCGCGTGACGATGCCGCAGGTGGCGTCCACCAGCCGCATGTGCAGCGACAGCACATCGCTCTGCGCGAAGAATTCTTCCTTGCTACCAGCGATCTGATGGCCATCGGCGCGGGCCTGCGCCAGACTGGGTTCGCGCGCCCACACCAGAACCGTCATGCCGAAAGCGCGGCCATAGCCAGCGACCACGCTGCCGATCCGGCCGTAGCCAAAGATGCCGAGCGTCTTGTCACGCAGCGTATGTCCGACGCCGATCTGCCAGACGCCGGCTTTCAGCGCCGCCGCCTGCTGCGGAATCTGCCGCATCGCCGCCAGCACCAGCCCCCAGGTCAGCTCCGCCGCGGCGTATGACGGCGTGCCGGCGTGCATGTTCGACGAGACGACGATGCCAAGCCGCGTGCAGGCGTCGATATCGATGTGCGGGTAGACGCTGCGCTGGCTGATCAGCTTCAGCTTCGGCAGTTTCTCCAACAGGGCTGCGTGGATCCGGGTGCGCTCGCGGATCAGCACCAGCGCCTCTGTTTCCTTCAGCCGCTCCGCCAGCGCGTCGGTGTCCTGCAAGTGATCGTTGAAGACCGTGACGTCGTGGCTCGCCAGCTTGGCGAAGCAGGGCAGCGTCCGCAGCGTGTCGAAGTAATCGTCGAGAATCGCGATTTTCACGCGGCGTTCCTCCCCGCCATTCCGGCCGTCATTGCGAGGAGCGAAGCGACCCGGCAATCCAGACGTCGGACACTGAGCTGTGGATTGCTTCGCCTCGCTCGCGATGACGGAATTCTCGTCTCAATAACCGAGCGCGCAGCCGTCCTTGCGCGGGTCGGAGCCGCCGGTGAGCGTGCCCTTGTCCCAATCGATCCAGATCCCCTGGCCACCGCCATGCGGCGTGCCGACAGGCGAAACCTTATGGCCGAGTTGCTTCAGGCTTTCGACGGTCGCGGCCGGGACGCCGTCCTCGAGCTGGTAGATGCCCTCGTAGTGCAGGCCGCGCGGCAGATCGATCGCCTCCTGCACGTCGAGGCCGTAGTCGAGGATGTTGGTCAGCACATGGACCTGGCCGACCGGCTGGTACTGGCCACCCATCACGCCGAACGACAACCGCGCCCGGCCGTTCTCGGTGGCGAGGCTCGGAATGATGGTGTGCAGCGGGCGTTTCTTCGGCGCGATGCAGTTCGGGTGGCCGGGCTGGACGCGGAAGCCGGCGCCGCGGTTTTGCAGCAGGATGCCGGTCTTGTTCGAGACGATCGCCGAACCGAAAGAATGCGCGATCGAGTTGATGAACGAGCAGACGTTGCGGTCCTCGTCGACCACGGTGATGTACACCGTCGACGGGTTCATCGGCGGCGCGACATGCGGCAGGTCCAGCAGCTTGTCCAGCGCGATCTTGCTGCAATGCTCCTCGCCGAACTCCCGCGCCAGGATGCGGACGACGTCGATATCGACATGCGCCGGATCGCCGATGTGCTCTTCGCGCATCATGTAGGCGATCCGTGTCGCCTCGGCTTCGAGATGAAAGCGCTCGACGCTGAGCGGACCGAACTTGCCGAGGTCGAACCGGCTGAGAATGTTCAGCATCACCAGCATGGTGATGCCCGGACCGTTCGGCGGGCACTGCCAGACGTCGAAGCCCT
Organism: Rhodopseudomonas pseudopalustris; assembly: GCF_900110435.1. GTDB lineage: Bacteria > Pseudomonadota > Alphaproteobacteria > Rhizobiales > Xanthobacteraceae > Rhodopseudomonas > Rhodopseudomonas pseudopalustris. The sequence goes on from NZ_FODT01000014.1 coordinate 122,973, forward strand.
TATAGACGGTGCCGAGCGGCGACGTCGTCTCGGTGGTGTGTTCGGCGAAATCCTCGAGCGTGTGCAGACCGCCGATCCCGCGCAGCGTCTCGACCATGTCCTGCGCGACGGCCCCCTTGTAGAACGCGTCGGGGCCGTTGTCGGCGATCAGCTTCAGCGTCTGCGCCAGTTCCGGCTGCCTGATGACGTCGCCGGTCCTGGCCGGTTCGCCGTGCGGCAACAGATAGCGCGCCGCGTTGACGCCCTTCTTCAGCTTTTCGAAGCCGTTCCGCCAGTCGAACGCGATCCGCGGCGCCACCACATAGCCTTCGGCCGCGGCCTTGATCGCGGGCTGCAGCAATTTGTCGAAGCCGAACCGGCCGTGGTCGCGCAGGATCGTCGCCCAGGCGTCGATCGCGCCGGGGATCGTCACCGCATGCGGGCTGGTGAGCGGGATCGCATCGATGCCGCGCTCGAGAAACCACTCCGCCTTGGCCGCCGCCGGCGCCCGGCCGGAGCCGTTATAGGCGACGATCTTCCCTGTGCCCTTAGGCTGATACAACGCAAAGCAATCACCGCCGATGCCGGTCGATTGCGGCTCGATCACCGACAGCAGCGCCGAGGCGGCGATTGCGGCATCAGCCGCGGTGCCGCCCGCCTGCAGGATCTCGATCGCGGCGAGCGCCGCCTGCGGATGCGAGGTCGCCACCATGGCGTTGCGGCCATGGACCGTGGACCGGCCGGCAAAGTGAAAATTCCTCATGGGAACAGGCTCTTTGGTTCACCGCGCCGCGCTTCGGCGCCAGCCTAATTGACATATTCCGGCCGGCCTGAGCAATCCTCGACGCATCGGGCCTCTCCCCGTCAATCACGATCCGCCATTGCGGCGGGGTTTCGCGCGGCGCGCGGGGCTGATAGATCATCGCGCGGACCCGATCCGGTCCGGCGATTCTTTGCAGCATTGGAGCGGTCCGATGGCCGACGATGGATCTTTGAGCGACCGCATCGACGCGCTCGAGATGCGCCTGAGCTATCAGGACGAAACCATCGAGACGTTGAACCAGACCGTGACCGCGCAATGGAAGCAGATCGACACGCTGACGCGGCAGATCGCAGCGCTGAGCGAACGCCTGCAGCAGGCGGAATCCAGCGTCGCCACACCGGCCAACGAACGCCCGCCGCATTATTGAGGGCATCGCCTTCTTCGCGCCCTGCCCTCCCGTTCGTCATTCCGGGGCGCTCGCACAGCGAGCGAACCCGGAATCTCGAGATGTTCACCAGGCCTCGCACGCCAAGCTCTGGATTCCGGGTTCGCGCCTGACGGCGCGTCCCGGAATGACGATCTTCTTGTTCACGACACGGCGCCCGCCGCCAGCCGCTGATCGCGGAGCTCGCGTTTCAGCACCTTGCCGATCGCGCTGCGCGGCAGCGCTTCGGAGAGGACGACCTCGGACAGCCGCTGGGTCTTGCCGACCTTCGCATTGGTCCACGCTTTCAGCTCCGCCGGATCGAGCGTGGCGCCCGGCCGCGCCACAACGAAGGCCACCGGCGTCTCGCCCCAATCTTCGGACGGCATACCAACGACGGCGACTTCGAGCACCGCGGGATGCTGGCTCGCGATCGCCTCGATGTCGCTCGGATAGATGTTGAAGCCGCCGGAGATGATCATGTCCTTCTTGCGGTCCATCAGCGTCAGGAAGCCGTCCTGATCGAAACGTCCGACGTCGCCGGTGCGCACCCAGCGCTGGCCGTCCTTGTCGGTCCAGAACGTTTCGGCGGTCTTCTGCGGCTGATTGAGATAGCCCGTCATCACCACCGCCGAGCGGCCGACGATCTCGCCGATGCTGCCCTGCGGCAAGAAATTGCCGTCCTCGTCGATCAGCCGGATGATGTGGTCGGGCATCGGTTGGCCGACGGTTCCGAGCTTGTCGGGATGTTCGTGCGCGAGCAGCGCGCAGGAGCCGCCGCCCTCGGTCATGCCATAGAACTCGGTGAGGCCACCCGGCCAGCGCGCGAGGATGTCGCGCTTCAGCTCGGCCGCGAACGGCGCCGAGGTGCAGAATTTCATCACGAACGACGACAGCTCGTAGGATCCGAATTCCGGCAGCGCCATGATCCGCCGATACTGCACCGGCACCAGCATCGCGTGGGTGACGCGGTGCTGTTGGGCGAGGTCGAGAAAGCCGCGGGCGTCGAACTTCTTCATCAGCACCAGCGTGCCGCCACCGGCCAGCGTCGGATTGAAACAGACCAGCGTGGTGTTGGAATAAAGCGGCGTCGACAGCAGCGTCACGGCCTCGGGGCCGTAACCGAGCGGATCGAGCTGGCCGTATTGCCGCCAGCGCAGACTGTGGGTGTGCACGATGCCCTTCGGCGTGCCGGTGGTGCCCGACGAATAGATGATGTTGAACACCCATTCCGGATCGACTGAGACCGGCGCCGCCTTCGCGCCTTCGGCTGCGAGCCAGCCCGAGAACGCCGCGCCGCTCGCACCGCCGTCGAGTGCGACGCGTCGCACGGAGGCGTCGATAGCGGCGTCCTTCATCGCCTCGGCGGCGAAGTCGTCGGTGAAAAGAATCTTGGCGCTGGAATCCTTCACCATCGCGGCAAAGTCCTGCGCGGTCGAGGACGGCGCCAGCGGCGCCACGGCGACGCCGACCCGCAACGCGCCGAGGAATGTCGCGGCATATTCGATCGACGACAATGCGCAGATCGAAATCGCATCGGTCGGCTTCACGCCGTCGCGCTGCAGGGCCGCAGCGATACGGTCAATCAGCGCGTCGAATTCCGCGTAACGCAATTTCCGCTCGCCATCGATCACCGCAATGCGGTCCGGACGTGCTTGCGCGGTGTTGCGCACCAGCGCATCGAGGGTGATGAAGTCGGGCATTCTTCCTCCGGTTCGTTTCTTGTTTGCTCTGAAATCGACAAGACACGTCATCCGGAGGCACGCAAAGATGCGCGCACATCAGGTTGACGCTGACTGCGTCGTGAACTCTACCGATTCAACGTCTCTCCCCTCAACCACGCCGCGCCGCTGGCGTAAAGCCGTTCGATCGACTCTCTGAGATCGGGCATGTCACCTCCGATCTGCCGGCCTATCTGGCTCTGCAGATGTGCGAGGCGTCGATAGCCGCCTTGCGCGTGGCGCCACGGTCCAAACGGCGGCATAAAACTCGAGGGGGTGGTGCAGCTGCGCCCGGCTTCGATCTCGGGTCGCAAGCGGCGTCGGCTCCGCTCTGGAAGCCGTCGGTGGGCTCAGCTGCGGACTTCGGAATGGTCCTGCAACATCGCGCTCAGCCGTGGATGCACTTCGATGTTGCGGTCGTAGCTGATCAGGCCGAGCTTGCGAAACTTGTTCATGAAGAAGCTGACGCGCGAGCGCGTGGTGCCGATCATCTCGGCCAGCGTCTCCTGGCTGATATGCGGCGCGATCGGCTGGACGCCACCATTGTCGTCAAGTTTTGAGAGGCGCAGCAGCAACCGCGCAAGACGCTTTTCGCTGGAATTGAAAAGCTGATCGATCAGATCCTCTTCGATCCCGCGATTGCGGAGCAGCAGATGACGGATGAACAGCTCGGCGAATTGCGGCTCGGTGCGCAGCATTTCGATCATCACAGCCTTGCTGATCGACGCGACGACGCAATCGCGCATCGCGATCGTCGTCGCGGAGCGGACCTGCTCGCCGATCAGACAATTATCCCCGAAGAATTGCCCGGAATTGACGAGGCCGGTCGCCGCCTCTCTGCCTTGCGCGGACAATACGACGACCTTGATCCGGCCATCGAGCAGGAAGAACACGCTATCAGCGGCGTCGCCCTGGGAAAAGATCACCTGATCGCGCGCGAAGCGAAGGACCGATTTTCCAACGCCGAGTCTGGCGAGAAAATCGCGATAGTCGAAATCAGCTTCCAGCTTCATCAATCTTCTCCAACTCCACTTCGGAGCTGATGCAGATCGGAAAAGGATAGACCGCCACCGGCTCGAAATGCCGGTAAAAAATCCACACCTCGGAAAGATACCAGGTCGTTGATTTACGGTTTCCGAGCAGATCGCGCAGAGATGGGACGAAGTTATATCGCGGGCGAGACAAACCGCCGCGCGCCGCGACGGCCTAACCGCTTGATAGAATCGCCTGGTGCTCGCCGGACTCTGGCGGTCACACCACCGGCGTGATCCGCTCGTCGTTCCAGGATAGCCCAAACTCATCGAGACCGGCGGCGAGATAATCGCTGAGCAGCGGCTCACCGAGCAGATAACGCGTGGTGCGGCCGTTGCGGCCTTCCGCGGCCTCGCGGCGCAGATCGTCCCAATCCTGGATCGTGCCGTCGCCGCGGCCAAGGCGCATCAGCGCGACCAGATCGATCTGCTCATCCTCGCTCATCGCAGCGATGAAGCCGGCAATCTCCTGCCCGACCGGATCGGTGCCGTTGTCCTCCAGCACGCCGATCATATTGTCGTCGGAGCCGTTCGAACCGGAATCCGGATCGGTGGCGCCTTCCTTGACGTCGTATTCGCGCGCCTTCTCGATCAGGAAACCGACCTTGTCGGTCGAAATCGCGAGTTCGGGCATCGAACAATCTCCCATCATCTGGCGCACCTGCGCCGGCGACTAACGCACCGCGGCGGCAGATGATCCATTGCACCGCTCCGGCAAAACCAGCATGTTCGGGCAAAACACCAACGATCGGGAGAAACGTGGGATGGGCTGGACGATCGGCAAGATCAAGATCACCAAGATCGTCGAGATCGAATCCACCGGAGGCACCCGGTTCATTCTGCCACAGGCGACCAGCGAGGACATCCGGAAGCTGCCATGGTTGATGCCGGATTTCGCAAACGCGGAAGGCCGGCTGAAGATGACGGTGCACGCGCTGGTGATCGAGACTCCGACCAGCCGCATCGTGGTCGACACCTGCATCGGCAACGACAAGCAGGGCCGCAGCGTCCCGACCTGGAACGGTCTCGACAAGCCGTTTCTGCAGAACATGGAAGCGGCGGGCTATCCGGCCGACAGCATCGACCAGGTGATCTGCACGCATCTGCACGTCGATCATGTCGGCTGGAATACCCGGCTGATCGACGGCCATTGGGCGCCGACCTTCGCCAACGCCCGCTACGTGTTCGCCCGCAGCGAATATGAATACTGGAAGACGCACAGCACCGAGGGCGAACACGCTGCGGTGTTTGCGGATTCGATCCAGCCGGTGGTCGATGCCGGCAAAGTCGATCTGGTGGCGAGCGACGCCGCGGTCGCCGACGAGATCACGCTGATCCCGACGCCCGGCCACAGCCCCGGCCATGTCTGCCTGCACATTCGTTCGGACGGCGCGGAGGCGTTGCTCAGCGGCGACGTCGCCCATCACCCGTGCCAGATGGCGCATCTGGATTGGTCGTCGCAGGTCGACTTCGATCCGAAGCAATCGGCCGAGACACGGCGCGCGCTGTTCTCGCGCGTCTCCGACACGCCGACGCTGGTGATCGGCGGTCATTTCGGACCCGGCTACATCAAGCGCGACGGCGACGCTTTTCGTTTGGTGGCAGTGCAATAACAGCGGCCGCGCCGCGGGCTCGCTTGGGCCGCAACCGGTCTCGCCGGTTGAAATTCGCGCGGTGCTGCTCCATGAGGTGTTCAGCAACAAAACTCGGAGGAAGCGCGGCATGAAGCTCGTTCGATATGGTGCGGTTGGCCAGGAGAAACCCGGCCTGATCGACAAATCAGGCCAGTTGCGCGATCTGTCGGCGCAGGTCGCAGACCTTGCCGGCGACGCGTTTGCGCCGGCCAGCCTCGCCAAGCTCGCCGCGATCGATCCTGCAAGCCTGCCCGAAGTGTCCGGCCACCCGCGGATCGGCTCGCCGGTCGGCGGCGCCCCGAAATTCATCGCGATCGGACTGAACTACGCGGATCACGCCGCCGAAGCCAACATGCCGATCCCGGCCGAGCCGATCGTGTTCATGAAAGCGTCGAGCTCGCTGTGCGGCCCGAACGACAATGTCGAAAAGCCGCGCGGCTCGACCAAGCTCGACTGGGAAGTCGAGCTTGCGATCGTGATCGGCACCCGCGCCAAATACGTCTCCGAGGCTGATGCGCTGAACTACGTCGCCGGCTACGCGGTCTGCAACGACGTCTCCGAGCGCGCCTTCCAGCTCGAGCGGCTCGGGCAATGGACCAAGGGCAAGTCACACGACACGTTCGGGCCGCTGGGCCCGTGGCTTGTGACCAAGGACGACATTGCGGACGTCCACGGGCTGGGGATGTGGCTCGACGTCAACGGCAAACGCTGCCAGACCGGTTCGACGGCGACGATGATCTTCAACGTGCCGAAGATCGTGTCGTATCTCTCTGAAGTCATGACACTGCTGCCCGGCGACGTCATCACCACCGGCACGCCGCCCGGCGTCGGCATGGGCATGAAGCCGCCGCAGTTTCTCAACGTCGGCGACGTCGTCACGCTCGGCATCGACGGCCTCGGCGAGCAGAAGCAGACCATCGTCGCTGCGTAGCGCGGCGATACAACGGACGCCATTCTGAGCAACGCGCCGCTCGCGGCGTGCGTCGAAAAGCCTTGTCGTGAAAGGATTTCCTGATGAAGCTCTCTTTCTCGCCCGCCTCGCCGTTCGCACGCAAGGTTCGGATCGCCGCGATCGAACTCGGGCTGATCGACCGGATTGAATTCATCCCGGCCGCGGTCGTGCCCGGTCAGGCCAATGACGACTACATGCGCGACGTCAATCCGCTGAAAAAATTACCGGCGCTGATCCTCGACAATGGCGAAGTTATCATCGACTCCTTCGTGATCGCCGAGTATCTCGACGACCTCGCCGGCGGCGGCAAACTCATCCCGGCGGCGGGGCCGGAGCGCTGGCGGGTGCGCAGCGATCACGCGCTGCTGCAGGGGATGCTGGATTCGATGCTGTTGTGCCGCTACGAAAAGCTGCTGCGGCCGAAGGAGTTGTTCTGGCAGAGCTGGTACGACGATCACTGGTCGCGGGCGTGGACCGGCATGGCGCGTTTCGAACAGAACGATAAGGTCTTGAACGGACAGCTGGATCTCGCGCAGATCACGCTGGTTTGCGTGCTCGGCTATGCGGATTTCCGGTTTCCCGATTGCGGCTGGCGCAAGGCCTATCCGAAACTCGACGCGTTCAACCAGAAAATGCTGGAACGTCCGTCGGTTAAGGTCTCTGTACCGCCGCCGGCCTGAGCCGTCCTTCACATCGAAAAGCATGAGGCGAAGCTGTGGCGCGCAAGGTAGCGCGCGCCACATTTCAGTCGAACAGACTCGGCGTGTAGTTGACCGCCGCGCCCTCGATCGCCAGCAGCTTCAGCTTGGTGGCGACGCCGCCATTGGCAGAAAATCCGCCGGGCTTGCCGCCCGCGGCGAGCACGCGATGGCACGGCACGATGACCGGGACCGGATTGCGGCCGAGCGCCTGCCCGACCTCGCGCGCAAGTTCGACTCCGCCGAGCCGCTTGGCGATGTCGCCATAACTCAGCGTCTGGCCCGGCGGGATGGTTCGCGCGATATCGTAAACCTCGCGCTGGAAATCGGACACGCCGTCGAGGTCGAGATCAATTCCGGTGAGATCGATCGGCGCGCCGGCGAGCAGCGCGACGATGCCGTCGATCGCTTGCTGCACGTGCGGCGGCGGCGCAGCTTCCGGGATGTCGCCGGAGCGCTGGCTGATCCGGGCGCGGGTCTGCGCCTCGCTCTGCTGCGGCAACTGCACCGCGACCACGCCGCGCTCGCCCCAGACGATGCCGCAGCGGCCGATCGCGGTGTCGAACATCGTGTAGTTGCGCGCCGTCATCGGGGATCTCGTTGCTGATCAGCGAGGCAGCATATCCGCGCGAGGCGGAGCGATCCACCCGGTTTCAGCGAGGCTTTGCAGCGCCGCGCTCGATCCGCTCCGCGATCACCGACAGCCATGCGCCGCGCTGCTGCTGCAGACTGCGCGCCCGCACCGCCGCGGCCTTGCGCATCGCCGGCAACGCGTCGATCATGTGGGCAATGCCATTGATCAGCGCATCCTGCTGGAACGGATCGGGCAACACCATTCCGGCGCCGCTGCGCGCGATTTCGTCCGCATAGCCGCAGGCCGCCGAGGCGAGCACCGGCACGCCGGCGAGCAGCGCCTCGCCGATCACCTGCCCGGCCGCTTCGGAGCGCGCGGGGTGCAGCATGAAATCGGCGGTCGCGATCAGGTCCATGACTTCGGCGACGTAGGGGACGATGTGAACCCGGCTCTCGAGATCGAGCCGCACGACGCGGCGATGCAGCCACGGCGCATCCGATCCGGCGATGACGAGATGCAGCTTGGGATACAGCGTCAGCGCCGCGAGGCTGCGGTCGACGCCTTTCAGCTTCGGATCGACCGCGACCGACACCGCGAGCAGTTCGTCGGCGGCGACGCCGAGATCCTTGCGCCCTCGATCCTTGCGCGAATCGCCGGCGCCGAGCTTGCGCGCCGCCGCGTAGCGGTCGTCATGCAGGATCATCGGCAGCACGGTGGCGCGGGACGGCTCGAAATCATAGGCGATGATGTATTCGTCGCGCTGCCGCTCGGTCATGAAGAACAGCCTGGTCGCGGCCGGCGATGCGAACACGGCGCGCTCCAGCGCCAGCCGCGTGCGACGCCGCGGCGGCCACGACCACAGCCGCCATTCGCGCAGAATCGCGGCGCCGTCGGCGGCATAGTGAAAATCGGCGTCCGGAATCCGCTCGAACGACAGCAACGCATCGGGCTCGGCGCGCAGCTTGCGCTCGATCACCCCGCGGGCGAAATCGCGCAGCAGCGCGTGATTGGCGAGTCCGCGCGCGCGCAGCGTCACCAGTTTCAGATCGTCGATCCCCGGCACATCGGCCGACGTCGTGAGCACGGTGACGTCGTGACCGCGCGCCGCAAGATGCCGCGCGATCGCAATGCAATCGCGTTCCTTGCCGCCGAGCTTGTCGAGCTTGAAGATCGCCAGCATGACCTTCATGGGAAACGCCGGCTCATCGAAGGTGCATCCAGATCATCACACTCCCGAACTTATAGCGCGACGCCGCGCTGCGGCGCAACGCGGCCGGGCCGTTGTCGCGGCCCCGAAGCTGCAGTGCATTGCAGCTTTGCGGCAACCGCCTGCCAGTTCGGCGACCGGTGGCGCCGTCGACATCGACAAAACTCCAGGTGACCGGACCGGCGAAACGACCGCCGGAGGGCGAGGAGCGCGCCCTTGCGCGGGTCGCGACCCTTGAGCTACGTGCACGGACGCCTTCGCCTGTCATCCTCTTCGGCCGCAGTCGCGCCACGCCGGATGGGCCGACGCGAATGCGGTGATTTCCAGGATTGGACGGCTCATGAACCTTCATCATCTGCTTGCCGCCCGCGCCGACGCCGGACGGCCGGTTCGCGTCGCACTGATCGGCGCCGGCAAATTCGGCTCGATGTTTCTCGCCCAGACGCCGCACACCCGCGGGCTCGAGGTGGCGGCGATCGTCGATCTCGATCCCGAGCGCGCCCGCGACGCCTGCCGCCATGTCGGCTGGGACGAAGGCAGGATCGCGGCGACGCGCTTCGACAGCGATCCGGCCGCGGCGAATGCCGCCGGCATCGAGGTCGTGGTGGAAGCGACCGGCAATCCCGCCGCCGGCATCCGCCATGCGCGCGCGGCGATCGCCGCCGGCCAGCATGTGGTGATGGTCAATGTCGAGGCCGATGTGCTGGCGGGCCCGCTGCTCGCCGACGAAGCGCGGCGCGCCGGCGTGGTCTATTCGCTGGCCTATGGCGATCAGCCGGCGCTGACCGCCGAGCTGGTGGACTGGGCGCGCGCGACCGGATTCCGCGTCGTCGCCGCCGGCAAGGGCACCAAATATCTGCCGATCTATCACGACGTCACGCCGGCCGGGGTGTGGAGCCATTACGGTCTTTCCGCCGCCGAGGCGCAATCGGCCGGGATGAATCCGCAGATGTTCAACTCGTTTCTCGACGGCACGAAATCCGCGATCGAAATGGCGGCGATCGCCAATGCGACCGGACTCGACGTGCCCGCAGCCGGGCTCGCTTTTCCACCCTGCGGGGTCGACGATCTGCCGCATGTGCTGCGGCCGCGCGCAGATGGCGGGGTGCTGGAGCGATCCGGCATGGTCGAAGTGGTGTCGTCGCTGGAGCGTGACGGCCGACCGGTGTTCCGCGATCTGCGCTGGGGCGTCTATGTGGTGATCGAAGCGCCGAACGATTACGCCGCCGATTGCTTCAGGCAATACGGGCTGAAGACGGATTCGAGCGGCCGCTACGCCGCGATGTACAAGCCGTATCACCTGATCGGGCTCGAGCTCGGCATTTCGGTGCTGTCGGCGGCGCTGCGGCGCGAACCGACCGGGCAGCCGCGCGACTTCCGCGGCGATGTCGTCGCGGTGGCGAAGCGGGATCTGAAAGCCGGCGAAATGCTCGACGGCGAAGGCGGCTATACGGTGTGGGGGAAGTTGATGCGCGCATCCGACAGCCTGACGGCCGGCGCGCTGCCGATCGGGCTCGCGCACCGGGTCAGACTGACCAGCGATGTCGGCCACGGCGGCGTGGTGCGCTGGTGTGACGTCGAGATCGACCAGAACGATCCGACCGTGGCAACCAGGCGGGCGATGGAGCAGGCATTTTCCGGACGCTGAACCACGCGCGCGACGTTCCATCAACAAAAACGCCGCCTCGGCAACGAGGCGGCGTCGGCAATCTGAAGCAATCACCGATCAACGGCGACTATTCGTCGTCGTCGAGCGCTTCGGCGAGCTTGTCGTAGTTCTTCAGCACGAGGTCGATATTGGAGGTGTTCTTCACGGTCGGCCCGGGCGACTTCAGCGCCTCGTTGAGATCCGCCAGCGCCTGCTTCTTGTCGTCGGCCGACATCTTGGTGTCAGCCTCGACGATCGCGATCTGCGCCTTCAGTTCGGCCTCGGGGCCGACATAGGTCTTGGTCTTGGCGTCGACGCCGGCCATCACCATGCTGATGGTTTCGACCACTTCGCTGTACTCGCCGTAATTGGCGAAGCCATATTTCCGGGAGGCCTCGTCGAGCTGCTGGACGATCTTCGCATCGGGCTTCGCCTGGGGGTCATCCGGCATCTTGGCGGCGATCGCATCGATGTCCTTGTGCGCGGCCAGCACATTCTGGATCTGCCTTTCGGTCAGCGCGATTTCCTTCAGCGCGGGTTCGGACGGCGCCGCGGCCTCGGGCGACGGCTTGACCTGGGCCGAGGCCGCTGTGCCGAACGCCGACGCCAAAGCGACAGCGAAACAGCCCGCGACCAATGCAGCGGCGACGGGACGAAAACGATTGCGCATGAAATTTCTCCTCGGTGAACTCGCCTTGCTGGGTCGCGCCCGGCGAATCTCCGGTTCAAGGCCCGGCGAATCTGCCCGGGAATTGGGCCGAAACCCGGGCGGCCAAGAGATCAGCGCCCCACGGGCTTTGCCCGCGTCAGCTCAACGCGCGAGTTTGTGCCTTTGCTCCGGGCTTTAGTCACAAAAAAACGCCGCGACCCTTTAGGGGTTGCGGCGTTTTTGTGTGTTTGATCATCGTGTTGAGGAATGTTTGTCCTTT
>NZ_FODT01000015.1 GCF_900110435.1 Rhodopseudomonas pseudopalustris
CGAGCGCATCGGCTACCGCCTGCTCAGCCTTCGTGGCCGCCGCATCCAGGGTGTCGTCCATATATTTCTGAAAGCGGTGCATACGGCTCACGCCATCGGGCAGAAGCGGCTGCTGACACAGCACGCAAGCGGCGGGCTCCGCATCCGTCGCCACCACAGGAAATGGCTTGCCTACATAGGCCTCCTTCAGCGAGTAATCCCGGGCCGCGGCCCAAAGCGCCCGCCAGGTGTCGCTCCCGACACCCGGCAGCGGGTCGTCGGTGAACAATGCGCCCGCCGCGACCGTGGCGGCTTCCCGCGCTGCTGTCGCGGCCTCGCGCAGGGCGGTGAGTTTCTGCAACGGCTCGTCCATAAACGCAGCTACCACTGCGGTGCATTCGGTCACCAGGGTCTCAGCCCATCGGGCAAACGCCGTAACGTCGGCGGCCGCCGCGGCGCTGGCAGACAGCGCGGCGGTGATTCCATCCAGACGCTCCTGATCGGTCTCACCGAATGCGGTCGCTACGTCGATCTGGGCGTTTGTGGTGGACTTGCTCAGCGCCTTATCGAACCGCTGGGCTCCTGTATCGCGTACAGGAGCGAAGGCGATCGTCGTTAGGCTGACCTTGTTGCCGACCTCGGTCGCCCGTTCCGCTTCCAGCGTGTCCTTCAAGCCGATACAGATCGCATTGAGCCGATGGGGCAGGGCGAGCCCGAAGGGGAGAAAGCGGATTTGATTTCCGCCGTCGACATAAAGCTGCGCGGAGGCGGTGTCGAAGACAGCCACCTGCATGAGCTGCGGCGATGCGGCTTTCCCGGGAGACCAGGAAATCGGCGTGTCGCCGGCCCCGGCGTCGATGACGATCTCGGCAGTCTGCGGTCCTGCGGACGCCCCATACACATCGGCCAAGACCTTGAGCTTGGCCGGGTTCTCGACGCGCGTGCGGCAAGCCGTCCTGAGGATTCGCACGAAGCCGCTCTTGCCACTTCCATTTCGGCCATACACGATCGTCAAGGCCTTCGGACAAAAGGTGAGGCCAGCCTTCGGAACCAGACGGTTGATATTTTCGACGTTGGCGATTCCTTTGAGGATGATGGGCTGATGCTTCCCGCCTCCGAAATGGGCCTTAGCGAACGGGACGGCGCCAGGGGGTGCGCTCGCAAGGCTGAAGCCCGCGGCGGTCTTGACCATGGCGAGCAACTCGCCAAGGTCCGTGTCCGTGAGGTCATTGCTGATTGCGAGCCGCCGCAGCGCGTCCTGTTTCCAGGATGAGAGCTTCTTGGCCCAGTCCAAGACGTCGTCGATCGGCTCTGCAGTCATCACCATCCCCCCGGAGAGATAACAAGTTATTCGCGTGATTCTTGCGGGAAATCCGGCTCCGTTGAGCTATTTCAATATCACGCTGATTGCCCAGCGCGTAAGGTCCGGCGGACGCGCAGGGGACGTAAATAGGGGGAGACGGTGACGTATCGCTTTGTCCATGCTGCGGATATTCATCTTGACTCACCCCTGCGCTCGCTTGCGCTGCGCCATCCCGACCTGGCGGAGCTGATCGGCAACGCCACCCGGCGCGCCTTCGTCCGGGTGATCGACGTTTGCCTGGACGAGCAGGTCGACGCGCTCCTGATCGCCGGAGATCTCTACGACGGCGATCAGACCTCGATGAAGACGGCGCGTTTCCTCGCCGAACAGCTCCGGCGGCTCAGCCAAGCTGGCATTCGAGTCTTCATCATCCGCGGCAACCACGACGCGCTGTCAAAAATCACCAAGGAATTGGTACTGCCGGATTCCGTGAAAGTCTTCGGCGGGCGAGCGGAGGCAATCGATATTAATCGCGCGCCGGGCCATGTTCCTGTTGTCGTCCACGGCCTGAGCTTCGCGCAGCCGCACGCCCCGGAGAGCCTCCTCGGACGATTTCGCCCCACGGTCGATGGCGCGGTCAATATTGGCCTCCTGCACACGAGCCTTGCAGGAGCTCCGGGACACGATCTCTATGCGCCGTGCAGCGTTGCCGATCTCCAGGCGAGCGGTTTCCACTATTGGGCCCTCGGCCATGTTCACAAACGCTCGGCTATCGAGGGCGGATGCGCGATCGTGATGCCCGGCATACCGCAAGGCCGCGACATCAATGAAGCCGGCCCCAAATCGGTGACGCTCGTCACCATCGCCAACGATCACTCAATTCACATCGAGGAACGGATCACCAGCGTGGCTCAGTTCGAGCGGATATCGGTCGACGCGAGCGGCTTGGAAGACTGGCGCGACCTCGTCGCGGCAGTGACCCAGGCGCTCGAAAAGGAGCGCGACGCTGTGCGGTCCGAGCATTTGGTCGCTCGCGTGCGCATAACGGGCGCGACGTCGTTAGCCTGGCGCATCCGGCGCGACGCGGACTTGCTGAAGACAGAGGCCGACGACAGGGGCTCTGTCATCGGGGGATGCTGGATCGAGCAACTCGAAATCGCCTGCCGGCCGGCCGAGCAGCAGGGCCAGCCGTCGGGCGACCCGATCAGGGAGCTCCATCGCCTGATCGAAGACGATGTCTTTGGATCGGAGGCGTTTCGAAGCCAACTGATGGGCGTCGCCGAAGAAATCAGGGCTCAGCTTCCGCAAGACTGTCGTGACATCTTCGGATCGGACGAAGCCTCTTCCAAGGAGGTGATGGCTCGCCTCGCGCGCGAAGGCGCCGAGGGCGTCATGGCACGTCTTGAGGCTGCCGGCGAGGAGACTTAAGTCATGCGCTTGCGTCGCCTCGACCTTACTCGATACGGCAAGTTCACCGACCGAAGCATCGATTTCGGTGAGCGGACGGAGGGTCAGCCTGACCTGCACGTCATCTATGGACCGAATGAAGCCGGCAAGTCGACCGCACTCGCGGCCTTTCTCGACCTGTTGTTCGGAATTGGTTCGCAGAGCCCGTTCGACTTCATTCATCCGTATCCCACGATGCGGATCGGCGCCGCGTTGGACCTCGCTGGCGATACGCGGGAGTTCGCGCGGATCAAACGGCCACAGAACAGCCTCCTCGACGGAGACGGTCGCACCCTGCCCGAGGCCGCAATCCGGGCTGAGCTCGGCGGCATCGAGCGCGATGCGTACCGCACCATGTTCTCGCTCGATGATGAGACGCTCGAAAAAGGCGGCGAGAGCATTCTGGCGAGTAGGGGTGATCTCGGACAGTTGCTGTTTTCGGCAAGTGCGGGCCTCTCGCATCTCAGCGACAAGCTCGTTGGTCTGAAGGGGGAAGCGGACGGCTTTTACAAGTATCGCGCTCGCACGGGAGCGCTCGCTGATCTGAAAGCGCGGCTGGCAGAACTCAAGGCGGAGCGCGAGCAATTCGACACTCTCGCATCCGATCACGCCCGGCTCATCGACACGCGCGACCGGGCGTCCGTGCAATATGATGAGGCGGTCGAGGAACGCGGGCGTATCCATCGACGCAGTGATGAAATCCAGCGCTATCTTACGGCGTTGCCGCGTCTCTCCGCCTTGCGTGGCATCCACGAGCGCCTTGCGCCGCTGGCTGATGTCCCCGCGGACCCGCCGGCATGGGCCGGGGAACTGCCCCAGCTTCGAAAGCAAGAGATCGAGCTCGGCGTCAAAACCAGAGCGATCGCTGAGCAGATCGATCAGCTCGCGGTCGAGCTGGCCGAGGTCGTCGTTGACGAGGCCGCATTGCGTCTCGAGGAGCGCGTTGAGCGACTAGCCGATTCGCGTGCGCGCCACGTGACTGCCGACAAGGATATTCCCGAGCGGCGTTTGCAATTGCGTCAGCTCGATCTCGCGATCTCCGGGATCCTGCAGCGGATCGAGCGATCCGATGAACCTGATCCCAAACGCCTCGTGCTGCCAGCGGCGACCATCGGCCGTTTGCGCGATCTGATCGAATCTCGCTCGGGCATCGAAGGCGCGACGCGCAACGCCGCGCGAGAATTGGCCGAAGCGCGTCAGCGACTCGATGAGGCGACATCGAGGCTGCCGGAGGGCGAGGCGGATCCTCAGCTCCGTGCCGAACGGGATCGCGCTTTGGCCGAGCTGGCCGTCGTGGTCGAGGCGATACGCTCCGCCGACCACCATATTCGGCGTCGGCTTGCAGAGCGTGCCCGCGAGGCCGCGCTCGATCTGCTGACTGACCGACTTGCCACTCTGGGACCACGGCATGGCACCGTCGATGAGCTTGCCGCTATGCAATGTCCCAGTGCCGAGGCCTTGCAGCGTTGGAAGGCAGCGCGAGGCGAGGCGGAGGTCGCAGTACTGCGTCACCAGGCCGAGGTCGAACGGCTCACGACGCTGGTCCGGCACTGTGAAGCTGAAGAGGCGAGCTTCGCTTCTACGACCGGCATCGTCTCCGATCACGAAGCTGCCGACATACGGTCGCGGCGTGAGCAAACCTGGTCGGCACATCGGCGCCTGCTGGACGCTGACTCTGCCGATGCCTTCGAGGCGGCGCTGCGTCAGGACGACATCATCAACGCGAGTCGTTTCTCACACATATCCGAGTTGGCGAAGCTGCATCAGAGCGGACAGGCGCTTGCCCTCGCACGAGCGGACCATGACCGTGCTGTCGAGCTCAGCGAGCGCGCCGCCACGGCCTTGGCGGCGATCGACGTCGAGATTGCGGCGGCGGTGCAGCCGATCGCCTCGCATTTTGCAAAACCGCCATCGCTGCCGGATATCGATGCGTGGATCAGCCGCCGCGAGAAGGCGCTCGAGGCGAGCGCCACAGTACGGACCGCGGAACGGGATATACGCAATGCTGACGCCGACGGCACAACTGCTGCCAAGCGGCTGGCGGCTGCGATAACCGCAGCCGGGCTGCCGCCCGCATCCGATGTAAGCTTCGACGCTATGCTTGCCAGCGCTCAAACGACACTTGATCGGGAAGCCGAACTGCGCCGTCTGCGCGGCGAAGTGGACGAACGCCGGCGTGAGGTCACGTCGCGTGAGCGGGCGGCGGAGCAGGCAGGATCGGACGATCGGACTTGGGAGGAGACCTGGTCCACGACATGCCGCGGATGCTGGCTTGGCGAAGTAGGGGAAGCGCCGGCGATCGGTGCGGTCCGCGAAGTTCTCTCTGCGATCATCGAACTCTCGCCGACGATCGAGAAGCGGGCAGCGCTGATCGACCGCATCGAGAAGATGGAGAGAGACCAGCTAGCGTTCGGTGAAGAAGTCACCGCTCTGACGACGCTTCTGAAAATTGACGATAGTGCCGACCCAGCTCTCGAGTTGGCCCAACGTATCGGCGAGACGGTACGAAACGCGGCTGCGGCCCGCCAGCGTCATCTGAATCTGACAAAGCGGCTTGAAGACGCGAGGGCGCGGCAGCGCGAGCTCGCCGAGGCGACCGCGGTTCATGATGAACAGACGGATCGGATGACAGCATTCTTCCAGGTCACCTCTCTGGATGAGGTGGCGCAAAAGCTGTCCGATATCGCTCGCCGCGCCGATCTCGTCGAACAGGCACGGCAGGCGGAGCAGGATATTGTCGAGACACTCCGCGCGACGGATCTTCAGGGCGCGCAAGCGGCGCTCGATGCAGCGGACAGACCTGCTCTGGAGACCGAACTTGCCGAGTTGACGGCACGCGCGGACGATCAGGACAAGCGGTGTCACGAGCTGTTCGCGGCGAAGTCGGCGGCCGAAGATCGCGTAGAGGCGATCGGCGGCGATGCGAGAGTCGCCATCATCGAGGAGCGCCGGCGGACGACGCTGCTTGAGATCGAGGATGGCGCGATGCGCTATCTGCAGCTTCGAGCGGGCATCGCAGCCACCCAGCAGGCGCTCGCCACTTATCGCGAACGTCATCGTAGCTCCATGATGACGCGCGCGTCGGAGGCGTTCCGCACCATCAGCCGAGGCGCGTATACTGGCCTCGTCGCCCAGCCTGGCAGGGATGGCGATACATTGATCGCGGTCTCGGCCGAGGGAGGCTCAAAAGCTGCCGACAAGCTCTCCAAGGGTACCCGCTTCCAGCTCTATCTTGCGCTGCGCGTCGCGGGCTATTACGAGTTCGTGCGGGCTCGCAGCTCCGTCCCCTTCGTCGCAGACGACATCATGGAGACGTTCGATGATTTCCGCGCAGAGGAGGCGTTCCGCCTATTTTCGGAGATGTCGCAAGTTGGCCAGGTCATCTATCTCACCCATCATCAGCATCTGTGCGAGATCGTCCAACGTGTGTGCCCGGGGGCGCAATTGCATCGGCTCGAAGACGAAGTGATGAAACGCGAGTTTGCTTGAGGGCTGTCGCAACTGGCGGAGGCGTCCGGGATTGTTTTTCGACTATGATGTCGATCGGGGCGATGACGAAGAAGCTGCAGATTGGACAGAGACAGGCTAGCCGCATTTGCCAGATGGCGGCGACCGATCAGCTAGCGTTCCTCGCGGAGGGGCTTCCGATCATCCACGCTAGCGCGATGGGATTCTGGTCGGCCTCCACGGAGCTGCGAGATAGGCCTCGGGAGGCCGAGGTGCTCGCCGGGTTCGCGAAGGAGGAGGCGGCAAAGGCTCTCATTCTTCTCGATATTGCTCGCTGCCCAGAGAAGCAGGTCGCCGGCAAGCTGAACAAGTTGCTGAACCGGTTCTATGGACATCTCGATCGGCTGATTTACGCCCAACTAACGGAATGGTGGTTCACGGACGTGGCGGAGTTGCGAAAAGCGGTCGAGCCCTTGCGCAAGGCTCACTATCTTGAGGGGCACATGGGCGAGTACATCGTTCCGAATGACACCCTCTATCGGCGGGAGAGCAAGCTCTACGCCGATGTGGAAGCGTACGAGGATGGAACCCCGATCTGGAACGCGCCCGTCGTCCACCCAAGCGGCTTCCCAGCGCACATGCCCGCCGTGGTGCAGGTTGTCGACGCGATGGCCGCCTGCGGAATCTTTTCGCTCGCGGGGCTGAAAGCCACGTCTGAGGTTTGGGGGCAGCTGGAGTTCCAGAAGATGGAGACGTTGCGGGATGCGGAGTGTCTGACGAAAGAGCTACTGGATCGGCTGATTGCCGAAGGGCTGCCGAATGCTTCCGCCACGCAGGACCACGTCAACGCATTGTATCGGCATTGGCCATTGCCAATGTACAATGTCGAGCTCGATCCGATCCCAGTGTCACTCGAAGAATTGAAGGCCGAGCAGGATCGCCTTTATTGGGCGGAGGTCGGCGCGCCATGAACGCTTGCCGTCACTCGATTAAAGATGGCGCGCATCATCGACTGATGGCCTTCTGCTAGCGTCTTCGCATCAAGTCCCAAGCGGATGCGAAAACGCTCGCTCAGTCGCGTCATCAGCAATACGAAACCCTCGTCATGCAATTCAGCCTCATTCATGCCCGTCAACCGATAGGTCTTCTCGCCTAATGGCAGGATGTGTTTGGCGAGGGCGGCTCGCTCATCCTTCGCGCATGGTGCGCCAAGGCAGGCGTGGAGGCACCAACAACACGTCGCCCAGCACTCCAGAATGTCGTCGGTGAGTTGGTCATGCAGTGCGTCGAGGTTCAAATGCCGTATGGCAGGATCTGGGCCTCCGAAGAAGCAGAACAGAATGCGCCCCATAAGCTTGGGCCAGCTATCTCCGCCACCTTCTACGGCCAAAACCTGCAATGATGTTCTCGCAGGGACCGCTCTGCCGTCGGCGTCGCTGCCGTTCCAGCCAGCCGCAGCCACAATCATCAGCAATGCACGGAGGCGAAGGACATCGAAGGTTGTGAGCGCGCGGTCTCTTTTCCGCTGAGAAATCCGCTCGCTGAATGCGGCGACAGCAGCGGCAATTTGCTCGCGCGTCGCCTTTCTCTGCGTCGCCTTTCGCCGCAGCTCTTCACGTTGCTCCTCCTTCGAAGACAAGTCACCCGCTCCCGGCTCAAAACTATCGCCGCGAGTCGTCGCGTCCTCTGCATTGACCGCCTCATCGCCAAGGTCGAAGGCGTTGTCGAGATCTGGTTCCGCTTCGATTCCTGGTGCGGCGTCGTCAATTCCGACACCAATGATTCTATTGAGGAAGCTCCGCACCAATGAGGCCTCGCTTGCGCTGAGACTACTCCTCCCAATTGCGGCGCCGTCGGTCCGCGCTCTGCGTCCTGCGATGAATTTCTCATAGGTCATCGTCCGAAACTGAGCCGGCGCATCGCTGGGCTCTCTGCTCGTCTTGCGCGCCAGTCTGACGGGTGGGCGCACCTCCTCGGTCTGTAGCAGGCGCTCCGCCGACTCGATCGTATCGAGAATGTCGAGCAGCAATAGGCTCTCGTCGGTTTCTTCATTGAGCTGGGAGGCGGCCTCTTCAGTTTGCTTGGAACGCGCCTCCCTTGCCTCTTCCTGAATTCTATCGACAAGCGTCACAATTGCCGGCGCTGATCGCGCACCGTCGGAAAGTTGCAGAACTGCAAAAGCCGGGCGTTGAACGGCGCCGAGAATTTCATACCGTCGCGTGCCACCTCTAACCTCGGCTGCCCCGAGACGGCAGCCGAGTTCCTTCTGATCGATATCGAGCAGGCTGATCGATACCGCGTCAGGGTCGAGTCCTGTCGGTGGCGTCCACGTCAAAGTGCCGTAGTTGCATTCGAAACGACCTATCGCGCGGCCGCGCCAGAAGTCGAGATTGACGGCATTCGCGTCATCGACTTCGTCGAGATCGTCGGGATCGATCTCGCGACTCGGACTAAGGAGCTCCTTCAGCTCGAGACGGTCAAGTATCGCGCCCAGAGGAAGTCGTCGATACATCGAGACCTCCTCATTGCTGCCGGCGAAGCCCTTCGCACCGAGGGCTGCCAGGGTGCAGTTCGCGCTGCCATAGAGGACGTGATCCGCCTTACGCGTTTGCGCGATGAGGATCTTCGCATGGAGAAAGCGGCCTTTGCGAAAGCTATCGCGGTCGAATAGCCGCGCCCCCTTCACCTTTTTCAGTGCGGACACCGGAAAAAGGCGTGCGTCTGCATCGATAAGCAAATCGACTTTCGAGACCGACAGCGTCTTTGCGATAGTGCTGAGCGCGCGAAGGTTTGCATCCCAATAGGGGCTGAGGACAACAAGGCGCTTTACGCTGTCATCGCCGACGAGGGCGGCGAACCGCTCCCCGATGCCGGCAGACTCGCCAGTTGTGAGCAAAGCAGCAATCGAGCCGTCGCTTAGCGAGACGCTATCCGTCGCCGGGAGCGCGCGTCGCAACCACGGCGCGCGGCTTTCGGCCCATGCGATCTGAGCGTCCAACGCCTGTCCTGTTCTGTCACAGTGCCGCAACGCATAGCGCCAAGCTTGCGCGACGAGCCGCTGTTCGCCGCTGTCTTCCGCGCCACAGACAATCTCCTCGGCAAGTTCGAGATTTCCCGCAAGGCCGGTTGCAGTCATGTTGGCGGAGCTGACGATGATCCGTCCGCCATTTCTCCCCAATTGAACCACCAGCTTCGGATGGAAGGCGCCCGGCGCATAGGCGCTATTGACCGTATAGTGGCGGCCAGCGGTGCGCGGGAGTGACGATAAACCAGCTAGAGATTGCGTGAGCAGCGCAGCATCGCACAGCAGGATGTTGTTGTTGCAGCCGGCGCCCTTGAGGCGAGCCAACACGACATTCTCATAGGTGTCGAAATCGAGGCCAAAGGTGGTGATGATGCTGGTGTGGTAGCCGCGCTCTCCAAAGCGTTCGTAGAGTTTCATGACGCCTGAAGCACCTCCACGCCGCGGCGGGTAAGCCCGTTCTCGCCCAAGAGATGAATATCGTGAAGAAACCGGATAGCAGGCCCGAGCCGCGGGTTCGTGAACACGGGACCGTCCTTTTCCCGAAGCCGAATGAGGCCATCATCGGATTCGACGAGGAAGGTGTAGTCGCCTTGGCGCTGGAATTTGCGGAGAGCAACCCAAAGATGTCGACGCATTACGCGCTCCTCGATAATTCGCGCGACGGCGTCCTGAAACGGCGCGTCACCGACTTGCTCCAGATACCGGCCTTCCGTCAGCAATGAATGAAATGCAGTGAAGTCGAGGTTCTTCAGTTCTTCGGTGATTGCCTGCGTATTGGCGCGAAACGCCCTGTGGAGGATGGCGAGAAGCGTGAGGGCGTTTCGAGCGACATCCGCCGAGCAGCGGTGAATCGGGCGGCGGGCCGCCATGATAGCATTTACGAGGGCGAATTCACTGTCTTGGATATTCGGATCGCCGGGGTTGGCGCCGGGCGGCAAGCTTAAGACAAAGGCATTCCAAGAAGGGGGCGGATGGGTTGACGTTGAGGTGATCTCATCCACGCACCGCGCGATCAACGAAGATGGGGCGATGCCGCGCGGGTACTCGTCCAGTGTGTCCAGAATGTATTTCAGCAGGCATTCGAGAGCGACATGGCACAGATCATTCGCATGATAGAGCCGCCAGCGCTCGGTCTGCGCCTGCAGTTGTTGCGCGGCGGGTGTGAATAATCGGCCTTCTTGGTCCTTGCCAGCGTAGAGGGTCCACCGCACGTCATCCGGTGTTGGCGCGCGCTGAATTTGTTTCGCGATGGTCAGGATCAACAGCAGGCTTGCACGCCGGGAGGTGGCGGCCTCATCTTGCGGGCCAATGCGACCGAAGAGAATGTCTTCGTAGAGCTTGCGCTCAGTCCCGCCGTTCCGGATCCCGGACGGAGCGAGGCGTACAAATGCGTCGAGATCGCGAACGGATACTCGGCCGCGCTGGATCGCGTCGTAGAACTGACCGGACAGCTCCCCTAGTTCCTTGTCAAAAGCGAGCGCCAGCTTCTCACCGAGGTCAACACTGGGGAGGGCGATAGCGTGCTCTCGTGACGGATCAAAGATCCCGATCTGGAAAAGCTGGCTCGCGTATGCCAACCCATAGGCGCCCCAATCGACTGCGAAATAGTAGTCCGGGGTTTCTTTTCTGGTCTTGGCGGCCTCCGCAAAGTCGATCGTGCGGCCGTGCAAATTGTCGAGTGTCTTTTGGGCCCAGTCGCTGCCGGTAACGCCGCCCTCGTCACCCCGGCGCTGTGCGATGAGCGCATAGAGCGCCTCGGCACGGCGTATCATCCGCTGCCAGGTTTGCGGATTGGTATCGCCAATGCGCTTGGCGTAGACCCAGCTAAGCCAAGCGTAGAGTCCATAATATCGCATCCGCAGCGTCACGTTGCCGATGCCGGGTATCAGCGTTTGGTACAGCGTGACGCTGCTATTCTGCATCCCCAGGGGATCAAGTCCGTTCTTCTTGCGGTACTCGGTCCATTCGGGAAAATTGACTACGGCCACAGCGCTCACGGAGGCACCTGTCGCTAGGAAGGTGAAGTGACTTCCTTATGCCGCAGCTTCGCGGAACCTGGCGAGCGATACCTTCTTTCCGCCCCTTTGTTCGGTCTCGAGCATGTACCGTTCGACGCCCGGCCGGTGTCAGTGCTGGAAGTGCGTCAGGCCGCCCCAGCCCTCGGGAAAACTTGACAAATCAGCCAGGCGAAGACTTAGTGTCCTCTGTCCGAGGACAGAGGACAGATCGGTGATGCCATGAAAACTCAGGATATTGTCGTCCTGCTCAAGCTTGTGAGCTTGCAAGATCATGAAACAGCAGGCGGAACGAACCACCACCGAGATGGCGAGGACCCGTACTCCGTGAGAGGGCTCGAGGCTTCTCTCGGGATCAGCAAAACGGAAATCGGGGCCTCGATCAAGCGCAGTCTCGCATCCGGCATAGCGATCAAGGATCGCAACACGAACCGCCCAAATCCCAATCGCAGAAATCTGCGCGATTTTATCACCTACGGGCTGAAGTTTGTTTTTCCGGCAAAGCCAGGTCCGATGCAGCGCGGTTTGCCGACAGCTTTCGCCGCCCCTGTCCTGAAAGAGTCACTCCACAGCGCGGGCAGCCTGATTCACGTCTGGCCCTATGCTCGTGGCTACGAGATGGGGCAGTCTATCGAACCGCTATTTAAGACCGTGCCGGAAGCTGCCGAGAAGGATGAGCGCCTCTACGCCTATTTGGCGCTCGTTGACGCAATACGGCTCGGCAATCAGCGCGAGGCGAACCTTGCCGCCAATCTGCTTAAGGAGAGGCTGGGATGACGATCCAAGGCCGTCTCAAGGAGATGCTGACGACGGTTGCCGTCGCGCTCGGCGACGAACTTCTTGCGCGACTGGTCTTTGTGGGCGGCTGTACAACCGCTCTGTACATAACCGATCCCGTCACGCTCGAGGGAGTCCGAGCCACAGATGATGTCGACCTGATTGTGGATCTCGCCGGCTTCCCGGCGTGGGCACAGCTCGTGGAGCAACTTCGCCAGCAAGGCTTCTCCGAGGCAGCCGACGAGAATGTCATATGTCGGATGAAGCTCGGCGAGCTCAAGGTCGACTTTATGCCGGACGACGAGGCGATCCTCGGCTTCAGCAATCGCTGGTACGCAAACGGGATCGAAACAGCCGTTCAGACGTCTCTGGATGACGCCATCACCATCCGTCGTCTCACCGCGCCATTGTTCATCGCAACCAAGCTGGAAGCTTATCGCGGAAGAGGGGCTGGCGACCTGATCGGCAGCCGCGACGCCGAGGACATACTCCTCGTCATTGATGGCCGGCCGGAATTGGTTGACGAAGTTGCTGCCGCCGATGGGGACGTTCGCGCCTACATTGCGGAGGAATGCAAAAGCCTACTTGCAGATCGCGACTTCGATCATTTCCTCCAGGGAAATATTCGCGGGCCGGAGGGACGCGCTAATATTGTGCGCGACCGCGTCATCGCACTGAGCAAGCTCGGCGGCGACTGACATGGCCTTCGCAATCCAATGGCAGAGCCAGCAGGGAACGAGAACGCCTGACAACCGGGACTGTGCAGGGATCGGCATACGGCAAACGGACATCCTCGCCATCGTCCTTGACGGTTCGAGCTCCGGAGCAAACAGCGGAGCGTTCGCCTGGGAGATTGCGCGCCGAATGGTCGATTGGTTTGTGTCGACGGAACAGGCAATCACTGCGGCAGTCCTGACTGCGCAGCTTCGGGCGACGCATGCCGAACTCGCGACGGATTTCCGGCAGGATTCGGCGAGCTACCTCCTGATACACCTCGGCGATGGGCAAGAGGCGCTCATCCTGCACGCAGGCGATTGCTTGGTTGGCGATTGCTCACCGACAGGTCAGGTATCCTGGCTGGTCCAACCGCACACACTCGCAAACGCCGTAGCGCCCATGAAGATCAGCGAACTCGCGAAGGATGTCAGTCGTCATCGTCTCACACGAAGCTTCCGCTCGCGAGAATTTGTCGAACCAGCCACCTGTTCAATCTCGTCGGACAAGACGACGCTGCTTGTGGCAACGGATGGATTTTGGGCTGAGCTTGATGAGGCACAACAGGGCGCGTTCATCCATGGACGCATGACGGAGCACACCGGAGAGGGAGATGATCGCAGCGTGCTTCAAATAATGCGGATTGGCGGAGATGGATCGACCAAGGTCTCAGGGACTGAAGCTCCACGCAAGATCTACATAAAAGGGCGCGAGAGAAGGAATGGTGGAACGCGGCGAAAGCCAATAGGAAGTAACCTACGACATCAATCCATCGAAAGCCGCGGATTTGAGAAAATGCGTGAACGGCGGCCGGCCGTCGGGATGCACCGGCAGCCTCACCCTGTCAGAGGCGCTCGATGTCGGCCGCCAGGGTTGTCCTGATTGAACTTAGGCGAACGGCTATTAGCTTCGACGCCTGCAGGAAGGTCATGCAGGCCGGAATCATCCCAGGGCTAGAAGAGATATTGTTCGTCGGCCCAGCGCAGCAGCACCTTGGCATCGTGCTCGGGGAGGCGGACACGCGCCTCGCGCAGGCCTTGCGCGATCGCCTCGCCGACTGCGGGAGAGACTTTGTTGCCGTGCGTCATGAAGAAAAACCACGCGAACGGCAGGCCCATCTCCCGGTCGATCGCCTCAACGCGATCCATAAGGATGTGAACGGAAGAATCGCCCGCCTCCAAGTGCTCTTCCGGCAGACGCAGCGGACGAGGAATGAAGGCGAGCTCGCGCTCACCCTTGTGTTCGTAGTCCCTGATGTCGAGGGCCCAATGCTCGTAGACGCGGCTCGTGCGCGCGCTCGACTCCTCCCAGTCCTGAAAGAAGCGGACCTCGCGCGGCGTGAAATCGAAGTAGTTGGGCTGCAGATCGAGAAACGGTGTCCGCGTGCCGTCGGAGCCCACCCAGACGCGCCGCTCCAGTTCCGGCCGTCGCGCCTCCCGCTTGTCGCGTTCGAGGCGCGCGCAGCGCGCGAGAAAAGTACGGACATACACGACGCTGCTGGTGCGATTCAGGCTGTAAAGCGGACCCGCAAGCACCTTGTCAGCTGACATTTCGTCGTGGCTGATCCACGACGGATCGAGCAGTTCCTCCTCGCCCCACGGCCGACGGGATGGGTTCACGATCGGACCCGCGCACCACTCGGTCTCGCGACCGAGCGAAATCTGCACATAGTCAGCGGCGCTGGGTCCTGTCGGCGCGAAAGCATAGACGCTGTTGCCGTGCCATTCCGAGATCTGGAGATCTGTGTCCTGCAACCGTCGCCAGACGGCCGCGATGTCTCCATTGTCTTTCGCAAGCTCGACTTTCATCCACGGACGATACTCGGCGATCCGCATTCCGTCGACGGCCAGCACCGAGCGCGTGTCCCGCCAATACTGGTCGTCGATGTTCGACGCCGAAAATGCAAATCCCGGGAAGGCGCGACTCAATGCCGCCGCCAAAGCGGTCTCGTCGGCGCCCGCCGACAGACGCGCCAGGACGGCCTCGACCGAGCCGTGGTCAGGCAGTCTGGTAGGTGCGTTCTCCGAAATCTCAGCCATGTGGCCACCTTATCATTTCGGGCCCGCGCGGTCCTTGACCGGCTTCGCGCGGTCGCCCGCCGCACCGCCATTTACAGAGCGTTCGATCGCTTCAATTGACGCCATAATTTCCTCAAGCGAAGGCGCCGCGCCGAAAATCATCGCCGTCATGTTCGAATAGTCGCGGGTGAGGCCGGGAACCATCTTCGAAGTTGGTACAAGCGCGAACGAGCCAGCCACGGCAGAAGCGAGGTCGTAATCGGGCCGGTTGAAAAACATTCGCGCATGTCGGACGCAGTCGGCGCCCAAGTCCGCGTCGGCGAGGGCTGTCTTGCCGGCCTCGGACGCGAAGAGGCAATGCAGGTCGTAGAAGTGGCGTGAGATGCGCTGCCCTTCCTGCCTCAGTTCGCCGCGACGCTCGAACCAGCGACGCAAGCCGTGCGCGATCACGACCTTGTCCCAAAACGTGCGCGTTGCGTCGATCGTGGTGACGTTAGGCACCAACAGATCGAGGTCTGCGGCTTCATCTGCAATGTAAGGACGGATGTCCGCAGGATGGTTCGGGTCGAGCGCCGACTTCGCTCCCGATTCAATGCGCACCGCAGGACGCACATAAGCGCCGTCCCGCGGCTCGACCTCCGGATACCAGATCAGAAGCGTCTGGGCGTCGGAATCAACCTCGTCAATCTCGACGCGTCCTCTTCCTCCCGTGGCCTCGGCAAGTTGTTCAGCCAGGAACGCATGAAGTGGGCCGGTGATGTAGCTACGGCAGGCGTCCCGGATCGCATCCAGTCGAGCACGACGCTTCTTGTTCGAAAGCGCTTCGAACTCCTCAACCGAAGCAGGCTCTTCGAGATCATCGCGAAACACTGTGACGTCGATGTCTTCGGAAAAGCGCTCGATCAGCCCATGCGCCTTCGACAGAGACGTGCCGCCCTTAAACAGCAGACGCGGCCCTCCGGCTGGTCGCTCATGATAGAGAGCGTTCAGTGTCCAACAGACCCAAAAGTCCTTCTCAATGTTTCCGATCGGCGCGCCGAGCCGGTTTGCCGTCGTCAAGAAGAGATCGAGCCTTTCGTTCGCTGGCGCGAGAATGACCTTGTTATAGGCGGCGCTGCTCACGCGCGAGTCTCTGGCACGGCGTCGGCGGATCCGAGCAAAGGTCTGAGAAAATCCTGCATCCAGATCGGCATTGCCGCCAGGCCTGCGCGAAGATCGTCGCAGATCTCCTTTCCATGCTCGGGATTCTTGAACAGTCTGTTGAGGCCGTTCTTTATGGCCTCCCGATCATTGTCCCCCTCCATCATATCTTGCATCCAATAAAGCGCTTGAACGACCCGCATGCCAGGGCGTCCAGCCCAATAGAGACGGCTCGGCGCCGCCGCCTTGAAATGGATAACCTGCTTTCCGAGCTTGATCGGTTTCAGACGGGCGTCGATGAGGACCTCAATGCGCGCCGGTACGGCTGTGGTGAGACCAAGATCGTTCGCGGCCGTCATTCCGTCGACCACGATGCGAGCCTGGTCGCGGCGTGCCACAGCTCTGATCACGGCTCGATAGTCGGGGACCCCGACCTTGCTCATGAGTTTGCTCATTCGCGGCCGGTCGTAGAGTCCACGGTCGATACGGCGTAACTCGCCAGCGGCGACGAGGCGCTGCAGCGTCTTGTCGACGGCCGCACGACTGCCGAGATCGGCGAAATCGCTCGGCGTCCATACCTCTCCAGGAGGTGCCACGTTGATACGGGCGAGGAGTCGCGGCCGGAGGTCTGTGGTCGGTTTATCAAGCATGTCCGAAATATGATGCAATTTTCGGACATAAGCAAGGGCGTCCGAATGATGCTGCATTTTTCGGACATGCGCCCGGCTCCCTACCCAGCCGGTTTCTCCCGGGCGAATACGGCTGCATTGACTCTCTTCGAAACGAGAACAAATATAGAACATACTCAATGCTGAGGCGTTAAGCCCTTCGTGGTCCGCGCGCAGATGAGCACGTTGCCGTGGCTCAAGCCACGCACGTTCTATGATCTGGTGATCGAAGTCGCGAAATCGTGCGGCCCGGTCCGATCCAGGGCGACATGGTGCATCCGTATCTGCGCCGACGCGAGGGCAAAGAGGCCGTCTTTTACCCGCGGCCCGAGCTTGAGGCCGTGCTCGGCAAGACGCTCGGCGTACCGCTGTTTCAAGAGCAGGCCATGAAGGTGTCGATGGGCTGCGCCGGCTTCACCGCCAGCGAGGCGGATCAATTGAGAGACGAAGCATGGCGACGTTCAAGCACACCGGCGGCGTCAGCAAGTTTGAAAAGAAGCTGGTCGAAGGGATGGTCGCAAACGGATACACGCGCGAATTTGCCGAAAAGACCTTCAGTCAGCTTGAGGGTTTCGGCAGCTACGGCTTTCCTGAAAGCCATGTCGCCTCATTCGCGTTGCTCGCTTACGCCTCCTCCTGGATGAAATGCTGGCATCCCGATGTCTTCTGTTGTGCGCTGCTCAACGCGCAGCCGATGGGCTTTTACGCGCCCGCGCAAGTCGTGCGCGATGCGCGCGCATCCGGTCTCGTTCCTGCGCGATGATCTGCGGAGTAGCAGCATCGTCACCTGCGCCGAGGCGATGTCTGCGCGTGACGGCCTTTGGCTGGAAGCCGCGGGCTTCGTTCTGGTGCGGCAGATGCCGGACAGCGCCAAGGGCGTTATATTCATTACGCTGGAGGATGAGAGCGGCATCGCCAATCTGGTGGTCTGGCCGCAGGTGTTTGAGCAATATCGGCGTGTCGTTCTGTCCGCCGGCATGCTGGCCGTGCGCGGCCGCATCCAGCGGAAAGGCGAGGTGGTGCATCCGGTTGCGCGGCACCTGTCCGACCTCGGCCGAACTTGCCAGCGTCGGCCGCCGGGACAGCGCCTTTCGTTACCGCATGGCCGCGGCGACGAGCTGCATCACGGCAGTCCGGCGCTCGATCGGCGTGGCCTGCCGAACTCGGCATAAAGGGTCTCATCCCGAGCCGGAGACTATGCCGATCAAGCTACCTAAGCCGCGGGACTTCCGATAAAGCCGATCAATCGGCTCGGCATAGTTCTGGCCTGCGTCTGGATCAACCGCCAACCTGTCGCTGATACGGCGAATGAGCTACCTGCGCCCATCCGGTGAGAGTGATTCGATGATGCGGCAATCGGCGACAATGCCACAGCCGCAATGATCAATCATCCGATCGAGTTCCTTCTTGAGCGATTGCAGGTCCGCAATCTTGCGCTCGACTTCGGCGCGATGCTCCTTGGCGATCGCGTTGACCGCTGCGCAGGACTGTTCGCGGTCGTCGGAGAGCGCGAGCAGCGCACGAACTTGGTCGAGCGAGAATCCCAGGTCGCGCGCCCGGCGGATGAAGCTCAGCCGGTTGAGATGCGTCCGGTCATAGGAGCGGTAGTTGCCCTCGGTGCGCGCCGGGGCCGGCAGCAGGCCGGACTTCTCGTAGAAGCGGACTGTCTCGACCTTCGTGCCGGTCTCGCGGGCCAATTGGCCGATCGTCAATATTCTCGCGTCCATAGCTTGACCCTGTAGTGACTACAGGGATCATTTAGGGTGTCACGTCGCAAGAGTCGAGGTGACACGATGGCGGCTGCAAGCCCGCTCAAACTCCAGATCGAAGGCATGGACTGCGCGGCCTGTGCGCTGAAGATCGAGGCCGCCATGGAGCGGCTGCCCGGCGTCAGCGACATCAATGTCAGCTATGCGGCCAGAACGCTGGCGATGAACGTCGATCAGGACAGGACTTCTCAACGGACCATCGAGGAGAAGATCAGGGCGTTGGGATACCAGCCGGCCGGCTCGGCGCCGGGAACCCAACCCGCTCTGCCGACAAAGCGCGCAAGGGAGCCCTGGTGGCAGGGGATGAAGGCGCGGCTGGTATTCATGACCGGCGCGCTGTTCGCCACCGCCTTCGTCGCAAGCTTCTTCCTTCCCAAGTGGGATACATGGCTCTACGCGGCCGCGGCGCTGGTCAGTGTCGTGCCCTTCGCCCGCCGTGCAGTTGCCGGGGCGCTGGCAGGCTCGCCCTTTTCCATCGAGACGCTTATGACGGTCGCCGCGCTTGGCGCCGTCGCGATCGGTGATGCCGAAGAGGCCGCGGTCGTCATATTCCTGTTCGCCGTCGGCGAGCTTTTGGAGACGGTCGCGGCAGGGCGGGCGCGGGCCGGCATTGAGGCCCTGATCGACCTTGTGCCCCGCACCGCGTTCCGGCTCGGCCCCTTCGGCCAGACCGAAAGCGTGCCAGTGGAGGCGCTTGCCATCGACGATCGTGTCGTGGTGCGCCCAGGCGACCGGATACCGTCCGACGGCGTGGTCGAGGACGGCTCGTCGGAAGTCAACGAAGCCCCGGTGACGGGCGAGTCCGTTCCAATCCTGAAGGAGCCGGGTGCCCAAGTCTTTGCCGGCTCGATCAACGCCAACGGCGAGCTGCGGGTCAGGATCACCCATGTCGCCGCCGACAACACGATCGCACGCATCATCCACATGGTCGAAGAGGCGCAGGAATCGAAGGCGCCGACCGCACGCATGATCGACCGCTTCTCGAAATACTACACGCCGTGCGCGATGATCGTGGCGGCGCTCATCATCATCGTTCCGCCGCTGGCCTTCGGCGGCGACTGGATGACATGGATCTATCGCGGTCTCGCCACGCTGCTGATCGCCTGTCCCTGCGCACTGGTCATCTCCACGCCGGCCGCGATCGCGTCGGGTCTTGCGGCCAGCGCGCGTCAGGGCTTGCTCATCAAGGGCGGTGCGGCACTTGAGACGCTCGGCAAGGTCGTCACCGTCGCCTTCGACAAGACCGGCACGCTGACACGCGGCCATCCCAAGGTGACGGACGTCATCGCCTTGTCTGGCTCTCAGGACGACGTGCTTGCCAAGGCAGCCGCCGTCGAGCGCAATGTCAGCCATCCGCTTGGCATTGCGATCGTCGAAGCGGCGACCGAGCGCGCGCTGGAGCTTCCGCAGGTCTTCGGCGGTGGAATCGCCGTGCCCGGCAAGGCGGTAACGGCGAGGCTCAAATCCGGCTTTGCCTCGGTCGGCTCCCCGCGCCATGCTGCCGAGGAAACTGATATACCGGCCGATGTGCGCGGCCGCATCCTTGCGCTCGAAAGCGAAGGCAGGACCGTCGTCGTGCTGATGGCCGGCAAGAAGATGGAGGGCCTGATCGCGCTGCGTGACGAGCCGCGTGACGATGCCGCCGAGGGCATCCGGCGTCTGAAGGATCGCGGCGTCAGGGTGCTCCTGCTGTCGGGCGACAATCAGCGCACCGTGACCGCCATTGCCTCAGGGCTTGGGCTCGAAGCCAAGGGTGAGTTGCTGCCGGACGCCAAGCTCGCCGAGATCGGCCGGTTGAAGGAGGCAGGCCCCGTCGCGATGGTGGGCGACGGCATCAACGACGCGCCCGCGCTCGCGACGGCCTCGGTCGGCGTGTCGATGGGTGGCGGAACCGACGTGGCGCTGGAAACCGCCGATGCGGCCCTGCTCAGAGACCGCGTGGGAGGCGTCGCCGACCTGGTCGCTCTCTCACAGGCGACTCTCGGCAATATCTGGCAGAACATCCTGATTGCGCTCGGACTGAAGGCCGTGTTCCTCGTCACCACGCTGTTCGGCGTAACGACGCTCTGGATGGCGATCCTGGCCGACACCGGCGCGACCGTTCTCGTTACCGCCAATGCGCTCAGGCTGCTCACCTACAGACCATCGAAGTAACCAGGATATGGCCTTACTCAAGACAACGCTCGTGATGCTTGCCGTGTTCATCGGCTTGGCAACTCCGTCGATCGCCCACGACTACACGGCTGGCGACATCAGGATCGGCCATCCCTGGTCGCGGCCGACGCCGCCCTCCGCGAAGGTCGCCGGCGGCTATGTCAAACTGAACAACGCTGGATCGGAGCCTGATCGGTTGGTCGCTATTGCGTCGCCAATTGCGAACCGTGCTGAAATCCATCGTTCCGTCGTCGAGGACGGCATAGCCAGGATGAGGTCGCTCGATGGCGTGACCGTCGAACCAGGCGCAACCGTCGACTTCGTGGCGGAGCGCCTGCACTTCATGTTCATCGAGCCGAACCGGCAGTTGTGCAACGGCGAACGCTTTCCCGCCACGCTCGTCTTTGAGAAGGCCGGTCGTGTCGATATCGAGTTCATGGTGCAGATGCGAACATCCGCGCCGGCGGTTGAAGATCATTCCGGGCATGGTGGCTCGCAATGAGCGCACTAAAGATCCTCCGGATCGCGGCCTGGGTGGCGGTTGCGATCGCGGCCGGCATCTGGATCGGCTTTAGCGGCATCCTGCCGGGAACCGGGCGGGTTCAGCAGCCTGTCGCGACCGGCGTTGCCGCCATCGGTGGTCCGTTCGAGCTGACTTCGCACAAGGGCGAGACCTACAACAATGCCCGGCTTGCTGGAAAGCCCTATCTGGTCTTCTTCGGCTTCACTCATTGCCCTGACATCTGCCCGACCACGCTGTTCGAGCTGACCGATCTCATGAGTAAGCTCGGTCCTGCCGCGGATCGCCTCACGCCTCTCTTCATCACTGTCGATCCCGAGCGCGACACGCAGGAGCTTCTTGCCAGCTACATGACCTCGTTCGACGCGCGCATCGTCGCGCTGCGGGGAAGTCAGGCACAGACGGACGCAGCCGTGAAGGCGTTCGCGGCCTATTATCGCAAGGTTCCCATCGAGGGCGGAAGCTACACGATGGACCACACGGCCGGCGTGATCCTCATGAATGCGGAAGGGCAACTCGCCGGCACGCTCGACATGCACGAACCGCGCGAGACCGTGCTGACGAAGCTGAGGCGGCTGGTCGGTGCCTGACGGGCCGCTCGATGCGCTTGTGATCGGCGCGGGCCAGGCGGGTCTCGCGACCGACTACCATCTCAAACGCAAAGGTCTCGACCTCCATATCGTCGAGCAGTTGGTCCGCATCGGCGACAGCTGGCGCAAGCGATACGAGTCCCTGGCACTGTTCACGCCGCGCAACCTCAGCGCCCTTCCCGGCTTGCCGCTCGCCGGCGATCCGGACGGCTATCCGTCGCGTGAGGAGTTCGCCGACTATCTGGAGGACTATGCCGCGGGATGGCGGCTAAGGTCGTCGGCTCGTGGCAAGTCGAGTTCGGTATACCAAGCTCCAGATCCTGCATAGACATTGCACATAGACCCATCATTTAGGTCCGTGCCGAACCGAATGCGAGATGAGAGGGCCGGGCGTGTCGCTGCGGGACCGGGCTCTCGGCTCCGCTGAAACCCCGGCCGCGCCGGGTTTTCACCCTTCGGGCGTCGATCCCTTCTGTAATCCGACCCAACAAGTCAAGCGGCGCGATGCTACGGGCCGTTCCGCGCGGGCAGTAGTTTGAGGAAGCGGACATACGCCAGTTCGGACAGCAGCTCGACCACCGTCTGGGTCACGATAACCGCAGGGATGAGTGGAACGCCGCCAGGAACGGCAAAAGCGAAAGGAAGGACTACCAGTGAGTTGCGCGTCGCGGCGCTGAAAGCGACGGCCAAGGTAGCTTGCGGGCCGAGACGTCCAGCGCGAGCCGCTAGCCACCCACACAACGGCGCTACCACGGCATAGATTAAATAGATCGGCAGAGCTGCGAGTGCAGCGGCGGAGGCTTGACCAACGCGCGGCATGACAATGGCCAATACTAGAAACAGGACCAAGGCTGTCGCTGGCACGGGCAATAGGTTGAGCGCGCTGGAAAACCGCGCGATGCCAGAGGATCGTGTCGCTCGCGCCTGCACGATGCCAGCGAGCGCCAACGGCACAGCTATAAGCCAGATAAAGGCATGAAGAAAAGGCTCCGGCTCGACCAAACGCGAAGCGTCTGGTCCGAGAAAAACGCCGAGATAGAGAGGCAGTAGCAGCATCTGTACGATCAAGAGCAGCGGTGTTGCCGCCAAAAGGGATTTTGCGTCACCCCGCCCGAGATGCGTAAACGTCACCACGTAATCAATGCATGGGGTCAGAAGCACCAGCAGGACACCCAGACGCAACATCGGATCAGCGGGCAAGAACATCACAAGCGCGGCCACGATCAGCGGTATGATCGCGAAATTGACGATCAAAAGGCACAGCAGGAACCGCTTACTCAAAAAGGACTTCGGCAGGTCTGATAGAGGCACTTGCAGGAACGTGACGAAGAGCATCAACGCCAGCGCAGGGTTGATGGACCACTCCAGTTTCTCAACGCCTGCAATAGAGAAAGCGGCAAGCATACCCAGTACAATCGCGGCGAAGTAGACCGCGATCTGATTTGCCTCCATCCACGAACGAACACGTTCCACCAACATCCCCTCCCGAGTCGAACGGGCATCGTAGCATAATCATGAAAATGCCTTCTTGGGCGGCCCCTTCGCTCTGCTCGGTCACGCTCTACTCGCAGGCAGACGCCTGCGACCGGAGCCGCGCCGCGTCTCCGCCCTTCGGGTGACGATCGTTGCCGCAAACTGCTCGTGCCTGGCCCGCGCTTCTGTCCGGAGTCGGCCTAAGGCGCGCTCCATGATGGGGTTCGGCGAGTTAGGTCGTCCAAGCTCACAGCGCGTGCTGGATACTCGCACCGCACAGGGATCGAAACGGACTGACCTTCCCCACGTCCTCGGCAGAGCAGATCGCTACGCCGGAACGATCCCTATGCAGACCGCGCCACAGGCGGATGGCCGAACTGGAAGTCCCTTCCGTCCACCCACATGCGATGCATAATAATTGCAAGCTTGCGAGCCACCGCCACGCAAGCCTTCTTCGCGCCAATGCGCTTGGCCAGCTTCACGCCCCAGGCCCGCAGAACGGACCACTTCTTCGAGATCCGCAGATGCGAGTTCGCGGCTTCATACAGCGCGTGGCGCATCATCTTGTCACCGCACTTGCTGATATTGCCCGAGCGGTCAATCTCACCCGACTGATAGACACGGGGCGTCAGGCCGAGATGCGCGGCGACCGCCTTGGAATCCTTGAACCGGCTTGGATCGTCGATCGTCGCCTTAAATGACAGGCTCACGATTGGCCCAACACCGGAGACCGTCATCAGGTGCTTGCAAACGTCATCCTTGCGGGCCACTTGCGAAAGTTGCCGATCTAACGTCACCTTCTTTGCCCGCATCATGTTGCGTGCTTCCAGTAATGGCTCAATCGCGCCGCGCAGTTCCGACGCATCGGCGAGCATGGCCTCAACCTTCGCTGCGAAACGCACCCGATGGACTAATCCGAGCTTGATGCCGTGAACCTTGAGCAGACCACGGATGGAATCTTCGATCCGCCAGCATGTGGTCCACGAATTTACGACGGGCGATCAGCATGGTTCGCAGCAGTTGCGACGTCTTTGCTCTTCACGTGGACGGGCCGGTAGTGACCAAGCCGCATCATGTCGGCGATGCCGCGTGCGTCGCTCCGGTCAGTCTTGTTGGGCCGAGAGGAACGAAAGCGTTGCGCGTGACGAGTCTCGATGCAGACTGTTCGAAATCCGCTCTCGACCAGCGCGCCGTAGAGCCATTCCGATAGCGGGCAGGCTTCGATACCGACGAGCGTGATGGTCTCGCGCCAGCGTATGAGTGCCTTGATGAGAGCTGCGGGTTCGCTCTCGGCCTTGCCCTCCCAAACGGGTGAGCCATCCGCTTCCACAACACAGATTGAAGTGGTCTTGAGGGAAACGTCCAGTCCGACGAACAGGTACATCGCGCATCTCCTTTGCTGGGCAGAATCAATCCCAGCGTAAGATTATCGAGAGGCCGGGATCGGATTACCCCAGCTCACGTAACGCCGCCGCCAGCCTTGGCGTTGTCTATTCCGTGGGATTCCAGATCACCGCAAATTCGTCGTCGCTCTCCGATCCGGCGGCCCGGCCGAGATTGGCGAACAGCCTGCGCGGTCCGAACTCGGGCGCCGAGATCGAAACCGACACATAGTCGGCGCCGTTCTCCTTGTTCTTGCGAATCCAGGCGCCGCCAATCTCCGCGCCATTGGCATAAACGCGATAGTCGGGCTGGTCGCTATCCGGCTTCTTCTCCTTGTTCGGCATGATCTTCAGCGCCGCCGAGATCGACAGCGTCCGCAGCGTGCCGCGATAGGAACCGTCGTCGAGCTTGTTGACGTAGCCGATGGCTGGCATGTGATGTCTCCCCGTTTCATTCCGGCTGGCATCCGGCCCGGCATGCGCGGCGGTCTTGGCCGGAACGTCGGACTTGCCTGCGTCCGCGCCATGCCCAAGCAGCCGCGCCATTCCACTTGCTCGCATTCCGATCGCTCCCATGCCGACGCGCGCCGTGGGCAGGAGCATCCACCGGGGCGCCGCGCCGCACACCCTGTCGAATCCGACGGGTCTCACAAGCCCAATGTCCCTGTGACAAAGCCCGCCCTCCGATCCCGATCGGCCGGATGGAGGGTGGCTGGGGCGGGTGCTGGCTGCCGCTTGCGCCATGCCGGCCGCAAGGGAGGCTTCGCCGCGCCCGGAGCCCGACGAATGCGACGTCTTGTCAACGCGCCCTTGCCCCCGGCAGGCTTCGCGGCCGGTCGGAGTCGTCCCGTCAATGGCGGGAATTGCGAAGCCAACCGAAGAAAGGGCTGGACATCGCCGCCGCGGCGGGTTCGGCGTAAGGGTCATGGCGAAGAAAGACATTGACGAGCTGCGGGGAAAGGTGCCCTGCGCGTCCGTCCTGGAGAAGGCGGGCTGGAAAGTCGACCTGAAGGAAAGCACCCGCAAGGCGGTCAAGTACCGCCACGGCGAGGGCCAGATCGTCATCGTCATTCACGACGGGCGCGGCTGGTTCGATCCGATGTCGGACGCGAAGGGCGACGTCTTCGACCTCGCCGTGCATCTCGGCGCAGCCGGCTTTGCGGTAGCTCTGCAGCAGGTCGCCGATCTCGTTGGCTTCACGCCGAGGCAGCCGGCCTGGAAACGCCCGGCCCGGACGAAGCCGCCGGCGCCGCTTGCGCATCGCTGGACCGCGCGCCTCAAGCCGCGGCCGGGCTCGCCGACCTGGCGTTATCTCGCTGAGACGCGAGCCATTCCCGATCACTTGATTCAGGAGGCCGTCGATCAGGACCGGCTGCGCGAAGGCCCGCATGGCAGCATGTGGGCGGCCCATACCGACGAGTCCGGCGCCGTCGTCGGCTGGGAAGAGCGCGGCTCCGAATGGCGCGGCTTTGCGACCGATGGATCCAAGGTGCTGTTCCGCCTCGGCGCGACGCATGCGACGCGTGTCTGCATCACCGAGGCAGCGATCGACGCGATGAGCCGCGCGGCGATCGAAGGTCTGCGCCACGATACGCTCTATGTCAGCACCGGCGGCGGCTGGTCGCCGGCGACCGAAGCTGCGATCCGCGCCATCGCCGCGCGCCCAGGCACGCTTCTTGTCGCCGCGACCGACAGCAACCTGCAGGGCGACGTGTTCGGCGACCGCCTGCGCGCCATCGCAAAGGATGTCGGCGCCCGCTACGATCGCCTGCGGCCGTCGCGTGACGATTGGAATGAGGACTTGAAGGAGGCGGTGCGAGCGACTCGTTAGGGCCCGGCCTCACCGCAAGAGGCGGCGCTCCAGGAGCGTTTGCATATCACGACGGCCGTCGACGACGCAGTAGACGACGACGTCGCGCCCCATGATGCGATAAATGATGCGATACGGCCTGTAGTGCGTCTCGCGATAGTCGGTGATTCCGAGACCGGCCAGCTCCTTCGGGATGTTACCGCGCTCTGGCATCTCGGACAGCCGCTCACAAGCCCCTTCGAGCGCGGCCAGCACGTGATCCGCGCTGCCGACAGAGTCGTGGCTCGCGATGTAGCGATAGATGTCCTCGATGTCCCGCTCGGCATCCTCGGCCAGCAGCACGCGAAAGCGCATCGCGCGCGATCAGCCTTTGACGCGCGCGCGAATGCGCTTGAAGGCCTCGCCGGCGGGACGAACCTTGCCCGCTTCGACCTGCGCGTTGGTCAGGGCGAGCACCTTGAGAAGCGCGAGGGTTTCCTGCGTCTGCTCGTAGCGACCGACATCCTGCAGCACGGCCTTGGCTTCGCCATGCACCGTGATGACGACGGGATCCTGCCCCTCTGCCAGGCCGCGAATGATCTCCGGCGCATGCGCCTTGAGATGGCTGAGGGGTTTCACCCGATCGGATAGTTTCATCTGCCTTCGCCTCACCAGACCAGAATATGGACCGAATATAGTCCGAACCAGAAGGAGAGGGAAGGGGCTCCCGCTGCCGCATGCCCGGCCGGCGCCTCAAGGGTGAAGCTTCGCCCGCGTTCCGCGGCCCTTGACCCGCCGGACCGGCGAGGCGGCCGCGCCCCGAGGGTGTCTTCAACACCCGAAGGGGAGGACAACCTCATGCCAATCTTTACAATCGAGACGACCTATCGCCTGCCGGTCTATCGCCAGCGCAGCTACGAAGCGGCCGATCTCGCCGCGGCCTGCCGGCTTGCCGTCGAGGACGACGACTGGGACGGCGCGAAGCACGACCACGAAACCGTCGGCGAGACCTATGTCACCGGCGTCTGGGAAGGCCGCGACGCCGCTTATAGCGGTCCGTCCGCGCCGGTCCCCTCGCACTATCGCGAGACCGTCCAGCGCAAGGCCGATCACTTCGAGGTGCTGCTCGGCCTCGTGAAGGTGCTGAGCGGCGCTGAGGCGTCGGATCGCGCCTATTGGCAGGACCGCGCCGTGTCCGCGATCGCCAAGGCCGAGGCCATCCTCGTCGGCGCCCGCGATCCGGACTGATCCGGCGCCAGCCCCACCATCCCGTAATCCCGCCCGGTCCCGCCGGGCTTTGTCATTTCAGGAGACCAACATGGCCAGCTACTACGTGCCGACCGTCGTGCAGACGACGATTCCCAACACCGACATGACGCCGCTCGAGCGGCTCGTCCTCTCACATATGTTCGACGCTGAGCCGGACGACGACGGGCTCTATTTCTTCGCCGAGGAAAGCCCGCGCGAGTGCATCAAGGTCGACGCCGCCGAGCTGCGCGCCGCGCACCGGGATTCTGCCGACGGCGACAGCGTTCTCGACTCAATCGTCGGGGAGCGCCTGGCGGAAAGCGCCGACGCCGAGACCCACATCGAGCTCGACCTGACCGTGACGTCGTGGGCGACCGTCTTTCAGGACATCGTGCGGCGTTCCGTGACGCTCGAGGAGATAGCTGTCTCATCGGCATTCACGTGCTCGCGCATGCGGCCGGACGGATTTGGCGGCATGGCCACACTGATCACTGCCGATTCGATCCGGTCATGCTCGACGGACGAGGCGCTGCAGCAATTCCGCGAGGAGCTTGCGACCGCAGCAGCGCCGCGAACGCATGTGCTCCTGCGCTTCGACGAAAGCGAGGTGCGGACGATGATCGGCGAGGTCATCACCTATGACGACGCTCTTACGACGCTGTCGCCGGATGCCATCACCGGCGATGACGTGCATGCGGCATGTCTCGCCGTTGCCGCAGCGACCCAACTCATGGAGGAGCATGGCACGGCTGTGTTCAAGGCCGCGCTCGCGGCCATCAAGAGCGCCGAACAGCGCCGTGCCGAATCGAATGCAGGAAAAGGAAGAAGGGAGGGGGAATGAGAAACGCGATGCCGCATGCCCGGCCGGCGCGTCAAGGGAAGCTTCGCCCGCGTTCCGCGGCCCTTGACCCGCCGGACCGGAGAGGCGGCCCGCGGGAGGAGGTGATGAAGGGCTGAAGTGAATGAGGGATCAGGCGGATCACTCACGCTTTCGGTCCGCGAGGCTGAAAGGAGCCGCCATGCACACCCTCCCGATCATTCGCAAGATCTTCCAGGGCGTCGCCACGCGCCATGAGATGCACCGTTTGTTCAACCGACATCGTGGCGATCCGTCCTATGGGGCAGGCGATGCCGCGCCTCTCTTTGCCGGCGAGTGGTTCGAGATCGCCGAGCGCGAGCATGACTACATGCTGGAAATTCTGCCGCCATTGTGGATGCGCGGCGATATGTTCGCGATGCGCGAATTCATGACGGACAACGTCACCAGCATTTTCTTCGCGCTCTGGATCGACGGTCACAAACGCTTCTTCCACGCCTATTGCGACTTGTCCGATCGCAGCTCGCCCGAGCAGATGAAGCGAACGATCATTGAGCGCGAGTCTCGGCCGATCCGCGCCATGACGCGCGACGAACGCCTCGAGCACATCTGGTCGAGCACGCATGACGACTACCGCGGCTATGCCGGCAAGGGCTGGCCGTCCAACATGCAGGGTAAGCGCACCGTGCTCGTCTATTGCGGCGGTCTCGGCACGGTCCTGAAGCCGCTCGCCGATCTCACCGATGTCGAGATCGCCGCGAAGCTGCCGGTTCAGTTCCGGCATCTTCCCGAGGCGGCATAGACCGCGATCCCCCCGAACCTGCGACCAGCCCGGCCTCCGCGCCGGGCTTTCGCATTTTCGCGGCCCGGTGACGGAGCCGCTCCCCCCAACCCTCCGCAACGCCGTGCCGCCGTCGCACTCGCGACGCCGGCGATGGCCGCGCGCGCCCAACAGAAGGGCTTCTCCAATGGCGCACGACGATCCCTTCACACTCGACCTCTTTGGCAATTCCGCAATCGCGCCGGGTCTCGGCCTCGGCGTCACCGCCTTCGCGCCGGACCCCGCGGCCGACGGCAAAGACGATGAACCGCCGCCTGCGATGCCGGCGCCTGCGGCGCCGTCGGCATCGCCCGGCGGATCAATGCCGAAGGGCGAGAATGTCCGGCTTCGCGACGGGCGAGGCCTCGCTGCGTCCTGGCGCGATCGCGCCCGCGACAACATCTCGGCGATCCGTCTCGCAGCCGAGCTCGACGCGGCTGGTCGGCCGGCGACGCCGGACGAGCAGGCAGCGCTCATCCGCTTCACCGGCTTCGGCGCATCGGCGCTCGCCAATACCGTCTTTCGCCGCCCGGGCGAGGACGAATTCCGCGACGGCTGGGACACGATCGGCGCCGAGCTCGAGGCGCTCGTCACGCCGTTCGACTATGCGTCGCTCGCGCGCTGCACGCAGTATGCCCATTTCACGCCGGACCATATCGTGCGCGCGATCTGGGATGGCTTGCTCCGACTGGGCTTCCGTGGCGGCCGCATCCTCGAGCCCGGCATCGGCACCGGCCTGTTTCCCGCGTTGATGCCCGACGAGCTGCGCACGACTTCGCATGTCACCGGCGTCGAGCTTGACCCCGTGACAGCGCGCATCGCCCGGCTGTTGAATCCACGCGCGACCATCCTCAATGCGGACTTCGCACGCGTCGGCCTGCCGCAGCATTTCGATCTGGCCGTCGGCAACCCGCCGTTTTCCGACCGAACCGTGCGCAGCGATCCCGCTTTCCGCGGGCTTGGATTGCGGCTGCACGACTTCTTCATCGCCAAGGCGCTTCGCCTGCTCAAGCCCGGCGGTCTCGCGGCTTTCGTGACTTCGCATGGCACGATGGACAAGGCCGATGCGAGCGCACGGCGGCACATCGCGGAGACGGCCGATCTCGTTGGCGCGATCCGGCTTCCCGAAGGCAGCTTCCGCGCCGATGCCGGCACCGATGTCGTCGTCGACATCGTGTTCTTTCGCAAGCGTGGCGCCGGCGCGACGGCGTGCGGCGAGGGCTGGCTCGATCTCGCCCAGGTCCGCGCTGCGACCGCCGATGAGGGCGCCATTCGGATCAACGGCTGGTTCGCGAAGCAGCAGGAGATGGTGCTCGGCATCCATGCGCTGACGTCAGGACCATACGGCGAGACATACACCTGCACGCCGCGCAGCGGCGTGGACCTCGACGCTGCGCTGACCGCGGCCGTCACTCGTCTTCCGGAAGCCATTTATGACGGCGAGCCGGAGGCGGTCGATCCGGATACCGAGGGCGATACGCCGCAGGTCGCGGCCGTGACCGCCGATGGCGCAACGATCCGCGAGGGCAGCTACGTCGTCGGCCCGGGGGCCGCGCTGATGCAGATGCTCGATGGCGCGCCCGTCGTCGTGAGGGTGCGAAAGGCTCGCTCGACGGACGGCATCTTCGACAAGCACGCGCGGATCATCCGCAAGCTCATTCCGATCCGCGACGCCGTGCGCGAGGTGCTTCGCGCGCAGGAGCGCGACGAGCCATGGAAGCAGGCACAGGTTCGCCTGCGCATCGCCTGGTCGAGTTTCGTGCGAGACTTCGGACCGATCAACACGACCGTCGTCTCCACGGTCGAGGATGAGGAAACCGGCGAGGTCCGCGAGACCCATCGCCGCCCAAACCTCGCCCCGTTCGCCGACGATCCCGATTGCTGGCTGGTCGCCTCGATCGAGGACTACGATCTCGACAGCAACACCGCGCGGCCCGGCCCGATCTTCACCGAGCGCGTGATCGCGCCGCCGCCCGCGCCCGTCATCACCTCGGCTCTCGATGCGCTCGCCGTGGTGCTCAATGAGCGCGGCTACGTTGATCCCGAACATATCGCTGAACTGTTGCATCGCGACGTCGACGACGTGATCGCCGAACTGGGCGATGCGATCTTCCGCGACCCGTCTGACGGCTCCTGGCAGACCGCTGACGCTTATCTGTCCGGACCTGTCCGCGACAAGTTGAAGGCGGCGGAAGCGGCCGCGGGGCTTGACGACGCTTATGGTCGCAATGTCCGGGCCTTGCAGGCCGTACAGCCTGCGGACCTTCGCCCCTCCGACATCACGGCGCGGCTCGGCGCCCCATGGATTCCGGCGGACGACGTCGTCGCCTTCGTCAAGGAGACGATGGGCGCCGACATCACGATCCGGCACATGCCGGAACTCGCCTCATGGACGGTCGAGGCCCGCCAGCTCGGCTGGACGGCCGCCGGCACGTCGGAATGGGGAACCGATCGCCGTCATGCCGGTCAGCTTCTGTCCGATGCGTTGAACAGCGCCGTCCCGCAGATCTTCGACATCATCAAGGATGGCGACAGCGAACGTCGCATGCTCAATGTCATCGACACCGAGGCCGCGAAGGAGAAGCTGCAGAAGATCAAGACTGCGTTCCAGGCCTGGGTGTGGTCGGAGCCCGATCGCACGGACAGGCTGGCGCGTCTTTACAACGACCGCTTCAACAACATCGCGCAGCGCGCCTTTGACGGCAGGCATCTCAAGCTGCCAGGCGCGTCCGGCGCCTTCGTCCTTTATGACCACCAGAAGCGCGGCGTCTGGCGGATCATCGCGTCGGGCGCGACCTACCTCGCGCACGCTGTCGGCGCCGGTAAGACGTTGACGATCGCGGCCGCGATCATGGAGCAGCGCCGGCTCGGCCTGGTCGCCAAGGCGATGCTCGTCGTGCCGGGCCATTGCCTTGCGCAGGCGGCGCGCGAGTTCCTGGCGCTCTATCCGAACGCACGCATTCTCGTGGCCGACGAGACCAACTTCACCAAGGACAAGCGTGCCCGGTTCCTCTCGCGCGCCGCAACCGCGACCTGGGACGCGATCATCATCACGCATTCGGCGTTCCGCTTCATCGGCGTGTCGTCCGCGTTCGAGCAGCAAATGATCCACGACGAGCTGGCGCTTTATGAGGAGCTGCTCACCAAGGTCGAAAGCGACGACCGCGTCTCGCGCAAGCGCCTCGAGCGGCTGAAGGAGGGATTGCAGGAGCGGCTGGAATCGCTCTCCACGCGTAAGGACGATCTGTTGACGATCTCGGAAATCGGTATCGACCAGATCATTGTCGACGAGGCGCAGGAGTTTCGGAAGCTCTCCTTCGCGACCAACATGTCGACGCTGAAAGGCGTCGATCCGAACGGCTCGCAGCGCGCCTGGGACCTCCATGTGAAGTCCCGTTTCATCGAGACGAAGAACCCCGGCCGCGCGCTCGTGCTCGCCTCCGGCACGCCCATCACCAACACGCTCGGCGAGATGTTCACCGTGCAGCGCTTCCTCGGCGCGGCCGCGCTGCGCGAGCGCGGCCTGCACGAGTTCGACGCCTGGGCCTCGACCTTCGGCGACACCACGACGGAGCTCGAGTTGCAGCCGTCAGGCAAGTACAAGCCCGTCACGCGCTTCGCCACCTTCGTCAACGTGGCCGAGCTGATCACGATGTTCCGCACCTTCGCTGATGTCGTGATGCCGGAGGATCTGCGCCAGTATGTGAAGGTTCCGGCGATCTCGACCGGCAAGCGGCAGATCCTCACGGCGAAGCCGTCGGCCGCGTTCAAGGTCTATCAGCGCCACCTCGAGGAGCGCATCAAGGCGATCGAAGCGCGCGACCGCGCGCCGGAGCCGGGTGACGATATCCTGCTCTCCGTCATCACCGACGGCCGCCATGCTGCCATCGACCTGCGCCTGGTCGATCCGGACAGCGACAACGAGCCGGACAACAAGC
Organism: Rhodopseudomonas pseudopalustris; assembly: GCF_900110435.1. Classification (GTDB taxonomy): domain Bacteria; phylum Pseudomonadota; class Alphaproteobacteria; order Rhizobiales; family Xanthobacteraceae; genus Rhodopseudomonas; species Rhodopseudomonas pseudopalustris. The sequence continues at coordinate 33,033 of NZ_FODT01000015.1, forward strand.
TCAATCTCTTGATCGGCACCGCCTTCCGCATCTGGCAGGAAACGGCGCCGAACACTTACGTCCGGCCGGACGCCAAGCCCTACGAGCTGCCGGGCGCGGCGCAGATGATCTTCTCCGACCTCGGCACCATGAGCGTCGAGAAGTCGCGCGACTTCTCGGCCTATCGCTGGATACGCGATGAGCTCATCGGCATGGGAGTTCCCCCGTCCGAAATCGCGTTCATGCAGGACTACAAAAAGTCCGAGGCCAAGCAGCGCCTGTTCGGCGACGTTCGCGCCGGCAAGGTCCGCTTCTTGATCGGCTCATCCGACACGATGGGCACCGGCGTCAACGCGCAGCTTCGGCTGAAGGCGCTGCATCATCTCGACGTGCCGTGGTTGCCCTCGCAGATCGCACAGCGCGAGGGCCGCATCGAGCGGCAGGGCAATCAGCACGACGTCATCGACATCTTCGCCTATGCGACAGAGGGCTCGCTCGACGCGAGCATGTGGCAGAACAATGAGCGCAAGGCCCGCTTTATCGCGGCGGCGCTCTCCGGCGATACCTCGATCCGCAGGCTCGAGGATATCGGCGAAGGCCAGGCGAACCAGTTCGCGTTGGCCAAGGCGATTGCGAGCGGCGATCAGCGGTTGATGCAGAAGGCGGGCCTTGAGGCCGACATCGCGCGGCTGGAGCGCCAGCGCGCTGCACATATCGACGATCAGCACGCGGTCCGCCGGCAGGTGCGCGACGCGGAGCGCGACATCGAACTCGCGACACGCCGCATCACCGAAATCGGCCAGGACATTGCGCGGCTTGTGCCGACCGCCGGCGACGCGTTCACGATGATGGTCGCAGGCAAGCGTTACGACGAGCGCAAGAGCGCCGGGCGGGCGCTCATGCAGGAGATCCTGACACGCGCGCAGCGTCGGCAGGATGGCACGCAGACAGTCGCCGCGGTTGGCGGCTTCGATGTCGGCTATTGCGGCGAACGCTTCGGTCGCGACGGCTATCGCTACACGGCGATGCTGATGCGCACCAATGCCAATTACGAGATCGAACTTCCGGTCACGGTCACGCCGCTCGGCGCGGTCGCGCGGCTTGAACACGCCGTGTCCGGATTCGAGGACGAGCAGGAGCGCTATCGGCTGCGGCTGGCCGATGCCCGACGCCGGCTCGCATCTTACGAGGCCCGCCAGGGCGGGGAATTCGCATTCGCCGGCGAGCTAGAGGAGAAGCGGCGGCGGCTCGCCGAGGTTGAAGCCGATCTCGCGCGCGATCAGCCGGCTGACGGCGAGGCCGGAGATGCCCGCGCCGCCGCCTGACGAAAAGAAGGGACGGCGATGAAGGTCGGTCGCAGAGCGTTCGGGCCGGCGACGAGCCTCAACCGCCGCCTCCGCAGTCCCGGCCACGGCGCCCTGCGCAGGGCCCAAGAGCCCCGCTTGGGCGGCCGGGCAGGGACGCTCGCCGGCAGTTGCGCCGGCCGCTCGCGCCCTGCGGGCCGGCAGGGGTCTCCGGAAGGAGACGGAAAAGGACCGCCGGAACCGCGCGGTCCGCAACCCCTGCAATGGAGATCATCCCATGAGACTGATGAAGATCGATCCGCGCGCGCTTATCGAGAACCCCGATCCGACGCGCCTCACCAAGTCCACGCCGCAGAGCGACGCCCTGCTGCTTGCCAGCATCAAGGCCGTCGGCGTCATCCAGCCGCCCATCGTCACCCCGCAGTCCGGCCGCGGCAACGGCCTCGTCATCCAGATCGGCCGGCGGCGTGTGGCGCAGGCGATTGCCGCCAAGCTCGACGAGATCGAGGTTCTCGTCGCCGATCCCGACGACGACAAGGATGCTCTGCGCAGCCTGATCGAGAACGTCGCGCGCGAGCCGCTGAACCCGGTCGACCTGTGGCGGCGCATCGAGCGCCTGGTCGCGCTCGGCTGGACCGAGGACTCGATCGGCATCGCGCTCGGACAGTCCGTGCGCCAGATCCGTAAGCTCCGCCTGCTTGCCAACATCCTGCCGGCGATGCTCGACCACATCGCCAAGGGCGACATGCCGAACGAACAGCATCTGCGCACGATCGCCGCGGCGACGCAGGACGAGCAGGCGCAAGTCTGGAAGAAGCACAAGCCGCGCAAGATCGATCCGCAGGTCTCGTGGAGCGAGGTGGCGCGTGCGCTCACCAAGACGCGGATGTATGCGCGCGACGCGAGCTTCGGCGATGATCTCGCGCAGGCCTACGGCATCGTCTGGCAGGAGGACCTGTTCGCGCCGGCCGACGAGGACAGCCGCTACACCAACGACGTCGAGGCGTTCCTCGGCGCGCAGCAGGAATGGATGACCAACCACCTGCCCAAGCGCGGCGCGGTCATCGAGGTGTCGACCTGGGGCGAGCCGAAGCTGCCGCCGAAGGCCGAGCGCGTCTATGGCAAGCCGAACAAGAGCGACTGCACGGGCTGGTATCTCGACCCGCGCAACGGCTCGGTACAGTCGGTCGCCTACCGGATGCCGCGCCCGAAGAAGGATGCGGCGAAGGGCAAGGGCGCCCGTGCCGCGGAAGCGGACAGCATTGCCCCGACGTCGCGGCCCGACGTCACCCGGCGTGGCATGGAGATGATCGGCGATCTTCGCACCGACGCGCTGCACGAGGCGCTGACGCGCGCCCCGATCGAGGACGACACGCTGACCGCGCTGCTCGTCCTCGCCATCGCGGCGAACAATGTCACCGTCGCATCGGGACGCACGTCCGGATACGGCGCGTGCGCGAAGCAGGCGAGGCGCCTCATCGCCGAGGACGGCACGCTTGCCTACGACCGCGACACCCTGCGCGTGGTCGCGCGCGAGGTGCTGAGTGACGTGCTGTCGTGCCGCGAGAACCGTTCGAACAGCGGTGTTGTCGCGCGCGTCGCCGGCGCAGCGGTCGGCGCCAACGAGTTCCTCCCCAATCTGGCGACGGAGGAGTTTCTCTCGTGCCTGTCGCGCACGGCGCTCGAGGCCGCGCTGCAGGGAACGTCGGTCCTGCCGCGTCCGCGCGTGAAGGATACGCGCGCCGCGCTTGTCGCGCATTTCGCCGAGGGCCGCTTCGTGCATCCCGCCGCGCTGTTCGCGCCGCAGGCCGACGCGATTGCGGAATGGACCGAGAGGCACGCGCACGTCGACGAAGGCGACGACGGCGAGTTCGACGAGACCGAAGCCGGCGACGACGAGCACAACGACTATGCGGTTGCCGCCGAATAGGCGGGCGCGTTTCAGCCGCTTCAACCGATCCCCGCCGCCGGCGACCCAGCCGGCGGCGGTTTCGCTTTCACGCTCATCAACAGGAGGACATCATGTCCGCACGATCGATCTTCGACTGCGCGCCGCTCGGCGCGATCATCCGCTATTCCGACGGCGCTCCGCGGCCACCCGCGCGATTCACGAAGAAGCTCGCCGCGTGGGAACGCCGCAACAGCGGCGGCCGACTGATCCGCAAGCAGGCCGAACGGCGCGTCGGCAACACGACATTGGCCGCGACCTTCACGCTGCACGAAGGCGACTACGGCGGCGGCGGTGTCGTCGTCCTTCGCGTGCATCGCACGTTTTCGGTCGACAGTGCGCTCACCTTCGTCGTCACCGAGCAGCCCGCTGCCGGCGCCGTTCGCGTGTTCGACCGCTGCGGAGACGATGCCGAGCTTGTCCATCTCGCCGGCAGCCGTGCCGACGCCGAAACCTGGCTCAAGAGCCACGGCTATCCCGATGCCGTCCTCGACGAGGTGACGGCGGAGACCGCCGCAAACGGGAGCGTTGAAGGGAGGGCCGTCGCATGACAACGCGCGCTCCAGCCACGATCGATAACGACCCCACCTCCGCAATACCGGAGGTGGAATTCGGACGCAGCGCCGAGGGTTTTCTCGCCGCGCGCGTCGGGGACATCGCACTCGCCATGCTGCCGGCGCGCGATGGACGTCACCATCTCGCGAGCGGCTGGCGCATCGGTCGGCCGATCGCGGAGTGGATGCGCTCCGACTTCTACGGGCATTCCGGCGAGCTCGCAGATGAGGCCGCCTTCCGCGCCAAGGTCGATGAAAACGCCGAGCACCAGCGCGAGAAGCGCATGCTCCGCCGCAGCGACATCGCCTCCACAGCGAATACGCCATGGGGCCGGTCGCAGGGCGCAACCGTCTATGCGGAGGGTGTCACCTGCCACGCGACGGCCGGTCACGGCGGCTTCCACCTCACGGCCGAGCGCAACCGCAAGGTCCACTCGATGTTGCGTGCGCGCGGCGGCTGGTACGAGGAAGACGCGGCCTGGGCGATCGTCGCGCTGACCTTCCCGCACCTCTTCACCAGCTATGAGCGGCGCTGCGCGGAGCGCACGGTCAAGGATAGCTGGCCCGATGCGTGGGAAACGATCTTCGGGACCGTGCTGCAGCCTGGAGAATCCCGCGAGAAGGATCGGCGCGCTTTCGAGCGCGACCATGCCGGCGATTGGATCGTCGTCTCCGCGATCACCTCCGATCACGAGAAGGGCTTCGTCGAAGTCGTCGCCACGCTCGGCGGCAAGCGCGGCCTTGGCACCGAGGAGCGGCGTTTCCTCGTTCCCGCGGACGAGTATCACGTCGGCCGGTTCGGCTTCGTCATCAATGAGGTTCGACATCGCCTCTATGGCGGTCCGTCGAGCTTCATCGGCTGGCAGCGATAGGAGGCGGCGATGCCCTGGAAAATCATCGCCGCCGCCTTCGGCTGGAAGGCGGCGCATGACGACGACGAGGATGTGCTCGTCGTCTGGCATCCGAAGCTGCGACGCCATTTCACGGGCGCCGACGCGTGGAAGCGGGCCGCGCTGCTGTCGATCCGCGCGCCTGCGGGGCCGAACTTTCCACACACGCGGAAGGAGGCCTCGCGATGACGACCTATCTTGTCGCGGTTCATCTCCTTGTCGAGGCGAACGTATCGCCGGAAGCTGAGGTCGCCGATGCGCTGCACGGCATCCTCACCGAGGACATGCGCAAATATGCCGGCGCTCACTCGTCACTCATCGACTGGGCCGTCGCCGGCGACGACATCGCGGGCTCGATTGTCCCGGTCGCCATCGCGGGCGACTACCAACCCGACGCGACGGCGTTTCCGGCCTGGCCGCGGAGACGACAGCCATGACGCGCCACACGGAAATCGGCGCCTTGCTCGCCCGCATGGACGCCGCGCGACGCGGCACCCAGCACCATCTCGCCGTGATAGAGCGGCAGGTCGCCAAACGCGCCGAGCGGATGACGATCACGGCGCGGGCGAAACGGCGCCGTCGCCGATCTAGCGCTGGCGCCTGGACCGGCGCTGACGAGCGCGCCTATCAAGGCTATGTCGCCGACCTGATGCTCGCGCGCATGCCGGAGTTCGACGTGTTGATCCGCCACCTCGCCCGACAGGACGACGCCCTCACCGCCTTGCGCGTTCGACACGGCATCGCGGCCACCGCGGCCATCGTCGAGCGCTGATCGTCGGCAACCGTGGCCGCTCGCGCGGATCGCCCGGTGCATCGACATCTCCTCCGGGAGAAGCTGAACCGCGACGCGGACGCGGCGTCGGAGACGTCGCGACAATTCGGGGCGGCGGCACGGGGGCGGAACGGATACCGGACGTGGCGACCGCGCGGCCAGGTCACATCCTTTCCGGCATCGCCAAGCCGGCCCGCACCCTGTCGGTCCTCCCCTCGGGTTTGCTGCGGTCTGCGCCGCCGGCGGTCCGCTTCAAGGCCAAGTCGCAAGCGACCGGAGCCCGCCGATCTCGGCAAGGCCCGGCCGCGGCCTGCGCAGGGCTTTCGCCCCGCTTGTCCGCAACCGGACCTCGCTCGCCTGGCGGCCCCCGGGCCTAGAAGTGGCCCTCAAACCGGCGGCGCCCGGCGACCGCACCCGAAGGGAGGTCCGGCAGGGGCCGGATCGAACCCGGCGGCGAAACCAGGAAAGGACTGCACATGACCAAGACCGCCCGCGCACCCCGCACCAGCGCCCGCGTCGTCCCGCTCCGCCGCGGCACCACCCTCGAAATGATCCGGCTCGTTTGCCCGGATGCCGCACAAGCCACCCGCATCGCGGAAAGCTTCGGCCTCACCGTCCTCGACAGCGAAGGCATCCGCGATCTGCACCAGCGGCTCATCGTCGAGACTGCCGACGCGCTCAACGAAGGCCTCAGCGAACGCGCGATGCAGATTCACCTGCAGCGCATCGTCGGGTCGTATGTCGGCTCCGCGCACGGCGCCGGGCAATTCTACAGCCGCGCCGTCACTGAAGCGCGCGAGGCCACGGCGCGACTCGCCAACGATGCGCGCGACGCCGACCTCGACGGTCCCGTCGGCTTCGACTCCGCAGCGCAGCGCAAGCGCGAGTTCGCGGCTGAGGTTGCCCTTCAGGCCCACGCGCTGCGCATGGCGGCCGAGGGCGCCGTGGCGGCTTACGAACACGCCGTCGGCGAGAGCTGGAAGCCGTTCGAGCGTCAGTCCGACCAACCCGGCGAAACCGTCAGCCGCAAGGCGGCCGAGGTGCAGATGGCGGCGTTCGGCTGACGCCGCCGGCGGGGCTTCGGCCCCGCCTTCCTCGACCATCCTTCGATGCCGGCCGGCTCCTCCGGAGCCGGCCTTTTTCATGTCGCGCGCCGCAGCCGTGCAGGCGCGCGAAGGGAATTGCACAAATAGAAATAAATCAGGTTCGAGCGCCTATCGCGGCCCGTCGCGGCTTTCGGTCCATGCTCCGGCCCGCGCGGCAGCGCAACGGCTGCGCCGTCCTCCACTGACGTTCCGGTCCGGCGTCTTAGCCGTCACGCCGCACATTTTCATGACCGGATGCGCGGCCCCGCGGACCTCCGCCGCGGACCGCCGTGACGGGCCGCGATGGCGCGGCCTCCAAACGGAGGTTTGAATCATGAGCCGGAAGGAAACCAAGCCCCGCGCCGACATCTATGCGCGGATCACCGATCGCATCGCCGCCGACCTCGAACGCGGCGTGCGACCCTGGGTCCAGCCCTGGAACGCGGCCAATACGGCCGGACGCATCACGCGCCCGCTGCGCCACAACGGCATGCCTTATCAGGGGATCAACGTCGTGCTGCTCTGGTCGGAGGCCGTGTCGCGCGGCTTCACGTCGCCGATCTGGATGACATTCAAGCAGGCGGCCGAGCTCGGCGGCCATGTCCGCAAGGGCGAGACCGGCACGATGGTCGTGTATGCCAATCGGATCACGAAAACCGAGACCGATGAGCATGGCGACGATGTGGAGCGCGCGATTCCCTTTCTGCGCGCCTACATCGTCTTCTGCGTCGACCAGATCGACAACCTGCCGGATCATCATTACGGACGCCCGGCGCCGAACGGCGTGCCGGCCCAGCGTATCGCACACGCCGACGCATTCTTCGCCAATACCGGCGCGACTATCCGACATGGCGGTGACAAGGCCTACTTTGCGCCGTCGCTCGACATCATTCAGATGCCGCCGTTCGAAAGCTTTCGCGACGCCGAGAGCTACACGGCGACGCTCGCGCATGAAAGCGTGCATTGGACCGCGCCAGCGCACCGTGTCAATCGCGACCTCAGCCGCTACGCGAAGGCTCGCAGCGAGCGCGCCCGCGAAGAACTGGTCGCCGAGCTCGGCGCATGTTTCCTTTGCGCCGATCTCGACATCGTGCCCGAACTCGCGCCGCGCCCCGACCATGCGAGCTACCTCGCTTCGTGGCTGGACGTGCTATCCAACGACAAGCGCTTCATCTTCTCTGCGGCGGCGCACGCGCAACGCGCGGTCGCCTATCTGCACGGACTTCAGCCCGACTCTGGCATGGTCCGGGAGGCGGCATGATGTGTCCCGCCCCGTCGATTGCGGGGCAGGCCAGGCGCGCCGCCTTGCACATGATCGTTCTCCTTGTCTGATATAAGCGAAGGCCCCGCCACCCGGCGGGGCCTTCTTGCGTGTTTCGTCATGCGTGCGCCGGCGACCGGAGAGGAGCGGTCATTCCGCCCTCCCGACCGAGCCGCGCCGATGAGGTGGGGCAGCGGCGGTTCGCCTGGCTGTCCGCGACGTCGGCATGTCCCTGTCCTGACCCTCTTCCCGCGGCGATCGTCGGTCGCATCGCAGATCGGCTGTCCGGGGCGTCGCGGTGGTCTCAGGCGAGAGGCCTTGCGCGGTGTGCGGGAGGGTCTTTCGTCAGGTGCCCGGACACCGTTGTCGTTCGGGGTGGTGTGCCGGCCGCTCCGTCGTGTCCCCATCGTTCGGTCTGACGCGTCCACTGCGTCCTCGATTTGGCTTGTCTGACCGAAGGCCGTCGTCCCTGCGCTCCGCCTCGATCTCAAGTCCGCAACGGCCGTTCTCAGCTTTCTTCCCCTGGGCGCTGCGCGCCCATTCCTCGCGAGACAAGAAAGCTTCGCCCTGGCCGTCCTCCACTGCGTTGCGGCCCTTCGGGTGCGGCCCGATCGCCTCCGGTCAACGACAGCCATCGAGGTCGCGATGGTCGCGGCCCGAGAAACGAAAGAGGACACGAACATGGCTACCATCGGCAACTTCACCGTGAACGGCAACGGCTTCGTGGGCACCGTCAAGACCCTCGCCCTCGGCACCGTCAAGGCGAAGATCGTCGCCGCCGAGCGCACCTCGGAGAAGGCCCCGGACTTCCGGATCTTCGCGGGCACCATCGAGTTCGGTGCCGCGTGGAAGAAGAAGTCCCAGGAGTCGAGCCGCGACTATCTCTCGGTCAAGCTCGACGACCCGAGCTTCGCAGCGCCCATCTACGCCACGCTGGTCGAGGTGGAAGGCGAGGAAGGCCACTCGCTCATCTGGTCCCGCCCGAACCGCGACTGAGCGGTCACGCAAGAAGGCCCCGCCGCGCGGCGGGGCCTTCGCTCGTGAGCGGAAAGGAGAACGATCATGTGCAAGGTCTTGAACGCGCGACAGGTCGGCAAGCACGCGAGCGCGACGCGCGTCTATATCGGACGCCCGAGCAAATGGGGCAACCCGTTCGTCATCGGGCGCGACGGCTCGCGCGCCGAGGTCGTCGCGAAGTATCGCGCGTGGATCGTCACGCAGCCCGCGCTGATGAACGCGCTCGAGGAGCTGCGCGGCCGCGATCTCGTCTGCTGGTGCGCGCCGCTCGCATGCCACGGCGACGTGCTGATCGACCTCGCCAACAGGCGCTGATTACGCGCCTGTTCGATCGAGCGTCGCCAAACGCTCGGGCATGTCGAGCAGCTTGCGTGCCGCGGCGGTGAGGGCTTCCGCGATCGTCGGATAGGTTTCCTGCGAACTGATCGAGACGCCGTCGGGGAATGTCACGGTCGCCTGATAGCCGTTGCCTTTGGGCGTGGCAGAAAGCTGAATCGTCGGCATATCGCAGCGTCTCCTTTGCCAGACCACATTGCTGAAAGGACGCTCACCGCGCGATTGATGTCAATCGCTGGCTGATGGGATTCTTCTGACCGACATCCATGCGGGACATGGAGACATGGCCTCTGAGCGCGAACCGACCACTCACGTCACCGATCGACGTAGCCGCGGCGGCGCTTGCGGCTTTCGATCCGATTGAATGCCGCTTCCGCTTCTTCTCTGCGCCCAAAGAGTTCGATCCGCCGCCGGCCGCGGGCGCCGATCCGGCCCCATTCCCGGACCAGCGCAGCGGCGCCGAACAGCGACGGCTCGATGCTGAGGGCATAGAACCGCGCCATGTTGCGCGAAGGATCAATCCGGCGAAGCAGCGTGGGTGTGGAGCGGTCCTCGATCATCTGCCGAGTCTCGCTCCGTCACCATCATGATGTCCAATCAGGAGATCGAATCGATCGTCCGCCAGTGATTCAAAATCATGATGGAACCCCGATGCGCTTGGCATGACGTGTTGGGCGAGCCGCCTTCGGCGGACGGCTCTATTCGCTTCGCTCACGGAGCCCGCTGCGCGGTCTCCGCCCATTCGGGTGACGATCCTCTCGCGAACTTGGGACGGCAGGTGCCCCGCTATCGCGGTTACACTTCGGGGAAGTTCGCACGAAGATAGGCGTTCGCGGCGTCCGCGGAGGGGAACGCCGCGAGCTGCTGCTGCGCTTCGTCCGGCCGTTGGGCCTGCCGCATCACCAGGACCTGACCTTCGTCGAACAAAAGGCACGGGCGCTCGCGGAACTTCAGCCATTCCGCTTGCTTGGCTTCGGCCAAGGCGCAGGCCGCGTCATAATCGTCTGCAATACCGAGATGAGTCGAGCGGTCCCACGCGCCGCCATTCAGGCACCGGACCTCGATGCGGCCATCCGACAGCGTGACGCCATAGGGACGATCCCACCATGCATCGAGCTGCGTCTTGCTTCGTGCGTCGTTGGGGGTCGCGTCGAAGGCCTTCGGCAGCTTGGGGTCGAGCGTAATCCGGTTTGGCATTGTGTCCTCTGATCAGGCCGAAAATGCCACAGGACGGGCTAAATTGGGATAGCTGAATTTCGACCGTCCAGGTTGATCCATGTGGCTGGCCCTGCGGGGTAGACGAGCAGCGCTGGCGATATGATCCCTTTAACGTCGGCCACAAAGGCGGCACTCGCAGTCGATCTTCAAGGTACGGCGTGCTAGAGGGAATCATATGTGAGGTCGATCCCCATCCGAAATCATCCAGCGCGCACGCTTGCGCGCGAACTTTGTCATGGGGATACGCATGTCCAAACCGAATAAGTCTATAAGACCGCATTCCTCCGAGTTCTTCGGCAAGGAACGCGACTATTTCTGGAATTCAGATTTTCTCGAATTGGTCGCTCACCGCCTCAATCTCGGCGCCGTCGCCGATGTCGCCGACATAGGCTGCGGTGTGGGCCATTGGAGCGCCCTGCTTTATCCGCATCTTGCGATCGGCGCCGGTCTTGTTGGTATCGATCGCGAACAAAGCCATGTCATCGACTATCTCTCTCGATTGCGCACGTTGGCCACCGATCCCCCCTCGATTACCGCGCTGGTGGGTGAGGCGACCAATCTGCCCTTGCCTGATCGCGCGTTCGACATGGCGACCTGTCAAACGCTGCTTCTCCACCTCCAACACCCGGAGCAGGCTCTTGAGGAGTTGGTTCGCATCACCCGGCCAGGTGGCCTGGTGCTGTGCGCCGAGCCGAACAATCTCGTCGCGCGCTTCCCGTTCAGCGGACTCATGGGCGAGCAACCGCCGGAGCGCCTGATCCGGCTCTCGGAGTTGGCATGGCGCTATGTCCTTGGTCGAGCGCGACTTGGCAAAGGCGCAGAATTCGTCGGCGAAAAGCTACCGGGCATGTTCGCCCGCCTCGGTCTCGAGGACGTCAGGGTGTGGCTCTCCGACAGAGCGAGTGCCAGCTATCCACCCTATTCCAGCCCCGGTGAAATCGCGGGCTTCGATGCGCTGGCGCGCTGGCGCGCCGACGGCATCGGACCCTACGATCGCGAAGAAATGCGCGTCAATGTCATTGCAGGCGGAGGATCAGAAGCGTTCTTTGACGCAGCCTGGCACGACTATCTTAATCACGATCAAGAGATCGTCGCATCGGTGCAGGAACGCCGGTGGCACACGGCGGGCGGAGGCCTGTTCTACCTCGTTGCGGGCAGGCGTGCGGCAGACTGATCGGTTGCGAGCGGGGTTGCCGTTCGGCATTCCAGCCACAGGCAACACCGAAGCTGAAGCACGAGCCGGTGCTTCGGCAGTCAACCGCCGCACCAGCTCTGCCGGGGGCCGTTCCACCGCCGCGCCAAGCCTTCGGCGACAAGCACGTCACCGCCGCGCGTCACCGGCGCTTCCGACAGACTGCCGTCGCGAGAATGAAACATCCACGCCGTGACACCGGCGATCACCAACGCCGCAATCACAAGCCGCGTGCCGACGTCATAGGCTGTCGATCCTCTGCCAGGTCCGCCGATCCTCACCTGCGCTGTTCCTCCCGTCCCGTCACGTCCGCACCCTTCGCATCCGTTGATTCGCCTTCTGTGCGATTATGCCGATCGCCGCCCGCCCGTGGGCGCGAACCTGTTGCTGGCAACACAGGCGGTCATGTCCTTGCGCCGGAAATAGATCGCGCGTCCGCACCGCAGCGGCGGGTTGCCGGCCGTGAACACGATCTGCTCGTCGCCGCGCATCTGCGTGATCTCGTGCGGCAGGATCAGCGGCCGGCGTGACAGCAACCGCGAGCGCGTCCGCGACGACCCGGAGGCCTGCGAACTGCGGCTGATCTGGCTGACCTCGACCGTCGTGTCGCCGCAGCGCCGCGAGATGTATTCGGCGGTCTCGGGGTCGTTGATCGCGCTGAACGACATCCAGGACGCCGACTCGAACCACTTCGATGCGGCGTCGCGGCCGCCATAGACCTCGCGCATCTGGCCGATCGACTGGAACAGCATCAGAAGGGTGATGCCATATTTGCGTCCGGCGTCACGCGCGGTCTCGAGGACGCGCAGGAACCCAAGCCGCGCCACTTCATCGAGCAGGAACAGCGTGCGGCCGGCCACCGCGCCCGCGCGGTTATAGATCGCGTTCATCAACGAGCCGATGATGAGGCGCGCCAACCCCGGATGGTTCTCCAGCGTCTTCAAGTCGACGTTGATGAACACATCCATCGTTCCAGCCGCCAGCTCGTCGGTCGAGAAGCTGCGGCCCGACACCAGCGCCGCATAGTTCTCATAAGATAGCCAATGCGTCTCCTTGACCGCATTGGCATAGACGCCGCTGAAGGTCTCGGGTGTCATGTTGACGAACGAGGCGACATTCTCCTTCACGAAGTCCGACCCCGAATGATCGTAGATCGCCTGCAGCCGCTCGCGCAGCTTCGGCTCGGGCTCGGACAGGTTTGCCCGCACCTTCCGCAGGTGCTGGTCCTTCTGCTCCGTATGACCTGACAGGCAGACATCGGCGATCAGTGCGGTCAGCAATTGTAGCGCCGACGCCCTGAAGAAATCGTCGCGCACCGAATGGGTGCGCGCGACGTCGGTCATGATCCACGACGCGACCGAGGCGATGTCCTCCTCTTTCGTTGCGCCGAACCGGCCGATCCAGTCGAGCGCGTTGAAGCCGGTCTCCGGCGTCTTCGGATCGAGCACGAAGACGGTGCGGCCGGCGCGCTTGCGATGGTCGATCACCATCGGCGCGACCTCGTTGGACGGATCGAGCGCGACCAGGCCGCCGCCCCATTTGAGCGCGGTCGGGATCGTCACCGACGTCGTCTTGAAGCCACCAGAGCCGGCGAAGACGATGCCGTGGGTCGAGCCCCACGACGCATCGAAGCACAGGAGCGGCGCGCGGCCGCCCGCGCCCCAGCTCTCAGGGTCGCCGGCGCGGAACGCGCGATCGCCGACGGAATCCCTGTCGACACGATAGCGTTCGCCGATGACGATGCCGCCGCCTTCCGGAAACAGCCGCGCGGCCTCGCCGACGCTCATCCATTGCGCGTCGCCGTGAATCGCGCGCTGGCCTGACACCCGCCGCGGCGCGGCCGCCGCGAAGGCGGCATTGCCTGCCAGCGCGACGCGCAATGCGAACAAACCGCATGCGAGCGCGGCGAACGACCCCATCAGCGTGGCGGGGTCCGCATAAGCCAGAACCGATCCGTCGCGCACGCGGCCGGCGAGGGCGAACAGGCGACTCCCTTCCGACCATGCGGCGAAGCCGACGACAGCCGTCGCGCCGGCGAGGACGCCCCAGCCGGCTGAGCGCACGGCGAGCGCGCCGGCGCAGGCGAACAGGGTGATGACGCCGATTGCGGCCGCGCCGAGGTAGGGCAGGGCGATGCCGGTCCGCCCCAGCAACAGCGCCGCCTGCGGTGTCTTTGCGAAGCTCGCAAACCATTGCTCATGACCGCGCAGCGCGATCATCGCGCCGATCATCAGCGCGGCGGGCACGATCGTCAGCGCCACCTTATTCGCGTTCATCGCTGAAGGCCTTCGTGCCGATCGCCGCGAACCGCTCGCGCTCCGCTTCGCTCGCTCGCGCCCGCTCAGCGGCGTCGATCAGCATGCCGAGCAACAGCGCCCGCTTCTCGTAGCGCAGTCCCGCCTTCACGATCAGCCCGCCGAGCTGAATCTTCTCGCGGGTGTCCTTCTTCCTGTCGTCGCTGCGGCGAGCCCGGTCCATGCGCTCAAGCCTCAGAAGATGCGCCCGGACCCGCGCCAGGCGGCTCGGGTGAACCCGACCCGCGCGCGGATCGCGGCGCGGCGCCGGCCTTGCGAAATCGGGCCTTCACCTCCTCGAAGGCGGTCAGCAACTCCCCCTCGTCGATCTCCAGGTCTCCGAGCCCGGCCTTCAGGGCTACCCGGCCGATGCGCTCGGCTTCGCGCGTCTCGGCCGCCTTGAGCTGGTCCTGCAGACGGGCGATTTCCTCTCTGATCTGTCGTGACGGCTTTTTCATTCCGGTTGGTGATCCTCCTTCTGGCGCGCGGTACGCGCGAAGGAGAATTGACCGGGAATGCGCGAAGCGCACCCCGTCGGAAACGACAGGTCGGCGAAGCCGACACTTTGGGGGATCATCCCGCCGATCCGAAGGGTCGGCTCCAAGGGCGCAGTAATACGTCGCTGGCGCGACGTAGGTCTGCTCAGCCGGAAGGACGACGCCGATCCCTGCGGACGAGCCGTGTCGTCATTCTCGCAGGACCGCCGCCTTGGCCATCACGCACTTCACACCCCAGCTCATCAGCCGCGCCGATGGCCGCAGCGCTGTGCTGGCGGCCGCGTATCGCCATTGCGCGAAGATGACCTTCGAGGCGGAGGGCCGCACCGTCGATTACACGGCCAAGCGCAACATGGTGCATGAGGAATTCCTGCTGCCGGCGGACGCGCCGCAATGGGCGCGGGCGATGGTGGCGGACCGCTCCGTAGCGCAGGCATCGGAGGCGTTCTGGAACAAGATTGAGGGCTTCGAGAAGCGCTCGGATGCGCAGCTCTCCAAGGAGTACATCATCGCGCTGCCGATCGAGCTGACGACCGCGCAGAACATCGCGCTCATGCGCCAGTTCGTGGCCGAGCACATCCTGCCCGCAGGGATCGTGGCGGATTGGGCCTATCACGACGATCCGGGCAATCCGCATGTCCATCTGATGACGAGTCTGCGCGCGCTCACCGAGGACGGTTTCGGTCCCAAGCGCGTGGCCGTATTGGGCGCGGACGGAGCACCGCTGCGCAACCGGGCCGGCAAGATCGTCTACAAGCTCTGGGCCGGCGACAAGAATGAGTTTCTGGCGGTTCGCCAGGGATGGATCGATCTGCAGAACCATCATCTCGCGCTCGCCGGGCTCGACGTGCGCGTGGATGGCCGATCCTATGCCGAGCGTGGCATCGACATCGTGCCGACGACCCATGTCGGGGTCGCCGCAAAGGCGATCGAGCGCAAGGCGAAGCGGCAGGGACGCGGACCAAACCTCGATCGCCTGCGGTTGTTCGAGGAGCAGCGGCAGGTCTCGGCCGAGCGCGTGCTGCGCCGCCCGGAGATCATTCTGGATATCGTGTCGCGCGAGAAGAGCGTGTTCGATGAGCGCGACGTCGCCAAGGTGCTGCATCGCTATGTCGACGATCCGACCGCGTTCGGGGTACTGCTCGCGCGCATCCTGCAAAGCCCGGATGCCGTCCGCCTCGAGCACGAGGGGATCGACTTTGCGAGCGGCGCCAGAACGCCGGCGCGCTACACGACACGCGAGCTGATCCGCATCGAATCCGAGATGGCCAGGCGCGCGATCGGGCTTGCCGGCGCGGAGACGTTCGGCGTTCGCGATCAGATCCGCAATGCCGTCCTCGATCGACACGCCATGCTCTCGGCCGAGCAGCGGTCGGCGATCGAGCATGTGACCGCTCCCGGCCGCGCGGCGGCCGTGGTCGGGCGCGCCGGCGCCGGCAAGACCACGATGATGCGGGCCGCGCGCGAGGTCTGGGAGGCCGCCGGCTATCGGGTTGTCGGCGGCACATTGGCGGGCAAGGCGGCCGAGGGTCTGGAGAAAGAAGCAGGGATCGCCTCGCGCACATTGGCGTCATGGGAGCTCGCCTGGAGCAAGGGCCGGTCGATCCTCGACACCCGCACGGTGTTTGTCCTCGACGAGGCAGGCATGGTCGCATCACGCCAGATGGCGACCTTCGTCGAGGCGGTGTCGCGCGCCGGCGCCAAGCTGATCCTGGTCGGTGACGCCGAGCAGCTCCAGCCGATCGAGGCCGGCGCTGCCTTCCGCGCGCTGGTCGAGCGCATCGGCTATGCAGAGCTCGAGACGATCTACCGCCAGAACACGCAATGGATGCGTGACGCATCGCTCGATCTCGCCCGCGGCCGCGTGGGCAAGGCGCTGGCAGCGTATCGCCATCATGGGCACGTCATGGGCTCCGAGTTGAAAGCGCAGGCCGTGGCTGCGCTGATCGACGATTGGAGCCGCGACTACGATCCGGTGAAGTCGACCTTGATCCTGGCGCATCTGCGCCGTGACGTGCGCGCGCTCAATGACATGGCGCGCGCCACGCTCGTATCGCGCGGAATCGTCGGCACGGGTCACGCCTTCCGCACCGAGGACGGAGAGCGCCGGTTCGCGGCGGGCGATCAGATCGTGTTCCTGCGCAACGAGGGGTCACTCGGCGTCAAGAACGGCATGATCGGACGCGTCATCGAAGCGGCGCCAGGCCGGTTCACGGCCGACGTCGGGGAGGGCAGTCACCGCCGGCGCGTCGCGGTTGACCAGCGCTTCTACCGCAATGTCGACCACGGCTACGCCACCACGATACACAAGGCGCAAGGCGCGACCGTCGACCGCGTGAAGGTGCTGGCGAGCCTGTCGCTTGACCGGCATCTTGCCTATGTGGCGCTGACCCGACACCGTGAGGATGTTGCGCTCTATTATGGACGCCGATCGTTCGGCAAGGCCGGCGGACTGATCCCCATCCTGTCCCAGCGCAACGCCAAGGAGACGACGCTCGACTACGAGCGTGGCGGCCTCTATCGCGACGCGCTTCGCTTCGCCGCCAACCGCGGCCTGCATGTGATGCGCGTCGCCCGAACCCTCGTGTCCGACCGCGTGCGCTGGGCGCGGCGTCAGAAGCAGCGGCTCGATGATGTGGCCGCGCGCCTTCGGGCCGTCGGCGCCCGTCTCGGCCTTTTCAACCCTCGTCATGTTCCGCCCACCAGCCGCAAAAAGGAGGCCGCGTCCATGCTGCCCGGTGTCACCACATGGCCGAAATCCGTCGCCGAGTCGGTCGAGGACAAGATCGTCGCCGATCCGGCCTGCAGGAAGCAGTGGCAGGAAATGTCGAGCCGTTTCGCGCTCGTGTTCGCGAAGCCGGAGACCGCCTTCAAAGCCATGAACTTCGATGCCGTGTTGCACGATCCCGCAACCCGCAAGGCGACACTCAGCCGCCTCGCAACCGAGCCGGCATCGTTCGGCGATTTGCGCGGCGCGAAGGGCGTGCTCGCAGGGAAAGCCGCCACCAAGGAGCGCAAAGAGGCCGAAGCCAATGTCGCCACGCTCGGCCGCGAAATCGAGCGTTATGCGCGACTGCGCGCGGAGGCGTTGCGCAAGTACGAAACGGAGGAGCGTGCGCTGCGGCTGCGTGTCACCGTCGACGTCCCGGCGCTTTCGCCCGCGGCGACGCTGGTGCTGGAGCGGGTTCGCGACGCCATCGACCGCAACGATCTGCCGAACGCGCTCGCCTTTGCGCTCTCCAACAAGATGGTGGCGGCGGAGATCGAAGGGTTCAACAAGGCCGTGGCGGAGCGCTTCGGGGACGGCGCGTTCCTGTCCAATCGCGCGAAAGAGCCGAAGGGCGCAGCCTTCGATGCCGCCGCCGCCGGCCTGCGGGAAAATGAACGACCCGCGCTCGCGGCTGCATGGCCCATGCTCCGCGCAGGACAGCAACTCGCCGCGCAGCAGAAATCCGCTCAAGCGCCGAACAAGGTCGAGACCGAGCGCCAGGTTCAGCGCCAAGCCCGGAGTCGCGGGATGGCCATGAAATGAGACCGCGGCCTGTCATCTCAGTGCTGGGACTTGGCGCAGCCGCCGTCGCCGGCATCGCGGTCCTTGGCTGGGCGGGCGGCTTCCGCTTGAATGCGACCCCGAGCTATCCGCTTGGTCTCTGGCGCATCGAGCGGGCCGTCGCGCCGATCAAGGTTGGCGACCTCATCTTTATCTGCATGCCGGCGGGGCCCGGACTGACGCTTGGGCTCAAACGCGGCTACCTGCGCGCTGGTCTCTGCCCAGGCGGCGCCGGACCACTCATCAAGACGGTCGCCGCCATGGCCGGCGCGCATGTCGCGGTCGGTCGATCGGTCACGATCGACGGTCGCACGCTCGCCCATTCCCGCATCCGCCTGGTCGACGCCGAGGGCAGGGCGCTTGCCGCCTATGCGGGCGGCGTCGTTCCGCCGGGACACCTCTATCTCCACTCCGACTACGCAGGCTCATATGACTCACGCTACTTCGGGCCACTCCCCGACGCAGGGCTCCTCGGGCTCGCCCGGCCGGTTGCCACGTTCGATCCGTGATGGGCTGCACGCGGCGGCATTGATCGCCGGAGCGGCCGCGGCCGGAGCGATCGGCTGGAGCGGCGTCGCCTTGGCGCTGCCTCTCGCGTTGGCCTTCCCCGCGCTCTGGGCGGCCGCGCCGACGCGCATGATCGCGACCGCGGTCTCGGCGGCGTATTTCCTGGCCGCCTCGCGGGGCCTGCCTCAAGGCGTGATGACCTTCTATGGGCCAGGAATCGCCTTGGGCGGGGCGCTCTGGATCGGGGCCTGCCTTGTCTTCGTCGCCGTCCACGGCCTTCTATGGTCCGTTCGGCCGGGATGGGGCCGGGCCGGGCGGTTTGCGCTGGCGAGCCTCCTGATGGCGGTGCTGCCGCTCGGGATCGTCGGCTGGGCGCATCCGCTGACCGCGGCCGGCGTGCTGTTTCCGGGATGGGGGTGGTTGGGCCTGGGGGCGACCGCGATGGTCATGCTCGCGCTCACGACCAGGCTGTGGCCGGTTGCGGCGGTCGCGGTCATAGGCGCGTGGCTGTGGTCCGCCGCAGGATGGGCGCCGCCGTCCGGACCGGAGGGCTGGCGCGGTGTCGACACCACGATGGGCGCATCGCTCGGCCGCGCAACCGACCTCGAGCAGCATCGCGACTTGCTGGCGCATGTGCAGCGCGCACACGAGGCGGGCGCCCGCGTCGTCGTCTTGCCGGAGAGCGCGCTGGGCTTATGGACCTCGACTGTCTCGCAAGTCTGGATGGACGCGTTGCGCACGACGCGCGTTGTCGTGATCGCCGGCGCCGCCGTGGTTGATCGGCACGGTTACGACAATGTCCTGGTCGAGATTGCCGCAGGGCAGGCGCGCGTCCTCTATCGAGAACGAATGCCCGTGCCGGTGTCGATGTGGCAGCCGTGGCTGTCGTGGATCGGCGAGGGCGACAGCGCGCGAGCGCATTTCCTCGCCAATCCGATCGTGACGTCGCAAGGCCGGCGGATCGCGCCGCTGATTTGCTACGAGCAACTTCTGGTCTGGCCGGTGCTGCAGTCGATGCTGCATGCGCCCGACATGATCGTCGCGACCGGCAACGGATGGTGGACCGCCGGCACATCCATCGTCGGGATTCAACGCGCAAGCGCCGAAGCCTGGGCGCGGCTGTTCGGCGTGCCGCTCGTGATGGCGTTCAATCTGTGAGGAGACAGTGATGGTCGATGCAGCCTTGATCCAGCAATGCGCCGATCCCGGGCTCAAGCCTGCGATCGTCGAGAAGTTCATCGCCACGGCGGGGTCGGCCGATCGTTTTGCTATGACGGTACGCGCCGGAGGGCGCGTGGTGCTCGTACCGCCGCCGAAATCGCCGGACGAAGCGCTCGAGCTCGTGCGCCGCTATGTCGGCCAGGCCGTCGTGCGCGTCGGCATCACGCAATATCCGGCCGGCGTCGGCGTGACGGACGCCTCGCAGCTCACAGCCGACCTGGTCGATCCTTGCAAGAACATCCGCATGGGCACGGCGCTGTTCGCGAAGGTCTATCGCATCGTCGTGAAATGGTATGGCGTCGAAAACGACAACGCATTCGAGGACGCCATCATCGCGTGGCGGACCGGGACGTTCGAGGACGTTGCCGTGTTCTCGGCGCCCGATCCCGGTTCGACGGCGGCCGCGCCGCGGCGGGCTGACGACGGCGCTCCGCGCGGACCGACTGCAAAGCCTGCTACCGAGCAGCCGGCGCCGGAGATCGATCCGAACCGCGCGGGAATTCGCATCGACCTGTCGGGAATCGGTGGTGCGAAGTTGAATAATAAGCAAAGAAGCAAAGTGGATGACTGAGACGCCGCCTAGAGCGGGGGCTTTAGGTCGTCGCAAGGCAGCGCCGAAGGGTTCGCCACGAATCTATCTTGCGCCGTCAATGTGACGGCGACCAATTTAGCCCCATCATCTCTTGCCTGAAGAATTTCGCGCACCGACGCAAAATGCAACCCCGCAGAGCGTTGCGCCAGCGCTGCACCCGTTGGGCAAATTCTACTGCTGAAAAGTCGGCGTGCGTGCGCGCCTCAGCTAGCGTCACTCGCCTTGCCCGCTTATAACCCCTCCAGACAGTACGCGCTGTCTGGGGCATAGAAACCCCGCACTCAACGGTTGGTGCCGACCGCTACGGCACCGGGATCCTCTGGCCAACGGCCGGGGGCCTGCGACGTATGTCCAGGTGCCTCGGCACTAAAGGTCACAGGGACCGTTTGAGTGCGGTTTTCTAACCCCCGGCTTGGGCTTACGGGATTGACGTCAGCGGGGGCGCACCGCGGACCTACCGACTGAAGGTTATGGTGACGACAGAGGACGACGGCTGCCAGCACAACAACGTCGACGTGGCGACGACAATGGCGAATCTAATCGCGCCACTATCATCAACCCAAATTGAGAGCCTGACAATCGACGCGATTCTTGAGCATCGTGAGTCGCTTGCGAAAGCCGAAGCAGCTTTCGATTCTTGGAAGAGCGCACAAGCTGCTAACTTAGAGACGGTAGCCGAACTTTATAGTGACTATACGAGGCTGATGCTTGCAGCGCGAGCACGACAGATGGTGCTTGCAACCCTGATTGAACGGCTCGGTTTCATTCCGAGTGTGCCGTCCACTTAAGCGCAGGCTCGGTTGGCAGTTAGATCAGACCCTGTTCGACGGCGAGTCGGACAGCGTGTGTAGTATTGGTTGCGTTGAGCCTGTCGCGCGCGCCTTTGACATAGAAGCGCACCGCACGCTCGGAGATGCCGAGCAACTCGGCAATCTCGTCCATGGTCTTTCCCATGGACGCCCAAGACAGGCAAAGCGACTGACGAGGTGTCAGCACGACCATCGTGCTATGTGGCGCACGGACAAGCCGATTGAGGTGAACATGCACAAACGCCACCGCCGTGATCGCATGAATCGAGTTGCGGACCTCGGCGTCAGCGCTCGGCCTGTCGGTTGCAAGCGTCAACAACGCCGTCCGGCCGAAGCCGCCGCGCACCGGGATCGAAACGCCGCTACGGATGCCAAAGTCGGCGGCTTCGCCAAAGAAGCGCACCGTTTCCGGCACGTTGCCTGCGTTTTCTTCGCGTGACCAAACGAATGGCTGCATCGTCCGTTTGGCGATGGTGACGACCGGATCGATGGCGGCGTAGTTGTTGTCAAGATACGTGTGCTGCCAATCGGCGGGATAGTTGGAGAGAGCGCGGGCGTCGCCCGCACGGACATTGAGGTAGGCAAAGCGATCAAATCCGACCGCGGCCGTGAAGTTGCGGAGCGCTTGATTGATGGCTCGCTCGTCTTGTGCGAGACCACTCGCTTCCATGAGGTCGTTGAATGCCCCATCAAGAGTCTGGACGCGCTTCATTCCTCTGCGATCTCCCTCTCTTGTTGGTTGATCTGACGTCGCTCTCCTGCGTCGCTGATAGCCCTGACCGATCCTCGGCCTTTCTTATTCAGCCGCCTTTTCGCGGCTCAGCTGATATCCATGTTATTCATGTCAAGCCGAACCTCGAGCACAGCGCACCGCGAATAAAGGGCTCCTCAAGCATTTCCCCAGCGAGCGAGTTTACTATCAGCGCTTTACCGCCGGTTCCGGCCAAAAACCTGCGATCAACGTCATCGGCACGATTTCCCCGTTCCAAAATCATTCCGATCACCTCATGCCGGGGCTCGCCTGTCCGACATCATCAGCGCTCTCACCATGAGAAGTCGGCAAAGAATCTTTCCGAAAGAGTACATAAAGCGCTGGTAGAACAAGAAGCGTCAGTATTGTCGAGGAGATGATTCCACCGATAACGACCGTTGCAAGGGGACGCTGAACTTCAGCTCCCGCCCCCGTTGCGATCGCCATCGGCACGAATCCGAGAGATGCGACAAGCGCCGTCATGAGCACTGGGCGCAGCCGCGTCACGGCACCTTCGCGCACCGCGTCTAGGACAGGCTTGCCCTCCTCGCGCAAACGTTCGATGAAGGCGATAATGACGAGTCCATTGAGCACCGCAACACCGGACAGTGCGATGAAACCAACACCGGCGCTGATCGAGAGGGGAATGCCCCGCAGTAGTAGGGCTGCTATCCCGCCGGTCAGGGCTAAAGGCACTCCGCTGAAGACCAGCAGGGCATCGGCGACCGAACCGAGACTCATCAACAACAGCAGGAAGACCAACAGCAAGGCGACCGGAACAACGATGGTCAGTCGCTGGGTGGCGGAAACCAGTTGCTCAAACTGTCCCCCCCACGTTATCCAATATCCGGGGGGCAGCTTGACCTTCTCATTGACCAGACGTTGCGCTTCCTCGACGAACGATCCCAAATCCCTTTCGCGAACGTTGGCGGTCACAACAATCCGACGCTTACCATTTTCGCGACTGATCTGATTGGGGCCCGGGGCAGCTTCGACTTTCGCGACGGATGACAAGGGAATATATCGCATTCGCGCGAGTGGTGAGGCGGTCCACGAGGTCCTCGTCGCTGTCTGCGTATCATCGAGCGGCGGCAGAGGTATAGGAAGTGTTCGAATCGTATTGATGTCTCCGCGCATTTGTTCTGGCAGGCGGACAACGATGTCGAACCTTCGGTCTCCCTCGTACACCTTCCCGACTGCCTTGCCGCCGACAGCGATCTCAACCAGGCTTTGGACATCATTCGCGCTGAGACCGTACCGAGACAGCGCTTCGTAATCGAGTGTTACAGTCAACACGGGAAGGCCCGAAACTTGCTCGGTCTTGAGATCCGCAATCCCTCTCATCGGCTCGATCGCCGACTGAACATCCCGTGCGAGCTTTAAAAGGGTATCGAGATCATCCCCGAATATCTTTATGCCGATGTCGCTGCGTACACCCGAAAGCAACTCATTGAAGCGAAGCTGAATTGGCTGCAAAATTTCGTATTGGCTGCCGGCAATCTCCTCAGCGGCCTTCTGGATCTCTTCGACCACGGTCGCCTTGGATTTTTTTGGATCAGGCCATTCCTCACGCGGTTTCAACATGACATAGCCATCCGAGATGGACGGTGGCATCGGATCGGTCGCAACTTCAGCAGTGCCAGTACGTGCGAAAAAGTCTTTCACTTCTGCAACCTGCTTGATCCGGTCTTCAAGAGTCTTTTGCATCTCGATCGATTGCGTAAGACTCGTGCCGGGAATCCGGATGGCTGCGAGCGCCACGTCGCCTTCATCCAAGCTTGGAATGAACTCTCCGCCCATCCGCGTTGTGGCGAACGCACTGACCGCAATGATAGCGACGGCTCCAACCGCGACACTCTTGCGAAAGCGAATGGACAGCGTAAGGAGAGGAACGTAAACGCGCTTCGCCCCTCGCATAAGAATATTCTCTTTTTCCGACACTTTTCCCGTGACGAGCAACGCCACCGCCGCCGGAACGAACGTCATGGAGAAAATGGCCGCACCGAGCAGCGCCATCAGCACGGTGAGCGCCATGGGGGTGAACATCTTTCCCTCCACACCGGTAAGCGTGAGGACCGGAAGATAAACCACTGCGATGATCATGGTGCCGAACAAGCTTGGCTTTATGACCTCGCGCGATGCGCTGAGGATCGTCTCAAAGCGCTCGCCGGCCGTCAGCAATCGGCCCTGTCTGTGTTGCTCCTCCGCAAGAACGCGCAGGCAGTTCTCGACGATGATCACAGCGCCATCAATAATAATACCGAAGTCGATTGCGCCGAGACTCATCAGGTTGGCGCTGACTTTGTTCTCAACCATCCCTGTGATGGTAAACAACATCGCCAGCGGAATGACACAGGCCGTCACGATCGCAGCTTTAATATTTCCCAATAGGAGAAACAATATGATGATGACAAGCAGCGCACCCTCCATCAGGTTGCGCTGAACGGTTTCGATCGTTGCATCGACAAGCCGCGTGCGGTCGTAGACGGTTTTGGTAACCACCCCTTCCGGTAAGGACTTGCCTATCTCGCTGAGCTTCTTCGAAACGCTCTGCGCAACGGTTCGGCTGTTCTCCCCGATTAATAGCATTGTGGTGCCGACGACTGTCTCTTTGCCATTGATGGTGGCGGCACCGGTTCGTAGGTCTGTTCCTTCTCGGACCTCGGCGACGTCGCGCACGCGTATCGGATTGCCACTACGAGCTCCGATGATGATGTTGCGAATCTGACCGAGGTTTGCCACCTGAGCAGGCGTTCGAACGAGGTATTGTTCGCCATTGCGTTCGATATAGCCGGCGCCAACGTTGTTGTTGTTGTTGGCGAGCGCCGTCATGATGTCTCGGAAGCTGAGCTTGTAGGCCATCAGTCGGGCAGGATCTGGAAGCACGTGAAACTGCTTTTCAAATCCGCCGATTGTATTGACCTCGACAACACCCGGCGTCAGCCGAAGTTGCGGCTTGATGATCCAATCCTGGATCGTTCTCAAATCACTCGGGCTGTATTGCTCGCCATCCGTACGTTTTGCTCCCGGCCGAGCCTCCACCGTGTACATATAAATCTCGCCAAGACCGGTCGAAATCGGTCCCATCGCCATTTCAACGCCCGCGGGAAGTTGGTCCTTAACCTGTTGGATGCGTTCATTGACCAATTGCCTGGCGAAGTAGATGTCGGTGCCGTCCTTGAAGATGACCGTGACTTGGCTCAGTCCATACCGCGACAGCGAACGGGTATAGTCGAGCTTGGGTAGACCACCCATCGCTGTTTCGATCGGATAGGTGATGCGCTGCTCTGTTTCCAGTGGCGAATAACCGGGCGCCTGAGTATTGATCTGAACTTGGACGTTCGTGATGTCAGGCACGGCATCGATGGGTAGTCTGGTGAAATTCCAGCCGCCAAACGCCGCGACCCCAATCACCGCGATCAGGACCAGCCATCGTTGCTTGATGGAGAAGCTGAGGATTGCATCGATCATTCCGGTGCTCCTCCTTGCTTTCCATCTGTCCGGATGCGCAAGAAATTCTTGACGACCTGCGTAAAGATGATGCCGTCGCCCTTGCTGCCAGTCCATGCAGCTCGCGCAATCCGGCTGCAAATCTCGCCGGAAATCGCCTCTCGGCAGACAATCTGCATTTGCAGGTGCTCCTGATAGGAGAAGTTGTATTCGGTCGCATGGAATTGACCGCCGGCACCGCGTCCGCGGCCCTGTCCTCGAATGCGATCGATCGTGAACCCGGGAAATTCCGGCAGATCATGCAGGGCTTTCACGACATGACCTTCCATGTTCGGCTTGATGAAAGCGGTGATGAGCACATTCGGTTCTTCATTCATGTTCAGCCTCGGATTTGCCAATCTCTGCCTTCACCACAAAGCTGTTGTCGGCGGCATAGACTTCTCCGACGGACAGCCCCTTAGTGATCTCAACATAGTCTCTGTCTTGCTCTCCCACCTCGACCGGGCGAGCCTCCAACTTGTTGCCCTCTCGAACGAAAACAACGGTCTTGTTTTCCATTGTTTGCAGGGCATTGGCTTTGATGGCAGCCGACACTCGCCGGCTGCTGAGAATGACGCTTCCACGAACGAAGAGTCCTGGCCGCAAACGTCCATCGGGATTGGCAACGACAGCACGAGCGATCGCACTTTGAGTATCGCTGCTTCCTACGGGGGATACATAGGAAATACGTGAACTGACCGGAGCGCCTCCGTCGCCGAGGTCGATAGTCAGTTCGTCTCCTACGCGCACCCGATTGAGATCCTGTACGTAAACGGACAGGTCAACCCATACCGCAGACAAATCCGCCAATATGAACGCAGGCTTCTGTTCTGATGCGTATTCGCCAAGCGAAACCTGTCGATCGATGACTGTTCCGTCGATCGGCGCTTTTAGCTCGTAGGACGTCAGACTCTGATTGCTTTCGATTGTCGCCATCAGGTCGTCCTTTCGCGCTTGATCGCCGATTCGCTTTTGAAGCTTGCGAACGACGCCAGGAAACCGGGGCGTCACCTGCACCAGCGTCTCCTGATTGGCGCGAATGACGCCGTTAAGCAGCAGCGTATTGCTCAACGTCGCAGGCTGCACTTTCAAGAGCACAATTTTTGCGGCGGCGACCCGTTCATCGCTCATGATGACTCTATCAGCGGCATGTTCGTCCTTTTCGACTTGTGTGTCGTTTGCTTCTCCCTTCTTTTCCGCTTGGCTGGCCGGAGGCCGCGGACCGTCTGTCGCCATCATGCGATAGCCGACGGCGGTCACCGCGATGAGTCCGGCAACTACCGCGAAAATGCCGAGTTTCCTCATGGTGCGCTCCCCCGTGAGAGTGAGAATGGGTTGCCAACCAATCCCTCGATGGTTGCGATCGCGACGTGGAAGTTCTGCAATGCTTCCTGCTCTCGCAACTTCGCCTGCGTGAAGCTCGCCTGTGCATCAAGCACCTCCAGAAGCGAAAAGCGGCCTTGGCCATATCCGTCCAAAATTACGTCTGATGCTTGACGCGACTTTGGAATTGCGATCGAGCGCAAAATTGACAGCTCGCGCAGCGAGCCCTGAAGGGAGTCGTAAGCGCGCCCGGCAATGGTGATCAGCGTGTTGCGGTTGGCTTCCCGCTCGGCTCGCGCCTTCGCGAGGTTCTCTTGTGCGGAAAGAATATTGCCTTGGTTCTGGTCGAAGAGCGGGATCGGCACGGAAAGGGTAAGGCGGACGGCGTTATCGTTCGTATCGTTATAGTGGCGCCATCCGGCGGCTACTCGCACATCCGGATAGGGTTTCAGCCGAGCTATGAGGAGTTCCGCATTGCGCTGCGCGTAAACGGCCGTCCACCGGACCAACTGCGGATTGGCGTCGATGGCTTTGACGACTGTCTGGAAACTGGGCGGCCGCCCCGTCGCCTCCAGCCGGCCCGATACAGCCCTGAATTTCGGGAAGGTATCGCCCATCAGCACAGCCAACTCGCGCCGCGCACTGTCGAGCAATGCGGCAGCCCGCTCGCGCTCGACCTTCACAAGGGCTGCCGCGACTTCGGCGCGCCCAGTCTCGGCCGGCGATGAGGCCCCTGCATCAAGCCGACGTTGCAAAAGGGGGGTCAGCCGATTGAGTGCTACCACCTGTTCGTCGAGGATCGCGATCCGATGCTGCAGTCCAAGGATGGTTAGGAAAGCGATGGCAGTCTCTGAGAGCACCTCCAGCCGGACAGCCTGTCTTTGGATCGCAGCATTCTCGACGCCCGCCCGGCCCGCAGCAATCCGTGCTGCGCGCTTACCGAACAGCTCGAAAAGCTGACTGATCTGCAAGGTGCTCTCGGCGGATTTCGTCCCACGGTAAGGCCCTGATCCAAAAGAATTGTCCTGCTCGTATGACACTTCAGGATTAATCAGCACGCCCGCTTGGATGCGCTGGCCAGTTGCTATGCCAACATCGCGTTCAGCGGCCGTCAGACGAGGACTTGCCAAAAGCGCTCGGGAAAGCGCGGTCCGCAACGTGAGCGGTTGCGAATGCGACAGACTCACCAGCGCGGGGCTCGCGAGCAACGCAATCGCGCATGCAAGGCGCATGCCGATCTTCAAGAACATGAGAACCTACCTGACGAATGACGGAATTTGGGCGCAAGTGCGCCGGCCGGTCAATTCAGGATAGAGATTTTGGCGGCGGTAGGTCGACGCCCCGGAACAGCCCCGAAGTAAGGATTGTCCGATACGCCCAATTCGCGGGCATCGGCCGGATGAACATGGAAGCTGCTAAAAGGGGATTCGGGATCGATGCAGAGAAGCAGCCATGACAATGCCGACTGACGATAACGGTCTTGCCGGACTGCCCGGAGTCCTCGTCAAAAGAACCCGCTGTCACGAAGGCAGAGCCAGGCGAATTGACCACATCGTCATCATAAAACGTATGCAGGGGACCCGACAAAAGGTAAGCTGCGATCAAGAATACGACAACAAACGCACGTCGAATGCGCGGGCAGCACGTCTCGAAAATTGTGCCTCGATTTCGCAAAATAAGCACTTCATCAGTTTCAAAGCTACCATTACACGACAGAGTATCGGACGTCGATCAGGAACATTGTAACATCTGCCAACTACTTTGGCATGCCGTCGTGAGCTATAGCGGTTCCGCTCGATGCCAGGAACATCGCGCAGTGTCGAGGAGCATTCTCCAAGCGCGAATTGTGGTGCAGAGATCACGGACCGCTGCCATTGATGATGCGGCCTTGAGTTGGGGCAACTTCTGGAGTTCCACAAGGACGCGCAAGGACTGAAAACTTCGTCTGGACATACCGATCCTGCTGCCTGGTGTGCCGGACGCCGATGACGCCTGCATCGCGCGGCTCAAGTCGGAGGTTGGTGGTCCCCGATCGTCTACGTGCGCTGCCGGGCGTACTGGTAGCGGAAGCGAGCGCGGGCATGCTTGTGCGCGTCGAGTTCGACCATACCCACGCGAGAGGATGATAGCGCCGTTCTGCGTCGGCGCGCCACGTCTTCCTGCATGACGGCGCCGTCACATACCACCGGCAAGGATGCTTCCGACAGGATGCGAATGACGCTCCCTTCGGCCAATCGCCAACGCTGTCGCCAGCCGCTATGCGCCCCGCGACCAGAAAAGTCCGCGGGCCCGAGCCCTGCATATCCGAGAGCCGGAATTCCCAGTGGTGTTGATCGTGATTCATTGCCTCTGATTTGGGAGGCAATGGGACCTCTGACTGTTCTGGCTTTCGGATCCGAAATGGGCTCGGGTCGAGCTGTTGTTGCCGACAGATGTCCTTGGGATGAAGCATGTTGATGCGACAGGTGTTGAGCGGAATCGTACACGCCTTGCGCTGTGGCGCGCGCTGAGCGGATTGCGCGGATGTCTCCGGGCCGAAGAAGACGCTCTACAACCGTGTCGTCCGGTTGGCGAAGTGAGGCTGGCCGCGTTCGCTGGAGACGGCACGCAGCGGGACTCCGGCAATCGCTCTTGCATAGAACCGCACTGCGCAGCGGCGACGACGGGCCTCCAACTCCGCCACGCTGCTTTTCGCCATGAACCCCTTCCTAAATCTGAGAGAGTGTTGTTTTCCGAGAAAGGCGGCAGCACCACGCATGTAGCTTCTTTAATTTTTGTATCGGCCGCGACGGCCCAGTCCTGTCGAGCAAATCCGAACACCGGGCTGATACTCAAGATCTGAGCAGATGCGTGATACGAAATCGACTACCGAAAGGTACGAGCTATTGGCGCCGATCGGCTAAGCAGACTTGACGCAGATCAATGCATCTAACGTCCAGGATAGCAAAAAAAGTTATCGTCTGTTGATTCAGTCAGAGAGGAATGTCACGGGATCATGAACGTCGCACCGGCAAGGCTGCGGTATCGACGATGAAATAAAGGCTATCGTCGGCTCGGGCTTTTGCAGCTACGCTTGGAAGCCATGACCAATCTGAGCGGCTACGGGCGTAGACTGGAGCCGACACTGAAGGAGTGCTGAATATGACTAATTATCGTGACATAGTCGTTGATGCTAGTCCGCGGGCCGACCTGCATCGAACGTTAGAATTTGCCCGCGACATGACTAAGATGTTTAGCGCCAAGTTGTCAGCAGCATCTTATGCTTGGCCGCGAACCTCGATCGGAGATGTTTTGGTTCATAATACATTCCGAGATCAAGAGCAGACCATACTGATGGAACGTGCGCTTAAAGCGAGCCGAAGCGTGTTTGATGAGGTGTTTGCAAAGAATGAGGAAACGGGCTGGCAATCCGGGATAGGCGAGCCGACCCTTGCGATGCAAGCGCGCCTCTTGACCGCAGACCTGCTGATCACCGATTCGGCTGAGGAAGAAGCTTGTGTATTGGCGAACCCGGCTCACGTCGCCCTTGGCTCCGGGGCTCCGGTTCTTCGCTTGGGACGAGCGCCGCGAAACCCTGGCTTCTCAAACGTTGTGGTGGCGTGGAAAGACTCACCACACGCCTGCCGCGCTGTCCATGACGCCCTACCCATACTTAAGCGCGCGGACAGTGTCGCAGTCATCGGAGTTGGTGATGAGCTTGCAGCAGAACGGCTCGAGGCGGTTACGGCGCATCTGCAACTGCATGCGGTCAAGGCGCGTCCTTGGCATATATCGGACACGACGGGGGACGTGTGTTTGAGTCTGCTTAAGGAAGCGCAGCACGAAAACGCACAACTCATCGTTACAGGCGCCTATAGCCGTGGCCCATTGACTGAGCGCGTTCTTGGCGGGGTGACCGCAAGTATGCTCAAGAATGCAGAGATATCCTGGTTTATGTCCCATTGAGGTCTATTAGGGCGGCGGCAGCACCACGCATGTAGCTTATCTAATTCTTGTATCCGGCCCATGCTTCCACGGATGCGTAACGGTTGCAGAGATCAGACTATGGCGCCACCCGGGAGAGCCTACGTCTTAAAGCAAGAGCGGCGGTAATCAACACACGTGCTCCGCACGTGCGTGCGGCGGCAATGTCAGGCCGCCGTAGAGATGGTCGCTCACAGTGTGGATTGACAATGAATTCGTCAGCGATTGGGCCAGCGGGCACGCATCTTTCCCTGAGACGCTCGCTTACGCTTTTAACGTTGCTCTTCTATGGACTCGCGGTTATCGTCGGGGCTGGAATCTATGTCGCAATTGCGTCGGTTATCGACCGGGCTGGCGATGCGACGCCACTCTCTTTTTTGCTTGCAGGAATAGTTGCCGGACTAACCGGCCTTTGCTACGCGGAACTCGCAAGCCGGTTCCCCGA
Source organism: Rhodopseudomonas pseudopalustris (assembly GCF_900110435.1). Classification (GTDB taxonomy): domain Bacteria; phylum Pseudomonadota; class Alphaproteobacteria; order Rhizobiales; family Xanthobacteraceae; genus Rhodopseudomonas; species Rhodopseudomonas pseudopalustris. Next base: position 64,030 of record NZ_FODT01000015.1, read on the forward strand.
GGCGTCGGGCGCGGCAGCCTACGTCATGCACGGCTTCGGCTCCAACCGACTGGCGCAGTTGACGGCGCTGGCGTTGACGGTCGCGATTGCAATTGCAGCGGCCTCAATCGCAAGCGGCGCCGTTTCCTATCTTTCCAAGCTCATCGGGTTGTCTCCCACGGCGTTGACCACGCTGCTGGTGGTAGGCTTCACGATGCTCGCGATGCTCGGTGTGCGGGAAAGCGCCAGCCTGTCCGCTGCGATCGGCGTGCTCGAAATTCTGGGCATCGCCGTAGCCACGTGGGTGGGATTTCTGACCGCGCCCGACTTGAATGTCGAAGGTATGCTGCCATCCAGCGTTACCGGATGGCAGGGTGTCGTCGGGGGCTCTTTCATCGCGTTCTTTGCCTTCATCGGATTCGAAAGCCTGGTCAACATGGCCGAAGAGGCCAAAGAACCGCGCCGCACGATTCCATATGCGATCGTCGGTGCGATTGTCGTCAGTACGCTGCTCTATATCGCTGTGTCTGCAGCACTTGTCCTCGCAGATCGCGGTGGTGAAAGTCCATTGATCGGCCTGTTCCAGGGATCGCACGCATCGCTTTTTGCAGCGGTTGGGTCGCTCGCCATAGCCAACGGCGTCCTGGTCGAGATTATGATGCTGGCCCGCCTATTCTATGGTATGGCGCGTCGGCGCCAGCTTCCTGCGTTTCTTGAGCAGGTCAATCCGCGAACCCGCACGCCGATCGTGGCCACCGCGCTGGCCGGCGCCATCGTGCTGGCTGCATCTGTGTTGATCCCGTTCAAACAGCTAGTCGGCTTTGCCAACACGCTGACGCTTGGCATTTTCGTGCTCGTCGATCTGGCGCTTTGGCGCATTCAGAACACTCGACCTACTGGCGAACGCGCTTTTGCCGTTGCTCGCTGGGTTCCGCCAGTCGCGGCAGCTTCGGCTGTAGCCCTGATCTTCGCAAACCTTTTTGCATAAAGAGAAGCGGACAGGTCGATAACGAGGGAGCTCAAAATACCAAAATGGAGGCTGCCATTTTTGGTTCAGCCGTTGCATGATCTCAGCAAGCACCGCGTCTTCGCCGCAGTGCAGATGCGTCGTGCCCGATCCATCGATGACAATGCCCACGTGCGGATCTGCTGCGGTGATCGACGTATATCGCAGGTCCCAAAGCGCAAGGCGATTGAGCGCGTCCGCTTCGGGTTCTGCATTGTGGATGATCAACTCCTTACCAGCGCCGCCACCGGCGCGGCGGTATCGGTCGCCAACACTGCACGGCATTGGCCATTGCGGTCGACCACGATGAGCGATCACTCACGCGGTGGCGCCTATGTGCGACCGGCCGTCCGGCGCGAGTCTGGTACGAAGCCGGCGCTCGATCCGAATCATTTCGCGACGACCGACCTTGCGTAGCGGACGACGTGGAGAATCTCGCCCTTGCCGGCGTCACAACGATCTGCCGAAAGCGGTCGTCATCGCGCACGGCCTGCGCCGAGGTTTGAACGTCGCGGTGAACGGCGGCAAGAGGGTCAGCGCGTGTCATTGGTAATCCTAGCAAGTCTTCCCGGCTTTCATTCTGGACTGCAAGCGTCGATGGATCATTACTGATGCGACGCGCGTTCCGTAATTCGCCTGGAGAAGCGGGAATACCGCAATGGATAAAAGAGAGTGACGGTCTGCCGGCCGAGATCGAGCGCCCGGAGAACTCGGTCGCAAACGAGTGTCAAAACCGCTATACGATTGACGGGCGATGGGCCAATCGCGAACGGCGAATCTTGTCCGATTTGCCGGTGCTGAGTTTAGGACGAACTACTGCGGCATCTTGTCAACCGGATCTTTCGACGCCGGTGGGTTTTGACATGACCTCGGCGCAGCAAGATCGCCACTCATCCCAGGCCGCCTTCGTGTCGGCAAAGGCCGCCGTGCGTTTTTGTACAAAATCATCAAAGAGGCCCGAAACCGTCTCGCTCTTTAGCGTTGGTATTGTGCCGGGTGTCAGGCCCTTAAATTGATCGGCAAACGCGCTCGTGAACCGGCCGCCCATCCGGACGCGCTCTTCCCAATTAGAGTAGCCTATATCAGCAAGCTTCCGCACCAACTGTGTGTTGGCATGCGAAATGCCGATCATCTGCTCCAACGGATAAGTCATTGGCAGCCTCCTCTTCTGAGACACATGTCAAGCCAGCGTCTATTACTCTGTTAATCCAAAATGGACCAGTCGACATTGAGCGAGATCAAGCCAACCCGCTTATCGTGCTCTAATCTTGTTGTGTTGTCCGAGCGGCAGGCTAACCGCATTCGGAAGGTGCACAAACCAGAATGATTCGTAGGACAGATTCTAGATGGTATTATGACAAATCGTCTTTTGGCTCTGCGCTAATGCCAAGGTCGAGGCACGCTGCTCTCGGTTGCCGCTGCCCCCGATTTGCGTCGATCTCTATATTCTCTGGCTCAGCTTGTAGAATTGTAAGGAAGAACACGAATGCCGGAGACCAACCCACAGACGCGGCCCGATCCGTTGGACGGATTGTCAGAGATGCTGGATCGGGCGGCGGCAGCGGTCCTCGCGCAAACGACCTTCGGGCTTTCTCCCGCGACATTGGCGCAGGCTTTCTCCGACTGGGGCCTGCATCTCGCCGCTTCGCCGGGCAAGCAGTTGCAGCTCGGCGCGAAAGCAATGCGCAAATGCCTCCGTTTGGCCGACTACGCCGCGCGGAGCGCGACGAAGAAGGACGCCGAGCGTGCGATCGAGCCGCTGCCGCAAGACCGCCGCTTTGCCGACGCGGCCTGGACCGCACCGCCGTTCAATCTCATCTCGCAAGCCTTCTTGCTGAACCAGCAATTCTGGCACGCGGCGACGACCGGTGTCGCGGGCGTTACCAAACATCATGAGGACATGGTGGCGTTCACCGTGCGGCAATGGCTGGATATGGCGGCGCCCACAAACTTTCTCGCCACCAATCCGGTCCTCCAGCGGCGCATCCTGGAGACAGGCGGGCAATGCTTGATCGACGGGATGCGTAACTTCATGGAGGACATGGGGCGGCTGGTCCGCGATCAGCCGCCGATTGGAACGGAAGCATTTCGGGTCGGAGAAACCGTCGCAACGGCCAAGGGCAAAGTCGTCTACCGCAACCGTCTGATGGAACTGATCCAGTATGGGCCGACGACCGATACGGTCCGGCCTGAGCCGGTGCTGATCGTCCCGGCCTGGATCATGAAATACTACATCCTCGACCTTTCGCCCGCGAACTCGCTGGTCAACTGGCTAACCGCACAGGGTTTCACGGTCTTCATGATCTCGTGGCGCAATCCGAGCAGCGCCGACCGCGACCTCGACATGGAGGACTATCGCCGGCTCGGGCCGATGGCCGCGCTCGACGCCATCGGCGCGATCACCGGTACCGCGTCCATTCATTCGGTGGGCTATTGCCTGGGTGGGACGCTGCTATCGATCGCCGCCGCGGCGATGGCGCGCGATGGTGACGATCGGCTCGCCAGCGTGACCCTGCTCGCCGCCCAGACCGAATTCTGTGAACCCGGCGAGTTGGGCCTGTTCATCGATCAGGGACAATTGAACCTCCTGGAAAGCATGATGTGGAGCCGGGGCTATCTGGACAGCAACCAGATGGGCGGCGCGTTCCAGATCCTGCGCTCCAACGATCTCGTCTGGTCGCGCGTGCTCACCACCTATCTGATGGACGAGCGGGAGCCGATGACCGACCTGATGGCCTGGAACGCCGACGGCACGCGGATGCCCTATGCGATGCACAGCCAGTATCTGCGGCAACTGTTCCTCGAGGACGATCTGGCTGAGGGCCGCTACAAGGTCGACGGGCGCGTGATAAGCCTCTCCGCGATGCGCAAGCCGATGTTCGTCGTGGGCACGGAACGCGATCACGTCGCGCCCTGGCGATCGGTCCACAAGATCCATCGCCTGACCTGTGGCGAAATCGAGTTCGTGTTGACCAGCGGCGGCCACAACGCCGGCATCGTGTCGGAGCCGGGCCGGCCGCGGCGTTCCTACCGCCTGCTTCGCCGCGAAGCGGACGGGCCGGCGCTCGATCCCGATGAATGGCTCGTCAGGGCGCAACGCTTCGAAGGAAGCTGGTGGCCGGCCTGGGGCGACTGGCTCAAGCGTCATTCCGGCGCCGCCGTAGCGCCGCCGCCGATGGGCGCGCCCGACAAGAACCATCCGATCATCGCCGACGCGCCCGGCCTCTATGTGCTGGAGCGTTGAGCGATGGCCGATGATGGGATGATCGAGAACCGGACATTCGATGAAATCCGGGTCGGCGACACAGCCAGCATGACCCGGACGCTCCGCGAGGAGGATATCAAGCTGTTCGCGCTCGTCTCCGGCGATGTCAATCCGGCCCATCTCGACGCCGACTTCGCGGCGACTGACATATTCCGCCGCGTGATCGCCCATGGCATGTGGGGCGGCGGCCTGATATCCGCGGTGCTCGGCACCGAACTGCCGGGGGCTGGCGCTGTCTATCTCAGCCAGTCGCTGCGCTTCATCCGGCCGGTGGGCTTGGGAGACGCGATCACCGCGAGCGTGACCGTGGCCGAGAAACGGGCCGAGCAAAGCGTCATCGTGTTGGACTGCCGCTGCGTCAACCAGAACGGCGACGAAGTGATCTCCGGGCGCGCGGAGGTGAGGGCGCCGAAGGACAAGGTGCGTCGTCCCCGCATCGTGCTGCCGGATGTCCATCTGGCCGAGCATCGTGGCTATCGCCTTCTGATGGAGAAGATGACGGGGGGCGAAGCGGTGGTGACCGCCGTCGCGCACCCGTGCAGCGCCGCGGCCATCACGGCTGCGGTGGAGGCGGCGGAGGCCGGCCTGATCACGCCGATCCTGGTCGGGCCTGACGCGAAGATCAGGAAGGCTGCGGAAGAGGCCGGCAAAGACATCGCTGCGCTGCGCATCGTGCCGGCAGCCCACAGCCACGACGCGGCGGAGAAGGCGGTCGCGCTGGTGCGCGCCGGCGAAGCACGGCTGCTGATGAAGGGATCGCTTCATACCGATGAGCTGATGGGCGCGGTGATCGCTACCGCCACCGGTCTTCGCACCGAACGCAGGATCAGTCATGCCTATGTGATGGACGTGCCGGACCATCCGGTATCGCTTATCATCACCGACGCCGCGATCAACATCGCTCCGACGCTGGAGGAAAAGGCCGACATCATTCGAAACGCCATCGACCTTGCCCATGTGCTCGGCGTGGAGGAGCCGAAAGTGGCCATTCTCTCCGCCGTCGAGACCATCAATCCAGCGATGGAGTCGACCCTGGACGCAGCCGCGCTCTGCAAGATGGCGGATCGCGGGCAGATCACCGGTGGCATTCTCGATGGCCCGCTCGCCTTCGACAACGCGATCAGTGCGGCAGCCGCAAAGGAGAAGGGTATCGTCTCTCCCGTCGCCGGCCGGGCCGACATTCTTGTCGTGCCTAATCTCGAGGCTGGGAACATGCTCGCGAAGCAGCTGACCTTTCTCGGCGATGCGGATGCTGCCGGCATTGTGCTGGGGGCGCGGGTCCCCATCATCCTCACCAGCCGCGCCGACAGCCTGCGTACGCGTCTGGCCTCCTGCGCGGTCGCCGTGCTTATGGCGCGCGCGGCGACCAAGGCGGCCCCAGGATTGCCGGCCAGCGCATGAAAGCCATCATCAGTCTCAATTCCGGCTCATCGAGCATCAAGTTTGCACTGTTCACGCTCGACGGAGCCAACAACCCCACGCTGTCAGCTGGCGGCAAGATCGAGCGGATCGGCATCGCGCCCAGCCTGAGCGTCCGCTCAGCCGAAGGCGATATCGTGCTGGAGCGCGGCTGGCCGGACGGCGCATCGCTGACCCACGCCGAACTGCTGAAGGACATCTTCGCCTGGGCGGCGGAACATTTGGCCGGTCGCGAGGTGATCGGGATCGGCCACCGTGTCGTCCACGGCGGGACCGCCTTCGCCGCACCGCGTCTCCTCGATGACGCAGTCCTTGATGCACTGGAAAAGCTCAGCCCGCTCGCGCCGCTGCACCAGCCGCACAATCTCGCCGCCATCCGCGCGATCGCGCAGCTCCGCCCTGAGCTGCCGCAGGTGGCCTGCTTCGACACGGCGTTCCACCACGACAAGCCGTCGTTCGCCGCGCGCCTGCCCCTTCCGCGCGCCTTCCATGAGCAGGGCATTCGGCGCTACGGCTTCCACGGTCTGTCATACGAATATATCGCGCGGCGCCTGCGTGAGATTGATCCTGTGCTCGCTGCCGGACGGGTGATCGCGGCTCATCTCGGCAACGGCGCCAGCCTGTGCGCGATGCGCGCCGGCAAAAGCATCGACTCCACCATGGGCTTCACCGCGCTCGACGGGCTCATGATGGGAACCCGCTGCGGCGCCATCGATCCCGGCGTTGTGCTTCATCTCCAGACGCAGCTCGGAATGTCCGCGGCGGAGGTCGAGGATCTCCTCTACCGGAAGTCGGGGCTGCTGGGCGTGTCTGGAATCTCCAGTGACATGCGCACATTATCGGCTAGTGGCGGCCCCGAGGCCGAGGAAGCGATCGAACTTTTCTGCTGGAGGGCAGCGCGTGAGGCGGGCGGCCTCATCGCCTCGCTCAGCGGACTCGACGCCTTCGTGTTCACCGCCGGCATCGGCGAGAACCACGCCGATGTGCGCCACCGGATCTGCGGCCGGCTCGCTTGGGCTGGCCTTCGGATCGACGAGGCGACCAATCGCGACAGCGCTCTGCGGATATCGACGCCCGACAGCCCCGTAGCAATCCTCGTCATACCCACCGATGAAGAGCGCATGATCGCCCTTCACACACTCCAGGTCATTAGGAAAGATCCTTCATGAGGCCGTTCACCGATCAGGCCAGGAAGAAATGGCCGGAATGAGCAATATGTTCACAGGAAAGCCGTGGCTCTGGATTGCCATCGCCATCGCAGCAGGCGTCGGTTGGTATCTGACGCAGCAGCTGACCAAGAGCGAATTGCCGGCCGGAATTGCGAGCGGGAACGGTCGCATGGAGGCGGTCGCGATCGACATCGCGGCCCGTTCGTCGGGGAGGATCAGGGAAATCCTCGTTCAGGAAGGCGATGTCGTCACTTCCGGACAGATACTCGTTCACATGGATACGCTTCCGCTCCAGGCCCAGTTGCGGGAGGCACGCGCCCTTCTGCAGCGAAGCCAGATTGCCAAGCAGGCGGCGCAGAGCGGAGTTTCACAGCGCGAAGCCGAGCGCTCCGCGGCGCAGGCGGTTCTCGCACAGCGGGCGACCGAGCTCGACGCCGCGCAACGCCGGCTGGAGCGGTCGGAGCAGTTGGCGGAACGCAATGCCGTGTCGCTTCAGACGCTCGATGACGACCGGGCCCGGAGGGAAGGAGCGACGGCCGCACGTGACGCCGCGCGTGCGCAAGTCGCTGCAGCCGAGGCGAGCATCGCTTCGGCGCGGGCTAAGATCGTCGATGCCGAAGCCAACATCGAAGCGGCCGAAGCCACGATCGAGCGTATTCAGGTCGACGTCAACGACAGTGCCCTTCGGTCTCCACGCGATGGACGGGTGCAATACCGCGTGGCGCAGCCGGGCGAAGTGATCGCCGCAGGCGGCCGGGTGCTCAACCTGATCGACCTCAACGACGTCTACATGACCTTCTTCCTGCCGACCGCCCAGGCCGGCCGCCTCTCGCTCGGTGCGGAGGCTCGCATCGTGCTTGATACGGCGCCGGACGTGGCGATACCCGCGACGGTGTCCTTCCTGTCCGACATCGCGCAGTTCACGCCGAAGACGGTCGAGACAGCGGAACAACGGCAAGGCCTGATGTTCCGTGTCCGCGTGCGGATCGCACGCGACTTGCTCAAGAAATATTCCGAGTACGTCAAGCCGGGCTTGCCGGGAGTGGCGTATGTGAAGCTCAATCCGGCGGCGCAATGGCCGGAGACCCTTCCGCAAAGAGTGTTGGAATGATCTCGCATGAGCAGGAACAGCGCACGTTAGAGCCGGCTGTGCTTGCTGTTCGGCTGCGAGGAGTCAGCCATGTCTTCAAAAAGAAGCGCGCGCTCGACGATATCACGCTCGACTTTCCGACCGGGCGCATGCTTGGCCTGATCGGACCTGACGGCGTCGGCAAATCGACATTGCTGTCGCTGATCGCCGGCGCCCGCAAGGTGCAGCAGGGTTATGTCGAGGCGCTCGGCGCGAATATGTCCAGCGCGCGCGAGCGCAACGAGGTTGGTCCTCGCATCGCCTATATGCCGCAGGGACTCGGCAAGAACCTTTATCCGACGCTTTCAGTGTTCGAGAACATTGACTTCTTCGGGCGACTGTTCGGGCACGCCAAGGCGGAGCGCGAGCGGCGCATCCATGATCTGCTCGTCAGCACCGGCCTCGGTCCGTTTCGGGACAGAGCCGTCGGCAAGCTCTCCGGCGGCATGAAGCAGAAGCTGGCCCTCTGCTGCGCGCTGATCCACGATCCCGACCTTCTGATCCTCGACGAGCCGACCACCGGCGTCGATCCGCTGGCGCGCCGCCAGTTCTGGGATCTGATCGCCGGCATCAGGGCCGAGCGGCTGGAAATGAGCGTGATCGTCGCGACGGCTTATATGGCGGAGGCGGCCGGGTTCGACTGGCTGGTGGCTATGGATGCCGGGCGCGTGCTCGCCGCCGGCAGCCCCGCCGAGCTTCAGGCCCAGACCCGGACGTCGTCGCTGGACGCCGCCTTCATCGCGTTGATGCCGGACGAGAGGCGTAAGCAGCATCGTGCGGTGGTGATTCCGCCGCGGCCAGAGGACAACGGCAAGGAGCCGGCGATTGAGGCCGAGGGTCTCACCGCCCGGTTCGGAGACTTCACCGCTGTCGACCATGTCAGTTTTCGCATTCCGCGCGGGGAGATTTTCGGGTTTCTCGGCTCGAACGGTTGCGGCAAGACTACCACCATGAAGATGCTGGCCGGCCTGCTGCCCGCGAGCGGCGGCACGGCCCGGTTGTTCGGTCGTGAACTCGATCCGCAAGATCTCGGGACGCGCCGGCGCGTCGGCTACATGTCGCAGTTCTTCTCGCTTTATTCCGAACTCACCGTGCGGCAAAATCTGGAACTGCACGCCCAGCTATTCGAATTGCCTGCTGCCGACATCCAGTCCCGCGTCGACGCGATGGCGACGCGTTTCGACTTAACCGAGATCATGGACGGCCTGCCGGATGCCTTGCCGCTCGGCGTCACGCAGCGGCTCTCGCTGGCCGTGGCGACGATCCATGCCCCGGAAATATTGATCCTCGACGAGCCGACCTCGGGCGTCGATCCGGTCGCGCGCGATGCGCTGTGGCAGAGCTTCGTCGATCTGTCGCGCCAGGACGGCGTCACCATCTTCATCTCCACACATTTCATGAACGAGGCGGAACGCTGCGATCGCATCTCCCTGATGCATGCGGGCAAGGTGCTCGTCAGCGATACGCCTGCCGCGATCGTGGAAGCGCGTGGCGCGGCAAATCTCGAAGAAGCCTTCATCGGCCACTTGCAGGAAGCGGGCGGCGGCCAGGCTGTCACCGCACCGGCGACGTCCGACGCTGCTCGGTCGCATGCCGGCGCAAATCCCAATGCGAGCACGCGGCGTTTCTTCGACGTCCGGCGCATGATGAGCTACGCCCGACGCGAGACTCTTGAACTGCGTCGTGATCCGATCCGCGCCTCCTTCGCCTTCATCGGCAGCCTTCTTCTGCTTTTCGTGATCGGGTACGGGCTCAGCATGGACGTCGAGAACCTGCCTTATGCGGTTCTTGACCACGATCAGACCACGATCAGCCGGAGCTATGATCTCGATATCGCGGGCTCGCGCTATTTCACGGAACGTCCGCCCATCGCCGATTACGCGGACCTGGATCGCCGCATGCGCAGCGGCGAGCTCAGCCTTGCCATCGAGATTCCGCCGGGCTTTGCGCGCGACGCGGAGCGTGGCCGTCCGGTGCAGATCGGCGCGTGGATCGACGGCGCCATGCCGTCGCGCGCCGAGACCGCGCGCGCCTATGTCGAAGGCGTCCATGCCAACTGGATGGCGCAGGCGATGCGCGAGAAGCTCGGTCCCCGGGCGCTGGCGGGCGACTTCCAGCTTGAAACCCGCTTCCGCTACAATCCGAACGTGGAGAGCCGCAAGGCCATTGTGCCGGCGGTCATCGCCATGCTTCTCCTGCTCATTCCCGCGATGCTCGCGACGCTCAGCATCGTCCGGGAGAAAGACCTCGGCTCGATCGTCAATTTCTACGTCACGCCCGTCTCCCGGCTGGAATTTCTGCTCGGCAAGCAATTGCCCTATGTCGGCCTGGCGATGATGAATCTCGTCACGCTGACGGCGTTCGGCATCTTCGTGCAAGGCGTTCCCTTCACCGGAAACCTTGCCGCCTTCATCGCCGGCGGGCTGTTCTATGTCATCGCGACGACCGCGCTCGGACTGTTCATCTCGAGTTTTATGAACAGCCAGATCGCGGCGATCTTCCTCACCACGCTCGCGACCATGCTGCTGGCGGTCAAGTATTCCGGCATGATCGATCCGGTCGCCTCCATGGAAGGTTCGGCCGTCCTCATCGGCGCGGTCAACCCGGCGACCCACTTCGTCACCATCGCGCGCGGCGCCTTCTCCAAGGCGCTGGGGTTTGCCGAACTCCGGTCATCCCTGGTGCCGCTTTTGGCCGCGGGTCCGGTCCTGATCGGCCTGAGCGTGCTTTTTCTCAAGAAGCAGGCGCGCTGAGCCATGCGTGCCTCGAACATCTGGCGGCTGGGCGTCAAGGAGTTATGGAGCCTCGTTCGCAATCCCGCTCTGCTGGCACTGATTGCCTACGCCTTCTCCTTGCAGATCTACGTCGCAGCGACGGCGGTTCCGCTCTATCTCAACAACGCGCCGATCTCGATCGTCGACGAGGACGTCTCGTCGCTGTCGGCGCGGATCGCGTCGGCCTTTTATCGTCCCTATTTCAGTGCCCCCAAGGTCATTTCGCTCCCCGAAATGAACCAGCGCATGGATGCAGGCATCGACACTTTCGCGCTCGTGATCCCGCCCAATTTCGAACGCGACGTTTTGGCCGGCAGCGAGCCGGCGATCCAGTTCAACGTCGACGCGACCCGCATGACTCAGGCGTTCACCGGCGCCGGCTATGTGCGGGCGATCGTCTCGGCCGAGGTCACCGAATTCGCACGGCACTATCGTGCGGCGGAAGCGGCGCCGGTCGATTTGGTGTTGCGCGCGCGTTTCAACCCCGAGCTCAATGCCGGCTGGTTCAACGCGATGATGGAAGTCATCAACAACGTCTCGCTCCTGTCGGTCATTCTGGCCGGCGCGGCGCTCATTCGCGAGCGTGAGCGCGGCACGATCGAGCATCTCCTGGTCATGCCGGTGACGCCGATCGAGATCATGCTGGCAAAGATCTGGCCGGTGGCGCTCGCGGTGTTCTTGGCAGCTCTGTTCGCGCTCACCGTCGTGGTACAGACTTGGCTTGCGATTCCGGTTGCCGGCTCGCTGTGGCTGCTCATGCTGGGCCTGGTCTTCCAGCTATTTGCGACCGCGTCGCTGGGCATCCTCCTTGCGACGATCGCGGGATCCATGCCCCAGTTTGGCCTGCTGCTGCTGATGGTGCTGTTTCCGCTGCAGGTCCTCGCCGGCGGATTGACGCCCGCGGAGAGCATGCCAAGTGCTGTCCGCGCGGTCATGATGGCCGCGCCCGACACGCATTTCGTGTCCCTGTCGCAGTCGATCCTGTTCCGGGGCGCGGGACTCGGTGCGGTCTGGCCTCAATTGCTAAACCTGTTCGCGATCGGCCTTGCCTTCTTCCTGCTGTCGCTGTGGCGGTTCCGGAAGTCCTTGCGATCCCGTGGACGATAAAAAAGCAGAGCAAACACCATCCAAGGCCCAGCCGACGCACGAACGCAAAAAGCGGCGGATCGCCTTTGCGCTACGCCTTGGCGGCCCCAGAGCCCCGCGAACGCAGCAAGTCCCGTAGCTTCGGAAATTCGGTGCGCACGTGCTCGTCCAACGCATCCGCGAATTCGGGCGTGAACGAAAAGCGCAAGACCGCATCGAATATGCGGCCCGGACCGCGAAATCCGGCCTCGACCACGTGAGAGATCGCCACGCCGTCCGCTTCGTCTTCGAGGCCCAGGATGAGTCTTCCGGGGAGCCGCACGCCCCTGACGAACTGCCAGGTGATCTCCTTGCCTGGAATCGAGGCGGTCACAACCGCATGGAATTTCAGGCGGAAACGACCGACATATTCATCCATGTAAATCAGGTTGCCGACATCGCCTGCGACCTTGCGCACAGTGTGAAATCGCAAGTGAACCCCGGGCCACCAGGCTTGATAGCTGGCGTCGTCGCAGTTCAGCATGAAGTCGGTCACTTCACGGCTGTTCAAGCCGGGCACTTGTATGTCGGTTTGCAGGCGTATCATCGCGCAGCCCTGAGAAAGCCGTTCGTGCTCTCAATCAGTGCGACAGAAAGATCGGAAGCGATGGCCGCGCAAGCATGCTTTTTGTCGCCCCGCCGAGGATGAAATCCCGAATGCGAGAGTGTCCGTATGCTCCCATGACAAGAAGGTCAGCCTCGCGTGAGGCAACATACGAATCGAGTGCGTCACCGGTGCTTCTACCGGCGGCATCGACCGTATCCAAGGTGACCTCGACGTCATGATGGGCCAGATGCTTTGAGAGTTCTGCGCCAGAACGCCTGGTATTGATTGCCTTGTCGCCGGTGACCGTCACGACGTACACCCGCTTGGCCATTGCCAGTATCGGAATTGCGTCGGCAATCGTCCTCGCTGCAGGTCGGCTGAAATCCCAAGCCACTACGACAGTATTCAACGCACCGCGATGACTGGCTGGCTTCGGGATGATGAGTGTAGGGCGTCCCGATTCGAATACGATCTGTTCAACGTACCAGTCGCCGATATCGACAGCTCCACCCTCGCCCACGGGGACAATCGTTAGATCGCGAAGTCGGGCATGTCCGATCAATACATCCGCAACGTCTGAGATCAGGCAAGTCTCCGATCGCCGCTCATGAAATACTCCCCGCTGTTCAGCGGCCTCCTGGAATGCGGTCAAGAGCATCTGCGCGTTCGCCGAACTCTTCTTGCTCTCAGCGGCGGCCAATGCGGGAACATTAAACAGGTTACCGACAATGCTTCCTGGAATTTGAAATTCAACCTCACAGGCGACGGCCGAAATCTTGGCGCCGATGGCTGCGGCGAAGTCAACGCCTTGGGCGAGCTCCGCGACCGGCGTTGGATCCGGGTAGGTCGTCAGGACCATCAGCAAGTCTTTGAAGGCCATCTGTTCTCCATTTTCTCCGCGCTGGCTCAGCCAATTGTTATCGCATCTTGCGCTTGCAGGGGTTGATCTCGCTCAACAATCTGGCCGAGAGAACAAACATTAGTCTAGCTATTCATTGCACCAAAGATCGCCCGATCCGACCGATTGCCGGTCCGCTCAACCGGAAGAGGAGCGGCGAACATTGCGGTGATCTTGGCATGCGCTGCGGGCGTCAGAACGAAAAGCGTTTCTACTATTGAGGCTTTACGAAGATTGGACTATCGCGGCATTTATGCAATCGTGAGAACAGTCCGGTCAGCCCCGTCTCCATCTCGGAGAAATGATGAGGAAGCGGCCAGCACAGGCTGGCAGCGCTCTCCCATCGTCGTCAGTGGCTTGAGGCAAAGAGGTGTGAGATGACCGAAAAACTTCGTCTGGATATTCCGATCCTGCTGCCTGACGTGCCGGACGCCGACGATGCCTGCGTCGCGCGGCTCACCTCGGAGATCGGCGGGCGCGCGGGCGTCGAGGAGGTGCACGTGCGGGGCACCGGCCCGGGCGAGCCGGCCCAGCTTTGCGTGCACTACGACCCGGAGATCATACCACTACCGCGGATCCGCGAGCTCGCGGCGAGCGCCGGTGCCACGATCAGCGAACGGTTCGGCCATCTGCTGTGGCAGGTCGAAGGGATCGCCCACCAGCGCCGGGCACGCACGGTTGCCGATGGTCTGCGTACAGTGCCGGGCGTACTGGAGGCGCAAGCGAGCGCCGGCGGGGTGGTGCGTGTTGAATTTGACCGGAGCCAGGGGTCTGAGAAGGCCATCCGCGATGCGCTCGCCAAAATGGGTGTCACGGTGCGTGAGCAGGTCGTCGCCCGGGCGCCTGCGCCGGAGCCGCGGCGTTCCGGGACGGACGAGGCGGCTGACGCGCATGGGGACCATAGTCATGCCGGTCCCGATCATGCCGGCCACGATCACGGCGAAGACAAGGGCGGCAGGGGCGAAAAAGATCACGATCATGCGCATGGCGGCCTTCTGGGGCCCAACACCGAACTGATCTTCTCGCTCATTTGTGGCGCTCTGCTTGGCGTCGGCGTCGCGATCGAGAAGCTCCTGCCGACGGCTCCCTTCTGGCTGCCGACCGCCTGCTATATCGCCGCCTATTTCTTCGGCGGATTCTATACGCTGCGCGAAGCGATCGACAATCTGCGCCTCAGGAAGTTCGAGATCGACACGCTGATGTTGGTCGCAGCGGCGGGCGCCGCGGCGCTCGGCGCCTTCGCGGAGGGGGCGCTGCTGCTGTTCCTGTTCAGCCTCGGCCACGCGCTCGAGCACTATGCGATGGGGCGGGCCAAGCAGGCGATTGAAGCGCTCGCCGAACTGGCTCCACGAACTGCCACTGTCCGCCGCGACGGCGAGACGCGCGAGGTCCCCGTAGAGGACCTCGTGGTCGGTGACGTGGTTGTCGTGCGTCCGAATGAGCGGCTGCCGGCCGATGGATTCCTGGTCAAGGGCGAGTCGAGCGTCAACCAGGCGCCGGTGACCGGCGAGAGCATCCCGGTCGACAAGCGGCATGTCGAGGACATTGCCAAGGCACGGGCCAAGCCCAACGCCGTGGACTCATCCTCGCGCGTCTTCGCCGGCACCATCAACGGCGCGGGTGCGATCGAGATCGAGGTGACGCGTCTTTCGACGGAAACAGCGCTCGCCAAGGTCGTGCAGATGGTGAGCGAGGCCGAGACTCAGAAATCGCCGACCCAGCGTTTCACCGATAAGTTCGAGCGCATTTTTGTGCCGGCCGTGCTGGCGCTCGCCGTCATTCTGCTGTTCGCCTGGGTGGTGATCGACGAGCCGTTCAGCGCGAGCTTTTATCGCGCGATGGCGGTCCTGGTGGCGGCTAGCCCCTGTGCGCTGGCGATCGCGACGCCCAGCGCCGTGCTGTCCGGCGTGGCGCGCGCGGCGCGCGGCGGCGTCCTCGTAAAAGGCGGCGCGCCATTGGAAAATCTCGGCTCGTTAAGCGCGATCGCGTTCGACAAGACCGGCACGCTGACGGAGGGCCGTCCGCGCATCACCGACATCGTCCCGGCCGAGAGTGTTTCGGAAGACGAACTGCTCAGGGTCGCCGTGGCCGTCGAGCAACTCAGCGATCATCCGCTTGCGGAGGCGATCGCACGCGACGGCCGTGAGCGGTTGGGTGGACGCGACGTCCCGGAGGCGCAGGATCTCAAGAGCCTCACCGGACGCGGGGTGACCGCAACGTTGGAGGGCAAGCCGGTCTGGATCGGCAAGGCCGAGATGTTCGGCGCCGACGGCATTGCGCCGCTGGGCGAGGCCATGAGAGCGGCCATTGCGAAACTGCGCGACGGCGGCCGCACCACGATGGTCGTGCGCTACGGCGACAAGGAACTCGGTGCGATAGGCTTGATGGATACGCCACGCGCCGCCGCGCGTGTCGCGCTGGCGGAACTGCACGCGCTCGGCATCAAGCGGATGATCATGATCTCCGGCGATCACCAGAAGGTCGCCGACGCTATCGCCAAGGATGTCGGGCTCGATGAGGCCTGGGGCGATCTGATGCCGGAGGACAAGGTTGAGGCGATCAAGAAGCTGAGCGCCGAGCAGAAGGTCGCCATGGTCGGCGACGGCGTGAATGACGCGCCTGCGATGGCGAGCGCGACGGTTGGCATCGCGATGGGCGCGGCCGGCTCCGACGTCGCTCTAGAGACTGCGGACGTCGCGCTGATGGCCGACGATCTCAGTCACCTGCCCTTTGCTGTGGGCCTCAGCCGCCACACCCGCGGGATCATCTTGCAGAACGTGTTCATCAGCCTCGGCGTGGTCGTGATCTTGGTGCCGGCGACGATCATGGGGCTCAGCATCGGTGCGGCAGTCGCGGTGCATGAGGGTTCGACGCTCGTGGTCGTCGTCAACGCGCTGCGGCTGCTCGCGTATCGCGACAAGAGACAATAGCAGCTCGGCGTATTCCCCACCGGAGGAGCCGCCCGGGCAATGTGGGCGGATACGGGAGCCGGCGAAAGATACGAAGGCTATTCCAGCCGTATTGGAACGGCGAGCATTGTCCTGTCAGGTTCTCCCTTACAGTCAGGGTCGTCCTGACAGTAGGGTTCGTAGTGTGGCGCAAGCTATGCCGTTCATTCTGTGGAAATCGGAACGCGAGGTCGCTAAGCTGGCCGCAGGGCCGGGCGGCATTCACATTTGCGACGCTTGCGTCGAAGCGAGCCGACTTTTCATGTCCGGCACTGCTGCACTGCCGCGGGATTTTGATCCGGCGACGTGGCCGACTGATCGTTTCGTCGCGGCCCTTGGACCCCTCCACGCCACAGCAGAGGCGCACCGCGAGCATCTCGCGGAGATCGTCGACACGCTCCGCCATCGAGAGGTAAGCTGGGCAAAGATTGCAGAGCCCCTCGGCGTGTCCTGCCAAACTGCGTAGGAACGGTTCGGCGGGCAATAGTCGGCTTAGGGAGATTCCGCGAGGGGCGGCGATCAAGGCTCCGCGCGGTACTTGTCCGGATTTCCCGGCCGCCCTCAGCCTTCGGCTGAGCGAACTGTTGGGCATCCACGCATAATTGTGGTTGGAACCCAATGCGAAGATTGCCGTTTTCCTTACTGCCATGGCCCGTTTCGTTTGTGGTCGGAGGCGGCATGAAAAAAGGCTTATTTGCTATCTCTGACGTCGGGCATAAGCCGCGATGTCAAGCGTCGGACCTTCGGAGCTGCGCAAGAGTCTTTGATTGTACGATACCTAAAGGAGGTGATGATGCGGAAACTTCTCATAATCGGGATCAGCGCGGCCTCGGCGTGCCTCTTGTATTCCAATGCGGCGAGCGCTTTGCCCGGCGCCGCTCCTAAATCTCTGGCGCCGAGTGCGTCCATCGGAGGGGACCTATTCCAACAAGTTCATTCCCGCAAACACCGCCACCGACATCGGCATTATGCATATCGTGGCTACAGGGGATACCCGATCGGCCCTTATCCGTACGCCGCGTACTCCTATCCCGTCTATGTGCCGCTCTATTATGGTCACCATTTAGGTGGCTATTACGGTCACCATTTAGGTGGGCACCTTTCCAGTGGACATAATTTCGGGGGTCATTTGCAGCACCACGGGCATCATTAGCTTTGCCGGCTCGTGCCTTGAGAAGGCGAATCGTCAGACATCGAAAGTCTGGTCGAGCTTATCACCCTCTAATCGTAGTGGCGCTGCGCGCGAACTTGGACAATCCGCAAATCCGCAGACTCTACTTTTGGCTCGGACGGGCGTGGAAATGTAACGCTGAAAATAATTATAAGCAGGCGCAATCAGCGACTACTGCAAAAAAAGCTGCCCTGTTAGCTGTACCTCTCTCGATCAAAGCGTTTCTGGCAAACTCGCGCGATTGATGGGGTGTCTCTCGCACATCTTTGTAACCGGGCTTATTTCGAAAGGAACCCAAATAGCACCGCAGCGTTGTCTATGCCGAATAACGCACATTGGGCGGGTAAATGGCAGACAACAGACCTTCGATTGCACGCGAGAAGCTGGCGGCGCTGCTGAACGAAGACTTGGCTCGCGAATACCAAGCGATCATCGCGTACGTTGTCTATTCGCAAGTGCTCAAGGGTGCTGAGTATATGAGCATTGCGGATCAGCTACAAAAGCACGCCGCGGAAGAGCTGAAACACGCGCTGACGATATCTCGGCAAATTGATTATCTCGGCGCTACACCAACGACGATTCCAAAACCCATCGAAGTATCCGATAGCGCGGAGAAGATATTGCGGGCAGATCTTCAGAACGAGATCGACACAATCAAGAACTATCGCGAGCGGATCCGTCAGTGTGAAACATTGGGCGAATTCGCTATCGCCGAGCACATCCGCGAGATCTTGCTCGATGAGCAAGACCATTTGATTGATCTTGCCACCGCTCTGGGCGAAGACGCGCCAGATTTGACCAACTAGCATCGCGTGCGAGGTGCACGCACGCCGAAGGATTTGAGTGCGAGGTCTGTCCGCGCCCAATGTGTTGATTATTTTGTCGAAATGACGATTTCTGGCGTGGACGCGCGCCTCAAATATTAGCTTTTGCCATCGTTGGGTGTTGAGGGCTGGATCATGCTTTTCAGAGGGGCAAGAGAGCGGAGAGTTGCGAAGGTCACAATGCTGAGGATCAGGGCAATATCATAGAGACCGTAGCCAACAGCTCCCCCGAGCGCCCCTGTTGCCCACAAGCTGGCCGCTGTGGCTGTGCCGGACGTATGGTCTCCGCGCTTCAGGATGGCACCTCCGCCAATGAATCCTATTCCCGTAATCAGACCTTCGAGAATCCGAGCCTGACCCATCGAGGTCTCGCCCAAGACGCGGATCGCGACGAGCACAAAACCGCACGCGGCAATCGCGACGAGCGGAAAGGTTCGTAGACCAGCGCTGCGCTCCTGACTTTCCCGCTCCCATCCAATCGGCAATGCCAAAATGTAGGCGATAGCCAAATCGACCAAGTGGGAGCCCATTTCTACCCAATTCAAGGCTGCAAATCTCATCGTCATCTCCCACTCGCCAACGG
Source organism: Rhodopseudomonas pseudopalustris (assembly GCF_900110435.1). Classification (GTDB taxonomy): domain Bacteria; phylum Pseudomonadota; class Alphaproteobacteria; order Rhizobiales; family Xanthobacteraceae; genus Rhodopseudomonas; species Rhodopseudomonas pseudopalustris. The sequence continues at coordinate 82,867 of NZ_FODT01000015.1, forward strand.
ACATCCAGAACAATAGTGCTCGTGCAGGGGTTCCTGTTACTCTGTTACACGACGAAGAGATTTTCCGTGCCCAGCCTCTTCCGCCCCAGTCGATGATTGGCTACCGCTCGGCCAGAAATTCTCCATTCGTTCAGAGCGGGCGGAATGTTACAAAATGAATGCGAGATTCTAGCTAAAAAATCCCGGGGGTTTGCAATTGACTTTCAATTGCGGAGCCCGAACACATGGCGGCGGGACCGGCTCCCGGCGGTTGTCAAGATTGGACAGGCGCCTTATTTCATGTTGGCAGACTTTTACTCGTAGGAGGTTGCTGTGGGTTCGCATTTTCTCGACCGTCTGTTTGGCCGGAGGTATGGCGGCGGCCATGGAGGCGGTCATCATGGAGGCGGCCACGGAGACCGGTACGGCCGAGGGCCCGATCGTGGTGCGCCTTGGGGCAATCAGCAGAATCCGGACTGGGATCAATCGCCGCCGCCCGCGCAACAGCGGGTGCTTGTGTGTCCCAGCTGTCGCTCTGACAACGCGCCGGACAGCCGTTTTTGCGCCAATTGTGGCCAGCGCTTCGGATCGTCCGAGGCGGCGTGTTCGAAGTGCAATGCGTCAATTCCAGCCAACTCTAAATTTTGCCGCTCTTGCGGTACGGCGGTGGCCGGAGCAAATCCTGAGGGAAAGTGAGTCCTATCTTCACGCCGACGTCCGATTGGTGAACATGTGAGGCTGAAGGCCTCGTGCATTCACAGGAACGCGACGTCATGCCCGGTTGGGGATGAGAGTGATCGTCGAAAAGAATCTGCATCCGTGCCCGAGGCTGTACAAGCAGGAGCTGATGCCGAGGCGCGCCGTCTTAACGAACTGAATTCTAGGCGCGAGAGGGTGACATGGCCGCAGGGGTTTCAGCGAGCGACCCAGTATCTACCGCGACAGCAGCGGGGCGGCATAAGCGCAGACTGTACATTGCGCTGACCCTCACCACCACTTTTATGGTTGTCGAGGTTATCGGCGGCTTGTGGACCGGCAGCCTCGCTCTCCTTGCCGACGCAGCCCACATGCTCACCGATGCCGGCGGCCTGGCATTGGCTTTGATCGCGATCCGTTTCGCCGAACGGCCACGGACACCACAGAACACCTTCGGCTATGTTCGTATGGAGGTGCTATCGGCGCTCACCAACGCCGTGGTTCTCCTCCTCCTGACTGTATATATCCTCTACGAGGCCTATCAGCGATTCTTGAGCCCGCCGGAGATCATCGGCGGACCGATGCTGGCCGTGGCAGTTGCCGGTCTCGTCGTCAACCTGATCAGTATGAAAATGCTCTCCGCCGGCTCGGCGGAGAGCCTCAACGTCAAAGGCGCCTACTTCGAGGTGCTGGCGGACATGCTCGGTTCGCTCGGCGTCATTGTGGCTGCAATCGTGGTGGTTCTGACCGGCTGGCAACTAGTCGATCCGATCATCGGCGCCGGCATCGGGCTGTTCATTGTCCCGCGCACGTGGATCCTGCTCAAGCAAGCGATCCATATTCTAATGGAGGGCACGCCGCCGGAAATCGACATGGCCTTGCTTGAAAAGAGGCTTCTCGAGATTCCGGGCGTCCTTGCCGTTCGTGATCTCCATGTCTGGACGATTACATCCGGCGCCGATGCGATGAGCGGCCACCTTGTCGTGACTGACACGGCTTCAGCCCGGACGATACTGGCCGAAGCTCAGGAGGCGCTGAAGACTGGCTTTGGCCTGACACATGTGACGATCCAGATCGAGGACGAAGCGCTTGAGGGAGCCGAAGCCAAGCGGCCGTTTTGATTTCGTCGAGAGTTTGCCGCAGTGAACGAGTGAGGACGACGTGGGTAACGATCATTGGAATGAACGCTCTTTCCGAAAGGGTCCTGGATCAAATCGATACCCGGCGCCCAGGTCCGGTTACTCGACTGATGCTCCGCCGCGGGCGCCGATCTCGTGGGTTGTCGTCATCTTCGGTCTCCTTGCATGGACGGTCGTTGTCTATGTTGGATATGTCGCACTCGATATCGCCCTGTCGTGGCTCTCAACCAGCGGCGGCGCCGTGTTGCAAGCGGGGAAGGACGCCGGAAGCGCGATAGGCGTCGGCAAAGAGGTCGGCGTCGCGATCGACAGCCTGAAGTCCACCGGTCTCCTCGACCAGGCGGTCTCCTTGCTGATGATCGTCCTGAAGCCGGCAGCCATCGTGATTTGGGCGCTTGGCGCGCTGTTGATCGTCCTCTTGCCGAGGATGCTTTGGCGTTTGGGTGGAGCATTCGGCAGACGCCGACATTAAGTAAGTGCTATCGCTCCGGCCGCGCTCTGGAATGATCCCAGTCATATCTTGAACCACTGCCTTGTGGTAATTCCACTGTCGCAAATGAGTGACCGGCGGCATGATTGGGGTAGCCATCACCCAGTTTCGGCAAATTCTAGAGTCGAGGAAGGATGACAGAAAAACAAGACCATCCGGGATCTGCTCCTCGCCTGATCCTTTCCCTGCCGGGCAACGAAGCCTTTGGGCAGCATCTGGCAGCAGCCGGGCATTGGGAGCTCGGCACAATAGGAACCCGGCAATTTCCGGATGGCGAGTCCTACGTCCGTATCCTTTCCGACGTTGCAGGCAAAGCGGTCGATCTGGTCTGCACACTCGCAAGGCCCGATGATGGCTTCTTGCGTCTTGTCTTCGCGGCAGATGCCGCGCGGGCGCTCGGCGCGCGAGAGGTCACTCTGATCGCGCCTTATCTCGCTTATATGCGGCAGGATCGCCGTTTTCAGCCGGGTGAGGCGGTGACGTCGAAGAGCTTCGCGCGGCTCGTCTCGTCGAGCTTCGACCGGCTGGTCACCGTCGATCCGCATCTGCATAGATATTCGACTCTCTCGGCGCTCTACACGATCCCGACGGATACGCTGCATGCGGCGCCGCTGCTGGCGGATTGGATTGCCGCGGAAGTCGACAATCCTTTTCTCGTCGGTCCCGACGAAGAGAGCGAGCAATGGGTATCGGCCATCGCCGCACGCATTGGCGCCCCACACGCGGTGCTGCGCAAGATCCGGCATGGCGATCGCAATGTCGACGTCGAATTACCCGATCTGTCCAGATGGCGTGGCCGGCAGCCGGTGCTGGTCGATGACATCGCCTCGTCCGGCCGCACGCTGATCGAAGCGGCTCTCAAACTTCCGCTTCAAGGCTTTGCGCGACCCGTGGTGGTCGTTGTGCATGGCATTTTTGCCGAAGATTCTTTCCAGCGCCTTGCGCCGCTTTGCAGCCGGATCGTTTCGACAGATTCTGTTCCTCACGAGAGCAATGCCATCGGCCTTGCGCCGCTGGTTGCGAACGCGCTCGGATTGAGCGCTCCATCGTCGGCAGACCTCGTCCGGCACCGGCGTCCGCCCGAGCCCTTGGATGAGGTGGAGCGGGCGGGTCTCGATTCCTTTCCCGCGAGCGATCCGCCATCCTGGACGAGCGGGGCGCGGTGAAAGTGCCGCCTCCCGAAACCAGATCCAATAAAGGCGACGATGCAGCATGAGCGGCACGGCCTCCAAGATGTTCAACACTTGGCGCAAGGGATACGGCCCGATTGTCCATCGTGAAGAGACGGTCGAGCGCATAGTGGCGCTGGCTTCGTCCGGCCGCATCGATCCGCAACCGCTCTATCGGATGCTGGTGGCTGCCGACCGCCTCACCTCCGCCGCCATGTGGAGCGTGGTCCATATGACCTACACCAAGCGGGTCGATCTCTCTGGCGCCCCGCTCCCGGCGGACGCTTTCAAGACCACCCCGGAAGGACATACCGGCGGCTCGCTCAACATGGTCCCGGCTTTTGTCGGCTATCTGACGGCCAATGCGATTTCAGCGACGACGCGTTCCTGGCTGATGGGCCAAGGCCATTGTGTTGCCGCTATCGAGGCCGTCAACGTCCTCACCGGCGATGTCTCACCGGCGCAGAAGGGCCGCTACGATCGCAGCGAGAAGGGATTGTCGCAACTCGCCGCCGACTTCTACTCATACAAGATCGGCCCCGACGGCGCTCCGGCCGTACCGCTCGGCAGCCACGCAGGACCGAATACCGCCGGCGCGATCTCCGAAGGCGGTTATCTCGGCTTCGCGGAGGTGCAGTACGTGCACATGCCGCTCCCCGGCGAAAGCCTCGTGGCGTTCCTGAGCGACGGCGCATTCGAGGAACAGCGCGGTTCGGACTGGACGCCTCGCTGGTGGCGGGCCGAAGATTCCGGCCATGTCATCCCGGTCATGATCCTCAACGGGCGGCGTATCGAAGAGCGCGTCCAGATCGCGCAGCAGGGTGGCGCCACATGGCTCGCCGACCATCTCAAGCTCAACGGCTTTGATCCCTTCATCGTCGATGGCCGCGATCCAGCCGCCTTCGCAGGGGCCATTCTAGAAGCCGAGCGCCGACTCCAGAGTTTCGCTGCGGATGCGGCGCATTCCTATCCGGCGCCGGTTCCTTATGTGATCGCCGAAACCGTCAAAGGGTTCGGCTTTCCGGGAGCGGGCACGAATGCCGCGCACAATCTGCCGCTCGGTGGCAATCCCGCGCAGGACGAAGCAGCCCGTACCGCCTTCAACGATGCGGCCCGCGTGCTGTTCGTGCCGCCTGACGAGATTGAGCAAGCCGTCGCAGCGATCGCTGTCCATGGCAAGCAAGGCCGCGTGCCCGAAAGCCGGCACCCCCTCGCGCTGCGGCGGCCTCCGACTCCAGTACTCCCCGAACCTGATTGGACCGTAGCCGGCAGTCCGCCCGACTGCGCGATGCATGCTATCGACCGCTGGTTCGTCCGCCTCGTCGATGCGAACCCCGGCCTTCGGCCCCGTGTCGGCAACCCCGACGAACTGCGCTCAAACCATATGGGTGCAACCCTCGACAGGTTGCGCCACCGGGTGAACGTTTCGGAGCCCAACGTCGCCGATGCCGTGGATGGGGCGGTCATCACCGCGCTCAACGAGGAAGCGGTTGCGGGCGCGGCGCTCGCCAACAAGGGAGGCATCAACCTGATTGTCAGCTACGAGGCTTTCGCCTTGAAGATGTTGGGCGGGCTTCGCCAGGAGATCGTCTTCGCCCGTCGCCAGCGTGAGGTCGGCCAGAAGCCGGGTTGGGTATCCGTCCCGCTCATCGTCACGTCTCATACCTGGGAGAACTCCAAAAACGAGCAGTCGCATCAGGACCCGACCATTGGCGAGGCGCTGCTCGGCGAGATGTCCGACACGGCACGCGTTCTGTTCCCCGTGGATACCAACAGCGCCATGGCCGCCCTGCGAGCCGTCTACCAGGGTCGCGGACAGGTAGCCTGCCTCATCGTGTCGAAGCGCGACATGCCGTATCGCTTCGGTGGCGAGGCTGCGCTCAAGTTCATTGCCGATGGCGCCGCTCACATCGAAGGCGAGCGCGACGGGGCCGAGTTGCAACTGGTTGCCATCGGCGCCTACCAGCTCGAGGAGGCGCTCAAGGCAGCACATCGCCTCAAGACGCACGGCCGCCGCGTTCTCGTAACCGCTCTCTCGGAACCTGGCCGATTCCGAATCCCCCGCGATTCCATTGAAGCCGCCTTCACAGCTAGCGAGCAGGATATTGCGGCGCTGTTCCCGGCCGGGCTGCCGCGAGTCATCGTGTCTCACGCGAGACCGGAACCAATGCTCGGCTTGTTGCGGCGGCTCGACTCCGGGCCTCAAAGGACTGTCGCGCGCGGCTATATCAGCCGGGGCGGCACGCTCGACGTTGCAGGCATGCTGTTCGCTAACCGCTGTAGCTGGGCGCATCTGGTGGACGCGGGAGGCGCTCTCCTCGGCTGCAAGCGCGAGGAGATTCTCTCCTCGACCGAGCAAGGCGCGCTCGACGGACGCGGCGATCCGGCGGATTTGGCCGCCTTCACATTCTGAAAGTTCGCAATGTTGACTCTGACCTCTCTCGGCGGCGCCGGCACTGTCACCGGCTCGAAACATCTCCTCACCAACGGCGGCAAGCGCATCTTGATTGATTGCGGTCTATTTCAAGGCCTCAAGAACCTTCGCGAGCTGAACTGGGAACCGTTGCCGGTCGCGCCGTCGAGCATCGATGCCGTCGTCTTGACCCATGCTCATCTCGATCACTCGGGCTACTTACCCAAGCTCGTGCGTGACGGCTTTCGTGGCCGCATCTACGCGACCGCGGCGACACGCGATGTCGCAGAGCTCATCCTCAAGGACAGCGGCTACCTCAACGAGAAGGACGCTGAGTACGCCAATCGGAAAGGGTTCTCCAAACACAAGCCGGCGCTGCCGCTGTACGGCGCGCGTGATGCCGAACGCGCCATGGAGTTCTTTTCGCTTGTTCCTTTCAACACGGTCACGACGCTCCCAGGTGGTGCGACCGTGAGGTTTCGCTACGCCGGCCACATCCTCGGAGCCGCCAGCGCCGAGATCGAATGGGGCGGCCGCCGCATTGCTTTTTCAGGGGACCTTGGCCGCTACGGCGACCCAATCTTTCCGGACCCGGCAGCTATCGCCGAAGCAGATTACGTCGTCGTTGAATCGACCTACGGAAACCGCCTCCACGATTCTGCCGATCCCACCGAAGCGCTCGGCAAGGTCATCGAGCGCACCATCAAGCGCGGCGGCACCGTCGTCATCCCGGCCTTTGCGGTCGGGCGCGCACAGTCGCTGCTCTATCATCTGTGGCGCCTGCAGACCGCCGGCCGTCTATCGGGCGTCCCGATCTATCTGGACAGCCCGATGGCGATCGAGGCGACAGGCCTGCTCCACGCCCACCACGACGATCACCACTTGTCTTCCAAGGAATGCGACGCGATCTGCGGCATCGCCACCTATACACGCGATGTGGAAAGCTCCAAGGCGATCTCGACCAGCCCCTGGCCCAAGGTCGTGATATCGGCGAGCGGGATGGCGACGGGAGGCCGTGTTCTCCATCACCTCAAGGCCTTCGCGACCGATCCCAAGCACACGATCCTGTTCTCCGGGTTCCAGGCCGCTGGAACGCGAGGCCGAGCGATGCTTCAGGGCGCGCGCGACATCAGGATCCATGGCCAATGGGTGCCGGTTCGGGCAGAGGTCGATGACCTGTCGATGCTGTCGGCACACGCTGATGCTAGCGAGCTGATGCGCTGGCTCTCCGGCTTCCGCCGCGCTCCGTCTCGCGTCTTCATCGTCCATGGCGAGGCCGACGCCGCCGAAGCGCTGCGGGTGCGGATTGATCGCGAACTTGGGTGGGATGCCGCTGTGCCACGTCAGAACCAGATCTTCGATCTATGACGACGACAGATAACGCTGCTCGTGCCGATCAACCAAGGCACCGTGTACGCCGTCTCCGGCTGCATAGCCAGCATCAGGCGATCGTAATCATGCGTGCCGACTGTCACGTCTGCCGGGCCGAGGGATTTGCTTCGCGCTCTCAGGTTCTCGTGGCCAATGGCAAGCGCCAGGTCCAGGCGACTCTTTTTCAAGTCGACGGTGAAGCCATGCTGGGCCTCGACGAGATCGGACTGTCCGAAACCGCCTGGGACCTTCTTGGCGTCGCGGAAGGCGACGAGGTCAGGGTCTCCCATCCACCCGCAATGGATTCGCTCGCTGATGTGCGGCGGCGTATCTATGGCAATCGTCTGGATACGTCCGCCTTCTCGGAGATCGTGAGGGATGTTGTCGCCGGCAGCTACACCGACGTGCACCTCGCCGCCTTCCTGACCGCGAGCGCCGCGCTGCCGCTGGACGAAGAGGAGACGGTTAGTCTGACGAGGGCAATGGTGAATGTCGGCGACCGCCTGCGCTGGGATGCCGCGATCGTGGTCGATAAACACTGCATCGGCGGGCTTCCTGGCAACCGCACCACGCCGATTGTCGTGGCGATCGTGGCCGCGAACGGCCTCGTCATGCCCAAGACCTCCTCGCGCGCGATCACCTCGCCGGCCGGTACGGCCGATATGATGGAAACCTTGGCGCCTGTCGATCTCGACATCGCGACTCTCCGACGCGTGGTGGAGGCGGAAGGGGGCTGCATTGCCTGGGGCGGTGCGGTCCACCTCAGCCCGGCCGACGATATCTTCGTGCGGGTGGAGCGCGAACTGGATATCGATACTGAAGGTCAGTTGATTGCGTCCGTCCTCTCGAAGAAGATCGCTGCAGGCTCGACACACGTGGTCATCGATATCCCGGTCGGCGCAACCGCGAAGGTGCGCGGTAAAGACGTCGCTGACCGCCTTGCCGAGCGCATGACCGCAGTGGCTGCGCGCTTTAACCTTGCCGCCTTATGCCTTCAAACCGATGGCTCGCAGCCCGTCGGCCGTGGCATCGGTCCGGCGCTCGAGGCCTTCGATGTGCTCGCCGTTTTGCATAACAAATCCGACGCGCCCGATGACCTGCGCCAGCGAGCTGTCACGCTGGCGGGCGCGGCACTGGAAATTGGCGGAAAGGCCAGCAAGGGAAGCGGCGTGACGCTGGCGCTCGCGACGCTTTCCGACGGCCGGGCGTGGAAGAAGTTCGAAGCCATCTGTGAGGCGCAGGGCGGACTGCGCACTCCGCCGCAGGCGCGCCACGTCTATCCATTGGTTGCGCCGCGCGCAGGCCGAATCGTTCATATCGACAATCGCAAACTAGCGCGGCTTGCCAAGCTGGCCGGTGCGCCCGGCGCCAAGGCTGCCGGCGTCTTCATGGAGGTGCGGCTTGGCGCGGAGGTTGATCGCGGACAGCCGCTCTTTCATGTCCACGCCGAGACACCCGGCGAGCTCGCCTACGCGCTCGACTATGCGGCACGTGCTGGCGATATTCTGATAGTCGGGTCTTGAAGGCTCCCTGCTGGCGGTTGAGTCGGATCGTCTAGGCTTACCTGGGGCCGCGCTCAAAGCAATAACTCCGTTTCCAATTTACAGGATATTTTGCAGCATACACAGCGTTTTACGATGTGGAGGCCTGCCAGCTTTTCATGTGGGGCCAAGCTACATTGCCAAAGGATTTCGTCTACTCACCGTCTGCTCGCTGCTCCTGGATCGCTCAACGCCACGGCCGAGGCGCACCGCGACCACCTTGCGAAATAGTCGACACCCTCCGCCATCGAGAGGTCAGTTGGGCAAAGATCAGAGACAAGCTTGGCGTGTTGCGTCAGACTGTAAGGGAACGGTTCGGCGGATCTTAGTTGCGCCGGAGCCGGCTTATCTTCGTTGTCTAACAGCGCTGGAATGGCAGGGCTCGACGGGCCATCTGGTGCGCTGCCGCTCACCCTCGCCCTGCCGACTTGTCCTTGCTTGTCGAAGATCATACAGAACATGATCGAACTTGTTTGCTAAGCTCTTCCCCATCAAGCCTACCGCGCGCTCGCCACACATTTGCTAGCCATGCACTGATGAGGTAGGCGACGACGCAGCCATTGTCTTCAGCATGAGACAATGGTGCCAAACCCGTTCTGCTCCGATGGCTTGAAGACTCTCTACGTGATGATGTCGTCGATGGCCGCCCACCGAAGGTGGTCAAGTTGGGCACCGTCCATCATTGGCGATTCGCTCTTGTCCGTCATTCGCAACTTTGTACGGCGGCAATCCCGAACCCGTCTCGTCACCGGGCGGGAATCTAGTCTAGGCTAGCGAATAGCCCAGCTGCTATACAGGGACATCGTAAGACATCGAGCCCGTGAGACGCCGGATTAATTCCTCGATCAACGCTACCTTGGCCGCTTCGCCTAGGCATCAGTGCGTCATGATGGCATCACCGCAGCCCTGCGGGATGAAGTCGAAGCGCTCCACCGTCACGACGGTGACTGGCGACTACCCGGGCAGTGCGCATCATCCATCGCCATACGAGCGAGACCCCTCCGTGAAGCTCTACCAATCTTTTTTGGTAAGCGCGAGACAAGTTTCAGGACAACTTGGTGTGGTAAATTCGTTGGATTATGTTCGAAACATTCTGCTGCGAGGACTATTAACTGGCGACAGAGATTACGTTACACGGGTCGGTCCCAAAACGCGGTGTGCATGAAATTTCCGGCGGGCGCCCTTGAGGCCAAGCTTATCGCGGTGACGCAGGTCAAGTCGTGAACCCATAACGGATAGGTGGCAATGACTATCAGTGTCCAGACCTTTTACGATCAGCGCAGTGGCACCGCAACGCATGTTGTCACATGCGCTGCGTCCGGTTCTTGTGTTGTCATCGATCCAGTGTTCGATCTAGATCCAAAGTCGGGACGTACCAGCCGCGCTCCCGTTGACCGTATCGTGGATTTCATAAGGGCCGAGAAGTTGTCACTGGAATGGCTTCTGGAGACCCATGTTCATCACGATCACATCTCCGGCGCCCTGGCCTTGCGTGAAACGCTCGGCGGCCGACTGGCAATCGGCAAGCGCGTTGTGGAGGTCGCCGAAGTTATTCGCCAAGTCTATGCCCTGCCGCAAACGCATGCACGTCCGTTCGACCGTCTGCTGGATGAAGGCGACAGCCTGGGGTTTGGCGAAGAGACGATCGAGGTTTGGGCGACGCCGGGGCACACGATCGACCATTTGAGCTATCGCATCGCCGACACGATTTTTCTGGGCGACACGCTCTTCATGCCCGATAGCGGAACGGCGCGCTGCGACTTCCATCGCGGCGACGCCCGCATGCTCCATTCTTCGATCCGTCGTATCCTCGATCAGCCCGAAGAGACACGCTTGTTCGTTTGCCATGATTACGGCGCGGAGGGCAGCCGCCCGCCCGCCTGGGCAACCACAGTGGGCGCGCAGCGGGCCGAAAATATTCATGTCGGCAAGGGGCGGACCGAAGCGGAGTTCATCGCTCTGCGGCAGGAGCGCGATGCCGGGCTCGAAATGCCAGCGCTCCTGCTCGCATCCTTGCCGCTCAACATCGCGGCTGGGCGCTTCCCGGAGCCCGCAAGTAACGGGCGGGTCATTCTGCCGATGCCGCTTGATGTTCCGGTCAGTGCTCTCTAGCCGCCACCGCCCGAGCGTGGCTTCCACCGCCCCAAATACACGGGACACCGTGATGGATGAAATCCTGTCAACTGGCCGTCCGCTCGATTGCCTCGTTGTTGGAGGGGGCCCTGCGGGCCTGACTGCTGCGATCTATCTGGCGCGGTACCGGCGACGCGTCACCGTAGTGGACGACGGCGACAGCCGCGCACTCTGGATACCCCGTTCACACAACCATGCCGGCTTTCCCGACGGAATTAGCGGCAGGGAGCTGTTGAGTCGTATGCGCGCTCAGGCGGAGCTCTACGGTGCCGGAGTGCTGCGGGGCCGTATCGAGACGATCGAGGAGCGGGACGGCAGCTTTCTGGCGTGTGGTAACAACATCGCGCTCGAAGCGCGAACCATTCTTTTGGCAACCGGCACCAACAACCGGCGCCCGGACCTCGATCCCGCTATGCATCGGTCTGCGCTGGAGCGCGGTCTGCTGCGCTATTGTCCGGTCTGCGACGGCTTCGAGGCCGGGGACAAGGCTATCGGTGTTATCGGCGCCGATGCGCGGGGCGTCGCTGAAGCCTTGTTCCTGCGAACATATTCCGAAGACATTACCATACTCCCGGCGGGTGCAGTCGATATCAGCTCCGACGACCGCGCCCTTCTCGAACGCCACGGTATCCGCGTGGAAGAACGACCGCCCTTGCGCCTCGATTGCACCGGTAGTCGCGCGATAGTTCACTTTCGCGACGGCTCGCAGCTCAGCTTCGACACCATCTATCCGGCGCTTGGTTCCGAAGCGAACGACCATCTTGCCCAGGCGCTCTGTCTCGACATGGCGGATGGGTGCTGTATCGCGGTCGATCAAAAGCAACGCACTAGCCGAGGCGGCATCTACGCCGCAGGCGACATCGTCTTCGCGCTCGATCAGATCAGCGTCGCGATGGGCCACGCGGCAATCGCCGCCACGACGCTGCACAACGATCTGCGCAATCTAGACGGCTTAACGCGCCAGTAGTAAATCGGGCTGTGAAGTCGAGAATGGCAGCACAGACAAAACCTTCGAAGCGCTTGGAGCTGCCTGTCCAGAGCCGCAGTGCATCGCACCTCATCTCTTTGTCGTATTCAATCTGGACTGATGGCGGTTCTCGTGTGTTTCATGACGGAAGTGAAACAGCCGCGCTGTGTGGGTCTTCCATCAGCGCAAAGCAGGGCATTGGGACTGTGCCGATACGGAGGACATTAACTCGGTGGCAAAGTCAGTTGTAAATGTGTCGGACCGCGCGACGGTGCAGGCAGTTTGGCCAGGCTTGCGCTGTTGTGTGGGCAATGGATGAGGTGATATTGTGCACCGGTGATGGTCACATTCTCCCGTCACCGGGGGTGGGCGATCAAAGGAGTGATACAGCGTGAAATGGCGGTTCACGAGCGTGCTGTACAAAGGCAACGCCCGATCGCCCTTAAAAAGGTAGCGTTCCTTGATACCGAGGCCGAAGATGAGCGCAACATCAGAGAATTGCCCAGCGGGGCTCTGATCGCATCTTCCCAGCAGGTCGACTGCGACCATGGGGTGCCAGCATGTCCTTAACGTGAGCATTTGGCGCCTAAGTGTGCTAATATTTGGACATCTCGCTATATTTAGGGGCAGTCGCTTTTATGCTCAGGGCGCTTTCCAAACAATCGGCCCCACCGGTGGTGTTCGGACTTTTCGTGACGCTCATTACTTTGTCTGCAATACCTTTGGCGAAGGCAGACGCACTCGATTTGGCACAGGCTGGTTTTGCAGCGAAGCAGCGTCGCGATTGCGTGCAAGCCATTCAGCTTTTTAGCGAGGCAATTCGTCAGGGCAATTTCGATAGTGAGCGCCGCGGCTTCCTCGTCTACAGCCGAGGTGTATGTTACGAGGGCATGGGAATTCGCGACAAAGCGTTATCCGATTTCGACACTGCAATAGCGCTTTTGCCGAACTTTCCCAATTCCTACATCTACCGGGGCCTGATTTGGACATTCGAGCGCGAATACGATCGCGCCATCGACGACTTTCTTAGCGCGCGCCGACTAAGTCCCAGGGATCCGATGATTTTCAACAACCTTGCGGGCGCTTACGAAAGAAAAGGCGATCTGGATCGAGCGATCGAAAACTATGATGAGGCTGTTCGCCTTCAGCCGAGTTACGCAGAAGCTTATTACAACCGCGCTGCCGCCTTTCTGACGAAAGGCGACCTACAAAGAGCACTTTCTGATTACGACCAGGCAATCTCACTGCAGCCGACGTTTGCGGATGCAATCGGCAACAGAGGCGCGGTGCATCTGATGCTGGGAAACTTTGAGAAGGCGATCGCAGATTTCGGCGCGGCGATCCGCCTTAGGCCGGGGGACGCGAGCTTTTGGGCAAATCGGGCCAATGCAAATTTGACAGTAAGAAATTTTACTGCGGCGCTCGCCGATTTCGATCAGGCGCTCCAACTTGCTCCCGGAGACCCAGCCTATTATCTCGGTCGAGGACGCGCCCGATTGTTTGCCGGGGATAATACGGCGAGTGTCGAGGATTTCAAAACCGCGGTGCGTCTGCGGCCGTCCAATCCATATGCGATGATCTGGCTCCACATCGCTCGCGTGCACGGTGGAGAAAATGACCGCGCCGAGCTGACCGAGAACGCTGCAAAAGTCAGGCGAGACATGTGGCCGGCGCCGATGCTCGAGTATTATCTGGATGCGGTCGATTCGGGGCAAGTTCAGGCGGCATCCCGTATCGGGTCTGGCCAGGATCAAGCCAAGCGCGCGTGCGAAGCTGAGTTCTTCTTGAGCGAGTCCATTGTTCATGCCGGACAAGTTGATCAAGCGCGCGAACGTCTCAAAAGCGTAGTGGCAGGGTGCAAACTGTATGACGTCGTTTACAGCGCAGCATTGGCCGAGCTTAATTTACTTTCTAAATGATGGGCGACTCAGCTGTGCTCGAATCATTGACAGGGCGCGCAGAGCAGACGCGCGCCGACAATTTTGCGCATAATTGATTAGGCCCCTTAGCCTTGATCGGCAGGCTCCAAGCGTGAATGCGAAGGTCGGTTCCGGGACAAGGGCATGAGCAAAAACATCGTCATTTATTCTGATGGTACTGGGCAGGACGGTGGCGCCCGTCCGGAGCAACGCATCAGCAACATCTACAAGATGTACAGGGTCTCACGTAACCACGCGGATACGGCTGTCGACCCGGCCAAGCAGGTCGTCTTCTATGATGCCGGCTTGGGAACCGATATCGGTGCCACCGCTTTCATCGCTCCCTTGCGATTTGTCCAAAAGATGCTGGGATCTGTTGCTGGCGATGGGATCAAACGCAATATCGCTGATTGCTACGAATTCATCCTCAACCACTATGAAGAGGGCGACCGGATCTTCCTGTTCGGCTTCAGCCGCGGAGCCTACACGGTGCGCAGCGTTGCCAACTTGCTGATGCTGTGCGGCATCCCGACCACGACGCCCGCAGGCCCGCTGCTGCGCTTTCGGAAAGCTGTGAAGGATGTCGCCTGGGAGGCGGTCGATACAGTGCTCGAACACGGCGCGGGTCACCCGCGCGAGCAGTTTGAGGCGGAGAGACTGGAACTGGCGCGGCGATTTCAACTCAAATACGGGTCTGGCGATGAAGCAAACTCGAATGCCGCCGCCTATTTCATCGGGGTGTTCGACACCGTCGCAGCACTTGGAGCAAGCGGCCCCAGGCGTCGCATGATCCAACTGGGCTTGACCCTCGGCGTTGCGGTTGCTGCGTTTATAGCTTCCCTTGTCCCTGCCGCGGTTGTCGGTGTAGTAACAGCCATTGTCTCGGGAGCAGGCCTGCTTTGGGGATTTATCGTCCCGGCGTGGTTCGTCACCCATCTGGCGATGTTGGGTGCCGTCCTATGGTTCTTGAATAAGCAGCGCACGACTAATCGTAAGACGATTTACGATTTCCCAACAAGGGAGACCCGCCTCGTTCGCACATTGCGGAATGGACGGGAAAGAACTTCGACCGCCTCCTCAGCAAGCACGTTCGGTTTGCGCGATCGGCGAATGCGATCGATGAAGCGCGTAAGGACTTCGCCCGGGTCGGCTGGGGCGGCACCGAACCGGGGGCGCACCCTGCCACGCCTGGTTTTGATCGCATTATCCAGCTTTGGTTTGCGGGCAACCACTCCGACATCGGCGGGTCTTATCCGGAACCGGAATCGCGGCTCTCGGATATCGCGCTCTCCTGGATGTGCGAACAAGCGATTTCCGTCCCCGACGGCCTCATCACCGGCCCGATCTACGTCGACGGCGTCAAAATGCCGAACACCGGGGATTCTGGCCCCGCGCTAAACCTGTTTCCTCGGGCCGACGGTGTGCAGCATTGCGAGATTGCCAGCATGCGCGACACCCTGGATAGTTACGCTGCCAGCTTGCCAAAATGGCCGTGGCTGCAGACTCTCGTCGGCGCCAAGAACTGGGACTTTGAAATCCGGGAGATCAATCCCAAAGCACCGGTGCACGCGACTGTCCGGGCGCGGTTTGACTTGCCGGAGGTTAGGCAGTGTGCGGGCGTTGGCGCGTACCGCCCGGACGCGCTGAAAAATCATGAAAGCTTTAAGCAGTATTACCAGCCGCTGACGAGCGCGGAATCCCCGGCTCATCTGCACCGAAGTCCTGCCGCATCTCTCGATCGCTCCGACTCGAAGGCCTGATGTTCGCGGGACGCTCTCGAATGCGTTTTTCCGACGCGAAATCCATTGGTCGGAGTTTTCACACCCTTCGTGACGCTGACGTGACACCTGCAAAAACTTAGCTGTTGCCAACACCCAAATGTCGTGCCGAATACCGGTCAAATGGGCGGGCGTAGGTGCGATGAGAAAGGCTTTTCTGGCGATGGTCCTGGCGGCAAGCTCGGCCGTCGAGGGGCAGTCGGCTGACCTTGGCAAGGTCAGCGCAAATACTCCTGTCGATTGGACCGGGCCTTTCGTTGGCAGTCATTTCGCCTACGCGAGCAGACATTCAAACTTTTCCTTGGTCGGGCCCGGGTTGCCGCCATCCTCGGGCGCGATCGACTTGACCAATCCAATCGATGCTTTCAAGGGGACGGGATCGTATGCGTTAGGGTTGGGTGGCGGATACAACTACATGCTGCCTTCGCGCATGGTCGTCGGCCTTGAGGCCGACATTTCCTTTCCAAACACGGTTTCCGGAATTGCCACAACGACGGGCGTTCAGGGTTCGCAAACGCTTACGCAAACCGTGCTGACATCTGGAACGCTGCGGGCACGTGTGGGATATGCGCCGGGCTCCTGGCTGTTCTATGCGACGGGCGGCCTCGCATGGAGCTATGATGAGGCGCAGCTCGGGCCGGTCGATGCTCCAGAAGACACAACCAAGACCACGCGACTTGGAACGGTGTGGGGCGTGGGTGCCGAACTCGCGCTATCGAACAACTGGTCCGCCCGGTTTGAATATCTCTCCACAAACTTCGGAGGGAAAGAGATTGGGTTCGGTGGAACCGCGCAGCGCCTGTCATCGGACCTCGCGGTTCAGACCGCCCGCCTCGGCGTCAATTACCGCTTTGGCAAGGAGGGACAGCGGGTTCTACAGGATGGCTTGACACCGTTCGAAACTGATCGGTTCGCTCTGCACGGACAGACTACCTACCTCCAACAATACGCAGCACCGTTTCGGTCGCCCTATATCGGCACAAACAGTCTCATCCCCAACCAGACCCGACAGACTTGGGATGTGACGCTGTATGCTGGATTTCGCCCCTGGTCAGGCGGAGAGGTCTGGATCAACCCCGAGATCGATCAGGGGTTTGGCTTGAGTTCGACCGTCGGTGTGGCCGGCTTTCCAAGTGGCGAGGCCTACAAGGTCGGAGCGGCGGTTCCCTACGCGCGCATCCCGCGCGCGTTCTTCCGTCAGACTTTCGATCTGGGCGGAGAGACGAAAAAGATCGACGCCGACATCAACCAGTTCGCGGGGAGCCAGACGTCGGATCGACTGATCCTGACCCTTGGGAAATTTGCGGTCACCGACGTGTTCGACACCAACAAATATGCTCATGATCCGCGCAAGGATTTCATGAATTGGTCGGTCGTTGACACCGGCACCTTCGATTACGCCGCCGACGCCTGGGGCTTCACCTATGGCGCCGCAGTTGAATGGTACAAAGGTGACTGGACATTCCGCGGCGGGATTTTCGATCTCTCCCGCGTCCCCAACAGCACCGAATTGGATCCGAGCTTTTCTCAGTTTCAATGGGTCGGCGAGATCGAACATCGGCATGAGATCTGGGGCAAGAAGGGGAAGGTTGCGGTCACGGCGTTTTTGTCGCGTGGCCGCATGGGGCGCTTGGACGAGGCCGTAACGCTGGCGCGGGCAACGGGAATGCCCGCTGATGTCGCTCTGGTCAGGCGATACCAAAGCCGAGCTGGCATCGGTGTGAACCTGGAACAGGAAATCACGGCTGACCTTGGTGTGTTCGCTCGCGCGGGCCTCGCTGATGGGTCAAAGGAAGCTTACGAATTCTCCGATATTGACTCGACGTTCGCTGCCGGGCTTTCGCTGACCGGTTCCTCCTGGAACAGGCCGAACGATACGTTCGGGCTGGCCGGCGTCGTCAACGGCATCTCGAGTGCCCGCCAGGCATATCTTGACGCCGGCGGTCTCGGTATTCTTGTCGGCGACGGGCGCCTGCCGAACGCCGGTCTGGAAAAGATTATAGAGACCTATTACAGCCTCCCAATCTGGTCGTGGCGTGCGACTTTGAACTATCAGCTTGTTACGAACCCTGCCTACAACCGCGATCGCGGCCCGGCTTCGATCTTTGGCATTCGGATGCGCACGCAGTTCTGACGCGTGCTTTGGGGCGGGCGCATCGCCGGGTCACGCTTGCTCGCCGCGGAATTGAAGACGCATCGATTCCAAGCTGCTCCGGTTAGCTTTCACTCCGTCAGTCGACATCACTTTAGGTAAGGTCAGATCGGGCACTTTTATCTTAACGACCCTGCAAGGACCGCAGAGCTGTTGGAAATCCGAAACCGCTTCTTGACCGACCACGACGCGAGCCAAAAATTTTGTGGTAGATGGTAACGGGCGCTACGCGCGGGACGGACACATTCAGCAACAAACCCAACCGAAGAGCGGCCAGATGGAACGACGTAAAAATCCGCGGCGGCGTGTCCTGAAGAAAGGATCAATTCAATTTGGGGCATCAGCCATTGATTGCCTCGTACGCAATGTCAGTTCGGTTGGCGCGATGCTTGACGTCGAAAGTCCCGTTGGCATTCCGGTAGAGTTTGTGCTTGTCGTGCCAGTGGATGACATGCGCATGCGGTGCCGCATCATCTGGGCGAAGCAGAATCGATTGGGTGTTGAATTTCAATAGCCGGCAATCCGCTCACTTCTCAACCGGTGCATGCTTTTGCCACGGCGAAAAGGATTGCGAGATCGCTTGACGCGCGTGCAAGCCCGTCAGCTATCACACCCGTCCGGGTAATAGAGGTTATTTTTCCGAACGCCGCGGTCACTGATTTCCAAACCGTGAAAGGACTTCAATAACACGGCATTCCCTGATCCTGCCATGATCGCTACTTTCGACCATTGCGCGTAGTTCCTTTCGCAGCGCCGTCAATCGTGCTATTTTGTGCTCGACATCAGCAAGATGAGCACGCGCAATCTGATCGGCCTCTTCGCAAGGCTCCTCCGGTAAACCCGCAAGGGCCAGAAGCTGCCGGATTGAATCCAGATCGAACCCGAGTTCCTTGGCGTGGCGAATGAACTTGAGGCGCCGGACGTCCGTTTCTTTGTAGACTCGTCGGTTTTGTTCAGTTCGCGGTGGGGTGGGGACGAGGCCGATCTCCTCATAGTACCTGATCGTCGGCACGTTCATCCGCACCATCTCCGCAACCCTGCCGATGGACAGCTCGTCCTTCATCAGATTCAGCCTTGCTCCTCAAGTGACTTGAGGATGTAAGCTCCTTTCTCGGTGACAAGCAAGGACCGAAAGGCCTCGATGGCCGAACGAGGTATTGCACGAAAGGTGCGTGCTTTTGGTTCAAGGGAGTAGCACATGCCCCAGGAAAAACCCGGTCAGCATCACGATCATCCGGGCCACAAACCGGGCGACGTCGATCAGCACGGCCATCGCGATAAGGCAGGCCAGAAGGAAGTTCCTGGCCAGCATCACGATCACCCAGGCCATAAGCCGGGTGACGTCGATCAGCATGGCCATCGCGACAAGGGCGGATCGGACAAGCGATAGCCCTTTTCAACCCCACCGTGGAGGGCGGACTCGCCCTCCACGGTTTTCTCGGCGCGCCCGACATCAACTGATGAGTTACAGAAGATCGAGAACTGCATTTCTGGTCGGCGGCCTAATCGCTGTCCCACTGGCCGCGACGAACTTGGTCCTCGTGCTCAAGCGAATTTTCCCGGACAGCATCGCTGTGAATTTCATAGGCCCGGTGCTTTGCGTGCTCGGGGTTTTGCTATTGGTTATGTACCTCAGGCGCGAGCGATGAGCGGCGCTGCGAAAGTATCACCGACGGTCAGGAATACCGCTTGAGCGAAGCGCCGGAGACTTTAGACCCTGAAACAGAGCACCAGAGTCCGGTTGTCGGGACTTGCAAACCACGCCTGCTGAAAGTTCTTGGGCCTGGCCTCATTACAGGAGCTTCGGACGACGACCCCAGCGGCATCGCGACCTATAGCCAAGCGGGCGCTCAGTTTGGTTACGGCTTATCCTGGACGCTGCTTCTGACGTTCCCCTTAATGACCGCTGTTCAGATGATCAGCGCCAGGATGGGCCGCACGACAGGCCGCGGTCTCGCAGGGCTCCTCCGTCAACACTACCCGAGTTACGTCCTTCTCAGCATCGTCATTCCGCTGCTGATCGCAAATTCCATCAATATCGGCGCGGATCTTGGCGCCATGGCGGATGCCACGCGCCTGATCATTGGTGGGCCCCAAATTGTATACGTTCTTCTGTTCGCTGTGATCTCCACCGCGCTGCAAATCTTCATGCAATACACGCGCTACGTCGCCGTTTTGAAGTGGCTGGCTTTGATCCTGCTGGTCTACGTCGCGACGATGTTCATGGTCCAAGTGTCCTGGGGCGAAGCGCTATACCGGCTTGTGGTGCCGGACATTACGTGGAGCAAAGAGTATCTGACCACGCTGGTTGCGGTCTTCGGAACCACCATCAGCCCGTACCTGTTCTTCTGGCAGGCTTCTCAGGAAGCGGAAGACGTCCGCGAGCTGCCGAAGCGACGGCCGCTCACGCGCGCACCACAGCAAGCACCGGCGGCGCTTGCTAGGATCGAGCTTGATACGATCGCCGGCATGGGCATCTCCAACTTCATTGCCCTCGCGATCATGATCACGACCGCAGCAACGCTGAACGTCGCAGGTGTCAAGGATGTCGAGACGTCGGCGCAGGCTGCCGAGGCGCTCCGCCCGATCGCCGGCCCCCTGGCCGAATTGGTCTTTGCTCTCGGTGTGATTGGGACGGGTTTGCTCGCGATACCGGTGCTGGCTGGCTCGGCGGCCTATGCGGTTGGCGAAGCGCGAAAGTGGCCAGTCGGTCTGGCGCGTCAGCCCCTTGAAGCCAAAGCGTTCTACATAACGATCGCTGTTGCGACGCTGGTTGGCATGACACTTAATTTCACACCGATCAATCCGATCAAGGCTCTGTACTGGACCGCGGTGATCAACGGCGTGGTGGCGGTCCCCGTGATGGTCATCATGATGCTGATGTCAGCTCAGACGAAAATCATGGGTGAATTCACAGTGAAAGGTTGGCTCAAAGCGCTTGGCTGGTGCGCGACGGCCATCATGGCGGCGGCTGTGGCCGCGATGGCGGCGACCTCATTCTAAGTAGTTGCTCGCCGTCCACCGAGCGGCGATGTCATAGCGAAGGGCCGTACCGAGCACCGGAGCCAGAATCGCCGGCCGTTTCGCATGTACTGCAGCATAACAGTTAAGAGATTTGCATCATATCTATCGGCGATAGTCCCCCGGAAACACCATGTCCTGGTCGACAAGGACATTGAACTTGTATCCAGGGCGGATTTCCAAAGTCGGCTGTACGTCCATGTTGCGCGAGATCGTGCGCTCGGCCATGCGTCCGAAAGTTTCTGCAAACGATCGCCGGGCCGCATATTCGGCGGTGTTCTGCATTCCGAACGCATTACGATCGCGCGGGATCGCCATCTCCGTGCCGGCGCCGATCAAGGCGATCAGGATCGCAGAGCCGAAGGTCTGCAGCAGTTTGCGGTCGACCTTGTCGCTGAAGCCGCCATAGCCCTGCGCATCCGTGCCGGCCATGCCGATGATCTGCAAGGTCGAGCCGTTCGGCAGGATGATGTCGGTCCACACGACGAGCACGCGCGACTGGCCGAAGGAGACCTTGCTGTCGTAGCGCCCGAGCAGTCGCGTCCCCTGTGGGATGAGCAGGCGATGGCCGGTCGCGCTATCGTACACGTTTTGAGACACCTGCGCTGTGATGCGCCCGGGAAGGTCGGAATTGATGCCGGTGATAAGAGTCGCCGGAATGACCGAGCCGCGCTTGAGTTCGAACGGCGATCGTTGCGGCACCACGGAGTTGGGCAGATAGCCGAGCTTGGTGAGGTCGCTGTTGAAGAAGCTCTCTTTCGATGTCTGCCCGTTCGGGTCGATGGGCTGCCCGGTCAAACCGGCGCGGAGCGCGGCCGCGTAAAGATCGGCCGCGCTCCCATTGCCAAGCGGGCTCGCGGCTCCCGGCCGTTGTTGCTGTTGTTGTGCCCCGGCGGGCGTCGCGGTCTGCAACTTGGCGAGGTTCACGCCAAGCGGTGAATCATAAGCGGTACTGTGCGCCTGAATGCGCGCCATGCGCTGTCGGTGTTGCTCGCGCAGATACTGCTCACGCTGCTCGCGCTCGATGCGGGCGCGCCAGGCCTCCTCGGATTCGATCGCCGGCCCCTCGCGCACCGGCTGCGGAGCGGGGGTGAACGGGTTCGCCGCCGGTCGCTCGGGCGCCGGCGGAGGCGCGGGCTGGAAGACTTGCGCCGGCGTCGGGTCCTCGATGATGCCGTCTGGCACATTGCGCTTCATCGCATCGGCGTAGGTCGAGGCGGGACTCGATGGCGGACCGTCGGAACCGCGATCGCCGCGGAAATACAATCCGCGCGTCGTGAGCCCATAGAGGATCACGCCAAAGAACAACACGACAAACACGATCGCAGCGATGACCGGCAGGCGGTTAAGACGACGGATCTTCGGCGCGGGTCCGCCGGCATTGAGATCAAGCGACTGCGCCATCACCGTCCTCCGCTAACCGCGTTGCATTACCGACACGGGACTCGTCGGCTTCGCGCCCGAGGCCGTCACCGTATAGGCGCGGCCGAGATCGAGTTGCTGCGTCGACAGTCGCGCGAGGATCGTGCCATCGAGATTGTCGACGACATACGCAAGAGCGATCGCCTTCTGATCGGTTCGCTGATCGGTCGCGACCGCGTAGCCCCACCCGCGCAGCGCCGCCTCGAGCGCTTGGCCAAACGGCGAGCCGTCGGATTTCAGGATGATGGTCCCGGTCGCCGGGCCGACATGCTCGGCGAGGCGGCTGACCATATCGCCGGCAATCGCGCTTGCAGCCGCCGGCGACAGCTCGACACGCGACGAGCTGGCGACAAGGCCTGGTCGGCCGAGCGTGCTGCACGCTCCGAGCAGCAGCGCGAACAGACCAACGGGGAAGACTCGACGCGTGATCATGTCATCCTCCCCGCCGGATCGTAATTTTCTCCTGAGTCCACCATCCGACGCCGGAGACGAGCACCGCTTCATCGATATGAAAGTCGACGATCATCATCGAGCCTTTCATGCGATAGTTGACGATGCGGTTCTCGCCGCCCGAGATCGCGAAGAACACGGGCGCGTCCGCGCCGGCAAGCGATGACGGAAACTGGATGTAGGTCTTCTGCCCGTCAGAGTAGACGCGCGTCGGCCGCCAGCTCGCATTGCCGCTCACGTAGTAGGCGAAGTCGAGTTGCTCGGCCGGGACGTCGGCGCCGGGGATCGTGCTCGCCTCGAGGCGCGCGTTGATGTCCGCCATCCGCGCACCAACGCCCTCAGGATATTCGAAAGCGACCCGCGCCATGTATTGCGTCGCGTGCGATTTGAGCTGGAGGTGATAAGTGCGCCGCGACGTGGTGACGACCATCGAGGTCACGAGGCCGGGTTCTGACGGCTTGACGATCAGGTGAATCGCCTGCCCGCCCGGTGCGCCCGACGTCGCCGGCTCGACCTTCCACCTCACGGTGTCACC
Organism: Rhodopseudomonas pseudopalustris; assembly: GCF_900110435.1. GTDB lineage: Bacteria > Pseudomonadota > Alphaproteobacteria > Rhizobiales > Xanthobacteraceae > Rhodopseudomonas > Rhodopseudomonas pseudopalustris. The sequence continues at coordinate 106,042 of NZ_FODT01000015.1, forward strand.
GACGAGGACGTCCCGCACAACCTCTCCCGGCTGAAGCTCGATATCGCACACCTGCAATGGCGAACACACGATGGACGGCTGGATCTCGCCATAGAGAAAGATCACTTTGCCGTCCGGCCCGTGCGTCACCAGGCCTGGCGCGGCCCGCCAGCGTCCCGACAGATGCGTGCCCTTCGCCTCATTCCGGTTCAGCCGCTGCGCGGCGGCATGATCGATCATGACAGTTGTAAATGCAGCCGCAAACGCGATGGCGATGAGGGGCAGTCCGGATCGGCTCGATGTCATGACTGTTTACTCCGCAGCCTTTTCACAATTGCGCCGTCCAGTCGAAGTCGCGCAGGTAAAGACCAATGGGATTGAGACGGATGGTCTGCTCGTCCTGGGGCGGCGTCAGCACCACGGTCGCGACACCGCGAAAGCGGCGCGTCGAGAGCTCCTTGCCGCGACGATCGCGCTCGATCTCGGCCCAGTCGATCTGGTAGCTCTGGTTTGAGAGCGCGACGACGTTGCTGACCTCGATGGAGACGGTCGCCGTCCGCGCCTTGTTGAAGGGCGAGTTCGCACGAAACCAGGCGTTGACCTTCTCGGTCGCAGGATCTGCGGTGCGCAGCAGCGCATAAGTCCGGTCGATATATTGCTTCTGGACCGCGGTGTCGGGTGAGACCGACCTGAAATTGCTGACGAAGCCCGCCAGCGTCGCCCGCACGACGCGCGCGTCGGCATATTCGATCTGCTGCGGAAAGCCCGCGGTGACAGCGCTGCCGAGCTTGTCCACTTCTATGATGTACGGGACGAGCTTGACCTGCGTGCTCTGATAGAGCGCGTAAGACGTCGCGATCACCGCCAACGCCATCCCGGTGATGCCGACGATGCGCCAAGCGGCCGCGGCCTTCACATAGGAGCCGTAGCGCTCATTCCATTCCTGCCGTGCCGCGAGATATGGATTCTCCGGTGTCGTCTGCCTCGCCATCCCCCACCCTCGCCGCCCCTATTGGCGTTCATCGGCATTGTTGTTGCGTTGCCCCGATTGCGACCTGTTTCTGCGTTCATGGAGCTTCGCGTTGGCAAGCCCCAGCGTCGACGCACCCCACGTCCCCGGAACGCCGATTGCTTTGTCGCGCGCCGCGGACGAAAGCGCGCCGCCGGCTGCGCCGATCGCGTCGCTCATGCCCCTGAGCGCTGCCGCCCCGAACGAGGCGCCGCCTGTACGCGCGTCGGAATAGCTCGCCGCTCCCATCCGGGCCGCGCCTGCGCCAAGCGATGCGGCGCCGGCCGCCATCGAGCCCGCGCCTGCGGCGAATGCGGCCGCCTGGCTGCCAGCTCGTATCGCCTCCATGCCACTCGAAACCGACGCGCCCTGCACCACGCCTTGAATGATGTTCGGCACGTACATCGCGATCATGAACACTACGACGGAGATGCCGGCGATCGCGAGCGTCGACAGGAACTGGTCGCCGGTCGACGGCGAATTCGCGAGGTTGACCAGAACCTCTGAGCCGATGCGTGCGATCATCACCAGCGCCATCAGCTTCATGCCGACAGAAAACGCATAGATGAGATAGCGGACCGCAAAATCCTTGGTGAACGACGATCCGCCAAGTCCGAGCATGATCATGCCGGCAAGCAGGCCGACATACATCTCCACCATCACCGCCACGAAGATCGCCGCGACCAGCGCGAAGGCGACGACGACGACAATCATGGCGAACACCGCCGCGATCGCCAGCGCATTGTCCTGAAACAATCCGAACTGCGCCTTCGACGACAGCGCCGAAGCGACCTTCAGGCCGGCATTGAACACGTTGGCGGGCGATGCGCCGGCGCCGCCGGCGCCGATCTGAAACAGGCTGTCGACCACGGCCTTGGCGAACGCCGGTCCCTGCTCGAGGATGAAAGCGAACAGGCCGATGAACAGAATGCGTCGCACGAGCTCGCTAAACCAAGTATCGAGCGAGGCTGCCTGCAGCCCAAGCCAAACTGCCGCGATGCCGATCTCGATGCCGGCAAGAATCCAGAACAGCGAACGCGCCGCCTGCAGGATTGTGGTTTCCCATCCCTTCGCGGCCGTGACCACCTCGTTTTCCAGGTTCGTCAGCAGGCTGCCGTCTTGCGCCAGCGCCGGCGACGCGACCAGAAGCAGTGCGGCGATCGTCAGCAGGAGGCGATTCGGTGTCGGCATGATCACGCCTTACTCCTTCCAGCGTGGACGCATCGGCTGTCCGCCGCTCGTGTCGTAGTCCGGCTTGGTCTCAAAGAACCGGGACGGCTTCTGGCTCGACGACGGACCGAGGCCAAACCAGACGCCACCGCCGGCGAGCACGACGATCGCGACAATGAGAACGATGTGAAGCGGTCTCACCAGCGCGGCTCCATCGTCTGGCCGCCGGAGGTCGACGGCGCGGTCGAGGTGAAGAACTGGTCGCGACGCGCCTGCGCGAGATCGTCCTTGGCCTGCTGCGATTGATACCAGGTCCCCATCATCGTCACCTGCTGCGAGAACAGGCCGCGCAGCTTCTGCATCTGGGCGACTTGCTGGGCAGCGATCTGATGCCCGACCTGCAGCGCCTTCATCTGGCCATCCGCGCTTTGCGACAATCCGCGAAGCTGGCCCATCGTCGCTTCCTCCGAAGTGAACTGATCGGACGTCAGGCCTGCCGCCTTCAAGCTTGCGCCGATGGTGTCGCGGTTCGTTGTCGACCAGCCCTGCCAGGTCGACGAGAAGGTCGAACCCGTCGGTAGGTTGGTCTTGAAATCGGCGTAGCTTTTGAATCGCTGCTTCAGGACGTCATCGGCATTGCCCATCGAGAAGGCGATGCCCTGCCCCTGGCCAACGAGGTTGCGCAGCTGGTTCAGGTCTTGCTCGACCTGCCCCCAAATATGCTGCGGAAGCTGCGCAGTGTTCTGCAGCATATTCTCGTAAATCTTGAGCTGGTTCTGAATCTGTTGCGCAAGCTGCGTGATTTGCGTGATCTGATTGTTAATCTGCTCGGTCGATTTGCCGACCACCGCGATCAGCTCGGAATTGTTGAGGAGCTGCGTCCATTCGGTCGCGCCACCTCCGATCGCGCCGCCGCCACCGGCCGCAGCGGGCGTCGCCGCGATGACGCAAGACAATACCGCGATGATTGTGGGGTTACGCTGACAACTGCATGTCGGCATCGACCACTCCCCTTGCTTGCAGCCAGCGCACCGGCCAGTCGGGCCCGTGCGCCTGACGAAGTTCACCGATCCGTGCGAGATCGTCTTTTCCGGTCGCCCCCACGAACGCGAGCGTGATCGCGCCGAGGGACATGTCGAAGAGACGGCGGCCGACCGGCGAGACGACGTAGTATTCGCGCTTCGGGATCGCGGTCGCGACGATTTCCACCTGCCGTTCGTTGAACCCAATGCGTTCGTAGAACTCGCGCGTGCCGGTCTCGCGCGCCCCGCCGTTGGGCAAGCAGATCTTCGTCGGGCAGGATTCCTTGAGGACGTCGATGATGCCCGAGCGCTCAGCGTCGGAGATCGATTGCGTGGCCAGCACGACCGCGCAATTCGCTTTCCTCAGCACCTTGAGCCATTCGCGAATCTTGTCGCGGAATGTCGGATGCCCGAGCATCAGCCATGCCTCATCAAGGATAATGAGGCTCGGCGCGCCGGTCAGGCGCTGCTCGATGCGGCGGAAGAGATAGAGCAAGACCGGCACGAGATTGCGCTCGCCCATGTTCATGAGCTGCTCGATCTCGAAAGTCTGAAACTCCGACATCAACAGGCCGTCCTGCTCGGCGTCGAGCAGATGACCCATCGGTCCATCGACCGTGTAGGAATGCAGCGCGTCCTTGATCTCGCGAAGCTGAACGCCCGACACGAAATCCGATAGTGAGCGGCCGCGCGCATTCGCCATCAATGCGATCTGCCGTGAAATTGCATTGCGATGATCCGGCGTGACCTTCACACCTTGCAGCGCCACCAGCGTTTCGATCCACTCTGACGCCCAAGCGCGATCCGTATCGTCCTTGAGCTCGGCGAGGGGACAAAACGATAGCCCCTCCCCTGCCCCGACATCGTAGTGAGCGCCGCCGGCCGCGACCGTCAGCGGAAACATCGACCGGCCCTTGTCGAAGCAGAAGAGCTGTGCGCCCGCATAGCGCCGAAACTGCGCGGCGATCAGCGCGAGAAGGGTCGACTTGCCCGACCCTGTCGGACCGAACACCAGCGTATGGCCGACATCGTCGACATGGAGGTTCAGCCGGAAAGGGGTCGAGCCGGAGGCGACCTGCATCAGCGGCGGTGCGCCCGGCGGATAGAACGGACAGGGCGCGGTTGGGCTGCCGGACCAGACCGCGTTGAGCGGAATGAGGTCCGCGAGGTTGCGCGTGCTGATCAGCGGCTCGCGGATGTTGGCGTACCAATTGCCCGGCAGCGAGCCGAGGAAGGCTTCCGTCGCGTTCAAGGTCTCGATGCGCGCGCCGAAGCCCTCCGCCTGGATGAGGCGTCGTACCGCCTCGGCCTTCTCGCGCAGGCGCCGCGCCTCGCTGTCGAAGATGACGACGACCGGCGTGTAATATCCATAAGCCACAAGGCCGGACGATGCCTGGCCGATCGCGTCCTCGGTTTCAGCGACCATCAAGACGGCGTCCTGATCGATCGAGCGGCTTTGCGTCTGAAAGAGCTGATCGAAGAATGGCCGCACCTTTTGCTGCCACTTCTTGCGCGTGCGCTCGAGCCGCGTGCGTGCCTCCTGATCGTCCAGAAACATGAAGCGGCTTGACCAGCGGTAGGTCAGCGGCATGAGGTCGAGCGCGTTGAGGATGCCCGGCCAGCTCTCCGCCGGAAACCCATCGATGCCGATGACGGCGAGATAGCGATCGTCGACCATCGGCGACAGGCCGTGGTGGAATTCGGCCGTCACCACGAAATCGAGATACATCGGAATCTCGGGAAGCCGGATCGGATGGTTCTCGCCGGTAATGCAGAAGCGCACAAACTGAAACAGCTCGTCATAGCGCGCGCGGCGCACGCTGCCCTCGTCCTCGACCTCCTGCGTCTGCATGCGCCGGATCGACAGCACGTTGCCGAGATACTGCTCGACCTCGCGGATCGACGTCAGGAAGGTCTCGAGCGTCTTATCGGCGAAGGACGTCGAGCGGCTTTCGTCATCGGAATAGACATAGCGCGACAAGCCCGACTTGCGCCGTTCGGACGGCCGATAGGTCAGGATCAGCGCATGCTCGCTCTCGAAGTGCCCGGCGTTGGCTTCGAAGCGCCGGCGGCGCTCATTGTCGATCGCCCGCGTCACCGGATCGGGAAAGTGGCAATCCTCGCGCGCGGGATAGGCCTGCGCCGGCACGCGCACGGCTTCGACCTGAATCATCCATCCCGAGCCGAGACGCGCGAGCACCGCGTTGATCAGCCGCGAGACCTCGTTGCGCTCCACATCGGTCGAGCTTTCGCTGTCGGGTCCCGCGAAGTACCAGCCCGCCATCAGCGAGCCGTCCTTGAGCAGGACGACACCTGGCGCGACCAAGCCGGCATATGGCAGCAGGTCCGCGAAGGACGGGCCGGTATGTCGAAAGTCGCGCAACGCCACCATCGCCGACCTCAATACTTGCGCCAGGGCGTTGACGTCGGCCGATAGTGCGGCTGGTAGCGGATGTGCCGCAGATAGACGTGCCGCATCATCGGGTCGGCCTTCGCCATCATGCGTAAGATGCCGACGATGCCGCTCCACACGAGGAGTCCCAGCAAGACCGAGAACCAGGTCAGCACCACGAAAATCAGAATGACGGCGGCAAGCCCAGTCATCAGCACCAGTTCGCGGTCGGCGCCGAGCAAGAGACTCGGACGTGACAGCGCGCGATGGATTCTTGAGTGATGAAGATTGGAGAACACCTCAGCCATGCGGCAGCTCCTCCTGCTCGCTGGCCTCGACGGTGCCGATCGATGCGCCGGATGCGCCGAACAAGCCGACAATCTGTGTTGCGCCGAGCAGGATGCCGGCGACCAGCACGACGTACATGAGCCGCCGCGCGAAATCGTTCAGCTCGCCGCCGAAGATCAGCATGCCGCCGGCGACCGCGACGGCCGCCAACGCAATGAAGCCTGCGACCGGCCCGGTGATCGATTGCTGGATCTGCTGGAGCGGCCCCTCCCAAGGCAGGCCCCCTCCCCCGCCCGCCAATGCGGGTTGCGCAGCAATGACCAACGCGGCGCATGCGACGAGACCAAGCCCAAGGCGACGTTCAAGCGACACGTTGCTCCTCCTCTCGGCAGGATTGGATTCGATATTCGCCGTGCGCGAAGCCCTCGACATGAAGAATGTCGCGCACGACGCGGCCGCGCGCGGTCTTCTCGATCGAGACGATGAGGTCGACAGCTTCGCCGATCACCGCCTGCATCGGTTGCTGGCTCGCTTCCGCCGTGAGCTGCTCGAGGCGCGTGAGCGCCGATTGCGCTGAATTCGCGTGGATCGTCGTGATGCCGCCCGGGTGGCCGGTGTTCCACGCTTTCAGAAGGGTGAGCGCGGCACCATCGCGGACCTCGCCGACGACGATGCGATCCGGTCGCAGCCGCATCGTCGACTTCAACAGGCGGCCCATGTCGATGGTGTCGGTCGTATGCAGGGCGACCGCATTGTCGGCGACGCATTGCAGCTCGGCCGTGTCCTCGAGGATGACGATGCGATGGTCGGGCGCGGAGGCGACCATCTCAGCGATGACCGCGTTGGTGAGCGTCGTCTTGCCGGAGCCGGTGCCGCCGGAGATGACAATGTTCATCCGTGACGTCACGGCGTTGCGGATCATGCGGGCCTGCGGCTCCGTCATGATCCGGTCGCGCACGTAAGCGGTGAGCGGGATCACTTGCGAGGCGCGCCGGCGGATCGCAAAGGCCGGTCCGGACACGACCGGAGGCAACAGTCCTTCGAAGCGGTGAGCGCCGATCGGCAGCTCTCCGGACACGATCGGACGTTCGTCGTCGACCTCAGAGTTGAGGGCATGCGCGACACTGCCGATGATGATCTCGGCCGTGGCGTTGCTCATCTGGCCGACGCGGGCGATCCCCTGCCCCAGCCGCTCTACGAACAGGTGGCCATCAGGATTGCACATCACTTCGACGACGCTCGGATCGTCGAGCGCCGTGCAGATCGTGTCGCCCAGCGCCTCTTGCAGCTTACGGACGAGGCGCGGATGGGAGCGCAGTTGCACGGAACGCCTCCCTCTACGCCGCCGACCGGCGGAAGCCGCCAAGGTCGGATCGGTAGCCCGGCGGTCGCACGGTCGCGAAGCTGGCGTCATCGGCCGGCAGCGCGCCGGCGACGCTCAGCGTCTCGCCGATCACGCGGGGCTCGCCGAGGCGCCGCATCGGCCAGCGCGCCCGGTTCAGCAGCCGCTCAAACCGCACATCGGTCGCGGTAACGATCTCCCGGTAGCCCGCCCCCATCGACCATTCGATGATTGCCGCGAATAACGTCAGCGTGGCGCGGTGCAGGCCGCGCGACGTCCCTGCCTCGACGGCGCCGGTGTCGACACAGAAGCGCGAGCTTTCGATCATCCGCGGATGGGCTTCGAGCCGCCCGCCGGCCAGGAGCTGCGGGAAGGCGTCGGCCAGCATAGTCGGCCCGGTCGCCGGCAGGAGCCGGGCGCACCCCAGCACCGGCCCCCGCTCGGCGACCGCGAGGATGTAGACCGGGTTCAGTCGATCGAAACCATCGGTCTCCACCCTGTCCTCGATCTCGACGTCCCAACCCAGCCGTCCGCCGAACACCCTCGCCCTCAGGCCGTGCATGTCGGCGATCAGATCGCCGAACGTCCCCCGGTCTTCTGGCCTCACCGCAATCGCCCGCATCTCGCCTCCCGCCGTTTTGGTTGCAGGCAGCGAGACGAACACGCGGGTTTCGGCGTGTCAGACCGTCGAATCCGACAGGCGGCGGTGAGCTGAGTCGCGGGAGTGAACGCTGGGTGCCGACGAAGCGGCGTGTTCAATCGTCGAAAGCGGCGTCGCGAACCCGTCGATTCCGACAGGGCCTTTGGCAGCGCGGCCGACGCGACGTGAACGCGCTAAACCATTTCCACATCAACGCAAAAGATGACTTGCGAAGAATTTTCAGCATACCGAGCGCGAGGACGTTAGGATCTCATTAACCAATAAGTTCTTGCCAGAATCGGTTTCACGGGTAGCTTCACGGAAGAATGGCCGAAACGGCGATTTTTCCGTGACGAAGGTTCTGCCCGTGCTCAACGCGCCAAGCCGATCTGAATCTGAAACGCCGACCGTCGACCAGACCATCGGCGAGCATGCAAGTTTGCTCAGTTCGCAGATCCAGGCGATGAGCGATGCGCTGTTCCCGCCGACATCGAAGAAAACCCTACGGCGCTTCACGTCAGGCGAAGCAGGTCGCCTAATCGGCATATCCGATTCGACGCTCCGAAAGATGAGCTTGGCCGGCGAAGGCCCGACCCCGGAGACAGTGAGCAACGGGCGGCGTCTCTATACGCTCGGACAAATCAATGAAGTCCGGCAGCGCCTCGCAGAGACGATGCGCGGCAAGGACGCCACGGCCTTCGTGCCCCGTCGCTCCGATCGTGACCACCTTCAAGTCATCGCGGTCGCGAACTTCAAGGGCGGCTCCGGCAAAACGACAACGGCCGCGCACCTCGCCCAATACCTCGGACTGCACGGATATCGCACGCTCGCGGTCGATCTCGATCCCCAGGCAAGCATGTCCGCGCTGTTCGGCGTACTGCCGGAAGCCGACGTCGCGAAGAACGAGACGCTTTATGCGGCGATCAGATACGACGCGGATCGCCGGCCCCTCAGCGACGTGATTCTGCCAACCTACTTCGAAGGCGTGGACCTGGTGCCGGGCAACCTCGAACTGATGGAGTTCGAGCACACGACCCCCCTCGCCCTCACCGCCGAGGACAGAACGGAAGGGCGGCTGTTCTTTTCGCGCGTTGCACGCGCGTTCGATGAGGTCGCTGATCGCTACGATGTGGTGGTGATGGACTGCCCGCCGCAGCTCGGCTTTCTGACCTTGACCGGCCTGTGCGCCGCCACAGGCATGCTGATCACCGTCCATCCGCAGATGCTCGATGTCGCCTCGATGAGCCAGTTTCTGCTGATGACCGAGGCGCTCCTGACAGAGCTCAAGAAAAGCGGTGCCGTCCTCAAGTATGACTTCATGCGTTATTTGCTGACTCGATTTGAGCCGCAGGACGGGCCGCAGACCAAGGTCGCGGCGTTGCTCCGGAATCTGTTCGGCGACCATGTGCTCACCAACCCGATGCTCAAATCGACCGCGATATCGGACGCCGGACTTTCGAAGCAGACACTCTACGAGATCGGCCGTGAGAGCATGACGCGGTCAACGTATGACCGTGCGATCGAGGCGCTCGACGCCGTCAATGGGGAGGTCGAAGGGCTGATCCGAACGGCTTGGGGGCGCCCGAAATGTTGAGGTTATTACGCCACCGTCGTTCGATTCGGAGCCTCCGCCGCGCTCTGGTTGGGAGCTCCCAACTCATTGCGCGAACGGGTCGATGCGGCAGCCGACAATCGCGCCAGGGACAGCGGACAGCCGGCGCGCGATCACCGCGGGTGGCGCTGCGCGCTGTGTCGAGGGGGCTTGCCGCGGCCTCAGTTGGGAGCTCCCAACTTGCCACCGCGGCGCACTTCCCGAGGCCGCGCCGTGGCAAGACGGAATGGTTAACCGGACCTCGCCTGAGCGGGCGTCTCGCCACGCGCGACGCCTCGGTTGGGAGCTCCCAACGGACCGTTCCATGCCGCCAATCGAGCGTGACGATGCCAGCCGCACGGAGGGCGCTATGAGCCGAAAGGACGTCCTCAACAACCTCTTCACGAGCAAGTTGGGAGCTCCCAACCGTGCTGATGCGCCGGCGCGCCGGGCTGGGCACGAGCCGGTCCGCTCCGGTGCCGTCTCCGCGGTCAGCTCGGTCCTCAGCGTCATGGCCGACGACGCAAAAGCAGCGAACGAGCTTCGCGACCTGATCAAGGCCGGAACCACGGTCATCGAAATCGAACCTGGTCTCGTCGATGGATCGGCCATCGCCGATCGCCTTCCGACGCCCAAAGACCCGAAGTTTGACGCTTTGGTCGAAAGCATGCGCGCCCACGGCCAGAAAGTGCCAATTCTCGTGCGGCCACACCCGACGACGGCTGGCCGCTATCAGATCGCCTACGGACGCCGGCGCCTGCGAGGTGCAGCCAATCTCGGCGCCAAGGTCAAGGCGCTGGTGCTTGAGTTGACCGATGAGGAGCTCGTCATAGCGCAGGGCCTTGAGAACGGTCCGCGCGCGGACCTGTCCTGGATCGAAAAAGCGCTTTACGCCCGCCGTCTCGAAGATGCCGGTCACGACCGCTCAACCATCATGGCCGCGCTATCGACCGATAAGGCAGATCTCAGCCGCTACATCAGCATCGCACGGATGATCCCCGTGACGCTCATCGAGGCGATCGGTCCGGCGCCCAAGGCCGGCCGTCCGCGCTGGGCGGCGCTGGCCGAGAGGCTGGAGAAGCCGGCGGCGCAGGTCGCCGCGGGGCAGGTGCTCGAGCGACCGGAATTCCAAGACGCCGACAGCGATGCGCGCTTTGCGATGGTGTTCGAGGCTTTGCGCGCTGCGCCTGCGCGACGGCGCGGCACCGTCAGCGTTTGGCACAACCCGAATGGCAAGAAGGCCGCGCGCATCGAGCGCGCCAACGGCCGCACAACAATCTTGTTCGAGGAAAAGCACGTTCCAGAGTTTGCGGCCTTTCTCGAGGACCGCCTGGACGAGCTTTATCGCGAATTCGCTAATCAGAAAGAGGAGGGCCGCACAGACGACAAGACCTGACCAGCATGCGCGTTCCGCGTCAGCGCCGGTCAATCACGTCAACCCATAACACCAGGCAAAAGAAAAGGCCCCCGAAACGGCGTCCCGGAAGCCCCTTCTCAAAGTTTGGCAACTAAGAGAATCGCACTTCCACGAATCGCCGTCAAGAGTCCTTCGGGACTAATCGCCGTTCCGGCGAGCGGATTTTCTTTGCCTTAGCGAGGCAAGGACATGGTTTCGAACTCTCTAACGACGTCCGATGGACGGCGAACGATGAAGTGTGCCCAAACGATCGGCGCGACATCCGATCGGCACGACGACCTCCGCTGGCAAGAGCAGGGGAGGTTGTCATGAACGCGCATGCAGCCGGCCTCCGCAGATCCTCGCCGGAGACCCTTAGCGCGGAAAAATTCGCGCGCACCTACCGGGAGGGAAAGGTGCCCGCCGTGACACGCACGGCCGCGCTTCAGGTCGCCAAGCGCGCGGCGGCCGCGATGGGACTGAAAGCCGCGAAACTCGCGCTGATCGACCAGCTCTTCGGGGCGTCGAAGCCGGCTGACTGGCGCACGCCCGGCCAGCCGCCCATCATCTGGCCGTCCAATGCCCGACTCGCGCGGAGCCTGGGCCTCAGCGTCTCCACCATGAAGCACCACCTGAAAGGCCTCGTGGAGGCCGGCCTGGTCTCCTACAGCGACCATCCGACTTATCAGCGCCGCGGCCGCCGCGACGCCGAGGGCAACATCGTGGAGGCCTACGGCATCGACCTGTCCCCGATCGCGACACGGTTCGCAGAGCTGCACGACCTGGCGGAGGCCGCGGACTATGAGGCTCGCGAACGGCGGCGCCTGTCGTATCGGCGCACGGTCCTGCGCAAGGAGATCCAGTCGCTGATCATCAGCGCCGTCGAGCAGCGCCTTGCCGGACCGTGGGGCCAGCTCCAGGCCCGGCTCGATGTTCTGCGGGAGCATCGCGCGGTCGATCTTGATGACCTGCGGGTGCAAGTCGAGGCACTGGACGTGCTGCGTGAGGAGGTCGAGAGCCTCTATGGCAAAGGATTCGAGGATAGAAATTTCAACGCCACGGTATCGAAATTTCGGCCCGTACAAACTACAGCCGAACCTTCAGATTCTGAATCTAGTAAGAGTGAATCGAGTCGCGCTAACGCGCGACAACTCAATCCCTTAGCGGCCTTCGGCCTTTCAACCGAAAAGAAGTCTGACGAAGTCGCCGCGTCCCTGCAACCGTCGAGATCGGCGGCCGACATGCTCAAAGATGACGCCCAGATGATCTCGCTGCCGCTGGTGCAGGCCGCCTGTCCGGCTGTTTGCGACTATGCGCCAGACGCCTTCGCCAATTGGCGGGAATTCCGGGCCTCCGGCCACGTGCTCTGCGCCGCCGCTGGCATCAACCCGCAGGTCTTGCAGGAGGCTCAGGCGATCCTCGGGCCTGATCTTGCCGCTTCAGCGCTCGCGATCACGGTTCAACGTTCGAACACCGGCGCCGTGGCCAAACCGGGCGCCTATTTGCGGCGGCTCGTCCAGCGGGGGAGGGACGGCGAACTGCATCTCAGCCGCTCGTTGTTCGCCCTCGCAAAGGCCGGCGAACCAGAAAGCGCGGCACATGCACCGGCAGCGATCGTCACGGAGACCTTCCCGGCGCACGGCTCGATTAGTTACGGCCCGTGGGCGGCGATTGTTCGCGAGCATGCGCCAAAACCGACTCCGGACGTCGATAGCGTCGCCAATGCGTTCAGGCGCTGGGCGACGGAGAAAAGCATCGACCTGACGGCCCCGAACATCGAGCGTGTGTTCGCTGGATTCTGCCGGAAATGGAGGATGAATTGATGCCAGCGTCAGAGGCCGGCATGCAGGGAATGGCCAGCGAATTCTTCTGCGGGACGCTTCGGCGTCGGCGCGCACCCGGGCGGCGACGCTTAGTCTGCGATTTCGTCGGTGCTGAGCGCCCAGTCGTCGGCGGCGAACCAGCATCGATCGGGCATGGCAGCGCGTTTCCAGATCAGGCTTCGCACCGTGTCGAGACCGCCATCGGAAAACGCCTTGGCCAGGGCCTCCGCTTCGGCTTCGTCGCCGACGGCGAGATCGCCTTCGGCACAGACAAAATGCGCCGTACTGACGGGGTGAACCGCATACCCTTTTGGCCGACGCTCGACAGCCAATGCCGCGCCGCCGTTGCTGTGGCGGCCTCCCATGCCCTCTCGTTGAGGGCCGGGACCTCCGAGCCAGAACACCAGCCGTCCCCCTGGCGCGAGATTTTCGATCCAGCGATCGGCCGGGCGGATCACGCCAAAATTGACGTAGACGCCGTTCGCGGGCGCCTGAGGCCAAGCCGCGCCGTCGCCGCAAATCACCGTGACGTTCGGACGATCCGCAAGGAAGCGAGCCGCCTGATCGGCCAGCGTTGCATCGAATTCGATCGCCGTGACCTGACCTGTCGGACCGACGAGCTCACTCAAAATCGCGCTGTAGTAGCCGGTGCCGGCGCCGACATGGACGATGCGGTCGCCCGGTTTGACAGCCAGAGCCTGAAGCAGCTTGGCATGCAACGACGGGCTGCCGTTGTTCACGCCGCGTGCCGGGTCGAGTGCGAACAGGATATCCTGATAGGCGACGACCGGATCGGCCGAGGCAAGCGATCGATACCCGCCAAATGGCGAAAGGATCGTCCAGGGCGGGTCGCCGAGGAATCTTTCGCGTGGGACGGCGGTGAACGCTGCCTCGATGCGACCATCCTCGACGCCGAGCAGCGCCAGCATCTGGCGGGCATAGGCGCGGCGCACGATCGCCAGTTCGTCGGCTGAGAAATTTTGGTCCAGGGGCGGGGAGGGGAGAGATGTCACAGGCCGGCAGCCTTCGTCAGATTCACCCGGAATCGGTCGCGCCGGCGCTGATAGCCGCGGGTCTGCTCGGCGCTCGCATGGCCAAGCTGCTTCTGGACGTAGCGCTCGTCGACCTCAGCCGAGCTGGCAAGGCCAGCGCGCAGGGAATGTCCGGCAAATTTCCCTTCCCGGTCGCCTTCGGGCAGATCGGCGCGCACGCCGGCGGCGAGGGCGGCCGCTTTGACCAACCGCGCCACCTGTTTGTCGGTCAACCGGTCCGGTCCGACGTCTTTTCCGCCCTCTCGGACCCGCCGGAACAGCGGGCCGTGGCCGATCCGGGCGAGCTTGAGCCAGGTTTGCAGGGCGACGACAGGGCAGGTGGCGTCGGAGGATCCCCGGCCGATCTCGACCTCGCGCCAGCCGGTCTTGCCGCGCAGGGTGACGGCCATGCCGTCCTTGAGGATCTCGATCCAGCCGCTGCCGTCTTCGGTCTGCTCGGGCCCAACATCGAGGCCGACGACCTCGGAGCGGCGCAGTCCGCCGGCGAAGCCGACCAGCAGCATGGCGCGGTCGCGCAGGCCCCGCAGGGCGCCGCGATCGAACGTTTCGAGCATGGCGATGACGTCCTCGGGCAGGACGGCTTCCTTCTTGACCGGCGGCCGGCCGTGGGTGCGGCGAATGCCAGCGAGCACGGTCGCGACATGCCGGTCCTGGCGGTCGAAAACGAGGCCACGCTGGCGGAACTGCCAGCTCAGCGCCGACAGCCGCCGCTCGATCGTCGACACGGCGTCGGGCTTCGGCCCGGCCTTCCCGGCAGCGCAGGCGGTGATGTAGAGCCCGATGGTCTGGACGTCCGGGGGGAGGGGATCGAGCGCCTGCCGCCGGCACCAGGCCGTGTAGTGCCGCCAGTCCGCCCCATAGGCGCGGCGGGTGTTCTCAGCGCTGGACGCACGGAAGTAGTCGCGCGCCCGATCGGCGAGCGGCTCCAGATGCGCCGGCAGGCCGGTTGTGACGTCCGGAAGAGGGGAGGGGAGGCCGCCCGGCGCCTCGGCCGGCTTCTCTCCGGTCGACGAAGCGACACCCGGCGCCGGGCTCTCCGGCGGCGCGGGGTCGTCCTGGGCGTCGAATGCGGGGTCGCGCGGGGCGTCAGGGCTCATTTCGCTATATATCGCCGAAAACGTCCGATAATGCAACATTATCGGACGTAGTTAATTGCCGACAGGCGCGGCGGTTTGGAGCGATGAGCGTTGCCAAAAGCGCCGCGCTGAATCATGCTCCGGCATGCCCTCGCGCGCGCGAATCTTCCCCGAACCCCTGCCGACCTTCGCGCCGGCGCCGTCCTGGCTGCGGCGGCGCGCCCCGCCCGAAACCGTGACGGAAGCGGTGTTTTACGCCGGCGCGGCGCTGGCGGCGCTGCATCCGATCGCCCGCGACGAGCACAAGCTCGGCCTCCTGTGGCGCCAGCGCCTTGCGCTCTCGTGCGCCGCGGCGCTCGCGCGTCAGGGCGGGCGCACGGAAGACGAAGCGACGCTGCGCGATCACTGGTATTTGCGGAAGCCCGGCGACGACCCCGGGCCGGGCGGCCGCATCCTCGACGCCTGGCGCCGGCTCGGCGAAGGGGCGACGAGCGACGAGAAGGAATGGATCTGGGCCGTGGCGCCCTCGCTCGGCCATGGGCTCAACTCGCTGCCAATCGAGATCGTCGAGCTCGCCGGCCGCCACACCGACCGGCAGCACGCCATGCCAGTGCTCGCCGCCGCCGAGATCATCGCGGCGAGCGGACGTGTCCTTCCGGACGAGGGGCTGCTGCCGCTGTGGCTCGCCGACGCGGTTCTTGCCCACCAGCTTCGCTGGCCGGCGCCGGTGCCGCTGCTCGCGGCGCATCTGTCACGCGGCGCGCTGCGCAAGACGCCGCAGCACCTCGAGGGTGAGACCGTGTTCATGAGCGCGCTCTGCACGGCCTATGCGACGGCGGCCGTCGCGGCAATCGACCTCTACAACGATCTCGCCCGCCGGGCGACGCGCCTGCTCGCGGTCGCGCCGAAGCTGCGCGGCAAGGACGCCGATTTCACCGTGTCCGTGCTGTTGAGCGAGGACGCCCAGGCGGCCGAGCAGGGCAAATCGGCGAGCGACCGATCCAGCCGACGTCTGTTCGAGCGCCTGGTATCGCTCGGCGTGGTGCGCGAGCTCACCGGCCGTTCCACTTTCCGATTGTACGGACTCTGACGATGGGCCGGCGCGCGCGACAAAAGGAAGGCCTCGACGTCGAGCTCGCCGACTTGCCGCCGGAGTTGCGCTGGCGCGAATGGATGGGCCGCGTCGAGGCCGTCATCTTCGCCTCGCCCGAGCCGGTCACGCGCGAGGTCGTGGCGCGGGTCGTCGGTCGGGAGTGCAATATCGACCTGATCATCGACGACATCCGCGACGAGCTGCGCGGCCGTCCCTATGAGTTGGTCGCCGTCGCCGGCGGCTGGCAGCACCGCACCCGCAAGGTGTTCGCCACGGCGATCCGGACCGCGACCGGGCTGGGCGATCAGGTCCGCCCGCTCTCCCAGCACGAGAACCTGATCCTGATGTGTATCGCCTATTACCAGCCGATCACCCGCGGCGAGCTCGGCCAGTTCTTCGGCAAGGAGGTCAGCCGCGATCTGATCGGCCACCTGCGCGGTCTTGGGTTCATTGCGTCCGGCCCGCGCGCACCGCAGCCTGGCGCGCCCTACACTTATGTGACCACCAACGGCTTCCTGTCGCACTTCGGCTTCAACACGTTGCGCGACCTGCCGGACATGGAGATGCTCGAGGACGCCGGTCTGCTCAGCAAAGACAAGCTACTGGCGGGGGAATTCCCAATCGCTCGTTCAATGGAAGATGATCCTGAACACGATGGAGCGCTGGTCCCCCCATCGGAGGATGAAGAGCCATGGCGTTAGGCGGAAAAGCGGAGATCGAAGCTGTCATCCGGATTCCAAACATAGAGGCCCTCGCCGATGATGAGCTCGCCGAGGTCGCGCATATGCGCGACGGACGATGGAGCGCCCAGACGCGAGCATTGCTGGAGAGGTTCGGGACAACGAAACTGGACTTGAACAGCGGGTGGGCATCGACTTGGACGCTATGGAGCTGTCCTTGCTGCCAGCGCGAGAAGCTGCAGATCGCGCGGATAAGTTCCGGCGGCGTTCTACTCTGCCGCCTGGAATACCATCACGATCATATCGGCGATCTCGCCAAGCGGATCTTCCGCGAGCGCAATCCACGAAGTGGGGAGCGAGACATCAACATCCAAGTCAGTCGCGCGAAGGATGCCCTTATGCCTTTGATCGAGCGCTTCGAGTCGACGCAAATCTGCATCGACTGCAACCTAGCGGAAGGGCGCGCAAAACTCGAACTCACGGGGGAGATAGACGCAAACTTCACTTTTGCGCCTTCCGAAATCGCGAGCTTCATTACGGTCGCCGAAAACCGCACGCACGAAATCGACGTCGAGAAAGCCCGGACTGCCTGGCTGGCGGCGAAGGACGACTTTGCCGATCGTATCGACTTCGCCACGCGCATGGCGCAGCGCATCGCAAGCGGACGGCATCGCCGCGAGGTCGCCCCTGGCCAGCGGCTTCTCGGTCCCATTCAGGAACGCGACGTCGTCTACCGGCTGTTCGCGGCCGCCGTCCCTCCCGGCTATCGGCATCGCTTGGGCGCGCTTATCGAGGCGCGATCCGTTTGCAATGACAGTGCCGGTCAGTCCCTAAAGCCGAAGCGCAAGGCCGTCGTCCGCCCGCCAACCGACAGCGAGTTCGCTGCTGTCGAAGCCGCTCAGGGCGAAACAAAGACATGGAACCACGCGGGGCCGGATTGGCTGTGCCCCTGCTGCGATCGATCGAAGCGCGAGATCTGCCGAAAATCGAACCGCGGAAAATGGACCGCTCGTATTCACCGAGTTGTCGAATACGTTCCCGAGGACGACGAAGAGAGTCTAGCAAGACGGCGCCTCGATGCGGCGAGCCAGATCATTATCGGCTCGTACCGAAGCGTTCTCATCTGTCATGACTGCCGCAACGTGAGCGCCGAGCTTCAACGACGCCGGGCTGGCCTCTCGGAGCAAAGTCTGACGCTCGATAACCTGCGCGAACTCGTCGAAGGTGCCGTACCGCATTCGCCCCATGAGATCGATTTCGAGCGAGCCGCGGCGATCGCAGTCGCCAACGCACCACTGATGGAGGCGATCGACGACTTCGCGGACCATCGCACCCGCGCCTTTGAAGTTCTTGCCGATATCAGGCAGATGACGAAGATCATGGGCTGGTCGTCTCGAAAGGCTCGAGAGATCGTCGGTTATGAAATCGCCAAGGCAAAAGGCTGGGAGCTGGAGGAAGGTGACGACCACGCAGATTGGTTGCTCGCAGAGGCGCGGCGATTGCTTGCTATCGACGAGGCAAAGCAATGACCCGGCCGAGATTGCTGCGACGATCAACGCTCTCCGCCGTAAAGTGCAAACATGGGTGACCGTTTGCGCCACCATTTCGAAGAGAAGATCGCCGCCATGCCGCTTCCTGCTTTCGACGAATTGCCATTCAATGCGCGGCCTGACCTGACGCCGTATCTTCTTCATTTGACCAAGAACACGAAGCCTGAAGACGAATTCTCCGCCTACGACAACCTGGTCAGCATTCTGAAGACAGGCAAAATCTGGGGCAGTAGCTCCAAGAAGGGATTCATCAAGGGGCCGAGCAAGGCAGCTTGCTTCATGGACGTGCCCTTCGCCTCGCTCAAATACGTCCTCACACCGGAGAATTCCGATCCGCAATCTCCACGCTACGAACCATACGGAATCGCAGTCACGAAGCGGTACGCCTATGGCGAGGGCTGCCGTCCGGTCCTCTATCTCTCGGATTCCGAAACCAGGGAGCTGAAAGTCCCCCACAGCGAACTCTGGCGTGTTGTTCGTCTCGAGGTAAGCAAGAAGGGCTGGATCAGTTGGCTGCATGAACGAGAGTGGCGCTGCAAAGGTGACTTCAAGCTTCCCTCAACAGTTCAGGCCGCGTTCGTGCGCAATACGCGGGAGGCCGAGAGCTTGATGAAGGCTATCACCAACTCAAAATCGGAGTTCAAATGCCGGCCGCGCGCCGTCGTTCCGCTGACGGTCATGTGCCAAGGTCTTCTGGCCTGATGAGGACCGACAGACGCTTGACGGGTTCCGTTCGTTCGCGTCGTGTGATCCGGAATAGCTCGCCCGCCGCCCGCGACACGCGATGTCCTGCTCTTCATTTCTTGGGCTTCATCTGCGGACGAGCTATCTCGGCAGCGTCACTGTCTGCCTTGAGACTGGCGATCAGAAGCTCAAGGTCCGCGATATCGCTCGCGAACTCATCGGGCGTGGGCACGGGCACGGTGTCGGCCGCCGGGTTGTCATGGCTGTGCGTATTCGCGCGCGTCATGCCCTCGTGGAAGCGGATGGCGAGCGCATCGGAGAGACGAACATAGCGCAGCAACTGTGTTTGGATGACATCGGTGCCGCGCCGCACGATATCCCGGAAGATGATCTCCTCGACAACGCGCTCGTAGGTGTCGCGAAGCCGGCCATATAGGTTCTTCACCGCGACTTCGTAATCGGCCGGGCTGGTCGTATGCAGCTTCGACAGTTGGGCAGAGTCGTTCTTGATCCGGCCGATGCGCTTGGCGACATTCAGGCCCTTCCACGGCATGCCTGCAGTATCGATTTTGCCGGCGGCGCTCTTGTCGCTGAAAAGCGCGACCGTGACCGGCTCGATCCCCTGAGCGTCGGCGGTGCGGCAGAGTTCATTGAAGAAGACTATGTCGTGGGTGAATACGATAACCTGTCGCTTCGACGCCTCCTCGGCGATGCGCTCCGCCACCTTGACGCTGCGATCGCGGTCGAGTGAGGACACCGGATCGTCGATGACGATCGCACCCGACCCGTCGGTGAGGGCGACCTCAGTCAGGAAGCCGGCCAACGCCAAGGCGCGCTGCTCGCCTTCGCTGAGGATCTCTGACGTCACCTTGGTCAGCTTGGTGTTCGGGTTGACCTCGAATTCCGCCTTGGTCTGGCCGCTCTTGCGCGCGAGCCCGACATTCAGATGCATGATGTCGAAGCGCGTGCGCTCCGTATCGAACTTCGTCACCACGGCCGTCGTCAGATGCGTGTCGAGCAGCTCGTTCGCGCGCTGGGTGATGCCACGAGTCTGGACGTCCGTAAGAGCCTTGCCGTACGCATCGTCGACGACGAGCAGATCGCGCCGGGTGACAAGCTTCCCCTTGTTGGCCGATAGCGTCTTCCGATCTTCGAGCTCGGCCTTCTCGGTCGTGAGCTTGGCCCGCTCCTCGGCGTTGCCCGCCTGCGCCAGCCCATCCTTTTCCGCCTTCAGCTTCACAGCAAACGCCTGCACCTCATCGATCGGCACCACGATGGCAGGGGCGGGCTCGTGCGGCTCGCCGCGAAGGCGTGCAATCGCCTGCTCCCGGCGCTTAACCGCTGCCGACTGAAAGCTCGTGAGCAGGTCGGCCAACCCGGCATCGCGCTTTCGCACCTGCTCGAGCCGATCAGCGAAGTCGGTCGCCCGAAGGCAGACGAGCTCGTGCAGCTTTCCGAGCGCATCGGCTACCGCCTGCTCAGCCTTCGTGGCCGCCGCATCCAGGGTGTCGTCCATATATTTCTGAAAGCGGTGCATACGGCTCACGCCA
>NZ_FODT01000020.1 GCF_900110435.1 Rhodopseudomonas pseudopalustris
GCTGTCGAGCGAACACTTCTCGGTCGATGGCACGCTGATCGAGGCGTGGGCGTCGATCAAGAGCTTCCGCCGCAAGGACGGCGGCGACCAGGACATGGCGGCCTACAATCTGATCCGCCTACCAAAGCTCCTGAGAGCAGCGGCGTGAAGCTCCCCAAGACAGCGAGGCCATCCGCACTCAAAGCTGAAGCCGTCGCATGTCGAACGACTGCAACCTTCAATCCCAATGAATGCAGGACTTCTTCAACAGTCTGCTAGAGCATGATCCCGAAAACGGGATACCGGTTTTCGGAAAAGATCGTGCTCAAACAATAACCTGGAGCGGGCTGACGATTCGAAGATAAGTCATTCTGCTCTGGAACGGTTTCGACCGGGGCCTGACGCCGCTATCGCTCCGCGATCTTTTGAATTCCGTCCAGCTGTCTGCTGACCCAGTTCAGGGTTGTCTCGGCCCAGATCCGCGAATCGGCTGGCGCCATCTCGCTTTGCTGTGGGGCAAGGTCGGCGATAGCGATGCGGCGGTCGCGGGCCTGATGGCTGGATAGGAGGTCTTTCGCGTAGACCGGATCGATGCCGCTGCCCGGCAGCAATGGGATCAGCGTCGGGCAACGGATCGCTGCGACGATCGGGGTCGGCGCGATCGCGCCGAGATAGCCTGGCAGCGAAGCGGTTTGCGCGTGTTCCCACAGCTCCCAGAGTCCGCCATCGCACACCGCCGCGGCCACGCGCCC
The DNA here is from genome assembly GCF_900110435.1 of Rhodopseudomonas pseudopalustris. Classification (GTDB taxonomy): domain Bacteria; phylum Pseudomonadota; class Alphaproteobacteria; order Rhizobiales; family Xanthobacteraceae; genus Rhodopseudomonas; species Rhodopseudomonas pseudopalustris. The sequence continues at coordinate 732 of NZ_FODT01000020.1, forward strand.
GTCCATGACAACACCCTTCGCGATCAGCGATGACGGGCTGCCATCCGCGATCAGGGCGATCCGGTTGGGATCGATCCCGGGGAGCTCGACCAGATAGTCGATCACCGCCGTCACGCAGCTCTCGGGGCGCACGGACCGCCGGGGCGCCTCAACATCGTCGCTGCCGGAATCGACACAAAGCAGCGCGAGGCGCCGTTCGCGCGCTGGCCGCGCCATGACGATCAACAACTCTTCCTTGCTACGCATCTCTCCAATGCACACAGCGATGGGAGCGCGATCCGTGCCGGACCTCTCGAACGGAAGGTAGTAGCTATCCAGGAACAGATCCTCGCGCCACGGAATAGCAACGGCTTCTACGGGCGGATCGAAGCTTTCCAGACAGCGCCTGACGGCTTCAGGCTCCGCCGAAGGGTCGAGACGATGCCATTCGGGGAGCCCACCCAGCAATTTCAGCTCCTGCGGAAAAAGACCCTAATAATTGACTAAGTCACATAATCTAATTCACTGACTCGAAAAATGCACCTATATCAGTACGCGATGCAACCTCATCGTCCATTGTTCGCGATCAATTCGAGATGTCCCGCGCGGTTGCAGCCTGGAGCTTTTCCGGCTCTGATAGAATCAGAACCGGAGCTCTAACTTTTTGTTCTGATGCGTTTTCTTCACGCGAACCGGTTTCCACGTCGCTCGAAAACGCTCCCGGTAAACGACGAGCTGAGCGGCGCGCGGACAGAGCTTCTGCGCACCGGATCTCACAGCCCCGGATCGGACAGCATAGGATCCGACAGCACGGTTCATATCGAGCGGGTTGAGTGCGACCATCCACGCACCGGCGACATCGGCCGGAAGTCTGTCGATGGCGGATTCGCGCAAAAGCAATGGTGCCCCTGGCCGGAATCGAACCAGCACTCCTTGCGGAACTCGATTTTGAGTCGAGCGCGTCTACCAGTTCCGCCACAGGGGCCTGCGCGGGCGGGGAATCGACCTGCGCCGCGAAGCGCGCGGACTATAGCGGGCGTAAGGTCCCGGTCAACCCGCACCGGCGTTTGCGCTGCGATCCACGAACACCGCGGTTTGATCGGCCGCCGTCTCGACACCGCCATGGGCGCGGGATACGACGCCAGCCGCACCCGGAGAACCCCGTGACCGCCAACCTCCTCCACCACACCGGCCTCGGCTTCCGGCCGGCCCGCGCGGCGCGCATCGCGCGCAACGTGGCGTTGACCTATGCGGTCATCGCCGCCGCGGCGCTCGGGGCCGCGTGGTTTTTCCAACTGGCGCTCGACCTCACGCCCTGCCCGCTCTGCCTCGAGCAGCGCTACGCATATTATGCGGCGATCCCGCTCGCCGGCCTGATCGCGCTCGGCGCCTGGCGCGAAGCCCCGATCTCGCTTCTGATCGCCGGCCTGGCGGTGCTGGCGGTGCTGGCGCTCGGCAATGCCGGGCTCGGCGCCTACCATGCCGGCGTCGAATGGAAATTCTGGACCGGCCCGACCGATTGCGCCGGCCCGGTGCTCGATTTCGGCAAGGCTGGCAGCCTGCTCGACCAGCTCGACAAAGTGAAGGTGATGCGCTGCGACGAGGTTCAATGGCGGTTTCTCGGCCTGTCGCTCGCCGGCTACAATGTTCTGGTCTCGCTTGCCCTCGCCGCACTCGCCGCTTGGGGAATCGCCCGGATCAGGCGCTGAGGTTTCGTCTCCGCCTGCGAATGCCGCTCGGTCGCACCAACGGAACCGAACGATCTCGGATGCGTTGCCAAAGGTCGTCATTTCAGAAAGTTGGTACGGGAGCTCGTTTCGACTCTTGTGTATGGCCAGCGCGTCTACGAAGTGACGCTACCCAGAATTGGCAGCGTCATGCCCAGCGAACACAGGCCGGCCCCCGCGACCGCCCCGGAGGCTTCGCTCAATCGCCTCGAAGAACTTCCGTATCGCCGCCGCCAACAAGCGCTTCTCCGGGAATTCGGGACGGCTGCGTTGCAGACGCGCGATTTCCGGCAAATTCTTCAGCAGGCGGTCGACCTTAGCGCCCGCGGTCTGGGATGCTCATTCGCGAAGGTTCTGGAGTACGTCGCGGTCGAAAAGCGCTTGATCGTACGGGCAGGAATCGGCTGGCCGGCCGGCACAGTGGACCATGTTTCGCTCGGCGCCGACATCGAATCGCCTGCAGGCTTTGCCTTTCAAACCGGGCAATCGGTAGTCTCCAATCACCTACAGGACGAGACGCGGTTCCGAACGCCGAAACTTCTGGCCGACCATGGTATCAAACGCGCCATCAATGTCCTGATCAGGCGGGGTGGCGAGGGCGACACGGCCTTCGGTGTTCTCGAAGCGGACAGTCCGGATCCTGGACAGTTCGACGACGCCGATGCGGATTTTCTGGCCGGCTTCGCGGGCCTGCTGGGCATCGCCATCGAACGTCAGCACGCGGACGCTAAACTTCAGGAAGCGCTCGATCATGAGGCCCTGCTGACGCGCGAGATGAGTCATCGCGTCAAGAACAGCCTGACCTCGGTCGTCGGCCTGCTACGTGTCCAGGCACGGGGCTCGGAGTCCGCGGACGTGAAGAACGCATTGGAAGACGCCGCCATGCGGGTCGCTTCGATCGCGGGGGTTCACGATCATCTCTGGCGCGGCAGCAAGGTCGGCTTCGTCGATCTGTCCGACTTCGTCAGTCATCTCTGCGAGACGCTTCAGGGTTCGGCGCCGGAACATGTCATTCAATGTCGTTCCGACGACATCATCCTGTCTGCCGACAAGGCCATTCCGTTAGGCCTGCTGGTCAACGAACTTGTGACCAATGCCATCAAATATGCCTATGTCGATGGACATGGTGTGATCAGGTTGGACGCCCGGGAAATCAACGGGCACCTGCTGGTCGAGATATCCGACGAAGGCGCCGGCCTGCCCGACGGGTTCGACATCAACCAGCCGCGCAAGAGCCTCGGCTTCCGTGTCATCCTCGGTCTGGTCCGGCAGCTGTTGGGCGAGCTGACGATCTCGAAGAACCTCCCGAGGGGAGCATTGTTCACGATCAAGTTTCCCGTTGACCCGCCCTAGACGAGCGATCGATGCGCGAAAAGCAGGCCTCTCACGGGGGCCGGGAAACAAACGCGAGTCTTGTGAGTCCATTCTATATGCCGTCAATCCTTTCTCCCATTCGCATTCTCGTCGTCGAAAACGAAACCTTCATTCGTCTCGACGTCGTCGAGGTTCTGCGCGTGGCGGGATTCAATGTTGCGGAGGCGGTCAATGCGGATGAAGGCATCAAGATGCTCGAAGCCGATCCGGACATCCGGTTGATGTTCACCGACATCGAAATGCCGGGCGCCATGAACGGGCTGGAACTGGCGGCGACGGTCCGGGAACGATGGCCCCCGATCAAGATCATCGCGGCTTCCGGACGTTTCAAGCTGCAGGCCAGCGATCTCCCCGCAGGCGCTCTGTTCTTCCTCAAGCCCTACGAAACATCGCAGATCATCGACGCTGTTCGCGGGCTGACCGCGGTGGCGTGAGGGCCGGGCCGAATTCGTCGAATGCTGTTAGCTCACACGTCCCGATCGCGAGCGTCGGGCCACACACAGGCAAATCACAGATGACACCCGTAAAGATCCTGCTCATGGCTGCCGTGATCAGCACCGTCGGCATGACGCACGCGCTGGCCGAGTGCGAAATCGCCGACGCAAAGCTCGAGGAGGCGATTCAGGAGAACCCGCGATTTCGCGGGCCGGCGAACAGTCAGTCGGTGCGCGACCTCCGAAGCTTGAGGGACGCCGCCTTTACGCTGCGATCCTATGGACGTCACGAAGACTGCGAGCGTCTCCTCGCCAACATTCGCGAACTCATCGCCGGACCGCCGATGGGATCGTTGGGAGATAATGATGAGGAACAGGCCGACATCCAGAATTCCGCTCGCGAGCCGAAAGTCCGCCGCGGGGCCGCGGCCGGCAACCGTGGCAAAAAGGACGCCAAACCGCTGATCAGGATCGACCAGCTGACGCCCGGTCTGCGCACCGACGAGATGATCGGGGCGGAGGTCCGCAGTTCCGACGACAAGATCGTCGGCGAGGTCCGGAACATCGTATTCGGCACCAAGGACGGTCGAGACTACGCGATCATCGCCTCGGGCGGGTTCTTCACCACCGGCAAGGACAGCATCGTGGTGCCGATTCGATCGCTCCAGGTGACGCAGGATCGATCGAGCTTCTTTCTTCCCATTGCGAAGGACGTCATGAGAACGGTGCCGGTGATGCCTGATCAGGACTACAACTGGCTATCGGACCAGGCTTGGCGCACCCAAAACGACGCGCTCTTCGAGCAACCCTAAAGCGGGATGACTAATCTTCGAATCGTCATGCCGCTCTCGGGTCATGTTTGAGCATGATCTTTTCCGAAAACCGGTGTCTCGGGGTCATGCTCCAGGTCCTGATCCCTTTGCCGGTATCGTCCTGCGCGACAACGCGGGGATCCGGTCCGGATCTTCAGTCGTCGAGATCGTCCGGGCTGCGGCCGAACCAGTGGACGATGCCGGGCGTCACGATCGAGACATAGATGAAGCGCGACAGATGATGCGCGCCGACGAACACCGGATCGATGTTCAGCGTCAGCGCCAGCGCCATCATCGCATCCATCGCGCCGGGCGAGAACGCCACCACAACATCGCTGAGCCGAACCGGCGTGGTCAGGAGAATGGCGACGACGAAGACCCCCGAGATCGCGATGGCAACCGCGAACGAGCCGAGCGCCGCGCCGAGATAGCTGAGGATGGTGCGCAACTTGATCGCGCCGAACCGCGATCCGATCAGCGTGCCGATCCCGACCAGCGCCGACAGATAGGCCCATTCGGGTAGCGTGCCCTCGACCAGCCCGGAGCCGTGCAGCACCGAGGAGCCCAGCATCGCGCCGAACATCCAGCTCGCCGGAAAATTGATAAGACGCAGCAGCAGCGCCGCCGCGACCGCGACCGCGACAACTGCGGCCAGCACCAGCGGCGTTGCCTCCGGTCCGCGCACCGGCAGCGGGCCGTGCGCCATCATCCCGGTCATCGCCAGCAGCATTGGCACCGCGCTGGTCAGGATGATCACCCGCATGATCTGCACGACGGCGATGCCCGGCACATTGGCCTTGCGCTCGGTGGCCAGCATGATGATCTGCGACAGCGCCCCCGGGCTGCCGGCGAGCAGCGCCGAGGTGCGGTCCCAACCATGAATCCGCTGCAGATAGATCGCGCTGCCGAAGGTGGCGAAGAAGGTCGCGATCGCCAGCAGCCCGATCGTCACCGGGTAGGAACTGAGGTTGTGGATCATCGCCGGCGAGACCATCGAGCCGAGCGAGACGCCAAGCGCCATCAGAACGATATGGGACAACGGCGGCGGCAGGCCCATGTTGCGACCAGCCAGGCCCGCGGCGGCGACCGCGACCATCGCGCCGGTGATCAGCCCGCCGGGGAGCTGCACCCAATAAGACAGCCCGCCACCGGCAGCGCCGATCGCGATCGTTTCGAGTACGTTCAGGGTTCTCGACCGCAGGCTCGGGGCGGTCAACGCGGAATTCTGGGACACGCGACCTTATCGCAAATCCAAATACCGCCGACAAATGCGATCAACGCGCCCCGCTATACCGCCGGCGCGGGCCGATGGTATTGGTTGTAAGCTAATCAGTTCGCAATTGTCACGGCGTAACCCGACGCTAGGATGCTCCCGGTTCATGAAACCGGGAGATGGGACGATGAGGGCTCCACAGATCGTAACAATCGCAAGCGCCTTGATGGGAACGGCGCTGCTGACGCTGGCGTCGGCCGCACCCGGCCACGCGCTGACCGCTCAGGAATGCAGCGCCAAGTATCAGGCCGCCAAGACCGCCGGGACGCTGAACGGTCAAGGCTGGAACGATTTCCGCAAGGCGCAATGCGCAAGCGATTCCGCCGCCGAAGCGGACTCCAAGGCCGTCGAGGCAAAGGACAAGCCTGAAGCAAAATCCGCGGCCAAATCCGAAGCCAAATCTGAAGCCAAGCCGAAGGCGAAGCCGGCCGAACCCGCCGCGGCCTCGGCCGGACCGCCGACCTTCCCGACCGCGGTCGATGCGAAATTCGCCAAGGAGCCGGCGGCCCGCGCCCGGCTGCACACCTGCGCCGAACAATGGAAAGCCAACAAGGCCGCCAACACCACCGGCGGCCTGAAATGGATCCAGAAGGGTGGCGGCTATTGGAGCGAGTGCAACAAGCGGCTCAAGGCCTGAGTGATGGCATCTTGCATCCCGGCCACGCGCGGCCGGGCGATTGACAGGCTTGTCTGAAACACCCCATGCGTGCGGCTTCACGCACGCCCGGGGTCACAGATGATCGCAAGTCTCGGTCTGATTCTCCTATGCCAGCTCACCGCCGAGGCGGCGGTCCGCGCCCTCGCGGTGCCGCTGCCCGGCCCGGTGATCGGGCTGCTGCTGCTGCTGGGTCTGTTGCTCGCGCGCGACCGGCTCGGCTGGCTGGCGCGCGGCCCGCTGCGCAATGACGGCGTCGAGAATGCCTCGAAGGGGATGCTGGCGCATCTGTCGCTGCTGTTCGTGCCGGCTGGGGTCGGTGCGATCCAGCAGCTCGACCTGATCGCGACCCACGGCGTCGTCATCGTGCTGGTGCTGGCCGGCTCGGTGCTGATCACCCTGCTGGTGACGGTGGCGACCTTTCTGGTCACGGCGCGGCTGCTGTCGATGTGGGGCTCGCGATGAGCGCCACCCCGTTTTCGCTGTGGGTCTATCTCTCGCAGACGCCGCTGCTGTGGCTGACGGTGACGCTGCTGGTCTATGCGGCGACCGATGCCGTGTCGCAGGCGACCGGACGCAGTCCGCTGGCCAATCCGGTGCTGCACGCGATCTGGATCATCGGCGCCTTTCTCTGGCTGACCGGCACCTCCTACACCACTTACTTCAGCGGCGCGCAGTTCGTGCACTTCCTGCTCGGCCCGGCAACCGTGGCGCTGGCGGTGCCGCTGTACGAGAACCGCCGGCAAGTGATCGCCGCGATCGTGCCGATGGCGCTGGCGCTGGTGGTCGGCTGCATCGTGGCGATCGTCTCGGTGATGGTGCTCGCCCAGCTCGCCGGCCTGCCGGAGACGGTGGTGCTGTCGCTGGCGTCGAAATCGGTCACCGCCGGCGTCGCGATGGGCATCAGCGAGTCGCTGAATGCCGATCCGTCGCTGACCGCGGTCGCGGTGGTCCTCACCGGCGTGATGGGCGCGATCATGGTGACGCCGCTGATGAACGCGCTCGGCATCCGGGATTTCCGTGCTCGCGGCTTCTCGGTCGGGCTCGCCTCGCACGGCATCGGCACCGCGCGGGCGTTCCAGGTCGACGCCATCGCCGGCGTGTTCGCCGGCATCGCGATGAGCCTGAACGCGCTGATCACGGCGATGCTGGTGCCGGTCGCGGTCACGCTGCTGGTGAAGTAGTCGCCCGGCTGGCGCCGTGCGCGCGTCTGTCGAAGCACCCGCCCCATCCTCAGCCGTCACCCTCCGCGAAAGCGGAGGGCCCAGTATCGCAGGGCGCCGATGATGGGCACGAACGCTCCGCAATACTGGGTCGCCCGGACGAGCCGGGCGACGACCCGCCTGTGTGGTTGTGCAGGTTGTGATTTGAACACGCTCCGGCAACGCGCTAATTTGTGGTCTTGCTACCGTAAGGAGCCGGACCATGACCGACGCTTCAGCCTTGCCGACGTCCGCCGCTGCTACGCATCGCGTACACGGATCGGCGCCGCGCCGCGCCATCGCGCTTCTCGCTGCGGTCTCGGCGATCGCCATCGCGCTGCTGGTTTCGTCGCCAGAAGCCAGCACCCTCGCCGTCACGTCATCCGACGCCGAACTGGTGATGCTGCTGCGCTTCATGGCCGCGGTGAAAGCCCTGCTCGCTTTGGTCGCGCTCGGCGTCTCGGTGTGGCGTCTCGGCTTTCCGGCGTCGCCGGCGCTGAAGGTCGCCTACACGCTCGCGCCGGCGCTGATGTGCGCCGCGCCGGTCGTGATCTGGCAGATGGCGGATGTGGCCTTCGGCGCCGGGTTGTTTCATGCCGGCTTCGTGCTGCTTCTGCTGGCGCTGTATGCTGATCGCGGACAGGCCGTCGAACTGGCGAAGTCCGCCGCGCTGAAGCTGCGGCGAGCTTAGAGCTCCGGTTCCGATTCAATCAGAACCGAAAAGCTCTCGTCTTTCATCCCGCGCCGTTCAGCCAGTCGAGCAGCGCCGCGTTGATTTCGCGCGGATAAGTGTGGCTGAGATCCTCGATCTCGCGATAGCTCACATCGGCGCCGGCCTTGAACAGCGCCTGCTGCGCCTGCCGCGCCAGTTCGACCGGGAACATCCAGTCGTGCCGGCCGTGCACGATCTGGATCGGCAGGCCGCGCAGCCGGTCGGCGCTGGCCATGCCGGCCAGCAGCGGATGGAAGCTCGCGGCGATCGGCGCGAGATGGGTGAAGGGCGACGCGTCGTCAAGGCCCGTGACGTAGCAGAACGTGCCGCCGTCGCTGAGCCCGGTGACCAGCAGCCGTTCCGGATCGATCGACCATCGCGAGCGGATGAAATCGACGATGCGCGCGAGGTTCGGCGTGTCGGCGTCGTCGCCCATCAGCGCCCAGGTCCGGCCCGTCGCGGTCGGCGCGACCACGATGGCGCCGCGGCTGCGGGCGTCGCGCAGCCAGCTCCATAGAAACAGCCGGCCATTGCCGCTGCCGCCATGCAGCGCCACCACCAGCGGCCAGGCGCGGTCCGGCGTGTAGTACTCCGGCACGTAGAACGAGAAGCCGCCGCGACTGCCCGGTTCGTTGGCGTAGTGAAAGACCCCGCTGTCAGCATACTTCGGCTGCGCCAGCCGGGCGTGCAGGGCTTCGTCCTGTTGCAGCGCCGGATCGAGATAGAGGCCCGACACCGGCGGCAGCGTCGCCGCCAGCGGATACAACGCCTCCAGCGCCTGCGGCAGATGACGCAGCGCGCGGAACACCGCGCCGAGATCGCCCGCGCCGGAATCGACCGCGCGCAGCCCGTCGAATGCCGCCAGCGCATGATCGCCCGCCATCCGCAGCGGCTCGCGCAAATGCGCGAACTGATCGGGCCATTTCGCGACCCGCGGCAATTCGCTGCGAAGCTGTGCGTCCGGCGTGCCTGCAAGCCGCATCACTTCGCCGAACTCGGGCGGATGCAGATAGCGCGCGACGAAGCCGAGCGCTTCGATCGACTGCAGCAAGGGCGGCAACAGCGCGACGATGTCGTCGACCACGGCGTCGCTCATCGCGATTCTCTCCAGGCAAGTCCGCGGCCACGCGACCGCACATGCAGAGAGTGGCAGCCCTCCCGATCAAAGCAACCCCGCAGCATGACGCCGCGCGACAATTGTCGCGCGGCGTCAGGTGTCGGACCGATGCGTCGAATTCGAAGCGATGACGGCTCAGGCGGCCCGAACGGTTTCGAGGAACCTGGCGACTTCTTGCTTCAGCCGGTTGCTGTCCTGCGACAGCGATTTCGCGGCGGACAGAACCTGCGTCGACGCCGAGCCGGTTTCGGTCGCGCCGCGCTGAACGTCGGTGATGTTGGCGGAAACCTGCTGCGTGCCCTGCGCGGCCTGCTGCACGTTGCGCGAAATCTCCTGCGTCGCCGCGCCCTGCTCTTCCACCGCCGAGGCGATGGTCGAGGCGATTTCCGACATCCGGTCGATGGTCTGGCCGATCTCCTTGATCGCCGAGACCGACTGAACGGTCGCGGTCTGAATGCCGGTGATCTGCTGGCCGATCTCCCCGGTCGCCTTGGCGGTCTGCTCGGCGAGCGCCTTGACCTCGCTCGCCACCACCGCGAAGCCGCGCCCCGCTTCGCCGGCGCGGGCGGCCTCGATCGTAGCGTTCAGCGCCAGCAGATTGGTCTGGCCGGCGATGGTGTTGATCAGTTCGACGACGTCGCCGATCCGCGCCGCGGCGGCTGACAGCATCCCGACGCTGTCATTGGTCTTGCGCGCCTGATCGACCGCCTCACTGGCGATCCGCGCCGATTCCTGAACCTGACGGCTGATCTCGGTGATCGAGGACGACATCTCTTCGGTCGCCGAGGCCACCGACTGCACATTGGTCGAGGCTTCTTCCGAGGCGGCGGCGACCGCGGTGGTCAGTTCCTGGGCGTGTCCGGCCGTGGCGGTCAGCGTGGCGGCCGACGCCTCCAGTTCGGTCGACGCCGACGACACCGTCTCGACGATTTCGCCGATCGAGGTTTCGAACTGGCGGGTCGCTGAATCGACGCGTTGGCCGCGCGCGATCTTCGCCTCCGCTTCACGCGCCGCATCTTCGTCAGCAGCCTTCTTGGAAATCAGCGCGTCCTTGAAGATCTGCAGCGCATCCGCCATCGAGCCGATTTCGGTCTTTTCGCCGCGATGCGGCACGTCCGCCGAGAGGTCGCCCTGACCGAGCGACTGCATCGGCTTGACGATCGACGCAATGCCCTGCGCCACGTCGCGGATCACCATCACGCTTGCGACGATGCCGACGACGATTGCAACGCCGAGAATCGTCACGATCAGGTAGATGGCGGAGGAGTAGGTCGAGGCCGCCAAGGCGGTCGAACCGTCCGCGCCCCTGTCGTTCAGATCGATATCCTTCTGCAGGATCTCGTCCATCCGCGAGGCGACCGGACCCGCCACCTTGTAAAGCAGGTCTGTGGCTTCCTCGGAGCTCTGCCCGACGCTCTTACGCGACGCGTCGATCATTTTCGCCGCGAGGGGCTTGTATTTGGCCCACTCGCTGAGCCAAGCGTCGTAAAGCTGCCTTTCCTCCGGCGTTGTTATCATCTTCTCATAGGTTTTCAGGTCCTTCTGGATAGTCCCTTCGATGGCCTCCAACCTCTTTTCGACGGTGGCCATACCTTCGGCCGTCGTCGTGATGAGGTGATCGCGGATCGCGGTCCGGTAGTTGAGGACGTTGTACCTCAAATTACCGAGCATCTTGATGGTCGGCAGCCAGTTGGTGGCGAGGTCGAGCGCCGCAAAGTTCATCGACCGCACCTTGAGGATCCCGAGCCCGCCGAGGCAGGTCATGGCAATCAGAAGAGCCGCGACAAGCGTCGTGATCTTGGCGCGAATGGAGAGCGTTGCGAACATGATCGATATTCCTGAAGATTGGGCGCCCGGTTGGTCATGAGTGATTTCAGACGAGCGATGGGACGAAGCTTCGCTCGACCAACCGGACCTGGGACTGCGTCACCCCGAATTCGACCTGGTTCGGATGGGACAGTGCGGTATTCGGCCTTTTCGCAACGTTAATTTTGTTGCTCGTAGTTCTACTTGAACGCATCCCTCCGGATGCCGCCATGCAGCGCCACCATCAGCGGTCAGGCGCGGTCCGACAACAGCATGACGCCGCGCGACAATCGTCGCGCGGCGTCAGGTGTCGGATCAATGCTTCGCGTTCGACGCGGCGCGCTCAGGCCGCCCGAACGGTCTCGAGGAACCTGGCGACTTCTTCCTTCAGCCGGTTGCTATCCTGTGACAGCGATTTCGCGGCGGACAGAACCTGCGTCGACGCCGAGCCGGTTTCGGTCGCGCCGCGCTGGACGTCGGTGATGTTGGCGGAAACCTGCTGCGTGCCCTGTGCGGCCTGCTGCACGTTGCGCGAAATCTCCTGCGTCGCCGCGCCCTGCTCTTCCACCGCCGAGGCGATGGTCGAGGCGATTTCCGACATCCGGCCGATGGTCTGGCCGATCTCCTTGATCGCCGAGACCGACTGATCGGTCGCCGCCTGAATGCCGGTGATCTGCTGGCCGATCTCGCCGGTCGCCTTGGCGGTCTGCTCGGCGAGCGCCTTGACCTCGCTCGCCACCACCGCGAAGCCGCGCCCCGCTTCGCCGGCGCGAGCCGCCTCGATCGTGGCGTTCAGCGCCAGCAGATTGGTCTGGCCGGCGATGGTGTTGATCAGTTCGACGACGTCGCCGATCCGCGCCGCGGCGGCTGACAGCATCCCGACGCTGTCGTTGGTCTTGCGCGCCTGGTCGACCGCCTCGGTGGCGATCCGCGCCGATTCCTGAACCTGACGGCTGATCTCGGTGATCGAGGACGACATCTCTTCGGTCGCCGAGGCCACCGACTGCACATTGGTCGAGGCTTCTTCCGAGGCCGCCGCGACCGCGGTGGTCAGTTCCTGGGCGTGTCCCGCCGTGGCGGTCAGCGTGCCGGCCGACGCCTCCAGTTCGGTCGACGCCGAAGACACCGTCTCGACGATTTCGCCGATCGAGGTTTCGAACTGGCGGGTCGCTGCATCGATGCGTTGGCCGCGCGCGATCTTCGCCTCAGCTTCACGCGCCGCGTCTTCGTCAGCGGCCTTCTTGGCGATCAGCGCGTCCTTGAAGATCTGCAGCGCATCCGCCATCGAGCCGACTTCGGTCTTCTCGCCGCGATGCGGCACGTCCGCCGAGAGGTCGCCCTGACCGAGCGACTGCATCGGCTTGACGATCGACGCAATGCCCTGCGCCACGTCGCGGATCACCATCACGCTCGCAACGATGCCGACGACCATCGCAACGCCCAGAATGGTCAGGACCAGGTAGATGGCGGAGGAGTAGGTCGAGGCCGCCAAGGCGGTCGCACCGTCCGCGCCCTTGTCGTTCATGTCGATATCCTTCTGCAGGATCTCGTCCATGCGGACGCCGATCGGATTCAGGTTCTTGAACAGGAAGTCGGTCGACTCCGCCGAGACCTTTCCGATGTCCTTGCGTGACATCTCGAGCATTTTCGTGGTCACGGACTTGTAGTCGTTCCACTGCACGACCCAGCTGTCGTAGAGCTGCCGTTCTTCCGGCGAGGCAATCATCGCCGCATAGGTCTCTTGGTCCTTCTTGATGGTCGCGTCGATCGACGCCAGACGCTGTTCGAAGCGTGCTTTGCCTTCGGGGGTGACGTCGAGCATGTGATTGCGGATCATGGTCCGGTAGTTGAGGACGTTGAACCTCAATTCGCCGAGAACCTTGATGCTCGGCAGCCAGTTGGTGGCGAGGTCGAGCGCCGCAAAGTTCATCGACCGCACCTTGAGAATCCCGAGCCCGCCGAGGCCGGTCATGGCGATCAGAAGGGCCGCGACAAGCGCCGTGACCTTGGCGCGAATGGAGAGCTTTGCGAACATGATCGATATTCCTGCCGATTTGGGCGCCCGGGTGATGATGCGTCAATTCCGACGAGCGAGGGGACGCAGCTTCGCTCGACCGACCGACCCGGGACTGCGTCGTCCCGATTTCGACCTAGTTACAACGGAAGGTGCGGCATGGAACTTTTCGCAGCGTTAATTTTGTTGCTCGTACGTCTACCTGGACGAATTCCTCTGGATGCCGCCATGCTGCGCCAAACGTTGAAAGTCGTCAGTTCTCGAGCGTCGCGGAACTAGCAGCACTGGACTTCTCGTTGCAGGAACGAGAATGTATCAACCCTGACGGGCACTGCGACGATCGGCGGAGCGATCGACCGATTCGAACGTTTGGCTCCGCCGACGTCGCGCGTTTTCGCGCGAAGCGGCTAGCGGTTTGCGTGAAGAAGACGCGCCACCACAATAGTCTGGAGCTTCGGTTCTGATTCGATCAGAACCGGGAATGCGCTGGAGTAGGACGAACGATCTTCGAATCGTCGTGCTGCTCGGGCTTGTTGTTCGAGCATGATCGTTTCCGAAGGCCGGCGGCCAGTTTTCGGAATCATGCTCCAGGGAGTTTTCGGATGCGCGCCTCGGAGAACAGGTTCTTCATCTTGCTGCTGTTGGTAGCCTCGATCGGCTTCGGCTGGATCTTGCTGCCGCTTTACAGCGCAGTGCTGTGGGGCGTGGTGATCGCGATCCTGTTCGCGCCGCTGTACCGGCAACTGAACCGCGCGTTCGGCTTCCGCCGCAATCTGGCCGCGCTGACGACGGTCGCGATCATCGTCACCATGGTGATCCTTCCGATCTCGCTGATCGGCGCGGCGCTGGCGCAGGAAGCCCGGGCGATGTTCCTCCGGATCGAGTCCGGCAATCTGGACATGCTTCAGTATCTCAAACAGGTTCTGGCGGAGCCGCCGGCCTGGATCAGCGGGGTGCTGGAGCGATTCAGCATCGGCAACCTCTCCGACCTTCAGGAACGGCTTTCCGCCGTGTTGATGCGCGGCAGTCAGTATCTCGCGGGACAGGCCATCGGCATCGGTCAGGGAACGGTCGAGATCGTCATCAACCTGGGCGTGATGGTCTATCTGCTGTTCTTCCTGCTCCGCGACGGCGATCTGCTGGCGGCGCGTATCCGGAGGGCCGTGCCGCTGTCGGTCGAGCAGGAAAGCCAGTTGCTGCGCAAGTTCACGGTCGTGATCCGCGCGACCGTCAAGGGCAACATGCTGATCGCGCTGATCCAGGGCGCGCTCGGCGGCGTGATGTTCTATATCCTCGGCGTCAACGGCGCGCTGCTGTGGGGCGTGGTGATGGCGTTCCTGTCGCTGCTGCCCGCGGTCGGCGCCGGTCTGGTCTGGCTGCCGGTGGCGCTCTACTTGCTCGGCACCGGATCGATCTGGCAGGGCGTTGCGCTGATCGCCTTCGGCACGATGGTGATCGGCACGGTCGACAACGTGCTGCGTCCGGTGCTGGTCGGCAAGGACACGCGGATGCCGGACTACGTCGTGCTGATCTCGACGCTCGGCGGCATCCAGGTTTTTGGCCTCAACGGCTTCGTCATCGGGCCGGTGATCGCGGCGATCTTCATCGCGGCCTGGGATATCTACTCCGCCTCGCGGGAAGCCGCGGCGGGGATCGGCGAAACGACCACCGGTGGCGTGCCGACCAGCGATACGCCATGATCGTCCGAATTGAAGCGGAGAGCTGTTCGGTCGGCCAGAACCGAAGCTCAAGAGCAAGATGACTTATCTTCGAATCGTCATCCCGCTTTAGGTTCTTGTTCGAGCATGATCTTTTCCGAAAACCGGTGTCCACTTTTCGGGATCATGCTCTAGATCCCGAACCATGGCTGGAGCATCCGGGCGAACATCCCCTTGAATCGCAGCGGAGCGTCGGTGACGGCAAGGCAAATGCAATCCTTGTCCGGCCCGGCGTAGGGCTGGTGCTCGGTATGTTCGTCGGTCTCGGCGACGTCGCCGCGCGCCAGCACGGCGTCGCGGTCGCACAGGCTGCCGCTCAGCACCAGGGTCAGTTCGCGGCCGGCGTGACCGTGCGCCGGCACATGGGTGCCGGGCTGAAACCGAAGCATCCGCGCGCGCGGCCCGCAGTTCGCAATATCGATCGCGATCTGCTGCACCCGCGGTGCCACCGACGTCCAGCGCAACGTGTCGAGGTCGCCGCCGAGATAGCTGCGCAACGGCTCCGGGATGACGATGTCGGAGCGCGGCCGGTGCGGCCTCGTCGCGGGCGCAGCGACTGATTCGCTGCGCAGCCGCGCCAACACCGCGTCGCGCAACCCAGGCGACAGCTCGGCCACCGGCAGGTCCTCGAACAACGCGCCACCGAGATCATCCGCCGCCACGGCTCGGGCGCGGCAGTGCGGACACAGCGCGAGATGGGTGGCGACCAGGAGGCTCGAGGCCTCGTCCAGCGTGCCCGCCGCATAGCTCAGCAGCAGGTCGTCGCCGATGTGATGCCGGACCGTCATTGTGCGGCTCCCGTCTGTGCATCGAGCGCGGCGCGCAGCTTGCCGAACGCCAGCCTTATGCGCGATTTCACCGTGCCGACTGGCAGACCGAGACGTTCGGCGATCTCGCCGTGCGATTGATTTTCGTAGAACGACAGCATCAAGACACTCTTCTCGTTGGCTGACAGCGTATCCATCACGTCGCGAACCCTTCGCTCCACCTCGGCACGTTCAAACTGGCGGTCCGGCGGCTCCTCGGCGTCCGGGATGAACGCCGGATCGTTCGGATCGAACGACGGTCGCTTCGCGCGCCGCAACCGGTCGATGCCGAGGTTGCGCGCGATGGTGAAGATCCAGGTTGCCGGCGAGGCTTTCGACGGATCGAACTGCGCGGCGTTTTTCCACAGCAGCACCATTGTCTCTTGGGTGATCTCTTCCGCCATTGCCGGATCGCCGCCACGCCTGGTGAAATACGATTTCAGCCGCGGCGCGAAGTGTCGGAACAGCGTATCGAAAGCCGCTTCGTCCTGATCCGTGGCGATCCGCACGATGCAGTCGGACAAATCATGCGCGGATTCACGTGGGTCGCGTCGAGGATGATCCATGACGACCAGTCCATTCCCGGGCGAACTACGATCGACAGCGACGGTGAGTGACGTCCTGTCCGAACGCAACAGCCTAGCGTCGGACCGCGCGGTGCAAAGCGCGCGTTGTGTCGCGGCTGCGCAAAAATGGTCGCCGGTCGTACGTAGGTGGTGGAGAGTTCGGTCAGCATCTTGGATCCGGACGAACATGCGGCTGCCGCCGTGAAAAGAAAGGAATTTCGCTTCTGATACGTGCCAGAGCGCGATTTGGATCACCCCGCGCCGAAAAAAAGCCGCCGACGCCGATCGACGGCGCCGCGGCGTCGATCACGCACCGACTCACGCGGCTGTGATGTCGTGGTGGTGATCCAGCGCGCGACCCGCTTCGTAAACAGGTCACTAACAACCAAACAGGAGGATACGATGTCGGTGCTTCGCAAGTTGAACGGAATGGAAGCTGCCGTGATCGGCGGCGCTCTGCTGATGACCCTCGCCCCGCTGGTGCCCTACGCACTGCTCGGCTGATCGCTGCGCGCGGCAGCGGTCGATCAATCGTGGCCGGTCAGCAGTGTCGACGTCTCGGAGTTCGCCGGCTATGCCGGCGGACTCCGAGCGACTTGACGCAACAAAGCAATTGCTACTGAACCACCGACCGAGTTGACGTTTCAGAAGTTGCTACTTGGCAGCCGTTCGGCGATCGGACCGGGCGAGTTGCGCGGACATGCGAAAACCAACGCCGCATGTGCTGCGCCCTATCTGGCGCGGCATATCTGGCGCAGTTGGTGGCGGACCATCGAGACCCTCATCCCGCATCCGCTGCAGTTGTCCCGCACACAGCCGGCGCTCTACGGATCGAGCTCAGTGTCCCAATACAAGTAATCGAGCCAGCTCTCGTGCAGGTAGTTCGGGGGAAACATCCTGCCGTTGCGGTGCAAGTGGTGCACTGTCGGCGCGAACGGCGTCTGCCGCGGAAACATCTTGGCCTGGATCGGCGTCAGATTGCCCTTGCGCAGATTGCAGGGCGAGCAGGCGGCGACCACATTCTCCCACGTGGTCTGACCGCCCTTCGAGCGCGGGATGATGTGGTCGAAGGTGAGGTCCTCAGGCGCGCCGCAATATTGGCACGAGAACCTGTCGCGCAGGAAAACGTTGAACCGGGTGAAGGCCGGATGCGTCGACGGCTTGACGAAGGATTTCAGCGAAACCACGCTCGGCAGCCGGAACTCCATGGTCGGGCTGTGAACCGCGCGGTCGTAATGCTCCACGATGTTCACGCGATCGAGGAACACCGCCTTGACCGCGTCCTGCCACGACCAAAGCGATAACGGATAGTAGCTGAGCGGCCGGAAGTCCGCGTTCAACACCAGCACCGGCCAACCGCCTTGCGAGACATGCGCGTTCAAGAAACGCTCCTGACCCCCGTCCGATCGACGCTGCGAAGCAGCATGAGGTAGGGATACTACAGCCAGCATGACGCCGTTGTGAAGGGCGTCGCGAGATTAGAGCCGTTCCGCTGCAGGATTTCCGTCCAAATTGGACCAGTTCCGGAGAATGGGCGTTCGGCAATGTCGTTTGGCGGAGGTGATTGTTCCAAATTTACCGGTCGCGTTGACGACGGCGGGATCCGCATATCAGATGAGTAGTAAATCAGCCTGTTTTCGACCTGACACTCAAGCCCGGAGGCGACCATGTCCAGCGCAGCAACCGCATCGATCAAGTCCAGCGCGGCCGCGCCCGCCCAACAGCCCGGCCGCGGCCGGGTCTATGATTCGATCGCCGACGCCTATGGCGATACGCCGCTGGTGCGGCTGAACCGGCTGCCGGAGCAGAACGGCGTCAAGGCGACGATTCTCGCCAAGCTCGAATATTTCAACCCGGCCTCCAGCGTGAAGGATCGCATCGGCGCGGCGATGATCGCCGCGATGGAGCGCGAGGGCATCATCAAGCCCGACACCATCCTGATCGAGCCGACCTCGGGCAACACCGGAATCGCGCTGGCTTTCGTCGCCGCCGCAAAGGGCTACCGGCTGAAGCTGGTGATGCCGGAATCGATGTCGATCGAGCGCCGCAAGATGCTGGCGTTCCTCGGCGCCGAGCTGGTGCTGACGGAAGCCGCCAAGGGCATGAAGGGCGCAATCGCCAAGGCCGAGGAGCTGATCGCCTCGACCCCGAATGCGGTGATGCCGCAGCAGTTCAAGAACCTCGCCAACCCGGAAGTCCACCGCCGCACCACCGCGGAGGAAATCTGGAACGACACCCATGGCGGGATCGACATCTTCGTCGCCGGCGTCGGCACCGGCGGGACCATCACGGGCGTCGGCCAGGCGCTGAAGCCGCGCAAGCAGTCGCTGAAAATCGTCGCGGTCGAGCCGGAGGAGAGCCCGGTACTGTCCGGCGGCGCGCCCGGTCCGCACAAGATCCAGGGTATCGGCGCCGGCTTCGTGCCGGACATTCTCGACCGCGCGGTGATCGACGAGGTGATCAAGATCGCCGGCCCGACCGCGATCGCGACCTCGCGCGCGCTGGCGCGGCACGAAGGCATCGCCGGCGGGATCTCGTCAGGCGCCGCGATCGCCGCCGCGATCGAACTCGGCAAACGCCCGGAAAACGCCGGCAAGACCATCGTGGCGATCGTGCCGTCGTTCTCGGAGCGCTATCTGTCGACCGCGCTGTTCGAAGGGGTGTGAGGCGAGACGCCAGCCACACATCCATTCGGTCATTGAACGACCGAGCGTGATGTGGGCGTCAACCGCCCGCAAATACGGTCATCGCCCGGCTCGTCCGGGCGACCCAGTATTCCAGAGTATCGCGTGGTGAGCGCGACAGCCCAACAACGACCGCTCCGGGATAATGGATCCCCGCTTTCGCGGGGATCACGGATGAGGCGGCTGAAGCGCTGCTGCCTCACCCAATCAGTCTTACGCGAGCCTCCGCTTACGCATCCACCAGCTCGCGATACAGCTTGGCGTAATGCTGCGCCGGATTCTTCCAGGACACGTCGGTGGTCATGCCGTTGATCTGCAGATTGCGCCAGGTCGCGTGATCGGCATAGAGCGCGCGGGTCTTGGTCAGCGCCGCCGTCAGCATGTCCGCGGTCACCGGCGAGAACTGGACGCCGGTCGCCACCCCGGTGGCGATCGCCATCTCGTTGGCGTCGACCACCGTATCGGCGAGGCCCCCGACCCGCGCCACCACCGGCACCGCGCCGTAGCGGAGCGCGCAGAGCTGGGTCAGGCCGCAGGGCTCGAAGCGCGACGGCACCAGCAGCGCGTCGGCGCCGGCCTGGATCTGATGCGCCAGTGCCTCGTCATAGCCGATCACCGCGCCGACTTGACCCGGGTATTTCAGCGCGGCATCGCGGAAGCCGGCCTCCAGCGGCGCATCGCCGGCGCCGAGCAGCGCGAGCTGGGCGCCGTCCGCCAGCATCCCCGGCAGCACCTCGAGCAGCATGTCGAGACCCTTTTGCCAGGACAGCCGGCTGATGACGCCGAACAGCAGCGCGCCCGGTTCGGCGCGCAGGCCGAACCGGGCCTGCAGCGCCTGCTTGTTGCGGGCGCGGGCGCCGATGGTCTCGACATCGTAGGTGGCGGGGATCAGCTGGTCGGCCGAAGGGTCCCAGACCCTGGTGTCGACGCCGTTGAGAATGCCGCTGAGCTGGCCGGCGCGCAGCCGCAGCAAGCCCTCGAGCCCCATGCCGGCTTCCGAGCCCTGAATCTCCAGCGCGTAGCTCGGCGACACCGTGGTGATGCGGTCGGCAAGCTGCAGCCCGGCCTTCAGATAACCGATGCCGCCATAGTACTCGACGCCGTCGAGGCTGAAGGCGGCCTCCGGCAGGCCGAGCCTGGCCAGCAGCTCGGAGGGAAACTGGCCCTGATAAGCGAGATTGTGGATGGTGAAGACGCATTTCGGGGCCGGCCGGCCGCTATAGCACAGATAGGCCGGCAGCAGCCCGGTCTGCCAATCATGCGCGTGCAGGATATCCGGCGCATAGCCCGGCAGCAGGCCCTGCCCGATCCAGGCGCCGGCCTGCGCCAGCGCCGCAAAGCGCAAGGCGTTGTCGGGCCAATCCTTGGCGTCGGGGCCGACATAGGGATTGCCCGGGCGGACATAGAGATGCGGCGCGTCGAGCACCAGCAGCTCCAGCTCGTCGCAGCGCGCTGCCAGCAGCCGCGCGCTGCCGCCGAAAAACTCCGTGAAGCTGTGGACCTGCTGCGGATCCTCGATGCCGCCGAGCACCGCCGGATAGCCCGGCACCAGCGTGCGCATCGCGACGCCGTGCGCCTTCACCGCGGCCGGCAGCGCGCCGGTGACGTCGGCGAGGCCGCCGGTCTTGATCAGCGGAAAGATTTCCGACGCGACCGAGAGCGCCGTCAGCGTGGTCATGTGCCGAGCCTGTCGATCATCGGCTGGGTGATCAGGCAGGTGCCGTTCTCGGACCTCCTGAACCGCTTGGCGTCGAGCTCGGGATCTTCGCCGACGACGAGACCGTCCGGAATCCGCACCTCGGCGTCGACCACGACGTTGGTCAGCCGGCACGATCGCCCGATATCCGCATAAGGCAGGATCACCGCCCCCTCGATATGCGTATAGGAGTGCGCGCGCACGCCGGTGAACAGCAGCGTGTGCCGCAACGACGCGCCCGAGATGATGCAGCCGCCGGACACCAGCGACGACACCGCCTCGCCGCGCCGGCCGTCCTTGTCGTGGACGAATTTCGCCGGCGGCGTGATCTCGCCATAGGTCCAGATCGGCCATTCGCGATCGTACAGATCGAGTTGCGGCACGATGTCGGTGAGATCGATATTCGCCGCCCAGTAAGCATCGACGGTGCCGACGTCGCGCCAGTAGCTGGTGTCCTCGGCATGCGAGCGGCGGCAGGATTTGTCGAAATGATGCGCCACCGCTTTGCCGTGCTTGACGATGTAGGGGATGATGTCCTTGCCGAAATCATGCGACGAGTCCGGATTGGCGGCGTCGCGGTGCAGTTCCTCGATCAGGAACTTGGTGTCGAACACGTAGATGCCCATGCTGACCAGCGACTTGTCCGGCTTGCCCGGCATCGCGGGCGGATCGGCGGGCTTTTCCAGGAACGACCGGATCACGTCCTTGGCGTCGACGTCCATCACGCCGAACGCGGAAGCCTCGCTGCGCGCCACTTCGAGGCAGCCGACGGTGACGTCGGCGCCCTGCTCGACGTGCTGCTGCAGCATCTTCTCGTAGTCCATCTTGTAGACGTGGTCGCCGGCCAGCAGCACGATGAACTTCGGATCGTAGCTCTCGATGATGTCGATGTTCTGATAGACCGCATCAGCAGTGCCTCGGTACCACATGTCGTCGGATACGCGCTGGCTCGCCGGCAGAATGTCGAAGCTCTCGTTGCGCTCCGGCCGGAAGAAGTTCCAGCCGCGCTGCAGATGGCGGATCAGGCTGTGGGCCTTGTACTGCGTCGCCACCGCGATGCGGCGGATGCCGGAATTCAGCGCATTGGACAACGCAAAGTCGATAATCCGGGATTTGCCGCCGAAATATACCGCCGGCTTGGCGCGTCGGTCGGTCAACTCCATCAACCGGCTGCCGCGCCCTCCTGCCAGCACATAGGCCATGGCGTGGCGGGCAAGCGGAGCGGGTACACCTTGACTCATGAAGCCTCTCAATACGCCGTCGACCGCGGCTGTTCGGGTTCAGGCGATCGCCCTATCCGAACCACGCTCGAAGGCACGCCTTGTTGCATCGCCATAGAGTGTGACGGAGGCGGTGACGCCTTGCAATGGTGCGCCGCCCAGGCTGGCGCGGCGAAATGACGTTTCGGGTTGGCGGAAATCATAAGGAATTGGTTCGGAAGTCATTGCATGATTCGCGACTCAGGGCGGATCATCCGATCGATCCGGCGTTGCCTTGCGGATGGCGCGGCTGCCGATGACGGTCCGATGACGCGACGTTCCTGATTGCGCCCGCTCAGGCCCTGATCCGCACCGGCACCGATTTGTTGGCCGGGGTCTTTGATTGCTTGTCGTGATGCGTCAGCGCGATCAGCGGGTTCATCTCCGGATAATAGCCGCCGAGGCAGCCGTCGGGGAGCTTGAACGGCGTCACCTTCAGCGGCCCGACCTCGCGTTGGAGACCGTCGGCGGCGTCGCTTTCCAGCCAGACCATCTGGCCGTCGGTGAGCCCCGCGCGGGCGATGTCGTCAGGATTGATCAGCAGCACGTCGCGACGGCCCTCGATCCCGCGCAGCCGGTCGCTCATGCCGTAAATCGTGGTGTTGAACTGGTCGTTGGAGCGCATCGTCAGCAGCCGATAGCGCCCCGGCGCATCGTCGAAGCCGATCGAAGACAAAATCTCGGGGGTGGTGAACTCCGCCTTGCCGGTCTCCGTCTTCCAGATCCGCTCGCGCGCCTCGTTGCCCTTGTAGAAACCGCCCGGCGTGAACATCCGCGCGTTGAAGTCGTGGAACATGTCCGGATAGCTGTCTTCGATCAGATCGCGCACCAGGCCGTAATCGCCGACCCATTCGTCCCACTTCACCTTTGGATTGGACGGCAGCGTCGCCTTGGCGATGCCGGCGACGATCGCAAGTTCGGACAAGAGCTGCTCGCTCGCCGGTTGGCGCAGCCCGATCGAGCCCTGAATGCAGCTGAACGTGTCCTCGATGGTCACCGCCTGCGGACCCGAAGCCTGGACGTCTTGTTCGGTGCGGCCGAGGCAGGGCAGCAGATAGGCCGACTCCCCGTTCACCAGATGACTGCGATTGAGCTTGGTGGCGATCTGAACGGTGAGTTGCATCCGGGTCCAAGCCTCCTCCAGCACGCCCTGATCCGGAATCGCGCGGATGAAATTGCCGCCTAAGCCGATGAACGCCTTGACCTTGCCCTCGAGCAGGCCGTGGCACGCCTCGACCGTGTTCATGCCCTTGTCGCGCGGCGGCGCGAAGCCGAACTGCTGCGCCATCTTGTCGAGCGGCACCAACTCCGGCTTTTCAGAAATGCCGACGGTGCGCTGGCCCTGAACGTTGGAATGGCCGCGCACCGGCGAGATGCCGGCGCCGGGGCGACCGATATTGCCCCTCAGCAACAGAAGATTGAGCAGCATCGCGATGTTGTCGAAGCCGTGCACATGCTGGGTCAGGCCCATGCCGAAAACGCCGATGACGCGCTCGGCTTCGACATAGACCTGCGCGGCGCCCTCGATCGCAGTCCGGGTCAGTCCCGACTCGGTTTCGATCTGCTCCCACGAGGTGGCGCGGACCTTGGCCTCGAAGGCGTCGAGACCATGGGTATGGGCCGCGATGAAGTTGACATCGAGCACCCGCGTCCCGCCGCTTGCTTTGGCGGCGTCGTCCGCGGCGAAGACGTGTTTGCAGATTCCGAGCAGCACGGCGATGTCGCCACCGACCTTGACCTGATGATACTGGCTGCTGATCGCGGTTTCCTTGCCGGTCAGCATCTGCGTCGGGCTCTGCGGATTGACGAAGCTCTCCAGCCCTCGTTCGCGCACCGGATTGAAAGTGATGATCTTGACGCCGCGCTGGGCCGCCTCCTGCAGCGGATGCAGGAAACGCGGGCTGTTGGAGCCGGTGTTCTGGCCGAAGACGAACATCGCATCGCATTTCGCCAGATCGTCGAACACCACCGTGCCGACGCCGACGCCGATCAGCTTCTTCAGCGCCACAGAGGTGGTCTCGTGGCACATGTTGGAACTGTCGGGCAGATTGTTGTGGCCGTAGAGCCGCGCGAACAAGGCGTAAAGATAGGACGTCTCGAGGCTGGCGCGGCCCGAGGCGTAGAAGATCACCGATTTCGGATCGAGCGCGCGCAGATGCTCGCCGATGCCCTGGAACGCCTCGTCCCAACTGCACGGCACGTAGTGATCGGTGGCGGCGTCGTAGCGCATCGGTGAGGTGAGGCGGCCCTGCATTTCGAGGTCGTAGTCGGCCCAGCCGCGCAGCTCGGCGACGCTGTGCGCGGCGAAGAATTCCGGCGTGCAGCGCTTGCTGGTCAATTCCCACAGCGTCGCCTTGGCGCCGTTCTCGCAGAACTCGAAGGCGTGGTGGTCGGCCGGCTTGGCCCACGAGCACGACACGCACATGAAGCCTTTCGGCTTGTTCTGGCGCATCAGCGTCTCGATCACCGTCGGGGTATTCCACTCCCGGCCGAAGATCTGCGCGATGCCCTGCAGCGAGCCCCAGCCGCCCGCCGGACCATCATATTCGACAGTCTGCTGGGTGGCGTCCGGGAGGTCTGCTTCGTGAAGTCGGGTGTCGTCCTGAGCCATGCCGCGCTCCTGGCAACGCACAGCGAAGCGTTGCCGACACACAACAGGCGTTGATGGGAACGGTTCCGGGTCGGCCGCCATTGCCGCCGAACGCCGGCCGTTCCGCGCAATATCAGGAAGCCGCGTGAGGTCGGGATCGGTCTGCCGCCGGCTACAGCGCCTCGATCACAACCTCCGCACACAGCGGCCCGACACCAGCGGAGCTGCGCGTACAACGCCCAGCCCGACGGGCAAGATCCGTCTGAAGCGTCGGACGTAGAAATCAGCCCAGAAAACGCGGTTCGACCGGATCACGTCGACGATGAGACGCGTGATCCGGAAGCCGGAAACAACGAAGAAGGCGTCGACGCCGGTGAACCCGCCTGTTATGTTGGGAAAGCCGAAATGATTGGCGATTACGCCCAGAACGGACAGCGGCCCCAAACCGTCGATGTCAGGGCGATAATCGGAGTTTGAAGGCGTTTTTCGATCGTCGCCAAATGCTCGAATGCGTTTCAATCTCACTCGGCCACTGCTCGCTCCGACCAGGCCGCGCAGCAGATTTCATCAAGAGAACAATGCATGAAGCGCTTTTTCGACGTCGTTGCGGCGAGCTTTGGTTTGATCTTTGCAGGTCCGGTGATCGTTCTGTTTGCGATCCTGATCCGACTCGGCTCGAACGGTAGCGGCATCTTTCGCCAACTCCGCGTCGGCAAGGATGAGCGCCTTTTCACTTGCTACAAGCTGCGCACGATGCGCTCGGACACCAGGCAGCTTCCGAGTCACGAAGTTGCGGCGTCCGCCGTCACGCCGCTCGGCGCCTATCTGCGGCGTTACAAGATCGACGAGCTTCCGCAACTGTGGAACATCGTCCGCGGCGAGATGAGCTTCGTCGGCCCGCGGCCGTGCCTCCCGACCCAGCATGAACTTATCGCCGCGCGCCGCCGCAGCGGCGTTTACGGTCTAATGCCCGGCATCACCGGGGTTTCGCAGATCGAGGGCATCGACATGTCCGAACCGGAACGGCTGGCGGCGAGCGACGCACGCTATCTCGACGACATGTCGCTTTGGCGCGATCTTCGGCTGATCTGGCTGACCGTCGCCGGCGCCGGCCGGGGCGACAGCGTGCGGTCGTAAGGCCGATCAGCGCCCCTCCGCCTTTGCGGCTCTCCCGTTCGCGACCCCCGCATGTGGCGCGCCATCGCTTCCATGATCCAGGTTCTGGGCGCCACTGACCGGAACTCCGCCAATTCCTTCAGGAATCGGTAGATTCCAGTGCGAACTTCCACGGCGGCCTAGAATCAAAATCACCAATCGGCGAACTCTGTATGTCCGAGGACAACCTCTTGAGGCTCCGCCACTAGGCTGGCGCATTCAAGGCAAACTCGTAGCCCGATTTATGAATCTCTTCCCGAATGCCTCTGGCTTCAGAGAAGGCAAACGTATCCCGGAATCTTCGGCTGTCGATGTCCAGGTCACCAAACAGGCTCTGGGTGATCCGCCTCTGGCCCAACAGCACCAGCGGGGCAATAAGCAACCGGCTGGGCACCGAAAACAGCGCCCGTCGCTTCCCCATTGCCTGCCGCAGCAACGACAAGACTTGCGTCAGCGAGAGCTTTTCGACATTTGCGATGCAGTAGTCGCCCGATTTATCCGATCCCCATTCGTGGGCGGAAAGAAGATCGAGCATTTCGACCAGCGTGTCGACGCCGATATAGGCGCGCCGGTTGCTAGTGTTGCCGAATGGCAGGGGCGCGCCGGACAATGCCAGCTGCTGCAGCGTTCGCCAGTTTCCCGGCGCATCGGCCCCCACGACCAGGGGAGGTCTCAACGATGCGGCGAAGATGCCCTGTGCAGCCAGAGCGCTCACATGTCTTTCCGCCGCTTGCTTGGATTGACCATAGGGGCCGCCGGGACGAGCCGGCGTGGCCTCGCTTATCGTGCCGCTGGCGGCGTTTTCCGTGATCGCGGCAATGCTGCTCAAATGCACAAACGTCTTGACCCCGACCCTCGCCGAGGCGGCGGCAAGGCGCTCGGTTCCCTCAGCATTGGCCGCCATAAAACGGGCGGCCTCGGCTGATTTCACATGCGCGAGGCCACCCAAGTGAATGACGGTCGCGGCGTCCCGCAGCGCCTCGCACAAATCGTCGGCCTGTTCGAGCGGGCCGGTCTGGACGATGTGGATATGGGGGTTGTCACGCCAGCCCGCGGGGCATTTCCGCGCATCCTGCACGAGCAGAGTTACGTCGCTACCCTTCTCGATCATCCGCGACATCAGATGGCGCCCGACAAAGCCGGTGGAGCCAGTGATCGCCGTTCGGCCGGAACGGGGTTGCGTTTGCAAGTGCTGTGTCAAGCGCTGCTACTCACCATGTCGAAAAGCAAAGTGCGCGCCCTCTGCTCATCCTGCGCCTCGCCCGGTCGCTGGCCGATCACGTCGATCTCGATGTCGCCATGCGGATGATTGTTGTTCCGCACCCTCAAGCCGGCTATCGGGGTCATCTTCTCAGCCAAGTCGCTGATGAGCAAGGGTTGGCCCATGAAGAAACCAGGTTTTCGTAAGGATTTTGGGAGATGCAACATCGATGGGCTCGCTGTTGGCGTATCGGGCTGGCGCCGTGCGTCCTGCGCCCGGTGGCCGGGGGCTCACGCCGCTGCTCCCAGCAGTTTCGCTAGGCGGATCAGATTGTAGGCCGGCCGCGCCAGCGCGTCACCGCGATGGCGGTCAATCAGGGCAGGTCAGGTGCAAGTGACCTTCACTGCTGCGGAAAGTTGGCGTTGGGATGCCCTTCCAGCCAACGACTGATCTGGGCCGGAGATCTCAACTTCTGAAAATCAGAAATGACTATCTCGTAGTCATCGCCTGCTGGGTCCGTGAATATTCGCATAGCAATTGAGCGCAATGTGTCGCCCAACTCGTCGTTCTTCTCGAACCCGAGGCGATTGAGCATGACGATATTTTCTTTGCCAGCAGCGAGAGGGAGATAGTAGCGGGTCGCCTGACGCCCCTCACTGTCCTCCATAAGGAAGCCGAGATCCATCTTCTGCGGGGTCTTTACGACAAAGGCGATGATGTCGTGGTCGGACACGGGTATTCCGAGAGGCAGCACAATGCGCGCCTCATCGTTCGCCGAATTGGCCCCATCAACCTCAACGTGGCCGGGAGTGATCTGAACCTTGCCAGCCTCTATGCTGGCAGCATCGAGCATCGCTGTAGCGCCATCGAGAGGCAGCGGTTGCGCCTCCGCTGCCTCAACAGAGAACTCGGTCCGCTCGTACATTGGGATCGTGAGTGGGGTGTGCACCGAAACTGCGCACGACGTTGGCCGCGATCCGACTGGCACCTTGATAATGAGCCTCTCGGAAAGCGGCACACTGGTTTTGTACAAGTTGTTGTTGCGGCGCTCAATCGTCTGCCCATCGACCTGGCAGGATACCCGAACCGGATATGTGTCGGTCCAATAGGGGTGTGGCGGACCGATCATGGAGAAGATCACTTCCATGCTGCCTTCCTTTCCAATCAAAGAAAGGGGATAGGCCGCAGCGAAGATGTCGGCGCGAGCTTTTGCTGGCTGAAGATAGGCCCTATCGCCGGAGAGGGCGTGCATTGCCAGATATTGAATGTGCTCCAGCGTGTTGTAATGGACAGGGTTCAGTTCCAGAGGAGTGGTCTGATAATTCGTCCAGGTCCCGTTAGCCCGATAGAAGCGATCCTCCTGCGCGACCACGCCATCACGGGCGCAGTCGTATGCGGATTGGAGTTTGGCGTCGCCAGTGGCCTTAGCAAGTAGCAGAAGAGATTGTAGGGCCCAAAGGTGGCCGTTGAGCACGTGGTACTCCTCTGACGGCTGAATGCCGGTCCAGCTATATTCGGAGAGCCAGCACTTCCCGTTCTCGTTCCATAGGATTCCCCCGTCAGACGGGCTTGTGAGCACAAGCTTTGCGCTCTTCACTGCCTCGTCGCGATAGCGCTGGTTTCCGGTCAATTCGTATGCAGCGTAGAACGTCATCGGCCCCATCATGGCATCCATGCCCGACCACCAAGGCGCTTTGATCGCGCCATGGTCGTTCCCATAGTACCATCTGATTCCATTATCTCCGCGAACTGCCGGCTCGTACTTTTCGAGCATGAAATCCAAAATGCGGGTGGAAGCAGCCAGCCGGTCCTCCAAGGCATCGCGCCGATATTCGACGAGCCCCCTAAAGGCAACGACAAACAGTCGAAGCGGATCCTTGCGAGCCGCCATTTCCTCGAGTGAGCCCTGCGTGAAGTTCTCTGGGACTACCCAGCCGAACAGGTACGGCCCCAACTCGATATCGCTCTTGCCGGCGATAGGTTGTTGCGCTGCTGCTCTTGAACCCAAGAAGGCCAAGGCAAGGGCAGTCGAAACGGCAACCGCTAGAAGAAAATGAAAGCTCCCTCGGCTTTGCCGGAGCGGCGGCATCCGTTTCACAATTCCCACAGCCTCTGACGGGCTGGGCTTAAAAAACTGAAACGCTGAAGCGATCGTAACGCAGGGTTTGCGGACGTCAACGCAGTCGGGTGTGGATACCATGTACAGTGGAACTCTTCGGCAAAACGATCCGTTGCGGTCATTTCAGGCTGAAACATTGGGCGGAGAGTTCCACCCTGCGGAGCCTCAACAGGTTGTCCCTCGGACAGACCGCGGCGGCTGATTGGTGTTTGAGATTATATCCCCCGTGGGGCCGATGCCAGTTGTATCTGTGGAGCCATACCGGCAGCTCCTGGGCGCGGCGCCTCCGAGGTCGGGTAGGCTTGGGCGTAGGCCGATTCTCTGCGGGCGCTTTGAATGATCGTTCGGCCTTGCCGTTGAATTTCGGCGTATGGGGACTGGTGCGGACATGCTTGTGCCCGAAAGCGCGGCAGGTGTCGCGAAAGTCGAATAATTGAGAGCAAGTGCCGTTGTCGGTCATGACGCGGCTGACGGTGTGACGCCGAGACTATCGTAGTGGGCCACCGCGGCGTTAAGGAAGGCGATCGCGCTTGTGGCCTTCTCTTCGGGCATGATCTGCGAGAATGAGATACGCGAGGCGTCGTCGATGCAGACGTGGACGAACTCCGAGCCGACACTGCGGCGGTTGATTTTGTCCACAACCGCTCCCCGCCGATCGCCCGCTACTCAACCCACGCCACGCGGCGTACAAACCGCCAAGGCCTAACTGTAACTGGAGATAGTTCGATCGCAGATCAGCTCGGCCTGACGGTGGCCTTGGATGCCAGCGGCGGCGTTGTGGGCAAGAAGAGAACCGCCAGCACCACGAACAGCGCCCAGCCGCCAGAGTTCAGAAGGATGCTGAGCGTATTCTCGAAGGTCAGCGCAATTGAAGTCGCGTTCACCGCAATCGCGATGACGGGGTTGGGAAATGCAACTGTCAGAAGGCCGAGCAGCAGGCCGGTCAACAAGCCGGCGATGATAACCCCCCACACTCCGAAATTGGCGAAGGCGTTGACGTAGTTCGCAGATGACACACTGCCGCCGACCCCGCGGGCATGCAAATCGGGGAAATACTTCAACGATATCTTTTCGGGGATATAGACGAACTGGCATCCGGCCAAGGACGCATACCAGCGATAGCCGCATCCATTCTCGATCGGGAAGTCGGTCGTATAGCTGTCCATCCAAAATTTGACGGTGAGGCCATGGACGTAGAACAGCCTGGTCAGGATGGCATCGCTCGCCACATAGATGCCGCGCGAAAGGCCCAGCACCCGCTCCAGGAGCGAGGCGCCCCTCTCATTGGTCGGATAAATCGTCTCGCCTTGCGCAGTGGTTCCGATCCTCTCGCCTTGCGCAGCGGTTCCGATCCTCTCGCCTTGCGCATTGGTTTGGAAGGTCCGCGGGGCGGAAAGCGACTTATCCTGCAGCAGGATGTTGCCATAGACCGTACCGACGACAATCAACGCCGAGACCGCCGCAGGGGCCCATTTCTTGCTGAAAAGCTGATAGACCAGCGTTGGAAGGAAAATGATGACGACCACGGATTTCGTGATCATGGCCAGCGCGACAAGCCCCAGATACACGGCGAGTGGCCAAAAGACCGGACGGCGATTGATGGACGAGTACAACAGCCAAAGCGGCGCGACGGCCTTGATGTAGTATTCCCCCGCATAACTCATGACCGTTGGGATGCCGTCATGAAAATCATGCCTCAGGCCCGAGCTGACGTAGTAGTCCGTGCTGACCAGCATTTCATAGGCCGGCACCCGGCCCGCCAGACCGAAGTAGACGACCGGGAAGACGAAGATAAAAATGTCCCCAAGCAGATTTATCCATGACTTCGCCGGCAGGTCCAAATAGCGAGTGGTGCGACTCAGGACGCGGGAGACGGGCGAGCCCAGCACAGCTCGCGAACAGACGTAGGCCAGCATAACGAAGCCGCCATACATCAAAGTGTACGAGATGTAGTCAGCGCGGGTTACGTAAAGCACTGAAACTGCGTGAAAAATAAATCCGAAAGAAAAGAGGGTAATAAGCGGGTTCCTGAATATGAAACCGCACACTGTGCTCTTCATTAAAAACTTGCTCCGCAAAAACCACTTCAACAGTAAGGCGGCCAAAGAGCCGAGCGCCGAAGTATTATCCTGAGTCGTGAATCCGGGAAATCGGTTGAAGCCACGAGGCTGGCGAGATGCTCGCCGTCCCATCCCGCGGTCTTGAGCCGTACACCGATGGAATCCTTGCCGCGGCACCTTTCGAGTTAGTATACGGGAGGGCCGACTCGCTTCGGATTCGGCTTCTAAAGCCTTGACATAACGTTGTCAATTGGCTGAAGCATCCTGCTCTATCTGTAGCGTTTTCGAGCGAAGTGGATGCCGGTTCGCGTCAAGAAAACGCGTCAGAGCATCAAGTTAGAGCTTCGGTTCTGATTCAGTCAGAACCGAAAAAGCGCCACGGCCATCATCGCCACCAAGTCGGGCGGCTTGGTCAGGCGTCTCGCTTTACAGCCATGGCAATGTCGCGCGCGAAATCGTGGACGTTTTGGGCAGATTCATTCAAGAAGGGCTCTTGAGGAAAAGGCATCGCCGCTGGCGGTGCATTGCGGAGTTTTGCGGGCGCCCCTCATACATCTTGGCTTGTGTGAGGCCGACCCGAGAAGAGAGACTGGACAATGTGCGGCATTTTCGGAATCATTTCCCCCTCGGTTGGCTCCAGAATTGATTTGGAACAGCTGTCTACCCACGCCAAGCAGCGCGGGCAGGATTCGAGTGGCCTCCTGTTTCTCAGCGGCGGCCGCTACCAGGTGCAGCGGGCTGACTTTCAGATCACGCAGCTCCTGCGTGGGCTGGGCAAGTATGACGCCGGTGTCATCGCGGGCCACAGTCGGCTCATCACCAACGGGCTGGGCGACAACCAGCCCGTCATACGCGACGGCATCTGCGTCCTTCACAACGGTATTATCGTCAATCATGAGGACATCTGGGCGCAGATCGGCCGGACACCGCAGCAGCAGATCGACACCGAAGTGATCCCCGCAATCGCCGCTCAGCACCTCGCGAGCGGTGGCGATGTTGCCGGCATTGCCGGGCGCGTGCTCGGGCTCTGCAGGGGCATCGTAGCCTGCGCGGTTGCCGTGCCGGAACTAGGCAAGCTATGCCTCTTTTCCAATAATGGCAGCCTCTACACCGGCAGCAAGAATGGCGGCGTGTACTTTTCGTCGGAATCCTATCCGCTGACAACTCTCGGCTGCACGAATGTTGTCCAGGTCCTGACTGAGGGAGTCGTGCTCGATATTCCCCGCTCGACGGACAGCTATGAAATATCCAACAAAGGCTCTCGCAAGACCAACCTGATCCCGTCGCTTCCTCTGTCATCAACGGAGGAGAACATCCTCGTCTACAAGCAGCACGCCATTCGCCGCTGCACCAAGTGCATCCTGCCCGAGACGATGCCGTATATTCGTTTCAATGCAGAGGGCGTCTGCAATTACTGCGACAACTATCGCTCGCGGACCAAGGCCAAACCGCGCGAGGAACTGTTTAAGCTGGTCGAGCCGTTCCGTCGCGCCAAGGGCAATGATTGCATCGTTCCTTTTTCTGGCGGACGCGATAGCTGCTACGCCCTGCACCTGGTCGTCAAGGAACTCGGCATGAAGCCTGTGACCTTCACGTATGACTGGGGTATGGTCACGGATCTCGGCCGCCGCAATATCAGCCGCATGAGCGCCGAGATGGGAGTCGAGAACATCATCGTGGCGGCGGACATCGCCAAGAAACGCGACAACATCGCTAAGAATCTTCGCGCCTGGCTCAAGTCTCCTCACCTGGGCATGATCAGCATCCTGACGGCGGGCGACAAACACTTCTTCCGCTATGTCGAGACCATCAAGCAGCAGACCCAGATCAGCCTCAACCTTTGGGGCATCAATCCACTTGAAGTGACACACTTCAAGGCCGGCTTCCTCGGCGTGCCACCTGATTTCGAGGAGAATCGCGTCTATCGCAGCGGCGCCATGAAGCAGTTGCGCTACCAGATGCTCCGCTTCGGCGCGATGCTGCGAAGTCCCGGTTATTTCAATGACTCGCTGTGGGACACGTTGTCGGGGGAGTATTTTCGCAGCATTGCCAGCAAGACGGACTTCTTTCACGTCTTTGACTATTGGACTTGGGAAGAAAACGCCGTCAATGATTGCCTAGCCCAGTATGACTGGGAATTGGCGCCCGACACATCCACGACTTGGCGCATCGGCGACGGCACCGCGGCCTTTTACAATTACATCTACTACACTGTCGCCGGGTTCACAGAACACGACACGTTCCGGAGTAACCAGATTCGCGAAGGTCAAATGAGCCGCGAGGAGGCACTCGCTCTGGTCGATGACGAGAACCGCCCGCGTTATCCTAACATTAAATGGTACCTCGACGCGGTTGGAATGGACTTTGCCGACACGATTCGAACCGTAAACAGCATTCCGCGCCTGAGCGAAGAGCTCGCAACGTGAGTGCGTGCATCTGGTACATTTCAAAGTATATTGCTCTCCCGCGTGAACGGAAATGGAGCATTCGCGCCTTTTCGATTCTCCGTGAGGTGGTGAAGGCCGGCAATCGCTGCGTCATCATCACCTCTGACTCCAACCACCTCACCAATCCAACGCCAGTCCATGGCACGCATGAGCGGGAAGTCGTGGATGGGGTTGAGGTCACCTGGCTGCGGACTAAAAAGTACCGGGGCGCCAAATCGCTCTCGCGCATCGTCAGTTGGATCGATTTCGAATGGCGGCTCTGGCGCCTGCCCAAGCAGGACCTCCCTCGTCCCGACGCCATCATCGTGTCAAGCCTGTCCCTGCTGACGATCTTCAATGGCCTGTTGCTGCGCCGGCGCTACGGCAGCCGCCTGATTTTCGAAGTCCGTGATATCTGGCCGCTCACCATCATTGAGGAAGGCGGGTTCAGCCCCCGCAATCCCTTCGTCATGGCGCTCGCATGGGTCGAAAGGCTGGCATATCGGCGCAGCGACGCGATCGTCGGCACCATGCCGAATTTGGCGCAGCATGTGGCCGAGGTCGCAGGACCGACGGCTGCCCCGGTCTATTGCATTCCGATGGGCGTCGATGACGACGCCGTGGAACAGATATCACCGTTGCCGGCAGACTATGTGCAGGCGCACATTCCGCAGGGCAGATTCATCGTTTGCCATGCCGGTACCATCGGCATCACCAATGCACTGGAAACGCTGTTTGCCTGTGCACGCGCGATGCAGGATCGGAAAGACATTCATTTTCTGCTAGTCGGCGAAGGCGGCCTCAAGGAACAATTCCGTCAGGAATGCGCCGACCTCCGCAATGTCACCTTTGCGCCTGGCGTACCGAAGAACATGGTTCCGTCGGTCTTGTCGCACTGCGATCTACTCTACTTTTCGGTGCATCGGTCGAAGATCTGGAGCTTCGGCCAATCACTAAACAAGGTCATTGACTATATGCTGGCAGCAAAGCCAGTTCTTGCATCCTATACCGGCTATCCTTCGATGATCAACGAGGCCGGCTCAGGCAGCTATGTCCCCGCCGGAAACGTCGCGCTCCTCAAGGCGGAGATCGAACGCTATGCTGAAATGCCTGAGGCTCAAAGATTGGCTCTGGGCAGTGCTGGACGTAAGTGGCTCCTTGAAAATCGGCGTTACGAAAAGCTCGGCCAGGACTACTTGACGTTATGTATTGCTCCCATCGATAGGAATCTTGCAGCAGAGTCGACTGACAACCTTCCACCGCGTTGATTGGTCGTCCCTGAGGAAGACGGATCAAGTGGCTTGAATACATCACCTGCTCCAGCGTTTTTCTCCGGTTCGAGTTAGCGTCCGGCCCTGACGAGAGGACGGACTGATGAAGCGAGCAAGGGTCGCGGAAGGGCAGATTATCGCGGTACTGAAGCAGCACGAGGCCGGTGCGAAGCCACCGACCTGGTGCGCCAGCACGGGGTCTCGAAAGCGATGCCCCTCGTGGCGCAACATCACGTGCAGCGCGCGGCAACCTGACTGGCGGTGCTCGGCGGGGAGTTCGCGCAAGAAGGGCAGGAATCTCGATGTCCAAGGGTCTTCGGAATCGATAGTGGATCGTCTCGCTTTCGGCCCGGATCACCCGGCACGCCCGCCGCTCGTTCATCTCGTAGGCGGTCATAGGATGAGCGGTGGCTTCCCGATTGGGGACGGGCGTCACCACTCCTTTCCCAGGAGATCCTTCAAAGCCGCATTGTCCAGCATGGCGTCGGCCAGCAACCGCTTCAGCCGGGAATTCTCGGATCGAGCGTTTTCAGCCGCTTGGCCTCCGAGACGTCCCTCCCGCCAAACTTCGCCTTCCATTTGTAGATGCTGGCGTCGCTGACGCTATGCTTGCGGCACAGATCGGCGACAGAAACGCCGGCCTCATGCTCCTTCAAAATCCCGATGATCTGCTGTTCCGAAGAGCGACTGCGCTTCATGCTCGGGTCCTCGTCTGGGGCCCGAGCGAACTTCAACCTGGATTAAGACCAAGGGGCAAGGTCAGCTCCATTCGGAAGAAATCGAAGGGGCGCAGCACATGCCCGTCTTTTTGGATCTGGCTCCGGGCTTTAGTCACAAAAAAACGCCGCGACCCTTTAGGGGTTGCGGCGTTTTTGTGTGTTTGATCATCGTGTTGAGGAATGTTTGTCCTTT
>NZ_FODT01000016.1 GCF_900110435.1 Rhodopseudomonas pseudopalustris
GGCGCGAGAGGCCTCGCCGCCGGCTCCGGCGACGTTGTCGAGCTTGTCCTTCAGCTCTCCGACCAGCGCGCGCATCGTCTCGGCATTGCGCGCGACGTCGGGAACTATCGGTCTGATCTCAGACGCAGATTTCATCATACCCACTCGAACCCTCATTCACCCGCATTGCCGTGGCGCGCGTCGAACATCGCTCGCGGCGATGCGGTCGCGCAGACCACATGAATTGATCGCCGCTATGGTTTGGGACGTCTCCGCGGAAATGGAACGCCCGCGCTATGCGCGACGGCGCCGCCATCGACAGGGACGATGGCGCCGGACACGTAGGAAGCCTGGTCGGATGCAAGGAAACGGATGACTTGCGCAACTTCGCCTGCAGTCGCCATGCGTTGTTGAGGAAGCTGCACCTGTCGCTCGACAGCGTATCCATCGCGGAGCCCGGACATCATCTCGGTATCGGTAGGCCCCGGCGCCACACAGTTCACCCGTATACCATCCCGGCTGTAATCGACGGCCCAGCTTCTGGTGAGCGCGACAATCGCGCCTTTGCTGGCCGTATAGGCATCCGAGTGGGGCATCGCACGCAATGCTGCGACGCTGCTGATGAGAACGATCGCGCCGTCGGCACGTATCCTGGGTCGAAACGCGCGGACCGTCAGCATCACGCCCGTGAGGTTCACGGCAATGGTGCGATTCCAGGCCTCCAAAGTCAGCTTTTCCGCAGCATTGTCATGCGGACGCAGATTGATGCCGGCGCCAGGCACCAACGCGTCGATAGGGCCGATTCGTTCCGCCACGGAAAGGAGCTGCTCTTCGCTGGTCACGTCGCATTCGTGGCCGATAGCTCCCTTGATCAATGGCGCGCGTCGGTCGAGGCCATGAACCTGCCAGCCATGGTCCAGGAAGGTGGACGCCGCGGCCGATCCGATTCCTCGGGCTGCGCCCGTGATAACGACGACTGGGGCACTCATTTCGTCTGACGGCTCACTCTCGAGGACCTCGGTTTGACCTGTCGTTGCTCGCGCGACAAGAACGCAGACCTGAAGCGTTCGTCCATTTCGGAGACGCGGCGCCCTGCTCCTGGGGTGGCGACCCGTCTGGTATCGATTTCACCTCAGCCTCCCTCTGTCACTCGGTGTACGGCGACGGCATCAGCTCGTCGATCGATGCTTCCAACTTTCAGTTCGTCTGGTCGCGAAACAGGTTTTCGAGCTCGCCCCGGATCTGATATTTCTGGAGCTTTCCGGTCGCTGTCTGGGGAAGCTCACGGTAGAAGACAATCTTCTTCGGGACTTCGAAGGGTGCGAGTGTCTGTTTACAATGGGCGATCAATTGCCCTTCGTCTTCCACTGAACCCGGAAGCAGGCAAACAGCAGCGACAACGGCCTCGCTCCAACGGCTGTGAGGCACGCCGACAATCGCCGCAGCCCGCACCGCCGGGTGGGCAAGGAGACAGCTCTCCACCTTGACGGATGAGACGTTTTCTCCGCCCGACTTGATGATATCCTTCTTGCGGTCGACGAAGAGGAGCAGCGAGTCTTCGTCGAAGCGCCCGAGATCGCCGGAGTGGAACCAACCGCC
This sequence comes from Rhodopseudomonas pseudopalustris, assembly GCF_900110435.1. Lineage (GTDB taxonomy): Bacteria > Pseudomonadota > Alphaproteobacteria > Rhizobiales > Xanthobacteraceae > Rhodopseudomonas > Rhodopseudomonas pseudopalustris. The sequence continues at coordinate 1,579 of NZ_FODT01000016.1, forward strand.
CTCGAACGCCCGAGCTGTGGCTTCCGGATCTTTCAGATACCCTTCCATGACCATCGGACCTCGATAGACGATTTCGCCGACGGATCCGTCCTCGACCAGGCGCCCATCGTCGTCCATGATTGCCAAATCGACCAAGGGCATGGCGCGCCCCCAAAAGGCGCCGTGCTTGGTCAACTGAAATTCCGGAGCGAATACAACCGTCGGCGGATAGGCTTCCGTCTGTCCGCTGGTGAGTGCGAAGCGAGCCTTGAGCCTGCGCGACGCTTCGCGCAGCGTCGAAGGATCCATCGGAGCCATCGCATACAAACAGAATGCGAGACTCGACACGTCCGTGTTGTCGAGATCCTTATGCGCCAGGAGGGCGCGATACATCGCGGGAAGAGCGAATAGCCAGGTGATGCGTTCGCGCGCGATCGCGTCCAGGAGGGCTGCGGGTTCGAACCCGTCGAAAACGACGACGGTGCCTCCACGCATCAACGTTCCGCTGCTGATTGATAGCTGACCGCAATGAAACAAGGGTAGTATGGCGGTTGCGATGGTGTTCTCGTCGACCTCGCCCGCGAACGCATTGTGCACGGCGCCAGTTGTCACGTTGATGTGCGACAACATCGCTCCCTTGGGGGCGGAGGTCGTTCCGCTGGTGTACATGATCATGGCGACATCACGATCGCCTGTCACGGTCTCCGGATCGATTGCAGGTTGCCCTTCGGCGATCACCGCCAGCGAGTCGAGCTGCGAATCTGCCTGCCCGTTGCCGCCGACGGAGAATATCTTTCTGATGGAAGGCACCTGGGATGCGACAGCGGTAAATTGCTGGTGCCGGTCAGGATCGATGAAGATTGCCGAAACCTCGGCATGACCAAGGATATGAACGAGATCCGCGTCAGGAATTGCTGGATTGGACGGGCAGAAGATCGCGCCAGCCTTTGCTGCTGCAAAGTACAATGTCAGGAAGTCGATTGAGTTTCGGGCGAGGCCGCCGATGCGGGCCCCGTTGCCCAAGCCCATCGCCAGCAATCCATGCGCGATGCGGTTCGCCCGAGCGTCCAGTTCGCCGTATGTGAGACGGGTCTCGCCCATGATAACGGCGATCTTGTCGCGATGACGGCGCGCACCTCGTCTTGTGATGTCACCGACATTCACCCGCCGCGCGAGATTGGTCGCCTGATCGGAGATGGTCGCGAGCTTGATATCCTCTGCGTCCGACATGTGACTCTCGCCCTTCCCGAAACTCGCCATGCGCACATTAACGATTGAATTGGGGCTTTCGCTTTTCCAGGAATGCGTCGATGCATTCGCGATGGTCGGCGGAATGAAAACACTCCTTCTCCAGCGAGAGCGAGGTATCGAGCGTGAGATTGACCGCTTCACGAAGTATCTTGTTCAGTGAGAATTTCGTTCCGCGAATGGCCAATTGCGGTCCGTCGGCGAGTCTGCGTGCCATCCTGGTGGCCGTGTCCAACAACTCGTCATGGGCGACGACGTGATTGACCAGCCCGATGCTGTGAGCTTCCCGTGCGTTGAGTTTCTGACCTGTCATCAGATACTCTTTCGCTCGTGCCATACCGCAAAGCCACGGCCAGATCACCACACCTCCATCTCCCGCGCCAATGCCGGCCAGAACATGGGTATCGGCGATCGTCGCCTTCTCGGATGCGTAGATGATGTCGCTCATGAGCGCCAGCGTCGCTCCCAGCCCGGTCGCAGCGCCGTTGACGGCCGCGATGATGGGTTGCGGCACCTCCAGCATGTCCACAATGATGCGCCGCGCCTCGATGAACAGCCTGTCCAGCGCATCCGGCGTCATCGTCTTGAACCAGTCGAGATCGCCTCCAGCGGAGAAAGCCGCGCCGGCGCCGGTGAGAACGACTGCGCGCGTTGCCTCGTCGCGCGCGACATCGCCCCACAGCCACGACATTTCGGTGTGCATTCGTGCATCAACCGCGTTCAGCTTCGCTTCCCGGCTGAAGGACACGGTGAGCACCCCTTTGTCATTATCAAAGGTGATCAGCTTGTATTTGGTCTTCCAGTCGGTCATCTGCGCTTTCTCCGATCGATTTCGGCTGGCCTTCACGACGCCAGGAACCCGCCGTCAACAGCCACGGCGGCGCCGTTCACGTAGGAGGCTGCAGGTGATGCGAGCCACAGCACCAGCGCAGCGACTTCATCCGGGCGGCCCAATCGTCGCGCGCCGGTTCGGTTGATTTTTTCGGTGAGTATCCGGTCTGGAACAGCGGCAACCAGCGGCGTCTCGATGTACCCGGGACAGACAGCGTTGATGCGGATCCCCGAGCGGCCGTATTCGAGGGCCGCGCACTTCGTCAAACCGATGACGCCATGTTTCGCCGCCGCGTAGGCGCTTCCGCCCGCGACGCCCCTCAAACCAATCACCGACGCCGTGTTGACAATGACTCCCGCGCCCTGCGACTCGAAAAGTCGCAGCTGCGGCTGCATGCTGTTGAAGATGCCCAGGAGATTGACGTTGATGACGTGACGCCAGTCGGCGCCTGGATAGTTCGCGATGTACGCAGACGGCCCTGTAATCCCGGCGTTATTGAAGGCGACATCCAGCCGACCGAAATGCAGGACGGCTTGTTCGACGAGACTCGCGCATTCGCGCTCATCTGTAACATCGTTGTGTTGGTAGCGAGCGCGAGAGCCCAGCCTTTCGATGGCCTCGACAGTTTCGGCGCCGCCTCGATCGTCGATATCGGCAACCAGGACACTGCAACCCTGGCGCGCCCAGGCAAGGGCTGCGGCTCGTCCGATTCCGGAAGCCCCGCCGGTGACGAGGACCACGCGCGCGTCCCCGCCTGTGACGCAACCTCGCGTCTGCTCTGTCGCCGCAGAGACCAACGTCATGCTGATGACCTGACGATTTCCCGTCCGATCAGCATGCGCCGGATTTCCGACGTGCCGGCGCCAATCTCGAATATCTTCGCGTCCCGCCAGTAACGGCCGGCCGGGCATTCGTTAACGTAACCGTTGCCACCCATGATCTGAATGGCCTCGGCTGCGACCTTGGTGGCCTGCTCGGCAGCGTACAGGATGACGGCGGCGCAGTCCTTGCGGGCCGCTTGACCTTGCAGCACTTTGCCGTCGATGGCCCGCGCGACTCCGTAAAGATAAGCGCGAGCGGTCATCTGGGCCGTATACATGTCGGCCAGCTTGCCCTGGATAAACTGGAATTCTCCGATCGGCTGGCCAAACTGCTTGCGATCGCGCGCATAGGGCACAACCAGATCCAGGCAGGCGGCCATGATGCCGACCGGACCCGCGGCCATCACGGCACGCTCATAATCCAATCCCGACATCAGGACCCGCACACCCTGCCCGACTTCGCCGAGAACATTCGCCTCGGGCACCTCGCAATTGTCGAATACGAGTTCGCACGTATTCGAACCGCGCATCCCCAGTTTGTCGAGCTTGGGCGAGGTCGAGAAGCCCTTGAAGTCGCGCTCGACAATGAATGCCGTGATGCCCTTCGATTTCGCGGCCGGGTCGGTCTTCGCGTAGACGACAAGGGTGTCTGCGTTCGGGCCGTTGGTAATCCACATCTTGGTGCCGTTCAGCACGAAGTTGCTGCCAACCTTGTCGGCACGCAACTTCATCGAAACGACGTCGGAACCCGCGCCCGCCTCCGACATCGCAAGAGCGCCGACATTCTCACCAGAGACCAGCTTCGGAAGATAGCGCTGCTTCTGAGCCTCTGTTCCGTTCCTGTGGATCTGGTTGACGCAGAGATTCGAATGCGCCCCATAAGACATTCCGACGGCGGCTGAGGCTCGCGAGATTTCTTCCATCGCGATGATATGGGCGAAGTAGCCCAGGCCCGAACCACCATAGGCTTCGTCGACGGTAATACCGAGCAGCCCCATCGAGCCGAATTTGCGCCAGATATCTGCCGGAAAGTCATTGGCCTGTTCGATTGCATAGGCGCGAGGCGCAAGCTCCGCCTGCACGAAGCTTCTGACCGTATCGCGCAGCATCCGCGTTGGTTCGTCGAGGTCAAAATCAAAAGACGCCAGCTCGATCATCTCGTCAGTTCCGATCGTTCAGTCAATTCGATTGGTTGTGTTCGCGCGCCCGCCAGCCCAAACTGCCAATCTGGCAGCTCGGCAGTCGTCGTTTCGGGATCGCTCTCCAGGCGGCAGCGATGATCGTTCGTCGTCGCTGCCGCCGCCGTCGCATTCGTCGATCCGTCAGTGGCGGTTCGGAACTACTTCTTGACGAGCGGACATGTGCTATCCGCAAGGGGCATGAAGGCATCATCACCCTTGATGGTCAGAATGACCTTCAGGATATCTGACGGGCCCGTGGATTCTTCCGGCGTCTTGACCCGCACCTGATAGATGTCGTGAACCATCCGTCCATCAACGCGGATTCGGCCGTTGCGGGCGAAAGCGTCTTCGATTTTTACGGATTTGAGGTACTTCATCACCTTGTCGGCATCCAGCGAGCCGGTCGCCTGGACAGCCTTCAGATACTGCAGGGTTGCCGAATAGGACCCTGCATGGTTCATCGTCGGCATGCTTTTATGGATTGCGAAGAACTTATTGGCGAATTCGCGCGATTTATCGTCGTAGTCCCAATAGAACGCCGTCGCGAATTCCATCCCTTGCGCGACTTTTAGTCCAAGCCCCTTCACATCGGTGTCGAACATCAGCAGCGGAACGACCTTCTGTCCGCCGCCCAACCCAAACTCTGCGGCCTGCTTGACGGCATTCTGAGTGTCGCTCCCGGCATTAGCCAGTCCGACAACCTTGGCTTTGGACTGTTGAGCGGACAGCAGAAACGACGCGAAGTCGGGCACATTCAGCGGGTGTCGAACGCCGCCAATGATGTCGCCGCCGAGCTGGCGTATGATCTTGGATGCGTCGGCCTCGAGGGATTTCCCGAAGACGTAGTCCGCGGTGATGAAGTACCAGGAATTCCCACCCGCCTGGACGGCTGCCCGGGCGGCCCCGCTCGCCATGGAATAGGTATCCCACGCATAATGCACCCCGTAAGGCGAGCACTCGAGATTCGTGAGCGCCGTGGTGCCCGAGTGGAACATCGTGATCTTCTTTTTGTCGGCGCCGAGCTTTTGAAGGGCGACAGCCGACCCGGAATCCGACGATTCGACGATCATATGGACATTCTGGCGATCGTACCATTCGCGCGCGCGAGAGAGCGCGATATCGGCCTTCAGCCCGCTGTCGGCGCTGAGCACCTCGATCGGCTGCCCGAGGACTTTTCCGCCAAACTCATCGACCGCCATTTTCATGCCGACAACGACGCCCGGCCCGGAGAGTGAAGAATACGGCCCGGTCATATCGGTGATCACACCGATCCGCACGGGCTCCTGAGCCGCCGCGCCATTGAATGCGCCCGGGCCGCATACCGCGGAAGCAAAAAAGGCAAGCCTCACCGCGCCCGACAACGATGTCACGCCGTAGAACTTCATTGATCCTCCTCCCCCGCCCAAGTGCGCCTATGAGAGCGCCATGCGGACTTCTTTTCTGCGCAACCCTCGATCGACATTCCGAGTCCGACGCGTCGGTTTCGGGATTGGACAATGAAGCGCGTCCCGATGCGCTCTTGAGGTTGAGCTATTGACGTCTTGTTGATTTCAGGACGCCTTCATCATGGCCCGGCTCGCCAGAAGCGTCAACTAAAAAATGGCTGTACAGTCATATTTGTAATTTCGCCACTCAGTCGAGGAGGATCGGGATGTCTCGTGCGCAGATTTTCCTGCACGAAATCGCCTGTTTCCAGCAGGACTAGAAGTCGATTGCGGACGCGTCGACCGCAACAGGCGCCTCCGACTCGACCTTCCTTGGTCAATAATAATGGACATACGTTCATTTTGATGAGACACAGGCGGCGCGGCGGGTGTTTTCTGTTTGTGCTCGCCCAATGCCCGAGCCGCCGGCCAGAAACCGCAGTAATGTGTCCGCCCGAATCGATGTAAGCTTGATCGCAATGACGAAGAACTCGGCCGACAGCGCGCGTCCTCGCGGGCTTGTTCAGGTTAGATCCTCACGCGCGGACAAACAGGAACGAACGCGGCGCGCGCTCCTGCAAGCCGCAATCGATATTGTGGGCGATGAGGGATATGCGGCGGCGACTGTCGGCAAGATCACCAGCCGGGCCAAAGTGGCGAACGGCACCTTCTATAACTACTTCGATAGTCAGCAGAGTATTTTCGATCAGCTCCTGCCCTTTTTGGGCGACCGGTTGACCGCACATATCAAGGCGCAGGTGGACGAGTCCCTAACGGGCGTCGCGCGTGACCGCGCACGTTTCGTCGCCTATTTCGATTTCTGTCGTAAGAATCCCGCATTTCTTCGTGTCTTGAATGAAGCGGAGGTGTTCGCCGCGACCGCTTACCGACAGCACGTCGTGGCGATGTATGAAGGCTATCTTCACGCGCTGGAGCGCAGCGCCGCCAAGCATGAGATCACGGGTTACGACCGTGAAGAACTGCCGCCCGTGGTGTTCATGTTGATGGGCATTCGAAGCTATATGACCATGCTCTATCAGCACAATTACGTCGAGCGTTCCGCGCTCTCGATAGAAGCAATGGCTGATATCTACGAAAAGCTCTTGACCCTCGGGCTCTTCAACGACCGACGTTAGGCTTCGATCGTCCGGATGCGACCCACCACAGGCCCGGGCACACCGAAGCCGCGTCACGCCCGCGGCCAATAAGCGGCTCGCGGCCTGGAAACCGGAAGCGATCCACGGGGGTATGATCTCGAAGAGTGGGCGCCGGCTTCGGAAAAGAATCTGCTCAACCAATTAGCCAGAGCAGGATGTCGAAGGCAGCGCTGACTGCCGGCGCGACCGGTCTGGCCTGCCGCCGTGAGACAGCGACGGCTTTGCGAAGTCGGCTTAAGCAGCGCTCATTCTGGCCAACCGCTCTCCGCCGCCCGCAGCATCTGGGCAGTCACCGCGCTCGCGGTTTGATTCGGGGTGAGGCAGATTGGCGCTCCCTAGGGGAATCGAACCCCTGTTTCAGCCTTGAGAGGGCCGCGTCCTAACCGCTAGACGAAGGGAGCGTGAATGGCGTGAGGAATAGCCTCGAAATGTCGCCGCCGCAAGGTCGCGGAGGCGGGAATTCGACGCGCGCAAGAGCGCGCCGCTCGGGTGACGGCGGCTGAAAGGCTCCAACCCGCCCGCTACGGCTCGTTCGCGAATGTCAGCCGGCCGGCCGGCTTCATGGTTTTGGCGTCGAAGGTGCGGATTTCGGTGGCGCCGCCGATCTCGAGGGTGACCACGACATGGTCGCCGGCGGTGGCGGTGGAGACGACGCGCGCGCCCTTCGGCAGCCGCAGCGTGGTCTCGGCGGCGACCGGAACGCTTCCCTCGGAGCGGAAAAGCTTATAGCCGATGGCGATGAGAACCGCCGCGAGCGCCAGCGCCGTGGTCAGGCCCGCGATCATCATCATCCGCCGCACCCGCGCAAACAGCGCGGCCTGTTCGGGGGTCGGTTCGGGCAGGGCGGTTTCGGTCATGCAATGCTCGGTTTTGGCTCGGTTTTTTTGGAAGGCTCGATCGTGAACGATTCGTCGGGACATCTGCTGGAAGTGGTCGTTGCCGGCGACGAGGGGTCGCCGCGGCTCGACCGGGTACTGGCGACGCGGTGCCCGGCTCTGTCGCGGTCGCGGCTGAAGGCCCTGATCCTCGACGGTCGCGTCGCGATTCGCGGCGCCCCGGTCCGCGACCCCGCTTATCACGCCGCCTCGGGGGAGACGATCACAATCGACGTGCCGCCGCCGGTGGCGCCGGAGCCGGCCGGCGAGGCGATCGCGCTCGAGATCGTCCACGAGGACGACGACATCATCGTCATCGATAAGCCGCGCGGCCTCGTGGTGCATCCCGCCGCCGGCCACGAGACCGGCACCCTAGTCAACGCCTTGATCGCGCATTGCGGCGAATCGCTGTCCGGGATCGGCGGGGTGCGGCGGCCGGGGATCGTCCACCGGCTCGACAAGGACACCACCGGGCTGATGGTCGCGGCAAAGAATGATCGAGCGCACCAATCCTTGAGCGCGCAATTCGCCGACCATGGCCGCACCGGAGAGCTGCGCCGCGGCTATTACGCCTTTGTCTGGGGGGCGCCGAACCGCATCCGCGGCACCATCGACGCGCCGATCGACCGGCATCCCCATGCCCGCGAGAAGATGGCGGTGCGTGACGGCGGACGCGAGGCGATCACCCATTGGGAGGTGCTGGAGACCTTCACCGGCCGCAGCGGCGGCGAGATCGTGTCGCTGATCGCCTGCCAGCTCGAGACCGGCCGCACCCACCAGATCCGGGTGCATCTCGCTCATATCGGCCACCCGCTGCTCGGCGACGACGTCTATGGCCCGCATTTCAAAACCAAGGCCAGCCAGCTCCGCCCGGACGCCCGCGCCGCGCTGACGGATCTGGGCCGGCAGGCGCTACATGCCTATCTGCTGGTGCTCGAGCACCCCTCCACCGGGGAAGTCGTCGCGTGGGAATCCGGCCTGCCGGCCGATCTGAGCCGTCTCAAAGCCGCCCTGACGGCGACGGAATGACGCAGTTTATTCAGAAAACATAAATCATTTCAGCGCGTTGTTTCGGCGTCACGGCGACGTGACGAGACCGTAACTAAACTCGCACGACTAATCTCGTGTATATTGCAGCTGCGTTGGATGAGCCAACGCGGAACATCGCAGCCCGGTCGGCTTTAGCAGAGCGACCTGTCTGCCAGGCCGCCCGATGTCGGGGGCTTGAACCCACTGGAGGGCGCTGAATGGCCCGTGCAGCTACGCTACCCGTTCTCAACGGTGAATCCGGACTCGCTCGGTACCTCGCGGAAATCCGCAAGTTCCCGATGCTCGAGCCCCAGCAGGAATACATGTTCGCCAAGCGCTGGCGCGAACACGACGATCGCGACGCCGCGCATCATCTCGTCACCAGCCATCTGCGGCTCGTGGCCAAGATCGCCATGGGCTATCGCGGCTATGGTCTGCCGATTTCCGAAGTTGTCTCGGAAGGCAATGTCGGTCTGATGCAGGCGGTGAAGCGGTTCGAGCCCGACAAGGGCTTCCGCCTCGCCACCTACGCGATGTGGTGGATCAAGGCGTCGATTCAAGAGTACATTCTGCGTTCGTGGTCGCTCGTGAAGATGGGCACCACCGCGAACCAGAAGAAGCTGTTCTTCAATCTGCGCAAGGCCAAGAGCAAGATCTCGGCGCTGGACGAGGGTGATATGCACCCCGACCAGGTCAAGCTGATCGCCACCCGCCTCGGCGTCACCGAGCAGGACGTGATCGACATGAACCGCCGCCTCGGCGGCGACGCGTCGCTCAATGCTCCGATCCGGGACGACGGCGAGCCCGGCGAATGGCAGGACTGGCTGGTCGACCAGTCGCCGAGCCAGGAAGCCGTGATGGCCGAGCACGAAGAGCTCGATCATCGCCGCGCCGCGCTGAATGGCGCGATCGGCGTGCTCAACCCGCGCGAACGGCGCATCTTCGAGGCGCGCCGCCTCGCCGACGAGCCGATGACACTGGAAGATCTCGCCGCCGAGTTCGGCGTCTCGCGCGAGCGGGTGCGTCAGATCGAGGTGCGCGCCTTCGAAAAGGTGCAGAGCGCGGTGAAGGGCACCATCGCGCGTCAGGAGCAGGCGGCTCTCGAGGCCGCCCACTGACGGTGAGGCCGAAAGCCGACTGACAAGCGATGATGCCCCGCCGGAACCCGGCGGGGTTTTTCGTTGTGACAGTGATCTACGGAGTATTCGGGATCTGCGGGATGGCTGGCCGGTGGCTCGCGTCGACGCGGCTCAGCCGAGCTTTGCGGTGCCTTTGACGAGATTGACCTGGCCTGTGACCGGATCGCTGACCGCGGTGCGGATCGAGGCGCTGCCGTTGCTGCCGAGCGTGAACTTGGTGTCGCCGACCCGGAACGAACCGTCCTTGATCAGCACGGACTGAAACTTGATCGAGCCTTCGCTTTGGTACCGGACCTGCGCGCGAAAGCCCTGCACATCCGACACCGTGATCGAGAATTTCTTGGTGTTCGAATAGGTCCCGCTCCAGGTGCCTTCGTACAGCTTCTCGTCGACATTCTTGTACGGCGTCCGCGACGGATTCTGCAGCGCAGCAGAGGTATAGCCCGACGCCAGAACGCCCATGATGTCACCCATCGCGCCGCTCCGTGTTGCGCAGTTTCGCTGGTTACTCCACACCCGCTCGGGTTAATACGGCGTTAAGGTTTGGGCGGCCGGCCACCCGGTCGAGCCGCGCGATGACCTCGGCGCCCGGACTCCGTCGCCCTCAGCTCACGCCCGCCTCGGCGCCGGGTCGGGCGCGCACCGGCAGCAACAAATAGTGCACGCCGTTGTGCTGCGCCTTGGGAAAGCGGCCGGCGCGGATGTTGACCTGGATCGACGGCAGCAACAATGTCGGCGCCTTCAATGTCGCGTCGCGCGCATTGCGCATGTCGACGAATTCATCCTCGCTGACGCCGCCGCGCAGATGCACGTTGCCCTCGCGCTGCGCCTGCACCGTGGTCTCCCACGCATATTCGTCGCGGCCGGGCGCCTTGTAGTCGTGGCACATGAACAGCCGCGTCCGGGGCGGCAACGCCAGCAATTTCTGAATCGACCGATAGAGTTGATGCGCGTCGCCGCCGGGGAAATCCGCCCTCGCCGTGCCGTAGTCCGGCATGAACAGCGTGTCGCCGACGAACACCGCATCGTCGCCGATGCGATAGGCGATGTCGGCGGGGGTGTGGCCCGGCGTGTGCATCACTTCGACCGCGAGATCGCCGATCGCAAAGCGCTCGCCGTCCTTGAACAGATGATCGAAGTCGCTGCCGTCGGTGCGCAGATCGTCGGCGTTGAACATCGGCCGGAAGATCCGCTGCACGTCCTTGATGTGCTCGCCGATGCCGATCCGCGCGCCGGTGTTGCGCTTGATATAGGGCGCGCCGGACAGATGATCGGCATGGGCGTGGGTTTCCAGCACCCATTCGATCGTCAGCCCGCCGTCGTTCGCGGCCTTCAGGATCGCGTCGGCCGAGCGAATGTCGACGGAGCCGTCGCTATGATCGTAGTCGAGCACCGGATCGATCACCGCGGCGCGGCGGGTCGCGGGGTCGGACACCAGATAGCTGATCGTATTGGTGGGCTCGTCGAAGAATGCGCGGATCTCCGGCCTGGCAGAGCTGGTCAAGGCGGAACTCCCTGGTTGATGAGGATGTTGTGATCGAACTGGCAACCGATCGCTGTTGACCCATATTAGCATCCTCTAAATAAACACAAGATGCTGTCACGAGAATGCGATGTCGCTGAGCCCCACCTTCGAAGCCGATGACTTTGCCGCCAATGCCGCGCGGGTTGCGACCGTGCTGCGCGCGCTCGGCAACACCCGCCGGCTGATGATCTTGTGCCGACTGATCGAGACCGGCGAGATGACCGTCGGCGCTCTGGCGGACACGATCGGCCTCAGCCAGTCGGCGCTGTCGCAGCATCTGGCGCGGATGCGCGACGACGGCATCGTCACGTATCGGCGAGACAGTCAGAGCGTGTGGTATCGGATCGCGGAGCCCCGCATCGAGCAACTGATCGCTGAACTGCATCGCCTGTTCTGCCGTAACGCGGTCGCGCTCCAGCGCTGAAGGAACCCCCGTCCATCATGGCAATCACCCCGGCCGACCTGATCACCGTCGCGAGCGGCGGGCTGGTCGGATTCATCCTCGCGCTGATCGGCGGCGGCGGCTCGGTGCTCGCGGTGCCGCTGCTGGTCTATGTGGTCGGAATCCGCTCGCCGCATGTCGCGATCGGCACCAGCTCGATCGCCGTCGCGATCTCGGCGCTCGCCAATTTGCTCGGTCACTGGGCCGCGGGGAATGTCCGCTGGAACTGCGCGCTGGTGTTCTCGGCGGCCGGGATCGGCGGCGCATTCGCCGGCTCGTTCATCGCCAAGCAGATCGACGGCCAGCAATTGCTGCTGCTGTTCGGCATGCTGATGGTCGTGATCGGCGTGCTGATGTCACGCCGGCAAAGTGGCGGCGGCGATCCGACCATCCGCCTGACGATCGCGACGGCAAAGACCATGCTGCCGAAACTGATCGGCACCGGCTTCGGCGTCGGCGTGCTCGCCGGCTTCTTCGGCATCGGCGGCGGCTTCCTGATCGTGCCGGGCCTGATCCTCGCCACCGGGATGCCGCTCACTTCCGCGATCGGCAGTTCGCTGGTGGCGGTGTTCGCGTTCGGCGCATCGACTGCGGCGAGCTACGCGCTGTCCGGGCTGATCGACTGGCGGCTCGCCGGCCTGTTCATCAGCGGCGGTCTCATCGGCGGACTGATCGGCATCGGCGCCGGCAAGCTGATCGGCGCACACGACAAAGTGCTGCGCGCGGTGTTCTCGGCGGTCGTGGTCGTGGTCGGGCTGTATGTCTGCTACCGCGGCGTGGCCTATTTTCTGGTGGCGCAACACCCGATGAGCCTCTGACGAATCAAAAAGGGCGGCCTTGCGGCCGCCCTTGGTATCTTCGCGCCGATCGACGAGCGCTTATTCGGCCGCGATCTTGACGTCGGGCGCGGCGGCGCGGACGTCGGCGTCGACCTGCGCTTCGAACTTGGCGAAGTTCTTCTGGAACATGCCGACCAGCGCGCGCGCGGTCTTGTCGAACTCGGCCTTGTCGGCCCAGGTCTTCGCAGGCTCGAGGATATCGCTCGGCACGCCCGGCAGCGCGGTCGGAACCGCGAAGCCGAAATACGGGTCGGTGCGGAATTCGGCGTTGCGCAGACTGCCGTCGAGCGCCGCGGTCAGCAGCGCGCGGGTCACCTTGATCGGCATCCGGTGGCCGGTGCCGTATTTGCCGCCGGTCCAGCCGGTGTTGACCAGCCAGCAGTCGACATTGTGGTTGTGGATCAGGTCACGCAGCATGTTGCCGTAGACCGAAGGGTCGCGCGGCAGGAACGGCGAGCCGAAGCAGGTGGAAAATTCCGGAGTCGGCTCGGTGACGCCGCGCTCGGTGCCGGCAACCTTGGCGGTGTAGCCGGACAGGAAGTGATACATCGCCTGGGCCGGCGTCAGCTTGGCGATCGGCGGCATCACGCCGAAGGCGTCGGCGGCGAGCATCACCACGTTCTTCGGCTGGCCGGCGCGGCCGGTCGGCGAGGCGTTCGGGATCGATTCCAGCGGATAGGCCGAGCGGGTGTTCTCGGTCTTGGAGCCGTTGTCGAAGTCGGGCTTGCGGGTGATTTCGTCGAGCACGACGTTTTCGAGCACCGCACCGAACCGCGAGCTGGCGGCGAAGATTTCGGGCTCGGCTTCCGGCGACAGCTTGATGCACTTGGCGTAGCAGCCGCCTTCGAAATTGAACACGCCGTCCTTGCCCCAGCCGTGCTCGTCATCGCCGATCAGCGTGCGGTTCGGGTCGGCCGACAGCGTGGTCTTGCCGGTTCCGGACAGGCCGAAGAAGATCGCGGTGTCGCCGGCCGGGCCGACATTGGCCGAGCAGTGCATCGGCAGCACGCCGCGCTCGGGCAGATAGTAGTTCAGCGTGGTGAACACGCTCTTCTTCATTTCGCCGGCATACTGCGTGCCGCCGATCAGCACGATCTTGCGGGCGAAGTCGATCGCGACGACGTTTTCGGAGCGGCAGCCGTGGCGCTTGGGATCGGCGCGGAAGCTCGGCAGATCGATCAGCGTCAGCTCTGGCACGAAGGCCGCGAGATCGGCGCGATCAGGACGGCGCAGCAGCGTGCGGATGAACAACGAGTGCCAGGCGAGCTCGGTGAACACGCGGGTCTTGATCTGGAACGACGGATCAGCGCCGCCATACAGATCCTGCGCGAACAGCGTCATGCCTTCGGCGTGTTTGATGAAGTCCTGATACAGCGTCTCGAACTGTTCGGCGGTGATCGACTGATTGCCGCCCCACCACATCGTGGTCTCGGTGGTGGCGTCGCGAACCGTGAACTTGTCCTTGGGGCTGCGGCCGGTGAACACGCCGGTATCCGCGACCAGCGCGCCATCGGCGGACAACACCGCTTCTCCGTTGCGCAACGCATGCTCGTAGAGCTGCGGCGCGCCGAAATTCCAGTAGATGCCCTTCAGGTTTTTAAGCCCGAATTTGTCGGCGCCATGAGCACCGTTATGCACGCCCGTCTCTTGCACGAATGAATCCTCCTCGAGGTCCGCGTTGTCCCGATCGCGCGATTGCCGCCAATGCGCTTCAGCCCGCGGTAAACGTCAATATATACCGCCTAGGGTCCAGTGGGGCGACTGAATAGTGGCGAACGAGGGCTTTGCCAACCCGGGCCGCAGTATTTGGTTTACCGCCGCGCGACATTGCGCTGGCGCAAGTCATGCGGCGCTGCGCGCGATGTCTGCCATGCGTTTCAGCATGTCGCGCAGCTCCGCCGCCGTGGTGACCCGTTCCGGAAAGTCCAGGCGCAGCGTCGTTCGGCCAGCCTGAAGGTCGAGCCCCTCGGGATCGACCCCGGTGCAGCGCCAATCGGCGGCGCCCGCCCCGATCAGTTTTGTCGCATAAAGATTCAGCGTGTCCAGATGATCGACGTTCATATGGTCGACGGCGGACGGCTCGGCATCCAGCAGCCCCGCAGCGCCGGCGAGGTCGGTGAGAAAGTCGGTCGGCGCCAGATCGACGATGCGGCCGAAGCCCGCGACCAGATGGGCGGCGCTGGTCTCGATCGTGAACAGCGAGAAATCGGTGAAATCGATATAGGCCTCGGCTCCCGGATGGGCAGCCAGATACCGCCTGCGCAGCAGCGGAATGTCGGCGGGCCGGGCTTCGAGGGCGGTTCCGAGCAGCATGATCCGGGCGCCCTCCAGCGGGTCGCCCTCGGCGCGCTCGTCGAGCATCAGCGACATCCGCGGGTCGGCCAGCAGGTTCTTGGTGTGCACCGCCAGACGCGAGATCAGAAGTATCGGCGCGCCGTCCGGAGCCGTCGCGAGGTTGACCAGCGAGCAAAACGGACCACCGCTGCCCCGCAGCAGGGTCGCGAGCGCGCCCTCCCGCCGTCGACGCAGCAGCGATTTGGCGACCCTGGCGGGATTAAAGTCGGCGGTAGGCTGCATTGGTACGATTCTGCCAATTCATTGCCGGGAGGGGCTTTGATGCCCAGAAAGCCGACTTATATCAATGCCGGCCCGCCTCCGCGCGCGGGATTTGGGAACCGGCCACATTTCAGCCCAGCTTGCATTGCTCGTTGACTGTGCTTTTTGGGCAACCTCAACCGCGGATCGTCGAATCGCTTCGCGGTCTAGCCACGCCGTTTCGGAAAGAGCTTCATGCCAACAATCGCCCTGGTCGACGACGACCGCAATATCCTGACATCCGTCTCGATCGCTCTGGAAGCCGAGGGCTACCGGATCATGACCTACACGGATGGCGCTTCGGCGCTCGATGGATTCCGCACTTCGCCGCCCGACCTCGCCATCCTCGATATCAAGATGCCGCGGATGGACGGCATGGAAACACTGCGGCGGTTGCGGCAGAAGTCGGATCTGCCGGTGATTTTCCTCACCTCCAAGGACGAGGAGATCGACGAATTGTTCGGCCTCAAGATGGGCGCCGACGATTTCATCCGGAAGCCGTTCTCGCAGCGTCTGCTGGTCGAGCGCGTCAAGGCGGTGCTGCGGCGCTCGGCGCCGAAGGATCCGGCCGCTGCGCCGAAGGAGACCGACGCCAAGGCGCTCGATCGCGGCCTGCTGCGGATGGACCCCGAGCGCCATACCTGCACCTGGAAGAACGAGCCGGTGACGCTGACGGTCACCGAATTCCTCATCCTGCAGGCGCTTGCGACCCGGCCCGGCGTGGTCAAAAGCCGCAACGCGCTGATGGATGCGGCCTATGACGATCAGGTCTATGTCGACGATCGCACCATCGACAGCCACATCAAGCGGCTGCGCAAGAAGTTCAAGGTGGTCGACGACGATTTCGAGATGATCGAGACGCTCTACGGCGTCGGCTATCGCTTCAAGGAAACCTGATCGGCGGCAGCGCGCCGTGGGCGTGCGTCGGTTCCTGACAGCGGAGCCGCAGCGCGATAGGATGCCGTCGTCGCTCATCGCCAACATTCGGGCAGGCTTGGCCATTGCTGGATCGCACCGCGCCTGATCAAGACGCCGGGGACGACGCCCCCGCGCAGGACAACGCCGGGACGCAGGCCCGGCAGTGGCCGCGGCCGCTCGCATGGGTGCGACGCGCCGGGCAGTTCTTCTTTACGCTGAGCTTCTCCAGCCTGACGCGGCGGATCCTGTCGCTCAACCTCGCCGGCCTGATGGCGCTGTCGGCGAGCATTCTGTATCTGTCGCAGTTCCGCGCCGGACTGATCGACGCGCGCGCGCAAAGCCTGTTGGTGCAGGCGGAAATCATCGCCGGCGCGATCGCCGCCTCCGCCACGGTCGAAACCAACACCATCACGGTCGATCCGGACCGGCTGCTCGATCTCAAGCCCGGCGAAACCTACGGGCCGCCGGACGAATTCGCGGTGCTGGATTTTCCGATCAATCCCGAGCGCGTCGCGCCGGTGCTGCGACGGCTGATCTCGCCGACCAAAACGCGGGCGCGGATCTACGACCGCGACGGCGTGTTGATCCTCGACAGTCGCAGCCTGTACGGCCGCGGCGATGTGATGCGCTTCGACTTGCCGCCGCCGACCACGGAGAAGCCCGGACTGATCGAGCGTGCGACGATCGCGGTCCGCACCTGGCTGAACCGCGGCGACCTGCCGCTGTATCGCGAACTCGGGCCGGAGAACGGCAACGGCTATCAGGAAGTCGCCGACTCGCTGAAGGGCCAGAAGAACAGCGTGGTGCGGATCAACGACCGCGGCGAAGTGATCGTCTCGGTGGCGGTGCCGGTGCAGCGTTTCCGCGCCATCCACGGCGCGCTGATGCTGTCGACCCAGGGCGACGACATCGACCAGATGGTCACCGCCGAGCGGCTCGCGATCCTGAAGATCTTCGGCCTCGCCGCGGTGGTGATGTTCGTGCTGTCGGTGCTGCTGGCCTCGACCATCGCGGGTCCGGTGCGAAGGCTCGCCGACGCCGCCGAGCGGGTCCGCCGCCGCATCCGCGCCCGCGTCGAGATTCCGGATTTCACCACCCGCCGCGACGAGATCGGGCATCTGTCGGGCGCGCTGCGCGAGATGACGGATTCGCTGTACAACCGCATCGAGGCGATCGAGCGCTTCGCCGCCGACGTCTCGCACGAATTGAAGAACCCGCTGACCTCGCTGCGCTCGGCGGTGGAGACGCTGCCGCTGGCGAAGAACGACAAGAGCCGCGCGCGGCTGCTCGCGGTGATCGAGCACGACGTCAAGCGGCTCGACCGGCTGATCTCGGACATCTCCGACGCCAGCCGTCTCGACGCCGAATTGCAGCGCCAGGACGCGGCCCCGGTCGATCTGCGCCGGCTGCTGACGACGCTGACGCTGGTCGCCAACGAGACCCGGCTCGGCAACAACGCCGTGGTCGAGGTCCGTTTCGAGGGACCGGCGAGCGATCCGTTCTCGGTGCCCGGCCATGATTCGCGGCTCGGCCAGGTGATCTCCAACCTGCTGTCGAACGCCCAGTCGTTCTCGCACCCCGGCGGCAAGGTCCAGATCGTCTGCCGCCGTCGCAAGACCGAGATCGAGATCGTCGTCGACGACGACGGCCCGGGAATCCGCGACGACGCGTTCGAGAAGATCTTCGAGCGCTTCTATACAGACCGGCCGCATCAGGGCTTCGGCCAGAATTCCGGCCTCGGCTTGTCGATCTCCAAGCAGATCGTCGAGGCTCATGGCGGCAAGATCCGCGCCGAGAACCGGCCCGGCCCGCGCGACGCCGATGGCGAGCCGACCAGCGCGGGCGCGCGCTTCGTGGTCCGGCTGCCGTCGACATGAGCGCGGCGGGGTCCTCGAGCGTTCACGCCTCCGCCGTCAGGGTCGGGGATCACGCCGTTCTGATCCGCGGCCCCAGCGGCTCCGGCAAATCCCGCCTCGCTTTCGGGCTGATCGTCGCAGGCCGTACCGGCCAGATCCCAGACGCGGAACTGATTGGCGACGATCGTGTCTTTCTCGAACGACGCGACGGCCGGCTCTGGGTTCGCCCGGCGCCGGAGCTGGCGGGGATGATCGAAGTCCGCGGACTGGGGATTCGCCGCTGTCCGAACGCGCCGGAGGCCGTCATCGGCTTGATCGTCGACCTCGCTGCGGACGATGCCTCACGGCTTCCGGAAGCGGCCGCGATGCAGATTCGGATCGAGGGTGTCGAATTGCCGCGGGTGCCGGTTGCAGCGGAGTTCGATCCGCTACCTTTGGTGGTAGCGGCGCTGACCACAATTGACGCAGTTGGCGCGTAGCCACAGTTGGACGATTGTCGGAAGGAATTTGGTAACCATATGAGCCACACTATCGTCACTGAATAGACCCGCCTCGGTTCCCGATTTGACCTCGTCATTGAGGAAGAATCGTGAGGACCCCCTTGCGTAGGGGCTCTGGATGGTCAAAGTGACCCGTTCGCGCGGCGCACCAAGAAGCGCCCGCGAGGAGTTTCCGATGATTGGTCTGGTACTTGTGACCCACGGGCGCCTTGCCGACGAGTTCAAGGCAGCGCTGGAACACGTGATGGGCCCACAAAAGCAAATCGAAGCCGTCACGATCGGCGCCGAGGATGACGCCGACTTGTGTCGTAGCGACATCATCGAGGCGGTGAATCGCGTCGACAGCGGCGATGGTGTGGCAATTCTGACGGACATGTTCGGCGGAACGCCGTCGAACCTCGCGATCTCCTGCATGAGCCGACCGAAGGTCGAAGTGCTCGCCGGCATCAACCTGCCGATGCTGGTGAAGCTCGCCAAGGTCCGTGAGGAACGCGCTTTGCCCGATGCGATCGCTCTGGCCCAGGAGGCCGGGCGCAAATACGTCACCATCGCCAGCCGGGTGTTGGCCGGAAAATGACCGCAGACGCATCCCAGACCGCACCGGGCGGACAGCCCGACACCGCTTCCGGCGCCTCCGGGAAGATTTCCCGCGAGATACCGGTCATCAACAAGCGCGGCCTGCATGCGCGAGCCTCCGCAAAATTCGTGCAGATGGCGGAGAAGTTCCACGCCGAGGTCACGGTGACGCGGAACGGCGAAACCGTCGGCGGCACCTCGATCATGGGCCTGATGATGCTGGCCGCCGGTATCGGCACCACCGTCACCGTCTCGGCGAGCGGACCGGAGGCCAGGGAGGCGCTCGACGCGCTGACCGAGCTGATGGGCAGCAAGTTCGGCGAAGAAGAATAACCCTCAGGCGTCAATATCACTCAGGCAAGGTCGCGTTCCGCGCCTCGCGATGACGCCTACTTTGCGGCGCCCGTCGCCGGCGGCGGCACCAGCAGAAACACGTCCCGCACCGTGCCGCCCGCGATCCCGAACAGCGGCCGGCTGAGCCACACCTTGCTGCGCAGGATCTGCGGCTGACCCGCGACGATCTGCTCGGCGGTCGCCAGACACGTCTGATCCGTCGCCGAGCACACCAGCACCGCGCCGCGCGCGGTGGCTTCCGCCTTCAGCACCGCCAGATCGGCCGTCTCGAACGCGCGCGTGTCGGTGCGCAGATAATAGGCGGTGTTCTCCGCCAGCACCATTTCGCCCGCGACCAGCGCGATCGGCTTGTCGCTGTGCCGCTGCCAGGTCCGCGCGATATCGTCGGCCAGCAATGACGCGTATTCGAACGGCTCGGGCGCGCTGGTGGTGTGGATCGCCACCGCCACGCCGGGCGCCGCGGCAAGGATCGCCAGCGCCAGCGCCGCCGCGCCGATCAGCATCCGCCGCAGCGCCGCGCGGCCGACCTCGATCAGCGGCGACGACAGCAGCACGATCGGCAGCAGCGTCCACGCCGGCATCGTCCACAGCGGCACGATGCGGATGCCGCTGGCCAGCGCCACCGGCGCGGGCGCCACGATCATCAGAAACTGGATCGTGACGATCAGCCGGCGCTGCGGATCGGCCGGCCAGGCGCTGTCGATCAGCGCCGCCCGCGACGGCCGCAGCAGCGCCCAGGTCGCGACCAGCGCCAGCGCCGCATAGCCGAGGCAGCCGGCGAGATAGCGCAGCGTGTCGAGCGCATTGTTCGCGGAACCGTCCGATTCCCGCGCGGCGGCGTAGGCGAAGGTCGGGAAGTGGTGATCGACCAGCCAAACCAGATGCGGCGCCAGCACCAGCGCGCCGGCCACGATCATCATCCACGGCGCCGGTGAGCCGAAGAACCGCGCGCGCCGCGGGTCGAGCAGCGCGCCGAGCCCGAGCGCGCCGATCAGCACCGCCGACCAGTATTTGCCGAGCATCGAACAGCCGGCGAACACCCCGGCCAGCGCCGGCCACAGCAGGCTGCGCTGTTCGAAGGCGCGCAGGAAACAATGGATGGTCAGCGCCCACAGCGGCAGCAGCACCGCGTTGGCGTTGTATTTCAGCGCGATGAAATTGAAGAACGGGATCAGCGTCAGCAACGCCAGCCCGAACAGCGCCTTCTCGGCCACGATATAACGCCGCATCGTCCGCCAGGCGATATACAGCGTGACCGCGATGTTGACGGTCGCCAGCAAATGGAACGTCAGGTCCGAGACCGGGACCACGCTGAACCAGGCGCGGGTGACGAAGGCCGAGAACGGCGGGTGCTTGTCGTAGCCGAACGCCAGATTCCGCGACCAGCCGTACAGCTCGGTGACGTCGGCGTGCAGGTCGCGCGGCCAGGTGGCGATGGTCCGGTAGGCGGTCCAGATCGCCGCATAGGCCGCCAGCGACAGGACGACGGTACGCTCCTGCCGCTTGGGATCGAGCAATGCGTCGATCCAGCGCTCGATCAGCGACAGGCGGGTGCGGGAAGTGGCGATCGAAGTCATCCGGACCCTGGGTTCGAGACGTACCCGGCGGACATCTACCGGTTCGGCCGGCCCCGTCAAGCATGCCAAAAGCGGCGGTTTTTCGGGCGGTTGTGGCCGCTGATCGCCTTGCCGGGCGCAACCGCCGATGCTATCCCGCGACCATGACCACCGTTCCCATCGACAACATCCGCAACTTCTCCATCGTCGCCCATATCGACCATGGCAAGTCGACGCTCGCCGACCGGCTGATCCAGATCACCGGCGGCATGTCCGACCGTGAAATGGCCGGCAAGGAGCAGGTGCTCGATTCGATGGACATCGAGCGCGAGCGCGGCATCACCATCAAGGCGCAGACCGTGCGCCTGAATTACCGCGCCAAGGACGGCAAGGACTACATCTTCAACCTGATGGACACGCCCGGCCACGTCGACTTCGCCTACGAAGTGTCGCGGTCGCTGGCCGCCTGCGAGGGCTCGCTGCTGGTGGTCGACGCCTCGCAGGGCGTCGAGGCGCAGACCCTCGCCAACGTCTATCACGCGCTCGACGCCGGCCACGAGATCGTGCCGGTGCTCAACAAGGTCGATCTGCCCGCCGCCGAGCCCGACAAGGTCAAGCAGCAGATCGAGGACGTGATCGGGCTCGACGCCTCCGACGCGGTGATGATCTCCGCCAAAACCGGCCTCGGCGTGCCCGACGTGCTGGAGGCGATCGTGACCCGACTGCCGCCGCCGAAGGGCGACCGCGGCGCCACGCTGAAGGCGCTGCTGGTCGACAGCTGGTACGACGTCTATCTCGGCGTCGTCGTGCTGGTGCGGGTGGTCGACGGCGTGATGAAGAAGGGCCAGCGCATCCGGATGATGGGCACCGGCGCCGCCTATGACGTCGAGCGGGTCGGCTTCTTCACCCCGAAAATGACCGCGGTCGACGAACTCGGCCCCGGCGAAATCGGCTTCATCACCGCGGCGATCAAGGAAGTCGCCGACACCCGCGTCGGCGACACCATCACCGACGACAGGAAGCCGATCACCGAGATGCTGCCGGGCTTCAAGCCGGCGATCCCGGTGGTGTTCTGCGGCCTGTTCCCGGTCGACGCCGACGATTTCGAGACGCTGCGCGCCGCGATGGGCAAGCTGCGGCTCAACGACGCCAGTTTCTCGTTCGAAATGGAAACCTCCGCCGCGCTCGGCTTCGGCTTCCGCTGCGGCTTCCTCGGCCTGCTGCATCTGGAGATCATCCAGGAGCGCCTGAGCCGCGAGTTCGATCTCAATCTGATCGCGACCGCGCCCTCGGTGATCTACAAGATGAAGCTCAACGACGGCAGCGAGATCGAGATCCACAATCCGGTCGACATGCCGGATGTGGTCAAGATCGCCGAGATCGAGGAGCCGTGGATCGAGGCGACGATTCTGACGCCCGACGAATATCTCGGCTCGGTGCTGAAACTGTGCCAGGACCGCCGCGGCAATCAGAAAGAGCTCACTTACGTCGGCGCCCGCGCGATGGTGAAATACGACCTGCCGCTCAACGAGGTGGTGTTCGATTTCTACGACCGCCTCAAGAGCGTCTCGAAGGGCTACGCCTCGTTCGACTATCACCTCACCGACTACAAGCCGGCCGATCTGGTGAAGATGCAGATCCTGGTCAATGCCGAGCCGGTCGACGCGCTGTCGATGCTGGTGCACCGCACCCGTGCCGAAGGCCGCGGCCGCGCCATGGTCGAGAAGATGAAAGAGCTGATCCCGCCGCACATGTTCGTCATTCCGATCCAGGCGGCGATCGGCGGCAAGATCATCGCCCGCGAAACCGTCCGCGCGCTGCGCAAGGACGTCACCGCCAAATGCTACGGCGGCGACATCACCCGTAAGCGCAAACTTCTGGAAAAGCAGAAGGAGGGCAAGAAAAAGATGCGCCAGTTCGGCAAGGTGGATATTCCGCAAGAGGCGTTCATTGCGGCGCTGAAGGTGGATAGCTGAGGGGGCGCCTGACTGAGGTTTTCCCGCGGAGATCAGCATGGCCGCGACCAAGCCTCTGACCTTCACGAAACATGCTCAAGATGCCATCCTTGAGCGGAAGCTCGAACTCGGCTGGATCGACAGGACGGTTCGCGAGCCGGACTGGTCCCATCCCGATCCGGTGCGAACCGGTGTCGAGCGCCGATTTCGCGCCATTCCGGAATTCGGCGGACGCATTCTTCGCGTTGCGTGCTTGGAAAACGCCGATGAAATTCGTATCTTGACGGTATTCTTCGATCGAGATGCACGAGGCCCGACATGAGCCCGATCGTTAAGTATCAGGCCGCCGACAACGCCGCCTATATCCGACTGTCGGGAGGCGACATTCTTGAAAGCGCCGAGGTCGCACCGAACGTGGTGTTCGATTACGATGCCGATGGTCGCATCGTCGGCATCGAACTACTCGACGCCCGGGCGCAATTGTCCGCCGAGCTTCTCGTGGACGCTGCGTAGCCAGAAGGCATCCTCAAGCCGCCGCCCGCCATCATCTTTGTGCCCGAGAAGCTCGGCGACACCAAGACGTTGATCCCGGCGTGCCCGATGGTGTCCGATCTCCCGGAGTTCAGACGCACCCCGCCGCTGCCCTGGCACTGTTGCTCGGGCCGGCCCGCTGGAGCCCCATCGAGTCACCGCGCGCTCGCGGAATTGCGGTTCCGCTCTCCCGCTCCCAGCCCGGCAACGACCCATCCCCCGCGTGCAGGTCCCCACTGCCGAACGACTTCACGGCTCGGGTCCCCGCTTGCGCCGGGCCGCTCCCGCCCCGCCGCGCCGAATTGCCGCTGTAAACGCTTGGAGTGTTTGCGTCAGATCACGCCTTGCGGGCGCGATCGGCTGCACAATCGACGATCAACCATGGACGAGCCCGGCCGGTGCGCCCGCACGCCGGCGACGATCGACAGCATGACCACGCCCCACCAGCCTCTCAGCGCCTCCGACCTCGAAGCCGCCACCCGGATCGCCGAGCCGGATTTCGAGCTGCTCGACGCGCTGATCCGCACCGACGATCCGGACGATCAGGCCCACACGCTGGCGCGCGTGGCACTGTCGGCGTTCGACAATTACTACGCGGTGTCGCGGCGGATTCCGGCGCTCGCCAAGGCGGCGTTCTATGCGCGCGACTGGCCGGCGACGGTGCGGCTGTCGAAGATCCGGATCGGGCTCTACACCGCCTGCATCGATCAGCTGGTGCCGCTGCTGAAAGCCGGGCTGCCGGAACTCGCCAATGACGAGAAGGTCTGGGTGCGCGCCGAGGCCGAGTTGCTGGCGGCGATCGCCGGCCGCTACGAGGCCGATTTCGCCTTCGCCTTCTGGCAGTCGCTGCGCCGCAAGCTGGTCAGCGACGAGTGGCGGCCGGTGTCCTATGATACCGGCCCGGCGGCGCGACCGCCGGCCGCGATCGCCGCGGTGGTCAGGACCATCGCCGCCACGCTGCCGATCCAGCCGGAGGTGATCCGCAATGTGCTCGACGCCGCGGGCTTCACCGGCCCGTGGCGTGATCTCGACGGCGACGCAGCGCTGGCCGCCGCCGCGATCGAGGCGGCGCTGGAGCCGCTCAGCCCGCGTGCGGGCGAAACCGCGAAGATCGAGATCGCCGAGTCCGGCTTCTTCCGCAATCGCGGCGCCTGCCTGGTCGGGCGGATCAGGCTGCGCGACCGCGGCGACATGCCGCCGCGCAACATCCCGTTGCTGGTCGCGCTGCTCAACGAGGACGACGGCCTCGTCGTCGACGCTGTGCTGTGCGACAGCGACGAGCTGCAATTCGCGTTCTCATCGACACTGGCGAATTATCACGCCACCAATCCGCGCTATCACGAGCTGGCGCGGCTGCTGCACGAGCTGATGCCGAAGCGGCCGCTCGGCACGCAATATTCCTGCATCGGCTTCCATCACCTCGGCAAGGTCGCGGTGATGAACGAGATCCTCACCGAGCATCGCAGGAGCAAGGAAAAGCTCGCCACCGCGCCGGGCTTCAAGGGCACGGTCGCGATCGCGTTCACGATGCCGTGCTCCGCCTATGTGCTGAAGATCATCCGCGACCATCCGACCGACGACTACAAGTTCGATTATTTCGACGGGCTGGACGCGGTGCTGCGCAAGTACAATCTGGTGCACGAGATCGACCGCGCCGGCTCGATGCTCGACAACATCATCTATTCCAACGTCAAGCTGGCCCGCACGATGTTCGCGCCAGATCTGCTCGACGAGTTGCTCGAGGCCGGCATCGGCACCGTGACGCTGGAGCGCGACGCGCTGGTGTTCCGGCATCTGATCGTGCAGATCAAGTTGACTCCGCTGCCGCTTTATCTCACCACGGCTGCGGCCGCCGACGCCCGCGCCGCGGTGATCAATCTCGGCGACTGCATCAAGAACAACGCCGCCGCCGACATCTTCAACAAGGACCTCGACGGCCGTAACTACGGCGTCAGCCGGATCCGCAAAGTGTATCTGTTCGACTACGACGCGGTCGAGCAGCTGACCGAGGTCAAGGTCCGCAGCACCCCGCCGATGCCGCGCGCGGAGGATGAGGACGGCGTGGTGTTCCGCCCGGCGCAGATGCTGGAGGGGCTGCGGATCGACGATCCCGGCCTGCGCCGTGCCTTCCGCGACGCCCATCCCGAGCTGATGCAGCCGGACTATTGGGAGGGCATGCAGCACGCGCTGCGCGCCGGCAAAGTGCCGAAAGTGATGAACTACCCGACGTCGCGCCGACTGCGACGATAGCGCGGCAGGAAGCGTCGTCCCGCGATGCGCCCGCTCCCACGCTTCGAAGCGTCATCCGGAGGTGCGCGCCCTTGCGCCTCGAAGGATGGGCGACGCGTGCCTTCGGCCGATCCCGCGCGAGGCCACGCCAGCGCGCGAGCGACGCGCTCGCATTCGCTGCCGGCTCGGCGGCCTGCCCTTGCCGAACGCGGCCATCGTCTCTACCTGTCGGAAGGTTTTTCTGAGGACGCCGCCATGCTCGACGCCGCCATCAAGGCGCTGACCCAAATTCTGTCGCCGCCGATGCGCTCCATCCTGTGGCGCTCGATCGGCTTTGCGCTGGCGCTGATCGCGGTGGCCGCGATCGGTCTGCAACGGCTGCTGAGCTGGCTCGCCAACTCCAGCGAACTCTGGGCCGAAGCGGCGCTCGGCGGCTTCCAGACCCCGCTCAATATCCTGTCCTGGGTGTTCTCGATCGCCGCCGGTCTCGGCATCGTGGTCGGCGCGGTATTCCTGATGCCGGCGGTCACCTCGCTGGTCGCGGGCATCTTCGTCGACGAGGCGGCCGAGCACGTCGAGCGCGAATATTATCCGAGCGACCAGTCCGGCGTCGCGCTGCCGGTCGGCATCGCGATGATCGAAACCGTCAAGACCGCGCTGCTGACCATCCTGGTTTATCTGGTCGCGCTGCCCTTCCTGTTCTTCGCCGGCGCCGGCGTCATCGTGTTCTTCGTCGCCACCGGCTGGCTGCTCGGCCGGGAGTATTTCGAACTGGCCGCGATGCGCTTCCGTCCCGCCGCCGACGCCAAGGCGATGCGGCGCGACAACGCCACCACGGTGTTCATCGGCGGGCTGATCATCGCCGCCTTCGTGTCGATCCCGATCGTCAATCTGGCGACGCCGTTGTTCGGCATGGCCTTCATGGTGCATCTGCACAAACGGCTGTCCGGCTCGCGCCCCGAACGGATCGCACCGGATCGGCGCGACCGCATCGACGCTCGCTGACGACGTCGGGCGCGCCGCATCCTCGCCATCAAGCCCGGACCTGATCCGGGCATCCATTTTCTTCGCGACGTCGACGGATTGCCGGATCAAGTCCGGCAATCCGGAGGCTGTCACTCCGTGCGATCGTGGCGTCGCCAACGGCGCCTGACCGCCTGGGCGACTTCCTGCGCCGCGCCGCCGACGATCATCAGCAGGAAATTCGCGAAATGGGATATTTTCATCGGATCACTCCCTTTCGTGGCGAGCCGGCCGCAATTCGCGCGACGACCGTTCCATTCAGCTCACCCCGCAGTTGTTAGTTGCAGCCGGGCTCTCCTCTTCAACCAAATATGGAGCGATTCTCCGCGCCGAGAACAGAAATGCGCAGAACCGCCGACGATTTCACGCTTGTCGCGACGCGCTGACAGATTTCGTCAAGCCGACTGATCAGAATGAAGGGCGCGCGCGCCGGATGTGTCGCGTACCGCTGACACCATCTGTCAATCAAATACGCTGACGGGCGTGGGCATGATCAGCCGCGAATGATCAGCGGCTCGCTATCATCGAATGAGCATCATCGTCGATGACCACGCAGCAGTTTTTTAGGTAGCGCGTGGAACCGGGCGTCACTCTGGCGTTTGACAGAATGCGCCGGCGATGGTGCCATGAGCGCATAACGAGACGGCTGCATGATGCGCGCGCTCAACGACAACAACCTTCCGCCTCGCACGCCGCGCACCGCATCTCATACCAATCCGCGCTGGGATCACGAAGGCCGTGACTGGCCCAATCGGGATGCCAGCCAGTTCGTTCACGCCGCGGGCCTGCGTTGGCACGTGCAGCAGATGGGTCGCGGTCCGGTGCTGCTGCTGATCCACGGCACCGGCGCGGCGACCCATTCGTGGCGGATGCTGGCGCCGCTGCTTGCGGAGCACTTCACCGTCGTGGCGCCCGATCTGCCCGGCCACGGCTTCACCGAGACGCCGCCGCCGGCGCGCATGACGCTCGATGCGATGGCCCAGGATATCGCGACGCTGCTGCGCGGGCTTGGTCACCAGCCGGTGCTGGTCGCGGGCCATTCCGCGGGCGCCGCCGTGCTGGCGCGGATGTGCCTCGACGGCAGCATCGCGCCGGCCGGCCTCGTCGCGCTCAACGGCGCGCTGCTGCCGATCGGCGGCGCGGCGACACGCTTGATGCTGCCGCTCGCGCGGGTGCTTGCGAGCAGCGCGATGGTGCCGCGGCTGATCGCGCGGTTCGCCCGCAATAAGGGCATGGTCGAACGGATGATCGCCGACACCGGATCGTCGGTCGAACCGGCCGGCATCGATTACTATCGGCGGCTGGTCGGCAGCCCCGGCCATGTCGCCGCGGCGATCCGGATGATGGCGAGCTGGCGGCTCGACCGGCTGGCGCAGCAGCTGCCGGGGCTTGCGACCCGCCTGCTGCTGATCGCCGGCAGCAACGACAAGACCATCGCGAGCCAAGATTCCGCGCGGGTCCACAGCATGGTGCCGGGCGCGCGGGTCGAGATCATGCAGGGCCTCGGCCATCTCGCCCATGAAGAGCGGCCTCACGACGTCGCCGGCATGATGATCGAACTCGCCCGCAACGCCGGCCTGTTGCCGCGGATATTCGCCGCCGCGGAGTAAGCACGGAATGCTGCGCAGCGGTGATTCCCATCGGCGGAGTATGTGGGTCGCCAGCAGCATCGTCTTTGCGAAAAGAGTTTGCTCAAAACAGTCGTCATCGCCCGGCTCGACCGGGCGACCCAGTATCCCAGAGCTTTCGTGATGAACCCCAGCGCTCTGGCGCATGGGATTCGCGCTCTCGCGGGATGACCGTGAGGGTGTGGCGCAAGCTCACGATTGTCGCCAAACCGACGCAGTTCTGCGCTCAGCTCTCTTCCCTGAACAATCAACCCGTCGACCGTGCCGGCCGCATGCGCCGCCGTTCGTTCTGAAGGAGACATTGATGGCGCTGTCGCCCTGGGCCTTTTGCCGCGCCGCGATGGCGTTGATGCTCGTCACAACGGCGACGCTCGCATCCGCGCGGGCGCAGGACGCCGCGCCGGCGTCGCAGCAACCGGCCGCTGCGCAGGGCGGCAAATCCGAAACCGGTGGGTCGCGCGGCAAGGCCGCCGCAGCGTCGTCGGACGCCGAACAGCACCGCTTGCCGGCCGACTCGGTCACCCGGCACACGCTGGCGCTGCCGGGCCGCAGCCTGTCCTTCGCCGCCACCGCCGGCTCGATCCGGCTGTTCAACGACAAGGCCGAGCCGCAGGCCGACATCGCTTACACCGCCTATCAGCTCGACAATGCCGAGGCGCGGACGCGGCCGGTGACCTTCCTGTTCAACGGCGGCCCCGGCGCCTCCTCGGCCTGGCTGCAGCTCGGCGCGGCGGGGCCGTGGCGATTGCCGATCTTCGGCGAGGCCGCGGTCGCCTCGGCGACGCCGGCGCTGCAGCCCAACGCCGAGACCTGGCTCGACTTCACCGACCTCGTCTTCATCGATCCGGTCGGCACCGGCTACAGCCGCCTCGTCGCCAGCGGCGACGACGTGCGCAAGCAGTTTTATTCGGTCGACGGCGACGTCGACGCGATCGCGCTGACGATCCGGCGTTGGCTCGAGAAGCACGACCGGCTGCTGTCGCCGAAATACGTCGGCGGCGAGAGCTATGGCGGCATTCGCGGCCCGCGTGTGGTCCGCAATCTGCAGACCCGCCAGGGCGTCGGCGTCAAAGGGCTGATCCTGGTGTCGCCGCTGCTCGACTTCCGCGAATACTCCGGCTCGAGCCTTCTGCAATATGTCGCGCGGCTGCCAAGCATGGCGGCTGCAGCGCGGCAACAGAAGGGGCCTGTCACCCGCGCCGATCTGACCGACGTCGAAGCCTATGCGCGCGGCGAATTCCTCGCCGATCTGATCAAGGGCGAAGCCGACCAGGCGGCGACCAATCGCCTCGCCGACCGCGTCGCGACGCTGACCGGGATCGACCCGGCGGTGAGCCGCCGCCTCGCCGGCCGGCTTGATACCAGCGAGTTCCAGCGCGAGTTCGATCGTGCCAATGGCAAGGTGACCGGTCGCTTCGACGCCTCGGTGCTCGGCTTCGATCCGTTTCCGGACTCCAGCGACGCGCAGTTCAGCGACCCGTCAGCGGACTCGCTGATCGCGCCGCTGACCAGCGCCGCCGCCGAGCTCACGCGCAATCCGCTGAAATGGCGCCCGGACGGCTCGTATCACCTGCTCAACAGTTCGGTCGCGCAGCAATGGGATTTTGGGCGCGGCCGCAACCCGGTGGAATCGCTGACCCAGCTCCGCGAAATCCTCGCGATCGATCCGAAACTGCAGGTGCTGGTGACGCACGGGCTGTTCGATCTCGCCACGCCGTATTTCGCCAGCCAGATCGCGATCGATCAGCTGCCGCCATTCGCATCGAAGCGGATCAAGCTCGTCACCTGGCCCGGCGGCCACATGACCTACGCCCGCGACGACGCAAGAAAAGCGCTGCGCGGCGAGGTCGGCGCGATGATGAAGTAGTCGCTCCAAGCACAGAGCCGTGATCCTGTGCTCGCTCGCAACCAACGCTGAGTCGTCATCGATAGCGCCTACGCCACCGTCTTCTCCGACCAGCGGCACAGATCGTTGATCGGGCAGACCTCGCAGCGCGGCTTGCGGGCGAGGCAAGTGTAGCGGCCGTGCAGAATCAGCCAATGATGCGCGTGCTGCATGAACTCCGGCGGGATCATCCGCTCGAGGGCGAGTTCGACCGCCAGCGGCGTATCGCCCGGCGCGAGGCCGGTGCGGTTGCCGACGCGAAACACATGCGTATCGACCGCCATGGTCGGCTGACCGAACGCCATGTTGAGCACGACATTGGCGGTCTTGCGCCCCGCGCCCGGCAGAGTCTCCAGCTCGGCGCGCGTGCTTGGTACTTCGCCACCAAAGTCGGTGATCAGTTTTTGCGATAACGCAATCACGTTCTTCGCCTTGGTGCGAAACAGGCCGATAGTCTTGATGTAGTCCCGCACCCGCTCCTCGCCGAGCGCCAGCATTTTCTGCGGCGTATCGGCGACCGCGAACAGAGGACGCGTCGCTTTGTTGACGCCGGCATCGGTCGCCTGCGCCGATAGCACCACCGCGACCAGCAGCGTGAACGGGTTGAGATGTTCAAGCTCGCCCTTCGGCTCCGGATTGGCCTTGGCGAAGCGGGTGAAGGCCTCGCGGACCTCGTCCGCGCTCCAGCGGCGGAGGCGTTTTGGCCTGTTTGCAGCCTTGCCTGATTTTTGCCTTTGCTGCCTCGGCTTCGCCGCAACGCTGGACGCGGGAATTTTGGCGGATTTGGCGACAGCTGGCGCGGGCGCGCGGCGGGTGATTTTCTGCATGGGTGAGGTATAATATTCCGCGATGGCGTTAGACACCGATCTTGATCCGGAATTGGCGCAGCCGAAACTGTTTTCGGCGCTGCTGAAGCCGCATCGCGCATTGAGTCACAAGGCTTTTCTGGTGCTGATGGGAGTCCTCGGCACGATCAGCTTCGCCGCCGGCGTAGGCTTCTGGACGATGGGCGCGTGGCCGGTGTTCGGTTTCTTCGGCCTCGACCTGCTGGCGATCTATATCGCCTTCAGGATCAGCTTCGCCCGTGGCCGCGCCAGCGAGGAAATCTCGATCACGATCAGCGAGTTACGGGTCCGTCGCATTTCGCATCGCGGTCACGTGGCGGAGTGGGTGCTGAATCCGCTCTGGGTCCGGCTGGAGAAAATCGTCCACGCCGAGTTCGGCATCGAGCAGCTTTATCTGGTCTCGCGCGGCCGCCGCGTCAGCGTCGCGAGTTTTCTCGGAGCGGAGGAAAAAGCAAGCTTCGCCAACGCCTTGACCGCCGCCTTGGAGGCCGCGCGGCGCGGCCCGCTGGTTCGGCAT
This sequence comes from Rhodopseudomonas pseudopalustris, assembly GCF_900110435.1. GTDB lineage: Bacteria > Pseudomonadota > Alphaproteobacteria > Rhizobiales > Xanthobacteraceae > Rhodopseudomonas > Rhodopseudomonas pseudopalustris. The sequence continues at coordinate 33,038 of NZ_FODT01000016.1, forward strand.
TGAGGCCCGGGGAAATCGGGTGGTCGCGGCGAGGCGCGCGACCTACATCGGGAGCATGATGAATCTCGCCGCAGCCGACCAGCGCCTCGCCAAGCCCGGCCCCCGCGACGCCGCGCTCGCCGACTATGATTCGGTGCGGCGCGCGATCGCTTTCATCTCGCAGAAATGGAAAGCGCAGCCGACCGTCGAAGCGATCGCCGACGCGTCCGGGCTCACGCCCGACGAACTCCACCATCTGTTCCGGCGCTGGGCCGGGCTGACGCCGAAGGCCTTCATGCAGGCACTGACGCTCGACCACGCCAAGAACCTGCTGCGCGATTCCGCCAGCGTGCTCGACGCCGCGCTCGAGTCCGGCCTGTCCGGCCCCGGCCGCCTGCACGATCTGTTCGTCACCCACGAGGCGATGTCGCCGGGGGAATGGAAGAGCGGCGGCGCCGGCCTCACGCTGCGCTACGGCTTTCATCCGTCGCCGTTCGGCGCCGCGGTGGTGATCGCCTCGGAACGTGGCCTGGCTGGTCTGGCCTTCGCCGATCCCGGCGAGGAGCAGGCCGCTTTCGTCGACCTGCAACAGCGTTGGCCGCGCGCGACCTGCATCGCCGATCAGGAGTTCACCGCGCCGTTCGCACAGCGAGTGTTCGACCCGGTGCAATGGCGCTCCGAGCAGCCGCTGCGCGTGGTGCTGATCGGCACCGATTTCGAGGTGCGGGTGTGGGAGACGCTGCTGAAGATCCCGCTCGGCCGCGCGGTCTGCTACTCGGACATCGCCAACAAGATCGCCGCGCCGAAGGCCTCGCGGGCGGTGGGCGCGGCGGTCGGCAAGAACCCGATCTCCTTCGTGGTGCCGTGCCATCGCGCCCTCGGCAAAGGCGGCGCGCTGACCGGCTATCACTGGGGTCTGACCCGCAAGCAGGCGATGATCGGCTGGGAAGCGGGCCGGCTCGGGGCGGGCTGACTCTCCGGCGGACCGATTGACGCAGGCGGGCCGCGATCATAGGTGTGGGGAGCGCCCAAGCGCGCCCCCGCACTCAGGAAAGTCCTTGCCATGCAGTCCCGTCGCCCCGTGATGCTCGTAATCCTCGATGGCTGGGGATGGCGCGAGGACCCGGCAGACAATGCCGTGCTGCAGGCCAACACCCCGACCTTCGACGGGCTTTGGACCAACGGCCCGCATGCCTTCCTGCGCACCTCCGGCAAATCGGTCGGGCTGCCGAACGGCCAGATGGGCAATTCCGAGGTCGGCCATCTCAATATCGGCGCAGGCCGTGTGGTGATGCAGGATCTGCCGCGGATCAGTGACGCCATCGCCAGCGGCGAGATCGGTCAGGCGCCGGAACTGCTCGCCTTCATCGAGACATTGCGCGCCAGCGGCGGAACCTGCCATCTGATGGGCCTGGTGTCGCCCGGCGGCGTGCATTCGCTGCAGGATCATGCCTGTGCGCTGGCCAAGATCCTCGCCAAGGCCGGCGTACCGACGGTGCTGCATGCCTTCACCGACGGCCGCGATACGCCGCCGAAATCCGCGGTCGACGACATCGCCCGGGTCCGCGCCGAGCTGCCGCCGAATGTGCCGATCGCCACCGTCAGCGGCCGCTATTATGCGATGGACCGCGACAATCGCTGGGAGCGCGTCAGCAAAGCCTATGGGGTGATCGCCGACGCCGACGGCCCGCGTTTTGCGGATGCCGATGCGGTGGTTGCGGCCGGCTACGCCTCCGGGGTGAACGACGAGTTCATCGTTCCTGCCGTGGTCGGCGACTATCAGGGGATGCGCGATGGCGACGGCGTGCTGTGCTTCAACTTCCGCGCCGACCGGGTGCGCGAAATCCTCGCGACACTGCTCGATCCCACCTTCACCGGTTTTCCGCGCAAGCGCGTGCTGAAGATCGCCGCTGCCGCCGGGATGACGCAGTACAGCACCGCGCTGGATGCCTTGATGCGCACGATCTTTCCGCCGCAGAGCTTGGTGAACGGCTTAGGCCAAGTGGTCGCCGCCACCGGCCGGCACCAACTGCGGATGGCGGAGACCGAGAAATACCCTCACGTCACCTACTTCCTCAATGGCGGCGAGGAAGTCCCCTATCCGGGCGAAGACCGCATCATGGTGCCGTCGCCCAAGGTGGCGACCTATGATCTGCAGCCGGAAATGTCTGCGCCCGAACTCGGCGACAAGGCCGTGCAGGCGATCGAATCCGGCAAATACGACATGATCATTCTCAACTTCGCCAATCCCGACATGGTCGGCCACACCGGCAGCCTGCCGGCGGCGATCAAGGCGGTGGAGACCGTCGACACCCAGCTCGGCCGCATCGTCGCCGCGATCCGCCAGGCAGGCGGCGCACTGCTGGTCACCGCCGATCACGGCAATTGCGAGATGTTGCGCGACCCAGTCACCGGCGGCCCGCACACCGCGCACACCACCAATCCGGTGCCGGTTCTGCTGGTGGGCCATGAGGGTCCGCTGGCCGACGGCCAGCTGTCCGACCTCGCGCCGACGCTGCTGAAGCTTATGGATCTGCCGCAGCCGGCGGAGATGACGGGCCAATCGCTGATCGGTTAGCAGCACGCGCGGCGACATCGCCGCGCGGCCATACGCGATTCTAGAACTCGGCGAGCCCGAGCACATCCATCATCGAATACAGGCCGGGCGACTTACCATGCGCCCATTGCGCGGCCTTCAGCGCGCCATGGGCGAAGATCATCCGGTCCTCGGCCTTGTGGGCGAGCTCGATCCGCTCGTAGGGCCCGGCGAAGATCACGCTGTGATCGCCGGTGACGGTGCCGCCGCGCAAGCTCGCGAAGCCGATGTCGCCGGTCTTGCGCGCGCCGGTGACGCCGTCGCGGCCACGCGCCGAATGATCATCGAGATCGACCTTGCGGCCGGCGGCGGCGGCCTCGCCGAGCAGCAGCGCGGTGCCGGACGGCGCGTCGATCTTGGCGCGGTGGTGCATCTCGACGATCTCGATATCGAAGCCGGCGTCGAGCGACTGCGCCACCCGCCTGGTCAGCGCCGCCAGCAGATTGACGCCGAGGCTCATATTGCCGGACTTCACCACGATGGCCTGGTCGGTGACGCTCTTGATCACCGCGTTGTCGGAGGACGACAGCCCGGTGGTTCCGATCACATGGACGATGCCGCGCTGCGCCGCGATCGCCACATTGGCGATGGTCGCGGCCGGAACGGTGAAATCCAGAATGCCGTCGGCGCCGGCCGACAGCGTCCACAGATCGGCCGACAGCTTGACGCCGTTGGCGGGCAGGCCGGCGAGCACGCCGGCGTCCTGGCCGAGCAGCTCCGACCCCGGCGCTTCCAGCGCACCGGTGAGCACAACGCCCTTGGTCTCGGAAATGGCGCGCGTCAGCGCACGGCCCATCCGGCCGCCAGCTCCGGCAACAATCAGGCGCATATCGGACATCGGCTTGAGATCCTTTTGCAGGCTCGCGGTATAGCCGGGCGAACCGGGCCCGGCAACTGATCGAAAGGCAGGCTTGGATTACGCAATACGCCTCAGCCCTGCGGCTGCGGGCCGTCATAGCCCTCGACGATGACGATCTCGCCCTGCGCAAAAGGCGACCTGGCCTTGATCAGCGCCTGGTACTCCGGTGAGTGGTAGCAGGCGAGCGCTGTCGCGTAGTCCTTGAACTCGATGACGACATTGCGTGACCGCGCCGGCCCTTCATGCGCCTCGTAGGTTCCGCCGCGGGTCAGGAACCGGGCGCCGTATTTCGCGAACACGGTGCCGTTGTGGGCAACATAATCGCGCTTGTAGCCGTCGAGATCGTGCACATCCATCCGTGCAACCCAGTAGCCCTTGGCCATCGCTCTCCTCCTTTGTCGACTACTTCGCCTGCGCGATCTCGGCGACGATCGCCTCGGCCGCCTGCTTCGGATCCGCCGCTTCCATCACCGGGCGACCGACCACCAGATGACTGGCGCCAGCCGTGATCGCGCGCGCCGGGGTCATGATCCGCTTCTGATCGCCGGCGGCCGCCCCGGCGGGCCGAATTCCCGGCGTCACCAACGCCATGTCCGGGCCGACGATGCCGCGCAGATTGGCCGCCTCTTCGGGCGAGCACACCAGGCCATCGACGCCGATCGCCAGCGCCTGCCGCGCCCGCGCCTCGACGAGGTCACGCACCCCGAACCGATAGCCGGCGTCGGCGAGATCGCTGTCGTCGTAGGACGTCAGCACGGTCACAGCGAGAATCTTCAGCCCCGAATCACCACGCGCCGCGACCGCGGCCTTCATGGTCTGCGGGTAGGCGTGCACGGTGAGGAAGGTCGCGCCGAGCGAATTCAGACTCTCGACGCCGCGCGCCACGGTGTTGCCGATGTCGTGCAGCTTGAGGTCGACGAACACCTTCTTGCCGGCGCGGGCGAGCTTTTCGACCAGCGGCAGGCCGCCCGCATAAGCGAGCTGATAGCCGATCTTGTAGAAGCCGACGCTGTCGCCGAGCTTTTCGATCATCGCATTCGCGGCGGCGACGCTGGGGACGTCCAGCGCGACGATCAGCCGGTCGCGATCGGCAGGGTCGGCTTGCGCCATGACCAGTTACCTCATCAAGTGTTGGGCAAAATCGATCAGTTGCCGCACCATCGCCTGCAGGGCGGCGATGTCGGCGGGAAGCTTCAGGCGGTCGGTCTCGTCATAGGCCTGATGCGCGAAGGACAGCGCGAGCTGATTGGGAATCACCGGTGCGCGGCAGCCGGACAGGATCAGTCGAAGCGCCGCGAGGCAGCGGGCACCGCCGAGCTTGCCTTCGGAGGCCGCGGCGAGCGCGAAGGCCCGCTCGCGAAACACCTGGCCCTGTGTCTCGTGCGAATCCTCGACGCGCGACACCCAGTCGATCGCATTCTTCAACAGCGCCGGCGGCGCGGAATTGTATTCCGGGCTGACGATCAGCACGCCGTGATGCGCGCCGATCATCCGCTTCAGGTTGATGGCATTGATCGGCACGCCGGACTTCGCCCCGAAGTCACCGTCATAGATCGGGAGAGGATAATCGGCGAGCGACAGCCGGGTGACGTCGACGTCGGCGCAGGCGAATTCATGCGCCGCGGCGGCCGCCAGCCGCACATTATGCGAGCCGGTGCGCAGCGATCCGGGAATGACGAGGATTTTCACCACTGACATGACGCCGATCTCCTGCCGCCGACACGCGCGACCATGGCCGCGCCCTGTTTAGCGAAGTTGGACGGCGAAGGAACACCGGAATTTTTCCGGTCGACTACGGCTGGGGTAACAAATGAGAGCGGAGCGATCGCCAGCAGCAGCGCGATGCTCAACCCTTGCGATAGACCCAGACCCGGGCCGGAGGGATGTTCATCCAGATCCGCTCCGAAGCCTCGGTCGAAACGCCCGGGAGCGATTTCGGGATCGGCGGCGCCACCGAATAGGTGAACTGGACGAATGGCGCGCCGGGTTCGAGCAGATTGAAGGAATCGCGGATCAGCTTCATCCGGGTCAACATCGGCTTCGTCACCAGCGGAAGCCCCGACACCACTGCGGTCGCGGGCTCCGGCAGCACATCCCACAACGAGTCACGCAGCCGGTAGGCGTCGCCCTGCACCACGGTGGCCTGCGGATAGCGCTCGCGAAGCAGCGCGCAGAAGCTCGGATTGTATTCGACAAGAACTAGTCGTTTTTGCTCGACGCCGTGCTCGACCAGCGCGCTGGTGATCGCGCCGGTCCCGGGGCCAAGTTCGATGACCGGCCCGGTCGAATCGATGTCGACATATTGCGCCATGGTGCGGGCCAGCAACTTGCCCGACGGCATCACTGCGCCCATGTGCAGCGGCTTTTCGATCCAGGAACGAAGGAAGCGAACCTCGTCATCAAGACGGGGCTGCTTCTTCAACGCGCGAACCGTGGACTGCAAAGCCATTCCGCTACCAAACCGGGAGGTAATTTTGGCCCAGTGTCAAATTATTGTTACAGGACAAGTATAGGGCGCTCCCTTGCGGGTCAAGTTAGACCGTTAGGGAGTGTTTGCGCGCGAGCCAAAGAAGTCCTTGACCTTGGTGAAGAAACCCGCCGCCTCGGGTTGAGTTGCACCCGACGACAATTTTTCGAACTCCGCGAGCAGCTCTTGCTGCTTCTTGGTCAAATTCTGCGGCGTTTCGACGGCAACCTGAACATACATGTCGCCGACCTGACGGGATCGCAGCACCGGCATGCCTTTTCCCGTGATGCGGAATCGTCGCCCGGTCTGGGTGCCGGACGGGACTTTCACCTTGGTCTTGCCGCGCTCGATGGTCGGCACCTCGAATTCGCCGCCCAACGCCGCGGTGACCATCGAGATCGGCACGCGGCAGTGCAAGTCCGCGCCATCGCGCTGGAAGATGGCGTGCGAGGCAAGCGACAAGAAAATATAGAGGTCGCCGGGCGGTCCGCCGCGGACTCCGGCCTCGCCCTCGCCGGCGAGGCGGATGCGGGTGCCGTCCTCGACGCCCTGCGGAATGTTGACCGACAGCGTGCGCTCGCGGGTCACCCGGCCGGAGCCGGTGCAGGACGGGCACGGGTCCTCGATGATCTGGCCGCGACCCTGGCAGCTCGGGCAGGTGCGCTCCAGCGTGAAGAACCCCTGGGCCTGGCGGACGCGGCCCGCGCCGCCGCAGGTCGAGCAGGTCTTCGGCTTGGTGCCGGCCTTGGCGCCGATCCCGGAGCAGGATTCGCAGGTGACCGAGACCGGGATTTCGATCTGCGCGGTCTTGCCCTTGAAGGCGTCCTCGAGCGAGATTTCCATGTTGTAGCGCAGGTCGGCGCCGCGCTCGCGGCCGGTGCCGCGGCCACCACGCTGCCCGGCCATGCCGAACAGGTCCTCGAAAATGTCGGAGAACGACGACGCAAAACCGGCGCCGAAGCCGGCGCCGCCGCCCATGCCCTGCTCGAACGCGGCGTGGCCGTAGCGGTCGTAGGCGGCGCGCTTGTCGCCGTCCTTCAGGACCTCATAGGCTTCGTTGATTTCCTTGAATTTGACTTCGCTCGAGGCGTCGCCCGGATTTCGGTCCGGGTGCCATTTCATCGCAAGCTTGCGAAACGCGCTCTTGAGCGTCGATTCGTCTGCGCTGCGCTCGACTTCAAGGGTTTCGTAGTAACAGCGCTTGGTCGTGGACATGGCGACGCTCTCAATTGTCATGGCCGGGATCGACCCGGCCATCCATCATGTTCGAACGATGGACCCCCGGGTCAAGCCCGGGGGTGACGATATCGCTGCGATCAGGACGCATCACAAGACGACCGCCGATCAGGCCGACTTCTTGTTGTTCTTGTCGTCGTCGACTTCGGTGAAGTCGGCATCGACGATATCGTCCTTGGCGGCGTGCTTGGCCGCATCGCTTTCGGCCTGCTGCTTGTACATCGCCTCGCCGAGCTTCATCGAAGCCTGCGCCAGCGTGTTGGTCTTGGTCTTGATCGCCTCGGCGTCGTCGCTCTTGAGCGATTCGCGCAGATCGCTCAGCGCGTCCTCGATGGCGCGGCGCTCGCTGTCCTCGACCTTCGAGCCGTGCTCGGCCAGCGCCTTCTCGGTGGAATGCACCAGCGCGTCGGCATGGTTCTTGGCGTCCACCGCTTCGCGGCGGCGCTTGTCTTCGGAGGCGTTGGCCTCGGCGTCCTTGACCATCTTGTCGATGTCGGCGTCAGACAGACCGCCCGAAGCCTGGATGCGGATCTGCTGCTCCTTGCTGGTCGCCTTGTCCTTGGCCGAAACGTTGACGATGCCGTTGGCGTCGATGTCGAACGTGACCTCGATCTGCGGCATGCCGCGCGGCGACGGCGGAATCCCCATCAGGTCGAACTGACCGAGGATCTTGTTGTCGGCGGCCATTTCGCGCTCGCCCTGGAAGACCCGGATGGTGACCGCGTTCTGATTGTCTTCCGCGGTCGAGAACACCTGGCTCTTCTTGGTCGGGATCGTGGTGTTGCGCTCGATGATCCGGGTGAACACGCCGCCCAGCGTCTCGATGCCCAGCGACAGCGGCGTCACGTCGAGCAGCAGCACGTCCTTGACGTCGCCCTGCAGCACGCCGGCCTGGATCGCCGCACCGATCGCGACGACTTCGTCCGGGTTGACGCCCTTGTGCGGCTCCTTGCCGAACAGCTGCTTCACCACTTCCTGGACCTTCGGCATACGGGTCATGCCTCCGACCAGCACCACTTCGCCGATCTCGCCGGCGGTGAGGCCGGCATCCTTCAGCGCCTTGCGGCACGGCTCGATGGTCTTCTGCACCAGATCGTCGACCAGCGCTTCGAACTTGGCGCGGGTCAGCTTCATGGTCAGATGCTTCGGACCCGACTGGTCCGCGGTGATGAACGGCAGGTTGATCTCGGTCTGGGTGGTCGACGACAGCTCGATCTTCGCCTTCTCGGCGGCTTCCTTCAGCCGCTGCAGCGCCAGCTTGTCGTTGCGCAGGTTGATGCCCTGCTCCTTCTGGAATTCGTCGGCGAGGTAGTTGACCAGACGCATGTCGAAGTCTTCACCGCCGAGGAAGGTGTCGCCATTGGTGGACTTCACCTCGAACACGCCGTCGCCGATCTCCAGGATCGAGACGTCGAAGGTGCCGCCGCCGAGGTCGTACACCGCGATGGTGCCGGTCTTCGTCTTGTCGAGACCGTAAGCCAGAGCGGCCGCGGTCGGCTCGTTGATGATGCGAAGCACTTCGAGGCCGGCGATCTTGCCGGCGTCCTTGGTGGCCTGACGCTGGGCGTCGTTGAAGTAAGCGGGAACGGTGATCACCGCCTGATCGACCTTCTGGCCGAGATGCGCTTCCGCGGTCTCCTTCATCTTCTGCAGGATGAAGGCCGAGACCTGCGAGGGCGAATAGGTCTGACCGTCGGCCTCGACCCAGGCGTCGCCGTTGGAGGCTTTGACGATCTTGTAGGGGACGAGCTTCTTGTCCTTCTCGACCATCGGGTCGTCGTAGCGGCGGCCGACCAGGCGCTTGACCGCAAAGAAGGTGCGCTCGGGATTGGTCACCGCCTGGCGCTTCGCCGGCTGACCGACCAGCCGCTCTCCGTCGTCGCTGATGGCGACGATCGAGGGGGTCGTACGCACGCCCTCGGCGTTTTCAATGACCTTCGAATTCTTGCCGTCCATCACGGCGACGCACGAATTGGTGGTGCCGAGATCGATCCCGATGACCTTTCCCATAGTGCTCATATCCTTCTTTTTGCGGCGAGTTGGGCGGGCCCTGACGGCGCACCAATCCAAACCCCCAAATATCAAATGCTCGCGATTGTGCGGCGGTGAGCCTCATATAGGAGGGGGGGTGGTGGCCGCAAGGACTGGCATGCGGCTTGGCTCACGAAAACCCGGGCTTTGATGAATCCTTATCGGCGTCGACGACCGGCCGGCCGCCGCCGTTTTGCAGCACGGAAGGCGCCGGCTTGCGCCCCATCGTCCCAGCGCGCTGTTGCGCCTTGACGGGGCAGCAGGACGTGATCTGTTTGGCGCTCGAACGAAGCGTCGGTGGCGCTGCGATCGCCCGGCGGGCCGCGGGGCGCGACCATCGAACGGCCTCAATGCGTCTTCAGTAGAGCCCTCCATGAGACAGATAGCGCGCCTCTTTGCGATTGCCCTGGTGTTTGCCGCCGCGACCCCGGCAGTCGCCGCCGACACCGTCTATCCGCGCGGCATCCGCGTCGGCGTCACGCCGATGCCGGGGCTGACCGAATCGCAGGCATTCCTCGGCTTCGAATCCGCCGGTCACGGCGTCAAGGTTCTGCTGGCGGAATTGCCGGGCCCGGCGTTCGGCGAAGTCGAAGCCGCCTTCAAGGCTGTGCCGGAAGGCGCGATGGGCAAGGTGAAGCCGGAGAGCATCGAGACCGCCGCCGGCAAGGCCTACTACACCGCCGAAGACGCCGTGGTCGGAACCGACAAGGTCCGACGCTACTCGCTGATCGTGCCGGGCAGCAAGATGTTCTCCGGCTACATCGCAGTGCAGGTCGCCGACAGCGAGGCACAGACCTATTCGGACGAGGCCGTGAAGAAGATGCTGACCTCGGTCTCGGTGCGCCAGCAGGTGCCGATCGAGGAGCAGATCGCGCAGATGCCGTTCAGCATCCGCGAAACCGCCGGTTTCAAGACGGTGCGAACGCTGGCGCCGGGCGCGGCCCTGCTGTTCGCCGACGGCAACGAGGAAACCGGCGTCGAAGGCGCGCCGTTCATGGTGCTTGGCCTGATCGGCTCGGTGCCGGACCAGACCGACGCCCGCGCCCGCTTCGCCCAGCAGGCGGCCGCAACGATTCCCGGACTGCGCGAGGCGAGGATCACCACGTCCGAGCCGATGCGGATCGACGGCTCGGCGGGCTTCGAGACCCGGATCGAGGCCGTCAGCGGCAAGGACAACACCCCCGTCACCCCCGTCACCGTCGTGCAGTGGCTGCGTTTCGGCAGCGCCAGCGTGGCGATGCGGGTGATCGGCAGCTCGCCGCGCGATCAGTGGTCGGAAGCGTTTCCGCGCTTCCGCAAGGTCCGCGACGGACTGAAGGGACGCTGATCAGGGCGTTTGCGGGCTAAAGCGTTTTCGAGCGAAGTGGATGCCGGTTCGCGTGAAGACAACGCCTCGACGCCGGAGAGCCGCTCGGTTCTGACTCCGTCAGAACCGAAACTGCTTCAAGAGACGCCGCCTTCATTGCCGTTGGCAGCCGCAGGCGCCGGCTTGGCGCCGCCCTTGGACACGCCGACCAGCGCCGGGCGCAGCACGCGCTCGCCGATCATGAAGCCGGCCTGAACCACCTGAACCACGGTGCCCGCGGGGACCGACGGATCCGGCACTTCGTACATCGCCTGCTGGAAATTGGGGTCGAACTTCTCGCCCTGCGGATCGAACTTCTTGACGCCGTTCTTCTCCAGCGCGTTGATCAGCGAACGCTCGGTGAGCTCGACGCCCTCGATCAAGCCCTTGAGACCGGCGTCGGCATTGGCGCGGGCTTCGGCCGGAACGGCGTCGAGCGCGCGCTGCAGATTGTCGGCGATCTCGAGCACGTCACGCGCGAAGGCGCTGACGCCGTAAGTCCGCGCATCGGCGACCTCCTTGGCGGTCCGGCGGCGCAGGTTTTCCATTTCCGCCAGCGTGCGCAGCATCTTGTCGCGCGCTTCAGCGGCTTCCCGCACCAGCGCCTCGTTCGCGCCTTCTTCCGGGTCGTCCGGCATGATGTACGGCTTGGAAACCACCGGATCGGCTGGCTGCGCCTGATCCTGGTTGTTGTCCTTTTGTCCGTTGGAATCGGTCATCACGCTACCTTCTTTGATAAAAACGTCTGGATCGGTCGGGAGTTGGGCTGCCCGGGATATCGTGGTTTATGCTGCGAAAATCAAGCTTGGCTGGCGGCGTCAGCCGCCGAGCATCTGGCTGACGATGCGCGCCGTATAGTCCACCATCGGGATCACCCGCGCGTAGTTCAGCCGCGTCGGGCCGATCACGCCGAGCACGCCGACGATGTGACCGGCGCCGTCGCTGTAGGGCGCGATGATGGTGGACGAGCCCGACAGCGAGAACAGCTTGTTCTCCGAGCCGATGAAGATCCGCACGCCCTCGGCGCGCTCGGCGCGGCCGAGCAGATCGACCACGCCTCGCTTTGTCTCGAGTTCGTCGAACAGCAGCCGCACCCGCTCGAGGTCCTCGAGCGCGTGCAGATCCTCGAGCAGATTGGCGTGGCCGCGCACGATCAGCTGACGGTCCTCGCCGTCGCCGCCGGACCAGCTCGCGATCCCCGCCGAAATGACTTTCTGGGTGAGTTGATCGAGTTCGGTGCGGTCCTGCGACAGCAGGGTTTCGAGTTCGAGCCGCGCTTCGGCCAGCGTTCGGTTGCGAATCCGCGCGTTGAGGAAGTTCGACGCCTCGACCAGCGCCGACGACGGCACACCGGGGGGTAGCGCCAGCACCCGGTTCTCGACCTGGCCGTCCTCGGCCACCAGGATCACCAGCGCGCGCTCCGGCTCGAGGCGTACGAATTCGAGATGCTTGAGCCGCACATTGGATTTCGCCGTCAACACCACCGCGGCGGCCCGGGTCAGGCCCGACAACCGGGTCAACGCTTCGCCGAGCGCCGCCTCGACCGTCTGCGCCTGCCCCACTGACGACAGCTGCGCCTGGATCGACTGCCGTTCCGGCTCGGTGAGGTCGCCGACCTGCATCAGCGCATCGACGAAGAAACGCAGGCCGAGTTCGGTCGGCAGCCGGCCGGCCGAGGTGTGCGGCGCGTAGATCAGGCCGAGATGTTCGAGATCGGCCATCACATTGCGCACCGAGGCCGGCGACAACGGCATCGAGATCAGCCGCGAGATGTTGCGCGAGCCGACCGGCTCCCCGGTCGCCAGGTAGCTTTCGACGATCTGGCGAAAGATATCCCGCGAGCGCTCGTTGAGCTGGGCCAGTCCGGTATTGGGCGCGATCAAGCCGATCGGATCATGATGAGCCAACTTGTCCTCCGTGACCCCTCTAATCTGTCGTTGCCGACGTCCGGTTACAAGCGGGCAGGTGATCTAACCGGCCACCGCCCTTGCCGCTGCGGCGCTCCGCCCCTAAAAGCAGCCCGGATCGCCATTTCCCGAATTTGACGGAGGATTTCCCATGCGGCCAAGCCGCCGTGCGCCCGACGAATTGCGCGCTGTTTCGCTGGAGCGAGGCGTCGTGAAGTATGCTGAGGGCTCCTGCCTGGTTAAATTCGGCGACACCCATGTGCTGGTGACGGCAACCCTGGAAGAGCGGCTTCCGCCATGGCTGAAGGGCCAGGGACGCGGCTGGGTCACCGCCGAATACGGCATGTTGCCCCGCGCCACGCTGGAACGCACCCGCCGCGAGGCCGCCGCAGGCAAGCAGAACGGCCGCACCGTCGAGATCCAGCGCCTGATCGGGCGCTCGCTGCGCGCCATCGTCGATCTGCAGGCGCTCGGCGAGCGCCAGATCACGGTCGATTGCGACGTGCTGCAGGCCGATGGCGGCACAAGGACCGCCTCGATTACCGGCGCCTGGGTGGCGCTGGCCGACTGCCTTGGCTGGATGAAGACCCGCAACATGATCAAGGGCACCGTGCTGCGCGATAACGTGGCCGCGATCTCCTGCGGCATCTACAACGGTATCCCGGTACTCGACCTCGACTATGCCGAGGATTCCGAAGCCGAGACCGACGCCAATTTCGTGATGACCGGCGACGGCCGGATCATCGAAGTGCAAGGCACTGCCGAAAAGACGCCGTTCTCGCAGGACGAGTTCCTGGCGCTGATGGCGCTCGCGCAGAAGGGCGTGACGCGGCTGGTCGATCTGCAGAAAATGGCGGTGGCGTGAGTCATTCTTGCCACGCATTTGCGGCCGCTCCTGAGCTACGCTGAGCACCGCCATGCATCGTCGAATCAGCGGCAAGCTTGTGATCGCGACCCATAATCCCGGCAAGCTTGCCGAGATGCGGGAACTGCTGGCCCCTTACGGGATCGAGGCGGTGTCGGCCGGCGAGCTGGGCCTCGGCGAGCCTGACGAGACCGGCGACAGCTTTCGCGCCAATGCGCGGATCAAGGCCGAAGCCGCGGCGCAGGCGGCAAAGCTGCCGGCTTTTGCCGACGATTCAGGCCTGTCCGTGGATGCGCTCGACGGCGCGCCGGGGATTTTTTCGGCACGCTGGGCCGGCGAGGGCAAGGACTTCAACGCCGCGATGGCCCAGATCGAGCGGCTGCTGCGGGAGCGCGGCGCCACCGCGCCGGCGCAGCGCGGCGCGCACTTCGTCTCGGCCTTGTGCGTCGCCTGGCCCGACGGCCATATCGAGGAAGTCGAGGCGCGGGCGGACGGCACGCTGGTCTGGCCCCCGCGCGGCGACGCCGGCTTCGGGTATGACCCGATGTTTCTGCCCGATGGCCATGACCGCACATTCGGCGAGATGACCAGTATCGAGAAGCACGGCCTGCCGCCACTCGGGCTCGGCCTGTCGCATCGCGCCCGCGCCTTCGTCAAACTGGCGGAGATCTGCCTTGGGCGCTGATCCCGACAAGGCGTTCGGCGTCTACGTGCACTGGCCGTTCTGCCTGTCGAAGTGCCCGTATTGCGACTTCAACAGCCACGTCCGCCACGCCGCGATCGACGAGGCGCGATTCGCCCGCGCCTTCGCCCGCGAGATTGCAGCCACTGCGGCGCGGATCGGTCCGCGTGATGTCAGCTCGATCTTTCTCGGCGGCGGCACGCCGTCGCTGATGCAGCCCTCGACCGTCGGCGCGATCCTCGACGCGATCGGCAAACATTGGCGCGTCACGCCCGATGCCGAAGTATCACTCGAAGCCAATCCGACCAGCGTCGAGGCGACGCGGTTTCGCGGCTATCGCGCCGCCGGCGTCAACCGCGTCTCGCTCGGCGTGCAGGCGCTCGACGACGCCTCGCTGAAGACGCTCGGCCGGCTGCACACCGCGCAGGAGGCGATGGACGCGGTGGCGATCGCGCGCTCGGCTTTCGATCGTTATTCGTTCGACCTGATCTATGCACGTCCTGGACAAACGCCGGCGATGTGGGAGGCCGAGCTGCGCCGGGCGATCGGCGAGGCGGCCGAACATCTGTCGCTCTATCAGCTCACCATCGAAGCCGAGACGCCGTTCTTTGCGCTGCATCGGGCGGGCAAACTGCAGACACCGGACGAATCCGCGTCGCGCGCGCTCTACGACGTCACGCAATCGGTCTGCGCAGAGCTCGGACTCCCTGCCTACGAGATTTCCAATCACGCCCGCCCGGGTGCCGAGTGCAAGCACAACCTCGTCTACTGGCGCGGCCAGGAATATGCCGGGATCGGACCCGGCGCGCATGGCCGGCTCGACATCGGCGGCACGCGCTACGCGATCGCCACCGAAAAACGGCCGGAGAGCTGGATGATGCGGGTCGAAGCCACCGGCACCGGCGTGATTACCGACGACCGCCTGAACAGCGAAGAGCGCGCGGACGAATTCCTGCTGATGGGGCTGCGGCTCGCCGAGGGCATCGACCCGCGGCGCTATCAGGCGCTGGCGGGCCGCTCGCTCGACCCGTCGCGGATCGCGCTATTGTGCGCGGAAGGCGCCATCGCGGTCGACGCTGATGGTCGTCTGCGCGTGACCCAAGCCGGCTTCCCGGTGCTCGACGCCGTGGTGGCGGATCTGGCGGCTTGAGTTTGTCATTCCGGGGCGCGCCGGAAGGCGCGAACCCGGAATCTCTTTTTTCCAGCCTATCGGGATTCCGGGTTCGCCATTGCGCGGCGCCCCGGAATCACCGGCCGGGTTAAGCCCCGAAGCTCTTCGGTGAGCCGGCCACCGCCTGCGCGCCGCCGGTGGCGACGCGCATCACGGCGAGGCCGCGTTCATTGCTGCCGTCGGCGCGGAAGCGGAACAGGCCGTCGATACCGGCGAAGCCCGACGGGTTGGTCAGCACGTCGGAGGAAAACCGTCGCGTCGCTTGCGTGCGCGCCAGCGCGGCGACCAGCGCCACCGCGTCGTAAGCGAGCGTCGCGGTGCGGACCGGGTCCTGGCCGAAGCGGGCGCGATAGCGGCCGGAGAAACTGCGGAAGCCGGACGGATCGGGCGCGGCATAGAGCCCGCCCTGTAGCGCCGGCGTCGCGAAGACCCGCGGATTGTCCCACAATCCGGTGCCGAGCAGTTGCAGGCGGCGCAGATCGACCCCCGCCGCCGTCAGGGCGTCGCTGACCCCGGCCAACGCATCGCCGTCATCGGCCAGCAGCAGCGAATCGGCGCCCGCCAGCGCCTGCGCGATCGTCCGCGCTGCGGCCGCGCGATCGGAGCCGTATTTCTCGAACGCGGCGATCCGGCCGCCCTTGGTGCCGACCACCTGTTTGAAGGCGGCTTCGACCACGCCGCCATAGGCGTTGTCGGGCAGCAGCGCCGCATAGGAGCGTTTGCCGACGCTCGCCGCATAGCCGATGATCCGATTGACGTCCGACTCCGGCAGGAAGCTCAGCAGATACACGCCGCGGCCGGCGACGCTCGAATCGGTCGAAAACGCGATCATCGAGATGCCGCGGGCGCGGGTCAGCTGGGCTGCGGCGGGCACCGATTGCGCGAACAGCGGGCCGAGAATGATCTCGGCGCCTTCGTCGAGCGCCTGCTGTGTCGCCGACTGCGCGCCCTGCGGATTGCCGGCGTCGTCCTTCACCAGCAACTGAACGTCGGGATTGTTGAATTCGGCAAGCGCCATCTCGGCGGCGCTCTTCATCGATTGCGCGGCGACGCCGGCATTGCCCGCCGCCGACAGCGGCAGCACCAGGCCGACCTTGACCCGACCGGTGCCAACCGATTGCGACTGCTGCTGCGCCGCATCCGGCGGCGGCGGCTGGCCGAACTGGTTGTTGAGGGTCTGCTGCACACCCGAGCAGGCGCCGAGCAACGGCGTGCCGAGGATCAGGCCGATCGCCGTTCGGCGTGTCGTTCGCAACGACTTCGTGTTTGGATCGCGCAGTCCCGCCATGTCATCTCTTGCAGAGGGCCAGCGACGCCAGCCCAAATTCTCTCGTCCGATGCGCCGATGTCGGCGACGCACTTCATCATAATGTCGGCGAATGATTAACCAAAACAAAAGGTTTATGCTGGCCGCCGGCGTCGTACGAATGTGCTGTCCGATACTCCGCCTTTTCTCCTCAATTGTGGCTTTCCAAGATTGTGACCATGCGCGCCAAAGCTGCTCCCACCATACCGTCAACGGCCGAATCGGAGCCTGAAGCGCGGGCCTTTCTGGTCGCCGGTCAGAAGCTGATCGCGCCGCGCGCCGCTCCCGGGCTGCATCTGGTGGCGACGCCGATCGGCAATCTCGGCGACATCACCTTGCGTGCGCTGGAAACACTGGCCGGCGTCGATGTGATCGCCTGCGAAGACACACGAATCACCCATCGGCTGACCGAACGATACGGCATTTCGGCGCAGCTCAAACCCTATCACGAACACAACGCCGCGCAGGCGCGGCCGAAGATCCTCGAGAAGCTCGCGCAAGGCGGCTCGGTCGCGCTTGTCTCGGACGCGGGCACGCCGCTGATTTCCGACCCCGGCTACAAGCTGGTGCGCGAAGCCTACGACGCCGGACACGATGTCGTCGCGCTGCCCGGCGCTTCCGCTGTGCTGGCCGCGCTGGCGCTGGCCGCACTGCCGACCGACCGCTTTTTCTTCGACGGCTTTCTGCCGGCCAAACAGGGGGCACGCCGTAGCCGGTTGAGCGAACTCGCCGCGATCGACGCGACGCTGGTGTTGTTCGAGGCGGGAAGCCGGATTCATAACAGCCTGCGCGATCTCGCCGAGGTTCTCGGCGAGCGCGAAGCCGCGATCTGCCGCGAACTCACCAAGCTGCATCAGGAGGTGCGCCGCGCCCCGCTGACGACGTTGGCGGAGACCGCCGAAACGCTCGAAACCCGCGGCGAGTTCGTTGTGGTGATCGGTCCGCCCGATCCCGGCGCGCGGATGATGACGCAGGATGCGCTCGATACCTGGCTGCGCGACGCGCTGCAGCGCGACAGCGTCAAGGACGCGGTGGCGCAGGCGGTCGACATCTCCGGGCGTCCACGCCGCGAAATCTACGCCCGCGCGCTCGAACTGGCGCGGCAGCGCGAGGCCGACGATGGCCAAGACTAGGAGCCCCTCGACGCCGCCCGCGCCGGAACGCGTCGCGGCGTTTCAGACCGGGATCTCCGCCGAGACGCGCGCGGCGGCTTTTCTGATGGCGAAGGGCTACCGGATCCTGGCGCGGCGGTTCAAGACGCCCTTTGGCGAGATCGACATCGTGGCGCAGCGGCGCAAGCTGATCGCCTTCGTCGAGGTCAAGGCGCGGGCCCGGCTCGACGACGCGGCCTATGCGCTGACGCCACGGCAGCAGCAACGCATCATCGCCGCCGCCGAAGCCTGGCTGGTGGCAAATCCCAACCACGCCACATACGAGCTGCGCTTCGACGCGATGCTGGTGGCGCCGAAGCGGCTGCCGCAGCACCTGCCCGCCGCGTTCGACGCGAGCCCTTGACGGCCAGCCCTTGACGGTCAAGTCCTTGACCGTCGCACCCGATCGGCCGATAGCCCTGTTGTTTGCAACCTTGGAAGCTACGCATGACATTGAAGGTCGCCGTCCAGATGGATCCGATCGCGCGGATCAATATTCGCGGCGATTCGACATTCGCCATGTTGCTCGAGGCGCAGAAGCGCGGTCACGCGATCTCGTACTACACCCCTGACAAGCTCTCGCTGCGCGGCACCGACGTCGTGGCCTCGGTGCAACGCCTGAGCGTGCGCGATCAGGAAGGCGATCACTTCACGCTCGGCGAGCCGACGCGAGTCGACATGCGCAGCTTCGACGTGGTGCTGCTGCGCCAGGACCCGCCGTTCGACCTCGCTTACATCACGAGCACGCACCTCTTGGAGCGGATTCATCCGCACACGCTGGTGGTGAACGATCCGACCAGCGTCCGCAACGCGCCGGAGAAGTTGTTCGTGATGGACTTCGCCGAGCTGATGCCGCCGACGCTGATCAGCCGCGACCTCGACGAGATCAATTCGTTTCGCGCCGAACATGGCGCGGTGGTGATGAAGCCGTTGCACGGCCACGGCGGCGCCGCGGTGTTCCGCGTGCTGCCGCAGGACATCAATTTCGGCTCGCTCTACGACATGTTCGCGGTGACGTTCCGCGAGCCCTGGGTGATTCAGCGGTTCCTCCCCGAAGTGAAGCACGGCGACAAACGCATCATCCTGGTCGACGGCGAATTCGCTGGCGCCGTCAACCGCGTTCCGGCGGCCGACGATCTGCGCTCCAACATGGTGCGCGGCGGCGCCGCGGCGGCGACCGATCTGTCCGAGCGCGAGCGCACGATCTGCGCGACGCTCGCCCCGAAACTGCGGGAGCGCGGGCTGTTACTGGTCGGGATCGACGTGATCGACGGTTACTTGACTGAAATCAACGTCACCTCGCCGACAGGTATCCGCGCCGTGGCGCGGCTCGGTGGTCCGGATATCGCGGCGCGGGTCTGGGACGTCATCGAGCAAAAAAGATCATAAGTCAGCGTTGGATAACGGCATTTAAATACCGTTATCCAACATCCTCTTGCCAGTTTGCTGAGACCGTCCCAGAAGTAACCGGGTGCGAGCGGAGCATCGAGCGATGTCGGCCGACGAAGGCAATCAATGGGGACGGCGGGCGCTGGAATTCGTCGACGCCGCGGATCGGCTCGACGGTCCCTCGCTGATTCGCCAGTTCGAAACCCATATCGCCAGCGGCGGCTTCAGCGCCTACATCATGGCCGGCCTGCCTTCGCCCGGAGCCGGGCTCGCCGACCTGACCCTCGCCAATGGCTGGCCCCGCGGTTGGTTCGAACTCTACGTCCGCGAGAACTACATCGCCGTCGATCCGGTGCCGCGCCACGGCGCAACGACGGTGCAGCCGTTCGAATGGTCGGAAGCGCCCTACGATCGCAAGCAGAATCGCGCCGCCCACAAGGTGATGACCCACGCCACCGAATTCGGCCTGGTTCGCGGTTACTGCATTCCGCTGCATTACGATGAGGGCGGCGCAGTGATCAGCATGGCCGGCGACCAGCCGGACCTCGATCCGGTCGCCAAGGGCGCAATGCAGCTGATCGGCGTCTATGCGCATAACCGGATTCGCTCATTGCACCGGCCGAAGCCGCAACGGCGGCTTCTGACCTCGCGCGAATGCGAAATTCTACTGTGGGCCGCGCACGGCAAGACGGCATGGGAGATCTCGATCATCCTCCACATCGCCGAGCGCACCGTCAAATTTCATCTGATCGAGGCTTCCAAGAAGCTCAACGCGGTGAACCGTACCGCGGCTGTCGCCAAGGCGCTCGCGCTCGGCCTGATCAAGCTCTGACCTGTCCGATCGGACAGTAGGCCGCAACCGACCGAGCCTTCAGTCTTCCCGCTGCATTCCTAAGCGGGGAGAGGTCGATGGAAGTTCATGTCGTGCGCCGCGAGAACCGCGAAGCCTACGCGGATCTGATCGAACGTCAGTTTCGCATCAGACACCAGATCTATGTCGTCGAGCGGAAATGGACCGAGCTCGACCGAGCGGACGGCAGGGAGATCGATCAGTTCGACACCGACGAGACGGTGTACCTGATCGGCATGCAGAACGGTGAGATCGTCGCCGGCATGCGGATGGTGCCGACCAGCTCGCCGACGCTGCTGAGCGACATCTTTCCTCAGCTGTCGCTGGACCGTCCGGTCCGGCGGCCCGACGTCTACGAGCTGTCCCGGATCTATGTCGTTCCGAACAAGCGCGGCGAGCACGCCGGTCCGCGCGCCGAAGCGGTCATTCAGGCCGCCGCCATGGAATACGGCCTGTCGATCGGCCTGTCCGCTTTCACCATCGTGCTGGAGACGTGGTGGCTGCCGCGGCTGCTCGATCAGGGCTGGCGGGCGCGGCCGCTTGGACTGCCCCAAGACATCGACGGCATGTCGACCACCGCGGTGCTGGTCGACGTCGACGACGAGGCTTGGCTCGAAATCTGCGCCCGTCGATCAGTCCCCGGACCTGCACTGCATTGGCTGGGCCTCGAAAGCGTCAATCGGAATCCACTTCCCAACCCCATGGAGCTGGCATGACCACTCAAGAAAATACGAGCCTCGGCCAAACCGTTCCGCCCGGGACCAGCGGTCGTGCGAAATCGGTGTCGATCGAGACGCTGGCGACGACGATCAACCGCGCCATCGAGCAGGCCGAGGAGCTCGGCATCCCGTCGGCGGCACAATTGCTGATGATGGCGCGGCTGGAAGTCGACCTGACCGAGATCGCCCTTGAAACCAAATTGAAGAAGTCCGCTTGAGCCAGCCATCGTCGCTTAAGCCAGCCACGCCTCGTGCCGCAAACGGTGGCGGGAGGGACGGAGTTATGTTCTCTTAATGTTCTTGCGCGGTTCCCGGGGCCGCGATAGCGTCGGGCTCGCAGAGGGGGCGTCATGGTTCAGCACGTGTCCACCGTGGCTTTCGAAGGCATCGAGGCGCGCGCTGTCGATGTCCAGGTCCAGGTGTCGCCGGGCCTGCCGGCCTTTGCGGTCGTCGGCCTCGCGGACAAGGCGGTGTCGGAAGCACGCGAGCGGGTCCGTTCGGCGCTGATCGCCTCGGGATTGGCGCTGCCGGCGCGGCGCATCACCGTCAACCTCGCGCCGGCCGATCTGCCCAAGGAAGGCAGCCACTACGATCTGCCGATCGCGCTCGGGCTGATGGCGGCAATCGGGGCGATCCCCGCCGATGCGCTGGCCGGCTTCACCGTGCTCGGCGAACTCGGCCTCGACGGATCGATCGCGCCGGTGGCCGGCGTGCTGCCGGCCGCGATCGCAGCCAACGCCCGCGACGAGGGCCTGATCTGCCCGGCGGCCTGCGGCTCGGAGGCGGCCTGGGCCAGTCCCGACATCCAGATCATCGCGGCGCGCTCGCTGATCCAGATCGCCAATCATTTCAAAGGGACGCAACTTCTGAGTCGGCCGCAGCCGCGGGTCCATGAGACCGAGAGTTCGACGCTCGACCTGCGCGACATCAAGGGCCAGGAGAGCGCCAAGCGCGCATTGGAAATCGCCGCCGCGGGCGGCCATCATCTGTTGATGGTCGGCTCGCCCGGCGCCGGCAAGTCGATGCTGGCGGCGCGGCTGCCGTCGATCCTGCCGCCCTTGTCGCCGGGCGAACTGCTGGAAGTGTCGATGATCGCCTCTGTCGCGGGGGAGATCCGCGACGGCGCGCTGACCGCGCGGCGGCCGTTCCGCGCGCCGCATCACTCCGCCAGTATGGCGGCGCTGACCGGCGGCGGCGTCAAGGCGCGACCGGGCGAGATTTCGCTCGCGCATCAAGGCGTGCTGTTTCTCGACGAGCTGCCGGAGTTCGATCCGCGCGTGCTGGATTCGCTGCGCCAGCCGCTCGAGATCGGCGAGGTGGCGGTGTCGCGCGCCAATCACCGCGTCACCTATCCGGCCCGCGTGATGCTGGTCGCGGCGATGAATCCGTGCCGCTGCGGCCGGGCTTACGAGCCGGGCTACGCCTGCAAACGCGGCCAAGTCGATCGCTGCAGCGCGGACTATCAATCGCGGATTTCGGGGCCGCTGATGGACCGGATCGATTTGCGAATCGAGGTGCCCGCGGTGACCGCCGCCGACCTGATCCTGCCGCCGGCGGCGGAAGGGTCAGCCGAGGTCGCGGCCCGCGTCGCCGCCGCGCGCGATCTCCAGCGCGAGCGCTACGCCGCGATCGGCCTGCCGCAGATCCGCACCAATGCGGAGGCGCCGGCTTCAGCGCTGGAGGCCACCGCGCAGCCGGACTCCGCCGGGCTCAAATTGCTGCGCGACGCTGCCGAAACCATGCGGCTGTCGGCGCGCGGCTATCACCGCGTCCTCCGCGTCGCGCGCACCCTCGCCGATCTCGACGGTGCCGAGATCATCGGCCGGCTGCATCTCGCGGAAGCGCTGTCCTATCGCGCGCTCGGCGAGGACATCAAACGCGCCGCGTAGCGGGGAGTAGGATGTTGCCGTCATCAACCTTCTGGTAACGACTTTTATTTACCCTCTGCCAACCATAGCCCTGCGTATCGGGGTTGGCGTAGCGGGTAGACGTAATGTTGCGTTTTCGAGTTCTGGCCTCGACCCTTCCGCTGTTGGCCATGGGGTTGTTCGCGCGCAGCGAATTGATCGCGGGCCCGCAACCCTGCATCGCCGTGGGCGACCACGCGGTGCAGATCGCACCCGCATCCTGGCTGGCGCACCTCCGTGTCGGTTTTACCGAGGATCCGGCGCGGGCCACGATCCGGGTCCAGATTGTCGACAGTCCCGACGCCGCTGATTTCGCCGTCACGGACGACGCCGGCAACACTGACTCCGGCGCCTGCGCGCTGACGCCGGAGACCCGTCTGGTCGGCATCGCAGCCCATCCGGCGAGTGACGAGCCGTTGATCTATCTCACGTACGACGCCGGTGGTGGGGCTGACTACCGGATCTTCGTCAGCTCGAACAGCTTCACCCTGCGGCAGGCCGCGGCATTGCTGGTCGGCGCTTCGGATCGCAACGCCCCGATCGCCACCGCCTCGATCGGCAGCCGCTCTTAATCGCTGGTCAACCCTGTCGTCATCGCGCGATGCAACGATCGCGCGCTTCAAACTCTTTGCAACATCGAGTCCCGATACTGGTCATGGCTGGCCGGGGACTAGCGGGTTGCGGGGATGATGCGAAGTTTGCGGATCAAATCGAGACGACGCGTCTTCGCACGCCGGTTCCCGCGGCTGGTCTTCATGCTGCGCTCGCTCGTGGTGTTCACCGCGGCGTTCTGTGGTGCTTACGGCTTTATCGTCGGTAGCCGCGCTGAATCCTCCGGCTACAACCCGCACACTTTCGCCATCGGTGCGAGCTTTCTGTTCGCGCTGGCCTGCCTCGGCCTTGCCGTTCAGAGCATGCGGCTGCGCTGGATGCGGCGCAGCCTTCATGCGGTGGCGTTGCACAACGAAGCGCTGGCGGACCGCAATTGGGAGCTGAAGGACGCCGAGGAGCGCGCCCGCACGTTACTCGAATCCCGCGGCGAGTTGCTGACGCTCCGCGACGACGCCGATGCGACCACCCGCGCCAAATCGCGGCTGCTGGCGATGGCGTCGCACGAGATCCGCACGCCGCTCAACGGCATCATCGGGATGAGCGGCCTGCTGCTCGACACGACGCTGACGCCGGAGCAGGCGACCTACGTGCGCGCCGTCAAAACCTCGGGCGATGCGTTGCTTTCGCTGATCGACGAGCTGCTCGACTACTCCAAGATCGACGCCGGCAAGATCGAACTCGACCACCGACCGTTCGCGTTAGCCGCTTTGATCGAGGACATCGCCGAATTGCTGGCGCCCCGCGCGCAAGCACGTGCGATCGAGATTGCGGCCTATGTCGACGAGCGGCTGCCGGCGCAAGTGATCGGCGACGCGGCGCGGCTGCGCCAGGTTCTTCTCAACCTCGCCGGCAACGCGATCAAGTTTACATCCAGCGGAGGCGTCGCTCTGATCGCCGAGCCCGGCGAACGCGACGGCGAAATCGACCTGCTGATCCGCGACACCGGGATCGGCATTGCGCCGGAGGCGCAGGCGCGGGTCTTTCGTGAGTTTGAGCAGGCCGACGACGGCATTGCCCGCAACTACGGTGGAACGGGTCTGGGTCTGAGCATCAGCGAGCGTATCGTCAGCGGGATGGGCGGACGGATCGTGCTGCACAGCCGCCCCGGAATCGGCACCACATTCACGGTCTCGATTCCGCTCGCGGCCGCGGATGATCCAGCCGCTGCAATGGCCTTCAAGGCCCCCGATCTCGCCGGCCAGACGATCCTGATCGCCGCGCCCCAAACTATCGAAGCGCAGCTGGTCGCGCACCGGCTGCAACGCTGGAACGCCGAGACGCGGGTTGTGTCTGATCTCGCCGCTGCGCGCGTGCTGCTTCCGGACCACGCCTGGTCGGCGATCCTGATCGATGCCGGCTTCGGCGTCACTGAAGCGGCGACGCTGGCGCTCGATGCGAAGCTGCACGCAACGCAACGGATCGTCATGCTGAATCCGTCGATCCGGGCCGAGTTGCTGCCCAAGCTGCCGGCCGCCTTCACCGGCTATCTCGTGAAGCCATTGCGCGCGGCGTCGCTGGCGGCGCGGCTCGGCGGCGCGCTGCTCGACACCGACGCGCCCGGGATCGCCGACAGCGATACGCCGGGTCTGGCAGCGCCGGATAGGACCGCACAGGTCGGCCGCCGGCTGTCGATCCTGGTCGCCGAAGACAATGACATCAATGCGCTGCTGATCCGTTCGCTGCTGACGAAGCTCGGCCATGACGCGGTGATCGCCGATGACGGGGAGCAGGCGCTGCAGAGCTGGCTCGCCGCAGAGGCGGACGGCGCTCCGTTCGATCTGGTGCTGATGGATGTGCAGATGCCGTTGCTCGACGGCATCGCCGCGAGCCGGCAGATCCGGACGTACGAAGCCGAACGACAGTCGCGACGCACGCCGATTCTGGCGCTGACCGCGAATTCTCTCGCGGAGGATCGCGCCGCCTGTCTGGCAGCCGGAATGGACGGTTTTCTCGTCAAGCCGCTCGACCGTGACAGGCTGGTCGGCGTCCTCGCCGATATCACTTCGTCGAGGCCCGTCATCGCTTGAGCGCGGCACCTCAAAGCATGTGCCCGAAAAGTGGACGCCGATTTTCGGAGAAGATCATGCACAAACAACAAGCTGCAGCGCGATGACGATCCGACGTTAAGGGTCCCGCTCCAGGCCTCGATACAGACGTCGACGGCGATGTTCGGTCGCCTGTCATGCGGCGGCAATCGTCGTGTCACATCGCTGTTGAAACGCCGTGATTGGTGATGCGCACAGGCCGCGCATCAGCCGATTCGGTTGCATGTGGCCGCGAGGATCCCATGCAGACCGACCATCTCGCCCGTCCGAAGAAGTTCATCAAACTACTCCGCCCGGAAATGGCCGGCGCCGCGGCGCAGACCGCGATCACCTGGTTCAAGCCGGCGCTGAGAAACGGCGATCACGGCAAGCCGATCGCGAAACCGGCGCTGACGCCGGCGACGCTGGGCCGGCTCGGCGCATTGGAAGTCCGCCTCGCGCAGAAGAAGCAGGACATCAAGCGCGCGCAGAAGCTGCGCTATCGCGTATTCTATCAGAACGGCACCGCGATCGCCGACGCGGCGACGCTGCTGGCGCGCCGCGACAAGGATGCATTCGACCGCATCTGCGACCATCTCTTGGTAGTCGATCACGCCGCCAAGCCGTCGCTGAGCGGCAAGCAGCCGGTGGTGGGTACCTATCGCCTGCTGCGCCAGGAGATCGCCGACCGCCACGGCGGCTTCTATACCGACAGCGAATTCAACATCGGCGGCATGATCGCGCGCCATCCCGAGCTGCGCTTTCTCGAGCTCGGCCGCTCCTGCGTGCTGCCGCCCTATCGCAACAAGCGCACCGTCGAGCTGTTGTGGCACGGCATCTGGAGCTACGTGCGCCAGCACCGCGTCGACGTGATGATCGGCTGCGCCAGCTTCGACGGCACCGATCCGGACCGCCTCGCGCTGCCGCTGTCGTTCCTGCATCACTACGCCTCCGCGCCCGAGGCGTGGCACGCTCGTGCGCACCGCTCGCGCTATGTGGAAATGAACCGAATGCCGAAGGAGGCGGTCAACCAGAAGGCCGCGCTCCGCGAACTCCCGCCACTGATCAAGGGCTATCTGCGTCTGGGCGCCACGATCGGCGAGGGCGCGGTGATCGATCATCAGTTCGGCACCACCGACGTGCTGATCATCATGCCGGTGTCGGCGATCAGCGCCCGCTACATCGAACATTTCGGCGCGGACGCGACGCGTCACGCGGCGTAGGCAGCTCCTTCATCTTGGCGAGTCATTCCGGGATGCGCGCTAGCGCGCAGACCCGGGATCCCGACATGTCCTGAACGTCTGGATTCCGGGTTCGCTCGCTGACGCGAGCGCCCCGGAATAACGGACTCTCGCTACAACCGTCGCAACGCCACCGAGTCCACCACGTGGTCGGCGCCCTTCTTCAGGATCAGCGTCGCGCGTGGTCGCGTCGGCAGGATGTTGTCCTCGAGATTGGCGAGGTTGGTGCGTTCCCAGATCGCGATCGCGGTCGCGGTCGCCTCTTCGTCGGACAACGGCGCGTAGCGGTGGAAGTACGACCGCGGATCGTGGAACGCGGTATCGCGCAGCGCCAGAAAGCGCCGGATGTACCAGTCGCGCAGCACCGGTTCGTCGGCGTCGATATAGACTGAGAAGTCGAAGAAGTCGGACACCACCGGCACCGCCTTGCCGTCGCGCGGCAGCCGGCCGGTCTGCAGCACGTTGACGCCTTCGACGATCAGAATATCGGGGCGATCCACCACCGCGAATTTGTTCGGCACGATGTCGTAGGTGAGATGCGAATAGATCGGCGCACGAACCTTGCGTCGGCCGGACTTGATATCGCTGAGAAAGGCGAGGAGCGCCGGCAGATCGTAGCTTTCCGGAAAGCCCTTCTTCTGCATCAGTCCGGCGCGCTCCAGCAACGCGTTGGGATGCAGAAAACCGTCGGTGGTGATGAGGTCGACCTTCGGCCGCGGTGACCAGCGCGCCAGCAACGCCTGAAGCACGCGGGCGGTGGTGGATTTGCCGACCGCGACCGAACCGGCGACGCCGATGATATACGGCATCTTGCGTTCGACCACGCCGAGGAAGCGGCGCTGCGCGTAGTACAGCTGCTGCATCGCGCCGACATGGATCGACAGCAGTCGCGACATCGGCAGATAGATTTCCTCGACCTCGGTGATGTCGAGCCGATCGTGCAGCGAACGCAGCGTCGAGACCTCGGCGAGATCGAGCGTCATCGGCGTATCCTGACGCAGATTGGCCCACTCCGACCGTGAGAACACCCGGTACGGGTTGTAGTGGTGCAGTTCCGACCTGGCATCCATCGCGTGGTCCTCGCCTTGTTCCGTTGCCGGCTTTGTTTTTTGTTTTTGTTGCGGCCGCTGAGGCCGGTGAGCTTTCGCTCGAAAATTCTCGGGAGCTGGATGGCTTATCTTCGCATCGTCATCCAGCTCCGGCCTGTCGTCTGAGCATGATCGTCTCCGGAAACCGGTGCCGACTTGTCGGGATCATGCCCTAATCGCGCTTGCGGGAGGCTTTTTCTTCGAGACCGGACATCGAGGTGCGCTGCCCCAGCGCCGCTTCGACCTCGTCGAGCTTCACGCCGCGCGCCTTCAGCAGCACCAGCATGTGAAACAGCACGTCGGCCGCTTCGGCAATGAGATGGCCGCGGTCGTTCTCGACCGTCGCGATCACCAGCTCGACCGCCTCCTCGCCGAATTTCTTGGCGCAGTGCTCGGCGCCCTTGTCGAGCAGCTTCTTGGTGTAGGACGCCTCGCCGCCCGACGCGGCACGCGCGTCGATGGTGGCTGCGAGATCGTGAAGGGTGAAACGGGCCATACTGATACTCTGCCGGTTATTCCGGTGCGAGACTACCGCCTCCACCGGCCCGAATCTAGGGATCGAGCCGCATCGGCAAGCCGGCCCGCACCATATGATCCTTGGCCTCACGAATGGTGTATTCGCCGAAATGGAAAATCGAGGCGGCCAGCACCGCGGTGGCGTGGCCTTCCCGGATGCCGTCGACCAGATGATCGAGATCACCGACGCCGCCCGAAGCGATCACCGGGACCTGGACGCTGTCGGCGATCGCCCGGGTCAAGGGAATGTCGAAACCGGATCGGGTGCCGTCGCGGTCCATCGAGGTCAGAAGGATCTCGCCGGCGCCGAGCGACACCACCTCCTGCGCAAATTCGATCGCGTCGATGCCGGTGCCCTTGCGGCCGCCATGGGTGAAGATTTCCCAGCGATCCCGGCCCGGCACCCGCTTGGCGTCGATCGCCACCACGATGCACTGGTCGCCGAACTTCTCCGCCGCTTCCTTGACGAATTCGCGCCGCGCCACCGCAGCGGAATTGATCGAGACCTTGTCGGCCCCGGAGCGCAGCAGCGTCTTGATATCATCGACGGTGCGCACGCCGCCGCCGACCGTCACCGGCATGAAGCAGGCCTCGGCGGTGCGGCGGACGACGTCGAGCATGATGCCGCGATTTTCGTGCGTGGCGGTGATGTCGAGGAAACACAGCTCGTCTGCGCCGGCGGCGTCATAGGCGATCGCCGCCTCGACCGGATCGCCGGCGTCGCGCAGATCGACGAAGTTGACGCCCTTGACGACGCGGCCGTCCTTGACGTCGAGGCAGGGAATGACGCGGACCTTGAACATGCGAACCTCAAGCCGCCCTGGCGGCGTCGATCAGCGCCAGCGCCTCGGCCGGATCGAGCCGGCCGTCATACAGCGCCCGGCCGGCGATCGCGCCTTCGAGCTTTTTCGCGCGCGGCGATAGCAGCGCTTTGACGTCGTCGATCGAGGCCAGCCCGCCGGAGGCGATCACCGGGATCGAGACCGCCTCGGCCAGTGCGATGGTCGCCTCCCAATTGATGCCCTTGAGCAGGCCGTCGCGGGCGATGTCGGTGAAGATGATGGCGGCGACGCCGGCGTCCTCGAAACGCTGCGCGATCTCCAGCGCGGTGACCTGCGAACTCTCCGCCCAGCCTTCGACCGCGACCTTGCCGTCGCGGGCGTCGAGCCCGACCGCGACCCGGCCGGGGAATTTCTTGGCGGCTTCCTTGACCAGCGCCGGATCGCGCACCGCGGCGGTGCCGATGATCACCCGGCTGATGCCCTTGGCGAGCCAGCCTTCGACCGTGTTCAGGTCGCGGATGCCGCCGCCGAGCTGCACCGGCATCGACACCACTTGCAGCATCGATTCGACCGCCTGCGCGTTGACCGGCTTGCCGGCGAAGGCGCCGTCGAGGTCGACGACATGCAAATATTGGAAGCCCTGCGCGGCGAAGCTCCTGGCCTGCGCGGCGGGGTCGAGGTTGAACACGGTGGCGCGCGCCATGTCGCCCTGTTCGAGCCGCACGCACTGGCCGTTCTTGAGATCGATCGCGGGAAAGAGAATCATGACTGGCAACCTGTTCCGGCGTCATCCTGAGAGCCTGCCCCGGACTTGATCCGGGGTGTGCGCCACGCAAGCGCGGCGCCTCGAAGGCTGATCCGGTGTGCGCGGCCGCCCTTCGAGGCCGTTGCTTCGCGACGGCGCCTCAGGGTGACGGCAGTGTCCTGATGAAGGCGGAAGCCCATCACGGCTTCCACTTGAGAAAATTCGAGATCAGCGCCAGGCCGAAGCGCTGGCTTTTCTCGGGGTGAAACTGGGTGCCGATCGCGGTGTCGCGACCGACCACCGCGGTGACCGGTCCGCCATAATCGGCGCGCGCCAGCACATCGCCCTCGCTTTGCGCCGCGAGGTGGAAGGAATGCACGAAATAGGCGTGCAGGCCGTTCGGCCCAAGCGGCAGCCGCTCCAGCACCGGATGCTCGCGCAGCACGTCGAGCGTATTCCAGCCCATATGCGGGATCTTCAGCTCTTCCTGGTTAGGCGTGATCTTGACGACGTCGCCGGGAATCCAGTTCAGCCCGTCGGTGGTGACGTGCTCCTTGCCGCGGGTCGCCATCAACTGCATCCCGACGCAGATGCCGAAGAACGGCCGCGCCTTGACCCGCACCGTCTCGGTCAGCGCCTCGACCATGCCGTCGACCGCGTCGAGGCCCTTGCGGCAGTCGGCGAAGGCGCCGACGCCCGGCAGCACCACCCGATCGGAGCGGAATACTTGTTCGGGATCGCGGGTGACGATGATCTTTTCCGGCACTTCCATGCTGCGCGCAGCGCGCTCGAACGCCTTCGCGGCCGAGTGCAGATTGCCGGAGCCATAGTCGATGATCGCGACGCTCATCGCGACGATCCCGGGTGCGGAAACGAGCCGACGATGTCGCCATAGATCGACGACGATGGCATCGGTACGCTGCGGGTCGGCGGCGGCGCGCCGCGATCCATCGGCAGCGAGAAGCTGACCGGATTCGACTGCCGGCTGGACCAGCGGTCGAAGAAGCGCCGCTCGGCGCCGGGAAGATCGTCGCCGACCACCACGTCGAGCTGGCGCCAGCCGCGACGCGACAACGTCCAGCGCCACAGGCTGGCGGCTTCGAGGCCGAGCAGCAGCGCCATCAGCAGCATCACGGCGAAGCGGGGACCGGCCCCGACGCGCAGCGCGGTCAGCGCAAACGTCACCGCGACAGCGACCACCAGATAACCGAACAGCGCCAGCCAGAGCCGTCGCGTCAGCAGCCACAGCGGCCCGAACACGAAGGCCCAGCCGTAGAACCCGTCGCGCACGAACACGAAACGATCCGGCGAGGCACGCCGCTCGTCGTCGACCGGCGGTGGCGCATGAACTGTAAAGACCGGCATTCAAACTTCTCCGCCGATGAACGGCCGGCTAGCCGCCGAGCTGACCCTTGGTCGAGGGCACTTCGCCCGCCGCCTGCGGATCGATCGCCACCGCCGCGCGCAGCGCCCGCGCCAGACCCTTGAAGCAGGATTCCGCGATGTGGTGGCTGTTCTCGCCATATAGGGTTTCGACATGCAGAGTCACGCCCGCATTCATGGCGAAGGCCTGAAACCACTCGCGCACCAGCTCGGTGTCGAATTCGCCGATCTTGTCGCGCGGGAAATCCGCCTTGAACACCAGGAACGGACGCCCGGAGACGTCGATCACCACCCGCGTCAGGGTCTCGTCCATCGGCATCAGCATGCTGGCATAGCGGTTGATCCCCGCCATGTTGCCGAGCGCCTGCTTGACCGCCTGGCCGAGCGCAATGCCGACATCCTCGGTGGTGTGGTGGAAATCGACATGCAGGTCGCCGACCGCCTTCACGGTGATGTCGATCCGGGAATGCTTGGCGAGCAGATCCAGCATATGGTCGAAGAAGCCGATCCCGGTCGCCGCATTGGACACGCCGGCGCCGTCGAGATTGACGGTCACCTCGATGTCGGTCTCCTTGGTCTTGCGCTTGATCGTGGCGGTGCGCATGAAGCGGACTCTCCGGTAAAAAACGGCGTCCTTTTAACAGGCTAGTGACGCCTTCGCTACTGCGGGGGCCGCTGCAGCGCCCCGATCTTCGTCCTATGGTGACCGGTTTCCGGTCTTGCGCGCGCGGGCGATTTGCAACCGGGCGCGGCAGTGCCTAGATCAGCGCTCGCGAAAGGGTTCCTATGAACATGTATTCCGCTTCGGGCGAAGGCTCGCCCCAAGGCTCGGCTCAGGTCTGGCACGGCACCACGATTCTCACCGTCCGCAAGGGCGGCAAGGTAGTGATCGGCGGCGACGGCCAGGTCTCGATCGGCCAGACCGTGATCAAGGCCAATGCCAAGAAGGTTCGCAAGCTCGGCAAGGGCGACGTGATCGGCGGCTTCGCGGGCGCCACCGCGGATGCCTTCACGCTGTTCGAGCGGCTCGAAGCCAAGCTCGAACAATATCCGGGTCAATTGACCCGCGCCGCGGTCGAGCTCGCCAAGGACTGGCGCACCGACCGCTATCTGCGGCGCCTGGAAGCGATGATGATCGTCGCCGACAAGGATGTCTCGCTGGTGCTGACCGGCACCGGCGACGTGCTCGAGCCCGAATACGGCGTGATGGCGATCGGTTCCGGTGGAAATTATGCGCTCGCCGCGGCGAGGGCGCTGGCCGACACCGACCAGGACGCCGAGACCATCGTCCGCAAGGCGCTCGATATCGCCGCCGACATCTGCGTCTACACCAACCGCAACCTGACGCTCGAGACGCTGTCCGCGTGACCGGGACCTACCAGTTTCGTCCGTTTACTGCCGACGACCTGCCGCTGATGGCGAGCTGGCTGAAGCGGCCGCACATGGCCGAATGGTGGGGCGATCCCGAGGAGCAGCTCGCGGGGCTTCGGGAGGATCTCGATCAGCCGGCGATGGACCAGTATCTGGTGATCACGGGCGGGACGCCGTTCGCCTATATGCAGTGCTACCGGCTCACGGCCTGGAATGACGGCTTCGGCCCGCAGCCGGACGGCACCCGCGGCATCGACCAATCGATTGGCGATCCCGAGATGATCAACCGCGGCCACGGCTCCGCTTTCATTCGCCAATTCACCGACGCCCTGCTGGCGGCCGGCACGCCGCGCATCGTCACCGACCCGTCGCCCGGCAATGGCCGCGCGATTCGTTGTTACGAAAAAGCCGGCTTTCGCCGCGACCGCGTGGTCGACACCCCGGACGGCCCCGCTCTCCTGATGGTACAAGAAACATGACCGACTTTTCTCCCCGCGAAATCGTTTCCGAACTCGACCGCTTCATCGTCGGCCAGGCCGACGCCAAGCGCGCGGTCGCCATCGCGCTGCGCAACCGCTGGCGGCGGCTGCAGCTCGAAGGCATTCTGCGCGAGGAAGTGCTGCCGAAGAACATCCTGATGATCGGCCCGACCGGCGTCGGCAAGACCGAGATCGCGCGGCGGCTGGCGAAGCTCGCCGGCGCGCCTTTCCTGAAGGTCGAGGCCACCAAATTCACCGAGGTCGGCTATGTCGGCCGCGACGTCGAGCAGATCATCCGCGATCTGGTCGAGGTGGCGATCGCGCAGGTGCGCGAGCGCAAGCGCAAGGACGTTCAGGCGCGCGCCCAGATCGCCGCCGAGGAGCGCGTGCTCGACGCGTTGGTCGGCCCGGGATCGAGCCCGGCGACGCGGGATTCGTTCCGCCGCAAGCTGCGCGCCGGCGATCTCAACGACAAGGAAATCGAGGTCGAGACCCAAGCGAGCAGCGGCTCGCCGATGTTCGAAATCCCCGGAATGCCCGGCGGCCAGATCGGCGCGATCTCGATCGGCGACATCTTCGGCAAGATGGGCGGGCGAACCAAGACGCGCAGGCTCACCGTTGCGGATTCGCACGACATCCTGATCAACGAGGAAGCCGACAAGCTGCTCGACAATGATCAACTGGTGCAGGAAGCGATCAACGTCGTCGAGAACAACGGCATCGTGTTCCTCGACGAAATCGACAAGATCTGCGTGCGCGACGGCCGCAGCGGCGGCGAGGTCTCCCGCGAAGGCGTGCAGCGCGATCTGCTGCCGCTGATCGAAGGCACCACGGTCGCGACCAAGCACGGCGCAGTGAAGACTGAGCACATCCTGTTCATCGCCTCGGGCGCGTTCCACATCGCCAAGCCATCGGACCTGCTGCCGGAATTGCAGGGCCGGCTGCCGATCCGGGTCGAGCTCAACGCGTTGACGCGCGACGACATGCGCCGGATTCTCACCGAACCGGAAGCCTCGCTGATCAAGCAGTATATCGCGCTGCTGCAGACTGAAGGTGTCACGCTCGAATTCAGCGACGACGCGATCGATGCGCTGGCTGACGTCGCGGTCGGCGTCAATTCCACCGTCGAGAACATCGGCGCGCGCCGGCTGCAGACGGTGATGGAACGGGTGCTCGACGAAATCTCCTTCGTCGCGCCGGACCGGGGCGGCGAAACCATCCGGATCGACGCCGACTACGTGCAGAAGAACGTCGGCGATCTGGCCAAGAATACCGATCTGAGCCGGTTCATCTTGTAGGTGAGGCGGATCGCCCCGCCGAGCGCAAAGCGCTCCCCAAGTCATAGCGTCATCGCCCGGAATGACCGGGCGATGACGCGCCGGGATGTCGATGTGCCGGTGAACTAACCGCGCGCCCTTCTCACCCGCACATACAGCGCGCCTTCTCCGCCGTGGCCGATATGGGCCTCGTCGAAGCCGACCACATAGGCGCGGAATTCAGGCAGGCTCAGCCAGAGCGGCACCTGACGGCGCAGCACGCCGCGTTCGGGATCACCGCCGAGCCTGCTGCCCTTGCCGGTGATCACCAGAACGAACGACAACCCGTCATGGCTCGCTCGCTGCAGAAAGCGCAGCAGCGCGTGATGCGCGCGGGACTGGGTCATGCCGTGCAGATCGATCCGGGCGTCGATGTCTTTGCGGCCGCGCGACAGATGGGAGCGCTCGCGCCGGCCGAGCGACGCCAACGGCGGCGGGCTCATCGGCGTCGCGAGCTTGACCGGGCGCTTGACCGGCTGCTGCGAACTCGGCGGCGTCTGCGGTTTTTCGGCGGGCGTGGCCGGTAGAGCGGTTGCGACGTCGATCCTGGTCAGGCGCGGGCGGCCGCGCAACGGCTTGACCTGTTTCGCCACGCTGTCCCACAGCGCGCGCTCCTCTTCGCTCAAGCTGCGTTTGCGGCGTGGGGTGGCGGGTGGATCGAGCGATGGCACGAAGCGCTTCATCGTCAGCGCGCGCGTCGATGATCATGATGCCGATGATGGCGGCGGTGGGCTCGCTTCGGCGCTGCGGCCGGCGCCGCATTCGGCCGCGCCTGCGGCGTCGGAACAACCTCCGGCGCGCTTGTGGCGGACGGTGGCGTGCCGTTCGTCGCCGCGGTCGGCTCCGGGGGCTTGGCGTTATCCGGAGCGGCGGGCTGGTCCTTGGCCGCCGGCGTTTGCGGAAACTGCTTGGCGATCTTCTTGGACGGGCGCGGCTCGGGCAGCGGCATGGTTCGGCCGCGCGCGACCGGATCAAGGCTGTTCGGCAGCAACATCACGAAGCGGATCGGGTGCCGCATCCGTCCCGCGATCGCGCCCGCTTCTGCGCCCGCGCCGAAATACAAATCGGCCCGCGCCGGGCCGATGATCGCCGAGCCGGTGTCCTGCGCCACCATCAGGCGGCGGAACGGCGTCTTCGACTCGGGCGCCTCGATCGGCAATTCGCCGGTGATGAAGAACGGCGTGCCGTAGACGTGCAACGCCTTGTCGACCGCGATCGAGCGGCCCGGCGTCAGCGGCACGCCTTGCGCGCCGATCGCCTCTTCGTCGTCCTTCAGCTTGACCTCGCGGAAGAACACATAGGACCGGTTCGCCCGCCGCAGCTCCTTGGCGCCGTCCGGATTGGCGTCCATCCATTCGCGGATGCGCTGCATCGACATCTGCTCTCTGGGGATGATGGCGCGATCGATCAGGATGCGGCCGACAGGCGTGTAGGGATAGCCGTTATGCGCGTCGTAATTGATGCGGACGACGCTGCCGTCCTCGAGCTTGATGCGGGCCGAGCCCTGGATCTGCGAGAACAGCAGATCGGTCTGGCTTTTCAGCCAGCAGATCTCCAGCCCCCGCCCGGCGACGGCGCCGTCCTCGATCCCGGCGCGATCGTAATACGGCACCAGCTTGCGCCGGCCGATTTTGCGATACACCGGCCCGCCATTCGGCAGCGCGGCATCCTGCTTAGTGCCGCGGACGAACAGATTCGACGGGCGGCGATAGACCGGCACATTGTAGACATCGGTTTGCACGCGCGAGCCCTCGACCACCGGTTCATAGTAACCGGTGACGAACCCGGCCTCCTCGCCGACGCGCGAAATTTGCAGCGGCAGAAAATGCGTTTCAAAGAACGCGCGCGCTTTGGCGTTGTCTGACACGTCTGCGACGCGTGCGGCCTGGCAAGGCTCACCGAGCGACGCACCGAGCGGCTTGGTCTCGGCGACCGCGTTGCGCCGGGCGACGATCGGCCGGCAGCTCGCCTGGAAGGTCTTGAAGGCCGCGAGATGATCGTCGGTGTCCCAGCCGGCGACCTGATCCCAGCTGATTGGCGCATATTGGCTGCCGGGAATCTCAATCGGCCAAACCGGCTGCAGATGCCGTTTGTGGGCGGCGGAGTGATGGCTTTTCGAGTGATGATGCCGGTGCCCGGCTTCGACGGCGGCCGGAGCCAGCAGCAGGGCGGCGGCGATCACGCCGCGCGCCAGAGCGAAGCGTGATGCGCCGTGCGCGTTAGTGACCGCTTCCCGTGCCAACCAGCTTCCAGTTCGGATCACGCGAGCTGATGTCGCGGGCGAAGGTCCAAACGTCGGTGATATCGGCGACCTTGTCCGGGTTGCCATCGACGATCGCCCCGGCCTTGTCGCGGGTGACCGAGATCATCTGCGACACGAACTTCACCGTGAGCTGGGCGGTGTGCTCGCGCACTTCGGCGCCGAGCAGCTCCGCCTTGTCGATCGCAACAAAGCGGGTTTCGGTCTTGCGCTCGTTCTTCTCGCGATCCTTGATCGCCGCATCGAAGCTGTCATAGACCTCGCTCGACAGCAGGTCGCGCAGCGCGCGGCGATCGCCGTTCGCGAACGCCATCACGATCATCTCATAGGCGCTCTTGGCGCCGGTGAGGAAATGATTGGCGTCGAACGAGGAGTCCTGAACCAACACCGCGTTGAGGCCATGCGCCAACGGCGAATCCGGCTCGGCGATGCCCTTCCAGCGATCCGACGGAGGAACCACATCGGCGTTCGGCGCGGTTGGCGACTGGTCGATCACCGTGCCGGGCATCGGCACCACGTTGTTGTCCTGCTTGCCGGGGATCATGTCCCGCGCAGCGGCTCGGTCGAACGGTGGGCGTTCGCTACCAGTCCGTTGACCCAACACATTGCGCAGACGCAGGAAAATAAACACCGCAAGCGCAAGGAAGATGATGGTGTAAATATCCACGTCGCTTCACTTTCTCATCGGCAGCGGCCTGAAGGCGCGACTTGCACCAGCGGCAGCAAGGCCCTGAACATTATGCCCGGGCCAGCCTCACCATGTAGTGACAAACTTTGCCCAGCCAATGGCGCGTTTTGGCACAGCCAACCGGGTTGGCAAGCCCCGCCGCGCCACGGCCCGGGGTTGATTTGTCGCGAATGTAAGCCGTTCGCCGCAAGGGGGAAACCGGATCATTGTAAGAAAGTTCATCCGGCCAAAGATTTAGGCAGCTTCGGGGTCGGGTCGGGGGCCTTTCAGGCCTGTCGGCACAGTTTGGAACGGGTCTGACCCGTCCTGCTTCGGTCGACCTTGTGGATGGCCGCAGCCCTATGATAGCCACTCGCCGACATCATCCACCCGCCATTTGCGTGAATGCCGCCGTTCTGCCGGCCGCACCCTCCAGGAGAGATTTCGATGACCAACGGTAACGGCGCCCCTCCGGAAGCGGTCGCTGCTCCCCAGCTCAACGTGCTGGCGCAGTACACCAAGGATCTGTCGTTCGAGAACCCGAACGCCCCGGCGTCGCTGGCGCAGCAGCAACAGCAGCCGGCCATCAACATCCAGATCAATGTCGGCGCCAACAACCTTGCCGAGAACGAATACGAGGTCACGCTCTCGGTCGAGGGCAAGGCCGAATCCGGCAGCACGGTGCTGTTCAGCTTCGAGCTCGCTTACGCCGGCGTGTTCCGGATCGTCAACGTGCCGCAAGAGAACCTGCATCCGCTGATCATGATCGAATGCCCGCGGCTGTTGTTCCCGTTCGCCCGCGAAATCATTGCCAGCGCGGTCCGCGATGGCGGCTTCCCGCCGCTGATGCTCGATCCGGTGGATTTCGTCGGTCTGTACCGCCAGAACATGGAACGCCAGGCGCAGCAGGGCCAGCCGAGCTGAGGCCGGGCCTCACCTGATTCGAATCTGACAATAAAGGCCGGCGCCGCCTGGATCAGGCGCCGGCGGGATATTCCTTCCAGATCGCCTTGTCGCCCATGGTCGCGATGAACGCCCGATGCGCGTCGAGGTCGAGTTCGGTGACCCGGGCCGCGAGCGGGGTCGACCGCTGCCGACGGGGCTTATCGCCGCCCTGGCCGGCCCGTTCGGACGGCACCTCGGCGAGAATCAGCTGCGACTGCCGCGCCCCGATCAGATCGATATAGACTTCCGCCAGCAGTTCGGCGTCGAGCAATGCGCCGTGCTTGGTGCGGCGTGAATTGTCGATCGCGTAACGCGAGCACAGATCGTCGAGCCGGTTCGACACGCCGGGATGCTTGCGCCGCGCCAGCAGCAGCGTATCGACCAGCCGCTCGCGCGGAATCGCGGCCCGCGACAGCCGCGCCAGTTCGGCATTGAGGAAACCGGCGTCGAACGAGGCGTTGTGGATCACCAGCGGCGCGTCGCCGATGAAGTCGAGAAACTCGTCGACGACCTGCGCGAACAAAGGCTTGTCGGCGAGAAACTCGGCCGACAAGCCATGCACCGCGAAGGCTTCCGCCGGCATGTCGCGTTCCGGATTGATGTAGCGGTGGAAGGCCTGCCCGGTCGGCATCCGGTTGTAGATTTCGACGCAGCCGATCTCGACCAGCCGGTCGCCGCGCAGCGGATCGAGCCCGGTGGTTTCGGTGTCGAGAACGATTTCACGCATCGGTTGCTGGCACGCGGTTGCAGTTCGTCGGCCGGCGAATCAGGGACGCCGGCGTGGCATCCTAGCAGCCGCGGCGAGGATTTCGTGGAGCTGCGCCCGCACCGGGTCGAGACCGTGCGAGGTATCCACGATAAAATCCGCGCGCTTGCGCTTCTCGGCGTCCGGCATCTGCCGCGCCAGGATGGCGTCGAGCTTCTCGGGAGTCATGTTGTCGCGCGCGAGGATGCGCTCGCGCTGAATCTCCGGCGAAGTGGTGACGACCACCACCGCATCGACCCGCTTCTCGCCCCCGGTCTCGAACAACAACGGCACGTCGACCACCGCGATCGGCGCGCCGGAGGCCTCGGCGTCGTCAAGGAAGTTCTGGTGATGCGAGCGCAGCATCGGATGCACGATCTGCTCCAGCCGCTTCATCGCCTCGGTGTCGTGCACGACCTTGGCGGACAGCAGCGTACGGTCGACCTTGCCGTTCGCCGTGGTGCCGGGAAAAGCCGCCTCGATCGCCGGCGCGGCCTCGTCCTCATAGATCTTATGCACCGTGGCATCAGCGTCGTAGACCGGCACGCCGGCCTCTTCGAACAGCTTGGCTGTGGTGGATTTTCCCATCCCGATCGACCCGGTGAGCCCGAGCACCAGCATTCCGCTTCCTCCGCTGCCGAGAACAGGATGACTATCGTCGAACCGTCATTCTGCTCTAGCTTATTGTTTGTGCGTGATCTTTCCGAAAACCGGCATCCACTTTCCGGGGTCATGCGCCAGACTTTAAAGCGTCAACAATTTCTGGCTACGCAGAAAGCCGAGCAAGGGCAACAGCGGCAGGCCGAGAATGGTGGAGTGGTCGCCGTGGATGCCGTCGAACAGGTGCACACCGAGACCTTCGACCTGATAGCCGCCGACGCTGGAGGTCGCCGTGTCGCCGACTTCGTCGAGATAGACGGCGATTTCCTCGTCGCTCAACGGGCGCATCGTCATGCGGGCGATCACAACCTCGGCGAACAGCGTGATGCCGTTGCGCACCACGGCGATGGCCGAATGCAGCTCGTGGCGGCGGCCGGCCAGTTCACGCAGTTGTTTCGCCGCCTCGTTGCGATCCGCGGGCTTGTTGAATCCGCGGGCGCCGAGCGCCAAGGTCTGATCGGCGCCAAGCACCAAGCGTCCGGGATGATGGTTCGAGACGAAGGCGGCCTTCTCTTGCGCCAGCAATGCGGCGATGTCGCCGGGCGCCGACAGGCCGGAGACCCTGGCAATGCCGCGCTCATCGAGTTCGGCCGGGATCGCTTCGAACGGAATCCCCGCATTGGTCAGTAACGCCTGCCGCGCGCGGCTCTGTGAAGCGAGCACCAGCGGCTGCGGCCCGAGCCACAGCGTCATTCGGACATCCTCTGGCGTTGGCGGTCGGCGAGGAGCTTCATGATCGCAGCGGCGGTTTCCTCGATCGATCGTCGGGTGACGTCGAGCAGCGACCAGCCGTATTTGGCGCTGAGCTTGCGGGCCAGCAGCACTTCGTCGGTGACCGCCTGGCGATCGATATAGGAGTCGTTGCCGGCGCCGGCGCCGAGACTAAGCAACCGGTTCTGTCGGACCTGGATCAGCCGGTCCGGCGAGGCGTGGAGGCTGACCACCAGCGGCTTCTTCAACGTCTCGAGCTGATGCGGAATCGGAATGCCGGCGACGAGCGGCACGTTGGCGGTGCGGATCCCGCGATTGGCGAGATAGATCGAGGTCGGCGTCTTCGAGGTGCGCGACACCCCGACCAGCACCACATCGGCCTCTTCCAGGCCTTCGACATGCTGGCCGTCGTCATGCATCATCGAGTAGTTCAGCGCGTCGATGCGCTTGAAATATTCGGCGTTCAAAGTGTGCTGCGCGCCGACCCGGCCGGTGGTGGAGGCGCCGAGATAGGCCTCGAACAATTGCATCACCGGGCCGATGATCGACAGACTCGGGCTGTTGATCTGCTGGCACTTGGCCTCCAGCCGGTTGACCAGCTCGCTTTCCAGCAGCGTGAAAAGCACGATGCCGGGCGATTCCTCGATCTCCTGCAGCACGCGATCGAGCTGCTTCTGGCTTCGCACCAGCGGATAGACATGCTCCACCGGAGAGACGTTGGCGTATTGCGCGGCGACCGCGCGGGACACCGTGATCAGGGTTTCGCCGGTCGAATCGGACACCAGATGGAGGTGAAAATAGCTGCCGTCGGTCAGCATCATGACCCTGTGTATCCTGTGAACAACGGGGCGTTCGCCGCCGGATGACGGCGTCGCGGCCGCCGCGGGCGGGATAACCCGGCTTTTTCTTCACAGGCCTGGGGTGAGGAAAGTGTCTCGGGATTTTTCCGAGGTTAGCGGGTGATTGTGGATTTGTCTCTTGATAAAGCAGCCCGAGGACGGCGCAAACACCCGCCGGTAAAGGCCCAAAGCTGCGCCGGACCGATCAGGCCCGGGGCTGTGCAAATGTGAATCGTGCCGGGATAATCCGGAACGTCTGTTGCGCCGGCACAATCCCCTGTCACTACGACTCAAACCCTAAGAATCTATAAATATTGTTTAGAGGAGTGGAGCTTGCGGAAAACTCCGTGTTCGCGCATTCGAGTAACGCGTGGCGCCGGCAGCGCGTTCCCGATCGGCTCTTGAATTCCGCGCAAGCGGTGGGGCGGCCAAATGTTCGACTGGTCTGATTTTTATCTTTGGGTGAAGGCCTTCCACGTCATCGCGGTGATCTCGTGGATGGCCGGAATGCTCTACATGCCGAGGCTGTTCGTCTATCACTGCGCGGCGGAAGTCGGCTCGGTGCAGTCCGAGACGTTCAAGATCATGGAACGCCGGCTGTACAAGGCGATCATGAATCCGGCGATGATAGCGGCCTGGGCCGCCGGCCTCGTGATCGCCTGGCAGCAGAGCTTTTTCGCCTCCGGCTGGTTTCACGCCAAGCTCGCGGCGGTTGTGCTGATGACGGTGATCCACCTGCTGCTGGGGCGTTACGTGCGTGATTTCGCCGCGGATCGGAATAAACGATCTCACAAATTCTATCGTGTAATCAATGAGATACCGACACTTCTCATGGTCGGCGCAGTGATCGTCGTGATCGTCAAGCCGTTCTGATGGCGCAGAATCGTGCCGCAAAATCTGGCATCGTTCGGCCGCAGAACGCCTTGCGTGCGACCGGACGATTTTCTATAGTTGTCGTGTCCCACCTAAAGCAGGCGAATGTGGTTGCGATCTGGTTTTGCTAGAACCGGCCGCCGCATCGGGTTTTAAGCCTCTTCGCACCTTCCTTGCTCAAGACGTCGTCGACCTGAAGACCTGCGGACTATCCGTATTTTCCAGTCTCCGCTCTCTTCCGCTGACGAATCCCCTCTCTCGGTTTTTCCACAGGACCCCCCCAATGCGGGAAATGAAACTTCAAGACCTCAAGGCCAAGACGCCGGCCGAGCTTGTCTCGTTCGCGGAAGAGTTGGGGGTCGAGAACGCCAGCACGATGCGCAAGCAGGAGCTGATGTTCGCCTGCCTGAAGCAGCTGTCGGCGAAAGAAACCGACATCATCGGCGAAGGCGTCGTCGAGGTTCTGTCCGACGGCTTCGGCTTCTTGCGATCGCCCGATGCCAACTACCTGCCGGGTCCGGATGATATCTACGTTTCACCCTCGCAGATCCGCCGCTTCGGCCTGCGCACCGGCGACACCATCGAGGGTCATATCCGCAGCCCGAAGGAAGGCGAACGCTACTTCGCGCTGCTGAAGGTCAACACGCTGAACTTCGAGGATCCCGAGAAGTCCAAGCACAAGGTCAATTTCGACAATCTGACGCCGCTGTTTCCGGACGAGCGGTTCCGGCTCGAGATCGACGATCCGACCCGCAAGGATCTGTCGGCGCGGGTGATCGACATCGTCGCGCCGATCGGCAAGGGCCAGCGCGCGCTGATCGTCGCGCCGCCGCGCACCGGCAAGACCGTGCTGATGCAGAACATCGCGCATTCGATCACCGCCAATCATCCGGAATGCTATCTGATCGTGCTGCTGATCGACGAGCGGCCGGAAGAAGTCACCGACATGCAACGCTCGGTGAAGGGCGAAGTC
Source organism: Rhodopseudomonas pseudopalustris (assembly GCF_900110435.1). Lineage (GTDB taxonomy): Bacteria > Pseudomonadota > Alphaproteobacteria > Rhizobiales > Xanthobacteraceae > Rhodopseudomonas > Rhodopseudomonas pseudopalustris. Next base: position 75,728 of record NZ_FODT01000016.1, read on the forward strand.
GTTTCCTCGACCTTCGACGAACCGGCGGTGCGTCACGTTCAGGTCGCCGAGATGGTGATCGAGAAGGCCAAGCGTTTGGTCGAACACGGCCGCGACGTGGTGATCCTGCTCGACTCGATTACGCGCCTCGGCCGCGCCTACAACACCGTGGTGCCGTCCTCCGGCAAGGTGCTGACCGGCGGCGTCGACGCCAATGCGCTGCAGCGGCCGAAGCGGTTCTTCGGCGCCGCGCGCAACATCGAGGAGGGCGGTTCGCTCACCATCATCGCCACCGCGCTGGTCGATACCGGCTCGCGCATGGACGAAGTGATCTTCGAAGAATTCAAGGGCACCGGCAATTCGGAGCTGATCCTCGACCGCAAGGTCTCGGACAAGCGCACCTTCCCGGCGATCGACATCTCGCGCTCCGGCACCCGCAAGGAAGAGCTGATCACCGATCCGCAGGTGCTGAAGAAAATGTACGTGCTGCGCCGGATCCTCAATCCGATGGGAACGATGGACGCGATCGACTTCCTGCTCGACAAGCTGCGCAACACCAAGAACAACTCGGAATTCTTCGAGTCGATGAACACCTAGAGCTTCGGTTCTGATCGCTCGAAAACGCTATCAGGTTCAGCCGGCGTGCGTGGCCATCGGTTGTTTGGCATCGCGCACGCCGTCTGCAAGACGGCGTGCCGCGACGATTGCCGCCGCTGCAACCCCCGCGCCGGCGATCACATCGATGAGGTAGTGCTGGCCTGAGATCGGCGTGCTTGCGATCATCAGGGCGTTGACGACGAGTCCCACGATCCAGAGGCAGCGGATCCGCCATAGCGCCCAGGCGAACAACACGCCGTTTGCGGTGTGAAAGCTCGGGAACGTGATCAGCCCCTCGAGATCATTCAGGCGAATCGTCGGCATGGTTCCGGCGCGCAATGCTTCCAGCGTTGGAATGTGGGTGTAGGTGCCCGGCGGCAGCGAGGCGACGCCGTGCGGAGCGAGATCGAGATAGATCATCGCGTCGACGGCCGGCACAAACACCGCGATGAGTGCGGTCGCAACCAGCGAAAGGCCGAACGCCAGGACGAAGTGCTGCAACCGCAGCTGTTGTCCGGCGAGAATGAGCGCGAGCGGCACCAGCACGGTCTGATGCTGGATCGTGAGATAGGCCGCGTCCAACAGGCTGATCAGACCTGGAATTGCAGCGCAGGCCGCCAGATAGCTGGCGCGGTCGAAATTGAGCCATTGGTCGGCTGCGTGAAGCTCGGCGTCGCGCAGCGGAAGTCCGACCGCGGTGGCCGCATAGGTCAGAAACAGACCGATCAGCAGGACGAGGAAGAGTTGTCCGACCGACGTCATGGCGGCGGCAAGCCGAACATCACGACGAACGGTCGCGTAGAAAACGGTCACCGCACAATACCCAACAGCAATCGCGATCAGGCTGAGATTACTGGTGAAATCGATCGTGATGCCGAGCAGTCCGAGGCCGATGCCGGCGCTGCATGCCATCAACGCGATCAGCAGCCAGATCAAGCGCGTCACGCGCCGGTCGGCGGGGGCTACGATCTGCAGCTGCGGCGCCGACAGTGCGGCTGCCTGAAGTGTGGTGTCAGTCATGCCGACAGTTTAGTGCGACGGGCTGTGCTGCGTGTTACCGGCCAAATCAGACGTTCCCGGATGTATCGAGATAGTTAACTAATCGTTGCGAGATGCCTCTCCCCTCGTGCGGAAAACCGGACGCACCGCGGGATCGATGTTGACCCGGTTGGGATGCTATGGCTGCGGCGGAAGCGTCGGTGGCAATCATGAGTCGTTATGGTGGGTGACGAAACGATCTTCGCACTATCGTCGGGTCGGCCTCCGACAGCGATCGCGATGGTGCGCGTCTCGGGCCCGCGCGCCGGCGATCTGCTGACGGCGCTGACGGGATCGCTGCCGCCGCCGCGGACTGCCCGCCGCGTGCTGATCCGCGATCAAAATCAAGAGCTTATCGATGACGGCGTGGCGCTCTGGTTTGCCGGGCCTGCGAGCGCCACGGGCGAGGACGTCGCCGAATTTCACATCCATGGCGGCCGCGCGGTGCTGGCGGCGCTGGTCAGAGCGCTGTCGGCGTTCGACGGCGTGCGGCCGGCGGAGCCGGGCGAGTTCACGCGGCGGGCGTTCGAGAACGGCAAGCTCGATCTGACCGAGGCGGAGGGGCTCGACGATCTGATCCACGCCGACACCGAGGCGCAGCGGCGCCAGGCGGTGCGCCAGCTCGGTGGTCTGCTCGGCGACCGGGCGCGGCGTTGGCGGGCGCAGATCATCGAAGCAGCCGCACTGATCGAAGCCGGAATCGACTTCGCCGACGAAGGCGATGTGCAGGGCGAGCTGATGGCGCCGGCGCTGCAAACGATCGCGGCGTTGCATGACGAAATCGCAGAAGTGCTTGCGGCACAGGGCCGAAGTGAAAGGCTGCGGGACGGAATGGTGGTCGCGATCGCCGGACCTCCGAATGTCGGCAAGTCGACGCTGATCAATCGGCTGGCGCGGCGCGAGGTCGCGATCGTCTCGCCTCATGCCGGCACGACCCGCGACGTGATCGAGGTGCAGCTCGATCTCGGCGGCTATCCGGTGACGGTGATCGACACCGCGGGCATTCGCGAAAGCAATGACCCGGTCGAGCAGGAAGGCGTGCGGCGGGCGCGGGCGCGGGCTGCGGAGGCCGACCTGGTCCTATGGCTCGGCGAAGGCGAAATGACCGGTGACGCGGTCGCGGCGTCGGCGCCGGTCTGGCGGGTGCGCAACAAGATCGATCTGCGGGGCGGGGAGGGGGACGGCGGTCCGGTCGATCTGCCGGTCGAACCTCTCGCTGCGGCGTTGCGGCAAACCGATGGCGCTTGGGGCGGAAATGCGGCGTTTGAAATTTCAGCGTTGCGGGGCCAGGGGCTCGGCGAGCTGATCGCGGCGATCGAGGATTTTGCGGCGCAGTATTTCGCCAGCGGCGAGACGGCGCTGATCAGCCGGGCGCGGCATCGCACTTTGCTGCAGGATGCTGCAGCAATGCTGCAACGCAGTCTGCAGCATGACCTGCCCGCCGAACTGGTCGCCGAGGAACTAAGGCTGGCCGGCGTGGCTCTGGGGCGACTGCTCGGCCGTGTCGATGTCGAGGACGTCCTCGGGGAAATCTTCAGCCGGTTCTGCATCGGCAAGTGAATGTCCGGGATGTGGAAACAGGGTTACTGTTTCATTAAGTTCCACTGTTCTGAATTGCTCAGTTGGGCGACCTTTAGAAGCCTCGAGGAGCGATCCAACGGGCCTGCGGCCTGTTTCACGTGAAACAATGGCCAGCACGCTCTTGTTTCACGTGAAACAGTAGCGACCCCGTCGTCGGGCCGAATCCAATACCGCTTCAAAGCGCCCAAAAGCTGAGTTACAAGCCGCTGATGCGCAATTCCTACGATGTCATCGTCATTGGCGGCGGCCATGCCGGCTGCGAAGCTGCGGCCGCGGCCGCCCGGCTCGGTGCGACCACGGCCCTGGTGACCCACCGTTTTGCCACCATCGGCGCGATGTCGTGCAATCCGGCGATCGGCGGTCTCGGCAAGGGCCATCTGGTGCGTGAGGTCGATGCGCTGGACGGGCTGATGGGTCGGGTGGCCGATGCCGGCGGCATTCAGTTCCGGATGCTCAACCGCCGCAAGGGACCGGCGGTGCGCGGTCCGCGCGCCCAGGCCGACCGCAAGCTCTATGCCGCCGCGATGCAGGCTGCGATCCGCGCCACCGCCCATTTGAGCGTGATCGAAGGCGAGGCGGATGTGCTGTTGTCCGCTGACGGCCGGGTCACCGGGATTCGCCTCGTGGATGGCCGCGAGTTTGCGGCCGGCGCGGTCGTCATCACCACCGGGACCTTTCTGCGCGGGCTGATTCATCTCGGCGAGCAGAGCTGGCCGGCCGGCCGGATCGACGAGGCGCCGGCGCTCGGTCTGTCGCGCTCATTCGAGGCGCTCGGTTTTGCGCTCGGGCGGCTCAAGACCGGGACGCCGCCGCGGCTCGATGGGCGGACGATCGACTGGGGCGCGGTCGAGATGCAGCCCGGCGATGATCCGCCGGAGCCGTTCTCGGTGCTGACGCCTGCGATTACGACGCCGCAGATCGAATGCGGCATCACCCGGACGACGCCGGCCACGCACGCGGTGATCCGCGACAATGTTCATCGCTCGCCGATGTATTCGGGGCAGATTCAATCGACCGGACCGCGTTATTGCCCGTCGATCGAGGACAAGATCGTCCGTTTCGGCGACCGCGACGGCCATCAGATCTTTCTGGAGCCGGAAGGGCTCGACGATCCGACGGTTTATCCCAACGGCATCTCCACTTCGCTGCCCGAAGAGGTCCAGCGCGCCATCCTGAAGACCATTCCGGGCCTGGAGCGGACCGAATTGGTCCGGCCCGGCTATGCGATCGAGTACGACCACGTTGATCCGCGAGAACTGGAGCCGACGCTGCAGACCAAGCAGCTGCGCGGTCTGTTCCTGGCCGGGCAGATCAACGGCACCACCGGCTATGAAGAAGCCGCGGCGCAGGGGTTGGTGGCCGGTCTCAACGCCGTGCTTGCGGCCGGCGGCGGCGATCCGGCTGTGTTCGACCGCGCCGACGGCTATCTCGGGGTGATGATCGACGATCTGGTGACTCGCGGCATCAACGAGCCGTACCGGATGTTCACCTCACGGGCCGAATATCGCCTGACGCTGCGCGCCGACAACGCCGACCAGCGGCTGACCGACAAGGGGCTGGCGCTGGGTTGCGTCGGGGCGGAGCGGGCCGCGTTCCATCGCACCAAGATGGCGGCGCTGGCGGACGCGAAGGCGCTGACGCAATCGCTGTCGATCACCCCCAATGAGGCATCCCGTCACGGATTGTCGCTCAATCGCGACGGCCAGCGGCGCTCGGCCTTCGATCTGTTGTCCTATCCGGAGATCGGCTGGGACGAGGTCAGGGCGATCTGGCCCGAATTGGCGGCAGTTTCGCCGTCGATCGCCGTGCATGTCGAGATCGACGCCAAATATCACGTCTATCTCGCCCGTCAGACCGCCGATGTCGAAGCCTTCCGCCGCGACGAGGGCCTGCTGTTGACCGAGATCGACTATGCGCAGGTCCCCGGTCTGTCGAACGAGGCGCGCAACCGGTTGGAACGGCATCGGCCGCGGACGGTCGGGCAGGCGGGTCGGCTCGACGGCATCACCCCGGCGGCGCTCGGGATTCTGGCGGCGTATCTGCGGCGCGAGGCGCGGAAGCGGCCAGCTACGGTGAGTGGCGAAGGGTAGGCGAGGGTCGCTGTTTCACGTGAAACAGCGGTGACCACCGGGTGAGTGAGGGCGTCGGACTGGCGCGCTGTGCCCGCGAGCCCCCACCCCAACCCTCCCCCGCAAGAGCGAGGCCTCTGCAAAACCTGACTGTTCTATCCAGATGTGATTCACTTGCGCGTAGGCGGAGGTGAACGGGATGGCGCAGGACAGTTTCATTGAG
>NZ_FODT01000021.1 GCF_900110435.1 Rhodopseudomonas pseudopalustris
CTCATCGCGCTCCATTGCAGATCGCCCGCGTAGCGCCAGGCCATCCGTCCTGCCTCATCGAGCGCGAACAAATGCAGCCAGCCATTGTCGAACAGTGCCCGCACATTGTCGTGGCGGCTCAGCACATCGCTGATCGCCTCGCGGGGCGCTTCGATGCAGACCGACAGGCGCAACGGGTCGTGTGCGTAGCTCTCGCCGTCATGGACCGATTGCCACGGAAGGCCGGCCCTGAGCAGGCCGCCATTGCCTTCGACGACGCCGATTCCGCCGGTGACGTTGTGGAGCAGCTTGTTGCCGGCCCCGAATATTTCGGGCGCCACGGTCGATCCGTAATATTGCAGGCTGATCCAGCTCGCCACCACGACCGGCGCGGTCAGGATCAGTTCGAGTACGCCGAAGCTGGTGTCCTGCTTCCAGTCGTAGTCGTGCAGGAAGGCGCGGCCGTCGAGGCTCCTGCCGGTGGTGCGGGTCCGGGGCGCGGCGATGAACGCCTTGCATCCGGCGAGCGACCATTCGGGGCGCGTCTCCGCCCAGTCGCGGCCGCGTCTTGCGACGGAACCCTGATGAGCCGCCCGCGGCAGCCGAAGCGCGCGCTCGCCCCGGGCGAGCTTGCCCGCCGCGGCGAACCAGATCCGCGCCTGGCTGATATCGTGCTGATGGGCGGCGGAGGGATGATCGTCGGCGTAGAGGGTCACCGCGTCGGTGGTGGTGTCGTGCAGCGCCGCGAGGAACAGCGTGTCTGCGGGAATCGCGATGCCGTCCGGCGCCAGCCCGGCCCTGACCTCGGGATCGTTCAGCAGCGCTGCCAGCAGCCGGGCGTTGACCTCCCCCGAATAGCCGCCGCAGGCGCCGCACTGCAGCCCGCTGGCGTGCGGATTGTTGACGACATTGGCGCCGTGCCCCGCCAGCACCACCAGCCGCGCGAAGCGATCGGTCAACGACATCGCCCGCAACACGGCAGCGGCCGCCCGGGTCCGGTCGGCGAGATCGAGCGCGGGGCTGAGCAGCGGCGCGGGGTCGTTCGCCGCCGGCGCGGCGCGCAGTCCGAGCGCATCGGTCACGAGCTTGCCGACATAGATCGGACCCGTCGCCTCGACGAAGGCGAAAGAGGAGACGGCGGCGAATTTGAACCGGCCCCAGGCCCGCGTCGCCCGGGCCTTGACCCGTTCGGACTGATCGCGCGATGCGACATCGGGCCCGCCGGCGCAGGATCTGAGCGCGGGGTTGAGCAGCACCGGAAGCCGCAGCTCGTCGATATCGGACGCCAGGCGGCGGTGCGCGGTGGCCAGCCCGAAGAAGCCGGCGAAGCCGAGCGTCTGGACCTTCGGATTGACGCTCTCGAGCGCGCGGCGGAACACCTCCGAGCGGACGTCGATGCAGAACGCGGCCTGCAGCGCCGGGCGATCAGCGATCGCCGCAATGGCGGGCTTCGCCAGCGTGTTCGCGAGCGCCCGCTGCACCGCGCGCTCCGCCGCCTCTTGAAGGATCGCGTCGGTCACGAGGTCGGGCGTCGCCGCGATCGGCGCGCCATGCGCCGCCGACACGCTCGCCCACCTGGCGGCGATCTGCGGCGCGTAGCGAAGCCACAGCGCCTCTTCCCAGATCAGCCGGATCGCCAGCAGGTCGGTGATCGTCTGATCCGAGCCGCCGGCGAGCTCCGCCTGCCAGAGCGTGTAGCGGGCATATTGCGCCCAGCCCCCGAGGGTCATGAGCATCTGGTGGAAATAGCTGTCCATGGCCGCCTGCTTGAGGCCGAGCCGTTCGGCGGCGCGGGCGATCACCGCGAGCGCGCTGTCGGGGGCTTCCGAGACATGGAAGGCGAAGCCACGCAGCCCGGCGATTTCCGGCGTCAGATCGTGCGTCGTCACCGCCTGCCAGGCGGCAAAGGCGCCCTTGCCATGCGGCGCGGCCCACAGCGCCTGGCCTTCGTCGAAATAGCCCGCCGCCCAGGCGCCGAACCGCTCGGCGATCAGGCCCGGCCAGTCGACGCCGGAGACGTCCGCCGCGAGATCGGCGATCGACGGCAGCGCGCGCGGCTTGGGCGTATCCGACGCCGCGGCGGCCTTCAGCGCCGCCAGATCGGCCGGCCTGAGATCGCGCGGCGCCGAGAGCCAGGCCTCCAGCAGGTCCTCGTCGGAGATCACGCCGGCTGAAATCCTGTCGTGAAACCAGCGCCGCGGCATGGTGACGGCGACGCCCGCGACCCGCGCAAGGCGTGCGCCCGCCATCGCGAGGCTCTCGCTTGTCTGCCCGAGGAAGGGATTGACCGCGACGCTCGACGCCAGCGGCCAGACCGGAGGAATCGCCCGCGCCGCGCGATCCGCCGCGGCTTCGAGGCGTTTCAGATCGGCCATCGCCGGGGATTGGGGATGAGACATTTTCACAGCTCCGGATTGATCAGGATGCGTTGCGGGTGGCCCAGCCGCCGACGAGGCGGTCGAACACCGCGTTGGCGTAGAAGCCGTTGGAGAGGTGCACGCGCAGACCGGCGGCGGCCGGGTGATAGGCCCACAGCGGGAACATCGCCTGCACGATGGCGATCAGGCCGAAGCTGACGAGCGCGATTACGATGAGCGCCCATTCCAGCGGCCCGGGCGTCGGCGTCGCCGGCAGCACGCTGGCGGTCAGCAATGTCGCCGAGCTTTGCAGCGCGAAGTAACCGACCGACGTCGCCACGGCGTAGACCGCCGTGCGCAGGGTGAGCGCCTTGGGCGCCGCATCGGCGAAGCCCTGCGCCAGCATATAGGCGACGCCGAAGATCAGGATGGCGCCGAGCGCGACGACCTGGGGCGATTTGTGCGTCAGGCCGAAGCCGAGCCCGACCAGGATGTAGATCACGAGCGCGGCCAGGAAGGCCCGCCCGACCGCGCCGGCGTCCGGGATGGCGACCGGGCCCGGCCTGCGGATCGCCGCGACCCGCTCCACCGCGCCGCCGGAGGCGAGGAAGGAGTGGGCCTTGTAGAGCGAGTGCGCCACGATGTGCAGCAGCGCCACCGGGAACAGCGCCAGCCCGCATTCCAGGATCATGAAGCCCATCTGGGCGACCGTCGACCACGCGAGCGAGGTCTTCACCGCCGGCTGGGTCAGCATCACCAGGCCGCCGAACACCGCCGTGAAGCCGCCGATCATCACCAAAGCGGCGAGCACGGCGGGGGCCAACAGCATGACGTCGGCGAAGCGGATCAGCAGGAAACCGCCGGCATTAATCACGCCGGCATGGAGCAGCGCCGACACCGGGGTGGGGGTCTCCATCACCTCGGTCAGCCAGCCATGGGCCGGAAACTGCGCCGATTTGAGAACCGCCGCGAACGCCAGCAGGCCGGCCGCTCCGACCGCCAGACTGCCGCCTTCGCCCAGCCGGGCGGCCTGCAGGATCGAACCGATATCGGCGGTGCCATAGGCGGCCGCCAGCAGGGCGGCGGATCCGATCAGCGCGACATCACCGAGGCGCGCGGTCACCAGCTTCTTGCGCGCCGCGCGCCGGGCGGGCAGCCGGTCCGGGTAGAACAGCAACAGCCGATGCAGGAACACGCTGGTGGCGATCCAGCACAGAACCAGCTGGACGAGATTGCCCGCGGTCACCAGCAACAGCACCGCCGCCAGCGTCATGCACAGCCAGCCGGTGAACGGACCCTGCCGGGCCTCGCCGTCCAGATAGGTTCCGGCATAGCGGACGACGACCCAGCCGATGAAGCTGACCAGCAGCAGCATCACGGCGCTGACGGCGTCGAGCCGGAGAGAGAATCCAGCACCGTACAGCCCGAGCACGGGACTGACATGGGTTCCGGAGACGGCCAGCCCCGCCGCCGAAGCGAGAGCGGCCGCAAGCGCCAGCAGCGCCGCGGCTTCGGCCAGTCCGGGGAGGCGTTTTGGCCGGAGGCCGGTGTTCGCGAAGCTGACCGCCGCAACGGCGAGCAGCGCAATGGGCGCCAGCAATGGCAAGTGATGGATTGGCACGGAGTAACCCCTTCGACGCCGAGTTCGGTTCGACGGCATTGGTAGGGGCGTAGGCGGCGTGAGAAAAATTCATTGTTCCGACGGTATCGTTCGTTTTAAGAGAACGATATGAGGGACCTGAACTTCAACCATCTGCGTTATTTCTGGGCGGTCGCGCATCAGGGCAGCCTGACGCGGGCGGCCCAGCATATGAACCTGTCGCAATCGGCGCTGTCGGTTCAGATCCAGAAGCTCGAACACCAGATGGGCCATCCGCTGTTCGAGCGGGTGGGCAAGAGGCTGGTCCTGACCGAGGCCGGAAAGATCGCGCTGGACTATGCCGACACGGTGTTCAAGGCCGGCGACGAGCTGATGAGCACGCTGCGCGGAAGCCCTGTGGCGAGCCGTCAGGTTTTCAGCGTCGGGGCGCTCACGACCTTGTCGCGAAACTTCCAGCTCGAATTTTTGCGGCCGCTGGTCGGCCGGGCGGACGTCGAACTGATCGTCCGGTCGGGCAATATCCGCGACCTGCTCGCGCAGCTGGAGGCGCATACGGTCGACGTCGTTCTGGCGAACAGCGCCGCTCCGCAGGACGCACGCTCACCGCTGCGCAATCATCTGCTTGCCGAGCAGCCCGTCAGCCTGGTCGGCCGCCCCCGCAAAGATCAGCGCCCGTTCCGCTTCCCGGAAGACCTGCGCACCGAGCCGCTGCTTCTGCCCAGCCTCGACAGCGATATCCGTGTGGCGTTCGACCGGGTGCTCGAACTGGCGGGCGTCCGGCCGACGATCCTCGCCGAAGTCGACGACATGGCCATGCTGCGTCTGCTCGCGCGCGAGCGCGAGGGCGTGACGCTGGTGCCGCCGATCGTGGTGCGTGACGAACTGGAAGCCGGGATTCTGGTCGAGCACTGCCGCATCCCGGAGGTCACCGAGAGCTTCTACGCGATCGTGAAGAAACGACGTTTTCCAAACCGGCTTCTCACCGACGTGCTCGGCATCGCCAAGGCCGCGACATCGAAGGCCGCATAGCCAGGCAGGGCGAAGCTCCGCGACGACGATCAGACCGGGCTACGATCAGCTCCGTCGGTCGATCTTCGATTCCGAAGCCTGCCGGCGGCCGGCTTGGTGCGGTTCGATTTCGATCGACCGTAGCGCGCATCCGAGGCCATCCCGGCGGCCGCCAGCGTGATGCCCAGACTCGCGAAGGCGAGCCATGACGGGATCAATTGCAGCCAGAGGACGGTCGCCGACAGCGCGACCGCCAGCACCGACAGCATTCGCACACGACGAAGCGGGGGCGTCAGCGGCGAGTCGTTCGTTCGTGCCACTGCGCAGCTCCCATGGATCGCCGCGGCGTTCCGATTGTGGTCGAGACGTCGACCGGCAGCACAAAGCCCATCGATGCGCGGTTCGGCAGTTCGTCGAGCCGGCCGAGCAGGTGGTGCCGATCGAGGATGCGCCGTGACCGCCGATGCCGGGCGCCGAGCCAGAAAGTGCCGCGTCGACCGATATTCCTGAGCACTCGCTTGAATCGTCCAATCCGAACGGCGAACCGGTTGCCGCGATTTTCGACGTCGAGTTCGAAGCGATCCGTCTCGAACACGAACGCGCATCCGTGCGGCTCGCAAATGTTTCTTGCGAACGCCAGCGCCGAGCTTCTGAGCAGGAACAGCCCGCCGATCGGCCGGTCGGCGTCGCGGGCGACCCAGAAGCCGTCGCTGTCGCGTCCGATGAAGAAAACCGCGATCGCCTCGCTGAGGACGTTGCGGTCGGGGCGGCGGAGCTGGCGTGTCGCGCCGCCGTCGCGCTTCGCAGTGGTGGAGCACGGCTCGCGTTGCATGATGGCACCTGTCATGGGGATGCGGGTCATTGCCGGGGCGTCGGTCGCGCAAAGGCGATCTGCAGGCGGCAGGAGTGCGTACGAGCGCGCTCCACCGCGGTCAGAACCAGCCGCAATCGGTAGGCGACATAGTGGTCGGCTACTCCGCGCACCAGCAGAAGCGCGCAACGCACCCACTGGCCAGGCTGCGGAGCGTCGTTCAACGACATGGCGGCCACGGCGACCCCCCTTTTTAAACCAGGCGGATCATAGGCAGAGCAGGGCGTAGGATTGCGAGATGGAGGACGGCTGTGTCTTATAGGAGCCGCATAAGCAGTCCGGCCGACGCCGCCCTCATTTCCACTTATGCCGAGAGGCCCCGAGCACTCTCGATTTTATATGCGCCTCCCATGCATCGTCTCACCGAGCCATTTGCGTAAGAGCTCGGTTGGAGATGTAAAATGGGCAATGCCGCTGACGAGGGCCACGGTGGTGATCTCACCCGCAACGACAGCTATCGTTTCTATCTGATCACGCGGGACGCCGCGTGGAGCGAACGAGACGGCAAGCCTCAGCGCGAACACGGCGGATTGATCCACGGCCGTCAGGCCTTGAGACATCTGGGACGCCCGTTCAGGGTGCTGGTGGACATGATCACCCGCGCGAAGGTGCGGCGTCTGGCGCGTGAACTGGAGCTGCGCGGGGTTTGCTACGACCAGCCGAGCCATTCGCGCGTCACCGCGGTCTCGATCGCCTCGATGATCGAGACCATCGACAAGGTCGGCGCTGCGCCTCGCCAGCCTCAGCCTCAGCCTACGGCGCCGGCCGCTGACACGCCGCCGCGCTGGGCGCCGGTTGCGGCGATGGGGCGTCGCGCGATCAAATCGGTCGCGACCTTTCTGTTTCCCGAGTGGGGCCAGCGCGCCAGCAAGTATCAACCGGAACGGCACTACATGCGTGGACCGGGACCCAAATGGCGGGAGAAGCAAGGCCAGTACGCGGTCGCCGCGAGGCCGAACCGGTCTCACCACCACTAGCGCGGAATGACTTATCTTCGAATCGTCATGCCGCTCTCGTTTTTTGTTTGAGCATGATCTTTTCCGAAAACCGGGGACCACTTTTCGGGATCATGCTTTAGCGAATTGCCGGAGTAAGAATCGCCGCGACGGCTGGTTCGTCAGCCGTCGCGGTTCTGATTCGTCACACTGCGATGAGATCCCGGTGTTCTCCGCCATAGCCGCGATACGACAGGAAAACGCCGGCGACTGCCTTGGCCACCGCCATCTTGGCGGATTGGTCGAGCTCGACCAGCGGAAGCCGAACCCACGGCGCCGCAAGGCCGAGCAGGCACAGCGCGTATTTCAGCGCCGCCGGCGTCGCATCGGGCAGGACCGCCTGGCCGAGCGGCGCGAGATGCGCGGCGAGCGTCCTGGAGCTGACCAGATCCGCCTGCCGGCAATATTGGTAGATCGATCGGCAGAGATCGGGCGCGATGTTCGACAGGATCGACACGCAACCATCGCCGCCGGCCGCCAAATAAGCGCCGGCGGTGGAGTCGTCGCCGGTCAGCAGATGGAAGTCCGGCGGAAGTTTCGATCGCAGGCGAACGAGGCGCGCGATATCGCCGGTGGCGTCTTTGGCGCCGGCGAATCGTGGGATGTCCGCGAGCCGTTGCATCGTTTCGTCGGAGAGCTCCCGCGCCGTCCGTCCCGGCGCATCGTGCAGCACGATCGGCAGCGCGGTCGCCTGGGCGATCGCGCTGAAATGCGCGACGATGCCGCTTTGCATCGGCTTGTTGTAGTAGGGCACCACCGACATCACGGCGTCGGCGCCATTCGCTTCGGCGCGCCGCGTCAGGTCGATCGCCTGACTGGTCGAGTTCGAACCCGCGCCGGCGATCACCGCGACGCGGCCGCAGGAAATCGCCACCGCGGCGCCGATCAGCGCGTCATGCTCGGTGAGAGTCAGCGTGGACGCCTCGCCCATCGTCTCGGCGACGAGAACCGCTCTCGCGCCCGATCGGATCTGCTGCTCGCACAACATTTCGAAGGAGCCCCAGTCGATCCGGTCGTTGGCGTCGAAGGGCGTGGGCAGATCGGCGATGAAGCCGGTCAGCCATGGCGTCGAAGAATTGATCGGGTTGGTCATGGAATCAGGCCGCCTTCCCGACGGAAGCAAAGTTGCAGCGATAGGCCGACAGCAGGAACGCGGATGGACAGCGCACGCCGGCCTCGATCCGGAAGCCGAGTTGCTCGAGCCTCGAGCGGACCTTGTGCCCGATGCCCTTTTCGTCCGACTGGATCGCCACCACGATCGTGGCCGTCGCACCGAGGAAGCGCGAGGCGCTGACGATCGACGCCTCGATCGCCTGAAGGGTGCGGTCGCCGGCGATCAGCGCCGCGCAATACTGGCCGCGGCGAACGTAAAGGCCGCTCGCGGTCGCGCATCGAAGATATCCCCGACGATGCAAATCCCGGTGAAGCAGCAGGCTGTCCGCACCGGCGACGATGATCGGGTGCGATGTGGCCAGACGCGCGAGACCGATCATGGTCTCGATCGCCAGGTCTGATGACGTTGGGCGCGCGAGGGAGGTCATTGTGCGGTCCTCGGAGATGCAAATCGCGTATCAGGCGGCCCGACGGCAGGGCGCCGCGTGTTCGATCCGGGACGCAAGGCGAGGAGACGAGGGAATGCCGTTCAGGCTGAGTTCGAGAACGTGTGCAGCGTCGAAGATGGTCTCCGGATGAGAGCCGTTCTGCAGCAACGCAAATTTGAGGGCGGCGGCGCGGCTGACGAACAGGCCGCCATAGCGGCCGGTCTGTTCCAGCGCGACCCAGCCGCCCCGGTGGTTCTTGCCGATCAGGACGATGTGAGAACTACACGACGGAGGTTCGGTCTGTTCCATTGGAGTGTCCTTCGAGGTTCGACGTTCCGCCGACTTGCGGCGTCTCCCTAATATTCGACCGACCTCATAAAGTTTCGAGGGCGATCCCGCCGGCATCTCATAAGAACGCTGTGGGGCATGGCGGCCGGTGTTCGGGGGCGACGCGGATTGTCACGGTGCTGCGACGCGTCAAAATATAAATGCGCGATAAAGATGACGCGGCTCCCACCCCAGGGCGAGCGAAGCCACGCCGGATAACCTCAGCAGGGGCGCCGGTTTCGCCGTTCCCTTTATGCAATTCCTATAACTTCGAGGGCGACCTCCCCTCGAAACCATATGCCCAATGCGGCACATAACCATCGGTCGCGATCGGCCTTGGTCGCGTTATCTGCGATCGGCATCGATCGTTCGCGCGGCGATCAGTGATCGGAAGCCGCAAGGAGCACATCTCATGTTGGACGTCATCATGCTGACCCTCGGTGTCGGCTTCTTCGCTTTGTCGATCGGCTACGCATACGCCTGCGATTGGCTTTGAGGAGAACGACCATGACACTTGAATACTCACTCGCGGCGCTCGTTGCCGCCGGATTGTTGCTCTACCTCACCTACGCCCTGCTGCGGCCCGAGCGGTTCTGATCCGGGAGTTCGCGGTCCTGCGCCGGATCGAGTCCGGCAGTCGCGCGACACATCCCGACACGCTCAAGCGAAAATCTGAAGGCTGACACCATGACACTCTTTGGTTGGATACAAATTCTCCTGTTCTGCGCGATCCTGATCGCGTCGGTGATACCGCTCGGCTGGTATATGACGCGCGTCTTCAACGGCGAGTGGACCCCCTTGACGCCGGTGCTGCGCCCGATCGAGCAGGCGCTGTACTGGGCGGGCGGCGTCGACCCCAAGCGTGAGCAGCATTGGCTGACCTACGCGGTGGCGATGCTGCTGTTCAACGTCGGCGGCCTCCTGATTCTGTACGCGCTGCTGCGGCTGCAGGCGGTGCTGCCGTTCAACCCCGCAGAGCAATCGTCGGTCGCGCCGGATCTGGCGTTCAACACCGCCGTCAGCTTCGTCACCAACACCAATTGGCAGGCCTATGGCGGTGAGACGACCGTCTCGTATCTGACGCAGATGCTCGGCCTGACCAATCAGAACTTCTTGTCCGCGGCGACCGGCATTGCCATCGCGATGGCGCTGATCCGCGGCTTCTCGCGGGCGTCCGCGCGCACCGTCGGCAATTTCTGGGTCGACGTCACCCGAACCACCCTCTACGTGCTGCTGCCGATCTGCATGGTCGGAACGATGGTGCTGGTCTGGCAGGGCGTGCCGCAGAATCTCGGCGCCTATACGGAGGCCACGACGCTCGAGGGCGCCAAGCAGGTGATCGCCCAGGGACCGGTGGCGTCGCAGATGATGATCAAGCATCTCGGCACCAATGGCGGCGGGTTCTTCAACGTCAACGCGTCTCACCCGTTCGAGAATCCCACCGCGCTGACCAACTTCATTCATATGTTCGCGATCCTGCTGCTCGGCGCCGGGCTGACCAACGTGTTCGGCCGGATGGTCGGCAACCAGCGTCAGGGCTGGGCGATCTTCGGGGCGATGGGCGTGCTGTTCATTGCCGGCATCAGCGTCGCCTATTGGGCGGAGGCATCGGGCACCAGCGGCCTCAGCTCGCTCGGTCTGACCGGCGGCAATATGGAGGGCAAGGAAGTCCGCTTCGGCATCGCCGCCTCGGCGCTGTTCGCGGTGGTCACCACGGCGGCGTCCTGCGGCGCGGTGAATTCGATGCATGACAGCTTCACCGCGCTCGGCGGAATGATCCCGCTGATCAACATGCAGCTCGGCGAGATCATCATCGGCGGCGTCGGCGCCGGTCTCTACGGAATGCTGCTGTTCGTCGTGCTGGCGATCTTCATCGCCGGTCTGATGGTCGGCCGCACCCCGGAATATGTCGGCAAGAAAATCGAGGCGCGCGAAGTCAAAATGGCGATGCTCGCCATCCTCGTCCTGCCTTTGATGTATCTGGGCTGGACCGCGGTCGCGGTGGTGATGCCGTCGGCGGTGGCGTCGATGGCGAATGCCGGCCCGCACGGCTTCACCGAGGTGCTGTACGCCTTCACGTCGGCCACCGGCAACAACGGCTCCGCCTTCGGCGGTCTGTCCGCCAACACGATGTTCTACAATCTGACCTTGGCGTGCTCGATGCTGGTCGGCCGGTTCTTCATGATCATTCCGGCGATGGCATTGGCGGGTTCGCTCGCCGCCAAGAGATCGATCCCGCCGTCGGCAGGCACCTTGCCGACCACCGGCCCGCTGTTCGTCGGCCTCGTCGTCGGCGTCATCCTGATCATCGGCGGCCTCACCTTTTTCCCAGCGCTGGCGCTCGGTCCGATCGTCGAGCATCTCTCGATGTCCGCCAACACGCTGTTTTGAAACGTTATAGGGAGTGACCACGATGTCAGCTGTCAAAACAACCAGGCGGACCACGGGATCGGCGATGCTCGATCCTGCGATCGTGATCCCCGCGATTGGATCCGCGTTCGTCAAACTTGATCCGCGCGCGATGATCAAGAATCCGGTGATGTTCGTCGTCGAGATGGTCGCCGTCTTGACCACCGCGATCTTCATCAAGTCGATCGTCATCGACGGCGGGGGCGCCAGCTTCGGTTTCACGCTGCAGATCATCCTGTGGCTGTGGTTCACGGTGCTGTTCGCCAATTTCGCCGAAGCGGTGGCGGAAGGTCGCGGCAAGGCACAGGCGGACACGCTGCGCCAGACCATGACCAATACCAAGGCGAAGAAGCTGCTGATGGAGGGCAACTACGAACTCTATGAGGGCGTGCCCGCCGAAAATCTGGAGCAAGGCGATCTGGTGCTGGTCGAGGCCGGTGACCTGATCCCGAGCGACGGTGAAATCATCCACGGCGTCGCCTCGGTCAACGAAGCCGCCATCACCGGCGAATCCGCTCCGGTGATCCGCGAATCCGGCGGCGACCGGTCGGCCGTCACCGGCGGCACCATGGTCATCTCGGATCGCATCGTGGTGCGGATCACCGCGGCCAAGGGCAATTCGTTCCTCGACCGCATGATCAAGCTCGTCGAAGGCGCGGCGCGCCAGAAGACCCCGAACGAGATCGCGCTCAACATCCTGCTCGCCGGGCTCACGATCATCTTCGTGTTCGCGACGGTGACGATTCCGAGCTATGCGGCCTATGCCGGCGGACAGATTTCGGTCGTCGTGCTGGCGGCGTTGTTCGTGACCCTGATCCCGACCACGATCGGCGCCTTGCTGTCGGCGATCGGTATCGCCGGCATGGACCGTCTGGTGCGCTTCAACGTGCTGGCGATGTCCGGCCGTGCGGTCGAGGCCGCCGGCGACGTCGATACGCTGCTGCTCGACAAGACCGGCACCATCACGCTCGGCAACCGGCAGGCCACCGCCTTCCGGCCGGTGTCCGGCGTCAGCGAGGAAGCGCTGGCGGATGCGGCCCAGCTCGCGTCGTTGGCCGACGAAACGCCCGAAGGCCGTTCGATCGTGGTGCTGGCGAAGGAGAAATACGGCCTTCGCGGGCGCGACCTCGCGGAACTGTCGGCGACCTTCGTTCCGTTCACCGCGCAGACCCGCATGAGCGGCGTCGACGCGGGCCACTCGTCGGTCCGCAAGGGCGCCGTGGACGCGATCCTGAACTACGTCAACGGCGGCGGAAGCCGTGCGGTCGCGTCCGGCAATGCGGTGCGCGCCCTGCATCCGGGCATGTCCGACGCCGCCCGCGAAATCTCCGCGATCGCCGACGAAGTCGCCAAAGCGGGCGGCACGCCGCTCGCCGTGGCGAAGGACGGCCGTCTGCTCGGCGTGGTGCACTTGAAGGACATCGTCAAGGGCGGCATCCGCGAGCGTTTCGCCGAGCTGCGCCGGATGGGCATCCGCACCGTGATGATCACCGGCGACAATCCGATGACCGCGGCGGCGATCGCCGCCGAAGCCGGTGTCGATGACTTCCTGGCGCAAGCGACGCCCGAGGACAAGCTGAAGCTGATTCGTGACGAGCAGGCCAAAGGCAAGCTGGTGGCGATGTGCGGCGACGGCACCAACGACGCGCCCGCGCTCGCTCAAGCCGACGTCGGCGTCGCCATGAACACCGGCACGCAGGCGGCGCGCGAGGCCGGCAACATGGTCGACCTCGATTCCAACCCGACCAAGCTGATCGAGGTGGTCGAAATCGGCAAGCAGTTGCTGATGACCCGCGGCGCGCTGACCACGTTCTCGATCGCGAACGACGTCGCCAAGTACTTCGCCATCATTCCGGCGATGTTCCTGGCGTTCTATCCGCAACTCGGCGTGCTCAACGTGATGCAGCTGGAAAGCCCGCAAAGCGCCATCCTCTCGGCGATCATCTTCAACGCGCTGATCATCATCGCGCTGATCCCGCTGTCGCTGAAGGGCGTGGCCTACCGGGCCGTCGGCGCGGGCGCATTGCTGCGGCGAAATCTGTTGATCTACGGGCTCGGCGGCATCGTCATTCCGTTCGCCGGCATCAAGGCGATCGACCTTGCGATCACCGCCTTGCATCTCGTCTGAGGAGAACATCCATGTTGAAAGAAATTCGCCCCGCACTCGTCGTTCTCGTCCTGCTGACGGCCATCTGCGGTCTTGCCTATCCGCTGGCCATGACCGGCATCGCCGGGGTTCTGTTCCCGGAGCAGGCCGCCGGAAGCCTGATCGTCAAGGACGGCGCCGTGATCGGTTCGGCGCTGATCGGCCAGGAGTTCAAGGACGACAAGTACTTCCACGGCCGCCCGTCGGCGACCTCGGCGGCTGACCCCGCCGATCCGACCAAGACGGTGTCATCGCCCTACAACGCCGCCAACTCCAGCGGCTCCAATCTCGGGCCGACCAGCAAGGCGCTGAACGACCGCGTCAAGGAAGACGTCGACAAGCTCAAGGCCGAGAACCCCTCGGCCGCGGTGCCGGTCGATCTGGTCACCGCCTCGGGCAGCGGACTCGACCCCGAGATTTCGCCGGAGGCCGCCTTGTTTCAGGTCCCGCGCGTCGCCCGTGCCCGCGGTCTGTCTGAAGACGGCGTCCGCAAGCTGGTGAACGCGCAGACCAAGGGCCGCTTCGCCGGCCTGCTCGGTGAGCCCCGCGTGAACGTGCTTGCGCTCAATCTGGCGCTGGATGCGACCACCAGGAAGTAGCCCTCGCTAGGCGGACGTCGATCCGGGGACTATATTCAGGAATGGCCAACCCTCACTCCGATTTCGACCAACGACCGTCACCCGAGGCGCTGCTGGAGAAGGCGCGCCGCGAGGATGCCGGCGTCGGCCGGCTCAAGATCTTTGTCGGCGCCGCCCCCGGCGTCGGCAAAACTTATGAGATGCTGCAAAGCGCCCACGCCAAGCTGAAGGCCGGCGTCGACGTGGTGGTCGGCGTCGTCGAGACCCACGGGCGGGCCGAGACCGAGGCGCTGCTGCAGGGGCTCGAGATCTTGCCGCGGCAGCGGCTCGACTACCGGGATCAGGTGCTCGAGGAGCTGGATCTCGACGGGTTGATCGCACGGCGTCCGCAGCTCGCGCTGGTCGATGAACTCGCCCACACCAATGCGCCGGGCAGCCGGCATCCCAAGCGCTATCTCGACGTCGAGGAATTGCTGACCCACGGCATCGACGTCTACACCGCGGTCAATATCCAGCACATCGAAAGCCTCAACGACGTCGTCGCCCAGATCACCCATGTCCGGGTGCGCGAAACCGTTCCGGACTCGGTGTTCGATCGCGCCGACGCCCTTGAACTGGTCGACCTCACGCCCGACGACCTGATCCAGCGCCTCAAGGAAGGCAAGGTCTACGTTCCGAAACAGGCGGAGCGGGCGCTCGAACATTACTTCTCGCCGGGTAATCTCACCGCGCTGCGCGAACTGGCGCTGCGTCGCACGGCGGAGCGGGTCGACGAACAATTGCTGACCCATATGCAGGCCAACGCGATCTCCGGCCCATGGGCGGTCGGCGAACGTATCCTGGTCTGCGTCAACGACGATCTGCGCGCCGCCGGACTGGTTCGCTACACCAAGCGGCTGGCGGACCGGCTACGCGCGCCATGGACCGCAGTGAACATCGAGACCCGTCGCAATCTCCAGCTCAGCGAGGAACGCCGCGACCGGCTCGCGGATACGCTGCGGCTGGCCGAGGCGCTGGGCGGCGAGGCGCTGTCGATCCCGAGCGCCGGCCACGGCATCGCCGCGGACATCCTGCGCTTCGCGCGCGCCAACAACGTGACCCAGATCGTGATCGGCACCGCGCCGCGGTCGTGGTGGACGGGTATGTTGCGCAATTCGGTCGTGCACGGTCTGGTCGGCCACGCCGGCAATATCAGCGTGCATGTCATCGCCGGCGACAATCTCGCCGCTGAGCCGGTTCCGAAGAAGACGGTGCGGACCGCCGAGCGTACCGAGCCGTTCGACGTCCGCGCTTATCTGATGGCGCTGCTGCTCGTCGGCATCGGGCTCGGCATCGCCGAACTGATCGAGCCGCTGTTCGGCATCGAAAACGTCGACCTGGTGTTTCTCACCGCGGTGGTCGGCGTCGCGGTGCTGTACGGCCTGTGGCCATCGATGCTCGCCAGCGTCACGGCGTCATTGTGCTACAATTTCTTCTTCCTGCCGCCGGTCTACACGCTCACCATCACCGACCCGACCAACATCGCTGCGTTCTTCCTGTTCATGTTGATCGCGCTGCTGGTCTCCAACCTCGCCGCGCGGTTGCGGACGCAGGCGATCGCTGCGGCCGGACGGGTGCGGACCACGGAATCGCTCTATGCGTTCAGCCGCAAGCTGGCAGGAACGGCGGCGCTGGACGACGTGTTGTGGGCGACCGCGTATCAGACCGCGCTGATGCTGAAGGTGCGGGTGGTGCTGCTGCTGCCCGAAGCCGGAATCATCGCCGTCAAGGCGGGCTACCCTCCGGAAGACCAGCTCGATCCCGCCGATCTCGCCGCGGCGAATTGGGCGTGGAACAATGACCGGCCGGCCGGGCGCGGGTCGGATACCCTGCCGGGCGGCAAGCGACTGTTCCTTCCGATGCGGACCGGACGCGGCCCGATCGGCGTGATCGGCATCGACAACGACCGGACCGGGCCGCTGCTGACGCCGGACCAGCGCCGGCTGCTGGACGCATTGGTGGATCAGGGCGCGCTGGCCATCGAGCGCGTGCAACTGGTCGAGGATATGGATCGGGTCAAGCGCAGCATCGAAACCGACCGGCTGCGATCCGCACTGCTGACCTCGATCTCGCACGATCTGAAGACGCCGCTGGCGTCGGTGCTCGGCGCCGCCGGCACGCTGCGCGGCTTCTGGACCAAACTCTCTGAGGCCGAACGGACCGAGCTGCTGTCGACGATCGTCGATGAGTCCGAGCGGCTCAACCGCTTCATCGCCAATCTGCTCGACATGACCCGGCTCGAATCCGGTGCCGTGGTGCCCAACACCGCGCCGCACGATCTCAGCGAAGTAGTCGGCAGTGCGCTCAGCCGCGCCAGCAAGATCTTGTCCCATCACAAGGTGGAGCTCGACCTCGCGCCGGAACTGCCGATGGTGAATCTCGACGCCGTGCTGTTCGAGCAGGCGTTGTTCAACCTTTTGGACAATGCCGCGAAATACGCCCCCGAACAAACCACGATCTGCATCAGGGCGCGCCGTGAAGGGCGCTCGGTGATCCTGCAGGTGATCGATGAAGGCGGCGGCATTCCGCCTCATGATCTCGACAGCGTGTTCGAGAAATTCTATCGAGCGCAGAAAGGCGATCACGTGCGCGCCGGCACCGGGCTCGGATTGGCGATCGCGCGCGGATTCGTCGAAGCCCTGCACGGCACCATCGTGGCGGCCAATCGAACAGATCGAAACGGAGCCGCGATGACGATTACCTTGCCAGTCCCGGTCTCGACCAAATCGTTGGACACCGCCGCATGAATGGCGCACCGCTGAAGATTCTGATCGTCGACGACGAGCCGCCGATCCGCAAATTGCTGCGCATGGGCCTGGGCACGCAGGGCTACGAGGTGCTGGAAGCGTCCAACGGCAAGATCGCGCTCGAGCTTCTGAAGCAGGGGCCGGCGTTGATCATCCTCGATCTCGGCCTTCCCGATATTCAGGGCCACGAATTGCTGCGCATGATCCGGGGGCGCAATGACAGCGTGCCGATCGTGGTGCTGTCGAGCCGCGGCGACGAGGCCGGCAAGGTCGAGGCGCTCGATCTGGGCGCCGACGATTATCTGACCAAGCCGTTCGGCATGGATGAATTGCTGGCGCGGATGCGCGCGGCGCTGCGGCACCAGCTCCAGGTTCACGGCGAGCGACCGGTGTTTCGTTCGGGCGATCTGTCGGTCGATCTGGTCAGGCGCCTGGTCAAGGTCGGCGACAGGGACGTGAAGTTGTCGCCGAAGGAATACGATCTGCTCAGGATCCTGGTGCAGCACGCCGGCAAAGTGCTGACGCACAAATTCCTGCTCGGTGAGCTGTGGGATCCGTTGACCGACGCGCAATATCTGCGGGTCTATGTCCGGCAACTCCGACAGAAGATCGAAGCCGATCCGGAGCGGCCGCAATTCGTCCTCACCGAGACCGGCATCGGCTACAGGCTTCGCGCCCCCGACGACCCTGCGAAGACCGTGCTTTCTCTCGAAAACTGACCGTTGCTTCGCCATGCGCGCTTCTGGAGCGACTATGAAGATTGCTGACTTTCTTTCGCCCGCGAATGTCCTGTTCGACCTTCGAGGCTCCGACAAGAGCAAGCTGCTGGCGGATTTGTCCGCACGCGCCGCGGCCGGAGTCGATCTGGCTCCCACGCAGGTCGCGCCCTATCTGATCAAGCGCGAAGAACTCGGATCGACCGGAATCGGCGAAGGCGTGGCGATCCCGCACACAAGGCTACCGGATCTGCGGCGCCCGTTTGGACTTCTTGCGAAACTGCGGACGCCTGTCGAATTCGATGCGATCGATGCTCAGGCGGTCGATATCGTGTTCGTTCTGTTGTTGCCCGCGGTCGCCGACAACGCGCATCTCGGTGAGATCGCGCTGGTGGCCCGCACCTTCCGATCGGCGGAAACGCGCGAACGCGTCCGCCGCTCGAAGGATGCCTCACAGCTCTATGCGGCGGTCAGCTGCGCGTAGATCAGGGTGACGGATCGTCGGATCGTCGTCTTGAAAAACCGGAATCCCTTCTTCGGGATCAGGTCTGGTTCGCCTGCGCGCCGCGCTGTCCGGAGCGTTTCCGAGGTGCTTCGCCTTGGGCCAGACGAACGGCGGCGAGCAGCGTCGTGATCAGCGCGATCATGACGACGCTTTTCCATTCGATCATTTGGTGTTCCTTGGGCCGGCGTCGTCAGGGGGCCGGCGCGACGGCGATCGCCCGCGCGGCCATTTGCCGGCGCGACCATGTCGCGCCACGCCATAGGAATGCGAGACGGACCGGGCCGCCGCCGCAAAGGAGGGGCATATAGATTCGCCTGAACCGATCGTCGGAAGCTGCGGGGATTTGCGGCGATCAGCTGCTCGCCTCGCCGGGTCTCGCTCAGGGGCAGGCGCTACGCGAGGGCAGGCCTTTGAAAAGGTCGCGTTTCTGTTCGCGGCGGCGCTTGGCCGGCGGCTCCGGTTTGTCGGCGATCCCGACCGCCGCTGCGAATGCGCTGCGCAACCGGGGGGCTTCGATCTCCTGGAGAAAGCGGTGCAGGATCTCGCTGGAATCACGCTTATCAGCGAGAATCGCCGCGCAGACACGCGTGCTGGTGCGACGGAAGAATCCGAACGAGTCGGCGCGGCCTGCATGGCCCAGCCGATCGATCTCACCGGCGAGAGCCAGAACACTCTGCCGGTCGGAATCGTCACGGGTCACGGCGAAACGCAGAATGGCCAGCTGCCAAACCCGCATCAGTCGTTCATGGAGTTTCGGAATCGCGTCCAACTTCGATGTGTGCGGCGGTTGCGGCGAGAACGAACGCAGCCCGGCGTCATGCGGAGGCGAAATCCGTGGCGGCATGGCTGCGAGCATTGCTTCGATCTCGTCCTTCGGAGCCTGATCCGGCGCGAGCAGCGGGCGCTTATCAGCCCGCCGTCGACCGGGCAGGCTCGGCGCGTTTCCGAGCGCGGCTGGCGTCCTGTGGCGCGGCCTTCTCGCGCAGACCGTCACGGCCGGGAGCCGGCCGCGATCAAGCGTTGGCAGAAGAACGCAGGCGGACTCGCCGTTTCGGTTGAATGAGGTTGGGGCGCCGGGGAGCCAGCCTGCCGGCCGAGCGACCATGCGCATCGGCCTGGTCGGCGACTACGCCGCGCGCCGCTGGAGGACCGGCGCGGCTGTCGGCATCGTGTCGAAAGCGAGTTCGACTTCGGTCGCCAGTTCGATGATCGCCTCTCTTCGGCGTCCGTTCTCGAACAAAGCATATTTGACGGCGTGCTCGCGGCTGACGAACAGGCCGCCGAAGCGTCCGTGCTGCTCGCGGGCGATCCAGCGGCCGCGATTGTCCCGACCAATCAGGACGACGTTCAGCTGTTCGCCACGCAAAGGAGGTTCGACGATACTCATGTTCAATCCCTTCATCGGGTCGATGACCCGCGTTTCCGAGCGGTCGGACGCACTCATCGGAGCAGCGGCGCGATTTGACCGCACCGTCGAATGTGGTTCGCTCGGGATAGGAATTCGAGAATGCCGGAGAGGCGACCTCATAAGCGTCGCATAAGCGCGAAGCGTCACGCGTCGGGCGTCAGGCCATGAGGTCGCCGGCGGCGTCGCGCGGGAAAGCGAGACGCGTCCGGCGCTGAAAACAGAGTCGCGATATCAATGAGAGCGGCATCTCGGGTCATCGCGATGCGCCATGGCGTGCGACCGCGTTGCGTCGCGGACAGCGGTCGCCGCGCCCGCAAACATCGCGGTGGGATGGAGGCTATAGCGTTTTCGAGCGAAGTGGATACCGGTTCGCGTGAAGAAAACGCGTCAGAACAAAAAGTTAGAGCTCCGGTTCTGATTCTATCAGAACCGGAAAAGCTCTAGCAGACTGTTGAAGAAGTCCTGCATTCATTGGGATTGAAGGTTGCAGTCGTTCGACATGCGACGGCTTCAGCTTTGAGTGCGGATGGCCTCGCTGTCTTGGGGAGCTTCACGCCGCTGCTCTCAGGAGCTTTGGTAGGCGGATCAGATTGTAGGCCGCCAGCGCCAGGTTGAAGGCGGCGTCGACCCGGTCGCGGCCTCGCAACTTGACCTTGGCGA
>NZ_FODT01000019.1 GCF_900110435.1 Rhodopseudomonas pseudopalustris
ATGTAGCAGAGCTTGGCCGGCTGGCCGTCGCCTTTCTTGTACAGTCGCGCTTCGGGATCGGTCGTGCTCTGATGCGTGTCGTTGCTGCGCTTCTCGTTGTGGAAGCTGGCTCGGCGTTGCGGCCCGGCCCGTCGCTGTCCTGGTCGTCGCCATCCTTGCGGCGGAAGCTCTTGATCGACGCCCACGCCTCGATCAGCGTGCCATCGACCGAGAAGTGTTCGCTCGACAGCAAACGCTTCACATCCGGCCGAGCGAGCAGCGCGGTCAGGAATTTTGTCGCGATCTCGCCTTCGAGGAGCCGGTCCCGGTTCTTCGAGAAGGTCGAGTGGTCCCAAACCGCGTCGTCCACGCCCAGGCCGACGAACCAACGGAACAAGAGGTCGAAGTCAAGCCGTTCCATCAGTAGCCGCTCCGAGCGGATGCCGTAGAACGCCTGCAGCAGCATCGCACGCAGCAATCTCTCAGGCGCGATCGAGGGACGGCCGAAAGACGTGTAAAGCGCGTCGAAGTCCCTCGAAAGATCATTCAGCGCCGCATTGGCGAGCCGCCGGATCGTGCGCAGCGGATGGTCGGGCCGAACCCGAGCCTCCAGGTCCACATAGTTGAACAGCGCCCCAGACCGTTCGTCACTTCCACGCATCGTCTTCCCCTCGAAGCATCCGCATCGAAGGGAATCATGACGAGAGGCCTGCCGCCAGTGCCTTTTTCAACAGCCTGTTAGCGCGTTGTCGAAATGACCAGCATGCGGACCAAGCACCGGATCGCAGCCTCCCTGCTGCGGCTGTCAGATCAGGCCGGCGTCAAGACGTATCAGTGGATCAACATCGAGTCCCCCGTGACGCGCACAGAGCTTGCGTAGATGTCGGGGCTGACTTACTTTTTTGCGATCAGTCGCCCTGTTAGTTGCTGGCAGAAGCAAGAGATCCTGAAGAGTGTTCGTCGCCGGATGACCATCCTGAGTTCAGGGAACTTGCGGAGATCGCCGAGTTGCGCGTGAGATAGCTGCTGATCTGTTGGCTGAAACCTGCCGTTCCGGTGTGACAGGGAGGTGGCCCGTGGTGGCGGCGCCTGGAACCGCACTGCCAGGCGGCTCAGGTGTTGCCGGTATAGACGTTGTACAAACGAATCTCCGTCTCGCTGTCCATAGTGTCGTTCACCAACGGCAGCAGCGCCATCTCCTCCTTTTGAACGTGGACCACCATGCGCTGCACGAATTCGGCGCCAACCCGGCGAAACTCCTCCCAACTCGCTTTGTCGAAGCCGGCGCTTTCAGCGGTGCGCGAAAGTGCCGCGAGAGTCTCCCCGAGTGGGCGCATCACGGCATGCTCCTCGGTGAGATGATCTCCGATCAACTGATCGCCGACCGATTCGAGAAGGGTGAACAGGTGGGTTTCCTCGAAATCGAAGTGCCGTATTGTGTCGGAATCGATAGCGAGGACGAGATCGCGCAGCAATCGGGCGTCCTTTGGGTCACTGATATCAATAGGCTGCCGGCGTCCGAGCGATTGCTCGAGGCGCTCCATCAAGGTGATGGTCGCGCGATGCTCGTCGTGAAGCGTCTGGCTGATGCGGTTGGCAAACATGGAAACCTCCTACGGGTGGGCCCACGGCCGGGTTCGACCCGACGCGAGAGTTTTTAGGATGCTGGCGATGAACGTGACGAAGGCAAGCGCGCCGGCCAGGCCGAGCAGCGCGGCCAGCGCCGCCAGATTCGTACTGTCAAAGACAATCGCCGCGGCCAATCCGCTGATCGCGACGAGGTGACACGCGGCGTGAACCGTCAGTGGGGCGCTGGCGCCAAGTTCGGACAACAATGGCGGCCCGCCCGTCGAGCGGGTCACATGCATCGAGACAAGGAACTGGACGATCCGCTGCAGAATTCCGAGCAGAAAGGTCATGAGCCAGCCGCCGAGAGATATCAAACCGAACAGCGTCGGTCCGCCCGGTCCGGCCCAGCCCCGCAAGACCGCGAGGCCGAGCAGCGGCGTCAGGGCCAGCGATACCCAGGAGATTCGCACCAGCAAGAATGACAGGCCGAGCCGCTTGCGCATACCGGTGGTGAGAGTAACCTGCATCAGCCGCAGATGCAGCAGAGCGGCGACAACACCGAGCCCACAGGCGGCCGCGAGCCAGGTCGCCTCGCCGAGCAAAGCGCCAGCAACCCCCAGCGCCACCGTGGCCGCCGCGGCGGCGAAGCCAGCCCAGACCATGGGCTTTTCCGGCGTACGCGACAGGGCGAACATCGGGATCAGCACGTGGCTGAAGCCGAGCGCCAGCATCCCCATGAAGCCGAAAGCGCCGAGGATCATGTGGGCGAGGGCGATGTCGGTACGGTCGGCGAGGAAGCCGATTTCGGTGTCGAGTGATAAAGCGAGGCCCAGCGCGACCAGCAGGATCAGCGACACAAACGCCGCCCAACCATAGGCCCGGACCACCGGCATGCTGCCGGCCCGGCGCAGATTGTCGGCAAACAGGCCCGCGAACAGCAGAATTCCCATGGTGCATGCCAAGGCGCCGGCGATCATCAGGCCGACATCAGCCGCGTGCATGCCCCAGATCAGCGCGATCGTACCCGGCACCAGCAGCCAGAACGCCGCCTTGATCGGCCACACCGCCGCGAGCGGCCGCGCCGTCGCAACCGGAAGCAATTGCACCGCGGCGCCGATTGCCGTCATCGTCAGTACTCCGAGCGTCAGCAGATGCACGGCGGCGAGCGACGGTCCGACGCCGCCACGGAATTGCGTGAAGTCGGCCGCGGCCAACAGAACCGCCACCCAGAGCGCGACGTGGAGCACCGCGGCCACCGCGAAGAACCGGAACGGCACCGACGCCGGCAGTAGCCGGCTCTTGGCCGAGCCGAGAAACGTGCCGACCATCGTCATGAGCGAGTACGTTGCATCTCGAGCACCAGGCCGCCTTGCTGTGAACTATCACCCGATGTCGCGATCAACCTATAGCGCCAGCCTCGCTCGTCCAGTTCGGGATACAGCAGCAGCGGCTCCTGGCTCAGATGGGCCAACAGCACCTCGCCGGCCTCGCCGCCGTCGATCAACCTCAGCACCGTCACCAGAGGCTCCGGACAGGGAAGCCCCCGCACATCGACATGAAGCCCGTCTTCTGCCTGCCATAGGCGTGTACCATCGTGCGCTCCGGCGCCGTTTGTCATGCTGGCGATACTCCTTCGCTGCGGCGCTATCCAAGCGGGTGCCGGGCGATCACGGAAATGGTCGCTCTGACGACGAACCAACCCGGCTCGGCGGCGCACATAAGCCCGGAGTCTATCGCGTCGAACTGCCCCGATGATTGTTCTGCCACAAACAAGCGGCGGCATAGCCGACCCGACCCCATGTCCGCGCATTTGCGCTGAACTGATCGTCTCCAAGACCGAACTCAAGGGCCGCATAACTTACGCCAATCGCACCTTCTGCCGGATCGCGGGCTACAGCGAGGCCAAGTTGCTCGGCCAGCCGCACAGCATCATCCGGCATCCGGACATGCCGCGCGCGGTGTTTCGCCTGGTGTCCGAAACCCGTTCACGGGCGGAGGCTCACGCGGGCGCAGGAATCGCGACTGGTGGCCGGATCACCTCGACATCAGCATGCTGCATCGGAATTCGACGCTGTCGAATCCGATGGGACCGGCACTCGACTACGCCAAGGAATTCGAGAGTCTGGATCTCACCGCGGGGATCAAGGATCTGCACGCGCTGATGACGGACTCGCAGGAATGGTGGCCGGCCGACTTCGGTCACTACGGCGGGCTGATGATCCGCATGGCCTGGCATTCGGCGCGCCGCCGGAGCTGGCGCGGCGTCTGGCGCAGCGCTGGCGGATCGGGTCGGCGCCTGCGTGGTGGCGCTTGAGCCGTTGATCGAAGCGATCCGTCTCCACGTGATGAGCGCCGATCGCATCCACGCCGACGACATCACGGTGCCGATGTTGGCGAAGATGAAGACCGTCACCGGCCGAATCTGGACCTATGTCCGTGATGACCGGCCATTTGGCGGCAGCGATCCGCCGGCGGCCCTCTTCTATTACTCGCGCAACCGCGCCGGGGAGCATCCGCAAGGCCATCTGGCCGGCTATGTCGGCCTGATGCAGGCCGATGCCTTCGATGGCTACAACCAGCTCTACAGGCCTCCGCGGAAGCCGGCGCCGATCCTGGAGGCGGCATGCTGGAGCCGCGCCCGCCGCAAGTTCTTCGACGACGCGAAGACAGGTGAGGCGCCGATTGCGGCCGAGGCCGTGCGGCGGATCGACGAGCTGTTCGCGATCGAGCGCACCATCAACGGCCAAGCTCCGGAGCAACGGCTTGCGGTGCGCCGGGAGAGGTCGGCGCCGCTCGTCACCAACCTGGAAATCTGGATGCGGCAGCAGCGCACCTTGCTGTCATCGAACAATGACACCACCAAAGCGATCAACTACCTGCTGAACAGCTGGCCCGCCTTCACTTCCTCGACGACGGTCGCGTCTGCCTGACCAACAACGCCGCCGAAAGAGCGTTGCGCGGTGTGGCGGTCGGACGACGAAACTGGACCTTCGCCGGCTCGGATGCTGGCGGTCACCGCGGCGCGGCCGTCTACACGGTGTTCGAAACCTGCAAGATGAACGACGTCGATCCGCAAGGCTGGCTCGCCGACGTTGCCGACCTGATGACGCTGCGAGAGGCATTGCAGGCGAGAGCCAGGCGCGCCGCGTCGACTTCGTAGAGGTCCGAGATGGCAACCTTCCGAACGAACCCATCGGTGACAGGGCTGACGGGGCCTGTCTTTTGACTCTGCGTCTGGAGCGGAGCTACTTGAACAACATTAGCACGAATTGAGTTCAGCCAAAATACTCGCGTCTGGCGCTTTTGATCGCTCTGCCTTCAAACGAATTTCAAGATTCTTATGACAGGCATCACCGGCTTTGATGCAGCGATGCGAGCCTCGCTAGCCAATTATCTTGACGCCAACAATCAATCCGATTCGTTACTAACTCGATACCCTTCCTCCGTCTCCTCCAGCCTGAAGAACGTTACTATTCATCTTGGACGAAGCTAAAACCGGTGAAAAATGGAGCGCTCACCTGGGGATTGTGGCTACACCAAAACGGCGACGAGATTTTCGAGTTTGAGGTGCTATTCGAAGGCGAGGGCGACGCAAGAAGGCGTCTTAGAATGCAGCGTTCTATGTGGAATGATCGCCTGCCATCGCCGCGAGGTCGCAGTCGCGCATCGCGGCGAGATTCTGGCGCAGCGAACAGGCGATAGAAATTGAACATCAGCGTTTCGTCCGCCCGTTTGCCCTAGTCGTAGCAGGCGCGGGGGGCCCGTTGCGTTGACGTGGCCGATATAGGTTTCCGGTAGTTGGCATCTCGGATCGCCATAGATCTCGCTGGTTGAGGGCTGCAGAATCCGGCTTGTGTTGGATTTTGGGGCGCGAGGAAGCAACCCAGTTTTGGCTCGATTATCAAGACGAGCTTACAGAGCGATGGAACGCATGGACAGCTAGCCCTTATTCAGAGCGTTTAAAATGACAAGTGTTGCTTGCTAGCGCGAACCGAGTGCGCGGCTTATCGGTGGGGCAAACATGCGAAGCCGACCGCTAGCGAAGAAAACCACTGGATCAAGCGGTAACGCGCCACGGTTGGACAGTAGCTTTTTCATGGGGGGCATGGCCAGGTTTCCTTCCTGTTTCCGATTCGGTTACTGTTGATCCGCCGGATCGGAGCCGTCATGCAGCAGGGATCTTTTGAAGCAGTGATCTTCTGTTGTGTTTGGCGGCAGCTGCGTCTGCGTAATCGCGGGTATGACGATGCAATTTCGTCACCAAGTCGGCTCGCAGGGGCTGTCTTTGATCGTTCCGGGGCCGCAGCGCTCGTGAGTCGGGCGATAGGCGCGACTCACGTGCGCGTCTGCGTGATCGGAACGGTGCCGCTTCACTGTAGCTTTTTATCGTGTATTGATGTCGCCCCATCAGGGTGGCGGTTGGTTCGCCGCGATCCGACCCGCGAGTATCGACATCTCTTAAGGAAGGCGTCTCTCGGCGCCCTCGCTGGCTGGCGCCGGCCCATCAGCGGGCTATGAGCGGCCTTTTCGATCCAGCTGCTATCCATCCCCGTAAGCGGACGCTGCAACCCTCTTTCGACGGCCGCTCTATTTTCGTTTGATCAATGCCGACAACCGACAGCCCTTCGCATTTCCATTTTGCCATCCGAGAGGCATTCGGCGAGGAGACGTCAGCGATCACAATAGCCGTCAGGTCTGGCCAGCATAGCCCAATGCTCGACGAGACGTGCTAGCTATCGCTATTTGAACTCAAAAACTGAGCGAATGCCTTCAGCGTCGTCTCCGAACAGTGGTGCTCCATACCCTCTGCGTCGGCTTCTGCAGCTTCGCTAGGAACGCCAACTGCTCGGAGAAGATCAACTACGAGCCGATGACGAGCGTGAGATCTCGCTGCCAGCGCCTGCCCCTGCTCAGTGAGAAAAACTCCGCGATAAGGGCGCGACGTCGCCAGTCCAGCTTTCTTCAATCGTGCGATGGTCTTGATGGCGGTTGCGTGCGAGACGCCGAGGCGACGTGCAATGTCGGTCGGTCGCGCTTCCCCCGTGCCGGACAGTAAATCGGCGATGAGCTCGACATAATCTTCAAGAATGGCGGTCGATTGTGCCGAACGTGTCTTTCCGAAGCGGCGCGCTTGCACAAGTTCAGCCGGAAGCTCCGCCAGCGGAGAGACCTTGCGCCGAGAGACCGGCGGAACAGCGGGGCCCATTGTTTCACTCCTGAATGCTCCGATCGGGAAAGCATGATTTCCTTTCTTCGTCAAAATGTAGCCTGAGCAACATTGTCTGGATTGCTTTCTGCGAGCAGTTCTCTATTATGTAGCCCAGGCTACAACATAAGGTATGAGGTGGAATTAGAGGGGCGATGTCAGCGAATGCGATGAGGTTGCGTTAGGTCACGCGACAGAAACCAACCAGGCTAGGAGCCCGGCTGGGAGTCAAACATAGCGTCAGCGACCTGATGCCCATCATTTTACCTGGCGATCGAATGCAGGACTGCGGCGGTGATAGGAACGGCCTCAGACTGAGATTCTGCGCCACTGCCAAATTGTCTGATGAGGTGAACCTAGATGAAGAACCAGACTTATGCGGTGAGGCGGCGGCAAATTCGGGGTTGGCCGTGGAGGCGTCTGCTTGTCACGGCTGCAACAGTCGCTGTTGCAGGAGCATCAACGGCCGCGGCAGACGAAGCGCCCTCCTGGTTTTCTGCTCCCGCGTCTTCGCGTTCGGGCTTCGCGATGCAGCACCCCCCGACGGTTCCCGGCACACATCACGCGGAGGGTGTCGATACAGAACACATCTTCGGTTTCTCGATGGGCTCCGATATCGGCCAAAAGGGTGAGATCGAGGTCGAGTTGGAAAACGTCGGCAGTTTCGGCAAGCGCGATGGCCGCTACGCCACCCTCTCGACGCTGACTCAGGTCAAGTACACGCTCACAGATCGGATCCGCATCGCACCGGGGCTGTCGTTCGGCGGACAGCAGATCGATGGCGTATTAGGCTACGACGACCGCCACCACTTGACGTTCAACGGTGCCGCGCTCGAGTTTCGTTACAAGCTGATCGACCGCAAGGCGGCGCCGTTCGGGCTGACGCTGCACGCGCAGCCGAATTGGTCCCGCGTCGACGAAGCGTCGGGCGGCCGGATCGAGCAATATGGTGGCGAGTTCGCGGCGCTGTTCGACCGAGAGCTGATCGCCGAGAGGTTGTTCGCCGCCTTCAACGTCTGGTACGGCACCGGCGCCACCCGTGACCTCGCAACAAACACCTGGGCCCACGACTCCGAGCTGCAGCTACACGGCGGGCTGTCGTATGCGTTCGCGCCCGGATTTCTCGCCGGCCTTAATGTTCGATATCTGCGCGCCTATGACGGCGGCGGGCTGGACCGTTTCCTCGGCGACGCCGTCTATGTCGGACCGACCTTCTCCTACAACGTTTCGCCGGCATTCGGCATCTCTGGCACCTGGCAGTTCCAGGTCGCGGGCGGCGCCCTGGGCGACCGGAGGCCGCTCAACCTCGATCATTTCGAGCGCCAACAGGCGATGCTCCGGCTCAATTGGCATTTTTAGCGACGGGCGCGCGACGAACACGCGAGCCACGGCGCGCGACTGCATCAGGATGGAAACAGATGAAGCTGAAACTAATTCGCAGCAGCTGGGTGCGCAGCATCGTCGCGGCAGCATTCGCGGGCGTGCTGCTCGCCGGCCCGTGCCAGGCGCAGGCCCGCAAGCCGTTCCGGGTGGTGACGACCTTCACGGTGATCCAGGACATCGCCCAGAACGTGGCCGGCGACAAGGCGATCGTGGAATCGATCACCAAGCCCGGCGCCGAGATCCACGACTACCAGCCGACCCCGCTCGACATCGTGCGGGCGCAGGCGGCCGATCTCGTGCTGTGGAACGGCTTCAATCTCGAACGCTGGTTCGAGCGGTTCTTCGAGAACGTGAAGGATGTTCCTAGCGTCGTAGTCACCGAAGGCATCGCGCCGATGGGTATCGCGCAGGGACCGTACAGCGGCAAGCCCAATCCGCACGCTTGGATGTCGCCGTCCAACGCGCTGATCTACGTCGAAAACATCCGAAAGGCACTGGTCAAATACGATCCCGCGAACGCGAACGCCTACAATCTAAATGCCGCCGGCTATGCGGCCAAGATCAAGGCGCTCGACGAGCCGCTGCGCCGTCGGCTTTGGGCAATTCCCGAAAGCCAGCGCTGGCTCGTGTCGAGCGAAGGTGCTTTCAGCTATCTGACGCGCGACTACAAGATGAAGGAGGCGTTTCTCTGGCCGATCAATGCCGACGAGCAGGGGACGCCGCAGCAGGTGCGCAAGGTTATCGATCTCGTGCGCAAGAACAGGATTCCGGTGGTATTCAGCGAGAGCACGATCTCGGACCGCGCCGCAAAACAGGTCGCGCGCGAGAGCGGCGCACGCTACGGCGGCGTACTCTACGTCGATTCGCTCAGCGCGGCCGGCGGTCCGGTGCCGACCTATCTGGACCTCCTCAAGGTGACCGTCGAAACCATCGCCAAGGGGTTCGGCACATGATCGGTTTCGGGCCGGGCCCGGCCGAGGCGCGCCGCGCTGGCGACCCGGCGCCCGGCATATTGGTGCGCCATCTCACTGTCACTTATCCGAACGGCTATAGGGCGGTGCGTGACGCCTCCTTCGCACTCGGTCCCGGCACGATCTGCGCGCTGGTCGGCGTCAACGGCAGTGGCAAGTCGACGATCTTCAAGGCGATCATGGGGTTCGTGCGGCCGTCGGCCGGCAGCGTGGAGCTGTGCGGGATGCCAGTCGCGCGGGCGTTGAAGCGCAACATCGTCGCCTACGTCCCGCAGAGCGAGGACATCGACTGGAATTTTCCGGTGCTGGTCGAGACCGTTGTGATGATGGGCCGCTACGGCCATATGAACTTCTTGCGGATTCCGTCGCAGGCCGACCGCCGCGCGGTCGACGAAGCCCTAGAGCGCGTCGGCATGACGGCCTACCGCGATCGCCAGATCGGCGAGCTCAGCGGCGGCCAGAAGAAGCGGGTGTTTCTCGCCCGCGCGCTGGCACAGGGCGGCCGGATCGTGCTGCTCGACGAGCCGTTCACCGGCGTCGACGTCAAGACCGAAACCGCGATCATCGATCTGCTGCGAGAGCTGCGCGATGCCGGCCAGCTTGTCCTGGTCTCGACCCACGATCTCGGCAGCGTTCCGCAGTTCTGCGACCAGGTCGTGCTCGTCAATCGCACCGTGCTGGCGGCCGGGCCGACCGCCCAGACCTTCACGCAGCGCAATCTGGAACTCGCCTTTGGCGGCGTGCTCCGCAACTTCCAGCTCGGCGGCGCCGACCTGCACAGCGACGACGACCAGCGTCGGCTGACGGTGATCACCGACGACGAACAGCCGCTGGTGTTCTACGACGCCCGGCACAACCAGCGGCAGGATCAGGAGAGCTGACATGGCCGAGGGCTCGCTGCTTGCCGAACTGCTGGTGCCGTTCGCCTACGGCTACATGTTGAAGGCGATGTGGGTGAGCGCCCTGGTCGGCGGCGTGTGCGCCTTCCTGTCGGCCTATCTGATGCTGAAGGGCTGGTCGCTGATGGGCGACGCCCTCGGGCACGCGATCGTTCCGGGCGTCGCCGCCGCCTATATCCTGGGGGCGCCGTTCGCGCTCGGGGCGTTCTTCGCCGGCATTCTGGCGGCGGCCGGCATGCAGTTCGTCAAATTGAAATCGCGGCTGCGCGAGGACGCGGCGATCGGGCTGGTGTTCACCACGTTGTTCGCCCTCGGGCTGCTGATGGCCTCGATCTGGCCGATGTCGGTGAGCGTTCAGACCATCGTGCTCGGCAACATCCTGGCGATCTCCGATGCCGATGTCGTGCAGGTGGCGATCATCTCCGCGGTGTCGCTGGCGATTCTGGCGCTGAAGTGGAAGGACCTGATGGTGACGTTCTTCGACGAGAGCCACGCCCGCAGCATCGGGCTCGATCCGCGGCGGCTCAAGATCGTGTTCTTCACCCTGCTCAGCGCCTGCACTGTCGCCGCGCTGCAGACGGTCGGCGCCTGCCTGGTGATCGCGCTGGTGGTGACGCCGGGCGCTACCGCCTATCTGCTCACCGACCGGTTCGGCCGGTTGATCCTGATCAGCGTCGCGCTCGGCGCCGTCACCAGCTTCGTCGGCGCCTATGTCAGCTATTTTCTCGACGGCGCCACCGGCGGAGTGATCGTCACGCTGCAGACCCTGCTGTTTCTGGCGGCGTTCTACCTGGCGCCGAAGCACGGCGTGATCGCGGCGCGCCGGCGGCGGCACGCGGCGGCGGAGGCGACGCCGTGAACGAGGTCGTCGACTGGATCACCGGACCGCTGGCCTATCCGTTCATGCAGCGGGCGCTGGTCGCGTCCGTGATGGTGGCGGCGGTTTGCGCGGTGTTGTCCTGCTATCTGGTGCTGAAGGGCTGGTCGCTGATGGGCGACGCCGTCTCTCACGCGGTGCTGCCGGGCATCGTGGTCGCCTATGTGCTGAACCTGCCGCTAGCGGCCGGGGCGTTCGTGGCCGGCCTGTCCTGCGCGGTGGTCACCGGCTATCTGAAGGAGAACAGCCGGGTGAAGGAGGACACGGTGATGGGCATCGTGTTCTCCGGCATGTTCGGCTTCGGTCTGGTCCTGTTCACCAGGATCGAGACCGACCAGCATCTCAACCACATCCTGTTCGGCAATGTGCTCGGCGTCACGCCGCGCGACCTGATCGAGATCGCGATCGTCGCCGGCGGTGCCTTGCTGGCGGTGCTGCTCAAACGCCGCGACCTGTTGCTGTACTGCTTCGACCCTCACCACGCCCGATCGATCGGCCTGCCGGTGAGGGCGCTGCACTACGGACTGCTGGTGCTGCTGGCGTTGACGATCGTCGCCTCGCTGAAGGCGGTCGGCATCATCCTGGTGGTCGCGATGCTAATCGCGCCCGGCGCCACCGCCTATCTGCTCACCGACAGCTTCGAGCGGATGCTGCTCGTCGCCGTCGCGGTCGCGACCAGCTCGGCCGCGATCGGCACGCTCGCCAGCTTCCACATCGACGGCGCCACGGGGGCGTGCATCGTGCTGACGCAGGCGCTGGTGTTCTGCGCGGCGTTCCTGTTCGCTCCGAAGCGGGGCCTCCTGCGTACCGACCCAACTACCTTCCGGTGACCCCATTTGCTACCGATTGTTCGACGAATTGCTGCGGCGACCGGCCGCCAATATATACGGCTGACGGAAGCCCGTGCAGCTCGCAATTCGTCATCTTAACTTGAATTTTCTGGATCAATAAAGACCAATTAGCCGTTTAATCGGCCTCGCCTCTTTCCGTTTCGCCGCTCAATTGACACGGCAATGCGATCCGCCGTCTCTTAAAGCTATCCGGCCTCCAAAGCCGCGCGGGAGGTGGCTGCTCTTCGCGCCTTGAACTATCACATCTCGGCTCTGCCGCGTGCCAACTCTTCTGCAAGGTGATGCCGGGCCGTCAGGGCCTAGTTCACGCGTCGGCATCGTGCGTTCAGTCGAATGCTCGATGATGGAGGTAGCCAGACTCATTCGCTAGTATTGGACATCCAGGAAAGTGCTACCCGATCTCAGCTGATCCTACGATCATTGAACGTTCCTGTTGTTTTGTGACTGTATTCGCGACTGACGGAAGATTGGACGCCGCCAAAGAGAATGTCGTTCTGCTAGGAAATGGAATGCCGGCGGGGTACCCGGTATAAAGGTGCTGCGATTCGTGGCTAGTCGGCCAACTCAAGCGCTGGGAGAAGGAATCCTGAATCAATTCGCGATCTCCGCGTGCATCTAGATCTTCCGCATGTCACCGCCCGCGTCCAAGGGTTCGACCTCTCGGCAGTCATGGCGGGTATTCGTCTCACATGCGGGCATTGCAGAAAGAGTTGAGGTTTCTCTCTCCTAAGTGGTCGTTCTATCTATCGATGCTTGGTGACAGCGATTTCTGCCATCTCGCTTGTGACCTGAGCCCCTTCTTTCATCCAGCGATGGGAAGAGCCCTTGTTGCATTTGCAGTGAGACCGAACTTTGGACCACCCAGAATTAGAGTTTTGCGCCTCTGATCACTGTGGCGGGCTGGTTGCGCCATCGCGATTTTGCAGCAGGATCGGCGGTTTGTTGCCGATCGCGCCATGGGGCCGCTCTTCGTTGTAGTACTTGCGCCAATTCTCCACTTTTTCCTGGGCGTCGGCAAGGCTCAGGAACCAATGGGCGTTGAGGCATTCCTCCCGGAAGCGTCCATTGAACGCCTCGATGAAGGCGTTGTCGGTCGGCTTACCCGGGCGGGAGAAGTCCAGCGTAACGCCGCGCTGATAGGCCCAGACGTCGAGATCTCGCGAGACGAACTCGGTGCCTTGGTCGACGCGGATCGTTGCCGGGAATCCCACTTCATTGCAGACCCTTTCCAGTATCTCCACGACATCGGTGCCGCGGAAGGTGAACCGAGGCTCCAGCGCGGGCGAAAAGCGGGAGAAGATGTCCACGACCGTGAGCACCCGCAGCTTGCGTCCCGTCGCCAACTGATCGTGGACGAAGTCCATCGCCCAGGTCTCGTTCGATCGCGTCGCCGGCCTGCGATCATCCCGAAGCTTGGCCTTGACTCGACGCTTCGGCGTCTTGTGGCGCAATTGCAGGCCCAACTCGCGATAAACCCGCCGCGTCTTGTTCTGCCCGTGGCGCCATCCTTCGCGACGAAGCACGACGTGAATGCGGCGATATCCGTAGCGAACGCGGACATGGCAGATCTCCCTGATCCGTTGTTCGAGGGCGGCCTGGTCGGAGCGACGCGATCTGTAGTGGTAGGTCGATCTGTCGAATTCAAGAGCCTCGCAGGCCCTGCGGATCGACACCTGCCACTCGCCACAGACCTCATCGACGAGCTTGCGCTTCCGACCAGGCTTCACAGCTTTCGGCGGATAACGTCCTGCAACATCTCCTTGTCGAGCGACAAATCCGCGACCAGCTTCCTCAGCTTGCCGTTCTCGTCCTCGAGCTGCTTCAGCCGCCGCATCTCGGTCGGCAGCAGTCCGTCATATTTCTTCTTCCAATTGAAATAGGTCGCCTGGCTGATCCCGGCTTTGCGGCAGATTTCGGCGACCGGTACGCCGTCATTGCCCTGCTTCAGAATGAACGCCTTCTGGGCGTCCGAAAACTTCGAGGCTTTCATCGCCTTCCGCTCCTCCCAGCCGAGGGAATTCGGCAGCGCAAGACTCTAACCAAAAATGGTCCAGTTTCCCCGCCTCAGATCACTTGGCGCAAAGCATAGCCCGGTCAGCCCTATCGTGAAGAGACAGGTAGCACGGGGGGCGCATTGTCAGGCGTTGCCGTTTCATCACGACCGTCGGCCCAAACGCCGGCTTGGCCGGTTCTACCTCTCAACCACAAACGACCGACGCCACGTCAGCAGCAACGATCGCGATATCCCGTGCCGCCGCGCCGCCGACGAAATCGACCGCGGCGCCTGCATTTTCTCCAGCACGATCTTCAGCTTCTCTTGTCCGTCCATTGCCGGCGTCGGCCGATCGTCGACGACCTCGAGCCGCACTGGCGATTCCAAGCACGTCCTGCCGGCGCTGTTCGGCAGTCTTTGAGTAGGTCTGTCGCCGCTCGCGATCAAACCCGGGGGTGTGCTGGATAGCCTGCATATTTCGCAAAGCGATGCCGATCTTATCGTTGCCCCGCACGAAAACACTGGTCTGGAACTGTCCCTGCGCGACGTTCGCCATCGCGACGTTGAGCCTGTCAACCGGACGCTCGAAGAGTGGCGTTCAACCTGAAAAATGCACCAGACGCGGCGCCTAGCAATGTCGATGCGACCGAAGTCGAAAGAATCGCACAATAGTTCCGTTGGCTCACGTCTACTGATTCTTGGCCGTTCGGATCTGATGTTCGATCAGCTATCGAAATAATCTTGGTCACTCACGTGGCGTCGCCGCTTTGCTGATCACGAGCTTTCCCAACTCCTCGAATTTGCTGTCGGCTTCGAATGCCACGCCTGGTCGGACAGCCTCCATGACATGCACCTCGCGCCTTGCTTCGAACGCGTCAGCTCAAAGCTTCTCGTCCTTGTCCATAGATACCGCCGGATAGTCGGTGAATAGTCTGATTCAAATAGGGGGGACGCTCGCAAGAAGCACAGCAAAATCCTCCATACTTCTCCGACCGAAGCTTCCCAAGCTCGCGGCCGGACGGATCTACAATTTTCTAGTTTGCTCAGGTGTGGAAAGTCTGCAGGTTCTTCACCTGGGAGAGGATGCTGCGCCGATAAGAACCAGTCCGTCAACCTTTTGACTATGGGATCATTAAGAGCGCCTACGACATGAGTTGTATCCGGTGTCGGCACCCGCTTTCTGCGAAGACAACCTCATGTTTTCCACCAACACTCGTCAGCATTCTGTCGATGAGTGTCGATCCGAAGCCGAGCGCTTGTGGAGGATAAACTGCGGGCCCGCCGGTCTCTATCCAGCGAATGTCAATGCAGTGCTCGCCTTGGGTCCATTCGATTCTTACTGCGCCTGAGCCGTTCGAAAGCGAACCGTATTTTACAGCATTTGTTGTCATTTCATGCAGCGCAAGTCCTAGTGCGCGTGCAAGCCGTGTGGACAGTGACACTTGTGGGCCGCTGATTTGAACCTGCTCTGGATGGGCATTTCGAACCACCTTATCAATCAGGTCGTGCAGATCTCCAATTAATGGACCATTCTGTTCTAGGAGGTCCTCGGTTAACTTGGCGATCTTGATGCGTTCGACTGTTTTTTCTGCATCGCCGCTGTCTCGGACAGTCTTGCGGATCAGCGAGATAACAACGGCGAGCTGATTTCTGCTTCTGTGTAATGTTTCGCGGGCCATGAGGTCTCGTTCAGTTCGCATGTCTTCGTAGGTGAACACTAATCCGCGATGCAAGATTGCAAGCGAAACGACTGCGACACTTGATATCGCGAAGACTCCAAAATCTGCGGCCATCACCGGGTACAGCGGAGCAAACGCAAATTGCGGAGAGATGAATACGTACCAACCCACGAGAATGGATAGGGCTATTGAGAGAAGGCCCGGCAACCATCCTCCGATAAGCGCTGATATCATTACGCATGGAAAGAATGTTGCAAATGGAAGCGTTGCACCGAAAAATCCCAGCAAGATCCGGACGCCCGTCGCGATCAGCACTAATGCCACCACCAGACCTATGCTTGGAAGTGCCCCCATCGGCTTCCGCCGATAAATCCGTCGCCATAGTCGGAGCGAAGACTCACAATCCACCATCGCCTCCCAGCAAGACAAAGGATCGAAGATTGCACACGAGAGAGTCGCCATCAAGGTCGCATTTGAACACGTCGAGCTCGCTTCCGACCGGGCTACTTGCGGCCCTATTGCCAAACGTGTCCGGCGTGATCTGGCCAATCCACCCTATAGCACATCGGTGCCTACGGTTACCCTGTCCAGCTGCGGCCGTTGACTTTTCCGGCGGTTGGGCTTTGCTTTGCTTGTTAGCCCCCAGCGCTCCTTTAGGGAACGGGAGTGGTTCTTTGATACCCTCGTGCGCTACGCGGAGAGGCATACGGGACGCGGAACGGCGCAAGCGTCGACGTTGATTGCTTCAACCGCCTCCATTACCTAGTCGCACAATGGTATACTGCGGACGTTCCGTCGATGGCCATTTTTAGCGAAGTGAAAAGGCAGAAATGGGTCTAATGATTCTGCCACGAAGGGGCTGCGGGGGCGGCAACATCGTCGGAGCGCACCGGTCTTGTTGACGTCAGGACCGAAAGGATCTTTGCCTGCGGGCCAGTGATGGACATTTCGGCGGCTTAACGTCCGCTGGCCGATCGCCTTTAGGGCGTTTGTGCTCTGTCGGCGGTGGATGGGCCGGCGGTCCTCGCCGACAAGAGCCCCCTCGAATCCTTGAGCGCTCGTGCTGCTGCGATAGTCGATGTAATAGGAGTGTTCCCATACGTCGCATGTCAGGAGGGGAGCATGACCATCGGTCAGCGGGGTTTCGGCATTCGCGGTTTTAGTGACGGAGCGGCTCTCGCCGTTGAACACAAGCCAAGCCCAACCGCTACCGAATTGCGCGATGCAGGTAGGGGCCCTCTGCGATCAGGTCGTTGAGTTTGTCAACATAAGCCTTGTGATGCTTACCGTGGTGGAATTCGAGAGTCTCCATCGACATAAACGGGGCAAGTGCATCTGTCGAATAAGGCAAGGGTGGGAGCTCAAACAAGGGATTTCTTCCTTTTTGTAGGAGCAGTGTGTTGCATTACGACGGTCGGGAGGTGCTGTGGCTGCTGCAATAATGGTCGGCAATCTGAGCTTTCTTGGCGACGTGAAACACCGTGAGTGCGGTTGTTTTCGCTCGATCGACATAGCTTTCGATTTGTGCGTTCGACACCCTCCGCCGTTTTAGATGCTGAACGAGCATTGCCAGGGCATGCTTCAGGTGTCGCGTGCAATCCAGCCGTAAGGCCAACGGTGTCTCTGCTGACGCCGCACTAGCGAGCAGCTTGTCATACGCTCTGACCAGGAAGCACTCGGCGTCCGCCAGACTATCGGATCGTTCAGCAATCTCCGCTAGATTGTGACACGAGATGTTGTAGATCACCGGCACGGGGACGGACATCCCGGACGTCCCGGAGGCCCATGCTCGGGCGAATAGCCACTCTGCTTCGTCGAGTGCCTCACGATAAAGTTCATGGGCGCGGTGTAGATCGTTTCTCACATAGGCAGCATTGGCGGCTTCGGTGATCCGCTGCCAATTGTCATCGTCCACGACGGCATACCTTTTTGCCGCTTCTGGGCGACGCGAGACGATCGAGGCGCCGCCGCGTTGGCCGAGATCCATGAAGTTCCCTCCGATCAGGTCGGTTCGAGCACCGCGTCGCCCTTCTGCCAGTTGCAGGGGCACAACTCATCCGTCTGAAGAGCGTCAAGGACTCGCAGGACTTCGTGCGGATTGCGGCCGACGGAGAGGTCGTTGACCGAAACGAAGCGAATCACATTGTCCGGATCCACAATGAGGGTAGCGCGAAGGCAAACACCTTCCCGAGGGTGCAGCACGCCCAACGCGGTGCTGAATTCCCGCTTGAGGTCCGACAGCATCGGAAATGGCAATGTCTTCAAATCGGGATGCTGCTTACGCCAGGCAAGATGGACATACTCGCTGTCAGTCGAAACGCCGTAGACGACTGCGTCACGCTCGGCGAATTCGCTATTCAACGCGCCAAAGGCAGCAATCTCGGTTGGACAGACGAAGGTGAAGTCTTTCGGCCAGCAGAAAATGATCTTCCATTTCTCTGCGTTTGATCGATCGGTGATGCGTTGGAAAGCGTTCTTTGCGTCGACTGAGACGACGGCCTGAAGGTCGAACGGAGGGAGTGTGCTTCCGATGGTCAACATGCCTAGATCGAGTCCTTTGCGTGGTTGTTGTGGAGGGCGGAAGAAAGCGTTGGTTCGGCGGCAGCGCCTGGACGAAAGACGTCGAGGGTCGTCGCGGCGGCATGAATGACAGCCGCAATTCTGATGGCAGATTGAATGGCTTGCACGCCGGCCCCATGCTCCCGTGCACCGGTGGCGTGCGCCTTGATGCAGTCTTCACATCCCCTGACGGCGGAGGCGGCAAGACCGAACAATTCAAAGTCAGCTTGCGCGACACGGTGTGTGACGAGACCGTTCATACGAAGCCCAGCCGGCAATCGCGACAGCTCATCGTCGCGCGCCATATGGATTGCGCGGGTAGTAGATGTTGGTCATTGACATAATCGACGCTGCGGTACCCGCAGCTTCTATCGTGCTCGAATCCAGCACCTCAGCGGCAACAGATTCAATGGCCGGCATCAGAGATCCGTTGCGCGAAGCGATGGCGGCCGCAACTGCCACTCCCCATATCTGCTTGTCAGTGAGTACCGGCGCGCCGCCGGGACTTAAAATCGATCCGACGTTCAACCGCACATCGCGGGCAAAGTCGGGCAATTTCTGGCGGAGGGCAGCGATGCCTGTCACGTCGATATGCCTCCATTGCCAACG
The DNA here is from genome assembly GCF_900110435.1 of Rhodopseudomonas pseudopalustris. Classification (GTDB taxonomy): domain Bacteria; phylum Pseudomonadota; class Alphaproteobacteria; order Rhizobiales; family Xanthobacteraceae; genus Rhodopseudomonas; species Rhodopseudomonas pseudopalustris. The sequence continues at coordinate 18,576 of NZ_FODT01000019.1, forward strand.
CGGTTTCTCACCGTCTTTAGTTTTGCTGAACCAGGGCGGACCGATTTAGCCAGGTCGATACGCCTCAAGCGAACGACAACATCGACCCGGGTGATGACATGGCCTTCCGGAGGTTCGGGCAGGCGGTCGAACCTCAATGATCCAGGCGGAATGTCGAAGATGCGTTTCTCCTCATCAACGAAGAAGTGGTGGTGATCGCCGGTCTCGGTGTCGAAATACGTAAGGTCTCTGCTGACCGAAACGCGATGCAAAAGTCCGGCTTCTGTGAACCTGTTCAGTGAATTGTAGACCGTGGCGAGCGAGATGCTCGTTCCGGCCTCGTGCGCCTCTTGGGTAAGGCTGCTCGCGGTGACATGGCGACGCGCTCCGGAGAACAGCAGGCACGCGAGGGCCAGACGCTGTCGCGTCGGAGGCAGGCCAACCCGCGCGAGTAGGTCACGCGCTGCGGAATAAGGAAGAGGTATGTTTGGGCCACCGAAAGGGATCGGAAGGTCAGCCTCAGCCTCTATCGGTCTGCAAAGTTGATCCATGAGACATCCTGATAGTTCGGTTCGGGAATCTTATTGAGATTAAGTCGCAATTGCAATAGGAGATTGTGGGAGAGATGCGGTCCCGCGCCTTTCTATAAAGAACGGTGGGTGCGGTCTGCCGCTAAGCGAAATAGTCATCGTTCCGGCCAATCCGGGCCTTTGATGGATATGATTTACCAAGCAGGCGTAAGATCGGCCGCCGCGACGCCGGCATTGCCGGCTCGCGAAGGGACCCTTCTCGCAACTTCAAGAACAAGCGCGCCGCCATTCCCATACGACCACAGGACCTTGGTCAGCCGACCCTATCAGTCGCGGGAACGTGAAGGCTGGCCCGAGAACGATGGGGATGAAGATGATCCTGCGCGAGGGGCCGCCAGCCCGTCGAGCCTCTCCGGAGATCCCTGTGGCTGGTTGTCACCCAGACGCGGCAAGCCCGTTCGAAATCAGACATGGCCGATCAGTTCCGCGATACCGACTTAACAGCGCCGGACGGTTCCCGGGATCGACGCGAACGCGATGACCACGTGCCAGCTCGACCTCTATTCCGCCGGGACCGGGGCTTCGCCGCAGATGCGTTCATCGGCGGCGCGGGCACAGCAAGCGGAACTAAGTTCGGCGAAGGCGTAGCAGGTCTGGCTCCTCTTCTTTGTCCCGAGCGGCGTCCCCGAACCACCAGGCTCGTCTAAAAACGATGCCCTCCCGCCGCCGCGGACACAGAAGTCCTTATATCACTGCCTCTGCTAGCATCGCGCGATTGTTGTTCGTACCGGTGCGCGCTCGCCACGACCACGTTAGGTAGCCTTTCGGTCCAGACTTAGTGTCGAATACAACCTCAACCACGGCCAACTCGATCCAGTTTGAGCTAGTACGCCGCATGAGGCGGCCGTCACCGAGTACTCACCATCATCTCTTCTCTAAGGGTTCGCAATTAGCCGGAGCAGTGTCCCGTCCAGGTCTATCAAGGCAGCCATTATCCCGCCGCACTCTTGGGCTTTCGGAGCATGGAGGCGCGGGTTGCCGTTGGCTGATTCCGGGATACCAGCGGCTTTGCACTGGGCGTAGAACTCGGCGAGATGATCCAGCCGGAGGCAGCAGCTGAACCAACTTGTCAATGGATCGAGCTCCGGGTAGGCAAAGAACTCCAACACAAGACCTTCGCGCTCGAGTATCATCCAACCCGTGTCCCGAAACCCCGCTCGGAACCCCAATCGCTCGTAGAACGCAATCGTGGCGTCGAAGTCCCTGGACGGCAGGTTGGGTGTCGCATGATCCGTCATCAAAGATCCCCTAAGCGTCTCTGTCAGTAGAATTCGTCGAGCAGCCGATAGAAAGCCACACGGTCTGGATCGAGCCGACCAACCCCGTAGCTGTCTAGGAAGGGTCCGACCCATTCGTTGCCCAGCTCTTCCGCAATGTCGCGAGTGGCGAGTGCCAGATCCTGGTAGCAGTCAGCCAGTCCCAGACGGCCGCAATCGATTAAGCCGGAGAAGCGGCCATTCTCGACCATGATGTTCGGCACGCACGCATCGCCATGCGTGACGACCAGATCCTCATGAGCTGGCCAACGGCCTTGGAGTCGAGCGAACAGCACAGCCGGCTCAAGCGCCTGGTGCTCCTGATCAAGGTCATCCTGATCGACAAGCCCCCCTCCATCCGCGCGCGTGCCCGCTCGATACGATGTTCCGCTCTATGGTCGAATGGGCAGGTGACGGGATCAAGCCCATGCAGCTGCCGGAAGACATCGGCCATGATTGTGACCTTATCGGCCGAATCGAGCCGGGACGACAGCAGGTCCTCTCCGGGCACGGCACTCAACAGCAGCCAGTCACGTCCCCCTTCATGGGCGGCATCGAGCACTCGGGGGCAGGGGAGGCCAGTCGTCCCAAGCCATCGCAGACGCGCCGCCTCGTCCTGCAACTCACTCAATGGGCCAGCCAGTTCGGTCTTGATGAACAGAGTTGGTTTTCCCGGCGCCGCGAGGCGGAATACGGCTGCTTCCGAGCAGCCGCTGGTCTGTTGCGCCCACTCGTAGGCAGCCAGCTCTTCCCTCCACGAGGTTGGCGATTGAACGCTCATGCCTTCTTCATCAAACATTTCAAACCTTTGTTTCTGATCCGCTGGACCGGCCAGCCGAATCCTTGGCTAGCTAGTGTATTCAGCCGTCTGCACTTCCGTAGCGAATTAAACGGACATGGGAGCGGTCGGCCTCGAGCTTCTGCCGCAACTGGACCTTATAGATTGCTGATTCCTGCTCAAGCCGCCCATCAAAACGGAATGATGTCGCCCACCATTACGAGATGATGCCGCCCACGGGAACGGGATGATCCCGCCCGGGTCTGGAACGGCGACGAGCTCCCCCCGCTGGCCTGTTTAAGGTCGCTGCTTTGGCAATCCCAAGGAGCGATCGATGCCAGCGGAGAGAGTTGCGATGCGCCAGGCGCGCGAGATCATTCGTTTGAAGTTTTCCGCCGGGGTCTCGACCCGCGAGATCGGGCGACGTCTCGGGCTCGCGCCTTCGACGGTTCGAGAGACCTTGAATCGCCTGGCAAGCGCCGGCCTTGTTTGGCCATTGCCGGAAGGAATGGGCGACACCGAGCTGGAGGCGGCGCTTTACGCCAACCGCAGGAGCAAACGGGGTCATCGCCGCCACCCCGAGCCGGATTGGCCCGCGGTGCAACGGGATTTGAAGCGCAAGCACGTCACGCTGCTGATTGTCTGGGATGAATACATCGCCGCGAACCCTGGCGGTTACAGCTATTCGCGGTTTTGCGAGCTTTATCGCGGCTTTGAATCGAAGCTGTCGCCGACGATGCGGCAGACCCATGCCGCCGGCGAACGGCTGTTCGTGGACTATGCGGGTGATGGTGTGCCGGTCGTGGTCGATCGACTGACCGGCGAAATCCGGAACGCGCAAATCTTCGTCGCGGTGCTGGGCGCGTCGAGCTTCACGTTCGCGCATGCGGGCTGGACCCAAGCGCTTCCGGACTGGATCGATGCCCATGTCCGTGCGCTGGAGGCGATCGGCGGTGTTCCGCATTTGCTGGTGCCGGACAATACCAAAACCGCAGTCATCAAGGCCTGTCTCTACGATCCGCAGGTCAACCGCACTTACGCCGAGATGGCGGTGCACTACGACACTGCTATCCTTCCGGCGCGGCCGAGGCGACCACGGGACAAAGCCAAAGTTGAGCAGGCAGTTCTTATCGTCGAGAGATGGCTTCTCGGGCGGCTGCGGCATCGGATCTTCTACAGTTTGGCGGATGTCAACGCGGCGATCGCCGAGTTGGTGACGCAGCTCAACGAAGTCTGCCCGATCCGCCGGCTCGGCGTGACGCGCCGACAATTGCTCGAGCAGATTGATCGCCCGGCACTGAAGCTGTTGCCGACAGAGCCTTACGAGTTCTCGGAATGGCGCGGCTGTCGCGTCGGCATCGATTATCACATCGAAGTCGCCGCCCATTACTACAGCGTACCGCATCGCTTCGCCCGCGCCGAAGTTGACGCGCGTCTGACCGCGCGGACGGTCGAGATCTTCCTCAAGGGAGAACGGATCGCCGCACACCTGCGTGGGGCCGGCAATCACAAGCACACCACCATCACCGAGCACATGCCCTCCAGCCACCGGCGATACGCCGGTTGGACGATCGAGCGCATCCGCGCCGACGCCCGTCTGATCGGTCCGGCGACCGCGGCGCTGTGTGAACTGATCCTGGAACAGCGTCCGCATCCGGAACAGGGCTTTCGTGCCTGTCTGGGCGTCGTTCGGCTGGCCCGTCCTTATGGCGCCGAGCGCCTCGAAGCCGCCGCCGAACGCGCCATCGACATCGGCGCGCGCACTTACGGCTCGGTCAAATCCATCCTCGACAACCACCTCGACCGGCGATCCGCGCAAAAGCGCGCCACGGACGGAACGCCGATCCTGCACCCCAACATCCGTGGTCCGCGCTACTACAATTAGGAGAACCGATCTTGCTCAAACATCCAACCCTCGATCAGCTGTACGCGCTTGGCCTGCATGGCATGGCCAAGGCCTTCGTTGAAATCGCAGCCTCCGGTGAAGCCGACAGCCTCGGCCACCACGAATGGCTGGGACTACTACTTGATCGCGAGGTCTCCTTACGCCAGGACAAACGCCTCGCCGGACGGCTGCGCGTCGCCAAATTACGCCAGCAGGCCTGCGTCGAGGATGTCGACTATCGCAGTCCTCGCGGCCTCGATCGCGTCCTGTTCCAGAAGCTCGTCGAGGGCGAATGGATCGGCGCCCACGACAATCTGGCGCTGATTGGTCCAACCGGCGTCGGCAAAAGTTGGCTGGCCTCGGCGCTCGGCCACAAGGCCTGCCGGGACAACCGGTCAGTCTTCTACCAGCGCGTGCCTCGGCTGTTCGAGGAGCTTGCGCTGGCGCGCGGCGATGGCCGCCATCCCAGGCTGCTGCGCAACCTCGGCCGTGCCGACCTGTTGATCCTCGATGATTGGGGCCTGGAGCCGCTTGACGCCGCCGCCCGGCACGATCTCCTGGAAATCCTCGAAGAACGCTACGGCCGCCGCTCCACCATGATCACGTCCCAGCTTCCCGTCGATCGCTGGCACGAAATCATCGGCGATCCCACTTACGCCGACGCCATCCTCGACCGTCTCGTCCACAACGCCCACCGCATCGAACTCGACGGCGAAAGCATGCGGCGCACCCGAGCAAAACAATCGAGAAAAGATTGACCGACCACCATCGCCGGTGACACAAATCCATCGGCCAGCGAGGCTCGCACCCCGGGCGGCATCATCCCGTTACGGTGGGCGACATCATCCAGGAATCCCGGGCGGTATCATCCCGTTTTACCCGGACGGCTTCATCGGAATCGGCATTATAGATGCGAGGATTGTGCCCGCGTTGCTAGCATTCAGCGTCGTCGACCAGCGCGAGTATGCCTACGAACGACCAGGGAAGGCCGCAAAGGCGGCAGCCATAGGGGAGGGGTGGTCGTCAAGATGCAATCAACCATGTTGCAGCCACTCGCTTCTGTGATCGGTATGGGTTCTCGCCGCCGGCGGGTGCGATCGCAATCTCTATCTCTGCAGGGCGATGCTCAGGAATTGCCTTGTTCTGGGCCTGACAGGTGCTAGAGAACCACAGCGTTGGTGACACGTTTTGGAGCGGTCCGTTTGCCACGGCTGAGGCGTAGCGAGGCTAATCGAGCAAGCGGCGAGCCTCGCTGTTGATCGTCAGGTCGATCGCAGTACCCTGGTCGTCCCCGTCGCCGATGAACCAAGCCGCCGAAAGGCCCGTCCAAACAATAATCCAGGAAAGAAGCCGCGCGGGCTCCATCCCCGTCGCGACGATCACAACCTTCGGCCGGGCCTCGAGCTGACCCGGCAGGATCGCAAGCGGTCGGCTGGGATCACTGAGGTCAGAATTCGTAAAGATATTAGCGTAGTCGAAAGTTCGTTCACCCAGCAGCCCATGAGGGTCGATCACCGCTGACCTGAGCCCCGCCAATTCCTCCAAGAATGGGTAGAGTCCATCACCTCGGAAGGGATGGACCCAGGAAGCCAAGTCGGTTCACGGAAGAGCATATCATCGGGATTCTTCGGGAGCAGGAGGCGGGAGCGGCGACGGCCGACGTCTGCCGCAAGCACGGGATCTCGAGCGCGACGTTTTACAAACGGAAGGCGAAGTACGGCGGCCTTGAGGTCTCCGACGCCCGGCGATTGAACGCGCCGGACATCGCGCAGGCTGAGCAGTTCCTCGCCCACCCAGGAATGGTAGATCACCGCATCCCATGACAGACCGCCGCGCCCGCCGAAACAACGCGAAAAATCTTGTTGTTCCGGTTAGAAACTCGATCCGATATGCGCAGTCGCATTTCTCGTCGCCGTTCCGCCTTTCGTTACACTGATGCCCCCAAAAAACCCATAGCTACGCTGCAGCATCCGCGCGGAAGCGCATGCCACATCGATCCGGCGGCGAACGCCGCCGCCGGGATTATCGGATAGCGATGCTTCGGCACCGCCGTTGCGTTACTTGGCGGCCTGCCAGGCCGGCGCGATCGATATCTTCGGCGCCGCGACCAGCAACAGTTCGACTGGCCCATTGCCGGTGCGCGCGAAATGCTTCGGATCATTTTCGCGGAAGATGATGACCCCGCCGGGCGCGACGGTTTTCAACGCGGCGTCATCGAATTTGTCGCCAAGCCCGACCTTGAAATCTCCCGACAACACCGTGACGATGGCAACTTTGCCTACCGGATGCGGATGCGGCGGAATATCCGCATTGGCGGGAAGCGAGACGCGCGCCGAGACGGTATCGCCGCCCTGGAGGAATGGACGCGACGTGACCTTTTGCGGCGAGGTCGTCGCCGGCAATGCATTGATAGCCGCTGCATCCAGCGTGAACAGACTTTGCGCTTGCGCGCCCGTTGCCATCATTAGCTGCGTTGCTGCACCCAGCGAAGCGACTGTCATTCTGATCATGTCCGTACCTTCCTTGTTGGATGATGTTTCGCGAACGCGATTGTCCGCGGTTCGACGCGTCATCGGACTCGACAGTGCGCGTCGTCAGTCAATTTTGATTCATTCTTAAAGATATATCAAGTATGCATCTTTAATAGCATCGTTTATTGCGACAAGCCATCACGTCGACAGCGACAGCTCGTCGCACATTTGTGGCACGTATCGTCGTCAACTATCAGCGGCGTATGCGGCGTTGTCGCGGTGGCGCAAAGCCAAGATGTCGCTTGCCTGGATAAGCTATAATCTTGAGAGCCGCCGCCATGGTGATTGATGTGACAGGGTATCAACGCGCTCGATCGGAAACGAATAGCCCTTTCTATGAGCGTGCCATCTTGCTGAGATGGATTGAGCGGCTGACGAGAACGATCTCGCGAGCAGAGCGATGATCGGCGGGTTGAACATTCTGCCGCCATGAGAGCGGATGCTGAGGCAATCGATCTCGCGACAGTTCAGAGATCTTGAGAGCGGATTGACAATGAGGGATCGTCTCCTTCATGGCCCGCCGCGGTGACAGGCGCTCAAGGCATCGCGGCTTAGCTTCGGCAGCAACAGCGGTACCCGGCGACGGCGGGAATGTATTCAGACGGACCTGGATGAGCGCCGCGCTCTCTCGCCGCGCGAAGTTCGTTCTCGATAGCGCTCATCGGAGTCGTCGCTAGATGTGAGCTTTCAATAGTTTGGTCATTCGGCCCTGACCGAGCAAGCTGAAGTTGCTGACGCTCCACGCTTTCCCGGAGGAGGACCGGATGAACATTCACAAGAATGTCCGCCTGACGCCGTTTGGTCGAGAGCGGATCCTGCGGCAGACCGAGAGCTGGCAGATGCCGGAGGCGGCCGCGCGCGCCGCAGGCGCCTGCCCACGTGCCGCGCGCAAATGGTTCGATCGCTACCGACCCGAAGGGGGCGAACGCTGACTCTGGACCTTCCGTTGCGACCCGCCATGGCCAGTTAGATGCTATCGGCGATGCGCCGCGCACGCTCGATGAAGTGTTGTGCCGCGGTTGACGGACAAAATTCGTTAGCGATGTTTTCGAATAAGGCGATCCAGCGATCGAAATAAGTAGCGTCGAAAGATCGACAATGCATTTGCATCGACTCGCCATGGTATTGGCCGGACATCAACGCAACCGAAGACCAGAATGCGCAGAGTTTGACGATATGATATTCTCAGTCGGCCATTCGCTCGGCGAAGACACGTCCAAGCAGCGGATCTGCCTGAACCTGCCGATAGATCCTTCGCACGAGACGTTCGATCATCGCTTCATCGATACCCGCCCTTTGCATGATCTCCCGCGTGATGCGTGCCCGCCGCGCTGGACCACCTTCATGTGCCGCCGCTACTGTGGGCTCACGACCGGAAGCTCCCTCCACCGGCGGCAGCCGATTGCTGGATGCTATTCCAGTCATTCAACGGTAGGTACTCGGAGGTGAGCGCCGCGTCGCGCGCCGCAGCGACGGCGAGCCAGTCCCGGTACAGTCCCTACGTCTCACCGGGATGGCATTGGTCGTAGTCTCGCGAACCAGCGTTTCGAGATGGCGGCGTTCGGCGTTGTCCTTCGTACGGACGAATTCGTGAGAATTGCTAGGATACGTCTTTTAGCGCGAGACGCAAGGACGAAGTCTTCGGTTGCAGAAGACTTGGTTCCCGGATCGACGCACCACGGGCGCCCTGGTTGAAGTCCTCAGCTTGCACGCGGATGTTGTGTCGCGAGCGGCAAACCGATAGTCGAGGTGCGGATCGCCAAGTCTCCTCGAGCTTGTCGAAGGCTAAATCAGTCGATCTCAGGCAGCCGGCTGGAGACCGAAGTCCTCGGGACTGAGCATGAGGTCGGCGAGCGTGTAGCGGTCGAGCGTTCCGGTGAACGCTGCAAGAGCTTCATGCAGCACCCCCCGCAGATGGCAGCGTGGAGTCAGCACACAGCGATTATCTTTGGTGAAGCATTCGACCAGTGCGAAATCCGGCTCCGTTGTGCGCAGAACGTCGCCAAGATTGATGCGTCCTGGGCGCTTGGCGAGCGCCAGTCCACCTGACCGGCCACGCACCGCCTGCAGGTATCCTGCGCGGGTTAGCTTATTGACGACCTTCATCAGATGGGCACGAGAGATATCGTAGACCTCTGCCGTTTCCTCAATCGTAATCAGCCGATCCTCTTGCGCCGCGGCGTACATCAGCACGCGTAGTGCGTAGTCGGAGAAATTGGTCAATCGCATTCGCTTGTTTCCTCACCCGACGAATCCGAATGACCGCAAACATGACCGTATACGTTATCTTTTGCAAGAATGCGTCGATCACCGGCAACCCTGGATTCGAGTCCAGCCGCAAAAGTGGCATTGACAATATATGTTTTTGGCACGAACGTATATCCCGACGCGCTAAGGGGCGACGGACAGCATCCATTAGTGCTTCCGTTCCCGCCGCTGTCGAACCGCTTCCGCACATTGGCAATCGTGACCTCGATCCGCCGGAGTCAGTGGTCAGGATAGTGGCGGCACCGGAGGAAATGGGCGCGCGGTAAGCGCTTCTTTGCCCGCGAGCCAATACTCCTGCCTGCGGAACTCGCCAAGCGCGGCCACGCGTGGAATGGCGGTCTGAGCCTGACGCCGGCACCTACAGAATCTTTGTGCATTTCGGGGAATCTCACGGCGCACCGCCACCCGTCGCCGCCTGCCCCAACGACCTCTCGGGAGACCGCGGCTTGTTCATTCAGACCGAAGCGACGGCAGAGTCGGCAAGCCTGATATTCCTGCCCGGCCCCCAAGTAATGGCGCCAGGAACGCTTAAAACCTCCGATGGGAAGGCGGCGGACCGATCCCGGCTTGCCGTCAGACTGTTTTGATGTCCACAGCGTTACGGCGCTATTCTTTCGAGCCGAGCCCATCACATTCGCGAGGGGAGGCGGCGGTTCTGAAGCCTGCGGTGCTCGGCGTTATCATGGAATAATTCATGTCGGAAGCGCCGGTCGTTCTGGATTCCGTCGGGACCACCGAGGACATGGGTTCGGCGGGAACGCAGTATCGCCGCAGCGACCGTCCAGGAAGCGCTGCGGCTCGTTATCGATTAGAGCTTGGCTACAATATCGTTGACCTCGGCCTGGTCTACGATGTTGCGATTGAAGATGCCGTTATCGCCAATATCACCATCACAACGACGACACGCGGCTGCCAGACAACGAACTATCTCAAGGATTGGGCGCGGGACGCAGCGCGCGCCTGTGATAAATCTTGCAAGAAGAGTCCGGGGCGATGGGACAAGTTCAATGGATGCTACACCGCCTAAGCCCGATGACGGGTGACGTCGGAGCCCGAGGCGGGGCGGAAAGAGTACGCGATGGCTGACGACAACGGCGACAAACAAAACCTGCGCCGCGAGGGGCAGGACACGGAGACAGCTTCGACGACAACGCTACTGCCGATGCTGATCGGCGGTCTCGTCCTGATCGTCATCGGGATGGTGCTTGTGATGATGTTCACGTAACCATCAGAGTTGCATCGAACGAGTTCGGCGCCAAGTATTGTGCTGCTTATGTCTGAGGGGTCGCAGATGCTCGGAGCCTCATTGCTCAACTGGATCGGTCAGACCTAGTGCGCAGGTGCTGGATACGCTCGATCCCGATCTGGCGGTTTGCTATCGAGATGCGCGCAGCCGACGCATCAATGGCGACCGCGGAATTTGTCGCTGGAGCGGTCCGCGCTTTCATCGATAGTGCTGACGATGATCTATGGTTTAAGTTGCTCACGGAAGTCGGGTGATCCTGGATTGACGGCCGTGCAGACCATTTGGAAGTGGGTTGCAACAGAGCGACAGGGTGCCACGTGACGACGCGCGAGCCAGCGCAAGCAGAGCGACGCTCGGAGTGGCAGTAAAGATGACGATATCCTTGCAATACCGGTCGCTTTTGAAGCCTACCGGCGCTCGTCGGATTTTACTCCCGAGACGCTGCCTGCCGGTCTTCAGTCCGCGCATTCGACGAAATCCGGCGCGTGGGGACTGCTGCACGTCCTCGAGGGTGAAGTGCTCTACCAACTCAAGCCGCTTTATCAGGGCGAGCGGCGGGCGGGCGCTGGCGAGACAATCGTGATCGAGGCCGAAGTTCCCATCACGTCACCTTCATTCAGGCGGGGCGAATCTACATCAAATTCTACCGGAAGGCGGCAGGGGCGCCGCCTTCCTGAAATCTACCGCAGGTTCAACATCATTTGTAGGCGAGACGTCGGCCGATCACGAAGCTCACGAAAATAAGCCCAAGCAGCTTTGCCACGATACCGATAAGGCATTGTGTAGGTTGGACGTTGGCGGCTGTCGACCGGCGATGATCAACGCGACGCGTTGATCGAGCAGGCGAAGCAACCACATTGCTTCCAGCACGACGAAGACCGTGACGAGGACACAGCCGGCATTGGCGATGCCACTCCGCGGTCGGGAAAGCAGAACAACGAGCAGCGCGGCTAGCGCCAGTAGTCATTTCACTTTGTCGAATCGCGACGGCCGACATCGAGGGCCACGGATAACATCCGGCTGGGCGCCAGGAACTTGGCGGGCGTCGCCAGAAACGGGACGCCGGCGAGCAGGCCAATCCGCGGCACCACGATCGCAAAAACGAAAACGTTGATTACGCTAGTTTCGGTGTGGTTGTCATTGCAATCTTGCATGAGGCACCCTAACATGTACGCCAAATTCATCTTTTAGTCGGAATGGCAAGGAGATGCATGATGGCCGCACAGGTGAAGTCGGACGGTGACACTCCGCGCGTGACCGACGAGATTATCGCTCCCGATGAACTGGAATCCGCATGGGATGCCGTCTCGCAAGCTTCGTGGAATCGTTCCCCGCCAGCGATTCTCCCGCTTGGATCAATACCTCGCACCATGACAACCCGGTCGTGAAAGCGGCAAACGATGAAGTGTGCCATGCAGGTCGAGATTGCTGACGGTAACATCATTATCGATGCCAATTTGCTGGCGCCGCTGCTGCAAGTTGCGGCCGCGGAAGTGCCAGCTCTGATGCGCGCACAAGCAATCACCAGCATTTGCGAACGCGGCATAGAGGAGCACGAAGGCCACTTCCGGTTAAGCTTCTTTTATCGCAATCGCCGGGTTCGCCTGAGGGTCGATCCGATGGGGCGCATCCTACAACGTATGACAGTTGATTTCGGGGATCGAACCCTGCCTGCGCAACTGCGCCGGCCGGGTCCCTAGTACGGCGAGACGCGAGATGACAAAGCATTCAAGATTGGCCAAATTTCCTGGCAGTGAATTCGATATCACAATGATGCTGGTTGCTCGCCCGCCTAGGAAAACGCGTCTAGCGCCCTGGAGGTCTGGCTCTGACCCAGCAGCTTCTAATCGCTCTATCGATTACCGACGACGATCGATTCGTCGAATTCGCGCCCCGACTGGGCGTCACGGCGCGACTTGTTCTGGGGAAGGCACCCCGCAGCTACGTTGGCGTGGAGCGCGACGTGAAGGCGGTGCAGTGGGCCATCCGTCCTCTCCCACAAGAGCAAAATGTCTCCGTCACACTCGGAGGCGCCGATGCGACGAGCCTCCCCACCGAATCCGCCTCCGTGGTGCTCGGCGAGGCAATGCTGAGCATGAATACACAAGAGCACAAGCCAACTCATTGTTGCCGAGGCGTTTCGTCTGCTGCGTCCTGGTTGCAGATAAGGCATCCATGAACTCTGCATTTTGCCGGACGACATGTCGCCGGCGAGCAAGAAGGAGATCGACCGGTCACTTTCGTCCGTAATCCATGTCGGGGCGCGCCCTTTGCCGACGCGCGAATGGAGCGAACTCCTTAAGACAGCCGGCTTCCGTATCGTGCAAATCCGGCAATGCTCCGATGCATCTACTCCGTCCTCGCCGTATGATCGAGGATGAAGGCATGCTGGGAGCACTTCCTGTCGCCAAGAATCCAATTTTGAGCAGCGACGCCCGGCGGCGCCTTTTCGCGATGCCGCGCGTGTTCGAGCAGTGTCAGGAGAATCTCAACGCCATTTCATAGTAGCGGAGAAAGTCCGTCCCTAGCCATGTACTTTAAGCTTTTGCCGACAGGGTGATCCAGGACAGGGAGCGGCAGTCATGACCAGAGTCCCGAACATACTGCCCAAAGCTCGTGACCGGCTTCTGTTGATCGGCGAAGATTGTCAATTGACCGAAGCCGCTTCGCTCCTGTCCGAACCAAACCGCCTTATGGTGGTCGTTTGCAACGACACCGGCGTCACGGTCGGGGTGGTGAACGGCGCCGACCATCGTTCGCGAGATTCAGCATTGCCAGGGCTGCACCGGCACGACCATCTTGCACGATGGTCATGAGCACGCAGGTGATCTCCTGCCAGTCCAATGACCGGCTGAAGGATGTGTGGTCGACGATGAAAGATCGGCCTTTTGTCGGCGGCGGATGCCTTCGAACTGCTTCGGTCGGAAGTCGAATACGAGGAAGGGCTGTTGAAGGACTTTGTGATATGCGTCGGCTACCGCGAGCCGACGCGTCTGGATATCTCTCCGTTGACCCTAGCCGGTCACCGCGATATCGATGGCAGCCAGGATGTCAATCGTACCGGCCAGATATGCCAGCCTGATATTAGCAATCAGCAGCAAGGGCTCGACGAGAGGCGGCTGCACATACTTTTGACGATGATCTGCGCGCCAAGCCGCACGTGAACGGTGAAGTTAACGATAGCCACGACGACAAGCAGCGCAACCACCGGGTGCCCGATCAAATGGCGTGTCGACTGATAGTCGGTGTCGGCCAACGTCCAGAAGACGACCATGATAGTGCCGACAAGCGGCACACCCAACACCGGCGTCACCCGCTGTGGCCAGAAGTCCTCGGTGCCGCCCGAGGCGGAGCCCAGTCCTTTTGCGCGGGCCAATCCCGAACGCATCGACGCCGACCGGATCTTCACTGTGTCAGCCCTCGCGCGGTCCAGAACAGGATCGTCAGCACAAGCGATGCGACAAGCGTTGCCAGAGTGAGATATTCGCGCGCCGGATAGGCATGGGCGATGCTCAAATCACAGACAAGATGCCGTAATTCCCCGAACGCATGATGCAGCAGCGCCCAGGTGAACCCGAGCAGGATCGCTACGCCGACGTGAAAAACGAGGAGCCTTCGCGTGACAGCATAGTCGCTGCGCCGCCAGCGAGTGCGGCCAACCAAACCATTGCCGCGACGAAGCCGAGATAGAGCGCGGCGCCGGCCATCCGATGCCGATAGACGTCACCATGGTCAAGGTCGGCCGATAGGTTTGCAGATCGGACGCTACCGGTCGTTCGGGACGCCCTGCATCGGCTTGCTTCATGTCTCGCGCATCACTGTTGCCGCTTGACGAGTATTGCCTTGATCCTCGCGATCACCTCGCGGGTTCGAGTCCCTTTGGGCACGTCTTAGTGCAGTTCACAATTGTGTGGCAGCGGTAAAGCCGGGAAGGGGTCTTCAACCTCGTCGAGCACTCTCCGGTCGCCTCGTCGCGGCTGTCAATCAGCCAACGATATGCCTGCAAGAGAACGGCTGGGCCGAGATCTCGATCGCCATTCCACCGATAGCTCGGGCAGCCGCCGGTGCACGAGAAACATAGGATACATTCATAAAAGCCACCGAGCTCGCGCGTTCCTGCGGCGACTGCAAGCGTTCGCGTTCGGGCCCCAGCCCTTCGGTTCGCAGCCACGGCTGGATAAGCTTGTGCCGATCAATGAGGTGCGTCTGATCGATCACAAGATCCTTGATCATTCGCTGATGACTGAGTGGAAACACGCGGACCGGTCCCTGGAGGTTGACTATCGCTTGAGCGTAGGCGAGCCAGTTTCTACCACCTATGTTCATGCTGTACCAGCCGCACACGCCCGTCGCGACGAGCGACGAAACGTAAACGTGGGGTCGAGCTCGTTCTTAATCTTAATCAGCGCGTCGAGAACCATCGGCCCGCAGTCGCCGAGGTCGAGCTCACGATTATCAAGGCGCGGGCCGCTCTTGAAGTGAGCGCTGAAGACGCAGGACGGCGAGACCATTGCCGAGGCAAAGACCAAGCAGATCGCCGAAAACATCGCGCAGCGCCTCAACGATCAGGCGCTCCGCGAGGAAGAGGATCGCTGGTCGGCGTGACGATGGCCTCGTAACGACGTCGGCTCACCGGCAGACTTAGAAGCGTTCCAGGAGTTCCGAAGCTGCAAGTTGGAGCAATTCCAGGATGCCGCGATATCGCATCACGACCGTGATAGACAGTTACGAGTTCCATCGCCCCAACCGATCAACCTGGATGATCGCGAACAGCGCGTTGCGCCAGCGCAAGCGAGCCTGCTCAGATGATTGCAAGCGGCGCGACGTCAGCTTGGCTGCAGATTTGACGCACGTGACTGACGGCGCGCTCGCGTCTCGACTCAGTCTGGTTTGAAGCGATTCCAGATCTGCAGGTTTGTACGCGATCGCTCAACACGGTGGAGGCAGTCAGAGTTTTCTGACTGAGCGCGGGGCTTCGTAGCGTGCCGACTTCCAAACCTTCTCTGCCATCCATCCCGTCTCCTGCCGTGCTACGCACCATCGGCTTGTGCACGATCGGCGCGCTCTCCGTCGCCACGCCGGCCGATGACGCCAGGGCGCAATCCAGTCTTCCCCCGGTCACCGTCGAGGCGCCGCAGCAGCGCGCCACCACCACGGCGCGGCCGGCGAATCGCGCGACCACGCGCACCACCCGCGCCAATCGCGCGCCGCGACCGCCGCAAGCCGCTGCCGTGGCTCCTGCGCTGGTTCCCGGCGCCGGCGAGCGCGCGGGCGGACCGGTCCGCGGCTTCGTCGCGACGCGCTCGGGCACCGCGACCAAGACCGACACGCCTTTGATCGAGACGCCGCAATCGATCTCGGTGATCACCACCGACCAGATCCGTAACCAGGCGGCGGAATCGATCGGCGCTGCGCTGAACTACACCGCGGGCGTCAGCGGCCAGGTCAACGGCGCCTCCGACACCCGCTACGGCGCGCTGCAGATCCGCGGCTTCGACATGACGATGCCGGGGCTGTATCTCGACGGGCTGCGGGTGCCGAGCAGCAACTACGTGCATTTCAACGGCCTCGAACCCTACGGCGCCGAGCGCCTCGAGGTGTTGAAGGGGCCGACGTCCGCGATGTATGGCGGCAGCGGCACGGGCGGAATACTCAATTACGTCAGCAAGCTGCCGACCGCGCAGCAATTCGGCGAAATCTCGGTATCGGGCGGCAGCTTCAACCGTTATCAGCGCCAGTTCGACGTCGGCGGCCCCGCCAACAAAGAGGGCACCGTGCTGTGGCGGCTGACCGGCCTCGTCCGCGACGGCGAGACCCAAGTCGACTACGCCAAGGACGATCGCGTCTTCATCGCGCCGGCGGTGACGGTGAAGCCGAACGACGACACCACCATCACCTTCCTCGCCAACTACCAGAAAGAGAAGACCGGCTGGGGCCTGCAGTTCCTGCCCTCGGTCGGCACCGTGTTCTCCAACAACGGTCGCAGCGTCCCGACCTCGCGCTTCATCGGCGAGCCGGGATTCAACCAGTTCGACACCGAGCAGTCGTCGTTTGGCTACATGCTGTCGCACGACATCAACGACGCGCTGACCTTCCGGCAGAATCTGCGCTATTCGTGGATGCACAACATCCAGAAGAGTTTCTACGGCACCGGCTATGCGTCGAGCGCCGACGAGATCGCCGGCCTGGTGTCGCGCGCCGGCAGCGGCGGGACGTCGACCATCAACTCGTTCGCGGTCGACAACCATCTGCAGGCCAAGTTCGCGACCGGCTTCCTGCAGCACACGATGCTGTTCGGCGTCGACTATCGTAACACCACGTTCCGCGATCTTGCCTCGGCCTACGCCACCGAAAAGCTGAACCTGTTCGCGCCGGTCTACACCAATAGCTGGACCAATCTCGGCCCCTATGACGATACGAGGGTCAACCAGTCGCAGGCCGGCCTGTATCTGCAGGATCAGATCAAGCTCGGCCGGCTCTCGTTCCTGCTCGGCGGCCGTCAGGACTTCGTCACCACCAATCTCGATAACTATCTGGCGAGCAGCGCGACCTCGAAGGACGCCTCGGCGTTCACCGGCCGCGCCGCCATGATCTACAATTTCGACAACGGCGTCGCGCCCTATGTCAGCTATTCGGAGTCGTTCCTGCCGGTGCTGACGCTGAATTCCTCGGGGCAATTGCTGAACCCGGAGACCGGCACGCAATACGAGGTCGGCGTCAAATATCAGCCGACCGGCCTCAAGGCGTTGATCACGCTGGCGGCCTACGAGCTCACCCGCCAGAACGTCGTCACCTATGCGCCGCCTTCGTTCTTCGCCGAGCAAACCGGCGAGGTGCGCTCGCGCGGCGTCGAGCTGGAAGGCACCGCGACGCTGGCCGAGGGCTTCAACATCCGCGGCGGCTATGCCTATGTCGACAACGTCGTGACCAGGGACCCGGTCAATGTAGGCAAGACGCTGGTGACGGTGCCGCGTAATCGGCTGTCGCTGTGGGCGGACTACACGATGCAGGGCGGCGCGCTTGCGGGCGTCCAGGTCGGCGGTGGTCTGCGCTATGTCGGATCGACCTACGGCGACGCCGCGAACAGCTTCAAGGTCCCGGAATCGACCGCGATCGACGCGCTGGTCGCCTATACGAGGGACAATTGGCGGCTGGCGCTGAACGTCACCAACCTCGCCAACAGCAAGTTCGTCGCCGCCTGCTACACCGGCACGGCCTGCTTCTACGCCGAAGGCCGCAAGGCGGTCGCAAGATTGACCTATCGCTGGTGAGCGGCGCGCGATCGACCCGCAGGCCGAGGCGGCGCGACAGAACAACAAGCGAGGCGGAAGCGGCATGAGAGCGATGTTCGGGCGATTGCACCGCTGTGCCGGGCTTCTCACCGCCGCCTTTCTGTTCTTCTCGGGCGTCACCGGCGCGGTGATCTCGTGGGACCATGAGCTCGACGACGTTCTCAACGCCAGGCTGTTCGACGTCTCGACCACGGGGCCGGCGATTGCGTCGATCGAACTCGCCAGTCAGATCGAGCGCCGCGATCCGCGCGCGCGCGTGGTGCATCTGTTCATGACGCCCGAACAGGGCCATTCGCTGTGGTTCTTCGTGATGCCGCGGATCGATCCGTCGACCGGCAAGCGCTACACGCTCGACTACAACCAGGTCTTTATCGATCCCAACACCGGCGAGGAACTGGGGCGGCGCTCTTGGGGCGCGGTGTGGCCGGTGACCCGCGAGACCTTCGTCTCGTTCCTCTACAAGCTGCACTACACCATGCACATCCCCGAATTCCGGGGCAGCGACCGCTGGGGGATGCGGATTCTCGGCGTGATCGCCATCATCTGGACGATCGACTGCTTCGTCGGGTTCTATCTGACGCTGCCGTCGCGAAGGCGCGCCAGAGCGGGGCAGGCGCCGGCGGTGGCGCGCGCGCTCGGCAAGGGCTTCCGGGTGCGCTGGGTGCCGGCCTGGAAGATCAAGACGACCGGCAGCGCCTACCGCATCAATTTCGACATCCATCGCGCTGTCAGCCTGTGGACCTGGGCGCTGCTGTTCGTGATCGCCTTTACGGCGTTCTCGCTCAATCTGTATTTCGAGGTGTTTTCGCCGCTGATGAAGACGGTGTCGAACTACACGCCGACGCCCTACGAGCAGCGGCCCTATCGCGACCTCGACGATCCGATCGAGCCGAACATGACCTATGCGGACATCGCCGAGCGCGCGATCGCCGATGGCAAGGCGCGCGGCTTGACTGCGCCGCTCGGCTCGCTGAACTACGGCCCCGCGCACGGCGTCTATGCGGCCGCGTTCTTCAAGCCGGGCGACGAGCACGGCGCGGCCGGCGTCGGTCCGGCTCAGCTTTACTACGACAGCGCGGACGGTCGTCCGCTCGGCGACCGGCTGCCGTTCGTCGGCACCGCCGCCGACATCTTCGTGCAGATGCAGTTTCCGTTGCATTCCGGCCGCATCCTCGGCCTGCCGGGCCGCATCCTGATTTCGGTGATGGGCCTCGTGGTCGCAGCGCTGTCGGTCACCGGCGTGGTGATCTGGGCGCGCAAACGCCGCGCCCGCATCGCCTCCCGGCGCGGCACAGCGCTGGCCGCTCCGCGGCACGAGGCAGCTCGGACTTGATATCCTGACGTGGCTTCGCCGAGCGGATCGCGATTCACGCTGATCGGGCTCAGGGATTGCACGCCTCGCACAGACCGGGGTCCGCCGTCGGCACGGTGGCGACCGGGCGTTGCTCGCTGTGGCCGCAGGATCGGCACATCAGA
>NZ_FODT01000022.1 GCF_900110435.1 Rhodopseudomonas pseudopalustris
ATTCCAGTCCATAGCCGCCTCGGGTTCGTGTACGGGTGTAGCCTACAGGTGTTGACACCTACGGATGTAGGCGCGTATAAAGCCCCCATCGCCTATGGCTGTAGGCGGTCCCGCCACCGGCACCCCAAGGCCGCTGGCGGGTTCTCTTGGGGCTTGGGGTAGGGGATAGGGGTATGGATCACCTTGAGTACGCAGAGCACTGCGAGCAGCACGCACAGTTCGCGCGCGATCTGTCCGTGTATTTCCGGTCGATCAACGAAACCGGCATGGCAAGGAGCTGTGATCTCGATGCGGAGCATTGGGACTACATGGCATCCATACACCGCAACCGGGGTGAATCGTGATCCATCCGTTCATTGCCTTCGTGCTGCTGGCGGCCATCGTGGCCGTATCCATTGGCAGCGCCAAACTCGTTTCGTGGTGCCTCGACCGGCGTGGGGCGTCCGCCCGTCGCAGCGCACATGAAGCGGCCTTCGTAGCCCAGGCACGCGCCGAACTGGCCGCAACCGGCTGGACCCCGAATCACGAAACGCTCTATCAGGCCGAGATTGCCGCCACCAAGCGCGGCGATCTGCTGGCCGCCGCTCGATTCGCCGAAGAGCAGGAGCGCGCCGCATGAGCAGGTACCCCTCATTCGCCGAGCTGGCAGAGTTCGATATGGGCCTCGCGGCAGTCGTTGTGTTCGTGTCGCTCGTCGTGGGCGGAGCCATTGTCTCCATCGTGATTGAGCAGGCATGGCTGGCGCTTCGTCGCCTGTGGAAGCTTCGCAAGGATCGCTCCAATGGCCGGTGAGCGCGCGGTGCTGGCCGAGTCGGGACTCCCCTCGTCTAACAGGGGAGTCAGTGAATTCAGGAACCCCGAGGGAACCCTGACGGTCGGCATCGACTGGTTCTCCGCTTCGATCGATCTGCGCGCAGCGCTGGACGAGGTCGCGTTCCGTGATGGCGACAGCTTCGAAGAGGTCCGCCAGTGGATCGAGTTCTCCCCGGAAAACGCACGTATTGCGGCCCTGCAGGTGTTCTGCTGGTTCTTCGCAGGGCTGGGCCTCGAACTGGATGAAGCAGCAGGCGGCGGTCGCTTCTACACGTGGCGAATCAAGATCATCGACGCGGCCAAGAAGTTCGTCGGCATGATCGAACTGGGCGGCGAAGAGTGCCGCCGCGCCGATGGGACATATACCGCCCGCATCGAGCTAACCGGTGATGGATGCAAGGCGATAAGCGCAGCGCGCTGCGGCCATGCGCAGCGGTGGCTGGAGCTTCGAGCGAAGCTCGAAAGCTGCGCCGGAAGGATCACGCGTGTTGACGTGTGCGCCGATGACCTGGTGGGGGAATACCCATTGCGTCTGGCGCAGAAGTGGTACGCCGCTGGCGAGTTCGATAACCGTGGTCAGCGCCCGAAGGCGCAGCTGGTGGACGACTACGACAGCGGCGACGGCAAGACGTTCTATGTGGGCGGCAAGAAGTCGGAGAAGCAGCTTCGCGTCTACGAGAAGGGCAGGGAACAGGGCGATAAGAGTTCACCGTGGGTGCGCTATGAGGCGCAGTTCCGCAACTCCAACCGCAAGGAACTGCCCCTCGACATTCTGCGTGATCCGGCCTCCTACCTACTCGGGGCCTATCCGGTGCTGTCCTTTCTGCGCTGTGTTGCCACGCGCATCGAAATCACGAAAGCCGCCGTTGAGGCGACGTGGAAGAGCGTACGCCGCCACATCCGACGCCAGTACGGCGCAGCCCTCAATTTCATCGCCAAGAGTTGCCCGGACGATCAGGCATTGCGGGCGGTAATCGAATCCTGCACTTCGCCATCGCTGCCGAAGTGGGTCACAGGCGAAACAGCAGCGCATTGGCCCGAAATCGCGGCCGTACAGCAAACCTCAAAAGGGTAACAGCGCATGAGCATCAAGATCACCGTCCTCAAGAACGAAATTGACGAACGCGTCGGCAGCTTCAAGAACGAAAAGGGCGAAGACGTCAAGTTCACCACTCGCAAGCAGAAGGCCAAGTTGGAAACCGCAGGTTTCGCCTACCCATTCGACGTGCGCCTGGAGGACGGTCAGAGCGGCTACCCCGAAGGTGAGTACGAGCTCGACGTCGAGTCCATGTTGCAGGTCAACAAGGGCGTTGCATCGCTAAGCAAGTTCACTGTGCTGCGGATGTTGCCGAAGGCTGCGCCGCGCGTAGCTGCCCAGGGCTAACGATGTCCGATCCGGCACCCCTCTACGTGGTCGGCTGTGCTGCTGAAAACGTGCAGCAGGACGGCACGTGTTCGGTGCCTGTCTGGATGCCATACCACCAGCCAGTGTTGCCACCCCTGACATTGGCTGATGGAACCCTTGTCGCGTTCTCCATCGTTGGAGTTTGGGCAATCGGGTTGAAAGCGCGTCTCGTATTCCGCGCGGCGCGCATAGGGGTCTACTGATGACGAGGAAAACCACAATGGAGTTCATGAACGCTGCTCGCCGTTTCGGCGCTTCCACCGTCGCCAAGATTGGCGCCGGTACCACCGCCCTGGTTGCTTCGGGTGCCGCACTGGCCTCGGGTTCGAGTTCGCCGGGTGCCGCCATCGCTGGCGAAATGGCCGGTGGCAAGGCCGATATCGGAGTGGTCATCGGTGCGTGCGCCGTGCTGATTGGCCTGATTCTGGTCTGGGCCTACACCCGCAAGGCTGCGAAGTAACGGGGCCTGTGCTGAAACCGGGGGCGCACGGTAACGTTCGCCCCCTTTTTTATGGGGGAATTGTCATGGGCTACTTCATCATTGTTGGCATCTGTGGTGCTTGCTGGCTTGCGTTTGAGGGCATGTGATGAGGCGCATCTTGTTCTTGCTGCTCGCGCTTTTGCCATCGTCGGCATTCGCGATTGACCAAGGCGAGGCGACAGAGCAAGCGATCAGCAATATTCGGCAGTCGTGCAGCGGGGCTGTTGCCGGTGCATCGATTGACTCGGGCACGATAGGCCTGATTGTGGGCCCAGGTAGCGTAAACGCATTCGGCAACTGTCTCTTTGAAAATGGTGGATTTCAGGGGCGCCATAGCTCTACCGTCGCATTCGATCAGTCCTGCGAAGCTCGGGGTACTAAGACCACGCCATTCTTTCCACCATCTGGCTCCGTGTCTTGTAGTCGTGGTTGTGAGGTCAAGTATGCAGACAACGGCGACGACACCACGTCCTATTGGAGTACCGGTCAAAGCTGCAACGAGAAGCCGGATTGCACTAAGCAGGGCGGCAACATGATCTGGAACGGTGCGCTGAAGGTTTGCCAGCCCGTTGAGCCCGAGTGTCCCAAGGGTAAGGTAAAGGTCGGTAACGCCTGTACAGATGAAAAGCCTTGCCCGGACGGCATGGCGCTTGTGGCTGGGTCTTGCAAGAAGAAAGATGAAGAGTGCCCGGCTGGCATGATTCGCAGCCCCTCGGGCCAGTGCATTCCCGGTGATGGTCAGTGCGCCAAGGGCGAGGTTCGCGGGCCAGATGGCACCTGCAAGAGGGACAAGGACAACGACGGTCAGCCGGATACCGATGACCCCGAGAGCTTCTCTGGCGGCGACACCTGCGAGTCTCCGCCGTCGTGCAGCGGCTCGCCGATCATGTGTGGGCAGGCGCGGATTCAATGGCGAATTGAATGCAATACCCGCCGTAACAACAACATCAGTGGTGGTCAGTGTACGCAGGCCGGTATGCCGACATGCACTGGTGAGAAATGCAATGCCATGGAGTACACCCAGCTTCTGATGCAGTGGCGATCAGCGTGTGCCGTGGAGAAGCTTGCTGCAAAGCAAGACACGCCTGGACAAGGTGGCAACCAAGGTGATGCAAATGGCAACGGCGTAGCCGATGTGCTCGAGGGCAGGGGAGACGTTACGCCCATCGGCGATGGCGCGGCGGACATCGCTAGTGCCAAGAAGTGGGGAATTCCTCTTTCAACCGACAATCTCGACACAAGCAACATGTTCGGTGGTGGTGGGTCATGCCCGCAACCGCCGTCGATCACGATCATGGGCAAGACGGTGAGCGCTGGTGACGTTCCATACTTCTGCCGAATTGCAGCGATTCTGCGCGGGTTGATCCTCATCTTTGGTGCATACACGGCAATTCGAATTCTGATGGGAGCGGTCTTCTAATGGGCATGGTTTCTGACTGGATCACCGATGGCATTTCGTCTTTGCTTGGCAAGACCAAGGAAGCGGCAGCAGGAATGCTGGGCAAACTTCTGGCGACTTTCGGGCTGACTACCGTCACGTTCAATGCGCTGCTGCCCAAGCTGAAAGAATTCGTGATGCAGTTCATCGGCGGTATTGATGGGCAGGCTTACGAGATGCTTTCGTACCTTGGTGTCGGCACATGCTTCTCCATGATCTTTTCCGCCCTTACGGTGCGTATGGCGTGGAAAATCTTCATCGTTCCTAAGTCAGTCGCCGATGGGCTGGGGTCGGGCTCATGATCTACTGGTATACGGGCCAGCCTGGACACGGGAAGACGCTGCACGGCATCGAGCGGCTACTTGAATTCAAGGATCAAGGGCGCATCGTCTACGCCTGCAACATTCGCGAGTTCGACTACGCCAAAACTGGTGTGCTGGAAATGACGCCGGAACAGTTCAGGGACTGGCCGAATTTCTTGCCTGATGGCGCAGTTGCTCTGGTTGATGAGGCCTATGAACACGGCATGCTGCCTAAGCGTCCGACAGGCTCTAAGGTCCCGCCTCACGTTGAACAGCTGGCGAAGCACCGCCACAAGGGTCTGGATTTCATCTTCATCAGCCAGTCGCCGGATAAGCAGTGCGATCAGTTCGTGCATGACCTGATTGAACGCCACGTGCATGTGCGTCGCCGTTTCGGCACGAAGTTTGTCGATCTTCGCGAGTTCGACAAGTTCGAGGCCCGTGCAGAGAAAGCAACACCGCTGGTCACGAAGCGGCGCACACTGCCCAAGCGTCCTATGGGCATGTACAAGTCCACTGAGCTGGACACTACCGAGCGGCGCATCCCCTGGTACGTCATCGCGTTGCCGGTTCTGGCCGTTGCCGCCGTCCTTATGATGTATTTCGCGTTCGGGCGCATGGATAAGCGAATGAACGGCGGAGACAGCCCCGCAGTCGGCGGTACTGCTCAAGCGGCTACACCGCACGACGGAGCACCTGCGACGGCGGGCGGTGCTGCCGCGCCGAGCCCGGCACAGCCACTCAAGGACTACGTCGACAAGTTCCTCCCGCGCATCCCATCACAACCGTGGAGCGCACCTGTCTATGACGGCGCACTCAGCCTGCCGGCCGAGCCGCCGCGCATCTTCTGCATGTCGTCGCTCGGCGGGGAGAACGGCCTCGGTGAACAGGACAAGCCCAGCTGCACGTGTGTGACAGAGCAGGGGACGCGGTACGAATTGGCAGATGAACCCACCTGTCGCATGGTTGCGCGAAGTGGGCAATACGAGCCCTATTTGCCGAAGCGTGAGGATCGCCTCGTCGATGGGCAGACGCAGATAAATCGCGGCATGCAGGAAATCAATCAACGCCAGGTTGAAGGCACGGCAATTGCTCGCAGTCAGCGAGCTATGGGGAGCTTTCCAGAGTCTCCGCCCATCAGTACCACTAGCTACATGACCACACCTCGCGGGGAGAATCGGCTATGACCAGCGGCGGTCGTGAGTTGCTCAAGTGGCTGGCGTTGGCACTGATGACCGGCGATCACGTCGTGACCGTTTTCCACTTGGGCCATGTGTCAGTTGTGTCCGAGCTTGGCCGTGTAGCGTTTCCGGTCTTCGCGTTGGTGATGGCGTTCAATCTTGCTCAGCCGGGCGCAGACGCAGCGAAGTCGGCCCGGCGTCTGGCGGCTTGGGGTATTGCGGCAACGCCCGTGGCTGTCCTGGCATTCGGCCAGTTGCTGCCGCTGAATGTCCTACTGACGTTCGCTGTGGCCGCTGTTTGTGTATGGGCTATTGAACGCCGGTATTGGCTGCTGGTCGTGCTTCTCGCGGTCATCGCCCCGGCGTGGCTGGACTACGCGTGGCCGGGCGTGTGGCTTGTTCTCGCTGGATGGCGTTGGTACAGGGGGCAGGGTGGTCAACCGTGGCTGGTGTGGGGCTGCATGGGCCTGTTGTGCGCCTATAACGGCAATGCGTGGGCTTTGCTCGCCATTCCGGCGCTGCGGCTCGGCCACTTCAACGTTGCTTTGCCGCGTTCCGGCAAGGTCTTCTATGGCTACTACGTAGGCCACCTTGCCGCGATGGTGGCGCTGGCGGGACTAGGGACATGAGCCGGACTGCACCCAGCCGTTCTCCACGCGCCTCAAGCGCGTATCGCCGACGCATCGTTCATTCGGGCCTAGTGGCGGCGGTCGGTGCACGCGCTCATACTCTGCGGCCCGTTGCGCTTCTTCTCGGCGCTTCTCTGCCGCAATTTTCGCAAAGCCCATTGGGTCAGGGTCGTTGGCGATCTTGTTGAGATCATCGATCGCTTTGTTTAGCTGGACCTCTTGTTGCTTCTGGACGGCATAGCCCAGCGAGCCCAGGACTGTGCAGGTTGCGAGTCCGCAGGCGCTCATTCCAAGAAACACACCCAGGGCAACCTTCCATACCAAGCCGGTGCCGCTACCTGAAGTTTGGCTTCGAACAGGTCGATTGCGATTGCCGCGGAACTGCACGTCCTGCAGATCGGGCACGCTGAAGGTTGGTTCATGTCGTTCGCGGTCCATACGGCTCCCCAAGGCGTCCTGCGCGCATTGTAGCCGGGGTGTAGGGGCGGCGCCCCTACGAAAGCGCCTTACACGCGCTGGCGAGGTCTCGGCCCCGGTACCGGCAGGACACCTGCAGGAGGCTCGGCGTCAGGGCCAGCCATCGCCACCGCCGACCGCTGTTTGCGCCGGCTCACCACGTCCCGCAGATTGACGACAGTGGCAGGACGATCCCATGCCACTGCAGGAAGATTGCCACCACGCTTGGAACTGTCGATCGACGGCGCAGAACGCGCAGCTTCCATCATCCGGCGCCATTCCTGCGCTTGGCAGGCGGTGAGCGACAGCCAGGCCAGATCCTCGGGAAGTAGCTCGCGGCCCTCAGGGGTGATCAAGCGATCACCGAGGAAAGAAAAACCGGCCCAAGGGCCGGTCAAGTCGATACGGTGGTGCGGGTCGAACACGATCATGCCGCGATCTCATCCTTGGCCGGGGACTGAGGGCGCAGGCAAGAGCCGAGCCAGAGGCCCAGCCATTGCCACGCGGAGCCAACAAAAGCCCAGATTCGACGGATACGCCATTTCGCATAATGTATATCGTGCAAGGCATTGCCAGTCTGCGGCATAGCCTGCACGTCGTGGGGTAGGGTGAAGCCAACGGCCAGGCACAAGGCCATCGCCGTTGCAGCCAGACGTTTCCAGAACGTGCGCTCAGGCGAAGTAAGCGCCGCACGCTTCATGATCTCAATCGCCTGTTTTTCCGGCTCCGGATGCCCTTGGATACGGAGCGCATCTGCCACTACCCACACCTGCGGCACACGCCTACCCATGCGGTAGTGGCCGATTGCGCCGTCCGTGATACCCAGCAGCGGCGCCAGCTTTGAATAGCTCTCGACCTTGGCCGCCACGCGGGTTCGCTCAAAGAAGTCATTCCAGTCCATAGCCGCCTCGGGTTCGTGTACGGGTGTAGCCTACAGGTGTTGACACCTACGGATGTAGGCGCGTATAAAGCCCCCATCGCCTA